>NZ_CP132941.1:0-4800000 GCF_051013365.1 Tunturiibacter psychrotolerans | reverse complement strand
ACGCAGTCTACTTCGAAGTTGCGGCCAGATGTATGAGGCATATGGAAGAGGGAGCGTTCGAACAGCGACTCCGCGATTTCTTCAGCGAGCTTCCGGACGAACCCCTGATGGACACGGTGACGCCGTTTCTGCGCAGCGCCGACGTGGGATACCTCGATTTTCACAATCTGTCTATAGATCAACTGACGCGAATTCGCGCTTTCGTCATTGAACAACTGCAATCGACACGGATGTTCTCTTGGAACAAGGACAGAGAGGAAACAAGCGTCACGTCTGATATCGCGCCCGCTTTCGCGGCGGTGTGTTTCAACATTTATAACGGAGGATTTGCTCCCACAAAATGCTTTGTTCCCCCCAATCTCATCCCGCACACCGACCCCTTCTTGCAACTCCTCGAAGACTTCATCGTGGTCTGCCGTTCCCCTTTCGTGACTTTTCTATACTTGAACTTCTTCGAGGTAGCACCTCATGAGAAGCAAATACCCTGTGTTGTGGGCTGTGCAGAGAAGTGGATTGACAGTTTTCCCGAAAGCAACCAGTTTTGGGTGGAATGGGGCGTTGGAAGGCGCATCAGTGCGGTCCTTACCGCGATTGTAAAAGATGCCCCAAGAGCTTTCGATGCAGAAGCAGTGCGATCTCGAGTCGACCGTCTCCTCGGTAGACTCGTGGGACTTGGTGTCAATGAGGCACACGAGATGGAGCGTTTGCTGTACAGAGGTGGTAGTTAATTATGGTTCCTCGCGCATCAATCCGGGCATTCTTGAGCGCATTGTTGAAAGACACGGCGTCGCTCATGTCCGGGTCTCTTTCAGTGATCGCAGCGCTTCTAGCCTTGTTCTACAGCGCGAGCCACGCGCGTATCGCATTTGCGTCCTTCGCTGCCATCTGTGCTCTGACGGCGACCTACCGCATCTGGGCGAGTGAGAGACAGCAACGTATGGCAGCCGAAGAATATCTCGCGACGCCCGACTTGAGCATCGAGCTGGGTAGATGCTACCGGTGGACTGGCGGTGGAGGACCATTTGTTCTTCTCGAAACAACCGTAATCAACCGCTCGGTCGGTACCGCGACTGTGAAGCACTTCACCGTGACCTTGATACTCGAAGACGGTCGCGTTCTAAGAGATCAAGGTTGGACGAGCGTCGATCCATTTAACTTGGTGACGATGAGAGATCCCAGCACAGGTACCGAGAATTTGGTGAACATGCAGACGGACGATCTCGCGGCTCATCTGAGCGAGATCATGTTAGCCCGTGGACAACATCTCCGAGGATATCTGGAGTTTTATATCCCCCAAGCATTGAGTTTGAGTAACGCCAAGATCAAGGCTGAACTGACTCTCACCGACTCACTTAACGCGATTCACCGCAGCGGGCTGCAGGAAATCTGGTATGTGGGTGAAGGATGGAGAGGGGGCAATGTGAGCCAAGCTCACAAAGCGCCTGGGAGATACGGCGGATGAGAAAATATGTGAAGCGTTCAGCCAGGCGTTTCGCTTGAACAGGTTGAGTGCAATGTGGGATGGCGCC
Organism: Tunturiibacter psychrotolerans; assembly: GCF_051013365.1. Taxonomy (GTDB): domain Bacteria; phylum Acidobacteriota; class Terriglobia; order Terriglobales; family Acidobacteriaceae; genus Edaphobacter; species Edaphobacter psychrotolerans_A. The sequence continues at coordinate 4,798,471 of NZ_CP132941.1, read as the reverse complement.
TCGATTAATCTGGGTCGAGTGTCACCACCCTGCTCACAAGCGATTTGTCTCTTTGAACCTCCGGATCTCTCGAAAATACCGTAGTCGGGTGTAGAGCAGCCGGAGGCCATGCTCTTTCGGAGGGGGACGGTTTGCCATTCGGGTTATCTGCTCACGCAATGGCCTGAATTTCTTCGCAAACGCTATCGAATCCGCGTTCCGCTCAAGGCTGACGACTGCCTCAGTCCAAGTGTCGAGAATTCCAGCGTTCTCCAGTTCATCCGCGATGACAATGCGGTCTTGAAGGACCTGAAACGCTTCGAGCTTCGCGTCCGTTATCTGGCGTTGAAGCTCCGGATCGATGACCGGTATTGGCGGATCATAGGGCGATACGATGCGCATGTAGCATTTAGTGAGGATGGTTACTAGCTCACGGTATTCTTGCCGCCGCTCTTCACGCTGCGCGCGCGCCTCCTGAGTGCTCTTCGTAAGGACAAACGTGAGAAGTGCGCCACCAACACCAATGCCAGCAACGATGAAGGTGATCGTGCTCTGCTGCATTCTCACTCCTGTGGAAGGATGCCTGCAAAGAGCCTGCGTCCAAGGGACTCGATGACGGGCATTGAGTAGTTAACTTCTTCGGAGGTAACTTGCACCTTCCGACCGGCGATAGCCAAAGAGTCGAAGGCTTTCTGAACGTAATCTTCGTCAATCACCCCCATCTTGTGGGCTAGAAGATGACGCTTTTGAAAAACCCTGCACACTCCTTGCCACTCTTCTGCTGTGAGCGAGTCAGCGAAATCGAAACCGAACTTCTCTTGCACGTTGCGCCTTGCACCAGGAAGGTTTTGAAATCTGATCTCAGAACCTTTGCGCAGGCTGATCTCGCGGCCAAATCCGTCAAAGGCTGACACGATATTTTCGAGTGCGTCACCGATCAAGTGATCCGCTAGATCTGACTCAACCGTCTCAGCAAGGCTCAGCTCCTTCCGCGCAAGCTCAAAATTCTTTGTCAGGATTTGAACTGAATTATGGCTGCCGCAGTCTGGACACCAGCCAAAGACGCCGTAGATTGCAAAGCGAAGTGCGCAGCTCTCGCAGACGACATGAGTCTCGAGCTCTTTCTCTCGGTAGTATTGGATCGGATGAGGCGCGCCTCGCGTCACCTTGAGGCTGATGCCGATTCCGAACCCACCTTGCAGTTTATGGTCGAACTCCATAGACTTCATGTCTTTGTGCAGAGCGTCGGTGACCTGCCGGAGAACAAAGGAACGGGCATACTCAATTTGCTCCTGAGTCCAGAATGTACCGTTGTCTCCGCTATGGCCGCAATACGGACAGTGGCAAAGGGGGCTACCCTGGACGCCTGTTCCCGGCGTGACCTTGAAATAACCGCGACACTCTTCGACGGGGCACTCACGTCCGAAATAACCGTCTTCGTCGCTGTGCATCGGCACGCTCACTTGGTCACCGAGTCTCTTAACGTTTCTCATGCTGAAGCTCATTGGCGGATTCACGCAATCATTTGGTGGAATTTCCAGCGAATCCATGCTATCGCGTTGCTGAGCGAACTCGTCATCGCGTCCACGACGACACTATGGAGATACTGCGGGTGTCGCGGGCGGGAATGCCTGGCCGACGCGAATAGCTGGAAGTGGGCTGGCTTCCCCTGAAAACGACCCTTGCTTACCGTCATGAAAATAGCGGTACGCGTGCGCGGCAACCTCTTGCTCAACAAGGGATTGGTCATGAGCCAACTTCACGGTATAGATAAGGTTCGGGTTTTCCTGGGTTAGGAATATTTGCACGTGAGCTTGGCCTAGTCCCGGCTTTACCTCGGCTGCAAGGATGTGCGCCTTCCATCCGTCGGGGCGTGCCTCGTCATTCAGCATTTGGTACACCAGGGGATGGTTACGGTGCTGAATGAAATCGTTCACTCGGCGCACAGGCTCATTCGTATCTTCAGAGATGAACGACCGGATGCCCGAAAACATCGAGTGATGGCCTGAATAGGCCGGGAACTGTGACAAGAAATAGTGAAAGCCGATCTTGGCGATTCCCCGGAAATAGCGCTCGCTCAACTGGAATTTCACCTCTGGCGTCTCGATGATGTGGCTCATGAGCTTCGGCTCGGAGAACACGATGCCGGGTGAGTGCTCGCGTAGCAGTTTCTCAACCCACTCTTGCTCATGCGGATGGCAGGAGAGGCGCACGTCATAGGGTGCAGGAACATTTTTCCGAGCAATCGCGCCGCGAAGTTCATCAGCGGTGGTCGTTTCCGACAGAGGGAAATGATGCGCCCGCCCCATGCTGGTTTCAACGAGGATCAGCTCGCACATCTGGGTGACAACGCCATCCACGGCTTCCAGGTGGACTTCCACCCCCACTTCACGATCGAATGTCGAAAACTCCAGCCTGCTCCCACCGGCGCTTCCCCGTGCAAAAGGGTTGACCTTGGTCTTATGCGCCCGGCCCTTAATGCCGTAAAATTCCCGCATAAATCCTTCGGGTCCGCATCGCGAAACTTGCTGGTCCAGATGATTGAGCCGTTCGTTATTGCATTTCGGGCATAAGGGTATAGGCACCTTGGGAGCAGATCGGAACTCGCCGAACGCTGCCGGGATCACGTGCTCTTCCGTTTCACCAACCGCTGCGCAATATAGGCACTTCGCCATACTTCAATTATGCGCTGATGCCGTCGCCTGTGTTTGCGGTTCGCTAACTCAAATCGAATCGCTGCGCTGCGAGTCATACCCGCGATTCCGGGCCTGAAACTGCAGAAGGTTCTCGGGACTAGAGGACGATCTGCTGACCGAATCGGCTAAAGCTCGATGGCATATCCTTCGAAATCGATGGAAGGAGCGTCGATCTCCGGCATGGCGATTTCCGTTACAACCGGACCGGCAAACTCTTTCTGCACGGCAAGCTCAGGCGCGGGCTGGTACCCGTCCGAACTGTACACGGTTAGCTCGTGGAGCTTGGTAGGAAGCTCGGAGAGGGCTTCCCACTGTGCGGTGATCTGCGCGGCTTCGCCGCTTAGGATGACACGATCGACAGCCATGCGTTTGGTCGACTCGATGGCATACCCATACTCAACATGTTGCGCCTGTTCGGGGGTGAGCTGCAGACTCGTTCCCGAATCGACTTTGACAGAGAGGCCGCCGTCTTCGTGGGTTTGCTCTATGGTGGCAAGATTGCCGACGCGGATACCTTGATCCCACTCGGAGCGGGTGAGCCGGATGCGCTCTCCCTCGGCCAACTCGCGCTCCTCGGGTCTGTAGACGGTCGCTTTAAGGCGCATCTGCCACTCGGTTGCAGGATTGTAGACGCGCGGGCTGTCATCCGCTCCGGTGACGGTGATGAGGTTCCTCCCGGCGTCTAAACCGGTCACTGTTCCATAGGTGTTCGGGGAGATGCCCAGCTCGTCGCTGCCCTTGCTGCCATAGCGGATCACGTCGCCGACTTCGTAATTGGCGGCAATCTTTGCATCTTTGTCTGACAGGGGTTTGTCTGTGAGGACGTTGGCGCTGACAGTTTCGCCCAACCGCCCCCGCTCGCGAAGATCCGCACGAATGAGCCGGGTCAACTCTTCACGCTCCGTCTTATCAGGTGCGAAGATGACGGCGCGGTCTTCTTTGGAAACGTATTCTTGGGCCACGGCAGCCATGCGGTGTTCCGGGTCGCTATAGACCTGGATACGATTGGTGTCCCGCAGGAACATAGTTGCCGATTGAGGGTCAGCGCGCCGGAAAATATCTACCGCTTGCCGCACATCGTCGAGGTCGAGAGCCGCGCTCTTCGAAACATCGGTCGCCAGCCGCTCGCCCAAGGTGGCGGCGTTATTGGTGTAAATGCGGGCATCGTACGCAGCGCGGGAGATGGCGACATAGGCCAGCCGGTCATTGATAAGCGAACGGCTGGAGTCGGTGTCGATATTGGCGATCACACGGTCAGCGGTGAGTCCTTGCGAGCTGTGGGACGTGACAGCGTAGCCATGGTCGAGCTGCCGGAATTCGGTGGGGTCGAAGGTCACCTCGCGCCCACTCTTGCCATCCATGCGTATGGTGATGGAACGCTCCTCAAGGGCCGTGATGGTGCCGAGGTCGCGGTTGGCGATGCCAAGATCGCGGTTCCCAGAGGTGAACTGGACTCGCTCACCCAAACTGAAATCGCGGCTTTGCTCTTCAAAGACGTTCACGCCATAGAGCCGCTTCGGATCATAGGAGACCTGTTCGCCGTCCTGCTTCTGGACAATAAGGATATTGGTCCGGGCGTCCACGCCGACCACGCGGGCCTCAGAATTCCTCTCGAAGCCGAGAGTGCTGCTACCGGACTCATAGCGGATCACATCGCCGGGATTGTAGAGCGCCGCCCAGGTGCGGCCTGCGCCGGTGAGGTCGGAACGATGCGCGAGTGTCTGGAACGCGCGACCGTCCGCGGAGAGTTGGCCGGTGCTTTGCAGCTCGGCGCGGATGGCCTCGTTGATCTGCTGGCGACTTCGGTTGTCCGGGGAGACGACGAGGGTATTTTCCGGTTGGGCGGCATAGTCCTTGGCGATGGCCGCGATACGATCCACGCCGTTCTTTATCTCGGTCACGCGGCCCTGCTGGGCCAGCAAGTCGACGCCCTTCTCTGTCTCTCCGGTGGCAAGGTGCTGGACCGCTTTCAGCAGCTTCGCATCCTTCTGGCGCATGATCTGATCCAGCTGCGAGGTCTGCATCCCGGCCTGCTGCATTTGCTCGAACGGCTTGCCGGCCTCCACGCCCTGATGCTGGCGGACGTCACCAATGACCAGAACCCGGTCCTCGGGCGAGACCTTCTGAAGAAAATCCCGCATTTGCTTTGAAGATGCGAGCGAGGATTCGTCCAGCATGTAGAGGTGGCGCTGCCCCGGCGTGTCCTCGACCTTGCGGGCGAGGAAGCTCTGTAAGGTGCTCGCCTCAATTCCGGCCTCGCGGAGCTGGCCAGCAGCGCGGGACGTAGGCGCAAAACCCTCCACCTTGTAGCCTTTTGCCTCCGCGCCTTCGCGGATGGTTTGAAGGCTCGCGGTCTTGCCTGAACCGGCCAGCCCCTGAAGCCCGTGAACGCGGTCCGTCGAGGTCAGAACCTCACGAATAACGCGGCGCTGAGAGTCATTTAGAAAACTCCGGCTATCAGCCTGGGCGAAGGCTTCGCGCTCCGTCATCATAGGCGCAAGGGCGTGTCTGCCTTCCCGAACCTGTTGGATATTGGTACGCTCTGCGGCGAGCGTTTCGGGCGTCGTGTATCGCTGCGCGGAGTCATAGGTCCGCTGGCCGACACTTTGAAACTGGCCCTGCTCACGGCGTGCCGAGAACTCATTGCGGACCTCGGAAAAGGTCGCCTCGCCCATGCCGCGCCGAAGCGCCGCGGTCATGATCGCCCGCTCGTCGGCAACGGCCTCGCGCTCGAACAAATGATCGCGGGCGAAGGTCATCGCCTCCTGTGCGCGGACTAGCGACGGCTGGCGGACACCCTGCTCGAAGGACCGCTGGCGGGCCTCTTCGACTACCCGGCTGGCCTCGTTACCGAACTCGGCGGCGACCTCCCGGTGTGCCTGCAAGACCTGCTCTTTGGTGAGGTCTTGTTTTTTCTCGCGGGTGGCGTGTGCGGCGATCTCCGCAGCCTCCGGTCCCCTAAACCCGTTCCGCTCCAGATGCTCCCTGATCTTCTCGGAACGTGGGCTTGACGCATCCAGGTACTCCTGCGAGTAGCCTTTGATCTCGGGGGCGCCGGAACGCCCACGCTCCAGCTCATAGCCCAGCTCGCGTAGCTTGTACGTCAGGTGCGATTGGTAGACCGCCGTCGCGTAGCTCTGGCTCTCAAAAAAAGCCCGCTCCTGAAGGGCACGGGTAGACCCATCCTCCCGTTCGGTCACGTTGAAGACAACGGCATGGGTGTGGAGCTGGGGAGCGGCGTAGCCGTCCACTGGGCGGGCGGTGTCGTGTTCGAACTTGGCTGCGACAAACCGTCCGGTCTGTTCGGCGGGGTTGTTGCCGCCGATCCGCGCCTGCGAGTACCGCTCCAGCTCAGAGAGTGCGGCGGTCACCGCGTCACGGTGAGCCAGACGCACTCGCTCGTCACCGCCCACAAGGGCGGTCAGGGATACGGACTTGGGCGCGGAAAAGGTAGCGTCCCAACCAGCCCGGTGCTCCACTGTCTTGGTGATGGAACCATCCGGGTTGGTCTGTTCGGAGGCGATGCGATGTTTCACCATCTGCTCGCCGGTTTGTGGATGCTGGCCATTGGCAAGGGCCATGAAGTCCGCTTTGCTAACGGCTCCCGAGAGGCCCAGCCTATCGGCCAACTCTCCCTGCCACTCGCCCAGCAGCGCGTCGTCTTTCGCGTAGTAGCTCTGTGTCTCGGACACGAAATCCTTGGTGTGATATGTGCCCGCCTGCGAGGCGTTGAGAGCCTTCGAAATCGTCAGCATCGGGGCTACTCCAAAGAGAGGCTGAACTGCTTGTCATCGTGAGGCGGCAGGATATGGGCATGGTGCTGATTATCGTGCAGGGGCATAAGGTAAGGGTCTAAATCCGTGAGCATGATCGGGTCTGAAGCGGTCTGCTCCGGTTGCTCTTCGGCCCGCTTGACGATGTCGGCCCACTCCTCCCTGACTGCCTTCAACTCGTTTTCCGAGAAGTCGCGGCCCTGCTCGTCCAGGGATTCCCTGAACTGTTCCAGCTCTTCAAGAAACTGGGTAGCTCTGGCAGCTATGCTGGTGAGGTGCGACTTCACCTTATCCTCGGGTCCGTCCCAGAGCGTCAGGGCGCGCCGGTACTGCGCTCCACCTTTTTGCTTGGGTTCCTGCGCGTCTTTGGGGTCCGCTTTGCGCTCGGTCGGCGTCGCTGTCTGCGTCGGTGGTTCGAGCGCAGCTGAGGATGCTACCGGTGTCACAGGCTCAAGGGTACGGCGATCAAACTTCAGCTTGTCGTCGGCGTTTTCGCGAGGAATAAAAGCTTCCGTCACCGTCGGAAGGCCGTGGTACTCGAAGTCGAACCGAGCGATCCGGTTGCCGAGCTTGAGATACGCGCGGCGGTCCTCCAGCCCGGAGATCTCGGATGCCATGACCAGCGGCTCAATCTGCCTGTCGATGGTGTAGTTCTTGCCTGCGCGGGAGCCGTCGAAGTGCGTCTCCTTCAGACGCTCGATCTCGACCTTGCCGAGCGTATCGGAGATCCATTCGGCGGCTTTGCCCTCCGTAGTCTTCATGAAGATTTTGGTGGCAGGCTGACTTAACATGACCTCGGCGATCTTGCCGTAGATGTCCTCCAGTTGGGCGCGGCCCTGGAAGCCCACCACGAGCGGATTTTTCGATTTCCGGCTCTCGGTCATGGCGCTGTGGAGCTGGGGTAGTTTCTGCAAGCTGGCGAGCTCGTCGATGACAAACCAGACCTGCTTTTGCCCCGGCTTGGGAATCTCCATCAAGCGCATCACGAGGATGTCGATCCAGAGCGAGATGAGAGGTCGCAGCACCTCGCGCTGGGACTTCTTGGAAGTGATAAAAATCCAGCCCTCGCGCTTCTTGGCCCAATCCGTCGCGTTCCAAGTCGACGTGGTTTCTTCCTTCCTCGGGAGCAATCGGAGGCTCTGCGCAACAAGCCCGAGACTGGCCAGAACACCCGCCGCCTGGGGGCCCGCCTTGCGGTCGATATAGAACGCCATCTCCGTTCCCTTGACCTTCTTTTGCAGGAAACTTTCATCGGCCATCCACTCCGCCAGCGTGTGCGGCGTCGGCCCTTCGCGGAGCAAGTGAGCGAAGATTTGAGCGGGCGTCCGGTAGAAAAACTCCTTGTTCGAACTGTTGGAGCTGCCGCCCGATGGCTGGTACAGCGAGTCGGAGATAGTCGTGGCCTCCTGGTTGCTCTCGATCTCCATGGCGGGCGACCAGAACGGGCACCGCGCGTCGAGCGGATTGAGGATGATGTCGCCGCGATTTTTGTCGTAGAATCGCTGCACGAACTCCGAGGCCGGGTCATACACAATGGCCACGTCGCCACGGTCCCGAATCTGCCGAAGTAGCTGCATGATGAGGGTCGTCTTGCCTGCACCGGTATCGCCCATCATCTGGAAGTGCTGGGACTCTTTGCCGGGCGGAATCCGCATCAGCCCGGTCATCTCCGTGGTCTTGAAACCGAGTCCCAGATGGGCTTGGTTGCCGCCCTTCTTACTGGCTCTCCATGCACGGAACTCGCCCAGTGGATGACGCCAGAACTCGCACATGACGGCACGGTGGAACTCGCGGGGGCTCATCATTTCGGGGCCACGGAGGACGCGGCCGTACTTCAGAACTTTGAGCCGCTTGATATCGGCTGGGACGGCAAACCAGAGCATGACGACGAGCGGTACACCAGCCTCGATGTAGCTCAGTAGGAACAAGCGGGGAATACTCTGGTCCTTGTAAAACGTGAGGCGGAGCCAACGGTACACCGAGGCGTCCTGGAACTTCTGCGGAAGGCTCCGCCCGAACGACCGATAGCCCTCTGCCTGCGGCAGCGCAGTGAGCTGGACGGGCACTTTCTTCCCGTTCGGAAGCGTCGTTTGCCCTTCCTCAAAATCAATTGGAAAGGCAAGACGCGGCTGCCTCTTCGTCGCTCCGTAGAGATAAAACAGCCGGTATTCGCCGGCCTGATGTAAGGCCGAGCCAACGGCCGCGCGTACGTATTCCGTCAAGTAGCTCCGCTGCATGATCGGCATGGCAAACGCGACCCTCTGCCACGCGAAAAAGCAGAGGCACATGAGCGCCAATGCAAAAGCCGAAAAGGTATACACCGGCACGGTCGGCGGTGTGATGAGGGTTTCTTTTCTGCCCCAGGTGGCTGCCATGGTCTATCTCTCCTTTGTGGTGTTCAACCGCTGTGTTTGCTCTGCAAGCTCGCGGGCGATCCGGCGTTTCACCTTCTGCACTTCCGCGTGGATTTTCGTGTACTCGGCTTCCGGCAGGGCGCGGGTCTGTCCGATCATCTTCAGCATGTTGACCAGCAACATGCGCGTGGCGACCAGCTCCACCAGAATCACGTCAGGTCCGGCGCGCTGGGCGGCTTCGATCAGAACCTCGCGCGCCCACTCGCTCACCGCTTTTCCGTTGTTTGCCGCGGCGTTCTCAAGCAACCGCAGTTCTGGTTCTGTGAGCTTGGAATTGATGGAAAACACCCTGCCGCTGCGCCCGCGCGAGCGGCGAAGCCGGGTGCTGAGGTCAAAGCTGACGGGAGACGCTGTAAGGCTCATAAATACCTCGGAGATGCCGGATTCCTATAGGAATCCAACACCCGGTAAGTGCTTGAATCGAGGGCGGATTCCTATAGGAATCCACTTCCTGCTATAACGACACCCTTCGAGGGATGGAGTGTCAACATTCTTCCGGTGCGAAGCACCGCAGTGGCTCTGCCCCGGAATGAAATGGAGGATCATGCGCTTTTCGCCTGCGATACAGGAGCGGCAACGGGTGCTGGAAGAGGCTTCTGAGCTGCCGGCACAGAAGCCTCGGAAGCCGGGACTTTCCGAATCCGCAACGTCGAAGCGACCTTCCGGGCCTCCGGGGTCTTGAGGAAGTCTTGGAAGTCACGATCCTTGCTGAAGACATAGGCGAGGGCTTGTTCGACTACATCGTCAGCGCAAGCCCGGATGAAGGCGGCATATTGATCGACTTGGGTTGCGGTGGAGTCAGTGAGGCGAATCGAGGCGCTGATCTGACGGGTTTGGACGACTTCAAGCAGTGGCATTGTGGTTCTCCTTTGGGTGGTGAATTGAAGCAAACCTTTGGCGAGTAATCATCCGCTGCGCTGTGGCCGTAATCTCCCGCGCTCTGGTGGAGCCAAGAGCAAGCGGAAGCTCGGTGGAACGGCGGCGTTCCAGCATGGCGATTACGTCCTCGATCGCCATGCCGTCGAGCAACGAAAGGCGAGCGGAAGCGATGTCGATGGTGCGTTGCGCGTAGTAGAGAGGATTCGGCTTATCTGACCGCCGGGAAGCGAGCACGAGCGTGAGCTTCGCGGCATCCTCTCCGAGCGAAAGCTGCCGTATAACCCACGCCCAATCCTGCTCAGAATGGGTGTCCTTGCTTGTTGGGTATGTCCGTGCGGCCCCGCGAAGCGGAAGCACGGAATCCAACAACAAATCCTTCAGTCGAAAATCGTCGGGATGATAGATCGCATTGCAGGGGTATTCGACTGTGACGAGGTGAGCGGAATCGTACTTGCAGTTGCGGAATCCCGGCACACGAAGAACCCGGTTGCGGTCGGTGCAAGCGGAGTCACCGCCGAAGGCGATGGCGAGCAGCTTCAACGTGCCTTCCTGCTGGTCGAAGTCGAAGCCTTCGACCCTCCAAAGCACCTGATACTTGTCCGGCGATGTCGAGAGGATCACGGTCGGAACAGGTACGTTTTCCGACTCCCTGAGCGCAGCGATTCTGTTCTCGCCGTCCACGTCGATGTCGAGGTAGAGGTGACGAACTGTCGCAATGCAGTCCTTCATCCGTTTACGGCTGCCGGGCAGAAGCGGATTGGCAGCGACATAGACGTTCGCGCCGTTGTGGTTCTCGTACCTCAACCATGCGAGATAGCGAGGGGATAGCACCTGCTCAAGCCGCACGATGCGCTGGTTCGTCGATGCGGGATTCTCCTTGCGGAGGAGCACCGCAACGGTCTCTCCAGGAAGGAAGCATCGGGTTAGAAAGTCGTGGGTCATCGTAGTGTTCATCGGGTGTCTCACAGGGTTGGAAGCCCGGCGTCAACCGGGCTCCCGAGTTGATGGAAGGAAAGCGGCTTATGCGGCCGCTTCCAGAGGGAGTTGAGGTTCGGTCTCCTGCTCTTCCGGGCTTGCCTTCTCCGCCCGGTCCAGCTTAAGAATCGAGTTCACCCGGATCTCCCAGATGGTCTTCTTCAAGGCTGGCTTCTTGCCGACCTTCTTGGTCTCGTACTCCCGGCTGCGCAGCTCGCCTTCCACCTGCAGATGAGCGCCCTTCTTCAGCGTGCCGGCGAACTCCGAGAGCTTGCCGAAGATCACGCAACGGTGCCATTCAGTGTGCGAGATATACTGGCCGTCCTTTTTGTAGGAACTCTTGGTTGCCAGCGAGAGAGTTGTGAAGCTGCGATTGTCATTGGTGCGAACTTCTGCGTCGTTGCCGAGGAAGCCGATGAGGGTGACTTTGTTCTGGTACATGGTGGTATCTCCGTTTTGTTGAATTTCCCGATCTTGCTCGGGTCACTAATAAGCGAAGTGGGCCCGGCTCCCAAGTGCCAAGGAGTGCTTTCTTGGCGGGGCCCCGGAAAAAGTTTGTGCGGCGCATTTGCCGCGCGTTTACAAACTTGTTCTGGGAGGAACCGAGACCCTGAAAGGGTGGCAAAGCCAAAGCAGAACGACGCCGAGCCGCAGGGCGCCGGTTTGGCCCCGAAGCAGTGACCGTGCAAAGGCGGGATACGGAACGGAAGACTCCCACTGGACCGAAGTCACTCTCTCGCTTCACGGCTGAGGATGTTCGTCCAAGCCGCAGCTCATTACTGCTGGCTAGAGTTCCGTGGAAGGACGGCCTCTCGCCACTGCCGTAGCGCTCTTCGCGGCTCAGGAACGGCACGCTGAAGGCGTTTAGAGACAGGTGGGGCTGTGCAGCCGGATTGGGAGCATGATGGTGCATCGGGAAGACCTCGAATTCGGGTTGGGTTCTCTAGCGTTTGGACTGGGCGTTAGGCTGCGGAGGCGCGGTAGACCTCCTCAGTCTGGAAGCTCTGGTCTGCATGGCTGTAGCCGGTGACTGTAATCAACTCGCGCACGCGACGCCGGCCTGTCTGGTCGCGCTCGCAATAGAGCACGAAGTCGATGGCTTCTGCGGTCTCAGACCGCATGAAAGCGTGGTTGAGATTCGGCCTGGCACTGAGAGCAAGATTCGAGAGACGGTTGAGCGCATCCCACGCGGACTTTGCGTGGATCGTAGAGAGCGTTCCGCCGTGTCCGGTGTTCATCGCCTGGAGCAGGTCGTAGCCGCATTCATTGCGAATCTCGCCCATGATGATGCGGTCGGGACGATGGCGGAGCGCGGCGGCAAGCAACTCGCTCGGCGTTATCGCAACCTGCCCTGGAATCTCTTCGATAGCCTCCCAGCGAACAGCATTCTTGTGGGCAACCTTCAGCTCCGCTGGTTGTTCGATGATGAGCAGCCGTTCGTTCTCCGGTATGTGGTCAAGAAACGCCTTCATTAGGGTCGTTTTCCCAGAGCCGGTCCCGCCGCTGATGATGCCGTTCTTCTTCTTGCCGATCAGCTCAACAACCGTGTCCCGAACGTGCTTCGGCAAACTGCCGGAGTCGATCAGCTCATCGGACGTGTACCAGCGGTTGAACTTGCGAATCGTCAGCGTCGGGCCGTTGATCGACGATGGCGCTCCAACTACGGCGACACGGGAGCCGTCCGGCAGGCGGGTATTGAGGATCGGATTCTGGGTCGTGAGATCCCGGCCCAGAATGCGCGCGACGCGCTCGATCGCGGCCTGCAGCCGGTCGTTGGTATACGGCTGCGACAGCGGAATATGCTGCACTACCCCGTCCCGATCCGCATACACACCGGTCGTTCCATTAATCATCAAGTCCGAGATGGACGGGTCGAGCAATAGTTCCCGCAGCTCCTCCGGGAAGAAGGGCAGAATGAGTTGGTAGCTCATCTCGTTTCCCCTGGTGTCGGCTGCGGTGCAAGCGACGCGGCAGGCGTGGTGGCACCGGGCACGATGGGATCGACGGACATCCGGTTCTCGTGGAACTCCGTGATGGTCAATCCGAGCGGATTGATCGTCTCGAACTGTGGGAAGACACGGGCCTGGTCGCTCACCTGCTTAGGATTCAAGTAGTAGGTGACACTCAGGAGCCAGTGCTCCGTTCTCGGCTCCCGCGAGTTCCGCGGGGAGTAGAGCTTGTCGATGGTGACGAGCGCCGTTCCACGGGCGATGGTTGCGCCCTGGACTGTCTCATCGGACATGGAGGTAATGGTGACGTTCTTGACCTCCACATCGCTCTGCTCGACCTGGCCACCCACCACCTGAGAGACAAGGTGACTTTGGTTGTCAGCCGTCATCAACTGCGAGGCGAGGTTCTGAGATAGAAAGTAGTAGTTGAGCGGATATTTCTTAGCAATGGTGTCCCGGCTGAGGGTGTAGCGATAGTTCGCCCAATCCGTCAGATACGTCCGCACCTCGCCCTCGCGGGGACTGTAGTTTAGGTCGGTATAGGCGATGGCCTGGGCGCGTCCCATCTCGTCGATACGGATGTAGCGATTTGCAATCGGACGGTGCGCCAGAGAGAAGATAAGTCCGAAGGCTCCCAGCAGGAGAACCGTCTCAGTTCCGATGACGAACCGGCCGAGCTTCCGTTCGGCATAGTGGGAGGCATAAACCTCGTTCCCGATCTCATCTGCGAGCAACGATTGAGCCGGAGTTAGCCGGGTTTCAATGGGTAGAGTGGTGCTGGACATGATGCTCCTCCGGCGTCGTTCCGACTGCGTTGAAAATGACGACTGCGTAGATGAGGCCTACGATCACGCAACCGATCAGGGTGATTAGGAGTGCGGCTCGCATGTATCGCCAACCGCCGGTTGCCCTTCCAATAAGTAAAGCCGCGAGAAATGACCACATATCTAAGCTCCTGCTCCTTTGATGGCGGCACCGCCTATCAATGCGCCCACCGTGCTCGTCGCATTGGATGCCATCCCCGCCGCTCCGCCGAATATCGCTTGAGTCATGCTCGGAATGAAGAGCATGTTGATGATGAAAGCGATGAAAACCATGACGCAGGGGATTAGGTTGGCGAGCCACATTTCCATCGAATAGTTGCCGTTGAAGGTCTGCTGGATGAAGCCGTTCAGGAACCCGGCCCACACGAAGATGAAGGCTGCCGCTACAGCCCGAATCATCGCGAAGCCGATAAGCACATCGAGGAAGTGAAAGAACTTCGCTCGGAAGGTCCTCGTCATCAGCAACGGGACGAAGATCGGTCCAAAGAGAGCCGTCACACCATAGAGGATAAAGGCGCTGCAATTTATTAGGAAGAGGATGGCAGAGGCCAGCCCAAGAAGGACCTGAACGAGAAAGTAGCAGAGGATCTGAACCGGCGCCGTAAATGACGGCATCTGCGTCTGGTCGCCGGCGGTCTTGAGCAAGTGCAAGAGGGAGTCCAATGAACTCTGATCGAAGGCCGCAACCATCGCCTGGGCGATGTAAGAAAAGAAGTGGTTGATGCCGAAGCTCGCGCCGGGGAACGGATTGACCCAGTAAGTCTCCAAGAGGCAGCAGATGATGAGCTGAAGCAGGAACTTGGTCAGGTCGCCCGCTTGAATCGGGTGATGATGCAGACGAAACGTCATCGTCGAGGTCTGCCAGTTCACGACCATGCTGACGAGCATAAAGAAAGAAATGCAGGCTAATTCGGTCATCCCGAGCTGAGTCAGAGCCCCGCCGTTCTGTGTCGTCAGGTTGGTCAGATTGTTGGTGAACTGGTACAGCCAATCAACGCCGGAACTTGCGCTCGGAAGGGCCTGGGCTAACAACACAATGGAAGACATGACGGGTGCTCTCTCTCTGGGCTTCAGTCTGGGGTTATGGGATATAGGTCTTCCAGGTCTTGCCTTCATGGACAGCGGCTGAACTGTGCCGCTTCTTGTCCGCCTCGACCTGCTTGCGAAGGGCCTCGTTTTCCTGCTTCAGGTAGTCGTTGTCGTCCTTTTGAATCTGAAGGATCTCGGCTGCTTTGGCGGTGGCTGCCGCTGTCTTTGCCGCCTGATCGCGTTGATAAATCGCGGCACCGCCTATGACGGTCAGTGCCGCAAGGATTGCAAGGAGAATCTTCGTATTAATTGCTGTAAGCATTTCTTCTCCGGATCAGGGTAGGTAGGTCGTCCAGGTGCTGCCTTCATTGGCCGCACTGGTGTCATTCGTCGAGCGTTGCTGTTGCACAGCCGCCGCCGTATTCAAATCCTGGGCTGCGGCATTGCGTTGCTGCATGTTGGCGACAGTCATCTGAGAAGCAAGGCAGACGTGCATGGCGGCCTGCGACTGCATCTCGGTCAACTGTTGGGCTTGAGCGGCGTTCAGAAGGTTCAACTGCTGGACCTCGCTGTTCGTCGCTGACGTTGTATCGAACTGCTGCTGCGTGAGAGAGCTGCTGGCTGTACCGTTCTGGCTGCGCCCGGCACGATACTGTCCAACCGCCGTGAGGCAGTCCGGCGATACTGAGTCGGACATCTCGATCATGGCGAGCTGCGAAAGCTGCGCGCTGTTGCCAACCGTCTGCCCTTGCAGGTAGGTGCTGGTCCCAGTGCTGACCGGAACGGTCGCCGTCTTCCATGCTGTAAGCGATGCACTCGGCGAATTGCTGTTGAGAGCGATGTTGACTCCTGCCGTCTCGCCGAACATATTTGCCACGTTCGCGTTCTTGAGCGCATTGAGCGTCGTCTGCCACTGCTGCTTGAGCGAGAAATGGGTGACATTGTTCTTGAGCATGCTGTATTGCGACTCCAGCGTGGTGAGCTGGGACACAAGACTGGCATAGCTCGTGGGATCGAAGACGATGTCGCCGATTCCGAAGAGCGCAAAACCCGGCGTAGCCGTGGCTAAGAGCAGTCCACCTGCAAGTAGATACTTACGGTGCTTTTTGATGTTGAAGTTCATAACGACTCCTGAAGGGTTAAGGGTTAGCGGCACTCAGAGCAGGTTGGGTCCATCCGCTCCGGAAGCATTTTGAGGTTCGTGACGGCGTCACCAATTCGGTCTGGAATGTCGCCGTAGAACCGAACTGCCCTCTCCAACGTGTCGGCAGCATCCGTTCTTGCAAATCGCACCATGCCAAATGCAAGCGTTGCGGCGAAACAGGGCACACAGGCGAAGGAGAGACGACGGTTTGAAAGGCGGAGCCTCATCGGGTTCTCCATGTCACAGCGTGGGATCGACGCGATGCTCTGCGTAGGACGGAATGAGGATGTCCCGGCCGATGTAGACGCGGGCGCGAGAGCCTTCCTTGAGGGTGATGATGGGCAGGCGGTTGAGGAAGTGGTTGAGCACCTGCTCGCCCTCCGTGGCAGACTGCCCGGAGATGCCGTTGCGTATCTCCGTGGACGGCGACAGGACACTCCCGTTGTTCCCGATCTGCGCGAGTCCGCCCAACCCGCCAACCGCTGCGGCAGCGGCGAACGCCTGGAGATAGCCGTGATCTACATTCGTCGCAAGGCCGGTCGTTCCCAGAGGGTCGAGCCCGATGTACTTGTCGAAGTCGAGCGAGAAACCATCCGGGCACACGGCACGATGGAAGGTTACGAACATCTTCCTCTGCTGGGCGTTGCCCACGCTCTGCACGTTCCCAATGAGCCGCGTTCCTTGCGGCATGAGGAGTTGCTGGTGGTCGTGCGAGTAGTAGTCGGTCGTGAGCATGATGAGGATCGGCCCACTCAACCCGCCGTCAATGTGATTGGTGACAACCCCCTCAAGTACCGTTCCCTCGAAGACGCGGTAGAGCCGTCCCTGATAGCCATCGAAGTCGTAGCCGGTCATTGGATCGGTCTTACCGTTACTCTTTGGCTGCTGATCCGCTGCGGTCTGCGCGTTCGGCTGCTTTCTACCGTCCCCAGCATCGGGAGCGGACGATGCAACGGTCTCCGTGGAGGACTTCGGGGTCAGCTCCTCGCGTTCGCCCAACACAGCGGTAGTTTGGGTGGGCGCACCGGTCGGCGCGGCTGGGTGCGCGAAGTCGATGGCAACGGTATCGCTGCTGAGAGCGTCCTGATGCAGCTTTTCCCGCACCAACGCCTTCTGCTTGGTCTCGGCCTGCGCCTGAGAGACATTGGAGGTCTGCTTGGGCGCATTGGGACTGTCGCCATAGATCGCATTGCGCTGCGCGGCGGTCATCGGAGCGGTTCCGGCAGCTTCAGGGCCAGGTACAGCCTGTTCGGCCTGGAGTTGCTGCTGCAAGGCAGCAAGCTCCTGCTGGTGCTGGCGGTCGTCGGCGTCGCGTCGCGCCTGCATCTGCTGCTGCGACTCGAAGCTGTTCACCTGCTGCGGATTCGCCGACGCAGGCCGCATGGGCAGCGCACTGGCTGGCGCGGCCTTCTTGTTGCCGCTGACCAGACTGGAGAGGTTCGCTATACCGATGAGGGCAACGATGGCGATCAACGCGACGATGACTGGAGTGCTCTTCTTCAACGGTGATGTTGCCTCTGGCTGCTGCGGGACGGTTGCGGGCTGATTTGGATTCGTCTCGGGCATGGTTACTCCTTCCCGTCGATGCGGTGGAACTCCACCTTTTGCTTGCCGATGGTGAGATACCCGTTATCGAGTTGCTTGGGCACCGTGTACAGGCCGGCGTTGTAGTCAAAGTTGATGAGCGACCCCTTCTTGTCCTTCAGTTCGTACAGCGCCGGGGTCTCCTGGAACTGGCCGCGCAGGTAAGTGAACTTGTCGTCGTGCCAAATCTGTTGCAGGCCGAGTTGCTTACCCTTCTTTTGGTCCCAGCTGTAATCGAAGTGCAAGCTGCCGGGATACTGGTTCCGATAGGTCTCGGCTTTGCTTTCCTCCGCCTTCACTTCGGCGGTCTGTGCGGCCTTTGCAGCGACGGCCTCCTGCTTGGCCTTATCCAGCTCCGCGGCGGGGACGAAGACCGGCATGTCCGTGAGTCGGTCCTTTGCCGCCTTGTCTCCGGGGACGATGAACACTTTGGAGTCGAAGTGCGCGTCCGCGTCACCGGAGATCTCCTGAAGCTGCAACGTGTATTCGTTGCCGTGGTCGGAGACGATGTGGATGTCCGTGGTCGTGTTCGCCAGTTTTGGCTTCACGCTGATAAAGCGGCTGGCGACATGGCCGCCGTCGAACACCCAGTCCACGGTGTCTCCACCGAAGACGGTCGCAATCTTCTCCTCGACCGGAAGCAGAATGAGCGTCGATTGCAGCAGGCCGGCGCGGATCACCGGGGGCGTCTCGGCTTCGGAGACGGTGACGGAACGCGGAGCGTTCGGTTGCAGGCGATGCGGTTCGGGCGGCGTACTCGCGTTTGCGGAGGCGGTTGCAAGGGCGAGTCCAAAGGAAACGAAGACAACGATGGGCGGCTTCACAGGTGAGGTCCTTTCGGTTGGTTGGAAATGGTTAGGCAGTCTCACCCTGGGCAAAGCGGGAGATGCCCTCGGAGAGTCCGTATTTTTCGATCAGTTTGGTCCGGCGTACTCGGTCCTTCGGCTTAGTCGAAAAGGTTGCGTAGCTGCGGCTGTCGAGATTGAGGGTGACGACCTTCGTCAGCCCATCGCGCCGCATGTAAAGTCCTTCGCGATCCTGCAAGCTCTCGAAGAGAGCGAGCTGCTGCTCGTTCATCTTGAAGAGTTCGGCATACCGCTTCCGGTTGAAGGTTGCATCTTTCAGGAACAGGAACGATGTGCAGGAATTCACGATGCTGTCGGCGTTAGCGCCGAGGTCGTCGGCGGACTGGCCGATCATGGTCACGCCGCCAAGGTTCTTGCGGACGGTTTTGATGGAAGCCAGCGCACCATCCAGGAGTTGCTTGTTCTTCATCGAAGAGAAGATCTCTTCGATGAGGATGTGCTTCGGTACTCCGAGATTGGCGGGGTTGTAGAGCACGTCGTTGATGCGGCGTAGCAGCCACACCATCAGCGGCTCGATCAGGTCGGCGTACTGCTCGTTGTTCACTCCCTGGAAGTCGAAGCACTGGAGCCGCGAAAGCGATAGGCTGTCTTCTACGTTGTCGAAGACGGCGTTGTAGATGCCCTTGCCAACCCACTTCGACAGATACCGATCGAGCTTCTTCGGCAGGAATAGATTGGACAGTCTCCGGTTTGCCTGGTCGAGCAGGTACATATCCTGCACGGCCTTATGGATCACGTCATCGTCTTCCGGCTCCAGCTCGGCGCCGCCGTTGGTAAGTAAGAGCTTCACGAACGAGTACAGGAACTTGATGTTGTTTTCGGTCGGCTCCAGAGCGAATGGGTTAACCCGTGGGCCGTCTTTGCCGACCCGGTCAACACGCCCACCGTACAGCTCGACGACACTCTCATAGCTGCCGCCGATGTCGAAGATGTAGGTAAACCCGCCGTACTTCTGTTCCAGCGAGATGATCTGGTTCCCATGCACGGACTTCCCGGTCCCTGTAGGCCCGATGATGAGCATGACCCGCACGCCGTCCACATACACGTCCTGAAAGAAGGGCGTCCGTGTGCGTGTCTCGAAGATATTGAGATACTCGGAGTCCAAGTCCTCTGAATGCGGGTGTCCGATGTGTGGGGCGAACACAGAGGAGAGGCGAGCATGATGGTCCTCGGCGAGCCAGAGTGGGAAGACATTGAACTTGTGATTGCCGGGGAACATCGCATAGAACGCGGACAGATTGCCAAGCGACTCCTCCATCACCTGGGCCCGAGCATCTACAAACACCCGATGGACAGTGGGAACGATGTCCCGTAGTTGCTCCGGGCTGCGGGCAGCCAAGAGCAGGCGAAGCGAGAACTCACCCTGCGCCTTCTTGTCGAGCGAACGGATGACCTCGCTCAAGTCATCGACGTTGTTGTTTGCAGCCTTCGCACCTGCGCCGGTGTCGAGCGATGCCGCATCCCGTCCACTCATTACTCGCTGCAGCACTCCGACCTTGAAGAACGAAATGAACTTCTCCTGGGCGTCGATCTCGCTACGGGCCGCCGACGTTGACTTCATCCGCCATGTCGAGCAGAGAACGCTATCGCAGTCAAGGGTGAGCAGGCCGGAGAACATGCAGGGCCGCGATGCTTCCGGGGTCGTCTTGAGCGAAAACATTTGGACGCGTCGCTTGCCGACCTGCACATGATCGCTGTGCCACGCGACGGGACTTTTGACGATCTGGCGATCCACTCCGTTGTCGCCTCGAAGTTGGTCGCGGCCAGCCCACTCTTCAAGGTTGAATAGGTAGCTGAAGAACTGGAATGCGTCCGCCTTACCCATGAGTCGCAAGCCGAGCGAGCTGCCAAGATGTCCTTCAAGAAGGGTCGCCGTTTTCTCCAGGTCCGAGAGCATCCGGGAGGTATCGACAGCGTTCTCGTCCGGCTTCCGCTCGAAGGCTTTGACCTGGGACGGCTCCAGTGTCAGACACCAGTGGAGGTCGATCCGACGGAACGCCGCGTTCTTGTTGAGATATGTGAGACGGTCGCTCGCGAACGTGTCGGTAACCTCGTTGAGATACCGCTTCTGCCGGGGGATCTCGAACCCCGACATCACGCGGGTGTACTGGTAGAGGCAAGACCCTTCGGGCAGCCCGCGAAGAGCGCCTTCGATTTGCCGAACGCGGGACTCAAGCTCCCGGTCGGTCAGGCCCTCTTCGTCCAAGCCGGTGAGAGAGAACAAGCAACCGTAGCCGCCACCCTTCAGCGAGAAGATGCTTGGCCCGACGAAGCGGGAGATCGGGACGATGCTACAGGCCGCTCCCGCCTTCGCGAACCACGGGGTATGTTTGAGTTGTTCAGCGTTTGCGCGGGTCATAGTAGCTCTTCTGACTGAGGCTCAGGCCCCAGAGTTGGAACATCTTTGGGTGTTTTCGGACGATCAGCCAAGCGCCGCCCGCCATCATTGGAAAGCTCAGGATCGCCAGCATTCGGAACCCGACGAGGAAAACCGTTACCGTGACGAATACGATCGCCATCCATGCTGAGAGGTCGAGGCCAAGTTTGGCCCTTGGCCGGTTCAGCGCCTGATTGATTGGTAACGGTTCTCCCCGCTTGGTCATGGCAACTCACCTCTACATCGACTGCCCAGTAAGTGAGCCAATCCATCCCGCACCCCATCCGAGCACGCCTGCACCGAACAGCGCACCGAAGAGACCCGGAATGGCATCCTGAAAGCGACCGCTCATCATCCGAATGCCGGCGAAGATCAGACCGCCGAAACAGATGACAGCGCCCGCGTAGACAGCGAACGTCTTGAACGTCCCCATGAGTGTCTGAGCCCCGGAGAAATCCATCGTTCCCTGGGCATGAGCAACGCTCGAAATGGCGAGCGCAAACAAGGCGGGAGCCATCACGCGAGCAGCGTGGGCAATTGATTGCTTTGAAAACGGTGAAGCCTTGCGATTGGCGAGGCGATTTGGGCGGCGTGCAGCACTGCTTTGGCGGATCATTGGCTACCTCCAGCAACGGTGAATTCAGTTGCGATAGCCAGACCCTAGTAGCTGCTCAAGCCCTCCGTCCAATGACTTTTCGGGATTCTCTTATGCGCTGGGCGCATAAGGAGAGGCCGCACGACAGCGCATGTATCGGTATGAACGCGTCTCCTCTGGATTGATCCGACAAGGCGCACGGATTCGCGGCGGCTGTGACTAGCCCATTTCAGTACGAGACGCGGGCTCCTCAATGAGCGCATTGGCCTGTTATCGTTAATCGAGAACCATGGGGCATGGTTGGCCCCAATCATCCTGGTGTTCGTTCATATGCAAACTATGCAAACTAATGAATACTTAAAGCCGACTGGATTAGAAAGTCCTATAACCGCAGTGTCTGTTCTGCTTATAGGGCGTGACGGAAAATCGCCCACCAAGGCGATAGGGAGTGGTGTCTTCGTATCCACCGGCTTGATTATGACGGCTCGGCATGTGGTTGAGGGTTTTTGGGACTACTACGGCGATCCAAAGGTCAAGGCTAAGTTGCGTTCCGAAGGTACAAAAAAAGATGATTTCAGCGTGTACGCTGTGCAATTCCCTGGGAACGGAACTGCCCCCGCCTTATGGGCAACCAAGAATGTTGCATCATGTCCATATTCAGATCTCGCTGTCATTAGTGTTGTGCCTGTTAATGATCTAGCGAAGTCCTACCCATTCCCACTGATGCCGCATATGGATATTTTGCCTCCGGCTGTTGGAGAGGAGGTAGTTGCCTTTGGATATGCCGACACGAGCGTTCTTTCGGAAGATGGAGATACGGTAAAGTTTCAGCCGAAACCGCTTAGCACCATTGGTAAAGTGACAGAGGTTTGGCCCGAGTCGAGGGACAGCTCTTTTCTTCCATTTCCATGCTTTTCTGTGGAGGAGACGGCGTTTATAGGCGGTATGAGTGGTGGCCCAATCTTTAATAAAGCAGGACATCTCTGCGGATTGATTTCTACGGGGTTCGATGGCGCGCCGGTTGTATTTGGGTCTGTGCTATGGCCGATGCTTGGCGTTCCCATTAAGCACGCTCCACCGCCAAACACGACTGTGCATGGGAAGTATCCGATGGCTGATCTGTCTAAACTAGGCCTCATGTTCGTCAATGGATGGGATTACGTGAATGCAAACGTGGAAGAGTTTAGAGATGCAAATGGGGACAGGCGATTACGGTTGAAGCCTCCAATGAAGCCGTGAAGGTTGGATCATCGCGCACTCACAATTCATCGGGGCTTCGATCTCTTGCACGTCGTCAATAAGCGCTAAATCGCCAACGCACTCTTCGAGCGAACCTCGACGGCACGGTGACCGGGTCTACGTGCGCCGCTTTAGCTGCGTTTCAATTCCCGAACACTTCGTCATCAGAATTTCAAAACTCTCCGACGTGCCAACCAAAAGTCCTTCTTCGACCATTCGCTGGTAGTCCTGCCGAAGGGCATCATATCCGGTTCCGCTGGGCAGAAGTGTCAGGCCGCTGTGAACGGCTTGCAGATAGTCGATTCGGTTGCCGCTGGCGTCCTTCTCAACGAAGAAGGCGTTCTTGTGAATGGCAACCGCTTCGGCAACGTCTTGGGCCGCGAGAGCTTCGGGAAGATGTCCGGTTTCTTCCAGCCGGACGAGATCATGGAAATGGCGTGAAAAGCGGTTGCTGAGGCCCTTTTCTCCCTGGACGCAATACACATGGGCAGCAGTCGCTTTCTCCCAGAAGATCCGCGTGAGGTTCATGACGCGAGCTTCAGCGGTCGGGAACGCGACCCCAGATACCAGTCCTTCCATATCGCAGAGAACGGGGATGATGGTACTGGGCTCACCACTGGATCGCGCACCAAACTCAAGTTTTACGCTCGGCAGTGCGTAGCCTGACGCCGGTGCGACCGGCTCGTAGTCGATGAAGATACAGTCTTCCGTGACACGGCTGGATACGTTCTTCCTCCCTTCCAACCCGGCTTGGATGATGGGGTGAGCGTGGTCGCGAAGCCAAGCTGGAAGAAGTTCCCCGCGGATTTCGTCGGACCATTTCTTCTGCTGGCTGCGACTGGGCGGAATCGCGTCGAAGCCACTGGGAGCGCTACGAACCAGTTCAGGAGAAAGTGCTCGAATGTCGTAGGTGAGGTCAACGTCTTCAGAAAAGCGGGTGATGACCTTGTGAGCCTTGGACAAAGCCGTGCCGCCCTTGAAGACGAGATGGGCTCCCAACTCGGACTGAAAGAGCGTGGAAAGCGCCCAAACGACCCAGATGTCCTTCTCCAGCAAGTGGGGTGCGCGGCCAGATGCTTCCGACGCCGCATCAATGGCACTGGCCTGATTCTTTGTGCTCAATTGGAAGTAGCTATCAGGCATCGACGGCACTCCGGCTCAGGGCGCTCGCCATCCAACTCGGAAACCTGGAGACTTGCTGCGCGACCTTCTGGATCTCGGTTCGGGGCACCTTCCCCTCGATCTCCTTCAGAACCGCATGAACTCTCTCAGGGCCGGCCCATGCCAGCGCGCGGACGATCTCTCCGGCGCGTTCCTTGGCAAAGGCGAGTTGCCAGGACGGGACATGAACCAGTTGGATTGCCAGCTTCCCGAGATGGAGCTTGCGACTCCGGCCCGATGTCCAATAGATCATCTGCGTGGGAACCTGGGTGGTGAGTCCAAGCGCGTTCGCGGACGTTGCACCCGAGGGCACAATGGCTTCACCGCGTTGCGCGGATAGCTCCTCGATCAAGCGGTGAGCCGATGGAGCGTGAGTCCCAAACCGGCTTGTCACAGGAGAGAGGTACATGCCCCGGCCAGCTCGGAGGAGCTTGCCGCGCCGTGCAAGCCTGGAGAGCGACTGATCGACAGCCGGGCGCGTGCCGAGATGCAGCAGCATCTTGGCGCTAACCGGCGCTCCCTCGGGGAGTGCGCTCGTCCTTTGGAGAATGGCTTCTGTGAGGCGTTCCATGATTCACCTACTGTTAGAAGTATATGCTTATTTCTGACACTCTGAACAGGAACTACTTTGGGTTGGCAGATCCGATTCCCAAGATTCCCGGGTCTACTCGCCTTGAATCTGGCCGATCTTAACTCCGCTCAATGCCATGCTCCGAAAGGAAGAACTGCCAAAGTGAACTCGGATTGGCCGATGTTGTGGCCGATGTGTGGCCCTGGGTAAGCCGTCCCAACCTTTAATAGCTCGACGCGCTATTAAAGGTTCGCCGAACCGAAAGCTCCGTGTGCGCCCTTCGCGACGGAGAATCCTACGACCTGTATATGGGGAAACCCAACAGTCGAAACGCGCTCCCAACCGGCTCCCATGAGGCTGTCCAATGCGTACTTTTCGATACTTTTAAGTCGCCATTCGTACCGCAAATTCAACAACATACGTGTTCCGGGGGTCGCTCATAACCCAAAGGTCGTAGGTTCAAATCCTACCCCCGCAACCAAAGAACATATTGATATTCAAAGGCTTAGGAGAGTCGACTCCCGAGCCTTTTTTCTTGAATAGCCAATAAGCTGCCAACAACTTCTGCATTCCGCTCATTTTCGAGCTTGCAGCAGCTTCGTTGACGGCCTTCTCAAGCTCCGCACCTATGTGCTGTGCGGCCTCAAGATTCCGTCCCCATTCAGGCTGACCGCCATACACATCCAACGTGAAGGAACCAGTGAGCGCGTGTCCTATCCGCTCTTGGATTGTCTTCAGTGGAACGCGCAGAGCGTCGAGTAAAGCGACGTTGAAATGACGGAAGGCGTGGAATCCTGCCCGCGGTATTTCGAGAGACTGAAGGAAAGGCGTCATCTTCCGAGGACGGTAAACATTCATGTCTCGCGGCGTATCGTTTTTGGATGTAAACAGGAACTCATGCCCCTTGGCTCTCTGCCGTGCGATCTGCTCCCACAGAAGAGAGATAAGCTGCGGTGACAGCGCCACACTCCGAATCGAGTTGTTCGTCTTCGGTGCCTGTTCCTTGCCTAGCCATACTGATTGGTTGACGGTCAGACGTTCTCCGTCGATATCGATCAGCCTTAGCCCTGCGAGTTCGCCTGCCCGTAACCCGGGTTGAACAGCCGCGAACCTTCGACATGTACTCGAGCTGTTCGCTCCTGCAGTTTTCGATTCTCGAGCGCCTCACGCAGGCCTTCCTAGTGCGAAAGATGCCAACGAGACGCTGCATAACGTTTTGTAGCTCATCACGGATGGCGTAGGGGCTTTCACCACCTCCGCGTTCGAATGGTAGAGCATCTGCCTCTCTGCGTCCGCGATCTGCAAAGAATCGATCGTGGGCATTGGGCTCCGTTTGGCGTGCTCCGCAGCCGCGAGTCCCGCTCGTCGGCCAAACACCAATAAATCAGAGAGGGAGTTCTCGCCCAGGCGGTTCGCACCGTGACCCGCAGCCGCTTCTCCGGCAGCAAAAAGTCCCAGGACTGAGTTCTGCGTCATCTCCGCATCTACCCGAATGCCCCCCAATCATGTAGTCACACGTCGGGCCAACCTCCATAGGTCCCTTCGTGATATCAACGTCCGCCAGTTCCAGAAACTGGTGATACATGCTGGGCAGCTTTCGTTTGATGTACTCGGTTGGTTGTGTGAAATGTCTAGGAATGCGCCACCGTGCTCTGTTCCGCGCCCTTCACCCACCTCGGTATAAATCGAACGTGCGACAACGTCGCGGGTTGAAAGGTCGGGCCTCTTGGGATCGTACCGTTCCATAAAGCGCTCGCCATTCTAATTGCGCAAAACTCCGCCCTCGCCGCGCACAGCTTCAGTCACCAGGATTCCTTGCACCCCTCACTTGCCGGAGATTCCAAAGCAAAGTCCGATACCCGGTCACGAAAGCTAACGTTTCAAGACCGTCTCGCGGAAGGGTTCCGAAGTAGATAGGTGTCCATCACCCATCCATTTTTCTCCCGTGCCGCACTGCGGGCTACTTCGATGGCTTCCACTTTTTCGGTAAGTCTTCCAGACAAAAGAATCTCTTTATCGCTACCGACGTATGCTCCCCAATAGATCTCGACATCCTTATCCAGAACTTCCCTGAAAGAACACTTTCCGTCCAACATCACAACCACGTTCTCGGAACTTGCGACTAGCCCAGGTGACAACTGACGACCCGTCGTAATGCAAATCGACTCGCCTATGCCGTTCAGAGTTATCTTGTGGCGCGCCGCCAAGGCCTGGATGCTTGTGATTCCAGGGATAACTTCATGATCGAAATCAACTATTCCACGAGCAATAATGTGATCTATGACTCTAAGAGTACTGTCATATAGTGACGGATCACCCCACACGAGAAACGCGCCACACTCATCCTCTTTTAGCTCTTTTCCAATCAGGTCTTCGTAGATTAGCGCGCGCTCTTGGTGCCATGCCTCGACCCGTACTGTGTAGGAAGCTATCGATGGGTCCCGTTGAGGATCGATGATTTCGATAGTTCGGTAGGATGGATCGTCTATATATCGCTCGCAGATCTCTTTACGGAGGCGCATAAGATCGCTTTTCGCGTCTCCCTTTTTCAAGACAAAAAAGACATCTACCTCATTTAACGCCTTGATGGCCTGCACGGTAATGTGTTCCGGGTTGCCTGATCCGATTCCAATGATGTACAGCTTTCTCATCTAGCTTCCTTCCGCTGTTTCCCATCCTGCACGGCTCGCGTCAAGAGCGCGGTAAGCTCAGTGACAACTTGATCTACGGTCTCAACCGCTGAGGCCGTATGTTTTGTGGGACGTTGCACCATTACTACCGGAATTCCAAGAAGTCGAGCGGCTTCAATTTTGGTGTAGGTTCCTGAGCCACCGCTATTTTTGGAAACGATGTGATCAATTGAGTAATCCCGCAACAATTGCGACTCTTCTTTGAGATCGAAGGGGCCACGCTGGAGAAGAATCTCGTGATGCTGAGGTAACTGCCCAGTCGGCGCCTCAATGGCACGGATCAGAAACCATGCGTCATTGCACGCGGCAAACGAACCTACCTCTTGCCTGCCGATCGAAAGAAAAACCCGTCCCTTCTTTCTATTCACAAATTCAGCCGCGTCGGCGTAAGTTATCACCTCATGCCACAAATCGTTTTTTTGCTTCTGCCATGCAGGACGAACTAAAGCGATGAGCGGTAATCCTAATCGAGCACAAGCCACCTCTGAATTTCGACTAATACCCACGGAGAAGGGATGTGTAGCGTCAACTACCACACTAATGCTCTCCATTATCAGATAAGAGATCAGTCCTTCAATCCCGCCGAATCCTCCGACCCTAACGGCTCCTATGGGATATTTAGGGCAACTTACCCTTCCGGCGAACGATGAAATGAACTCAAGATCATTTCTGCTTGCGAGCTGCGCGGCAAGCTCAGCGGCCTCTCCTGTTCCACCGAGGATCAGTATTCGCGGAACTGCATCTGGAGATCGGCCGAGCCGAGCTTCGATGCCATCGGATATGCGATTTAGTTCGCTCAATTGGGTACTCAGCCTCAATCCCCTATTGTGGAGTCAAGCTCATTGGCAACGGGCACGCTTGAATCACGCTCTCTGGAAGCGGAGTAAAGATAACTCACGCCAAAAGTGGGACCGTTGAGAGATCTTCCAACCAGGATAAGTGCATTTCGGTCTACTCCAGATTTTGCAACAATGTCTCGAATGGTTGATAGAGTTCCCCGCAGAATCATCTCATCCGGCCAACTTGCTCTAAACACGACAACTACTGGACAGTCGGGCCCGTAGAGTGGCAACAACTGCGACGTCACCATGTCGAGGTTCGTAATGGATAAATGAATTGCCATTGTTGCACCCGACTGCCCCAACGTCGCAAGATCTTCTCCAGTCGGCATTGCCGTAGACCGCGTTGAGGTTCGAGTCAAAATCAAAGTTTGCGCAACGTTAGGAAGAGTTAGCTCCTGACATAGAGCAGCGGCAGCAGCAGCAAATGACGGAACCCCAGGAGTGACGTCGTAGGGAATACCAAGCGGTACAAGGCGGCGAATCTGTTCCGCCATTGTGCTCCAGATCGACAGATCCCCTGAATGAATCCGGGCGACGTCAAATCCATTCTCGTGGGCTGCAGAGAGCTCTGCGATGATCTCATCAAGATTCATCTCTGCTGAGTCGACTATGCGAGCGCCAGGTGGGGCATATGAGATCACCTCTTTCGGCACCAAAGAACCCGCATACAAACATACAGGGGAACGGCTGATCAGATCCCTTCCCCGCAACGTAAGAAGATCGGCAGCTCCAGGACCAGCGCCGATAAAATGAACTGTCATGAGAGCACCGCTACTGCACAGGTACAGAAACGTCCTGTTTGGCGAGGCAAAATAAGACGCGCCGCAGGCCCGAGTGAAGCCAACGCCGCTGCTTCCGCAACATTGGCGGTCCCCACTGTTGATGCTGCCAGGAGCGAATGACTTTGGACTCCACGAATATGCGACAGAACGCTTGCCGGAAACAGCACAAGTCGCAGCCCAAGAACTGCTGCAACTGCCTCTGCGATGCTCGAACACCGATCCAACGTTGCAACCACACTATCGGGAGCTATTTCACTCACACATAGCTGAATAAGCTGAATCACATCCGAAGCGACGGCACGAGAAGAACAGCCAATCCCGATTGAACAAGACAAACTCATGACTTCACCACCGCCCATTGGGTAATCGGCATTAGCTGCCGCCAACCTAACGCACTGCCAACCGGCTCAGCGTGGGCAACGAGAATTCGCACAAGCTCTCCGCCGTACAATTTGTGCCACGTTGCTAAAGCCGCCTCGCTCTCAATCGTCACCGCGTTGGCAACAAGTCTTCCGCCCTTGGTAAGTCTATTCCAGCAGGCTTGAAATAGGCCATCCTTGCCGATACCTCCGCCGATGAAGATTGCATCGGGTGCAGTCAAACCATTGAGAGTTTTCGGAACGCTTCCTGCAATGACCTCCAGCCCTGGCACGCCAAGCCGTTTCGCATTCACCAAGATTCGGGCGATTCTATCGCTATTTTTTTCAAATGCAATACATGAACAGGAAGAGTGAGAGCGCATCCATTCAATGCCTATCGTTCCCGAGCCAGCGCCGATATCCCACAGTAGTTGACCAGGCACTGGGGCAAGACGGGCAAGCGTAACAGCACGAACTTCGCGCTTTGTCATTTGGCCGTCTGTTAAAAAGAACTCGTCGGATAGCCCCGGAACAATCGGAAACGACCTAGTTCCGGAATCTAGACTGCAAACGACAGTGATCAAGTTCAAGGCGCCACACCGCTCTGTTGACCACTGCTTTGCCAAATCGTCCCAACGCTTCTCCGCAGTACCACCCAGATATTCGAAAACCGTTAGTTGGCTTGACCCATACCCGCTACTAGTTAGCATGCGCGCGACAGCTGCGGGCGTAGTGCCGTCTTCGGAGTAAATCACCAACCGTTGACCCGGGTGGAGATGTCGGTGCAATTGCTCGATAGGACGGTTTACCAGCGATATCAAGACCGTTTCCTGAATTGGCCAGCCGAGGCGTGCGCACGCAAGGGAGAACGCGGAAACCTGCGGGATAACAAAATATTCGGTTGGCTCCAATTCGCGCGTCAGTGTCACACCGACCCCAAATAACATAGGATCACCACTAGCTAAAACGGAAACTCTATTTCGCCGACGATGGTGCGTCAGAATTTCGTGCACTGCGGCAGACATAGGAGACGGCCAGGCGACCTTTGTCGCGCGGCCCGTCGAAATGTGAGCCAGATGGCGAACTCCACCGTACAGGAATTCGGCAGACTCCACGGCTTCCTTCGCAACCGGGTTGAGGCCCTCCCAGCCATCTTCTCCGATGCCTACGATCGATAACCAGCGCTCATTGCAACCAAACCTCGCAACTTCAGATGGAGTAGTCAGCATCGGTTTACGCCTCATAGCTCCGGGGAGTGTAGATCATCTCCCGATCATTCGAAAGCGCAAGACTGCGAGTTGTCGAGGAACCAACGATAATCAGCGTCTGCATATCAGCTGCGGCCGGATCGAATCGTCCGAGATCTGTGATCACAATCTTCTCATCTGACCTACCAACGGCACGGGCGAGTACAACTGGGGTCTCCGCAGCCCTATAGCCGGCGAGAATCGCCTGTGCCTCTGCTAGTTGCCATTTCCGTTCAGACGAGATTGGGTTATAGATAGCAAGCGCGAAATCAGCGGAAGCCACCGCGTGCAGTCGTTTCACAATTACTTCCCATGGCTTCAAACGATCGGATAGCGAAAGAACACAAAAATCGTGCCCTAGAGGAGCCCCCATTCTCGCAGCGGCCGCTTGCATCGCTGATACCCCGGGAACAATCCTAATATCGAGAGAACGCCATGCCTCGGGCCCTTCATCGACTGACTCCAGTACAGCGGCGCCCATTGCGAAAATACCTGGATCTCCGGACGAAACGACGCAGACACGCCTGCCAGCCTCCGCAAGAGTGAGGGCATGCCGTGCACGCTCCGCCTCCACCTTGTTGTCCGAGCCAAAACGTCGTTGGCCAGATCGAATCGGGACGCGGTCCAGATACCGCTGGTAGCCCACCAAATCAGTCGCTTCCGCTAGTGCTTGATGGGCTTCCGGCGTAATCCATTCATCCGAACCAGGACCCAGTCCGACAACCGTAATCCGGCCTGCGCCTACAGGGTTGCCGACCCGGCTCTGGCGCGAATCTGGAACCAGGATAAGCGAAAAGTAAGGAACGCTTGCCGGATCTACGTCGTTCAGTTTGGTTATCCGTTCTTGACTCATAGTTGCGCGTTCAATGTAAAGGGCCTTATCGAGAACTCCCGCCCTGGATAGCGCATTTTTTACCTTCGAGAAGTTGCGTCCAAGTTTCATGATCGCGAAGGCGTCATATGAATTTAGTCTAGCGGCCAACACATCTTCAGAGAGTGTGGCGGGGAGCAAGGTTAGCTGTGAATCCCTTCGAACAAGAGGGGTCGCTAGCCTCGCCGCGGCGGCCATCACCGATGGTATTCCGGGAATTACTTCGGTGAGAAAGCGGTGAGAAAGTCTGTCGTGAAGATACATAAAAGACCCATAAAGAAAAGGGTCGCCCTCACAAAGAACCGCCACATCGCGCCCAATGGAAAGATGAGCGGCAATCTGCTCAGCCATCCTGTCATAGAACTCTGCGATTATTGCCTCATACTCCCCACTCTGATCTGTTGGCTCGGTTGTGATCGGGTAGATCATCGGTAGCTCAATCTGCTCGATTGTCAACTCTGAACTCACGATGCAGCGGGCATTACTTTGGCCACGCTTGGCCATCGGATAAGCCACCACCTGAGCCTGTCTGATGGTACGCAGGGCCTTAATAGTGATAAGTTCTGGATCGCCAGGTCCAAGTCCCACACCAAATAGTCGGCCTGGCATCGTGCTCTTAATCATTCTTCCTCACTTGCGAGAGCGTTGACGGCGGCTGCCGCGATGGCGCTTCCACCTCGACGACCTCGTATCGTCAAATAAGGAATATTTTGTCTGTTAGCCTCAAGAGCTAATTTGGACTCCGCAGCGCCCACAAAACCAACAGGAACTCCAACGATGAGCGAAGGGGGCGGCGCGCCGTCTTCGAGCATTTCGAGCAAGTGGAACAAAGCGGTCGGTGCGTTGCCGATCACAACAACGGAACCGCATAATTTCTCGCGCCAGAGTTCCACCGCTGCCGCACTTCGGGTCGTTCCGAATTTACTGGCTAGTTCCACAGTACGAGGATCGTTGAGCGTGCAGATCACTTCATTGTCTTTGGGAAGCCTGGACCGCGTGATCCCATTCGCGACCATATTTGCATCACAATAGACGGGCTTTCCTGCAAGGAGTGCCATCTCCCCGGCTTCAGTCGCTGTTGGTGACGCGGCGACATACTGTGGCAGGTCGGTCATTCCACACGCGTGAATCATACGCACCACAACGCGGGCGAGACGAGGGGAAAAAGCAGATAGATCTGATTCCGTCCTAATAATCTCAAAGGATTCTCGATAGATCTCTTCTGCACTTTTTTTATAGGTCATCATCGTGAAGAAACCTCAGAGCGTATTTCCGACCGGGATGCAAGCACCGCGTCTATGGCAGATTCCCGAGAACAATTCGACGCTATAAGACGCCCATCAATCCGCAAGTCGTAACCCGATAAAGTTGCGATTAGCTCGGCTGTAGCACCGTTTCGCATAGCACACTGCTTTTCGCATCCTGAAATGTTGACTGTCCATCCGGGCTTCCCAGAGTGACCAGACAGCAAGCGCGCCAACAGAGACGCGTCATTCCTCACATCAGCCAAGGACGCATCACAACCGGTTCCGGCACAGACAAAGACTCCTCCATATCCGCTTCTGTTATCAAGCCGCAAACCCACAACTTGGAGCCTTGCAGCAACTTGACGAATCGCACATTCGGGGATGGATCCGATTATGATGCCTCGCCACGGTGCCAGTCGAAGATCTCCATCCCATTCCGTTGCGATTGAGGCGATGCACTGCGTCTGCGCTGACGTCAGCCGCCCGAGAGGAACCAAGGGCACCAGGTTTACGAAACCGGGTTGCTTCGTCAAATAAACTCCTACAGGCAACTCGTCCACAAACTTGCAGTCATTGGACGAAGGACAGTCCACCAGAAAGTGAGACAGTTCACTAAGTAGATAGCTCATAGCCTGAGGCATCGATGCAATTTTTCTTGCCCTGGCAGGCGCGTCGAACTTTTTCGAAATTTGGAGGCATACCTGTGCCGCCTCAAGAAGACAGTCAACTGCCTTATCAATCGTTACGCCGAAACCAGAAAAAATACCGCCGATCGCTAGACGAAATAAATGAGAATCGTCGACCGCTATCACTCGCAAGGCCAGATCGTCATTTTCATGGCTAAACCAGCTTCCCCCGCTATCTATAGCAAAGCTGAACTTGGGCGGTAAACCAGCCATCTCTGGGTCTCTGGTAATGCGGCAATCCAGTTCTCGAACAAACGGCCGCGAATCTAAAATCTCGTCGAAGCCTAACCCGGCGAAGGGGTTTGTCACGACGTTGCGAACGCGGTCGTGATTCGGTGAAGGCAGAAAGCCTGCGGAATCAAGCCCCCGAGCCAAATAGCTCAAATTCTGCTTTTGAATGGCCCGCATCTGCAGATTTGAACGTGAAGTAATCTCCACATGCCCATCTGAAAATGCGGCGGACAGTTCGGCAATAGCAGAGAGTTGGCTGGGAACAATCATCCCACCCGGAACTCTGATCCGAGTGAGTAGGCCATCCTTTGCCTGAACCGCGTGAAGAATTCCAGGGCAGAAATTCTCTCCAACTCTCATCGTAGAACTTTCTTTCTTAACTTGCGGTAAAACGGACCGCTCGAGACATTACGTTTTTGGCTATCTAGTCGGTGCGTTCCCATCCGAATGTAGAACCACTACTACTACTGTCCTCGCAGAGGTCTTAGCTTTCAAACCTCCACAGTCACCCCCATAGCCTAGATGGGGAATAACGTTCTTGTCGCCGCAAGAGGAGTGGGGAAACACAGCCTTGAGAGATACGCTGTGGTCACCCGGCCTTTCCCTCGGAGGCGTGTGCAATTCGGCCCATATGGGCAGTGTTTACGGCAGGTTTTCGGACTTACAGGCTGCCTAGTCACTCCAGCTTCCCAGTTCACAACCGAACCAGTGCCAATGTGGAGTTTTCGTTCCTGATTACCGCTGCGGGGCAGTTCCGGGCTCTCACCGGATTCCCTTTCAGCCTGCTTCTAAAAGCAGACACCGGAAACAACTTGAGTATAGACCAGATAAATATTCCTAACAACGTGATCCATCGTCACTAAGCGATAGATCTCAACGCTTTGTCTGCTACGAATCCATTCGTGTTCTGAAGTGGATGGTGGCCCGGGCAGGAGTCCAACCTGCGACCTTCGCGTTAGGAGTGCGATACCGGCGCTTCTAGGGCTTGCGACACATTGCGACAGACTGCTCATGTTCCCCTTCCATTTCAACAATTTACTACCTAATACTTAGACGTTAACAGATGCAATGCGATGCAAGAATAAACATTGTGCCGTATCCCAATTGGGGTTTACTGTATCCCACTTTTGTGACTCGTTCAGTTACTATTATCCGACGGGATAATTCCTATCTAGGAGAATGATGGCACGTAAGGCAGCGTGGGTCGAGGGCGTGTGGGAACGCAAGGATGCGGAGGGTAAGAATAGCGGGTTCTGGTACGGGCGATTCCGCAACAACGGCAAGCTCGTGAGGAAGTCGTTCGGCAGGGATCGCGCTGCCGCGATCGCCTGGGTTGAGAAGTCCAGAACTCTGGTGAGAGATGGGGAAGGAGAGGCTCCACGAAGTGCCAAGCAGCGTCCTCGGACGGCTGCTGAGGTCAAGGACGAAGCCGAACGGGTTCTAATCTCCTCGCTCTGTGACGGTCTGCTGGAACGCATCCAGAAGAACCCGGACGCGTATAAGGACCAGAAGAACCCTCCGCAGCGCCTCTCCTTCATCAAGGACACATTGGGTGACCGAGTGGCTTCGGAGATCCGTCCTCGTGAGATCAAGGACTGGATGCAAGAGATCAAGCGCAAGCCCGGAACCAAGAACCGGTACAAAGCCATGCTGAGTTCCGTCTTCGAGTTCGGCAAAGAACGTGAGCTCCTTTCGACCAATCCCTGTCGCGACGTAAAGCCAGAGAAGGTGGCAAGCCTACCGGTTAGGTGGTTAGACGACGAAGAGGAGACCAGACTCAGGAAGGTCATTCAGGATCAGATCGACGCCTGTGGCCCCCGTAATGAACGGAAGCGCAAGCATCTCCTACACCGTCTCTACGAGCTGGATGTCGCGCTGGGAACCGGGATGCGCAAGGGGGAGCAATACTCGATCACGTGGGACCAGGTATATCTCAATCGTGATGAGATTCGGTTGGACAAGACGAAGAATGGAAGCTCGCGCATAGTTCACATGAACGCTGACGTGAAGGCTGCCATACGTGGACTCAAGAAGATCCAGATGCCCCGCAAAAGGAGATCGAAGGACATGCCTAATCCGTCCGACACGGGCTGCATCTTCTCTGTAGCTGACAGCAAGAAATGGTTTGAGACCTCTGTCAAGATGGCTAATCTTCGACATATCCGCTGGCATGACCTACGCCACACGCACTGCTCGCGTCTGGCTCAAATGGGGGTCACTCAGAGCGTCATCATGGCCTCGGCAGGCCACAAGTCTATCCAGTCCTCAGTGAGGTACATTCACCTCGATAAGGCCGCTATGACGGCCGCTGTGAACTTGCTGAACCGGGTGCTTTAGTTTCCCAGAAGGCCCCTCAGCGTAAGATCGCTGTAGTCCACCGTTCTAACGTTGAGGGGTAAAGTGAAGAAAGTGGTGTTGTTCGCGACTCTGTTGATGGTGTGGTGCGCTTACGAGGCCCATCTTCATCCGTATTCAAGCAGTACAGAGACAGAATCAGCTGGAAGTAAGCCGTCTACCTATCGTGTCCCATCGCCCATACCAGCATCATCACTCAGTGATCCCTCGCTGGCCACAGCACCCACTCTGCAAAACTCTGAAGACAGCCAGTGCAGAGATGCTGAATATAACAGCCATCCCTGTACCGACGTCGAGATCTCGTCCGCACAAGGAGAGTTTCAAACCCGTTGGAACACCTTGCCGGAGTGGCTTCGCAAGAAGTGCCTTTCCTTCACAACCTTGAAGTCGCAAGCAAACTGCGAAGCCACAGAAACCGTGGAATTTCTACGCCTGCACCCTGGCGCAGACGCTCCTTGGGAAGGCTTTACGAAGTAGGACAAGCCACAGCCGCGGGTGTCATCGCTTGCATCCGGTCGGACCTGACGAAGCGGAGAAGCTCCTCATGCGGGACCAGGATTCGTCCACCGATCTTGCGCGTATGGAGCCGACCCTCAGTGATGAGGTAGTCGATCGATCGGACGGAGATGCTGAGTTGGTACGAAGCCTCTTTGCGGGAGTAGAGGAGACGTGGCTGCGGGGTTGAACTGACCGCTTCCTGGCTCCGGCGGGTGCGAGTGGTGCGGCATGGCTTCTGTTCGATCATGGTGTTTCTCCGATATTTCAAGCATAGAGTTGCAATACGACATACCAAAACGTGTCGCTTCCCTTCCTGTGCTACCTTTTTCCCACCGATGAATTTCCTATATACGTTTGCTTTACTGTTCGTGCTCATACAAGCACCCGCGCCGCAAAAGCCAACGCTGAAAAAGCAGACACAAGTTGGAGACTCCAGAGAGAAAGCTGTTCAAGCGGGTAGACCCGCCGCCGCCGTGGCGAAGCCGCAAGGTGATCCTGGGCCCCCATGTGTACCACCAGGGGAGCCGGAAGCTACTAAGTCTTACTGGCGCAGGGCGGGCGACGCAGACATTTTGCCAGTTTGGATAGGCGGTTTTGGTGCCTTTGCGGCAAGCTGCGCTGCATTCATTACTTTATTGGACATCAAACGTTTGTCTGAAGCAGCGCTTTACAGTGCCAAATCTTCAGTCGATGCTGCGCGCCCTTGGATGGTCATCCAATTCACGCTGACCGAGGGCCCCCCTGAACGCCCGATTTTCAAGATAAGCGCTATCAACCAAGGGAAAACACCTGCGTTGATCACTAAAGTAAGTGCGGCTGTTGAAGCTTTTACGGATCCGCTCAGCCCTTCGCTGACAACCGTGAAGCTGGACTCGTTGGACCTACCGGATCAACCGTTGATTGTGAAGAAAGACAGCTTTCCAATTTGGGAGCAAATAACCTTATCCAACATCCGCCTGAGTGGGGCTGATTTCAGCTAAATCCTTATGGGCGGAAAGGTTCTGCTTTTCTTCGCCGAGGTTGAATACCATGATGTGTTCGACTCCGTGGGTCCCAAAACGTCGCACCTAACCAGGGTCTGCTATGCCTACGACCCTATCGATGTCAAACGAAGATTTAAGTCTTCTGGACCAAAGGGCTATCGCTGTTACAGTTAGTTCAAGGCAGACCGTGATCGGCCGGCCAAAAGGTCATCAGGTTCCCCTCCTCCTCAGTGACAGAGCAGAACAGCGGTCCCAACCGGCACGTCTGGTAACCAAGTAGTTAACAGTCGCGAAAACGCATGTGCCCTGTTGTGAATGAGATACGAGCATTTGATAGGTACTTATGCGCGCTCATCCTTGCAACTTATGCGCGGGAATCCGTTCTACTTATGCGTGGAACGGTACCCAAGTATGCGTGGATCTCTATTGCCGTATGCGTGGGTAAGCATGGAACGCTCGAGGCGGATCTCTGTCACCTATACAGCGCATCTATACAGTTCGCAGCTCCTGACAGCCGGTAAGGGGTGCTCGACCGCGAGTAGGGTGAGCCTTACTTGAGGTAAGTCACATAGGTGGGATCCGCTTCAGGCGGAATCCCCTGCCTGAAACTCAGGTCTGTTTCGTTGGTGGGTAGGGATACGAGCCAGCCGTGGCAGGGTGAGTATTTATCAACTACTAGAAACAGAAGGAACGGGACATCTTGCCCCTGGGTAGGGTGGATGCGTCCCACGCAGCAACCCGGCTGGGAACTCTTTTCAAAATAGTTGGACTGGGACGGGTTTTCCACAGCGGCGGCTCCATACTAAAAACCCTCAGCAACAGCTATGGACAGGTTTTTACGAATACGAGCCAGCCGGCAGCATGGCGGGGTGAGTACTTGATCAAAGAATAAACAGAAGGAACGGGACATTTTGGCACACGCCACTTCCCGAGAGAGTATCGACCCATGGCGAATGTCGGCAAATCCAGAAAGCCCTTCAAGAGAAACCCGGAGATAGCAAACGCCATCGCTCAGGCGAGTCAGTATGTGGGTGGCGTTGCCCTGTTTCAGGTGCCGAGTTGGGTCAGACCTCGTGTCGATTCGTTCGTGGTGGATCCAAAGATCAAAAGAGATGCGATGGTCTGTTTCGCATGTGCCGTCTGCAAAACCGGCTTCGGACTTTGCCGATTCACCGAACTCCGCGATGGTGTCGTGAAGTCATGCTGGTGCCTAGAGGATAAGGAGAACAGAGAATATCAAGCTCGCCAGGTGAACAAAATCTCCGCCAGAGATCTGCGTAAGATCTACGACGACAGAACCTCCATTGGAATACCTGCCACACTCGCGAAGTGGGGGATCTCGAAATCCACGCTCGACCACGCATGTCGGGATAAGCACGCACGGCTGTCTCGGAAGCCAGTTAATATCCAGAATGACATCTATGTGCTAGCCAACGTCCGCGGTATCGAGGCTGCGATGGCAAAGTTTGAACTCAATCACGCGGAAACGTTAGCCATCTGCGGGATCGTCCGCAAGCGGAAAGCCGCTCAGAAGGTCGAGGCGATCGCAGCATGGGTTGCGATGCCGGACTCCCGTAAGTCGGAGATCAAAAACATCATCAGAGAAGGTAAATCGATGATCCGCGATGCAGTGGAACAGGCCACCGGCGGTCTCGAGGCCCCGCCTTTGGATTGGTACGAGGAAGGCCGCTACTGGGGCGAGCTGACCATAGCTGAGTACTCTACGTGCGGCAAGTACTCCTATTTCGGATGGGCTGTTGATGTTGTCCGAGCTCTACCTGAAGAGTTCGCCGCATCAATCTTCGGATCCTCGGTCGCAAAGTTCGTCGAAGTCATCAACGCGACGGAAAGCGGCCGCGCTGGACGTCGTAGGAGCTACAAGAACAAGATCTCTTCAATTGATACCCAGGTGGTCAGACGTAAGAGAGCCCCGGAAGCCAAGATGAGTGGCAGGTACTTCTTCCCACCCATGGGTAGCCAGGATATAGTCGCTGGGATCTCAACCTACACACTAGCTGCATAGAAGGAACCACATGCCCAGTAAGCTGATCGTCATGAAGCCATCGAAGGCCACACCAGCGAAGGCTGTGCAAGGAACCCACTTTCACCCCGAGAAGATCAACGGTGCTGAGATCGCAAAGTTGCTGATGTCTCTACCACCCTCAGTACTCAAGAAGCTGTGTCAGGACACGGATGACTAGGGCTTGATAGGACTCAGACAGATAACGGACCCTGATCTGATTCTGGTACAGGGTAGAGACGCTTGAACGTCGAGCGAGCTACATCAGAACCCCCGCGCCCTCTGATGACTTCCAAAAAAGGAATGCAAGTCATCACGACAGCTGCGGTTGAACTGTTTATCAGGTCATTGATCTCGTCCTCTTCGTAGGAAGACTCCACCTTCCCATCAGGTCTGATTCGACTACCGAGTTGCTCTATTCCGGTGTGAGTGTAACCGCATAGTGTTTTCCAGGTTGTCCCACTGTATTGAGCGAAGACGCCATCATATTCGAACAACTCATCGAGAGAGGCTGCTAAGTCAGTCCAGGTTCCATAAGGCGTTCCCCCTTCGTTGATGACTTCCAGTTGCCGGGGAGTGGCCAAGAAGCCTGTAAACAGCCCTCTGTATGCAGCCTCTAAGAGAGGACGAAACAGCGCCAGAGCTGATCCTGTCAGCCTTTCGTATTTCAGCAAGGTCAATATGGCTTCGTGGTGGGACATCACCACGGAGACAAAGGCTGCAAATAGGTACAGGCGATCATCGGAGTCGTGAATACCTGCCAACTCATCCGCAATGCCCTGATGCATTTGTTCAGCACGCTCAATATTCTTCAGTGAAAGCTCGCTCAGCATCCGGTCAGGCTATCACCTCAACTATTTTCATAATCTGTGATTCAAAAGTCGGGATTCTCTATACTAAAAAACCCCGTAGCACGAAGGTCAATGAACCTTCTGCTCCGGGAGTTTCAAATGAGCCAACGACGAACTGAAGAAGGCGACCTCAAAGCATTTCAAGAGTTGATCCACGTAGACGGAAACGGCTGCCACGAGTACATGGGTGGACTGGCAAGCAACGGCTACGGAATCTTCCAGGCAGGCGGCAAATCAGTCCTGGCACACATCTACGCCTGGGAGCTCGTCAACGGTCCAGTTCCTGAAGGAATGGTCATCCGTCACTCCTGCGATAACAAGGCATGCGTCAACGCCATGGACTCACTCGGCGGCTTCGAGGGCCACCTGGTTCTCGGTAGCCAGCAGGACAACATGGACGATAAAGTCCGTCGCGATCGCATCTGCCGCAACCCCCGTAAGCTCGTCCGTGTCTCACCAGCAGAACGAGATGCCATGGTGAAGTTGAGCCGCGAAGGCGCAACGTATTACCGGATCGGCAAGACCCTCGGACGTGATCAGCTGACCGTCAAGCGCGCCATCCTCAGCTACGGAAAGCTGGCCGCCTAATATGGAACTCATACTCGCCATCATCGGCTCCGCAACAGTCTCCTCTTGCATCGTCATCGGCGGCATCGCTCTGATCCGCTTCTTCCGCTAGACTCCCCGCACTACCTCTCCCCTCCTCAACTCATCACTCATACGAACGGCCGTCCACATGGACGGCTTTCCTGCTTTAACACCGAAAGAGACTCCCATGTCATTAGGCCTCGATAGACCGATAGAGAAGGTTCAAAAGATCACGTTGGATTCAGCCCGGGAGATGAAGGGTGGACGATCACTCAGAGTCGACGAAAACACGATGATTGCATTCTGCATGGGCCAGCCGGAAGCCGTTGCGACCGTCGAAGCATGGCGCTTTCAAGAGAACCGCGGCACCAAGATCGTCGTGGTAAGTCCTGAACAATACGAGCACCTTGCGACTCGTAACCAGGTGGTGTTCGGTGGCTAATCAAATCATGATAACGACCGACATCGAATCCTCACTCCGTTTCCTCCTTGGGGAAGACGCCGAGTTCATCCTGCTGGTGATGAACATCCGAAGGACAAGGGTTGAATACAACAAGATCGGACTCAGCAGAGAAAGCTCAATCCTGATTGCGGGAGATCTATTAGGTTTGAGCTCCGACGAGACGACAGCGATCCTCAGCAGAGTAGACACGAAACTGGGAGCAAAATGAACAAGCTCGATCTGGCTTACGACGCATATTGGAATCACCCACGTTCACGACCACCCATGGATAGCATCCTGGTAGCGGTACGAGCTGAGGCATTGAACATGACCCATTCAGAAGACATTGCCCAGATCGTAACCCTAGTTGTCTTTCAGAAGTTGGAGTCATTCGTCAGAGCTGATGCGACAGCATTCTCCAGGTGGGTCAGAACGATCATCAAGCGAACCAGACTCGAGCACTACCGATCCAGCTCAGATCACACAAAGGAGTTCGACGAGAACTCCCAGGCCGTGAGTCAGGAATCCACCTACATTGACACTTCCAAGCTTCCGGAACCGATTCAGCTCGTAGCTCACCGGCTTCTTGCCGGCTACAACCTGACCGAGATCGCAGGACAGCTTGGAGTCACGAGTGCAGCTCTTCGAAACAAACTTGCACGATTTCGGAAGGCTGCGTTACGAAACGCAGCCTGAAACGCATCAGTACATGTAGAGATAAAAGATCCGGCAAGGAACGGCCCTGCGACCACTGAAAACAGGTTGCTAAACGTTCTACTTCCATAGATGCGCTCCGCGCTTGCCACGGCATTCGGCGTGAAGGTCATAGAACTTTCTCTCAAATAGAGCGCGCATGGAATACCCCAACATTCAGCCATAACGGCGCCGGCGAAAGAGACTATATGAGCCACTCCATCAAGTCAGTAGCAGAGACAGTAGGTCATGATGTCGTGACTGGCGTGGAAGATCTAACCCATGTCGGAACAGATGTCTTCAAACTGTTGACGACTGCCCAGCAGTTGAGTCCCGCCTTCCGCGTCGAGCTGTCACAGCTAATCTCTGATGCTGAGCTGGTAGCGAGCGCACTCGCACCAGACATTGCCACCGGCGGAACGAACATCCCGATTGACCTAGCGTCATTGGCTACGGTACTGCCATCCGTGCGAATCTTGGTCACTCACTTCATCGCATTCCTTCCAACCCTGAAGTTGGCAATCTCTGAGGTCAGTTCTGATGTCAAGTAAAGTTGAGAGAACTTGGTTGTTCGTTTTACAGATACTTGGCAGCTTCCTGGCATATAGCCTGACTCACTGTTGGTCTGCGTTCTTGCCGCTGGAGCTTCTGCTTTGGGTCGCAATAGCATCGGTTCACTACTTCTTCAAGCATCTGGTCACCGAGTACACGACATGGCTATCAGATCCAAGCAGCCCTGTCGACGAACAGGTTGTCCTGAGCTGGTTGACAAAGGATATTGCGACGAGCACACCGATCTAGCGAAAGCTCATGACAGATGGCGTGGAACGGCAAACAGCCGTGGTTACGACGCAGCCTGGAAGGTTCTCAGAGTCATCGTACTCAAACGGGACAAGTATCTCTGTCTTATATGTCTCGCCGCCGGCCGCGTAACAGCAGCTCTCGACGTTGACCACATCATCCCCATATCTATCGCGCCTGAACGACGCCTGGACAAGACCAACTGCCAGTCGCTCTGTCGCGCCTGCCACCGTATAAAGACCGCCGCCGAGCAAAGGACATGACCATCGCAAACCAAATCTATCTCGTCGTCAAAGGCTCAGAAGTTCTATTCCCTTGCCCGATGAAATACACGAAGAGAACTGGTGAGACGTACGACATTCAGCACCGAACATATACGCGTATCGATTGTTCAGGAAGAGTCGAATTCTACATAACTGATCCTCATGAGGAGAAGATAACCCCGCTCATCGTAGCTGGATTGTATCTAGAGGACACTACCGGGGTGAAGGTCAAGATTGCAACAATCGACGAAGCAGAAGAGTCCGTCCCGCCGCAGTTCACGTTGGCGATGAAATCCATCAGGCAATATCACGAACTGGAACGCAGCTAAT
This sequence comes from Tunturiibacter psychrotolerans, assembly GCF_051013365.1. GTDB lineage: Bacteria > Acidobacteriota > Terriglobia > Terriglobales > Acidobacteriaceae > Edaphobacter > Edaphobacter psychrotolerans_A. The sequence continues at coordinate 4,755,637 of NZ_CP132941.1, read as the reverse complement.
GAGAGACGTCTATCAAGTTATAGATGGTGATGAACTACTGCTACAGGTTCCAACGTCAGTGGTCGGTCACAAGCCGATACCTGCGAACGCAGTCTGCACCAAGCCAGCATCAGACATGTGTCCGACCACTGGTCACCGCGTGTACGACCTTCATGGTCGTATCCGCGCTGTTGAACACAGCCACACCAAAGAGCTTCACTACTGTGCGGAGTTCTACATCATCCACGATCATCACACCAAGGTGATCTCAGTTGACGTCACCGTGCCTGTCCTGTACTCGAAGGTGCTGAACGAAGACGGTTCACAACGACGCATCAGCTCCAACGTAAAGATCGTCAAGACCACAGTCGATGACGAAGCTGTCATGGATATGGTTTACCAGTAGAGATCTGACACAAGCGGTTGTGCATCCCACGACCTAGACAACTAGAAGCACTAGGGGTAGGGGGTCTCTGGTTGTTTCACCACAAGGGGTGGGAGACCACACGCTAGTCGGATTTATACGTCCACAGTTCACGATAAACGCGATCGAGAAAGATACCGCCATGACAACGACACCCTGGTACGAGATCCCCGGCTCAACACCTCCAGTTCCCTGCGAGACCGTGCCTGTAGCGCTCGGTCTGGTTTACAAGCGGATGCCAAAAGGAAAAGCAGTCACGGAGTATATCGACTTCATTAAGTCGGATCTAAGAAACCCAGATGAGTGGCAACTTGATGTCTTGTCAGTGAACAACAGCGACGATGTCATACCAACATTCCACACTCTCAAGGCGTTCTAGCCTATGCCCGCACATCGCAAGACAGCCGCTGCCCACGAGTTGAGTGGCGCCGCCGCGAAGAATCCGCAACGCTTCACCAATCGCAAGGGTGAGCCTAAGCCCCTGGCTCCCATCGGTCCCGGTCCCAAACACCTCACGCCAATCGAGCGCGCGATCTGGAAAGAGATCACCGCCGTCGCGCCTCCTGGCACTCTAGGATCTTCGGATCGAATCATTCTCGAGATCGTCTGCAAGCTCACATGTGCATTCCGCACTGGACTCCTCACCCGTGCGTCGGAGATTGCCCAACTGATGAACGGACTTGGAAGGCTGGGACTCTCCCCAGCAGATAGAGCTAAATTGAATGTCGAACCCGCCCCCTCGAGTAAGCCGTCGGCGTCCGACCCCTTCGACTTCCTTACCTAGTCCCTATTCCGAACGAGCTGACTCCTATTGCAACCGAGTCGTCTCAGGCGAGATCGTCGCCTGTGGCTGGATCCGCAAAGCATGTCAGAGAATGCTGGATGATCTCCAGAAGCTAGACTGGCGATGGACCTACGATCCGGCCAAGGCTGAGAAGGTTTGCAAGTTCATCGAGATGCTCCCTCATGAGAAGGGTGCCAAGCAGGGATCACCACTGCTACTCGAAGACTTCCAGATCTGGATCGTCTGCAACATCTTCGGTTGGGTTGATGGAGATACGCGCAGACGTCGGTTCAAAGAAGCTGTCCTAATCATCCCCCGCAAGAATGGCAAGTCACCGCTGGCCGCCGCCATATCGCTCTACATGACGTTCTTCGACGGCGAGCCCGGCGCAGAGACGTACTGTGGCGCACTATCTGAAGAGCAAGCCTGGGAAGTGTTTCGTCCCGCGAAGGCCATGCTCGAAGGCATGCCCGAACTGTGCAAGCGGTTCGGCATCGTCATCAACGCCAAGTCGATCGTTCAGGCATCTACCCGCTCCCGCATGAAGCCAGTAATCGGGTCCGGACGAGACGGTGCGATGACGCACCTCTTCGTCGGTGATGAAGCTCACCAGTGGAGAGACTCAACTCTCTATGACGCACAGTCCACCTCCATGGTCGGACGACCCCAACCGCTGAAGTTGATCATCTCAACTGCCGGCGACACCATCGAAGGTCCATGCCACTCGAAGCAACGTGAAGTCGAGGAGATGCTGGATTGCACGATCCCCAACGATCGCCTCTTCGGAGCGATCTACACTTCCGATCCCGATGTCGACTGGACAAGCCGAACAGCTCTTTTACAGGCCAACCCTAACCTTGGAATATCTGTAAGCGAAGAGTTCCTAGTCGAAGCCCAGCTAGAAGCTGTACGCAACTCGGCCAAGCAGGGTACCTTCCGTTGCAAGCACTTGAATCACTGGGTGACGGCAGCTGAAGCCTGGATGAACATGGAGTTTTTTAGACGGTGTGCGGATACCTCGCTCAAGGCTGAAGACTTCAAGGATGATACGTGCATCCTGTCCTCTGACCTCGCCAGCAAGATCGACCTCGCAGCAACCATCAAGCTATTCCGACGAGACATCGACGGAAAGCCTAACTACTACGCTTTTACTCGTTGCTATCTTCCTGAAGATCGCATCAGTGATCCAGCCAATCAGCATTATCAACGCTGGAAGCATGATGGATTCCTCATCGCCACTGCCGGCAACAGCATGGACTACGCGGTTGTCGAAGCTGACACCATAGCCGACATCCAGACCTACAAGGTCAAGGAGATGGCTTACGACGAACGCTACGCAGATCAATATGCGCAGCGGGTCAACACTGCTACAGGTGTGACCACAGTTGTGATCCCACCGTCTCCCGCTCAGCTATCCCCGGCAATGAAAGAACTCGAAGCGGCCGTTTACGACGGCCGCTTTCACTATGATGGCCACCCGATCCTGACCTGGTCTATGGGTAACGTACTGTCCCGCGAAACACCATTCGGGAATCTGACGATGCCTGACAAACCTAAGCCTGAAGCCAAGATTGACCCTGCGGTTGCTCTCTTTATCGCTGTCGTCCGCGCCATGGTCATTCCAACCAAAAAGAAGGCAAGCTTCAAGCCCTTTTTTGTCTAGATAAGCGAGATACATTTGGCCTTCCGAGACCTATTCCGACGCAGCGAGAAACGCGGCGGCACGACCAATGCTGCTGGGCTATTCACAGCGGCATGGGATGTGCTGACGAATACCCATAATTCCGCCTCTGGCGAACCCATCAACGAATCCATCGCGCTCACTCAGGCCACTGTCTACGCTTGCACCAGGGTGATTGCTGAGTCGATCGGTTCTATGACCCTACGGCTCTACAAGAAGATGCCTAAGGGGAGACAGGAAGCTATCGATAACCCACTTCACCGCATGTTGTCCGTCTCACCCAATGTTGAGATGAGTTCCCCTGTTGTGTGGGAGGCACTAGCTGGTGCGATGGCTCTGACAGGCAACAGCTACGCTGAGATCCTCCGCAACAAGGAAGGATCTCCAGTGGGTATATACCCGCTGGATCCCCGCCAGACAGAACCAGTCCGGCTTCCGAACGGGATGCTGGCTTATAAGACCGGCGTAGCTGTGAAGGACGGCCTGACTCGTATCATCGCCTCCGCGGACATGCTTCACTTTCCTCTCTTCTCCTTCGATGGCCTCAAAGGGCTGTCACCTATCGGACAGAACCGGAACAGCATCGGTCTCGCCATCGCGTCTGAGAAGTTCGGATCCAAGTTCTTCGGCAACAACTCAGTTCCTCCAGCTTTCCTGACGCCAGTTGGCGACGTATCCGAAGAGGATCTCGCCAACATGCGAGCCCACTGGGAAGGAGCCAACTCGGCTGCCAACCAAGGTCGTATCGGTGTTCTCCCCTCCGACTGGAAACTTACCCAACTTTCCATGTCGCAGGAGGATGCCCAGTACCTGGAGACAAGACAGTTCAGCCGCACCGAGATTGCCTCGATCTTCCGAGTCCCACCCAACATGGTTGGCGACACGGCTCGTATGTCGAACACGAACCACGAACAGCAGAGTCTCACCTTCGTCACCGACACGCTGAGACCTTATCTGGTTCGCATCGAACGGGAGATCCAACGTAAGCTGCTTCCGACTGACGGGTCACTCTTCGCAGAGTTCGACGTCAGCGAGAGACTACGTGGAGACTTCGCTACCACCATGCAGGGATTCGCTACCGGCAAGCAATGGGGCTTCTACTCGACGAACGATGTGCTAGAGAAGCTTGGCGAGAACCCAATAGGACCTGAAGGTGATCTCTATTGGGCACCAGTCAACATGATGAATGCCGCCACGATGCTCGATACTGAGCCTGTCCTGGTTCAACCGATCCCAGATCCTAACGCACCCGCATCTATTCCCGCCGACAAGCCTAATGAGGCTCCGACAGAGCAGCAACGGTCTCTCTTCGACGCATACGTTCCGGCCTTCACCGGGTTGTTCAACGACGCAATTGGCCGGGTGACGGCGCGCAGCAAGCGCGACCTTGAATCCATCTCCCCCATCCTCACACCAGTCCTCGAATCGATAGTCTCTATCGTCACCACCGAGGCGCGAAGTCAGTTCAAGTTGCCAGACACTTGGAAGCCCTCTGACAAGGTTGTGCGTGACTACCTCAAGTCAGCCGCTTCCCGCGCTGACAGCTGGACGGTGGATAACAGAGAACAGTCCGCTGGAGCCGAGCTCAGTAAGGCCTTCCGCTGTATTCACATCGGACTCTTCCGGGATGCCGGCGCCGCGGTCGCAACTAGGAGCAACACCCATGAGTAAGATCGAACGCCGTAACATCACGCATGAGTTCCGCGTATCAGGAGAGGGAGAACCGGCTACCATCTCCGGTTATGCCTCGCTCTTCAATTCTGCATATGATACGGGCTGGTTCTTGGAGGAGGTTGATCTACATGCCTTCGATACCGTCATGGCTTCGAATCCCGATGTACGAGCTCTCTGGAATCACAATCCTGATTGCGTGCTGGGACGAACGACTTCCGGTACCCTTCACCTGACCCTCGATGCCCGCGGACTGGCCTATGTGGTCGATCCACCGGACACGACTCTGGCGAAGGACCTGATGGTCTCGATGCGGCGCAAGGATGTCACACAGTCCTCGTTTGCCTTCATCTGCAAGCGTGACCAGTGGGTCGAGAATCCTGATGGCACGATCACCAGGACGATCCTCGAGTTCGCTGAGCTGCTGGATGTAAGTCCCGTCACCTATCCCGCCAACCCCGCCACCTCGGCCTCATCCCGCTCCCGCAACATCCCGGCGTCAATGCCGAAGGAGCTGAGATCTCGGCTTGAGAAGCGAGATATGGACGATGACGAAGATGACGACGGCTCAGATGACTGTATCTGTGGCTGTCCGCAGTGCGCGTCCGGCGCATGCGGTATCTGCTCTTCCGATCCTCAGTGTCTGATGGCGAAGCGGTCGATCCGCTCAACCGTCACCGACTCTGAGAAGAGAAAGATGGAGATGCAACTCGCTCTCCTGAAGTAACCCCACCACTTTCGCAATACGCAGGATGGATGCGCCGCATGTCGGCTGCGTTCAATCGCACTCCTCCGCCTGCTGCATGGACGTTCGCCCGCCGCGACACGGTCCCCGCACCAACCCAGAAACACCCAAGGAAAACTCCATGACTAAGCTCCAGTTGCAGGAAAAGCGTAACAAGTTGATGGCCGACGCAATGGCCATTGTGGCGGGCGAGAACATCACCGCAGAGCAGCGCGCATCGTTCGACACGATGCTTGTCGAAGTCGGCACCATCGATGGCGACATCAGCCGCGTAGCTGCTGTCGAGGAGCACCGCGCCTCGTTGCTCGCGCCAGTGAATCAGCCGCGTCCCAATCCTTCTGAGTCGAATGACCCCGAAGAGCGTGCCGAAGTTCGCACCGCTAGACAGGCCAAAGAGCTGAAGAGCTAGATGCAGACCGGCCGAGTCGAGTCACGCGACATGACCCTCGCTGGTAACGGCGTAGCGATCCCGGTTGGCTTCAACCCTCAGGTCATCTCGGCTCAGAAGTCTTACGGCCAGATTTATGACCTCGTGAACGTGATCAAGACGGATCACGGAAATCCGATCAAGATGGTGTTCGACGATGACGTCACGAACGGCCTCGTGCCTGTGACGGTTGGTACCTCTCAGGGCGAAGTTGACCCGGTCATCACCGGCGTCACACTCCAGGTGGATAACTTCTCCACCGGCGTGGTAAAGATCGACAACGGCTTCCTCAGTGATGCGGGTTTCGACCTGGCTGCATGGTTGCAGGACAAGTTCCTGAAGCGCTTCTACCGTGGCGCTTCGAACCTGATCCTCGCTGGTGATGCTGGTTCGGTTGCTTCTCTGACCGGGGCCTACAACACCGCATTGACCTTCACCTCGGCGACAGTGAACACGCTCAAGTACATCGACTTCGCAACCGCGATCGGTACGCTGGATCCGGCTTACCAGTCGAACGCTGCCTTCGCAATGTCGAACGCGACCCTCGGTGTTGTACTCGGGATGTCTGACTCGAACGGCCGTCCGCTGTTCCTGCCTGACTACGGCGATGCTTCCGGCGGGTTCGTTGGCCGGATCCTCGGCTACCCGGTCAAGCTGGTCACACAGCTTCCTGGTGTTGCTACCGGAAACGTTCCTGTCCTGTTCGGCGACTTCAAGGAGGCTTACACCTTCCGTCAACAGAACCCTGGTATCGGCATCCTCCGTCTCAACGAGATCTTCGCGGCTGGATACGAGACTGGCTTCGTTGGATTCGCTCGTGTCGGTGGCGTCGTGACTGACGCCGGTACGCACCCGCTGGTCAGCATCACGATCAAGTAGTTCTCTTCACCATAACCATCGGGGTCCGGTCAGTCGAACAGCGTTCGGCTGACCCCGCCTCGGTGCGATTCACGCCGGGGACACCTCTTGATCCTATCGACCCAACTCGTTACGTCTCCCTCGGTGGAACCAATCTCTTTGCAGCTGGCTAAGAGCCATCTGCGAGTGGACTTTCCTGATGACGACCTTCTCATCACTGGCCTGATCACCGCGGCGCGTCAGTATGCGGAGAAGCGCACCAATCGTGCCTTCTACACGCAGACGTGGCTCAGAACTCTAGACTTCTTTCCGCTCTACGGAAGGGTTGACGCGACACGCGCGCCCTCGGAGCGCGACAACTGGCCATACGGAACCTGGTATTGGAACCGTGTGACCATCGACCTCCCGCACAACCGGGTCCAGTCCGTCACATCGATCACGTACTACGACGGCAACGGCAACCAGCAGACCCTTCCATCAGACTCCTACAACGTCGATGTGACCTCACTGCCGGCACGTATCACTCCCGCGCAAGGGATGTTCTGGCCGATCGTCAACAACTATGTGCCTGGCTCCGTCCAGATAACCTACGTGGCTGGTTCCTACGGTGATGGCGTTGAGATCAACACCATCCCGATGACTCTGGTTCAGGCCATGCTTATGCTTATCGGTCACTGGTACGAGCACCGCGAATCAGCCTCCGAGATCTCCATCAAGAACGTGCCGATGGCCGTGGATGCCTTACTCGAGATCGAGAAGATCCACATTGTGGGCTACCGATGAACGCCGGCAAACTAAACCGCCGCATCCAGATACAGACGCAGACGACAACTCAGGATGCCCTCGGACAGCAGCTACAAACCTGGTCAACTGCTTATTCTTGCTGGGCCTCGATCGATATCCAAGCCAGCCAGCTGCTCTACAGCACCGCCGAGTTCATCTCGAAGGTGACTTATCGCATCACCCTGCGCTGGACCTCCTCAGTCATCTTCGCCGCCAGTCAAAGGATCGTCTACACGGAGCCGACAACCGGAGTCGTTCATACCTACGAAATTCAGGCTGTCCTCAATGACAAGGCAGGCAACCGGCAAGTGATCTTGATGTGTTATGAGCTGGAAGGTTCCGAATGATAGAGACTACTTTCTACGGAATCCTCAGTTCTCCCTACACTACTAGTGACGACGGCCGCCTCAACGCGGACGGCTCTCCAGTCACTACGATCGCTTCCCTATGTGGAACCCGAATCTACCCGCTGGTCCTTCCTAAAGATCCAGTCTTCCCGGCAATCACTTACAGCTTCATAGCAGGTAGCTCACAGGCAACTTCAGACGGCTTCGGCACACAACGCCAGCTCGTAGAAGTGAATTGCTGGGGCGACACCTACCTGGACGCCATCACTCTTCGCTATGCCGTCATCATGGCACTCGCTCAGTACACGGCGCCAGGGATCTTCATCAGCTACTCGATGTCCCGCGACCTCTTTGATCAGGATTCTTTAGAGTACCGAGCGATTGCCGAGTTCTACGTCACTTCCAACATAGGTTCCATCTAGCACCCACAGGAGCAACACATGCCAACAGTCGCAAGTAAGGCCGCAGTACTCGGCGCAGGAACAGTTCTCTCCATCGGTGGAGTCACCGGAGCAACAGGAACGGAAACCTTCCTGCCAGTAGGCGAACTCACCGACATCAAATTTGATGGTTTCAAGCGTGAAACCGCACAGAATACAAACTTCGATAGCGGTCAGATTCGTCAGGATCTCGGAACCATTCTCGACTACGGTTCTATCAGTGGCACATATAACCGTGTCAGCACCAACACTGGTCAGTTGGCTATGATCGCGGCCCTACAGTCGACCGGCGGAAATGCCTATGATTTCAAGCTCCAGCTTCCCGTCAATGCTCTGTTGGCTCAGACGACCACCGGTGACCTCTACACCATCTCCGGCATCGTGACTGAGGCTGGTGCGTTCGACCTGTCTCAGACGAAGGTCTCCACCTCCAACTTCAGCATCAAGATCAACTCCTTCACCTTTACAGCCGGAAGCTAACACCCTGGTCAAATGGGGCGTCTCCTAACGGGGACGCCCTCCTGTGTCACCATCCCAAACCAGAAAGACATGAATACCGATGCCCAAAGCAAAAGCTGTAAATCCGATCCTGCCGAGAACCGAACTTGAGTGCTGCGAAGGTGAATATGCCCTTTGCTACACCTACCGCGCGCTGAAGACGGCCGAGAAGATGCTACGCGCGTCAGGCTACTCCAAGCAGGACTCGAATCTCCTGGCGAATCTCGACCTCCGCGGTGTCGACGCGACGCAGCTTAGCATCCTGGTATTCGCCGGCCTGCTCACTCATCATCCGACCATGACCATGGACAAGGTGGACGAAGAGATCATCAACTTCGAGAACATGTGGAAGTTTCCCCAGTACATCAATGCAGCCTATGAGCTCGCAATGCCTTCGATGGTGAAGACTGAGGATGCGAAGCCGGACCCTACTCAACCGGCGTAGCGCCGGATAGTGATGAACTCTGGCTCCGCTACTGGTCCCTCGCAAAATATGACCTCAAGCTCTTCGACGACGACTTCTGGGATCTCACTCCAAAGATGTTCGATGCGCTCCTGAAGCGTCAGCGAGTAGGGATAGAGATACAAGATCGCCAGTTCGCTCAGCTTACATGGTGGGTTGCCAACACAGGTCAGAGATCTCCCAAGAAGGAAACAACCTACGAGGACTTCCTCACGATGCCACGCCCCGGCAAGCTCAAAAAGGCTGTCGAGACCAAGCGTGTACGAATGTCGGCAAAGAAGCGTCAGGAACTCGCCAACGCTCTTCGATCGGTACTAGGTAGAGGCTAACGATGCCACAAGACGGTATATCAATCTCGCTGGAAGGCTTGGATAGCCTTCTGGCGAAGCTCTCTGCCATCGAGAAGCCGGAAGCGGCCATCCGCAAGGCTCTACGCGCCGGCGGCAACATCATCAACGCCGCCATCGTCGAACGTGCTCCTGAGAAGGATGGCACCGGTGGAAGCCTTCCTGAAGGCGCTCTCAAACACGACATCATCACCCGGGTCTCCAAGCGTGAGGAAGGTGACTTCGTCGTAATCGTCGGACCCGACAAGCTGACTTCTCACGTAGCGCGCTGGGTCGAGTACGGTCACCGCGGCGTGCGCGGCGGCACCTCCAAGGTTCTCGCCAACGGGAAAACAAAAGGCCCTGGCTCTCAGACTCACGACGTCCCAGCCCATCCATTCATTCGGCCGGCATGGGAAGCAGTCCACACCGAAGCGAGTGAAGCTATCGTCACGACGCTGGTCAACGAAATCAACCGACAGAGTAAGGAATAACCATGGCCAGCGGAGCAAATGACGTCGATATCGTTGTAGGTCTAAAAGCCTCCACCTATACCGCTGGAATGAAGGAGATCAAGAAGAGTCTCGGTGATCTGGACAAGCAGACCAAAGAGTGGAGTGCTCACACGGTCAGCAGCCAACAGGCAGCCTCTGCTGGTATCCGGTTGATGGAGAACCCTCTAGGTAACCAGCTTCGCGCTCTAGAGAGACTCATCGCTTCTTCGAAGGTTCTGAGTGGAGTTTTCAAGGCAGCCTTCCCGGTTGTTGGACTCATTGCTGCTGGTTCACTCGTCGCGAAACTCGGTACCGATGTAGTTAAGTTCATTGAAACCGCGCAGAAGATGCCGAAGGCTATGACTGACGGCTTTGCATCTCTCCACTTGGCGGCGCGCACGGCTACAGATTCTCTGAGCCTAGCCAATGACCAGTTGCAAGAGACCATCAACAAGCTGGAAGGTAAGTCGCAAGGCAAGAACATACTTGCCATGCAGTTGGACGAGGCCCGTATCAAGGCCGACGAGCTGGCAAAGTCATCCGAGGACGCTCTCAGTAGAGTAACCGCTCTTCTAGAAGCAAATAAGCTCGGAGCTCTAGATGCTGCCATGACCGGACAGGGTCGCACGGCAAGCACAGCAGGAAGCGTTCGTAGCTACTTCGACCAGATCAACGTAATGAGTGGGGCGAACAATAACGCCGTCCACCAGTACGGAGCCGACAGCCCTCAGGCGAAACAGGCTGCGTCTGACCTGGCAGCTAAGCAAGCATCTTTTGATCAATGGCTGACCCGTCGTATGGCGGTCCTGAATGATCCGAACCTCGCCAAAGGTGATGAACTTGAGGCTATAGGAGGATTCGGAAATCAGGATGGAAATAAAGCGATCGTCACTGCTGCTCAGAGCATCCGCAACGATCAGAAAGACAGCCAAACTCAGCAGGATCGACATGCTCAGTTAGTTCCGCAAGAGAAGGCAGCCCAGGCGGCTGCTGAAGCGAATCGTAAAGCGGCCGAAGCAGCGCGTAAAGCTGCTGAGGAGATGGCAAAGGGTTGGGCTGAAGATCAGGAGCTATTCAAGAAGTGGCAGGACTACGAGGCTGAGAACGTAAAGATCTCGGGTGAAGATTACCGAGACCGAGAGAAGAACAACTTCCTCTCAACCGATGACAACAATCAGCTCAATCAGGCTGGTAACGGTTCAGCAGCTCGTATCGCTGCTATGCGTCAGAGCATAGACGTCAATAAAGAGAACTCCGACCTTATCGCTCAGCAAGCCATCGACATGCAACTGGCTACCGGTCAGATCTCTCGTATGGATGCGGCTCGCCAGCAGGCGACGATCCACACCAACGAGTACACCGCGGCTCTAGAGAAGTTGCAGGCTCAAGCCGAGTACATCAAGGGAGACAAATCCTATACGAGTGAAGAGGCTCGTCAGGCTGCTCTTCTCAATAACCAGACTCAGCAGGGTCAGCTTGGAGTCAGCCGCGGTATCCAGGTAGATCAGGACAATCAGAAAACCAACCCGAACCCCTCTTCAGCAGCCGCCGGATTCGATGACGCTATCAACGACTTCGTCACGGCATCCCGCGACGCAGCGGCGCAGATGAGAGACATAACGGAGAACACCCTTAAAGGCCTCAATGACACAATTCTGCATGTTCTGACCACACCACACATGACAGGTAGACAGACCAGAGATGCATTCGGCAACTATGGTGCAGGTTTGGCTAAGTCCGTAGCGGGAACGGCCCTACAAAAGGGCGAGGGCTCTCTTATGGGACTCTTCGGTGGAGGTAAGCTTGGGACCAAGGGCAACGCGATGCACGTCATCGTCGATTCCGGAGGATCTCCAATCCCAGGAGTTGCTGGCAGCGTTCTCAAGAGCGCAACTTCGGGCGGCGGGGTATCAGGCTTCATCGGCAGCATGTTGAAGCATGTCCTTCCTGGCTTCGCAGCTGGGGGACAGATCGATGGTCCTGCAATTGTGGGAGAAAATGGCCCCGAGCTCTACGTGGGACATGGGACTGTCGTTCCAAATCACAAGCTCGTTAGCTCAGGTGGTGGAGGCGGTGACATCCACTTTCATCCCGGCGCGATCGACGCGCGCGGCGCGAGCGATCCGGCTCAGGTAGATGCTGCCGTACGGCGTGGTATCGCCAAGGCTGCTCCGTCACTGACAGCTGCTTCTGTAAAGGCTGTCAACGAACACAACCGACGTACGGGTAAATAGAAATGGCCAAACTTAACTCAACTCCGCCTTGCAAGACAAAGCGGAAAAGGACAACCGTGGCAAAGACACAGCCTTTCTCGTTCTGGTCGCAGGTCAACACGCCGATCGCATCTTCGTTGGTTGTCGCACTCGTTTTGTCGCTCGTCGGCTGGGTAGCCTTCCGCGCAACGGTAATCGAGAAGCTCGACAACCTAACCATCACCGTCAACGAGATCAAGAAAGAACAGATGCCGCGTACGGAGGTCGATTCTGACCTCCACGGTGTCACCGATCGGCTCGGCGGGGACGAGCGTGACATTGCTCAAATCCGAAGACAACTTCACGACGACGAGCTCTTATTCGCGAGGGTGAGATAACGACTGCCCAGTTGTAGGAAGTAGGACACTTGTTAGCTTTCATCTTCATCCTCTTTGGTTGGGCATTCATCTACGGCTGCTTTGCTCTCGTCAGAGACATTCGCCTTCTCTTCAAACGACACAAGTAACCGGAAAGAACCTCAATGCCCACATCTCTGATTAACGTTCTCGGGAATACCGTCACGTTGGTGCAGCTCCCCTTCACGAGCACGTCTATGGAAACCGTCGAGTGGTCAGGAACTGTGACTGTCGCTGACGTCACGTCTGTCTTCACCGGTGGCACCCAGGTCTTCCAATGGCCCGGTGCAGATATGTGGTCAGGCACCTGTACACTGCCGGCGCTCACTCAGGTTCAGGCCAATAAGTGGGTAGCGGCTCTGCTGCAATGCCAGGGCAAGACAAACGCTGTGCAACTCGGTCACCCACTGGGTAAGATACCCGGCGGCGTCGTCCAGGGAAGCCCTACTGTAGACGGGTCGATCCCTGTACTCGCGGGGGGTCAGGTACTGTACACGGCTGGATGGACTCCGACTAAGTCAGGCCTTCTGCTCCCCGGCGACTACATCCAGGTCGGCTACCGCTACCACATGGTACTCGACACTGTGAACTCAGATGCAAACGGCAAGGCCCCAGTAAACATCTGGCCTTCTCTTCGCGAAGTTCCTACGGGTGGCACCCCAATCAGCACATCCAACGCAGTCGGCCTCTTCCGGTTGAAGAACAACACCGTCACATGGTCAACGGACGTCACGAAGCTGGTCAAGCTCAGCTTCGGGATCATGGAGTACCGCTAATGAGCCGCGCACTTGATCCCGCAATGGAGGCCGCTCTTGCGGCCGGTGTCATTCAGCCGTTCTTCATGGCTATCCTAAGCTTCAAGTCATCCATCCAGTATGTGTGGACTGGCTACGGCAACCTCGTATGGAACTCTCAAACCTACCTCGGAGTCGGATCGTTTGCTTCCGTCGGCACCATCGCGGAGAGCACTGAGATCGAAGCAACTGGAATTTCGTTGACTCTGAGCGGTATCGACCCCGTGCTAGAAGGTGATTCGCAGAACGACATGGTTCCTGGTGCTCAGGCCAACCTTTACTTCGGTCTCCTCGCGAACGGCGCCATCATCGGCTCACCCTACATGGTGTTCGGCGGCGCTATGGACAAAGCCACCATCGATATGGGACCTGACACGATGAGTATCACGATCGATATCGAGTCCAGGATGATCGATTTCACTCGCGCCAGCAACCGCCGCTATACGTCTGCCGACCAGCGTCTTTACTTCCCGACGGATACCGCATTCGATCAGGTTCCTGCTCTCAACGACCAAGCTCTCATCTGGGGTTCGTAGCCCTCTCCGAAAGACACCTATGCCCCTCGATAAGCATCTCCACTGGCACACCCGTGCCTTTCACAACTTCCTGCTCGAGAGTGCCGGCGAGCCATTCAAATGGGGATCCAACGACTGCTGTCTCTACGCGGCCAACGCAATACTAGCTTGCACTGGTGTGGACATAGCCTCTGACTTCCGCGGGATCTACAAGTCGGAGTTCGGAGCTCTACGTGCCATCAAGGACTAACCGGCGGATCAACCGTCGCTGATGCTGCTGCCTACTGTGCTACGAAGCATGGGCTCGTAGAGCATAAGTTTCCTCTCATGGCTAAGAGAGGTGACCTCGTTGTCTACAACAACAAGGGCACACTCATCGCTGGCATCGTTCACCTGAACGGTCGTCACATAGTCTCCGTATCCGAAGATGGTCCCATGACCCTTCCGATCTGCGACGAACAGGGCAACACCAATGTAGTTCGCGCGTGGAGCGTCTAGTGAGAATCAATACAAAAGTAGTGACTGATATCGAGACTGGTGTTGTTCTCGAGAGAGAGTCGTACGACTACCCAGACACGCTCCCCGTCGATGAGTGCAATAAGGCCATCGAAGGCGCAGTGCTCCTCGGAGCAGCGGCCGTGCTTGGATCTGCAACCTTCGGCGTGGGGTTCCTTGCCAGCACTGCTCTAGCTGCGTTCATCAATTCGACGAGTGCCATCGCAATGGCCACCGTCAGCCTTGCCGGTACCCTCGCTGCTACAGGAGTGGCGTTAGAAGCTGGAGCGATCGCTCAGGAACTCGGCGGCACCAAGGGTGATAGCATCACCACCCGGCAGCCGGCACAGTCCCGGCAGATCATATACGGGCAGCAGCGGGTAGGGGGAATCGAGATCTGGCGCAGCTCAACCGGCAGCAAACATGACCAGCTGAACTATGTCATTGTTCTGGCCGGACATCCCTGCGACAGCATCGTGAATCTTTACCTCGATGGGCGTCAGGTTCACTGGGCCGGAGGAGTCGGCAACGAGACCAACAACGGTGTGAACTTCGGCGGCAACGCTGATGGGAACACCTACACCGGACCGGACGGAAACAAGTACAACTTCGGTGGACTCGTCTATTGCCACGCGACAATGGGCAACCAGACTGCTGGGACAGTAGATCAGGGCCTGACTGCAAACGATCCGCTGTGGGCAGCTGTTGGTGCCAACTCTCCATGGGTGGCCGGATGCACGTATGTCTATCTGAAGATCGAGTACGATCCGACGACGTTTCCGAACGAGCCAGAGATCCGATTCACCGTCAACGGCAAGAACAACATTTGGGATCCACGGACTCAGGCATACGGCTTCACGAACAACTGGGCTCTATGCGCTGCTGACGTGGTCACAGACCCGGTTTATGGGCTCGGCAGCAACAACGTCAATCAGGCTCAGCTGATCGCCGCTGCCAACGTCTGCGACGAACAAATCACCGTAGCTGCACTGGTGGCTGCTGGATCTATTCCGAACACAGAAGCTCAGTACACGACGAACTACCACTACGACACCAGTACTGCTCCCAATAATGTGCTGAGCACCATGTTGCTGGGAGCCGCGGGGAGGATGTCTCTGATCGGTGGCCAGTACTACTTGTTCCCGGCTTACTTTCAGGGCGCAACCTCAACCTTCGGAGCGAGCAATCTCACCGCGGGGTTCAAGTGGGACGGATACCGATCCGTCCGCGACCTCATAAACTGTGTCAACGGAACGTTCATCGCGCCAACCTTTCCCTATAGCGTTTCAGGCAACTTGTATGACCGAAACGGTTGGTACAACGGAACTCTCCAGGACAACTTCCAGTTTGCTTTCCAGCCAACCAACTTCCCTCAGTACGCGGATGACAACCTCCATGGTTTCCCTGCGGGAGTAAATGAATGGCTGACTGAGGATGCTGGTATCCAACATCCGATGGAGTTGACCCTCACCTCTGTCCTGTCAGTTACGCAGGCTCAGAGAGTGGCTTGCATCATTCTCCGTCGTAACCGCCAGCAGGGGTCTACGACTCTTGAGATGGGATTGGCAGCTTACGGCTTGCAGCCTGTCGACACGTTCCAGATGAACTTCCCGCAAATGGGTTGGACCAACAAGCTGTTGGAAGTCACTGGCACTTCCATCCATGTGGATAAGGACGATGACAGCGGTGCAATGACGATCCGCTACAACGTCAGTGTTCAGGAGACAGATCCATCGGTCTACGAGTGGGTTCCAGCTTCTCAAGAGCTTACACCGTATGCCGTACCAGCTTCACCGTCTCAGACACCTCGCATCCCGGCGCCTCCTACCGATATGCAGTTGTTCTCCGGCCCGAACGTTGCTCAAATCAATCCTGACGGCACGGTCAATAACTTGATCGTAGTTGAGTGGAACGCTCCGCTGGACAATCTGGCGACGTCGATCAACATCAACTACCGCGTCTCGGGAACAACTGGTTGGATTGGGTCTATTGGCGCATCGGTCACTCAGAACTTCCAGTGGATCAGTAATGTGGTCCCAGGACAGTTCTATGACGTTCAGATAAACAGCCAGCGTGCAGATGGAAACCAGTCGACCTGGGTGCAGCAACTCAGCTATCAGGTCTCACTTACGCCAACGTTCCTCGGAACGCTGGCTGCTCAGATTCCTGCTCTCTCAGCCGGTGCCTCTCTCGGAGGCACAGTTGCCGGTGAGATGCTGACCAATAGCAACTTCGTCAACGGATTCACAGGTTGGACACCATCTAGCTTCGGTTCGCCAACCATCGACACCACGCAGCACAAGGTGGGAAGCCAATCAGCCCGTCTTCAGGGAGGACAGATTACTCAGGCGGTCAATCTGGTCGCCGGTCACACCTACCTCTTACAGGCATGGGTGATGACAAACGGATCTGTCGTCGTAGATGGCTCGATGGGTGCTGGTGTAGACATCAACGATCCTTCGGGAGCCATCACGGTCCAGAAGGTCAACGGTGTATTGGCTACCTCAGCCACCTTCAAAGCTGCAATCATAGAAGTCTCAGCGGCGACGTCATGGACGCAAGTTCAGATGACGTTTGCTGTCGCTACGAGCGGCTCTTACACCATCGCCATCACAGACTCCTTTGGGGTGCTTCCGAGCAACTATCCAACGGAGACTTGGTTCTCTGGTGTATCGCTCACCGATCAGACGGGTGCTGCTGACGTCACAGGCGCACAGCCTATCGTCTATCTACCGTCTACTCAGTCGATCGTCCCCAACGGCAACTTCCCCCTGGGAACTATTCAGGGATGGCTCACCAATCCAGCGGCTCCCGGAACAATAGGCACTGACTCCTTTGGGCAACGCGTCTATATGCCGGGTAACTCCGGAGCATTTATGTTCTCACCAGCATTTTCGGTGGTTCCCGGCTCTAAGTACCGAATCATCTACACCGTTTATAACGGCTCAGGTTCAGGCGGTATCTATCTGCGTATTGCTTGGCAGAACAGTACAACGCAACCTGCCAATGTCATTCCGTCTGGAACGGGTGGTACGTCGAATCCGGGATTCTTTGACTTTCTAGGCAACGGAAGCCTGACTGCTACCCCCACGTCCTATTCATTCGAATGGGTGGCGGTAGCAGGAGTCAACTACGCTTCTCTCGCGCTGTATTGCGTTGGAGCTTCTGACATGGCTGTTCAGTCAGTCGCTGTTGAGCCGTATGTAGCTACAGGTCAGTATGGCGCTGACGTCACTGGAAGCAACACCTCCAACGACACCAGCAACGTAGACGGAATCCCGTCGTCAACGATCGCCAGCGTGGTTCCGAATGGATACAAACTCTTCATAAACTCGGGAGCGAGAACGTACTCGATACAGGCCATCTAACATGCCATTTCAAATGCGAGATGAAACTGCCGGGTTGGAGCTTCTCTATATCGACAACAGCGGCAATATGGGCCTGGGAGGGCTTCCAACGAACTCCCAGGCCATCACCATCGGAGCAAACGGGGTCGTATCGCCACTGGCTATCTTCACTGGCCCTATTGCTGTCGCCGGTGTGCCACTCAACAACACAGGTCAGATCATCATCGGACCTGGATCATCCTCGTCCGTGACGATCGAGTACATTCTGATTCCGTCGCTTTCAGCTACTACGACTCCTGCCAACTTGAGTCCGACGTCAGTCACGTGGACCAATCCAAACACAGGTGGGTCCCTGACAGTCACTTACGGAACGTGGTGAAAACATGCCAGTCACTTGGACAGACTCAACTTCAGGCAATCAGCTATTGCAGGGTGACAACTCAGCGAATGTGAACCTGGGTACAGGTACGCCCTCGGCTGCTCTCTCGGTGAATGGTTCATCCGTCATCAACTCCTCCGGGAAGCTGACAGGGAACACCGTCAACTCTACGGCTCTCATCCGCTACTCCGGTCAGATCACGGTGGCGGCGGCGGGTACAGCTAGTGTGAGTGGACTGCCCGTAGCGGGTCTCGGAAGCATCGATCAAGGTGGGTTGATTGTCGCCTTCACGATTGGCTCCGGATTCTCTATTGCCAATCCAAATCAGACCACTTCCAAAACCTTCAATTACGGGGTGATGTAAATGTCGATAACAGTGACAGATGTGACGGCAGGACTCCTGGTCCTGACGATCAACAACTCGGGTCAGATGTACTTCGGCGATGGAACTCCCGTCAACATGCTCACCCTGGATGGATACGGAATCATCGACAACAACGGTCACATCATTCATGGAGTTGGCTCTCCTGTACTGGCTTTCACTAGCGGTTCAGGAACCCTCGGATACGTTGGCTCTGGTGTCTCCAACAGCGCGACGATCACAACTCAGGCAGGCAAGCAACCGACTCTGCAAGTAGACAGTTCTTATCCGGGGCACAACGTTTACAACTTCACGATTGAAAGTGAAGACTACGTCCAAACGAACAACAACTGCCGGGTTCAAGTAAACGGCCTCACGGCGGGCTCATTTGGTCTGACTTGTCTGGACCTCATTCAAGGCAAGGGACTACCCGGCGGAAACACAATGCCCGGAGGCAATCCGAACTATTCCTACAGGTGGCTCTAAATGATTTACTTCATCGAATATGACTCTGCTGGTGACGTCTGCCACGTATGCGCGGACCCCAACGCGACCATCGTTCCGCTTGTGAACCGGGTGACGTTCAACAATGCTGACGGAACTCCCGCGAAGGATGCGAACGGGAACAACCTGTCTCCCTATGGGCTGGTCCTCGCCGACCCGGCTGGTGTCACGGTTGATGTCTACAACACTCTGATTGCTGGTGGAGTAGAGAACTTCACCTACAACCCGACAACTCAGACTGTCTCTCCGAAGGTAGCCAATGCCCCAGCGACTTCTTAATTCTCACAAACACTTCTGCTTCCACACTCCACGCGCCAACGTTCACCAGCATCCGGACCTGTACCGGTGTGCTCGCGGCGCCGCGCACGAGAAGCTTCTTGCCTCAACTACAGAGCACGTAAAGGATCACCACGTCGGACCAACTCGCATATACGCTCCAGCACCTGCCGTATTCCCACAGGGCTACGCTCATCCACCTGACACCATCATCCCTGAGATTGACTGCCCAGCTTGCAATGATCTAGCCGAGGCGATGTCGAAAGACTTCGCTCCCTGTACCGCGAACATTCACTTCGATATGGCGAAGCAGGCTGGCCTAGTCGACGAAGCGGGAAACGTATCGTGTCCCGCGTGTGATGGTCCCACGACTCTGGTCCCCGGACAGAAGCTGGCTGAGATCCACGCCAAGCTCTGCACTGACGAGACGATCCACTACCCCGAGATGCGTAAAGCTGGGACCGTTTCCGAAGCTGGCTATCAGACTTGGAAGGCAACTCTCACACACTCGGAACTGAACGGGTACTACGAGCGCACCCCGGTTCTCAATCTCATGGCGAAGTTCACGCATGATGAGACCGCACTGATGCAGACCGACATCGTCGCCTTCAACGCACTGATGAATCAGCGGCTCCGCGAGAGAGCCGAAGTCGCCCTCCTTCACCAAGTCCCCTACCGTCACAAGACTACCTCTCCCTCCGTTTCCCTCTAGCTCCAGCCCCATAAGGATCCCCAAATGAAACGACTGCTCAAAGCAGCCGCACTGTTGTGCGTGCTTGGCCTTACTTCGCTTTCTCGCGCGCAAATGACGACCATCACCGCGCACACCATCAAGATGGGTGGAATGACCGTAGCTTCCGGTACGGTCCTGTTCACGCCGGTCTCGTCCAGCGGTCAGCCGATTCCATTCACGCAGGGCGGCGGTGGACTCAATTCTCCTGCTGCGATTCCTTGCACGATCACGGGCGGCGCCATCACCGGAGTCTGCCAGATCCCCGATTCGAAGCTGACGACTCCAGCCAATATCCTCTATTCGATTCAGATCTCGGCCAGCAATCAGCATGCATTCGTTCTGCCGGCGGTCGCAAACATCACCGGAGCCACCTGGGCCCTGGATAGCTACGCGCCGCCTGCGCAGACAAGCAACTTCCAACAGATTCAGGTTGCGTACGGCACGGCGGCTCCTCCGAGCACCTGCGTAAGCCCTTCGTTCTATGTGCAGGACTATGAGGGTGGGCAACTTTATGTCTGCGTCGAAGGTTCGTTCGTTCTCGTGACGGGTAGCACTGCTGGCTCAGGTGCCACCGGACCTGCCGGTCCAATCGGTCTTACTGGACCGACTGGCCCTCAGGGAATACCTGGTGTTCAGGGACCTGTTGGACCTATCGGACTCACCGGAGCAACAGGATCGGTTGGAGCACAAGGCGTGGCTGGACCGACAGGTCTCACAGGCGCAACTGGTCCCGCTGGTCCAACCGGCCCGACCGGCATCACTGGAACGACTGGATCGACTGGCGCACAAGGCTCTATCGGACCTGCCGGCCCAACTGGACCAATTGGTCTGACGGGTCTAACCGGACCAACAGGTGCCACTGGCGCAACTGGTCCAGCTGGACCGACGGGTGCTACCGGCGACGCCAGCACAGTAGCTGGCCCAACCGGACCCACAGGTCCCACTGGATTGACAGGGTCTACTGGTCCACAGGGTGCGACTGGAGCACAAGGCCCGGCGGGTCCAACTGGTCCCAGCGGATCAATGTTCCCTGCTTCGTCTACGTCGCTTGGAACGATACAGCTTCCGGCAAACCAGACTTCAACGCAGCTGGCTACTGTTGCGATCTCTGGCTCGTACACCGACCTTGCAAACCTTCCTACTCTCGGGACCGCTGCCTATCAGCCACTCACTGCATTTGATACGGCCGGCGCCGCGGCTTCTGCCGCTGCTGCTGCTCAGGCTGCTGCGATTGCTGCGTCCGATACACTAGGCGCCGCCAATGCCGCCGTCGCCGCCGCGGCTTCCAATTACGTTCAGGTCGACACTGCCAACAACTCGCAACTGAACTGGCAAGTTGGAAGCGCTGGCGACTCTGCCATCACTGTCTCTAGTCCTGGCACGATCAAGCAAGCCTACTTCTCAGGCCCCGGCCAGATTGAAGAGTCGGATAATGGCGCACCCTGGTTCACTCCGGTGAAGCAGTTGGTTTCAGGCAGCCCTTCCACCCTGACGATCACTCAGTCCGGCAACACCGACACTCTTACAGTCATCGCCAACGGTGGAAACGGACCCTCGACCAGTGTGATCGGCGATCTTCCTTCCTTCAGCACGTTGACAGGAACGTTTGTCGACTCGGGAGTATTGCTGTCATCGCTCGCTCCTAAAGCGGGCGCGGCCCTCACAGGATCCACAGTTAACGGTGTCACACCCACCGCCAACGCAACAGGATTCTCGATTGCTGGTGGCACTACATCCAAGACTGAGACCTTCAACAACACGATGACGTTTGCTGGTAGCGATGGGAATACCTACACGTTTCCCCAGTACTCATCGATCATTCCCTCTGCCAACCAGACTCAGACCATCACCGCTTTGTGGACGTACGGTGCAGGTCTGTTGAAGCAAACCAACTTCCTCACCGTTACAAATTGCACCAACGCTACAGGCGCATGTTCGGGAGCTAGTTCGGTTGGAGCTGTGTCGATAACGGCTGGACTGACCAGCGTTACGGTCACAACGACAGCCGTGACGGCCAATAGCGATATCGTCCTGACCTGGGATTCCTCCCTCGGCACTCGTCTTGGGATCACCTGCAATACCACGCCAACCGTCCTTGCCGTAACAGCTCGCACTGTTGGTACGAGCTTCGTTGTCTCTACCACGGCTCCTGTTACAAACCCTGCCTGCTTCAACTACTTGGTGATCGACTAATGCGACGACCGTTTCTGTACCTATTTACGCTCGTCTGCCTTTGCATGGCTACGGTTCCAGCCTTCGCCACGGCTTATACCGCTGCTTGCACACCACTGATGATGCATGTCGGTGACGAAGTCCCTCCAGGCATCTACACCGTCGTCAGCAACGCAGCTCCCACCGTTCAGGTGGGGGCTGGCGCTGCTGTCTTCGCCACACCTCCACCCCTTTGCAGCCCATCAGCGACGAAAACGTCGACGGTGGGCAGCTTCAACTCGACGATGAATCCCGGTACCCTGGCGAACCCAGGCACCGACACCGTGACGTATGTCAATGGGACCATCACTGTCATCGCACCGACGGCGATCAACTCCGGCGCGAAGCTGAATGACTCGATCGCTTTCCCGCCTGGATTCTTCAGTGCTGGCGCGTATCCAGTCATCAACGCTATGAGCAACGGGATCTGCACTCCGGTTCCTGATGGCGTTACTGACAACTCCGATTGCCTGACGTATCTGTTCTCAATGATGCGCGGCGGCGATGCGGTGCAGGTCAGCTGCACTGGGACCTCTATCGTCACTGGCCTCAGCGGAACGCCATTCACCGGCATCACCACTGGCCCGATGTACATCAACGGAGCCATGCATCAGATTGCATCGGTTCAGAGTGCAACTTCGTTGACTCTGGTCTCAGGTGACATCTGTCCCACGATGACCAACAAGATCGCTCGATTGCCTCGAACCATGGTGTCGACGATCGCCGGCAATCCTGTTGTCACCTACGTCTCCGGACCTCAGTTCCTCGGAGCTGGATATGTTGCAGGTAGCAGTGCGACGAAGGTTCAGCTAAAGAGTGGGTTCTTCTCATCCATCGCCGCGGGATCCACGATCACAGCAACCCAGATGACTCTGGCGACGGCGCCGACGTTCACGTCAGCGGCGACCCCGATGTACAACGGCAACCTGTTCAATGGCACCACCAACGCAGGCTTCATTCCGTTCTTCATCTACTTCCCAGCTGGGGTGTATGCCACGAGTGACCAGATCACTCCACTTGGCGCGTACTGGTCAATGTGGGGAGATGGACCCTACAAATCGATCTTCAAGCTGTTGCCGAACTCGGCGGTCGGAAGTGTATCCGGGAGCTTCTGGAATCAGAACGCCGTCAACACCAACAACACCTACAACGTCAACATCTTCAACATCGGCTTCGAACTCGGCGCGGGCAATCCCAGCATCGACGTAACAGAGTATGTGCCATCGAACTACGCAGTGATGGGCAACATCGCCGCATGGGCTGATGATTCGAAGTGTCCTGCGGTTCTCAATATGTCGAGAGCAGAAGAGGGACCGGGTTTACTCAAGAACTTCTCGATGTACGGATGTGCTGAAGCAGTACTCGCGGGATCAACGACGTTCGCCATGACGGGCGAGAACATCACGATTCAGGGACAGACCTCAGTTGGCATCTTCGGAAACCAGCTGAAGACGTTCTGGAGACACCTGTTCTCGTTCCAACCGTTCGGCGTCCCGGCGATGACCAACCTGGATCTCAACTCCTCCGCTGTCGTGATGGACTCTGAAGTCTATGCGCTGAATGGCGCCATAGCCTTCAAGAACTCAAGCACCAGCGGCTTTCAGCCATCGACGTTCTTCATCAAGAACACGACGCTGAATGGGTACACAGCCAGCATCACCGATTGCGGGACTGGTACCTGCATCACGGACGCGCCGGGGAACATCACGTTCCACTCCACCGGCACTCCCCAGTCCCTCTTCGATACCGCTGTCACTCCGAACACTCTGAATCTTCCGGTACAGGAGACGCCAGTGGCGTCGGATCCGCCGGCGGCGACATGGTGTCAGTTTGGCGATGACATCTCGACCTGGGGAACAACCATGGCGGGATGTGGAGTCTCTACCATCTACGCGCCACCTGGTCAGTATGGACTCAACATCGTAGCAAGCGGCACGTATTCCATCACCGTCCCGGATTCGATCAACCATGTCAACTGCAACTACGCGGCGCCTCCACCGGGAACAACCTACAACATCGTCTTCACCATCGCAGGCGTCAGCACCACACCTCTGATCATCGAGGGATGCCCCGAAGGGCAGAACGGGATCATTCACACTGGCAGTCGTACAGTCGTCATCTTGAACGATAAGACGTCGAGCTATACGAGCTCGGCCGGCGCGGGCAATCTCTTCTGTGAGAACTGCATCTTGGGTGGCAGCACTCCTATCGTTCTGCAATCGAGCCAGAGCTTCTGGGCTCGGCAGCTGAATCAGGAACAGCCACTCACGGCCAAGCTGCAATGCAGTGGCTGCAAGATGTGGATACTGGGCTACAAGACGGAGCACAACGGATCGAACATCATCCTGACCGGAGGAGCCTACGCAGAGATCTACGGCGTATCCGCCTTAGGTAACCCTGGCGGAGGCCCCAACGGTACGATGTTCGAGCTGACTGATTCCAGCTTGTTCTTCACCGGAACAGCCCTCACCCAATGCACGATCACTCAAGGGTCTGGTGCCTGCAACAATCAATGGACGGACTGGGTTACCGAGATTCGACTGGGTGTGACTGAGAATTATGGCGTGCTGAACGCTACGACTGTCGGAGGGACAGAGAACATGGGAGCGTTCTACTCGTTTGGTGCGGCTGGGGGAAACTCTCCGTTGCCTCAACTGTTTCAGATCGGTAACTTCATACGACACGGCCGCTTCAACTAGCAACACAGAGCCCCTCCCTAACCGGAGGGGCTTTTTCACGTGTCGTTACTTTGCTTCGTTGTATTCAGGGCAATTGCCAAAGCCTGGGTTTGTTGAGCTCTTGATTTCCGGATAGTACTCGAAGCAAAGGTGGGTCCAGTATTTCTCCTTCGTCTGAGCGTCTTCATACTCGGCTTTGGCAATGATGAAATAGATCATCTTTCCCCCTTTCAGCAAATCAAGATCAGTTTGAGTCAAAGGGGACGGAAGGGTTTGATTGGTCGAAAAGACTTGACCGGGAATAAGGATCGATTTGCTCCCGACAGGCCCTGACTTAGCAAATTGCGTGTCAGGATCAGCTGGGAACGACGGTGCCGGGAATTCCCTTATACCGATAGATGTAATACGCGCTGACCTCTTTCCTGCGTTTATAAATAGGGCTGAGATTACAGCCGCGCTGCCGACCTCAAAACCGGAGACAGTGACTGAGCCTCCCACCCAGGGCCGATCAGATTCTAATGCCGTCGAGTTTGCCCCCTCAGTTGCCTTAGCGAGCCTTGCAGTCTGATCCGCACCTTTTGAAAGTTGCTTGGCCTGAAGATTGAGCTTCGCAACAGCATCCTTAACGCCCGACTGAATCCCATCTGCGGAAGTTGAGAATCGTTCAGCAGCGGCAGCATTCCTATCCGCAGCCGTAATCAGCTTGTCGGTCTGATTCGAGCCAGAACATGAAACGATCAACTGTCCAAGAGTCACACCAATTAGAGCTACGCTTGCTAGAGCCTGAATCCACTGCGAAACACGAGCAGGGTCAGTCTTAATCCACTGAAGGAATTTCTCTATCTGTCGGTCCAATTCGTCATCCGGCAGTTCGTACCCACTCTGCTGTTCGCCGTTCGTCGGGTCTTGCATGCCCGCAAGTCTAGCATTTGCAATGCGCCGATCCGATTTCCACGTATTCGCCTTTTGTTCGCTATATAATCCCGACATGAGACGCACGCATCCTCTTCCCACTGAAGTCAGCCTCTCTGATAAGTGTCCATCCTGCGAGAAGCTTATCCGTCCCGCCGATATCGTCCGACTGACCTTTGACTTCTCACGCTGTCCTCATTGTGGTGCCACCTACGCCACAGTAGACATATGGGGTAACAGCCGCACTGCTGTGTCGAGCGAGTAATCAGACATGGATCGTCACACTCCGCGGCATCGGATTTACATGACTTTCTTCCTCCGCGGCGGCTGGTATTGTCAGTTTCTGGAGGACGATCTGAAGACGTCTCTACCCCGGACACTCACCTTCCAGTCATCCGACAAAATCATGGCTATGGCGAAAGCCGGCGGAGCAGCCAAGCAGTTAGAGGACATAGCTGCGATCGATCATGCGATCGCAGTCGGCCGCGGAGGTATCTGGCTGAACCTGACTAGTGAACAATACGGTAAGTTGAAAAGGTGAGGATCGAATGGCAGAGAAGGTCAAGTTTAAGAAGCAATACAAGCCAATGGGCTTCGGAGATCGAGACGACCGCGGTTCAGTCGAAGCGCATCTGAGAGCTAAAGAGCAGGCGAAGGATATGCGCCAGTTCAATAAACGAATGAAGGAGCTTGAGGCTGAAGACGCACGGAGACGTGGCGGGATCATAACCAGGGTGATGCGCTTCTTCTCTTCAAAGCATCGGACACGGTAATGGACCACGACAAGCTCTTGGCCCTTTGGGATATTGAAGACATCCCTGCTTGTGATGTCGGCATGATCCTGGCACAGGCATTCCTGATCAGCTGTGGCGAAGGAGTTAATCGTCTAGGCACTGAGAAACCCTCAGACCGCATGAACAACATCCAATCTTGTTACACGGCCCTCGTCGAACATGGAAAAGGCTGTGACTCCTGCAACGAGGTCTAATGATGACAATCCCACTGGATGACAGCCGAGAAAGCAGCAAAGAAGACTACAGCGAAGGCGGCCTCAGCGGAGAGGCCACCGCCGACACAGAACCATTCATGCTGCGTAAGCACACAGATGAAGAGATCGCCGACTACGACAAGGGCTTTGAGTGTGGTCGGAGCGGTGGACAGAATGACGATACCAAGAGTGAGGCTTGGCAGAGAGGATGGGCTGAGTCTCAGGAGTGACCAGCATCTGAGCCGAAACCGCTAAGCTTTCTCCAGGGGGTTCGTTAGGACGAAGTTTAGAAACTGAATTCCTGTGTTCGTGATGGTTGTACTTTCCAGCACGTTGTTCTTCGGACTGAAAGGAATCAGACCTCTGTTGTAAAGATCAAGAATGAGGTTCTTGACCAAATCTGGTTTACTCGACAAATGGGGCATCACACCATAGATTCCTTGGTCTAGGGGGAGGCCCATAGCCACCCGAGTAGAATCGAAGACCTCTGCAAGACGCTTATGGGGATTCCGAAAGTAATTCAGCAGGGCGATCTGTGTAGGAGTCATCGTCTCAATCATCTGAAGAAACAGCTGAATTTGATCCTCGTCTGCTGAAGGGTTAAGAGCAATGTTTAGCAACGCATTGCGTAGCATGTCCCGTTTTGATTCCTGACGTGACGTAGCGGAAATCTTCACAGCTTGAGTAACAGCATCCCGAAAGAACCCATTGTTTTGCAGATCTTCCTTGGTGACCCCATTGGCACGAAGCAAGTCGACGACTTCAGCCAGAGTAATCAGAAATGCCTTCATGTTCTCTTGAACTGGTGACGCTACGAATAAGCCGTAAACCTCACCAAGCAGATTCCCGATTACCGGTATGGATGCCAACCCGGCTTTCGAGATGCTGTACGCAAGATCAGCACCCGTGGCTTCTGGAAACTGATCGACTAGCTTTTCAACTGGTTCGTTTGAATCGTCTGCCATCTCTGTTTGACCTCCGGTCACCAGCGTAAACGTTCCTGTTAAGCTATTGCACTATGGCAAAGGCACGCAAACAGGCCTCACATCCCACCCTTCCACTAGACACGCCTACGGCTCCCCGCATGCCTCGACTTGGTGAAAGGGTGATACCAGCTAAATCCGACTCAGTTTGGAAGATTATGAGTGTTCGCTCTGAGAGCTCCGTTGACATCGAACTGCCAGGAACCTACTTGACCAGATTTCGTCAGGATGTCAGCACTCTGAAGTTTATTGACGAGCCTGTTGTGAAAGCCCCTGAACTTTCTCGCGATACCTCTGCGATCTCCGAGCGCATCGCAACCATTCAAGAGAGAACCTCCAGCGTCTCGACGATGACATCGCCATCCTGACAAAGTATCTCAAGACCGAGGGCGCCCCGAAGGCCGCCATCGGTGTGCTCGAGACTCTCAGTCACGAGGTTCACACAAGCTGGCAGGTGGCTGTCGAGAAGATTGAGGAACTGATGGAGAAAAGCGCCTAAGCTCTCTCCTCACTTGTGCAAATCCCATATCCCCATGCAGATCATGAGAACAAATAACACAGCTAGACCGTAGTAGAGCACTCTCACTTCGCACCGTCCCGATAGCCGCCATTCTAGACCGAGTTCGAGGGTGGTAGGCTGTCAGCCATGAGATGGAACCTCGAACAATTCCTCGACAGCTACATGGGCGCCGGACTCTTCGGTCATCTCGGTAGACCAGTAAAGGGCTTCAGACGAGTCGAGGATGAAAGCTATACCCGGCTCTTGGCCTTCTGTGCCGCCTTCTGTCTCCTGTTCCTGATAGGAGGGATCATCTTCCTATTCACGGAGCATCACCTTCGCGCCTCGCTTGTGCTCCTCGCCTTTGGTGCTGTGTGGGTCTATGCCGGTTATGACCGGGCGCGTATGACCAAGTAGGACTCTACTTGGCAGCGATGGTGGACTGCGCACCCTTCATCAACTCCTGACCTTTAGCCTCCGCCTTGACCTCATCGCGCGTGTTGGCCAGGACGTGACCAAGTTCGTGAGCTATTACATGCCGCGGCTTAGCATCCTGATCCGGGCTGAGAGGGTGAAGCATCACCCAACCCCGCACGTAGGTTATCTTACGCTCCAGGTCTGTCAGCCCCATGATCTGGCCGTTGAGAGCCTTCGGGAAGCCAGACATGACCTCGATCTTCTGCCACGCTGACTCGTCACAGGCCACTATCCAGGTCCAGTTGGCTGGCGAGTGGAACTCGGCCAGCAGTGGGCTCACGATGCCCACTTCCTGGGTGCATTCGACCGGAATAACACCGGTTTCACCGAAGGTTGAGTAGTACTTGGTGGCGGCCCCGGCGGGAGAGGCAATCAGGCCTATAAACAATCCCAATGCAGTGAGATACGGGCGAAGTGCCCGTCGTATCTCATTATTCGCTTGCCGTATCTCAATCGTATCCCACAGGTTTCTGCTGGAGTTTCGATTGTCTGTAAGTTGTTGATTCTGTGGTGGCCCGGGCAGGAGTCCAACCTGCGACCTTCGCGTTAGGAGTGCGCTGCTCTATGCAACTGAGCTACCGGGCCACGTTTTGGTAGTGTATCGCGCAGGTTGTTGGTGCTGCGGTGGTAAACTTGGGGGTGGAGAGTTTATGCCTGAGATACAGCGTCGACGTGCGGTTACGGTGAATATTGGTGGGATTCGGGTGGGGTCGGATTCACCGGTTGTCGTGCAGTCGATGACCAATACAGATACAGCCGATGTCGAGAGCTCGGTACAACAGATCGCGGCGCTGGCTCGCGCGGGTTCCGAGATGGTGCGCGTGACGGTCAACAACGACGAGGCGGCAAAGGCTGTCCCGGCGATCGTCGAGGAACTCGCCAAGAAGGGCTGGTCGACTCCGATCATTGGGGACTTTCACTACAACGGTCACCTGCTGCTGAAGAAGTATCCCGAGACCGCGAAGGCGCTCGCGAAGTACAGGATCAATCCTGGCAATGTGTCGATCGGGCGGAAGGATGACGACAACTTCCGGACGATGGTTGAGGTTGCTGTCGAGCATCAGAAGCCGGTTCGGATTGGCGTGAACTGGGGTTCGCTCGATCAGGCGCTGTTGACGAAGATGATGGACGAAAATTCGAAGAGTGCCAATCCCCTGCCCGCTCGCGATGTGATGATGGAGGCGATGGTGGTGTCGGCTCTCGATAATGCTGCGGCTGCTGAGCGTTATGGATTGCGGCGAGATCAGATTATTTTGTCGGCCAAAGTCTCCGGGGTGCGGGACCTGATCGATGTCTATACCGAGTTGGCGAAGCGTTGTGACTATGCGCTGCATCTTGGGCTAACCGAAGCGGGGATGGGGATGAAGGGCATTGTGGCTTCGGCTGCGGGTCTGGCTCCTTTGCTGCTTTCGGGGATCGGGGATACGATCCGAGTTAGTTTGACTCCGACGCCGGGCGGGGACAGGTCGGAAGAGGTTCGTTGCGGGCAGCAGATTCTGCAGTCGCTCGGGATTCGCAGCTTCATGCCTCAGGTGACGAGCTGCCCTGGTTGTGGGCGGACTACCTCGACTTACTTCCAGGAGCTGGCGGAGCGAATTCAGGGCTATCTTGTGGCTTCGATGCCGGAGTGGAAGAAGCAGTATCCGGGAGTCGAGGAGTTGAAGCTGGCTGTGATGGGCTGCATTGTGAACGGACCCGGCGAGTCGAAGCATGCAAACATTGGAATCTCTCTGCCTGGAACGTTCGAAGAGCCTAAGGCTCCGGTTTATGTCGATGGCAAGCTGTTCACCACGTTGAAGGGTGATCAGATCGTCGAGGAGTTTCAGGTAATTCTCGATGAGTATGTCGAGAAGCGGTATGGACGGGTGCTGGTCGAGGTCTAAATACCTTTTCTTATTGATATCTGCTAGCAACGACGTGCATTTCAGCGTTTAGCCTTATGTCGCGGGTACCCCCCTACCCCCTTAGGGTATTTTGGACGTAAATTACTTATATTCAATAGGTTACAGGGTATCCTCGCCTGCAAAATATTCATAGCAAAGGAGTTACGCCTAAAATACTTGTTATCAATGGGTTGAGCCCCGGACTGAATCCAGGCCAGTTTGTTTTCGTCTCAGTAACAAGTATAGCTTTTGGCGTGAAACTAATGCGCCACATGGAAGTCACTGTTATGAAGGGGTTTGTTCGATCCTGGGCTTTACAGGTTTTGATGCTGTATTCCACGAAAATGCGGCCACCCGTGCACCGTTGTCCCTCTACTAGCGGCGTTCCCGATGCAGAATTATCCAGTTCCCCACTACATTCCCACCTCGTCACGTGAAGTCGGCGTGATCTGGACTGCTAATCCAGATTGAGGCTTCGAAAGTCGGACCTGGTTTTTGCGAAGTTGCCGAAGACCCACTTTTAGGCATTTCGGTACTACTTCGCTTAGCCGGTACTGCGCCCACAATCGAACTTTGAAGACCATGGGAATTCCGTTTGGGAGCTGAGCTGGGAAGACTAGTCCGCGAATTCGGATGGATTTCGATTTCAATGAGTCGCTTGTGCAAGTCGAAGGCGGCCGTCGGTGGTGCGATCGACGAGATATCGAGTCGTCTGATCGTCTTCGATTATCGCAATACCCGAGCTCGTGTACGCCACTAAGCGGTTCCCAGACGCGACGAATCCATTCACATCGTCCGGCAAATCATATTTGCGTACAGCGTGCGTCTTGCGGTCATATCGAAGTATGCCTGCTGGCGAGTCGCCCCATTCGCCAGCATGATAAATACTAATCCAGACCGCATCGGGTTCTACATGGATGGGCGAAATGGAGAAATCGGCCACCTCTGGTAGAGCGAACAGGTGATACTGACGATCGGTCGCATCAAAGTAGCCGAAGCTACCAACTCCGGTGTTTCCTTCTCCGTCGTAAAAAGTCTTGCCGAACCAGAGTTTGTCGCCTTCGAGCTGCACCGGACCGATGTATTCTTCGATAATTGTGCCCTCGCGTCGGTATCCGTCCGCCATACGGCCAGGGCGCGCCTTGGCGAAATCATCGTATGTGGACTGAGGCAACGGATACTTTTTGCTATGGCTGTCCACAATAGACGATGGATACTCCTTTCCATGTACGCTTGGGTGAATGTAAACGCGTCTGCTCCTCCGAAGCGAATCGGCGCGGGATTCTCCGGCACAAGATAGAGAACCTGCCTTTGCTCCATACCTTCGGTGCCCCGACTTGTCCCTACGCGAGCCAGCCATGGCGCGGCTTCGCGCTCAGTCAGAATCCCAAACTCAGGAGATTCACCCGGCCGGAATTCCACAGCCACTAGCCTTGCCCCGTCAATGCCTACAAATACTGTGCGGCCAGAATCGTTCAAAACCCGCATCATCGCAAAGGGCTGATAGGCGAAGTGGCTAACCAGCGCTTTGGCCCGAACGTCGTACACGAACTTCTGGTTCATCCATTGGCGCGACTTTTCACCGGTGCAGGAGATGACAGTGTCGGTCGAGGTAGCGCGCTCGATGCGCGCTCCACAATCCGGAGGCCCCGCAGTAAGCGTGAGCAAGTAAACCCGATCAGGACGCGCCTTCTCCTGCAGGAACAGACCGAGCTTTCGATTCTCATCCCACCAAAGATCCGTAGAATCGGAACCTGCCGCCCCTGCCGCCGTGCTCCCTATTGCGATCACCAGATCGAGATCGGGAGCCACTACATTCCGATAGAAAATCTTGTCGCTGACAAGGGTTGGATCGATTTGGCGAATGACGTTGAAGACCTCCTGATCGGGGGCAGTGGCTGCCGGAACCATTCTCGACCCCGCAATAATGAACACCGAGAGCAGCAATGACGTAACGCGCATAAGACCGGCTCCAACTATACTTCAGTATTCACACCAGTCTAGAAGTCAATCAGACGATTTGGCGAGCTCTGGTTGGCGGCATAACGTTGCATTCAGTAGAGGCATTACGCTGTACTGGGTGGTGGAATGGATTGCATTAGCGTTTGGTGCCTCTCTGAAGTTTTGCATGCGGAGAGGCAGACGTAGTCGGTCACCTATCCGAAGCAGTAAATGTTGCATTTCGGCCTTTGAGTCTTCATTTGAAAGATGAAAACTACTCGGTGATCACCCGGTCGGCCCATTCCACGAGAGATACGAAGATGGTGGGGCTGCCAAACTTCGCGCCCCATTGATCCAAGTCGCTTTGGGCTACGGAGCGGGCGCGGCTGCAGGCACCGCAAGCATAGATCTGAACATGTCTTGCGACAATCTTTGTGAGCGCCTCTTCCAACGGCGGCCAGCCAACCGGCACGACTGCAGCGGCTACGGACTTTCGCATGAGTGAGACCGCTTCACCGAGGAGAAATATCTGGACCGAGTGTCCAGCTTCGGAGAGCGCGAGGCCGTGCAGAAATGGAAAGGCTGCCTTGGTCGGGTCATCGGAGCCCCAGGCACTTTTCATCATGACATTCAGAGACTTGTGCGATGTTCCCTGACCCCAGGACGTCATGCCAACAAGCGGTAGAGCGACCAGTTGACGAAGGAAGGACCGCCTTGCCATGAGCACCTCCAGGTGTGAGGAGCAATGTTAGCATCCATAAAACTTGAAGCACGAGCGTCGGGCATGTTTTTCTTGATTTGGCTGAATTGCATGGCTTTGCGCGAGTGAGTCCTAACGAGAAGGTTCGGTTGTTGAAGAAGTATTGGACTGTGCCTGAGCGGCAGATTGAGACCTCGGTGGTGCTGGATTCGCTGTGGAGGAAGCCGGCAGCGGAGGTTGAAGGCTAGCTCGGAGATCGCGTGGGATTCGGCTTCTTGCGTAGGTCGGATAGTGGGTAGAAGGTGCCTCGCCAGGTGACGCCGCCGTTCTTCAGCGTTGTGATCATGGAGCGGACGATGGAATAGACGATGAGGGTGGCGCTGATGGGAAAGAGGACTGCATACCAGGGAGAGACTTTGCTTTGGCGGCTGGAGAGGAAGTAGAGGAACGCGATAGCGGCGAAGGTGAGGATTGCCGGCGTGCGCGTCTGCGGGAGCGAGAGGAAGGCCACGGGGACGATGCAGAAGAGGGTGAACCAGACGCAGGAGAGTAGCGCGACGATTGGGTTGTAGCGGAAGATGGCGAAGAGATTCTTCATGAGGCCGTTGAGGATTCCGCTGACGCCGCTGGCCCAGTGAACGCTGACGAGGTCAGGACCGGTGGCGATGCGCTGGCGGAGGCGGGCTCGCTTGATGCGGCTGCCGAGGGCGAGGTCTTCGACGATCTCCATGCGGAGCGCTTCGTAGCCGCCGATTTGTTGATAGGCGGAGGTGCGGAGGAGGTTGAAAGCGCCTACGCCGACGGCGTCGCGAAGAGCCTTGGGGTCGGCGACGCGCCAGGGGCGGACGGCCCAGAGGCCCATGACTTGAAGGTAGCTGAGGACCATGCCTTCTCCGGTGGAACGGACGAGGGCGGTGGGGAGGAGAACGAAGTGATCGGCTTGGGTGGCGACGGTGTGGGCCAGGGCGAGGCGGAGGGCGTCGGGGCGGAAGAGGATGTCGGCGTCGGTGAAGAGGAGATAGTCGGGGTGCTGGAGGGAGATGGCGTGGCGCGCGGCGAAAGCCATAGCGTGGGTTTTGCCGAGCCAGCCGGTGGGGAGTTCGGTGATGTGGAGGACGGTGAGTTTGTCTGGGTGTTGCGCGGCGAGGGCGTCCATGAGGGTGCCGGTTGAGTCGGTGGAGCGGTCGTTGACGGCGATGAGGTGGAGGTTGGGGTGTTGCTGGTTGAGGAGTGATTGGAGGCAGGCGGTGATATTGGCGGATTCGTTGCGTGCGGGGATGACGACGGTGAGGGATGGGTTGTTGGGTGGAGTCAGATTGTGCGCGGGTGAGGTGAGATCGGGAACGCGACGGAGGAAGACGGCAGCTGTGATCGCTTTCCATAGCCAGGCGAGTGCGACGATCCATGCAAGCAGAGGGAGAATGAGATGAACGGCAGAGTGCAATAAATCCTCATACGAGTCGGTCGGAGCGGGTTAATGGTTGTTCGGATGGCAACAGTCGTAGTCTATCTGTTCGTCCCAAGTGGCGGAACGTCCTTCGGGTGTCATGTCGAAGATGTTCCAAAGAGTGCCGAGATGGCGCGGATCCCTTTCGGAGTGAGAAGGGTGGTCAGGCGATGGCGGGCTGCTCAGAGTGCAGGGGTGGGGCGTAGCGGGAGCCGATGAAGAAGATGACCGCTGCGAGGAGCATGGTGATCAGGGTTGAGCCGAGGCCCAGGTTGAGGGTGGAGCGGTCGCTGACGGCTCCGATGATGCGGGGGGAGATGGCGTCGCCGAGGGCGTGGATGATGAAGAGCTGGCCGGCCATGGCGGTGGCGCGGATCTCGGGACGGACGGCGTTGAGGGTGGCGGCGTTGACGGGGCCGGTGCCAAGGAAGATGAGGAAGATGGCGGCGCCCAGGCCGTAGAGGGTGAGGTTGTGCGGGCCGAAGAAGCATAAGAGTGCGGGCGGGACTGCGATGGCGGCGCTGATGGCGGGGACGAGGTAGAGGGCTTTGGAGTTAGTGCGGGACCACCTCTGCGCGATGGTGCCGCCGGTGATGGTGCCACCGAGGCCGGCGACTACTGTGATGGCGCCCATGATGTAGGCGGCAGAGGATTGGCTGCGGCCGTCGATGCGTTGCAGGAAGGACGGCATCCACCAGGAGATGCCGCCGAGGGAGAAGGTGACGGCTGCGTAGCCGAGGACGGAGCAGAGGTAGGCAGGGTTTTTGATGAGGGAGAGGATGGTTCCCTTCTCTACTTTTGCTTTCTCGTGCTGGCTGGCGCCGCGGGCGGGCTCCTTCATGAAGATGGCGATGAGGATGGCGAGGATGGCGGCGGGGATGGCGGACACGATGAAAGACATGCGCCAGCCGTAGTGTTCGCCTACGGTGCCACCGACCAAGTAGCCCAGCGCAGCGCCTACGGGGATGGCTACGTTGAAGATGGTGAGGACGCGATTGCGCTGGTCTGGCTCGTAATAATCTGCGAGGAGAGAGGGGGCGAAGATGCCGAAGCTGGCTTCTCCTACGCCTAGTGCGGCGTGGCGAATGTTGAGCGAGTCGTAGGAGTGGACTGTGGCGGTGAGGAAGTTGATCGCGGCCCAGAAGAGGGCGGCGATGACGATCATGGGCTTGCGGGGGAAGCGGTCGCCTAGCCATCCGGTGATGGGCGAGGTGAACATGTAGGCGATCATGAACCAGAAGGTGAGAGTGCCAATGTGCTCGTCGGAGAGATGGAACTCGGCTTTTACCTGCTCCTGGACGCCGGGAAGGATGTAGCGGTCGATGTAGTTGACGAAGTTGAGGGCAGTGAGGAGGACGAGGGCTGTGGTGGCTCCGGCTACGGAGGCTGTGCGGGAGGGTTCGGGCTTCTGCGTGGTCGAGGAGGCCATCTCGCTGGAAGGATAGCAGGTGGGGTTTGCGAATTTTTTATTTGGGGTGATGAGGTGTGGTTTTGTTTGGGGATATGTGAATTTTTGGTGGTTTTGGCGTGGTGGATTTGTGGTGAGAACATGGTGGTTTGCGTGGCTGATGTGGTGTTTTAGCAGTCAGCTTTTTGTGGTCTGAAAATGCGCCAGGTTTTTGATATTTATTTTTCGGGGCACGGGCATTCGGGGTTTCCTGGAAGTGGCGCCGGTTCAGGGGGCGCGACGATGCAGGTATTGCCAGACATCTTTTTCCATGCAGTCTGAGGGGGAGGCTGATTGGATTCCGAAGGCCAGACCTCTTTCATCACTGTGCCATTGTCTCCGGGAGTAACAATGAAGGGGTAGGAGCAGCACATCTCGCCAGGAGCATTCCGTTCTATTGAAACGTTGCTACTGTCAGTTGCGGCGTTGCTACTGTTAACGATGCGTATCTTTAAGAGATCTCCGTAACGCTCATAAAAATTAGGAGGTTTCGGGAGACGAGAAGGACATCGAGCGGATCCCAAAGTGTTTAGAGAGTCCGTCCATCCGACGAACTCACCTGGCGCTTGCTGCGTGATGTGAAGGCAGCTCTGGACTGATTGATCACCGGCCTGCCATGTGCCCACGAACCACGGTTTGCTCTTCGCTGTCCCGGCTCCTGGTCGAGTCAAAATCGTCGTAGAGTCAAAGCCCTGACGGTGAATACGGCCTGACCATCTGTCTCCGCTGATACGCAAGAGGTCTAAATCAAATTCTGCATCGTGCAGGCGGAGTCGACCGTCGTCGTATCGAACGCTGCCGCCGCGAGGAGAATCGCCGAAGAAGTTCTCTTCGCCGAATTGGAGAATAGATCCGGCTCGCTGGTATATCCCAAGTTGAAGATTGAGCCACGCTTGTTCGACTCCGACGAGCGTGGTTGAGTCCGCGGGCACGGTCGTCGAGAGGATGAGATGGATGCCGACCGCACCGCCGTGACCGTCAGGAACTTCCCATATGCCGGAGAGTTCTTCTGGATGGACAATCGGCTTGCCTACGTAGAAACTCTTATCGTCAGCCGGCGCCGTCGGGGTGATGAGGGCAATAGTCTCCTGCGAATGTGCGGACCATGGCGTGCTGAACGTGCAGGCCAGGGTTGTGATGATCGCAAGCTGCCTGCAAGTCACTGGGTGCTTCATGCAATGGTAGACGCCGCTTCTCGAACAAATGTTCCCGGTTAGTGGGATTCGGGGGAGTGGTCCCTGATGGTGTAGCCCTCGGGGGGTAGAAAGAGAGCGGGGTCGGGTTCTGCGCGGACGAGGTCAGTCACTTCAGTGGATTGCAGCCCGTTGCGGGGATCGTCGTCAGTGGTCAACATGACAATCTTCAGATCGGGCGCTGTCCATATCTCGCGTACGTTGACGACGGGTTTGTCGTTGCCTATAGAGCCAACGGGGTAGGTGATTGTGGTTCTGACTCCCTCGGCATAGACTCCAGCGATTGTCTTACCGCCGAGTCTGTCAGTTTGTCTTGCAGGCTTGACGTTCGGATCTGCTCGGAACGCGGTGACTACCGGGGGGCCGATGGCTATAGGGGAATCTCCGGCTCCAACGACAGCGTTGGCTATATTTGAGCCGCTGTTTGTAATTACCGATCCCGATCGACTTACTTGTCGTGGCTCGGGCATGTGCATCGTGGTTGCTTCCTTCGTCGCGCTCGACCAGTGGGTGATCGTTCTAGCAACTGGATCCATGACCATGGTGTGGGTCATGTTTCGACCGCCTATGCCTGTCGTGGTAGTCGTCTGAACGGTCCTGCCCTGTGAGTCGCGTGCTTCCGTGGCTGTCGACTCGCGGGTGATTGTTGTGCCATCGGCCAGCTTCTGGACGAAGGTAACTTTCTTGGTCGCCGAGTATGGGCTGTTTCGATTGCCTGTCGTTTGAGCACTGACCGACATGAAGCCAAGCAGCAGGAGAGAGAGTGCGGTGGAACGGAGGGCAGAGAGCAACGGAAAATCTCCTTGGAACGCAGGGTGGAGATGCAGGCTGATTGTGCTTCGTCAGTCTGCTATATTTCCGCGGAACTTACAATCACGATTTGTTACGCACCGGGTCCTTTGGTATCTGGCGTCCGGCTATTTTTGCGGGGGTGTTTCGGCGCGCGGGTAGGTGGCTGTGACGACCGTGGAGATGCCTCCGCGGGGGCGGAAGTCGCCTACGATGACGGCCCAGACAGGGTTGCAGGCTTTGACGACGTCGTCGAGGACCTGATTGACAATGTTTTCCTGGAAGATGCCGAGGTTGCGGTAGGTGAAGAGATACTCCTTGAGGGACTTCAGCTCGAGGCAGCTCTCGCGGGGCATGTAGCGGATGGTGAGGCGGCCGAAGTCGGGGAGACCGGTCTTGGGGCAGACGCTGGTGAACTCGGGATCGTCGACGAGGATCTCGTAGGCCTTGAACTGGTTCTGCCAGGTTTCGATGGCGGGGAAGGTGGTGTCGAGGCCGGCTTTGGCGTGGTCGTCGGTGTAGCCGGTGGTGTGCGGGTTGGGAAGGATTGCGGTGCTCATGGTTCTATTTTAGCTTGTTTGGCGTGGGTTTTGATGGTTTGGGCGCCTGCGATCATGCACCGACTGATGCCAGTTGAGTCGGTGAAGGTGGGTCTAAACGAGGGAGAAATTAGTGGCGCTCCAAGAGAAATGCAGGTCCTTCGACTGCGCCTCTCGCGATGAAGCTGCGAAAGGCTACGCTCAGGATGACACTTTTTATAAGGTCAGCAGAATTATTAGACCCGCAAGTGTTACGGTTCTTCGTTCGTAGGGGAAAGGGGAGGGCGGCGGAGCGGAGGTCTGAAAGAG
The DNA here is from genome assembly GCF_051013365.1 of Tunturiibacter psychrotolerans. Classification (GTDB taxonomy): domain Bacteria; phylum Acidobacteriota; class Terriglobia; order Terriglobales; family Acidobacteriaceae; genus Edaphobacter; species Edaphobacter psychrotolerans_A. The sequence continues at coordinate 4,716,709 of NZ_CP132941.1, read as the reverse complement.
GTAGAAATTGTGGCGGCCCCAAGACAATGCAGGTCCTTCGACTGCGCCTCTCGCGATGAAGCTGCGAGAGGCTACGCTCAGGATGACACTTTTTATGAGGTCAGCTTATGAGGTCAGCTTATAAGGTTAATTTATAAGGTCGACTTATAAGGTCAGCAATTAGTGAGACCAGCAAATGTTTACTGTTCATCGTTCGAAGGGGAGAGGAGATCGGCGATGGAGCGGAGGGTCCAGGTGCGGCCGTTGTGGCGGAGGTCGGTGAGGGTGAGCGGGGCGATGTCGATGCGCCAGAAGGATTGGGGTGGAGCGTTGAGGGTGTGGAGGATTGCGGCGCGGATGACAGCGGGGTGGGTGATGGCTATGGTGTGGTTTGTGTGTTTACCTTCTGTGGCGAGTGCGGCGAGTTTGGCTAACCAGTTTTCGACTCGGGTGATGAGGGCGGCGATCGATTCGCCGCTGTGTGGGGTGGAGTTGGGGTCGGAGAGCCATTGGGCGATGGACGTGGGGTCTTCGGCGTAGAGGGCGTCGAGGGTGCGGCCTTGCCAGATGCCGTGGTTGAGGTCGCGTAGCTCTGCGGCTGGTGTAGCGGCGAGATGGAGTGCCGCGGCGGTCTGTTGGGTGCGGAGTTCTGGAGCGGCGAGGACGTGCTGGGCGCGCGGCGGTTGCCAAGTGAGAGTCGAGAGCTTGAGGAGGGCAGATTCTTCAAGAGGCTCATCTGCTGGAAAACGAGCGTCGCGCTGTGCGGGAGTAGGCGCGTGGCTGATGAGGGTGAGACGAGCTGGCACAGCGGCTGGTTCCCTAAAGGATTGTCGTTAATTATTGCGAAAGAGTTTGATGGCGACTCTCAAGCGACTATTTTAGTCCCTCCATTGAGGGCGGCTGTGAAGTTGTTGCTGGGGGCTGGCCAGTCGGAGTGCGGTGGTTTGAAGTGACGACGCTCCGAAAGAAGAGATTGATTGCAGGTGTGCTTTCGGTCATAGACCGCAAGTTCAGGTTCGGTGAGGGTGGTCGCAATGGTGGCAAAGCACGTCAGACAGATGGAGTCGTATGTGCCGTTTAGGTTGTGACGGTGTGGGTAAAAGAGCAGGGGTGCGGCCATCGTGCGGCCTCTTTCTGGTAGAAGTTCAAGCGTAGGCTTATGGGAGCCATATGTCCACTGGATTACATAGCCGCAAATTAAAGCTCAGGTTGCGGCTGTTTGTTTGCTTACACTGGGCGCGAGTGTCACGTCGATTCGCTGATAACCAGGAAATGCTTCGGGAGCTTGACACTGGGGTTTGTGGCACTTAGGGTTGAGATAGATTTTGAAGAGGATGGAAGAAGCCGGTGAGAGTCCGGTGCGGTCGCGCCACTGTGATTGACCTGAGGTTGGGTTGAGAGCCAGACGTTCTTTCCTCGTTCGAATGAGCAGTATGTGGGACGCACGATCCCCTGGAGGTTTTACGATGGCTCAGTCTATTTTCGGTTCGGTTGCACAGCCGGTCTCTGTTCCTGTTGTTCCGGTGCGTGAGATTCTGCCGTATGCGGTGTTCGGTGGGCTGCTGTTGCTGCTGGCGATTTACTTTGTGGGCGCGGAGCAGGGCGCTACCTCGATGTTTCGCGGGACGATGGTGCATGAGTTTCTGCATGACGGCCGGCATCTTCTCGGCTTTCCCTGCCATTAAGTAGAAAATTTTGATGACTCGAACTCTGCTCCTTCGCGGGATGCTGGTGGGCCTTGTTGCGGGCCTGCTCGTCTTCGCGTTTGCACGTTGGATTGGCGAGCCGCAGGTGGAGCGCGCGATTGCGTTTGAGACGGCTGCGGATCAGGCTAAGGGTGAGGCTCCTGAGCCGGAGATGGTGAGCAGGAGAGTGCAGAAAAGTGCTGGGCTGCTGACGGGCACGGTGGTGTTTGGCGCTGCGGTTGGTGGTTTGTTTGGGTTGGTGTTCGCGTTTGCGTATGGGCGGATTGGGGAGATAGGGCCGAGGGCGCTGGCGGCTGTGCTTGGCGCGCTGGGATATGTGGCGGTGGTGTTGGTGCCGAATTTGAAGTATCCGGCGAACCCTCCGGCGGTTGGGAGCGCAGAGACGATTGGGGTTCGCACCGGGGCTTACTTTTTGCTGATTGCGGTTTCGATTGCGGCGATGGTGTTTTCGCTTCAGATGAGACGCGGGTTTGCGAAGAGGTTTGGAGAGTGGAACGGTTCCCTGCTGGCGGCTGCGCTGTTTGTGGTTGTGGTGGGTGTTGTGGCGCACTTTATGCCGGCGTTGGATGAGGTTCCGGCGGGGTTTCCGGTGACGCTGATGTGGAAGTTTCGCGTGGCGGCGCTGGAGATTCAGGCGGTGCTTTGGGGGACGCTGGGGCTTGGGTTTGGCTGGTTGACGGAGCGGGAGCACCGCTGACGGATTCCGTTCGTAGACTGTGGGCGGGTGAGGATGCAAACTCTCACCCACCTTGCTTTTGAGAAGTGGTTAGGCCGATTCGGCAAAGTTCATTGTGCTGACTTCCACCATGACTCCGCCGGGGGCTTCGTAGTAGAAGCCATAGGTTGGCGGTCCGCCGCGCTGCAGTTTGGCAGGCTTGGGCGGCATGTAGTTTCGAGCGCTCAAGCTCTCGTACATACTGTCCACAGCCTCCTGCGTGGGCTGAAGAAAGCCGACATGAAACATTCCGGGATATCCCTGCTCCGAAGTCATGCGCTTGTCGTACATCAGTGTCAACAGAAAGCCATCGGCATTTCGCAGCACAGATAATTTGTCGCCGCGTTTCTCCAAGGGTTGAAAATCAAATACTGAGCAGAAGAACTCTGTCAGTGCCGGGACGTTGTAGGTGGTGAGGTTGGTGTGATTCATCGTTACCATCGCGATTCTCCATTTATAGAAAGTTCCATCGCGTGGCTTGTTAGGAGTGCAGACCGAACGCGCCACGCGACAGGCAGGAGTGCCGTGGCACTACCGCTATCGCCGTGGGTCCCTCCTCCGATGTAGTGCTGGAGTTGACTAGACTGCGGAATGGCTTCCGCAGCGAGCCGTGCTTACCAATACGGCTCCGCGTTTTTCGGCAATCTTTGGATGTTCACTAATGTTCATCAGTCGCAGAAGTTTTACGCGGCCCGAACGGGTGCTGGTGGTACTACGATCTCAACGAGTCCGGTCGCTACGTCATAGACTAGGCCGGAGAGTAGCCACTGGGCCGGGAGTGCGGGAATTGTTTTGAGCAAGGCGACGTCGCCGGCAACGGCAGCGCGGGGATCGGTGACGTTCTTTGCTTTGACTTCCCCTTCCGGTATTTGAAAGTAGTGCGCCAGCTTGTCGGGGTCGCCTGCCAATCGCGTGATGCCGCAATCGGTGTGCTGAAGGACGATGAGGTGAAACTCTCCGCCGCCGCCAGGAGCCTCCTTGGCAACCTGACCGATTCGTCCGAGGAGGCCCAACTCCTCTAACAACACCGGAGTGATTCGACCGCCGATGTTACGTATGACGACGGCCTCGCCTGGCTTAAGGCCAAGAATGTCGAAAGGGTCGACACGCATATCGGCACACCCGATGATGGTTGCCTTTACATGCGGCATCGCTTTCGGAAGCGAGGGCATGAGTGTGCCCGCAGCAGATCGCTTGGCAGCAAAGTCTTTGTTGCGTTCTAACATGTCGTCGAGATTGCTCATGTCGATTCTCCTTGATTGCCAGATGGTTGGCGGACTTGAGTTCGATGCGATGAAGACGTCTGAGGCGTCACAGGTGCGTAAATAAACAGTGGGAGATTGCTTTGGCTTGCGGCGCGGTGCGCGGAGGATGCCAGGTGCTGGATGGGGTTGTAAGAAAGATCTGGATTGTTTTGTTGAAAGAATCGCGGGGAGGAACAGACTGACTTCCGATGAGCCTATACTTCCGCTAAACCGCTTGGGGTTGCTGCAGCAGATGGGGTGGAAGCTGTTGGGAGGGCACGATGAAAGCGATTTTGCGTACGGAGTACGGGCCACCAGAGCGGTTGCAGTTTGTGGAGGTCGCGACACCTGTGCCTGCGGGCAATGAGGTGATGATCAGGCTTTGCGCGGCGTCGGTGAATCCGTTGGACCTGTACATGATGAAAGGTGCGCCTTGGGATCGGATGCCGGGACTGCGGAAGCCAAAGCCGATGGTGCTTGGGTGCGATGTTGCGGGTCGCGTGGAGGCAGTGGGAAGAGACGTGACACAGTTTCGGATTGGGGACGAGGTGTTCGGGGTGACGGGTTTCAAAGGGAACGGATTTGCCGAATATGTTTGTGTTGCAGAGGAGAGTTTGGGGACGAAGCCGGAGAACCTGACGTTTGAGCAAGCGGCGGCGGTGCCAGTCGCGGCGATTACGGCTTTGCAGGGGCTTCGCGATAAGGGAGGGATTCGGCCAGGGCAGAAAGTTCTTGTGGAAGGGGCGTCTGGCGGCGTTGGCACCTTTGCGGTGCAGATCGCGAAAGCATTTGGGGCTGCAGTCACCGCCGTGTGCAGTACTAGGAATGTGGATCAGGCGTGGTTGATGGGTGCGGATTGTGTCATCGATTACAGCAAAGAGGATTTCACGCGGAGTGGGAAACGATACGATCTGATCCTGGCCGCGAATGCTCATCATTCGATCTTCGACTACAGGCGGTTGCTGACCGAGGATGGAGTCTATGTCGCGGCGGGTGGTGGTCTGTTTCAGATCTTCGAAGCGTTTGTGCTGGGGCCGGTGCTGTCGCGGGTGGGGCGGAAGAAGATGGGGTTCTTTCTGACGAAGGTGACGCGGAAGGACCTGGACTTTATGAAGGATCTTCTGGAGAGCGGCAGAGTTGTGCCGGTTATTGACAGAAGTTATCGATTGAGCGAGGCGGCGGAAGCTCTAGGCTACCTGGCGGAAGGACACGCGCAGGGGAAGATTGTGTTGACGGTTTAGCGTTGTGTCGACAGTTGAGATGCTGCGACGTCTGGTTTCAGAGACCGATGGGGCATGATATTCGCTTGCGTTGATGCGGTTGCAAGACACGGGACGGTTTGTTGGCGACGAGAAGCGCGTCCGATGAGGAACTCTTAGACAGACAGACTTTTTGGCAGGCGGCACATCCTACGAAGACGGCTAGATGCCGTGGGAGATGACCGTTGAATAGTGTTGAGCAGCGTACACAGGGACCGATTGGAGAGATCGTTGAGCGGCAGGGGACGATCATGTCGCGGAGAGACTTGCTGACTTCGGGAGGGGCGATTGTGGGTGGAGTGGCGTTGGGGAGCAGCGCGTTTGGACAACAGCCGACCGACACGCTGGCGGAGAAACAGACCTGGCCGGGGCGGACGTTTGGAAGCGATCTGCTGAAAGGGAAGGTCGCGGTGATTACTGGAGCGGCGCGTGGGATCGGGCGGTCGATTGCCGTGGATATGGCGGCGAATGGAGCGGATGTGGTGGGGCTGGATATCTGCGCGAAGATAACGCCGGAGCAGGCATATGCGGTGGCGACAAAGGCAGACCTGGAGGAGACGGGCAGGCTGGTGAAGCAGCACGGGCGGCAGTTTATGGAGGTGGTGGGGGATGTAAGGGATATTGCTTTCTTGCGTGCAACCGCGGATCAGGCGCAGCAGAAGTTTGGGCGCATCGATATTGTGGTGGCGAATGCGGCGACGCAGCGCTTCAAGCCGTTGATCGAGATGGAGGATTGGGAGTGGAACGATGTCATCAACAATAATTTGAATGGGACAGCGAATACGATTCGTGCGTTTGCGCCGATGCTGGTGAAGAACGGCGGTGGGCGGATTATTGTGCTGTCTTCGATGCAGGGCAAGCATGGGTCGAAGAATATGGCTTCGTACTCGGCTTCGAAGTGGGGGATTATCGGCCTGATGAAGTCGGCTGCGCTGGAGTTGGGGAAGGACAAGATTACGGTGAATGCGCTGATTCCGGGGCTGGTGGATACTCCGCTGACGCATAACGAGGCGCGGTGGAGTGCGCTGATTGGCGAGGTGACGGCGAACGATAATCCGCCGAAGAACCCTACGGAGAAGGAGGCGTATGACACGCGGGCTCCGCATGAGCCGCTGAGGGTGGCGTGGCTTAAGCCGGAGGATCTGGCACCGGCGGCGGTGTTTCTGGCGTCTGATCTGGCGGCGATGGTGACGGGCGCTACTTACGATGTCACCGGTGGGGATAACGCGAATAATCAGAGCTGACGTGGGGTTTGTGCTGCCGAATCGGGTCTTGCACAGCCGGGTCTTGCACAACAAAGATCTGTTTGTTGGGACCCGATTCGGCGGTTATTTCTACGCCTGGCCTATGATGCTTCTGGCGTACGCGGCACACTTCACGACTTCTTCTGGCGATCTACCGGTTCCGGCGTAGTCGCAGTCTACGTATGCTGTGATCGGAACCTGCTTGTTCTTGAAGAACTGCAGGACTGCTTTGATGCGGGCCTCTCCTTCGCCAAACGGAACACTTGGGCCTCCCGGCATCGCGTCCTTGAGATCGAACGCAGACATTGATGTGTAGTTGGTTTCGACAAACTGCACTGCGTTGATCTTTGCTTTCGTCAGATCGCCTATGTCGGGATCCATGCGGAAGTACTGAGAGACGGCGAGCTGTTTCTTCACTTCGTCCAGATCGGAGACTTGAAGGCTGACGATCATTCGATGCTTGTCCGCTGCGGCTGCGACCATGCTTGTGGAGGCTGCGGGAAGGCGGGTGACGATTGAGTCTGCTCCCAGAGTTTTTGCCATCAGGAATAGGCGGTCGATCTCGGCTTCGGAGCTTCCAAATCTGTTCGAATAGGATTTTATTCTGAGACCTTGTCTTTCAAATGTGGAGCGGATGTCTTCGAAGTAGCTCATGGGAACTGAGAGCCGCCACTCAGTCAGCGCGGCTGCGGTTGCCTTCTGTTCTTCGAGTTGCTGCGGCGTTGGAGACGACTTGGGTGGGTTGAAGATGCCGGCGGGAAATACGGGATTGAACTTCGCGGGTTCAACGTGGGTGAACAGGAGCTGGCATTCCTGCAGCCTCGCCTGTTTCATCGTTTGAATGATGACTGGGATTGCTTCTTCTTGCGAAAGGGCTCGCAGGCTCCATGTGTTTAGGCCGAGTTTGATTGAATTCTCGGTGAATCCGAAGCTCTGGCGCGAGCAGGCGGCTATAGCTGCGACCGCACCGATCGCATGGTTGAACTGTCTTCTTGAAAGCTTCATCGATTGCCCCACCTGTTTGGTTGATTGCCTGGGCAATTCTAAATGGTGGGATTAATGTGGCTTATGAAGCGCACTGTAATCGGCGCGTGTGTAGGCATGTCCTGCCGGACGGGCCGGCTACGCTCGGCCACCCCGCAAACGAGGACCTGTTTTCGGGGACCCCGGTTCGCGCGGCCACTTCGTGGCGGGTATACCGTTTCTTGCTAGTTGCGGCGGCCCAGGGTTGGGCGATCGTCTGTGCTGGTGGATGGGTTGTTCGTGCTGTTGGGGTCGTTGTTGCCGTTGCCGCTGGAGGTGCGGCGCAGCGTGGGCTTGTTGCCGCCCTTGCCGTCGTTGATCTTGCGCTTGTTTTCGAGCCGCGCAAGACGAGCCTTCACGTCGTCGAATTCGGACGTGGTGACCATGTAATCAGGGCGGGAAGGCAGGATGGTGGCGATCTCCTCCTCAGAGTGAAGGATGCGGTCGGGTGTTTGGGGGTGGTCGGCGAAGACCTTGGCCAGAGTGCCGGGTTTGTGCTTCTCGAGGGCGTCGAGCTTTTCGAAGAACTGGATGAAGGCCTGAGGATCGTAGCCGGACTTGTACATGTACTGGACGCCGAGCCAGTCGGCTTCAGCCTCGTCCATACGGGAGAACTGGAGGAAGCTGAGAGGGACTGCGAGTTGAACGGCCTCGTAGATGCCGTAGCCGGTCCAGGAGCCCTGGGTGAAGATGATGAGCGGGATCGAACCGATCTGCGCATAGTTCATCTTGGTCATCTGGCGGGCGGCGTGGTGAGCGCAGACGTGGGCGGTTTCGTGGGCCATGACGCCGGCGAGTTCGGCCTCTTCGTCGGCGGCGAGGATGAGGCCGGAGTTGACGTAGAAGAAGCCGCCGGGAAGGGCCATGGCGTTGATCTCGTCAGAGTCGATGACCTTGATGGTGAAGGGGACTTTGCAGTCGGAGTTTTTGACGATGTTCTGGCCGACGCGGTTGACGTACTCGACGATGACGGGGTCGTTGACCATGTGAGCGGATTTTTCGATCTCCATGGAGTATTGCTTGCCGGTGCGGATCTCCCAGTCGGTGGAGTACCAGTTGCCCATGCCGCGGCCGCCGATGTTGCGGGTGCCTACGGCGTTGACGTCGTCTTCGCTGCCGGGCTTGATGTTGGTCTTCATGTCCTCGCCGGGGGATGGGAGGCGGTCGGTCTTGTTTTCGGCCTTGACGGTGGCGGCGGCGTCTTTGCTCTCTTTGGGAGTGGCGGTGGGGTGGCCGGGGATGGGTTTCTCGGCGGGAACGTCAGAGGGGATGGTGGCGTTGACAGGGGTGGACGATTGGGGATCGTTTTGGGGCGTGGTCTGCGAGGGCGGAGTCGACTGGGGGTTCGTTTGCGAATTCGTGGGCGAGTTCGTCAGAGTCTGGGCGTACGCCGCAACGGAGAGCGTGAGGAAGGCGGTTAGGCCAATTTGCGTGACGGAACGCATGTGGAGTCTCCTGGTGGGCCGCTTCCCTGCTGGACGGACGCAGCTCGACGTGTCTTAGACCATAGTATGCGCCTTTTCGTGAGCGGAAGCGACGGTTAGAGGTAGATGAGGCAGCCTCGGGTTTCGAGATCTTTGAACCAGGTTGGTGGGGTGAGGGTTGTGACCCAGCGGAGGTCGAGTTTTTCCAGTTTTGGCAGATGGACGAGGGATTCGGGGAGGGTTTCGAGGGGATTGCCGCGGAGATCGAGCTGGCGGAGTTCGCTGAGGTGGGCGATGGAGGCTGGGAGGGTGGTGAGGTGGTTGTTTCGGAGGTGGAGCTCGCGGAGATTGGAGAGGCTGCCGATGGAGTCGGGGAGCTCGGTGAGGAGGTTGTCGGTCGAGCGGAGTTCGACCAGGCTGGATAGGCAGGAGAGGCAGTCGGGGAGGAGCGGGAAGGCGTTTTCGCTCAGGTTGAGGTAGCGGAGGTTTTTGAGTTTTACGAGGGAGGGCGGTAAGGAGGTGAGGCGGTTGTCGTGGAGGTAGAGGAAGTCGGTGAGGCTGGCGAGGTCGCCCAGGGTTTCAGGGAGGGTGGTGAGTTGATTGTGGCCGAGGTCGAGGGTGCGGAGGTTTTTGAGGTTGCCGATTTTTGGGGAGATTTCGGAGAGCTCGTTGTCGGCGAGGATCAGGGTCTCGAGGTCGGTTTGTTGCCAGACGTAGTCCGGTACGACGCCGAGATGGCGTTTCCATAAGTTGAGAGCTGGCGCGGCGGAGTTGGGCACGAGAGTGATGATAGCGCCTTGTGCATTGGCGGTCGTGGGGAGTGGCTTGATTGAGAGTCATGTCGATCGGTATGCGAATGCTACAGTGGTCGCGTATATGCTGACCGCCAATAGCAGAGGGGCACAAATGGCTACGCTGACTCAGCGCGTAAAACAGTATCAGTTGTTGGCGATATTGTTAGTAGTTACCTTCCTTTCTATTAAGGGATGTGAATTGTTTCCCGAAGCCACATTCACGTTGGCAAACGATTCGAGGTTGCCGAAATGGGTGACGCTCCCACCGGGACTTACACGCCCTGATATTTCTCTTACGATGAGCTACTACGTTATCCATGGGGGCGTCGTGCGCAATTTACATTGCGAGACAAGAATAAACAAATGCTAGAAAAAGAAGGTGGGAAAGTGAGATGTAGAGAGCCTTTCCAACTAAAAAATCCCCCGCAAGGATTTCCCTCCGGTTATCCGGCGTACGAAGCAATCACTGTCAACGGCATAACTGAAATCGTCGAACATAAAAAGATGGAGCCGATATTTTATGTAACGGATGACGATGCTGTCCGGAAAGAATACGAGTCGATTGGGTGTGGTTAGCCGAGCTTCTGCGGATGCGTGTGGCCCACAGCCAGACTACGAACTACCAGGTGGAGTAGGAGGTGCCGTCGGAGGCGGTTTGCTGGGCGCCGCTGTGGACGTCGTCGATGCCGGAGTCTGTCTGGTCGATGCTGGAGAGGGTGTCGTCCTGGACGGGCATCCAGGTGTCGGAGCGATGGGTGAAGGGGTCGACCGGCATGGCTTTGAGGTAGCCGGCCTGGACGAGGTCGTCGAGGGATTGGGGGGCTTTGGCTTTGTCGACGGTGTAGGAGTCGATGGCTTGACGCATGGTGTGGAGATCCTCTTTGAGGACAGCCTCTTTGGCGTTGCGGATGTTGCTGGTGTAGGCGGGGATGGCGATGGCGGCGAGCAGACCGATGACGACCATGACGATCATGAGCTCTAGCAAGGTGAAGCCTTGCTCTGTTTTCCGGACGGTGTTTTGTGGAAGAGAAGCGGGTTCCTCCACTTCGCTACGCTTCGGTCGGAATGACAGCAGGAAGGTGCCCGATGACTGCTGGGAGCATCGGTGGTAAGAGCGTGGTGTGGGGGTGGCTACCATGTGTTGTACTTCGTTCCGTCGAGTGCAGTTCCGGTGCTCTTGCTGTGGACGTCAAAGACGTTCTGGCCGCCGAAAGAGTCGGAGTCCGTGTCGTCCTGGTTGGAACGCAGGCCCCAATCGGTGTTGTTGGTGAAGGGGTCGACGGGGATCTTTCGTAGAAATTTTACCTTTTTCCCCTGGGCTGCGGTGACCTCGACTCCGTCGACGAGGGTTTGAAGGTCGGGCGGGTAGCCGAGGGAGTCGGCCTTGATCTGGAAGGCTCCCTTGTCGGCGGCGTCCTTGTATTTGTCGATGGCGTCGCGCATCTCCCAGAGGTCGCGACGGAGTTCGCGCTCCTTGGTACGTTTGACCTGAAAGCGGGCGATGGGGATGGCTGCGGAGGCCAATAAAGCCACGATGGCGACGCAGATGATGAGTTCTACGAGTGTGAGGCCGGATTCGGAGCTAACTGGCTGGGGACGAATCGGCAGCGTGCCCGACGCCCGTGAGCTTGAATCCTGCCGCAAGCTCACGGTAAGCCGTGGGGCACACGCGTTGGTGCAAAGCGTCACTTGACATGTACCACGGCCTGCGAACCGACGGCCGGAAGATTGGCCTGCGCGCTGTTGAGAGCGCCGACTTTGACGAGTGAGAGTGAGGAGTCGCCGGCGGCTATGGCCTTGAAGGTGAGGATGCAGAGGCTGCCTGTTCCGCTGACTCCGGCGGTGTTGGGTGGACGGATGGAAGAGATGGCGACAAGGCCCTTGTCTTCGCGGTGAACGAGCGAGACCGCCTGCCCGTCTTTGCCGAGGAAGGTTCCGGCGTCGACGTTGACGAGCTGGAGGAGCGCGGGGTTGAACTGAAGCTGGAGCGGAACCGAGAAGACGTCGCGTCCGTTGCCGAGCATGACGGCGACCTGGAAGGTGCTGCCGACGGACTGGGTGGAGTCTGGCGGAACGACGGTGAAGCTGACGGGCGGGCCACCGGTGGTTGGAGTATTGGCTGGAGCGGTTTGAGGCGCCGGAGTCTGTGTGGCGGGCGGTGTTTCTGGAGTTTGCGCGCCGGGGACGTAGGAAGCGGGCGGACCGGAGGGCTGGGCCTGCTGGCTGAGCTGCTGGACCATGGCGCTGGCAGCGTTGGCGGCGCTGGTTGGATTGCTGGCAGAGCGCGGACCGTTAGCGTATACCGGCTCGGAGTTGTGGTCGTTGGCAGAGACGTCTCGACGCAGCTCGATCGACTGGCCGGTGCCGGTGTCGATGGGGCGAACATTGACGCGGGTCAGGACCGATTCGCGAACGATGTGAGGGATGATGATGAAGACGATTTCCGTCTTGTCGTTGATCTTGTCGCGCGAGGTGAAGAAGTACTTGAGGATGGGAATCTCGCCGACGCCGGGAGTGCCGTTGATGTTGAGGGAGTCGGATTTGGTGATGATGCCGGCGAGGAGGCTGGGTTCACCATCCTTGAGGGTGATGACCTGCTCTGAGGTACGCTGACCGATGACGGGCTCGGAGACTCCGCTGATGGTGACGGTGTTGATCTGCGAGAGCACCTCAATCTTCATCTTGAGGGTGACTTCACGGTCGTAGTGGACCGTGGGGGTCATGTCGATGTTGACGCCGATGTCGATGTAGGTGAACTGGGTCTGCACGCCGATGCTGGCGACACCGGTGGAGACGCCGGCGTTGTAGGAGCCGGTGGCGACGGGGATCTTCGATCCAATCTTCATGGTCGCGCGCTGGCCGTCTGTGGCGCGGATGCTGGGGTTCTGAAGGACGCGGGTATCAGCGTCTGAGAGCAGCGCGTTGAGAGTGCCGCCGCCGATGCTTACGGCGAAGTTGTTCGCGTTGAGGTGGGCGAGGGTGTTGAGGGTGAAGTCAGAGGTGGTGGTTGAGCCTGTTCCAGTGCCGGTACTGCTGCTGCTGCTGCTCGAAGTAGTGTTGGGATTGGCCTGTGGGGTGAGGGTGATGGATTGCGGAAGAGTGATGCCGAGGTTGTGCTCGACGTTCTTGTTGACTTCGAGTACGGCGACGTCGACGACGACTTCGGGACGGGCGCGGTCGAGATCGTTCAGCAGTTTTTGCGCTAGGAGAAGCTGATCAGGCGTGGCGCGCATGACGATGGCGTTCTGGCTGGGAACGAGATAGATTTTGACGCTGGGGTCGAGCAGGTTGCGGATGGCGATGACGACTTCATTCGCGTCGTTCTGCTGGCTGGCGTTGGTGAGATAGAAGGTCTGGACGGCCTGCTCGTCGAGGTCGGTGCGCTTGGTGCGCGAGTTGGTAGCGACGAAGATGGTGTTCGGCGTGATGGCCTTGTAGAAGGTGCCGGAGATGGTGCCGACGATGCGGAGGGCGTCTGTGAGGGTGACGTTGGTGAGGTCGACGGGGATGCGCTTGGAGCTGTAGTCGGGATCGAAGAGGACGTTGAGGCCGGCTGCTTTGCCGATGGCGTCATAGATCACCTTGACGTCTTCGACCATGTGAAGCGTGATGGGATCGTTCGAGACGGGCTTGAGTTCTACGGGGCCGGAGATGGATCCGATCGTGTTGAGGGTCTCGTTTTGCTGCGACATCTGCTCTTTGGCTTGAGGAGTGCTGTCGCGTTCGATCTGCTGCTGTTTCTGAATGGCATCGATCTCCTGCGCGGCTGCCTGGTTGCCGGGATCGATTTGTTGGGCGCGGGTGAACTGGGTGAGTGCGCCGTTGATATCTCCGCTTTGACGAAGGACGCGGCCGCGATCGACGTGAGAGACGGCGGCTTGGAATCTCATGTGGTCGAAGTGCTCTCGGAAGCGGAGGTCTTTGGGCTTTTTAAGGACGGCGTTGTGGTAGTCCTCGTAAGCTGCGTCAAAGTCCTGCCGCGCCTCGGCGTCCTGACCACGCTTGTCCCAGGTGTTAGCTGACTGGGCGTGGGCACGCGCCGTGCTCAGGCCTGCGATGCCGCAGAGGAGTAAAGCAGGGAGGACGCGACGAAGCGATGTCGATAGTTTGCTGATTGATTTGTACAGGCGACCCATGCTGCTTCCGTTTTCGTCCTTTACACCGTAAAGATTGTGGCGTTTGCCGGAGATAACTCCCGCCGGGAAGATTTTTCCGGCTTCGGCGCTGCCTGTGGGGGCCGTGCCTGCCAGGCTGTCGCGCTCGGGTGAGTATAGCATTCGCTCCAATATCGACCTCGTCAAAAAGATTTGTAGGAACCGTGATGTCTACGGTCGTTTTTTCAAGCACGGCTCGCGGTGGCAGAGATTTAGAGACTCATGACTTCATGAATATGACTGACGAACGAGGACTGAGGTTAGACGCGTGGGTCTTCGGCGGGTGAGGGATGCAAATGAATCGAAAGTTGCAGACATGTTAAAGTAAGAGATTGCATGGCACGCTCTATGTCCAACACGACAGCCGCTCACCAACCGAAGCCAGTGGTGAAGGAGAAAGACCGCGACCCGGTGGCGGCGGGTAAGAGAGACGCTGCGTTCAACCGGTCTGCGAGCTTTAACTATTTTTTGACGGATAAGTTCGAGGCCGGGGTGGCACTGCGCGGGACCGAGGTGAAGTCGATCCGCGAGGGTAAGGCCAATCTGAAGGACGCCTATGGGCTGTTGAAGGACGGCGAGTGTTTTCTGCTGAATGCTCACATCGGACCGTTCTCTCATGGAAATGCAATGAACCATGATTCGCTGCGTACCCGGAAGCTGCTGCTGCATAAGAACGAAGTGCGGAAGCTCGAAGGTATGACGAAGCAGAAGGGATTTACGCTGATCCCGACACGGCTTTATTTTCGCAACGGACGGGTGAAGTGCGAGATTGCGTTGGCCAAGGGCAAGCAGGAGTACGACAAACGCGCCACCGAACGCAAGCGCGAGGCGGATAACGAGGCGAAGGCAGCGGTCGCTCGGAGTCGACGAGGATAGCTCAACTTTCGTTGTAGCGTTAGTTGCAAGATGATCAACATGCAGTCGGGTTACGATAGACGCATGGACACGAAGCTATTTTTTCAGGATGCAGCCGGTTTTCAGACGCCAATGCTGGCGGTGTTTGCCGTGGATATTGCTGTCGGCCAAGACGCGGAGCCAGTGGTGGCGTTGTTGACGACCACCGATGCGGTGGCGAATGCGGCGGCGAAGGTGTTGGCGTCGGGTGAGTTCAAGGCGACGGTGGGCGAGACGTTGCTGCTGCATGCTCCGAACGGGTTGAAGGCGGAGCGGCTGCTGGTGGTGGGGCTGGGGAAGGCGAAGGCGCTGTCGGTCGATGAGATTCGGAAGGGTGCTGGGGCAGCGGTGCGTGCAGCCAAACCTCTTGGAGTGAGAGAGCTGGCGATTGCGTTTCCTGAAGACCATGCATTGGATGACGAACATTTGGAGACGCTACCCTGCATGCTGCTTTCGCGTCTTCTGGTGGAAGGCGCGGAGGTGGCGGAGCTTGACTGGGATACGTACCGGAGTGAACGGAAAGACCGATCGGTGCGAGCGCTTTCTGTGATTGCGAAGGAAGCGGAGAAGTCGACGAGGGCGGAGATACAGGACGGCTTTGATGTGGGATTGATTGTTGCAGCGGCGCAGAACTTTACGCGAACGCTGGTGAATGAGCCGGGAAATGTTTTGACTCCGACGGAGCTTGGGAAGCGCGCCGCGGCGATGTGTGCGGAGGTGGGCCTGAAGTGCGAGGTGCACTCGACCGAGAAGCTGCAGGAGTTGAAGATGGGTGCGTTTGCCGCGGTGGCGCAGGGCTCGGAACAGCCGCCGGCTTTGATTGTGATGACATATGAGCCGAAGTTGGCTAAGGGCGAGTCGCTTGCGGCAGACGCGCCGGTGCTGGGACTGGTGGGGAAAGGGATCACGTTCGATACGGGCGGGATTTCGATCAAGCCTGGCGATGGCATGGAGAAGATGAAGTACGACATGGCTGGGGCGGCGGCGATGATTGGCGCGATGCGGGCGATTGCACAGTTGAAGCCGAAGGTGAAGGTAATTGGAATTGTTTGCTCGGCGGAGAATATGCCGGATGGAAAGGCGTATCGGCCCGGTGATGTCGTGACGGCGATGTCGGGTAAGACGATTGAGGTGATCAATACCGACGCCGAGGGCAGGCTGGTGCTGGCGGATGGATTGCATTACGCGAAGACGCTGGGTTGCACGCATCTGATTGATGCGGCGACGTTGACTGGAGCTTGTGTGGTGGCGCTGGGGATTGTGAATGCGGGATTGTTCTCGAACGATGAGCCGACGTGGCAGAAGTTTATGGACGCCACGAAGATCTCGGGCGAGAAGTTCTGGCGGCTTCCCTGCACCGATGATTACAAGGATCAGATCAAGAGCCATATCGCGGATATGAGGAATACCGGCGCGAATCGTTGGGGCGGAGCGATTTCTGCGGCTATGTTTTTGAAGGAGTTTGTGGGGGAGACGCCGTGGGTGCATCTGGATATCGCTGGATGCGCCTGGAATGATGAGAATAAGCCGTGGCTTGCGAATGGTCCGAGTGGGATTGCGGTGCGGTCGATTCTAGAGTGGGTAAGAGGATATGAACGGTAAGAAATAAAGACCGGGCGATCATATTTTCACCTATGATGCGTGTCGTGGGGAAAATTGAATTCGCGGCGCTCGCTTTGGCTTTTCTTTTGATTGGGTGCTCCCGCGGACCGACAAATTTCAATGTGGCCGAGTTGAAGATTGATTCCGATCTTCATCTGATCCCAGTTGGACACCGCACGCTTCGCGCCCCGGGTGAGGGTTCTTATTTCTTTTTCTTCTATACCGCAACAGGATTGACCACAGTCGATCACATTGACACGAAGCCGTCCGGACACGAACGCTTGTTGTATCTCGAGACGGGCCATAATCAAGTGTTAGACAGAACGGTGAAGGCTGAAAAGATCCTGACAGGCAGCTATGGAACTGTCTACTCCGCCAAGACTTGTTTCTATGCGTCGCCTCTCGCGCGTGGTCACAGCACTGTTTCGGTTGGAGCAAACAACAATGGGATCGATGAAGTTCCCGCCGAACTAGCGCGTGAACCGGAAGCTTTGCCGCCGCTTACCTCGGTGAGCCTGATCAGGATCTTTCGTACCGCTCCGGAATATGTAATCGTCGCTGGCAACTATGAGGCCGATGGGAAGATGGGAAGTTTACAGATAGGCGGAGCGAAGGGTGGCGATCGGGTCGCATTCCTCGGCGGAGGAGATTATCTCTTTCCGGGCTCGACAACACAACCTGCTGCGCTTGCGAAACAATACGGGATGCCAGCTCGCATCGACTTGCAGGATTATCTTCGTTCACGCAAGCTGATGCTTCCTTCAGTTGGCCTGCCACAGGAGATTGTTTCAGTCGATTTTCACTATGGGTACGACAAAGTGATTCGACAGGACACGCTTTCTGATGGCGCTATCAGTTCTACCCGGTTTTTACTGCCTTCTGTGACGTCCGAAGAGAAGATCTTGGAGCCTCTCTGTGAATCGCGGTTTCGTCAACAACATGCAGATGGGCTCCCAACTGTTTTTTAATTCTGAGAATTCTGGCTACATAACGGGTGGGGCTTCGATGCCGAGGTAGTCGAGGGCGCGGATCATCTCGCGTTGGGCTACTGCGGCGGTGGCGAGTAGTAGGGATTTGCGGGTGGGGTCGGTTTCGTTGAGGACGTGATGGCGGTGGTAGAAGTTGTTGAACTGCTGGGCTAGCTGGAAGGCGTACTTGGCTAGATAGGCGGGCTCGGCGGTGGCGATGCACTGTTCGATCAACAGCGTGAGTTTCGAGGCTAGCAGCCATGTCTCCCAGAGGCTGCTTCCCTCTTCGGTGTCGAGGATGTTGGAGAGGTCGAGCGTGGCGATGGCGGCGAGGGATGTGGCTGCGGTGGTGTTGGCTTTGCGGAAGATATTGGCCGCGCGGACGATGGCGTACTGGACGTAAGGGCCGGTTTCGCCTTCGAAGCTGAGGGCGTCTTTGAAGTCGAATGCGATGACGGTGTTGCGGGTGAAGCGGAGCATGAAGTAGCGAAGAGCGCCGACCGCGATTTGAGTCGCGATTGTCATGCGCTCGGCTGGTTCGATCTCGGGGTGGCGGGTGTCGACTTCGGATTTTGCGGCGGCGATGAGGCGGTCGAGGAGGTCGTCGGCTTTGACGCCGAAGCCCTTGCGGCCGCTGACTTCGATGTAGGATTTTTTTTGATCTTCTTCGCTGATGGTGTAGCCGAGTTCGACGGCGCAGCGGGGGGTGAGGGCGACCATCTCGTAACTGAAGTGAGTGTAGTTGTCGGCGGCGTCGGTGTAGCCCATGCCGCGGAGGGCCGCGATGACGTTGTTCTGTGGGTCGTTCTGGCGGGAGTCGATGACGTTGTAGATGGCGTCGGCGTGGCCGAAGCTTGGGTGCGGGGTTTCGCCGTGGACGGCGGAGATCCAGCAACAGTGGTTGGGATACTGGTGGAACTTCAAATAGCCGAAGTCCTTGCCGGGGAGGAGGCCGAACTTCCAGAGGTGGTAGGCGATGTCCTTGCCGACGTAGGTGACGGTGCCATTGGAGCGGACGATGACCTTGGCGTCCTCGTCGGGGAGGCTGGAGTCTTCGACGGCGATCTCTTCTGCGGAGCCGGCGCGGCGCATGACGTAACAGCCTTTGTTTTTGCCGGCAGTTTCGAGGTAAAGGACACCTTTTTCGAGCATGAGCGTGCGGGCCGCGTCCCAGAAGTGGAGGGAGAGGATTTCGCTTTCGCGGGGGAGGAAGTCGTACTCGATGTTGAGGCGCTGCATGGTTTGGAGGTGGCGGCGGAGGACTGCGGTTGAGATGAGATCGGCTATGTCGGCTGTGTCGTTTTTGCCCATCTCGAGCGCGTGGAGGGTGTTGAGGCGGATCTGCTTGCGGGCTTCAAGATGATCGGGATCTGCGTTGTACCACTGAGAGACGCGGGCGTAGAGGTCCCAACAGTAGAAGTCGATACGCTGATTGGTTTCGAGGAGTTCGGTGAGGAGTTCGCGGGTGCTGGAGAGGGTTTTGCCTTCGAGGTAGACGAGGCCTACGACTACGTCAGCGACCTGGACGCCGGTGTTGTCGATGTAATTTTGTACGCCTACTTCGTAGCCGGTTTTGAAGTGGTCGGGGCGGAGGAGGCGCTGGAAGGTGTCGCCGAGGATGGCGTTGCGGAGGTGGCCGATGTGGGCGGCTTTGTTGGGGTTGATGCTGGTGTGCTCGACGAGGCGGAAGCCCGGACCGCCGATGTCGGCGTGCTGGTCGGCGGCGATGCGGCGGACGGTGGAGGCACGGTCGAGACGAACGTTGAGGTAGCCTGCGCCGGCTACTTCTACGCTGGCGACGCCTTCCAGCGAGGGGAGGGCCGCGGTGAGCTCGGCTGCGAGCTCGGTGGCGATGGCGCGGGGGGCTTTGCGAAGGCGCTTGGCTAGTTCGAAGGCGACGGGAAGGGCTAGTTCGCCGAGGGTGATGCTGGGCGGCTGTTCGACGACGAGATTGGTCAGGGTGACGTCGTACTTCGCGAGAAGGATGGCCTGGATTCGGGCCAACAGGGACTGCTGAATTGTGCGATACATGCTTTGGGGGTCACCACTCTGGAAGATGGTGTCAGTTTACTAGAAGCCTGTCCTGCCGGACGGGCCCTCTGCGCGTGAGGCGGGCGTTCGCACGCCTTTTTAGAGCTTCGCGGGTTCCTCCCGTTGGTCGGCACAATCACCCCACGCGACCAACGGGAGCGCCATGCGAAGCGGTATGCACGTCACGAAGTGACCGCCCACCGCGCAGGAGACCCGTCCGGCAGGACCCTTGCGTCTACGGCATTTCGACGGGTAGATCTTCGATCTCTTCGAGCAGAGGCTTGTGGTTGTGGATGCGGATGCGGTGAGTGAGGAAGATAATGCCACCCGCTCCGGTGACCGCGAGGAGCATCCAGACGTGGATGGCGAGGCCAAACACTGCAGCTTGAGAGATGGAGGCACCGTGATTTACGAGTGAGGTCTTAACGGCGAGCTCGAAGGGGCCGATGGCCCCGGGAGAGCTGGGGATGAGGTAGGAGAGGTTGGCGAAGGAGACGGAGAGCCATGCAGCGATGTCGTCGACCGATAGGCCCAGGAGACGGAGGGCGGAGAGGAAGATCATTCCCTCGCAGGTCCAGATAATGACCGACTGAAGAAGAAGAAGGAGGGAGCCGGTGACACCGAGGCGGCCTGTAGCGTCAAGCGCGAGCGTGATCCAGTGTTCGATTCTTTTCAACAGCGGGCCGCCAGGAAAGCGGGCGAAGAGGCGTTGCACCGGAGACTGCAGGCTGCGTGCCGCCACGAGAAGGATGAGCAGGCCGATGGCTGAGACGGCGAGCGAGATGTTTGCAATGAGGCGGAGGTGCGGCGTAGCGATGTTGCCTACAGTTGCGACGAACATGAGCACGAGGACGAAGATGTCGAGGAGCTTTTCGAGGATGACAGTGCTGAGGATGATGGAGGGGGAGGTGCGGAGGTCGTCGGCGTAGGTGAAGATGCGCATGATGTCGCCGATGCGGAGAGGCAGGATGTTGTTGGCGGCGAGCGAAGTCATGAGAACGCGGGCGCAGACGGCGAAGTGGTCGCGGAGGGAACGACCGTTGCGCGGCATCATCTGGCTCCAGCGAACGCAACGCAGGGTGTAGCTGGCGAGAGTGAAGCCGAGGACTCCCAGGATCCATAAAGGATGAGCGGCACGGAGAGCGCGGAACTCGTCAAGATGGATGTTGTGGAAGGTGTACCAGAGGAAGAAGGCGCTGATTAATAGGCCGGGGATGGTCTTCAGCAGATTGCGGCTATTGGCGGCGGCGCTCATGCGGGCAACCGGGTGGACAGCAGGCGATGTGTCGTTTCGCGAGAGACCAGAGGGTAAAAGGGACGATGAAGCATGCAGCTTCGATTGTATCGTCAGTATGTTGCCGATTTCTTACATCGTTGCAAGCATCAAGCGGGTTGGTGGACTAACAGGCTAAACGGAGACGGACAAGAAGACGCTGCGGAAGGCCTCTTCGTCCTGCTGTGGATTTTTTCTGCTTTGAGGGTCGGCTTCGGCTTGAGTTTCGACGCGGGAGACTATATCACCGTCATCGCTGGCGGCGAAGCTGGTGAGCTTTCGACGCACTTCGGCGGCGGCTTTCCTTGCTTCCATTGCCTGCAGGGTGGATTGCGTGGAAGCAGGGGCCATCTGACTGATTGGATTGCCGTGGATGTGCATGTCGTTCTCCTTCTTTGAATTGTTCCCTTCGTTTCGTTTGACCAACTGTGGCCTTATAGGGCAATCGGAGGACCAACTCACGGCACAATGAGATGAGAGGGCTCTTAGAATGCTGGCTCGTGCGATTTCTTCTTTAATTTAGAGAAGGATGTAGGCTCAATCGGTATTCAGACGTCTAACTCTGCGTGCTGTTCCTGGTTCGGGAGTTGTGTGGCATTTAACCTCGAAACAGACTGCGTTTGTCTGTGTTTTAGAGTCGCAGGCACTTAAGACGGAAAGCATACGGCGGATGAAAACCGCGTTGGGAGCAATAGGTATTTGGCTACATCAATAGGATCACAGCTCTCTTTGGTAGAGCTCGAACTTGAGCAGTACCGACGGGAGCGAAGTTTTGCGACTGCGCTGGTGACTGCGCTGACGTTTTTTGCGTTCCTGATCCATGGCTACCATCCCTATGCCGAAGATGGCGGCATTTATCTTCCCGAGATAAAGCGGCTGCTCGATCCGGGGTTGTATTCGTTTGGGGCAGAGTTTGTGGTGGGGCACCTGCGGTACTCCGTGTTTGCGTCGCTGATGGCTGGACTGGTACGCGAATCGCACTTGAGCCTGGAGGTGGTGCTGCTGCTGGTTCATTTGACGAGCTTCTGGGTGACGTTGTTTGCTGCGTGGGTGCTGGCGAGCCGCTGCTATACGTCGCGCGAGGCGAGAGGCGGGGCGGTGGCACTGCTGGCGGTGTGGCTGACGATTCCAATTGCGGGAACGTCGCTGATGCTGATGGATCCGTATGTGACGGCGCGAAGTATTTCGACTCCTTGTGCGCTGCTGGCGCTGGTGGGAGCGTTACAGTTTTTGTTGCCTCGTTTTGAGATGGAAGGAGAGCAGGGAGAGCGGCGGCGAGGGTTAGCGCTTTGTTGCGGAGCGTTGGTTGGGGCAGGGCTGATGCATCCTCTGATGGGTGCTTATGCAATGGGGTCGGTGCTGCTGCTGTGGGCGGTGCTGTCGACGAATCGGCTGGTGCGGGTGTGGGGGACCGTGGGGCTTGGGTTGACTGCGGTGGTAGTAGCGGCGGGGGTCCAGTTGGCGTCGCCGGTGGAGAGCGCGGAGTATCAGAGGGTGATGCTGACGCGGAGTTACTGGTTTCTTAGCCAATGGCATTGGTACGAGTGGATTGGGCTGGCGGCACCGCTGATGATTCTCGGGGTGGTGGCCCTGGGACGAGGGCGTGGCGTCGATGCGGCACGGGTTGGCCTGGCACGTGTTGCGATAGCGTCCGGAGTGACGGCGATTGTGGTGGCGGCGCTGTTTGCACGGGAAGGTGCGGCGGTGCACCAGGTGGCACGGCTGCAGCCTTTGCGTAACTTTCAACTGGTCTATGTGGTGATGATTCTGTTTGTAGGAGCGGCGTTAGGGGAACGAATGTTGCGACGCCCGGCGTGGCGTGGCGTGGCAGCGTTTTCTATGCTGGCTGTTGTGACACTGCTGGTCAACCGTGCGACATTCCCCGCTTCGAAGCATCTTGAACTTCCGGACTCGCTGACCTGGAACGCAGGAGATGGAGGGAATCGCTGGGAGAAGGCGTTTCTCTGGATAAGAAAGAACACGCCGAAGGATGCGGTGTTTGCGATGGACGCGAACTACGCGGTTCTTGACGGCGAAGATGCACAAGGTTTTCGCGCGATTGCGGAGCGAAGTTCTCTGCCGGATTACTCGAAGGATGGTGGAACCGCTTCGAACAAGCCCGCACTCACGGAGGAGTGGTCGCAGGGAATTTCGCTGCAGACAGGACTTGGAAGGGAGTTCGATGCCGGACGATTTGCTGCGTTGAAGTCGATTGGTGCGACGTGGGTGGTTTTGGAGCGGAAGGCTGCGACGGGGTTTGGTTGCGCTTACGAAAATGATGAGGTCAAGGTGTGCCGCCTGCCTTGAGGAGACAGGCGGCCACAGGCTTCAGTTCCCTGCCGGGGTTGCTTTGTTGGCAGTGGTAGTGAGGATGACGGTTTCCTGATCTTTGTTCTCCATTTTTGAGTAGAACCCGCGAAGCTCGGGATACTCTTCGGTCTTGTAGTAGATCTCTCCCAGGAAGTAGTCGCGACGGATGGTGAAGCTGTTCGGAGTGGACTCGGAGTTCAGAGAATAGACAGCAAACTTCTGAAAGCTCATCTTGTCGCTGGCGGGAAGAGATTCGATGGAGAAGCTAGGTGGGAACTTGATGCGGACAGCATCCTGATTGATGAGAGCATAGGAGAAGTAGACAGGTATATCTCGTTTTTCATGCGGGAAAGTGGGTTTCGTATTGGCTTCGAAGAGGTCTGCAGGAACGAGCAAGCGCTTGCCGGTTGCGGAGCCGATCGCGCCTTTGAACTGAAGGTTCACGACGAGGGGCTGGTCATAGTCTTCGAGCTTGTCGATGGAGGTGACCTTGATGTCGGCACCAGCAGGCATGAGGCTTTCGACGTGGTTGCGGAGTTCGCGTTTCAGACTTTCGTCGTCGCCGATGAGGGCGCGCTGTCGCCATTGAAGAGCCGGAGAGCCCACGTAGGTCATCTTGACGATGCCGGAGACTTCGCCATGCTCGTCCATGGTTAGGTCGGCTATGCGGAGGATCTTTGAATAGGTGTAGGGCTCGCCGGGAGTTTCGAGCGAACCGGTTCCGCCGTCGACCTGACGAAGCCCGCTGGTCTGGCTGTGCTTCCACTCGAGATGCTGGTAGGGACAGTAGCGGGAGCCTGGGTCGAAGAACTCGTCTTTGCCGTCTACATTGACGATGGCGATGTCGTCGTCGAGCTGCGACATGCTGAGGTAGGCGCGGTAGAAGAGGCTTCGGTCGCGGTTTGTGACTACGCCGACATACGCCTTCATGCCGGCTGCGCGCGCCATGGCGACGAACAGATCGGTGATCTGGTCGTTGTTGCCGCGCTTGCGGGTCCAGATGTCGTCTGTGTTACGAACTTCTTTGAGGCCCTGCGACTTCTCTTCTGCGGTGGAGTGTTCGCGGGTGTAGTTGGTGTTATCGAGCCTCATCACAGCAGCGTAGATCTTGCGAAGCTTCTGATCCTGCGTGTCCGTCGGGAGGACGAGATCGCGAACGGCGGCGGATACTGCAGGGCCCGGCCCGATGAACTTGTCTTGAAGCTTCGCCCAGTGCTTGCCTGCGTTCTTCCAAAAGTCATCCGGGGAGCGATAGGCGGAGTAGTAGAAGAGGACACGGTAGGTGAAGCTGGAGATGGGTGGCATGTAGTCCTCTTCGGGAGCAGGGGGGACATCATGCACGTCGAGATCGAAGATGTACTGACCACCTGATAAGCCTGTTGCTGGAAGTTGGGTCTGTTTCAGTTGCGCGCCGGCAGGAAGGATTTTGGTCCAGGAGATGGAGGTAGAAGGTGCACCGTCGTCTTCGTTGGAGATCAATTGCTTGTCGGTAGGCCTCCAAGTGTAGTGGGCCTTGCGGGTGTATAGGGGGGACTGGATGAACCACTTCGGCGCCATGAACCAGTTGTCGTCGAGCCGAAGCTTGTAACGGTATTCGATGATGCTGCCCACCTCGACGTCGGGCAGGGTGAAGACCTTGGACATCACCCGTAAGCCTTGAGTCTTTTGGACGAGTTTGTCGTAGGGTTTGCCGGTGAAGGGGATGATGGTTCCATCGGGATGGATGGTTCTACCTTCGATGTTGTCGATGATGATGGAACTACCTTCACTGTAGTGCATGTAATCGAGCTCGACGTTGGCGTTCTCTTTGCCACGTTCGGTGAGGACTTTGAGCCGGACGTAGGTGCTGAACATGTGCAGCTTGTCTTCGGTGGTCTCTTCGCGGAAGAGATAGACGGCAGGAGCTCCAGGGACCTCGGGTTGCGAAGTCATCGAGAGCTCTTCCGCGGTGGGGACGGTCCATTGAGCGCGGGTGAGAGGTGTAGTGAAGAGAGCCAAGGCAGAGAAAAGAGAGAAGCAGAAAAGACGACAGCGTGACGTTTGGTTCATGGTTTATTCCTTGTTCGATTGCATCTTGTGCGGGAGCTGAGGTTTCTTTGTGGGTCTTGTTGAACTGGCTTACTGTTTTTTGAGGACCGCTTTGCTCTGTTCGTCGGCTGCTATAACGCCGGAAAGCTGCTGGACATCGGGATATTTGTCAGCGGGAAGAGTGACTTCGCGGACGGTGTAGGTGCGGGTGTAGTGGAGGGTGTGGTCTTTGACGACACTGGAGCTTTCGTAAGAGGCGAAGCCGAGGTCGAGCTTGACGGGTTCGGGGATCTCGTCGACTACATAGCCTGTGGGAAGTTCGATGGTGTAGTCGTCCTGCTCCTGCATGGTCTCGTTGAGGTTGATGGGGATGTTTTGTCGCTCTCTGCGATCGGCGTAGAGCTGATCGCTGCCGAGGACGCGGGGACGGACCATGAGCAGAGGGCCCATGGGTTTTCCGAAGCGGTCGGCGGTAATGGAGTAGGAAGTCGTAAGGTCTTTGTTGAGGGCTTCCGCGTTCTGCACTTTGAAGTCGGATACGGTGAAGGTGGTGAAGTCCTGGCCGAGAAGATGGTCGAGGTACTTCGTCTGCTCTTTGGCGTCTCCGCTAATGTAGAGGTCGCGGCGGTGTTCTGAGAGGTCGCCGAAGCGCTTCTCGGTTACGGTACCTTTGAGAGAACCGTCTGGCTGCAGCTGGAAGGTGGCGGTGCGGCGGACGGTGTTCAGATCGGGAGAGAGGACGGGAAAGTGGATGATCTGGCTATCTGGGCCTTCCACCAGAACGCCGTAGCCACCCTGGAGGTTGTGCGCTAGTTGTCCGAAGGCTGTTTTCTCCCAAGTGGGATCGAAGATGAGATAGCGGCGGCCGGACTTTGAAGTCACTACGCTGCGAAGCCTCGGCGAGTTGTAGCCCTTCGGGATTTCGATGGCCGCGATCATGTGGTCGCCGACGATTGAAGGTGCGTCGGGATCGATGACTCCGCGGCGATCGTCAACCATGACAAGAGCGCCATGGACCCCTACGGTGGAGAGCATTGAGACGAGCAGGGTAGCTTTGTCTTTGCAGTCGCCGTAGCGGTTACGGAAGATGTCGGCGGCGTAGTGCGGTTGATAGCCGCCGATGCCCATCTCGATGACGAAGTAGCGGACCTGCTTCTGAACAAACTCGGCGATGGCTTCCGTCTTGTCGTAGAAATCGGTTTTGTCGCCGGCGAGTTCTTTGGCTTTGGCGGCAATCTCGGGTGTGGCAGTGAGGCGATCTTTTGCTAGGGTCTGGTACCACTCGCCGATGCTCTGCCAGGTGCCTTCGGTAGGTGCAGGAAGGGTCGGTCCGGCGTAGTGGACGGTCATGCGACCTTCAAGGGACGACTCTGAAGGGCGCAGTTCGACTTGATCGAGATCGATGGGGGGCGTGTCTTTCATCTCCCAACGCCAGCGTTGGTGTTCTAGGTCGATAGCGGCGGTCTCTTTGCTGTGAGCCCAGACGGTGCCGTGAGTGAAGCCGGGAGGCAGTTCGAGGGTGAAGCTCTGGTTGAGCCGAGGGAGTTGGCTTTGGAAGAACCAAGTCTTTTCGGTGAGGTAGGGATGGGTGCGCTGCTCGTACTCGTAAGCTACGACGCCACCGGGGTCACGGGCGGGTGCGTTGGCGGCTTTGATTTTGAGATCTTCAAAGAGACTGCCCTGGTTCGGGTAGCCGAGTTCGACCATCTCGTTGTCTTTGACGGCGTACTCGTGGCCGTCGGGGCCGATACTCCATACGTGCATGGAGAGAATCTTGGTGTCCTTGTCGAAAGGGACGCCGATGATGCCCTCGTTGCGGCCTTGCGGGCGCAGGATTTTGACGACGCTGCGAAAGTGCTCGGTGGCGCTGCCATCGGGGGCTACTGTGTAGGTGGTGTCTTCGAGAAGAACTACTGCGTTGGTGTTGGGCGGGTACTGCGGAAGCTTCTGCTGCGCGGCGGTGCGGACCCAGTCGGGAACACTGTCGGGTTTGGAGGCGAGTGCGGGTAGAGCGCTTACCAGGAGAAGGGTAACTGAGAGATACAGGGATGATGTGCGCACTTGCTCGGCTTGCGGATTCGTTCGTGGGTTCATGGGTGTTCGATACACTATCGGCCCCATCATCGGAGGACAGACTTCCGGCTGCGTGACAGGATTTGTGTATGTTTGAGAGTTATACGTGGGAGTGACGGGCAGTTCAAGGAAATTCAGAGGTGGGCACGGTACGTCGAATGGGGGATATTCCCGCTTCAGCATTGGGGTCTTGGAGTGTGAGGGGTCAGGCAGAGTGCGTGTAACTGGTTCCCTGCAGGCGGGCGCGTGCACGTCGGCGAAGAGCGGAACGAAGGATGACGGCGAGAAGGAAGCAGACGACCAGGGTGGAGATCACCATGAGCCACTGATAGTCGGCGAAGAGCATGTTGAGTTGGAGCCAGAGGGAGAGCGAGCCGACGCGGTAGACGTCGTTTCCAATGCGGTAGGAGGAGAAGTGCGAGCCGTGGAGGACGCTTACGGATTGGGAGATGTCGGAGGACTGGGCGGTCTGGAGGAAGGTGGAGAGGAAGTTCGAAACGACGCTTTTGTCGCGGAGCGCTATGACGACGACCGATTGCTTGGATCCGCTGGGCCATTCAACTCCCTCGATGAGCGCATCTGGGATGCCGCCTGCGGTTTCGAGCTGGCCGGACTGGACGTGGTCGGAGCTGCGGACCTTCCACCATGCGTGCTGGAGTTGTGTGAAGAAGTCCTGGGTGTCCTGGATGTGAAGTCCGCTGCCATCGACACTGACGGGGAGCGAAGGGTTGAGGCGGTTGATTGCGTTCTGGTCGTCGACGGTGCCGAGGACGAGGAAGTCTTTGTGGGTGTCGGGCTTCATGCCTTCGGGGTTGGTGACGGTGACGTTGAGGACGGGATAGCCGGTCTGCGCGCCGAAGTGAGACATGAGGGTAAGGAAGAGCTCGATTTCGTCGGTGCTCGGGGTGTCGGGCAGGACGACTGCGGTGTCGGATAGGTCGGCTTTGCGGGTGAAGGGATAGCCTGCGTTTGCGAAGATTTCAAGGTTCGGCAGGACGGCTAAGTGAGGGATGTCCTTGAGGTCGAGGTAGGAGTCTTTGAGGATGGAGCCCTGAAGGTTGGTGAGGCCGACTTCGGGGCAGTCGGGCTTCCTGGCGAGTTGGAAGAAGAAGCGCAACAGGACGGAGTTCGAGAACGGACGCAGGTCAGAGACTGGGAACGGAACGATGCGCTCTGGAGTGGGCTTGTCGTTGTGCGAGAGCGGAGTTGAGTTGACGTAGGCATCGTTGAGATAGACCTGGAGCGAGCTGTCGTCGGAGAGAGGAACGCCGTTGTAGCGGTAGGCGACGTGAAAGCCCAGGTTCTGCCGCGTGCCGTAGAAGAGGTCGGGCGGAAGGCGAAGGTAGAGGGCTATGGGATCGGTGCCGTCGGTCTGAAGATTCGCGGTTTGGAGGAGATCGCCGATGGGGATGTTTCTGTCGGTGCTGAGCCAACGTGGTGCGTCATCGGCTTCGCGAGCGGCGGGTAGTTTGATTTCCGGAATGCGGACGCGATCGCCGGTGAGAAGATTGCGCTGGAGAACGAGTGCCAGAGCTGCATTGAGGACGTCGGCGTCGGTTTCGCCGGTCAGGACAAGAACCTTCGAGTAAGGATCCGATGGATTGGTTCGCATGACGATGGTGGGGCCGGCGATGGAGTTGATCTGGAGAGCTGCTGGGAACGAGGCTCCACTCTGGCCGATGACGATGGCGTTGCCGGTGGGTATGGTGCCGATTGAGATTGGGAAGCGGATGGGGCGTGAATCTGCCAGGATGCCGAACCATGAGGCTACGATGCCGGCCGCCTGAAGGGCTTTCTGCGAAGGCTGGCCGAGAAAGACGATGGGAATGACGGAATGGTTGATCTGAGGCTCGTAGAAGGGTGCGGGGAGGAGCTTGAGATCGTCGTGTAAAGGAGTGAGCGATCCGGCGACTTCGAGAGTCGAGTCGTTATCGATGTGGGCCCAGAGGGTGGAGTGGGATGGGTCTTCGCACTGCGCGGCGTAGTGTCCTACGAACTCGATGGTGAGTTTGTTGTCGTGGGTGAGCGCATCGACGGGGAGAGTTATGGTTGATTCGAGGAGGTCGTTGCCGGGGTCAGGCACCGGCTTGGCTGACGTGGGTGTCTGGGGGATGTCGTGGGTCACGGCGGAGAGCGTCGCGAAGTAGGTTCCGTTCAGGCTCAGTTTGAGATGACTTTGCGACGGGATGAGGCCAGGAGAGAAGTGGTAGCGGAGATGCAGGGTTGCGGTCTTGGCGACTTGAGTCTGGGGTAAGGAGAAGTGAAGCGTGTTGAAGGCATCGACGCCCTGCATGATGATGGTTCGGGGCGCGCCCAGGTCGGAGAGGTGGATGACGTTGTCGAATGTGTCGGGTGGTAGAGCGGCGGCTGCTTGAGCGGCGGCGAGTCGAGCGGCGTATGCCTTGTAGGAGAGGAATGGCTTCGCTGCAGGCGGGGTTTGGGGTGACTGCGAGTTATCGGTCGAAGGTGGGGTCTGGGCTGCTGGAGTGCTGGGGGTAGGTGCCGCGGCAGGAGCTGGTGGCGGAGCCTGAGCTGGAGGGGCGGCCTGGGTGGGAGGCGGTGTAGCGGCGTCGTTCTGTAGCAGCAAGTGTGTGGAGTGAATCGGGTGAATCTGCGCCGAGAGAGCGGGAGAGCAGAACAGGACAGCCAATGCGAGAAGCGGCACGACGCTTGTTGTTAACTTTCCGTTCGGAGATGTCTCCTTCGACTTCGATCCGCTGCGAAAGGTTCGGAGAAAGCCCTGGCCAGCGAGTTGAACGATGCGGCGGAAGCTGGTGAGTGGCTGGTCAGCCTCGCGGGCTTCTCCCCAACCGAGCCAGGTGTCGGCGCGGGAGTAGAGGACCATGGTGAGAGCCTCTTCTTCCTGGAGGGTGAGCGGGTCGAACTGGGCGCGGAGTGTATTGCCATCGATGCCGACGAGCGTGGCAGGCAGAGTTGCTTTGCCGTCGAGAACCGGCAGGGTGAGTTTGACGGAGTCGCCGGTGTTGGCGGTGAAGGCGCGCTCGATGCGGACCATGAGACCACCGCTGGACATGTCGCTGGTGACGCCGCGGACGATGGTTCCATTGGCGAGTTCGACGTCTGCGGGGACCGACATGGGAAGACGGACGGCCTGACGGCGCTGGCGGCTCTCCCATGCGACGGAGGTGGCGACGCCGAGAATCACCATGTTGAAGGAGGCCCAGAGGAGGTTCATCAGGATGGTGCCGGGATGGCCTCCGTCGTACATGTCGGCGATGAAATGCAACGGAGAGGGTGTTCCTGCACCGGGAAATTCGATGAACCGAGGTATGGCGCAGAGGATTCCGAAGGCGTTGATCGCGATAAGGAACAGGAAGGGCTGGGCCATGCGGGCGTCGAAGAATCTTTTTGTAACGATGCCGCCTTTTGCGGTCACGTCGAAGTTGCCAAACCTGGGATTGATGAACGCGAACAGGGTGGGGAGAAAGATATAGGGCGCGAGGACCGTCTCGTAGATCTGGTTCCAAAAAGAGTGGCGATGCTGGCCCTGAATACGGGAGTTGGCAATGTTCGCGAGGACCAGGTGCGGGAGGGCGTAGGCGAAGATGAGCAACCAGTAGCCAGGTAGGTTGACGTGTCCGAAGATGAGATAGACGAGCGGCGCGGTAAGGAAGATGAGGCGTGGCAGAGCGTAGAGGAAGTGCGTCATTGCGTTGAAGTAGCAGAGACGTTGCGCTGCGCTGAGGCCGCGGGCGAAGAGTGGATTTTCGGTGCGCAGGATCTGGACCATGCCACGTGCCCAGCGAATGCGCTGACGGATGTGGCCGCTGAGGCGCTCGGTGGCGAGACCGGCGGCCTGGGGGATGTTGATGTAAGCGGTGTTCCAGCCGTTCCTCTGCATGCGGAGGGAGGTGTGCGCGTCTTCGGTGACGGTTTCGACGGCGATGCCACCAATCTCGTCGAGGGCTGAGCGGCGCAGGACAGCACAGGAGCCGCAGAAGAAGGTCGCGTTCCAGAAGTCGTTGCCATCCTGGACGATTCCGTTGAAGAGCTCGCCTTCGTTGGGGATCGTACGGAACTGGTTGAGATTGCGCTCGAAGGGATCGGGCGAGTAGAAGTGGTGTGGCGTTTGCAGCATCCCGAGCTTTTTGTCGCGCAGGAACCAGCCCATGGTGATCTGCAGAAAGCTTCGGGTTGGGACATGATCGCAATCGAAGACGACGACGTAGGGAGCATTGAGTTGAGCCAGGGCGTGGTTGATGTTGCCTGCCTTGGCGTGCTCATTGTCGTCGCGGGTCATGTAACCGATGGCGGCTTCTTCGGCGAACTGGCGAAACTCTTCTCGCCTGCCGTCGTCGAGCAGGTAGACGTTGAGACGGTCGGCGGGCCAGTCGATGTTCATGGCAGCGAGGGCGGTGTACTTCACAACGCTAAGGGGCTCGTTGTAGGTGGGAATGAGGAGATCGACGGCGGGCCACTGGTCGATGTTGTCGGGTAGAGAGACTGGTGTGCGGCGTAGCGGCCAGAGCGTCTGGAAGTAACCGAGAAAGAGGACGACGAAGGCGTAGATCTCGGCGAAGAGCAGCAGGCAGATGAAGAAGCCGTCGAGGATGCTCCACGTCGAGCCGGGGTCACGAAAGAATTTTATGGTGGTGGAGATTCTCCAGAAGCCGTAACGGAAGGTGGAGAACATCGAAGCGAGCATCAACGTCAGCGTAACGAGGTAGGAGCCGGAGGAGCGATCGGCCCAGATGACCAGGGCTACGGTGAAAATGCCCAGAACAATCTGCTGGGGCCAGGTAAGCTCCAGGATACCGGTGAACGCTAGTAAAAATACTCCACTGAACAGGATGAGAAAGCGAAGTGCCTTGTAGAAGAGTGCGTCACCTGATTGGAATTGATCGAAGAGAGGAGCCTCCCTCATCGTTCGCTCCAACGAACGTTGCGGAAGCCTGCGGTGGCGGGCGCGGCAACGGTGCGGAGCCAGGTGGCGACGTTCAGGTAGTCCTCGGCAACAGGTGCATCGGGCGCGTAGTCGACTACGGTCATGCCCTCGGCGAGGGCTTCGCTGACTGACTGCGCGC
Organism: Tunturiibacter psychrotolerans; assembly: GCF_051013365.1. Taxonomy (GTDB): domain Bacteria; phylum Acidobacteriota; class Terriglobia; order Terriglobales; family Acidobacteriaceae; genus Edaphobacter; species Edaphobacter psychrotolerans_A. Next base: position 4,684,943 of record NZ_CP132941.1, on the reverse strand, counting down.
GGCGAATCACGAAGGGTAGGAGGCGATCTCCCAACTGCCGGCGCATGACCTCACGAACGTCGAGATGCAGCGGCAGCGAGGTGTCGAACTGATTGAGCACGTAGAAGGGCTGCAGTGGGCGGCCATCTCCGTCGTTGACACCGCTGAAGAATTTCTCGACGGTCTGGAGGCTAATGACGGAGTTCATGTCGGGCGCGACGGGGACGAGAATGGTGGGGCTCATGCGGGACATGCGACGGACGATCCAGCTGGAACCGACGGTGAGATCAAGCAGAATGCGGTGGGCTCCGCGGCCGTTGTTGATGATGTCCTCGGCGAGCAGTTCCTGCGCGTCATCGCTGGTCGTCTTGTGGTCGACGTCGTAGCTGACGAGGTAGATGGGAGCATCGGTGCTGCCGCTTGGGGGCGAGAAGGTGCGGACGGTTCCATGGCGGAGTTCGCTGGCACCGAAGTAGAACGGCAACAGGCCGTGAGAGGTGGTGTCGGTGAGGAGAACCTTCTCGCCCATGGAGGAGAGAGCGCGGCCTACGGTTGCAACGAGGCTGGTCTTGCCGACTCCGCCGGCGAGAGAGAAGACAGCCAGGACAGGGGTGCGGGTTTCTTTCTGACGTACGGGCGCGGCTTCCTGCTGGTCCTGACCGGGCTGCTCGAACACGCCCTTGAGTGCGTACCACCGGGCGGCGACGCGCTCTCTGGAGTGTTGAAGAGTATCGGCTACGGAGGACTGAGAAGGTAGTGGAGAAGGAGGCGTGAGCGGCTTTGCCGAGGCAGGCTGAGCGGGCGGAGAGTAGAGCCACGCAGGACCGGCTGGATCCGACTGGAACGCGGGCCGCGCAGAGGCTAGGGGGCCCGGCTCGGGTGACGACTCCGTCGGGTTGCGACGCGGTATTTCAGGCTGATTGTGTGGCTGTTGATAGTCGAAGTCATCCTGGGCGCGGCGACCGCGGCTGGAGTCGGAAGGTACCAGCGCTTGCGAGAACGGTGAGACGGGTCTTGCAGGGTTTGAAGAGAGGGGCGGTGCGGACCGAAAGGCACCGGACAGCCGGGGGGGAGCGAGGGTTGCCGGTGACGATTCCCGGGTCGAATCGAGGGGCGCATCGGACGTGGACTTCGAGCGATCTTTGGAGGTCGAAGCTGGAGATTCGGAGTCCGTCGTGGATGATGCAGAGGGTGGTTCAGTCTGACTAGTTCGGACCTCCGCTCGCGGATCCCCCCGACGTTGCCCTGTGAGTTCAGTCGAACCTTCGCTTGACGGCGAAAGGGGCTGAGCAGCGGGCTGTTCGGAGATCGGCTTCATATCCTGGGATAAAGGAGGTGCAGGCGCGGTTCGGCTTTGTGTTGGAATCAAATGTCTGAGCGGATCAAAAGTAGTGTACTCGGCTTGAGAGTCATCTGGGCCGCGATAAATCTGGCGGACGCCGGATGCCTCGTCGGGGCGATAGCCCTGGGGGCGGCGTGGGGTCATATTTTGTGCGGAGACCCTGGGCTCGGGCTCGGCTCGATCATTGCTCATCGGCGATTCCTGTGTCGAAGCAGCGGGTTGGCGGACGGTGGCGTCTGAGGCTTGGCTTGCATTTGCGGGCTGGGCATGGGGAACGTAGGGGTCCGAGATTCGGCCTGGAATCTCGGGAGCTCCACCAGCGGCTTTGCGACGAATCTCCGAGTCTGCATACCTAGCGGCCTGGCGCTGGGCGGAGGCGTGTGCCTCCGCGATCTCACGTTCTTCCCGGCGGGACGTTGCTTCGGCCAATGCAGCAACCTCGGCTCTTCGCGCGGCTTCGAGTCGTTCGGCTGAAGCTGTCCGGGCGGCCTCTTCGGCCTCGCGCAGAGCTCGCCGCCTGGTGGAGTCGGAGTCATCGGTTTGGGGATTGAGCGCGGCTTTTGTCGCGTGACGAGCCACGATTTCTGCGGATGTGGCGGCGTCTTCCGCCTCGGCTTGAGCGAGGAGAGCCTGTTCTTTTACCTGCTCAGCAGCACGTTGTCTCAACTGCGCGCGGTACTCGCGACGTGATGCGGAGAAGTCGCGATACTTCGCTCCGTGAAGATTTGCCCAGGAATAAAGTACTGCCACATCTTCAGGTGTTTCGGTTACTGGCAGATCATCGATCTTGTCGGTGATCTTGTCGGTGCCGTGAGAGTCCATAGCTCTTGGTCCTATGTGTTGTGAAGCCCGGTTCGTTTAGTTTGAGCTGCGCCGGTTCGCTGCCAGCTCAATGGAGATAATTGCACCTGTTGCTATGCAATAGCCTGAGGCTACTGTGGGTAATACCCCAAGTCAATGAAACCGTTGTGCGACTTAAGTGTGAGAAGCCAATAGGGGCGCGGGTTTTCTGCATTAATCGAGGCTAAACATGAAGGAATACGACGGTCTTCCCATAACGAAACTCACTGGGTTCGATCAGAATAAGGCGCAACTGACTGCAGGGTATCAGTGGACTTTGTGAGGAGGGGTTAGAAACAATGTTCCGGGTGTAGTTGTCTCTTCGTTCGACGCAATGGGGAGAGATGTAAGAGCTTGCTTTGTCGATGGTTGGCGTCAATCTTCAACTCGCCAAATGTGCTAACTTGGTAGTGTGGTTTGAGAGCGTAGCTCAGTTGGTAGAGCATCGCCCTTTTAAGGCGTTGGTCCTGGGTTCGAGCCCCAGCGCTCTCACCATAAATCCCCCAAATACAGCACTTACAGACCGCCCAACATAATCGGTTACACCTCAGCGTCTGTCTGCAGATACAAAAGGGATACTTTTGTGGTTCCTTGAGCAAAGAGATAGCCACTTGTTTAGGTGGCTTTATCTATTTGGATCGCTATGCGGTAGGTGTGGCCTTCTCTAACAGAGGCCGGAGCCGACTAGGCGCAGACAGTTTTACGTCGGATTACCTCAAAACAACCTAAGAGACCGATGCCCAATAGGACCAGCGTCGAAGGTTCAGGCACAGGGGATCCATCGATTACAAGCGTGCCGGGACCATTAGGTTCGAAGACGCTGTTATCCAAGTGATAGGTTCCCGGGGTGAACACTGGAGATGTTTCGCTGCCGGAATAAAGTTGAATTCCGTCGTAGTAAACGACTCCGGTTTTGCTTGGGATGTCAATGTCATAATCAATTGCGAAGTCAATCGGCCCAGCGCCAATTGATACCAGGTATGCCGGATTATAGAAAATGATTTCGTCCGTATGATTGTCAATGACGACCGGACCAAAAGCTATCCCATAGCTTGGGGCAATAAATTCGTTAAGAAGAGAGTCGTTTAACGCGAACGTCAATGTCGTTCCACCTGCTGGCGTGAACGCGAAGGTATCACCGTAGGCAACTGATATCGGTAGCGACAGCAATAAGGCGGATAGAAGGACCGAAGAGGTGTGAAAGCGCATGAGCGACCTCACGACAGAGATTTGCGGACACACAAACGATACCACTGGACCATAAAAATCCAACTAATATCAAAGGCCACCTTTTTAAGTGATCAGCAAGCCGAGCCTGGTACCTGCCCGAGCAAGCCGCGACTTAGCAGCAGCCTCAGAGATGTTGAGCTGATGGGCAACTTCCTTGGCCGAGCAGTCTCCCGCAATGCGCGTTTGAACGGCCTCCCGGAGGCTGGCGGGGAGTTTGCGTATCGCCTGGGTGAGCTTTGCGTGTCGCTGTTGTTGTTCGAAGATTTGTTCAGGATTCGGAGCAAAGTCTCTTAGTTCGTCAGGAATGTTCTCTTCCTCTTGTTGAGAAGTTGAATTGAGTGAGGTTTCCGGTCGGCAGCGTCGCTTGCGCAGGATGCCCAACGCCGAGTTAATCGCAATGCGAGTTAACCAGGTATAGAAGCTCGCTCGGCCTTCAAAGCTCTCAATAGCCAGGAATGCACGAAGAAAGGAGTCCTGAAGTGCATCTTCGGCGTCTTGCTCGTTCTTTGTGATGCCTAAAGTAGTTCTGTAGACTCGGCGTGAGTAGAGATCCCATAGCTCATCAAATGCGGTCCGGCAACCCGATTGGGCAGCGAGGATCAAGTGCTGATGGTTATCCGGGGCGATGTGGTCAAGGACTCCACTCCTGTTGTTGTTCGATGTGGAAGGGACTGCCACCGGAGTGCCGTATTCACCTGAAAGAGCCATTGTTCCTCCAATCGTTATTGAGGCAGCTCTCGTCCAACGTCGTCTTCTCTCATCGTGATTCACGATTCCAATTAATTACAGAATCGGCGACGGCGGAGAGTTGGTTCTCGTCTTCGTTTAGCTGGGATGCGCATCATTTCTGCGATTAAGCCAGAACTGTAAAGGCGAATCTATTAGACGATGGTGTCGTCGATACCTTCGTATCAGCCGCTAGCTGTTTGCAAATACGCCAACGTCTTAGCGATACCAACGTCCAATTGCTTTCGATCTTCTCGGTCTGGTTAATAGGAGAAGAAACAGGAGGCAAGATGAGCGACGCCCACAACGATGGACAAATACGGTTAGTTCGGATCTCTAATGCATATTTGAGGGTGACGCTCGACATCCCACCTTTAAATATCTTTGGCCCCGCGAATATTCCACAGCTTGAAGAGATTGTAGGTTTGCTCGAGTCTGATGAGCGAGTCAAAGTGGTGGTCTTTGATAGTGCGGTGGAAGGGTTCTTCCTCACTCACTATGACTTTTTGGCAAAGCCCGAAGAGTCTGCGAAATTCCCGGTGGGACGAACCGGCTTGCGGGCATTGCCTGACATGCTTGCCAGGCTTAGTCGTGCATCTGTCGTATCGATTGCATCGATTCGTGGCCGTGCGACCGGTGTTGGCAGCGAACTCGCACTAGCATGTGATATGCGATTTGCCAGCCGTGAAAAAGCAGTTCTTTCCCAATGGGAGGTCGGAGCAGCGTTGGTCCCCGGCGGCGGCCCGATGGCTCGTCTTCCACGGTTGATGGGCCGAGGAAGGGCGTTGGAAGTGCTTTTAGGAGCGGACGATATCAACGGCGATCTCGCCGAGTTGTACGGCTATGTCAATCGTTCGATACCTGATAGTCAGCTGGATGATTTTGTCGACTCTTTCGCGAGACGGATCGCGTCCTTCGACCGGCGGGCGATCGCAGAGACGAAGCGTTTAGTTGACTTGAACAGCCTGCCTCCTGACGCCGAGATCGTTCCAGAGTGGGATGCTTTTATCGCCTCCTTGGGACGGCCTGCCGCGCAAGCAAGGCTTCGTTTGCTGTTTGAACAGGGTTTTCACAAGCCGGGAGACGTTGAAAGCCGGCTTGGATACCATGTTGGAACGCTAGGCAGCACGATGGACATTTCGTAAAAGCAGGCAGCGCACCCCTATGAAAGTTAGAAAGGTGCTCTGACTTCATTGGTGCGTTTTCAGCTGAGTTCAGACGATTCTTTCCTGCTTTTCGACGGTGCAGAAAGCCTGAATCGATCCAACACGAGTCCCGACAAATGGATATTGTGACATATCTCAATAAGGATGTGCGTATGCTCCCTCGCGTTCGGAGCAGTCGACGTCTGTATCAAGTTGTTCCCTATCAGACGAAAGTATCGACCGATACCTTCGTCTGATGGTTGCAACGACAGTCCTCTGGCTTAATCAACAGATCGGCGTTGCGAGCAACGATCGTGAGACTGTTCGAGGCCGCCGAAAACACGATTAGTGATTTTGAAACCCCATCTTCGACTTTAACAACAGACTGCAGGTCCGAACGAGAAGGTTCGATCCGCATGAACAACACCAACCACGCACGGTTGCAACCGATTCCGGACTTGCAACACGATTTTAGGAGAATCCAATGAGCCTGATCGAACACGCAATTGCGGTAAACCACAAGAATGCGCAGCACCATGATCCTTCGCTGGCAAACAAGCCAGCTCCGAAGGTTGCAATCCTCACGTGTATGGACCCGCGCGTGAATCAACTACTCGAATGGCTAGAGATCAAACCCGCCGATGCGGATGTAATTCGGAACGTCGGGACGGCAGCGACAGAAGACGTTGTCCGGTCTCTCATGTTCTCCATTCACGTTCTGGGTGTGCGAGAGGTCATGATCATCGGGCATACTGGCTGCGGAATGGAAATGTTTACGGAGGAATCTTTCGAGAAGCACCTTCACACACAATGCGGCGTGTGGGCAGTTGCTCCCGACAGATTCCATTTCTATACCGACGTAAATTTAGCGACGCAAAAGCAGGTACTGAAACTTCGGTCGCACCCATGGATTCCCGCGGACGTCGTGATTCGTGGATTTGTTTTTGATTTATCAACGGGCGAACTGAAAGAAGTAACGGCCAAGGACGACAAGTAGTCGGCTAGGTGGAAGTTCGCCCATACGCCACCGTGCACCGTGGTTTTGACCGAGACGTTCGTCCAATAGATTCATCGTCGCTCTTGTGGCGTAATGGAGTTGCCAGTGATCGGAGTGAAGACAGAGGGCCAGGAAATTCTGTTGACGCTTTTCGTGTGCTCCTGGATCAAAGATGAATCGAAGGAGAAACTCAATGAATGATCTGGATTTAGGTGATCGTTTCAGGGAGAAGAAAATATGTTGAACGGCAGGATCGTGATCTATGGGCGCGCGAGTTCGGCCGCGGGTTACAAGATACGCGACTTCCTGACTCGTAACTGCACTGAGTATGACTGGGTCGAACTAAATACGGATGAAGAGGCCCGGAAGCTGGCAGGAATCTCAGGATGCACAGATCCTCGACTTCCTGTCTGCGTTCTTAGCCCGAATAGGAGACTCTATTGTCCTAGTCTGCGCGACCTCGCGATGGCTCTGGAGTGGTTCAAAGGACCGAAGTACGAGTGCTACGATCTGGCGATTTTTGGTGCAGGACCAGCAGGTTTGAGTGCCGCTCTCTATGGGGCCTCTGAAGGGCTACGCACCATAGTGGTCGAGAAGATCGCCGTCGGTGGGCAGGCTGGCAGCACCTCAAAGATTGAGAATTACATGGGGTTTCCGGATGGGATCAGCGGATGGGAGCTCGCAAGCAGAGCGCGTCAACAGGCAATAAAACTGGGAGCGGAGATCATCGTAGGCCTCGAGGGAGTAGCAGGAGAGCATCAGGATGGCTGGCAGTTTAGCTGGTTCGCCAGTGGCGAGCAGATCGCTTCGAAGGCCACGATCTGCGCCACTGGCATCGAGTACTCACGACTTGGGCTCGAGCGAGAGGATTATTTTCTGAATCGTGGTCTCTACTATGGTGCCGGCTCGAGCGAAGCTGAACTCTGCAAGGGACATGTAGTGATTGTGGGCGGCGGGAACTCTGCTGGACAGGCTGCGTTGAACTTCGCGCGGCAGACACGGGTGACGATGCTCGTCCGAGGGGAGTGCTTGAAGGACACACTCTCGACGTACCTGCTGGAGCGCATTGAAGCCACCACGTCGATTACGGTGCTGACTAGGGCCACGTTAATTAAGCTCGAAGGAGATGATGAGCTGGAGGGAGTTACGTATCGCGATGAAGCTGGCAACACTGCATCCATCGAGACGCATAGCGTCTTCGTTTGTATTGGAGGCAAGCCTCGCCTCGACTGGGCAAAACCTGGGGTGCTGCATTGCGACCCCGCGGGCTACATTCTGACGGGCCCGGATCTCGACCGGTCGAGTCTGTCAGCGGAGATGTGGACGGATGGTCGAGCCCCGCTTTTCATGGAATCAAGCATTCCAGGCCTGTTTGCTGCGGGAGATGTCCGCCATAACTCTACGAAAAGGTGTGCCGCAGCAGCGGGAGACGGTGCAACCGCAGTCTCTATGGCTCATCAGTTCCTGGTGTCCGTGAAACATCAACTTCTAGGACGGTAGTGCGCGGTCTGCTTTGCGATAGCTCTCTTAGAGATGAGACTTTAGCGCTGGCGCTGAGGAATTGATTTGTCGTGGGTTGCGCTTCGCTCGAATGCTCGCATCTCGAACTCGAGACATGGGCCGCCCGGCAAGACCACCGGCCTTAGCACACGTACACTTCCCTTTCTAAGGTGCTTCCACCGTGCCCGCACAATAAGAGTCGAGAAGTACGCCAGTAAGGGCAGTGGTCGAATCCTCGCGGCGAGACCGAGGAAGTTCTTTCATTCTGTAGACTCCAAGTTTGGTGGCCATCTTTATTAGATCTGCGAAAGAGCTGGCGTGCATCTTCTGCATCACCTGGCCACGGTGCGCTTTCACCGTGATTTCGCTGATGCCAAGTTGCCCACCGACCTGCTTGTTTAACAACCCGGCAGATACCAACGCCATAACCTGTCGTTCGCGGGGTGAGAGCGAGGCATAACTTCTCTGAAGAGTTTGTTTCTGCGCCTCTTTCGCAAGAACAAAACGGCTTCGGTCGAGAGCTTCTCTGATTGCGCTCAAAAGTTCGTTGTGCCGGAAAGGCTTCGTCAGAAACTCCACAGCTCCTGCTTTCATGGCTTCTACAGCAGTGGGTATGTCGCCCTTGGCGCTGAGAAAAACGGTCGGGATGTAGGGGCGTTCAACGGCGGCACGCTTCTGCAGTTCGAGCCCGCTCAGCCCCGGAAGAGACACGTCCAACAATAAGCAACTGGGAACGGCTTCAAGGGGATGGACAAGGAATTCTTCGGCGGAAGCAAAGGACTCCGGCTGCCAGCCTTGGCATCGTATTAATTGGTCCAGTGATTCGCGCTCGGCTTTGTCCGGAATGACGACGTAAACGACCAGTGCGATCCTTGATGTTTCTGTAAACACGAGTCGGTGATTGAAGGGTGAACTCGCGCCCTTTTCCAAGCGAGATCCCGTCAGAATCAAATCCATATCGCCCTCTCTGATGTTCCCGTGGTTTGTTCTGGAGATGTTGTCCATGAGGATCGCGGATGAATGCTCACAATAGACCCTTTCTCCGTTGAAGTTGTGCTCAGTTTCTTTGGTGAGATCTAAGCCGAACTCGTCTCTCTGCTGGCATCGCTTGCCAGCTCTTCGCGGAATTTACTCGGAGTGACTCCAACTACTTTGCGGAATACCTTTGTAAAGTGTTCTTGTGTTCTAAACCCAACTAGCTTGCTAACCTCCGCAATGCTTAACCTGTCGTCTGCCAGGTGAATCTTCGCGCGCTCGATTCTGACCCTAAGAACATACTGGTGCGGGCTGAGTCCTGTCGCCTTGGTAAATAATGTTGCAAGATGGTGCGGCGTCAATTCAGCGACCTTGGCCATGTCCGCCAAACTGATGTTTCCACTCGAGTTCGCGTGGATATATTCGATCACCCTGGTGCAAACTTCCTTAGTAATATGGGCCCCTTTTCTTTACTGCTCCGCTGAATGGGGATACCGTATCGCGAAAGTATTGGTCAAATGTTCCGGCGTTGGTCAATTCTTCCGATTTAATCGGTCAAAAAAACCTACCCACAATAAACGGCGGTATTCTCTTCGTACCGATCTTCGTTTGGCGAGGTACGACCAATGGCCAACTCCGGGGTTCTTCCTGTCGATGCTGTAGAAGTGATGCGGGGCAGCTGCGCCTTGTGCCCCTTTCCTACCCGCTCGTCAATTACAAGCAAGGGCGCTGGTTGGAAAGGGATTGCCATGGAGTCGTTCAGCGACATCCCAGGGGTCGCCATCCCGGATCATGAGCACCCAACTCATTTCGTGAACCTGCTTACACGAGGAGAGATTAAAGCTCAGTGGACTACAGAGGGACGGAGTCACAGCGCAACGAATAGTCCCGGCACAATCTATCTGTTGCCCGCAGGCACCCGTGACAGGCTTACATGGTCGGGCCCGACTACCCGGATTGTTTTGGTGATGGAGCCGGGGTTTCTCTCGCGCTCACTTGAGAAGACTGCACATCTCGATGAGATCGACCTGACGACGCACTGGAATCTTCGTGATCGGCACATCCAGTCATTGATGCTCGCTCTGCATGCCGATCTGGAAGATGGCTCCCCAGCGGGCCCCCTGTATGGGGAGTCTCTTGGTCTGGCGCTTGGCCTCTATCTTATTCGGCGCTATTCGACCCGAAATAAAAACAATAGCGCCCAATTCAGCGGCGGAATGCCTACAGCTCGTCTGAATCGAGTGCTGGATTTTATCAACCAGAATTTCGCCCAGGATCTGCGTCTATGGGAGCTTGCGGAGTTAGCAGGAATGAGTCCCCACTACTTCTGCGAGTTGTTCAAGGCGAGTACAGGAATGACTGCGTATCAGTATGTCCTGCAATGCCGAATCGAACGCGCAAAGAGATATCTTAGCAACCCGGAACTCAGCGTCGGTGATGCGGGAGTTGCGGCTGGTTTCTCCGACCAAAGCCATTTCACAAAGGTCTTTCGCCGGAAGGTTGGAGTTACGCCAGTGAAGTACCGTAGCCAGGCTGGATAGGTCACATATCGTCTTGGGATTGTAGTCCTCGAGGGCTTAGGTGGGGATGCTACGCTGTCGGTTTGTCCGGAGGGGGGACGACCGCGCAGAAGTCTTCGAGGAAGCGGTCGGTGTATTCCGCGATTAGGCTCTCGACGCGGTCGGCTGTGTCCGCGCGGAGGATCAGGCCGGCGTGATGGAGGCGGTTGAGACGGTGGGCGACTTCGGGTGCGTCGTAGCTGCTGGTGTCGGGATGCTCTTGCCGCGCTAGGCAGATGACGCTGCCGGCGTACTGATGAATCAGATTCGGCAGCGTGTACTCCATGCCGAGAAGAGTGGCAACTTCGAGCCTTGCCCACTCGACCCACGGATTGATGCCGGAGGCTAACTCGACAACGTCGGCGATGTGAGCGCCGCCAACGCGCGCTGCGGTTTCGAGGAAGTAGAAGCTGCCGTCGGAGTCAGCCTTGATGAACTCGGTGTGCGTGACGCCGGAGATGAGACCGAGTGACTCGATCACCTGTTTGTGGATGGTGTTGAGAGAGAGGGCATCGATCGATTCCCTGTGGAGGGCGCGGGTGCTGAAGATGCCACCCTGATGCATGGTCTGCATGGGTGGCTTGCCGTATTTATAAGGAGCGCCGAAGAGAACTTTACCGTTCCAGGTGACGCCTTCGACGTGAAAGATCTCGCCGGGGACGAAGCGTTCGAGGACGTAGTGCGACTGGAGGTCGCCGAGCTCGTCGAGGATGGGCCAAAGGTCGCCTGGCGATTCGATTTTGCGGATGCCGATGGCGGAGGCGTTAGTGCGAGGCTTCAACAGCCACGGTCCGGGTACGTTGTTGAGGAAGGTGTGGAGGTCGTCGTAGTTGAAGACGCCGGTGAATTCGGGAACGGGGACTCCCTTTTGTTTCGCACTGACGCGCATGGCGAGTTTGTCACGGAAGTTTCGATTGAGCGATTCTCCCATTCCGGGCAGGCGCATGTGCTCGCGCAGGAGAGCGGCGACTTCGAGGTCGAACTCGTCTAAGGCGACGATGCGGTCAATGTGGTTTGTGCGTGCGAGATACGTGACAGTGTTCAGGACTTGGGCGGGAGTGAGATTCTCCGGCATGGTGATGAGTTTGGTGAGAGATTCGCGAGGCCAGTCGGCGTGTTCGAGTTTATCGACTGTGAGCAGGAGCACGTTCGCGCCGAGACGGGCTGCCTCTTTGAGAAAACGCTGACCTTTTTCGTAGGTGCTGATGCAGAGAATTGTAGGTTTCCGATGCGTATCAGTCACGGTGGCTCCTGTGGTCGGTTACGAACAGGTTGAACTCCGTACAGCAGCGTACGGTTGGGTTAGAGTAACTTCTTTTTTGGGCCGCGTAGAACTATTTAGACGGCGGGTTCTTCGGCGAAGGTTTGTTTTACGCCGTCCTCGAGTGTTGTGAAGGGTGCGGTGTACCCTGCAGCGCGGAGGCCGGAGATGTCGGCCTGGGTGTAGTGCTGGTAGCGGTTTTTGAGATCGCCTGGAAAGGGGATGTACTCGATTTTTCCCTGTCCGTGGACCTGCATGAGGGCCTCGGCGACGGCTTTGAAGGTGCGGGCCTGGCCGGTGCCAGCGTTGACTACGACGTGCATGGGCCGCTTGGGGCTGTCGGGGAGGAGGCCAGCGAAGAACATGTTGATGCGGGCGAGGTCTTTGACGAAGACGAAATCGCGGCGTTGTTCGCCGTCGGCGTAGCCGCCGGAGCCCTCGAACATGCGGATGGTGCCGGTGTCTTTGAGCTGCCGGGTGAAGTGATGGATGACGCTGGCCATGCGGCCTTTGTGCTGCTCGCGCGGGCCGTAGACGTTGAAGTAGCGGAGGCCAACGACGGTGCACTTCATGTCGTGAAGATGGCGGCGGACGTAGTTGTCGAAGACGAGCTTGGAGTAGCCGTAGATGTTGAGGGGGCGCTCGTTGGGGGGAAATTCCGTGAAGCTGGTGCTGGCCCCGTAGACTGCTGCGGTGGAGGCGTAGACGAGGGGAACGTGGCGGTCGAGGGCGAAGTGCAGCAGTTCCTTGGAAAAGGTGAAGTTGTTGTCCATCATGTAGCGGCCATCGTCCTCGAGGGTGTTGGAGCAGGCTCCCTGATGGAGGATGGCTCGAACTCTGGTGTTCTCGAAGTCGCCAGCTTTGAGAGCGGCGCGGAACTCGCGCTTGTCCATGTAGTCGGCGTATTCCGCGCCGGCGAGGTTGAGGAACTTCTGGCCGGTGAGGTTCGGGGCGGGGGCGAAGTTGTCGACCAGCAGGATGTTGCGCTCGCCTATTTGATTCAGCTGTTGAATAAGGTTGCTGCCGATGAAGCCTGCTCCGCCGGTAACGATGATCACTTCTGGGTCTCCTCGCTCACGGCGGGGTTTGCTGTGAGCTTTTTTACGATGTTGGTGGTCGAGAAGCCTTCTACGGTGGGGACGATCTCGACGCGGCCGCCGCTTGCGATTACATCCTCGTGCCCGACAACGGTTTCGATGGTGTAGTCGCCGCCTTTGACCAGTACGTTGGGCTTCAGGGCGCGGATAAGTTCGAGAGGAGTGTCCTCTTCGAAGAGAACGACTGCGTCCACTGCGGCCAGGGCAGCCATGACGCGGGCGCGTTCGCGCTCTGAGACGATGGGGCGGGTTGGACCCTTGAGACGGCAAACGGATGCGTCGGAGTTGAGGCCGAGAACGAGTTTTGAGCCGAAGCGGTGGCAGTCTTCAAGCAGCGTTATATGGCCGACGTGCAGGAGGTCGAAGCAGCCGTTGGTGAAGACGATGGTCTCGCCGGAGGAGCGCCACTCGGCGATGCGGAGTTTGAGGCGGTCGAGGTCGAGGATCTTTTCGCCGGCTGTGAGCCCTGAGCTGGGGGTGAGGACGGCGACCAACTCATGAGCCGCGATGGGTACGGTACCGACCTTGCTGACCACGATGCCGGCGGCGAGGTTGGCAAGCTCTACGGCGGTTTCGACCTTCAGGCCGCCAGCGACGCTGGCTGCGAGGGTTGCGATGACAGTGTCGCCGGCTCCTGAGACATCGAAGACCTCGCGGGCGCGGGCGGGAGAGTGATAGATGCCGGATTCTTCTGCTGAAGGAGCGCGGAGGATGCTGATTCCCTTCTCGCTCAGGGTGACGGTGAGGAACTTGAAGTCGTGTTCGGCGACGAGAGTTCGTCCGGCGTTGAGAAGCTCTTCGGTGTGATGCGATGGGATGCCGGTTGCGGTTGAGAGTTCGCGCAGGTTCGGGCAGACGGAGGTGGCGCCGGAGTATTTGCTGAAGTCGGGGCTCTTGGGATCGACGAATACGGGGATGCCGGCGGTGCGTGCGGCGCGGATGGCGGCTTCGCAAAGAGAACGGGTAAGGGCGCCTTTGGCGTAGTCAGAGAGGATAACGGCGTGGACCTTGGTGACGAGTTCGGTCGCACGTTCCTGAAGGCGCTGAGCTTCGGCGGCGGGAACCGGATCGCGGCTTTCTATGTCCAAACGCAGGAGTTGCTGCATGCGGCCGACGATACGGGTCTTGGAGATGGTGGGGAGCGAACTTGAGACGACGCCGATAGTGTCGATCTTGGCATGATCGAGGATTGCGGCTAGTTCTGCCTGCTCGCCGTCACTTCCCCAGAGACCAGCGAGGAAGGTCTGGCATCCGAGCCCGGCGAGGTTCATGGCTACGTTTGCTGCTCCGCCGGCACGCTCGTACCGTTGGGCGTGGCGGATGACCGGAACCGGGGCCTCGGGAGAGATGCGCTCGACCTCGCCGTGGACGTAGCGGTCGAGCATGATGTCACCAACTACCAATACTTTGAGTTGACTGAAGCCACCCTCAAGCAGGTTCAGGATCGAGTGAAGTTCGGGCAGCATGAACGAAAAAGATCTCCCGCGAACATCATCGCATCTTTGAGCGAAGGTGCGTTCTCCCGGGCTAGCCGAGGACGGCGCGAACCTCGGTGATAACCTCGTCCACCGTGATGGAGGTCAGGCATCTCTTTTTTTCAACGATGCAGGTCTCGAGGCCACAGCCCCAGCAATCGGTCTGGTGGTAGACGATGCGGTGCTGTTTGCCGTAAGGGAACCAGACGCGAGGCTTATTGCGGGCGGCGAAGATAGCAACACACGGAGTTTGAACGGCTGCGGCGAGGTGCATGGGACCGCTGTCGTGACCGATAAAGATGCGGGCCTGGGCGAAGACGCCTGCGCTCTCGCGCGGATTGAGTAAGCCGCAAAGGTTGATGACCGGTGTGGAGCAGCTTTGTCTCCAGCCGCCGGCCGCAAAGTCGCTGGCTTCAGCCTCTTCAGGGGCTCCGCACAGAACAAGAGCGTGGTTGGGGTACAGGGGTGCGAGGCGGTGCAGGAGTGCTCGCCAATTTTCGCGGCCCCAGTCCTTCGACTGCACCTTGGTGCCAACGCTGACTGCGATGACTGGCATGCCTGCGGCGGCGGCAAGGGCTTCTTTGGCGCGGGCATGCTCCGCGGCGGTGAGGCGGAGATCCCAGCTTGCGGGATCCTCGAGGTGGGCGTCTCCCAGCACCGACAGATTGCGGGTAAGACGCGCCCCCTCGGGTTCGAGAGTCTGGGTTTGCTCCTCCCATCGGTTTTGCTGCATGTCTTCGCTGACAGGAATGCCGATGAGATGTCTTATTCCGCAGAGACGGAAGAACTTTGCGTCACGACGGGCTGACTCTACTCCGCGGGCAGATCCGACGTAAACCAAGACCTGCGGCCGCCACCGAAGGAGCTGCCACCAGAGGGAGAGCAGTTCGCCAGGGCTTCGCATGCCGACGACGTAGCGGAAGTAGCCATGCACGAGGTTGCTGTTTTCCAGGATTGCGGCTGCGGCTGGGGCCTTGACGTTGACGGGAAAGTTGGTCAGCATGCGGCGTTCGGCCTGCGGAAAAGCGCGGGCAACGAGATGGAGGGCCGGTAGTGCGATGAGAGTGTCGCCGAGGCTGCCGAGGCGATAGATCAGGACCCGTCTGGTGGAGATTGCCATTGTCTGTCTTTAGTCTGCTTGGTTCGGCGACTTAGGGCAAATAGGACGAAAGGGGGAGACGGGGTTTGCTGGTTGCGGAATCGGAGAGCCTGTTAGCCTGATCGAGCGAGAGGTCTGGTTTTGAACGAGGCAAACAACTTGATTTTTGTGTCGATCGCGGCGTATCGCGATCCGCAACTGATTCCTACGATTGAAGACTGCATTGTCAAGGCAAAACACCCTGAGCGACTCCGGTTTGGCATCTGCTGGCAACATGATCCCGAGTCAGATACGCTGCCGCTCCGTAACGACGATTGCTTCAGGATTCTGGCGATTGACTGGCGCGAGAGCCGGGGAGCTTGCTGGGCCCGGTCGGAGGTGATGAAACTCTGGCGTGGTGAGGATTGGTTTCTGCAGGTCGATTCGCATTGCCGCTTTGCGTGGGAGTGGGATGCGAAGCTGATCGACGAGATGAAGCAGACGGAGAGCTCCAAGCCGATTCTGAGTACCTATGCTGCACCTTTTACTCCCGGAGGAGACGAGGTGCTGATCGAAGGGCCACTGCAGATGGCGTTTCAGGGCTTCACCGAGGATGGCATTCCGCATATGAAGCCGATGGCGATCGCAGACTGGCGGAATTTAACGAGGCCACGACGTGCGCGTTTTCTTTCTGCGGGTTTCCTGTTTGCGCAGGGTGGTTTCGTGGATGAGATTGGGTACGACCCTGAACTGTATTTTCTAGGGGAGGAGGCAGCCATGACCCTCCGTGCTTTCACCAGTGGGTATGACCTGTTTCATCCGCAGGAGACGATCGTCTGGCATGACTACGGCAGGCCGAAGGCCCCGAAGCATTGGGGCGATCACGTTGAGGAGAGCAATGCGGGCCGCTCGTGGCAGGAACTGGATCTGCGAAGCAGAGACAAGGTGCGGAAGCTGCTTGCGGGGCAGCCGGTGGAGAGCTATGGGCTCGGGTCCGTGCGGAGCCTGGAGGACTATGAGGCCTATGCGGGACTATTGTTCAAGCTGCGGAAGGTCCAGGATTACACCGTGCGTTGCGGGGAGCCACCAAATCCCGAAGCGGCCGTTGACTGGACCGGACAGATTTTTCCCTGGATGGTTCGGATTACGTTTGATCGCGACGGTCTACCGGTTGCGGCCTTTGACGATCCTGAACTTTGGTATGTCGGGGTGCAGGATGCGGATCACGTCGAAATCTATCGCCGGGATATTCCCTCGTCGCAACTGGCTTCGCTCCAGACTGCAGAGCCGAAGATCGTTCTGGTCTGCGAGTTCGAGTCGGGTGCGGTTCCCGTGTCGTGGACGGTTTGGCCGGTGAGCCGTTCGCTGGGCTGGCTGACCAGGATTGAAGGCACTCTGGGCGATGGGGATTACACGATCGTCGTTGGAGACGATACCGAATAAGATGTTTGCGATGTCTTGGTTGCAACTGGCTGCGGCTTTGCGATTCGCACTGCTGCAACTGGTAGAGTCTTTGGTTGGGAGGGCCTATGCTCGACGCACTTTTGATAACGCGGATGCAGGAAGAGATGACGGCTGCCCTGCATGAGGCAGAGAACGAGGTGGCCATCGAGACAGGCGCGGATGGGTTGATGGCGTTGGCCATGGCGCAGCATCGGGCTAACTTCGATCTTTGGCATGAGGAGGATAAGGCCAGGGTTCCGGGCGCGCCGGACGCGGAGATCGTGAGGGTCAAGCATGCGATCGATACGCTGAACCAGCGACGCAACGATCTGGTGGAGAAGATGGATGTGTGGCTGATCGACCGGCTGGAGCAGGATCCGTCTGCCCCGCTGCATTCGGAGACGCCGGGCCTGATGATCGACCGGCTTTCCATCCTGGCGCTGAAGATCTATCACACACGCGAGGAGGCGAACCGGGCAACCGCGACAGAGGAACATCGTTCGCGAAATGTGAACCGGCTGGCCTTGCTCGAGGAACAGCGCGAGGATCTGGCGGCTTGTCTTGATGCGCTTTGGAGCGAGGTGCTTGGGGGCAGACGGAGGTTCAAGCTCTATCGGCAGATGAAGATGTATAACGACCCCGAGCTGAATCCGGCGGTGTATGGTCGCGTGTAACGATGGCTGGCTGTGCCTGTTTGGGGAAATACTTCTGAAGCGAAAGCGATGATACCGATAGGTTGTACGGACGTGGGGTTGACCTTACGGCCAGGTCTGCGTATAAAACCGACACGAGAACAAACAAATTTTGGGGCACCCGTTAGAATGGGAGAGCTCAGAAACGCCTTAGGCGACAGGAACTACGATGGCTCAGACAAAGACAGCAGCAGCACCAGCAATAAAGCGGGTCCCACGCACGATCGCTGGAACTATTCCTCAGACAAACGACAATGCACGGGCGCAGCTGATGGCTCACTACGAAGCAGCTCTGCGGTTGATGCAGGAGGGCAAGTACGACAAGGCCCATGCGGCGTTTGACAAGATGCTGGCCGCCGGCGCGGGTGAACTGAGCGACCGCGTCCGCATGTATGCCACTGCATGCTCGCAGCAGCTGACAAAGGGGAAGAATGACTTCGCAAACTGCGAAGAACAATATGACTATGCGATCTCCTTGCTGAACGACGGGCACTACGAAGACGCGCGGGAGCACTTTACCTTGATCCTGCAGGCGAACGAGAAGGCGGACTATGCCTTTTACGGTCTGGCGGTGCTGGCAAGCATGACCGGCGACTCTCATCGCTGCCTGGAGCATTTGACCGAAGCTATCCGGCAGAATCCACGGAACAGGATCCAGGCAAGAGCGGATTCGGACTTTCAGGATATGGCCGACGACCCGCGCTTTACGGAGCTGCTCTATCCCGAGGTCTAAGCGCGATTTGCAATCCGGCACAGCAGGCGCTTCGTTTAGGCTTGTGTAGGAGACCTGCGCATGTCGTTGCCGAAACGTACCGAATTGAAAGACAAAGACCTGCGAGTGGTTGCCATCGGCGGCGGCACGGGGCTGTCTACGCTGCTGCGGGGGCTGAAGCGGTATGTGATCACTCCGGAGCGCAGGAGAGGTATCCGCCTGGGAGAGTCTGCGCGGGTCGAGAGGCCTCCTGCGCCACCCTGTCCCGATGCGCGGTGCATCATTCGGGAGCTTTCGGCCGTGGTGACGGTGACGGATGACGGCGGGTCTTCCGGGAGACTGCGTGAGGACTTCAAGATGCTGCCTCCGGGAGACATTCGGAACTGCCTGGTTGCCCTCTCCGAGGATGAGCATTTGCTCTCGCGATTGTTTCAGTATCGCTTTGAGCATGGTGATTTGGAAGGACATAGCTTCGGTAACCTTTTTGTGGCGGCGCTGTCGCATATCACCGGGGATTTTGCGCAGGCGGTGCAGATGTCGTCGCAAATTCTGGCTGCGAGGGGCAAGATCTATCCTTCGACGAATACCAACGTGACTCTTGCAGCGGATATGGATGACGGCTCGCTGGTGCGGGGCGAGACTAATATCACGCTGAGTAAGCGCAGCATCGTTGAACTGCGATTGGAGCCGGAGTTGGCGGATCCTCTGCCGGAGACGCTGGAGGCGATTGCGAATGCTGACCTGATTACATTGGGGCCGGGCTCGCTTTATACGTCGCTGATTACGAATATGCTGGTTCGCGGCATCCCGGAGGCTCTGGCTGCTTCGCGCGCGACCAAGGTTTTCGTGTGCAACTTGATGACGCAGGCGAACGAGTCGCTGGGGCTGACGGCTTCTGAGCATATCGAGAAGATCATGCAGCATGCGGGTAGCGTTACGGTTCCTATCTTTGACTATGCGTTGATCAACACGGGGCAGATCTCCGCAATACGACTGGAGCAGTACGCTCGCGAGGGGCAACAACCCATCGAAGCTGACCTCGACCGGGTGCGGGCGCTGGGCGTCGAGCCGGTTACAGGGAACTTTGTTCACGAGGGTGATGTGCTGCGGCATGACTATGACCTTGTCGCGGAGCGACTGCTTGGGTTGGGGATGGAGCGTCCGTTGGCGGTTGCGGGTGGTGGGCAGGTATCCCCTCCCCGTACTTAATGTGTGCAAAGTCTTCGAAAATAATGGGTTAGGTCTGGACCTCCGAGTTGACTTGTCCTCCTTACGTTTTAAATGCAAAACCCCGGCTTGTGGCCGGGGCATTGTTTTGTTCTAGATCCAGTATATCTGATGGAGTAGAACTCATACGCCACGTGTATGTCCTTGTTTGGCAAGGAGTTTGCGTGTCTTGGGGGTTGACAGCTGTCTGAAAGGACTATGTCCTGCCGGACGGGCCTCCTGCGCGGAGGGCGGGCGTTCGCACGCCTTTTTAATGCTTCGCTTGGTCCTCCCTATGGTCGGAGTGAGCGTTAGTTCGCGACCATCGGGAGCGCCGGGCGAAGCGGTTTACATGTCACGAAGTGACCTCTCCACGCGTAGTGGACCCGTCCGGTAGGACATGTCTTAGTGGGTGGCGATTTCTACAAGAGATGCGGGGGGCGGGGACTCGAGGGTGCGTTTGAGCTGGCCGCAGGCGGCGTAGATGTCGCGTCCGCGCGGCTTGCGGATGAAGGCGGGGATGCCGCCGTCGCGAAGGCGTTTTTGGAAGATGCCTACGGCCTGCGGGGTCGGTTCGTGGAAGGGCATGTCGGGGCCGGAGTTCCAGACGATGAGGTTGATCTTGGCGCGGAGATTCTTCAAGAGGGCGATCAGCTCGTCGGCATGTTCACGCTGGTCGTTGATGCCGCCCAGCAGGACGTACTCGAAGGTGACCCGCTCGCGAGGGCGTAAGGGAACGGTGGAGATGGCCTCGAGGAGAGCGGCGATGTTCCATTTGCGCGTGATGGGCATGATGGACTCGCGGACGACGTCATTCGAGGCGTTGAGGCTGACTGCCAGCTTGGGGCGGACGGTTTCCCGGGCGAATTGTTCGATACCGGGGAGAATGCCGGAGGTGCTGACGGTCATGCGGGATTCGGGGATGCGCATGGGGCCGGTGAGGAGGCGAACGGCGTCCATGAAGCCTGTGTAGTTGAGGAATGGCTCCCCCATACCCATGAAGACCAGGTTGATCCGGTCGCGGCCGACTTCAACGTTATGGCGGTTGAGGACGGAGGCTACCTGTCCAGCAATCTCGCCGGGGGTGAGGTTGCGGCGGATGCCGAGTTTGGCGGTGAGGCAGAACTGGCAGTTGACGGCGCAGCCGACCTGGCTGGATATGCAGATGGTGGCGCGTTTGTAGTCGTCGTCATCGTGGGACGGATGCTCTTCCTCCTCGGCGGCCTGGGTGCCGTCGCCGCGTTCGCCGCCGTCGCCGCCGGGCATCCAGACGGTCTCGACGGTTTCGCCGTCGGCCATGCGAACGAGGTAGCGCTCGGTGCCATCGATGGAGCGGGCAGTCTGGAGGAGCTCAGGAAGGCCGATGGTGTGGCCTGCGGCTTTGAGTTCCTCCCGTAGGGCGGTTGGGAGGGTGGTGATCTGGTCGAGCGAATGAACCCGCTGGGCGTAGAGTGCGTCGTAGAGTTGACGCGCCCGGTAGGCCGGCTGGTTGAGGGTGTCCATCAGACCGGTCAGCTCAAGGAGTGAGGCTCCGAATAGCGGTTTTCCCTCAACTACCGGATTCGAAATTGCTTCTATCTCGTTCATTATTCTAGATTAATTTATTTTTACCGGACAGATTAGAAGCCTAGGATACCGCCGGAGCATCTATATAAGTCTACTCCGATAGCTGGGTAAGATCGCACAGGCGGCGCTGTGAAACAATGGAGTCTGAAGGAGTCTCATGTCTGTAACGATGGTAGAAGATGTCGTAGTTTCGAAGAATGCCTCTCGGAATATCCGCAAAACTGTTTTGTCGAACGGTTTGCTGGTGCTGACCGAGAGTATGCCTCACGTGCGCAGTGTCTCGATGGGGGCCTGGGTGGGCTCAGGGTCGCGAGATGAGACGCCGGAGGTGAATGGGATCTCGCACTTTGTCGAGCATATGGTGTTCAAGGGCACGACCTCGCGGTCGGCGCAGCAGATTGCCCGGGAGGTAGACACGATCGGAGGCAATCTCGATGCGTTCACCGGGAAGGAGACGGTCTGCTTCAACATCAAGGTGCTGGACGAGAACGTAGCGCCGGCGCTGGATGTGCTGTCGGACCTGGTGCTGCACCCTACCTTTGCCCCCGAGGATGTGGAGCGCGAGAAGGGTGTGATCTCGGAAGAGATCAAGATGGATGAGGATAACCCGGACTATCTGGTGCACGAGGTGTGGACGCAGAACTTCTGGAAGGGCGATGCGCTGGGACGGCCAATTCTGGGGACCGTGAAGACGGTGAAGAGCTTCGACCAGCAGACTCTGCTGAACTTTTATGCAGGGCAGTTTACACCGAGGAATATGGTGTTTTCGGCTGCGGGAAACCTGGAGCATGACGCGTTTGTGGCTCAGGTGGAGAAGGAGTTTGGGTCGCTGGCTGCCAGCGGGGATGCTGTCCCGGCGAAGGTGGATGCGCCGAGAGCAACACCGCACATCACGCTGAAGAGGAAGAAGTCTCTGGAGCAGGTGCAGTTGTGCCTGGGAATGCCGGCGCCTCCGGTGAATGATTCGCGGCGGTATGTGGTGTACCTGATGAACACGATGCTGGGCGGCGGGATGAGCTCGCGGCTGTTCCAGACGGTTCGCGAGGACCGAGGGCTGGCTTACTCGATCTACTCGGAGATGAACCCGTTCCGCGATACCGGTTCGCTGTGCGTGTATGCCGGAACCTCGGTGGATAAGACGCAGGAGGTGTTGCAGCTTACCCTGCAGGAGTTGCGGCGTCTGAAGGAAGAGACGGTCAGCGAAGTGGAGTTGAAGCGAGCCAAGGATCAGCTGAAGAGCAATATGGTGATCGGGCTTGAGAGCTCGGGCAGCAGGATGGCGAATCTGGCTCGGCAGCAGATGTACTTTGGCAGATTCTTTGGCGTGGACGAGATTATGCAAGAGATTGAAGCAGTATCGACGGCCGATGTTCGGACCCTGGCGCAGGAGCTTTTCCGGCCGGAGATGATGGCGTTGACGCTGCTTGGGAATCTTGGCGCGATGAGGATCGAGCGGGAAGATTTGGCCTGCTAGTTCCCTGCTGATAGAGTTTGTTCGGTGGTAGAGAACGAGAATTGCCGAGGATTGAAAAAGACAATGAATGCACGGGACCGGTTGCGCGCAGGGCTACAGGTACGACGGAACGAAGATGGATTTACGCTGATCGAACTGCTGATCGTGATGTCGGTGATGCTGATCCTGATGACGCTGGCGGTTCCACAGCTGTTGAAGCTGAGGAAGCAGGCGCAGGAGACTTCGGCGGTGCAGTCGCTGCGGACGATTGGCCAGGCGGAGCTGCAGTACAACTCGGCTTATCCGGCGAACGGGTTTTCGTGTTCGCTGGCGACGCTGGGTGGTGACCCGAAGTCTGGTGCTCCGACGGCGCAGGCGGCGCAGCTGATTACGCCGGATCTCGCGAGCGGTCAGAAGGCTGGTTATACGTTCGCAATCACCAACTGCACGAAGGTGACGGTGAACAATCAGGATATGTACACGTCGTTTGAGATTACGGCGGTGCCGAACTCGATCGGGAAGACCGGTGACCGCGGGTTCTGCACGGACGAGAACAACACCATCCGCTACGATCCCGCGGGTGGAACCAACTGCACACAGCCTATTCAGTAATGTGGGCTAAGGTTTTCTTAATCGCGTCGTTCTTGTGCGCTCCGCTGGTTGCGCAGGAGAACGACGCGTTGGTGCGTAAGGTGGACGATCACTACAACCATCTCACTTCCCTGCGGGCTCATTACACGGAGAGCTACGCCGGGATGGGGATGAATCGCTCGGAAGAGGGTACGCTGCTGCTGAAGAAGCCGGGGCGGATGCGGTGGAGCTACGCTGCGCCGGTGGGTAAGGTGTTTGTGCTGGATGGGAAGTTTGCGTGGTTTTATACGCCGGGGGATGCCCAGGCCACGCGGGTGCCGGCGAAGCAGTTGGATGATCTGCGGTCGCCGTTGCGGTTTTTGCTGGGGCATACGCAGCTGAAGAAGGAGCTTGATGATCTGACTGTGGTGGCGGATGGGTCGGGTTTTCGGATCTCGGGTGTCCCGAAGGGGATGTCGCAGAGGGTGAAGTTGTTGTCGCTGTGGGTGACGGCGGGTGGGGCGATTGAGCAGATGAAGCTCGAAGAAGTGGATGGCGCGGTGACGGAGTTTGCTTTCTCGGGAATGCAGGAGAACGTGCCCGTGAAGGATGCGGACTTTGCGTTTGTTCCGCCGGATGGGGTTAGCGTGGTGGAGGGGTTGCCGCCGATCTAACGACGGCTCCCACTGGCTTTAGGCGATGACGGCTTTGCCTGCTTCACCGACCTCGACTTTGCCGCCGGTTGCGGCTGCTGCGAGATATTTGATGCCACGCACGATCTTGCTCGAAGAAGCTTCCCAGTAATCGGCTTCGGTGATGTCGACGCGAAGGACTGCGATGTTGGGATCGTCTTCGCCAGCGGGAAACCAGGCTTTGTACATTGAGTTCCAGAGTTCATGAATCTTCGCTCGGTCCTGATTGACGTAGGCGCGTCCTTTGGCGGAGATGTATTTTGCATTTGCGGGGTCGGAGAAGACCAAAGTTGCGTGAGAGTCATCTTTGATCTCATGAACTTTCCCGGACTTTAGTGGGGTCAGGAACCAGACGGTGCCGTCGAAGTTTTTGATGTGAGTTGCCATCGGGCGGCTATCGAAGGAGCCGTCTTCTCCCGCTGTAACAAGCATGGCGATCGGAATGTCTTCGATGAGTGAACCGATTTTCTTGAGACCTTCAGTGCCGGTAAGTTGTTTGAACTCGCTCATAAGTGCTCCTCGATTCGTTGAGATGCGTCAAGCGAAGAGCACGTTTGGCGTATGACCAGCTATCAAGCTGCAAGATCAAAAAAAGGTTAAAGTTTGTGATGTTTTCCGAACAATTTACGTTTTTTCGGAGATCTTCTTACATATTTCAGACGTGACTGCGGTTAGAAGAGGGTGATGTTTGGGTAGAGCGAGTAGTAAAATTGAAGAGACAACTATCGACGCATTTGCCAACGCGCGGAAGAGACGCGCAGAAAAGTAGAGTCAAAATCGTGAGCCATGTTCTTTCAGTGAGTCGCCTGAGTACCTCGGAGTTTCATTCGGCTGTTTATTCCCTCTCTCCTTCTGTTGCCGTATTCGATTGCGACGGAACCCTTTGGTCGGGAGACGCCGGGACCGGTTTTATGAAGTGGACGATCGAGATCGGCCTTGTCTCGCGAGAGGCGACCGACTGGATTGATTCTCGATATCGCGGATACATGAAGGGTGAAGTGTCTGAGGTGGCGATCTGCGGGGAGATGGTGCAGATGTACCAGCGGCTGCGAGAAGACGAACTGCGACGGGCGGCGAAGAACTTCTTTGCGAGCCAGATCGAACCGAATATCTTTGCCGAGATGAAGGAGTTAGTGGACGAGCTTCGGGGCAAAGGGGTCGATATCTGGGCGGTAAGCTCGACGAATAACTGGGTGATTGAAGAGGGCATGAAGCGCTTTGGGATTCAGGCTGATCGGGTGCTGGCGGCTCGGGTGCAGGTGAAGGACGGGGTGGTGACCGACACGATTCTGGATGTTCCGACGGACGAGGGCAAGGTGGCATCGCTCAAACGGGCGGGTGTGACGGCGCCTGATGCGGTCTTCGGGAACTCGGTCCACGACGCGGCGATGCTGGCCATTGCACGGCGGGCTTTTCCGGTAAATCCAACTCCAGCTTTGGCAGAGCGGAGTGCGCAGGAAGGCTGGCCGGTTTACTATCCTGCAACAGTTCGTCCGGCCTAAGTAAAGTGAATAGAAGCTTTTGGGCTGCGAAGATCGTCTAATCTGTAGTCAGGTGAGAGAGCCGATTCGCAAACTCGAGGAGCATGTTGAAGCCGCGGTACAGAAGCCAGTCCGATTGGTGGTTGCGGCTCTGATTCTGCGTGGGGATTCGAGCGAAGGCGGGCGTGGACTCGAAGTATTGATCTGCCAACGGAAACCTGATCAGCCGATGAGCCTGAAGTGGGAGTTCCCGGGTGGGAAGATTGAGGCTGGCGAGACGTCGGAGGACGCGCTGGCTCGCGAACTGAACGAAGAGTTGGGGATTACTGCGGTGATTGGCCGGCGGGTGGCAAGGGTCAGGCACAAATATCGCAACGGAGGGTCGATCGATCTGCAGTTTTTTGTGGTGCAGGAGTTCGATGGTACGTTGGAGAACCGAATCTTCAATGACATGCGGTGGGCTCCTTTGACGGAGCTGCCGGGCTATGACTTTCTCGCGGCTGATCTTGGGTTGATTCGGGATCTCTCTGAAGGCAAGCTGCTGTAGCAGGAGCCAACGTCTAGCCGTGGAGTGTATTCCAGACGAGGATGAGCGACAGGGATGTGACGATGACGACGGTCGTCCATGCGATGACGTTGAACCAGGGCTTGTTGGTGTAGGTACCCATGAGGTCATGCTTGTTGATCAGCTTCAACATGAAGACCAGGACCAGAGGGAGAAGAATGCCGTTTAGCACCTGCGAGAGGATGCTGAATTTGACCAGCGGAAAATTCGGGATCAAGACGATGGCAGCGCCGGCAAAGAGCAGCACGCTGTAGAGCCAGTAGAAGAACTTCGCTTCGTTGAAGCTCTTGTCGAGGCCACTCTCGAAGCCGAGTCCTTCGCAGACGGTGTAGGCGGTCGATAGGGGAAGGATCGATGCCGCAAACAGGGATGCATTGAACAGCCCCGCAGCAAAGAGAATGAAGGCGTATTGCCCGGCCAGAGGCTTCATCGCACCTGCAGCATCTGAGGGGTCGCTGATGTGGCGGATGCCGTGAGTGTAGAGGGTGGCGGCGCACGCTACAACGATGAACCAGGCCACAATATCGGTAAAGATGGAGCCTACGATGACGTCCAGCCGTGAGGTTTTGTACTTGCGGATGCTGACACCCTTTTCAACGATGGAGGACTGCAGGTAAAACTGCATCCATGGCGTGATGGTGGTGCCGATGACTGCGACGGTTGTGTAGACGTAGTCTTTGTCTGACCAGACGTTGCGTGGAGGCAGCTTGACTGTCTCCACCAGAGCAAGATGCCAGTCAGGGCCGCTGAGGACTCCCGTGATGATGTAGGCGATGTAGAAGACGCTTGCGATGAGGAAGATTTTTTCGACGCTCTTGTAGTCTCCCTTGACCACAAGAGCCCACACGATGGCCGCACAGATGGGGACGCTGACATATTTACTGACGTGAAAGAGCTGCATGCTGCCGGCGATGCCGGAGAACTCGGTAACCACGTTGGTAAAGTTGACCGCCACCAGAAGGATCATGATGACGAAGGTGATGCGGAGACCGAACTCTTCGCGGATGAGGTCGCTGAGACCTTTGCCAGTAACTACGCCCATGCGGGCGCACATCTCCTGCACGACGATGAGCGCGAGGGTGATGGGGATCATCGTCCACAAAAGCGTGTAGCCGAACTGTGCGCCCGCGGCGGAGTAGGTGAGGATGCCACCGGCGTCGTTGTCCACATTGGCCGTGATAAAGCCCGGACCGAGCACCGCAAAGATGAGAATGAGTCGGGTTCTCCAGGTGCGCCATGAGCTCATTGCTTATCCTTGCGTGCGGACGAGTGGATGAAATTTGTGCTTTGGGGAGAACGTATAGGTTCGCCTCTATCAGGCTAACTCATCTTCCTGCCTTGGCATAGCAAGCGCAGACGATACTTCTGACAGGTACTAGGTCGCTCCGGTCCGCCGGTGGAAGAGCTGATCTCGTTCGGCTTGTACGAGGCGGTAGAGAGCGGCTGCAGGTGCTTCGAGGGTTCGGTCGTTTGCTAGTTTTGCGTTGGCGTTGATGTGGTGCGGGTTTTTTGAAGAGAAGAGAAGGATGCTCGCCGGATTCATCAGGAGCGCGGCCTTGAGCATGAGGCGGGCGAGATCGGTCGCGTTGCTGAGATCGATGTTCGTCGACGCGGACCAGCGCTTGCAGAGGTCGATGTTCGCTGTGAGTCCGCGATGGAGAGAGCGGAAGTTATCGGTTAGAGCGCGGTGATGGATTCGGAAGGACGATGCTGGGACGGCATGTGCGGCGTCTATGTTCGCGTTAAGAACGGACCACTCGTATTGCAGGGTGCGACAGTAGGCGGGGTGCTCAGCCAGAAGGGTTGGGATTTTGTCCACGCTGCTGCCTATACCGAAGGAGCCGATGGTTCCCCTTTGCACCTCCTGTTCGAGGAGACTGAGAAGGGCTTCATCTTGAAAATCGGCCGCTGAGGCTTCGTGCAGGAGCCAGAGGTCGATGTGGTCGGTGCGTAGTGCGACGAGGCTGCGTTCGAGGGAGGCCTTCGCTTCTTGCGGCGTGAAGGTGGCCTTTTCGCTGGGGCGAGTGGCGGCGTTTGCCGCTCGTGCGAGACGGTGCTTCACGCTCGGGAGAATTTTGATAAGGGGGGCTGCGACGCGGCGGGCAGCCGAGATCAGCGGCGACTTTTTTCCGGGAGGGATTCCGTATTTTGTCGTGACGGTGACTTGGTTGGGGTGGAGTCGGAGGAACTCGCCGAGACAGCTCTCGGCCTCGCCGTAGCCGTACATGGGAGCGACGTCGAAGTGGCGGATGCCTGCGTCATAGGCCGCTTCGAGGATGGCAAGCGAGGCGCGTCGGCCCATGGCGCCCATGAGGCTGGAGCAGCCGAAGCCGAGACGGGTGGTGGTGCGGCCGGTGTCGGCTAATTCGATGAGTTGCATTCCAGATGATTTTGGCGCAGATGGAGGGAGATGGGAAGTGACTGTTGTGATTGCGGTCAAGGCTTGGGCTGGCTGGTTTGATCGTGGGATGCTTCTACTCGCTTAGGGACGTCCAGGGGGACCTGAACGGTGCCGAGGCGACCGCCGAGTGTGTCCCAGACGGCGACGAAGAGGTAGTTCTGTCCTTTGGGAAGACTGAACTGCTGATCAAAGTAGATTTTGCCGTTCGGGCCTTTGGTGAGTTTGTCGCCGTCGAAGCTGAGGGTGAATTTCTGACTGACGCGGCCGACGGGGCGGCCATTTTGATTGAGGGCAATGGCCCCGGCCCCGATCTGGACACGCTGGCCGCCGGGGATGTTCTCTGGAACGAAGTCGGCTGCGGGCACAGCGTAGCGGATGTTGTAGATCGTCTCGTTTTTCTTCTCGGGGAGGGTTGGGGTGTCTTCTGGGAGGGACACGGCCGATGAGGGCTGCACCTCTGCCTGGAAGATGATAAGTTGGTCGTAGTTTCCGGGGCGTTTAAACTTTTCGCCATTGGAGGTGAGGAGGATTCTCGCCTTCTTCGCCTCGTTCGGGTCGGAGCCGTTGGCTCCGTCGCCGTAGTAGCCGGTGCGGTAGGAGAGAGTGTAGGGGCCGCCGTCGAGGGTTACTTTGACGTTGTGCCATTTATTGTCCTGCTTGAAGTCGCGAGGAGAGTAGGAGAGCGTGTAGAAGTCGGCGTCGGCGGCGATGATCTTCGAGGAGGCGTCGGCGAGGGCGTTGTTGTTGTAGATGGCGCGTCCGCCGGTGGCTTTGGCTTCGTCGTCCAGCAGCAGGTGGTACATGCCGTCAAAGTTGGGGCCGCGTACGTCGATGGGATAAAGTGCGATGCGGCCGGCCTCGAGTTGATCGTAGACGGCGCGGACGACCAGAGGATCGAGAAACGGTAGTAATTTGTTGGCGTCGGCGCTGAAGAACAGGCCGGCCCCCGCGCTATACCAAAGCACGTTCTTGCGGCCTGGAAGCTGGCCGAGGTAGACAGCAATCTGCTGCATGGCCTGGAAGGAGCCGTAGTACCGGCGGTTTTCGTACCACGCTCCCGGCATGGGGAGAACGGGGATGGCTTTGCGGATGGCGCTGTGCAGGAGAGCGTGGTCTGTGGTGAAGTCCTGAAGCAACAGCGTGAATTCGCCACTGTGGACGAAGATGGCAAGCGAGTTCTGCGGAGGCAGTGTGTTGATGAAGTCGGTGAGCTGCTGGTAGAGGTACATCTGAGTGACGACGTCGATGGTGACGGTGTCGAGAACGATGACGTTGAAGACCGGCGGAGGGTGGAGGAGGAAGTCGTTGCTGAAGATGTGCGGGGCGGCGGGTGCCGTGGTTGGGATGATGGCGGGTTGCGCACTGGTGTGCTCTTCGAAGGAGGCGATGTTCTGTGGTTTTTTTTCGTCGAAGATGTGGAAGGCGGAGCGGCTTAGATGGTGGACGGGGTTGCCGTTCGCTTCGGTGACAGTGACGTCGGTGACGACGACGCGTGCTTGGGTGTGCAGAGTGAAGCCGGATGAGTCTGGAGATTGGGCCAAGGTAGAGAATGCGGTTGCCGAGAGTAAAACAGCCAGCGCAGCGTGAGCGAAGCGAATGGACATTGCCTGTCTCTATTGAAGAACGCCTTCCGTCAGTTTGACGGCGAGGAATCCGCGGAAGTTGCAGTCATTTGTTGTGTCTTTTGGAAAGATGGTCACTGAGGCGCAGGGCCAGGGCCAGGACGGTGTGGGTTGGGTTCGAGAAGCCGGAGCTGGGAAAGACGGCAGAGCTGCAGATGTAGGCGTTGGTGAGGCCGTAGAGGCGGAGGTCGGTGTCGACGACGCCTGTCGCGTCGGAGGTGGACATGCGCATGCCGCCCATGTGGTGGTTGCTGTCGTCGCAGCGGGTGAGGAAGTTGGGACTGCCGGACATCAGGTCTTCGTTGGGAATGATGCGGGCTACGTCGGCGAGGGCTCGCTGGGCGATGAGGACATACTGCCGGATGGTGTCCAGTTCCCGCTTCGATATCTGCCAATCGAAGCGGATGCGGAGGAGGCCGAGGGGGTCGCGCTGGTCGGTGAGGGTGATGCTGCTGCGGGAGGTGGGCTCCTGCTCGCAGTGGACGCGGAGGAAGATGCGGACTTCGGGGGGACTGTAGGCGCGGCGTTGGACTTTGTAGCGCCAGGCCTGGTGAACGAGCATGGGGAGGTGCTTTGCGGTGTGCTGGAGGTTGTCGCGGGTTATTTCGCTGAAGCGGGCGCGCATGAGGTTGCGGACTGTGGATTTCGCCTGGCCGCGGACTTTTCCTGTGTCCTCGAAGGACATGGTGGAGCCGATGTTGAGTGTGTTGTGTGCGGCCTGTGATTGTGGGAGGAGGCGGAGCTTGGGGAGGTATTTGAAGCCGTGGGTGATGATGGGGTCGAAGGTGTCGTGGAATCGCTTCGGGGCGAGCGGTTCGACGGCGGCGGCGTTGCAGTCGATGTGATCCTGAAAGTGCTGGCCGAGGAGACCGGAGCGGTTCCAGGGTAGGCCGCCGGGGCGAGGCTGGAGGAAGAAGCGGGAGCTTTCGATACCGCCCAACGCGAAGATGTAGTGCGGGGCGCGGAAGATTGCTTCGATTCCGGTGAGGGTGCGGCAACGGAGGCCGGTGGCGGCTTCGCCGTCGGTCATCAGGTCGACGGCGCTGGCGTGGAGCCAGAGATGGATGTTGGGGTTCTCGATGAGGGTTTTGTGGTGGAGGCGGGCGAAGTTTGGCTCGGGGCACCAGCGCGAGAGGTAGGCTTCGAGGTCGTCGAATTGGGTGAAAGGCAGGCCGAGGTCCTGCCAGACGGCTGCGTCGCTGCGTTCTACCTTGGCCAGGCCTTCGAGCGAGAGAGCGCGTTCGTAGAACGGTGTCAGGGTGGACTTGGGAAACGGCCAGCCGCTTTCGGGGACGCCGGGGCGAGGGGTAAAGTCGAGCGCGTCGAGTTCGAGTATCTGGCCACCCCAGCGAACCGTGGTTCCGCCTTTTACGCGGATGCGTCCGGTGTGGATGCCGCGATGAGGGAGGCCGGCGATCTCGCTGTCGTAGAGGGACTGGGAGGAGTCTTCCCTGGTCGCGCCTCCGCCTTCGAGCAGGAGAACTTTCTTGCCTTTTTGTGCGGACTCTACCGCAAGCGTGATGCCCGCGGCTCCAGCACCGACGATGCAGAGGTCCGCGTTGAGGATGGTGGGCGACTCGTGAAGTAGATCGTGAATCACCGATTGCCCGCGTGCTCTGTTTTGGCAGAAGACTTGATCTTTTCAAGGATCGATTGCGCGCGCTGGACGATCAACTCGACCTGACGGTCGTTGTAGTAGCCGTCGCGTGCTGCGCGAACGCAACCGGCGGCGGCGATGCGTTGACGCGCAGGCTCGTCGGGAAGATAACGGCGGATCTTCGCGACTAACTCTTCAAATCCGGTGAAGAAGACTGCTTCTTCGTCTTCCTTGAAGCGCTGCATGTGGCCGTCGGAACGCTCGGCGAGCAGAAAACCTCCGCAGCCGGCGATTTCAAAGCTTTTGTGCACGAACTCGTCGCAGTTGGAGTGAGTGATGAAGCTGAGGTTGATCTTCGATTTCCAGATGCCTTCGCGGTATTCGTCGCGAAAGAGCTCGCCGCCGTTGAAGAGAGCTTTGTAGGCGACGGGCTGCATGGCGCGTGCCCACTGGCGTGGATTGCCGGAGATTATGACTGGAAATTTGCACTCCTGCCACAGGCGGGTGAGCGTCTGGGCGCGGTCGTCGTAGGGCGTTCCGATGAAGGAGACCTCGCGGTTGCGGTCGGCGTCGGACCAGCCGTCGGGCGGGGGAAATTGCAGTGTCGGTTCGTAGGCGGTCTGGATCTTGATGACATCGCGGGCGCCGCGGGATTTGTAGTCGAGAATGTTCTTGTCGCGCTGGACGACGTGGAGGTCGTAGTGGGGAATGTCCTTCATGTAGACGCGCCAGCCCGGGTCCTGACGGGTGCCGAACGGGTTGTCGATCATGTAACTGACGGTGACGATATCCATCGCACGCATGCGGTCGAGTGTGCCGGGCCGGATGTAGAGAAGCTTATCCGTCCAGAGGATGTCAGGTTTTTCTGCCGCTGCGATTTTGATGAGATCGCTGTTGAGGCGCGCCACGGAGGGTCCCATGACCAGACGCTGGTTTACCTTGCGAAAGATCGCGTTTTTGGACTCGTAGTCGAAGACGTTGAACGGAATGACCTGATGGCCGAGGCGCTCCAACGCCCAGAGGCGATAGAGGGAGGTATCGTTCGGTGAGAGGCCGGTAGCGTACAGAATCTTCATGCGGTGCTGCGTTTCCTTTACGTTTGCCTGATGTCTGTTCTAGCGGCTCGCCCTCAAAAGAGCAATGACCTGTTCGGCATGAATGACCCCGGCGAGTTGTTTCTCGTGATCGATCACCGGCAGGGACCGCAGATTGTATTTGTCGAATAGCTCGGCGACCTTTCGTCCGTTTGCGTCGACGTTGCAGGTGACGAGGTGGCCTCGGGGCAGATCGGCCAATGGAGTACCAGCCGCAGCCAGAAGCAGTTGCACGAGTGGAACCATCGCAACGATCTTTTCCTCTTCGTCGAGTAGAAAAACGTCAGTGATGTTTTCTATGTCGCCTTCATACTCCCGCAACGACTCGATTGCCCGATCGACGAGAGCTGTGGCGGGTAAGGCAAGATACTCGGTCGTCATGCGGCCTGCCGCGGAGTCGCCGGAGAACTCAAGCAGGTCTTCGACCTCCTGACGCTCCTCGGGGTCCATCTCTTCGAGGATGGCCTCGGAGCGCTCATCGGTCATCTCCGAGAGCAGGTCGGCGGCGGCGCCTGGATCCATCTCTTCGACGATGCCGGCGATCTGTTCGGAGTCGAGGGATTCGATGAGGGACTGTTGCATCTTCGGTTTGACCTCTTCGAGGGCCTCGGCTGCAACCTCCTCGTCGAGCGAGATAAAGAGAGCGTGGCGCTCAGCGGGAGCCAGTTCCTCGAGAATGTCGGCGATGTCGGAGGGGTGCATCTTCGAGAGGCGATCCTGCTCGATCTTGAGGCGGACACGGCGTGACGGATCGCGTTCGATCAGGTCAACGAAGTCCCAGGGGATGACACTGGTGCCGAAGCGGGAGGCAATACGGTCAACGGAAGTCGCGGGGAGGCCCTTGAGAAGGCGGCGGACGGCCCCGCGCATGCCGACCTCTACCTCGGCGATGCGCAGAGTGAGATCGGGAGTGTCTTCCTGACAGTTCTCCCATACCAGGTCGACGTCGTTGACGCGGACAACTTTATGCCCGTGAACGTCGATAATCTGCTGGTCGAGCAGGTCGCGCTCAAGCAGAAGGTAGTCGTCATCCCCTTGAAGTGGAGTGGGTTGCGCGTCTTTACGGAGCTGCATGTGGCCGCCGGGACCAAGTTCGAGCTGAGAGATCAGGATCATGGACGGCTGTTTGTCCCGCTTGGCCGAGACCAGCCTGAGGAGGATACCGTGAATGTGGGCAGCGTCAATGGAGGGGGCCACAGCCAACTCGCGTACATGGCCAAGGGGACTCCCCTGGGCGTCCTCAACCGTGGATCCCAGGAGGGCCGAAACGCTCGTCCTTTGATTAGCATGCTTTGTCATAACGAGTTACGGGCACGACTCTAAAACGTAGCCCTTAGTCGCATGTTAGCCCACCTTGCTGCCGGTGGGGGTGCCGGAAGAGCCGGTCTGGTCAACTTTGAGGCCAGAAAGGGACTGAAATCCACGGGAGAAAAGAGACATCACCTTGACATTCGAGAAATCCACAAGCAAACTGCCATCATCGCTGTTGTCTAACGTTGACGACTGGCATACCAGCATTACAAGGACTGCTTTGGCCGATTCAACGACAAGCCGTGTCAGCTTCACCCTGGATTCGTCTCTCGACAGTGTTAACAAGATTGAGCAGACCGCTGAGCAGATAGCGCAACGGGCTGGATTCGACGAAGATACCGTTCCCCATATCGCCATGGCGGTGCGCGAAGCCGCTGTGAATGCTGTGCTGCACGGCAACTCGTACGACACGAACAAGCATGTGATTGCGTCGTTTGAGACGACTTCAGACTCGCTGATCATCCGCATCTCAGACCAGGGCCCCGGGCTCGATCCAGACAAGATTCCGGACCCGCTCGCTCCAGAAAATATCCTCCGCGGCTCCGGACGGGGTATCTTTCTTATCAAGGCTTTCATGGATGAGGTAAACTTTCGCCAGTTACATCCGGGAACAGAACTGACTCTTATCAAGCATCGAACACCCGCGCAGTCGGGGACCTAAGGAGAACACTAGACATGAGCATGAAAGTAAAAACTCGCCAGGTGGATGGAATCACCATTCTGGATCTCAGCGGCCGCATTACCCTAGGCGAAGGCAGCGTGACGATCCGCGACGCCGTGCGCGATGTTCTGGCCAAAGGTTCCAATAAGATTCTGCTCAACCTGGGCGACATCAGTTACATTGACAGCTCGGGCATCGGCGAACTGGTCAGTGCCTTCACCACCGTCAAGAACAGCGGCGGCGAACTCAAGCTTTTGAACCTGACCAAGAAAGTACACGACCTGCTGCAGATCACCAAGCTCTACACCGTCTTCGACGTGAAAGACGATGAAGCGACGGCGATCTCTTCGTTCACCAAATAGTCACGATCCTTCCATAAAAAAGCCGTCGCTCAATGCGACGGCTTTTTTGTTGGGCCAAGTCAGTTCGCTTCGCTACTTCGAGAAGTCGACCTTCGGCGCCACATTGTTTTCGGGATTCCCCTTGAAGTACTCATCGCGATAATGGAAGCCCGCGATATTGGCCCAGATGCTCTGAGGGAACTGCCGAACGTAAACATTGTAGTCCTCAAGCGTCTTGTTGTAACGCTGACGTGCGACGGAGATTCGGTTTTCGGTGCCGGCAAGCTCATCTGTCAACCGGTTGAATTGCTCGTTGCCTTTGAGATTCGGATACTGCTCCTGCAGACGGAAGAACGGCCCGAGAGCTACGTCCAGTTTTGCGTTGGCATTGATGTTGCTGGCGTGGTCGCCGCCTGCGGCGAGGACGCCGGCGCGGGCGTTGGCGATGTTGGTCAAAATCGTTGATTCTTCGGAGACGTACCCCTTCACCGAAGCGACTAGATTGGGGATGAGGTCGAGACGACGCTGTTGCTGAACATCGACCTGTGAAAACGCCTGATTGACTGCCTCATTCTTCTGCACCAGCGTGTTCTTCGCGCCGATATAGCTGCCTCCAATAAAGAGCAGAACGACGATGAGGAGAGCTACAACACCAAGCACAACCCATAAAGATTTCATGTTTCCTCAATTTCCCTTCGTCTGAAATTTCGATGCTACTGAAAGTTGGCGTCTCCGGCTGTACTTTATCACTGGAACCGGTTTCCTTTGCGTTTCTTTGCAGTAATTTGGCCTAGATTTGGGTCATTAGAAGTCTCCGCTGGCTCCGCCGCCTCCTGAACTGCCGCCGCCGAAGCCGCCAAAACCGCCGCCTCCACGGTCGTCGTCTCGTCCGCGGCCACCACCAAAACCGCCCCCTCCGCCTCCCATCAGATTTCCCAGGAGGAAGAAGATCAGGCCGGTATTGCCGGTCTTGATGAGAAAGAAGAGTATCAGCAGAACGACGCCGCCACCGATGAGGAGCTCGGTGAATGTTAGCTGCACGGGCTGCTGCTGTTGATGTTGGTATTGGCGGACCGGTGGGGCGAGGTTGAGGGTGACGCCTGCGTCGGTCGCGATAATGCGGGCAATCTGACTCACGCCGAGCGGAATAGCTGTGTTGTAATCCCCCTGCTGGGCGGCTGGAACCATCGAACGACCGATGTCGCCGACCTTCGCGTCATTGAGGATGCCCTCGAGACCGTAACCAACCTCGATGCGGCCGCGTCGGGGAGTCATGACGAAGATCATCAAGACGCCGCGATCAGTTCCCTTTGGGCCGACTTTCCATTTGTCTTCAAGCGCGGTGGCAAACTCTTCGATCGACTCATCGTTGTCGAGAGTTTTGATGGTAACGACCGCGATTTGAGCGTGGGCTTGTCGATCGACCTGAGTGCAGAGATTTTCGAGGCTGTATTTGGTCGAGGGGGATAGAACGCCGGCGAAATCGTTGATATAGCCGGTAGGCGCCGGCAGCGTGTTCACCGACTCCGCTGTCACCACGAGCGACGGCGCGAACGTCAGAAGGACAATAGCAAGCCATCGCGAAAGATAGTTCATCGATGGTCATTCTACGCCCTAACGCTTTACAAGCCAGCAAAACGTACGAGCTTATCCTTGACGCTTCGACCCGCAAAATGGTGCCTATAAGGTCGGAGCGGGATTCGGCACACTACCGCGCTGTGGAACGGGGATGACCTTCTCGCGGGCAAGCTTGTCGACCATCACCGTGTGCTCGTGTATGACCTTGGTTGCGTTTGCGACTGCGGTCTGGAGGGTTGGGTCTGTCGTGCTGGCGGCCTCCTGGCGAAACTCGCGAAGGTCCTTGTGGTGGTCCTTCACCATGAAAGACAGGTACTCCATATCAAAGTTGTTTCCGGACAGTGCGTTGAGCTTGTCGTACTCCGCCTGGTCTTCCTTGTTCAAATCCTTTGGCAACCTCACGCCCATGGAGTCAGCGATGGGAGCCATCTCATTGTTCAGCTTTGTGTGGTCGTCCACCATCTTCTGGCCGAATGCTTTTACATCGTCGCCGCTTGCCTTCTGGGCCGCGAGTTGGCCAAGCTTGACCTCGGCCATGCCTCCCTGCGCAGCTTTGTGGAGAAAGATCTTGTCTTTCATGGTTTGGCCGACGTCCCCGGCGTTTGTCGCGGAGTCCTGGATCGCGGTCGAAGAGGCGGGCGCTTGTTGCGGCGGGTTGGGCTGTGTCTGTGAGGCCCCCTGCGCCATGAGGTCAGGCTGAGCCAAAAGAATTGTGGGGGCGAAGAATGCTGCGCTCAGAATCAGAGTCCGGGGAATGAGGTTGTAAGCAGAGTCAGGTTTCATGGGAGTGCTCCCGTTGCTGGCGGTTTTATCCGACGTTCGCCAAGCGCATACCTCTATTTGGGTGTTCATGCGGAGTTTATGGTTGCCTTTCGTCCCATGGACGACGCTGTATCCTGTCAATGGAGCTCCGATTAATGACGCAAAGCACTATCCAGCCACCGCACGCC
The DNA here is from genome assembly GCF_051013365.1 of Tunturiibacter psychrotolerans. Lineage (GTDB taxonomy): Bacteria > Acidobacteriota > Terriglobia > Terriglobales > Acidobacteriaceae > Edaphobacter > Edaphobacter psychrotolerans_A. Next base: position 4,647,804 of record NZ_CP132941.1, on the reverse strand, counting down.
CGCCAGGAACCGACACCCACAACGCTGCATGGACACAGGCTCGAAGATAACTACCGGTGGATGAGGGATAAGTCCTCCCCCGAGGTGTTGGCTCATCTCAAGGCGGAGAATGCCTATACGCTCTCCGTCATGGCGGGGACGGAGGAGTTGCAGGCTAAGCTCTACGCCGAGATGCTCTCGCATATCAAGGAGACGGATGAGTCAGTTCCCTATCGTCAGCGAGGATGGTTCTACTATGTGCGCACCGTGGAGGGCAGCCAGTATCCGATCCACTGCCGGAGACGGGCGACGGGGTCAAAGTTTGACCCATCGCAGCCCGAAGAGATCGTGTTGGACGTGAATCAGCTCGCGGTGGGTCAGCCCTTTATGGCAGTAGGCGCGATGTCGGTGAGCATGGACGATACGAAGCTGGCTTACTCAACCGACAACACAGGATTTCGTCAGTACACGTTACATATTCGCGATCTGAAGACCGGTCTGGACTTACCCGACACTGCGGAACGTGTGGGATCGGTTGCCTGGGCTGCAGACTCGCAAACACTCTTCTACACTACCGAGGATGAGGTGACGAAGCGACATGACCACCTGTTCCGTCATCGTCTGGGCGACTCTGCTGCGGACGACGCAGTGATCTACGAAGAGACGGACGAACGCTTCAATCTTGGAGTCGGTAAGACACGTGACAACGAGTACCTGCTGATGGAGGCGGGCAGCCATACAACCAGCGAATGCCGGTTCCTTTCTGCAAAGACTCCTGAAGGTGAGTTTCAGATGATTGGGCCGCGCATCGATGAGCAGGAATACTCGGTCGATCATCGCGGCGGATTGTTCTACATCCGGACCAACGATGTGGGAAAGAACTTTCGCGTGGTTACAACTAAAGTTGAGAAGCCGGGGCGTGATTTCTGGGAGGAGCTGATTCCACTCGACGCGGAGGCTCCGCTTGAGGACTTCGACGTCTTCGACTCCTTTTGTGTTTGTTCGAGGCGCAAGCTTGGTCTCCCCACTCTTACCGTCATCGAATTCGGAGTGGCGAGGGAGTTGGGCAGATCGAGAGAGATTGAGTTTCCGGAGCCGGTTTATTCCGCCGGGACCAATATGAATCCGGAGTTTGCGACGAAGAAGCTTCGATACAGCTACCAGTCCCTGGTTTCGCCAGCATCGATTTACGAATATGACGTGCCGTCGGGAACCTCGGAGCTTATGAAGCAGCAGGAAGTTCCGGGCGGATTCGATTCGACGCGTTACGCTTCCGAGCGAGTGTGGGTCGAAGCATCCGATGGCGTCAAGATTCCGGCATCGGTCGTGTATCGCCGCGATTTCTTCAAACGAGACTCGACGAATCCTATTTATGTGTACGGCTACGGTTCGTATGGGTATCCGTTGCCGATCGGTTTCAGTTCTTCGCGTCTGTCTCTGCTGGACCGAGGCGTTGTCATCGCTTACGCACATATTCGGGGTGGCGGCGAGATGGGAGATTCGTGGCACGACGCTGGCAAGATGATGGTGAAACGCAACACGTTTAGTGACTTCATCGCCGTGGCGGAGCAACTGGTGGCAAAGGGCTATGGAGCGAAGGATCGGCTTGCGATTGAGGGAGGGAGTGCGGGCGGTTTGCTGATGGGCGCGGTGGTCAACGAGCGGCCGGATTTATTCCGGGTGGTTCTTTCGCACGTTCCATTTGTGGATGTGATGAACACGATGCTCGATGCCAGTCTGCCCCTTACCGTGGCTGAGTATGAGGAGTGGGGAAACCCGAATGAAGCGGAGGCGTTCGCTTACATGCGGTCCTACTCGCCCTACGACAACCTCAAGGCGGGAGACTATCCGGCGATGCTGGTGAAGACGAGCCTGAACGATTCTCAGGTGATGTACTGGGAGCCGGCAAAGTATGTCGCCAGACTGCGTACGCTGAAGACGAATGACACTCCGCTGCTGCTGCACATCAACATGGATGCGGGACACGGCGGTGCCTCGGGACGATATGACTACCTTAAAGAGATTGCGTTCGACTATGCGTTTTTGCTGACGCAGCTTGGGGTGGCGGACTAGACGCCAGCTCGTCCACCACTTCCAGTTCGGCGCTTCCGCAGAACCCACGTCGTCATGCACCGGTAGTCCTGCACGATTGTCGTCTTCAGTGGATCCACCATCACGGCGTTTAGTTGATCCGTTAGTCGCATCAGCATCGCCTCGTCGACCAGAAACCACTCCGAGCCGTCATTGATGCGGAAGATATTTCCTCTTAACCGTTCAAACTCCATGCCGATACGCGAACCAAGACGGCAGAACAGCAAGCCGCCCGGTCGGAGAACACGCCAAAGCTCTGCGACGATTGCGAGGAAATGGGCGTCGTCCCGCGCGAAATGCAGCACTGAGTTGCAGATGACTACATCCGCAAAGTTATCTGGGAAGTCGATTTGATCAAGCTGGCCTACGCGAAAGTTAGTTGGAGCCAGATCCGGTGCCAGCTGAGCGGCAATAGCCCGTACATGCTCCACGCCCTCAGCATCTGCGTCTACCGCGAAGACCTCGCACCCCTCACGCAGGAGATGTACTAAGTTCCTGCCATAGCCGCAGCCAGCATCTAGGACACGCATTCCACTGGTGATGTTTCCACGCAGAATCTGGTCGAAGACATAGATATCAATCTGGCCGAACTGTTCCTGTACGTTCATCCTGGTTTCGGTCAGGCTCACTTGTTCTCCGAGGACGTCTGTCTGGTTGAAATCATCTCTAATGTCCGCCACAGCTGTGACCTCCGCAGCTATGGCTGTGGCCACCGTCGCTGTGGCCGCCATCGGCTGGAACGCCGGGGCCGGAGTGCAAAGAATGTCCGTCGTGATTATTGTTGTGTGAACCATGCGTATGCGAACGTCTCGGCGAAGAGGTATCCGCAAAAACTACTCCATCGGCTGCGTTTTGGTCTGAGCGCTTCTTCTTGTTCTTTTCAGCTTGCACGGCAAAGTGCTTCCTAATGAACTCAAACATAAAGTGCTCCCCTCAAGTCCAGCCTACACTGCGGCCTCTTCCACTGTGTCGCCTTCGCCTGGGGCGAGGAAGAGATTGGTTTCGAGACCATGCTGCCGAGTGTAGAGGTCGTAGTAGCGGCCTTGTAGTTTGTAGAGAGAGTCGTGAGTGCCGCGTTCGAGAATCCTTCCCTGCTCGATGACGAGAATCTGGTCTGCACGTCGGATGGTGGAGAGGCGATGCGCGATGACAAACGTGGTGCGGCCCTGCATCAGGAAGTTGAGGCCACTCTGGATGAGCGCTTCCGACTCGGAGTCGAGCGAGCTGGTGGCCTCGTCCAGGATAAGGATGCGTGGATCTGCAAGGATGGCGCGGGCGATGGAGATACGCTGACGCTGGCCGCCGGAGAGCTTGACTCCGCGTTCACCAACGACCGTGTCGTATTTCTCCGGGAAGCGCTCGGCGAACTCATCGACGCGAGCGATGCGGCTGGCCTCCATCAGTTGCTCCTCTGTGGCCTGCGGACGGCTAAAGAGAATGTTTTCGCGGATGCTGCCATCGAAGAGGAAGGTCTCCTGCAAGACTACGCCAAGCTGCTGGCGGTAGCTGCTGAGGCGAATCGTACCCAGATCGATGCCGTCGATGAGGACCTGGCCGCCGACAGCAGTGTGAAAGCCGCAGATGAGGGAGATGATGGTGGACTTGCCTGAGCCGGAAGAGCCAACCAACGCAGTGACTGTTCCCGGTTTCGATTCGAAGCTGATGCCGTGGAGGACGGGCTTGTCGACTTCGTAGGCAAAGGTTACGTTTTGAAATGCGACATCGCCGTGTATCGGCCCGATGGCGACCGTACGGTTCGGCTCGCTGTCCTCTTCGCGTTCGTTCAGAATCTCAGTGGTGCGGTCCAGGCCTGCAAGGGCTTCGGTGAGTTGTGTCCCGATGTTAACAAGTTGCACGATGGGCGCCACCATGAAGGCGAGCAGCATGGTGTACTCCACGTAGCCGCCGACATCCAAACGATGAGCAGCAATCTCTTTGGCGCCCAGGTACATGATGAGACCTCCGACCACTCCCAACACCATCGTGGAGGAGAGAGTCATCAGAGACTGAGCAGTGATCGAGCTGATTACGTTCTTGAGCAGACGTTCGACACCGCGGGCAAAGACGCGGGCTTCGCTGTCTTCGGCGTGGTAGCCCTTGACCACACGTACGCCGCCCAGCGATTCGGTGAGACGACCTGTGACCTCTGCGTTGATCTTCGAGCGTTCGCGGAAGATCGGTCGGATCGTTTTGAAGGCTCTCTGCAGAATGAGACCGAAGACGAGCAGAATACAGACAGTAAGCAGCGTCATGCGTCCGCTGATTCGGATCAGGATGCAGAAGGCAATGATTGCGGTCAGAATGCCGCCGACAAACTCCAGCAGGCCAGTACCAACCAGATTGCGGACGCCTTCGACATCGGTCATGATGCGGGCGACGAGAGTGCCTGTTCGGTTTTCGTCGTAGAAGGCTACAGGGAGGCGGCCAATGTGTCGTTGAACCCGAGTTCGCAGCTCTGAAATGAGCCGTTGGCCGGCGGTGGAAAGCAATTGCGTCAGCGTGTAGGAGGATACTCCCTGTAGAAAAGTGGCAGTGGCGACGATGCCGATAATCCACGGAAGCAGATTCAACTGATGCTTGTACATCACGTTATTGATCAGGTAACGCGAAGAGACCGGCAGGGCAAAGCTGCAGAGGCGATTGACGACCATCAATAAGAAGCTGCCGGCGAGGAGCCACCGACGCGGCTTGACCAGCTTCCACACCTCCGGCATAACCTTGGTCAGCTTTGGCTTCGGACGCGAGGCTGTTAGGTCTGCTGTCGTAGCTCTGCTAGTACCGCGGGAGGTGCGGTCTACGGACTTCATACCGCCGCCAAAGCTGGATGGACCAAAGGAAGAAGACATAGCTAAGTTGAGTTTACGCTTGGGAGGCGACTATACATGGCGAGTGCGGCGTGCGGAGATGAAGGAGCGCACGCAGAACAATACATAAATCAAGCTGAGAAGACATAACGCTCCCTTCTCTTCGACTGCGATCGGATGAGGAAACGAAGCGCCACGGGAGAGCTTGAGCGTGTCGATCGCGGAAGGGATCATCCCCAAGAACACGAGCAGGGCAACCGTGACGGAGATGTGCATCCAAAGCATGCGTTTTTTTGAGTCTTCGCTGTTCGCCATAATGCCGAAGAGGACAAAAAAGATTCCAATACCGGCAGGGATGAGTGCCGTGGGATGAGCGCTGCCCGTGGTGACGTAGCCAGTAATGCCTAGCAGAATAAGCAGGACGCCGAAGCCAATGGTGAGCTTTGCCATGAGGTGAAACTCCTTGATAGTGCGCCATCTCAGGATACTTGAAGGGTGAGGCTGGGCGCCCACAAAGTTGCACCTGCAAGCAGGCAAAAAATACCCAGCCTGGGTGGCTGGGTATTCTTGCTCATGTAACTTGCCTTTTTAGCTACTTTTTTTAGCGCGGACCGTTCATCAGGTGCTGCATTGCGGTGTCGTAGCCGCGCCGGAAGCCATCACGGTAGTCGCCCCGTGCGCTGCTCGAAACATGAGGGTGGCGATACTCGTCGCGATTGTTTACGTCCGGTCGACGATGATTGTCGAAGTCCTTCCGCGCTCCTTCGATGCCATCGTGATAACCCTGACGCTGGATATCCTTGAACTCCTGTGGCGGAGCGTCCCAGCCACCGGCCTGTCCGTAACCTGGAACTGGCGCAGCGTAGGACTGAGCAATTGCGAGACCTGGAGTTGCAAGTGAAATGGCAAGTACTGGAATAGCAAGTCGATTGAGTTTCATTGGGAACTACCTCCGTGCGTCTTGCACACAGATAGTCAGATGAACCTTTCCGGCTCCTTGTTGTCTCGAAACTAAGCGGCGCTCTTCTTGATTGCGGCCAATATTTCTTCCGGCTTCCATTCGCTCGTGGGGTACCAATCAATTATCTTTCCGTCTTTGTCGATCAGAACGGTTGAGAGTGAGTGAGTTAGAGATTTGCTGTCACCCGGGGTGACGCCGACGTTAAAAAATTGTGTCATGGCAGGCAACTCTTTCTCTGTGGGAGCAGCGAAGTCCCAGTGAAGAAATCTTTCATTGGTGTAGTTGCCAGTGTAGGCGCCACCATAGCTGCGAAGAACCTTGGGTGTGTCATAGGTGGGGTCGAAGCTGACACTGATGAGGTGGGTCTGTTTGTAAAGGGCGGGATCGGCGGCGAGCGCCTTGTCGATGTCGGCAAAATTGCGGCTCATGCGGGGGCAAAAATCGGCGAGCTGGCAACGAGTGTAGATGAACGTCATTAGAACGATCTTGCCTTTGAACTGGTTCAGATGGATGGTGCGGTCGCTCTGGTTCAGGAGTTTGAAGTCGGGGACAACATCGCCTGCTGTGGGGACGTGGTAGGAGACGGGAGGCTTGTAATCGGGGCGTGCCTGCGCGATGACGACGATATCGTCGAGACGAACATCTCCATAGTTATCGCCCACCTTGTTTGCAAGGACCTTTGCGGTGATGCGATCGCCGGGGTGAAGTTCGCTGACGACACTGGGATCTGCGAGCTTATAGTCCATCGTCATCGCTTCCATGAATCCGGGGACATCTTCGCCATCAAGTGTGACGTGCGTGGCATCGGTAGAGACGACTCTGCCGCGAATGGTGAAGGTCTGCGCGGCGGAAGCTTGTTTGGAGACAGTAGGCGGTGCGCTTTGACGGCATCCGGGGAGAAAAATAAGGAAAGCGAGAAGAAATAGGGGCTTACGAAACACGGGCAGACTCCTAAGTCAATGATAATGGCTGCAACGCGAGATTACGCAGGGGTCGATGGATGGAACAAAGTAAGACGCAGGCACCCTCTTTGGGGCTGATGCACTTTGGGTTGATGCTGGCTGGCCTTGGGACGGCGTTGCTCGGACCCATTCTTCCGCTGCTCGCAAAACGATGGGAGATGCTGGACTCGCAAAGTGGCCTGCTGATGACCGCGAAGTTCTGCGGTGCGTTTTTCGGCGGAGTAACGGTGTCGAAGAAACTAAGAAGAAGCCTTCTTGTCGGGTTGATCGCGGGCGCCGTGGGTTTTGGTGGATTCGCTGTCGCTCCTTCGATGGTGGTGGGCTCCGTGGGTTTGTTCGTGGGTGGATTTGGTCTGGGACAGATCATCACGTCAGTCAACATACTGGCGGGTCGCAGGTTCACCTCTCATCGTGGATCCGCGCTGTCGCTGCTTAACTTTTCGTTCAGCCTCGGAGCCATGCTGTCTGCGCTCCTGGCCGCGTGGCTGTTGCCGCACTTTATGCTGAGGGGAGTACTTGAAGGATTTGCGGGATTGTTTGTTATCGGCCTGCTGGTGCTATGGGTGCAGTTGCGCGGAGAGGCTTCATCTATCGAAGCCCCTGAAACCGCGCCTGCGGAAGCTGGGCCACGGGCTGGGCTGAGTGGGCGAGTCTATCTTTATTTCGCGGGATTGCTCGTGCTTTATGGCGGATTAGAGACGTGCCTGAGTGGCTGGCTGACCACCTTCGCATTGCGATACGGCGATAAGACACTGGCGGTGAGCGAGTATACGACGCTCCTACTCTGGATGGCGCTGACCTTTGGTCGTGTGGGCGCTTCAGCGGTAATGCTGCGCGTGGGTGAGAAGACCGCGCAACGTGGGGGCTTGGTGCTAGCCTCTGTTTTCACGGTGGCGTTGGCGACGGCGCATTCTTCCTTGACGATTGCCGGCTTTGCAGTGCTCCTCGGGTTCAGTCTGGCGCCATTTTTTCCTGCTACCTTTGCGCTGTTGATCGAAGAAAGGCCGACAGCGAGACAGGCGGGAATTGTGGTGGCAGTCTCCGGACTGGGGGCGGCTGCGCTGCCGTGGATGATGGGGGTGGTCTCTACGAAAACCGGATCATTGCAGTTGGCGTTGGCTCTCCCCTTTGCGGCAGCCCTGGGGTTGCTGGCTATGAGTCTTTTTGCGCCGCGAACCCGACCGATCGCAGGCTGATTCTCCGGTCTGCTTTTCCTGCGATGGGGGGCGTATAACCGAAGGATGGATGGTCGTGGGTTGCTGCCAGGCGGAATTGTTGAGGCGTTAGATCAGGGCGCGGTCATTGTAACGAGCAACCAGCGGGCTGCACGGAGTCTTCGGCGGGGATGGGATCGGCGCAATCGTGAGTTGGGGCTCTCGAGCTGGGCGCCGGCGGCGGTCATTTCCTGGGACGCATGGCTTGCAAGCATCTGGCATCGACTCTTGGTCGAGGGTCATGTCTCTGAGATGATTTTGAATCGGTCGCAGGAACACGTGGTGTGGAGGACGATTCTCGAGGCTGACGATGAACTGGCAAGTCTGCGAAGTGTCGATTCGCTGGCCGTCATGGCCGCGGAGGCATGGCGCAAACTCTGCCACTACGACGGTCAATCGAGGCTTTGGGGAGCGATCGGAACTTCGGACACGCGATCGTTTCAGCGATGGGCGCGCACCTTCGAACGACGATGTCAGGCTGAAGGGTTTATCGTGCTGGCCCAGTTAGAAGACAAACTACGCGAGCTGTGTGAGAAAAACGTCGCGGGAACTGGATTCTTCGAATTAACTCCGAAGAAAGTTGTCTTGGTTGGGTTCGATCATATGATTCCAGCCCAGAGACGGCTGGTGGATGCCCTGCGGTCTGCGGCTGTACAGGTTGAGGATCTTCGGCTAGCCGTTTCCACTCGGAGAAGCGTGCTCGTGGAAGCCGAGGAAGAACATCAGGAGTTGTTGCTTGCTGCGCGATGGGTCCGGAAATTTCTCGAAGAAAACGCCGACGCGACCGTCTCGGTGATTGTGCCTGCACTTGAGAATGAGCGGAGAGAGATCGACCGGGTATTTCGTGAAGTTCTGGCACCGGAGCTGGAAGACATCTGCACCGACAGCCAGACTGGACCGTATGAGTTTTCGGTTGGCGTGGCTCTGGCGGAGATCCCTCTGGTTGCCGCGGCCTTCGATCTCCTGCGCTGGTCCATTGGACCGCTGCCCCTGGAACGAGTGAGTGCGTTGTTGTTGTCGCCTTACTTCGCGATGTCTGCCGAAGAAAGAAGTGCGCGCGCTGAGTTCGATGCCTTTGAACTCCGCAAAGCGCGAATACTGCGACCGGAGATATCACTGTCTGGGCTAGTCGAAATGATGGAACGATCGAAGCGCCGACAAAAGCTTTCTCGATTGCTTAGCACCCTACGAGCAGCGCTGCGTCTTGCGAACCGGTTGCAAGGTCTCAATGCAAGGACGCACGCTGAATGGACAGAACAGATGCGAGAGTTTCTGGTTGCATCAGAATGGGGCTCTGGGCGCGGAGAGACCAGCATCGCGTTTCAGACGCGGCGCAAGTGGGAGAGTGCGCTTGATGAACTCACAACGTTGGACTTTGATGGCGTCCCGGTCGAGTTTGCAGCGGCGCTTTCCTCGCTGGAGAGAATCGCCCTCCAGACTATGTTTGCGCCGGAGTCGCGAGGAGCTCCGGTGCAAGTGATGGGTCCGCTCGAAGCCGCGGGGAGCACCTTTGACGCGATTTGGTTCTTGCGAGCTGGCGAGCTTACGTGGCCAATGGCAACAACGAGCAATTCCCTGCTGCCCTGGCATCTGCAACGCGAATTAGAGATGCCTGGAACGAGTGTGTCTGTGGACAACGAACACGCGCGAAGGATCACGGAACGAATTGCTGCAATCGCGGGTACGGTCGCATTCAGCTACGCGAAAGAGTCTCCAGAGGGTGGGCAGCGGCCTTCGCCGTTGTTGGCCGCGCTCGGGCTGGAAGCGATTAGCGCAGCAGAGTTTGTAGAGTATGAGCCGCCACGAACGATCGTCGAACTTGAAGAGGTTGCGGACTCCGCCGTGGTTCAGGCGCTCCCGGACAAAGTCATTCGCGGCGGCGCAAGAGTTCTGGAACTCCAGGCAGCATGCGGTTTTCGCGCCTTCGCAGAACAGAGACTTTGGTCGACGGAGGTCGAGTCGATCGAACCTGGTATGGATGCGAGAGTAAGCGGGACTGTTGTACACCATGCGCTTGAGCACTTCTGGAACGAGGTCAAAACGCAGGATGCCTTGCGATCGATGAACACTGAGGAACGTGACGAGGTGTTGGAGTGGTGCATCGCTCAAGCTCTAAAGAAAACAGCAGAGGCAATTGCGACCGATTGGGACGAGGCCTATATCGATGTGCAGCGAAAGAGGCTGCGCAAACTTCTATCAGGGTGGTTGGAACTGGAGTTGGAGCGAGAACTCCCCTTCGAGGTGAAGCTCAGCGAGAAAAAACTTGACGATGTCCGCGTGGGTCCGCTGCGCCTGAATGTGCGTCTGGATCGCGTCGATGTAGTAGAGGGTGGTGAAGTTCTGATCGACTATAAGACGGGTTCTGCTTCACCGAATGACTGGTTGACGTCGAGACCCGATGCTCCGCAGCTTCCGTTATATGCAATTCTCACGCAGGAGGATCAATTGCGGGGTGTCGCGTTCGGTCTGGTCCGGGCAGGAGAGGGCCGCGGCCTTAAGGGATACGCGACATGTGACGGGATCCTCCCCAAAGCAAGCAAGCTGAGAGAGGCGCCGACACTCGAAGCTCAGATAGAACGATGGAGAGAGGTACTGATAGCGCTGGCGGAAGAGTTCTCTTCAGGCGACGCCCGTGTGCAGCCGAAGACGTATCCGGGAAGCTGCTCTCACTGCGAACAGAGACTTCTCTGTCGGCTCGACGTCTCGTTGCTCGAAGAAGACGAGGACCAGGACGAAAGTCCATGGGCAGAGGTCAGCCGTGGGTGATCTGTTTGACATCTCAGAGGCCAATTCTCTTCCAGAGACGACGAGCAGCAAACGGCCACCAGACTGGCGAGCGCGAGAGCGAGCGCTTGATATCCAACGATCATGGATCGTCGAGGCGCCCGCTGGATCAGGTAAAACCGGTCTCCTCATCCAACGCTACCTAAAGCTGCTCGCGGATGAGAGTGTTGAAGATCCTAGTCAGGTTTTGGCAATTACGTTCACCGTCAAAGCAACAGCCGAAATGCGGGAGCGCGTAATCTCTTACCTGGAGAGTGCTTCCCGACACGAACCTGTGAAGAGCGATTCGTCCTTTGATCGCGAGACACGGACGCTGGCAGAAGCGGTGCTCCGCCGCGATACTTCCCTTGGCTGGGAGTTGCTGCACCAACCCCGCAGAATGAATATTCGTACCATCGATTCCGTGTGTGGAGAGGTGGCGCGGTTGCTGCCGGTGCTCTCAGGTGGTGGTGGACGGCAGGCTCCGGTAGAAGATCCGACGTTGTTGTATCGCGAAGCAGCGAGAGAGACGTTGATGCAACTCGGCGGCAACGATACGGAGTTGGATGCCGCTCTGCGCACCGTATTGTTGCATCGCGACGGTAGCCTCCGCGACTGTGAGCGGCTGTTGATGGAGATGCTGCCGGCGCGCAACCAGTGGGGAGAGTTGGTTCCGCTGGGAAGACAGCATCTGGACGACTCTTTTCTGGATGAAATGGTGTTGCCTAGGCTTGAACTTGCACTGGAGCGGGCCATCTGTGCCGGGCTGACGCGGCTGTCACTGTGCTTTCCGCCAGGCATTCTGCAAGAGCTGGCCTCGCTTGCTGGCGAGATGGGGCACGCGGAGGGTTATAAGGGCGATCCCTCTCCGATCGCGCCATGTGCAGGCGTGCATACAGCGCCGCAAGAGACTGCCGAACATCTCGAGCACTGGCGAGCTTTGATACATCTGCTGGTGACGAAAGATCCGAACTGGAGGGCAACTGCGCAGCGCAATCATCTCGGCTTCAAAATTGAAAAAGATCATGCCCAACGATTGACGCTTCTAGTGCAACAGCTGTGGCACCGCGATGATGTGCTTGACGCGATAAAAAATGTGAAGAGCCTTCCGCCGGCCAAATATCCGGAAGAGCAGTGGGCCGTTGCGAAGGCGCTCTTTCGTGTTTTGAATAGAGCGTTGGTTGAATTGCAGCTAATCTTCGCACGCCGTGGAGGGTGTGATTTCGCTGAGCTTGGTCTGCTGGCGCAAGTGGCGCTGCGAAGAGAAGGCGCCGTCGCCGATTTGAACAAAGCGTGGGGAATGAGGCTTCAGCATCTTCTTGTGGATGAGATGCAGGACACGTCGACCAGCCAGTACGAGTTGATTCAGCTCCTGACGCAAAGGTGGGACGGCCACAGTCAGACGGTGTTTCTCGTAGGCGATCCAAAACAATCGATCTATCTCTTCAGGCAGGCGCGTGTCGAGCGATTTGTGACAACAATGCAGACGGAGTTTCTAGGGGACTTGCCACTGAGCAGATTACAGTTGACGGCAAACTTCCGCTCGCAAAGGAATCTTGTGGAAGCGTTCAATGACGATTTCTCGCTTTTGTTTCCCCGGCACGTGAGTACGGAGAACCCCGAGGAAGTGCCGTATGTTGAGGCGAAGGCTGTGCGTGGACCTTCACGGAGTGGCTCGCTGAATCTTGTGTGGCATACGCGCGTGCTCACCTCGGCAGAGTCGACGGAAGCGGCAAAAAAAGCAAAACGCCGGCAAACAAAGCGCGAGGCCCGGCAGGTGCGAGCCATTGTCGAAGATTGGCGCGCCAGGCCACTCCCTGACGGCAGGAATGAACCATGGAAGCTGGCGGTGCTGGTGCGAAGTCGCAACCTGCTTACCGATATCGTGACTGAACTGAAGAATGAGTCGAAAGGAGCGATACCGTTTCGTGCAGTGGATATCGAGGCGCTGGGTGAAAGGCAGGAAGTTCTTGATCTTTTTGCATTGACCAGAGCGCTGATGCACCCGGCCGATCGCGTAGCGTGGCTCGCAGTATTGCATGCTCCGTGGTGCGGTCTTGGGCGGGCCGATCTGCACCTGCTGGCGGGCGCGGATGATCCCATCTGGTCTGAGCGATGCATCGGAGACGTAATCGCAGAGCGAAAAGACCTGCTGAGTGAACAGAGTTACGCGAGACTGATGCGCGTTTGGCCGGTGTTGCAGGCGGCAGAGGAGAATCGTTCGGGGATCGGCACCGCTCAATGGGTGGAGAAGACGTGGCGATCCTTAGGCGGCGATGCGTCTTTGAAACCTGTGGAACTCAGCAATGCACGAAGGTATCTACAGCTTCTGGATGAAGTCGAAGAAGAGTCCGGAACGATTGAAGTAAATTTGCTGAAGCGACGGCTCGATAAACTGTACGCCCAACCACCAGCCGGCGGTTGGGCTGTCGATCTGATGACGATCCATAAGTCTAAAGGTCTCGAATGGGACGTCGTGATGGTCCCAGGGTTGCAGAAGAAAGATCCGGCGAATCGCGAAAAATTGCTGAACTGGAGTGAGATTGATTTCGGAGACGAAGATGCGGCGCATATCATGCTGGCGCCGATTGTGGGCCGCGGCGAAGGCTCAAGGGCGTTGAACGATTGGTTGAAGAGCATGGAGAAGGCGAAGGAGGCCGCTGAGAGAAAGAGACTGTTCTATGTCGCGTGCACTCGGGCGCGCGAGGAACTACATTTATTCTCGTCTCCCAAAACGAAGACGAACGGCGAGATCAACCGTCCTTATGGAAGTCTGTTGGCTACCGCGTGGCCCGCAGCAGAACGGCATTTTATGGACGTGCCTGCCTCGAAGAACGTCAATCAGCTACCGATGATGTTTCCAGTGCCGGAAGAAGGTGAGGGGTTTGTCGGCGACATTGCGGCCGGCATCGATGAGGGTGTGCGACCTGCAATTCTCCAGCGCCTACCAATCGGATTCAAGCCAGAATCACGATTTTCAGTTGGCCAGAGACTTTCCTACGGGGAGGATGCAGGCACACCAGGGGCAGCACATTTTGAGAGGCCTGAGGGTTCTTTCGAAGCTCGTGCTTTTGGCACCGCAGTCCATGCATTCTTAGAGGCGATAGCGAAGAGACTGGTAGAAGGGACAAATGTAGAGGCCTTACTGCGCGAAGTGGAATCATGGACGCCGCGAATTGTAGCCTTGCTCCGAGGAGAAGGACTTCAGCCGGTCGTCGTCGAGCGGCTTGCGCGACGGGTAAAGACGGCTCTCACCAACATGTTGCAAGACGAAGAGGGACGATGGGTACTGAGCCAGCACGCTCAGGCGTCGAACGAACTTGCGCTAACCGGGTGGAGAGATACTCGCAGCAGCGTCCGACTGGATCGGGTGTTTCATGGTGGATCCAAACCGATGGAACCCGGGACCGACTATCTCTGGATCATCGACTACAAAACAGCAACGCATGGGCGCGAACGAGTCGACGAGTTTCTTGTGGAAGAACGAGCAAAATACACGGAACAGATGAAGGTTTATGCCCGAATGATGAAGGATCGCGTAACGAGTGGAAATCTGCGGGTAGGTTTGTACTATCCGATGTTGCCAAAGCTCGTTTGGTGGAACCCTGAAACAGATTGACGGATCGTTGCCTAGAGAAAACTATTGCTGTGGCGAACGTCCGCGCCGCGAACCCAGAAGATTACATCTTCTGCAATGTTAGTGGCATGATCGCCGACGCGTTCCAGGTTGCGCGCGATGATAAGTGCGTTGAGCGATTGCGGAGTCAGCTCAGGCTTTTCCTTGATGAGAGTACTAAGTGCGTAGAAGGCAGCATCATTCATCTCATCGACCTGATCGTCGAGTCGCAGGACAGACTCAGCCAGTTCGGCGTCACCTTCAATGAAGGCCTGGAGCGACTTGCGCACCATAGCGGAGGAGAGGGAGGCAAGCTTAGGAATATCGACGGGAAGATCGATGTTCGCGAAGGCGCCCATCTCGCGTACGCGCACGGCGATATTGACCGCCTGATCTCCTACTCTTTCGAGATCGGCGTTGATGCGGATCACTGAGAGAATAAAGCGAAGGTCGATGGCCATGGGTTGTTCCATGGCAAGCAGGTCAAGCGCCATCTGATCGATCTCACGTTCGAGGCGGTTGATGGAGGGCTCGGCGCGGAAGACAAGCTCGCAGATGGAAAGGTCGCGTGTTCTGTACGCTTCGATCGAGCGTTGAATCGCCTGCTCGGCCATCCCAGCCATGACCAGCAGTTTCTCCTTTAAGTCGTCAAGGCTCTGGTGAAATTTGACACGCATCAGCCAAACCTCCCAGTGATGTAGTCTTCCGTACGTTTGTCTCGCGGATTCGTGAAGATCTTGTGGGTGGAGTCGAACTCGACCATCTTGCCGTTGAGAAAGAAGCCCGTGTTCTCGGCGACGCGGGCGGCTTGCTGCATGTTGTGCGTCACGATGACGATGGTGTATTGGCTCTTGAGCTGAAAGATCAGATCTTCGATCTTGGAAGTTGAGACGGGGTCCAGCGCGGAAGCCGGTTCGTCCATCAGCAACACCTCAGGATCGACAGCGAGTGCGCGGGCGATGCACATGCGCTGCTGTTGGCCACCTGAAAGCGAAGCTCCGGATTTCTTCTTCAGATCGTCCTTGACCTCTTCCCAAAGCGCGGCCTGTTTGAGCGAACGCTCGACCGTCTCATCGAGGATGCGCCGGTTGCGGAAGCCGTTGAGCTTGAGGCCGCTGACGACGTTGTCGTAGATAGACATGGTCGGGAAGGGGTTGGGGCGTTGGAAGACCATCCCGACGCGACGACGAATTTCAACCGGTGAGGCGTCGTTGTAGATGTCGATCTCGCCCATTTTGACCACGCCTGTCGCTCGGGCGATGGGGTTGGTCTCGTGCATGCGGTTGAGGCAGCGGACAAAGGTGGATTTACCACAACCCGAAGGACCGATGAGCGCGGTGGCGTGGTTCGCGGGGATGTGCAGGTTGATGTCCTGCAGGGTGTGCGTCGTGCCGTACCACGCGTTCAAATCCTCAACTAAAATGCCGACTCCCACTAGCTTCCTCCCTTGAGTGCGCCGCGGTTGGCAAAGATGCGGACGAGCGTGACCGAGACCATGATTAAGACGATAAGAACGAGCGAACCAGCCCACGCCAAACGATGCCACTCGTCATAGGGCGAGATGGCATAAACATAGATCTGCAGAGGCAGGGCTGCGATCGGTTGGCTGAGGTTGAAACTCCAAAACTGATTTCCAAAAGCGGTGAAGAGAAGCGGAGCGGTCTCTCCGGCTACGCGGGCGAATGCCAACATGCATCCTGTGATGATGCCAGGCGATGCCGTGCGCAGGCTGATTGAGATCGCCGTCCGCCACTTGGGGACACCGAGACCAAGAGCTGCCTCTCGAATAGCGTGCGGCACCGTAGCCAGCATCTCTTCGGTGGTTCGCGTGATGGTGGGCACCATCATGATGGCCAGAGCGACGCCTCCAGCGAGAGCAGAGAAATGTTTCTGCTGAACAACGATGAGCGAATAGATTGAGATGCCCATCACGATCGACGGGACGCCATTCAACACATCGGCAGTGAAGCGGATGGCATTGGCTAGCGTCTTGCCGCGGCCAAACTCTGCAAGATATACACCTGCCGCGATTCCTATGGGAACACCCATGAGGCTTGCAAGGAAGAGGATAATGCCCGACCCGACAATCGAGTTCGCCATACCCCCACCCGTCTCGCCCACCGGGGCTGGGACGTGGGTGAAGAAGGCAAGATTCAGCGAACTCGCGCCCTTGTAGATCAGGTAGAAGAGAATCGCGATCAAGGGAAGGATGACGAGAATCGTCGCGAGGATGCAAAGACCGCTGACGAAGTAGTTCATCGCGCTGCGTGTTGCCCTGTTCCTG
Organism: Tunturiibacter psychrotolerans; assembly: GCF_051013365.1. Classification (GTDB taxonomy): domain Bacteria; phylum Acidobacteriota; class Terriglobia; order Terriglobales; family Acidobacteriaceae; genus Edaphobacter; species Edaphobacter psychrotolerans_A. The sequence goes on along the minus strand of NZ_CP132941.1, from coordinate 4,631,130 downwards.
CGCATGGATTTGGATTCAAAGTCCATGGGTCGGGGTTGGTTGCTCAAGGGTTGAGTGCTCATGTCAGATGACCCGCGCAGGTGCGTTGCGTGTTACCGCCCAGACCATCAACCGGGCGATGGCGTTTACGACGATGGTGACCAGGAAGAGAGCGAGACCAATCTCGATAAGGGCACTTAGGTATAGATCACCAGTGGCCTCGGAGAACTCGTTGGCGATGACACTGGCCAGAGTGTATCCGGGGGCGAAGAGTGACTTGCTGATATCGGGATGGTTTCCGATGACCATCGTGACAGCCATCGTCTCGCCCAAGGCGCGTCCGAGGCCCAGCATGATGGCGCCTACAATACCGATGCGGGAGTTACGCAGAACACCGATGCGTATCATCTCCCATCGAGTTGCTCCCAGGGCAAGCGCAGCTTCGCGCTGGCTGTTGGGAACTGCGATCATAATGTCGCGGGTCAGCGAGGAGATGATCGGAAGAATCATGATGGCAAGGATCATGCTGGCCGTCAGAAGTCCGACGCCGAAGTTGGGACCTTCGAAGAATCCCGTCCAGCCAAGTGTCTTGCTGAGGAACGGACCAATGACATCGCGCATGAGCGGTACAAGAACAAAGACCGCCCAAAGGCCGTAGACAACGCTGGGAATGGCGGCAAGCAGTTCGGTCAGGAAGGAGATTGGGGCGCGAAGCGGGCGTGGGCACAACTCGGTAAGGAAGATTGCGACGCCGAGGGCCAGAGGAACCGCCATGCAAAGAGCCAACAGCGACGTGGCAAGTGTGCCGTAGATAAAGGGCAGCGCGCCGAAGTCACCCGAGACCGGGTCCCATCCCTGGGTGGTGAAGAACTTCCAGCCGAACTGAGCGAGACTCAGCCGCGAGTGCATGACGAGGATGCCAAAAATGAACAAAACGATTGCGAAGATGCTGCATGCGCAAATCAGCATTACCGCAGCAAAACTGTTATCGGCAAGGCGGCCGCTTCCCCGCTTGGAGAGGTAGTCCCGGATCGGAGACAAGGTTATACCTGCCACAGCCGGAGCCACATCCGCAGAGGCCGCAGGAGGCGACATGGGTGTTGGTACAGGCAACGGTGAGCTTGTTTCTCTTTCGGGAGTCATACGAGTAGAAGACACAATCCTATTTTCCTGACGGTTGATTCTTCGGATCGATTGTATCGGGCTTACTTGTCCAGTTACTGGTAAGAAAAAGATGCCGCACGAATCTCGGTCTGAAAGCCGTGCGGCAGCTTTGCTATTTTACGGTCGCAATGCTCTTGCGAACCATATCCTGAACCTGCTTGGGTAGTGGCGCGTACGTTAACGCAGCAGCTTCGTTTTCACCGTGATCCAACATCCACTCCAGGAAGCCAGCCAGTGCCTTTGCCTTAGCCGGGTCGGTAGAGTGGGTCGGGATCAACAGCCAGGTAAAGCTGGAGATCGGGTAGGAATCGGCACCGGGAGCATTGGTGATGGAGACGCGGTAGTCGGCTGGCATGGTCTTCGCCGCGGCAGCGGCAGCAGCAGTGACGCCCGCAGTCGAAGCCTTGAGAAACTTGCCAGATGCGTTGCGCACTGCACCGAAGCTCATCTTGTTCGTCTCGGCGTAGATCAACTCGACATATCCAAAGGAGTAAGGCGACTGACGAACCATGCCTGCGACGCCTTCATTTCCCTTTTGTCCAATACCCGTAGGCCATTTGACCGAGGTGCTATGACCCACCTTGGTCGCCCAGTCCGGGCTGACCTTTGAAAGGAAATCCGTGAAGATAAACGTTGTTCCGCTACCGTCTGAACGGTACACCGGAAGAATGGATTTGTCGGGCAGATTGACTCCCGGATTGTCTTTTGCAATACGCGGATCGCTCCACTTGCTGATCTTGCCCAGATAGATATCGGCGATTACATCGGAAGAGAAGTTGAGGTCCTTATTGACACCAGGGAGGTTGTAAACCGGCACCACCGCACCAAGAACGGTGGGAATGTGCATCACCTTTACTTTGGCATCCTTCAGTTGCTGATCGGTCATCGGACCATCGGTGGCGCCGAAGTCGACAGTGCCTTCCGATACCTGACGGATACCGCCGCCGGAACCGATGGACTGGTAGTTGATCTTTACACTTGGATTCGCTTGGCTATATTCGCTAAACCATTTGGAATAAATAGGATACGGGAAAGTCGCACCCGCTCCATTAATGTTTTGTGCGTTGGCGCCCACGGCTACTAACGCCAGCACGCCTGCTGCGATGACTTTCAGATTCACTTGTCCCCCTAGGCTTTCAATGCATCGATCCAGCATTTCAGTCAATACATCTCACTCTTGAGTGTGAGGGGGGATTGTTACGGGGAGGTTACATCGGAGTGAAAACGGCATTATTCCACCAAGTTCTGAGCCTTCGGAAGTGTGAAAATAAAGTTGCTGCCAGCATTGAGCTCGCTCTCCGCGCGAATCGATCCGCCATGAGTCTGCACCATGTGCCGTGCAATCGCGAGGCCCAATCCGGTGCCTCCGGACTCTCTTGAGCGTGCCTTGTCCACCCGATAAAAACGTTCGAAGATTCGAGCAAGATGCTCCGAAGCAATTCCTGGGCCAAAATCTCGCACACTGAACTCGACAGCCTCAATTGGATCCGAGACATCTCGAGAGGTGACGACCACCTTGCAAACGGCAGCGTTGCGAGCCTGACCGTACTTGATGCCATTCTCAATGAGATTGCTGAGGACCTGGAGGATCGCGTCGGTGTCGGCGACGACCTCGGTAGTGGAGATATTGCCGATCTCGAGGATCGCCTCGGTATCCTGCACCAGGCCACTCATCGCCTGCACGGCGTCGCGCACTAAAATGTCGGCTGGAATCGGAGCCGGGTGGAGCTCCTGTTCGGAGGACTCTACCCGCGCCATCACCAACAAGTCTTCCGTCAGCCGATTCATGCGACTGGCATTCTTCAGGATGATGGTGAGAAACTCCCGTGCCGACTGGCTCAGTGCAGCTTCATGATCAAGCAGCGTCTCAACATAACCCGTAATCGACGTCAGCGGTGTGCGCAGCTCGTGCGATACATTGGCAACGAAGTCGCGCTGGGTCCGTTCAACCTCCTCGATGCGGGTGATGTCGTGCAGCACGGCAACTGCCCCGCCACCGGGCATAGGCGAGGCGTTGACCTCGAAGATGCGGCCGGGCAGCAGCGAGGTCGAGCGGCCATCGCTTACCACCCGCTGCTCCAGGGCAGTGCGGACGCAGTCGAGCACCTCAGGATCGCGGATCGTCTGGACCAACGCGTGTCCGACCCGAATCGCACTGCTGAAGGACGCACCCGGAATCAGCTTTTGCATCCGCTGATTGGTCCACTGAATACGGCCGGCCGGATCGACCGCAACGACCGCATCCTGCATGCTGTCGATCATCGCTTCCAGTTCGAGCCGGCTCTCCGATGCGTCATTCAGCGAACGGCTCACTTGTTCGGAAGCAACCGAAATAGCCCGTGCCAGGCCATCGAAATCGTTGAATGACGGGCGAATCTCATCGATCTGGCGCTCAGGGATTGCCGCGGCGGAGTCCTGCAAGAGCTTGACGTCCTGCCGAACCGACCGCATGAAAAGGAAGGCACTAATGCCGGCCCATGCGAGCATGAGCAGGCACGCGATTAGCCAGCGTTGGGGTACCGACGAGAACCCCGCAAACGCAAGGAACACCAGCGCGATCGCAACACGGAAGAAGACCGAAAAAAAGAAGCCACGCCTCACGGACCGCCCCCCCGCCTAGGCCTGCGCCGCCTTCGGAATCTCAAAGCGATATCCGGCACCGCGCATAGTCTTTAGGTAGCGTGGCGTCTCGGCGTCGGCCTCAATCTTCTCGCGGATGCGGCGGACATAGACGTCGACCGAACGCGGCGTGACGAAGCGGGCATCACCCCATACCGCATCCAGAAGGTGATCACGACTAAAGACTCGTCCAGGGTGACGGGCGAGATAATCCAGAAGCCGGAACTCCGTGGCCGTCGTCGTTACCAGTTCGCCGTTCACACGAAGCTGCATAGCGCTGGCGTCGATCTCTACATTCTCAAACTTCAAAACCGAAGGCGAACTTGGCCGTTCAAAACGCCTCAGCACCGCTTTTACCCTGGCTACAAGCTCACGAGTCGCAAAGGGCTTGGTGATGTAGTCATCGGCCCCCATCTCAAGGCCGTGGACGCGGTCGTTCTCGGCCGCGCGCGCCGTGAGGAAGATAATTGGAACGACGCTCAAGGTAGGATTCTGGCGCAATCTCCGGCAAAGATCCAGACCATCCCCACCTGGCACCATAATATCCAGGAGAAAGAGTGCGGGCGGCTGCCGTTCGGCGTCGGCAAGTATTTGATTGATAGCGAGATACGGGCGAACATTAAATCCGGCGCTCTCCAGGTGATACTGCACCAAGCGGGAGATATCCGCGTCATCTTCCAACACAAAAATCGTCTGACTCACTTCGTATAAACCTCTGTGATCGCGTGACTTGATTAACGTAAGGTTAGCGCACCACGGACGGGGGATTGCTAACGTACGATGAATCATCCACAGTAAACGAATGAAGGGTACGTTCGTATACTCTAGAGTCATTCTAAGTGGGGTTGACGGTCAGAACTGCATGAAACAACACTCCAATCTCGTCCTATGCGTGGATGACGAACGAATCGGGCTCGAGGTTCGGAAGATTCTGCTGGAACGCGCCGGATATAGAGTGCTGACGGCATCGGATGGACCGACCGGGCTCGCCGTCTTCTCGGCCGAACCGGTAGAGGCGGTTGTGCTCGACTACTCCATGCCGGGGATGCACGGCGGCGAGATTGCCACCCAGATGCGACAGATCAAGCCAGAGGTTCCCATCCTTTTATTGTCGGCTTACATAGGTCTGGCTCCCGAGGTAACCTCCCTGGTCAACCTTTATATGACCAAGGGAGAGGGCGCACCGGTGCTTCTGGAAAAATTAGGCATCCTACTGCAACCAGTTAGTTGATTCCGCAACCGAAGAAAATTCACGGGGCGAGAGGGATTTGAATCTAAGTCAATTCAACAATATTTTGCGGCAGGTCTTCGTACTACCTGTCGTCGCGCTGCTGGTGGTCGCCGGCGCGCTGTACTTTCAGATTCGCGGATCGAATGAGACGGTGAATCTGATTCAGGAATCAGACGCCCGTATCTCACAGGCAACCCTGCTTTCGAAGCTGGTTGTCGATGAGGAGTCCGGCCTGCGCGGGTACGAAACCACCGGCGACACGCGCTTCCTGCAGCCGTTTTACGAGGCAGAATCCCATCTTCAGACCGAGATTCAAAACCTTGACAACCTGGCCGGCGCGGATGCCGATCAGAAGCACGACATCGCGGACCTCCGCGACGAACATCAGACCTGGCAAGACGCATTCGCCCTTCCGGTGATTGCCACGGTTCGCGGAGGCGGACAAACCAATGATGTGGATCTAAACCTCCACGGCAAGGTCTTGATGGACAACGTTCGCCACGACCTCGACGACATCATTCAAAAGGCCGAGGCCAGTCGTACCCGGCGCATCGCACGCTGGCATCGTCAAGTCCATTCCCTGCTTCTGGTATTGCTCGCCCTGGCGCTTGGAATGGGCGTGCTGATCGGCCTCTTCACCCGCAGCCGTCTCCACGCGGTCTCTGCAGCTTACCGCGGTTCGCTCGACATCCTCAGCCGTCGAGCCGAAGAGCTCTACCAATCGGAGCAGCAACTCCGAACCACACTCGAATCGATCGGCGACGGCGTCATCACCTGTGACGCAGAAGGCCGCATTCAGATGATGAATCCCGTAGCCAGCGAGTTGACGGGTTGGAGCCAGCCCGAAGCTGGCGGGCATCAGCTCGAAGATGTCTTCCGCATCGTCGATGAGACAACGCGCGAGCCGGTAGAAACGCCAGTAGCTAAAGTAATGCGCCTCGACAAGATCGTGGGCATGGCCAACCATCACACGATTCTCCTGCGCAAAGACGGCACCGAACTCGATATCTCCGACAGCGGCGCTCCCATCCGCGACAAATCCGGCAACACGATCGGCATCGTCCTCGTCTTTCGCGACATCACGATGGAACGCAAGACCCAGGAAGCTCTGATTGCGAACGAAAAACTAGCAGTAGCGGGACGCCTCGCAGCCACCATCGCGCACGAGATCCACAATCCGCTCGACTCGGTGACGAATTTGATTTATCTCATGCGCAACGGCGCCACTCCTGAAGAATCGGTCCGCTTCATGGACATGGCGCAGCAGGAGCTGACGCGAGTCACGCAGATCAGCCGTGCCATGCTTGGCCTCTATCGCGAATCGAAGGCTCCCGTCGTTGTCGATCTCAAAGAAACACTCGAAGAGATCCTCCTCCTGATGGAGAGACGGCTCCATGACCTCGGCGTGACTGTCTCAACCGACATGCCGGAGCCAGTTGAAGTATCCGCCTTCCCTGCCGAGTTACGTCAAGTCTTCACCAACCTCGTCACCAATGCAGCCGAGGCGGCCGGACCGGGTGGCGAGATAAAGATCAGCATCACTCCACAAACGGCAGGCATCGATGGAAGCGGTCAAAAGTTACAAGCGGGCGCGACTGTGACGATCGCAGACAACGGCCCCGGCATTCCGGAAGATGTGCAGCCACATCTGTTTCAACCCTTTTTCACCACGAAAGGTGAGAATGGCACTGGCCTCGGCCTCTGGGTTAGCCGCGGCATCATCAACAAACACGGCGGCACCATCTGTGTAACCAGCGACACCGGCGATACCGATCACGGCACCAAAGTAGGCGTGTTCCTCGCCACCAATCCGACCATTAATGCGGGTGGCGGCGATTAGTTTTCGGATCCTCGGATGAAATATCTCTCTGGCCTATAGCAACCGCAGTTGCTGCGACACGATGGCCGCAGCTCTCTCGCACGCAACACGATCGACATCGTAATGTGTCACAAATCGAACCGAATGCGGGCCAATCGCGCTGACCAGCACTCCCTTCTGTTTGAGAGCGGCAGTAAACGCCGCAGCGTCTCCACCACTAGCCTGATCTGTGGAGCGCAGCTTGAAGATCACGATGTTGGTCTGCACAGTCTCCAGATCAATCTCCGCAGCCGCAGGTTCAGCAGCGACCGCCTCGGCCAGCAACCGGGCATTCGCATGATCTTCATGCAACCGCTTCGACATCTCACGCAAAGCGATCAGCCCTGCAGCCGCAAGAACACCCGCCTGCCGCATGCCTCCGCCTAACGCCTTGCGATAAATCCGCGCCTGCTCGATCGCCTTCCTGCTCCCAACCAGCATCGACCCCACTGGTGCGCCCAGTCCCTTCGACAGACAGAACATCACCGTGTCGAATCCACTCGTCAGCTTCGCCACGCTCAGTCCCAACGCAGTGGCCGCATTGAAAATCCGCGCGCCGTCGAGATGCACCGGCAGCCCAGCCTCACGGGCGCCCGCCCAAACCTCTTCAAGCACTGGCAACGGAGTCACCGTGCCGCCGGCCATGTTATGGGTGTTCTCGAGACTGATCATCCCGGTCTGAGCACGATAATAAATCTTCGGCCCAATCGCGGGCTTGATGTTCTCCCACGTCAGGATGCCGCGCTCTGCTGCAACCGTTCGCGCCTGGCAGCCGGAGAACGCAGACATCATCGCCATCTCCCAATCCAGCACATGCGACCGCGCCTCGCAGATCACCTCCTGCCCATGCTGCGTGTGCAGCCGAATCGCAATCTGATTCCCCATCGTCCCCGTCGGCACAAAGATCGAAGCTTCGCGCCCAAAGACCTCCGCGACTTCCTTCTCCAGACGATTGACCGTGGGGTCTTCACTGTAAACATCGTCGCCGACCTCGGCGGAGGCCATCGCCTCGCGCATCGCTGGGGTGGGGCGGGTCACGGTGTCGCTGCGCAGATCGATCATAATGTTCGTTCTCTCCTCTGTTTTGTTCTGCCTTGATTTGCTATGCCGCTGAAGGAATCAGCAGCCGACTGAAGACTTCGTTCGAGACGAGTCGTCCCTTCGGAGTCAACCGAATTCTTTCCGTACTCAACTCCAACAACCCTGCATCGCGAACTTCAACGAGGGCGGGCATTGCGTCCTGCAGCAAGCTCTCGCCAAACTGTCCCCGCAACACGCTAAGATCGACGCCTTCGTTCAAACGCAGACCGAGGAGCAGCGACTCTTCAAAGGCCTCGCTGCGCCCGACGATATCAACCTCACCATCCGTTGCATCCCGCTCAAACTCAAGAACACGAAGCGGATTCGGTAGCGATTCCTGTCCAAGATATCGATCCAGATCGCTTGTGTTGGCAAATCTCACTGCACCTTCATCGGCAAGCAGCATCGAGTGCGCATCAAGCCCAAAGCCGACGTACGGCTGACGCCGCCAATATTTCAAATTGTGACGTGACAAATGCCCTGGCCGAGCAAAATTCGAAATCTCATACTGTTGCACGCCCGCCTCACCTAACAAATCGCACGCCTGCTGATACCACTCCGCCACACAATCCTCATCTGGCACAGCCGCTGCACCATAGCGGCTTCCCTGCTCCAGCAACTCCCTCCCCAGCCGCGAATCCTCATCAACCTCGAGAAGATAAACACTGATATGCGACACGCCACTCGCAATCGCCTGCTCCACAGAGTAACGCCAGCTATGCTCTGTCTGGTGCGGCAAGCCCGCGATCAGATCAACATTGATCTCGCGAACCCCGGCGCTCCGTACCCTTGCAATCTCCGCCTCGCACTGCTCCCGTGTGTGCAGGCGACCGACCGCAGCGGCCTCTTGATCAATAAACGACTGAACCCCGAAGCTGATCCGGTTCATTCCCTGGTGCAACAACTCATCCAGTGTTTCATCTGCGAGCTGACCGGGCGCACACTCCAAAGTAATCTCGGCATCTGCGGCCAGATCAAACTCGCCTCGAAGCTCCTGAAAGATCAGACGAAACTGTTGTGCCGACAACAGACTGGGAGTTCCGCCGCCAAAATAGATCGTGTCCACGGCTTTGGGCAGCGCTGCTCCTATTGTCTCCGCTGCCACATGTGCCCTGCGAATTTCGCCGCCAAGACGTTCCACATACTGCTGCATCCGCTCCGCGCCAAACACCCCCGAAGCGAAGTTGCAGAAAGTACACTTCGCCTTGCAGAACGGAACCGAAATATAGACGCCGACTGGTTCAACCATTGAAACGAAATAACCCTCTCTTCGATTGTTTCACGACGAGCGGCTTCTTGGGGTGTAACTAAAACCTCGGCAGCGACTCTAATTCACAGAGGTTTAGATCCATGTCGCAGCTTCGCTTCCTCGCCGTCATCGCAGTGTTTCTCCTCTCCTCCTTCGCTTCAGGCCGCGCGCAGACAGCACACGCAAATCGCACGCCCGTGCTCGTAGAGCTCTTCACCTCCGAGGGCTGCTCCAGTTGCCCACCCGCCGACGCTCTCCTGGCAAAGCTCGACCACGATCAGCCCATTCAAAACGCCGAGATCATCATTCTTGAAGAGCACGTCGACTACTGGGACGACCTAGGATGGCACGACCGTTTCTCCTCCCATCAGTACACCGAGCGGCAGAGCCAGTACAGCAGCCGTCTCGGCGTTGATGGCGTATACACCCCGCAGATGATCGTCGACGGAACCGACCAGTTTGTCGGCAACGACTCCTTCCACGCTCACCGCTCCATTACCAGCGCAGCTCAGAAAACCAAGCTCAATCTATCGCTCTCCCGCCCCGTCGTGGACACGCACAAGATCTCTTCCTCAGTGTCGCTGCCGGGATCGTCTTCCTCCCAGGCGCACGCGGAACTCTACGCTGCCCTTGTCGATTCTTCGGACATCACCGACGTTCGCAACGGCGAAAACGGTGGCCGGCGCCTTCAGCACGCGGGCGTCGTCCGCAGCCTGCAGCGAATCGGCACCCTGAAAGATCTCAACGCAGGAGCACTTAACTTCAGCCTCAACGCCCCCAGCGACGCCAAACTGACTGAAATGCGTGTGGTTGTCTTCGCCCAGCAAAGCAATCAGGGAGATGTCCTGGGAGCAATTGCGACCGACGTAAAGCCCTAATGAAACCTGCGCTTCCCGAATCGCGCATCTGTCTAAAGCATCTAGAATAGAGATTGCCTATGGCAGACGAACAGAAACCGAAGAATCCAAAGGATGAGACCGCGAAAAAGCCATCGCCGGACGATGAGGTCGCCGGCAAGGCCTACGACGGACGCCTGATGCGTCGTCTGCTTACCTATCTCAGGCCCTATAAACTGCAGACCGGGCTCTCCGCTCTCACCATCTTCTTCAAGGCCTCCACCGACGTGATGGGTCCCTACTTGGTCAAGGTCGCGGTCGACACCTACATGACCAATACGCCACCGGCCAAGCTGTCCTGGCTCGCACGCCATCTCAGCTCGCGCCCCATGACCGGCATTACCCAGATCGGCTGCCTCTACCTCGGCGCGCTCCTTCTCACCTACGTACTCGAGTTCGCGCAAACTTACATGATGCAGTGGACCGGGCAGAAGATCATGTTCGATCTTCGCAGCCAGATCTTCCGTCATCTGCAGCGCATGCAGCCCTCTTTCTTCGATCACAACCCAGTCGGCAAACTTGTCACCCGCGTCACCTCCGACGTAGACGCGCTTAACGAGATGTTTACCTCGGGCGTGCTCGCCATCTTCGAGGACATCTTCGTTCTCCTCTTCATCGTGCTTATCATGCTGCGGATGAGCTGGCCTCTTGCCCTGCTCGCGCTCTCAGTCATCCCGGCGATCCTCTACGTCACCAAGATCTTTCGCCGTCACGTTCGAGACAGTTACCGCCGCCAACGCGCTGCCACAGCCCGCATCAACTCCTTCACGCAGGAGTACGTCTCCGGCATGTCCATTGTGCAACTCTTCAACCGCGAGCGCCGCGCCTTCAACGACTACTCCGCCGTCAACGCCGAAAACAAACAAGCCTGGACCGACGCCATCTTCGCCTATGCCGTCTACTATCCGGTGGTCGAGTTTCTCAGCGCCACTGCCATCGCGCTCATCATCTGGCGCGGAGGCATATCAGCTCTCCACTACCTCCAGGCCACTCAGCTACACGAGCTTCAACCTCTTCTTCACGCATTGCCAAAGGCCAGCAGCGTCGTCACGGTAGGCATCCTCATCGCCTTCATCCAGTACGCCCAACGCTTCTTCCGCCCCATTCAGGACCTCAGCGAAAAGTACAACATCCTGCAAGCCGCCATGGCCGCCAGCGAACGCGTCTTCAAGCTGCTCGACACCGAACCCAGCATCGTTTCCCCTGCCTCTCCTGTAACGGGCGACAACTCGGGCCGCGTCGAGTTCCACAACGTCTGGTTCACCTATCAGGCTCTCGACGAAGCCCAACGCACTCGCGTCGCTGCCGCCACCGAAGAAGAACTCAACACCTTCGCCGACATCGAATGGATCCTTCGCGGAGTTACCTTCACTGTCGAACCAGACGAGACCGCCGCAATCGTCGGCCACACCGGGGCCGGAAAGACCACCATCACCGGCCTGATGATGCGTTTCTACGACATCCAGCGCGGCAGCATCCTCGTCGACGGTGTTGACGTCCGCAAGCAGGATTTGAAGAAACTCCGTCAACGCTTCGGCGTCGTCCTGCAGGATCCCTTCCTCTTCACCGGCACTATCTCCGACAACATTCGCCTCGGCTCCAAGTGGATCACTGACGAGCGTCTTCAGCGTGCAGCAGACGAGGTCAACGTAGGCGACTTCATCCGCTCCCTTCCTCTGCAATTTGACGAGCCTGTCCGCGAACGTGGCGCGACTCTCTCCACCGGCCAGAAGCAGCTCATCAGCTTCGCCCGCGCCCTCGCCCACGACCCCGGCATCCTCATCCTCGACGAGGCCACCTCCTCGGTCGACACCGACACCGAACTACGTGTCCGTCTCGCGCTCTCCCGCATGATCACCGGACGTACCTCCATCCTTATCGCACACCGGCTCTCCACCATCCAGCGCGCAGACACCATCCTCGTGATGCACAAGGGCCAACTCCGCGAGCGCGGCACGCACCAGCAGCTCCTCACCGAGCGCGGCCTCTACTGGAAGCTCTACCAACTCCAGTACCGCGACCAGGAACTCGGCACTGGCAGTGACTCGGTTCCGCTCGAACCACTCAGCGCCGACTAGTCTCCGGCAGGCAGCTCCCGTACCGTGACCCTCGAAGACACTCGCTCTGCCCACTCAACAACGGGGCGCCAGTATGCCTCTGTCGGAAAGTAGACCGGGCCATCGTGTGCAAATCCAGAGACGATGATCAGCTCGCCGCTCTCCCCACAAGCCTCATTGACTCGCTTCGCCATAGCCACTGGAAAAAGCTGATCTCCATCGCTGTGGATTACTAGAACCGGCGTCTTGATTTCATTCAACTGCCGAAGGTTATGCCAGACATCAGGCATCGCATGCGTCATCCAACGTCGAAAGCCCATCGCGAGCGCCGCTTCACGAAGCGTGGAGTACCCCTGACAAAGAATGACGCCGTCGATCTTTAGCTGTGGAGCGACAGCTAAAACCACGCCGCTTCCAAGAGAAAAGCCGAGCAGGAATATGGACCGGTGCCCCCGGTCCGTTAACTCCCGATAAGCCGCAATCGCATCTTCTTCACAGTGCGCCACGCTCACCCTGCCTGAGCTGGCGCCATATCCGGAGTAATTGAACACGAGCGAGGAAACGTCCATCGCCCTCAGCAACTCCTGCACGCCACTCCAGTACTCAACCTGCTCGCCGATCCCATGACAGATCAGAAATACAGGTGCGTCATCGCTCGCTCGAACATACACCGCGGAAAGTTTTCTGCCGCCGCTTGGAATCGTCAAACGCTGCTGATCAAAGGCGAACGCGTCCAGCAAGCGTTTCATAGAGCCAGTCAATCGATCTCTTCGCAGAAACACCCGACCGACAACGTCCAACGCAAGAGAAAGAATGCGGTCTCTCATCTTTCCGCCGCCCTCAAGCAATCCTCAACCAGCTTTTTCACGCGCTTCTCGCGGGCCTCCGGACCCTGATAGTAAAAGACCGCTAGCAAATTAGTCCGACGCTGCGTCAAGGTCATCGCCTTCCATCCCTTGCGCGCAGCAGGCACCCGGCCAAACGCCGCCTCTATTACCGGCGGTAGAATCTTCTCCCCTTCCATGGCCAGCAGCATTCGTTCCGCCATCTGCTCCGCCCTTCTCTGACGTGCCTCGACACTCTTCACCGCGCCCAGCCACTTGCCCACCTCGCGCTGCATCGACTCGCTCTGCTCCCCATACCACCTCGCCAGCTTCTTCTGCCGCTTCAGCAACCTCTCAAACTCCGGCGTCACCACCGCCTCGCGCTCGTCCAAGTCCGGCTCGATCGCAAAGTCCACCATCGCCCCAACCTTCGCCGCCGCTGCCCTCTGCATCTTCTTATTCACGAGCACAAAATGCCCGCCCCGAACCGCATCGCCGAACAAAGATGTTCGAAATACCTCTCCACCAATTTCAACCTTCACCCGCAACCGCACCATCTTCTTCCATGCCTTCTCAATCTCAAAGGGAAGCCGCACAATCACCCATCCCAGCCCGTTATTGGCTGGCTCCAGCACCCCGCGAAACCTCTTGACTGCACTTAAACCCATGCAATCCTCTCCAGAAAAATCTACACTGGTTCCATCGTCACGAGCCCCAACCCGCGCATCTTTCTCTCTGCCGGCGAAGCCAGCGGCGACCACTACGGCGCCCAGCTCCTCACCGAACTTCGCAGGCGCCACCCGCAGCTCGCCAGTTTCGGCCTCGGGGGTAAAGAGATGGAAGCCGCCGGCCTCAGCCGCATCGTCCGTGCCGAAGACGTCGCCCACATGGGCATCACCGAGGTGATCCGGCACATGCCCTACATCTATGGTGAGTACCGCCGCCTCGTCGCCTCCATCAAAAAACATCGCCCCGATGTCGCGATCCTCATCGACTTTCCTGACGTCAACTTCCGCCTCGCCCGCGAACTGAAAAAACTCAGCATCCCCGTAATCTACTTCGTCAGCCCACAGCTTTGGGCCTGGAAGCGGCGCCGCCTCCGCTGGGTGCAACAGCGCGTAAGCCGGATGATGGTCATCTTCCCGTTTGAAGAAAAGTTCTATCAAGCCCGGGGCGTCGACGCCACATTTGTTGGCCATCCCCTGACCGAACTGCCCCTCCCGACGATCTCGCGCGAAGACTACGCCCAACAGCAGAACCTAAATCCCGAAAAGCCGTGGATCACTCTGCTGCCCGGCTCACGATCGAAGGAGGTAAGACTAAACCTTCCGACCATGCTCGACGCGGCCGCCGCGCTCGGCAACGGTTACGAGTACATCGTCCCTGTCGCCTCTACCCTCAAACGTGAATGGGTCGAGCAACTTATATCTGCGAGCAAGCGCGGCGGCGCAGGCTCGCCAGCGCACCTGGTTCCTGACGCCCGCAACGCCCTTCACCACGCCCGCGCCAGCGTCGTCGCCAGCGGAACCGCCACGGTCCAGGCTGCCGTTATCGGCAACCCCTTTGTCGTCGTCTATAAAGTCTCCCCGCTCACCTTCAGGCTGGCAAAACACCTCGTCCACTATCCGCCAGAGATCCCTGCCCCCCTCGACGCCGACGGCAACCTCCCCATTGCCATGGTCAACCTCATCGCCGGCCGCCGCATCGTCCCCGAGCTCCTGCAGGACCGTTTCACTGCCGAAAACGTAGCGTCCGCCCTACGCCCCCTGCTTGCCGACGCTCCGGAACGCAGCCAGATGATCGCCGATCTCGCCGAGGTAGGCCAAATCCTCCGTCCCGCCTCGAAATCCTCCTCCATCCTGGAGGTTGCCGACGCAGTTGAAGCACTTTTACCGCGAAATACTCCCGCAGGTGGCCGAAACGTTCCTGCAAGCGTCTAATCAATCGACCGCTGTACCATTGTGTTTTGAGGAACCTTAGCTCGCATGTCCGCTCTCTTCCGCATCCTTCGAACGACATCCCTGACAGCCCTCACTCTCTGTCTGACCGCCACGGTATGGGCTGCGCCGGCTAAGCCGCAGCTCCAGATCACCAGCTATCTCATCAACGCCGACCTCGACCCCTCGGTCAACCGCCTCAGCGCCACCGCAGACGTCACCTTCACCGCACTCGAAGAGCTCACCACGCCGACCTTCGAACTGAACAACGGTCTGCAGATCACCAAGGTCACCGACGCCCAGGGCCACCCCCTCGAATCCGAGCGCCTCACCAACAACAGCACCGTACGGTTCACCCTCGCAGCACCGATCCCTAAGGGCACCAGCACCACCTTTCACTTCACGTACGCAGGCACCCTCAAAGGCTCTGAAACCAGCCCTGTCGAAGGCATCAAGCTCGCCTCAATCGAAGATCCCATTAGCATCCTGCTCTATCCCGGCCGCTGGTTCCCCATGACCGGCCTCTTCACCAACCGCTTCACTGCCGAGATGCACATTCGCGTTCCATCCGACGAGCGTGTTATTGGCTCCGGCAGTGGCGTCGCCGCAGCCAAAAGCCTCCCCGGTAACCGCACAGAACACACCTTCAAGTGGGCCAAACCCGGCTTCCCTGGCACCATCATTGCCGGCAAATTCCTTGAGCCGATCACCGCCGGCAACATGCGTGTCTACGTCACCGAAAAGCACAAAGACCACGCCCACGACTTCGCCAGTCTGGGCGAGCGCGAATACCTCTTCATGTCCGGAACCTTCGGCCAGACAGAATCCACTCACATGAATCTCGTCGAACTGCCCGACGACACCGTCTCCGCCACATGGGCCCCCGAGATCGCCGCAATCGCGGGCAATCGCATCGCCGCGCGCAACGAGCAGCGTCTGCTCTCCAACACCCTCGCCCATCAGTGGTGGGGCAGCCAGGTTTCGCCCGCAACCATGAACGACGCCTGGATCACCAACGGCATGTCGCGCTACGCCGAGCTGATGTACCTCGAGGACTCCTCCGGCAAAAACGCCTTCCAGTCAGCCATCACCGATATCTCCGCTGGCGCTCTGGCCTACGACACGGAACCCCTCACCACCATCGGCCGCCTCGACCCCTTCTCGCCTCAGTTCCAATCCATGACCCTCGAAAAAGGAGCCATGGTCTTCCATATGCTTCGCTGGGAGATGGGAGACGATGTCTTCATCAAGTTCCTCCGTGCCATCCTTTCGGAGTACGCCGACAAGTCCGTACGTAGCTCCAACGTCCAGACGATCGCCGAGAAGCAGTCCAACCTCGAACTCCAGGCGTTCTTTGCCCAATGGCTTGACGGCACCGGCGCCCCCGCATTCGCCGACAAGTACTCCGTCTTCCGCCTCGGTGACAACAAGGGCTTTCGCACCGTCGGCGCCATTACCCAGGACCTCGACCTCTTCCGTATGCCGATTGAGCTCCGCATCGAAACTGACGGAAAAACCGAGATCCGTCGCGTCGACATCTCCGGCTCCGACTCGCAGTACTCCATCGAAACCTTCGGCCGTCCCCGTCGCATCAGCATCGACCCCGAAAACTGGCTGCTAAAGAGCACACCCGACCTCGCCGTCCGTGTCGCCGTTCTTCGTGGCCAGGAGCTGGTCGCGCAGGGCGATTTGACCGGCGCCCTTATCGAATATCAAAAGGCTCTCGACGCCAACAAAAACAGTTCTCTCGCCGCCTATCGTATCGGCGAAATCTTCTTCATGCAGCGCAACTACCAGTCGGCCGCCAACAGCTTCCGCGATGCCCTCCGCGGCGATGGTGATCCCAAATGGGTCGAGGTTTGGAGTCATATCGAACTCGGCCGTATCTTTGATGTCACCGGCCAGCGCGATCGTGCCGTCAACGAGTATCGTCTAGCCGTTCAGACCAACGACAACACACAGGGGGCAGTCAACGAAGCTCGCGCCTCCATGCAGAAACCCTACAAGCGCGAACAGACAGAGAACTAACTACGCGATTCGTATACCCAAAAGCGGAGCGAATAGCATCGCCTGCGACGCATCGACCACTGCGCCTCGAATATCCTCCGCGTTCACCTGAACTCCGTCCACCGCCGACCCTCGAAGATCCGCGTCAACGAGCTTCGTCTTGCTCATCTCCGCATTCCGGAGATTGCATCTTCGAAACCGCGTTCCCGACAGATCTGTTCCGTAAAAATCAGCATCCTCGAAGTTGCAGGACTCGAACTCCGACGACTTGAAATGAGAGAACCGGAATTGAGAGTACCGTTGATCGCCCTGCGAGTTCAGCACGTCCTGACACTCAAGTTTTCCCGCTCGAAACCCAGTCATGCGGCAGTTGATGAACTCCACTCTCACCAGACTCATGGCTCTAGCCTCTAAATTTCCCAGGTCGCAATTCATCAGGCGAACATCCACCAGCTTGACCGAGCCAAAGCTGCAGTTCGACAGGTTGACGCGCTCGACAACCGAGCCCTCCATGAAGAGGGACGTTGCGTTGCACTCTCCAAATTGAACTCCCTCGATCAAACTTTCGGAGATCGAGATCACATCACGTTCAAAGAGAGCCTTAGCGCCAGCCAAAGCGATCAAATCGTCGTGAACTTCGGGTTCTCGACGATGGAATACAAACTCCTTGAGACTTTTGGCCTGCTTCAACTGCCCTCCGCAAACTCTTAGTAACCAGCAATCCGTCGGCGAGCCTCCGCGACGACAGACACCTTCATGCTAGCCAAGTTCGTCGCATTTCTCGCAACTGCATCTACACACGAACGAGAAGAAAGAGTGGCTCTACTCGTACCGCAACGCCTCAATCGGATCCAGACTCGCCGCCTTCATCGCAGGAATCATCCCACTGATGGTCCCTACAATGATCAGAATGACAGTCGCAACGAGCACTGTATTGGGCGAAATCAGCAGATGAATATCGCCCGCCTCCGCATTCGAAGCCAGCGCACTGTAGAAGGTAATCCGCCCCACACCCTTCGCCACCGCATACGCCAGCGCGATCCCGCCCACGCCGCCAACGCCCGAGATCACCAGCGCCTCAGCCAGAAACTGCATCAGGATATGCCGCTTCCTCGCACCCAGCGCCTTCTCGACGCCGATCTCACGCGTCCTCTGCTGCACACTCACGAGCATGATATTCATCAGCCCAATGCCCGCAATCCCCAACGTCAGCGCGCCAATGAACGACAGCAATACCTGCAGCCCCAGCGAGATAATCCGGAACTGTGTCAGCTGCTCCATGATGTTAGCCACAAACACCGCGCGACGATCACTCGGCCGATATCCATGCGCTGTAGCGAGCGTCTTGCGCAACGCCTCCTCTACCATCTTTGGCTCGCCCTTGTAATCCATCCAGATGCCATCGAGATACTTGGTGTCCTTGATATCGCTCATCGTCGTCAGCGGGACATTCACCTGGCGGTTGATGTCGCTGTCGTCGCCCTCCTGCATCTTCGGCGTCATCACTCCCACCACCTCAAAGCTCACGCCGTTCAGCCGAATCTTCTCACCAATCGGGTACAGCCCCGAAAATAGCTTTGTTTTCGCCTCCGAGCCGATCACCGTAACATGCGCCCTCTGCTGCACATCTGCCTCTGTGATTGGCCGTCCAGCGGCAAGCTCCAGCCTCTGGATCGACTGCAGCTCCGGCGTAATCCCAGTCACGTCCCAGCTAAAACTATGCAGATCGTTTTGCACCGGCACGGTCTTATCCACCGTCGGCGCCACGCGCATCACCCCCGGCACCGTCTCTTGAATGCGTTCCACGTCATCCTGCGTCAAGCGAACCTGCACGCCGGCCTTCGATCCACCCGCCTGCTCGCTCGTGCGTCCAGGAAACACCCCGATCATGTTCGTTCCGAACTGCGCAAAGATATTCTCGAACGCCTGCCCAAACCCTGCACCATACGCCAGCAGCAACACCACCGTCGCGATGCCCCACGCCATGCCCACAATCGTAATCATCGTGCGTCGGCGATTGTGCTTCATCGCCTCAATAGCCTGTCCAAGGATGTCACTCAGCATTTGTCTTATTCCTTTCGCAGTGCTTCAACAGGGGCCAACATTGCAGCCTGCCTCGCCGGGTAAAGTCCAGCCACAATCCCGCACAGGGTTAGAGTCCCCATCGCCATCGCCGCCGACCACGGCACCAGCCGCGGCGGATCGAACCCCATGTCGTTATCCCCAACCACGGAACCAAGCGCGGCCATCAGAGCCGCCGCACCAATTATCCCGATCAGCCCACTCAACGCCGTCAACGTCAGTCCCTCAAGAAAGAACTGGAAGAGAATGCTTCGATTTGTAGCGCCCAGTGCTTTTCGCAGTCCAATCTCCTTGGTCCGTTCGGTCACCGTCACCAGCATGATGTTGATGATTCCCACCGCTCCCAGTGCCAGCGTCACAATTCCAACGCCCCCAAGAAACACATCCATCGCCGTAAAGATCAGTCCCACCATTCGGTTCGACTTGATGGTGTCCCACTCTTCGAATCCTTCTTTCCGAGCCGGATCGAAGCCATGCCGCGTTGCGATGACCTTGTGCACCTCGGCTTTCGCCGTCTCGTTCAACTCTTCCGTCAGCGGCTGATACTGTATCGAGGAGATCGAATCCTGCGGGATATTGTCGCCCGTAATCGGGAAAAACTCCTGCATCGTGGTCAACGGAATATAAATCCGCTGATTACTCCCGTCGTTATTACCGCGCCCGACCTTCTTTGCTACCCCAATCACCTGAAATCGATAGCCGTTCAACGTGATTACCGCGCCTAGTGGAGGCCGTCCCGGAAACAACAACCCGACCATCCGCTGCCCAAGCACCACCACCTGCCGCCGCTCGGCAATGTCCTCCTCATTCAGAAATCTCCCCTGCGCGATAGGAAGATTCGCAATCTGCGGGTAGTTAAGCTCGACCCCAAGCACCTGTCCGCCCGCGCTCGAAAAGTCGCTCACCTGCTTCAGATCGCTGCGATTGATGATCGAGGTCACATTCCGAACATCCGGCGCTTCGGCGCGAATCGCCGCGGCGTCACTCAGCGTCAGTTTGTACGGGCGCATCCCCACATGCTGCTCCGGCAACACAGGAATCGTCCCACCCCACATCATGATCACGTCGGTGCCAAGCTCAGCCAGCCCACGCCGCTGCCCCGACCGAAACCCCTCGCCCAGCCCAATTAGCAGCAGCAGCGAAGCCACGCCCCATGCGATCCCAAACATCGTAAGGAACGAACGTAGCTTATTGGCACCGATCGACCGGAATACCTGAGCAAATACATTGAAAAGGGCGCGCATAGCTATGGTTGGACGAAGACTCTCCGCAATGGTCTACGCAGGGTTGATTGAAACAGTTCCCTACGAATACCGGATAAAAATCGACAACATTGCAAACACGGAAAGGGAGGCCAACAGAAGTCCAAGCTATCGCGACACGGAGGGCGAAGCACTTTTTCTCAGGACAGGTTCGTCCGGATCGGCCTCTGCCTCTACCGCAACTCCAAGAGTACGCAAAAAAACACGAACCGTCTCGATGATCGGCTCCTGTGTTGCCGCCGGGTACAACAGCCGCACGATCGGTGCCACCGCCGCATCGCCACGAACGAGATTCCCCCGCACCGCAAAACACCGCTCCGGTCTATACACACAGGAAGCGAGATCCGTGATGCTCAACGCGTAGCTAGGGGTACACAAGATGGTCTTTGGGGGAGCCATGCGGTCTATCATGCTGAAGATCTCCAGCTTTGACTCCAGCTCATCCGGCACAAAGTCCACCGCAATATCAGCCGTACGCACGGCGTCTTCGACCGTCTGCGCCAACTCCAGACTCCCCGCGGCCACGCGAGCACTCAAGTCCGAGTACTCCGCCTCAGCGCGCCACAGATTGGCCGGCATCACATCTTCCAGAACCACATCAAAGCCCGCGGCAACACAAGCTAAAGCGAAGCTGCGGCCAGCCACTCCGGCTCCGATAATCGCAACCCTGCGAATCTCGGGCGATGGCTGGCCAACAGCCTCTTCCTTCACTTCTTGCTCGCGACTGCCGTGATCACGGACTCATAGCTTGGCTCCGCGCCCTTTATATGCTCGGACACGCGCTGGCGCTCCTCCTCTGTCAGTGACGGCAGCACCGCGAGAATGCGGCGCAGCGTTACTGAGATGTCATCAACGTAGTTCATAGTGCGGATTGCTTCGCCAGAGAGAGGCATGCTTTGGTGCTCCTGAGAATTAAGATACCCTCCCAGTCTAAACGTTCGCGCCCAGCTCTGCCCGTTTCGATGCTTCTTCCACAGGCTTACCGGCCTCGCCACCCTCTGTCGGCTTCTCCCACCCATCTCGGTCGGTCATCACCATCAACTCGGCAAGCTGGCTCGCAAAGTCCGGATGTACTGCATTCGAACCGTACCGCCAACTCCAGTTTCCCGCACCAGCCGAAGGCGTATTCATCCTCGCCTCGCTCCCCAGATGCAGCACATCCTGCAGGGGAAACACGCAAAGATTCGCAACCGACCGGGCCGCCGCGCGAATCATCGCCCAGACAATGTCCTCGTCATGATTGATCTTCTGTAGATACGTCTGCGCATTCGTGCGCTCGACGTCGCTCACATTATCCCGCCACCATCCCAGCGTCGTGTTATTGTCGTGCGTCCCTGTGTACACCACCGTATTTGGAACATACCGGTGCGGAAGATAAAGATGCGCTCCGCGATCGGAGAAGCCAAACTGCAGGATCCGCATACCCGGCATTCCGAAGTGCTCCCGCAGCTCATCGACCTCAGGCGTAATCAGCCCCAGATCCTCCGCCACGAATGGCAGCTCTCCGAAGACCTCCTTCAGCCGCTGAAACAGCTCATGCCCCGGGGCCTTGATCCACTGCCCATTGATCGCCGTCTCCTCATCGGCCGGAATCGACCAGAAGGCCTCAAATCCGCGGAAGTGATCCAGCCGAATCACGTCGTACAGCGTCAGCGACCGCCGAATTCGCGCCACCCACCAATCAAATCCGCGCTCCTTTAAAAGCCCCCACTTGTAAAGAGGATTGCCCCACCGCTGCCCCGTCACGGAAAAATAATCCGGCGGCACACCCGAGACCCGAACCGGTCTCAGATCCTCATCCAGCTCGAACATCTCCGGATGCGTCCACACGTCCGCGCTGTCATAGTTCACAAAGATCGCAACATCGCCCATGATGCGAATCTTCCGCGCTGCACAGTATCCCCGTAGGGCACACCACTGCTCATTGAAGAAAAACTGAACCACCTGTTCAATCGCCAGCTCGCGCCCACGATCGCTCAGGAGCTTACCTAACGCATCACCTTCTCGCCGCGCATACTCGGCCGGCCACTCATGCCAGCTCGCATAGTCATGCATGCGGCGAAGCACGTTGAACATCGCATAGTCCTGCAGCCACGAGCTGTTATGTTCACAGAACCTATTGAACTTCGCGCGCTTGTCGTCCGGTGCGTGATCGAGAAAATTCCCCGCTGCCTCTTCGATCAGCGGCAGCTTCAATCGGAACGCGGCCTCAAAGTCTGCGGGCCCATCATGCCCCGGCAGCCCCGCGATCCTCTCCCCCGCAAGCCATCCGTCGCCTACCAGTGTCTCCAAACTGATCAACAATGGATTCCCCGCAAACGCAGACAGCGCCGAATAAGGCGAACTCCCATACCCTGTCGGACTCAGCGGCAGTACCTGCCACATCCTCTGCTTCGCCGCCGCCAGAAAGTCTATGAACGCATACGCCGCCGGTCCAAAGTCCCCTATCCCCCCGTACGACGGCAATGACGTGACATGCAGCAACACTCCCGACAACCGCTCCTGGTTCTTCACTTCCCCACTCATCAAGCCCCCTCATGCAACTTCAACCTATGATGCCAGAAACCCAACACATCAGCAGACAATCCCAAAATTATCGGCCATGTCCAAAGGCCCAGCGCGGCACAATCAGCATCGCCGCCACCGCACCGACGACACCTCCAATCACTGTCTCCCAGCCCCTCGATGCAAGCAGCCTGAACGAGTGGTCTCCGGTCGCAGCCATCGTGACAATCAGCGCAAAGGCGAAGGCAGCACACGCGACGTCATACCTCTCCGGAAGCGCCACCGCATAGATAATCATGGCCATTCCCGCCGCCGCCCAGACCAGCAGCGGCGCACGGTCCGCCACCGGAAGACACAGAAGCCCCAGCGGTACCCCGATCATCGTTCCCACAATCCGTCGTCGAACACGTTCGATCGTGCCAGCCTTGGAACTCGCAATAACGTAGGTCGACGCCGTAATCGCCCACGCGGACTCAGTCAGTCCTATGGCATTATTCAATGCGACGATCGCGCCCGCCGCCGCAGCCGCCTGCAACCCCATAAACAACGCCGGCAGCTCACTGTTCTGTGAATCTCTCGGCACGGTCGTCAGCAAGACGGCTGGATGTTCTGCCGGGCCGCTCAGCAGGCGCGGAACGATTGCCCCAAGAGCAGCAAGCAATCCTGCAACCCCAACCATCCTCACGTCTGCAGCCGTAAGCCCCAATCCGAAGGCGAAGAGTTGGCCAAGGTAAAGTTGCGACCCTATTCCGGCACCAAGAACGCCGTACCGCTTCAGATAACCAACAAAAAACGCCCCGACAGCAAGCACAAGCTCCGCACCCGGTCGACCCGGCCCTATCAGGAACGGAGCCAGCCAAATCATCAACACCGCGCCCATTACTCCGGCTCCGCACAACAGGACAAGATCGCGGCTCGACTCTGTCCGAACAATTCGAGCCTCAGACACACTCGCCCACAGAGCAAAGCCACCAGCAAGAGTGCCCAGCGACTCCCCGCCACGCAGGCCTTGCGTGATCGACGGCAACGTCCCCAGCAACGCCGCAATCCCATAAGCGGTCACCAGCCGAAGCCCCTTGACACGACGGTGCGTCCCCGGATCGATTCGTTCGATCCACCCTGCAGCTCTCGACATCAACGACAAATGGCCACCAGCAATAACATCTGACGAGCGATCGTAATCCTGGAGATCCTGTCCGCCGGTTTCCATCGAATCGTCCTTACAGAAATATCGATAGTCGATCCACAAGCGTACCATCGGACTTCGCACGCGGCCGACGCCCACACCAGCGCAAAAGACAAAAATGCCCCAGGAGATTCTTCCCCTGGGGCATCTCTCACTACGTCAGGCAAGCAGCTAGTTTCCGGCTGGCAAACCAGGCTGTGTCTGCTGCTTCGAGAACCTCACAGCGCCGCCTTTTTCATACTTCTGCGTCAGCTCACCGATATACACGCGGAAGATCTCCTCCCGCTGATCATTCAGCAGCTTGTCCTTCGTTGCGTTGAAGTTCTTCGCAATGTCGTCGGCCGTCGGTTCCTGCTTGTCGATCACGCTCAGAACCACTCCAACCCGTCCTGCATTGATCGGCCCTGAGATCGCACCCTTTGGAAGCGAGAAAGCCACCGAGCCGGCACCGCTCATCGCGCCGAGATCCGGCACCTGACCATCCTTGCCTACCAGGTCGCTCGTCTTCAGCGGAACGTTCATCTCCGCCGCAGCCTTCTTCAGATCGTTCAGCACCTTCGCCCGATCGTCCAGCTTGTTCAACTGCGCGCTCAGCAACTGAGGTACCTGCTGCTCACGATAGTCCTCGAGGATGTGCGACTTGTAATCCGCAAACTCCGGAGCATGAGCCGGCTTCACGTCGGTCACCTGGAACACGGCAAATCCATCGCCCGTAGCAACCGCCGCCGGATCAGCACCCTTCACCACTGAGAACGCCTGCGTCAGCAGCGCCGAACCATCTGCCAACCCCGCAATCACGCCATCCTTCGCAACAAAGTCCGTCGTAACCGTATGCAAACCCTTCGCTGCAGCTGCCTTCCCCAGACCGTTCTTCTTCGCGTCCGCAGCCAGCGCAGAAGCAAACGTCTGCTCCGCCGCGCCTACCCGCTGCTGTTCGAGCACCGGCACAATCTCCGCCTTCACCTCTTCCAGCGGACGAAGATGCGCGGTCTTCTTATCCTCCACCTGAAGGATGTGGTATCCAAACTGGGTCTTGATCAAATCTGACGTCTGTCCAACCGGCAGTGAAAACGCCGCCTTGTCAAACTCCGGCACCGTCTTGCCAGGATCCAGCCATCCAAGTTCGCCGCCCTGCGTCTTGCTGCCCGGATCGTCCGAGTTCTTGCTCGCCAGATCCGCAAAGTTTCCGCCGCTCTTGATCTGTTTCAGGATGTCCTCAGCCTTCGCCTTCGCGGCAGCGTCAGTCTTCGCATCAGCGCCCGCAGGCACCGCGATCAGAATATGGCGAACCTTCGCCTGCTCCTTTACCTGGTATTGATCTTTGTGCGCGTTGTAGTACGCCAAGACGTCAGCGTCTGATATCTGAGGCTTGCCGCCCGGCAAGTTGGACGCATCGAACGAGACGTACTCGATCTTCCGCGTCTCAGGAACTGCATTCGCATACCGCGCTGCGTTCGTCTTGAAGAACGCCTGCAGCTCAGAATCCGACGGATTGATCGTCTTGCGCACATCATCGGCCGAGATCACCGCGTAATCAAACTTCACCTTGGTCCCATCGACCTTATAAGCCTCGCGCACCGCATTGTCCGAGACAGAAACTCCGCCCGTGATCAACGCCTGAAGCCGGTTCAGCTCCATGTCGCTCTTCACCTGCGACTCGAAGTCTCCACGAGTCGTCTGGAAAGCGCTCTGCACAAAGTTGATGTAGGCATCATCGCCAATGTACTGGCCATTCGGGAACAGGTACTGCGCAAACGGTCCGGTCTGCAGCTCACGGCGCAGATCTTCATCGCTCACCTGTAGATTCATCCTGTCGGCCTCATGCTTCAGGATCGCCCGCTGCACCAGAATCTGCCCCGCGCGCGGCAAAAAGTACGGCAGCAACGCATCTGGAAAGTGCTGTTGCTGCAACTGCCGGCTAGCCAACTGATTCACTTCAACCGTCTTGATCGGAGTGCTCTCACCAAACACGCGCCCAAAATAACCAGGCTGCTTCACCGTCGCATACACAGACGAATCGTTGGTCGTCGCGTTGTCAAAGATGCCTGGCACCAGCGTAATCACCATCGTGATCACGGCAAATCCAATAATGACGGCGAAGATAATCTTCGTGATGCGGTTGTCCTGCTGCAGAATACGAATCATGCTTGACTAAAACCTTCACTTCGCGCGAAAGCCTCTCTCCACAAGGAGGATTGGCTGCGTGCCCGGGATTTTGCGTGACCTTGCGGGGAGGTCTTTCGACCAACGCCACGCCGGTTGCAGGGCAAGCGACAAGTATAAATCACCAGCCTCTGGAATTCATCTTCCGCGAGCGCCATGCGACGCAAGTGTCCATCTTTGGACGATTCACTACGCATATGGACACCTTCACAGTTCAATAACATCTCAACATAGCGCTAACTGACTGACAAAACAGGATCTTCCTGAGAATCGTTCCGGCAACGCGATTGCTCTAATAGTCTCAACCACAGCTTTACGAGGATCAGCATGCGCTCTCTGTTTAGTGACCTGAAGATTGCAATTCGCCACTTGTCGAAGTCCCCTGGATTCGCCGCCACAGCCATCCTCATGCTGGCCTTGGCCATTGGTGCCACCACCGCAATCTTCTCTCTCGTAGAAGGCGTCCTGCTGCGTCCGCTGCCTTTTCCCGAACCGAGCCGCCTCGTAGTTCTCGCCGACATACTGAAAGGCCTGGACACCGGCGGTGGTAACGATGAAGCCGGTGTCACGGCGCCAGACATCCGCAACTACACCCGTGATACCCACAGCTTCACGAGTCTGGGCGGTTACCAAACCACCAGCTACGAATTCTCGGGCGTGGGCGACCCAGCCAACGTCAACGCTGCTCGCATGAGCGGCGGTGTCTTTCCCGCCCTCGCCGTCCAGCCCCTCATGGGTCGCTTCTTTACGCAGCAGGAGGATGATCAGCACCAGCAGGTCCTGGTCCTCAGCTACGCCACATGGCAGACCCGTTTTCAGGGCGACCCCAACGTCCTCGGCCGCAAGGTCCTGCTCGACCGAAAGCCTTATCTCATCATCGGCGTCATGCCCCGCAACTTCGAATTCCCTCTTGTTCCTGGCCACCTTAACCGCTGTGAGTTCTGGGTGCCCATCAGCTTCCGACCGGAGGAACTTGGCATCGGTTCAGCATCGTGGAACTTTCAGATGATGGGCCGCCTTAAACCGGGCGTAACCATCCCTCAGGCCATAGAGGACGCAAACGTTGTCGCCAAAGAAACTGTCCGGAACTATCCCGCCTTCATGGCCGGATTCAGCATCACCTCCATCGTCAAGCCGCTCGACGAAGAGACCGTCGCAGAAGCACGACCACTCGTTCGCACTCTCTTTCTCGCTGTTGCCGTCGTTCTTCTGATCGCGTGCGCGAACCTCGCCGGCCTTCTTCTGGTACGCTCCATCCGACGCCGCCGCGAGATCGCCGTCCGCCTGGCACTGGGCGCCAGTTCCTCCACCCTGCTTTGGCAGGCTATCCTCGAAAGCCTCGTCCTCAGCGTATCTGGAGGTGTCCTTGGGCTGATCCTTGCTGCCGTTGCTTTGCGCGTAGGAATTCAGGCACTACCCGAAACCCTGCCACGGGTCAGCGAGATCGGCCTCGACTGGCCAGTTGTTGTCTTCGCGCTCGGCCTCGCAATCGTAACTGGCGTCCTCTGCGGTCTCGCCCCTGCCTTCGCCGCCATTCGCACCAGCGTCAACGACACCTTGAAAGAGGGCGGCCGAACTGGCACCTCAGGCGGAGGCCACGCAAGACTTCGCTCGGTACTGGTAATCTCCGAGATCGCAGTCGCACTCGTTCTTTTGGCCGCATCCGGACTTCTGTTGCGCAGCTTTGAAAAGATGCGCCAGGTCGACCTCGGCTTTCAACCAGACCACACACTTGTCGCCAGCTACAGTCTCCCCAGACAACAGTATGGAAACCAGACGGCCGTCAATGAGTTCAGCCACCAGCTCTTAGCGCGTCTGCAAGCTCTCCCCGGAGTGAAAAGTGTCGGCCTCACCACTTTCCTCCCTGCCAGCGGCAATAACTCCAGCAGCGCCTTTGTAGCGGAAGGCCACGTTCTGCCGCCAGCTGCGGGAGGGCTCGATCTCGGAACCTCGATCTCAGTTCAAGGCGACTACTTCCGTGCGGTTGGGATTCCGCTCCTCCAGGGCAGGCTCTTTACCCCCGATGACAACGCCAGCCAGCCACCCGTCGTCATCGTCAACCACATGCTCGCCCAGCAATCCTGGCCTAATCAAAACCCCATCGGTAAGCGGTTTCGTATCGGCTCAGAGAGTATGACAACCCCTTGGGCAACCGTCGTCGGCGAAGTCGCGGACGTGAAAGAAAACTCCCCCGATCTCCCCTTGAAACAGCAGTACTACAAGCCTGTCGAACAAGAGGAAGAGATGGCGGGTTCGCTCGGCTCCCCGACCGACATCAGCGGCGACGGCGGATACATCGCAGTGCGAACCTCAATGGCTCCCGAGCAGATGGAGAATCTCTTACGCTCCACCGTGCACTCTATTGATCCTCAGCTCCCTCTCACCCAGGTTCAGAGCATGGAGCACGCCCTCTCAGACACGGAAGCTCCACGCCGCTTCAACACCGCACTGATCTCTTCCTTCGCCTTCATCGCTGTCTCGTTGGCAGTTCTGGGCATCTACAGTGTCATCGCGTTCTCAGTCGCGCTGCGCGTGCAGGAGATGGCAATTCGAATGGCTCTCGGATCGCAGCGAGCAGGTATCGTTCGCCTGGTGGTTGTCTCCGGCGCCAAACTCGCATTCATCGGTTGTGCGATCGGTCTGGTAGGAGCCTTCGCCGCATCCCGCCTCATTAAAACCTTCCTCTTCGGTGTCAGCGCATTCGACCCCATCGTGCTTACCCTTGCGACACTCTCGCTCCTGCTACTGGCGCTGGCCGCCTCTTTGCTTCCGGCGCGTCGTGCAGCATCTGTCGACCTCACCCAAGCACTGCGCTCCGAGTAGCGAAGGATAATCCGAGGGATCCAAAACGATTCAGTACCGAACCCGCGTAGCCATTGGGACGAGTATCGCGACTCGCCAACCAACAGCGTAGGCGAGCAGTCCACCGGATTTATCGAATCGCAATTGAAGAAGTAGGAGATGGTACAGCCAGACTCAGCTACTGCTTCGCCGCACCCGCAGAACTGGATCCAGCCGGAGCAGGCATATACACAATCACCTCGCCGGGCCGCGTGTAATGCAGTTCCTCGCGCGCCTGATGCTCAATCGCATTCGGATCGTTCTGCAACCGCTCCACATGCCCCTTTAACAGATCATTCTCCCGCTGGAGACTGTGCAACTGACCATCCAGGCTCTGTGCATCGTTCCGCTTCTGTTGATATACGGTCAACCCGTTCTGCCCAAAGATGACGTGATACCCCATCGCCACCGCAAGCACCGCCGCCGCACCGGTAGCGACCTTCCGCCAACCCAGACGGCCTCGCTCATACAGACGCAGGATCGCACCCGACCGCTTCGGTACCGCACCTGTTGTATTCAAACGAGTCATACCAATTTCAGTACAGACTTCGCTCTCACCACCGTCAAGTGGAAATCCCCAATTCCCACAGGCATGTACCTACTTCATACCGCCCTCCGGTACAAAGTCTGTAAAAGTTTGATCTCCACACCTTCCGTATCCATGCTGATGACCGAATAACCTGCACGAACCCAGCCGCCTTGTTATCCTTCTTGTGTGGAACGTGCCGTTTGACACCCAACCGCGACACCTCCACCGCAGCACAAATCACGAAAGCAATAACAGCGCGAAAGGATCTCCCGCATGCAATCCGCAACTTCCTCTCAACTCGGTCTCACCCACCGCACCGGATCGCTTCAGGAATCTCTCTCCGGCAAAGTCATCCTCACCGTCGCAGCCAGCGCCTTCGTAGCCGTCTGCGCTCACATCTCTCTCCCGCTTCCCTTCACGCCCGTGCCCCTCACCCTGCAGAACTTCGCCGTCATCCTCGTCGGCATGCTGCTCGGTCCCGTTGCCGGCTTCTCCGCGATGGTCCTCTATCTAGCCGAAGGCGCGATGGGCCTCCCTGTCTTCACGCCTCACAGCATTGGCGGCATTGCTCATCTGCTCGGGCCCAACGCAGGCTATCTCTTCTCCTATCCTCTGGCCGCAGCAACCGCGGGCTGGGCCGTCCGCGCCATGCAGCGCATCACCACTCCCTTCCGTGCAGGCCTCGTAGCCGCCACGGTCGCCAGCGCACCCATCTTCATCCTCGGGGCAGGCTGGCTCGCTCATCTCCTCCACACCAGCGCCGCCGCAACCTGGACCATGGCCATCGCCCCGTTCCTTCCCGGCGAGGTCGTCAAGATCACGGCGGCCGCCGGCATCTTCAGCTCAATCAAGCGCTGGCGCCAGTCCTAAACGCGACCCACCCCGCCGCAAGCAACCAAACTCAGCGCAGAGCAACTCCCCACTGCGCATCACACAAGCATCACGAACACCGAAGGAAGCATCATGACCACCGCAACCACCGCCATCCACGAAATCAGCATCGCCCACAGCCCTGACTCTGACGACGCCTTCATGTTCTACGGCCTCGCCACCAACAAGGTCCGAGTCCCCGGCTACAAGTTCACCCACACCCTCACCGACATCGAGACCCTCAATCACCGCGCCATCAATGAGGCCTTCTACGACGTCACCGCCATCTCCTTCCACGCTTACCCCTACCTGCAGGACAACTACACCCTCATGTCCTGCGGCGGCAGCGTCGGCGAAGGCTACGGCCCCATGATCGTCGCCCCCCGCAAGCTCTCGCTCGACGACGTCAAGAAGACGCGCATTGCGGTCCCCGGCACCCTCACCACCGCCTACCTCACGCTCAAGCTCTTCGCCCCCGAGATCGAAACCGTCACCGTCCCCTTCGACAAGATCATCCCCTCTGTCGTTGCAGGCGAGTTCGACGCCGGCCTCATCATCCACGAAGGCCAGCTCACCTACGCCAACGACGGCCTCATCAAGCTCCTCGATCTCGGCCAGTGGTGGCGCGAACAGACCGGTCTCCCACTCCCTCTCGGCGGCAACGCGATCCGCCGCTCCCTCGGCGCCGAAACTCTTCTCACCACCACCAACGCTCTGCGCGACAGCATCCAGCACGCGCTCGACAACCGCGAAGAGGCACTCGCCTACGCGATGCAGTTCGCGCGCGACCTAGACCCCACCCTCGCCAATCGCTTCGTCGGCATGTACGTCAACGAGCGCACCCTCAACTACGGCGAAGACGGCAAAGACGCCATTCGCAAACTGCTCGCCATGGGCTACGATCGCGGCATCATCCCCCACCGTGCCAACGTAGACTTCGTCGGCTAAACCGATCAGATCGCAGCCATTCAAGCGATACTGCACAGTGCAAATACTTTCATCCAACTCACAGCTTGCAGGCCTGCTTTGCGCTGCAAGCTGTGTTATCTTTAATAAGTCGACTGATTGAGTCCTGCCTGCAACACCCCATGCAAAGACTCTCACCGATCTCCTTCTCCAGGAGCAAAAACCAAATGGACGCGTAGCTCAGTTGGTAGAGCATTCGACTCTTAATCGACTGGTCGTAGGTTCGATCCCTACCGCGTCCACCATTCAACCTCTAATCCCGCAAAACTTAGAAAGTGAATATCGCCCACGCCAGGACGCTCGAGATTTCTCTGGGAGTAGTCCATTGAACGCAGGACGGTGCCTGCGGTATCGCGGGCATCGGACATGGACTCATAATTCCACAGGTCGTGCGCGGCTAGCTTCTTTCCGGAGTAGCCGGCGGGAAGGCTGCGGGCAATCGCTGTGGCCACGATTGAAGCTGTCGTGTGAAGAGTTTGGACTTCTCGGGATCGTTAACGTTAACTATTTTTTGATGCCACCCTTCGAATTTCCCCTTCAGTTCCTTTCTGTCAAAGTCGTTGGGAAAAACCATAATATCCGCATAGACAAACATTTCGTGCTAACAAACAAATTACATTCTTTTCCTTGACAGATGTAAATCAGTACATCTAAAGTCGGCGTGTTTCATTTTAGGCTCATTTGCCGTTTACGTTACCGCTCTTAAGTTACGCCCAACCTTACTCGCACACGAGTACGAAATTGCCAGGAGGAAATCTCATGCAGACCAGGCTTCGCGGTTTCGGTTCGTTCCAGACTTGCAAATACATTTGCTCTCTATCTCTAGCCGCGGCCGGCTTTCTCCTTCCGCATTCCACTGCACAGGCACAGGTGAACGGCGTAGGACAGAAACCCTATCTTGGCTGGAGCACCTTCAGCGAGCAGACCATCAACAGCAGTTTCCTTACGCAGGCCAACATTCAGGCGCAATCGGATGCCCTGGCAGCCTCGGGACTTCAGCAGCATGGATTCCAATACATCAATATCGACTCGGGATGGATGGCTACTTTTGACGCGAACGGTCGCCCGATTCCCGCTGCTCCGAACTTCCCTGACATTAAGGCATTGATTGATCACATCCACGCGAATGGCCAAAAGGCGGGCATTTACTGGATTCCCGGGATTGAGCAACCGGCGGTTGATGGCAACTTCCCTATCCTTGGAACGCTTTACACAACGCAGCAGATTGTCGCCATTCCGCTGGCGCAGGGCAATACCTTTGCGGCTCCGCCACCGAATCCCTTCCACGATAAGATCGACTTCACCAAGCCGGGCGCCCAGGAATATATCAACTCGATTGTGGATCTCTTTGCCTCATGGGGCATTGATTTCATCAAGCTGGACTCGGTGGCTCCGGGCTCAGATGTGGACAGCCTGGCCATTGACGATCGTCCCGACGTGGAAGCATGGTCGAAGGCCATTGCACAGAGCGGGCGGCCTATCTGGTTGACGGTTTCGTGGGATATCGACCAAGACTTCCTCAGTACATGGCAGCAGTTCTCGAATGCTCGCCGCATCGACCAGGACATTGAATGCGAAGGCGGTTGCGCCACGCTGACTGACTGGCCACACGTTGTTCTACGCGAGTATGAGGCCGTGGGTTGGGAGCACAGTACGGGTCCCGCAATGGGCTGGAACGATCTGGATACGCTCGATGTGGGAGACGGCACACTCGATGGCCTTACCCAGGATGAGAAACAGTCGGCCATCACACTTTGGGCCATGGTGAATGCACCGATGTACTTGGGAGGCGACCTGACTAAGCTAGACAGCTTTGCCAAGTCAGCCCTGAGCAATGATGAAGTTATCGCAATTGATCAGTCGGAGCATCCGGGTGCGCAGGTGCGAGGAGGTTTCACGCCAGTCTGGGTCTCTGATACGAATGACGGATATGAATATGTGGCGCTCTTCAACCTGAATGCGTTTCCTACCAAGGTGACGTTGAGGTGGAGCGACCTGGGTTTTGCCACTGCCGCCAGCGTGCGCGATGTGTGGAATCGGATCAACCTGGGCGGATTCTCCGAGAATTTCAACACAGTTCTGGCCGGCCATGGATCGCGCGTGCTCAAGGTCAGGCGCGTGGGCAGTATATCGGAACCGGCGGGGACTGTTTACGAGGGTGAATCGGGCAGTTTCACTGGAACCGCTACCGTGAGCAACTGCTCGGCGTGCTCAGGGGGAGCCGAAGCCGGATTTCTGGGTGGCGCTCCTGGCACGGATACCGTCGCCTTCAACAATGTAGAGGCTCCACGCGCTGGAACTTATTTCATGGAAGTGGACTACCTCACCGAAGACCCACGCGCTTATGAGTACAACATCAACGGAGGCCCTTCGGCTACGCTGAACCTTGGCGGGGGAAGCTTCAACCTTCCGTCTTCCACCACTGTTCCGGTCACACTGAATAAGGGCCTCAACACGATCACCTTCGGTAATGCCGGAACCTTTGCGCCGGGACTTGATCGCATCGTTATCCGCGGGAACGGCGATGCGATCCCCAGCACATCCACAACCTATGAGGCCGAGGCCGCGACGCTGACTGGAACGGCCAGCGTGGGCGGGTGCCCCTATTGCTCGGGAGGCGCGATCGTCGGTAGCTTTGGAGCAGGTGCGGCCAATAGCGTGACCTTCAACTCAGTTACGGTTGCTGAGAGCGGCATGTACCAGCTTGAGGTGGACTACGCCACGCAGGGGCCACGCACTTTTTTCGCAACAGTCAACAATGGCACGCCGCTCGAGCTTGACCTGAACGGCAGCACCTTCAGCGACCCACAACCCGTGGTCATTCCGGTACAGCTCCATGCCGGGGTCAACACGATCTCGTTTGGTAATCCTAACGCGAATGGATTCGCTCCGGGGCTGGACAGCATTACTGTTGCTCCTATTGTGGGCACTCCGAACCTGGGTGCGGCGGTTACACGCAAAGCCGGACCCGCAGACCTGCGCCTGTGGCAGGTTACGCTGGCCAATGGAGGCAACTCGGCTGCGACGCAGACGCTGCTGAATAGCTTCACGATTGTTCCTAATACGGGTAACCATGGCTGCAGGGCAACCGTTCTGCTTCCGATGCCGCTTCCGGTGGGACCGATTGCTCCTTCATCGACACGCTCGGTTGAGGTGCCGATCTCGTTCGCCCCGGGTTGCGGGAAGGACGATACTTTTTCGGTGCAAGCGATCTACTCTGCGGGCAACGGAAGCGATGTAGGCACCTTAGCTCTAGCCGACGAAACCGAATAACCAACTAATACCGACAGGGCTTCTTTTGGGAGGGCCCTGTCGGTATTCACAATCACTGCGCTCTCGGTAATAACAAGTTTAAAAAGCGAAAGGGACGAACTCTCTTTCGAGAACTCGTCCCCTGCTTCCGATTTTTCGAAGACCCGGGTCGGCGCCCAAGTCACAACTGATTGCAATTTCAGAATTGTTTGGTGACTGCGAGCAGAGCCCGAGCCGTCCATACGTTTCCGCTATCGAATTCGCTGTAAGAGCTTCCTCGGTTTCATCCAAAGCATCCAGTTGCCTGGGTGCTTCTTGAGTTCCGTTGCCGGTTCTCCTGATGGCCTCTGTCTACCCTCTCCTAATGGAAGATTTCTCCTCCGTTGATTCGTAAGATACTCGCAATCCGCTTGAATGCATCCGGTCGTAACACTTTTTTTTGTGTGGAAATAACGCCTGTATTGTGGAAACTAGGTCGGCCGATTGCCATAGGCTACCGCTCTACCATCTCCAATGTGAAAGCAGCCGCCTGGAAATCACCGCGGAGGTCGACATCAACACCGTGCTGCATCCAGAAAGCGCCACTGGCAACAGCTGGAAGATTTTTAGACAGCTCCCCGTCAAGCGCCTCGATGCGATACATCGCGTCGGCCTTCAATCCGCGAAGATAAATTGTTGGAAAGGGATATAGCATCTGGCTGGAGTGGAGAAAGGCGAAGGCGACGGCGTGTCGTTGATCTTCCGACACCGATTCAGTTACAGATTGCTCACTTCCCTTCTGAGGTGAAATCAACCGATAGAGCGAGCCTCGCTGCACGATCTCGCGAACTTGTTTGTACTGGGTCACCATCTTCTTCGCAGTAGCAAAATCCTCCGGCTTCCAATTGTTCAGGTTTGCACCGACGCCGAGCGATCCCTGCATGGCAGAGAGAAAGCGGTATTCGAGGGACAAAGAGCGTTGATTGACCCACGTTGGCGAGTCCGTAACCCACGCCATCATCACACCGGGAGCATAAGCATAGGTAAACCCGTCCTGTATCAAGAGACGATCGAACGCATCGGTATTGTCGGACGGCCAAACCTCGTCCGTGTAATGCATGATGCCGAGGTCCACCCGACTGCCACCTCCGGAACAACTTTCAATCTCGACCTGGGGATGTTTCGCACGCAGCTCATCGAGGATGGAGTACAGGTTTTGGATATAGGCGATGTAGACCTTCTTCTCGTCCTCGGGCGCCACGGCCGGCCATCCCGGTTCGGACCAATTGCGGTTGTAGTCCCACTTGAGGAATGCAATGTCATTCTCGTTGAGTAGCTTATCGAGTGACTGAAACACATAAGCACGAACATCTGGACGAGCGAGATTAAGCATCAGTTGGTTCCTGCCTTCAGTCCGCGGCCGGCCGGTAAAGTTCAACACCCAATCGGGATGTTTGCGATACAGATCGCTATCAGGATTAACCATCTCTGGCTCGACCCAGAGGCCAAAGTCCATGCCCAGTGAATGGACCTTGTCGATGAGTGGTTTCAGACCGTGAGGAAACTTGATCGGGTTGACATACCAGTCGCCAAGCCCTGCGCGATCGCTCGATCGTTGTCCAAACCAGCCGTCGTCAACAACGAAGCGTTCAACGCCGATGCTCGCCGCCTTCTCCGCGAGGGTTTCCTGTCCAGCCTCGTCCACCTTGAACTCTGTCGCCTCCCAGGAGTTGTACAAAATGGGACGAAGCTTCGGACTCGGGGCGTGCGGCAAGATGCTCGAGATCTCGAAGCGGTGTAGAAGTCTCGAAGCCCCTCCGATGCCGTCATGCGAGTAGCCGGCATAAAAATCGGGTGACTGCAGGTGCTCTCCAGGGGCCAAGCGATAGCCAAAATCAAAGCGATTGGGACCTCCCGTTACGCGAACTTGCTGTGCAGCATCCTGTTCGATGCTGATCTGCCAAGAGCCGCTCCACCCCAGAGCGCCAAACCAAACGTCACCGTGCTCCTGGTCGTTTGAGCCGTTCTTATCAATGGCAAACCATGGGTTGTTCTGGGCACCCGTCGATCCGCGACGGCTTTCAAGAATCGTTTTTCCAGGCTGAATGATTTGCTCACGGAGGTTCCACTCTCCCGCCCAACGACCGGTGAGATAGCGTAAGCGATAGTCAGTCCCGCGCGGCAGATTCCACGTGCCCGAAGCAATCTCCTCAACCGTGAGTGGAGCGGAAGTTCTGTTCTGTACTTGTGCCGATCGCCTCAGAACGCCCGTAGTGGCATCGACGTGATACTGCAATTCGACATAGACCTCCCGCGAAATATCTTTCAGCAGAAGAGTGAGCTGGTTCCCGTCGATCCGATGCGAGACATACTCCAGAACCAGGTCTCTATTTCCGTCCGGGAAAGTAACCTTCAGATCAGGTTCAACGTAAAGCCCTCCTCCCCAACCAACGAACTCTTGTCGCGTCGTGTTGGTGGAAGACTCGAAGGAAGACAAGCCAGGATCGGAATGCGGCATCGCGAAGGTATCAGATGCACTCAGACGTTTTCCCCAATAAATCGTCTGCAGTTGTTTTTTTTCATTAACTCCAAACACATAGGTCATATCAGTCGCATCCATACGAAAGACCTGCGTCGGGCTGTCAAAATGAATCAAAGCTGCATCCGATTGCCCTTCCGCAACCAGAGGAAGGAGCGCGGTCCCGAAAGCAATGCAAAGTAATACTACGAAACGGAGCTTGAATCTGGGCTTTGCCGCCGCACAGAAATGTCCTGCGTTAATCCCTCGTCCAAACATCCTCGCTACCCTAGCACTCATTTGTCTCTCCATCCAATTGTCATAGTCAGCTGTATTTCAAAGACACTATCGGTGCGCAGAGTACAAGGCGCGCCTTTAGCGGAATCGCAGCGAGAGCCAGACCGGCCCGGACAAATTCCCGTCTAGAACGTGTCATGAACTCTTTCTGCAGCGCCGCTCTAAGGTTGTTTCCTTGATCAGGATCGACAGGCGCCATGTCTCTCATCAATCGTGGTATTGACTGACCATGTAAGCCTCGGCAGAAATACATCAAAAAAGGAATGCTCTGTCGATGCAAAATCGCCGTACGATGGAACCTGCGATCAATGTTGCCACTATAAAACCTATGACTAGCACACCGAAGAACGCGGGAATTAAAGAGATAGCTGAGGCACTCGGGATATCGATTGGAACTGTGGATCGTGCCTTGCACGACCGTAGAGGCGTCAGCCTGAAGACAAAAGCAAAGGTCCAAAAGATAGCGGACCAATTGGGATACAAACCTAATCTCGCGGCTCAGGCTTTGAGGCTCAATCGCAGGATCAAGATCGCCGTGGTTCTCCCCAAAGAAATCTCTCACTTCTTCGACCCGTTGCGTGCGGGCATACGCGAAGCGGCTGCGGCATCGGTTGGAATGCACGTTGAGGTCACGTTTCACGAATACGCGCGCCTCGGATATGGGGATTCGGAGCTTCTCGAGGCCCGAATGAAGGAACACAACGACGGCATTATCTTCACGCCGGGGAACCCTAGAAAGCTTGACTCGATCATTCACCGGTTGACAGAGCAAGGAACCGCGATGTTCTGCGTGTCGAGCGACGCACCGAACAGCAGCCGGATCGGCTTGGTCTCGACACATGCCTACACCAGCGGAGCATTGGCCGCCGAGCTTCTCGCTCTGAAGCTTAACCGCAGGGCGCATGTCGCCACAATCACTGGTGAACTTTCCACGCTTGACCATGCCGAAAAGCTCCGCGGCTTTGCAGCAACCCTTGCCATGATTGCTCCTCATCTCAGCTTGCTTCCCGCAATCGAATCGCATGAGCGTCCCAAGGAAGCCTACCGGCAAACGTTGGCGCTTGTCCGCGAAGAGGTGAAGCCTCAGGGGCTGTATATAAGCACGGCAAACAGTGCCCCTGTCCTTAAGGCGCTTCATGAAGAGGGTTTGCTGGGAAAAATCCAGATCGTCACGACGGATCTCTTTGGAGAGCTGGTGCCGTTGATTGAAAACGGTCAAATCCTCGCGACTCTTTACCAGCGGCCATTTACTCAGGGAAAGGTCGCCTTTGAAAACCTCATGACTTACCTGCTTGAAGAGAAGAAGACCTCTTCCGTCGTTCGTCTTGCACCGCATATTATCTTCCGCAGCAACCTTCCTCTGTTCTCAGACCGTGTCTCTGGCTCTAGTGGAACGGAGCCATCTTGAAGAGGGCGAACGTTTCCGCCTTCTTGGGAGAGTTGCTCAGTTGTTGCTCTCTGGCACAAATCTGATCGCGCAGCCCCCTCCCGCTGCGAGCTTCAGAGTCAGTGTCTCGCTATTGCGTACACTCTGCTTTTTGATCAGGACGTTCTTCGGATTGGTGCCGGCGTCAGAGGCATCCTGATAGATCTCGGCAGTGTAACGGCCCGCCCCGAGGAAGTTGAGCGGGACATGAAGCTCACGTGGAGTCCAATTCGTGATGCTACCCAGGTACCACTCTTTTCCATGACTTCGGGCGATGGTCACATACTCACCTGGGTCGCCATTCAATACTCGCGTTACATCCCATGCTGTCGGAACATCCCGAATAAATTGGAAAGCGGGTTGGTCTAAGTATGCCTGAGGACTATCAGACACCATCTGAAAGGGAGTCTGAAAGACAACGTAAAGTGCGAGCTGCTGCGCTCGGGTGCCCATAATCATTGGGCTCACGTCTCTACCGATGAAATCGTCTTCGGTTACGTTGTTGAATCCTCCCGGTGTGTAGTCCAGAGGTCCCGCGACCATGCGTGTGAACGGAAAGACCGTGCGATCTACAGGACTATCACGTCGCGCCACCTTGCTGTTCTCGGCTCCTAAGACCGCTTCGTAGCTGAGCAC
Source organism: Tunturiibacter psychrotolerans (assembly GCF_051013365.1). Taxonomy (GTDB): domain Bacteria; phylum Acidobacteriota; class Terriglobia; order Terriglobales; family Acidobacteriaceae; genus Edaphobacter; species Edaphobacter psychrotolerans_A. Next base: position 4,591,717 of record NZ_CP132941.1, on the reverse strand, counting down.
ATTCGGGTACGTCCGCTCGATACCCCAGGGTTTGCTCGCGCCATGAAAGTCGACCATCAGATGGTGCTCCGCAGCCTCACGCGCAACGTCGTAGTAGAACTTGATCCCATCCTGGTCGTCTCTGTTGATGAAATCGATCTTTACACCGGCCACTCCCCAGCTCTCGAAGAGAGGAAAAGCTTGCTTCATCTGATCCATCACAGAGGTCGAGTACAGCCAGATCCAGACCTTGACATGCTTGCTTGCCGCGTAACGCACAAGTTCAGGGACGTCGACATTCCCGCGCAGTTTGGTGATGTCGCGTCCGTCCGCCCAGCCTGCATCGAGTAGCATGTAGGGAAAGCCAGAGCTTGCGGCAAAATCGACGTAGTATTCCATGTTCTTGGTTGTGTATGCGGCTTTACCGTCAGGACCAACGTCGCCCGCCCACCAGTTCCATGAAGCTTTCCCCGGGTGAATCCAGCTTGTGTCCTGCACCCGATTGGGCGGATTCAGATCCGATACGATGTTGGACTCCATCAGCTTGCCGGGCTCCTCAGCGACCAATAAAACGCGCCAGGCAGAGTGGTGTGGCAAGGTTGCTGTAAGCGAAAGACTTTGATCGTCGAATCGAGGTGAGAGCTTCGAGACGAAGTAATGGCCAGCCCAATTCCCTGAAGGATTGGTAACATACATGCCGGAATTACCTTCAAGATCGGCCTCTGTCAGCGCCATCCACGCCGCGCCTGGGGAGTGCATCAACAAAGGCAAGCCGATTAGAAAGCTGCTCGACACACCACCCTGATTGCTGAATGCCGTGATCGGCAACTTCACATATTCGCTCTCATAGCTGCTGCGGTAGTTCGGAAGTGCTAGCGCCCAGGTCGTCGCATCCGTACTGATGCGAAACTCGGTGTCTTCCTGCTTTAAACGCAGTTCTTTGAGCCCCTCCTGCTCGGGTATAACATAACGAAACGCAATCCCATCGTTATAAGCCCGAGCCTCAATCACAAGTGATCGATTTGGGGCTGCACTCTCGACGGCGCGTAGCTGAACGCTGTTATATTGATCGTGAATTCCGCTGGCTTTACCAGCTATCAGCGTGTAATCGTCACTTCCCTTTCCAGGCGTGCTTTCAACGATCTGTACATTGCCTCCCAAAACTGGCTGATCGACAAGTTCCAGAGCAAGTGCGGACTGATCGACTATCTGCTTTCCAGCGAAGGTCACCGAGTAGACCAACTTGCCCCCAGTTCCGGCCCTTTCAATTCCGGTTGTCGTGAACTGAATGGAAAGCCGTTGGTTAGGAGAGGCCAACACAACCGGGCCGCCTATTTCGGAAAATCCGGTTTGACAACAAACAGTCACAAAAACGGCCACGAGAATCCTGCTCGTCGAAAACCACTGCATGAAAAGACTCCCTAAAAAAGTAAGCGAAGGAGGTTGCCCTCCCATCTCTCAGTGTCAATGCTGCGTTCGAGAGGTCTGGACAAAGGAGGACCGCGCTATGCGGCCTCCTTTGTCCCTTTTCAAATGGGGCTTATAGGAAAGCGTTCGCATTTCTGCTAAAACGCATATCTCAGGGACAGTTGAAAGAAGCGGGAGTTCGGGGTATTGCTCTGGATGATCCTTGGAGCGTTCAACAAGCCTCCGCCTGGACCATCGGAGGTATTGGTTGGATTGGCGATCGTCGGATGGTTCAGAACGTTGAAGGAATCTGCACGGAATTGGAGGTACTGTTCGTGATACGTCGTAAAGTTCTTGAACACGGACATGTTCACTGCGTTGTTCCCAGGTCCATAGAACTGGTTCGACTTGCCACCGAGGTATTGAATTGCGGTCGCCGGGTCGGTGACTTTTGTGCCTGCAGCAAGCACTGGCAGAGGATTGGCAAAGGCACACGGATTATAGAAATTGACGCGATTTTTCACTGAAGTCGGACACGGGATAAGACCGCCCGAGCTATCGGTAAATGCAGCAATGTTCGAGGGATCAGGTGTGCCTCCAGGAGCAAAGGGATTGCGCACCGGGATAGCTCTTCTTTCGTCCGTTCCAGCAACTCCATTGTTGCTTGGAAAGACAGTGAAGGGCGATCCGCTCTGGGCAGTAAAGGTCAAACTCGACGACCACCCTCCTGCCAGGAGATCAACCAGTTTGTTGGAGTTCGCCAAATAGGCTCGTCCCCGGCCAAAGGGCAACACATAGTTCCCATTCAAGGTCACACGATTGCGGACATCGTAAACAGAGTTGGTGTACTCGGTAATGGCCGGAAGAAGAGCTCTCTGCCGTGCGTCGATGCCGCTCGATAGACCGCCCGCTGAGTTGCTGTCGTCAAACGCATGCGCCCAGGTATAGGTCGCCAGAAAGTTCAGTCCGTGTGAAGTGCGCTTCTCCAGCTTGGTTTGCAGTCCGTTATACGTACTGACTCCACCATAATGAATCGTACCTATCCCGCCGAGATCGGGGAATGGCTGAAGCGCCTGCGTGTTGGTTCCAGAAGGATACAACGCCTGAACTTGGTTCGGATCGGTGTAGGTACCCAGATGGCGGGAGACATTTCCCACGTAGCTGATGGTCGCAGCCAGGTTCGTCGATATCGACTCCTGAAACGACAAATTATAGTTCTGCGTATAGGGAGACTTGAACTGAGTATCCGTCGCGTGAAACCCGGGTTGATTGACGGCGTTCAGCAGGCCATTCGTGAGCGTGCCAGCCAGTCCTCCCTCCAGCGTAGTTCCGTTCGAAGGGCAATCACCTAACGAACAGCCAACGGGGTTAGTGTTGACCTGACCTCTGAACGGAAAGTTATCTCCCAGGTTATTGCCGCCATTGCTTTCCAGGCCACCAAAGAAGATGCCATAGCCACCGCGGATGACGGTCTTCGAGTCCGGCTGAAAGGCAAAACCGACACGCGGAGCCAAGTTCGTCGATTGAGTGTTTACGAGACGCTCGTTGTTCACGTATCGGACCGTAATGTTATCCTTCGCCAAAATGGCGGGGAATAATGTACCCAAAGAAACCGTATTCTGAATGCTGGTTGGCAACTCCAGGACTCCTGTGCCGGCTCCACTGGCGAGTGGAGCACCAGGAATGAAGTTTTCCTGACGTCCCGAGTTCTCCTTATAAGGAAGGAAGTAGTCGTACCTCACACCCAGATTCAAGGTCAAGCGCTTCGAAATCTTCCAATCGTCCTGCGCATACGCGGAGTTATACCAACGGGCGTCATTGACGTTTGGCGCAGTCGAGATCGCGGAGGTATTGATCTGATCGGCAAGAAAATCCGCGATACCGGAGCCAGTGGTCGCGCTCGACGCTGGATCGCTCGTGTAAAGTCCGGTGAAGTAGTAGTTGCCCAGAGAAGACGGCGCATACCTGTAGAAGTTTCGGATCGACTGAAAGGCGACGCCAAACTTCAGAGAGTGATTGCCCAGCGTCTTGGTGACGTTATCCAGTATCTGGTAGACGTTTTGAGTTTCGTTCGACGTGCCCTGTGAGCCCGCATTCGAGAGACCGTTGATATTGCCAGTGCCGTTGTTGTAGATAATGAACAAAGGCAGACCCCCTTCGTTCGGCGAGAATGGAACGCCTCCCAACCCAAAGCTCGGAGCCAGGTCGACATTGGCGTTAGGCTGAAGGAACTGCGATTTCCCCGCGGTGAAGCTAAAACGAAACTCGTTGATAAGAGTCGGGGTAAAGAAATGTGTCTCACTTCCTACAAAGCTCTGATACAGGTTAACGTCGTTCTCACCGCCGTAGGGGCTACCGTCGAGGATGGGACCAAGAGGAAGACCATTAACCGTAATTCCATGGGTATAGCTATATCGTGCATAAGCCTGGTCGTGCGCGCTGATGTTCCAGTCCAGTCTTTGATCCCATTGAATAGTATTCAGGTGCACAGGAACGTTTACAGCGTAATTTTGAAATGTCTTTCCACCATTCACATTAGGCAACGGATAAAGGTCGATGAGCTTCTTCGCAACCGCATTGAGCCCATTCGGATCGAAGACGTTATTCCGTCCCTGAAAAGATTGCGTGTTCGTCGCTCCCCCGCCGGAGTTCGGACGATACAGCTGCGTGCTCACGCTGTTTAGGAGGGGGTTGAGCAACTCTGAAAAGTCCCCATTCCGCTCCAGCGCGGTTGGCACCGTATAGGTACCCGGATTACTGAAGGCAATCCGATTGGCCTCGATATCACCAAAGTAGAAGAGCTTATTCCTGATGATTGGAAATCCCAACGTGGCTCCGAACTGATTCTCATGATACGGAGGAGTCGTCAGAGCGTTGAAGTCAGTCGCGTCCAGGCTTGTATTCCGGACATACTCCCATAGGCTGCCGTGAATCTGATTGGTGCCGGATTTAATGCTTGCACTGAGTACGCCGCCGGCAGAGTGTCCGAACTCGGCACTGAAGTTGCTGGTCTGCAGACTGAACTCCGACAGCGCATCCGGAGGAGGGCGAATGATGTAGGTAGATCCATTCAGAAAATCCACCAGGTTCGTGTTGTTGTCGACGCCATCGAGGATAAAGTTATTCTGTTCTGCGTGCTGTCCGTTCGCTACAAAGTCGCCTGTACCAGAACCGCGTGTCTGGTTGAAGGTCGATACCACTCCATTGGTCAGTTGCGCGATATAAACAAAGTTCCGACCATTGAGAGGCGTATTGCTGATGGTATCGGCACTGATCACCTGGCCAATCGAACTAGTCTGCGTTTGCAGAAGGGGCGGAGCATCCGTGACTGTCACAGTCTCTGAAACCGAACCTGGCTTCAGGGAGATGACAACGTTCAACCTCTGCTGCGCATCGAGATGAATGTTCTCCTGCATTGTTCTCTCAAAACCCGATGCGGAAGCGCCAATCGTGTAGTTGCCAATCTTCAATGGAGAAAAGACATAGACGCCACTGTTGTTCGAAGAACCATTGAGAACCAAGCCCGTGTCGGTGTTGGTCACGGTCACCTTGGCGCCAGGGACTACGGCACCGCTGGGGTCCTGCACGATGCCAGTGATGGTGCCTTGATCTACCTGGGCGATTGCATATTCGTTGCCGAGCAGTATTCCCAGAAGGCACGCGAATAACAATGAATAGTGCCGGATCCTCACGTAATTTTTCTTCAAACTACTCTTTGCCATTTCACTGCCCTCTCTGTCCTTCATTCTTTTTCAATCGAAACTTCTGGCCACTCGGAGTATGTGTCAGTGCCATACACGCTCAGGTAAATCAACTCAGCAAAAAAAGAGTGTACGTTACCGGAGAAAACACTATGCCTTTATTTGCTGGGCTGTCAAGCACAATTCTTTTATCTCTGTTATAGCCGAAAACATAGGCCAATAGTGAAATTGCGCCCCGTGAGGGGTAATGAGCGTGTACGTTGCCTCCTTTACTCTTTTCCTGTTCGATCTAACCTCTACAGACGTTCTCGAGACACTAGTTAGACTCGGGGCTGAGCAGGCCAGTACACGTCACCGGAGGCCGACCGGGTTTGGATCGAATCCGGAAGCAGACTGAATAATTAGTTGGAGGTTAGGACCTTGGCCTCAATCTCTTCGAGTGTTTTGCCCTTGGTCTCAGGCACAAAAACGAAGACGAAAACCGCACCAAGCATGCAAATCGTTCCGTACCCTAGGAATGTACCTGAGCTACCGAGGGCACGATTGATAAGAGGAAAGGTATATGTGAGAGCGAAAGACGCTATCCAAAGAGCGCTCACGGCCACTGAGACAGCCCTGGAGCGAACATGATTCGGGAATATCTCCGAGATAAGAACCCATGTCACTGGAGCCAGGGTCAACGCATAACAGGCGATTGCACTAAGGGTGAGCACCAGCACTGCACTTCCGTGAAGTCCAGCTCTGTAGGCATATCCCGAAAGAAGATGAGATAAGCCGACCCCAATGCAACCAAGAAGCATCATTGGGCGTCGTCCGACGCGGTCTACGATCAACATGGCGATTACGGTAAAGATCAGGTTGATAGCACCAGTGATGACGATGTTAAGCAGAATGTCATTCTCACCATAGCCGGCGCTGCGGTAGACCTCTGCGGCATAATTGAACAGAATGTTGATGCCTGTCCACTGCTGCAGGACAGCCAGCGCGGCTCCAATGAGGACGATCTTCCGCACCCCAGGCAGCCAGAGTTCTCGCCAGGACGCCTGTGCGTTCTCTTCTGCCTGGAGAGTCACTTTGATGTTGGCCACTTCGCTTAGAGCATAGGAGCGACCGCCAACTCGGCTCAAAACTTTGTATGCCTCATCGCTTCGCCCCCTGGCTAACAACCAACGAGGACTCTCAGGAATAAAAAGCGACATCATCGTAAACAGCACTGCTGGAACAACTACCGCACAAAACATCCAGCGCCATGCATACTGCACGTTCCAGCTCTGTAGGAAGAGAGCCTGGCTGATGTGGTCGGGAATCGGGCGGGCGATCTTCCAATTCGCGATCTGTGCCAGAAGAATACCCACCACAATTGCAAATTGATTCAGACTGACGAGTCGGCCGCGTATCGTCGCTGGGCTGATCTCAGCAATATACAACGGCGAAATGTTCGAGCTCAGACCGATCGCCGTTCCGCCCACGATCCGCCAGCAGATAAATGTCGCGAAGGAGTAGGACCAGCCCGTCAATCCGGACGAGACCGCAAACAGAATTGCCGAGGCGATCAGCACGCGCCTCCGCCCAAAGCGTTCTCCTGCATAGCCAGCAACGAAGGAGCCGGCGAAGCAACCGACTAGTGCGCAGCTGTTTGCCCATCCGATCATCTCCTCAGACGTCAGGTGAAAATAGACTTCGTAGAACTGCCTGGCTCCTCCAATGACAACCCAGTCGTATCCGAACAGCAATCCGCCCATTGCCGCTACAAGGGTGATAGCCCAAAGATAGACAGTAGGTTGAGGCTTCGTCATAGAAGCGCTGGTTGGCGGATGAGCCGTGGCACCTAGCATCCCTACCTCACAGCCGTTTCAATCGTCGACTGCAAATCTGCGGCTCCCGTGTGGTTTGCGTCAAGACTCCTCACCTCGGCCAACATCTCTGCCCCTTCCGTCGAACGACCTAAGCCAAACAGAGCCTGGGCTTGAAGGAATTTTGCGGTGATACTCTGCCGAAGAAATAGATCCTCGTCAAACAGCAACATTGCTGGAAGCGACGTCGCGAAATAATCGATCTTAGGAGTTTGATTCGCCAGTTCGATCGAATAGTCGTGTATCTGCTGAAATAATTCTTTCGCTTCTTCCTCTTGTCCTAGGCTGGAAAGGGCAAGGGCGCTCCAGTAGGTGTTTTCTGAGATAGCGTGGACCTGCATCTGCTGAAAGTCACCTCGATGCTCCGCCGCCCGTTTCCAGTGCAATACTGCCTGCTCGCGATCCCGGTTGGCAGCAAAACTGACACCCAACCAGTAATCGATCATGCTGAGATTCATGAGTAGATGCTTAGCCTCACTGATGCTCTGCGGCGGATTCCCGGCGGCTTCGAATCGGAGGATGGCCTCTGAGACATCTCCTGCCGCCAAAGCCTTCTGACCGAGGAGAAGATTGGCACGGACATACTGAGACAGCACGAGGCCTTCCCCTCCCTCCCATGGCTGAAATTTTCGAGAAAGCAACACCTTCAACGCCTCCTCGGGCTGTCCAACCTGGTTGTAGAGCAGAGCGAGCTCAACAGAAAGATCGTCGCGAGAAGCCACAACGTTGTTCAGCTGCTTGAGAGTAGAGAGCCTGAGTTCTGGCGACTCGCCGGTGCGCTTCATCAACTGGTCTTGCTCATATAAGATCCGGGCATCTGAGGGGGCAGCTGCGCGTGCGCGCTCGAAGGCCCTGCGCGACTTCTCCCCGTCGCCAAAGACGTTGTAATAGGCGATCCCGAGATTGCGCCACGCCGTAGGATAAGTCGGATCCAGTTTCGTGGCTCGTTCCCATTGCTCGATCGCTTCTTCATGGCGACGTCTGTCGTAGAGCAGATTCCCCAGGTAGTAAGGAGCGCGTGAATCCATCGGGTTCCGCACGATGGCAGCCTTCAGAAGATGAATCTCCTCCAGTCGGTTCGGAAACACATAGGCACCATCGGCAGCAGCTGCCAACCGATAGGTCTCGGTCCCCTTCTCAGAATTGCCAAGCAGAACGTAGACGTGCGCAAGCGCATAGAGCAGCATGGTGGCAGCCCCATCTCGTCCTTCGATCTGGTGAAGAGAAAACACATCCCTCGCCTCTTCAAGGAATCCGGATCGAAGAAGGTCGAGTCCCAGATCCAAACGCTGCTGTCCGTTGCTCGGCACCGCGCGCGACGAGATGTACCGACTCCAGTTGTCCAGGGGATCGAGCTTAAGTGTTGCCTCGAGACAAGCATGGGCCTCCCCTTGTTTGCCTAGCCGCTGAAGGACCACCGCCTTCAAATTGCGTGCATTCAGGTTGTCCGCATCTGCACGCAAGGAACGCTCGAGATGTTCCAGCGCCTGGGTCCACTGCCGACGTCTGCAATCGATCTCGGCAAGACGATGGTATGCAGGTCCTCGCCAGGCTGCATTCCAGGTTGACTTGTAAAACGCCTCGTACGCCTCGACTTCTCTTCCCTGGTAACTGAGTGTCAATCCCAGGTTGTAGTGTGGCTCACCGTCGTATGGGTTGGGATTGCGCTGCGTCATTCTCTCAATGGCCGCACGTAGGTACTTCTCGGCAACATCAAATTCGCCGCGTCTCAAGTGCCAGCGGCCTAACGCATGGTTCGATCGACTGTCTCCGGCGTCCCGACGAACGGCCTCAAGCCAATACTCGTCCGGATTTCGCGTCGCGTGCCTGTATTGCTCCAAGTGCAAACCGACAAGGTATAGCTCATCGTTCGATTCGATGTCGTGAGGCAGCTTCGGTTCCACCGCCACAACCGGACTCGGCGCAGCAACGATCTCCGCGGGCGCAAAACGAAGGATGACCTCTTCTTCAGCGCCCTCACCCGTCTTCAGTGTTAGTTCCAGCCCCTTCGCCTCCAACCCGACCGAGAACTCTTCATGCAGCGGAAACTCAGGCTTCAACTCACCATGCCACGTTGCGATCGCCCCGTCCTCAAACTTAACCGATAGAGTTGCCTGACGCAGTACACGAGTGACGAGCAGGTGAACCACGACCTTGCCCGGACGAAGCTCCATCCGAACCGCCGCTTCTGTGTTTGCGAGATCCGGCACGCCGATCTCTCGAACCGGATACCAGAATTGACTAAACGTCTTCGTCTCTCCCGGAGCCAAAAATGAGAAGTCAGGCTGGTTGTCGGTATAGACTCCCGCCATCAGTTCGACGTAAGGTCCATCGGAGTCGGTAAGGCTTCGGTCCCACGCGTAACCGAACTCATGATTCCCCCAGGTCCACTGCTTCTTTCCTGGAGAGATGTGGTGATTGGCAACATGCACCATTCCAGCATCCGCGGCGTGATCGTACCCTCCCGCAAAATCCCCCTTGGAGTTCGCAACCATGTAGCTTGTCGGGACAGGGATATTCGCATACCAACTTAGATCATTGGGAGGATACGAACCATCAGGCACGAAATGCGCGGGCATCTCCTCCTCCGGGACCCCGTTGATCGCCCGCTCTCCGTAGTCGATACCGTAGTAGCGTCCTTGACTGAAGGGAAACTCTGTGACGGCGCGCTTGGCATGATCAGCGACGAAGCGGACATCGGTGGGAAAGAACGACTGATACTTCTCGTGGACCCTGGTTGCAACGTTTGCCCACCATAGAAAAGTCTGCGTATCCTGCGTTCGATTGTAGAGACGAACCTTCAGTTCCAGAAAGCCTTTCCCGGGATGCAGACAAACACCATGCATCCCCTTCATTCTCACCATCGGGTCCTGATCGCTGCACCAGATCGTGACCGATCCATCCTCCTGATTGCGCTCAATCGAAACTTCTACCGGCATGAAGGTCGCAGGTCGGTGATGTTGCGGCCAGTTAAACTCCACCCCACCGGAAATCCAAGGGCCAGAAAGACCAACCAACGCTGGCTTGATCACGTTCTGCCGATAAAAAAAATCATAGCCACTGAGTTTGTCGTACCCGACGTGAATACGTCCGCCGATTTCCGGCATAATCATCAGTCGAATGAACTCATTTTCGATATGGACCGCCTTCCACTCCTGCGGCCGCGGTTCCGTATCGATTCTGTCGACAACCGCTATCGGGTAGACCCGACCACTACTGCCCTGATAGACCCTCTTTTCGAGAAACAGTGGATTCGGGTCGGGATCTGCTGGCAGGTAAGAGAGCATCACCACCGGCTCTTCCCAGGCTTTCACTGCGCCCGTCTCAGTAGACGGCGCGTTTGGCAACTGCAGCAACTTTGGAAGCCCCTCCCCTAATGGGACGGCGCAGCCGCTAACGAAAGAACCCTTCTGTCCTGCCATATCTTCTCCGGATAACGTGCGAACTGCGGCCCCCGAGCATCTCAACGAAGCCTGCCCTAATGCCATCGCGACGAAATCAAACGTTTACGTTACCGCAAGTCAAACTCTAGGCTGCTCTCGCATCCCTTGTCAAGGAAAGATGACACGGGATGCTCTCATCACCGCCTCTAAGCGTATGCTTTGCGATGAAGAATCACGAAGTCTATGTCATCGTAAGGATTCGCGCAGACGCTTTGCGCAACACACGCGCTTTTGCTTTTATCTAGAATGTGGAATGCCCAACAGGATTCTCTCACTCACCCTCCGGGTTCTCAACGAGATCGCCGCAATCTGGATCACACCTTTAATTCTGGGTATGAGCACGAGCAGAATGTGACGGTCCTCTGAAGTTTAGGCACACGAAGTCGTTTATTGCTATTGACGTCAATGAACAACTACCAAAAGCGCTCGTGTACGATACCGACAGAACAGGGTGTCATATTCGAATCTTTCCTTGCTAAATTTTTTCAATGCGACTCTGAAAGCACAGACTGATGAGAGGAAATCATCCAAACCCGATGAGCGAACAAGAAGTGCTGTGGCTTCAGAACGACGTGCTAAGAGTCGCGCTCCTGCCCACATTCGGCGGAAAGATCACCTCTTTGCGCAGTGTGCGAACAGGGGAAGAGTTTCTTCTTCCGCCACTCGGCGGCTACCACCGTGTCACCCCTTTCGCGAACTTCAGCGAGAGTGACGGCGGAGGCTTCGACGAATGTCTGCCGAGCGTGGCGGCCTGCGAGGGATCCCCAGGCCAGGATCCAGTGCCGGACCACGGCGATCTCTGGCGTCTGAATTGGCATGTCGAGTCTCAGCATGATGCAGTCACCCTTTCTGCTGAAGCAGAATCCCGTCCCCTTCGCCTCACCAGAAGAGCGCATCTGCAAAGGGCATCTCTCCTTCTCGACTACGACCTGCTGAACCTGTCTGACTCGACCACCAGTTGGCTCTGGTCGGCTCATCCACTGCTTCGCGTGCAACCAGGAGACCGCATCGTGTTGCCAAAGAGTGTCGACCAGGTTTCGGTCGAATATTCGGCCGGAGATCTGTTCCCTCGAAACACTCTGATCAGCTGGCCAACTGCGAAAGCGACGTCAGGTCTTATGACAGACCTAAGCAGAGTCGGCGAGAAGGATGGTGTAACTGCCCACAAGATATTTGCGCCAATGGAAATGTCCGCCTGGGGCGCCCTGTATCGGACAAAGCTAGCTCAAGGTCTCGTCTTCCGCTTCGACCAAACCGCGCTTCCCTTCCTCGGCATCTGGATATGTTCCGGCGCTTGGCCCAAAGAGAGACAGAACAGGCAATACACCGTGGCGCTGGAGCCAACGACATCGAATGTCGACTCCCTGACTGACGCAGAGAGCAATGGTACAGCGAGGAGTCTCGCTCCCAGGGACCGCTGCCAATGGCGAGTTGAGATTCAACTTGTCGAGGCTTCGTCGTTCGCGGAGTTCGAGTCCTTGTGTTCGAAACTTCCTTAACCCATCCAGTCAATCACCTGCCGTAGATTTGCAGACGCAGTAGAGGTCGTTCCTCTCGGCAGAGTGGGTGAAATTGCGCATGCGGTTCGATGACCCTCAAACCAGACCAGAAAACGAGACTGCTCTGCGCCGACGAGCCGCGACTGGTTGATCCACGTATAGTAAGCGCCCATATCGGCGTCCACCAGAGAGCCTTCTCGATCCTGCGACTGTTGCAACTGGTCGCGGACCAGAAGTTGTTCCATTGGAGCGCTCGCCTGCCGGGTTGAGAAACGTGCAAGCAGAGTAAGCGGCTGCGCGCGATGTAGACACTCACGCGCAGCCCATTGAACAAACGTTGTACTGTAGATCTGGCATCCAGCCACTTGGGTCAACACATTCACTTCGAAGTGACGTAACACCGCATCGGCGTCGGTACCCTTCAGGTCTAGATCTTCGGGGCTGAGGCTCGCGACGTATGAGCTGGCAGCTTCTACCCCGACACGCCCATTGGCGCTTCGTCCAGAGCTGAGCTGATTCAAAAGCGAAAACTCTCGTCTTGCTACAGGCACAAGTCGTTCGTAAGACATCGCGGTCAGGTCAGTTGCACCGACACTCGCGGCATGCGGAGCGCCGCCCTCGATATACCAGTGACCGTATTCGATCGGGTATCGCTGCGCGCGCGACCGCACCTCAGCCAGCAGTATCTCCAATCCGCCCGTGAGATCAATCTGTGTAAACAACGTTCCATGGGGTTCGAGCTTCCGAAACAACTGGCGGTCTGACTGTTCGGAGCGCTGACCGATAGCGACAATCGTCCGTCGCGGGCTGAGCGGCGCTGTCTCCTCAAGAGTTGTTTCGACAAACTGCTGATAGTCCTGAGCGGCTTTATGATAACGATCGATCTGATGCTCCGACTACAGATACGCTGTCAAATGTTCGCTGAACAGCTGCGGATGATCGACCCACCCCATGTCACGAAGCTCGGAGGAGAGCTTTATGGTGGAGAAATCCGACATCAGGGCATCGAACGACGCATCGTCCATTTTGTTGCGTCAGATGCTGTAAGGTATCCGTACTAATCGCCCCCGACTACGTACTCTACCAGCCTACGTCCGGCGCGTAAAATGAACCTTCTTCAAAACCGGAACGCCTCCACCACAACATTTGCAACCTCTTGACGATTGTTCTTGGTCATAAGTTCATGCCCCGCACCGGCGATCTCGAGAAGTTCAGTTCGTGCCGGTATGAGCCTCAGCGCTGCAATCAGTTCGTCCGTAGAACCAAACCCGTCCCGAGTACCGTGAACAAACAACGAGGGAGTCTTGAGTTCTGGAAAATGCCCAGTACGCAACTCATCCGGCCGTCGCGGTGGGTGAAGCGGGTACGAGAGCAGCAGGAGCCGATCTATCAGACCGGGTTCTGCCGCAGCAAGTATCGACGCCTGCCTTCCTCCATAGGAATGACCGCCGACGAACAAACGACCAGACGTTTGTTGCCGCATCGTCGCAACCGCCTCTCGAATTCCCTGCTGATCACGTTCCGCACTGCCACGTGCTGGTGGCCCGTGCGGTCGCAACTGGCGAAAGGGGAGATCGAAGCGGAGGACTGTCATCCCCGACGCGCAAAACGCGTCTGCCAATGCTATGAGAAGCGGGGTGTCGCAGTTTGCGCCAGCACCGTGCGTCAAGATTAGGCAATCGCCACCGGGATCAGTCGGGATGTGCAAGTGGCTATTCATAGGCCAAATTATTGCAGCATACCTTGAATCAACGAAGGAAGGCTTAGCGCATCCACCACGCCTCAAATAAGAATGTAAATCATCGAATTTTATCGATGAGCGAGAGTCTCGCGCCACTTGGGGATCGCCAACTTCACACAACCTCCATGAGATGGAGATCGTTTCTCACGATCGAACAAAGAAATTCTTCGGTGATACAACCAATGCGTTCTGTCGATCTTACGACGAAGCACAACAGCATATGACAACTAGGCATCTATCTATAAGAAGAAGACTTAACGGAGGTAGTGCATGAAGGCTATGAAGCATTGGTTAGCGGGAATTGTGATAGTCGTTGCCCTTATTGGTTCATCCGCATCGCCAGCATCGGCGCAGGTTGTTGTGAGAGTTGGACAGGATCACCCACATCATTACCACCACCGTCATCACCATCATCACTACCACCACAATTATCGCTAGTAAGAACGCTAAAACCCCATCCTGAGCTTACCTCTGCATCGGATGGGGTTTTTAGCGTATGGAGAACGCGTGGCGCCGGCAGCCTGCAAGCGTCTCAAAAGAGCTGATCGGATGCATCACTTTTGTGTGCCCTCCCCATCGGACCACTTGTTTTGGTCGATCTCAGCCTTCGACGTGAGTATTCGTTGCCGATGCTGCTCCTGCTCATGTCTTATAGCGGCGTAGTCCTCCGGAGCGGTTAACCGATCTGACTCGTTGATCTTGTTCTCCAGCGCTTCGATTTCACGTTCTGAGGAGTGAATCTGGTCCATCGATTCGGTGTGGTTTGGATCTGCCATAGTGAACTCCGGTGCGCGTCGGACTTTAGGTGCTCGTGGTATTGATTTACCGCGCTCTTTAAACTTTCGATTTCGAACGTTTCGGGAAGGTTGTCTACACTCTCAGACTGCCCACAATTTAAGGCACGTCAGCACTATTTGCGCCATATGCTTTGCCCTGCCCCGGAGACTTCTCCTCAGTCAATAATGACGTCAAGGCTATACCGAAACAAAAGCCTTCGGCTCCTCCCGAACCTCCGCATCCAGCAAAATCGAAGACCTTACATCCGCGTCTTCATATGCGTTCCGGAGTGCTTCCAATCAGGGTCTGATAAAGACGAATCGTCTGATCGGCAATAGCAGACCACGCAAAAGTCTCCTCCACGCGTCTACGTCCCGCCTCGCCAAATCGTTTCGCCTTCTCAGGATCAGCCAGCAGCGCTGAAATCTTCTCCGCAAGATCCCGCGAAAACTTCTCTGGATTCGAAGGAAACGTCGTCACCGGGTCTTGTTCGAACGGCACGAGATAGCCCGTCTCGCCATCCACCACAACCTCCAGAATCCCACCAATCGCGCTCGCCACCACGGGAGCCCGGCAAGCCATAGCCTCCAGATTAATAATCCCGAACGGCTCATACACCGACGGGCAGCAAAACACACTCGCGTGGCTGTAGAGCTGAATCGCCTCCGACCTCGACAGCATCTTTTCAATCCATATCACGCGCGGATTTATCTTGCTCGCCTGCTCCACCTTCTCGCGCATCTCAGCCGCGATCTCCGGCGTATCCGGAGCCCCCGCACACAGCACCACCTGCGTTCCCTTCGGAAGATGAGGAATCGCCTCCACCAGATGCGTCACGCCCTTCTGTCGTGTAATTCGGCCAACAAACAAAACATAGGGCACCGCCGGATCAATCCCATACTTGATCAGCGCCGAGCTCTCCTCAGTCTTCTGATACTCCTTCAGATCGATCCCGTTGTAAATAACGTGAATACGCTCCGGCTTGATCTCAGGGTAAGCACGCAGAATATCCTCTTTCGTGCCCTTCGACACCGCGATCACAGCATCGGCATCCAGAATCGCAGTCCGCTCCATCCACGAACTCATCGAATAGCCGCTGCCCAACTGCTCCGCCTTCCACGCACGCAGCGGCTCCAGGCTATGCGTCGTCAACACAAACGGCACGTTGAACAGCTTCTTCGCCAGAAACCCCGCCATCGCCACATACCACGTATGCGTATGCACAATGTCGATCGTCGCAAGAGACTTCATCTGCGCAAGATTCAGACTCAACGTCTCGAGCGCAGTCTTATACTTCTCATTCGTGCCCTCGGTAATCTCGGACCACGGCTCCGCCCCGCGCACATGCAGATTTCCTTCGTCGGAAAACTGCTTTCCCCAGCAATGGACCTCAACCTCAATCGACTTCGCCAACTCCCGGCTGAGGTATTCAACGTGAACGCCAGCGCCCCCGTACACATTGGGGGGATACTCCCGTGTCATCAGACCAACTCGCAAAGCAAGCCTCCTCGTCCGATCTCAACTCATCGACCAACCGAACAGAGACACATCATACGCAACTCCACTCTCCATTACGAAATCACCGCCGCGCAAGATCCAGCATCATCACATCCGAGCGCTCCTGCTCGCGTTCAAGAACGACTTCTCGTCCATCCGGTGAGATGTCGAAGTCGCGAAGGTCGAAGTCAGCAGGAAGATTGGTCAGCTGCCGCTCGGCTCCCGTCCCCAGATCGATGAGCCACAGATTCTTGTGCTGAATCTCTCCCCGCATCAGCACAAGTGCCCGTCCCCCGGGCAGCAGGGCCACGTGTCGAGCACCCCGCGTCAGCGTCACGCCCGGCAGCGGATGCGCCCCACCCTCAGCCGTGACCGCCTTCATCGAAAACGTAGTGCCTATATCCGGTCCCGAATAAACAACGAAACTCCCGTCAGGCGCCCACGCAGGCTCGACGGAATATTCCTGTACAAAAGCAGCGGGCGGTTGGCCATCCAGCGGCACGTGAAACAGATGCGTGACGCCATGATCGTCCGCTGCCGAAGTAATCGATCGTCCGTCCGGCTCCCATGCCGGAGAGCCCTGCAACGCAAGAGTATCGGTCACGACCCGCGCGTTTGTGCCATCGGCCTGCATTACATACAACAGCGTCTGACCACCTTGCCGTACCGAGAACGCAACCCTCTGTCCATCGGGCGAGATCGCCGGGCCGCCAATCACTCGTGCGCCCTGACTACTCCACAACTCCGTGCCACGCCCCGTACCAGCCCAATTGACGAGCTTCCATATGCTCTCGCCCGCACCAGTCGCAGAAACATACAACAGATAGCCCGGGCCCAGACGTGGAGCGAACCCCACGCTCGTCGTCAACGAGATCGGAACAGCCGCCGACACCTCCGCAGGCGAATCCGCAATCCGTAACCTCCACAGTGTTCTCTTCGGACTCGCAACCGTGACAACCAGCCGCCGCCCATCGGCGCTAGCCGCCAGCGACGTATACCGGTCCAGACCAAACGTCAGCCGATGGGGAATGCGCCGCTCGACATCCACGCTATAAAGCCACGGGCCCGAGCCATCCGGATCGCTCGCAAGATACATCAACGTCCGCCGATCCAGAAAAACCGGATACATCACGCCCCCATTATGCGAGGTAATTCGTTCCGGTGTTCTCCCACCCGAAGGTATGCGCCAGATATCCAATCTATCCGGCAGCAATCCCTGTACGAAGTAAATGTAGTTCGCATCAGGCGACCACAACGGAAAGTGGGAGTGAAGCCCGGCCGCCGCGGTGAAGATCGGCCGCGCTCCCGATCGAACACTGCCATCCGACACGAACAGCGGATCGCCTGGCCCGGGCGTGTGATACGCGAGTCGAGAACCATCCCTCGACCAGTCGTACTCCGCCACGCCTTCAAGGTAAGTCTTCGGCTCTCCGCCTAGCGTCGGCACCGCCAATACGCTGATGTCCCCATCCTGTCTGCGATCCCAGTACGTGACAAACGAACCATCCGGCGAAAACCCAAGACTGCGAATCGACGGATTGCGCAGCCCCTTCACGCTCCCGTTGGTCAAATTACGGAGCTGGCCCGACCCGATCTGCTTAATCCAGACATCCGTCTGCCCATCCCGGTCCGACAAAAACGCCACAAGATTTCCGTCCCGTGACACCGCCGCAGCCTGCTCCACTCCGCCGAAGTCCGTGACCGCCTGGACGCGCGCATCAGCAATCGGGTTTCGCCAGAAGTACTCCGTCCCCCGAAACCAGAGCACCGCACCAACGGCCAGCGCCACTCCCACCGCAACCATCAGCAGCCAAAAAAATCCCCGTCCAGCACGAGGCTGCTCTATAACCGGCTCCGCCGCCGGCACAGAAGAGTTAGCCGCAGCTACCCCACTCCCATTCTCGTTACCCGCCCGAAGATTCCGCCCCAGCGCCCAGGCGTCCAGCTCCGCCCGCGACGCGTACACCGACCCCATCTTGTCGTGCACATGCCGATGAACCGGCATCCCCTCCCGCTTCTCCCACCGCTGCACCGTCGTCACATCGCGGTTCAGATAAACCGCGATCTCCTTCCAAGAGTCCAGCCGATCTCCCACTGGTCTCTCCGAAGGCGGTGCACCAACCGATGGTTCGCCCATTGCGCTCTCCTGGTCGGTCCGTAGCCGTGACGAACCCGGGACACAAATTGTACCCCCGCCCCACAAAGGCACGGCAAACAGCGGCATTCAACGGCAAGTTGCAGAACCAAGACACTTCCGCGCCTTACCGCTTGAAACTACTCCCCAAGCCGTCAGAGGGTGTCCCTGTATCTCACGCAAATCTCAAAATCGCAAAACAGGAGTTCTCTCATGAAAAGCAAAACCCCCACTTCGGCGGCGCGTGTGCTCTCGCTCCTTCTGCTGGTCTCAGGCACCTGTGCTTTGGCCCAGGGGCGCCCGCCTCAACACCTCAGCGGCCTCATCAACGACTACACCCCCCTCAGCGCGACCATCAAAGGCAGTCCATGGGAGATGCACGGTCAATGGTCCATGGACATCCACCCCGAATGGGCCTCCGCCGATTTCGCCGCCGACATGACCATGTCCGGCTATGGAAAAACCGGAACCGGAGCGGTAGATCCGACCCAGCCCCTCGTGAACCCCCACACCCACCACATCAAGCTAACCAACATGCGCATCACCTGGGACATGACCGGCTGCCCCGCCTACCTTCCACCCGCAACCAAAACCGGTTTCCAGATCAACGGTACCGTCAGCCTGCTGACCGGAAATGGAAGCATCGCCCCCTTCGAGTCCGATCCACCCGTATCAACGCTTCAGGTCTGCGTCACCGGAGGAGACGATATCAAGTACTCAGTCACCAACTCCAACATCACGTTGGTCTTCGGGGGCCCAGCAACGACACACTTCGGACCGCAGCCAATCCACGGCGTCGTGCGCAAACCGCCAACCGACGAGACCGGGAAATATTGGTAACTCCGCCAACGGCCCACCAGCCGGGACGAGTCCTGCCCCTCGAGTGCACGTCCTCCTCCCTGCCGTTTGAACTTGCCGTCTGAACCTGCCGCTCGAACGCGCTGCTTGTACTCGAAGATGCCTGCCAAGGTGCCGGTAGTCTCCATGCACCTCCATGGAACAACAACGACAAGGAGGCCAACATGCAAAGGAGACTGCCGTCTCTGGTGTTATTCCTTGCCGCCATCGCGGCCACGGCTCTCTATCACCCCCGAAATGCCTCGGCAACATTGCCTGAAGGGTACAAAAGCACCTCGCTCGCCATGGGCCGATTCGGCGAAATCGATGTCTCGAGCTACTTCCCCCGCGGCCCCGCGAGAGAGAAAAACGAACAACTCTGGATGTCCCTGCAGCGCACCAAAGGCCCGTCCGACCTGTACATCCAGAGCAATGTCTGGCAGCCCGGCGGAACCACCGGCTGGCACACCCACCCTGGTCACAGCCTGATCATCGTCACCGAAGGCACTGTGACCGAGTACGGAAGCGACGATCCCCAATGCAGACCCCACATCTACACCCAGGGAATGGGCTTCGTCGATCACGGAGGGGACCACATCCACCTCATCCGGAACGAGAGCACCGTTCCGGCCAGCACCATCGCCCTCCAACTCATCCCCCAAGGCACCGAACGCCGCATCGACGCCCCACCCCCAAGAAACTGCCACCTCTAAAGAGGACTTGCCCGACGGCCTCCGCATGCAACGTCCCAAGCAACGAGGAGCGTGTTTGTCGTTACCTATCCTTGCGGGCTACGGGACAAGGCTCCATCTTCTATGATGAAGGGCGGAGGAAAGATGGAACTCAAAGAGTACGAGATCCCTGCGAATGGGATCTCTTTGCACGTTACTGAGCTTGGGGACGGGCCAGCCGTTCTCTTCTGCCACGGGTTTCCCGACACCTCTTATACGTGGCGAGAACAAATGAAAGCCGTCGCGTCAGCCGGCTTTCGCGCGATTGCTCCGGACATGCGCGGATACGGGCGCAGCTCAGCTCCATCTGACTCAAACTTGTATACGCCGCTGCATACGGCGGGTGATCTGGTCGGACTTCTCGATGCGCTGAATATTCCCAGCACCGTGATCGTCGGTCACGACTGGGGTGCAACACATTCGTGGAATGCCGCCATGATGCGTCCTGACCGATTCAAAGCGGTGTTCTGCCTGAGCGTGCCCTACTTTCCGCGTGGCGATGTCAGCGTCTTCGAGCGCATGCGCACCACTGGGCATGAAAGTGACTTTTATATGTTCGAGCAGATCAAACCGGAAGCCGATCAGATTTGGGCCGACGCTGCAGTCACTATTCCGGGGATTTTGTATTGGGCATCGGGTTCTGCTCCGGCAGACCAACGCTGGAACCCCCTGGACCCCGCACGAAGCCTTCATCGTCCCGCTCCGGGACCGTTGCCTTCATGGGTGAGACCGGATTACGTAGCTCACAACGTAGCGGAATTCAAGCGCATAGGTTTTCACGGTGCCTTGAACTACTATCGCGCCGCTGAACCGTATTTTTATCTGTCAGCCGCCTGGAAAGGCGCGAAGATTACCCAGCCCTCCTTTTACATTTCGGGAAAGTCCGACGGCTTGGCGGCGCTCTATCCACCTGCTGAAAAGCTGCACGCCGGCCTTCCGGGCCTTGTCGGGAACCTCGAACTCGACAACATAGGCCATTGGATACAGCACGAGGCCTCTGCCGAAGTCAGCGAACAGCTTGTGAAGTTTCTGCGAACGGTAAACCACGCGTAAAGGAGCTCGATGGCAACATCCTTCCCACTTACCGACAACACTTTCAGTACACCCCGTCATACGACGCACTACTGGGAGGCTGGCACCGTAGGCGGCCCATTGATGATCTTCCTTCACGGCTGGCCAGAAATTGGGCTCGTGTGGCGCGCTCAGATGGAGACCTTCGCGTCTGAAGGCTGGCGGTGCATTGCGCCAGACATGCGCGGCTATGGCGGTTCTTCTGCGCCTTCCGTCCCGGAGGCCTATGCCATAAGAGAGATCGTCGACGATATGGTTGAGCTGCACGATCATCTTGGCGCCAGCCCGGCCATCTGGGTCGGGCACGACCTCGGAAGCCCCGTCGCTGCGGCGCTGGCCGCGCATCACGCGAAGCGAAGCCGGGGCGTCGTGTTGATCTCCGTTCCCTATGTACCGGATGCCTTCGCGCTGCCCAATCTTCTGCCGCTCATCGACCGCAAGCTTTATCCCTTCGATCAGTATCCGGACGGACAGTGGGACTACTACCGCTTCTACCTCACCAATTTCGACCAGACGATCTCCGATTTCGATGCGGACATCCGCGCGAGCCTCGCGGCAATATTCCGGAGTGGAAATCCTGATTCGGTGGGCAAGGTATATCGATCTGCGATCATCACGCGCAATGGCGGTTGGTTCGGTCCGGACCACCACGCGCCAGCGGTGCAGCCTGATCTTGCACTCTGGCCGCAGTCTGACTTTGACGCCCTGGTCGACGCGTTCCGAGTGACCGGGTTTCGGCCTGGCAATTCCTGGTATTTGAACGACAGCGCCAATATCGCCTACGCTCACGCAGCACCGAATGGCGGACACCTGCGTCAGCCCGTGCTGTTTATCAACGGCGAATTCGACGGCCTCTGCGATATCACCCACAATCGCTCGGGCGAAGGCATGATTAGCGCATGCCAGGACCTTACCGTTGTCAATCTGCCTTCAGGTCACTGGTTGCCCCTCGAACGCAAGGCGGAAGTTACCGAGGCTGTGCGTTCCTGGCTGAAAACGAAGGCTCTGTAATCTTTGGCGATAACGACAGCATTCTTAAGGAAAACAATGGACACACTCACCACACCTCACGCCTCCAGCCCGCTTGCTTCTCTGAAGATCAATCACGCAGCCATCCGCGTGCCGGACTTTGACACAGCGGTCGCCTGGTATACCGAAAAGCTCGATTTCCGCCTGAAGCAATCAGTGTCCGTGGCCGGGCTCACTTTCGGCTTCCTTTACCCCCCTGGCGACGATAGTTTCCATTTCGAGCTGATGGCAGGGCCGGGCGCAGAAGAGCGCCCCGCTTATAAAGATCTGCATGATAGTTACAAGATGTCTGGTTGGCACCACCCGGGTTTCAGCGTCGAAAGTGTTGACGCTGTCATCGACGAATTGAAGCGCCGCGACGTGGCGATCGCCAGCGAGCCACACGACGTACCCGCAATGGGTCTCCGCGTAGCGTTCTTTGCGGATCCCTGGGGCAATCTTTTCGAGGTTATCCAGTCCATCACCTAATCACGGCAGGGGTGAACCCCGCACTTTTTGATCCGGCCATCTTGAAGGATGGAGAAGCTCAATCGGTGGATCGGACAAGAGCATACGATCTTCAAGGAGTTGTTGGTCCTGAAAAGTCGACATCTCGTCAGCAGCAACCGACAATAGTTCGCAACAGGCTCGATTCAGCCCAACCCGAAATCCTGTCAAGCCCCCAAACGCTGAAAACCCGCGCCAATCTTGAAGATTCGCGTGGCGTATGAGTTATGCACGATTCGCTATACTGAAGAGACAGAGAACAAAAGCCCCGGAACCCACCGGGGCTTTTGCTTTTTAAGGCTTACAACGAAACCATAAACCCTTTATTTGGAAGAATTTGGACGCAACCCATTTAGAATGACGAATTTGAGAGATAATACCGCTCGCAAGTCGTTGATTCAAAACAATTTACACGAAGCATATAGGGGGGGGGACACCCCCTGGAGAAAGGAGACAAGAAAGGCGGTTAGAAGGTAAACGCCAGCCCAGCCTGCATCGTCCGAGGCGACTGCGCAAGGAACAGAGTCTGTCCATCCGCCGACAGGAACGGCCGATAGCCCTGCGCCAGCAGATTCGTGACGTCAACCGTAGCCTCAAGCCCGGGCGGCAGCAGACGCCCCAGCCGCAAAGACTGTCGCAGATAGCAGCTCAAGTAGGCCTGGTCGCTGAAAGGTGCATAAGGATCTACCGCCGTCACCAACCGCGACGGCTGCCAGCGATACGCCGCCCGAAGCGCCGTTCCACTGCGCAGAACCCGCCCCTTCAAAGCAAGGGTTGCAGTCCGCGCCGTAACCGGAGCCAGATCCGATCCCGCCTCCGGCAGCGACATGACAACGCCATCCTTCGCCGCAAGTCCCGCCCCCGTGCCATACTCCACCGCAAGCCACAGATTCGTGGTCAACGGCTCGGTCATCGTGACATTCAATCCCTGGGTCTTGTACCCCGCACTCAAAAACCGGAAGTTCCCGGTCGTCGAATCGGCAATGATCCCATTTGCGCCACTCTGACCCGTCGCCGCAATATCCGCCGGAGTCAGCACACCGCCACCCGATACAGCAACGCGATTCAGCGAATCAGCGTAATAGGCAACCTGCACCATTCCGCGGCCAGTCTTCCGGCCAACACTCAACTCCTGGTGCACACCGCCATCGGTCTGCAGTCTACCCTGATAAATCGCCGCAACAGGCAGCTCCCGCCGCATCGTATCGAGCCCCGAGAACGACTGCAGATCCTGCGCCGTCGCCATCCGATACCCGACGCTCCAGTTCTCCGACGGATGCGCCGTGACCTTCAGGAACGGCCGCGACCCGGACGTATAGCCAGAGGTTCGAACAACGTAGATCGTCCCCCCCGCCTCAACATCCGCAAAATCCCCAATCTGAATCTTCTGCCCACTCGCAAGTTGCATCACCCCAAGCCCAGGCGTTCCATCCGACGCCAGCATCTCAGGGTGCATCTGGTAGCTCAACACGGTCCGCGCCGCGCCGCCATAACCCAGCTGCATCCCATACCCGGTCGCGACCTCAGTAGACTGACCGACATTAGGCGCCCCCGGCTGCGTCCCAATATCCGCACGTAGCGTCAGACCCGCTCCATCATCGAGCACTCGATCAAACGCGAAAACATTGTGAACCCCACTGCTCCCGAAGCCGCCGTCACCAGCCGTAACCTCGGCGCGCACTCTCTCAGCACGCTTCGGAATCTCTCGAACACTTGAGGAGACCAGAATCACATCCCCATCTTCAGCAAACCGAAGAATCGGACGATTCGCCACCGACCGCAACGTCCACTTCCAGTCGTCACCCGGTTCATCCGCTTTGCGGCGCTCTGCCGGAAGCCACGCTGTCGATTCGAAGAGCGTACTCAACGTAAGATTGACAACCGCCTGAGCTCCAGACGTGAGCTGCAGATTGTCCCGCATCGCCGGGACAAACAGCGCCGCGCTCGCTCGCACCTCATATTGTCCAGGAAGCAGATGAGCAATGAAGTAGCGCCCGTGAAGATCGGTGAACGCAGTTCCAGCCATCGCCGAATCTGCCGCGATCACCTGAACCAGAGCACCCAGTTGCGCCACACCCTGCGCATCGCGAACGACTCCCGACACCGCCGCACCTTGACCCATAGCAATGCGGGCTGCTGCAGTCAGCAACATCAGCGACAGAAGCGCGATCTTCCCCTGGGGTCGTAGCACAGTAAAACCGTCCTGCGCGTCGAATGGCTATCCGAAATCATCCCGCACCCAGAAAATTAGGGGGCGTCTTACAGAGTGCGATGTGACTGGTTATCGCGATTTGGCGTCTGCGTAACCATGTACCCTTCTAAAGCACCTGTCTAATCTATGATAAACGGCGCAGATTCTGCGATCTGCTGCTTCGTGATTCCGTCGTTCACTTTGATATTCACCTGATACTTGCCAGGCTGAAGACTTGCCAGCGGCAAACTCTTCTCAATCGTAACCTGATCCGCATTGGGGTTGGTCTTCGAGGTCAACTCCTGCGTCTCAAGAACGGCCTTATTGGTCCCGACGTCGAGAATTTCATACTCGATCGTCGCACCATTCTGTTTACTCTTCTCATCGATCCCTAAGTTATACACCTGCATCCAGAAGTTCAGATTCTGTCCCCTGTGAAAAGTCACAGGAACCCCAATTCCAGTCGGAACGCGTGGAGTAATGTGAGTATCGCCAATAATAAAATTCCCGGCACCAATATCCTTCGACGGGACTCTCTCCATCGACGATGCCAGAATCAGCGAAGACGAAGCGAGTCGATCATCGTCGTAGGCTGGCACGTTTAAACTTCGTTGCCATCTTCCAATATGGTCGGGATTATTGACATCCTTAATCACAATGTCAACCTTGTACAAACCGGGACGCAGCGGCAATGCCTTCCAATAGACCGATTGATCGGCTCGCTTGCGCGCCAACAGTTCACTCGGCACCTGAACACTGACCGTGTCTTCGAAGGTTTGAATCGCCTTATGATTCAGGTTCGACACGCGTCCCAGGATGTTCACCGTACCCATCGCAACGCCATCTTTATTCGTGAACGTGATGTCTTGGTTTCTGATCTGCAGCGTCACTGGCACTAGAATCGTATCGTTTGTAACCTTAACGTAGTCCGTCCGGACATCAAACAGGAACGGTGGCCCGGTCAGAATCTTAGAAGTCGTCATAAACGACTCCAGATCCTTGAACTTAATCTCAGGAGGAGCCATCAACTTCGCATATCGATCGAGCCGGTCGAACTGCTTGCTCTGATTCGCGGAGGACATCGGTCCTGCGCCAAGTTGTTCCAATCCACCTGAAAAACGGTCTGCCTGCTTCGACTGTCCCGACTGCTCATATAACGTCTGACCTGCGCCCGGAACATGCTTGAGAGCGTCCTTCTCGGAACGATCAATCGTCATGTGGTAATCGCCGCACATGCAGGTATCGACAAATTCGATATCGATGTTATCCCCGATACCCTCCAGATAGCGATAGTGCCAAATCTCGAAGGGAAACGTAGAGGTATTGCCACCACCTTCTTCAATCGGACGGTCGTAGCTGCCGCCGCTCGGGTGCGCATCGATATTGTCCGGCTTTCCGTAAGCAATATAGATATGACCGCGATCTGTTCTCCAGCCAGGCTTGCCCGCCGCGAAGTGGTCATTCGCGTATGCGATGCGCGCGTAGTGTTCCTCGCGAAACTCATTCTCAGGCGAATCTGGATTCGGATTGCGTCGCAGCCAGAAATTCTCGATGAACTGGTCGCGCTCTTCGTCATTGCTCAGGCTCTTGAACGCCTGCAACTCCTGGTCCGTGATGATCCAGCGAACGTCTTCATCCACCCACTTCTTGTAGACACCCTTTAACTCCGCCTTCAGCGCCTTCTGCTGGTCTCGTATTTCCTTGTCGCTCCGCGGACGTTTCAAAGGATCTGGCTTCTCCACCGTCACCGGACCCTTGGTCACGCCATCAGTCTGGTCAGAACCGCTGGTCGCCTCCTGGGCCGTCAAAACATGCCCCCCCATAAAGATCATCCCCAATAGGGTCGTGCAGGATACCAAGCGCCAAGAAATTTTCATAGAGAAGGGGTGCACTCCTGTTACCAACCAACATTGTAGAGCCGTTACATCTCCGTTACAAGAGGAGACTCAATGCTTCCCCTGATATCATCGCTCGTGTTCCCACAGAAGCTTACAAGTCTCGTCTAGCGAAGGGTTGCAGGGCTTTGCACAGTTGCTCGTAGATTCTCCAACTTAGCTTTTTGGAATGAGGACGGAACGCAATTTCTTCCGCTTCCGTACTAGCGTTTAGCAGCACCGACTCCCAGGCGCCTCCGATTCTTCGCGAGACGCAATAGAAAGCGGCAATGAGCATAAAGAAAATCATTCTGATCGTGGTTGCTGTCCTGGTTCTTGCAGGCATTGTCGTGGGCACGATCCTTCACGGACAGGCCAGCGTCACCAAAGTCGCCACCGGCAAAGCCGTCCGCCAGGATCTGATCGCCGTCGTCAACGGTACCGGCCAGATCAAGCCGAAGACCTACGTCAACATCGGCGCCACCGCCTTCGGACGCATCACCCACCTCTACGTGAAAGAGGGCGATCACGTGAAGTCCGGCACGACCCTCGCCACCGTCGAGAGCGTTCAACCGCAGGCCACGGTCGCAGCACAGCAAGCCACAATCGCCTCGTCCCAAACCGACATCACCAGCTATATCGCCGCAGAGAAAACCGCCGAGGCCAACATCGCTCAGGGCAAAGCAGATCTCGAACAGAAACGACTCGACTACGGTCGCGCTGAGTCCCTCTACAACGAAAAGCTGATCGCCAAGCAGGACTACGACGCCAAAAAAGCCGCGTACGATATGGCTGTCGCTACCCTCGCCCAGCGACAGGCAGCACTTGCACAAGCGAAAGCGCAAACCGACTCCCAACGCGGCCACATGAATCAGGCAGTCGCCAGCCAACGCGCAAACTACGATGCCCTTGACAAGACCGTAAGCCGCGCTCCCTTCGACGGCCTCGTCACCAACGTTCCTGTCCGCGAAGGCGAGACCGTCGTCCTCGGCATTCAGAACGCTCAGGGCTCCACACTGATGACTCTCGCCGACATGTCCGTCATTACCGCCGAGGTCAAAGTCGACGAGACCGACATCGTCAATGTCTCTCTCAACCAGACCGCCGACGTCACGGTTGACGCTCTGCCCGGTCGTGTCTTCAAAGGACACGTCACTGAGGTCGGCGATCAGGCTCTCCTCCGCACCACCGGAGTCGCCACCAGCCAGAGCACCACTGGCACCGAGGAGGCAAAGGACTTCAAAGTCGTCGTCACCCTCGATCAAGTAACAGACGAACTCCGGCCCGGCCTTTCGGCAACGGCAAAGATCACTACCGCCCACAAGCCCAACGCGCTCACCATACCCATCCAGGCCCTGGTTCAGCGCGACCCCGTCGTCGAAAAAGCACTCGCAGCCAATGCAGGCAAGGCAAGCGTAGTTTCCGCATCCACCTCCAGCGCTCCCGCACACAAACCCCAACCCGTCCAGGGAGTCTACGTGCTCCAGACCGACCACAAAAAGACTCGCGCCAACTTCGTTCCTATCGCCACCGGAGTTACCGGAGCCACGGACATCGAGGTTCTCAGCGGCCTCAAAGATGGCGACGAAATTGTTACCGGCCGCTATCGAATCCTTCGCACCCTTAAGAGCGGAACTGCAGTCAAAATAGACAACAGCGTGGAGGCCCCCACCGACGCCGACAAATCGTAAAAAAATATCTGAGCACGAAGAAAAGCCCTAAAATTATTGTTCTCGGAGTGACTCACTCAATACCGCGGAACCATCCCACCACCCCAAACGTACTATCCTGAATCACAGGAGCACGGAGAACCGGATGGCTATCGAAACTGCAGTCGAATCCAACCTCAGCACCAGCAACGCCTCCGGCCCCACGCCGGGAGACGTCATCGTCACCGACAATCTCTGGAAGACCTACGAGATGGGCGATCAGCAGGTGCATGCCCTCCGCGGTGTCAATCTCCGCATCCGCCACAACGAGTACGTAGCCATCATGGGTCCTTCAGGCTCGGGCAAATCAACCTTGATGAACCTCATCGGTTGCCTTGACTCCCCCTCCCAGGGCCGCTACTGGCTCAATGGCCACGACGTCTCCGAGCTCAACGACGATGAGCTCGCCCGCATTCGCAACAAGGAAATCGGCTTCGTCTTCCAGACCTTCAACCTCCTCGCACGCGCCACCTCGCTTCACAACGTAGAGTTGCCCCTCATCTACAACGGCACACCCGCGGCCGCCCGCACCGAGCGAGCAAAGAGTGTTCTCGAATCCGTCGGCCTCGGCAGCCGCATGATGCACAAGCCCAACGAGCTCTCCGGCGGTCAGCGTCAGCGCGTCGCCATCGCCCGCGCCCTGGTCAACAAGCCCTCCATCATCCTCGCCGACGAACCCACCGGCAACCTTGACTCCAAAACCGGCGACGAAATCATGGCTCTTTTCGACGAGCTCCACTCAAGCGGCAACACCATCGTCCTCGTCACGCACGAGCCCGACATCGCCGAGTACGCCCACCGGATCATCACCATTCGCGACGGTGTCGTCGCAGGCGATCATCTCTCCTCACGCATCCGCAAGTAGCAGCAAACATTCACCGTTCCAAGCAACATCCGAACCCATCCCATTCCGTCTAAAATGGAATGATGGCAAAAGTGTTTCGCCGTTTGCGCCTCGCTGGAACTCTCGCTGCCGCCCTGCTGGGTTGCCCCCTGCTCCACGCCGCCGACGCCGCACGCTTTGATCTCGCTGGCCCCAAGGTCGATGTTCACGTCACGCGCGCAGGCAAAACACTGCCCATCGCCCAGGTTCCCAATCTTCAACCAGGCGACAAGATCTGGCTCCGCGCCGACCTGCCCCCCACGCAATCCGTTCACTACCTCCTCGTCTGCGCCTTCCTGCGCGGCACCACCAACCCGCCCCCCGATAACTGGTTCTCCGAGATCCAGACCTGGAACAAAAAAGTCCGCGAAGAGGGCGTCACCATCACTGTCCCTGCCGAGGCCCAGCAGGTCATCCTCTTCCTAGCACCTGAAACCGGCGGCGACTTCAGCACCCTCCGCTCCGCAGTCCGCGGCCGCCCCGGCATCTTCGTTCGCGCCTCACAAGACCTCATCGAATCCGGCTTCGAGCAGGCCCGCATCGAGACCTACCTCGCCGCCATCCGCCGCGTCCCACCCGACGACTCCAAAGCTCTGGCCGAGCACTCCGACCTCCTCTCCCGCACCCTCAATCTCAAGCCCAACGGCGACTGCTTCAAACGCCCCGTCGACACTCAATCCACCTGCCTCACCCAGGCTGGAAATCAAACCCTCCTCGACGACGGCCACGGCCAATCCGTCGCAGACGCACTCAACGACGGCTCGAACTCCGACCTCATCAACCAGGCCAGCTACACCCGGCTTGCCGGCGGCGGAAACTACAGTCCCTACGTCGGCGCCATCGTCGACCTCATCCGCATCACCAGCACCCTCCACACCGCCAAATACCAGTACATCCCCGCCATCGCCTTCCCCGACGGCGACGCCCTCAACCTCCGCCTCAACACCCCACCCTCATTCAACAATCCCAAATCCGTCATCGTCATCGGTCTTCCCGCAATCCAGGCTGCAGTCCCCCCGCCTCTGCGCTCAACCGACCCCGAAGCCATCTCCTGCCTGCTCAAACCCGCCGTCGTCCTTCCCGTCGAAGGCGCACCTCTGGTCTACGCAACCGCTCTGGCGCACGATCTCGCCCTCCACCTCGACGGCCCCAACGGCGGCACCGATATTCCCGTCACTCCAGACGCCTTTCGTGGCGGCCTCGTCCTCGCCCACCTTCCCGCCCGCAAGCCGCTACCGATCGACCCAAGTCTCACGTCAGACGTCGAATCCAAACCAGCCGCAACCCCGGAATCTCATCCCGCAGAAACAGCTTCTACGCCAGCACCGCATCCAGGCACAAACGCTATCACCGGCACCATCACTGGCTTCTGGGGCTTCGACGCCTTCAAGGGCCCCACCCTCCAGCTCCAGGACACCCCAGGCAAAGACTGGAAGCTCGCCGACGATGACATCCTCATCGCAGGCCGTGAAAACCATCTCATGCTCAGCTCCACCGGCACCGCCTGCCTCGACACCGTCTCCCTCGACACCAGCGCAGGCAAACTAGTCGAAACCAAGTGGAAGCCTGCCGAGAAACCCGCCACGGTCGATGTCACTGTCTCTCTCAAATCCATCGACCCCGGCTCCCTGCACCTCGCCATCAAGCAGTTCGGCGACGACAAAGCCGACACCGTCGCAGCCAAAACCTACTCCGAACCCGCCCGCCTCACCGCACTCGAGCTCCACGCAGGCGACACCACCGCCGACCTCACCGGTACCAGCCTCGATCAGGTCCAGCAGCTCACCATCGACAAGCTCGTCTTCACTCCCGCCCCGGTCAACTTCCCATCCAACCAGGACACCGCAACCCCCATACCCGCTCCATCAAACTCGGACACGCAACTCCGCCTCACGCTTCCGCCAAACAGCCAGGCGCCAAAACTCAAAGTCGGCGAGCATCTCACGGCACGCTTCTCACTCAATGACGGCCGCACCCTCACCCTTCCCGTCACCGTTGCGCCCCCTCGCCCGGCCGTTACACTCATCAGCAAGAACATCGGCCAGGCTACGCCGACGCCCATCCATCTCGCCGGCGACGACGACCTGCCCTCCGACGAGCTACTCACCTTCTCTCTCAAATCCGTAGCGTCTTTCCCCCGCACCGGCAAGATTGAGATTTCAAACTCAGACGACAGCCTCCGCACCACGCTCAGCGTCTCAGCCGGCAACCTGGTGCTCCAGAACCCCCACACTCTCCTCGCGACTCTCAACCCGATCAAAGACTTCGGAACCTCCGCCTTCGGCCCCCTCCGGCTGCGTCCTGTCGCCCCCGACGGCACCACAGGCGATTGGATCCCCCTCGTCACCCTCGTCCGACTTCCCACCTTCAAAGACCTGCGCTGCCCCGCAGACCAAAGCCAACCCTGCACCATCACCGGCTCCAGCCTCTACCTTGTAGACTCCATCGCCACCGACCCGGCCTTCACCAGCCCCACCACGGTCCCTGAGGGCTTCGTCGGCACCACCCTGACCCTCCCCCGTCCAGCGAGAGCCGGCTTCTTCCTCCGCCTGCGCGACGACCCCACTGCCACCAACACAGTCACTCTGCCCATTCTGCCCCAGTCCTCCGCCGGAGCGACCGCCCCCGCCACCACAGCAGCCGTACCCAAAAGCCTCCCCAAAACACAGTGAAGTAACTTCGAAGGCATCACTATGACGTCTTCACCACAACTGAGTGGGAAGACCGTTCTGTCGAAGGGGAACACCGGAAATCATCCACGCAAAGCGGCGGTCGCAGTTGTCAAAGGACGTAATATAACCGCGTGGACACCATCGACTGGCTTCTCGATTCGGACCCCGCAATAAGCTGGCAGGCAATGCGCGGTCTAACCGACGCCTCCCCAGCGGAAATCGCCGCGAAGCGCGCCCGCGTCACACAGGAAGGGATCGGCGCAGAGATTCTCGCCTGCCAGGGCTCCGACGGCCCATGGCACAAGGCCGGCAAACCCGACTGGCTCCCCACCCTCTTTACCATGCTCCACCTGCGCTCCACCGGCGTCGACCCCAACGACCCCGCCGTCCAGTCCGCGGTAGCTCGTCTCGAAGCAGGCTTCCAATGGGACGAAGAGTTCCGCGACAAGCCATTCAAGACGTTCTTCGAAGGAGAAGTAGAACCGTGCATCAACGGAGGTGTCCTCGCCCTCGGCGCCTACTTCCGGCGCCCCACCGAGAGCCTCGCACGCCGCCTTGTCAGCGAGCAGCTCGAAGACGGCGGCTGGAACTGCGAAGCACCGAAGAGCACACACTCGTCCTTCCACACCACCATCTGCGTGCTGGAGGGACTGCTCGAGTACGAGCGTGCCGTCAAGCCCGCCCCGGAAATCGCCGCAGCCAGACGCCGAGGCGAGGAGTACCTCCTAAAGCGTGTTCTCTATCGTCGTCTCTCGACCGGCGACGTTGCCCATCCGGCATTCCTGAAATTCGCTTTCCCGACCCGTTACCAC
This sequence comes from Tunturiibacter psychrotolerans, assembly GCF_051013365.1. Classification (GTDB taxonomy): domain Bacteria; phylum Acidobacteriota; class Terriglobia; order Terriglobales; family Acidobacteriaceae; genus Edaphobacter; species Edaphobacter psychrotolerans_A. The sequence continues at coordinate 4,559,391 of NZ_CP132941.1, read as the reverse complement.
TACGACGTTCTCCGCGCCCTCGACTACTTCAGAGACGCCGGTCTTCCACCCGACGAACGCGTCGCAGATGCCATGCACCTCGTCGTGACCAAGCGGCAGACCAACGGCCGCTGGCTCCTCGACGACGCGCACGACGAAGCGCTAGCCCTCCCATTCAGCGAATCCGTAGGCCAGCCAAGCAGGTGGAACACACTCCGCGCACTGCGAGTGCTCCATTGGCACAAGACCCAAGGGCTCCAGGAAACGAGCGCTCAATAGTCAAATCGAGTCGTCATCTCGACCGAAGCTTTGGCCGCTGCTTTTCATTCCACACACAACAAAACGTCATCTCGATCGAAGCATCAGACAGCCTCACCGTCTGATTCGCAGTGGAGGACCCCCGCATTTGCTTTTGCCTTCGCACTTCTTGTTGTCATCCCCGAAGGGGATCTGCGGTTGTCCTTGCTTTTGCGGTTGCCGCTGCTTTTCCGACCGAAGTCCCGTGCCACATAAACCCTGTCAAGCCCCCGAACCACCCAAACCCAACCCTCACAACAACATCCACGTGGCGTATGAGTTCCACCCAAACCGCTATACTAGCTACAGAGCATAAGAAAGCCCCGGCGACCGCCGGGGCTTTTATCATTCACACTCGTAACCCTTTTGTTTGGACGAATTTGGCCGTAACCCCTTTGCCTGGAGGATTTTACAGAGAGGACTGGACCGTAAATACTTGATTATAAACAGCTTACGCGCCGGTAATGGGGGGGGGGTACCCCCCCATTCCCTACGTGCCCTCAGCCTTCAGCGCCTGTTGGACCTTGCTGTGTTTGACGCTGTACGTAAAGTAGATCACCAGCCCAAACGCGAGCCAACCCAGCACCACCACCTTGGTCAGCGTAGGCAGAGTCCAAACCAGGTAAAGCGCACTGACGATACCCAGGAACGGCACAAGCGGAACCAGCGGTGTTTTGAACGGACGATGCAGAGTCGGATTACGTCTCCGCAGAATCCAGACTCCCGCGCAGACGATCGCAAACGCGAGCAGCGTTCCCATGTTCACCAGTTCGCTCAACCTGCTGATCGGCAACAGCGCCGGCATAAACGCCACGATCGCGCCGACCACCAGATTCGAGATCCACGGCGTACGGAACCTGGGATGGATCACCCCAGCCCACTTCCACAACAGGCCGTCCCGCGACATCGAATAAAACACTCGCGACTGCCCCAGCAGCATCACCAGCATCACCGTAGCCAGACCAAACACAGCACCAATCTTCACCAGAATGCTGCCCCACCGGACGCCCGTCACATCGATGCCGACCGCAACGGGGTCGCCAACATTCAAAGCCTTGTAGTTCACCAACCCGGTCAGCACGCCCGACACCACGATGTAGAGCAGCGTGCAGATCACCAGCGACCCCAGGATGCCGATCGGCATATCACGCTTCGGATTCTTCGCCTCCTGCGCCGCCGTCGACACCGCGTCGAAGCCGATATACGCAAAGAAGATCGAAGCAGCACCAGCCGTAATCCCCCCGATCCCAAAGGCCCCTGGTCCCTCGCTCGGCGGAATGAAAGGAGTCCAGTTCGCATGAGCCTCAGCAGGATGCTTCAGGATGTACCCGATCCCCAACACCAGGAAAACTCCGACAACACCCAGCTTCACGATCACAATGGCGGTATTCAGATTCGCCGACTCCTGAATCCCGATGATCAGAATCGTTGTGATCACCGTGATCGCCAGAAAAGCCACCAGGTTAAACACGCCGGTGACATGTGGCAGAGCCGAAGCGTTGATTCCCGCAGGAAGCGCCGTCAGCGCCTGCCAGCGATCGTGGTACAGATACAGCACATTGCCCGGAGTAGTCGTCAATTGAGGAGGAATATGAATATGGAAGTCCTGCAACAGCCCGACAAAGTATCCGCTCCACCCCGAAGCCACCGTCGCCGCGCCGAACGCGTACTCAAGCACCAGATCCCAGCCAATGATCCAGGCGACAAATTCGCCCAGTGTGGCATATCCATACGTATACGCCGAACCTGCGATAGGAATCAGCGAAGCGAACTCCGCATAGCAGAGACCTGCAAACGCGCAGGTAATACCAGCCACAACGAAGCTGAGCATCACTGCCGGCCCTGCGTGTTTCGCAGCAGCCTGCCCAGTCAGAACAAATATTCCGGCGCCGATGATCGCCCCGATTCCGAGTGTGATCAGATTCAGTGGGCCCAGGGTACGTTTGAGTCCGCTTTCGCCCTCATTCTCTGCCTCCTGCAGCAGACTCGATAGAGGTTTGATTGCCAGCAACTTCGCCATTGATTCGAGTTCTCCACTTTCCTGAAACTTTCACTACCCTTCGTTTGCCGTCATCTCAATCGGCTGAGACCGTAGCATCCGAGTCCATACCAGATAAACAGGTATTCCCAGCAGAACCAGCACAAGACCTGGCCAAGTGTATTGTGGTTTGTAACGCAATAGTACTGCACAAATCCAAACAGCCATCACGATGTAGAGCGCCGGCAGTACCGGATACCCAAACGCCTTATAAGGTCGCACAGCATCCGGCCGCTTACGACGAAGCACAAACAAACCCGCAATCGTCATAACGTAGAAGACCAGCACAGCGAAAATCACATAGTCCAGCAACTGCCCATAGCTCCCCGACAGACACAGCAAGCAAGTCCACGCCCACTGCACCCACAATGAATTCACCGGAGTTTTGGACCGCTCGCTCAGCCTGCCCACCGATTTGAAAAACAATCCATCGCGGCTCATCGCGTAATAAACTCGCGCTCCGGCCAACAACATCCCATTCACGCATCCAAACGTCGAGACCAGAATCGCCGCAGCCATCAGCTTCGCACCATATCCGGCAAAGGCCCGCTCCATCACCGCGGTCGCAACTCTGTCTTCAGACGCAAACTGAATCCCTCGCCCCGCAATCGTCGTAGCCGCGGGATCACCCACCATCGGCAGCACACTCAGGTAGACGAAGTTGCACAACACATACAGCAGCACCACAACACCTGTGCCAATCGCCAGCGACAACGGCAGATTCCTCTTCGGATTCCTGATCTCCCCCGCCGTGAACGTGACGTTGTTCCACGCATCCGAACTGAACAGTGATCCCACTTGAACGACCGCCACCATCGTCAACAAGCCCACATAAGCGGTCGGTCCACCCACCCCTACCTGCACCGCATGCACCGTATGCCACCCCGCCCCAGCCCAGAAGTTATGCCATCCCGCACCGAAATTCGCCGCAATAGCAACCGAATTCTTCGCCAACACGCCGACCAGCACCACCGCCGCCAACGCCAGCACCTTCGCAGAAGTGAAGACATTCTGCACCGCCGCACCCATCTTCACACCGAACGTATTAAGCAGCGTCAGCAGTGTAATGACCACAATCGCCGAAAGGTTCGCCGTATTCAATCCAATGTCCATGTTGCCCAGAACCATCGGCCCCACGTGCCACGCAGGAACATGCCCAATATGGAAGATCCAGTTCTGCGCACTCACACTCGGAAAGAAAACACCAAGAAATTTCCCGAACGCGACCCCAACCGCTGCGATCGTCCCTGTCTGAATAACCAGGAACAACGTCCACCCATAAAGAAAACCCCATAGCGGCCCAAGTGCCTCGCGCAGATAAACATATTGTCCGCCGGCCTTCGGCATCATCGCCGCCAGCTCTCCATAACTCAGCGCGCCAATGATGGTCATTGCCGCCGTCACCAGCCACGCCGCAATCAGTAGTGCGGGCGACCCTAACCCACGCGACATATCCGCCGAAACGATGAAGATACCAGACCCGATCATCGAACCCATCACGATCGCGGTCGCCGAAAATAACCCCATCCCCTGCACAAATTGAGGAGCCGACGACGTTCCTCCTCCGTCAACCGGCTGCAATCGTGGTTCGTCCAGTTCAGTTTTTTTCACAAGATTCACGTTCGTCTGTTCTACCGTAAAACATCGAGAAAGTCTCTCGCCACTTTTTCGACTGATTTCCCCTCGTCAATCAAGGCACTGATCACCGCAACCGAATCCGCTCCCGCTTCGATCACACTTCGCGCATTTGCCCTGGTCACTCCACCAATCGCAACCAGCGGCTTCGTCGTCAACGCCCGCGCCAGCGTTACACCCGCCAGCCCAATCACCGGTTCAGCGTCCCGCTTCGTCCCTGTAGCGAACACCGGTCCCACAGCAATATAATCGGCACAACTCAACTCGGCCAACCGTACCTGTTCTTCAGTGTGCGTTGACACCCCAACCCAACGCGCCGCTCCCACAACCCTGCGTGCATCCTCTGGCAAAATATCCCCTTGCCCAACGTGAACTCCATCCCACCCGGCGATCACCGCCAGATCTGCGCGATCATTCATTATCAGCGCGCACCCGCTCCCTGCGAAGATGTCACGAATAATCTCTGCATTGCGGAGAATCGTCTGCGGAGCAGCTTCTTTGTCGCGATATTGAACCAACTGCACACCCGCGTCACGGATTGCACGAGCAAAATCGCTCAGGTCGGCGCCCCGTTTCACCAACACCCCAGCGTCGATGATGGCGTATAAACCTGGAACAGAACGCGTCATTTGCCTCATAACTAAGATGTCGTGCGATGGTCATGATTTTCGAACAGCTTCACCCACGCATCCATTTGAAGAGCGAGTAGCGCCCAGGTATACGTCACGCTTCCACCGACTAGCTATCTTTCTGCCGTTCGAAGAATCGTTCCATAAACTTCGTATCGAACTGGCCTGAGCGAAACTCTTTGTCCGCGAAGATCTTCTCGTGTAGAGGAATCGTCGTGTGAATCCCTTGCACTACAAATTGGCTCAACGCCCGCTGCATCTTGTTCATTGCCTCTTCGCGATCGGCCCCATGGCAGATCAGCTTCGCAATCAAGGAATCATAATACGGTGGCACAAAACCCTCGGCATACTGCGCCGTATCCACCCGAACCCCATTACCGCCCGGCAAATTGAACGCCGTAATCTTACCCGCGCTCGGCGTGAACTTCTCTGGATGTTCCGCGTTGATCCGGCACTCGATTGCGTGCCCACGAATCTCCACCGGCTTCGTGATGATCGAGGTCAGCTTCTCTCCCGACGCGATCCGCAACTGCGCTTTGACGAGATCAATTCCTGTAACCATCTCGGTGACACAATGCTCCACCTGGATCCGAGTATTCATCTCGATGAAGTAAATCTTGCCATCTTCATCCATCAAAAACTCAATCGTCCCAGCGTTCCAATACCCAATATTCTCTAGAGCGCGCTTGATCGTCTTACCGAGCTCTTCGCGCAGCTTCGGAGTCACCATCAGACTCGGAGCTTCTTCAATTAGCTTCTGATGGCGCCTCTGGATCGAACACTCTCGCTCGCCCAGACTCATCACATTGCCATGTTCATCCGCCAGCACCTGGAACTCGATATGCCGGGGCCGCTCGATGAACTTCTCCATGTACATATCGCCGTTGCCGAACGCATTCGCCGCTTCAGTCGAGGCCTGCTGGTACATCCCCGGCAATTCTTCTTTATTCCGACAGATACGCATCCCACGACCGCCGCCGCCGGCGACAGCCTTCAAGATCACTGGATATCCAACGCTCCTGGCCCACTCCAGTGCCTCATTTTCGTCCGCGATCACCCCGTCCGATCCCGGTAGAATCGGCACCTTCGCCTTCTTCATCGTCTGCCGCGCCGTAGACTTCTCCCCCATCATCCGGGTTACTTCTGGCGGAGGGCCAATGAACTTGATATTCGAAGCCCGGCACACCTCAGCGAAGTTTGCATTCTCGCTCAGCAGCCCATACCCAGGATGAATCGCATCCACATCTGCGATCTCAGCCGCAGAGATCACCGCCGGCACGTTTAGATAGCTATCCGCGGAACGCGGAGGCCCAATGCAGATCGCCTCGTCGGCAAACCGCACATGCAGCGAATTCCGATCCGCCTCGCTGTACACCGCAACCGTGCGGATACCCATCTCTTTGCACGCGCTGATCACGCGCAGTGCAATCTCCCCACGATTGGCAATTAAAACCTTACGAAACATAAACTCGAGATGCCTTCCATCGAACTTTGCTGATGAATCGCTACTGTCTCTTAACGCGCTTTGATGGCAAACAGTGGCTGCCCGTACTCCACCGGCTGCCCACTCGATGCGATCCGCTTCACGACTTCACCGGCCACATCAGCCTCAATCTCATTCATCAGCTTCATCGCCTCGACGATGCAAAGCACCTGCCCGACCTCGACCTGATCCCCCACTTTCACAAACGCCGGCGCGCCAGGAGACGGTGATTCATAAAATGTTCCGACAATAGGCGACTTCACCTCATGCAGCTTCTCCTCGATCTCAGCAGCCGGAGCAGCAGCGGTCGACGCTACAGGAACGGTGGCAGCAACCGTGGCCGGAGCAGGCGCCGAGGCCATCAACCGGCTCAACTGCGCCATATCGAATCCGCCAGCGGGAGCAGCCGCAGGCTCACCTGCAAATTTGATCCGCACCTTCAAGTCGTCCTGCTCCATATCGAACTCGGCGATCTCATTCGCCTTCAGAAACTCGACCAGTTCGCGCAGCTCATTTAACTTATTTCCGTCCATCATGTCTCTTCCCGTGCCTCTTGCGGCACCATCTCGTTTTTTTTAGAGCTCAACCCAGGCCTTCACGCTCGGCGTCAACACTTCACCGCCATTGGCCGTCACTAAAACCATATCTTCAATGCGCAACCCAAACCGTCCCGGCATATAAACGCCAGGTTCGATTGTAATCACCATTCCCTGCTGTAGCACCTGCGTCTGTTTCGCTGCAAGCCTCGGTCCTTCGTGTATCTCTAACCCAACACCATGCCCGGTAGAATGGCTGAAGTATTTATCCAGCTTCACCCTCCGCAAAACGCTCCGGGCCGCCTCATCCACCTCTCCGGCAGTCACTCCCGGGGCCACAGCGGCGACTGCAGCCTCTTGCGCTTCCAGCACAGAATCATACACGTCTCGTTCATCCCGCGATGCCTTGCCCAGGTGAACAGTACGAGTCATATCGCTGCAATATCCGTCGAGAATAACACCGAAGTCCAATGTCACGAACCCTTGCTTCGGCAGTTTTGCCCGCGTGGCCCGCCCATGCGGCAGAGCAGATCGCTCTCCACTCGCAACGATCGTATCGAACGACATTCCCTCTGCGCCCGCTAGCCTCGCCGCATATTCCAGCGTCGCCGCGACTTCAGTTTCAGTCAGCCCTGCCTCCAGATACGTCAGCATTCCATCAAACAAATCGCACCCGACCAAAGCAGCGGTCCGTACCAGATTTATCTCGTCAGCGTCTTTCACCTCTCGCAGTCCGGCCACAATCGGCCCTACCGCCACAAACATTCCCCGCCGCACCTTCGCCGACACTGCCTTGCGCATGGTCTCCAGAGACGCCACCGTCATATGCGCCGAATCAAACCCACAGCGCTTTACCCCAGCCGACTCCATCCACTCACATGCCGCAATCACCGCTGCCTTCTTGGTGATTACGACCTTGGTTCCAGTTGCCTCTGCACGCGCCTGTATCGTGTATCGCCCATCGGTAAACAGCGTCGCTCGCCCACCCATCAATACCAGCACTGCGTTCGAGCCCGTAAAGCCGCAAAGATACCGAACATCCGGCAGATGCGTGATCAACATTCCATCGACGCCAGATGCCTTCGCTGCAGCGCCGGTTCTCTTCTTTCTCAAGCTGAAATTCATCACCTTTGATTCTACCCAACTCCCTGGTCGCCAAGCCGCCTTTGGTCCTATGCCCCTTCTCCCGGTATCATGAAGTATGCCCGGCTCTCAATCCGTTCAGCCGTCGCGCTTTACTCGACGCAACTTTCTCATCGGCACCGGAACTACCGCCGCGGCTTTAGCCCTTTACTCCGGGGAGATCGCTCGCCACGAAGTGGACATCGTCCATCGACCCATCGCCATCACGAATCTCCCCGCCGCCTTCAACGGCTACCGCATCGTTCAGCTCAGCGACATCCATCTCGACGAATACACAGAACCCTTCTTCCTCGAGCGGATCATCAGCAAGGTCAACACCCTGAATCCCGACCTCGTGCTCCTTACCGGCGATTTCATCACTCACGGCTCTATCACCTTCGTAGCCGGCAAACACGCCGCGCACCGATGCGCCGAGATTATCGCCACACTCACTGCGCCTCTACGGTACGGCATCCTGGGCAATCATGACGTCGCCGTCAACGCTCCTATGGTGGTCGAGGCGCTCTCCAGCCGAGGCACACCAGTTCTCGTCAACCGGTATGTTCCCATCGAGCGCAACGGGGATCGTCTCTGGCTCTGCGGCGTCGATGATCCAGGCCAGAGCACTCCCGACCTCAATCTCGCACTCCCCACCAAGCCAGACGGTCCAGTCATCCTCATGGCCCACGAACCCGACTACGCCGACACCGTCATGGCCCACCCCCGCGGCCACCTCGTCGATCTCATGCTCTCAGGCCACTCCCACGGCGGCCAGATTCGTCTGCCCTTTCTGGGCCCGCTTATCCTGCCTCCATACGGGGAAAAGTACCCTGAAGGGCACTACCGCTTCAATCGAATGCAGCTCTACGTCAACCGTGGTATCGGCACCGTGGGTCTCCCCTTCCGCTTGAACTGTCCCCCTGAAATCACGGTCATCACCCTGCAATCGGCCTAGCCTATCGGCCCACCCATATTGGCCGCGCAACCTTCGCGGAACGAGCCGGCAACCGCTGCCATTCAGCTCCCGAAGGCGGTAAAGAAAATCATCACGACTCCCAACCCAAGCAATACCAGTGCACCCACCAGCCGCGCCACCACGCTGTACCACGGCTTCCTGGCCACCGACCAGAAAAGCTTGATCGCGAACCAGAACGCCGCAACAGCAACGGCGCCAAACAGGACAATGTACCCATTAAGTTGTAGTGCCAGCAGCTGTGGAGTCAATCCGTTTTACCGAGCCCGCGCAACCGGTTTTCTCTGCTTGGGCATCACTGCAATCGGCGCAGGCGGTTTCACGCCCGACTTCTCATCCATCCAGGTATCCAGCAGCGTCTTCTTGAACCGCCACCGGTTCCCCAACTTGAACGCCGGAATAAACCCCTCGGAAGCATATCGGTACAACGTGTCCCCACTGATGCCCAGATATTCCGACGCCTGCCGGATGTCCATCACCTCACGCACCGTTGCCTGTACTGACACAGCCATCACAAGTCTCCGTTCGACCTAAAGCAGTGCACAATGGATGCTGAGTGTAGAGCAACACCCAGCACCCTCTTTGTACCCCCTTTTGTCTACCGGCACAACAAAAATCGCCTTCCGTTAACTGGAAGCTAACGGCTGTAACCCCTTCATTACCGCCAGTAAGTCCTCCCCGACCGTCCTGTTCTTCGCGATTGCTTCTGCCAGCGGAATATCCGTGATTGTGGTTCCCTTCAACACCACCAGCCGGCCAAACTTACCCGCATGCACCAGGTCGATCGCCGCCACTCCATACCGCGTAGCCAGCATCCGGTCATAGGCTGAAGGCGTCCCGCCGCGCTGTGTATGCCCTAGATTCACACTCCTGGTCTCATACCCGGTCCTCTTCTCAATCTCCTCGGCCAGCGCCTGACCAATCCCGCTCAGCCGAGCATGGCCAAACGAATCGACAGCCGTTCCGTGCGTCGCCTGTCCCGACTCTGGAAACTGCGCCCCCTCCGCTGCGACCACAATCGAAAACTTCTTGCCATGCTCACGCCGATACTTCACCAACCGGCAAACCTCTTCGATATCAATTGGCACCTCCGGCACGAGAATTACATCTGCGCCCCCAGCGATGCCCGCCGTAATCGCAATCCATCCCGCATCTCGCCCCATAACCTCGCACACGATCACCCGGTTATGCGCCTCCGCGGTTGAGTGCAACCGATCCACCGCCTCCGTCGCAATACTCACCGCCGTATCGAATCCGAAACAGACATCGGTCCCGTTCAAATCGTTATCGATCGTCTTCGGCACACCAACACACTTCACACCCTTCTCGCTTAACGCCAGGCTGATCGACTGTGTATCGTCCCCACCCAGAGCGATCAGCGCATCCAGTTTGTGCTTTCCCAGCACCTCAACGCACTTCTCAAAACCACCCGGAATCTTCTTCACATTCGTTCGCGAAGACCGCAGAATCGTCCCGCCGCGATGCAGAATCCCTGACGTCGTCTCGAGCGTAAGCGGCATCGTGACATCATCCAGCACGCCTCGCCACCCCTCCATAAACCCGACAAACTCATCCCCATGATGCAAGATTCCCTTGCGCACCGCAGCCCGAATCACCGCATTCAGCCCAGGACAATCCCCACCACCGGTCAACATTCCAATCCTCATTAATCTCTCCTTTTGACATCAGCGAAATCATACTCTGCTCTCTTCAAATCATCACCTTCGGCATTCAACCGTTTAGAGAGCGTGCGGCACCGTCAAGATCAGAGACGAGCTGAAGATCGACCTTCAATCAAACGAAATAGCGAAGATGCGCGCACGACGCCAAGACCTGAAGAGTTCGTTATGAAGAATCTGCGTCAAGCATCGCAACTTCACCGCCACCAATCCGACCGCACCTCATCTCCACCCACTACCTCAGTCGGCCGCCCCGGTTCCGGAGCCCACAGCTTGATCCCTCTTTCGTCAGCCAATTCCACGATTCGTGTAATCGGCTGACGCCACGCATGGAGAGCCAGATCAAACAGCCCCCAATGAATCGGCATCATCAACCCTCTACCGCCCAGTGCCTCGAACGCCCGCGCGGCGCCATCCGGCCCGAGGTGAATCCCATCCCACAGCACATCGAACGCTCCGATCTCCAGCATCGTCAGATCGAACGGCCCATACGCTGCGCCGATCTCCGCAAACCCCTCCCACCACCCCGAGTCTGCGCCAAAGTACACCGTATGCTTTGGCCCTTTCAACACAAACGCCGACCACAGCGTCTCAAATCGATTGAACAGACTTCTCCCGGAAAAATGCCGCGTAGGTACCGCCGTAATCTCCACCCCGCCGACATTCACGCTCTCCGTCCAATCCATCTCCTGGATCCGTGTCGCCTCTACGCCGAACTGTCGCAACTCCTCACCCACTCCCAACGAAGTCACCCACTTCGCCCCGCGCATCGACACCATCCCTGCAAGCCCACGAATCGATGCCTCTCCCAAATGGTCATAGTGATCGTGTGACACCAGCACTGCGTCGATAGACGGCAACTCCTCCAGGCGCATAGTCGGAGCAAAAAACCGCTTCGGCCCGGCCCAACTCGTCGGCGATGCCCGCTCGTCCCACATCGGATCGATCAACAACCGAACACCGTCGATCTCCACCAACAGAGACGAGTGTCCCATCCAGGTCACTCGCAGCCCACTCTCGGAAGCCTTTGCATAAATCGAAACGTCCGTCCTGAATGGTCCCAGCGGCCGCGCTGGTGCCGTCTCTGCCTTGTTCGTCAAATAGTGCGGAAGCAGCTTGAAGATCGTACCCAACCCACCGATGACAGTAGGCACAGGATTCGAAAACTTCCGTCCCACCTTGCTCGCTCGCCGCAACATCGTCCTATCGCTTGATACTAAAGTCCCCAATTCAAGCCTCTCTCCTAACCCTCAAGGCAAATAGTAAAAGGGATTCGGCAGCTTAACACTAATCTCTGCCTTCGGCTCACCATTCAAGTCACTCCACTGGTCCCCAACGCTCATCACAATCCGATACCCGGCATCGACAATCTTCTTCCGCTCTTCGCTCTTATATTCAACCGTTGCCATCGTCTTCTCAGCCCCTTCTCGCAGAGCAAGTCCCTTCCATCCCTTGTACCCTGCGGCCTCCAGATTCTTCGCCGTAGCGGCTTTCTGTTCTCCCGGCCGACCCGTAATAAAGAAGACCTCTAGTCCCTCTGTCCGAGCTTCATTGAACAGGCGCAGCGTCCCTGGTATCGCCATATCCGCCGCTGACGAAACAGCCCACTCATTGAATGGCGTAGAGATGAAGCCATAATCCTCCCGCTTCATCTCGCAGTAGTTCGTCAACGAAGTCTCGTCAATATCCAGAACCAGCGCAAGTTTCTCCCCTGCCTTCCGAGTAGCAATCAGCCGCCCAAGCTCAGCCTCTGCTCTCTTCGCCTGCGCATCCAAATCCGCCCAGTAGCACCCGCCTGTCCCCACACAGTCGGCGTAGTCTTCCAGCCGATACCGTGCCACGCCAAAGTTCTCCATCGGTTCCGCCGCCACCATCATCGTCGGATCCGCCGCAGCAGTCTCCGCCGTAGCCACCGCTGCTGCCACAGTAGGACGTGGCGCAACCTGCGGCCGCAAACTCGGAACCTGTTTCGCCGCAGGCACCGCACACACCGGTGGCCCAACTTGCGCCAGACAGACCCCACATGCCAGTGTCGCCACACACAACACCCGCAAAACCGTCACTCTGAACAACTCCGGATCATACTTTCGATGCAGTCGCCTCATCCGCATAGAAGTCTCCGATCTCCTTCGCATACTTCTGCTCCACCACACGTCGCTTTAACTTCATACTCGGCGTCAGCGTTCCGTCCTCAACGCTCCACTCTTCCGGCACGATGCTCATCCGCTTCATGCTCTCAAAGTTCGCCAGCCCCATATTCACCTTATCTACGATGTCCTGATAGGCCCTCACCACCTTCGCGTCTTTCACCAATGCCGCATGGTCTGCCGCAGCGATCCCCTGCCCCTTCGCCCATCCTTCAAGAGCAGCAAAGTTCGGAGAAATCAACACACATGCAAACTTGTGTTTATCACCCACCAGAGCCGCGTGAGCCACCAGAACATTCGCCTTCAGCTTATTCTCAATCGGCTGCGGAGCGATCAGCTTTCCTCCACTAGTCTTCAGCAGCTCCTTCTTCCGATCCGTAATCGACAGATACCCGTCCTTATCGATATTCCCAATGTCCCCGGTCTTGAACCACCCATCCGCAGTAAAGACCTCAGCTGTCTCCTTCTCTTTCTTCCAATACCCGATGAACACCGAGGGCCCCTTCACCTCGAGCTCCCCATCCTCTGCAAACCTGCACTGCACATTCCCCAGCGCCTTGCCCACAGTCCCGATCCGATGAGCCTCCGGATAGTTCACCGCAATCACCGGCGACGTCTCCGTCAACCCATACCCCTCAAAGATCCGAATCCCCACATCCGCAAACCATCCCGCCGAATCCATCCCCAGCGGCGCGCCCCCCGAGATGAATACCTCCGCACGCCCCCCAAATGCCTCGCGAATCTTCGAGTAAACCAGCTTGTTCGCAATCTTCCAACCAGGCGAACTCGGCGTCTTGCCCACCAGTATCTCCGCCCGATGCTTCTTCCCGACACCCAGCGCCCAGCGCAGAATCTTCAGCTTCGCAGGCGACGCCGCCGACTTCGCCTCCACCGCCTGCCGAATCTTTTCATAGACTCGCGGCACTGCCAGAAACACTGTCGGCCTCACTACCTTCATTGCCGCCGCCAATTGATCAAACTTCGCGCAATAAGCCAGCTTCACCCCGTAGCAAAGCAACGCATAGTCGGTGTGCCGTGCCGTCACATGCGACAGCGGCAAAAATGAGATACAGCTATCCTTCTCCGAAAATCCCATCTTCCCCGTCGAGAAGTTCACATTGCTCGTCAAATTTCCATGCGTCAACATCACGCCCTTCGGCTCTCCGGTTGTGCCCGACGTGTAGATAATCGTCGCAAGATCCTCTGGCTTGATCGCCTTTAGCATCCCACCAAACCCAGCATCCTTCTGCTGTCTTGCCTTCGCTCCCTCCATCAACGCACCGAAGCTCTCTGCATTCGGAAACTCTCCGGCATCCATAATCACCACATGCGCCAGCTCAGGCAGATCCCCCGCCGCCAACAGCTTGTCGTACTGCTCGCGCGACGACAGCACCGCCACCTTCGCGCCCGAGTCCCGCAGCATGTACCCGATCTGCTCCGGCGTCAGCGTCGGATAAAGCGGCACATCCACCGCTCCAATCGCCAGCGTCGCAAAGTCCGTTACCGGCCACTCCCACCGGTTCTCCGAGAGAATCGCCACCCGATCGCCCTTACCCACTCCCCATCCGCGAAACACATCCGCCAGCGCCCGCACCCGACCATAAAGCTCATCGGAACTAATTGGCTTCCACGTTCCATCCGCCTCCTGCCCCAGCATCACTGCCGTACTACCCCGCCCCGTAGCCCGTTCCAGAACTTCACTCAACGTCACAAAATCAAACATCGTCTCTCCCTGAACCCATATCTGCAGCCGCCGCTGCTTGCTTTCCTAATTTCCATGAATAGAGCGATCGACCGGCTTAAGTTCGCCGTCTTCTCCCAATATCATCTCGCCTGAATCCCACTCAGCAGCACATCCATCACCTGGGCGGCCGTCGCCTTCGAATCATAAACCCGCCCGGTAAACACCGCTGAGCTCAGCAACTCGTCAATTGCCCCGAACATGCAGTGCGCCACAACACCATCCGACACATCGCGCCGGAAGATTCCCTCCTGCTGTCCCCTACGCACCACCTCGCGCACCACCTGGATGTACTTCACCAGATGATGATGAGAAAACTCCGCTATAAACTTCGCACTCTGTCGCACCTCGGTCTGCATCAACACAGCCATGCTCCGATTCACCGCATGACTCTCCAAATGAACTTGCGCGATATATTCCAACTGCTCACGCGGATCTTTCAGAGTCTTGAACTCGTCCTCCACCTGCCGATGAAATTTATCGAAGGTCGAATCGATCGCTGTCCGCAGCACGTCATCCTTACTTTTGAAGTAGAGATAGATCGTCCCGTCCGCCACGCCAGCTCGCTTTGCAATCGCACTCACCGGTGAGCTGAAATATCCATGCTCCGCGATGACCTCCACCGCAGCATCCAGAATGCGTTGATATTTTTCGCTCCCAGGTCCCGTTGCGGGCGCATCTGCCTTAATGGATTCAGGCCTCGTCTTCTTCGCTAATCGTTTCAGTCCAGGCCTCAAACCGGAAATCTCCGGTGCCGTCACTCTAATGAATCAAAGCGACTTTGCCAAGAATGAATTGTGATTCATTCCCCACAAATGAATCTTTATGCAATTCCTGTTTCTTTCATCTGGCGCTCCGCCGTTGGGCAAGATTCCATACCTGCCCAACGCCAGTGCCAGAAACACACCATCATTAATTCGCCATGACCCATAGGTGGGCACGCGCGCAGACTTAAGCCTGAGGCCGCGGAGTCAACCGAACAAACGCCGCAGCCCTATTGTTCCAATCAGCCAACGTCGCCTGTCCAAGCCCGCTGCCCGACTCCTTTACGTGCTCCTCAATCAAGGCCTTCAGACTCGCCTGCGAATCAGCGTCGATAGAGCTAAATGACTCGGCTTCAATAAATTCTGGATGATATCTTAGCCCCGACACGAAGGAGCCGTCGGCATCCAGAATCCACGCAAGACCGCCTGTCATCCCGGCGCCAAAGTTCATTCCGACCCGGCCGAGAATCGCAACCACTCCGCCAGTCATGTACTCGCACCCATGATCTCCAACGCCTTCCACCACGGCAACTGCGCCCGAGTTCCGAACCGCAAACCGCTCTCCAGCTCGGCCTGCCGCGAACAGCTTTCCAGAGGTCGCGCCATACAGAGCCACGTTGCCGAGAATAACGTGGCTTCCGCTATCCTTGGCCGCAAGTCCGCGCGCCCGAATCACGAGCTCGCCACCCGACAGTCCCTTACCGACGAAATCGTTCGCCTGTCCATCGAGCACCAGCTTCATCCCGTCCACCGTGAATGCGCCAAAGGATTGCCCAGCCGTTCCGGTCAGATTAAACGTGACATCCGCAGCCAACTCACTCTGCGCACGTCGCAGCGCAATCTCGCCCGCCAGCCGCGCACCAACAGCCCGGTCGCAATTGGCAATCTTCGAATCAATAACGAACGCCTTCCCTGCATCGATCGCCGCCATCGCAGGCGCAACCCATGCCTCATCGAGCGGCGGCCCCGCCAATGGTTGATTGTTCCGCACACCCATAAACCGGCTCGGTCCATCCGAGGTTCTCGCCAGCATCGGTTGCAGGTCGAGATTCCCATCGAACCGAACCTGCTCCAGCAAATCGGACCGTCCAATAGCCGCCTCAATCGAAGGCAGCCCATACCGAGCCAGCAGATGCTGCAGATCCGCCGAAAGCTGTTCGAAGAACCGCACCACATGCTCCGGCTTTCCGCGGAACTTCGCACGCAACTCCGGCTTCTGCGTCGCAATTCCCGTCGGACAAGTATTCAGGTGACACTGCCGCGCCATATCGCAACCAAGCACTACCAGCACTGCCGTCCCAAACGCATACTCATCCGCGCCCAGAAGTGCCGCGATCAAAATATCCCGCGCGGTAGCAAGCCCGCCATCGGTCCGCAGCCTTACACGACCGCGCATTCCATTCTGCATCAGCACCTGCTGCGCTTCAGCAAGCCCAAGCTCCCACGGATTCCCCGCATACTTGATACTCGATAGCGCCGCCGCCCCCGTCCCGCCAGTGTTCCCCGCGATCACAATGTAATCCGCATACGCCTTTGCCACACCGGCAGCCACGGTGCCAACGCCGCAACCAGACACCAGCTTCACCCCAATCGCAGCCCGCGGATTCACTCGCTTCAGGTCATAGATTAACTGCGCCAGATCCTCGATCGAGTAAATATCATGATGCGGCGGCGGCGAGATCAACGACACCCCAGGCTGCGCATGCCGCAAGCGTGCAATCAACCCGCTCACCTTATGCCCCGGCAGCTGCCCACCCTCACCAGGCTTCGCCCCCTGAGCCACCTTGATCTCAATCTCCTCAGCATGCGCCAGGTACTCCGCCGTCACGCCAAACCGCCCCGACGCAATCTGCTTAATCTTGTTATTCAACGACACATGCACCGCAGGCGCTTCAACCGCAGCCTCCGCGACAGCAACACCTCCGCCAGACCGAGCCGCAAGGCTCAATCCTCCATCCGAATCAACCTTGTCTGCGCCCGCAGGATGCAGCCGATACACTGCCGAATCCTCGCCGCCCTCCCCAGTATTCGACCGGCCGCCCAGCATATTCATCGCAGCCGTAATCGTCTGATGAGCTTCCGGGCTCAGCGATCCCAAAGACATCGCACTCGCCACAAAGCGCTTGCACAGACTAGCCGGCAGCTCCACATCATTCAACGCCAGCTCAGGCCCAGCCGGACGAATCTCCAGCAGATCCCGCAACACAGCAGGATCACGCGCAATGACATCTCGCGTATAGATCGCAAACGCACCCGCAGGATCGGTAGGCTGCGGCACATTTCGCGCGCTCCCCACGACCGACTGCAACGCCTTCACCGTAGGCGGCTGCCACGCATGCGGCTCCGAAACATCCGCCTTCCGGAATCGAACCCATCCATAATCCGGCAAATCCGTTGTAGCCGAAACAGCGCTCTCGCCCGCAATCCACGTCTGACGTAACTGCCGCTCCACTTCCGCAAATCCAATTCCTGAAAGCGGTGCCGGTGTCCCAAAGAAACATCGCGCCACCACACTCGAGTGCAGGCCAAGAATGTCGAACAGATGCGCCCCCCGATAGCTATCCACCACCGAGATCCCCATCTTCGACATCACCTTCGCCAGACCCGCATCAAGCGACTTCATCATCTTCCGCTCAGCATCCGCTGCATCTGTCCCCGCAGGCGCAAGACTCCTGCCTGTCTCGAGCGCAAGCCACGGACAGACCGCTCCAGCCCCATACCCAATCAACACCGCAGCATGGTGAATATCCCTGCAATCTCCCGCTTCCACAGCAAGCCCAGCCAATGTGCGCAGCCCAGCATCCACTAACGAATGATGCACAGCGCCTGTCGCCATCGCCATCGGAATCGGCAGTCTGTCCGGACTCGCACTTCGGTCAGACAGCAGCAAAATCCGAGCGCCCTCACGCACCAGCTTGATCGCCTGCATACACAGCTCATCAAGCCCCTGCGTCAGCGTCTTCTCCGCATCAAACACCGATTGCAGCTCAGCCAACTTCAGCTCTTCCTTGTGCGGATACTCACCCGCCCGGAGCGCCTCCACCTGCCCAAGCGTCAGAAACGGAGAAGGCAAGGAGAGCCCCGGCAAGGGAGCGTTCTTATCCAGCATGTGTGGCCAAGGGCCAAGCCGCGTGTGCAATTGCACAACGCAAGCCTCGCGCAAAGGGTCGATCGCAGGGTTAGTCACCTGCGCAAACCGCTGCCGAAAGTATGCGTAAATCGGACGTGGCGATCGGGCCAGGAACGCGAGTGGCGTATCATCGCCCATCGAATAAACCGCGTCCTTACCCTCCAGCGCCATCGGCTGAAGAATCATCTTCACATCTTCGCGCGTATATCCAAACCCACGCTGCACCCCAGCCAACGCAACAGAATCCACCACCGGCGCCGCAGCCGCAATCAGCGGAGTATCTTCGACCAGCTTGGCGTATGTCGCCCCCGCATCGAACAGCTCCAGAAGCTCTTCGTCCTCATAAACTTTGTGCTTCTCCAGATCCACCAGAAGCATCTGCCCCGGCCCCAACCGTCCGCTGTGCGTCACCTCTTCCGGATCGAGATCCACCAATCCCGCCTCCGACCCCGCAACCACCAGCCCCGCACTAGTAATTGCGAATCGACAAGGCCGCAGTCCATTCCGATCCAACGCCGCACCCACCACGCGTCCATCGCTGAACGCCAGCGCAGCCGGACCATCCCACGGCTCCGCGCAATCCGTGTGATATCGCAGGAACGAAGATTCATGATGGCCATCCGTCGCAGGCGGCAGCAGCATGCGAATCGCCTCAGCCAGCGTTCTACCGTTCTGAGACAGCAACTCCACCGCCTCATCCAGACTCGTCGAGTCAGTTCCGCCTTGCGTCAGGACGGGCTTACACTCCACCGGTAGTGTAGAGTCGCGAGCGTCCATCCGCGCGCGATTCCCCCACACGGTATTGATCTCTCCGTTGTGCCCCAGATTCCGCCCGGGCTGCGCGCGATGCCAGGTCGGCAGCGTGTTCGTCGCATACCGCTGATGAAACACCGCAAACGGCGTAACGTAATCTTCCGAAGCGAGGTCCGGATAAAAATCGCGCAGGAAACTCCCCGTGCACATCGCCTTATAAACAATCGTCTGCGACGACAACGAGCACACATAGCCCGTCACATCTCCCCGTTCATGCGCTCGCTCGAACTGCTTCCGCGCAAGGTACAACCGCCGCTCCATCGTCCCGGCCTCTGCGTCCGCCGAGTCCACAATCAGTACCTGGCGAATCTTCGGCATCGTCGCCAGCGCCATCTCTCCCAGCCACTCGGTTCGAACCGGAACGTCGCGCCAGCAAAGTATCTCGAAGTCATGCGACAGCAGACACCTCTGAAGAACCTCCTCAGCACGCGTCTCTTCCACCGGGATCAACAGCATCCCCACACCAAGCAGTTGAGTGTCCCCGATCGAAAGATTTGCAGCTTTCACCAGCAGCGACCGCGGAATCGCGGTCATCACGCCAACACCATCGCTGCTCTTCCCATCAGCCGCCGTCGCCCCACGATGAGCCAGCCTGCTCAGCGCTGTCAGGGCCTGCTTCAAAATCAAATGCGAAGGCGAAGCATCGACAGAGGCAACAAAACCCACACCACACGAATCATGGTCAAAACGCTCGTCAATCAGCGACGGCGAAACTGCCAAAGACACACCCGCATCACGGCGAGTTGGGTTCAAACGAACTGCCAGGGACCGTTCCATGCTTCACTATACGTCGCACCCGGCACAAAAAAACCGGTTGCAACCCTTCCTTTTTTGTAAAGCTTCCATCAATCGAAATATTGAGGAATACGTATGTATAAATATACACAAATAAATGTATATTTATACAGATCGGCTTCATCTGTAAATTCAGCCGCCGTTGACGACTTAAATACAAGAAGGCGAGTACAACAAAATTCATGAAACAACAGCGTCACGCCGCAATTCGAGAACTCCTGGTAAAGACCCCGGTCACCAGCCAGGACGAGTTGCGCCGAAAATTAGCAGGGCGCGGTTTTCATGTCACTCAGGCAACATTATCGCGCGATATTCACGAGTTGAGATTAAATAAAGGACCAACGGGCTACTCTCTTCCCGGCGGCAACGGCTACGACGAAGACGCGCTCCCGGGAATTCGCGAAGTCCTCGAAAGCTTCGGCCTCGAGGTCCGCCAGGCAATCAACCTCCTCGTCCTCGTCACGACCACCGGAAGCGCCCAACCCATCGCTGCCGGCATCGACTACGAGGACTGGCCCGAAGTCGTAGGAACCATCGCCGGCGACGACACGGTCCTCATCATCTGTCCGGACGAAAAACAAGCAAGTCTCTTGAAGACACGAATCGAAGGCTATCTTGGTTAACACCGCAACGACGAACGTACTCGAACAACCTACCTCACGCACCACCGCCCCCCGAACAGCAATCGCCGGTATCGGCGGCTACGCGGGTGGCGAACTTGCGCGCCTGCTCCTGCATCATCCAAGGTTCCGCGAGACAGCCCCCATATTTCTCGGCCGCGCCGGAGAATCCGACACAACCGCGGCGCTCCGCCTCGAAGACATCCACCCGCAGCTCGCGGTAGCAGGCAACAAAACCCACGAGATCCTCCCCTTCACTTGGGAGCGCATCGTCGACAGCGGAGCCGAGATCTTGTTCCTCGCTACCCCGCACGAGCAGTCCCGCGAGTGGGTTCCCGAAGCCATCGAGCGGGGAATCAAGGTCATCGACCTCAGCGGTGCATGGCGTCTCCAGCACACCGCCAATCGAAGCGTCTATAAGCTCAAGGACGCCAACGCCGAGCACGCCTCCCTCCTTCAGGCCGAAGCCGTCTACGGCTGCCCGGAACTTCACCGCGACGAGATCCGCAACGCACGCCTCGTGGCCAATCCCGGATGCTACGCCACCTCTGTCATCCTCGCGCTAGCTCCCCTCGTTCAAGCTGGCCTGGTCGACCTCGACCACGGAATTATCTGCGACGCCAAATCCGGAGTCAGTGGCGCAGGCAAAGCACCCACAGCCAAGACCCACTTCATGTACGCCGCCGACAACCTCTCAGCCTACGCAGTCTTCGGCCACCGCCACACCGGCGAGCTGCTCGAGCAGCTTCACATCACCTCGGACCAGATCCAGTTCACCCCGCATCTACTCCCCATACCGCGCGGCATTCTTTCCACAATCTACCTTCGCCTCAAGAATAAAATTGAATCAGCCACAATCACCGACGTGCTTCAGAATTTCTATCAACACAGCCCGCTGGTCCGGCTCCGGTCCACGCCCCACCTGCCAGAGATACAACATGTCGTACGTACTAACTTCTGCGACCTCGGCTTTGCACTCGCTCCCGACGGAAAGCGTCTAGTCTTGGTCTCCTGCCTCGACAATCTGTTGAAGGGAGCCTCCGGCCAGGCAGTACAAAATCTCAATCTGATGTGCGGATGGAACGAAGAGGAGGGCTTGCTGTGAGATTTGTCGTCAAACTAGGCGGTGCCTCTCTTGAGGACAAGAAGATCCTCCACGCCTGCGGCAAAGCCATCGCCGACCTAGTCGCCGATGGAAATCAGGTAGCCGTCGTCCATGGTGGAGGCGTGCAGCTCACCCGCACCCTCGCCCTCATGGGCAAGAAGAGCGAGTTCATCTCGGGCCTGCGCATCACCGATGCCGAAACCCGCGATGCCGCCCTCATGGTTCTCGCCGGCCGCGTGAACAAATCCCTCGTCGCCTCCATCGGCTCGCACGGCCAATCCGCGGTCGGCCTATCCGGTGGCGATGGCCACGTCTTCCGCGCCCGTAAGAAAAAAACCAACCCCGACCTCGGCTTCGTAGGCGAGATCGCCGCCATGGATCCCAAGTGGCTCGAAGCCATCTGGGCCATGGGCGCAGTTCCCGTAATCTCCTCCATCGCCCTCGGCTTCGACGGCGAGTACTACAACATCAACGCCGACGAGATGGCCGCAGCCTGCGCCATCGGCACCAAAGCCGACACCCTCGTGTTCCTCACCGACGTCCCTGGCGTCAAAGGTGCCGACGGCAACGTCATGCGCTGGCTCACACTCGCGCAGATTCCCGCCATGGAGCAGGCGCAGGTAGTCTCCGGCGGCATGCTGCCCAAACTGAATGCCTGCCGCGAAGCCCTCACTCACGGCGTCAAACGCGTACGAATTCTTCCCGCGGAAGCGGCATCTCTATTACCTGACCTCGTCTCAACGCGGGTCAACGACGGAACGGAGGTCATGGTCGCATGAGCGCAACACCCAACTTGCAATCCATCCAGGCGGCGGAAAAAAAGCTGCTCCTCAACACCTACGAACGCAACCCCATCCTCTTCGTCAGCGGACAGGGCGTCCACCTGCGCGACGAAAACGGCAACGACTACCTCGATCTCCTCAGCGGCATCGGCGTCTCCGGCCTCGGCTACGGACACCCCGCCGTCGAAGAAGCCATCGCAAAACAATCGAAGCGCCTCATCCACACCTCCAACCTCTTCTTCCACGAGCACACCGCCGAACTCGCCCTCCGTCTCACAGAAATCTCCGGCCTCGACCGCGCCTTCTTCACCAATAGCGGCACAGAAGCCTGGGAAGCAGCCCTCAAGCTAGCCCGCGCCAACGCCGGTCGCCTCCGCGCTCAGGGCGAAACCATCGGCACCAGGTTCCTCGCTCTTGATCACAGCTTTCACGGCCGCACCATGGGCTCCGTAGCCACAACTGCGAAAGATAAATATCGCGAACCCTTCATGCCGGTCATGCCCGGCGTCGACTTCGTCCGCTTCAACGACGTAGCCGATCTCCGCGCAAAATTCTCCAACGAAGTCTGCGCAATCTGCATCGAGCCCATTCAAGGCGAAGGCGGCATCCACCCCGTAACCCAGGAGTTCTTCGCGGCCGCACGCGAACTCTGCCACTCCACCGGCGCCCTCCTCATCGCCGACGAGATCCAGTCCGGCATGGGCCGCACCGGCAAATGGTTTGCCTACCAGCACTACGGCATCCTTCCCGACATCACAACCCTCGCCAAGCCCATCGCCAACGGCATCCCCATGGGCGCGATGCTCTGCACCAACGCAGCCGCCGAATCCATCACCCCCGGCATGCACGGCACCACCTTTGGCGGCAATCCACTCGCCTGCGCCGTAGCCATCGCCGTCATCGACACCATCAAGCGCGACAACATCCTCGCCCACATCAACGAGGTTGGTTCCTACTTTCACGACCAGCTCACGCAACTCGCAAAACGCCACGACTGCATCACCGAAGTCCGCGGCAAAGGCCTCATGCTCGGCATCGAAATCAACTCCGCCGACCTCGCCCAGCGCATAGCCGCCCAAATGATGGAGCGCCGCATCATCATCAACCGCACTAGTGAGACAGTCCTTCGTCTGCTCCCACCCTTCCTTCTCGAGCGTCAACACGTCGACACCGCCATCAAAGCCTTCGACGAGGTCTTCACCGCAGCACTCGCCGGCGCAGCACCGGCAGGAGGCAAAGCCAATGGGTAGCAAAACCGTCACCATGAACTCCCCCCTCATAAACTCCAAGTCCGAAACCGAAGACTTCTCCCCGACACGCTCACGCGCCACCCTCGGCATCCAATCCGACACTGCCTTCAGTGAAGCCTCCAAGCGCCTCAGCGGCCGCGACCTCTGCTCCATCGCCGACCTCACCGTCGAGGAGATGGCCGCCCTCATGGAGCTCGCCCACGCCGTCAAAGCCAACCCCGAAGACTTCCGTCACGCCCTCGACGCGCGCCAGATGGTCATGTTCTTCGAGAAGGCATCCCTCCGCACCCGCCTCACCTTCGAGACCGCCATCAACACCCTCGGCGGCAACGCCATCTTCGTCGACCAGACCCAGTCCCCCCTCGGCGAGCGCGAATCCCTCTCCGACATGGCCCACAACATCGAGCGCTGGATGGCCATCATGGTCCTCCGCACCTACGCCCACGACACCATCACCGAGATCGCCGCCTGCTCCAAGATCCCCGTCATCAACGCCCTCTCCGATCTCGAGCACCCCTGCCAGGCCATCGCCGACTTCTTCACCCTCGAAGAGCGCTTCGGCTCCGCAGAGGGCCTCCACTTCACCTACGTCGGCGACGGCAACAACGTCTGCCACTCCCTCATGCTCACCGCCGCGCAACTCGGCTCCCACTGCACCGTAGCCACGCCGAAAGGCTTCGCCCCCAAACTAGAGATCATCCACAAAGCCATCGAGATCGCCGAAACCACCGGCGGCAGCATTACTCTCATGCACGACCCCGTCAAAGCCGTCACCGGGGCCGACGCCGTCTACACCGACGTCTGCACCTCCATGGGCTTCGAGCACGAGGCCACCAAGCGCGCTCCCATCTTCAAGCCCTACCAGGTCAACGAAGCCCTCATGGCCAACGCGCAAGCCGACGCCGTCTTCATGCACTGCCTCCCCGCCCATCGCAACGCCGAAGTCACCGACGCCGTCCTAGACGGCCCCCAGTCCCTCGTCTTCGACCAAGCCGAGAATCGCATGCACGCCCAAAAAGCCATCCTGCTCATGCTCCTCGGCGGAGCCAAGCGCACCACCAACAGCCGCAACCGCGCATCGCAATCCCGCAAACGCAGCTAGTTCCGCTGCCAAGAAAACAGATTGGTTTGAAATATCCTCTGAGTGCATTGTTTCAAGTCGTCATCCTGAGCGAAGCCTCGCAGTCTCATCGCGAGGCGCAGTCGAAGGACCCCGACGAATTCAAGCAACCTCAACCGCTCAAATCTTTTGCCGAACTGTTCAACCCATGTCCAGATCACTAACGCATCTGCCCAACCATTGAGGTCTGCATCAAATGTCTGTAATCCTAGAAACCCTACCCCTCGGCCAAAAAGTCGGTATAGCCTTCTCCGGCGGACTCGACACCAGCGCCGCGCTCCACTGGATGAAGCAAAAGGGTGCCCTCCCCTACGCTTACACGGCCAACCTCGGCCAGCCCGACGAAGCCGACTACGACGAGATCCCCCGCAAAGCCCTCGAGTACGGAGCCGAAAAGGCCCGCCTCATCGACTGCCGCGGCCCCCTCGTTCGCGAAGGCATCGCTGCCCTCCAGTCCGGAGCCTTCCACATCACCACCGCCGGCGTCACGTACTTCAACACCACCCCCATCGGCCGGGCTGTAACTGGGACAATGTTAGTGACGGCGATGAAGGAAGACGACGTCAACATCTGGGGCGACGGCTCCACCTTCAAAGGCAACGACATCGAGCGCTTCTACCGCTACGGCCTCCTCGTCAACCCCGACCTCAAGGTCTACAAGCCCTGGCTCGACCCCACCTTCATCGACGAGCTGGGTGGCCGCGCCGAGATGTCCGCCTTCATGACCAAGGCCGGCTTCGGCTACAAGATGTCCGCCGAAAAAGCCTACTCCACCGACTCCAACATCCTCGGCGCAACCCACGAAGCCAAGGACCTCGAACTCCTCACCACCAGCATGAAGATCGTCTCCCCCATCATGGGCACCGCCTTCTGGCGCGACGACGTGGCTATCAAACCCGAAGCCATCACCGTCCGCTTCGAAGAAGGCTTCCCCGTAGCCCTCAACGGCAAAGAGCTCTCCGACCCCGTAGCCCTCATGCTCGAAGCCAACAGCATCGGTGGCCGCCACGGCCTCGGCATGAGCGACCAGATCGAAAATCGCATCATCGAAGCCAAGAGCCGCGGCATCTACGAGTCACCCGGTCTCGCTCTCCTCTTCATCGCCTACGAGCGCCTCATCACCGGTATCCACAACGAGGACACCATCGAGCAGTACCGCGACAACGGCCGCAAACTGGGCCGTCTCCTCTACCAGGGCCGCTGGTTCGACCCCCAGGCCATCATGCTCCGCGAAGCCGCCCAGCGCTGGGTCGCCAAACCTGTAACCGGCGAGGTTACAATCGAGCTCCGCCGAGGCAACGACTACTCCATCCTCAACACCGCCTCACCCAACCTCACCTTCCACCCCGAGCGCCTCACCATGGAAAAGGGCGAATCCACCTTCTCCCCCCGCGACCGCATCGGCCAACTCACCATGCGCAACCTCGACATTACCGACACCCGCGCCAAACTAATCACCTACGCCCAAAGCGGCCTAATCACCCTAAGCAAAGGCAGCGAGATGCCCCAACTAAACAATGGGAGCGACAAGAAATAACCTCATAGAAAATGACCACTACGCGTTACTCATTGGGAAACGTTGTACTACTGATAGTGGGGACACTGGTCTGTCTATTCATTACCTTCCTTTTGATAATGACTGGCGGATTTGGGGCTGATCCGGTACACGATTTCCAGAGTCTCGCGGTAACATCTCTGCTCGTTGTTGGGCTTTTATCGTGTCCTACCTATCTTCTGATGTTCCGATGGAGAAAGGTCGGGGCTACAGGAATGTGGTGTGTAGCGATCTCTTGCGCAGTAATTGCATTGATCGGAGGACTGGTTATGCAATTACTGGGTCTGGTAGCCCTGCTTATGGTTGAAGCTTCGATTTGTGAAGCAATCAACTCAGGAAGTAAAACCCACGAGTTACCCTATGGCCGTTCCTAGCTTTGCGTCATCAGGAAGGGACGCATGAATTCCAATTCCATTCGTTGGCCCCTGCTCATCCTTGCGTCAGTTTTCGCCGTTCCTCTGACCTGGTTTGGACTTATGGCAGCAGCGTTCAGCGAAGCCGGATGGCAAAATCCGATCGCCGTTACACTCTTCTGGCTGTTGCCTTCGCTGTCACTGCCCGTGCTCGCGACTTATGGGCTGTGGAAGCGAGTGCCTCCTGCCACGATGTGGGGATTCGCCTTCTGCCAATGGATCGTAATTTCATGGCTTAATTGGGATTCGTACTTGCAAGGGCGATCGACTACCTCGAATCCGCTGTTGATTTTGCTGAGTGGCGGCGTCGCTTTTCCGGTGTGGTGCTGGATTGCTATCGCAGCTGTATGTCAACTTGAAAACCACTTTCGCCGAAAGCTTGGGACACTTACTCGACCATGACTGAAAAAACAAACCAAAACTCAACCAAAATGTGGTCCGGCCGCTTCCGCGAACCACTAGACCCCACCTTCGAATCCTGGCAGCGCTCCTTCCCCTTCGACTGGCGCCTCGTCCCCTACGAAGTAGAAGCCAGCATAGCCCACGCCCGCGCTATCGAAGCCGCAGGTATCCTCACCAGCGAAGAGCTCCTGCAAATGGAAGAAGGCCTCCGCGCCGTAGCCAGGCAGCAAGCCGAACAAGGCGAAGCCATCGTCACCGCCAACCCCCAGGCCGAAGACGTCCACCACTACGTCGAACTCGAACTCACCAAACAAATCGGCGACCTCGCCCTCAAGCTCCACACCGGACGCAGCCGCAACGAGCAGATCGCCACCGACATGCGCCTCTTCGTCCGCGAAGCCATCAACAACACCCTCGCGGGCCTCACCGCATGGCGAAAAGCCCTCATCGACCTTGCCGAATCCGCAGGCGAAGCCACGATGCCCTCCTACACCCACCTCCAACGTGCCGAGCCCGTCCTCGTAGCCCACTGGCTCTTAGCCTATGTAACGATGATCGAGCGCGACGCCAGCCGCCTCACCGACGCCCGCAAGCGCATGAATCTCTGCCCCCTCGGCTCCGGAGCAGTAGCAGGCGCAACCCTCGCCCTCGACCGCACCATCGCCGCCGCCGCGCTGAACTTCGACGCCCCCACGCCCAACAGCATGGACGCAACCAGCGACCGCGACTTCGCCTTAGAGTTCACCCAAGCCATCGCCACCCTCGGCATCCACATCTCCCGCTTCGCCGAAGAACTCACCCTCTACTCGACAGCCGAGTTCGGCTTCCTCGACTTACCCGAGCGCTTCTCCACCGGCTCCAGCGCCATGCCACAAAAGAAGAACCCCGACCTCACCGAACTCATCCGAGGAAAATCCGGTCGTCTGCTAGGCGCAGCCACAACACTAGCCACGCTCATCAAAGGCCTCCCCCTCGCCTACAACAAAGACCTGCAGGAAGGCCAGGAGCCAGTCTTCGATGCAGCCGACACCATCGCCGGAATCCTCAGCGTCCTCCCAGCCTTCACCGCATCCCTAAAATTTCGCTACGACACTATGAAGGCCGCCGCCCACTCCGGCTACCTCAACGCTATGGCCGCCGCAACCTACCTCACCGACAAGGGCATTCCCTTCCGCAAAGCGCACGAGCACATCGGCAACGCCGTCCGCCTCGGCCTTGAAACCCAACGCGAACTCCAGCAACTCACCCTCGACGAACTCCGCGCCATCTGCCCCCA
Organism: Tunturiibacter psychrotolerans; assembly: GCF_051013365.1. Taxonomy (GTDB): domain Bacteria; phylum Acidobacteriota; class Terriglobia; order Terriglobales; family Acidobacteriaceae; genus Edaphobacter; species Edaphobacter psychrotolerans_A. The sequence goes on along the minus strand of NZ_CP132941.1, from coordinate 4,531,107 downwards.
GTTTGGTGAAGACTTCTTCCCCGCCATCACCCTCGAAGCCACCCTCGACTGCCACGACGTCATCGGCGGCACCGCCCGCTCCCGCGTCAAAACCGCACTTGCCGAAGCGAAGGCCCGCTTAGCAGCCGCAAAAACATAAACCAGGATCAATCTACCGAATCTTTCCAGTCACGAAGGCATAGAGGCAAACCACCAGAGCAACGGCAACAGCTACCAACACGAATGCAGTGATGACATCGGATAGGGGCGTTACAAGCTTGTTCTCCTCCGACCTCCGTCGTCGCAAGAACAGCAGAAAAGGATGTTCGGATTTACCTTCTTTGACAACCCTTGTCGTGGCAGAAAGGATTTCCATGACGAAATGCTACCGAGTCGGGCATAAAGAAGGCATAAGTCTCGAACCAAAAGATCGCAAAGATCGCATTCGAATCCACAGCTCCCGTACCGCACTCCTCAACACTCGCACCAAACCGAATCATCAAATCATCCAATACTCTGCGAAAATAAAAAGAAGGAGTCTAAACACAGTTGCCCACCACCCCCCTGATGACCGTGAGTGAATCCACCTCCTCATCGCGCCCCCGCGTAGGCGGGGCAACCGTGCGCAAGGCCAAACTCCCCGACGCCGTCAACATCTTCGACCTCGTCAACTCCCTCTCCGGCGACGGCACCCTCCTCCGCCGCAACTACGCCGAGATCTGCGAGAACATCCGCGACTTCGCCGTAGCCGAATCTCCCGTCGAAGGAGACTCAGGCGGCGTCTTCTTGGGCTGCGGAGCCCTCCACCTCTACGGCCCACACCTCGCCGAGGTCCGCTCCATCGTCGTCAAGCCCGAAGCCAAAGGTCAAGGCGCAGGCGGTCGGCTTCTCCGCGCCCTCCTCGAAGAAGCTGAAGAGCAAAAAGTCACCGCCGTCTGCCTCTTCACCCGCATCCCCGACTTCTTCTTCCACTTCGGCTTCCGCGTCGTCGACCGCACCACCCTGCCCGACAAGATCTACAAGGACTGCCAGACCTGCCCCCGCCTCTATGCCTGTGACGAGGTAGCCATGGTCCGCGGCCCCTTGCCAAAGATCGCCGTCCTCGGCCCATCACGCATAGCCCAACCCGAGCTAGTCAAGCTGCAGACCGGCGTAATCCCCCACACCGACTAAGCCTAAAAGGTACACAAGTCACGAAGTGACCGACCCACGCGAAGTGGGCCCGTCCGGCAGGACCCATCACCAAGCGTGATAAAAGCCATCCCTCTCCGAAAGCTGAACCTCCGTCTTAAACAACTCACTCAGCCGCTCTGCAGTGAGCAGCTCCTCCTTCGATCCATCCGCAATAATCCGCCCCTCCCGCATCATCAAAATCCGATCGATCTCCGGCGGAATATCCGCAATATGGTGCGTGATCAGCATGATCCCAGTCCCCTGCTGCGCGAGCTTCCGCATCAATCCCCGCAGCTCCGCCTGAGCCGCCAGATCCAGCGCATTCGAAGGCTCATCCAGCAGCAACATCCCCGCCGACCCCACCAGTGCCCGCCCAATCATAATGCGCCGTTGCTGCCCTGCCGACATCTCCCCCACCAGCTTCTCCGCAAACCCCACCGCATCAATCTGCTGCAACACCTCCTCCGCATGCGCTCGCATAGCATCAGTCACCACAAGATTCGGCCACAGCGTACTACTCGAGAAAAACCCGGTAATCACCGCATCCCGCCCGGTTGTCTGCAACGTCTGCCTCCCCGGCAGCTCCGCCGAAACAACTCCCAGCCGCTTCTTCAGCTCCGTCAGATCCCACCGCTCACGCCCGAAGATCCTCACCTTCGTCTCCGGCTGCACCATCGGATAACACTCACACGTGATCGTTTTGATCAACGTCGACTTCCCGCAACCGTTCGGCCCAAGAATAGCGATGTGCTCCCCTGCGTTCACCGAAAGATTGATATCGTGAAGAACGACGTTATCGCCACGAGCTACATTGACATGAGCAAGATAAAGAAATGGTTCCGTTGCTGTCTCGTGCATAACTTAAGAATACAGAGACCCGCGTCCTGCTTATGCAAATCGCGAACACTCCTTATGCACAAACAGGCCTGAAGCAGGCATCACACAAGACAAGACCACCGAGAGCGGAGAAACAATGGTAGACGAACCAAAGCTTCGTAATGAACAACTGGGCTATGCCTTACTCCGCGCAGTCGTCGGAGTAAATCTCATGATGCACGGCGTAAGCCGCATGATCACAGGCCCAGGAGAGTTCGCAGCAAAGCTGGTCATGCAATTCGAACACGTTCCACTTCCCGCCTGGAGCGTCTGGGTCTTCGGTTTGATTCTTCCGGCGACCGAAGGTTTACTAGGATTATTGATTCTTGTCGGCCTCAGAACCCGCGCAGCGCTCGTCGCAGCGAGCCTTCTCATCATGCTGCTCACCTTCGGCTCCGCACTCTTACAAGATTGGAATCTCACCGGAACTCAACTTGCCTACGCCTTCGTATACTCCGTCTTGATCTTTCTTCATCAGTACGATGGATGGTCCATCGACGCGTGGATCAAGCGACATTAGGCCGCCGTTCCACAAAAAGCGGAACCCCAAACTTCGGCCTGAGACTGATCGCTGGATTGAGCGCAATCTCCCTCCCGGCTTGCGAGGCAGTCAGCCGCCAGTCACGCACAATCGTAGCCAAAGACAACACTCCTTCCATCCAGGCCAGCCCTTCGCCAATGCACTGGCGACTACCCGCGGCAAACGGGAAAAACGCAAATCGCGGCCGCGACTTCGCACAATCCTTCGCAAATCTTTCTGGGTCGAAACTCAACGGATCAGAGTAGAAACGCGGATCTCGCTGAATCACGAACTGTGACGCCACCAAAATCGCTCCCTTAGGAATAGCATAGCCCGCAATCTCGTAAGGTTGAACGCATGTCCGTGCAATCACCCATACCGGCGGATAGAGCCTCAACGTCTCCGAGAACAATTGCGTCGCATAGGGCAAACGTGCGTAATCATCCGCCGTAGCCGCGCGATCGCCCAGCACCTCCCGCGCCTCATCATGCACACGCGTCTGCATCTCAGGATGCTTCGCCATCAGCCAAAGCGCAAAGCTCAACGCATTCGCAGTGGTCTCATGTCCAGCCAGCATGATCGTCAAACACTCATCATGCACCTGTTGATCCGACATGCGACCAGTCGAGCCTTCAGTGTCGACCGCCTCCAGCAACATCGAAAGAAGATCGCCCCGATCCCCCGGCACCCTGCGGCGCTCCGCAATCATCTCGTAGATCATCGCATCAAGATCCGCCTGGCCCTTACGAATCCGCTTCATCGCCGGCAGCGGCAGTCGCTGAATCTGTTCAGAAAACGGCAGGATCGCAAGAGGAAGAAATCCCATAAAGGCGTCAACCGCTGCCGAAACCTTCTTCACCTCTTGTTGTGATTGCACATCCAGATCAAACAGACACTTCCCAACGATCCGCAGCGCAAGTTCAAGCATGTCTTCATGCACATCGTGGACCGAACCCGACCTCCAACCCTGCGAAATCTCAACCGCGTTCTTTCCGATCACCTTACCGTAGGCCGCAATCCGTTGACGCAAAAACGCGGGCTGCGCAAGTCGTCGCTGTCGCATATGCAACGGCTCTTCGCTCGTCAGCAAGCCCTCGCCGAGAACGATCTTTGCCCGCTGCATCACGATCCCCCGGTGATGCTTATTCGCATCCTTCACGAGCAAGTCATCGACGAGCTCCGGATGATTCAACTGATAAATGTGCCGCCCGAAGATGGTGTAGTGCACCAGGTCGCCATAGAGCCGCGCCGATTCACTCATCGACTCAATCGCGTTCTGACGAAACATCCGACCAGAAAACAAACGCGACGAAAACGAAGGCCCCGCAGGATATCTCCCTGACCGCCCAGCGCGAATATCAACAGCAACAGTGGTCATTCAAGCCTCTGATTTGAGTCTAGATGCAGTGGGCCTGGATGGCAGCGCCGAGACCGAAGTGACTTTGATCCGCTAGACAAAAGGACTTTACGACTTTCTTATCCTCCCCATGATCCACTGATAGAGAAAGCTCCACTTGTCTCACGCATATAAAAAATGAGCCGCATCGCCACTGTCCTGATTCTGTTTGCCGCCGCCGCTCTCGAAGCTGGGGGCGATGCTCTCATTCGTGCAGGCCTTCACACTAACGCGGCGCGGTCTCGTTACCTCATGTTCGGAGCCGCCGCAATCATACTGTTCGCCTACGGATGGACGGTCAATGCACCGCCATGGGAGTTTGGAAAACTGCTCGGCATGTACATTGTCTTCTTCATCATTGCCCAACTTCTTTCCTGGCTTGTCTTCAAACAGCCTCCTTCAGCAACGGTCCTCATCGGTGGGATATTGATCGTTGCCGGAGGAATAGTCATCTCTCTCGCAAAGTCATAGAAGAGCATCTCAAACAAACGCGAAACAACATGCGGAAATAGCAAAATTGATCACGACTACATGCCCTTCAGAATGGAACCGACAATACCACCAACAACCCCACCCTCAGCCGCCTGCTGCGCGCGTTCCTTCGGGAGGTACTCCTGAATCTGGTGAGCAAGACGCGAGATGGGTAGAGTTTGCAGCCAAACGCGACCAGGACCAGTCAGTGCTGCAAGAAAAACTCCATCTCCGCCAAAGATCATATTCTTGATGCCCGGAACGCGTTGGATTTGAAACGCAACAGTCCCCTGGAAAGCGCCCACATGACCGGGGTGAACACGAAGAGTCTCGCCCGGGGCGAGATCCTTAATAACAACCTCTCCCGATAACTCAAGCCACGCGATTCCCTGCCCGCTGACCTTCTGCAGCAGAAATCCATCGCCTCCGAAGATTCCGGCCCCCAACGACTGCTGAAATCCAACCCCCAACGCAATAGCTGCAGTCGCGCAAAGGAAGCCATGGCGATGAACCATATACTCATGCCCCGGACCGACCTCCACCGGAACAATATGACCCGGAACGCGCGTAGCAAACGCAACCTCGCCCGGCCCTCCTATTGCGCGATATTCCGTCATAAAGAGCGACCCGCCGCCCGCAACTCGTGCGATAGCGCCGAAGAAGCCCCCACCTCCAGCGTGCTGCGTGTGCGTAGTCATCTGGACAGTCGCCGTCATCCACGAAAGCTCCCCCGCCTCCGAGATGACCGCGTCATCTGTGCCGAGGGCAAACTCCAGAACAGGCATAGTGGTGCCAACAATACGGCTTTGCATGTCTCTCTCCCGGATAGCGTTAACGCGACAAGTATACGATGCTCAACCTGGACCGCGAGAAAGACCGATGCGGAACAGTACCTCAAGGATTCGCACTGCAGCCTTCACACTACCCCTCACATCACCCGAAACCTTGGAAATTCCAGCCACCCGCCTGCGATAATCGACTGGCACCTCTAGAATTCGCAGCTTCTTCTGCGCTGCACGAATCTGCATCTCCAGATTCCATCCGTAGGTAAGCTCTGACATATGTAACGATTCCAGTGACGTTCTCCTTATCGCTCGAAATGGTCCCATGTCCGTATAGTGAACGCCTTGGAAAAGACGCAAAAGAGTACTGACGAAATACGCAGCGAAGATCTGAGACCCAAGCATAGATCCCGCCTCGCGGTTGCCACGCATGCGCGAGCCTATAACAAAATCCGCATCCCCGGCCTCGATCGGAGCCACCATCCGTGGCAGGTCAGCGATCACGTCGGAACCATCCCCATCCATGTAGACGAGGATCGTACTCGTAGGCAGTGCAGCCTCGCTGCCCGCTTTACAGGCGGCCCCGTAACCGCGAGCCGAGCGAATCACACGCGCCCCCGCGGCCTCCGCAACAGCACCGGTTCCATCGCTGCTCCCGTTATCCACGACAACGCATTCGGCGATCAGATGCCACGGCATCTCAGAGACGACAAAACCGATAGATTCAGCTTCATTCAGCGCGGGAATAATGACAGAAATTGGCAGGGGCATAATGAGCAGAAATCAGTTACCGAAGGCCAACGTACACTTCAATCTGCGCCTTCTCCGGATCGGCCGAGCGCTGGTCGTAGATCTCGTAGTCAGCGCGAAAAGACCGAATCCCACCCAACTCCGCTACAGGCATGGAGCAGATTCGCTTCCATGTCTCCGAAACGACCTGCTTGATCGGTCCTCGCTCCGACGTGACAACACAGTACCGGCCGCCGGGAATATATTTGGCAACAAAGTTCGCAGGGACATTCAGAATAGATGACACCGGCAGTCCAAGAAGATAGGTGTAGTGGCCGTCAAGACCACCCTCATAATCCGTGTACACTGCCGTCAAATTGATACCGGTCTTATTCGGAATCTTCGACGCAAGATTGTCCCTCAGCAGCTCATGCCAGATCTCACCGATCTTACCGCTACCATTTCGTTCAGCCGAATTCTGGGTACGGGCCGCTATGCCTACCACGTAAAAACCCGCGTGGCGCTGAATATTCATCGCATCCTCTCTCTGTTTCGCAGGTGCGATTATAAGGGGTCGCCGCAAAGCTGCACATGCGTTTGTCGATGTCAGAGGCTCCAGCGAAGCCCACAATTCGCACAGGCGGGCGGCGGTGCGCTGGTCAGCAGACCCTCGCGAAACCGCTGATACTCAGCACCGTTCCATATGTCACGAAGGCTTGCCTGCGTGGCATCCCCCAAAGTAAAGCTGTCATAACCCTTCATGCTGAAAGGTGCAATGCAACACGGCAGCACGCGGCCGTTCGCCGTGATATACATCAGCGACCACGGCCGGCGACAGAGAGACCAGGGGCTGTCGGACCGCTGCATCTTAATCGACTCACCAGGATCAACAGCACCCGACGCCGAAAACATTACCCCTAACTCGCGTGCAACCGATTCAGCTTCACGAATAAGCGCCTCTTCCCGTTCGGTAGTATGTTCAAACAACGCCGACTCTGCCCGCGCCAGAGAGTGTTCATCCATCGGAACATCAAAAAACACCAGCCGCTGCAAATAAACTTCCATGACGCCGATGGAGTGCGCCAGGCGAACAAAGTTCGGAAGCTGATCGACCGTCTCCCGCAGACCTGTAAGCCACAACGACACCCGTGGCTTCGGAGCGTCCAGCTCCCGCTGCAGCCTTGTGAAGTTCCTGACGTTCGCGACGATCTTATCGAAGAAGTCTTTGCCCCGAACCATCTGAAACACCTCTGATTCCGCAGCGTCAAGTGACACTCTAAGCTCGTCAAGACCAGCCTCAATCAAAGCCCGACCGTTTGCCTCCGTCAACAAAGTCCCATTCGTATTGAACAGAACATATATATTTCGGTCCTTCAGATACTTCACGCGCTGAGCAATGTCTTTCACCAGCATCGGCTCGCCAATGCCATGCAGCACAACACGCGCAATAGTCGGATATTGGTCGATGAGCGATGTGAAAAGCTCCCACGGCATATCCGCCTCGGGCTCCAGATCTTCATAGGTGCGCGGACAAGTCGTGCATAACAGGTTGCATCGGTTCGTAGTCTCGAGATATAGACAGACGGGCTCCTGAGCTGCGACCGGAGCAAGATGCGCATCAGCCTCCGGTTTCTCGAAGTACCGGCGCATGCGATTCTTCTCCTCCTCAGCGCGCTGCGCCGCAGGGCTAAGGCCCTCCTTCTCGCGGAGTAGGTCATCGGAAGGAATGATCGGAAGCAATGTACTCATAGTGGCTCGCTCGTTACCGTGGGTTGCACAAACATAGACCGGTGAATCGGCCAACGCCTTAGAGCTAATTGAATTATCAGCGCCGCGAAGACCGAAGCGTAAAGAATTTTGTTCGCGAGAAACATCTTGGGGCCCGGCTCTCCCAATGCAGTCGTGTACAGATAAAAGAAACCAAGCACATAAGTCAGAATTGGCAGATTCGGCATCAGCGTAAAAAATGGAATCAACCAGAGGATGTACCAGGCGTAGTGCGGCGAAAAAAGAAACATCAACGCCGCCGCAAGCGCAAAGGCAGGCGGAAGAAACGAAGCGACGCCATCAAAATCAAATGGCCTCTGATAATTGTCCCCCTCAAAACCAGAGACGCGCCAGCACCACCAGATGATTCCCAGGAATACCGCCGCACAAAAGCCAAAGTAAGTCGCCGTCGTAAGACTGTGAAGCCCCGGAATCTGTTGTGTGAGCTCAAGCAGAAAGTAGCGTGCACCAGTTGCCAGGCCCTCCTCTTTGACATACCCTCCAAGAAACCCGAAGACCAACAAGCCAACGCTGGAGTATGCCGCATAACCCAACCCAACCAAACCCGCGACCATAGCAGGCATCTTAAAATCCCCGCGACGATAAAGGGCAGGAAGCAGCACCAGCGGATAAAGTTTCAGCAGAACAGCGACACCGAGAAAAATTCCCGTCAGTACAGGCTGCCTCCGATAGCGAGCCAGCAAAGCCAGCGCGATGAAAGCCATCGCCGCAGAGTCAAGATGCCCCGAGCCGGCAATCTCCCACACAACCACCGGACACCACGCATAAAGCAGCGTCTGCTCGCGGCGAATCCCAAGAGCGCGCAGCAAGCCGACCAGCGCATACATCGTGACCCCTTCAAACAGCACCATCACGGTCTTCATGAAAGTGATCGTCGGAGAGATCCACGTAATCAGATAAAACAGCGCCTGCGCCGCCGGTGGATAGATGGTATGCGCATAGTCGCGTCGGTTGATTTTCTCGAAGATGCTCTCATGCGACCCACGCAGAAAAGCAAGCACAGCATCCCCAGGAACGTAGCGGTAAGGGCTTATGTGCGCATGCTGCACCACTCCATCCCACACATACCGATAGATGTCACTCGAAAGATAGGGAGCGGCGGGCAATGCAACCAGGCGGCACGCAACTGCAACCAGAAGAATGATCGGAAACGTAAATTTATCAACCGGCTGTGTCGTAACGATCAACGCCGCGCCAAGATAAAGTAGGCAAGACCAACCCGACACGCCGGAAAATCCAATCGTGAAGTGACTGTATTCGCTGATGAGTTGCCGTGTAAGGAAGAACAACCCAATCCCTATCAGGACCAGAGCAGCATTCGTCTGCCAGGCGCGAGCAACAGACCAGTGTTTGACAATCGAAGAATCAACCCCGAAATCGGCGGGTGCGCTTCCAGCCACATTGGTAGTGGAGGTCATCGACGACCGCTTCCCTGTTCATTAAGCGCAATCAGATATGCGCGGGTACTCTCGGCGCAATAGCCGGGAAGCGTAGCAAATGGTGGCGGCACATCTCCAAGAAGCTCAGCGGTCAGCAACCCAAGTGTCTCGCCGTCATCCACGTCATACCAAAGCGGCAGAACAACGACTTCGATGCCGACGCTCTTTGCCGCTGCAACCGTCTCCGCAAAGACCGACGAGGTACTCCATCTAATATCGGCGAACACTTCGGAGTGAGCACGCTTCAACCCAATCAGATAGTAACCCCCATCCTGTGATGGCCCAAGCACAATGCGGTCGCCGTCCTTCTGCAACTCGGCGATGGCCTGCTCGAAGGCCGCAGCCGGAACGGTGGGCGAGTCCGAGTCGATTAGGCAAACGCTACCAAAGCCGCAAGACAGTAGGTCCTGCGCCGTCGCAAGTAGGCGCTCACCAAAATCACCGCCACGCTGCGGGATTAAGACAAAATCATCTGGCAGAAGATTGTTGAAAAAAACTTCATCGCCCACCGGTGTGTATGAGATCACGCCAGCAGCAGGACTCGACGCAGCAACCGCGCCAATATTCGCGGCAGTATCCCGAAGAAAACAGGCGTTGAGTTCCGCAGCCTGGTCGAGGGTCAAAGGCGGCGCAAGTCTTGTCTTCACCTTGCCGGGGCGCGGCGCCTTCGCCATCACCGCAAGTGCGCACTGGCTCGCTCGCGGAGCAAGCGGCACCGCTGGATCAAGAATCGAGTAACTCACCGTGAGAGCAGTCATAAAATTAAACCGCCTCCCATGCGATCGTGGGGGCCCGCAGACCGGTCAAACCTTCGCGATCTTTCCTGCAGACCGCATACTGATACCAACCATCGTATTGCAGCTCGACATCTCCCCACGGTTGCGAGTGAATCAACGCTGAAAAATCCGTCGGAGTCATCACATCAGCCTGTCTCGGTTCGCGGTATTTCCCAGCAGGGCTGCTGCTTAACTTGGAAAGTAGCCACATGCAGCCTAGGGGTATCCGCGTGCGAAACCCCGAAGTGGGTTCAGCGATAAAACATCTTCCACCTGGCCGCAGAACGCGAAAGATCTCACTCAGCACCGCCTCCCGCTTCGCCACAATCAGAAACAGTCGCGAAACGACAATCGCGTCGATCGAGTTAGAAGCATCAGGAAGAGAATGCGCGTCGCCATGTGCAAAGGTGCAGTTTTGAAGGCTGCGACTGGCCGCCCGCGATTTGGCTCTCGCAAGCAGGCGTCGCGACAGGTCGACGCCAGTTGTGTGAATCTGCGGATACTCCTCCGAGAGTCGACAGGCATAGAACCCCGGCCCACAGCCAAGCTCAAGAACATGCGTGTCCGGTGCTGGCCCCTCCGGCGGAAACAGCGCTCGACTGATCTCCGCGGTGTGATCGCGAAACAGGTACTCGCGGCAAAGGGAGTAAAACCAGGAGCAGCTCTCAAAAAGAGAGGCTGGTTGCTGCACAGGAGGATGCGGAAGGGTTCGGCCGGACATTTCGCAGTCGCTTGTCTCCACACTTAGCCTTATCGAGGTTTGAACGTGCACTTCGGTCAAAAAAGCTCTCTTGCAGTGAATAAGATAATAGGCGCTTAATGGTCTGGAATCTTCAACTTTCTGCTCCCGAACAGTTTGATGCCGATCTCCTCTTAAGGTTACGAAGCAGCACAGGGAACGGTTGGCAGCCACTCAATCAGTCGCGCACGTGTTCCGATCACACAATCGAAAATTTACGTGAAATTTGTTGATCGGCGGGACAAAACCCTAGCCGCATGTCCCAATCGCGTGCTTCAGCGAACTCCTACGCCGGTCCAAAAGACGTCCACCACGGTCTGCCCAATAAAATCTGGGCAACACCGTGGCGGTCGTCACATTCGTTTCCTGGCACAGCTCAACCCAGATCAAACACCTAAGCGACATCGCTCCAGTCGAGAATCACCTTCCCCGAATTTCCCGACCGCATCGCCGCAAATCCGTCTTCATAGTCCCGCCAGTTCATCCGATGCGTAATGACGCCCGAAATATCCAACCCGCTCTGAAGCATGACGGTCATCTTGTACCAGGTCTCATACATCTCCCGCCCATAGATCCCGCGGATCGTCAGCTGGTTAAACACCACCTGGTTCCAATTAATCGAAATATCTTCCGCCGGAATTCCCAGCATAGCGATCTTCGCTCCATGGCTCATATTGGCAAGCATGTCGCGAAACGCATTGGGATTACCCGACATCTCCAGCCCAACATCGAATCCCTCCTGCATCCTCAGCTTCTGCTGAATCTCCTTCAGCGGAGTCGCGCGAGGATCCACCGCCAGCGTCACTCCAACCTTCTCCGCCAGCGTCCTGCGATACTCATTCGGATCAGAAATGACCACATGGCGAGCCCCGGCATGCCGAGCCACCGCAGCAGCCATAATCCCAATCGGCCCCGCTCCCGTAACCAGCACATCTTCGCCAAGCACAGGAAACGCCAGCGCCGTATGGACCGCATTGCCCAGCGGGTCAAAGATCGCGGCAATCTCATGCGGCACCCCTGCGCTATGAATCCAGATGTTCGACATCGGCAGCACAATAAACTCCGCAAACGCCCCATTGCGATTCACCCCGACGCCCAGCGTATAAGCGCAAAGATGCCTCCGCCCCGCAAGACAGTTCCTGCAGCGCCCGCAAACCACGTGGCCCTCTCCACTCACAAGCTGGCCAATCGGAATGTCGGTTACGTTCGAGCCCACAGCCACTACTTCGCCCACGAACTCATGCCCAATCGTCAAACCCTTCTTGATCGTCGACCGAGCCCATGCGTCCCACTCGTAGATATGCAGGTCGGTCCCGCAGATACCCGTAGCCAGAACACGAATCTTGACGTCGTTGATGCCCATCTCGGGCTCTGGAACATCTTCGAGCCAAAGACCGCGTTCTTCGCGGCTCTTAACCAATGCCTTCACGGAGAAAACCTTTCCTGTTGCGTCGTGCACTCAATCGCGGCCCATTCGAAATTGGCCGCAGTCACCATTCTATTAGCACCGAGCCCGCCACTACCCAGCCACCACCCCCGAGGCTATAAGATGAAGTGATATTCAAAGTTTCACCAGCCTCACAGCGGAACGCCCGCTTCATCTGATCAGCCAAGCGAGACCCATGCTCTTTCCCACCGATGACCTTCGCATCACCTGGACCAAAGTCGTCCTCCCGCCCGTCGCTCTCGAAGAAGAACTCCCCATCACCGAAGCCGCCTCCGCGACCGTCTACAAAGCCCGCACCGAAATCATCAAGATCCTCCACGGCGAAGACCATCGCCTCCTCGTCGTCGTGGGCCCCTGCTCCATTCACGACACCGACGCCGCCCGCGAGTACGCCGAACTCCTAAAGACCGCAATTGCCGAACACTCCCGCGATCTCTGCATCATCATGCGCGTCTACTTCGAAAAGCCCCGCACCACCCTCGGCTGGAAGGGCCTCATCAACGACCCCTACCTCGACGAATCCTTCCAGATCAACGACGGCCTCCGCCAGGCCCGCCATCTCCTCCTCGACCTCGCCGAAATCGGCGTCCCCGCCGGTACCGAATTCCTCGACATGATCTCCCCCCAATATGTTTCCTCCCTCGTCAGTTGGGGAGCCATCGGCGCCCGCACCACCGAAAGCCAGGTCCACCGCGAACTCGTCTCCGGCCTCTCCTGCCCCGTCGGCTTCAAAAACGGCACCTCCGGCAACGTGCAGATCGCCATCGAAGCCATCCTCTCCGCCGGCCAGGCGCACAACTTCCTCGGCCACACCAAACATGGTCAGACCGCCATCTTCGTCACCAAGGGCAACCGCGACTGCCACATCATCCTTCGCGGCGGCCGCAACACCACCAACTACGACGCCGACGCCGTAGAAGAAACCTGCAAGCAAATGGAGAAGGCCGGCATACGCCCACAGGTCATGATCGACTGCAGCCACGCCAACAGCCACAAAGACCACACCCAGCAGTCAGCGGTCGCCCGCGACGTAGCCGCGCAAATCGCCGTAGGCGACAAGCGCATCATCGGCGTCATGCTAGAAAGCAATCTCGTCGCAGGCGCGCAAAAATTAGTCCCAGGCCAACCCCTCGTCTACGGCCAATCCATCACCGACGCCTGCATCGACTGGCCCGAAACCAAAGCCGCCCTCGCGGAACTAGCTTCCGCCGTCCGCTCCGCCCGCAACTGATGAATACCGAAAAAACCGCGAGAACCAGAAAGCCCTCATTCAAAGCAGAGCTTTCTGGCGCTCGAAGTCAACAAAAGGCAGGACTAGATAGCGAACCGTCGTCTCACCGCCCCACACAAACCTACAAGCCCGGTTCCGAGCAAAACCAGCGTGCTCGGCTCAGGCACCGCGGGGGCTGGGGGTGTTACCACCACCTGAGACGGTACGAGCGCTTCTTCGAGTGAGAAAAAGGTATTCCCTCCGCCGGCAGCAAGCGGCGTAACGAAATCCACCGTCCCAGCCGTCGCAGAGAGATTGATCCCCGAGAAGAAAGTGTCCGGACCACCATAACCGCTTGTATCTTTTGAGTTGCCGGTAACACCAAAGGTGTCGATGCCATCGCCATCGAAACCGAAGATGTCCGTGGAGGAACTGAGACTAATCGAACTTAGAGCGCTGGTTGAGTTATTGATGATTCCGATGAGCGTGTCATCAGAGCCATCGTAGGTTCCACCGGCAAGCGTAAAGCTCGGCCCTGTCGCTACCGTGGTTCCGCTGTTCGTAACGGTGATGACGAGATCGCAACCGGCAGTTGCGTCACCGACTGCAGGGCAGAGGGACGCTGCGTGAAGCGCGCAAGGGACAAAAAGCCCAATCGCGGTCGCAGCGGCGATGTGCAAAATCTTCATATAGTTGGTTCTCCTAGGTTGCGATTTTTTTAAGGCGGGGCCGACGTGCAAGAAACCGAAGGGGGCCGAAAAAGAACTCACGTGCAAAGGGAAATTAGTCGTGCGCTAACCCTTGGAGCACAAACACTTATGCACGTCATTTGCCAAACCCGTTCACTCGAAACAAAAGAGATAGCACGCATACGCACTCTGCGAAGTTGCAAGACCTTGCAGACAATCGAGGACATTGTCATTTAAAAAGCATGCACCTCAAACGTCCCTGCACCGCAATTGCCGTCGATGCTCCCACAGCGAATCCCACCCAACGATGACCATGATTGAGCCACATAAGGTATACCCTCATTAAAATCATGCGCCATTCCCATTTGAACCTCTCAGCCCTCGTAATCCTGACTTCCCTCGCCACCACCCTCCCCGCGCAACAGCCAGCGGCTCCAAAGCACCAAGACACAGAAGTGTATGAGCCCGTCCCACCGATCGTCACACCCGGCGCCACCGACTCCGCGCCTCCATCCGACGCAATCGTCCTCTTCGACGGCAAAAATCTCGACCAATGGGTCTCCACCAAAGACAAGTCCCCAGCCCAATGGACCGTCGCCGACGGCATCCTCACCGTCAGCAAAGCGCCAGGCTCCGGCAACATCGAAACCAAGCGCAACTTCAAGAACTACCAGCTCCACATCGAGTGGCGTATCCCCGAGAACATTACCGGCACCGATCAGGCACGCGGCAACAGCGGCGTCTTCCTCGCCTCCACCGGCACCGGCGACGCCGGCTACGAGCTTCAGATCCTCGACTCCTACAACAACAAAACCTACGTCAACGGTCAGGCCGGCAGCATCTACAAGCAGGCCATCCCACTCGCAAATCCCGCCCGCAAACCCGGCGAGTGGCAGAGCTACAACGTAATCTGGACCGCTCCAACCTTCAACGACGATGGCTCCGTCAAGACACCCGCCTACGCCACCGTCTTCTTCAACGGCGTTCTCGTCCAAAATCACTTCGAGCTAAAAGGCGAAACCCGCTACGTCGGCCAGCCCTTCTACAAAAAATACGACACAGCACCCATCAAACTGCAGGCCCACGGCGACAAGAGCGAACCCATCAGCTTCCGCAACATTTGGGTCCGCGAACTCAAGTAGCAGTCAGCATAAAATCCAACTCCCACGATCAAGGGTGGCGTGCCCAACAACGCCACCTCTATCGCCAGGTTTTACCGGCCAACCATCTTCTGCAGCGCCTCGGGATACCGCTCCCCCTGCACCTCAATGCCGGAAAAAGCGCTCTGAATATCCTTCAAGTCCTGCGCAGACAACGCAACATTCGCTGCCCCAAGATTCTCTTCCAACCGATGCAGCTTGGTTGTCCCAGGAATCGGCACAATCCACGGCTTCTGCGCAAGTAACCAGGCCAGCGCAATCTGTGCCCGTGTCGCAAGCTTGTTATCTGCAATCCGGCCTAGTGTCTCAACCACCTGCTGGTTCGCCTTACGCGCTTCAGCATTGAAACGCGGAAGGCTGTTCCGGATATCATTGCCCGGAAACGTCGTCGTCTCATCGATCGCCCCAGTAAGAAATCCCCTACCCAACGGGCTGAACGGCACAAATCCAATCCCCAGCTCCTCCAGCGTAGGCAGGACCTCCTTCTCAGGCTCTCTCCACCAGAGCGAATACTCGCTCTGCAAAGCCGTAACAGGTTGAACCGCATGCGCGCGTCGAATCGTCTTCGCACTCGCCTCGGACATACCGAAGTGCTTCACCTTGCCTTCGCTGATAAGCTCCTTCACCGCACCAGCAACTTCTTCGATCGGAACTTCCAGATCAACCCGATGTTGATAGAACAGATCAAGTGCATCCACCTTCAAGCGCTTCAGCGAAGCCTCAGCCACTTCCTTGATGTGCTCCGGTCGGCTATCGAGCGCATTCCACTTATCGCCATCCGCTGGATTCGCCCTGAAGCCAAACTTCGTCGCAATCTTCACCTCACCACGAAACGGCGCCAATGCCTCACCAACCAGTTCCTCGTTCACCAGAGGCCCATACACCTCCGCAGTATCAAAAAAGGTGACGCCCCCTTCAACCGCAGCGCGAATCACCTTAATCGCTTCCTGCTTCTCGGTCGCCGGCCCCAGCCCAGAGCTCAAGCCCATGCAGCCAAAACCCAACGCCGATACCTCGAGTCCACTCTTCCCCAAAATCCTCTTTTGCATTGTCTCGTCTCCTAAAAACCCAAGCCAGCGCTACGTGCGTCCGCACCATCGCGCGACTGAGTTCAAGTCTAGGCCTGATTCGTTCATGAGACTAGATAGATTCCATCGGAAGAATTTATGAGTAAAATTCATAAATCATGAAGAACGACCTCAACGACCTGGCTACCTTCGCCACCGTCGCCGAAGAGCGAAGTTTCACCCGCGCCGCCGCCCGACTCGGAATGTCTCAATCGGCCATAAGCCACTCCATGCGAGCCCTCGAAAAGAGACTAGGCCTTCAACTCCTCGCGCGAACTACCCGAAGCGTATCCCCCACCGCCACCGGCACTGCTCTTCTTCGAAACCTCAACCCCGCTCTGGAACGAATCGAACTCTCACTAGCCGAAGTGCGAAAGCAAAAAGAAAGTCCCGCAGGCCGCATTCGGCTCGTAATCCCTCGCACCGCGACCTACCTGGTGCTCCTCCCAAAACTAGCCCACTTCGCCCGCACCTACCCCGAAATAACTCTCGAAGTCACCTCATCAAACGATCCCGTCGACCTCGTGGCCCACCAATACGACGCAGGCATCCAGATCGGTGAATACATCCAGCGCGACATGATCGCCGTCCGCGTCACCAAAGACATGCGCCTCGCAGTTGTAGGCTCACCAGAGTACTTCAAATCCCACAAAATCCCCCGCACCCCTCGCGACCTCAAAGACCACGCCTGCATCGGTTTTCGTTTCAGCACCGGCATCTACCGCTGGGAGTTCGAAAAAGCTCGCAAAGCCCTCACCGTCAATCCGCAAGGCCCCGTAACCTTCGACGATCCAGACCACGTCATCCAGGCAGTCCTGAACGGAGTAGGAATTGGAACCGCCATGGAACAATCCATCGCCAAAATGATCTCCGATGGCCACCTCATCCAAGTCCTCAAAGACTGGTGCCCAACCTTCCCCGGCTATTTCCTCTACTACCCTAGCCGTCGCAACCAACCAGCCGCACTAGCCGCCCTCATCAACACCCTCAAACTCCCCCAATAAACATCGTGCCCGGCACTCACCACTCCGCGAACAAAAATCCAACACCCTTCTGCTAGCATTAACGCTTGGCCTTTATGACGAATAGCACTAGCACCACCGAAGCCCCCATCCGCGTCCGCATCGCTCCCTCCCCCACAGGCGACCCACACGTAGGCACCGCCTACATCGGCCTCATCAACTACCTCTACGCCCGCCAGCGCAACGGCAAATTCGTCCTCCGCATCGAGGACACCGACCGCGCCCGCTTCGTCGCCACCTCCGAGCAGGAGATCTTCAACTCCCTCCGCTGGCTTGGCCTCACCTGGGACGAGGGCCCCGACCTCGGCGGCCCCTATGGCCCCTATCGCCAATCAGAACGCACCGAAATCTACCGCGAGCACGTCGAACTCCTCCTCGCCAACGGCACCGCCTACCGCTCTTTCGAAACCCCCGAAGAATTGGAGGCTCTGAGACAGCGCCAGATCGCCGCCAAACTCCCCCCTCGCTACGACGGAGCCCACCGCGAACTCTCCCAGTCACAAATCGACGCCTACCTCGCCGAAGGCCGCGCCTACACCGTCCGCCTCAAAGTCCCCGCCGGCGACCCCGCCTTCACCGAGTTCCGCGACGAGCTCCGTGGCCCCATCCGCTTCGAGCACTCTAACGTCGACGACCAGGTCCTCATGAAGTCCGACGGCTTCCCCACCTACCACCTCGCCAACGTCGTCGACGACCACCTCATGCGCATCACCGACGTCATCCGCGCCGAAGAGTGGATCTCCTCCACCCCCAAACACGTCCTCCTCTACAAAGCCTTCGGCTGGCAGATCCCCCGCTTCTGGCACATGCCCCTTCTGCGCAATCTCGACAAATCGAAAATCTCCAAGCGCAAAAATCCCGTCTCCCTCATCTACTACCGCCAGGCCGGCTTCCTCCCCGAAGCCATGATCAACTTCCTCGGCCTCATGGGCGGCGGCATGCCCGCGCCCACCACCGAATCCACACCCACACAAGCCGCCACCAAGCAAAGCGAAACCGACATCTTCACCCTCCCCGACATGGTCACCCGCTTCGACGTCAAAAACATCCGCCTCGGCGGCCCCGTCTTCGACCTGACTAAACTCAAGTGGCTAAACGGCGAATACATCCGCGCCCTCACACCCGAGAAGTTCTACGCAGCCCTCCGCGAGACCATCCTCAGCGACGCCTACCTCCAACAGATCGCCCCACTAGTCCAAACCCGCATCGAAACCCTCGGCGAGTTCGGCAACCTCACCCACTTCCTCTTCGCCGACGACATCATGCCGCCAGCCGAAGTCTTCGTCCCCAAAAAGCGCACTCCCGAAGAAACCATCGCCTTCGCCGCCGAGCAGCTCACCGTCCTCGAAGCCACCGACTGGACCCACGAAGCCCTGGAGCCCGCCCTAAAAAAACTAGGCGAAGAAAAGCAGTGGTCCGTCAAAGAAAACTTCATGCTCCTCCGCGCGATCCTCACCGGAAGCACCATGTCCCCACCCCTCCTCGAAAGCATGGTAGTCTTCGGCAAATCCCGCACCCTCGACCGCGTCCGCCGCTTCCTCGAAACCCAAAAGAAACTAGCCAACACAAAAAAATAGAAGGTCAGTTATCACGTCCGGCTAAACGAAGAAAAGTATCGCAACCGGCATAAGAAGAATTAAGCCCAGAACCAGCCACGAGACCGGTCGCCCAAAATTCAAAGAGTAGCCGAACCCAAATCGTTTCGGAACCCACAGGGCACTATCCGTAGGGTTGTAATACACAATGCCGGCCTTCCAGAACCGCGGATCGGTGCTGTCTTGCGCCGCCGCAAGGGCCTTCGGCATCTGCAGCCAGCGAAAGGCAACAAAACCCAGCATCCCCACAATGAAGGCTGTTTCCGCGATTGCAACAAGCGGAATCAGCTTCGATGGATCGTGAGCGACCGGCAGGAGACTAGTCCCGCAGTACAAAATCGTAACCATCCATGCGCAGGCAAGCAGAACGCCTTTCGTCGCTCGAATCACGTTCGTGCGCCCATCGTGTCCAGGTGACGATCTCCCAACCGACTCCCCAATAAATCCAAAAACAAGCACCATGACGAAGTTGGCAAACAACAGACCGAAGATGCTTCCAATACTTCGCGCCGCCCATCCGTTCGGATCACCGGCCAAACCCCAATGAATCGGAACCCTAGACGGAATGGCCTGCCATCGCTCCGCCAGCAGCGAGGCAGTTCCGGCCATAGGTAAGAGAGTGGAGAGCAACCCAATCCGCCATCCATTCCCTGACTCCTCCGTTGTGCTCTTCAAGCTGGCAAGACGCACCACCTGATGTGGTTCCCGATCGAGAGCCAACGATCGACGTCTTTGCACCAGGAAAACCAGAATCACAAGAACCATGCAAAGCGAAAAAACGATCCACCCCAACAAGCCAGTCAGATACATATCTCACCTCTGAAGAGTAGTCATCACATCCCATTCAATTGTTTTGTCGGCAATGCCCTTAAGACGCATCTCCGCGACGAGGTTGCGAAGCCGCTGACGCAAACCTTCCGCTTCAACAGTCTTCAACGCCGGAACAGATCGGGCCGCACGAACCACAGCACGTTTTCCATGGTTCAACTCAATCCACCCCTCTTCGGCAAGCTCTCGATAAGCCTCCGCAGCCGTATTGAAGTGAATCCCTAATTGCGTTGCAAGGCTACGCACCGAAGGAAGCGAATCGCCGGAAGAAAGCGCCCCTTGATCGATATGGAGTCGGATCTGATCAACAATCTGACGGTAGGTCGGAACTACCGAATCCGGATCGAGTTGAACAGAAGCTTCGGACACGACCAAACTGTACAGCAAAAACATACAGTTCGCAAGCCACAAAACAAAGCTCTTGGACCTCTCCTAAACCCCGAACTGCCGCAGAGGATGGTCCAGATGCTTATGCTTCCAAGCCGACCACCACTCCGGAGTAGCTGAGCAAAGAGACTATACGGGTGATCAGTACATCCACCCGCCCGACAAAAGGAACCCCCACCGCGCACCTCGGGAATAAAACACAAGCGCGATTGTTGTACAGACACGAGTGTTCGTCGCGCTGTTCACACCATGCCTGATGCTGGTTTGAAACGACAAGCATACTCGCACAAGATCGCGCTTGAACGAGGGCTGTACATTGACATTGATTGCGACACCTGCCTCCACACAAGACTCCTATCTCCCTGTCGGCACGGAAGAAGAGCTTGCTGGACCTCCCCACGCCGTAGCCCCCGTTAAACGGGCAGAACGCATCTCCAGCATTGACACGTTGCGCGGATTCGCTCTGCTCGGCATCCTTATCCTCAACATCGACGACTTTGGTGGACCGCTGTTTCTTCACGACATCCCTCCAAACCCTGCATTCACAGGCCCTCACGCGCACCTCAACCTCATCGTCCTGTTCATCAAATGGATGTTCTTTGAGGGAAAGATGCGCTTCTTGTTCTCCATGCTCTTCGGTGCAGGCGTCGTTCTGTTGACGGATCGCGCCGAACGCCGTGGAGCAGCCGATAAGGTGGCGGACATCTATCTTCGCCGTAACATGTGGCTGGTTGTTCTCGGACTGCTTCACGGCACCTTTATTTGGGATGGAGATATTCTCCTCCAGTACGGTTCGGCCGCGCTTCTTTTCCTCTATCCCTGTCGAAAGCTAAAGTCCAAAACGCTTTTCACTGCCGGCTCTTTGCTCCTCCTCGTCTTCTGGACCTACGGAGTGCTCCAATTCACAGGTTTGGCGCAGGCACTCCGGTTGAGCAGCAAAGCTGCCAACGTCGTTACCGCCCAAAATGCAGGACATCCACTTACGCCGGAGCAGAAAAAGGTAGAGCAGCAATGGAATGAGATGGTAAAAAAACACGAAGTAAGCAAGCAGAAAATTGACGAAGAGATCGCCGATGCGCACGTCGGTTATCTCAATCACCTGATCGATCAAGGCTTCAACTACGAGAAGAGTTTTGCTTCGCGAAGTCCGTTTTTCACTATCCCTGAAAGTGTGGGAGCCATGTTGATTGGCATGGGACTCTACAAAACCGGCTTTCTTCTCGCCGAACTCTCGTACGGCACCTATCTCTGGACAGCCCTGCTTGGCTTTCTCGTCTCGATACCCGTTTACGTCATAGGAATCTGGAAGGCATACGAAAGCGGATTCTTCTTCCTGACGATCTACAAATGGGTCTATCTCCCGTATCCGCTAACGGAATTGGCTGGTGGACTCGCAGTCACGGCTACGCTCCTTATCGTCATCAAGACCCGCACCTTCCATCGACTGTTACGCCCGATAGCGGCCGTAGGGCAGACCGCCCTCACCAACTATCTCCTGACCTCTGTTCTGTGCCAGTTCGTCTTTCTCTGGGGACCGTGGAAGCTCTTCGGAAAACTCGATTACTACCAGGTCAACTATGTGCTACTTAGTGTCTGGGTCATCAATCTAACCCTTAGCACCCTGTGGCTCCGGGCCTTCGAGTTTGGCCCGGTAGAGTGGCTTTGGCGCTCCGCCACCTACTGGAAGCTCCAGCCCATGTTGAAAAAGGCCACGTAGTCACACCACAAGTCATTGGACATCCCATCCTCCAGACTCCAAATCCCGCACGCCTAAACCCCAAACTGCCGCAGATGATGATCCAAATGCTTATACATCCAAGCCGACCACTCATCCGGCGTAAGCCGCCCGAAAAAACTATGCGGATGGTCAGTACATCCCCCCGGCCCACTCGCAACAAAGCGATCGACCAGCCCACAAAGCCGCTCTCGCCCCTGTGCAAGGTCCGTCTCCTCCATCACCACCAGCCCCGGCACTGTCGGCGAATTCCTACGCATCGGCTCGCCGTCGCGAAACGCTATCGGCTTTATCACCGGCCCAAGAATCCTCCCGATCAGCACCCGCGACGGACGCCGATCCCCTAACGCCAACTCCATGCCCCTCGCACAATGCTCCATCGCCTGCGCCGAAGTCATCTTGCCCCAGTGCCGAGCACTATCAGTGCTCAGCAGAGCCATCCGCTCCTTCACTTCTTCCACCGTCGCTGCTTCAAAGAGATTCTTCATCGCAAAAGCGCTCCTGCTACAGCCGACTCCCAGTCTTCACGAAAACTTCAGACGCCAACCCCGGATACCGCGCATAAATTCGCCGCTGATCATCAGCACTCAACTGCGCCAACCGCACCGGCTTATCCTGCGGCCGCGTCCCCTTCTGATTCAGCACATTCATCAAACTCCACTCCCGCTGCAGCGTCTGCGGTTCATGCGCCGGCAGATCATACCGAGTAAAGTCGATCACCATCGGCGGCCCGCCCGTCTCCCACTTACTCAACAACGCCAGCCGAAACTCCCGATTCATAAACCACCGAATCTCCAAATCCTTCTCCGAACCAGGCGCACCTGTCCCCTTCTCATCGAACCGATAGTTAAGCAGCTCGTTATTCGGCGTATGCTTCCTCCACTCCAGTCCAAACGCACCCTCCGTCATCGCCTGCATATCCGGCC
Organism: Tunturiibacter psychrotolerans; assembly: GCF_051013365.1. Lineage (GTDB taxonomy): Bacteria > Acidobacteriota > Terriglobia > Terriglobales > Acidobacteriaceae > Edaphobacter > Edaphobacter psychrotolerans_A. The sequence continues at coordinate 4,508,373 of NZ_CP132941.1, read as the reverse complement.
ATCTGGTCTTCACCGCCTCCAGCCACCACGCAAGATCCTCATCGTGGCCGATCGACACCTCCCAGATCGCCGTCACCCAGCCGAATCCATTCAAAGCATGGCCCTGATCAAAATGGATCGCGGTAGTATCCATCATCTCCTTCCGCCCCGCCACCTTGCCCAGATTCCCCACCGCCTCAATCGGCCCCACGCCCAACCGGCTATTGAACCCACCCTGAAAACCCTCGCGGCGAGCCGTCAGAAAATCGCAGGTCCACCCATCGAGACAGACACAATCAATAAAATCCGCTGCTCCCTGCGCAGGCTTCAGATAATGCTCACGGCTCGGATAATACGGATAGCAGATGCCACCGTCACCATCGCCATTATCAATCCCATGCTGACTCCATATCTGCCCCTGGCACACATGAATGCCCTCCTCCGTTGCGAGAAAGTTTTGGTTCTCCGCATCCATAAAGCCCGCCACCAAACACTGCGGCCGATATCGATTGCCAACCATCTCGGAGATCAGCTGTAGCGCCTTGTGAATCGTCTTCCGGTTATCTTCGCGAGTGTTATACATCGGCGCAAAGTACCCGCCCGGAATAAACGTAATCTCATCGCCATACCGCTCGTGATACGACACCAGCAGCCGCCTCGCCTCCTTGTACTCCTCACGTGTATCAATCAGAGCCAGCCAGCTGATCGCCCACGTCATCCTTCCATCCGGACACCCGCGCTCAAAAGCCTCCCGCCGCGACTTGATACGCTCGGGCCGATTATCTGCAGCCTCATCCTCCCCGATCGAACGCGTAGGAGTCACCTCAATCTGGTTCACCCGCACAATCGAAACATGCGTCAGGAATCGTCCCTGTAGACCCGACTTACCCGCACCGTACGCCAGAGCACTCAAGCCTTGGTTCGCCATCGCAACCGAGGCCGCCGAAGCTGTAGCCCTGCCCAAAAACTCTCGCCTGCTCCACCAACGATCCATCGCTACCCTTTCGTGTCAATCTAAGAACCTCAAGATCTCCGTCTCCACTTGTGCCCGCGTCCTTGCTGTCCTACGTCTTTGCTGTCGTTTGTTTTAAATCTTGCCGCTGCCTGTTTACGTCTTTGCCCTGTTCTAGGCCGTCATCCTGAACGCAGTAAACGATCCCCGTATCTCGTCGTTGCCTGTTTTACGTCGTGGCCTGTTTACTCCGTTGCTTGTTTCAGAAGCCTTGTCCCCACCAGCGAAAGGACACAGCTTAGCCTGAGAGGACATTCCCCTACTTTCCCGGCCCAGACGAATCCGCCCAATAACTTCCCCTCGCGGTAATCGCCATACCCGAATAATCCGGCAGCTTCAGGCTCAGCGCATGCAGTCCGGCATGCGGCGACTGCGGCTGAAAGCTCAAAATATATCGATTTGGAATGTCATTCGAGATCGCCGCAAGATCGCGCTCAAGATGCTTCGGATCAGACATGTTGAAGTATTCGCCGCCGGTCAAATGAGCCACCGTCTCAGGTACATTCTGCTTCAATCCATCCGTCGCTACAATCGCCGCCATCTTCGCCAACGCCAACGGAGGGGCAAGCTGCGTCATGCAGTCATAGAACTGCACCGCCTTGTTGTGCGAAGCATCTGGATCGGGGTTCGGATCCTTCGCCATGCATCCGCCGGGAGGATTAGGGTGATGATTCTCCAGCGATAACAAGTTCCCATGCGGCTTTCCCGGCTGCGTCGGAAGCTCCCTCGCCGCATAGTGCGCCGCCTCAGACTTCCCTGTCGAAAAGCCGATGCTATAGATCGTCGTATTCGTATCGCTGACCGCCCGCAGCGCCTCTTCCAGCGTCATATGGCTCCCCCGGTCGAGCGTCTCGCTAATCAGCAGAATGGCCCGGCGATATCCCACCGGCTGCTTACGAAGCAGATCGACGGAGAACCCCAAACTATCAAGAATCGCAGCCCCGTTATCTCCCAACCCAACATCATGAATCGCCAAAAGCGACGCACAATGCTCCAAGTGGTGTTGCCGCGTGCAATCTGGCCGCAAACTCTCGATCGCATCCGCAGCAACATCGATCTTGGTCGTGAAATCTTGGAGCAGCGTCGGCTGACTGTCAAACGTAACAACGGCAACCCGATGCGGCACATTCCCAACAATCGACCCCAGCATCGGCCCCAATCCGGGAGCCAGAGAATCGTACTTGTTGAACACGCGAGCACCAGCACCGCCAGTCTCAATCACAACAACAAGAGCAAGCGGCTCGCCACCCGTGTCTTCTTCGAGCCTAAGCTTCTGCGGTACTCCGTCATCGGTCAGCTGAAAGTCGCCAGCCGTGAGCGTAAAAACCAGCTTTCCGTCCTTGCTGCGAACAAGTGCGGGAACCTGCACCAGCGTCGAGTAGGTATTCAACGCTGCTTCTTCCGGCACATCAGAAGCAGCAGACTGTGCGGTCCCAACCCGCAGCCACCCGAACAAAACGAAGCACGCCGCCGACGAAGACAGCAGACATCGCCAGAGGCCACCCCGCTGTGTATTACTCTGCATGCTGAACAGTATGAATACAGCCGACCAACTCAGGCAACTCGAAGAACGTCTCCTCGACCCAGCCGTGAGACGAAATACGCCACTCGTATCCCAACTCATCGCCGAAGACTTCATCGAGTTCGGCGCCTCCGGCCGTATCTTCGACAAAGCCTCCATCCTCGAAGACCTGAAGAGCGAAACACCCCGACCAGCCTCCCTGCTGACAGACTTCGCCATTCGGGAGCTATCCCCCACCATCATCCTGGCAACCTACCGCGCCACCAGATTCAACGCCAACGGAGAACCCATCCTCCACTCACGCCGCAGCTCCATCTGGACGCACGTCAACGGCCAATGGCAGATAACCTTCCATCAGGGCACCCCCATCCCACCCCCACAGAACCCGACCGACCCCACCCAAAAATAAATCTCAAAATGTTGGCGTGTTTTTCGCCGAAGAAAAACAGCAGTTCAAAACTCCACAGTAGCCACGCATTCCACCACGTTTACACCACCCAAAAACCGCGTTCACGCACCACACTTTTCCAAAACACCCCTCAAAAACACCAGCAAAACAGCAAAAAGCCCCGGCTCTCACCAGGGCAAATATTTTTTGCAAAACTCAATTTTCAACCAGCCTTAAACATCTGCTTAATCCCCCGCAGCGCCTGCCGCGTCCGTTCCTCATTCTCGATCAGCGAAAACCGCACATGCCCATCCCCATGCTCGCCAAAACCCACGCCAGGACTCACCGCAACCTTAGCCTCCAGCAGCAGCTTCTTCGAAAACTCAACAGATCCAAGCCCTTTGTACTGCTCCGGAATCTTCGCCCACGCAAACATCGTAGCCTTCGGCAACTCCACCGGCCACCCCAGCTTATTCAGCCGCGGCACCAAAACATCCCGTCGTTCCTTATAAATATCGCGAATCTCCGCCACACACTCCTGCGGCCCATCCAGTGCGCAGATCGCCGCCACCTGAATCGGCGTAAAAGTACCATAGTCAAAATAACTCTTGATACGCCCCAAAGCCGCGACCAGCTTGGTGTTTCCCACCATAAACCCCACTCGCCACCCCGGCATATTGTAACTTTTTGAGAGCGTAAAGAACTCGACCGCAATATCCTTGGCCCCGGGAACTTCAAGTATGCTCGGCGCCCGATACCCATCAAACACAATATCCGCGTAAGCAAGATCGTGAACGATGTAGATCCCCAACTCCTTGCACAACGCCACAAGTCGCTCAAAAAACGAAAGCTCCACACACTGCGCCGTAGGGTTCGAAGGAAAGTTCAAAATCAGCAACTTCGGCCGCGGCGACATACGCGGTAGATCATGCTCCAACTCCTCTAACAACGCCTCCGCAGTCCCGCCCCGCATCGGAATACTCTGCACCTTCGATCCCGCAATCACAGGCCCAAAAATATGAATCGGGTAGCTGGGATTCGGCACCGCGACAGTATCCTCATCATCCAGCACCGCCAAACAAAGGTGCGCGATCCCTTCCTTCGAGCCAATCGTAACAATCGCCTCAGTCTCAGGATCGAGATCCACGTCATAGCGCCGCTTGTACCAGTTGCAAATCGCTCGACGAAGCCGAGGCACCCCACGCGACAACGAATAGCGATGCGTAGCCGTGCGCTGCGCCGCTTCAATCAGCTTGTCGACAATGTGTTTCGGAGTTGCACCATCGGGATTACCCATCCCGAAATCAATGATGTCCTCACCGCGTTTACGTGCCGCAGCTTTCAGCTCACTTGTGATGTTGAATACATACGCCGGCAGCCGTGTCAGCCTTCGAAATTCTTCCATTCCCGTCCGCCCGCTCCTGTCTATCCTGTTTCTCCATGATGCCACCACTCCATGAGAAAAACAGGCCGACGTACCGAGCCTACCAACAGAAACTTGTCTACTTCGCCGTAAATATCACCTGAACCGGCAGACTCTTCGGCGGATAGCACGCCGCATGATCGCACGCCTGATAACGCAGCGTTCCATCCACCGTATGAGCCCCAGCCTCCGCCACCACCGGCAGCTTCACAGTAAACGAACCCGTATAAACATCGAGCTTCTCGGTCGGATCAAAGCTGAAACTATAAGAAGTACCGGCGGGATACTCAACAGCCTCAGACTTCACCCCCGCCGCCGGCTGCAGCTCAATCCGCGTCGGAATCAAAAGCTCCGACTTGGGTGTGTGAGAGTTCACATGATAGCCCTCCAACACACGAAAATGCAGCTCCAACACGCTTCGCTTCCCTGCCGCGACGTTCTGCGGCTCCGCCCCATAGACAACATACGACTTAGGCTTCACCGCAGGAGCATCCAGAGTACCGACCTGCTGCGCCACCAACGCAACCGGCAACGCGATCAGTAAGCCCGCAAACAGACTCCTCGACAACCTCACTGCCCACCCGCCGCCGGCGTCGCTCCCGAAGCAACAATCTTCTTGATGTGCGCCTCGATCTCATCCTTGCTGCCAAGACCTGCCGTCTCCTCGACGATCACGCCGTTCTTATCGACATAAAACGACATAGGCAGATAGTCCATCCCATCCGGTCCGCCATACGCCTTCTGAATCTTTCCATCAGTGAGCAAAATCGGATAGGTCACGCCGGTCTTCTGTGCAACCTTTGCAATCGCATCCTTGCCCGCGTCAACGTCATCTGCAAGCCCAAGAATCTCAAAACCCTGCGCGGCATACTGTTTGCGGAACTCTTCAAACCAAGGCATCTCCACTTTGCACGGCCCACACCAAGTCGCCCAGAAGTTCACCAGAACCGGCCTGCCTTTGTAATCGCTCAGCGAAACCTTCCTACCGTCCAATGTCGCAAGCGTAAACCCAGGGGCCACCTTCCCACGCATCTGCATCGCCTCTGCTTCAGGCGACTGCGAATCCGGCTGTGCCGCCGCTGCCCCTGCCTTCTCCGGCGCTAGAACCACATGGTTCTCCTGCGCCTGCTGCATCGCAAGCCGCCGCTCGCGCAGATTGTGCCATCCAGCCCACAACAGCAGCGCAATCCCGACAACCATCACTCCAAAAACCAATCCACTCCGCTTCACGTCAGAAATCCTTTCGGCACGAACTTATGCCACACTAACCCTCTCAGTTTAGACGCAAAGCCCTTCTAAATGATGCAATGACTGCATTCTCCACGAGTTGAGCTACCGTCATCGGCAACAATTCCTCCTAAACGCGTCATCCCGGTCTGCGCGCGCCGGACCTCTGCTAGCATCGACATGGTTCGGCCACTATGTCCAGCAAACCCTCTATTCCAGTCGCCTCATCACGTCCGTCGGACTTCGTCCGCATCGAGGCCGCCGCCCTGAACGAACTTGCCCTCCGCCTCGACACCACCATGCTCGTCCCATTCACCCAGGCGACGAACCATCTCCTTCAAGCCGCAACCGCTCAAAATCGCATCATCCTCACAGGCATCGGCAAGAGCGGCATCATCGCCCGCAAAATCGCCGCCACCCTGCGCTCCACAGGCACGCCAGCCCACTTTCTTCACGCGGCCGAAGCCATCCACGGTGATCTCGGCATGCTCGTCCCCAAAGGCATCGTCATCGCCTTTTCCTACAGTGGCGAAACAGAAGAACTCCTGCGCCTGATTCCAACCCTCAAGCGCCTCGAAGCCACACTGATCACCATCTCCGGCTGCAGCACATCCACCCTGGCTCAATCGAGCGACATCTTCCTCGACGCCAGCGTCTCCTCCGAAGCCTGCACCCTCAACCTCGCACCCACCGCCTCCACCACCGTCATGCTCGCCCTGGGCGACGCTCTCGCCCTCGAAGTAAGCCGCCTCCGCGGCTGGAAGGCAGAAGACTTTGCCGATCTGCACCCAGGCGGCCGGATCGGCAGGCGTCTCGCCCGCGTTCGCGAGCTGATGCACACTGGTGACGCCCTTCCTCAGGTGGCCCCCGCCACGCCCATGCCGCAGGTCATCTACGAGATGTCCCGCAAAAAACTCGGCATGACCACGGTTCTAAGAGACGGCCTTCTCGCCGGCATGATCTCCGATGGGGATCTCCGCCGCATGCTCGAACGCGATGGCTCCCACGCTCTAGAGCACACCGCCGCCGAAATCATGAACTCCCATCCTCAAACGATCGAAGGCAACGCCCTCGCCTCCTCAGCGCTGGCCCTCATGGAAGACAAGAAGATAACCTCACTCATCGTCGTCGCCGCCGGCGGTCACGTAGAGGGCGTCGTTCATCTACACGATCTCTGGACGCTGCAACTCAGCTAACGAGTCGCACAGAAACAGCTCACATCCGATTGTCTCCGCTCAAATCGAACTCCCCTGTCGACGCCCCATTACTCGTCACGGCCTGCGTAGCATGCAGCGGTGTGCCATCCAGTAACTCATTCGCTAGGACGATCAGACGCTCAGGATTCGACGAACAAATCGCATCGAACTTTGCATTCTGAACCGGGAGATCAGATCCCAACCCCGACACAACCATCAGTATCTTCGTCGCCTGACAACACGCACGAATCTCGTCCGCGATGGACTCAGCATCATCATCATCATCGGATAACAACGAATGACAGAGCACCAGGAGATCCGGCCTCTCGCTCTTTACCATTTCGACTGTCTGCGAACCTATGCAGGAAATGACATCCGCGCCGGTCTTCGCCAGCACAGCAGCCCGTGTGCCCAACAAATGAATGTCCTGTCCTGCCACAAGAATCTTCGGCACAGTGGTCTCCCAGACTGATCTTTTCGAAAGATTTGAACAGATCAAAAAGTCTGTTGAATATATGCAATCGTCGCGTGAGCCTATCAGAGAAAAAAGACTTTTTCAGTCTCCTAATCGACATAACTCAATTCGTCAGCATTTTTTTTGGTCAGAATTCGATCGTATGAAGAAGTAACAATGCTGTAGCACTCACACGCTTTTCTTATCAGCGCCGGACGATCCAAAATATTGATCTTTCCACGGCTGTACCCGATGACTCCAGCCCTCTGGAGATCCCCCGCCGCAACCGTCACCGTCGACCGCTGCACTCCCAGCATCTGCGCCAGAAACTCCTGTGTCAGGTTCAGCGAATCCGACTCCATCCGGTCTGCTGAACTCAACAACCATCGCGCCAGCCTCGCATCAACCTCATGCATCCGGTTGCAAAGCACCGACTGTGTCGTTTGCACCATCTGGAGATACGCGAACGAATGCACCAGCCGCTGGAATACCCCACCCTTCAAAAACTGATCCCTCACAATAGAGGACCGGATGCGCAGCCCCTCGCCCACTCCCTGCATCAACACCGAGTGCGACATCTGAGGTTGATCCAGAAGCGCCGGCAGCCCCGAAAACCCCTCACGTCCGATCACCCCGACCTCCACCGATTCGCCCTTCTCAGTCAGCGCATCCGTCGAGATCAGCCCGCTATTCAAAAAATAAACAAACTCAATCGGCTCGTTCGGCTCGGAGAGTCGCGTCTCGAGCGGAAGCTCCACGGGCACAAGGAATCTCGCCAACGCCTCATACTCGGCATCCGGCAACTGGGCCAGTATGAGATTCCTTGGTCGCGGCACTAGCTCTTGCATAGTTTCGTTGTTCCGCACCGCTGTCGTCCTTTGCACAAGAGTCACCCTCTAGCTGCAAAGACGAGTTGCCCACATGGTTTCAGGAGGCGGGTAGATGCGCTTGATTGGACTCTACGCTTTACCAAAGTAGAAAGTCTGTCGCATGAACGACATAGCAAGTCGCAATCTTAACCTAACCCCATTGCATGCCCCATCAGCGACAACAAACCTCGTCGCAAAATAAATACCCTTCACCGGTTTAGAATGAGAACTCATCCTCAAATGCCCACGCAGACCAACCGCGATGGGCCGGAAAGCACCTTTCTACAATGCATCGCTGGTCACAACTTTTTATCCCCACCCTCCGCGAAGCACCCGCAGACGCCGAAGTCGCCAGCCACAAGCTCCTCCTCCGAGCCGGCTATATCCGCCAACTCGGCGCCGGCATCTACAGCTATCTCTTCCTCGGCAACCGATCCATCAATAAAATCGTCGCCATCGTCCGCGAGGAGATGAACCGCATCGGCCAGGAGTTCCTCCTTCCCACCCTCCATCCCCGCGAACTATGGGAGGAATCGGGCCGCTGGGCCGTCATGGGCGAAAACATGTTTCGCCTCAAGGACCGCAAAGGCGCCGACCTCTGCCTCGGCATGACCCACGAAGAGGTCATGACCTCCATCGCCCGCAACGAACTGCGCAGCTATAAGCAGCTCCCCCAGATCTGGTACCAGATCCAGACCAAATTCCGCGACGAGCCCCGACCCAAATCCGGCCTCCTTCGCGTCCGCCAGTTCATCATGAAGGACTCCTACTCCTTCGACATCGACGACGCCGGCCTCGACGTCTCCTACAACAAGCACGACGTAGCCTACCGCCGCATCTTCACCCGCTGCGGCCTCCAGTTCGTCTCGGTCGACGCCGACTCCGGCGCCATGGGCGGCTCCGCCTCCCAGGAGTTCATGGTCTACACCGAAGCAGGCGAAGACCTCATCGCCAGCAGCCCCTCCGGCTACGCCGCCAACATCGAAAAGGCCACCGCTCAGCTTGCCCGCGTCGAAAGCCTCACCCCCACCGGCGACGGACTCCCCGAGCTCGTTCACACTCCCGGCCACCGCACCATCGACGAAGTCGGCGCCTTCCTCAACGTGGCTCCCGTCCACCAAATTAAAACCATGGCCTACATGGTCGAACTCCCTGAAGCCGACCACGCCAAACTCGGCAAGCTCCGCCCGGTAGTTGTCTTCCTGCGCGGCGATCACTCCATCAACGAGGCAAAGCTTCTCGCCATCGCCGGCGGCGAACTTCGCCCCATGGTCGCCGAAGAGATCGAGGCCACCTTCAAAGCCCCTGCCGGGTACCTCGGGCCCATCGGCCTGGAAGCGGCCCCTCATCCAAAGAAGCCCGGCACTCTCATCGTCCTCGACAAAGCTCTCGAAGGCCGCACCAACCTCATCGCCGGAGCCAACAAGGAGGAGTACCACCTCCGCAACGTCACGCCCACCCGCGACTTCAAGCCAACCCTCGTCGCCGACGTTCGCAACATCGTCGAAGGCGAACTCGACCCCATCGGCGGCCAACCCATGCGTCTTGGCAAAGCCGTTGAAGTCGGTCACATCTTCAAGCTCGGCCGCAAATACACCCAGTCCATGGGCTCCTCCGTCCTCAACCGTGACGGCAAAGAGGTCACCCCCATCATGGGCTGCTACGGCATCGGTATCGAGCGCATCCTCACTGCCGCCATCGAACTCTCCGCGGCTGCCAACCAGGGCTCCGCCTATGTGCTGCACCCTGCCATTGCGCCCTTTCAGGTCGTTGTCACCATCACCAACGTCGGCGACAAGGCCCTCCTCGCCGCCGGGGAAAAAATCGCCGCGGACCTAGAAGCCGCAGGCGTAGACGTCCTCCTCGACGACCGCGACGAGCGCGCCGGCGTCAAGTTCAAAGACGCAGATCTCGTCGGAATCCCCTATCGAATCAATATTGGTCGCGGAGTCGCCGAGGGCAAGGTAGAATTTCTCGATCGCCTCCGAAGCATCACCGAAGAAGTCGCCATCAATGAAGTTGTCACAAGGGTATCGGGCCAGATAACGACCACATTGAACAACTCGCTCCCCGCAGCTGGCCTCTAAACGTCCAACGAAAGAGTCTCTTGCCAGTCAAACTCAAATACGGCAGCAACGCGCGCACCGGAACCAAATCTCCCGCACTGGAGTCGCGCCTCCTACGCATCGCCCTCGTGGCGTTGCTCGCCATCCTGATCGTCGGCTGCTCTGTCTTCACCTACTTTTACTACCACTACCAACATGTGGTCGACGACCGCATCCGCTCCGGCCCCTTCTTCGCCAGCGTCTCGCAGATCTACGCCGCGCCCCGCGAGGTCCGTGCAGGACAGAAGCTCTCCGCCGCCACAATCGCCGCAGACCTTCGCCAGGCAGGCTATAACACGAACTCCCAACTCGGCACCTATCAGCTCAACGCCGACAACATCTTCATCAAACCCGGCCCCGAGAGCTACCACAACACCGACGGCGCCACCATCAACACCACCGACGGTGTCGTTCAAAGCATCACCGCCGAAAACGGAGTCTCCCTCAGCGCCTACGAGCTCGAACCCCAGCTCATCACGGCCCTATCCGAAGACAACAACCGCACTAAACGCCGCCTCGTCTCCTACAACGAGATCCCCCCGCGCATGGTCCAGGCCGTCACCGCCATTGAAGACCGCGACTTCTTCAATCACGGCGGCATCAACTACATGCGCATCGCCAAGTGCGCTTTCTCCGACCTCGTCACTCACCATCGCACCTGCGGCGGCTCCACCCTCACCCAGCAGCTGGCAAAGAATCTCTTCCTCTCGCCTGAAAAACGCATCAAGCGCAAGATGATCGAGATCCTCATCACCTTCCAGCTCGAAGCCCGCTTCAACAAGAAGCAGATCTTCGAGATGTACGCGAATGAGATCAACCTCGGCCAGCGCGGCAGCTACGCCATCAACGGCTTCGGCGAAGCCGCTCAAACCTTCTTCGGCAAGCCGCTCCAGCAGCTTGACCTCGCCGAGTGCGCCCTCCTCGCCGGGACCATCCAATCCCCCACCCGCCTCAACCCCTACCGCCATCCAGAACGCGCGATGGCACGCCGCAACGTAGTCCTCGACTCCATGGTCGAAACCGGGGCCATCACTGCCAGCGAGGCCGAACGCGCCAAAGCAGAACCCCTCCGCCTCGCTCCTCCCAACATCGACGCCAGCGAAGCGCCGTACTTCGTAGACCTCGTCCACGACCAGCTCGTCAAACGCATCGGCGACCAGGACCTCGCTCACCAGAGTCTTCGCATCTATACCTCGCTCGACCCCGAACTTCAACGCGCGGCCTCCGAAGCCGTCGAAATCGGAATGAAGAAGGTCGACGAGTTAGTGCTCAAGCAACACAGCACGCCAAAGGGCGAAGAGCCCGGCCCCATAACTTATCCTCAGGTCTCGCTCATTGCTCTGAACCCGCATACCGGGCAGATACTCGCGCTCGTCGGAGGACGCAACTACGGTCTCTCCCAGCTCAATCACGCCGTCTCCCAGCGCCCCACCGGCTCCATCTTCAAACCTTTCGTCTACGCCGCGGCCTATAACAGCTCCCTCAATGGCCTCTCCCTCAGCAACGAGAACGGTGGCAGCGGAGTCTTCACGGCTCTCACTCAGCTCAACGATGAAGAAACCACCTTCACCTACGACAATGGCCGCCAGACTTACACGCCAAAGAACAAGATCAGCGGCTATAAAGGCGACGTTACAGCTGCGTACGCTCTCGCTCACTCACTCAACGCGGCCACGGTTGAACTAGCCCAAATGGTCGGCTTCGACAATGTTGCCGCACTCGCCCGCTCTGCCGGAATTACGAACGCGCGCGGCACTCCATCCGTCGCCATCGGAACCTACAATGCCACACCGATCGACATGGCTGGCGCCTACACCGTCTTCGCCAACAACGGCGTCCACCTCACTCCCTGGATGCTTGCATCTGTCCGCAACGCCAGTGGCGATGTCGTCTCCGATTACTCTCCCGAGGCCAAGCAGGTCATGGATCCTCGAGCGGCCTACCTCACCCAATCTTTGCTCGAAGGTGTCATGAACTATGGTACCGCCGCGGCAGCGCGCGGGCATGGTTTCACCGCGCCGGCAGCCGGTAAAACCGGCACCAGCCACGACGCATGGTTCGCCGGATACACGTCAAACCTCATCTGCATCGTCTGGGTCGGCAACGACGACTACACCGACATAAAAATGGAAGGCGCCCACGCCGCAGAGCCCATCTGGACTGAGTTCATGAAGCGCGCCATCCTGCTTCCGCAGTACTCCGACGTCAAAGCCTTCATGCCACCCGCTGGCATCACCACCGCGCGCATCGACAAAACCTCAAACCTCCTCGCCGACGCCAGCTGCCCCGGCAACATCCTCTACGCCGCCTTTCTCGACGGCACCGCACCCACCAACACCTGCAGTCAGATGAGTGAAAGCCCGCAGAACTTCATCCAGAAGATCCTCGGCCTCGGCGGCAAATCCGCTCCTGACACCACAACACCCAACACCCCCGCTCCCATCGTTCGCGTCAATCCCAACACGCCCCCAGACGGCAACGCCCCTGACACCAATCAAAACCCCGCAGCCCCCAAGAAGAAAAACTTCTTCCAGAAGATCTTCGGCGGCGGCAAAGACAAAGACAAACAACAACCGCAGCCGCAGCCAACTCCGCCCCCCCAATAAAACGCAAGCCACCATCTTCGGCGTCACAAGAAACCGGGTGCCCCATATCTCGATTTTGAGATGTGGGCATTCGCGCATAAGCGCGAACCACCTTCATTCAACGTGACCATAGTCTCTAGGCTGCGAAAAACATCGTCGCAATCGCGACTCTAGCACCCAATCTTCCCACGCCGCACAACCCTCGCCCGTCCCACCGGAGCAGCTGTCTCCCCCATTCCCACCCAAGGCTGGCACTCCGGACACCAGTAAGTCGACCGCGCCTGCACCCCCTGCTTCCTCATCATCACCGCCGTCCCACATCGCCGACACTCCTGCCCCTGCCTCCCATACACCCAAAGCCTTTCCTCGCGATTCGAAGAGTGCGTCGTCCGCCGATTGCCCGAGTAAGTCACAATCCCATCGCCCGCCCCATCCACTACATTCGCTTTCATGTATCTCTGCGCCACCTCCACCATCACCTCCATCTCTCGCGGCGAGATCGTCCGCATCGCACGAAACGGGTTCACCCCCGCCGCAAACGCCACCTCGCTCTTATAAACATTCCCCAAACCCGCCATCACCCGCTGATTCAGCAGCACCACCGCAATCTCCGCATTAGGATTCTCTCTCCCATACGCGCCCAACCGAGTTACACCCGCCTCCACCGTAAATTCGTCCCCCAACACATCCGGCCCTAGCTTAGGCACCTGGCTCGGCCGCTCCAGCGATCTCGCCGTATAAAACTCCGCCACCGGAATATTGAAACCCACCGCCTCCCACTCCGCCGTCCGAACCACCACCCGCATCCGATCCCGACCCATCCACCACTTCTCCCCCGTGCGATACAGATGCCAACTCCCGCTCATCAACATATGCGTCACCAGAATCAAATCGCCCGAGAAAAAAATCAGACACCACTTCCCCCGTGACTCCACCTTCTCAATCGTCCGCCCCACCAGCGGCGCATCATCATTCACCCGCGCCAACTTCGCCAAGCCAGTGTCGAACCCCGTCACCACCTTACCGCCAATCGCCTTCTGCAGCGCCCGCGCCGCCCGATAGATTGTGTCCCCTTCAGGCATCCTCGTCTCCGTTTGAACCCACTACTTCTCTCAGATGCACCAAACCTGCCCCAGAAAATTCTTCACCCCAACGATCCCTCTAAGCGATAATGGGCCACCAAAGTGTCCACAATCGTCAAATCCAGTTCGCGTCTCCAATCTATTGACGCTCTGCGCGGCGCAATCATGATCATCATGGCGCTCGATCACACCCGCGACTTCTTTCACATCTCCGCAACGTACTTCTCGCCCACCGATCTTACCCGCACCTATCCGTTTCTCTTCTTCACTCGCTGGATCACCCACTTCTGTGCTCCCGTCTTCACCTTCACCGCTGGCCTCGGAGCTTTCCTATGGCTAGAGCACGGCCGCACCAAAACTAAGCTATCGACATTTCTGTTAACAAGAGGAATCTGGCTTATCTTCCTGGAACTCACCGTCATGCGTCTCGCCTACAACTTCAACTTCGCCTCCCGCTTCCCGGTCCTTCTTCTCGTCATGTGGGAGTTGGGCGGCTGCATGGTAGCGTTGGCCCTCTTAGTCCAGCTTCCCTACCGCCTTCTCGCAGCCTTGAGCATCGCAGTCCTTGCACTCCACAACCTTCTCGACCCGATTAACGCCGCATCCTTCGGCAGTTACGCCCCTGTCTGGAACGTAATCCATCAACCCGGCGCCTTCCTCATCCATGGTTTAGTCATCGTCGTCGGCTACCCACTCGTACCATGGATCGCCGTCATGTCCGCAGGCTTTTGCTTCGGCCGCGTCTTTCTACTGGAGCCAGCCCGCCGCCAAAAAATCATCCTAACGACCGGCTTCGCACTCACAATAGCTTTCCTCGTCCTGCGCGCAATCAATATCTACGGCGATCCCGAACGATGGTCGTCTCAGCGTTCCGTCATCTCCACTCTTCTATCTTTCCTCAATTGCACCAAGTATCCGCCGTCACTGCTATACCTCCTCATGACGCTCGGACCGGCACTCATCGCGCTTGCCCTCTTCGACCGCCACCGATTCAGCATTACCAATCCCCTCATCGTCTTCGGGCGTGTCCCTCTCTTCTACTTCATTGCGCACTTCTACCTCATCCATCTTTTGTCATTCCTTACCAGCTGGATCCGTTACGGCGCGCAGTCCTACCCAATCCTCTTCAGCTCTCCGCCGGCGATGGGCGGCCCCGAAAAGCTCTTTCCGCCGGACTTCGGATATCCACTTTGGGTCGTCTATGCAGTCTGGCTCTTCGTCGTAATCTCTCTCTACCCGCTGTGTCGCTGGTACGCAAACCTCAAGGCCACACGATCCGATTGGTGGCTAAGCTACCTCTAGCTCAGGCATTCGCTCTAACCTCACCACGAGCCCCCGGCAGTGGCGGCAGCCCTCGTCGCACATTGAACCCCATCGCCCCCGCCGCAAACCCTGCATCCAGCAGAAACCGCGCCATCGGGTGCTCAGCCACCGCAATCCCATTCACACTTGCAATCAGAATCCCGCCACGACCCTGCGCATCTTCCTGGTCCTGCACCTTACTCACCAGAAACTCCGCCAGCTTCCTCGCCACCTGCGACCGCTGCGGCTCCTCTTCCGGCAAAAAAACCTGCAGGTTCGGATTCCCCCTCCGCAGATAAGCCACGAGTGCGCCATCGCAAAGAATGACTCGCGCCCCAACACTTCGCGTCAGCGAAGATCCCGCATCCGGCGCCGCAGGCCACCGCAGCAGCGCGCCATAAGGATTCGCCGGATCGGTCGCCGCCAACTGCAACATCTCCACCTTCTCGGGATCCTGCTGCACCCGCAGCGACCGCAGCAAATCCACCGCCGCCGGCATCGCAAACTGCGTCGCACCAAGATCCGCCGCGAAGTACCCTCGACGAATCTTCCCGCTCTCCTCCAGCGCCTTCATCACGTCATAGATCGCCGAAAATCCCCCCGGCAGATTCTCCGCATGCGCCGTCTCACGAAACACCACACCATATCGGGTCAACAACTGTTGTGCAATCGCATGACTCCACTCTGTCGCCGACCGCCCACTCGCAAACGCCGCAACATTCAACGCCCACCGGCCCTGCGCCGTAGGCGGTGTCGTCCGCCGCGATCGAAATCCCGTCTGCTGATGCACCCTCCGCGCGGGTTTCCTCGAACTGTTCGAAGCAGGCCTCTCGCAGTAAGCCCTTAACCCCGCCATCCCGTCGTTCGTCAGCGCACCCTTCCAAACTAGCTCCCACAATGCCTCAAGCGTCTCCCCTGGATAACCACCGCCAATCCCATCATGCAAATCCTGAAAGAAGGAAGCTCCCCGCACCTTCAGATACTCCACAATCTTCTCTTCCGCCTCACTCAACGCGAATGCAGAGCCATCACCTTGAGCAGAGCGAACGCCATCCTGCTGCCCCGCCGAACGCCCAATCGGCCAAAGCGCAGGCAATTTCTCTGCGAGATAAAGTCCAATCCGTCCATCCCTCTCTCCAATCGGATCGAACCCGACCCAGATCACCTCACCCGCAGCAATCAACGTATCCAGATCCGCAGTCTTATACCCCACCAACCGCGCTGGCAGAATCTCACTCTCCAGAATCGAAGCCGGCAGCGGCGCCCCTTGAAGATTCTCAATCACATCCAGCAACGCATCCAGACCCCGCCGAGGCTGCACCACTCCCTGCCACCGCGTGAACAATCTCGCCAGCGTCCTCTGTTCAACCGGCTCAATCTCCTTGCGCAGCCGAGCCAGCGAGCGACGCCGAATCGCACGCAATACCTCGTTATCGCACCACTCCCGATGAATCCCTCCAGGTCGGAACCCGCCCTCCACTACCTTGCCGCTCTGCACCAACCGTTGCAGCACCGACTCCACACTCTCCGCCGCGAGGTCGAACCGTTCACTAACCTCATACGTCGTAAAAGGTCCATGCGTTCTTGCAAAACGCCGCACCAGATCTACCAAAGCCTCATGAGCCTCCTCCAAAAACGCCCCCGGCAGACCCGGCGGCAGCGGCACGCCGAGCCCATCTCGATACCGCGCCGCATCCTCCACCGCAATCAGCCTCTTCTCCCCGCTGATCCGCACCTCAAGCACCCGCCGAGCTCGCATCAGCTTCGCAACCGAACTTGCAACCTCCTCCGTTACACATCGGAGCTGCAGCTCATCCCGATTCAGGTCCCCCAATCGCAACAAGAGATCATGCACTCCATCCATATTCCGAGCGCGATACCCCTCCACTACGCACTGCAACTGTTCCTCCGTCTCTTCAATCGCACTCCGATCCAGTAGCTCTCGAAGATCCGCATCCCCCATCAATTCGCGCAACTGATCCTGGTCGATCGACAGCGCCTGCGCCCGCCTCTCAGCCAGCGGCGCGTCCCCATCGTAGATATAGTTCGCCACATAACTGAACAGCAACGCTGAAGCAAACGGAGAAGGAGTCCGCGAATCCACCGTATGCACCCGCAGCGAACGGCTTCCAATATTCCGCAGCGTCTCCATCAGCGCAGGCATGTCAAACACATCGCGCAGACACTCCCTGTAAGCCTCGAGCACAATCGGGAAAGAAGCATACCTGCTCGCCACACTCAGCAAGTCATACGCGCGCTTCCTCTGCTGCCAGAGTGGAGTCCGACCATCCGCCCTCCTTCTCGGAAGCAACAAAGCCCTCGCCGCGCTCTCCCTAAACTTAGCCGCAAACAACGCCGTCGATCCCAACTGCCGTAGCACCAACTCCGCAGCCTCCTCCGGCTCCAGCAGAATCGGATCAATCGCCGGAGCTTCCTCGGTCTCGGCAAACCGCAGCACAAAGCCATCCTCCGACCACATCGTCTCAACTTCCTGCCCACTCGTCGACCGCAGCTTCGCCGTCACCGCCATCGCCCACGGCGCATGCACCCTGCTGCCGAACGGCGTCAGCACACACACACGCCAATCCCCCAGCTCATCTCTCACCCGCTCCACAACAATGTTCTGATCATCAGGAACATTTACCGTAGCCAGCTCCTGATCGGCGAGATACCGGAGCACATTCTCCGCCGCCCCCGGCTCCAGATCATGCTCCGTCGTCAGCCGCGCCATCGCCACACTCCGCGGAGCCTCCCGCAACTCCCTCACCAACGCGCCAATCCGTCGCCCAAACTCCAGCGGCCTCCCCGCCTGATCTCCATGCCAGAACGGCATCTTCCCCGCCTCACCAGGAGCCGGAGTCACTAGCACCCGGTCATGCGTAATCTCATCGATACGCCACGTCGAAGCCCCAAGGATGAACGTATCTCCCGTTCGGCTCTCAAACACCATCTCCTCATCCAGCTCACCCACACGCACCGGCTTCGACCTCTGTCCCGCCAGAAACACCCCATACGTCCCACGATCGGGAATCGTCCCCCCATTCAAGATCGCAATCCGCTTTACCCCCGCGCGCGGTGTAATCCAGTTTTTATTCCGGTCCCACGTGATCCGCGGCCGCAGCTCCGCAAACTCATCCGACGGATACCGCCCCGCCAACATATCCAGCACGCCATCAAACACGCTCTGACTCAATCCCGCAAATGGAGCTGCCCCACGCACCAAACCAAACAGCGCCGCATAGCTTAGTCCCGGACTCTCCTCTTCCTCGGTCTTGTGCTTGGTCCGCCTCTCTGCATCGGCAACGTTCAAAGGCGGATGCGCAATTACCGCTACCATCTGCTGCGCCAGCACATCCAGCGGATTCCGCAGAAACCGCGTCGACTCCACATGGCCCTCATGCATCGCTCGCGTCACTGCCGCACACGCAATCAAATCCGCCCTGTACTTTGGAAAGATAATCCCATTTGACGGAGCCCCCACCTGGTGCCCCGCCCTTCCAATCCTCTGCATCCCACTCGCCACACTAGGCGGAGCCTCAATCTGAATCACCAGATCAATCGCCCCCATATCGATCCCCAGCTCCAGCGACGAAGTAGCCACCAGCGCCTTGATCCTTCCCGCTTTCAGCAACTCCTCGATCTCCGTCCTCTGCGCCGCCGCCAGCGAACCATGGTGCGCCAGCGCAACCTGCTCGCCCGCAAGCTCATTCAAAGCCCCCGCCAGCCTCTCCGCCACTCGACGCGCATTTACAAAGATCAACGTCGAAGTCCGCCCCCGAATAATCTCAAGCAACCGTGGATGAATCGACTGCCAGATCGACGTCCTCTTCGGTCCCTGCGACGCCGGCCCACTCGGCTGCTCTTGAATCTCCCCGAGCCGCGCCATATCCTCAACCGGGACCTCCACCTTCAGCTCGAGAAGCTTCCTCGCCCCAGCATTCACCACCGTCACCGGCCGAAACCGCGCAGCACTCGCTCCTCCTTCCGCACGCGAGTCCTCACTGCCAGCCACCTCCATCAACACACTGTTCGTCTCTGCATCAACCTCCGCAGCATGACTTAAATTCGTGCCTTCCACAGGAACATATCCAGACGTCTCCGCCCCACCCAAAAACCTCGCCACCTCCTCCAACGGCCTCTGCGTAGCCGACAGCCCAATCCGCTGCAGCTTCCTCCCCGTCAGCGCCTCCAACCGCTCCAGCGACAACGCCATGTGCGCCCCACGTTTACTCGGCACCAGCGCATGAATCTCATCCACGATCACCGTCTCCACCGACCGCAATGACTCTCCCGCCTCCGACGTCAGCAGCAGATACAGACTCTCCGGCGTAGTGATCAAAATATCGCCAGGATGCTTCCGAAACCTCGCACGCTCCTTCTGCGACGTGTCGCCCGTACGCACGCTAATCTCCGGCATCCGCACTGCAACACCCTCGTGCTTCGCCATGTTCGCGATGCCCACCAAAGGCGACCGCAGATTACGCTCCACATCCGCAGCTAATGCCTTCAAAGGCGAAAGATACACCACCCTACATCCGCGCTCGGCCTCCGGCGCAGTCCCCATCATCAACTTATCGAGACACCACAGAAACGCCGTCAGCGTCTTCCCCGTGCCTGTCGGCGCCAATATCAGCGTCGACTCTCCACGAGCAATCGCTGGCCAACCCTCCACCTGTGGAGCAGTCGGAGCATCGAACACTGCCCGAAACCACTTCGCCGTGATCGGATGAAACAGCGCTAACGCTGCATCGCCCCCAGGATTCGGCGTTGGCGGCAACGCAGCTTCAATAGCAACTTTTTTCCTCGATTTGGCAGAACTCGGCGGCATAGTCCTCATGTGCGCTGTCAGCAGCATAACTGCCGCACACAATTGGATGCGCTTCTAAGCCCCTAAGTCAAAAATCCTCACGAGGCTTTCACGGGACTATAGAAATAGCAGTCAGCCCCAAACTCCACCTCGAACAGGTTGGTCGAATCCTCCGCCTGCTCCGCGTTTCCCAACACCAGGTAGCCCGAAGGCGATAGCTTCCGATGAATCTCATTGAAGAGCGTCCTGCGATCCTGCTGAGAAAAATAAAGCAGCACATTTCTTAGCAGCACCAAATCGAAGAACGGTAGAAAAGGAAGCGGCCCACACAAATTGGCATAATGAAACTCACACAGCGACCGAACCTGCGGACTGATCTCCCACTCCTCTCCATCGCGGGTCATATACTTCAGCAACATCCGTGCCGGCAGTCCCCGGTTTACCTCCAGTCGCCGATACCGCCCCTTCTGCGCATAATCAACGACGTGTCGCGAAATATCCGTGCCCACAATCCTCACATCCCAACCCGCAAGCTCCGGAAAATGTTCCACGATCATCATCCCCAGACTGTAAGCCTCCTGTCCGGTCGAACTCGCCGCGCTCCAGATCCGCAGACGCCGCGCTTCCTTTCTCTGTTCGATTAATCGCGGAATCAAAACCTGCCGCAACATCTCGAACGGCCTCATATCCCGAAAGAAGCTCGTCTCATTAATCGTCATCGCCTCTGCAACCGCGCGATGCAGATGAGCCGGCCTCCCCGACTTCAACATATTGACGAAATCTCCAAGGCTGTCCGCGCCCGACAACCTTGCAATTGGCGTCAATCTCGTATCGAAGAGAGCGTTGCGCGACGGATCAATCAGGTTCGACGACTGCTCCAGCACAAGCTCACGAAGATAAGCGTAATCCGTATCAGAACAGGCCATCGGTCATCTCCCGCCGCGGCACCATCGTGGATGCTGCATGGTGTGCCGTATCCATCTTCATCAGTCTTCCCGCGTTGACTCGTTGCTTCAGCGCACTCGCAATCTCTACAAGCGGCAGCGTCGCACTCGCTATACCAGCCTCGGTCACCTTCCCCGGCATCCCCCACACTGCAGAACTCGCCTCATCCTGCGCCAGCACCACTCCCCCGCCTTCATGCACAGCTCGCGCCCCATCCAGCCCATCTGCTCCCATTCCCGTCATCACCAGCGCCAAGGCCGAAGCACCATACATCCGCGCCGCAGAGAAAAACAGATAGTCCACCGCAGGCCTGCAATGATTTAAAGGCTCCCGCTGATGCAGCCGAACTCTGCTGCTCCTCCCCGCTAAACTCCCATCATGCCGATCCGTTAATCCGTTGCCCGGACCAACCTCCATATGCGCATCCCCCGGAGCAAGCCAGATCGTTCCAGGTCGAATTATGGCGTTCTCATAGGCTTCCTTCACTCGCAGCGCACAGCTCTTATCCAACCGCTCCGCCAGCGCGCCAGTAAACAGCTTCGGCATATGCTGCACGATCAACACAGGAACAGGAAAGTCCGCCGGCAGCCTCGGCAACAACTGCTCCAACGCGGACGGCCCCCCCGTAGACAACCCAATCACCACCACCTCAATCGGAGAAGACGTCTTCGTCGGCACTGCACTCGACGAAACATTGAAAGCACTTCCCAAGCCACTCCGCGCGACAGCATTCTTTTCCTTCCGCTTTCCCCCCTTGGCCAGCGCAGCAATTCGCGGCAGCAGTTGCTGCGACAGCGAAAGCATCGCCGAAGCAAAGTCTCGCTGCTCCGCGGGCTTCGTCACATAGTCCGCAGCGCCGCACGCCAGCGCCTCCAGAGTCGACCTCGCTCCACGCTCCGTATGCGCACTGCACATGATCACAGGCAGAGCCGGGTTCTCCACCTGTAACCGGCGCAACACCTCCAGCCCATTCAGCCTCGGCATCTCAAGATCCAGCACCAGCACATCCGGCATCAGCCGCTTCACCGCCTCCAGGCAATCGACCCCATCCTGTGCAACCCCGCACAACTCCATGCGCGGAAGCTCGCTCAACCGATCCTCGGCATGCGTTCGAAACAGCTTCCCCATTACGCCGCGCATTACCGCCGAGTCGTCCGCGGCAAGAATGCGGAGCGGCCGTTCATCCGAAGCTTTCATGTCTGCTTTCCTCAGCCTTCCTCTTCCACCCACAGCTTCAAGCAGCGATTACACCAAGCAGAAGCATCTTCTCCCGAAGGCTTTCGGGAGTGAATGGCTTCATCAGAAACTCGTCCGCACCGTTATCGAGCGCCGTCGTAATAAACGAGTGATCGGCCTCGGTCGTCACCATCATCACCTTCATCGCCGGGCCCAGCCTCGCTTCACGCAGTTTCTTCACGCACTCCAGACCGTTCATCACGGGCATGTTCACATCGAGCAGCATCAGATCGAACGACTCCGCCGCTGCCAGCACCGCCAGCGCATCGCTGCCATCCTTCGCCTCTTCACACACAACATCCATTCGGTTCAGCAGGTGCCGCAAATACTCGCGGATAAAGCTCGAATCATCAACGATCAGGGCTCGCATCTATGCCTCCGTTCGAACTATTTTTGAACAGCCCAACCTCCGACAACCGCGACGGAGACAACTTCTGCGGATCGAGCTGCACCATCAGCCCCGCCTCCATCTTGTAGGCGCCATCAAACAGCCACTTGCCCCGAGCCTCCAATGTGCATGGGTTATCCTCCAACACTCGCCGGCTCACCGTAACCACTCCGCCCACCGCATCCACCACCAGGCCAAACCGTTCCGCAGCTTCATCATCGGCCATCACCAACACGCAGCATTTCCCCGTGTGCGCCTCCATCCCCAGCAAAGCGCGAAGATTCACCGTCGTCAGCACCTCGCCGCGATAGGGAACAACTCCTGCAATGAACGTCGGTGACATAGGCACACGCTGCAGATCCCGCTCTCCAAGTACCTCGCGAATCTTTCTCGTATCGATGCCGAACATCTCACTGCCCGCAAAGAGCGAACACAGCGACACCGCGTCGTTCTCATCCTGAATTTCGTCAACCTTCTCCCGACCTGCTATCTTCACGCGACCTCCTGCCATCCAGCCTTCGCCTTCACTCCAAACTCACGATGAACCAGCGTCAGCTTCTCTTTCACCAGAGCGAGTTCCATCCACTCGGTCGCCTCATCCTGATCGAGCAGCGTTCCGTTTGAAACATCCAGCACTCGTCGCACCACCATGCCGCCGCGCTGTGCTCCTCCCACGTTGGCATCGCCGCAGATCAACACCGTCACCATCGCCTCTTCGCCCGCCTGCCGCGCCGCCTCCATCTCAATCAACACATTTCCTTCATCCCTCAAGGGCAGCAGTTCCCCACGGTACTGAAGCAATGCACGTCCACCCGCATATTCGATCTGCCCCAGCGGCACGCTTTCAATCCGCTCCACAACATCCAGCGGCAGCGCCGTTCTCTCCCTCACACGATCCTCAAAGATCAGGAACGAAGAGCCCGTAGCCTCATGCACCGCAGCCTCTCTTGCGCCGATCCCGCCAACTTCTTCTTCAATCGGCTTCACCCCCGCACGAGCTGCAGTCGCACCGACATCCAGAATCAAAGCAAGCGATCCATTCCCCAGCACCGTCGCGCCGGAGAACAAGCCAATCTCACGCAGCACCGGTGAAAGCGGCTTCACCACAATCTCCTCCGGAGACATCAAGTCATCGACCACCAGTCCGTACCTGCAACCCTCCGCCTCAAGCACCGCCAGATAGTGTCCCTTCGACTGATCCGGATTATCAGCATCCAACCCCAGCAAACGATCGAGCCACACCATCGGCAACAACCGCTCTCGCAGCCGATACAGCTCCGACGAACCAATCCTCTGCACTACCTGCGCAAACTCACGCTCCGGAATATCCACCAGCTCGACCAGCGTGCTCTGCGGCAGCGCGAACGCCTGCCCTCCACTCTTCACCACCAGTGAAGGAACAATCGCCAACGTCAGCGGCACCCGCAGGCGTAGCGTAGTCCCCACGCCTCTGCGCGATTCAACCTCAACGCTCCCGCCAACTTTCTCCACGTTGGCGCGCACCACATCCATGCCGACGCCACGTCCCGAAACCGTAGTCACCGTAGCAGCCGTCGAAAATCCCGGCAGAAAGATAAGTTGCAACGCCTCCCGCTCCGACATCCCAGCAGCATCTTCCGCCGTCACCAGATTGCGTTCGATCGCCTTCTGCAAAACCCGCTCAATTGGAATCCCCGCGCCATCATCTTCAATCTCGATGACGACCGAGCCACTCTGATGAAACGCCTTCAGCCGCAAACACCCTTCAGCCGACTTCCCCGCCAGCACACGGTCTGCAGGAGACTCGATCCCATGATCGACCGCATTCCTCACCGCATGCGTCAGTGGATCTTTGATCGCCTCGAGAAGACTCTTATCCAGTCCCGTCTCCTGCCCGCTAAACTCCACCCGCACCTCGCGCCCGCACGTCCGCGCAAGATCCCGCACCATCCGCGGAAACTTCCCAAACAGATTCCCCACCGGCTGCATCCGAGCCTGCATCACCGTCTCGCGCAGATCCGCCGTCACACTATCCAGCCTTCGTGCCAACTCCGGAAAGTTCGCCGCCTCCATCCCGCTCTGCAGCATCTGGTTTCGCGTCAACACCAGCTCGCCCACCAGGTTCATCATGCGGTTCAGCACATCGACGTCAATCCGCAACGTCTTATCCGCGCTCGCCTTCTCCGTTACCACCGTCGGTTGCAACGCAGAAGCCGCACCACCACTCGGCGCGCTCGGCACAGCACCCTCCGCCTTGCCCGCCGCATCCACCAACGCAATCTGCGGAGCCTCTATCTCCGGCAACTCCGACGGCGTCTGCCCGTTCAGCATCGCCAGTTCTGCGATCAGTTCGCCATCTTCATCGCCCGCCCGAGTCCCTTCGCTCCCCGTCTCCTCGATCAGCACCAGAATCGCCCGCAGCCCATCCATCAGGCGCAGCAATCCGCTGATCAGATCCGAGCTCACCGCAAGCCGCCCATCGCGCAGCGACCCCAGCAGATGCTCACCCGCATGCGCCAGCTTCTCCAGCCGATCAAATCCCAGAAATCCCGTCGTCCCCTTGATCGTATGGACGGCGCGGAAGATCTCTCCCAGCAATCCACTATCGTCAGGCCGCATCTCCAGCTCGGTCAGGCACCGTTCCATCCGGTCCAGACCCTCCTGGCTCTCCGCAATAAACTCTTTCGTTAGCTCGTCCACACACCATATATCGGGCGCAGGACGGCAACCATGAGGCGCCTCGCCACTTGCTATCGTCCCCCGCACCCGATAGCCTCACTCACATCATGTCTTCCGAACTATCCGACGAATTCTCCAAAAACCACCCCAGCGACCTCACCCCCACGCAAATCGCCAGTCTGCAACAGCATGCCGTCACTGTGGCCCACCACGCCTACGCCCCCTACAGCAAATTCCGCGTCGGCGCAGCCGTCCTCCTCACAGACGGTACCATCGTAACCGGCTGCAACGTCGAAAACGCCTCCTACCGCCTCACCACCTGCGCCGAGCAGACCGCCATCACCTCCGCCGTCGCCCTCCACGGCCCCGGCATCCGCATCCGCGCCATCGCCGTCGCCAACCTCAACGAGACCGCCAGCCAACCCTGCGGAGCCTGCCGCCAGACCATCCACGAATTCAGCACACCTGACACCATCGTCTTCTACCCCGCCGAAGCCGGCACGATCGCCCAGGCCACCATCGCCGAGCTCCTACCCGCCGCCTTCCTTCTCTAGAATCGTAACCAACATCGAAACAAATTCAATGACCCAAACCATCCATCCCATCGACGTCATCCTCCACAAGCGCGACGGCCGCGTCCTCACCGACGACGAGATTCAGGCCTTCATCTACGCTCTCGTCCACCGCACGCCACAAAAACAGCTCGTCACCGACGCCCAGATCGCCGCCTTCCTCATGGCCGTCTTCCATCGCGGCCTCACCCCGCAGGAGCTCGCCACCCTCACCTCCGCCATGCGTTACTCCGGCGAAACGTTCGACGCCTCACCCCTCCACACCTTCACCGTCGACAAGCACTCCACCGGCGGCGTCGGCGACAAGACCTCACTCCTCATCGCCCCCATCCTCGCCGCCGCTGGCCTCGCCTCTCCCACGCCCTCAGGAATCCCCGGCATCTGCGTCCCCATGATCTCCGGCCGCAGCCTCGGCCACACCGGCGGCACACTCGACAAACTCGAAACCATCCCCGGCTTCAACACCCAGCTCACCCTCGACCAGATCTTTCTCTCCCTCGAAAAATGCGGCGCCGCACTCGTCGGCCAAACCCCGCGCCTCGTTCCCGCCGACCGCATCCTCTACGCCCTTCGCGACCACACCGGCACCGTCGAATCGCCCTACCTCATCACCGCCAGCATTATGAGCAAAAAACTTGCCGAAGACCTCAACGCCCTCGTCCTCGACGTCAAAACCGGCAGCGGCGCCTTCATGCCCACGTACGACCAATCTAAACTCCTCGCCGAACTCATGGTCCAGACCGGCGAATCCTCCGGCACCCGCACCATCGCGCTCCTCACCAATCACGACGAACCCCTCGGCCGCTTCGCCGGCAACTGGGTCGAAGTATGGGAGTGCGTCGACATCCTGCGCGCCAAACGGATCGAAGACCGCCACCCCATGTCCGCCGACCTCATCCAGCTCACAAACATCCTCTCCGGCTGGATGCTCCACCTCGCCGGCCACGCGCCAACCCCCGAAGCCGGAGCAAAACTCTCCGACGAGATTCTCCTCAGCGGCGCAGCCTTCAAAGCCTGGCTCAGAATCGTAGCCATCCAGTGCGGCGACGTCTCCATCTTTCACGACCCCGCCGCACACCACCAGCCCACCGCCTCCCGCACCCTCACCGCAACCCACGCCGGATACCTCGCCTCCATGGACTGCAAACAAGTAGGATGGGCCGTCCAGCGTCTCGGCGCCGGCCGCGCAAAACCCGGCGACCCAGTCAGCGCTCACGCCGGCATCGAGATGCACGCAAAACTAGGCGACCCAATCAAAGCAGGCCAACCCCTCATCACACTCTTCACCGAAGACGTCTCCCTCCTCGACGAACCCGAAGCCATGCTTCGCGAAACTCTTCACATAACGCCGACCGCACCGCAACTCCAACCATCTATTCGCGAAGTAATTACCCGGACCTGACTCCAGGTTCCAGAGCCGGTTCTTTACCAAGCAAGAGAAGGCCCGGCGACATCGACGCCGGGCCTTCACAACCAGAGAGAACCATTATTTCAGTGCAATGAGTACATCGTTGTTCACGCGCAGTGAAGCTTCCTGCGTCTGCGCCTTGGCCCACTTCTCCTGCTTCGAGGTCGACAGGTGGCACGTCATCGTCCCACTCGTTGTACGAACCTCGCTCAGGAAGTACTGGTTTCCGTAACGGTGGAAGACCAGCTTGTTGTCGGCTGCGTAGCCGGAATCCGGAATCGTGATCGTCATGACAGCAACGCCATCTTTGCGATCAGCAATCGTAAGTATCCGCGGCGAGCTGGCATCGTTGCCAATGGTGTAATTCCCGGCGGGCAGCGTGCGGCCATCTACCGTGAAGTTGAAGGGTACGGTTGCTGTGACCTTGTGATCCTGGGCCAGAGCGCTACCAGCGGTGACGAACCCGGCGGCGACGAAAAGTGCAATAGCGGTAAGGTTTTTCATGACGATCTCCTTTGTGAGATATCTCTCAGGTCCCGTTTGGTCTCTGGATTTCGTTCTCTCCGGAGAGTGTTGTTACGCCCGGATATATTGCAAGCGCCCTGCCAAACCCGCCCAAACTCCCACACCAAAAATCGCTACCAATATTTCCAACAAGATAGAAACTCGCGCCTCCATTCCATAGGCAACGACTAGCGCCCACCGGCCTTTCGTTGGTATCCGAATGGTTCCCCTGAGTATCCGATCGGTTCCCGCCACCCTCGAGATCGTATTTCTCCTGCCGATTCGCTACACTTCGTTCATCGGAGGCCAGATGAAACCGCGGCTCCTCGCCATCTCGGGTTCGCTGACCGGAATCGTTCGAGAGCTGATCGACAGCCCAATCTCTGTTGGCAGACTCGAAGCAAACCAGCTCTGCCTAAGCGATCCGGCCGTCTCTCGCAGACACTGCACCATTCAAAAAACTGGCAAACTAAACGGCCACTATGAGTTGATCGACCTCGACAGCAGAAGCGGTACCTTCGTGAACGGAATGCCCATCCTGCGCCGATCGCTCGAGCACGGCGACACCATCCGCATCGGCAACACCGACTTCCTCTTCCTCATGCACGAGGGCGAAGTCACTACCACCCCAAGAAGACGCTCAACGGATCTCCCTTCCAACCCATCCTCGGAGAGCACTCGAATCGCCCCACCAGCGGGCCTCCCCTCCTTTGGCGTAGAAGTCGGACGCATGGCCCGCGATCTCACCGCACTCTTCAGAATCAGCAACGTCATCAACTCCATCCGGGACTCCCAACTTCTCCAACGCGAACTTCTGCAACTCATCTTTGAAGTGGTTCCAGCCGACGAAGGAGCCGTCGTACTCTTCACTGACTTCGAAGAAGACACGTTAGAAGTCTGTAGCTGGAGTCGGGAACCCGACGCTCCGTCAAAAACCGAAATCCAGCGCGAACTCGTTCATCGCGCCTTCTGGGAGCGCACCGCCGTCCACATCGACGCCGATCCAGACTCCGGCAATCCCCACAACATCCTCTGTCTTCCCCTCGTCGCCATCGAACGAACCATCGGCGTCATCTATCTCACCTCCCAGCATCCCGCGCCGCCCTTCCGCGAAGATCACATCTACTTCCTCGACTCTGCCTCCCGAATCGCAGCCGTCACACTCGAAAACATCCTCGCTCTCGATGCTCTGCGCTCAGAGAACTCGCAACTAAAACAACAACTCAATCCCGCCAGCAACCTCGTCGGCGAAAGTCGGCAGATTCGTCAGGTCAGCGAGTTCATCGCGCGCGTCGCTCCCACCGCGTCCACCGTCCTCATTCGCGGCGAGAGCGGTACCGGCAAAGAGGTCATCGCCCGCTCCATCCACCAAAGCAGCCCAAGAAGCGATCGCCCCTTCATCGCCATCAACTGCGCCGCCATTCCCGAAACCCTCCTCGAAAGCGAACTCTTCGGCCACGAAAAAGGCGCATACACCGGAGCCATCGGCATGAGGAAAGGAAAGCTCGAAGCCGCCGAAGACGGAACCCTCTTCCTCGACGAGATCGGCGAACTCGCTCCCCCCATGCAAGCCAAACTCCTCCGCGTCCTCCAGCAAAGAGAGTTCGAGCGTGTAGGAGGAACCCGCCCCGTCGCCTTCCTGGCCCGAGTCCTCGCCGCAACCAACAAAAATCTCGAACAAGCCATCAAGTCCAACGAATTTCGCCAGGACCTCTACTACCGCCTCAACGTAGTCTCCATCTCCGTGCCGCCCCTGCGAGAGCACTGCGAAGACATTCCTCTCCTCGCCCTCTACTTCGCCTCCAAATACGCGCAAAAAAACAAGCGCCCCTTCAAAGGCATCTCCTCCGACGCACGCTCCCTGCTGATGGGTTACAGTTGGCCCGGCAATGTCCGCGAACTCGAGAACGCAATCGAACACGCCATCGTCCTCGGCCTCACCGAAGAGATCCTCGCCGAAGACCTCCCCACCATCATCCTCGAAGAGCAGTCCGCAAAGCTCGCAGGAGCGAAATATCACGACGTCCTCAACCAATCAAAAAAGGAACTCCTCGCGACAGCCCTCCGCGATGCAAAAGGCAGTTATCCCGAAGCCGCGCGTACCCTCGGCATTCACCCCAAATACCTCCATCGCCTCGCGCGAAACCTCAATCTAAAATCCGATCCACTCTAACCACCACCCCTCCGGTACACTCATCTCAAGCATTTACAACGTATTCATCCAAGTAGCAGGAGCGAAGCCTTGTCTCGATTCACCGGTCTGCTCGGCCTCATCACCTTCCTCGGCCTCGCCTACGCCTTCTCCACCAACCGCCACGCCATCCGCTGGCGCACCGTTGCCTGGGGACTCGGCCTGCAGATCCTCTTCGCCTTCCTCGTCATCAAATGGAACACCGGCCAAATCATCCTCCACAACACCTCCAACGTCATCACCTCGCTCCTCGCACACTCCGTCGACGGCTCCTCCCTCGTCTTCGGCCGCCTCGGCACCCCCGGGCCCTTCGCCGTCCTCGCCTTCGCTGTCCTTCCCACCATCATCTTCGTCAGCGCGTTCTTCGCCATCATGTATCACATCGGCCTCATGCAGCACATCATCCGCGTCGTTGCGTGGATCATGCAGCGCACCATGGGAACCTCCGGCGCCGAATCCACCAACGTAGCCGCCAGCATCTTCATGGGCCAGACCGAGGCTCCCCTCACCATCCGCCCCTTCCTCGCCGGCGCCACCCGCAGCGAGCTCATGGTCATCATGACCTCCGGCATGGCCCACGTCTCCGGCGGTATCATGGCCGCCTACATCAGCTTCGGCATCAACGCGCAGGACCTCCTCTCCGCCGTCATCATGACCGCGCCCGGCACCATCCTCGTCGCAAAAATGCTCGTCCCCGAAACCGAGGTCCCCGCCACCATCGGCACCGTCCACATGCCCCCCAACGAGGAGCACAAAGACGAAAACTTCATAGCCTCCATCGCCCGCGGCACCCTCGACGGCGGCAAGCTCGCCTTCAACGTCGCCATCATGCTCATCAGCTTCGTCGCTCTCGTCGGCCTCTTCAACGCCATCATGCTCGGCATCTCCGACTTCCTCTGGGCCCACGGCCACATCCCCTTCCCGCACTCGCTCAACGCCATTCTCGGCGTCGCAGGAGCGCCCATCGCCTGGCTCATCGGCATCCCCTGGCACGAAGCCCGCACCATCGGCAACCTCCTCGGCACCCGCACCATGATCAACGAGTTCGTCGCCTTCACCCAACTCGGCGCCATCAAGTCCACCCTCACCCCACGCACCTTCTCCATCGCCACCTTCGCCCTCTGCGGCTTTGCCAACGTAGGCTCCATCGGCATGCAGATCGGCGGCATCGGCGCCCTCGTCCCGAATCGCCGCAACGACCTCGCCCAGCTAGGCCTCCGCGCCATGCTCGCCGGCACCATGGCCAACCTCATGTCCGCCAGCATCGTCTCCATGCTCATCAAATAGCCCCGCGGACCCGAGCCAAGCCAACCACGCCTACTTCACAACGAAGGCATGCTTATGCTCCGCAATCTCCGAATCGTATTCAAAACCTCTCTTCAGTCGTAGGAACTTAACCTCGATCAGGTCATAGCTCAATTTCGAAACAAGAAAGGTCACCGGAAAATTGATCCCCAACGCGAGTATGCCTGCGATCGCCTTGGAATGAAAGTGGTTGGTCAACACAATCAGGAACTGGATCCACGCCCAGATATACAAGCCGTGAAAAATATAAAAACCATAGCTGTACTTACCCAGAATTCGCAGCGGCTTTGCATAGAACAGTCGAAACGCGGGCGAGCCCGCTCGTATCGTCAGACCAATCAGCCCCGCACACGCCAGAGCAGTAAAACTCAAACCAATCGTCAACAGCCACACCGAGTCATACGCAGGCGACAGGAAAAGTACTGCCAGACTCGCCAGCCCCGCAATCAGCAGGAGTGGCCGGCAAAGCCTCTGCCAGCGGTCAGCGTTCGGACCGCGCAGCAGCAACGCAAGTATCCCGCCAATCAACAAGGTGTCCATCCTGAACGGTAACGTTCGGATAATCCATGTCTCCGCCAAGATCGGCCCTGCCAGCGCAATCATCCCGCAACGCAAGATCAGCGCCAACACGGCAAGTCCGCCCGCGGTCCACAGCAGTTTGGTCCGATCTCGCACCATCCACACAACCACCGGCCAAAGCAGGTAAAACTGCTCTTCCACGCACAACGACCAGAAGTGGCCGATCTGCACTTTAAAAGTGTCATGGTTTCTGCTGAGGATCTCGTACAGCGAAAAATCGTGGTTTCCCCAGAAATTACCTACGTAAACAAGAAACAGCAGGTGACCCGGGCGCCACTGATAGTGGAGGAATGGCGTCAGCGCAAGCAGAATAGCCACCACTAAATAGAAAACCGGAAAGATTCTCAAGCTGCGCCGCACAAAAAAGCGTTTGAAAAAATGACTGTCGTTCCGCGTATCGAAGAGAATGCCTGTGATCAGAAAACCTGAGAGGACAAAAAACAAATCCACGCCAAGCCATCCACGTCCGCGAATCTGATTTAATACTTGAAGTACCACTCCACCGTGAGCACCACCACCGTAGTGATCCAGGAAAACCATCGTCACAGCCACGGCACGAATACCGTCGAGCGCAGGAAAACGATCTTTGAAATTTATCGGTAGAAATTGCCGTGCTCTCTCTGACATAACCTTCTGATTCGCGTTTTTTTTGCGACGCGATTGTGATCTACCCAACTGTTCCCTAAGCTCAAGATCCTAGCATGATCAGTTTCACAAAGACACAAACTCACGTCATCACTTCTATGGATAGCAAAACCGCATCGTCTCCATGCTCATCAAATAAACTTCGGTCTAACCAGCCCTTTGCAATAAAATTCTCCGCAATCCTGCTTCTCTCCCAGCGCATCGCGTGACGAAGAGAATGCAGTAAACTGCGCGTCACAGGCGGGTAGAGACAGGAGAGCTCAGCGCGATGGCATTCCTCAGAAGCAGTAAAGACAGTGCCGAGTACAAACAACAAGTTCAAACCGAAGAGATAAAAACCACTGGCCTGCTAAACCTGGTCGTCGTCCTCGCCGTCGTCTCCGTCGCTTACACCGACTGGATCGTCGTAGCCAACATCTCCCTCGGCTACCTCTACGTCCTTCCCATTGCTCTCAGCGCCTTCATCAACCCGCTTCCCATCACAATCGGGCTCGCTGTTCTGGGATCCATCCTGCAAGAGTTCTTCGGCCCCGCCGGCGACGACACCCACGTCAGAATCATCCGCTTCATCATCTGTCTCGCCGGCTTTCTCATCGTTGGGTTTCTCGTCAGCCTCATCGCAAAACAACGCGCCCGCCTCGCCGCCGAGATTCGCCTCCAGCGCGACGAATACGAAAGCGACCTCCTCCTCGCCGCACAAGTCCAGCGCCAGGTGCTACCGAAAGCTCCTATCGTTCCAGGGCTCGAACTCGCAGCCTTCATGCAGACCGCACGCCTCCTCGGTGGCGACTACTACGACTTCTTCCAGATCTCCGACGAGATAGTCGACGTCGTCATAGCCGACGTCTCCGGTAAAGGTGCCGCCGCCTCTCTGCTCATGCCTTCACTCGCCGTAGCCCTGCGTCTTCGCGCCCACGAACTCAGCGGCCCAGCCGCGATCCTCAAAGATCTCGACGAATGCCTCAAGCAAATCACCCGTCCTGCCACCTTCGTCACCATGTTCTACGCCCGCTTCAATACCAAACTCCACACCCTCGAGTACGCCAACGGCGGCCACAACCCGCCTCTGCTCCTCCGTCCACAAACAGGCGAGTCGCTCCTGCTCGAGAACGCAGGCCCCATCATGGGCATCCTTCCCGGCGCCGAATTTTCAAACACTCTTATCAACCTCAAGGCCAACGACGTGATCACCCTCTTCACCGACGGTGTCACCGAGCAGGAGAACGATAGCGAAGAGCAGTTTTCTCTTGACCGGCTCAAAGCGCTGGTCCTCTCTGAAGAGAACAAACCTGCCGCCACCCTCGTCACCGACATCTCTGAAGCGGTCGCCAGCTTCGCCGGAGCAAAAGAACAGGAAGACGATCTCACCGTAGTCATAGTCAAAGTTCTCTGATAGATCCCCACCCGACCAACGGGAGGACCAGAGCCGATGATCCCGCAAGAAAAGGTACACCCGCCACGAAGTGGCCGCCCGAATCGGGGTCCCCGCAAACTTCGTTTGTGGGGTGACCAAGCGCAGCGGGCCGTCCGGCAGGACAACTGCCTCTAACCAACCAGCTTCAAATAATTCGGCTCATCCGCAATCGTCCGATACCGAAACTGCCGCACAATCTTCGGCCCTTTCAGAAAGAAGATGCCCTGCATCTGATGGCCGTCTTCTTTGATCGCCCCGATCCCGTGCTTGAAGAGCGCACCTGTCAACCAACCCACCCATACCGAAGGCTGCAGCAACGTCAGCGCCGGATGAATCCTCGGCAACAGGAACACCGGATTCTGATAGATCTTAGCCTCGGGATCGCTGACCCGTTCCACATCCCCGATCCCATAGTAGTCAAAGAACGGCTTCGCACGTTCAGGCGTGCCCAGATGCACAAATACCGGCCGCACCCCGCGGCGCGCCAGTTCCTCACGAAGATCCGCAACATCGCTGATCGCCTGACGACAGAAGGAACACCCAAAGTGTCGCAGAAAGATCAGCAGCACCGGCGAAGCCTCCGTCAGCGCCAGCAAACTAGCACCAGACTCCGTATGGATGGAGGCAAGCACCTGCGCAACATCCTCGGTAGAACTAACGCCCATGCTTACCATCGCTCGAACCTGATCATGCTTTCACTCCTCACAAACTCTTCCGCCGAAACTTCACACATGCCATCGTCTTCTACACCTTCAACCCCAAACCACGCATCCTGTTTTTTCTGTCAAGCCTCCAGCGCGCTCGCAAAATAAAAATACGCCTTCCGTCGCTCCATCAAACCCGCGCCAATCCACGTCTTCCGCGTCCATGCCCCAGTGAAAAATAAATCCGAAATTCGTGGCATGTTTGCCCCTGCCAACTCGATAGACTTATAACAGTGACGAATTTAAGAGAGGTCTGGATCCGCATCGACCAAGCAGCTAAGCTAAGTCCTTTCGCTGGACGAATTTAGCCGTAACCCTTTTGCAATGACGAATTTGCAGAGGATGGCCTACTGTAAGTTATTCATTCCGGCTAATTTACCCGCCAATAAGGGGAGGGGGTACCCCCAAAAACCGGAACCTGGAGACGCAAGGAACGCGATGACCGAGACCACCAAGACGACCGACCTCTACAGCAAAGCGCATGCAGCAGCCGACTACATCCGCAACAAAACTTCACTCCTTCCCTCCCTCGGCATCATTCTCGGCTCAGGTCTCGGCAACTTCGCCACCCACGTCAAATCCGCCACCCGCATCCCCTACGCGGACATCCCGCACTTCCCTCAATCCACCGTCGTCGGCCACTCCGGCCACCTCGTCCTCGGCACCATCGCTGGCGTCTCCGTAGCCGTCATGCAGGGCCGCGTCCATGCCTACGAGGGCTACAGCATGGGTCAGGTCACCTTCCCCACCCGCGTCCTCGGCCTCCTCGGTTGCAAGACCCTCATCGTCACCAACGCCGCCGGAGGCATCCGAACCAACCTCTCCCAGGGCTCCATCGTCGCCATCTCCGACCACATCAATCTCACCGGAACCAACGCCGCCCTCGGACCCAACGAACCTCGCTTCGCCATGGCACCCGGCGCCGGTCAACGCTTCTTCGACATGTCCACCGCCTACTCCCTGCGGCTCCGCACCCTCGCCATCGAAGAAGCTGCCCGCCAGGAGTTTCTCCTCACCGAAGGCGTCTACCTCGCTGTCCTCGGTCCCAGCTTCGAAACTCCCGCCGAAATTCGCGCCTTCCGCGCCCTCGGAGCCGATCTCGTCGGCATGTCCACCGTCCACGAGGTCATCGTCGCCCGCCACATGGGCCTCGAAGTCCTCGGCCTCTCCCTCGTCACCAACATGGCCGCCGGAGTCCCCGCCTACGGAGAGGAAAGGGCCGACACCATCGACCACGAGGATGTCATGGAGACCGGCCGTCGCGTCGAAAAGCAGTTCACATGCCTCCTCAGCGCTCTCATCCCACAAATCGTAGCGGAGCAACTGGCAGCGGCGAATAAATTGTAACCAAAACCGTGCCAATTATCGGTGCAAATGTAACCAGGATCGGATCATATAGCTCAACCGCCCGCCGGGGCCTCTTACAGAGCCTCCACCAACTCGGAGTCACCCTCCCACACCACGTTTGACTCAGCTTCAGGCCTCAACCCCTCATACATCTCCGCCACCGTCGCCTGTGCTGTCTCGGACAACACAAACCGGTCCGCCCGCTCAACGATCTCCTCGCCGAACCGTATCTTCGCCCTCAGCCCCCGCAGCCCAAGAAACCGGAACATATGCGGCGTAAACTTCATATCCCCCCACCAGCACACATCCTCGCCCACCGTCGCACTCCCATTCACCGCATATGAATCAAGCGAATACCGCAGCGCAGCAACCCGCAGCACAACCCCACCATTCAGCACCGAGTGAAACAGCCCCCGCCGAAACGGCAACACCTCAGCTCCCTCCGTCGTAGTCCCCTCCGGAAAGAACAACACCGGCAGCCCGCTCCGGTAAGCCTCCGCCATCGCCGCATTCACCCCGGGATACGTCTTCGGTCCACCGCCGCGTTCCACATACACGGTCCCCGCCTGCGCCGTCAGCCAGCCCAGCAACGGCCAACCACGCACCTCGGTCTTGGCCACCATCACAAATGGCTGCACCGAGCTGTACAGCAGAATATCTAGATAACTCAGGTGATTCGACACCACTGCCCCACCGCGAGGCACACTTCCCTCAACGCTGTACTCCAACCCCAGCGCCTTCACCATCCGACGGCACCATCCGTGAATCCATACGGCACCCTCCGCACCAACCTTCGGGCGCCGCATCCAGCAGTCCACCACCGCCGCCATCAACAATCCAACAAACAAAAACCCACGCAGCCCCGAACGCAGAAATCGCCACACTGCGATCACCCCACTCACCTCAGCATCCCTCAAGAAATCTCTTCGCCACCCTCGGATGCAGCGTCTGCAGATCGAGCAACGTTAGAAAGTCAATCGTCTTGAAGTCGCGATCGATCGCCGGTTCGCTGCAGATCTTCGCCCCAATCGTCAGGTAAGCCCGCAGCAGCTTCGGAGCCCGCACATCCGTCATCTCAACCTCTGCCGCAGGCAACCGATACGCAGGCGTAGCAACCGTCAACAGCGCCGGTTCCACCATGCAGTTCCGCAGCGACTCATACACCGCATGCCCCATCTCCGCATCCTGCGACGTCAGAGAGCAGCACCCCATCATGTAACGCGCGCCGTTCACCAGCGCATACCGCGCAATCCCCCGCCACAACAGATGCAACACCTCCGACGACCGATGCTCCCGATGGATGCACGCCCGCCCCAGCTCCACAATCTGCCCACGCATTCCCGCATAGGGAGCAAAGCAGAACTCCTGCTCGCTGTAATAACCAAAATACTTTCCCGCCACATCGCCCATCTGCATCCGGTAGGTTCCCACAATCTCACCGGTGCCACGTTCCTGCACGATCATGTGGTCGCACACGTCGTCGAAGTGGTCCTTATCGTACCCATCCGCATAGGCCGACTCGAGCCCTTCATTCATCTCCAGGTTGAACACCAGAAAGCGCAGCCTGTACGCCGCAGCGCGCTCCCCCTCGCTCAACGCAAGGCGCACAACATACTCTCCGGCCTCCAGTCGAATATCTTTCTTCGACGGCAACTCCGGCGACATTGCTTTATTTGGAAGAAGTGGGACGGACCGCGACTCAGTTACTGTGAGCATCGAATCTCCTGACTACGTCCAGAATGTGGTTGCTTTCGATGTCAGTGTGCGTCGTCTTCTGTAACAGAGTGTTCACGGCAAGTGAACATTCGTTGAATCAAAAATGGTGCATCTACCTCGGCACCCGCTCTTCTCCCACTATTGTGTTACCTAACCGAAGCGTAGCCACAGCAGCCCTTGCCTCCACCGCCGCCTCTTTCCTGTGCAGAGTATCGCTTGAAAACTCTATCGGCTCCTCGGCAAACCGCACCTCCGCACGCACACCGCGCAACCCGAGAAACGTAAAAATATGCCCGAGCATATTCCGCTCTCCCCAATAACAAACGTCATCCGCAACACTCACATCCGGTCCATTGTCCTCTGCGAATCCATAGCGAATACAAGCAGCCGTAACCGGAGCTCCTCCATCGAGCGGCTGCGCCAGCAGACCGCTATGAAACTTCAACAACCCACTCCCATTGCTCGTCGTCCCTTCAGGAAAGAACACAACCGGCAACCCTGCATCCACCGCCGCCTGCATCCCCTCGCGCGCCTTCATCGCAGACCCACCATGTCCACGCGCAACGTAAACCGTTCCGGACATCGTCGTCATCCACCCCACCACTGGCCAGCCTGCGACCTCCGCCTTCGAAACAAACACGCACGGATGAATCGCCGCATACACCACGATGTCCAGATAACTCAGGTGATTGGAGATCACCACTCCCCGTTTCGGAAAACTGCCCGAGACGTTGATCTCAATCCCCATCCCCCGCATGGCCCGCGCACAAAATCGATGTAGCCAATCGGCTCGCTCCTGCCGCGTCTCCGGTTGCTTCACCGCCAGTTCCGTTCCCGCCGCAACAAACATTCCGACCATTCGAACGCAACGTCCCACAGCCCGAAAAAAAATCACCAGATCCGATCCTCACTTATTCAAAGCCCGCGCCATCGTACGAAGTCTCCTCGCGCAGTCTATCCTGTCATCAGTGCAGCCCAGCGAATCAAACCTCAACGCCCACGACAAAGTTATCCCCACCCCCGTCCACCACAGCTGGCTCTACCGCCGCGTCGCTCTTCCCATCCTCGCGCTCCTGCGCATGGGAGCATCTCCTCAAAAACTAGCCTGGAGCATCGCCGTCGGCCTGCTCATCGGCATCAATCCCATCCTAGGCAGCACCACCGCTCTCTGCCTTGCCGTTGCCTTCGTCCTACGTCTCAACATCGCCGCCTCACAACTCGGCAATCACATCGTCTACCCGTTCCAACTTGTCCTCGTCATTCCCTTCATCCGCCTGGCCAGCCGCATCTTCCACACCGCGCCCATCCCTCTTTCGCCAGGCGAACTCCTACGCTCCGCCCGCGAACATCCCATCGCCCTCTCGCGCCAACTCTGGCTATGGGAGTGGCATGCCTTCCTCCTATGGACCATCCTGGCCGTGTTCGCTATTCCGACCATCGCACTCACATTGACGCCGCTCCTCCGACGATTTCTCGAACGAGTCGAACACCATCAATACCCAATTCTCTCGGCAACAACCCAATCCGAAAAATAAATCAGTCTCGAATATCTGTTGCTCCCTCATTCAACAACTTCACCCCCTGATACCGCTAGTCCGACCACTTCGAAGGCGGCAACTGCTCCGCGCTCTTCACCCAAGCCGAATAGATCATGTCTCGCAGCTCGGTCGCCCCCGCTGCCAGCCTCTCGTCTGCAAACGCCTTCCCGTCGGGCGTTCCCGCACCGTTGAACGCCCCAGACTTCTCCAACTGATATGTCTTCTCCACCAGTGAGTTAGTGTGTCGCAGATAAGCCATATAGTCTGTAAACACATCCCCCATCACCACTGGCTTCTCCGCGATCAATGGCGCCACTTCGCTAGCCTTCATGTTCGCCGAGACAAAAGTCGATTCGAACTGAGCATGAATCTTATGCTCCGTCGTATATCCATTCGGATTCGGCCCCGTCCATCCGTTGTATTGAATCGTCGTATGCAGCGGTTGCGAACCATCTGCAACATAATGTCCCAGCCATCCCGCCAGAAACACAATCTCGCACTCTGAAGGTTTCGTATCCTTGTGAGCGTCCTTCAAGGCCCGATAGTCGCGCATCGCACTCTTCAAACGCTCCCATACCTCGACGGTTACATATGGCTGAAGCCCAACCTTCTCCGGCGTCAACGCCAAATCTGGATGCGACTTCTGCGCAAACGCCAGCGCCCGAACATAGTCATACCGCTTCCGCGGCAACTCGCCAACAAGATCCGCCCACTCCAGATCAATAAAGTGCTCCGGAAACCCCGCTGCATTCAGCTCCGGCTCCATCGGTGACTTCCACCGGTCCGGCTCCGGCCCATAATATTCAAGCGCGTCCAGTGCCTGCTTCGATCGCAAAAACTCCGGCACATCGCTCGGCAGCGCTGCACCTGCCAAACGATTGATCATCATGTGCCCATCCCTGCCCCAAGCCAATCCCTGCTGAACCAGCATCACCGGCAGCAAAACCACTGCTGCCGCAACCCGCATCCCACTCATCCAACTCGTCATGCAAAAAAGTATACGTAACCTATTACTCAAGAAAATAAACAGGCAAGCAACGCGAGCAAAGTTCACAAGTCACGAAGTGACCGCCTCGCGCGCAGCGAGCCTGGCCGGCAGGCCACATCAAACCAGAACCAGCGCCCCCTCTACAGCCACACTCCCAAACACCCGCCGATACCGCGCAATCTCCTCCACCGGCCCAGTCGACTTCCGCGCGTTATCCGACAGCTTCACTGCCGCCCTTCCCTCCACCGTCATCAGCTTGCACACCAGGCTAATCGGCTCAAGCGCCGTCTCTCCCCTCGGATGACACCCGCGAAAATCATTCGTCAGCAGCGTCCCCCATCCAGCGCTAAACCGTATCCGGCCATGGAAGTACTCATGCAGTCGCAAAATATCGTCCACATCCAAACCATCCGAAGCAATCAAGCGCTTCTTCTTCGCATCTCGCCCCCGCGCCATCAACCACGCGACATACTCATCCCCGGCAACGAAAGGATCTTTACTATCGCATCGCTGCCCAGTCCAATCCGCCACCCAATCCGGGGCGCCTTCTAAAAACTGTGTCGTCCCAAAAGTATCCGGAAGCATAATCAAAAGCTCCCCACCGTAGCTCCTCTGCCAAAGCTCCAGCACGCGATACTGCGACGCATGCAGCGCCTCATCCCCATCCGCCAACGCCGCCATCGCCATCGGCAGCTCATGCGCATTGGTCCCCATCGCTTCCAAGTCATGCTTGTAAGCAAGAAACGTATTCGACGTACCCGACAGGCTCGCACCCAGCGCCACCCGCATCACCTGCACCACATACTCCTGCCACAAAAAACTATGTCGCCGCCGCGTTCCAAACTCCGAGATCCTCACCTCCGGCACCTCACGCAGCCGTTCGATCTTCTCCCAAAGCTTCGTCTTCGCTCGCGCATACAAAACATCCAATTCCAGCTCGCTCAAGGTGCTCAACGCCGCCCGCGTCTTCATCTCGCTCACCAGCGCCAGCCCGTAGACCTCCCACATCGTCACCTCGGTCCAC
Organism: Tunturiibacter psychrotolerans; assembly: GCF_051013365.1. Lineage (GTDB taxonomy): Bacteria > Acidobacteriota > Terriglobia > Terriglobales > Acidobacteriaceae > Edaphobacter > Edaphobacter psychrotolerans_A. The sequence continues at coordinate 4,467,260 of NZ_CP132941.1, read as the reverse complement.
AGCCCTTCAAACCGTATGACGAGCTGTCCGTCGTGCTCTGTCACCGTGTACTCTGACAGTCGAAAGTCCCTCTCCAGCCACTCCAGAAACGCAGGCTCAAAGATCGACCGCGTCCCATAAAACGTATTGCCCGCCAGCCAGATAATCTCCGACCTTCTAAACCTCAGCCCCCGCACATGCTCCATCTGGTCCACCAGCATCGCCATCGGAATCTCCTCCGACAGCCTCACCGACACCGTCCTATTTGTAACCTCCGACGTAACATGCACCTCGGGAAAGTTCTTCCAGATAAACTGCAGCATCAGAAGCTTGTAAAAGTCCGTATCCAGCAGCGACCGCACAATCGGGTCCAGCTTCCAGTTATGGTTATGTGCCCGTTCCGCAAAGTTCACGTTCACGTAAAAGCCCTCACCATAAGCCTACAACTCGCCGGCCTCTTCAAAGGCAGATAAAACCGGAAGATAAAAATCACCCCGTAATCTCATCCCTCTAGCACAATGACAACTGTCACCCGCCAACAGTGACTCGAAACACTGGCATCCACGCCCCGACCGCGGCACACTCAAGTCAAGAAACGATTAGGAGCCAATCATGTCCTCTCCCACTCAAACCGCCTCCTGCACCGCCCTCCGCCTCCTCGCGCTTCTCTTCCTTCTCGCCGCCCTCCTCTTGCTGCGCCAACCGCTCTTCGGCCAACCCCCTACCACAAAGCCCGCCACCCAAACCATCACCACCGCACCGACGCGGTTCTCCGTCGTCATCGAAGGCGCACCCCGCGGCACCGCCCCCGACGTCCTCCTCCTCCCCGGACTCGCCAGTTCCCGCGACGTCTACGCCGCCGAAGCCAAACTCCTCACCACACACTACCGCCTCCACCTCGTCCAACTAGCAGGCTTCGCAGGCGAACCCGAAGGCCCCAACGCCACCGGCCCCATCCTCTCCCCCGTAGTCGAGCAGCTCCACCAATACATCACCGACAACCACCTTCAGCCCATCCCCGTCATCGGCCACTCCATGGGAGGCCTCCTCGCCCTCATGCTCGCCCAGGCCCACCCCGAAGACGTCAGCAAGCTCCTCATCATCGACACCCTTCCCTACTACGGCCTCGTCTTCAACCCCGCCGCTACGGTCGACACCGTCCGTCCCCAGGCCCTCGCCATGCACGACCAGTTCATCGCCATGCCCAACGACCAATTCGCCGCCGCCCAACCCCTGTACACCAACCGCCTCGTCAAAGATCCCGAAGGCCAACGCCAGGTCTCTGCCTCCTCCCTCGCCTCCGACCGCACCGTCTTCGCCAACGCCATGCTCGAAGACCTCAGCACCGACCTTCGTCCCCAACTCGCCACCATCAAAACCCCAATGACCCTCCTCTACCCCTATGAATCAGCGCAAGGTCCCGTCGAGCAGGTCACCGCCCTCTACACCTCCGCCTACGCCACCAAGCCCAATCTCCAACTCATCCGCATCGACGACTCCCGCCACTTCATCATGTACGACCAGCCCGCCGCCTTCGACAAAGCCGTCCAGACCTTCCTCCAGTCCAAACCCTGATTCCTCAAAGCGGTCGACCAATTGGGTCTGAGACAATTCCTGTACATCGAATTACCGAGGAAGATCCGTTGAAACCCAGCACCGCCAGCCTCGTGACTACTCCGTCCCTGCTCTCCGAAACGGGACCCCGCGACTGCCCCGAGTGCATCTACCTGCGCGTCTTCAAATCCACAATCTACGTCCGCGATCACGACCTCAGCCTCAAGTTCTACGTCGACCAGCTCGGCTTCAGCGTCGTCGCCGACGCTCGCTTCGACTTCGACGGCCGCTGGGTCGCCATCGCTCCCCCCGACGGCTCCACAGTCCTGGCTCTCATCGCCCCCAAGCGTGGCTCTGAAAACTACAAGCTCATCGGGCGCAACACGCAGGTAGGCTTCCTCTCCGAAGACATCAACGCCACCTACGAGCAGTGGCGCAACCGCGGCGTTCGCTTCCACCACCCGCCCCAACAGACCCTCTTCGGAGGCACCGTCGCCGGCTTCTACGACATCGACGGAAACTCCTTCGAACTTCTAGGCTCCGACCAGATCACTCGCGAGATTGAACGCCAGCGCCGCCAGGCAGCCGAACGCATCGAGGCCGAGCGCCGCAGCGCGCAGGAGCTCGAAATCGCCAAGCAGGTCCAGGCGCGACTCTTCCCCCAGACCCTCCCGCCGCTCAAAACCCTCGACTACGCCGGCATCTGTATCCAGGCCCGCCACGTCGGCGGCGACTACTACGACTTCCTCGCCCTCGGCAACCAGCGTCTCGGCTTCGTCATAGGAGACATCGCCGGCAAAGGCATCGCCGCCGCCCTGCTCATGGCAAACCTGCAAGCGAACCTCCGCAGTCAGTTCGCCCTGGCCCGCGACGAACCCCAGCTCTTCCTACAATCCGTCAACCGACTCTTCTTTCAGAACACCACCGACAGCGCCTACGCCACCGTCTTCTTCGCCGACTACGACGACACCACGCGGCGTCTTCGCTACGCCAACTGCGGCCACCTCTGTGCCATCCTTCTCCGCCACAACGGAAAGGTCGATCGCCTCCACCCCACCGCCACCGTCCTCGGTCTCTTCGAGGAGTGGCACTCCCCCACCGTAGACTGCCAGCTCTCTCCGGGCGACATCTTCGCCCTCTACACCGACGGCGTCACCGAAGCCTTCAACGAGTCGGAAGAGGAGTTCGGCGAAGACCGCCTCATCGCCGAGCTCCAGCGCCACTCTCATCTCCCACCAGCGGAGATCCTCTCCTCCACCATCAGCGAGATCCAGCGCTTCAGCCCCCATGAGCAGCACGACGACATCACCCTCATCGTCGCAAAATGCACTTCTGATAATTCTCGAGCAGCCTAAGCCTGTCGTTACAAGTGCGTTTTTCGTTGCTTGCTTCTGTCCCTTCACGCCGCCACACGAAATCCTCACACCCTCAGCATTCCTTCATGATTGCGAATCAGATATGGTCCTTGCCAATTACTCCATTCCACGCCTTGAGAAAATAGGGAATGATCTCGTTGATTTGTTGCTGAGCGGTCATTTTGTAGTTATTGGCAAAGGCAAGGGTGAAGCTCCAGAGAAAGGTCTTACTGCCTGGATCGAGGACTTGGACCGTCATGTAATTCAGGGGAGGAACCCGCGTGTTGGCTACAACATCCAGCAAGAGCATGACATCGGCCTCGTTCGCGGAGCCAACCACCGTATACTTTCCCAGCTTGAGCAGAGCCTGTGAAACGGCAGTGCCCGCGCCCGATACAGCTGAATTCGCGGGCGACGGCACCAGCTGAATGAAAAGCTTTGTAGGATTCCTTAACTGCGCCGGTAGTAGCGCAGGTTTGTTCAATGGATGAGAAGCACTCTTTGTAGGCTCAATGGGAGCCAGCACGCTTTTTACGCCTCTGGTATAGACGTTTCCCATCACGCTGGGGTCCTCGTCCGCTTGGTTATCCCAAATCAGCTTTTGGGTCCCTGGATCGAGCACGCCGAGATCCAACGTCACGGTAGCCTCGTTGGTCACATTTCCCGTGGGGTGTCCTTTCGAGGGAAACGGTGACCCACTGTAGCCGTCGATGCTCTCCTCCGCGCTGACCCGAAAGACAAGATAGGCATGCGCCGGAGAATCGACCAGCTGAATCCCTTGCCAGCCTGCCAGTGCCTGGTACATCGCGCGATAAGCAGATCCTGTCGAGTTCCTGAGATTGTCGTCCTCACCAGCATTTGAAACGAAGATCGTATGAGCACCGCGAATGCGAGCGAGCACGCCGGGCGAGACGACCAGCTTCTTCTTACTGCCGCCATGCACTTTTAACGAAGCGGTGAAAACTAGAAGCGGAAGCAACTTTCGCGCAATTTGCATACCCGAAGCTAACATCGCAGATCGGATCTAATCGCAAGACTTTTCGAAGGATCTCCGCCCGAGATCGTGAAGAGAAGTCGATGGAGCAAACTATTTCGTCGAGAAGATCTCCGGCATCTTGCTCCGCTACGAACTTCCCTCCGACCATCCTTTCATTGGCGATCCGTCGCTGGTTCGGCAGTCCAGCCTGAACAAGGATCCGCAGCGAGATCTCTAGTCGCCGAGATCTTCAAACTTCACATTCAGGATCGGATAATGTTTCCAATCCTTATAGTCGAAGTGCCACCACTCCGTTGGGTTCACCGCAAACCCCTGCTTCACCATCGCCGCGCGTAAAACGGCGCGATGAGCGCGTTCCTCAGCCGTACCACCGGCGTAGTTCGCATAGGAGCGACCAGTCATCTCGTCATATCCACTAGGCATCGTCACCTCTTTGCCCGTTGCCAGATCGTACAAAGTCAGATCCACGGCACATCCGCGATTATGTTTAGAGCCCATAGCTGGATCGGCGACAAACATCTTCTTGTCCCGGGGTGTCGCGTCCCAGAAGATCTTCGTGACATACCACGGCCGATAGCCGTCGAAGAGAATCAGGCCATATCCGCGGGACTTGAGGTCGAGCGCGGCTCGGAGCAGCGCTTCGGCAGCCGGTCTCTGAAGAAAGGTCCGCGCCTCGGTATACACCGGAGTACCAAGAAAATTGTCTGCCGTTGCGTACCGCACGTCGAGCTTGATCGTGGGATCGAGTTTGACCAACTCCACCAGATCGGGTGCGCGAAAGCTTCCCTTCTCCTTTGGCGGCTGTGCCATAAGCGCCTTTTCGCGCAGCTCCTGCACTGGATGCAGCGGTGCGAGACGGAAGCTCGCCTCTTGCGCGAAGCCGACTTGCAGCAGCAGAAGCAAACCACAAATGCAGACCAGGCTGTTTCGGAGAAATCTCATCGCAGCTAATCATCATTCATCCTCGCGCTGAAGCGAAGCAGAAATAAGCAGTTAGCGCAGTCCAACCCGAAGTTTCGCGATGAAATGCACCGTACGCAGTGAGCCCACCCGCCTGGCTTCGTCACCCATTGTTAAATTCACATAAAACCCGCGCCAATCCAGACCAAAACATTGATATCCTTGTAGAGCTATGCCGACAAAAAAAGAACTCCTCGCCCGCCCGATCCAGCATCTCGACATCAAGCAACATAACGTCGTGCCCCTGGTTGAGGCGATGGGCCACATGGCCTACTCCGCGCGTGACACTAACCGCGCCGCCACCATCTACGACATGATGCTCCGCGACACCGACTGCGGCGTCATCCTCTGTCTCGCCGGCTCACTCATCTCCGCCGGCCTCCAGAAGATCTTCGTCGACCTCATCCGCAACAACATGGTCGACGCCGTCGTCTCCACCGGCGCCAACATCGTCGATCAGGACTTCTTCGAAGCCCTCGGCTTCAACCACTACGTCGCTGGCGACGAGTACAAGTACGGCGCAGGCGATGCTGAGCTCCGCGAACTCATGATCGACCGCATCTACGACACCTTCATCGACGAAGAAGAGCTGCGCCAGTGCGACGAGATCACCCACCAGATCACTAACTCCCTCGATCCCAAGCCGCACAGCTCCCGCGAGTTCATCCGCGAGATGGGCGCCTACCTCTCAAAGAACGGCAAGACTCCGCAAGCCGGCGGCCGCGACTCGATCGTCCTCGCCGCCTACGAGAAGAACGTCCCCATCTTCTGCCCCGCCTTCTCCGACTGCTCCGCCGGCTTCGGCCTCGTCGCCCACCAGCACGAGCGCCAGGGCAAGCCCATGGTCTCCATCGACTCCGCCAAGGATTTCTACGAGATCACCCAGCTCAAGATCGCCAACCCCACCACCGGCCTCCTCATGATCGGCGGCGGCGTCCCTAAGAACTTCGCCCAGGACATCGTAGTAGCCGCCGACATCCTCGGCGTCGAAGCCTCGATGCACAAGTACGCCATCCAGATCACCGTAGCCGACGCCCGTGACGGCGCCCTCTCCGGCTCGACCCTCAAAGAGGCCTCCAGCTGGGGCAAAGTCGACCTCACCTACGAGCAGATGGTCTTCTCCGAAGCCACCCTCGCTCTCCCCCTGATTACCGGTTATGCCTTCCACAAGAACGCCCAGGCCGCCCGAAAAGGCAAGAAATGGGCCAGCATCCTCGACCAGGTCCCTGTAACCGCCTAAACCCGGAAAAACCCAATGAAAGCCGCCTTTTCTCTGGAAAACGCGGCCTTTTTTTGCGCCTAAGTGCTTTCCCTCCAATGTTGTCATCTCTGATAACCCACGGAGGTGTTATTCCCACTGCAACTAATTTTCTGTCATCCTCAGCCTGAAATCAGAATATTTCCGTAACGGATCGGGGTTCCTGAACGTTTCGACCGAGCCCTCATCCAAAGTGCGCTCTGAGACGTACGTGATATAAGTTTTCCAACGGTCACCAAAAATTGTTACCCATAAGTTGATCTGCAGTTACTATAGGTTACCGGAAAAAATGCACATCCTTCCTCTACTTGGCTATCTCTCGCTCCTCACAACCTCCGCAGTTTTGCTCGTCGCTTTCCTGCGTGCTCAACGTAATTGCCGTGAAATGTCGGAGCAACTCAACCAGGCTCGCGAGCAGCAGCATCAACACACTCTCCAGCTCACGCACCGCTCCGAACTCGACACCCTCAAAGACGAGTTCATCTCCACCGTCTCGCACGAGCTCCGCACTCCCCTCACCAGCATCCGCGGCGCACTCGGCCTTCTCTCTTCCGGCATCATCGGCGACGTAGACGCCAAGGCACTCAACCTCCTCCGCATCGCCGTCACCAACACCGACCGCCTCATCCGTCTCATCAATGACATCCTCGACCTCGAGCGCATGGAGTCCGGCCGCGCTCCCCTGCAGATTCGCCGCTGCTCTCTGCGCGATCTCGCCCAGCAAGCCATCGACACTATGACTCCCATGGCCGACGCGAACACCGTTCATCTCGCACTCGAGCCCTCCACCGTCGCCCAGGCCGCCTACCCCGAAGCTCTCTTCTTCGACGGCGACGCCGACCGCATCCTCCAGGTCCTCACCAATCTCCTCTCGAACGCGATCAAGTTCTCCCCCGCCGCCTCCACGGTCCGCATCCACACCGAAGCCGCCTCCGACTCCATCCTTCTCAAAGTCGTCGACGAAGGCCGCGGCATCCCCTCCGACAAGCTCGACACCATCTTCGACCGCTTCCAGCAGATCGAACCCTCCGACGCCCGCCAGAAGGGCGGCACCGGTCTCGGCCTCGCCATCTGCCGCAGCATCGTTCAGCAGCACAGCGGCTCCATCTGGGCTCAACGCAACCTCGGCCCCGGCACCACGCTCTACATGATGCTTCCCCGCACCAGCCGCGCGTCCGATGTCACCGTCCCGTCCCAGCTTCCCCCACGCGGCGAAGGAGCCATTCTGGTCTGCGACGACGACGCCGGCATCCGCACTGTCGTAGCCGAACACCTCACCCGCCAGGGCTACACCGTAGTCGAAGCCAGCTCCGGGGAACAGGCCCTCATCCTCGCCGCCGAGCATCAGGTCGAAGCCATCCTCCTCGACCTCTACATGCCCGGCCTCAGTGGTTGGGAGACTCTCCAGCGCCTCCGCAACAACCCCGTCACAGCCAACATTCCTGTAGTCGTTCTCAGCGTGCTCTCCTCTACCCTCCGCCCACAACTCACCGGCGACGCCCAGGGCTGGGTGCAGAAACCCTTCAACGAAAATCTGCTCTTCGCCGAACTTGGCCGAGTTCTCCACCAGGGCGAAGGCCCCGCTTACGTCCTCCTCGTCGAAGACGATGAAGACCTTGCCAGTGTCCTCGCCGCCAGCTTTCACGACGCCGCCGTCCACATCGATCACGCCGCCACCCGCCAGCAGGCCATCCGCCAGTGCATCACCCGGCCCCCCGACCTTCTCATCCTCGATCTAACCCTCCCCGACGGCGACGGCTTCTCGCTCGTCGAGTGGCTCCGCCAGCAACCCACCCTGCGCACCATGCCGTTGGTCGTCTACTCTGGCCGCGAAATCTCCGAGACCGAGATGGCCAAGCTCCGCCTGGGCCCCACCGAATTCCTCACCAAAGCCAAGGTCCAGCCGCAGGAAGTCGAAGAGCTAGTCCTCTCCATGGTCCATCGACTCCGCACCAAGTTCTCTGACCTAGCCGCTGCCGGCCCGGCCGCGTAGACGCAGATTACGCAATCAGGAAGCCAGCAAGACAACTCCCCTAACTCACGTTGCGTGAGAGAATGACCTCTCATGCGACGCATTCTCATCATTGACGACGAAGATGACATTCGCGAAGTAGCCGCACTGTCCCTGGAAGCAACTGCAGGCTGGCAGATCCTCACCGCCAGCTCCGGCGCCGAAGGCATCGACGTCGCCTCCGCCGAACAACCCGACGCCATCCTCATGGACGTGATGATGCCCGGTGTCGACGGCCCCACCACCTTCGCCAAAATGCAGCAGACTCCCGCCATCGCTCACATCCCCGTCCTTTTGCTCACCGCAAAGGTTCAGGGCGTCGATCAGCGGCGCTTCGCAGGTCTCGGCCTGGCGGGAATCCTCTTCAAGCCCTTCGATCCCCTCACCCTCGCCGAGCAGATCGCCACTGCCCTCGGCTGGAAAGACTAGGCTAAGACCGCAGCTCAGTTAGCAATCCCATTACCTCTGGGCGACCAAACGACATTCGCACTCCCCAACCGCACGATCCGCAGTAAACTACCCGCATACTTTCCAGGCGGTCGACTTCGCCACCCAGGCCTCTCGATCCGAGCCCATCCACGATGAAGAAATCCGAGATCCTAAAAAACGACCAGATCGACAACGTCCTCGCCACCCTTTGGAAGAAAAATCTCCCAACCCTGCGTGAACGTCTCGACCTGCTCGATCACACCGCTTCTCTGGCTGCCTCCGGCGCACTCCCCGAAGAGCCACGTCTCGAGGCCTACAGCATCGCGCACAAGCTCACCGGCTCTCTCGGCATGTTCGGCTACCATCAAGGCACCGACATCGCCCGTAAGATCGAGCAAATCCTCAAAGCGCCCACGCCAACACAACTCACCACTCTCACCGCGCTCACAAAAGAACTCCGCACGTCGATCTCCGCCGGCCTCTGAAATCTGCACGCCGACCAACGGGAGGCCCGCACCAATCACCCAGAAAAAAAGGTACACAAGTCACGAAGTGACCGCCCCACGCGTAGTGGGCCCGGCCGGCAGGCCAACCCACCTCAATTACAAGCCAACGCCATCCACATCGACGAAGCCGTCCCGCTAGCCCCCGTCACCGTAAAGTCCACAAAGTTTCCCGCCGCCACCGCCACATTCCCGTTCTCCGTACAAGCTCCTCCAGGAGCCACCGTACAAACCAGCGACGTATTCGCCATATTCCCCGGCGTCCCCTGCCGCAGAATCACATTCACCGTATTCGTCTGCCGCGAAAACACACTCAGCTGCGTAGCCGTGCATCCCGCCGGAACCCAGGTCAGAACCGAATCGCTCTCCGTAGTCGCATCCACCGGACTGTTTACGGAGTGAAACAGCAGATTGAACGATACCGAGTGAAAAATCGACGCAAACGGTATCCCACTCGTCCCTCCACCACCCCCACCGCCTCCCGTTCCGTTCGCCCCCGCCGCGCCCTGCGGAATCGTGAAGTTCAGCACCGCCGCGCTCCCCGTTCCAACGTTCGTCACGCTGGCCTGAGTCCCGGCCGCACCTGTCGTCACCGACCCAACGCTGACTGAAGCCGCCGCACCAGCAGGCCCCGTAGCACCTGTGCTGCCGTTCTGCGCCAGCACCGCCCAAGACGCAGGCGTTATATCCGGCTCCGAACCGATCGACCCTGTCGTCGCCAGATAAGTCGATCCGTTAAAACTCACGACGTCATTCGTGTGATAAGTAACCGCAGCTCCCCAAGCCCCACGAAACGTCACTCCCACTGCACCCGCCGGTCCAGCCGGACCCGCAACCCCCTGAGCCCCCTGCACTCCCGGCGTCCCCTGCGCTCCAGTCGCACCCGTCGCTCCGGCAGCCCCAGCCGCACCTTGCGCCGCAAGCACCCCCCACACCGACGGGCTTACATTCGGAGCGTTTCCCTGATTGCTCGCCACTAGCGAGATGTAACTCGATCCCAAAAAGCTCACTGCATCGTTCAATCCATAGTTCGTGCTCGAAGAGTAGCTTCCCCGATAAGCCAACCCTGCCGGCCCTGCCACTCCAGCCGGTCCGGCAACCCCTTGTGGCCCGGCAGGCCCCGTAGCCCCAGTCAAACCCGTCGCTCCCGCCGCGCCCGTAGCTCCCGTCGGCCCGGCAGGACCCTGTGCGCCCGGAAACCCAGTCGGCCCCTGCAAGCCGGTAGCCCCCGTCGCACCCACCGGTCCCTGCGCTCCAGCCTGCGCTAACACGCCCCAGAAAGTCGGACTAACATCCGGCTCTCTCCCACTATTCGCTACCAGAGCAATATAGCTCGACCCGCCAAAACTCACCGCACTTCCAACCGAATAGCTCGTCCCCACCAGCCATCCGCCCAAAAAGCTCACCGGAGGCCCCTGCGGCCCCATTGCTCCAGCGGGTCCCGCGGCTCCCGTCGCACCAACCGGCCCGGCAGATCCTGCAGCACCTGCCGGGCCAGCAACTCCCTGCGCAGCCAACACCGCCCACTGCCCCGGGCTCAGCGAAGGCGTATTCCCAACATTCCCTGCAACTAGCGAAACATAAGTCGAACCATTGAAGCTCACCGCATCATGCAGCCCATAGTTCGTCGAAGAAACATAGTTCCCCGTGTAGTTCGCCACCGGAGGCCCCTGCGGCCCAGTCGCTCCCGTCGCCCCCTGCGGACCCGCCGCACCCGCAGCCCCCGCCGGCCCCTGCAAACCCTGTGGACCAGCCGGTCCAGCCGGCCCTTGAGCACCCTGCGCCCCAGTCGCAAACAAAGACCACTGTGCTGGATTCAAGCTAGGAGTGTTCCCAATGTTATTCGCCACCAACGACACATACGCCGAACCATTGAACAGCACCCCGTCCGCCAACGCGTAGCTCACCGCCGACGAATAAGCCCCCCGAAACGTCATCCCCACCGGCCCGGCAGGTCCCTGCGGACCCATCGGCCCGCTCAACCCCTGCGCCCCGGTCGCTCCGGTCAACCCCTGCGCCCCCGCCTGCCCCGGAATCCCCTGCAATCCCTGAGGTCCCGGCGGCCCATTCGGCCCCACCGACCCCGGCAATCCCTGCGGCCCCGCAACCCCCTGCGGCCCCTGCGCTCCTGTGGCTCCCGCAGGTCCCTGTGCCGTCAGCACACCCCACTGCCCCGGACTCGAGCTCGGCGTATTCCCATGATTCCCATTCAGCAGCGAAACGAAGCTCGCTCCCTGCGACAGCACCACATCTCCCAGCGCATAGTTCGTCGTCGAAGCGTAGTTCCCCTGGTACACCAACCCCGGCAGCCCCGGCGCACCCGCCGCTCCAGTAGCCCCCGTTGGCCCCGCTGCCCCCGTGGGTCCAGGTGGGCCAGTCAATCCCGGCGGCCCCTGCGCTCCAGTGGCACCCGCGGGCCCCTGAATCCCCACCGCCCCCAGCGCCAGCACACCCCACTCCCCCGGACTCAACCCCGGAGTATTCCCATGGTTCGCCACAATCAACGAAACATAGCTCGACCCCTGATACGTCACCACATCATTCAGCGCATAGTTCGTCGCCGAAGCGTAAGTCCCCTGATACGCCAACCCACCCGTACCACTCCCAGACCCCGTACCCGTACCACCCTGCGCCAGCACCGACCACTGCGCCGCCACACCCGGCGTATTCCCCCGATTTCCCCCCGTCAACGAAACAAAACTCGAACCCTGATACGTCACCACATCATTCAGCGCATACGTCGACCCCGCCGCATAAGCTCCTTGGAAGCTCAACCCAGGCGCCCCCGCAGGTCCAACCGGGCCCGTCGCGCCAGCAGGCCCCGCAGGTCCAGCCGGCCCTTGAGGCCCCGCAGGTCCCGTAGCCCCAGTCCCGCTTGTCGAAGCCAGCGCCACGTCCAGCACAGCCGCATGCCCCGTCAGGTCATTCTCTTTGCTATCGAACTGCAACACCGCCGCCCCCGCCGTCAGAGCCACCCCGTTATTGGTCGACGGAGAACTAATCCATCCCTGCACCAGCCCCGTCACATCCACGGCAACATAAGCCCCAGCCTGCCCCACCGACACCGTCTGCGCCGCACTCCCCAGCGCTGGCAGCGTCGCATAAGTCACGCTGTACTCCCCCCAACTCCCATTCACCGGCTGCACACTCACCGACCCCGCAGTATTCATCCGGTTGCAATACAGCCTCAGCGTCGCCCGCGACACCTGAGCCGCCGTAGTCCCCGCCGGCAGCGTCGACAGATCAAACTGCAGCAGCGACGTATACCCGCCGCCCACATTCAAATTCGAGATGGTTCCACTATTGACCGCCGTCCGCGCACTGTTCACATGAGCGTCCGCAACCAACGTCGCCTCCACCGCGAACGCCGGCAGAGCCGCGGCCCACACCCCCGCAAGCCCAACCCCATGCAGCAAAATCCGACGTACCAGGCCCATCCAACCCCTCATGGACAGGCCCCGCGCGCCCTCTGCGCAACAGAACCAGCCATTGTTCAACGATCAAAACTCAGCGGCGCACGTCAAAGGCAGCTAGAAGCAACCCAGCAGTGTTCCAAATCAAAACACACAACACGGATCATTCCCGTTTTAGGCTAACCACCTCAAAAACACAAGCACCTTCCCCTGCCACTTCAGTGTCATCCCGAATCCTCCCAGCCGCCCGCCTGGCATTCATTTCCCACACTACACGCATCCCATATAGTTGCTGAGACCAGCAAGCAAAGGTCATAAACAAATCCAGCCCGCCAGAGAGGTACATCAACGGCATGCGCAACCAGCAAACTCAGACCCCCAACCAGCCCGGCCAACTTCCTCTCCCAGCCAACCTGGTCAATCTCTCCCGCCTCATCACCGCCTACTACACCCTCCATCCCGACCCCGCCATCCCCGCGCAGCGTGTAGCCTTCGGCACCTCCGGCCACCGCGGCAGCGCCTTCAAAACCGCCTTCAACGAAGACCACATCGCCGCCATCACCCAGGCCATCGTCGACTACCGCCGCGACCAAAACACCACCGGCCCACTCTTCCTGGCGCAGGACACCCACGCCCTCTCCGAGCCCGCCTTCGCCACCGCCCTCGAAGTCCTCGCCGCCAACAACATCGACGTCATGGTCGACACCGACCTCGCCTACACCCCCACCCCCGTACTCTCCCACGCCATCCTCACCTACAACGCCCAGCACAAAGATCATCAATCCGACGGCATCGTCATCACCCCATCCCACAACCCACCCGAGGACGGCGGCTTCAAGTACAACCCACCCAACGGCGGCCCCGCCGACACCACCGCCACCAAGTGGATCGAGAACCGAGCCAACGAAATCATCGCCGCGGGCCTAACCGCCGTAAAAAAAATCCCCTACACCAAAGCCCTCAACGCATCGACCACCCACCGCCACGACTACATCACCTCCTACGTCGACGACCTCGCCAACGTCATCGACTTCGACTGCCTCAAAGGCACCACCCTCAAGCTAGCCGTCGACCCGCTCGGCGGAGCCGGCGTCCACTACTGGCCCCGCATCGCCGATAAGTATCATCTACCGTTACAAATCCTCAACCCCAACGTCGACGCCACCTTCCGCTTCATGACCTGTGACTGGGACGGCCGCATCCGCATGGACTGCTCCAGCCCCTACGCCATGGCCAGCATGATCGCGAACAAGGAAAAGTACGACGTAGCCTTCGCCGCCGACACTGACCACGACCGTCACGGCGTCGTCACCCGCACCACCGGCCTCCTCAACCCCAACCACTACCTCGCCGTCTGCATCCAGTACCTCTTCACCAGCCGCCACGACTGGTCCGACAAAGTCGGCATCGGCAAAACTCTCGTCTCCTCCTCCATCATCGACCGCGTCGCCAAAGGCCTCAAGCGCCCCATGCTCGAAGTCCCCGTCGGCTTCAAGTGGTTCGTCGACGGCCTCATCGACGGCACCCTCGGCTTCGTCGGCGAAGAGTCCGCCGGCTCCACCTTCCTCCGCCGCAACGGCCAGGTCTGGACCACCGACAAAGACGGCCTCATCCCCGGCCTCCTCGCCGCCGAGATGACCGCCCGCACCGGCAAAGACCCCGGCCAGCTCTACGCCGAAATCACCGCCAAATATGGCGACCCCGTCTACGAACGCATCGACGCCGCAGCCACCAAAGATCAAAAAGCAAAACTGGCCAAACTCTCCCCCGCGCAAGTCACAGCCAAGCAACTCGCAGGCGAGCCCATCACCGCCATCCTCACCGAAGCCCCCGGCAACCACGCTCCCATCGGCGGCCTCAAAGTCACCACCGAAAACGGCTGGTTCGCCGCCCGCCCCTCCGGCACCGAAGACGTCTACAAAATCTACGCCGAAAGTTTCAAAGGCAAAGACCACCTCAAACAAATCCAAACCGAAGCCCAATCGTTAGTCACCGCCGCGATCTCATAATTCGTCCACAAACAAAAGCGGATATCAAAGGGTCGAGTCCGCTCCAACCAGCGAACTGGCACGGAACGCAGACGGATCAATCTCGTACGCCTGCCGAAACGCATGCGAGAAACTGCTTCGGCTCGAAAAGCCGACACAGCGAGCAATCTGATCAATCGACCCATCTGACGTAGCCAGAAGCTCCCTCGCACGGCTAAGACGCGCCGACCTCAACAGGCAAATTGGCGTCTGGCCAAAGGCCCGTGTAAAGCGAGACGCAAAAGACGCGCGGCTCATCCCGGCAATCGATGCCAGCGTCTCCACAGTAAACGGCTCTGAGTAACGATGAAGAATTGCGTGCAGCGCCTTGGATAGCCCCTTATCAGCCAGTGCCGCTATCCAGGGCAGCGGAGGCGCGCCGCGTTCAATCTTCCGCCGCAGGAGCAAGATCAAACACTGCTTCAACAGCGCCTCCGTCAAAGGCCGCGTTCCGAATTGAGGCCGCGCAGACTCCGCCAGAAGAACAATGAACTGCTCCCTCAACCCATCCGGCCCATCAAAGTGCTCAATCATCGGTTCACTCAGCTGAGCAAAAAAACCCGGTATGCCGACGCCTTCGAAGCGAATCTCCCCACACACCGTGACGATTCCAGTCGCCCCCTCCCCTGCCCGAATCGTCGGAACGCTCTCCTTGAACAAAGGCACCCGGAGCCGTCGACGCGGCACGCTGTCGCTCTCCTCCTTCTCATTTGCCCCCAGGCTATAGATGACATTGGGGGGCAGCAGAACGAAGCTGTGCTGTCGTACCTCAACTGTCTTACCGTTTCGAATCCGTAAAGTACCCTTGCCAGTCAGGCAGTAGTGAACCCCCGCAGCAGGACGCGCTTCAAAAGTAAGTTGGTGCCCTCGTCGGATATCACACGAAGCAAACGCTCCCACTCCCACTTCGAGGTTCGCAAGAAGCCTCTCGATGACATCCAGCTTCATGCCTCTCCCCCTCCGCGAATCTTCGGACGAATCAGCACCAAATCAAGACCTATTCACACCAGCGAATTTTTATCATAAGCCGTACACAACTCACCCAAACAGAACTCAGTTCAAGGAGACAAACAACCATGAAGAAATTCGTAATAGCCCTGATGATCGGAACACTCCTCTCTTCGGGAGCCTGCTTCGCTCAAGCCGGTGCCGCTCAAGACGCGAGCACCGCTCCGAGACATACGCCACACCAATACAGCACCTACGAAAAGCTCGTTCTCAAAAACGTCTCTCAGTTCCACAAAAACTTCAACAACCGCGACTTCAACAAAAACGGCGATCTTGTGACAGAAAACCTCCGCGTCAACTCCAACGGAACTGAAGTCAATGGCCGCGCTGCCTTCGTGAGTCGAATCGGCAGGTTCGTTGGACCGTTTCCTGACGTAAAGATCACCGATCTAACCACCGTCGTCGACGGCAATACAGCCGCCATTCGCTTCATCATCACAGGTACTCAAAAAGGCGATCTCCCCACCCCCGAAGGCGTCATCGCCGCGACCAACAAAAGCATTCGCGTGGACGGTACAGAGTTCTTCACCTTCGACAAGGAAGGAAAACTAACGGACCTGGTAACAGTCGAAAATCTCAGCCAGCTCGTACACCAGCTCAAATCAACAAACTAAGTTTGCAGTAAAGCTGAGGGAACAGCGATCTCAGAGACTTTTCCTCGGAGATCGCGGTTCCGCTCTCTAACATCGCAAACCTGCCGTTACACCAACTTCACCCCCACTCAAACAAACTCCCACCCATAACTACTTCCCTTCCGCGTAATCCGTCCAGCGGAGCTATCGCTAAAGTGACTGCTGAAATAAGTAGCCCCGGTCTCAGCCGCACGATCCAGCAAGATCAATCGCGAGCCACGAGACTCCGTCGGAAACTCACAAAACATCGAAGCCACCTCCGGCTGATAGATCTCAACCGGATGATGCAGCACATCGCCGCCGAACAAAGCCTCTTCCCCCTTCGACCGAAGAACGATCGCAGCATGATCGATACTGTGTCCCGGCGTCGGAACAAACGAGATCCCGTCGAGCACTTCTCTTCCATCGACTTTGATCAGCTCATCCCGTCCAGCCTCGAGAATCGGCATCACGCTGTCGAGATAAGTTCCCCGCGTCGGAGTACGCACCGGCGTTCCCATATTCACCGCCGATCGCACCGCTTCCGCGCGACCGTCTTCATGGTGCAGCCCCGCGCCATATCTCTGTTCCACCGCCGAAAACATATACGTGGCATTCGGAAACGTAGGAACCCACACCCCATCCTCATCCAATCGCGTATTCCACCCAACATGATCCGCATGCAGATGCGTCAACAGCACATAGTCCACTGCCTCTGGTTCCACACCCTCATCCCCGAGCCGATCGAGAAACGGAGTATCAAGCTGATGAAAGATTGATGCGGAAGGACGATTCTTTCCATTGCCAATTCCGGTGTCAATCAAGATCGTATGTTCAGGCGTCTTCACCAGCCACGTATGCACGCTCAGAACAATATTCTCCAGTCCTGACGGCCCCGACCTCGGCGCAATTCCATCCGGACACTCCCTCAACGCCTCAGTGCGAAACCCGGGCAACAGAGTTGCAAGGCTGAAGCTCGCAAGCTCCACCTCCGGGATCTTCGTGACAGTCACATCTCCGATTCGATAGTGCCTCGCCTCGCTGGTCATGCGGTCGACCTCACTCGCTCTCCTTAAACGTCCTTCCCGCCGACTACAGAGATGCGAGGATCTTCAAGATCGTCAAGTCTAACGCTCGTTGCCACCAAAGTGCCACTGGAGTGAGTTCGCTCCACCGCTGACCATGCCTGTGCAAAAAAACCGGCCACTTAAAGCCAATCTGCTGCGTCTAATCGTGAATGTAAGTGAGAAGGAGTTTAACGAATGCAGATTCAGATCAGCAGCGATAAAAACATCTCCATGCATAGCAAACTCTCCAACCTGATCGATTCCGACCTCAAACGGATCCTCGATCGATTCAAAGATGAAATTACCCGCGTTGAGGTCCATCTCAGCGACGAAAACGGAGACAAATCAGGAGCGCAAGACAAACGCTGCCGCCTTGAAGTTCGTCCTAAACGCCATCAGTCGCTGGCCGTCACCAACGACTCCTCCGACATCCCCACCGCAGTCACCGGCGCCGGCGCCAAGATGGTCCGGCTCCTGGTCAGCACCTTCGGCCGCATCGAAGACAAAAACCGCTCTCTGACAACCAGAGCCAGTGGCGAGGGTCAAAATCTGGTCCTCAAACCCGAAGCCATCTAAAATCCTGTCAAGTCCCAAAACCGTAAATCCCCGCGCCAGACAAGAACATTCGCGTGGCGTATCAGTTCCCTTCCACCAGCTACAATAGAACCAGGAACACAAAAAGCCCCGGCTCAAGTCGGGGCTTTCTGGTGCCGCTAACTCATTGATTCAAAGTATTTTGCACACAACCCATTTATTTACAATATTTTGCAGACACATACCGTCCGCAAGCCATTGATAAAAATAAAGTTACGCGCAAGATACCCCCCGAGTGGGAGGGGGGACCCTACCGAAGAGGTCACGGACCTTCATGCTAACCTTCCGCCGAACAGGCTTTTGAAAATAGCTGAAGAGGGTCTAAACAAAATGGCTTTCACCCGTCGCATCTTCTGCACCCAGGCCGCCACCCTCCTCCTCACCCCTCGCCTCCTCCACGCCCAAACAAAAGCCCCAACCCAACCCACCGCCCGCCCCGACGTCGCCGCCATCGACCACGACCGCATCCTCGCCCAGGCCAACCGCTACCTCACCCAGCCGCCCGCCCCCCTCACCACCCTTCCCGCTCCTCGCAGCCCCGGCACCCCCCACGACTTCTACTCCGAAGCCGAAGATCACTTCCCCGACCCCGCCAACCCCAACGCCCCATGGGTCCAGCACGCCGACACCGCCCCCAACCCCGACGCCTTCGCCGCCCACCGCGACGCCCTGCTCAACCTCGGCCTCTACGTCCCCGCCCTAGCCGCCGCCTACCTCCTCACCAGCGACACCCGCTACGCCCAACACGCAGCCGCCCACCTCCGCGCCTGGTTCATCGACCCCGCCACCAGCATGACCCCCAGCATCCAATACGGCCAGACCATCCCCTCTGCAAAAAACGGACGCCCCGAAGGCGTCGTCGAGGCCGTCCACCTCGCCGAAGTAGTCCAATCCCTCCCCTTCCTCATCAACTCCGAAGCTCTCACGCCCGAAGAACTCACCACCCTAACGAAGTGGTTCACCGACTACTTCGACTGGCTCAACACCTCACGCCTCGCCGGCCTTGCCCGCGACACCAAGAGCCACCTCGGAACCTCTTGGCTCCTCCAGGCCGCAGCCATCGCCCACCTCACCGAGCCCAAAGACGACCGCCCCCTCACCACCCTCCGCCACCAGTACAAAACCTCCACCCTCCGCGCCCAGATCGTCGCCGACGGCACCTTCCCCCACGAACTCACCACCCCAAACCCCTACCGCAACACCCTCTTCAACTTGGACATGCTCGCCGCCATCTGCCTCCTCCTCTCCACCCGCTTCGAGAGTGTCTGGGACTACGAACTGCAAGACGGCCCCGGCATGCACACCGTCATCGCCCGCCTCTATCCATACTTCCTCAACCGCGGCACCTGGCCCTACCGAGCCGACGCCACCTACTTCAGCTCACTCCCCATCCGCCCACCCAGCCTCCTCTTCGCCGCCCGCGCCTACGACCGACCCGAGTACGCCACCCTCTGGAAGACCCTCCCCCCCGACCCACCCAACCAAGAACTCCAGCGCACCTTCCCCATCCGCCAGCCCCTCCTCTGGATCACCCGCCCAAAGCCCTGGCTCACGCCCAGCACCCCCACCCCTCCAAAAAACTAAGCCTCAACCGAAATCTCCCGACACCCAGCATCCGCATCCAACCAAAGAAGGAGCACCACCATGCCGCAAAGCCCGCACGACCGCGCCGCCGAATATCACAACAAAGCCGCCCACGCCCACGCTGCCGCAGCCACCGCCCACGGCAAAGGCGACCATCTCACCGCCCACGAGCTCTCCCAGCAAGCCCACGAGCACTCAAAAAAAGCATTCGAACTGTCGAAAGAGGCATCTTCGCAAGCAGCCTCCAGCAAGCACTAGCTCTCTCTTCCGACAAGTCGGTCAAACCGCGTCGCTCCACCGCGCGATGCACCTAAGACAAACAGTCGCCACGTAATCACTTACCCACGAAGTATCCAACACCTGTTAGCTTTACTGCATCCACTTAACGCAGACATATCTTCTATGTGACTGATACTTACTCTTTTGCAGTCTCACTCTAGGAGCGATTTGAAAGACCGTGTGAATGCTGCGAGTCCATGGCGTGATCGGATCAGTGCCCTCCGAAACATGCCTGCGGTCCTGCGTATCCTTTGGGAATCAGGACG
Organism: Tunturiibacter psychrotolerans; assembly: GCF_051013365.1. Classification (GTDB taxonomy): domain Bacteria; phylum Acidobacteriota; class Terriglobia; order Terriglobales; family Acidobacteriaceae; genus Edaphobacter; species Edaphobacter psychrotolerans_A. The sequence continues at coordinate 4,447,365 of NZ_CP132941.1, read as the reverse complement.
CGCCGTCGTAACCTGGGGGCTCTTTCTCCGCGTCATCGTCGCCACTCTTCCCTTTGGCATCGCAAAGATAGCCGCCTACATCTTGAACGACATCGCAGAAGTTATCCGCGGCCACGCCCTCGCGCCCAACTTCTGGAAGCTCGTCATCGCCGAAGTCGCTCTCAACGTCTCCCTCGGCCTCATCACCCGAGCCATCGACTACTCGGACTCGCTCCTCGCTAACCGCTACACCCAGTACGTCAGCGTCCGCGTCATGGAGCAGGCCGCTCGTCTCGACCTCACCACCTACGAAGATCCTGTCTTCTACGATCGCCTCGAACGCGCCCGTGTCCAGGCCACAGATCGCCTCGCGATGATTCAACAGCTGGGCCGCCTCGTCACGCAGATCATCACAACCCTCTCATTTTCCGCCGCATTAGCCCTGGCGTCGCCGTGGCTTGTTCTACTCCTAGCTCTCGGCGTTCTCCCCTCCTTCCTCGGCGAGACCCACTACGCCTTCCTCGGCTACGCTAAAAACTTCCGCCAGACTCCCGCCAAGCGTCAGATGGACTACCTTCGCCAGGTAGCCGGAAGCCGCGAAGGCGCAAAAGAAGTAAAGCTCTTCGGCCTGAACAAATTCTTTACAGATAGATTTCAAACACTCGCCAACCAGATCTATCTGGAAGATGTCACCCTTTCACGGTCGAAGCTCATCGTCGGCGGTCTGCTCGGCGTCATCGGCACGCTCGGGTACTACGGAGCCTACGTCTACGTCATCTGGCGCACCCTCCACGGCGCCTACAACATCGGTGAATTCGGCTTCCTCACAACCGCCATCCAGCAAGCCAGCTCCAACCTCCAGCAGGTCTTCTCCACTGCCTCCGGCATCGCCGATCAGGCGCTCTTCCTCACCGACCTCATCGCCTTCTTCGACATGAAGCCAACCGTCCTCTCTAAACCCGACGGCCTTCCCGCTCCAGTTCCAATCCGACGCGGCTTCGAGTTCCGCAACGTCTCCTTCACCTATCCCGGCACCAATCGAACCGTCCTCAAAAACTTCAACCTCACCCTCTCGCCCGGAGAAAGAATCGCGCTCATCGGCGAAAACGGCCAGGGCAAGACCACCGTCGTCAAACTCATCACCCGCCTGTACGATCCAACCGAAGGCCAGATTCTACTCGACGGCATCGACCTCCGTGAGTACGTCCTCGAAGATCTCCACCGCCACATCGGAGTCATCTTCCAGGACTTCATGCGCTTCGAGATGACCGCGCGCGAAAACATCGGCGTCGGCCGAGTCGATCAGCCCTATGAAGACAGCGACATCGAAGTCGCCGCCCACAAAAGCCTCGCCGATACCGTCGTAGCGAAGCTAGCCGGCGGCTACGATCAGATGCTTGGCCGCCGCTTCGAAGGTGGAGTCGAGCTCTCCGGCGGAGAGTGGCAAAAGATAGCCCTCGCCCGCGCCTACCTCCGCGACGCCCAGCTCCTCATCCTCGACGAACCCACCGCCGCCCTCGACGCACGCAGCGAACTCGAAGTCTTCGAGCGCTTCGCCGAACTGACTCAAGGAAAGATGGCCCTGCTGATCTCGCATCGGTTCTCTACCGTACGTATGGCCGACCGCATCGTCGTACTCTCCGGCGGTCGACTGATTGAAGAAGGCAACCACCAACAGCTCATAGACAAAAATGGGCTCTATGCGAGCATGTTTGAGATGCAGGCCGCAAGCTACAGGTAGGCTCAACACGGCATCACAATCAGCATCAACATATTCAAACAACAGCATTCGCCACAGTAGCAGAACAACACGAGAAAGGTTCCATGGCACCATCATCAGAGAATCCGCTCACTGCAGAACACGCATTACCACCCACTGCTCCGGCATTGGAGATGCCAACCGCAGGCCTGCCCGAAAGACCATCGGTCTCAGACGAGGAGCTGAGAGAGCGCGCCAACGCCCTGAGTCATCAATGGGAGATGGTTCCGGCTAGCGCAAAATCCACCGGACTCGCAACACGCCTCACCAGACTCAAGCAGCGACTCGCCGAGGTCCTGCGCACCTGCCGCAAAACCGCCTCCATTCACGAGCTCACCCCCGAGCTCGAACTCCTCGAGAGCACCCGCATGCTCGAGTCCGCGCTCATTGCCGGAGACAACACCGCCGAAACCTTCTCAACTCTTCCTCACGTCAGAGTCAATCAAGACGAGGAGCTGCCGCGAGCCATCAACCTCACCGAGGGATATCTCGTCGCAGCAAAAGGCATCTGGTCCGACGAGTCACTCACCGTCTACGTCCAGCAGGCCCAGCAGCGCGACGCGCTCCTTCTTGAAGAGATCACCGTACTCCCACAGGCCCTCAAGCTCGCCCAGCTTGAATACATTCTCGACCGCGCCGAAGAGGCCTTCGCTGCCGGCCCGCTCCCGCCCATCGAGCAGTCTCCCTTCTCCGCCATCCTCCACAGCATGCGACGCCTCAATCAGTTCGAGTGGCGCAACGTGCTCGAGCCTCTCATCGCCTTCGACTCGATCCTTCGTCAGGATCCAGCAGACGTCTTCGCTCACATGGAAGACGAGACCCGCCACAACTACCACATGCGAGTCGCTGAACTCGCACACCACGCCGACGCCAGCGAAGTCGAGACCGCGCAGATCGCCCTTAAACTCGCACGCGAAGCCTTTGCAACCTCTGATCCCGATCCCCGCCTCGCCATGCGCACAAGGCACATCGGCTACTACCTCTTCGCCGAAGGCTTCCCCGCCCTGAGCCGTCGCATTGGATTCCATCCGCCCTTCATCGAACGCACCCGCACCTTCATCCGCCGCTTCAACGAAGACTTCTACATCCTCGGCATCTTTACGCTCTCCTGCCTTCTCATCGTCGCCATCATCGCGCCGCTCGTCCCTCACCACGCCTTCTGGCCGATCATAGGTACCCTCCTGCTCGCGCTCCTTCCCGCGACCCAGGGCGGCGTCGACCTCGTCAACAACACCGTCACCGCATTGATGAGCGCCCAGTCTCTCCCAAAGATCGATCTCTCGAAGGGCGTCCCAGACGATGCGATCACCCTCGTCGTCGTGCCCACACTCCTGCTCAGCGAGATCCAGGTCCGCGAACTCTTCGACGAACTCGAAGCCCGCTACCTCTCCAATCAAGACCCCAACATCCACTTCGGCCTACTCACAGACCTGCCCGACACCAAAGCTCGCCCACTCGACGAAGACTCCAACCCACTGGCCAAGCTAGCGGTCGACTGTGTCGAACATCTCAACGCAAAGTACCCCCGCACAAAAGGTGGAGCCTTCTTCCTCCTCCACCGCTACCGAGTCTTCAACTCCCGCCAGGGCGTCTGGATGGGATGGGAGCGCAAACGCGGCAAGCTCCTCGACCTCAACAAATTCTTACTCAACCAATTCGACAGCTTCCCCCTCAAAGCCGGCCCACTCGATGCCCTGCAGCACGTCCGCTACGTCATTACGCTCGACTCCGACACCCAACTCCCCCGCGGCACCGCCGCCCGCATGGTCGGCACCATGGCGCACCCGCTTAATCAGGCGATCGTCAACCCACGCTCTCGCATCGTCACCCAGGGATACGGCATCCTCCAGCCACGCGTAGGCGTCAGCGTCTCCTCCGCATCGCGCTCCCGCCTCGCGTCACTCTACTCCGGCGAAACCGGCTTCGACATCTACACCCGCGCCGTCTCCGACGTCTATCAGGACCTCTTCGGCGAAGGCAGCTTCGCAGGCAAAGGCATCTACGAGGTCGCCATTCTTCACGAAGTTCTTGACCGCCGCTTCCCCCGCAACGCTCTCCTCTCTCACGATCTCATCGAAGGCTCCTACGCACGCGCCGGCCTCGTCACCGACATCGAAATCATCGACGACTACCCCTCGCACTACTCCGCCCACACCCGCCGCAAACATCGCTGGGTGCGCGGCGACTGGCAGATCGCCCGCTGGCTCTTCGCCAATGTCCCCGACGAATCCGGCAAATCCGTTCCCAATCCCATCAACACCATCTCGCGCTGGAAGATCTTCGACAACCTCCGTCGCAGCCTCGTCGAACCCGTCACCTTCCTCCTCTTCCTCCTCGGCTGGTTCATCCTCCCCGGCGGCGCGCTCTACTGGACCATGGCCGGTGTCGTCCTTCTCCTCCTCCCCGTCCTGGTTCAACTAGCCTTCAACCTCGGCCGCGCTCTTGCCAAACTCAGCTTCGTCGGCGCACGCGAAGGCTTCATCACCTTCGGTGCCAACTTCGGCTTCACCATGCTGAACCTCACCTTCCTGCCTCACCACATGTTCCTCTCCCTCGATGCCATCGTCCGCTCTCTGAGCCGGACCTTGGTATCCGGCAAACATATGCTCGAGTGGGAGACAGCAGCGCAAGCCGAATCAGGAAAATCCCGAACACCACTCGACATCTACCTCCAGCTCTCTCCCGTCGCAGCCGTACTCATAGCAATCGCGTTGGCATTCCACAATCTTCGGTCCCTTTTCGCAGCCGGGCCTGTCCTCATCCTCTGGGCCATCGCACCTCTCGTCGCCATCTGGCTCAACTCACCGGCTACCCGCGAAGAAGGTCCTCTCACTTCAGAAGATACTCACTTCCTGCAGCAGCAGGCGCTTCACATCTGGCGATACTTCCACGACTTCGGCGACGAGAAAAATCACTGGCTCATCCCCGACAACGTCGAAGAACAAAACACTCTTCAAATCCGCAAGCTCTCCCCCACAAACCTAGGCATGCTCTTCAACGCCCGCCAAGCCGCCTACGAGTTCGGCTTCATAACCTTGCCCGAGTTCGCCCAAGCCACCCTAGGCACCCTCAACACCTACGACCGCCTCGAAAAACAGCTCGGCCACATCTACAACTGGTACGACATCGAAACCCTCCGTCCCATCCCACCACTCATCGTCTCCGCAGTCGACAGCGGCAACCTCGCTGCCTCCCTCTACACGCTGCGCACAGGCGCGCTCGATCTCCTCAAGCGCCCTCTTCTCGACCCCGAAACCTTCGCAACCCTGAAACAGATGCAACACCCCTCCGTCAAAGCAACAGCGACGCCCACTCTCGCGCCCGCAGAATCCCCAGCAAGAGCAGTGAGATCGCATCTTCGATCTATCCCCCAAACTCCAAACACGAACAGCGACGACTGGTTCACCAACGAGGTTTCCAACCGTCTCACCGCGCTGTCGGTCTTCGCCGAGCAGTACACCCCCTGGCTGCTTCCCCAGTTCGACGGCCTCTTCGCCCCACCCCAACTCGACGGCTCCGAGCACAAAACAATTCCCACCCTCCTCGACGCAGTCGACTACGTCACCGAGTTGGAATCGAAACTCTCCGGTGCATCACGCGACATTCCCAGCGGCTCCACGCTCGCCCCCGCCGCAGCCGAACTTCTCGCCCTGCTCTCCACCGCCAAGAGATGTCTCGCCCAACTGAAAGCCGACTTGACCAAAATCGCAGCTGAGGCCGAGCGCCACGCCGACGCCATGGAGTACGGCTTCCTCCTCGTCGAATCCCGCCAACTCCTCTCCATTGGCTACGACGGCATCACCCACGAGCTCCACTCCGCCTGTTACGATCTCCTCGCCTCCGAGGCTCGCATCGCATCTTTCATCGCCGTCGCAAAAGGCGACATCCCTCAGCAATCCTGGTTCCGCCTCGACCGCTCCCACGTCCTCGTCAACGGACGCGCCGCTCTCCTCTCCTGGACCGGAACCATGTTCGAATACATGATGCCCTCCCTCTGGATGCGCACCTTTCCCGACACTCTCATCGCGCGCTCTCTCGAATCCGCCGTCCGCATTCAAAAAGACCACGTCCACAACATCCCCTGGGGAATCTCAGAATCCGGCTTCTCCAAAAAAGATCCTCAGGGCCGATACGGCTATCAGGCCTGGGGCATCCCAAAACTCGCACTGAAGTACGGAGCCGAAGACGGCCCTGTCATCTCGCCCTACTCCAGCTTTCTCGCGCTCCCTCTTCTTCGCAAAGACGCCATCACCAACCTTCGACGCATGGCATCCATGGACTGGACTGGAGCCTATGGCTTCTACGAAGCAGCCGACTACACCCAGGGCAATCAACCCGAACTCGTTCGCTCGTGGATGGCGCACCATCAGGGTATGTGCCTTCTCGCCGTCACCAACCTGCTCAAAAACAACATCGTGCAGGAGTGGTTCCACGGCACACCTCGCGTCCGGGCGGCCGAACTCCTCCTGCACGAAAAAGCCTTGAGCAAAGAAACCCTCAAAGATCTCGAGAAGCAATCGAAGTTACAAGCCGCAGAAGAACAACCCGCGTAAATCCTTCGCAACAAAAAATGGGCAGTGGAATCATCCCCACTGCCCATCAGCTTTTTAATAGTCCCCTCTAGAAGTGAAAACCAAGCTCTGCCGTCAAAGCACGCGGTGTTACATAGTGCGTACCGCTGAAGGTTGAGAGGAAGTTATAAAGCGCGTACTTGTTGGTGATGTTGACACCCGTCAGACGAAGACTCCACTTGTTCTTATCGCCGTTGAACAGATTATCCTGACCAACTGAGGCATCAAACAAACTGCGTTCCTGAATTCTAGGAGGATTCTTGTCGTCGTTTTCGGTTCCAGGTGCGGGAATCGATACCAGCGTCGAAGTGAGCTGCGAAGCCAGGCACTGATTACCAGGTATTCCGACAAACGGAGTAGCCTTCACACCGTTGCAAGTCAGCCCAGCCTGAAACTGCTGATCAGGCGTCAAACCACTCAGATCAATCCCCGGTTGTCCGTTGATCGTGATTGACGGTCCACCGTTCGCCGGATTGCACAAACTGTTCGGATCGGTCACGTTGTAGCAAGGCACAGAACCCGCAGTCAGACCGCTATCAAACCGCCAGTTGAACCCGACCCACGGGCTACGCTTGCCGGGGATCTGATACTGCAGATGCGTCGTCTGGTTATAGCGCTCATCATGGTCGATGCGGAAAGGAAACCCGCTGCCACCAACCGTAGCGCCTGCACCGGCAACCTGCGGCGGAAAGAATCGTGCCGCCACCGAAGACATCACAACAAACGCTGAAAAGTTGTGAAAGTTAGGGACATCTGCTCGCAAAGCAAAGCCCGGGATCTTCGAGTTATGCCAGTCAATCGGGAACGTAATCGGCGTGTTTCCAAGCACACTGAAATCGAAGGCATTGTGTGTGTACTTCCAGATGTAATCCCCGCTGATCACGAGATTCTTGCCGAATGCCTGTTGCAATCCGGCATGGAACTCATTTCGGTAGCCGGGAGCGAGATTGCCGTTTCCACCCTGACAAGCCAGCAGTGGATTAAGTACGTCGTTCAGACATCCTTGACTGGAAAGCACTAGGTTTTCATTGAACGGAGTCTCCAGCGTTCTCGCATACGACAAACGCAGAACCGTATTAGTCGGCTTCACGCTATAAGCTAAGCCCACGCGAGGCTCCGCCTGACGCGCAACCGTCAACCCGTTATAAAGATCGCCGCGAATACCAACATTGAAGAGCCAGTTACCCGCCTTGATCTGGTCCTCAACATACAAAGCGAGTTCCTTCACATCGGTCCGGCCGATGAAGTTGAACTGCCCACCGCCACGAGTCAAATCGAACGGCAGCAGAACCGGATTAAAGGCAGGCGTTGAAGATCCCAGCGTCTTGGCCAGCATGCCATTGTTCGGAAACAACCCCGCCGCCGCGCACTGCGACGGATCGCTAAATCCATTCACAGGATTCGCCGCGCCATCCGTACACGGCGAGTTGAACGTATTTGCGACAACACCTAGCGTGTCGCTCTCACGCAGAAAAGTCTGCGAGTAGTTGGCGCCAACCTTGATGTTATTAATCCCCTTCACATACGAAAAGTCTGTATGCACACCAGCATTCGTCAGCGATCGTGTCTGCGAAATCGTCTGGTTCTGCAGATTGGGTGGCCCGAGATCGGCCAGCGGATTTCCGCTCGGATAGTAGTCATACTGATCCTTACGAATATAAGGACCAAAATTGAAGACTGAGTTCGCCCCAATCGTTCGCGTATAGGTTGGCGCGATATCAAAGGTTCCGATCTTCGACCGCTGGTCCGTATTACCAACATTCCCAAAGATAGGATTCGCTCCCCCACCGCCGCTAATCACGTTCTGTACATTCAGATTGTCGAACGCGTTAGGCGTCTGAAACCACGAACGACTGTAGTTCAGGTTCAAATGGATCGAATCGAGAGGCGTAAGCTGCCGATCAATGCGATCGAACACATTAGCCTCGTTGCCCTTATCGTGGAAGACCGTAAACTCCGGAGGATCGAGAAAGCGCCCCGTATTCAGACCATCGACCTCAATAAAATTCCCCCACTTCTCTCCGCCGTAACTCAAATCAACTCCACCCGTCGCCGACCCAAACGTCCCATAAGACGTCGTCACGCTACCGGTTGGCTTCCTCACCCCTAATCCCGACCGCGTCGTCACCTCGATCACCAAACTCGTCTTACCGCCAAACTCCGCCGGCGGCGCTCCCGAGATCACCTCAATCGACTGGATTGAGTTCGAAGGAATCTGATTCGAAAAGACCTTGCTCTGCTGATCCGTGATCGGTTGGCCATCGATCGAAAAGGAATTCGACGCATGGTCGCCAAGCCCGTGGAACAGACCATTCGAGTCTGCCGCAACTCCAGGCGACGACAACGTCACGAGCGAGCTCAGCGAAGACGACTGGCTCTCCAGCGGCAGCTTATCGAACAACCCACGATCCACGTCGGTATGAAAAGTCGAATCGTTCTCCACCAGATCGCTTCCCGTCACATTCACGACCGTTGAGGTCGCCCCAATCATCAGCGCGGTCTTCACAGTGATCGGCACAAACGACCTGACCTGAACATCCTGCGTCGAGGAAGCAAACCCCGTCAGCGAAACCACTAAATGATAAGGATTCAGCGGCAGATTCGTGAACTGATAATGCCCCGAACTATCCGTCGTAGTGACCCGGCTATAACCGCTGACCGGATTCTCAATCGAGACAGTAGCCCCCGGCACGATGGCGCCCGTTGCGTCCGTGACTGTGCCAACAACAGTGCCTGCATTTCCAGCAGACTGCGACCACAGACCCGTACTACCGAGAACAAAGAAAACAACTGCAAATAGTGCGAAGATGACCCGTCGTATTGACGTGTGCATACACAACCCCCTTAAGTTTCAACCTGATTTTTTTGACACCGTTCTAAGCGAGAACAGAGTCAACAGGCGGTGGTCGGGTGTAGAGTGCAAACGTAAAAAAGGTCTTCATCCGCGTTGGCGGTTCAAAGACCTCAATAGCAGATACGACGGAGGCGACAGCGAGTGTCACCGGTGGTTGAGCAACCTCAACAGCGACATGCGCAGTTACGCAGAGCGCGCAATCCGCATGCGAGATCTCGCCAACTGGATGGGAGTGAACAGCCTGAATCGACCCAGTCGCCAAAACCAGCAACACACAAAGCAGCGCGAGGAAGACTCTCCACGAGCTTTGCATATTCGATTTTGGTCCAAGACTGAACACAATAAATCTAATATAGCGCGGAATCCCGACCGTAAAACGCACCCGCAACCACCGCGCCGAACATCTCGCTTCAGCAACTCTCTGCAGCCTACTGAAAACGAAGGGTTAACGCACATCACGCTACTGCGAATTTATTCTTGATAATCTTTTAGACCAGCCGCACTTCCACCTTCTTCGCTTCGCGATCCAGCAGCGTAATGCGAAAGCTTCGAATCTGCCCCACCCGAACCGGCTCAGCCTTCGCCTCCGCAGCACTCGGCCCATTCTTCCATCGCGCCGCCAGCATCGAGCTGAACGACGACAGATCCGGCGCCCCGGACTTCGCCTCTTCCTTCACCGCACCCTCCGCTACCAGCCCCGCCCGCGCGCGAATCCCCTCACCCAGCTCCACGGTCCCATGCTCGCCCGAGACCTCAATCAGCCGTCCCGTCACCAGATCCCCATCCTGATGTTCCGCGATGTACTCATCCAGCCCCGTCGGCACTAGCTGCTTCATGCTCAACTTGATCTGCCGCTTCTCCCTATCTACATCGAGCACCTTCGCCTTTACCACCTGCCCCACGCGCAGCACATCCTGCGGCCGCTCCACCCGCTTCTCCGCGCTGATCTCGCTGACATGAATCATCCCCTCCACGCCCTCCACCAACTGCACAAACGCGCCGAACTTCGTAAAGCTCGTCACCGGCCCCTCCACCTGCGAGCCCACCGCAAACTTCTCCGCCACATCCACCCATGGATCGCCCAGCGTCTGCTTCAACCCCAGCGACATCCGCCTCTCCTCCACACTCACCCCGAGAATCATCACCTCTACCACATCCCCCGGCTTCACCAGATCCCCCGGCTTCCTCACCTTCTTCACCCACGACATCTCCGAGATATGCACCATCCCCTCAACGCCCGGCTCCAACTCCACAAACGCCCCAAAGTCCGTCACCCGCGTCACCGCCCCACGCACGCGCTCGCCCGCAACATACTTCCCCGCCACCGCATCCCACGGATGCGCCAGCAGCTGCTTCATCCCCAGCGAAATCCGCTTCCCCGCCGCCTCCACCTTCAAGACCTTCGCATCAACCTGCTGTCCCACCGTCAACACATCCGCCGGCTTCTCCACCCGCGCCCACGAAATATCGCTGATGTGCAACAACCCATCCACTCCCCCAATATCAACAAACGCACCATAGTCCGTCACACTGCGCACCGTGCCCGAAACCAGATCACCCTCACGAATCTCCGCATACCGCCGTTCCTTCGTCGCCCGGTCATCCTCCTCCGCCACCGCGCGCCGATCAACGACAACATCCTCCTCCACCGCATCCAGCTTAATAATCCTGCAGCGAATCTCCTGCCCCACCAGCTTCTCCATCTCCGTGGCATCCCGCGCCCCACTGCGCGAGCCAGGCATAAACGCCCTCACACCCACGTCCACCGTCAGGCCGCCCTTCACCACTCCCGTCACCGTCCCAACGATCACCGACTTATCCGCAAACGCCTTCTCCAGCGCACTCCAATCCTTCGGCTGCTCCACCCGCATCCGCGAAAGCTCGTAGTATCCCTCTTCGTTCCTTCCCTTCACCGAAACCTGCAGCTTACTCCCCACCTCAACCGTCTCACCCGCGCTCTGAAACATCGCAAGCGGCAGCACGCCCTCGGTCTTATACCCAATATCGACGAACACCGAGTCAGCCGACACCGCGACCACAGTTCCCGCTATCTGTTTTCCACCCTCACCGGACCGTCGCTGATGCGTCTGCTCAAACTGCGAAAGAATCGCGTCGAACGATTCGGTAGACTCTGTGTTTTCGGGGGTTTCGAACGACGTGGGCTCTGGTGCACCGGGGTTTGACATGAAAACGAGGCCTCATTCCTACTGATTCTGGCTAGAATATCACCGCGACAACCTCTCCCGCCCGCACCGCCCGTCGCAACAATTTGCCTCACCAATCCGTTTCTGCCATACACTCTCATCTCATGCTCCGGACGCTCGATCGAACCCTTGCCCTCGCCGCCGCAATGCTCCTCTCCATCGCGTATCCAGGTCACTGTGCCACCAAGCTCGACGACAGCGCTCTCCACATCTCTTCATCCCCACTGATGAACGGATCACCCTTCCTCATCACACTCTCACTCCCAAGCGAAGCGCTCTCCATCACCGGCGATTGGCAAACTCACCACGTTCTCTTCTTCCCGAACTCCGATCACCGCACCTGGTTCGCGCTCGCCGGAGTCGACGTTGAACTCGCCCCAGGCAGTTACCCGCTCACCGTAGAAGCAAATCTCAAAGACAGAACCCAACAAACACTCCACCAACAACTAACCATCGAAACCGCGCCCTACCTCCAGGTCCCCCTCACCGTTCCAGACAAATTCGTTGAACCCAGTCCCCACGCCCTCAAACAAATCGCCGCAGACCAGATCGTCAAAGAGAAAGCCTTCGCAAGCTCGTCTCCCGCACGATTATGGTCCGTCAACTTTCTACCACCTCTCCCTCTCGCGCCCGAGTCTGATTCCTTCGGCAATCAACGTCTCTTCAACGGAAAGATCGCCAGCGTTCACCACGGCCTCGACTACCACGCGAAGCTGCACACACCCGTAGCCGCAATCAACTCAGGACGCGTCGTCCTGGCCCGTCCGCTCTACTTCGAAGGCGGCTGCGTCGTCATCGACCACGGCCTCGGCCTCATGAGCGTCTACATGCATCTCTCAAAGATCCAAGTCGCCGTTGGCCGCCGCGTTCGGCGCGGCCAGATCATCGCACTCAGCGGCGCCTCAGGCCGCGCCACCGGCCCCCACCTCCACCTTGGAGTCCGTTGGCAAGGCACCTACATCGACCCCGCCAAACTCTTCGAACTCCAAATGCCCAACACCCACTGATTCCATAGACCTAAGCCAATAATTCCAAAGATCAAACCAATAACTCCAAAGATCAAAGCCCATAATTCCAAAGATCAAAGCTGATAATTCCAAAGATCAAAGCTGATAATTCCACAGACAAAGCGAACGATAAAAGTGTCATTTCGACCGGAGCCGCTCACGGTCTCATCGTGAGCGGCGCAGTGGAGAAACCCGCTTTTCGCCTTTGCTGTTGCCGCTGCCTTTCCGGTCGTCATCCCCGAAGGGGATTTGCTGTTGTCCATGTCTTCTGCATTGAGGTCTTTTCCCCGCAAAAAATCGTCATCTCGACCGAAGCCGCTCACGGTCTCATCATGAACGGCGCAGTGGAGAGACCCCCGTATTTCGTTTCCCCGCTCGAAGTCGGCCCAAAGTGTCACAAAAACTTGTCAAGCCCACCAACAACACAACCAACTGAAATAAAGAGACTTACGCGTGGCGTATCAGTTATAGCCAAATCGCTATACTGGAAACAGACAGAAAAAAGCCCCGGCGAACCCGGGGCTTTTTCACGTCTACAAGGTACATGAAGCCCTAAACCCCTTGATAAGACGAATTTGGACGCAACCCTTTTGCAATGACGAATTTACAGGAGATGACACCTTGCAAGTGCATGAAAATAAAAGATTTATGCGCGGGTAATGGGGGGGGGGACCCCTCACGGAAGAGGCTTTACCTGCGCCCTATCTTCAAGATCCGTCCCAAACAACCGACGCAAGGGCTTCTGTATCGCGCGCAGGAGCGCCCGTGCGGCCAGCACCGCCGCCGCCAGGCAGAGTAGAGCGGCAGAAGCAGCAATCACTGGATGGTGCGTCGCAAACCACGTCAGCCCAACTGCCACCACATCCTCCGACGAGCTCAGAGCAATGTTCGACACCGGCTCCGGACTCGGCGTCACCGCCGCACGCAGCGCAGTCTTCGACCCATGCGCCGCCAGCGCCACCGCAGCACCAATCGCCGTCGCCAGTATCTGCATCTGCGGCGTCAGTTGAGAACTCGCGTGATACGCCACCAGCGCAGCAATCGGAATTCGCACCACCGTATGCAAACCGTTCCAGATCATGTCGAAGGCAGGAATCTTATCGGCCACGAACTCGATCGCAAACATAATCCCGCACACCACCAGCACCCAGGTGTGCCCCAGCGAATCAAGTCCAGGAGGAAGCGCAACCCAATGCGTGCGAGCCAGCAGCCCAAGCGTCAGTACGGTGGCATAGATATTGAGCCCAGCCGCAAAGCTGGACGCTATCACCAACGCGGTAATGTTCGCCGGACTGAAGCTCATGTGGCTGAAAGTGTACCCCGTCCCGAAAGAGGTCGTGCACTTTTTAATCGCGAAAAAGCTCTACCGGCGCACAGCCCGCTTGATCTGCGCATATTGCAACAGAATGAAGCTGTCCGTCATTCCAGCGATATAGTCGGCTACCACGCGAGCCAGACCCTGGATCTCGACCGACTCGAAGTGGCTCACCGGCAGCTCCTCCGGATCGTTGATCCAGTAGTCGAACAAGGCCGTCACCACCTCCTCCGCCTTATCGTGCTCATGTTCAAGCGCCGGACAGGTGTAAAGAGTGTCGTAGAGGTACTGCTTCTCCTGAAGACGCTGCGCTTCAACCTCAGGCGAAAACAAGGCAAGCCGGCTGGTGTGTTTTCGAATATCAGCCAGCGACTCCGCTCCAATCGCCAGCGTGTTGCGAGCCGTATTTTCAATCAAGTCATCGGTAAGAACGTTTTGCATCAATTGCAACGCCTCGTTGAAAAGGAACTTCTCATCGACCCCGACATGCTCTCGCTCGACAGTCTTATAGCAGCGCGCGACGATCTCCACATGCTCGCAGATATGCCCAATCTCGAGCAGCCCGGACTCGACGCCGTCATCAAGATCTGCCGTCAGATAAGCGATCTCGTCTGCAAGATCGATCAACTGAGCCTCGAGCGGTGGTCTCTGATCCAGCAGAAAACCTGCGAGATCAGGATGCTTCTCCACACTGTAGTCACGCGAATGCTTGATGATGCCCTCGCGAACGCCAAGCGTCAGGTTCAGCCCACGATGCGCTGCATAGCGCAGCTCGAAATGCTCGACGATCCGCAGAGCATGGATATTATGGTCAAAACCGCTGCCATGCCTCTTCAAACACCGGTCCAGCGCCCGCTCCCCGGCATGTCCAAACGGAGGATGTCCGATGTCGTGGACCAATGCCAGCGTCTCGGCCAGATCTTCCTGCAACCTGAGCGAAGCCGCAACCGCCCGCGCAATCTGCGCAACTTCAATGGTATGGGTCAATCGGCTACGAAAGTGATCCGACGCGCGACTCGTAAAAACCTGCGTCTTCCCCGCAAGCCTCCGAAAGGCACGAGCCTGCACTATCCGCTCCCGGTCCCGCTGAAACGGTGTCCGCGAAGGCCGAAAGGGTGCAGGATAAACGCGAGTCAGCAGCAGGTCGCCCGGATCGGCGACAACCGCGCATCGATGCAGATCGGTTGCCATAGTCAACTCTAGTGTAAACGGCAAAGGCCTCTCGAAATGACTCGAGAGGCCTCACGCTTCACCAGTAACTACTTGACCGAAACAGTCCCGACCTTCGCCAGCTTTACGCGCGCGTTCTCAAGCTTATGCTCAACCTTCGCAACATCCGCAGGATCCGCATCCGCCGGCAGCGAGCGAGAATATTCAGTCATCGACCGCTCCCACTGTGCCACAGCACCTTTCAGGTTCCCTGTCTTCTCGTAAACCTCACCGAGATGATCGTGAACAGTAGGGTCGGTGTTGATCCGTTCATTCGCTTTGCGAAGATTTTCTTCCGCCAGCGCATATTGACCGGACTTGTAGTAAACCCAGCCAAGCGAGTCTAGAAACGCGCCATTCTGCGGATCAAGTTCAACCGCCTTCCGAATCATCGTCAACGCCTCAGCAAGCCGGACGCCGCGATCCGCGAACATGTAACCGAGATAGTTGAGAACGGTAGCATTCTGCGGATCAATCGCAAGCGCCTTACGAAACTCCGCTTCCGCCAGATCATACTGTTTCTGCCGGTCATAAAGCGCACCGCGCAGAAACGCCACATAGAGCTTCTCGTCAGGCTTCGTCGCCAGCGCATCAGCGCTCGTCAACTCAGCAGAGGCCTCCGGAAACCGCTTGAGACGCGTATAAATCTGAGCTAAAGCCAGATGAGAATCGCGCTCGTCCGCAGTTCCCTTCGTCGCTGCCAACTGCGCATTTGCCAGCGCAATACCTTGATCTACCGAACCTGTATCAGCAAGCTGACCCGCATACATCAGCTGAATCCCATGATCGTTCGGCATCAGCTTCGCTACCTCGGCAGCAGCTGCAGTCGCTTCCTTCCACTGGTGAGCATCGCGATACGCATCGATCTGCCCTTGATAACCACTCTTGACGTAATCACCGCCAAGCGCAGCCATCTGCTTGTAAGCCGCAACAGCCTCCGGAGTCTTGTTCTGCTCCCGATAGATGATCGCCAGCCTATCGAGGAAGATCGAGCGATTGGCCTTCTCCCCATCCGTGTACTTCCCATCCGGATGGGCGGTATCTGCGACTAGCTTAGTCAGGACTCCAGTCGCATCGTCATAGCGACCCAGCGAGTCATAGATAAGAGCCTCATTATAGGTAAGCTCAAGCGAGTCGGGAGCCAGCGGCTTCGCCTTATCAAGGGTCTTGAGCGCCTCGTCATAATGGCCCTGTCTGCGTTCGATCTCCGAGATATGGATCTGCGACTGGGCATCCTGCGGTTCAGCTGCGACGATGACATTCAACACCTTCAACGCCTCGTCCAGTTGACCATCAGCTAGTAATGCATTGGCAAGACCCCGCTCCGTATCCAGATTGTCTGGCTCAAGATCCAGAGCTCGATGGTACGCTGCGATCGCGTCCTTATTCTTCTTCAGTTGCTCGTAACTCGCACCCAAGGCGAACTCGACGCGAGGCGAACGATCGTCAACCGGCACCGCATTAAGCACCTCTGCAGCGCGCTTCGGATCACCCTGCTCGCTATAAAGCCGCGCCATATTGAGCGCAACTTCCTCCGAATTTGCGTCGATGCTCTGCGCTGCTTTGAACTCTGCCTCCGCCTTCCCCGAATCATGATTCAGACCGTAAAGCTGGCCCAACAAAAGATGCGTCTCCACATCGCCCGGTTTCAATTGTGCGAGCTTTTCATACTCAGCAATCGCCAGTTGAAGCATTTGGCCTGATTGCGGACTTTGCATGTCCCCGAGAGAACGAAGATAAACCTTCCCCAAGAGCGTATGGGCTTCTATGTCGTCAGGATTTTTGCTCACCTGATCCTGCGCAGCCGTCACCGCCTCACGGATGCGGCCAATCTTGAAATAGAGATCGGCCAACCCATCTTGGAGCAGACGCGAACTCGGATCGGCATCCAGAGCTAACTTGTACTGCTCCACCGCTTGTGTGGCGTAGTCCGACCGGCCTGCGTTAACCGCCATATCTTCGTAAAGCCGGGCCAGGCTGTAGTGATAGTAGGAAGAAGCCCGATCGGGCTGAGTCGAAGCTGAGATCGGGGTCTTCAATCCGCCTGGGCTTTGAGCGAACACGACGTGTGCCACAAAAAAAGCCGCGGCAGCGGGGATCATACGAAAGTCGCGAATAGAAGAGGCACGTAAAAAAAGTGTCATGAGTTAGTTTCCTGTGCCGACGGAATAAAAGTCGAAGCGATGCTGCCAGACACTGGTTAGACGATCCCGTGTCCGGATTGGATGCAGGCGGCGAGACCAGCCAATTGCGGCAACATGGCGGTGATTATATCCGTCATTAGCGGGAATCTGGAAGACTATCCGTGACGAAAGTGTCTGACCCCCGTAAATGCCATCGCCACACCCAGCCGATCTGCAGCCTCGATGACCTCGGCGTCCCGCACTGAGCCCCCGGGCTGGATTACAGCAGTAGCACCCGCTTGCGCCACAACTTCCAGACCGTCGGCAAAGGGAAAAAAGGCATCCGAAGCGGCAACCGTACCTTCTAACGGTAATACAGCCTTCATTGCACCGAACCGGGCGGCATCCACCCGACTCATCTGACCGGCCCCAATACCGACCGTCTGCCCGTGTCCGTCGCTGAATCGGGCGTAGACTATCGCGTTCGATTTGACATGTTTGCAGACCCGCCAGGCAAAGACCATGGCCCTCAACTCCTCCGCGGTAGGCTTTCTTTTGGAGACGATTTGGAGTTGTCCTTCGCTGATGCGTAGTCGGTCCGCATCCTGCACGAGCAACCCCCCGGAAACCTGCTTCAACATAATACGTGGGGTCTCAGTGGGCAAAATCTCGATAAGCCTGAGATTCTTTTTAGCTCCAAAACGTTCCAGCGCCTCACTGGTGAACGAAGGTGCTACGATCGCCTCGACAAAAAGCTTCGCGATCTGCTCCGCCGCTACGGCATCAACCTCGCGATTGATCCCAATCACTCCACCAAAAGCGGACACCGGATCGGCCTCAAGAGCCCGTAGGTAGGCCTCGGCAACCGTCGCTCCAGTGGAAGCTCCACAGGGATTTGTATGTTTGATGATAACCACCGCCGGTTCATCAAACTCGCTTACTAATTCCCAGCATGCGTCCAGATCCACGATATTGTTGTAGCTAAGCTCCTTACCTTGCAACTGCTTGGCGTTTGCGACACCCTTTTTGCTGCCATCTGTGTAAAGCGCAGCTTTCTGATGCGGATTTTCGCCATACCGAAGCACCTTGAGGAGTTGATCATTGACCCGAATTGTTGCTGGTAGCTGACCTTGTGAAAATATAGCGATGCCGTTCGGAGTTTCGATGCTTTCCAGAGTTGTCGCTATGCCTGCATCGTAAGCCGCTGTGACTGCGAACGCGGCCTTGGCTAGATTCCATCGCGTTGTGCGACTCAAGCTACCTGAGTTCGCGGCCATCTCATCTGCCAAACGGGCGTAGTCTGCGACGGAGGTCACGATCGCTACATCAGCGAAGTTTTTCGCCGCTGACCGAACCATCGACGGTCCACCGATGTCGATATTTTCGATTACATCCGCGAACGAAACTCCGGGTCGGTTTGCAGTCTTCTCGAAAGCATAGAGATTTACCACTACCATATCGATCGGTTCGATCTGGTGCTCAGCCACTGAAGCCCTATGATCCGCGTTATCACGTATATGGAGGATCCCACCATGAACTTTTGGGTGAAGTGTCTTCACTCGCCCGTCGAGCATTTCGGGAAATCCAGTCAGGTCGCTAATATCGCGCACCGGAAGACCGGCTTCTCGTAGCGCACGCGCAGTTCCTCCTGTCGAAACTAGGTCGACCTGGAATGAAACGAGGACTCGAGCGAAATCAATGAGTCCGGTCTTATCGGTAACAGAGAGTAGAGCGCGACGGATTTTACGAAAATCAGTAGGAGTGGCTAAAGAGTCAATCTCGTGTTCAATCATCACCTGACTATTCTAAGCCAGCACACCGATAACATCTCGTTAGAGCAGGGCCGCCCCGGTTAGTGAGCTTACCTGAGCTACATCATGCGCAATACACCAGCGCTTCAGTCCGTTGGCAATATTCTCGACTGCGCGTGGATCCGCATAGCTAGCCGTCCCGACTTGTACCGCGGTGGCTCCAGCCAACATGAACTCCACAGCGTCCTCGGCCCGAACAATTCCTCCCATACCTACGATAGGAATCGTCACGTTCTTTGAAACCTCGTGTACCATCCGCACGGCAATTGGCTTGATCGCAGGCCCAGAGAGCCCTCCGGTAATGTTGGCAATACGAGGACGACGCGTCTCAACGTCGATCGCCAAAGATACGAAGGTGTTGACAAGCGAAACAGCGTCGGCTCCCCCATCTGCAGCAACACGTGCCATTAATCCAATATCGGTGACATTTGGCGAAAGCTTGACCATCAAGGGCCTGCGAGCGGCCGCCTTGCAGCGAGCTACCAGTTCCCAAAGCTGCGGAGGATCGGTCCCAAAGACCATGCCCCCATGACTGGTATTGGGACAACTCGCATTCAGCTCATACATCGCTATGTCCGCGGCGTCGTTCAGGAATTTAATTACCTCAACGCAATCTCCGATAGTGAAACCAAAGACATTCGCAAGAATGACCGCTCCTTTGATCTTCCTCAGTTGGGGTAGCTTTTCTGCTATAAAGGCTCGGACGCCCATATTCTGTAGTCCAATCGCATTCATCATCCCCGCGGCGGTTTCGATGATTCGGGGAGCCGGATTACCTGCCATGGGCTCTCGCGAAAGCCCCTTGGTGACGAACCCTCCTATCCGAGACATTGAGACAAGGTCTTCAAATTCGACGCCATAGCCAAAGGTTCCGCTCGCCGCAATTACCGGCGAACAAAACTCAATACCGGCGATCTTCACCCGCATGTCAGGACCTTTGATTCGTGCAGACGCGCTCACTGTCGTGATTCCATTCTCATACCTAAACAGTGTAGCGGTACCCTATCTTGCGTTTGCATTATCTGGCCGCAGCGCTTCAGTTAGAACTCGATCAACACTAGCGGACGGCGCATTAACTCCTAGAACAGACGCAATTGTAGGCGCGATGTCCACCGGGGCAACTTGCTCGCGATACAAACCAGGCAAAAACTCCTCCCCAAAGAAACCGAGTGGCACATGTCGGTCATAGCTCCAAGGAGAGAAATGCGTCGTCTGTATCCCGGTTGAATATTCCATCTGGTACGCCGTTGGAAAGATCATCACATACCATCCGCCGTGATCGGTGTAACTATGCGAAATAAGGCGCCCGAACTCCGTGTTGGGCACCTTTCCTGCCTCAAGATCAACCCGAGTGCGACTGAAGTAAATCGACGGGTCAGCGTCAACGCGGGTCTCTTGATATCTCCGATTAGCCTCTGGCGTGAGCAGAGTATTTGGAGGCAAGGCCGGAGCGCCTAGCTTCTTGACAGCCGTGGGAATCGCGTCGACCACAGCCTGCTCGGCATCTTTCTCCGATACGGCGACAAAAGCTCGGGAATCGAGCGCCAGATAAGGCAACTCCTGAGTCGGCATGAAATATTGCACGCCCTTATTCGGGGAGAACCGGGCATTCAAACTCTCGTCAATCGCCGCGGTAAAAGCGTCCAAGTCCAGGCGCGCTGAAGCCGCCCCGAGTTTAGCGGACTCCGTCGGGATTGGCGCGATTCCATGATCCGCAGTCAGCGCAACCATCACATTCTGCAAACCAATCTTCTTGTCGAGGTAGCTAAAGAAACTGTCGAGGTCTTGGTCTAGTCGGATAACCATCTCACGTTGAGCGTCAGAGTCCGGCCCAAACTGATGTCCTTGGATATCGTTAGCTGACAGACTAACCGTGAGCACATCGGTCACGCTGTTCTGGCCCATAGACTCGCCCTCAATAAGCGCCCGGACAAAATCCAACTCATAACTGTTCGCAGCTGGAGTGTGCCCCACGAGTGAATAGAACTGCGTTGTTTCTCCAAGACCAGCCTCCTTCACGGCTTGAGCAACTCTCGGTCCTTTATTAAACTTCGCCGCCCAGTCCGGTAACTTCTGCATGTAATAAGTAGAAGTAACGAAGCGGCCAGACGAATTGTCAATCCAGAACGCTCCATTAGCAGTCTGTCCGGCCGGCAGAATCGCTGCCCGATCCTTTAGCGATACGCCATACAGCTTTGACTGCCCCTGCGTCGCAAGTCGAACTTCGTCCCCAATAGTCGTAGCAAGCAGATTGATCGGCGAAGATCCAATTCGAGGATCATTTGGAGCAGGCGCCGGAGGCGGAGCAAGCACTGGCAGATCGTCAAAGTTGCCGACCAGGCGATACCGCTCGTCCTCGACCGACGAAATAACCCGGTCTGTGTTACGGCTTAAGTCCCACCACTCATTACTACCGATGCCATGGCCGTCCGTATAAGCACCTGTCCCAATGGTCGCGTGCCCCGGAGCCGTTTTTGTGTTGGCATAATCAAAGTAGCAAGAATTAAAGTATGCTCCACGTTTCAGAAATAGATTAAACCCGTTCGGTGTTTTCAACGCATCTCGGTAGCGATCGAGATAGTCGCCGCGAAACTGATCGATAACCAGAATCACGACGAGCTTCGGCTTCGCGTGATAGACATCGGCCCGCGCCGAAGATAGAGCAACTAGCAAAAAAAACATGACAGAAGGGCAACAACAGGCTTTCGCATCAACCTAGGGTAAACGGAAAGTATTGCGGAGAGATTGAAAGCCTTATCGCTTTGGGAAGACGCTAAAATGGATGGTAATGATCGATCTTGCCTTTGTTCGGGCTAATTTAGCCTTAGTAGAAGAGAAATTGCGTAACCGGGGAATGGATCCTGCCGTCGTACTCGGTAGCTTCGCTGAAGTCGATCGCGCGAGGCGCGATGCTATCACCCGATTGGAAACGCTAAAGGCCCAGCGAAACAGGCTGACTGAAGTGATCGCAAAACTCAGACGTGAGGGCGTAAATACCACAGCACAAACCGAGCAGACGCGTACCCTGAAATCTGAAACGGAATCGCTCGAATCCTCTGCGACAGTTTCCGACGAGCGCTTGAAAGAGATGCTGCAATCTCTTCCTAATCTACCTCAGGACAGCGTCCCCATCGGAAAATCGGCCGACGACAATCGACAAGAAAAGGTCTGGGGCGAGAAAACGGTCTTCGACTTCCCCGCAAAACCTCACTGGGACCTGGGGGAAGCCTTGGGCATCCTCGATTTTAGCCGCGCCGCCAAGATCTCAGGCTCCCGCTTCGTTATTCAATTCGGACAGGGAGCTCGTCTTGAGCGTGCCCTTGCCAACTATATGATCGACCTTCACACCGGCGAACACGGCTATACCGAAGTCCTGCCACCTTACATGGTCAACTCCAGGTCCCTCTTCGGCACTGGTCAGCTGCCCAAATTCGCCGAAGATTTATTTCATTGCGACGACAAAGGCAGCTACCAACCAGGCGTATATCAAGAGAATGATCACTGGCTTATTCCAACCGCCGAGGTTCCCGTCACAAACATTTTCCGCGACGAGATTCTTGACGAATCGCAGCTTCCAACGTCCTTCTGCGCCTACACTCCATGTTTCCGCTCCGAAGCTGGATCTTACGGCAAGGATGTCCGCGGCATGATCCGTCAACACCAGTTTCAGAAGGTTGAACTGGTCAAGTTTGCACGACCTGAGGATTCCGGTGCAGAACACGAACGTCTGACCCGCCATGCTGAGACCGTCCTAGAACGGCTTGGTCTCCCTTATAGACGAATGCTGCTCTGCACAGGGGATATGGGATTTTCCGCGGCTAAAACCTATGACCTCGAGGTGTGGTTGCCTGGGCAGCAACTATATCGAGAAATCTCTTCCTGCTCTAATTTCGAGTCTTTCCAAGCACGCCGGGCAAATATTCGCTATCGTCCCATTGGAGCGAAAAAGGCCGAATTTCTTCATACCCTGAATGGAAGCGGCCTCGCTGTGGGCCGCACCTACCTCGCAATTCTGGAGAACTATCAGCAGTCTGACGGCACGATCAAAGTCCCAGACGTGTTAGTACCCTATATGAACGGTGACACGGTCATCGGTAAGCAACAAAGCAGGAGCTAATTTATGTTCAAACTGATTCGCAACTACATCTTCTGGGCCTACGAACGAGGCAGTTTCCATTATGACGTCATGGTGACGGCTATTCTGATCTTCATGTTCGTCTCACCTCATTTGATCGACTTCAAGGACAAACCGGTTGAGACAGTTGCGCTCCATGCGAGCGAGGTGCTGGTCAGGGAGGCTGGAACCTCCGGCGGAAGCAGCCGCTTCATCTATCAGGTTCGAGCCGATGATATGAGCGGCGCTCGGACCGACCCTGAACGCCGGACGGCGATCTTACGTGTGATCGAACCAATATCAGGCGAGGTGTCACTCGAGCGGTATGAGCCCATTCGTGACGTGCAGGGCAAAATCATTGCATACAACGCCTGGGTGCTCCGTTAGTTTTCTGACGCCTATTGCATCTCACTTTGGGAGTACCTGACTATGACTACTATTCGTCGCATCGTTGCATCGCTTCTCTTCTCTTCCGTAACTTTGGGTCCCGTTACACTTTCTGCGGTTGCGCAGCCGAAGGCAGGCCACTTGGACGAGGTTCTTCGGCAGATGGATGCGGCGAGCTTGAAGTTCCAGTCGGCCGAAGCCAACTTCCAGTGGGATCTTTATGAGAAGGTTGTGCAGCAAACTACCACGCAGAAAGGCACCATCTACTTCAAAAAAGAGGCGGGTAAGACCGTGATGGGTGCAAGGGTCACGTCCCCCTCGACCAAGATTCTGGAGTATCGAAATGGGGTTTTGACTCTGTTTGATCCTGGAACTGATCATGAGACGATCATCACTCCTAAGGGCAACCAGGCCCAGATGGAGAGTTTTTTGACTCTCGGATTCGGTGGAAGCGGCAAGGAGATGGCTAAGGCGTGGACGATCTCGGATCTGGGGGATGAGATGGTGAATGGGGTGCAGACGGCGAAGCTGGATCTGGTACCGAAGGACCCTGCTGTCCGCAACAATTGCACGCACATGACGATCTGGGTAGATCCCGTCCGCGGCATAACGTTGAAACAGAGTTTCTACATGCCTTCCGATGATTATCGAACGGCGGTTTACTCCGACATCAAGTACAACCAGGGCGTCGATACGAAACCTTATCAGATCAAGACGGATAGTAAGACGACAACTGATTCACACTGACAGCTTTGTCGAACGATTTCCAGCCTGTCGTTGCTGTCTGGCTAAGCGTCGATTAGAAACTGGCCGTCGCGCATGATCTGCTCTTCGCCTTGGGCGTCACCGAGCCAGATGCTGAACTCGAGGCCTACCACGTCGATGTGGGTGGAGGACTTCCAGGGGGCTCCGGTGTGGGCGCCGTAGGGGTCTCCGAAGGCGATGTGGATGCCGGGAAATTTCTCGTCCTGCAGGATGTTGCCAATGACGCGGTCGACGCCGATGTTGGTACCAATGGCAAATTCTCCCACTCGATCGGAGTTTTCGTCGGTGTGGGTGTAGGCCCAGAAGTCGCGTTCGAGGGCCTTGTTCTCGCTGGAGACGCGAGTAATGCGATTGCCTTCGATGTTGATCGTGAGGGGGTGCGCGCGGAGGATGCCGTAGCGGGCGCAGAGGAAGTCGCCGACCACTCCGTCAACGACAAAGACACCGTTGACTTCGCCTGGTGCGGTGAAGCACTCGCCGCCGGGGAGGTTGCCCCACTTTTCAGTGCTGATGATTCCGGAGGTTTTGAACCAGCGGTAGTCGGGGTTGAGTTGGGCGTGGATGTCTGTGCCGGCGGGCGTGGTGGCTCGGACGTAGGTGGCGGCGCGGACTTTGTCGAGGACGGCCTGGGAGAGGCGGTCGATGGCGAGGAAGTCAGCACGCATGCCCTGGGTCATGATCTCTGGGGTGATGTTGACCATGTGGGCGTGACGCATGCGGCGGCGATTGACGACGTCGGTCATCTGCATGCGGCTGTGGAGTTCGTTTGGCTGGACCTCGACCGCGAAGATGCTGACCTGGGATGACTCCATGTCTTCGAGGATGGTGGCGGGGAGATCGACGAGTGGGCGCGGGGCCAGGGCTTCGAGGACGAAGGCGTTCCAGGTGCAGCCGATGCGCTCGAGTTCAGCGACGAGGGAGGCTGCGATGGTGAGGCAGCGCTCGTCGGTGATGAGAGTGACCTTTTCGTTGGGCTGAATACGGAGACAGGTGGTGACGGCGTTGCGGGCGCCGGGGATGAACTCGGCGGGAAATGCGGTAGTGCGGAGGTCTGGTGCTGCCTGCGTTGCTTGATCAACCATGTGTGCTGCCTTCCGGGTAAAACTACTTACTAAGATAGCTTGTTACTGAAACGTTACAGGAGGAAAAGGAGACCGATGTGATCCTGGCGGTACCCCTCCCCGGGTCGATTTTGTGCTAAAGTCTTCGATCCTTGAGAGTTAGGTCTGGACTTCCTTTTTCCCACAAAGGCAAAGTCTTGAAGTACAACTTTTTAGGAGATGATTTTCTGTAAAGTCTTCCTGTCATTGATATTGATGCCGAAAACAGAAAACCCCGACGATTAGGTCGAGGTTTATCTTTAGGCCTGTCTTAATTATATCGGTTTTTGCCAGGTGATACGCCAGCGGGATCTCCTTGTGTGGTGCGGGTTTTAGAGATTAAGGGGTTGACAGGTTTTTTCCAAAAAGGAAACGCGCCTGCAAAAAGGAGGTCGATGAGACAAAAAGATCCTTCTGACCACATATCGTTAGGGAAGGGACTTTGGGTCCCATAATCAAGCTAATCTGTTGCACCGTGGAGTTAACGCTGGAAAGCACATTTGACGTTATCGTCGTCGGCCTCGGCGCTATGGGAAGCGCCGCGGCGTACCAGCTATCTAAGCGAGGCGCCAAAGTGTTGGGGCTGGAGGCCTTTACGCCCGCTCACGACAAGGGATCGTCTCACGGGGAGTCGCGCATTATCCGGCAGGCATACTACGAAGATCCTGCCTATGTACCGCTCGTTTTAAGCGCATATGAACTTTGGGATCAGTTGCAAGAGGAAAGCAACGAGGACCTCTTGACCATCACCGGCGGCGTTGCCATTGGACCGACCAAAGGAGCGCTGGTGACAGGCTGCTTGAGAAGCGCGAAACAGTACGGTCTCGGGCACGATCTATTCGACGCCAAAGAGATGCGTCGGCGTTTTCCGCAGTTTGCCCTGACAGACGATGAAGTAGGTTTCTACGAAGAGAAGGCAGGCTACCTCAAGCCCGAGGAATGTATCCGGCAGCATCTACGCGGTGCATCCAAGCGCGGTGCAGATCTGCGTTTCGAAGAACCAGTGCTTTCGTGGACAGCTTCTCGAGAAGGTGACGGTGTAACCGTTACGACGGCGAAGCAGACTTACCATGCCAGATCCCTGGTGATTTCTGTCGGTCCGTGGTTCGGGGAGCTGGCGCCCGACGTTTCGATGCCGGTCGTCGTCTCACGCAGGGTCATGTTCTGGCTTAAACCTCTTCGCGAATCTTCCAGCTTTGATCGTGAAGTGTTCCCGATCTTCCTGTGGGCACCTGAGGGATCTCCGTTGTTCTATGGCCTTCCGCGAATAAGTGAAGATGGGAGCCCAAAGGTGGGGATTCATTCCGGTAATGAGACATGCACTCCATCGACAATCGATCGGCGCATACATCCGCGTGATGAATCAGCAATGAGGTCTGCTATCGGGACTAGAATTCCCTCGCTCAATGGGGGAATCTCTCACGCGGCGACCTGCATGTATACGATGACGCCTGACGAACACTTCATTATCGATACGCACCCGAATTATCCGCAGGTGAGCCTAGCTGGCGGATTCTCCGGTCATGGTTTCAAATTTTCTTCCGTGGTAGGCGAGATTCTTTGCGACCTCGCGATGACACGAGAGACTTCAACGGATATCCGCATCTTCTCAGGTTCCCGATTTCGTCAGCGTGAGTAGATTCTTAGAGGCCAGCTCTGGTTTCGGAGGCCATGTAGTCGACGACGGATTTGAGGCTGCCGGTTTCGCGGAAGACCTTGAGCTGGCGGTCGGCGCCTGTGCCCTGCGCGAGCATGGTGTGGATGTAGTTAATCTCGTCGCGGCTTCCCAGTTCGTCGAGGACATCGTCGATGAAGGCGAGGTATTCGATGATGAGTTCGCGGACAGGGACTTCGGTTTGTTTGCCGAAGTCGATCATCTTGCCGTCGATGCCGTAGCGGACGGCACGGAATTTGTTCTCCATCAAAAGGGCGCGGGAGTATTGGCGATAGTCGACGTTGCGGGAGTGGAGGTGCCAGAGCTTGCAGGCGGTGGCCTGGATGAGGGCGGCGATGGCAATGGACTCCTGCGCGCGGAGAGGGATGTCGCAGATGCGGACTTCGACGGTGTCAAAGAAGGGATGGGGGCGGACGTCCCACCATATCTTTTTTGCGTTGTCGATGGAGTTGGTCTTGATTAGTAGATTTACGTAGCTCTCGAACTCGGAGTAGCTGGAGAAGCTGTCGGGGAGGTTGGTTCGGGGGAAGTTTTCGAAGACCTTGGCGCGGTAGCTCTTGTAGCCAGTCTCCATGCCAAGCCAGAAGGGCGAGTTGGTAGAGAGCGCGAGGATGTGGGGGAGGAAGTAGCGGAGCGAGTTCATGATGCGGATAGCTGCTTCGCGGTCTTCGATGCCGACGTGGACGTGGAGGCCGAAGATGAGATTGGCGCGGGCGACGAGTTGGAGGTCTTCGACGACCTGCGCGTAGCGGGGATCGGGGTAGATCTCCTGCACGCGCCAGTCGGCGAAGGGGTGAGTGGCGCCGGCGATGAGCAGGAGGTCGTGCTCTTCGGCGAGGGCGATCATGTTGCGGCGGAGATCGAAGAGGTCTTCCTGCGCGACCTGGATGTTGCTGCAGACGCGCGTGCCAACCTCGATGACGGATTGATGCATCTCGGCTTTGACACGCTCCTCGAGACGCAGCTTGCCTTTGGCGAGCATCTCGGTGGCGATGTGCGAGCGCAGATCGCGGGTTTCCGGATCGACTGTCTGGTACTCCTCTTCGATGCCTAGGGTGAAAGATGGCCGCATACACTCTCCGCTTACCGTTGTGAGTCAGAAGAGTACCACTGCTCTCAAGCGCGACGAAAACTACGCTTCTTTTTTGGTCTTCTTTTTTTCGTTTTTCTTAGATGCGGGTGTTGCTGGTGGTTTCAGCGTCATGTTTTTTGTTGAGGGCGCGAGGAAGGCGGACCAACTTAGCTCATGTCTGATTTTGTTGGAGGATTGCGCCTTCTTTACCGCTAGCTTTGATACTTTGTCGACGATCCAGTCGAAGCTCTCCTTGCCTACGGAGTGGAGGTCGGCGTCGGGCGCGGGATTCATGAAATCGATGGCGTAGGGGATGCCGTCTTCCACGGCGAACTCTACGGTGTTGAGGTCGTAGCCGAGGGCTTTGCAGAGAGTGAGGGCATCTTTTTCGACACGCTTGAGGAGCTTCTTGTCATACTCGGGCGGGTCGAGGACATAACGTTGCTCGTGCGGTCGGCGTGGATCGTAGGGCATGATGCGGACGTCCGATTGGCCGACGACGTAGCAGCGGAAGTACTCCTTGAAGTTGACTGCGGCCTGGAGAGTCATGCAGAGGTCGCGGGTCTGGTCGTAGGCGTGGAAGAACTCGTCGCGATTGTGGACGTGGAAGACGTCGCGCCAGCCGCCGCCATCGTGGGGTTTGAGAAAGGCGGGAAAGCCGACGTAGTCGAAGATGCTGTCCCAGTCGAGGGGAAACTGGAGGTTGCGGAGCGAGCGCTCGTTGATTTGTGGCGGAAATTTTTTGTGGGGGAGGAGGACGGTTTTGGGTACGGCTACGCCTAGTTTTGACGCGAGTGCGTAGTTGAAGAACTTGTCGTCGGCTGACCACCAGAAGGGATTGTTGATGATCTGAGTGCCGGTGAGGGCCGCGTTTTTAAGGAAGGCGCGGTAGAAGGGCATGTCGTGCGAGATGCGGTCGACGATGACGGCATAGCCGGAGGGGGCGGCCATTTGTACGCCGCCGACGCAGACGAACTCAGCTTGAATGCCTTCGATTTCCATCGCGTTGATGCGATCAACGAGCGCGCCGGGAAAGGTATTTTCCATTCCGAACAGAACACCAATCTTCTTCACTGAATCCTCCATGCAGGGGTTTGGGAGAGGTTTGCCCGGTGACCTAGAGATAGGTTTGCAGCATTCTCTGCCACCAGGGCCAGTCGTGGCCTGTGTTGTCGCCCCATACATCGAGGCGGCAAGGGATGCTTTTGTTGCGGAAGATCTGCGCCATGCGTTCGTTGTCGTTCCAACACTGGTCGTGAACGCCGGTGGCGAGGATGTAGTTGTTACGGCGGTAACGATCGAGATACCAGGAGTCGCTGATGTTGGGGAGGTAGTGCATGGGGATGTTGAAGTAGCAGTCGTCGTCGTAGTAGCCGCGGAGAAAGTTGGAGGGGTCGAAGGATCCGCTCATGGAGAGCATGGCGGTGAAGATGTCGGGATGCCGGAGCGCAGCGTTCAAGGCGTGGTAGCCGCCGAAGCTCGTGCCGATGGCGCCAAGGCCGGAGTACTGATTTTGCTGACGGACGAGAGGGACGACCTCGTTCATGATGTATTGCTCGTACTGAACCTGGCGGGCGATGCGCCAGCGGGGCGGCACGTCGCGGTTGTACCAGCTTTCGCTGTCGACTGAGTCGACGCAGAAGAGCTGGAGGTGGCCGTGTTCGAGTTTGTCCTGGACGGTGCTGACCATGTGGCGGTCTTCAAACTCGTAGAAGCGGCCGCAGGAGGTGGGGAAGACTACGGCTGGATAGCCTGCGTGGCCGAAGATCAGCAGTTCCATGTCGCGGCCGAGGGACGGTGAGAACCATTTGTGGTATTCGCGTTTCATCGGGCTCCCTCTGCTAGTCTGATGCAATCGTAGTTTATTGGAGCAAGCTCTTTCGCATTGAAACAATCATCGCAATCCCATCTGAACCCTGCGCTTACGGCCGTTGAGCGCGAGCCTGTGGCCGCCTTTTTGCCCGAAGAGGCGCTGACCGAGCATATCGCAGACGATCTGGATTCTAATCCGAGATATAGCGTACGTAAGTTTCATTCGGAGATTTTGCCGGATGACCGAGTTGTTTCGGTGTATCTGCCGCCGGAGTATCTGGAGCAGGAGGATCGGCGCTTCCCTGTTTTGTATTTGCATGATGGGCAGAATTTGTTTGATGGGCGCACTTCGTACATTGCCGGACGGACCTGGAACGCGCATACCACGGCTGACGAGCTGACTCTTGGCGGTGAGATTGAACCGGTGATCCTCGTCGGCGTTGCAAATACAGGGCTACGCCGCATGGCGGAGTATACGCCGACTCGCGACTTGAAAATGGGCGGGGGGGATGGACAGAGTTATGGGCGACTGTTAGTGGAGGAGTTGAAGCCGCTGATTGACCGTACCTACCGTACGTTGAGCGATGCGAGGAACACGGGGGTGGGAGGGTCGTCGCTTGGAGGGCTGATCTCGCTTTATCTGGGTTTTACCTATCCGGAGGTGTTTGGCAAGCTGGCGGTGATGTCGCCTTCGCTGTGGTGGGATCAGCGCAGCATCTTCACTGTGGTCGATCAGACACGGCCGAGGCCTATGGCGCGCATCTGGCTGGACATCGGCACAGCAGAGGGGGTGCGACATGTGCGGGATGCGGACCATTTGGAACGGCAGTTGATCAAGCGGGGCTGGCAGTCGGGGGTCGACCTGGCCTACATGAAGGCGGATGGTGCGGTTCACGACGAAAATGCGTGGTCGGAGCGATTTGGGGACGTTTTGCGATTTCTTTTCCCGTCATGTTGAGGAAATTTGCGCTTCTGCGTTGCTAAAAGGCGCATTTTCAGCCATACTTAGTTGTTGGGTAATGTACCTAAAGTCCCTGTCCAAAAAGAGATCGACAGCGCGACTATGTCACCCATACCAATAATGTTCTGAAAGGCATCGCCCGTGTTGATGATTCGTTTGGCGCGCGTTGGAGCGCGTAAGCAGCCACATTACCGCATCGTTGTAATTGAGAAGGACCGCGCCCGCAATGGCCGTTCGGTCGAAGTGGTAGGAACTTACAATCCGCGCACCAACCCTGCAACGGTTGATTTGAAGCGCGACCGCATCGACTACTGGACCGGGAATGGAGCACAGTTGTCCGAGCGCGTGGGCAAGTTGATGGCACAGAAGCCGGCAGAGGCAGTCGCGGTAGCCTAGGAGTTACTGGTTAAGGCTATCTTTGGGTATGTGGTAACGGTTCCCAAAGATAGCTGGCACAATAGGTTCCTTGAAGTACGTCTCGAGTCAGGTTTCACGTAGACTCCTTGGTATTGCACAGTCGAAATGCAGTGGCCTTGCAAAGCAGCGGGCCCGGGGTTTGTAACCCTGGACCTCTTGCGACCGGTGTATCGTTCGTTGCAGCACCTCCTGGAAGATCTCGCAGTAGACGAGACAAAGGGAAAGTGCTTGAGCGTTACTTCGTGACTCCCAGACCCAGAAGGTGTGCGATGACTCAGGCAACTCAGTTTCCTGCAGGGAACAACCCTGTAAAGAACATGACCGACCTTGTAGCGGAGATAGCCCGTGCCTTGGTGGACGACCCAGACAGCGTAACTGTCGAGGCCGTAGAAGATGGCGAGTGTACCGCGATTCGCTTGCGGGTCTCTCCCAGTGATGTTGGCAAAGTAATCGGGAAACAAGGCCGGACGGCGCGTTCGATGCGTACGATCCTTAGCGCAGCGAGCATGAAGCTGAAGCACCGATTTTCGCTCGACATCGTGGAAGAGGATCCACCCCCTGCCCCCTAAAGTTGAGGATAGCTTTCGGCGTCTGGGCTCTGGCATCTTGGATTTTGCTCTATGACGCAAACCACTCCAGCCTGGATTGTGTTGGCCCATCTGCTTCGGCCCCAGGGTCGTAAGGGCGAGGTGCTTGCAGAGCTGTTTACCGATTTCCCTGAACGCTTCGAGAAGCAGACGAGAGTCTTTCTTGCCCCTTCCGGATTCGCCGGAGAGGAGTCGGAGGCACGTGCCGCGGAAGTTGTGGGGTTCTGGCTGCCCGTCGGCAAAAACGAAGGCCGCGTCGTGCTGCAAATGGCGGGGATCGAAACGATCTCCGATGCGGAGACGGTGGCCGGGTTGGATGTGCTTGTGCCTCGCGAGGAGCGGCTTGCACTGGACGATGACTCGGTTTACATCAGCGAGTTGATCGGCTGCACGGTGTACGACGGCGCGATGGCGGTGGGCGTGGTTGGAGATGTTCAGTTCGCTACGACCGCGGATGGGGCGCGCCGGCTTACCGACGCTGCACCGCTGTTGGAGGTAGAGTCTGCTGCTGGAGATGAGATTCTTATTCCGTTTGTGAAGGCTTTCCTGGTCGCTGTGAATACAGAGTCGAAACGAATCGAGATGAAGCTGCCTGAAGGCCTTATCGAGGTCAATCGAATCTCTGCTGAGAAGAGCTAAAACGCAGAAGCTAAAAGTGGTAGGCCACGCCCATAGAGAGGATCGGGTAGACGGGGACCTTTTTGAGGTCTTCGTTGATCTTCTGAATCTCCTGTGTGAGGCTGGCCTGGGTCTCGGAGTTGGTGGCAAAGCTGGTGCAACCCTGGTTGGTACAGGCGGTGCCGGTGAGGTTGACGTTGATGGTGGGGGCGCCTGTGTAAGCAACGCCTAACTCAACGGGGATAGAGAGCCGCCGACTGTTGCGCGGGAGAATATTGCCGAAGCCCAGTAGCAGCATAGGGGAAAAATTGCGGGGGTAGGCGAGCGCCATGTTGCCGTGGACCGGATCGGCGATGCTGTTGACGAAGTTCTGATCGCCAAGGGTGAAGTTCTGGCCGGCTGGTACCGTCGCAGTGGAAGAGACTGCGTTTTTGGCGTAGAGAACGCCGGGGCTGACGTGGAAGCTGTGCCCCAGGGGGAACCAGTCGAGGGTGCTCTGCGAAGACCTGAAGTGAAGATTTGCGTCGTAGTTGACGCCGTCGATGCCGAAGGGATAGGCGAAGACTAAGAAGTTGGCGCCAGAGCGGAGATTGAAGCGGCGAAGGAGCGGCGTGGCGAGTTCCGCACCGGCTCCTAACGTATTCGCCTTGACGCCAAAGGCCACGGTGCGAAAGGGCTTCTGGGACGGCAGTTTCTTTGCGAGAGGTGCAGGGGCGATGCGGATGACTCTTCCCTCTGCACTGGAGGAGCTGTTGGTTGGCTTAGTCGACTCTTCGGTCGAGATGAGACTGGGGTTTGCAGGCAGGGCGAGAGCGAGTTGCGAGGGTGTCGGCTGCTGCGCTGGGACAGTGACGCTGAGTGATAGCGGCAGTAACATCAGGAGAGCGGCACGCTTTCGTTCAAACACGGAGACGCTCTTTCGTCTCGCCGCGACGACCTGAATGAAAATCATGGAGCACAGGTCATCCTCGTGAGATCTTCGTTTGGAATCAGTCGCCGGGCTTCACAACTTCCAAGTGATATGGTGCAGTCTGGGAGTTAGAAACAAGCGGCTGTACCGCAGTTATCGTCTATGCGCTTTGACATCATCACGATCTTTCCCGATTTTTTTGCCGGCCCGTTTGACTACGGGATTCTGAAGCGTGCGCGCACGACGGGGCTGGTGCAGATTGAGACACACGACCTGCGCAGCTTTACGCACGATCGCCATCGGACGGTGGACGACCGCCCGTTTGGAGGCGGTGAAGGGATGGTGTTGAAGGCGCAGCCGATCTATGAGGCGATGCAGTCGTTGAATATCTCTCCGAAGATCGGCCGGGACAGGAGCAAAGAGACGGTGATCCTGCTTTCGGCGCAGGGGCAGCCGTTCACCCAGTCGGTGGCTCACCAGCTTTCCGCGACGGAACGGGTCGTCATTTTGTGTGGGCGATATGAGGGAGTCGATGAGCGAGTGAACGAGTTGTTCTGCGACCGAGAGATTTCGATTGGGGATTATGTTTTGTCGGGCGGGGAGTTGGCGGCAGCGGTCATTGTCGACGCTGTAGTGCGGCTACTGCCGGGGGCTCTGGGAAATCCTGACTCGTCGCGATTTGAGAGCTTCGGCGCGGAAGAAGTCGCGGATCTTGCCGACTCTGTGGATGGGCCGCCGCGTTCAACCTACGGAGCGGGAGGCTTGCTGGATTATCCGCACTACACTCGGCCAGCGGAGTTTATGGGGGTGAGCATTCCTGAGGCGCTGTCGGGAGGCAATCATGAGGCGATCCGGCGCTGGCGCAGAAGGATGGCACTGAAGAAGACTTTGGAGAACCGTCCAGACCTGTTGGAGAGAATCGAGATCACCGAGGAGGACCGAGAGATCCTGGCGGAGCTGCGAGGATACCAAGAATGAGGCGGATAGGGCGAGCCTGAGCGCGTTTCTTTGTGCAGTTTTCGACCCGGAAAGTGCAGATTTCGTGTACACTAAAGGTCGAGTCCAACATAGGAAAGTTGTGTCATGTCCATTCATCCGATTATGCAGAAGCTGGCCGCCAAGTTCGAGCGGACCGATTTACCCGCGTTCGCCCCTGGCGATACAGTTCGAGTTCAAGTAAAGATTCGCGAAGGCGAAAAAGAGCGTCTGCAGGCGTTTGAGGGTATGGTGATTGCCTGCCGCAAGGGCGCACAGGGATCGTTCACGGTTCGCAAGATGAGCTTCGGCCAGGGCGTCGAGCGCATCTTCCCGTACAACTCCAAGGTAGTCGACAAGGTCGAGAAGGTCCGCTCCTACGAAGTTCGCCGTTCGAAGCTGTTCTACCTACGCGGTCTGCGCGGTAAGGCTGCTCGTCTGCGCGAGGTTGAGCGCGCCGCCAAGTAAGCATTCCGTTTCCTGTTTTCCACTGAGCCACGACTTCGGTCGTGGCTTCGTTCTGTGCGCTGGTTATACACTCGAATCTTGAAGAGCATGGCTTCGATTCCTACCACACGTGCGTCGAGAACAGTGACGGCGGCTACCGCGAAACAGCGCTTGCTGAAGCAACTAATTTGCAGCGACGCGCCGGAACAAGCTCTGCGGTACTACGGCTTCGAACGGATCGCCGGGGTGGATGAGGTGGGGCGTGGGGCGCTGTTTGGCCCGGTGGTGGCGGCGGCGGTGATCCTGCCGGAGAACCTGGATGAGTTGGCGAACGCGGGGCTGAAAGATTCCAAACAGCTGACGCGGGAGGAGCGCGAGTCGCTCGACCAGCAGATACGTGGGATGGCGCTGGCAGTTTGTGTGGCAGAGGTCGATGCAGAGACGATCGACCGAGTGAATATCTATCAGGCGACACGGATGGCGATGCTGGCTGCGGTGCAGGGATTGGCGCTGGTTCCCGATCATCTGCTGATCGATGCTATGCGCCTGGATCATCCGTGTCGGCAGACGAAGCTCATCTATGGCGATGCGTTGAGCCTTTCGATTGCGGCGGCTTCTGTGATCGCAAAGGTGCATCGGGATGCGCTGATGCGGGAGTTGGATGCTGTGCATCCGGGCTACGGGCTGGCTTCGCATAAGGGATATGGGACGCCAGAGCATCGGCGAGCGTTGGCGGAGATTGGGCCGTGTGCGCTACACAGGAGGAGCTTCGCGCCAGTTCGTGGGGTTGATCCTGATGCTGCGCTGGAAGAAGAGGCGTCGGTCGAACTTCTGTTCGAAGATGCCGATCTCGATGCAGGCCTGGGGGAAGCTGAGTGGGCTTGAGGTTGATGTGTGTGGTGGCGCATCCGGACGATGAGTGCTACGCCTTTGGTGGAGCGTTGGCGTTGGCCTCGGATCGAGGGATTGAGACTTACGTGATTTGCCTGACGGATGGTCAGGCAGCGACGCATCGAGGCGATGCTGCGAGTGGGGAGGCGCTCGGAAAACTGCGGCGAGAGGAGTTTCGTGCTTCGTGCGATGTGCTGGGTGTGACGCGGTATGAGTTGATGGATTATCAGGACGGGCACTTGGAGTTTGTTCACTTCTCACAAGCCGCCGAGAGGCTGGTAGAACGAATGCGGCGATTCAAGCCAGACGTTGTGATTACCTTCGGGGGTGACGGAGGACAGAATACTCACGCGGATCACATGATGACTTCGATGCTGACGACGGCTGCGTTTCAATGGTCGGGACAGCTAAAACGGTATCCGAGTGCTGGGGAGGCGCATAAAGTAAGCAGGCTGTACTACGTGACTGCGAATTTTCTGATGCCTGACCGACAGCCAGCCATGTTGATGCCGTGGACGGTGACGCTGGATATCCGCTCGGTACGGGAACGGAAGACCGAGGCGTTTCGGAAGCATGTATCGCAGGCTCCGCTGATGGAGAAGACGAAGGAAATCTTTGAGCGATATGGAGCTGAGGAGTTCTATGCCCTGGTAGCGACTGCCGAGCCGCAGGCTGCGAGGTTGGGGACAGATTTGTTTGAGGGACTGAGCTAGATTGCATCTTACTTGCAAATGGACGAGGGTAGGATCGGATTCGACAGGGTCATGGGTGAGGTTGCGATGGATGAAAGCGGAGTTGAGTCGGCGGGTGATCCGATTGCGTTGTTTCAACGGTGGCTGAAGGACGCTGAGGGTGGGGAGTTGAACGATCCTGAAGCGGTGGCACTAGCTACCGCTACGGCCGATGGCATACCAAGCGTGCGAATGGTGCTGATGAAGCGCGTCGATAACGACGGATTCCGCTTCTATACGAATGCCGGCAGCCAGAAGGGGGCGGAGTTGGGCGAGAATCCGCGGGCGGCGATGTGTTTTCACTGGAAGTCCCTGAGGAGGCAGGTTCGAGTCTCGGGGACGGTGACGGAGTTGCCCGCTGAGGATGTGGATAAGTACTTTCATAGTCGTTCGCGGTTGAGCCAGCTAGGGGCAGCGGCTTCGCAGCAGAGTCGAGTGTTGGTTTCGCGAGAGGTACTGGAGGCTCGCGTGAAGGAGTTGGAAGCGAAGTTTCCGGGCGAAATTCCACGGCCGGACTATTGGCGGGGATATTTGCTGCGGCCTGAGCGGATTGAGTTCTGGAAAGATGGTGCGGGGCGGTTGCACGATCGTTTTCTGTTTTCGCGGGATGGTGACGCGTGGCGTAAGAAGCGACTGTTTCCTTAGGCCGTGTGAGTGCGGATCAGAACCAGAGTTTGGGAAGCGGGCCGGTGGTGCCGGTGAGCGGGTCGGATTGTGGGAAGCGAACTTTGCGCATGCTGGCGAGGGTCTCGGAAGTTGCTGCGCTGCGGCAGATGTCCCAGTGCTCGTTCTCTGGGTAGGCACCGATCACGAGGAAGTCATCGGATGCTGAGATACGACAGTGACCGGTGCCGGTAGGCAGGACAAGGACGTCCCCGGCATGGACTGTGACGGTTTCTCCGCCTTCACCGCCCAGCATCAGGTCTGCGTGGCCGGCCGCGAAACCAAGAACCTCGTGTGCTGTCGAGTGGTAGTGGTGGAAGGAGTAGACGCCGTTGCGCCACTGGGGCGGCCATTTGTTCGCGGTGAAGATGCGCTCCATTTCGGCGGCGAGATCGGCGCTCGATGGAAGAGCGCTTCGATACAGAAGAACGGGCAGTGGGCTGTTCGGCATCCAGCCGTTGGGTTTGAGATGAAGTTGCTGCGGGGTTGAGGCGTTTTCAGGCTTCAAGGCAATGGCCTGGCTGCTGCCCAAGCTTGCCGCCACGAGCGAAGCAGCGAATTTTCTGCGATCCATTCGGCTCATGGTGTTTGGATGACTCTTCTGTCAGCGAAGTTGGAACTCTGGGCTGCCCATGACGAGGGCCGTGAGCAGGTTGAGGGTGTCGGTGGAGTTGCTGCTTGGGATTTCGATGACTTGTTTGTTGATGAGTTGGTTGGTTTGGGCGGAGGCGTCGCCGCCGATGAGGGTCGATTCGAGAACGCGCAGGGCGATGTTCTGGCCTGTTGAATCGAGAGGACCTTGATTGGGCTGATTAGCGGTGGGCTCGGAGGTTAGGAGGGCCTCGGAGAAGTTCGCGCGGTTGGATTTTTCTTTCGCAGATAATTCTGGGGTTTGCGAGGTCTGTGGTTGGGAGAGGAGGCCCAGCGCGAGAACGTGGGCCGAGTCGAACTTCTGGTTGGCCAGCTTGCCTTCGGTGAGCGAGTAAGAGAAGTTTAGGCGGCTGACCAGCGCGGAGGAGTTCATCCAGCGATCGGCGGTGATGTAGTAGCCGGTGGGCGGGAGTGCGTAGTAGAGGGGCATTCCCATCGTCTTGAGGGTTTCGACCAGCGCGGCGGGGTTCACGGGGTTAGTGTCGGTTGTCCGGAAGGCGGAGGCTACGAACTCCATTGGTGTTTTGACCTTGTTGCGGAAGTATTTTTTTGAGTTGAACTCGGGTGACTGAACGAGGGTGCGGAGGATGGCTTTGATGTCGCCGTCGGTGGAGAGATAGGTGGCGGCCATGCGGTCTACGAGGGCGGGGGGCGGCTCGTCGGCTACGAAGCGCTGGGCCAATTTGTAACTGATGAAGTGCGCGGTGTGAGGGTCGGCGGCGAGGAGGGTCAGGGCTTGGATTCCCTCTTTCAAGCCTGCCTGCGTGTTCGTGGGAGAGCCTGGTTGCGCTGTTGCTTCGGATGAAATGGTGTGGCCTCGCCATTGTTTGGGGCCGGGTTCGTGTCTTTTGTAGTCGTAGAGGAAGGCGCCGGCCTGGTTGGGGCGCTCGACGGTCCAGCCGGTGAGGATGGCGGCGAGGGCGGTGACGTCAGCCTGGGTGTAGCCGCCGTTGACTCCCAGGGTGTGGAGTTCCATGACTTCCCTACCGTAGTTCTCGTTGAGGCCCTTGTTGCCGCGGTTCGAGTGGGGATTGGCGGGGTTGACGCCGTTGGCCAGGGAGTCGGGGCCGATGGAGAGCCAGTTGTCGAGGTAGATCATCATGGCCGGGGCGGAGGCGGTGGCCAGGAGCAGGTCGCGGAACTTGCCTAGGGCGTGTTTGCGGATGGCGTCGCGTTCGAAGCTGGTGGTGTACCAGTTGTCGGAGTCTTTGCCGATGTAGATGTTGAAGTGATTGAACCAGAAGTCGGCCATGACCTCCTGGAGCTGGCGCTCGCTGAGAATGGCGCGGAGGATCTTGGCTTCGGAGAGTTCGTTGATGATGGTTTTGGGGGTGCCGATGTTGGCGGCCATGCCGATGAAGATCTCGCGTTCGCGTGGGTTGAAGTCGGCGAGGAGGAGATTTTTCTGGTCGCCCGCGACGTAGGTGGTGAAGGCGATGCGGTCGGGGACGGGGAGCTTGATGAGGGTGAGCATCCGCTGATTTTTGGGGAGGGCGAAGAGTTCTCCGGCGATGCCGGCGGCGGTCTCCTGGTCGATTTTCTTTTGGGCGGCGGCTTCGGCGTCGGTGGGTGGGGGGAGATTGGGTTTGCCGTCGGGGTTTAGTTTGTGGAGGTCCTGATCTCGGTAGAATTTTGCGACCTGGACTTCGTACATGGCGATGAGGAGGGGGTCGTTGGGGTAGGGGCGGCGGCCTTCGGCGATCTGCTCGATGGTGAAGCGGTCGGGGAAGAGCTGGAGGGCTTGCTCGGGCTGGAGGTTGAGGGTGGTGTAGTCGGCGAGGCGGTGGTCGAGGGCGGTGTCGGGGATGCTGGCGGGGTTGAGCTGCTGCTCGAACCACTTTTCGGGGGTCATGGCGAGGAGTTTCTCGAGATCGACGGGGCGTGGGCCGAAGGTGAAGCGGTTGAGGAGTTGCTGGGCTCGTTCCTGTTGGGTGAGCGGAGTGGATTTTGCGGGGCTTGGCGGCTTGGGCTTTGCGGGTTTGGTCTGGGGATGGGCCGGAGTGGTGATCGATAGAGCTACGAGGATGGAGAAGAGCCTTCGCATGAACGCCTCTGGCTTGCTTGGTGCATAGATACAAAAGCAACGACAACCGCAGATTGCTTCGCTGCGCTGCGGAATGACAAACAAAACAGGCACGACAACAGCTGATCCCCTTCGGGGACGACAACAGGAAAGACAAAGGGTTAGACCTGTCCTGCGGCTCGAAGTTGCGTGGCGACAGTGGAGGGTACCCCCCTCCCCCCTTGGGGTATTTTGGGCGTAAGGTGTTTTATTTCATTGGCTTACAAGTGTATGGTGTCTGTAAAATATTGGAAATAAACGGGTTGCGCACAAAATACTTGTTATCAGCGGGTTAGCTACTTCCTTCTGGCTGGGTTTCTTGAGGCCTTTTTTGGCGCCTGTATCAAGTATAGCTACTGGCGGGTAACTCATGCGCCACGCGGTTGTGCTGGATTGGCGCGGGTTCTCGTGGGTTGGGGGCTTGACAGCTTTTCGGTGCAGCGGGGACTTGATCGGATTTGTGCTCTTTCAGCAAATCGGTTGATCGTCTGGCGGGTGGAGGCTATTGTGAGCGCATGAGTGAGATTCGAGTTGCGACGGTGCAGGATGCGGGTGCGATTGCGCGTGTGCATGTGGAGAGCTGGCAGACGACATATGCGGGTATCGTGCCGGAGGCTTATCTGTCCAGCCTGGATGTCGTGCAGCGCGAGGCTTCGTGGCAGGAGTGGCTGGGGCTTGATGTGGATGTGTTCGTTGCGGAGGTTGGGGGTGAGGTGGTGGGGTTCGTTGGCGGCGGGGCTATTCGTGAGCCTGTGGAAGGGTTCGATGCGGAGTTGTATGCGATCTACCTGCTGCGGGAGGCGCAGCGGTGTGGGATTGGCATGGCTCTTTTGAAGAAGGTGGCTGGCTCGCTGAAGGAGCGAGGGTTCGGGAGCGTGGTGGCCTGGGTGCTCGAAGATAATTTTTCTGGTGGGTTTTATTCGCGGTCGGGTGGGGTGCGGGTGGCTTCGAAGGAGATGGAAGTGGGTGGGGTGATGCTTCCGGTGGCGGCTTATGGTTGGAAGGATCTCCAAACGATAGGGGTGGCTGTTGCTCGTGGGTCGGTTTGAACTCCAGGGACTGAATTTTCCACTCAGAGGAATCGTGGAACCGGCGGCCGACCGCATGAGACGACCACCGGCTCAGTCACTAACCGTGCATGCTCGCGAAGATGTCGAGGAACTCCTGGTACTTGCCATCTTTCTCCGCAGTGCGTAGAGGTCTGACTCTCTCGACGAGAATCTCTCCCTTTTCGATGGTGTTGCTTTCCAGAATCTGCATGACCTCGTTGGTGAAATCTTCGAGCGGCATGGCACGCGGATCGCTGGCCTGCTGCGGACCGCCGAGCTCTGTTTGTACGTAAGGCGGCGCGAGCTCTAGAACTTCAACGCTGGTCTTCCGCAGTTGCATACGAAGCCCGTCAAGCCAGTTATGCATAAAGGCCTTGGTTGCGCTATAAACCGGGCCTGGCGGGTAGGGGACGAACGCAAGCCCTGAAGTGGTCACCATCAGCGTGGAGTGTGGCTGAGCACGTAATGTGGGCAGCAGAGCGGTCGACAATTGCACCACGCCGGTGATGTTGGTCTGAATTGTGCT
The DNA here is from genome assembly GCF_051013365.1 of Tunturiibacter psychrotolerans. Lineage (GTDB taxonomy): Bacteria > Acidobacteriota > Terriglobia > Terriglobales > Acidobacteriaceae > Edaphobacter > Edaphobacter psychrotolerans_A. Next base: position 4,406,120 of record NZ_CP132941.1, on the reverse strand, counting down.
GTACGCCCGCGTCAGGTCGGTTGAATCCGCCGTGTAGTCTTCGTGGCCGGCGATGCCTGCGTTGTTGATCAGAACGTTCAATTCAGGAAACTGACTCTTCACGGACTCTGCGAACTTAGTGATGGCCGCACTGTCACTTAGATCCACCGCGATGCCAACCATTCCGGGATTGCGCCTCGTGACCTCGTCGAGCAGCTCCTGCCGCCGTCCAGCGATGATCACCCGATTACCTTTGCCGTGCAGCGCCTCAGCTAGTGCGCGGCCGATGCCACTGGTGCCGCCAGTGATGAGGATGGTGTTGCCTGAAATATTCATTGTTGCTCCTAGGCGCATTGGATGCGTCATGGCCGCGGCAGATTCATTACGATGCCGATTGGACTTCCTCTCTTGTAGGAGCGGTGAGTCCCCGGCGATTAATCCTTGTGGCTGTTAATCAGATCGTGTTCCCGCAAAGTCCGGTTATCGACAACTTCAGCTGTTCACTGCAAATTGACCCACTATGTGCGGGTTTGATGGTGGCCTTTTTGTGGTGAGTTTGTGGTGGGATGATGGTGGCTCGTGGTGCGAGAGCGACGACACAGCAACGACAACCGCAACCGCAACCGCAACCGCAAAGAAAACCGCAACGACAACCGCAACCGCAACGACAACCGCAACGACAACCGCAACGACAACCGCAGATTCCTCCGCTGCGCTGCGGAATGACAACAAAAGAACGGTCAACGGCAACTGCAACTGCAACGGCAACGGCAACGGCAACGGCAACTGCAACGGCAACGGCAACGGCAACAGCAACGGCAACTGCAACTGCAACTGCAACTGCAACAGCAACTGCAACTGCAAGGCGGAGGCTAGACGGAGCTGGGGCGGGCGGGGATTGGAGTGGGCTTCTTGAGGCGCTTCATTGCTGTGTAGGCTACGCGGGCGAGAAGGAGGATCGTGAGGACTACGGTGACCTTCCATGGGGCGTTGTTGCCTTTTTTGACTAGCCACCAGAAGTGGATGACACCGGCGATTCCGGCGACGTAGACGAGGCGGTGGAGACGCTGCCAGTTTTTGCCGCCCATGGCTCGCATGATGAAGGCTGGCGAGGTGCACGCGAGGGCGAGCAGGAGGAGCCATGCGAAGAGGCCTACCTGGATGAAGCGGCGCTTGAGGACGTCTTCGACCATGCCGGGCCAGATGAGCTTCCACTGGGCGATTAGGGCCCCTGGGTGGCCGGCGCGGAGGCCTGTGATGGCGGTCGTGATGTCGTAGCCGGAGAAGAGGAAGATGTAAGTAGCCAGGTGGAGCGTTGCGTAGAAGAAGGCGTAGAGGCCGATGAGGCGGCGGAAGCGGATGAGGAAGCCGAGGCTGGTGGCGAGGCGACGGATGGGTGTGATGGCGAGGGAGGCGAAGAGGGTGTAGAGGGTCCAGTCGCCGGTGAAGTGGGTGATGTAGTTGACGGGGTCGGCGTTGAGGGCGAGCGCGCCTGAGGTGTAGAAGTGCACGAGCCAGGCGAGTGGGGCGAGACAGAGGAGGTGGGTGAGGACTTTGAGGAGGATGATGGCGCGCTTGGACATTGGTGGGGTTAGTTTAGCTTGGCTGTTGGATGGGACGCACGGAGGAGATTTGAGTTACAGCGGTATTTCTGAGCGAGTTTGTGGGTAGAGAAACCTGCGATGATGGGAAGAGGCGGTTGCAATGCCGATTGTCTACCTTCGCAGATTGACTGGAAATGAGCGCACCCAGAAGGCTAACCGGGAGCTTGCGCACTTTCTCGCTTTTATTGCTGGGGCGGCGAATGCTGGTGGCTTTGTTGCTGTAAAGCAATACACGTCGCACATGTCGGGGATCGTGTCGGCGATGGCAGACGCGGCAGCGGTACAGGATATCGGTGTGCTGGCGGCGGGGGCGAGCGCTCTGCTGGCATTTCTGGCCGGGGCGGCGTGCACTGCGATGCTGGTGAACTGGGGTCGGCGGCGCGAGCTCAAGAGCGAGTATGCGTTGCCAATGATGGTTGAGGCGGCATTACTCCTGTGCTTCGGGCTGATGGGGGGCCATCTGGCTCGTCACGAGTGGTTTTTGGTGCCTTCGACAGTCGCACTGCTTTGCTTCACGATGGGACTTCAGAACGCGATCATCACGAAGATTTCCAACGCGGAGATCAGGACAACGCATGTGACGGGGATGGTGACCGATATTGGGATCGAGATTGGGAAGGCTTTGTACTGGAACCGACGGAGCGAGAACGAAGGATATGTAGCGGTGAGGTCCGATTACAAGAAGCTGTGGCTGTTGATTTCGCTGGTGGGTCTTTTCTTTATTGGTGGGGTAGTTGGGGCGGCGGGATTCAACCGCGTGGGTTTCGTTGCTACGGTGCCGCTGGCGGTGCTCTTGTTAATGCTGGCATTTGTTCCGATTATGGACGATGTGCGCGCACGGAGTATCAGAGCCTGGCGAGCTTACTAGGATTTGTAACTTCAGTAGAACTTTTTGAGGTCCATGCCGGCGTACATGCTTGCTACCTGGTCGCTGTAGCCGTTGAACATGAGGGTGGGGATGTTGCGGGGGAAGGTGCTTGAGTCGAGACGGCGCTCGTGGGCCTGGGACCAGCGGGCGTTGTCGTAGTTGGGATTGACGTTGGAGTAGAAGCCGTATTCGCCGCCGTCGGCCTGGTTCCAGGTGGTCTCGGGCTCCTTGTCGGTGAAGTGGAAGCGGACGATGGACTTCGCGGATTTGAAGCCGTACTTCCAGGGGACGATGACGCGGACGGGAGCGCCGTTCTGGTTGGGAAGGACCTGGCCGTAGCAGCCGAAGGTGAGGAGAGTGAGGGGGTTCATGGCCTCGTCCATGCGGAGGCCTTCGCGATAGGGCCAGTCGTAGCCGGAGGGCTCGTCGGGCATGACTTTTTTGTTGTTGTAGGAGAAGAACTGAACGTATTTTGCGCTGGGGAGGGGCTGGCAGAAGTTGATGAACTCGGAGAGGGAGTAGCCGTCCCAGGGGATGATCATGGACCAGGCTTCGACGCAGCGGAAGCGGTAGACGCGCGATTCGAGTGGGCGATAGTGGATGAGGTCGTCGATGTTGATGGTCTGGGGCTTTTTGACCATGCCGGTGATCTGGATGGGCCAGGGGCGGGTGGGCAGGCGGTAGGCTTCGTGCGAGGGGTCGGACTTGTCGGTGCCGAACTCGTAAAAATTGTTATAGGTGGAGGCCTTGCCGAGGGGGGTTTGTGGATCGTCCAAGGTGTATTTGCTGGGGATGGTTTTGAGTTGTTCGGCGGCTTCTACCGTTGTGGGAGGGCTGATGAGCGAGGGGATGGTGCGGGCGGCGAGGGCGGCTGCGCCGAGGGTGGCGGCGGAGGTAAGGAAGCGGCGGCGGGTGGGATGAGGCTGCTGGAAGACGCTCTGGGGGGTGATTTCGGAGGAGCGGATGGTGGCTTCGAGGCTGGGCGATTTGCGGAGAAGCATTGCGGGGTTCCCTCTGTTACAGACTACTGCCAATAGATAGGACTCGGAATACGGCAGCTGGTTACAGGTACGGGTGAAACCGTCCGGCGGATGGAGCTTTGGTGCGTGATTTGAGGTGGTTGGGTGTGAGAGATTAGAAAGTAATGACTTCTCAACGGGTTTTCGCGGGTGTGGCTGCGGTATCGGTGATGGGGCTGGTGGTGGCGGGTGGGGTGTTGAGCTGCCAGGAGCTGCGGGATGCAGCGCGGATGGACAGGGCGAATCTGGCCGCAGAGCAGGTGAAGGCGGCGGTTGGGGTTCGGGGGATCGCTGCGAATGATGGTTCGGCTGCGCTGTGGCAGAGTTTGGTGAAGCTGCGTACGCGGGCGAGCTTGATGATGATTGTGGCGCATCCGGATGATGAAGATGGCGGGATGCTGACGTATGAGGCGCGTGGGCAGGGCGCGCATGTGGCGATGCTGACGCTGACTCGGGGTGAGGGTGGGCAGAATCTGATGTCTGCGGATTTCGATGACGCGCTGGGGTTGGTGCGGACGCAGGAGCTGCTGGCGGCGGGCCGGTATATGGGGATCGACCAGATGTGGGGGACGGAGGTGGACTTCGGGTTCTCGAAGACGAAGGAAGAGGCGCTGGAGAACTGGGGGCATGATCGCGTGTTGTATGACGCGGTGAGGGCGGTGAGGCTGTATCGGCCGCTTGTGGTGACTGCGGTGTTTGTGGGTGGGATCACGGATGGGCATGGGCAGCACCAGGTGTCGGGTGAGATGGCGCAGGAGGTTTTTGATGCGGCGGGTGATCCGAAGGTGTTTCCGGATCAGATTGCGGCGGGGTTGATGCCGTGGAGTCCGCTGAAGGTTTATGCAAGGGAGCCGTTTTTTTCTGTTACGTCGAAGGGGATGTATGACTATGCGACGGGAAAGTATGCTCCGGCGCGGTTCTATAACTATGTGACGAAGGAGTGGACGACGGAGACTCCGAAGGCAAATGTGACCGTGCCGGAGGGAGAGTACAGCCCGGTGCTGGGGATGACGTATTTGCAGTTTGCGCGGATGGGGCTGGGGTTGCAGAAGTCGCAGAACGGCGGGATGGGGATACCGGCGGCGGGGAGGTTTGATGTCGCTTATCACCGGTATGCTTCGCGGGTGAAGACGGGCGAGGAGGAGAAGAGTTTTTTTGATGGAGTGGATGTAACGCTCACGGGGATGAGCTCTTTGGCTCCGGGCGAGACGACTTTTTTGAAGCAGGATCTGGCGAAGATCGATGGGTTGGTGGGGCAGGCGGTGGGGGTTTACAAGATTGCTGCGCCGGAGAAGACGGCTCCGTTTTTGCGGGATGGATTGAAGGCTACCGATGAGTTGATTGCGAAGGTGGAGGGTAGCGGGCTGACGGATCGGGAGAAGTACGATCTGCTTCATGAGCTGCGAGTGAAGCGGGTGCAGTTCAATGATGCGATTGTGCAGGCGCTGGGGCTGAGTCTGCGGGCGCAGGTTGCGGGGAAGGCGGACAACGGGCCGTTTGCGCGGTTTGGGGATGGTTCGGATACGTTCGTAACGGCGGTGCCGGGGCAGAGCTTTGGGGTGCAGATTCGCGTGGCGAATGGGAGCAAAGTGCCGGTGACGTTGAAGGGCGCGGGGCTGGCTTCGAATGCGGGCGCGACGTTTGATGACGCGGGAGCGAAGGCTGAGGGGAAGAGTGTGGTGAGTGGGGAGGCTTGTGACGCTTCGTTTCAGGTGAAGTTGCCGGAGGATGCGAAGGTGACACGGCCTCCGTTTACGCGGCCCGGGATTGAGCAGTCTTACTACGATGTGGCTGATCCGGCGATGCGGAATGCTTCGCTTCCCTTGCCTGCTCTAACGGCGTGGGTGACGTTGGACTACGACGGCGTGGAGGTGAAGCTGGGGCAGGAGGTGCAGACGCTACATCGGGTGACTGGGCAAGGGACGGTGTATGAGCCGCTGGTGGTGGCTCCGGCGATCTCGGTGGCGGTGTCGCCGTCGGCGGGGGTGGTGCCACTGACGGAGAAGACGCTGATGGTATCGGCGAAGGTGAAGAGCAATGTGAAGGGCGCGGCGACGGGGACTGTGAAGCTGGAGTTGCCGAAGGGATGGACGGCGTCGCCGGAGAAGGCGGAGTTTTCGCTGGCGAAGGATGGGGATTCGGTGGATGTGCCGTTTGTGGTGACGCCGGGGAAGATGGCAGAGAAGGCTTATACGATGACTGCGGTAGCCAGATATGGCGGTAAGGAGTATCGCGAGGGGTATAAGACGGTTGGGTATGCGGGGTTGCTGCCGGCGAATTTGTATCGGCCTGCGACGTATCGAGCGCGGGGAGCGGATGTGAAGGTGGCTCCGGGGTTGAAGGTGGGGTATCTGCCGGGGACTGGGGATGAGGTGCAGGCTTCGCTTGAAAATCTGGGGGTGCATGCGACGACTTTGACGATGGGTGATGTCGCTGCCGGGAAGTTGAGTGGGTACGACGTGGTGGTGCTTGGGGTGAGGGCTTATGCTGCGCATCCTGGGCTGGCGGCGGCGAATGGGCAGCTGCTGCAGTATGCGAAGAATGGCGGCGTGGTGATTGTGCAGTACAACACTAGTAATTTTGATTATGGGCCTTACCCGTATTCGCTGGGAGACGCGGAGAAAGTGGTGGATGAGAAGGCGCCGGTGCGATTGGTGGTGCCGGATAGCCCTGTTTTGAGTTGGCCGAACAAGATTACGGAGCGGGACTTCGATGGGTGGGTGGAGGAGCGTGGGCACGGTTTTATGGGGACGTGGGATGCGCAGTATGTTGCTCCGCTGGAGACGCATGATCCGGGGCAGGATCCGCAGAAGGGTGGGCTGCTGGTGGCGAAGACGGGTAAGGGCGCTTATGTGTATGTGGCGTTGGCGCTGTATCGGGAGCTGCCGGAGGGAGTGCCGGGGGCTTATCGGTTGTTTGCGAATCTGTTGAGTTTGGGGAAGAGCGGGGCGGCGAAGTGAACGAGTCGAAAGCTGGGAAACAGCTGTGTGAATTTGCAAAATGATCGCCGTGAAGTTTGTATTTTGTGGCCAGCAGGAAAGAAGCAGGTTCCTCCACTTCGCTACGCTTCGGTCGGAATGACATCGTTGTCGTCAGGCGATGAGCTTGCGAAGCAAATCACATCACTCTCTTTCCACAAGCATGGCTGCAAGACAGATGCGGGTTGGTTGAGAGACACTGGACGACATGATGACTGGTGAGAGAGAGAAACAACTGATTGAGGCTGCGGATCTACTGCTGGATGCGCGGCGGACCGGTGTTCCGATTGAGGATCTGCCGGAGGCTTTGCAGCCGAAAGATCTGGACGAGGCTTATGCGCTGCAGGATCGGATTGCGGAAGCGTACGGAGAGATCGGCGGGTGGAAGATTGGGGCTCCGAGTGCGGAGGCTACGCCAGTGTTTGCGCCGATGCCGTTGGCCTGGATGGCAGCCGATGGAGCAGTCATTGGAGGGGTGCGGAGGTATCGCGGGCTGGAGTCGGAGATCGCGTTTCTGCTGGGTAAGGATTTGCCTGCGAAGGCTACGTCCTATGCTTCAGAGGAGGTCGTGAGTGCGATTGCGAGCTGTCATCCGGTGATTGAGGTGATCGAGAGTGGGCTGCTCGATCCGTTGAAGGCGGCGAAGTTGTCGATGATTGGCGATCTGCAGATGCATGGCGGGTTTGTGTATGGGCCGGCAGTTGTGGATTGGCAGAAGATCGACTTCAAGACGGAGCATGTGTCTATCGCCGTCGATGGGATGGTGCGGGTGGAGCGGACGGGGTCGAATACTTCGGGAGACTTGATGCGTTTGCTTCCATGGCTGGCGAATGAAGGCTCTAAGCGGACAGGTGGGTTGAAGGCTGGGCAGTGGGTGACGACGGGCAGCTGGACGGGCGTGACATCTGGTGATCCGGGATCTGCGGCGGATGTGAAGTTTTCTACTGCGGGTGAGGTTCATCTGCGGTTTGAGTAGCTCGCTTTTAGGGGCGATGCGGGGAAGCTTTAGTTCCCTGCTCTTGCGGATTCGATGGTGTTGGGGCGCTCAAGCGAAATGCGGGGGTCTGGGTCTCTCCACTGCGCTGCTCACGGTGAGACTGTGAGCAGCTTCGGTCGAGATAACGATGTCTTTTTAGTAGATGAAGAGAACGAGCCAGTTTTATGAGGCTAAGCTGACTGCTTCCTTCTCGGGGCGGCTGAGCTTCATGACGAGGCATTTGGCGGCGCCGCCGGCTTTGAGGAACTCGGTGAGGGTGACTTCGATGAGGTTGAAGCCGCGGGTTTCGAGTTGGTGGCGGAGGTCGGTGCTGATGTTGTTGAGGATGATGGTGCGGTCGACGTTGATGGCGTTGCAGGCGAAGCAGATGGCGTCAGACTCGCTGACGATGATTCGCTTTTCGGCTGGATAGAAGGCTTCGATCTTTGCGCGGGAGGCTTTGTCGAAGGCCTCGGGAAAGTACATCACGTAGCCGCCTGCGAGTGGGGCGAAGCAGGTGTCGAGGTGGTAGAAGCGGGGGTCGATGAGGTGGAGAGAGGTGACCTCGATGCCCCAGATCTTGCGGAGCGGGTTGTGGCTGGAGGGGTCGGTGCGGGGGCCGTAGCCAACCCAGAGGCGTGTGCCGTCGGTGGAGAAGAGTGCGTCGCCTTCGCCTTCGAAGGGCGTGGTGCGGGGCGTGTCGACGACAGTGTAGCCGGCGAGTTGGAACCAGCGGCGGAAGTGAGGTTCTTCGCCCTGGCGCTCGGGGTGGAAGAAGCTGCTGATGGCGACGGTGCCGTCGCGCTCGAGGCCGGCGTTGGCGGTGAAGACCATGTCGGGTGAACCGGGCTGGGGCTCGACGAGTTGGACCTGGGCGATGGTGGTGACGGCTTCGTAGAGGCGCTGCCACTGCTCGGCGGCGCGGGTGCGGGAGGAGGCGTGGACGTTGCCGGCCATCCAGGGGTTGATGACGTAGTTGACGTCGTAGAGCTTGGGGGGACACATGAGGAAGGTGGCGGGGGTGGATGCGATGCTGGCGAGAATCGCCGGGGTGGTGATCTCGATGGGTTGCGTGCTCATGTCTGAATGTCTCTCCATGATGAGCATGGAGGATCGCAAAAGCCGCGTCAACACTAATGATTATGCATTTGTAACGGATATTTATACATAAAGGCTATGTCCTGCCGGACGGGCCCACTGCGCGTGGAGCGGTCACTTCGTGACTTGTGTACCGCTTCGCTCGGCGCTCCCGTTGGTCGCGATAAATGATGATTCTGACCAACGGGAGACCGATGCAGTCGTTCCGCCGAGACAGGTATACGCGTCACGAAGTGACCGCCCTCCGCGTAGGAGGCCCGTCCGGCAGGACCATCTCTTTTACAGGTTGCCGCGTAGTTCCTGTTCTCTTTCGATGGCTTCGAAGAGGGCCTTGAAGTTTCCTTTGCCGAAGCTGCGGCTTCCCTTGCGCTGGATGATCTCGTAGAAGACGGTGGGGCGGTCTTCGACTGGCTTGGTGAAGATCTGGAGCATGTAGCCTTCGTTGTCGCGGTCGACGAGGATGCCTAGTTTTTCTAGTTCTTCGATGGGCTCGTCGATCTTGCCGATGCGGGATTGCAGCTCGGTGTAGTAGGAGTGGGGGACGGTGAGGAAGTCGACGCCTTGCTGTTTCATGGCGGCTACGGTGCTAAGGATATCGTTGGTGGCGAGGGCCATGTGCTGGACGCCGGGACCACCGTAGAAGTCGAGGTACTCCTCGATCTGGGACTTGCGACGGCCTTCGGCGGGCTCGTTGATGGGGAATTTTACGTAGCCGTTGCCGTTGGCCATGACCTTGGACATGAGGGCGGAGTACTCGGTGGAGATGTCGTTGTCGTCGAAGTGCTGGTAGAGGGAGAAGCCCATGACCTTGGCGTAGAAGTCGACCCACTCGTTCATGGAGTTCCAGCCGACGTTGCCTACGATGTGGTCGATGTGGAGGAGGCCGACGGGGCGGGCGATTGGGTCGTTGGTGACGGCCTTGTAGCCGGGGAGGAAGGCGCCGGTGTAGTGGGTGCGCTCGACGAAGGTGTGGACGGTTTCTCCGTAGGCGGCGATGCTGGCGGTAGTGACGCTGCCGTTGTCGTCTTTGGCTTCGGTGGGGGGCTGGATGCTGCAGGCGCCGCGGCTGGTGGTCTCGAGCCAGGACTGGCGGGCGTCGTCGACCCAGAGGGCTATGGAGTGGACGCCGTCGCCGTGCTTGTCGACGTGGCGGGCGATGTCGGAGTCGGTGCGGAGGGCGGTGGTGAGGACGAAGCGGACCTTTCCCTGCTGGAGGACGTAGCTGGCGCGGTCGCGTTGGCCGGTTTCGGGGCCGGCGTAGGCGACGAGGGACATGCCGAAGGCGGCGCGGTAGAAGTAGGCAGCCTGGCGGGCGTTGCCGACGTAGAACTCGACGTGGTCTGTGCCCTTGAGGGGGAGAAAGTCGATGGTGGCTGATTCTTGCTGGGGCTGGGTCGGGGCGTGTGTTGCCATAGGGAGTCTCCAGGGCGCGCAGGTCTGGTGATGGCCTGCATGCAGGATGAGGATAGTTCAAGGGGGTTGGGGTTGGCTAGGGCGGTCAGGTGAGGGCGGGAAGGATGGTGGCGCGGCACTCGCCGAGGCCGATGCGGGGATGGCCGGGAGATTCGCAGGAGCCGCGCAGGATGATCTCGTCGCCATCTTCTAGGAAGGTTCGGGTTTCGGCGGTGGGGAGGAGGATGGGTTGGGCGCCGTTGCGGGTGAGTTCTAGTAGGCAGCCGGCGGAGGCTTCGGCGGGGCCGGATATGGTTCCGGTGGCGAGGATGTCGCCTACCTGGAGGTTGCAACCGTTGCTGGTGTGGTGGGCGATCAGTTGGGCGGGGGTCCAGTAGAGGTCCTGGGCGTTGGATTGGCTGAGGAGGTATGGCTCCAGGTTATTGGCCTTCATGGTTTTGGTTAACAGCAAAACTTCAAGTTTTGCATTCAGGTTTCCTTGTTTCTGATCTTCGGCGGAGTGGAGGTATGGGAGGGGCTTCGGGTCGGTGGCGGGGCGAGGAGATGCGGGGGCGCGGAAGGGATCGAGGGCAGCGATGGGGGTGACCCAGGGAGAGACGGTGGTGGAGAAGTTCTTGGCGAGGAAGGGGCCGAGGGGCTGGTACTCCCACGATTGGATGTCGCGGGCAGACCAGTCGTTGAGGAGGCTGATACCGAAGATGTGAGTGGCGGCGGTGGAGATGGGGACTGGAATGCCGAGTGCGCTGGGCTCGCCCACATAAAGTGCCAGTTCAAGTTCGTAGTCTAATTTGCTGGTGGGTAGGAAGTTGGGTTGAGCCTCTTCTTGCGGTGGTCGGGATTGGCCTATGGGCCGGACGACAGGGTCGCCGCTGACGATGATGGAGGAGGCTCGGCCGTGATAGCCGATGGGGATGTGTTTGTAGTTGGGAAGAAGAGGCTGGTCGGGGCGGAAGAGTTGACCTACGCGGTTGGCGTGGTGGATGGAGGCGTAGAAGTCGGTGTAGTTGGGGACGTAGACGGGTTTTTTGAGGGTCGATCCGGCGATGGAGTGGAGGGCGGCTTCGGCTTTTTCCTTGTGCTCGGGCTTTGCGTCGGCGTGGAGGAGGGTGGTGAGGGTTTTGCGGAGGAGAGCCCAGGCTTGGTGGCCCTGGGACATGAGCGGGTTGAGGGTTGGGGCCTGGCAGGACTCGGTCAGGGTTGGAGGGAGAAGGCCGGAAGTAGCGCAGGCGTGGAGGTCGAGGAGGTGGGTGCCGATGGCGACGCAGAGATGCTGCTGGTCTTCGGCGGTGAAGGCTCCGTAGGGGAGATGGGTGAGGGGGAAGTCGGTGGTGGGGTGGTTGGCGTTTGGGAGCCAGCTTTGGGTGGCTGCGATGCTTTGTTTTGCCATGCAGCATGATAGCCCGACTGGCGTTTTGTTTTTAGGTGTGTCCTGCCGGACGGCGCCCTGCGCGGGCGGCGGTCACTTCGTGACGTGTGTACCCCTTTGGGTGGCGCTCCCGTTGGTCGCGTGTAGGAATTCTTTGCCGACCAACGGGAGGCCTTGAGGCGAAGCCGGTATATTCCCCACGAAGTGGGTTAGTGGGTGGTTTCGGCGCGGGCGGTGTGGACCTTGCCGCCGGAGAATTTGCTGAGGATGGTCTTCAGGATGACGTAGAGGACCGGGATGAAGAAGAGGTTGAGGATGGTGGAGAGCACCATGCCGCCGACGATGGCAGTACCGACCGAGTGACGACCGTAGGCGCCGGCGCCGGTGGCGAAGTAGAGAGGACCGACACCCAGGATGAAGGCGATGGAGGTCATCAGGATCGGGCGGAGGCGCAGTTCGGCGGCTTCGATCGCAGCTTCGGTGATGGTGCGGCCCTGGGCGAGGAGTTGCTCGGCGAACTCGACTATGAGGATCGAGTTTTTGGCGGAGAGACCGATGAGCATGACGAGACCGATTTGGACGTAGACGTCGTCGACCAGGCCGCGGAGGGAGACGAGCGAGAGCGCGCCGAGGATGGCCATCGGGACAGCGAGGAGGATGATGAACGGCAGAGCGAAGGACTCGTACTGGGCCGAGAGGGTGAGGTAGACGACCAGTAGGCCGAGGCCGAAGATGATGATGGCCTTGCCTTCGGACTCTACTTCTTCAAGTGCAAGACCAGTCCACGAGTAGGTCATGCCCTGGAGTTTGGCCTTCTCGAAGAGTTTGACCATGGTCTGGTTACCTTGACCGGAGCTAAGCCCCGGGGCGGGCGAACCATCGATCTCGGCCGAGCGGAAGAGGTTGTAGTGGTTGATGACCTGAGGGCCCGAGATCTGCTGGACGGAGACGAGGTTGTCGAGCGGAATCATCTGGCCGGTGTTGGAGCGGACGTAGTACTGGCGCAGGTCCTGCGCGTTGCGACGATACTGCTCGTCCGCCTGAACGTACACGCGGTAGGAGCGGTTGTTGAAGTTGAAGTCGTTGACGTAGCTGGAGCCCATGAAGGTTCCGAGGGCAGCGGTGATCTGGGTGAAGGGAACGCCTACAGTTTCGGCCTTTTGTCTGTCGACGGTGACCTGAAGCTGCGGATCGTTCGAAGTGAACTGGGTGTTCATGGCGATGAGCCCGGAGCCGGGAGCATTGCCTTGCGCAACGAGGGTGTGGGCGACGCGAGCGATGTCGTCGAAGCTGTTGCGACCGCCGTCCTGGAGGATGAATTGGAAGCCGCCGACGGTGCCTAGACCGGCAACGGCGGGGGGTTCTGCGGCGAAGGCGATACCGCCGGGGACGCCGAAGAGCTTGGGTCCTACATCGCGGACGATGTTTCGTGCAGTGTACTTGTCACCCATCTTGGTGCGGTCGTTGATGGGCTTGAGCGGGGCGAAGATGAGGCCGGAGTTGGGTGAGCTGCCGCCGGCGAGTGAAAAGCCCATGACCGAGAAGGTGCCGAAGACACCGTCGTTCTTGCGAACAACGTCAGAGACACGGTCGGCGAACTCGGTGGTGTAGCTGAGAGACGCGCCGGGGGGCGTCTGCACGATGATGAGGAAGTAGGACTGGTCTTCCTGCGGGATGAAGGCGGTGGGTACGTGGTTGTACATGAACGCCGTGGCCGCGAGGGCTCCGACGAAGAAGATCAACATGACGTAGCGGATGCGGACGACGAAGGTGACGATGCGCGCGTAAGTTCGGATGACCCATTGGATGACGGCTTCGATGGGATTGAGAAGCATGCCCATGATGCCGGTCTTCTTCTCTTCGGGGCGCAGGAGAATGGCGGCTAGCGCGGGCGAAAGGGTAAGGGCGTTGAAGGCTGAGATTGCGATGGAGAACGCGATGGTGAGCGAGAACTGCTTGTAGAGAATGCCGGTGGTGCCGGGGAAGAAGCTGACCGGAATGAAGACGGAGATGAGCACGAGCGAGGTCGCGATGACGGCGCTGGTGACCTCGGCCATGGCGATGCTGGTGGCTTTGTGAGGATCGGAGGAGGTCTGCTCCATGCCGCTGCCGGTCTTCTCAGAAGCGATCGTATCGGGGGCGTAGGGGTCGGGTTCGCTGAGCTCGTGACGCTCGGGGATGACGGAGTGTCCGGAGAGGTGGCGCTGCACGTTCTCGATGACGACGATGGCGTCGTCGACGACTAGACCTGTGGCAAGGGTGATGCCGAAGAGGGTGAGTGAGTTGATGCTGAAGCCGAAGATCTTGATGAAAGCGAAGGTGCCGACGAGCGAGACAGGGATGGTGACGGCAGGGATGATGGTGGCGCGCCAGTCCTGCAGGAAGAGGAAGATGACGATGACGACGATGACGATGGCTTCGCCGATGGTGGTGACGACTTCATGGACCGACTCGCCGATGACGAGGGTGGTGTCGACGGCGATGATGCCTTGCATGCCGGGGGGGAAGTTTTTCTGGAGGTCTGCGAGGACGGCGCGGCACTTCTTGTCGACGTCGAGGGCGTTGGCATTGGAGAGCTGTTGGACGCCGACGCCGATGGCGTTTCCGCCAGAGTATTTGAGGTCGGTGCTGTAGGTTTCGGCGCCTAGCTCCGCTCGGCCAATATCTTTGAAGAGGACGACTCCGCCAGCCGTCGGATTATTTTTGACGACGATGTTGTCGAACTGCTTGGGGTCGTCGAATCGTCCGATGGCTCGGATTGCCATCTGGAATTGCTGCTTGGGGTCGGAGGGCGGCTGACCAAGCTGGCCGGCGGGTACTTCGACGTTCTGTTCGGCGAGTGCGTTGGTGACGTCGAGCGCGGTGAGGCCGCGGGCTGCGAGGCGGTTCGGATCAAGCCACAGGCGCATGGCGTATTTGCGCTCGCCGAAGATGACGACCGCGCCGACGCCGGGTACGCGTTTGAGCGCATCGCTGACGTAGACGTCGAGGTAGTTCGAGATGAAGGATGGCGAGAGGGAGTGATCGGGCGAGATGAAGCCGGCGGCGAAGACGAAGTTGGAGTTCGCCTTGGTGATGCTGATACCGGTGTTGTTGACTGTGGCGGGAAGACGGCCCTGAACGGTGGCGACGCGATTTTGCACGTCAACGGCGGCGATGTCGAGGTCGTACCCCGTCTGGAAGGTGATGGTGATGGCCGAGGTGCCGTCGTTGGAGCTGGTGGAGCTCATGTAGCGCATGCCTTCGACGCCGTTGATGGCCTGCTCGAGGATGATGGTGACGGCGGACTCGACGTCCTTGGAGTTTGCTCCGATGTAGTTGCTGGAGACGACGACCTGGGGCGGCGCGAGATCAGGATAGAGCGAGATGGGGAGGGACGGTATGCAGACCGCACCTGCGAGCACGATGAGAAGCGCACAGACCGTGGCGAAGATCGGACGACGAATAAAGAAATCTACGAACAAGGCTGACCTCTAACCGGAGCGGCTGGCCCGGGGTGGAGCTTGAGACTGTGCGGAGTCCAGATGGACCCCGCAAGGAATGAATGAATCCAGCTGCTTAACCGAGGGGCTTGACCGGTGCACCCTCCTGCAGGAACTGCAGACCGGAGGTGATCACCTTTTCTCCGGTCTTGAGACCGGCGAGAACGGGATAGGTGTTGCCGACGGTTTCGCCAACTGTGACCGGCACCTGGTGAGCGACGTAGCCGTCACCTTTAGGCGTGGCAACGTAGACGAAGGTCTGGCCGCCTACGAGGCTGACAGCAAGGACAGGGACCGTCGGAGCGGGGGACGTGCTCCAGGTGACGCGGGCCTTGACCAGCTGCTGATTGCGAAGGAGCTGAGCCGTACGCGGAATATCTGCCTTGGCGAGGATGCTCTGCAGACCGTTATCGACTTGAGGCGAGAGGAAGTTGATGGTCGATTTGGCGAGGATATTGCCTGCTGTGTCGATGATCGCGACAGGAAGTCCCTTGCGAATTTGCGAGGATCGCTCGGTGGGGATGTAGATGTAGGCTTCGAGGTCGGCGTTCTCGTCCACCGTGGTGAGAACTGTGGTGGGAGAGACGTAGTCGCCGAGGTGGACGGGGATGTCGCCGACGACACCGTTGAAGGGCGCACGGATATCGTAGTAGGCGAGCTGCTGCTTCTGGGTGTCGGTGAGGGCGGCGTTGGACTCGTAGTCGGCCTTGGAGTTCTCGTAGGCCTGGTTGGCCTGGTCGTAGGTGTCGCGCGAGACGACTCCGGCTTCGAAGAGCTTACGCTGCCGGTCGACTTCGATCTTGTTGTAGTCGAAGAGGGCCTTCTTCTGGGCCTGAGTTCCCTGCTGCGACTGAACCGAGGCCATCTGCTTCAACGGATCGATGCGCATGAGCACCTGACCGGGCTTGACCACGTCGCCTGACTTGACGAAGATCTTGACGATGTTGCCATCGACTTGCGGCTGCATGGTGGAGGAGCGGCGGCTCTTGATGGTGGCGACGTAGGTGTCGGAGTTAGGCACAGGCGACAGCGATACGGGCGCTACCTGAACGGGCATCGCCTGCATGGGGGGAGGCGGAGCGGCGGCGGGCTTGCAACCTGCGATCAGGCATGCGGCCGCGCAGATAAGGACAGGAAGGGCGCGGGGTGTGTTCACAATCAGAGGCACAGAACTTCTCCTTCACAAGCGACAACTTCGACGACAAGCCACCGAGAGAGTTGCAATAAGCGGCGGACAGAAAGATTTTGCAGGCGCAAGATTCTGCGGATCAACGGTTTACTGGCTACAACTCGGGATTTCAATTTTAGATGACCATCTCCTCACGAAAGGTTCGGAATATGTATCTAAAGACTTTTTGAGCCGAACCAGGGTGGTTCGGGGGGCGTACGTTAGGCGTCCAGAGTGCTCTTTTCAGCAAATGAAAAGGGATTGAAGCTTTGGTGACGATCAAACGCGTCGGAGTGCTCAGCGCGTTTCAGCCAGTTTATGACAAGATACGTGATCGGAGTGGCAATTACCTCGTAACCGACCTTCAGGGTGTAGCCGGTGAGGATGATGTTGACCAGGGTGCGGGCCGGGTAGATTCCGCCGAAGGTCAGGGTGATAACGAGAATCGTGTCGACCGCCTGGCCGACGACGGTGGAACCGATGGTGCGGGTCCAGAGCCTGCGTCCGTTGGTGAACAACTTGAGCCGGGCCATGGTGTAGGAGTTTGCGAATTCGCCGGCCCAGAAGGCGATGAGGCTGGCGGCCAGAATGCGCGGGATGAAGCCGAAGACGGTGGAGAAGGCCTGCTGGTTATGCCAGCCTGGTGCGGAAGGCAGCGCGATGACGATGGCTCCGATGAGATAGAGGAGGGCGGTGCCGAAGAAGCCCAGCCAGATGGCGCGGCGTGAAGCTGCGAAGCCGTAGACCTCGGTGAAGACGTCTCCGAAGATGTAGGTGATGGGAAACAGGATCACCGCTCCGCTGATAGCGAATGGGCCGATGGACCATGTGCCGATGGAGAATGGACCGAAGAGGCAGACTTTTTGTGCGATGAGGTTCGAGACGAGCAGGATAACGACGAAGGCGGTCGTCAGAGCGTCGAGATATCTGAAACTGCGGCGAGTCGTTGGTGTGGCACTCGGTTGGATTGGGTGGAGTTGCGCGGGCATCCCTACCAGTATGCCGTGCGTGGTTGCGGCGCGCCAGTTTTTGACAGGGACTCAGCGCCTTGTTAGCGTTGGGAGTGGCGCGTGTGCTTGCCGACGCCATCAACCTGGAGCGTCCCCGTCGTCTAGCCCGGCCCAGGACACCGCCCTTTCACGGCGATAACATGGGTTCGAATCCCATCGGGGACACCAAACAAAGACGGCATGTTTGGCGGCTACCAACAACTGACCGCCGACATTTCTGGCAGTCTTGCTACATACCAGTCTGTTGAAGGCGAATGGTGCGGACAGGTACGCACCTATAATCCCGCAATGCCCTCGTTTCTTGCTGCCCATGTTCACTGGCTGTGGCAATTACTGCACACAGCCAAACATCCATATTCAACAGTCACGCTCTTGCTCTTCATGGTTGTGGGGGCCCTCCAGACCTTCGTTGCGATTAAGGGCGGCGCGCTGGCAGTCGAAACACTCAATGCCAAACCGAGGATAAAGAAGGAACACAAAAGGCAATTCGTCTGCTTCGGTTTCGCCCTGCTAATCGCGACGGTTTGGACAGGCTTATTGAATGACGAAAATCAAAGAGCCACAGATGGTCGAGCGACCACGCTTGAAGCACAGCTGACTCAACTCAGCAATTCCGTTCTAACGAGCGACAAGTTGAAGGATGAATTGGACAAACATGCTGCTAGCTCAACGTCGCCAGCGGAACTCTCACAGTTGAAAGACCAGTTCCAGCAAGCGCGAAACCTAGCCAATGGACTTGCAAGGCTGTATGCAACAGTTCCACAGCCCACGAGCAACAACAAGCCGCAACCACCAGTTCCCACACCAGCGCCCCAAGCCACTCCGCAAAACATCTTTCCCCAGCCTCAAAGTCGTTCTGCTGTCCCAACACCGGCATCAGTTCAAGCCAACATCGAACAGACACTCAAAAAACTTGCTGACATAGATCGCACTGCCGACTTTTCCGTGCAGATGACGCTAAGCCCAATCCGAAGCATGTACATCATGGGAGGCGGTTTCGCCGGTCCGGGTCAACAGTCTCGCGAACAAGCATTTCGAAACACCATTCCGCAACTAGAAGGCATAGTCAAAAATCGAAACGATGCATTTCAACGCCTTCTGCCTGAGATCAATCAAGAGCGAACTGACGCACATGGGCTGTTGAAGCTGTCAGGGCAAGATGTTGCGGCTGATCAAGCAGATTTCGCCACCGTATTGGGAAAGTCGAACGCGAAGATTACCTATCCTGACAATTGGCAACAATCAATGCCTCTGTATCGGCTCACATACAGCGACATGAACGCCTATTTGTCCGGATTGGAGCAACGGCTTAAAACGCTTAAGTAAGAAGACTCCCATTCCGAATTTCGGGCAAAATCTTTGCGATTGACCACGCTGACTCACTAACAACAATTGATGACGCGATCAATCAACAATGACTAGCTAACACGACAAATTAGCTTCAAGTTTATGGGACTGTAACCAGGTTGGAGTTTTGGTGGAGCGAGAGTAGGAAAAGTTCTGCATACACAATCGGACAGACGAAGGAGATAGCTCAAAATACCGAGTACCGAAGGGGGCTTTGGAAAAGATACGGTGGGCCTTGAAATGCATGACGAGGGTGCATCACAAACCCCAGTGTTAACAGGAGATTTATGTCCCGGCTATCCCTCGCACTCTGCGGCCTTGTTCTAGCTGCACTCCCCTCCACCTCTGCCCTGGCCGACACTGTCACATTCGACTTCAGCTTCACCAGTGGCGACGGAATCTCTGGCAACGGAAGCTTTACAGCAACTTCAGATGGGTCGGATCAATATCTGATTCAAAGCATTACGGGCACAACGAGCACGAACGGGAAAAACGATCTCTCAATCGATTCCCTGCTGGCTCCTGATAGCTTTCCTCCCGCCAGCTTTGGCACTGCAAACGACAATCTGCTTCTGTTTTCGCCAAAGACCGACACGTATTCGTTTGACGGGGGCGGACTGGCCTACAGCCTGTCGAACGGCGCGATGGTCGACCTTTTCTCCGTGGGCAATAACGACGGCGTGCTTCTGCGGAAGGCGGGCGCAAAGAACGACAACAATGACCCGGACGAGCTGGCGAACTTTACTATTACGCCCGAAGCATCGCCAGTTCCCGAGCCTACGTCGCTGATGCTCCTGGGGACGGGTGTGGTGGGAATGGCCGGAATCATCCGACGCAAACTTGCCTAAGAGTCCTCGAAGTGACGAAAGAGGCCGCCTGTTTAAGGCGGCTTCTTTTATTTAGAGAACGTTCAAGGGATGACACTCTGATGACATCCTTTTAGTCGTTTCCCTCTTAAAATTGTTTCGTCACAATAGCCGTCCCCTGAGGCATACGATGAAGCACGTTTCGACTTGTCTGTCGGTACTTGTGTTGAGTACTTTGCTGTTCCCTGGCTCCATTCGTGGTCAGACATCGCAGCCTACGACAGGCAAGGGTGGGACTGGTGTCTCAGCGACCTCCGCGCCTGGCGGGCTATCTACGATCAGCGTTGCTAATTACGGAGCGAGGGGAGATGGGAGTGCCGACGATACGGCGGCCATCAACTCGGCAATGTCGGCGTGCGTCGCGCGAGCGCTTCCGCACAACGGATGTGTTCTCTACTTTCCGGCGGGGGTTTATATCACTACGGGACTCACGCTTCGGTCCTACGTGAATATAAAGGGCGATGGATGGGGGGCTTCTGTGCTGTTGCTCAAGCCGCATACCGCGGCAAATGTTCTGACTGTGCCTGTGGACGCGTTCAACTTCAGCATCACCGGCCTGACGCTTGATGGAAACTCTGAAAACGGAGGGAGCGGGAATTGCTTTTTCGTTGCTCCTACGTCCAAGGAACCGGCAGAGTGGAACACCGCCAATAAGCAAACAGCTCCGGTCAATGCTCAGAAATGGGGCCATGTCGAGGAGGTAATGTTTTCTCATTGCTCGGTGGATGGCATTCACATCAATGCCTTTAATTACATGCTGTTTTTCGACAACTTCTATGTCTTCGATAACGGCGTCTACGGCATATACACAGAAGGCACGAACAGTGGATTCACGAATTTTCAGATTGAGCGGAACGGCACAGCGGGGATACACCTCGCAGGTTCGAATGACCGGTTCACCTCGGGCGAGGTGATCTGGAATGGGGGGACCGTGGGTACGGAGGCCGCGGTGTATGTGTCGGGTGCACGGAACATCATCACGGCTGTCGAAACGGAAGATAGTTATACCAATGGTTTCTTCGACAAGGGCAACGACAATGTGTTTATGGGGTGCGTCTCCGATTCCAATGGTTATGCTCCAAAGAACGTAGACGCATCGTCAAGGGTCGCGAGCGGCTTTGTCATCGCGGGGTCAGGCGGCGTCTACATCGGTGACAAGGTGACAAGCTATCGTAGCCGGCTGCCGGATGGGAACTTCACTACGGAGTGGCCCTATCGTCTTGAAAACCGCGACAACGGGAAGATCGACATCACCTACGACAGCACCAATAAACCGCCTCGCACGCGCTAGGCCAAGCTGACGCAAGAAAGCGACGTCCTAATCTCTGACTCATGATGGTTGATTGCGATGAATGGGTCGTTTCGATTTGCTGATTATCTCGGCATCGCGTGCTGATACGACGGCTTCTGAAAGCGGAAGAAGCGGCGGTCGCAGCGATCACATCGGAACGGATAGAGAAAGATCAGGCTCAGGATCTTATCGAGGGGATGACGATGGGACCGTCGGACTTCACCTTGGCTTATGCATTCTGGGCATTTCGGCATCATGATTTTGCTCCGGGGAGGCGCAAAAAATAATCCCACACCAGACTGGGGGAGTGGAGTACCACCTTTGTGGGATTTCCTTGCAGTTGAAAGACTCACTCGTGATTCGCCGACTGATGACGCTGCCCAATTCGGGCGGGGTTTCTAATTCGATGACTCACTTCTCGAGCCCGTCGATCACTGTTGGTCCGAAGGGGGGAGCCAGCACCTGGTTCAGGGCGGAGCAGCTCCTTCTGGAGCCTGCACGACTGGAGATCTCAGGAGCAACCGCAGCGGCGTTCCGAATGCTTTTTATGTTTTGTCAGGGCGGCGCGTGGATTGGAAAGTGATCTACGCGCGGAACGAGGACGATCAGGCGATGTTGATGCCGTGGTCCTCCGCCTGGCTGAAGACCGAAAGAAGGTTCGTCATCTTCAGCACGTTGCGAAGCTGCTTACCGAGGTGAAGCAGTTTGAACTCGCATCCGGTTTGCTTGGCCGTGGAGTACAGTCGCACCAGTGCGCCAAGTCCCATGCTGTCCACATAGGTCAGGTCTTGCAAGTCAATCACTACAAGTTTCAACTCAGGCAGAAGATGTTTCACATCCTGATAGAGTTCTTCGGTGGTCCCTGCTACGAACCGGCCGTGACATTTCACAACGGCCGAGTCCCCGTCACGTTCGATTTCAAAGGTTAGAATTTTTACGATCTCTTCGGGCATTTCGATTGCTCCTGGCAAGATACGAGCATTGGGATGCGGTGTTGACCTGAGAATTCTCGCATATAGAACCGAATGGAGGAACAGACTCGCGAAGATTTGCAGAGATTTATGAGGGATAGGACGGAACGTTGAATGATGCTGCGCTTTGCGTATCGGACTTACAATCCCTCTATGTGTGGACGATATGGGCTCAAATCAGACAAACAAAAGATAGCGGACGAGTTCCATGCAAAGAAGGTGAGTCCGAAGGTCGTGTTTGCCCCCAACTACAACGTCGCTCCCAGCATTCACCTACCGGTCGTGAGACTGGATGAAGAAGGCAACCGCGAACTGACGCTTATGCGATGGGGTTTGATTCCCTTCTTCTCGAAGGACGGTAAAGCAGCAAACAGGATGACCAACGCGCGGGCCGAGACCGTGGCGACTTTGCCAGCCTATCGTGAGGCGTTCAGGCGACGGCGCTGCATCGTCCCTGCGGACTGGTTCTATGAGTGGCAGGGCCTAGATCCTCAGAGGAAGAAGACGCAGTCATGGGCGATTGCGAGGAAGGATAGGCGGCTTTTGGGGATGGCTGGCCTTTGGGAGAGCTGGAATGACCCTGTGACTCTCCAGCCCCTGGAGACGTACACCATCCTGACCACAGAGCCCAACGAGGTAATGCAGCCCATCCACACGAGGATGCCTTTCATTCTGCGTCCAGAGGAGTATCAGAGGTGGCTTGAGCCATTCGATCCTGCCAGACCTCCAACGGACTTGCTGAGACCTTCTCTCGTTGCTCTGGAGGCATGGAAGGTCGATCCCAAGGTTGGGAATGTCAGGAACACTGGCCCAGAGCTTTGCGAGCCCTGGGCTGACGATCTGCCGACGCCTTCCCTTTTTGGATGAATCCTTCGTTTGGTGAGAGTAGATACATCCTGTTAGATCCTGGGGATTCGCAGGCTCGCCTGACGTAGGGTTTCCGCCGCGGATTCGGGAGTGATGTCGCGTTGCGGCGAACCAAGCAGTTCGTATCCGACCATGAACTTTCGAACGGTGGCGGATCGGAGCAGGGGCGGGAAAAAGTGCGCGTGGAACTGCCATTCCGGGTGCTCGTGCCCGTCGCATGGAGCGGGATGCAGGCCCATGGAGTATGGGAACGGCGTGTCGAAGACTTGATCGTAAGTGGCTGTGACCGAATGCAGAATGGAGGCGAAGTCTGTGCGTTCGGTGTCGGTGAAGGCTTGCAGATCGGTGACGTGGCGCCGGGGGAGGATCATCACTTCGAAGGGCCAGACTGCCCAGAACGGAACCACTGCGAGGAAACTCGGGTTCTGTGCGACGACGCGTTCGCCGAGTGACTCTTCGAGCTTTTGGTATTCGCACAAAAGAACTGCATGGTTCTTTGCGAGGTATTCGCGTTGGCCAGCCAGCTCTGAGACGATCTCATCGGGGATCGAGCGGCTTGCCCACAGCTGGCCGTGGGGATGGGGATTGCTGGCTCCCATCATGGCTCCACGATTCTCAAAGATTTGTACGTAATGGATGTCTTCGCGGGCGCCGAGCTCTGCGTATTGCTCGGTCCACACATCGACTACGGCGCGGATTTCGGGAACCGACATCTTCGCAAGAGTGAGGTCGTGGCGCGGGGAGAAACAGATGACGCGGCATATTCCGCTTTCGCCCTCTGCGAGCAGGAGGCCCCTGTTGCCTTCGTCACTGGAAAATTGCGGAGCGTCCGGTTTCAATGCGGCGAAGTCGTTTTCGAAGACATAGGTGCTGGTGTATTTGTCTGTTCGAATACCGCCTGCGCGCGTATTTCCGGGGCAGAGATAGCAGGTGGGGTCGTAGGTAAGCGCGACCTCGGTCGACTTCGACTCTGTCTGGCCTTGCCAGGGGCGCTGCGTTCGGTGGGGAGAGACGAGCACCCATTCGCGTTTGAGCGGATTGAAGCGGCGATGCGGATTTTGCTGCGCGAGAGGAATCATTCCGCGCCCCCGTCAACCGCCAGGGCGAGCGCACCGTCAGAGGGAGCGGTGACAAAACATTGCGCCGCGATTCCGGTTTTTGCCGCGTACTGTTCTTGCAGCGTTGCGACGAACTGTTCGGCGCTCTCAGCGCGTACGATGTTGACGGTGCAGCCGCCGAAGCCGCCGCCGGTAATGCGGGAACCGAAGCAGTCTGGCTGCTGCATGGCGATCTCGACCAACAGGTCGATCTCAGCACAGCTTGCTTGAAAGTCATCTCGCATGCTTTTGTGAGCCTCAATCATCAGCGTTCCGAACCGCTTCATATCTTCCTGCAGCAGCGCCTCCCGAGCAGCCGTGACGCGTTGATTTTCTGTAATGATGTGGCGGCATCGCATGAAGCTGGACGCAGACATCATATTTTTGCAGGCTTCAAGATCTTCGAGTGTGGCGTCGCGTAGAAGATTTACACCTGGTCGTTCGCGGTGAATAACGGCCTGGCCGGCCTCAACTTCATCTCGGCGGTCTCCATATTCACCGGTAGCGACGGCGTGTTTCACCATTGAGTTGCAGATGACGACACGTATTTGTTCGGGCAACGGTAGAAGGTCGAAGGCGAGGGAGCGGCAGTCGAGGAGCATCGCGCGATGCGCCACGGCACCGGCGACGACGAACTGATCCATGATGCCGCACTTTGCGCCGACGTAGTCATTTTCGGCTCGGCGGCAGAGGGTTGCGAGCTTTTCGAGCGGGAGCTTAACACCGGCGTGGTGTTGAAGAGCCATCGCTGTGGCTACTTCGACCGAGGCAGAGGAGCTTAGACCAGCGCCAAGCGGGACGTCTCCGGCGAGGGTCATGCTGAAGCCGCCAAGAGAGATGTTTTCCTGCTGGAGGGCCCACAAGACGCCAGCAGGATAGTCGGACCAGTGATCACGCGGAGCTGCCTTCAGCGAAGCCACCTCGAAAGAGGCTTCCTCTTTGTAGTTTGCAGAGTAAAAAATGGCGCGTCCGTCCTGCCTGGGGCTGATGACGGCGATGGTATGGAAACCTATCGCCATGGGCATGACGAAACCACCGGTGTAGTCGGTGTGTTCGCCGATGAGATTGACTCGGGCTGGCGCTGCGGATGCGTGCCCCTGTTGACCAAACTGCTGCTGATGAACCTGGAGCGCGTGCTCCTCTTCCACTTTCATTTACAGATCCCTTACTCCCTGAATCATCATACGATCATTCTTCGCGGAGAACTTCCAGTGGCTTGCGACCAAGAATTCGGTGGCTTGCCACCCAGCCGGTTGCAACCGTCAGGGCTGCTGTTCCGAGGAGGGCGCCGAGAGTCCAGAGCCATTGAAAGTGATAGGCGACGGTTAGTTTTGTCAGGAGCACACGCGCGATGATATTTGCGAAGAGGATGCCGACTGCTCCTGCGACGAGACCTAGGACTGCGAATTCGATGGAAAAGACGGTCGCGACGCGTGCGCGTGTGGCTCCGAGGGTTTTTAGAACTACGACTTCGCGGATGCGGCGGTAGCGGGTTCCGGCGATTGAACTGGCGAGAATGACTATCCCGGCGAAGATGGAAAAGGCGGCGAGAAACTGAATGACGTAGGTGATCTGCATGACTACGGCTCGTACGGTTTCGAGTGCCTGGGCGACGTTGATTACGGTGACGGTGGGGAAGGATTGGTAGAGAGCGCGCTGGAGATCGCCAACGTGGTTGGGGTCGGCATGGACGCCGCCGTACCAGACTACGGGGAGGCCAACGAGTGCGGGTTGAGGCAGGATGAACTCTGCGCGGGAGTAGGCGTGCTGGCCGTCGGACTTTGTGAGAGCTACGACCGTGGCGACAAATTGCGTGTCCTGCGCGGCGAAGGTGATGTGCGAACCGACATGGACGCCGAGCCGGTCGGCCTGGCGTTTTTCGATGGCGACGACTGGACGCTTTTCATCGGTAGGCCACCAGTTCCCTTCCACTGTTTTGGTTCCCGGAGGTGAGGTGGAAGACCAGGTGAGGCTGATGGAGCGGAGCATTCGCTTGGGGAAGTTCTTCAGCTTTGCCTCATTTGCCGGGACGCCGTCGATTTCGACGATGCGGGAGGAGACGACGGGGAGGAGTTCGGGCGGTGCGGTTACGCTTGGTTGGGATTTGAGCAGAGTGCGAATGCCTGCGACTTCGTCGTTGGTGATGTCGATGAGGAAGACGTTGGGCAGATTGGGAGCGGCGGAGACGTGCAGCTCCGAGACGACCGCTTGCTGGACGAGATAGACGGTCATGATCTGCATGACGCCCAAGCCTAGTGCGGCGAGGAGAGCGGCTGAGGGGTTGCCGGGGCGGTAGAGATTGGCGAGACCGTGGCGAAGTGAGGATGGCAGATGGAGACGGGTCTTTGCGAGGAAGAAGCGGAGGCCAACGAGGACACCGACTGAGGCCAAGAGGAGCACGGCGAGAACGGCGACGAGACCGAATGAGAAGATCTCGCCAACTACCAGTGAGTCGCTGAGTGTGGTTGCTATGGCTGCTAGTCCTGCGAGGATGAGGATTGCGGCGGCGACTTGTGCGAGATTTTTTGTGATCTTGCGCCAAGCTGCTGTTACGAAGGGATCGTCGTTGTCTTCGACGGCTCGGCGAAGGATGAGGATGGGGCGGACCCCGCGAATGTCGAGTAGAGGCGGGAGAGTGAAGAGAAGCGTTGTGAGGAGACCCGCGGCGAGGCCGGTGATGACGGTGCGAGGTTGGAGGTTGAACTCGGTGTCGACGTGAATGAGCCGGGCCAGGAGGTGGGGAAAACTAAGCTGTACGGCTACTCCGAGAGCTACGCCCAATAGACCACCTGCGAGGCCGAGGAGGAGCGTCTGGAGGAGGTAGATTTTGATGATCTGGCCGGAGCGGGCGCCGAGAGACTTCATGATGGCGATGGTGTCGAGGCGCTGTTGGAGGTGGGCTCGCATGGCCATGGCGACGCCGATTGCTCCTAGCACGAGGGCTACCAGGCTCATGAGCGAGAGGAGGCTGGTGGCGCGATCGAGGCCCTGCGTGAGCGCTGGATTGGTCTCGCGGTAATCGATGACTTGTGATTCGGGTAGGATTTTTTCGAGATGCAGCTTGAGGTCGGCTACGGCTTTATCGGAGATGGGGGCGCCGTTGGCGGGTTTGGGAACTTTGAAGAGATAGCGCTGGCCGGCGTGGCTTCCGGGGGCGAGTAGGCCGCTGGCTTCAAGGCCTTCGCGCGAGATAAGGACGCGCGGGCCTGCTGCGAAGCTTCCTGATAGGCGGTCCGGTTCGTTCACTACGACCGAGGCGATTCGAAAGAGTTGTGTACCGATCTTGAGTTGGTCGCCTACTTTGAGGTTCAGCCGCACGAGAAGATCGTCGGCTACGGCGACCGTGTCTGAAGTCAGTACGTTTTTCAGTTGGGCTGCGGGAGCGAGTTCAACTTGGCCGTAGAAGGGGTACATCGTGGGGTCGACGGATTTGAGCGAGACGAGCAAGGGATCGAGGGTCTTTGCGGAAGACGCCATCGAGAGGAGCTCGGTGACGGGCGTGATCTCGACTCCGGTTGCGGCGATTTCGTCGAGTGCCTTCTGCTGGTCGGGCGTTGGCTGCTGAAACATCCTTGCGGAGAGGTCGGCAGCCATGATGGCGCGGGCGCGATTGAGCAGAGTGCTTCGAAAGGACGAGGAGAAGCCGCGGACCCCGGTAAGCGCGGCGACACCGATCGCGACCGAGAGGATGACGAAGAAAAATTTTCCGCGGGAGGAGTGCATCTCACGAGCGGCAATTTTTGCAGCGGAACGATAGGAGAGAGTGGCCATTAGCCTTCGGTGAGGGCGGCTTCGTGGGAAGCGTCGGCCGGGGTGGGATTGATTTCGTCGGCGATGATGAGTCCATCGCGTAGAGTGATTCGCCGGTTGGCGTAGGAGGCTAAGACGGGATCGTGGGTTACTAGGACGAGCGTCGTGCCTTCGGTGCGATTGAGGTTGAGAAGAAGCTCCAGCACGTGGGCGCCGTTGGTGGTGTCGAGGTTTCCTGTGGGCTCGTCGGCGAGGACGATGGGAGGGCGGAGGATGAAGGCTCGCGCCAGCGCTACTCGCTGCTGCTCGCCGCCGGATAGCTGGACGGGATAGTGATCCATGCGATCGGCGAGGCCGACGCTTGAGAGCAGGTCGCGTGCGCGGGTGAGGCCGTTTTCCTTTGCATCGGCGTTCAACTCGTGGGGGAGGAGAACGTTTTCGAGGGCCGTGAGAGTGGGGATGAGTTGATAGGACTGGAAGACGAACCCGATGGTCTTTCCGCGAACCTGGGCGAGTTTATCCTCCGGAAGATAGCTGATCTCGGTGCCGTTGAGTCGAACACTGCCCGCGCTTGGTGTGTCGAGGCCCGCGAGCAGGCCGAGGAGAGTGGACTTTCCACTACCGCTTGAGCCCATGATTGCGGCGAACTGACCTTTCGGAACTGTGAAGTCCAGTCCTTTGAGAATGTCGACGGTTCGGGAGCCGTTGCGGATCGACTTGCGGAGGTCCTTCACAGAGATCATGGGAGTTTGGTATGTCAACTTCGGGGACTCTCCTTCTTCGACAACGGTTTTGTTACTTTGTAGAGATGCGGAGAACAGTGTCTGGAGTCATTTTATCGGTCTTGTGTCTCCTGGTGATGGCGCTTTCGCTGAGTGGCTGCCGGTCTGAGAAGGCAACGAAGCCGGTTGAGACAGTGGATTCGGACCAGACGAAAGCTGAAGCTCCTGTCGCGGTGGCGGATAACAGGCCGGTGATCGTTTGCTTCGGCGACAGCCTGACGGCGGGTTATGGGACTGACCTCGGGCAGAGCTATCCTGACTATCTTCAGACGGATTTGAATGCGGAAGGATATAAGTACCGGGTCGTCAACGAAGGCATTAGCGGGAATACTACGAAGGATGGCGTTGAGCGTCTGGACAGAGTGCTCGCGCTGAAGCCGGCGGTGGTGGTGGTGGAGTTCGGTGGGAATGATGGGCTGCGCGGTTTGCGCATTGAAGATTCACGCACAAATCTGGACAAGATTGTTGGCACGCTGAAGGCGAGCGGAACGAAAGTGGTGCTCGCTGGAATTACGCTCCCGCCTGACTATGGTCCTGATTACATCAAGCAGTTCACCGACACGTACTCCATGCTTGCAGCGAAGTATCATGTGCCTCTGCTGCCGTTTCTGCTGAAGGGCGTCTACGGCGTAGATGGAATGATGCAGGCGGACAGGATCCATGCAACGAGTGCGGGCAACCAGGTGGTGGCGAAGAGTGTTCTTTCAATGGTGACGCCGCTGTTGAAGAAGTGATCTCGCAGCTGAGACTCAGCCGAGGACGACGATGGGCTGCATCAGGGTGCCGGCGACGCGGCGTGTGATTGCGAGCAGGTCAGTGGGAGAGGTGAATACTTTGACCAGTGGGGCCTGGGAGAAGTCGGGCAGGTTGACCTGCATTCCGTTTCGCAGCCGCCCCGCCATTTGATCGTCTACGGTGACCGAAGGCATCTCGGGGAGCAGGGTGCGTGGGTGAGGCAGGAGCGCTTCGATTTCGGCGAAGGTGGCACTTTTGAGTTGATCGATCGTGATGGCGTGGTCGAGAACAAATGCTCCGGCACGGGTTCGGCGCAGGCTGGAGAGGTGTGCTCCGCAGTTTGCGAGTTGGCCGAGTTCGTGCGCCACCGAACGCACGTAGCCGCCAGCAGAGACGGACATGACGAAGGATGCGGTGTCGCCTTCGAGGGAGGTCAGCTCAAAGTTGTGGATGGTGATGCGGGCGGGTTTTACGGCTACTTCTGCTCCGGCACGTGCCAGTTTATGTGCGGCGACTCCGTTGATTTTCTTTGCAGAGAAGACAGGTGGGAGTTGGTCTAACTCTCCGTGAAACTTCCGGCTCAGGATTTGAAGCTGTTCGAGGGTGTGGTTCAACGGAAGGGGTTCGGATGCGGGAACTCCGTCCGCGTCGAAGCTGTCGGTGGCGAAGCCGAAGCGGATGTGGCCGGTGTAGTGTTTGTCGGCCTGTCCGAAGAACTGGGCCAGGCGCGTGTAGCGGCCTAGAAGAAGCGGCAGGACGCCGGTGGCCATGGGGTCGAGAGTGCCGAGGTGGCCAATGGACTTTTCGCCAGTGGCTCGGCGGACGATGGCGACTACGTCATGCGAGGTGATGCCGGAGGGTTTATCGAGTACGAGGAGACCATTCATGCAGTCTCCAGTTTAGCTGCTAGAAGCTGTTTCCCTGCCTGCGGACGAGCGAAAGGAACTCGTTGCGCGTCTGGAGCTGGGTCTTGAAGACGCCGAGCATTGCGGAGGTGACCGTTGAGGAGTGTTGCTTTTCAACGCCGCGCATCATCATGCAGAGATGCTGAGCTTCGAGGATGACCGCTACTCCCTGAGGATGAATGGCGTCGGTGATGGCTTCGCCGATCTGGCGGGTGAGGCGCTCCTGGACTTGCAGACGACGCGAGAAGACATCGACGAGACGGGGGATTTTACTGAGCCCGATGACCTTGCCGTTGGGGACGTAGGCGATGTGAGCTTTTCCAAAGAATGGGAGGAGATGGTGCTCGCACTGGGAGAAGAACTCGATGTCTTTTACGATGACCATCTCGTCGTAGTCGACATCGAAGAGAGCTTCGTGGAGAACCTCGGTCACGTTCATCGTGTAGCCGCGGGTGAGAAATGCCATGGACTTTTCCATGCGCTCGGGTGTGCGGAGGAGACCGTCGCGTGTGGGGTCTTCGCCGATGCGGAGGAGCAGTTCGCGATAGAGATCCTGCGTTGAGACACTGTCGAGTGATGGTGCGTCGATGGTGGCCGGGGTAAGTGGCATAGGTTGGGCCTTTCTTAGATCGTGCCTGGCGTTGGGGTTGCGTCGCCGGCGTAGTCGAATGAGTTGTTGCTGGTCTC
The DNA here is from genome assembly GCF_051013365.1 of Tunturiibacter psychrotolerans. Taxonomy (GTDB): domain Bacteria; phylum Acidobacteriota; class Terriglobia; order Terriglobales; family Acidobacteriaceae; genus Edaphobacter; species Edaphobacter psychrotolerans_A. The sequence goes on along the minus strand of NZ_CP132941.1, from coordinate 4,375,861 downwards.
CTCAACGTGAACCCGCTCAAGATGAGCAGCGGGAAAGTTTTGGAAGATGCGATAGATCTCGATGCTTAGATTTTCCGTTGTGGAGACGGCGTTGGTAAAGCAATCGAGAGTGTTGAGGTTCATGTGGTCGAATCGGGCGAGGAGATTTGTTTGTGCGAAGGCATCCAATTCCGCGAGATTGCAGACCATTCCGGTGGCAGGATCTACCTGACCGCTTATCGTCACCTGCACGGTGTAGTTGTGGCCGTGGCCATGGGGATTGTTGCATTTGCCGAAGACGGCTTGGTTCTTCGCCGCGTCGTACGCGTCGGTATGGAGGCGGTGCGAGGCGCTGAAGTGGTATCGGCGATTGAGATGTGCTTTCATGGCTCACCATAGTAGTCCGCGAAGAGATCGGGCATCTCGTAGACACGGACGCGGTGTAGCTTTGCGTGGGGGATTTTGTTGTCGAGACGCTGCCAGATCGCGATTGCGATGTTCTCTGTCGTCGGGATCATGGTTTTGAATTCGGGAACTTCGAGGTTCAGGTGCCGGTGGTCGTAGACGCTGACTACCTCGCGCTCGAGGATGTCCTTCAACTCTTTGAGATCGACGACGAAGCCGGTGGTGGGGTCGACCGAGCCCGCGACCGTGACCTCGAGGGTGTAATTGTGCCCGTGGCCGTTGCGATTTGCACACTTGCCGAAGACGCGTTGGTTCTCCTCAGGGGGCCACGCTTCGTTCCAATAGAAGTGGGCAGAGGAGAATTCGGCTTTGCGAGTAAGAAAGATCATCGTTATTCCTGTGTTTAGACGTGTTTAGAAGAGGGGTGGATGCAAACCCAAGGTAACTAGGGGGCCGCGTTGTAGTTACGTCCCTTCCAGATAACAGATTTTTTGAAGCGATGATGATGGACGCTGCGCAGAAGCATGTAGATGAAAAATGGTACGCCGAGTATAGAAATTGCCACGTCAATGGGTGGGAAGTTCGAGCGTGCGACGCGGGAGTAGAAGCGCCAGAGGGTTCGAACCCAGATGAGAAGGATAACGCTTCTCTGCCATGGCTGCAGCCAGTAGAGGCCAGAGGCTGCGATGGGCAAGCCGAAGAAGAGGACGATATCGAGGACTCGCCAGAAGGCAAGGGCGACAGGCTTGGGGAGGAGGAGCGCGAGATTTTTGGTCCAGCCTTCGACCATCTCCGAGGTCGTCCGATACATGCGCGTGGAGACGGCTTCCGGGGCGTAGCGAAAGCGGATGGTGCGGGGTGGTCGTTTGATGTTCTCGGCGAGGGCGACGTCCTCGAGGATGCGATCGCCGACGGCGCGATGTCCGCCGACGGAGAAGTAGGCTTCGCGTTCGACGAGGATGAACTGGCCGTTGGCCGCAGCCAGGCGGCGGGCGGGGTCGTTGACCTGTTTAGAGGGGTAGACGGAGGCCAGCTCTGAAAAGATCAGGGGCATGACGGCGTGCTGCCAGAAGCCGGTGACGATTTGACGAGGCGAGTAGGAGAGCAGAGCGACTTTGTGGCGATCGGCTTCGCGGAGAGAGCGGGAGATGTCGTTGGTCTCGTGAATGGTGTCTGCGTCGGTGAAGAGGAGATATTTTCCACGTGCGGCTTGAGCGCCGGCCCAGCAGGCGTTGGTCTTGCCGGTGAATCCTGCGTTCGGGCCAAGGTCCAGCTTGGGGGCGTCGAGGACGATGACGCCTGAGTGAGCCGCGGCGGCTTCGGTGGCTATGCTGCGGGTGTCGTCGGTTGAGTCATCGTCGACGATGATCAACTCCCACTGTTGGCCGAGGAGGAAACCGGGCTCAGACTGGCTCAGGATCGAGGCGAGGCAGGCAGGCAGCGAGCGTTGCTCGTTGCGGGCTGGAATAATGACCGAGAGTTCCAGGTCGGGTGTTTCGGCAGAGTTCGGGAGATGCTCGGGGGACGGGTCGCTCACGACTTCGTATTATAGGAAGTGGAGCGACTTGTGCGTAGATTGTTGATGAGTGCGGCGTTGGGAACGCTATTGGTGGCGGGATGCGACCGGGGCAGCCGTCCGGGAAATATTGATAAGCCAGCGCCGCAGTTTGTGATGGGTGACGGCACCAGGACTGTCGATTTGAGCAAGCTGCGCGGACGGGTGGTGGTGTTGAACCTGTGGGCTACCTGGTGTGCTCCGTGCATTGAAGAGCTCCCTAGCCTGTTGGCGTTGCAGAAACAGATGCCGGATCTGGCGATTGTTGCCGTGAGCATGGATCAGGACCCGGATGTCTACAAGCGCTTTCTGGTGGAGCATCATGTCGATGTGCTGACGGTTCGCGACGAGGACCAGAAGGTGAATGCGCTGTATGGGACGGTGCAGATTCCCGAGACTTACATCATCGATAAACAGGGGGTGCTGCGACGAAAGTTTATCGGCGCGCAGGTGTGGACCAGCCCTGAGATTACGAGCTACCTCTCGAAGATGTGAGCGCAGTCGGAGTTTTGTCGATTCAGCAGAGATGACTCGCTGATATGATCTAAGCCATGACACAGCTTGACGTTCTTTATCGCTATGGAGTTCCTCCGACCGAAGCCTCGGTCGTGGCGATGGCTAAAATGCGCGAGGTGTACGGGGTTCGGCACTTAGCGCTGGACGAGGCGAAGAAGACGATAAGGGTTGAATTTGACGCTACCCGTTTAACCGAACCGGTGATTTATGAGCTGCTGCGTCGCGCGGGACTCGATATCGTTGAGACGATGCCGATGTTCGCTCCTCCTGCTCCACCGCCGGAGCCAGTTGTCGCGAGCTAGTTGCCCTATACGATTTTCTTCGGTATTTTTAGGGTGTTCTTGTAGTGCAGTTCCCCGTTTTGCGCGCCCGTAGCTCAGCTGGATAGAGCATTTGGCTTCGAACCAAAGGGTCGGGAGTTCGAATCTCTCCGGGCGCACCATATGATTGAGCTTTTTTGAGACCTCGAAGACTTTATGCTCCGAGGTTTCTTCGTTTCGCGAAGCAAGACCGGTGAGCAAAACGCGATACAGGATAATGGAACTAGCTCTCGCGCAGATGAGTGTAGTATCTTCCCGTTCCCAGTAGTTCGTCAGTTCAGGAGTTGAATCGTCAGGAGGAACTCTGGACGAAGATGCCAAACTTGCTGCGCGGCCCTTTCTGCTTATGGAGGGCGGACCATTGTTTACCCTGCAGAAGCGCGTGGGGCTCATCAAGGAGGGGTCTCCGTACCTCAAACGAAGAGCTATGGTTGCCGCGTTGGTCACGTGGGTGCCGCTTCTGATATTGGCTGCGATGCAAGGGCTGGCATTTGGGCATGACGTTCCTGTTCCGTTTCTCCGCGATTTCAGCGGATATTCTCGCTTTCTCCTTGCCGTGCCTCTGCTGCTGCTGGCAGAAAACGTGCTCGGACCTCGCATCGCAGAGGCCGCTGCGCACTTCGTTACCTCGGGAGTAATCAAGGAGAAAGACTTTCAGCGATTTGACGCACTTGTCGGTCGCGGTTTGCGCTTGCGCGATTCCGTGACTGCTGAGGTCATCCTTGCAGCTCTCGCCTATGTTCTTTCGTGGGTGGCCTTTAAAGAAATTCCCAATCATGTCGCGACCTGGTTTCGAGGCAGTGCAGACACTGGCGGCACTCTTACCTGGGCTGGCTATTGGCTGGTCGCTTTCTGCATGCCGCTCTACCAGTTCCTTGTTTTGCGCTGGCTTTGGAGGTTGTTCCTCTGGTTTCAGTTTCTGAGCCGGGTTTGCAAACTGGACATGCAGCTCTATCCGACCCACCCGGACGAGGCTGCGGGGCTAGGTTTTGTTGGCGAGGCGCAACGATTCTTCGGAATGATTCTCTTTGCTTTTTCGCTGGGCAGCACGGGTGTGCTCGCTCGAGAGATCGTCTATGATCACGTTCCCTTGGTCTCCTACGCCCCGACGATCGCTACTTATGTGGTGTTTGCGCTTCTCATTGTCGTTGGACCGCTTATGGTCTTTACAGGAGTTCTGCTGAGGACAAAACGCGTGGGGCTGCATCAATACGGTAGGTTGGCGACCAGCTACACCGGCGCCTTTCACCAGAAGTGGATCGAACATAAAGCTCCAGAGCAGGAACCGTTGCTGGGCAGCGCTGACATCCAGTCATTGGCAGACCTTGGCAACAGTTACGGTTACGTGGAAAAGATGAAGCCTCTCCCCGTCGATCCTCGTACCCTGTTGCACCTGGTGCTCGCGAGTCTGCTTCCGTTGACGCCTCTGCTGCTAACAGTCATGCCACTGAAAGACATCTTGAAGTTACTTCTTAAGGCGTTTGCATAGAGCAGGTGGAGCCCTATCCAGGGCCGCGGTGGCGCTTGATAGAAGAGAGGAATTCCTATATCTTTAAAAGGTTGCAACCCACGCAATGTGCGCCCGTAGCTCAGTTGGATAGAGCATTTGGCTACGAACCAAAGGGTCGGAGGTTCGAATCCTTCCGGGCGCACCATACCACCGCAAAAACTCATCCTTGGGACGGATCGCAGCCACTGACTCTTTCGCGGCGGCTTCCTGTTCCTAGTCGAATCGCCGCATACGGATGAACTCTTCGCGGGCGAGCACAATGATCAGTCCCAAGACTACGCCGAGAGAGTCTATCCGAATGTCGGATCGCTCGAGCGGGTTGGTGTAGACGATGTGCTCGACGTACTCCAAGAAAAATCCGAAGGACACGATGACAGCAGCGAGGGCGAATCGAACCCTCAATGAAGTTACGTTGCCGGCGAGGAGGAGAGTCACGATAAGAAAGGCCACCAGATGGCCCCAACGATGATAGTGCCCGCTTGTGTGCAACAAGAGCTTGTCGTGATTGGGCAGGAACGACAAGACGGCAAGCATGATCATCCAGATACAACCCAGGACAATGGCCACCGTGCGGCTCTTACGTGCTTGCGACATATTCTGATCGTCTCATTTGGTGGGCTTCGCGTCGATGAGGTTTTTACGCTCTGTGCGGAGAACTTCTCCCAGCTTAGACATCTCACCACAACTGGCGGTTGACACCGCGGCGCACAACTCCGGTTAGTCTTCGCGAGAGACGAGGTTGAGCGTGACTCTGCGGACCTCGGTGAACCCCATTCGTCGATAGAGGTCGATGGCGCGTTGGTTGGTGGCGCTGACATGAAGCCAGGAGACGAGGCCTTCGCGGCGATGATTTCTCACAAGGTGCCAGATCAGGCTTTCCGCATAACCTTTGCCGCGGTGATCGGGGTGCGTGCAGATTCCGCTGATCTCGGGATAACCTTCGAGCGTGAGTCGCTCGCCGCCCATTGCAATCAGTTGCCCGTTGGAGCGAATGCCGAAGTAAGAGCCCATTTCGCAGGTTCTGCTGCGGAAGAAGCCGGGAAATGCCAGGTCGGTAAGGGCCACCATCTCGGGTGCATGGTCGTTTGAGAGCGGAAGAATTTCGATGGTTGACGCCGGGGGCACGAGCTCCGCTGGGAGAACCATCTGGAGACAGAGCAGGGTTTGTTCGAAGGCAAGTTTCGCGGGTTGGGGGTAGCTTTCGCCTACGATCCAGACGGATTCGGCGGGCGCGAGGAGAGAGTGAAGTTGGAGGAGGGCGTCGGCGCTCGGAGAAGCTACGGCTGCGAAGGGAGCCACGTCTGCGGGATAGCGGCAAGCGTCTCCTGCAGTGAGGGCGAAGTGGCGATGCTTCGTGTGGAGGGCGCTCCACACTGGATTTGCAAAAAGGCTTTCCGGCAGATCGGTCATTCTTTTAGAGGATACGTGCCGCCTGCCGTTCCGTTCGATTGTCGGGTGTCTATTGGGAGTCACCGGGCAGCAGCGCGTAGGGGAGATCCTGAATCGTGACTTTTCCGTTGACGTAGTCGATGCGCCAGATGCGGTCGTATTGCTGCTCAGGCCAGGGTTTGTAGGGCGGAGTCGCACCGAGGGCGGCAGCCAGTTGGGGGATCTTGCCGTGATGCCAGACCACCAGCACTACTTTGCCTGCATACTTGCCGCTGAGAAGAGTGGATGCCAGGGCGCGGTAGTCGTTGTCACGGAAGCTGTCATCGATTGGCAGATGGAGCGCGGTAGCAAGCGGGGTCACCGTTTGGATGGGGCGGTTGGAGTGGGGACTCTCGCGGGTGGCGAAGAGCACTTGAGGCGTTGGAAGATCAGGTCTTGCGCCGGAGGCAAAGACTTTGGGCAGAAGCCGGGCGCGTTCGAAGCCGATGGGAGATAGATCGATACGGCCATCGGTGAGTTTTTCTGCGTGGCGAATGAGAAGGATGGTGGCGGGCGGTGGGCCTGTTTGTGCGACCTTTCGTGAGCAACCTCCGATCAGACCAATCGGGAGGAGCAAAAGAAGGGCCCAGAGGAGGCGAAACGAGATGCGGGAGGACATCTCGCAAGGATAACGGGCTGGGTTTGTTACTGACGCAAGAAAATTGCTCCAGATAATCGGGCAGGTTTGATTGACGACCAATTTAGTCCTCAATACACTAGATATTGGAACGAGGAGTAGCTACAACCTCGCGGAAATGGGCTCGGGCTGGCGGATGTCGGCTTCGAGAAGCGCCGTCCGGGAAGAGAAAGACGTTATGCTACAGGCATTTATCATCACGCTCCGTGAGGGGGTCGAGGCATCGCTGATCGTTGGAATCGTCTTCGCCTACCTGTCTAAGATTGGGAGACCGGAGCTAAAGCGCACGGTTTTCTGGGCGCTTGGGTCTGCGATTGCGGCAAGTGTGGCGGGAGCGGTGGTAATAGCCCGGAGCCAGTTCAACTCGGACATATTTGAGGGTTGGGTGATGTTGGCGGCGGCGGCGTTTGTTATCAGCATGATCTGGTTTATGCATAAGACCGCGCGCACAATGAAAGGGTCGATCGAGGAGAAGATTTCGCAGTATACGGGCGCAGCGGGGGTGTCAAAGGCTGGGTTGTTTTTCTTTGTGTTTCTTCTGGTGCTTCGCGAGGGCGTGGAGACGGTACTGATTCTGTCGGCCGTGACGCTGAATTCGACGGAGCTACTGAGCTTTACTGGGACTCTGCTGGGGATAGCAGTGGCGGTTGTATTTGGAGTGTTGTTTATTCGTGGCAGCGTGAAGATCAACCTGCAACGATTCTTTCGTGTCACGACGGTCATTCTTTACTTTGTGGCGTTTCAGCTGATCGTGAGTGGGCTGCATGAGCTGAGCGAGAATGGCGTGCTGCCGTCGAGCCCGACGGAGATGCGTTTGATCGGGCCGATTGTGCGAAATGATCTGTTCTTCTTCGTCACGATGCTGGCGCTGGCCGGGCTGATGATGCTGATGGAATACAAGCGGCGGACGCCGACCGTGTTGACGGCGAACGCGACTCCTGCGGACAAGCGGCGGGCGGAGTGGACGCAGCGGCGCGAGAAGATGTGGATGACGGCCGTAGTTGCGACGAGCTTTGTTTTTATCTTTCTATCGACCGCGGAGTTCATCTACGCGAAGAGTTCGACTGCGCTGTCGCCGACGTCGGCTGTGACGCTGGTGGGTTCGCAGGTGACGCTGCCTACGGCTGACGTCAACGATGACAAGCTGCATCGCTATGGCGTGCATCTGGACGATGGCAAGGGTGGCAATGTGGAGATACGGTTTCTGCTGTTCAGGAAGCCGGATGGGAATATTGTTTCGGTTGCGGACGCGTGCCAGATCTGCGGGCCGGTTGGGTTTTATATCGGCGACCAGGGGATTACGTGCAAGATGTGCGCTTCGCCGTTGAATGCTAGTTCGATGGGGACGAAGGGTGGATGTAATCCGATTCCGTTGAAGTCGACTGTGGGTGGTGGGCAGTTGGTGATTCAAGCGGAGGACCTGCGGGCGCTTGCGCCGGTGTTTGAACGGTAATGTTCTTTCGGCTGCTCATGGAGAGCTTTCGCAGGCAACGACGGCGCAAGATGCTGGCGGGTGTGGCGATCTTGCTTGGGACTACGGCTGTGACGGCGATGCTGGCGCTGGCTACTACGATTGGGGATCGGATTCATAAGGAATTGGCGGTGTACGGGGCCAACATTGTTGTGTATCCGAAGGCCGATCTGCTCGATGTAAAGGTGGGTGGGGTGGATGTGAAGCCGGCGAGTGGTGGGGCTTATTTGAAGGAGTCGGATTTAGAAAAGCTGAAGACGATCTTTTGGGCGAACAACATTACTGGGGTTAGTCCGGAGTTGTCATTGAAGGGAAAGTTAGAAGGTTCGGTCGATCGGAACTTTGTGCCCACGCAAGTTGTTGGATATCGGTTTATTAAGAATTTTTCGGTTCAGAAGGAGATTCCAGCCTTGCATCCGTGGTGGCGCCTCAACGGAAAGTGGCCGCAAGGGGGAACGGCGGATGCTGGTGAGGTTGTCCTTGGATCAAAGCTTGCGAAATCGCTTGGAGCCTCAATTGGAACTGATGTCTACCTGAAAAAGGACGACGGCAGTTACGCAGCCTTTGCGCTCGATCATGAGAGCAGACCGCATACTTTGATTGTCGTTGGAATCGTCGACGCAGGGGATCAAACCGATGATGCCGCTCTGATGGATCTGACAGATGTACAGGACTTTTTAGGTCTGCCTGACGCGGTTTCACGCGTGGAGGTGAGTGCGCGGACGAAGCCGGAGGATGCGTTTGCGAGGGTTGATCCTGATTCCCTGCCGCCGAAGCAACGAGAGATTTGGTACTGCAGGCCTTATGCGAACTCGATTGCTTATCAGATTCGTGAGGCGATTCCGGGGGCGCAGGCGGAGCAGGTTCGGCGCGTAGAGCAGAGTGAAGGCAATGTGCTGAAGCGGATCAGCGGGCTAATGTGGCTGGTTAGTGCGGCGGCGCTGCTGGCTGCGGGGTTTGCGGTGAGCGCCGCGATGGCGACGGCGATTCTTGAGCGGCGTGGGGAGATTGGGCTGATGCGATCGCTGGGTGCGAGTAAGGGCTCGATTGCTCTGCTGTTCTATTCGGAGGCTGGGTTGTTGGCGGTGCTGGCCGGGACGATGGGTTATCTGCTTGGCTCTGGGCTTGCAGCGTGGCTGGGTGCGAGGATCTTTGCGGGTGATGGTGGCGCGGCGGAGGCAGTGTTGATTCCCGTATTGCTGCCGGTGGTGGTGGCGCTGGCGCTGGTGGTGGCGATTGCAGGAAGCACGCCGTCGATTCGGACGGCGCTGCGAATGGAGCCTTCTGCGATTCTGCGGGCGGATGCGTAATGGCGACGCTGAGTTTGTTCGGGATGTTGCGGCGGTCGCTGGTGCATCGCAGGGCGCGAAGCGTGTCGGCGCTGGTGGCGATGACGGTGTCGGCTGGTGTGGCGACGGCGTTACTGACGCTCTATGCGGATCTCGACGCGAAGCTGCATAAGGAGTTTCGCAGCTTCGGCGCGAATGTTGTGATTACGGCTCCTGCTTCCGCGCCATTGAGTGTGGATGCTTTGGCCAAAGTGAGAGAGACGGCTGGCGCGGATGCGCTTGTGGCGGAGTTTGCCTACGCCGTTGCTACGACGGATACTGGGACGCCGGTGGTGGTGGCCGGTACGGATTTTGCTGCGGTGAGGCGGTTGGATTCGTGGTGGCAGGTGGATGCGTGGCCTGAGGGTGCGGCAGGGGATGTTGCGTTGCTTGGGCAACGGGCGGCGCAGTTTGTCGGCAATGAGCATGCGGTTGCGCTTACTTATGCTGGACGTTCAGCGACGCTGCGTGGAGTAGGGCGAATCAAGACTGGTGGCGATGAAGATAGTCGCATTTATATGCCGTTGGCTGCGTTTACAAAGTGGACGGGCGTGGGACCGAGTGTGATTGAGTTGCAGGTGCCGGGTGGGGCCGCGAGCGTGGAGGCTACGATGGCGCGGCTGCGGCAGGCGCTGCCGGAGATGCAGGTGCAGCCGGTGCGGCAGCTTGTTGAAGGCGAGTCGAAGATTGTGGACCGCACGCATGCGCTGATGTATGGGGCGGTGCTGTTGATCGCCCTGACGGTAGCGGTGAGTGTGTTGGCGACGTTGTCTGCGAGTGTGTTGGAGCGGCGACGAGATTTTGCACTAATGAAGGCGCTTGGTGGGTCGCAGGTGCAGTTGATGGGGATGTTTTTGCTGGAGGCGCTGGTGCTTGCGTTGGGGGGCGTGGCTGCGGGTTTCGTGGTGGGGTCTGCGGCGGCGTGGGCGATCAGTGAGGGGAACTTTCATACGGCGACGCTGCCGCATCTGTCAGTATTGCCTTTAGTTCTGTTGCTGAATGTGGTGATTGCTGCGATGGCGGCGCTGTTCCCTGCGCGGGTTCTGCGTGGATTGCAGCCGGCTGCGCTGTTGAAGGGTGAGTGAGAGGATAGTGAGTGTGAGCGAAGCTAAGATAGTGACCGGACCGTTGATCGATCCACATGGAGAGACTCGGGACGACTGCGCTGTGATTGCGCTGAAGAATGTGACCCGGGAGTATGCCGGGCATGGCAGTACGGTGCGGGCTCTTGCCGATGCTACGTTCTCGATTGTTGCGGGCGAATGGGTTGCGATTACAGGGCCTTCGGGGTCGGGTAAGAGTACGCTGGTTAATTTGATTGGGTGTCTGGATCGGCCTACGGCGGGGCAGTTGAAGATCGATAACGTTGATGTGGCTTCGATGACGGCGACGGAGCTGGATCGATTTCGTGCGGATAAGATTGGGTTTATCTTTCAGCAGTTTCACTTGATTCCTTATCTGTCGGCGATTGAAAACGTAATGTTGGCGCAGTATTTTCACTCGATGACGGATGAGGCGGAGGCGCGTGCGGCGCTGATAAGAGTGGGTTTGGGGGAGCGGGTGTCGCATCTGCCAAGTGAGCTGTCGGGTGGGGAGCAGCAGCGGGTTTGTATTGCGCGGGCGCTGATTAATAATCCGCCGATTCTGCTGGCGGATGAGCCTACGGGGAATCTGGATGCGGCGAATCAGACGATTGTGGCGGAGTTGCTGCAGGATTTGCATAGGAATGGCCACACGATTGTGATGGTGACCCATGATCCCGAGATGGCGGGGTTGGCGCAGAGACGGATTGCGCTGAGCCATGGGAAGGTTTTCTGTCATCCGGTCGGTGGGCCGATGGTTACTTTGCGGAGATAATTTTTTGTTATGGTGCTGGGGCGTTTTTGCTGGGGGTTTTGGCGAAAAGCGTGTTTTTGGTGTGGTGTTTTGGTGGTGTGGGTGTGGTGATTTGCGTGGCTGACGTGGAGTTTTGGCAGTCACTTTTTCTGGCTTGAAAAGTACGCCAACTTTTTTGAGTTTAATTTTGGGTTGCTTGCTTCGCTGCGCGGTGTCCTGCCGGACGGGCCGCCTGCGCGGCGGGCGGTCACTTCGTGACTTGTGTACCCTTTTTTTCTGCCGGCCTCCCGTTGGTCGGCTTTAGCGCTCGCCCCACTTTAGTTTCGAGCGGAGGACGCTGAAAAGGCCGTTGGGACGGTGACGTAAGAGTCGGACTGCTGCGTCGGAGCGCTGACAGCGAACGTGATCGCCCAGCTTGAGCTGGACTGCCTCCTGGCCGTCTACGGTGAGGTAAATTTCGTTGGGAACGCCTACGACCTCGACGCTGACCGTGGAGTCGCCGGGAACGACGATGGGGCGGATGGTCAGAAGGTGAGGACAGATGGGGGTGACCAGCATGGCGTTGACGTTCGGCATGACGATGGGCCCGTTGGCGGCAAGGTTGTAGGCCGTGGAGCCGGTGGGGGTGGAGACGATGATGCCGTCGGCGCGGAAGGTGGCGACGGCCTGCTGGTCTATCTCGACGGAGAAGTCGCCCATGCGGGCGATGGTTCCTTTGGCTACGACGACGTCGTTGAGGGCGTCCCACTGTTTGACGAGTCGGCCGTCGCGGATGATCTCGGCGCGCATCATGCTGCGAACTTCGATCTCGGCGCAGTTGTCGCACCAGGCTTCGAGGGTGGTGTAGAGCTCAGAGAGGGGGATTTCGGTGAGGAAGCCGAGGGACCCGAGGTTGATGCTGAGGATGGGGGTGGTGGTGCGGGCGAAGGCTCGGGCTGCGGCGAGGAGGGTGCCGTCGCCGCCGAGGACGATGACGAGGTTGGGTTTGTGTTTGGGGAGATCGACGCGTGGGATGGAATGGACGCCGGAGACGTAGGCGGCGCTATCGGGATCGAGGAGGTAGTGATAGTGGCGGGCATCGAGCCACGCGATGAGGTCGCGAAGGATGCCGGCGAGTTCCGGCTTGAGCGGCTTGGAGATGATGGCGGCCTGGAGCATGGATCTTTAGTGTAACTGGATGATGGCAATGGTAATGTGACGATCTCTGAGTGAGGGACAGTCGGTTTTTTGGATGCGAGACACTGGATGAAGGTGGCGGTCTAAAGGACAGACAAAAGACAAAAGCAAAAACAAATACAGGGATCCTTCGCTGCGCTCAGGATGACGACGGTATCTGGCTCATTAAACGTTATTGTTTCTTTGGGAAGAGGAGAGCGATCTGGAGACGCATGCCCCAGGAGGATGCGCCGGGAGGGTGGACGGCGTTGCCGTAGAAGTTTGCTGAGATGTTGACGGGTTGGAATCCGAGTCGCGTGACTCGGCCTACTCCCCCGCCGTAGGGGATGGTCCATCGGCCACCGGGGGGCGTGTCGTCTCCGTCTGCTGCGTCGCCGCTGGCGCCGTTGTGCCAGTTGGCTGTGATGATGGGGCCGCTGTTGATGTTCCAGCCTTTTTTCAGGTTGTAGGTGATGAAGTACTGGAGGGTCATTTGATTGACGGAGGGGCGATGCGAGGAGCCGACGACGGAGAAGACGTTGTTGACTAGAAATCCGAAGGTCCAGTGTCCGGGTTGAATGAGAGCGACGACGGAGGGACCGAAGCTTAGCTTTCCCTGACCGAGGGTGGTGCTGGTTGCGGTGGGAAAGACCATCGCCGGACCGACGCCCCAGATGATCTTTCCAGGTTTCGCGGGAGAGAGGAAGAAGGTTGGGCTCATGTCTCCGATGCCGTACTCGCCGCCGGTGTTTTCGGCGGCGTAGGGCTGCCAGACGATGGGTTGAATGATTCTGGAGATGAGCATCCAGTTCTCGCTGATGCGTGCAGGGATGACGGGCTGGATGTTGAGCACGTCCTGAGTGCGGTTATAAGGCCCGACTCCGAAGTTGGAGTTGTTCTGGATGGGAACGCTGATGAGGCTGGCTACGGGGTTTTGGGTGGCTTTGGCGAGGGCGTCGGCATCGTCTGCGGCTGGCGCGGTGGTCGCTTGAGTTTTGGGAGCCGGGGTTGCGGGTGCGTTCTGTGCGTAGAGGGTCGCGGCGGATAGCCACAGGGCAGCCAACAAGGCACTGCGGTTGCTTCGTTTCGCCATGAGACGTAACCTCTAGCTCTGACGTTGAAGGTTCGCTGAATGGGCCTCCGTACCGGAAGTGCAAGTTTGGGGCAGGAACAGGATCATATCATTCGGCGGTGAAATTCCGGTCCAGGAAAGTCCTTTCGGGTTGGGCGTGCAACATCGAATTTATCGGTCGCATCACAATGAGATACGGTACGGACGAGGTGATGGCATGGGAAAACCGGTTCGGTTGGTCCTGATTGCGGTGGGTGCCATTCTGGCGCTGATCGTCCTTGCGGCAATTTGTGTGCCGCTGTTCCTCAACACGGATAGCTTCAAGGCAAAGATTGAGTCGACCCTGACCAAGTCGCTGGGGCGGAAGGTGACGATTGGGAAGGTGGACCTGTCGGTGTTGTCGGGTAGCCTGAAGGCGGAGAATACTGTGGTGGCTGATGATCCGCGGTTCAGTACGCAGCCGTTTATCCAGGCCGATACGTTGAAGATTGGGGTGGAGCTGTTTCCTTTGATCTTCAATAAGCAGGTGATTATTAATGGATTCTCGATGCAGTCGCCGAAGATACAACTGTTGCGGGCGGCGAATGGGACGTGGAACTACTCGTCGATTGGAAATAACAGCCAGCAGGCCGCTCAAAGCGATGAGACGAAACAGGCGTTTCCTAATCTGTCTGTTGGAGAAGTGAATATTGAGAATGGGCGCATCACTGTGGCGGCGGGACCGGGCACGAGCGGGGCGGCGAGTGCGACGAGCCGTGTGTACGAGAATGTGAATTTGAAGGTGAAGGATTTCGCGTTTACGAAGTCGTTTCCGTTTGAGGGTTCGGCTGGTTTGCCGGCGGGTGGGACGGTGGAGCTGAAGGGGTCGGCGGGGCCGATTAATCAGACGGATGCTTCGGCTACGCCTTTTTCGGGGCATCTTGAGATTAAGCATCTTGATCCGCTGGCGGCGGGGTTTGTGGAGGCGTCAGATGGTGTGACCGGGACGGTCGACAACCTGGTGCTGGATGCGGCGTGGAGCGGGACGCAGATGCATGTGTCGAAGCTGCTGGTGGATACTCCGAAGCTGACGCTGGTGCAGAGTAATGGGCCGAAGCAGCCGAAGCCGAAGGATCCGAATGCGGAAGGTGCGTCGATGTTGAATAGCCTCTCTGTGGATGATGCGCAGATAAAGAATGGAACGATTACGCTGGCGACGGCGGGCAAACCGGGTACCGCGGTGTATAGCCAGGTGAATGCGCAGGTGACGAATCTGTCGCCGAAGAGCGCTTCGCCGTTTAGCTTGAGCGGACAGTTGCCGAATGGTGGGAGCGTGAGCGCGAATGGAACGGCGGGTCCGTTCAACCAGGAGAATAATGCGAGCACGCCGTTGAATGCGACGGTGAGTCTGAAGCATGTTGAGATCGGTACGGCTGGATTTGTGCCTCCGGATGCGGGTATTAGTGGCGTGGCGGATGTGCAGGCGAAGATTCAGTCGAATGGGCAGGTGTTAAATGCGCAGGGTGCGGCGACGGTTGTGGGGATCAAACTGGCGAAGGATGGTGTGCCTTCGGCGAAGCCTGTGCAGTTGCAGTTCACGCTGGCGCAGAATGAGCAGGCAATGAGCGGCCAGATACAGCAGGCGGTGATTACGATTGGCAGCGCGGTGATCAACGTTGCGGGAACGTATCAGTCGAGTGGGCTTACTACTGCGCTCAATCTGAAGGTTGTGGGGAATGGTGTTTCGATCAATGAGCTGGAGGCGTTTTTGCCGGCGCTGGGAGTGCATCTGCCGTCGGGCTCGCGGCTGCAGGGCGGGACGTTGACGACGGATCTCGCGGTTACCGGGACTACTGCTACTCCGGTGATCAGCGGGCCGGTGAGGATTAATAATACGCAGCTTGCCGGGTTTGATTTGGGGTCGAAGCTGCAGGCGCTTTCGTCGTTTACGGGGGGGCGGATTACATCTGCAACTGGATCAGGCACAAATATTCGGTCTTTGAGTATGAATGTGCGCGAGGAGGGCGGAAATATTCGGACGGATAATATTGCGCTGGATGTTGCGGGAGTGGGCACGGCGACTGGTGCCGGTACGGTGAGTGCTGGTGGTGCGCTGGCCTACAACGTGGTGCTGAAGCTGACGGGGTTGTCGATTGGAGGAGGAGGGACACAGCAGGCTAGCTCCGGTGGAGGCGCGGCTGGGGCGCTTGGCGCGTTGTCTGGGTTTATTCCGGGCGGGGCTGCTGGCGGATTGGGCGGTGCGGCGCTGGGAGGCGTTGCAGGAAGTGTGTTGAAGAATGGCATTCCGGTGGCCATTGGCGGGACTACTAGCAATCCTACGTTCAGCCCGAATGTGGCGGGACTGGCGGGAGCGGTGGGAGCGAATGCGGCGAAGGGTTTGCTTGGTGGGGCAACTGGGCAGAAGAAGGGGAACGGTACTGATCCTTTGAGCAATGCGCTGGGTGGTTTGCTCGGGAAGCACTGAGGGCCAGATGCGCCCTGCGCGGGCGGCGGTCACTTCGTGACTTGTATACCGGCTTCGCCTTCTGGCCTCCCGTTGGTCGGCATATTAGGCGAAGCGGGCGTGGAGGAGGTACTCGTGATTGCCCTCCATGCCCAGGATGGGCGAGTCGATGAGGTCGATGCCGGTGCCGTGCTGCTCGAGGACGCAGTCGCGCACGCGCTCGATGGCGGCCTGGCGGGCGTCGGGGTCACGGACGATTCCGCCCTTTCCGATGTTGGCGCGACCTGCTTCGAACTGCGGCTTGACCAGGATGACGGTGGTGCCTTGCCAGGGTTGAGTGGGAGTGCTGAGAGCTGCTAGGACGGCGGGGAGAACCAGGGTTGCGGAGATGAAGGAGACGTCCATTGCGATGAAAGATGGGGTGGGCTGGTTGGGTGTCAGGAGTTCGCCTGGGGTGAGGAGGCGGGCGTTGGTGCGCTCGCGTAGGGTGACGCGGGGATCATCGCGGAGTTTGTGGGCGATCTGGCCGTAGCCGGTGTCCACGGCTAAGACAGATTGTGCGCCGGATTGGAGCATGCAGTCGGTGAAGCCGCCGGTGGAGGCGCCGATGTCGACGCAGGGAATATTGGTGAGATCGATGGACCAGTGGGCGAGGGCGCGCTCGAGCTTGAGGCCGCCGCGACTGACGTATTTGAGATCGGAGCCGAGGAGGCGGATGACGGCGTCGGAGGAGACAGGGGTGCCTGGTTTGTCAATACGCTGCTCGTCGACGAGAACACGGCCGGCGAGGATGAGAGCTTGTGCGCGTTCGCGGGAGGCGGCGTGGCCTTGATCGACGAGAAGCTTGTCGATGCGGTGCTTTGGTGATTTGATGCGTTGGGGTGGTGAGGGATTGCTCATACGGTCGGATCTTTCGTGGGTGTTGCCGGGCGCGAAGTTGGCGCGTTGCTTTATGAGAATGAGATTGCAATTTCGCCAGTGAAAGGAGATACAGACTGTGTTGTTTCTTCTTTTCGGGTAAAGTAGCTCTGGTGAATATTTAGCCGAAGTAACTGTCTTGAGGTTACATGGGTTGCATGAGTCGACCTAAAAAGTTAACAGTTTGAGCAATCTGCAACAGTAGTGGGTGCGTTTTATGTACAGAGAAACGGGACTCGTGAATTCACCACCGCCCTCGGGGCAGGACGATGCTGCCCTGCTTTCCCTTGTGCAGAGGGGGGACGAGTACGCGATGGCGGCGCTGTTCGACCGCTACTCAAAGATTGTGTACTCGGTCGCGCTAAGGGTCCTGAGAGATCCTGCGGCGGCGGAAGACGTCCTACAGGAAGTATTCATGCAGATTTGGCGTAATCCTGATGGGTTTGTGGCGACTCGCGGTAGCCTTGGCGGCTGGCTCGCGGTGGTATCGCGAAATCGGTCGATCGATGCGCTTCGTCGAAAGCGGCCGACCGAGTCCGTGGACGATATTGCGCTGGCTTCGAACTACAATCTTGCGGACGAGGCGGAACGAAACAGTTTGATGGAGAAGGCGCGGGAGGTTATTACCCTGCTGCCGGTGGAGCAGCGGAAGACGCTGGAGATGGCATTTTTCGATGGGTTGACGCACTCCGAGATTGCGGAGATGACGGGCGACCCACTAGGGACCGTGAAGACAAGAATCCGCAGCGCGCTGACCTCGCTGAGAAAGGCGTTCCCAGCATGAGCGAGCCACGGCGTATCACATCAGAAGATCTGGCGTTGTTTGCCATGCAGCTGCTTCCACCGGAAGAGATGGCAGAGGTTGCCGCCTACGTGGAGCAGTCCGAGGACGCACGGCGCGAGTTGGCGGAGATTCAGGGCGACCTTGCGGCGTATGCCCATACGGTGGATATGCAGTCGCCGTCTGCTCAGGCACGTGAGCGGTTGATGAAGCAGGTAGCGCGCGAAAAGAAGGCGATTCCGATTGATCGGCCTGTCGAGGCTGCGGATTCATCCGTTGCGAGCGAAGGCGTGGCTGCGACCGAAGGGTTTGGGCGTGGTGCGGGGAGCATCTACTCGAGCGAGGAGGAGCTGCCGAAGCGCGGATTTGCGGGCAAGGTAGTGCCGTGGGTCGGCTGGGCGGTTGCTGCCGGTCTGTCATTGGTTGCGGGCGATCTTTATAAGCAACGCGAGACACTGCGAAGCGCTGTCACCGAGCAGGCAGGCAGGATCGATCAACTGACCGCGGATGAGGCGGCGGCGCGACAGGTTCTCGACGCGATGACCGACAGTACCGCGCAGCGAGTGACTCTGAACGTGAAGGGAGCGCCTCCGGCTGTTCCGCAGGGGAGAGCGACGTATGTTGCCAGCAAGGGAACGCTGATCTTTACGGCGACGAACCTGGCGCCGTTGCAGCCGTCGAAGACGTATGAGCTTTGGCTGATTCCGGCTGCGGGGCAGAATCCGATTGCGGCGGGAACGTTCCGGCCGGATGCGCGCGGAAATGCAAGCGTGATTCTGCCGCCACTACCGAAGGGTGTGGAAGCGAAGGCTTTCGGCGTGACGGTAGAGGACGAAGGCGGTGCGACGACACCGACTCTGCCTATCATTCTGGTAGGAGCTGCCGGCTAGTAGACCGAACCGTCCCTTACTACGAAATGAAAGAAGCCATCCTTTGCGGGATGGCTTCTTTGTCAGGCTAGATTGTTCCGAGCTTTATGTTCGGTTCGAGTCTCTTTTGATTACGGTTGCGTGATACGAACGGCGACGCCTGCACCCTGCAACGCGACGGTGGTGTCTATGGTGTCGATATCGGTGCGGATGACGGTCATGAAGTTGGAGTCCGGCGATACGACGTAGACCTTGCCGGTGGGAGTGCCGCTGGTGACGGCGATGTAGTTCGGATGACCGTTCTTGGCCGGAGTGGATGCGTTGGTGCTGATGCTGAGAGGAAGTGGGATCGTAGCCGTGACCGTGTTGGTGCTGAGGTTGATCACGGAGACGCTGCAGGTGGTGGTGGTGGCTGTGACTGCAGCACCCGGTGCAGCGCAGGGCAGATTTGGGTTGCCGCTGTTGATGACGTAGGCGCGGCTGTTGCCAGTGTCTTGCAGGACACCGACCATGACGGGGTTTACGCCGACAGGGACAGTGGCGACGACAGTGCCGAAGCCTATCGCGTCGACGGGATTGGTGAGATCGCAGTTTGGATTGCCGACCTGAGCGGTTGCCGAACAGAGTGGGATGCTGATGACGCTGAGCGATCCGGGATTGACGCCATCGCCTGCATTCGCGACGAGCAACTCATTGCGGACCGGGGCGAAGTCTGCCCAGAGCGGGTTGACGGTTGCTGGGTTGGTACATGCCGGGGCGATGCAGAGTGCGATCGGGTTCGTCGTACCGGGGGGAGTTGTGGGAACGATATCGAGCGCGTTGGTTTGGACGTTAATCACCGAGACTGTGCCGTCGCCCTGGTTCAGGATGAACGCGCGTTTGCCGTCTCCGCTCATGACGCCGTAGACGGGATTCAGGCCGACGGGAATCGCGGTGGGATCGATGGTATTGCTCGAGGTTTCGATTGTGGAGACCTGACCGACGCAGCCGCTGCCGACGGGCTTCGTGATGGCGTAGACGCGAGTCGCGGTGGGGATTCCAACGGTGTAGACGGGGGTGAAGGGCGTCGAAGCCGGGCAGGGAGCGATTGGGGGAACGGGATTGAGCTGTTGGCGCAGGGCGAGGGGAGTGCCGGTGAACTGGGAGATGACACCCTGGCCGGGGTTGACGGTAGGGTCGGTGACGTAGGTGCTCAGGGTTGTCGGGAGGATCGCAACAGGATTGGCGCCGGGGAGCAGCGTGGTCTGGAGGATCTGACTGGTGAGCAGGGTGGTGTCGATGTCGAAGCTGGTGAAGGTGTGATCGCTGTTGAGCGTGAAGCCGAGGCTGGCGTTGGATGCGGTCGTGGTGCCGCTGGTCGTGGAGGTGGTGCTGTTGCCGCCATTGAGGATGAGGTAGTAGGGATCTACGCCCACGTTGGCTGTGATGAGGATTGTGTCACCTGAGAAGTCGACGAAGGTCAGCAGGCCCGGGGTGGGATTGGCCGGTGTGCCGGTGCTAGAGATTGCTACGGCGAACTTTTGCGGCTGGGCGGCGGGTCCGACAGGGTTGATGGCGCTGACGACGGGGCGATAGTTGTTGCCGCAACCGGTGATCAATCCCAAACCTGGTGCCAAAACGGCGAGGATCGCTGCGAGGCTGAGTTTAGACCGGAGGACGTGGGTTCGAGGTCGAACCGGGTTCTGATGTGACCGCGACTGGGTGGTTGCTTTTGCTTCGATGGCTGCTAAGTGCAAAACTGCTCCCGCGTTGGTGCTGGTGTTGGCTATGCTCAAGGTTCGATTGTAAATCACGAAGAGACGTGAGGCCGGAGTGGACGAGGAAATACAAGGGGCCGGGAGAGATGCGCATTGGGGAAAGGCGATTCCGCGGGCACGGGACCGGGCGCAGTCCCTGTGGCTGGTTGTGGTAGTGGTGCCTGCGCTGGTGTTGGCGGCGGTGGGGAGTTGTGTTGTGGCGGTGACTGTGGGTTCGGTGGGGGCGCTTCTCTTCCCTGTTGGGTTCAGCGTGGGGTTTGCGGGGTTGGTGTGGGCGTTGCGTTCGGCGACGCTACCTGCGGCTGGCGTGGGACTGCTGGTGTGCCTGACTCTGTCGCTGAGGGGTTCGGGTAGTTTTTTTGGTCGACCGGGGTTGTCGGCTTTGATTGTTTTGTTTGTGCTTACCTTCGCTGCGACGCGATATGGGAGGCAGAAGAAAGAGTCGAGGGGGCTGGCTGAGGCGAGGAGCGGGAGGCGCGCTTCGCAGGTGGTGGCGAATCTTGGTGTGGCCGCGGTTTTTGCGGCGTTGGGATGGTATGGCGCGTGTCTGGCGGCTCTGGCCGAGGCTGCCGCGGATACGGTGTCGTCGGAGGTTGGGCAGGCAGTGGGTGGGACTACGTGGTTGATCACGAAGTTTAGACGAGTGCCTGCGGGAAGAGATGGAGGCGTAAGCGTGGGTGGGACTTTGGCTGGTGTGCTGGGTGCGGGTTTGGTGGTGATGGTGGGGTTGCCGGGTCTTGTGCGCTGGAGAGATGGTGTGGTGGTGTTTGTCTGTGCTTGCGCGGGGTTGGCATTTGACAGTGTGCTAGGGGCGACGGTGGAGGAGCGAGGTTGGCTGGGGAATGATCTGGTTAATTTTGGGTCGACTTTGTTTGCGGCGGGGTTGGCTCGGTTGTGGTTGTAATTTTCATAGGTTCATGAGCTTCGACAAAGGGAAGACGAAATACGGGGTCTCTCCACTGCGCAATCGACGGTGAGGCTGTCGATTGCTTCGGTCGAGATGACGGAGTTGGGAGTTGGGAAGAAAAGGCCACGGCAACCGCAGATCCCCTTCGGGGATGACAACAAGAAAAGCAAAAGCGACGGCAACGGCAACAGCAAAGGCAACAGCACTTTAGACGTCGGGTTTGCCTTCGAGCCAGCTGTGGAGGAAGCCTTCGTTGACGTTGAGGCGGAGGGCGGTGTAGCTGATGATCTCGTGCACGTAGCGCATGAAGAGGTCGTAGTTGCTGATGTGGCCGAGCGTGGGGCGGGGTGAGGTGTAGACGTCGAGGCCGGCGTCCTCGCAGAGCTTGCGGATGCGGAAGAGATGGGTGCCGTCAGAGACGACGACGATGTGGTGGAGATTGTTTTCGCGGGCGATGGCGGCGAGGCGATGGACCTGCTGCTCGGTGTCAATGGAGCGGGTTTCGGCGATGATGTTGGCGAAGGGAATGCCGTTGGCGAGGAGGTAGTCGCGGCCTACGCCGCCTTCGGTGTTGCCGGAGTCTTTGTCGGTGCCGCCGCCGAGGGTGATGACGAGCGGGGCGATCTGTTTGCGGTAGAGTTCGACGGCGTGGTCGAGGCGGGCGTGGAGGACGGGCGAGGGATGGCCGGAGTACTCGGCTGCGCCGAAGACGGCGATGGCGTCGGCTGGTTGGGCGTTGTCCTGGCTGGCGACGGTGTCGATCTGCTCGTAGACCCAGACGCACCAGATGGTGGCGATAAGAAGGAAAAGCGCGAAGAGGCGACGGAGGAGGAGACCGCGGGTGGTGCTTCCGCTACGCAGATTGGATTGACGGGCGATCATGTTTTTCCCAGAGAGCGTGCGCAGACCCAAGGCTATGCCACAAGATTCAATTTTTGCATCGAGCTAGTCTACAGGGTTGGGCCTGAGAAGCTCGATGCATTTTTTTTAGGCTGACTGGGAGATGGCTAGTGCTGGAGTGCGAGGGCGATCTCGTGGGTGGGGATGGCTCCTTCGCGGAGGATCATCCAGGAGTTGCCGCCGCCTGAGAGGTCGACGATGGTGGTGGCCATGGTGCGGGCAGTGGGGCCGCCGTCGACGATGAGGGGAAGCTTGTCGCCGAGTTGTTCGCGAACGCCCAAGGGAGTGGTGCACTCGGGATGGCCGGCGAGGTTGGCGGAGGTGGCGGTGATGGGCAGGCCGAGACGGCTGACAACCGCGCGGGGGATGGCTGCCTCGGGGACGCGCAGGGCGAGGTTGCCGGTGTTCGCGGTGACGCGGAGGGGGAGTTTGGAGCCGGCTTTGACGACGATGGTGAGTGGGCCGGGCCAGAATTTTTCGGCGAGGCGGTCAAAGGCGGAGTCGAGCTGGCGTGCGATCTCGTAGGCCTGGGCGACCTCGGCGATGAGGAGGGAGAGGGGTTTGTGGCGGGCGCGGGCCTTGAGGTCGTAGATACGATCGACGGCCTGGAGGTTGACGGGGTCGACGGCGAGGCCGTAGAAGGTGTCGGTGGGGAGGGCGACGACATTGCCGCTGTTGAGGCTGGCGACGACGTATTCGATGAGCGCTGGTTCGGGCTCGTCGGGATGGATACGGAGTGTTTCGGCCGTCAAATCTTGCTCTCCTGTGCCGGTTCGTCCGTCCGCTGGGGCCGGGTGCTGCTGGCGGTGCCGCAGTCTCGCACCTTAGCATACCGCCTCTGTGAACTCAAAGACAGTGGGCTCGGGGGAAGAGCGGGACGGCGTAAGATTTGGGAGATGCAGACTCCGGAGTTGGTGGTTTCGAGTAGGGCGAATGCGCGGGTGAAGCAGCTGCGAGCGGCGTTTCAGGGCCATGCGCGGTTGAGTGGTGGGATGGTTGCGATTGAAGGGGATCATTTGCTGGAAGAGGCTCTGCGGAGCGGGATGGTTTTGAAAAGCGTGTTTGTGAGTGAGCGGCGGGCGGTGCCGGGGATTGTGCCGCGTGGGGTGGAGGTGCTGCGGCTGACGGATGAGGTGTTTGGGAGTGTGGTGGAGACGCAGTCGCCGCAGGGGGTGGCGGCTTTGATGGTGCCGCCGGTTAGGGTGATTGCGGATTTGTTTGAGGGTTCGGGGGCGGCTTTGATTTTGATCGCGGCGGGAGTGCAGGATCCGGGGAATCTAGGGACGCTGGTGCGGTCGGCGGAGGCGTTTGGGGCTAGTGGGGTTTTGACTACGGCGGGGACGGTGAGTGCTTGGAACCAGAAGGCGCTACGGGCTAGTGTGGGGAGTGTGTTTCGCGTGCCGGTGGTTGGGGTGACGGCTGCGGAGGTTGCGGAGTTGAAGGGGCGGGGGGTTGGTTTGATTGGTGCTGTGGGGACGGAGGATGCCGGTGTGGTTGCGGCGCAGGAGATGGATTTTACTCAGGCTTGCGCGGTGATGATTGGGAATGAAGGAAGCGGGCTGGCGGCGGAGTGGATGGAGATGTGTGATTCTCGGGTGACGATTCCCTGCCCTGGGCCGGTGGAGAGTTTGAATGCGGCGGTGGCTGGAAGCTTGTTGTTGTATGAGGCTTCGCGGCAGCGAGGTGGGGGAGCGGACAAGACAAAAAGCAAAAGCAAAATACAGGGATCCTTCGCTCCGCTCAGGATGACGACTTCACAACAATGACGGCATCAATCTAGATGACGGCATCAAATTAAGGTGGCAGCATCGAAGAAGAGGATATGACGGAAGCGACATTGAAGCGGGTGAGTGAATGAGTTTGTTTGATGCTAGTCCTATGGCAGCTCCGGTTGCGCGGGGGCGGCAGGCGCCGTTGGCGGAGAGGATGCGGCCGCGGACGCTTGGTGAGTATGTCGGGCAAGATCATTTGCTGGGACCGGGGAAGCCGCTGCGGTTGGCGATTGAAGGCGATGATCCTACGTCGATGATCTTCTGGGGGCCTCCGGGGACTGGGAAGACTACGCTGGCGAAGATTATTGCGCAGATGACCGAAGCTAGTTTTATTGAGTTCTCTGCGGTGCTGAGTGGGATCAAAGAGATCAAGAATGTGATGGTGGAGGCGGAGAAGGCAGCGAGCTTCGGGTCGCGGACGATTCTGTTTGTGGATGAGATTCATCGGTTCAACAAGGCGCAGCAGGATGCGTTTCTGCCTTATGTAGAGCGGGGGACGATTCGGTTGATCGGGGCTACGACGGAGAATCCTTCGTTTGAGATTAATGCGGCGCTGCTGTCGCGGTGCAGGGTTTATACGCTGGTGGCGCTGACGGAGGACCAGGTAGTTGGGCTGCTGCAGCGAGCGCTGACGGATGTTGAGCGCGGGCTGGGAGCTAGTGGCGTGGAGGCGGATGAAGAGGCGCTGGCTACGATTGCTTCTTATTCGAGCGGAGACGCTCGGAACGCGCTGAATGCGTTGGATGTGGCGGCGAAGCTTGCGGAGGGGCGTGGGGAGAAGCTGATCACGAAGGCTCTGGCGGCGGAGGCTTTGCAGCGCAGGGTTTTGCTGTATGACAAGAAGGGCGAGCAGCACTATGACATCATCTCGGCGCTGCATAAGAGTGTGAGGAACTCGGACCCGGATGCGGCGATGTACTGGTTGGGACGAATGCTCGAGGCTGGCGAAGATCCGATGTACTGCGCGCGGAGGATTGTGCGGATGGCGGTGGAGGATATTGGGTTGGCCGCTCCGGAGGCGCTGAATCTGTGTTTGAGCGCGCGGGATGCGATGCACTTTCTCGGGCATCCGGAAGGCGAGTTGGCATTGGCGCAAGCGGTGGTTTATCTGGCGTTGGCGCCGAAGTCGAATGCGGTTTATACGGCTTATGGTGCGGTGAAGGCGGATATTGAAGCGACGGCTGCGGAGCCGGTGCCGCTGCATCTGCGGAACGCGCCGACGAAGCTGATGAAGTCGCTCGACTACGGCAAGGACTATCAGTACGCGCATGATGTGGAGGGTCGCGTGGCGGATATGGAGTGTCTGCCGGCGGGACTTGCGGGGCGGCGTTACTACCGTCCGACGAATGAGGGGCGGGAGAAGCTGCTGGCCCAGCGGATGGAGGAGATTTCACAGATCAAGATTTCACAGACCAAGGGACGAAAGCGGGAGTCGTAACGTGGTAGCTTAAGCCGGTTCCCCGGTTCATTCACTCGATTGAGGTGCTCGCTTGGAATCGTACCCTCCGCTTATTCCTTATCTCGTTGTTCCTGATGCCGCAGCTGCAATCGAGTTTTACAAGACTGCGCTCGGGGCGATGGAGATCGTGCGGCATCACATGCCGGAGTCGACCAAGATTACGCATGCCCATCTCGTGATCAACGATGGAAGCATCATGCTTTCGGATGATTTCCCCGAGATGAGGGGAGGCAAGGCGTCGACGCCGGAGGCGCTGGGCGGGTCCCCGGTGACGATTCATTTGCAAATGGACGATGTAGACAGCTTCTGGGAGCGGGCGGTTGCGGGTGGCGTGACTGTGACGATGCCACTGGCCGATCAGTTCTGGGGCGACCGTTATGGTCAGTTCACGGACCCGTTTGGACATAAGTGGTCTGTGGGTCAGACTAAGATCTCGTTGAGCGAGGATCAGTTGAAAGAGGCCGCGCGGGTGTGGTTCAAGATCTAGCGGCGATTTCATTGGAAGAGAAGATTATTGGGTGTAAGTTGCGTGCCACCTGGATGTTTGGCCAGATGCATCGCTGACCGTCGCCTGGTGATCGTTCTGAGATGTAGTTTTGGGCGGCTGAAACCTCGCGGCTAACAGCATCGTCCTACAATCAGTGTGTTGAAATAGAGCGAGTGCTCGGGTGCCCCTATGGCAATTGGTCCAAGCGTAGCGATATTTACGTTGCTTGCGGCGGCAGTTCTGCAACCAGCTCTAGCACAAGATTCTCCACGTGTTTCTTCTTCGCTTAAGACCGGTACACAGCTCGTTGTTCTCGACGTCGTTGTTACGGACAGCAAGCAGAATCCGGTGCACAGTCTCAGCGCCTCCGACTTTACCGTCTTCGAGAACAACACGACTCAGCGAATCAAAAGCTTCGAGGAACACATAAGCACAGACGCCGCGAAGTCTGAACCTCCACTCGTTCTGCCGCCCGGCAACTTCACCAACTACACGTCCGTTCCCGCGAACGCGCCTGTTAACATCCTCCTTATCGACACCCTCAACACACCGAACGGGGCCCAATCCTACCTCCGCAGTCAACTTCGCCTTTTTCTCAAAAACTCTCCTCCAAACGTTCCTCTCGCCATCTTCGGACTAAGTACTCATCTCTGGCTTCTGCAGCCATTCACTGCAGATCCCCGCCTGCTCCAGGCTGCGGTTGAACACAAGTCTTCCAGCACCTCTCCGCTGATGGACAACGCAACGACGGGCGACAAATCCGACACAATCCCTCTAGAGTTGTCGATAGCGCATACGCCCCCGTCTGTCGTCCGGCGCATGCAGCAGTTCGAAGCGGAGCATTCCTCCGATGACCTTCAACTCCGGACGCGATACACACTCAACGCTCTGAACCAGATGGCGCGTTACCTCGCCGGTCTACCGGGAAGAAAAAATCTCATCTGGTTCTCCGGCTCGTTTCCCATCAGCATCCTGCCCGACGCCAATATTCTCAACCCTTTTGCGATTACCGCAGACTCCTCGGATAAATTTCGTCAGACCACAGCCCTGCTCGCCAAGAGCCAGGTTGCCGTCTATCCGATCGACGCTCGCGGCCTCGCCGACCCGTCCGCGTACTCCGTCGAAAGCTCAGGCGTGCAGTACGACCCCAAGCTGGACCCCAATCAAGGTCGCAACCAGGATGTCTTCACGAACCATCTCAACGATGCCATTCGCCAGAACGCCGACGACAACTCCACCATGCTCCAGATGGCTGAGCAGACCGGCGGCCACGCCTTCCTCAACACCAACGGCCTCGCCAATGCCGTCACCCGCGCCATCGAAGCCGGATCCAACTACTACACCCTGACTTACACACCAACCGATATGGCTGATGACGGAAGATTTCGGAGTATCAAGCTGAAGCTGAGGCGCGATGGCTACACACTCGCTTACCGGCGTGGCTACCATGCCGACGCGCCTAAGACGAGTGACGGGGGCGAGACTAGCCTCGCTGCCGTATCCTCTACAGGCTTTACTAAATTGACGTCGCTCGCGGCTGTGCCGGTCGCCGACCCTATGCACGATACGATGAGCTTCGGCTCGCCGGTTCCGACCCAGATTACGCTCAAGGTTCTAGTCGTTCCTGCTGCTGGACAGCCAGAAGAGACCGTGGCTTCCGGCAATTTTGCCATCCCCAATGCACGTCTCATTGGCCCGTATCGTCGCTATGACATCACTATCGCCGTCGATCCAAGCGCTGTCGTATTCACTCCCGGCGGTGACGGCAACCGCCACGCCGACCTGATGTTCCGCACTTATCTGTATAGCCACGACGGCAAACTGTTGAATACTTCGAGCAGAGTGGCAGACGAGGATCTCACGCCTGGTCTTTATGAACGTACGCTTCACACCGGCGTCTTCTTTCATCAGCAGATCAGCGTTCCGCTAAAAGGAGAGTTTTACTTTCGGGTGGGCGTTCACGACGTTACTGCCGATCGCGATGGCGCCGTCGAGATTCCAGTTGCGAGCGTCAAGGATCTGCCACCTGTTGTTGAGCCTCCCTCGACCCGCCCGCTCGCCCAACGACCAGTAGATTTTCAAAAGTAGCTGGTTCGAAGTTGGCGTTTTTTACGGCGTATAAGCTGCTTTGCGCCGGAAATTTTCGCGCTAGTGGCCGCTATGGGTTGGTGTCTTTCTTGAGGGCAGTGAGGACGATGTCTTTGGTTAGGAGCTCGGGTAGAACGTCGGCGGAGGAGTTTTTCATGGCCGGGTAGATGACGTAGGTGGGTACGCCGCTGCGGTTGACCGAGGCGAGCTGCTTGGTGATCTCGGGGTCGTATTGGGTCCAGTCGGCTTTGAGGAGTGTGACGTTGTTTTTGCTGAACTGGTGCTGGACGTCGGCGGATTTGAGGACGGCGCGCTCGTTGACCTGGCAGCTGAGGCACCAGGCGGCGGTGAAGTCGATGAAGACGGGATGACCGGCGGCGCGCGCCTGGTCGAGGGATTGTTGCGAGTAGGGGGCCCAGACGAGGGTGGTGTCTTTTGGTTGGTAGAGGGGGATTGCGAGGCCGACGGCGGCGATGAGGAGGGCGGCGATTGCGCTCTTCCAGTTGGCCGGCCATTTGCCGAGAGCCCAGCCTGCGATGGCGAGTGCTAGGAAGCACCAGAGGAGGCGGGTGAGGTGGTCGACGCCCTGACTGTTGCCGCTGTGGAGATTGCCGTAGACCCAGGCGAGCCAGATGGCGGTGCCGAAGAGAGGAACGGCGGTTAGTTGTTTGAGGATCTCCATCCATGCGCCGGGACGGGGGAGGATGCGGGTCCAGGCGGGTTGGAAGCTGAGGAGGAGATACGGTGTGGCGAGGCCGAGGGCGAGGGCGGTGAAGACGGCGAAGGTGATTCCGGCGGGTTGCGCGAGGGCAAAGCCGATGGCTGCTCCCATGAGCGGTGCGGTGCAGGGCGTGGCGACGATGGTGGCGAGGACTCCGGTGAAGAAGCTGCCGGTGTAGCCCTGCTTCTGCGCGAGGCCGCCGCCTACGCTGGTGAGCGAGAGGCCGAGGTCGAACTGGCCGGCGAGCGAGAGGGCGAAGAAGAAGAGGCCTGCTGCGAGCACGGCGATGAAGGTTGGGGATTGAAGCTGGAAGCCCCATCCGGCTTGGCTGCCGGTGGCGCGGAGAATGAGCAGGGCGGCGACGATGATCCAGAAGGAGACGAGGATGCCGAGGGTGTAGACGAGGCCGTGGCTGCGGAGATGTTTGCGCTCCTGCCCGGAGGACTGCACGAGGGCGAGGCCTTTGAGGAAGAGAACGGGAAAGACGCAGGGCATCAGGTTGAGGATGATGCCGCCTACGAAGGCGAGGCCTATGGCACTGATCGTGGTGACGCTGCTGGTTGCGGGGCTACCTGCAACTTTGCTGCCTGGGGCTGGAGCGACTTCACCGGGGGTGACGGGGGCGGTGACTTCGTAGGCCTGGTTGTCTGAGAGTTTGAGTACGCCGTGGAGCTGGGCGGGGAGGGTTTTGAGGTCGTCGGAGCGACGGACGCGGAGGCGAACGCCGTCGGAGGTTGGCTCGATCTGCTGGGGGGCGGCGTTTGCGATCTGGTCTTGATCAGCGGGGTAGAACTCGGCGTTGGTCTCGCGGCCGCCGGTGGTGAGATTGAGGACGAAGTCGGTTTTGCCGCCGGTGACGGTAAGCTTGGCGTCGGGCGGGAGGGGCTTGGGGATGAGGGTGAGGGCTTCGCCGAGGGCGCCGACGGGCTGCGCGGCGGTGGCTCCGGGGACTACGTTGAGGTTGAGGCCGAGGTGGGCTTTGCCGGGGATGCAGACCTCGCGGCAGACCAGGTAGGTGACCTTAGCGTCGATGTGGGTGGGGCCGGGCTTGAGAGAGCTGGCGGCGGTGAGTTGCACGGGGAAGGCGACTTCGTCTTCGTAGCCGAAGTCCATGAGCGGACCGAGGGGTAGGCGGCTGGGGATCGGGAAGAGCATGGGGCCAGCGGTGATGCCTTCGGGGAGGGTCCAGGTAATTTTGGGTGGCTCGCCAGAGTCGCCGGCGTTGATCCAGTAGACGTGCCAGTGCTCTTCGAGGGTGAGAACGAGGCCTACCTGGAGGGTGCCGCCGGGGGCGATGTCGGGAGAGAGGGAGACGAGTTCGGCGGTTAGATGCTGGGCTTTGACGGGACCGGGGCCGCCGTCGCCGACGCCCTGAAGCTGGGCGTGCGCGGGTGCGAGGAAGAGAGAGGCGCAGGCGAGGAGCAGGAAGGCGGAGATCTTGCGTACGTTAATCATTCACTCTCAATTGTAGGACCTTAGGACAGGGGCATTTGTCACCTGGATGTCAGGCGGCGGTGTTCGACCATGATGCAGTGGTCCATAACGACGTGGATACCAGCGGCTTCCGCGCGGGCGGCGGCTTCGCGGTTGACGATTCCCTGCTGGACCCAGAGGTTGGGGAGACGAAGCTGGATCATCTCGTCGACGATGGCGGGGATGTACTTCGGCAGGCGGAAGACGTTGACGATGTCCGGCTTGATGGGGAGGTCGGAGAGAGAGGCGTAGGACTTTTCGCCGAGGACCTCTTGAATGGAGGGGTTGATGGGGTAGAGCTTGTAGCCGTGCTGTTGCATGTAGGCGGAGACGTAGTGGCTGGGTTTTGACCGGTCTTCCGAGAGACCGATGACAGCAATGGTGCGCGGATTTTCCGGTGTGGTGATGCCAAGGGTGTTGCGGATGATCTCCGGTTCATTCATTGGATTACATGCCTTTACTTATGCCAGACGCCGAGGATGCGGCGGAGCACGACCAGTTCGCCGAGGTGGTAGGCGGTG
The DNA here is from genome assembly GCF_051013365.1 of Tunturiibacter psychrotolerans. GTDB lineage: Bacteria > Acidobacteriota > Terriglobia > Terriglobales > Acidobacteriaceae > Edaphobacter > Edaphobacter psychrotolerans_A. The sequence continues at coordinate 4,345,553 of NZ_CP132941.1, read as the reverse complement.
TGATCGGCGATCAGCAGGGCTTCGCGGAGAAGGTTTTGGCCGTCGCCCCAGCGGAAGGGTTTGAAGAGATCGGAGTTGGGGTTTTGGATGAGGGTTTTGAAGTGATCGAGGTCGGAGCGGATGAGTGTGATGGACTGCTCCCAGGAGTTGGTCGCGGGTGGCTGCGGGGACTTCGGCCAATAGTCGTCGGGCCATGCGATGGGATGGTAGCCGCCGGTGGGGGGCGCGGAGAAGTTGAGGATGTCGCGCTGGGTGATGCGCAGGTGCTCCAGGAGTTGCCAGGCGGAGTAGGGGAGATTGGGCGGAATGGTGCCTCGGTGCTGGGCTGGGAAGTCGCGGACGGCTTCGTCGAAGGTCACGTGAGCCTGGCCGCCGTCTAAGAGTGCAATCAACTGCTTACGCAATGGCTCGTGTTCGTCTGGGGTATGTTTTGAATCCGCTGTCCTCATAGTCGTTTTGGATCCACTCACTTCGATATGCCTCCCAGTGCTCCCTTGTTGGATGCGACGGAGGCTGAGTGGTTACATTGGTTTGCGAGCGAGGACGACGGTGAGGGGCGGGAAGGTCGTCAGGAAGCTGCCTCGTTTCTTTTCTACCAGGAGGCCTGCATTGCGAAACTCCCTGGCGTACTCCTCAGTGAGTTTGTAGTCGGAGATGAGGGCGATGCCTCCCGGCTTGAGGACGCGGACGATCTGCTGCAGAGCGTTGCGGCGGGTTGGCGGATCGTAGATGTTATGGATGCAGAGGTTGGAGACGACTACGTCGAAGGTGTCGTCGGGGAAGGACATCTCCTGTGCGGGTTGGCTGAGGAGGGTGCAGTAGTCGGAGATGCCTTCGAGGTCGAGGTTGCGCTGGGTGGCGGCGGCGGAGTTGCCGCCCATGTCTACGTTGGACCAAACGTCGATGCCAGTGGCGTGGCCAGCGCCGGAGAGAGATGCGATGCGCTTGGCTGCTCCTGCGAGAAGGAGGCCTCTGCCGCAGCCTACGTCGAGTACGCTTTCGTCGCCACGCCACGGGTACAGGCTGAGCATGAAATCGCGGTGGCGGAATTTGCCGACCTTGACGTAGAGCAGGAAGAGGAAGCCCTCGCCGATGAGGAAACCTGCAGGCCAATACATGCTGCGAGTACTGAGATCGACGGGGCCGAGGTGAAGAATACGCGGCGAGAAGATGGCTACCAGCAGGCAGGCGGCGCCGATAAGAAAAAAGTTGCGCATGACGGCGGGTGCATCTACGCCGTAGTCGAGTTTGTTTGAGGACGTGGTTAACAAGGGCTTCTCCGAGGCGAAGTTTTTCGATGCCTTACGTCAACTTGGGTGAGTATCCCTTGTCCCTTCCCTGTTGCGGTAGTGCTGCTTGTCACGCTATGGAGTGACAGATGTCATGCGACGTCGTCGTCCACAATGTCGGCTGGGAAGTTGCCTTCGCGGCGCATGCGGAGATAGCCGCGGATGAAGGGCTCAAGGTCGCCGTCGAGGACCTTGTCGACGTCGCCCACTTCGACGCGGGTGCGGAGGTCCTTCGCCATGCGATAGGGCTGGAGGACGTAGCTGCGAATCTGTGAGCCGAACTTGATGTCGAGTTTGGAGTCTTCCAGCTTGCGGGCCGTGGCCTTTTTCTTGTCGAGCTCGTACTCGTAGAGCTTGGAGCGCATCATCTTCATGGCTCGCTCTTTGTTTTTGTGCTGGGAGCGCTCGTTCTGGCAGCCAGTGACGAGGCCGGTGGGGATGTGGGTGATGCGGACGGCGGAGTCGGTGGTGTTGACGTGCTGGCCGCCCTTGCCACCGGAGCGATAGGTGTCGATGCGAAGGTCTTCGGGCTTGATGTCGATGACGATGGTGTCGTCGATCTCGGGCGAGACGAAGACGCTGGCAAAGCTGGTGTGGCGGCGCTTGGCAGAGTCGAAGGGGGAGATGCGAACAAGGCGATGAACGCCGGTCTCGCCGGAGAGCAAGCCAAAGGCGAAGTCGCCGGAGATGGTGAAGGTGGCGGATTTGATGCCGGCCTCGTCGCCGTCCTGGATTTCGTTGATCTCAACCTTGAAGTTCTGACGTTCACCCCAGCGGATGTACATGCGCATGAGCATCTCGGCCCAGTCCTGGGACTCGGTGCCGCCTGCGCCCGGATGTACGGTGACGATCGCGTTGAGCGGATCGGTCTCTTCGGAGAGCATCGTCTTGGATTCGAGTTTTTCGGCGAAGTCGAGTAGAGCGGGGATCTCGCGGGCGAGGTCGGGCTCGGTGTTCTCGCCTTCGCGGGCGAGATCGAAGTAGGCTTCGATGTCGTCGGAGCGGCGGGCGAGCTCTGCGTCGTCGGCGAGGAGGGTTTCGAGGCGTTTGCGTTCGCGCATGAGTGGTTGCGAACGCGAGGCATCGGCCCAGACGGTGGGGTCGGCTATTTTTTCTTCAATGACGGAGAGTTCGCGGCGGAGTCTGGCCGAGTCAAAGATACTCCCGCAGAGCGCGCACTTTGTCGCGGACCGGGGAGTAGGAAAATTCGAAGTCGCTAAGCATGATATTTAGTTTACGTGAATTTTGATTTCAGGCTGAGGGCCAGGCCGAGAGCGGTGACGAGAGCACAGGCATAAGCGAAGAGATCGCCATGCGCGGCGTAGAAGGTGAGGTCGTGCTCGTAGCCAAAGTGGACTCGAAGGCTGGATCGCAGATGGCGCGGCAGGGCGGAGACGACTCGGCCGAAGGGGTTGATGGCTGCGGTGACTCCGGTGTTGGTGGCGCGGAGGATCCAGCGATGGTTTTCGATGGCGCGCATGCGAACCATGTTGAGGTGCTGCCATGCGGCGCTGGTGTCGCCGTACCAGCCGTCGTTGGAGATGTTGATGAGGACGTCGGCGCCTTGCTGGGTGAGATGGCGGATCTCGTCACCGAAGATGGATTCGTAGCAGATGAAGACGCCGTAGGTGTGGCCGCCTGTGGAGAAGACGGTGCGCTGCGCGCCGGGCTCGAATGTGCCTACTTCATTGAGGAGATTTTTTGCGAAGAAGAAGAACTCTCTGAAGGGGACGTACTCGCCGAAGGGGACGAGGTGCATCTTGTCGTAGTGGCCGGCGAAGGCGCCGTCAGAGTTGATGAAGGACGCGCGGTTGTAGGGTGTGTAGCCGGATTTATTCGCGGGATTTGGCTGGAAGCCGATGTTGCCGACGATGATGGGAGCTTGTGCTGATCGGGCCAGAGCCGACATTGCAGAGCGGAACTGAGGGTCGATGTCTTCAAAGGGAGCGGGAGATTCAGGCCAGACGATGAGATTGGTGGCGGCGGGAATGGTGTCGTCAGATTCGTCAGCGCGGGGGCGGAGGAGATAGACCGTCTGAGTGCCGGGGAGTTCGGGAGTTCCAAGGAGAAATCTCTTTGAGGGGTAGCGGCTGAGGTAGGAGAAGGAGTCGAGGAACTGCTGGGTTGTCGGTTGCGGGCCGGTGTTGGCGGCTCCTACCTCGAGATTCTCTTGTACGAGGGTGGCTGTTGCGGCGGTAGGCGACGGCTTCGCGTTTGCGATGAGGCGAAGGCCCAAGATGTAAACGACAACGATGATGACTCCCGCGACGGTAAGCGCAGGGCGGGTGTACCGACGCTCGCGTAGCCGGATACGAACGAGCCAGAGGGCGTTGACCGCTGCGATGACGAAGGAGAGGCCGTAGGCTCCCGTTATGGGCGCAAGGCGTGTCAGCATGGGGTTGTCGACTTGAGCGATGCCGAGAAGATCCCAGGGAAGACCGGTGATGCGGGCTCGGGCGAGTTCTACGGCTACCCACGCGAAGGGTACGAATACCAAGGCGAGCTGGCGACCGAAACGGTTTCGAAAGGCGGCGAGCAACGTGCTGAAGAGGGCGTGATAAAGGCCAAGGTACAGGCAAAAGAGGATCAGGATGCCTGCGGCAATGGGCTTGGCAAGGCCGCCGTAGAGGTACATGGTCTGGTAGATCCAGTAGCAGTTGCCCAGGTACCAGACGAAGCCGCAGAGATAGCCGAGGGCGGCTGCCCGACGGAGGGTAAGTGGGTTGTCGTTCTTGTCGTTAGCGAGAATGGCCCAGATCAGGGGGAGAAGTGCGATCCAGCAAACGGTGGTTCGCCAGACAGGCACGGGCCCCGCGATGGGAAAAGGTAAAACCTGGAGGACGGCCGAGAGCACAGCCATGGCCCAAAGTCGCAGGGGGATAAGTCGCATCGGTCTGAAGTCTAACATTGAGCTGACAATTTCCAGTTAGTTTTCAGCTGTTTGAGAGATACAATGGATGCGCATGGATTTTGTCATTCATCTCGTTGCAAAGATTGTTGTCCCTCTGTTCTTCATTGGGATGGCGGGGTCTGCAGTCGTGATCGTGGTGAGTTTTGCAGAAGATTTGAAGGAGTTGCTGGGGGATGAAGAATAGCTGTCAACGGGGGAAGCAGGATCACACTCTGCTCTTGCTGGTGGGTGTTGGCAGTGTTCCACTTGAGGTTGGGGAGTGGCGGTCGCACATGCTGAAGTTATTCAGTATCTCTGGCTGTTCGGGTTATCAAACAGCAAACCATAATGGGATCTAAACAAACTATCAATAAGCCACAATCGAACCGCGTCCGCTTGGTGGTGGCGTCGTCGGTCATGCTCACCTTTATTTCGTTCTGGCGGGCTGCTGCGATTGTGCTGAACGACCTGGGCTCCTCGGCGTTTTATGCAGGCGGCATCGCGGAAGAGGCGGTGGGCAAGGCTGCTCCGTGGTTCATTCTGGGCGTGATGCTGTTCAGTTTTGCGGTGCGTGCGGTTTATGTCGAGAGCTGCAGCATGTTCACGCGGGGCGGCGTCTACCGGATTGTGAAAGAGGCATTGGGCGGGACGTTTGCGAAGCTGAGCGTCTCGGCGCTGATGTTCGACTACATTCTGACGGGGCCGATTTCAGGTGTCTCGGCTGGCCAGTACATTGTTGGTCTGTTGAATGAGTTGTTGCGGCTTTGCGCCGCGCATCACTGGGCCAGCAAGCTTGTGATGCATTCGAGCGGTGGGGCTCGACAGTTGCCAGTCGATGGAACTTCGGCGGTGATTGCCGGACTAATCACTGTCTACTTTTGGTGGCAGAACACCAAGGGGATTGAAGAGTCCAGCGATAAGGCACTAAAGGTAATGAAGATCACGACCGTGATGGTTGTGATCCTGCTTTCGTGGGGAGTATTTTCGGCGATTCATGTAGGGGCGCACCTGCCCCCTTGGCCGACTCCTGACAATCTTCACTTCAGTGCGGACGCTCTTGGATTTCTGAAGCACACCGGATTCATGCGGACGCTGGGTTTGTTCGGCGTGCTGATGGCGTTCGGGCACTCCGTACTTGCGATGAGTGGTGAGGAATCGCTGGCGCAGGTGAACCGCGAGATCGAACACCCGAAGCTGAAGAACCTGAAGCGCGCGGCGATTGTCATTGCGATCTACAGCTTCATCTTTACTGGCATAGGCACGTTGCTGGCTGTGATGTTGATTCCCGACTCAGTGCGAGTGCCGGTGTATCGCGACAATTTGATCGCCGGCATGGCAATGTTCATGGTGGGTCCGCTGGCAGTGCGGATCTGCTTCCGTGTCTTTGTGGTGATCGTCGGGTTTCTGATTCTTGGTGGAGCGGTGAATACCGCAATCGTCGGTTCGACTGGCGTGCTGATGCGCGTGGCCGAGGATGGAGTCCTCTCAGACTGGTTTCGCAAGCCGCAGCGCAAATACGGGACCAGCTTTCGCATCGTGAACCTGGTTGCGGGACTGCAGATGTTCACGATCTTTGTGACTCGAGGCAACGTCATTATGTTGGGCGAAGCCTACGCGTTTGGCGTGATCTGGAGCTTTACTTTCAATGCCCTTGCGATGCTGGTGCTGCGCTGGAAGTACAAGGGTGAACGTGGTTGGAAGGTGCCACTCAATATTCGGATCGGAAAGACAGAGATTCCTCTGGGACTACTTTGTGTCTTCCTGGTTCTGCTTACGACTGCAATTGTTAATTTATTTACGAAATCGGTTGCTACGGTAAGTGGGGTTATTTTTGCTGCTGCATTCTTTGTCATTTTTTCTCTCTCGGAGAGAGATAACAAGCGTCGCCACGATCTGACTACGCTGCAGATGAAAGAGCACTTTCAGCTCGAGCATCAAGATAACGTAGGTCGTGAAGCGCTCGACATTCGACCGGGTGCAGTAGTGGTGACGATGCGTGATTCGGCCGCGCCGTTTGCTCTGAAGTGGGCTTTGACGCACACGAATACGGACGACCAGGACCTGGTGGTGCTGGCGGCCCGAATGATGGGTGCCGGCGGCCCGGAGTATGTCGATGCATCGGAGCAGTTATTCAGCGAGCATGAACAAATGCTGTTTACCAAAGCTGTTTCGGTAGCTGAAAGCTTCGGGAAGCATATTTCCCTATTGGTAGTTCCTGCCGGAGATATCTTTTCGGCGCTCGTGCAGACAGCTAACTCACTGGATGCGGCGGCTGTGGTTTCCGGACTCTCGACTAAGCTGACGGCTGAAGAGCAGGCCTACCATGTAGGCCAGGCGTGGGAGGCACTCCCTGAACCAAAGCGGCAATTTACTTTTTATGTCATCAAACCGGATGGCGAGTCCCTCAGCTTCCATATAGGACCTCATGCACCTACTATCGAACCGCACGAAGTACAGCTGGTGCATCGTCTCTGGCTTAATATTCGACGTGCGCCTGATATGGAGGACCTGCACCACAGTGACATTCTTACCTACGCGCTGACCCGCATGGCCACTGAGTTTGCACGAGACAAACAAGGAACCCTGAAAGATCTGCAAAGGTGCATTGATGAGTCTCATCATCGTCGTGGGCTCGGGGGAGCGCAACACGAGGAGCTGGATGAAGCAGGACCTGGATATGCGATTCGCGCCCCGAAAACGGCACATAGAACAGACGACCATGAAGCTAACACCGTCAAAACGAAATAGGCGGACGAGTTACTTATTGTTTGCATCATCTTAGCTACTTCTGTATCGTCATGAGGTGGCAATAAGAATTGGTCGGCGAGATAAAAACCCCGAGTAACTCGATCTACCCATGCCATTGGAGGTAACACGTGGAAGTTAGCCGTATTATTGCCGAGATTGATGGCCAGATCGCAAAGCTACAGCAGGCACGTGCGTTATTGGCCGGAACGACGGCAACAACAACGAAGCGCACCGGCCCTGGCCGTCCCAAAGGGAGCAAGAATGCCGCTGCCGCAGCATCGGCAGCTACGACCCCTCGCAAACGCAAATTGAGTCCCGAGGGCCGCAAACGAATCGCCGATGCAATGAAGAAGCGCTGGGCCGAGCGACGGAAGCAGAATTCGAAGGGATAACTCCTTAGGAGTTGCTCCTTGAAATAAGCGAAGGCGCCTCGAGTTGAGGCGCCTTTGCTTTTCCGCACTAACTCATGCCCGGCCAAAGCATGAAAGTAGTCATATGCTTATCGGGTGATAATGACCTCGCGAAGGCTGTCTTTTGCGAGAAAGAAGCGGAAGTTACTAAACTCACTGAACAGGTTTTCAATCTTGCGATTATTGAAGACATTGAGCAATGGGTAGTTGCCCGCACGTTGCATTTCCACTACGTCAGTATCGGTCAGATGATATCGACAGAAGAATGTCTCTGGACTGGTTGTCTGGTGAAAGAATGCAAGCATCAAGCCGCCAGGCTGCAGCACTTTGTGGATACGGGACAATACGGGCGCAATGAGAGGTTCCGGAAGATAATCTGCTGTGTCCCAGAAGATGACAACGTCGAATACGCGGCCGGAAAAGTTGAGATTGCTCTCAAGAAATCGATCGACATCGAAGCTGGGTGGCTCGCCCCCATTGCCGGGAGTGAGCCACTCCGGTTTCGATGCTTCGTCGACGACGCTCGCCATGTAGATGCTGTGGCCTAGGCTGGTAATGTAATTGATGTTTGTGGACGAAGTGGGTCCGATGTCGAGGATGCGCAGTGAGTCCTGCGTCTGCAGGTGCTTCATCAACTCTTTCCATCCACTGGAATGCCGAGGGATGCGACCGGTGTCGCCACCTCGTTGACTGCTTGTACTCTCGCTACTGCCGAAAAGGCTGCGCATGAGCCCGCTTCCCTTTCTGGTTCTATGCCTGTGGTTGAGTGAACAAAGGAGCGCTCGCTTCGACTGGCGCAGACGAAGTTACAGTGGAAGTTGATGACTTAGACTGCGCTTCAGGGCCTTGCTTAAGCTCGACATTGCCTTTCAAAACAGCACTCTCTTCGATGCAGAGCCGACCGGCGAGGATGTCTCCATTTACGATTGCAGACTGGCGCAGGTCAACGCGACCAGAAGCCTGCACATTGCCTGTAAGATGACCAAATACGGTGACGTCGCGGACGGTGATATTGGCACGAACACGCGCGTTTGGGCCAATGGTCAGACCGCTTCCCTTGAGGGTGATGGTTCCTTCGATATCTCCGTCGATGTAAAGGTCCTCATCTCCGGAGAGCTCTCCTCGGATAACGACCGACTTACCGATGACGGTGGAACCCTCTGCTGGTTTCATAGACGTTTTTTTCTCCCTTGAGGTCCTGTCTGCTGCATGTATACCTTGCCCGAACTATACCCAAGCTCATGCCGGGAGGCAAACCGCGAATACTTTGCCGGGCTCCGTGAGTCTTATGAAAGACCCATAGAATGGGGAGATGAGAGGTATGGGTTGGTAATGGCGAAGGTGGAGGCGCGGGAAGCAGCTTCTGCAGGCAGGCCGCGATTCACGGCAGTTTTGGAACGAAGAAGGTCACGCTACCGGGTCGTTATCGGATCTATTTTGCTGCTGTTGTCCGCGGTCGGTGGGCTTTCGCAGCAACAGGGCGGCGCTACGACAAAAGATGTAGGCGAAGCATCTTTGCTGTCGCTACCGCCGCGCTCCTGGATCGTCGACGCGTCGGCGAATGAGCTCAAAGCGCTTCATCATACGGACTCCTATTTTCGATATCGCACCCACACAATCAGCGATAAGGGCGATGTAGTCCGTGACGTCGTTGAGAGCAAAGATGGAACGGTGGCGCGGTTGATTATGCGAGATGGAAAACCGCTGACTGATGAGCAGGACAAGGCGGAGCGACAGCGCCTGAACGACATGATCGCATCTCCGTCAGCCTTCTTCCGGCATATCCGGAATAGCGAATCGGACCGCAAGATGGCGGATAAATTAGTTCCCCTGATGGCCGATTCAGCAATGTTCACCTACACGCCGGGGCAGCCGCAGTCAGGCAAAAATAAAGGCGCGTTGGAGATCGTAATCGACTACAAGCCGAACCCGAAGTTCAATCCGCCAAACACGGAAGCAGAGGCGTTGACCGGGCTCGAAGGAAGGGTGTGGATCGATGCCAAGTCGCATTACCTGGTTCGCATGGAAGGGACCATCTCGCGTGGTGTGAACTTCGGCTGGGGCATGCTCGCCCATATTTATCCGGGGGGCAAACTGGAGCTGAATCAAACCGACGCTGGCGGCAATCGATGGATCTTCACTCACTTCTCGATGCGGCTCAGCGTGCGTGCTTTGATGCTGAAGACAGTCAACGTACATACGGAGTCAACCGGCAGCGACTTTCAAGCGATTGGGCCGATGAGCTACCAGGATGCTATTCGCATGATGTTGGATACGCCGCTACCGAATCGATAAACGGATCTGTCAGGCTGTCACGCGGGCCTTCGCGTGGAGGGTCTGCCGGCGAACGGTGAGGGCTTCGATCCGGTCAAGCTGCACTTCGAATCCTCTGCCGGGTGTGGTTGGTACGGTGATCTCCCCTCGATCGCTCACCGTGACCTCCGGCTCAATGATGTCCTGCTCCCAATACCTGCTGGAGGCAGAGACGTCGCCGGGAAGCGAGAAGTTTGGCAGCGAAGAGAGAGCGATATTGTGCGAGCGACCGATGCCTGTCTCCAGCATTCCGCCACACCAGACCGGGATGGCGCGTTCTTCTGCGGCATTGTGGACGGCGATTGCCTCGCTGAAGCCACCGACTCTGCCTAGCTTGATGTTGATGATGCGGCAGGATTCCATGTCGATGGCCGCGAGAGCGTCGCGCCGATTGCGAATGGACTCGTCGAGGCATATGTCGGTGAGCAGGCGCTTCTGCAGCATGGAGTGGAAGTAGAAGTCGTCGTACCAGAGAGGCTGCTCGATCATGAGCAGATCGAAGCGATCCCAATCGACGATGTCTTCAACATCCTTCATGCGGTATGCGGAGTTGGCATCGCAGCTGAGCGTGATGTCGGGCCACCGGTCGCGGACGGCTTCAAAGATTTTCACGTCCCAACCTGGCTTGCACTTCAACTTGATGCGCTGATAGCCGGCGGCGAGTTCGGTGGCGATCTTGTCCATCAGATGGGCGGGCGATGGTTGGATGCCAATCGAGACGCCACAGGGAATGACGTCGCGGGTTCCGCCGAGGAGATCTGCGAGCGGGACACGCTTCACCTGTGACTCGAGATCCCAAACGGCGTTTTCCAGCGCAGCTTTGGCCATGCGATGGCCGCGGACCTGGCGAAATATATCAGGACAACTGCCGCCGCGCTCTACATCAGCCTCGAGCAGGCGAGGGGCAAGCTCCGACTCTGTGATGATCCATGCGGTATCGACGGTCTCGTCGCTGAAGTAAGGGTGCTCGCCGGCAACGCACTCACCCCATGCGGTGAGGCCCTCCGATTCGAGTTCTACGAGGAGAATGCGGCGGCTGGTGGTGAGGCCGAAGCTGGTCTCGAACGGATGAGCTAGCGGCAGGTTGATCTCGCGGAGGTGAATCGCATCGATGTTGAGCATTGCAGTCCTGTCTTTCCGAATTGCTGGATCGTAGCGGGTCTGGTGCGTCTGGCTCAGTCAAATTGTACTGCGATTGGGGTACTGATATATCAGATCTCCGAGGTGTTAATTCCAAGGGCCGAGGAGGAAGCTGCCATTTCCCTGAGCGTCCCGTTCATAGCCAACCACGGCCAGGCCGCGTTGGAACGCCGATTCGAGTGCCGCGCGGTTATTGCTCTGCAGGGTTAGCGCAAGACTTCGCTGCTGGGGGTCCTGCTTCCACTGGTAGATGGTGTGCGGGACGGTAATGCGTTCAAGGGTCTGTTGAGGCTGGGGCTCGCCGCGTAGCAGATCGGTTACACGGTCGGAGCGCAGCCACCATTCCGCATATAGCCTATCCGTCGGGAGTCCTCCCTGCAATGGGGAGGATGAGGGACCATAGAAATCGGCCTGGTAGCGCCGAACGATAACGCCTAATCGGCTGATGTTCAGGTGGGAGTTCCTGATCTCGAGAGGATCGAAGGTCCACTCCATCAGATCGAAGCCGTGTGCGATGGCGTCGTCGCGTTGGGCTAGCTTGAGTCGGCGGCCGATACCGGAGTTGCGGTACTGCGGCAGAACGGCGAGCATGTGCGAGTGGAGATAAGATTTGCCGCCGCGATGGCCCGGCAAGGACATGGCGAATCCGACGACGGTGCCGTGGTCGAAGGCTCCGAGAACTTGGCCGCCTATGCGCCGCGCAACGACAAAGACACGCCGCGGGATTACATCGCGATCGCTGTAACCCCAGACTTCGTGTTGGAGAACGACGCAGCGCTCAAAGTGTTCGAGCCTGGTAAGGGACTGAATGTGGATTGCAGGTTGGGGGTTCGCGTTCATGACCTTGGCGGTTCGGTGGCGGCGTTCTTAGCCTGATTCCATAGTATTTCGAGCTGATCGGGCGTGGAGGCCTCCAGAGCGGCACTGCTGCCTGAGGCGGACTCCATTGCGGCGAAGCGGCGACGAAACTTAGCGTTGGTGGCGCGCAGAGCCGATTCGGGGTCAACTTTGAGATGTCGGGCAAGGTTGACGGCTGTGAAGAGAATGTCTCCAAGCTCGGCTTCGATCGCGGTTGTGGAACCAGCGGCTGAGGGCGGATTAAGTTCGGCCTTGAGCTCTCCGATTTCCTCGTGCAGCTTGTCGAAGAGGCCGCCGGTGTCAGGCCAGTCGAATCCGACTTTTGCGGCCCGAGAGCCTAGTTTACCCGCCTCCATCAAGGCCGGCATCGATCGAGGGATGTCGTCCAGTAGCGAGGTTTGCGTTGATTGCGAAGCTTTCTTCTCGGTCTGCTTGATCTGCTCCCAATTGCGGAGAACGGCGTTTGCATCTGCCGCTTCGGCACCTGCAAAGATGTGGGGATGGCGGCGAATGAGTTTGGCGTTCAGATTTTCAGCTACGTCATGGATGTCGAAGTGACTAGCCTCGGAGGCCATCTGCGCGTAGAAGAGAACTTGGAGCAGAAGATCGCCGAGCTCATCCTTCAGGTCGGGCCAGGCGCGGCGTTCGATGGCGTCGAAGACCTCGTAGGTCTCTTCGAGGGTGTGTCGCTTGATAGAGTCGAAGGTCTGCTCGCGGTCCCAGGGGCAGCCGTCCGGGGCTCGCAGCCGTGCCATGATCGCTATCGCCTCTGCAATCGGGTCCGTGGAAGTGGATGCGGCCTTCGGCGGGAGATTCTGGGGGGTGGTCTCGGCCATATCTTCAACTTTACCCGATGACTTACCCGAAGTGATTGGCTTCCCACCTTCGAGACAAATGCATTATGCTTTGCACCATGACGCCTGAGCCCGAAGGAAAAGCTGAATCAAGGCCGCGCAGGAGCCGGTGGGTACTGCTGCTTCTACTGCCCTATCTTGGCCTTTGTTTCCCGATTGTCTATGCTCGTTCGACGCCGGCGCTCTGGGGCTTTCCGTTTTTCTATTGGTACCAGCTGGTCTGGGTCGTTTTGGCCTCTGCTCTCTTGGCTATTGTCTATCGAAAGCTCAAGACATAGATCTCTATCGACGCTGGTGGCGATACAAAAAGCAACCGCGCCGACATGATGTCGGCGCGGTTGGTCTTGCGGAGAGTGTTGATTACATCTGTCCGTTCGGCTTGATGGCGGAGGCATTGCTCGGCTGATCGTTGCCCATGTTGGTCATCAGCTTGATGTCGACACGACGATTCTTCGCTCGACCTTCGGCTGTGCTGTCGCTTGCAACCTGCTGATCCTTGCCGATGCCAATCAGGTAGAACTTGTGCGGCGGGATGTTGTATTTGGAGGAGAGATAGTTGACGACCGCGTCGGCACGATGCTGGCTGAGCTGGTAGTTATACTGCGCATCGCCAACCGAGTCCGTTCCGCCCGTCACTTCGAGAATGTAACCGCGGGTGTTGCCGAGGTTCGCAGCCAAATCGTCAAGCTGCTTCTTGTCAGACGCCGTAAGAACGTATTTGTCAAAAGCAAACGTGACACTTACATCCGAAATCTGCTTGTAGTTGTCCAAATTGGCGACGACGCCGCTCAGGCTGTCGACCCGGTTATAAGCTTCCTTGGCGGATTGATTTGCCGCATCCGCGGACTGGCCGGCTGCAAGAGCATGCTGATCGGCTGTATCGGCTGCAGATTGTGCACCTGCGATTCCGGTCTTTGCGCGCTCGTCTGTATCGACGATATTGCGATGGTCAGCGGCGGTCTTGGTATCAAGGTCGTTAGTCTGCTGGATGATAGGCGCGGTCTGGGATTTGACATAGTTCTTGGTCGAGCAGCCAACCGTGAAGGTGAGCGCGAAGGCACTGGCGAACACAACGGCTAAGGCAGATTTAATCTTCATATCCCTCTGATTCTTGGAGTTCATTTCGTTCATCTCCTGGTTAATGGGGCGTTCCAATAACTTCATCCACAACGGTTGAAAGCTGCAATTAGAAGGCCAATCTCAAAAATGATTTCAACCATAACATTTTCCGATACTTACAACGATTGACGAATTTAGACCGGGTTCCTTGTCGGCATCATCCGGGAACTTTTGATAGGTTGCCGCGTCAAATCTACTGAGCAAACCTGTGCACACTGCAGATCTTCTAGACCTGCATCTACACTAAGATGCGGACTTTGATTGATACGCATGGATCTTCACCAGAAAATTCGAACCCTCCCCACCCAGCCAGGTTGTTATCTCTATAAAAATGCTGACGGCGAGGTTATCTACGTAGGTAAGGCGAAAAACCTGCGTGCGCGGGTGCGTTCCTACTTTCTGGAGGCGTCGCAGGCCAATGCTAAGACAGGCTCGCTGATGCGGGAGGCCGTCGATGTCGAGTACATCACGGTCGCAAATGAGCACGAGGCGCTGGCGCTTGAGAACAACCTCATCAAACAGAAGAAGCCGCGCTTCAACATTCTGCTGCGGGACGACAAGACCTATCCGTACATCAAGCTGACGATGAACGATCGCTATCCGAAAGTCTTTGTGACCCGCAGATTGCGCAAAGATGGCGGGGCGTACTACGGTCCCTACTTTCCAGGAAATCTTGCGTACCGGCTGGTCGATCTCATCCATCGCAGCTTCCTGATTCCAAGCTGCAAGGTCGATCTATCCCGGTACCATCCGCGGGCGTGTCTGCAGTACTACATCAAGCGCTGCCTGGGGCCTTGCCTGGAGGGATTGACAACACCGGAGGCTTACCGCGAGACCATCCGCGACGTTCAGCTCTTTTTGGAGGGGCGTCCGAACGAGCTCGAGCAGGTACTGACGAAACGGATGGAGGCCGCGGCGGAGGCAGAGCAGTTCGAGACAGCTGCGCGCCTGCGCGATCAGATTGTCACCGTCCACCAGATGCAGGACAAACAGCGAATGGCCGGCACCGACAATGAAGACGCCGACGTCTTCGGCTACCACTTCGAGAACGAGATGCTTGCGGTGAACCTGTTCCATATGCGCAGCGGCAAGATCGTGGACCGGCGCGACTTCTTCTGGGAGGATCTTCCGGAGTCCTCGGTGGACGCGGTAACAGAGGCTGTTTCGGAGTTGGATGAGTTGGAGGCGCTGCCGCGCATGGAACCCGATCCTGCGGCTGCCGCGCCGGAGATAGGAGAGGGCATTCCCGTCGTCCAGCATGCTGCTGTTTCAGAGCTTGGAGCGGCGTTCAGTCCGGCGGTGTTTTTTTCCGCGTTGCTGAAGCAGCTCTACCTCGATCAGAGCTATGTGCCCCGATCTATTCTCGTTCCCGTTGAGTTTCCCGACCGGGCGCTTCTGGCAGAGGCCCTGACTGATCGGACGGGCAAACGCATTGAGATTCTTGCACCACAGCGCGGGGAAAAACGTTCGCTTGTCGATCTTGTCTGTCAAAATGCGAAGCAATCCTATGACCAGCGGTTCCGAGTATTGCAGCCTGGGATGAAGGCGATTCAAGAGGCGCTGCAGGACGCGCTCACGTTGGAAGAACTGCCACGCCGGATCGAGTGCTTCGACATCTCGCATATTCAGGGCGCCGAAACAGTGGCGTCCATGGTGGTGTGGGAAGATGGCGCGATGAAAAAGTCTGACTACCGAAAATTTCAGGTGAAGACAGTTACGGGCGTCGACGATTTTGCCAGTATGCGCGAGGTGATTCAACGCCGTTACAAACGGCTGCAGGAAGACAAGAAGCCCTTCCCTTCCCTGATCCTGATCGATGGAGGGCTCGGACAGTTGCATGCTGCGTATTCGGCACTCGAGGAGATCGGCGTCACGTTGCAGCCTCTGGCGTCGATCGCGAAACGAGAAGAGATCATCTACGTATACGGGCAGGAGAATGAACCTGTAGTGCTGGATCGGCGCTCTCCGGTTCTACACCTGATGCAAAAGATTCGCGATGAGAGTCATCGATTTGCCGTGACCTACCATCGCAAGCGACGGCAGATGCGCGACCGTGACAGCGAACTGCTCGCGATACCTGGTGTAGGGCCGAGAACACGGCAACGGTTGATCGAACACTTCGGCAGCGTGCGTGGGATCAAGCAGGCTGGACCCGACGCGCTTACTGCAGTGGTGAATTCAGCGACTGCGGAGAAGATTCGTAACTACTTCGCAGCAGAAGCCTCAGGCAATGCGGTGCTTCCCGTGTTGAACGAAGCTTCCTGAGTTTACTCAGCGCTGTCTGTCGTGGGGACTGCGCCGCCAGTTTTGAAGGTGTTGCAGGCTGCGATGGTTCCCTGCTGAAAACCACGCTTGAACCAGCCAACACGCTGCGCAGAAGATCCGTGAGTGAAGCTCTCTGGGCTTACCGTGCCTCGTTCCAGGCGCTGAATGTGGTCGTCGCCAACAGAGGCCGCTGCTTGCAGACCAGCCGCGATGTCGGAGTCGTGAACGATGTTGCGTTGCGCCGTGCTGTGCGCCCACACACCAGCGAAACAATCCGCCTGGAGTTCAAGATCGACGGAGAGTCGATTTCTCTCGGATGGGTGTTGAGCGGATAGCTGCCTGACCTGTCGTTCGATGCCGAGGAGATCCTGAACATGGTGGCCCAACTCGTGCGCGACGACGTAGGCCTGGGCGAAGTCCGCGTTGCTGCCGCCGAGTCTTCTCAATTCATCCCAGAAACTCAGGTCGATGTAGACCTTTTCATCCGCCGGGCAGTAGAACGGGCCGCTTTGCGACTGAGCTGTACCGCACCCTGAGTAAGTTCGTCCGCGAAATAAGACGAGAGTGGAGCGTTGGTAGTTTTTTCCTGTCTGCGCAGGAAGAAGCTTCGTCCAGGTGTTCTGCACATCGTCCAGCGTCCAGGAGACAAGTTGCGCTGCTCTCTTCTCTTGAGGAGACTCAGAGGTTACCGGACGACTGCCTGCGGCAGGTGCGCTCTGCTGTGTGGAGGGAGATGAACTATGCCCAGACAGATAGCTGCCGATGTAGTTGCGTCCTGTGACAAGGCTGATGACTAGAAGGAACAAAAAGCCGACGATGCCGATCCCACCGCCACCAAAGCCTCCGCCGCCTCCGCCTGAGGAACCACGTCTGTCTTCGATGTCCCCGCTTAGTCCGCCACCAGGTGTCCAGTCCATAGTTCACTCCAGGAAGTTCGTCTCTCATCTTATAAGTAAGATGTTTTATTGCGGCCCACCTGAGCTGTAATATCTCATTCCGATTCCCCGGCGTATGTGCAGTCTGAGATATCGAGGCAACATGAAGAGCCGCCAGTTATTCCTTTCGGGATGACGGCACGGGTATGCTACTCTCCGAAAACCGATGCCAAAAAGCCAGTCTGAACTGCCTCGCGTTTTAAACGCATCTCACGCAACCTCCATAGTCGTGGGCATCATTATTGGCAGCGGGATTTTTTTGGTGCCACGAGAGATGATGGCGGCGGTCGGCTCGTCCCGCATGGTTTACGTTGTGTGGATTGTGGGTGGCCTGCTCTCGCTCTTCGGCGCAATGACTTATGCAGAGATCGCTGCTGCGCGGCCACGCTATGGCGGCGAATACGCTTTCCTTCGCGAGGCCTACGGGGATCTTACTGGCTTCCTCTATATGTGGACGCAGATAACGGTCGCCAAACCTGCGTCGCTTGCTACCATCGCCGCAGGGTTGGCGCGGGTGCTGGGTACCTTTGCAATCTTCAGCTTTTTCGCGCAGCCGGCCTTTCTGCATCTGTACTGGGGGCAGATCTTCGCCATTACGGTGACCTGGCTGATTGCTGGCCTCAACATTATCGGGACTAGAAGATCCGCCAATGTGCAACTTCTGCTTACATGGCTTAAAGGTGCGCTGATTGTCGTGATCGCGGGTTTTTGTTTCGGGGCAGCGGGCGCGCATGGATCATGGAACAACTTCAGCACTGACTTTTCGGGAGCGCGGGGAGGCTTTACCGGCTTCATGATCGCGCTGGTCGCTGCCCTATGGGCCTATGACGGTTGGAGCGACGTCGTGACCATGGCGGGCGAAGTGCAGAAGCCGCAACGAAGCATGCCGCTGGCGTTGGTCGGAGGCGTTGCCATCGTCGGGGCGCTCTACATGCTGACCAATGCGGCTATTCAATATGTGCTGCCCGCAGCAGCAATTGCCACTGCAGATCGACCCGCCGCTGATGCGATGCGGTTGGTCGCCGGGCAGTGGGGAGCGACGCTTGTGTCGATCGGAATGGCTGTCAGTATCTGTGCAACTTTTGTAGGATCTTCACTGTCTGGCGCGCGTGTGCCGTTTGCAGCCGCTCGTGACGGGCTCTTCTTCAAGCAGCTGGCGCATGTCAGTTCGCGATTTCAAACACCATCTACAGCATTGATCCTTCAGGCCGTTTTGAGTTCGCTGCTGCTGCTGGCCATCGGCAAGTTCCAAGCGCTCTTTTCGCTGGCCATCTTCGGTGAATGGCTTTTCTATATGCTGACCGCCAGCACGATCTTCGTGTTCCGCCGCCGCGAGCCAGATGTTGCTCGCCCGTACAGCATATGGGGGTACCCGGTGCTACCCGCCCTCTTCATTCTTGCGGCGACTGTGCTACTGGTCTTTTCATTTGCAGATCAGCCGCGGAACTCCATCATCGGAACCGGAATCATTCTGCTTGGAATTCCGCTGCATTATCTGCTGCAACGAAGACGAACCGCCTAACTGCGATTGGTGATGACACGCTCGTAGACGCGCACGTATTCGGCGGCCGGTTTGTCCCAGGAGAAGTCCTGCGCCATTCCCCGCCGCACCATTGCCGTCCACTGCTCCTTGTTGCGGAAGGTTCCGAGAGCGCGTTGAACTGCCTCGAGGAATGCGTCCGCGCTATAGCCCCAAAACTTGAAACCATTGCCCTCGCCGTTTGGCTGTTCATCTATCGTGTCGTCCAAGCCGCCCGTCGCGCGGACGACAGGAATAGTTCCGTACTTGAGACTGTAGAGCTGGTTCAGGCCGCCGGGCTCATAACGTGAGGGCATAAGGAAGATATCGGCGCCTGCTTCGATCTTGTGCGCCATGACGTTGTCAAACTTCACCTGCACGCGCACCTTTGCGGGATGGCGCTGCGCCATCTCTACCAACAGACGCTCGTAGTATTCTTCGCCGCTACCAAGTATCACCAACACCATGTCTTCGTTCGCCAGCCGATCCATGATCTCGACAATGAAGTCGGAGCCTTTTTGCGTGGCGAAACGGGAGACGACCCCGATAACGGCGGTGTCATCGCTGACATTTTCGAATCCATATGCGTGAAGCAGATCGCGGCGGCACTCCTTTTTCCCTGCAAGGTTTTGTGCCGTGTAGTGAGCCGCAATGTGGGAGTCGGTCGCAGGATTCCACTCTTCAGAGTCGATACCGTTTGTAATTCCCAGGAGATCTCCGCTTCGCTTCCGAAACACTCCATCGAGTCCGTTTCCAAACTCGGTCGTCTGAAGCTCTTCGGCGTACTTCCGACTTACCGTTGTGATGGCATCGGCATACACGACGCCGCCTTTCAAGAAATCCACTTTCTCGAAGTGTTCGAGCTTTTCAACAGTGTATAAATCCCACGGCAGCAGCAGCTTTTCGATGACTTGCGGAGGAAACCACCCTTGAAATCCCGCGTTGTGAATAGTCTGCACTGTCGGGACGTGACGAAGGACTGGATCGAAATAATAGATGGATCCCAACATGATCGGAATCATCGACGCCTCCCAGTCATGCACGTGAAATACGTCTGGAATGCCCAGTATCTTTGAGGCTTCTATGACAGCACGGCAGAGAAGTCCGAAGCGCTCCGCGTTGTCGGGATAGTCGCCGGAGGGCGTGCCGTAAAACTCTTCGCGATCGAAGAATTCGGCGCAATCGACGAAGTAAGTCTGGACTTCTCCGGCTATACCTCCGTCAAGAATCCGGACGAAGCGGTTATACGAAGGAAACGGAACCGTGACACTAGGCACGACAACCTTAGGCTTCGGCACAGCCTTCGCAACCTGACGATAGTAGGGCAGAAAAACACTTACACGATGGCCAAGTTTGGCCAGGGCACGTGGAAGTGCGCTCACCACATCCGCCATACCTCCCGACTTTGCCCAAGGGGAACACTCCGACGCCGCGAAAACAATATGCATACCTTCGTCCTTATCTTTTCCAACCAAACCGTTAGTCTATAGAAGAGCACAGGAACAAACCGCAAACATTGGATGCAGATGAAACGTAAGCCGAAGCTGGGACAAAATTTTCTTGTCGACGACACTGCCCGTCACGCTATCGTCGATGCTCTTGGTGATCTTAGCAAGCGAACCGTTATCGAGATTGGCCCAGGCCATGGGGCGATTACCGACATTCTGGCAGGACGTTGCCACAAGCTGATTGCCTTGGAACTCGACCGTGCACTTGCAGCCGAATTGACCTTCCGTTTTCGCGACCAACCCCAGGTACAGATTCTTGAATGCGATGTCTTGAAGACAAACCTGCAAACGCTCGTGCCGGCAGGGGAGACGGCGGATGTGATCGGCAATCTGCCGTACTACATCACTTCGGATATTCTGCTGCAACTGTTCGCAGCTGGAAGCGCAGGCACTCTTGCCCGCGCCGTTCTGATGATGCAGCGAGAGGTGGCGGATCGTGTCTCGGCTGCTCCGGGGGTTCGGGACTATGGTTTACTCTCTGCGACGGCTCAGATGAACGCGCAGGTCGACCACCTTTTTACTCTGCCGCCGTCCGCGTTCTCGCCGCCTCCCGACGTCTACTCCACTGTTTTGCGACTTCACTTCGCGCCACGGTTTACTGAGTTAAGAGTAGATCCTGAAGGGTTCAACAAATTCCTGAAGCAGTCTTTTGCGCAGAAGCGCAAGACCCTGCAGAACAATCTTCGCGCCGTGGGACACACTGCCGAACAACTCTCCGCCGCGTGGCCCGACAGTATTCCAGCGCACGCACGTGCCGAGTCACTTGCATTGGAGCCGATGGCAGAGCTTTACCGATCTTTGTCAAAGATCGTCGCGCCTAACTGAACCGCCGTATCCGCAAAAGCTTACTGAATCTTCAATGGCTGCCCTCAGCTGCCAGTTCCAGCATCTTCGCGGCCTTTAGTCGAACGCGCTGAATCACTGCAGTGTCGTCTGCAATGGCGGCCAGCGTCGCCGATATCGTCCCCAACTCGATCGCACGCCCTTCCTTCACCTCATCCGCGAAGGAATTCATCTCGGCATCGAGGCCGAGACGGTCGTAGCGATGCAGAAACTCCAGCTTACGACCTTCGTCCAGTGTGGACGCGACTCCAAGAAAGATGTCGGTCAGCGATTGAACAGTCTTGTTTTCAGAATAGTTGTAGACGCATGATCCCGATCCATCCGAACCGGCGTACGTGAGCGTCTTGGTGCCCGTATCGGCTATGTTCTTTGCCTTGGAGGCGCATTCGGCGTTGAAATGATTCAGTTCCCTCTCATCCTTGAAGATCTTTGCAATCGTGCTCGAGTTCAGATTGATTGGCCGGTCGACGTGTTGCGCCGCCTGGCCTCGCATCGATGTCGGCGTTGCTGGAATCTCTGCCTGATCCGCCTGATAGGTTCCCGAACCGTTCTCATGAATCCGCAAAATAAAGTGTGGAACCGCCAATCCTACGCGGTCGAACCTAAAGCTAACCTCAGGCGGAGTTGCCGCGGGGAGCGAAGGTGAAGCTTCAGACGTTTGAGCCGCAGCCGAGAAGTTGAAGCATAAAGAGAGTGCCGTGCCAAAAACAATGCTTGCAATTGCCCTCATCAGCGCGCGCCCTGTAGTTGAAGCGTCTGCGCCGTATGAATGTGACAGATCGCAATCGCCAGCGCATCTGCAGCATCCGCGGAATCAAAGGCGTCTTCGTTGTTCAGCAGACGCCTGACCATGAACTGCACTTGTTCTTTGGCGGCCAATCCGTAACCAACCACCGAGCTTTTTATCGAGAGCGGGGCGTACTCAACCACCGGCATCCCGCAGGTTGCTGCTGCCAGCATTGCCACGCCACGCACCTGGCCAAGCTTGAGCGCAGACTTTGCGTTCGCAGAAAAGAAAACCTCTTCAATAGCGATGACCTCGGGCTGATGCAGGGTCATCAGAGCCGTCAGCTCTGCATAAACCTGAGCGAGCCGTTGCGGTGTCTTCTCTTTCTTGTTGAGCCGGATCGTACCGGCAGCAAGGTGGACCAGACGCGGTATGCGGGCCTCGCAATCCACCTCCACGACCCCGTAGCCAGTAAACTCTGTTCCGCAGTCGATGCCGAAGACTCGCATGGGCGAAGTTTACTGCATCTCGTGGCAGCTTCGGACTATCGAAGTTGAGTCCACTGCAGGATTGTTGCTCACTAGCGAGAGATCCCTTCAAGCGGCGAACTCGCTGTGGCATAAAGCTTGCGCGGCATTCTACCTGCAAGAAAGGCTTGGCGCCCGGCCAGAACCGCATGCTGCATCGCTTCAGCCATCAACAAAGGGTCTTTGGCGACTGCGATTGCGGTGTTCATGAGTACGGCATCGAATCCCAACTCCATCGCAACAGCAGCATCCGAGGCGGTTCCAACGCCTGCGTCTACGATCAACGGAACCTCGGTGATAAGCTCCCGCAAGATGCGCAGGTTGGCCGTGTTCTGCAGCCCAAGCCCGCTGCCAATCGGTGCACCGAGCGGCATGACGGCCGCCGCACCAGCGTCGATCAGCCGCTTGGCGAAGACAATATCGTCCGAGGTATACGGCAAAACGGTGAAGCCTTCTTTGACCAAGACCCGGGTCGCTTCAAGCGTCGCCTGCACGTCTGGATAGAGCGTCTGCTGGTCGCCGATGACCTCGATCTTGACCCAGTCCGACAGCCCCACCTCGCGCCCAAGACGTGCAGCGCGAATCGCCTCGTCGGCGGTGTAGCACCCAGCCGTATTGGGCAGCAGAAAATAGCGCCTCGGATCGATGAAATCGAGGAGAGACTCGCTCGACCGGTCAAGGTTAACGCGGCGGACCGCAACGGTCACCATCTCGGCTCCCGAGGCTTCGATGGCGGCCTGGGTCTCGGCGCCATCTTTGTACTTTCCTGTACCAACGATCAACCGCGACTGAAAGGCTCGTCCTGCAATTACTAGAGGTTTCATGGTTAATATCCTACCGTTAGGATGCTGGCAAAACGCAAACGGCTCGCACTCTTGAGAGAGCAGCGAGCCGTCTGGCGGTGAACTGTTGAGATTGACCTGAGGCGTCCATACTCGGACTGGGCCTCGGCGTGGACTTTCGACTACAAAGACCGCCAGGACTAGAGCTATGGACGCTCTAAGCCTCAGTCACCTCACGTATTGTTGTGCAACTATTACTGTCAATTTTCATAGGCTGGACCATCCTCCTTTCCCGTGTAAAAGCAGACTACTCCGGAGTGCGATCGCATGCAAGTGCACTCCATTAAAGCGCGGTGTCGATGCATCTGCACAGGTCGAAGTTGGCATCACAGCTCAGATCGCAATCCGCGCTCGAAGAAGAAAGGTTCAACGCATGAAGGCAGCAACCATTGTTGGAATTCTCCTCATCGTCCTTGGAATCATCGGATACGCTACCGGAGGACTTTCCTTTACGCACGAGAAGAAAGTTGTCGACGCAGGACCAGTGCAAATATCGCGCAAGACCCAGGACACGCTTCCGTTGTCTCCAATTCTGAGCACAGTCTCTTTGATCGCAGGGTTGGGTTTAGTCGTCGTTGGCGCAAAGTCAAAGTAAATCGAGTCCCGGACTTTTTCGCAATAGCATTGAAACGCGTTCATTCTCTTTCTGTTAATCTTCAAGCCTGAAGATTAACACTTCATGATAGGAAACCTTCTCAGAATGGCTCGCCTTGCGCGAGCTCTCCTCGTCGTGTTTCTCGCCTGCAACTTTGCTGTCGCGCAGAGACATACAGCCGCAAGTGAGACGCCGACGAAACTACCCGACGCGCCGGCTCCATCCGCTGAGGTGGATCAGTCGACGGACACGGATGACGACGCGACGCCGACAATGTTTCCGCACTGGGAGAATTCGCGCTTCCTCATAGGCGGCCAGGCGAACATCATCTTTCAGGCGCACGGGCCCTTTCACTCCCCCTATCAAGGACCCAACAGCCTGCTTCCGCGCGGCGAATATAAGACCTCTCTGCTTGGCACGCTTTATCTCGCTGCACAGGCGATCCGTGACCCGAAGTTCGCGCTGGACGGTCTCTTCGACCTTGAATCCGCAGGTGGACGAGGCGACAGTGAAGCCCTGGGGCTGGCTGGCTTTACCAATCTCGACGTCGTCCGCAATCCCAACCTTGGTTCGACGCCCTACATGGCCCGCGCGCAGGTTCACCAGATCATCGGCTTCACCGACAAGATGGTAGAAAACGCTCGAACACAGTTTTCCCTTGCCTCCGAGGTGCCGGAGCGGCGTCTGGAGTTTCACGTGGGCAAGATGAGCCTGCCCGACTTTCTCGACATCAACAGCATCGGCAGCGACAGCCACCTTCAGTTCATGAACTGGACGGTCGACAATAACGGTGCATGGGACTACGCTGCCGACACTCGCGGCTACACCTACGCCATCGTCAGCGAATACGATGACAAAACCTGGTCCGCACGATACGCGCTCGCGCTGATGCCCACAGTAGCCAACGGGATCGATCTGGACTGGGCTCTCCGCCGTGCCAGCGGGCAGAACTGGGAGTTCGAGCTCCGCAAGCCCCTGCTGGGCAATCTGCTACCGCCCGCGCGCAAAGGCACCATCCGCATTTTGAGCTACGTAAACCACGCCCACATGGGTTTGTATCGTGACGCCAATAAGGAGTTTCTTGCCGGAATAGGCACACGACCGGTCATCCAGAACGTCGAGAAGTTCAGCGCGGTGAAGTACGGCTTCGCGTTGAACTTCGAACAGGAGCTAACCGAGGACATACGAATGTTTGGCCGTGTCGGATGGAACGAAGGTCAGCATGAGTCTTTTGCGTATACGGAAGTCGACCAGACGGTCGAGTTTGGCGGCGACTACTCCGGCCGCAGGTGGTCGAGACCTAACGACAAAATTGGCTTGGCATTCGTCTCGAACGCCATCAAGAAAGATCACCAGGAGTATCTGAAGCTCGGTGGCCTGGGCTTTCTCCTGGGCGACGGCAATCTGAACTATGCCCGCGAGGACATCCTCGAGAGCTACTACAACATGCACACCTGGCGCGGACTCTACTACGCACTCGACCTGCAGTTTGTCGATCATCCTGGCTACAACCAGGACCGCGGTCCTGTGCTGGTCGAATCCGTCCGCATGCACGTGGACTTCTAGCCTCGATACCTACCTATACTTTTTTGGTGCAAAGTATTCGAAGGAAGAGACTTAGGTTCGGACTTCCACCTTTTAGTGTCGCCTGTAGACACAGCGGCGAAACCGTATACTCATTCAGTGGATACAGCTGACATTATTCAAGCCATTTCGCTGGTCTGCGTTATCGGGCTCCCAATCATCGGACTTCTCTTCGGTAGTTTCCTCAATGTATGCATTTCACGCCTTCCGGAACACCAATCGGTGGTCTATCCCCGCTCAAAGTGCCCGCAGTGTGGCGCTGCTATTCGCTGGTATGACAACATTCCGATCCTCAGCTGGCTGATTCTGAGAGCACGCTGCCGCGATTGCAAGGCGCCAATCCCATGGCGTTACCCGATAGTCGAGCTCGCCGTCGCGATCTGGTTTCTGCAGATAGGGATCAGCATCGCCAGGACTCTCTCCTTCCGCGTCGGACCACCTCGCGGTCTGACCGGCTGGTATATCAACTTTGGAATCGAAGAGATTGGACTTCTAATCCTCGGCTTCCTCCTGATAGGCCTCATAGTGATGGATTGGCAGACCATGACCCTGCCTGACTCCTTCACGCTCGGCGGCATTGCAGTTGCTCTCTTCCTCGTCTGCACGCAGGCCCTCTTCCTCGGCCCGAACGAAGACGAGATCGTTCTCAGCAATCACCACATCCAGCTCACCAGTCCCGGTGGAGTAACCGACCACGGCAACCTTTTCTTTACCGGCCCCGAGAACCTCATCTTCGGACGCATCGCCGCGGTCTGCGGAGCAGCCCTTCTCCTGCTCCTCATCCGCTGGGTCTACAGAGCAGTCCGTCACCGGGAGGGAATGGGTTTGGGCGACGTGAAGCTGATCGCGATGATCGCGGCCTTTCTCGGCTTCTGGCCCGCGATTCTATCGCTTTTCGTCGGAACACTGACCGCGGCGCTTTATGGAGCTGTTCTCCTAACACGTGGCAAGGCGGGAGCGACCTCCAGACTCGCCTTCGGCAGCTTTCTTTGCTTTGGCGGACTGGTGAGCGCATTGTTCGGCAACCAGCTGATCAATATGTACATAGCATTACTTCGATAGCCGCACACCATCCTGACAATCGCTTGACACTTGCCAGCCGCAATCTTAGAGTCGAAGATGGCCATGCACAGTTACCCCTACATTTGGAACTACCTTCCACTCGTGCTTCAGGTCCTGGTCGCTCTCGGACTTGCAGTTGGCATGGTGGGCGCCTCGTTTTTCATCGGGAAACACAAGAACTCACGTACCAAGGCCCAGGCTTACGAGTGCGGGATGGACGCGATCGGCGACGCACGCGGCCGCTTCACCGTCCGCTTCTACATGGTCGCCATGCTGTTTATTCTCTTCGACGTCGAAGCCGTCTTTATGCTTCCCTGGGCAGTGATCTTCCGTCGGCTACCCGCCATTACTGGATCCCGCATGTTCGGCTTCTACGAAATGCTCGTTTACCTCGGTTTCGTTGCTGTTGGTCTGTTCTACGTCTGGAAAAAAGGCATCCTGGACTGGGCGACCGATAAAGGGGACCTCTAATGTACGATCCAGCCTCTGCCATCAAAGGCAAACAGGCCGTCTTCGAGGCGCATCCCGAAAACGCCGCAGTTGTGGCTCTCGCCGATCTCGCAACCGATGCCAAATTCGACCGAGGCGAACTCACCATTACCGTGGCTCGCGAGAACATCATTGCTGCAACGAAAGCAGTTCAGCAAGCTGGCTACAACTTCTTCGAGGATGTCACCGCCGTCGACTGGTACCCCTCCGAACCGCGGTTTCAGATCTCTTACAGTATTCTTTCGCACAAGCTGAAGCAGCGGATTCGTCTCGTCGTTCGACTCGATGGTGACGCTCCCTCCCTCGACAGCATTACCTCGGTATGGCCCTCGGCTAACTTCTACGAGCGCGAAGTCTTCGACCTCTTCGGAGTTCACTTCAGTGGCCATCCCAACCTTCGTCGAATCATGATGCCGGAAGACTGGAAAGGGCATCCATTACGCAAGGACTACCCCGTGGAGGGCTACCGCTAATGACTCCCCCTGTTGAAGAACTTACCGGAGTGACGCCTGTTGATGCAGTTAATCCCGGCATCGACGATTTGATCGCCAACTCCGCGCGGAATCGCCAGAACCCTCCCCCCAACGACCAGACCATGATCATCAACATGGGTCCGCAACACCCGTCGACCCATGGCGTCCTCAGACTAGTCATTGAAGTCGACGGCGAGACCATCGTCGGGCTGGCTCCGGACATTGGCTACCTTCACACCGGCATCGAGAAGACCTGCGAGGCGAAGTTCTACCAGCAGGTCGTCCCTATGACCGACCGCATCGACTATCTCTGTCCCATGACCAACAATCTCGCCTATGCTCTTGCGGTCGAGAAGTTGTTGGGGCTCGAGATTCCCGAGCGTGCACAGTATCTTCGTGTTTTGTTCAACGAACTCACACGTATTCAGTCGCATCTGGTCTGGCTCGGCACCCACGCCATGGATATCGGCGCGCTCACCGTTTTCCTCTATTGCTTCCGTGAGCGCGAAGATCTGCTGCGCATCTTCGAAGCGGTAGCCGGCCAGCGCATGATGACCAGCTACGTCCGCGTTGGAGGCCTCAGCGTGGAACCGCCGAGGGACATCTACGCCAAGATCCGTACCTTCCTCAAAAACTTCCCTGCGCATGTTGAAGAGTACGAAGGCCTCCTGCAGACCAATCCGATCTGGATGAACCGCCTCAAGGGCGTTGGCCACCTTTCGGCTGCGGATGCGATTGCATTGGGCGTGACCGGACCCCCTCTGCGCGCTTCCGGTGTCGACTTCGACGTCCGCCGCGACATGCCTTACTCCGGCTATGAGAAGTTTCAGTTCAACGTACCGGTCTCCGATGTCGGTGACGTCTGGGCGCGCTACATCGTCCGCATGCAGGAGTTCCGCGAGTCGGTCAAGATCTGTCTTCAGGCTCTCGACGGTCTTCCCGAAGGGCCCATCGTCGCGGATGCCCCCAAGATCATTCTTCCGAATCGCGAACAGATGAAGACGCAGATGGAATCACTGATCCATCACTTCAAGATAGTGACCGAAGGCTTTGGAGTTCCTGCTGGTGAGGCAACCAGCTCCGTCGAAGCGCCACACGGCATGATGAACTACTACGTCGTCTCCGACGGCACCGCGAAGCCCTATCGTGTGCATATGCGCAACCCGGGATTCGCGACTTTACAGGCGTTAGAAACCATGTGCAAAGGCCGTCTGCTCGCAGACGTTGTAGCTGTCATCGGATCGATCGATATCGTCCTTGGCGAGATCGACCGCTAACCTCTGATGCTCGAAGCACGCCTCAGAGCTGAACTTTGGACCTCGTGGGCATCGCTGCTTCGCTCTTACGCGGCTGCCCACGGAATCAACAGCAAGCATCACGCAGTCGTCGAAGTTGGGGCTGAAGAGATTACACTTCGTGTGGCAAGCCGCTGGCTTCGCTTCACGCACGAGATGATGGAATTGAGTGACGGTGGTCGTTCCACCTTCGAGATGCAGGAAGATGGAACGGTTAAACTGAACGGTGTCGCCGAAGAGATGGACCTTGCCGCCGAACGGCTGGCGCGGGAGATGATGCAGAGTGAGTGAAATAGCCAATACGATCTTTTCGCCGGAGCTGGCCGCACGCTTCGACAAACTCGTTACCATCTACCCTCTCAGGCGCTCTGCGCTCGTCCCCATGCTGCTCTACGCGCAGGACGAGGTCGGCTACGTCTCCGATGAAGTGATCGCCGAAATCGCTGAGCGCATCGGCATTCTGGAGTTGGACGTTCGCAACGTACTTTCGTACTACTCCATGCTGCGCACCAAGTCCGCGGGCAAATACAACGTGCAGGTGTGCACCAACATCTCCTGCATGCTGCGCGGCGGCTATGAGATCCTCGACCACTGCAAACACAAACTCGGCATCGGGCACAAAGAGACGACATCAGACGGTGTCTTTTCTCTGGAAGAAGTTGAGTGCATCGGAGCCTGTTGCTGGGCTCCTGCCATTCAGATCAACTATGACTTCCACGACGACCTCACGCCTGAGAAAGTGGATGTCCTCTTCCAGATGTACCGCGACGGCCAGGGAAAGGACGTGAAGTAAATGCCAACACTCGTCTCGCATCCCGATGAAGTAAAAGTAGTCTCCCGCCGC
This sequence comes from Tunturiibacter psychrotolerans, assembly GCF_051013365.1. GTDB lineage: Bacteria > Acidobacteriota > Terriglobia > Terriglobales > Acidobacteriaceae > Edaphobacter > Edaphobacter psychrotolerans_A. Next base: position 4,316,424 of record NZ_CP132941.1, on the reverse strand, counting down.
TTTGGCATGGGCGCTACGGACATCGACAAGTACGTTGAACTCGACGGCTATAAGGCTGTTCAGGAAGCCATCGCCAAGGGACCGGAGTGGATCATCAACGAGATGAAAGCCAGTGGTCTACGTGGCCGCGGCGGTGCTGGATTTCCGACGGGCATGAAGTGGTCTTTCGTCCCGAAGCAGTCCGAAAAGCCGAAGTACGTCCTGGTCAATGGCGACGAATCCGAGCCCGGCACCTGCAAAGATCACGTCCTCTTCCTGCACGATCCCCACGCCGTCATTGAAGGGACGATGATTGCCGGTCTCGCCATCGGCTCCAAACTCGGCTTCATCTATCTGCGCGGCGAGTACCGTTATCTGCTCAAGATCGTCGAAAAAGCCGTTGCTGACGCGTACGCGAAGGGCTTTCTCGGCAAGAACATCTTTGGCACCGGCGTGGACTTCGATGTCATCACGCAGACGGGAGCCGGGGCGTATGAGGTTGGCGAAGAGTCCGCGCTCATGGAGTCGCTCGAAGGCAAGCGCGGGGTGCCTCGCATCAAACCTCCCTTCCCTGCCGTGGTCGGTCTTTATGGTGGTCCTACCGTCATTAATAACGCAGAGACAATCGCCAATGCCCCACACATTCTGCTGATGGGTGGCGAGGCTTACGCGAAGCTCGGCAGCGAGCGCAACGGCGGCACACGCCTGTTTGGCATTAGTGGCCACGTTGAGCGGCCTGGCGTCTATGAGCTTCCAATGGGTTACTCGCTGCGTAAGGCAATCTACGACGTAGCAGGCGGCATCAAGGATGGCAAAAAACTGAAAGCAGTCGTTCCCGGAGGCTCGAGCTGCCCGGTCATGCTGCCGGAAGAGATCGACGTAGGTCTCGACTTCGACCAGATGGGCAAAGCCGGCACCATGCTCGGCTCAGGCGGTATCGTGGTGCTCGATGAGACCGTATCCATCGTCGAATTCGCTCTGCGCACAATTGCTTTTTACCAGCACGAATCCTGCGGCTGGTGCATTCCCTGCCGCGAGGGCACGGATTGGATCAAGAAGACTCTCACCCGCGTCTACAATGGCGGCGGCAATAAGAAGGACGTCGACAACGTTCAGTATCTCGCCGAAAACATGCTGGGCCGCACCTTCTGTCCGCTCGGTGACGCAGCAGCCATGCCTACCATCGCGTTCGTCAAGAAGTTCCGCAAAGAGTTTGAAGACTACATCGCAGGCAACAAGGCCGGAACCCCCATCATCACCGTAGAACAACTGGTCGGAGCACATTAATGCCAGACGTAAAATTCACCGTAGACGGCAAACAACTCACTGCCCCCGCAGGCACCTTCCTCATCGAAGCCTGCAAGACCAACGGCATCGAGGTTCCCGCCTTCTGCTACTACCCCGGCATCTCGCTGAAGGCCGCCTGTCGTATGTGCGTGGTCCGCATCGAGAAGATGCCCAAGCTCCAGACCGCCTGCACCACCCCAGTAGCTGAAGGCATGGTCGTCCAGACTGAGACGCCTGAGATTGCTCAGGCCCGCAAAGCTACCTTGCAACTGCTCCTCGGCAACCATCCACTTGACTGTCCTGTCTGCGACGCCGGCGGCGAGTGCGAGTTGCAGGACATGACCTTCAAGTACGGCGCCGCCGAAAGCTTCTACGCCGAGCCCAAGCATCACCGCGAAGAGCAGAAGTGGTCGCCCGTTGTCTACTACGACCGCCCACGCTGCATCCTCTGCTACCGCTGCATCAGCATGTGCGGCGAAGGCATGGACGTCTTCGCCCTCGGCATTCAGGCTCGCGGCAGCTCCTCGGTAATCGCCCCCAACGTCCCGGCTCAGATGTCTCCCGATGACCTCGCCCATGTCGACTGTGAGCAGTGCGGTATGTGCATCGACGCATGCCCCGTCGGCGCCCTCACCTCCGGAACATATCGATACAAGACCCGCCCCTGGGAGATGAATCACGTTTCGACTGTCTGCACCCACTGCGGCGACGGCTGCAAGACCACCCTCGGCGTCCGCTCCACCTCCGACGGCAGCGAAATCGTCCGCGGCGACAACCGCGACAAGTCCGGCATCAATAATGATTTTCTCTGCAACAAGGGGCGTTATGCGTTCGACTTCGCCAACAACGAAGACCGCATCACGCAACCGCTGGTTCGCCAGCCGAATGGCGAACTGAAGCCGGTCAGTTGGGAGACGGCCTTTGACCACGTCGGAACGAAGCTCCGCGAACTTCGCGATACCCGGGGCGGCAAAAGCATCGGAGTCATCGGCTCGAACCGCACCACGAACGAAGAAGCATACCTGCTGCAGAAGTTCGCCCGCACCGTTCTCGGCACAAACAACATCGATCACCACCGCACCGCCGACTACGTCTCCTTCGCGCAGTCTCTTGCTGGCACGACCGGACGCACCGCATCGCTCAGAGAAACTCTCACTGCACCAGCGATTTTGATTGTTGGCGGTGATCCCACCGTTCAAGCTCCCGGTACAGCGTGGAACATCCGCACCAATGTACGCAACCACCGCGGCCGCCTTTACGTCGCGAACTCCGCCGAGATCAAGCTTCGCCGCCAAGCAAAGAGCTTCCTCCATCTCGCTCCCTTTGGCTACAGTGCCCTAGCCTCTTACCTCGCTGGTGACGCCGTCGCAGCCAACGAAGCGGTAGCCGACACCAATGCTCTGACGACATTCCGCGAAGCCATCAAGGCCGAGGAAAATCTGTTGATCCTCATCGGTTCCGAGCTGCGCGGCAAAGACCTCAAGAAGCTCATTGACTTCGGCCTTACCATTCCCGGAGCAAAGTTTGCTTTGATCTCCGACTACGCCAACTCTCGCGGCGCAGCCGACATGGGCCTTTTACCTGACCTGCTCCCCGGCTACACTCCACTTGCAGGCAACACCACGTTTGCCGAGTACAACACTCCCGCCGCTCCCGGCCTCGACATGATCGAAATATTCGAGGCAGCCGAACGCGGTGATCTCTCGGCCCTTTACGTCGTCGGATCGAATCCAGTCTCCCGCTATGGCATCGATCCTGCTTCGCTGAAGAACACCTTTGTCGTGGTGCAGGACATGTTCCTCACCGAGACCGCCGCTCTGGCCGATGTCATCCTTCCGGCCGCGAACCTCTACGAGAAATCCGGTTCCGTCACCAACAGCTACGGCGACCTTCAGCTCGTCAGCAAGGCCGGCGACCGCGCTGGTGTCCGCACGGACTTCGAGATGATCGTTCGCATCGCCGACAAGATGGGTGCCAACATGCGCGAGCTGATTCCCTTCGGCAAAGGCACTCGCGCCGACATGGGCCAGTCCCGCGGCGTTCACTCCGGCGAAGCAGACCGCCACGCCGTTTGGCTCGCCGCGAATAACATGGAGCCGAAGCTCAGCCCATTCGACCCGTTCGCCATTCTCGATGAGATCCAGCGCCTGGTCCCGGGATACAACCTGCTGCGTCTCCAGTTGCTCAGCGGCAATGATCAACACCTGCAACCTGCGGCATCCAACGACCTCGTTCAAATCGGCAGCCGCCGCGACCTCGTCCTGCCAGCGAACGATACACTGTTTACCTCGGGCACCCTGGGCCGCTACTCCGCCATGCTCTCCGACCTGCAGCACAACGAGAGCCTTCGTCCTCCAACCGGACTCACCCAGATCCAACCCGCTGCCGACTAAAAAACACTAAACTAGCAGACGCACACAACTACAGGAGCCCAACCGACCGCCGTGAGCCACCTCAGCCCATTTCAGACATTTCTGCTGCTCAGTATCCTCAAGGTTGTGGTGGTGCTCGTCCTCACTTTGATGGCGGTCGCCTATACAGTCCTGCTGGAGCGAAAGTTTTTGGGCCGCATCCAGAACCGCTGGGGACCCTCCCGCGTCGGACCCTTCGGCCTGATGCAACCGATGGCAGACGGCATCAAACTCTTCCTCAAAGAAGATCTCCTGCCAATCGCGGCGGAACGTCCTCTCTTCATCATCGCGCCCATCATCGCGCTGGCCTGTTCGCTCATCTCCATCTCCGTCGTTCCCTTCGGTCAGGTCACCCGCGTCAAGGGAGTCGATATCTTTCAGATTGCCGACCTCAACATCGGCCTGTTGGTAATCCTCGGCATCACCTCCATCGGCGTGTATGGCATCGCGCTCTCCGGATGGTCGTCGAATAACAAATTCGCGCTGCTCGGCAGCCTCCGCGCTACTTCGCAGATGATCAGCTACGAGCTCGCCCTTGGACTCTCGCTGGTCGGAGTGGTCCTCCGCGCCCAATCTCTCAGCCTGCGTGACATCGTCAACAGCCAAAGCGCCCACGGCATGCTCAGCTGGAATGTCTTCGGTGGTTTCCAGTTCGTCGCGTTTTTTATCTACCTCATGGCCGCATACGCCGAAACCAACCGCGCTCCCTTCGACCTTCCCGAGGCTGAATCCGAACTCGTCGCCGGCTACCACACCGAATACAGCTCCATGAAGTTCGCCATGTTCTTCATGGCCGAGTACGCCAACATGATTACCGTGGCCTGTGTGGCGAGCCTGCTCTTCCTCGGCGGCGCTTCCAGTCCGTTGGGTCATCTCCTCCCCGACAACTTCGGCGGCCCGTTTCTGACTGCCGTCTTTCCCATCCTTTGGTTCATCGCCAAGGTCCTGTTTTTTCTCCTGCTCTATATTTGGGTGCGCGGCACGCTGCCTCGCTTCCGTTATGACCAACTGATGAGCTTCGGCTGGAAGTTTCTCCTGCCGCTCGCGATGGCCAATATCATCGTCACCAGCCTGGTCATGGCTTTACGCAGTTAACTTCACCGAAGGTAGCAACAAGCTGTTTTACAATCAGCAGATAGCCCCTAACGCCGTCTGCTCCGTTTCAAGCGTCTCAAACGATTCAAGAGATCCAAAAAGGAATCGCGGAACATCATGCAACTGGCACTCTTCCTCATCTTTGGCGGGCTGGCCGTAGCGGGAGCAATCAATCTCCTTCTGCAGCGTCACCCCATCAACAGCGCTCTCTCGCTGGTCGTCGTCATGATGTCGCTCGCCGTCCTTTACTGGTCGCTCGGAGCCGAGTTCCTCGCCGCCTCACAGGTCATCGTCTACTCCGGCGCCATCATGGTCTTCTTCGTCTTCGTCATCATGCTCCTCAACGCCGGCGAAGAAGAGCGCACACACGGCAGCCGCGCAGCATACATCGTCGGCTTCCCAGGCGCCGCCGCGATCTTCTGCCTGCTCAGCTTCGTCTTCCTGTCAGAGCGCCATGCCCTTGGCTCCTCAAACATCGGCGGCTATCTGAACCACGTCACCAGCAACATCGCAGAGATCAGCACCCTGCTCTTCACCAAGCTTCTTCTCCCCTTCGAAGTTACTTCCGTCCTGATCCTGGTCGCCATTCTCGGAGCCGTCGTGCTCGCGCGAAAGGAGCAGTAGCCCCATGAACTCTTTTGCAACCGCGCAAGTCCCCGTCGCTGCCTACCTCATCCTCGCTGCCGCGCTCTTCTCCGTCGGCGTCGCCGCCTTCCTCATCAAGCGCAACCTCATCACCATCTTCATGTCGATCGAGCTCATGCTCAACGCCGTCAACCTCACCTTCGTCGCCTTCGCGCACATGTGGCACGAGGTCTCCGGACAGATCTTTGTCTTCTTCGTCATGGTGGTCGCTGCAGCCGAGGCCGCCGTCGGCCTTGCCATCATCATCGCCATCTTCCGCACTCGCCAGACACTGAACGTCGATCAGATCGACCTGATGAAATCGTGACCTCTATGCCTTCTGACTATCTCTGGCTCATCCCGATCGTGCCCTTCGTTGGATTCCTCATCAACGGAACCATTGGCCGTAAGTTTCCGCGCTCGCTTGTTACCGCCGTCGCCCTCATCTGCACTTCGATTCCCGCCATCCTCGTCGCCTGGCTCTGGATCACCATGAAGACCGCTGGCGCGCCCGAAGTCCTCCGTGTCGTCAGCGCGCCCTGGATCGCAATTACCGGCCTCCAGATCGACTTCGCCTTCACCGTCGATCACCTCACTCTCATTATGCTTGGCGTCGTCACCGGCGTAGGCTTCCTCATCCACGTCTACGCTGCCGGCTACATGGCTCATGAAGAGGGCTACTGGCGCTTCTTCGCTTACCTCAACCTCTTCATGTTCTTCATGCTGATCCTGGTCCTCGCCGAAAGCTTCCTCCTCCTCTTCGTCGGTTGGGAGGGTGTCGGCCTTGCCTCGTACCTGCTGGTTGGCTTCTACTTCACGAAAGACTCCGCCGCCAACGCCGGAAAGAAGGCCTTCATCGTCAACCGCATTGGCGACTTCGGATTTCTGCTGGCGATGTTCCTCATCGTTCGCGAGTTCGGCTCGCTCGACTTCTCCCACGTCTTCCAGGCCATCAGCGTCAATCCCGACTGGAACGGCGGTGTTATCACAGCCATCGCCCTTCTTCTTGTCCTCGGGGCAACCGGCAAGTCCGCACAGATTCCGCTCTATGTCTGGCTCCCAGACGCGATGGAAGGCCCTACACCCGTCTCCGCTCTCATTCACGCGGCAACGATGGTCACGGCCGGCATCTACATGGTCGCCCGCTGCCACGTGCTCTTTGATCGCAGCCCCTACGCTCTCGGCGTCGTCGCCATCATCGGAGCCGCCACAGCCATCTTCGCCGCCTGCATCGGCATGGTGCAGCACGACATCAAGCGGGTCCTCGCCTACTCCACCGTCTCGCAGCTTGGCTACATGTTCCTGGCCTGCGGAGTCGGAGCGTACACCGCAGGAATCTTCCACCTCCTGACCCACGCTTTCTTCAAGGCCCTCCTCTTCCTCTCCGCCGGCGCCGTCATTCACTCGCTCTCTGGCGAGCAGGACATGCGCAAGATGGGCGGCCTCCGCAAGCGCATTCCCATCACCTTCTGGACCATGACGATGGGCGTCTTCGCCATCTCAGGGATTCCGCCATTTGCCGGCTTCTTCTCCAAAGACGAGATCCTCTACCAGGCTTTTGTCTCAACCAATCCTCTCGGCAAGCTGCTCTGGTTCGTCGGCCTCGTAACCGCCGGCATGACCGCGTTCTATATGTTCCGCCTCTGGTTCAAAACTTTCTTCGGACCCGAGCACTTTGAGGAACACACCGACCTCCACGCCCACGGAGCAGCTGTCCACACGCACTCGGACTCTCATACCGTGATGGTCGCGGATCACGAAGAGAACCACGCTCACGGCATCCACGAATCGCCAGCGATCATGACCGTCCCGCTCGCCATCCTCGCCCTGTTGTCGATCATCGGCGGCTGGGTCGGTGTTCCAGCAGCTCTTGGCGGTCATAACGAAATCGAACACTTCCTCGAGCCTGTTTTCAGCAGCGGCACCGCCGTAGAAGCAGCAACAACAAGTCAGGGCTCCGAGTTAGGACTTGCTGCCGTCTCTGTCGCCGTCGCTCTCTTCGGCCTGTTCATCGCCTACCTCTTCTACTATAAGAAGCCCGGCACCGCCGCAGCTCTCGCCAGACGCGCTCCAGCCCTCTACAACCTTGTCCTCAACAAGTTCTACATCGACGAGCTTTATCGCGCCGTGATCATCACCCCGTTGCTTATGTTCAGTCGCCTCTTCCTCGGCGGCCTCGTAGACGGCGGCATCGTCAACGGCTCCGGCGCAGTTGCTGGCGCCACCACACGAGGTCTCAGTTCCCTGGTTCGCCGCGTTCAATCCGGAAATATCCGTTCCTACGCCGGCTGGCTCGCACTTGGAGCCGCCGCCGTCCTGCTCGTCATGATCTTTGGCCGTTCCATCTGGATGCATTAAGAAGAACTCGCTCTATTCGGCATTTGCTTTCGCAACACCTATAAGGAAACGATGAATATCGACCACACCATCCTGACCATCATCACCTTCGTCCCTCTCGCGGGCGCGGTCCTGCTGGCCCTGCTGCCCGACAAAGGCAGGTTGATGCAATGGGGTGCTCTCGCTGTCACCCTGATCACCTTTTTCTGCACCCTGCACCTGCCCGCGCGCTTCGACTATTCAGCCGCCGCAGGCTCCTTCCAGTTCGAGCAGAACTCCGCCTGGATCAGTTCTCCCGCCATCCGTTATCACCTCGGCGTCGATGGCCTCTCCATGTGGCTCATCGTTCTCACCGGCTTCCTCGCTCCCCTCGGCGTTCTCATCTCATGGAACACCATCGGCGACCGCAAAAAGCTCTTCTACACCCTCTTCCTCCTCCAGCAGGTCGCGATGCTCGGCATCTTCGTTTCGCTCGACCTCTTCCTCTACTACGCCTTCTGGGAGCTCTCCCTCGTTCCAATGGCGCTTCTCATCGCCACCTTTGGCCGCACCGCCAATCGCCGCCGCGCCGCCATCAAGTACTTCCTCTACGCCTTCATCCCATCGGCCATCCTGCTGGTGGGCATGCTTTGGATCTACGCGCGCACCGGCACCTTTCAGTTCCCAGAGCTCGCCCAGCTTGCCGCCACGCACAACATCTCCGGCAATGAAGCTGCCCTCTGGCTTGCCTCCCTCTCCTTCCTGATAGCCTTCGCCGTCAAAGTTCCGGTCTTCCCTCTCCACGGCTGGCTCACGGACGCCATCTCTGAAGCACCCACCGCGGCCGTCATGGTTTTGGTCGGCAAGCTCGGCCTCTACTCCATCCTGCGCTTCTCCTTCGGCATCTTCCCCGAGCAATCCCGCCACATCGCCCCGCTCATGATTGCCCTCGGAGCCATCGGCATTGTCTACGGCGCTCTCATCGCTCTCGTCCAAAAAGACCTCAAGCAGCTAGCCGCCTACGGTGCACTCGGACACGTCAGCGTTGTCGTCCTCGGCATCTTCACCTTCACCATCGCCGGCCTGGACGGCGGCATCTACGCCACCCTCAACGAAGGCATCGGTGCTGGAGCCTTCTTCATCCTGCTCGGCATCCTCTACGAGCGCTACGGCACCTACGACATGCGCGACTACGGCGGCCTCGCAGCCAAGCTTCCCTGGATGGTGACTCTCTTCGTGATCACCACGCTGTCCGTCATCGGCCTTCCGATGCTCAACGGCTTCATCGGCGAGTTCCTCGTCCTCACGGGCGCCATGCAGTCGAGCGTCACCCACCACATCGGCTGGACGGTTCTCGGGACCACCGGCGTCATCCTAACCGCTTCCTACATGCTCTGGATGATTCAACGCGTCTTCTACGGCGACCTGAACGAGAACACCGCCGACGTGCCAGTCCCTGACGTCACCGCTCGCGAGCATCTCGCGCTCTGGCCCCTCATTGCAGTCATGCTGGCTATGGGTGTCGCATCCCCCTATTGGTTGCGAGCCATCGACACCGCAGGCAGCTATCTCGCGCAGGAGCCCCAGCCCGTAGAGCCTGCCGCTTCCTTGAGCCCGACTGATACCCAGACGCAGATCCCCGCCGCCCAGGAGGCCACGAAGTAAATGTCATCCAACGTCCTGGCTCTCCTTCCCGAACTTATCCTCACCCTAGTCGGCGTCATCGTCATGTTGGCAGAGCCATGCCTGAAGCCCGGCTCAAGCCGCAAACCCCTTGGCTGGCTCGCCATTGCCGGCACTGTCGGATCTCTCATCGCCAGTTGGTACCAGATCCAGTTCGGCACCATCCATGCCTTCTCCGGCACTATTCAAGTTGACGCTTTCTCAGTCCTCTTTCACTTTGTCATTGCCTCAGTAGTCCTGGTCACACTCCTCGGCTCATTGGACTTCTTCGAAGGCAACGCCAGCCACGCCGGCGAATACTTCGCCCTTACGCTCTTCGGCGCCGTCGGCATGATGCTGATGACCTGTTCGGTTGAACTCCTCATGATCTTCGTAGGCCTCGAGATCTCTTCCATCTCGACCTACATCATGTGCGGCTTCCGCAAGGGGCAAGCCACAGGCACCGAATCCTCCATCAAGTACTTCCTCCTTGGCTCCTTCGCCACGGCCTTCTTCCTTTACGGCGTAGCCCTCGCCTTCGGAGCCACAGGATCGACCAACATCTACGCCATCGCGCACGGCCTAGAGACCACCGCGACTCCAGCCCTGGCCTTCACGGCGCTGGCCCTTATCATCATTGGCCTCGGCTTCAAAGTCTCGGCTGCCCCCTTTCATGTCTGGACCCCCGACGTCTACCAGGGCGCACCAGCACCGGTCGTCGGACTCATGTCGACCGCACCCAAAGCCGCCGCTTTCGCCGTCCTTCTCCGCATCACCTTCACTGGCTTCCCCACGTATCAACATCGCTGGGCCATCTTGTTGTGGGTGCTCGCGGCACTCTCAATGACCATCGGTAACCTCGGTGCGCTCCAGCAGCGTGACGTCAAACGTATGCTCGCCTACTCGAGCATCGCCCACGCCGGTTATCTGCTGGTCGCCTTCACGGCATTTCCATTCGACGGAATCGCCGCAGCCTGCTTCTACACCGCCACCTACGCCGCGATGAACGTCGGCGCCTTCGCCGTCGTCACCCAGATCGCCGGCTACGACGAACGCGCCCGAACCATCGACGACTTCACCGGCCTCGGCCAAAAGCGGCCCTACCTTGCTGCCCTGCTCGGCTTCTTCCTGCTCTCGCTCATCGGAATCCCCTTCACTGGCGGCTTCTTCGGCAAGTTCTACGTCTTCTCCGCTGCCATTCATGGCGGGAACATGTGGCTCGCCGTCATCGGCCTGCTCAACAGTGGCGTCGCCTGCTTCTACTATCTCCGCCTGCTGGCCGCCGTCTATACCCGCCCCGGCAGCGAGAGCACACGCCTCAATCAGCTTCGACGCATCAGCGTCCCCGCAGCGATCGGTATTGCCTTAGCCGCTGTCGCGACAGGGGCCCTTGGCATCCTGCCCAGTGGAGCAGTCTCCTTCGCTGAGTATGCGAGCCACTCCACCTTGATCGAACAAGGCCGACAGGAGTGCGCCGCCTCGCCCGACAGCTGCAACCTACAGCTCAACTACGACGTGAAATAACACCGTCCTACAGCGGTCCTCCTGTTGGCCGGAATCATGGTTGCCGACCAACGGGAGGCCCAGCCGAAGGCGTATGCAAGTCACGAAGTGACCGCCCCGCGCGCAGCGGGCCCGTCCGGCAGGAGACCCCCACCAAAAAAGAAAAGCCCCCGCAGAAGCGGAGGCCTTTCCCAAAAACAACTTTAAACCTTACTGAACCTTCAAGAAGATGATAACGAAGGTGAACAGCGCAAGCGACTCAATAAACGCAAGGCCGAGAATCAGGAAGATAAAGATTCCAGGACGTGCGCCCGGGTTGCGTGCCAGCGCTTCAGTTGCCGAGGCGGTCGCCTTACCCTGACCCAGACCGCAAAGACCAGCAGCCAGCGCCATGCCAAGACCAGCAGCCAGAGGAACCCACTGGGCTCCGGGGCTTGGAGCGGCAGCGCCCTGCGCAAAAGCCGGCGTCGCAAAAAGCAGCGCGGCCAACGACATAAACAGATATTGCAACTTCTTCATGGTGTTACTCCTGCCTCCGTGGATACGCCGCCAGTGGGTGGTTGATGCTCACCGTGCTGGCACCCTCACGCTATGCGGCGTTGTTGCACACTGCGAGAGGAGGCCCCAACGCAGCGAAACTTAGTAGCCGAAGACTGGAAAGCCTTGGCCGTCTGGAGCATTAGTGATCGTGCGCCGTTGCCAGCGAGAGATAAATCGCCGCCAGCAAAAAGAACACATAAGCCTGAACCACGGCAACGCCAAGGTGCAGCCCGAGAAAGATCAGCGGAATTCCCACCGGCACCAGCGAAAAGAAGGCCAGCGTTACCAGATCGCCCGCAAACATATTGGCGTAAAGACGAACCGTGAGCGACAGAACGCGTGCAAGGTGCGAGATGATTTCAATCGGCAGCAGCAGCGGGTACAACCACCACACCGGCCCGAGAAACTGCTTGATGTACGCCCAGCCATTCTCCCGAATACCGTGGTAGTGGTAGTACACGAAGGTGACAAGCGCAAATCCCAGCGGAACCACTGCATACGCAGTAGGCGACTTCAATCCCGGAATAATGCCCATCAGGTTCGCCAGCAGGATGAACAGACCCAAAGCCGTCAGATAGCTCGTAAACCGCTCGGACCCGTGCCCAATGATCTGCGAGCCCTGCTCCGAGACAAACTCATGGGTAATCTCCGCCAGATGCTGCACACCGGCTGGCTTTTCGACGCTCAACGTCATCCGCACCGCGATGAAGTAAGCGATCAAAACCAGGAACACCAGCAGCTCCATCGCGAACGCATCTGTAATCGGATACGCCGGATGCTTCGGCTGCACGTGCAGCGTCTGCAGAAAAGAGGTCGTAAACGCACCGAAGTGCTGATTCAAAAATTGGGTGAACAGTGTCTGTGTTGGCATATAAAAATAAGCTTCTGCGAAACGTAATCTGCGAACGCCCGGCCTAAACCGTCCACGCTTTCATAAGCCTCAAACCCTCGACCGTCAGTGCAAACACACCCAGAGCGAGGCCAGCGGCAAGCGCGTAGACCGAACCATTCAGAATCTTAAGGCTAACATAAAGCAGCACCACGGTCAGCCCCAGGCGCAGGAAGAAACCGAACAAAATCAGTCCCATCGGCTTCGCTTTGCCCCCGCCGTCCATCCTCACCATCACGGCAGTCATCAGCCGCAGCCACTCGAACAAGCCCGACCCCGAGATCAACGATCCCACCAGCAGCAATACCGCGGACTGCCATCCCATCTTCCACCAGATCACCGGGGCCGCAATCGCAGTAATCACCACCAGCAACCGCAACGCACTCCAGATCGTCCGCTTGAAGTCCGCGTCGCTGAAGCTCTCCAACGTTCTCACAAAATCACCCTCGTCCGACCCGTTATCCACGCTTGATGTACCGCGATGCCGTCCTGAAGATTTGCACAAAACCCGCCGCAGCCCCCAGCAGAATTCCCACAATCGAAATCCAGCTTTGATGAAGGTGCCGATCCAGCCAGCTCCCCACCAGCCACCCGATCACGCATCCAGCCGGCAGCGCAACCGCCAGCTGAATCATCGACTCCGCCTTCACCAGCTCGCCGAGCGCACCCTTCCCTCCACCTGCCGCGCCATTGCCGCTCTTACCTGATCCCTCATCCGCCATAGCAGACTATTACACCACGCACGCCCCCAACGTGGCACACACTTCTCTCTCGAGAAGATCCTCCAGGCACGCCTCGCTATACTGAGATGTCCGCAACATCAAGCTAAAGGAATCCCTGTGTACGAGTCTGAATTTGAAAAGAATCTTTACCAGCAGCGCCGCGAGAAGCTCCAGCAGATTGCCGCCCTCGGCCAGCTCGATGGCCTCAGTCACGCCGACGCGACCTACCCGAATCACTACGCCTTCAGCCATACCATTCCGGAGCTTCGCGCCGCCTACGACTCCCTGACCGCCGAACAGTTCGAAGCGGATCACATCAACGTGAGCGTTGCCGGCCGCATCATGGCCATTCGCGTCCAGGGCAAAGCGGGATTCGCGCAACTCCAGCAAGGTGGCCAGCGTTTTCAGATCTACGTCCGCAAAGACGACGTCGGAGAAAACACCTTCGCGCTCTATAAACTCCTGGATCTCGGTGACCACATCGGTGTTCGCGGCCGCCTCTTTCGCACTCGCACCGGCGAGCTCACCGTCCACGTCGGCAGCTTCGACAACCTACCCGCCATAACCTTCCTCACCAAGGCAATGCTCGCCCTACCCGACAAGTACCATGGCCTCGAAGACACCGAACTCCGCTATCGCCAGCGCTACGTTGACCTCTTCATGAACACCGGCGCATCCAAACACTCCGCCTCAAGCGAAGCGCAAACCGAACCGACCGAACCAGAGACCCCGAACGTCCGCGAAGTCTTCGTCAAGCGTGCCGCCATCCTGCGCGCCATCCGCAAATTCTTTGACCAGCGCAGCTACCTTGAAGTCGAAACCCCCATGATGCATCAGGTAGCCGGAGGCGCAGCCGCTCAGCCCTTCACCACGCATCACAACGCGCTCGACCTCGACCTCTTCCTCCGCATCGCGCCCGAGCTCTACCTCAAGCGCCTCGTCGTCGGCGGTATGGACCGCGTCTACGAGATCAACCGCAACTTCCGCAACGAAGGCATCAGCACCCGCCACAACCCCGAGTTCACCATGCTCGAGTTCTACCAGGCCTACGCGAACTATCACGACCTGATGAAACTCAGCGAAGAACTCATCATCTATGTCGCCAACGAAGTCAATGGAACCACGATCACCCACTTCAATGGCCACGAGATCGATCTAGGCAAATGGACGAAACTCTCCATGCGCGAAGCAATCATGAAGTGGTGGCCGCCGAACGCACCCGTCCAGCCGACTATGGAAGATTTTTCGTCGGATGCGAAGTTCAGGGCACTCGTGAATGAAGGCGAGAAGTTTGCCGATCCCGAAAAATCCTCCTTCGATCGAGCTCTCAATCGCCTCGGCGCGGACTGTCACTTCGTTCGAGAGTTCGTCCTCGACAAAGGCGCACCCTACGGCAAAGCCATCTCCGACCTCTTCGAGCTCCGCGCCGAAGCCTTACGAGGCGGTGAGATGGGCATCGAGGAGCCCCTCATCCAGCCCACCATCATCTACGACTTCCCCCTGGCCGTCAGCCCGCTCTCCAAAAACAAGCCCGACGAACCAGACTGGGTCGAGCGCTTCGAGTTCTACATCGGCGGCTTCGAGGTCGGCAACGCCTTCTCCGAGCTCAACGACCCCGACGACCAACGTACCCGCTTCGAGCAGCAGATGGCCGAAAAGGCCCGCGGCGACGCGGAGGCTCACCAGATGGACGAAGACTACGTGCGCGCCCTCGGCTACGGTTTGCCTCCGACTGCTGGCGAAGGCATCGGCATCGATCGCCTAACCATGCTCCTAACCAACTCGAAGTCGATCCGCGACGTCATCCTCTTCCCACTCCTCCGTCCTCAGGCCAAACAGCCCAACGCAACCGTAGAGGCCCCCCACGGAGAGTCTGCCGAATAGCGCCCACTCGGGCGACGCCGCCCCGCCGCGTCGCCCGAAACCGCGTTATCCTTACACTGTGGCTACCTCCGCGACAACCGATCACGTCCTCGCTCCCGCGAAGCCCCACTCGCTGCTCGCCGACTACGCCACCCTCTTCAAACTGCGCATCTCCACCATGGTCATCATCACCGCCGGAGCCGGCTATTATCTCGGCAGCCTTCGCAGCGGAATAAGTCCCTTCCACGCAGGTCTTCTGCAAGCCCTCATCGGAATCGCGGTAGTCACCTGCGGCAGCAGCGCGCTCAACCAGGCACTCGAGCGAAAATCAGACTCCCTCATGCGCCGCACCGCCGACCGCCCCATGGCAGCGGGTCGCATCTCCCTCGCCCACGGCCTCATTCTAGGCTTCGCAGCCACTTTTCTCGGCTCGCTCTATCTCGCCTACACCACCAACCTCCTCACCGGCACCCTGACGCTGCTCACCGCCATCGGCTACGTCGCCATCTACACCCCGCTCAAGCGCGTCACCACCATCAACACCTTCATCGGCGCCTTCCCCGGCGCTCTGCCCCCGCTCATCGGCTGGACCGCCGCACGCGGCGTCATCGAGTGGCCTGGCGTCGCCCTCTTTGCCATCCTCTTCGTCTGGCAGTTCCCGCACTTCATGGCCATCGGCTGGATGTACCGCGACGACTACGCCCGCGCCGGAATCCGGCTCACCCCGAATCTCCCGAACACCCGCTACGCCGCTCAGAGCACCGTGATTCAGGCCCTCTTCTACGCGGTCCTTATGATCCCAACCAGCCTTTGGCTCAGCTGGCTCCACATCACCGGACTCCCGTACACCATCGTCGCGACCCTTCTCGGCCTCTGGTATCTCTATGCGACCATCCGCTTTGCCCGCATTCTGCACAGTTCCAACGATGCAGACAACACCGCGATCGCCCGCAATCTTCTCAAAACTTCGGTTCTTTATCTGCCCCTGCTAATGCTCGCCATGATTCTCAACGCACAGGGCCGCCTGCTCTTCTAACCAATCTTCTATCCCGTAAGGAACGAATCAATGCCCGCACCCGTCGTCGCAGTCAATCCGGACTATCGCACCCCACCCTCAGTCATCGCCGCGATCATCGGAATCAGTGCAGTTGCCTCGCTCTTCCTCGCTTGGTTGGTCTACTATCATCCTCCCATTGACGTCGCCGGAACGCACCTGGCCTTCCTGCCCGCGCTTGACGCTGTCCTGAATGCCCTATGTGCCTTCTTCCTTGTCCTTGGCTTCCGCTACATCCGTCGCCGCCAGATCACTGCACACAGAAACAGCATGTTCGGCGCCTTCATCGTCTCGAGCGTCTTCCTCGTCGCTTACATCGTGAACCATGTCCTCCATGGTGACTTGCTCTTCCCCAGGGCCTATCCCATCGCTCGCTTCATCTATCTTTGGATCCTGCTGACACCACACATTCTTCTTGCCGTCGTCTGCCTTCCCATGATCTTGATTACTTTCTTTCTCTCGCTCACCGGTCGCTTCCCTGCGCATCGCCGCCTTGCGCGCTGGACCTATCCGATCTGGCTCTACGTCTCCGTCTCCGGTGTCATCGTCTACGCCATGCTGGCCGCCTACCGCTAACGCAATCCCCGTCATCGTCCGCCTGGAAATCGTCTCACCCTATGCAGCCAGACACTCGCAAACTCCTCCGTACCGGCTTCCTCATCTTCGGCGCCGGAGTCATCGCAGCCGCACTCATCTTCACCAGCTTCGGCGGCATCTCCCGTCATCAAGGACCCCACACAAACCTCGGATGGCTCTCCTTGATGCTCGCGATGGGCTGCCTGCCCACAGGCTTCCTCACGCTTCTTCTCGCCGCGATCAAACTCATCGGCGACCGCCACCGCTAAGCAATCCCTTCTGGCCTAAGCAAGAAAAAGCCCCAGCCGTCAGACTGGGGCTTGTCGAAACAATCTCTCCCTACTTGCCTAAAGTCGGCGGATTCGAACTGCTTCCCACCGCCGCTCCCGTCGCGCCCGTGCTCACTCCGTCAAGCGATGCCTGGTACGACACAATCGTCTTCAACGTCTCGTAAGGAATCCCAGTCAGCGGCAACAGGTGCCCATTCACCGCAAGCATCGGTGTCTGCTCGACATTGACATCCTGCGCCAGTTTGATCGAAGCATTCACCTGGTCCTTGGTCGCCTGCGTCGCCGCACAAGCATCAATCGCCGCCGGGTCCAGCCCAGCCTTGGTCACCGCGTCTTTCAACGTCTGGTCCCCGGTCTCCGGAGTCAAAGCGCCCTGCGTATCGAACACCGCCGCAGCGTAAACGAAGTATGCATCGTTCTTCTGCTTCTGCACGCAGTACCCATACGCCGCCGCCTTGAACGCGAACGGATGCAGATCGACCAACGGAAAGCTCTGGTACACAACACGAGCATTCGGGAAGTCCTTCACCAACTGATCCATCGTGGACTGAGCTTCCTTGCAATGCGGGCACTGCAGATCCGCAAACTCCACCAGCAGCAGATCCTTGCTCGCCACCCCACGAGTCGCACCATCAGCCCGAGTCTGCAACGTCCTACGCAGGTCCGCAAACGGAGTCACGCCAAACGGCACCACCGCGTCACCTGCAACGGCATGCTTTCCATCCGGCATCACAAAAAATGCCGTCGGCTGAACCTTCGCGTTAGGAGTTTTGTCCGAAACAAACACCACCACCTTGCTCACATTCGGAGCAGCGGTCGTCTGAATCGCCTCGACTCGCCAGATGCGGTTCGGATCATATCCCCACAACGCCTTCAAAAAACCGTTGACCGTATCCACCGTCGGCGTAGAAGCCGTAAAGAACTTCTCATTCACAGGTGGAAATGGATCTGCCTTTGTCTGCTGTCCCAGGCTCTGCAACTGCAACGGAGCGCCAGCCTTCTGCGCCGCCGGAGCCGATTGTGCTGCCGGAGCCGGCTGTGCCGCCGCTCCTGTCCCTGTTTGCGCACCCGCCGTTACCGTAATGCTGAGAGCCCCCACCAATCCTGCCAACATCCACTGTGAAATCTTCAAAGACACCATCCTCCGCCGTCGCTATGCGCGCAGCTCCTCTATTACACCTGAACTTTGACCGCAATGGGAAATCGCCGGCCCATTCCGAACGACTTTCTCGTAACTTTCAACACCGGAGCCGCTTGCTGTCGCTTATACTCGCTCTTCTCCACCAGCTGCAGAACCGATCGCACCAGCGCCACATCCACGCCCTGCTCCTCGGCAATCTGCTCCGCCGAGCAATACCGCTCCACATACGCCTCAAGTATCGGATCGAGCACCTCGTACGGTGGCAGCGAGTCCGTATCCTGCTGCCCCGGCCGCAGCTCCGCCGAAGGCGCCTTCGAAATCGTCGCCCGAGGTATAACCTCTCCCGCACGGTTCACATACCGGCTCAGCGCATACACCCGCGTCTTCATCACATCGCCAATGACGGCCAGTGCCCCCACCATGTCGCCGTACAACGTGCAGTACCCGGTCGACATCTCGCTCTTATTTCCGGTCGTCAACACCAGCGCGCCGAACTTATTCGACAATGCCATCAACAGCGTTCCGCGAATTCGCGGCTGCAAGTTCTCTTCCGCCAGTCCAAACGGCGTTCCCTTGAACAGCGGTTGCAACAAAAACTGAAACTGCGCGAACACGTCATGGACCGGCAGCAACTCAAACCTCACCCCAAGATTCTTCGCCAGCTTTTTCGCATCCTCAATCGAGCCCAGCGACGAGTACTCCGTCGGCATTCCGACACCGATCACGTTCTCCTTGCCCAGGGCCTCCACCGCAATGGCCGCCACCAGCGCCGAATCAATCCCGCCGCTCAGCCCCACCAGCACCTTGCTGAATCCGCACTTCCTCACATAGTCCCGCGTCCCAAGCACCAGCGCATCCCACATCGCCGCAACTTCATCCACCGGCTTCTCGACTGCAACAGCCGCGCCATCCTCCGTATCGAAGACAATCAGGTCCTCAACAAACGAAGCAGCCTGCGCCACCACCTCGCCATCGGGCCGAATCACCAGTGACGTGCCGTCGAACACCAGGCTGTCATTGCCTCCCACCTGATTCGCCATCGCCACAAACGCACCATGCCGCCGCGCCAGTGCAGCCAGCATGCTCTGGCGCACCTGCTGCTTTCCCTGCCAATACGGCGAAGCTGAGATATTCAAAATAACCCGTGGCTGGCCTGCAATCTCCGTCGACTGCGCCTCCCACTTGCCCATCAGCTTCTCAACGGGATCCACCGGATACATCTGCCGCGGCCAGAATCCCTTATCGTTCCAAGCGTCCTCGCAGATCGTAATCGCCAGCGGCTCACCGCGCACACAAACCAGCGCTTGTTCCGTTGCAGGCTCAAAGTATCTCTGCTCGTCGAAGACGTCGTAGAACGGCAGCAGCATCTTCTGCTGCACAAAGCTCAACTTACCCCCATCAAGCAGCGCCGCGACATTCCTCACCTGCTTGCCGACATTCGCTCTGGTGGCCATCACCGTTCCGCACAAAATCGCCGGTCGCCCCGCACCCGCAGTCCACTCCGCAAGCTCAGCCGCAACCTCTTCGGCCCGCGCGACAAACGATGCCTTTTCCAAAAGGTCCGCCGGCGGATATCCACATACGGCCAGCTCAGGAAAGACCACAAGACCCACGCCGAGAGCTTCGGCACGAGCCGCATATTCAAGAATCTTCTTCGCATTCCCGGCGAAATCCCCCACCGTCGGGTTGATCTGAGCAAGCGCTATCTTCACTCTTCAAGTTTACCGCTTAGATCATTTTTTCGTGTTGGCGTACAGGGAATCCGCAGCTCGGATTACCGCTCTTCCAGGAAAAACGGCATCTGCAAATATAGCTAAAAAAAGATTTAGGAGCCGGTCCCGCTCAGCACAACACCCACCGTACGTGCCAGAATGCGAAGATCCATCATCAGATTCCAGTTCTCCACATAAGCCGTATCGAGCGAAATATAACTGTCGAACGACGGGTCCTGCCTCGCCTCTACCTGCCACAATCCGGTAATGCCCGGCAATACGTCCAACCGACGCAGATGCGCAAGATCGTACTGTTCCACCTCGGCCGCCATCGGTGGCCTCGGTCCAACCAGGCTCATATCGCCCTTCAGCACGTTATAAAACTGCGGCAACTCGTCCAGCGAATACTTCCGCAACACTTTGCCAACCCGCGTAATCCGCGGATCTTTCTTGATCTTGAACAGCACACTATCTCGCTCGTTCATATGCTCCAGATCGGCCTTCAGCTTGTCCGCGTTCTGCACCATCGTCCGGAACTTGTAACAGGAGAAGGTACGTCCCTTTCGACCAATCCTCTGTGCTTTATAAAAAATCGGCCCGGGCGAGTCCAACCGAATCGCAAGAGCAATCGCAAGCATGATCGGCGAAGTCGCCAACAGACCAATCACCGATACAGTAGTGTCGAGCACCCGCTTCAACATGAATCCGCCCATCGGAAAATGCCGACGATGCAGCGGAATCGTCGGAAACTGACCGACATACTCCACTCTTGCATTCCACGCCAGGCCGTCGTACATGTCCGGAACCACGCGGACATCGATACCCGCTATCCGGGCCTCCTCCACCATGCTGATCACCATCTTCTCTTCAGCCGGAACAGAAAAGAAGATCTCGTCCACAAACAGCGACCGTGCCAGCGACAGACAGTTCCTCACATCGCCCACCACATCTGCATTGCCGGACTCCGCCTCGCGTTCGGTCAACGCGACAAAGCCCTTGAAGCGAAATCCCAGATGCTGCAAGGTGTCGATGTGATTCCTCAGTGCATGCCCAACACGCCCCGCTCCCACAATCAAAACATTTCGCGTCTCAATCCCGGCTCGGAATCTCCGTTGAACCATTCGCCGCCACAACGCGCGCCGCAGGCACAGCAACACCGTGGTAAACAACACCATCAAGGCAACAACAATCCGCGAGATCGCCTCGCCGCTCGATAGGTAGAGCGTCCCACACAAGAGCAGTCCAGAGGTCAAAGACGCCTGAATAGTCATTCTCTGTTCATGTAACCCGCTGTGGTGCTGAATCGTTCCGTACAGGTTATACGACCGCGTAAAGAAGATCAGACAAACCCCATACCAGCCGATGTAGAAGGGCAGAAGATTGGGGGAAGATTTGATGAGGTGCGGCAACACACGCAAAGTAGAAACATCAGCAGGTGGCTGCACGCGAAACCGTAAGGCCACCAGCGCCGCAATCACCACCGTCACCAGGTCAAGAGACGCCCAGACCGTACTGGTGATCGATGGCCTGCGGAATATACCGCCGCCAGCTCTCGACGCGCGCCTTCCATTCCCCGCGAATTTTCTCTCTGAGACAATGACCTGCTGCAGATAATCCGGTGTCGCCATAGCGAACGCCTTTCAACTCATAATCCTGGGCCTTAAGTCGGTAGGATGCCTGAATCGAAGCTCAGGAATACCGTCGATAAAAAAAAGCAATCGCTACAATTTGTGCGGGTCACTTAAATTACTGGTGCTATTTCGAGCATACGTCTCAGACAGGGGCTTGGCAACAGTTACTGCAATACTTTGCATCATCGAGATAAGGGCTCACTGAACTCGATTTAGCCAGAAAATGTTGCATCTCATGCACAATTCCTAGACCGGGGTAACCAACTCGTCAAGCGCCAGAAATTCCTGAAGAATCGGATCCTGGCTTCTCTCCATCTCTTCCATGGTTCCAAAGAAAATCGCCTTCCCTGCGCTCAAAAACACAACTCGATCAGCCAGCTTCTTCGCCAGCCTCATATCGTGTGTCACAACGATACTGGTCAGGTGCAGCTGCTGTTTTAGCCGTTCGATTAAATCTCCAAGAAGATGTGCCATCAGAGGGTCCACCATAGTTGTAGGCTCGTCGTACAACACCGCCTCAGGCTGCGAAGCCAACGCCCGCGCAATCGCAATCGACCGTTTCATCCCCGTCGACAGGTCAGACGGCAGCAGGCTTTCCATCCCGGCCACACCCACCATCTCGAGCAGTCCCTTCACCACCTGAAGTATCTGGTCTTCCGCCATCTCTCCGCGCTCACGCATCGGGAAAGCGACATTCTCCCCCACCGTAATCGAGTCGAACAACGCTCCATTCTGAAAGACCATCGTCACCTTCCGACGAATCTCTTGTAACTCTTTCTCCTTGAAGCCACAGATATTCTCCCCCGCGACCTTGATCATTCCTTTATCCGGCTTCAAAAAACCCAGCAGCATTTGCAGCGACACCGATTTCCCCACACCGCTTCGTCCCAAAATGCACAGCGTCTCCCCCGGGTAGACAAAGAAGCTCACATCCTCCAACACCACAAACTCGCCGAACGACTTGTACACATGCTCGAACGAGATATACGGCCCTGGCTTATTCTTCACATCCGGCAAAGCATCGGCTGCCGCCTCGTTCTGCTCAGCCGCCTGCTGAATAAAATCGCCCACCTCCGCCGACACATCCTCCGACACGCTATCAATCAGTGGCGTATCCGCGGTGACCTCAACATGTTCTCCCTCTAACTTCTTATCCGGCTCAGCCATAATCGCCACTCCCAGCACCCAAATCTCAACGCAAATCTAGCCTAACCCATCCCCCCGGCTAAGTATCCAGCGCATCAATATGCCGTTCCGCGTCTGCAAACTCCTCAGGCGTATTCAAGTTCGCAAACCACAGCGACTGGTTTTCCCGTTGAGCCTTCGTCAGTGTCCGCCACGACTCGCTGTCATCCTTCATCTCAGGAGCGAACAGATCATCCCATTGCATCTCAACAAAAACGTTCTTGCTCTTCACTTTAAGCTTGGCTGCGATGTCATCGCACGCCGATCGAAGCACCGGAAGTAACTTCAACTCGCTGCGCTCCAGGGAAGCCGTCAAATAAGGCACAATCTGTCGATGAATTATCAATAACGCCGGATGGGGATGGCTATCAACCGAGAGCATCGCAAGTTTGATATCCCGAATCGGACGATGGAGCACCGACCAAAGCCAGTCCTCTAGAAGAGCGGTAGGCAGAAATGGCACATCCACTGGGAGCACCAAATTCCAGTCATACTTCGAACTCCGCAGCGCAGCTTCTATCCCACCCAGCGGCCCACATCCCGGGTGCAAATCCCGCACCAGAGCACCGAATCGCTCCAGTGCAGAATCGTTGCCTAGAATGCTCACCTCCGCGCAAAGCCGTCGAAGCTTCGTACTCGCATGCCGCACAAGCGGCTTCCCCGCCAGTTCAAGCAGCGCCTTATCGCTCCCCATCCGCGAACTCTTACCTCCGGCGAGCACATACCCGCCAACCGGAGGCAAGCCCTCCCGCATCAAGCTGCGACACCACTCAAAAACCGCACAATCGACTCGATCCCCCGATGAAAGTTCGCCAGATGAAACTTCTCGTTCGGCGCATGCAGGTTGTCATCCGGCAGCCCAAACCCCATCATCACGGTCGGAATCTTCAACTCGCGCACAAAGTCCCCCACTATCGGAATCGATCCTCCCCCGCGCACAAACACCGTCTCCTTTCCAAACACCTCGCGCATCGCCTCCGTCGCAGCCTTCACATAGGCGTTATCCGTGCTCACCACAATCGGATCTCCAGCATGAATCAGTCGCACCTCAAGCTGCACTCCCTTCGGCGCAATCGACTCCACATAGGCTTTGTACTTCGCAAAGCTCTCCGCCGGCGTCATATCCGGCACCAGCCGCATGCTCACCTTCGCCACAGCCTTTGCGGGAATTACAGTCTTCGCCCCAACTCCAACAAACCCGCCCGGCATTCCATGCACATCAAGCGTAGGCCTCGCCCAAGTCCGCTCCTGCACACTCAACCCCGGCTCTCCCGTCAACACAGTCGACCCAACCTCCGTCTCGCGATAGTGCTCTTCATCAAACGGCAGCGCCTTCCAAGCCTTCAGCTCATCCGCCGTAGGCTTCTGTACCTTGTCATAAAATCCCGGAATCAAAATCTTTCCATTCTCATCCTTCAACTTCGCAATCACCTGCGCAAGCGCGACAAATGGATTCGGCGCCGCGCCGCCATACATGCCCGAGTGCAGATCGACCTTCGCCCCTCGCGCTTCAATCTCCGTATAAATCATCCCTCGCAATCCCACACACAACGTCGGCAACTCCGGCGCAAACATCTCCGTATCGCTCACCAACGCGACATCCGCCTTTAGCTGATCTCCATGCTCGCGCACGAACGCAGCGATCCCCTCGCCCCCAACCTCTTCTTCGCCCTCAACGATCACCCGCACATTCACCGGCAGCTTCCCACTACCCGCAGCCATCAACGATTCCAGCGCCTTCACATGCATCCACATCTGCCCCTTGTCATCCACCGCACCGCGAGCATAGATATTTCCATCGCGCTCCGTCGGCTGAAACGGCGGCGTCTTCCACTCATCCAGCGGTTCCGCCGGCTGCACATCATAGTGCCCATAGCAGAGCACCGTAGGCTTCGCCTTCCCATCAGCTCCCGGCGCCGCATGCAGCCAGTCCGCATACACCAACGGATGCCCCTTGCGCTCCGCCGTCGTCGTCTCGATCAGACGAACGTTCTCCATCCCAATCCTCTTCAGCTCCGCCGCAACAAACTCCGCAGCCCGCCGCACATCGCCCACATGCTCAGGAGCGGTAGACACCGAAGGAATCCGCAACAACGCCTTCAACTCCTCCACAAACCGCGCCTTGTTCTCCCGCCCAAACGCAACCCCTGCTGTCATCGTCGTAGTCACTGATCCACTCCTCAAAATCATTCTTCCGCCGCCGCAATCTGCTACCGCAGCGAAACATAAGTATAGGCAACAACCGCCCGCGCGGCCTCGAAACCCATTCACCATCGCCCCTCTCCCAGTGGAAGGAGTAAACTCTCAGCCAATAAAGGAGCATCTGCCCATGACAACCTCCCAGCAAGACGGCACCATGATCGACAAGATCGCGCAGTTCGACCTCGCCAGGGAGATTGCCGACGCCGAGCAAAAAAAGCCCTGGCCAGCCGGCATCTGCTCCAAAACTTTATTCAAGAAGCACGACCTCAGGGTCGTCCTCATCTCCATGCAGAGCGACGCCCGCATGAAAGAGCATCACGCCGACGGCACCATGTCTCTCCACGTCCTCAAAGGCCAGATCCGCGTCTCCGTCAACGGCAAGCCGCACGATCTCCCTGCCGGAACCCTCTTCACCCTTGGCGCCTCCATCCGCCACGACGTAGAAGCCAGCAGCGACTCTGCCTTTCTCCTGACAATCTCCTGGCCCAGCAACGAGGAACTGGCCGCCATGAAGCACCGCGGCTACGGCTCCTGATTTCCAGAGAGAAAGAATCAACCGTGACCATCCGAATTAAACGGGTCTACGAGGAACCCTCCGAAAAAGACGGCACCCGGATTCTCGTCGACAGGCTCTGGCCGCGCGGCCTGACCAAAGAAAAAGCTCACGTCGATTTATGGCTCAAAGAGATCGCCCCCACCAACGATCTACGAAAGTGGTTCGCTCACGACCCTGCAAAGTGGGCCGAATTCAAAACCCGCTACCAGGCAGAGCTGAAACATAACCCCGAGCATATGACCCTCCTCCATCAAGCCATCGCCAAGGCACCCGCCACTCTCGTCTACGGCGCGAAGGACACCGACCACAACGAAGCCGTCGTTCTTCTCGAAGTATTGAACCGCAAAAATCCTCGATGAACTCGATCTCCGAACCGCGTCCATCCCCTAATAAAACCGCGATATTCGAAGACCAACCATCCAGCTCAACTTATCCCACTGTCGTTAATTCTTATCTTCTTCGCCGACGCGCTCTCCCTGTCGGACAATAACCCTATGACGACTCCCGGCAACTCCGCACCGCCCGCCATCGGACAGACCTGGAACACTGAAGCCTACGCCACCAACGGCCGCTTCGTCGCGACACTCGCTGGAGACGTCGTCGCCCTCCTCGCCCCACAACCCGGCGAACATATCCTCGATCTCGGCTGTGGCGACGGTGCCCTTACCGAGCAACTCGCCGCGACCGGCGCCATCGTCACCGGCGTCGACGCATCACCTTCCATGCTCGCCGCCGCGCGCGAACGCAGCCTCCACAGTGCCAACAGCTTTGCGTTAGACCATCACAACGCCACCGCGCTGCCCTACGACCAACAGTTCGACGCCGTCTTCTCCAACGCCGCTCTCCATTGGATCACCGGCGTCCCTGGCCATCAGGCAATGCTCTCCTGCGTCCGCCGCGCACTCCGCAGCGAAACTCCACGCGCACGCTTCGTCGCCGAGATGGGCGGCCAAGGCAACGTCGCTGCCATCCGGACCGCGCTCCAGGCCACACTCGCACCCTTTCACATCGACGCCGAAGCCACCGCCGCGAGCTTCTTCCCCTCACCCGCACTCTATCGCCGACTACTCGAATCCGCCGGCTTCACGGTCCAATCCATCGAACTCATTCCTCGCCCCACCCCGCTACCCAACGGCATGGAGTCCTGGCTCAACACCTTCCGCAACGGCGTCCTCGACCGCCTCAATCCGCACGATCGCGCCGTCGCCGTCACCAACACCATCGCCCTGCTCGAGCCCATCCTGCGCGATGCCGACGGCAACTGGACCGCCGACTACGTTCGTCTCCGCTTCCACGCCACCCTCAGTTAGTCACAGAGACAAATAAGCACAGATCACAGTGGGAAAATCTGCGTCTTACTCCTGTCTTTTCGCTGGTTCGCACGTGTGACAATCAAAATGACGGTGGAATGAATCAACTCAGTTAGACCAATCATCGTACTTCTGCGTCTAACCAACCAACAACAAAATTAGGGCCTATGAAAATAAAACCATCCCACGCAGTCTGTGTCACAAATTTGTTCCTGTCACTGTATCTTTTCTGCGGAACCGCGCAAGGACAAGACAACAGGAACTCCCTATCAGACCCGCCAGCCACGCTCAAAACAGTAAGCGCCGAAACCTACTCCTCCTCACTTGGCAACACGGACTATCCCGACGCGCCACAGGCTCAGCAGGCATCGCACGACTCAGCCGCCGAAGCCGCGCAAGGCGAGGGCCAGCAGACCAAGCGTATTCTCGGCATCTTCCCCAACTTTCGTGCCGTCAGCGCAAACGTCCATCTCCCGCCGCAGACCGTAAAAGAGAAGTTCCTCACCGCCACCCACGACAACTTCGATTACTCCTCCCTCTTCCTGCCAGCCCTCGTCGCAGGCTACAACCAGGCCACCAACAACACGCCGGAGTTTGGTCAGGGAGCCGCCGGATATGGCCGTTACTACTGGCACGCCTTTGTCGACCAGGCCAACGAAAACTACTTCGTCGAGTTCATCGTCCCCGTCATCACCCACGAAGACACCCGCTACTACACTCTTGGCAGCGGAGGCTTCTGGAAGCGCACAGGATACTCTCTCAGCCGCGCCATCATCACCCGCAACGACGCTGGCCACGACACCTTCAACATCAGCGAAGTCGTTGGCGCCGGCGCCGCAGCAGGAGTCTCAAACCTCTACTACCCCTCGCGTGAGAGAACCTTCGGCAACACAGCAGACCGATGGGGCCAGAACATCGGCATCGATGCCGGAACCTTCCTCTTCCATGAGTTCTGGCCCGACATCAATCACGCCCTCTTCCACAAAAAATCAACCGAATAAACTCAAGCCGGCATCTGCCCAAATCAGATGCCGGCCGCAACCTGACTCCGCAACCCAACTCATAAGGCCCAACTCTAAGCCCCGTTCGATTCCGACCCAAGATTCGCCAGGCATTGCTCCAACACCGCATTCAAAGCCTCGACCGAATCTTCCGTCACTCCCCGCCACAACTTCCCCTCTATCACCTTCGCTGCCTTCTCCGCAGTCTCCAGCAGCTTCTCTCCCTCGGGAGTCACACGGGCCGCAAGAATCCGGTCATTCCCCCGCCCTTTACTCCGTACAACCCATCCATCTCGTTGAAGCCCCGTCAGAAGCGACTGCGCAGACTGCGGAGTCATGTAGCACGACCGAGCCAACTGGGCCCCCGACGCCCCCGGCTCTTCCCGAATCGTCTTCAACAAACGCAGCTGCGCGATCGTAACTCCCTGAGGACGCAGCGCCTCGTCCATCTGGCTGTGAAAATGGATCAGGATGCGCTTCATCATCTGCGCAGCCCGTCTCCTTTCCACCTGCTTTTTTTTCTCGTTCAAATTTAAAGAAGCCATATCAGTCTCCTGATATCATATCAGGAGACTGATATGGCAACGATGACCGCACCCTCCCCAGCACTCGCCCGGCCAAAGCCCGCCCCTGCCGCGCCAGCTGCCTGGAAGCCGCACCACAACCCCTGGGCCATCGCCCTCACGGTCACCCTCGCCACTTTCATGGAGGTCCTCGACACTTCCATCGCCAACGTTGCCCTGCCCCATATCGCCGGCACGCTAGGCGCAAGCTCTGAAGAAGCCACCTGGGTCCTCACCAGCTATCTCGTCTCAAGCGCCGTCGTGCTCCCCATCTCCGGCTGGCTCTCCGACCGCTTCGGCCGCAAGCGCTTCTACATGACCTGCGTGGTCATCTTCACCATCTGTTCGTTCCTCTGCGGCATCGCCAACACGCTCCCTCTCCTCATCGTCGCGCGCATCCTGCAAGGCGCAGGCGGCGGCGGCCTCGCGCCCAGCGAGCAGGCCATCCTCGCCGACACCTTCCCCGTCGAAAAACGCGGACAGGCCTTCGCCGTCTACGGCATGGCCGTCGTGGTCGCTCCCGCCATCGGCCCCACACTCGGCGGCTGGATCACCGACAACTTCAACTGGCACTGGATCTTCTTCATCAACATCCCCTTCGGCCTGCTCTCGCTCTTCCTCTCCAACCGTATGGTCGAAGACCCACCCCATCTCAAGGCTCGCAGAGAAAACTCCAAGCACCGCAAAGTCGATTTCATGGGACTCGGCCTCGTCGCCATCGGCGTAGGCTGTCTCGAGTTCACCCTCGACAAAGGCCAGGAAAAAGATTGGTTCGGCGATCCCATGATCCGCACCTTCGCCATTCTCGCCGCCGCCACCCTCATCTTCTTCACCTGGTGGGAGTGGCATCACCCTGACCCCATCGTTGACCTGAAGCTGCTAAAAAACCGAAACTTCGGGACCGCCGTCTTCCTCCAGCTCATCCTCGGCATGGTCCTCTTCGGCTCCACCGTCCTCATCCCCCAGTACCTCCAGGTACTTCTGGGCTACACCGCCGAACGCGCGGGCATGGTGCTCTCCCCCGCAGGCTTCGTCATGATGGCCATGATGGCCGTCGCAGGTCGTACCGTCGGCAAATTCGACCCCCGCGTCATGGTTTGCCTGGGCTATCTCGCCACAGCAATTGGCCTCTACAACCTCACCCGCCTCGACCTCAACACCGCCTACGGCACCGTCACGCTTTGGCGTATGTTCCAGGTCATCGGCCTGGCTTTTATCTTTATCCCCATCAGTACGCTCAACTACGTCGGCGTCCCCCCCACCAAGATGAACCAGATCTCCAGTCTCTCCAACTTCGCCCGCAACCTCGGCGGAAGCGCCGGCACGGCTCTACTCACTACCTTCCTCGCGCGCAACGCCCAGGTGAATCAGGTCACTCTCTCGGCGAACGTCACCCCCGGCAGCATTCAGTACAACCACTACATGGACCGCATGAAAGAGATGATGATGTCGCAGGGAATGTCCGCTGCAAATGCCTCGCAGATGGCCGTCGGCCAGGCCTATCAGCAGATGCTCCGCCAGGCCTCCATGCTCAGCTACAGAAACGCCTTCGCTATCCTCGCAATCACCATCTTTCTGCTCACGCCGCTGCCCTTCCTCATGCGGCTCCCTAAAAAAATGGTCAAGCTAGACCCCGAAGCCCTGGGTGGACACTAACCCCGCACCACCCGCGCACGCAATCCCCAACGAGCAGGAAAGATGAGTGCCCACATCTCGATTTTGAGATGTGGGTCTTCTTTCAAAGCATCCTCGCCAACACCCAAAGCTCTAACGAGCCGCATCCAACTGCATAATCGTCTGTACCCGCTGAAACGCAACCGGGGTCACCGACACCGCACCCTCAAACGGCCTGGCCAGATCCGCAATCGCAGACAGCGTCACCGCCACCACAAACGTCAACGCCAGGACCTGGCAATAGTGCAGCCACTTATTGTCATTCCCCAACACGCACGAAGACCCCACCGTAGCTCCTCCGCCCGCCAGCAGCAAAATCCACAACACCAGCGGCAGCCTCACGCGAAGCTGCTCCTCCCGCAGGCTCCGCCTCTCCGAAAGCTCGCCAAGCACCTGAGTCAAATGATCCACGCTATTCGCCGACCCGGCACTGTCCTTCACCGCCGCAAGCAGCTTCCACATATCCACCTCGACCAGCTCCCCCGCGCGGCTCTCCTCCTGGCGCTGCATCGCCGGCCATTCTTGATTCACCACTGCATCCGCATACTTCATCCCCAACGTCCGAAACTGCTCCCGCGCCTCAACCGGCAACGCCGACGCAATCCTCGTCACCGTCAGCAACGAGCTTGCCTCCTGCGTCGCATTGATCTCAGCCGCGCGAAAGTCAATCCAAACCGTGTACAGCATGAACCCCAGAATCACCCCATACGTCGTTCCCAGAATCCCCAGCTGCCATCCCGTCACATCGTTGATCAGCTTGCGATTCGGAATCGGCCACACCCAGTTCAGCACCAGCACCATAAACACCGACACCAGCATCGCCACAACCACCAGCATGCTACTCTGCGCGTAACTCAACATAGAAGCTCCACCTAACGGAAAGCCGCACTGACAAGCCAGCTTACATCGTCCTCCGCTTCTCACCATCGCGAAACATCACGGTGCTACCCTCTCCAAAGACATTGGTTCAAGCGCGACCGCTCCTGGCCGCGCACAGGAATCCATCTTCCTCGAGCCCGACAGCCATCGAAATAACGCCCGCATCCAACCGCAACGAAAACATCTCAACAGATCAACAAAGAAAGACTAAAATTCTCGCAGTGACCAAACCAGCCTCAAGCGCGGCCTATGTAGTAGTCGCAGTGGTGCTCATCCTCGCCTCATCAGCGAGCGCGACCCCGCTGCAATCCGCGTCGACTCTTCTCGCATGCACCGCCGCCCAACTCTCGCTCTCCTTCGACAGCGAAGGCGGCAACTTCGACGGCATGTCGCAGTCCGGCACCCTCCTCGTCCTGCGCAACATCGGCTCCCAAACCTGCACCGTCCCCGGCAGCCCCGCCCTCATCTTCGAAGACGCCTCACACACCAAGCTTCCCATCTCCCTCGAAACCCCACCCGGAATGCACCCCGGCCCCGTGATCCTCCCGGTAGCCGTCCCTGCAAACGCCGAAGCCACCGGCGAACTCCACTGGGTCTCCGGCGAAGTCTACGACAATAGCCATTGTTTCTCCCCGGCCTTCGTCGCCATCACCATCGGCACCAACGTCCTCCGCGCCCCCTTCACCGGACATCTCTGCGCGCCCTCCGGACAAGACGCCAAATACCGTTTTGCCTACCTCAAACGCGACCCAGTCTACGTGCGTTCAAAATCCTGAACCACGCCCAGACTCCCTCCCGCGTATAGAACGGCCAGCCAGGCCGTTAGCCCGCCACCCTCCCGCACCATTTACACTAGTATTTGGGACAAAGTGCGCCCAGAAGGATACCCGTTTTGCTCAACTCTGTCGTAGCTAAGGTCTTCGGTACCAGTAACGAACGCGCCATCAAGCGCATCACGCCCACGGTTGCGCAGATCAACGCGCTCGAGCCGGCCATTCAGGCGCTCTCCGATGAGGCTCTGCGCAACAAGACCGCCGAGTTCCGCCAGCGCATCGCCGCGGCCATCGCAAACATCCCCGACACACCCGAGAACGCCGACGAGCGAATCGCCGCCGAAAAGGCCGCCCTCGACGCCATCCTGCCCGAAGCCTTCGCCGTCGTCCGCGAAGCCGGAAAGCGCGCCGTAGGCATGCGCCACTTCGACGTCCAGATGATTGGCGGCATCGTCCTCCACTCCGGCAAGATCGCCGAGATGAAGACCGGCGAAGGCAAAACCCTCGTCGCCACGCTTCCCTGCTACCTCAACGCCCTCGCCGGACGCGGCGTCCACGTCGTCACCGTCAACGACTACCTCGCAAAACGCGACGCCGAGTGGATGGGCAAGATCTACGGCTTCCTCGGCCTCACCGTCGGCGTCATCGTCCACGACCTCGACGACCAGCAGCGCCGCGACGCCTACGCCTCCGACATCACCTACGGCACCAACAACGAGTTCGGCTTCGACTACCTGCGCGACAACATGAAGTTCGAGCTCAAGGACCAGGTCCAGCGCGGCCACTACTACTGCATCGTCGACGAAGTCGACTCCATCCTCATCGACGAGGCCCGCACCCCGCTCATCATCTCCGGCCCCACCGACCAGACCACCGACAAGTACGCCCGTGTCAACGTCATCATCCCCAAGCTCGAGCTCGGCGAACTCATCGAAACCGTCGAAACCAAAACCTGGTCCGGCGACTATGTCGTAGACGAAAAAACTCGCTCCATCACCGTCACCGACGAAGGCTGGGAGAAGATCGAAGAACTCCTCGGCATCGGCAACATCGCCGACCCTGAAAACTGGGACCTCAAGCATCACGTCGAAGTCGCCATCAAAGCCCACTCCCTCTACAAGCGCGACGTAGAATACGTCGTCAAAGAGGGCGAAGTCATCATCGTCGACGAGTTCACCGGCCGCCTCATGCCCGGCCGCCGCTGGTCCGACGGGCTGCATCAAGCAGTAGAAGCGAAAGAGGGGGTAGCAATCCGCAAGGAAGACCAGACCCTCGCCACCATCACCTTCCAGAACTACTTCCGCATGTACAAAAAGCTCAGCGGCATGACCGGCACCGCCGAGACCGAAGCCGCCGAGTTCGACAAGATCTACAAGCTCGACATCGTCGTCACACCCACCAACCGCAAGATGCTCCGCATCGAAAGCCCCGACGTCGTCTACCGCACCGCGAAAGAAAAATACTTTGCCGTCGCCGACGAAATCGCCCGTCTCCACGCCGAAAAGCAGCCCGTCCTCGTCGGCACCACGTCGATCGAAAAATCCGAGCTCCTCTCCGAGATCCTCAAGCGCAAAGGCGTTCGCCACGTAGTCCTCAACGCAAAGTTCCACGAGAAGGAAGCCGAGATCGTCGCTCAGGCCGGTCGTCTCGGCATGGTCACCATCGCCACCAACATGGCAGGCCGCGGCACCGACATCCTCCTCGGCGGCAACGCCGAGTTCATGGCCCGCCAGGACCTCGTCCGCAAGCAACAAGCCCGCGCCGTCTCAGCCGCCGAAGGCGCAATCAATCCCGTAGCCGGCCCCGGCATGGTCCGCTTCTACTACACCGGCCAGGAGTTCGAAACCACGCAAGCCGCATGGGACGCCGCCACCGCCGCCCACGAAGGCGCAGCCAAAGCCGAACACGAATTGGTCATCAACGCGGGCGGTCTCCACATCCTCGGCACCGAGCGCCACGAGTCCCGCCGCGTCGACAACCAGCTTCGCGGCCGCGCAGGCCGTCAGGGCGACCCCGGCTCCTCGCGCTTCTTCCTCTCGCTCGAAGACGACCTCATGCGCATCTTCGCCCGCGAGTGGGTCTCCACGCTCCTCCAGCGTCTAGGCATGGAAGAGGGCGTCCCCATCGAATCCGGCATGATCTCCCGCCGCATCGAAGCCGCGCAGAAGGCCGTCGAAACCCAAAACTTCGAATCCCGCAAGCACGTCCTCGAGTACGACGACGTCATGAACAAGCAGCGCGAAGCCGTCTACGGTCTCCGCCGCCAACTCATGGAAGGCGTCGACCAGAAGCAGCTCATCACCGAGGACTACACCTCCACCATCCTCTCCAACATCCTCGACGAGAACGCCCCGGAAAAAGTTCACGCCGACGAGTGGAAGCTCGAGCCTCTCTTCTCGCAGATCTACGACATCTTCGGCGCTCATCTCGAAAAAGAAATCGATGCGACTGCGCTCAACCGCCACGAACTAGGCGAAGCCATCTTCCAAAACCTACGCGCCCGCTACGATATCAAGGAGAGCATCCTCGGCGCCGAAGCCATGCGCTACCACGAGCGCATCGTCATGCTCTCCGTCCTCGACGGCCTCTGGAAGGATCACCTTCTCGCCATGGACCACCTCAAAGAGGGCATCGGCCTCCGCGGCTACGCGCAGCAAGACCCACTCGTCGCTTACAAGAAAGAATCCTTCGAGATGTTTGAAGGCATGATGATGCGCTTCCAGGAAGACACCGCACGCCATCTCTTCCGCATGCAGATCATCGGCCCCGACGGCACCCCGATCGAATCCGCCGAGCAGCTCGCACAAGCGCAAGCCCACGCACAGGCTCTAGCTATGGCCCAACAAGCCCAACAACAGCTAGCCTCCGCCGCTCCTCAAAACGCGCTCCCCCCATCCGGCCCACCGCAACACACCAACGCCCCGGCCGCTCGTCAAAACGCACCGGCACCGTCACCCAACCGCGCACCCTCGACCACCATCGACGCACTCGAGCGCGAGTTCCAGAAGAAAAAGCAGCGCGAGCTCGAGCAAGCCCGTTCCGTAGGCGCAGCCACTGCCGAAACCAACGGCTCAGGCCCACGTCACGCCGGCGAAAAAGTAGGCCGCAACGACGAGTGCCCCTGCGGCTCCGGCAAAAAATACAAAAAGTGCCATGGAGCCACCGCCTAAGCCTGCAGCAGTCTCATCGCTGCAAACAAGCCATGCATCGCTAGGACGTAGCTCCCGGCCGCAACCTCGCAGGGTTAAGGGCGATGCCTATCGGCGCCACCCCCTTGTCGTTTCCTAATAAGGCGTGACAATCACCTTGCCAACCATGCCAAGTTCATCATGCAACGCGCATATGTAGTTGTACGTCCCCGCCTCCGTGAAGGTAATGCGAAAACGCGTATTGCCCGGAGGAGACTGCGGCACGCCAACCTGGTTTTCCGGCGACGCGAGAATAAGGCCCGAATGCACGTTGTCCCCCTTCGAATTGATCGTTGCATGTAACACACCATCCGCATCCAGAGTTATGGGCACATTGCCCGACGGAGGAGTGGGATTGGCCGGCTCCGTTCCGAAGGTGATCGTATGCGGCAAGGCCGGGTCTAAATTAGTCCACTCGATCGTGTCTCCCTTATGGATTTCAATCGTTCCGTTCAGAAAACGCACCACAGAAAGCGACTCAAATCCAGCGCCGGTCACGTTCATCTGTCCAATGCCCGCAGTCACGCTGTTCTTGTTTGCCAGCACGTGCGCGGAGAGCATGTCGTCCATGTCCCTCTGCTTGTCGGTATCGGCAAGCAGGCTCTTCCGCTGGTCCGCCCCCTGCGCGTCATAGAAAGCTTGGTTGTGCGGAAGAATCGCCGACGCGGCGAGAACATGGATGACTCCAGTCATGTGCGGATGGACCAAACAGACAAGGCTATAGTTGCCAGGTTTAGGGAAGTTCACGGTAAAACTTTGCCCCGTCGTCAACGGAGGCGCGCTCACGCATTTAGTGCCGTCGAAACTCGTGCCACTTGGCGAGAATCCCGGACAACCCACCATGAAATTGGTATACGCCTGACCTGCTATCAGGAATGACACCGTATGAATCTCGCCGCTGCCGGAGGTCCAGGTGATGTTGTCGCCCTCGTGAATCCAAAGCTCATTGGGAAGAAAGGCAATAGCCAGCTTGCCCATATCCTTGCTTTGAGCCCCCAACTCAGCTTTCCAGTTTTGTTGGGCATAAACGCTACTTGGTATACAAACCGCCAGCGCCGTCAGCGCCGCAACGGACACAAACATCGAGATTCTCGATTTCATGATCGCCTCTTGAAAACATAGATTTTTGGGGAGCAGGCCCGGAGCCCGCCGGAATTATAGTCTTCGTCGCGATGGTGTGAACATCGTCTGCATTCGAAGGGCCGCGACTACGCCCATCGCTCAAGATGCGCCAGCTCGCAACTTTTTGATAACAGGAGATCGAGAGGCGGAGATTCCCGCAAATACGCTACTGAAAGAACGAGTATCCCTTACTTCTCCAAATCATCCAGCAGCAACTTAGCCTTCGTCGCCAGCGTCTTCGCCCCCTCCGCATCGCCGGACTTCAGAGCCTCCTGAGCATCCTTCCGGAAGTTCCGCACCTTGCTCACCTGGGCCTTCTGCTCCTCCACCTTCTGCGCCGGCAGCGCATTCAGCCTCTTATCAATCGAAGCAATCAGGTCCTCCGCCTCCTGCTTGGTCTGCGGATTCGTCTCTCCCCCCGCCGTCAACGCACCAACCGCAGCGTCCGGTGTCGGCGGTCCAGCAGCGCTTGCAATCTGTGTCTCGGGCGCCGGTTCAGGCGGCGCGACAACCTTCGGCGGCTGCTTCTTCTTCCTCTTCGGCTTCCCTGCCTCGGTCGAAACCGGCACCGGCGGCAGATTCTCAGGAGCCGCCTCTACCATCGGCAGATTGTCCGGCTCGGGAATATCCTCAAGCGCCACCGGAGTCATCACCGGCGGCAATGGAGCAAGCTGCGGCTTATGCCGGCATCCTGCCAGCCCTATTGCCAAACCAAACCAGAGAGTCGTCCATGCGATCTTCTGCATAATGTTGCTCGTACCCTTCAAACCCGTTCCTCTAACTCTTTGTGAACTGCTCCAGCTGCGGCGGCCTTTCTGCTCTCCGTGGCCGCTCCTGCCGCTATCGGCAGCCGAAACGTAAAGGTTGTCCCTCGCTCGACCGAATTAGGATCGGCATTGGATCTTACCTCCATCGCTCCGCCATGTAACTGCAAAATTCTGTACGTCATCGCCAATCCAATTCCACTGCCCTTCGGTTTTGTGGTGAAGTACAGTTCGAAGATACGCGGTAATAGCTCTGGCGGTATACCTACTCCTTCATCAATTACTTCGACAACAACAAATTGATGATCCCGTCTCAACCGCACCACCATCGCTCCGCCGTCGGGCATCGCCTGCATCCCGTTCAGCAGCAGGTTTAACAACGCCTGCTGCATCAGTTGCGCATCCACCCGCACGATCAGAGGCTCTTTCGGAGCGTTCACCTTTAACACCACGCGATTCTCCTGCATCTCGGTGGCCATTAACTCCATCACTGTCCCAACAACCTGCCGCAGATCGTGCTCCCGCAGGTGCAGCTCCATCGGCCGCGAAAAGTCTGCCAGCGTCTGCACCACCCGATCCAGACGCTGCATCTCTCCCGCCAGAATATCCACATGCCGCTGTGCCCCGCCAAACGCCTCAACTCCCCCATGCACCAGCTTTCCGCGCAGCAACTCAAGGTGCAGCACCATGGCGTTGATCGGATTTTTCACCTCATGTCCGACCCCCGCCGTCAGCCTGCCAATCGCAGCCAGCCTTCTCGCAACTTCAATCTCCTGCCCCAGCTGCGCCACTGACTCCATATCCCGCAGCGTCAACATCGTCGCCACATTGCCTATCCCGCCCAGCCCATTGTCGATCCGGTCCAGCGAGAACTGCACCTGCTTCCCATCTTCCAGCGTCACCGCCTGCGCGCTCACCTGCCCACCCTCGGCAAACGCCTCCAACACCGCCTCTCCCAGAACGCTATCCGGTGCAAAGATCTCCTCCAGCCGCATCCCCACCAGCTTTTCGTGATCTTCGTTCAACGGCGCTCCCAGAAAGTAAGCCACCGCATCCGACACCATCACCGCGCGCCGGTCCGCCGTAAACAGCAACACGCCATCGCGCAGCGTATCCAGCATCTGGTTCAAATTCGCCTGCAGCGCCGTGTAGCCGGCCTCCTGCGTGCGCATCTGCTCGCCCAGCCGGTCCAGGGTCCGGGTCACACGAACCACCTCATCGGTCCTCGTCCCGCGGCTCTCCG
The DNA here is from genome assembly GCF_051013365.1 of Tunturiibacter psychrotolerans. GTDB lineage: Bacteria > Acidobacteriota > Terriglobia > Terriglobales > Acidobacteriaceae > Edaphobacter > Edaphobacter psychrotolerans_A. The sequence continues at coordinate 4,278,669 of NZ_CP132941.1, read as the reverse complement.
CCAGTCGCTCCGGAATCGCTCCTGCGGCCCGCGTCAAAATCTCCAGCCGCGCACTGATCGCCTCCAGCGGACGCAGCGCCACATTCGCCAGCAGCCCCGCCGACAACATCGCCGCCACCGCCGCCAGCGCCGCAAAGATCAGCGCATCCAGCAGCCACGGCTCATAACTGTTCTTCAGAAAGGTAGACCGCACTCCCACATGCACCACCAGAAACGGAACCCCATTCCGCTCCAGCGACTGTGAGATATCCAACACCCGCGGCCTGCCGAACACAACCCTCATCTGCCGCGAGATCGGGCCATTCTGCACACTCGCCAGGCTGAACCGAAACACCGATTGATCGCCCACCGCATCCGGGTCCGTGCTTACCAGCGTCAGCCCATTCGCGTCCGTCACGCTCACGTCCTGCACCGTAGGCGAGTAGCGAACAATCGTGTTCATTACATCCGACAGCGCCGTCTGACTCCGCAGCGCATTCACCACCGCCTCATGCAGCGCCGCATCGCTCTTGTCCACCGGAGGATTCGCCCGCAGCCCCGTCTCCACCGCCTTCCGCGTCTCGAGCCACACCTCATGCACCAGCACGTCGTTCGCCGACGCCGTCTGTTCGATTCTCTGCCGCAGCAACTCGCTCAGGAACAGTGCCGAAAGCACCAGCACGATCGCAAACGTCAACCCAGTCGCCGCAAGTACGAGCTTCGTCTTCAGCCGCATCGTTACTCCGTCACTGCAGCGTTCGAATACTCCTTCAGCTTATTCTGCAGGGTCTTCGAACTGATCCCGAGAATCTCAGCGGCCTTCGTCTTATTGTTGTGCGTGGCCACCAGCGTCTTCAGAATCAGCTGCCGCTCCGCCTCATCCACCGTAGTCCCCACCTCAACCCGCACCGAGTTCGACTCATCCAGCCGCCGCTGATTATCCTCAAACGCCGCCTCTTGCGAAACCACAACGGTCTCCGCACCGCCATTTCTATTAGCTGGCGGAGCAAATCCCGGCTCCCCAAAGTGCGGCGGCAGATGCTCAATCCCAAGCATCCCCGAGCCCGCAAGAATCACCGCGCGCTCAATCGTATTCCGCAGCTCTCGCACATTGCCCGGCCACTGGTATCCCTCCAGCCGATTCATCAGCGAATCCTTCAGCCCGGCCACCGTGCAATGGTGTCGCTGGTTCATATCATCGATCATCTTCTCCGCAATCGCGGACACGTCCATCAAATGATCACGCAGCGGAGGCATCTGGATATTAAAAACATTCAGCCGGTAATACAGATCTCCACGCAGGTCTCCGTTCGCAACCGCCTTCTCAGGATCTTTATTCGTCGCTGCCACTACTCGTACATCCACCGGCGTCTCGATCTTGCTGCCCAGCCTTCGCAGCTTTCGATCCTCCAGCACGCGCAGCAGCTTTGCCTGCGTCGCCATCGGCATCTCGCCAATCTCATCGAGCAGCAGCGTTCCTTCTTCTGCCAGCTCAAAGCACCCAGCCCGTCGCTCGAGCGCCCCCGTAAACGCACCCTTTTCATGACCGAAGATCTCGCTCTCAATCAGCGTCTCCGGAATCGCCGCACAGTTCACTGCCACAAAAGGCTTCAGCCTCCGCGCACTCAGGTCATGCAGCGCCCGCGCCACCAGCTCTTTGCCCGTTCCGCTCTCGCCCGTCACCAGTACCGACACATTCGACGGCGCAATCCTCTCGATCATCGAGAAGATCTCCACCATCTGCGGCGACGAGCCCACCATCGGCCCCAGCACGCCCGTATCGCGTTGCTGCCGCCCCTCCGCCTCCATCTCAGCGTCCGCCTCACGTTGCCGGCTCGCATTATGCAGAATCGTCTTCAGCCGATGCGGGTCCACCGGCTTCGGAATGTAGTCGTACGCCCCCAACCGCATGGCGTCCACAGCCGACTCAATCGAACCCTGCGCCGTCAGCATCACCACAGCCATCCTCTGCGGCAGCTCGCCAATCCGGCTCAGCAACTCCATACCGTCCATCCGCGGCATCTTTAGATCGGTCACAACAATCGCGGGAGCCCAGGAGACAGCCTTCTCCAGACCCTCCATCCCATCGGCGGCACACTCCGCCCTGTAGCCCCAGCTTTCAATCAGCTCTGTAAGGCCACTCCGCGCATGAACCTCATCTTCAACAATTAAAACCTTTTCCAACACACTCTCCAACCCCAAATAAAATCCGGAACCCAGGAAAACCTTCCAAGGCAGTCATCAATACCCAATTAAAACGACAAGCTTACCAACCGGGATGCAGCCTGCTCAACCACATTCCCAACCCGACACGCTCCATTCAACAGCCGCAACTGGCCAATCCGTCACCAAAGACCCGCTAAGACCCGTCCGGCCCCTGTGACTCATGCCATCTATAAGGATATCCTTGAAATCATGTTAGAGCCCGAAATTACCGCAGAAGCCTTCTCGAAACTCCGCCAGCAGCCCAACGCCCCTCTTTTGTTGGACGTCCGCGAGCCCTGGGAGTTCCAAACCGCCAGCCTCCCCAACTCCACCCTCATTCCCATGGGCGATATCCCCTCCCGCGCCCACGCTGAACTCGATCCCGACGCCCCTATCGTCGTCCTCTGCCATCACGGCGCCCGCTCCCTCAGCGTCACGATGTGGTTGCGCAATCAGGGCTTCGAGCACGCCCAATCCCTCGCCGGAGGCATCGACGCCTGGTCCCGCACCATCGACCCAACCATCCCCCGCTACTAAAAAGACAGAAATATCGTCATTCTGACGCTGACCGAAGTCGAAGGGGAAGAATCCCTGTATTTGTATTTGTATTTGCAGTTGCCCTTGCAGTTGCGGTTGCCGTTCTGGTTATCATCCCCGAAGGGGATCTGCTATCCCACCCAGGCAATCCCCTCAGAACACCCAGCCACCTAAGCCATCACACAGGAAACCCGGCATGAACAAGCTTCTCCCCCTCTTACTACTCCTCACCACTCCCCTCACCACCCCCGCCCAGCAAAACCCCAGCCTCCCCCCGAACTACACCACCATCCTCACCAACCACACCTTCAAAGTCATTCGCGTCCACTACGGCCCCCACGAAAAAGTCCCCGTCCACGACCACCCCGCAATCCCCACCGTCTTCGTCTACCTCAACAACTCCGGCCCAGTAAACATCATCCACGATGAACCGAAGCCCGAGACCATCACCCGTCCCCCAACCCACCTTGGCGCCTTCCGCATCGGCCCCGGCATCATCGAGCGGCACGCCATCGAAAATCTCAGCGACCTCCCCTCAGACTTCCTCCGCGTCGAACTCCCTCACCTCGACGACAAGATCACAGAATTCCGCGGCCCCGCCCCCACCACCCTCACCCACAACATCGACGCCATCGAATTCTCCTCCCCTCACCTCTCCATCCGCCGCGTCGTCTGCATCGACACGACCCCCTGCGCCGTCCCGCCCACATCCGCACCCGCCGTCCTGGTGGCCTTCTCCAACACGTCTCTAATTCAAAACGGCCACGCCACAAAGATCGAACCAGGCGCAGTAGTCTCCATAGCTGCCGACCAGCCTTTCCAAATCTCCCCAGCGGCCGCCTCAGAACCCGCCCACATCCTGCTCATATCTAGCCGCTGAAACCAGCAACCTAGAAGTTTTGTGGCGGCTGACCCTGTTGCGCAGGATCACTCTGCTGCTCCGAGTTCCCCTCAGTCGGCGCTGGCTCCATCGGCGCCTGCTGCGGCATGTTCGGATTATCCTGAATCCGCGGAGGCTCCTGCCCCGGCACAACCGGCTGCGTAATCGGCACCTCAGGAAGATCCTGAATCCGCGGCTCAGCCTGCTGTTCCTGCTGAAGCTTTTGACTCCGCTGCACCACCCCATTCAACTCCTGCTGCTGCCTCTGAGAAGCCGCCTGCTGCTGCTGAAACAACGTCGCATCTCTCTGCCTCTGCGCCTCCGCCAACGCATTTGGATCAACCACCGGCCTCGGAGCCTGCACCACCGGAGGAAGCGCAGCCCGGTGCACCGAGTGATGCACGGGCTGATCCACATTCACCGGCTCCGGAGGATCATCAGGAAAATCAACCGGCGTTGGCCGCGGCGCCGCGCGCACCACCGGCTGCGCAACCGCAGGAGCCGGCTTCTTCTTGCAACCCTGCCCCATCATCAGAGCCAATCCCATCGCCGCTAAACCTGCACCCTGCCCAAGCCGTCCCAGCATTCCGTACCTCTCGCTCATTGGATGCATCACCCCGTCCCCAAGCCTTTCTTTCCCGCAACCTCACTGCAACGAACCCACGCAATAGAACTTCAGATAGTTACCCGCCGGTTAAACAACGGCCCACATAATTTCAATCTGCCAACCCCCTTGTCCCCTTTGCATCTAAGTAGTTAAAGTCCAAAGCTCACGCACTATTCACGCAAAACCAGGAGAGTTGATGCTCAATAGCGTAAAGTCCTTCCTGAAGAATGTCCCAGGGATTGGCCCAGGTCTGGTTCAACTGCGCAGAGGAAAGTTCAAGAGTTCGGACCTCTATTGGGACCAGCGCTACCGCGCAGGCGGCGACTCAGGCGCCGGCAGCTATAACCGCCTGGCCCAATTCAAGGCCAAATTCCTCAACGCCTTCGTAGAAAAAAATCGCATCTCCTCCGTCATCGAACACGGCTGCGGAGACGGCGCCCAACTCAAACTCGCCCGCTATCCCAGCTACACCGGCATCGACATCTCTCCCAAAGCCGTTGAGATCTGCCGCACCCTCTTCGCGAGCGACCCCACCAAACGCTTCTTCGAAGCCAATCTCCTCCCCGCAGGCACCCGCGCCGATCTCGCCATGTCTCTCGACGTCATCTACCACCTCGTCGAGGACCACATCTTCGAGGCCTACATGCAAAAACTCTTCGCCTCCGCCAACAACTTCGTCATCGTCTACTCCAGCAACATGGTGAAAGAGTGGCCCGACAAGCACGTCCGCCATCGCCGCTTCACCGACTGGATCGCCAGGCACCATCCCGAGTGGTCGCTGCAATCAACAACGCCCAACGAATTCCCCTACGACCCCGCCCATCCCGACAACACATCCTTCGCCGACTTTTACGTCTTCGCCAAACACTAGGCAAAATCAGAAGCCACGCAAAATCATTGACGGCCCATATCGAATAAAGTTGCAACATGCGGGTGCCCCATGCCTCGATGCTGAGACATGGGTTTCAACCACCCTCGAACTCCACGTCCAAACCAACGCAACCAAAAATAAATCTCAAAAGCCTGTCACTTTTTCCCACCACGAAAAAAGCACCATCAGCAAACCACAAACTCACCACAACCCACCACGATCCCACCATCAAAACACCACACCGAAAACGCCATAATCACCAAAACCCCCAGCAAAAACGCCCTCCCACCACCGCAGAAAAAAATCACTTCGCTCGAGGATGCGTCTCGTCATAAACCTTCTGCACCTGACCCACCGTCAGCTGCGTATATCGCTGCGTCGTCGACAGCCGCTCATGCCCCAGCATCTCCTGAATCGCCCGCAGATCCGCCCCCTCCTCCAACATATGCGTACCAAACGCATGCCTCAGCGTATGCGGATGCACATCCGCCGCCAGCCCCCTGCTCAGCGCAATTGCCTTCACAATCCTTCCCACACTCCGCGTCGTCAACCTGCAATCCCCCCGCATACGAAGGTTCATCATCAGCGGCCCCTCCTGCACCAACCCACCCTTCCCCGCCGCCATCAGCTTCGCCTGGCGCAAAGGAAGATACGCCCGCAGCGCCGTCGCCGCCTCATCTCCCAACGGCACCAGCCGCTCCTTCCGCCCCTTTCCACGCACCAACACCGCGTCATCACGCCACTTCACGCTGCCCATATTCAGTCCCACCAGCTCCGAGTTCCGAATCCCGCACCCATACAACAACTCGAAGATCACACGATCCCGCTCCGGCCACGCCGCAGTCTCAGGCTGATCTTTCTTCGCCGCACCCACTCCATCCAGCGAATTCAAAACTCGATTCACCTCTTCCACGCTAGGCACACGCGGCAGATGCTTCGGCAGCTTCGGAGTACTCACCAGCAGCGCAGGATTCTGCGCCACCTTCCCCTCCTTCGCCAGCCACTTGAACCAGCTCCTCACCGCCGCCAGCGCCCTCGCAGCACTAGCCTTGGTCAACCCCCGCTCATAGAGCAATCCCATATAAGCGCGAATATGCAGATGCTCCACCGTACCCACCTGCGCATCTTTGCCAAGCGTCTCGCCAAGATAAGCCGCGAAGCTCCGCACCTCCCGCGCATAAGCCCGCACCGTATGCTCCGACGCCCCGCGCTCATTCGCGAGCATCGCCAGAAACCCCTCGGCCAACCTGTCGAATTCACTGACTTCTTCCGGCATAAATCCTCAACTTTCAGGGACTCTGCACATCAACGGCACCAGGTGCATATCAACAAAAATCAGACCGACACCCCGCGAATCGGGTACGGCATATATCAATTCGTCGAGTGAACGTCCGAACAAGCGGGTGCCCCATATCTCGATTTTGAGATGTGGGCACCGTGCGAAGCACGACCGCTCTCCCATCCCGTTCCCACCTCAACTCGCCTCAGCCCGTCTCTTCCCCCGCGGATGATGCTCCCGATGCACCTTCTTCAAATGTCCCAGAGCCACATGGGTATAAACCTGCGTCGTAGCAATATCGGCGTGCCCTAGCAAAGTCTGCACACTACGCAAATCCGCCCCATGCTCCACCATGTGTGTCGCGCAGCTATGCCGCAGCATATGCGGACTAGCCTTACTCCCTGTCCCCGAAACCGACCGCACCATCTCCCAAACCCACTGCCGCGTCAGCGCATGCCCCCGCACACTCAGAAACAGCGCTCTCTGCACCACGTGACTTCCACGCTCCAGGCCGCTCTTCACCAGCTCAGGCCTGCCTACCGCCAGATATCTCTCCAAAGCCTCCACCGCCGACCGCCCCAGCGGCACAATTCTCTCCTTATCGCCTTTGCCCCGAACCTGCGCCCGCCCCTGATCGAGATGCACATCCTCCACCCGCAGCGCACAGATCTCCCCCACCCTCAGCCCACCCGCATACAGCATCTCCAAAATCGCATGATCCCGCAGTGCCAGTCCATCGGCGCCATCGCTCCTCGCCGCGACCCCAGTGCGCTCGAGCATCTCCGCCACCTCGCCCTCTGCCAGCGACTTCGGCAGCACCTTCCAGCTGGCAGGCGTCTCCACATTCACCGTCGGGTCATGCGCGATCCGCTTATCCATCAGCAGCCAGCGATAGAACCCACGCAGACAACTAAGCTTCCGCGCAATCGAACGCGACTCCACCCCATGCCCCCGCAGTCCCTCCATGAATCCACTCACATCCGCCTGCGTGGCTCCCAGCAACAACCCATTCCGCATCTCAACATGCTCGGCAAACTGCTCTAGATCCCGCTGATACGCCTCGCAACTCGCGGGCCGAAGCCCTTTCTCTACGCGCAGATACGCAACAAACTCCCGCACAACTCGAACATTCCCCGAAGCTTGACCTGTATCCTGCATAGACCGATTATCCGGCCCCCCAAACCTCCGTGCGCCTCCGACTCACACCCCGAACCAATCTGGCCACGCACCAAGCCCGCCACTTGCGAAGCTCTTACCTCACCGGCACAAAAAATCCACCCGCCACCATAGTCGTTCCGCAAGATAATCAGATCGAGATCTCTACTCAAACGAGGACAGTTCCCCATGCTCATCCGTTCGGCCGACGAGTCCGATCTACCCGAAATCCTTGCAATTTATAACGACATCGTCGCCAACTCTACCGCCGTATACCGCGACCAGCCAGTCACTCTGGAAGAGCGCCTCGCCTGGTTCCGTTCTCGAACAGAATCGAGTTATCCCATTCTCGTAGCGTGCGCCGAATTGGCCTGCGAGGAATCCCTCAGCCCCACACACATCGTCGGCTTCTCAACCTTTGGAGACTTCCGCAGTGGCTCAGGCTACCGCTTCACCGCCGAGCACACGGTTCACGTCCATGCCGCCCAACGTGGTCGCGGCATCGGCACCAAACTACTTCTCGCTCTATTGCCTCATGCCCAACGTCTCGGCAAGCACACACTTATCGGCGGCGTCGACGCAGAAAACACCGCCTCCGTTCGATTCCATGAGCGCCTGGGCTTCGAACGCGTAGGCCACCTCCGCCAGGTCGGCTTCAAATTCGACCGCTGGCTAGATCTGATCCTCCTCCAGCGCCACCTCTGATCTTCAACAAAACCACAACAAAACTTGCTAATGCATCGCTTTGCCATCCCCACAAAAGTGTTTGTAGCAGGTTCATTCATAGGATAAGGTTCCTACACAATGCGCTCGACGACTTTCAGGCCCGCTCTCCTCGCTCTCTGCCTCACCGTCCTCCCCCTCCATCTCCCCGCCCAAACCTTCACAGTCCCTCCGATAACCTTCGAAGGAACCCCCGCCTACTCGCAAGCCGATCTCCTCAAAGTCACCGGCCTCACTCCCGGCGCAACCTCGACCCAAGACGCGCTTCAAGCTGCCGCCCAACACCTCGGCGACACCGGCCTCTTCTCTGACATCAACTTCGCCTCCAACGAAAAAGGCCTCCTCTTCACCCTGAAGCCCATGCCGGACTCGAATCTCCTCCCCGCCACCTTCACCAACTTCGTCTGGTGGTCTCCCTCCGAACTCACTACCGCGCTCAAGGCCCGCGTCCCCCTCTACACCGGCGTCGTCCCCACAACCGGCAACTTCCAGAACAGCATCATCTCCGCCCTCAAAGCCATGGTCGCGGAAAAGGGCGTGACCGCCAACGTCGTAGCCATCGCCAACAGCGCAAAGCCCGGAGCCGCGCCAACCTCCATCGGCTTCGCCATCGACTCCCCCCAGGTTCGCGTCCATACTCTCACCCTCGTTCGCGCCTCGCCCACCATGCAGCCCAGGCTCGACCCCGTAATCAAAAGCCAGACCGATCAACCCTTCGACAACAACACCACTCGCACCACCATCACCAACGCGCTCACCTCGGCCTACCACGATGCGGGCTACCTCGATGTGGCCGTTCTCAACCTGGCCCAGGCCCCGCCCCAAGTCACCCCCAACAGCGTCGACGTCGCCTTCACCGCCACCCTCAAAGAAGGCCAGCCCTACCAACTCTTTCAGCTCAACTGGCCCGGCTCCGACGTCATCAGCACCGCCGACTTCAACAAACAAGTCAAGATGAAGCCCGGAGACATGGCCTCCGAAGCAGCTCTCAACCAAAGCCTCTCCGTCATCACCGCCGCCTACTTCGCCAAGGGCTTTCAGGATGCCAAGGTTAAGGCCTCACCCACCTTCGACCACCTCAGCCACCACGTCTCCTACACCATCACCGTCGACCCCGGCACCCAATACCACATCCACAGCGTCAAAGCCCTGGGCCTCTCCGCCGAGCAGCAGAAGCAATTCGACTCCGCGTGGCATATGAACCCCGGCGACTTCTACGACACCAACTACCTCACCAACTTCCTCCACAACAACAGCGCCCTCCAATCCCTCTCCGGCTACTCCGCCACCTACGACGCCATCGCCGACCCCAACACCCACCTGGTCGATCTCACCATCACCTTCGCTAAAGGCGGCGTATTAAATTAGCCGCAGCTCCACCATCGCGACCAACGGGAGCGCCACCCAAAGGGGGACACAAGTCACGAAGTGACCGCCCCGCGCGCAGCGGGCATTTGCGCGCGTAGTGGGCATTTCCGCGCACCCCGTCATTCCCTGTAAACTTGTAGCAGTCATGTTTGAAAACCTAAGCGACAAACTCCAGCGTTCCTTCAAGACCCTCCGCGGCCAGGGCACCATCTCCGACGAGAACATCTCCGACGCCATCCGCGAGATCCGCCTCGCCCTCCTCGAGTCCGACGTCAACCTCACCGTCGTCAACGAGCTCGTCGAGCACATCCGCACCCGCGCCATCGGCGAAAAGGTCGCCACCGCCCTAAGCCCGTCAGAGCAAATCGTAAAGATCGTCCACGACGAGCTAGTCAACCTCCTGGGCCGCGACACCGCCCGCTTCCAAAAAAGTTCCCAGCCGCCAAGCGTCATCCTCATGGCAGGCCTCCAGGGTTCCGGTAAAACCACCACCTCAGGCAAGCTGGCCAGTTGGCTAAAAAAAGCCGGCCACCGTCCCATGCTCGTCTCGGTCGACGTCTACCGTCCCGCTGCCCGCGAGCAGCTCGCCATCGTAGCCCGCTCCATCTCCGCCCAGCTCTATGAGGGCAAACTGACAGAAGAAAAACCCGGCACCGACGCCGTCCTCCGCCTCGCCAAAGAAGCCAAGCGCGAAGCCGCCAACTTCGGCTGCGACATGCTCATCGTCGACACCGCCGGCCGCAACCAGATCGACGCCTCCCTCATGGACGAGATGGCGCAGCTCAAAAAGCTCCTCAACCCCTCCGAGATCCTCTTCGTCGCCGACGCTATGACCGGCCAGGACGCCGTCAACTCCGCCAAGGCCTTCAACGATCTTCTCACCATCACCGGCGCCATCCTCACCAAGATGGACGGCGACGCCCGCGGCGGCGCTGCCCTCTCCATCCGCCACGTGACGGGAGCACCCATCAAATTCTTGGGCACTGGAGAAAAGCCCGACGCCTTCGAGCCCTTCCACCCCGACCGCATCGTCTCCCGCATCATGGGTCACGGCGACATCGCCACCCTCCTCGAACGCGCCGAAGCCACCCTCGACCGCGGCAAGGCCGAGCAGTTCGCCAAGAAAGCCCTCTCCGGCGACGGCTTCACCCTCGACGACTTCCGCGACCAGCTCCGTCAGATCAAAAAGATGGGCAGCATGAAATCCATCTTAAAAATGTTGCCCTCAGTAGGCCCATTCGCAGGCATGCAACAAGCCGTCGAAAACGTAGACGAAGGCCAGTTCACCCGCGTCGAATCCATCATCAACTCGATGACGCAAAAAGAGCGCCTCGACCACGAGATCATCAACGGCAACCGCCGCAAGCGCATCGCCCGCGGCAGCGGAACCACCGTACAGGACGTCAACAACCTCCTGCGCCAATACGCCCAGATGCGCAAGATGTTCAAGTCACTCGGCGGTGGCGGCGGCATCAAAGCCCAGCAACGCATGATGAGCCAAATGCAAGGCCGCCAAAAATTCGGACGATAGGATTGCGATATCAAATAAAGACTTTATAATCAGCTTCCATGCCGAGTTCGCCGCACGTCTTGCTTGCCGCGCCAAATGTCAGGAAAATGCAAGCAAATCTTACTCATCTTCTTAGCCCAGCCAGCAATGCGGCTATAGAAGCCGCTCTGACTCAGAGTGTGATCCAGCTGTATCGCCTTGGGAGAAACCATTACCTTTTCGCCCGACGACAGAACAACCGAGACTGGCGTCAGAAGATTTCTCGCTATTACTATGGCGCGTACAACGTCTCACGATCGGTCAGGCTTTGCAACAACGGTGACTACAGCGCCGATTCAACAGATCACAAGAAAATTGAAACTTTGCCTTCCGGATTCCCCAATATTGCTTCCTACCAAAATCAGCTTAGTGCCTTGCGAGAAGACCGAAATTTATGCGACTACGATCACACTTCATCGATCGGTATCCTCGCATTAGGACTTCTGACAACACAAGTTCTTGTCGCTGACTTTATCGCCGACGCTCGAACATTTTTAGTGGCTAAAGGAATAACACCGTGAATGTTAATGTCGGCATTGAGCCTGAAGTTTTGATCCAGTTTGCAAAACTGAGCGGATTAAAAAATCCTGATTTTGAAGTCAAACCACGGCCGAATGGAAATGCGATCGTCATCCGCATCGCTGAGCCTTCTGAGCGTTTTTTCCAGGCCGCATTGGACATCTCCGCTGCGGCCGAATCCTCTGGAATCACCTCGATAACAGTGAAGAAAGGAATACCAAAAAATCGCATTCAGAGTCCCGAAGCTCGTTACTTTCTGAGAGTTCTTTCGGAGTCTCTGAACATCAATAGATTTAGCTTCGGCAATGAATTCGTTGCCCGCTATACCCGCTCGGTCTCACATGCCGAGGACCAAATTCTTGCGAGAGCTAATCATGTCGTGTATGGACGTCGTGGTGCCGGAAAATCTAGCCTACTCCTGTATGCGATGCGCTCGAGGCAGGAAATCGAAGAGATCTCCGTTTGGATAGATATGCAGGTGTTCGAAAAACGTCATGACTCAGCGGTGGCGATAGACGTCTTTCTCGAAGTTTTTCGCCAACTTGCGGAAATTGTTCAGCTCAATCCGATTGCTCAATCTGTCGAAAGCGAACTGAAGCGGGTTCGAGGTGAGGGCCAACATGACGAGCAAAAACTGCGGATGATGCTTCCGAGCATACGCGGAGCTCTCGCGTCGATTGGTCCCATGTTTATCTTTCTAGATGATTTCCATGTTCTAGATATAGAAGCTCAGCCAAAACTTCTAGGCCTTATCTATTCCGTCACACGAGGGAACAATATTTACCTGAAACTCTCCGCAATTGAAACTTTGACTCGAACGTGGAATAACCCGGAACATGCTGGCCTTCAGATTCCACAGGACGCACAGACGATTAGGCTTGACTACAACTTAACGATGCCAGAGCGTGCTTCGGAACATATCGAAGGGATCCTCGACGCGCATGCAAAATACTGTGGTCTTCCCTCTGTGAAATTTCTTTGCAATAGTCCCGACGTATTGGCACGACTCGTCTGGGTGTCTGCCGGAGTTCCACGAGATGCTCTAAACATGTTCACGCAAGCAATCACGAAGGCCACGGCTCTAAACCGAGGGCGAGTAACTGTTAGCGATGTGAATATGGCCACCTCTGAAATGGTAAGTCAGAAAATGCGTGAGCTTGATGTTGATCTCGCTGGGTCATCAGATCGACCTTCGATATCGGAGGTGCTCGAAGAGGTAAAAGACTTCTGCGTAAAGCAACACAAAAAGAACGCATTTCTAGTCGAAATACGCAACTCAGAAAATCTATATCGAGATGTTCTAAAACTTGTCGATCTTCGACTTCTTCACGTAATCAGTGAGGGTGTAACTGTAGGTGAAGCAGGGCGGAAATACTTGGCACTAATCTTGGATTATGGACTTTATACAGGTGTAAGAGCGGCTCCAAGCGTCGATCTTTTCAACAAGACCATGCAAAGAGTTAGTAGGAAAGAATTGCGAACCCTCCCAATACTGAAGAGCAGTTGAAATTTGGGACGTAGGCATTCGCACCACTAGCGCCCCCCTTCAATCCCGTAGGCCCGAGTGCATGCTAAACTCCTCGCCACAAGGAGACACCCATGAAGCACGCCATCCACGTGGCCGCCTTCGCAGCGGCCGCCCTCAGCACCTCTGTCCTCATCTCACAGGTCGAACAGAAGACACAAAGATTCCCTCAATTTGAAAATCCAGACGTCAAAGTCTGGAAGACAATCGTCATGCCGAACCAGCCCCTCGCCATGCATCACCACGATCATCCCCGAGTCATCATCGCCCTCACCGGCGGCACCATGAACATCGTCGACCCCTCCGGCAACATCGAGCCACACGTCTGGGAGACAGGCAAAGCCTACTGGCTCCCCGCCATGCCCCCCAACACCCTCCACTCCGACATCAACGCCGGAGAAAAACCCATGGAGGTCATGGTCGTCGAACTCGAAAAAGAAAACTAGCCGATCGCATCAAAGCGTCACTTCAATCCACCGTTCCATCCGACCACGTCGTCACCGGAACCATAAACGTCGTCACCGGCTCAGGAGCTCCCTGCGCGGCATAGACCGGCGATCCATCGAGGTTCGCGCCCCACTTCGCCGCCTCCGTAGTCGGCAGGAAGAACATCACATGAGGATGCCAGTGGCCGGCACTGTCGTTTAAATATCCCTGCTTCGACATCATGTAGCACATCGCTCCCTCCTCGGGCACCCCAATGACCTTCGTCGCCACCGCCTCCTTCATGCGTGCCTCCACCTGATCCTTCGGCAATCCGGACAGCACCAACTCCGTCCGCTTCAGGTATGCCGGCATCACCGACCGCGCAGCAGCCGCATTGAAGCAGTGCGGCGCGCGCAGCTTCGAGTTCCAGAACTGAGGGTCGTCAAAGTTAGTAGCCCACGAACGCTCAACCAGGCAGACGAAGCCGTTTGTCCCCTTCGCCGCTGTCTCATAGCCGTGGCTGCCGAGCACCATCACCTCAGCATCGCCGCTCACTGACGCATTGGCCGCACTGCGCGCCAGAGCAACCTCCTCCGCCACGCTCGCCACGCGGTACTGCTCTATCGGAGCCATCGCCGGATACACCGCCTTCGCTCCCTGCCCCCGGCCGACGCCACTAGCACCGAGAAGAACCACACCAAACACCACGCCAGACGCAATCGCTCCTACCATTCGATTTGTCATTGCACGAGCCTCCTAAATAAGTCGATTCACCTGCCCGGGCCGTCATTCATAACTGTGAGACCGTTTACACGCAGCAATGTTATGCCCGATGCCCATTCATTTCGTCGCATCGAACCAGTGGGCACTCGCTCCGCGTCAAACACACAAGCCACCGAAAGAGGAGCCTCCCATGACGGATCCCTCCGCCAACACCCCAAAGACCACCCTCGTCCCCTTCCTATCCGTCCGCAACGCAGCCAAAGCCGTCGACTTCTACAAATCCGCCTTCGGAGCCGACGAGATCCGCCGTCACGAAGACCCCGCCGGTGGAGTGATGTCCAACCTCACCGTCAACGGCTACGGATTCTGGGTGGCCGACGAAGAGCCCCAATACCAGAAGTTCAGCCCCGAGACCCTCAACGGAGGCACCGTCCACATGGTCCTCACCACCGAAGACCCCGACGCCGCTTTAAACCGCGCCGTAGCCGCCGGCGCCACCGTCGTCTGCCCCATCAGAACCGAGCAAGCCTGGCGCATTGGCCGCGTCCTCGACCCCTTCGGCCATCACTGGGAGATCGGCAAGCCCCTGAAAGAAAGCACCGAACCCTCACACCAGCAAGCGCCAGCGAAATAATCTCAAAAACAACCCAAAAATCGCATGTCAAGCCCCAACCACGCGAAAACCCGCTCCAGACGCTCATTTTCGCGTGGCGTATTCACCCCTGTCGGCCAGCTATCCTATTATTAACAGCACCCGAACCCGCCGCAAGATCAGTTTGATGAGACAGAAAACCCCGTAAATGACTCAAAAGAAGTATTTTGCAAACAAACCTTTTAGTTTGAATATTTTACAGACGCACACCACCCGCAAGCCATTGAAAATAAAAGAGTTCCTCCCAAAATACCCCCCACCGAGGAGGGGGAGGGGTCAGTCGTACGATCCCATCCCCGACCCGCACCAGCACGCGCAGATTCTTCTTGCGTCTGTAACAAAATCTGCATCACACCTCCA
Organism: Tunturiibacter psychrotolerans; assembly: GCF_051013365.1. Lineage (GTDB taxonomy): Bacteria > Acidobacteriota > Terriglobia > Terriglobales > Acidobacteriaceae > Edaphobacter > Edaphobacter psychrotolerans_A. Next base: position 4,263,311 of record NZ_CP132941.1, on the reverse strand, counting down.
TCTGGCGAATTTTCGCCGAACGGAGAAAACTAGATGCTTATCCTCTTGCTCATTCTGATTTTGGTGTTCGGCTTTGGCGGTTATCGCATGGGACCTGGCCTCGGCTACTACGGCGGAGGCGGCATCAGCCTCATCCTGCTCATCGTCCTCATCCTGCTTCTGATGAAGGTTATCTAGCTGCTGCAGGCCCATTCCGCACCACCGAATGGGCCAACTCAGCCCTCCCCATAAAACCATCTAGTTGAGAGTATCTTCGCAACACGCTAGGATAAGACGCTACCCAAGCGTGCTCATGCCAACCACGGTCCAGACCCGGAACACCCGCCAGAAAGACGCCATCCGCGCAGCCTTCCTTGAGGCCGATCGCCCCCTCTCACCCGACGAAGCCCTCGCCCTCGCCCAGAAAGAGGTCGATGCCCTCAGCATCGCCACCGTCTACCGCAACATCGGCAGCCTGGTCGACGACAACTGGCTCACCCCGGTCGACGTCCCCGGCCACTCCACCCGCTACGAAGTAGCCGGCAAGGCCCACCACCACCACTTCCAGTGCAACATCTGCGGCACCGTTCACGAACTCGAAGGCTGCGAGATGCAATCCCGCCCCAAGCTCCCCCGCGGCTTCAAGTACTCCAGCCACGAGTTCTTCGTCTACGGCACCTGCTCCTCCTGCACCAAATAGCCCAGCGAACCCACCACCGCCGTCTACCGTTTCGACCCGCCCAGCAGCGAACCCAACACCCCACGGATCAGCTGCCGCCCCACCGTACTCCCCATCGTCCGCGCCGCACTCTTCACCGCCGCCTGCAGCACAGTATCCCCGCGCCGAGATCCCCCCGACCCCAACACCCCACCCAGCGCACTACCCGCAGCCTCCATCCATCCCGAGCCCGCTGCCGCAGGAGCACCCGCAGGCGCAGCCCCCACCTTCCCCTTCAGCCGCTCATAAGCCGACTCCCGGTCCACCACCGTCTCATACACCCCCGCCACCACCGAATTCTTTATAATCGCAGCCCTCTGTTCCGGCGTAATCGGTCCAATCTGACTATGCGGCGGGCACACCATCGCCCGCTCCACCATCCCGGGAATCCCCTTCTCATCCAAAAACGAAACCAGCGCCTCACCCACGCCCAACTCGGTAATTACCGCCTCTACATTCACCTTCGGATTCGCCCTGAATGTCTGCGCCGCTGCCTTCACCGCCTTCTGATCTCGAGGCGAAAACGCACGCAACGCATGCTGCACACGATTCCCCAACTGGCTCAGAACCGTATCCGGCACGTCGATCGGATTCTGCGTCACAAAGAACACCCCAACCCCCTTCGACCGAATCAGCCTCACCACCTGCTCAATGCGATTCTGCAAAACCGAAGGCAGATCATTGAACAACAGATGGGCCTCGTCGAAGAAAAACACCAGCTTCGGCTTTTCGAGATCGCCAACCTCCGGCAGCTTCTCAAACAACTCACTCATCAACCAAAGCAAAAACGTTGCATACAGTTGTGGCGACTGCAATAACTTATCGGCCGCCAAAATGTTCACGACCCCTTTGCCGCTCGAATCTACTTGCAACAGATCATCGATGTTCAACGCTGGCTCGCCGAAGAAAAGGTCTCCTCCCTGCTGCTCCAACGCCACCAACCCCCGTTGAATCGCACCGATACTTGCTGCCGAAATATTTCCATATTGCGTCTGGTATTCCTTCGCGGCTTCGCCCACGTGCTGCAGCATCGCTTGCATGTCTTTCATATCCAGCAACAGCAACCCACTGTCGTCGGCGATCTTGAAAACCAGAGTCAGCACCCCTGTCTGCGTGTCATTCAGGTTCAGAATCCGGCTCAAGAGCAGCGGCCCCATCTCGCTCACCGTCGCACGCACCGGATGCCCCTGCTTCCCAAACACATCCCAGAACACCACCGGCCATCCAGCAAAGCTCCATTCGCCCAGTCCCATCGCCGCAACCCGAGCGTCAAACTTCGGCGAACTCTTCCCAGCCTGGGAAATACCCGACAAATCCCCCTTCACGTCCGCGGCAAACACGGGCACGCCGATCGAACTCAGTGATTCCGCCATCACTTGCAGCGAGACGGTCTTACCTGTCCCAGTAGCTCCTGCTACGAGCCCATGCCGATTCGTCATCCCTGGCAGCAAGTAAAGCTCATCAACACCCTTCGCAATCATCGGCATTTCAACCATCGAGCAGGACCTCCATCTACCTGAAGACTACACACCCGCTCGCCAACGTCAACACTTTGTCACGCTCATCGCAGTCACTGCCTCACTCAGCAATACATTTGAAAGTCTCAAGCAAGTATGCCGTGCGATTGAAAAACGCTCCCTTGCTCTCAAGTGCGACTCAACGACAGGTCTCGCTGGCAACCTTCACCATACGAACCACCTCAATTGTCTCGCCGCCACTCACCGGCACCTTCTTGCGTTCGACTTCACGATATCCCTTCTGTTCATAGAGCGTGACACCCGTCAAGGTACTGCCCATCTCGAAGCGAGTGAACCCTTCTGCCTTCGCGGCTTCTTCAGCGGTGGCGAGAATCAGGCTTCCCAGACCCATCCGCGCAAAATCCGGATGCACAAAGATCGCTCGAATCTTCGCAGCGTCCTTCTGTGCGTCCAACCTCTCCGGCGCAATCTTCTCCATCTGATGATCCCCTCCATATAAAGTCTTCCGGAAGCTCCATCCGCCACATCCAGCCATCACTCCGCCCTCAGCGATCGCTACAAAGTAAGTGCCATCCGCAATCAACTGACTATCTACCGTGAACACCGTAGCCAAAGCTCCCTCTCTTTGCGCTAAGGAATAGTCCGCGACCTGCAGCCCCCGCACCGAGGCTTGTATCAGCTCACGGATCGCAGCAACATCGTCTCCGCCTGCAACCCGCATATGAAACTTGTCCATCCGCGAAGTATAAAAGCCCACCTATCGCCGTTGCGAAGTTGCATCGCTCCTGCGCCATTTATTGACCCTCACAATAATTCGGCAGCAAATCAAGAGCCGCATCTTGTCCCTCCCCTCCATCGCGTACTACACTCCTCCCCATGACTTTCACGATGCCTCGCGCCATCCGACTCTTCGCTGCAGCTCTTCTCCTTCCCCTCGCCACCGCTACGATCCACGCACAAGACTGGGCCAAAGCCCGTCTCGAAGCCTCCCCGCGCCATCATGAATACGTCCCTCTCAAGCACGGTGACCGCACCGTCCAGGCCTTCGTCGTATACCCCGAAGTCAAAACCAAAGCTCCCGTCGTCATCCTCATCCATGAGATCTTCGGCCTCAGCGACTGGGCCAAAGAGATGGCAGACGAATTAGCTGCGCAAGGCTTCATCGTCATCGCCCCTGACCTCCTCACTGGCTTCGGCCCCAACGGCGGCGGCTCTGAGGCCTTCCCCGATCAGGACGCCACCGTGAAAGCCGTCTCAGGCCTCGATGCCGCCGTCGTCAACGCCGACCTAGACGCAGCAGCGGACTACGGCAAGAAGCTCCCCGCAGCCAACGGCAAAATCGCCGTCACCGGCTTCTGCTGGGGAGGAGGGAAATCCTTCGCCTTCGCCGCACATCGCAAAGATCTCTCCGCCGCCTTTGTCTTCTACGGCCCCGGTCCATCAGACGTGACCACAATCACCGCACCCGTCTATGGCTTCTACGCCGGCAACGATGCACGCATCGGCGCCACCATCCCCGCAACCACAGCCGCGATGAAAGCCGCTGGCAAAAAGTATGAACCCATCACCTACGACGGTGCAGGTCACGGCTTCATGCGCGCCGGCGAAGATCCCGGCAACACCGTGCCCGGCAACAAAACCGCCCGCGAACAGGCCTTCGCCCGTCTCGTCACTCTCATCAAGGAGATGAAGGCCGCCCCCGTAGCCGCCAACGCCAGTCACAACAAAACCGTAGCGCAGCAGTCACAACCCGCCACTTCCTGCCACGCCAAAACGAACGTTGCTGAAAGCCCGACCACCACCAAAAACCTCGAGACAGCTGCAATAATGTAGTTGTGACCGCTGCTCTCAACATCTCGCTTCAGGACCAACTGGACCGCATCACGCAAAATACACGCGCCCTCGTTCAGCCCGAGCGCCTCGCCATCTCCGAAAGAGCAACCGAGGATCTCTTCAACACCGGCATTGAGGACCGAACACTGAAAGCCGGGGCGCAAGCTCCGGCTTTCACTCTCGAAGATGCTCTCACTCACAAACCTGTCCGTTCCTCCGACCTACTGGCCCTCGGCCCACTCGTTATCAACTTCTTCCGTGGCCGTTGGGATCCTTACTGCGTCACCGAACTCGAAGCCTGGCGCGATCTGCACACCGACCTCCGCAAGCGCGGCGCCATCTTCGTCGCCATATCCCCTCAAACCACTCGCCAAAACGCTTTCACTCTCGAGCAGCACGGCCTGCAATATCCTCTGCTCGCCGACCCCGGCGCTACCATCGCAGACCAATTTGGCATAGCCCACACCATTCCTCAAGAGCTCCGCAGCTACTATCAGTCCATTCTTATCAACATCCCCTTCAACAACTCCGGCCTCAGCTATCACAACGCCACCGAGGCCAGTTGGCGCCTTCCGCTCCCCGCCGTCTTCGTAATCGACCAAACCAACACCATCCTCTTTGCAGAAGCCCACGCTGACTTTCGGGTTCGCCCCGAACCAGCCGATGTGCTAGCCGTTCTCGACCAGCGTTAGACCCTCCTGTCGGAGAACCCCACAAAAGGTCCGTCGCTCTGCCCCCCATGCTTGCGATAAATGGAGAAATGCCGCTTCAATATCGAAGCCCGATTCTCGCAGCATCTTGCGATATCGAATCCGTGCGTTTATCGTAGTAATAGTCCGTCTATCGAACATTGCGTTTGATAACGTCACGGAAAGGGACCCGCATGAGCCTCACCCCCCGCCAAACCCTCGCATCGCCCGACTCCTCCCTCCCGCCCGCTCCTCCGGCAACACCCAAACCCACACCCGCTTCATCCCTTGATATCTTCACAGGCGACCCCAACTTCATGACCTCGCTCGCCCGCGGTCTCATTGTCATCCAGGCGTTCACTCAGCAGTCTCCGCAGATGACCATCTCGCAGCTCAGCGTGAAAACCGGTCTCTCTCGCGCCGCAGTGCGCCGTTGCCTCTACACCCTCACCAAGCTTGGCTTTGCCGGCGCAGAAGACGGTTCACGCTACTCTCTCCGTCCGCGCATGCTCACCCTCTCCCACACCTACACCGCATCGAACACCCTCTCCGCCGCTGCCCAGCCCATCCTCGAGCGCATGTCCGCCGCCCTCCGCGAGTCCTTCTCTGTCGCCACTCTCGACGGCGAAGACATCGTCTACATCGCTCGCACCCAGGTCAACCGTGTCATGGCCGTCGACCTGCACATCGGCAGTCGTCTTCCCGCCTACTGCACCAGCATGGGCCGCGTGCTCCTCGCCTACCTCCCCACCGAGCAGCTCGAGCAGTACCTCGCCAAAGCCGCACTCACCCCGCACACCACCCGCACCATCACCTCAGTCGAAAAGCTTCGCCTCGCCCTGCGCAACGTCCGTCGCAACGGATATGCGCTCGTCGATCAGGAGTATGAAGTCGGCCTACGCTCCCTCGCCGTCCCCGTCTATGCCGCCTCGGGCCGCGTCGTCGCCACCCTCAATCTCAGCGGCAACGCCCCGCGCCTCTCCGTCCTCGAGATGCAGAGCCGTTTCCTCAACCATCTTCGTAACGCCGCCAACGAGTTAAGCGTCTTCCTCAACTAGCTCTCGACTCGACCAGCGCAACCGAATCAGGACGACATCTCCGCAAGCTTCAAAACCGTGCGCCAGTTCCTCATCGTGCTCACGGTCTTCAGCTTCGAATCGAAATAAGCGTTCGTCAGCTTCGTCTTTGCCGCCCCAGTCACCAGCTTTGCGTAAATATCTCTTCCCACCACCACGTACTCATCCGGCGCCGACCGCGCAGGATCCAGCCCGGCAACTAAATCCGCACTTGGCCGATCTGCCAAAAATAAAACATGCAGCATCTCTTCCCCAGCCCCAGCCTTCAAAAATGGATTTCCGCGGACCACTGCATCCAGCTCTGAGGCAGTCCGCAACACCACCGGCACCTTCAACCCGAACCGATCCTCCACCTGCTTGGCAATCACGCGATCGAGTTGCTTCACCACCTTGTCCTCCGCGCAGAAGACAATATTCCCACTCTGGATATACGTCACCACTTCGCCGCATCCTGCCGCCGAAAAGAGTCCCACCAACTCTTTCATCGGCAGCATATTCTTCCCTCCAACATTGATGCCGCGCAGTAGAGCAACGTATTTTGCAGGAGTCTTTGCGCTTCGGCTGGTCATAACATCACCCTTCTAAACCGGAGCCACACATCGTGCGAACGACACTCCGGAATTCGTCTCCACAACAACATTGTCGTCTCCCATCGGAACGACCACAGCCTTCCCGGGAATCAACTCCAACTCACCATCGGGCGTCCTTACCACTCCTCTGCCGGTCAGCCCAACCAGGCATCCAACTCCATCGAGCGACACAGTCTCTTCCTTCGTCGCGCCAAGCTCAAACCGATCCACAACAAAATATCTCTGCTCGATCAGCCGCGTAAACCCATCCATCTTTCGCGGCGCAACCTTCCCCGCCTGTGTCTTAGGCTTGATCACCTGCAGCCCCTTCTCCAGATGCAGCTCCCGCGGTCTCCCGTAGTCATACAGACGATAGGTCACATCGCTCGTCTGTTGCGTCTCCAGCAACACCACACCCGGCCCAATGGCATGCACCGTTCCCGCATCCACAAAGAGCATGTCTCCTACCGACACAGGCACATGCTCGAGCAGCGTCTCCATCGTCCCGCTTTCTACCGAAGCCGCAACTTCCTTCGCCCCGACGCCCGGCTTCAATCCCAACGCGACCGTTGCCCCCGATTCCGCCTCCAGCACATACCAGCACTCGGTCTTTCCCCGAGTCTCTCCCATCGCCTTCGCCTGCGCATCATCCGGATGCACCTGCACAGAAAGCTTATCCGCCGGGAACAAGATCTTCACGAGAAGCGGAAATTCGCCACCCATCTTTTCCCCAACCGAAGCCAGCGTTTGCCCTTTAAAAGGTCCCGTCTCCACCAAACACTGCGGCCCCGTCAGCCAAGCCTCGCCTACCAACTCGTTCGTCCCGGTCTCGTCATACCAGGGCTTCAGATCGCTCTTACCCCAAACTCTTTCGCTAAACCACGGCTTTAAGCTAAACGGTGCAACTTTAGTCCCAATTGTCATACTTCAAGCCTATCAACTCCCACCTTTGGGTGGCATTACAAAAGTCTTACACCACGTCTCCCGTTACCCCTGATAGCGTCAGTATCAGCAGCTGAGAAATACCCGAAACACAAGGACAGCGACCAAATTATGACTCCCATCACCACCATCGAAGAAGCCCCGGTAAAAGCGCCCAAACTCGCCGCCGCCGTTCCAGCCGTCGCCGAAGTCACCCAGAAGGTCAAACAGGACCTCCGCATGGGCCGCGAACACCAGCAGGGCCGCATCAACTGGATCACCACCATCGCCATGGGGCTCTTCCACGTCGGAGCGATTGCTTCCCTCTTCTTCTTCTCATGGAAAAATCTGGCCGTCTTCTTCGTCATGTACTTCTTCGCGATCAACATCGGCATCGGCGTGGCTTATCACCGCCTCCTCACCCATCGCGGCTACAGGGTTCCCAAGTGGGTCGAGTACTTCGTCACCATGTGCGGCTGCCTCGCGCTTGAGGGCGGTCCAATCTTCTGGGTAGCCACCCACCGCGTTCATCATCAGAACTCCGACCACGAAGGCGACCCCCACACTCCGCACGACGGCACCTGGTGGGCTCACGCCGGCTGGATTCTCTCCGGCCGAGCCCTGCACTCTGAAACTGCCCTCCTCGGCCGCTACGCTCCCGATCTCACCAAGGACCCCGTCCACGTCTGGTTCAGCAAGTATCACTACGTCCCTCTGGTAGTCACCGGCCTGCTCCAGGTCGCCCTCGGCGCAGCCCTCGCGCCCGCAGGTCACCACTTCGCAGGCGCCCTCGGCATGGTTCTCTGGGGAACATTCCTCCGCGTCACCATCGGCCTTCACGCCACCTGGCTCGTCAACTCCGCCACTCACCTCTGGGGCAAGCGTCGCTTCGAAACCAAGGACGACTCCCGCAACAACTGGTGGGTGGCCATGCTCACCGGCGGCGAAGGCTGGCACAACAACCACCACGCCCATCCTGTCAGCGCACGTCACGGCCTCGCCTGGTACGAGTTCGACATTAACTACTACTGCATCTGGGTTCTCAGTAAACTCGGCCTCGCCGAAAAGATTCAGATCGCCAAATTTGATCCCCAAAATCCCAAACCAGCCGGCGTGATCTAACCGACCGATCAACAAAAATTGAAAGGCCGTCATCCTCACAGGTGACGGCCTTTCAATTTAACGCATCCAACCTCGACAAGCATTCAAGGCCGGGATATCCTCATCCCGAAACGCAATCGCTTCAAGGGCCCTGACAATCCAAATGTCGAAAGAGGCAAGATGACGCGCACAATGAATCTTCTCGTCGTAGCTGCAACTCTCATCGTAGCCGCTTGTATCGCCCCCAAACAGGCATCCGCACAGCCTGGCTATGGTCCTCCGCCGCGCATCACCTGCTCCTCCAATGACGGCAACAGAAACTGGTGCGACATCGGCCCCAGCCGCGACGTCCGCCTCGTGCGCCAGATCAGCGGTTCTGCTTGCGTCAAGGGCAGCACCTGGGGCACCGACCGCCGCGGACTCTGGGTCGACCGTGGATGCCGCGCTGAGTTTGTCGTCGCCGCTGGCGGCCCACCCCCGCCGCAGTATGGAGCGCCGCGCATCGTTACCTGCTCCTCCAATGACGGCAACAGAAGGTGGTGCGATATCGGCCCTAGCCGTGACGTCCGACTCGCCCGACAGATCAGCGGTTCCCCCTGCATCCAGGGCAGCACCTGGGGCACCGACCGTCGCGGCCTTTGGGTTGACCGCGGATGCCGCGCCGACTTTAAAGTCCGCTAAACCATCCTCCGAGGGAGCCGCTTTCACTCAGAGCGGCTCCCCCGGCTACACTAAGCAGCAATGCTTCGCACCATCCGCGCCACTCAGTACGTCACCGCTCTTCGCGAAGGCGGCTCTCTTCCCGCAATTGTCGAGGCTGACGACCTCGGCCTCTACGTCATTAAATTTCGCGGTGCCGGCCAGGGCCCACTCGCTCTCGTCGCCGAGCTCGTCGCTGGCGAAATCGGTCGCACCCTCGGCCTCAATATTCCTGAACTAGTCTTCGCCCAGGTCGACCCAGCCCTCGGACGCAACGAACCCGACCAGGAGATCCGCGACCTCCTTCGCGCCAGCGTCGGACTCAACCTCGCTCTCGACTATCTCCCCGGCTCCTCGATGTTCGATCCCGCAGCCGGCAACAAAGCCGACTCGCACACCGCCTCCCTCGCCGTCTGGTTCGACGCCTTCGTCCTGAACGTAGACCGTACCGCTCGCAACGCCAACCTCTTGAACTGGCACACTAAGCTCTATTTCATCGACCACGGCGCAGCGCTCTACTTTCACCACAACTGGCCCGATGCCGACCGCCTCGCCGACTCCCCCTTCGCCGACGTCCGCCACCACATCCTCCTGCCATGGGCCGCAGGCCTTGAGCAATCCGCCGCTCACGCAATCAGCCGTCTCAATCCCGAGGTCATCGGCGAAATCCTCGCGCAAGTCCCCGACGAGTGGCTCCAATCAAGCCATCCCACCCCCACAGAAGCTCGCGCTGCCTACCTCAATCTCCTCACCCGTCGTCTCGCCGCATCCCCCATCTTCACCCAGGAGGCTATCCGTGCTCGCGCCCATCTCATTTGACTACGCAGTCATTCGCGTCGTCCCTCGCGTCGAGCGCGAAGAGTTCATCAACGCAGGCGTCGTCGTGTTCTGCCTGCAGCAGCGCTTCCTCGAAGCCCGCATTCACCTCGACGATCAACGACTCCTCGCACTCTGGCCGGAGATCGATCTCGATCTGGTTCGCAACCACGTCGAAGCCTTCCCTCGCATCTGTGCCGCAGACCCGACAGCGGGTCCCATCTCGCAGCTCAGTCAACGCGAGCGCTTCCACTGGCTCGTCTCTCCCCGCAGCACCATCATCCAGGTCTCCCCCGTCCACACAGGCCTATGCGACGCTCCCGAAAACCTGATGGACAATCTAGCGCGCCGTTATCTGAACCTCTAGAACCGGCAAATACACTCAAACATCACGAGGCACGGTGCAACCTGTACGCCCGACTCTCATCCTTCGGGTCTGCCACCAGCTCCGCCACCCGATCCTCCTCTGACATCGCAATCGCCTCACACCACACCATCTCAAATCCGTCTTCAAAGACCGCCGCCTGCTCCGGCTTTTGATAGACCACTTCGAGATCGCATGGGCTCTCGGCAAATCGACTCCTCAGCCTCTCAACCAGCTTCCGCATCACCTGCCCTTGAAACGGGTTGTATAGATACACCAGGCAAGGCCCCGCCGGCCACTCCAGTTGCAACGCATCACCACATACAATCCGTATCGGCGACAGCGCCTTACCAGCCTTCGTCCAAACCTCTACATTTTCCTGTGCGAGTTCAGCCAGTCCCGTATTCAACTCCACCCCGACGACCTCGCGAAATCGCATCTCCGACGCAAGCAGCACCGCGCGTCCCTTCCCACATCCGAAGTCGATAAACGTGTAATCCCCGACATCATGCGCAGGCCGTGATTCAAGCCATTTCTTCATCGCTCCTCGAAAGCGTGAAGGTGGGACCGCCGCGTATCCCGCAATGAATCTGTCGTTGGCATGCCCGACCGCCAGATCATGCCCGGGAATCACTCCATCGGTCATCGTTCCGTGATGTACATCAAACGGATGAGCCCCCCGCACCTCAGGCCGCCTCAGCTTGCGCCCCATGCTCTTGGCCGCCGATGTCACCGTTCCTGCCACTCCACGATTTTCCAACGACCACCGAACCTTGTCCAAGACTCGCACTGCCACCTCGCCTAAAACATCGCTCTCCACAAACCAGGCCGCACCCAGCCCAGAGACTCACCAGTTATATTCTCATGTAGCATGAACATCACCCGACGCCGCGGAGCCATCGCCACCTTCATCACCCTGGGCGTCCTCACCGTCGGCCTCGCCGTCACCCTCAACATCACCTGGATCGTCCTCAACAAGCGCACCCTTGCCATCGCCGTCCTTGGTGTCATCCTCTTCTCCGCGCTCATCGCTTTGGTCGTACTCAACACCGTCTTCCTCATCCGCGAAATCCGCCGCAACGAGCGACAGGACACCTTCCTCAACGCCGTAACTCACGAGCTCAAAACTCCCATCGCGAGCATCCGCCTCTATCTCGAAACCCTCCAGCGCCGCCCCATCGAAGAGACCCAGCGCCAGGAGTTCTACAAGATCATGCTCTCCGACTCCGATCGTCTTCTGGCCACCGTCGAGCAGGTCTTGAAGGCCGGCCAACTAGGCCAGCGCCACCGCCAGCAAAACCGCACCATCATCAACATGCACTCGCTCGTCGCCGACTGCATCGCCATCACCCTCCAGCGCCACCATCTCTCCTCAGAAAGCATCGTCCTCGAGCCTGTTCCAGGCGCGATCCGCCTCTACACCCAGGGCATCGCCGAAGACCTCCGCACCGCCGTCATCAACGTCCTCGACAACGCCGTGAAGTACTCCCCTGACGGCGTCGAAATCCGCTGCTCTCTCGCCATCACCAACTACACATGGGTCGCGCTCAAGGTCACCGACACAGGAGTCGGCCTCCCTGCCAACCAGTTCAAACGCATCTTCAACCGCTTCTACCGCGTCCCCGGTCGAGCCATGGCCAAGATCAAAGGCACGGGCCTCGGTCTTTTCCTCGTCCGAAACATCGCCCGCCAGCACGGTGGCGAAGCCATCGCAACGAGCCCCGGACCAGGCCTGGGAACCACCATCACCATCACGTTGCCCCTGGCCACCCCCAATTCTTCCGCTGGCAGCATTTAACTCAAGCGAGCGACACGACCTCCATCGATGGCTCGACGTACAATCCATAAAAGCTCGTAGTTATCCCAAAACTTCGTGATCTCCCATGCCTATAGTCTGGAAATACTTCGCCTTGGGATTCAGCGCGCTCCTGCCACTCATCAACCCTCTCGGTTCCGCGCTCATCTTCCTCGGTCTCGTCGGCGCTGCTCCCATCGACATCTACCGCGGCCTTGCCCGCCGCGTCGCCATCAATACCATCATCTTCTTAGCCGTTATCGAACTCATTGGTTCGTATCTGCTCGGCTTCTTCGGCATCTCTCTTCCCATTGTTCAGGTCTCTGGAGGCATCGTCATCGCAATGATCGCCTGGGACCTCCTGAATCAAAAGGACAGCAGCGCCCCCAACCCGGAAAAAACCCAGGCCGCTCTTCCCGCTGTTACCTCCGAAGAAATTTACAGCCTCCGCCAAAAAGCCTTCTACCCCTTTACCTTCCCGATCACTGCCGGTCCAGGTTGTATCGTGGTCATGCTCACCCTCAGTGTTCACAACCAACAGACGAGTATCGAGGATAAGGTTCTCGCCCATGTAGGCCTGTTTATTGCGGCAGTCTTCCTCGCTGGCCTCATCTATTTTTGCTACGCGTACGCGCCCAGAATCGCCCGCACCATCTCCCCCTCCACCGCCCACGGAATCCTTCGTGTCGTCGCCTTCATCCTTCTCTCCATCGGAGTTCAGATCGCATGGAACGGCCTCAGCAGCCTGATCGAAACGCTTCTACATAAATCGTGACCAGAAAAGTAACAAATAGATCCAAGTCAGCAAACCGGAAGACTCATGACCGAACCCAACGCCCCCCTCATCGTCCTCGTTGAAGACGAAGACCATCTCGCTCAGGGACTCCTCTTCAACCTCCAGGCCGAGGGCTACCGCACTCACCACGAATCCGACGGCGACTCCGCCCTCGCGTACCTCCTGACACCGCCAGAAAACATTGCAGCCATCGTTCTCGACGGCATGCTCCCCGGCGCAGACGGCTTCACCATCGTCCGAGCCCTGCGCGAAGCCCAACGCTACACGCCGATCCTTATGCTGACCGCCCGCGCGCGTCCCGAGGAGGTCCTCGAAGGCATCGAAGCCGGCGCCGACGACTACCTGGCTAAGCCCTTCGACCTGAACATCCTCCTCGTTCGCCTCAAATCCCTCCTCCGCCGCACCGCGTGGCAGAAAACCGCAACCCCAGAAACCCCACCGCCAGCCCTCGACGATCAGACCAACGAGTACGCCTTCAATCACCGCACCATTCGATTCGACACCCTCGAACTCATCGCACCCAACCGCACCACCCACCTCACCCTCATGGAGGCCGATCTCCTCCGTTACCTCACCCAACGCGAAGGCCAGATCGTCTCGCGCAAAGACATTCTCGAAGATGTCTGGCGCGTCCACGAGGACACAGACACCCGCGCCATCGATAACTTCATCGTTCGCCTCCGACGCTACATTGAAGACGATCCCGCCGATCCCCAACACCTCGTCACAGTCCGCGGCGTCGGCTACCGCTTCCTCGCGAACACTTAGGGCATCCGCAAACATCTAAACGCTAAGAGAGCCCAGACAATCGTCATAGAAAAAATCGATAGACTGCTTCCGAATCCTCCGTAAAACCAGTCAGGAAAAATGAGCCTTCTTCAAACAGAGAACCCTGTCGACGGTCTGCGACTAGCCACCATCGATGACACCGCCCTGCTGGTCCCGTTCATCAACCGCGCCTTTGCCCCCGACAACTACTTCAAGCGCACCGAACGTACCAATCCCTCGCAGGTCGCAGAGTATCTCCGAAAGGGCTTCTTCCTGCTGCTCGAAGACACAGTCGGGTTGCTCGGTCTGATCTACACCGAACTGCGCGAGGACAACCGTGGCTATATCGGAATGATCGCGATTGACCCGGACCGCCAGGGCGCCGGAATCGGAACGCGTCTACTGCAGATCGGCGAAGAGTTCTGCCGCGAACAAGGCTCCAGCGTCATCGAGATCTCCGTCGTTAATCTCAGACCAGATCTTGTCGCGTGGTATCAGCGGAAGGGATATCGGGTTGTCGGCGAAGCGCCGTACACCCGCCCCGAGATCCTCATCCTGCCCTGCCACTTCATTCTCATGGAAAAAACGCTAGCTCCGACACCGACCGGGGGCACAGGTAACCCCAACTAACGCCACCCGCACCGAAGGAAGCCTACCGCGCCTCCTTCCACCTCCGCGCCTCTACCGGCGCAAGAATCCGATGCACCGTGCTCAGCAGTTCCGGCAGCCGAAACGGCTTCGCCAGAAAGCTCCACCCCTCCTGCTCCAGCCGCAGCTTCTGAGCCGCATCCACCATCCCACCCGAAATCATCAGTACCGGTAGCTCACTCCGAATCTCCTTCAGCTCCTGCGCCAACTCCATGCCTGACCTTCCCGGCATGTACAAATCGGTCACCAGAAGATCGATCTCCGGCACACTCCGAAAGATCTGTGCGGCCCGCTCCGCATCGCCAGAGCTGAAAACTCCATATCCTTCATGTTCTAGAAATGTCCGCGTCAGCGCACGCATATCCGGATCGTCATCCACCAGCAAAATCCTGCTCGGCGAAAGCTCAGCGGCACGACGCTCAGAGGTAAAAATATCTAACGCCATCAGCGAATCATCGTATTCCTGAATCTCGGTTGTAACGTCCATCACGTGTCAAAACACTCATCTCGCACAGGCCGCTCCGGGACGTGCGACGTCCTCTCCTTCAGTACGTGCTCTCTAACATGGACTCTACAACCAGCCCCCGAGTTGCCTCGCCTCAAACTCCTCACTTAACTCCTTCCCTCTCAATCAGCAACTTTCCGCTCCCGCGATACACTTGAAACCAGGCAAGCCAAGCAACAAAACAAATGCGCATCATCACCCGCTACATCCTCCGCGAAGTCACCTCGCACGCCCTCCTCGGCGGAGCCCTCTTTACCTTCATCATCTTCATGCGCGATCTCGGACGCATCCTCGAGTTCGTCGTACGCGACTCCGCCACAGCGGGAGACGTCGCGCGCATCATCGCCTTCACTTTGCCGCCAGCTCTCACCGTCACCATTCCCATGGCGGTCCTGGTAGGCATCCTCCTCGGCCTCTCCCGCCTCGCCGCCGACAGCGAAATCACCGCCATGCGAGCCAGCGGCATGGGCGCCATCGACTTCGTCCGCATCGTCTCCATCGTCTCCGCGGTCGCGTTGGTACTTGGCCTATTCAACTCCCTCTACCTCGCACCCCGCGCCGCCAGCGGCCTCATCGCCCTGGGCGAGTCCCTCAAATCTTCCCAGGCTTCCTTCGAGGTCCAGCCCCGCGTCTTCTACGAAGAGTTCAAGGACCGCGTCCTCTACATCCAGGACGCCACCCCCGCCGCAGGCGCCGCCCTCTGGCACCACGTCTTTCTCGCCGACCTCACCGAACCAACCGATCCCCACATCATCACCGCAGACCAGGCCGTCGTCGTCAACGGCACGCCCAACACTCCAGACGCCCAGACCATCCGTCTCCACCTCATCAACGGCGGTCAGCACGACACCTCCTCCACCGATCCCAACCAATACAACATCTCCACCTTCACCAGCACCGACGTCCCCATTGAGACCGAAGCTCCCGAAGACGCTCACCTCGGCCGCATGAATACGCCCATCCAGGCGCTCTCCCTCGCCGAGCTCTGGCGCAACGCCAACGCCATCAAAGCCACCAGCGGCCGCGAATCCTCCATCTACCGCATCGAGTTCAACAAGCGCTTCTCCTATCCCTTCGCCTGCCTCGTCCTCATGCTCGTCGGCGTCCCTCTCGGCATCTCCTCCAAGCGAGGAGGAAAATCCACGGGCTTCGTCCTCACCATCCTCCTCGTCTTCATCTACTACTTCCTCTCATCAGTAGGAGTAGCCTTCGCCCAATCCGGCAAGCTCTCGCCCTTCCTCGGCGTCTGGGGAGCAAACCTCCTCTTCGCCGCTGCCGGAGCCCTCCTTCTCTATCAAATGTCTCGCGGAGGCATCGCCCTCAGCCTCGTCTCCACCATCGGCATCTGGCTCAGCAAACTCGTCACTCGCCTCACCAGCAACGGTCACGAGTCCGCCAACGTCAGATCAAGGCATGACATCGCCACTCTCCTCCGCCGCTTCCGCAGCATCTCACGCATCCAGTTCCCTCTCCTGCTCGACGACTACGTCATGCGCGAGTACGCCACCAACTTCGCCATCGTCCTCAGCTCCTTCTCCACTCTCTTCCTCATCTTCACCTTCTTCGAACTCATCGGCCCCATCTTCAAAAACCGCACACCACTCATCACCGTGGGCGAATACCTCGTCAGTCTCATCCCATACATCCTCTACAACGTCACGCCACTCTGCGCCCTGGTCGCGGTCCTCGTCACATTCGGCTCCCTCAGCCGCACGTCCGAGCTCACCGCGATGAAATCCAGCGGCATCAGCCTCTACCGCATCATCACGCCAGTTCTGATCGTCACGATCCTCATCTCAGCCGGCCTCTTCATCTTCGACGAGCTCTACCTCCCCGCCGCCAACCGCCGTCAGGAAGCTCTCCTCTCCATCATCAAAGACAAGCCCACCCAGACCTTCTCCCGCCCCGACCGCCAATGGATCTCAGGCCAGACCAACAACGCCGGCGAACCCTACCGCATCTTCTACTACCAATACTTCAACGCAGAAAAAGACACCTTCGCCAACCTCACTGTCTTCGAGTTCGACCCCGCGACCTTCACCCTACAACGCCGCATCTTCGCCGCCTCTGCCCAGTGGGACCCCCACGTCAACAACTGGGTCTTCGACAACGGCTGGCAGCGCACCTTCTCCGGCGAAACCATCGCCAGCTATCAGCCCTTCACCGTTGCCACCTTCCCCGAGATCCGCGAGCAGCCCACCTACTTCAAAAAGGAGTACATCCCCTCGCAGGAGATGAGCTACACCGAACTCTCCCGTTACATCACCGATCTCAAACAATCCGGCTTCGACACCAAACGCCTCAGCGTACAACTCAACAAAAAAATCGCATACCCACTCATCACCCTCGTCATGGCTGTCCTCGCCATTCCCTTCGCCTTATCGATGGGCAAAAAAGGCTCCCTAACCGGTATCGCCACTGCCATCGGCCTTGCGATTACCTATTGGGTCGTCGCCCTTATCTTCGAATCCCTCGGCAACGTAAACACCCTCCCCGCGCTCCTAGCCGCATGGACGCCCGACCTCCTCTTCGGCATAACCGGCGCCTACTTACTCCTCCGCACCCCCACATAGGTCCACTCTTGTTCTCTTGTTGTCATCCGCGAAGGGATCTGCGGTTGTCCCTGTCTCTGCTTTTGTCCTGCTCGCGATCCGCACAGACTCGTCATCTCCACCGAAGCCGTCCACAGTCTCATAGTGAGCATCTCAGTGGAGAGACCCCGCATTTGCGACCGCTTTAGCAGTTCGCACTATCCAGCCTGCTCTGCACCGCTGTAGAATCCTAGCGCGGTTCCGCTCCCAATCTTTGAGTCAGATAAGGAGACGAAATGCGCGCTACCACTGCAATTCTTCTTTTAGGAACCTGCTTTTTCGTGGGCATCGACTGCTACCCGCAGGAGTCGTGCTCTGCTTACTTCGCCAGCGTGAAGATGGAGGAGGTGGTGAAGCCTTTCAAGTCGGCGGCGGAACTCGCCCACCATGTTCTGCTCATAACTCCTTCAGAGAATTGGCGTCACCTTGTCTCCGGTGACGTTGAGTTCGTTCTGAAGTGTGGTTCGCAACAAGACGCAGCAGACTTATTCGCAGCCCTTCGGAATACATCCCTTCATTTAGTTGACGCCACAATTGCAGAAGCAGATCAACACTTTATTCGGGTCCGTTGGGATCAACCCTACAGATTCGACATGCCTCTCACTGCCTATAGATTCAACTTCGATATACCGCTAACCGCGGTACCTCATCCTGGCGAAAAAGTTATCATCGATGGGACATACTCCTCTTACAGCCAGGAGCCATTTCAGATCAACATGACGAACGCGTCAATTCATCCAGTTCCTCCCAAGCCGATCATCCATCCCAAGCAATAAACGTTTGGAACTGTGTCACGCAGCCGCAGCGGACCCACCCATCCGCCGCGCCACGCTCTTTTTCATCAAGCCTCGATCGCCGCGGCCAGCTTGCCGAACAAGCTCTCCCAGCCCATCGCATGACCATCTCGCGAACTCTCCGTAGCGAACTGTTCATGCCGCAACCGAATCTCCGTTCCACCCTCGACATCCCTCAGGAAAACTGTCACCATCGACGTCTCCGCCGGAGCCCAACTTCCGTTCCACGTAAACTGCAGCAGCTCGTTCGGAATGACCCTTAGATACTCCCCGCGAACCGCAACCTGACGCTTTCTGTCTTCCTCGGTCATTCCCTCCTTGGCACACATCATCCCCTGCGATAAAACTTCGTAAGTTCCCCCCTCACGCACATCGAGCGTAGCGCTCACAAAATTCATATCTCCCGGCGCGTGCCATTTCTGCAAGATCTCCGGCCGCGTCCACGCCTCGTACACTCGTGCCCGGCTCGCCCGAATCACTCGTGTCAACTCAAGTTTCAAAGCGCTTCCCTCATTCTTCTTCTGTTCCAGCTCCAGAGTTGCCATTCCGCACATCCTCTCCCGGCGTCTCCGCCGTCTCCAGGTAATTCTGAAGGGCATCCAACTGGCCCGTCCAGAAAGTTTCGTAGTAGGCAAGCCACTCCTGCGCTGCCCGCAAACTATCCGCATTCAACTGCACCATCCGAAAGTTGCCCTTCTTCTCCCGCCGAATCAGATCCGCCCGTTCCAGCACCTGCAGATGCTTCGACACTGCCGCCAGTGACATGTTGTAAGGCTCTGCAATCTGCCCCACCGTCCTGGCCTCCCGGCTCACGTCCCGCAGAATCGCGCGACGCGTAGCGTCCGAAAGGGCATGAAACACGGAATCCAAAGAAGCAACCGACAATTCAACCATGCGGTTGAATATAGCCCAAAACCAAAAACTATTCAACCAAATTATTAAATAGTTTTGGCGCTCAGACGAAAATCCCCTACTGTTCACCTCTGCCAAGCCCAAACGTCCTAAACTGGAACCACAATGATTGCAAAGTTCCCCTCGATCACCCTTCTGGCCGCTTTAGCCACGGTCGCCACAGCCCAAACCACGCCGAAAGCAACCACGACCACCCCGCACCACACCACTACCGCCGCAAAGACCGCAACCACGCCCCCAAACATCCCCAAAGTAGTCGGCATTCCCAAGCCTCTCTTCACCCTCAAGTACATCGACACCAAAATCGGCACCGGCGCTCCCGCCGCCGAGCGCAAGTACTACACCGTCCACTACACCGGCTGGCTCACCAACGGCACCAAATTCGACTCCTCCTTCGATCACCCCGGCGGCGAACCCATCAGCTTCCCCTACGGCGCGCGCCGCGTCATCATCGGCTGGGACACTGGATTCCAGGGCATGCACGTCGGCGGCAAACGCCGCCTCTTCGTCCCTTACCAGCTGGCCTACGGCGAAGCCGGACGCCCCCCCGTCATTCCGGCCAAGGCCGACCTCATCTTCGACGTCGAGCTAGTCGCCATGTCCGACACCCCGCCCCAGCCAAAGACACCTCCAGCTCCAGCCGTACAGCCGAAACCTGCGGACACGCCCTCGCAGCCCACAACGACTGCGCCATCCAAGCCAGCTACCGACACGCCACCCGCGCAACCCACAACTCCACCAGCTCAGCCAACCAGTCCTCCGGCTCAGCCCACCACCCCTCCGGCCTCATCCAACAACCCGCCGCACCCTGAGACCCTATAGCCTCATCTGATCCAAAGGACACTCAGAAACCAAGATGCTGGAACGACTTAAACCGCTAGCACCCTACCTCAGGCGATACCGAAAGAATCTCGCCTGGGGCGGGGTTGCGGTCATTCTCTACAACACCATCAAGGTACTCATCCCCCTCGTCATCGGCCACGCCATTGACGACATGCAGCACGGCATCACCGAAGCCAAGGTCATCCACCACACTCTTCGCCTTCTCGTCATCGCCGTTCTCTCCGCGATCTTCCTTTACATCACCCGCCAGGTCATCATCGGAGCCTCCCGCGAGATCGAGTTCGATCTCCGCAACGATCTCTTCAGCAACCTCGAGCGTCAGGCCCCCAGCTTCTACCACACCCATCGCACCGGCGACATCATGGCGCGCACCACCAACGACCTCAACGCCGTCCGCCAGCTCCTCGGCCCCGCGATCATGTACAGCGCAAACACCATTGTCTTCACCGCGGCCGCGCTGCCCTTCATGTACCGCATCAGCCCGAAGCTCACCTTCTTCGCCTTCGTGCCTCTCCCCATAGCGTCCGTGCTCGTCCAGTACTTCGGCAACCGCATTCATCGCCGATTCGAGCGCATCCAGGCCATGTTCTCCGACATCTCCGCCAAGGCCCAGGAAAACTTCTCCGGCGCACGCCTTATCCGAGCCTTCGCCCAGGAAGACGCCGAAATCGCCTCCTTCGAAACCGCCAACCTCGAATACATCAAGCGCAGTCTGCACCTCGTTCGCCTCATGGCGATGCTCTGGCCCACACTCGAGTTCGTCCTAGGCCTCTCGCTGATGATCACGCTTCTGGTCGGTGGCCATGAAGTCGTCTCCCACCGCATCTCCGTTGGCCAATTCACATCCTTCAACGTCTACATGGTGCAACTCACCTGGCCCATGATCGCAGTCGGCTGGGTCGTCAACCTCTTTCAGCGCGGCACCGCCTCCATCGTCCGCATCGACGAGCTCCTCAAGCAGCAACCCGCCATCGCCGACGACCCCGCACTGATTCACGCAACAAATGACGACCCATCACTGATTCGCGCAACAAACATAGAGTGTCATCCTGAGCGAAGCCCGAAGGGCGAAGTCGAAGGACCTGCATTTGCCATCGCCGGCGAAATCGAGTTCCGCAACCTGACCTTCGCCTACCCGGACGCCCCACCAGTCTTGAAGGACATCAACCTCCGCATCCCAGCCGGATCGTCACTCGCCATCGTCGGTCCCACCGGCTCCGGAAAATCAACACTCGTCGGCCTGATCCCACGCCTCCACGATGCCGCTCCCGGCATGGTCCTCGTAGACGGCGAACCCATCCGCTCCTACCCACTCGCCGACATCCGCAGTCAGATCGGCTTCGTCCCGCAAGAGACCTTTCTCTTCTCGGACACCATTCACCAGAACATTGCCTTCGGCAGACCCGACGCCTCCCAGGAACAAGTCCAGGACGCAGCTAGCATCGCGCACATCGCAACCGAAATCCTCGAGTTCCCGAAGGGCTTCGAAACCATGGTCGGCGAACGTGGAATCACCCTCTCCGGCGGCCAGAAGCAGCGCACCGCAATCGCCCGCGCCGTCATCCGCGAACCGCGCATCCTCATCCTCGATGACGCCCTCGCCAGTGTCGACACCTACACCGAAGAGCGCATCCTAAACGGCCTCCGTCAAGGCATGGACACCCGCACCACCGTTTTCATCTCTCACCGAATCTCTACCGCGCGCAACGCCGATCAGATCGCCGTCCTCGTCGCAGGCCGCATCGCAGAACTCGGAACCCACGAGGAACTCATTGCCCGCAACGGCTACTACACCAGCCTCTTCGAAAAGCAGCGCCTCGAAGAAGAACTCGCCGTAGCCACCTAGCTAATCAGCTGAATCCAGAGCAAGCAACTCAGGCGGCGAGGAGATAAGGCGATCCATCCCACCGACCCGCCGCTGACTCGCTGGCCTACTCAATTCGCCAAAAAACTAAGCTGACCAACCCGAAGCCGCAATCTCACCACCTGGCACATACACCTCCGCCTGCGGCACAAACCTCTCCTCCCGTGTCCGCAACTCTCTCGGCAGAACCCTCCCGGCTTCCGGATCGCGTGCCACAACAACCCACGCCTCGCGAACGTTGCGAACAAATCCAATCACCTCTTCAAACTGCTCCTTCGACTCCAGGTGCGAAGCCTCTAGCGTCATCGTGAACATCGTTGCATAAAAGTCCGCCAGCGACGCAGCAACCGCACCACCAAGATCCGGACGCAACCGCGCCTGAAGATACGTCAGAATATCGAGCACCTTCTTCACCGCGATACGCCGCCCACGCGCATCGTCCTCTTCTACACACTGCACCGAGCGATAGAGGAAGCGTATCGCGCCATCATAAAGAGCGATGATCAGTTCAACACCCGTCGCACCCGACAAACTCTGATCCTGGTAGCCCATCTTTGCTCCTCCGTTACTGCTGTGCATTTGGGTTGAAGCCCGTCAGGGAGTCAAAGACCGAGTTAACCTCATCGAGCTGCTCGGGAATGGACTGCAAAATCTGGTTCGCAGTATTCAACTCATCCGTCAGCTGCGTCTTCTGTGTCGCCAAAATCGCATTTTCATTTGTAATATCCGCATTGAGCGCCGTCTCCTGACTGCTGTTCTGCTGCTGAGCAAGAAAGATCGCTCCATTCGGAGCCTGCGTCCCAAGATTGTCCAGCGCAGTCGACAACGTCTGGCCGAAACTATTCGAGTTCTGCAGAAAACCAGTTACGTCGGACAGATTGGAGTTGAGAACACCGGTAAGCGTGTCCGTATCCAACGTTAGCGTCCCGTCAGTATTGACGGTAAGTCCCAGCTGGGTAATATTGCTGATCGAACCACTTGCCGTGCCCGAGAAGATAGACCCCGTGAGCGACTCCTGCAACTGAGCGATGATGGGACTTCCCAGGAGCGGAGCAGAGCTTCCCCCCGACGCACTTTGCTCCTGCGTATTGATATCTCCTACGACGGTGTTATACGCCGAAACAAAGCTGCTGATCGCCGTCGCGATATCTGTGGTGTCATCCGTAATCTGGACCTGCACCGGCGTCGCAGAGGCAGCCAGCAGTTGAAAGGTCACTCCCGGAATCACATTGGTTACGGTATTGGATGGAGTTGTGATTGACACCCCATCGACCGTCAGTTGAGCATCCTGTCCCGCCTGGCCCGGCTGACCCGCCTGGCCGTCGCTGAATGAGATCGCAGTGCCGCTGGTCGAGTCAGTCAGGGTCCCCGTAATCGCACTGAGCTGCCCCGCCGCGCCGCTGGTTCCGCTGACGATCGACAGTCGCGTCCCCGAAGAGTCCGTGACCACACTCGCCGTGACGCCGATAGCCGCCGAATTGATCGCTGAAGCCAGGCCCGCGAGGGTGTTGCTCCCCGCAGTGCTGGTGTCGAACACCTGACCCTGTATCGTCACCGTGCCGGTAAGCGTATCGCTCGCACTCGATACCGTAGTCGAAACATCGGTCGAGGTCTGCGCTAATTGTCCGACAACGATAGTGTGACTGCCTGCCACAGCCGTCGAGCTGGCAGAGGTAAGACTCAGCAGATCGGTATTCGAGCTGGAGCCCTCCTTCTCCGCGAAGACGCCTTCAAAGTCCGTGAGCTTCTGCAGACTCGTGGAGAGTGTAGAGAGATCGGTTCCAAGCGAAGACAGCGCCGTATCCTGGGCCTTCAGAGCCGTAAGTTGATTCTGCCATGGAGTCTCAATCGCCTGGTTCGCCGCTTGAATCTGCGACACGGTCGTCGCCACGTCGAAACCCTGACCGCTCGTTGCCGACCCAAAACTTAGTCCAACAGTACCCATGTCACCGTTCCGTTCTTTCTTCGCACGGGCAGGAAGCAAGCGCCGTGCCAGAACTGAGCTTCCAAGATTAGAAGCACCTAACAATCACAAAAACGAAAGAACGGCGGCCGCGCCTCTTCGCGTGGCCACCGTCGCTTTCATCCGCTTATTGCAGCAGCTTCAGAATCTCCTGCTGTGAGCTATTCGCCTGGGCAAGAGCGCTGATACCGGTCTGGCTCAGCACCTGGAACTTCGCCAGATCGCTCGTCGCCTGACCGAAGTTGGTCGAAAGAATCGCGCTCTGAGCAGAGGACAGGTTCACCTCTTCCGAACTGGCCACGTTGGCGGCCGCGTTCAGCTGGTTGATGTTTGCACCGATCGCGCCACGCTGTGCCGAAATATCGGCGATAGCCGTCGTGATCTTGCCAAGCGCAGTCGTCGCTGCAGTCTGTGAAGTCAACACCTGAGCCGAAAGATCCACACCGGTTCCGGCACCAACGTTGGCCGTAGTAAGAGCTCCAACGGTCGCCGCAATCGTTGTGGTTCCCGCAGAGGTTCCATCGCTGACCGTGAAGTCAGTCGCAGTTGCGCCGAACACGGCCGTGCTGTTGAAGTTCGTGGTGCTGCCAATGTTGCCGATCTCAGTCAGGATGCTCTGAAACTCGGTGTCGGCAGCAGTCGACTGAGCAGCAGTCAATCCACCGTTTGAAGCCTCAGTCGCCAGCGTAACGGCGCGATCGAGAAGGTTGGTCACCTGAGACAACGCACCATCGGCAGTCTGCAGCAAGCCCACGCCGTTCTGCGCATTCTGCGCAGACTGGGTCAGCGCAGCTTCGTTCGCAGTGAGACCGTCCGCGATCGAAAGACCGGCCGCGTCATCCGCGCCGCTGTTGATGCGCGAACCCGAGGAGAGCTGCTGGAGAACATTCTGGAGACTGTTCTGCGTCTGGTTGAGGTTGTTCTCAGCATAGGTTGCTGCAACGTTTGTAAGAATGCCCAAGGACATGTGGAAACGCTCCTGTACTGCTCGGTTTGAGTTACCGCGACGCCAGCCCCGGGTGTCCGACCGGCGAACTCACCACTCTGTCAAAGCAGATGTGAGATCCGGTTCACCATGCGGTAGGCTCCGCGTTCTCCCACCTCATCGGCGTCCCTCGCGTTGACTTTACGCAAATCTCATTTCGCTCCATCGTCATCGTCACCTGCCTCCTTCTTCCTATTGGCCGCAACTTCCCTGCCGATGAAAGATCCGGGAGGAGTCCTTCACACACATGATCCAACTGACACGCCTCAACGGTAGTCCTCTCGCCGTAAACTGCGACCTCATCAAATATGCAGAAGCCGCACCCGACACTGTCCTTACCTTAATCACCGGCGAAAAGCTCATCGTCCTCGAACCCTGCAGCGAAGTCTCGCAACTCACTCTCGAGTTTCGAGCCGCAATTTTACGCAAGGCCTGGCCCGAAGCCGCACAGGCTCTCGTCGCAAAGTCCGTACACGACGCCGACCTGATTGCTCGTAATCACGACCGCAAAGCCGCACAGGAATAGTCACCTAACCCTGGAAGAGGAGACCCATGGACATCGCCAGCATCGGCGGCATCGCTCTCGCCCTCATCGGCATTCTCGCCGGCATGATGGTGGAAGGCGGCAGCATCGCCCAGATCACCCAGCCCACCGCGGCCATGATCGTCATTGGCGGCACCGTCGGCGCCGTCATGCTCCAATTCCCAATGAACATCTTCCTCGCCGCCATCAAAGCCGCGCTGAAGGTCTTCCTTCATAAAGGATCTAACGGCGAAGCGACCCTCGCCCAGATCGTCACCTTCGCCAACAAAGCCCGCCGAAGCGGTATCGTCTCCCTCGACGCGGATCTACCGTCCGTCTCCGACCCCTTCCTCCGGCAAGCTCTCATGCTAGCCGTCGACGGCACCGAACCCGCAGAGGTCCGCAAGATCATGCAGCTCGAGCTCGACAACAAATCCGAGATCGAAGAAAAAATCCCCGCTGTCTTTGAGGCCGCCGGCGGCTACTCACCAACGGTCGGCATCATCGGCGCCGTCCTCGGACTCATCCAGGTCATGAAAAATCTCTCCAACATCGACGAGGTCGGTCGCGGCATCGCCGTCGCCTTCGTCGCCACCATCTACGGCGTCGCAATGGCCAATCTCATCTGTCTCCCCGCCGCAGGCAAGCTCAAATTTCGCCACCGCGAAGAGCAGATGATCAAGGAGATGATGCTCGAAGGAGTCATCTCCATCCTCGAAGGCATGAACCCGCGCATGATCGAAACCAAGCTCCGCACGTATCTCTTTGAATCGCACCCTCCGAAGTCTGGTAAATCCACTGAGGCGAGAGCATGAGCAAGAAAAAACATCCCGAGCACGTCAACCACGAACGCTGGCTGGTCTCCTACGCAGACTTCATCACGCTGCTCTTCGCCTTCTTCGTCGTCCTGTTCGCCTCCAGCCAATCCGACAAGAAGAAGCAACTCAAGCTTTCCGAGGCTATGCAAACCGCATTCACTCCCCTGGGCACCTTCGACGCCCACTCGAAGACTCCGCCGCTCACCGACATCAACGCCTCAGCCATCACTAACTCGATCCCATCACCGATCGTGCGCCCCCTGCCCTCCGCCAGCACTGAGAGCCTGAAGGAGACCGAAGCCCGCCTGCGCAAGCTCATCGCGGAGCAGGTCGCCGCTGGCGGCATCCCTCCCGGCGGCATCGCCATGCGCATCACTCCCGACGGCCTCGTCATCTCTCTTCACGAAGCCGGGTTCTTCCCCTCCGGCTCCGCCGAGGTCCGTCCGGCATCGATCCCCATGATCTCGATCCTCGCCAACACCCTGCCCGCAGGCCCCCTCCGCGTCGAAGGCCACACGGACAACGTACCCATTCACACCGCACAGTTCGCCAGCAACTGGGAGCTCTCCACCGCGCGATCGACAGCCATCGCACGCCTTCTCCTCGAACACGGTCCAATCGACCCAGCCAATCTCGCAGCAGCAGGCTACGCCGAGTTTCATCCCGTCGCCAGCAACGCCACCGAAGACGGCCGCACCCAAAACCGCCGCGTCGACATCATCCTCCTACGACACCCCGCAGTTTCTCAATAACAGCTTGCGCACAGTTTCAGCCGACGCCGCGGCGGATGACAGGCAGTGATCGCGCCCGAAAACCGCGAGTTTCGCGAAGCTCGTCGTGAGAGACTTCGTTCATGGAACCGACCGAGAACGAGACGGGAGGAGTGCTCTTCGTGCATCGGATCACTGCGCCTGACAACCAGGTCGGCGCGCCGAGCACAAACAAACTATTCAAATCGAGGAGAACATGCCGGAACCTCCTAACCTCCTGACAGATCGATTCGACACACCCATCGGCGAGATGATCATCGTAGCCGATCATGACGGAAACCTACGCGCTGTTGAATGGACAGATCATGAGGAGCGCCTGCAAAAGTCCCTCCGGATTCACTACGGCCGCAACGGATTCAAGCTTGAGCCGGCCAACAATCCATCTGGCTTATCCGACGTGATCAAGCGTTACTTTGCAGGAGACCTCGCCGCGCTAAACGAACTCCCCGTACGAACAGCGGGCACACCATTCCAACGCGAGGTCTGGCGCGCACTGCGAGAGATCCCGCACGGCACAACCGTCTCTTACGGAAACCTTGCCAAACAAATCGGCAGACCGAACGCCGTCAGAGCAGTCGGTCTCGCCAACGGTTCCAATCCAATCGGAGTCGTCGTGCCTTGTCACCGCGTCATCGGATCCAACGGCTCCCTTACCGGCTACGGAGGAGGCATCGAGCGCAAACGCTGGCTTCTCGAGCATGAAAACAAACACCAGCCCGCGAACCTTCCACTCAAACTCATTTGAGAATACAATCGCAACAGCAAAAAAAATAATTCTCCGTGCACACGTATCTTCTGCCCTTGTTTCTTCGTCAAACCTCACAAAGATGCAAAAAACTCTGCACCTCTTCGCGACGCTGCTCTGCCTCCTGACTCTTCTCGTCAGTGCAGCGACCTGCGTAAGCGTTGCACCACCAAAGCAGTCCTCATGCGATCAATGCCCGAAGCAGTCGCCCCTCGATCAACACACTCCCGCCTGCTGTAGCGCACAACAAGAACAACCGTCGGCAATCGCCTCCACACCGGTCGAGCCGCAGATCCAACTCCAGGCAGTCACCGTCGTCGCATCTTTCAATGCGATCTCTACCCCGCTGACAGCGTCGGTCATACATTGGACCGCTCCGCCGCCACTCCGTTCAAGTACTCCCCTTCGTATCTGATTTCCTCTTGATCTCAAGCCGCGTCACAGCGTCCTCCACGCTGTCCTCTGACAACGCACGCATCAAGACAAGGAATCTCCATGCGCTCCATCCTGCAAGCGGCCCTGCTTCCAATATTTCTGTTAACCCCATCTCTCACTCTGTCGCAGACAGATCAAGCCCCCATGCCCAACATGCCAGGCATGCAAATGAACTCCCCTGAAGCAGCAGACAGGAACATGATGAAGCCGCCATCGAATCTCATCGACACCATCCTCAACCACACCACCTCCGGCACCAGCGCCGAACCCGCCTCAACACCAGTCCCCATGCTCATGCACAGCTACCGCGGCTGGATGCTCATGCTCCACGGCACCGCCTCCATCTCCGACACGCAACAACACGCCACATCCGACCCACTCAGCCCCTCCCCTGACACCTGCACACAGTTCAATCTCTCCTGCTCCGGCCAAGTTGGCCGCGGCGGCGACAAGCTCTTCTCCACTAACTGGATCATGCCCATGGCCATGCGCCAGCTCGGCGATCACGGCCAATACGGCCAGCTCACCCTCCGCACCATGCTCTCCCTTGAACCCGCCACCATCTCCGGCCGCCAGTACCCCGAGCTCTTCCAGCAAGGCGAAACCGCCTTCGGCAAACCCATCATCGACGGCCAGCACCCGCACGACTTCTTCATGGAACTCGCCGCCCTCTACGACGTCCGCCTCGGCAAACAAGCCCTCCTCAGCTTCTACGCGGCCCCCGTAGGCGACCCCGCCATCGGCCCCACCGCCTACCCGCACCGCCTCTCCGCCTCTGAAGATCCCATCGCCGCCCTCGGCCACCACCAGCAAGACTCCACCCACATCGCCTTCAACGTCTTCACCGGCGCCCTCACCTGGCGTTGGCTCCGCTTCGAAGAGTCCGGCTTCCACGGCGCCGAACCCACCGAGCAGCGCTGGGGCTTCCAACCCTCCCCCAACGGCCACGCCGTCGACAGCTACTCCTCCCGCATCACCTTCGCACCAACAAAAAACATCGCCGCCCAATACTCCATCGCCCACATCGTCAGCCCCGAGGCCCTCTACCCCAACGAAGACCAGCAACGCCAAACCGCCTCCATCATGTACAACCGCCCCTTCGGCACTCACCACAACACCACCAGCATGCCCGGCATGGACATGACCACCACAGCAACCAACAACTGGTCCACCACTCTCCTCTGGGGCCGAACAAAATCCCTAACCGACAACACCAAAGAAAACAGCTACCTCCTCGAATCCCTCTTGAACTTCCGCACCCGCAACTATGTCTGGACACGCATCGAAAACGCAGGCCGCTCCAACGAACTCCTCATCCCACCCGGCTCCCCACTCCCATCCAACTTCACCGAATCTCCCCTCGGCCACGTCGCCGCCTACTCCTTCGGCTACGACCGCGACTACCGCATAGCCCCACATCTCCTGGCCGCACCCGGCGCACAATTCACCACCTACACCACACCCGCTCCCCTCATCTCCATCTACGGAGCCCACCCCTTCGGAGCAGTAGCCTTCGTTCGCTTCCGCATAACGCAATAGCACCTACCTCAAGCAGGAGTGCATTTTCCTTTCTTGTTGTCATCCCCGAAGGGGATCTGCGTTTGCCTTTCACTTCACGCGGCAAAAAATCGTCATCTCGATTTGCGCTAAGTAGCCGGATGAATCTCTTCGTCGCTAGAATTGACTGATGAAGGGCAGCGTTTATTTGTACCTCGGCCACACTCAACTAACTCACGGATCATTCGAGGATCTTCGAAAGCTAGGAATTGTGCCTCAGGAAGGTCTGACCCTTGATGTCCACAACCTTGACGCCGATGAGAGGGATAGACCGACATACCTGTGCGCCAAGGGCACTCTGTATCGCGATTCAAACGGCAATTGGCACGCCGAAATAGACCAGAACAGTTTTTCTTCTATTTTGCGATCGGATGTTGAAATGGACGGACTTCAGGACATGTCGGCACGCTGAGCAAAAGCCCGCAATGCACGGATATCTTACGGAGACTTACTCGGTGAGAGTTCGAAGGCCCTACTGCTCGTATCGATATCAATGGACGGAGAATCGACTCTCGGCCTCATGTATCGTTGAGTCAGTTTTCCAGCGCATCTCTATTCTTTTCTTGTGGTGGTACTTTCATGAAATCCTCGTACCGGAGACGTCTGCCGTGTTTCACTCTGTTGCTGATTCTTCTTACCGTGGGCTGTGCGCAGCAGGTGGTGGCACCGCCACCACCACCGCCTCCACCGCCGCCTTCCGTGATCTCCCAAGTCACAGCCGCCAAAAAGATCTTTCTTTCCAATGCGGGTGTTGACCACGGTTTCAACCAGATCATACCTGGAGGACCGAATGTCACCTACGACGAACTCTATGCGTCCCTCAAGCAGTGGGGCTACTTCCAGTTAGTCGACTCTCCGAGCCAGGCAGATCTTATCTTTGAGATCGGCTCAAGCACCATCGTCCATGAGTACATAATAAAGCCCGGTGGGAACGCGAACATAGCCAGTGACACAACGGAGGCCTACATCCCGACCCTCACCCTGTCTATCTTCGAGGCTTCAACTCATGATCCAGTCTATTCAATCGTCATGCCTGCCGGCCTCGGGAGCAACAAAGCAAAGACCGCGATTGCCTTCACACAATCCATCGGTGTACTGACCGACAAGGTCAAGGCTCTGGTAGCCGTTCCTGCACCACCGCAAAATCCCTAGCGTTGGAGGCAAAGCATAACCATTTTGGGTGTTGTTCAAAGTCATAGAAATAGCGATGATCGGATGAGCGAAGTGATGTCTAGA
Source organism: Tunturiibacter psychrotolerans (assembly GCF_051013365.1). Taxonomy (GTDB): domain Bacteria; phylum Acidobacteriota; class Terriglobia; order Terriglobales; family Acidobacteriaceae; genus Edaphobacter; species Edaphobacter psychrotolerans_A. The sequence continues at coordinate 4,232,520 of NZ_CP132941.1, read as the reverse complement.
CTGTTGACACAATCATGAATCTCTTCGTCGCCACCACCAACCCAGGCAAGCTCCGGGACTTCGCCGCCACAGCCTCTCCCCAGATCACACTCACTCCCCTGCCCAACCTAAAACAAATCCCCGCCCCCGCCGAAGATGAGCCCACCTTCGAAGGCAACGCCCGCCTCAAGGCCATCTTCTACTCCCACCACGCCCCCAACGAAATCGTCATCGCCGACGACTCTGGCCTCGAAGTCGACGCACTCCATGGAGCCCCCGGTGTCCGCTCCGCCCGCTACGCCGACGACCACCACTTCACCGAACCAGCGAACGCCACCACAGACGAGCGCAACAACCTCTACCTCATCTCCAACCTCACCGACATCCCTCTCACCCAACGCAGCGCCCGCTACCACTGCGTCCTCGCCGCCGCACGCAACGGCCACATCCTAGCCATCGGCCACGGCGCAGTCGAAGGCGAAGTCCTCACCGCCCCCCGCGGCACCGACGGCTTCGGCTACGACCCACTCTTCTACCTCCCCGCCCAAAACAAAACCATGGCCGAGCTCGACATCGCCACCAAGCTCACCCTCAGCCATCGCGGCCGAGCCTTCGCCGCCCTCATCGCCGAGTTAAACTCCGGACTCCACTCCCACTCCTCGCGATAAACTCGAGCCATGCTCCCAACACTCTCCATCGATCACCTCGTCTTCCGCGTCCGCGACATCCCAGCTTCCAAAACCTTCTACCGCGCCCTCTTCGGCGCACCCGTCTTCGAAAACGAAGACCTCTTCCTCTACCAGATCGGAACTAACACCCGGCTCTTCTTCACCAAGGCCACCAGTCCCGCATCCACTCCCTACGACAAGGAACACGTCGGCCTCAACCACATCGCCCTCGGAGTCGAATCCCTCCCACACCTCGAGCAGATCCACACTCACCTCCAATCCGCAGGCATTCCCAACAGCGGCATCGGGATCGACCCCCACGGCAAACAGAACTACATCTGGCTCAACGACCCTAACGGCTTCCGCATCGAGTTCTACTGCACTCCTACGTCGTAATAAGCCGTCGCTTTTCACCACCCGAATAAAAATCGCACAAACATCACGATAACCGCACAAAACCCGGCACTTTCCTTGACGCTGCCAATCCCGCAGCGGAATAATCGCGATGCTGCACTTTTCCACTCCACCCCAAGTGCATCCATCACGATCTCAAGGAGTCCCCATGGCCACCGCCGCCCCGCCAGCACCTCCTGCCCCTAAGCCCCTCAAAGGTGTGCAGCCCCTCCGCGCCGGCCAGGGCAACTCCTTCCTCTGGCACAAGCTCCACTCCCTCTCCGGCATCGTCCCCATCGGCGCCTTCCTCGTCGAGCACATCATCTCCAACTTCGAGACCCTCAACGGCCCCCTCGCCTACGCCCAGCAGGTCAAGTTCCTCAACTCCCTCCCGCTCGTCCGCGTCCTCGAGTGGGCCTTCATCTTCATCCCCCTCGCCTTCCACGCCCTCTACGGACTCTTCATCGCCTTCCGCGGCCGGGTCAGCATCAACGTCTACCCCTGGGCCTCCAACTGGATGTACGTCTCCCAGCGCATCACCGGCGTCATCGCCTTCCTCTACATCGTCCAGCACGTCTGGCGACAGCGCTTCAGCGGCATCTCCCTCCCCGAGAACCCCGGCGCCGCCTTCCATAAAGTACAGGTTGAACTCTCGAACCCCTGGATGCTCGCCATCTACGTCATCGCGATGATCGCCACCACCTGGCACTTCGCCTACGGCATCTGGCTCTTCGCTGCCAAATGGGGCATAACCCCCGGCGAAAAGGCCCGCAAGAAGTTCGGCTACGTCTGCACCGCCTTCGGCCTGGCCCTCTGCCTCATGGGCCTGGCCAGTATCTACGCCGTCGTCTGGAAGTACCCCAACGCCCCCGTCGACGTAATGCCCGCCCAACCCGCCGGCATCGACCTACCCGCACCAATAGTCCCACCAGCAAACTCCACCAACCCCTCTCAGCCAGGTGAGGTTAGATAATGCAGGCGATCGCATTCGTGCTAATCGCGATTTTTACGTTGGGAGTTATATGGATTCTTGTTTGTGAGTTCAGAATCAAGCGGCAAATAGGTAAAAAGAACTTCCCTCAACCTCAGACGCTTATGGGCACAATTTACAGAAAGAAAAACTTTCTTGCGATACACGAACTACTGTTCCCTCAAAGCGAACTCAGATGGCAATACAAACTGGCGAACAAGATCGTGATGTGCTCGATGGTTGCTCTGCTCGTAACAACTCTGTTCATTCACTATCACCAAAGATAAAGCTCTAGTACGCGCAGAAGCTAGGAGTCTTACATGGCAGCAGCAACACCAAGAATCATCGTAGTAGGCGGCGGCCTAGCCGGACTAGCCGCCGTCATCAAGATCGCCGAAGCCGGCGGCAAGGTCGACCTCTTCTCCATCGTCCCCGTCAAGCGCTCCCACTCCGTCTGCGCCCAGGGAGGCATCAACGCCGCCAAGGACCTCAAAGGCGAAGGCGACTCCGTCCTCAAGCACTTCGACGACACAGTCTACGGCGGCGACTTCCTCGCCAACCAAACCCCCGTCAAGAACATGACCGCCCAGGGCCCGGCCATCATCGACCTCCTCGACCGCATGGGCGTGCCCTTCAACCGCACCCCCGAAGGTCTCCTCGACTTCCGCCGCTTCGGTGGCACCCTCTACCAGCGCACCGCCTTCGCCGGAGCAACCACCGGACAGCAGCTCCTCTACGCCCTCGACGAGCAGGTCCGCCGCTACGAAGCCGAAGGCAAAGTCACCAAGTACGAAGGCTGGGAGTTCCTCTCCGCCGTCCTCGACTCCAAAGGCGCCTGCCGCGGCATCACCGCCATGGATCTCCGCACCATGGACACCCGCACCTTCCCCGCCGACGCCATCATCGTCTGCACCGGAGGCAACGGAGCCATATTCGGAAAGTCCACCAATTCAGTTGTTTGCACCGGCTCAGCTCAATCAGCACTTTACCAACAGGGAGCCTTCTACGCCAACGGCGAGTTCATCCAGGTCCACCCCACCGCCATCCCCGGCGAAGACAAGCTCCGCCTCATGTCCGAGTCCGCCCGAGGCGAAGGCGGCCGCGTCTGGGTTCCCAAAGACAAGAACGACAAGCGCGTAGCCAAATCCATCCCCGAGGCCGACCGCTGGTACTTCCTCGAAGAGTGGTACCCCAAGTACGGCAACCTCGTCCCCCGCGACGTAGCCACCCGAGCCATCTTCAAAGTCGTCTACGAGCATGGCATGGGCATCGACGGCCAGCCCATGGTCTATCTCGACCTCACCCACCTCCCCGCCGAACGCCTCAACAAGCTCGAAGGCATCCTCGAGATCTACGAAAAGTTCGTCGGCGACGACCCCCGCGAAGTCCCAATGAAGATCTTCCCCGGCATGCACTACACCATGGGCGGCCTCTGGGTCGACTTCAACCAGCAGACCAACATCCCCGGCATCTTCGCCGCAGGCGAGGCCGACTACTCCATCCACGGAGCCAACCGCCTCGGCGCCAACTCCCTCCTCTCCTGCATCTACGGAGGCTTCGTCGCCGGCCCCCAAGCCATCGCCTACGCCAAAGCCCTCCCCGCGCAGGAAGGCGACGGTGGCCACGCCGCCGAACTCCAGCGTCAGAAGGAGTTCAACAGCCTCCTCCTCAACAACCCCGGCACCGAAAACCCCTTCAAGATCTGGCGCGAACTCGGCGAGACCATGACCAAGCACGCCACCATCATCCGCTACAACGCAGGCCTCGACGAAGCCGACGCCAAGCTCGTCGAGCTCCTCGACCGCTACCGCAACATCAACCTCTCCGACAAGAGCCAGTGGGCCAACACCAGCTTCGCCTTCACCCGCCAGCTCTGGAACATGCTCCAACTAGGCCGCGTCATCGTCCAGGGCGCACGCCTCCGCGACGAGTCCCGTGGAGCCCACTACAAACCCGACTTCCCCGACCGCAACGACGAAAAGTTCCTGAAAACGACCAAAGCCAGTTTCAAAAACGACGCCCCCGCCTTCGAACTAGAAGACGTGGACATCAGCCACATCAAACCCCGCCCCCGCCGCTACGACGCCACCGCCTAAACCTATGAGTTCGTTCGAGAAACCCAATATGTGCTGCGACGAGATGCGATCTGCACTGAATGATAACGACTCAGGATTTTCAGTTATCTCGAACGATGGTGAACTTTGTGTCCGTATGAATTTAGGAGCAGGAAGTTTATCGACTCGCAGGAATGTGTGTTTTGCAAAAGTGAAATTCCTCGTAGCGGCATTGAGTGTTTTCTAAACAAGGCATAGCAGTAGAAAGAAACAAAAATGACGAGTCTCCCAAAATCCCGCGAACCCCATCTAATCGGGCATGGAACGCATAGATCTCGTCTACATCACTCTGTCCGTCATATTCGCAGCCGTCATGGCGTATATGTATCTCTACACCACGCACCTTCACCCCAACGAGCGGACCATGGCCCTCAAAGGCCGTCTTCCGATCAGCAAAGAAGAGGGCATAGCAGTCGCCACACTGGAAAAAGAACGCCTGCACAAAACCGGCAGCTTCTAGCTCCATCCTTAGCGACTGCGATCCTCGGCAACAAACGCCTCCAGCTCACCCCCACGCCGAAGGCACAGGATATCTGCAGGCCCTAAGGAGCATCGAATGGCAACCAGCACCATCAAAGTCGAGATCAAGCGCCAGCCCACCCCGGAAGCCCCCTCCATCACCGAGAAGTTCGAGATCCCCTACCGCCCTGGCATGAACATCACCTCGCTCCTCGGCGAAATCGCGCTCAACCCCGTCGACGTCTCCGGCCGCGCCACCACGCCCGTCACCTACGACTCCAACTGCCTCGAAGAGATCTGCGGCTCCTGCGCCATGCTCATCAACGGCAAAGCCCGCATGGCCTGCTCCGCCCTCGTAGACAAACTAGAGCAGCCCATCACCCTAGCCCCGCTTTCAAAGTTCCCCGTAGTCCGCGACCTCGCCGTAGACCGCTCCGTCCTCTTCGAAAACCTCAAGAAGGTCAAAGCCTGGGTTCCCATAGACGGCACCTACGACCTGGGTTCCGGTCCCAAGCAAGCCCCTCAAATACAAGAACAGCGCTACCCCCTCTCCAACTGCATCTCCTGCACCATCTGCATGGAGGTCTGCCCCCAGTTCAACGACGTCACCAACTTCGTCGGCGCCGCCACCATCGCCCAGGCCAAGCTCTTCAACATGGACCCCTCCGGCTCCGTCCTCAAAGAAGAGCGCCTCCGCGCCCTGGCCGGAGACGGTGGCATCCAGGAGTGCGGCTTCGCACAAAACTGCGTCCAGGCCTGCCCCAAACAGCTCCCCCTCACCGAAGCCATCTCCGACATGGGCCGCGACGTCTTCATCCAGCAAGTAAAAGACCTCTTCGCCCGTTAGAGGAATGTCTCCCACGCTTAGACGCCGTCATCCTGAGCGCAGCGAAGGATCCCTGTATTCTTCGGAATCTCGCGGTTCCTATCTTTCGCATGGTGGCCCATATCTCCATTCTGAGATGTGGGCATTCGCGTATGTGAACCGCCTTCCCCCACGCGCCACAAATCTTCGGGTGCCCCATCCATCGCAGTCTCACCGCGATGGGTGGGAATGTAAACTCTTCCTCATTGGTTTGGAAACCGAGATGTTCTCTCCGCTTCGCAAGCGAGGGTAAACCGCTTGCAATAACTTTGTAAAATAAAACACTTACAGCACAGCGAACGGCTCGCAGCGCAATCCCTCCATCCGAAAACCTCATAAAATCGTCAAAGTGGTCCGCCACTTAGGAGATTTTTTGACACGACGCACGTGCATCACCCATGCAATCGCGGCCCTTGCATTCACCATCTTTGCCAAAGCATATCCCGGAATAGCCCAACAGCCGCTCTCCGGCGAACAGCAAAAAGTCGTAAACGTCATGACCACGTTCTTCGCGGCAGCACACGACGATGACCTTTCGAAGTTCCACTCCATCGTCGCCCCAGACGTCTATATCTACGACAATGGAGTTCGCTTCAACGGTGACTCCGTTATGGCTCTCATCAAGACCGCACACGACGCCGGCAAGCGATATGAGTGGCATGTGACCGAACCCGATGTCCACATCGACGGCAGGAACGCCTGGATCGCCTACGTCAACAGTGGCACCATCACAAGCGGCTCAGTCACCACCAACCAGCAATGGCTTGAGTCTGCCATCCTCCGGAAGCAAGCCGGCAACTGGAAGATCGTCTTCATCCACAGCACCCGCGTTGCCTCCGCAACACCAGCAGTGCGCTGATTAACGCTCTTCAACAAAACCCTGAGGTCGATGCGTTGTACTTTCCGCCGGGTGCCGGATGCCCCATTCATGCAATCTCATCGCGTGAGTGGGCTTTCGCGCAGCGAACCGCTCTCCTCCCCCGCTACAAATCTCCGGGGGCCCCATCCATCGCAGTCTCACCGCGATGGATGGGAATGTAAAATTCCGTCCACTCACGTCAAAACCCAAGCCACTCCCCCGCACCACAAGCGTCAAACCGATAAGCTCGTATCAGGAGAAAAAATGATCCAACTAGCAGACGCCCGCCGCATCATCGCCGCAGCCGAAAAGAAAGCCGAAGAGATCGGCCAACCCATGAACATCGCAGTAGCCGACGCCGGCGGCAACCTCATCAGCCACGTCCGCATGGACAACGCCTGGCTCGGCTCCATCGACATCTCCATCAAGAAAGCCTGGACCTCCCGCGCCTTCGACATCGCCACCAAAGACCTCGCCGAGCACTCGCAATCCGGCAACCAGTTCTTCGGCATCCACGCGTCCAACGACGGCAAGGTTATGATCTTCGCCGGCGGCATCCCGCTCAAGAAGGAAGGAAAAGTAGTCGGTGCCATCGGCGTCAGCGGCGGCTCCGGCGAACAGGATCACGCGGTCGCCGAAGCGGGCGCAGCAGCTCTTTAGATTTTTCTCGGAACAATAAATCACCAACCATCTAAGGGAGCGCTCAAGCGCTCCCTTCCCGCTGCATCAAACCACCTGCACGCGTATCCAATCAGCAGAGGTAAAGTCATGGCAGAAAATAGCGGCGTAGTATTCCTCGGACAGAACAAAGTTGAAGTTCAGTCCATTGATTTTCCCAAGTTGCAAAATCCCGCCGGCAAAAAGATCAACCACGGCGTCATCCTCAAAGTCGTCTCCACCAACATCTGTGGCTCCGACCAGCACATGGTCCGCGGACGCACCACCGCGCCCACCGGCATGGTGCTCGGCCACGAGATCACCGGCGAGATCATCGAAGCCGGTTCCGACGTCGAATACCTCTCCGTCGGCGACCTCGTCACCGTCCCCTTCAACGTTGCGTGCGGCCGCTGCCAAACCTGTCGCGAGCAGCAAACAGGCGTCTGCCTCAACGTCAATCCCGGTCGCGCCGGCGGAGCCTACGGCTACGTCGACATGGGTGGCTGGGTCGGCGGCCAGGCCGACTACGTCATGGTCCCCTACGCCGACTTCAACCTCATCAAATTCCCTGACAAAGCCCAGGCCATGGCGAAGATCAAAGACCTCACCATGCTCTCCGACATCCTCCCCACCGGCTTCCATGGAGCTGTCACCGCCGGCGTAGGCGTTGGCTCCATCGTCTACATCGCTGGAGCAGGCCCCGTAGGCCTCGCCGCAGCAGCCTCCGCTCAGATCCTCGGTGCCGCACTTGTCATGATCGGCGACATGAACGCCGACCGCCTCAAGCACGCCGCCAGCGTAGGCTTCACACCCATCGATCTCACCAAAGGCGACAACCTCGGCGAGCTCATCGCCGCAGTCGTCGGCAAACCCGAAGTCGACGCCGCTGTCGATGCAGTAGGCTTCGAAGCCAGAGCACAAGGCAAGGACGGCGCAGAAGCTCCCGCGACCGTACTCAACTCCTTGATGTCAGTAGTGCGCGCCGCAGGCGGCATCGGTATCCCCGGCCTCTACGTCACCGAAGATCCCGGCTCACACGATGAAGCCGCGAAGCAAGGAAATCTCAAGATGCGCTTCGGCCTCGGCTGGGCAAAATCTCACCGCTTCTTCACCGGCCAGACGCCCGTGCTGAAGTACAACCGCCAACTCATGCAGGCCATCCTGCACGATCGCCTGCCCATCGCAAAGATCGTCAACGCAACCGTCATCCCGCTCACCGACGCCCCGAAGGGATATCAGGACTTCGACTCCGGCGTCGCAAAGAAGTTCGTTCTCGATCCACACGGCCTTCTCGGCAAAGCTTCATAACCAGGTTCTTCGGAATCCACCGCTTAAACTAACAAGGACGCACCACCGGCCCGCGGTGCGTCCTTGCCTCGTTACCACTCAGCTCAAATAACTACTTCGAGAAAATCGAATTCCCCGGAGTCGTCTCTTCGTTCGAGTGGATCCGGTTTTGAGCACGTTTCGCGCTCTCCATGCCAATGTGATCCAACTTCTTTTCTTCCGTCTGTCCAACCTCTGTGGCCGTAGCGCCCTCTTCAATCGCTTCGTGGGAAGGACGGGCTCCGGACTTGGTAGAATCAAGACCCTGTGCCATACATCACCTCTACGTAAGACAGATGGCATCGCAAAGCAGCAGGTTGCTCTTATACCCAGTACTCGCGAACATCAAAAGAAGCCAAAAAAAATCCAGGAAATGTGGCACATTTTTCATCGCTCGAGAATGTGGTGCAACAACACCACGTTAGCCACGCAATTCCCCACACTCACGCCACAAAAACACCACACCAAACACCCACTTTTCTCAAAATCCCCCGCAAAACATCACGCTTCACCACGCACAAAAAAATAACAAAACTGCACCGCAAAACCCCAAGTAGATCGAAAACACCCACTTGCTACAATCGGCTAATCCGTGACCGAAAGAGTGGCGACCCAACATGCAAAAACGCGGCATCTTCGTCTCTGCACTGCTCACCCTCGCCATCCACGCCCCTGCACAAACAGAATCCCAAACAAAATCAATGACTGATCCACAAGCCGTCCATCAATCCGCCATCGTCATCGACACCCACGCGGACACCCCTCAACGATTCGTCGATGAACACTGGGATTTCACCGATCCCCTTAACGGCGGCATGCTCAACTATTCAAGCGCGAAACAGGGAAACCTCGACGCCCAGTTCTTCTCCATCTGGGTCGACCCCAGCCAGTACCCCGCCAACGCCAGCGCCCACCGCACACTCTCGCTCATCGACGGCACCCTCGAGCAAGTCCGCAAGCACCCCGATAAACTAGCCCTCTGCGTCTCCGCCGACGACATCATCGCCACCCACTCTCAAGGAAAATTCGCTGTCCTCATGGGCATCGAAGGCGGTCACTCCATTGAAGACGACCTAGGCCTCCTCCGCGACTACTACCGCCTAGGCGTCCGCTACATGACCCTCACCTGGTCCAACACCAACAACTGGGCCGACTCTTCAGGCGACATCGACGACGAAAAAATCCCCCACCACAACGGCCTCACCCCCTTTGGCAAACAAGTCGTCGCCGAAATGAACCGCCTCGGCATGATGGTCGACATCTCCCACGTCTCCGACAAAACCTTCTGGGACGTCATCGCCACCACCCGCACCCCCATCATCGCGTCCCACTCCTCCGCCCGCGCTCTCACCCAAGCCGCACGCAACATGACCGACGAGATGCTACTCGCGATGAAGAAGAACAACGGCGTCGTCATGGTCAACTTCTTCCCCGCCTTCATCGACGAGAACTGGCGCAAAGCCTGGGCTGCGCAAGAACCCGAGCGCAGACAAGCGCAAAAAGCCCTCGAAGCCGAATACAGAACCAAAGGCTTACCAGTCCCCTACACCGCCTCCGACAAGATCGATCGCGAGTTTGCCGCAAAGATCGGCCGTGCTCCCTTCAACTCGCTCATCAATCACTTCGACCACGTCATCAAGATCGCCGGCATCGACCACGTCGGCATCGGCACTGACTTCGACGGCATCCCCGTCCCACCCGCCGGCATCGACTCCGCCGCGGACCTTCCCAAAGTCACCGCAGCCCTCATGGCTCGCGGCTACACCGCCGACGACATGCACAAACTACTCGGAGGCAACCTGCTCCGCGTCTTCCGCGAGGTGCAAGCTGCCTCCGATCACAACCCATAAATCGCAACGAACGTTAGACCTTCTCCGCAATCAGATTAATCTTATGAATCTTCGGAGCCTCCGAAAACAGCGTCTCAGCATTTGCCATCAGCGCCTTCGCAATCTCGCCGTTCAGATGCGCATCGCGTCCCGCCTCATCGTTGAACGTGTCAAACACTCCGAAGAACCCACCCTTATCTTCCTTAAATCCATACCAATGCACGGTCCCGGCCTCAGCCTTTGCCATCTCCGCACCTTGCTTCAGGAAAGCCTCCACATCCGCCTCTTTCCCCGGTTTAGCCTTCAACTCAGCATATAACGCAAACTTTGCCATTTCGTAATTTCCTCCAGCCAGTGAGATGCGCGAAGGCTGTTTTGGATACGAGCTTTCCTCTCTTCCAATCGAAATGACAAAAATAAGACCGCTCCGAGACGATGAGGAGACAGAAAATTCCCGCCCACTAGAAAAATTCTCCTCATCTATCTCGCCGAAACGCATCTTTATCAGAGGCGCGGCGCAACCCACCAACATTGCTCCTACCGCCCGTCTGCGTTAACCTGTTTGTTGGAGCTACAAACCGCATGATGCTTCGCACTCTCGCACTCTCCCTGGCCCTCGCCGTCTCTGTCCAGGCACAGTCAACCCCAGCGCAATCGACTCCTCCGCCCCCGGCAGATGCTCTCCCCGACGCTCCCAGCACCACCAGCAACGTCAAACCTCCCGTCGTCCCCACCGGTCCCACCGCCGTCATCGACACCACCATGGGACGTCTCACCTGCAAGCTCTACGACAAGCAGGCTCCCCTCACCGTCGCAAACTTTATTGGCCTGGCCGACGGCAGCAAAGACTGGACCGACCCTAAGACCCTCCAGAAGATGCACCACCAGCCCTTCTACAATGGCACCACCTTCCACCGCGTCATTCCCAACTTCATGATCCAGGGCGGCGACCGCGTCGGTGACGGCACAGGCGACCCAGGCTACTTCTTCCAGGATGAGATCGACCCCTCGCTCACCTTCGACCAACCCGGCATTCTCGCAATGGCCAACGCTGGCCCCGGCCCATCCGGCGGAGGCACCAACGGCTCGCAGTTCTTCATTACTGAAACCGAGGTCCCGCAGCTCAACGGCAAGCACACCATCTTCGGCCAGTGCGACGCCCACACCGTCCTTCTGGTCTCCTCCATCGCGCGCGTCGAACGCAACTCAAGCGACAAGCCACTCACTCCGGTCGTCATCACTCGCGTCACCATCGTGCGCGACGGCGAACCCATGCCTCCACCGCCAGTGGCACCCGCAGCCCCAGCCGCCGCTGCTGCGCCACCCAAATAATCTTCCGGCCTCCGCGATCTCAACGGGAACGCCTCTCATCTAACAAAGCAATCAACCCGCTACCGCAAGGAGAATTTCGAATGCCCACCAAACCTGGCACCTACGCCACATTCAAGACCAGTGAAGGAACCGTCGTCTGCGAGCTCTTCGAGAAGGACGCACCCGAAACCGTAGCCAACTTCATCGGCCTCGCCGAGGGCACCAAGGAGTGGAACAGCCGCAGCAAGAAAGGCGCCAAGCTCTACGACGGAACCATCTTCCACCGCGTCATCCCTCAGTTCATGATCCAGGGCGGTGACCCAGAAGGCACCGGCATGGGAGGCCCCGGCTACAAGTTCGCTGACGAGACCAAGGGCTCCAAACACGGCTTCCAGGAGAAGGGCAAGCTCGCCATGGCCAACGCTGGCCCCAACACCAACGGCTCACAGTTCTTCATCACCGTCGCCGACACCAGCTGGCTCACCGGCAAACACACCATCTTCGGCGAAGTAGTCGAAGGCTACGACGTAGTCGAGAAGATCAGCAAAGTCAGCAAAGACGGCATGGACCGCCCCAAAACCCCAGTAGTCCTCGAATCCGTCACCATCGAACGCGTAGCCTAAAACTTTCATTGCAACATATAAAAAGCCCGCTCAAATCGAGCGGGCTTTTTAAGCTCCTCATTAAAATTCAACGGCAGGGTTCTACAAGCTCCCCATAGTTTGCGAACTCGTCATAGAGGAATGTTCCCTTGTCCACGTCGAGAATCAAATCGCTCGAGGTGATTCGCCCCCACCACACCTGGATAAAGAGAAGCTTGTCATCAATCCAATTCGCCGCGAAATCCTTATCGTCATCAGTGAACCTAGCCTGCAGCGCAGCCGCGCCGCCTGCGCGGTTGCCTATATACAGTGTCGTGGTTCGAGGCCCACTTTTGGAGTAGTCAGGGCTCACACTAATGAACCATCGATTCCCCTCCGGAGAAAAAACCCTGTTCCCAGAAGTAGCAACCTTAGCCGAAGCGTCCAACCGCGTCAGGCTAATCCTTTTTTGAATGAATGCAGGAGCCGATCCATAGGTCACCTTTTGGTCTCGGCACGCCCCTGGAGTCTGCCCAAAAGTCCAAGTCGCAAGAAAGAAGTTCAGTGAAGCGCAGCATAGGAACTTCAACATTGGACCATTATGACCCAACCTCACGCGCCAAATCATTCTCGTATCATTCCTCGCTATTCGAAAAGAAAGCCCGCTCGATAAGTGGGCTTTTTTCGTCGTGTTATTCGCACTAGCCGCGATCTACTAAGCCACCCCTATCACAGTGCAAAGCTCCTTCACCGAATCCGCACTCTTCTGCAGCGCGGCCTGCTCCTCCGGCGTCAGCTTGATCTCAATAATCTGCTCAAGCCCCTTCGCACCAAGCTTGCACGGCACACCAACATACAGTCCCGAGATCCCATACTCCCCCTGCAGATAAGCCGCACAAGGCAGGATCTTCTTCTTATCCTTCAGAATCGCCTCAACCATCTCAACCGCCGCAGCGCTCGGAGCATAGTAAGCCGACCCCGTCTTCAGATGCTTCACGATCTCCGCACCACCATTGGCCGTGCGCGTCTCCAACTCTTTCAACCGATCGGGCGCAATCAACTCCGTAATCGGAATTCCCGCAACAGTCGAGTAGCGCGACAACGGGACCATCGTGTCGCCATGCCCACCAAGCACAAACGCCGTAACGTTCTCCACCGACACCTGCAACTCCTCTGCAATAAATGTGCGGAACCGAGCCGAGTCCAACACCCCAGCCATTCCAATCACGCGCTCGCGAGGAAACCCGGCATGCTTGAACGCCGTCTGCGCCATCGCATCCAGCGGATTCGATACCACGATGATGATCGTATTCGGTGACGCTTTCACCACCTCACCCACAACCTTCGACATAATCCCATGATTCGTCGTCAGCAAATCATCGCGGCTCATCCCAGGCTTACGCGCAATCCCAGCCGTAATCACCACCACATCGGAGTTCGCCGTATCCGCGTAATCATTGGTTCCGATGATGCTGCAATCGCGCTTCTCGATCGGCATCGCCTGCAACAGATCAAGCGCCTTCCCCTGCGGCACACCCTCGACGACATCAAGCAAGACCACGTCGGCAAGCTCCTTCGCAGCGATCCAGTGCGCCGCCGTCGCTCCCACATTGCCCGAACCAACAATCGTTACTTTTTTCCGCATCATCTCTCCCTTATCTTGTCGCTAAAGCTCTCATCTCTATTCTAGAGTCCCCACAGAACCTATGCGTTCAATATCGCCCACGGTGAGCGAATACCGCACCAAACTTCGGCCCAGCAAAACGGGGACAGTCCCAACAAATGGAAACCGTCCCCATCCTTTAACTACATGTTCTCGATCATGCGTGTTGCAAACTCACTCGTCTTCGCCTTCGTCGCACCCTGCATTCCACGCTCGAAGTCGTACGTCACGAACTTCTGCCCAATCGTCTTCTCCATCGAAGACTCAATCAATCGCGCCGCTTCAGTCCAACCCAGAAAATCAAACAGCATCACCCCTGAAAGAATCACCGACCCCGGATTGATCACGTCCTTGTCCGCATACTTGGGAGCCGTTCCGTGGGTCGCTTCAAACACAGCATACCCATCGCCGATATTCCCACCCGGCGCAATCCCCAAACCGCCAACCTGCGCTGCCGCCGCATCCGAAATGTAATCTCCATTCAGATTCGTAGTCGCCAACACACTGTAGTCTTCAGGGCGCAAAATAATCTGCTGGAAGATCGAATCAGCGATCCGGTCATTCACCAGAATCTTGCTCTTCCACTTCCCGCCGCCATGCGAATCACCAATAGAAGAAATCACCGATTTCACCTCAGCAATCACTTCCTCACCAAACTCCTTCGCAGCAAACTCAATCCCCGGTTCAATCAACGCGGCGTTCTCCTCCGCAGTCAACTTAGGATTCGCCTCCAGATTCCCCAGAATCCAACTCTCCCGCTCTGTCACCGTCTGGTCGCGGAACTCTTGCGAGGCGACCTCATAGCCCCACTCGCGAAACGCACCCTCAGTGAACTTCTGAATATTCCCCTTGTGCACCAGCGTCACCGTCTTGCGTTTGTTGTCCAGCGCATACTGAATCGCCGCCCGCACCAACCGCTTCGACCCCGTAATCGAAATCGGCTTCACCCCCACACCCGAGTCCAGCCGAATCTTTTTCTTAGTTCCCTTCAGCATGTCATCGTTCACAAACGCGATGAACTTGTCAGCCTCAGGCGTTCCCTGCCGAAACTCAATCCCCGCATAAATATCCTCCGTATTCTCGCGGAAGATCACGACATCCAACTTCTCCGGGTGCTTCACCGGACTCGGCACACCAGCGTAGTACTTCACCGGCCGCACACACTGGTACAGATCCATCAACTGCCGCAGCGCAACATTCAGCGAACGAATCCCACCACCCACAGGCGTCGTCAGCGGCCCTTTAATCGACACGCGAAAGTCCACCGTTGCTTTCACCGTGTCATCCGGCAACCAATTCTGCGTCTGGCGATAAGCCTTCTCCCCAGCCAGTACCTCGTACCAAACCACCGACCGCTTCCCACCATAAGCCTTCGCTACCGCAGCATCGAACACCCGCTGCGAAGCCTTCCAGATATCGCGGCCCGTTCCATCCCCTTCGATAAACGGAATAATCGGATGATCGGGAATCGTAAATTTTCCGCTGTTGTACTCGATCGCCTGCCCGTTCGTCGGCACTGGAATTCCGTTGTAGCTCGTTTGCATCGTCATCATCTCCGCAGAAGAAATCGAAGACCGAGGCTAACATTCGCGCAAGGCGAGTTGCAAACGGTATGCGGCACTGCAGTCCGTTTATCGAACGAGATAATAATCTACGGTCGAAACCACCCGCACTTTCTTCATAATGCTCGCGTCCGCATCTCCTCCCCCACCACCCTCATCAGGCGCCGCCCCGCTTCCCGCAGGGGAGATTGAAAACACTCCCTGGTTCGCCGAACGAATCGACCCCACCTGGCTCCCCGAATCCGCCGCAAACCTGTCCGCCGAAGCCCGCGCATTCCGAGTCGCCTCAGTAATCATGTCCGGCTTCAACGCATTCAACCCCGTAAATTCATACCGAATCCCACCCTGCTGCCCATTCGTGCCGCCCACAACGATCCCCGCCTGCACCAGGTCCGCCGTCTTCTGCCCTGCCTTCGAAA
Source organism: Tunturiibacter psychrotolerans (assembly GCF_051013365.1). Classification (GTDB taxonomy): domain Bacteria; phylum Acidobacteriota; class Terriglobia; order Terriglobales; family Acidobacteriaceae; genus Edaphobacter; species Edaphobacter psychrotolerans_A. The sequence goes on along the minus strand of NZ_CP132941.1, from coordinate 4,216,865 downwards.
TCTTGTCCACATCCTTCGACTGCACGGTCACCGTCTGCTCCACGATGTATCGCGGCCCCGTGTTGTTCCCGCCATACTCATTCGCCAGCTTGTCGGTCACTTTGATCTGCCCCACGGTGATCTCTCCAGGCGCAATCCCCTGCCCAGCAAAAAACTTCAGCACCGCCGTCTTATCTGCTTCACTTTTGGCAAACACCTGCGGCAGGTCATTGCCTGCCTCTTTGAAGCTCACCGGCCAGGTCGCCATATCGGACTTCACGGTCCTCTCCACCAGTCCCTTCACTGTCACATACCGGTCCGCCAACCTGATGTCCTTAATCTCCGACCCCAGAATCCATCCACCCGCCACCAACCCTAGCAGTAGACAGATTCCAACAACCGCAGCGGGAGCAAACAACGAAGATCGTTCCGTCTCCAAGTGAACCCTCCATCCAACAACAGCAGCAGAATGCAACAGCACGATCCCTGTGTCAACGACGAGTCCGGCATATCTTGCTTGAATTAACTCTGACGATCCAGACCGGGGACGAAGAGGATCATACCGTCGCACTTCCCTCCCTGGACTGGAATGATGCCTGTAGAAATATGGCCTTCCGAAACATCGGTCAACGGGCCTTCAAGGTTAAGCGTAGAGCCGTCATCCATTAGGAATCTCGCACTCACTATATTGCCGATGACACTACTCGAAGGCGTGGATCGCGTCGCGCCCGAAGTGAAACACGGAGATCCCTGTACCTTGATACTGCCTGTGAGCAAAACGTTGCTGAAATAGTTCGAAGCTTCTCCGTTCCCCGGATTCGTCACGGTGCCGCCCTGCTGCAGCGTCACTTGAAGTGACACTGGCACGGCCTTCGGGACGCCACTCGTACTGGCCTGTGAGGTCCCTGTTCCAACATAGACTCCGCTTACCAATGGAAACGATGTCGCTGTGAATGTCCCTGAAAATTTCGCATCGCATGGGGGCGTATTTATCGCAGTCACGCCCAAAGACACCGTGTAACTGCCGGACCAGGGCTCTCCGCTTTTCTCAGGAGCCGTACCCTTGATTGATATCGTGCTAAGAGAAGAGTTTGCTGGAGTCGCCGTAAAACTCCCATCCGCAGCAAGAATCCCTGCTGCCACGTCCCCAAATTCGAACGCAGCCCCAACGTTGTCGCAGAAATTATTGCCGAAACCGCCCGCGATCACTTGATCGCCAGTCACGTCGAAGGTCATCGCAAGTCTGACCCCACTCGGCAAAAGAGGAGGAGCAGACAAAATCGCATCCGTCGGCATCGGCCCTACAAGAAGCCAATTTCCCGCCAATGGGCTTACAACCGCCGGTGTACTTCCCCCACCGCAACCAATCAGCAACGATCCAAATACCACAAAAGAAAACAAGGCCCGAACGTTCATATCGATACGAACTCTAGCACGCTCCACATCCCACGCCCACCAAAAAGAAAAAGCCGATGATCTCTCATCGGCTTTCACTGAAATTTGTATCGCAGCCTAGAAGTTATTCCAGAGCAGCTGGTTGTAAACATCGTGATGGAACTGCACCTCAGGCGCCTTCACAATCGTCCCCAGCAACCGAGCACACCGATCCGCCGAAGCCTGCTTCAGATCCGCATACCGACCCTTCACATCCTCGCCCAGCAGTGTCGTCGTCCACTCCGCACCGCGGAAGTTCTCCAACGCCGTGTAGACATTGTCTGGCAGATACCGCTCCGCCTGCCGCAGGTTCTTGATCCTCGAAGTCTCCCCATGCAGTCCGCTCTTGAAGATCGAATACAGCACCAGATAGGGATTCGCATCCGGCCCAACCGAACGAACTTCAACGCGCGCCGACTTCTCATTCCCAATCGGAATCCGCACCATCGATCCGCGATCCGTCGCCGAAGCCTTGATCTGATTCGGCGCCTCAAAGTGAGGATCCAGCCGGCGATAAGCATTCACACTCGCGTTCAACAGCAGGCAGATATCGTTGCCATGCGTCAAAATGCGATCCGTAAACTGCCACGCCAGCTTTGAAATCTTCTCCTCGCCCTTCGGATCCCAGAAAAGATTCTTCCCGCCCTTAGTAATCGAGACATTGGTATGCATGCCGCTACCATTCACACCGACAACCGGCTTCGGCAGAAAGCTCGCCGTCATTCCCATCTGCGTCGCCACCTGCCGACAGATCAGCTTGTAAAGCTGAATCTGATCCGCAGCAGCCACCACTTCTCCATAGCTGTAGTTGATCTCAAACTGCGAAGGCGCAACCTCAGGATGGTCCTTCTCATTCTCGAAGCCCATCGCCCGCTGCACTTCCGCCGTCGTGTCGATAAACTCTCGCAGCGGATCGCCAGGCAGCGAGTGATAGTACCCGCCCTTATTCACATACTCGAAGCTACCCGTCTCGTGATAGCTCCGCTCCGCATCGATCCCCTCAAACAGAAATCCTTCAATCTCATTCGCAGCATTCAGCGTATAGCCCTGCTTATCGAACAGCTCCTGCGAAAACGACTTCAGCACCCCGCGAATATCCGCGCTGTACGTCGCGCCGTTCTTATCGATCACCTCGCCGAACACCATCACCTTGCCCGCGCCGAACACATCCGCCGGCGCCCAGTAAAACGCGCTCCAGTCGATCCCCAGCCGCAGATCGCTCTCCCGCTGCGCCGTAAATCCGCGAATCGACGAGCCATCAAACGTCAGGTTGTCGTAGCTCTTCACCAGAAATTTCTTGTCGTAGTCCAGCATGTGCAGGCGGCCTTCAAGATCGCTGAACAGAACCGTCACAGCCTTGATCCGCTTCTCGTCGGTCAGGTACTTCAGCCGCTCCTCTTGAATCACATCGGCCGCAACACGCTTCCTGCGCTGCTCCTTCGCCGCCAGGTTCAGGTCCTCAAGTTCGCCGTAGGAAAGCTCCAGAAAATCACGAAATTCGCTCAAAATAACACTCCTTCTGCAATGAGATACACGTCTTGCTGCAACTACTGGGAAAGATGTTTTTAGGTGATTGGAAGAGGGCGTGCCTGACCGTGATCTGACCGCTCTACAACTCAAAACTAACAGAAAATTCACCGACAAAAAAGCCGCAAACGCGAAAAGTCAAAAGGGAAGCCCCTGTATCTCGCTACCTTGAATCACGCAGCCCTGCCATAACGTCTAATCACTTGTGGCCGAACCTCTCGGCAAAAGGATGTCCATGCAATACAAGACTCTCGGCGACACCGGCCTTCTCGTCTCCACGCTGTGTTTCGGCACCATGACCTTCCACGGCGGCACCGGCCTCTTCCGCGCCATCGGCACCGTAGACCAGGCCGGAGCCGACGCGCTCATCAAGGCCTCCATCGACGCCGGCATCAACTTCTTCGACACCGCCGACGTCTACTCCGAAGGCGAGAGCGAAAAGGCCCTCGGCCAATCCCTCAAGACTCTCAACATCCCCCGCAGCACGGTCGTCATCGCCACCAAGGCCTTCGGCCGCACCGGCCCCGGCCGCAACGACGTCGGCGCCTCCCGCGGCCACATCATGGACGCCGTCGACGCCAGCCTTCGCCGCCTACAGACCGACCACATCGACCTCTACCAGATCCACGGCAACGACGCCATCACTCCCATCGAAGAAACCCTCCGCGCCCTCGACACCCTCGTCCAGCAAGGCAAAGTCCGCTACATCGGCGTCTCCAACTGGCAGGCCTGGAAGATCGCGAAAGCCCTCGCAATCTCCGAGTTCAAAAACCTCGCCCGCTTCGACACCCTTCAGGCCTACTACTCCATCGCCGGCCGCGACCTCGAGCGCGACTTAGCCCCTCTGCTCGAAGCCGAAAAGACCGGCCTCCTGGTCTGGAGCCCACTCGCCGGCGGCCTGCTCTCCGGCAAGTTCTCCCGCGAAAATCAACGGCCCGCCGACTCCCGCCGCTCCGAGTTCGACTTCCCCATCGTCGACAAAGAGCGCACCTGGCGCATCCTCGACGTCATGGCCCCCATCGCCAAAGCGCACAACTGCAGCCCAGCCCGCATCTCTCTAGCGTGGTTGCTGGCAAAGCCCGTCGTCACCTCCATCATCATCGGAGCGAAACGCCTCGACCAACTCAAAGACAACATCGCCGCGGTCGACCTCAAGCTCACCGCCGACGAACTCAAGCAACTAGACGAAGTCAGCGCCCTGCCACCCGAGTACCCCGGCTGGATGCTCCCCTTCCAAAGCTCCAACCGCATCGAGCCAATCGCTCGCACAGTCCCAGTCACACCGAAGAGCTAAACCATGAGGGCACCAGAAGAAAATCAGTGTCCTCCGTCAACCAAAGTCGGGTGCCCCATATCTCGATTCTGAGATGTGGGCATTCGCGCCCCGCGCGAACCGCTTTCCATCGAGGTGCCAATCACCCAAAGATTAACCTCATGCAAATAACCCGTTCCTGGGCCTCCGACAGCATCACGTCGCACGCAAACGCCTATAAACTTAAGCAAGGATCATCATGACAACAAATAACAGCAAGACCACCCCCAACAAACGCATCGGACTCATCCAGATGTCCTGCGTTCCCGACACCGCGGCCAACCTCGACAAAGCCGCCGACCGTGTCCGCGAAGCCGCCCGCGCCGGAGCCAACGTCATCTGCCTCCCCGAGCTCTTCCGCGCCCAATACTTCTGCCAGCGCGAAGAGCACGCCCTCTTCGACACCGCCGAGTCCATCCCCGGCCCCTCGACCGAGCGACTCAGCGCCATCGCGAAGGAAGAAAAAGTAGTCGTCATCGCCAGTCTCTTCGAGCGCCGCGCCCCCGGCCTCTACCACAACACCGCAGCCATTCTCGAGACAGACGGCAGCATCAAGGGTATCTACCGCAAGATGCACATCCCCGACGACCCGCTCTACTACGAGAAGTTCTACTTCACCCCCGGCGACCTCGGTTTCAAAGCCATGAAGACCACCCAGGGCGACATCGGCACGCTCGTCTGCTGGGACCAGTGGTATCCCGAAGCCGCCCGCGAGACCTCACTCCGCGGCGCGAACACGCTCTTCTACCCCACCGCCATCGGCTGGCACCCTAGCGAAAAAGCCGAATACGGCGACGCCCAGTACTCCGCATGGCAGACCACGCAACGCGCCCACGCCATCTCGAACGGAGTCTTCGTCGGCGCAGTCAACCGCGTAGGCCACGAGCACGGCGACGTCATCCACAACGGCGTCGAGATGCTTGGCCCCGGCGACCACACGCCAAAATCCGGCCTCGAGTTCTGGGGCGGCAGCTTCATCGCCGATCCCTTCGGTCGCGTCATCGCGCAAGCCTCTCACGACAAAGAAGAGATCCTCATCGGCGAGATCGACCTCAAACTCCAGGAAGACACCCGCCGCAACTGGCCCTTCCTCCGCGACCGCCGCATCGACGCCTACAACGGCATCACCAGCCGCTTCATCGACTAGCTCGTCCCGGTCTTCGCAGTGGACGCGCGGGAATATTTAGCAACCAGAAGTGTTTGTCTACCGGGCCACCTCTTAGGTGGACCCCTGATGCAGAGACACGAATATGCTCCTGCGTCAGAAAGGAAGTTAGATGAGATTAATGGGTAAAGTAGCTCTGATTACAGGTGGCAACAGCGGCATCGGATTGGCCACCGCGAAGCGATTCCTGGAGGAAGGAGCGGACGTCGCGATCACTGGCAGAAACGAGAAGACGCTGGAAACAGCCGTACAAGAACTTGGGCCCGGGGTCCTTGTCATGAAAGCGGACGTAACAGACCGCAAAGCGATGAAAAAAGCTATCGCAACAACAGTCGAGCAGTTCGGCAATCTGGATATCCTCTTTGCGAACGCTGGTATCGGTCCCCTCACCCCGCTCGGCAGCACCTCGGTCGAGGTGTTCGAGGAAATATTGAGCGTCAATGTAACCTCGACCTTCTTTATCGTGCAGGAGTGTCTGCCCTATCTGAACGACGGCGCTTCCATCATCTTCAACAGTTCGGTCCAGAATGTGAACGGCAGGCCGGGCCTGTCCGCCTACGCAGCCAGCAAAGCGGCCGTAAGAACAATGGCGCGCGTGATGGCCTCCGAGCTTTCTCCACGCGGAATTCGAATCAATGTGGTCACCCCAGGCGCAGTGGATACCCCTATATGGGATACAGCCGTAACCACCCACGAAGAGAGAGACTCGCTCTACAAGGTTGTCGAAAGAGGCATCCCTCTCGGACGAATGGGCGACCCTCTGGAAGTGGCCAATGCCGTCGTCTTTCTCGCCTCGGATGAGTCCTCTTTCATTCAGGCAACCGAAATCGTCATCGATGGCGGAGCAACGGGCGCGCCTATGGGAGCCCCAATTTACAAACAGTAAAATCTCAATCCGCCAATAGCGGATGATCGGATCCTCCTATCTCGCTTGTACGGTTGCTACCGGTGGCGCGAGCCGGCCGCCGCCGAAGGAACTGCTCGCCCGATCGATCTCTCCAAAGAACACCATGATGTCGTTCGGATCTGTTCCAACACCTTCGAGAGTTTCGACTAAGGCCGCCAGTAGACGTTCCTTTCTAGCGGCATCAGTCCCGGACGATACAAGGACTTCGATCATCAGCATCCTCTCCGTTCGAGGTTTTGGCAAACCAGGATAGTTGAGATCAACTTTCAGGTCGCCCTGCTCAAGACAAAAAAACCGCTGGAACATATCGTCGTGCGGATACCCCGCGCTGATGCTCGCTTGGTGTATGGCCCGGGAAATCGCGTCTTTTTCGTCAGCGGCTCTACCGGATCTCATCGTCACTGTAAACAACGGCATGAAATCTCCTGATGGTGAAGGATCATGAAGGATGGTCGAGCCCAGAATCCAACAGGCCTCCCGGCGTCTCATCCAATTCACCTCCCATAGGATTCTTAACAGGACGCGATCGATGCGCATCCCACCACTCTGTCAACCCCAAACCACACAAAACCCGCTCCAATCCAGCACATTCGCGTGGCGTATCAGTTATCTCCAAACAGCTATACTTAAATCAGCGGGCTCTTTTCGCAAGCAAGCGACCGAAGCCGACGCCAGTTCATCCAAACGTGATCCAAGGCTGTTCCTTTCTCTGGAACGCCTCGGAAGTCCACCCCTAAGCCGCATGGATGGAAGACTTTGCACACTTTTTGACCGGGGGAGGGGGTACCCTCCCAAGAAGGAGCAGCCAGGTGAGCCGTACGACCGACACGCCGACCAACTACCGCATGCCCGCAGAGTGGGCTCCCCACGCCGCCACCTGGCTCGGCTGGCCCCACAACGCCGAAGATTGGCCGAGCAAATTCCAACCCATCCCCTGGGTCTACTCCGAGATCGTCCGCCACCTCTCCCGTGTCGAAGACGTCCACATCCTCGTCAACGACCTCGCTTCCGAGCGCCGCGCCACGAACCTCCTCCGCCGCGCCGGAGCCAATCTCGCCCGCCTCCACTTCCACCAATGGCAGACCGACCGCGTCTGGCTCCGCGACTCCGGCCCCATCTTCGTCAAAAACGCCGCAGGCGAACTCGCCATCACCAACTGGAAGTTCAACGCATGGGCCAAGTACGACAACTGGCACCGTGACGACCAGATCCCTCAGCACGTCTCCCAGCACTACGACATGCCCCAGTTCAAACCCGAGATCGAAGGCGTCAATGGCAAACCCCACCGCCTCGTCCTCGAAGGCGGCAGCATCGACACCAACGGCGCCGGTCTCCTCCTCACCACGGAAGAGTGCCTCCTCAGCGAAATCCAACAGCGCAACCCCGGCCTCGGCGACGAAGCCGAAACCCGCAAGCGCCTTGAGCAAGCCTTCCACGAATACCTCGGCATCGAAAAGGTCCTTTGGCTCCACAAAGGCTGCGCCGGCGACGACACCCACGGCCACGTCGACGACATCACCCGCTTCGTCGCCGAAAACAAGATCCTCACCGCCGTCGAGCCCAACACCCACGACGAAAACCACCTGCCCCTCGCCGAAAATCTCGACCGCCTCCGCTCCTTCCGCAACCTCGCAGGCAAGCCCTTCGAAATAGTCGAACTCCCCATGCCCGCGCCGGTCACCTTCGAAGGCCAGCGCCTCCCCGCCAGTTACGCCAACTTCTACATCGCAAACTCGCTCGTCCTCGTCCCCACCTTCAACGACCCCAACGACCGCCACGCCCTCAACATCATCGCCGCCTGCTTCCCCGACCGCGAGATCATCGGCATTCACGCCGTCGACCTCGTCTGGGGTCTCGGCACCCTCCATTGCCTCTCCCAACAAGAACCCGCATGAATACCATGACCGATACGACAAACACGACAGACAAAAAAAACACGACAGACCAGCCCTACCGCGCCGCCCTCGAAACCTACATCGCGACCCATGCCAAGCCGACCCACAAGTTCGGCCATCAGCCCCGCCTCTACGCGCTCACGCAACAGATCGGCCACGGCCTCACCTACGATGACGACGTAGTCTTCGCCGCCGTCTGGCTCCACGACCTCGGCGTCTTCATCGGCCACCGCCCCGAAGACGAAGCCGCGCTCAAAACCTGGGACCACGTAGCCTACGCCATCGAAAAAGCCCCCGCGCTACTCACCGAATTCTGCTTCCCCGAAGATAAAATCCCCGCCGTTCTCGAAGTCATCCGCACCCACCAGCCGCACGACAAGCCACTCACCATCGAAGCCACCATCGCCCGCGACGCCGACATCCTCGAGCAACTCGGAGCCATCGGCATCACTCGCACCCTCGCCAAACTAGGCAGCGACACCCGCTTCGAAACCTTCACCGAAGCCCACACCGCCCTCAAAAAACACCTCACAATCCTCCCCTCGCAACTCCAACTCGAAACCTCCAAAGCCCTGGCAACTCCCCGCATCGCCATCATGCAAACCTTCCTCGATACCCTCGAAGCCGAAGCCGGCCCAAACCTCTACTAGCCGCGCTGATCACAAAGCGAAGCTAAACTAGCCTGCAATGACCCCTGCGAACGAAAACGACGAAGCCTACCTCCGCAAAGCAATCGCAGAAGCCAATGACGCCGAAGCCAACGGCGAGGTTCCTGTAGGCGCCATCGTCGTCCATCAAAACAAAATCATCGGCCGCGGTCAGAACCGTGTCCTCCGCGACAACGATCCGACTGCCCATGCCGAGATCGTCGCCCTCCGCCAGGCCGGCCTCTACCTCCACAACTACCGCCTCGAAGACTGCACCCTCTACGTCACACTCGAACCCTGCGCCATGTGCGCCGGAGCGATCCTCCACGCACGCATCACCCGCCTCGTCTACGCCGCACCCGACCCCAAAGCCGGCGCCTGCGGCTCAGTCCTCTCCGTCATGAACCACCCCCAACTCAACCACAAAGTCGAAGTCACCCCCAACCTCCTCGCCGAAGAGTGCGGCGCTATCCTCACAGCTTTTTTTCGCAAACGCCGTCAGGAAAAGTCACAAGCCCGCATCCTACAAAGCGAAGCAGCGACCCGCGACGCGGCGAAGGAGGCACTCATGGCAACAAAAAAGAAGTGGTCCGCAAAGGTAGACACCGACTCAACCCATCCCGATGAGGGCCTCTTCAAAAAGAGCGCCTCTGCAATAGCCAAAGCCCTCGCTACGAAAAAAGTCTCTCCAAAAGGCCCAGCCTCCGGCATGCAGATGCTGAACTTCTACATCAACCGTGCCGGCAAAAACCTAACCCAGGAGCGCCACGCCGAACTAGAAAAAGCGAAAACCCTCCTCTCCGAAATCATCGCTAAAGAAAAACCCGAACCCGCAAAGCCAGCAAAAAAATCCGCAGCAAAAAAAGCTCCAAAGAAAGCAACAAAAAAAGCTGCTGCAAAATCACCCAGCAAAAAATCCACTAGAAAATAGGAGCCGTCAATGTCAGGTCGTCTTGCAGGCAAAGTCGCAATCGTCACCGGCTCCGGCTCCGGCATCGGCCAAGCCATCGCCATCCGCTTCGCCAGCGAAGGCGCCATCGTTGTCGTCGACTACCGCAACAACATAGAAAAGTCTCAGGAAACAGCGTCCAAAGCCGAAGCCGCTGGCGGCAAAGCCATCCTCGTCCGAGCCGATGTCACCAGCCTCGCCGACACGCAAAACCTCGTCGACCAGGCCTACCAGCAACTTGGCCGCTGCGACATCCTCGTCAACAACGCCGGCATCGAAAAAAACGCACCCTTCTGGGACGTCACCGAAGCCGACTACGACGCCGTCCTCAACGTCAATCTCAAAGGCGCCTTCTTCGTCACCCAGGCCTTCGTCCGCCGCCTCCGCGACGCGAAACTCCCGGGCCGCATCATCAACATCTCCTCCGTCCACGAGGACCTCGCCTTCCCTAACTTCTCCTCCTATTGCGCCTCAAAAGGCGGCATGCGCACGCTCATGCGCAACCTCGCCGTCGAACTCGGTCCACTCAACATCACGGTCAACAACATCGCTCCCGGCGCCATCGCCACCCCCATCAACACCAAGCTGATGGAAGACAAACCAAAACTCGACGCTCTTCTGAAAAACATCCCGCTAGGCCACATGGGCGCACCCGACGACGTCTCCGGCGTAGCTCTCTTCCTTGCCTCCGACGACGCGGCCTACGTCACCGGCTCCACCTATTTCGTCGACGGTGGCCTCATCCGCAACTATCACGAGCAATAAATCCAATCCCGACCAACGGAAGGAAGCAACACCGCAACGAACTAGCAAGTAAAGATACACACGCCATGAAGTGGCCGCCCCGCGCGTAGCGGGCCCGTCCGGCAGGACAGCTCTAGCGGGTCGAGTAGTAAGCAGTCAGGTCCGTATTCGGAGGCGTAATATCAAACGCCCGCAGCATCGTGATGATCTGCCCGCGATGATAGGTCGAGTGGTTGATCGCATGCAGCACAATCTGCCACCGGGGAACACAGAAACGCTTGTCGTCCGGCAGCACAGTCAAAAGCTCTAGCGTAAGGTCCGTCTCAGAAGCAGCATCGATCCATCGTCGATACCCATCCCACAACTCCGGCCACAATTGAACAATCTCCTCAAAAGAATGCTCAGGAGCAGAACCGCGCGGCAACTTCTCGTTATCAACTTCGGCCAATCTGCGGAGCCAAACCCGCTCAGCATCATAAATATGGCAAAAAGTCTGCAGAATGCTCGAATGAGAGGCTGCCATCCCTCTTTCCCGCTGCTCAGGCGTAAGAGCAGCACAAGCATCGAGAACCTGCTGAGTCCCCCAGGCAGAGTAGCCGGTATGCGCGAGCAGAAGCTCCTTAAGCTGCGACATATCAGAGATTCTAGTCCCGCCATTCTCCGTCCTCGGCCAGCCACCGGGTAAAATAAAACTCTATGGATCTCACCGTCTACTCCGCCTCCTGGTGCCGTGACTGTCGCGAAGCTAAGCGCTTCCTGACCACCCACAACATCCCCTTCAAAGAGATCGACATCGAGAACACACCCGGCGCCGCCGAACTCGTCATCCAGAACACCGGCAAGCGAGCCATCCCTCAGTTCGTTCTCGACGGCAAGTGGATCCAGCCCTATAAACCGAGCGAAGGCTTCCTCTATGACGAGATGTCCGAACTCTTCGGCGTCTCCCAATAATCAAACTCCTCGAACCCGCAGCAGTCACTCACGATCCACAAGCCACCCGCCCTGCCCTAAAGCTTTTTCCGTTGTCTTTGTTGTTGCAGTTGCCAGTTCTTTTGCTTGTCATCCAGTAGGGATCCGCGGTTGCCGTTGCACTTGCCTTTCCCGAGCCGTTCGCCGTTGCTCTGGTAATAGGTCCCGCAGCCGCAGACTCTACCAATAGAAGGAAACATCATGATCGCCCGCTATACACGCCCCGAACTTGGCCGCATCTGGTCCGACGCCAACAAATATCAGTGCTGGCTCACCGTCGAAGTCGCCGCCTCCCAGGCCCTCGCCAAGTTCGGCCTCGTTCCCCAATCCGCCGCCGACGCCATCCGCGACAAGGGCGCTTTTACCGTCGATCGCATCAACGAGATCGAAGCCGAGGTCCGTCACGACGTCATCGCCTTCACCACCACGGTCGCCGAGCACATCGCCGACCCCGAATCTTCCCGCTGGCTCCACTACGGCCTCACCAGCACCGACGTCGTCGACACCGCGCAATCCCTCCAGATCAAAGAAGCCTCCGCCATCATCCGCGCCGGCATCGTGGCCCTCTCCGAAACCCTGAAAAAGCGCGCCCTCGAGTTCAAGCACACCCCCATCATCGGCCGCACGCACGGCATCCACGCCGAGCCCAGCACCTTCGGCCTCAAACTGCTCCTCTGGTACTCCGAGATGCAGCGCAACCTCACCCGTTTCGACGCAGCCGCCGAAGACCTCCGTGTCGGCAAACTCTCCGGAGCCGTCGGCACCTTCGGCCACCTCAAGCCCGAGCACGAAGAAGCAATTTGTAACCAATTAGGTCTCAAACCCGTTGCCGTCGCCACACAAGTCGTCCAGCGCGACCGCCACGCCGCCTACATCTCTACCCTCGCTGTCCTCGCCAGCACGCTAGACAAGATCGCCACCGAGATTCGCCACCTCCAACGGACCGAAGTCCGCGAGGCCGAAGAGTTCTTCTCCGAAAAACAAAAGGGCTCTAGCGCGATGCCGCACAAGCGCAACCCAATCACCAGCGAACAGATCTCCGGCCTAGCCCGAGTCATCCGTTCCAACGCTCAGACCGCCTTCGAAAACGTAGCCCTCTGGCACGAGCGCGATATCTCGCACTCCTCCGCCGAGCGCGTCATCTTCCCCGACTCCACCATCCTCGCCGACTACCTCCTCGCGAAGACCGAAAACTTAATTGCCAAGCTGCTCGTCTACCCAGCCCGCATGTTGAAGAATCTCGAATCCACCGGCGGCCTCATCTTCTCCGGCCAGCTCCTCCTCGACCTCGCCGAATCCGGCATGTCACGCGAGGATGCCTACCGCCTCGTCCAGGGCCACGCCATGAACTCCTGGAAGAACGATCTCGTCTTCCGCGATGAGATCGCCAAAGTTCCCGAGATCACAGCACGCCTCTTCCCCGAAAAGCTAGCCCGCGCCTTCGACTACAACCGCCAGCTAGCCAACGTCGACGCCATCTTCACCCGTGTCCTCGGCGAATAGATATTTTTCGCAATAGCGAATATCTTCAACATCAGAACTGCATCCATCTGTAATGGAGCATCAACAGTGAAGAGTTTCTTTCGCGAATTAATCCGCTGCGTCGCCACTCTCACTCTATTCGCACTCCCCACAGCCGCACAGAACTCCGACTACGACCAGCCCTACCGCCCGCAAGTCCACTTCTCACCCGCCGAAAACTGGACCAATGACCCCAACGGCCTCGTCTTCTTCCAGGGCGAGTACCACCTCTTCTTCCAGTACAACCCCTACGGCGACCAGTGGGGACACATGAGTTGGGGCCACGCCGTCAGCACCGACCTCCTCCACTGGCACGAGCTCCCCGTCGCCATCCCCGAGCACGACAACACCATGATCTTCACCGGCAGCGTCGTCGTCGATCACGGCAACACCAGCGGCTTCTGCACGCACGGCGACTGTCTCGTCGCCATCTACACCGGCCACACCCAAACACCCCAAGGTGTCCGCCAAACCCAAAACCTCGCCGTCAGCCTCGACAAGGGCCGCAACTGGGCGCAGTACCCCGGCAACCCCGTCCTCGATCTCAAAATGGCCGACTTCCGCGACCCCAGCGTCAGTTGGGACCCCATCGCGCACCATTGGGTCATGGCCGTCTCCCTCCCCAAAGAACACAAGATCCGCTTCTACTCCTCCCCCAATCTCAAAGTCTGGACCCAGCTCAGCGACTTCGGTCCCACCGGCGACATCGACGGCGACTGGGAGTGCCCCGACCTCCTCCAGATTCCCTCCTCCAACGGCGCATCAAGCATGTGGGCTCTCAAAGTCGGTCTCAATCCCGGCGCCCCGCAAGGCGGCTCCGGCGAGCAATACTTCCTCGGCACCTTCGACGGCAAAACCTTCCGTCAATCACGCCTCCGCGGCTCTCACGGCTTGACCAACTACGGCAAAGACGACTACTGCGCCATCAGCTACAACGGCCTGCCCAAAGATCAAAAACCAGTCCTCATCGGCTGGATGAGCAACTGGCAGTACGCCGCCAAGATCCCGACCTTTCCCTACCGAGGCCAGATGAGTCTGCCTCGCCATCTCTCCTACATCAGCGATCAGGCAGGCCTCGCCCTCAAACAAGAGCCAATCATCGCGCCTCTTCGCGGAAAAAATTACGAGCTCTCCGCCTTATCAACCAACACCTCCGCCCTCTACGGAAGCGGCCATACCATCCAGCCTCCCTTCGAAATCCGCCTCAACTTCGGTCATCCCACCGACACCGTCTTCGGGCTCAAAATCTTCTCCGACCAGCAACACTGGACCGAAGTAGCCTTCGACACCGCGAAGAAAGAGTTCTACATCGACCGCACCCACTCAGGCGCAGCCGTCAGTCCGGACTTCCCCACCCGAACCAAAGCGCCACTGGTCACCACTCGCCCCTACGACCTCACCCTCATCGTCGATCGATCCTCCGTCGAGGCCTTCGCCCAGGACGGCACCATCGCCATGACCGACCTGGTATTCCCAGTCGCCAACAATCTGCAGATCCAGATCTTCCCCAACGACGCAAAGCCGATCGACAGCGAAGGACAACTCTGGGAGCTCAAATCGATCTGGTAATCTCTTCGCATCTCTGGCCACGATTGGAAGCAATAAGCAGTGTGTCGATCGGAGTTCTTCATGAAGAAAGCAATCCTCGCACTCTTCGCAAACGCACTGCTCATCACCACCGCAATCGCCGCTACAACCGCAGACGTGATGACACCGATACGTCGACGGCTTCAACAAAGGTGACACAGCCTCCGCCTACGCAGCCTACGAAAAAGACAACATCACCATCGTCGACGAATTTTCTCCCCACCGACGGACCGGCCCCAACGCCGCGCAGGCATGGGCAGCCGACTACGAAAAGCACGCAACAGCAACAGGCGTCACCGACGGCATCGTAAAGTACGACGCTCCCACACGCACCGAAATCGAAGGCGACCTCGCCTACGTCATCATCCCCACCGTCTATCTCTACAAAGAGCACGGCAAACCCATCGCTGAAGAAGGCCAGGCAACATTCGTCCTCCACGCAGAGGCGAGCGGCTGGAAGATCCGCAGTTGGACGAGGTCCGGCGTCAAACCGCATCCGGCAAAGTAGCTCCGCGCACACCGGCAAGCCTGTGCGAAAACCGTCGGCCCGTTATACGATCTCTCTATGAGTGATTTCATTCCAAAAGCAGCTGAAGTTAAGACCCGCGGGCTAAGCCCGAAAGCACAGAAGCTCCAGGCCGCTCGCGAAAAAGCTGCGGCTCAGGCAAAAGGCGGCGACAAATCTCTCGCCACATCGTCGACCGCTTCCGTCAAGGCGAAGGACTCCTTCGCCGGAACTAAAAAAACAACCTTCCAGCGCAAAGCTGTCTAGCAACACGGCACCGGTCGCCCAGGCCGGTGCCTCTACATAATCCTTCCCGCCGAATCGCATCAGACAAGAGCATCATCCAATCGAAGTCAGCCACCTGACTCAAAGGATCTCTCATGTCCCGCACCGCGCTCATCGCCGGAGTCACCGGCATCGTCGGCAACAACCTCGCGCATCAACTCCTCACTAATGGCTGGCAGGTTCACGGCCTCGCCCGACGCGCCACCAACACCATTGACGGAGTCAACTTCATCTCCGCAGATCTCCTCGACCCCACCGCTCTGCGCGCCGCAGTCTCTCATCTCAAGCCGTCGCACATCTTCTTCGCCACCTGGCTCCGTCAACCCACCGAAGCCGAAAACATCCGCGTCAACTCCGCCATGGTGCGCAACCTCTTGGAAGCCGTCGCGCCGGCCGAGTCCGTCCGCCACGTAGCCCTCGTCACCGGCCTCAAGCACTACCTCGGCCCATTCGAGGCCTACGGCAAAGGCAAGCTCCCCGCCACACCCTTCCGCGAAGAGCAGCCCCGTCTCGACATCGAAAACTTCTACTACGCCCAGGAAGACGAAGTCTTCGCCGCAGCAGAGCGCGACAACTTCAACTGGAGCATCCACCGCCCCCACACCATCATCGGCTACGCTCTCGGCAACGCGATGAACATGGGCGTCACCCTCGCCGTCTACGCGAACATCTGTCGCGAAACCGGTCGTCCCTTCCTCTTCCCCGGCTCAGCAGCCCAGTGGAACAGCCTAACCGACATGACCGACGCCAGACTCCTCGCCCGCCATCTCGAGTGGGCCGCAACCACGCCACAAGCACGCGATCAAGCCTTCAACGTAGTCAACGGCGACGTCTTTCGCTGGAACTGGATGTGGCCTCGTCTCGCCGACTGGTTCGGCATCGAATCCGCTCCCTTCCCCGGAGAAGGCACCCCACTCGAGCAGCAACTAGCCGGCACCGAAGACATCTGGCACAACATCGCAAAATCCCACAACCTCATCGAGTCCAACATCGACCAACTCGTCTCCGCATGGCACACCGACGCCGACCTCGGCCGCCCCATCGAAGTCGTCACCGACATGAGCAAGAGCCGCAAACTAGGCTTCCTCGACTACCAGGCCACCGACGACAGCTTCTTCGACCTCTTCGCACGCCTCCGCCACGACCGCATCATCCCATAGAAGGGGAAGAGCAATCATCGCGATTCTAGTGACGATGGTAGAGATGAACTCCATCCAAGGATTCACTCGGGCTGTATTCGGACCAATCTTTAACTTTCAGCGTTCGCATCATTTCTTCGCCTAGCTTGAAATCACCTTTCTGGGGCTTCCCGCTCACGGTGCGGATTATGGTATAGCGGTAGGCATAACCGCGATGCATTGTAGATTTTCTAAAGAAGATCTGCTGTATCGCCTGTCCGTTTTGAGCATAGATGCGAACGTTGTATTGGCCGCTCCCATTTCGAGCCGGATCAAAATCGATTTCTCGTGGAATTGGCTTGTGTTGGTGGGATCCGAGGCTTCCCATTTCTATTGGAGTCATCATTCCAGGATCAAATTCAGGTATACATTTAGCGTCAGCCTCCATTACACAATTGTTTAAAACTCGTTCGATTACGACACTGACTCCAGTTAGGATTTGATCTCCGTCATTATGCAATGTCACCGTTGCATAGTCTGCGCGGGTGCTAACTGGCTCGACATAGCCATATGAATCCCCCCCAGTGATGTTATCGAGGTTGGCCTTGGCTACCTGATTTACAGATCTTGCTGTGTCCAAAATGCCTTGATCTTTTGTCATCATTGCGTCGAAATGAATTCTATTGGCACTTATATCGGCTTCTAGTTTTTCGGCGATCCCTTCGAAGCGGTTTGCCTGTTCGCAGGCTGCTTTTCTTTGTTCTGCATCTCGCTGAATCTGATCTTGGTAAATTGAGTCAATTTCGAGACCTACTAAAACAAACATCAACAACGTCCAAATCGCTTTCTCATGTCGGAATAGAGTTTTTTCGCCCCTGAACCACGGTACAGCAACGCCCACCAACCCGAAACATGCGACGACAACTCCGACGGGAAGGTGCAGATTCCACCAGCGGTGAATAAGCTCAGGACATGTGGTCATGGCCTTATAGTCTCACTCATGCACTTTAGTAATGCGTTCTAAGTTGCTTCGGTCCTCATGTTATCCAGCTACTTGCGGGTATTAGCAAAGAAAGAGAAGCGTCCAAGTCATCATGATGAGTCAGACACTCATCCAAATCGTAGACGCAGCCGTCGCCGACGCCTACCAACGCGGCGGCCATCACCTCGTCTGCCACCCCGGCTGCTCGCAATGCTGCATCGGAGTCTTCCCCATCGCCCACGAAGACGGAGCACGCCTGCGTGAAGGCCTCGCCGCACTAGAGCAAACCGACCCAGCGAAAGCAACACGCATCCACACCCGAGTCAAAGACGCACTCACCCGCCTAGACCCCTGGTTTCCCGGCGACCTCAACACCGGCATCCTCAACGAAGACCACGAAGCCGCCATCCTCTTTGAAGAGTTCGCCAACGACGAGCCCTGCCCCGTCCTCGACCTCACCACCGGCACCTGCGACCTCTACGAACATCGCCCAATCCTCTGCCGCACCTTCGGCCCACCCATGCGCAGCGAAGGCGACAACGGCGAAGTCAACCTCGCCACCTGCGAACTCTGCTTCATCCACGCCACCACCGAAGAGATCGCCGCCTGCGAACTCGACCCCACCATCCCCGCGCAGGAAGAAGCCAGCAACGAAGCCTTCAACACCGCCCACAACCGTCACGGCCAAACCCTCATCGCCTACGCGTTACGTTCTCCCGCCCCGCTCCCCTGAGAACCTTTCAAAACATCGTCATCACGACCGAATCCATGCAGTTTTATCGCATGGCGAAGTGGAGAGAGCGCCGTATCTCGCCTTGTTTTTTTCTACCGTCGGTAAACCAGCGCGGATCGATTTGCTGTCAAGCCTCAATCCTCACGCACCGACGCAGTCCATCGCACGAAACGCCAACAAACAAAAGATTTACGCCGCAAAAATAAACCCGCAGAAGTTGGCGTATTAGTTTGCTTCGATCCGATAAAATTGAACTAGAAGATATAAGAGCAGTGGCCCAGCGAAATTGTTGGGCCATTTTTCTTTCACCACGAAAGAAACCTCGACTAACCCTATTGTTTGGACGAATTTGGACGCAAGTCCTTTATTTAGACAAATTTGCACCTAGCCGCACCGCGCAAACCACTCAAAATAAATAACTTACACGCGGGCAATATGGGGGGGGTACCCTCACCGATCAGCGATAATGAAACCCGTGCCAGAACCGACCAACATCACGTTAGCCGTCACCGGAGCCAGCGGCAGCATCTACGCCGCCGAGATCCTCCGCGCCCTCGCCACCGACACCCGCGTCACCAAAATCAACTTCGTCGCCTCCGACAGCGCCCTCCGCGTCTTCGCCGAAGAGCTTCACCTCAGCGGCCGCAACGACCTCGCCGAAAAACTCCTCGGCGCTCCCTGCCCCAAACTCCAGCAACACGCCGAAACCGACATCGGAGCCAACATCGCCAGCGGCAGCTACCCCACCGGCGCGATGATCGTCCTACCCTGCTCCATGGGCACCCTCGCGTCCATCGCCAACGGGCTCGCACAAAACCTCATCCACCGCGCCGCCGACGTCTGCCTCAAGGAAAACCGGCCACTCATCCTCTGCATCCGCGAGACACCATTCAACCGCATCCACATCCGCAACATGCAGCTAGCCTCCGACGCAGGAGCCACCATCTTCCCCGCCATCCCCACCCTCTACAACCACCCGCAAAGCACCGAAGAGATGGCGCGTAACTTCGTACACCGGGTCCTCGCCCACCTCGGCCTGCCCCAACCCAACGCCTACCAGTGGCAACCCGACTAGAATCAGATCCCTCCGACCAAAGGGAGGAAACATCACTCGCCGATACAAGGTATAAAAGTCACGAAGTGACCGCCCCACGCGCAGTGGGCCCGTCCGGCAGGACGCCCCACAACTTTTTAATATCCCGCGGGAAAAGTCCTCTCCCCACCACGCATCGGCGGCTGCGACCGCAAAAACTCAACGGTCCCCTCAAGCACTGGCTTCGCACACTCCGCCGGAGCCAGGTGCCCGCACCCCTCGATAATGTCCAACACAGACTGCGGCACACTCCGATGAATCGTCTCTCCTGAAGCCAACGGAATCAGCTCATCCTTGGAGCCCCACACGACCAACATAGGCTGCGAAATATTATGTAACCGAAAATCTAACAAATCTCGCCCGGCAACCATCGAAGCCGTACTCCGATTCACCACCCAAGCATTCCGCTGCAACTTCCGCACCATCGCCTCCGCTGCAAAGTCAGGAACGTTCCGAGGATTCGGCGTCAACATCGAGATTAGTTTCCTCACACCCGCGACATCGTGGGGAGTAAACAGATCCGGCTCGAACGTAGCCGGAAAATACACGCCCGCGCTGTCATACACAATCAGCCGGTCTACCATCTCCGGATGATCCAGCGCCAGCTTCATCACGATCCACCCACCCATCGACCATCCACCAACATCCGCTCTCGGAACATGCACCGCCTGCATGAACTGAGCCACCGTCTGCTCCTGCAACGAAATCGAGTAACTCACATCCGGCTTCGGCGACCTTCCATACCCCAGCAGATCCGGTGCATACACATGGAATCCCTGCGCTGCCAGCGCCGGAATCATCGCCCCCCAATCCTCACCCCGAGCGCCCAGCCCATGCACAAGCACCAGCGGCGTCCCACCTCCGCCCGCCGGCCCAGCTTCGAAATAATGAAGCCTATATCCCCCAGCCTCGACGTACCCACTCTTCACGCCCTGACGCCAAAGATGAAATCGAGTATGCTGATCCGCAACCCAAAGCGGATACCGATAAAAGATCAACCCGGCCGCGACAACCACAAGCAAAAGAAAAGCCACAACGCGCAGTGCAAGCTTCATAGCCCAGTCTTCTCCGCCTCACACCTTCAGTGGCTTGCCAAACTCTTCTCCAAACACCGTATGTCCCATCTCAAATCGCCCGCCATCGAACTTATCCGGGCCATTCACATGTCCAATCGCCAGCAGCGCCACCACCCAATAACTCAACGGAAGCCGCAGCACTTCATGCACCTTGTCCTGCTCGAACCCCTCCATCGGCGCAGTGTCGTATCCCATCACCTCGGCCATCAACAGCATGTGCGTAAACGCCAGCATCACCTGCTTATTCAACCACCCCTGCATCTGCCCGCTACTGAAGCTCGACATGTAATTCGGAACGCTGCTCTGTGCCTGCGCCGCATAACTCTCCGGCATCCCACCCTTACGCCCCTTCTCCAAGATCAGATCCAAATCCTTCCGCCACCCATCACTATCACCGCAGGCCACAATCACCACCGAAGCCTCTTCGACCTTACCCTGGTTATAGCTCGCGCCCCGCAGCTTCTTCTTCTGCTCCGCCGACTGCACCACCACAAACCGCCAAGGCTGAAGATTGTATCCGCTCGGTGCATGTAACCCCGCATCGAGAATCTGGCGCAGGTCCTCCGGCGGCATCGGCGTTCCATCAAAACTCGGCGTCGCTCTACGTTCCTGGATTGCCTGACTCAGTGTCTTTTTTAATTTTGTCATTGTTCTCTTTCTTGCCTATCAATAGAGTGCCAGTTATAACCTGGAAGGTGAGTCATCCTACCCTGCATCTCTTACCGTCCCGCGAAACGATTTTCAAGATATCACTACCTGATCAAACATTCGTCTGAAGACCGCTAACCGTCCTCAGTGGATCTGGCTCATCGCCTCTTCGGTCGCAAATGCGCTCTGACCGGGAGCCTCTGCAATCATCCACACGCCGTGAAACGGCTTCCGCAACTCCGGATACGCAGCCAGAAGCGCAGTCATCGCATCCGAGTTATGCTTCCTCGCAGTTGCCGCGTCTCCCATCTGCTCCACCTTCAAATGCGCCGTGACGTCCACCTTGTCATTCCCCAGCGAGTCATCCACACCCAACCCGGTAAAGCGGTACTCCACTCCATCTGGCCCCTTCACCACCAGCGGCGACTCTGCACTCACGCCCTCCGACAACGCAGGTGGCGCCGCCGCAGTCTCCTCAGCCTTCAATTTCTCCAGATGCGTGCTCTGAATAAAGTTCGCAGGCCGCAGCAGACTCTCCGCCTGCTGGTAGTAGAGCCACGCATTCCAATGCTCTTTCTGCGCCTTCATCAAACGCGCCTGCGTCCAGTACCAAAGCCCGTCATGACCCGCCGCCAGCAAAGGCTTCGGATAAAACCCCGCCATCACCCACTGCCCCTGGTCTTGCCGCAGCAGAAACGACAACCTCCACGGAGCAGCGCCATCCGGAACGTCCACCATTGCAAACCCATAGCGCCCCGGTGCCAGCCCCGAAATAATAAAATCCGCCTCCGCCTGCGTCTTATTCAGCGAACAGAAAAACTGTGCATCCGGCACCGACCCATCAGCAGCACGCTTCAGTTCAGTCCCATCCAGCAGATAAACCTGTTCCACCTTCAGCGAGCCACCCTTCACATGCGCCGCGGTGCCGTTCACAACTTCGCCAATACCACCAAAATCCTTGGCATATTCCGCTGCGGTAGCCGCACGCAGACCGTTCACGTCACCGGCCTGAACCTTCCCAGCCAGCCCCCGCGCCGCTGCAACTAAAGCCTCTCGCTCTGCACCCGTCATCTGCGACTGTGTCGTGCACACCTCTGCCGACGCGACCCCACCCACAAGTAGCCCTACCGTCAGCAATCCAATCTTCAGTCTCATTATCAAGTCCGCCATCGATCTATTACAGAACCTAAATACGCATTTGAGACAAGCAAAAGAGCTTCCCCAGTCTACAGCTACTCTCACTACATCCAACAGCCGAAGCCTTAGTCCAGCGTCTCCCAGCTGCGAAGCGCGTGTTCATACATCTCCATATTGACGCGTTTGCCGCGAAACTTTACGCCCTCCATACCTAGTCGGAACCGCTGTTCCGCCGCAGCTTCACCCCGTAGCTTGATCTCGCCTCCAGCGCCGACAATGCGCTGCCAGGGCAGTCCCTGAAGAGGAGCGTCGCGCAGCAACCGTGCCACCGCACGATGGTACAAAGGATAGCCAGCCGCCGCAGCCACCTTGCCGTAAGTTGAAACCTTCCCCTTGGGAACCGAACGAATGATGCGACGAAAAGCCACATCTCGTTGCTCGTCTTCACGTAGCGACTCTTTCAGAATTCTTCGTTTCAGGTTCTGCGGAACAACCGCTGCACGCATGATCAAAACTCTATCAGAGCCTCAACCAGAGCACAGACGCACGGAGCAGCTCACCTCGCTCGTCCAAAAGCCCGGCAAGCCAGCCATCCGATTCACGGAAATTCGGCTCGCGCAGCTCATCCACGATAAACTGTACAACAGCTCTTCGCGGCGATGACGTTTCTTCGCCGCAACGCGTCCTACAACTACATGCAGAGCATCGGGCCAATTCGTTTCGTCCTCTATTTCAGCTTCGCGTCCGCCGCCCTGCTGTCAGCGCAGTCTGCCCCCACTGCTCAGCACAAACCCTCCGCGAGCGTTCAGTCCGCGTCCACCCTGCCGCCAACTCCCCCCACCACTGAACCCACGGTCCCGCTCACTCCCTCCCAGCAACAGCCAAAGCGCGCTCAGGTCATCTTGGCTAACGGCAGCCTCTCAGTCTCGGCCGACAACTCCAGCCTCAACCAGATCCTTCGCCAAATCTCTCACGACACCGGCATCAAGATTACAGGAGGCGTTACGGATGAGCGCGTCTTCGGGAAATACGGTCCCGCCGCGCCAGGTCAAATTTTAGCCGAGCTGCTGGACGGCACAGGCAGCAACATGATCCTCGTGAAACATGACGGAGATGCCGCGCAAGAGCTCATCCTCACCCCACGTCAGGGCGGTCCAACTCCACCCAACCCGAACGCCGGCGCTTCCGACGACAAAAACGAGTCCGACGACTCTCAACCGCAACAGGCTCCCGAACCTCAGCCCGCCGCCGAAGCGGTTCCTGAACGCAACAGGACCGCGCCGCCAATCGTTCCCGCCGCGCCGGGCACATACACGCCCGCAGACGCATCCCAGCCAGACTCCCCCAATGGAGTCAAAACGCCCCAGCAGATATACGAGCAGCTCCAGCATCTCCGCCAGCAAACCCCGCCCCAATAGCCTTCAACTTCGAATAGGCAGCAACCGGCAACTGTCATTTCGGCCAGACTCGGTCTGCGAGACCATTGAATTTTAAGATTTGTCGATTGAATACTTGATATGCACCGTCCGGAGGAAGCGGAAGGCGCTGTTTCGATCTTCTAAGAGTCGATAACTTTAGCTCTTTGCAACCTGCGCAGTCGCCGCCAATCGACGGGCCGCGTTTCCCGCCACCTGACGGGCATGCATGTGGAACGCGCTAAACATGGCAATACAAACCCCATAAGCCACCAGAACACCCACAGCCATCGAAGCCAACACCGCACAGACCAACATAATCGACGTCATCACACCCAACCCTCGAATTCACAAGTCGCCAGCCTTTTTCCGGCGACTGAACTTTTTACATCTCGGCTATTGTTGCAAACTTACGTGCCATTACAATGACCCGAAAGTGGCTGATGTTGTTCCTTCGGATACATAATTCCCATTCCGGGGTTGCACCGCCCGAACCAGCCCTCTCACCCGCCCGTAATGCCTCCCCCGAAAATGCCGTATTCTAGAGACTTGGCCGAACACCGCCACAGAACTCACATGGGCATTACACACATCACCGTCCGCGGCGCTCGCCAGCACAATCTGCGCAACGTCGACGTCAGCATTCCGCGCAACACCCTCACCGTGGTCACCGGCCTCTCCGGCTCCGGAAAATCCTCCCTCGCCTTCGACACCATCTACGCCGAAGGCCAACGCCGCTACGTAGAAACCCTATCGGCGTACGCCAGACAATTCTTAGATCAGATGGAGCGCCCCGACGTCGACGCCATCGACGGCCTCTCCCCCGCCATCTCCATCGAACAAAAAACCACCAGCCGCAGTCCCCGCTCCACCGTCGGCACCATCACCGAGATCTACGACTACCTCCGCCTTCTCTACGCCAGCGTCGGCCAGCCCCACTGCCCCAACTGCCACCGCCCCATCACCCGCCAGTCCGCCGAACAAATCGTCGAACGCATCGCCGCCCTCTCTCCCGGCGAGCGCATCACCGTCTACGCCCCCATCGTCCGCGGCCGCAAAGGTGAGTTCCGCGAAGAGCTCGAAGCCCTAGACCAGCAAGGCTTCCGCGCCCGCATCGACGGCGAGATGACCGAGCTCACCGAAGGCATGCGCCTCGAAAAGCGCAAAAACCACACCATCGAAGCCGTAGTCGACCGCATCATCCTCAAACCCCTCCCAGCCGAAGCCCGAGAGCCCAACACAAACGCAGCCCTGGCCAACGCCGTCCCCAAATACGACACCCGCCGGCTCGAGACCTCCGTCACCAAAGCCCTCCAGATGGCCAACGGTCTCGTCCTCATCGGCATCCAGAACCCCAACACCCGCGAGCAGGAAGAGACCCTCTACTCCTCCTCGATGGCCTGCCCCGACTGCGGCATCAACGTCCCCCGCCTCGAGCCCCGCAGCTTCTCCTTCAACTCCAACTACGGCGCCTGCCCCAACTGCCACGGCCTCGGCAGCATCTACGACTTCGACCCCGCCAAAACCATCACCGACTGGTCCAAGCCACTCCTCGACGGCGCCATGGGCCCAGGCTCCGGCTCTGCCTACCTCCTCCGCCTCATCAAGCTATTCGCGGAAAAAACCAAAATCAACATCAAGGTCCCTTTCGAAGACCTCACCACCGAGCAGCAAAACCTCTTCCTCTACGGCCCACCCCGCTCCGAAGCCGGACGCACCGGCTTCCATGGCATCTTCGAATACCTCCGCTCCAACCTCGAAGACACCAAATCCGAGGGCTACCGCGAGTACATGATGCAGTACATGTCCGCGACCATCTGCCCCGTCTGCAAGGGCCGCCGCCTCCGCCCCGAATCCCTCGCCGTCACCGTCAACGGCGCATCCATTGCCGACTTCACCGCTCTCCCTCTCGAGCGCGCCCTCACCTCCGCCCGCAACATGAACTTCGTAGGCCGCGATCGCATCATCGCCGACCGCCTCCAGCGCGAGATCATCGAGCGCCTCGAATTCCTCAACGCCGTGGGCCTCGGCTACCTCGCCCTCGACCGCTCCGCCGCCACCCTCTCCGGCGGCGAAGGCCAGCGCATCCGCCTCGCCACCCAAATCGGCTCCAAGCTCCGCGGCGTCCTCTACGTCCTCGACGAGCCCTCCATCGGCCTCCACCAGCGCGACAACCAGCGCCTCATCAACGCCCTCGAAGACCTCCGCGACCTCGGCAACACCGTCCTCGTCGTCGAGCACGACGAAGACACCATCCGCAAAGCCGACTACGTCCTCGACCTCGGCCCCGGCGCCGGAAAAAACGGCGGCTACCTGATAGCCGACGGCACCCCGCAACAAATCATGGACAACCCCGCGTCCATCACCGGCCAATACCTCGCCGGCAAAATAGAAATCGTAGCCCGCACCGAACCCCGCGCCCTCACCAACAACTGGGTCACCGTAGAAAACGCCCACTCCCACAACCTGCAAAACGTCACCGCCCACTTCCCCCTCGGCGTCATGACCGTCATCACCGGAGTCAGCGGCAGCGGCAAGAGCACCCTAGTCAACGACATCCTCTACCGCTCCCTCGCAAAGGAACTCTACGGCTCCCGCGAAGAGCCCGGCCAGCACGGCAAAGTCATCGGCATCGACCAGCTAGACAAGGTCATCCAGATCGACCAATCTCCCATCGGCCGCACACCACGCTCGAACCCCGCCACCTACACCGGCGTCTTCACCGCCATCCGCGACCTCTTCGCCATGCTCCCCGAGTCGCGCGAGCGCGGCTACAAACCCGGCCGTTTCTCCTTCAACGTGCAAGGCGGACGCTGCGAGGCCTGCCAGGGCGAAGGCCAGCGCCGCATCGAGATGAACTTCCTCCCCGACGTCTACGTGCTCTGCGAAGTGTGTAACGGACGTCGTTACAATCAGGAAACCCTCTCCGTAAAATTCAACGGCTACTCCATCGCCGACCTCCTCGATCTCCCCATCGCCGACGCCGTCCCGATCTTAAAAGACATCCCAACGGTAAACATCAAGCTCCAAACGCTAGTAGACGTAGGCCTCGGCTACATTCACCTGGGCCAATCCGCCACCACCCTCTCCGGCGGCGAAGCCCAGCGCATGAAACTAGCCCGCGAGCTCAGCAAGCGCCAGACCGGCCGCACTCTCTACCTCCTCGACGAGCCCACCACCGGCCTCCACTTCGACGACGTCAGAAAGCTGCTCGAAGTTCTCCACCGCCTCACCGACCTCGGCAACACCGTCGTCATCATCGAGCACAACCTCGACATCATTCGCAACGCCGACTACATCCTCGACATGGGCCCCGAAGGTGGAGAAGGCGGAGGCCGCATCATCGCCCACGGTACGCCCGAGCAGATCGCCACCGTCGCCGCCTCCCACACCGGCAGCTTCCTCGCCCGCTACTACACCTCCCACAACTCCAACTTCGCCAGCCGCAACGGCACCAGCCACGCCGGCCCCCAGCCCGCAACCATCGCCGCCCGCGCCGACGCGACCAAACAACCAAAGGGCAAATTCATCGCCCCCGAAAAGAAAACCGGCCTAGCCAAAGCCAGCGCCACCAAACCCGCGGAAAGATCCCCCAAAAGCATCAAGCCAAAACCCGCAAACAAGTCCACAATAAGCACAGCATCTTCGACCAAAGAATCCGGAAAGAAAGTACCGCCCGCAAAACCGGTCCCGCGCACGAAAAAAGCATGAGCGATCTCACCCCGACCCCCGCTACCTCAGCCCAGGAGAACGCTCCGTCCCAATCGGGCGAAGTGCGCCACACGACCACGTTCTTTCTCCCACCCGCATCGCCCGACACACGCAGCCAATCCGACGCTCCCGTCGTCCGCCCCATCCTCCCCGAAGGCGAGGCCATCCTCCAGCCTCCCATGGACAACACCCCCAACGACGCGCCCGAAGACGCCCCCCACCGCATCCCAAACCTCGGTCACGCGCTCCTCTTCCTCGCCATCACCGGCCTCTTTCTCTTCCTCACCCAGTTCCTCATCCTCGGCTTCGCGCACCCCTCCGCAATCGGCAACAAAGCATCGGCGATCTCTTCGATCCCACCCAAACTCCTCATCGGCACCGAGGCCCTCACCTACATCCTCGCGCTTGCCGTCTCCTGGTTCGTCTTCCCGCTTCTTTGGAAACGCCCCTTCCCCACCGGAATCGACGCCAACCCCGACGCTGCCCGACGCAACGCCCTCCGCCTCATCCCCCTCGGCCTCACCCTCTCCTTCGCAGTGCAGGCCATCTCCACCGTCATCGCCATCCCCAAAGACATCCCCATGGACGACTTCTTCCGCACCCCGTCCGATGTCTGGCTGGTCACCCTCTTCGGTATTTTCCTCGCTCCGCTCTTTGAAGAGATCCTCTTCCGCGGCTTCCTCCTCCCCGCCGTCGCCATCGCGTACGATTGGCTCTCGCTCCCCCGCACCCCAGCGGCCCGCGAGTTCTGGAACTCCAACAACAAAATCTCCACACCCGCTTACGTCTTCTCCGCCGTCTTCACCAGCATCCTCTTCGCCTTGCTCCACGGGCAGCAGACAGCCTTCACCTGGCCCGTCATTCTGTTGCTCTTCTGCGTCTCGCTCATCCTCAGCGCCGTCCGCATTCGCCTCCGCTCGGTCCTGGCCTCCACCCTCATCCACGCCAGCTACAACTTCACCATCTTCCTCACCGCCTTCATCGCCACCGGCGGCTACCGTCACCTTGACCGCATGAACCGCTAGCCCCCCGGGCCCAGAAGTAGTCGTCCTGAACGCAGTGAAGGATCCCTGTATTTCGCTTTTCGCCAGCGCAGAAAACGAGGCCCGAAAGGCAGGTTTCAACCTAACTTGCCCCTCGTGACCGCTTTGCAACAGAAATCGCTAGGAAAAGCTATCGTCTAAAATCAGAGGCGACCATGACACCCGATAGCCGCACCACCCTCCTCAATCTCATCGCCACCCACTCCTTCAAGCTAGGTGACTTCACCCTCGCCAGCGGCCAGAAGTCGGACTACTACATCGACTGCCGCATCACCACCCTCCACGCCGAAGGCGGCCGCCTCTCCGGCCTCGTCCTCTACGACGTCATCCGCGAGATTCTCCCCAACCCAGAAAAGATCGAAGCCGTAGGCGGCCTCACCATGGGCGCCGACCCCCTCGTCTCCAACACCGCCAGCGCCAGCGCCTGGGCTCTAGCCGACTACAACGAGATCGCCCAACTCTCCGAAGCGCTCGAACTCGATCCCGACGAACGCAGCGACGAAGGCCCCGCGCCCACTCTCATCCACGGTTTCCTCGTCCGCAAGGCAGAAAAAACTCACGGTACCGGCCGCCGCATCGAAGGCTTCCTCAAACCCGGCGCCCACGTCATCATCGTCGACGACGTCTGCACCACCGGAGGCTCCACCATCACAGCAATCGAAGCCACTCGCGAGGCCGGCATGCACGTCGCTGGAGTCCTCTGCCTTGTAGACCGCGAACAGGGCGGCCGCGCCAACATCGAAGCCGCGATCCCAGGCGTCCCCTTCCACTCCGTCTTCACCGCCTCCGACGTCCGCGCCGCTCACATCGCTCAGCAAAAATCGAGATGAGCGCAGCGGACCAACAATCCAAAGCACTCGCCTTCCTGCGCATCTCCATCGGCCTCATCTTCCTCATCTTCGCCGAGTACAAACTCACCAGCACCAGGTTCATCCGAACCGGAATGGCCCAGTACATCAACCAGTTCCTCAACGAAGGCTCCTACCCCTTCATTCGCCCCTTCCTGAGGAACGTCATCCTCCCCCACACCGTCTTCTTCGGCACAATCGTCAGCATCTCCGAACTCCTTATAGCTCTCAGCCTTATCACTGGAGTCCTGGTCCGCTGCGCGAGTCTAGGCGGTCTGACCATGATGCTGGTCTTACTCTTCTCTTCGAACTATCCCGGTCCCCAGGCACCCTTCTGGGAGTTCTTCGGCGCCTCCCTGGAACACTCCGTTCTCTCCCTCTGTTTCATTGCTCTGCTGATCGCTCCCTCCACTCATCGCTGGGCTCTCCTCCGCTCCAAACAGTAAGCAATCCCAATCCGCTCTAGACGAAATCTATGCTCCGGCCCGACCCATCTCTCAAAGCCGAGTCGAGAGAAGATTTGCGTTATTTTCTTGACTGACCTGTGCCGCCGCTGTTAGGGTTCGTTCGCTCTTCAAACAATAACGAACCCGGGCCTGAAAAGTTTGTTACATCTTCGGAGGTTTCAAGTGGTCGCCATAAAAAGACTCAGCCTTATCGTTTTCGCTTTATTGATCCTCGCACTGTCACCATCTCTCTTTGGACAGGCGGTCAGCGGCACGTTGCTTGGCACGATCAATGATCCCACTGGAGCGGCCGTTGCTGGTGCGAAAGTCATCGTCATAGAGACCGCAACTCAGACGGGTCACGAAACCGTAACCAACGAAAGTGGCAACTACACTCTTCCCAATCTTCCGCCGGGTTCCTACACCATCACCGTCGAGGCGAATGGGTTCAAGAAAGATACCCATCAGGGCATCGATCTTCTCACCAACACCTCAACACGCGTCGATTTTGCTCTCGTCACAGGCAGCGCGTCCGAGACGATCACCGTATCCACCGCTCCCGCGTTACTGCAGACTGACCGCGCCGATATCTCCACAACCCTCGAGGCGCACCAGATCTCCAATCTCCCCCTCAGCAGCGGCAACAGCTTTCAATCCCTGCTCAACACTGTTCCCGGTATGGCGCCCGTCGTCTTCAACAACTCGCAGTTCTTCAACGCCAACAACGATCTGTCTGTGAACGCGAACGGTCAGTCATCCTACGTCAACCTCTATCAAATCGAGGGTATCGACGATGACCAGCGCACCGGAATCCATATCATCCTCGTTCCCCCCGCCGCCGCGATCCAAAACGTCGACATCACCACCAATAACTTCGAAGCCGAGTTCGGCCGTGCTGTCGGCGGCGTCGTCAACGTCACCCTCAAGTCAGGTACAAATCAGTTTCATGGATCTGTCTTCCAGAACATGGAAAACAATGGCGTGAATGCTCGCAACTACTTCGCCAGCGGCCCCAACGGACGCCTCGTTTACAACTACACAGGCGCCTCGATCGGAGGCCCAATTCTCAAAGACAAACTCTTTTTCTTCGGCGACTTCCTCCGCACCTCCGATCACGAGTCGTCCACCGTCACCACTACGATCCCCTACTACAACGTCGTTGGCGGCAACATCGACCTCAGCAAATATGCTGGGCAAATATACGATCCGCAGACTGGAGATACAGCAGACTGTCAGGGCGGCCCAACGCCGGCCAACTGCGGCAAGGGCCGTACCGCATTCGCAAACAATCAGATCCCGCTGAGCCGAGCGATGACGCCAGTCAACGACAGCAACATCGGTTTGACCGTTCTACAATCTCTAGACAAGCTCGCAAGAAATTCTCAAGATAATCTCGCTTCAGCAGCGTATATCGCAGGAGCCACTTCCAATAACTTTCAGCAAAACTCGCCATTCAGCAAAGACTCCATCAGCTACGACATCAAGTCAGACTGGACGATCACCCAGAAAGATCACCTGAGCGGTCGTTTCAGCCATCAGACAACCACTACGTTCCAGGCGCCTCTATTCGGTTCCTTCCTCGGCGGGCCAACCGGAGGAGGCTTCGAAGCCACCGGAACGGCGGCGGCTTACAGCACCGGCGGCAACTACGATCACGTCTTTTCGCCAACCTTGTTCACTGAAGTTCGCGTCGGTGTAGCCCACCTTCGTAACTCGGCGCAACAATCAGACTTCGGCTCGGACGACGCCAAGACTCTTGGAATCCCCGGAACGAATCTTAGTTCGATTGATAGCGGCCAGGTCGCCTTTCAGGTAAGCAACTTCGCAGGCAATGGAGAGAACGGAACCGGAAACCCTCTCATCGGCTATTCCCAATCGCTCCCGTGGCTACGCGCAGAGTCGAACATCGACTTCGCCAACAACTGGACCAAGATCCTCGGCAACCATGCTCTCAAAGCAGGCGCCGACATTCGCCGCATCCGCGACGATCTCCTTCAGGGAAACATCAATGCGGCAGCCGGTACCTTCTACTTCAGCGAAAACCAAACGTCCACTCCAGGCGCCCCCTCCAAGGGGCAGGCTAACGACATCGCCAGCGTTCTCTTTGACACCCCCTATCAGGTAGGTCAGGATACGAATAGTACCTTCCCCGCCTATCGCCAGACCTGGCTCTTCTTCTTCGTCGCGGACAAGTGGCAGGCCACATCCAAACTGACAGTCGACGTAGGGCTGCGTTACGAGCTGTACCCACCCGCCACACCGCGCAAAGCGGGAGGATTTTCCAACTACGATCCAACAACCAATGAGCTGGTCATCGCTGGCGTAGATGGAAATCCCTCTAATCTCGGGATGAAGACCGACTACACCAACTTCGCGCCCCGGCTTGGTGCTTCCTATCGCGCCACAGAGGCCACCGTACTCCGAGCCGGATTCGGCGTCAGCTACGTTCCTTTTGTAGATAACTCTTACGCCTACAACTACCCCATTAAGAGAAGCACCGACTACACCAATGTTCCAACCTATGGAGCCGCCGTACTGGGTTCCAGTAATCCAGCAGCCGTCAACTTCGTAAGCGGTATCCCACCCACCCCGACCATCCCCATCGGTGCCAATGGAAGGATCACAGCAACCGGCAACACCTTCCTCAACAGCCTTGGAACCCTTTACATCCCGCTCAACTTCAAGAACGCCTATGTCTCTTCTTGGAATGCGGCCGTTCAGCAGGCGCTGCCGCACGACAGCTCCCTCCAGATCGCCTACGTTGCCAATCATGGCACGCGGATTGATTCCGCGCAGAACATCAACGTCCCGAGCGTCTACGGAGAGAGTGCATCCTTCGATCCATTGAACACTGCGTTTGGAAAAACCGCCTCCGTGACGCAATACTTTCTGGGCTACTCCTCCAACTACCAATCGCTGCAAGTACAATTCACTCGCCGATTCACCCACGGCATAGCCTATAGCTCGGCCCTCACCTGGGGCAAGGCGCAAAACTATGTGACCACCCCACAAGATGGAGCCTTGCTCTTCTACAGCGGCAACCTGCGTCGCAACTACACCCTTGCAGACTACGACCGGAGACTCAACTTCGAGCAGACTCTCACGTGGGAGCTGCCGGCTGGACGAAATCATAAGTACTTCAACTCAGGCATCGGCTCTTACGTGCTGGGCGGCTGGAAGACCTCGGTCATCCTATCGGCGCTCTCGGGCCTGCCATTTACCCTCACAACCACAAGCGCAACCCCTGGCACAACCCAGACCGTCGATCAGGTTGCGCCCTACCACGTCCTGCACCACACCAACCGAACCGCCACCGTACAGTGGTTCGACCCCGCCAGCTTCAGCGTCAGCAGACTCTCTGGTTGCGTATCCCCCGGGCCATGCGTCGTTGGAAACACGCAACGAAATCAGTTCCGCGGCCCCGGCTACTTCTCAGACAATCTCTCCCTCTTCAAAAGCTTCCCTATCTTCCGCGAGTCGTCTCTCGAGGCCCGCTTCGATGCCTTCAACCTGACAAACACACCCGCGTTCGGTCTACCCGGAACCACCTTCGGGTCTAGCTCGTTTGGCAAGATAACCGGACTTCTCAGCAGTGGCGTCGGCAATGTCAACGGTGTCGGCGGTCCACGCGTCCTCCAGGCGGCCGTCAAGATATCCTTCTAACCAGGTGAGAAGTCCCGGCCCATCTTTGCCGGGACTTCTCACTGCTTCTCTTTTGCCTATAAAATTCGTACTTAACCCGAAAGCTGGCAACGTTGACAGCTTAGAAACGTCACAACAAGGTAGCCCAGAATCGTATAACATCCGTGATCCCGCATCACTCCAAAACGGCAAAGAAAGAGGAGTTCAAAATCATGAAGAGTATTTCCAGGCGACAGTTCGTAGGGGGTTCGGCTGGCTTAGTCGCATCGCTCTCTTTGCCAATCAGAGCATGGGCTGCAGCTTCACCCTTCAAAATCGCTGTCATCTCCGACGAAATCTCTCAGGATTTCGATCACGCCTGCTCCGTCATCGCCAACGACTTCGGTCTGCACTACGTCGAACTTCGTGAAATCTTCGGCAAGAACCTCCAGGCCTCATCAGACGCCGAGATAGCCGAAGCCTTGAAGATCCTCGCAAAATACAATCTGCAAGTCACCGACATTGCCAGCCCCCTCTTCAAAGTCGATTGGCCCGGCGCCCCCAAATCGCAGTACGGCTCCAAAGGCGACATGCACGGAGCCGCCGAGGTCGCCTACAAGCAGCAGGACGAAGTTCTCGCTCGCTCCATCTCCCTGGCCAAGCAATTCAAGACCGACAAGATTCGGTGCTTCGACTTCTGGCGTCTCGATGACGTAACACCCTACCGCGCAGCCATCAACGAAAAACTTCGCGCCACCGCCGAGAGCGTCGGCCAGCAAGGTCTCCTTCTCGTCATCGAAAACGAATTCGCCTGCAACACCGCCACTGGCCGCGAAGCAGCAAAAGTTCTTGACGCTATTCAGTCTCCGCACTTCGCTCTCAACTGGGACGCAGGAAACGCTGTCATGCGCGGCGAGCTCGACGCCTTCCCCGCTGGCTGGGACGCCCTGCCCAAAAACCGTATCCACCATTGCCATTGCAAGAACGCCGTCAAGGACGACACGGGCAAGATCGTCTGGTCCCCTGTCGACAAAGGCTACATCGACTGGACCGCCCAATTCCGCGCACTCAAGCAGGTCGGCTATCGCGATGCGGTGAGCCTCGAAACACACTGGCGCGGAGCTGGCACGCCCGAAGCGTCCACTCGCATCAGCTGGGCAGGTATGAAGAAGTGCCTCATTGACTCAGGAACTTTTTAGCCGTCACTCTTATAACGCCGTCATCCTGAACGGAGTGAAGGATCCCTGTATTTCGCTCTTGTTTCTAAACAGACAAAGCATCATGCCTCAATCTCCTAAGGAGAAAAACAATGATCACCAGACGTGAATTCCTAGACACACTAGCCGTAGGAGCAGCGGGCCTCGCTGTCGCATCAACCGCAAAGAGTTACGGGCAAATCCTCGGCTCGAACGACCGCCTCAACTTTGCTGTCATCGGTGTTCGCAGCCGTGCCTACGCCCACCTCTCCGCGCTAAAAGCAAACAAGAAAGATGCACGTATCGCCTATGTCTGCGATGTCGACACCAACACCATGAAGAAGTTCGCTACCGACACTGAAAAAGAGATGGGCGAAGCTCCCGCAACCGATCAGGACTTTCGCCACATCCTTCAGAAGAAGGACGTCGATGCCATCACCATTGCCACCCCCGACCACTGGCACACCCCCATGGCCATCGCTGGCTTACAGGCAGGCAAACACGTCTATGTCGAAAAGCCCTGCAGCCACAATCCTGCCGAGGGCATCATGCTCGTGCAAGCCCAACAGAAGTACGGAAAGCTAGTGCAAATGGGCACCCAGCAACGCTCCTCTCCTCACACCATCGAGATTGTCGACAAAATTCATAATGGCGCCATCGGCCGCGCCTACTTCGCGAAAGCCTGGTACAGCAACGTCAGAAAATCGATCGGTACCGGCAAGGAAGCGCCCGTTCCGACTCAGCTCGACTGGGACCTCTGGCAAGGCCCCGCGCCGCGCCGCCCCTACAAGGACAACCTGCAACCCTATAACTGGCACTGGTTCAAAATCTACGGGACCGGCGAAGCCCTCAACAATGGAACACACGAGATCGACGTCTGCCGTTGGGCCCTCGGCGTCGACCTGCCCAACAGCGTCGCCTCTTCCGGAGGACGCTACCAGTTCAAGGATGACTGGCAGTTCTACGACACCCTCGTCACCAGCTTCAAATACGACGACAAAGTAATCACCTGGGAGGGCAAGAGCTGTCAGGGGATGAAGTACTACGGTCGCGACCGTGGATCCACCATCATGGGAACCACCGGCACCGTACTAGTCGATCGCGACGGGTACGAGATCTACGATCTGAAGGGAAACAAAACCAGCGAGTTTAAAACCGGCAAAGAGACCGCCTCCTCCGATCTCACCGGTCGCGACTCCATGACCGACGCTCACTTCGCCAACTTCATCGCAGGCATCCGCAAGGGAGAAAAGCTCAATGCTCCCGTCTCGATTGGAAACGTCGCCGTCACCATGCTTCAACTCTCCAACGTCGCATGGGAGGTCAATCGTGAACTACAACTCGACCCGACAGACGGCAAGGTCCTCCATGATGCCGAAGCCATGAAGGGATGGGGCCGAGACTACGAAAAAGGCTGGGCGCCACACGTCTAGTTCTCACTACCGCTATATGCGGACTGCAACCTAACAGCAGTCCGCATCTCCACATTCATCGCGAACGATCCACAAACGGCAAGCCTTCAATCGCTATCCGCGACGACCACCATAGCAACGAACCCTTCAGAAAGCGCGAGTCACGATCTCTCATGACAAATAAGTTCTCACGTCGCAGCTTCGTTCAATCCGGCGCGCTCCTTGCGGCAGCATCTGTCACTTCGACCACCCTCCCCTCATCAGCCCTGCAGGCGTCCCCCGCAACTGGTGCGCCGTCTCCAATCCATCTCGGACTAGCCAGCTACACCTTCCGCAACTTCACGCAGGCGCAGATGATCGCCTTCATGAAGCAGCTCAACGTCTCTGACCTGAACGTCAAAGACACCAAAGATCATCTACCCATGGATCCCGCCGAAGAAGCCAAAGCCCTCGCAGACTACACCGCCGCCGGCATCAAGCTCCACGCCGCCGGAGCCATCTACTTCACCAAGGACGACGACGCCGACATCCGCAGCAAGTTCGAGTACTGCAAGCGCGCAGGCATCTCGGTCATCGTCGCCGGCGACCCCGATCCCGCGACCCTTCCCCGCGTAGAAAAATTTGTGAAGGAATACGACATCCGCATCGCGATCCACAACCATGGCCCCGAAGACAAGCTGTGGCACTCCCCTCTCGACATCCTCAAGGCCGTCAAAAACATGGACCCACGCATCGGCTGCTGCATCGATGTCGGCCACACCGTACGTGCCGGCACCGACGTCGTCCAGGCAATCCACGAGGTCGGTCCTCGATTGTTCAACGTCCACATGAAGGACCTCACCAACTTCCAAAGCAAAGAAAGCCAGGTCGCCGTAGGCGAAGGCATCATGCCGGTGAGAGGAATCTTCGAAGCTCTCATCAAAACCAAATACAACGGCTTCGTCGATCTCGAGTACGAGATACACGCCGACGACCCGATGCCCGGAGTCATCGCAAGCTTCGCTTACATGCGCGGCGTCCTCGCCGGAATGGGCTATCTAACCCACAGCTAAGCCCACCTTCCCACCCCAGACCGAACGGAGAGCTTGCCACTTCAAGCGGCGAGCCTCCGTCTTTCCATGTCGGCATCGCACAAGAGTGTTATCCTGCCGCAGTCTGCGCGGTTGAGTTTGCGCGGTCAGGAAGAGGGGGCCGTATTTGAACACGCTTGAGATTAAAGTCACGAAATATGGAGAGATCGAGGCAGTTGAGTTGAGCGGCCCTCTAGTCCTCGGCGTCCCGGTCAATAACCTAAAACAGAAGATAGACAACCTGACTGCTCACGGAGCAAATCAGTTCGTCTTCAACCTCACCGGCGTCAACCGCATGGACTCAAGCGGCATCGGCCTTCTCGTGATGATCATGAGTTCGACCAAAGAGGCTGGCGGAGCCTTGAAACTTGTCAATCCATCCAAGCAGGTGACGCAGACTCTGAAGATGTGTAACCTCTTGCCCCTCTTTGAAGTATTTTCCGAAGAGCACCAAGCCATCTCCTCCTTCGCAAAATCCTGAAGAAATCCTGAGCGGCGCCTAAAGGCCCGACTCGTCAAGCACAGCTTCCATACCTTTTGATGAGCCTACAACGGGCAAAGCCCAACCTTGACAGTCATTTGCAGAGCCGTGCATAGTTTCTGACGGTCAAACGTTTGCCTAATCCTCCCCCGTATTCCAAGGCACGTCCCATCCGCGGTGGAAAAATTTCGCACACGTTTCCCAATCAGGAGGCATGATGCAACACTTTCGCTTGAGCAATCTCACGAGGTCCCGCTACGTCCTGGGCCCGGCATTCGTCGCCATCATCTTCAGCCTGTGCGCCACCACAGCTCACGCTCAATTCCGCGCATCCATCCAGGGAACCGTAACCGACTCCACTGGCGCCGTCATCCCCGGCGCCACTCTCACCCTCACCGACACCGACACCAATCACCCTATCACCGCAGTCTCCAACGACAGCGGCGTCTATAACTTCAACGCCCTCCCACCCGACCACTTCAACCTCACCGTGACCGCAAAGGGTTTCCAGGAACAGGTGATCCAGGACCTCCACATCATTCCCGAGCAGCCCAACTCAGTCAACGTAACCTTACAACTCGGCCCGGCGAGCACCAGCATCACCGTCTCCGGCGACGCCCTTCCCTCCCTCGACACCGAGACCGCCTCCATCAACGGTACCGTCAGTAGCAATCAAATCCAGCACCTGCCCTCCTCCGGGCGCGACGTCTTCCAACTCGTACAACTCGCGCCGGGCGTCTTCGGTGACGGATCGCAGTCCTCCAACTCTAGCAACGGCAACCAGCTTCCCGGCACTGCCGGTCCTGGAGGAGCCAGCCGCGCCGCCGGTATCTTCCAAACGGAGAACGGTCCACAAGCCAACGCCAACGGCGGCCAGACCTCGACCAACGGCATCAACATCGATGGCATCAGTACCGTCAGCGCCGTCTGGGGGGGAACATCAGTCATCACACCAACCGAAGACTCCGTCGGCAGCCTTAAAGTCATCTCAAACGGATACGACGCGGAGGACGGCCGCTTCAGCGGCGCGCAAATCCAGCTCACGTCAAAGACCGGTAGCAACCAGTTCCATGGCAGCTTCTTCTTCCGAGCCAGCCGTCCCGGCCTCAACGCCTATCAACGCTACAACGGTTCGGGCACATTCAACCCCGGCACCCCGTCCGAGCGTGGTCTCCTGCGAGATAGCGAGCGCGCGAATCAGATTGGAGGTAGCATCGGAGGGCCCATTCTGAAAGACAAGCTCTTCGCTTTTTTCGCGTACGAAACGCAACGCGACAACACCTCTCAGCCGGGCACAGGCTGGTATGAAACCGCTGCCTTTCAAGCCCTCGCTCCCGCAAACAGCATCGCCAACACCTACCTTACCTTCCCAGGTTCTTCCGTAGTTGCGTCGTCCATGATTAACCAGACATGCGCCGACGCCGGCCTCGCAGAAGGTATCAACTGCCGCACCATTCCTGGACAAGGACTCAATATCGGCTCACCGCTCAAACAACCTCTTGGCACCCAGGACCTCACCTGGCAGAGCACAACAAATCCCGGCGTCGGTGGCGGCCTCAGCGACGTAGCTGACATTGCATTCTTCAACACAATTAATCCAACAATACGAACCGCAAGCCAATACAACGGCCGCCTCGATGCAAACGTCACGAAGAAAGATCACATCGCGTTTGCAATCTATTGGGTCCCCCTGTCGATGACCAATCTCAACGGATCCGTTCGCACCTATAACCTCTTCAACCACGACCAGATCAATGAAGCCTACTCTCTCGTCTGGAATCACATCTTCTCGTCGACATTCCTTAACGAAGCGCGCGCGAACGACGCGGGCTATCGATTTAATGAGGTAAGTTCAAACCCGCAGGCGCCCTTCGGCTTGCCCACCGGGATCATCGATAATCTCGGTAGCATCAGCCTCGGCACCTTCGGAGCAGGCGGCCCCTCCGACCTCAATCAACACACATATACCTACAAAGACATAGCCACAAAGATCCTCGCCAATCACACCATCAAGTTCGGGGGCGAGATAACGCGCCTCTACTACCTCAACAATCCCACCTACTCCGCTCGTCCGCTCTATAACTTCTACAACATCTGGGACTTTCTCAACGACGCTCCCCACAGCGAAGCTGGCAACTTCGACCCGGCTACAGGCATTCCCACCACCAACCGCCAGGATACTCGCGAAGACCTCTATGGCTTCTTCATTCAGGACGACTGGAAAGCGAAGCCCAATCTCACCTTCAACTTCGGACTTCGTTACTCCTACTTCGGACCATTTTCATCAAAGCAGAACAACATCGGGGTCGTTGTTCTTGGTACCGGAGACAGCACCTACTCAGGCCTCACGGTTCGTCAGGGAGGCAACCTCACCAACGCCCAGAAAGGTAACTTCGGTCCGCAGTTCGGTTTCGCCTTTAGTCCTGACATGTTCCATGGCAAAGCTGTTGTTCGGGGAGGATACGGCCTGAACTATAACCAGTCCGAGATAGCCATCTCTGGCAACTCGGGGAACAATCCGCCCTATATTCTTGGCGCCGCATACAACAGCGCCAGTCCTACCGCCATTGACCCGCGAATCGTATACAACATCGCAAGCGATCCCCACTCGCTCTTCGGATACCCGCCAAATCCGAATGCCGTCGGAGGATTCAACTCTGCAAATCTTCCTGTCGCAGGCGGAGCCTTTCTCTATGACTTCCAGGCCAACCAACCCACCATCTACACCCAGCACTACTCGCTCGACACTCAGATCGACCTTGGCCACCAGTTCGTCGTGACCGCCGGATACCAGGGAAGCACGACACGTCACCTCATCCTTCAGACATTCCTTTATGTCAACGCATTCGCACTCGGCCAACCGCAAAATCCCCTCGTGCAAAACGTTGACCGGTACGGTAACACCGGCAGTTCGAACAACAACTCCCTCTTGGTGGGCTTCAAACATCAGATGTCTCATCAATTCATGTTCGACGCCGAGTTCAACTACGCAAAGACCATGGATACAGGATCCAGTCCCTTCTACATGGACCCCTACCCCTATCTGCCTTACCTCGCCTACGGCCGTTCCGACTTCAACTACGGCAAGGCTCTCAAAATCTACGGGCTCTGGCAGCCGAAGTTCTTTCACGGAAACAGTCTCGTCTCGAAGCTCGTCGACGGCTGGTCACTCAGTGGCATCTTCAACCTGCACACTGGCTTCCCCTTCACCCCAACCTATAACGTCCCGGGCGGCAATCTCTACTACGCCGCCAGCGGATATTCCACACTCCGTCCCGCCTTCTATAACGGAGGCGCCGGAAGCCACACAGGCAACGACGCCTTCGAGAACGGCAAGCCAAACGTGAACTTCCCCAACGCAGGCCCGACTCAGCCTTACTTCGCGATCCCCACCACGGGCATTCCAACCACAGGAACGACATACGCTCTGCCGCAGCTTCCCTACGTCGCCCGCAACTCCTTCACCGGCCCCGGATATAAGGACGTCGATGCAACCCTCGCCAAGTCCTTCGGTCTTCCAAAAGCCCGCATCATCGGAGAAGATGCCGCGATCGAGTTTCGAATCGACACCTTCAATCTCTTCAACAACATCAACCTGACCCCCAGCTCCGTGGTCACCAACTTCCAACTTCCAAACTTCGGGCAGGCTCAGAACGGCCTCTCCGGTCGCATCGTCAATATGCAGGCCCGTTTCAGCTTTTAGCTAACCACCTAATCCTCTGCACCTGGACCGCCTCCAGGTGCAGAGGAAATGCGGACTATGACATTCTGAATTCGTCGTCGCCCCGCAACCGTCTGCATATGGTGTCATCCTGTCCCTGAGCGCAACCGAAGGGGAAGGTTCCCTGTATTTCGTCGTTGCCTTTGTAGTTAACGTTGCTTTTGTTTTTGCCTTTTGTCTTCACTTGACCCATTGCACCCAAAGTCGAAGCCTATGTCCAAAAAAGTGGCTGCCTCATTTATGGTGCAATTATGGTGTAACGTCATCCAGATATTTTTTCTACGCAGAAAACAACAAAACCCGCGTCATTACTGATCGCGCACCACGTCAGCATGGTGCTAATTCACCACGCTTCACCACCAGAAAACCACGTTGTCACCACGAATTCACCACAAGCTGCATCGCCTGGAGAAACTCTGATGATCCAAGTCCGAACGCTCGTCCTGGCCGCCCTAAGCCTCTGCCTTTCAAGCCCCCTCTCCCTCACCGCCCAGCAAGCGGAACAAGTCCGAATCGACGCCCACGCCGAAACAACTCCCTTCCCCCATTTCTGGGAGCAAACCTTCGGCTCCGGTCGAGCCATCCTCTCCCTGCGCCAGAGCTACCGCGACGATCTCCACACAGTGAAGAACGTAACCGACTTCAAATCAGTCCGTTTCCACGGCATCTTTCTCGATGAAGTAGGCCTCTACGACCCCGACGCAACAACGCAAAACCCCGGCCTCCCTCCCGAAAAAGTCCAGGGCGCCGGCATCTACAACTTCTCCTACATCGACCAGATCTACGACGGCCTTCTCGCAAACGGCATCCGTCCCTTCGTCGAACTCAGCTTCATGCCTCGCAAAATGGCCGCCGATCCTAATCAAACCCAATCGTTCTTCTACAAACCAGTCGTATCGCCACCCAAGGACTACGCTCTTTGGGACGCAATGATGACAGCCTTCGCCCAACACCTCATCGATCGCTACGGCATCGACGAAGTCGCAACCTGGAACTTCGAAGTCTGGAACGAGCCGAACCTGGACTTCTGGGGTGGCCGCCCAAACATGCCCACCTACTACGAACTCTACGATCACACCGCACTCGCGCTGAAAAAAGTAAGCCAACGGATCAGAGTAGGTGGCCCATCCACAGCCCAGGCAGGCTACGTTGCTGAATTCCTCCAGCACTGCAAAGACCACAACATCCCGGTCGACTTCGCCTCAACCCACGTCTACGCCAACGACACAGCCAAAGACGTCTTTCACACCGACGAACAAATCCAACGTGACGTCATGGTCTATCGCGCCGTAAAAAAAGTACACGACGAGATCGTTGCTTCGCCTTATCCCAAAATGCCGCTCATCTTCAGCGAGTACAACGCCAGCTATTCGAACGAGCCCGACGTGACGGACACGACCTACATGGGACCATGGCTGGCCAACAACATCCGCCAATGCGACGGCCTCACCGAGTCGATGAGCTACTGGACATTCTCCGACGTCTTTGAGGAACAAGGAGTCGTTCGGACGCCATTCTATGGTGGCTTCGGCTTACTCGCAGCAGACAGCATTCCCAAGCCTTCACTCAACGCATTCGCAATGCTGCATCGCCTCGGAGACCGCAGGATCAAGCTCGATAACGACGACGCCCTCGCCACTAAGTCCAGCGATGGTGCAGTCGAAGTTGCCCTCTGGAACTACGCGCCACCCTTCGGCATCGGCGCCGCCTACACCCCACCCTCCGCAAACAAGGGACCAGACAAAACCTTCGAGGTAATCTTCTCAGGCGTTCCGTCAAAAGCAACTGTCGAAGTCCTGCGAGTAGATGACGACCACGGAAACTCCGTAAAAGCATTCGACGCCATGGGACGGCCACGCGGAAGCCTCACGCAGGATCAGATAAAAACACTAAAAGCCGCCGGTGCTATGGCGCCTGCAGAAAAACTTCGGCTTTCCGACGGCCATCTGCAAATCACCGTACCACCACACGGCCTTGCTCTTCTCGTAGTTAAATAAAATCGTAGCCCAATAAAAAGCCATCTCCGAACGAAGGCCGGCAACGCGCTAACCATTTCCAGTGAGCCCATGCCAACCTTCCTTCCTCGACCCCAGCCTTTCGACACAAAATTCACTCCAGTCCCTCCCCGCTGTTTAGAACGAGGTCACTATGACTAGTCGCCGAAGCCAATTCCTTTCGCTATCTCTGATTCTCTTCTGTATTACCCGCACATCCTTCTCTCAATCTCAGCCAGCCGCCAACGAAGTCGTCACAATTGACGCTCACGCAACCACAACTCCGTTCCCGCACTTCTGGGAGCAGATGTTCGGCTCCGGACGCGCAATTCTCACGCTGCGCGAAGCCTATCGCGAAGACCTGCGCGCCGTAAAAAAAGTAGCCGACTTCCGCTACGTTCGGTTCCACGCAATCCTGCACGACGAGGTTGGCGTCTACAACGAGGACGAGCATGGAAACCCCGTCTACAACTTCGCCTACGTCGACTCCATCTACGACGGCCTGCTCAAAAACGGCGTCCGCCCCTTCGTAGAAATCAGCTTCATGCCCAAGAAACTCGCCTTCAACCCCGACGCGCTTCACCCCTTCTGGTACAAACAAAACGTCTCGCCACCAAAGAGCATGGAGCGATGGGACGATCTCATCCAACACTTCGCCCAGCACCTCGTTGACCGTTACGGCATCGAGGAAGTCTCCCAGTGGTACTTCGAAGTATGGAATGAACCCAACATCGACTTCTGGAACGGCATCCCTCGACAAGAGTCGTACTTCGATCTCTACGATCACACCGCTCGCACACTCAAGTCCGTCAACCCTCGCCTCCGCGTAGGCGGTCCCGCCACTGCCGCAGCTCAGTGGGTCCCTGAGTTCCTACAACACACCGCCGAGAACCACATCCCCGTCGACTTTGTCTCAACCCACGGCTACGCCGACGACACAGTTCACAACATGTTCGGCACCAACGAAGACATCGCCATGGACGACCGCGTAGGCCGAGCAGTCGCAAAAGTCCGCGGCGAAATCGACCACTCCACTGCGCCTCATCTCCCCCTCTTCTGGACCGAGTGGAACGTTCCCGGCATGATGGAAGCACGCGATACTATCTACGTCGGCCCGGCGCTTGCCAACACCGTACGTGAGTGTGACGGCGACGTAAACATGCTCTCCTTCTGGACCTTCTCTGACGTCTTCGAGGAAGGCGGTCCCACTAGCACTCCCTTCCGCGGAGACTTCGGCCTCCGCGCCTTCGATGGCATCAACAAACCCAGCTACTACGCCTACGGCCTGTTACACCAACTCGGCGACCAACGCCTCGCGAACTCCTCCAACGATGTCCTAGTCACCAGAATGGCAAACGGAAACCTCGCGATTGCCGTCTGGAATTTGGTAGACCCAGACCAACACGGAGCTTTGCGCGAGCTAGAACTTCATCTACAAGGTGTCCCGCAAGACGCGAACGTAGAGGTTCAACGAGTCGACGACAACCACGGAAATGTGCTGCCCCGATGGACCGCGATGGGCAAGCCAAAAAACCCAACTCCCGCACAAGCGGAGCAGCTGAATCGTGAGACTGCATTGCCCGCTCCGGAGCGGACCGCGCTTCGCAACGGAACACTCCGAATCAATCTCACCCAAAATGCCCTGGTCCTGATCCAGGTCGAAGACTCAAGGCACTGAAAGGCTGAGAGGTTTGGAGTTTGTCGATAAAAAGTAAAAACTCTCTGATAAGAGAAGATCCGCCCAA
This sequence comes from Tunturiibacter psychrotolerans, assembly GCF_051013365.1. Classification (GTDB taxonomy): domain Bacteria; phylum Acidobacteriota; class Terriglobia; order Terriglobales; family Acidobacteriaceae; genus Edaphobacter; species Edaphobacter psychrotolerans_A. The sequence continues at coordinate 4,171,949 of NZ_CP132941.1, read as the reverse complement.
ATTTATGCATCATAGAGGAGAACAGCAAAGACGGAGTCAGGCTATGGCAGAATCGCTTCTCTACTGCCAACCCTATTTCAAAGGATCAAGGTAGAATCGCAGCAGACGAGAGGGTTCTTGAAACTAACACCCATCACGAACGGGCCCGTTGAAAGAACATACTCTCCTGCGTCTCACACCTGCGTTCTGCTTGGTCGAATCCTCATCTTTCTCACAGCAATTCTTGTTGCCGTTATGCCTATAACGGAGTACCTGTGGACCTTTGACAAGTTTCTCCGTGGGGGACAGGACTGCGAGTTCGGTCTTCTGGCTCTCGCCGCGATCTTCTGTCTCATCCTCCTGCTCTCACATCAGCGCAGAGAAGTTCTTAGCCTTCTGCTGTCCCTTCGACACGCGCTGTCTTCCTTCTTCAAACGAGTCGATCCCGCCTCGACATTGACGCCCCATTTGATCGCGGCGATGCGATCCTGTCTGCTTCCTGAAACTTCTCTTCTCATCGTCAACCTCCCCCTCCAAATCTGATAAGCCTTCGTACGCTTGTCTCTTTTTGAGCCACTTACGGCTCTTATCGAAACTGATCTACTCCCCATTCAGTCGATCATGGAGAAGCAATGAAGAAATCAGAAGTCATTCATGCATGGGCCAAGATTCTCGTAGGTCGGGCTCCGTCCTTGTCCATCGAAATTACTAAAGAGTGCCCTTTGCGTTGTCCCGGTTGTTACGCCTTCGACGCCGCGCATCTCAACGGAGGTACCCGGCTACGCGACCTCTCCGACTTCAAAGGAGACCAACTCGTCCAGCGTGTACTCGATCTCCTGGACAAAGAAAAACCTCTGCACGTCTCCCTCGTCGGCGGCGACCCTTTGGTCCGACATCGAGAATTGGAACTCCTCCTGCCCCAGATCGAAGCTCGCGGCATCCACACCCAGATCGTCACCAGCGCTTTCCGCGTCATCCCCTCCCACTGGAAGCGATTCCGAAAGCTTAACATCGTCGTATCCATCGATGGACTTCACCCTGAGCACGACGAACGCCGCAAGCCCGCCACATACGAGCGCATCCTCAAAAATATCCAGGACACCAGAATCACCGTCCACTGCACCGTCACCGCACAGATCGCCGCCCGCCCTGGATACCTCGACCAGTTCCTTCAGTTCTGGAGCACCCAGCCTGCCGTAGCGAAGGTCTGGTTCAGCCTGTTCACTCCGCAGCGGGGTGCCACTGATCCAGAGATCCTCACCCCGGCCCAACGAGCCGCCACCATTGTCGAATTGCTCGAGCTCCGCAAGAGATATCCAATCCTCGATATGCCGGAAATTGTAATAAATGAAATCTCCTCTCCACCAAAGAGCCCTGAAGAGTGTATCTTCGCTCGAACAACTATGACTGTCTCTGCCGATCTCTCAACCAAGATCACACCCTGTCAGTTTGGCGGCGACCCCGACTGCGAACAGTGTGGCTGCATCGCCTCCATGGGATTGGCAGCGGTCGGTCATCACAAAGTTGTTGGCTCGCTCACCGCCGGTCACCTCTTTATGGCCTCCGCCAGAATCGGGAAAGCCTGGAGAAACCTGCAAACTCCCTCTCCGTCCGCTCCGATCATTCAAATTGAACCTTCTCCATTCGAAATCCTGTGAGGAAACATGCACTTTGAAAACCGTAATGGGATTACACTTCATGGCAGCGAAAGAGGAACGATGATCGAAGAATGTATCGGCCGACCAGAAGTTGAATTGAGGCGCGAACTCGTCCAGTTCGGAAGATGGCTCTCTCGACTCGGCTTTATGCCCGGGACCTCGGGAAACCTCTCTGTCCGGCTCGATCAGGAGCGCCTACTGGTTACGCCCACCGGCATGAGCAAGTACCTCATGCGCGCGGCCGACATGGTCATCGTCGACCTCGAAGGGCGGCAGCTTGCCGGCACAAGAAAGGTGACCAGCGAACTCAGCATGCACCTCGCTGTCTACCAGATTAGAGCTGACGTGGAGGCTGTCGTCCACTCCCATCCTCCCATTGCGACCGCCTTCGCCTGCGCCGGCCGCGCCCTCGACGAGATGCTCTGTCAGGAGGCCGTCATGACCCTCGGCTCAGTCCCCCTCGCCCAGTACGCCACCACCGGAACCGACGAGGTTGCAGCCAGCCTCAGGCCCTTCATCCCCCATCACACCGCCATCCTCATGGCCAATCACGGCGCAGTAGCCTACGGACCCACCCTCCTCGATGCCTTCCTCAAAATGGAGACCGTCGAGCACCTCGCCCACATCCGCCTCGTCGCCCACCAGCTAGGCTCCTCGCAGCCACTCAACGACACTCAACTCGAAGATCTCTTCCGCGCAAAACAAAAGTACATTCGCAACGCAACCTAGCAAACAAAATCTACCGAGGCGAATGAGCAAAACAGCGTTCCAGGCTCACGCATGCGCAAAGTCGATAAACGCATGTTGCGGATCAGTATGCAGCAGCGTCACCTCGACCGTATCCCCCACATCCAATCCCTGTTCTCCCCGCACCACCTTGCCCTCCACCGGCGGATCGAACACCCGCACATAAGTCCCCTTATCATTCGCCCCGGTGATCACGCCATGGAAGCTCTTCCCCACGCTCCCCGCCAGCGCCACCGCAGCCACTCGCTTCAACATTGCCCGCTCCACCTTGCGCGCAGCAGATTCTCGCTCGTTGCAATGCTTCGCAATCGCATCAAGCTCTTCATCGCTATAGGGAGCGGCCTCCTCATTCAACATCGCCTTTACGACCCGTTGCGTCACTAAATCAACAAATCGCCGGTTCGGCGCGGTCGAGTGCGAATAATCCTGCGCCGCCAGTCCGAAATGTCCCTGCTGCTCTTCCACATCGCCCCGAGCCAGCACATACTCCCCCGGCCCCATCAGCTTAATGATGGCCAGCGACAGATCCGGGTAGTGCACCGCGTCCACCTGCCGCTGCGCCTGCAAAAACGTATTCAGCGCACCCGAGTCAGGCTGAGCCGGCAGCACAGTCCCGTACCGCCCGACCAGCTCCACAATCCGCGCCCATCGCTCCGGCGACTTCACCACTCTGCGAATCGAAGACCGCTTCGCCGCCCGAAGCGTCCGCGCCATCGTCTCATTCGCAGCGATCATCAACTCCTCAATCAAATCGCTCGCCCGGTTATGAAACGCCGTACCGATCGACTGCACCTTCCCATCCACCACCACCGGATCAGCCTCCACCCGGTTGAACTCCAGCGCCCCCATCTTCACCCGCTGCGCTCGCAACTTCACCGCCGCCTCATCCTGCAGCCGCAGCTGCCCCTGCAACTCCGTCGAAGAAGCCACCTTCGCATCCGGCCCCGCCTTCCCTTCCAGCCACGGCCCCACATGGCTGTAAGCAAGCTGCGCCCTGTTCCGCACCTCAGCCTTATAGATGCTCGTCTCCTGCACCTTTCCCTCAACATCCACCACAAACTCAACCACCATCGCTGCCCGGTCTTCCTCTTCATTCAACGAAGTCAAATCCGTCGAAAGCTCCGTCGGCAGCATCGAGAAGTTCCGCACCGCTGTATACACCGTCTGCGTCTGATCAGCCGCATGCCGATCAAGCGGAGTATCCTTCCCCACCGATCCCGACACATCCGCGACTCCCACCCTCACGCGTACGCCATCGCCCACACGCTCAGCCACCTCGATCTGGTCCAGATCCCGTGATGTATCGTTATCGATCGAAGACCACAGCAACCCGCGCAGATCACGTACCTCCGTATCAGGCTTCGCTCCCTCAGCCGCGCGAATCGCCGCCACCTGCGCCTCGCCGCCATCAGGAAACTCCGTATGAAAGCCCTCGCGAACCATCTCAGCAGCGGCGGCAGCAACCAGGTCAAAGGTATGGGTAGACATGCAAGGGAAGCCTACCACGCGCGCAATAACTTCTTATTTCTCCGTATCTTCAAACGGATAACGCCCCCAGCGCAAATGGCTTTGAAACCGACGGCTTGCTATCCAGCGGATACGATGGATAAGGATCCACAGTCCCAGTCGGAAAACCCCAGATCTTCCCACTCCGCAGATCGACGACGACCTTCCCGTAGACCTGCCCCGTACCATCCGGATAGCGCAGATTCTGCACCCCCGGCTCGCAATCAAGCCCAGAAGAACAGTAGTCAGCGCATCTTTTTTCACAATTACCTCCGCCGCAATCACAAATCCGATCGCATCCTTATTCCCAATTACGGACGAAAATCCGCCAGAAAAGCCTCAGCATCTGAAAACAATTCGCACACGCCTAATAATCGGAACCTGGCCGCCGATAGAGCCCTCATGTTCTCAAAGCCACTGTTCGCCGACGGAAGATCTTGCCCCCACTGCAATACGGAATCCCTCCACCGCTCACACCGTCGTGGCATTAAGGATCGGTTCTTCAATCTCCTCGCCCTGCGCCCCGTTCGCTGCACCTGCTGCTGCCAGCGCTTCTACGCCCCGCGAGCCGCCCACGGCCCCCACATCCGCCCCATTGCAGGCCCAACTCGTCTAAACTAGAAAGGACATGATTCCCACCCTCGAATGGCTCCCTACCGGCGTTAACTTCCTCGACCAGACTAAGCTTCCCCTCGAGGAGACCTACGTCCTCGCCACCGATTACAAGCAGGTCGCTACCGTCATTCGCGACATGATCGTCCGCGGAGCCCCCGCCATCGGCGTCTCTGCCGCCATGGGCATGGCCATCGGCATCGACCGCAGCACCGCAACCACCCTTCCTGCACTCACCGAAGAGGTTGCCCTCATCGCAAAGACACTCGCCGAAACCCGCCCCACCGCCGTCAACCTCTTCTGGGGCATAGAAGAGATCCGCAGTCTCTACGTCGAGCTCGTCGCAAAAAACACCACCATTCCCGATATCAAAGCCGCCGTCGTCGCCAAGGCCCGACGCATGTACGACGAAGACATCGCTGCCTGCAAGCAGATGGGCGCCCACGGCGCATCCCTCCTTCCCAAAGAAGGCACCGTCCTCACCCATTGCAACGCCGGCGCCCTCGCCACCTGCGGCTACGGCTCTGCCCTCGGCGTCATTCGTGCCGCCATCGAGCGCGGCCACAAGATCGACGTCTTCGCCGACGAGACCCGTCCCTTCCTTCAGGGAGCCCGACTCACCGCCTGGGAGCTCATGAAGGACAACATCCCCACCACCGTCCTCTGCGACAACATGGCTGCCTCCCTCATGCGTCAGGGCCGCATCCAGGCCGTCATCGTCGGAGCCGACCGCATCGCCGCCAACGGAGACGTCGCCAACAAGATCGGCACCTACGGCGTAGCCATCCTCGCCAAAGAACACAACATCCCGTTCTACGTAGCCGCGCCCTGGTCCACCCTCGACCTCGCCACAGCACACGGCGACCTCATCCCAATCGAGCAGCGAGCTGCCAGCGAGGTCACCCACTCCAACGGCAAGCAGATGACCCCCCACGGCGTAGCCATCGAAAACCCTGCTTTCGACGTCACCCCCGCGAAGTACGTCACCGCCATCATCACCGAGCGCGGCGTCCTTACGGCTCCCTACAACCAATCCATCAAAACCATGGCCACCCAGGCCGAACCAGAACTCACAGCGGTCTAGCCGCCTCTCGCGCCTCAACTTAGTCCATAGATCTGTCTGGCAACTCTGCTCCGGTTGTGTTCAACTAGGTTGGCACAACCGGAGGGCCCATGCTGAGCAATTCTTCCCTGTTGTTTCTCCTCTTCCTGGCAACTATCCTCCCGCAATCCTCAGCACAAGCCCCCCATCCCGCACAAACTCCTCCACCCGCACAGTCCGAAGTAACGACCCTACGCGCAGGCACTCAGCTCGTCGTCGTAGATGTCGTCGTCACCGACAAAAGCCAGAACCCGGTCCGCAATCTAAAGGCCAGCGACTTTGCTCTCCTTGAGGGCGGCAAGCCGCAGCAGATCAAATCCTTCGAAGAGCACACAGCTCAGTCCGCAAAACCCATTCCCCCCATGCCAGTATTTCCTCCCGGCATCTTCTCTAATTACTCCCCCGCTCCCACAGGCGGCGCAGTCAACGTCTTGCTTGTAGACACTCTCAACACCCCAGTCCTTGACCAGATCTATCTTCACGACCAATTTCACAAATACATAAATACCTCCAAGCCCGGCGCTCCCATGGCGATCTATGGCCTCACCACGAAGCTCCTGCTGCTGCAAAGCTTCACCTCAGATCCAGAGCTGCTGAAGGCCGCCATCAATAACAAGAACATCAAGAACTCGCCGCTCATCGACCGCGTCTCAGGTGGTAACAGCACTCAACTCAGCGATGACATGACCAACTTCGCAAACAGCGCCGGAGGAATCTCCGACCCGCACACCATCCCCGCAATACAGCAATTTGAGGCTCAACAAACCTCCTTTCAGCTTCAACTACGCGCCAAATACACCCTCGACGCCATCAATCAGCTAGCCCGCTATCTCGCCGGCATGCCCGGCCGCAAAAACCTCATCTGGTTCTCAGGTTCTTTCCCACTCGACGTCCTCCCTGACGGCACCATCAGCGATCCATTCATGACAGTTGCCAGCTCCGAAGACGAGTACCGTGAGACCACCAATCTCCTCACCCGAGCCCAGGTCGCGGTCTATCCCATCGACGTCCGCGGGGCCATGACCTCTCCCAACATGGACGTCTCTCAATCCACGGAGATCTACCAGGACAACATCAAACGCTTCGCTGCAGATCAGCTCAAATTTCATCTGGAGAACGGCAGCGAAAATCTCACTATGACTCGGATGGCCGAAGATAGCGGAGGCTACGCATTCATCAACAACAACGATCTAGTCGACGCAGTCAACAAAGCCGTTGCTGCCGGCTCCCACTACTACACCCTCACCTACTCCCCTACCGACACGAACTGGAATGGAAACTTTCGCAAAATCCAGGTCAAGCTCCAGCAATCAGGCGTCACCCTCGCCTACCGCCGAGGCTACTTCGCCAACGACCCAAACACGCCCGTAACTACTCACCTCGCCAACAAAACCAGAAAAGACTCTGCCACGGCAGCTCCACGGACAGACCCCATGCGCGTCGCCATGATGCGTGGTGCTCCTGACCCCACCGAAATCACACTCAAAGCCCGCGTTCTCCCCGCAAGCACCGAACCAGAGACTCAGCTAGCCAAAGACAACACCCTCAATCCATCATCCGATGTAAAAGGCCCCTACCGCCGCTACGCCATCGACATCGCCGCCGACCCCTCTTCCATCAACATCCAGCGCGCCCCCGACGGCAACTACCATGCCCTTCTCCAGTTCCTCACCTACGTCTACGATCAAGACGGCAACCTCATCAACATCGAAAGCAACCCAGTCCGCGCCACCTATTCACCCTCCGTCTATCGTCAAATCCTCAACACAGGCATTCCCTACCACGAAGAGATCAGCGTCCCCCTCAAAGGCGCCTACTCACTTCGCATAGGTCTTCACGACCTCGCCACTAACCACATCGGAGCCGTCGAAGTCCCCGTCGACGCCGTCAAAAACCTGCCCCCCATCACTGCCTCCGCAGCCACAGAGCCACTCGCGCCAGCAAAAAAATAGCGCCGCCACACACCGTAAAATCCGCTTTGCCGCAATCAATATCCTCGTGCGCCCCATTGCGCCTTCCGCAACTCCACCACTACCAAACTGGCACCAAACGAGTCGGCGACTTATTCTTGTAGTAGATACACCGCGTGAAACATCCCCTCCTCAATCCGCATACCCACTCCCTTCTGCGCGGCAGCCTTCTGGTTCTCTTCAGTCTCGCAGTCTCTCTTCTCCTCTCCGACTTCCCCCACAACCACGCTAACCCCCTCCTCGTCCTCCCCGCCCTGTTCGCCGTCGCCGGCACAGCCGACACCATCCGCTGCATGCAACGCCGCTGGAGCTTCTATCACGCCGGCGTCATCCTCTGCATCTACATGGACCTCATGGCCCTATGCATGATCCTCTTCTTCCTCCTCTACCCCTACGCCCGCTGGATCGCTTCGTCACAATAGCCAGTCACAACCAACCCTGTTCACCTCATCAACCAACCGCCCCATCCCCTAAAACTCTCTGCGATATACTCGCCGCACCGGACTAGCCGTGACTACCGGCACGATTGACCCAGGAGACTGACCACATGTTCAAAGGATTCCGCGATTTCATTCTGCGTGGCAACGTCATCGATCTTGCTGTCGCCGTAATCATCGGAGCCGCATTTACGGCCATCGTCACCTCGCTGACTGAAAAGATCATCAATCCGCTCCTCGGAGCCATCATCGGCAAGCCCAACTTCGGCTATCTCATCGGCCACATCAATGGCGGCGAAATCCGTTACGGCGACTTCCTCACCGCCATCGTCAACTTCATCCTTATCGCTGGCGTCGTCTACTTCTTCCTCGTAATTCCAACCCAATACCTGCTTAAAAAATTCCACCCCGCAGTTGTCACCCCTCCTGCCACCAAACCGTGCCCGCAGTGCCTCGGCGATATCCCCGTAGCCGCAACCCGCTGCAAGTTCTGCACCCAACCCGTATAGCTCTCCAACCCCGGGACGTGTCCAGTCGAACGCTACTTCAATGTGGCTCGCGAAGCACTACCATGCCCTTATAAAAAATCAGATGGGCTTATAAACCACAACGAATCAACGACAAACAAGGATGAAACACCTCCTTTTGAACCAAAAGCAGTGCAGGCAGTGTTGACATCTCAGGTGCCTAATAGGCGAATATAAAGCGAAGACATGCAGACCGCTGCCGCCTTACGACTCCAAATCGAAACCGCACTGGCCCACCGGATTCCTTCTTCGCTATCGCCGGCACCACGGATCATTCGTCCTCTCGCGCCTACAGGTATCTCCGCTGTCGACGACCTTTTGCAAGGTGGCCTCCCCGTCGGTGCCATCACAGAGATCGTCGGCTCCGAGTGTTCAGGCCGCACATCTTTCGCGCTCTCCTTCACAGCTCAAATCACACAGACAGGCAAAGTATGCGCCTGGATCGATGTCTCGGATGCGCTGTCCCCAGAATCCGCATCCGCCACAGGAATCGATTTGAACAGGCTCCTATGGGTGCGTTGTGGAGTTACAAATCCAATCACTCGACCATACTCGCAAATAGGCTTTTCGCTCCCCTCGAAATATCTGATCGCTCCACCAGTCAAGAAAGGTCTCCACGGCGGAGGTTTTGGCCCTCATCCACGCGGCGAAGTCAAAGGACTCTCAACCGCTGTCAGTGGTCTATTGCGGTCAGAAGCGATTGCGCCAAGATGTGCCGAACCGCAACGCAGACCAAAAGTCGAAAAAGAAATCTTTGAACCAAATCCACCACACTCGACCAGGAGCATACAAAAGACAATCACTCCGCGAAAGTTATGGTTCAAACCCTGGTCAAAGATCGATCAAGCACTCCGCGTAACCGACCTGCTCCTTCAAGCTGGTGGATTCAGTGCGATCGTGTTGGATCTTGGCAGCATCGCTCCGGAGTTCGCCTCGCGCATTCCCCTTGCAACATGGTTCCGTTACCGCGCCGCTGCAGAGCGAAGCCAGGCAAGCATCCTTCTCCTCACCCAGTATGCATGTGCGAAGAGCAGCGCTGGCCTAGTCCTCCGCCTGCAACCTGCCATTGCACTACAGGACGAACACACCGTCTTCACCGGCATCGAGCATCGTGTCGAAGTAGCACGAGAACGCTTCACCCCAACCAACGTCGTTCCTATGCGAAAGCAGCCGCAAAGCGCCCGAAGCGCCAGTTGGCACAGCAGAACCGCATGGGCAGGTCAACGATGACCAGGCCAGAAGAGCTGTACGCGTGTCTCTACGCAAAAGAACTTCCCGCACAGGCCATGCTGCGTCTGCGTCCACAGCTCCGAGAAAGGCCATTCGTGGTGATGCAAGGCGAAGCGCCACTGCAGCAAGTCTGTTCCCTCAACACGAAGGCACGCACTCTCGGCGTAGCTCATGGCATGACAAAAGTCGAGATCGATACATTCCCATCAGTCACAGTTCTGCCACGCTCACACGCCGAAGAACAAACAGCAAAGTCAGCTTTGCTCGAATGCGCAGGCACATTTTCTCCCCGCATCGAAGATCGCAGCAATGATACCTCTCTTTTCCTCGTGATCGACATCGCCGGAACCGAGAGACTGCTGGGCTCTCCTTCAAAGATGGGGAAAACACTTCTGCGCCAGGTGAAATCATTAGGCATCACGGCATGCCTCGCCATAGCCGGCAACTTTCATGCTGCCATCTGCCTCGCACGTGGCATGTCACCATCTAACCAGGTAGCCATTACTGTACCTGGACAAGAGAGCATGGCCCTCGCTTGCCTGCCCCTCACGGTCCTTGATCTTCCTGAAAAATACGCCGAAACATTTTCTTTCTGGGGCATTCACACCCTCGGGATGCTAGCGGCGTTGCCAGAGAAAGCACTCGTTTCACGAATGGGACAGGAAGGCCGACGCCTTCGCCTCCTGGCACGTGGCGAGCTCGAACACCTTTTCGTTCCACTCGAAGCTGACTTCACCCTCGAAGAGCACATGGAACTTGATACGCCCGTAGAACTACTCGAGTCCCTTCTCTTTGTCGTAGGCGTTTTACTGGAGCACCTGATCCTGCGAGCAACCACACGCGTACTAGCCCTCGCCTCTGTCACCATCACCCTCTCACTCGAAGGCGCCACCTCGCATACCCGCACCGTTAGGCCTGCTCTACCCACAAACAACCGCCAGCTCTGGATCAAACTTCTTCACCTCGACCTCGAAGCGCATCCTCCACAAGCCGCAATACTCGCGCTCTCACTCGCTGCCGAACCCGGCAGCACCAGCAAAGTCCAGCTTGGTCTCTTCTCGCCACAACTCCCTGAACCAATGCGTCTCGATGTAACCCTGGCTCGCATTCGCGCCATCGTCGGAGAAGACTGCGTAGGCCGCGCCGTGCTCAAAGACACACATCAGCGAGACGAATTCACCATCGAGCCCTTCACGATCCCTTCAGAATCAAGCACAGAACTCACCTCCACCCAGCCGCGCGTTGCCATCCGCCAGCTTCGTCCCCCAGAAAACATCTCCCTCACTCTGATCGGCCATCAACCCAAAGCATTCTTCTTTCGCGAAAGGCAGTACACCGTAGAACGAGCTTATGGCCCCTGGATTACCGGCAGCGACTGGTGGGCACCCACGCTCTGGGGCCACGAACAATGGGATCTCATCGCACGTTCCCGCGGTGGCGAACTACTAGGATGCTGCCTCCTGCGTGACCTGACGCAAAACTCCTGGCAGATAGCGGCGCTCTATGACTAACCGCTACATCGAGCTGCACGCAGCCAGCGCCTTCAGCTTCCTCGAAGGCGCCTCCGATCCTGAACAACTCATCAAGCGTGCCGTAGAACTCGAGATGCCCGCAATGGCTCTCCTCGATCGCAATGGAGTCTACGGCTCGGCCCGCTTCCACACCAGCGCAAAACGAAACGGAGTTCAAGCCCACATCGGCGCAGAGATCGCCGTCTCAGGCTTCCCCTCCCGCCTCACACCTCCCTCATGGCTCCCGCACCAGCACCGCGCAGAGCCCTCCCGCTTGCCTTTGCTCTGTGAATCTCGCACCGGGTACCAGAACCTCTGTCAGCTCATCACGCACTTCAAAATGAGAGAGAGCACCAAGTGCGAAGGCGCAGCCACAAATCAAGACCTCCAACAATACGCCTCCGGCCTCATCTGCCTCACTGGTGGAGACGAAGGCCCGCTCGCCGCAGCCCTGGCCATAGGAGGCGAAGAGGCCGGTCGCAAAACGGTAGAGAAACTCGTAAGAATCTTCGGCCCCAAAAACGTCTACATCGAGCTACAACGCCACCGCGAACGTGAAGCCGAGTGGCGCAACCAAGCCGCAGTACGCATCGCAAACTCTCTCAACCTGCCCGTGCTGGCTACCAACGGCGTCCGCTACGCCACAGCATACGACCGAGAGATTCTGGACCTCTTCACCGCCGTCCGCCATCACACCGACCTCGACCACGCAGGCCGTCTTCTCTCGATCAACAGCCAACGCCATCTCCGCATCGCCCGAGAGATGACCGCACTCTTCCGCGACATTCCCTACGCAACCGGCAACACAGCAGAGCTCTCCTCCCGCCTCAACTTCGAGCTGGACGATTTAGGTTACAAATTCCCGGAATACTCCGTCCCCGAAGGCGACACCATGGACAGCTTCTTGAAGAAGCGCGTCGCAGAAGGAGTCCTCCGCCGTTACATCCCAAAAAATAATCCCAGCCTGCTCGAGCAGGCAAAAAAGCAAGTCGAACACGAACTGGCTCTCATCGCAAAGTTAGGCTTCGCCGGATACTTCCTCATCGTCTGGGACATAGTAAATTTCTGCAAACGCAACGGCATCCTTATCCAGGGACGAGGCAGTGCCGCAAACTCAGCCGTCTGCTACGCCCTCGAAATCACAGCCATTGACCCCGTAGGAATGGAACTCCTCTTCGAGCGCTTTCTTAGCGAAAACCGTGGCGAGTGGCCCGACATCGACCTCGACCTCCCCTCCGAAGACAAGCGCGAACAGGCAATCCAATACGTGTATCAACGCTACGGCGAGCTAGGCGCCGCCATGACTGCCAACGTCATCACCTACCGCGGCAAATCGGCAGCCCGCGAAGTTGGCAAAGCCATGGGCTTCGATCAGGACTCACTCAACCGCCTCACCAGTCTCGTCAGTCAGTGGGAGTGGCGCGGCAAAACCGACACCATGGCCCACTCCTTCCATCACGCCGGCTTCGATCTCAAACACCCGCGCATCGCCAAATATCTCGAGCTCTCCATGCGCATTCAAAACCTGCCTCGCCACCTCGGCCAGCACTCAGGTGGCATGGTCATCTGCCAAGGCCAACTCAATCGCGTCGTCCCGCTCGAACGCGCCTCCATGCCCGGTCGCACCGTCGTTCAGTGGGACAAAGAAGACTGCGCCGACCTCCACATCATCAAAGTCGATCTTCTCGGACTCGGCATGATGGCCGTCCTCAAAGACTGCCTCGACCTGATCCCACAACACTATGGAGATAAAGTAGATCTCGCCCAGCTACCCGAAGACGAAGAGGTCTACAAAACACTCCAGCAAGCAGACACCGTCGGCATGTTTCAAGTCGAAAGCCGCGCCCAGATGGCTTCGCTCCCCAGAAACAAACCTGAAAAGTTTTATGACGTCGTCGTTCAGGTAGCCATCATCCGCCCCGGCCCCATCGTCGGCAAAATGATGCATCCCTACATGCGCCGCCGCCAGAAAAAGGAACTAGTCACCTATCCACATCCATCGCTGGTAGATGTTCTCAAACGTACCTTAGGCGTTCCCCTCTTTCAGGAGCAGCTCCTTCGCATGGCCATGACAGTCGCCAACTTCACCGGCGCTGAAGCAGAAGAACTCCGCCGCGCCGTAGGAATGCGTCGCTCCTGGGAGCGCATGAACAAGCTCGAATCCAACCTCCGCGCCGGAATGACCGCCAACAACATCGACGCAAAGACCCAAACCACCATCATCGAAAACATCAGCTCCTTCGCGCTTTACGGCTTTCCCGAGTCGCACGCAGCCAGTTTCGCCCTCATCGCCTACGCCTCGGCCTACTTCAAAGTGAAGTATCTCGCCGCCTTCACCTGCGCCATCCTCAACAATCAACCGATGGGCTTTTACATGCCAGCAGTCTTGGTCAAGGACGCACAACGCCACGGCCTGCGCATAAAGCCGATCGACATACAAATATCAAACTGGCCTTGCACCATCGAACACGAACCAAATGGCACACTCTCTCTACGAATGGGTCTCGGCTACGCAAGAGGCCTGCGAAAGCAAGCAGGCGAAGCCATCGGCACAGCCCGAGCTCAGGACGGTCCATTCCTATCTGCCGAAGATCTCGCCCTGCGCATCCCAGTGCTCAACCGAAAAGAGTTAACAATCCTCGCCCACATCGGAGCACTCAACAAACTCGAGGGAATCAATCATCGCCGCGACGCTCTCTGGCAGGTAGAGCGTGCCGGCAAGCTGGAGGGTCCTCTCCTTAGACAAGACCGCGCATCGCTGCAGGAAGACTCTAAGACTCTTCCCTTGCAACAAATGAACACAGAAGAGCGCCTAATCGCTGACTATGCCGGCACAGGCCTCACCGTCGGCAGGCATCCAATGCACTACCGCCGCGCGGAACTACGCCATCAACACATCCTCTCCGCAGCCGAACTAAAGTCCTGCAACGACGGCGAACACGTCCGCACTGCCGGTTGCATCATAGCCCGCCAGCGTCCCGGCACAGCCAAAGGATTCATCTTCCTCTCCATGGAAGACGAAACCGGAATAGCCAACGTCATCATCACTCCAGACCTTTACGAGCGCGAGCGCATCTTAGTCACGCGCAGCAAATTCCTCATGGCTGAAGGGCCGCTACAAAATCAAGACGGAGTCATTCACGTAAAAGCCCTGCGTCTCATGGCTCTTTCTGACAGTGCTCTCGAACTTCGCTCCCACGACTTCCACTAAATTTTTCCATTCCCTCCGGCATTTTCACACCCTCGTCACCACCATCTTTCTCTGCCCTAGGGGCCATAAACACCCATCGAGAAGGCCGCCGCGTAAAAATAAAAACAACATAACGAAGGGTATTCAGTTAGTTAAGTCATCTAACTAAAACTCTTTCGAACTCGGCCGATAGCTGGATAACAATGCCCTAACGGTCGCAAATCAAGGCTGAGGTGTGATATGCCATCTACGAACTACTTCGATGAGTTGTACGGTGTCACGGAAGAGCGAGCCCTCAACTTCTGGGCCTCAAATCTCCATGAAGCTATGGGAAGTGAGTTTTGGTCCCAGATCTGCGACTCCACCGGCGTTTACCTGGCAAGCGTCCTGGGCCACTTCTGCCTGCAATCCATGGATCGGAATGAGGTTCTCTCCCCTGACTACAACCCAGACGATCAGGAGTTCCGCCAGTTTGCAGACCTCACGCAAATCGCCGAGATGAGGATGCGCCAACTCACCAGCGCGAATAATCCTCTCTGGATGGAGTCGGCAGGAGCCCACATTCTTCTCTACGCCGGATTCTTTCAAGCCCAGAATAAGCACCGCCATAATATTGCGTTCTACTCCGCCATGGGTCGGGACTGCTACCTGATGGCCGCCGTGGGAAAGAGAGAGAAGATCATGAAACTGATGGCAGCTGGCTTCAGTCAATACCTGCTCCATTTAGCCAACCTCCATCAACATCTTCAGGACAGCAGATATCTCATAAGAATGAACAACTAACTTAGGGAAACCTGGGCGAAGCCGGCATACAAGTCACGAAGTGACCGCCGCCCGCGTTGGCGGACTGCAATTTGGCATTGCTCCTTCCCGGCATGAAACAATAGACCTCGCGCCAATTGGCGAACTCAGGGGTACTACGTTTTGCTTCGATCTGCTTTTATCGCTCTCTCTCAAAACAAGTCTTTGCGCTCCTTTTCAGAGCGCTCCACCATGGGCAAAAAGATGTCCGGTCGATTCGTCGCGGGCATGTCTGTAGAAGAAGCGCTCGCCGCCTGCCAGCGTGTCAACAAGGAAGGCATCGCTGTCACCCTCGACTCCCTCGGCGAATCCGTCACCACCGAAGCCGAAAGCCGCAAATCGGCCGATATCTATCATGAGCTTCTCGACGCCATTCACACCCGCAGACTCAACGCCAACGTGAGCGTCAAGCTCTCCCAGGTGGGCATGGACTTTGATCCAGCCCTCGCCGAACGCATAGTAGGCGAGATGGTCGAGCACGCCGCACACGTTCAATCCTTTGTTCGCATCGACATGGAAGGCTCTCCCTACACCGAAGCCACCATCGCCATGACCGAGCGCCTCGCCGCAAAATTTCCGGGAGCCGTCGGCACCGTACTGCAGGCCTATCTCTTCCGCACCGAAGCCGACACCGAGCGTCTCCTCAGCGAAAACATCCGCATCCGCCTCTGCAAGGGCGCATACAAAGAGGGTCCTGCGATCGCCTTTCCAGCGAAATCGGACGTCGACGCCAACTACGTCAAGCTTATGAAGCGCATAGTTACATTCTCCAATCCGGCGACTGGCAAGGGCGTTTTCTGCGGCATCGCCACTCATGACGAAGTCATTGTTGAGCAGATGCGAAGCTTTGTTCGTGAGCATAACGTCGACAAATCGGCCTTCGAGTTTCAGATGCTTTATGGGGTCCGTCGGGACCTACAGCGCCGCCTTGCTGCTGAGGGGTTTGGGGTTCGCGTCTACCTGCCCTTTGGTCCGGAGTGGTACCCCTACTTCATGCGCCGTCTGGCCGAACGCCCTGCGAACGTCATCTTTTTGGCCAAGAACTTCTTCAAAAACTAGCACTTACCCGACCAACGGGAGGGGTACACAAGTCACGAAGTGACCGCCTCCCGCGCAGGGAGCCCGTCCGGCAGGACATGTCGCCGGAAAACGAGGCTATGCTTCTGTCGGAGAATCGTTTTTTGATTAGAAAAAATTTGGCTGTGGTTTGAGTGTGGGATTTTAGTGTTTTGCTGCGTTTTTGAGGGGTGTTTTGGAAAAAGTGGGTGGCTGGCGATGGTTTTTTGATGGTGAGAACGTGGTGGATTGGTGGTGGAACGTGGCGTGTTGAAGGCTGTTTTTCAACAACGAAAAACACGCCACGTTTTTGAACTTTATTTTTGGCTCAGCGCGATGCGGTCTGAGTGGGAACCGGCTCGGCAATCAGCTTCTCCACTAGCTCCGTGGTCTCCTTCACCAGAGCCTCGTGCGCTGGCGGATTCGCCGGCCCGGTAAAGCCTGCATGAACCTCCCTCACCCGCCCGTCGCGCCCCAGAAAGAACGAAGTAGGCCAGCAGTTCAAGTTCACTCCCTGCGGGATCTTTTCATTCAACTGCTCGGTCTCTCCCGCTACCAGAACCGTGTACGTAAGACCATATTTCTCAATAAAAGCACGCAATCTCGTCGGGTCTTTCAGTTGATCCGCCTCTTCAAACGACAGGTTCACGACCTCTAATCCCTGGCTATGAAACTGTTTGTAAAGGCTCTCGAGCATAGGGGCTTCGTCGTGGCAGTTGGGGCACCACGACCCGCCAATCGCAACGATCACAACCTTTCCATCGAACTGTGGATCGGTGTTGGAAACTACCTTTCCACTGAGGTCCGGGAAGCTGAAGGCAAACCTTGCAGAAGGATCTTTCACCGTCGTCTGCTGAGTAGGGTCTGTCATCCCTGGAAGGGATGCCGCCCGTGCCTGGGCAGGCCTGCGGGCGACAAGATTCTGTTGTTCGTTCACGTCAGCTCGCAGCATATTTGAAACCAACAACGTCCCGTCCGTCTGTGGCTTCACGCTGTAAAGGGCCGGCCCTGCGGCAGTGAAGTGACCAAACAGATATTCGTTCCCGGTCCACTTCCCGTAAAGCGAACCGGTATCCCCATCAATGCGCTGAATCACGGCTTTAACATTCGCTGTGTCGCTAGAAGGTTGAATGCTCAACTGCCAAGCCGATTCCCCTTTCGACGACTTAACCTCAACCTCCCAATCACCGCTGATATC
Organism: Tunturiibacter psychrotolerans; assembly: GCF_051013365.1. Classification (GTDB taxonomy): domain Bacteria; phylum Acidobacteriota; class Terriglobia; order Terriglobales; family Acidobacteriaceae; genus Edaphobacter; species Edaphobacter psychrotolerans_A. Next base: position 4,154,425 of record NZ_CP132941.1, on the reverse strand, counting down.
CTGAGCAGCCGCCGATCCTGAGCCGGTGGCAACCGAGCCACGGAAGTTCAAGCTGACGGGGTAGCGGGTCTTGATTGTGCCAAAGGTTCCAGTTAGATGGCCATCGGTGACTGTCGCATCGATTGTCTTGGCGAAGTAGTTAAAAGTAATCACCAGATGATTGCCTGCAAAGCTGACACTGGAGGCTGGACTGCTCTCGGGACCGTTGAGCAGAGCGGCATGAAGATCGTTGCCGCTGCCTGTGATCTCAAGGCGAACAGGAACCTGCTGTCCGTGAACGGTGGCATCGCCCACCCAAGGGCCGACAATTGTTTTTTGTTTGGATCCCTGAGCGGCGACGGAGAGAGCAACCAGGAAAAGGCCAGCGAAGAGCTTCATCGAAGATCTCGATTCTTTCTTACGAATTATGTGATTTGGAGTCTAAAGTTGGAATCCGCCTGATCAGCAGACCCGGAGCACGCGTGTTAGGCCAGCATGGAGCGGCGACAACAACAGAGAATGTGCTGCATGTGCATGAGATTAGGTTAGGCCCACTGGTGTGCCAGGTCAAGGTCTCCTTCGCCTCGCCAAAGGAACCACGTGGGTTCTCCCAAAGTTGTATGGATAGCACAGCGGTACGGGCGCAGACTGTAGCAACTATGGGGAGGAAGACCGTTCCAGAGATATTTCGGATCTGCTGTTACTTCGCGATCACCTCGCCGAACTCCTGATTGGCTTGATCGTATGTTTCCAGAAATGTTCTCGAGACGCTGGGCCACAAAGCAGACGGTGTTCCTCACCCATAGCCCTATCCCCTTCCCGCAATCAAAAATAGCCGCCTTCGGGCGGCTATTCTCCGTAGTGAACTCTCGGTGAAACAGTTGGTTTATTTCCCGTACGAAGGCCCGTCATTTGGCCGTTGAACCGGGAGATACGGTTCGACAGCAAGAAGACTGGAGAGTGTGTTTCGCTCCTGGTCTGAAAACTGGCCGCGGAAACGGTCCGAGTTGAGGATAGCCTGCCGTTGGGGTTGCGGGATCTCGCGAAGATCGCGGAAGGCACGGGCAACAAGGCGCCGGCGGTCTTCCGGGAGCCCACCAAGCTGCTGCATGGCACCACGAACCTGCTGGCGTTGCGGAGGCGTGAGACGTTCCATTGCTTCGGTACGGTCGAGGATGCGGCGACGCTGCTCTGGCGACATATTATTGAGCTGCGTCAGGCGGTCGCGCATTCGCTGCTGAGTCGGTGGGGGAAGATCGCGAAAGCCAGGCTCATTCTCCAGAGCGCGCTGTTGTTCCGCAGGAGGAAGATTGCTATGGCGCTCCATCCACTGCGCCAGGTGTTCCTGATTTTTATTCGGTCCTGGACTTGATCCCGGATTCGATCCTTGCCCCGATCCTGGATGCGATCCCGGACCCGCCCCCGGAGCGGGCGCCGGTCTTACCTGAGAGACGGGTGCACGCAAAGTCGCCCCACCTCTATGCGCATATGCAGGCTGGCCCAAGACAATCGTCGTCGCGGATGCCACAAGCATCCCGGCAAAAGCTAGTCGAGCAAAACGCCGTAACTGAAAGGAAGATGGCATGTTTTCAGCGTGTAGAAAAACCGCAGTTCCATAAAAACTTTTTGTTTAGAGCAGCTTATCGTGTTCCATCTCCCTTCAATCAATTTTCTTGAAGTCGGACTCATGCCCAGGAGATTAGCTGCTGGGTTGTGTTGTGGAATCATCGGCTGGAGCGTCGTCCTGCAAGAGTTGATCCATGGTCTGAAGAGCTTGATCGTTCTTATCGAGAATCTGCAGATCTTGAACCGCCGCCGAAGTCTGAGGAACAGGGTGCGGAAAGCCGGTGAGATTCGCATAGGTTCCCCCACCTACCAAAAGAATCAGTGCAAGGCCTCCGGCGAGCGCTGGACGAAACTGCCGTCCCGTATTGAAAAGCAGGCGAGACTTTAGTTGTTCAAACCAGCCGGCCGGTGCCAGCGTCTGTTCTTCGCGGAGACGCACAGCAAGCTTTTGATCGAAGTAGGGCGACGGATCCGGAGCCTGCCAGGTGTCGAGCAGAGCGAACGTAGCCTGCATTGATTTGAACTCCTGGGTGCAGGCGGGACACGATTCAATATGGGCTCGAACGTCCGCGTTGGCGGGCGCAGCCGGATCCAGAAGCAGATCGAGGATAGCGGGTTGGCAGTCTTTGCAGATCATTTTTTGATCCTTCCAATCTCTTTACTAAGGGCGCAAAAAGATGCGCGCGTAAACTTCAACGAACTTAGACAAAAGCCTTCAACTTTTCGCGCAGTGTCTGGTATGCGCGGAAGAGCAGCGATTTCGTGGCAGACTCGCTCAATTTGAGAACGTCACCTATTTGCTTGTAATCCATGCCTTCGTACTTGTGCATGAGTACGGCCATGCGTTGCCGTTCGGGAAGCGCAAGCACATGCTCGCGAATCGCATTCATGCGTTCCTGTCTCAAGAGCTTGGCTTCGACATCCGGTGTAGAGTCCGCAACATCGGGCGTTGTCCCCGTCTCAGAATCGGCCTCATCGAGATAGACGGTAGAGGCAGTACGCTCGTGCCGGTTATCGCGGGCATAGTTGACTCCCAAATTGGTAGCGATCCGATAAAGCCAGGTGCTGAACCTGGCTTCGGCACGATAGGTCTCGCGCGAACGGTAGACCCGGAGGAAGACCTCCTGGGCAAGCTCTTCTGCGACCGCCTGATTGTGAACCATGCGGTACATGAAGTGAATAATAGGCTTCCGGTATTTCTGGATGAGGAAGTCGAACCCGGCCATGTTGCCGGTACGCAACTCCAGCATGATAGCGGCGTCGTCCATGTGCCCGAAGTCGCCGGCCGAATGATGGGTCTCCGCAGCCTGAAGGTTTTCAAGGAGTCTCGGGTTGATCGCGAGCGTGGCCATATCATCCTCAACCCCGTCTTCAGCCATGGGTTGCGCTTTTTCATCAAATTTCAGCGGAATCCCCTCGGAAGCCTCTTGCGAAAGCGGGTCCTGGGGGTCTCGATGGCGAAATTGTGGAGAGGGCGCGGACATTCTGCTGGTCGATTGTATCGCCATCGTTGGCGTGTTCCCAAGTATTTGGGCTGCTGGTTCGCCTGGCGGGAGTCTGGTCTTGAAGGGAGAGGAGTGATATCTTATACAAAGCTTAGGCAGATGGCGCACGGTCCGACCAAGCCATTCCGGGCGCATAACTCAGCGTACTAACCCCAAATTCCACACAACTCAGTTGCTTGTATACACTAAATTTAGTTGTATATGTCGCTGTATCTAAAGGTTTTGTATTTGTTTTGAAGCACTTCCTGTGTGTGCGCTGAGCAAAAGCAGAATCCCTTTACATGCAACAGATACAGTTTTTTTAGTCAAGTTAGAGTGCCAACTCTACTAAATGCATTTCATTTTCGCGTCTCAACGAACAAAGCCTGTGGCACTCTACCTGTCTGTTATGTGCTGGACGTTATATAACACCATCGAATGCAACGTTTATGCCGCCACTCGATTAGTTTCCGGGTGAACGTTCAAAATCTCATTCGAGTCGAAGGCGTGCGCGGGAGATCGAACTTGGTCAAAACCTCTTTTTCTGGAAACTAGAGAGTTGATTGAGTTTCCTGTGTGTACCGCATATCCTGACCCGTATGCTTTGGCAAAAGTGTGGAGCTGTTCTACTCGCTGTAGTGGTGCTCTCGCGGGCTGGCAATGATCCATATTCTGCCGTCACCCCAGCTCAGCGGACGATCCTTCAACCCGTCATCGAGCGGTATGTGAGGGATCAGATCAAGCAAGATTGGGGTAACCTCTGGGAGATCCAAGATCAGACCGCTGATTTGAAGAATGAACTCCTCTTAGGAAAAAGAGATGCGCCCAACCTGACGAAACAGCAGTTTGTGGCAGCAATGCGTGAGACCATCGGTTCCGGTTATCCCCGGTTGCGTTCCTTTGATCTGCGTGAGGTCAAACCAGACAACGGAAACTTCGTCATGATTGGCTGCGGCTTGGCCACGAGGGAGGAATGGAAGCAACAACGTTTCGTCATTGCAGGAATCAGAATCGTGGACGGAAAAGCACTGGTAGACCTATTCAGCATGACATCAGATTCATGCAAGTAAGCCGTGACGTCATCGTCCGGTTGAGCTGGCAAGTGTTATCGGCAAGTTCAAAATCGTAGTTTCCGAAAACACCTTTTTCGGCGACTACCACGATCATCAGTCCCGATAAGCCAACCCATCGGGACTGATTTGGTTTCATTGAATCTTTTCTATGTCCCAGATCTCGAGAGCAAGCCTGAGAACCAGCGGAGTAGAATTTCTAGAAATGTCAACAGTGCCATTGCCGCCGTTTTCAGCGAGGAGTCGCCGGGAAAAGAATTGGATCGAGGAAGATTTTCCGGTCAGCGCACGTAACGGGCTCCTTCATGTGCTGAATGAGGCGGTCGAAAAGGACTACCTTCGGGGCTGGTCTATTGCTGCGAAGGAACTCAGAAGGATTGCAAGAGTCGCCCCCGCCAGTTATAGCAGTACCTCGTCCGAGAGCATAAAGAAGGCTCAGTTTGATGTCGAGAGCCAGTTAGACCAACTCGATTGGGATAGAGTCTACGATTTCTGTGAACGCCTCCACAGCCATCTCACGGAAGACATATCCTGCTGGCGCAACGACGTAGAAATCACTATTACGAAAGGCCAGGCCCAGTCGTTTTTCGCTGAGGAAGTGCAGCGCCTTTTTGAAGAGGAGAGCCTTGGCTATGAGTTCCGTGATGGTTTGGTGCAGAGGCGGGGAAAGCGCCGTACGATAACTCAAACTAATAAAGCAGAGAAGGTTTTGGCTGATCAGAAACTAGCTGCCGCCCGAGTACATTTTTCAAAGGCTCTTCGCTATTTTCACGATCGCAAGAAAACTGACCATGAGAATACGGTGAAAGAAGCGGTCTGCGCGGTAGAAGCGGCAGCGAAAGAATTGTTCCCAGACGCGAAAGCTAAGACCCTGGGAGACTTCGTTGGTTGGGCTACCAACGGCGAACGTAATTTGTTGCCGAAAACAATTGGGCAGACATTCAGTGGCCTTTATGGCTTTCGCAACAGCGGAGAAGGGGTAGCGCACGGAGCCGCGTCAGGGGGAGTTGTAACGGCCGAACTTTCTGAATACATCCTCGGGACCGCGGCTTCGCAAATAGTGTTTCTCGCCGATCTGGCTAGGAATGATGAGGAACCTCCCTTCTAGAAATGCCATTTCGGATTTGATTGTTTCTTGTCCGCGCAGTCGGGTTGTGAGCAAGTTCAAAAACTAGGTTCGACTTTCGAGGACTCTGGATTGCTCAATCATCCGCATCAAGACCGTCTAACAATCCCGACAATTTCATGTTGAACGTATTGGCAAGTGTTTCTAGATTGCGAAGACAAATCTCGTTCTTGCCTCGTTCTAGATCAGAAATGTAAATACGACCGAGTCCAGACTCCTCGGCCAAGTCAATTTGTCGCCAGTTGCGTTGTTTTCGCAGGGCGCGGATGCGATGTCCCAGCGAAGTGCAAATATCAATTGCCATGCCCCAATAGTCGGTGTACTCTTTAGACTACATTTTGCCTATAGGCTACATTTAGGCGCTCGGTTGAAATGGAGTGATTGGTTGTGTCGACAGTTGGCACTATACCCTCAGGTTATCTGCCTGTTTGAATTGCTTGCATGACGCATCTATTGCTGGAATTTCGATTTTTACGGTAAAATTAGCAAGTCGATTACTATCAATCGGATCGGGAACTATGGTGAAGTTAGAGTGCCACAGACCCAAAACTTCGGTAAGTTATTGATAATAAAAGGCTTGCCGGGCGCATAACTCAGCGGTAGAGTGCCACCTTCACACGGTGGAAGTCGTAGGTTCGAATCCTGCTGTGCCCACCATATTTTTCAGCTACTTACAGACGTTTCTAGCAATAAAGCCAACCCACAACTCAGCCCACAGCTACCGCATGCTGGTTGTGGTCATTCCGAGGGCCGCAAGGAACTGCCCTTGGGCAGCTCGTGTTTCCTCGCCATCTTCTTGCGCGTAAAGATCCAGTGTGGTCTGGATTTTGCTGTGCCGAAGAAGGCCCTGCACCGTCTTTGGGTCCGTCTTAGCCTTGTTGATAAGCCAGTTGCTGAGCGAGTGACGGAGGTTATGAAGGCCGAAGCGCTGCCCTTTCTCGATGGGTATCCCGATACCGATAGCCGCCGTCCTCAGATGGTCGGCGACAAAGATCGCGGGTGAGAGGGGAACCCGGCCCTTTGCCCGCAGCGACGGAAACAAAAAGTCCGTCTCTTTAGCATAAGGCGTCTGTGAGCGCCAGTCGAGCAGATGGCAGGCCAAAGCGGAATGGAGCGGAACGTACCCGTCTGAACCCTCCGTTTTAGTATTGCCATCTTTGCCCGCCGCCCAGCGTTTTGAAATGCGAATCCTCCCCTCATCCCACTTGATGTCCGCCCAGCGCAACGAGAGCAGCTCTGACGAGCGAAGCGCGGTCGCGGCGCAGGTGAGCACCAGAATGCGGTGAAGGATGTTAGGAAGCGCCCTTATGATGGCAAGCGTCTGCTGCGGGGTCAGAACGATTGCCCGGTAGTCGGTTTTGCTGCGTGTCTCGACAGCTTGTGCCGGGTTGCGGGTACAAAACTCGTGCAGGAGACCGACTTTGTAGACGCGGAGCATAACGCCCCGTATCTTGGAGACGGTCGTCCATGCGAGGCTCTGATCCGCATGCAGCGATTTCATCCATCGTTGAATTTCGAGTGATTTGATATCGTCTGCTATCTCATTGCCGAACCGGCCAATCAGATAATGGCGCACAATATGCTCGACGTTGCTTACGGTCTTCCCTGACTTTGGACGAAGTGCCTCCTCGCCAAAATCAACCTTCAGATAATGCTCGGCAAGAACGTTGAACTTCATCCGGCCGGATACCGGGGCATCATTAATGCGAAGCAGCAATCCGAGTTTGTCCACCTCGCGCCATGCGTCCCGTTTCTTTGGGAAATCCAGAACGAGACCCACATGCATGGTGTTTTCCACTCTTTTACCGTCCGTATTTGTGACCCGATAACGCAGCACCCAAGTATCTCCATCCTTACGCGGCACTTGCTTCAATGATCCTCGCTGATAAGCCATAGGTCTCTCTTTCAGCGGGAACTGCCTGATGTCATGTTACCTCGGCCGGTAACGGACTTTGCCAGCTCGGATAGTCGAAATATCCAGGTTTTACGGATTCGATCCGGGTCAAGAGGATATGCACCTGGCATGCCTCTGCGCGCCAAATTGAGTAAGTAATCAGGTTCAATAGACAAAAATCTGGAGGCCTCTTCTACGGAGACAAAGGGCTCAAGATTAGTTTGGGGGAGAACGTCGTGTGATCGCATTTTCATAGCCGCAATCATCTGCAATTTGCAAAGCGAAAAAAAGCGTAGAACTTCCGCTCAGAAATTCAATGGCAAAATCAGCGAAAACGGCGGTAAAACCGGAGTCGCCATCGAAATGCCATTGATTCCATGCAACTCGGAGTAATTGTTAACGCACAATTCTTCGCCTACCGCAAAGCCCGACGATGATTTTGTGGTCGACAATCGAATCGGGATTTATCCTTGTCAGGAATCGATGCAGGGACTCTCAAACCGGTCGAAACTCTATGTAATTTCGAATAGTATGTCGTGGATATCAATTAGTCTTAATTAACGCATGTCGCAAGGACAGCAAGTACGGGTATCGATGCGCGAACTCCCACACAACCTCGAAGCTCACAATGACTTTGCATCGAAGCGTGTTCTTAATCGAGAGTTTTTCGCGCAAAATCTTTAAAACCGGAATAATATGTATCAGTCTTGCAGGAATCAACGGACATACCGTCACGAGCACTGAACTTTTAAGCTACCTACTGCTTTCCGAGATCCTCGAGTTGAACACAATCCGAATTGATCTGGGTGTTGTCTTTCGCAAGCTTTTTCGCCGCCCGTTGTGCATCGCGGTACCACTTCTTTACTTCACTTGAACTTTTCGCCAATGCTTCTCGCCAGGACTTATAGTCCTTCAGGTCGTCACGTCTTGGGAGCCTAATATCTCGCCTGTCGGCCTCAATGCAAAAGTTATAGACGTCCTGATCTTTCTTCGGCGTCGTCTCGATCCATTCAAAAAAAGCAAGATTCGACGGGCTATTAGGAGCGCCCGTACGCCCCTTCACAACTTTGTGTTTTGGGCCAGCCTGGTTCTTTGTGCCGATTGCTTCATCGTGATTCGCTGTGGCCTCAGCTTTGCGAACCAATTCGGTTGTGTCAGTAATACTTGTGGGATCTAACCTCAGGCACGTATCGTTCTCACATCCCAGAATCTGCAGATCACGCTGGATCATATCAGCATGATGAGCGATCTTGTCCTCGATGACTTTTATAAGTTGTAGCTTTTTTTTCTGATTCTTGCACATCCCGTTAAGCCAGAGTGAATCAAACAACGTATTTATTGCGTTTCGCAATTTCACTGGTGCTGCAGCTGATTCCAGCATCTCAGAGATTGATTGGATTGCGATCTTAGACAGTTCAATTCGCGAAGACAGGGTTTGATATTCGATATAGGTCCCAACGACACCTAGTCGATTCTTCACATAGGGGAGCAGGCTTTCGGCAGCTGCTCGTTGTTCAGGGGTCCTGCTACGGCTTTCGTGGATACTCTGAAAATGGTTTAGCCAGTGTTGAAGCGTCCGCCGCTCAAAACGGATAGGTGAACTGGAAAGAGCATCTTCTATCATCGGGGACCAAGCTCCATGCGAGAATATCCAACCTGCTGCACAAAATAAATACGTAACTCATACGCGACCCAACCTCTCTCGCTTCAGTGACGTCTGCAATTCCTGCGAAAGCTGCTGAAACTGTTGAAAGGCTCGTGTGCGTATTGCCCTTCATCTCAATTATCGACAGGGAATACGGCAGACGTTATAGCGACATATTGCAGGTACCGCTTCCTTATCCTCAATTCGGTTGGATATTCCAGGCTTAGTTCCAACCGCAGTGCCCTTGCACGAATCGCGACCGCCGCTCCCACTGTCGCGAAGAAATACCCAGGAAGCGAAACCGATGAGGCGAAAGATTTTCGCTTCCTGATAGTTGCTAGGCTATGAGTTCGGCTAGCTATAAGTTGTCATAGAGGTCCTGAGGAAGCCAGGCTTCGTCGCCGCGACAGGGTTGCGATTCGTTGCAGTCGCCGGAGACCTCGGAGTCGTCCTCGTCAAGATCCACAATGTCTCCTTCAAATTCGGTGGGGTCGTTTTCCAGATTCAGGTCTGATTGCATGGCTTTGATGTCCTTTCTGAAGTTGGGTGCGGGCGCACCGCGAGTTGGGAGAAGTGCGCAAAAAACGTACAGGTCATCCGGCGTTTATGTAAACGAAGAAATGTCCCCGGAAATCTTTGATGGCGGGAAGAATCCGGAACCCGCGCGAAAGGTAGGATCTGACATCATTCGGGCGCGGAATTCCATCGCTTGCTCGAGCGATGACGTTTGAGCAGGAGGAGCAACGTTGGTGGTAAAGGTTCGGCAGCTTCTGTCAGTCCGAGCAGGCCGACGATCCGCCAGGCAATCGCGACCGCTTCAAGGCGTCGTGCAGTTCCAAGTCGCATGGAAATCCTGCAGTATTGCAGCTCCAGTGCAATCGCGTATTGGGCCAGAGTTTCGCAGGATAAGGGCAATCTCGGCTCTTTTCCCAGTACGCGGATGTTCACAAACATCCAGAGAACCTGCTGGAACACGGTCATGCAGGTCCTCCTGGTTCGCATGCAACGGCGGGCGGAAGGATGGAGCCTTCCCCAGAGATCAAAAAAGCAATGGGTCTAGAAATATGCCCGAGATGCCAGAAACTCGGCTGAGCCGGGCACTCGTAGACGTGCAGTGTCTCGCGATCATGCTGCCTCTTCCATACCTCATCGGCCCATTCCCGGGTAGGCCAGGAACGTTTGGGAAACCCATTCCCCATCCGGCAGGAAGGGCAAGGAGGCGTGAGAGGAGACCAGCGCCTGCGAATGTACTTGAATGCCTCTTCCCTGGATCGGCTTCGGGTTCGAGCGGCGATATGCGGAGTGCGGCTGAGTTTGGTTTCCTGAATCACTGGTCTATCAAGAGCTGCAATCGCGTTCGTGATTGAACCCGCCTCCCGGATGAGCTGCCGTCCGGTCCTTCGCGCGAGCTTTCGTTGTTCTGGCTCGAGCTCAGCGTATTGAGTCATAGCACCGGCTGCAGTTGGTCCAATTCCAATGCTGCGCAGGTAGAGCCTTATCCTGCGCCTCATTCGTGCGTTTTTATTCATGATTGATTCCTTTAAGAGTCCTCCGTAGAGGGGGTAAGAAGACGTCAAGGCGGTCAAACAGGCACAGCTTTCGCCACCGTTGGTGAAGGTGATTTGATTTCGAGCAGTTCAGGGGGAGTTTTAGCCGCAGTTGGTCGACCCCATCCGATCGGGAGCGTTTCACAAGAAGCTCTCAATTTTCGTCGGGTTTAACGATGCCAAGGGGTTTGGCTTACCAGGCGTCAGAACGGGATGGATGTATTCGCACACTACTCGGCGAAAACAGAGAGCGTATGGAATGTTCGGAATCCATGATTGAGAGATGCAAGCTGGCCGGTTCCGGCATGAGACGCGGACAACTCTCCGGAGGCCTCCTCTGAGACACCATGGCCGCTTAAGCTTTTTCGTTGAAATGCCGATGAGATGCTTGATTCCAGTTTCTGCGCTAACGCTTCGGGCATCCAGCAAGAGCGAAGTCTATAGGCGGGCGAGACAGTTTCGGAGACTATTTGAATTTGCTTCTTTCCTGATGGCAGCCTCTTTCGGGGCACTGAAATCCTCGATGAGATCCCAAGTAGGTGGTATCACCTTAAATCGCTTTTCTGAGGTTGCTGGCAACCAGAAGAAGGCAGCGCAGGTCAGAAGGTTCGTGATGGCGAGGGACCCTATCCTTCTCTTCCCGGGTTGGACCGAGATGGCGGCTTGGGGCTTCACCAATCATGATGTCCTGATCGAGCTTGCCGGTGGACGTTAAGAAAGAATTTTCGCGGAAAGCACTGTTGGGTGGAAACAAAGAGTGTCCGCCCAATGCAGGCGGGCTCGATCAGTGGTAGCAGCTAAAGATTCCTTAGGAGAGAGGCACACGTGAACGGGACCGGAAGCGATGAGAGTGAGACGACGCAGAAAGTTGTGCTCACGAAGTCGACTGAACCAACCCTTTTCGATGTTCTTGACGATGAGACGAGCCAGTCCGCTGCCGATTCCGTAGGTGCTCCAGAACTCAAATCGCAGCTTTCTGAATCTGTGCCTCGTTCGAACTCCTATCTTGCTACGACCGCAGCCCACGAATACGAGCCTGGCACTGCAAATGAGTTCCATATCGCCCTCACCCATCCATCCTTCTCCTCTGAGCAGGAATCGAGTGATCCGCTACCTCAATGGCGAGCTATGCGAATCAGCCAAATCGAGATTCACCCTCTCCTTCCTCAGCTTTACGTGCAGCGAGGCATCCGCTACCCGCCCGAGTGGCAGTCCGAATTTCTGACTGCCAAAGGCATCCGGCAGACATCCAGATATCTTCCAATACACGTCTTCGTGTCGGAACGGAAGTTGCTGTGTTTTGCGGGTGTGCGTCTGTGGTTAGCAGCGATGAATTGTCTGCCTCACGACAGCGAACTTGAAGTGCTCCTGTATTCAACCATCAACGAAGCTCAACTGTGTGAAGGAATCGAAATCGAGCAGGAAATCCTGTCCGTCTGGCATCGCCAGCCGGAGAAGGAGCGGCGAGCGCTTGAGATGAGCTATGTGAATTCCGCAAGCGCCAACGGGCTCAGGTTGAATTTCGACGGCAAGGAGCAACAAAGATGGCAGAAGATACTGAAAATTTCGATCAAGACACTCCAGAATCGGCTGGGTTCTCGCCGAAGGAAAGCGTAGGGCACGAGCTGCTGCTCGATGCGGCAGAAGAAAATGGCATTGATCGCAATCGAGTTCGCCAATTGCTGTGGCTCCTCAATGCCCCTCCGGATATCGACGACATCGCGGCCGTCCTCGCAAATTTCGTCGACGTGCTCGAAAGGGCGGAGGAGCAGTGGCCCGACATCCTAGATCTCCAGAATCTCAAGTGGGTTCAGGATCTGATCGAGACCCTTCACAACGTCATCAAGAAACTGCCATCCCTCCAAACAAGCACTCAGCACGGAGAGCGCGATTGGCTTGAACGCAACGCGCTCTACTGCGCAATCAGAACGAAATTCACGCTGCCGCCGGAATATCAGGTCCAATACCGGCTGCTCCAAGCCCACTACTTCTTCGCGCATACCGCGTGGCTGGAGCGCAACGTGCGTAATCCAGCGACGCCGACTGATATCACGGACTATGAATCCTACGGAGGAGCGAATGTATGGCCTGCTCTCAGAGTTGATCCGTACCACGCAGGTCTGTGCATCCGGGATATGGCGAAGCCGAATTATTGGGGCTGGACGCGCGAATTTCTGGATAAACTTCCCGTTAAGGAGACACCCCGCAAATTATTGGCTCATTCGTCAGTTGAGATGAAAGCCGAGATTCAGGAGTTTCTGGTTCAGAAGAAGGTCAACTATCTTTCTGACTATCTTCGCCAGATATACGGAATCAAAGATCGGGTCCGCGGCCACGGAAGCCGCCCTGGCCCGCGGCACAGCAGCGAGATCGGGGACCCGGAAGATCCCTGGCTCAATTTCGGCACGTTGTCGGATTGGGAGACGGTACATGATTCCACTCCCGAGGTGCCACCGCTTGTCCTGCCGCCGCCCGACACGATGGCGCCTGCTCCTCCGTTCTCCGAGCCGATCACCAACCTGGCTCCACATGGCACTTCTACAGACGGCGATGATAATCAAGTCCCGGGTGATGAGTTCGAAGGGGAGGAGGAAACCGAGAGCTTCGCAGGCAGTCTTGATTGCGAAGAACCTGCATATGAAGAATCCCCAGGCTCCTTCTCCGGCCGCATCGAGGGGGCCGTTAATCAGATCATCCGGAAGCAGAAGATGTTCTCCTTTGCGATCGAGCGCCTGGGAGCGCGAGAACTCGTCCCGCTCGGCACACGCTGTCAGCTCCTGATCTTTGAATTATTGGATTTGGCTCAGCGTAAGATCCCGCTCAACAAGCACCCGGAACGACGGCCGGGAGACAGCCAACTAAGCGCTCTCGCGGAAGTCGAGGCGCTTCTGTTTCTCCTGATCATGCTCTGGACCGGAAGCGACGCGGAACGGACAGCGAGTCTCATCGTCGCCCGAAACGAGAGTTTTTTGCTGAACGAGCCCTTAGCCATCGTGCGCGACGGCCGTTCTAGGCCCTCGGTCGGTGTCATACGTATCCGTGCACCCTTTCCAAAGTATCGGAGCGAACAGACTCCGATGCCCAATTCTGATTGCCGGCGCACCGAGTACATTTACCTCCCTGACGAGATGAACCTGTCCGCGGCAATCGGACACTACGCCGAAATGCGGAAGCTCGGTGCAGATCGCTACCAACCCTTCCCAGGTGAGCCCGAACGTTACCAGACGAATGCGCGTTTGTTGCTGAGGGCCTGGGACCCGTCAGGTCGCTTGACGCTCAATAAGATTGCATCCGCACTGTTCGAGCGAGTCATGAGCCTGACCGGCGACGACGCTGTCGCTGCCACTATGATCACCGGAAACCGGCATCGGCTCAGCAATGTGGCGATGCATTATGCCTGCCGGGAACTCTCAGTCATTCAGGACGTCTATCGGAGAACAGTCTCAATGCACGGGGGCGAAATCGACCGGGAAGGACCGTGGTCTCGTCGGTTTCCTTCAGACGTGAGTGATCCGAGTCCGGCCCATCTTCAGCCGCGAAGGAAATATATGGGAAAGCGTCCGGATGCCACCTGCGTGGGCAGGAGGCTCTGTCCGCGGACGGATAGATTTCAGCAGGCCTTTCACAATCTGATCGAAGCCTTAAACAATAAACCGTATGCGCCAAGTTCCGACCAAGTCTGGATAGCATTCCACAATCAATACACCTTCTATACAGTCTGGATGTTCGCCTTGGCGACCGGAGTTCGGAAGATGGTGACTCCTTATCTCGATGTGCGCGAGGTTAGCCCAATTAACGGCGTGGCCAAACTGCGCGACAAGGATGGCGACAGCGGCATCAAAGCCAAGCTGGTCTGGATTCCGGATCTTGTCGTGAAGCAGATGCAACACTACGCGGACCACCTCGAATTCATCCATGAGCGTTTCGGGATCGCGGCCGTTGATCTGCCCTGTTTTTTTCTGAGTGAGGAGGGACGAATCAAACAGGTCCGGCCCAAAACTATGTTCCCTTACGTGTCGACCTACCTGCCGGGATTTCCCATCGATGTTCATCGACGCTTCATGTTCAATGCCCTGCTCGACTTCGGATGTCCTCCGGAGGTTGTACGTATCTGGATGGGCCATGCGATCGCTGGCGAAGAATGGTGGCGAGACGATGCAACCTTCTCTCACCAAGAGTATCGGCAGCACCTTTGCGAATTCCTCGTTCCAATTCTCGACTACCTGGAGCTAAAGCCAGTCAAGGGTTTAGCGTCTCGGAAGCGAGTGCGGCAGGAGGAGATGGTACATGCATGAACACAAAACCCTCTGGGACACGAAATTGTTTCGATTCTCTCAAGAAGAGGCGGTGATTGCGCCAATATTTCGGGACTGGATGTCCCATTCGGGAAGCAAATTGGGGGAATACCTCGCCGAAATCCAGTACGCATCAGAGTTTGTTGAGTTCTCCAAGGCCGACGTTCGAGATCTTGAAACCCGAATCGTAAGGTCAAGCGCCAGAAAGGTCGACGCGCTCCCTCCGCTGCGCTTGCTCGGCAAAATCGTCTACCGGATTAACCATACCCTGCAGCTTTCGATACCGCAGCCGGCGCTCGCCGTCCATCTGACTCCGCCGAAGAATCCCTTCGCTTTCGACGATGTGAATATTGCTCACCGTTCGGTGAAGGCATGGCTGGAATCTGAAAAATCCTGGTTGGAAGATCTTTGCAACGGCGCACGGCAGCAGAACGTGCCGTTCGAACTCCTTCTGCTTTCCGCCGCCCTACACAGCGGCGTTCTCAATCAAGATCTGGCGATGGGTCTTCACACAGCCATTCTGAAACCGGACAAACATATACGATATTCCGACCGGCTTTACGTTGATCTTTCCTTGGCCTGGCTGGGCAAGCCGGACCAGGAGGTTCGGCGATGGTATCCCGACGACGGCGTCGCATGCCTGTTCGCTCGTCTCACCGGTCCCGCATCGAACAGCACAGCGCAAGCCAATCTTGCCTATCCGGACCTGAGGCGCCAGTTCTGCGACGAGATACACGCGCGCCTCATAGAAGAACTGAGGCGTAGAAACGTCGAGGACGCACTTTTGCCCAGGGATCTCGCGGACCTGTTCAAGCGTATTGCGCTCTTTTTGCGTTCCGAAACGTCAGCAGTGATGGTCCGATTTGCAACCCGGGAGCTAACCGCGCATTCCCTCCTGCCGCCTAGCATTGACCAGATGTACAACCATCCCGCCGTGCACGGGATTGAAGTAAGCGATTCAGGTGAGGAAGAATCGGCCGACACAGAAGATGAGAATGGGTACGGTGGTGATGATACGAAAGACGTTGAACCCACCTGGATGCAAGCCATTCGGGCAAGTTTTAGCTGCAAAACTACGAAGGGCCTTCAGGAAGACTTTGACAATCTTGAATCCAAATCAATTGTAGGGCAGCGGATTATTTCATTTGCGCGATCACTTCTCAAGCGTGGACCGTCGTCCGGGAAGAAACTGAAGCCAAGTAGCGTCAAGTGCTGCGTCTTGACCGTCGCACGCCGCCTCGGACCACTCCTCGAGGAGCGAGATCCCGCCGAAATCAATAGCGAACGTATCGAAGATCTGTACGTGCGGGTTATTTATGACGCGGCCAAGGATTCGGAACATCCGTACCAACTGCAGGGGACCGTGGCATGGGCACTGCGCGAATTCCACTGTTTTCTAGTGCGTGAGCGACTTGCAAAACCATTGAACGAAGCCGATGTGTTCCGCATTCCGCGTGGATTTCCATCTGTGGACGCGATGATTGTCTCTGCCGACGACATCTACAAGGCCCTTCACTACCTGGATTACGAACCGAATCCATCCTGGTCCGGAAAGAATCGGGAGATCGCAAAGATGGAGATTCTGCTCGGGTTTTTCGCCGGCCTACGCACAATGGAGGGACTGGGGGCCATCAGAAGGCATTTCACTGGGGGGGAATTTCTGCCCTTTCTCGTGCTTCCATCGAATGAACGCGACCTGAAAACCCCGAATGCCGCCCGAATGATTCCGATCGCCACATTCATGGAGCCGTTCGACGATCTGGTGAAATACGCGTCGAAATGGGCGCACTCTGTGCTCAAATCGGACGGCACGGATGGAGACTGCCTGCTCTTTGAAAACGCCAGCGACGACGTCATAATTCCGATGGTCGGCGAGGCGCTCCGCGCCGTAACGGGCAACGAGAGGGTGCGCTATTACTCCCTGCGGCACTCGTTTGCCAGCTGGACTCTGACTCGACTACTCATTTGCGATCTGTCGGAAATCCTAGATATGTTTCCGCATTTGCCAAAAACGACGGAGTGGCTACGGTGTTCGAACAGCTTCCGGCGTGCGCTTTATGGCAACGCTCAGGTAAGTAATAACCACGCCTGGGCAGTGGCAACGCTCATGGGGCACTCCACGCCCAAGGTCAGCTTCGCCAGTTATTGCCACACCTTGGACATCCTCCTGCCGGAATTTTTGAGAGACAGCGGTGGCTTAGAATCCGTCCTGAGTAACCGTGACCGCCTCCGGCTGTCGAGTTTTCGCCGCCGCAGTGCCAGCTACGATCACCTTCCTGGCGAACAAAAGCTGTTCGATAACGGCGCATCTGATGCAGATCTAGATGAACCACTTGGCGCAAACGTGGCACCCATTGCCGCGTCCAAATCAAATAAATGTCGTATCGAGGAGCGGAACTTCGCACTTGGGGAGGTTCGATTTCGCTTTCCAAATTTGCAATCAGAGCGCATGCAGATGCCGCCTGCTTGCCACCGTTCGTGGCTCGAACAGACCTGGGGACTCCTCTACATGAGGACGCAACCCAACCTGGATTTCGAGAAGTTGGCTGAGTTTCTCGGAGTCGAAATCAAACTGGCGCAACGTATTCTCAAGCGGAATGACGAGATCTGCTGGCTCCGATCTGTGACGGCCGGCCAGGATCTGCATGCAACAATAACCATTCCTGAGGAGAGGAACGGCATCAAGACCGTGCGTTATCCGCGACGTCCCGACAGCAACGCAATGAAAACCGCACATCAATTAGTAGATCGAATTGCGCAATTTGTGAACAAAGATAGAGGCAAGGCCGCTCGAATTCTGGAATTTTGGTCGCGCAATGTAGTGCCTGAATCGGGCTCGGTTGTGTTCACGATGTACTCACCAGAAGACGGCAAACCGTTGCCAGAATCGGTGAGAAAGGAATCCGTTAAGGAATATTGCCGGTTTCTGCGCTGGTTGGGAGTGCTGCAGCGAGGGCTCTGTTTTGTAGGTGCTTGTGGCACAAAAGACGAAGCCGCTCCAATTTCTTGGTACACCCAATGGGGACTGACGCGGCGGGACAGTTGCAAGATCATCAATCAGTACGGCAAAAGGGCGGAACGGGTTGCGCCAGGAGAGTGGCTATCGATAGGACCTCAACGAGCATGCCCCCGCCATGAGGAATATGACTCCTCCTACCGCAACGGCTTTCGTTTTGCTATGCATCTTGCCTCAATTCGCTTCGGGGCCAGTCCCTGCTGTCAGTAGCGGGACAGGTCCGCGCATCTCTGCGCGCAAATTTACGCGCAGAGATGCGGATAGTTATTCGCGCAGATTTATGTGAAACGATTTCTGATTGTTTTGCCAGCCGGCCTCAGGGCTGGACGGCCTACATCTTGATCATCTCCGCTCCTGCAGCTCTCCGGTCCCGCGCGCGTTTTAAGAGACGCCCGCGAAGGCCCCTGTGGCGTAGGAAAAAACCGCGGGAACGACACCCAATGCTGCAATCGTTCTCCGCTGAGTCCGAGGAATGGCCGGCTCATTGAGCGCCAACTGCAAAACACAAGATCGGATAGTGCACGTAAGCCTATGTTTTAACAAACGTTACGGCATGCCTGTGGTTGGTAGTCGACCCTCCGCACCGACGTGAAAGTAGTCACGGGTCCGAATCAGCTGTGGTGCATGGATTTCAAAGGCTACTTCGCCACTGGCGACGGCAAGCGATGCGATCCGTTCACTATTACCGACGCATATAGTCGTTATTTGATTCGCTGCCAGATCGTTTCGCGTATAGATCTCAGCCAAGTCCGAGCGATCTGCGATGCAGCGATGCGAGAGTACGGGGTTCCGGCACGGATAAGGACCGACAACGGCGTGGCGGCAGACACACTCAAATTCACTGATCGTATTCCCCCAAAAGCTCCAAAGCCCTTCAACGATACCTCCGCCATCTTTAGGCGCATTGCGACGATCCAGCGTGAGAGTCTTCAGCGGTTGGATGATGACATTGCGACACTCACTAAATACCTAAAGACTGAAGGTGCATCAAACGAGGTTATGAAGGCACTAGAGACGCTGAGCAGTGAGCAGCACGCAATCTGGCAGGCCGCTGTGGAACGCATTGAAGATTTGATGGGAGACTAGTCTGCGTCACTCAGGCTGAACTTGCCGCATCAGCACAGCCAACAATCAGCCTCTCGGAATCTTCCTAAGACAGCAGCTACCTCTTAGCTAAAATGCAACTACCGGATAGCGGCTGACTGATCCTCAGCCGTGACAAGGTGGGACGCCTTCCCGTCCCGCCTTCCTGTGCTTCAAAGGCAGTGGGAAGGTCACGGAAGGGTGACACATGATTTCAACGGCCTCTCACGCCGTTTCGTCGCCTGCCCATGCATGGGACATCATGCGTGACGACGTTACGCTCAGCGGGCTATGTGAGACGCGTCCATCGATCAGAACTCCTCGCAGAAGACCCTCCGCTTGACTCATCGAAAAAGAACGCTCCTGATTTAAACTGCGTCTTTCGTTTCAACTCGAGTTAACGGCTGTGATCTTGGAGTCAGATTCTCTAACGCATACTTTGAAATATGCAAACCAAAGACCGTCCGTCCTTGGCCGGACTCTTCCAAATCTGCATAGCCTCCGTGCTCTCTGGCGGTGCGATCTACTATCGAAAGACCAAGACCGATTCCATTGATTCTATCGGTACTTACAAACGGCTGAAAGAGCGATTTTCGAATGGAGGCAGGCACTCCGCGGCCACTGTCAGCCACCCGAATATGAACAAGACGGTGGTCCTCAGCAAGCGTGACTTCGACCCTTCTCGGAGCGAGTCCGAGCCGCGCTGCCTGGCAGGCATTAAGCAATAGGTTATAAACAGCGCTGCCAAGTTTTGTGCTATCCATCCAGCAGGCAACAGGAGCCACATTTTTAATCACAACGTCGACATCTCCTGCGTCGGGATGGGCACGTACCAAGCAAGCCGCATGCTCCACTACTTCGTTCAGAGATCCCCAACGGGGATAAGGCGGTTGGCCCGTCTTTGCAAGGAGCAGAAGAGAATCGAGCATACCGGTCATGTCCTGGATCACTGCGCGTACCTCCTCTCGAAGTTCTTTTCGCTCCACGTCAGTGGTCCTGGATTCACTCATGAATTCGACATTGGAACAAATGGCAGTCAAGTGATTGCGGAGATCATGTGAAACCGATTGAGCTATTCTCCCCGCGACAGCCCATATCTTGGATTCGTTACAGTCATTGCATATCTGAGGCGCCGTGCTTATCCCCGCCCCAATGGGAACTTCCGAGATTAGTGGCACCGGAATCGGAGCTTTTGGCGGCTCCGCATTAACCTTCCTGGCTTGAAAGATCGGCATTTCAGAGAGGCAGCATGTGCCGGCGGAGTTCGACCGATATGTAGCTTTCATGAATAAATTCTCCTGGCGATCAAACTGCGGGGATAAAGATTTATTCCCTCAACGCGGAATAAATTCGTTCCATGCCAGTCCTTACCAATAAAGACGGAAAGTCCGTAGAACTCATCGATGGTCGATTTCCGTCAAGGGCTGGGGAGCGACCGGCATGGAGGATGGCTTGCAATTACGCTCTCTTGCACCTGGACGATGAGGGCCAACTTCACACTAAGTATCGCCAAACTGAGGTCGATTAATCCCGGCAGGAGGGCAGATTTATGACACGCGAGGAACTCCGGACGAATCAGGAACTTATGTGGCAGGCACTGTCCTGGGAGCAGTCCATGACTCTCACGCTAGCGGTGGAGATGCCCTTGCGTTGTCATTTGTCCCCCTATCAAATTCTTAACAAAACGATGACAGCTCTGGAAGGCTTGCAACACGATTCCTAAAGGATAGCCCTGCGGCAGAGTGCGGATGCCTGCGTCGTGTTTTCTTTAGTGCACCAGGTGGATGAATTGCGGCGGGTGAATTTGCCACCTAAATTTCACGTACCGCCGGTCAGGAGATCTGTGGCTATCGATCATCTTGACCGTATAGCGAATTGCTGGCGGACAATTCCACAAATTAATTGAGGCCAAATTGGAATAACGGAGAATGCGCTCAGTTTTAGTGCTGTAGAGGTCAATTTATATGTCGAGCAGCAATTTCGTGTCGCACTTCCGTAACGCTTCCCCCTCGTTCTGGAGAGTCTCACTTTGCTTCCGCACCCTTGGAGCAATCATCGGCGTAGTAGCAGCGTGCGGTTTCGGCCTGAAGGCCCATGCAGCAGCGGCAGCAGACACGATCCAGGCTGGAGCAGTAGCACCCAACTTCACCCTGCCCTCGCAGGAAGACAAGCCTGTCAGCCTCACAGACTACAAGGGTAAGTGGATCGTGCTCTACTTCTATCCAAAAGACCAGACGAAGGGCTGCACCCTTGAGGCTCACGGATTCCAGCGTGACATCGCGAAGTATGACGCCTTGAACGCCGTCGTCCTCGGTGTGAGTGTCGATACTGTAGAAAATCATAAGACTTGGTGCTCGAAGGATACCTTCAGCTTCAAACTCCTCGCCGACCCTAACCACAAGGTCGTCGATGCCTACGGCGTCCCGCTTATGGCCTACAAGGAAATGAAGTTCGCCAATCGGCAGACCTTCCTTATCTCTCCCAATGGCAGGGTCGTCAAGGTCTGGCCCAAGGTCGATGACGACATTCCGGGGCACAGTACAGCGGTCCTAACCGAAATCACCGCCAGAAAGTAAATCCATACCAGTAAACGTGAAGAACAAGGGCTTTTAATTGAAAAGCCACTTTCGTATTTCCCCCGACACTTACGAGAGCCATGGCCGGAAACGATGATCATGTTCGGCTCCCGAACCTTCGGTCGTCGATGCTCCAGAGTCTAACCGGTTCCTCAATGGAGCAGACAGTGTTATGAAATTAAGTGGACTGGATTTGCAAAGGCTGACCGACTTTGCGGTACTCCTCGGGGCGTGTTCGTTGCGCGGTGTGTTGGAGCGCAAAGAGGCTTTGCTCACAGCTCTATCTGCCAAAGTCGCCTATCGAGTTGCCGAAATACCTCTGCGGTGCTCACGTACCGCTCAACTGACTTCCAAATCATGAGAGCCTTAGCCTCGTTCTGCAAGCCTCTATGAGGGCGTTCGTTGTTGAACATCAGACGGTGACGATTCGGACTATTTTTGCTCGTGGTCAGAATAAATGTCGCCCAGCTCAGTTCTATTAAGTGCAATGCACAGCCGCGACGGAAGCAAAGCCACGATGGCCCTGGCGGGTGTCATCCAACACCCAAAAAGACTGCTGGATGTCTGGCCACACGCTCTTGCCGAAATGACGGATATCGAGCCTCTAGGAGAGGCAGCTAAGCGGCATCGAAAATGTTTGTTCTCTGGAGGTAAGATGAAATCATTTCGCACGATCTTCGCTAGAGATCTGGATTCCGCGTCTCTCAAAGGTGAGAATCAAGGACTGCCGGCAGGAGGCGCAACCGTGCAGACGACTACTGTGATGGGTGATGCATTGGAAGGGTATCTGGACCTAACGAGTCAGCAGTTGACGGGTAGCAATATGGCCAACATAGATACGCCTGCTTATAAAACGCTGGCATTCAACTTCGAGAGCGAGTTTACGAGGCAATTGCATGATCAAGCTTGGGTACACTGTTGAGCCAGCAATTCGACAGTGTGATGAGCTCAATCCACATCGATTCTTAGTAGATCCTGAACAACAGAGAAGGGTATGTTCACGGCATGGTTGAAAAGCTTCCGAACCGAACGACGAGGGGAATTTGGAGTAATTATGGACGGAGTTAATGGGATGACGATACCGAGCGGTCTGAGCGCGGCGAGCATAGATGATGGATTCTTGAGTGATGTGGGTGTAGCGACTTCGAACTCCGGTGGCGGCGGCTCGGGGGTGCCATTTGCTGACGTCCTTGAGTCAATAGTGCGGCAAACGGAACAGTTGCAGCATGATGCCGGCAAGAAGATCAAAGGCCTAATAGATGGTTCGGGAGTAGAGATTCATGACGCGCTCATTGCGGGGCAGAAGGCAAGTCTTGCATCCCAATTGGTGATACAAATGAGGAACAAGGCAGTAGGCGCGTACCAGCAGATGTGGGATATGCAGATCTAGAGTGTTTGGAGTTCTGAGATACGACGTCATCGTGCACGCGATGAATCGGGACTGGTGCGCCACATCGCGGAGATCCACGCGCTCAGTGCGAGACCCGTCGCAGATCATCCAGGAAAATTTTGGTATCTCGCTTTCGGATCCGGCTCCGCAAACAAGCAGCCAATCTTGGCGATCACCTCATGTCCATCCCGCTCAGAAATGGTGATTGGCGCAACTAAACCGCAAGTGCCTGCTTGAGCGTGTCGTCGAAGACGGCGCCGCCAGTGGAATTAGCGAAGTCGGCCAGCACGACGGTATCGTTGCCTGAGATTGGCTGGGTCTTTGGCAAGGACCATTGGTCCATTCAGTTCTTGTTATCGAAACGCGGGGGGATAGCACCTCAGATGAATTCAATATCAGATGGTGTTGCACCGACTGGTTGAGACCGCCTGACATTTCAGGAGCTTCGGATCTTCCGAATTTCCGTCATTCGGGAGCAACGCGGAATCGTTGAGCTTGTGCGGAACTCGATGTGGTCGCGGTAGGGACGATCATTACTGATCGCCCCCCGCACAGATCCGCACGAGCGCTCCTTAGCGCATGCGGCTCCTATCTCGGATGAGTGGCGGCGAAGCGGTCAAGTGGCCAGGGATGCATCACGCGAGGTGTAGGAAGCCATTGTGCAGCCAGCTTGAGACGACGGACCCAGGCGTATCGGTGTCTTTGACTACGTCGCTTCAGCGCTTGCCCCCAGTAACGAAGCACGCGTTCCCGGAACAGCCCGAGGCTATCGAGATTTCCGGGCACAGCGTAGTAGTTGAAGTACCCCTGTACAACTGACCTGAGCCACGCGCCGGTTTGAGGCACGGGATCATGCATGCGCATCCTGAGTTGCTGCTTGATCTCCTGCAGCTTCTTTCGCATGCGCTTGCCGATCGTCATGCGCCGCACGGCATAAGACCCGTTCCCGTTCTTCCCGCTTATGTGCGTGAAGCCAAGGAAGTCGAAGGTCTCAGGCTTGCCTTCCCCTCTTCGTTTCCGGTTCTGTTCGGCATACCGCCCGAACTCGATCCGGCGCGTCTTTTCCGGGTGCAGTTTCAGTCCGAACTTCCCCAGCCGTCCTTCCAAGCTCTTGCGAAAACGGTCTGCGTCCGTATCCCACTGGAAGCCAAGGACGATGTCGTCCGCATAGCGGAGGACGATCACCTCGCCTCGCGCACACTTCTTACGCCAGACGTCCACCCAGAGATCGAACACATAGTGGAGATAGATGTTGGCAAGGAGCGGTGAGATCACCGACCCCTGCGGAGTACCTGTCTCCGTGTACGACCATTGCCCTTCCTCCATCACCCCAGCCTTGAGCCATTTCTGGATCAGGCGCAGGATGCGTTGGTCGGCAACGCGATGCTCGACGAACTTGATCATCCACGCTTTGTCGAGATTATCGAAGAAGCCTTGGATGTCAGCATCAAGTACGTAGTTCACCTTCCTTTTCACGAGTGCGTAGGACAACGCATCCAGCGCCTTATGCTGGCTGCGCCCAGGACGAAAACCATACGAGAAGCCGAGGAAGTCCTCCTCATAGATGTTGTTGAGGATGGTGACCACTGCGTGCTGGACGATCTTGTCCTCCAGTGCGGCGATCCCGAGCGGACGCTTCCGTCCGTCGCCTTTCTCGATGTAGACCCTTCTCGATGGGAGCGCCCGATACGCCCCGCGATGCACCCGGCTGTGCAGATCGGCCAGCCGACCCTCCAGCCCGGCTTCATACTCCTGCCATGTCATCCCATCCACGCCGGGAGCAGCCTTGCGTTTCAGAGAACTGAAGCTGCTCCTCAGCAGATCGAGCGTGACATGGTGAAGCAGAGAGGTGAACTTCATCTCCTTGTGTTCCCTTGCTGCTTTCCGCACACCCGCCAGCCCCTGTGACACGCGAGCCCCGCTCTGTGTCGGGCACGTGCTGGACCGATGGATGTTCTCCTTGATCAGCGGCCTTCCCTCCTCACTCTCCGCCATCGACTTCTCGATTTTGTTCGAATGACTCATAGGTACTATGCCGCTGTCCGACTCCTCGGCGACGTTCATGCAGGCCTTACGGCCCTCAGCCTTCACCCGCCGTCCTGCTGTTACTACCAGCAGGCGTCTCCGAGGTCTCCCGGTTCTCGTGCATGAAGCTTCCAGGCGTGTCTGGGGTCTACGACTACGCAGGACCGAGCAGGAACTCGCGGTATCGCTCCCGCCCGTGTTGCCTTCCGCCAATGCAAAAGCGTCAGCGTCCTGATTGCATCTTTTCGGAGCTCAATACCCAGCCCACCTGTACCCCTGTTTACGCTTCGCTGCCCACCTCGCGGTGTGCAACGCAAAACTCGGGGCCGAGCGGTTCGCTACTCCTTTCTCGTAGGACTCTTGCATTCCCTGCTTCATGCCGGTTTATCCCGGCGCACCGCATTGGCGATTTTGCGCCATTTGAGAAACCAGAACCTAATGAATACCAAGCGACCGAAAAGAGATTCATCCCCTGAGTGCATCCCCACTATCGTGGCGGTTCTTCTATATCCATATGATGGGTTTTTGAACGTCGTAACTGGTGCTACGTGGTTATTGAGGCAAGAGTCTCGGTCTCAATCTCCAAGTTGTTCTTAGCCGATTGGATGCTTATTCCACTCGCAGTTCGGCAATCTGTCGCTTTCCTCTTCAACATCGTCCATAAGGCACGGTAGATCTTCTCAACTGCTGGCCGGCGATAGTCCCAGCGCGGATCCTTCTCCGGCACCAGCACTGCCATCGTCGCATTCGCTTCAAACAGCAGAACCTCTCCTTTCTCACTCAGTCCGAAGTCGATCCCGCCGTAGTCAAGGCGAAGCGTCTTCTGAATTTGCTGTAGGGCTGCCATGGCGCATTCGCCCAGAACCCCGCGTATGTCTGTCAGGAAATCAGCATCCTCCGCCCGATGCTCGGGGAAATCGGCCATATCGGCGCTGAAGTAATGAATCTTCCAGTCGCCGGAGATTGCAACGTGCAGCGGATAAATTTGTCCGTCGATCATCATCACGCGGTATTTACGCGATTTACCATCGGCCCCCCGTGCGTCGAGATACTGAATCACGAACAGGTCGGCTCCCGGAAGCTCACTCACCGCCGCCGGCAACTCCTCGAGCGTTTCGACCCGTATGAAGTTCTCCCCACCGTGAAAGCCTGGCGTGCGCAAGAGAAGGGGAAAACGGAAGCCAAGCCGAGCTAGCGTCGCTGCGGCTTGGGGAGCCAAAAGCTGCTCTCGCGAGAGAATTCTGGTCCGTGCCGTTACCACACCTGGGACATCAGAAAGGCGTTGAGCGATCTCGCACCGCCCCGTAGCCAGCACAAACTCCGGGTGATTTATTACCGGGGCATTCGTGTGCGCGACCACCGAAAGTGCGCCGGACAAGGCTGCTGCGGCTCCATCAGCCTCTCCAATCGCGTTGACCACCAGTTGATGAGGAGGCAAAACTGTTTTGGAGTCATAAAACTCAGTTGTAACCAAGATTCGTTGGAATGCACGGTCGCTCAGAAAATCGTCTGTGCGGATGTTGCCTCCAGTTGTCGAGATCAGCTCCAGGACTGTGATCGGTTTCTGCTCCCCGCGATACGGCGTAATCACGACACAGCGGTTCTGGAACGCCTTGTTGCGATGCCATGTGGCGCGCTCGGGATCTCCCAGTTGATCGAGGATGAAGCAAAGGCCCGCGTGTGCGGGACGATAGTTCCCGTCGATGCGTAGCGCCCGTTCGAATTGCTCGCGTGCGGCTTCAGGTTTTCCATTCTTGAAGAGCAGATTTCCCAAGTTTGCCCGGCAAGATGGACGATCGGGGTGGTAGCCCACAGCCAACTCATAGAGATGCTGGGCCGCAGAAACTTCGCGCGCCTTCAAAAGAAGATTTCCCAGGCTGTTCAGTGCGCCGAGGTGTGACGGTTCATGGTCAAGCAGGTCTCGATATGCATCGCAAGCCTCCCGCAAGCGACCCGTCTGTTCCAGGAAGCAAGCTCGTTGAAACATAAGCGTAATCGACTCGGGTTCGACTGCAAGACGCGCTTCCACATGCGGCAACGCCACCTGCATGCCGGCATGCTGCCGCACCTCCGGAGTTTCTTCCATCTCGAGCGCCCGAGCTCGTGGGCTTTGCTCGTTCTGCAGCGCTCGTCCCAAGACCAAGGTCTCGGTCAGAAGTGTTTGAATTTCACTACGACTCGTGCGATGGTTCACAATCGCCGCACGTATCGCCAACCGGCCGTTCAGACTGGTTGTCGAAGGGGCCACACTGCCGCACTCTTGCAAGTCAACGACAATCTGCGCGTTGATGCGGTCCGAATCCTCAGTTCGATAACGAAAGCAGACGATGTTTAATTCTACTGGAGCCAGTAGTTCAAGCTCCGCGCTTTCGGCGATGAGGCTTTCCAGATAACGTGCCAGCTCGCAGGTTTGAGAGATCACTGCGCCCAGCGTTTGGATTCCGTGAACCTTCAGTCTGAACCAAGTCTTCAACGCGTGGAAGCCGCGGGAGAGATCGGGCCCAAAATCGCAGGGCCAGGGCGCGCCCGCGGCCAACCCGCGAACTTCGCGCTTCAGGTACGCAGGCGACGACTCGAAGGACTGCTGATGAAGCTGCCCGTCTCGCACCAGGATGAAGCCGGCGTCGTAGGGAACGTGTCCCCATTTGTGAAAGTCAAACGCAAGCGAGTCGGCGCGTTCGATTCCTCGAAGACGGGGCGCAATGCCGGGAGCCAGCATCGCCAGCGCACCGTAAGCTCCGTCCACATGAAACCATAGCTTCTCGCGTTGGCAGAGATCGGCCAACGCGGCAAGATCATCGATCGCCCCAGTGTCCACCGTACCGGCGCTCCCAACGACCAGGAAGGGAGTGAAGCCATCTCGGCGATCGTTGTGAATCGCCTGCTGGAGAGCTTCAACGTCAATCCGATGACGTTTGTCTGTCGCGATCTTCCGCAACGCATCGCTTCCTACACCGGAGATATCCATCGCCTTGGCGATGCACCCATGCACGGCAGAGGAGCCATATGCGGCTAAACGCGTCGAGTTGGCAGCGATGCCCTCTCTGCGCACCTGAAAACCTAGCTCCGAGTCGCGGGCGACAACCACCGCGATCAGGTTCGCCATCGAGGTGCCCGTGACGAAGAGCCCTGTCGCGCCCTCAGGAAATCCGAAGATCTCACGCACCCAGCTTACAACCTGGCGTTCGACCTCAACGGGGGCGTGATCGCGGCCGCCAAGGTTAGCATTTAGGCCCGCCGCGAGCATCTCTGCAAGCATCCCCACCGGTGTCCCTCCGCCATGCACCCATCCCATAAAGCCCGGGTGGACGTTTCCTGCTGCGAAGGGCAGAACATGCTTCATAAACTCTTCATGAACTCGGCCAAGGTCCATCGGTAGAACAGGAACCCCCCCGCGAAACCGCGTCCGGGCCGGCGTGGGGATAGGTTGCCATACAGGACGGTCTCGAACGTTCTGGAGGTAGTCGACCATGTCATCAAGCATCTCGTGCGCCTGCCCGCGGAATCGTTTCCAGTTCGAAGGGTCCAGCGTTATCGGCGCATCCGCTGTTGCATCTTTACTCTGGCTTCCTGCACCTAGTACTTGCGACATCCAGGCTCCTGCGGGGATCTATCGGTCCACCCTGAGCTGAAAGGCAGCACGTCCGTAACCAAAGAGAACAGGTATTTTGATAGTGAGATTAGTAAATCCTCATCTGGGGCCCGAGTTTCGTCTCTCAAACCCGCAGCCGATTTTTCAACTGGCGAGAACAGATGGGATGAGAAGGCCGGTCTCCAGCGGAAGCGTTACGCATCCAAATTACCGACGCGCTTGAATCGCCTAATGGTCATCCGCACCGTCGAAGGTTATTCAACAAGGTGCTCTGCCCGCGAAAACTGAGCAGACCGAAACCTAACATTATTGAAATTCGCCGCTGCCAAGCCCCTTTTTGCGAAGCCGTTCAAAGATCACGAAGGAGTTTGCAATACAATTTGCCACCCACTTTATTTGTCGGAATCGCTAATAGCCACATAGACTGACTGATCCTGATCGGCTCTTAGAGGTCTTCGTTCAAGAGCCATGGCTTGTCGCCATTGCCAAAGCGTCCAAACATCCTTGATCCAGCGCTCTTGGCGCCTCACGATTCATGATGGCAAGCGCTTCTTCGCGTCCTAGTGGTCGTCGATAAGGCCGTTGAGATGAAAGCGCATCATATATATCCGCGACCGTCAGAATTCTGGCAGGTAACGGAAGCTCGGAAGCGTTCAATCCGCAGGGATATCCCGATCCATCCAGTTTTTCGTGATGGGCGACGGCAATAGCGGAGATCTCGTCAAATCCGGGGATCATATCGAGGATCTTTTTTGTGTAACCGGGGTGTCGATGGATGTCTCTCCACTCGTCTAAAGTAAGAGCTTCCGATTTTTCAAGAACAGCGTACCGAACGCCGATCTTCCCAATGTCATGAACCAACGCCGCCCGCTGAAGGAGTTTGATGTTCTTCCGGTCAAGTCCCATCAGTTTTGCTATGGAAACTGCGACCCTCGCCACCCCGACAGAGTGCGCAATGAAGCCAGCAGAGTTTGAATCGGCTATCAGCGCGAACGCGAGACATATACCATCGATAGTGAGTCTCCTGTCAGAGAAATTGCTACGCCGAGGTTCTAACGCAATAACATGAGATAACAGTTCGGATGAAGTGAGCTCATCCCAAACCACCATGGGACTTTCCGACGAAGATAGCTCGAGAACTGTATCTGAAACGATGGATGTTTCAGGTCGGTGCAACAGAGTGTTGATTGCAGCGGCATAAACACATTGATCTACGCCACTTGCCAATGCTATGGCAACGCTGATGATGAGAGCGAGCACAGGTCTGTTCTTTCGAAAACCTTGCATTCCTTCGTTCTCTCCCCGACAATGAGGTGTCGCACAGATCAGGCAAGCGATTTCGGGTGATAGAGCAAAATATTGCACGAAGCGAGTTGCCAACTCATATCGAAAACCGTTAGTTCGGTTCAGATGGATAAGAGTGCAATCGGACGCAAATAACAAGGCATAGTAGAGATTTTGGAGGTCGTCGTCCGCAAGGCCGATCTTTGCGGCTAATTGCATTCCTATCGCGCATGTTCTGAGGGAATGACCCCTTCGTCGTATTCCCCTTAGATCAAATGCAGAGGTGAGCGCCGGGATCAGCGTCGAGATCGGCGACGTATAGAAATCGTCAACGTCCAGGGTCTCCAGGCTTCTTATAGGAAGCAAACTATGGTCAGTCATTAGGTTCTGCTCCTACACAGCAGAAAACTGGAGTTCCTGGCTTTTATTCCCAAGCTCACGGAAATATTTCGGAATAATTTCTCTGCGATTCAGTTAGCGGTAGTGATGCTTACTAACCACATGACGGTCTTCATTCCCGCATCGTGCGAGCCGGGCATTCCCAGACCGACCGAGGCACTCCGCATCATGCCGTCATTAGTCAACCAGATTGAAAGCTTCGAACAACTTGCACTCCCGCTCTTCGCTTCGCTCGACAACCTTGCTTTTTGGTTGCCGGTGACCAAACCGAGCAGAAGACCTGGTGCAGGAAACCTTCTCCGAAGCACTACGAGTGTTTGACTCCTTTGAGGGGGGCACTAATTTCAAGGCCTGGATCTTTCGCATCTTGCGCAATGCTTTACTCACGAGTCGTACGGGCATCGCTGCTTCTCGCACAGTTTTCCTCGAAGACCAACCCGACGCACTGGAATTCGCGACCGCCGATCCCACGCCAGAAGAGAATCTGATTCGCTCTGGGCAATTAGGAAGCCCTTCACGAGGCACTTGAGCAACTTGAAGCTCCTCTCCGAGAAGCGCTCCTCCTTTGTGAGGTTGAGGACCCTAAGTACAAGGACATAGCTGCCATCCTGGATATTCCCATCGGCACCGTCATGTCTCGCATCTCGCGTGCTCGACGGGTTCTACGCCAGACATTGCAATCACAGTTCGTGGAATCGCTATGAATCAAGTACCGCACAGCACGGATC
Organism: Tunturiibacter psychrotolerans; assembly: GCF_051013365.1. GTDB lineage: Bacteria > Acidobacteriota > Terriglobia > Terriglobales > Acidobacteriaceae > Edaphobacter > Edaphobacter psychrotolerans_A. Next base: position 4,123,726 of record NZ_CP132941.1, on the reverse strand, counting down.
ATCTCGACGAGCAGACGATCAACACTTTTATGACGCTGAACTAACATCTGCCGAGGATCAGCGAATTCGACAATACCTTACCGATTGCGTTTTGCGTGTCTTGGTTGCCACCGGGCCACCTTATACATTGCTGACGCTGAGGAATGGATCGCCTCAAATGCGTCACTCTTGAATTTGCGTTTAGTCGCCACTACAAATCTCCGTACAGTCGTTCTCTGAAATCAATTGATTCACCTGGTGTATCGTCAGCCCCATATACTTTGACCCGTCTGCGGAACTCAAAGAGTTCGTCGTTTCTTTCGCCGCTCTGTATCTAGGAATGGCAACTACGAAGGCCCAAAGTACAGCCGCGCGCCCCCCAATCATACGGAAGTGCCTTGTATTAAGACCTTGTGAATTCCCATCAGACGATGCAATAAAAGCCTTCCCCTCCCAGTTCTTTATACCGTGTCAATAGCTTTGACAATCGCCTGCGGCTAGACGTTCCCTGAGCCGCAGACCTATTCGAACTGAGGAGTCCAAGAATGTTAAGAGTCATCAAGCGGTTGGCGGTGGGCATCATTCTGTGCGCTGGTTTATTTAATACATCTGGCCTGCATGCCCAATACGAAAACGGAAGTCTCGTCGGAACCATTCACGACGGAAGCGGAGCAGCGGTCTCCGGCGCAATCGTGACCGTCACCAACACTGCGACCTCCATCTCCAGCAAGACCACCACCAACGAAAACGGCAGCTACGAGCTCCCGTCCCTGCACATTGGCGTCTATAACATTACCGCCAGCGCATCCGGCTTCTCCGACGCCGTAGCCGACAACATCACCATCTCTGTCGGTGGTCGTCCGCGCATCGACCTCACCTTGAAGGTCGGCTCGACCAACACCACCGTCGAAGTCTCCGATGTCGCCCTCCAGGTCGAGACCGAGACCAGCGAGCGTGGTCAGATCATCACCGGCTACCAGTCAGCCGCCCTGCCCCTCGTCAGCCGCAACTACTCCGACCTCCTCGGTCTCATCGCCGGCTCCCGACAGGCTCCCACTGCCGCCACCACCAGCTCCATCAACTCCCTAGTCCGCGCCGGAGCCTACAACGTCAACGGCCAGCGCAGCGTGTTCAATAACTTCCTGCTCGACGGTCTCGACAACAACGCGTATGGAGAGTCCAACCAGGGCTTCGACAACCAGATTATCGCCGTCCCGCCCGACTCTGTCTCCCAGTTCCAAGTGGTCACGAACAATGAGGGCGCCGAGTACGGACGCTCTTCCGGCGCCACCATCAACGTGGCCTCCAACAGCGGAACCAACACGTATCACGCCACCGTCTACGAATTCTTCCGCAACACCGACCTCAACGCCGCAGGTTTCTTCAAGCCCACCAACACCGGCAGTTCCGGCATCGTCGTTCCCTTCGAAAAGCCCACCTTCAATCGCAACCAGTACGGTTTTAACTTCGGCGGACCCATCCGCACGGACCGGCTCTTCTTCTTCCTTGACTATGAAGGCTTCCGCCAAGTACTAAAGCCGCTCTCCGTCCTGACTCTCCCCACCCTCAACGAACTCAACGGCATCCTCGTCGTGCCAGTCAAGAACCCGCTCACCGGCAAAACCTACGCTGCCGGAACCAAGATTCCGACCTCCGACATCAGCCCCCTCTCACTCCAGATCATCAACGCCTTCCGCCAAGTCCCCGGTCTTCCGCTCGCGGGAGCGCCCACCACCGGACTCGCGCAGTTTGACTACGCCGTCCAGGTCCCCTTCATCGACAACGCCGACAAGGGTGACCTCCGCTTCGACTTCCAGCAGAATCCCACCACCTCCTGGTTCCTACGCGTCTCCGATCGCAAGGAAAACGCCCTCAACGCTCCCGCACTACCACTGCCCCTCGACGGCCAGACCAACGGCAAGATCCGCGTGCTCGACCAGCAGGTTGTCCTCGGCTTCAACCACCTCTTCGGCTCGAACAAGATCCTCGACGCCCGCGCAGGCCTCTCCCGCACCAAGGCAGGTAAGTTCTCCACCTCCATCGGAAGCACCTCCTTCAACATCCCCGGACTGCCCACAGACCCCAACGTCACCGGCGGCCTCCCTTCCACCACCATCACTGGCTTCACCGGCTTCGGCCGCCAGAGCACCAACCCCCAGTTCCAGAATCCCGCCCTGCTCGACCCCAAGCTTAACTTCACCATCGTCGAGGGCAAGCACTCCCTCAAGTTCGGCTACGAGTTTGAAAAAGTGTGGATGGCCGTCAGCGACAACAATCCCCTCTTCGGATCCTTCACCTACGGCGGAGGCTACTCCAACAATGGCGGTTCCACCGTCTCCGATACCTACTGGGCCGACTTCCTCTTCGGCACCACCAGCGGTTACTCCGCGGCCAACTACTACGTCACCCACCTCCGCCAGCTCTTCCACAACGCCTACGCCCAGGACGACTGGAAGGTTCTGCCCAACCTCACCCTCAACCTCGGCCTGCGCTGGGAGTACGGCTCGCCTTACTACGAGCAGAAGAACCAGATATCCAACTTCGACCCCATCACCCAGACCGTCCTCACCACCACTCCCGGAGCCTCGGGAGCTAACATCATCGCCGTCTCTCCCAGTGGCGGCGTCTACAACAAGAGCCTGGTCGATCCCGATCTCAACGACTTCGGCCCCCGTGTCGGTTTCTCCTACGCGGCTGATCCAAAGACGGCTATCCGCGGCGGCTTCGGGATGAGCTACGTCCACTACACTCGCGCCGGTTCCGGAAACATCCTCGGCATCAACGCCCCTCAGGCCCTTTTCGTCGCAGTCAATCAGAACAACCTGAAGCCGACCGCCACGAACCTCTGCGTCGGAACGCCCACCGTCGCCTCCATCGGCACCTGCTACGTCAGCGCCGACCAGGGCTTCCCCACCGGGCTCACCACCACCTTCAACCCCCTCACCGACAACGTCACCTACGTCCCCCGCAACACCCGCGACAGTTATGTCGAGAGCTTCTTCCTCTCGGTCCAGCGCCAGCTCGCACCCAACACTCTGCTCGACATCGCCTACGTCGGCAATAACGGCCTTAAGCTCCAGGGCTTCACCAACGTCAACCAGCTGAATCCCCAGGTCGGATTCGCCCAGGCCAACCGGCCCTTTCCTAAATTCTCTGACATCACCACCGCGCTGAACGAGTTCTCCTCCAACTACAACTCCCTCCAGGTCAAGTACGAGCAGCGCTTCGTCGCGGGCCTCACCCTGCTCAACTCCTTCACATGGTCGCACTCCCTCGACATGGCCAGCGCCTCGCTCGAAGGCAACACCCCCGCACCACAGGACAGCAACAACCTCCGCGCCGAGTATGGCAACTCCGACTACAACTTGCCCATCTCCAACATCACCAGCTTCGTCTACGAACTTCCCTTCGGCCGCGGACGCCACTACATGTCCTCAGCCAACGCCTTCACAAACGCTGCCCTCGGCGGCTGGCAGGCTTCCGTTATCAACACCATGCAGTCCGGAACCCCCTTCAACCTCACCTACACACCGGCGGCCGCCAACCAGGTCTCACCCACCATCGCAAATAGCTTCCGCGGCGCCAATCTCTACCGCCCCAACCTCATCCCCGGCGTCAAACCCATCCTGAACACGAAGCTCTCGAACGGCTTCATCCAGTACGTCAACCCGGCCGCATTCGCGCTGCCCCAAACCACAGTCGGGAATGTCCCTGGCGCCCCGTTGGCCAGCCCTTTCGGCAACCTTGCGCGCAACGCCTTCCGCAACACGGCCTTCTACCAAACCGACCTTTCACTCAACAAGAAGTTCTCCACCCCGGTCGACAGCCTCAAAATCGAATTCCGGACGGAGTTCTACAACATCTTCAACCATACCAACCTTTACCTCCCTGGCACCATCGGAGGAACCAACGGCCAGACCGCCAGCACCGGCGGTCAGATCACCAGCACCTTCGAGCCTCGCATTATCCAGTTCGGCCTCAAGGTCCTCTACTAAGCCAAGTGCTCCTCTCTTCACCGGCGGCTCGAACCTGGACCGCCGTTCCTTGGTCTACTATCGCTTGAATGTATTTCCCATCCCTAGCAGGAGACCCGCTTTTCCCGCAAATTCGTTCCACACAGCACTCACAATATCGGTCCACATCGCGCAACTTCCGGTCAACGTTGCCCAGCTTCAGGGCGTAAATGAGATCTCGCTCCTACTCTGATTTAATAGATGTGTTCTTGTCCGGGAGGGCCGGTGGCGACAGTAGGAGAGAGGCTTCGTGGAACACGCATCCGTTGGGGGCTGTCTTTAGAGAGGTAAAAGAGAAGAGTGAGGGCCTCGCCAAGGCATGGGGTAGTCGGTCTTATGAGATCTCCAGCAGTTGGCTTGCAAGATTAGAGCGGGGAACTGATGAAATGACGGTCCCTCCAGCGTCCCCTCCGACACGATCCCTCACGAGTCGTACTGCAGAGCCACAACCCCTATATTCCCCTCCGCGGTTGCACCCGGTGCCACCCCATACTCGTTGGCCACAAACGCGTACTTGCCATCCGGTGACATCACAACATCGAAGCAGCGCCCGAAACGGGCTGCCATAACCGCCAGTCGAATAAGTAACGCTGGAGGCCGTCACCACCGGCGTCGCCGCTCCTGAAGGCAACACCGTCACAGTGGTGTCCGCCGCGCTCGCGTACGAAGCCGTATTCGCGGGCGTGAAATTGGCCGTCAAGGTATCCGTTCCTACGGCCAGCAGCCCCGCCGGCACGCTCACCGCCTGTCCGCCATTACCAAAGATGGGAACGAGGCGTAGTTTCCGCTGCTCAAGACCACCGAGCCCGCAGGCGCCCCGGCACTCGATGCTACCGCAACCGCGACGCTCAGAGCCTGCGCGGCGCTGATGCTTCCTGAAGGCGACGCCGTGACCGTCACCGTCGGCGTCACCAGTTCCCGTCATCGGTGGGGTCGTGCTGCCACCCGAGGAGGTTCCACTCGCGCAACCTGTTGTGAGAGACAAACCGAGGGGCACAGTTCCAAGCAGAAAAGCCCGAAAAAAATCCGAGCGCGAATGGCCCAGTGCCAGGAAAAGGACGATACATCCGCCTCATTCCCAGAAAGGCGATCGAGTAAACCATCGTCAGTAGAATCTGACACGCGAAGAGCGTTCTGTTATCCATCCGCGAGAGCCACATAGTCTTGTGCAAAGTGCAATAACGCGGTGCAGCAGTTTGAACGGATATGAGTAGAGGTTGTGGCGCATCCGAAAATCCCGCGCGGCTGGTTCAGCTGGTTGTACCTGCTTATATTGATCGGCAATCAGCGATAAACCGAGAGGAGGAGAACGATTTAACAGCCGAGCTCGACGGGAGACCGTCGCCGCCAAAACAATCTCGCACCCCGATACCCGGCATTCGCCGAGACCAGAAATCCCGGAGTGCTGTTCCATGCGATTGGCTGCAACTCCAGCTGGAACCGCGCGGCTGAGCCACCATAAGCACCAGGCTTCACACTCGCAGGCCAATTGATACGGTGTTCTGCTTGGACCAAGATTCCGCGAGCAACACCCTCGCCGGGTATGCGTGAGGCGGCTCCATTTTGGGTCGGCGTGTGGATTAAATTCGACTGCGATCTGGTCCGAGCATAATTTTGGAGCTAGAATAACCTCGTATCTGATGGCACACGTTGAGTTAGTCCAGCATCGGAGAAAAATGAAGCTGTTTGATGTATGTACGTTTTTCCTTATAGCGACCGTCTGTGCGAGAGGATATCCATTTCCTTGGAAGCGTCTCTACATCTGCATGTCATTGCACGGAACGTTACTGTTGTGGTCAACAACATTCTTCTTCGTCTTTGCCGCTTGCGCCATTGCCTGGGTCAGGGATCGGCGGGAATAGGGCCGATCTCTGTACTACAGGGTCCAATTATGTGACGTCGATTCTACCCGTCTGAGGGCAAAGAGCCAGTAATAGATGCCGGGACCAGCTTTTCTGCCAGATCAAAACAGTTCTCACCGACTAGATCGAAAGATCTTTGCCACCCTGCCAGTCCGACCTGGCCATCGAAGAACATCGGAAGTAACGTATCCAGCTCTGGTACGAGGCAAGAGCCGGATACAAATGCGCGGAGCGGTCCAACACCAAGGCCATTCAAACGATCAAAGAAACGCGTATCGGATGATGGCGAGATACGGCTGTGACGCTGAAGATCTTCCAGAAAATCTTCGACATCATCGAGCTCGCCCTCCGAAGTGGCTCCAATCTTACCTCTCCAATTTTGCAAAACATACCCGGTCAGAACGTAGGAATTTTGCATATGAAACCGCAAGATCACGATAAAAGGCACTCCGTGTGTCCGGAGTTCTGAGTTTGTGTATTCGAGAATCTGATAATCGCAGAGCGTCATTTTCACTGTTCTGGCCAACGAAAAATCGAGATCCAGCCCTATCATTTTGGACAAGCTCGATTAGGTTAGATAATCGATGGATTAATACCTCCATCAGGCTTCTCAAGTCACCGTTATACCATCGGGCAGAAAGAATTGAGGTGACCCAAGAGAGGACATCTGGAAGAACGGTCCGAAAGTGGGAAATCCAGGAAGAAACGACCTCGTCATGCCAGAGTTCGGAGTAAACGGACGATTCGAGATGGAGGGCCGCTCCCGGCCGTTCTTGAAAGTTCCAATCAGGGCCTCCAAACATGGGGCCGTGGTCGATGAAGAAAGCCTCCTGAACATTGTCGTCCGCCGATCTCCTGAGGAGAACAGCCCAAACGTCTAAGATGTACATTCCCCAAAATGCATCCCTATTCTCAATCGATTTGATTTTCGAGGGACTGATGTACTCTGACGGCCGTTGTGGACCAGATGGTTAGCCCACAAGCAGGCTTCCAAAATGCAAGCCGGCATCCGGACGCTTTCTTCCTGATGGGAGTTCGAACCAGCAGTCCGGCTCACTATCGATGAAGTGATCGGACAGGTGAATCAACATACTTTCAAGTACGGGAAGTCCGACTGCGCCTGAGATGACGCTACCCAGAAATTCATTGGCCACGATATTCGGCCCCTGCGGATTGCCAGCCATTTCTACGACGTAGAATCGATCGTCGTCGCATTCAAACAGAATTGATTGAGAACCACCTTTCGTCTTCCGAATATATTTGTTAGCAGAGAGAAAAACAGTAGAACAGGGTGCTCTTCCTCATAGAAGGAATCAAACTCAACGAAACTCAACGCATTCCTCCATCTTGATGATTAGGAGGCTACATGGTAGGACCATGATTTCGCTAGTGGGATATTCACAATAGTTCGCAGTTCTATATCACCTATGCGTGAACCCTTGACTTACCACTACCTATAACGGCTCGCAGGCACTTTCCAGGGGGGCCTCCGCTTCGGTAGCGAACACCCGGTTGAAAGCTTACAGTGCTGCAACTGGGTTGCTGGGTGTTATTCCAAGGGCCTTGGAATAACGTGCGCATGAAGGTTTTGCTCAGCGACTAATTTAAGGCTTTCTTCAAAAAAATCGAATAAAGGGCTTGGTCATCAGTTTTGATTGGCAACGCGTCTGATGCGTCATGTGATCAACAGTTCCATTCACGCATGCACACGCGCACAAAGGAGGATTCGACACCCACAACTTATACGCACCCATTTGATTTTTGGCGCTTTATTACACGTTAAAAACCGCTATCAACTTTGCCGACTCGCGTCGAAAGCGACGCGACGGTTGCACAAGCCTAACAGCCGTTTACAAAGACACGGCCAGCGACGTACTGACGCGCCTAAATCATCAGGCGCCGTCGAATGTCTTGGTTTATTCGCAAGAGAGACAAGGCTAAACACGAATCAGGACGGGGAACAATGATGAAAAATCAAGTAAGCAACACTAAGCGTACAGTGGACCGCCGTTCCTTCATGAAAAGCGGTCTTCTTACAGGAGGCGCAGCTACAGTCGGCGTCGGCTTGTTAGCAAATGGAACTTTGGCCCACGCACAATTTGGGGTAGGAGACGGTAGGCTCGATGCGGGCGATATCGCTATCCTCCGGTTTCTTGCAGCGGCAGAGTTGCTCGAGTCGGATCTTTGGACACAGTACGCGGAACTGGGTGGCCTCACGCCGAACCAACTTCCCCTGGAGGTAGTCCCTGCCCCTCCAATGAACACCTACCAAGCTGCATTTCTGAACCTCGATGGAGATGGTCCACAGTACATCAGCAGCAATACGCTCGATGAAGTGAGTCACGCTACCTTCCTCAACGGCTATCTGGAATCCAAGGGAGCCGAGCCGGTCAACCTGGACGAGTTTCGTACATTGCAGGGAAGTGCTGCTACAGGGTCAACAGGCATCGGACGCCTTACGAACCTTATGCACCTCAACGTGGACACCAGCTGGTTCGTTCGCTACCGCAGTGCAACCAATCCTGACTTTGGCGCCACGTTTCCGCAAGCTATCAACATCAATAACCGTACCGCTATTCCCATCACCAATGCTGATTTCAAGGATACTAATCACATTCAGGTGATAGCGAATATAGCGGCCTTTCACTTCGGATACATTGAGCAGGGGGGCGCCAGTTTGTACGCAGCCTTGAGTCAAAAAGTGAAACATCCGGAGGTGCTTGAGATCACCCTTGGCATCGGAGGAGACGAAATCGCTCACTTTCTCGAGTGGGTCGACTTCGCAGGCAACGGAGTACAAGCCCCTGTTGCTCCGGTGACGGATCGGGGCTTAACATTCCCTGATTTTTTCAACAATCCCCCGCTGCTTCCGCCCAACTTGGTTCAGCCAAACCTGATCTTTCCAGTCCCTTTTGCGAATTCATCAGCCCCAACCTGCCCCACTGCGCCGTCATTCGTCCTATAACCGATAAATTTGGAGGCGCAGTCGCTACGATAGAAAGCTTCACCGCTGATGGACTCTTTTTCGGTCAGACCACGAAGTTCCTCAGAACACTGCAGGAGCTCGCTGGTGCAGCAGATGCGGCCAGACGCTAACCTCAATAGTCTTATATTCGAGATAAATCGGGGGCCTTCGATAGTCGGCCCCTGATATTTGTAGAAATCCAACGAAATTGAAGTGCAAGTTATCTGAAGTAATAACAAAAGGTTGACCGAGAAGCGCAAGGTGATCGAGTATCCAGCCGGCTGAAAGGCGTGATTACCAATGATTGAATAGCGGTGTACGAGGCCACTATTTCACAGAGGACGCTTTCCTTTGGCTCTGGGAAGAGTCGCGCACGGAAGAGATTGGTTGCGGTGGATGTTGCCAACATATAGGACAACGCGGTATTGGTAAAACCTGTCACAGGTTCCTGATATCGATGTCCGCGTGTGGTGTGGCGTGTAACCCGTGGCCCTCGACCGGTTCTCGAGAACTCGCGGAAGATCCTGTCATTTCGTCCCAGGGAAGTTGCCCACAACAGCAGTATTCCTGCACATCTTCTGATAAGGCTGAACGACGACCCCGATATTCGAGTCCGAACGTTAGTCTTCAAGAACACAGCGCACAAACGAGATGAAGTTTGCTCCAATTGCGAGAGTGATCCGTAAATCAGTGAGTTCTGAACTGCGTTGTCCTTCTTACAGATCGTCAATAACTCCAATCGCGAATTTGAATCCCGCACGTGGCGGCGGCGCACTCGAAGCGTCCGATGTAATCAGCCGAATACTAGAAGCCCCAGGCGAAACCGAGTGCAGCCCCACCCACATTTCACAATGCGAATAGATTTGATACCCCGCCAGTTCTCATCTGAGCCATCGGTAGAATTTATTTCCATTCGCGCGGAATAAACTGCACGGCGCCCGGTTTGAATTAGTGAGGGAACTCCAATTCACTCGAATCTTACTGTCGACCTTGACTCAAACTCATGCAAGTCATGCTCGATGCCAATTTGGGCAACAGGCTACAGGCGGCACATGCATGGCGACTGATCGGAGCAGACAAATGAAGACATGAAACAACGCCGAACAGAACTGCTCGGGCAAATCTGGAGAGGTCGATCCAAACAAGTGACCAATCAACTACTACGTTTTTGAGCAAACGATAAACAAGGACGAATATGATGAACGATCAAGAGAAAACGGCAACAAATTGCATCGGCCAGTGCGGGCAGAAACTTTCTCAACAACTTAGGCTGCTAGCTTTTTTTCTGTCGCTTTTACTCCTGTTTACCTCAGCAGCCTTCGCGCAGCTGACCACCGCCGACATCCTCGGAACCGTCACCGACGCCACCGGAGCAGTCGTTCCCAACGCAACCATTGTCCTCACCAACACCGGGACCAACGAGAAGCGCACCTCCACCTCCAACGGCTCCGGCGACTACAGCTTCAACATCCTTCCGGTCGGCCACTACTCCATCTCCGTTAAAGCCGCCGGATTCCAGGCTCAGGTCGTCAGGGATCTCTCAGTAGAAGCTGGGGATCGCGCCCGCAATGACGTCCACCTGCTCGCCGGTTCAACCGACACCGTAGTCGAAGTCACCGCCAGCACCCCGCTCCTCCAGGCTGACAGCGCTACCGTCAGCTCCACCGTGACGGCCAAGGCAGTGCAGGACCTGCCCCTCAACGGCCGTAACTTTGTTCAGCTCGTAGCTCTCGTCCCCGGTGCCAATCCCGGAGCAGGTAACTCGCTCTCGAGCGGTGGCCGCCCCGACGATCGTCGCACCAATGCCGCTGGCCTCTCCGTCAACGGACAGGACGAATCGCTCAATAACTGGGTAGTTGACGGGATCGACGACAACGAGCGCGTCATCGGATCAATCGGTGTCAAGCCGAACGTCGAGGGCATCCAGGAGATCACGATCGAAACCAACAGCTACGCTCCTGAAGCAGGTCGCACCGCTGGCGGCGTCATCAACGTCGTCACCCGCTCTGGCACGAACGCGTTCCACGGTTCGGTCTACGAGTACTTCCGCAATGACATCTTCGATGCCCGCAACTTCTTCCAGAGCACTGGCAACAAGCCTGAGCTCCGTCAGAACCAGTACGGCGCCTCCATCGGCGGCCCCATCTTCCGCGACAAGACCTTCTTCTACTTCGACTACGAAGGATTCCGCCAGGTCACTGGTATCACCTACACCAAAACCGTCCCAACTCTTGCTGAGTACGACGACATCCACAGCCTCAACGGCGGATCTCCGCAGGCCCTCTTCTCAACCGAGAACGGCACAGTTCAGGCAGCTGCCGCAGGCGCAACCATCAATCCGATCGCGCTGAATTATCTGCAGCTATTCCCCGCTCCAACCAACGGCAACCTGACTAATAACTTCATCACCAGCCCTAACAAGACGCAGAACTCCAACACCTACGACGCTCGCATCGACCATAAGATCAGCGATAAAAACCTGCTCTTTGCGCGCTTCGCCTACAACACCGTCGATACCTTTACCCCCCCAGGCCTGGGCACGCAAAACGGAATCCAAATCAGCGGCGGCAGATTTGACTTCGACGGCCCGGCTACCGATATCGCCCAACAGTACGAACTGGGTTACACCCACATCTTCACCCCAGGACTACTCATGGACCTGAGGGCAGGGTTCACCCGCATCAACAACCTCTCGCTCCCGCTCAACTTCGGTCAGGGGGCCGATCAAAAGGTTGGGTTCCCTGCCAGCCAGACCAGTTTTAGTCCCTTCGCCGACTCTCTCACCCCTTTCATAGTCGGGCCGTTCTCTGACCTCGGCGATGGTGCCTTTGTACCACTTCAGGACATCGATAACAGCTTCCAGTACACCGGTACCGTCAGCTGGACCAAGGGCAACCACAACATCAAATTCGGTGCCAGCCTCATCCGCAGGCAGGCTCGCAACGTACAAAGCGCCTCTGCGGTTGGTCAGTATAACTTCGGCCTGCAGTCGGACTCCGACGCCAATCTGACCACCCAACAGAACAATCAACTCGCTTCGACTTTACTCGGGGCCTTCAACCAGCAGCAGCGTGCCTTCAACCTCACCCCACCCGACTATCGCAGCTGGGAGCCAAGCGTCTTTGCTCAGGATAGCTGGAAGGTCACCCCGAAGATGACTGTGATCTATGGTCTTCGCTATGACATCTTCACCCCCTTTACCGAAGCCCATAACCACATCTCCAACTTTGACTATCTGCAGGCGCTTTCAGACACTCCGGCCACCGTATCGAGCGCTCTGAAGATCGCCGGTGTCAACGGTGTCAGTGACACTGCCGGTATCCAAACTCAGCACAACAACGTAGCTCCCCGTGTTGGCTTCGCCTACTCGGCAACCCCATCCATCATTATCCGCGGCGGTTATGGACTCAGCTACTTCCCCGGCAACTACACCTCTAACGGCGACCTGAAGAACGTCCCATTCACCTCGTCTAACGTCCCGTCCTGCCAATCCACAACCGCAATTGAACTCATAACATTAGCGCCCGCAAATAACGGAACTGTCCCAAAAGGGCAGAACGGCGATTGCGCGGCTCAGGGCCAGAACGGAAACTTGAGCCAGGGAATTCTGCCCCCTACGCCTTATAGCGCAGCTCAAATAGCGAACCTATCTTCAATCAACGGCCTTTCGTTCACCGCTGAGCAGACGAACTTCAAGAGCGCTCTCATCCAGCAGTTCAACCTGCAGGTCGAGCAGCAGATCGGCGCCAACGTCTTCATCATCGGCTACGTCGGCAATATCGGTCAGCACTTGCCTGAGTCGATCAATAACATCAACCAGGCCCTGCCCTACAACCCGTTGGCTCCTCTGGGAAGTGCTGCAAACCCGGTTGGTGGTGTACGTCCCCTGGCTGCCAATGGCAACCTGACTAACCTGAATGGTGTCAGCTATCTCGCCACTGAAGGTGTCTCCAACTACAACGCTCTGCAAACCTCCTTCCAGCGCCGCTTCACCAAGGGGCTGGCATTTGATGCTAACTACACCTGGGGCAAGGGGCTTTCTGATACCAGCACCTTCTCCCAGCAAGGCGATCAGGGTTGGAGCAACGCGCTCCCAACCAATATTCGGGCTACCGAATATGGCAACACTGATACTGACATCGCAAACCGCTTTGCTCTCTCGCTCAACTATGAGCTGCAGTACGGCAAGAGCTTCACCGGCATTAAGAAGACTTTCCTTTCAGGATGGGATGCCAACATCATCTCCGTCTGGCAGAGCGGAAAGGTCTTCTCGATCGACCAGAGCGGATCTGGTGTAGACAATCCAGTCGAAAGCGATGGCATTGCACATGGCTTCAACAACCGTGCGGTCCCCCAGAACAGCGGTGGAAATGATCGGCCTGACACCATCAAGGATCCCCGCCTGGCCCACAAAACCAATGCGGAGTTCTTCGACGTGACGGCCTTCGCTCCTCAGCCTCTCGGAACCATCGGGAACACGCAGCGCAACTCTCTGTTCGGACCTCACTTCCGCGATGTCGACCTCTCAGTCTTCAAGAACTTCCCTGTTACGGAACGAGTGAACCTGCAGTTCCGTGTAGAATCGTTCAACATCTCCAACACACCTAACTTCTTCATCGGAAACAACAACACCGGCAATCAGCAGTTTGGTAATGCTGCTTTCGGAAGCATCACCCAGACCGATCCAGGCTACAACCCACGCCAGTATCAGTTCGTTCTCAAAGCGCAGTTCTAACCAACGCACCACAACCACCCGTCGGCGAAGAGGACCCCTCTTCGCCGACGGGTTCTTCCTTCTTAGCGTGATGCCTCGTTTATCTCAGGCGTTCATTTGACTGATTCGATCACCTAGCCTTGCTATGTAGTCACATCGACCTGAATCTCTACGTCTTGCGGAGTATATCCGTCTCAAAGATGGAGGCGAGGCGGCTACCTTAGAAACTCGCTCTATCCGATGTTTGCGTTTGATACTCCAGCTGTACTTGATCCCCTTCGCCGAAAACCCATGGAAATACTTTGGCCTAGGCGATCGCTGCTGTTTCTCCTCGTCGGACTGTATAAGTCAACATCGCGCGAAGCGCCTCCGGTCGCCGGTGCTCGACCAAAAGACATGTTGATTGACAGATATTCGGCTGATCGACATTCATACCAATGTTTCAGACGCTGTCATATCTTGTCATACATTGCTCCATGCCATGCTTGACACCTGTGCGCCACGCTCCTCACGCTGTCGGATCTGAAAGATCAGTCATTCGACTGAATTCATCGTGGGGAAATGCACGATCACATCGCTCGAAAAAAGGTTAATTCAACCGCACATTACTTTTTGAAGACCTGCATCAGGAGCTCTGACTGAACCTCATTCAACTGCTTTAGTGTCACTTCCAAAGCCGATCGGTCTTCATACGCAGCTGCGCTGAGAATGCCTTTGAGCCGAAAGGAGGCGCGCCGCATGAGCAGCTAGGCATCTCTTAGCTTCTTGCTGTCAGCGGTAACGCCGGCATGGATCTTCTCGGCATATTGCTGCACGAGCTGGATGGTCTGTGAAGCCTGCCCGGACTCACCGGAGTGGAACTGCTTGCCGGCCAGATCCGTCATCTGGCTCACGAGCTCGGCATAGAGGAAGCATATGTCTCTCGGCGGAGCTTGATCCGCTTTAACGTGAAGCGCGGCGAGAGCGGTTGCACTGTCACCCTCGGCTAAGGCGGAAGCGTAGGTACAAGTCAGCGAGAGGATGGCTATAACTATGGCAGTAGACAAGAATCGCATCTTTCACCTAACGAACAACACTCTAAAGACGCACAAGTTTTCTAAACCGACGCGCACCTCGTCCGGTCCCTTCGGAAGGCAAAAGATTCAGCTAAGGATCTCTGCTGCACCTCAATCAATTGAGGCAAACGGGCTTCGTGTCTATACGAGATGAAAGGACAGCGCCAGCCGTTGCCACTAGTCAACCGAAGCGATGAGGTTGGAATCCTCCACGAAGGCACTCGAACCGCAGGCCACTACTGAGATCCGATGCGAACGCGAGTCCGCACGTAGTCAACCAGGGTGCTGCTCACAGCGCAACAGTGACAGTGTTTTCAGGAAGGTAATCAACGCCTGTTTTTCTTCGGGACTCAACTCTAAAACGTCTGGCGGGCTGCTGACGGAACAACCGAGGAAAATGCAAAACGGGGAATGGAGCGCCGCGGAAGTGCAGAGAGTCTGTTGGCCTACTCCTTCTTGGAGAATCAAGGAGCGCACCTAGGACTCTTGGGAACAAGTCTGGCTTCAGACATGTGTCGCGCTTAGTGTGCAAATTATTGAGGGAGCATTAGGAATAACGGTGACCTTACTCAGTTTTATGTTGCAGAGGAGATCACTATGTTAGTCAGTAATTTCAAGTCCTACTTCCACGACGCTTCCCCGACGCTTCGGAGAGCTTCAGTTTTTTTTAGCGCAAGAGCCGGGAAGAACTGGTTCTACCCAGTTGTACTCGTCGCCCTCACTGGGGTTTTATCGATCGGGGCCTTAGCACAAACTAGCAGCACGTATGTGCAGACAAACATCATCTCGGACGGTGCGACAGTAAAGGCAACTGTAACCGATCCCACATTGATCAATCCCTGGGGCGTTTCAGTCGGTCCAGCTATTTGGATCGACAAGGCTGGCAGTGGCTCGGTGGCGGTCGACACCGCCGCTGGCGCCACTGCGGTACAGTCGCTGCCGTCGGTCACGATACCGGCGGCAGCTCCCGCGCCGGCGCAAGGCAGTCCGAGCGGCACGGTATATAACAGCAACAACGCAATCTTCGACATTCCGGGCAGCACATCGGCCTTGTTCCTCTTCGGCACCCTTGACGGCACGATCGCCGCCTGGAATGTGAACAGCGGGACGCAAGCGGTGACGGTGGTCAATAACTCCGCCAAGGCCTCTTACACAGACATCGCGCTCGACACCAACGCAACTGGAACGTTCCTGCTTGCGGCTAACTTCAGACAAGGCACCGTAGACGTCTTCGACAGCACTTTTGCTGCGCACGCTCTTACGGGTAGCTTTGCCGATCCGACATTGCCCGCGGGTTATTCGCCCTTTGGTATCCACAGCATCGGCGGAAACGTCTATGTGACCTATGCCCAGGTCAACGCCGCAACTGGTGAGAGCGTGGGCGCAGGTCTCGGCTATGTCAATGAGTTCGACAACAATGGAAACTTCATCGCGCGAGTCGCCAGTCAAAGCGTATTGAATGCGCCGTGGGGGATGGCGCTTGCTCCCGCGGGTTTTGGTAGCTTCGGTGGCGACCTTCTGATCGGCAACTTCGGAGACGGCGTGATCAACGCTTTCGATCCCAAGACGTTTGCGCTCATCGGCTCGTTGAACACAAGCGCGGGCACGCCAATCGCGAACATTGGCCTGTGGGAGATATTCTTCGGACAGAACAGCGGCCAGACCACAACGTTGGGCGATCCCAACACCCTGTACTTCGCGGCCGGTATCAACGGAGAGAAGGGCGGTCTCTTCGGCTCGATCGCGGTCGCCCAGCCGGCAGCGGCCAACTTCACCCTTCAAGCGTCCGCCAGTTCGGTTACAGTCGCTACAGGGCAGACGGCCGGGAACGTGACGCTGTCACTCGCCGCAGCGAACGGGTTCACAGGCCCTGTGACCTTTTCCTGCACACCCGCCTCGGTCACCTGCACCTTCAGTCAGCCGTCGGTCACGCTTTCCGGCTCTGGAACAACCTCGGTTACGGTAGCCATCGCTCCAGCAGCCACAGCAGCTCCACCACCGACTGGCGGTGGTTATAACAGATCTTCCAATCATCCTGTCAATTTGTTCCAGTCGCGGGCCGGGATCACCCTAGCCTTCATCGGCCCGGTTGGTCTGCTTGCATTCGCCAGTCTGAAACGCAAATCGATCCTTGCACGCGGATCTCTCTTTGCTCTCCTGCTGGTGGTGACTACGGCAGCAATCACCGGTTGCTCTTCGTCAGCATCTCCGCAACAGGCAGCTAGTACAACTCCCGCGGCACCCGCTTCGACACAGGTTACGGTCAATGCAATCTCGGGGGCGATTACACAAAGCGTCACGGTCACCTTCACTGTGCAGTAGCCTAAATTTCGCGCTAACAAAGGGCTGCCTAGAGGCAGCCCTTGCCTTTGCTGGAGAGGGAGTTTATAGACGTTTGTGCATAGTAATTCAGAGCCAGGGGCTAAGAAAAGCTTAGTCTGTTGCGGGAGGTGAGCGTCAAGCTACTACGGTTCAAACGATGCCGAATGGCGAGCATCTTTCGCAGCGTCTGTCGAAGCCGCATTGCCTGCCCGTGGATAGGTCGTGATCCCTGAGTGTTGAAACTGATGATCCGGCAAATTAGTTGTCATGAAAGCCTAAAGTAATTTCCCCAAAAGAAATTCACGAATCGTGCTGTGAGCCTTCCAGAGCCCTCATTGTTTTGGCCAGGATCTGTTGTGGAGATAAATGGCAACGCGAGAGCATCTCAACTGCGAGCGTGAGAGCCATTCTCTGCTCCCCGAAAAGTGCTCTCCACATATTCTCTTGATTTGCCTGAAGCTCTTTGCGTGTCATGAATGTGCCCTCCTGCAAGGGGTTAATTGGACCCAGTTCGCCGGCAATTAGTGTGAGCTCTCTTCGTGATGTGCAAGCAAGAGAAATTGGCAAACCACCTTCTAGTCTCTCGTTCACGTCGTCCTTGGATCTTGAGGTACCGGATCTGCTGTTGAGGCAATTACGCGGGTTTTTGTATTTGAACTAGAACTGCTAAAAGGTTGTCGAGGTCGGCTGGGTTGACATCACTGACGGCGACGATGCGGAGATCTGGTGTGGTGGCGGTGTGGATGGTGAAGCCTGCGCGGGTGCTCGACAGAGTGGAGAGGGTTGAGTTGGTCGATCGTTGTATGAGGAAGATGGAGACCTCGTGTTTGTGGATGGTAAAGAGGAGCAGAGCCGCGGGCTGGCCGTTGAGGTAGGTAAGGTCCGCGCCTTTGAGAATCGTATCTGATGGTAGGACGGCGGTGTCGGGAAGATTGAAGCTGAAGGGCAGGCGGCCCTGGAACCAGGGTTTGACCGTGTGACGGTCGGAAGAGATGACCTGTGGAGTGGCTGCACTGGAGAGGGTGGCGAGGTGCTGGTCGAGGAGTTCGGCCGCAAGGGTATTGGTTTGATGAAGCTGACGCCAACTAAGGAGTGAGATGGTCAGCAGGATGGCTGCGGCGAGGGCTGCCCAAGCTGCGGGACGGATGGAGTAGAGGCGAGCTGGCGTTTTCGTTTGCGGCTGCGGGTTTGTTTGGGTCAAAGGATTTGTCTGCAACTGCGATTGGGAACGGAGTTGTGCGGCGAGGCGGCGAAGCGCTTCGGGCGGCGGAGCGAAACGGTGACCAGCACGTGCGGTAGCGGCTTTGAGTTGCGTGGCGGAGAGGACACGCAGAGTGCAAGCGTGGCAAGTGGTTAGGTGCTGCTCCGCTCCTTGGCGTTCGGCGGGTGAGAGTTCGCCGTCGATGAAGGCGTTGAGTGTGTACGAGTTGAGATGTTCGGTGATTTGAGGCTTTTCATTCATAGGGATTCCCCAAGCTGCGGCTGCAAAAGTTGGCGGAGGGTACTGCGGGCGCGCGAGAGGCGCGACATAACTGTACCTATGGGGACGTCAAGGATGAGGGCGATGTCTTTGTACTTAATCTCATCAACCTCGCAGAGGAGCAAAACTTCGCGGAGTTGTGGTGGAAGCTGCTCGAGGGCGATGTGGAGAGCGGCAAGGTTGTCGAGACGGATGAGATTGTCTTCCGGAGTGGAACCGCCGCCGGTATCCAGTTTTTCAGGATGGTCTTCGAGGTAAACGGTGCGGGAGGCCGCTATACCGGTGCGCGTGGTGAGAAAGGTGTTGCGAAGAATGCGGATGGTCCAGGCCTTGAAGTTGGTACCTGGCTGGAATGAATCGAAGGCCCCGAGGGCCTTTGAGAAGGTCTCTTGCACAAGATCTTCGGCCTCGGCTTGATCGTGGGTCAGCCAGAAGGCGTGGTTGTAGAGCGACGGAAAGAGCGGGAGCGCAAGTTGTTCAAAGGTGTCGCAACGACTAGTTTCAGAGAGCATGGTGCGGTATGCCTCAACCTGACTGGAGTTACGGTCTATGGTCCACGGAGCGGAACCAGACATGGGGTTACCACGACCATGCTCGTCTGCTTTCGGGATCATCGCAAAGTCGGGCGCACCGGATGGCCGAAGGCTGGAGATGCGGGCGATGTGTGCGGTTGCAGGGGTCATGGTGTGAGGGTGAGCACGAGGGGGAGATCAAGAATGGCGCCGAAGCGCACGGTCGAGCCCCCAACTAAAGAAGAGTCTGCATCACATACCTCCTAAAACGGAGATGAGACAGATTTATTCCATGCTTTTTGAGCTTTTCTAAGAAGGAATGTCAAACTCGGCGGTTATTCAAAGAGGCGAAGATAAGCAAAGTTTCGAACGGATAGCCATTGAACCGGGCCACCCGAGCTCAGGTGGGAAATTCAGTGGACTGTGTTGAGGAAGCAATTGCCGTCGTTCCAGCCGCGAACCGGAGCACATCAAAGTTAGCTGCAAAGTTATCCGCGATACATACCGGTCGCCAGCATAGTATGGTTTCGGACTTACGTAGATCGCGATGGTGCGGTGCCGAAGCTCCAGGCATAGATCAGCGGCTGTCCCAAGCCCGTCGAACCGCTATCGTTGAACCTGACCCTCATGCCCGTTGTCCTGGAGTACGACCACGGCTTCCCCGGCGAAGTTAAGGTCTCGGGATGTGAGCGCTCATAGGGACGGTCGAGCAACCAGCGAGACGAGGGAAATGCCAAGGATGGCAGCGACACGCACGGGTCAAACCTCGTGGCTGAACCGAAGTCTCTAGGCCGCATCTCTGTAACCAAATTGCTGCTGGATTATTCGACGCGATTTCTTCTAACGGGCGGAATAAAAGCTCGCTTTGCCAGTTTAGACCATACAGGCAATCAAAATCAGATGGAGATTGATATGAATCAGTTCAAGGACGACGAAGTAGTGCAGGAGAACGAAGGTGTTACGAAGCCCGTGGGCGATGGCATCGACCGGCGCAATTTTCTGGGGTGCATGGCATGGGCCGGCACAGGGCTGCTGTGGTCGATGGTTGGCGGTGTGCCAACGTCAAAGTTGCTGGCCCAGGCGGTGAAAGGCGGTGGTGGCGCCGGAACTGCAAAGGTGGAGGATTTTTCTTTTGTGCAAATCAGCGACTGCCATATCGGGTTCAACAAGGGCGCGAACCCGGATGTGACAGGAACACTGAAGAAAGCCATCGATCGGGCGAATCTTGTTCCTTCAGGAATGAAGGCTCCCGACTTTATGCTGCACACGGGCGACATCACGCAGAACTCGAAGGCCGCGGAGTTCGATACGGCCTCCGAGGTGATCAAGGGTTTCAAGAGCGAGGTGTTCTACGTTCCTGGGGAGCATGATTTTATCGACGATGGGGTGCAGTACAAGCAGCGTTTCGGCAAGGGCGCGGTGGGCAATGGCTGGTACAGCTACAACCACAAGGGCGTCCACTTTGTGGGCCTGAACAACTGCGTGCAAGTAGATGCGATGGGGAATATGGGCGATGACCAATTGAAGTGGCTAAAGTCTGACCTGGCCGGGTTGAGTCACTCGACTCCGATCGTTGTTTTCGCCCATATTCCTTTGTGGATGGTTTATGAGAAGTGGGGATGGGGCACGAAGGATGGAGAGCAGGCACTCGCCATGCTGAAGCCCTTTGGTTCAGTGACGGTTCTGAACGGTCACATTCACCAAGTGGTGCAAAAGGTCGAAGGCAATGTGGTCTTCCACACCGCGATGGCGACGGCGTTTCCGCAGCCTGCACCGGGAGCGGCGCCGAATCCAGGGCCGATGATGGTTCCAGCGGGCAAGTTGGAGAGTGTACTTGGAGTGACCAAGGTAAAGGTCGTTCGAGGACGTAGCCATTTGGCTGTCGTCGATTCGACACTGGCGGAGACTGTCTAATGCGCCCGTGGACTGCTGCGGCACTGACCGTAGCCGCAATAGTGGCCTTGGGGTACGTTCATCCGTTTGGGAATCCGCGTGCCGAGCCGGCAAAAGGACTCGGCACGCTGCTGGCGGGTGCGACTATGCCCGCAGACGCGAAGGCGGTACTTGTGAACAAGTGTGCGGACTGCCATTCGAGCGAGACTCGCTGGCCGGTGTATGCGCGGATCGCTCCAGGATCGTGGCTGATTGAGCGCGACATCGTTGAGGCACGCAAAAAGATGGATCTCTCACACTGGGAGGAGATGCCGGCGGATAAGCAGCAGGTTTTGACTGCGAAGATCTTCGAAGAGGCAAAGAGCGGGGACATGCCTCCGCTGCAGTATCGGTTGCTGCATTGGACTGCGAAGCTTTCCAAGACTGATGTGCAGGCGTTATCGATGCTGGGCAAGAGTGCGAGTGGGAGCGAGGCGGCTCTTGCTGGGGATGGCGATGCTGTGCAAGGCAAGGCTGTGTTCGAGAAACGTTGCACAGGCTGTCATGCGATGGCTGTTGATCGTGAAGGACCGAGGTTGGCAGGAGTCTATGGCCGAAGGGCCGGAAGTATCACGGGATTTACATATTCCGCGGGCCTGAAGAATTCTGGCGTGACTTGGAACGATGCGACCCTGGAGAAGTGGTTGAGCGATCCCGATTTGATGGTTCCCGACAACAATATGAGCTTCAGCGTTCCCAAGGCAGAAGAGCGGAGGAACTTGATCGCTTACCTGAAGCAGTAGTGACAGGTTGACTAAAGGTCGCAAGAAGAACGTATGTTGGATTGGTTGAACGAAGTAATTGGCGAGGATTTGATTGCCGTATACGAAGGTCATTATTGCACCGAGGACGCTGTCATTTGGCTTCGGCAAAAGCCTCGGACAATCGGCGAGTTGCGGTCTGAGGAAATCGACTGGCTGCGGTGGATGGCTGCAAGTACCAATAACCCAGATTTACTTGAAAAGCTGTCACAGGATTTTGATTCCGATGTCCGTATGTGGGTGGCGTGCAACCCTTTGACCTCTCGACTGGTTCTCGAGAAACTCGCAGAAGATCCAATCGTCTTCGTCCGTAGAGGAGTTGCTCAAAACAAAAGCACACCCCCGCATCTACTAATAAAACTAAACGCCGATCCGGACACTCAAGTCCGAATCTTGGTTCAAACGAATACGACAAACAAGCGCACATTTCAATTGAGTTAATAAGCGGCTAGCGCGGCGGCGGCTTTTCATATCAACAAAGATACGTAATAGCCGGATGACATCCCCGGTAGCACCTAGAGAAGGTGCCCCAGTATGCATGGACGACGATGCCTTGGTGTTCATGCATACGATAAGCCTCGAATCGAGTTTGGAATTAGTTGATCAACTGAAACTTTGAGCGCAAGACTATTTCCCGAACTGTGGACGTTCGCGTCACGTCCATTCCTGCGCATGAGTAAAGCAATCAATCGCAAAGGGCACGGAACAATCACCCTAAAATCTGGGTGGGGAGCAAAGTGGAAAAATCCTGTACGCCCACGGGAATCCCACAAGGAAACTGCAGCCGTGCAAACTCTCTTGCTCCTGGGGGGATCTCGGAGGATAGACATGGTTAGTTTCACTGTTCTCGTGGGCGTCCGATCGTTTCGCTCTGCGTCGAAGCTAAGTCAGATGATGGCGCTTCTATCGGGATTAGGTGTGAGCATTGCTCTGAAACCAAAACGCTAATCTCGTATCTCTTTCTCCGTCGTCCGGTAGTGGTTCAGAACAGGCATTTGTGGCTACCTACATCGTTCCCAGAGGTGTAACGGATGGGCGGTCGTTTTCTCTCTTTATAATGAGCGGTGCTGATCCGGGAAGTAAGACCGGATGGTCGTCAGATCAATGCATTTTTACCTATAACGTTAGCTCTGGCGTCATCCAGCTGGCCCCGGACTCGGGGGGTGAATTCCTCCCACGACCGCAGCCACCAAAACTGCTCAAAGTGTCAGCAACTCTCAGTGCTCGGTGCTGGCCAGTCTATCTTCCGCAAAAATCTCCGGTGACAGCGTGACGGTTAGATTTTTTGTAGAGTTCTCAGCTTCATTCAAGGGATCTAAGCAACTATATGTGTCGAATGATAGTAACGATTGGACAGGAGATACAAGTCCACCGACCCAAGTCGGATCTTATAACGTTACCGCTAGTGTGTCACCGGTACTTATTCAACCTTCTTCCGGTAGTGGCTCAGCGAGCAGACATTTGCGGCGATATATTCAGACGCAACCTCGCAAATTAAATCCGCTTTCTTGAATCCAAAGATTTCACGAAATAACACCGTCGCAGCCAACGCATGCAAGTTGCGTAGACACAGGCGGCAGTGCTCATGGCTAATCTCCTCTTTTTGATAACTCGACAAAAACTGTAGACGTTGATCAAAGATCCGACTCTCTTTCCATGGCATACAATATCGTCATGCGTTGCCCAAAGCTGAGGACCCGTAGCCGTTGCGCTTCGCTGCAAACCGTGTCTCCGGTCTGTTGTAACGGAAGTGCTAAGTACGCTCAACGGAGAGGCCACCACCTTCGACCAGGGCTGCCTCGCCGCCGCGCCCAACATCTCGAACCTGCAGACTCTCACACCGCTGTCCTTCAGATCCAAAACTCCAACTGCAAGTCGGATGTGATCGATCATTACAACCTGCAAGTGGAACAGCAGTTTGGTGCGAACGTCATCATCATCAGGTACGTGGGCAACATTGGGCGTCACTTCCGCAAATCATCAACGATATCAACCAACCCGCATCATCTTCAATCTGAGCGATCAGCTCCTCTGGAAGCCATTCTTGCATATACCTTTTCGGACGTAGAGTGAGAGATTCAACGCGAACGTCACGAATACAAACTCGTCTGCTTCCTAAAAAAATCTATGCCCATTCGGTCAACCACCGAAAGCGGCGTCGAATCTTCTTCCCGCTTCCCGGGAAAAAGTGGCCGTGTCCACTATGCGATAGCCGAATTCTGCTTCCATATCGTTTATGCTACGCAGCCAAGTCCTCACGTTTGGAATTTCCGGATTTGAGAAAGAACGAGACTCCAGCCACTCGATCATTCGTTCCCGTAGCTCACAAATTCCATAAGTTGTGGGCTCGTTGGGCCGGGAAAGCGAACCCATCCGGAAGTAGTAGTCATACCGTGCAGCGGATACATATGCGATTCCTGGAATTTCCTCCAATAGCAACAGCCAGAAAAGAAAGTCTTCTCCATAGTGCAGGCCTTCTGGCCACCGAGCAGATACAATCCTGCTATTGATGGCGACAGTCGCATATCCCAGACAATAGCGAACGGCCTCGCGGACAGTCATGAGGCAATCAGCGGCAGGCCGTAGAGAAAGGGGGATCTCATCGCCGCTAATTGGGTCAATTAGTCGAACCGCGCCAACGCAAGCACCGGCCGTTTCGAGTACTGGAACAATACGGGCAAGGTAATCCTCTGCATATCGGTCGTCCGCGTCAAGGTGAAACAGCAAGGTGTATCGCGCATTTTCGGCCCCGATATTACGGGCCGCCCCAGGCCCAGCTGCTGTTTTCCCGGTTGAAACGAAACGCAACCGTGAGTCCTCAATGCCGTGCGACCTTAAAATTGAGCGGTAGTCTAGGCCATCATCGGAAACGACAATCATTTCCCAGTTCTCATGGGTTTGCGCCAAAATGCTGCCCACGGGTATTGCGATAGTTTGCTCTGCGCGATAAGCCGGCGTGATGACAGAAGCAAAGGTCATAAATCTCCGAAGGCGAGCTTGATCGGCTCCACAAATAGCAGTGTGATGTTGAGGTCGCCGTTACGATGCCGCGGCGATCTGGATATACAGGAAGTTCTCCCGAACTGTTGTCTGTTACTCCATCATTTGCGGCACCGTAACGAAGCTAAAGCCTTGTTCGAGATATTGACGGATGATCTTATCCGTCGCCACGATCGTCTGCGCGCGGTCAGCACGGAGCCCAAGATGTCCGCCATCGTGCAAGAGAATAACGTCGCCGTTCGTTATCTGACGGGCAACCTTCGCCTCAATTTTCCAGGCAGGACTGGGTTGCCAGTCATAGGCCATTACGCTCCACATTACCGTCGAGAGTTCCAGTTCGGAAGCAATCTTGATCACTTGCGGCCGCCGACGTCCATACGGCGGACGAAAAAGAGTGGAGTGCTCGCCCACCGCACTTTCGAGCGCCTCGCGACATGCAAGCAACTGCGCGCGCACCTGATTGCCTGAGCAGAAAATCAAATCGGGATGCTTGGCGGTATGGTTCCCAATGACGTGACCCGCTCTTGCCGTAGCCCGGACAATTTCCGGGTGTGCGGCTACATTTCTGCCGATCATAAAGAATGTGGCTTTACCGCCGTGCTTATCCAGAACCCCGAGCAAAGCAGGAGTGGATCGATCATTGGGGCCACCGTCGAACGTTCGCGCAAGCTGTTTTTCATGGCGTTTATTGTCCGTAAAGGTTGTGCCAAACAGCTGCGACCGCGGAGCTATCGCGTTATAGCCAAGCACCGACGCCGCGGTCATGACTGTGGTTGATGCAAGAAGTCCAATCATTGATAGTCAGGAGTCCTCAGCAGGTTGTTCTCGCATATTGACGAACTCTTGAATAGAGTCCGTGGTGGGACACAGTTCGCCTGAGGGCTAGTCTTCCTTGATCAGAATCGAGATCGTCTTGCGGAAGTCCGGGTTTCCACCCGCTTTCGGTCTCGATTAGCAATTCCGTAAATTTCTCCATGAGAGACAGCTTCTGATCCGAGTAAGTAGGTCTTTATAAGTGGGGAAGTTCAAGAATGGCATAGTGCGGTTCTCATTGTGGACACAACTCCTCGTTTCCCGTGAGGCGGAATTGAGATATCGCCTATGTGTCATAAAACTAACGAATTGACTTTTTATTCCAGGAATTTTCAAAAGAGCTCTAAATGCAGGAGGAGGCACCCGCGAGCGTGCCGTGTTGCTTCATCGATACCGTACTTGACGACGCGTTGGTGGCGCTGTCTCCAGATGGAAGGCCGAACTTCAACCTCGTCCAGAATTTTAAGTCCGCCCAGGCCCTCACCCACTACTACGCCTTCGACATCTTCGTCCATAAGAACAAAGACGTGCCCCAGCTACCGCTCTCGAAACGGCGTGAAATCCTGTAATCATGGAAACTCTCGCCTTCGTTAAGAAACAAAGGCTGGAAGGCGTCGTTGCCAAACGAGCGGACAGCGTCTATCAACCGGGCGTGCGTAGCGGCCTCTGGTCAAAGAACCGCATCAACCCCCGGCCATGACTTCGTCATAGGCGGTTACATCCCGAGCAATCTGGGGATTGGATTCACTCGTCATCGGTTTTTATCGCGGCGAGGACAGTGCCTTGGCAATCGCGCCGTTCAGATGCGCTTGCAGTCCTGATTCATTCGCGAATGTATCGAAGATACCGAATGTGGCCGGTCCGACGCGAAAGGCAAACCATGTCGTTGTTCCTGCTTCTTGCATAGCCAATGGTTGTGCGGATTTCAGAAACTCTTCGGCCTTGCCTTCTTTACCTGGTCGCGCTTCCAGTGTGGCTAATTTGCAAAACGGTCCATATCTTCTCCCAATTTCTTGGTTCATGTGGTGTGGTGTGGTGTGGAACAGAAATACTATCTCTGGTCCTCTTCGGTTTCCATCGCTGGCCCTGACCTCGATCTACAGAGCATCGACTTGGTTGAGCAATGGGCCATCATATGATGGCCCATTGCGATTACAGTGCAGCGATACCGTTGAAGCCCACCGCCGCGGTGAACCCAGGAATCTCATCCACTTCCTTCAGCGTGCCGTTGGACTGGATGGCAAAGACACCCACGGTTCCGGTCATCGCGTTGAGCGAGTATAAGAACTTGCCATCGCCACTGGTCGTGATGTCAAGGTTCGTGGCGTTCTCCGGGTTGGTTGCGACGACAGAGGACGACGTGAGCGCGGTCAAGGCGCCGCTCTGGCCGGTCGAAAATCCGGAGATGTTCGAAGTACCGGCATTCGATGCATAGACAAAAGCGCCATTCGGAGTGATTGCGTTCCAGCAGTTGGCGTCACCGTTGGTCGTCAAGCTCTGCGTGACAGCGGAAAGCTTTCCATTCGAAAGCACTGTGTAAGAAGAGATTGCAGAAATGGTGGAACCCGTCTCAGAAACAATCAGCTTCCCATTGGGAGCGAACCGTCCTGAGAAGGCTCCAACCCCAGCGCTCGGATTGACCACAAGAGCGCCCATCCCAGGATCAGCGCGGATTCGTCTGATCTTTCAACGCGATGCCAACGGGCGCATCGCCGGATACTGGAGACGCCGCGAAGATCGCGACCTCATCTTCCGCAAGGTTGCCTAGACTTACTCATCCGCGCCTATGGATGCGCGGGTTTCGGGGGAAGTCGTCGAAATCGGCTTCGCGACGAGGGTATGCGACTTAAGACCATCATGAATCTCGGCGCAACCAAACTGGAGGTTTTCTCCGTCGAAGGATTGACTCTTCATCTGCACGTCATTGCACGGAACGTCTTACTCTTGTGGTCAACAGTCTTCTTCTTCGTCTTTGCTGCCTGTGCGATTGTCTGGGCTAGGGATCGGCAGGAATGGGGCTGATCTATCTAATACAAAGACCAATCATATGACGTCGATTCTACCCGTCTGTCGGGACCAGCTCTCCTGCGAGATCGAAACAGTTCTCACCGACTAGATCGAAGGATCTCTGCCACTCTGACGGTCCGACCTGGCCATCGAAAAACATCGGAAGTATCGTATCCAGCTCTTGTACGAGGCAGGAACCAGATACAAACGCGCGGAATGGTCCAATGCTAAGGCCATTCAAACGATCAAAGAAACGCGTATCGGATGCGGCTGTGATGCCGAAGATCTTCAAGAAAAATTTCGACATCACTGAGCTCGCCCTCCGAAGTGATTTCGATCTTAGCTTCCCAATTTTGCAAAACATACCCGGTCAGAGCG
Organism: Tunturiibacter psychrotolerans; assembly: GCF_051013365.1. GTDB lineage: Bacteria > Acidobacteriota > Terriglobia > Terriglobales > Acidobacteriaceae > Edaphobacter > Edaphobacter psychrotolerans_A. The sequence continues at coordinate 4,095,933 of NZ_CP132941.1, read as the reverse complement.
TACGAATTTTGCATATGAAACCGCAAGATTACGATAAAAGGCACTCCGTGTGTCCGGAGTTCTGAATTTGTGGATTCCAGAATCTGACAGTCTCAGGGTGTCATTTTCACTATTTTGGTGAACGAAAAGTCGAGATCTTGCCGCATCGTTTTGGACAAGCTCGGTCAGGTTTGATAATCGATGGATCAGTACTTCCATCAAGCATCTCAAGTCACCGCTATACCATCGCGGTGGAAGAATTGAGGTGACCCAAGAGAGGACCTCAGGAAGAACGGTGCGAAAGTGGGAAATCCAGGAAGAAACGACCTTGTCATACCAAAGTTCAGAGTAAATGGACGTTTCGAGATGGAAGGCCGCTCCCGGCCGTTCTCGAAAATTCCAATCAGGGCCTCCAAACATATGACCGTGGTCGATGAAGAAAGCCTCCTGAGCATCATCGTCCGATCTCCTGAGGAGAACAGCCTGTCGGTTGTCTTGTTGATTCGCCCAAACATCTAAGATGTACATCCCCAAAAATGCATCCCGATTCGCAATGGAATCGATTCTCGAAGGACTGATGTACTCTGATGATCGTTGTGGACCAGAGGGTTGGCCCACAAGCAAGCTTCCAAAATGCAAGCCAGCGTTCGGACGCTTTCTTTCTGAAGGAACTTCAAACCAGATGTCTGGCTCACTGTCGATAAAGTGATCCGACAGGTGAATCAGCATGCCTTCAGCTACAGGAAGTCCAACTGCACCTGCGATGACGCTACCCAGAAACTCATTGGCCATGACGTTAGGACCCTGCGGATTGCCACCCATTTTTACGATGTAAAATCGATCGTCGTCGCATTGAACCAGAATTGCTTGAGAACCACCTTTCATCTTCCGAACGTATTTGTTAGCAGAAAGAAAAACAGTAGAACAAGGGTGCTCCTTCTTATAGAAGGAATCAAACTCAACGAAACTCAACGCATTCCTCCAGGTTGAAACACTAGGAGGGTACATGGCAGGACCATGATTTCGCTAGTAGGATATTCAGAATAATTCGCGCAGTTCGATAACACTTTTGCGTGAGCCGCTAGAACCGCCTCCTTCTCTTGCAATCCGCAATCGCTCCACACTGAATGAACTGCCGGATCTCCAGGTACCGACGCCGACGGATCGGTCGGTTCCCTGTTCAGAGGTGAGGTTAAATCATTTGGAAATTGTAAACCGGTTCACTGTGAATAGTGGCGCGGTTCACCCAAAGATCCACCTGCTTTCCGTGGCGATCATCTGCGGAGTTCTGGCCTGGATGCGGAGCCCTCGAAAATTCCGATATTTATTTTGAAAAATTAAGGAATAAATCGGTAGGTGTCGAGTTTGTGGAAGGGTAAGTCTCGCAAATTCGTTTGGTCCCGAGTTTTGAACGTGCGCCTTGCCATCGCTTCGCTTCCATGTTTATCTCTGATTTTCGTCGGCTGCTCGAGCTATAACGCTCCCAAGGCAGCGCCTACCCCACTCCCCGTCCCCACTCCACCCGCGGCCACACCGATGTTCTCGAACCGGACACCCTCGCTTTGCCTGGCACTATGCATTCGAGTCGAACATGAAAACTAAGTCCTCAACCCAGCGGAGTGTTACTTACCACTTAGTTTTTTTAATGCTGGGAGTTGCAGTTTACCTCTACCTAAACCTATTCTCATTTCCACATACCCCCTTTCTGCTGAGCGGCGATCAAGCCTTCTTCTGGATGCGTGCTCAACGGATGCTAGATGGCGACCGGATTTATCGTGATTTCATCCAGTTCACGGCTCCGGGAACGGACCTGGTTTACCTTTCTTTATTTAGGCTGTTCGGACTTCACCTATGGGTAACAAACGCAGTGGTGCTTGCTCTTGGGATTGGACTTTGCTGGGCGTGTTTCGCCCTAGCGAGCGAGATCATGAATCGTCGATCCGCCGTGTTGGCGACAGCCGTTTTCCTCGTGCTGATCTATGGCAAGTTGTTGAACGGAACCCACCACTTTTTTAGTGTCCTGGCGATCATGGGCGCGGTGAAAATCTATATGAGGAAGATCACACCTTCGGCAACCGTTGTCGCGGGGGCATTCTTAGGAACGGCATCGTTCTTTACCCAAACCCACGGAGGCGCGGCCCTGCTTGCATTTGCAGTGTTCCTCATCTGGAGACAATCGCGGGAGAAGCAGCCCTGGTTTCATCTTATCCGGAAGGAATCGCTGCTCTTTATCGGATATTCGGCAGCACTTCTGATGCTCAGCGCACCTCTCATCGCCGCCCTTGGATGGAAACAGCTTTGGTACTCTCAGGTCACCTATACCCGACAATACGTAGTCCCCATGCGGCCCCCCCTGCTGGGTTTGCCGGGACCCTTTACCTTGCGCGGCGCGCTCAAACTCTCCCAGGCTGTGTTTGTCTATCTATTTCTTCCCACAGTATATCTTCTGACACTCTGGCGTTGTTGGCGCGAACGTGATGCTCCCACGTTCCCCTGGGAACGGATCACCCTCCTGTCCTTAGTCGGATTCTTCCTAATGGTTGAAGTTTCCTTCAGCCTGAATTGGCTGCGACTGTATGCCGTGTCCCTCGCAGGCGTCATCCTGCTCATCTGGTGTATCGATCAAGCGCGAAAGATCCGCCCCTACGCTGTTGCAGCAATGTGGATCGGAATATCCTGCCTTGCCGTTTGGCAGACGATTGCAGCCTACGCTTATCAACCTCGGAAGACCCACCTGCCAGCAGGAGAAGTAGCGGTCAGCCCACTCTCCTACGAGAAGCTGCACTGGATGATGGAGCACACTCGGCCCGAGCAATTTGTCTTTCAGGCAGCGTGGCCGGGAATCTATCTGTCCCTGCAACTGCGCAATCCCGTATTTGTCGACCAGATACTTCCCGGAGATGGTACCCGCCAGGAAGAGGTTGCATTGACGATTCGGCAGCTCGAAGAAAAGCAAGTCCCTTATGTACTCTGGGCTGCGAGATTAGGTTCGATGGATAACCTTGCCGTCCGTCCGAATGACCATGTCGTTCCACTTCGGGCGTATTTGCACAGTCATTACAGCGAAGAACACACTTTTCCGGACGGTGACCAGGTTTGGCAAAGAAACGAATCCACGAGCTCGCATTGATCGTCTCTGCCAACCCTTCACCTGCCATCGCGGGGTGCCATACTTCTTTTGACAGCAAAATTGCCCAAGCCAAAGCTAGGGCAATTCCAAAACCTTCCACAGAAAAATCGCCTCTTTTTCAGGCAGCATCCCCCGAGACGAGCACCTGATCGGTCTGAGGCTTATCGATGACGAGCCAGCTCCAGGTATGCCGTTGTTTATGGCACTTGATTTGAACGCGAACAAATAACCCACGCAGTGATTCAGCGTCCTCGTCTCGCTGCTCTGACGGGATTGAGATTCTTCGCAGCTTTGTACGTGGTAGTCTTCCACACTGCAATTCAAAGCGCGCCTCAATACCAGGCGCCTAAGTTATGGCTAATCTTCCTCGGTCATGGCGATTTAGCTGTATCGCTCTTCTTCATTCTCTCCGGATACGTGCTCACCTACAACTACGCCGATCGGTGGGAACATACTTCATTCATGAAATTTCTGGGGGCACGATTCGCCAGAATCTATCCTGTCTACCTTTTGGCGCTTCTTCTGCAACTTCCTTTTTGGAGAACGGCGACAACGTTTCGCTCGCTGGCAGTCCTCTTCATGGTCCAATCCTGGACGGTCAGGCCTTCCGGGCTGCCAGGCGAATGGGACTATCCTGCCTGGACACTCTCTGTCGAATGGTTCTTCTACCTATGTTTTCCTCTGCTTCTTTGGGGCTTTGCCAAGGCAAAGAACAAAATGGCAGCGCCATGGCTGACCTGCCTGCTCATCATCGTAGTTGGTGGACCTCTGGTTTCAATTGGGGGAAGGGTGTCCTGGCTATCAACTCATGTTCCGATGCCGCTGCTGCGACTGCCGGAATTCTTCCTGGGGATGTTATTGGTTCGGTATTCCCCGAGCCGTTCCTTTTCAGGGTTCTCCGCAGAGATCGCCACCGTTTCGTTGGGCATATTTTTGCTGGCTCTTAATCCGCATCGTTTTGTCACGCTGATCATTCTGCCCTTTGCGGCTATCATTTGGCTGCTCGCGAACAAAAGGAGCTTGTTCTGCCGAGTGCTTGAATTAAAGCCAATAGTGTTACTTGGCGAAGCCAGCTACGCCATGTATCTATTGCAAGTGCCGATGCCCAACTACTTTCGAACATATTTCCAGCACCCACTCAGTTTTCGTGAAGGTAGCTTCTGCATTGCAGCTCTAATTCCGATTTCCTTGTTTGTCTTCGTGTGGTTTGAGGAGCCGGCCAGACGTCGCATTCGAACTCTACATGCGCTGAAGGCTTCTACCGGAAGCTGGCTTCGCCAGAGATCTTAGGCATTGAAACTGTAGGAAACGATCAGTGGTTCGTACAGCTGTTGCAGAAGTTGGATCACGAGGTATGTGTCGGGGGGATGCGGCGCAAATTCGTGCCAGCTACGTGCGGGAACAAAAAACAGATCGTCGAGATGCAAAACACATACCGCAGCTTCTGGTGGAAGAAGGTTTCCTCGGATCTGGATACCCGACGCCGAGATTCGGGATCATCGCCAATTGCTGATGCACCCTCACAAATCGGTGCAGATACTTACCCGGGTCAAGAATGAATTGCAGCACCTCATGCTGAACCAAGGAATGCAGAAAAACGCAGAAGCTGTGGAGCACGGAGGCTCGGGCAGCGCTCGCGTCACTACCGCTGCAGCTATGGCCGGATCGACGCAGGAAAGATTTGCTAAATTTACTGGCGATGTTGGATGCTCAACTCGAGAGCCTCAACGATGCAGTGATGCGAGTGGCTAAAGAATATCCAGGTGTGCAATCCCAGGTGGCTGGGGACCTGCTTGCCACGTGGAAAGCGATGCACATCTCCCAGGGTCAGCACAAAAGCAAGTGCTGTGACTGCACCTACTCCTGGCTGACTCATTAGCAGATGTGATTCCGCGTCTGAGCTGTTTGCCGTGGTGGTGAACTGCTGGACGTTGGCCTTGTATTGAGCGCCCGCAGCCGCAACGATATCGAAGTTGGTGAGAACGGGTGTCCCGTTGATGGCGACGTCGAATTCACGTTGACCTGCGGTTGAGAAGTACAGCTCGGCGAAGTGCAGCCGTACCGTGTGCGTGCTGCCTGCGGCGAAACCCGGCACTGTGTAAGTAAAGGTTCCTTCGCGAGCATCCTGATACACCGCTACGGGCGCGGGTTTGGTCACTCCCCTAGTTGAGATGGTGTTCGATACCGCATACGTCGAGCCACCGGAGAAGTCCGTGTCCGCTATGAATGGCAATACAGCTGCGCCGCCCCCGTTGATATCCACGTTTGACCTGCCTGCCGAGCATGTGCCGCTTCCCGCATAGGAGGTGAAGTCGTGTGGAGTACCGGTGGTGTTGATAACGTTGCTGATGCCGCCTGTGCCGCTCAGCATCACAGTGACCATGTGGGTGAAGCTAATCTCCGAAACATTGGGAGCGAGGATTGGATTGCTTTGAAAGATGGTTACATTCGGGACGTCGAAGAAGGAGTAGATCCCGAGACCATGAGCGGTATGCGAGCAGACCTTGGACGTAACCTCGCAAGAGGGTAGCCATTCGCACCGTTATAGGTCCATGAGCTCTTACTTGGAACGTCGTAGGGACCCTAGCTTTGATAGAAGATGGTTTCGCAGTTGTTGCCGTTCCACTGTACCTGGCTTTGCTGGTAGTGTTCGGCCGCAAGGCCGAGTGCGTTCACATTGTCGCCGTCGACGATAAGACCATGAGATGCCGTATTCGTGGTCCAGCCTACCCCAGTGCCGTGGTCAGCTCGCCACGCAGATGTTATCCAGGATTACGTTGTTGCTATCCAGCTCAAGGCTGGTTGTAGCCGAGCCGGCCTCTGCACCGCCGAATCATTCCTCAGCGACCCGTTGCATCTCAGGATCTGCCGGAAAGGGTACAAATTTCGCCGAGCATACCAATTGCACGAAGATTTTTGCTCTCAGTGACCAATTTAGGACTTTCTTCAAAAAAAATGGAATAAAGGGCTTGGTCATCAGTTTTGATTGGCAACGCGTCTGATGTGCTGCTCCCTGGAGATAAGATGAAATCATTTCGCACGATCTTTGCTAGAGATCTGGATTCCGTGTCTCTCAAGAGTGAGATGGAGACTTACGGATACGTCTTCATCCGAGACCTGATGCCGAAAGAGGACCTGGAGCAGCTCCTCAGCGATATGACCGGCATTGCATCGGACGAGGGCTGGACGATCGAGGGGTCCGCACCATCGTACCGCTTCGCGAATCCTGCCATGGCGTGCTTCGATCCAGATCCGAAATATAAGCAGGTTGCAAATCGCGCGTTCCGCTTGGAGCGGCTCCACGCATTGACGCATCATCCGGTATTGACCGATGTGATGATGCGACTTGTGGGGCCACGCCTTTTGGTTCATCCCAAGCCCATTGCACGGATGATTTCCCCCAACTGCGAGAGCGCCCTTTTGCATGCGCATCAGGACAACTCCGGGATTGCGGGAAGCCCTGAGAGCTACACCGTGTGGATGCCGCTCCATGATTGTCTGCAGGGACAGGGGACGCTCGAGATCAAGGAAGCATCGCATCTTTCGGGGCTTCTAACCACAGAGGGATATATCAAGCCGGAAACCGCTCCGGGAGGCGATTGGGTAGGCGGAGGGATCAATGCAGGAGATGCTGTCTTCTTTCACAGCCTGACGGTGCATAGGTCGACACTCAGTACTTCCAGCCAGCTCCGTTTTTCGGTGGATTGCCGGATTCAAAGCTATAACGAGGCCGTCTCACCGCTCGAGATCGTGTTTCCCAACCAGGCTAAAGGCGGACGAACTTGGGAAGCCACCTACGCGGACTTGAAGCATGACGATTTGAAGTATTATTGGCGCGATTTGCCGTTGCGTTTAAAGCCCTCGGTAGCCGAGCTAGCCGCGCAAGCCGAGAAGGCTGACAGTCCCGAAAAGCGACTTCGCTACACGACGACCATGGAACTGATTGAGCGAGAAATCCCCATGATGGTGCACTGAGCGGATTTAGACGAGTGGGAAGAAGCCGGAAATTCCTCCGGAAGCTGGTGCAACCGCTCTGACGAGAACGCGATGAGAGGTGGATATGGGACTCTGGTGCAAAAATCTCGATGTTTTGAGTGGAGCTGCGGACAGAAGTTCAGATCAAGCAGCCGAGTACGCATTCCAGAGTGCAGTCGCAGCCATAGCCGTTCGAGGCGGGCACCGCGACTACAGGGACGTTCGCGAGGCAATCTCACTCCACGTGCACGCTGAGTGAGATTGCCGGTCTATTCGCAGAAGTAGGAAAAAACATTAGAGAGTCATCGTCGAAAATCTCTCTACAAAGACTATCTTAAACAGCAACATGAGGGGATGCAGTTGAACTCATCACCATCGCCATTACCGCATAGAACTGGGTCGATCATCGGCCTAGCTCCACTCCTCAGGGCAGCATTTACCGGAACTGACCTGACGCCGCTGGCCAACGATTGGATCGAGCAAGTCAGGCAGCGCCGCAACGCCGATACGCTGCTGGACCTGTCACTTGCACTTGAAATGCTGCGACATCGTGAGCACGCCATGACGATCCAGAACGACGCCCTTAAAATCTCTAGGCACTTTCGTATCGCGTCCTCACTAGAGGAACCTGCACTGAGGGTGCTGGTGCTGAAGGCGCCTGGTGATCTCAGCGCAAATGCTCCGATCGAGTGTTTACTGGAAGACTCCGATATTGGAGTTGAGCTTCTCTATGTCGAGCCGGGGCTACCGCTTCTCGAAGTGCATCCCGATCACGATCTGTTATTTGTGGCTGTCGCTGAATCGAAAGAAAATCGTCCAGCCCTCGAGTATCTTCAACACCAACTGGCCTCCTGGCCGCGCCCCATCCTGAACAGGCCTGGCGAGATCTTGAAGCTCGAGCGCAGTCGTGCGTGTGAGATTCTCAGCACGATTCCTGACATCGTTATGCCGCGAACGAACCACGTAGATCGTTCGATGCTTATGGAGATAGCCCATGGTAAGGTGCCAATCGATGCCGCACCAGGATTAGAAGAGTTTCCGCTTATCGTCCGGCCAATCGATTCGCATGCGGGCCGGGGACTCATCAAGGCCGAGTCTGCCGCCGAGCTATTGCCCTATTTGGCAGACCGAACGGAAACAAGCTTCTTTATCTCGCGATTTATCGACTACAGTTCGGCGGACCATTTATTTCGCAAGTATCGGATTGCAATGTTGCACGGACAACCGTTTATCTGCCATATGGGAATCTCCGATCACTGGATGGTTCACTATCCCTACGCGGAGATGATCCCGAGCGTAGCGCGACGCGCGGAAGAAGAGCAGCTTATGGATAACTTCCATGAGACCTTTCGTCAACGTCATCAAGCCGCCTTGACGGCCATCTACCAGAAGATTCACCTTGACTACTTCGGCCTGGACTGTGCGGAGAGCATCAATGGAGACCTCGTCATCTTCGAAGTAGCGAGTGCCATGCTTGTTCACGCCATGGACGATCCAGCGATCTTCCCTTATAAGGCCGTTCAGATGAAGAAGGTGTTCCGGGAATTCCGCAACCTGTTGCACGGGATCTGTGGTGTCAGCATTCCTGACACCGTGCGACGGACATATGTCTGAGTTATGGAAACGCAGATCGGGAGCTATCTGGGTCTCATTCTGTGTGAAGACTCCAGCGCCAACCGTCAGCGACTGGGGCACATCACCAAGCAAGGCAGTTCGCTGGTACGTTACCTGCTGGCTGAGTCAGCCCAGGCTGCCGTACGTTTGTATGCGTTTGGGCGGAGATGGTGCGCGGCACGGAAAAGAAGACCGGTATGTGTTGCTGTTGAGCATCACTACCGTAGACCGAATCGCAGTGAAATTCCAGGCGCTCGGGAATAAAAGCCGGGAACTCCAGTTTCGGGTAGTGTAAGTAATTAAAACCAGCTGGAGCTTGATATGAATCGCTTTTGATGAAGATAAGGCAATGAACTGAAATGAGGCCACAGCACAACCCGGCGATGGCATCGACAGACGCAACTGCCTTGGTTGAATGGCGTGGGCAGGTACCGACCTACTCTGGTCAATGGCTGGTGGTGTGCCCACCTCGAAGCTATTGGCGCAGGCGATGAAGGGTGGCGCCCAAAAGCCCCCAAGTCGGAAGATTTCCCTTCGTCCAGATTAGCGACAGTCACATCGGCTTCAACAAGGGAGCAAACCCGAATGTAGCTGGGGACGCTCACCCAAAGCGATCGACAAAGGTAACGTAGTTCCGGCCTGGATAAAAGTGCCGGACTTCATGATCCATACCGGCGATATTACCCAGAACTCGAAGGCAGCCGAGTTTGATACTACGGCCCATGTGATTAAGAGCGCGGAGGCGGACGAGGACTTTTATATTCCCGGCGAGCATGACTTCATCGACGATGGCGAACAGCACAAGCAGTGTTTCGGCAAAGGCACCCAGGCCAATGGCTGGTATATCCCTCACGCTCACGAAATACCGCAACGGACAGCCGGGAGAACTTTACTGCAGCGATGCTGGATCAGGCTGTGAAGAACTCCGGCCTTGAGGGGATTTTTGAAGATCACTTGAGTACTGATCGGGTGAGAGTGTTCAAGCCTGATCCTCGGGCCTACGGAATGGCGATGGGCGCCTTTGGGTTGAGGAAAGAAGAGATCGCTTTTGCTGCGTTTGGGGGCTGGGATGCGGTGGGCGCAAAGTGGTTCGGCTATCCTACCTTCTGGGTGAATCGCGCACATGTTGCGGCAGAAGAGCTCGGGGCGGTTCCGGATGGAGCGGGTAAGGACTTGAATGATCTGGCAACATTTGTGCAGGCCAGGCATTAGGTGCAGTTGGACCACCGGACTGATTTCGCCTCAGACCACGCAGTTCCAGTACTGCAGGAGAGGATAATTGGGTTTCATCCTGGATCGTCGGCGATCCGGAAGTTACCGGCCATTTTCTCGATTGATGCAAAATCACCGAGGCGCGTTTCCAGGGTTGAAGGTGCCGACTCTGTGGAAACGTGCTTTGGCCTGTTGGCACCACTTGACTGGCAGCCAATTCGCGGACAATAACCAAGCTTGTCGGGTCTGATCGCTGGTCAGATCATCCACGTTGGGGGGCGCCTCAAGCACCAATTTGAAGTTCAAGCGGCAATATTCTTCGTGCCCTGACAGGCGCGCCAGTCGCTAATGGTCCTTATTCGTAGCGCAGCGCGATCATGGGATCTACTTTCATTGCCTTTCTGGCGGGAATATAGCAGGCCAGTAGAGCGACGGCCAGCAGAAGGAGCGACACCGAGCTAATCGTCGTTAGATCTGTCGGCTGGACCCCATACAGGAAGCGCGTCATCAGCTGAGTAGTCGTCAACGCAGCAATCAGTCCAATCGCGATTCCTGCGCCGGCAAGGCGGCAACCCTGTCCGAGCATCATGACAAGGATCTGATGCCGTCGAGCCCCCAACGCAATGCGAATACCGATCTCCGGTGTGCGCTGCATCACCGAGTGAGACACGACACCATACATGCCAATCGCAGACAGGATGAGCGCCAGCACGCCGAAGGCGCTCAGGAGAAGCGTTGCGAAACGGTCGGCACTGAGCGACGTATCTACCAGCGTGGTGAGCGTCGCGAAGTTTGCAAGAGGCAAATCCGGATCAACGGAATGGACCGCCTCCCGTATATTGCCGGCTATGGAGTCTGGATCGACCTTCGTGTGAACTGCATATTGCAAGGTCGGCATCGAAGGCCATGTCCTGATCTCGTTCTGGGTATAGGGCACAAACATAGCTGGGGCCGGCACTTCGCGCACGGACACTTGCTTGATGTCCGCGACCACGCCGACGATCGTCCGTACCGGATACCTGGTCGACCCAACCCCCACCTGTTTGCCGATAGGATCTTCTCCAGGCCAGTATTTCTTTGCCATGGCACTGTTGATGATGGTCACCGGTGCAGAGGTGAGGTTGTCTGCATCGCTGATGTCGCGCCCGCGCTGTAACGGCGCACCGATGGAATGGAAGTAGCCAGGTGAAACGAATAAGTAATTTGCTACGGGATTCTGCGCAGGATCCGTGCTTGGGTGCTCCGGGATGCGGATTTCCGTGGAATCCGATGGACCCGCCATGGGAACAACCGAAGCGAAGCCGACAGACTGTACCCCTGGGGTCGCTTGGAGCCGCTGCTGCACTTGTTGATATAGCTGCGCCATCCGATCCGTGTCGCTATATTTCGTGGCCGGCAGCGGTATTTCGAAGGTGACAACGTGCGTAGCATCGAAGCCGCTATTCGCGTTGATCATGTGATAGAAGGTACGAGCCAGCAAACCGGCTGCAACCACCAGCACCAGCGCTAGGGCGACCTGTGAGATAAGCAACGCATTGCGAATCTTTGGCGCCGATACGCTTCCCCCTGATCGTTGGCCTCCTTCTTTCAACGCCTCAACCAGATTGATTCGCGTAGCTCCAAAGGCTGGCGCTAAACCAAAGAGAACCCCTGTAAGGAGCGTGATGCCGAGCGCAAACGCGAAGACACTCAGGTCAAGACCTATCTCGTGAAGATGTGGAATGCTCTCTGGTCCCAGATGCCTCACCAGAGACAGGCTGCCTTCGGCGAGCAAAATTCCCAATATGCCTCCGGTCAGCGCCACCAGCAGGCTCTCCGTCATCAGTTGGCTGACGAGCCGGCTACGCCGCGCACCCAGGGCTCCGCGCAGGGTAAATTCTTTTTGCCGCCCGAGTGAACGGTTGAGTGTCAGTCCAGCAACGTTTGCACAGGCAATCAACAACACCACACACACCGCACCGAACAACAGCAACAGGGGCCGCCGGGTGTCTGTCACGGCTTGTTTCGCCAAAGGAACGGCGTCCGAGGACCAGCCTTTCAGTGTGGGATTTAATTCTAACCAGCGGCGATCGTAGGCATGCAAATCCTGCTGCGCCCGTGCCAGGCTCACGTTTTGCTTTAGCTCTCCAATAATGCTGAGATCGCTCGGTCCCCTGGGGGGTACTGCGGGAAGTGCCAGCGGCACCCAAAGCTGAGTCTCCCTGGGCAGATCGATGCTTGCCGGCATCCCTGCCATGTTGGGGAAGGTGAAGTCGGCAGGCATGACTCCGATCACCGTGTATGGAAGGCCACTGAGGTGGATCGTGCTGCCGACAACGCTGGGGTCGCCACCAAAGCGAGACTTCCACAGACGATGGCTGAGGACGACGACCAGCGCCTGGCCGGGCCGGTCTTCCTCCGCGGTGAAGGTGCGTCCCAGGATCGGGGCCGTACCCAGCGTGGCAAAAAGTCCGGAAGAGGCACGAACGCCTTCCAGATACTCGGGGTTGGCCGATCCGGTTAAATTGAAGTTATCTTTTCTGAACGTACCCAGGTTTTGAAATGCAGTGCTGGTCTTGCTCAGCTGTACAAACTCCCTGTCTCCCCAAGGAAAGTTGCCGGTATTCCAAGCTGACCCGATCGGTGCCACGCGCCATGGCACCACAACCCGCTGGGCATTGGGGTAGGGCGACGATCTCAAGAGGATTGTGTTCACTACACTAAAGACGGCGGTACTAGCTCCAATGCCAAGAGCCAACGTCAATGCCGCAATGATAAAAAAGCCAGGACTTTTGCGGTGAACGCGAAATCCGTACTGGATATCTTGCCAGAAGCTTTCGAGAGCACCTGTCCCGCGCGCTTGTCGACAGTCTTCTTTCACCTGCTCGTGGCCGCCAAACGTCAGCCGTGCGCGGCGCATCGCTTCCTCACGGCTCATCCCGGCACGGAGATTTTTCTCCACCGCTTGTTCGAAGTGGAAGCGGACTTCCTGCTCCAACTCCGCTTCCATTACATTGCGGCGGAACAGGGCACGAAAGCTAAAACGTAGATCATTCAGCATAGCGCTACCTCATGCACTCTCTAAAATCTGGGTGACTGCGACGGTCAGCTTCCGCCAGCTCTCTGTTTCCACAGCCAGTTGTTTCTTGCCAGCAGGGGTAAGTCCGTAGAACTTAGCCTTGCGGTTGTTGTCGGAGGTGCCCCAGTGGGACTTGATCCAGCCGCGTCGCTCCAGGCGGTGCAGCGCCGGATACAACGATCCCTGCTGGATCTGCAGCACATCACTCGACACCTGTTGTACCCGCTCCGAGATCGCCCATCCATGCTGCGGTCCCAGCGCCAAGGTCCTCAAAATGAGCAGGTCCAATGTGCCCTGCGGAAGATCGATGCGTTCGTTCATCATGTTCCACCCTGTTTACTTCTACAGGAATCCTATTTCATCTCCTGTAGAAGCGCAAGGGATCGTAGCGAAGCCATGGAACTGCAGAATTGGGTCCACATCTGGCTGGTTCACCCAGCGATGAGCTGGCACGGATTGCCTTCGCCAGGTCGCGCTTCCGTTTGACTGATGCTAAATCACCAATGCACTCATTGATAACCGATCACGATAAGCGGTCGTGGTGGGTGCGGTGTATTGGGCCAGGTGGCGTAGCTTATTTATCTGGGTCGCCGGGCAAAACAGGCCATGGAAATGACAGAGTATGGAAAGCATGGAAAGCCATGAAGCCGGCTTCCCACCCTTCCCACACTCTTTGGAAATCCCTTAGGGATTCCCACATTCCCACGGCCTCGACGACCGGATATATGTCTTCTCGTGCCCACCTCAACTCGAACCATCGCCACCGCAATGGGCTTGTAACGGATGTCTCAAGTCCACAATGTAACGCATGTCCGGTACACTCACCTCAGCAGGTTTGGTTTCCATTTGTGCGCAGGAGCGCACCGGATTTCAGGGTCGCGTTGCGGCAGGAACAGGCCGCTGTGGTGGGTGGCGGAAGACGCGCCAGCGGCAGCAGACAGGGAGGAGTAAAACTCCTCCCTCCGAGGAGAGGCCTTTCAGTTGGGAACGTCGCTCATATCTTGCAGAAGCAACGCTCGGAAACCAAGACATTGATTGATTACATTCCCGGTTTGGCAGGTTCTGATTATCCGGTCAGAATCAGATCTTCAGTCCACATCCTGTTCCGTTTTTTTCGCTGCCTTTGCAGCTTTCTTGGGGGAGGCGGGCCTTTCGGCTTTGACGTCTTCCTTCGTCGGAGCAACCGCTTTCCTTGCAGCCTTTATGGTGGCCGCATGGATGGATGTGGCGACCGTCTGGTCTACCAGCCCTCCGCTGATGCCACTCTTGATGGCCTTCCTTACGGCTTTATCAATCGCTTTGAGTGTCTTTTTCTCGGATTCCTTCTTCGCCATTACGCAGTACCTCAACGGGCAGCTTGTGCCGCAATTGGGAATTGTACAAGGGCGCAGTTCCTAGATCGGAGCGCATGGAGATACTCAACGCTTATGCCGGCATGACCCCTTGGGGCTTCAATGGCGGATGTCGTGGATCAAGTCCGTATCGATGAGCGACTGAGACTGTTCCGTGAGGAGATGTACCCCGTTGTCACCGCCGTCGACCCGTCTTCTTTGCAACCTTCTTTACCGTTTTTTTCGCAACTTTCTTAGCCGGGGCGGCAGCCTTTTTAGCGACCTTCTTTGCAGGTGCCTTCTTCGCTTTCTTCGTTGTCACGACCTGCTTCGCGGTCTTTTTCGGATATGTCTTTTTGGCTGCCTTTTTCGGGGCAGTTCTCTTTGCTGGCTTTTTGACAGGGGTCGACTTTAGAACCTCGGTCACTGTGGTCACGGCAGCGCCAATTGCAGTTTTGATGACCCCTGCCACGTCTGACGCCATCGCTATTCCTACGCCAACCGTCTCTCCGGCTTTATCTACTACTGTTTTTTCAGGCATTCGCATACTCGACATGTCACGCCGACACTAGGAGGGTCGCGACGTGTCGTTAGAACGTCTCAGTGGATGCCATCATCAGTCTGGGCGGAACCTAGCACCTTGGCGATTACGCTGGACAAGGCGATCATAAAAGGGACGAAGATTCGAATCTCCGAGAGGTGACCAGCACATAACCACACCACCAAGTATAAACCCGAAGCGATCATGATAAGCCTGTCGCTCGCATCTAAGGAGGGTCGCGTTCTCGCGATGTAAATCGCGAAGAGAACGAAGGGGAATAAGGCGACCAGGCCGGACGAAAGAGAATGAGCATTGAGCAGATTCGTCTTTAATGTAACTATCTGGTTGTCCACAGGCCAACGATGCAGGTTTGGGAAGCGCACATAACTGAGATAAGCCTGCGCGGAAACAGTTAGGCAAATGAGCGCTGAGCCCAATAATAGCATGTGGCGCCGGGAACCAAATGTTTTTGGAGCAGTAGGTAAACTTCCTAAGACCATAACGGAAACTCCCAAAACTAATGGGATGTCCGTTCGGATAAAATCTTGAAGGATAGTTGCCGTTACGATCGGAAAAACCCAATTCGAGTTTGTTCTGAGTCTTGTAAACGAAAATAGGCAGATAGCTAAATATAGAGCACTTGGCGTAGTCTCCGGTCTTTGCCACGGAACGATATAGTAGAGTCCGAACTGGATCATTGCCAAAAAAAGTGCTGCTGCCAAACGGGTCTCAGACAAAGCATCGACAGTGACGCGATAAAACAAATAGCATGCGCCGAATCCGTTGATGAAGTCGAACAATGCTGCAACCGCTGGCGCATCAGGGATGTGAAAAGTCTTCATTACGAATCTTCCCAATGCAGGCATCAGTACACGGTAGGCATCGGGTAGATGGGACGGTCTATCAAAGAGTGGAGTGTAAGGAGTTCCTACGGGTGGAGGATGGAGACGAGTGTTGGTTGCTGTTTCAAACCAGCCTGCATGTACTGCCCGCGCCATGACCAAGCACACAAGAAACAGGAAAATGCTGACAAATACCCTCTCTTTCCTCAATTCACTAATCTGCATGTTCCGGCCTCAATCTATGCGGACGAATTCGGGTCCAGCTCGCACTTAAAAGCTACATATCCAACAATCGTTATCTTTGTCTCTGAGATTCATTTTGGAGTGCTGGCTTACATACATTCTAAGTGCATAACTGGTTTCTATTCGGACCGTCCTGTCCCAGTGACCTATAAGCGCGGCCAAAGGGTGGTCAAGGCCGCGTAGGTTGGCTTTCGAGGCCAAAAAATCCTCCGTGCCATTTGGCTCGTAACGATGGGCATGCTATTTTGTTCGCCCATGGAACTTATTTGGCGAGTATCGAAATGTTGTCAGCAAGCCGAAGAAAATGAACCTGAGCTGAGGTTGTCAAACGACGGCGGGTGCGGTGTGGACTGGTTTTCCGCTGGTGATGGATTCGGCCATGGCTGCGCCGACACGAACGCTTTCGGCGATACCGCGGTCTTCGGGATAGTAAAAGCAGGTGTCGGCGATCTGGAGGCCAGCGATGGGAGTCCGGACGGGCGGGATCTTGGAGAGGAAGCCGGGCTCGCAGATGGGCTGGCCGTGGCGGAGACGAGCGACTTTGGTGGCGACGATGTCCTGGGTTGTGAGTTTGGGGTTGATGCGCTGGAGACACGCGAAGGCTTCGGCGACCAGGTCTTCTTCGGGCGCGGAGAACTTGGGGTTTGATACTGGCATGTAGAACGGCACGTATACGATGCTGTGGTCGCCGGCTTTGCGAAGGTTCGAAAACTCGATGATGCCGGGGATGTCGATGTCTGGCTCAGAGACGTTGACCCAGAAGTGCGGGGTGACGGAGCGAGTGAGTTTGAAGATGACGCAGATGACGCCGATGTTGTGGATGGCGTTGTAACGATCCTTCCATTCGCTGGGAAGCTCGGGAATCATAGCGGAGACAAGCGGAGTCGGTGCGGTGCAGATGACGGCGTCGGCGGGAAAGTGACCTTTGGCGGTCTGGACGCCGGTAACGCGGTTTTGCTGGCCTGTGACCTGCTCGACGGTGATTTGCTGGACGTGGTTGCCGAGATGGACTCTTCCGCCGAGGGATTGAATCGCTGCGACGAGGGAGTTGATGAGTGTGATGGAACCGCCGTCGATGTATCCGAGCTCTTCCTGAAAGATGCTCTTGCGGGAGCGGCCGACGCGACGGATGCGGGTCCAGATCCATGCTGCGGAGATGTTGTCGGCGTATTCGTAGAATTTGTGCGCGAAGAGCGGCTTCCAGAAGCGGTCGAAGTTGGCGGCTCCGGACCAGCGAATGATCCAGCTTTTGGCCGACTCGTTTTCGATGGCAGGCCAGTGGTTGCGACGGGTGCAGACGAAGGCGAAGAGC
Organism: Tunturiibacter psychrotolerans; assembly: GCF_051013365.1. GTDB lineage: Bacteria > Acidobacteriota > Terriglobia > Terriglobales > Acidobacteriaceae > Edaphobacter > Edaphobacter psychrotolerans_A. The sequence continues at coordinate 4,078,696 of NZ_CP132941.1, read as the reverse complement.
CCGTAGCGGAGCTTGTCGATGAGGCTTACACCGGGGAGACGAAAGAGAGAGATGGGGTCTCCCCAGGGGTGGAGCGTGTTGCCGGAGAAGAAGCCCATGGTGGTGGGGCGCCATATCATCTTGTCGGCGATGCCGAGTTCTTTCATGAGGGCGAAGGTGGGGAGATCGTTGTGACAGACGAAGTGATAGAAGCGTTCGATGGAGATTCCGTCGAAGTCGAAGTGGCCTGCCATACCGCCGGGTTCGGGTGATGCCTCGATGAGGTCTACCTGATGGCCCAGTTTGACTGCTCGATAGGCGGCGGCCAGGCCCATGGCACCGGCTCCGATAACAACGACTCGCGACATCCAAAGGTCTCCGTAGATTCGGTAACGATAGAGAGAAACAAGGTGACCGTGGCAAGGGTCAGGTAAAGTTTCCCTGATGCTATCAGCTGGAAGGCTAACGGGATACCGTTTGCTCCCCTGGTTGTAAGTGCCTGGGCGGTTGCCTTGCTCCCCGGGGTCACGGTTCCGCAGTAGTGTGCCGCCCGCTCCAGGAATATACGTACATTCTGAGATCAGGCGCTCGGCTTGGGGTTAGCACCCTTAGGTCGCTTCCACGCGGCTAAGTTCAATGCGGATGGCCATTATCTACTTCGTGAGCCTTCTAATGGCAGGCCTCCCCATACTGATGGCAACATTCTTTACTTTGATGGTTACTCGAAGATTCGCCTTGCATCGGAGCGAATGGAGTTATCGTGAGAAGCCACTTGTTCTATCTAATGGTTAAGCTCGTCGAAATGCTCTTGCTCAGACAAAGATCCACGAACGACGTCAAAGAACTCTTGGATCACTTCATTTAGATCAGGCCCTGAGCAAGATCCCGACACGAAGGCCTTAGTATCCCTTTGAGAGGAGGCAAAATGAAAGCAAACATCTGTGCGAAAGAATTTGTACGTTCGCGCCAGCTTGAAGCCCCGTTGCGGCGGGAGCGGGAACAATATTTGTCACATCTGCTCAAGCAGGGCACGAGTGAGACGCACGTCCGCGTGGTTGCAAGTCGCTTGCTACATATCAATCGTTTGCTGGGCTTAAACGCCTTGCGCAATGTGCACACGGCCGAACTTGAAGTCGCCACTCAGGGTTGGGTTGCATATATTCAATCCCATCAAACAAGGGTAGTGGGAGCCTCAACTGCTTACACATTTAGGAACACTGCCGAAAATTGGCTCCGATTTCACAACCTGCTCGTTTCCCCGGCTACACCTGTTAAGCCCTTCGATACGGTTTTTGCCGGCTTCATGCACTACATTACGATCACGCGACCGATGTCGCCCGATTCAATCGACAATCATCGGAAGAAAATATTGCAATTTCTTGCCTGGGCGGGAGAGCGCCATGATGACATCTCGAACGTTTCCCTCAACCTTGTTGACGAGTATCTGGAAGGCAAGCGTAGAGCTGGGTTGCAGCCGCGATCGATGGCTGCACATTGCCAATCTTTGCGCACGTTCTTCCAATACACAGCCAAAAATGGCTTCAGCGAAGCAAGGATGGTACGCGGTATCAAGAGTCCTCGAATCCCCCGAAGCAACGAACTACCAAAGGGACCACGCTGGAGCGAGGTCAGACGACTGCTTAGCTCCGCAGCAAACGAAACCGCAGCGGACTTGAGAACGACAGCGATACTATTTCTCTGTTCGATTTACGGATTACGAGGCATAGAGATTAGGGGCCTTACGATCGATGACTTTGACTGGGTCAACGAGACCTTCTCAGTCCATAGAGCTAAAGGCGGGAAGGCCCAGGAATTCCCTATTGTGTTCGAGGTCGGTAGAGCGATACTACGATACCTGCGGCACGGTCGCCCATCGTGTGCAAGCCGACATCTCTTCGTGACCCTCAAGCCGCCGTATCGGGTGATGAACCAAACGGTTTTAGCTAAGGTTGTAGGATTCCGAATGAAGACCCTGGGGATCAAGTTGGCTCGTTATGGAACTCACTCGCTTCGACACGCTTGCGCGACCCAGCTGTTGCACCAAGGGTCTTCCTTGATCGAGATTGCAGATTTTCTGGGTCATCGCAATATCAAATCGGTAGGTATCTACGCGAAGCTCGACGTCCGTTCTCTTAAGCAAGTGGTCGCATTTAACTTGGGGGGCTTGCAGTGAGACTGTCAGAAGCAATTGAACAATACGTCATGCAAAAGCGAGCGGTCGGTCTCAAATATCAAACCGAGGAGTCAACACTCACAACGCTTCTGAGGCTGCTGGGTGATGTGCCGCTGAGTGAAGTAACGACCGAAGATATACTTAGGTTTTTAGACGGCCAGCCCTCCGTGACGTTTAGCTGGCGCCGGAAATACCGCCTGCTTATGTACTTCTTTGAATTCTGGACTCTCCGTGAGCTCATGCCGGTATTGCTCATGCCGACGCCTAGGCCGGCGGCTCGTCAAACATTTGTTCCTCACATTTACAGTCGGGAGCACATCCGCTCTCTTTTGCAGGCGACCCCTAACAGCCAAAAGCAACAGAGGTGCTTGATCTCCCCACAGACCTTCCGGGCACTGATACTTCTTCTCTACGGTACGGGCGTTACTGTAGGAGAAGCGCTTGCCCTCAGATGCGGCGATATGGACTTGAAAAGAGGAATACTCACAATCCATAACAGTCGGTCAGATCGGTCGCGTCAAATTCCCATCTGCAAAGATTTGCTTGATGCCATCCGAACATATGTAGCCTGGAGATCTACACTTCAGATTCACTGCGACCTCATGTTCATCAAGAATGATGGCTATGCTCTTGTGACGACATCTCTCATCATCAATTTCCAGAAACTTCGCAAGATCGCCTGCATTACCCGTTCTAACGGATCTAAGAACCAACCCACTATGCAAGACCTCAGGCCAACCTTTGCCGTTCACCGGATCACATCCTGGATTCGAAACGGCGCCGACCTAAACCGAATGCTGCCTGCCCTGGCGGTTTATATGGGACATTCCGGACTGGGATCCACCCAAAAATATCTACTTATGACACCAGAGCGGTTTCGAAGAGAATTGAATAAGCTCAGCCCCGTGCGCGGGGAGAAACGGTGGCGAGAGGATAAAGTCTTGATGACGTTTCTCGCAGGCCTATGAGGCCAGCGCACTAGAATGACAACTCCAACGAAACCCGTTGCATGGAGTAGTGCATCGGTGTCAAGGATTCCATTGGCTGCGATCGTCAACCGCTAGACGTAGCGGCTCTTCGATCAGAAAAAGGGATCGCCGCTTCCAGCTTTCGTGAGCGCCCTCCCTGAAGAAACGGGCAGGCCAAAGAGCTGGCAGAAACATAGACCCCGAACCCGACAAACCTCAGTTTAGGTCAAGAGAAGAAATGCGCACCCGAATCAGCTGTTGTCTGCGATCTCGGTAAGCGCTCCGCGGTGACGAGCTGATCCTCTATCATGGTGGACCTATCTGCAAATCCTGTTCCTCAATGATGGCAACGGCAGACCGTTGAGTCTACTGGAGTACTTACCTCTCGAATAGCCAGAACGCACCGTCCGGAGTGCCAAGGTGCTCACGCCTGTATCCCATCGCATTCAGTCGCTCCCACAGTCCCGCTGAAGGCTGATACCCAATAAAACGCGGATAGCGCGCCAAAAAGCTCTGCTCCGGTTCGACTTGCATCGGAAAACGTCCACGTTCCAGCAATGCCGACTTCTCGGCAACCTCCATCGGATCCGCGAGATTGAACATGTAGTGCAGCCGGGTGCGCTCCGGCTCCGAGGCATACCACCACATCGGATAAAACAAAAAGCAGCTGTCCGTCATAATCGGGATATCCGAATCGACCCCTAACACGCTCTCCGACAACACCGGAACCGCACGATCCCTACTCCTAACGTCATTGACTACATTCCAAACAAACAGCAACGCACAAAGGCCAATAGAGGCACCGATAAGATCCCGTCGATCCGGAAAGGTAGTGCCATACCCGAAGCCCCCAAGAATTCCAATTCCCGCCATTGCGGCTATGGCGTACCTGCACTCATAGTAGTTGTTGACCGGCATCATCACGCATAATGTAAGTGGCAACAGAGCCGCTAGAGCTATACCAGCAGCCATCTCGTATCCCCGCATAACCATCAAACCAGGCTCCCGCACATGTTTGCCCCTAAGCTTCCGTAATACAACAACCCCAAGCGGCACGCCGAGCAACAGAGTAGAAAGCCCGAAGATTGCGCGAAACGACTTCCGGGCAACACCAATCCAGTGAAACGGCGTAAGCAGCGTGTATGCCGGCCGCGCTGCAATCGCGACCTCTAATACCTGGTCCCGCGTGTGCCGCATCAATGGGATTGTGATAGTCAGAAGCGGAAGAGCAATCAGAAACGTAGCACACAATGGCAAATCCGGTTTCTTCGTCTCACTCCACCTCCACCCCTCCGCAATAAAAATAACAAACGCAATCTCCAGGAGGCCAAGTTGATGACTCAGCGTAGCTCCTGCAATTCCGACCACCATCCCAAACAGTGCCAGCCCTCGACCATTCTGCCGTTCGGCAGCTCTCTGCCAACTCACAATTGTCAGCATCATAAAACCCAGCATCAGCGCATACGGGCGCGATTCAAACGCGTACCACCAGCCAGGCTCGCTCACCATAATCGCAAGCGCAAGAAACCCTACCGCCACACCGCAACGATGACGCACAAACAGATAAAGTGCTAGACACGCCCCCGTAAAGCCGACCATCGAAGGCAGTCGAGCGGCTAGCTGCGTCGGCCCCAGCACGCCAGTTAGAGCCCTGACAGTCAAGTGCAGCAGAGGTGGGCTACCGTCTGCTGGCATCGCCGCCATCAAAGAAGTGATGTTCGGCCGTGTCGCTATTAGGATCGTCAAAACTTCATCAAACCACATCGGCCGGTGCGAACCGATTGCAAACGCGGTGGCAAAAATAATCGCCAATATTAGAGCGATACTTAAAACCTCACGGCGTTCCAGAACATCGCAGAGGCGGCAGCCCCACCCTACTGCTGCTGCCGGCAGACCCAGGTGGTTCTTCTCCGTGCACGCAGTCTGCGCCGTAGTTCCTGTCTCCCGCATGGGAGCATTATATTCTGCCACTCCTAGGCAGGATGGCAGTACAAACTGCGTTTGGCGCCCGCACATCCAACGAGCCTGCAAACGCCATCCACCTCGTTGGCAAGGAGCGAAGTAAGTACAACCACCTTAAGATTGGTCGCGTCACCCGAATCAAAATTGAACGCCGATTTAGGCTTGAGTTGCTCCCGGGTCAAGCCCGGATTGCCAGCGCCAAAGCCAGAAGTTGTTCATTGGGTTCAACCACTCCGGGAATCCCCGCAGGGGAAAGCTCGAGCGGTCGGGATGCTTGGAAAGATACTTCGAAAAGAGGCAGTAACTGACGGAAATCTGGTCAGATCGGGCGGTGACATAGAGGCTTCGTCAAGATAGCGCCGTCATTGGGTCAAATCTAGCTGATTGCACTTCCTGATTCTGAAACTCCCCAATTTGTTGCACTTCAGGAATGAGGATCCTAAATCGTGAGATCCAAGGAGACTTTTATTCCTCTTGTCGAAGATCGGAGTAGATGCCCATCCCGAAATGAATAGAAACGGAATTCTCCTCCAAGTTCCATCGGAGCGGGCCAAATATTTGGCTGTGATCGGTCTACGTCAGAAAGTTGGCCTACTGACAGCCCGCCAAATTGCATGCCGTTATTGAGGCTGCTCCGTTAAACGGAAGGTTCGAACAGCAGATCGTTATGCCTTGTGCCTCAATTTGAGGCACAAGGCTCTTTGGAGATTGATCAGGTCGATATGCCTCCTTAACGAGGCTCGACATGTATCGAATTCGCGGAGTATTCGCTGTATGGTGTTGTTCCTTAGGACTTCTACTTGAATTGGGGTGCGGCGCAGGCATCACCCAATCGACAACGAATCAATTGTCCATTGAACCACAACCTCCGCAGTTGTTTCTTGGGCAGACCGTCCAATTGCACGCAACTCTCAGTTACAGCGACGGGACCAGTGCGGATGTCACTTCATCCGCAGCTTGGAGCACGGCAGCATCCTCCATCGCCAGTGTCAGTTCACGGGGCTTGTTGAGCTGCGCGGCAGCAGGTAGCACTAGGATTATCGTTACCATCAACGGCGTAACTACGTCTTCAGCTCTCAACTGCTCCACCGCGCAGCTCATTTTGAGTGGCATTCGTTCACCTCAACTCGTCGGCCAGACAACAAAATTGGATGCCACTCTCCACTACGGCGACGGAACGACCACCGATGTTAGCTCGTCGGCGGTCTGGAGCACGACGTCGACCTCCGTCGCGCAGGTCAGTTCTGATGGCTTATTGACTTGCATTGCTTCGGGATCGACACAGATCACAGTTGCACTAGACGGACCGACCTCGTCTGCTATCGCAGAGGTTCAATGTGCCGATCCGCTCCTCGGGTTGAACATTTCACCACCGACGGCATCAGTTCGAGTAGGTTCACCGACTCAATTATCTGCGAGTGCTATGCTTCAGAGCGGAACGAGTATGGACGTCACCGATCTAGCAGTTTGGAGTTCGACCTCTACCATCCTGACAGTTTCGGCGAATGGTCTTCTTTCTTGCATCAGTGCCGGAACAGCTGTTGTGTCCGCGTCTTACCCTCCGCTCTCCAAATCTGTGAGCGTTACCTGTGCCCCCAGCTCTCTTAACACTCCAAGCTATTTCATGGAAGCTAGCGACGAGTTTGTTGGGCCATTTTCGAGCTGGACAAATATAAAGACCGCCTACGGGGCTGCGGGTGATGGGAAAACGGATGACACGAATGCGATACAGCGAGCGCTAGACGATCTTAACGGTTCAAATGCATCACCCGTACTCTGGTTCCCATCGGGGATTTATGTCATAAGTCGTCCTTTGACTATTACGCACAAAGCATACTTTAGCCTCATCGGCGAGGATCCCTCTACAACTCAGCTGACATGGAAAGGAGGTACTGGTGGGACAATGCTTCAGACTGACGGGTCGAGCTATTTTCGCATCTCAAGGCTGAGCTTCGATGGTGAAGGTGCGGCGACGACTGCCGAGAATTTGAGTACTCTCACTTCTCCTGGGGGGTACTACTCTACCTTTATCGAATTGTCTGATCAGCATATCAAGGGAGTCAAGCTCGGCATAGAACTTGGAGTTGATGCTGAGACTACTGTCGAGAGAGTGTTTTTCGATCACATTTCAAGCATCGGGCTCTCCGTCGAGACTTTCAATACTCTAAATATTTTCGTAAACGATTCTCTTTTTCTAAATTGTGGAACGGCGGTGTCAAACACGCTGGGGGCGGGTAGCTTTATTGTGTCAAATAGCTTCTTCAAGGAATCTCAGATATCGGACATGAGCATTATTAATACGAGCTATTTTACAGCTAGGCATAATACATCCGTTTCATCGCAATCCTTCTTCACGGCATATCAATTCGGAGCTAATAACGCCACTATTACGATCCAAAACAATACAATTTTAGACCCTAAGACCTCGCCCTTTTTCCTTGGTGATCTCGGACCGCTTATGCTGATCGATAACGTCGTCCGTATGACAGATAGTTCAGTTTCGGCTGTCCTCGGTAATTGGGACTTGACAGCCTTAAAGGATCTGTTTTCCTTCGGGAACATCTATACCCCAAATCCCGGACCTCTGACTGATGGAGGGTCGATATGGCAAGGGAGGATTGATGCCTATGATGACACTATTACGATGCCTAGTAGTATCCCGGACGTCTCAATTCCTGATAACGTTTATGTACCACCCAACCTTAAACGAACCATATTTGAGGTAGAATCTTTCACGGGCGCGGCTATACAAACCGCCATCGATCAGGCAGTTGCCAGTGGCATATCCAGCCCTGTGGTGCATGTACCAGCTGGCCATTATCAAGTGATGCAAACCATCACCATCCCACCCGAGAGTACAATTCAACTCATTGGAGATGATGCCTATGGCACCCTTTTGCAGGGGGACAGTAGCCTTAGCGGGCCTGTGCTGAGAATTGATACTTCTAACGCAGCGGTGAAGTACTTGGGTGTGTCCGGGACTCATAACGATGATGGCATTGTCCTTTCGATCGCTGACCAGCCAAGCACTCAAATTATTCTAGACGAAGCTGAATTGCAGTCGGGCAACGCTTATAGCGTTAATTTTGATGGTGTAGAACATGCTACCGCCGAGCTGTTCTCGACTTATACATTAGGCTCGATCACTGGCGTAAATGTTACTGGAGGTCCTTTCCGCGTCAAAAAGGAAGGAACCCTTGGAGTAACAAACCACTACACGGGTTCTCTGCAGAGCATGGCCGGAGCAACTTCGTTCAGTGTTACTTCAAATGGCAAGTATATGGTTCAAGATAACTGGCATGATGCAGGCGGAACTGGTCCCTTTAATTTTATTCTCTCGGGAAGCGGGACTGTAACAGAGCAGTCAGGGACGGTCTATACGAATAGTGCACAACCTTTTGATATAGGGAATTTCGATGGGAACATATCGCTGATTGGGCTCCAGTTTCAAGGAGGATTCTTGACCGATCCGGGGCAGAGTCACACAAATCTTCTCAATCTAGGTTTAACAGGATCCACTCAGACATATCTCCCCGAGTCTACGGGAAATCTGGTCGTAAATAACCTCCTGGACTCTTACTACAACTTGGGAGGAGGACACATTCCCGAGCAGGATAGTCCGGACGTCCAATGGCTGCGTAGCATGTTCGCACAGTCTCGTGTTGAGTATCCAATTGAAAGAAAACCTGTTGTCTCTGGGGCCCATCGTATTCGCCTGGCCCGCGTTCTTGTCCAAAACACTCTATCAGCGCTACACATAATGCCGGAGGCCGCATCGACGGGACTGTACTACTCTATAAAGAGCGGAGACGCGAATCTTTCCGCATCTTCCGATCAGTGCGTTACGTCAACAGGTCTTTCTGGTGCAGCGACGCAATGGATAATGACCCCTGCTGGAGACGGTGACTTTCAACTTCTGTCAGCTTCCATGGACGAAGCCCTCGCGCTTGCGCAGGGAGGATCAACCGTTACGCTTCAGCCGCCCACATCGGCTTACAATCAGCGATGGCTCATCCAGAATTTCGGAGATGGAACTTTTCGACTGAAGAATCGAGCGACGAACGGTCTATTAAGTTCCTCAATGGATGGCAACGGGTGCTTGAGAATAGGCCTCGATGGAGATGAAATCCCTTCAAACTGGAATTTCACCGCGCACTAGTCTCGTTTCAGCTCCCGCTCAATGGTCATCGGCAGTAACCAACCTAAGACCGAAGGCAGAACCTTAGTCCCGTGATTCTCTGTGTTGGCTGCACTTCTATTTGACCTGCCCCCAAATCCGCAACTGCAACACGCGATAGTTTTCTTCTCCGACAAAGACCGCCCTTTCGAGTAATGCCCTCAACCGTTCGTGCCGTTACTGCTACTTCTTCGAATCGCAGTCAGCAGTTGAAGCTTTTCGAGTTTTAGTGGCCTGTTTCGTCGTTTTCTTCACCCTTGGTTTGGGTGCTTGAAATAGCTTCGTCATCCCCTTTTCGAAAGGCTCTAGAGCTTCCGGGCCTTCGTGATATTCGCTTTCCATCTCTTCCTCACTAAACGTAAACGCTTACTGAAACCGTCACATCAGACGTAAGTAGGCGCAAATCCCCTGAATCGAATATTTGGACGTTTGGATCACCGTTTGAAAAAAATGGATTTTGACTACCATTAAATCCTCAAGATCCATCTTTCTCGAACAGCACTCTTTCGCCGAGGCAAGGTCGATCACAACGAATTAAGAACGTAGGATTTTGAAATGGGGTAGATATGAAATGAAAGTGTTAGACCGGGATTAGCCCCCTGCGTAATTTTCCCAGATATATATCTCATTTTTTAATCCCGTGCTTGCTGTTCGCGAATCTTCGGATCGCTTGAATACTCCGCTGGGGGAGTTCTGAGAATAGCTGCTATTGGAGTAACTATCAGATCCTGTGACATTTGGGAGGGGGCTTTGGAACGCCAAATTGGCTGTAAGTCGCTTGAGAGCTGGGACCTTGGGCACAGGCGCTGCCTTCACATCTGCGGTGGAGGCTGAGCAATTCGTGGCGTTGATTCAGGAGTTGGCGGTGGAGGAGTCTTTTCAACTTCCTTTGGGCGCATCGTCTGTGGCGATTGCACGGTAGGTGATACGGTGACCTTGGAGCCAACCGGTTTGGCTATCACCGTTGGTGCGATAGAAACGGGAGACAGTCCCGGCGTATTGGGTGCGCTAGACGGGCCAAGTAGTGAAGGTTTAATCGGAACAGAAGTAAGCTGAACGCCGGTACTGCAAATTCCAAACCCGCCAAGGCAGATTACTAACACAAGCAACGCGACGAAAACAAAAGAGAATTTGTGATCTCTAAACGCTTCAGAAATCTTTCCCTTGGCTTGAATGAATCTATCTAGACGGATCACGTCGTAGCCAAGCGGCACGCATCCCAACACAAATCCCAGAACGACGATCCACCGCGGGACGAGAGCTCCCCATTTTTGATTCGCAAGTTGGACGCTCAGAACAAGCACCCCATCGAGAAACAAGCGCAGTTTCCCGGGAAGTTCAGGAAGTGGAATAGCTGGCGGTTGTTCGGGTCTCTCTTCGTTACCGGACATAGATCTGATCCCTCAAGGGTATTCTCCTCCTCTTCGCCCTTGTGCATCAAGTATGTATGTCCAGAGGAATCGGGTTTGCGAGTGAACGCGTTCCTCTACAGACCACTATGAAGATTGCGTGCTCGGCTACTACAATAATCCACAGGGATTTTTGATCGGATTCCATGAGTGGCAACAAAAATGTAGAAAAAACAGCGAGAGAGAAGACCGAGCTCGTCCCCCGCATCAGCTGGATGGCACAAAGGTTCGCTGCAATAAAGAAGACCGGAACGAGCGGAATGCTTTCGATCGACGCTTCCAGATGAAGATAGCGAAGCCAGATCGTCTCCAAAAAGCTCTCACGGAGATGCTTCGAAAAATACAAGTAAGTACCTCCTCCTGCGCAATCGAGAAATCCGCCGATCGTCCGTCTGCCATGGTAGATCTTTCTTAAGATGGCTGGGGATTTCAAAGGCTGTCCTAACGCGGAATGCAAATACTGTGGAGAACCCTCTTGAAGGATCAAATTCTGTATGTCTATCTGTTGTGTCGGTTCTGTGACGAGGAAGACTTTCACCAATATATGAGGGAGATTCAGAATTAAGGAGTAAGCCGAAGCCGCAATCCCTGGTCACCAACGCGTATAGATCTCGTGCCCTCAGAGAGGATCGCTGAGTTTTCTGTGGTATCGCCTACGGAACATCACGTAACCACAAGCCGTGAGCAGCCCTAAGACATCGCAGACTGCCGATAGCAGGTGGAAACGATCTTTCACTATCGGAGCCGCGGCCAAATATCTGTTCTCCCTAAGGGGAACAGATATCGTCTCGCACAGACGATCTATACAAGGGACGAGTCATGCTCGATTAACCAATGCTTCTTGCCCAAATAGAGATCTGCATAAGCAGCTCAGCAAGTCCGAGGAGCAGTCCACAATCTGTGGGTTGAGAAGAGGAAAGGCGGGACCCGTCATTTCGCTTCTACGATGTGCAACTGGTCAGATCTATCATTCGCCCTCATCAACGCGACTAGCGGGAAGAATAGAGCTGATACAATATTAGCTATGCAGCCCGACATTGCAGCAAGCCCGACAGAGGTATCGTGGCTCGACACTGCTGCCGGATTTTGGACAATCGTATTGCTGGCTATTTTGGTGATTATCTTTGCCGGTCCGGTGTTTAGGGGATTCGTCAACTGGATGCGGAGAATGCGATGAAAAACATGCTTGCTGACATTGCGGGACATCAGAAATCCTGGCCTTCGGTGCATGCGTCGTCTATTTGTATCTATGCGGGTTTGGTGCGCTGCCTTTTCCTAGCTGGCTAAATTAGGTCATCTACCGCCGCGTCGCCTCTTCACGAGCTCAGGGTCATTTGTAGTTGGATTTCTGGCCCTACTGCATCCTCAAATCTGCAGGCGTGCGTGGAAACGCATCTACAGATCTACGAAAGATTGCTGCGATAGATGTGGCACGCCTCATCTATCGCAGTCAGTTACATTCGCCAGGCCCACCCTCGCAATTCTCACTGCAACCACCCGCCGCGGTTAGATGAAACGACGTCCCCAACGTCCCATGCGACCATGTGACCGCCTCGCTACGCTACCGATCGCAAAGTGTATGGCATGTCTACCAGAGGAACATTCATCAAGTGAATTGGAACAAGTCAAAGCGGCGATCGACTTCAACTCGAAACAAGGGTTGAAGCTGCATCGCGAATATGCAAACGTTGGAGCGGTCGTCACGAACAGAGAAATGATCTTCTTTGAAGACGACAGCACCCAATCAAGTGCATCTCCGATAACAATCGGAACGGTCGACGAAAGACCTATAGGTCGATCTCGCCCAGAGTAGCTCTCGCACGGCAGTCGATCGACCGCTATCTCACCTATTACCAGGAACGTTCGTCCATTCAAATGGGCTACGGATCCGTTGACGGCGACTACAGAACAAGTCCCCGTTACGCGCTTATCTACAAAGGTCAGCCATACACTCTCGAAGGCAATACCGGCCGCTTTGAAACCATGCTATTGCCGTTTCCAGTCAACGTTCTCCATCAGATGGAACATTGCAAAGATGATGTTTGGTTAGTGCCACACTCTCAACAACCGTTTGACCTCTGGGTATTTCCCGATGTCCTTCGTAGAACCTTCGTTCAAAATTATCGCGTCGATAGAAATGACGGAATTTATGACGCCTGGGCCTGCAATCATGCTGAGGTTCATTAAGACCCCCTACGTTGCATTCGTCAAACTGACTCACGGTAACTGGCCGGAGCCGCTGTCTCCGGCGCTGGCCTAGCAGACTTCTTGCGACGAAACGCGCGCAATTTGGCCAGCGCATTTTCCGAACTTACCCATCTTGCTCGCGGGCTGCTGGTCTTCGCTCGTTGCCGTCTGCGTCGCCATAGCGCTCGCCGTCTGCGTCGCAACCGGTTGCTTCCTTGGCGGAGGTGCACACAATGACTTAGCTGCGGATCGAGCGAATGAGTCCTCACGCGCATAGTCTCTCGCGTCTCTGACGAGACCTTCTCATCTCACCTTTCGGCGGGATAGGCGTAAAGCCCCCACTCAACTCACCTCAGTCTCGTTGTCGCACAGGCCTGGGTCCCGGGCGCGATAGGATGTTGTAAAGATAAGATCTGGGGTGACACATACCGAATCATGGCATGAATGAAGAGCAAGAACTGCAGAAGAGGTCCTCACAGCCACGCCTATTTCAGCTTGATGCACTGCGTGGCATAGCGGCTGTAACGGTTGTGTTCCACCACTTATTTCAGACGTTTCCTGGAATTCCAATTACCAAGTTGGAGCTGATTTCGTCGGGGCGATCTGCAGTGGTGCTGTTCTTTGTATTGAGTGGCTATGTGCTTAGTATACCAATGTGGAAGAAGCGGCAGATGCCGTACAGACTGTACCTAATCCGGCGATTCTGCCGCATTTATCTACCGTTTGCAGTTGCTGCCTCACTATCGATTTTGGGCGCGACAATTTTTCACAAAACTGGTCTTTCGTTGACGCCATGGTTCAATCAGACATGGCATACGCCAATTACGATTCCGATCGTTGTGAAACAGTTTCTAATGTATCCGATGCCGTACTTCAATACGGCGTTCTGGTCCTTGGGGTTCGAGATGCAGATGTCCGTGGTGATGCCGTTGCTGTGTTTGCTGATGCTGTGGCTGAATCCTGCAGCGTTCACGCTGATTTATGGTCTGGCAGTGTTCGCCTACCCGATGACTACAAATGGATGGCCGGGATACATTGCGCTGAGTTTCCAGACGATATTCTTGTTCTCCTTAGGAGCAACTCTAGCTAGGTATGACGCGGTTCTCAGACAGGTTTGCGCGCGGTTTGGGCAATGGCTTTGGTTGGTGCTTGCGACTTCAATGTATCTGTATTATGACTTCCTCTTGAAGATGCCGTTCCGGCCGGTGCTGATTGCGGGATTAAGTCGGCGAATTTTCCTAGTCAACGGTTTGGGCTCGGCGGGGATATTGATCTGTTCACTGCACCTTCCGCCGTTAGCTCGGTGGTTGAGGCATTCCGTGCCCGAGTATCTGGGTCGCATTTCGTACAGCCTGTACCTTATTCATGGCATCGTGTTGTTCGCGACAGTGTACTCGCTTACCGGACATCTCAGAGTGCGTTGGATGATGGGTGTAATTCCGGTCCTGGCGCTCGCTGCCGCGCACTTCTTTTGCATAACGGTGGAAGAGCCCACCATGCGTCTGGGGAAACGATTGTGCGAGGTCGTCCAGCATAGGTCGGTCGAGGTTAGAGACTAGGACATTCGATTTGGCCACAGACGCCATGAAGGATGCTCTCAGCTAACTGAAGCGGCGATAGATCGTGGGATCTTCGTTATAGCTTGCAGCGAGGCGGTTCCCATTTTGCGTCGGTGTGGATTTAATGCGACCGCGATCTGGCCGAAGCATGATTTAGGAGCCAGAATAGTCTCGTATCTGATGGCACACCTTCAGTTCGGCCAGCATCGGAGAAAAATCAAGCTATTTGATGTGTGTACGCTTCTCCATGCATAGATCGTCTGTGCGAGACGACATCCGTTCACTCTCCGAGCCGGCGGTGCCAAAACCCCAGAGAAGCGGACACTTTTGCCATGATGATCCGGCGCTCGTTTGGCGAGATCTCCCTGACACTTACCGACGAGCAGTACACAAAGCTAAAGGGGTAACCTCTTGCACTTGGACTAAAATCGACCACATGCCAGACAAGCTAGTCGTCGATGACAGCAGGGAGCCGCTTCCAGAGTTTGAAAAAGCAAGTGCGGATATTGCCAAATGATGACGTGATCAAGTTACGTGCTCACGTGACCAAGAACCTTAGCCAAGGCGCTCAATGGAACTCGTATCTGGACTTCGTTGCGTCCGGGCTCTTAGCTGACAAGCGTCGCAAAAGGGTACTCTTAGCGAGCTAGCGGACACGCGTTTCCTGGCAACGAAGTGCGCCGTTGCCATAGCGAAAGTATTGTACTCACTGCCTCTTTCCGAGCACTCTCGTGAGAAAATCCAGGATCGGGGTCTGATCCTCTGGTGATGTCTGCCGGTCAAGCTGGCCTCACTACCAGTGAGTACCTACGTCGATGTGCCTTGGGGAAATCCGCGCCGAAATCGCCTTCTCGTCTGTGACGTAATGTAGCGGCGGGATGCTGCCGTATGAGCAGGCTTGTCGACAGCTGCTGCGCCGTTGGTGTAATCACAGGAGTAGCGTGCGGTGATGAACCCCAAGATCCTTGTGTGTCGTATTTCTCTTCATCAATGATGGCGGTGACGAGAGCCCTACAAATGACCCTGAGATCGCGCAGTAGGCTATAGACGGGGCGGTAGAAGATTTAATTTAACCAGCTAGGAAACGGCAGCACACCAAACTCGCATAGATACAAATAGACAATGTATGCACCGTAGGCCAGGATCAAAGATGCTCCCGCAATGTCAATAAGCCGGTTTTTCATCGCATTTTCCGTACCCAATTGACGACTCCCTTGAGCATCGAACCAACAAAATTAAACACCACCAAAGGGCAAATTGTCGAGCCACGATACGTCTATCGAGCTGCTAGGCTATCAGGTTGCCTATCACCACGATATCACGCTTCATCTTCCCGCCGTCCTCGTTGATGAGGGCGATGATAGACTTTTGAAAATCCAGCCATCTAAAGAGACCCGTGTATCCCTCGTTTGTGCGAGACGATCTCCGTCCCACTGGGGACATCCAGGCGGCTCTGATAGAGAAAGTTCTACCCAGGGCAGACACCACGATCGTGCAGCGGATTTCTCGATTCAGCAGGAGCAAGGGCACTGGCTTGTATTTCTTGCGGCATCTCCGTAAGAGTTTTCTTTTTGACGATCCGGCCTCGTTATCGCTATCATCATTTGAAAGCGTCGATCGGATGGATTCATCGACTTCTGACACCTAATCTAAGGCTCCCCTGCGAGCGCAGACTTTCGGAAGCTAGATCAGTCCTGATTGAGAAAGATAACGAGTGCGCCTGCCGTTTCCCGAAAGCATTCCGATCGTTCCGGTCTTCTTTATTGCGGCGACCCTTTGTGCCATCCAGCTTGCGCAGGGGACGAGCTCGGCCTTCTCTCTCGGCTGCTTCTTCTACATTCTTGTTGCCACGCATGCTTTTAATATCGCGGGTGGATTCTCCCGTACCACTGGAGCCTTCATCTTTTTCAACGCTGTTCTGAGCGTCGTTGTGGGGCTCTGTATGAAGGTCTATCTCGGCGAGGCCGCAGACTCCAATCTCCTTGCCCCGAACCTCACCATCGCCGTCTTGCTCGCTGGCATGTGCATGATGTTAGCCACAGTCTATCTCGTTAGAAGGGTCGCACCCAAGCGTGCCCTCCTGGGAAGGATGGTCAGCGATGCCAAGATGCAGACAGCCACCGTCGGCTGTCTGACTGCAGGAATTCTCGTCAACATGGCCTTCATTTTCATACCCTCCGGCAGCGGGTCTGTCCTCAGTGCTCTCAATCAGCTCAATCGGTTCTTTCCCATGGCGATTGTCATCGGAGTCATCAACACAATCCGTCGCAGCGGCGGCCAACGCAGCGTGAGCTTGCCGATCCTCCTTGCCGGGGGCCTCATGTTCGTTATTGGGCTAGGGGGATTCTCGAAAGAAGGTATGTTAGCCCCATTCGTCTGCTGGATTCTAGCCGTAGCATCTCAGCGCTTTAGACTTAGTAGAGTGCAAGTCATCGGGGCAATCCTGGCCACCATCTTCATCTTTCGATATCTTGTGCCTTATGCTCAGTACGGAAGAAATTTCCGCGATGAAAACGGCGGAGCGAGCATCTCCACCATCATCTCTCTCCTTTCCGATCTTAGTTATGTTCGCCAACAATATATCGAGACCTCTGCCGACCAGTATGAAGATCGCGTGCTCGGCTACTACAATAATCCACAGGGATTTTTCGATCGGCTTCAGATGATCTCCATCGACGACGCTCTCATCGATCACACCGCCAAATTCGGGACCTTTGGTTTATACCCCATGGTCATAGCGTTCCAAAACATAGTTCCACGCTTCATCTGGCCTAATAAACCAACCTATCTCAGCGGAAACACCTACGCTCATGAAGTCGGCATTCTCGGCGAAGAAGATGACAGTACCGGAGTTTCGTTCTCCTCCACCTCAACCGCCTATCATCTGGCCGGATGGCAGGGGGTACTTCTCCTCGCTCCTGCGATCTGGTTTTTGCTTTTTTTTGTCTTTGAATCACTCTGTGGAGACACTAGACAGACTCCCTGGGGCCTCCTCGTTGTTCTTCTCTATACCCACGTCGCCCCTGAAGCAGACATAGGCACTTTGATCTATGAAGCAACCTATGCCGCATTCGGCATCATCTTTGCAGCCGTCGTCGGATCTTACGTTGCTCCTGTTCTCGGCACACTGGTCATCGGCCCGGAAGGCATCGCTCTTCGCCGAAGAGCGATTATTCCTGATTTGCCCCGACGATTGACTGCTACGGAAGACCGGTTGCTTTAGCAAGTTGATTGTCAGATAGCAATTGGAGCTCATACCCGTGCTGAAAGCGTCGAATGAGATTTAAACGGCTCTGGTTGCAGTATTCTGAAAGCGGTTGAGTCGCGGCGATAATTAGCAGGATGAAGCACTGGATCTGCCTAAGGGACGGCATTTCGGTCAGGAAAATATCGTGCTTTGGCGATGACTGAACCCTCAGACCTTTGAACCCAAAGTAAAGTGCTAGTAGCTTTCGCAATAGTTCCTCCGGCAGGACGATTCTGAACGATTTACGAGATTGAAATAAAAAGACTCGGAAACAGTTCGCGGTCAAGTGGGATAGAGCTCTGGCTTCTCCTCAGCGCAACTATTACAATCTGGCTCGTAGCTGAGTAGGGAGTTCCATCGCAAACCGAGAAGCACGCTTTTCAGCGAGACATATAGCGAGCCTGGATGGGCTTCGGGGTCTAGCATTTTTGATGGTGTTCTGCCGTCACTACGGAATGACATCCCATGCGGGAAACATCTGGATTAGATCTGCGTTTTACCTCTGTTTCGGTGGATGGATGGGCGTAGACCTGTTTTTCGTGCTCTCCGGGTTTCTGATCACCGGAATTCTTCTGGATACGCGGGAGCTTCCCGGATACTTCACGAACTTCTACGCGCGGCGGGCTCTGCGCATCTTCCCTCTCTACTACACGGTGTTGGCTGTGCTGTTTTTGATGACACCGTGGCTTCATCTTGAGTGGCATACAGGACATCTGGCCTATTTGTTTTACGCAGGGAATATCGCTTCCAACCTCGATCCGGATCTGGTCTCGGTGCGACCTGCGGTGTCATTGCTGCACCTCTGGTCGTTAGCTGTGGAGGAGCAGTTTTACCTTGTGTGGCCGCTGCTGGTGATGCTGGTCGCAAGCCGGCGGAGATTGGCTTGGATCTGCGGGGGGTTGTCGGTCGGCGGGTTGATTCTGCGGATCGGCTTGCTGCTGTGTATGCCTCGCGGGAGCGCGTATGAGTGGTGTTACGCGCAACTTCCGACGCATATGGACGGCTTGCTGTTTGGCGCGCTGGGTGCGATTTGTGTGCGGACGATTCCATTAGAGCAACTGCTGGTTTTGACAAAGAAAGTGGTGCCGTTTGCGCTTGCGTCCCTGTTGATTGTAATCGTATGGGGAGGAATTGATTTCCACTCTGTGCCGATGATCGTTTTTGGTTTCCCCGCGCTGGCAGGGACGTTTACCTGCACTGTGCTTCTCGCCCTGAAGCCAGGCGGTGCGGTCAATCGGATCGGTTCTCTGTCAGGCTTGCGTTTTGTCGGCCGGTACAGCTACGGGATGTACGTTTACCACATTCTCTTCTGGCCGGCGCTGAGCGGCGTGCTACGGTGGCTTCAGTCGCGTCTGCATTCTGTAACGCTCGGGGGAGTTTGCTTTGTTTTGTTGATGCTGGCGGCGACCACCGTGACCGCAGTTGTGAGCTTCGAACTGTACGAGAAGCAATGGCTGAGGCTGAAGGGGCGATTTGCTTATCAGAGCAGACGCTCGAATTTACGGCCTGATGCAGAGTCTCCGCGGTAAATGATCGTTTGTCGATGATGGTGCTTGGACTCGGACCGAACCATTCGCTTCTTGCTAACTTCGGCACCGCAGAAAACGCACTTCGCAGTTTTTCATGGTGCCGGTCTAGAAATAACCACTGCAGAAGCCTGTTCGTATTCCTTGTCTCGGATTTCTTCAACTCTCTCTTGTCTTTCCACATTGACTAGAAAGCGTTACACGATCCATACGAGAATCGACCGGCGTCATCATAGCTGGAATTATTAGCGCATCGAAGCGATATCTTTGTGAAGTACGATGTATGGCTCGAGATTATACGGATCACGAAGCGTACCGATGAATATTGTCCGATGGTAGGGTGGAAGCCAGGAGCTGTATCGAATCTCAGGAAGCCGCGAGGGCTGGAAGCAGGACGGAATCGAAGTCATAATAAAGACGCGAGGGCTAATGGCCGGAGTGAAGTAGGCAAACCAGTAGGAACAATCGCTGGGAAGCTTGATTATAGAAATAGCAGATTCATCATTTGCCATGCGGCCGGCAGCTTCCAATTCGGTCCATCCATCGAAGTCAGCTCCCGCCTGAATGGACGTGGACGGAACTCCTGTCGCCATCACTTCTTTGGCAGCTAGGACGCGGGCCCTGTAAAGAGAGAACTCGTCATGCGTCATCGCAACGATGACTAGGCAATAAACAGCCAACAAGCTTTTGGTGAATGACGGAATGCTCAAAGATGCATCCTGCATCAGCCTGAGAATAAGTATCTGAGCCAACGCCAGGATTGTGATCAGGTATTTGTCCTGAATAACAAGCGAAAACGATCGAGGTATTAAAAAGAAAATATTGGCAAGAAGTAGAGGCGCTAGAAGTCCTACAACCGCATGCCAAGAATCCGGATCGACTTCACCTTGATCGAACTCGCGAATAGTTCTGGAGACGGCGATATGAATATGCCACTTAGTGCACAGATAGAGGATGAAGATGAAAGTCGTGGCAATTGTCGCGGCTGAGAGCACGATCGAGATCCAGGTGCTTATGAAGACCGGGTCGCCCAGCATCATCTGCGTAGGGTTGGTCGCAATATTGCCAAATCCCAGTGAAGAGATGATAGTTCGACTAAAAGGCATCAACCAGCTACGAATCGCGTCCGAATGAGAATACGCGGCGAACGTAAATGCTACGAGAGCCGCGAGAAATATAGTGCCAGAGGAAAGGACCAGCTTCGAGGAACGGCGCAGCGCCGCGTACAGCCAAATGGCTTCGACAGGGATTAGAAGGAACTGAAATGTAAGCGTGGCTCTACTAAATTGCGCGAGCATGTGGCCGACGCCATGAGGCGTGATGTTAGAGTCGAAGATCCTCTCAGGTACCGCTCCGGCAGTATGATTGAACCAATGAATCATTGCGGCGACGCAAACGATGGCGAAAGCAGTGGAAAGCGTGCCGGCGATGATCACACCGGCTCTACGACGCAAGAGCCACGTTGTTGTGGGTACGAGAACGAGGCACCCGAGCCAAGCGATTTGTCGAACAGATCCTCCAAGAACATTGGTAGCTGACGCCGCACATATCCACAGAATCGAACCGGCAGCGGTGCGGCTGCGAAAGGCCTTCTGACACATCAAAAGGCAGAGGAGAATGGCCAGTAACCCAGGAATATCCGACATTGCGATGGATTCCAGGGGAAAACAAACAGGGGAAAGGAAGAGTGCGATCGTCGAAAAAACTGCGAACGATGCCTTGAGCCCGCTGTTACGCGCAACGGCATAATAAATCCAGACGCAACAGAAAGTGACAGGAAACATATAAAGACGGGCTGCGCTGAATGAAAAACCGAACAATTTAATGCCAAGGGCCCCTAGCGGAATCTGCCAGCCGAGCATGGCGGTGCTCCAATTGTTGTAGACGAAGTGGCCTGTTCCGGCAAAAATCTGTGCAGTCTTTATATATGACCAGTCGTCTACGCAGCCCATCTCGAAAAAAGGGCGTGCGACAAGATTGCAAAGAAAAACAAACAAAGAACAGCAGAATCCGATGTACAAGCGATCCGCAGTCCGGAAACGATTGATGCGATCATTCATAGGTAATGCTCCATGCAGCGAATCCACTCATTCACTCAACTTCGGCGAGACCGCCGATGTAGAAGTAGTGGAGGTTATGGTTCGCAGTACTGTGAATCGTCTGATGACTCGAGGTCAGATAATCGGCAGGGGCAATGCCTAAACAAACTGAATTGTTCCAGTCATTATAAAGCAGCTAGCCATTTTGTTTAGCAGGACTTCAATTGGACACCGCACAAGGCTTGTGTTTGTCGAAAATTCACCGCTCGAGATCAACATCGTGGCAAACATCTGCGAGCGTTTGAATTGCGCCCGCCGGGGTTGCAAATCGATGCGCTTCCCCGCCTACTCGATTGGAAAGGTCAGCAGGCTTAGATAGCCTAATTTCGACTGACGCATCCTTGGGATTGAAACTGCAAGCCGTCAGCCGCTCGGCAACGGACAGAGATGCAAGTAAAGCCCCCACGTCCAAAAATGACAGTCCAGAAGCCTATTTTGTCAAGGTCTACTCACACCGCTACTCATCATCGACAATTCTGTGCCGCGAGGTCTGCGTTTCTACTTCGCGTTCAGAAACTCTGAATAAATTCGCACTGGGGACTACTCTCTCGAAAGGCGGCGTTGTTTCAGATCTAAAACACGCGTATAGCACACCAAGTAGAAGATGCCACCCAGCAGTAGCATCACCGGGAGAGGTCTTAGGAGAAGTATTGTTTCCAAGCGACCCATCGGTGCTACACGGCTCGCCGCATAGGTATTTACCATGTGAGAGTAGGTGTGACTTGTCCCTATGATGGTTGCAACCGAAAGCAAGAACGCAAGCACTCCCCCGATACCACCCTCGGAAAGCAACAGTGCGGTTGCTGGAAATGCGAGCAAAAGCAGTCTCGTATCGTACTGCCGGTGATAAATAGGTAAGAAGCCTAGATAAACGCCCGCTGCGATTCCGAACAGGTCTTTCTTAATCGATGAGGGTGCCCACAGCGACACGAAGCACCAGATCAAGATGAGACCGCCTGTGACGACAAACGAAACTGGGTTATACAAAGCGCGGTTGTCTCGGATAACACTGATGGCCGCTTGCAGATCAGTAATCGCTGAAGCCTCATCGTTGGCGGGTCCGGGATCGCTGGCATTTCCATGTGCTGCAATGCCGATTAAATTCTCTCGCAGCTCTTTCGGCCAGTTCGTCATCTGCGGCGTTAACCATGCCCAAGTCATGCCAGCCGAGCACATGATTAATGTGACAATCAGGACTTGAGCCATTCGCCGACGTGCCATGCCTCCATTCAAAAAGAAATACAACCAAATTAGGCCCCCCAGGTGCGGCTTCAGTGTGAGACTTAACGCGAAACAGACAACGTAAATCACTGGAAACTTCTTTTTGATCAAGCACCACACTGCAATCACACAGAATCCGATGGCCGGACCCGCCGGCTGCGCCAACATCATAAGTATCGTGCTGCTAGCCACGAACAACCCAAGCAAAAAGACCGCGATGCCCGTGGTGTCGACATTGCATAGGTCTACCACCAAAAGCGTGGCAACAACAAATAAGGCAGCGCTAACGCAAAGCCAGATAATCAGGGCAAATCCCCAAGGCATTGTCGCGAGGGGTAGAATCAAAAATAACGCCGAGGGAGGATAGTTTGCGTTGAACGGCCGGAAAGGTTTGATGTTTGACGCGTCGCCCCCGCTTTCGACGTAAGTCTTACGGATTTGATCTGAATTGTAGGCGTCGCAATGTTTTAGTAAGCATCGAGCACCACTGTACAGCGGCGTAAAGTCGAAGCCCTTAAGGGTGATCGACTCGTCGTGAAAACCCTTCACAACGAAAAAAACACAACAAAAAGCGCAAAAGACAAATGCTGCAACCTGCAACCTCGATCGAAGTTTGATGACACCCGCGACGCTTGCGTCGATCATCGGTCCCTCCTGGCCTAAGTGGATAAAGTAACCTAGCAAGATCTTGCACGCTGGCTCTTATCGATCAGCGAACCACTTGCCATAGAGTAGTTCTATCATTTGAAGCGTCACGGGACTCTGGGGCGGGGCGGACTGTCGATCTTTTGTATGGCGTAGATATCGTTTGGGTTGGGATCTGGGAGGAAGTCCCGCAGTTGGGAAAGGTCAATTGCTCTAAACCCTCATCGCACAGCGTTGATCCAATATTCGTACGCTTCTTGCTCATTGCAGAACCATTGGGAGGGTGATTTCACCATCCGGGTTTTGCTAGCAACCGCACCGCATGCGGCGCATTTGGCGATTTCGCTATATCGATCGGGAAAGAGCCACTTCAGAAAAGTAATCATGAGAGATTCGTAGCTAGCGCGTGAAAATTTTACACCATTCTGCAATCCAAAATACTCATTTCGGAACTATTGCGAAAGGTATTAGCAATTTGCTTTGGGATCAAAGGTCTGAAGGTTCAGTTCCGCTGGTCTTATGTGGACGATTTCGAACTTTTCCAAAGCTCAGAAGCACGCTTCGGCTCCCTTTTAGAAGTCTTTTCGGAGCTCCGCTCCGACCGTAGTTGACGAAAACTCCGTTTTTCATGAACTGCGATTAGTAGTCGACACATATTCACGCGTTATGTGGGAGTCGGCAACGCTGCGGGAGGAACAGCGCGGCAGATCGCATGGATGGCTCCGCTGATGATTGTACCTTCGTCGGCGTGGATGTTGCGACGACGGAAAGCCGCACTGGTAGCTTGCGTGGTTGGCGAACTTGTGGCGGCGGCGGTTGTGCTGGAGTGCATACGCTGGTTCAGGGCTCAGCCGTACAACGTTCCGTATCCCTTGATCCCCGTGACGGGGTCCTTCGGGAGACGGTGGGACACTTTTGGCGGCGTTTATATGCCTCACGTTCCTCTCGCCGCCTGGAGTGGTTGTATGCTTTGCGCGTGTTCGCGTGATTCCGGGGAGAACGCCGGCTGGGATGGCTGCGCTTGAGCGCGTGGCTCTGACCGTGAGCGTGTTTATTGCGTGGCACGACTTACTGAAAGTGATGGTGGCCTGGACCGCCGATGTAATTATGCGCATGGGATCTTTGATTACGCGAATACATGGTCAGTAGGAGTATCGCCAATGACGTTAATTTTGCAGAGCGCGTGGCCGTTTCGGCGGTGGTGTTCGCGGTGTTGATCGCGTTTCTGTATGGGACGTTGGGAGCCAGGGATCGCGAATTCAAGGGGATTGCGGAGTACGCTAGCCTGGTTTACTTACTCCATTCTCGGTTGCCTAACTAAGGTTCCTGGGTCCAGCTAAGACTTTTGCGGACATCATCGATCGCCATGTTGGCGATGAGAATTTGCTGTCGCCAAATGCGGGATCTCAAATGGGCCTGGGCGAGTTCGGAGCTGTCGGACAGATTTATGCAGTCGAAATCTGTCTTTCCTTGAAACCGCTATCTGTACCGCCAGGAAGCTCTGACAGTCGTCATCACCTCGAGTCCAAGGCCGCGATCGTCGCTAACGGCGTATCGAATCTATTGCGGCTTCAGCGCTTTGATCTGTACTTCGACCAGCGACATTCATGCTCGGATTGTCCACGTCGGGGACAACTTTAGGAACGGTTCGCAAGGGTATTAGGCTGGACGCGATTGGATACTAGAGCACTGTTTACGAGGGGAAACTAGGAGTCAGGTCGCTCTGCTCGGAGCTACTCTTATTTGCCGACTCCCTTTCATTAGGGATCATCTCTAACTCTTGATATCCTCGGAGGGTTCGGATAATAGAGCTCTTGATTGCTTCACGGGCTCTTCCTACCACCTATCGAATCGGCACCGCCAGACACTTTCGGGGATGAATGAAACTTCGTCGCATCACAACTCACGGAAACTGGATCCCCGAGATCGACGGCCTCCGTTTCGTCGCGATAACCGCCACTTTGCTCGTGCATATCCTCGGAGAGACCTACTTTCGCGGCGGCTACACATTTCGCGATCAGAATCGGGAGAACGTCCTGACGTTTGTTGATCACGGCGACCGCGGGGTGCTCCTCTTCTTCGCCATCAGCGGCTTCATTCTGGCTCAACCGTTTCTGCGACAACGTCTCCTTCACGGGCAGCCCGTCTCCATCAAGGCGTACTTGCGCCGTCGCCTCACCCGGCTCGAACCGCCCTACATCCTGTCTCTCCTGCTCTACTCCTCTGCCATCGCCATCAGCCAGCATCGTTTCTGGTCGCTCATCCCGCCTCTGCTGGCGCACATCGTCTACATGAGAAACTTTCTTCCTGTAGAGTTTCTCAACTTCGTCACATGGAGTCTGGAGGTCGAGGTGCAGTTTTATATCCTTGCACCGCTCCTCGGACTCCTCTACGCCATCCGTCCGACAACTGTTCGTCGCGGCGTCATGATCGTCATGATCTTTGCAAGCATCCTCATCCGCACCAATCTTCAAGGCAAAATCACCTGGAACCTTCCCGGCCAACTCCAGTTCTTTCTCGTCGGCTTTCTCTTGGCCGACCTCCGCGCCACTCGCACCGAATCCACCACCAGCCGCCGGTGGGATCTCGTCAGCGTCATCGCTTGGGTCGCGATCTTTGCCATGCCGGCAACCTATCTCGCCTACAGTCTGCCAATTCTCATTCTTCTGGCCTATCTAGCTGCCTTCAACGGTCCAGTCTCACGCCAAATTTTCCGTGTTCCCTGGATCGCCCTCACCGGTGGCATGTGCTACTCCTTTTACCTCATGCACATGCTGGTCATCTCCATTGCGTTCAAATTCACTCGACACTTCCTCATCCTGTCCAGTCTCCCTCTCAGCTTTCTCATTCAGGCCATCCTCCTCGGATCTTGTATCTATCTCTTCAGCACTGCCTACTTCGTCCTCATCGAGCGGCCTTGCATGGACCCCAAATGGCCCCACCAACTCGCCGCAAAGCTCTCTGGCATAAGCCGTCCGCGTCATCGAAACAAACGGCGAAAACCGTCAGATCTCATCTAACGCTTGGGGTGCTACTAGGTGGTTGCACTTGAATTAAATTGCGCTGCTCTCAGGAGCAACTTCATTGGTAGCTGATATTTCCCAGCAAAAGCCTCCAGTCCCTAACAGTCAGCCGCCAAGAACGAGACAGCAACCAAAGACTTACCGTTCATGGTCACAGGCACCAATTCCAACAATCGCTTCTTCCCGACTGTTAGGATGACAATGTCTCGTTCGTTCTCGTGCTCGCTAGGCAGTCCATCACCATTTGCAAGCTTCGCGAGCAGAGATGGACTCAACGCTTTGCAGCCGAGAATGCCGGCATAAGCAGCGAGTACCTCTCGAGAGTTCAAAACGGCCGTAAAGAGCCGTGCTCAGCAAATATCGCGAAGCTGGGTAGAGCGTTTGGAATTTAACCTCTTCAAACTCCCGCAGGACGTGGGCGGGCCCCAGTATTTCACATGACACCGAATGCTTCTGATCAAAAGCAATAGCAGGTCGATAAGACTTCTAGAGTTCGAGGAGGTCGAAATGACTGTTGCAATGATTGCTGCCTGCATAATAGTTTTTCTAGCATGGCCCTTGGGTCGGTGGCGGGCCAATCTATGGCTCAAAGCACTGCAGGCAAACAAAGAGAGTCGATTGCCAAATTGCGAGAATGACCGAACACTGCAGCAAGGTCTAACTGACCTCTAATTCCTGCGGATGCAACCGGTCATTGACGATACGTCACAGCGAGAGTCATCTATAGTTCATTTGAAGCCACGGCACGCCTGCGCTCGGCCGCGAGCGTAGGCAATGCCAAGAAACCGATTTGTTTGCATCAAGAATCGGGCACAGTTGCTCTTTTTCGATGACCCGTGACGGACGCCACTCGCCGATTGTTGGATAGGATGAACGCCGCCTTCCTCCGGTTTGTGTGAGAATGCTACGACGCTGATCGATTGCGTATTCTCAAGCTTGCGACCTCGCCAAGCTTTGTTTTCCTGCCAGTCAGGCATCATCTGATACCAATCTTCTAATGTAACTATCCCGAGATAACACTTTCGCTGTTTTCCAGCCTTGTGATAAATGTTTCGCCTCATATTTGGCTGAAGCTCTGCCGTCGTCAGTAATAGCCAGGCTTAGAGCTTTTTCAAGTTATTCAAAATTTTGATCGCCAGAATATATTGCCGTAATCGTGTGAAACCCGGCCGCTAAGTTTGCAGTTGAAATCGCTGCGCCTCCATCTCCGTTCACGATAACTGAACCGATGGTGTTCTCTCCGTCCATAAATAGAACGGTTCCAGTCGCACCCTTCGTTATCTGCGCCGTTATAGTGACCGTATATCCGAAGACAGACGGATTAATCGAGGACGTGAGGTTTATGACCGCCGTAGCTTTTGAGATAGTCTGCACAAGAGGTGTCGACGTCGTCATCGCATAGTTGGAATCTCCAACGTAAACGGCTGTGATGTAGTGAACTCCTACAGTGAGCCCCCTGGCGGTGATAGTTGCTGTTCCTCCAGAGATTCCCGACGTTCCGAGTACAGTTGTACCGTCTTTGAAGATTACTTGACCTGTCGGAGCAATTCCTCCCCCTCCCACGACAGTGGCAC
Organism: Tunturiibacter psychrotolerans; assembly: GCF_051013365.1. Classification (GTDB taxonomy): domain Bacteria; phylum Acidobacteriota; class Terriglobia; order Terriglobales; family Acidobacteriaceae; genus Edaphobacter; species Edaphobacter psychrotolerans_A. Next base: position 4,050,947 of record NZ_CP132941.1, on the reverse strand, counting down.
TGAGTGTGACCACAGTCCCGAAGGACGCTGGGTTCGGCGCAGAGAATAAAGATACCGTTGCGGTAGGTGACACTTCAACGAGAGGTACGGTCAAGGACTGGCTCGGAAAACGAATGTTATCTCCGAGATAATCGGCGAGAATCAGATTTGTACCCGGCTCAAGGCCCGCTATTCCGGTTACCGTAAAGCCTGCTATCTGCTGTCCAAGTTGCACGTTCAACTCTGCTGCATCGGTGTTGGCCAGGTCAGTCAGGCCATCTCCGTTGAAATCACCAACGACGAGGGATAGTCCATTGGAAAATTTCGTCGAATATGACTGCCGCGGCAAAAACGTGCCGTCCCCATTGCCAAGAAGGACTGATATGCTTGAATCAAATTGATTGCACACCGCAAGATCCGGATTGCCGTCACCGTTGAAGTCTCCTACGGCAACTGCATCTGGTGCCGCTCCAGTTGTTACAGGAACCTGATTCTGAAACCCACCAAGCCCATTTCCAATCAGTATTGAGACCGTGTTGCTAATTCTATTCGCCACCACCAGGTCAACTATGCCATCATTGTTGAGATCAGCCGTTGCGATAGAGACTGGATCCACTTCAGTGGCGAGGGTTGTCTGAGGTGCGAAGGTGCCGTCCCCATGACCAAACAGTATCGAAACGGTACCGTCGTCAGCATTCGCGACGGCTAAGTCGACGACTCCATCAGAATTGAAGTCACCCACCACCACAGACTGAGGGCTCCGCCCAGTGGGATAAGTTGACCCTCCTTGGAATGTACCATCGCCGTTGCCAAGCAATACGGTGACGTCGACGTCAGATGCGTTAGCGACCACAAGATCCGCGATTCCGTCGTTGTTAAAGTCACCAGTGGCAATCGATTCCGGACCGAGACCGACAGAATACACCACTTGGCTCTGAAAGCTTCCATCGCCATTTCCAAGAAATATCGAGACGCAGTTGGCGTTTGTGTCCGCGACTGCAAGGTCTGCACTACCATCTCCGTTAAAATCTCCTACCGTTATCGCTTCAGGCGTATGAGCTGTGGCCCAGATCGTCTGTTGCCGAAATGTTCCATCGCCATTTCCGAGCAGTACTGAGATAGTATTGTCATTTTGGTTGGCAACAACGAGGTCCGGTATACCGTCCCCATTGAAATCTCCTGTTACGACACCATTCGGTTGATGTCCCACACTGTAGGACACAGCACCTGATAGGCTGATCGTTGGATTTGACAGCATTGCCGCGCTAATTTCTGTGTTGCCAGCAGTAGTATTCAGCAGATCTACCGTACTATACATCGGCTCAATGCCATAGGAACTCACACTACCTGTGAGTGTGTAGCTGCCAGGCACACCACTGACAGTCAAAGATGTGCTACTCGGATAAACCACTTGCGCAGAAACGGACAACGTGACTGCAGCAGATGCGCTGCCCAGATTGGCCCTCGTTGCTTTGAAAATAGCCACTACATCATCATCTCCAACATTGAGCCTTGTTCGTAGAGTCGCGGTTCCACTACTCGTGAGATGAGAAGATCCATACATTCCCTCGCCTATCAGGCACGTAGGATTGAGTGATCTACAGAAATAGACCGTCCCTTGAGTTACGGGGGCAGTGTTCATTACAGTAGCGACAAAAGTGACAATGGTTCCCTCTGAGATATGATTACCCGGCGAAACGGCCAGATCAGTCGTAGTCGTAGTTGCTACAGTGGCAGCAAGAGCTTGTGCGGATATTGCGAGTAACACCACGAGAGATCTTAGATGTCGCGGGCAAGTCTGATGCATAGTCTTCATCCTTTTTTCCTCCTTTATCTCTGACCAGCTAGATATAATCTGGTCGCTCGTTGCGCAACGGAAGGGACTCCCCTCCGGCCCTCAGACATTTACGCCCGCGTACTAAAGTTCCTTCGATTACTCAAGACCAATTAAGCTTTTTCTTCCTTGGTCAGTCATGACTAAAGTCTAGGCAATTCTTATTGATCTACGTCAGTCACCACTTGTATCTGATAGGTCACCGCTTGGCTGTAGAGTCCCGACTGCGCAGTGACCACCATGGTCTGCGTTGCGCTGTTTATCGGAACGGAGATGACCGGGCCGCAACCCACGCAACACATAAGAGCCGCACTCCCCAAAACGAGGCAAACGCTTCGCAACTTCAATCGCCTCTTCCTGATCGCCATCGCGAGCAGACCAACAATCGGCCACCCGAACAACTCCGCCGAAGTCGACGTTGCCGCGGGAGTAAACGAAGCCTTCACTACCTGCTTCTTTCCATCTCCAGATAACGAAATTGAGGAGGGAGACAAATTGCAACTGTATGAAGAAACCTGACATGTGAGCTGGACCACGCCCACAAATCCCTGCGTAGGAATGACCTGCAGGTCATCCACGAAAGTCCGGGGTGCGTTAACCGTACCTGATGATTTCGTCTGGTTCAAAAGATAGGGCGGGAGAACGGAAACTCCAATAGGGGAGCTACAGCTCGATAAAAAGTTAGCTATCCCTCCGTAACAAGCGACGAGCTGATGGCTTCCAATAGAAGAAGAGCTTTGAGTAAGACTGGCGATCCCATTGTCAACGGGAGCACTACCAACTACTTCGGAGTTGTCGGTGACTGTCACATTTCCGTTCGGAATGATCATCCCGTTGCCAGATGTGATCATGATGCGAAGCGGCAGCGCGGTTGAAGCAAAAGACGGTCCCGCCGGCTGTGCCAGCACCGTGACAGTAGGCGCAGGCACGACGAGCTGAGTCATGCTCACCTTGGTGGACGCGTCCATTGACGACGCAGCTACTAGGACGGTCGCCACGATACAGCAGTTACGGAAAGTGGCAGTATTTATAGTATCGCGCATTAATTTCCTGACTGTGGTACGGATAAAGTGTCGATCTTAGTTGATGGCCAAACTAGCGAGACCTATTGTTTATATCGGCGCTAAAGCTCAGATATTTATTTAGGCAATCACGTTGGTTTCATAATTAAGTCGGGAACAAATAGTCGAAGATGATGATGCTGGATTCTTACGATCCAGTTTGTTCGGTAAAGCCTTGGCCACCTTAGGTCGATGAAGATCCCAGGGGGCGCCATGAAATCTTTGCTAGCGTTTCACTTGCCAATAGAACTTTGCGCATTGCTTGTCGCTCTCTTCATAGCCCACTGTTTTGCGATTTGGCTTATTGCGGGTTTTCTTTCTTTTGCGAAGCTCACTCCCGACGCAAAACGTCAATCAGCTAGTATGCGGCGGCGAGTGAAATGCTAGGCGTCATTTTGCGAGTGCCATATACCACCGCTTTATGCGTATCTGGTGTGAGAGCAGATCGCCTCCTTTTGACTGTGCAAACTTGGTGATGTATTTCAAGGTCGACCCTGACAGGTTCAGATCGAGTTCGGGCTAGCTGCTATGGGCTATTCGAGATGTCGGGAGTTGAAATCGAAATTATAAGTTCCGCCAACCGAAACCAGTCCTGGTGTAATTCGGCCAGAAGATGCCGCCGGACTATCCCAGGACTGGTACTGAATATCAACTCTCATAGCAATGCGATGGGTAAGGTAAAGATCACACCCTATGCCAGGAGAAAAAACTGCGGAATCTGAACGAATGTACTTGACGGTCCCGGCTACATAACCGCCGTCTAGGTAGCTTATTCGGCCACGACCAACCAGAAGATCGGCATAAGGTCGAAGCACGCTCTTTGGATACTCAAATTTTGGACCCACAAGAATGCTTTTTTGACCGATTACAGACCCGCTGTGGATTGGATAGGATCCGCGAACTTCGACTCCTGTATTCAAATAGCGGTACATCAGCAAAGTGAGATTGCCACCAGAGGTGATATCGAAGCTTTTTGCACCTTGGAAGCCAGAAGATGTTTCCGTGGCAATCAGAAAAGTGGAGAGTTGAAGACTTTGCGTTGCTGTTGGTACGCTTTGTGCTAATAACCCGAACGGGAAAAGAATAACGGCGAATGTCGCTCGTTGAACTATGCGTCGCGTGTCTGTCATTGTTACTCCGTTACGAAAGGAGATCGCATCTCCGATTCGGTTGGCCCCGAGAAGGCGTAGAACATTTCTGCGAATTATTCTGCAATCTCAGAGCCAAATATTGGAGGGTACAAATTAGAAGATGGTTATGACTCTCAGATGGGTCTTCAAGTGGTCGAAGCGCGCCATTGTTGTGCCCAAAGGATGGGAGCAGCGACTAGATCGACTATTGGCTGATCTTGAGCAATGACCCCGAGATTGCCAGCTTCTGGACGTCACAGATTCGAATAGAAGTCGCGCCTTCCGAGCGCATTCTCACAACCAACCAGATGAGAAAAGGCTTAGATAGGTCTCTTCGGGGGGCAGGTCCTAATTCAGCGGGAATCTGGACTAGCGATGCAAGCGGGGGATGTCGTCATTTGTCAGTTTACCTCCTAGACCAAGCGCGCGGACCATTCATAAGACCATTGCAATCGCATCCTGCGAAATCGGATCAAGGGTCGTTACCGTCTTCGAATTTGCCTCAAAAGCTCTCTGCGCAATAATCAGATTAGAAAACTCGGTCGCGATGTTGACGTTGGACTGCTCGAGCGTACTGCCATCCACAACGCCGCGACCACCAGTCCCGGCCACACCGGCAATTGCCTGCCCCGAGGACGCAGTCGTCCGGAAGTTATTCCCGCCTACCGATGCTATCCCTGCACGTTGGCCACAGTGTCTCCGACACTAACCGGCATTGAAAAGTGCCGGCTAGCTGTCATGGGTGGAATCAAATTTCCCGATGTGTCAAAGCTCAAGACCCGGTTATAGACTCTGATCCGGTTGCTTCGCCTGGCGGCAGCGCGATCAAGTAACTCCAGAGATTCGTAGCGGTCTTGTCATAAGTAATGGTTGCCTGATGGCTCTGCCCCAGCGAGTCATAAACCATAACGGGCGTTGTAAACGTTGTGCCAACAGCTGCTCCTGAGTCCAGGTTTACAGAAATGTTCTGTGTCGCCCGAGCCCCTTCAGTAGCACCTATCGGAAGCGTGATTGGCTGCGGAGTGGTATTTGTGTTGACCACACCGTCCGTCACAGGGTAACCCAGCACCAACTGCCCTTCTTGGGGGGTCAGGCTGCCGTTGTTGGTCACCGTGAGTTGCCCCCCTTGTTAAAGACTGTTGCCCGTCCTGTTCCACTAGGAAAAACCCACTTCCGTCCAGTGCCATATCGCTCGTGTTGCCGTTGGCGTCCGGAAGAAGCGTACCCTCGGTAAAGTCAGTGGCCGTCGAGGCGAGCTTCGTTCCCGATCCAACCTAAATGGGGTCGCCCGCGCCGGACTCCCCAAGTGTCTGATGAAACAGACTTCAAACGAGGTTATCTAGCCTTTGTAAGCCGTCGTATTAAGGTCCACTAAGTTGTTTCCAATCGTATTCCGCTCAATCGAAGCCGATTCCAATCCTGACAGCGCAATCGAGAAATTTCCCATTGTCTTTTCTTTCCAGATGCAGTTGTTCTGTGCCAGAAAATTTCGTCCATGATTGTAAGCACTCGCAAGTCCAGTTTTTCGGGGGACATGATTAGAAAGATCTCATAAGCCTCTAGACTCACAGCCGCAGCCCACACTCGACCGTTCGACGCTGCTGATTTTTCTTACCGTTGCGTTAGGTGGAACTGCCCTCCGATCCTACTTCTGGCTGAGATAGCAGCCTTCCACGACTTTCCACTCGCCGCTTCGGGCTGTCAGGATGTCGCGCTCGGAAGGCGGCCGGACCTCGGACGAATGAGCTTGCGCCTGCCGCCTGCGATCCTTTGCGCTCTGGATGCCGACCGCGTTGACGCAATTCACTCAAAGGTAATCATCATCGTGGATGGTGAAACATGAAATGCGCCCTATGGATGAGTTCCGCAAGAATGATCCAAAAAAGAACGGAAGCTAAACAGACATTGCGCAGTCCGATGAAAGCCTCAAAGCAATCTGTTTTCGTCCGGGCCGGCTTATTTTCGGTTTCTGAATACGGGAAATGGTCGACGTCACCGTCGATGATTACTTTTTGCATAGATCGAATGGTAAAGCGCATATCACTCGCCAACGTTGACAAAAACATGATGGTCGACGAGCGCATTCCCATTCTGGATCTAATTAAAGTTGTCGAAATGCTCTTGCCACGGCGAAGATCCGCGAACAGTCTCAAAGGCCTCTCGGATCACTTCATTTAAATCTTGGACGGAACATGAGCCCGACACGGAGGCGCGAATAGGGCCGACATTTAGATTGGATAAACGTTGAAATAGTGAGGCTGGCGGAAGCTGTTCCCTACTCTGAAATCGGAGATCTTCTAAGAAGGTTGCGATTTCATCAGCCTCATGCTGGGAACCAATCCCGACCTTCGCTTTCCACTGCCGCAGTATAAAGATCTGTAAAGTAAATGAACCAACCTCATGCCGTCGCACGACCACGACGAAAGGCACTCCGTGTGTCTGGAGTTCTGAGGTCGTGTATTCCAAAATCTGATAATCGCAGAGATTCATCTGGACTTTTCTGTTGACTTGGGTGCCAAGTCTTTTCTATGTCAGCGTGGACGAGCTCCGGCAAGTGAAGTAATCGGTCCGTTAGCTCGCTCAACAGTTCATTCAAATCGCCCGAATACCATTCGGATGCCATAGGAGCGGCTATCGAAGTAAGCACGTCTGGGATGATGGTTTGAAATCGTGAGATCCAAAACGCTACTTGTTCATCATGCCAAAGATCTGTATAGACTGCCAACTCCAAATGAAGAGCGGAACCAGGATTGCCTTGATCGCCTTGAAAGTTCCATTCCGGGCCGCCGAACATGTGGCCGTGGTCAATAAAGCAAACTTCCAGTTCGTTTGTCGAATTTCGCCGGAAGATAGCCTGACGGTTGTCTTGATGATTGGCCCAAACGTCGAGAAGATACATCCCCAAAAACGCCTCCCGATTCGTGATCGCGCCGACTCTCGACGGGCTTATGTATTCTGTCGGCCGGTCCGCGCCAGAGGTTTGGCCAACGAAAAGACTGCCAAAATGCATCCCCTTATTGGGGCGGCGAACCCCAGTAGGCAGCTCGAACCACAGGTCCGGATGACCGTCGATGAAGCTATCGGAGATCATTATCCCGCTGGCTTCCGCTACGGGGAGTCCTACGGCCTTTGCAACCAGGCTCCCCATGTGTTCATTGGCAAGGAGGTTGGGGCCGATGGGATTGTCCGTCAACTTTACAACATAGTGCCTGCCATCATTGACCCGAACCAAAATCGACTGCGAACCACCTTTCATCTTCCGTATGTATTTGTTGGCAGAGAGAATAGCATTGGAACAAGGATGAAGACTACCTTCAAAGGAACGAAACTCAACGAGACCCAAGTTTTCCTCCAGGGGAACCTTTGAAGCGTACAGGGTCTGTCCGCTTTTCAACACTACAACTTTTGTATAGCCCCTTTGAAGTAACTGTTGGCCCCGCGTGTGGTAACGGTTGGGGCAGAGGAGTGCCAAGACACCTATCTTGCCTGCGAAAGAGGCTACGGTGAACGCTGGCCTTACTGCCGCTACTGCTTTAGCAACTCAGTAGGGCGATCCAATGGCTCTTGGATCGCTGCACTGGCCTACCAAAAGGATGGGACTGCTTCCAATCCTTCGCTTTTTTTCGCCTAAAATCCGACCATCACTGGTGAACGATCCCCAACAACAAGTCACCGCGTCTACATGCATTTCATGTTGGTTGATGGAGGATGGTATTGCCAGTTCTTGGAGCCTGACCTGAAGACGGGTCTGCCTCGTAAGCTGAACTTCAAAGGCTCAGAAAAAGGTCGTAGAGATGTATGACCGATTCGGCTCAGAGAAGAGGCTAGAGGATCGTTCAGCATTGGAACATGGAATCACAATCGGTCGAGGATCGATCTGGCTGAGCCTCACACCTGAACAGTACGGTAAATTGAAAAAGTGAGGACGAATGGCAGAGAAGATTAAGTCTAAAAAGCAATACAAACCAATGGGTTTTGGAGACAGAGACGACCGTGGTTCAGTCGAGGCGCATCACGTTTTGGTCACGGTGCAGAGAAAGCTACCACGCTTCATCGAACTAGACGGCCTTCGCGGTATCGCCGCCGTCGTTGTCTTCGTCCATCACTTCTGCATCATGGTTGGGTGGTCAGCAACGCCGTGGGGTCGTTCCATACGGCTGTTCCTGCGGGTTACGGGCTACGGGCGTATGGCGTTGACATCTTCTTTGTGCTGTCCGGCTTCTTGATTACGTCTCTGCTGTTGATCGACCGGGGAAAAGCAAACTACTATCACAATTTCTACTGGAAACGAGCCCTTCGGATCCTGCCCGTCTATTTTGTGCATCTCGTTCTGACGCAGTGGGTTGTCGGGAATGCATGGGGGTACATCTGGTTGAGCCTAATCTTTCTTGTCAACTTCAGTTCGAGGTTCCACGTGGATTCAAAGGGCACAGCATGGACGCTTTCGATTGAGGAGCAGTTCTACTTGATTTGGCCGAACTTCGTGAACAGACTCCGCGTGACGTCGCTCTACTATCTCGCGTTTGGGCTTGTCTTTACGTCGGTGTTGCTGCGGATCATCATGCCGCTGGCTACCCATGCCATGGCAATCACGTACACGCCGTATCGCTTCGACGGACTCGGCCTCGGGGCAATCCTTGCGTTACAGTGGTTCAATCAGGAAGAGAGACCACGGCCTATCCAGACACTCTTGAATATCCTCAATTCCAAGGTGTTGTTCGTCCTTGCCATCGCGGGGACGGTAGCCATCGTTTGCCTGCCCGCCAGCTTATTGCTCACCGGGGCACTCCTCGGCAACATCAACTATTTGGCATACTGCCTTGTGCGGAGGATCGTCATGCAGCCGGAGCGGAAGCCGTCATGGTTGGCCGGCAGGATTCTGGTCTTTTTCGGCAGCATCTCCTACAGCTTCTACCTTTACCACCCCATCTTTCTCAACCTGATGGCACAACACTTTAGGCCGATTGATGCCACCAGACCGGGAGAGGCTTGGGCACTCTTCACCTTCTGCTTCGGCGGGACTCTCATCCTGAGCACGGTGTCCCTCTATGCCATGGAGTTGCCCATCCAGAGACTCCGGCGGTATGTTCTGAGGCCGTCTTGAAGATACTCGGCACTGGCGCATGACCCGAAACCAGAAGCTTCTCCTCGTGGCAATTGCTATTGCAGTGGTGCTCTTCTTTTGGTCGACCCTATAGTGCATAGCAAGCGTGGGGTTCGTGGTACTGTCTCCGTGTCAATAGGGGGACAGGGGCATGACCCAAGACGAAATGACAATCATTTCCGAGAGCACCTTCAACCCTCACATGCGCCGAACAATGGAGAGATTAGAGGAAAAGCTCCATCGTGGGGAAACAACCGTAACATTCGACACCCGCGAGGCCCTGCACATTTTTAGCAAAATGGTGGCCCTAGAGCAGGATCGCAGACACCTTCAAGAGATGCTGTACCGCACCTTCAAGGGATACAGCGGCCACTACAATTTGTCGGTCGATTCATCGGCAACGTTGATGCAGAAGGAGTCGGTGTTCTGTCGGTCGACAGCTTCGGCGATCGCTTCCGCATCCAGGAAGTCGTTCTTATTGGACTTCACAAACGGCTTCACGAACTGAGCCGGAATCAGCTTCACGTTGTGGCCTGGTTGTCTCAAAACCCGGCCGAGGAAGTGAGCCCCCGAACAGGCCTCCATCCCGATCAATGAAATCTGCATGTTCGCTGTAAAGGTGATGAGCTGCTTCTTGGTGAACTTCTTCCGAAACAGCACCTTGCCTGCTGCGCTTAGGCTACGAGGTGAAAGGTTGTCTTGCCAAGGTCAATGCCAACCGAACGAATCTGCATGTCGATGATCCTCCTAAAACCTGCCAACAAGATCAGCCATGGCAGATGTTCTCGAGAACGCAGAGAACGCGTTGACGCCGATGATGCGCAACCTGATAGGTATGCTGTGGGACGAGTGGAAGACCGTCGAACAGCAGATCGACGGGCTGACCGACAGACTCGAACAGATCGCCGCCAGCGATGCGGGTTGCTGCCGCATCCGCCAGATCCCAGGCATCGGACCTATCGTCGCGACGGCCATCGTTGCCGCCATCGGCAACGGCGCAGCGTTCCGCAAGGGACGAGACTTCGCAGCGTGGCTCGGCCTCGTTCCGCGACAGTACTCTACGGGCGGTAAGGCCAAGCTGCTGGGCATCAGCAAGCGCGGCAACATCTACCTGCGTAAGGTACTGATCCACGGCGCACGAGCCGCGGCCATGCGCATAAAACGAGATCGCTTCACGATTGGAGCCTGGATGAACGCACTGGAAGCCAGAGCGCCGCGCAACGTGCTGGTGGTCGCTATGGCGAATAAGCTCGCCCGCATCGCCTGGGCTGTGCTCTCCACCGGCGAAGACTACAGGCCCGCGGCGAGCGCAACAGCGGCATGAGATAGAGCGGAAAAGACGCCTGCGGCTTGGAAGCGCTTCACGCTCCCACTTTCCCGCTCTACGACGACGACTTTCCCACCAAGGTCTGCACAGGAACAGCAAAGACGAAAGAACAGTCACAACGGCGCATCTGCAACCTGATCCCGATAAGGGTCCTCAACGACCGACCGACTTGTAAGGACAGATGCGCAGCGGAACTCATCCTGGCCAGGAGCACGCGGCTCCATCAAAGGCCGAATACATTGCCGCAGACTTGTCTTCTCGACCAAACTAATCCTTGCAGTCACGCGGCGGACCATACATTGACAGGAGCATCGGCTCAGAATGACTCCGGTAATGTAATCAGGCCACTCGGTGACGTATGAATATTTCAAGACGCATTAGACGTTGGTTTTCTTTCCTTACACTTCGCCCAGAGTCGCTTTTCCCTATTACAAGCAAGGTGACGCCAGAAGCGAAAATCGTCGCGAGTATCGAATAAACGACAGACGAGCTATGCAAGGTGGGCACGGGAAAACTGAGAGTTCGCAGGCCGAGGTAATGCATCGACCAAATCCCTATTCCTATTCCGGACGCGCCGCCAAAAAGCCATACGAACCAACCCGTACCCTGCGCGAACTTCATTCTTTCGACCACTGCAAGGGTTGCGTATGTGGCGACTGTCACTATGAAGGACGACAGTATGACCAATCGATAATCGAAATCAACTAATGGAACTCGCATATATCTCTCATCATCGGCAAAGGAATGTATTCGCAATAGTTCAGAAGTGGCAGGAGGATCCCGAACCACTGAGGATTTACCGCTTGCCTCCAACTCGGAAACAATCCTACCGATGTGATTCTCGCAGAGCGGGGTTATGAGAAAACTTCGACTTTGAACTTGCCGAAGATGTGAGTTCTCAGGCGTGCAGAGGGTAATGCGCGGATAGAAGCTGCATGGAAAGTGCGTTGGGCTAGATCGAAAAGAGCAGACAGGAACGCAGATGTGAAGCCGGTTCCCGCTGAGAAGTAAAGACTTCAAAAGAGCCGGTCAGAACCCTCCGAGATCAAGGGGTAAGCGCCCGATCAATCACCATTCATCATCATGTTGTAGTAAGCGCAACAGATGGAGCGGCGGCCTCTCGCTCTCGTTCACACCCCGCATATTCACGTGGATCGCTAACATCACCAAGAACGAAGAGGTAAAGAAGAAAAACTCAGCGGATTTGTTTTGCCGGGGTAAGATGTCTCACTTTGAAAACCTTACAGGTTGAAACATAAGGGTTTATCGCTTATTATCAGGATCATAGGGTTCTACGCTCGGTGTTATCAGCCGGAACTGAAGGCGATGGCGTAGGGCCTAGCCGTGTATATCCGGCTGTGGCGCTAACGGTCAACGTTCCGCGTGTTCGATGTCGGAGGGGAAGAAGACTGTGGCGGGTCCAAAACCACAGTATCGTCTGTCAGTGAAAAGTCGTCACGTCCATGGAATGGATGGACTGTAGGACCGTGGAAGAGCCCGAGACGGGCCAGTGGGGTAAACTTTCGCGATCATCACGGACTATCCCAACACGAAGATGAGCGAGATTCACGACAGATAGGCCGTCATCCTTCATCCTTTTCGTCATCACAGTTCACGCGAGCGCGCAGCAGTTTACCTTTCAGCACTTCGATCAGAACGAAGGTCTCAAAAATCAAGACGTCTTCAAACGCATTCAGGGCAAGACAGGCTATCTATGGGCGGCAACGAGAACGGACTCTTTCGTTACGGCAATGCAGAGTTTCATCGGTTTGGTACAACTGACGGAATCCCCGAAAGCCTGGTCATCGACCTCTAACAGGACGACCCGGGCCGCGTATGGGCAGCGACCAACGATCACCTCTACTATCTTTCGGGCTCTCGCTTCGAAACCCTTCCCTTCACTCCGAGCGCACAGTTCACCCTCGGCAACATCTCGCCTCAATCGACTCGCGGCACATCCTCTTCCTCAACAAGGGCGCTCTTATGATCGCCCAACCGCCAACACTCCACTAGGCTGGACCATCTCTCCCTTTTTCGATCCTCAACAAATTGCCTCTCATCCCGAGCTGTCCCAGCTGCACAACGTCTTCGTCGACAACGACAGCACTCTCTGGCAAGGCTGCGGACAGCGGCTATGCCACACGAACGGAAGTCAGATCCAAGTGCTGGGCGAGCAACAAGGAATCGCCCCCGAGCAATGGCGAATCGTCTTCGCGACCGTCACAGTTGTTTCTAACGACGAAGCGCCCTTACTAAGGTGAATTCATCGCGCAAAGGAAAGCGCTGGGCTCTTCAGCGGCCAACCGTTACTCCTAAGGGTCTAAACGGAAGTTGTAGTGTTGAAAAGCGGACAGACCCTGTACGCTTCAAAAGTTCCCCCTGGAGGAAAAGTTGGGTCTCGTTGAGTTTTGTTCCTTTGAAGATAGTCTTCATCCTTGTTCCAATGCCATTCTCTCTGCCAACAAATACATACGGAAGATGAAAGGTGGTTCACAGTCGATTTTAGTTCGAGCCAATGATGGCCGGCACTACGTTGTAAAGTTGATGGACAATCCCGGAGGCCCGAATGTCCTTGCCAATGAATACATGGGTAGCCTCCTTGCAAAAGCTCTCGGACTCCCCGTAGCGGAAGGCAAGGGGATATGTCTGTCTGACAGCTTCATCGACGGTCATCCGGACCTGTGGTTTGAACTTCCGTCTGGAGTACGCCGTCCCAATCAAGGTATGCATTTTGGCAGTCTGTTCGTAGGCCAAACCTCTGGCGCGGACCGGCCAACGGAATATATTAGCCCGTCAAGAGTCAACATGATCACGAATCGGGAGGCGTTTTTGGGGATGTATCTTCTCGACGTTTGGGCCAATCATCAAGACAACCGTCAGGCTATCTTCCGGCGAAATTCGACAAACGAACTGGAGGTTTGCTTTATTGACCACGGCCACATGTTCGGCGGCCCGGAATGGAACTTTCAAGGCAATCCTGGTTCCGCTCTTCATTTGGAGTTGGCAGTCTATACAGATCTTTGGCATGATGAACAAGTAGCGTTTTGGATCTCACGATTTCAAACCATGATTCCGGAACTGCTCCCATCGGTTGTCGCACCTCTCGCATCCGAATGGTATTCGGGAAACTTGAGTGAACTACTTAGCAGTCTAACGGACCGATTACTTCGCTTGCCGGAGCTCGTCCAAGCAGGTGTAGAAAGGACTTGGCGCCCAAGTCAACAGAAAAGCACAGATGAATCTCTGCGACTATCAGATTTTGGAATACACGACCTCAGAACTCCAGATACACGGAGTGCCTTTCATCGTGGCCGTGCGACTGCATGAGCTTGGTTCTTACGCCTTGCAGATTTTTGTCCTGCGACAGTGGGAAGCGAAGACTGGAGTTGCCTCCCAACGGGAGGTTGATGAAATCGAAACCTTTTTAGAAGATCTTCGACTTCACAACAGCGAACAGAGGTCGATTGGAACTTTGTTTGAACGCTTAGCTAATCTGAATATTGGCCCCATCCGCGCCTTCGTGTCGGGATCTTGCTCGGAGCATGATCTAAATGAAGTGATCAAAGAGTTTTTTGATGTCGTTCGCGGATCTTCGTCTTGGCAAGAGCATTTCGACGAGCTTAACGATTTAGATAGAACCAATGGAGTTTCACGATAACTCCATTCGCCCCGACGCAATACGAATGAGTCCAGCAAAGCTGCGGTCGGCAATGTGTCCGCAGCAGTGGTACCTAATTGTGTGTAACGGTTGTCTGCGAACAGACGAACTGCGCCAGAATGAAGACAGTGTTGACGACAATGGCGAACTTCGTACTGAGCCGGGGGTGCTTACGCTCGAAGGGGTTCCGTATAAAGAATCGGTCAGTGCTCTGGTTACCTTCTGGTCGCAGTCGCGGGAAAAACTCCAAGATGAAATTAACGGATAGGCTTCGACCTCGAGATATACGGGCTATTTCCGCGTCCACGTCGACATAAGACTACAACGAGATTTCACCCATACCCCTAAGCTGTCTTACGTTTCGAGACAGTCTTGGCCGCAGGTTTGACCAGGCCGATTCCCTTTTTAGTCTCGTGCTTGGTGCTGGCCGCAGGCTTCTTCGTCGTCTTTCCCACTTGGACTTCGTCGCTTCCGATGCTCTTTCGGAGCGCGTCCATGAGGTTGGCGATGTTGCCTCGCGAAGGCTGCGCCCCTTCGTCCTTAGGCACTGGCAGATGCTTCAACTTAGTCTCCACCAACTTCTTCACCGCGACCTCGTAGCCGTACTCGAACTTAGAGAACAGGATGCGCGTCCAAGGAAGCATAAAGTAAGCTACGAAGTCGGCATGAATGACTACACGCCTTTATAAACGAGACGCGTAAAAAGGTCGGGCGATACAAATCCTCCTGAAAGCTTGGCGTCATATTTTTCGGTTGGTTTTGCTGAAATTGTTGCGGCTAACGAATATCCCTTCACCCTTAGGGCAGAGACTCGATCGCGTATTTCTATGAGCATTTCGTGGAAAGCGAGCAGGTCCGTCCGACTGCCAACGTCGCCGTGCCCCGGCAAGACGATCGTCTGCGTATCTGTGCGCTGAAGATTCTCAGAGGATGCAGCGATGAGGCCACGGATGCTCCCTCCACTGTTGTAGTCAATAAATGGGTAGTATCCATTGAACCAGGTGTCGCCCGTATGAAGCACATTTGTGTTCTCGAAGAAAACGGAAACATCCGAATCCGTGTGGGCAGGCGTATAGCGCTCCATCAGGATCTTTTGACCGTTGAGTAGCAACCGATGGGATTGCGCAAACACGACCGTGGGCAGGGCCGCTGGCGGTGAGGGTTCTAGAACAATAGAGAATGCGGGTATCTCCTGCCTCTGGTTCATGCGTTTGCGCGTGTTCTCGTGGGCAACGATGGTGGCACCAGCGAGGTGCATCCATTCGTTGCCGTCAGTGTGGTCAAAGTGCCAATGAGTATTCAGCAAGTGGCGGAGCGGTCTTGAAGAGATCGCACTGAGAGCCGTTATGATTTGCGATTCCGATGTTGCCAAGCCACTATCCACCACGAGGATACCGTCGGGCCCGGGGAGAACGATGATGTTGCCGCCCGATCCATCCAAATACCGGAGATCGCCACGGAGCTGCCGGGTAGCTATTTTGGCGCTCTTCCCTGATGCTCTGAACTGGGCGCCGGTGAGAGAAGCTTCTTGGCCAAAAGTTCTTGCCCCATAGAGTGTGAGAGCGCTGCCTGCGAGAGTCGCGATACCTCCACGGATGAACGAACGTCGAGAGATAGCCAGATCGCCAGACTTCATGATGGACTCCTCAATCTGCTGTTGCTATCGTTAGTATGTTGCTACACCTAGCCGCAGCCCATTTTGGGAAAAATACTTGTGAAGAAAATGAGTATCTAACCACCAGCATGTCGCTCATATCGCGTAAGAGTCATCATGCGCACTAAGTACGAATAAGCCGCGTTTGACGGCCATGATCAGCGTGGGCCGGGAAGATCCCGATGTCAAGAGCGTGTGGCCTCGAAGAGGAACCAACTACGACGCTGCGACTGATCGATCCAGTTCTCCAATAAGCTAGCTGTAGCGACGTCGCCCGCATCGTCGCAGAGTGTATGTACTGCACGCATGCTCAGGGTGAACGCTTTGTCGTCTTCATGCAGTTCGCTTAGCATGTCTGCGGGGGTCACGTATTCGGCTTCGTTATCGCGAACACGCTGTAGCCTTGCGATATGGCCGATGGACCTAATCGTTGTTCCTCCGACCTTACGGACTCGCTCGGCAATGTCATCTGTCATGGCGAAGAGTTGGTCACCGTGATCATCCAGAAGGAGGTGGTAGTCACGGAAGTGTGGTCCGCTCATATGCCAATGAAAGTTCTTTGTCTTTATGTAGAGAGCGAAAGCGTCCGATAAAAGAGCATTCAAAGCGCCGGTGATCTCCTGAACTGCTGCTCCGTCGATATCGGACCTGGTGGCTAGAGGTGCTTTTTGGCGTTCGAGTAAATCTTTTTTGTTCGGCATCGTAATCTCCTTTGGCGTGATTGTGAGGATTGAATAGCATCGTTGCGGATCGTAGAGAATATCTCAGCTCTTGGCGACCTTCAGCAGATACTTGTGTGCTCCAGAGAGCACAAGCTCTCTATGCTGATTGAAGACGGTTACCTTTGTTGTGACAAAGCCGTTCGACTCCTGCACGGACAGCTCGATGATCTCCAACGCAGGATAGAGAGTGTCACCGGAGTGCACTTCCTTCAAGAATTTGCAGGAGAGTTCGGTAAATGCAATAAAGACTTCGCCGATGTAATGAGGAAACAATGTGGCTCCCGGCGCAGTGAATGCGAGTACCTGGAGCCCGTGCACAACGGGAGCTGAGTGGCCATGTCTTGCCGCCCAAACAGCATCGTAGTGTACCGGGTGGTTGTCCGCAGATACGGTTTGAAAGGCGGCAGAGTGGGCATCGGTCAAAGTACGACTCGGTGCGCGAAAGATGTCTCCGACCCGCAGATCCTCAAAGCGTTTCGCAGGCACCAAGGGAAAAGATGTCGGATCGAAAGAGGTTACTGTCGTGGGTTCACCTTCAAGCTTCTCACTAATCATTTGTTACTCCCTTACCAAGTCTTTGCGATAAATGTTTGCGCGTGGCAACTTTGCAGACTGCCGTAGCGCTTATTTTGTCAATGCCGTTTTGGCGGCTTCGTCGATTACTCTTGCGACTGAGTCCGGTGATTCCAGGATCGACATATGGCAGGTCGACAGGGTGGTGACTTTCGCACCCATCTTCTCTGCTGCTGATTGCTGCATTGCGGGTGGAAGCATCTGATCTTTGGTCGAGATCAAAGCCCAAGTCGGTTTGTCCTGCCATGCAGCCACGGAGAGCTTTTCGTCGAACATCGGGCCATAGCTTTGCCCCTGCACGGCGAACGCAAGCCTCCTATCTGCTAGGGGCAGGCCTTCCGCGATATGTTCCAGCATGCCTTCTGAAGTTACGGTAGCGAACTTTTCACTATCAAGACGAATGTGCTTTTGGCCTTCCGTCCAACCAAAGGGACTACTGGCATCGTTCGCGGACTGTCCGACCGCCGGTGCGTACGCGGTGACGTACACAAGACCTGCAACTTTGGGTTCGTCGCCCGCCTGAGTAATCACAGCGCCCCCCCATGAGTGACCGACCAGGATTACTGGACCGTCCTGAAGGGCGATGATTCTTTTCGTGAAGGAGACTTCGTCCGACAATGAAGTCATCGGATTCTGAACCGCGACTGCGTTATATCCCATCTCCTGCAAGATGATGATCACTTTTGACCAGCTGGAGCCGTCAGCAAATGCTCCATGAACGAGAACTATGTTTTTGACGACTGAAGACATGATGCCCTCCTTGGTTGATACCGCGTGTCTGTGTATTCAAAGTGGTTGATCCTTGTGGTGTTACCTGATCGATGACTTCTTGGCCGCATCATCGATCACTTCGGCAACTTTTTCTGGCTCCTGCAGCATCGCGAGATGGCACGTTTGTAGTGTCACGGCTGTAGCTCCCAGCTTCTTTGCCGCCGATTCTTCCATGGCAGGTGGGAGCATACGATCGTCCGCTGAGATAACGACCCACGATGGTTTTGTCTTCCATGCTGCAACCGTCAATTTTTCGCTGAACATCGGACCATAACTTTGGCCCTGGACCGACAGGACGAGCTTACGCTCGGCTATTGGCAAGCCTTGCGCAAAATCATTATGAATTCCTTCAGGGGTCATGGAAGCGAACTTTTCGGAGTCGACTCGGATCTGCTTCTGCCCTTCAGTGATTCCGAACGGCGTGCTCGCGTCATTTGCAGACTGTCCTAACTCTGGAGCGTAGGCGGCAACATAAACGAGTCCGGCCACCTTCGGATCATCTCCAGCCTGTGTGATAACTGCACCACCCCAGGAATGTCCTACCAGGATGACAGGGCCGTCTTGCAGGGCGATAATGCGCTTCGTCGCAGCCACATCGTCAGACAGTGATGTCAACGGATTCTGAACCGCTACAACGTGATATCCCTTTTGCTCGAGGAGCGGGATGATTTTGGACCAACTTGTTCCATCGGCAAATGCGCCATGCACAAGCACGATGTTCCTTACCGAGGCGGTTGGTTTCTGGGCAAATGCTGGAATGACGGAGAGCACTAACGCCACGCCGAAGCAGGCGCGAATTAGGTGATGCAAGCGGTCGCGGTACATAGAATCTCCTTGAATGTTGGCCGCCCTTGCCGGACGGTTGATTGAAGACATGCGAACGGTAGCGGGCGCCGCTCGGACCATCTGCAGCACCTAGCTACCTGCTGCTGATAAGGATTATGGCGACTGGCTTCTGTAAGGTCGACACCCTTTCGGGTATACAAACTGCGCCCAGATCGGGCGCTGAGTAACTGCTGTTTGTTCTTCGACGAAGATAGATTCGCCGATTTGTATGTCGTTCGGTCCGTTGTTGGAAATCGAAACTTGATCCGAATCAACCCTAACGGGTTGCCGGATAAATACCCCATCTGAGGTACTGCGAAAACCGAAGCACCCTGAAGATTGAGTATCAGTAATCGAAGCCGTCATGACATGTCATAGCGGTCAACAACCTTTAGTTCATCCAGCACCAAAGCACGAAGGAGGATATATGAGCACATTTCTCGCCCATGATGGAACCAAATTGTTCTATAGAGACTGGGGCACAGGCCAGCCTATCGTTTTCTCACACGCATGGCCCGCAAGCGCAGACGAGTGGGATCCCCAGATGTTCTTTTTTGCAAACCGAGGATTCCGAGCGATCGCTTTCGATCGCCGAGGCCACGGACGATCTGAGCAGACGTGGGACGGCAACGACATCGACACCTATGCCGACGATTTGGCGGCTCTTTTAGAGACACTCGATCTGAATAATACGATTTTGGTTGGGCACTCCACGGGCGGCGGCGAGGTAGCACGGTACGTCGGTCGGCACGGACTATCGCGGCTTGCCAAGATCGTGTTTCTAGCATCAGTAACTCCCGGGATGCTTAAGAGCGATACCAATCCCGACGGGTGGCCGCTTGAGACGTTCGATGGGTTTCGCGAGGGGCTCTTGAAGAATCGCTCACAGACGTATCAGGATGCTGCGCTGACGTTTTACAGTTATGACCAGCCTGGAGTTGAAGTCTCAAAGGGCACGCAAGATAAGTACTGGTATCAGGCGATGCAGGGGAGCCTGAAGGCGCACTACGACTGTGTCGCGGCCTTTTCAGAACCGGATTTTACAGAGGATCTGAAAAAGATTACCGTGCCGACTCTCGTCATGCATAGCGAGGACGATGAGGGAGTACCGTATCATTTCACTGGTGCCCGTTCCGCGAAGCTTATCAAGAACGCACAGCTGAAAACTTATAAGGGTCTTTCGCATGGCATGGCTGAGACGCATCCCGACCTCATCAATGCAGACTTGCTTGCGTTCTTTCAAAGCTAGGGTACTTCGCAGAGAGCCAAGGTCGAGTCCTCACGATTAAGAACATCGCTGAGGACCTGACCAATTTCGGGCATGTTGCCTACCCCGCTTGACAGTCCGACATACGTCAGAGATTGGCGCTCAAGTCTTCCGAACCTAATATCCTTTGAAGTTTCAGGAGAGCTTGATGAATCGTTGATAAGTGAAGTCTCGCTCGTCGGAGATTCAACGCAAGCAGTCGCTCTACGCAGAGGCAATTTTATACGCTCGGTTCGCCGGAACACGTACTTCTATTTCCGTTCCCCTTCCCGGGCTACTCCACACCTTCATTCCGCCGCCGAGTGTAATCGTAAGGTTGCGCATCTCAATGAGTCCCCTGACTACGGGGTTTTTAGGTGTGAGCTCCTGGCTCGAGGAAGATATCCCGGTGCCGTTGTCGTAGATCCGGCAGACCAGTTCGGAGCTGCTGTATGTCAATAAGACTTGTGCGGTCGAGGTGTTCGAGTAAAGTGAAGCATTTGTGAGGGCTTGGCGCACAATTCGAGAAAGTTCCTGTTGAGCGCTTATCTCTAATTCTCGACGCTTGCCATCTTCCACAACTCGAAAGCCAATACCCGGACATATTCCGGGTTCCTCGAACATTCTGGTCAACTGCACGGCAAAATCTGTCCCGTTTAAGCTTTGTGCGCGGGTTTTCTCCAAAGAACTCCGAACTTCAGAATAGACCTCATCCGCACGAGCGAGCGCGAGTCTTAGAGATCTCATAACGGGCTCGTTTTCGGGAAGTGTATCAACTACTACATTCAAGTGAAGCGTCAGCCCGTAGATGGTTTGGAGAAGTTTGTCATTCAACTCCTGAGCGACGTGAAGCCGTTCTTCCGAACGCAGAGCAAGCTCCCTTCTTATGGATCGTACCCGCAGCCAGTGGGTGATATATTGCAGTCCTAGAAGCACCAGACAAGTAGATACTGCGTACCAGGGACTCAAATGTGCCGTTGGATTGTTCAATAGACTTCTCCTACGGTCCGGAGTCGCGTCCGAAAGAAACCCGCTTGATGAATCACATGGGCATCCTACGAATCAACTGAAAGACCGTTAACGCTTCGCTTCCATGACACTTTCGTATCTTTCAGGTGCCAAGATACCCCGCATCCTAATCCCTAGCTGTTCGGATAAGCCATGAGCAGGTCTAATGGCTCTCTATCAGCATCTGACTACGATAAGCCCGGAACCTTCTCTGACGAATACCCTAAAGGGTGACTCCCACGCGCCACTAGATAGTGTTTCTAAGAAGTCCGGTGATAGGTACCTTCATTAAATGTTGAGTCCTCAAAGAGATGGGCAAGGAGCAGGTCTCTTGCTCTTACGTCTGACAGCGATAATCGTGCCGCTCAGGATGATCCAATGCGAACTGCTAGGAGGAAGAGCTTTTCCGATCTTCGTTTTGGCTATCACATTCGCTGTTCTATCGACGTTGGGTCTCTTCACGTCGATAGCCTCTTGCCTAATGGCAGCGCTGATTGCCCTTCTTTTCTATTTAGGTTGGAGCCTAGATGGCCTAACCACCTTGTATGGGCTGCTGACCTGCTTTTCGCTAGCACTGGTAGGTCCTGGCGCTTACTCCCTAGATAATCTTCTATTTGGACGACGACGAATCACACTCCCGGAGTCAACACGTCTCTCGCGAGGCGCATAACAGTGCTTGATGTTTTACATTAGCGAGATGACACCCACAGTTGATTGCTCTCCTAAGAATCGATGGGCTTGCGAATTCGTAACGCGGTCGATACGATGTGTTCGTTTGCGGGGCTGATGAGATAGAACGTCATCTACCCGGATGGACTCCTTCAATGCTGCTACACCGCCGCAGTATCATCATCAAATTCCTCCAGCGCAAGAAGATCCTGACTGCATCTTCCAGTGAATACTTCCTGGGAGCGAGTCCCTCACAACGCACCACACTATCTCGTAGATCACAGCCAACCCTAAAGGGTGGTGGTCTTTTGAACGTCCTGTTGTCTTATTGCAATAGCAGAAGCAGACAAGCCGGAGGGTTGCTATGACGTTCGAGATATCGCCCACTTCATGTATGGAAGAAATCAATATGAGGACCAGCCGATCCACACCCACGAGGTTTAGCCGCCGCCACTTCGTTGTTGCGGCTGCATCATCTGTTGCAGCGCTCTCGATGTCGCATTCCGCAACGGCAGCAACTCTCAACCAACTTTCCACAAACCTACAATATAAGGAGAATCCGATGAATATGATCACGGTCAAGGACGGTACGCAGATTTACTTTAAAGACTGGGGCACTGGTCAACCTCTCTTCTTTCATCACGGTTGGCCGCTTTCAGCCGACGACTGGGACACACAGATGATGTTTTTTCTGGAGCGAGGATACCGGGTGATCGCACACGATCGTCGTGGTCATGGGCGTTCGACACAGACGGTGACGGGAAACGAAATGGATACCTATGCCGCCGATGTTGCCGAGTTGGTCGCCAAACTGGACCTAAAAGAGGCTATTCACATCGGTCACTCCACTGGTGGTGGTGAAGTAGCACGGTACGTTGCGCGATACGGCAAGGGTCGAGTCGCGAAAGCCGTGCTGATAAGCTCCGTGCCCCCGATTATGGTCAAGTCGGAGAAGAATCCTGGAGGTACGCCGGTCGAGGTGTTTGATAAGATCCGTGAAGGAACCGCGAATCACCGTGCGCAGTTCTACGAGGACATTACTCTTCCCTTCTATGGCTACAACAGACCAGGTGCGGTTATATCTCAGGGAGTGAGAGACAACTGGTGGCGCCAGGGTATGATGGGCGGGATCAAGGCACAATACGACTGCATCAAAGCGTTCTCGGAGACCGACTTCACTGAAGACCTGAAGAAGATCGAAATCCCAACCTTGGTCATGCACGGTGAGGACGACCAGATTGTTCCTTTTTCCGACTCGGGGCCGCTCTCTGCAAAGCTTTTGAAGCATGGCACACTGAAGGCTTATCCTGGGTTTCCTCACGGAATGCCGACAACGCATGCAGAGCAGATCAATGCCGACCTCCTCGAGTTCATCAAGTCGTAGCTAGAATGCTGTGGAGAAAGACTATCCAGGACTTCTTCACAGCGCCGTTTTCCCTCACGCATCTGCTGCAAATGGGGACATAAAATAATGACAACCTCTAATAAAATTCGAGTACTCTGCGCGGACGACCACCCTCTAGTTCGGGATGGCATAGCTTTTGCACTTCAACAGCAAAGCGATATGGAACTTGTCGCAGAGGCTAAAAACGGTTTGGAAGCAATTGCCGCCTTCCGGCAACACCGGCCAGACGTTACGCTGATGGACCTGCAAATGCCGCAAATGAATGGGATAGATGCAACGGAAGCTATCCGCAAGGAGTTCCCTAATGCACGCATTGTGATTCTTACAACTTATTCTGGGGATATACAAGCTTCACGTGCCCTTCAGGTTGGAGCTGTCGGTTATATCCTCAAGGGAACATTTCGCACTGAGCTCATTAATACGATCCGCACTGTTCATTCCGGGCAACGCCGAATTCCGCCGGAGATTGCCTCCGAGATCGCTGAGCACTTCACGGCGGACGCACTATCGGCGCGTGAGATTGAGGTACTTCGGTGCGTAGCGGCTGGCTGCGCCAACAAAATCATCGCCGATCGGCTATTGATTTCTGAGGACACGGTGAAAGGCCACATGAAAAACATTCTGGCTAAGTTGCAGGCGAATGATCGCACGCATGCTGTCACGATCGCTATGAAACGCGGTTTTCTTGACGCCTAATGAACAACGCAGAAATGTGATCGCGATAACGGTTGAATGCGCCAGATTCATCTATGTTGTGTCTGACTTTCGGGAAACTGTGGCTTACCCTAAAGAGGGGTAGGTAGACGACCGCAATTGAGCTTCCCCTTCTTGGGTGCTCTGCCACAATCCATCCATCAGTTCTTTTTTCTTTCGCCTCAAGAAGGAGTAGAGATGGCACTGTCACTTAGCACAACCTCAGAACACTCGGGCACATTCTTTGCGACCGGCGTACCTGGAAATGCGCTCCGTAAAGCAAGCGCTGAGTCGATGCTGACCTCCGATATGATCGAAAGACTTTTTGCTTATGGCAAGGAAGAGGAATTTCATTCAGGTGCGGTTCTCTTCGCGCGTGGTTCCCGAAGTGCCGACTTCTTTGTAGTAATTGATGGCACAATCGAATTACTGGAACACAAACGCAACGGATCGTTCTATCCGCTCGCTACCCTCACCAAAGGTCAGTTCTCAGGAGAGCTAGACCTATTAAGCGGCAGGGAGACGCTCTTAAGTTGTCGTGCCGCTATGCGTAGTCGGATCCTGCGTATCGGAGCTAATGGCCTACGTCAGCTGATGCGGACCGAACTCGACATCACGGACCTCATAATAGAGGCATGGGTTGGAAGACGTGCTTTTCTACTTCAGCATTCGCAGGGTGGCGTCATCGTAGTCGGCCATGGTCATAGTGCCGCGACCATGCGAACTCAACAATTTCTTGTCCGAAACGGATACCCTAACAAACTGATCGACGCTGAGATGAATCCCCATGCTGAATTGTTGCTGCAGGGCCTAAACCTTGATCCAACTGAACTACCTGTTGTATTTCTCCCCGACTGCCGGATGCTGCGCAACCCGAGTAACACGGACCTCGCGGACGAACTCGGCATGAACAATGTGCTGCACATGCAGGACACATTTGATGTAGCCATTGTCGGCGCGGGACCAGCGGGACTAGCTGCAGCCGTATATGCTGCTTCAGAAGGACTGAGAACGATCGTCCTTGAAGGCACGGCGCCGGGCGGTCAAGCGGGCACGAGTTCCCGGATAGAGAATTACCTCGGATTTCCAAGTGGGGTGTCCGGCCAGGAGCTTGCTTCGCGAGCAGAAATACAGGCTCAGAAATTTGGGGCTCGCTTCTCTGTCTCACGAAATGTAGTCGACTTGAATTGTTTGGGCAGCATCCACAGGCTTTATTTGGCCGGAGGCCAGATTGTCTCATCTCGAACTGTAATCGTGGCTACCGGAGCCCGCTACCGAAGGCTGCAAGTAGCAGGATACGAGCGATTTGAGCTGAGAGGGATACACTACGCTGCAACGCCAATTGAATCCGCTCGATGCAAAGGTCAGGTGGTTGCCGTGGTTGGCGGCGGCAACTCTGCCGGGCAGGCTGCGCTCCATCTTGCGCATAGCGCCCATCAAGTGCACTTGATCGTGCGAGGCACAACGTTGGAGGCAACTATGTCAGACTATCTCGTCCAACGAATCAATTGCTGCCCGCGCATTACCATGCACCTGAATGCCGAAATCGAGTCTATCTCTGGCGATCAGAAGCTTAGCGGCTTCGCAATGACTGATAGTCTGAGAAGCGAAAAGACGTTTTACGAGGTAAGCGACATTTTTGTGATGATTGGCGCCGATCCGAACACCGATTGGCTTAGAGGACGGTTGGATTTGGATCGAAATGGCTTTCTAAGGACTGGCCATACTCCCTCCAACGCCGGGTCGCCTCTGGGAACAAGTTGCCCAGGCATATTTGCAGTTGGCGATGTGCGCTCCGGGTCTGTTAAACGTGTCGCCTCTGCGGTCGGAGAGGGTTCAGCAGTCGTATCGGATGTCCACCACTATCTAGAAGATTTCGAGACAAATTTAGAGACTCCTTCTCTGGCGGCCGGAGATTGTAGAGTTAAACTTGCGTCTTGAGGTGACAAATCAGTAAGACAAAGATCGCGGGGGGGGCAATGGGCTCGACGTCTCGGAGCACAAAAACACGTTAGAACGCTCGAGCACCCATAGCAATAGCGAGTCAAGATTTATTATGTGGGCAATACCGTCATGACTGAGGGAAGAGCGAAGGGTGAGGAGAGCGAATTGATCATCTTCCTGAAGGCTTTACGTCCGCCTTGGTCCTGCAGATTCGCCTACGTGCTGATCCTCTTTGTCGGGGTGCATGGGCTAAATGCGCAGGATGCTCTGAAGCTGATTCAGCTCAATCACATGTCGTGGACAGCCCGGGATGGCGCTCCTTCAGAGATTGCTGGGCTCGGACAGACGGCGGACGGAATCCTCTGGATTGGTAGCGGCAGTGGCCTCTACCGGTTCGACGGCACCACCTTCTCTCTCTTTCAACCTGCTCAGGGAGAACCTCCGTTGCCGCGAATCTCGATCAGATCGCTTTGCGTGGCTCAGGACGGGGCGGTGTGGGTAGGATTCAGACCTGCCGGGGTAGCTGCAATCAGGAATGGCCATGTCAAGCTCTACGGAGTCCAAGATGGCCTTCCGCCAGATACAACCTACCAGCTGCTTCAAGCAAATGATGGAACGATGTGGGCCATAGCCGGTCTACACCTTTGGCAACTACGCGGAGAGCGGTGGCAACGAGAGTCACCGAGCGAACCGTTCTCATCTGAACGCGTCTATAAGATGTTCTTCGATAAAGCAGGAACACAATGGGTGGGAACTAACAAATGGATTTACCGACGAGAATCCGACCAGGATAAGTTTGAAGCGACAAAAGAGGTCGGCGGGGAACTGATACAGTTCGCGGAGTCGCCAGATGGCAGTCTTTGGGTTGGTGGCGAAGAAGGCGCGGGGGCACCCATCCCAACCGTAAGACGCCTCAACGTGGAGGGTCATCGGTCCCCGGACCCGATGCGCCTGCACGTGCTATCGGATACGCTCCTTTTCGATCCGGAGGGCCAGCTTTGGATAGCATCGGTGTATGGTCTCTTGAAGGTCAGCCCGCGTGAGATTGCGAAAACTCCGATTCCCAACGCGGTGGATCAGGACAAGCAGTTCAAGTGGTTCGGGCATGATCAGGGACTGAGTACAGACAGCGCTACCGCAATATTTAAAGATGCCTCAGGAGATATTTGGGTAGGAACAATGCGCGGCCTGGATCGATTCGAACCGCCTAAGCTAATTCATCCCGAAAACGTTCCAGTATCGGACCGGCGCATGATGGTCACGAGTTGTTCAGATGGCGAGGTATGGATAGCGGTGCCTCTTGCGCCACTGGTTTCGATCCGCGACGGACGGACAACCACCCGCATAGATAAGACATATGAGATCAATTCCATCTACTGCGGCCCGAGTAACGTCATCTGGTTCACCGATGATCATGGCATCGGACGGTTTGATCGTAAATCGACTACTCACATCCCACTTCCGGAAGGAATGCGGCCATCCTCGGCAAAACAAGTCATAGAAGCAAGTGATGGTTCAATTTTTGTTACCTTTCGCAATGCCTCAGATCTATGGCGATGGCAGGGTGGAATATGGTCCTCAGTCACCGTTCCGAGCATTCAGAAGGAAGGAAGGAACGTCATCTTCCAGGATCGGTCAGGAAGGCTCTGGGCTGGCTATGGCAATGGCACGATCGCTGTGCTCGAAGATAATTCTGGACACGACTTCCAATGTCCGACTCTCGGCGACGTCACAGCTTTTGCTGTAACGAGTCACGGATTTCTTGTCGGCGGCATGAATGGTATAGCAGTGCAGCGCGGAAATAGATTTGATCATTTACCTCTGGAAGACGAGCTTCACGTGCGCGGAATTTCAGGTCTAGTTGAAGCGGACAACGGCGATTTATGGCTGAACGTCGCCTACGGCGTGGCGAGAATACCGCAAGCCGAATTCCTCAAAGCTCTCGACTCTTCGGCCTACCGGATGAAGTCGCAACTTATCACAGAAGGTTCTGTTATTGGACCAGCACCTCTCAGCTATGCTCTGCCATCAGCAGTCCGGGGGGCCAGGGGAACGATCTGGTTCGCGAACTCAAGCACCGCATTCTATGTAGATCCAAAGCGGCTGCCCCAGAATTTAATTGCTCCCGTGTTGACCATTTCGTCTGTCTCTGCCGATGGGGCGGCCCTTCCTGATTACCGCCGGATCCGACCTGGGGTGAACACATTAGTCATTAAATACGCGGGGATCAATTTACCTGCCCCAGAGCGTGTTACCTATCGCTATCGGCTCGAAGGAAGTGACACTACGTGGCAGGAAGTTGGATCTAGAACTGAGGCTGTTTACACGAAACTACGTCCTGGGCACTACGTATTTGACGTGCTCGCCTCGAACGGGGAAGGAGTTTGGAGTCAGCCCTCCAGTACTCGCTTTCAAGTGTTGCCAGCTTTTTACCAGACGGCATGGTTTGCCCTGATGTGTTTCGCTCTCGCAGTCGCCGCGGTTTGGCTCGTCCTCATGTTGCGAATCCAGCGCGTAACCGAAACGGCGCGAATTAGGGCGGAGGAACGCGCTGACGAACGTGTAAGGATTGCACGCGATCTGCACGATACCCTCCTGCAGGGGGTACAGGGACTTATGCTTCGCTTTGATGTCGCGTCACAGGAGGTTCCAGAGGGGGGACGCGCCCGCAGCATGCTGGAGGATGCCCTCAAATCGGCAGACACGATTTTGTTGGAAGGAAGGAATAGGGTTAGAAGTCTCAGATCCGACAGACTCAAGGACCTCACCCTAGCTGAAGCCCTCGACGGCGTCGGCAGGCACTTCACGCCCTATAGCAAAGTTAGATTTGATGTTCTAACCGAGGGACCAGTACTTGTCGTCGATCCGATCGTTCTCGAAGAAGTATTCTGCATCGAACGCGAAGCCATTACGAATGCCTTTCAGCATGCTGATCCTTCGTATATTGAAGTGGCGATCAGCTATGGTAAGAAAGAGTTTGTTGTCTCGTGCGCAGACGACGGTCTAGGGATAGATCCCATGCTTTTCAACGCTGGTGGAAGACCAGGCCACTGGGGACTTGTGGGAATGAAAGAGCGGGCAGAGAGGATAGGCGCCAAATTCGAATGTTTGAGCTCACCTGCGAATGGGACCCGGATTATAATCACGCTACCGGCGAATCGAGCCTACGGAGTTAGGTCTCCAATAATGCGCGTCCTCTTTAAATGTCTGCCTCTGTTGCGATCGTAGACCTCAAAAAGCCAACAATAGATCTCAAGGTTTTGTGAGGTGCGATCTGACGACATAATGAGCCACACTCAACGGTTACGCATACTATTTACCTTTCTCTTTTTGCTGAGCTTCAAACCGGTCTTCGCACAAGCGCCATTGCCATCGCTCCCTGACATTGAGTCCGCCGGGGCTCTGGGAGAAGATCTCTTTGTCCAGTCTGGGTCCACCGGAATGGTTCTTGTTGTCGTGAGAGATAGCCAAATCTTTTTCCGCGGATACGGCGAGGCCGCGCCCAACTCACAAAAGCCTCCCACTGAGGACTCTCTGCTGCGGCTCTGCTCGCTTACAAAGATCTTTACTACCGATGTCCTCACGAAGCTCGTTATGGACAGGACTGTGCGGCTCAACGATCCCCTTCAACGGTTTGCTCCGCGTCGTACGATTGTGCCCAAACGTGGCCAATCCATCACTCTCGCGGATCTCGCGACGCACACATCCGGTCTCCCGCGTGAACTCGGCAACCCTCCTCGCGGCACACCGCATTTCACCTTTCCCGACTACGGCACTCGCTGGCGTTGGCTGCCAAATCAACGCCTCCGCAGCGCTCCAGGTACGACTGCCGTCTACTCGAACGTTGCCTTCGACCTTCTCGGCGACGCTCTTCAGTCCGCCGCAGACAGGCAGTATGCAGCTCTTCTTGCGGAGCGCACTCTCACTCCCCTCCACATGCGAAACACGACGTTCTTCCCCAGCGCTGCGCAATGCAGCCATCTGCTCATCGGCACCAATGACGAAGGCCCCTGCACGTCCACTGAAGAAACTGCCGGAAGTTCGGGCCTCTACTCCACGGCTGGCGATATGGAGATCTGGCTAAGGTACCTGCTCGGCACAGGTGGTTCTACCCACGCCGCGCAGAATCCTGCGGCGCAGGAGATCTACATCATCCCTTCGAAGCTCGTCAGCCAAAAGGGGCTCGACCACGCAGGCGAACCGACCGGTGTAGGTCTCGGCTGGATTCACCTCCTGCCGATCACAGATGAATCACACATCATCGAAAAGACAGGTGGGGGAGCGGGGTTTTCCACCTACATAGCCATCAACCACTCTCGCCACACCGCTATCTTTCTCGCCGCCACCGACGGCCCCCTCGATACCCACCTGAATCTCTTCAATGGAGCGAACAAGCTTCTGCTCGCTGTAGCCGGTCTGCCACCGCTCCCACCGCCAACTCCCAAACCCGCAATCAAGCGGAAACACAGATCGCGACGTCCTTAGACAAAGCGAGATGGTACCTACCGAGCGGTGATAATAACTCGGCTTCTCGATAGTAGCCACAGGTGACTAGAAGGGCGTTTGAACTAAGCCGCTGGCGCGGCGGATGCTGCATTGGTGGCGGGGCTGGCGGAGGCTGGGTTTAGCGTTTGGGTCACAAGGAGGATTCCCCTGTGACCCATCTTCGTCAGTTGATGCTAGACGAGCTCGAGCGCCGCAACTACTCTCCGAACACCGTGCGGTCTTACCTTCACGCGGTCGAGGAGTTTGCCCGGCACTTCTGTCGTTCACCCGAACAGCTTGGACCCGAGCACGTCCGCGAGTACCAGGTCCATCTGTTTCGCGACCGCAAGCTTTCGGCGCGGACCATCGCGGGGCAGACGGCGGCGCTGCGGTTCCTGTTTGTCAAGACGCTGCGGCGGCCTTACCTGCCCGATGCGCTGCCGTTCCCGAAGATAGGAAAGGGGGATCCTCTTTTAGGGATCGCTTTTCTTATTGCTGATTCACCCCTCAGTTAACTTGCGAAGCTCAACAACGAGGCTGTCGATGTTATCTTGCAGCATTTTCTGTTGACTTCTACGGATTGCAATTTCCCCCGCCATCTTTGGATTGCATTCCAATTTGGCTATTTCCGCTTTCAGCCTCGCTTGTTCGCCTCATAAGATCTGATGTTCGTGTGGAGCGTCTCTCCTGTTGGACTATCCATCAGTCCCTCCCACTGTCTGGCTCCTCTAATCCTGAGAGCAGGCGTACCAGCGTGGACTTGCCGGCACCGTTGGCCCCTAACAAGGCACAAATGCCAGGTTCTACAACGAGGTGTATGCCTCGGAGAACGGGTTTAGAGGTATAGTTCTTCGTCGCGGCTTTGCAGTCAATCACTCTGTTGTTCCCCACTAATCGCCGATGCGGCTCCCGTCTGGCTCATGAAGCGCGACCTGCTATTTCTCGCCCAGCGGCTTACCGCGATGGTACGCCATCACCGCGAGGGTCAAAGCCCGCCCACAAGCCTGAGGCAAAGACGGCAAAGAAGCCTGCTGCGTACTCGCCACCAGCGGCAGATTCTCGCGGAGCCTGAGGCCCACGGGCTCCACGTTTTTATATCCAGCAGCCGCGCGTGCGGCCGGCTTTCATTCTCTCTGCACTCAGTCTGGAGGGAATCGACCAGAAGGGTTCGTCATGCCGGTATTGGCCGCAACGGCGACAGGCAAGATCGTCGAGGGAATCGTTCCGCCGATCAAAGTTGGATTGCTAGTTGCAGCATCTCGTCGCGGAATCTCACATCGTGGCGCTGTCTCGTCGTCAGGTTAAGGATGTGAGCGAACCACCGTTTTCGATCCTTCTTGCAATGGTCCTCTATTCACTCCGTTCTCAGCGCTTCCATTGGCTCTCTCTTCCCTGCGCGTATCGCCGGCATGAGGGTAGCCGCAAGCAGGGGCGCCAGCAGAACCAGCAGCGATGCAAGGTAAAGCCGCAGATCATCCGGTTGCACCCCGTACAACTGACTGCGTAACAGCCTGTTCGCTACCAGCGAAACCACAGTACCGGTCGCCAGGCCTATCGCTGCCGGGACCATCGCCCGCCGCACGAAAAAACGTGTGATGTCACCCCGTGTCGCTCCGAGTGCCATCCGGACGCCAATCTCCTGCGTGCGCTGCGCAGCAAGATACGAGACGACTCCATAAATTCCAATGCAGGCCAGTAGCAATGCGACCCCGGCAAACGACGTAAATACCGCTGCGTTCAGCCGTGGTTGCGCCACAGCATCGCCTAGTAGCTGATCCATCGTCCCTATCTCTCCTACCGCCAGCCACGGGTCTGACTGGTGTATCTGCTCGCGGATCGACTTTGCGGCTTGTTCCGGCGGCACCTTCGTCCGCACCAGAAAGTAGCGATGCCAACCGCCATTGGCGTTCGCAGGCCAGTAAACAGCCGGTCCAGGCTCCGCCGCGATCGCTCCTGATACCCCTCGCACATCGGCAACCACCCCCACGATCTCGTGCGCCTGTCCATCCAGGAGCAGGTGATGTCCGATTGGATTTCCCGTCGGCAGAAACTCCCGCACCAAGGCCTCGTTCACCAGTACCGGTGGCACTGTCGAGACCTGATCCGCTTCGGCAAACGCTCTCCCTGCCAGCAGTGGTGTCCCGATCGCCGCCAGCAGATTCCCGGCGATATTCCGGATTTCCGCGCTGATTGCCGGCTGATTGGCAACTTGCGGCAGCCAGTCCGCGTTGAAGCTGCCGCGCACATGAAAGTCGGTCATCGGCGGCGAACTGATCTGTCCCGCAGCCTCTACTCCAGGGAGATTTTCAATTCGTTGTTGCACGTCGTTGTAGAAATTGCGTACCGCTTCCGGTCTCGTGTCCCACGGCAACACCACCCGAACCGTGAGCAGGTGTTCTGGCTCAAATCCCAGTGGCTGCTTCATCAAGTTCCACAGCGACTCCGCCAGCAGCGACGCACCCACCAGCAGCACGAGAGACAGACCTACCTGCACCCCACCAGGACGCTGCGCAACCAATTGCCCGATGACCCTCCGAGGCGTGTCTCACCCTGCTTGAGCGCCGAATGCAGCTGCACCTTCCGTGTCTCCAGCACCGGAACCACTCCGAACACGATTCCAGTTGCCACCGAGATCAGCAGAGCGACCCCAATAACAATCCCGTCCATGTGAATCGTGCCCGGCCGCCCCAGAATTCCCGGTAGGCTGGTAGCGGCGGTGCGAGTCAGCACGAATGCCAGGAGGATTCCCGTAACGCCGCCTGCCAACGCAAGGAGCACACTCTCCACAAAAAACTGAAAAGCCACGCGCCGTCCCGAGGCACCCAGCGCCCGCCGCAGAGCGACCTCTCGCTGCCGAGTTGTCGCCCGAGACAAGAGCAGGTTGGCCACATTGATGCAAGCGATCAGCAGCAGTAGCGCCGACGCGATCAGCAAGACCACCAGTGCCGACTGTACCTGACCGTACCGGTCCTCGCGCAGTGTCTCGCTCGTGAACTGCCACGCGCCGTCGCTCGACGGATACTCTCTCCTGAGTTGCTCCCCGATCCGATCCAGATCGGCCTGAGCCTGCGCCAGGGTTACGCCCAACCGCAACCTCCCAAATACATTGGTGTCCCGCTGTCCGTCGCCCCGATCATTGCCCCATTTATTCGGAGTAAACTGCGCCGCTTGCCAGAGGTCCACGCCTCCCGGCGCAGAAAAACCCTGCGGCATCACGCCCACAATCGTCGCCGTCTGCTGATCCAGCTTCACCTGTTCTCCGATTACGTTCGGATCGCCTCCGAAAAGCCGCTGCCATCCCGGATAACTCAACACCACGGTCTGCGGGGCATGGGGCACGTCGTCTCTTGCATTGAATACCCGCCCTAGCATCGGCGCTGTGTCGAAGACATCCCAGAATCCGGCATTCGCCCCCGCTCCCTTCATATAGATAGGCAACTTCTTTCCCGCAATGAGGGTGCTCTCGTCGAAGTAAAAGATGGCCAGACTGGAGAAGCTCCGGTTTCGCGCTTCAATGTCATAGAATCGCGGCCCCGTCATCAGCCCTCCAGCCGACCGCCCGGCAATCCGTGTGTCGTGAATCGCGACAATTCTCTCCGACTGTGGATAGGGCAAGCTCCTGAGCAGCGTCGAATACACCACCGTGAACATCGTTGTCGTCGCCGCAATCCCCAGTGCCATCGTCAACACCACGACGAGCGTGAACCCCGGCGAACGCCTCATCTGCCGCAGCGAGTAGTGAACGTCCTGCCAAAAACGCTCAAACTGTGCCGTCCCCCACGCCTCGTGTGTCTGTTCCCGGATCAGCGTGGGGTTGCCGAATGCGCGGCGGGCCGCATAACGCGCTTCTTCTGCCGACAAGCCTTTCTCACGTTGCTCTTCTTCTTCGAGCTCCAGGTCGTAGCGCAACTCGCGCTCGAGATCGGCACCGCGCTTTCTGATCTGCCACCAATGCATATCAGCTCTCCTCGGCAGTTGGCCACATCACGCTCGCTACAGCTTCGGCCATTTGCTTCCACTGGGACTCTTCGACCACCAACTGCTTCTTGCCCTTTTCCGTGAGCCGGTAGTACTTGAACTCCCGATTGCGGTCCGGGGCAGTTTCCCATTTGGAAACCACCCATCCGCGCTTCTCAAGGCGATGCAACGCGGGATAGAGAGAGCCATGCTGCATTTGTAAAAAGTCGTTAGTGGTGCGCTGAATGTGCTTGCCGATTTGATGTCCGTGAGCAGGACCGTAAAGGAGCGTCCGCAGGATAAGCATGTCCAGCGTGCCTTGGAGCAGATTCGACCGTTGCGGTGTCAGTCCTACCATAGAAGACGTTCGACCCTCGATGGAATGCGATGGTAGTTCGTCTACCATCAATTGTCAAAACTACAAGCTCAATTCAATTCTGGAATGATGGCAACAGTCAGTATGGAGTGACCGGCGCCGATGCGCCGACCGTGGGTTAGGCTGTGAGCGTCCGAAGGACGCACAGTCCAGAGCCACAAGCGGAAGGGAGCCGGTCATGAAGGAGAAGTTACGATTTTCAGGTTTGGATGTCCATGCTGAGACGATCGCGGTCGCGGAGCCGGAAGGTGAAGTGCGGAGCCTGGGAACGATTCCGAACCGCGCGGAGTCGATTCGCAAGTTGATCAAGAAGCTTGGTCCAGCAGACAAGCTGAGAGCATGTTACGAAGCCGGACCGACGGGCTACGTCGTGTACTGGCAGCTTGCGGAGCTAGGCGTCGAGTGCGAAGTTGTGGCACCCACGCTGGTACCGGTCAAGGCTGGTGATCGAGTCAAGACGGATAGACGGGATGCAGAGAAGCTGGCACGTTGCTATCGATCCGGTGATCTTACTGCGGTGTGGGTTCCGGATGGGGGTTCCGAAGCGCTGCGCGATCTGGTACGTGCCCGCGAAGCAGCTAAGCAGGATCAGACGCGAGCGCGGCATCGCTTGAGCAAGTTCCTTCTGCGTTCCGGTCAGCGCCCATCGACCGGAGTCAGGCCGTGGACACGACCCTATCTGATCAGGGTCGCGCAGCTACGTTTCACACAGATAGCTCAAGAGTCCACGCGCCAGGATTATCTCCACGAGGTCGAGCACATGCGGGAGCGAGTCGCGCGCCTTGAGCAAGCCATCATGGAAGCGGTGAGCTGGCATCGCCGGCGATGCAACAAGTCATTAACGATTTACAAGCACTGCGCGGTATTGCAGATATCTCGGCTGTGACCATTGCGAGCGAGTTAGGTCAGGTATCTCGCTTTGAGAGTGCTCGCCAACTGATGGGTTACTGCGGGGTTATACCGAGCGAGGATTCCAGTGGCTAGGCGGCCCTGAAAAGGCTGACGTCTCCGGTTCGATCCCGTCAACTCTTCGAACACTCTAGCTACGAGACGACTCATTGGGATGAAGCCAAGGCCGGAGCAACGCGTGAGCAATCAAGAGCGCTGACGAAACAGCTTCTGCGCCAATCGTTACCGCGCAGCGCGCGGGCATACTACTTGCGTGTGGTATGACATAGTGGGCGAGCCCGCCGAACCCTAACACTCCGTATGCAACGAGCGCTGTCCGAGTACTTTTCCAATACACCAGGCAAGCTGCGAGGAGCACGGCGACCCATGACGTCAATACCAGATTGCGTGTGAGCCACACTGGCCCAGGGTAAAGATCGAGGCGACGGGCGTTATCGACAAAATGAGCAGCGGAGGTGATTATCGTAAGACCAAACAGTATCGCCTCTTTCGGGTGCCAAATCTCCGCACTTGAGGTCGTTGCTCTCATTGACGTCAGATTAGGCCTGAATGCCCTCGGTCCATGTACTACTTGTGTCACAAGGCGAAGCGTTCACATGCGAGACGGCTGAAATGCCGTGGGGCAGTAACGCAAGATTCCAACTTCGGAAACCGTTCTGAGCGCGCAGCATTTTGTGCGACTCGGTTACGGTTTCGTCGTGTGAGCTAATTAGTCGCTTGAAAACTTCGGAACAAATCTAGGAACAATTGAAGCCGAACGCACTCCAAATAGCGCATTCGGCTCCGCGTAAATCTAACAAAATGCAATCGCTCCGGCTGCCTTTAGCCCACTGTTAATTGAAGGGTTATAGAAGTCACAGTCCGGTTCCTTTCTCGATGAGTGCATCGACAATCGAGAGCCGCTCCTTCCGAGAGCGGGTTTACATTACTTGCATCCACGACCTCGTCGTATGGTGTCCGCGCTGAGAGCCAGTCCAGGGAATGCCTGTTTCGTCCGTGAGGAACCGAGCGCTGAATCGCTGCCGACCAACCATTTCCACGAAATCCTTAGATAAAATCCCGTCCGCTAGCCTCTACATCGAACGTTACTTTATGGGTCTCTGGTGTCAGTCAGAGCACATGCCCGCCACGGCTTCACAGTTGCCATATAAACTTATGATGGACTCCGGATGCTCAAAACACTGTGCTTGTTTCTTTCTCTCACACCGTTACATGCTCTTGCTCAACAGCTTGCGATCACTTTTGATGACCTACCGGCTCATGGTGTCAAGCCAGCCTCGATCTCTCGCCTTCAGATCGCTCAATCGATCCTTGACACTTTGAAGCACCAGAACATGCCACCCGTGTATGGCTTCATCAATGGTGTTCGAACAGAAGAAGTTCCTGAGACCCTTGATGTCCTTCGCGCGTGGCGGGCCGCCGGTCAGCCGCTCGCAAATCACACATGGTCTCATCCGAATTTCAACGAAACCTCTTCCGCGCAGTTCATCGCCGACATCGAAGCCAACCAGCCGCTTCTCCGCACTCTCATGCCTGCGCCCTCTGACGACTGGCACTGGTTTCGGTATCCCTACTTGAATGAAGGCAACACTTTGGAGAAGCACCGCGAAGTTCGCACCTGGCTCAAAGCCAACCACTATCGTGTGGCTGAAGTCACTATGGATTTCGAAGACTATGCGTGGAATGAACCTTATGCCCGTTGTTTCGCCAAAAACGACACGGCAGCGCTCCAACAGCTCCACGACACGTACCTCTCGACTGCTGACGAGTTCATCACCTACTATCGCGCCATGTCGAAGACTGTCTATGGCCGTGATATTCCCCTGATCTTGCTGATGCACGTCGGTGCCTTCGATGCTCACATGCTCCCGGAGCTTCTCGCTCTGTACCGCTCCCGAGGTTTCACCTTTGTTAGTCTCCCACAAGCCACCGCTGATCCCGTCTACGCTGTAGATTCAGACATCGCCTACAAGTATGGCGACACCCTCACAGAGCAGCTGGCTTTCAAGCGCGGCATCCCACGTCCTCACCATGAACCTAAACCTTTTGCTCTCTTGCAGGCTCTCTGCCGCTAAGTAAGATAATTCGCATTGGGGAAGTTACTCTTTAAGAGCAGTCCGGCGCGCGGACTGGGCGCTTAGGTGCCGTGCCGCAGAGTGAACTAGTCCATCAAATCGGTTCCTCTGTCGCACACTCAAGTCTGTTACGCTGCTGCGGTGGACACTCGCTTCCAACAATTCCAATCCGGAAACGCATTACTGAGCGAGACGGTTGCACAACTCATGGATTCAGGGTTTGCCACCATACCCGGACCTTATTCCAGAATGCGATTTCAGGAGTTGGTCGCTGACTATGACGAGGTGATGGCATCATCGCCGGGGCCGGACTTTAACGAAGGAAGCACCACGAACCGACTATCCGGTCTGCTCAACTACAGCTCGAGGTTCGACGACATCTTTCTCTACTCGCCCCTCCTTGAGGCCTCCGCTCGTTTGGTCGGCGAGCCCTTCAAGCTCAGCTCCCTGTTGGCGCGCACCCTGCGTCCGGGAACACCGGCGCAGGAACTTCACTCGGACTTACCTCGTGAGTTGGAGGATGCGCTGCTCGTCGGCTTTATCTTGATGCTTGATAGTTTTCGACGTGAGAATGGCGCAACGCGGTTCGTTCCCGGATCCCACAGATGGCCGGATGTTCCACGCGACCGAATGACCGATAGACGGGACACTTGGCCGGGCGAAGTTCTGGCTAATGGCGAGGCGGGGACACTCATCGTATTCAATGCGTCCATCTGGCACGGACACACGGCTAACTTGACGACACATCCACGCCGCTCAGTGCAAGGATACTTTGTGCGCCGGAGCGCACAATCCGGTTCCAACTTCGCAAATTGCCTGCTGCCGTCCACTCGCAACCGCATGAGCCAATTGGCGCGATACCTCCTGTCCTTCCGAGACTAGGCATGCGTTCGCGTTGGCCAGTCGCCAACATCTTAGGTGCTAACGCCGCGAAGAATTAGGCTGGCGTTCCTCCGTCTTCCACTGGGATTAATCCTGCTAAACGCCCTTCTCGTCGCTTAACTCCCGGATGGTCGGCAAACAGGGAGTTAGCAACTTGCCGATCAAGGAGGAGAGTAACTTCCCCATAACCCGTGACTCGGGAGCAACGCGGAAGTGCCGAGCTCGTAGGAGCTCAATGAGTGCATTGGCGATTTAGCAACAACTGAGATTCGCCGAGCAGCGATTGCTTCCACAAGCGCGTTTTTCACGGCTAATCGGACGTCATACGACTTTCCAAGCTCGATCCTGCTGCGGGAATCGAGCGGCAGCGGTTAGACCCGGCCTTGCTTTGCAAGGAACCTCTTGCTCAACCATCTCCGTAGAGGCTCGTCGTAAAGTTTCAGGCTTGCATACGCAATCGCGATGGCCGCGATCGCGACCAGAAGCGCTGGAAGAAAGCCCTGAGCTAACGTCGGCTTATCGATTACTACCCACGCAGTGTAGATGTAGATCAAAGGATAGTGCGTGATGTAGAGCGGATAGGACAAGTCTCCAAAAAACCGCGCCACTCGGATCGATGGACCGTCAACACGCTTCTCACCGGCACCGATGGCCACAATGATCGGGAAGATAACGATGATGCAGAACGCTTCGTAAAGGCCATTCATCCAGTGGTGCTGCGTGCCTCCGAACCGCGGAAGCGACAGTGCAACAACCAGGAGCAGACTGGAGATGCCAAATGCACCCTTAAGCTGGATGCGCGCTCCGAGCCGGCAGAGCAGAATCCCTGCGAAAAACGGGAACAGAAGCCGTGCGAAGCCGACGTGCAGCTCCTTTGTATTAAGAGCCCAGCCACCAATGAGGTCTCCGCGATGCCCAAAGACTGCGAGCTGAACGAGAAGAATTGCTGCCAAAAAGACGAATACGCTAAGGGCCCTCTTTGAGAGCTTGCGCAGGCCAAGCGCGTAGAGGATGTTGGCGATGTACTCGAAAAAGAGCGACCAGGCCGGCCCATCGAGCGGATGCATCTCCTGCCAGCCCCGGATGTCCATGGAGATGGGGAGAGGAAGCAGGGTGCAACCCACGACCATAACCAGCATCATCTTCCACACGGGGGTGACAGCGATCAGGGGAAAAACTGGACCCTTCTGGAAATAAAAGAGCGCCGCACCAATAAGGCTTCCCATGATGACCATCGGTTGCAGGCGGATGAGCCGACGCTTGTAGAACTCCCACTGCGTCATGCGCGTCCAACGATCGTCGTACGCATAGGCGATAACAAAGCCGGAGAGCATGAAGAAGAAATCAACCGCGAGGTATCCATGGTTGATGATCTGCTTGACCGGATTCTCATTCGAGAACGGCTCGAAGAGGTGGAACGCCAAGACCATCAGCGAAGCGACGCCACGGAGACCATCAAGTATGACGTAGTGGTTCTTGGTGGGCGCGATTGCGGTGGTAGAAGTTGCAGCGAAAGCAGTTTCCATAGGGCCGTCCGGGATTTGTTGAAACGCCGGATAACCGGCGGTATAGGTAGCAAGTTCTAGTAGAACACGCTACCGCGTTGGGATTAGCGGAGGCGCACTGTCCCTTTCAAAATGGCATCAGTGGATGATGGTCCAGCCGTGATAAGAGTCTCGCGGAGAACGCGATTCAGCGTCGCATCTCAGGAGAGCGGATTCGAGTCGATGAACGCACTCCTGCGGATGTAAGCCCCGGATCCAGGACGCGTTTACTTATGCACCATCTTTATTAGGCACCCTCGAATCTCAGTTGGCGACATCAGGCCGAAGCACTCATTGAGGCTACAGCCACGCTCACTGAGTGACTCGGCGATTTATCAACAATTGAGTGCACCTATCGAAGCTAGTTCTCGGCACGTCTTTGACGGAGCGGGCCAATCTCGTGCGCGACAATCGAATTT
Source organism: Tunturiibacter psychrotolerans (assembly GCF_051013365.1). GTDB lineage: Bacteria > Acidobacteriota > Terriglobia > Terriglobales > Acidobacteriaceae > Edaphobacter > Edaphobacter psychrotolerans_A. The sequence goes on along the minus strand of NZ_CP132941.1, from coordinate 4,010,697 downwards.
TAGGTTCATGACGGATTGCGACCTGGGCTGCATATCCCAAAACGGGTCAGGAGCCCCACGGAAGGCAATAGACCCCTCCGCCAAAGCCTAGCGCGATACAATTGACGCCTATGGATGTTTACTGGGGATGTGTTTGCAAGACGTCGGGATGTAACACCTTTAACCTTGCTCATCGAATCGGCCCATTTACTGGAAGAGACGCGGTTTTCACTCTCCCGATAGAGGGGCCGGACTGGTGGGATTTTGGCTGCATTGGTTGCGGCAATATTCACAGGTACACTCGGGTTGACCTGAAAGCGATGCCAATTCTTGCACCAATCCCTTTTGAATGGGAGCCGTGGTGGTGATTTTGCCTAGCCTGACTACCTCGCCATCGTATCGAATCTGCCCGTAAATCCCCTTAGTCAGTCAAGTATTTTGTTACCGACGCGTGGCCGAAAATGCAAAATTGGTACCGAGAAATGGGATGAGTTGTTCATGACCTTCGGTCACAACGACGGATGAAAATAGGATTAGGCTGTTGTGGTCGTGCCTGCATGAGGTCGTAACCTGCATTGGCGCTTGGAACCCGCTGATGAGTTTGACCCTGGATGCGTTCAGGAACGGACTGTAGGCTTCTTTATGGAAGAGCACGCGAGGGAGACTCTCGCACTATGCATCCTCGGGAGAACGGCAGAGGAGGCGGTTATGGAAGTGCTCTACGAAAGATGCTGCGGTATCGATGGTCTGTAGCGGTATGTATTCTTCTGGACCAGAAGCACAAGCCGCAGAAGCATCTGCGCCGGTTCGGCTGCACCACCGACGTGCCTCCAGCGCGGATCAGCGAACAGTTGCAGGAACTAGGGCACGAAGTCAGCGTGGCGAACGTCCGCGAGTTGCGAGCCATCTCGCACAGCGATCGGAAGAGCGACGAGGTCCATGCTGAGAAGCTGGCAAGATATGCGCGGCTCGATCCGAATATCCTCCGGCCGATCGCCAATCGCACCGTCCAGCAGCAAGAGGCTCTAACTCTGGTTCGTGTGCGAGCTCTGCTTGTGCGACGGCGTACCGCTGCGGTGAATGCCGTTCGTGGTCTGACAGAGTCCTGCGGCTATCGTATGCCCGCATCGGCCAGACCCTGCTTCGCTCAGCGCAGCCTCGCTGTTACGCCGCCTGGATTGGCACAGACGCTCGGCCCGGTGCTCCAGCAGATCGCGGAGATGACGCTGAAGATCAAGCAGTACGAACGGCAATCCAGCAGCCCGGCCAGATCGAGTATCTGGAAACGCAGGCGCTGCTGAAGGTCCATGGTGTCGGCCATCTCACCGCCCTAACCTTCGTACTGACTCTCAGCAGCAAGGAACGATTCGGTCGAAGTCGCGATGTGGGCTGCTACTGGGCTTGCGACCGCGGCGAAGTCAGTCCGGAGATCACGATGCTCAGCTCTGCATCACCCATGCCGATGCTTGAGAGTTTCTGAAAAGCGGTTCATCGGTCTTCAGTGTCATGATTGCATTGCCACCCCCCGCGATGCTTGCCCTTCTCTCTTCGACGGATTGAGTCTACATCTGTACGTCATTGGACGGAACGTCTTACTCTTATGGTCAACAGTATCCTTCTTCGTCTTTGCCGCCTGCGCCATTGTCTGGGTCAGTGAGCGGCAGGAATGGGCCGACCGATGTACTACAGGGCCCAATCATGTGACGTCAACTCTATCCGTCTGAGGGCAAATCGCTAGTAGTGAATGCCGGCACCAGCTTTCGTGCCAGATCGAAACAATCCTCACCGACTACATCGAAGGATCTTTGCCACCCTGACCGTCCGACCTGGCCCTCAAAGAACATCGGAAGTAGCGTATCCAGCTCTTCTACGAGGCAAGAGCCAGATACAAACGCGCGGAGCGGTCCAACACTAAGGTCATTCAAACGATCAAAGAAACGCGTATCGGATGATGGCGAGGTGAGGCTGTGACGCCGAAGATCTTCCAGAAAAACTTCGACATCATCGAACTCGCCGTCCGAAGTGACTTCGATCTTAGCTTCCCAATTTTGCAAAACATACCCGGTCAGAACGTATGAATTTTGCATATGAAACCGCAAGATCACGATAAAAGGCACTCCGTGTGTCCGGAGTTCTGAGTTCGTGTATTCGAGAATCTGATAATCGCAGGGCGTCATTTTCACTGTTCGGGTAAGCAAACTGTCGAGATCTTGCCGCATCCTTTTGGACAAGTTCGGTCAGGTCGGATAATCGATGGATTAGTCCCTCCATCAGGATTCTCAAGTCACCGTTATACCATCGCGGCGGAAGAATTGAGGTGACCCAAGAGAGGACATCTGGAAGCACGGTCCGAAAGTGGGAAATCCAGGAAGAAACGACCTCGTCATGCCAGAGTTCGGAGTAAACGGACGATTCGAGATGGAGGGCCGCTCCCAGCCGTTCTTGAAAGTTCCAATCAGGACCTCCAAACATATGACCGTGGTCGATGAAGAAAGCCTCCTGAGCATTGTCATCGGATCTCTTGAGGAGAACAGCCTGCCGGTTGTCTTGATGATTCGCCCAAACGTCTAAGATGTACATCCCCAGGAATGCATCCCGATTCGCAATTGAGTTGATTCTCGAGGGACTGATGTACTCTGACGGCCGTTGTGGACCAGAGGGTTGTCCGACAATCAGGCTTCCAAAATGCAAGCCCGCGTTCGGACGCTTTCTTCCTGAGGGGAGTTCAAACCAGATGCCTGGCTCATTATCGATGAAGTCATCGGATAGGTGGATCACCATGCTTTCAGCTACGGGAAGTCCAACTGCGCCCGCGATGACGCTACCCAGAAACTCATTTGCCACAACATTAGGCCCCTGCGGATTGCCAGCCATTTTTACGACGTAGAATCGATTGTCGTCGCACTGAACCAGAATTGATTGAGAACCACCTTTCATCTTCCGAATGTATTTGTTGGCAGTGAGATAAACAGTAGAACAAGGATGCTCTTCCTTATAGAAGGAATCAAACTCAACGAAACTCAACGCGTTCCTCCAAGTTGAATGACTAGGAGGCTACATGGTACGACCATGATTTCGCTAGTAGTACGTTGAGAATAGTTCGTAGTTCGATAACACTTTTGTGTGAACCGTTCGGAACCGCCTCCTGCTACTCGTGTCATGTCCAGGACCCAGTTTGTCTCCCCGGTCTTAACCTCGTCGGGCGAGTCCGCTTGCTCCCAGTGACACGATGTCTTAGTGATGTTGGACCAGATGAAGCGCCTGAACTCGCTTACCTTGACCGTACCATCCCCATAGAAAGTTCCACGCCATTGTGGAAGCCTCCAATCATGGGCGGATCCAATGGTTCGGATGGTGTTCTACTGTCGAGCCACCAGATTGATCACGGCTGGGTCTTCGTGTCGAAGATTCCACCCGGATGTTGCGCCTGGGATGCACGCCATAACTCCATCAAACAAGTATCGAGTGGAGTGGAGCACTAGCAATTTGAAACGGTGCATGACGATCGAGGTCGAGACCCTCAAAACCAAACACTGCGATGCCAAGTGCAAGTCTTGGATATCGTCGATGAAGTCGCGGGGAGATGTTGTGGTCGGTAAAGTCTACGCCGGAATTCAACCCACGAAGGACAGCACAATCCATCTGGACTTTACTTTCAGAGGGTTCGTTCCTCAATGCAATCGAGCTTACGCCCTCAAAGTCCGACGCCGGAATCCCGATCCGGATGCTTGCCGGTCCGGCAGCCTTCCACGATGGGCAAGGCAATGTGTAGTTTCCTGAACGCTTCTTCAAGGGCGGTCGGCGAACCTTTCACGTCGACGGTGTGCCTAAAGTCGCAAACGAGCGGCTCCTCGAATGGGAGCGATACGGCCACTTCAGCTACCATATTCCGGTCGTTGCCGACAAAGAATACAAAGTCACCTTGTATTTCTGAAGAATGCTGGTCGAAGCAATGGTGGCCGGATGCATAGGGAGCCGCGTCTGATGTCCGCTCAAATGGAACTACTCTACTCAAGGACTTCGACATTACGAGAGACCAAGAAAACGGTTCGGTGGTCGTGACATTCGAACTTTTAAAGCCCACGGTCCACAGCATGCTGGATCTATACTCCACTCCCAACATCAACTACCCTCTGATCAATGCAATCAAAGTTGAATCAGCGAGTTAGCCCAAACTCGAGACGAGCCTTTGGATTCTGGATATGCAAATCACCAATGCGCTTACCTGCGCCGGGTCACCTCCCGATTCATGGCCGGCCCCTCCGCCGTGCGTTGCAGTCTGTCGACGCGATAAGTGTTGGGCAGTTGTCCGGGCACTTTGGGCCAAAATTCGCAGTCATGAGTCGACCATTGAGAAACAAATAGATGAAATGGGACCGTCTATAGCGATTCTTATGTTGAGTCAAGGTAGGTTTCCGCATGACCCACAGTTTATCCACAGAATTGTTCTTTTTTACCCTGCCGAGTTTCGATTTGGGAACTCGCTTCGGTAGCGAACAAGGATCTTTTACCGAGGTAGACTGGCTGACTAAGTTAGGCCAGAGCGGTTTAACGTCCCTGCTGCGACTTGACCCGCTCGACCGAGTCGTTGCGCCTCATGAACAACGACGAGATCAAGGAGGCGGGCGGTTTCGGCTGGTATAGCCTGAAAGACGGCTACGACGGGCTGACCACGCAGATCAAGTACCTCCTGCAGTATATGGCGGAATCGCAAGATCGTCGACGGGGAACGCATTCGATCTGGATCAGCGAACAGGTTCAGGAGCTTGGTCACGAGGTGATGAAACATACATGTTCACCGCTTGCGTTGATACTCGCTCACTTCGTTAGCGTCGCCTTCGTAGCGCCTGTGGAGATGCCTCCATCCACAAGGAGCGTTTGTCCGGAAATGTATGCGCTTGCATCGGACGCGAGAAACACGATCGCGCCATTTAAATTATTGGGCTCTCCTGGGCGCTTCAGCGGAATACGGTCTTTCAGATACTCCACCCATGCCTGGTTCTCATACAGCACCGCATTCTGCATGGTCTTGAACCATCCCGGAGCAAGGCAGTTCACCGTAATGCCATTCACGCCCCACTCGTCAGCCAGGCTCATCGTCAACTGCTTGATGCCTCCGCGACTAGCGCAGTAGGGAGCGATACCGGCATACCCAAAGACGCTCGTCACGGAGCCGATGTTTATGATCCTGCCGTATCCGCGCTCGATCATGTGCGGTGCGAGTGTTTGCGCAACGAAGAACGACCCGCGCAGGTTTGTGTCCAGCACAAGATTCCAATCGTTCCAAGTCACGTGTACAGCCGGTTTGCGAACGTTGCAGCCTGCATTGTTGACCAAGATGTCTACCGTTCCGAAGTGGTCGATAGCGCGGGGTGCCATGTCGCGGATGCTGGATTCATTCCGTAAACCGAGTTCCAGCGCAAGCACGCGTCGGCCAAGCATTTCGATTTCGCCCCTAAATTCCCTAAGGTCATCTACATTCCGGCTGGTAATCACCAGGTCCGCACCGGCTTTTGCCAGTGCGCGCCCCATGTACTGACCCAACCCACGGCTTGCTCCTGTCACTATAGCCACACGGCCGGAAAGGTCAAACTGATTGTCTCTGTTCACGGGAGTGTCCCCTTCTACGGTTGCAATATCACTTTCATCAGGCCGAGCTCATGATTGTACAGCCGGTCAAACCATGCTGGTCCCTCGCTCAATGGAACAACGGCGGATACTAGAGGGTCCACGTTAATCGACCCATTTGCGACCAGTTCGATGCACTCACGATATTCTCCCGCAGACGCACAGGAACCCAGCAGGCGAAGTTGTCGCGTTACAACCGACTGAAGCGGTATCTCAACTTCAGGCGCAAGGTTACCGATCAGCGTCACAGTTCCTCCGCGCCGAACGACGTTGATCGCGGTCGCAATCGAACTCTGTGTTCCAACGGCGTCCACAACGATGTCTATCCCTTGTCCTCCCGCAGACCGGGTTAACTTTTTCATCAACTCTGGATCTGTGGCGAGAAAAGTTTCGTTCGCGCCGAGAAGACGTGCGACATCGAGCTTGGTTTGTTCCAGATCGACCGCGAAGACCTTCTCACAGCCATACTGGCGAAATGCCTGTACCGCAAGTACGCCGATCATCCCTGCGCCAATCACTGCGGCACTGCTTCCCTGTCTGATTTCCGTAATTTTGGCCGCATGCACTGCGATCGATACAGCTTCTATTAACGAAGCCTTCTTGAAGGGAAAAGCCGCAGGCAGCACGTAAACAATATGGGCCGGAACCGACACATATTCCGCAAACGCGCCGTTCCGCCGATAGTCGCCGCACGACACTCCGAGCACCTGACGGCTATCACAAAGATTCACATCTCCGGTCCTACAGAAGCTGCAAGTTCCACAGCTGACGGTGGAATCGAATGTGACCCGGTCTCCCACCCCAACGGTGCTGACCTCGGGACCTACTCTTACAACGATACCGGCGGCTTCGTGCCCCATGATGATCGGCGGAATGCGACGTCCGGTGCTACCGTCGTACCCATGAACGTCGCTTCCGCAAATTCCGCAGGCCTTCACCTGGATAAGAACATCGTTTGAGCCCAGTTCCGGTTCGAGCACATCCCTTTCTCAAGGCTGACTGCAAGACCGTTGCCAGCTGGTATATCGACTTCCCGTCATTCGAAGCTTTGCGTGAGTTCTATCTACGCTGCAATCCGGAAGATATTGAGGATTTCGAACACTGCATCCGAGCATGGAATAAGGGCAGCGCCTGGGTAAATCTCGCGCCGGAGCAGTACGCAAAGCTAAAGCAGGAACGACGACATCACGTCAGTGGACTGCCCAATTGGGCTCTCACGAATGACGGGCAGAGAAGGTCGCCGACGCCGAGTCCCGATCTGGCACACAGAACAATACCACCGTCCCCAAAAGCTTCTTCTTGCTATAACGTCATCGTCTTTCGCCGATAGAGAGTCCAGTCCCTCTTACGAACGGAAGATGCCGATGAAGTCACCCATTTTTGCACTCAGCGCCTTCGCCCTCGCACTCGCGATTCCACACTCCCTCGCCCAAACCACCGCTCTCGAGAACAGTGCGTTCAACACCGAGCCGACGCCGATGCACGCCAACAACTATCCAAGCGCAGCCGCTTTCGTCAGTCGTCCTCCAGTTCCCCGCGCCGCAACACCAAGCTACCACCCATTCTCAGCTATAGGATTCGCCACGCGAGTGGGCCTCGGAGGCACTGGCTTCGACGTTGCTACACCTCTTGCAATGCGATTCAACCTGCGCGCCGGTGGAGACTTCTTCAACTATGCCACCACCCTTCATTGAGTATGCTGAAGAATTCGATCTCATCGAGTCCTGCGGTTTTCGTACCAGGCGCCTGGCATGGGGAGGAGGGGTACGGCTTTTCGGATGGCGGCGTGCAGGAGAGCGTGGTCTGCGGTGAAGTTCTGAAGCAAAAGTGTCAATTCGCCACTATGGACGAAGATGGCAAGCGAGTTTTGCGGGGGCAAAGCGTTGATGAAGTCGTTGAGCTGCTTGTAGAGGATCATCTGAGTGACGATGTCTATGGTGACGGTGTCGAGGACAATGACGTTGAAGATCGGTGGCGGGTGAAGCAGGAAGTCGTTGCTGAAGGCGTGCGGAGCGTAGGGTGCGGCGGTTGGGATCACTCTGGGGTGCGCGCCGGGGTGCTCCTCAAGGGAGGCGAATGTCCTGTGGATTTTTATCGTCAAAGATATGGAAGGCCGAGCGGCATAGATTGTGGACCGGGTTGCCGTTCTTGTGGGTGACGGTGACGTCGGTGAGGACAACGCGAGCTTGGGTGCGCAGAGTGAACGGGGGCGGGGCTGGTGACTGGCCCAGCATTGGGGACGGGACTGCCAAGCTCAAAAACAGGCATACGGCGATGACACAATCCGGCATCGTTCCTACCTAAGAGCAGCTCCAGCAATGTGACGGTTAAGCGTAGCTGGGTATAACGAACAGTTCCCGAAAAGTCGAGTCTTCGCAATTCTGGTTCAATTTGTGAGAACTGGCCAACGCGCTCATCGAGCTTTCACCGATTCGTATTTCCACACTCCCTACCAAATTCACATCACAGCTCTATTCAAATCGCGAGTTCGTTAAATTTCTTGTTGACAGTGATCTTTTGCCAAGAGTATAGGCCTGTCATCGAGTTTTGAACCGATTCAAAGAATTTGAACGTAGGGAGCTCAACTTGAGATTCAAATATTTGGCAACCCATTTCTTCCTCGTTTGCTCTATGCTCCTTCCTGCTATCGCGAAGGCGCAAGCTACTGCGACCATTGCAGGAACGATCTCGGATCCGGCGGGGTCCGTGATTGCCGGGGCGGTCGTAACTGTCACCAACGTCGACACCAACGGAGCTCGCGTCGTGACCACCGACAATAACGGTCGTTTCGTCGCCAACCTGCTACCCATCGGCAACTACAAGATCCAAGTATCTGCGCCGAGCTTCCAGAGTGCTATCAAGAATGGCATTCTTCTCGAAAATCAGGCATCGCCGGAGATAAACTTCACCTTGCAGCCGGGTTCAGTCACATCGGCCATTTCAGTAGAGGCCAATGCAATTGCGGTCGAAGCCACTGACTCTTCTCTGAGCCAGATCGTTCACTCTCAGCAGGTCTCCGATCTCCCCTTGAATGGCCGTAACTTCGTGGAGCTGGCAACGCTCGCTCCCGGAACCTCTGCGGGTAATCAGCCCAATGACTTCTTTGCAGGCGGCGGCGGCAGCGAGACCTCTATCCGCGGCTCATTCTCGCTTTCGGTCGGCGGTTCGCGTGAAAATAGAACGGACTGGATCTACGATGGTGTCGACAACAACGAGTTGACCTCAGGCGGCATCTCCATCGTTCCCTCCATCGATGCGCTCCAAGAGTTCAATGTGCTCACCTACAACTACTCCGTTCAGTATGGAACGCGCGCGGGTCCGACCGTCCTGCTCACTTCGAAGTCCGGCACCAACCAGTTTCACGGAACACTCTTCGACTTCCTTCGCAACACCGATCTGAACGCGACCAGCTACTTCTCTCCAGTCAATCCCAAGTACATTCGCAATCAGTTCGGAGGTTCAATCGGTGGACCGATTCGTAAGGATAAGACGTTCTTCTTCTTTGACTACCAGGGGACTAAGAGCATTCAGGGAATCCCTTCGCTCACCCAAGTGCCGACCATGCTCGAGCGCGAAGGTATCTTCACAGAGTCGTTCCCAGGATCTCCCGAGGTTCCTATTTACGACCCGAACACAACGGTCATTGACCCGGTCACTGGAAACGCAAGCCGCACTCAGTTTCAGGGCAACATCATCCCTCCCTATCGGCTCAACCCGATCGCGGTCAAGATGCTCAATTACTTCCCCGCTCCGAACGTCTCCGGAGTGCTTTCCGCGAACTATGTGGATGTTCCAAACCAGACCTTCAACGACAACAGCTTCGACATACGAATTGATAACGTATTCTCTGAGAAAGATAGAGCCTTCGCTCGCTTCAGCAGAGATCAGGCAACTGTCTTTCTACCCTCGGGGCTTCCCGATTTTGGGGCGCAGCCTGGAGGTTATGCAAGCAATCAGACACTTGCGGATCGCGGAAGAAATCTTGCCGTTTCGGAGACGCACATCTTCTCGCCAAACGCGATCAACCAGCTGACCTTGGGATATAACCGCATCTTCGATCACATCACGTCTTATGGAGACGGCACCGATTGGAGCACGCAGCTCGGAATCCCCAACGCCAATCTCGGAACCTACTTGAGCAGCGGGTTGCTCAACACGCAGTTCAACGAGGGATACTGGGGGCTGGGCGATCGCGGATTTTCTCCCATTCAAGATGGAACGAACGTCTTCCAGTACAGCGATGATTTCGAACTGGTGCATGGGGCACACTCGTTTTCCATGGGCATAGGCATACGTCTCATGCAGCTCAACGAGCTTGGCAACGCCTTTCCAATGGGCGAGATGGAGTTCGACAACCTGTTCACGGCTGGGTTCACTAATGGCGCCTTCAATTCGGCGAGCGGCAATCCCATCGCCAGTTTCCTGCTTGGCATCCCCGGCAGCGGCGAACACGATGTTTCTTTCTCGGGCGATGTGTCGGGTCGCAGATGGAAGGAGTTCCGCCCTTACTTCCAGGACAACTGGAAGATCAGAAAAAACTTGACCGTTCAGCTTGGCATGGCGTGGAACTACACAACACCGGTTGTCGAATCGCAGAAGAGGTTGGCTAATTTCGACTTCCCAACCGGCCAGATGCTGATCGCGGGCGTCAACTCATCTGATTCGGCGGGAATACAGTCGTACTACCGCGGTTTCGAACCAAGAATCGGATTCAGCTTCACTCCCTTTTCCACGAAGAACGCCATTCGCGCAGGCTACGCGATTCTTCACGACGCTGGATGGAACCTCGGCGCACAGGGTCTGGACCTGAATCCTCCTTTCTACGGAACGTTTGCTTTCCAGGCCGACGACATAAACCCGGTGACAACACTGTCCGCTGGATTTCCGGTGCCGACCCCACCAGACGTGAATAACTTGACGGGCAACGTGTACAGTCAGAACACCAACTTTCACCCTGGAATAATTCAGCAGTTCAATCTAAACATTCAGCGGGAGCTGCCCACCGGCACCATCCTGACGGTCGGGTATGCGGGATCTCGCGGGACGCATCTGCAGACCTCGGGCTTTCCGCTGAACACTGCTACGCCCAGCCTTCAGGTCGATCCCGCCAATTTGCGGCCGTATCCGAATCTGAACGCAATCACTGGATTCCTCGACCGCGGCCTCTCGCGCTACGACTCGCTTCAGGTCAAGGCAGAGCGCGCCTACAACAACGGCGTCTACATCCTGCTTGCCTACACCTATAGCAAGGGATTCGACAACGGTCTCTACGACGACCTGGGTTCGCTGATCGGTGTTCCGTACTATCCGCTGAATCCGGCGCCGAACGCGTATCCTCTCAATCCCCGAGGCTATACCGACAAGGGACTCAATGTGACGGATCAGACGCATAATCTATCCGCCAGCGTTCTGTATCAACTGCCTTTCGGGCGCGGCAAAAAGTTTGCTTCCAACGCAAGCAGGCCGGTTCAGGAGTTGGTCGGGAACTGGCAGTTGAATCTGATAACACACATCGCATCAGGATTTCCTCTCGGGCTCACCGCAGGCGTCAACAACGCCGGCACAACGACCGGCAGTCGTCCCGATCAGATCTGCAATACGCCTCCGGCTCACCAATCATTGGCAGAGTTCATCAACACAGCGTGTTTCGTCGACCCCGCTCCTGGCGTCCTTGGGGATGCATCTCGCACGCCGCTATACGGCCCCGACTTCGTCAACTTCGATAGTTCGCTTTTCAAGACCTTCGTCCTTCCTAAAGAGACACAGCTCGTCTTCCGCACCGAAGTCTTCAACGTCTTCAATCATCCGCAGTTCGCGAATCCCGGAACCACTACGGACTCTCCTGGATTCGGACAGATCACTCAGATAGTAAATAATCCTCGTCTGATTCAGTTCGCATTGAAGTTCGTGTTCTGATCACCGTCAACTCATCATGGAAGGATAGAAAAGGCATGAAGCCTGATTGGTTTCATCGGAATTCAGACCGCAGAATGTTTTTGAAAGCAACAACGGCTTCTGCGATCGCTGCGATGGTTCAGGGGCCGTCGCGCGTATTCGGAGCACCGTATATGTTGCCCCGGAAGGGGGTGTCGCATCCCGCGGAGGCGACAACGGCCGCGAGGGTCATTATCGACACTGATCCAGGAGTCGACGATGCCTTTGCCCTGATGCTGGCCATGCGCTCACCCGAACTCAACGTTATGGCCGTCACCGCAGTCGCCGGAAACCTGCCTCTGGAGATCACCCTGCCTAACGCCCTGCGTATGGTCGAGATTTGTGACCGAACCGATATCCCCGTGGCAGCAGGTGCCTCGGCTCCCCTCATCCGGCGGCAGGTGACCGCGTCGTATGCACATGGAGAGAACGGCCTCGGCGGCGTCTCGCTTCCTCCGCCCAAAATGACTGCTATAAGAGAACACGCCACGGAACTGATCTGCCGCATCGTTTTGGAACATCCGGGCGAGGTAACACTGATCGGCCTTGGCCCACTGACCAACCTTGCCCTTGCGTTTCGATCGGAGCCAAATCTTGCAAAGGCTATCAAGAGCATTGTGTTGATGGGTGGCTCGCTTTCGGGCGGCAATGTTACACCTGCGGCTGAATTCAACTTTTATGTCGACCCGGAAGCAGCAAGCATCGTCTTCAACTCTGGAGTTCCCATCACCATGGTCGGCCTCGATGTAACTCGCAAGGTCGAGTTGACCGAACCCTATATTCGTGAACTCGAAGCCGGCACAAATAAGCCGAGCCGTGCTGCAGCCGGTATCGCACGAGCCATCATGGCAACCTATCGTGGGCACGGAGAGAAGGGCGGCCCAACCCTGCACGATCCTCTTGCAGTCAGCGCTCTGATCCGTCCCGATATACTTAGCTTTGAGAGTTATCGGGTGCAGATTGAAACCGACGGCCTCATCACGGCAGGCGAGAGCGTTGGATGGAAGCGTGCCCCGATCCGATACGCGGCTGCCTTCGAGAACAGTCCACGTGTGACGTCATCGGATGAAACCTTCACAGCCAACACCAAGGTTGCCGTCGACGTCAGGCCAGGCAGCTTCTTCCGTCTGCTGGTCGATCGAATTACGGGAAATAAGCAGGACAACGGATAGTCTCAGGAGGAATTGCGTTGAAACATCTACGAAAGAGCTCGCTTTGGTCTCTGGTTCTCTTCTCCCTTCTTTTCGCTGTAATCTCATCTCCTGTGCTCGCAGCACAGGATGCCCGCTACGTCATCATCGATCAGGATGCAGTCGGACCAGCGGGAACAGACATGAACTCGATGCTCGTTTTTCTGCAGTCTCCGCACGTCAATGTGCTCGGCATCACGGTGCTCACCGGAGACGGATGGCGAGATGAAGAGGTAGCCCACACTCTACGTCTGCTGGAACTCGTTGGCCGCACTGACATTCCCGTCATGGCAGGAGCGATTACTCCTCTGGTAAGAACGCAGCAGTGGACCAATGCTTGGGAGCAGATCTACGGGAAGGTCGTCTATCAAGGCGCCTGGAGCAGCTTCCGTCCGAAGCACGGTCCCTTTGATGTCCCCAAGCTGCAAGAAGGAAATCCCACAACAAAAGTATCCGACGAAGACGCGGCGCACTTTTTGATTCGCATGGTGCACAAGTATCCGCATCAGGTTACGATCTACGCTGCCGGGCCTATGACGAATGTGGCTCAGGCGATCAGCCTCGACCCGCACTTCGCCGAACTCGCAGCGGAGCTCGTCATCATGGGAGGCAGCCTCAATCCGCATACCGACGATAAGGAATACATTGACAGTCCACGTCATGAATTCAATCTCTGGTTCGACCCCGAAGCTTCGACCATCGTCTTCCACGCGCACTGGCCGAAGATCACAGTCACCCCGGTGGACGTCTCGATCGAGACGCATCTCACGAAGGAAATGCTCGACGAGTTGAAGAAGAGCAGCTCTCTAGCCGGCCAATACATCGCCCGCTACACGCGCCGCCCCGGAGATTATCTATGGGACGAACTCGCTGCGGCCGCGTGGCTTGACCCAAGCCTCATCACGCGGGAGCGCTACGTCTATTTCGATGTCAGCGTCGATAAAGGCGTCAGCTACGGAGACACCATTGTTTGGACCGATGACGATAAGCCCGACCTCGATCTTCAAAAGGCTCATGTCCAAATGGATGTTGACTGGTCTAAATTTCAGAAGATGTTCGTGCAGTCGATGTCCTCGCCAACCCCGGGAGCGAAGAACCCTCAGCTCGAATTAAGTCAAAGCCACTAGAGTGACCGATAATAGAGTTCACCCAACAACGCCAATAGACCAATCTATGACTGCTGTGGAGCCCTGACATGAACAGTAAACCCATTGCCATCATGGGAGTCTTTGCCATCGATCTGGCCTTCCGAGTAAATCGTCTGCCGGTTTGGGGAGAGACAGTTCTCGGGTCCGAGTTTCGTCTTGGGCCCGGCGGTAAAGGATCAAACCAATCAGTCGCCGCCGCTCGTCTCGGTGCACAAGTCCACTTCATCAGCAAAGTGGGAAGCGACAACTTCGGCGACATCGCTCGTCGAACCTACAAAGAGGAAGGCGTCGACACGCAGTTTCTCTTCTCCTCGGATAGCGAAACGACCGGCGCTGCAGCCATCATCATCGACGAGATCAAGGGCGAGAATGCAATAGTCATCACTCCGGGCGCTGCAAACGCTCTCTCAACAGATGAGATCGATCTCGCCCGGGCCCAGATAGCCGGCTCCGCCGTCTTCATGACCCAACTCGAGCTTCCTCTTCCCATCGTGGTGCATGGTTTGAAGACTGCACAGGAGCTCGGCGTTCTTACTATCCTCAACCCTGCACCCGCCTGTGCGTTGGACGACGCGACTCTCGCACTATGCGACTATCTGACGCCCAATGAGAGTGAAGCCGAAGCTCTCACCGGCCATCGGGTCGCGTCCCTCGAAGACGCAGAGAGCGCAGCCGGTCAGTTGCTTGCGCGCGGTGTGCGCAACGTCATACTCACCCTGGGCGCTCGCGGCGCTCTAGTTAAGACCTCGTCGATGACCGTGCACATCGAAGCCTTCAGCGCCGGACCCGTAATCGACACCACGGGCGCGGGAGATGCATTCAACGCAGGTCTTGCAGTGGCGCTCTCAGAGGGAATGAGCCTCGAAGATGCCGCACGCTTCGGATGCGTCGTAGCTGGCATCTCGGTCACGCAACACGGAACAGCTCCGTCGATGCCACGAAGAGCTGAGCTGGAACGGTACAAAAAAGCTTATTCAAAAAAGTAAGACCAAGTACGATCAATGCGACTGTTGCGCTTCGAAACAGATAGTTATTCCGCGACGTAGCGCTGAAAACGCCTTCCAGCCGTTCACATGATTGCGGAGCCTATCAGAATCAGCCCCGCGGTGTAACCAACTAGCATGAGCGCGACAAGCGTTCGTGTGCCGGCTGCCGCTCCGCGAAACTCCTTCCACACAAATACACCCCAGAGGGCAGCCACTAGCGTCGCCCCTTGTCCCAGCGCATACGACACCGCAGGCCCCGCCACCCCTGATGCGATGACGTTCAGGCTAAGCGCGATCATCCAGATGGCACCGCCCAACAAACCTAACCAATGCAGCTTCGGCTTTGCCTTTCGGTACTCTCGGTACGTCGAGCCCTGCACGCGCATGAACACTGTGTTGATTAGCACGTTACTCAGCAGTAAGCCGATGCCGAACAGCAGAAGTGCCGTATAGGGCGTTAAATATCCCAGTTGAATTGGTTCACTGTTGAAGTTTGGCGACATCGAGGAGATGAGCTGCGGATAAAAGAACCCCATCAAACATCCCGCGGCGATGGCAAACAACAGTCCGCGGCTCGTGCTAACCGAACGTTGTTTCTGCACCTGCCGTGTGGCCATGGCGGACATGATCATGGCAAAGACGATCAGCACAACGCCCGCGCCCAGCAGCACAGGGCTACCCTTCGGCGCATGGAAATAGCTCGCCACCGTGCCGATTACGAGAGCAAGCCCGACGCCCACCGGGAAGGCAAGGGACATACCCGCGGCGTCGATCGCGATCACCAGCAGTATATTAGAAAGGTTGAACAGCGCGCCGCTGGCAAGCGCGCGTAGCAGCGAGCCCGCGGAGGCATCATGGAGATTCGCCACAGCGCTACTTCCCGCCGAACCGAAATTGCCAAGAGTGAAACAGAACACCACGCCCAGCAGAGCGACTCCGAACGCGTAGTCCCAGTAGTAGAGAGCAAAGGCCCAGCTTTCCTTGCCAGCCAGCTTCTGCGTATTCGCCCATGAGCCCCAACCAAGCATGGTGACAATGCAGAGTAAGAACGCGACAGCTTGATTATCTACGATGAACATTCCCCGTCCCTGCTGCGAAAGAACGGGGTTCGCTCCCGCACTTTCACGATCGAAAAGATGACTCTAGGCTGCTTCACCTTTGCTTGTTTTGGCTCGCACGATCTCATTTTGAACTGATTCAATCCCGCGCCATTCTATGCTTTCCCCAACGATCGCTGTCAAGAAATTTTTCCGGACGTAACGAATTGATGGCTCTGTTCTACCGGAGTTCGCGGCGCCTTGCGCCCAATACTTCGCAGCATCACTACCCCACTTGCAAATTTCTCTCAACCCTCTTAGTCTCCTTGGCACTGCGATAGTTCTATTTGCACAGCTTTTACCCTGAGTCGACGAAACGGGAGTCAATATTAACAAGCGCACTGCCACCATCCAAGAGGTTGCACGACGAGCCAAGGTCTCTGTTGGCACCGTATCCAACGTGCTCAACGACAGCAACGCCGTTAGTTCTCAGCTGTTGCGGCGCGTTCAGCAAGCGATGCGCGACCTCAACTATCATCCAAACAACCACGCCCGAAGTCTGAAGTCACGCCGCTCTAGCGTGATCGGTATCGTCATCTCCGATATCACGAATCCTTTCTTTCCCCTCGTTCTGCGCGGTGTCGAGAGCGCAATTGTTCAGCATGGCTACATGCTCACGATCTTCAATACTGACGACGATCTGGAACGCGAGCGTCAGATTTTCTCACTGCTGCGCACGCATCGCGTTGATGGCATGCTCGCCGTGGTCGCGCCTAATCCCGCAAATAATGTCTCCCACATCGTTCAAGCGATTGATATGGGAATCCCTGTAGTATGTCTTGACCGCACACCTCCTGGGCTCAACGTGGATGCCGTCGTTGTCGATAACATTCGTGGAGCGGCCATGTGTGTGCGCCATCTGGTTGGCCTGGGTCACCGAAAGATTGGCATCATCAACGGCTCGTCCTGGCTCCAGACCGCGCGCGATCGATATAAAGGCTACGAGATGGTTCTGGGTGAAGCGAACATCAAGATCGAGCGGGATCTGGTGCGTGAAGGCGACTTCCGCTTCGAAAGCGGCTACAAGATGACCAAAGACTTGCTGTTGAGTCACTCGCACCCCACAGCTCTCTTCGTCTCCAATGGAACCATGGGGCTCGGCGCTCTACAGGCGTTCAACGAACTAGCGATCCGCTGTCCGGACCAGGTTGCTCTCGCTATCTTCGACGAGGTTCCCGGCGGACGGATGCTGCGCCCTAGCATTACCTCCGTCGTTCAACCCGCCTATGACCTCGGAGTCAAGGCTGGCGAACTTCTGCTCAGCCGCCTCACCAACAAGGCTGGTCTCTCAGGCCCAGTCACGATCACCCTGCAGGCGGAGCTTATTATCGGAGAATCCACTACCGGATCGGGAAGGGCTGCCTCGGCCACAGGAGCGGGACGCTCCTCGTCACGAGGAAAGGTAGTTAGGCCCAAAAAATAACAATAGCTTGCGGGCTATTGCGACTGGTCGAAACGCGCTTTTGGTGACTAACTCTCGGCGTTGCTAGCCGCTCTGACCGTTGCCCCTGAAAAGTCGGCTTTGCGGAAATCTCGGCTACAACCCTCCGGGGTCGAGCTCAAGACCGATCTTATCGTTCAATGCGGCGACGATCTGCTGCGAGAACCCAAGTAGCGTTCGGTAGTCTCGGCGGACCTATGCCCAAGAAGAAACTGGATCTGCTCCAGCTCGCCTCCAGCCGCGTGACAGAGTCGAGCGCATGTCCGGCGCAGGTCATGCAGGGCGAGCCGTTCGATCGCGTGAGTCTAGATGGTAATCACCTCTTCGGGCACGCCATCCCGGGTGAGCACAAAATCTTGTTCAGGCTTCCCGACGACTCCCTCGTTAGACCCAACCCGGCCGAGTCCTTCTGAAAATACAAGGTTCCCCGGCATATCTCCTTTGAGAAGACCATCAACATATTGCAAAGACCACCTGCCCGAGTGATACGGAAGCCGCCCCCAAGGGCACGGCGACACCCACAAAGACCAATTTGCTATTGGCTGTCGAGATTGACCGTGTAGAGATTTCCTGTTCCAGTTCTTGATCGCACAATAGGGATGTTGTCGATCGTGAGACCACAGAAAAAGTAGTCTTCTGTGTCGCCTCCGCTGAAGTCGGAAAGATTCGCAATCTGTTCAAGCCGGCCATCAGAGATTGAGGCACGGTAGATGGGCTGCATGTCCGCGGAAGAGGCATGAAAGAAGATGGCCTTACTGTCCGATGCCCATACCGGGTCCGCAACGGTCGTATCTGCCAGCGTCCGCCAACTACGTGCTGCAACGTCGAAGAGCAGGAGCCTGCGCTGGTCCAGTGAGATCGCGGCGATATATCGTCCATCGGGAGACCATCGCGGACTGAAGAGCCCTTCAGAGCCTGGAAGTTGAGTTTGTTTGTGGGTTCGAAGATCAAGGATCTGCAAAGCTCTGGGGCCGTCTTCCTTACCCATGATGTCGGGTATCCGCCCGAAGACGATCGACTGCCCATCGTCGGACCAAGATGGGTCAGCGGCGTTCCGGTTCTCGTGAAGCGGTTGCTCAAGAGTTCCGCCATCTGCAGCGACCGTATAGATCTGCCACGCCTTGCCGGGTTCGCGCGCCATCAAGGCGAGTTTTTTTCCGTCGGGTGACCAGTGTGCATGGAACACCTGCAGCGAGTCCGGTGTGAGTTGGATGAGTTCAGTGCCATCGGACTTCGCCCTCCACTGGCGTCCCTGAAGGTCAGTCCAGGTAACCCATTGTCGATCACGTGAGTATTCGATTCTGTTGGCGTCGGACAAGAAACCGGGGGCGGGCACAAACTCTCGCCGCCCCGCATCATAACGCTGCAGCAAAGACTGGGTCTCAGCGCCTTGAAAATAGATTCGGTGCCCAATGCGCGAAGTGACAGGTCCAGCAAAGCTCAATGGGCCGTTTGTCACGCGCACGGGATTCGCGATCTTTTTCCCGTCAAGCCGCCACAGATCACTGCTCCCACCTCTATCAGATTGGAAGACGAAGTATTTACCGTCTCCCGTCCAGATCCCGCAGCACTCCGAAGAGGGCTTTGTCCAATCACTCAGGATAGGCCGCAAGGACCGGCCGTCCCTGCCGATCTCCCAAAGACCAAGAGTGTGGTCCACGGGATCCATCAAGGTAAATCGGAGGATCTGTCCATCGGGTGACCAGCGCAGCCAGAAGGCCCGACCTGGGAGTGTGACGAAAGGTGTAGACGTCCCATCCTCCGGTCTGCTGATGAACAATCGATTTCCCGCCGCATAAAGAACCCTCTTACCGTCGGGCATCCAGGTTGCGTCGTGCGCTATGACATTGGCTAGTCGCAGGGCGGTGCCCCCACCCGTCGAAAACGTCCATAGCGGTTGCTCAGATTCAGGAGACAGGTGGTTGCGTAGGAGCAGCGTTGAGCCATCGGGTGACAGGTCACCAAGAGTAGGGGAGGAGATCTCGCTTGGCAGCGGGAGCTTTTGAATCTCGCCCGTTCGTACGTCTACCTGTGCCAAGACTGACCTGCCGCCGGAGATGACGGGGATAAAAATTCTTAGTCCATCCGTGGCTGATGCCGGCAAACTCTCAGTTGCGGGCGTACCCGGGGCAATCCAGTCAGTCCGCGTAAGTCGTTCGATCCGTGGCAGCGGGCCCGGACGCCTTGAGCCGGCATAAAAACCGCCGATACCAGCCAAAAGAGCCGCCAGACAGGCAGCTGCCACCCAGACTCCACTCTTCGGAGAGGATAGAGCCGCACCTTGAACTGGCAAGTCTTGATGCGTAGAGGTTGATTCGGCGTCGGCATTCGTGGCTATTCCCGGAACATCACGCGCATCGACTGTATCGGACACGTGGCCTTCGCCAGAAGTGCTTGTTTCAAGTGCTGCAGTCCGAATCGCGACTGGCGCAATAAATCTATACCCGCGTTTGGCAAGTGTCTCTACGAACCGGGGATTGTCCGCGGTGTCGCCCAATGCGTCCCTGATCTTATTGATAGCTGTGCCGATGGAATGATCGAAATCGACGACGGTGTCAGGACCCCAGACCCGTTGCTGAAGTTCGTCCCGGCTGACGATTTCACCCGCCCGTTCGACAAGGCAGGTCAGTACTCTAAATGGCTGGCTCTGCAGCTTGACCCTGCGACCCGCCTTCCACAACTCTCCCGTTTGCAGGTCGGCCTCGAATACTCCAAAACTGACCTTCGGGACTGTATCACTGTGCGACGGCATGACGTGGCCTTGAACCTTAAGTCTAGCATGTAGCGCAGATAGGTGCGCTACATGCTGTTGATCAGACGGATTTAATCGCCTAAGAGTCAACAACTTATCTGTTGACGAAAAAATAGCTCATAAAAGACGCCCTGGCGATGGCATTGATCGATTGCAAACCCACACTGTTCTCTCCGCAACGTGAACAGTTCAAAGAACTATTTCATTTGAGTTGTCTTTCAGGAGGCTTCACCGTGAATACACCCACCTCAGGTTACCCATCTCTCGTTAAAAATCTGTTGCTATCTATAGTCTGCGTACTCCTGGTCTCAGGCTTGAGCCTAAGAGCGCAGACCGACACCGGACGCGTCACCGGGATCGTCACGGATCCAACCGGCGCAGTGGTGCCTGACACCACCGTGAAGCTCACCAACACAGACACCGGAGCGATCCAGACTCTTACCGCCGGCAGCGACGGCAACTTTACCTTTTCCGCCGTGCCTCGAGGCAACTACAAGGTGGAAGCCAGCCACGCCGGTTTTCAGAGTGTGAATCAGTCCTTCGTGCTTCAGGTCTCCCAGATCCAGACGGTGGAGTTCAAGATGCCCGTTGGTGCCTCCAGCGAGACCGTCGAGGTTAATGACGCCGCTCCGGTGGTAGACCTCTCGACTTCTTCCACCGGCTCGGTCATCGAAGGAAAGCAGGTCACCGACCTCCCGCTCAATGGTCGCAACTTCACATCCCTCGCGAACCTCATCCCCGGCGTAACCCGTGGAGCGTTCAACTCAGACGCCAGCGGCCGAAATGGAAACGTCGAAACCTTCCGCTACTCCGACTCAGGCGGCGGCGCGCTTGCAGTGAACGGACTTCGTCAGCAGTCCAACAACTTCATCCTCGATGGCGTCGATAACAATGAGTCCCTCGTCAACTCCATTGTCTTTTTCACGCCCCCAGAAGCTATTCAAGAATTCCGCGTCACGACCTCAGTCGCTCCTGCCGAGTTCGGCCGTGCCGGCGGAGCCATCCTCCAAAACTCCGTAAAGTCGGGGACCAACAGCATCCACGGTTCGGCGTTCGGATACTTCCGCGATCAGATCTTCGATGCAAACCCTCTCTATTTCAATCCCGGCAACCCCGCTCCCGCCTTCCAGCGTAAGCAGTTCGGCGGCGCGGTCGGTGGTCCGATCTGGAAAGACAAGGTCTTTATCTTCGGTGACTACCAGGCTCTACGTCAGAAGCAGCCGAAGGACACGGGCTTTTACACTGTGCCGACTGCTCTTATGCGCCAAGGGAACTTCTCCGAACTTCTTGGTCAGAACGTAACCAGCAATCCCGGAGCCTTCGCGTCTGCCACCGGCTGCCCAGCGCTTCCCGCAGGTGCCACACCTGTCGTTGGAGCGATCTATGATCCGACCACTTGCCAGCCATTCGCCGGCAACATCATTCCGAAGGATCGCATCAATTCAGCGGGGCTGAACTATCTCAATGCCTTTGATGCACCCACGCGGGCGGGTGTACTGAATAACTACTTTGCCGTACGGAATGCCATCCAGAACTTCAACGACTTCGACGCCCGCCTCGATTACCACGTCTCGCAAAAGGACACCGTCTTCGTACGCTACAGCTATGGCCAGGACAACCTGGACGTAAACAGTCTCTTTACGAACCTGCCGGCAGGATTTGCCTCCGGTGGAAACGTAAACCACCCACGAGGCGGAGCGGCGGGTTACACACACATCTTCACACCGAACCTCGTCAATGAATTCCGCTTCGGCTATATTCGGCCTGAGTTCGCGTATGTGAACCCCGACCAGGGCATACCGATCTCTGCCAATCTCGGCATCGTAAACGCCAATCGCAACTCACTTCTGGGAGGCGGCGCTCTCATCGGCGGAAGCAACACCCAGATCGAGTACACCGGCGACGGCGGCCCGTACTCTGTCCCTGAAAAGACATTTCAGTTCCTTGACAGCGTTAGCTACACTCACGGCAAACACACCCTGAAAACTGGTGCGAATATCATCCGTCGTGAAGTCGACTTCTTCCAGGGAAATGACTCGAAGGGCTACTTTGTCCTTGGCGGCGTCAACTTTCCTGGGACCGGGCGCTTCACCGGCTACGAGACTTCAGAGATTCTTGCCGGCTTCTCAGACTATGAAATTGGAGCGGCAAGCACTTTCTTCAAGACGTTCAACTACGAGACGGGCTACTTTGTGCAGGACGACTGGAAAGTAAATCGCCGTCTGACTCTCAACCTGGGTATCCGCTACGATCTCTACACCTACCCCTACGAGCAGAACAATAATCAAGCGAACTACGACATCTCGACCGGCACCCTCCAGGTCGCCGGGGTCAATGGAAACTCGCGCTCGCTCATCAACACCGACAAGAACAACTTTGCACCTCGCATCGGTTTCGCCTATGACCTCTACGGAAACGGGAAGACTTCACTCCGCGGCGGCTATGGCATCTTCTACTTCCTCGATCGGGGAGGCGTGGGCAACCAGCTGTCCAACCAGCCAGGGTTCAACGGTGTCAACCAGTACACCGCCACCAATGGCTACCGCATTACGTTCACTGGCCAAAGCCCCACCATCCCGAACAATGCCGCCACCGCCACCGCTCCTCTTCCCATACCTGCGTTTGGCCCCGGGGCGATCAACTCAATCAATCTCGCTAACGCGACTGTCATCTCTGTGCCAGTGAACAATCAGAACGGTGCAGTCACCCAGTACAACCTGCAGATTCAACAGCAACTCGACCACGCTACTTCGTTGAACATTGCCTATGTTGGCAACAAATCGGATCACCTAATGACCTGGTTTAATGCCAACTCCCCTGTTCTCGACGGCACGACCGCCGGCCTCTATCCGAATCGCGGAACGATCACGGAAGGACTCGCGGGCGGCTCCTCCAAGTATGACGGCTTGCAGGTCTATCTCAACCGCAGTGTTGGGTCGAGCCTGCTTGCGACTGTTGCGTACACGTGGTCGCATTCGCGCGACAATTCAAACGGAGCCTTCAGCTCAGGCACCGGCACAAGCTCAAGCGGACGTATCTTCATCACCCCGGACGGTCCCGACCTGGGTGCGAACTACGGCAACTCCGATCAGGACCAGCGAAATGTCTTTGTCGCCAGCGCTGTCTACTCGCTTCCCGTCGGCCGCGGCAAAATGTTTGGCGCGAACATGAATCGTGGTCTCGATGAGGTCCTCGGAGGATGGCAGCTCAACACAATCGTCACACTCGACAGCGGCACACCGATCGACTTCAGCACCACAGGAAGTCCCGGAACGATCGACAACCGACCGGACCTCATCAGCTTTAGCAAAGTTAAGCGTCAGCTCGTTGGCGGATCGAACAACTCCGATAACCGCACGTTCTTTACCGGCGTCTTTGGCCTTCCCCCGATCAACTCGTCCGGCATCTTCACCCGTCCAGGGAACCTGCAGCGCAACGCATTCTCCGGCCCGGGCTATAAAACAGTGGACCTTGGAATCTTCAAGGGATTCCACATTACCGAACGGGTCAACGCTGAGTTCCGCGCTCAAGCCTACAACCTGTTCAACACACCGCAATTCGGAAATCCGGACACCAACATCCACGATGGCACCAACATCCCCGGATCCAACACCGTCTTTACCACTGGTGCAAATGCCAGCGGCGCAGACAACGGGTTTGGGAGCATTAACAGCATTCGACTCAACACCGAACGCCAGTTAGAGCTAGCGGCTCACATCAACTTCTAACTGCTTCCATCAAAGCGGCACCTCTGAGCGCGTCTCTCTGGTGCCGCTTGTCTTTATCAAATTCAACCATCGCGCCGTCGCGTATTTTTTTTGAGGATCTGTCTCCATGCGCCTCCTCCTTCTTGTCTTCGCGTGCTCCATCTCCGCGCTCGCGCAGTCCCCTCAAATCGACAAATTAGATCCACCGAACTGGTGGGCCGCGATGCCTGCCCCCATGCTCCTCGCAAAAGGGCAAAACCTGAACGGCGCACGTTTCACCTTGAGCGACACCGGCTTACACATCAAAAAAACCGTCATCTCCGATAACGGCCACTACGCTCAAATCTGGCTGACAGCCTCACCCTCTCGAACGGAAACTATCCGACTCACCGCGCGAACATCAAAGGGCGCAACCACAGTTGCCTATACATTCTCGCCCCGCCGAAACCCCTCCGACGGCTTCGCTGGGTTCTCCTCAAAAGACGTGATGTACCTCATCATGATCGACCGGTTTGCAGACGGTGATCCTTCCAACGATGGACCTGACCACGATGCTCAACTCGCCAAATCCCGCGGTTGGCACGGCGGAGATCTTCGCGGCATCACACAGCACCTCGACTACCTGCAGCAGCTCGGCATCACCACCATCTGGATTACGCCCGTCTATCAAAATTACGGCAGCCAGAGCTATCACGGCTACGGTGCAACCGACATGTACGCGGTAGACGAACACTTCGGCAACCTCACCGATTTGAGAGATCTCTCAGCGGCGTTACATACCCGTCACATGAAGCTCGTCCTCGACACGGTTCCAAACCACATCGGCCCAAATCACCCATGGGTCCGCGACAGTCCTGATCCCACGTGGTTCCACGGCACCCTTGAAAATCACACGATTGCTCAAACAGACTTTGCTCCCCTCACAGACCCCCATGCCCCCTGGCGCGACCAAATCAATGTGACTGAAGGATGGTTCGCCAACACTCTTCCTGACCTTAACCAGGAGGATCCCGCCGTCTCCCGCTACCTGATTCAAAATGCCGTCTGGTGGACAGAACAGGCTGGTCTCGACGGTCTGCGCATCGACACTTTCCCGTACGTCGGTCGCGCTTTTTGGCAGAGCTTCCACGCCCAGCTCCACTCGCTCTACCCGCACCTGACCACCGTCGGAGAGGTATTCAACAGCGATGCCACGATAACTTCGACCTTCGCTGGCGGAGTCACCCGCACTGGCGTCGACACAGGTCTCGACACTCCGTTCGAC
Organism: Tunturiibacter psychrotolerans; assembly: GCF_051013365.1. Lineage (GTDB taxonomy): Bacteria > Acidobacteriota > Terriglobia > Terriglobales > Acidobacteriaceae > Edaphobacter > Edaphobacter psychrotolerans_A. The sequence continues at coordinate 3,985,571 of NZ_CP132941.1, read as the reverse complement.
TTCCCCACCTACTTTGCTCTCCGCGATGTCTTCCTGAAGGATGCACCGATGACCAGGCTTGCCGACGTCCTCCGGCTCGACAACCTGTATCCCCATCCTGAGCGCCTCGTTCCTTTCCTCGGAAACCACGACACTACCCGTTTTCTCGACGGCGCCACTTCACCCAATACTCTTGAGCTGGCCTTTACCATTCTCACTACCATGCGAGGCTTACCGCAGATCTACTCTGGTGACGAAATCGCCATGCGCGGAGGAGCAGACCCGGACAACCGTCACGATTTTCCCGGAGGCTTTGGTCCTACGCAAGATAATGCCTTCAATCCAGCAGGCCGCTCTCCCGATCAACAAAAAGCGTTCTCATCACTTAAGAATCTTCTTGCTCTTCGCAACTCCCACCCAGCCCTTCAGACTGGAACCGAACAACTGCTCCACGCCGACAAAAACACTCTCGTCTACGTCCGCACACTTACCAACTCAGCCCATGGAATCCAGCGAACTCTAGTTGCCGTAAACAAAGGCAGCGAAGCGGCAGATGTCGTTATCAAGACCGACGAGACAGAGATTCAGAATGCGCAAAGAAGCACGGTCCTCTTAGGCTCGCCCAGCTCAATCTCTATGAACAACGGCGCTCTTACAGTCCATCTCGCCGCCGATGCGGCGGTAATTTCAGACCTCGATTAGACAGTCCGACTCACAGGCTCGAAATAGATATCGCCCCCTCATGAAGGAGATCGTAGATGGATTGTTCATGTCATGCCGCAGACGCAATCGACGGTTCATTGACTAAAAGAAAACATCTTCCGTCGAATCACATGCTCTCCTTCGTGCTCGTCTCCCTGCTTTGTGTCGTGGGACCGTTCGGGCTTGCCCAGGCACCAGTGCTCTCAAAAATAGATCCTCCCAATTGGTGGACGCAGTTGCCAGACCCGATGCTGCTAGTCCAGGGAGAACATCTGCAGGGAGCACAATTCTCCGTCCAAAATTCAAACACAACCATCGACCTCGTACGTACCTCTCCCAACGGTCATTGGGCGTTCCTGAAGCTTGGCATTAAGTCGGCAAAACCGGGCTCATTTCTCCTCGAAGCACGAAACTCCGCAGGAGCCACCTCATTTCCCTACACCCTCGCAGCACGCGAGAAGGCCGCCGCAAACCCACAGGGTTTTTCATCAAGAGACACGATGTACCTCATCATGACCGACCGTTTCGCTGACGGCGATCCTGACAATAATCGTCAACCAGGCATGACATACGATCGCAATGATCCACACGCCTGGCATGGCGGCGACCTTCGTGGGATTCGTCAGCACCTCGACTATCTGCAGGATCTGGGTGTAAACACCGTCTGGATCACCCCGGTTGATCAGAATCGCGAGCCAGACAGCTATCACGGCTACGGTACGACCGACATGTACAAAGTGGACGAACACTTTGGTACGCTTGCCGACCTCACCGCGCTTGCCACCGACCTGCACGCTCGAGGCATGAAACTTGTTTTGGATATCGTTCCGAATCACGTCGGTCCCGCGCATCCGTGGGTCGAGGATTCGCCCACCCCCGATTGGTTCCACGGAACGAAAGCGCAACATCGACTCGCTCAAGGCAACTTCCGCGCACTCATGGACCCCGATGCTTCCGCGCGAGATCGAAAGGATGTTCTCGATGGATGGTTCGTCGATCTCCTGCCGGATATGAACCAGGAGAATCCTCTCGCGGCTCAGTATCTGATACAAAACACAATTTGGTGGGTCCAGGAGACCTCTGCCGACGGCCTCAGATTGGATACTTTCCCATACGTGGGACGTCAATTCTGGCATGATTTTCACGCCCGACTTACCGAGATCTTTCCCCACCTGACAACGGTCGGCGAGGTATTCAACGGAACATTCGCCATGCCTCCCATGCTCAACTCTTTCTTTGCTGGAGGCGTTATCCGAAGCGGCGGCACAACTGACATCGACACAGGTCTCTACACTCCTTTCGACTACCCATTTTTTTCAGTCATACGAGATGTCACCGTTCGGAACGCGCCGATGACAGATTTGGCAAATCTGTTCCGACAAGACAGTGTGTACCCTCATCCCGACCGCTTAGTAACTCTTCTTGGCAGTCATGACACGAAACGGTTCATGAGCGAGCCAGGAGCCACACCCGAGAAGCTACTGTTGGCGTTCGGCATTCTTCTTACCACCCGTGGCACTCCTGTCATATATTCGGGAGACGAGATTGGTATGGCCGGCGGCGAAGATCCCGATAATCGGAGAGACTTCCCCGGTGGTTTTGAACCACAGAAATCCTCGACAAACGCATTCCTTCCCGCTCGAAGAAGCACCGACGAGGCAAGCGTTCACGACGCCGTCAAGCGGCTTTTACTATTGCGAAATAGAGTCAAGGAGCTGCAACAAGGAAAGCAACAATTGGTCCAGTCTGATGAGGACACAATTGCTTATGTGCGCGGACTGAATCTGAAACGCGGATGTGCCGCAGGCCAGGGTAGAGTTCTTGTCCTTGCAAACAAGTCCGATATAGTCAGAAGGTTAAATATAGATATGAACGAAACTTCAATGGAAGGCTGCACTAGAAGTGAACCGTTACTCGGCGACAAGCACTCAGTCCAAGTATCTTCGCATTCAATTAGCGCTGACGTAGCTCCCCTAGGCCTAACGGTTGTACAACTGCGCTGACTACCGGAGATATTTGTGAGTTGGATCGTTTCGTTGCGGAAGAACGCCGACTTGAAATCAAGAAGGTTCGATCCGGTGAATCCTGCGACAACGTAGGCAAGCTGAGTTATTCGACGCTCAATTCCTACCTCAGCGTCATCAAGCGAGTGCGTGCGAAGTGGGGAAAACTCGTATCACTCGCCTGAAGCGGATGAATGTCTAAGAGTAGTTACGAAACCTGGAAGCCGCCCCCAAAACCAAGGTCACGTGAAAGCCGTCATACATCGCTGTACGAGAAGGCCATTCTGTGGATATGGTCCAATGGCAATGGAAGCGATGGAGTTTGTCGAAATCAAGGGCATTAGCAAGCGCCGGTAACGACCGTTGAACCGTTACCAACTAATCAGACGCTGAACCGACGAGGACCAAACTCGGCCTCGATCTCTCAGCATGGAGGGCGATCGTATTCATCATAGTGACGGCTTTCTGCAACCGGTTTAGGCTGCAGGTCACCGCATAAAAACCCGTAATCGATCTCCGACGAAGGCAGCACTGCGATACCCTTCCACAACAGCCCAAAACGGTACGTTTCTCACTTCGTGGATTGGCGAAGGATTTTGCACAGGACTGATCAAGCCCGAAGCTATCAGGGGCGAACTGGCGATGTAGGGGTGAAGTCGGTGAAGCTGACTTTGCTTATGGTGTGCTGTTGATCGCCTATCAGGTTGATAACTTTGATAGTCAATTGGTATCGCCCGGGATTTAGGGCTTTAGTGACTTCGATGCGATAGGGTGTGGCAAACTGATACAGAATTGATGGGAGGAAAGCGGCTCCGGCATTGCTTGCGCGAAGCCGCTGTCTCTCCGACCTTCGACGTCAACTGCGATTGGGACTACCAGGGATATGTGCCGTCCTTGTGGGTAAAGCTCCCGGTCGGACCATCCTCCGGCAGTTGCGCGAGGCGCACGATCGCGATCGCACCCTCCTCGACCGTCCCTGGGCCGCTTTGGTTGTTCAGTTCGGTAGCAACATAGCCGGGAGACGCAGAGTTGACCTTGATCCTGGTCTCGCGCAGGTCGTAGGCAAGGCCTACGGTGAACATGTTTAGCGCCGCCTTTGAGGCGTTGTAGGCGAGAACCTTCGCGTGATAGAAGGGTGTGCTGGGATCACCATTGATCGCGAGCGAGCCGAGTCCGCTGGAGACGTTGACAATGCGGGCCCTCTCAGCCGCGCGTAGCAGTGGCAGCAGCGGCTGGGTAATTGCCACCGTGCCGAAGAAATTTGTTTCAAACGACTAGCCACGACTAGGGCTCTTGCCGAGCAGCTCCCGCGCAATCACCATCCGCTGAATCTCACTCGTGCCTTCACCAATCGGACACAGCCGCACATCCCGGTAAAACTTCTCTGCTGGATAGTCCTTGATGAATCCATATCCGCCATGTATCTGCAAGCCTTCATCGCAGATCCTGCATGCAGCCTCGCTCGCATACAGCTTTGCCATCGCAGACTCCAGAGTCACTTTCTTACCTGCGTCTTTCATCTGTGCCGCACGCATCGTCAACAACCATGCCGCATCCAATTCGGTCGCCATATCGGCCAGTTTGAACTGAATCGCCTGAAACTCGCTGATCGTCTTGCCGAACTGTCGTCTCTCCTGCGCATATTTCATCGCAGCATCGAGCGCTCCGCGTGCCATTCCCAGACTCAGCGCCGCAATAGAAATTCGTCCGCCATCGAGCACGCGCATCGCGTCTTTGAAGCCATCACCTTCCTTGCCAACAAGATTCTCTGCCGGGATCTCGCAATCTTCGAAGATCAGCTCCGCAGTATCGCTCGCCCTCAAACCAAGCTTGTTCTCTTTCCGTCCCGACCGAAATCCTTGCGTCCCGCGCTCCACCACAAACGCCGAGATCCCTCCACGGGTTCCCTTCTCCTTATCCGTTACTGCTAGTACTACCGCGCAATTTGCATAGCTCCCATTGGTGATGAACGTCTTACTTCCATTCAGCACCCACTTGTCGCCACGCTTCACAGCAGTTGTGCGCGCGCCCCCAGCATCGGAGCCCGACCCGGGCTCCGTCAAACCCCATGCCCCAAGCCATTGACCGCTGGCCAGCTTCGGAATCCACCGCTTCCTCTGCTCGTCGTTCCCACCGAGCATGATGTGGTTCGTGCACAGCGAATTATGCGCCGCCACAATGATCCCGACGCTGCCGTCCACGCGCGAAAGCTCCTCAATCGCCAGCACATACTCCACGTAGCCCATGCCGGCCCCGCCCAGTGATTCGGGAAATATCACACCCAGCAGTCCCATCTCTCCAAGCTTCTTCACCACTTCGTGTGGAAACTCGCTCTTCTCATCCCACTCCGAAACGTGCGGTGCTACTTCACCCTCCGCAAAGGCCCGTACCGCACTCTGCAACTGCTTCTGCTCATCGGTCAACCCAAACATGCATCCTCCGGCGCTTCATAACCTGCGCTAATACATGTATCACACTCATGCATAGTCTGGCACGTCGCCTAACCGTCACGAATAAGGGCGCGGACTGTTAGGCCCGCGCCCGACGGTTGAAACCCCGCAAATCTAAATCCGGTCCAGAGCCTGTCCTAGGTCCGCGACGATATCATCCACATCCTCAATTCCGACTGATACCCGCATCAATCCATCGGTGATCCCCAGGCGTGCGCGACCTTCCGCTCCCACCGCAGCATGTGTCATGGTGGCAGGATGACAAATCAGCGTCTCCACCCCTCCTAACGACTCCGCCAGCAGTCCAAGGCGCAACGCCTTGGCAAACGCATTCGCCTTCTCCAGCGACCCCAGTTCTATCGAGATCATTGACCCAAATCCACTCTGCTGTCGCTTCGCGAGTTCGTGTTGGGGATGCTCCACCAGTCCCGGATAAAACACCTGTTGCACCTTAGGATGGCTCTTCAAGAAATCGGCAACCACGCGCCCATTCGCATCATGCTGCTTCATCCGCACTGCCAGTGTTTTCACTCCACGCAGCAGCAGATAACTTTCAAACGGTGACAAGATTCCGCCCGTACACTTCTGCACAAACCGGAACGTCTCAGCGTGCTCCGGCTTCGTGCAGATCAGTACCCCGCCCAGCCCATCCGAGTGCCCATTCAAAAACTTCGTCGTCGAGTGCATCACGATATCCGCTCCCAGTGCGAGCGGCTGCTGCAGATACGGTGACAGGAACGTATTGTCGACACTCAACTCCACACCCTTCGCATGACAGATCTTTGCCACAGCCCCAATATCCGTCAGCGACATCATCGGATTCGTCGGCGTCTCGATATGCACCAGCTTCGTCGCCGGCGTGATCGCAGCAGCAACATTCTCCGCCACACTAGTGTCCACATAGGTAAAGGTCAGCCCATAGTTCGTCAGCACTTTGTCGAACAAGCGTCCCGTCCCGCCGTACACGTTGTCCGAGCACACCACATGGTCGCCCGACTTCATCATCGTGCACAACGCCGTAATCGCAGCCATTCCACTGCCGAACACATGAGCACTCGTTCCGGCCTCCAGCGAGCACAGGCTCACCTCCAACGCATCCCGCGTAGGGTTCGTCAGCCGCGCATACTCATGCCCTTTGTTCTTCCCAATCTCCTCCTGCTGATACGTCGAAGTCAGATAAATCGGCACATTCACCGCACCCGTCAACTCATCCGGCTCCTGCCCATCATGGATCGCCCGCGTTGCAAATCCAGGCCGTTTCTTCGTTTCCTTCATTTGTAACCTCAATAATCACAATCTATTCAAATCTAAAAATTAGTTCAACAGTCCCTTCGACAGATATCGCTCAACCGAATCCGGGATCACCGTTACCACTCTTTTCCCTCTTCCAAGTTCTTTCGCGACATCAACTGTCGCGCACAACATCGCACCTGCGCTGGACCCCGCGAACACACCCTCTTCCTCGGCCAACCGCCTAACCATCTCCAACGCCGGCTCATCCATCACCATCATCGCGCGATCACAGACAGAGCGGTCAAACGTTGCAGGAATAAACGAAACCCCAATCCCTTCCACCTTATGCGGCCCCGGCTCTCCGCCCTCCAGCACACTTCCCTGTGGTTCCACAGCAACGGTCAAAATCTCCGCTCGCTTCTTCTTGAAAAACCGCGCCACCCCGGTAAAGGTTCCCGCCGATCCCACTCCCGAAACCCAGGCGTCCACGCGGCCTTCCATCTGCTCCCAGATCTCCACCGCCGTCGTTTCCTCATGAAAGTCAGGATTCGCCGGATTCTCAAACTGCAGCGCGGCGAACGCTCCCGGGGTCTCTTTTTCGAACTGCAGCGCCCTCCGAATCGCGCCTGCCATGCCCTCATCCTCAGGTGTCCGCACCACGGTCGCCCCGAGCCCACGCATCAGCTTGCACTTCTCCTCGGCAAACTGCTCCGGCACATACAGCATCACCTTGTACCCACGAGTCACACCAATCAGCGCCAACCCAACGCCGGTATTCCCTGCCGTCGCCTCTACGATCGTTCCGCCCGGCTGCAAAACTCCCCGCCGCTCCGCATCCAGCACAATCCCAAGTGCGGCCCTGTCCTTAATACTTCCACCAGGATTCAAATACTCCAGCTTTGCCCAGATCTCCGCACAGTTCTCAGTGCCGCTTCCCGACTCAAGTCGGCGCAAACGTACCATCGGCGTCCGCCCCACCAGCTCCAATATGCTTTCGACAACCTTCATCAACCAACCCTCTGCCTTTCCTGGAACCCCCTTCTGGAAGCCTTCGACATCATCTCACTTCACGACCACATCTTTCCTACAGGCATCAGAATCTCTTCTGGGGCCAGCAGCTCTGAAGTAGTGGACGTGTAGCTTTCGCTAAAGGCTAAACCCCACCATATAAAGAGAATTAAGGAAGACTTTGCAGATGATAGCCTCAACCTTTCCCATCAAGGCTTGCTCCCTGCACTAAAGCCCGCGCTGGCGCCTTTGCTCGCATCCGCGACCACTCTCGGGTAGTATCCTGTCCGCGTTCGGACCGACAGTCTTCCGAAGTTCTTCGACTTCGCCTCTACGTGCACCTCGCGATACCCGCCCAGCGTCGGCGATTTCGTTGAGTGATACGAGATCGTGTACTGAGTGCGAATATCCTGCGCCACCTCCGCAGCAATCGCATCCACCTCTTTCACCGACTTCGGGAAGTAAGCCGCTCCGCCCGTTTGTTCCGCGAGAGTCTCCAACACTCTGCGCGCATGCCGCGACTCGCGTTTATCGGTATCCTCGCCAAATAACAAACCCACGCAGTAGATCACCGGCCCATCCAGATCCTGAATCCTCCGAATCGTCTGCTCCAGCGTCGCGCTCGAGGCGTTGTCTTCGCCATCCGTAATCACAAGCAGCACCTGCTTCGGATGTTTCGCGTTCTTGCTCAAATAATCCGCCGAGGCCACCAGCGCATCGTAGATCGCCGTCCCACCGCTCGACTTGATGTATCCCAGCCCTTGCTGCAGCTTGTCGATATTGTTCGTAAAGTCCTGGTCGATGAACGCCTCCCATGAGAAGTCCACCAGAAACTCTTCATCTTCCGGGTTCGATAGCTTTACGAAATCCAGCGAGGCCTTATCTACCGAAACCCGCTTGTCATACATCGATCCTGAACTATCGATCAGCAGCCCCAGCGAAACCGGCAAATCCTCGTGCCGAAAGGAGTTGATCGTCTGCGGCACGCCGTCTTCATAAATGTGAAACGCATCCTTATCCAACGTCTGAACCGACCGTCCGCTCCCATCGAGCACGGTCGCATTCAACCGGACTTCATAGGCATCCTGTCGCAGCGTGTACTTGCCACCCTCGCGAGAGATCGCACCAGTTGCTCCCACACCCTGAGGCGCGCCAGTCTGGCTCTGCGCCGGCGGGTCTGGGTCCGGCGAAGCCACAGGGTCGCGATCGATAGTCAGCGAAGGCTGTTGCGATGAGGGCTGTTGTTTCGCGGATGTCTGCGGAGACGCCGGCCGCTCGGCCCATCCGCCAACCCCACCCAATAGCAGCGCCAACCACCCCGCGGCGGCCATACCCAATGAAAAACTCTTACTGCGAAGGTGCATAGTACCCCTGGCGATTATGTACCGTCAGGTTTGGAAGCCCTGGCGGCGGAACGAGTCGTATCTTCAATTTACGCCAGTTCCCATCCTGCTTCACCTCCGAAGGCCGGTATCCAATCACATATTCATTTCTCAGCTCGGCGCTGATCCGCGAAGCAATATCCCCCAGATCCCCCAACTCAGAGACCCGAAACATCCGTCCCCCTGTCATGTCGCAGATATCGGTCAGCAGAAGCGGCCCCAGCTGCTCCTCGGTCGTCGGGGCATACTGGTCGAAGATACCGATCGAATATATCTGAACGTCGCTCTCCCGCACCACCCGCCGCAGCTCGCCCTCTGTATAGCGGCTCCGATTATCGCCGCCATCGGAGATGATCAGCAACGCCTTGCGTTCATACTTCGCCTGCTTCAACTTATCCACGCCAAGATAGATGGCATCGATCAACGCCGTCCGATTCTCCGGCTTTAACATCACCATCCGCGCCTCGACGTCGTCCACATCCGACGTATAATCCACAATCACGGCGGGCCGGTCGTTGAAGCCCACCACAAAAAACTCATCCTGCGGATTTGACGTCCTCAAAAACTCACTCAACGCCTTCCGCGCCCTCACAAACTTCGACGACATACTTCCGCTCAGGTCGAAGATAATCCCGATCGTCACCGGCGCGTCTTGCGTGGAAAAGCTCTTGATCACCTGCCCGATGTTGTTGTCATAAACCTCAAAGTTTTCCTTCTCCAACCCCGTCACCAAACGGTTCATCGGATCGGTCACGGTAGCTGGAATCAGCACCAGATTCACGTCCACACGAATGCGCGCGTCACGCCTTGAGGTTCCCAGCGCAGCTGCGTTTGCCGCTCCTTCAATAACAGGCTTCTTTTCTTCCGGCGTCTTAGGCGGTGGAGGAGGCGTAGGCGTATGCACTACATCCAGCGGATTCTCCTGCTCCTGCGCACCGCAAACTCCACTCCCTGCCGAAGCCCAGAGCCCCACCCAGAGCAACGTTGCAACAACCCAAACAGCTCGCCGCGCTACCCGCCGACCCGACTGCAAGCCTCTCCGCCCACTACCCTCATCCATTCCGTTTCGCGTGTTGATTTCCATCTTGGCACCCATGCGTCCTCACGACAATCAGCCGTAATCTCAGTGAGGACTTCACATCGTCTCCTCGATAGTCAACTTACCCAGACCGCCAGTCCATCAGTTTTTGCGTTCTGAAGATAATAGACCTCGTGTCAACCCCTTTTGTCATCATTTCCTTGCGAGAACGTCGTACTTCTGTCTCCTCAACGTTCTCCGTGCGCTTCCGGATTCGACCTGACCCTTCTTCCTCTGTCTTTCACACTCCAACCCGTACAATCACCTCATATTCCAAGTTGGAGAAACCTCAAAGCATGGCCCGTCTCTACCCCTTTCGCGCCCTCCGTTACGACCCCGCCCGCGTCAACATGGAAGACGTCGTCACCCAGCCCTACGACAAGATCACTCCGGCCATGCAGCAGCGCTACTACGAAGCCAGCCCCTACAACCTGATCCGCGTCATTCTCGGCAAACACGAACCCGGCGACACCGATCCTCAGGACTTCCTCCCCGCAGGCGAGCAGGCACACAACGTCTACACCCGAGCCGCCGAAACCCTCCGCGAGTGGCGCCGCGATCGCATCCTCGCCGAAGAATCCGAACCCGCCGTCTACGGCTACTCCCAGACCTACGAAGTGCCGGGCACCAGCGAAACCCGCGAACGCCGCGGCTTCATCGCCCTCGGTCACCTCTACGACTACGCCGACAAGGTCGTCTACCGCCACGAACAGACCTTCCCCAAACACAAGTCCGACCGCCTCGCTCTCTTCAAGGCCACCCGCGCCTACTGCGAGCAGATCTACATGCTCTACTCCGACCCCGCCTTCACCGCCGAAAAACTGATCTTCGGCGCCAGTGGCCCGAACGGCCCCGACACCGCTCCAGCCGACCTCGCCATCACCGACGAGTACAACGTCGTCCACCGAGTCTGGAAGATCTCCGATCCCAGCATCATCAATCTCCTCCTCACCGCCATGGCCGACAAGAAACTCATCATCGCCGACGGCCACCATCGCTACGAGACCTCAGTCGCTTACGCCAAGGAGCGCTCTGCCCAGCTCAAACTCCCCTTCAAGCAGCCCATCCCCGGCGACGAGCACGGTTCTCCCTCAGTCATCGCCGACGGCGACACTCGCTCCATGCTTCCCACCCCAGCCTTCCCTGAAGCAGCCATGATGATGACCTTCGTCAACATGGACGCCCCCGGAATCACTATCCTGCCGACCCACCGCGTCGTCCACGGCCTGCCCAGCTTCAGTTCGCCCGACTTCGTCACCAAAGCCAGCGCTTACTTCAACGTCAAAGAGCTAGACAGCCCCGCTCTAACCGCCCTCAACGCCACCCAAGGCACCGCCTTCCTCGCCGCAACCGGCGATGGCAACTACCTCCTCACCCCAAAACCCGACGTCATCGCACAAGCCCTCAAAGGCATCTCACCCCGCCAGGCTCAGCTCGACGTCGTCCAACTCCACTCCATCATCCTCGACAAGCTCCTCGGCCTCGATCAGGACACTATCACCCGCCTCGGCAACGTCCGCTATATCCGCGAGGCCTCCGAAGCCACAGCCCTGGTCACCAGCGGCGATGCGGACATCGCCTTCCTGATCAAACCCATCACCCTCGACCAGCTCCGCGACATCTCGCTCTCCGGCGACGTCATGCCCCAAAAATCCACCGACTTTTACCCCAAACTCCTCAGCGGCCTCGCCATCTACGCCCTCGACTAACTAACCCGCCTTACAAGACAGGAAATCCCTTTCAGAGGATGGTGTCGGGCGTTTTTCTCTCCGCGTGAAATCAGAAACCGTCATCTCAACCGAAGGCGCTCACAGTCTCATCGTGAGCGCCGCAGTGGAGAAACCCCCGAATTTCCCTTTAGTCTTCCCACGCATCACTTCTGACGGTAACCCACACATCCTTATCCGCCATTTACAATCAAACCCGCGACCACACACTATCCCTTGACTCTCCCCGCTAAGCCCATCGCCGCGCGCCTCCTACTCGCACTCCTGACGAGCCTCGCCACCCTTCCAGCCTCAGCCCAGCAACCCCTCCCACGCACCGTCATCTTCCTCGACCCAGCCCACGGCGGCTCAGATCCCGGGGCCCGGCTCTCCGACAATCTGCCCGAAAAGACCGTCACTCTCTCCTTTGCTGCCCGCCTCCGCTCCGTCCTCTCCGCCAGCGGATTTTCCGTCATCACCACCCGCGACTCCGACCCTTCAGCCGCCTTCACCACCGACCAGCGCGCCGAAATAGCCAACCACTCCCATCCCACCGCCTGCCTCATCCTCCACGCCACCGCCGGCGGCAACGGCATCCACATCATCACCTCCGACCTCGCCCCGCCCGACGACAACTACGCTGACACCCGCCACGCGATTCCCTGGGACACGGCCCAATCCGCCTCCATCCCCCAAAGCGTGGCCTTAGCCAACACCCTCGGCCTCGCTCTCCTTCACGCCAGGCTTCCCGTCCTGCTCACCCGCTCCTCCCTTCGCCCTCTCGACAACCTGACCTGCCCCGCCATCGCCATCGAGATCGCCCCCCTCACCCCCGACGACGGTGACACAACCCCCGTAAGCGACGCCAACTACCAGCAGCAAATAGCCCAGGCCATCGCCACCGGCCTCACCACCTGGCGCAGAAACCTCGGCGCGCCCGTCGGAGTCACGCGATGATCCCCCGCTACCAGCGCATCCTCTTCTGGAGCCTCTTCGCCGGCATCTTCCTTATGTCCGCCTTCCTGCTCCGCGGCTGCCAGCAGGCCCACAAACGCCTCGCCGCCCTCAACGACGCCACCCCCATCGCCGCCCCCACAGCCACCAGCACCGAGGACGTCACCCTCTACCTCGCCAACGACACCGACGCCTCCGTCACACCAACCACCGAATCCCTAGCCCTGCCCCAGGCCCCCACTCTCCGCGCCCGCACCCTGCTCGATCACCTCCTCTCTGCCTACTCTCTCCCCACCTCCAAACATCCGCTCCAAAGCGGCCTCGCAGTCGATGACGTCTTCCTGCTCAACGAACCAACCAACACACCGGACAGTCCCTCAACGAGTTCTTCCGAAACTACCTCGCCGCAGGCTAAACAGTTGGCCATCGTCAATCTCCGCGGCTCTTTCGTAGACAACCACCCCTCCGGCATTCAGGTCGAGGCCCTCACCCTGCAATCGATCATCGGAACGCTCCACGCCGCTCTTCCCGAGATCACCAGTATCCGTTTCCTCGTCGACGGCCAGCCTCACGACACCCTCGCCGGCCACGCCGACCTCCTCCGCACCTATCCCGCGGTTGACACCACCGTCCACCCGGCTCCGCCGACCGAAACTCCGCAGTTATAAACGAAAGCTATAAACAGCCATGATCGAAAGCCACTCAGCCCAGCCAAACACCGCAAAGTCCCTCACCATTGGCGTCTTCGACTCTGGCTTCGGCGGCCTCACCGTCCTCCGAGCGCTCCTCCCCCTCATCCCCGACGCCCACTACATCTTCCTCGGCGATACAGCGCGTCTACCCTACGGCTCCAAGTCGCGCGAGACCGTCGCTCGCTACGCCGTCTCCAGCGCAAAGTTCCTCCAAGCCCAGGGCGCCGACCTCCTCGTCATCGCTTGCAACACCGCCACTGCCCTCGCCCTACCAGACATCCAGCAAGCTCTTCCCATCCCAGTCATTGGAGTCGTCGAGCCCGGAGCCCACGCTGCCCTCACCACCTCAAGCTTCCCCGACGGCCCAAACCACGTCCTGGTCCTCGCCACCGTCGCCACGGTCCAATCCCACGCCTACACCCACGCCCTCAACGCCCTCGGCCTCGAAGCCAGTGAAAAAGCCTGCCCCCTCCTCGTCCCTCTCGTCGAAGAGGGCTGGACCAACCATCCCGTCACCGACGATGTCCTGAAGATATACCTCACCGAAGCCCTGGCCGCTGCCCCAGCAACTCGAACCCTTCTCCTCGGCTGCACCCACTATCCCCTCATCGAACCAGCCATCCACCGCACCCTCGACGCCATCGGCCACCCCCTCACCATCATCGACTCCGCCGACGCGGCCGCTCGCGCCACCGCCGCCCTCGTAGCCCAACAATTTCCCGATCGCTCCAGCGACGCCAAACCCACCTGCACCTTCTACGCCACCGACTCCATCGAAAAATTCCAGCGCCTCGGCTCTAACTTCCTAGGCCAGCCCGTCGCCGAAGTAAATCTTATCGACCTCGGGGGCTAAACTAGATCCGGCCACGCGCAAGTTATTGTTGACCTCAACGAAAAGAGACAAACAAATGGCATTCCTGCTAAAGACCGAACCGAACAAATACTCCTTCGACGACCTTCAGCGCGACGGCGAAACCACGTGGGACGGCATCTCGAATCCCCAAGCCTTGCTCTACCTCCGTGGCATGAAGAAGGGCGAACAACTCGTCATCTACCACTCCAACATCGGCAAAGCGGCCGTGGGCTTGGCGAAAGTAGTCTCCGTCGACGCCACCGATCCCAAAAACCCACAGGTCCGCATCAAGCCGGTCAAGCGCCTCAAAGCTGAGAAGACCCTCGCCGAGATGCGCACTGCTTCCGTCTTCAAAGACTCAATCCTCTTCCGCCAGTTCCGCCTCTCCGTCGTCCCGCTCACCGACGCGCAGTACGATTGGCTGACCACCTAGGCAGTCTTCAGAATCACCTTCTTCTCAAAGTAAGAAGCATTCGCCATGTGGCACGCCGCCGCCGCATGATGCCCAAACACCACATCCTCCACCACAGGCTTCCGCGACCTCACCGCATCGAAGAACGTAGCCAGATGCGGCCTCAACTCATCCCACGACGGCCCCTTCCACATCATCGTGTCATCCAGCGGATGCTCCGCAAGAAACGCATCATGCTCGGCGTGCCACTGCTTCTCATACTCCGCATGCATCGCCGCCGGAAACCCATTGATCCCATAAGCCGGCGAGCGATCCACGCCCAGCTCGGGAATCAACGTGACCGTATTGGTATTTGAGATCTCAATAACACCCTTCGGGCCCATAATCCGCGTCACCTCAGGTGTCTCCGTCCCCAGCGTCAGTCGCACCGTCACCGGCACATTGCCATACTCAAACGAGGTCACCATCAGGTCCGGCATATTCCGCCCATCCTTCCAGCGATAGATTCCCCCAATTGAATAAGCCCGATCCGGAATTGCATTGATCCCAGTTACAAATTGCATTCCCGTCAACAGATGCACCATCAGATCGCCCGCCATGCCCGTGCCGTACTCATGAAACGCACGCCACCGAGCAAACGCAATCGGGTCGAACGCCTTCTTAGGCGCAGTTCCCTGCCACGTCACCCAGTCCAGCGTCTCCGGCGACAGATCAAGCGGCGGCGGATACACCCACGCTCCACCAGGCGAGTTCCTCCCCAACTGCAACTCCACCTGATGCACCTCGCCAATCGCGCCCGAGTCGTACAGCTCCTTCGCCTTCGCAAACACCTTCGAGCTCACCCTCTGCGAGCCCACCTGCACAAAGTTCTTGCTTCCCTTCACCGCCGCAACCATCTCCTCGCCCTCGGGGATCGTGTGCGCCATCGGCTTCTCACAGTGCACATCCTTCCCCGCGCGAATCGCATCGACAGTCACCTGCTTATGCCAGTGATCCGGCACCGCTACAATCACCGCCTCAATATCCTTATCCTCCAAAATCTCCTGGTATCGCCGCGTCGTCTTGATGTTCGCCCCTGCGATCTCCTTCGCAAGCGTATGCCGCCCGTCATACAGATCACACGCCGCCACACACTGCGCCTGCGGCAGACTCACCGCGTTCCTAAGCAGCTGAGACCCCTGGATCCCCACGCCAATGCTCGCGAATCTCACCCGGTCCCCACTGGCCACCGGCTGCGCCTGCTCTTCCCCAAGCACCACCGCACCCGGCAAAACCGCCGACATCGCCAACCCGCTACCCGTCTGCAAAAACCGTCTCCGCGAAAACTCCGACATACCCTTGGTCTCCTTAGCTGCGAATCCAGCATAGACCACGACGCATCTTTCGCGTCACAGCAACTATATTTGTGCTCTTCGTTAGTCGCTCCCAACAGCGGAAACCACACCACGCTGATATCCTCAGTCTTGCGTAATTGAACAGGAGACATCCAACATCATGATTGACCTCAAAGGCAAAGTGGCCGTCGTCTTCGGCCTCGCCAACAAACGCAGCATCGCCTGGGGCATCGCCCAGAAGCTCTCCCAAGCCGGTGCCACCCTTGCCATCTGTTACCAGAACGAGCGCCTCCAGCGCGAAGCCGAAGAGCTCGCCGCCGACCTGCCCAACACCAAGACCTTCCGCTGCGACGTCTCCATCGACGCTGACATCGACAACGTCTTCGAGCAACTCAAATCCGCCTATGGAAAAATCGACATCCTCGTCCACTCCATCGGTTTCGCTCCCAACATCAAAAACAACGTCCTCAACACAGCCCGCGAAGACTTCCGCATCGCTCACGACATAAGCGTCTACTCTCTCATCGCGCTCGCTCGCGGCGCCGAACCTCTGATGGCCGAAGGAAGCTCCATCCTCACCCTCACCTACTACGGCGCAGAAAAAGTCTTCCCTAACTACAACATCATGGGAGTCGCGAAAGCCGGACTCGAAGCCGCCGTGCGCTATCTCGCCTCTGACCTCGGCGCAAAGAAGATCCGTGTCAACGCCATCTCCGCCGGCCCCATCAAGACTCTCGCCGCTCGCGGCATCAGCGACTTCACCAGCATCCTCACCGCAGTCGAACAGCGCGCCCCGCTCCACCGCAACGTCGACGCCCTGGAAGTCGGCAACGCAGCCATATTTCTTTCGAGCGATCTAGCCAGCGGCATCACCGGTGAAATCACCTTCGTAGACTGCGGCTTCAACGCCACCGGCCTCTAAAAAAATCGCCTATCCGCTCCCACCCTAAAACAACGGCATCTCGACCGAAGCAGCGGACACTCTTATCGTCCGCTGCGCAGGTGAGAGACCCAGCATTTCGCATTTATCTAATTCCGCAGCAACCCTCTTCGTATATCCTTCACTCCTAATTCAAAGGAGTGACTATGACCATCGCTGAAATTCTTCTCCAGGACTTCGACACCGAGGTCTCCAACACGCGCCGCACCCTTGAGCGTGTTCCCGAAGACAAAAACGACTGGAAATGTCATGACAAATCCATGCCCTTCGGCAGGCTCGCCATGCACTGCGCCACCCTCCTCATGTTCGGCCACTACATCCTCGAAGACGACGGCATGGACATGGCCAACTCAAAACGCCCTCATATGCCGCTCGTCTTCACCACACGCGACAACCTCCTGACACAGCTCGACGAAAGCTCCTCGAAGTGCCGCGCCTCACTTGCCGCCGCCACCGACGAACATCTCTCAAAACTCTGGAAGTTCTCCTACGGCGAACAAATCATCTCCCACAACCCGCGCTCCCAAGCCTTCCGCCAGATGTGCTTCGACCACCTCATCCACCACACCGCGCAGTTAGGCGTCTACCTCCGCCTCAACGACATCCCCGTCCCCGCACTCTACGGCCCATCCGCCGACGAGCAGTGGTCAGCCTGAGAGCAATCCCTCAGGCTGACCCTCAAGGCCGTTTGTAAACGACGCCATTCTTCATCACAAACACCACCTTCGTCGTCGCCGAGATATCCTGCAACGGGTCTCCCGACACGGCGATCACATCCGCAAGGTATCGAGCTTTCAACTCCCCAATCTGTCCCGCCCAACCCAACAGCCTCGCACCATTCAGCAGATCCGCCTGCAACACCGCCGCCGGCTTCATCCCAAACTCCACCATCAACTCCAACTCACGAGCCTGAGTTCCATGTGGAAACGGCCCCACGTCGCTCCCCACAGCCATCGGCACACCCGCCGCAAGCTGTTTCTTGAACTCGGCCGCATGATAATTCTGCTCATTACGATCCCACTCGGCACGCGCAGGAGTCGCCGCATGCTCCGCAAAGTACTCCGCAATCGCAAACGTCGGAACCGCATAAATTTGCTTCTCTTTCATCGCCTTCATCGTCGCGTCGTTCAACTGGTATGCATGATCCACCGAAGCAACCCCCGCGGCCACGGCAAACCCTGTCCCCGGCTCTCCCGTCGCATGAACAGCCACCCCACGTCCCGACCCCACACCACCACCCATCCGTTCAGCCTCCCTCACCGCAGCGGCAAGCTCGGCCTCGGTGTACTGATACGGCGTTTGAAACTCACTACCACGAAACGAATCCTTCCCCGTCTCATACACCTTCGTAAAATCCGCACCGCCCTTCCGTTGCTCCCGCATCACCTTCACAATCTCTTCGCTCGAGTCCGCATAGTCAGCATTCGAGAGCACCTTCTGTGCCGGGTTGTACCCAATCGCATCCTCATGCCCGCCCGTCAAATCAATTGCATTACAACTCACCCGCATCCGCGGCCCCGGAATCAACCCTGAATTGATCGCATTCCGAACCGCAACATCAGCGCACCCCGCGCCTTCGGTTCCCATATCGCGCTCAGCCGTAAACCCAGCCATCAGATCCGCCTTCGCCGCCCCCGCCGCGATCAAGGTCCTCTCCGGCACACTCTCCTGCACCGTCTGCAGATCCTCTGCCCCCGGATGCAAAAACAGGTGCACATGCGCGTCGATCAACCCCGGCATCAGCGTCGTGTCACCCAGATCAATGACCTCGGCCCCCGCAGGCCGCTCCACGTGCGTCCCCACCGCAACAATCTTCTCTCCCTCCACCAACACCTCACCCGGCGACACCGCCCTTCCCGCCGCCACATCCAGCATCCGCGCCGCATGCAACACCGTCACGTGCTTAGCCGCACCCACATCCTGCGCGGCGCAAGTCACTACCACCAACCCGACAACCATCCCACAAAAAAGTTTTTTCATAATCCCAGCAGCATACCGCGAAACTCTCAAAACGTGCCTCACAACGCCGAGCGCACCGCACAACATCCAAACTGCAGTGCTCAAGCGACTCTGCGAAACGCCGGAGCACACCTGGAGGACAATAATGAAAGCAACATGGAAACACCACGAGGACAACAAAGCCCTCGACGCTAAGGAGCGCAACGATCTTCCGGCCTCCGTCTACGCCTTTCCAGAAAAGCGCAAAGAGCCTCTCAACAACGCCTCTCACGTCCGCAACGCCATTGCCCGCTTCGACCAGGTCAAGGATGTCTCCGATCACGAGCGCGAACAGGCCTTCGCCAATATCAAAGCGGCGGCAAAACACTACGGTGTCGAAATGACCGAAACAGACTGGCATGATCTTGGCAAAAAGCCCCCACCGCCAACCCGAAACACAAAAAGTCAGCCTGACCTCAAGCTCGATAAGCAGCCTTCGAAGCTACAGCCGGATGCCCTATCTATATTTCGAGATGCGGACATCCGGCGAGCTACCCTTCTCCATTACACACTTTCCAATTGACTCGACAAGCCATCCACGCTAAACACAACCATGGCCTGTCATCTTCCAAAACTCACTTGCCGGACACTCGTCCTGCTCGCGATCATCAGCTATCCCGCCTTCGCCGCGAATCCCAAGCTCATCATCCGCAACGCGCGCATCATGACTATGGCCAGCAACCAGCGCGAACCCATCAACGGTTATCTCTCCATCTCGCCCGACGGCACAATCCTCGCCGTAGCCGCCGGCGAACCGTCCGCCAATCTCCACGCCGACAAGATCGTCGACGCACACGGCGACTACATGATTCCCGGTTTCATCTCCGCGCACAGCCATCTCTGGCAGGCAGCCTACCGCGGCCTCGCCGCCGACAAAACCCTCCCCGGCTGGATCGACGACCTCTACGGCAAACACGCCGCCCTCGCGTCGCCCGAAGACATGTACTGGTTCGCTCTCCTCGGCTCGCTCGACCACCTCGAACACGGCGTCACCACTGCCTACAACTTCACCTACGGCGGACGAGCCAAAACCGCCGACCTGAATAATCAATTCGAAGAGGCTCAATTCCGCGGCGCCGAAGAGTCCGGCATCCGCTTCGTTCACAGCTACGGTCCCGACCCCGTATCTCCTACCATCACCGTCGAGCAAGGACGCGCGCGCCTCAAAACCTTTCTCGACTGGACTGCCGCTCAACCACCCAACTCGCACTTTCTCGGCGTCATGATCAGCGGCATGACCGCCTTCAACAACACCTACCAACAGGCGGTCATGGAAGCAGCCATGATGAAAGAGTTTCATCTGGGCAATCAAACCCACTACATCGAAGCGCCCGACGACCAGGGCGAGCAACGCTCAAAGTTTCGCTGGATGGTGGACAGCGGTCTGCTCAACAACCAACTCATCTTCGGCCACTTCATCCACGTAGACGACGACATCCTTGAGCAGACCGCCAAAGCTGGCGCCTCCATGTCCTGGAACCCTCTCTCAAACGGACGCCTCGCCTCCGGCACCGCAGATATTCCGAAGTACCTCAAGATGGGCATTCGCGTTGGCATGGGCGTCGATGGCGAAGCCAGCGCCGACCTCGCCGACCCCTTCGAAAACATGCGCACCGGCCTCTACGCCATTCACGACAAGTACGAAGACGCCACCGTCATGAGTCCCTACCAGGTCCTCTGGCTACACACCATGGGCTCCGCCGACGTCCTCAACGTGAAAGATAAGCTAGGCTCACTCGAACCCGGTAAGTTCGCCGACTTTCTCCTCATCAATCCAAAACGTCTCGGCGTCTCGCTGGAAGACCCCTACGCGAACCTCGTCCTCATCGCATCGGAGCGCGACATCGACAGCGTCTACGTCGGCGGCGAGTTAGTGGTCGAGCACAATCAGCTCCTCCATCACGACCTCGACAAAGTCCAGTCCGAATCCGACCGCCGAGTCCTCGCCCAACACTAATAGGGGAGAGAAGAGATCTCTCTCCCGCGAAGATCACCTAAAGCCGGGTGCCCCATCTCTCGATTTTGAGATGTGGTCCCGCGCGAAAGCCCGACCGCTCTCTTTCGCTTACCACCTATATTCGCAATCGCGAAGTTCCTACCCAACCTTCTCCGTCAACTCAGCCCACCGCGCATACAGTTCATCCGCCGCCGACTGCGCCTCCTCCATCTCCGCCAGCGCCGCAGTCAGCTTCACAGCATCCACCGCCACCGTCGGATCTTCGATCATCTCTCGCGCCTTCTGCAAACGATCCTCAGCCGCCTCCACCGCAGCCTCGATCCCCGCATACTCCCGCGCCTCGAGATACGAAAGTTTCTTCTTCCCACCCGAAGCCCCATTCGAAACCGCAGCAGCAGGAGAGACCGCAACGCCGGTAGCCCCCGGAGCAATCGCCTCTTCCACCTTCACGCCCCGCCACTGCTCCCACTGCGAGTAATCCGCGAACATCTCCGAACCACCCCGCCCATCCAGCCCCAGCACAATCGTCGACACCCGATCCAACATGTAACGATCATGGGTCACTAATACCAACGCCCCGGTGTACTCGAGCAAACTCTCTTCAAGAATCTCCAGCGTCGCAATATCCAGATCATTCGTCGGCTCATCGAGCAGCAGCAAATCCGCTGGCTCCAACATCAGCTTCGCAATCAGCACCCGAGCCCGCTCTCCCCCGCTCAACCG
Organism: Tunturiibacter psychrotolerans; assembly: GCF_051013365.1. GTDB lineage: Bacteria > Acidobacteriota > Terriglobia > Terriglobales > Acidobacteriaceae > Edaphobacter > Edaphobacter psychrotolerans_A. The sequence continues at coordinate 3,964,167 of NZ_CP132941.1, read as the reverse complement.
CTCCACCGGCTGATTCAGCTGCTCACTCGTAAAGAGAAACTTCGTCGCATAACTAGCCACATGCACCACCCTGCCCTGATACACCACCGAATCCGAATCCGGAGCCAGCGCCCGCCGCAGCGTCACACCCTCCTCCAGCTCTCGCATCTGGCTGAAGTAGACAATTTTCAGCGAAGCCGCCTTCTTGATCGTCCCCTTCGAAGGCTCCAACTCCCCAGTCAACAGCCGCAGCAGTGTAGTCTTCCCGCTCCCATTCGGCCCCACCAACCCCACGCGCATCCCCGAAGTCACCAGAAAATTCAACCCCTCAACAATCTTCCGGTCCCCCAGCACAACCGAAACATCCTCCAACTCCACCAACCGCTTCGTCTGCCGATCCGTCGCCGAAAAATCAATCCCCGCGCTCGACGTCTGCACTCGCGAGTTGACCTCCTTCAACTGCCCAATCAAATCCTGCGCATTATCGATCCGCGCCTTCGCCTTCGTGCTCCTTGCCTTGGGCCCCCGCCGCAGCCAGTCCACCTCAATCTTCACGCGATTCTTCAGCGCATCCTGCAGCTTGCTCTGCGCCTCCATATACGCCTGCTTGCCCTCGATAAACTTCGAGTAAGTCCCCTTCACACGCAGCAGCCCTTCGGCATATACGCGGTTCAGCTCCACTATCTCTGTCGCAACATTCTCAAGAAAATAACGATCATGGCTGATAAGCACACAAGCAAAACTACCCTCATTCAGCAGCTCCTCCAGCCACGCAATCCCGGCTAAATCCAGATGGTTCGTCGGCTCATCCAGCAGCAGCACATCCGGATGCGTCACCACTGCCTCCGCAATCGCCAGCCGCTTCCTCCACCCTCCGCTCAGCCTCGCAGCCTCCGCATCCAGACTCGGAAAGCCCGTCCGACCACTCGTCTCCCGCAGCCGTCCCTCATGCTCCCCCTCAGCCACCTTCGCGCGCACCAGCGCCGCCTCCAGCACCTCGCGCACCGTAACCCCAGGCGCAAACACCGACTCCTGCTGCACATACCCCACCCGCGCCCGCTTCCGCACCGCAACATCGCCGGCATCAGCATCTTCATCACCCGCCAACACCTTCAGCAGCGTAGATTTCCCCGCGCCATTAGGCCCAATCAGGCCAATACGATCTCCATCACTCACAGTAAAGCTGATCTCACGAAACAAAGGCGTCGCGCCAAAGGCCTTAGTCAAACCCTGCGCATTTACGATTGGTGGCATTCCTTCAGTTTACCTTTTACCCCTCGCCATTCCTAATCGCACGAGCGCAATCGACATTGAGTCGGATTAGCCAGGATCGCTCTCCAAAGTCATTCGCAGATGAAAAAGACGCAAGCAATCGCTCACACACCATGTCCAAGTACCTTATGATGATTGCGTTAGTTGGAGGCTGCCCTTGAAGATCACTCTCTTTGCGACGTTGATGATTTCATCCTGCGTAACCTCTACGATTCAGTCCACAGCGCAGAGTGCGGGCCCCGTTCCGACGGGAGTTCCTGCCTCAGTCGCCACGGCACCCTCGGCTAGTTCGCAAACAAAATCCTATGGACTGATCTCGGTTCCGGAGCTTATGCCCGGCATCCTCGCCGGATACTTGCCGCCCCCGGCGTTGCCAAATAGTTTGGCTTTGGTTCCCCCCGCTCCCACGCCAGGCACCGCCGTCTATGCGCTGGACGAGGCTGTCAGCAAAGCCAACCTGGCCCTGCAAGGCTCTCCGCGTTGGCAGCAGGCAACCAGCGATGCGAACCTATCGTTCCCCCACGCAGCCGAAACTTTTTCCTGCGCCATGGGCATTCCGATCAACGACACCGAAACGCCACACCTCTACATGCTGCTCCGGCGATCCTTCACCGACGCTGCTCTCTCTACCTACGCCGCCAAGAATCACTACAACCGACCCCGTCCATTTATGGAAAATAATCATCCGACCTGCTCTCCAAACGACGAAGCGTTCCTCAGAAAAGATGGCTCCTACCCATCAGGACACACCACCATCGGATGGGCCTGGGCCCTCATTCTCACCGAGATCGCCCCTGGACAGACCGATGCAATCCTCGCGCGCGGACGTTCGTTCGGAGACAGTCGGCTAGTCTGCAACGTGCACTGGCAAAGTGACGTCAACGAGGGCAGAATCATGGGCGCAAGCACAGTCGCGAGACTGCACGCAGACCCTGCCTTCCTCGCTGACCTCGACGCAGCCAAAGCAGACTACGAAATCGCTCGCGCTAAAGAATTAAAACCCTCTCGTGACTGTGCCGCCGAAGCCGCTTCTCTCGCAACTCCGCCCGCGACAGAAACAAAGCCAACCGTACATTGATATCGACACGACCGCTATCCACACCGCACTGGCGTAACAACTAGTCCAAATCGAAATCCCGCAGCGGCCGATCCGTTAGCGGAGTCTCCTTCGCCTTCTTCACCGCCTCCGCAAACTTCTTCGCCATCACATCATCTTTGTTCTTCTGCGCATCCACGCTCTGCTGAAAGATCGAATCCCTCCGCGCATCCGCCTCGCGCAACGCCTTCGCTGCCTCGCCAAAGTCCTCAAACATCTTCTTCTTCGGAGCAGACTTATGCGCAATCACCGACCGTGTCACCGGATCCACCTTCAACATCCCCCCACAATCCGGACACATCACTTCAAACGGCTGATCGCTCAATCCCATTGCAACACCTCACCCACCCATTCTAAAGCGTGAGGCTAAACCATCCGCTACAGCCGCACCACCACATGCCCCGGACACTGATTCTCCGCCACCCCAACCAGCTTCTCCACCAAACTATCCCCATACCGCGCAACAAACCAAACCCCTGCAATCACACGCTCCTGCGGATGCTCCCCCGGAAAAACATTCAGCACGACCGCCTCTGCATGCTTCCGCAGACTGGCCTCCTTCTGCAACTCAAACGTAGCCGCCATCCGCCGCAGCCGACTCATCTGATACCGCATCTTCGAACCCGACACCTCCGCCGCCCGCCCCAGCGACGCATCCATCCCACCCAGATAATCCGTCAGCGCACTCAACTCCGTCTCCATTGCATTCCCTACCGCCGCCAGCTTGCGCTTCCCTTCAATCGGCATCGCACGCGCCCCCAGCCTCTGAGCCAGCGCCTCCGCCGTCGTCATCGCATCCGGCAGTTGCACCTCGTCCTTATCCATCACGGTTGCAACCGCCGGCTCGAGCAACGTCGCACTCAGTCTGGGCAACACCGGAGTGATCCGGCCCATTCCGAAGATCGCCTCATACAAAACCGCACTCTGCGCAAAGTAAGCAATCTCAGCCGGCCCACCAATATAGGCTGCAGTCGGCAGTAACGTATCCTGAAACACCGGCCGCAGCAGCGCATTCGGACTCAATCTCTCCGGTGCCGTCTCCAGAATCGCAATCAGCTCCGCCGTCGAATAACTCCGTCCTCCAGCCTTCCACACACCATCCGGGCTCCGTCGCAACGCCTCACGATCCCACACTCCGACTCCTTGCGGATCACTCAAAAGAAACAGAAGCGAAGCTCCGGCATTCACCAGGACCTGAGCGTGATATCCAGCAGCCTCGAGTTCCTTCGTACGCTTCAGCAAAGCCTCTTCAAGTTCAGCTGCATGTTCGATCGCATACCGAAGCGTATCTGCGCCAAGAGCATGAAAATCCCGCCCTGCGGCATCCATCACAATCAGTCCCTGCTCTTCAAACAGCCGTGTCATCAACCGTCCGAAGGCACTCCCCAAAGTAGGCCCGTGATCGTTCCCAGGCTGAGACCCATAACACTCACGAAGCAAATCACAGACAGGCGCATACCCCAGCAACTCACTCGCCTGCTCCAACAGTCCATCGATATGGCCCTCAAGCACCACGCCACCGGCAGGAACAGCATGATGAGGAAACTTCAAACCCATCGACAACTTCTCCACCGACGTCTTCGTCAGTAGCGAAACCTGGTCCACCTCTTCCAGATCATGATCCTCCGTCGCCATCCAGAACACCGGCACATGTTCAACACCGGTAGCCTTGGTCGCCTCCTTCGCCCGCGCCACCGCCGACGCAGCCTTCAGGATCGTCAACAGCGGCCCACCAAACAGCATCACCTGCTGCCCCGTCACCACCGCCCTTGCCCCAGCCCTCAGCTTCGCAATATTCGCCTTGACCGCGTCCCCCGCGCCAAACTCAACCGCCTGCTTTTCCAACAGATCCGCCAGCGCTTCGGCATCCTTCACCGGCTTGCCTCTTCCGACCCACTTCCCGGCAAACGGCTCCGCCCCAAACCACTTCCTCACTGCCGAATCGCCCGCGCTCTCCGCCATCGCAAGATAATCGCTATACAGTCGCGATACATGCGGCAACACCGTGATCGGATAACACTCAACGTTCATGCAGACCTATCCTCAATCTCTTCAACAGCGACGACCCTCAACCAGATGACACAAATTTTCCGCGCATTCGGTTGGATGCCCTTCACCCAAGTCTAGATGCAGGATGATACTTTAGCCTCATGGCCGCAAAAAGAAAGCAGATCAAACCCAGCGCCCTCCAGACCCAGGCCCCAAAAACCACCATCAAACCGACCTCGAAGTTCGCCAAGCCCAAACTCATCGCCTCGAAACTCTCCTACAAGGGCAAAGTCTTTTCTGTCTTCACCGATAAGCTCGAAGAGCCCGGCGGCTTCGTCAACACCCGCGACGTCATCCGCCACAACGGCTCCGTCGTCATCCTCGCCGTCGACGAGTCAAAGAACCCCGCCGACCCCGACATCATCCTTATCCGCCAATACCGCCATGCCGCCGGCCAGTTCCTCATCGAACTCCCCGCCGGACGCGTCGACGCCAACGAAGCCACCCTTGCCGCCGCCAAACGCGAGATGATCGAAGAGACCGGATACCGCGCCAAACGTTGGACCCTCCTCACCAAATACTTCGCCAGCCCCGGCTTCCTCGGTGAGTGGATGCAGATCTACCTAGCCCGCGATCTCCGCGAAGGGACTGCCACGCCCGAGCCCGACGAAAACATCGAGGTTTTCCGCCTCCCCCTCTCCGAAGCCCTCGCCCTCATCGCGGCCAACAAGATCCACGACGGCAAAACCCTCATCGGCCTCATGCTCTACGACTCGGCTCGTCGCTCCGGTCATCTCTAAGCGGGCACCTAAGTAACGCGCAGCGAGGTAACGCGTTCAGAGCGAAGCGGTTTTTAGTCCTGCTGCAAAAGTCCGCCTGAAGATGCCGCCCGCTGCAACGTCTGCTGCGCAACAAAGATGCTCGCAAGCAACCCACGCATATCCACAAATAACCAGACTGTCGTCGCCTCTTCCAGAAAACTCCCACAGCGGTGTTTGCGTCACACATCCAGTGGCGCAACCGCTGAAACGCTTTCACTTCCCGGTGCACCATTCGTGAGAAGACGCAAGAAAAGGGAGTCGCTAAAGTGGCACAATACAAAGGTACGGTTAAGTGGTTCAACAACGCAAAAGGCTACGGTTTCCTGGGCCGCGACGGTGGGGCCGATGTCTTCGTCCATTACAGTTCCATCCAGCGCGAGGGCTACAAGAGCCTCAAAGAAGGCGATGAAGTGGAGTTCGACATCATTCAGGGAAGCAAGGGTCCCCAGGCCGACCAGGTGGCGCGCCTCAAAGAAGCGAATCAGACTCAGTAGAGATTTTAGAGACACGATCCGACCTTCCAAGATCGCGGCAGTGGCTTGACGACCAGCCCTGCTCGGCACCCCCAGCCCCACTCCCCTCGCATGTTGCAGATTAATTTGTTGCATACTGACTCAGTGGCCGCAAAGGCCTCTGAAGCTTCGCTATGGACAATATCTCGATCGCCCGCCTCCTCGACGAAACCGCCTCCCTCCTCGAGATCGACTCCGCCGACCCGTTCCGCATCCGCTCTTACCGCCGCGCCGCCGAGGCAGTCGAGCAGCAAACCACCCAGCTCGCCACCATCGCCGACGACCCTAAGCAGCTCCTCGCCATCGCCGGCATCGGCAAAGGCATGCTCGCAAACATCCAGGCTCTCCTCACCACCGGCACCATGCCCCTCCGCGAAGAGCTCCTCCAAAAATACAAACCCACCATGCTCGAACTCCTCCGTCTCCCCGGCATGGGCCCCAAAACCGTAGCTCTCGTCTGGTCCTCCTGCCAGGTCTGCGACATAGACGGCCTTGAAGCCGCCGCCAAGGCCGGCCACCTCACCAAGCTCCCCCGCATGGGCGAAAAGTTCGTCACCAAGCTCCTCAAAGGCATCGAAGACCATCGCAAGAACTCCAGCCGCTTCCGCATCGACAAAGCCCAGCAACACGCCGACACCATCATTGCTCTCATCCGAGCCTTCCCCGGCATCGACGAGATCATCCCCGCCGGCTCCCTCCGCCGCGGCCGCGAGACCGTCGGCGACCTCGACCTCCTCGCCACCGGCCCCGCATGCGAACCCGACGTCGTCAGCGCCGCAGTCGAGCACGTCGCGTCCCTCCCCCTCATCGACAAGCTCATCGCCAAAGGCCAGAACAAAGTCTCCTTCACCCTCCGCAACAACCTCCAGGTCGACGTCCGCCTCCTTCCCCGCGCCAGCTACGGAGCAGCCCTCCAATACTTCACCGGTAGCAAGATGCACAACGTAGCCCTCCGCCAGCGCGCCATCAAACGCGGTCTCACCCTCAGCGAATACGCCCTCCTCCGCCTCGAAGACAACGTCATCGTAGCCGCCGCCAGCGAAGCCGAAATCTACAACGCCCTCGACCTCGACTACATCCCACCCGAGCTCCGCGAAAACGGCGGCGAACTCGAGGCCGCCGCAAACCACACACTCCCGCAACTCATCACGCTAGCCGACATTCGCGGCGACCTCCACATGCACACCGAAGCCACGGACGGCCGCGACACCATCCGCCAGATGGCCGAAGCCGCCCTCGCCCGCGGCCTCTCCTACATCGCCATCACCGACCACAGCAAAAACCTCGCCATGACCAATGGCCTCGACGACGCCCGCGCCCTCGCACACATCAAGCGCATCCGCGAAGTCGACGCCGAACTCCAGCAGGAGCTGAAAGGAAAGATCCGCATCCTCCCCGGCATCGAAGTCGACATCCTCGCCGACGGCGCCCTCGACCTCGACGACTCCACCCTTGCGCAAATGGACATCGTCGTAGCCAGCGTCCACTCCCACTTCAACCAACCCGCCGAAGAGATGACCGCCCGCGTCCTCCGCGCCCTAGAAAACCCACACGTCCGCATCCTCGGCCATCCCACAGGCCGCAAGGTACTCGGCCGCGAACCCTACGCCGTCAACGTAGACGTCATCCTCAAACAAGCCGCCAAACTAGGCGTAGCTGTCGAGCACAACGCCAGCCCCGCACGCGCCGACCTCAACGATCTCCACCTCCGCCTCGCCAAACAACACGGCTGCAAAATCGTCATCAACACCGACGCCCACGCCACCGAAGAACTCGACCAGATGCGTTACGGCATCACCCAACTTCGTCGCGCCTGGCTTACTCCCGCCGACATCCTCAACACCCAACCCACCGCCGAAGCGCTCCTCAAGCAACTCCGCCCCAAACCCTGAACCCAGGAAACCAACCCACTCTCCCACCGTATCTAACCTCAATCGAATCCTTGGAGCGACAGGAGGCTCAAGTGCGCAAATCCCTCAGCTACACCACCCTCGCGCTGATTCTTGCCGCCACCATCACCTCGCACGCCGCCCAGTCCGCCCAAAAATCCCAGTCCAGCCAGAACTCCCAATCCGAATCCATGGACTGCACCGACTCCGACAAACCCATCACCACGCACGACTACACCAGCATCCCCGGCGACATCCTCCAACCGCATCGCCTCGAACTCACACGCCCATTTGACTCAAACGCAAAGCTCAAGCTCCACGTCTGCCGCGCGAACCTGCGAATAAATATCGAGCCCGACGCCAAACAGATCAAACTCACCATCGTGCTGAACTCCGAATTAGCCAGCTACAACATCGCCAACTACATCCAGACCATCCGCGTCCAGCCCGACAAGGGCGTCATCCAACTCAACTTCCCCAAGGCTGCCCAGGCGTCAGTAACCGTCACCATGCCAATGGGGCAGAACTCCGACAACGAGATCAACCTCGGCTACGGCGACCTCGACTTCAACGCCACCGGCAGTGCAGGCCATCGAGAATTCAACGTCGGCATGGGCCACATGCAGCTCCTCCTCGATAAGGACAAGAGCTATGCCAACCTGAAAGTCAACGTAGGCCTCGGCACCCTCCACGACCACCGCCCCGGCGGCTCCGACGGCCACTTCACCGCCACAAAAGTTTATCCAGGCACAGGCGCAGGCTCACTCGAGATCAACGTAGGCATGGGCTCGCTCGACATCCGCAACGACTAAAGATCTTCGCGTTATCGAAATAAGCAGGCCCGGAAGTGATCTCTTCCAGGCCCATCTTTTGCACTTAGTTCACTACAGCCCGTCAATCGGCAGTGATACGTGTCGCGGCAATTGTCCCATCCGTCTCCGGGCCCTCTTTAACACCCGCGAGACTATACACTTGCATTTTGTAGTTTCCGGTGTAGGTTTTGCCGTCACGGGACACTGTGTCGGTTTCGTCCTGGATGAAGTAGTTGGTTGCTGTTGCTCCGGGTGTGGCGAAGATCCAGCCAATGTGGTGAGTGTGCACAGTTCGCGGAGCGATCGTCTTCCACGCTCCAAAGCAGATATCTCCTCCAACGGGCGCCAGCCATATGTTTTCAAACTCCGTTCCATCGCTGTGCCACTCCTTGAACGACACGGTGATCGGAGTGCTGGAGGCGACCGGCGTGTAGACGACCTGCCACAGTCCCACAATGGAGTCGCTGTAAACGCTGTCTGATTGTTCGTGTCCCGCCTGCGCCAATATCGGCAGTTTGATCGGGCCGCTGTAGCCCGAGCCCGACAGATTGGGACACGCGTTCGCAACTGTTGTGGCCAGCATGAACCCCGCGATTGCAACCAATGCGAACACGCCACGAGAAAACCGGCTCCCAAACGCCCTCTGACGCGCGATCCCTGTCTGCGTCTTCTTCATAATTCGATTCATTGTCCTTCTCCTTTTTCTCTGGCAGTGCCAGTTGTGTTTCGGCTAAACCACCACTGCATCCACTGCGAGGCAGAGATAGCAAACATTCAGTGAAGAAGCGACTCTCGGAACGACTGACTTCATCGCACCCTGTTCGCTCCTAGGCCGGGAGCTGACTCCGAACATTCGAGCCCGCAACTCAGTTCATCGCTCGTAGAAACCGCTTGCCAACGAGATACTCTGCAGCGCAGTTCGACACAATACAGAGGAGGTAAAGTCGAGGTAAAGCTGAGGTGAAGAAACAAGTCCTTGCAATCGAACAGGATGGAGCACCTTAACATCCGGCGCTGCTATACTCCCACCACAAGGAGTGACCTCCCTTGGCCGTCTCGGTCTACAAATTCGGTGATTTCAAACTGGATTGCGACCGCTTCGAACTGTACCGGGCCGGGCGCAGTCTCAAGCTGGAACGCAAGCCGATGGAGTTACTCGTCCTTTTAGCAACCAGAAACGGCAACCTCGTCACTCGAACCGAGATCGCCGAACATCTATGGGGTCGCGAAGTCTTCGTCGACACTGAACACGGAATCAACACCGCCATCCGCAAAATACGCGAGATCCTGAACGACGATCCCGTCCAATCCCGCTTTGTCCAGACCGTCACCGGCAAGGGCTACCGATTGATCGGATCCATCATCGAAGTCCCCGTCGAAGCCGTCACCTCGACCGCACAACAAAGCGACCAATCCTCATCGAGCAGGAACCGAAGGGTCGGCGACATCAACCCACCCCCGCCGCCAGCCGGCGCAGTCGCCATACAGGATCTCCCAACCCCCAACGAAGACCCCCCGCCACAGCCTCCAGCATCTCCCAGCAAAGACCAACCGCCCCCTTTTCGCAACTCACGTGTTCTCGTCTGGCTCCTGGGATCAGCCGTCCTGGTTCTTCTCATCCTTGCAGTCACTCTCGGCGCACGCATCCTGCGAAACCGTCTTCATCCCACAGCGCCCAAAATCACCTCCCTCGCTGTTCTCCCCCTCGACAACCTATCCGGCGATCCAGCTCAGAACTACTTCGCCGACGGCATGACCGACGAGCTCACCACCATGCTCGCCAAAAACTCGACCCTCCGCATTGTCTCCCGCACCTCCGTCATGCAATACAAGGGCGCCCACCGACCCCTCCCCGAGATAGCCCGCGAACTTGGCGTCGACGGCATCCTCGAAGGCTCGATTTCGCGCTCAGGCGACAACGTCCACATGACCATCCAACTCATCCAGGCCCCCACCGACACGCACCTCTGGGCCGAGAGTTACGATCGCAACGCCAACGACGTCGTCACGCTCCCGAATGAAGCCGCACAAGCAATCGCAAAACGGCTAGGCGGCGCCACTCTTCAACCCGCTTCCGCTCGATATGTAAATCCTGAAGCCCACGACGCCTACCTCCGCGGGCGCTATATCTGGTTTCAGGGCGACAACGAAGCAGCAGGCAAATACTTCCGAAGAGCAATCGAACTGCAACCGGACTACGCACCCGGCTGGGCTGGCCTTGCCACCTACTACGGTCAAGGCACCTTCTACGATCTCGACCCAAGAGTTGCCAATCCGAAGGCAAGCGAAGCAGCCAAAAAAGCAGTCGAACTCGATCCCTCGCTTCCCTGGGCTCACCTCGCACTTGGCGCATCCATGTTCTTTGATTGGAATTGGCCGCAGGCGGAGCAGGAGATCGAACGCGCGATTGAACTCAATCCCGACTTTGCCGAGCCCTATCACTTCCGCGCAAAGGTGTTAAACGCATTCGGCCGCAATAGCGAAGCCATCGAATCGGAAAAAAAAGCGATGGAACTCGATCCGTTTGAGCGACCCTTTGGCATGGCTCTAGCCTTGAACTTCTCGCGACAATACGACGCCGCAATCGACGACGTTCGTTCAAGATTGGAAGGGACGCCTCAGGACGCCATGCTTCACTGGATGCTCTGCGAAGCCTACCGCCGCAAAGGCGATCTAAAGCAGGCGGCAAAGGAGTGGGAGACAGGCATGCTGTTGTCAGGCAACAAAGAGGAGGCCGAGAACATCCGGCTTACGTATGAGAAGGGCGGCTATCAGGCTCTCCTCCTGCGACAGGTGGCCAACTTCAAAAAGCAGTCCGCAACACAATACGTCTCGCCTATGCAGTTTGCCCTTCAATACGCCCAGCTCGGCCGCCGCGATGAGACGCTCGCCTCGTTAGAGGAGGCGCGACAACAACATGCCCCCGACCTCCTCTGGGTCCAGAACGACCCCGCCTACGACTTCCTCCACTCCGACGAGCGCTATCGCGCCATCATCAAAGCAACCGGACTCCCGCCAAAATACTGACCGCCCCAACGCAGCAAAGCCCCGGCTTTTCACCGAGGCCAACCACAAAATCCAACTAGTCCGATCTATTTCTTCTTCAGCCGCTTCACCACACCAGCCAGCGAGTGCTCATTCATCGCCGCCACCGCATCGGCTCGCACCTTCTTAATCCAAGCGCTCACAGCCTTATCCTCAATACTCAACCAGTCCCCCGCCGACGCCTCAAACACATCGCCCAGCCCAATCTGCTTCGCCGCCACCTTCAGCTTCGCGCCCCCATGCGGCCCTTTCTTCTGTTCAATCAGCCCCGCCTTATGCAGCAGCAGAAAAGCCCTCCGCACCATCACGGCGCTCTCCTTTAGCTCCTCTGCAATTGCAGACGACGTATGCATTGCCTCCGGCTCACTCGCCAGCACCGCCAAAATTCGCACGCTCAACTGAAACCGTCCGCTCTGTGCCATGCAAAAAAACTACCACACCCAGCCGAGGATTCGATGACTCATCCTCACTCGTTACAATTTCTCCACCACACCAACATGTAAACTTCTTTAGTGAACATCCTTTTTGTCGGCGACGTCTTCGGATCCGCCGGTCGCCACATCGTCCGCGAACACCTCCCCCACGTCCTCGAAACCAACGAAGTCGATCTCCTCGTCATCAACGGAGAAAACGCCGCCGGCGGCTTCGGCATCACCCCCTCCATCGCAGAAGAGCTCTTCGATCTCGGCGCCCACGTCATCACCACCGGCAACCACATCTGGGACAAGCGCGAGATCTTCGAATACATGACCGTCCCCGCCGACTCCCACGTCCGCGGCCGCCGCGTCATCCGCCCCGCCAACTACGCCGTCGGTACTCCCGGCTTCGGCGTCTACGAGGGCGAACTCCCCACCGGCCAGGCCTACGCCGTCATGAACCTCCAGTGCCGCGTCTTCATGTCCTCCTGCGACGACCCCTTCCGCAAAGCCGACGAACTCCTCAGCAAGATCACCGCCAAGGTCATCCTCCTCGACCTCCACGGCGAAGCCACATCAGAAAAAGTGGCCCTCGGCTGGTATCTCGACGGCCGCATCACCGCTCTCCTCGGCACCCACACCCACATCCCCACCGCCGACGAGCGCATCCTCCCCAACGGCACCGCCTACCAAACCGACGTAGGCATGTCCGGCCCCTACGACTCCGTCATCGGCGTAGAAAAAGAGTTAGTCCTCGCCCGCTTCCTCACCGGCATGCCGGGCAAATTCGAGCCCGCCAAGGGCAACCCAAAGATGTGCGCCGCCCTCATCAACTGCGACGGAGCCACCGGCCGCGCCCACCACATCCAGCGCATCATGCTAGGCGAATAACCAGACACCCCAAAAAGAAAAGAGCAGCCGAAAAGGCTGCTCCTCTCAATCCATTCAAAAAGCTATTTCCTGCTGGCAGGCGGCACAATCCCATTCATCCGCAGATACTCCACCAGCTGCCCATAATGGTCAGAAGCGTGCGCCACTAACCCACCCGCCAGGCTCGCCCGCGTATTCGTCCCCTCCACGCTCTCAAACGCATTCTGCGGAGTCAGCGTCGCGAACGCCTTATGAGCAAACACGAAGGAAGCTTTCAGCGCCGCAACCGCCGCGTCCTTGTCCTTGATATTTGCCAGCGCCTTCACATCCACATCCGGCTTCATCGCGCCCACTTTGCCGCCATAGTAGTAATTCGCCGATGCAATATGCAGCACCATCTTGCGAAACGTGCTCACCGTGGCGTATTCGCTCCCCTGCCCCGGCACAAAGATCGCAGCGCTCGGCGCAAAGTCATACTTCTCAGCCGGCATCGCCTCGGCCAGCGGTACCATCTCGCCCTCAAAATCACTCAACATCCCATCGAAGCTCTTCGACGGCGCAATCATCGTCCCCGGTGCGATCTTCGGCCCTTTCGCATCCTGCGCCTGCATCCCTGTCGCGCAACAACAAGCCAGCGCCAACACTACAGCCATCCGCTTCATCATGTCATCTCTCCAAAAAATTCATAAACTCCCTGCGCGAAAGCGCAGAGCCGCGCTAAGCCTATCAGGTTTCATCCATCCTGATGTCACAAAGCACATCTCACACGCGACGATCACCATACAGCTGAATCTAAGAAGCAGGAAACGCCGGGTCAGCCTTGATCTCCTCAATCTGAAACGTATGCCGTGTGCTATGTTGTCCCAACACCACCAGCCACTGATAGCAGTCCAGATCTCCTAACGAGATATGAGGAAAGAAATGATCGCGCAACTTCGCCTCTGTCTGCGCAGCAAATGCAACTGTAACCGCCCTGGTCTTTTGTAACTCGGAAACTAACTCATTCCGATCCGGCCATCTCCCCGTCGGACGAACGACTTCCCGAGCAATCAATTTGTTACTCCGGCCATTCGCGATCCCGAGAACGAACGGCTCCTTCGCGCCAACCTCCGCCCTCTTCTCAGGCTCAGCAGCCCCCTCCAGAGTCTTAGCAATCGCCGACCGGATGAATCCTTCAAACACAATCAAGTGCTCGATGTTATCTGCAATCGACCATCGCTCCGGCGTCTCGCGAAAGCTCCACTGCTCCTCCGTCAATCCACCCACCAACCCCAACAGCCGCGCTTCACTCGATGCCAGTTGCTCCAACACAAGTCGCCGTTCCAGCTCGTCCATAGCTCCCCATCTACGCGATCCAATCTAAACAAGATCAGGATAAATTGGCGCTGCACCTCTTACCAGCCCAACGTCCCCGGAGCGCCCTTGAACGGCCCCTTCACCTGCGAACTGATCCACCCGCCATAAAAGTCCCCCGGCTGCGGCACAACACGCTCTCCGTCCACCCAGCACTCACCGACTCTGTTCGCATAGAAAGCCAGATAATCCTTCAACTCCAAATAACTCCTCGACGGATTCGCATAGCTCCAGGCCACTCCAATAGAGAGCGATCCACCCTCCCTCACCATCAGATCCCAATAGCTTGCAATGCCCTTGAACTCGCAGAACGTCCCACGTGCTCTGCTTGGACGCAGCAGCTGCATCGCCACATCCCCCGGCGGAAAGTAGTAAACCGGCGGATGACTCGTCTCGAGAATTCGCATCGCACGCGTGGTTTCCGCCACCACAACTCCCGCATGCACTACTCGCAAATGACGCCCGGTCGCCTCCAGCCGAGGCGGCCGCGGGTAGTCCCACGCTGACTCAACCCCACTCGCACCCTCTTCCATCCCGCCGTCAACATTCTCTCTTCGTTCCATCGCGCACTCTCAGATTCAACTGTAAACTCCAGCTAAGCCCGGTCCGATCACACTTGCGCCGTTCGCCCTCAGCAAGGAAGGTTCTGTGCACATCATCAAAAGTTCCGACAAACCTATCGACCGTATGGATCGCCTCGCCGACATGGCTCACTTCCCCGCTCTGGTCAACGCCGGCGCCACCGCAAACATCGTCATCACACTTCTAATCACATGGCAACTGGTCCCACGCTATCCGCAGACCTACGCACCCATCGTCTGGACAACGCTCGTACTCTGCATCAATCTCATGCCGGTCATCTTTCTACGCGCAGTCTCCTACAACAAATCCCCCACGCCAGCTCTGCGCAGCATGAGCCTCTTCAACGACCAGCACCGCTTCTCCGACTGGGTCTACCTCGCAGCCTCCGCCAATATGGCCTTCTGGATCCTCGTCTCATGGTCGATCTTCACAATCTCTTACACACCAACCACACTAGCCGCACTACTCGCCGTCGCATTCATCGTCACCTTCTCACCAGTACTCCTGCGCCCATTTCTACGATGAATCAACGCCGCGTTCTCGGCCGACTTGTCCAAATCTGCTGCAGTACAGTCTCTATTCACACCCAAACCGAATCCTTCGCAACGTCGCCTACCGATCCCACCATCAGATAGGCTTCCCTTCGCTCTCCCGCCAGCGCTCCATCAGGCCGTTGCTCGGCAAAGACTTATCCAGAACCTTGTAAGCGGTCTCCACACCAGCCACAGGCAGTCCGTGAGGATCGAGCAGGCCGAGCTGGACCAGAACCGAAGCCTGATCCCAATAAATATGTTCGTGCACTAGTTTGTCGCCTTCAAACTTGACGATCGCCACCGTCGGGACTTCCACCGCGCGACCGGTAGGAGCAATGCCTGGGAGCATCCAATCCATCGTTCTAGTGTGCGTGAAGTGAACAATAAACTCGTCTACGATCGTGTCACTCCCAACCGTACGACTTACCGGGGTCAAACGAAAGTCAGGCGGATTATCGGGAATGAAATGGTAGGCATAAAAGCGCTTGAGCTGATCATGGCCAACCCCACCGGTCATCGTAGGAATGTGATTGACGTATGGCTGCGAAACCATAGTAGCCATTGTCGCAGTCGCATCTCGCGTCTCGAACTCGCAGCGACAGTGTGCTTCCCAAAGAGCCACCAAATCAAACTGTGACATCGGACCGTCCCTCCTCGCTTGCAACTCCTTTTTGACAGCAAATTTATTCTCTACCGAAATCATCAAATCCGCGTGACAAACTTCCTCGCCGCCTCACGCTCCATCTTTTAGCAGCAAAGCCGCCTCCAGGCCGCCACACAGTAAAATAAAGCCATGCGCCGAATCTACATGGACGCGAACGCGACCACACCTCTGCTCCCCGAAGTCTTCGAAGCCATGCGTCCCTTCTTCCTCGAGCACTACGGCAACGCCAGCTCCATCCATCAGCAAGGCCAGTACGCCCGCGCCGCCGTCGACCACGCCCGCGACCAGATCGCCCACCTCCTCCACTGCCGCACCTCCGAGATCGTCTTCACCTCCGGTGGGACCGAAAGTGACAACCTCGCTCTCTTCGGCACACTCGAGAACGCCGCCGCACCAGCTCACTTCATCACCACCAGCATCGAGCACGACGCCGTTCTCCGCGCGGCCGAATCCCTCTCCAAAAAGAAGATAGAAGTCACCATCCTCCCCAGCACCCCGCAAGGCGTCATCGAGCCCACTGCCTTACTGGCCGCCATCCGCCCCGAGACCAAGCTCGTCAGCGTCATGTTCGCCAACAACGAAACCGGCGTCATCCAGCCCATCGCCGCGCTGGCCGCTATCGCCCACGCCTCTGGCGCCCTCTTCCACACCGACGCCGTTCAGGTCGTAGGCCGGCTCCCACTCGACCTCAGTCCCAAAGGCGCCCTCAAAGATGTAGACCTCCTCACCATCTCCGGCCACAAGATCTACGCCCCCAAGGGCATCGGCGCCCTCTTCGTCCGCCGTAACGTCCGCCTCGCCCCCATGCTCCACGGCGGCAGCCACGAGCGCCAGCGCCGCGCCGGAACCGAAAACGTAGCCGGCATCGTCGGCCTCGGCAAAGCCGCCGAGGTATCCAACACCTGGCTCGCGGAAGACAACGCCACAGATGGCCCCACCCACCTCGCCGCTCTTCGTGACCGCCTCGAACAAAGCATCCTGTCTCAAGTAGAAGAGTGCGGAGTCAACGGCGAAGGCGCCCCTCGCGTCTCCAACACCTCCAACCTCTACTTCGATCACATCGAAGCCGAAGCCCTGGTCATCGCCCTGGACCTCAAAGGCCTCTCCGTCAGCGGAGGCTCTGCCTGCCAATCCGGCGCCACCGAACCCTCCCACGTCCTCACCGCAATGGGCCTCTCTCCCGCCCGCGCCCGCGCCAGCATTCGCTTCTCTCTCTCCCGCCTCACCACCGCTGAAGAGATCGACGAAGCCCTCGCCCTCATACCCGCCGCCGTAGCCCGGCTCCGCGACCTCAGCCCCACCTGGAACAAACCCGCACTCATCCCTGCCTAACCCACCAAAGCAAAGCCGCCTCGCAAGAGGCGGCAGAGCACTGCTCAAAAATAAATTCCAAAAGCTTGGCGCATTTTTCATCGCCGAAAAACACGCGGCGAAACACCACGTTCCACCACGCATCTCACCACGAATTCACCATCAAAACACCACGTCAAAACAACCGTTTTTCTCAAAACCCTCAGCAAAACGGCGCTACAGGTACCAGGGAATATTAACCACCACAATCCGCTGATTCCCCTTCACCAACAGCAGCAACTTAAGCAACTGCACCCGCTGGTTATGCAGCGCATTCTCCCACCAATGCCGCACCACCAGCTCCGGCAGCAGCACAGCCACCTTCCGCCCGGGATTATCCTCCTCCAGCTTCAAGATGTAGTCCATCAGCGGGCTAATGATGAATCGATACGTCGAAGGAATCGTCACTAACTGCGGCTCCTGCAGCCCCTCCTTCTTGATCGGCGCCATCACAAGCTCTTCCCAGATATCCTCCAGGCTGCACTCCTCATCATCGGAGTGAATATGCACCACCTTGATCTCCTTCGAAAGCAATAGGCCAAATCGCATTGCCTTCTCCGTGATCCGGTCCCACCGAGCCATCGGAATCACTACGAGCGGCTCCTGTAGATTCACCAGGTTCAACGGTGCCAGATCCGCCATCTCGCGCTTTACCCGCGCGTAATGCCGCTTCACCACCCACATGATCCCGATCAACACCGGCACCAGCAGCGCCGTCACCCACGCGCCAGCACGGAACTTTGCCAGTAGCACCACGATCGTCGTGATTCCGGTCGCAACAGCACCGACACCATTCACAAACATGTGCCACCCGCGGCCCTTGTGCTTTTCCATCTTCATCCAGTGCACAACCATCCCCGCCTGCGAGAGCGTAAAAGCAAGAAATGCCCCAATCGCATACAGCGGAATCAGACGGTCTGTCACGCCACCAAACAGGATAAGAATCAGCGCAGTCAAACCAGTCAGCGCATAGATCCCATGGGAAAACAGAAGTCGCCGCCCGCGCAGAATAAACACATGCGGCAGATAGTCATGCAGCGCAATCGCGCGTGTCAGACGTGGAAAGTCCGCAAACGCCGTGTTCGCGCTCAACGCCAGCGCCAGCAACACGCTGCCCATCGTCAGGAAATAAAACCACCCTCGCCCGAAGACCGCAGTAACCAGCAAGCTCAAGAGGCTTTGGAAGTGAGCGGCATCTGGATCCATCGGCATAATCCGGTAAGCCTTTGCCAGGTACGCAATGCCGAACAGCAGCACCATCAGAATCCCAATAATCACCGTCAGCGTTCTCTGCGCCCGCTGCACTCTCGGCTCACCGAACGCCATCACCCCATTCGACACTGCCTCAACACCAGTCATCGCCGCGCAGCCGCTGGCAAACGCCTTCAGCAACATCCACGTACCCAACGTCCCCACAGTTGCCGGCAGCGCAGCAGGAATCGGTGCCATCGCCATCGGGTGTCCGCCCGCATGAACCGTCTTCCACAATCCAATGACGATCAACGCCAGCAGTGTGCCAACAAAAAGAAACGTCGGAATAATAAACGCCGTCCCCGTATCCTTCACCCCGCGCATGTTCACCAGCGCAAGAATCGCCAGAATGACCAGACAGATCAGCAGCGTGTGGGGTTGCAAACTTGGAACGGCCGAAGTCAGCGCCGTAACACCTGCCGAAATCCCCACCGCAGCCGTCAAAATATAGTCGATCATCAGCGCCGCCGCTGCCAGCAGCCCCGGTTTCTCTCCCAGGTTCTCCGATGCAACGGTATAGCTCCCACCGCCCCCCGGATACGCCGCAATCGTCTGCCGATAGCTGAAGTACACAATCGCCAGCAGAATCAGGATCGCCCCGATGATCCGCCAACCGTACTCCACACCGCCGATCCCCAAAGGAATCAGCAGCGTCATGGCCGCCTCAGGCCCATACGCCGCGCTCGTCAGCCCATCCAGGCCGAAGATAGGAATTCCCGCAGCGACACCAATGTGCTCTGCCCGCTCCTCACTCGTTGCAAGGGGCCTGCCAATAATTGAATCTGCAAGTGACATACGATTTAGATCCTACCGCCTCCGTCAACCCAATCCCTCGAAAAAGTCATAAAGAAGACGTAAAAGACCCTCACACGATATCGGCTCCAGTAGCCATTCCGGGAATCCCGGCCACACCTATAATCGACTCAATACAGCTTTCAGGAGAATCCATGTCCACCGCTGCTCTCTACGACATCCCCGTCCACAAAATCACCGGCGAAGGTACCTCGCTCGCCGACTATCGTGGCAAAGTCCTCCTCATCGTCAACGTAGCCTCCAAGTGCGGTCTCACCCCCCAGTACGACGCGCTCGAAAAAATCTACGCCCGCTTCAAAGACTCCGGCTTCGTCGTCTGCGGCTTCCCAGCCAACGACTTTGGCGGCCAGGAGCCCGGCTCCAACGAAGACATCCAGGCCTTCTGCCGCTCCACCTTCGGCGTCGACTTCCCCATGTTCTCCAAGATCACGGTCACCGGCCCCGACACCCATCCGCTCTACCAGTCCCTCATCGCCGCCGAACCCAAAGCCACCAGCCCCGGCCGCGAAGCCTTCCGTGAAAACCTCAACGGATTCCTCCAACAACACGGCACCACCACCAACCCCGAACCCGGCATCCTTTGGAACTTCGAAAAGTTCCTCATCGACCGCAACGGAAGAGTCGCAGTTCGCTTCTCCCCCGAAGTCCTTCCGGACGACCCCGCCGTCGTCGCCGCGATCGAATCCGCCCTCAACTCCTAATCCCGGAATACGGACGCATCCTGACCAAAAACAGCCTGCGTCCTTTCCTTCCTCGTATCCGTATTCAAGTAATATCTAAAATCCCTTCGCTTCGAGAGGAAAAGTCCCCGCTCATGATCAGCCGCACCTCCATCCTGCCTCTAGCTCTTTTAACCCTCGGGACTCCTGGCCTCCTCCAGGCCCAGCAGACCCCCATCCAGATCACCGCCGATCTCTCCGAAGCCCCCCGCAAGCTCTACCATGCCGAGATCGACATACCCGTCCAGCCCGGTCCCGTCTCTCTCACCACCCCCAAGTGGATCCCCGGCAACCACCGCCCCACCGGCCCCGTCGATGACATCACGGGCGTCGTCTTTACCGCCAACGGCAAAGTCCTCCCATGGCGCCGCGACGATGAAGACCTCTACGAGTTCCACGTAACCGTCCCTGCCGGCGTCACCACCCTCCACGCCCATCTCGACTGCATCGTCACCGCCCGCGTCAGCGACAAGCTCGCCGTCCTCGAGTGGGAAAAACTCCTCCTCTACCCCGCGAAGACCCCCGTAAAAGAGATCGCCATCCA
This sequence comes from Tunturiibacter psychrotolerans, assembly GCF_051013365.1. GTDB lineage: Bacteria > Acidobacteriota > Terriglobia > Terriglobales > Acidobacteriaceae > Edaphobacter > Edaphobacter psychrotolerans_A. The sequence goes on along the minus strand of NZ_CP132941.1, from coordinate 3,943,657 downwards.
GCCGTCAGTGAAGGTCCCCACAGGCTGGGGCATCGGCACGGCCCTCACTCCTACCGACGGCTACGATCCACAAAATCCTAAGGGCGGCCTCACCCACTTCGCCCCCACCACCGTCGAGCAGCTAGAAGACTCCCCCGTCATCACCGGCCAGTACTTCCACGAGTTCGCCCTCGCCCCCGAGGTCACGCCGAAGCACTACATCGACGTAGTCTCCGACTCGCCCGAAGACTCCAACCTCCGTCCCGCCCTCCTCGCCGAACTCAACAACCTCGTCCGCGAGACCGGAGCCGCCTACGACTCCCGCCACTACAACGTCTACCACTTCCTCCTTACGCTCTCTGATGTAGCAGGCGGCGAAGGCCTCGAGCACGGCCAGTCCTCCGACAACGGCGTCGGCGAAAAAGGCTTCTCTGACCCGATGCATCAACTCGCCGAAGCCGACCTCCTCTCCCACGAGTTCACCCACTCCTGGAACGGCAAGTACCGTCGCCCCTTCAACCTGTATCAGGACGACTTCGAGAAGATGCAGCAGGGCTCGCTCCTCTGGGTCTACGAAGGCATGACCCAGTACCTGGGCAACGTCCTCGCAGCCCGCTCCGGCCTCAAATCGCAGGAGCAATACCGCGAGATCCTCGCCCTCTCAGCCGCCAACCTCGACTACAGGCCAGGCCGCGAGTGGCGCAGCACAGAAGACACCGCCATCGCCGCCAGCATCCTCCGCGGCGGCAACCCCGCCTGGGCAAACTGGAAGCGCGGCCAGGACTACTACCAGGAGGGCGAACTCTTCTGGCTCGACGCCGACACCCTGATCCGTCAGAAGACGAACAACAAAAAATCCCTCACCGACTTCCTTCACATCTTCCTCGGCAAGGGAGGCAACACCGGCCCCCTCATCGTCACCTACAACCGTGACGAGCTCATCGCCGATCTCAACCAGGTCATGCCATACGACTGGGCCACCTTCATCCACGAACGCATCGACAATCTCAACCCCCACGCCGACCTCACCGGCATTGAACGCGGCGGCTACAAGCTCGTCTACACCGACAAGCCCTCGAAGTCCGAGCACACCATGGCTGAGTCCGGCAGCCGTCGCGGCAGCTCCGTCAATGTCTGGTACTCCCTCGGCTTCCGCGTCAGCAGCGACGGCGCCATCGCCGACGTTCGCTGGAACGGCCCCGCCGACAAGGCCAAATTCTTCCCCGGTCAGAAGATCATCGCCGTCAACGGCAACGTCTTCTCCGGAGACGCGCTCAAGACCGCAATCAAACAGGCAAAGGGAACCTCTGAGCCAATCCACTTCATCCTCCAAAGCAACGCATTCGTCACCACCGCTGACATCGACTATCACGACGGCGAACGCTACCCCACTCTCGTCCGTGTAGACGGCACACCCGCCTATCTCGACGACATTACAAAGCCCCTCGCCAAATCCGAACCCATCCCCGCCGAGAAGAAAGAAAACGAGACGAACCAATAATCACCAACTCAACAAAAGCGCCGCTCATAAAAGAGCGGCGCTTTTTTACTGCAACATGGCAAAGAGAGCTACGACACTTCCAACCCACCCGTAGCTCCATACACCTCTCCGGTCACATAACTCGCCTCCTGCGAAGCCAGCAGCACATACAACGGCGCCATCTCCACCGGCTGCCCCGGCCGTTTCATTGGCGTCTCTGAACCAAAATCCGGAATCTTCGCCGCCGGCTGTCCGCCACTGGTCTGCAACGGCGTCCACACTGGCCCCGGAGCCACGCAGTTCACGCGAATCCCGTCCTCTGCGACCTGCCGCGCCAATGCTCTGGTGAATGCAAGAATCGCCGCCTTCGTAGGAGCATAATCCAGCAGACTCGGACTGGGATGCGTCGCCTGGATCGACGCCGTCGTGATAATCGATCCACCGGCCGGCATCAACGGCAATGCTGCCTTGCACATCCAGAACAGAGCAAACACATTCACCCGGTACGTCTCTTCAAACACCTTCGTCGTCATGTCCGCGATCTTATCCACCGCATGCTGCCTACCCGCCACACAAGCAAGAATATCCAGCCCACCCAGCTTTTTGTGCGCCTCTTTCACCAGCTTCACGCAGAACTTCTCATCCTTCAGATCACCAGGCAGCGCAAACGCCTTCCTTCCTTCAGCCTCAATCAACGCGATCACCTCGCGCGCATCCGCCTCTTCGCTCGGCAGATAATTGATCGCCACATCCGCACCCTCCCTCGCAAATGCTATCGCCGCCGCACGGCCAATTCCCGAATCGCCACCCGTCACTAGGGCCTTCCGACCCGGTAGCCGTCCGCTCCCGCGATAGCTCGTCTCCCCATGATCGGCCTTGGGCGTCATCTTCTTATCCAGCCCCGGAACTGCTTGCGTCTGCTTCTTAAACTTCGGCCGTGGATACTGCTTCGTCGGATCCTGCAGCTTATAAAGATCGCTCATCGATTCACCAAACTCCTTCTCCTGAACTTCAATCTTCGGTTGGATGCAATCTGGCGAACCTGCGCGACTCCACATCGTCAACTCTAAAATTTTGCGGCGGAAACCGGTCAAACTTCGATAAGCTCTTGGAGACCATCACACTCGGAGACGATCAATCCTTTCATGCTGACTCTCACGCAAAACATAGTGATCCTCGTCGTCACAATGACCTGCTCCATGCTCTTCATGGCCCTGCTCAACCGTTTCTGGCCGCGCGAACGGCGCACGGCGCACAACGATCTCATCGGCTGGCAGCTCGGCATCCTTGGCACCACCTATGCGGTCATCCTCGGCTTCATGCTTTATACCGTCTGGACCAACTTCGGCGAAGCAAACGTCAACACTGACCTCGAAGCCAACTCATTGCGCAACGTCTATAACATTGCCCAGGGGCTTCCTGATCCCCAGCGCATTCTCCTCCAACAGCAGGCCCGCGCCTACGCCGACGCCGTCATCAGTTATGACTGGCCCGAGATGCATGGCGGCAAAATCCCCGAGGAAACCCATCTCCTCGACCATGACATGTGGAAGACCCTCACCTCCATCAAGGCTGCCACCCCCTCCGAACTCGTCGCCCAGGACCACGCAATGACCGAACTTAGCTCCCTCACCGAGCACCGGCGCACCCGTCTCATCCAGAGCGTCTACCGCCTGCCCACCATCCTCTGGGCTGTTCTTATCGTCGGAGGCCTCGTCACCATACTCTCGGCCTCCCTCTTCGGCGCCGCCAACCGAACCCTCCACATGGCTCAGGTCTTCTTCTTCACCCTGCTTATCACCCTTGTCCTACTCGCAATCGCCGACGTCAACCTGCCCTTCCGGGGCTGGGTTCACGTCAGCGACTTCGCTTTTCAACATGCAAGAAAAAATATGAACGACTAACGACCGAAAGCTACCGTTCTATCGACGATAGTTCTGCGCATAACTGTCGCGTGGCAGACCCTCCGCACGCCCCTTCTTCACCAGCGCAAAGGCCTGATCGCGGGTCATCGCTCCGCCGACAGTCACCAGATAGGGAGCATGCCCGCTGGGCGTAAACACCTCTGGCCGCAGATCCGGATGCTTCGCCGCAACGCTCGCCGCTTTCTGTTGAGCCAGCTTCTCCCCGTTGTAGGTAAATGCCACCACCCGCCACTGCCCCGCACCGTTCGTCGCTGTCGTCGCCGCTGCAGGCACAGATGCCTCCGGTTTCGCCACAGCAGGAACAGCAGCCACCGGCTCAGGCGCAGGAGTCTCCAGCGCTGGCGTCGGAGCAGACGCGCTCCCCTCTGTCGCAATCGCGGGCACAGAAGCATTCGCCTGCACCGCACCGGACTTCGCACGGCCATGCACAAAGAGCGCAACCACCGCCAGCAGCAGCATCGCTCCAACACCAATCGCCAGCCGCCGTCCTTCTATCCCGCGCGGCTCCTCCTCCACAGGAACCCGAACACGTTCCGACGGGTAAGACGGAAGCTCCTCCACTACGGTCTGCGCCACTATCCCCGCACCCGCCTCTTTCGTTACCACTGGCTTAGCTGTCACCGGACGAGCCTCCACCCGCACCGTATCCGGCCGTAGCGCTCTATGAATCTCCTCCAACCCCCACTCCCCGCTCATTCCCTTGGGGACGATCTCGTTGAACGGAGCAGCCAGCGGCATATACCGCTTCGCCGCTTCAAGCGTCTTGCTCTGCGTCAAGGCCTGCAGCAACACCACCGCATAATCGTGCACATCCCGGCTCTTCAGCTCGCGGCCCTCCTGCCCCTCCGGAGTCTCCCGGATGCAGTCGCTTCGCAGCTTGATCGCCTCCCCAACCGCAAGCACATTCGCCGGCTCAATATGTTCATGCACAAATCCATTCGAGTGCAGCGCCTCAAGCGCCGTCAGCAAACTCGTCGCAATCTGCTTCGTCTCTTCCGTCGTCAACCGCCGTTCCGCCACAATCTCACCCATGTTGGCGTCCACCGGCTCCATCACGGCATAAACCAACGCCGTCTCGTCCAGCGTCACCCGGCCAAACTGAATCAGCTTCACCAGATTGGGATGGTTCAGCACCTGAATCCCGCGCCACCGCACCAGGATCTCTTCATCATCAAAGTGAGATTCGATCAGCCGTATCACCGTCGGTCCACCCACCCCATCCGACGTCGAAAAGAAGGCGCTCCTGCCCTCAGGCCGTATCAGTTTTGTAAGCGGAAACGCTCCATCAATCGTTCTTCCTTCATATTCTGTCCACAGTTCCATGTCTGTTCTACCGTCCTAAGAATTAATTCAAGGAGAAGGCCGCAAAGGGCAAAGGAAACAAGAAAGGACGTGAGAAAAGCAGTCACAAGCAGCCAGACTCCTCGCACAACCACGACCTATTATCCTTCATCGTAACGCCCCCACTCAACGCACACTAACTTCCCGCTACATTTACCAGGTACTGCTCTAGCTTCCCGTCCGGCTCCTCATAGACTGTGACGCGCAACTTCCTCTCCGGGAAGCTCACCTCAAAGATCCGGAACGTCATTCCTCCGCGCAGTTCCTCAGCCAATTGCTTGAAACTCGTCGGGGCTCCAAGCGGCTTCAAGCTGCTCGAGAAGTCCGCCACCGCCTCATCCGTGAAATACGCATTACAAAGCTCCGTCAACTGCGTACGATCCAGCTTTCCACTCTGCAAGCCTGTAAAGATATCCAGCGCGCGCTTCTCTGCCGCAGCCGCTCCAGCCGAAGCCCCATCCCCACCAATCACCAGCGGACCAATCCTCTTCGCCAACGCCCCCGCAGCGCTCGATGCATCCTCATTCGTCAACACCGTCACCGACACCTTGTCATCGGGATACACAAGATTCTGCGACACAAACCCCGACACCTCTCCGCTGTGCGACACAAAGCGATGCCCATTCCACTCTCCCACCTGCACTCCCAACCCATAGTGTGTCACACTGCCATCCTTCAGCTTCACCTCGCGAAACATCTCGTCATAAGAAGCCTGTGACAGCAGGCTCCGATTCATCAAACTGATATCCCACAGCGCTAGATCGCTCGCCGGCATCGCCAACTCACCCGCAGCAAACATCCACCCCGCACCCTCCTGCGGAGCCGGACGCAGCGGCCCCAGTGCATGTTGGTAGTACCCCGTCGGATCAGTCGCCGGCAGCTTACTCGCATCCGAGTTCAACACTCCATTCATCTTCAGCGGCTTGAAGATCCGCTCCTGCAACTGATCGATCAACGGCTTGCCCGCAACAATCTCCGCAATCCGCCCCGCAATCACATAGTTCGTATTCGAGTACTGCCACTTCGTCCCCGGCTCGAAGTCCAGTGGCTTCTTCGCCCACACATCCAGAATGTGCTGTGGAGTCGCCGGCTGCATCATCGAGGTCATCACATAATCCTCGGGCCAAAAATCCTGGTACCCCGAAGTCATCGACAGCACCTGCCGCACCGTCACCTCATTCGCGCGCGTCAGCTCCGGCAGATACTTCCCCACCGGATCATCCAGCTTCACCTTCCCATCCTGCACCAGCATCAGGAGCAACGCCGCCGTAAACTGCTTGCTCACCGAACCGATCGAATACTGCATTCCCGGCTCCGCCAGCATTACCGGCTCCAGCCGAGCCTTCCCATACGCCTTCACAAACGCGACCTTCCCACCCTGCACCACCGCCACCGAAGCGCTCGGCACCCCGGTAGACTTCAACACATCAGCAGCCGCCTTATCAATCCCCTTCACCGCATCCGGCGCAAGCGTACTCTGCGCCAGCACCGTTCCAACCATTGAAAAACCCAACCCAAGGACAGCAGCAGAATACACTCGCAGATTGATCATGCACGAAAGACTAGCAGCACTTCTGAAACTCGTCAGCCTCAAATATTCTCTCCATCCAGGCACCCGGTTTTCTCCCGAAGCCTCATATTTTGCTACCCTTGGCTCATGCTCCTTCGCCGGCTTCCGCTCGCCCTCCTGCTCTCCTGTACCACGCTTCTGGCCCAATCCTTCACCCCCGTTCGCGAACAAAAAAACCTCTCCCCCGCCGCCATCGCCAAGCTCCACACCCTCGAAACCCTCAACGCCCTTCCCGCAGGCGAGTGGCACTTCCACGCCGGCGACGTCCCCCACGGCGAATCCCCCTCGCTCGACGACTCCTCCTGGCCACTCGTCGCTCCCAACTCCAAAGCCCCCCACGAAGCCGTCTGGTACCGCCGCGAGATCGAAGTCCCCAAGACCCTCAACGGATATGACCTCACCGGCGCCCGCATCTGGTTTCAGTTCCGCGCCGGAGCCAACGGCCCCATCCCCGAGATCATTTACTTCAACGGTCGACGCGTAGCCCTCGGCGACGACCTCGAACCCATCATCCTCTTTGAACCCGCCAAGCCCGGCGACAAGATCCTCGTAGCCGTCAAGCTCCTCCAGACCGTCGACGACAAAACCTTCTCCGGCATCAGTCTCCGCATCGAACCCAACCCCAGCGCAACCGGTGCCACAGCCCGCCCATCCCCCGATGACATCCGTATCCAGTGCATTACCGCGGCAAATCTCCTCCCCTCTCTCACGCCGCCGCGCAAAGACCTTCTGCCCAAAGTAGAAGAAGCCGTCGCAGCCATCGACACCAACGCGCTCGCCGCCGCAGACCAGGCCGCCTTCGACAAATCCCTCCGCCACGCGCAGGAGATCCTCACCACCCTGCACCCCGTTCTCTCTGAAGCCAAAATCGACCTCGCCGGAAACTCTCACATCGACGCCGCCTGGCTCTGGCCCAAGAGCGAAACCATCGACGTCGTCAAGCGCACCTTCACCACCGCGCTCCAACTCATGAACGAGTACCCCGACTACACCTTCTCGCAATCCGCCGCGCAGTACACCGAGTGGATGGCCGAAAAATACCCCGCGCTCAACGAACAGATCAAGCAGCGCGTCAAAGAGGGCCGTTGGGAGATCGTCGGCGGCATGTGGGTCGAACCCGACCTCAACCTGCCCGACGGCGAATCTCAGGTCCGCCAGCTCCTCCTCGGCCAGCGCCTCTTCAAGAAGGAGTATGACGTCGTCGCTCGCATCGGCTGGAACCCCGACTCCTTTGGCTACAACTGGCAGACACCCCAGATCTACAAACGGTCCGGCCTCGACTACTTCGTCACGCAGAAGATGCACTGGAACGACACCAACCAGCTTCCCTTCCGCCTCTTCTGGTGGGAGTCCCCCGACGGCAGCAAAGTCCTCACCTACTTCCCCACCGACTACGTTCACGACAACGTAAACCCAACCCGCATCTCCGCAGACTTCGCCGAATCCGCCGACCGCAACCCCGGCACCACCGAGATGCTAGACCTCTACGGCATCGGCGACCACGGCGGCGGCCCCACCCGCGCCATGCTAGACCAGGCCGACCACTGGATCGCCGCAGGCTCGAAAGACCACGACGCAGTCCCCACCATGCGCTACCACACCGCGCAGCAGTACTTCACCAACGTAGAAAAAAACCTCAACTCCAACTCCCCCACCTGGAACTACGACTCGATCGCCAAAGGCTACACCGCACCACCAGCGGCAAACGGCGCCCTCGGCATCCCCACCTGGAAAGACGAGCTCTACTTCGAATACCACCGCGGCGTCTACACCACACAAGCCGCGCACAAACGCAACATGCGCACCAGCGAAGTGGCAACCCTCGACGCAGAAAAGCTGGCTTCCTTAGCCTGGCTCAACGGCCAGCCCTACCCCAACCCCGAACTCACCGAGAACTGGAAAAAAATCACCTTCAACGGCTTCCACGACCTGGCCGCTGGCTCAGGCATCGCCATCATCTACAAAGACGCCCAACGCGAATACACCGAAGTCTTCAACGCCGACAAACTCATCACCGAAGCCTCTCTCAAAACACTGTCGGACCAAATCAATACATCGAACCAACCTGGCGAACCGATCCTGGTCACGAACACGCTTGCATGGCCGCGCAAAGAGACAATTCGAATCGATGTGCAGACCCCCGAAGTCGGAGAACTCACACTCACCGATGACACTGGCCGCAAGCTGCCCTACGAAGATCTACAAGAGGGACTCAACAATCGCGATCACACCGTACTCGCAACAGTTGACGTACCAGCTCTAGGCTATACGGTTCTGCACGCAACCGCTTCGTCAGCCAAGCAGCCGCGTGGCTACGAAACCGCGCCCTCCGACCTGACTCTCGCCAACGACAAACTCACCGTGACAATCGATCCCAAGACTGGCTGCATCACCCAGATCAGCGATCCGGCAGACAGCCACAAATATCTGGCGCCCAACTCCTGCGGCAACCAGCTACAAGCCTTCGCCGACACTCCGAAGCAGTACGACGCCTGGAACATCGACCCCGGCACCCTCGATAAAGCGCCGTCCATCATCGATCACGTCGACTCGATCCACGTCATCCGCTACAGCCCGCTCCGCAAGACCATCCAAATCTCGCGCCACTGGCAAAACTCCACCTTCATCCAAAACATCTCCCTTGACGCCGGATCCGACCACGTTGATATCTCCAACGACATCGACTGGCACGAATCCCATGTCCTCCTCAAAGCCGCCTTCCCACTAGCCGCCACCGCACCCAAAGCCACCTACGAGATCCCCTACGGTTCCATCGAGCGCCCCACCACCCGCAACAACTCCTGGGAGAAAGCCCAGTTCGAAGTTCCCGCCATGCGCTGGGCCGACCTCGGCGACGACAAGCAAGGCCTCTCCATCCTCAACGACTCAAAGTACGGCTACGACGCGGTCGGCAACACCCTCCGCATCACCCTCCTCCGCTCCCCCACCTGGCCTGACGCCAACGCCGACCGCGGCCACCAGCACTTCGTCTACTCCCTCTATCCCCACACCGGCACCTGGAAGCAAGCCGAGACCGTCCGTCGCGGCTATGAGCTCAACGACCCACTCAAAGCCACTCAGGTCTTCGCTCACACCGGTACCCTCCCCGCCGAACACTCCTGGGCCGCCGTCGAAAATCCCAACGTAACCCTAACCGCCATCAAAAAAGCTGAAGACTCCGACGCTCTAGTCTTCCGCATGTACGAGTGGGCCGGCACCGCATCGCAAGTCAAACTCCACATCCCTCCCGGCGCCACCTACGCCGTCGAATCCAACATGATGGAGAAGCCCGAAGGCGAACACCTCTCGCTCACCGGCGACGTCGTCACCGTCCCCATCAAGCCCTACGAGATCCTCACCCTGCAAGCCGTCTATCCCCACCAACCCGCCACGCCAAACAATCAGTAGCCTCTTCGTATCAACCTGCGCCGCAGTGAGTCTCCCCAACTGGAAACCCACTGCGGCTCATCTTTTTACAAAAAACCTGCCTAAAACAATAGCCTCGCGGCTATCCGAGCCACCCAGACTTCTGCCATACTTGAAATCATCACTACAAAATGAAGGCTTCCTCATGATGCACCGGGCTCTGCTCTGTATCTGCACCATAGCCGTTCTCATAAGCTTCAGCCGCGCTCAATCTTCACGCGAAAAGCAGGATCGCAGGCTCAACCCACAGGTCCCCCTCCAGGCCGAACTGCTCGCGTCCGTAGATGCTAACAAGCTCTCACTGGGAGCCCCGGTCTTCGCGAAGGCCCGGGTCGACTGGAATGACCCCTCCTGCCATCTCCGCACCGGTTCCGCCGTCAGCGGTCACATCGTCGCCATCGAGAAGCGGACAAAGCAAAGTAAAGGATCAAGCCTCGCCATCGCCTTCGACCACGCCGACTGTGACGGCCGCATCGCGCCCATTCAGTTCACTCTCTTTGCCATCATCGCCGCCCCGGAAGTTGATGAGGGAGCCCCACTCAGAGACTCCGCCACAAATCTCGGTGCTTCAAGCACGCAACCTCACATGTCCCTGGGCAGCGGTGGATCCTCAGCGCACGCCGCCACTCCCATAGCCAGCAAAGATGACATGAGCCTCAACGGAAAGTCCTCCGAGGACAATACCCCCAAAGTCATCCAGGCCGGACAGGTCATCGGCCTCAAGAAAGTTACACTGAGCGTAGGCACCGGCCCCGACGGCGCGTCCGTCCTTACCTCCCTAAAAGACAACATCCGTCTCGAAGGCGCCACCCAACTCGTGCTCATGCCTCGCGGCTCGGTCGCCCCTACACCCAAGCCATCCGTCGCGGAAAACTCCACGCCTCCCAACCTCACCGCAGCAGCCACACCGCCTCCGCCACCCGAACCCAAACCCACTCCTCTTCCGCCACCACCCCCACCCGAGATCGACGAGACCAGCATCTGCACCGCCCCCTGCACCCTCGTCCCCGACTCCACCGATCTCGCAGCAGTCCACGCCTCTCGTACCCTTTCCACCGCCGCCTTCGGTTTCGTTCCCCACGACACCCGCGAGTACTCCGCCTTCGACTACGAATCCACCCTCACCTACCTCGACGCCCAGAACCTTCTCTTCACCTACGACCCTCATAAGCTCCGCCAGCGCTTCCCCGCCGGCATCCGCACCGAATCCATGCGCACCGTTCGAGCCGTACTCCTCGACCCCGCCACGCTCAAGATAAAAAAGATGGTCGACTGGCAGATTCAAGGAGAAGCTCAGTTCATCTGGCACGCCGCGCCCGGCCAGATCCTCGTTCACCTCGGCCATCATCTGCGCCTTCTCGACGCCAACCTCAACGTCCTGCGCGAGGCCCCCGTCCCCGGCCAACTTGTCTTCGTCTCCGCATCTCCCTCAGGCAGCTACATCGCCGTTGGAATCCTGCATGAGCGCCATACCCCCACCATGCACCAGCAGCTCGCCGACGATCTCCACATCGATCCCGAAGAAGACATCGACGTTCAGCTCTTCGACCAAAACTTCGCCCTCCTGCTCACCACCCGTCAAAGCTCCTCGCTGCCCCCGCCCGTTCTCTCCGACGCCGGAGAGATTCGCGTCAACTCCATCGGTCACGACCGCTGGCGCATCCGCGAACTCCGATGGGACCACACCGAACACACCATCGCGAACATCAACTCCGTCTGCCATCCCAACATCTCCACCCCTCTGCCGGACTCCGTCTTCCTCGTCGGCTGCACCCAGTCGCCTCTTCAAAACTGGTATCGCCTCATTCGTCTCGACGGCCATCCCATGCTCAACGGTCACGGCTCCTCCGAAGAGATCGAGCAATCCTCCAGCAGCAGCAACGAGGACGACTTAGCCGTCCGTATTGTCCGCTGTCACACCTCCAAAGCACGCGGCGCCTACTTTCACAAGCAGGACCTGAAGGAACAAGAGGTCAGCGTCTACCGCGCCAACGACGGCAAGCGTCTCTTCTTCTCCACCAATCCCGCCGTCTCTCTCGCCGAGCAGTCCTTCGCCTTAGCCCCCGATGGCACGCAGCTCGCCATTCTCACCAGCGACAGCATCTCGCTCTACCCAATCGCCAACACTTCCCCGAAGATCGGAAAAGTCTCACAGGCAACTCACCCCACCGCCTCAAATTGAAATCGTTTCAACGGAGTGACACAAAGTCACACCGATCGCAATCTCTCTTCCGAGCCACGGCGAACGCGTTTTCCGCACATTGATATACTGAAAGAGTGCGTCAGAGGACGCGCGTCATCGCCATGTCTCTCACGCTATTTCAGCGAAGTCATCCCGCGGTGCCCCCGAACAATCATGCCCACTGAGCCCAACAACACGATTGCGGTTGCCATGTCCGGAGGAGTCGACTCCTCCGCCGTCGCCGCGCTCCTGCGCGCTCAGGGCCACGAGCTTGTCGGCCTCACCCTCCAGCTCTGGAATCAGCGACGCCTCGCCGGACACGAGGGCATGCCCGAAGCCGTCCAGGGCCGCTGCTGCTCCATCGACGATGTCTACGACGCTCGCCACGTAGCCGAGCAGCTCGACATCCCCTACTACGTCGTCAACCAGCAGGAGCGCTTCGAAGCCGACGTCGTCAAGCCATTCGTCAGCGAGTACCTCGCCGGTCGCACGCCAATCCCGTGCACCCTCTGCAACAACCACCTCAAGTTCGATCAGCTCCTCACCACCGCCCGCCAGATCGGCGCCGACCGCATCGCCACCGGCCACTACGCCCGCAACCGCTTCGACGAGACGCGCCAACGCTGGATCCTCTCCCGCCCCGAAGACAAGTCCAAGGACCAGACCTACTTCCTCTTCGGCCTCACGCAGGAGCAGCTCAGCCGCACGATCTTCCCCCTGGGCGAGATGCAGAAGCCCGCCGTCCGCCAGATGGCCGCCGACGCAGGCCTCGCCGTAGCCCAGAAGTCCGACTCGCAGGAGATCTGCTTCATCCCCGGCGGCGACTACAACACCTTCCTCAAGGCCTACCTCGACGAGCAGGGCGAAGATCTCCCCAACACCGCGGGCGAACTTGTCACCACCACCGGCGAAGTCATCGGCCACCACGAAGGCATTCAGAGCTTCACCGTCGGCCAGCGCAAGGGTCTCGGCATCACCAGCCCCAACCCGCTCTACGTCCTCGCCATCCACCCCGACTCGCACCAGGTCACCGTTGGCTCGGACGAAGATCTGCTCTCCCGCGACCTCTTCGCCAACCGCCTTAACTGGATCTCGATCCCCGAGCTGACCGAACCCATCCGCGTCAGCATCAAGATCCGCCATCGCCACACCCCGGCCATGGCCACGCTCACCCGCGTCGACGCCGAAACCGTCCACGCCCACTTCGACGAGCCGCAACGCGCCATCACCCCCGGCCAATCCGCCGTCTTCTATCAGGAAGACGAGGTAGTCGGAGGCGGCTGGATAACCTAGACTTCTCTTTGCTATTGCTATTGCTGTTGCCGTTGCTGTCGCTCTTTTGGTTGTCATCCCCGAAGGGGATCTGCGGTTGACTTTGCTGTTGCTGTTGCTCTTTTGGTTGTCATCCCCGAAGGGGATCTGCGGTTGCCTTTTCTTTGCTGTTGCTTTTTTGGTTGTCATCCCCGATGGGGATCTGCGGTTGACTTTGCTGTCCCGCTGACATCAAGAAACAAAAAGCTCTCACCAGCCCGGATCAGTATCCCGCGAGTTCCTGCCTGGCCCCTTCGCCCGACCCACCAAAACATCCAACCCCGCCTTCAACCCATTCACCAGACCATTAAACTCCCGAACCGGCATCTTGATCCCGCGCTGAACCGTCTCCGAGATATCGTTCGTCGTATTCAAAACCGAAGTCACCATTCCATCCACCCGGTCCAACTGCGCGCGTGTCTTCGAGTTCAAATCGCTCGCCGTCGCGTCAAACTCCATCGCCTTCGCACGAACCACATGACTTGTCTCAACCAGATTGTCGGTGATGATCTTTATCTTCGGAGTCGTCTCCTGAATGAACCCTTGAGAGTTATCCAGAACCGGCATCATCTTCGCCCGGATCTCTTCAAAGATCTCAATCCCGCGCTTCCTCGTCTTCGCTGCGCCGACAGCCATCGCAATCAAAGCGATCGCCTGCGCGATCAGCGCAACCGCCACCATTCCAACGAAGACCATCAACAGCCTCGAGTTCCCCGAAGAAAGCGAGTCCGAGTCCTGCAGCCACATACCCGACATCACGATCCGCATCGCTTCCATAAAGTCCCTCAATCCCTCAAGTTACGAGATAACAATCATAAGGCCCGGCCGCCAGCAAGCGTCGACCGGGCCTAGACTATCAGAAACAACGACTGAACCGTCTTACGAGTTGGATTCGCCCGTCGTGCTCACATACGCTTGTTTGCCCGCGTCGATCGCAGAAGATACCTTATCTGCCTGTTCCTGCACTAAGCCCTTCCCCTTCTCGACATACTGAGCCCACTGCGTCCGTCCCTTGTCGTAATACTCCTTGCCGCGATCGACATATTCGTTAACCTGCTCCTTACCCTGCTGCGCCAGAACAGCCGCACGATCCTGTGCCTGCTGGGCCAGTACAGCTGCCCGATCCTTGGCATCCAGAGCGCTCGCGACCAGATCCTCCCGCGTCTCTTTCCCGGCCTTTGGCGCATACAACACACCGACAAGGGCACCGATGCCCAATCCCGCCAGGAACCAACCCAATCCACTCACACTCTCGTCGTTATCTGACATTCTCATTCTCCTCTTTCAGGCTTTCGGAATCTGCCTTCCGCCTTTATATCTCAACTTCTTAGATTTCCAATCCATCAGATCTGAAATCCACTCCAAATGCTCACTCGCCGCAATTGCCCGGCGATCGCAACTCTGCTGTGTCTAGGAAGATGCCCTGCACTCCAATTAGGTTGCGCGCCAACCTCCACACTACGGTCGTTTGCCGCAAACCTCCTCTCCACCCGCTTTTCACGTTTGCCAAATGCAAGCTGATATCTTTCCTGAAACGCCTCGTCTAACACTCAACGACAAAGACCGTCCTCCGCGAAAACGTGCAAACCCGGTTCCTCGAAACTTCCGTCTGAGACGCCGCATCGGATACCTGTGCAGTGGTTTACAGTGTTCGCAGTGCGCTCCCTCGACGCACGAAAGGGGTTTCATGTACGCCAACCGCTCTCTCTCCGCCACACGCGCTCTTCTGAACATCGGCGCTCTCGCCATCGCACTCAGCTTCGCCGGATGCAAGAGCTCCGCACCCGCCGTCGCCACCGACGACGCCAGTCTGACCGCTGCCCTGCAAACCCGCCTCACCAACGATGACGCGCTCAAGTCCGAGCCCATCAACTCCTCCGTTCAAGACAAGGTCGCCACCCTCAACGGCACCGTCAGCAGCGAAGCAGCGCGCTCGCTCGCCGCCGCTGACGCCGCACAAGTCGCCGGCATCAAGACCGTAGTCAACAACCTCTCCGTGCAGGCTCCCGCGTCCATGACCGCCGCAGTCATCCCGCCGTCGCCTCCACCTCCGCCCCCCACACCAAAAAAAATCCCCACTCCTAAATCAGCACCAAAGCCGAAGCCAGCCCCAGTCGTCCAGGAGGCAGCACCCGTCGTACCGCCTCCCGCCCAGGTAGCCGCAGCCACCCCGCCACCACCGCCGCAGCAAGAACTCCCACCGCCGCCCCCACCCCCTCCACCCGTGCCGGAGTTCCGTAACATCACAGTTCCGCCCGACACCACCATCCCCATCCGCATCACCCAAACCCTCGACAGTGCCACCACACAACAAGGCGACACCTTCACCGGCACCGTCGCCACCGACATCATCCTCGATGACCTCGTCGTCATTCGTCAGGGCACCCCCGTCACAGGCCGTGTCTCCGCCGTGCAGGAAGCAGCCCACTACAAAGGCAGCTCGCTGCTCACCGTCGAACTCACCAGCATCAACCGCCGCGGCGAAAAACTCGCCATCACCACCGAACCCTACAGCGTCGAAGGCAAAGGCCGCGGCAAAAACACAGCCGAAAAAGTCGGTGGAGGAGCAGCCGTCGGTGCTATCCTCGGTGGCATCCTGGGCGGTGGCAAGGGAGCAGCGATCGGCGCAGCCGCAGGCGGCGGTGTCGGTGCCGGCGCAAACACCATCACCCGCGGCGAGCAGGTCCAGATCCCGTCCGAAAGCCTCATTCGCTTCCGTCTCACTAACTCCCTGGCTCTCAAAGTCCCCACAAAAAATACCGAGAGCACGACCAGCACGAGCCCGAACCCAGACCTGCAACAGCGGCCCGGAGACCAGCCGCCACAACAGTAAAGTTTTGCATCTCAACGTTTAGCACAGGAACGGCAGACCACTCAGGCTGCCGTCCCAACCCCTGAATCGCATCATCTTGATCCAGGACTAAACCAGGCTGCAGCCCGACGAAGATCCGTCACAAGACTGCCCTATCCAGTGTTTTTCCAGAGGTGTACCGTCTTGACGAAGGCATCGATCGACAATGCGTCTCGCCCAGCAGGGTTTCTCACCTTCACCCTGCACGCGCATCTTCCCTATGTCGTCAATCACGGCACGTGGCCCCATGGCCTCGAGTGGCTCCACGAAGCCGCCGCCGAAACCTACCTCCCCTTCCTCCGCGTCCTCAAAAATCTCGAGCGCGACAACATCCGTTTCAACTGCAACCTCAATCTCTCGCCCATCCTTCTCGAGCAGCTCTCTCACCCCGTCTTCCTCGCCGAGTTCCCCCGCTACCTCACCCGCAAAATCGTAGCCGCCCGCGAAGACGAAGCCTTCTTCCTTCAATCCGGCGACCACCATCTCGCCGAGACCGCCCGCTTCTGGCAGCGTTTCTTCTCGCAGGCGCTCGACGAATTCAACGGCTTCAATCGCGATCTAATCGCCGCCTTCCGTCACTTCAACGACACCGGCCTCATCGACATCATCACCTGCGGAGCCACCCACGGCTACATGCCCCTCCTCGGCACCGACGAGAGCATTCGCGCCCAGGTCCACACCGCCGTCGACACCCACATCCGCCACTTCGGCAAAGCTCCCCGCGGCATCTGGGCACCCGAATGCGGCTACCGCCCCGCCGGTATCTGGAGCCAACCCGTCCCCAACTCCGACGGCACCCCAACGCCCCCAGCCTTCCAGCGCATCGGCGTCGAACAAGCCCTCTCCGAAGCTGGCCTCGAGTTCTTCTTCGTCGACACTCATCTCGTCGAAGAGTCCCGGCACACCTCCTCGCCCTACGATCCACCCGGCGACGGTCTCCCCCATACTCCAGAAGAGGAGCGCGTCACCCACGAGCCCCACCGCTCCCTCTACCAGCCCTACTACGTCGACGGCCCCTCCGCCAAACAGCACGCCACCACCATCTTTCCCCGCGACCCCCACACCGGCCTCCAGGTCTGGTCCGGAGACACCGGCTACCCCGGCGACGGCGTCTACCTCGACTTCCACAAAAAACGCTGGCCCGGCGGTCATCGCTACTGGCGCGTCACCGGCTCCAAAGTCAGCATGGGAGACAAGCAGCCCTACTACCCTCAAGAGGCCGCCGAGCGCGTCAAAGCGCACGCCTCCCACTTCGTCCATCTCGTCTACGAGGCGCTCAAGTCCGGCTTCAACGACTCCATCCCTCCCATCCTCTGCTCTCCCTTCGACGCCGAACTCTTTGGCCACTGGTGGTTCGAGGGCTCCCTCTGGCTCGAAGCCGTCGCCCGCAACCTCCACGAGTACCAATCAGGAATTCAACTCATCACTTGCGCCGATTACCTCGACCAGTACCCCCGCGCCGGCTACATCGCCATGCAAGAGGGCTCGTGGGGAACCGAGGGCAACAACCAGGTCTGGCTCAACCCCGATACCAGTTGGACCTACACCCACATCTACCCCGCCGAAACCTACACCCGCGACGTCTGCACCGCTGGCCTCTGGCGCACCTCTGCCCTCGCCCTGCGCATCATGCAACAACTCTGCCGCGAGCTCCTTCTCCTCGAATCCTCCGACTGGCAGTTCCTCATCACCACCGGCGCCGCACGCGACTACGCCGAAATCCGCTTCCTCACTCACAACGATCAGTTCAACGAAATCAAAGCCATCTGGCAAACCTACGAATCGACCGGCGCGATCACCGAAGCCCAGCAAACCCGCCTCACCGAAATCGAACAACGCGACAGCATCTTCCCCGAAATCGATCCCGGCCTCTGGGCCACCGCCGCCAAAGAACCCGTCCCCACCACACCGCTCCCCCATCCAGTCGAAACCACGGCATAAACTGCAGCCCTCGTCACCACGATCACGATGCGGGAACAAACGAAACAGCGACGTCGTATCTAAAGGCCAGTTGAGGTAGCGTCGGCCTAAGCTGGACGAATGATCTCAACAATTTACTCTCCGGAGATCGTTCGTGCGCCTGACAGCCCTCCTATCTATCGCCTTGGCATTGATCTCAACGCCTCTCTGCTCGATGGCACAAACCAGTGGCCGCTTCACCCTGCAGGAGAAGCAAGGACCAAACGCGGTAGGCCTCAAGGTAGTCGAGCAATACGACTACTCCCGTACCTTCCAGCCCGCAATCGATGCGATGGGGAAACCCTCTCAAGGCGAGCGCGCCAGGCCCCTGCAAACTCTCATCTGGTACCCCGCAAAGAAAAGCGATGCGAAGCCGATGACGTTCGGTGACTACGTAGCTTTCCAGGCGACCGAGACGAGCTTCGACAACCCGAAGAACTTGACCGGCATGGAGGCAATGTTTATCGCTTCCATGAAGCCAGTCTTCCAGCAGCCCATGTGGGCAACACGCGACGCTGCCCTTGCGTCCGGAAAGTTCCCCGTCATCATCTATGCTCCAAGCTTCTCTTCAGTCTCGTGGGAGAATGTCGATCTTTGCGAATACCTTGCCAGCTACGGGTACGTCGTCATTGCGGCTCCGGGAATGGGCGTAACCCGTGAGTCGACTCACGATGTCGCAGGAACCAACGCACAGGCGCAAGACATCTCTTTCCTAATCGGCTTTGCCCGCACCCTGCCTGATACGGACCTCTCCGAAGTTGGAGTGGTGGGATTTAGTTGGGGAGGAATCGCCAACCTTTTCGCATCCGCACGAGACAATCGCATCGACGCCCTTGTAGCTCTCGATGGCAGCATGCGCTACTTCCCGGGAGTGGTCAAAGACGCAGGCGACGTTCATCCGGATCAGATGACCATCCCTCTGCTCTACTTCAAGGGCCAGGAGTCGTTAGAAGACGAAGCTCATCTCCACGACAGATTGAAGAGTGACGGTCCCAATGTGCTCAATGAATGGACACACGGCGATCTCGTCAGCGTACAGATGCTGGGGTTGTTCCATCCCGAATTCAGTTCAAAAGCTCAACGAAACGAACTCCTCTGGAAGTATGAGGCCTCTGGTCTACAGGAAGCCGACTATGACCGCCAGGACGGCGTCATCGGATACGCATGGATGGCCCGATACACCCGCGAATTTCTCGATGCTTACCTCAAGCATAATGGGCCGGCCCTGCAGTTCCTGAAGAACAAGCCTTCCGACAACGCCGTGCCCAAACATGTTCTCGCGGTGAACTTCCAACCCGCGAAGAGCATGCCGGCATCGTTCACCTCCCTGCGTGTTGAAGCGGCACGCCAGGGCTTTGATCACGTGGCCGACATCTATGCCGCGATTCAAAAAGACCAGCCCAACTTCAAAGTCGATGCCGACGACGTCGTATCGTGGGCCTACGACCTTCTCGCTGACAGGCACTTTCCTGAAGCCATCGACGTCATGAAGTTAGCCGTACAACTAGACCCCTCCAGCCGCGCGTACAGCAGCCTGGGCGAGATGTATGCGAAGGCCGGTCAAAAGCAGGCGGCTATCGACAACTACAAGACAGCACTCGAAAAAGATTCGAACAACATCATCGCGACGCAAGGTCTGGTGGAGATAGAAAGCGGCACGTCAGAGAAATGAAACGGGAAAGCTGATGCCAGGCAAAATCAGGCTTCCAAATCCCAAAAACCTGTCAAGCCCCCAACACCCGAAAACCCGCGCCAATCCAGCACATTCGCGTGGCGTATTAGTTTCTTACCAGCAGCTATAATGGATCAAGCACAGAGAAAGCCCCGGAAACTGCCGGGGTTTTCGACATTAACCCGTAACCCTTGTGATTGGACGAATTTAGCCGTAACCCATTTAGAATGAAGATTTTACAGAGACATATCAACTGTAAATAGTTGAATATAAAAGGCTTACGCCAGGGCAATAGGGGGGGTACCCCCCATGCATCAGACACTAAGAGAAAGGGATAGACTGCCAGTGGCCACAGCAACACAAACACCCCGCGGCGTCACTCTCAGTCATCAGACTACCTTCCCCAGACATCCCCTCACACTCTGGCATCTTCTCTCCCTCGATGCCCCCACAATAGCCGCCCTCTGGACCTGGTTCATCGCGTCCGCGAACCACCTCCATCTCCCCGCGGTCAGCATCGTAGCAATGTTCCTCGCCGTCTGGATGCTCTACGCTGCCGACCGTCTCCTCGACGCGCGCAACATCGACGCATCAAGCACCGGCGACCTCGAAGCACGCCACTACTTCCACAACTGGCACCGTAGCGCCTTCCTCACCGGCATCCTCGCCGCCTCCATTACCCTCGCAATTCTTCTCCCCCACCTTGACCCCCAAGCCATCCACCTCTACCTCATCCTCGGCGGTCTGCTCTTCGGTTATTTCATCCTCATCCACGCCACCAGCAGCGCTCATCGTCTCCCAAAGGAGATCGCCGTCGGTCTCTTCTTCGCCGCCGCCACCTTCATCCCCACCGTAGCCCGCCGTCCCGACCTCCGCATCGCTTTATTCCCACTCGCAGTCCTCTTCGCTACGGCATGCAGCCTCAACTGCCTCTTCATCTACACCTGGGAACACAGCTCCCTTGCGCCATCCGATCCCCCCGTACACCCAGCCACCCAACTGGCCCTCCACAAACTTCCGCTTCTCACCACCACCCTCATCTTCCTCAGCGCTGCCTTCTCCATACTCGACCGTCAGATTTCGTGGTCAATCCCATGCGCGATCACGGCCTCCACTCTCTTGCTGCTCCTCTTGCATCACCGCCGCCATCACACCGCGCGCCTCACCCTCCGAAGCCTCGCCGACCTAGCCCTCATCACACCGCTCCTTCTACTCCCTCTCCTTCCTCGATGATGCGCGGCCAACCCAACTTCGACCACATCGCACGCCCTTATCGCTGGCTCGAATACATCACCCTCGGCCGCGCCCTCGAGCAATGCCGCCTCCACTACCTGCCAAGCCTCCTCAATCGCAAGCGAGCCCTCGTCCTCGGCGACGGCGACGGCCGCTTTCTCGCCCAACTCCTCGCTCAAAATCCTCATCTCCACGCCGATGCGATCGACACCAGCGCAACCATGCTTCAACTCCTCCGCCATCGCTGCGAAGCCGTGGCCCCCAACGCATCCACACGCCTCAACACCCACCAATCCGACGCCCTCACCTGTCCGCTCGACCCGCCCTACGATCTCATCGTCACGCACTTCTTCCTCGATTGCCTCACCCAGCCCGACCTCGACACCCTCGTCAACCGCATCGTCCCAACTCTCTCCCCGCAAGCGATCTGGCTGGTCTCTGACTTCCAAATCCCAAACGGCCCCATGCGTCTTCCCGCGAAGCTCCTCGTCCGCGCTCTCTATCTAGCCTTCCGCATCCTCACCGGCCTCCGCACCACGCAACTCCCCGACCACGCCACGCCCCTCCAACAAGCCGGCCTAACCCGAATCGCCCACCGACACCGACTCTCCGGACTCCTCGTCACCGAACTCTGGCAACTGAAACAGGCCACTCAATGAACCCCATCGCTCCGGCAACACAAACTTTTTCCTCCTCAAACCCGCAACCCCACCTACAATCCCGTTATGCCGAGCACTCACCCGCTCCTCGCCGCCGCACTTCTTCTTCCGCTCACAGTCCACGCCCAAATAACGCCGCAGCCCAGCATCGCCACCAACTCCCCCGACGGCAAGCCACTCTCCACACGGGTCGTCGCCTACAACATCGACGCTAAACTCGACACCGGCAAAAAAACTCTCGACGCCACTGAAGTCCTCACCTACAAAAACCTCACAGGCCAGCCACTCAACACCATCCCCTTCCACCTCTACCTCAACGCCTTCCGTCCCCAATCGACCTTCAGCAGAGAAACCCACTTCACCGGTGGAGTCCGCGACACAGAGGAAGACAGCAGCTACCCGTCCGAAAAACTCGGCAGCATCACCATCTCGCACATCGAAGCCGACGGCTACGGCGACCTCACCTCAGCCATGCACTTTATCGCGCCAGACGATAACAACGCCGAAGACCACACCGTCACCGAGCTCAGCCTCCCTCACCCACTCGCACCCAACGACTCCATCACCTTCCGCCTCGCCTTCCACGACGTCTTCCCGCTATCAGTCGCCCGCAACGGCTACAAGCGTGACTTCATCATGGGCGGTCAGTGGTACCCGAAGCCCGGCGTCTTCTGGCACGGCGCCTGGAACTGTCACCAATATCACTCCACCACAGAGTTCTTCTCCGACTTCGCCACCTTCCGCGTCTCACTCACTCTCCCGCGCCGCTACGTCGTGGGCGCGAGTGGTGTCCCAACCGGCGAAGTCACCAACCCCGACAACACCAAGACCCTCAGCTTCTACGGAGAAGACATCGGAGACTTCGCCTGGGCCGCAAGCCCTAACTTCACCGTCACCGATGGGACCTACCTCTCCTCTCTAGGCCCGGTAAAGATCCACGTCCTCGCCCTCGCCGCCCATCCCAAGGCTGGCACCCGATACCTCGACGTCATGCAGAAGACCCTCGCACAGTACGACCATCGCTACGGTCCCTACCCCTACAAGATCATCACCGTCATCGACCCCGAACCCGGCTCCGAAATGGGAGGCATGGAATATCCCACCCTCTTCACCGGCGAAACTTCCTGGTTCGACCCGGCCTACATCACTGAAATAGCCACCGAACACGAGTTCGGCCACCAATACTGGTATGGGATGGTAGCCACCAACGAATTCGAAGATGCCTGGCTCGACGAAGGGATCAACTCCTATACCGAAACCACAGTCATGAACGCAATCTACGGCTCTCACACCTCCGTGTTCAATCGCTCCTACGCAAACGCCGGTGATACGGAGCAACGACAAGTCGAATACGCCACCAACCCTGACTTCGATCCTGTTACTCGTTGGGCTTTTAAATTTCGTGACGGTGCCTCATACGGCCAAATCACCTACGGTAAATCTGCAACGCTTCTCACCACACTCGAAGGCCTCATCGGCCGCGACACCATGGACGAAGCCATGCGCACTTACTTCTTCCGCTATCGCTTCACACATCCCACCACCGAAGACTTCCTCCGCACCATCGAAGAGGTCGCCATCAAAAACGGCCGCGCCACCGCGGTCGGAGGAACAGTCATCAATACGTCTACCCAGACGGCACAACCGAACTCTTCTCAGCTAATTCCGGATAAAAGCCTCGCCGCTCTCTTCAACGCACCAAGCACCTCTCAGGTTGTACCCATCTCGAGTCTCAGGCCCTTCTTCAACCAGGCTGTCTACGGAACCCAGGTCCTCGACTACACCGTCGACCAAG
Organism: Tunturiibacter psychrotolerans; assembly: GCF_051013365.1. GTDB lineage: Bacteria > Acidobacteriota > Terriglobia > Terriglobales > Acidobacteriaceae > Edaphobacter > Edaphobacter psychrotolerans_A. The sequence continues at coordinate 3,920,274 of NZ_CP132941.1, read as the reverse complement.
TATCCTCCGATCCCGTCCAGTGGTGGCTCCCCGAACCTAAAGACAAGAAGCAAATCCAATACCTCTCCACCGTTTACCTGCGTCGCAAAGGAGACTTCATTCTCCCCGTCACCGCAGAGATCATCTTCGACGACGGCACGCGCCTTCGCGAACACTGGGACGGAGTCGATCGTTGGACCAAGTTCACCTACACCCGCAACGCAAAGATTGTCTCCGTCGAAGTCGACCCAGACCATGTCGTCCTCCTCGACAAAGACTTCTTCAACAACAGCTACCTCACGACACCCAACAACGTCCCCGCTCGCAAACTCTCCAACATCTGGCTGAGTCTTCAGCAGCTTCTGGCCCAACTCTCCTCCTGGATCGTGTAAACCCATCATGCCCGAACGTCGCAACATCTTCCTTCACGGCCTCTCCCTCACTCTGCGCCGATTTCCCGCGGTTCTTTGGGCTTACGTCTTCAACCTGGGACTGGCTCTCATCTTTTCCATCCGCCTCCACGCCCAGTTCAGCTCCATCATGGGTCACTCCCTCGCCGCACAACGGCTCACAAACGGATTCGATCTCCCCACAGTAGCTAGTGCCTTGTTCCGCCTGCAGGACGGCCCCTCTGGCGGCAGCGCCGGAAGCTTTTCCGCCATCCCCTTGTACCTCCTGGTCTACTTCCTTCTAGTCCCCGGAACTCTCTTCTGCTACCAAACCAAAAGCCCCGCTCGACTCAGCACCCTCTTCCATCAGGGCCTGATCCACTTCTGGCGTTTTTTCCGGATTACCCTCCTCACCATCCTCACCTCCGCACTACTACTTGGCCCTCTCATCGTCATTCAGGGCAAATGGGCTGACCACGTCGACCGGCACGCTGTCGAACTTCACGCATTTTTCGCAACGCTCGTCGGCTACGTGGTTATCTTCCTGATCGCGTCTATCCTTCGTCTCTACTTCGATCTAGTCGAGGTCTACACGGTCCAGCTCGGCCTCCATCTCCGCTATAACGGCAAGCCTGACCGCCGCATCCGCCGCGCTCTCGCCCCCGCCTGGCGAACCCTCAGCGCACACTTTTCGCAAGCGTGGCCCGTATTCCTCTTTCTCACCATCCTCGGAGCGTCCGGCGTCATTCTCACCGCCCGCATCTCCATGCATATGCTCGCGCAGCCGAGAGTCTGGCCAACCTTCCTCCTCGTTCAGTTTGGCCTCTTTCTCCACTTGTTCACTCGCTTCTGGCAGCGTGGAGCCGAGACCTCTCTCGCCCTCCAGAACCCCATCTTCACCCCGTCGCCCCTGCCCATTCGTCCTGTCGTTGGCAAGGTAAACCCCGTCGATCCCCTGCACCCGAATCACCCGGTTCCAGTCCACCGGATCCCCTCACCCGACCTGCCCCTTGATCCGATCCCAAATCCCGAACCCGCCTCACCCTCGCTTAATGAACCAGACCCCGGAGTCTTCCACCACGACCCAAACGTACCACCGCAATAACTCAGCGCTCCGTCAGTACTTACGACCGGCGCTATGATCCACAAACGGCCGTGCGGTAATATGTTAATAGATTATGAATTTGTATATTCTTCGCCACGCCAGCGCTGGTCTTCGACGAACAAATCCCCTCCTCGACGTAAAGCGGCCTCTCGACAAAGAAGGGAAAAAGCACAGTCTCCAGCTTGCTTACGTGCTCAATGCATTGAATATACAGTTTGATCTCATCATCTCGAGCCCGCTCAAGCGCTCCCTTCAGACGGCCGCCATGATCGGCACCGAAACCGGTTACGAGGCTCCGATTCAGCAATCCGAAGCACTCGCCCCATCTGCGACCTTAAGAGACTTCCAAAAGCTCCTTCGCGAGATATCCAACCGCGAGAACGTCCTCGTGGTCGGCCATAACCCAAACCTCACCACCTTCTTAGGCTCGCTTCTAGTGCCGGCCTCAAGCCCTGAGGCCAAGATTCGCCTCCGCAAGGGCTCAATCGCGCGCGTGGTCCTCACCCGAGGTCCCGCTACGCTGCAAGCCTTGCTGGATCCCCGCACCGTTCGCGCCCTCTACGCCACTTCGACGAAGAGCTCGCGTCGAAAGATCTCTCGGAAATAAGCCGCCTCTTTCTTCAGCGACCAGGCCTCCAGCTCCGCGCCTCCACGTCCTGGCACAAGCTCGAGCAGCACACGCTTCGGATACACATGCGTCTTCATCTGGAGCACCGCACTGGCTCGGTCCTGGTTCAGCGCCACCGCTAGCCGAAGCAACACCACCGCCCGTGTCACGTTCGCGTGCTCTTCCACGGGAATCCACCGCATCGGCCGGTCCAGCGGATCGGGCCGGCTCTTCCCCATGTACCGGGCAACAGCGCTTACAATCATCCGCTGTTCCGGCGAAAATCCGAAGATCTCCGAGTTCGCAATGATGTATTGCGTATGACGGTAGTGTCCCTGGTGGTTCATGAACTTGCCGACATCCTGCATCATTGCCGCGGCTTCCAGCCACAGCCTGTACTCCTCCGGCAGCTCATGTACCCGCGCCAAGGCGTTGAACAACTCCACCACATGCTGCCTCACCGGCTCCACACGCCGCTGTTCGATTCCGTACCTCTCGCAAACCTCCAGCACGCCTGCCCATCGCTCGCTCTCGATCTTCTGGTGCACTGACGTTCGTAGATCGACCTCCGCCAGCATCTGCGCCAGCATCCCGTCGCGCAGCCCTAGCGGAGAATAGCGAAATCCCTTCAACCCCATCCGCTCCAGCAAACTTGCATACACCAGCGAGCCGCCGACGATAATCTCCGACCGCCGTGGCCCAATCCCCGGTACTGCTTCCCGCTCAGAATTGTTCATCTTCGCGAGCCGGTCCGCCAGCCTCCGCACATCGGGTGTGTCCGCAGTCAGCGCCCCAACGCGCTCCAGCCGCTTCTTTGCCAAAGTCTTATTCGCCGCCCTGCCCTTGCGGACATGCCCACTCGCCTCCGCCAGCGCCGACGCCGTGCCTGAGGTCGCAATCACCAACCCTACTCTCGGCGTCCCGAGCTTCTTCTCTGCCCGCTTCAACTCGCGATCAATGAACTGCTTCAAACGCGCGACATCTTCCTTCGCCGGAGGATCGCTCCGAAGAAACTCCTCCTTCAGCCGCACCGCTCCCAGCGGCATGCTTACCATCGACTTGATCCGGCCGCCATCGGAGAGCGTCACCTCGCAACTCCCGCCGCCCAGATCGATCAGCAGACATCGTCCTCGAGCCCCCACCTCATGCGTCACCACCCCGAGATGGATCAGCCGCCCTTCCTCAAGCCCCGAGATCACCTCGACGTTCCATCCTGTCGTCGCCTTCACCCACTCGGTAAACGCCGCTGCATTCCGCGCATCGCGCATCGCGCTCGTAGCCACCACGCGAACTTTATCCGCCACATGCAGCTGTACCGCCTTATGAAAACGCTTCAGCGCGCGAATCGTCGATGCCATCGCCTCAGGCGAGATCACTCCCGTCTGAAAAACACTCTCTCCCAGCCGCGTGACCTCACGGTCTTCGTGCAGCGTCTTCAATCGATGCATCTGGACGCTGGCAATCTTCAAGCGACACGAGTTCGATCCGATATCGATCGCGGCAAACGTAGGCATAGTTCTGGAGTCACCTCAGGAGCAAAATCCCACCACAAGCAGATTACATCCCGCTGGACGTTCTCAGAGCGGCGTACCGTCCCCAACAATCTTCCCTGCAAGCCATTTATGCTAGAAGAGCACAGCGAAAATATGATGAAAGACACACTCCTCGAAACAATTGCCGAACCTGAGGCGACGCTCGCCACCTGTAACCCGCGACGCTCCACGGCGCTGCTCGTCCTCGCCGGACTCTGGCTCATCATCTTTTTCGCCGCCCTCTTCTCTCCGCCCCTGCTCGACGACGCCGACGCCACCCACGCCAACGCCGCCCGCCATATGGCCCTCTCCGGCGATCTCGTCACCCTCCGCGTCAACGGCATCCGCTATCTCGAAAAAGCGCCGCTCCCCTACTGGCTGGGCGCCCTTAGCTTCCGTCTCTTCGGCTTCAACACCTTTGCCGCACATCTCCCACAGGCAATCGGCGTCTTTCTACTCGCACTCCTCGGTTATCACTGGGCCTTTCGCGCCTTCAACGCCCGCGCCGCTTTTTACACCGGCCTCGCAACCCTCACTACCGTCGGCGTCTTCCTCTTCACTCGTTACTACATTCCCGAAGTTCTCCTCTCTTTGTTCCTCTGCATAGCCCTCTACTGCCTGCTGCAAAGTCTCCTCCCCTCTGTAGATGCTGAGAAAAGAGCCGTCATCTCGACCGGAGCGCAGCGGAGTGTAGAGACCCCCGCATTTCTTTCCCCCACCGCCTACGCCTACGTCATGTGGACTGTCCTCGCCCTCGCTGTCCTCACCAAAGGCCTCGTAGCGCTCATCTTCTTCTCCGGCGCGGCCATTCTCTATCTCGCTTTAAGCGGCGAATACAAAAACTGGCGCAGCCTGAAACCCTTCACAGGCATTCTTCTCTTTCTCCTCATCGCGGCTCCCTGGCACATCCTCGCCGGCCTGCGCAACACCGGCGGCATGAACGGCCACGGCTTCTTCTGGTTCTACTTCATCAACGAGCACTTCCTCCGCTTCCTCGGCCGACGCTATCCGATGGACTACAACAAGCTCCCTAGCTCCCTCTTCTGGAGCCTCCATCTCGTCTGGCTCTTCCCCTGGTCGCTCTTCTGTGGAACCCTCATCCACCAGGCCTACACCGCCTTCCAGCGCTATCGCGCTTCCAATCCCGCACCCATCAACGAAGCAAGAACCTTCTACTGGCAGCCTTACGCTGTAGTCGTTGTCGGCCTTATCCTACAAAACGCCCTGAAGATTCCCTACCTCTTCACCGTCTTCGCGGCACTCGTCCTCTTCCTGCTCCACGGCCTCCGTCGCCGCCAATCAAACTCACCACCGGGCACCCCCCTCCTCCGCGTCAGCACGCTCGCCCAACGCAGCACCCTCCTTCTGACCCTCTTCGCCACACTGGTGCTCATGTTCTTCTCCCTCTCCACCAACCAGGAGTACTACACCTTCCCCGCTTACCTCGCGATCATCTTCCTCCTTGCCGTCTCCCTCACCCACGCCGAGCAAACCTTCCCCTTCGACCCCGCCTCTCGACGCTGGATCACCGTCGCCCACGCCACCTTCACCGTCCTCGGCGTGGCCATTGCCGTCACGCTGATCTACGGCCTCTGGAGCTCCCGCCACCTGCCCTTCGTTCCCGACATCGGCGATGTCCTCGCCCACCGCGGCGTAGGCAACTACACCCTCTCCATGTCCGGCATCTTCGACCTCACCGGTCCCAGCTTCGCGGCACTGCGTCTCCCTGCCGCGCTCGCCGCCGTAGCCTTCCTCACCGGCCCGGCCATCGCCTGGTTTCTCCGCTCGCAGCGGCGGCACCTCGCTTCCACCGTAACTGTCGCCCTCACCGCGACCACTTTCTTCATCGCAGCTCACATTGCCTTCGCACGCTTTGCCCCCATGCTCTCTTCCCGCAGCTTCGCCGACACCATTCAACAACTCGAAGCCAATCGCTCCATCGCCCCTGATACCGAAGTGCTCCTCTACGGCGATCAGTCCTACGGCTCCTCGATCGCCTTCTACCTCGGCCGACAGGTCTATCTCGTCAACGGCCGCTCCTCCTCCATGCTCTTCGGTGGAACCTTCCCTGACGCGCCGCCCATCTTCCTCACCTCGCAGGACCTGCTCACCGTCTGGGGCCACGGCGACCGCAAGCTTCTCTTCGTCCCTATGGAAAAACGAGAAATAGTCGACCAACTCCTCGGCAACAAAAAAGATCTTCTCTTCGAAAGTTCCGGCAAAGCCCTCTTCACCGACCGTCCCCTGGACAACTCAGGCAAACCCAAGGATCCCGATCCACCCACACTCTCCCTTAACCAACGTCTGACCAGACAGGACACACCCTGACCGGAACGACCTCGCACTCCATTGCAGTACCGGTTGATCTGCCAAAGCGCTCCCAGCTAAAGCCAGAGACCACCATGCAACCTGACCATCTCTACGAAGAAGCCCTAGAGCACGAGACCTCTCCCCAAAGCGCTACCCCGAGACGCCTTTGGAGTCCCGTCTCTCTCGTCATCATCTTCTGTCTCTGGCTCATCCTTCAGATCGGCGGCCTCTTCACCCCCGGCCTCCTCGACGACGTCGACTCCATCTACATCGAGATCGCTCGCGAGATGCTCCAGCGCCACGACTTCGTCACACCAACCATCGATGGCATTCGTTTCTTCGACAAGCCTCCCCTCATGTACTGGATGGCAGCCGGCTCGATGCATCTCTTTGGCATTCACGACTGGGCCGCTCGCCTCCCACTTGCCCTGGCCGTCCTTGCGCTGCTCCTATCGGTCTACGCCCTCGGCATCCGCCTCTTTGCAACAACCTCTCCCATCGATAAACCCGACCGCGGTGGCTTCTACGCCGCACTCGCCGTCGCCACCAGCATCGGCCCCTACCTCTACACCCGCTTCTACATCCCGGACATTCTCCTCGCCCTCTGGATGACCTTGGCGGTCCATCTCTTCCTCATCGCCCTCAATCGCCTTCAGCCAGATGGCACCTCTAACTTTCCCCAACAACACAGATCCGCACTTCTTCCTTGCCTCGCATTCGCCGCCGTCATGGCCGCAAATGTCCTGACAAAAGGTCTCATCGGACTTGTCTTTCCCATCGGCTTCGTCCTCCTCTACCTGGCCTTCACAAAGCAACTCCGTCTCCTCCTCAAACTCCATCTCATCCCTAGCACGTTAGTCTTCCTCGCTCTCGCAGCGCCTTGGCACATCCTCGCCGCCCTCCGCACTCCCGCAATCCCACTACCTGCCGGCTTCGGTCTCCCCGCCACCGGAGGCTGGGCCTGGTTCTATCTCTACAACGAGCACATCGCCCGCTTCCTCTCAAAACGCATCCCCCATGACTACGGCCAGACTCCCGTGCTTCTTTTCTGGCTCTATCTCGCCATCTGGGTCCTGCCCTGGACCGTCTTCCTTCCTGCAGCTATCGCCAATCACGTCCGAACCCTCCGCAACCACGCATCCAGCATTACAGCCAACACCTTGTCCATTGCCCGCGAGCACGAAGCCGCGCTCTCTCTCCTTCTATGGAGCATCCTCGTCATGGGCTTCTTCTCGCTCTCCAGCCGTCAGGAGTACTACTCCATTCCCGCGATACCGGCCTTGTGCCTCATGGCCGGCGGTCTCCTCGCACGCGCCGACCAATCCTCACGCTCCACACTCCACGACGCAGGAGCCACGGCCACCGAGAGCGCCCTCCACTGGCACGTCTATCTTCTCCTGCCCCTCACCACGATCATTGCCATCGTCTGCGGATATTTGGCAATGACGGCACCACGCCCCGCTCCCGGTGCCGATTTAGCCTCTCTACTCAACTCCAACCCGGACTTCTACAACCTCTCCCTCGGCCATCTCTTCGACCTCACTGACGACGCCATGGGAATCTTCCGTGGACCGCTTATCGCTGTCGCCCTCAGCATGCTCGGCGTCGGCCTAGGCAGCTACCTCCTGCGACGCCGCTCATTCACCTACGCTGCGAATCTCGTCCTCGCCGCTGCGATGACACTCACCCTTCTCGCCGCACACGAAGGCCTCGTCCGCTTCTATCCCATCCTTGGGTCGAAGTCCCTCGCCGCGGCCGTCAATCAGGACATCAGGCCCGGCGACCGCGTCATCATCGACGGTTGGCTCTCCTCCGGCTCATCCATCCTCTTCTACACCGGCCAACAGGCAGGCCTCGTCAACGGGCGCATCTACGGCCCGTGGTATGGCTCCTTCTGGCCTGATGCCCCACCCATCTTCGGAACCGACGACGGTCTCCGCCAAGCCTGGTCCGGCTCCCAGCGCATCTTCCTGCTCACCTTCAACAAGCAACGTGCCGCCGACCTTGCACGCTTCGCTCCGGTGCACCTGCTCGCCGCCGAAGGCGGTAAATTCATCCTCTCCAACCGCTGATCGCTCCTCCATCACCATCCCTGCAGCCCATCCTGCAGTGGCACAACCCAACACGAGCCGATATCCTTACAGAAGCCATGTCCCCCATCCTGCTCCTGATCGGCCGCGTTGCATTTGCCCTTGGCTTCTTCGGCATCGTGACCTCCGGAGTGTCTTTTCTTCTGGCCCTCATCGGCGGCCTGCGATTCCGCTCCCGGCGCAACGATCAAGGCAGCTACGCCCCTCCGGTAAGCATCCTCAAGCCCCTCCACGGCAAGGAATGGGGACTTGAGCAGAACCTCGAAAGCTTCTTCACCCTCAACCATCCCGAGTTTGAACTCATCTTCTGCGCGAGATCGCTCTCCGATCCAGGAATCATCTGTGCTCAAGAAGTAGCTCGGAGATTCCCATCCATTCCCGCGCGCTTCCTGGCCTCAGGCGAGCCACTCTGGCAAAATCCCAAGACCTTCTCCATGTCGCTACTCGTCGAAGCAGCACAGCACGAGACAATCCTCTTCTCCGACAGCGACGTTCGCGTCAGCCCCACATATCTCCACGACATCCTGCAACCTCTGGCTGACCCCACCGTCGGCTTGGTCACCTGTGTCTTTCGGGGAAAACCAGCAGCCACCACCTCGCTGCCCACCGCCCTCACACAAACCGTCGAGTTCTCCAGTGGCGTCCTGACCGCAAATCTGATCGAGGACATCAAATTCGGGCTCGGTCCCACGCTCCTCACCCGAAAAGCCCTGATCGACCAGATCGGCGGCCTCAAAGACATGGGAGATCTACTCGCCGACGACTTCTGGCTCGGCAACCGCATCGCGGAAAAAGGCTACAAGGTAGTACTCTCAACAGCCATCGTCGATCACTGCATCAACTATGGGAGCTACATGGCTGGCCTGCGTCACCAGATCAGCTGGGCGAAGAACACACGCTGCTCCCGTCCCGCCGGACACCTCGGCACCGGTCTCACCTACGCCATGCCCTTCGGTCTCCTCGGCTTTTTCTCCGGACTCGCCATCGGCAGACCCACCATCGGCTTCTGGCTTCTCGTTGCCGCAATCGCCAATCGCTGTCTTCAGGCCCTGCTCATCGGCTTCGCCATCATGCGCGACAGGCTATCGCTCACCTTCTTCTGGCTCTATCCCCTCTGCGATCTCCTCGGTTTCTACAGTTGGGCCGCCAGCTACTTTGGGCGAGAGATCATCTATCGCGGCGAACGCTATCGCATCAATCCCGGCGGCGTTCTCGTTCGATTAGGCCCTAGATAGTCACTTCAAGATAAACACTTCAGCCGGTCTTCTTATCCTTCCGTCCGGTTGGAATCACAACCTGACGACGAAACGGAACCAACCCAGCCCCCGGGGTCTGTTGTTGCTGCATTCGTGTCAACATCTCCGTCCGAACATAGTCGACAAACCCCTGCATCTGCCGATTCATCTCCTCCATCCGCTCCCGCATCTGCAGCACGATCGCAATCCCTGCGATATTCACGCCCAGATCTCGCGCCAGGTTCAAGATAAACTCCAGCCGCTCCAGGTCCTCATCGGTATAAAGACGCGTATTGCCTTCACTCCGCGACGGCCGCAGCAACCCCTCACGCTCATACAAACGCAACGTCTGCGGATGAATCTCGTACATCTCCGCCACCGACGAAATCATGTACGCGCCTTTGCTCTTCCGCTTTGTCGCCATAGTCCCAACCCCTGAAATCTAAACCCTGACCAGATGCCCTACCGAAGTCTAGCTCTTCTCAACATATGCAAGTCAACTTAACTTCACCATGCCCTGAATCAGCATCTCATCTAAAACTATGAAGACCGCCAGAGCCGCGCTTCACACCACAAAGATCATCGCCGGAGTTGCCGGAATCAGCGCCATCGCTGGAGTTGGCGCCGTCGCCGCTGCCCGCACCATACTGCGTCCCCCAAAGCGCCACCGCGGCCGTGTCGTACTCATCACCGGCGGCTCCCGCGGCCTGGGTCTCGCTCTCGCACATCGCTATGGACGTTCCGGAGCAAAACTCGTCTTGGTCTCCAGAGACTCCGACGAACTGACCCACGCCCGCGACACCCTCCTCACACACAAAGCCGTCAAGCATCCTGACGATATTCTCCTGCTCCCCGCCGATCTCACCGACGCCGAACAGGCAGCCACGCTCGTCGACTACGCCGTCGGCTTCTTCGGCCACATCGACATCCTCATCAACAACGCTGGCGTCATTGAAGTCGGTCCCGTTGAAGATCAACCTATAGAAGCCTACCAACGCGCTATGGCCACCAACTTCTTCGCTTCGCTCTACACCACCAACGCCGCTCTTCCGCACCTGCTCCAACGCAACCCCACCTACGGCCAAGCGTCTATCGTCAACATCGCCAGCATCGGCGGCAAATTCGCCATGCCTCACATGCTCCCTTACGTCGCCAGCAAGTTCGCCCTCGTTGGCTACTCCCAAGGCCTTCATGCCGAACTTCGCCACAAGGGCATCCGCGTCACCACCGTCTGCCCTGGCCTCATGCGCACCAAAGGAGAGGCTCACGCCCACTTCACCGGCCAGACTAAAAAAGAGGAGCGCTGGTTCAAACTCTCCGCCAAGACTCCCATCCTGGCCGCCTCAGCCAACCGCGCCGCCAACAAGATCTATCATGCCGTCATCGCAGGTCGCGCCGAGATCACCATCACCCCACAAGCCTGGCTCGCCGCTCGCGTTGCCGGTCTCGCTCCCGAAACCACCCAATACCTCGCCAGCCTCGTCAACGAATTTGTTCTCCCGGCCCCTTCCAGCCACAATCTATCGATCCCAGACCGCAGTAATTATCCATCTAGCGCGATATGGGTTCAGCGAACATAAACTTCAAAGCTCACCGGCGTGCGTACTTTAGCCTCCACTCCGCCTCCGTACGCCCTAATGAGTCAGACTAGCCTTGAGTGGTCTCCCCGCATTCTGAACTGATGCCCCTTCATGTCCATGCTGATCTGCAGCGACGATAGGTCTTGTTAACAGAACGTCATACTTTCCATAGTCGATCGTCACCTTTGCTTCCCCCCCAATTCGAACATGTGTCGTCGAAACATTCTTCGCCGGAACCCACACGTCCCCCCGTCGCATATACCAGGAGTCGAACGCAGCGCTGTCCAGCATCCACGAAGGGCTCCTCGCCGGCTCACCCATCACCCTCACCATCGCAAAGTCATCCATACTCACCCATACTTTTCCGCGATAAGCCACCTTGCTGTCAACCTTCGGCTCTACCTTCAAAATCCAGGTGTTCATTCCCTCCAACTGCTCACGGCCCAACAGCTGCACAGTGTATGTATCTGAGGAAAACATCGCACGTTGCCAGTCTGGTTTCTCCGACGTCTCTTCTTCCTTATCCACCAGCCGCCGCAAAACCTCCCTGCAAAGCAACTTCGACCCAGACTCCGAAAGCACCGTAAAGTTCTTTCGGCCGGGCGCCTGATACTCCGCTCGCACGACCATCTCTGCATGGTGCTTGCCGCCAGTACCGTCATACTCCAACTGATAGGTTCGGTCTGTCCTGTAGTGTTCTAGCGCCGCCTGACGCTCGTCGTTCTTCACCAGCATTCGCCTGACAATCTCCTCCGCAGTTGGAGTCGTCCGACTCTGTGCCTGCAACCACCCCGCGCAAGCAAAAATCATGGAGAACACGAGACCCGCAAACATCCGCGTCCGCGCCAGATGCCACATGGAATCACCTCCGAACTAGGGGGATTTCATCACGGTGCACAACATTCAGTGCAAATGAACCGTATAAGCTCAAACATTCTTGATGAACTTGGATGCAATGAAATGCCGAGCGGGGTGCAAAATCGGCAAACTTATGCGCGTTCAAATAAATCTTCGCGCGGATCCTCCGGATTCAACTTTGCCAATTCCCTCAGAATCTCCTTGCTCCGCTCATCATGCACCTTCGGCACGACAATCTTCACTTCCACAATCTGATCGCCACGCACACCCTCCCGCGAAGCCGAAGGCACTCCCTTCTCCCGCAGCCGAAGCTTCTGCCCCGTCTGTGTCCCTGGAGGAATCTTCAACTGCGTCCTCGCGCCGCCTTCATGGGTATCGATCGTGGGCACATCGATCTTCGCTCCCAGCGCGGCTTCGGTCATGGTAACCGGAACAGTTACATATATGTCATCCGCCGTCCTTGTAAATACCGGATGCGTCCCCGCCTTGATGATCAAAAACAGATCTCCCGCAGGACCGCCATTGGTCCCCGCGTTGCCCTTGCCGGCCAACCGAATCCTTTGACCATCTCGAGTTCCGGGCTTAATCCGAAACTCCAGCGGCTCCCGTTTCGTCACCACACCCTCGCCATCGCACGTTGGACACGAGTTCTGCACCTTCCCTGACCCACCGCACCGCGGGCACTGGATATTGAACTTCATCCGGCCGCCCATCTGCGTCACCTGTCCCGAACCATGGCACTCCGGACACTCCACGCTGCCGCCCGTCGTTGACTTGCCCTTGCACGTCGGACAGACCTCCTGCCGTTGAATCTCCAGCCGCGTCACACCACCCCGCACCGCCGTCCAGAAATCGACGTTCACCTGGTACTCAAGATCGGTCCCCGGCTGCGGCCCACGCGCGGCCTGTTTCCCCCCGTTGAACATCCCGCTGAAAATATCCTTGAAGCTCCCGCCAAACCCGCCGCCCGATTCCTGCTGCGCCGCGCGCCCGCTCTGGAAGTCCGAGAAATCGAACCCGCCAAAATCAAACGGAACCTCCTGCCCTGCGCCGCGGCCCGCACCAGGGCGTCCGCCTCCATAACCAGCAGCAGACCCGCCGCCATATCCGCCCCGCGCAGCCGCCTCCGCCGCAGCCGGATCGATATTGTCCGAGTAGAAGCCAAGCTGGTCGTAGATCTTCCGCTTCTTGTCGTCACTCAAAACATCGTTGGCTTCGGAGATCTCTTTGAACTTCTCCTCAGCCTTCTTGTCATTCGGATTCACGTCCGGGTGATACTTCCGCGCAGCCTTGCGAAACGCCTTGCGAATCTCCTCCGCCGTCGCCGTCTTCTTCACGCCCAGCGTGCCGTAATAGTCCTTCGTCTGTGTCGTCGCCATAATCTTCTTCCATTCTCATACCAATGCGCCTTACGCGCATCTCTAAACCTTACTCAACGTTCGATTCCTGCTCCGCCTGGCAGACCGGACACCAAAATAGATTCCGTCCCGCCATCACCTTCGTCAAAATCTTCGTCCCGCTGATAAAGCAGGGCCGGCCGTGCCGCCGATATACATAGTGCGCCTCTTCCTTCAGCACTGGCCCACTCTTGTGTGGCCGATCCTTCGGCTTCGTCGTCACAATCCTCCGGTCAACCATCCCGGCCTTCATCAATATGCCCGCCTCCTTCCATATCGACCGCAGCGTGCTCTCCGCTACCTCCTTCCCCGGAGTAAACGGGCTCAGCCGCGCCCGAAACAGTAGTTCCGCGCGAAAGATATTTCCCACTCCAGCCGCCACCGACTGATCCATCAGTAGCTCTCCAATCGCCTTCTTGCTCTTCGCAACTCGCGCAATCATCTTCTCCGGCCCATCTCCATTCAACGGATCGGGTCCCAGCCGCGCCAGCAGCGCATCCCACTTCTCCTGCGAATAGATCGAGCAGTCCATCGGCCCACGCAACTCCACCCACGCCACCTTCGACGATTCAATATGTCCAGTCCCGTCATCCTCCGAATACCAGGCATGCCGTTTGCTCACTCCGGGCACCGCTGGCCTCTTCACCGCGGCATCATTCCACATCCGCAGCCGCAGCGCACCACGCACCTCCGGCAGCGGCCCCGACCCCTCCGTAAAATCCCCCTGCAACCCAAGATGGACATGCAGAATCAGATCCTTCCCGAAGTCATATCCGAGATGCTTGCCCACAGCCAGAACCCGCTTCAGCTTTCGTCCATCAATCATCGACGAATCAGTAAACCGTCCCTGCGGCCCATCCACCCGAACGGTCTTCCCGGCAAACGCAGCCGAGTGCCTCTCGGCCCATCGATGAATCTCATTTCCCTCAGGCATCTTCCCTCAACCTCGTCGCAGTCACCTGCGTCTGATGTCGCCGCCGAACACGTCGCGGCCGTCCGCTCGTCTTCAACTCATACCGGTAGTGCTCGATAATCCGCTCCGGAGTCCACAGCGCCCAGTGCTCTCCCTTTTGCGTCTGCATCTTGTCCATCTGAATCTCGTCCATCTGCCGCATCATCTTCTGCAAATCCCGGTAGTGCTCCGTATAAGCACTCTCTTCACTCTCGATCAACCGCTGCATGTCGACATATACCGGCTGCGCCCATTCATAAAACGTATGCCACACGTCATACACATCCAGGTGGCCCTTCTTCACCAGCAATGACAGATGCTCATAAAAGTCCAGCACCTCGAACGCACTCACAGGCGGCTCTTCAAGCGTCCACTCCTTCAACTCGTCACCCTCCAGCCGAGACTCCGCCAGCCTCTGCCTGACCGAGACAAACTTCTCTGACAAAAAGAAGCTAAGCTGCTTCTCAAGATTCTCGACCGCCCGATAATCTCGCTCATGTCGCAGCTGCAACCCGGCATAAGAGATAGCACCGGCACTCGTAACCACCAAAGCAGCCGTTGCCACCGCCTGAACCGCCTCCCAATTCACCACCAGATGTCCTCCAGCCTCTTTTGATGCGTCCCGCAAGCTGCCGAAGGTTCTTCCCATCCAAAGGTCCCTCCCATCCAATAGCTGCCCACAAAACAGCAAGGACGACGGCCAACGCACTTGAAGTCGCGCCTGCCTTCGTCCTCACTCTCCTGCTTGTCTCGATCTCCTACGAGTACCAGAAAGCGCGCAAACTCCCACCTTCGCGCTTCATCAAAGCATTAGTTCCAGACCTGCCGCGCCTCAATCGCCTCGATCGAAAACATCTGATCAGGCTCCATCTGCTGCATCCGCTGAGCGAACTTCACCGCTTCTTCTTTGGTATCGAACATCATCCGGTTGTACAGCCGGCCTGCTCGAACCTGGTCGCACTTCCACATCGTCTCGGTCATGGTCTTCCCTCCAAGCAATCGATTGAGTTCCAGGTTCTCCATCCAAAACGTCTCTGCGTACTCATCTTCCCTGTTTCTTCTGCTCACCGCTACACACCTTTCTGGTGATAGACGCACTCTACACGTCTATCGCCGTAAGCCAGCCCGATAAAAAGGAGGGGCACCCCATCAGGAACGCCCCTCACCTTTATTACGTCAAAACCAGCCGCTACGGATTACACTTATTTCTTTTCATCGACGTCGACGTACTCAGCATCGATCACGCCTTCGTCCTTCTTCGGCTCTTCGTGCGTTTCCGTCGCACCTGTCGCACCATCGGTCGGTGCTGATGCCGCAGACGCCTTGTACATCGCCTCTGCAAGCTTGTGGCTCACAGTCGTTAGACGATCCTTCGCAGCATTCAGCTCACTTGCGCTCGGCGTTCCAGCCAAAGTCGTCTTCGCCTCAGCCAGAGCCGCCTCGACCTCGGTCTTATCCGACTCCTGAACCTTATCGCCCGCATCCTTCAACATCTTCTCGATGTTGTAGACCAACGAATCCAGTCCATTGCGAGCCTCGACCGCCTCCCGCTGCTCCTTGTCCTCAGCCGCATGAGCCTCGGCATCCTTCGCCATCCGCTCAACCTCTTCCTTGCTCAGGCCCGACGAGCTCGTGATCGTAATCTTCTGATCCTTGCCAGTCGCATTATCCTTCGCCGTTACATTCAGAATGCCGTTCGCATCGATGTCAAAAGTAACCTCGATCTGCGGCACGCCACGCGGAGCAGGAGGAATGCCAGCCAGCTTGAACTTGCCCAGCGTCCGGTTCTGCGCTGCCATCGGCCGTTCGCCCTGCAGCACATGCACTTCAACTTCAGTCTGCGAATCAGCCGCCGTAGAAAACGTCTCCGTCTTCTTCGTCGGAATCGTCGTGTTCCGGTTGATCATCGCCGTCGCCACACCGCCCATCGTCTCAATCGACAACGTCAGCGGAGTCACATCGAGCAGCAACAGATCCTTCACTTCACCAGCCAACACACCAGCCTGAACCGCCGCGCCAATCGCCACAACCTCATCCGGGTTCACACCCTTATGCGGCTCCTTGCCGAACAGCTCCTTCACCAACTGCTGAATCTTCGGCATACGAGTCTGTCCACCGACGAGAACCACCTCATCGATCTTGCTCGCATCCACGCCGGCATCCTTCATCGCCTGCTTCGACGGCCCAATCGACCGCTGCAACAGATCATCGACCAACGACTCCAGCTTCGCGCGAGTCAAGTTCCGAACAAGATGCTTCGGTCCGCTCGCATCCGCAGTAATAAACGGCAGATTGATCTCCGACTCCTGCGCCGTCGACAGTTCGATCTTGGCCTTCTCTGCAGCATCCTTCAACCGCTGCAGCGCCATCTCGTTGCCCTTCGCATGCAGATCAAGTCCGGTATCGGCCTTGAACTCAGCAATCAGCCAATCCACAATGCGCTGGTCAAGGTTGTCACCGCCAAGGTGTGTATCACCATTGGTCGACTTCACTTCAATGACGCCTTCGCCAACCTCAAGGATCGAAATATCGAACGTGCCGCCACCGAAGTCATAGACCGCAATCGTCTCGTCCTTCTTCTTGTCCAAACCATAAGCAAGCGCAGCCGCCGTCGGCTCGTTCACAATACGCTTCACATCAAGTCCGGCAATTTTGCCGGCGTCTTTCGTCGCCTGACGCTGAGCATCGTTGAAGTAAGCCGGAACCGTAATCACAGCCTCGGTCACCGAGGTCCCGAGATAGTCCTCCGCAGCCTTCTTCAGCTTCTGCAGAATCATCGCCGAGATCTCAGGCGGAGTGAACTCCTTGCCCTGCGCGCTCACCACAATGTTGTCGCCCTTCGCAACAACCTTGTACGGCACCATCTTCATCTCGTCGCCAACTTCATTCATGCGACGACCCATAAACCGCTTGATCGAATAAACCGTATTCTCCGGATTCGTAATCGCCTGGCGCTTGGCCACCTGGCCCACCAGCCGCTCGCCGCTCTTGGTAAACGCAACCACCGAAGGGGTCGTCCGGCCACCCTCTTCATTCGGGATCACCTTCGGCTCGCCGCCTTCCATCACCGCGACGCACGAGTTCGTCGTTCCCAAGTCAATTCCAATAATCTTCGCCATCCCACATCCCCATTCTGGGCTCGCAGCCCATCAACATTTTTGACATCCCAAGAGTCTCACCTTGAGTCACTTATTGTCAACTATTCTGATGTACCCGGCCACCTATTGGATTCAAAACCCTTACTCATTCTTCCAAATAGCTTTAGCCGCCGCTCAACCGTTACAAAAGAACCCAAATCTAACCCCAAAATCCTCCCGGTATGCCTCCAGTCCCGACTCCTACCCTCCGATAAACCAAACACGTGATTCGCCAAAGCACCCCGGCGACATCGCCCAATCGGTCACTCGAAGGTGTCATTGTCGCCCTTGATGCCCCCGGTTACGCTTCCTTCAATTAATGCATCACTTGGAGCTCTGCTCATGCCTTCCCTTACTGCACGCCGCACCGCACGCCGCCTCCTGAAAGTCGCTTCATTGGGCCTCGCAGGACTTCTCGCCGGTCTCCTCTCCGGCTGCAACGCCACCCCAGACTCCACCGATATCTCGACCACGACCTACACCTGGTCCACCCACCTTCCCAAGAGCCTCGACGCCGTCCAAGTTCCTCCACTCCGCCACTCCCCCTCCACGCGGAGGCTTCAGATGGGCTCTTATCACAACGTCTCCCAGTCGATGGGCCCGATGGGCCGCAACCCCTCCTAAAGCCCTCGACACCGAACCGGCAGACGAACGCCGGAAAACCACAACCAACCAAGCGCGGCAGGCTCCATCCAACGGGCCTGCCGCCTTTTTGCGTCGCTAACCGCACCGCCCAAACTTCGAATGCATCCATTACCTCCTTTTTTGCCTCTATTTAGAAGACAATCACTCCACCACAAGGATCCTTCCGGAGACCATGGCCTCGGCTGCGAGCGCACCACCCGATCAATCCGCCTCCGTGACCCAAGGCGTCAACCCCTGGCTGATCGCCGCATCGGTCATGCTCGCCACCTTCATGGAGGTGCTCGACACCGCCATCGCCTCGGTCGCCCTCCCCTACATTGCCGGCTCTCTCTCCGCTTCCAACGACGAAGCCACCTGGGTCCTGACCAGCTACCTCGTCGCCAACGCCATCGTTCTCCCCGCCAGCAACTGGTTCTCCCTCCGGTTCGGCCGCAAGCGCTTCCTCATGTCCTGCATCACGATCTTCACCATCGCGAGCTTCGCATGCGGAGCGGCACCCACCCTGGGCATCATGCTCCTCGCACGCGTCATTCAAGGCGCCGGTGGAGGCGCCCTCCAGCCCCTCTCCCAGGCCATCCTCCTCGAATCCTTCCCGCCCGCCAAGCGCGGAGCCGCCATGGCTGTCTTTGCCTTCGGAGTCGTCGTCGCCCCAGTCCTTGGTCCAACTCTCGGCGGCTGGCTCACCGACACCTACTCCTGGCGCTATGCCTTTTACATCAACATCCCGATCGGGATCCTCGCCCTGGTCATGATCAACAGGTTTGTCCACGACCCCGCCTACATCAAAAAAACCGTGGTCGCTGCCTTCGACCGCTACGGGTTTGGCGCACTCATTGTCTGGACCGGATGCCTTCAGGTCGTCCTCGACAAAGGTCAGGAGGATGACTGGTTCGGAGCTGTCTGGATCCGTTGGGCCGTCTTCTTCCTCGTCATCTCCTTTGTCTACTTCTGCTGGCACTGCTGGCGCGACAAAGATGCCATAGTCGATCTCAAAGTTCTCAAAGATCGCAACTTCCGAATCGGCTCCGTACTTATCTTCATGTTTGGCATCGGTATCTACTCCACCACCACGGTTCTTCCGCTCTTCTACCAGGAGTTACTTGGATACACCGCGTTCACTGCCGGCCTGGCCGTTGCTCCTCGCGGTATAGGGGCAGTCTGCGGCATGCCAATCATCGGTTTTCTCTCCAATAAGATCGATCCTCGTTATCTCCTCAGCTTCGGATTTATCACCTTCGGCCTCACGACGTTCTACTTCGGCAACGTCACCCTCGATATATCTCCAACAACTCTCCTATTGCCCATCTTCATCACAGGCTTTGGACTCAGCTTCATCTTCGTCCCTATCAGCACCGCCGCCTACGGCACGCTCGACAACAAGCAAATTGGCAACGCTAGCGGTCTCTTCAACCTGATGCGGAACATCGGCGGCTCCATAGGAATCTCCATCGCCCAAACCCTCCTTACCCGCCGCTCTGCTGTCCATCAAAATCTCATCCTCAACTCGGTCCCTCAGACTGGCCAGCAGTTTCAAAAC
Organism: Tunturiibacter psychrotolerans; assembly: GCF_051013365.1. Taxonomy (GTDB): domain Bacteria; phylum Acidobacteriota; class Terriglobia; order Terriglobales; family Acidobacteriaceae; genus Edaphobacter; species Edaphobacter psychrotolerans_A. The sequence continues at coordinate 3,900,921 of NZ_CP132941.1, read as the reverse complement.
AGCATGACCGCAACCCAACAGGCGCTCAGCGGTTATTACGGACAAAGTAACTCGCTGTCCCCTGCGCAGACCACGCTCTATCAACAACTCGGTCAGCAAGCCTCCCTCTGGTCGTTCGTAGACGTGTTTCGCTGGCTCTCGATCCTCTGCTTCCTATGCGTCTTCATCGTATGGACCTTCAAGAAGGTGAAACCAGGCAAAGCCCCCGAAGGCGCCCACTAAGTCGATCCAAAAAAGACGGCAACTTCTAGATTGCTTTGTGGTCTCAAATATCGGGGAGGATCTCCATGTCTACTACAACCCCGGCACTTCAGTCATGGGCTCGCTACTTCTTACGGCTGCTTTACATGCTTCCCGTCTACTTTGCCTTCAGAGCGGCTTGGGATTGGAGGAAACTTGCCCATGCGAGCGATCCGTGGTCTCAGGTCGCGGGTATCCTCCTGGAAGGCCTCGTCTTCACGCTGTGCTACTCCCTGCTTGTAAGAGATCGCGCCCGTTGAGACTTCAGCCGTCACCCCCTGCGATACTCTACTCAACATGCAGCGCGACCGGCTACCCTACCTTCTGATCCCTCTAGCCGCCTGCATCGCCATCCTCCCCCTCATCCTCCACGGCTGCTCCTGCGGCCACGACTTCGACTTCCATCTCCTCAACTGGATGGAAGCCGCCCGCCAGTTCACTCACGGCAACCTCCACCCCCACTGGGCCTACACCGCCGCCTGGAACGCTGGCGAACCCCGCTTCGTCTTCTACCCTCCACTCTCCTGGACACTCGGCGCGATCCTCACCCTCATCTTCCCGATCACAGCAACGCCCATCGTCTACACCTGGCTAGCCCTCACCGCCAGCGGCCTCGCGCTCCACCGTCTTGCCCGCGCCTTCGCTCCTCCCACCGCCGCTCTCATAGCTGCGATCCTCTACACGGTGAATCCCTACATGCTCTTCACCGCCTACGAGCGCACCGCCTATGCCGAACTCCTCGCCGCAGCCTTTATCCCGCTCCTCCTCCACGCCATTCTGCGCGAGCGCGTCACCATTCCTAGCATCGCCATCCCCATCGCTCTCCTCTGGCTCACCAACGCCCCCGCCGCCGTCATGAGTTGCTACGCCCTCGCTCTCCTCACCCTCATCCGCCTAGCCAAGCCCAGCAGCCTGCGCAGAGAAATCGCCATCAACACCATCGCAGGCACCATCCTCGGCCTAGCACTAGCCGCCTTCTACATCGTCCCCGCCGCCTACGAACGCCGTTACGTCCAGATCGCCATGGCCATCATCCCCAACATGCGCATCCAGGACAACTTCCTCTTCCACCACACCGGCGACCTCGCACACGATCAGGTTCTCCACACCGCATCCCTCCTTGCCATCATCCTCCTCACCTTGACCATCGTCGCCATCGCAATCGCCTTCACTCAATCCGGCAAAAAAAACACACCCACAAATCCCGCCGACCACTTTACAAACTTTGCCGACGACAACCCGTTGTCCCTTTCAAACCCGCTAAAAAAATCGGCATCTCGACCGGACCCTGAGCAAGCAAAGAGAGTCGAAGGGGAAGTGGAGAGACCCCCGCATTTCACTGGCATCACCATCACTCCTCCCGCGCCGCGCAACCTCAACATCTCCCTGGCCATCCTCACCGCAGCCATTGCCCTCCTCCTGACACCCCTCACCGCCATCATCTGGAACCACGCCCCCGAACTAGCCTTCCTCCAATTCCCCTGGCGTTTCCTCGCGATCCTCGCCGCCGTCTTCGGCCTATGCGCCGCCCTTGCGCTTACCCGCGTGCACCTCAGACCCCTCACCCGCACACTCATCGCAATCGTCATCGCCGCAACCCTGACCTACCCCGCCTACACCTTCTTCCACCAATCCTGTGATGAAGAAGACACCCCAACAGCCCGCCAAGCTCTCTTCCAATCCAACCAGGGCACCGATCCCACCGACGAGTACACCCCCACCACCGCGGACAACGACTCCCTCTCCCCAAAAGATCCCGCCTTCTGGCTCTCCCCCGATCCCAACGCCAAAGCCCCCACCAACACCCAACCCGGCCCCACTCCCCCTCACATCACAATCAACGCCCCCACCGCCGAAGACCTCATCCTCAATCTCCGCGACTACCCAAGCTGGCACATCACCCTCAACGGCTCACCCGACTCAACCCGCGACCAACGCGACGACGGCCTCATCGCCCTCCCCATCCCCGTCGGCCCATCCACCATCGAAATCACCTACACCCACACCCTCGACCAAACCATCGGCGACACGATCTCCCTCCTCGCTCTCGCAACTCTCTTCTTCCTCATCCGCCGCACATCTCAATCGCAAACCACCCTCTCCTAAACATCACGAACTCACGCACAGAAACCACCAACCCAAACGCACATCAATCAAGCTGATTTATCATCGAAGCCGATGCAACCCACGGTAAAAGATCTGCTTCTCTCCGGCGCTCAGCTCACCGATGCTGCCCTCGAACGCCTCCTGCCCGCAACCGACACGCTCCCTCACTCCATCCACCGCGCCATGCGTCACAGCACCTTCGCCGGCGGCAAGCGTCTCCGTCCCATCCTCTGCATGGAAGCCGCTCGCATGGTCGCAGGCACCGTAACCTATCCCGAAGGCATTGCCGACCTTGGCGCCGCGCTCGAGATGCTCCACACCTACTCGCTCATCCATGACGACCTCCCCGCCCTCGACAACGACGACCTCCGCCGCGGTCAGCCCACCGCCCACGTCGTCTTCGGCGAAGCCACCGCCATCCTCGCCGGCGATGCCCTCCAAACCCTCGCCTTCCAGACCATCGCGGGCCTTCCCATCTCCTCCCCTACCACCGTCGCCATCCTCCGCGATATCTCCCTCGCCATCGGCACCGGCGTTGGCCGCGTAGGCGACCTCGACACCAAGCTCCCCCCCGGCATGATCGGCGGCCAGGTCATGGACATCGAAGCCGAAGGCACCGCCCCCACTGCCGCACTCGTCGAAGCCATCCACCGCTCCAAGACCGGCGCTCTCATCACCACCAGCATCGTCTCCGGCGGCCTCTACGGCCTCAGCCTCCGCCACCGCTCCGCCAGCAGCAGCCACAGCAACGACGAACCCGAGTCCAAACCAAGCCGCGCCGCCTACTCCCCCTACGCCGACACCATCGCCCGCCTCCGCACCTTCGGCGAAAAAGCTGGCCTCGCCTTCCAAATCGTCGACGACGTCCTCGATATGACCCAAAGCTCCGAAGAGCTCGGCAAGACCGCCGGCAAAGACACCGCCACCACCAAAGCCACCTGGCCCGCCGTCTTCGGCATCGACCAATCCCTCCACGACGCCGAAGAGCTCATCGCAGACGCCTTCGCCGCCCTGGCCCCCTTCGGCGAAGCCGCAGCCCCACTCAAATCCCTCGCCCAATATCTGGTCGAACGCAAAAACTGACACCCACCCATGCGCAGACGGTAAACTCTCAGCCTATGAAGATTCTCCTCTTCACCGTCCGCGTACTCTCCTCGTCCATCGCCATCGCAATCATCTCCACCGCAAGCCTCTCCGCCTTCGCCCAATCCTCAGGCACCCTCCTCGTAGCCAATCAGACGGACCGCACCCTCTCCTTCATCGACCCCGTCACTGCCAAACAAACCTTCGCCCTCCAGGAAGATCGCATCACCGGCCACGAAGTCACGACCTCGCCCGACGGTCGCACCGCCTACCTCCCCATCTACGGGGACGCAGGCGTAGGCCGCCCCGGCACCGACGGCCACGAGATGCTCGTCATCGACGTCCCCACCCACAAGATCACCGCCACCGTCGACTTCGGCCACGGCGTCCGCCCCCACCTTCCCGTCTACGACACCCAACGCAATCTCCTCTACGTCTCCACCGAACTCGACGAAGCCATCACCGTCATCGACCCGAAGACTCTCAAAATTCTCTACAAGATTCCCACCGGCGCCGCCCAGTCCCACATGTTCGCTCTCTCGCACGACGGCCGCTTCGCCTACACCACCAACGTAGGCCCCGCCAGCGTCTCCGTCCTCGACCTCGACACCCACAAAACACTCGCGATCATTCCCGTCGGCGAGCCCGGAACCACACGTGTCCAGCGCATCTCCCTCAGCAACGACGACAAGCTCCTCTTCACCTCCGACTGGAACAACCCGCGCCTCGCCGTCGTCGACACCACAACCCGCAAACTCCAGACCTGGATTCCCCTCCCCGGCACCGGCTACGGCAGCGCATCCACGCACGACGGCCGCTATCTCATCCTCTGTCTCTCTAAAATAGCCAAGGTCGCAGTCATCGATCTCTCGAACTTCTCGATCGTCCGCACCATCGACGTCCCCAGCCAGCCCCAGGAAGTTCTCGTCCGCCCCGATGGCCTCGTCGCGTACGTCTCCTGCAACAAAGATCACAAAGTCGCCGCCATCGATCTAAAAACCTGGAAGGTCGAATCCCTCATCGACGCTGGAAACGATGCAGACGGCCTCGCCTGGTCAACCTGGTCAAACGCATCCTCGCCCAAATCCGCCGGCACTCACTAAATCCGCCGCGATCCAGAATGCATGTTGTACCTTTTGCGTACCGCAATGGACTACGCAGGATAACCCGCGTCCATCCACTCCTTGAACAGCGAAACACTTTCCGCTGACCACGGTTCACCCGGAGGCATCGACCCATCCGCCACCGTGCCGTAGACAAGGCTCGCATTAGCAGGCACACTCATCCACGCGAAATCATCAAGATCAATTCCACCAGGCTTCATGCATTCAATGTCCCCATCCCGAAATAGCGGGCGGATATCTTTCGCAAAGCTAATCGCCATTGTGCCTCCTTAACGAACCACGGATGATTTTTGGATTCTACGCTGACACAACACTTCGCAAAATCAATCTCCCTCTCCTCAACCTCTCCGAATTGACAAATCCATGACATCCACGCGGCGTACAGGTCGCGTACCCCATGCACCCGGAAAGTTCTCCGAGACCCCTGGGGCCCCCTTAAAAAACGAAGTAAACCGTGGACGAACTTTTCAGGAATTGAATCAGGAGATGTACCGCAATGAAAGCACTCAACGAAATCGAAGCCGTTCGTTCGCCAGAAGAAAGCCAGTCAGGATCCTCCCGACGATCGTTTCTCAAAGGCGCCGCCCTTACCGGAGCCGCAACCATCGCCTCTCTCGGCGCACTCTCCACCACAGTCTCAGCACAACAGCAGGAAGAGACAGAGAGCATGCAGTACGAGCGCGAACACCTGAAGAAAAGCGATCGCGACATCCTCATCGCCGCACAGATCGCCGAAGCACTCGCCGTCACCACCTACACCAACATCATCAACAGCTCTCCCTTCTTCAAAACAATCCCCGACGACGATCAGGGCTACCTCATCGGCGCACGTCAGGAGGAGATGTCCCACTATCTTCTCGAGCAGTCTGTCACCGACCAGTTCACGCCCTTTACACAGTTCTTCTATCCCAAAAAAATGTTCTCGGACGCTCAGACCACCCTCAACATTCTGGTCACTCTCGAGGACGCATTCATCGCAGCTTATCTAGTTGGCGTGCGCAACTTCTCCACGCGCAACCTGCGAGTCACTGCAGCCCGCATCATGGGCATCGAAAGCGACCACCGCACTCTGGCACGAGTCGTAGGTGGCGACGTGACCCCGCAGTTTGGCGGCCCCATCAAATCCATCACCGGCATCCAGGGAGTCGCAGAGAGTATCGCTCCCCCAAACAACAATGGCTACGAAAGAACCCTCTGCTGGACCTCAATCGACCAGGCCTTAACCGCGCTTACCCCCTTCGTAAACTTCAACGCTGCTAAAGCCGCAGGCTTTGACACCTCACAATCCTTCCCCTTCGAACCCTTCACCCCAACCCTGCCCAACCCGCTCGGAGACTTCATCTCCTTCAGCGGCTGCTGACAACTCTGCCAACGAGTGCCCACACCTCGAACCCAGAGGTGCGGGCATTCGTGCGCCTCTGACGCGTGCCGCACAGCTGTCCTCTATCATCAACACAGATGCTCACCGAGTCCGACATCCTCAAGGCCCTCCGCGACTGCTACGATCCCGTCCTCCCCTGCAACATCGTCGACCTCGGCCTCATCCACTCCGTCACCATCACCCGCGACCTCGAGGCCCCCGGCACCAACATCCCCGGCGTCCCGCAAAAGCACATCATCGAAATCGCCCTCACCCCCACCCAGACCGATGAATCTTCCCAAGCCCAACTCGTCGCTCAAATCACACACCGCCTCGCCGGCCTCGAAACCGTAAGCCGCACCACCATCACACTCCTCGAAACCCCCATCTGGACGCCACTCAACATCCCCCCAGCAGGCCGCAAAACTCTCGGCCTCGACGGCAACCCCAACCTGGTCCAGATCCGCTAACCATGCCCCCACGCAAATCCAAATCCGTACTGGTGATGCCTCCACCACCGCCGCCCCAGCATCCCTTCGACCAGATCCACGGCGTCGAAACCAGCGGCCTCATCGCCGCCGGCAACCTCACCACCGGTCACCCCAACGACGCCCACGTGACCGCCTACTACGGCGTCGCTCCCAGCATCCTCCGCACCCTCATCGATCTCTGGCGCGCCACCACCCCACCTCACCCCATCCACCACTACACCTTCGTCGACATCGGCGCCGGCAAAGGCCGCGCCATGCTCGTCGCCAGCGAACTCCCCTTCCATCAAGTCATCGGCATCGAACTCAATCCCACATTAGCCGACACCGCACAAACCAACCTCGAGCACTGGCGCGCCACCCACGCCGCCGACACCACCGCACCACCCCTGGCCCCAATCCGCCTCCTCGAGCAGGACGCCCTCACCTTCGACTTCCCCCGCACCCCCACGCTCGCCTTCCTCTTCCATCCCTTCGAAGCCCCCGTCCTCAAGCTCCTCCTCCGCCGCATCGAAGCGCAGTTCGCCCCACGCCGCGGCGCCCCCACCCCAGCCTTCGATCTCCTCTACGTCAACTCCGAGTGCCGCGCCGTCCTCGACCGCCACCCCGCCTTCACCCGTCTCTTCCTCGGCCCCGTAGCCATGTCCCCCGAAGACCACCTCGCCGACCTAGCCGCAATCGCCCAGCAAAAAGAATACGGCTCAACCGGCGACGAAGAATGCGCCATCTACCGCCTAACCGGCCGCGCCACCAAACCCTAGTCACACAAGCCAGCCGCGCACTCCAGGTGATACGCTGTTGCTGCCTATGATTGCCTGAACGAGCCAGCGAGCCACCTGCAACCGCCTCGGCGACCACCACCGACGCAATGCATTTCCATGCGCCAGCACACATATCGTTCAGGAGATTCAAATGCACCCCGCAACTCAAATTGCATCCAGCATCACCACTGCACGTCTCGAACTAGTAGCAATCACCCCTGAATCCCTCACCTCCGAACAAGCATCCGACGGCCGACTCGGCCAAATCCTAAACTGCCGCGTCACCTCCGAGTGGCCCCACGCCGACTGGGAGCCCCACGTCCTCCAACTCCTACAGCAGCGCTTCGCCGAAGACCCCACCGACATCGGCTGGCACCGCTACGTCCTCCTCCGCCCAACCAATAACCAACCCTCAACCCTCATCGGCTCCGTCGGTGGCTTCCGCTGGCCTGACGACCGCGAAGCCGCAGAGGTCGGCTACGCAATCCTCCCCGCGTTCCGTCTTCACGGCTACGCCATCGAAGCAGCAAAAGCAATGATCAACTGGATCGAATCGACCGGCGCCGTAAAAACAATCTTCGCCCACACCTTCCCGCACCTCACCGGATCCATTCGCATCCTCAACCAATGCGGCTTTACCTACGAAGGCCCAGGCAAAGAAGAAAGCACAATCCGCTATCGAAAACCGTAAACAAGGTGGGGCGCGGCAAAGCCGCACCCCACTTGCCATCCATCAACCAAATCCAAGCGATCAGTGTCCCGCAGGATAAGAAGGCTGCTCCGGCGGGCCGCCCGGGACATTCATCGACACATTTCCCGCATTCGTCACTGCGGTTTGCAGCGAGTACGCGGTCAACCCGTTCCCCGGAGCGAGAAACGGCGTCAGCGCGACAACCGCAGATCGCTTCCCGTTATAAACCGCAGTCAGCAGATCCGTGCGCTCGTAGTTCGTATTGTTGGCCGGGTTCTGATTCATCACAACCCTGCCCAGCACACGATGCTCCGCCTCCACTCCCATGATCGAGGCAGCCACCTGCGCAAAGTACTCCAGGTCCCTCGCGGTATAGACGTTTCCGTTCGCATCGCGCTCAATAACCAGACCGCCTCGCGTATCCGACGCCATCTGGGCAAACTCGATCGTAGCCATCAGGTAAGCCGCAATAAAAGTATTCTCCAGGCTATTCAGAACATCGATGAAGGCCGCAAGCGTATCGAACGTCCCCGTCGGGAAATAGAACGTCTGCACTGGATCTGTAGTCGAAGACGTCTTTGCGATCAGAGAGCGAAGCAGATCGGCATGTTGAATCTCTTCACTCAGCGCAGCGCGAAAGTAATCCACGTTGCCAACGTTCCCGGTAGACTCCACATGCTTAGCAGTCCCACCCGGCCCCGCCAGATTCGGATCCATGATTACCGTACCAACCAGACCGTTGTAGTAAAACGTAGTCGCAAGATCCTCGGCAATCAGCGCAGCCGTAAAGATCTCCTGCGCCGTGTCGCCACTCTGGTTATCAACACCTGGAGCCTGCGCGAGAAGAGGCGTGCCCGGAAGAAACGCCGCTGCCGTTGCAGACAGCCCGAACAGCCCGGCACGGGTGACAAACGAACGACGCGGCAACAAGCCCTTTACAGGCTCGACAAGACTTTTTCCATTCATGACTTTGGCCCTCCTGAGGCCGCAAAACCAGGTTGTTCATTTTGAAAGCTGGCCCGTGTGCTAACGCGATACGGAAGGAGGGTGGATTGCTTGAAAGGAAACTCTGGAAACAATCCTGAATCCTGACATCCGGTACTTTCAAAACGTCACCGGCGTCAACTTGGATGTCCACCAATTATGAATATTCGTGCCCTGGAACATTCAAGTAGCAAAATAGCGCACACCGAATCCTCGACACACGCACTCTCCCCATCGATGCGCGTGATCAAGACAATCCTGAGTTTGTCAGCAGCGCAGCATGTCACCCGCGCCATTAGCGCCAAGTGCTACTTGATGTAATACCCCGCCACCCGCCAAACCTTATCCTTCTCCCGGCTCATGATCACCGTCTCCTGAGCCGTAGCCTTATGTTCAAAGCTCGTCTCATACAAGATCACCACGTAATCCCCGTCCGGCACACCCGGCAGCAGCGTCGTATACGTCGCACTCTGTAGCTTGCGACTCTCAAGCTTTCCCAGCGGGTCCCGCACGTTCTTCATCGTCGACTCCCACTTCTCCATCGTCACCGCACCCCGCATCACCGCAGCCGCAGCCTTCCAGCTCTCGGCATACTTGCCCGCATCCATCATCGCCAGCCAGCTCTCAGCCTCGCGAACCGCGATCTGCTCCGCCGTCTGTTGCATCATCGGAGCGTGCTCCTGCGCAGCCAGGCCCACCGCACCCCGCACCATCATCACGACACAAACAACCACAGCCACCTTCGAAATGAGTCTCACGCAACTCCTCTCACGATCATCCAGACACGCCAATCCTAAGCGGTCTAACCTATCGAAGCCATCGAAATCATCAAGGCCACGAAGCCCTGCGCAGATAAGCTCTACCCCTTCACCCGCACATAGAACATCCGCTCATCCCCACCCGCATGTTCAATCAAAATCTCCCCATCCGCCCGCTCCACCACACTCGGAAACTTTTCGCCCCACTCCACCAGCACCAACGCATCCGGCTCCTCGGCCATCTCCTCCAGCCCCAGCGTCATCAACTCGCGCTCAGTCTCCAACCGGTAGAGATCCAGATGAAACAGCCGCACCTTCTTCCCCTTGTACTCATGCACCAGGGTGAACGTAGGACTCGTCACATCCTCCACCTCCGCTGCCCCCAACGCCGCCGCGATCCCCTTCACCAGCGTCGTCTTCCCCGCACCCAGGTCTCCCCGCAGCACAAACATCTTCGGCGCAGGCAGCAACATCTCCGCCACCCTCTCTCCCATCGCCAACGTCCCCGCCTCACTCCGCGTCTTGAATCGCTTCTTCTCCCGCAACTCCAAACTCACGTCGCTCTCCTCAACTCAGCTACCATCTTCTCATTGGACCGATTCCTGTTTCGTCCCCAACTTCTTTGGTCTCGCCATATCTACCAGACTCGAAGCGGCGTGCATATCGAAATGTCCGTCATAAACCAGCAGCCCACCATCCAAAATCGCCGTCGGCTTCAGTGCTTTGAACTGCGCATAAGGATTAGGCTGACCAAACGGCAGATCGACTCCCTCCAACTCGTCATCGCTGATCAGAACCGGACCATCGACTTCCGCAGGCACGTTCATCGGCACCGGAATCCACCACAGGTTCACCATCGTCGGAAGCGGCTTACAAGGCACGCCATAGTACCTCTCATCGGCAACTCCACTCGCCGTATACGCCATCCAGCACTCAGTCACATGCCGCTCACGCAGATAGTCCGCAGCCGTCTTCAACTGCTGTCCCCAATCCGAGTTCGAATCGCTCAACAGACGATGCACGTTCCTCTGCCCGCCCCACGCCTCATTCGCATAAGCAATATAGCCGGGGAAACTTCGCAACGAAGTCACTACCTGAAAGATAAACAGCACCCCAGCGACTGCAATCCACCTGCGATCGCGACTGATCAACACGCTCAACGCCGACGCGCCGACGAGATAAAGAAAAGGATAGATCGGCAGAATGTGACGAACCCCAATGTTCATATCCGAGCGCATCGCCAGCCCTAGAAACACAACAACCGGAGCTAGGAACAACAACCAACGCGATCGAACCGCAGGCTCGCGAAGACAAACAACAACCGCAACCACCAACAAAACAAGAAACGGAAGAGTCGATTTAATTAAAATCGCCGCCGGAAAATAAAGCCACGTTCCATGACGGCGCAGCGTCCCGAACAGATAACTGATATCCCGCTCTTCCGTAAGCTTTGTATTCGCAAGTCCCCAGATATAGGCCTCAGGAAGAACATGCGTTCGAGCCAGCATCTGCAGAGGTTTCGGGTTCGCAACGTGAGCATAGTCCTGCAGGTAGTTTTCGAGTGTTGGATTTTGCACCATGCCATCAGGCCGCGCTGCATAGCGAAATCCATAACAACTCCACAGCACTGCGAACGCAACACACACCGCAATCGCCAGCCCAACGCCTCTCTTCCAGGCCAGTCGCAAACTCCGACCCTCAAACCACCCAACCAGAACCATCAACCCCAGTGTCGGGACCAGAAACAATCCCGTGAACTTCGCCGCCCAGGCAAGACCCATGACAACACCGGTAAGCAGTAACCTCCAAACCGCCGGTCGCAACATGTATCGATACCACGCATACACAGCTGCGAAGACCAAAAATGTGATCGTCGCATCCGTCGTCACCAGCGCTCCGTGGGCAAGAAGCGTCGGATCAAAAACCAGAAACGCCAACGCGAGCAGTCCCGCAGTCGCGCCAAAGGTCTCTTGCCCAGCCAGAAAAACCAGCAACGCCAGCCCCACCGTGAACAAAGAGATCACAAGACGCCCGCGAAGTAAAAGTCCATTCGCATCATTCTTGAACAAAAACTCTTTGCCATCGAGAAACGCCTCCAACTGCGAACTGCGTCCCTGCTGTTCAGGCTCATACAAACTTAACGAAAGCAAAGGAAGAGCACCCGCCGCCTTCGCAAGCGGAGGAACCTCAGGATTCAATCCAAAATCCCGATGCTTCAGAATCGTGTATCCATCGAACAGGTGATGGCCCTCATCCCAGCTCATCGAGGATCTGATATTCACCCCAAGCAGTTGAAGAAAAAGAACGAGCAGCAACGACGCAACCATGGCCCCGCGCTGAATGATTCGCCGATGAGTTTGAATCACACGTTCCCCCAAATAGCGCCGAGTGCCGGCTCTCTTTGCTCTAACGCATCTCAAACGGCATCAGTTCCCGAATCGCCACTCGCTTTCACCTTAAGAAACCTTAACTTCGTAACCCGCTAATCCAAACAAACCCATCCGCATCCGCAACCCGATAGCGAAACGCATCCGACAGATATGTAACCGTATCGGTTGCAAGTACAGCATGCTCATCCATCGCGTGCGCCGCAAAGTCCGCGGCCAGCCCATGCAGATACACCGCCGTCTCCACAGCCCGCGCTACGTCCTTCGGAAACTGCGCCAGCATCGCCGCCACAATCCCAGTCAAAATATCCCCGCTTCCACCCTTCGCCATCGCCGGGTTCCCGCTCGTATTCACCGCAATCGAACCATCCGGATGCGCAATCAGCGTCCGCCATCCCTTCAGCACCAGTGTCAGCTTGTGCTTCGTCGCAAACCTCCGCGCCAAACCCACTCGGTCCGCTTCTACCTCTCGCACCGTCATCCCCGCCAGTCGTGCCATCTCCCCCGGATGCGGCGTCAGCACCATCACCCGCCCTTCGCCATTCAACAACTCCGTCTTCCCCGCGAATGCATTCAAAGCATCCGCATCGATCACGACAGGTACCGCTGTCTTCTCCACAATCTGCCGTGCAAACGCCGACGCATCCCCTTCGGTCGACAGCCCCGGCCCCACCGCCACCACGCTAATCTTCGCCACCAAGGCATCCAGCTTCGCCCCATCCAAATTTTTAAAAGACACCTCGCCTTTGGTCCCCTCTGCAAGCGGCACCATCATCAACTCGGGCGCGATCCGCGTCACCGAATCCAAAATGCTCTTCGGCACCGCCGCCGTCACCAACCCAGCCCCCGCCCGCAAACACGCCAGCGACGCCATCGCCGGTGCTCCCGCCTTTCCATAGCACCCACCCACAATCAGCACATGCCCAAACTTGCCCTTGTTCGAATTCACATCGCGCGGCCGCTCCGCCAGCACCTTCGACGCACCCGACCACGTAAGCCCACTCGCCGAAACCACAGCATCCTCCGGCGATCCGATCCCCGCAACCACCACCGGCCCGAACACGCCTCCGGTCCTTTCATTGCGCGTCAGATGCCCGAACACATGCGCCATCTTGGGCGCAGTAAACGACACCACCGCATCAGCCCGGAACGACCCCTCCGCCGTCTGCTCCGTCGAATTCGCATCCCACCCCGAAGGCAGATCCACCGCCACCACCGGCGTATCCAACTTCTCCACCATCTCCCGTAGCGACACCGCCAGGCCACGCAGCGGCGGCTTAAATCCTGTCCCTACCAGCGCATCCAGCAAAAGCTCCGCCTCGCCCAGCCTCTGCTCACAAGCATCCAACCCACTCTCATCTACCAACTCTTCCACCGAGACAGACGAAACCTCGTCCCTCAATCGCTTCAAAGCCCCCGCCGCCTCACCCTTCACCTCATCGATCCGCCCCAGCAGGACCACTCGCACCAGGCACCCAGCCTGAGCCAGTATCCGTGCCGCAACAAACCCATCCCCACCGTTATTCCCCTTCCCACACAGCACCACCACCTGCGACAAAGCCGGATACTTCCGCAAACAGAACTTCGCCACCGCCCCACCCGCCGCCTCCATCAACGCATCAAGCGAGACCCCAAACTCCTCCGCCGTCCACCGATCTACCGCCTGCATCTCTGTCGCCGTTAGAATCTTCATCCTCCCCTTCTACCCGATTCCCCCGCCGAAGCCAAGACACCCCAGACAAAGACGCACTCTTCAGCCGCAGCAGCATCGTGGGCTCAGATCTAAATTCCAACCCACCAACCATGTCTACGTCGCCGCCGCACCAGGCAAGTACATGTCAGAAGACCAGCACAAAGCCGTCAGGCAAGTGCAAGGCGTAGGCAAGACCGTGACGCGTTAGGCGACAACTCATTCCGGCGTCCAACGCCTCCTACATGCAATTCAAGTCATTCCATAATGAAAAAATGGGAAATTAAATGCCGAAACGTGGCACATTTTCAGCCGCGCAAAACTACGCTGCCATGCACCACGTCTCCACCACCAAAACACCACGCTGTTATCACATTCCCACCAGCGTTTTTACGCCATCCGAACCGTCAAACCTATTCAGAAGCACCAACAACACCACTGGTTTCAACCGTCGGCTTCTGCAGGAAATAATCTTTATCCCACAACGCCCGATAGAACTCCCCAGTCAGCTCAGCCGCCTTAGGCCCAAAGGTAGGTCGTCCACCTTCGAGGAAAAACACAGTAACAATGCGCCCCTTCGGTGTATCGGCAAACGACCCGAACCACCCAAATCGAGTGCCATTATTCGAGCAGGTTCCTGTCTTGCCCATCACCGGAAACTGGCTGAAGTTGGCCCTAAGCGAGCGCGCCGTTCCATATTGCACTGCGCCTTGCATACCCACCGAAATCTCAGGAATCAGCGGAGCAATATCCAGCACCCGCTTCACCTTAGGCTCAAATGTCGCCACATCCACGGCCGTCTCTGGATGTTGCAGATAATAAAGCGTCCCGCCATTCGCAATCGCCGAAACCAGTGCTCCCAGCTGCAGCGGAGTCATCGAAACGCTTTCGCCAAACGAGCACATACGCCCCACGCCGCCCAGCGAGGCAGGTAACACCTCATCTGGATATGTCCCTAGCTGTTCGCCCTGAATTTGATAGCCGGCCAGTTCGCCAAGCCCAAACTCATTGGCATAATGCTTCACTCGCTCAAACCCAAGCTGTCGCCCAAGCGTCTCAAAATAAAGGTTGTTCGAGTGTGCCAACGCCTCCGTCAGAGTGAGGTGATAATGGCCGCCCAGGTTCACCGGAGTGTCCTTGTTGACAATTCCCTCCTCGAGCGCCGCCAAAGCAACCGTCAGCTTGATCGTGGAACACGGCTCCGCTCCTCGCGATAGCGCCAACTTTTGGTTCACCATAGCCAGAATTCGTCCCGTCGAAGGATCAATCGCAATTGCCGTGCCGTTCATGTTGCCCAGCGCCTCAATAGCCGCCGCGCGAACCAACGGATCTTCGCCCTCTACGACATCACCCAAGGTCAGATTGTCTGCGTACGAGCTTGCCGAAAAATGCTCCTGGTACCGTGTCCGTCGCACCGCCAATGTAGGCCGCGCTCCATGTCGACGCCGTCCCGCAACCGTCGTAGTTGCAACAGCGTGGGGGATACCCTTAGCAGCCGTCCTCGAGTGCGAAGCCCCCGAATGAGCCTTCACAGATGTCGCAACACGCACCGTCCCAGCAGAGTGATGCTTCGTCTTGCTGGTAGTAGTCGTCGTCGTTGCGGCACTTGCACCCACTCCAGCACCTAACAGAAGGCCGAAGAGGAGCGCGCCAAAAACCTTCAGTGATCTCGACACAGGCGATCCCTCTTTTTGTTTCCTATTTATTTGACTGCAATCGAACTGCCATCGATCCATAATTCATCTTATAAAACACTAATAGAACACGATTTGTTGCGAAAGCGCCGTTCCCCATTCGTGCTACTCGCTAGAAATCAGTTGTACCACTAGTTCCCACGCCGCAAAAACGCTGGAATATCAAGCTCATCCGGCTCCGCAGCCGCCACCGCCGCACTCCCAAACGCCGGAACACGCACCGAAGACTCCCCCACCCCGTCCGCTACACTGCGGATATCCTCCTGTTGGACTCGCACCGGCGCAGAAAAGTGAGTCGCTTCTCTCGCCCGCTCCGTCTCTGCGGCCTTCTCCCCACGTACTCCAGAAGCTCGAAAGAAGTCATCATCAAACACCGACGCCGGCACCGGAACCAACTCCACCGCCGCATTTGACTCAATCTTCGCGATCGGCTCTTTCACTTCATCCGTCTCGCGCAACGGAAGCGCAACCTCCTTCACAGGCTCTGCCTCCATCTCACTCGCAAACCGCATCGTTGCCGGTCGCGGCGTCATCACGCGCGGCTGAATCGGCACATCGTACCGCATCGTAGGCAGCGTGGCCTCCGCCAGCATGCGCTCCCGCCGCTGCGGCATCTCCTGCTGCTTGAATCCAGTCGCGATCACAGTGATCTTCACCTCATCGCCCATCGATTCATCCTGCACCGCACCAAAGATGATGTTCGCATCCTCATGCGCAGCATTCTGAATAATGGTCGAAGCCTCGTTCACTTCGCTCAACTTCAGACTGCTCGACCCCGTTATGTTGATCAGTATTCCCCGCGCGCCATCGATCGCTCCCGCCTCCAGCAGCGGCGACGCCATCGCAGCCATCGCAGCCTCCACCGCACGATTCGCTCCGGAGCGGACACCGGTCCCCATCACCGCATAGCCCATCCCCGCCATCGTCGTCTTCACATCGGCAAAGTCGCGATTGATCACGCCAGGAATCGTAATGATGTCCGAGATTCCCTGCACGCCCTGCCGCAGCACATCATCCGCAATCCGGAAGCTCTCGAAAAATCCAGCATCCTTCGCCACTGCCAGCAGCTTCTCATTCGGAATCACAATCACGGTATCGACGGACTCCAGAAGCTCCTGCATCCCGCGTTCAGCCTGTTGCATCCGCCGCTTGCCTTCAAACGCGAATGGCCGCGTTACCACCGCCACCGTCAGCGCGCCCATCTCACTCGCCAGGCTCGCAATCACCGGAGCAGCACCAGTCCCCGTTCCACCGCCCAGTCCAGCCGTCACAAACACCATATCCGCGCCCTCAAGCGCTTCAATGATCTTGTCCGAATCCTCCAACGCCGCTCGCCGCCCCACATCCGGGTTCGCGCCCGCGCCTAGTCCGCTCGTCAACTTCACCCCAAGCTGCAGCTTCACGGGAGCATTCGAAACCTGCAGCGCCTGCACGTCTGTATTCGCCGCAATGAATTCCACGCCCACAACATTGGCCGCGATCATACGATTCACAGCATTATTCCCGCCGCCGCCCACGCCGATCACTTTGATCCTCGCGCCGTGCGGTATCTCATCGTGATAGTGAATGCGAAGATCGTTCGAATCGTTGGGCACATCGGGCAGATTGGACATTTCAGCAGGACTCCTTGAAGGTTGTTTAATTCTCCCATCTCCCTGCCAAACGCACGACCCCCGTTTTCCACTGCACGTACCACGCATGGTTCCAAACTTCACTAACTCAACTGACTTTTGATATCGTGCCCGCATGCAAAGGCGAGCCTTTCCCCGCGACGGCCTGCACCTCTCCTACCTCGACTCCGCCCTCAAAGCTCCCGCTCTCATCGCTCTCCACGCTCACACCATGGAAGCCGTCACCTTCGCGCCGCTAGCCGAAGCACTCGCGCCCGCGTGGCGCCTCATTGCACTCGACCAGCGCGGACACGGCTACTCCGACCACGCCCCCACCTACACCCGCGACGACTACCTCGGCGATCTCGATGCCCTCTACGACCACCTCCACCTAAGCGAGGCTGTTCTCCTCGGCAACTCTCTCGGCGGCGTCAACGCCTATCAGTTCGCCGCCCGTCATCCCCAAAAAGTTCGCGGCCTCATCATCGAAGACATCGGAGTCGAACTAAAGGATGTCCCCACCTTCATGCTCGCCTGGCAGGGCGAGTTCCCCACCCGTGAAGCCCTCGCCGACCTCATCGGCCCCAGATTCCTACCCTATCTCGAACCCTCCTTCCGCGAAACCCAAACCGGATGGAAACTCGCCTTCGATCCACTTGACATGGTGACCTCCGGCAAATGCCTCTTAGGCAATCACTGGAACGATTGGCTCGCCATCGACTGCCCCGCTCTCATCATCCGCGGACGCGACAGCCGAGTCACGACCGAATCCGAGTTCGAAGAGATGGCCACGCGACGGCCAAACACGCGCATCGAAACCCTCAACGGCAGTCATGTCCTTCACTTTGAAGACCCAGCCGCCTTCGAAGCCGCAACCAAAAACTTCCTCAGTCATCTTTCTAGCTCCTAACATCCGCTCCAACAACCCGAGGGCCGAATCTACTTCGCCGGAGACTATCTCTCTCACCTCGTAGGCTGCCAGGAGGGATCCATTCTCTCCGCTCACGACGCCATCGAACGCATCGCAAACACATCCACACCTGGCCATCCCCTCTGCCTTCGTTGCCCCTTTTCAGTTCAGAGCGTGTTCTTACAATCAGTCCATGATCCAAATTCAGAAGATCGTATTGCCAATAACAGGAATGGAGCAACTTCACACCGAGGCCAAAGAGCACGGATACGACTTCATCGACACCCTCGTCGATGAATGGGCCAACGGAGCGAATCGCTTCAATGCCCCCGGCGAGATTCTCTGCGGCCATCTCGAAGAGGGTCTTCTCGTAGCGGTCGGCGGCCTCACCATCGACCCCTTCACAACCGAGTCACACACTGGCCGCATCCGTCGCGTCTATGTCCGATCCGCATGGCGCAACAAAGGCATCGGCCGCGCCCTCGTCTCCGCCCTCATAGAAGAAGCCCGAAAAAACTTCCGCTGTGTCCGCTTACGTGCCGAAAACGCCAGCGCCGCACGCCTCTACGAAAGAATGGGCTTTACTCCCATCGACAACCCCGATGCAACCCACACCCTATCCTTCGAAGATCACGACCCTAGACGATGACATGATCCCATTCTTCTCATCGACCACGTCTCGACGCAGCCTCGCCGCTAAGCCCACAGCAAACAAAAGAGCCTCAAGTTCCTTCAAACGCGCACCCTCAGCACACGCTCAAAGAAAACTTGAAGCCCTTACAAATCGCCCTGACCAATCAAGCTAAAACAGCACAACCAGATCAACCAGCCGATCGATACTCTCGCACCAACCCTGCGACATGCCCGCAAGGTGCTTCGGAGGCGCGCCAGGCTTCATCTTCGTCACACGAGCAATCAGAGAGATCTCCGTTCCGCCAAGCACTTCCCTGAAGGTCACCGTATTCGTCACCTCGAACATCGGCTTCCCCTCCCCATCAATCGGCGCCGTCACAAAGACGAGCCGATGCGGCCGATCAATCGTCACAAACCGCCCAGTCATCGGAGACTCCACGCCCTCCGGCGATTGCATATTAATCAGCATCGCTCCACCGATGCGCGCATCCACCTCGCACACGGGATTCGTGAAGCCCTTCGGACCCCACCACTGCGCGAGATGTTTCTTCTCGATCCACGCCCGAAACACGACATCCGGCGAGGCTGCCACTCTGCGCGTCAGACAAACCTCCTGCAACCCCGCCTCCATGACCCCTCCTTCAACCGCCATACTCCACCTCGCGCAAAAACTGTTCCAACTTATCGAGGCTACTATTCCAGCCCTTCATATGCCCGTCTCGATCTTCCTGAGTTACGAAGAATGCCTGGTGGAAGTTCATCGTAGTTTTTCCACCGTGCTCTTCGAACGTCAGCGTAATCACGGTGTCGTGCTCAGGAAGACCCGAACCCACGTCCCAGTGAAACGTGAAGACAAGCCGCTCCGGCTCAACCACTTCCATGTATTCGCCGCCCTGCCACACATCTGCCGTCCGCCACTCGCCCGCGCTATCGGTGAAACCGTCGCTATGCAGACGATCCCTCCACTTACCACCCGCCCGCACATCCACCGTCAGGTCCAGCGCCTCAAACTGCCGTGGTCCAAACCATTGCTTCATATGTTCCGGATCGGTCCACGCCTTCCACACCAACTCACGTGGCGCGTCGAACACCCGCGTAATGTTCAGCTCATGCTGCGTCCTCACCTTCGGAGATACCGTCGCTGTTCCCATCGCCTTCCTCCTCGTGTTTTCCAACCTATGCGTCTATACCGCTGCGGTAGCCTCTGCCAAACGATGCGTCAAATAGCCCGCTAGCCGCTCAAGCGTCTGTTTACCGCCCTCAATCGAGCCGTAATCGCGCACATTCTGATCGCGAGCCTCAGCCGAATCAAAAACCGCGCGCATCGTGACCCGCGTGCCGCCTGCTTCATCTTCAAAGGTCGTTGTCTTTTCCATCTTCACCGGCGAGCCGCCTTTGAAACCGCCCGTCAACGTGTACACAAGCCGCTCATATTGCACTACGTCGACAAACACACTTTCGTTCGGATAATCGGTGCCATCAGGCCCATGCATTACCTGCTTCCACACACCGCCCGGCCTAACATCCATCTCTTCAATCGTGGTCGAAAATCCATTCGGCCCCCACCACTGCGCAACCTGCTTCGGATCGGTCCACGCCTCCCACACCATCTTGCGCGGCGCATCGAACACTCGCGACAACACAATCTCCCGTTCAGCGTCGCTTTTTACCGTTCCCATTATTCTTTCCGGCATCTCGCTTCTCCTTTATCTGTAGGGTCTTCAAGTACTCGTCCAATCGATCGAAACTCTCCTCCCAGAACCGGCGATACTCGTCCAGCCAGTCCGCAGCCTGCTTCAAAGGCTCCGCCTTCAGCTTGCAGGGCCGCCACTGCGCCTCCCGCCCGCGCGAGATCAACCCTGCCTTCTCCAGCACCTTCAGGTGCCGCGAGATCGCCGGCATGCTCATCTCGAACGGAGCGGCAATCTCCGTCACCGAGGTCTCTCCCAACGCCAGACGCGCAAGAATCGCTCTCCGCGTCGGATCCGCCAATGCTGCAAACGTCGCTGTAATCTGATCGTCCATTGTTATTAACAATTAAGTTAAATAACCATAACGTTAAATACAAAAACTGTAAACAGGTAGACGAGATTTTTTTATTTTTTGGGGAAAAGGTTAGTTGCGCTTACCTTTCAGTGCTCCCTTTACTTGTAACCTCAACGGGCTCCAAAAAACGTACCCAGGCCTGGCTCCCAGGAACGTGCTGCCATCCCGGTGACGAAACCTCAAACGGAATATCTGTCGCGACCACTGCAACCGCACCCTGCTCTCGAAACAACTCTAGAACCTGCTGCTGCGTCGAGGGATGATCAAAAAACAGATGCAGATCCCGCACCTGGCTCTGCGGATCGAACGCATCATTTCCAATCGCTGCCACAATATGCGACCTGGAAGCATAGGCCCACGTGCATGGGAAATCGTTCCTTGGCGCGACAGACGCCACCTTATCTCCCGCTTTCAAATTCATCTTCACCAGATACTCAGCGATGGCCCACTGCCCGCCGCTTTGCATATCAGTCCCCGCTACAGCCGACCGGATCGCCCCATGCAACCGCTCCGACGAGTTGAACAACGTCGCCGCAACCAAGAGCAGAACAGCACCAGTACGTATCAAGGAACGAACCGGCAGGCGATCCAGTGCGAAAAACGGCGCCATTCCAATCACGCAGAGAAATCCCGCCACGTACCTTCCTTCCATGTGAACCAAAAGATAAAACGAAAACCCAACAATCGAGGGCAAGTACACAATCCACGGATTCAAAGAGGGTGCTGCGTCGGCACGGGTCCTCATCTTAGCCACGAACGCAATGCAGAAGCAGACCATCACTGCCAAAGTAACGGGAAGAATCTCCTGAAACACGTACTTCAGATCGTGGAGATTGCCAACGAAGGCGCGAGCTAAATTTTTCAAACTGAATACCTGCCGATATCCCTCATACCAATACACCATATTGAACTGTGGCGGATAAGTAACATGGAATGGCTCGCCAAAAGCAAAGACCGGCGGATCGTTTCTGAGCATCCGTACTGGATGGATCGGCGATCCAAACTCCTGAGGACCTCCCTGCCATCCCATCCAGTGGCTCAGGTGATTCACATGAAATGCGAAATTCAACGCTCCCGCTTCACCCAGCGTGGGCCTGCCTAGGGCCCACGAAAGGCCCGCACCATACACAACAACGAAAAGCAAAAAAACACCCACCGCACGAAAAAACGGCGCGACGAGACGGCGACGTCCCTGCAACGCGACCATCATCCCAAAGAACACACCTGCCAGAGTCAGCATGATGGCCTTCGTCAGAAACCCCACACCCAGCAGTACTCCCAAGGCAACACTATTGCTTACGGTCGGCCGCGAAAAAACCTTCAGCGCGACTGTGGACGCAAAAAAGAAGATACAGGTCACCAGAAGATCGGGACCGATTGTGGAAACTCGACCCACTCCCGTCTGAACCGTGACAAAGATGCAGCCCGCGCAGATCACCAGAAACGGAGACAGTGGACTATCACGCTCTCGCAAAGGATCCCCTCGCAGAGACCTCGCCATCACACGCAGAAGCCATAAAAATCCAATCCACGCGACGAAGTAGATCGACAGATTCAACCAGAAAACCGCCGCAAGCTCTCCATGCGGAGTCGCGGGAAACCAGCGCCTCACCACCGAGATCAGCCAGGGATATCCGATACTCCATATCGGATTGAGCGCTATTCTCCAGTCCCCGGCCCGAATCATATTGGCAACGTCAAGGTAGGAGATATCGTCCCCAAACAACTCCGACTTGCCATATCGCCCTTCAAGAACTCCGGCAATCATCACAGCAGCGCCCACTAGCAACTGCGCCGTGTGGTGCAGGTTCCATCCAGCCGACGGAGCTGCTCTCTGCTGTTCGTCGCGATATTTTCGAATCCTCGCAAGCGCCAATGCCAACTTACCCATAGCTGGTTTCGTTGTTGCAGGGCCCGCGAACGGCTGCCATTTAATCGTTCAAAGCCGACCAGAAACCGGCTGGAAACAAGGCAGCAGACATGGTTGGATGCAGAAATTGTGATCGTGCTTGTCTGGAAAATTTCAGCCAAGGAGAATCGCTGAAGATAAAGCCTATCTATCCCACTCTTCAGGCCTTCACAGCACGGGCCTAAAAGCTCCCCGCAAAAATAGCCTTCAACTTCGCACGCAACCCCTGCTCTTCACTCGCACGCCGCACCTGCGTCCGATGCGTATAAAGCAGCATTCCAATCGCCGCCGCAAACTCCGGTACAGCCAGTTCCGCAGGCATGCGCGACAGCGGCACCGGATATCCAATCCGCGCCGGCACTCGTAGCAGACTCTCCGCATTATCCAGCAGCCCAGCCATATTCGCGCCACCGCCCGTCACCACGCAGCCCGCACCCAACGCCTCCAGCACTCCACCCTGTCGCAGATTATCCCGCAGCATCGTAAACAACTCACGTGCACGCGGCTCCAGAATCTCCGCCAAAAATCTCTGTCTCACCATCCGCGCCGGCTGCCCGCCAGAGAACGCAAGATTGCCACCCACTTCAATCTCATTCAACTGCGGCACTGCAGTCACCACGCAATGTCCATACAGCTTCTTCAGATACTCCGCTTCTTCCACCGTCACATGCAGACCAACCGCGAGGTCATTCGTAAAATGATCCCCGCCGATCGGCAGCACAGCCGTGTGCGCAATCGAGCCCTCAAAAAACACCGCCAACTCCGTGGTGCTCGAACCGATATCGGCCATGCAAACGCCCAGCTCCCGTTCATCGGCGCTCAACACCGCCTCCGCCGAGGCGATCCCCTCATACACCGTATCCAGCACCTCAAGCCCCGCCCGATTCGCGCACGTAATCACGCTCTGCGCCACGCCACCCGAGCAAGTCGATAGATGCAGATTCACCTCAAGCCTGTTCCCCACCATCCCCACCGGATCATGAATCCCCGGCTGGTCATCCAGAATGAACTCCTGCGGCAAAAGGTGCAGCACCTCGCGATCCGGAGGCAGCGCCACAGACCGCGCACGGTCCACCGCTGCACGAACCTCCTCCCGCGTAATCTCTCGCATCCGGCTTCCCATGCTGATGCCGCCGCGCGAGTTCACTCCACGCACATGCGTTCCGCCAATCCCCACAATCGCCGTCTCAATTCCAGCCTTCGTCACGCGCTCTGCCGTCAGCGCCGCACGATTGATCGCCTCCGCCGCAGGCCCAAGCTCTGCGATCAATCCCTTGCGCATGCCGCGCGACGGCTCCACCCCATGCCCGCGATACCGCAGCACCCCATCCTGCAGCTCCGCCACCAGCACGCAGCTCTTCGTGCTTCCCGCGTCCAGCACGGTGATCAGATTGTCCTGCTTCTGATTCATGGATGTGCCACCTGTGAAGGATGATACTGCGTTGTCGCCGCCGACGGCTTCGCAACAATTGGATGGTGCTTCACAACGACAACATGTTTCGCCTTCGGATCAGCCTTCTTCGTCTTCACCGAAGAAGCAGCCTCGTTCTTAGCGCTCAGATGCGCGGGAGCCTTCGTCGCAGGCTTTCCCTTCACCGCCGCTGCATGTGCAGCTGAAGCCTTCACCGCAGGCTTTGCAACCGGCTTAGCGACGTCGACTCCAGCATCTTGAGACGTCGCCGCAGTCACCTTCGAATTCGCCGCCATCACGGCCGCACCATCCTTCGAAGACGAATCAACCGGCACACCCGCGCCCGGCTGCATCTCAAGCACAACCTGCCGCTCATACCTCATATCCACCGACGAAAGCTTCGGATAGACCGTCCGCCACTCCGGCAGATGCTCCTCAAATCGCTTGTAGCGATCCAGAAAATCCACATCGCCAAAATGAACCAGAATCTCATTCGATTTATCCGGAATCAGCGCCTTCACATCTTCCGGATTCGACAGGTCCACCTCGCTCAACCCCTCCGAGATCTTCTCGCCAGACCCATCCAACTCCGTCGTGAACCGTTCGTAGATCTTCATCCTCGCCGCGCGCGTCGACAGCGGATCCTCCGCCACAATCCCCGTCACCACCGGAAACGAGTACCGCGCATCCGGTTTTGTCTCCGCCGGCATATCCAGCAGCACCCCGTTCGCATCCACCAAACCAATATGGCTTCCCTGCCGCACAAACGCCACCGGCGTCCTCTCCACAATCGACACCCGCATCCGGTTCGGCAACAACCGCATCACCGTCGCATGCGCCACCCAAGGCAGCCGTTCCATCTCCGCGCGTCTCTCCGCCAGCGACACCGTAAAGATGTTCCGCTCCACATCTCCCCCAAAGATGCTCAGCAGCTGCGCGCGCGTCACATGCGCATTGCCCTGAAACTCAATCGATGACGACGAAGGAATTACAAATCGCTCATCGTGCAACAGAAAACTTCTCGCCATCAAAAAACCACCCGCACAAAGCCCGAGCAGAACCAGCACCCCACATCCCGCAGCGATCCGTCCCCACTTCGTAGCAGGCATCCCGCGAAACCGCACTCGCAGTCCCGCCTTCCGCCGACCCACCGGAGCGTCGTCCTCCCAATAGGGATCGTCCGCGAAGTCTTCGCTCAAATCACGGCGCAGCTTCTTATCCGGCGAAACCGACACTCGCCGCGGACCACGCGAACCCCGAGTCTCCGAGGCATAGTTCTTCTCAGGCGCCTCTAGCACCGTTGTTCCACCCCGATAAACCGCATCGCTTTGTCGCACGCCTGAGCAAGGCCGCGAGAATCGCCATCCTGAGCATAACCCGCATAACCCCCACAAATCCCTGTGATCTTCGGCACGTACCCTTTCAGGAACTCACCCATTTGTGGCCAAAGCTTCCAGCAACGCCGACCCCGCCTGCGATACACTCCCCGCCCCAAGCGTCAGAATCACGTCGCCCTCCTTCGCCACCCGCACCAGCGCCGCCACCCCCTCCGCCACCGAAGCCGCATACTCCACCCGATCCCCACCCTTCGCGCGAATCGCCTTCACAAGCGCCTGCGCATCGACACCCTCAATCGGCTGCTCGCTCGCTGCATAAATATCGAGCACCTCGACCGAATCCGCGTCCTTGAAGGCCCCCGCAAACTCCGTCATCAAATCTCGAGTCCGAGTAAACCGGTGCGGTTGAAACAAAACATGCACCTTCGAGTACCCACAATCCCGAGCCGCCCGCAGCGTAGCCAAAATCTCCGTCGGATGATGACCATAATCATCCACCACCGTCACGCCGCGCACCTCACCCTTGATCTGAAACCTTCGATCCACCCCACGAAACGTCTCCAGCCCCGCCGCAATCTGGTCAGGCGCCACTCCCAGCTGCACTCCCACCGCCACCGCCGCCGTAGCGTTCAGCACGTTATGCCGCCCCGGAACATGCACCCGAAACTTCCCCAGCACCAACCCCTTATAGTTCACCGCCAAACACGAGTGGCAGTCTTCGTCCTTAGGCAGCACCTCCACCCGAAAGTCCGCATCGACACTCTCGCCATACGTATAGATCCTCCGCCTCACCCTCGGCAGCACAGTCCGCAACAGCGCATTATCCACACAAGCCGTAGTAGCCCCATAAAACGGCAACCGATCCATAAACTCGACAAACGCCCCCTCAACATCTTCCATATCGCGATAGCAATCCATATGCTCGCGATCCAGATTCGTCACCACAGCCAGCACCGGCGACAGCTTCAAAAAACTCCGGTCGCTCTCATCCGCCTCCGCCACAAGATACTGCGAGTTCCCCAGTCGCGCGTTCGACCCCAGCGCGTTCACGCGTCCTCCCACCACCACCGTAGGGTCGAGCCCCCCGCCTGCCAGCACCGCCGCCACCATACTCGTCGTCGTCGTCTTGCCATGCATACCGGCGACCGCAATCCCATACTTCAGCCGCATCAGCTCCGCCAGCATCTCTGCCCGCTGAATCACCGGAATCTTCCGCTCCCTAGCCTCCACTACCTCAGGATTGTCCTTCGCCACCGCCGAGCTGGTCACCACCACATCACTAGCCGCCGCATTCGACGCAACATGCCCCTCGAAGATCCGCGCCCCCATCCCCACCAGCCGATCCGTCACCGCGCTCCGCCGCAAGTCGCTCCCGGAGACCGAATACCCCATCGTCAGCAGAATCTCCGCGATCCCGCTCATCCCAATCCCGCCGATCCCGATAAAGTGAATCCGTTGCGAGGGCGCAAACAAAAAGTGTCCAGGCACAAACATGCTTTCGTAGTCTCTACTTTCAAAACACAATTAACCCAAATAACCGCGCACCACGCACTGATCTTTCAGATTACCAGCGTTCCCAGGCACAAGCGGAGAAGCACAACTCCGTCCCTCAGACCAACGGGAGGACCAAACCCATCGCCTATCAAACACGAGATATACAAGTCACGAAGTGACCGCGCCACGCGCAGTGGGCCCGTCCGGCAGGACAACTCAAAACGAACAGCGTGATATATAAAATCCATGCTCGCCAATCGAACGCGCCTCATCACTCTCTGCGCTGCCACACTACTCAACCTCACCGCGCCAGCGCAGCAAAACCACACCCTCCTGGCCACTCCCACCACCGTAGCCTGGGGCTTCTACTACGCCAAAGCCACGCCCGCCCTCACTATCCACTCCGGCGACACCGTCACCATCCAAACCCTCTCCACCTGCGGCTCCCCCGAGCGCCTCAAATCCCTCGGCATCCCCGCCTCCGACATTCCCACCTACGTCGACGACATCTACAACAAGGTCCCCACCTCCGAAAGAGGTCCTGGCGGCCACATTCTCACCGGCCCCGTCGCCCTCACCGAAGCCGAACCCGGCGACGTCCTCGAAGTCCGCATTCAAAAAATCAACATCGACGTCCCCTGGGCCTGCAACGGCTTCGGTGCCGGTCGCGGCTTCCTCCCCAACGACTTCCCCTACAGCCACACCCGCATCATCCCTCTCGACCGCGAAAAGATGATCGGCCACTTCGCCCCTGGCATCGACATCCCCCTCCATCCCTTCTTCGGCAGCATGGGCATCGCCCCACCCGAGTCCGCCGGCAAGTACAACTCAGCCCCACCCTGGATGCACGCCGGCAACATCGACAACAAAGAGATGGTCGCTGGCACCACGCTCTACATTCCCATCAACTCCAAGGGCGCCAACTTCGAAGTAGGCGACGGCCACGCCGGTCAGGGCAACGGCGAAGTCGACATCACCGCCCTAGAGACCCAACTAACCGGCACCTTCCAGTTCATCGTTCATAAAGATCAGCATCTCCTATGGCCCCGAGGCGAAACCCCCGCCGCCTACATCGCCATGGGCTTCGACGAGGACCTCAAAACCGCCACCGAGATGGCTGTCCGCAACATGATCACCTTCCTCTCCGAGCAGATCCCAAACCATCCCCATCTCACCCGCGACGACGCCTACGCCCTCATCTCCACCGCCTGCGACGTCGACATCACCCAATTGGTCGACACCAAAAGCGGCGTCCACGTCCTCTGCCCCAAAAACCTCTTCGTCGCCGCCCCAGCCACCCACTAACAAACGCGAAAATCCCGCCAAACTGGTACAACCATTCGTAACTAGACACCAAATCTGCATCATCACTATTTAGCAACAAATGCCAAATATTCGTGTCTAATCAACTGAGCACTTGACCCGGCGACCTCCAGCCGGGCTGGAACTCATCCTTGCTCTCCGCGAAGTCCGCGCCCGAACGCAACACCGGATAAACGAAGGCTGAGCAGGAAGGTAACGACATGACGTTCACCCGCCTCTTCAGAAACTCGCTCGGTGTAGCAACCTTAGCCGGATTCGCCCTGGCCATGCCGCTCCTCGCCCAGGTTCAGCCCTACAACCAAAACGATCAATACAGCTACCCCGCGGAGCAACAGGCCCAGCAGGACCCCCAATACGGCGGCCCGCCCAACGGTGCTCAGCAGGACAACACCTTCCCCCAGCAGTACGGAGCCCCCCAGCCCGGCGCCCCCCAGGGCATAGAGCAAGCCCCCCCGGCCATCCCCGACTACCAGCAGCCCCCAGCCCCCGGCGACGGCTACATCTGGACCCCCGGCTACTGGGCCTGGACCGCTGACGGCTACCAATGGATTCAGGGCGCTTGGGTCGCAGCTCCCTACACAGGAGCCCTCTGGACCCCAGGCTACTGGGGTTATAACGACGGCTACTTCTGGAACGCCGGCTACTGGGGCCCCTACGTCGGCTATTATGGCGGCATCAACTACGGCTTCGGCTACTTCGGCATAGGTTTCTATGGCGGATACTGGGGCGGCGGCCGCTTCTACTACAACCGCGCCTACTGCAACATCGGCCGCGGCTGGCATGGCGGCAACTTCTACAACCGCAGCTATAACGGATACTCCGGCCACCCAGGCGGAGCCAGCTTCACTCACGTAAACTCCGTCGCCTACCACGGCGGAACCTCAAACGCGTACCGCGGCTCCAGCATCAACGGCCGCAGCTTCGCCTCCAACGCAGGCCACACCAACCCAGGCTTCGGCAACAACAACGTAGCCCGCACCTCCTACAACGGAGCAGCCAACAACGGAGCATCCCGGAACTACGCTGGCGGCAATGCCTATAACGGAGCCTCCCGCAGCTACGCTGGCAACAGCGCCTACAGCGGAGCCTCCCACGGCTACGCGCAACCCGCACAGAGCCACGGCAGCAGCTACGCAGGTGGCGGTTACAGCGGTGGCGGCAGCAGCTATCACGGCAGCTCAGGTGGCGGAGCCTCCTACGGCGGTGGCGGCGGTGGATACCACGGCGGTGGAGGTGGTGGTGGTGGCGGCGGCTCACACGGTGGCGGAGGCGGAGGCCATCGCTAATACCAACCAATAAAATTCAAGGGCTGAGGACAAAATCCTCAGCCCTCTTTCTTTGCCACGAAAAACAAAGAGCATCCGTCACTTCGAAATCCCCACCACCATCTTCCCAATCTCCTCAACCGCGTTCGGATGCGCCAAGCCCCGAGCCCGCTCCCCCATCGCTGCCAGCCAATCCCCGTCTCGCAACATCCCCAGTAGCGCTGACAACAGCCGATCCTCAGTCAACTCCGATTCAACAATCAACTCCGCCGCCTCAGCCGCGACAAAGACATCTGCATTCTTCTTCTGGTGGTCATCCGCCGCCTGCGGAAACGGCACCAGCAGCGAAGCCTTGCCCGCCGCCGCCAGCTCTGCCATCGTGCTAGCCCCGCTCCTGCATAACATCAGATCAGCCTGAGCAAACTCCCCCACCATGTCGTCCAGATACGGCTGCACCCGCAACCGCGTCTCTGCCGCCAAACCAGCTTGCTCATACGATTCCCTGGTCGACACCTCATGCCGCCCACCCGTCTGGTGCACAATCTCCAGCTCAGGAATCGCCTCCAACAGCTTTGCAACAATCTTCGGCATCACTTCGTTCAACACCCTGGCACCCTGGCTCCCGCCAAACACCAGCAACCGCCGCGACGTCCCCGCGGCCTTCGGACCAACCTCGAGAAACTCTCGCCGCACCGGAATCCCTGTCACCTTAGCCCCGCGAAAGAACGACCGTGTTCCATCAAAGTTCACCGCAGCTGCAGTCACCCACTTCCCCACTATCCGATTCGCCAGCCCCGGCACCGCATTCGGCTCAAACGCCAGCGTAGGAACCCGCAACAGGATCGCCGCCATCATCGCCGGCCCCGAAGCATACCCACCTACCCCCACCACCACATCCGGTTTGAAGCTACGCGCCAACTCCACACACCGCAACACGCCCAGCGGCAGATCCGCAACCGTCCGCAGCTTCGTCACCACACTCACATTCTTCAGCTGCCCCACGCGAATCAACTCCAGCGGAAACCCCGCGGCTGGCACCAGCCGTGTCTCAAGCCCCCGTGCCGTCCCCACAAATCGCACCTCGGCCCCACGCGCATCGCGCAGCTCGCGGGCAATCGCCAGCGCCGGAATCACATGTCCGCCCGTACCACCACCAGCAATCAAAACTCGCAAAAAAGCCACCTCTCACTCCGACCAACAGGAGGACAAAAACCGATCATCCCACGCAAGAACGGTAGACACGTCACGAAGTGACCGCCCGAATCGGGGTCCCCGCAAACAGGTCTTCGTTTGCGGGGTGGCCAAGCGTAGCGGGCCCGTCCGGCAGGACAGCACTGCCACTCAATCAATCTCGCGGGTAATGTTCAACAGCACACCCATGCTGGCCAACGTAATAAAAATCGAAGTTCCCCCCGAAGAGATAAACGGCAGCGGAATCCCCTTCGTCGGCAGCAGCGCCAGCACCACGCTCATATTGAAGAAAGCCTGGATCAGAATCGCAGTCGTCAGCCCAAACGCCAAAAACCGAGCAAACGGATCGGTCGAAAGAAATGCCGCCCTCAACCCGCGATACCCCAGCGCCACAAACAACCCCACAATTAGCAAAGCTCCAATCAGCCCCAGCTCTTCACAGATATTCGCAAAGATAAAATCGGTCTGCACCTCAGGCAGATAGAACAGCTTCTGCCGCCCCTCCATCAACCCAAGCCCGCGAATGCCACCCGTTCCCACCGCGATCAGCGACTGAAGGATGTGAAACCCAGTCCCGCGAGGATCGGCCTCAGGATTCACAAACGCCAGCATTCGCGCCCGTCGAAACGCAACATGAAACAGCATGAAGTAGAGAACAGGGGCCGCCAATGCAGCACCAACTGCAAAGTACCTGGTCTTCGCCCCGGCCAGATACAGCATCAACGCCGTCACCGCCATGCACACCAGGCCGGTCCCAAGATCAGGTTCCTTCAAGATCAAAGCCGTAAACAACAGCGGCACCGCAACCGCACGCAGAATCGTCCCCTTCCAGTCATCCATCTGGTGGATTCGAGTCTGCAAGAAGTAAGCCAGAAACAACACCAGCACAGGCTTCGCCAACTCCGAAGCCTGTAAAGTCGTACCCGCAACACGGATCCATCGGTGCGCTCCATTCATACCAGGCATCACAAAGACGCACGCCAGCAGCAGCATCGTTACCGCAACTGCCGGAAAGACAACTCGGGGATTGTTATAGCGGCGGTAGTCCACGCGCATCAACCAAACCATCACCAGCAGGCCAAGCACCGCCCACTTCGCCTGATTCGCCACATAAGGATAAGGAGATCCCAAACTCGACTGCGCCATCACCGCCGACGCCGAAAACACCATCACCAGCCCAAATAGCACCAGCAGCAGCACCACTCCGAAGAGCCACTTGTCCACCCCAACTCTCTTCGCCATGCTTCACTTCCACTTCTTCTTCTAAATTAGTTCGTCTACCAGCTGCCGAAACACGCGGCCCCGATGCTCATAGTTCTCAAACTGGTCGAAGCTCGAGCAGGCAGGCGACAGCAGCACCACATCACCAGCGGCAGCAGCCTTGGCCGCCTCAGTCACCGCAGTCTGCATCGTTCCCGCTGCCACCATCTTCACGACTCCGTGAAGCTGACGCTCAATCTTTTCTGCAGCCGAACCAATCGTATAAACAGCCTTCACCCGCTCCTTCAGCAGCTCCGCCATCGTTCCGTAGTCCGAGTCCTTGTCTTTCCCACCAAGAATCAAGTGAATTCCCTTGCTGAACGAAGACACCGCCTTCATCGTCGCATCCACATTGGTCGCCTTCGAGTCGTTGTAGAACTCAACACCATTCAACTTCCTCACCAGCTCCAACCTATGCTCGACAGCTGTAAACGTCGCCACCGAAGCTCGAATACTCTCTGCCGAAACCTTCGCCAGCCGAGCCGCACAAACAGCTGCCAGCACATTCTCAATGTTGTGCGCACCCTTCAGGTGCACCTCCGAAACCGGCATGATCGGCTCGGTCACTCCACCTTCCTTCTCCACCCAGACAATCACGCCATCACGCACAAACGCGCCGCGTCGAACCGCCTTCGTCCCGCTGAACCAGAACACCTCGCTCTTCGCCCGCGCTGCACTCATCTGCGTCACGCGATCATCCCCATTCAACACCAGCGCATCACCAGCTCCTTGCCGCTCGAAGATCCGCTCCTTCGCCGCCACATACTTCTCGAAGCTTCCATGACGATCCAGGTGGTCTGGCGTAATGTTCAGAATCACCGCAATCCGCGGATGAAACTCCTCAATAGTCTCCAGTTGGAAGCTCGACACCTCCAGCACATTCACCGTCTCCGGCGTACTCTTCGCCACCAGATCGATCACCGGCAACCCAATGTTCCCGCCCACCTGCGTCGGCATCCCGGCATCACTCAGGATCTTCCCTACCAGCGTCGTGGTCGTGGTCTTCCCATTCGACCCGGTAATCGCCACCACTTCGCCTAAAAGATAGCGGCTAGCCAACTCCAACTCGCCAATTACAGTCAGCCCAAACGCCACCACCTGCTTCACCTCCGGCGTATCCATCGGCACACCAGGCGAAACCACAATCAGATCCTGCCTCCGAAACGTCAGAAGCCCATGCCCCCCCGACTCGACCATAATTCCAGCTTCCAACAATGCAGGAATCTCCTTCGCCAAAGCCACCGCACTCCGCGAATCGCTCACCGTCACCCGAGCCCCTTGCGCGCGCAGAAACATCGCCGCCGACAGGCCGGACTTCCCAAGTCCCACAACCAACACCCGCTTGTTCTTCAAATCCATCATGCCTTCACACTCTCATCGCAGCTTCAAAGTAGTCAACGCGAACAATGCAAATACCAGCGCCAGAATCCAGAATCGAGTAATCACCTTCGATTCGGACCACCCCATCAACTCAAAATGATGGTGCAGTGGGGCCATCTTAAAGATGCGTTTGCCGTTCCTTAACTTATAGCTGCCCACCTGAAGCATCACGCTCAACGCCTCAAGAATAAACACACCCCCAATAAACGGAAGCAAAAGCTCCTGCTTGATCACAACCGCCACAGTCCCGATCGCCCCACCCAACGCAAGACTTCCAACATCACCCATAAATATCTCCGCCGGATGGGCGTTGTACCAAAGGAATCCAATACTCGCCCCCACCATAGACCCGCAAAACACCGTCAATTCACTCACCATCGGCATCCGCTGCAGTTCCAGATAATCCGAAAACACAACGTGTCCACTCACATAGGTAAGCACCGTCAACGCCCCGGCCGCAATGATCGTACAACCGATCGCAAGCCCATCGAGCCCATCGGTCAAATTCACCGCATTGCTCGCCCCCGCGATCACGATCATCACAAAAATCACGAACGGTATAAACACCAACCAGTGCATATGCGGAACATGACCCATCCACTCCCACACCAGATCCGGCCGGAACCGCTTCGCAAACGGCACCATCAGCCGCGTCGAGTATCCCCCACGAATCTCCATCACAACCAACGCCGCAGCCACCGCAGCGCTGACAACAAATTGGAGGCCAAGCTTAGCCTTCGCCGTCAATCCCTGGTTCTCCCGGTGCACTACTTTTATATAGTCATCCGTAAATCCGATTGCCCCAAACGCAAGCGTAGACAACATCACCAGCCAAACATAGGGATTTGAAAGATCGGACCACATCAACGTTGGCACCAGGATCGAAATACAAATCAGCACCCCGCCCATCGTCGGCGTCCCGCTCTTCTTCTGATGTGACTGAGGTCCCTCTTCCCGAATGTACTGCCCGATCTGAAACTCGCGCAGTTTATCGATCACGTACGGGCCGATCAGTAGGCCGATCAGCAGCGCCGTAAGACTCGCAAACACCGTGCGAAACGTCAAATATCGAAAGATGCGAAACAGCCGAAAGTAGGGAAACAGCTTCTGATACAGCAACCAATAGAGCAAAACGTCTCCGCCTTTTACCCGCAGCTTTAGGCCCGTTTCTGTTGCGAGTCACGGCTATCTTAACAGCACCATGCTCCACGGTCTGTGGTTATCTCATCCCGCGAACCAACGCGAATGCCCACCGAATCGCAAAATCCGCGCTATAGCCCGTTCTCCAGCGCAAAACAGAGCGCATCTGCAGCCATCGCAAGCTCGTACGCCAGCTGAGCATCGTGATCAGAATCCTCCGCCTGCCGCAGCAACTCCACAGTCACCGGAAACAAATCCGTTCCTTTGCCGCGCTCAGCGTGCTCAATCTTCTCCAACCTGCGGTCCGCCTCCGCAATAAACTTCTCGAGCCACTCCGGCGATGGCGACGCAACCTTCTGCTTGTGCTTCTGCCTTGCAGAATAGAGCCCCGCTAGTGACAGATGCTCCGCTGCACGCAAAACCCCAATGGCCCGCAGCACAAACTTGTTTCCTTCTTCCCCCTCCGTGGCCTTGCGGTAGAGCTTGACGCCCCTCTCCAGAAGGTCCACCAGATCTTCCCCGGTGCCTTTTTCCATCAGCGAAATCACCACCGAAGCTCGCTGCATATGGTGAAACGCCGTCATAAGCCCATAGTCGGTGGCATAGACCACCCCCACTCCCGTCAATCTCTCTGCCGCTTGCTTCGCAGCTTTCTTCGGAGCGCCTTTCTTCGGAGCACTCTTCTTCGCAGTTTTTTTCGCAGCGTGTTTAATCGCCTTCTTCGCGTGCTTTTTTATCGCAGTCCTGGCTTCGTGCTTAACCAGTGCTCCCTTAGTCGACATAGTTCGCTCCATACGATCTCGTTTTCGCCATAATCACTCCGATGCCAATTCAACACGACACGTTATGTTCGAGCCGCCGCAAGCACCGTCAAAGTCTTCTCCAGCCGCACTCCCCGAGAAGCCTTCAACAACACTACGTCTCCTGGCCCCAGATTCGCAACCAACCACTCACCCGCCTCTTCCGGGCTGGTTACAAATAGCGCCTGCGCGCCCGCTGTTTGCGCGGCATCCACCAAATCCTGCGCTAGACCACGTACTCCGAGCACAAAGTCCACTCCGCTTTCCATCATCCGCGCACCGCAAGCCGCATGCAGCGATGCACCGTCCGAACCAAGCTCCAACATCTCCCCCGCAACAACAATATGTCTCTCCGCCGGAATCGCCATGGTCGCATCCACCATCGCATTCAACGCCGTTGGATTGGAGTTGTAGCAATCATTGATGAGCGTCGCCCCCCGCCACTCCAAAACTTCACCACGCTTGTCGCCCGCCCGCAGTTCACCCACTGCCTCGGCACAATCGCTAAGCTCCATCCCGCTTTGCAATCCGATCGCAATCGCAGCCAGAGCATTCGGGACATTGTGCCGCCCCAACATCTTCAACTGCACACTCGCACGCTGCCCCTTAGCCTCAACCGTAAACACCACGCCCTCCGCCCCCACCTCCGCGACGTTGACCGCTCTGACATTCGAGCCCTCTCCAAACCCATAAAACACTGCGCGCGCTCCCAGCCCACGACCAAACGCAGCCACATAAGCATCGTCGTAGTTCAAAACCGCAATGCCATCCTTAGGCAGCGCTTCAATCAACTCATACTTCGCCCGCGCAATTCCCGCAATCCCATCCGGAAAGAACTCCAGATGCACTGGCCCAACATTCGAAACGACAGCCCAATCCGGCTCTGCAATCTTTGCCAGCGCAGCAATCTCCCCCGCATGATTCATCCCCATCTCGATGACCGCGACCTCATGCTCTCGCTCCAGTTTCAGAAGCTGTAAAGGAAGGCCAAACGCATTGTTCAGGTTGCCAGCCGACTTCAGCACCTTGAACTTCGCGCTCAGAACCTGAGCCACGGCTTCTTTCGTAGTTGTCTTCCCCGCAGACCCCGTCACTCCAATCAGCTTGCCGCCCCACTCCCGCCGCACAGCGTGGGCCAGTTGTTGCAGTGCACGCAGCACGCAATCCTCGCCGTCCGATACCTGCAGCAGACGCTTCTCATCCACCTCCGCCGGCACCACCCACATATTGCTTACCACCGCTGCGACAGCCCCGTTTGCGAGCGCAGCCTGCACGTAGTCATGCCCATCCAACCGCTCGCCGCGAACCGCAAAAAACAATTCACCACCGCCAATCGTTCGCGAGTCGATCCCGTACCCCACCGCCTCCGCCGACGTGTCGAACTCGCCATCCGCATGAATCCAGTCAGCAATCTGCCCCAATGTAAGCTTCACCCGATCTCCTTCAATACTCCCGCCGCCACCGCAACATCATCGAACGGTACCGTCCCGTCCCGCAAAATCTGTATCTTTTCATGGCCCTTCCCAGCGAGCAGAACGATATCTCCCACCCGCGCTGCACGAATTGCGATCTCGATCGCCGCAGCCCGATCCTGCTCCACAATGCACTTCGTCGCCGTCTCCCGCACTCCAGCAAGCGCCTCTTCGATGATCGTCGTCGGATCTTCGCTTCGAGGATTATCGCTCGTCAGCACCACAAGATCACTTCCCTCCCCAGCCGCCCTGCCCATTCGCGGACGCTTCGTCTTATCCCGGTCCCCGCCGCACCCAAACAGCGTAATCACCTTGCCGCCGCGCTCCTTCACCAACTCTCGCGCCAGCGAAATCAAATTCCGCAAAGCGTCATCCGTATGAGCGTAGTCCACCACCACGGTCAGATTGTTTGATGAAGGCACCACCTCAAACCGGCCCGGCACCTGTGCTCCCGAAGCCGCTCCCGCGACAATCTCTTCCAACGTCAACCCTCGCGCCAATGCCGCACAGGACGCAGCCAGCAGGTTGTAGACATTGACTCGTCCCGTCAGCGAAGAGCGTACCGGTGCATCTCCATTCGGAGTCTTGAAGATAAATCGCGTCTCGCCCGCGTGCAGCGTGATCTCCTCCGCCCTGTAGTCTCCGCTCATTGGCTCAAGTCCGTACGTCATCAACTGAGATGCCCGATTCCCTACGATGAGGCGCTTTCCGTAAGGATCATCGCTATTGATCACCGCAACTCGCGGTGGCGGCGCACCAACACCCTCAAACACCCTGGCCTTTGCCGCGAAATACTTCTCCATTGTGCCGTGATAGTCCAGATGATCCTGAGTCAGGTTCGTGAACATCGCCACATCCACCGGCAGCCCCCAAACCCTCTCCTGCTCCAGCGCATGGGACGACATCTCCATCACGGCCTCTGTCGCTCCAACCCTCACGCCGTTCTCAAAAATTTCCAGCACATCCCGAGACTCAGGAGTGGTGTGTGGAGAAACACGCACTTCATCTCCAACATGTGTCTCAATCGTCCCGATCAACACACAAGTCCGTCCCACACTTCGCAGCATGGCTTCAAGCAGGAATGCAGTCGTCGTCTTACCGTTCGTCCCGGTCACTCCACTCAGCGCCAGATCACGTTCCGGGTGCCCCATCACCTCTGAGCTCACTTCTGCGAGCGCTCTCCGGCCTCGTCCCACCAGCGCCGCACCAACCTCGGCATGCTCTCGGCGCAGCTGCTCGTAAGCCAGGCGAGAATCCGTCACGACGGCGGCTGCCCCTTGTGCGATAGCAGCTTCTATATATCGATTCCCGTCTGTCGCATCGCCTCGCATCGCGACAAAAACACTCCCACGCCCCACTCGCCGAGAATCATATTCGACGCCAGAAACTTCGACGGAAGTGCAAAACCGTTCCTCCGCACTCAGCCCACCACAAACTGTCTCCCAATTCATAAAAGGATGCTAGTCGAGAACGCGGTCATCTCGCAGAACAAAACCATCATCGGCTGAACCGAACCACGATCTCAGTTCCGGCTCCAACCATCGTTCCAGCCGCCGG
This sequence comes from Tunturiibacter psychrotolerans, assembly GCF_051013365.1. Taxonomy (GTDB): domain Bacteria; phylum Acidobacteriota; class Terriglobia; order Terriglobales; family Acidobacteriaceae; genus Edaphobacter; species Edaphobacter psychrotolerans_A. Next base: position 3,862,817 of record NZ_CP132941.1, on the reverse strand, counting down.
CACCTGCTCCCGTGCCAACCCGCTTCCCACCGCTTGCACGCGCAGACCCACCGCATCCGCTCTTTCCACAACCCCCCGCAGCCCCAGGCCATCAAACGAAGGCACAGGAACTCGCAGACTGGCGTCCACCACAACGGCACCCTTCTCTTTTGTCTCAACCGCCGGTGCAGCCTTCTGAGGCGCTAGTCGTGCAGTCTCCGCGCCTCTCGCTGCCTCATCTGTCCGAAACGCCGCAAGCACCTTCCCGGGAAGCAGATTCAGAATCCCCGGCGAATCTCCCGACGGCTTCGCCGTGCGAACAACCGGTTTTTCGTTAGCCGCAATATCCACAGCCGCTGCATTCGCAGGCGCACGCAACGGATCATCCGCCGGCAAATTATTTACATCGTCAAACATCGCGCTGAGGTCCGCCGTGCTATCGGCAGGAGAGTCATCGACAGCGTCCTTCTGCGCGATCTGCAACTCCTTCTTTGTCTTCAGTGGCTGATCGTGCGGCACCCCCAGATACTCCAACACCTGCTGCGCCACATCTGCAAACACCGGCGCACTCGCCGCTCCGCCATAGTGCGCCGCCTCCCCGCCAGCCGTCGGCGTATCGATCACCACCGCGATTGAAATCGCCGGATTGCTCACCGGCGCAAACCCCGCAAAGCTCGCCACCAGCTTCGTGTGCGAGTACGTGTGCGTCGCCACATCAATCTTCTGCGCAGTCCCTGTCTTGCCCGCAGAGCTATACCCATTCAACGCCGCCAGCTTACCTGTGCCCTCCGTCACAATCCCCTGCATCATCATGCGCATCTTGGCCGAGGTCATCTCCGAGATCACCCGATGCGCCCCATCCGGCAGCGTCGTCGGCAGCTGATTCGACGGCCGAAACGCCGCTGGCTTCAACCTCGCATCGCCCTTCATCTCATCGGTCGACTGCAGCAGCACATGCGGCGGCATGTACACCCCGCCATTCGCCAGCGCACTCACCATCGTCACCAACTGAACCGGCGTCACACCAACCTCCTGCCCGATCGCCATCGACAAAATACTCGTCGATCCCCACTTCTTCGGTGCTCTCAACAGCCCGCGTGTCTCGCTCGGCAGTTCAATCCCCGACCGGTCACCAAAACCAAATCCCCGCATGTAGCTATAAAACTTATTCGGCCCCAGCTTCAGCGCCATCTTCGCCGCGCCCACGTCGCTCGAGTGCTCCAGCGCATACTGCACCGTCACCACGCCAAAGTGATCGCTATGGTCGTCATGCAGCGTGCGGCCATACATCGTCATCGCCCCGTTCTGGCAATCCACCAGATCCGTCGGCTGCACGCCCGCTCCATCCAGCGCCGCCGAATACGTCACCAGCTTGAACGTCGACCCCGGCTCATACACATCGCTCACCGCCAGGTTCTGCAGCACGCTCGAATCCATGTGCTTCTGGTCGTTCGGATTGAACCGCGGCGAAATCGCCAGCGCCAGAATCTGCCCCGTGTGCGGATCCTGCACCACCACAGTCCCATGCAGCGCTCGCGTCTTCAACATCTGCGCATCCAGCGCACGCTCCGCCATGTACTGAATATTTGCATCAATCGACAACACCAGATTCTCACCCGGCATTGGCTGGCTCTCTTCACTCCCCAACACGTGCCGCTTCGCATCAAGCGCAGTCAACATATGCCCAGGCTCGCCATGCATATCTTCATCAAACTGCCGTTCCAACCCGCCCAGTCCTATGTCATCCGTGCCCACATATCCCAACACCTGCGCGGCCAAATCATTGTTCGGATAAAACCTCTTAAACTCCTTCTGAAAATAAACACCCTTCAAATTCAGCTCGCGCAGACGATCCGCGATACTCGGATCAACCTTTCTCGCCACCCACGCAAAGTTCCTCGAAGCGTTGAATCGCGCCAACATCTGCTGCTGCGACGTAAAGTTGTCCGTCGGGTCAGCGTGCACAATCTCAGCCAAGATCTCCGCCGCGCTCGCACGATTGTCCCCAAGCTCCGACGGCACCGCATACACGCTGTCCACCTGCACCGTCACCGCAAGCTCCCGCAGATTGCGGTCATACAACATACCCCGCCGCGGAGCCACTTCAAACGTTCTCTGCTGCTGCATCGCCGCCCGATGCACAAAGTCCGAGTGCCGCACCACCTGCAGCCATCCCAGCCGTACCGCAATCAGCGCCGTCCACGCGCAAAAAAACAGCGCCACATAGGCGAAACGGATCCTCCGTATCGGAGCGGTCAACGTCTGCCGTGGCGCCTTGTTCATCTCATCCCTGCTTCAAAGTTAGTTTACTTCCGAGCCCTCTTCGTCAGACTTTCTCTGCAAAGTCGAACCACCCGCTAATTGAATTACTGTGCAATCTGCATCGCAACAGTATTCGCCTGAGCCAGCACAGGAGCGTTCGGATCCCCACCCTCTGGCCTCACCACCTGCCCCGGCTGTGGCTCTCCCAGTCCAAGCTGCTTCGCAATCTTGTCGATCCGCCCCGGATCCGTCAACTGCGCCTCGGTCAAACGCAGTTGCCGATTCTCCTCCCGCAACTGCTCCACCTGCGCCTTCTGCGCCTCAACGTGGTAGCCAATCTCAATCGCCGAAAAGTGCTGCCACACATAAACCATCACCAGCACGAACAACACGCTCATCACCGCCGAAAACGTGCGCATCTCGCGCCGGCGCTCCGGGTCATCCGCCTTCACAATACGGCTGTTGTCGATGTGTTTCGTAAAGAAAACCTCAGGCGTCGGACCACGCCGCGCACGCCGTTGGTTCTCAAACATCTCGCGATTCCGCGCCGCCAGCGACTCCGCACGGCTCTGCGCCCGCGAACCCAACATCTCTAGCTGTTGTCCTGCCATCGCCGAAGCCGCCATCGTGTACCTCTTTCAAACCTCTCTCAAAACCATGAGCCCGAAATCTCTTGCCACTCTCCTCAACGTACGAACCGGGCCGGGATCGCTATTGGAGGAAGGGACTTTTTGTTGCAGAGTTGTCTTTCGCCTGAAAGAAGGTGGGACAACCCCGGCCCGATCACATGTTTTCTCTATATATAGACTGCACCATTTTCAGTGCAACAGAGAATCTCTTACCTAAATTTTTTCAGCCGCCCTCATCTTGGCACTGCGCGACCGCGGATTTCTCATCTGCTCTTGCTCTGCCGCCACAACCGGCTTCTTCGTCAAAACCTCAAATACCTTCGCGTCCTTTGCCGCCTTGAACGCGTCTTTTACCAGCCGGTCCTCCAAAGAGTGGAAGCTGATCAACACCAGCCTTCCTCCCGGCTTCAACAGAGACCCCGCGCTCTTCAGCAGCGATTGAATCTCTCCCAACTCGTTATTCACGCGAATCCGAAGTGCCTGAAAGGTTCTTGTAGCGGGATGAATCTTCTCGCCTTTCATTGGTGGGGCCTCGGCCGATACGATTCGAGCCAATTCTGCTGTAGTCGTAATCGGCCGGGCCCTAACAATGGCTCTGGCGATTCTCCGCGACCTCCTTTCCTCTCCGAATTCGTAAATCAGGTCGGCGAGTTCGTTTTCGTCTTCCTGATTTACCACTTGCTCGGCCGTCTCCCCGCTGCGCGTATCCATCCGCATATCTAACGGGCCATCCGTCCGAAAACTAAATCCTCTGTGCGCCTCGTCCAGCTGCAGGCTGCTCACGCCAAAATCAGCAAGCAATCCATCCAGGCTCCCCGGCTCAATCAGGCTCGAAGCCTCCGAAAACGCCCTCGGTTCAAACACCAGCTCCGGCATCTCGTCTCCTAGCTCAGCCCGCAAAACCTCAAGCCTTGCTTTAGCCTTTTCCATCGCCTCCGGGTCCCGGTCAAAGCCAATCAACTTGCCTTTGCCGCCCAGCCTCTTCGCTATCTCCGAAGAGTGCCCCGCCAGACCCAGCGTCGCGTCAACCACCACGCCGCCCGGCCGCACATTCAAGTACTCCAAAACTTCTTCTAAAAGAACCGGCACATGTTGCGGACTCTTCATCGTTCACCCGCCTTCTGTGCTGCCCCTGGGGGCCACCTTGCACCTGCTAAGCAACTGCCTTCGTCTTGTCTGCGAATGCCATCAGATCCGCATCCGTCAGCTCAACAGCTCCACTGGCCTTCTTCATCTCGGCATCGAACAGCTCTGCATTCACCACTTCCAACAACGTCTGCGACCCAAGAACATTGACCTCGCCCGTAACCTTCGCCAACTCCCGCAGCTTCTGCGGAATCAGAACCCGGCCCTGTGCGTCCATCTCAGCCATCTGCCCGTAAAAGTTCGTCACGTCCTGAAACTTCTTCCGAACCGGATCCATCGGGGACATCTTCGACAGCGACGCCTCGATCTGCTCCCACTCCTTCAGCGGATAAACCTGCGCCCGCTTCCCATCCATGCTCGTTATGTAGAACTGGGGTCCATACAGCTCATCCACACGGCGCTTGAACTCGGCAGGGAGTTTTAATCTCCCCTTCTCGTCAACCCGTGTTGGGTGATTTCCCCGAAACATAACGACCTCGATACCTTGTCCAACTCAAATCCGTTCAAAATCGCTCCGCGTCGTAGAATTTTGTGTGTCAGGAATCTAGTTTGGTCCACCAGACTCCAAAATCTTCTACTTGGCTCCACCCAAGCATCGCCGAGCCGCATCCCTCTGTAAAGAGTTAATTTGTGCAACTTCTGTGTATTTCCCGAAACGGGATGTGGAAAACTCAGCTATTGGGCAATCAAGAACGACACCTACTACAGGTAGTGTTTGTGTCGGTGGTTCATAACTCCTGAGTCACTTGCAAGCTCCGAATCCATCTGGTAAGCGAAATAAAAGCGAAAACGTTCCGACCAGGGCACATCAGTCGCGCCCACTAGGTCGTCATCCTGAGCGCAGTGAAGGATCTCTGTATCTGACTTCCTTTTTTTGCCGTGAAAATTGGAAACGAGCGAGCCAATTCGCTTGTCAAGCCCACATTTCATCTATCTCATTTATTAGCAACGAGATAGGCGTGGCGCATTAGTTATGCTCCAACTTCTATACTTATTAAGTGTAAAGAAAACAAACGCCTACGCTGACAGTTGAGGCCTTGCACGAGCTAACTCTTTTGTTTGGAAGAATTTGGAAATAAGCTGTTTAGAATGACGAATTTGGAGGTGTGTCTTACGGTTAAGCTGTTGAAAATAAGGAATTTACACGCACGTATGGGGGGGGGGGGGAGGGGTCTAACGCTTACCTAAAAAGTTCTTCCGGCGCAGCAGCCAAACCAAGTAGGCCAGCACAGCAAGATTGATCAGGAGCAGGCTCAAGCGAAACCAATCCGGCTTTCGAACCAGCTCAAAGAGTTCCCACGGCAGAAACGAGACCGTCAGGATCAACGTCAGGTATTCGGCCCAGACCTTTTCGAGAAGCAACCCGATACCCTCGGTAAGAGCCAGCGCAGAGTAACCGAACGTCCCCACACTGATCTGCCTCAACCGATGAGCATCGATGAGGTCTGCCTTGTGAAGCAGTAGCGCAACCAGGCGACTCTCCGGATCGAACCTCAATCGCAGAGCCAGCCGCGTCACCTCGTCGCCGACATCCTTGTGCAGCAGATGAACCGCGCCGGCACCGATACAGAAGAAGAAGATTGCCTTCGCCAGTTTGAAGAGCCCGATCAGCAGCAAGCCACGGTCATGCACACCGGCGGGGTGGTCTCCCACCTCCTGCGTCTGCACCAACCCGTCACTTGTCCTGCTCGCCACTTTTAACATAGGCTCCGACCTTCAGTTGACGAGCACTCGAGGGAATTGTCAACGCCACCTTCGTAGGATGCACAACTTCACATCATCAACATCTTCTCGCGATCAATTACGCACACACAACCGACCTCGCAACTCCGCTACTCTGGTTCGGTTTCACGAGCATGATGGGAATAGAACCAATCCAGTCCACGAAAGTGGACGTAGATGCTTATGAACGCCCCTGCAGGGTCGAGCTTCTAGAAACTGAGAACGAAAAGGATAACGAACATGAAGAAGTCTCTACTCGCCACCCTCGCAGTGGCCACTCTGGCCATCACCTCACTCAGCGCCCACGCCCAGAAGGACCCCGATGTAGGCGGCGCCGCGATGTATCCCACCAAAACCATCGTCGAGAACGCAGTCGACTCGCCGATCCACAAGACCCTCGTCGCTGCCGTCAAAGCCGGCGGCCTGGTCGACACCCTCAACAGCCCCGGCCCCTTCACCGTCTTCGCACCCACCGACGACGCCTTCGCGAAACTACCCGCCGGGACCGTTGACACCCTCGTCAAGCCCGAAAACAAAGACACACTCGACAAAATCCTCACCTACCACGTCGTAGCGGGCAAGATCAGCTCCAAAGAGCTCGCGAAGATGATTCAAAAGGGCGGCGGCAAAGCCACTCTCAAGACTGTTCAGGGCGAAGACCTCACCGCAACCATGTCAGGCGGCAACATCATGCTGACAGACGCCAAAGGCGGCATGGCCACCATCACTACAGCCGACGTCTTCCAGTCAAACGGTGTCATCCACGTCATCGACACCGTCCTCATGCCCAACTAAGTGTTTTCCTCCGGTAATCCTTCAAGGCGCCTCATCACGAGGCGCCTCTTTTTTCTAGTCACGCGAAAGATATTTCCATTTGCAATCTGTACCCCTCGCGCTTCTCCTCGCAACACGCTATAACCAACCCAGCATGCGCCACACATTTCAATCCGAACAGTGGCTCCCATATCCTGTTGACCGCGTCTTCGCCTTCTTCGCCAATCCCGAAAACCTCCCACGCCTCATGCCCCCCTGGCAGAAGACCCGCATCGAAAAGATCTCCCTCACACCGCCGCCTATCGCATTGCCCACACCTAGCAGCCTCACAGCCGGCGCAGGCACAAAACTCACAATCAGCTTCCGTCCCTTTCCCTACGCACCCGTACGAGTTTGCTGGAGCGCCAAAATATCCGAGTTCGTCTGGAACGACCACTTCTGCGACCAACAACTCCGCGGCCCCTTCGCATACTGGCACCACTGCCATTCCATCGAGCCACAAACGCGAACAGAAAATTCCACCCCATCGATCGCAGGCACTCTACTTCACGACAAAGTCGAATATGAGCCGCCGCTGGGAAAGTTAGGCAGCATCGCAAACAGCATCATCAACTGGCAACTTCAAAAGACCTTCGCATATCGCCACACCCGCACTCTGGAATTGTTGAGGTCTCTGTCGCCCTCCATCCCTTGACTATCGCCAACGAAAAAGGGCCGCATATTGCGGCTCCTTCGGTGAACACAAACCGCTAGGAATGCTTGGCCAGCACCTGCTCCATCATCTTGCTCAAGTAAGGTCTCGATTTCTCAAGAGCAGCTTCAGCCGTAAGACCATACTTCTCGCGCAAAGACTCGACCTTCCCATGCTCGATGAAAGCGTCAGGCCAACCAACTCTCACCACCGGCACCTGCAACTCAAGCTCATTCAGCGTCTCCATAACCGCCGAGCCAAACCCACCTGCGAGCACGTGGTCCTCTAACGTAATCACCAACCCACAACGCTTACCGAACTCCGAGACGCAATCGCGATCAATCGGCTTCGCAAACCGAGGATTGATCACCGCAGCAGAAAAACCTTCACGCTTCAACATCTCCGCCAAGCGTTCTGCCTCTGGCAGCATCGCACCCAGACCGAAGATCGCAATATCGCCTCCATCGTGAATCACCTCAGCCTTGCCGATCTCGATTGCCGTAGGACTCTCCTTCACAGGAGTGCCCGGACCGGTACCACGCGGATAGCGAATCGCGCTCGGCCCGTCATGCAGCATCGCCGTGTACATCATGTCCGACAGTTCATCTTCATCCTTGGGCACCATGTGAATGAGATTCGGAACGCTGCGCAGATAGCTAATATCGAAGAGTCCATGGTGAGTCGGTCCATCATCGCCGCTCAACCCACCACGATCCATGCAGAACACGACTGGCAAATTCTGCAGACAAACATCATGCACAATCTGATCAAAAGCCCGCTGTAAAAATGTTGAGTAGATTGCGCAAAAAGGCTTATACCCTTTTGTCGCCATGCCGGCTGCAAAGATCACCGCATGTTCCTCAGCAATTCCCACGTCGAAATATCGCTTCGGATGATGTGGCCGGAAGAGATCAAGCGCCGTCCCATTCGGCATCGCAGCCGTAATCGCAACAACCTTGTCGTTCGTGGTCGCCAGCTTGGTCAACGACTCGGCGAATATCTCCGAATAGGTCTTCTGTCCCGCAGCCTTTGTCTCTCCCGTCTGTGCGTCATACGGTCCAAGCCCGTGAAATTTCTTCTGCTTCTCAATCGCCGGTTGAAAGCCCCTGCCCTTCTGAGTAATCGCGTGCAGCACAACTGGCCGATTCTGCTGCTTTAGATACTTGAATGTCTCGATCAGCAATGGAAGATTATGTCCATCGAGCGGCCCGAAGTAGCTCAGTCCAAACTCCTCAAACAGCATGCCCGGCCCAATCAGTCCCTTCGCGGCCTCTTCTGCCTTACGCACCACATGCCGCGCCGTCTTGCCGCCAAACCGCTCCAGCAGATCTGCTGCCTTGTCATGCAGGCTCGAAACCGTTGGATTTGTCACAATCTTGTGGAAGTACTCCGCAATCGCTCCAACGTTCTTATCGATCGACCATGCATTGTCGTTCAACACCACAATCAATCGCTTCGTCTGCGCGGCGATATTGTTCAGCGCTTCAAACGAGATGCCATTCGTGAACGCAGCATCCCCAGCCAGCGCGACGATATGTTCTTTTCCGCCCGCCATGTCGCGGCCAACAGCCATCCCAAGCGCCGCGCTAAGGGCTGTTCCAGCGTGCCCTGCACCGTAGCTGTCATGCTCACTCTCGGTGCGCAGCATAAATCCGTTCAACCCACCCGGCTGCCGAATCGTATGGAATAGCTTCTCTCTTCCAGTCAGCAGCTTATGCACATAGGCCTGGTGGCTAACATCAAAGACAAAGCTATCCGCCGGCGTATCGAACACATAATGCATCGCGATGGTCAGTTCGACGACACCGAGGTTCGGGCCAATGTGTCCGCCTGTCTTGGCAACCCCGACAATCAGTCGCGCCCGAATCTCTTCTGCCAGCTGAGTCAGCTCCGCAATCGACAGCTTCTTCACATCAGCGGGAGAGTTAATCGTCTCAAGAATGTTGCTCATCAAAACCTGTTCTGCAGTCCCGCTCACCGAGCATCGCGTCCTGCCCAAAAACACAGTCACATCCTCAGCTCGGCTAAATGAAGTGACCCTTAAGTATAACAACCCCTGCATCCTCCATTCGTTGCACCTTTCACTTCAAGTTTTAGACATCCTCTCCCAACCGTCGTCATCCCGCGTAAGCTCTCAGGTTTACGAGTTCTCCAGAAAGCGAGAAAGCCCTTCCCGCTCAGATCGTTGGCCGTCGGTCCTCGAAAGGTTTGTGTGGCCTGATGGTCCATCCCCCTCCCTGTCAGGAACCTCCGGAATTTGCCTCACTCCCCCCAACCTCTGCGGTATGCTTCCCACACATGGTCCCCGCCGTCTCCACCACAGGCCTCACCCGTCGTTTCGGCGACTTCATCGCGGTTCAGGACGTCAACCTCACGGTCGCTCCCGGCCAGTTCTTTGGTTTCCTTGGCCCAAACGGAGCAGGCAAATCCACCACCATCAAGATGCTTACTGGCCTCCTCGCCCCGACATCCGGCTCCATCCAGATCCTTGGCCTCGACGCCATCGCGAACCCAATCGACGTCAAGCGCCAGATCGGCGTCGTCCCCGAAGGCCTGGCCCTCTTCGGCCGTCTTACTGCAGCGGAATACCTCCGCTTTGTAGGCCGCATGTACGGTCTCGACCAGGCCACCACCGCAACCCGCACCACCGAGCTCCTCGACTTCATGAGCCTCGCCGGCGAAACGAAAAAACTCATCACCGACTTCTCCCACGGCATGCAGAAAAAGCTCGCCCTGGCCGCAGCCGTCATCCACGGGCCCCGCATCCTCTTCCTCGACGAGCCATTTGAAGGCGTCGACGCCATCGCCTCTGGCACTCTCAAGGCCATGCTCCAAGGCATGATCGCCCGCGGCGCCACCATCTTCCTCACCTCTCACGTCCTCGAGATCGTCGAGCGTCTCTGCACCCACATCGCCATCATCGACCGAGGCCACCTCATCGCCAACGGGTCTCTTGAAGAACTCCGCGCGGGCGTTCAGGCGCGCAACCCCGAAGACAACGGCAGCAGCCATCAAACCCTCACCCTCGAACAAATCTTCCTTAGCATCGTCGGCAGCGATCATTCCGCAGCCCACCTCGAACAGGAGCTCTCATGGCTGGGCTGATTCAACCTCCGGCGCCACCACCCCTGATAGCCACTCACACCCACCCTTGGACCGCCGCCCAAAGCCGCGCTCAATTCCTCGCACTGGCCCAACTCCGCTGGTGCATCTTCCGCAACGCCTTCCGCCGCAAAGGGGGAGTTGGCGAAATCGTCGCTCGCGTCATCTTCTTCCCAGTCCTTGGCATCATCGCAATCGGTCCCATCGTCGGCGCAGGCTTCGCCGGCTATTACCTAGTCTTATCCGACAAGCTGAGCCTGCTTCCCGCTCTCACCTGGGCCATCTTCGCCCTCTGGCAACTCGTCGTCCTCAACATCTCCCCACCCAGCCTGAGTTTCGACATCAACACCATCATCCGTTTCCCCATTAGCTTCCCCCGCTACCTCACCGCACGACTCTTCTTCGGTCTGCTTTCTGCTTCGAATGTCATCGGCACTCTGGCTCTTATCGCTGCCGATATCGGTATGGCAATCGCCCGGCCACCACTTATTCCCTGGGCCACTCTCCTTCTCGCCATCTATGCCTTATCGAACATCTTTTTCACCCGAATGGTCCTCTCCTGGGTCGACCGTTGGCTCTCCACCCGTCGTGCCCGAGAGATTCTGACCGCCTTCATCCTCTTCGCCTCACTCGGCTTTCAATACATCAATCTCAACTACAACCCTGGCTTTCAAAACAACCGCCACCACGCCAATCATCTCCCATTCCTACTCAAGATCTTCCACCACATTGAACCAATCGCCGCATTGCTCCCTCCCGGACTAACAGCGACATCAATCGCCACCTTCGCACAAGGACGCGTCATCCACGCCCTCCTAACGCTCGTCGGCCTCGTTACTTTCAGCAGCCTCTTTCTGGCCGTCTACGCCGTACGCATGCATCGCGAGTTCCGCGGAGAAAATCTAAGTGAAACCACGAGGCAGCCTCAAACGGTCCGCCTTCCAAACACTCGCGCAGCAATCCCGCATCCCTCGACCTCGCAACTCACAAGCACGAGCGTCTTCGGTATCAGCCCTGCCATCGCCGCCTGCCTGCAAAAGGAGTTCCTCTATCTCCGCCGTAACACCAACCAACTCTACGGATTCATTGCTCCCATCTTCATGGTCTTCCTCTTTGCCAACCGCATCGGTACCAGCGGCCGCTTCGGCAGCTTCGTCTTCCCTGCCGCAGTCGCATACTCGGTCCTCGGCGTCTCCATCCTCTCGTACAACTGCCTGGGCATGGACGGCCCGGGAGTCCAGTTTTACTTTCTCTCCCCCACTCGCCTCCGCGATGTCTTTCTGGCAAAGAACATCATCGGGTTTCTTCTGAGCTTTATCGAACTCGTCCTGATCTTCATCGTCATCAGCCTCACAGCTAGCCCACCATCGCTTCTCATCTCCTTCGGTACCTTCTGCTGGCTTCTCTTCGCGATCTTCACCAATGGAGCGGTCGGCAATCTCCGTTCTCTCGCAGCCCCGAAAAAGATTGACCTCTCGAAGATCAACCGCAAGCAGACCTCTCAACTCAGCGCTCTCATCGCAGTTGGCATCGTGGCTGGCTGCTTCGGCATCGGCTACGGCGGCGTCCTCCTTGCTAACTCCTTCAACATCCCTTGGCTCATGGTTCCCTTCTTCCTCGTGCTGGCTGTCGTCGCATTCCTCTTCTACCTGCAAGTCCTCAACCGCATCGACACAATCGCCCTCAACCATCGCGAAGACCTTGCAGAAGAGCTCTGCAAAACCTAGACTCCGCTTCGCCGTCATCCCACAACTACAACCGAATCCTGCGCTACACTGAGCATCTCGACGAGGAGCCCCAAGCCTTGGCAAGCCAACGAGAACCCACCAAACGCCGCATTCACGAAGGGAAACAGACACGATGTTACTTAGAAGTAGCAAGACCGCAGTCGTTATCGCATTCGCATTCGCAACAACCCTGGGTTCTCTTCACGCCTCCGCGCAAAGCACGACTGAGCAGCCCGATAAATATCAGTGGCTCGAAGATGTGTCCGGCGAAAAAGCCATGGCCTGGGTCAACGAAGAAAATGCCCGTTCAGCGAAGGTTCTTCAGGCCGACCCACGCTTCGCCGTATTGGCCGAGACCGCGCTTAAGGTACTCGAATCTCCGACCCGACTTCCGACTCCCGATTTCCACGTGGGCGAGATCTACAACACATGGCAAGACGCCGAGCACGTCCGCGGCATCCTTCGTAAGACCTCTCTCGAGAGCTATCTGACATCGAAGCCTGATTGGCATACAGTCATCGACTACGACGCTCTCGCTGCCAAAGACAACCAGAAATGGGTGCAGAAAGGGCTCAACTGCCTCTATCCCGGCAACGGCCTCTGTCTCGTCTCGCTATCCGACGGAGGCGAAGACGCCGATACCCTCCGCGAGTTCGACCTCAAGACTGGAGATTTTGTAAAGAATGGGTTCGTTTTGCCCAAGTCCAAGCAGGATGTGACCTGGGTCGACAAAGACACTCTTCTGGTTGCCCGCAACTGGGGCGACGGAACAATGACCCAGTCCGGCTACCCTTTCGTCGTCAAACTGTGGAAGCGGGGCCAACCGCTCGATCAAGCCACTGAAGTCTACCGGGGCACGCCGACCGACGTGCAGGTCGCCCCATTTACGATCAACGATGGACAAGGGCACTCCGCAGTCGTCATCGATCGCGGAGTAAATTTCTTTGAGCGCGAAATCTCGTTCTACACCCCAGGTGGAACAAAAAAAATCTCCGTACCCGGAAAGTGCCAGCTTCACGGGATGCTTGACGGCCAAATTTTCGTCGAACTCAACGAAGACTGGAAGCCTAACGGCCTTTCCACGACATTCCCACAAGGCTCATTGATAGCGCTTGACCTCGAGGCCGTCACAAAAGATCCCGTCCACCTCAAGCCCACCGTCGTCTTCACGCCAACATCTCAAGAATTCTTTCAAGACGCGGCAACCACCAAAAGCCACCTGCTTATCACCACGCTCGACCACGTTCAAGGTCGCGCCTACATCTACACTCACGACAAAAACACCTGGACTCGTAAGAAGCTCGACATCCCCGACAATCTCAGTGTCGAGATCGCCTCTGCCAACAGCTCCGACGACAAATTCTTCGTCCAGACCACCGGCTTCCTCACGCCTTCCTCGCTCCTTCTGGGTGACGCTGCTTCAACTGGCCTGAAGTCGGCAAAGACTCTTCCCGCCCAGTTCGACACCTCCAACCTCATCGTCGAACAACTCGAAGCGACTTCCAAAGACGGAACCAAAGTCCCATACTTCCTCGTCCGCCACAAGGACATCAAGTACGACGGCTCGAATCCCACTGTGATGAACGCATATGGCGGATTTCAAGTCTCCATGACGCCTCTCTACAATCCCATCCTTGGCAAACTATGGCTTGAGCGAGGTGGTACCTTCGTCCTCGCAAATATACGTGGCGGCGGTGAGTTCGGCCCAGCCTGGCATGAAGCCGGTCTCAAAACCCATCGCGAGCGCATCTACGAAGACTTCACTGCAGTCGGTCAAGATCTCTTCACCCGCAAGATCACCTCGCCCCGTCGCCTCGGTATCGTCGGTGGCTCCAACGGCGGCCTCCTCATGGGCGTCGAGTTTACGCAACACCCCGAGATGTGGAATGCCGTCGTCATTCAGGTACCCCTGCTCGACATGCTCCGCTACGAACAGATTGCCGCAGGCGCTTCCTGGGTTGGAGAATACGGCACAGTCACCATCCCGGAGGAGCGAAAGTTCCTCGCCTCCATCTCCCCCTACAACCAGCTCAACCCCAACACAAACTACCCCGAGCCTCTCATCTTCACTACGACCAAGGATGACCGAGTAGGACCGGTCCACGCGCGCAAATTCGCCGCTCGCCTCGAAGAGTTTCACAAGCCCTTCTTTTACGACGAGATCATCGAAGGCGGTCACGCCCCCGGAGCCAACCTCAAAGAGCAGGCCAACACCCGCGCCGAACAGTACACCTACTTCACACGAAAACTGATGGATTAAGCATTCGTAAAGCAGCAGCTCGAGACCGTTGCGTTTTTGAAAAGATCAACGCAAATCAACTCGCGGACAAAAGAGGAGTCAGGGCGCTCAATCAAGAGCGTCCTGACTCTTTTTCCAGCGCGAAGCTACCCAGCCACACCCACAACGCTCAGCATTCTCCCCGCTACACCCTTCTCTCCACGATGCGAAAAATATTTCTGCTCCCCTCTGGCATCGACCTCGCAAGCCGTACACTCCCCCACCACGGTAATCCGCTCTTCTCCCACTCCGGCGTTCAAAAGCTGTCTGCGATTCGCTTCCCACAGATCCAAATAAATTTTGGCGTCATTCTCCTCAACCCCAACCCGAAAAAGATCTGCCGCATATGCAAACCGCTCGTGGAACTCGTTATGCACCTCCTTGCCGACCGAGTAGCAGCAAGCACCAATGCTCGGCCCAACCGCCGCCTCGAGATCCTCCACGCGTGACCCATACTCGTCCACCATCATTGCCACTCCGCGCTCCACGATCTGTGCCACCGTTCCCCGCCATCCCGCATGAAACGCCCCGACTGCTCTATTCTTCCCATCCACGACCAGCACCGGAACGCAGTCCGCCGTCCCCACCCCTAACAGCACTCCCGGAACGTTGGTAATCAGGCCATCTCCCTCCAGAGCTGCCTTTCCCTCCTCCGTGTGCAGCCTGCCTTCCAGCGCTCCATCCCCATCCCGAACTACTCTCACGATGTCCGAATGAATCTGCCGCACTCCCACCAGCACCGAACCACGTTTATCCACCAAATCACCATCAACAAACCGCACAAATCGCCGTCGATTTTCCACCACCGACGCCCTGTCATCCTCCTTAGTCCATCCCAGATTCAGCGATTTTCCCCCATAAACCGCCGAAATCCCTCCGCTCCGAGTGCTGAAACCATGCCGCAACCACCCAAACCTCTCCCACGCCCCATTTCGCACAGTTTCGATCTCTTCACTCACGCTAACTCCTTTACTTTTATAAACATCTGCGACATTCGCCTCGGTGTAATTTGCGCTGACAGTGTCGTTCACGATTTTTGCCCATATGCGTGTGTCCCATGTCTCCTCCAACTAACGACAAGTAACATTCTTCAAGATAAAGCGTCTACTTCTAGTGTCTTCGACCTGTCTCGCGCATCCAAAGAGACGAAAACCAAGTGACCGTGCAAGGACAGGAACTAAACTCCTTATATTTCAACAAAAATTTGCATCCTTCCCCGTGGGTCTGTAATATACCGCGATTGTAGACATGAGAGTGAATGTGCCCAGCGTAACCCCCCAATTTCTTCGTTCCCGTATCGGTAAAGTATGCGTCGCCATCATTGGCGCCACACCTGCCGAGATGCTTGAAAAAGCTACCGCTGTCGTCAAAGAGACGCCTTTTCTCGAGTTCCGCCTCGACTACCTGGAGAAGCCTCTGCTCGCACTGCCTAAGCTGAAACATTTCCTCAGCGACAACACCGCGGTCACTGCCATCGCAACCTGTCGTCGCGCGGCCAATGGCGGTAAATTCCCAGGCAATCTCGCCGCCGAGATGGAGATTCTCTCCAAGGCGGGAACCTCCGGTTTCCACATCGTTGATCTTGAGCTCGAATCGGCCGAGAGCCTGAAGAAAGGCGAACTTCAGAAGCTTCGTGAAACAGGCGTCGCCCTCATCATCAGCCATCACGACTTTACAGCCACCAAAGATCTTGACGGCATCTTCAAGCGCATCGAGCCCTTTCAGCCCGACTTCATCAAGATCGTGCCCACGGCCAAGAGTCTCACAGACAATGTCACCCTCATGCGCTTCATCGAACGCATGGACGATCACTCCAACATCGTTGGGATCTGTATGGGCGATGCAGGTATCATCTCCCGCGTCCTGGGACTCCGCGCCGGCAGCGCCTTTACCTTCGCCGCAGCAACAGCCGGCGAGGAGACTGGTCCCGGACAGATCGCTGCCCGCACACTGATCGAAACCTATCGCATCGATCAGGTCGACGCAGCCACGAAGGTCTACGGTGTCGCCGGCAACCCCATCCGTAGCTCGCTCTCGCCCATCATGATGAACACGGCCTTCCGCCGCGAGACCGTCAATGCCGTTTATCTTGCGCTTCAGGCAAACAAACTCGCCGACCTGCTCAAACTCGTTCACGAGATTCCCATTCAGGGCCTCAGCGTCACCATGCCGCTCAAGCAGGAGATCATGGCGCACCTCGAGAAGACTGACCCCCTTTCGGCCAAAATCGGTGCTTGCAACACGGTCCTTCGCCAGGACGGCAAGCTCTATGGCTTCAACACAGACGTCGCCGGAATCACCGGCCCCATTGAGAAGCGGATGTCCCTCCGCGGAACAAAGGCACTCGTTCTCGGTGCCGGCGGAGCCGCTCGCGCCGCCGTCTTCGGTATGCGCGATAAGGGAGCCGAGGTCTTCATCCTCAATCGGACCGCCGAGACGGCGCAGAAACTAGCCAAACAATCCGGTTCAAAGACAATCAAGAAAGATGCTCTATCCAAAACCACCTTCGACGTAATCGTCAATGCTACTCCGGTGGGTATGGCCGGCATCAAAAGCACGCCGATCCTCGAAGCCGCAGACCTCAACACTAAGCTGGTCTTCGACCTCGTCTACAACCCGCTCGAAACCCCATTACTCCGTCTCGCGCGGCAGCAGAGCATTCCCATCATCACCGGCATCGAGATGTTCGTTCAGCAGGGAGCTCGTCAGTTCGAAATCTTCACCGGCAAACCTGCTCCTGAAGAAGAGATGCTGCGCGTCGTCATCCATGCTCTGCGCCAACAGGCCGAGTCAGTCGCAGAGACTCCAGCGCCGGCTGCGAAGACGAAGAAAGCTTCCTGATCGATCGCCTTCAGCACAAGTCCGAAGACCGAGCCCGGAGCAATCCGGGCTCAGGTTTTAAATTTGAGGATTTCGCGAATCACGCGTCATAGCATCCATTCAGCACAGAAAAGGGTACCCGCAAGCTCAGACGATCGATCGCAGCCTGAACCAACTCCCTCACTTTGGACGGCGTGACGTCCAGAAACTTTGCCACCTCAACCTCGGAGGACCGCAGAACGAGCTTCAGCATAAATGCCAACCGCGGCAGATCAGGCAACTCGCCGAGGGTACTCGGCAAATACACAGCACCTGCTTCACTTCCTTTGCGTCCCAACCCAAGTCCCGCGATCGCCTGCGTAATAAGTGTCTCCCGGGCCTGGTTATATGCGAGCAACGGCATCGAGACATCGAACGGAATTGCGTCTAACTGCACCATCGTGCGTTGAATCGCCTCTTCGACCAGGCGGTGGTCCGCGACGAGATACCACGCCAGGGTCGCGAACTCGTCTAGATGTTCGAGAAATAGCAAATACCAAGCAACATTCTTTCCAGAGTTCGAGGAAGGTCCTGTCTTTCGTGAAGAACTATTCGGTGTTGTAAATGAAGTTGACATGATCACCTCTTGCCCTCCGTGAGGACCCTCTTATTAACCGGCGTGCCAAGCCGCATCAAGCCGCGCGCTGCCTCTCGGCTGGCGCTAGCCCGATCACCATTGCCTTGGACCTTGAAGCCGGTTCGCTGAGGCGTTCGAGCATCTCGTTGGTCGTATCTTCCACACGGGTATTTGGTCGGTGCAGCTTGCGGGTTCCCTTAGCGACAAGCCTGCACAACAGATATCGGTTTGACTCGCAAATGAGCGCATCGAAAATCAGCTCAGAACGCATCGGCAACTCCTTTGATAGTTGGCAATCAGTTACTTTTCTCGATCGCCCCAGGCTCATCGTAAGGTGGGCGCTTCTGCTTCTCTCGATAACGCCTCAGCGGAATGACGCGGCGTTCTGGCTTCACAACTGGCCCGGATCCGAAAAAGCCGGATCTCTTCCACAAAAAAGCTGAAGAAATCCTGGAATTGGGTCACGATGCACTTACTGCATCTCACTTGGGAATGTGATTCATCTTGTCCGAAATAAGCTTCTCGTTTCGTGGCTTTTTTGGGGAAAAGACAACATTTTGACAAATTGCACAAATTTGTCCGACACCATCGGGCCGCATCTCTATCGATGAGGTGTAGAACCACGCGGAAGCCTTCGGCGGAGGGAGAAAATCACTAAAAGTTTTCAGACGCGAAAAAGCCGCCCATACGGACGGCTTTCAACTTCCTGAGTAAAAAAACAGACTACGTGCTCTTGCCCTCAGCAGAGGCAATCTTCTCTTCCGCCTTCCGCGTAATAGCGTTAGCTTCGTCATATTTCTCGCCATCGTCGCCAGCTTCACGCCAGAGCTTCTCTCCCTCCTGAAGCTCCTTCTGGGCCTCAGAGACGTCGATCTCGTTGGGATGCAGCGCGGTCTCCGCCAGGATCGTCACCCGGTCAGGCAGCACCTCCACAAAACCCCACGCTACGAAAAACTTCTGATCGCCTGAGCTGCCACCATGGAGCCGCACTTCACCGGCACCAAGCTCTGCGAGCAGTGGCGCAGCACCATACAACGCCTCCAGATACCCTGACATCGAGGGCAGCTCTACCGCCTCCGCCGTCGCATCCAGCAGAACACGGTCCGGCGTTACCAGCCGAACCGCTAACAGCCCCGTATTGCTCGTCGTCTCTGCCATTGAGTTATGCCGTCTGCTTCATCTTCTCTGCGGCTGCAATCACGTCTTCGATGCCGCCCTTCAGATAGAAGGCCTGTTCCGGGATATCGTCGTGTTTGCCTTCGATAATCTCTTTGAAGCTACGAACCGTATCCGCAACCTTCACATAAGCGCCTGGGATACCGGTAAAGATCTCAGCCACATGGAACGGCTGTGACAGGAACCGCTGCACCTTACGCGCGCGCGCCACGGTAATCTTGTCTTCCTCCGAAAGCTCATCGATTCCCAGAATCGCGATGATGTCCTGCAGGTCTTTGTATCGCTGCAGAATCTTCTTTACGCCCTGCGCCACATCGTAGTGCTCCTGTCCGACAACACGCGGAGACAAAATACGTGAGGTTGAAGCAAGCGGATCGACGGCAGGATAGATACCCAGTTCCGACAACGGACGCGAAAGCACGGTTGTCGCATCCAGGTGAGCAAAGGTCGTCGCCGGCGCCGGGTCAGTCAAGTCGTCGGCGGGTACGTAAACAGCCTGCACAGAGGTGATCGAACCCCTCTTCGTCGAGGTAATCCGTTCCTGCAGCTCACCCATCTCGGTCGCAAGATTCGGTTGATAGCCCACAGCCGAAGGCATACGGCCAAGCAGTGTCGAAACTTCGGAACCAGCTTGCGTAAACCGGAAGATATTGTCGATGAATAGCAACGTATCCGCGCCCTCTTCATCACGGAAGTGCTCCGCCACCGTAAGGCCGGTCAGCGCCACACGGAGACGCGCCCCTGGCGGCTCAGTCATCTGTCCATAGACCAGCGTCGCTTTGCTCTTCGGCAGATCCTTCAAGTCAATAACGCCCGACTCCTGAAACTCCATCCACAGGTCGTTGCCTTCGCGGGTTCGTTCACCAACACCGGCAAATACCGAGAACCCTCCATGCTGACTGGCGACGTTGTTGATCAGCTCCTGAATGATGACGGTCTTGCCGACACCGGCCCCGCCGAACAGACCGATCTTACCGCCCTTCAAGAACGGCTGGATGAGGTCGATAACCTTGATCCCAGTCTCGAACATCTCTTCGCTGGTCGACTGCTCGTCAAATGCCGGTGCCTGCCGGTGAATCGGCATGTGTACCTTGGCGTTGACCGGACCAAGCTCGTCTACAGGCTCCCCAAGTACATTGAGCACGCGACCCAGAGTCTCGCGACCCACCGGCACCATAATGCCCGACCCGGTATCGATCGCCTTCATTCCGCGAACCATACCTTCTGTGGCGACCATCGCGATGCAACGCACACGACCTTCGCCAAGATGCTGCTGAACCTCGAGAACCACATCGAGCGGTGCAGGCACGTTGAAGCCCTCGCTGACGACGCGGATCGCCTGAAAGATGGGCGGCATGTGCGCTTCTTCGAATTGAACGTCAACGGCCGGTCCGCTGATCGAAATTACTCTTCCAATATTCTCTGCCATAGGTCTCTTTTCGTTATTGCAGCCGTCCGTTATTACAGAGCAGCCGCACCACTCACAATTTCAATAATTTCCTTAGTAATTGCTGCCTGCCGTACGCGGTTCATGGTGAGGCTCAGGCTGTCGATCAGGTCCCCTGCGTTCTTCGTCGCAGCATCGGTTGCCGTCATACGCGCCGCGTGCTCCGCGGCAGTGGACTCCAGCAGAGCGTGAAAGATCTGCGTGGTTACATAGCGCGGCATCAGATGCCGGAAGAGCGTCTCAGGCGACTGGTCGAAGATATAGTCAACATTGGCGGTGCCAAATTTCTTGGCCTCCTCCTCCATCTCGCTCGCCTCTGGCACATGAACGCTAATACCTTCAGACTCTGCTGCTCGGACGGCGGCATCGCGCTCCTCTTGGGTCGGCTCAACCGAAGACTCAACATTCTGAGCCCCTAGTTCAGCAATCGGCAGCAGCTTCTCCACGACAATCCGCTGCACGAGCACCGACTTGAACTCGTTATAGACGAGATAGACCGAGTCGATCTCTGACCTTTCATATCGTTCAATGATCGAATGCGCCACATCCGAAACGGCCTTGACGTCAGTCTTCGCCAGGAGATCCGGATGCTCTGCGGCGACCTCAATCTGCCCAGCACGATGACGGATCGTCTCGAAATGAGTCGCTAGATCGTTATCGTAGTGCTCTTCCGTCTTCTCGTAGTTTGCTGCGGGAAACTTTCTCTTGTAGAAGGCAATCGCCTTCTTGCCAATCGGCTCGAGATCGATGTTCTGGCCCCGCGCCACGCGCTTATCGATGAACTTCTGTGCCGCCTTGCCAACATTCGAGTTGAAGCCGCCAGCAAATCCCTTGTCGCCGGCTATTACAATGACGAGGACGTTCTTTTCTTCGCGTTCAATCAGGAGAGGATGAAGAATCTTCCCAGTGTGCTCGTTATAAATATCGGTGCGGCGCACCAGGGACTCCAGCACATTGATCAGCATCTGCGCGTAGGGCCGCGCCTGCATCGCATGCTCCTGCGCGCGTCGCAGCTTCGCCGCCGAAACCATCTTCATGGCCTTGGTGATCTGCCGCGTGTTCTTCACACTTCGGATGCGGCGCCGTAAATCGAGTACATTTGCCATGGTTTACTTGGCCGCAGCCGTCTCTTTCTGCTCCTTGCGATCCGCAAGGAAGTTTCCCTTGTACTCTTTGATCGCCGAGGTCAGGCGAGCTTTCAGATCGTCGTCCAAAGCTTTCTTCGTAGCGATATCGGTCAGGATCGCAGGCTGTGCGGACTCGAGGTAAGGATAGAAGCCATCTTCAAACGCTCGTAGATCGCTGACTTCCACGTCATCGAGAAGCCCGTTGACGCCAGCGAAGAGAATCGCAACCTGCTTCTCCGCTGTGAGCGGCTGGAACTGGGGTTGCTTCAACAACTCCGTCAGGCGCTGTCCGCGGTTGAGCTGTTGCTGCGTCACCTTGTCCAGATCCGAACCAAACTGCGAGAACGCAGCCAGCTCGCGATACTGTGCCAGATCAAGCTTCAAAGTGGCGCCTACCTGCTTGGTCGCCTTGATTGCAGCCGAAAAACCCACGCGCGACACAGAAAGACCAACGTTGACGGCAGGACGCACGCCCGAGTTGAACAAATCCGTCTCAAGGAAGATCTGACCATCTGTGATCGAGATCACGTTCGTCGGAATATAAGCCGAAACGTCGCCAGCTTGCGTCTCAATGATCGGCAAAGCTGTCAACGAACCGCCGCCCAGCTTATCCGAAACCTTCGACGAACGCTCGAGGAGACGCGAGTGGAGATAGAACACGTCACCGGGGTACGCTTCACGCCCAGGAGGACGACGAAGCAGCAGCGAAATCTCACGGTAGCTGGCAGCGTGCTTCGAAAGATCGTCGTAGATCACCAGCGCATGTTTACCGCTGTCACGGAAGTACTCCCCCATCGCGGTTGCGGCAAAGGGAGCAAGGTACTGCATCGGTGCCGGCTCTGAAGCGGTCGCAGCGACGACGATGGTATAAGCCATCGCGCCATGCTCTTCGAGTGTCTGCACCACCTGCGCAACCGAAGAACGCTTCTGCCCAACCGCGCAATAGATGCAAATCAGGTTGTTCTTGGCAGAGTTGATGATGGTGTCGAGGGCAATCGCAGTCTTGCCTGTCTGCCGGTCGCCGATCAACAGTTCACGCTGGCCGCGACCAATCGGAATCATCGTGTCGATCGCTTTGATGCCAGTGGCCATCGGCTCTCGCACCGACTGACGATCGATAACGCCAGGAGCAAGCCGCTCGACAGGCAGATACTTGTCCGTATTGATCGGCCCCTTATCATCGATCGGCTGACCCAACGCATTCACGACACGGCCGATCAGAGCCTCGCCTACCGGCACGGACATGATCTTGCCCGTTCGCTTCACCTGATCGCCTTCGCTGATCTCCGTGTAATCACCGAGCAGCACCGCGCCGACCTGATCTTCATCAAGGTTCATCGCGAGACCTGCAACACCATGCGGAAACTCAATCAGCTCGCCGGCCATCACTTTATCCAGGCCATGCACACGCGCAATTCCGTCGCCCAGCGAGATGACCGTTCCGACCTCATCCACCTGGATGCGCTGCTCGAAGTTCTCAATCTGCTGGCGAAGCAGTTCTGTAATCTCATCCGCCTTGATCTGTGCCATGTCTTCCTTCTACTCGATTCGTGTCAAATCTTGAAAAACTAGCGCCATTACCGGTTAGGGCTCTATGCGTTCACAAGCTTCTGCTTCAACTGCTGCAACTGTGCCCGGATTGACCCGTCATACACCGTGGAACCAAGGCGGACGACAGCCCCGCCGAGCAGCGTCGCATCCTCATGATAGGTAGCCCGAACCCGCCCTCCGGCGAGTTTCACAACCTGAGCCTCGAGTTCCGCACGGTCCTGGTCATTCAGCGGACGAGCACTCGTAATCTCCGCCTCCGCCACGTGGGCTTCCTTATCTGCGACGAGGTGATATTCACTCAAAATCTCGTTCAACTCACTAAGACGCTGATTTTGCATAATCACAGCGACAAAATTCCGGACTTGCGGAAACGCCCCGATACGCGCTGCAATCGCATCCAGCACCTTCAGCTTCTGCTCGTTCGCGATCGAAGGATTCATCAAAACTTCACGTAGATCATGGCTGCCACCCAGCGTCCCACTAAAATCAGCCAGCTGCTGTTCCGCCGCGGCGGCATTCAGATTGGCGGAAGCCGCGACCGCGGCAAACGCGTGAGCGTACCGCAAAGAAAGAACCGACATCAGTTTTGCCCTTTCTTCGAATCGTCACCTGCAAGCCGTTGAGCAAAACTCTGTACCAACAGCCGATCGGTCTCTGCGGTCACCACCAGCTTGCGTGCCGCCTGCTCAATGGCAAGCTCAGCTGCGTACTGCTGAATCTGACGCTGCGCCAATGCTGTCGCGGCTGCAATTTCTTGCTCCGCCGTCGCCACAATCTTCTGCTTTTCTTCTTCCACGCTGGCAGTAATGCGCTGCTCATCAAGAGCGGAATCCTTCTCTGCCTGGGCTCGCATTGCCGCAATCTGACCGTCCAGCTTGCTCAACCGATCTTCGACGCTTCGCAATCTGGCATTAGCATCTTCGGTCGCCGTACGAGCATCCACCAATTGTTTCTGGATCACCGTGCTTCGATTCCGGAACGTCTTGGGTAGGGTCTTCAAGAGGAACCAACCCACGAGCGCCGCCAGAACGACAAAGTTCGCAACCGTAAACCAAGTAGCTGCCTGCTCTGCGCTCAATCCAACCTTTGCACCCAACCCGCGAACGGCATCGGAATGAAGATACTTGTCATTCTCATCTTCTTCTTGCTTGCCCTGCTCCGACGAAAGGCTCTTGGACGCATCATGTTCGGCAACCGCCTTCGTAGCGTCCGCATCCTGCGCCCTCAGATGGCAGATAGGCAGGAACAACAAACTCGTTAGAATCGCGGCTGGCAGTAGCCTCTTCACAAAAGAAATCTTCACTGCGCAACCTCCGTGGCCCGCACATCGGCTGGAAGCAACGCATTGACAATCCGCGAACTCAACTCTTCGCTCACTCCTGCAATCTGGAGTCGCGCCTCATGCGCGCTCTGCTCAATCTCTTGCTTGGCTCCGCTCACGCGATCATGCATATGCTGACGCGCCTGGGCGAGCGCCGCTTCCCGCTCCGCGTTCCACTGCTTCAGCCTTTTATCTCGCATCTGAAATATCTCGGCCTTGGCGGCACGCAACTTTTCTTCGTAAGCCGCGGTCTCAGCCTCAGCCGCTGCAATCGCGCTCCGCGCCTGTTCGATCGCACCTGAAGTACGAGCACGCCGCTCAGCCAGCACACGATCCAATGGCCGTCGAACCAGCAATCCATAGGCCGCCACTAGCAAAATAAACAGAACAATAGTCGGCACAGAGCCGAGCACAAGTTCACCGAGTTGATTCAGTATCTGATCCATGAATGGGGTCGGCCGGGGCCGCTTGGAAGTCCTGTAGTGAGCGGTCTCACACCGCTACCGTGTTCCAGAACATACTGGCGCACGCGCTGCATGGGTAGTTCGAGGTACACCTAGTTTTAGCAAAGCGATTACAACAGTGTCAACCAAGTATCTGATGAATATCGCCCATGTTGAGCGATATTCGCGCATTCGCCTTAGCCCGGGCGCAGTGCAGATAATTTCATCTTCCCTTTGACTTCCTGAACCAAAGGACTAGACTTAGAAGTACCACCTGGACCCTAAGATCTGGGTCACATAGGTCGCGTGATTGGGGACACCACCTCCGCTCCCCCTCAGGCGGCCTATGCTAGTTAAGAGCCTCTTCTAGCTCAACGAACCTGTTCACGAAATCTCCTGAACCTGTTCAGCAACGAAGCCGGCCCCCGAGCCGTCACAAAGGCGAGATTTCCCTCAAAACGCTTCCCTTCGACGACAGCTCCAGCTTCCAGTGCAGCCAACACCGCACCCTCCGACTGAGGCAGACGAAACTGCATCTCAATCAGCGGATCCACCACCAGCGCCGCATCGATCGCTGCCAGCAAATGATCGAGCCCAAGCTTCTTTAGGCCAGACACGGCCACACTTCCCGGCGCCCCCATGGGCATAGCTTCGTGGTCCCCGACCAGGTCAATCTTGTTCAGCACCTCAATCACAGGTTTCTTCGAAACATCCAATTCGGCGAGCACTTTCTCAACCTGTGTCTTCTGTTCTTCCACCATCGGGCTCGAGGCGTCGCGAATATGCAGCAGAAGCTCCGCTCGCTCCACCTCCTCCAGCGTCGCCCGAAAGCTGGTCACCAGCGTATGCGGCAGGTTCCGAATAAATCCCACCGTATCGGAGAGCAAAATCTTTCTTCGCGAAGGAAGTGTCAACTGCCTCAGTTTCGGATCGAGCGTTGCAAACATCCGCGACGACTCCAGCACCCCCGCCTCGGTCAACGCATTGAAGAGCGTGCTCTTGCCCGCGTTGGTGTAGCCCACCAACGCAACCACCGGCACCGGCACCGCTTCTCTTCGCTGCCTCTGCTGCCGGCGAATCCGCCGCACCGACTCCAGCTGCTCCTTCACATGATCAATCCGCAGATTAATCTTCCGTCGATCCGTCTCCAGCTGCGTCTCACCCGGCCCGCGCGTACCGATACCGCCGCCCAACTGGGACATCGTCTTTCCGCGCCCAGCCAGCCGTGGCAATTGATACTCCAGCTGCGCCAACTCGACCTGCAGTTGGCCCTCCCGCGTCCGGGCATGTCTGGCAAAGATATCCAGAATCAACTGTGTTCGATCGATCACCCGGCACGGCAACTTAGCCTCCAGGTTCCGCAGCTGCGACGGCGAAAGATCATGATCGAACAGCACCAGATCCGCCCCCGTCGAGGCAATCACGCCCTCGATCTCCTCCAGCTTTCCGTGCCCCACCAGCGTCGCCGGATCGGGCTTCGGCCGCCGCTGTATCAGAGTGGCTGTTACTTCGGCACCCGCGCTCCTGGCAAGTTCTTCAAACTCAGCCAATGAAGCGTCAAAGTCGATGTCAGCCGCCTTCGGTACAGAAGAAAAATCCCCGCCGTCCAAGTCAGTCCTGGCCGAGACGGCCGCTGCAGTCTTTGCGAGCCTCGCCGCAGCCGTCAGCTTTCGCCGATTGCCGGTAAACTCCACAGCCACCAACACTGCACGTTCCACCTGCGACAGCCTGCCCCGCGCCTGGCGTGCCGCCTCATGCGCAGCGACCAGGCTGCGCTTCACGGGCTTCAGTTCATCGGTCTTCCCGCCTTCAGTTGTCAACGGCTAGCGGCCTTGAGTCCCTGTCGCCTCTTGCACCGGCGAACCAGCAGCAGGAGCCGAACCTACCGACGCCCGCAACTCTGGCTTCACGTCGCTCCGCACATCGCCATGTACTCCCGCGCGTCCACTCACAACAGTCGAGATCGCATGTTTGAAGATCAGTTGCTCCTGGCTGTTGTTCTCCAGCAGCACGGAGTATTTATCGAACGACCGAATCTTCCCCGTTAGCTTCACGCCACTTACCAGGTAAATCGTGATCGGACTCTTGTCTTTTCGCACTGTATTGAGAAAAGTGTCCTGAATGTTCTGTGCCGGCTTTGATTCCATGGGGCCGATCTCCTTTGTCCAAAAATGTTCATACTGCAATGAGCGTTCGCTGTGACCCATCGGCTTTAGAACAAAACTCAGCGCATCCAACGGCTAAGTCTAAAGCCAAGACTGTCAACAATACGAGCATCTACGGCAATAATCAACTTGCCTCGCCACATTGTAGAGACGAACGCAATACTCCGTTAGACGCATTGCAATGCAGAACGAAAGACTAGCGCTGTCCCCACAGCTACATACGAGCGATATACCATGGCAAATGTGACCATCCGTACCTCGCAACCCGTTCCAATGCTTGACTTCTCCCGCCAGTTCGCCATCCTCCGGCAGGAAATACTGGACTCCATCGAAGCTGTATGCGCCTCGCAGCACTTTATCCTCGGCCCCCAGGTCACCAGCTTCGAGCACGCCGCCGCGATCGCCTGCGGCGCCCCTCACGCCATCGGCTGCGCAAGCGGTACCGACGCCATCTGGCTCGCCTTGGCCGCTGCCAACGTCGGTCCTGGCGATGCCGTCATCACAACCCCCTTCAGCTTCTTCGCCACAGTCAGCGCGATCCTCCGTGCCGGCGCCACGCCTCTGCTTGCCGACATCGACTCCACCACCTTCAATCTATCCCCCGCATCAGTAGAAGAGCTCCTACGCACCAGCGCAGGCAAAAACGTCAGAGCGGTCCTCCCTGTTCACCTCTACGGACAATGTGCCGACTGGGACGCATTCAACGCATTGAAACAAAGGCACAACCTCCTCCTCATCGAAGATGCCGCCCAGGCCTTCGGCGCCACATGGAACGGAGTCCCCGCAGGAGCCCTTGGCGATGCCGCCGCCTTCAGCTTCTATCCCACAAAAAATCTAAGCGCCATGGGAGACGCCGGCCTCGTCACCACCACTTCCGCGGCGATCGACGACCACGCCCGCATCCTCCGCGCCCACGGCATGCGCCGCCGCTACTATCACGACGAGATCGGCTGGAACTCGCGCCTTGACTCCATCCAGGCCGCAGTCCTCGAGGTCAAACTCCGCTATCTGCCAAAGTGGAATCAGCAGCGCCGCGAACACGCACTCGTCTACGATCAACTCTTCCGCAAAGCCAATCTCACCGCCGACACTGTAAAGGAAGGAGTCGTCCTTCCCATCACCGACTCGCGCGCCGGACACGTCTTTCATCAATACGTCATCCGCGCTCCCCGCCGCGACGAACTCCGCAACTACCTGACCGAACAAAAAATCGGCAGCGAGATCTACTACCCTGTCCCCCTGCACCTGCAAACCAGCCTGGCTCACCTCGGCTACAAGCAGGGCGACTTCCCCATGAGCGAAGCCGCCTCCCACGAAGTTCTTGCACTTCCCATGTACCCTGAGCTGCGCGAAGACGAACAACAAACTGTAGTCGACGCCATCACAGCCTTCTACGCTTGACCGCGACAATCATCGTCAAAGCCCGCAAGCAACGCATCCTTCCAAATCTCCCGATGCCGCTCGACATAATCCGCAGCCTGCCTCCAATGACGACTGCCATCTCCCTCCGCATGGAGTCGCGCCCACGGTTGCTCACCAGTGATCGCAGCACGCTCACCCAATTCAAACATCGCTCTCGTTCGAGCGACCATCAGTCCAGGCAACTTCTCACGCTGCGATCGATCAAGCCCATATCCATCAATAAAACAGCGCAGCCGCAAGGCATCGGCAGCAGGGTCTCCGCCGTTGATCAAAGGCACAAAACTCTGCGC
This sequence comes from Tunturiibacter psychrotolerans, assembly GCF_051013365.1. Lineage (GTDB taxonomy): Bacteria > Acidobacteriota > Terriglobia > Terriglobales > Acidobacteriaceae > Edaphobacter > Edaphobacter psychrotolerans_A. The sequence continues at coordinate 3,834,129 of NZ_CP132941.1, read as the reverse complement.
CGCATAAGCCACGTCCCACAGAACAGACCCCGGCCCGCTCCCATCCCAATCGATAAAGACCCACTGCTCTTCACCACGCACAAGATTCCACGGCGCAAGGTCATGGTGACAGATCAACTCCTCCGCGTCCGGCCTGATGACAACCTTCCATTGCGCACCGGCCGGAGGAACAAAACTCTTCGCAGCCGCGTGAAACTCCCGAATCAGTCGCCCCACGCGCCCCAACTCCTCATTCGTGTACGAGAAAGGCTCTTGCGTCGCTCCAGACACATACTCCAGTACATGACGGCCCTTCTCATCCCGGCCTAAAGTTCGCGGAGCCCCTCTAAACCCAACCTCGAAGAGATGTTCCAGAAGCGCTTCAACACTACTCGTCGCCTCTGTCGCAGGCTTGCGAACGGTCGCGCCGATGCGAACCACCGCCTCCGCCACGTTGCCACCGAATAGCCGCTCCTCCTGATCGCTCATAGTCACTTCGACTCACGCACGCAATCGATATCAGGCCGACCTACCGCTTCTTTTTTCCTTTGCCGCCCTTAGCCGCCGCGCCCTTCTTCTTATCCGACACAGGCTCCGGATGAGCCTCTCCCGGGGCAGTCGTTCCCGGCGGAAGCACCCGCCGCACCAGGTTGCTCTCCAGCCGATAGGTCTTCAGCACCGTCTTGCCCGGCACAATCGCTCCGGTCACCGGATTGGGAATCACCGGCCCTGCATCATCCGCCAGCACTCGATACGAGAACGTTGGAGCCGGCGTAGTAGCCGTTGGCGACTTTCCATAAGGATCGGTCGCCATCTTCACATCGACGGGCAAATATCCCTCGATATTCCTGTCGCGATATCCCGTCTCGTAACGATGCTTCTTCACGTTCCACGTAAATACGCGCACCTGATCGAAGTCATACGTCAACCCAGCCTTATACGGACTCAGTACCGTCACGTAGATCGGAATATTCTTGTCGTCCTGCCCGGCCTCTGGATCGTTCACCGTCGTCAGAACATACGATCCCACAATCCTCTGCCCCTCGGAGTACCGCGTAATCGCGTCGGGAGCGTCCACATCCATCATCCTGCTGTAGAGCCACCCGGTATCCCCCTTGGAATCTCGAACCAGCCACCAGTCCTCCATCGCCGGGGGCACAGGCACAGGCTCCTCCTGCGACGCTCCCGCAGCCGCAACACCCTTCGCGCCCTTCGCAACACCGCCATTTGCAGTCGTCGCCGTTGCAGCGGGAGGAGCAGCCTTAGCCACCCGCGTCCCCGGCGGCAAAGGCTTGGCTAGCGTCGCCCGCGCCAACAACTTCAGCTTCTCGCCCTCCGCCAGACGAAAGAATCTCTCCGTATCGCGACCAGGCTTGGCATGCATATAAACCTCATCCCGCACCACCGCAGAGGCGACCACCGGATCAGCCTTGTGATCCTGCTTCAACTTTTCAAACTCGTCGTAGACGTCCTGGGTCGCCACCACCTTCTCATCGATCCAACCCTGCTCCCCCTTGGCCGTCTGCACCTTCACAAATCGTCGCCCGCGATCAAGCACCTCAAGCCGATCGCCATTCTCCACCGTCGCCGTCCGGTTCGACACCGCTGCCACCCGGTCACGCAGAAACGTCTGCTTTGCCGTCACATACACGTACTGCGCTGGTGGCTTAGGCCGCAGCCGCGAGCAGCCACTCCCGCCCGCAATCAGCACCATCGAAACCGCTACGAAGCTGCAAACCCGCGAAAAGTACCGCACGAAATCGAATTGTCGAGAAGAAGAAACGATAGCCCTGAAACTCCGCGTCACAGCACAACACTATCTCCATACTAACGGCGGTCCCATCAAATCCATAACCCACGCACCAACTCCAACACCTGCGCCCCAGCCAGGAACGCAGGCGCTAATGCGTCAGCGCCACCGCGATAGCCCCTGCAGGATCGGTATCCGTATTGATGCTTGTAGCCGGATCCAGCTTGCCTGGAGTCGTAATATCGAAGCTATACATCGTCAGGTCGGGCCCGCCGCCAACCGCCGCCGCCAACAGATACTTGCCCGTCCTGTCGATCCCCAACGACTGCACCGATACCCCACTCATATACGGCGACCCGCTCAGCGGGTTCAAGGTCAATGCCGCCTGAGTTGTCCCCGGGGCAATCGTATACCCCGAGATCGTGCCGTCCGTACGATTTCCCGCGTACACATATGTCCCAGTACTATCCAGTATGACCGATTGCGTCCCGGTTCCTGCGGCGAACGGCGAACCCGTGACCGAATTCAGCGTCCCTCCCGACCCAATGATGTACACCGCAACTCCACCATTCGTCCCGCTCCGCGCAATGTACAAGTACGCAGTCTTCGGATCGACCGCCAAGGCATAGTCGCCCGTGGCCGGATTCGCGTTTGCCAGACTTTGGACCTGCGTGGCAAGGCCTGTCGTCGTGTTGAACGAAAACACTACATCCCCACCTGTACCAAGCGCAGCGAAAATCAACGTCGCATCCGGCGACACCTGCACCATCGACGGCTGCCAGGTCCCTGCCCCCGCATGAAGCGTGTACGTCGCAGGCGACTGCGCCTGAGCCGTCAACGCCCCCGTCGACGAGTTAATCTGGTAAATGTCCAACTGCTGCGTAAAGCTATCCAGCGCAATCAGCCACTGCCCGTCCGGTGAAACCGCCAGCGAAGCGGCAGTCACCGCATTCTGCTGAGCACCACCGCTCGGCGCGCTTAACGATCCGTCCGAGTTGATCAGATATAAGTTGATCGATGCCTGTGCCGCAATATAAAGAAATGCATCATTTGGAGTCACAACCTCAGCAAATGGTTGAGAACCAAGCGTGACCGGCGAGCTGTTCACCGCCTTCAGAGTTCCCGTACCAACAACGAATCCACCCACAGACTTCGTCGTCTGATTCAAGACGTACACCTGGTTCCCCGTCGCACCAGTTCCACCACCGCCATTATTGACTGGAGGAAAAAATCCCGTGCAGCCAGTAAAGACCGGCAAAATCATCACGGCACCCAATGCAACCGACCGCCGCAACCTTCCCCTTCGTTCCATCGCCACCAAACCCCTTTTCTCTATCTTCGCAGCAGACACAGCCAACACGGAATTAATTCATTGACCGTTCTTCTATAATTTCCGCAATGTATCTCTCCAAGCTTTTATATTCTCTGCCTTTAGCCGCAATCCTGTTCCTGACTCTTCCCTTCAAGTCTCAAGCGTCACAGGCTCACTCTTTCGACGCAGCAGCCAGGCAAACAGCATCTCCCTCCGCCACTCTGCAACAGGAAGTTCATGCCGATATGAACTTCCTCGCCGACGATGAACTACATGGCCGCGGCTCAGCCACACGCGACGAGCATATTGCGGCCCTCTTCGTTGCCTCTCAGCTCCAATCCCTCGGCCTCGAACCCGGAGGAGACAACGGCACCTTCCTCCAAAAGTCCGCCCTCCCCGACCCGCTTCCCGCAAGAACGCAGCAGCGCATCGCAAAATTCCAGGACGTCCCACGAAAAGAGACCTGGAACGCAATCGCCATCCTGCGCGGAACCACCTCTGCCAAAGAGGTCATCCTCCTCACCGCGCACCTCGATCATCTCGGCATCGGCCCCGCCAACACAGCCGGTGACACGAACTACAACGGAGCCGACGACGACGCATCCGGCACCACTGCCGTATTGACCCTGGCCCACATCCTCGCCACCGGCCCACGCCCCAGACGCACCATCGTCTTCGCACTCTTCGGCTCTGAAGAACTTGGCGGCTTCGGCAACCGAGCCTTCCTCGCGCACCCTCCAGTCCCCCTCGCCAGCATCGTCGCCAACCTCGAGTTCGAGATGATCGGCCGACCCGACCCTGCAGTCCCCGCAGGAACCCTCTGGCTCACCGGCTTCGACCGCTCGAACCTTGGCCCCGAACTGGCGAAACACGGTGCCCACCTGGTCAACGACCCTCATCCCAAAGAGAACTTCTTCCGCCGTTCCGACAACTACGCACTGGCTCAGCAAGGAATCATCGCTCAAACCGTCTCCAGCTACGGCCTGCACAAGGACTATCACCAACCGAGCGACGAGATCCGCACCATCGACTTCACCCACATGACCAACGCCATCGCCTCCATGGTCAATCCCATCCGCTGGCTCGCCGACTCCGACTGGAAACCAGAATGGAATCCAGGTCGCAAGCCTGAGGCCAATCCCACCGGCCCGCCGCCGATAGCTGCACACCCGCCCGTAAGCTGAACACAGTTTCAACGAACAAAAAGAGCGACCCACAAAGGGCCGCTCTTCTTACGTAACATCATCAGTTACTTATGCACCAACCAGCTCTTCCTTCTTCACAATATCCTCAATCCTGCGTCCAATAGCCTTGGCGACACCCTCACCGTACTTTGAATCGCACTTGTAGAAGTGGTTGATCTGCAGGTCCTGAATCCGCGTCTCAACCTGGCCCAGACTGGCGGCAATATTCCCGCACAGCCGCTCCTGCGCATCCGGCGTCATCAGACGGAACAGATTACCCGGCTGCGTGTAGTAGTCGCCATCATGCTCACGATGGTCGTACCTGCCCACAGTCGACGTGTTGTAGGTTACAGGACGCTCAAGATACTTCTTATCCTGCGTCGGACCGCCAAAGCTGTTCGGCTCGTAGTTCGGACCATTACCGCCGTTCTCACCGAAACGCATGCTGCCATCGCGGTTGTACGTGTTGTACGGACACTTTGGCTCATTGATCGGAAGCAGATTGTAGTTCACCCCGATGCGATACCGATGTGCATCCGGATAGCTGATCAGACGACCCTGCAGCATCTTGTCCGGCGAGAAGCCCATACCCGGAGCAACATTCTTCGGATCGAACGCCGCCTGCTCGACCTCAGCAAAGTAGTTCACCGGATTCCGGTTCAACTCCAGTTCGCCGATCTCGATCACAGGATAGTCCGCGTGAGGCCACACCTTCGTCAGGTCAAACGGATTGATGTGGTAGGTCTCCGCCTCAGCCTCCGGCATGATCTGGATCTGCACAGTCCACTTCGGAAAGTCACCCTTCTCGATCGAATGGAAGAGATCGCTCTGCGAGTGGTCCATGTCCACCGACTTCATGTGGTCAGCCTCTTCGCGAGTGAAGTTCTTAATCCCCTGCTTCGTCTTGAACTGATACTTCACATAGAACAACTCGTTCTTCGCATTGATCAGCGAAAACGTATGGCTGCCGTATCCATTCATATGGCGATAGCCATCTGGAGTGCCTCGGTCCGAGAACAGAATCGTCACCTGGTGCAGGCTCTCCGGCGAAAGCGACCAGAAATCCCACATCATCGTCGGCGACTTCAGGTTTGTCTCCGGATCACGCTTCTGCGTATGAATAAAATCCGAGAACTTCAAAGGATCGCGGATAAAAAACACCGGCGTATTGTTTCCCACCAGATCCCAGTTGCCCTCTTCCGTGTAAAACTTCAACGCAAACCCACGTGGATCGCGCTCAGAGTCCGCAGAGCCCTTCTCGCCGCCAACGGTCGACATGCGCAGGAACGTCGGAGTCTTCTTCCCCTTTTCAAACACCTTCGCCGTCGTGTACTTCGCCATGTCAGGATGGGTGCACGTAAACGTGCCATGCGCCGCCGAGCCCTTCGCATGAACCACACGCTCAGGCACACGCTCACGATTGAAGTGCGCCATCTTTTCAAACAGCAGATAATCTTCAAACACGATCGGCCCACGATTACCCACCGTAATGGAGTTTTGGTTATCGCCAACCGGTCGCCCGGCATCGGTAGTCATCTGCTTGCTCTTCAAGTCTTCTGCCATAGATCACCTCTACACTTGTTAAGAAACCGCCCTATACCTTTTGGCACTTCACATAAATACCAATTACATCCACTGCGTACCGCTCCACCAGGAATCAGCCAGGCAATCTGTCGTGCTTCGACACCAAACCGAGTTCTTTTTCTCCAATGTCGGTAAATCGCCTGACACTTGGAGCACACCATGCGGTGATGTGATTCATGATTCATCTCCACGCGCAGCCATGGTGCATGCTCACTTCGCGAAAGACGCCGCTCTCCACAAATAAATGTAGGTTTTTGTATACGGTCGCCAGCGAGATCGCCGGCACCTGCGCATAGACCTCTTCCGGACTCGGATGGCCATGCATCGTCTTCATCACTTCGTACAAGACCTGCCGTTGGTGCGTCACCGCGATGCCGTTCTTCGGGCAAACCTCACGAAACGACCTGGCCTCGTTCACCAACATGAGACAAGTATAAACAATAAAAATTATCGTTCGATAAGCTTAGTTATCCACAAGCAGCAACCCACCCGCTAGTTCAACCGCTCCGTCTTCCCAAATCTCGAATCCAAAGGCTTTCTCCCCGCGAACCCCTCTTCCTCGGTGTGCCAGTGGGTAATCGCCGGTTCGCCAAGCTTCCAGCAGAGCAGAACCGTCTTCCCATCCATCACGTAAGGAAAGTCCAGCAGCCCCTGCTCGAGATCCTTCACCTGCACCCCAATCGATTCGATCTCTGCCAGCGTATCGCTGCCCGACTGGACAGCCTTGTCGCGCTCTGCCCTGCGCCGTGCAGCAACACTCACGTCCACATGCATGCCGCCAGACAGAAAAATCCTGTGGCTCAACTGCTGCATCTCGTACTCGAGCTCCGCCGCCCGGATCTGTGCTTCCTGCGCTTTCCTTAGCAAAGCCTCTACTACCGGCAACAGCGTCTGTGCTTCGCCCAACGTAAACGTCTTGTTCAAACTCTGATCTCCAGCATCCTGTCGAGCGCTACACGCGCCCACTGCTTCACATCATCGTCCACCTTGATGCGATTCACAACCTTTCCCTCGACAAGATTCTCCAAAGCCCACGCCAGATGCTGAGGCGAAATCCGGTACATCGTTGTGCACAAACATCCAGAGTCATCGAGCGTAATCACCCGCTTGCCCAACGGTGCAAACCGCTTGGCCAAACGGTTGACCAGATGAATCTCCGTTCCCACGGCGAAGCTGGAACCCTCCGGAGCGCGCTCAATCGCCTGAATAATATGCTCCGTCGAACCCACGTCGTCCGCCTTCTGGCAAACCTCCCAGCGGCACTCCGGATGCACGATCACCTGCATTCCAGGCTCCTCCCGGCGCACGCGATCGACATGCTCCGGCAGAAACCTCTGATGCACCGAGCAGTGTCCCTTCCACAGAATCACCTTCGCCGCCTTCAATCGGTCCGGGCTCAACCCGCCGTTGATCTGATAAGGATCCCAGACCACCATCTCGCTCAACGAAATCCCCATCGCAAACGCAGTATTGCGCCCAAGGTGCTGATCAGGAAGAAACAAAATCTTGCTGCCGCGCGCGAACGCCCACTCAAACGCCCCGCGAGCATTCGATGAAGTGCAAACCAACCCGCCTCGCTCGCCGCAAAAGGCCTTGATCGCCGCAGCCGAATTCATATAGGTCAGCGGAATCAGCCCGCCCGCGCCTTCATCTGTCAGCCCTACACGCTCCAGCGAATCCCAGCAGTCTTCCACCTGCCCGATCTCCGCCATATCCGCCATCGAGCAGCCCGCATTCAAATCCGGCAGAATCACCTGCTGCCAGGGTCGCGCCAGAACATCCGCCGTCTCCGCCATAAAGTGCACGCCACAAAACAGCATGTACTTCGCGTCAGTCTCAGAGGCAACCTTCGAAAGCTTGTAGCTGTCACCAGTAAAGTCAGCGAACCGAATCACTTCATCCCGCTGATAGTGATGCCCCAGCAGAACCACATCGGTACCAAGCTTCTCCCGCGCCGCAGCGATCCGGGCATCCATCGTATGGTCTGGTTGCGCAAGGTAATTGTCTAAGGAACACGAATCTGCAACGTTCTCCGCCACGGCCTCAGCCGGTGCAATATCCAATAGTCCGTTCAAAGTACTCCGCCTTCAGTCTCACAAGGTCGTCTGGCAGCGGCTTCAGCCGATACCATCTTTCGCCTTCGAGACGGGGATGTTGAAAGCATGCACTGCTTGAGTTGCAGTGGATTCACCGTGCCGGCTCCTTCAAGCCGCCACCCAACCCACGGGGATGTTGCAACTCCTACCACTTCGCTACTCGCGACCAGTTCGATCGCTCGTTCACAATTAGACGCAATTCATATTCAGAGGATGCGTCTTTCTTCAAATCATCCTGCGGCCCTACACCAGAGATTTTATCAGCCTCAACGCGCTCCATCCATTTGTTCCGTCCACTCGTAAGCCGTATCATGGGACTGACTTATGCCTAGCTTTCAGGACAGCGCCGTCATCTTCTTCCTAGCCCTGCTTCTCTTCGGCCCGAAGAAGCTGCCCGAACTCGCCCGCCAACTCGGAAAACTCATGGCCGAGTTCCGTCGTGCCTCCAACGAATTCCGCATGCAGATGGAGGACGAGCTCCGCGTCGCCGACCAGGAAGAACAGCGCAAAAAGATCGCCGCCATGGAGGCCGCCGCACCCGTCACCCTTGCCATCTCCGCTGGAGAAAACACCATCGCACCCCCCACAGACTCCATGTCAGACGTCACTCCTGAACGGATCGCCCAGCTCACGCAGGAGCTGGTGGAAGACCACCCACATATGCCGCCTCCGGCCCCCTCGCCGCTTCCCATCGCCACCTCCGGCGACCTCAATCTCATGCCTCCGTCTACCGGCCTTCCCATCAGCAACTCGGCCCTCTCGCCCGTCCTCAACTCAATCCCCCACACGGCCGACTCCGAGTCACCCAATGAAGTAACCTCCAGCGAGGCCACCCACCATGGCTGATCTGGTCGACAGCGTACGCAGCGCAGTCAGCGACCGCGCCGAACTCCCCGGCATGAGCCTGATGGAGCACCTCACCGAGCTCCGCAAACGCCTCATCCATGCCACGGTTTATCTGCTGATCGGATTTGCCGTCGCCTACGCCTTTCACGAGCGCCTCTACGGATTCGTCCAGAAACCCCTCGACGACCTCCACATCGCCCTCAACTTCACCCATCCCACCGACGGCCTCAACCTCTACCTCAAGACCGCCCTGCTCGGTGGAGCGATCCTCGCATCTCCCTTCATCCTCTACCAGCTATGGCTCTTCATCTCGCCCGGCATGTATGCCAACGAGAAGCGTTACGTCGTCCCGTTCATGGCCGCAACCATTGGGCTCTTCCTCGCAGGAGCATGGTTCGGCTACCACTGGGTCCTTCCCGGCGCCATCAAAGTGCTCGTTCTCGACTTCGGCAAAAAATTCAATCCCATCCTCACCATCGAGGACTACACCCAGTTCTTCCTTGCCGTAATCCTCGGTCTGGGCATCTGCTTCGAACTGCCAATCCTCATATTTTTTCTCTCCCTCTTCGGCATCGTCGACGCCAAGTTCCTGCTCAAACACATTCGCTACGCTATCCTCGTAATCTTCCTCATCTCCGCCATCATCTGCCCCCTGCCCGACCCTTTCAGCATGATCCTCTTCGCCAGTCCCATGCTCGTGCTCTACTTTCTAGGAGTCGGTGTCGCATTCTTCGTTCACCCATCACGCCGCAAAGCCAAAGAGGCCAATAAAGCCGCATGATCCTTCCCGCGAATCGGCACCCCCAAAAGTATTTTTTTCTCCCATCACGGCATCCGCACCATCGATCCCTCATCTTGGCGGTGCTACTCCTTCTGCTGGCGCCAATCGTCCGCGCCCAAAAAACCGCCTCCACGCAGTTCAGCGGACAGGCCGCCTACACCCTCACCAAACAGCTCCTCGACGTAGCCCCCAAGCGCTTCAACGCCTCCCCCGGCCACGCCAAAGCCGAAGAGTTCCTCAAACAGCACTTCGCCCCCGAAGCCGCCAAGGGCAACTTCGTCACCGACACCTTCACCGCTACCACCCCCGCCGGTCTCCAGACGATGACGAACTACATCGTCAAATATCCTGGCAAAAAGGACGGCATCATCGTCCTCGTCAGCCACTACGAGACCAACTATCCCCTCCGCGATATCAACTTCTACGGAGCCAACGACGGTGCCGCCACCTCTGCCCTGCTTATCGAGATCGGCACCATCCTCCGCGCCCATCCCCCCGAGGGCTACTCCATCTGGCTCGTCTTCGACGACGGCGAAGAGGCAGTCAAAACCTGGTCTAACTCCGACTCCCTTTACGGCACCCGCCACCTCGCCGCCAAATGGTCGCAGGACGGCACCCTCACCAAAATCAAAGCCATCCTTGTCGCCGACATGATCGCCGACAAGGACCTCAACCTCGACTATGTAGAGAACTCTACCCCCTGGCTGCTCGATCTGCTCAAAGTCGCCGCCAAAAACACCGGCCACTCCGCCTCCATCTTCAAATACCGTGAGGCTGAAGAAGATGACCACCTACCCTTTGCGGCACGCGGCGTCCCCGTCCTCGATCTGATCGACGCCCACTACGGCCCCACCACCGACGCCATGCCCGACGGATACCACCACACCGACAAGGACACCATCGACAAGATCAGCGCCCACTCCCTCCAGATCTCCGGCGACATAGTCCTCGAGATGATCCGCTTAATCAACCAGCGCCCCTGAAGCCAGAGCATCGGCGACAGAGGCGCAAGGTAAATCCAGCGATCGGTTGAACTACTTGCTGCAGGCCTTCCCATGGTCAGGATGAGCGCCCTTGGCCTTTGCATCAGCCTCAGACATATAGGATCCGGCCTTGGTCTTCCCGTAGTAGTCCGACCCATAGCAGTGATAGACGTTACTCGACGTATTCACCCACACCAGGCCAGGACCGCCGCCCGCAGCCTGCGGAAGAGCCGCTGCCTTCTGTGAAGGTGACTGCTTTGCAGAAGAAGCCGGTGCCGTCGTCGCGGCAGGAGCCGGCGCAGTCGCTGCAGTCGTAGCCTTCGGAGCGGGAGCAGGAGCAGCCGCCGGTGCCGTAGCCGCCGCAGCCGGAGCGGCCGCATACCACTCCTTTACACCCTGGTGCCCACGGCAGGCGCCCTGCTTAGTCGCGGCCGTCGAGTAGGTTCCGTCCTTGCACATCCCCGTAGATCCCGCCGGTGGTGCCGCCTGGGCCATAGCCAGTTGAGTACCCACAAGCCCCGCCGCAACCGCCATCAAACAGTTCGCTATCTTCATAAACGCTCCCATTCCTTGGATTTAGAGGGCCCGAATACCGCCAAATCCTACCCCATTCGGCCTACCCTGTCATCAAAAACCGGATGAAAACCGACAATTCCCATCAAAACCAGATCCCATTGTGACCCAAACGAGTTACAAACTGCCGCATTCGAGGGATAGTACCTGGCTAATGCTCCCCCTAGTCTTGGCCGATAGGAGGGACCATGCAGACACCATCGTACGCAGACATACACAACCGTTACAGAGATCTAACCAACCGCACCGTTCGCCCAACCAACGCAACTGGTTTCCTCGAGAACCACCATGTGATCGATATTGCGCGCAGCCTGTTCCTGTCCTCCCTCATGTGGATGGCGCTCGCAGTTATCGTTTACACGGTCTACTCAATGGTCGCCGGCGCACGCTAGCTGGCAGCCTGAATCAGTGAAGCCGCAAGCTTCGACAGTCAACACCCTGTCGAACCTCCCCAACGGCTCCCCTCGTAGCACAGCTCCGCCGGGCCCCCTTACATACATTTCGCCGCTCCGCACTGTAGCATCCAAAGGGTGATGCTCGCAGCGACCCCAATCAGCCATTGGATAGGCTTTCACGTCTTCATTCTCGTCCTCCTCGGGGTCGAGCTTCTCTACGTTCGCTATCAGGGCCCCTCTAAAACGCAATCCACCTCCGTCGCTGCCACCATCCTCTGGGTCGCCGCTGCCCTTGCCTTTGGTCTCTTCGTCCTCCGCTCCATGGGAAGCCTGTCTGCCACCCAATACCTCGCAGGCTACGCCATCGAAGAGTCGCTCTCCGTCGACAATCTTTTCCTCTTTCTTCTCCTCTTCCGCCTCTTCAAAATCGAACCCGCCCACCAGCCCAAAGCCCTCTTCTGGGGCGTCCTAGGCGCCATCCTCATGCGCGGAGCCTTCATCTCCGCAGGCATAGGCCTCCTAACTCACTTCGAGTGGGTCAGCTACGTCTTTGCCGCCATTCTGCTTATCGCCGCCATTCGTCTGGTCCTGCCCAGCGCCCAAAAAGACGAGACCCACACCCCACGCTGGATCGCCTGGCTCGCCCGCCTCCACCCCGTCAGCCTTCGTCAGGACAAGTTCTTCGTCATCGAGAACGGCCAGCGCATGATCACAGTCCTCTTCCTGGCACTCATCGCCATCGAACTCACCGACGTCGTCTTCGCGCTCGACTCCATCCCCGCCGTCCTCTCGATCACCCGCCACCCCTTCCTCGCCTACACCTCAAACATCATGGCCGTCATGGGCCTACGCTCTCTCTACTTCCTACTGGCCCACCTGCTCGCCAAGCTGCGCTTCCTTCACTACGGCCTCGCCGCAGTCCTGGCCTTCGCCGCCTTCAAAATGCTCGCCGCCCACCACCTGGAGATCGGCCCGCTCACTTCACTCGCCACGATCCTAGTCATCCTGGGGACAACGATCGCCCTCTCGCTGTTTTCAAAAAAATAGCCTTCAATACCCACCAGAAAGAACTCCCACGTCGTCGCTTACGGCTCCAACTCGCGTCTGCTCCCCGACCGCAAAAGAAACACAAGCACCAGCACTGCGACGACCCCGCCCCCAAACAATCCAGCCATACCCGCCGCCAGCGAAGCAGGGCCGCCATGAAAGGCACCGTTCACCTTCACATCCGCGATCTTGTAATAAATCACCACTGCAACGACACAAAAGCTGATCATCGCCCCCGCAGCAGATACAACAAAACGTTGCAAACCCCGGTCACGCTTCACGCGGAAATCCCGCTCACTCCGAACTTCACTCACCTCAGGCAACAAACTCAAGCCTCCCCTGCTGCATCACCGAATGCTTCGCAACCTCACCCCGCAGCGGAAAATCATTCCGAAAGTGCGCCCCCCTGCTCTCTTCCCTACCCAACGCCGACGCCACGATCAGCTCAGCCACAACCTGCAAATTCCGTGCCTCCACCGCTCGCCGCGTCAAACCCTTCGGGAGTGCCTTACCCAACGCATCCAGCCCACGCTTCGCCAGCCGCAAACCGTCCGCATCCCTGAGCAGCCCAGCGTACTTCCACATCAACTCCCGCAGCTCTTTGATCCACTTCTCCGTCGCCGCATCCGAACTCACACCCGTATTCGAAGCCGCCGGTGCCACACCCAAGCCACCGTCCTCACGCACCGTCTCCGCAATCATCGTCTCTGCCGTCAATGCCCCAAACACCAACCCCTCCAGCAGCGAATTACTCGCCAGCCGATTCGCTCCATGCACCCCCGTGCAAGCCGCCTCACCCGCCGCATACAAACCCGGCAGCGATGTCCTCCCCTGCACATCCGTCCTCACCCCGCCCATCAAATAATGCGCCGCAGGCCGCACCGGAATCAGATCCCTCCCCAACTCCAGCCGATACTTCGTCAGAAACGACGAGATCCCCGGAAACCGCGCATGCAAATCTTTCTTCACATGCCGCATATCCAGATACACCGGCCCATCCATCCCCTCACGCGTAATCGCCCGCGCCACCACATCTCTCGGAGCCAGTTCCAGCAGCGGATGATACCGCTCCATAAACCGCTCCCCCTTCGCATTCACCAGATACGCACCCTCACCCCGCAACGCCTCACTCAGCAAAAACCTCGGAGCACCTGCTTCACTAAACGCCGTTGGATGAAACTGGTAAAACTCCATATCGCTCACCGCCGCACCCGCCCGATAAGCCATCGCAATCCCATCCCCCGTAGCAACCGCAGGATTCGTCGTATCGCTATAAACCTGCCCCGCCCCGCCACTCGCCAGTAAAACAGCCCCAGCCCGAACCACCCTCAGCCCACCCTCTCCATCAAGCAGCGTGGCCCCCACCACGCGTCCTCCTTCAACAATCAAATCCACACTCGTAGTCCACTCCATCAACTCAATCGTGCCCTTACCAAATCCACCCTCCCGCACATGCCGCAGCAGCGACACGGCAATCTCCTTCCCGGTAGCATCTCCATTCGCATGCAGAATCCGCGACAAGCTATGCGCCCCCTCGCGCGTCCGCATCAACTCACCCTCTTCCCCGTTCTTGTCCTTCGGATATCGATCGAACGCTGTCCCCCACTCCAATAGCTCCTCAACCCGCTGCGGCCCCTGCGAAACCAGCACCGCCGCAGCCTCGCGATTCACCAGCCCATCGCCTGCCGCCATCGTGTCTTCCAGATGCAGTGCGACATCCTCCTCCCCACCCATCGCCACCGCGATCCCACCCTGCGCGTAAGCCGTATTCGACTCTGCCAGCTCTTCCTTCGTCACCACCAGCACCGTGCCCGTCTCTGCCAACCGAATCGCTGCACTAAGCCCTGCAATACCTGCCCCAATAACCAGAAAATCAAACCGTTCCATACCTCAATGCTAGTTCATTAGCCGACCAACGGGAGGCCCGCGACTGTCGACCTCCCAACACAAGTTAAAAAGGCGTGCAAACGCCCGCTCCGCGCGCAGCGGGCCCGTCCGGCAGGACAAGATGACACGTTCTCCGAAATCACCTGCGATACGATAAACACACAGTGCCCGTCATCCCAGTCAACACGCCCTCCGCAAAGTACGACGTCACCATCGCCTCCGGCCTCCTTCGCACGCTCCATCCACGCCTGAGCAAGCTAATCCCCAGCAAACCCTACCGCCCCTTCATCGTCACCTCTCCCAACATCTGGGCCCTCTGGTCCAAGCCCTTCCTCGCCTCATTCAAAGAGCCTCCAACCGTCCTCTTCCACCCCGCGGGCGAGCGCCACAAGCGCATGTCGAGCGTCGAATCCCTCGCCCAGCAACTCGCCACCGCCGGGGCCGACCGCGACTCACTCCTCCTAGCCTTCGGTGGCGGCGTCATCGGCGACATCACCGGCTTCCTCGCCGCCATCTACATGCGCGGCATCCGCTACGTCCAAATCCCCACTACGCTCCTAGCGCAAGTCGACTCCTCCATCGGCGGCAAAACCGGCGTCAATCTCGCCGCAGGCAAAAATCTCATCGGCAGCTTCTACCACCCCCAGGCCGTCCTAGCCGACACCGACCTCCTCCGCACCCTGCCTCCAGCCGAGCTACGCGCCGGCCTCCAAGAATCCATCAAAGCCGGAATCATCTACGACGCCAAACTCTTCCGCTTCATGGAACAGAACCCCGCAGCCATCCTCAACACAAAGAAGAACGCCGACACCAAAGCCCTGACGAAGGTAGTAGCCGCATCCGTCCGCGTCAAAGCCGACGTAGTCAGCAAAGACGAAAAAGAGTCCGGCCTCCGCATGATCCTGAACTTCGGCCACACCATCGGCCACGCCATCGAAGCCGCCACTAACTACCAGCAGCTCCTCCACGGCGAAGCCGTAGCCTGGGGCTCGATCGCCGCGCTCAACGTAGCCATCGCACGCAAAACCATCAAGCCCAAAGACGCCGAGCGCATCACCAAACTCATCCTCCGCTACGGCCCGCTTCCCACCTTCAAAGCCACCGCAGAAAAACTAGTAACCCTAACCAGCCGAGACAAGAAAAACCGCAGCGGCATCCGCTCCTTCATCCTCCCCACCGCCATCGGCAAAGTACAAATCGTCCGCAACGTAACCGAGCCCGAACTCTTAGCCGCCACAAATCACATGCTCACCCTCATGCGCGGCCAAGAGCAAGCCATATGACGCCAACTCAGCAGCTTGAACTCGAAATTACGACGGCGGTCAGTGCGGGATTACGTGCACTCGGATTTGAGAAACAAAAGCACCGTTTTAGTAAGCGAATTGATAAAGATCGCTTAGGTTGGTGCGGATTAAATATCGCCAGGAAGAATATCAGTGGAATAGGGGTCAACCCGGTGGTTGGTTTGGCATTCGATCCCGTAGAGAACTTCATAAAGAAAATAATCCCAGAACACCGCGAAGGTACGTTTCGTTCCTCCATTGGGTACCTAATGCCGGAGCGGCGCTACTTGGAATGGGTGATTTCTCTTCATAGTCCTAACGATGTGGAGGCAAAGGCAAAGGAAATAGTCACCGCCGTCGCCCTATACGGCTTGCCGTTTATGAATCAATTCTCAAGTTTAGAAGCGGTCATAGAGGCGCAAGAGCAATTTCAATTCACAGACCGCGCGTCGGCGATAGATAGACTGCCAATCCTCTACAACCTGGCCGGAAGGCAGGAACAGGCAAATACTCTGCTACAGAAACGATCTATTGAACTTGCCGCTCGAGACGATTGGGCAGCAAGAGATCAAAAGAGACTTGTCGCAGCATTGATGAGCGGTAATTCTCCGAGGTAGTAACAGCAATGAACCAAGGTGTCCCCGAACACGAACGCTCCACCGGAGCCCGCCCCGCCGGCATCACTACCGAGCAAGCCGCCGCCACCTCCGTCCAGCAGATGTTCGACACCATCGCCCCAACCTACGACCGCGCCAACCACCTCCTCTCCGTCGGCATCGACCGCTACTGGTGGAACCGCACCGCCAAACTCTTCCGCCCAATCCTGCAACATCCCGAAGCCGTCGCTCTCGACCTCTGCTGCGGCACCGGCGACATGACCATGGCACTCTACCAGCACCGCCCGCACACCCCCGAAACCGCCCCAATCCTCGCCGTCGACTTCTCCCACCAGATGCTCTCCCGCGGCGCAGAGAAGTTCGCCCCCCACAACATCGTCCCCATCGAAGCCGACGCCCTCCACCTCCCCATCGCCGACGCCTCCATCGACCTCGTTACCTCCGCCTTCGGCTTCCGCAATCTCGCCAACTACGAAGAAGGCCTCGCCGAACTCCACCGCATCCTTCGCCCCGGCGGCCAGCTCGGCATCCTCGAAGCCAACCAGCCCGAAGGCCTCACCGGCGCACTCTACAATCTCTACTTCAAATCCATCCTCCCCCGGCTAGGCGGCCTCATCTCCGGCAAACGCGCAGCCTACAGCTATCTCCCCGCCTCAGTCGAACGCTTCCCCCGTCCCCCGCGCATGCTTCAACTCATGAAAACCGCCGGCTTCACCAACGCCACCTGGACCAGCTACACCTTCGGCACCGCCGGCCTCTACCACGCCACCAAACCCTGACGAACTATCGCATCGACACAGTCGAAGCCGGCGGAGCCGCAGGCACGCGGGTACTATGCATGAACACAATCTTCCAAACCCCACCCCGCCTCTCAAGAAACGCCGACTCAAGCCACTGTTGCGGCACCGTTCCAGACGCATCGGTCACGCCACCTTTATTCACATAAGCAATCCAAGCCGCATCTCCCATCACATGCACATCGGGCTCCGTAACATTCCACTCATACCGTCTGCCCTTCGCATGTTCCGCCTTAATCAAGGTCATGATCGCGTCCCCATCAAATCGCGCCCCCGCATCGTAGAGATAAAACCCAGGCCCCACCACCGCATGAAACTTCGCAAGATCATCCACAGCAGCCGCCGCAAAGATCTCCTTCACCGTATCGACAACCCGCGTCTGATCCGCACTCAGCGCTCTCTCTTGACCGCTGGAGCTTCTAACAGCAAAGGCAAGCACAATCGCCAGCACATTCGCAGCAAAAATACTTCGAACTCTCATCAACATCGAACCCTCCCGAATCTTTTATCCAATCACGCGACGATACAACAAGACCCGCACTCTCCATCATCATCTCCAGTGGTATATTCCCCTCAGTTCCCCAGCCCTCAATCGTACGTTCACCGGCCCAACCAGACGGAACTTCAATGGCATCCATTCCGCAGCAGACCATCGACGGCCCTCTAGTCTCAAATGATGCGGCCATCGGCGCATCCGCCATGCGCAAAGCGACCCGCCACCTGATCCCTCTCATCGCCCTCGGCTACGGCGCAGCCTACATCGACCGCGTCAACATCAGCTTTGCCTCTCTCCAGATGAACCGCGACCTCCACTTCAGCGCCACCGTCTACGGATTCGGCGCAGGCCTCTTCTTCCTCAGCTACGCCGCCTGCGAAATCCCCTCGAACCTCCTGCTCTATCGCTTCGGAGCCCGCCGCTGGCTCTCCCGCATCATGGTCACCTGGGGAATCATCGCCATCGCCATGCTCTTCGTCCGCACCCCATGGCAGTTCTACACCGCACGCTTCTTCCTGGGCGTCGCCGAAGCCGGATTCTTCCCCGGCGTCATCTTCTACCTCACGCAATGGTTCCCCCAGGAGCTTCGCGCCCGCGCCATCAGCCGCTTCTACATCTCACTCCCGCTCAGCTCCGTCGTCACAGGCCTCATCGCAGGCCCACTCCTCAACCTCGACGGCCACCTAGGCCTTCGCGGCTGGCAATGGCTCTTCCTCGTCGAAGGCATCCCCGCAATTCTCCTCGGCATAGTCTTCCTTTTCCTCCTCCCTGACGGCCCGCAGCAAGCCACGTGGCTCACCGAAGACGAACGCACCTGGATCATCCATCACGTCCGCAACGACCCATCCCTCGTCGGCGAGAACAGCCACGCCCTCGGCGCTGCCCTCCTCGACCCGCGCGTCTGGCAGGTCGGTATCTTCATGTTGTTGATGCTCGGCTCCTCCTACGCCTACACCTATGTCGCTCCCGACATCATCCAACGCGCAACCCACCTCAACACTTCAAAAGTCGGCTACATCATCGCCGCACTCAGTCTTCTCGGCGCAGCCTCCATGCTGCTCAACGCCATCTACTCCGACCGAGTCCAATGCCGCACGCCCGAAAGCAACTACCCACGCTACATGCACGTCATCCCATGGGCCTTTCTCATCTCCGCCGGCTTCTTCGCCTGCAGTCTCTCGACAAATCCAATCAGTGTCGTAGCCTCCATCGGCACGATCATCATCGCCTACAACGCCATGCAGGGACCCCTCTGGTCTCTCCCCGGAAGCTTCTTTCAAGGACGATCCGCCGCCGCAGGCATCGCGACGATGAACATGATCGGCATGATCGGCGGTTTCCTCGGACCCTACTTCGTCGGCTTCGCAAAAGACCTCACCGGCGACTATCAGCGTGGTCTCTTCTTTATGTGTCTCCCGATGCTCCTCGGCGCCGCCATCATGTTCTACCTCCGCGCCGAAACCCGTCGCCGTCTACTCAAAACCTAACCCCCTCCAAAACCCTGTACCATCTTCTTGATGAGTACAACGGCCCAGCCAGAACAAGCCGCAACCCCTCACAGCGAGAAGCGCTCCGCCGCGCTCTTCTCCGTCATCGCCGCCTTCGCCGTAACCTTGTTCAAACTCCTCACCGGCATCCTCACCGGCTCCCTCGGCATGCTCTCCGAAGCCGCCCACTCCGGCATCGACCTCATCGCCGCCGGCATCACCCTCTTCTCCGTCCAGGTCTCCGACCGCCCCGCCGACGCCGACCACGCCTACGGCCACGGCAAGATCGAAAGCCTTTCTGCCGCCATCGAATCCGTCCTCATGCTCGGCTCCTGCGTCTGGATCCTCACCGAAGCCATCCACCGCATCGCTCATCGAGAACATCTCGCACTCAAATTCTCCATCTGGCCCTTCCTCGCCCTCCTTCTCTCCATCACCGTCGACTACACCCGCTCCCGCAAGCTCCACCGCATCGCCGCCGAGACCCGAAGCGAAGCCCTCGAAGCCGATGCCATCCACTTCCGCACTGACATCTGGTCTTCCATCGCCGTCCTCATCGGCCTCGCCGCCAGCTTTATCGGCGAGCGCTACCAGATCTCCCAACTCGAACTGGCCGACCCCATCGCCGCCATCATCGTCGCCGGCATCATCCTCCACGTCACCTGGACCCTCGCCCGCCGCACCATCGACGCCCTCACCGACGCCACCCCCATCGAAACCCGCGCCCAGACCGACGACATGATGCGCGACGTAGCTGCCATCGACGGCGTCCTCTCCGTCGACCGCATCCGCACCCGCCGCTCCGGTCCTAACTACTTCGCCGATCTAACCCTCGGCCTCCCCCGCAATCTCACCTTCCAGCGCTCCGAGCAGATCACCATGGCCGCCACCGCCGCCGTCCGCCGCCATCTCCCGGGCGCCGACGTCGTCGTCCACTCCATCCCCACCGCCGACACCGCCGAAAGCCTCCACGACCGCATCCGCGCCGTCGCCGCCCGCTCCAACCTCGCCATCCACGACGTCAGCGTTCAGGAGTACAACCACACCCTCCACGTCGAGCAGCACCTCGAAGTCGACGAAAAGATGTCTCTCAGCGCCGCCCACGCGCTCGTCACCCAACTCGAATCAGAGATCCGCCGCGAAGTACCCGAGATCTCCACCATCCTCACCCACATCGAAAGCGAACCCGCAACCATCGAGCGCCCAGCCTCAGCCGAACGCGACCGCCAACTCGAAGTCCGTCTCCGCCGTTGCGCCCAGGCCTTCCCCGAGATCCTCGACATTCACGAAGTCTTCGTCACCCGCGCCCACAACAACGGCGCCGACCGCATCCAGGTCAACTGTCACTGCACTCTCCCCGACGATCTCCCCATGTCGCGCGTCCACGAGACCATCACCGCCCTCGAAAACGCCTTCAAAATAGACTGCCCCGAAGTCTCCCGCCTCCTCATCCATCCCGAGCCCGCCACCGACAACCGCCGCTAGTCTCCTTCACTCGCTGTCAATCGAAAACCCTCATCATAAACCTCTTCATCGGCAGCAGAGTTTGCGCGAGATAATACCTCCATGCCCTCCGCCTCTCTCAGCGCGCATATCCCACAGCACAACCGTCGGACCCGGGGTTGCGCTCTATGACGGGTGCTGGAGTACAGGCCGAAGAAGGTGTTTTCCTCCTGCTCCTCGTCTTCGTGGTCGTGTTCGCCGGCCTCGCCCGACAACTGAAAGTGCCCTATCCGATCCTGCTCGTCGTCGCTGGACTCATCTTGAGCTTCTTACCCGGCATGCCGCGCATCGGCTTGGATCCGAACCTGGTCTTTCTCGTCTTCCTTCCTCCACTGCTTTACTCGGCTGCATGGACTCTCTCCTGGCGAGAGTTCCAACGAAACTTCGTCAGCATTGCCATGCTCGCCGTCGGCCTCGTTCTCTTCACTATCTTCGGGCTTGCGTGGGCCGCAGGTTCTCTTCTCCCCGGATTCGATTGGAGATCAGGTGTCCTCCTCGGCGCCGTAGTTGCCGCTACAGACGCGATCGCAGCAACATCCATCGCGCGAAGAGTCGGACTTCCGCAGCGTATCGTCGATATCCTGGAAGCCGAAAGTCTCGTCAACGACGGCACCGGCCTTCTCGCCCTGCAATTCGGTTTGACTATCCTGCTCAACGGAAGAACGCCCTCCCTCATTGAAGGAATCGGCCAATTGGTCTTTCTTACTTGCGGAGGCGTAGCCGTCGGTCTGGCCATCGGAGCCATCATCGCGTGGTTCGAAAAGTGGGTTGACGACGGTCCCATTGAGATCGTCATCAGCATCCTCGCTTCCTACGGCGCCTACCTCCTTGGCACCCGTCTCCACGTCTCCGGGGTGATGGCTGTCATCGCATGCAGCATGTACATGAGCCGCAAAAGCCCGGAGTATATGTCCTCTCAGGTACGCCTGCAGGCCACCGCCGTCTGGGACGCACTCACCTTCATCCTCAACGGCATCGTCTTCGTTCTGATCGGACTCCAACTCCCTTATGTCATCGGGCAAATCGTCGGCATCCGCCATACCGTGCTGCTCGAGTACGGCATCGGATTTTCCGCGGCCATCATCGCACTCCGCATGGCCTGGGTCTTCGCCGAAACCTATCTCGCCTACGCCGTAAGGCGCTGGGTTCAAAAACTCCAACCAGACCCACCCCAACCACGACGCGTCTTCATCATCGGATGGGGAGGCATGCGCGGCGTACTCTCTCTCGCCGCCGCAGTGTCTCTTCCTTACATGCTCCCCGGAGGCAGGACTTTCTCTCAAAGGAGCATGATCATCTATCTTGCGTTCTGCCTCATCGTCGCGACTCTGATCGTCCAGGGACTTACGCTCCCTTGGTTGATTCGGATCATGGGCCTCTCCGACTCAGGGCGCTCAACTCAGGAAGAGCAGGAGGCTCGGCGTGTCCTGGCTACCGAGGCAATCATGCATCTGCATCGCGCACGGTCTAAGAATCGCGACACCTCCGCCATCTTTCAGGAGTTGATCGATCAATATCAACATCGTTTGGATGCCATTCCTCCGGAACGGGAACATACGGCGACAGGAAGGAACCTCGCTCAGCGAAACGAAGCCGTTCTCATTGCACTGCAAGCAGAGCGTGATGCACTCATCCGGCTGCGCAACGAAGACGAGATCGACGACGAAGTCCTGCGGACCCTGCAACGCGAGCTCGACCTGGCGGAGAGCCGGATGCATACCGGCTCGATGACCTTTCATTGATCAATATCCCGAACAAAGCCATGACATCCCGCCAACACTTCTCCGCTACAATGAAACCGTGCGACGCCTAATCGGTATCACGCTACTTCTCCTCTTCAGCGCACCGCTGATCTCGCCGCTGCTGGCTCTCACCGCCAGCACCGCAGCGAAGCTCCCGGCCTGTTGCAGACGGAACGGCGCACATCACTGCATGATGAACATGGACCAGACAGAGTCCTCCAGCTCGAATCACAACGTCTCGACGATCCCGCAAAAGTGCCCTTCCTACCCAGCGGCCGTCACCCAGATTCAGCACGGAGATCTCTCGTCCCACACTGCCTCCCTCATCTTTGCAGAGATCGTCAGCCACCCCTCCGTCACAACCCAGACCGAAGCCCGCGCCCGCGTAGCCTTCGATCGCTCCCGCCAAAAGCGCGGCCCTCCCTCCTACTCCCTCTAAGCGACCCGACCAGCAGCCGACATACCTCCCGCCATTCGCGAGAGCACGTCGTGCTGCCGTCCCGTTCCGCAGCTTCAACTCCGTCAGCACTCTGACGAGGAAAATCCCATGCGCAAGCTTGCTCTACTCTGTCTCCTGTCATTCCTCAGCGCCGTCACAGCTCGAGCCACCATCTTCAGCCAACTCCACGGCGTCGTCCACGACCCCCAGCACCGCCCCATCGCCAACGCCCACATCGAACTCCACGCCACCAACTCCGCTTTCACCAAATCCACCACCACCGCGCAGGACGGCTCCTTCACCATCCCATCCCTCCCCCTCGGCGACTACACCATCACCATCTCGCAACCCGGCTTCGACACAGCAAAACAAACCCTCACCCTAGCCTCCGACACCGCACCAATCCTCCACATCGAACTCCACCTCGGCACCGTCGAACAAACGACATCCGTCACCACCGACGCCAACACTGCCAACATCAACACCGTCACCCCAACCACTCTAGTCAGTCGCGAAGACATCACCCAAACCCCCGGCGCCGACCGCACCAACTCCCTCGCCATGATCACCGACTACGTCCCCGGCGCTTACATCACCCACGACATGCTTCACATGCGCGGCGGCCACCAGGTCTCCTGGCTCCTCGACGGCGTGCAAATCCCCAACACCAACATCGCCAGCAATCTCGGCGCGCAGATCGACCCCAAAGACATCGACTACATCGAGATCCAACGCGGCAGCTACACCTCCGACGTCGGCGACCGCACCTACGGAGTCTTCAACGTCGTCCCCCGCACCGGCTTCGAGCGCAACCGCCAGGCCGAGCTCATCCTCAGCGCAGGCAGCTTCCTCCAAACCAACGACCAACTCAACTTCGGTGACCACACAGAAAAGTTCGCCTACTACGCCAGCCTCAACGGCAACCGCAGCGACTACGGCCTCTCCCCACCCACAGGAGTCGTCATCCACGACGCCACCAACGGCTACGGCGGCTTCGCATCTCTGCTCTACAACCGCACCCCGAAAGACCAGCTCCGCCTCATCACCCAGCTCCGCGCCGACTACTTTCAGATCCCCTACGATCCCGACCCCAACAGCCCCGGCAACCAGCAGTTCCAATCCAGCGGACTCCGCGACGGCCAGCACGAAACCGACGCCGTCGCTGCCTTCTCCTGGCTTCACACCTTCAACCCCGCCACCGTCCTCCAGGTCTCGCCCTTCTTCCACTACAACCGCGCCGACTACGAATCCAACCCCAACGACATCCCCGTAGCCACCACCTCCGACCGCAGCTCCACCTACGCCGGAGCACAAGCCAACATCACCACCGAAATAGCCCGCAACACCATCCAGGCAGGCTTCTACTCCTTCGGCCAGCACGACAACTACCTCTTCGGCGCCATCTTCAACGACGGCAGCGGCACCGCTCCCTTCCTCACGCCCGACTCAGCCTCCGGCGGCGTCATCGAAGAGTTCATCTCCGACAACTACAAACCCACATCGTGGCTCACCCTCATCGCCGGCCTGCGCCAAACTCACTTCCAAGGCGAGTTCACCGAGAACTACACCGCACCACGCTTCGGCGTAGCCCTCCGCATTCCCAAACTCAACTGGGTCTTCCGCGGCTTCTACGGCCGCTTCTACCAACCCCCGCCTCTGCTCACCTTCGGCTGCTCTGCCACCTCCATCGCCGACGGCACCTGCAACCTCCAGAACTTCGCCCTCAGCTCCGGCACCAGCTTCGCCCCGCTCC
The DNA here is from genome assembly GCF_051013365.1 of Tunturiibacter psychrotolerans. GTDB lineage: Bacteria > Acidobacteriota > Terriglobia > Terriglobales > Acidobacteriaceae > Edaphobacter > Edaphobacter psychrotolerans_A. The sequence goes on along the minus strand of NZ_CP132941.1, from coordinate 3,809,595 downwards.
ACGGCGAACGCGACGAAGAGCATCAATTCGGCGTACAAATCCCCTACCGCGGCTGGCTCCTCGACGCCGACACCTTCAAAACCCGCGTCAACAACTTCCTCGACCACTCCAACATCGGCGACTCCAGCATCTACTTTCCCGTCACCGTCGACGGCGCCCTCATCCGCGCCTGGGAGCTCACCCTCCGCAGCCCACGCATCGGTCACGTCGGTCAGTTCCATCTCGCCTACTCCAACCAGATCGCCGAGCAGCGCGGCGCCATCACCGGCGGCCTCATCTGCTCTCCTCCCACCTCAGCCGAGTGCGACGTCGACCCCGGCTACACCGCCGTCGATCACGACCAGCGCAACACCCTCAACGTAGGCTTCAACGCCACCCTCCCCTGGCGCACCACCGCCTCCACCAACGTCTACTACGGCTCCGGCTTCACCAACGGCGGCTTCGACCCCAACGGCCCACCAGCGGACCCACGTTACCCCAACCCCTACCTTCCCCAACACACCACCTTCGATCTCTCGATCGGCAAAACCTTCACCGAAAAACTAACCGCCTCCATCACCGCCACCAACGTAGCCAACCGCCGAGTCCTCCTAGACAACAGCCTCACCTTCGGCGGCTTCCACTTCAACGACCCCCGAGAGATCTTCGGCGAACTACGCTACCGCTTCAAATATTGACACCGACCAACGGGAGGCCCAACGCACCTAAACCCAGAAAGAAAAGGTACACAAGTCACGAAGTGACCGCCCCACGCGAAGTGGGCCCGTCCGGCAGGACAGGCCCTCCTTTGCGCAATGACCAGTGCGTAGCACAGTCTCCAACCCACCCCTCCGCTATACTCTGAAAAAAGCATGACTCCCCTACTCCCCAGAAAAGTCACCCGAAGCATCAATCGCTTCTTCAACATCGTTCTGGGCGCACTCGCGATGCTCACCGTAGCCCTCGTCTCCGCCTTCATCACCATGCGTCTCGCCATTCACGGCCACGAGGTCAAAGTTCCCGACCTCACCAACCTCACCATCTCCGAAGCCAGCAAAAAAACCAGCTCCCTCGGCCTCGTCCTCACCCTCGAAAACCGCTTCTACTCCCCCAACACCCCACCCGGCCGCGTCCTCGCCCAATCCCCAGCCCCCGGCCTCACCGTCCGCCGCGACTGGCCCGTCCGCATCACCGAAAGTCTCGGCGCCCAACAAGTCGCCATCCCGGACCTCATCGGCCAATCCGAACGCACCGCCACCATCAACATCCGTCGCCTCGGCCTCGAACTCGGCACCGTCTCCCACATCGCCGCCCCCGGAGAACCCGGCGTCGTCATCGCTCAAACCCCCGCCCCCAACGCCGTTGGAGTCGACCGCCCACGCGTCAGCCTCCTCCTCAGCGACCCCGAACAGACCACCTCTCCTCAGGCCTTCGTCATGCCCTCCCTCGCCGGCCTCACCCTGGCCGGAGCCGCTGCCCGCGCCGCATCCTCCGGCCTCCACATCGCCAGCGCCGAAGACCTCAACCTCAGCTCAACCTCACCGGTCGCTCCCCTCACCGCCCAATCCCCACCCAGCGCAACTACCCTATCCTCCGCCGAACCGATCGCGCACCCCGTCTCCACCATCGGCACCGTCATCGCCCAAACCCCACCCGCCGGCCATCGCGTCGTCAAAGGCGACCCCGTCCACATCACCCTCACCGACTAACCTCAAAGCTCGCATCAAAGGTCCAGTCAATGTCGAACTTCGCCGCATACCCCAGCTTGAAAGACCGTGTCATCCTCATCACCGGCGGCGGCTCGGGTATCGGCGCATCCCTCGTCGAACACTTCGCCTCCCAACACGCAAAGGTCGCTTTTCTCGATATAGCAGAGCAGCCATCTCTCGAACTGGTCGAGCGCCTCGCCCCCCACAGCAAGCACCGCCCACTCTTCCTGCGCTGCGACCTGACCGACATCCTCGCCTTACAGTCCGCGATCGCACAAATCTCCCATGATCTCGGCGCACCTCAAGTCCTCGTTAACAACGCTGGCAGCGACGACCGCCACGACTTCGTCAACGTAACGCCGGAGTACTGGGACCAGAGAATAGCAGTCAACCTTCGACATCAATTCTTCGCCGCACAAGCGGTGGCCGAACAAATGAAAGCGGCCGGAAGCGGCTCCATCATCAACATGAGTTCGATCTCATGGATCATTCCAGGCCGCCAACTCCCCATCTACAACACCGCCAAGGCCGCCATCGTCGGCATGACGCGCTCCCTCGCGCACGATCTCGGACCTTCGGGAATCCGCGTCAACTGCGTTCAGCCCGGATCAATCCTCACTGATCGTCAACGCCGGCTATGGATGTCCCCGGAGTATGAGCAAGAGGTCCTTGACCGTCAATGCCTCAAACGCCATCTCCTTCCCGACGACGTCGCCCGCCTCGTTCTCTTCCTCGCGGCCGACGACAGCGAAGCGATCACTAATCAAAGTCACATCATCGACGGCGGTTGGATATAGTCAGCTAGGCAACTTCTAAGCCCGCTCCAAAATCACCGCATAAAATCCGTCCCCATCATGCACCCCAGGCAGCGTCCTGAGCGCTCCATCCCTCACCGCCGACCCCATCTCCCCACTCAACACCCCACGCTCCGCAAGCTCCGCCATCACTCCATCCACCGGCACTCGCACCACCCCCCCCGCACCAACAACCGCATCCACCACACCCTCACACTCCTCCGCCTCCAGCGAGCAAGTCGAATAAACCAGCCGTCCACCCGGAGCCAACCGCTTCAAAGCCCCCTTCAAAATCAGCCTCTGCCTCTCCGCCTGCCGCGCAAACTCCTCCACCTTCAACCGATGCCGAATCTCCGGATTCCCCGCCATCGTCCCAGTCCCCGAACAAGGCACATCACAAAGAATCAAATCAAACTCCCCATCCACGCCCTTAGCCTGCGCCGCATCGGCAACCGCAAACCCAACCCGCTCCGCATACGCATACCGCCTCAGCCGAGCCTCCGTCTGCGCCAGCCGCTTTGCACTCACATCACTCGCAACAATCTCCGCACCCCCCAGCCGCTTCGCCAAAACCAAAGTCTTCCCACCAGGAGCAGCACAGCAATCCCAAACCCGCTTCGCCCCCGGCATCGCCGCTGCAGCAATCTCCCCAACCAGCCGCGACCCATCATCCATCACCGGCCAATCCCCACCCCGCTCGGCGAACATCGCACCCTCTACTGGCTCGTGCTGATCCGCCTCGCAGATCTTCAACGCCACATCCCGCCCATAAGCCGCCACCCAACGCTCCACTATCCATCGCGGATGCCCCAGCCTCTCCGCAAACGCTGCCACGGACTCATGTATCCGCACCCCTGGCTTCTGCGCCGCCGCCAACTTTCGCAGCACCGCATTCACCATCCCCGTCGCGTGTGGCTCCCCCGCCGCGCGACACAACTCCACACTCTCACTCAAAGCCGCATGCGCAGGAATCCTCTCCAGATGCAGCAACTGAAACGCCCCCATCCGCAGCGCAATCGACACCGGCTCCGCCAGCCTCTGCTCCGGCCGCTGCAACAACCCACGCACCCGAGCATCCAGCGCGATCTGCCAACGCAGCACCCCCATCACCAGCGCCGTCGTCAGGTTCCTATCCTCGGGAGACAACCCATCCACCCGCGCCGAGTGCAACAACTCATCGCTGTGCCCCTTGTTCTCGCCCACCAGCTTCAAAATCTCAAAAGCCGCCAGCCGCGCAGGCGTAATCTTCGCCACCGACGCCTCAACCGAAGCCGTAGGCCCCGCAGACGCAGGCCTCTTCCGCACCGCACCAGCCTTACCCGCAACCACCTTCGCACCACCTGGTTTCACATGCTTCGGCTTTCCCACCCACACCTTCGATTTTTCCTTCATACTCCCAACCGTTCGCCGCTCTTCACCTGATACCCACGCAGAAACTCCGCTGCACTCATCCGTTTCTTGCCTTCCATCTGCACCTCAAGCAACTCCGCCACCGTCCCACCCCCGCACCCAACCAGCATCAGCTCACCATCCACCAACAGCTCCCCTTGAGCAACCGAGCGCGCACCGCAAACTCTCATCTTCGACACGATCAGCTTCTTCCCCCGCAGCGTCGTATGCGCACCCGGCCATGGCTGAAACCCTCTCCACCTGTCATAGATCTGTTTCGCCGTCCGAGAAAAATCCACCAGCCCATCCTCCCGCTTCAGAATCGGAGCCAGCGTAGCCAGCGAATGATACTGCACCTCCGGACAGATCGTCCCAGCCTCCAGTCTCTTCAGGGTCTCCACCATCAACTCTGCCCCCAGCGGAGCAAGACATCCATACACATCCACCGCGGTCTCCTCCTGCCCAACCGGGCACACCGCCGCCAGCAGCATATCCCCCGTATCGAGCCCCGCATCCAGCCGCATCGTCGTCACACCCGTCACCACTTCACCGCAAGCCACCGCCCACTGAATCGGCGCAGCCCCGCGATACTTCGGCAGCAGCGACCCATGCAGATTGATATTCCCAAACCGCGGCAGTTCCAACATCCATTGCGGAATAATCCGCCCATAAGCAACCACGAGAATCGCATCCGGCGCGATCCCTTCCAGCTGCGCGCGAAACTCTGCATTGTTCTTGATCTTCTCCGGCTGCACCACCGGCAAACCATGCTTCAGCGCTGCCTCTTTCACCGGAGGCACATTCACCTCCAGCCCGCGCCCCGCCGCACGATCCGGCTGCGTCACCACCAGCGCAACCTCGTGCCCCGCTGCAATCACCGCTTCAAGCGTCGGTACTGCGAACTCCGGCGTCCCACAAAAAACTAATTTCATTGATAATCCTCTGTCCTGCCGGACGGGCCTCCTGCGCGGAGGGCGGTCACTTCGTGACGCGTCTACCCTGTCTTGCCAAAGAAAATCTTACGCCGACCAACGGGAGGCCCACCACCTCACGCCCTGCCCCGACCGGTACACAAGCCACGAAGTGGCCGCCCCGCGCGCAGCGGGCCCGTCCGGCAGGACACATTACCACTCCCCGTTTTTAATCAGCTTCTTAATCTTTCGAATCACCAAATCCCGCTTCAACCGGCTCAGCCGATCAATAAACAGCACCCCGTCGAGATGATCGATCTCATGCTGCATAGCCCGCGCCAGCAACTCCGTCCCTTCAATCTCAAACCACTCCCCCGTCACATCCTGCGCCTTCACCTTCACCCACTCCGCGCGCGAAACCTTCTCGCGAATCTCCGGCAGACTCAGGCACCCCTCCTCCTCCACCTGCTTGCCCTCGCGCTCAACAATCTCCGGATTGATCAGAACAATCTTCTCCTCCGGATTCTTCTTGAAGCTCACATCAATCACCGTAATCCGCTGCGAGATCGCAATCTGCGGCGCCGCCAACCCAATCCCCTGCGCCGCATACATCGACTCGAACATCTCCTCGGTCAGCTTCTTCAGCTTCGCGTCAAACACCGTCACCGTCGCACCCGGCTTCGCCAACACCGGATCCGGCCACTTCACCACCTCATGAATCTTGCCCTTCGCACTCGCCTTAGTCGTCACTCAATACGCTCGAATCTGCTCACAATAGCCATTGAAATTTCGCTGCATCTCACGCAGCGAGTCACCGCCAAACTTCTCCACCACCAGCCGCGCCACTGTCAGCGCAACCATCGCCTCCGCCGCCACACCAGCCGCCGGAACCACGCAAACATCGCTACGCTCATACGCGGCCTTCACCGGCTCTCGCGTCTCAAAACTCACCGAACCCAGCGGCCGCCTCAACGTCGAGATCGGCTTCAAATACCCCCGCACCACCACATCCTCGCCATTCGAGATCCCACCCTCAACTCCGCCGGCATTATTCTGCTCCCGCGAAAACTTCGTAAACGCCTTATCCGAACCCTCATACCCAATCGCATCATGCACCGCCGAGCCCACCGACTCCGCCGCCGTCACTCCACGCCCCAGCTCCACCGCCTTCACCGCCTGCAGACTCATCACCGCCTGCGCCAACAAACCATCCAGCCGCTCATCCCAATTCGCATGCGTCCCCACACCAGGAGGCAGCCCATGCACCACCACCTCAAACACTCCACCCACCGTATCGCCAGTCCGCAACACTGCGTCCACCTCAGCCTTCATTGCCGCCTCAGCCTCCGCATCCACGCAATTCAGCAAAACCTCATCCTTCCCTTGCAGCGCCGCAATCTCCTCCCACGTCGCCGCCCGCCCAAGCTCCGCCTTCCCCACGCGAATCACATGACTCGCAACCTCGACACCCAAGGCACGCAACAACATCTTCGCCACCGCACCCGCAGCCACCCGCGCCGCACTCTCCCTCGCACTCGCCCTTTCCAACACATACCGAGCATCCGGAAAATCGTACTTCAAACTCCCCGCCAGATCCGCATGCCCAGGCCGCGGCGAAGCGACAGCTTTATGCTTCGTCGCATCCCCCGCCTCCACCGGCAGAATCTCCGTCCAGTTCTTCCAATCGTTATTCGCAATCACCATCGCAATCGGCGACCCGATCGTCTTCCCATGCCTCACGCCGCTCAAAATATGCGCCGAGTCCCGCTCGATCCGCATCCGTCCACCGCGGCCATACCCCTTCTGCCGCCGCCACATCTCCCTATCGATGAACTCCTGCTCCACAACCACACCCGCGGGCATCCCACTCACCATCGCCACCAGGCTCTCCCCGTGGCTCTCTCCCGCTGTCGAAAATCGCAACATCCCGTATCAATCCCTTCACTACCGCGCGGCAAACTTAAATTGTAACAACCCATCCGCGCTACCCTACGATTCCACTCAATGGCCTTCATGAATCTTCATGAATCCCCAAACCCGCCTCTTACAACTCAATAAAATTCCCGCGCCCAATGAATCCGACAGCCATCCCGCGTTCTCTAAGCCATACAGCAAGCCACAAGCAGTAACTCCATCTGAAGTCTCGCAAACGCATCTTCCCCTTCGCGCAAACCGCACTTCACAGGAGATCGTCATGGCAACTCAGACCCAGAAAGCTCTCTTCACTCCCGTCCAGATCGGTCCGCTCTCGCTCAAACATCGCGTCGTCATGGCGCCTCTCACGCGCTCCCGCTCCACTCAGCCCGGCGACATCCCCAACGCCCTCATGGCCGAATACTACGGTCAGCGCGCCTCCGACGGCGGCCTCATCATCACCGAAGCCACCACCATCTCCTCCACTGCTCGCGGCTGGTTCGGCGCCCCCGGCCTCTACTCCGACCAGCAGGTCGAAGGCTGGAAAAAAATCATCGCCGCCGTCCGCGCCAAAGGCGGCCACATCTTCGCCCAGCTCTGGCACACCGGCCGCTCCGCCCACATAGAAACCAGCGGCACCATGCCCGTCGCCCCCTCCGTCGATCCCTCCTACTGGGACGACGACTCCCACGTCGTCTCCGCGCCCAGCGGCTGGGTCAAACCCTCACCCCACCGCGCCCTCGACATCTCCGAAATCCCCGGCATCGTCGAGGACTACCGCAAAGCCGCCCAGCACGCCAAAGACGCAGGCTTCGACGGCGTAGAACTCCACGGTGGAAACGGGTACCTACTCGCCCAGTTCCTCGAAGACGGCAGCAACAAGCGCACCGACGCCTACGGCGGCTCCATCGAAAACCGCTCCCGCTTCTTCCTCGAAGCCCTCGAAGCCGTCACCTCCGTCTGGGGAGGCAACCGCACCGCCGCCCGCATCGCACCCGGCGGCACCTGGAACGGCATGCACGACAGCGACCCCGACGCGCTCTACGGCTACCTCGTCGATCAGCTCAACCGCTTCGACCTCGCCTACATCAACATCATCGAGCCACGCGTCAAAGGCAACATCGTCCTCGAAGAAGGTCAACAACCCACCGCCGCCATGCGACTGCGAAAGATCTTCAAGAACAAAATCATCGCCGCAGGAGGCTTCGAGCCCGACACCGCCGAAGAGGTCGTAGCCGCAGGACACGCAGACCTCGTAGCCTTCGGACGTCACTTCGTCTCCAACCCCGACCTGCCAAAACGCATCGAGCAGGATCTCCCGCTCACACCCTACAACCGCGACACCTTCTACACCTTCGACGCCCGCGGTTACACCGACTACCCCGTCTACGAGCAGCTGGTCCCCGCCTGATCGTCAGCATTCGGGCTGAAATCGCGCGCCAAAACACAACCAGCGCTTCTCCTTCGGAATCTAATCACCTGATCCAGGAGAATATATGTCTATATGCAAGTCGCTGGCTCTCTCGGCCCTCACAGTTGCTCTTGTGAGCAGTGTCTCCGTAGCACCCGCTCAGGTCTCCATCAGCATCGGAGCCGCCCCCATATGCCCCTACGGCTACTTTGATTACGCCCCATACCCCTGCGCCCCCTACGGTTACTACGGTCCCGACTGGTTCACCGGCGGAGTCTTCCTCGGTGCCGGCCCCTGGTATCACGGCCACGGCGGCTTCTACGGCCACGTCGACAACCGCTACGATCCTCGCCACGGATACGCAGGCCCGATGCCCGAGCGCGGAGCCCAGCCCTTCAACCACTTCCAGGCGAACGAAGCCCGCGACCCACAAGGCCACGTAGGCAACGCCGGCCACGAACCCACCAACGAACATGCCGCCGGATTCCAGGGCGGTGGTCACCCCGGCGGTGGCGGCGAACACGGCGGCGGCGGCGGTCACCACTAGAAGCTAACGAAACGAGAAGAAGGCGCCCCGAATCCATGAGCGGGGCGCCTTTCCGCGTCACAGGATGAATATCTGAGCCGACCAAAGGGAGGCCCTTGGCGAAGCCGGTATACACGTCACGAAGTGACCGCCGCCCGCGCAGGGCAAATCATAAGAATCGAATCGAAGCGAACGACCTCCTGCTCATAGAATCGAACTCACAACTTTATGAGCCGCAGCCGACGAACCCTCCTCGCGATACTGACTCTTTTCTTGGCCGCTTCTAGCCACGCATTCACACAACCGAGCAATCCCTCCATCGATCCCACCATCGCCGCGCAGATCGCCTCCATCCCCGCCATCGACAACCACGCCCACCCCATGCTGTCCCCGCCCGCCTACGCCACCGACCGCAACTTCGACGCACTCCCCGTCGACTCCATGGAGCCCTACACCGACCCCGCCGGCATGCGTCCCAACCTCCCCGCACTTCACGACGCATGGCAAGCCATCTTCAACTTCAACGGCCAGCCTCCTCTTGACTCCGCCGGCCAGGCGCAACTCGAAGCCGCACGAGAAAAAATCCGCCAACAACAAGCCGCCAACTACTCCACCTACATCCTCGACAAAACCAACATCGCCACTATGCTCGCCAACCGCGTATCCATGGGCACCGGTGTCCAGCCACCACGCTTTCGCTGGGTCCCCTACGTCGACGCCCTTCTCTTCCCGCTCGACAACTCAGCCCTCGCCGACGCCACCCCCGACCGCAAACAGTTCTTCCCCCTTGAAGACAAACTCCGCGCCCAATATCTCCAGCAGGCAGGTCTCAAGGCTCTCCCACCCACGCTCGATGCCTACCTCAAACAACTAGTCACTCCCATCCTCGAACAACAAAAGGCCAATGGGGCCGTCGCCGAAAAATTCGAGATCGCCTACCTGCGCTCCTTCGGCTTCGACGACGTCCCGCAAGCAGAAGCCGCCCACATCTACGCCACTCTCCTCCACACGCCACACCCAAACGAAGCCCAATACAAGCGCCTCCAGGACTTCCTCTTCCGCTACATCGCCACCGAGTGCGGCCGCCTCAACCTGCCCGTCCACCTCCACACCACCGCAGGCGGAGGAGGCTACTTCTCCATCGCAGGCGACAACCCACTCCTGCTCGAACCCCTCTTCAACGACCCACGCCTGCGCAAAACCAACTTCGTCCTCCTCCACGGCGGCTGGCCCTTCGTCCACGAGATAGGAGCCCTCCTCCAAAAGCCCAACGTCTACCTAGACCTCTCCCAACAATCGCTCATGATCCCCCCGCGCACCATGTCCGCGTGGCTCCGCGAGTGGCTCGAGCTCTACCCGGAAAAGATCCTCTACGCCACCGACGCCTACCCGTACTCCCCCTCGATGGGCTGGGAAGAGGCCGCCTACATCGCAAACCGAAATATCCGCCAGTCTCTCGGCATAGCCCTAACCGGCATGCTCCACGACAACGAAATCAGCCCCACGCGCGCCGCCGAACTAGCCCACATGGTCCTCCACAAAAACGCCGAATCCCTCTACAAGTTCTAAACATTCCCCCAATCGGCAGGCATCTGCTGTTGTCTTTGCCGTTGCCGTTGCCGTTGCTTGTCTTTTTGTTGTCATCCCGCAGGGATCTGCGGTTGCGGTTCCCGTTGCTTGTCCTTTTTGTTGTCATCCCGTAGGGATCTGCGGTTGCCGTTGCTTGTCCTTTTGGTTGTCATCCCGCAGGGATCTGCGGTTGCCGTTGCTTATCCCCAATCAGCAGCCGCCCAACCAAATTAGTTGACTAGGAAACTAATTTGGTTTATCTTCCTTTCATGAACAGAGAAACGTTGTCATCACCATCTGTCAGCGAGCTGAAAAGCCACACAGGTTTCTGGCTACGTTTCGTCTCCAATCACGTCTCCCACGCCTTCGCCCGAAAACTCCTAGACAGCGGAGTCACCGCAGCCGAATGGGTAGTCCTCCGCACCATCTACGACACAGACGAAACCACTCCCAGCACCCTCGCAGAGCAGACCGGCCTCACCCGCGGCGCCATCTCAAAGCTGATCGAGCGACTAGTCGTCAAAAAACTAGTCTCGCGAAAAGAGGGCAACGACGACCGCCGCTACCAGCGCATCGCCCTTACTGCCGCAGGCAGAAAACTCGTTCCAAAGCTCGCCGCCATCGCCGACAGCAACGACCAGGAGTTCTTCAATCCGCTTACAGCAAGAGAGCAGCAAACTCTCGTCGCAACCCTCCAGAAACTGGTACAGGCGCACGATCTGCACAAACTCCCAACCGAATAAATAAAGGAGAACCCCATGAATACCACCGTAATCCACCAGGTCCTCGCCGAATCCCAGGCAGGCAAACTCATCTTCCCCGAAGTCGTCCGCAGACTCTCCGAAGTCGGCGTCGAATCCTACCTCTGCGACCTCGCCACCGGAGCCGAGACCTTCTACATGTCCGACGGCACCACCCACGCCGAAAAAATGACCCTTCCACTCTCACCCATCGCGGAGCAGTTCTCCGCATCAGGCATCGTCGCCGCCATTCGCGGAGCCCAGTCGGACACAATCCGCTACCCGGAGTTCATGAAGCGCTCAGCCGCAGCAGGCATCATCGCCTACTGGGCCTTCCTGTCAGGCAAAAAAGTCATCTACTTCGGCCGCAAAGGCGAATCGCACACCGAGGAGTTCCCACGCCCAACGAACTAGACCAAGCAACCGAGCCAAAATAGCCAAGCCACAATCTCTAAGCCCACTCTCTTCGTAGCTCTATCAAAACGAGCCGAGTCAAAAAAAAACTTCAAAACCATGTCACATTTTTAGCAGCCGAAAACAGAACGGCGAAACACCACGTTCTCACCAGCAATCCACCACAAACTCACCACGATTTACCACCACCAAAAGACCCTAAAATCGCAAAACCCCCAGCAAAAACGCCACCCCACCACGTTCCATGTTTTTTCTGATTCAAATCAAAAAAAACACCTACTCGTCCTTCAAATACCCCTGCGTATTAAGCAGCGGCCGATCCATACTCCTCACCCAATCAGTTACCTCCCCGGCGCTCTTCCCACTCGCCACCGCCGCCGCAAACTCATTCCGCATCGCCTGCATCTTCGCCTCAAGATCATCCAAAGCACTCAAAAGAAGAGCCTCCGGCGTCATCGGCAGCTTCGGCGAACCAAACTCATACTTCCCGTGATGACTCAAAATCATATGCTCCACCAGCACCCGCAGCTTCTCCGGAAACGGCGCCAACTGCTGCACTTTCTCCCGCAACATCCCCTGCGCAATGCTGATATGCCCAATCATCTGCCCCTCCAGCGTATAGCTGAAGCTGGACCCCCACGATAGCTCGCGAATCTTGCCGATATCATGCAAAATCGCCCCTGTAACCAGCAGATCTGCATCCACCTCCGGATAAAACGGAGCAGTAGCCACACACACCCGCACCAGCGTCAACACATGCTCCAGCAGCCCACCAAGCCAAGCATGGTGCAGCCTCTTAGCCGCAGGAGCCGCTTTAAAAGCGGGCCCTATCTGCTCATCATCAAGGAACGCAAACACCAGCCGCCGCAGCTCCGAGTTTTTAAACGCAGAGACATACCCTCGCAACTCATCCCACATCTGCTCAACATCAAACTTCGTCGAAGGCTGAAAATCCTTCGGGTCAATCTCCGACTCCGCCGCCAGCCGCAGCTTCTTCAACGTGATCTGAAACTTCCCCTGATATTTGGAGATATCCCCCTGCACCTTGACGTAGCAGCCTTCATCACAGGTCGCAATCGCCTCGGTCACATCGTCCCACATGCGCGCCTCAAGCGATCCCGTCTTATCGCTCACAGTCAGCGCAAGGTATTGGCCACCCAGCTTCTTATCTCTCACCTGCATCGACGTCAGAACAAAGTAAGTCGTCACTGTCGCGTTATCGAACCGCGCCGCATCTTCAACAAAAAAATCTTTCATCCCAACCAGAATACCGCGCACCTCGACCAACCCACCCAGACAGAAACGCGAGGGCCGAAGCCCTCGCGTTGTGAACACCATCCCACCTTACTGCGGAGGCGGCGTCGGAGTAGGCGATCCAGGCGTAGCCGGAGGCTGTCCCGCATCTGGAGGGTTACTGGCCGGAGGCGCCGTCGCCGGAGGCAGCGTCGTCGTATCGCTGGCCTTCGGAGCAGGTGTGCCCGTTCCATGGACTCCTTCCAAAGGAGTCCCACGGTCAGGAGCCTTGGACGGCGTCTCCTGTAACGGTGCCTTCGGAACAGGAGTCTTATCCTGCAGCCGCTCCTTCGGCGCACCCTTCACCTTCTTCTTTTTCTTCTTCTTGGCCGTATCGCCGTTCAGCCCCAGCGGTGCAGCTTGAGTCTGCTGGGTCGCCTTCTCCTCTGCCGACGCAGGTGCTGGCGCGGCGGCGGCCTTCTCCTTGACCTTCTTCGCCTTTACCGCCTTTTTCTTGGCGTCGGTCTTCGCGCGGTCGCTATAGCGGGTCTTGCCAACCACAGGCGCCGTCGTCACCAGGGGATTCGCCCCAATATCGGAGCTTGACTCCTGCGCGCTAGCCTCTAAAGGTGCAATCGCCGTTCCTGGAGCAGCAGCCTGCGCTGGGGCGGACGACGCCGACGCCGCCCCGGAGCCCACATCGCTACCCGAAGCCGTCTCTTCCGGTCCGGCGGGCAATGAGTTCCGCGGGGCCTGTCCAAAACGGACCTTCTCTCTCTTCACCTTCTTTGGCTTGATCGGCTTTCCGTTCTTTGAGGTCGCTACAACCGCAGCCGGAGTTGCCACGGGAGCTGCAGTCGTCTTCGCAACCGTAGAGTACTTCGTACCTCGATCAAATCTCTTCTTCTGCTGAACCGTCTTCTTCTTCGCAACCGGCGGAGCGTAAGCCGTAAACACCGGTTTGGTCTGCTTTGCGCTCGCACCGGAGTCCACATATCCGGCGCGGATATCGATATAAGCCTCTTCCCGCAGCTTCGTCAGGTAGGCTCGCAGCGCAGGCTGTATCTGTTCCGAATACATCGCCTCCTGAATCTGCGGCTCGACATCCTTCAGCGGCGCCACACCCGGAGCAATATGGTCGGTGACCTTCAAAATCACAAATCCCTGCCGTGTTCGAATCGGCGCCGTCCACTCCCCAGCCTTCAGGCCGAACGTCTGGTCTTCCAGCACCTTCGCCAACGCCCCGCGCTTGTAAAGTCCCAGATCCCCGCCTTTGTCGGCTGTGGGTCCTCCTGAATACGCCTCGGCCAACTCCTCGAATTTGCCCCCCGCCTTCAGCTTCTCTTCAACACCTTCCGCCTTGGCCTTCGCCTGGGCAACTGCGGCATCGTCAGCATCAGCCGGCGTAGGAATCAAAATCTCGCTCAGCTTGATCTGCTCTGGCTGCGCAAACTCCTGCTTGTGTGCGTCGTAGTAGGCCTGTTCCTGCCCCTGCGTGATCTGCAGGTGACGACCCACCTCGTCCCGCACCACCTGCTGGGTAATCACGCTATCGCGGATACCCGCCTTGAAGTCCTCGAAGGAGACGCCCTGTTGCCGCGCAGCCTTCTCCAAATCCTCCAACGTATCCATGTGGTTCTGCTTGCGAATCTCGTCCAGCCGGCGAATTACATCGGCATCCGCGTTGATCCCAAGCTCCTTCCCTCGCGACAACAGCAGCTGCTTATCGATCATGTCGCGCAGCAGATTCTTCTGTCTGTCGGTCACATCAGCAGCACTCGCGCCCGCCTGACGGGCCTCTTCCGCAAGCTGTTGTTCTGCCCGCTCCACGTCGCTCCGGCTGATGATCTGGTCGTTCACATGCACGACCACATCCTCCACCACGGTTCCATTCGGCGTAATCGGCTGAGTAACGGGCAGCGTATACACGGGTTGCGGCGCGTTTGGTACGCTCAACGGGCTCTGGTACCGCGGCGCCTGTGCTTGCACCACTCCCGGCAGTGTCAGCAAACCTAGCCCACACACCACCGCAAACTGCGAAATTCTCAAGGTCATCGTCACTCGTATCTTTATCAACGTCCCAACATCAAAATCCCAGCCACATCCCGGGTTAGAACCCTCTTCGTCCAACACGTTCGCCCTGACTTTTTAGACTCAATTCAGGTTTGGACGGTATCCGTACCCAATTCTAACTGCCACGCCCGGAACAAGCGAATCCCTCTTTCGCGCACAGCCCTGGCTCACCCCAGGATGCTATACTCCGTCCAAGATAGGACGTCTGTCCCAGCGCATCTTTCAGCGCCGTCTCCACCTTTTGAGGTAACCCAAGCCCATGGCTCCCCGCACCCGCCGCGCACTCTTCTCCGCTACCGTTTTTCTCGCTACCTGCGCCGTCATCGGCTCCTTCATCAACCAGAAGGTAGCCGCCCAGTCAGCCAGCGATGAGTCCACTCTGCGCGACTCGCTCCACTCCTTCACCAACGTCTACTCTCTCGTCGAGCAGAACTACGCCGAGCCCCTCAATACCGACAAAACCGACAAGGCCATCTACGACGGCGCCATCCCCGGCATGCTCCACGTCCTCGATCCCCACTCGAACTTTTACGACCCCAAGGCCTTCGCTCAAATGCGCGAGGATCAGCACGGCAAGTACTACGGCGTCGGCATGACCATCCAGCCCCAGCCCACGGCCAACGGTAAAACCAAGATCGTCGTCCTCTATCCCTTCGAGGGAACACCCTCCTACAAGGCCGGCATTCGTCCCGGAGACGAGATTCTCACCGTCGACGGCAAATCCACCGAGGGTATGGACTCCGCCGCAGTCGCCACCCTCCTCAAAGGAGCACGCGGCACCCACGTCTCGGTCACAATGGTTCGCGAAGGCGCTGCCCGTCCTCTCGTCTTCGATCTCGTTCGCGACGAAATCCCCCGTCCATCAGTCGATCTGGCTTTCCTCATTAGTCCCGGCGTCGGCTACATCCACGTCTCCAGCTTCATCGAAACCACCAGCCACGAGGTCGGTGATGCCCTCGACAAGTTCGGCGATATCCACGGCCTCGTCCTCGATCTGCGCGGCAACCCCGGCGGCCTGCTCAATGAAGCCGTCAACATGTCCGACAAATTCCTGCAAAAGGGACAGATCGTCGTCTCCCAACGCGGTCGCGCCTTCCCTGACCAGGTCTATCGCGCAACTCGCGGCGAAGAGGGACCGAAGTTCCCCATCGTCGTTCTGGTCAATCGCAACACTGCCTCAGCAGCCGAAATCGTCTCCGGTGCCCTTCAGGATCACGACCGCGCTCTGATCGTCGGCGAAACCACCTTCGGTAAAGGCCTAGTCCAGACTGTATTTCAGATCACCGAGAACACCGGCCTCGCCCTCACCACCTATCACTACTACACGCCGTCAGGCCGCCTCATCCAGCGCAACTACGACCACGTCTCGCTCTACGACTACTACTACGTGCGCGACGACTCTGCCAAAGCGAAGGACAAGAGTAATCTCGAGGTCAAACTCACCGACTCTGGTCGCACCGTCTACGGCGGCGGCGGAATCACCCCCGATGAGAAGATCGACAACCTCAAGTCAAACCACTTCCAGGACAGTCTCCTCATCAAATACGCGTTCTTCAACTTCAGCAAGCACTACCTCGCCAGCCACACCGTCACCAAGGACTTCCAGGTTGACGACGCGGTCATGCAGCAGTTCAAGGCTTTCCTGAAGGACAACCAGATCGATTACACCGACTCGGATATCGCCGGCGTCAGCGATTGGATCAAGCAGAGCATCAAGAGCGAACTCTTCACCTCGCAGTTCGGACAGTTAGAAGGTCTCAAGGTTCGCGCCGAATGGGACCCCCAGATCGCCAAAGCGGTTACCTTCCTGCCCGAAGCCCAGACCCTGGAGGATCACTCGAAACTGGCGCAGAAGAACACCGCCAGCCGCTAGACTTCAACTCATCTTCAACAGAAAAGGCGTTCAAGCATATAGCTTGAACGCCTTTTTCTATGCTCAAATTCTGGAGCGGGAGACCGGGATCGAACCGGCGACATTCAGCTTGGGAAGCTGACGTTCTGCCACTGAACTACTCCCGCATCGAGTCCCATTATACGCAAAATAAAATCAGTCTGACGTTCAGTCGTCCGCGCTTACCATTGAGCCCTCGACGTCTTCGAGAGCGACTCCGAGGCCTATCATGGAGCTCGATCATGGTTCGCAAAATCGTTCACGTTGATATGGACGCGTTCTATGCCTCGGTCGAGCAGCGGGATGACCCAGGCCTGCGCGGTCGACCGGTGGTCGTCGCATGGCGCGGCAACCGCTCCGTGGTCTGTGCTGCCTCCTATGAGGCGCGACGCTTCGGTGTGCACTCTGCGATGCCCGCCACCCGCGCCGAACGGCTGTGTCCCGAAGCGATCTTCGTGCCTCCCGACTTCACCCGCTACCGCGCCGTCTCCCGAGCAGTCCGAGAGATCTTCCAACGACACACCGATCTGATCGAGCCGCTCTCCCTCGACGAAGCCTATCTGGACGTCACCGAAAACAAAACCGGCCTGCCCACGGCTACGCGAGTCGCCATCACCATCCGTCACCAGATTCGCGACGAACTGAACCTGACCGCATCCGCAGGCGTCGCGCAAAACAAATTCCTCGCCAAGATCGCCTCTGACTGGCGCAAACCGAACGGTCTCTTCGTCATTCAACCCGATGACGTCCAAACCTTCCTTCCCCCGCTCCGCGTCGCACGCATTCCCGGCGTCGGCAAAGTAACCGAAACCAGGCTGAAACAAATCGGCGTTCTGACAATCGCTGACCTGCAGGCTCTGGAATCAACCCAACTCGAAGCACAATTCGGTCGTTATGGAATACGCCTCTTCGAGCTAGCTCGCGGTATCGATCACAACAAGGTAGTTCCCGACCGGCCCACCAAATCGATCTCCGCCGAAGACACCTTTGAACGCGATATCCCGCTCTCAGAAACCGAAGAGTTGATCCGCCGCCTCGCTGAAAAGGTGTGGACGGCCTCCCGCAAAGACACCCGCGTGGCACGCACCGTGGTCCTTAAGCTGAAGACGAGCGCCTTCAACATTCTCACGCGCAGCCACACCCCTTCGATCCCACCGGGTTCGTGCGAAGAACTCACCGCGATTGCTCTCCTCCTGAGAGAGCGCATCACCCTCGAAACCGCCCAGCGGTTTCGTTTGGTCGGGGTGGGTCTCAGCAACTTTCGAGACGCGGAAAGCCTCCAACCGCCTCTGTTCGAGAACAGCGAATGACTTCTAAAATTTCTTTTATAAACCTGCCGCCATTTTGATGCCTCTTCCATCTAACGCGATGAAAGTAATAAACAAACAAAATGTTTGCTGGTTCCGATCAATATTGACTCGAGTGGTTTAATATCATTCCAGACCCTTGGCCTTAGTTATGCTCCTCCAACCTGTTGCGTATAGAGGTCCTACTGCCGTGTCTCTTTTCACCAGACGTTCGCCCGCAGACATCCGCAGAGCCAACTCGAGGTCTGCACGCATCTGGTGCAGTGCGATCGGCAGCATGTCTTTGATCGCGGGCACGGCTTCCGCACAATCTCCCACGAACATCTTCGATCCCGCCGGCACCCCGGCGCATACCGCCTTCGGCCTTTCGATGTTGGTACTTTCCATCACACTGGTCATCTTTCTCATTGTCGCCGGTCTGTTGCTCTATGCCCTCATCCGCTTCCGGCATCGGCCGACCGACTCCGACAGGGAACCCGCCCAGATCTACGGCAGCAATCAGATCGAGCTCTCCTGGACCGTCATTCCGATCCTCATCGTGGTCACGCTCTTCCTTACCACCACGCGCGTCATCCTTGTCACCGAAGCAATTCCCAAGCCTCCAAGCGCGATGGACGTAACCGTCATCGGCCATCAGTTCTGGTGGGAATATAACTACCCCAAACTCGGCGTCGTAACAGCCAACGAGCTGCACGTTCCCATCAGCGATCCGTCATCGCCAACGCCAACCTATCTGACGATGTCCTCGGCCGACGTCTCCCACAGCTTCTGGATACCGCGTCTCGCAGGCAAGATGGATCTGATTCCAAATCGCGTCAACACCATGTGGATCGATCCCCAGGCCACAGGCCTCTATCTCGGACAGTGCGCCCAATACTGCGGAACCCAGCACGCAAAGATGCTCCTCCGTGTCTACGCGCAAACCCCGCAAGACTTCGCCGCCTGGATCGAGCAGCAGAAGAAACCGGCCGTGCAGGACTTCCCTGGAAACGCCGCTGCTGCAGAGGGCCAGAGCGTCTTTATGAAGAACGCGTGCATCAACTGCCACGCCATCAAAGGAACAGTCGCCACCGGCCGCTTCGGACCTGACCTGACCCACCTCGCCAGCCGCGACACCATCGCCTCAGGACCGATCCCGAACACGCCCGAAAATATCAGGAAGTGGGTCGACGATCCAAACACCCTGAAACCCGGCTCATTGATGCCGGCAATGCATTTGAACGATCACGATCTCGACGTCATTACCGCTTATCTCACTCAGCTTCACTAACCCATTACCGGAAAGAAGCGAAGCATGACCACAACTCCTGTATTGGAAGCAGTCGACGAGACACTGGAGACTCAGGGTAAACCGCGTCTCAATGTCATCTACGAGTGGCTGACCACCGTCGATCATAAAAAAATCGGACTGATGTACATCTGCTACGCGCTCCTATTTCTGGTCGTCGGTGGCTTCGAAGCAGTCCTGATGCGGATTCAGCTCGCCATTCCCAACAATCACTTCGTATCGCCGCAGGTCTTCAACCAGCTCTTCACCATGCACGGCACCACCATGGTCTTCTTCATGGGAATGCCCATCCTCTTCGGCATGGGAAACTACCTCGTCCCCCTCATGATCGGCGCGCGCGACATGGCCTTCCCACGGCTGAACGCCTTCAGCTTCTGGGTCTCCGCCTTCGCTGGCTTCCTTCTTTACTTCAGCTACATCGGCGGTAGCGGCCTCTACGCCGCAGGCTCTGCGCCCGATGTCGGCTGGTTCGCCTACGCTCCTCTCACCTCAAAGGTCTTCTCACCGGGCCACAGCACCGATTACTGGACCCTCGCCGTCTTTCTCAGCGGCATAGGCAGCATCGGCACCGCACTCAACATCGTCACCACCATCCTCTGCATGCGCTGCAAGGGCATGAAGATGAGCCGTATGCCTCTGCTGCCCTGGCTCTACCTCGTCATGTCCGGCCTCGTCTTCGTCGCCGTCAGCCCGCTCACCGCCGCGCAGATCATGCTCACCTTCGATCGCTACCTCGGCGCACACTTCTTCGACACCCAGGCCGGCGGCTCCGCCATCCTGTGGATGCACTTCTTCTGGATCTTCGGCCACCCAGAGGTTTACGTACTCGTCCTTCCAGCCTTCGCCTTCGCCAACGAGATCATCCCCGTCTTCTCCCGCAAAGCCATGTTCGGATATCCCGCCATGGTTGCTGCCTCGGTCGCCATCGGCTTCATCAGCCTCAGCGTGTGGGCGCACCATATGTTCACCGCGGGCCTCGGTCCAGCCGGCAACACCTTCTTCGTCTTCGCCACCATGGTCATCTCAGTGCCAACCGGCATCAAGATCTTCAACTGGCTTGCAACAATATGGGGCGGCAAGATTATCTTCGCAGTTCCCATGATGTTCATGATCGGCTTTCTCTTTCAATTTCTCATTGCCGGCCTCACCGGCATTATGCTGTCTGCTGCCCCGTTCAATTGGCAGCTCAGCGCCTCCTACTTTGTCGTCGCTCACTTCCACTATGTTCTGGTTGGAGCGATCGTCTTCTCTCTCTTTGGGGCCTTCTACTACTGGTACCCAAAGGTCACCGGCAAGATGATGAACGACACGCTCGGCAAATGGCACTTCTGGCTCTTCCTTATCGGTTTTCACCTTACCTTCGACTTCATGCACGTTCCCGGCATCCTCGGCATGCCGCGACGTATCTACACCTACGAAGCTGGCCGTGGCTGGGATACGCTGAACTTCATCGTCGGCGTCGGAGCGATCTTCCAGGCCGCAGGCACCCTGGTTCTGGTCTACAACATGATCCACTCCTACTACAAAGGCAAAGAGGCCGGCCACGATCCGTGGGATGCCTGGACCCTTGAGTGGTCCGTGCCTTCTCCACCGCCATCCTACAACTTCGCCATCGAGCCAACCGTCAACAGCCGCCGGCCACTTTGGGATCTGAAGCACCCTGAAGATCCAGACACGGACTACGAATAAATGACAACCATCACGACAGCAAGCAGAATCCCAATCGATGGGCCCGTCGAAACTCCGTGGAAGCTGCCGTATCGCGGCAACGTCGGTATGGCCTGCCTCATCATCGCCGAGTCTGCGATCTTCATCATCTTTGTCGTCGCCTACATCTACTACATCGGCAAAAGCCTCAGCGGCCCAACCCCCGCGCAGGTACTCGAGCTTCCCATCTTCGGCACCATCTGTCTGCTCTCGAGCAGCATCTTCGTTCACCTTGCCGTCAGCTCTCTGCGCAAAGAGAACTACCGCGCCACAACGCTCCATCTCGCGATCACTGTCCTGCTGGGAACCATCTTTCTGGCCACCACCGCCAAAGAGTGGTATCACCTCATTCACGACGAAGGCCTCACCATCAAGACCAACCTCTTCGGCACCACCTACTACTCTCTGGTCGGCCTGCACGCAACCCACGTAGTAGTTGGCCTTCTCATGCTCTCTCTCACTCTCGCGTTTTCTCTCGCAGGTCGCGTCAAAGAAGAGCACTCGGAAAAACTCGAAGTCCTCTCCCTCTACTGGCACTTCGTCGACGCTGTCTGGGTCATCGTATTTCTCGTGGTCTACGTTTTAGGCAGATAACTTCAGCAAAGGAGGAGCACGATGCAGGAAGCACAGTCCACGCAAAGCCACGAACACGAGCACCGGTCCGACACCGTCATCCTCCCGGCACCAACACCCTGGCCCATGGTGCTCGCGCTCGGTCTGGCCCTGTTGATCACCGGCATGGTTACACATTGGGTTATCAGCCTCCTGGGACTGATCCTCACTCTGCGAGCCATCGTAGGCTGGTTCTTCGACATCTTCCCACACGAGCTTCACGTCGCCGTCCCCGTTCAAACCGGCGTCATGAAGATCTCGAGCACCCGTACCACCCGCGAGCAGCTGCCGATTGCCGCAGAACATCGCCAGATCCTTCCAGTCGAAACCTTCAGCGTCGTCTCCGGCATCAAGGGCGGCATCGTCGGCGGCATCGCCATGATCATTCCCGCTGCTCTCTTCGGCCTCATCAAATATCACAGCATCTGGTACGCGGTAAATCTCCTGGCGGCGGGTGGCTTCGTCAGCTGGGCATCTGCCAGCACTGCCTTCCTCTGCCAGTTTCACCTCGAAGGGCTCCTCGCGGCCACCGGCATTCACGCCTTCACCTCGGTGCTCATCGGTCTTCTCTACGGAGCCATGCTGCCGATGTTCCCCAGAAAGCCGATCCTCACCGCCGGCTTCGTCGCTCCACTCCTCTGGACTGGCATCCTCTACTCGGCCCTCGGAATCATCAGCCCTGTCCTCAACGCCCGCATCAACTGGCTGTGGTTTGTCATCTCGCAGATCGCCTTCGGCCTCGTCTGCGGCTTCATCGTCAATCTGCAGGTCAAGGTGCGCACTCCGCAGTTTCGATCTCTGCCGTTCGCCGTTCGCGCCGGAATTCACAGCGATGTACCTCTCACGAAAGACGAAGACCTATGAGCGAAAACAAATGAGATCAGCCCCTCACAGACTCGCAGTGTTCGGCGCCCTCATGCTATCGGCTGCCTGTATTGCCACCACCGGGTGCAGCCGCATCCACGGGCGCCCCGGACCAGGCCCCGAAGTCATTCGCCCCGACGAAGTTCTCGACTTCCCCACTCTCTACAAAGAGAACTGTGCGGCATGCCACGGAGCCAACGGCAAAAACGGCGCAGCCATCTCTCTCGCCAACCCCGTCTACCTCGCGATTGCCGGAGAACAGACCATCCAACAGACCGTCGCAAAAGGCGTCCCCGGTGGCCTGATGCCCGCCTTCGCCAAAAGCTCCGGCGGTTCCTTAACCGATCGCCAGGTCTCCATCATCGCCCAGGGCCTTCTCCAGCAATGGGGCACCCCAGATCTTCTCGCCGGAGCAAATCCGCCGCCCTACGCAGCCACGTTATCCCCTAACGCCGACCACGGCCAGCAGGCCTACACAGCAGCCTGCGCACGTTGCCACGGAGCAGACGGACAAGGCACAACGGGCGATCCTAAGACCGGCACCGGCAAACTCGGCTCGATCGTCAATCCGTCCTACCTCGCTCTCATCAGCAATCAGGATCTTCGCAGCATCACCATCGCCGGCCGTCCCGACGAAGGTATGCCCGACTGGCGCTCAGTCACTACCCAACCCCTCACCGACCAGCAGATCACCGATATCGTCGCCTGGCTCGCCTCGAAACGAATCGCCGAACCGGGCCAGCCGTATCACTCCTACCAACCATGAAAGACAAAGAGAGAATGACGTGCACCGCAGGAGCAGGAAGCCATGATACCCAGTGAACAGCTCCCACAAACCGATCACACCATGACCGAGCCCACTGCAGAACCGGTAAAAGACCCAAGCATCGCCGCAGGCCACTCGCGTCGCACCTTCCTCTTCAAGCTGGCCCTCATGGTCAACGGAGCAGTCGGCGTCGTGCTCGCCATCCCGATCGTCGGCTACCTCCTCGGCCCTGCACTGAAAAAGACCTCCGCCGACAACTCATGGATCAACCTCGGCCCACTGTCGAACTTTCCCGAAGGCGAGACTCGCCTCGTCAGCTATCGCAATCCCATCACCACCGATTGGGACGGCCAAACCGGCGACATCCCCGCGTGGGTCCGCCGCGTCTCCGGCGACACCTTCCAGGTATTCGCCATCAACTGCGCTCACCTCGGCTGCCCCGTCCGCTGGTTCGCTCAGTCCAAACTCTTCCTCTGCCCCTGCCACGGCGGCGCCTACTACGCCGACGGGGCCCGCGCATCAGGCCCGCCCGAACGCGGCCTCTTCGAGTACCAGCACAAAGTCTCGAACGGCACCCTCATGATCAGCGCAGGCAGAATGCCAACCCTCGCCAACGAAGCAAAGAACGTCACGCCTCTTACCCAGATCGATACAAAGATCAAAGGTAGCGCAGCAGCCAAACTCTCCGCGATCGACCAACCCCAGCCGAGGTGCAGCTCATGCCAGACCTAAAGCAACGAGGCCTCGAAGTCTACAACTGGTTCGAAGCCCGCCTTGGACTCGGCACTCCGCTCATCGAAGTAGCCGAGCACGAGGTCCCGGCCAACACCGCTAGTTGGTGGTACGTCTTCGGAAGCGCCGCGACCGTCATCTTCGTCCTCCAGGTCATGACCGGCATCCTGCTGGCGCTCGTCTACGCCCCAACCGCCAGCAACGCCTGGAACAGCCTCCAATTTCTGGACCATAACGTCCGGCTCGGCTGGTTCCTGCGCGCGATGCATGGCTGGGGCTCAGACTTCATGGTCGCCATAGTCCTCATCCACATGGTGCAGGTCTTCCTCTTCGGCGCCTATAAATTCCCCCGCGAACTTACCTGGATCATCGGCGTCTTTCTCCTGCTCCTAACTCTCGGCATGGCCTTCACCGGCCAGGTTCTGCGCTTCGATCAGGACGCCTACTGGGGCCTCGGCATCGGCGCCTCCATTCTCAGCCGCGTCCCGCTCATAGGCGGCCCACTCGTAGGTCTTATGCTCGGCGGCCCCATCATCGCCGGCAATACGCTCTCACGTTTCTTCGCCCTCCACGTCTTCGTCATCCCCGGCATCCTGATCGCCATGGTCGGCATGCACGTCTGGATGGTCCTGCGTCTCGGCATCAACGACTACCCCATGCCCGGCCGACTCGTCAGCAAAAAAACCTACCTCAACGACTATCACGAACTCGAAAAGAAAACCGGCATCCCCTTCGTCCCCGACGCCGCCTGGAAAGACGCCATCTTCGCCGCAGCCATCATGTGCGCCGTCATCGCATGCGCGCTCTGGTTCGGTCCCTTCGGGCCCTCCGGGCAGCCCGACCCCACCATCATCGAGACAGCCCCGAAGCCTGATTACTTCTTCCTCTGGCTCTACGCCGTTCTCGCATACCTCCCGCCTGCTCTCGAAACTCCCGTCCTCTTCATCATGCCGGTTATCGGCATCGCAGCTCTCATCCTGCTTCCACTTCTCTCAGGAGAAGGCGAGAAGCACGTCTCCCGCCGCCCTGCTGCCGTCCTCATCGTCAGCGTCGTGGCCGTCTCGCTCGGCGTCTTCACTCACCTCGGCACCTACACGCCGTGGAGTCCCATCATGAACGCCTGGACCAGCGATCCCATCCCTGTGGCTTACCTCCACAACCGCACTCCGCTCGAACGCGAAGGCGCAATCGTCCTTCAGAACAAGCAGTGCCGCAACTGCCACTCCATCGGCGGGGAAGGCGGCCTCCGCGGTCCCGCACTCGACACCGTCGCCGCCCACATGACCGAAGACCAGATCATCCGTCAGGTCCTGCAAGGCGGCGGCAACATGCCCGCCTATGGCAACGCCCTCAACCCCTCCGAGACCACCGCGCTCGTCAAATTCCTTACCACCCTGCACGGCCACGATCTCCAACCCGCCGTCGATGCTTCACGCCGCGTCGTCTCAGCCGCTGCAGCCACACCTCCAACCAATAACCAGTAGCTCAGCCACCAACAAAACCGACCCGAAGCGATTCACAGTCTCATCGTGAATCGCCTGGTCGAACGATCCCCTGTAATCTCAACCCGACCGCACACAGCACGCGTCCCCGCTTCGATCTATCCTTACCCTAATGTCTCCTGAATACCGGGCCATCTTCAACGACTGGTCCCCTCCGATCTTCCTCACGACGGCCCTGTTGCTCACCGCCATCCTCTACACGCGCGGTTGGTACGCCATCCGTAAGACAAGACCCGCGCTCTTCCCCACCTGGCGCCTCGTCACATTCAACCTCGGCATCGCCACCATCTGGGTCTCCATCGCCTCACCAATGGATGGCTTCGCCGACGCTCTCCTCAGCGCCCACATGGTCGAGCATCTCCTCCTGATGTCCTTCGTCCCGCCGCTTCTCCTCCTCGGCTACCCTCAGGTCCCTCTTCTCCGCGGCATCCCTCACGTCATCACCGTGCGTCTGCTAGCCCCATTCCTGCGCATGAAGTGGCTCCGCACCCTCGGCCACTTCCTCACCAAGCCGGTCGTCGCGTGGCTCGCAATGAACCTCACCTTCCTCGTCTGGCACATCCCCACCGCCTACGACTTCGCCCTCGAGCACGAACACTGGCACGAGTTCGAGCACATCTGCTTCCTCACCACATCGATCCTCTTCTGGTGGCCGCTCATCCGACCCTGGCCCACCACCTCCCGCTACCCCGGCTGGATCATGCTTCCTTACCTGGTCCTGGCGGACATCGTCAACACGGCCCTCTCCGCGTTCCTCGCCTTCTGCGACCGCCCCGTCTACACCTACTACCTCGAGCGTCCCAACCCCTTCCACATCGATCCAATCGCCGACCAGCGCGCAGGAGCCGTCATCATGTGGGTTCTGGGTTCGCTCATCTTCCTCGTTCCCGCAGTCTTCGTAACGTTCCGCCTTCTGCAGCAAGAAAAGACCCGCAGAGCATAGAACAGGCCCGCGCAGATGCGGCTACCCGCACGCTGAGAGCCTGGTCGGAGTGCCATTTATCTCTGCTATAGTCATAAAAACTCGAAGATCGGAAACGCCTCTACGAATTGCGCCTTCGAATGATCGTGTTAGCTTGCCTCCCCACCATGGTCACAACAACAACCGCAGCCGCCAGGTTTATTACCGCACATAAAACTTGTGCCACTCGTACGAACACAATCTGCCAATCTGGAAGTCCTGTGAGCCTTCGTCTCCAGGGATTGCAGAGAAATATACAGATCTCAAAACCGATCGCCGTCAGTACGACATGGCAGATCGAAGGGACAATGCATGGCAACTGGAACGGGTAGAGGTTGGTTTGCAGACGGCCGCGCAGATGCTCTATTTTGCAGCATATTCACCGTACTGGCCGTCCTGTCTACGAAACCCTTCACCGAAATCGGACTGATCGACGACTGGTCCTATCTCAGAACAGCATTTGTCTTCGCCAGGACAGGGCGCCTTGTCTACAACGGCTGGGCGACGGCGATGCTTGGATGGCAGATAGTTTGGGCCGACCCGTTTCTCAAGCTCTTCGGCTACTCCTTAACCGCCGCACGCATGTCGACCTTAGTCCTCTCCGCCATCTGTGTCTGGCTCGCACATTCCATCTTCCGACTCTCCGGCATCAACCGTCGCAACGCTAACTTCGGAGCCATGGCAGTTGGCCTCTCGCCAATCATCGCTCCATTCTCAGTTAGCTTCATGAGCGACACCTGCGGCTTCTTCGTCATTCTGCTCTGCATCTATCTGTGCCTCCGAGCCTATGTCGCAGTCAGCGATCGTGCCATGCTGGCGTGGCTCATTAGCGCAGGCATCGCCGGAACAATCGGTGGAACGGCCCGACAGATCGCCTGGTTATCCGTGCTCGTCTTGGTTCCAACCACTGCGTGGATGCTCCGTCGACGCCGCGGCGCTCTTTTCACCGGCGCTGCGCTATGGCTCATCGGTGCCGTATCGATTTATGCCTGCATGCAGTGGTTCAAGCACCAGCCATACTCCGTCCCCTATCCGCTCATCCAGGGACCAATCAATCTGCAGACCACTCGTCAGCTAATCGACCACACCTCTGCCCTGGCACTTTGTCTCGCGCTTCTAACTTTTCCCGTACTGGCGGCTTGGCTTAAAATGCTTCCGAGATTTCGAGCGGGGATCATTAGCCTTCTCACCTTGATCGCTCTCGTAGCTACAGATCTATTCCGATTCATCACCATTCATGATCTGGAAAAAGGTCTCATGCCATGGACAGGCTACATGGTAGACCGCCTGGGCGTTGTGGAGTTCCCCAACAACAGCCTCATTGGCGCCGCTCCCGCGACGTTCAATCACACGGGCCGGGTGATTGCATCATTTGTGGTAATCGCCGCCCTGGTAAATTTCTTCTACTGCATTCTCTTCCTCAAAGAAAACACAAACACCTCTGTCCCTCCCGCAGCCCTGTCATCGAAGACATTGCTCCATCTATTCGGCCCCTTCGCCGTGGCCTACATTCTGCTGCTTGCTATTCCAAGCGCCTGGGCCAACACTTACGATCGCTACCTCATGTCCCTCTTCGTTCTGACTCTTCTAGGTCTCCTGCGCCTCTATCAAGATCGTGTGTCTCCCCGCCTGCCTGCGTTGAGCTACGCGACGCTGGCGGCCTTCTCCATCTTCACAATCTTAGGCACTCACGACTGGTTCGCCATGCACAACGCACGCGTCGCGGCCATCGACACGCTCCACAAAGCAAACATCTCCTCGTCACAGTTTCAAGCCGGGTTTGAGTATGACGGATTCACCCAAATCGACAATGTCGGCACGGTGGTCGATCCTCGAGTAAAGCTTCCCGCCGGGATCGAGCTGCAATATGCTCCCCCTGGTCTTCCACCCGACTGCGCTAGACTCTTCGATCCTCTTACACCAAGCGTTCATCCGATCTATTTCCTTGCTTATCAAAAGGGGCCATGCGTGACGGATTCGCAGTTCGCACCCGTTCCGTACAGAACCTGGCTCCCACCCTTCCAACGCCAGATTCTCATCTTGAAGCTGCAGTCGCCCACTCAATCTGCTGACTTACTCACGCCACTCAGCGAATAGACAATCGCACAGAGACAAAAATCTCGGAATCGGAATGAATCGACGGTTTGGCGGCGTCACAACAAACTAAGAGGCTTCCTTCGCGGAAGAGCTTTCTTGCAACACCTACTGCAGCTTCTGTAGGGCCTCCACACGGACGATTTTGCACTCCACCTCTTTATTCTGTGGAGTCTTAATCTTTGCCTTGTTGCCGTCAATCTTGTATGTCACGTCTGTGCCAACCACAAAATCCGTTGCGTTCATAGATTTATTCGGGTCGGTCCGACAGGTATAACTCTTGCCCTTGGCCTCAAAAGCAAGATCATACCCCTGATGTTTGTGCTCTGTATCTTTGACTCCATAGGGTTGGAAATCCTTGAGAGTCGTCGTACCTTCGAGTTTCGTTCCGGCAAACGCAGACAGGCTCGTTACCAGGAGAAGGACAGCCGTTAAGGGACGCTTTTGCATGATTCACCTCGAAGACATTGTAAGCAGTTGTCATGAGAGATGAGAAAGCGGCTAGAGGACGCGAATAGGCCGTAGCAATTCCTCGCTATTGGCCACAGATCTTCTGATTTAAGAATTGATCCTATGGTGGAGCTGAGCGGGATCGAACCGCTGACCTCCTCGTTGCGAACGAGGCGCTCTCCCAACTGAGCTACAGCCCCCCACCAAACCCGCATCGCACACCGCTCTCGCAGGCACAACGCAGCCGAAACAACATCTCCGAGTGTATCAGCAACAACCCTTACGACTCAACCGCACGCGTCAATCCGAAAACATCCAACATCAATCGACCGACTCACCCACTCGCCCCGTCACCGTCGTACCCGCGGCCAGTGGCTTCTCCACTAAATGCCACACTTCACCCGCCTCCATCACCACTTCAAGCACTGGCACCACCAACTTAGCCCCACTGCGAGCTACCGCCTCCAGCACACCCACATCGCCGGCCCCAAACTCCGTCCTATCCAGCGCCATCTGCCATCGCTGCCGCCCCGCCACACGCGACTCCTCGCGAATGTCAATCACCTCTGCAACGAAGAATTTCACTTCCCCCCCGCCGGACTCACCGCCGCCACCAGCGCCTCCATCTCGCGCTTGCTCCCTACACAAAACGGCGTCCGCTGATGAATCCCCTCGGGCTTAATATCCAGGATCCTCCCAGCGCCACTGGTCGCCATCCCGCCCGCCTGCTCCGCGATAAACGCCAGCGGATTCGCCTCGTACAACAACCGCAGCTTGCCCTTCGGCTGCTTCAACGTTGGCGGATACAAAAACACTCCCCCCTTCAGCAGCGTCCGGTGAAAGTCCGCCACCAGGCTCCCGATATAGCGCGAGCTGTACTCCTTCTGCAATCCCCCTGTCCGCAGCATCTCCACATACCCGCGATACTCCTCCGGCCACCCCGCCGCATTCGCCTCGTTCACCGAGTAGTAGCTTCCCTGCTCTGGCATCTGCATCTTCTCGTTGCTCAACACAAACGCCCCAATCGTCGGATCGAGCGTAAACCCGTGCACTCCATTGCCGGTCGTATACACCAGCACCGTCGAAGGCCCATACACCACATACCCCGCCGCCACCTGCCGAAACCCCGGCTGCAAAATCGACTCCTCCAACGTCCCCAACTCCGCCGGCATCCTCCGCAGCACGCTGAAGATCGTTCCCACATTCACATTCACATCAATGTTGCTCGACCCATCCAGCGGATCGAACACGATAATGTACTTCCCGGTTTCGGCATCGCGATTGAACGTCACGGGCTGCTCATCCTCTTCACTCACCAGCGCAGCAACGCTATCCCTCAATCCCAAGCAATGCAGTAGCGCCTGATTCGCATACACATCCAGCTTTTGCTGCTGCTCCCCCTGCACATTCTCCGCGCCAAACGCGCCCAGCACATCGCTCAATCCCGCCGAGCGAATCTTCGCCTCGACCATCTTCGCAGCCAGCGTAATTCCACTCAGCAACCAGCTGAACGTCCCCGACGCCTCCCGCCCCGTCGCCTTCAGAGCAGCTTGCTGCTGCTGCAAAATGTGCTGCTGCACCGTCGTAATCATCGCCATCGATCAAATATCCTCACCACTAATCTTAGTTCACGCCCCGTCAACTCCCCCGTACACTATTCCCACCCATGCCCACACGCCGCCGCTTTCTCCTAGCCTCTGCCGCCGCCGCAGCCACTCCAACCCTTGCGCTCGCCGCCCAATCCTCCCAACCAGAAAAGCTACCACCTGCCATCGCAGCCCTCTCCAACCGCCGCGCCGAAGCCACCCCAATCACCCTCGCCGAGCGGGAGCAGCGCCTCGACCGCGCCCGCGCCCTCATGCACCAGAACAAGATCGACGCCATCGTCATCACCACCGGCACGTCCCTCACCTACTTCACCGGCCTACGCTGGGGTCAGTCCGAGCGCTTCTTCGCATGGACCCTTCCCGCCACCGGCGCACCTTTCGTCGTCTGCCCCGTCTTCGAAGAGGGCCGCGTACGCGAGCGCATGGAGGCCAAACCCGCCACCCTCCCCTCCGCCTCCACCACCCGCGTCTACACCTGGAACGAAGACGAAGACCCCTACCAGCTCCTCGCCAAAGCTCTCAAGGAATCCGGCCTCGCCACTGGAAAGATCGGCATCGAAGAGCGCACCCAATTCGTCTTCGCCGACGGCATCGCTCACGCCAGCCCCACTCTCACCACCACCAGCGCTACACCCATCACCTACGGCTGCCGCAGCATCAAAACCCCCGCCGAACTAGCCCTTATGCAGCTCGCCAACAACATCACCCTCTCTGTCTACAAAGCCTGCTACGAATCCGCACAACCCGGCATGACCAACCGCCAGTTCTCGCAACTCGTCGACACCGCTTACACCCGTTGCGGCGTCAGCGGCGACGCCAGCTGCCAGGTTGGCGAGTACTCCGCGCTCCCCCACGGCTCCCTTCAACCGCAGATCATCCGCGAAGGAGAGATCATCCTCATCGACGACGGCTGCACCGTCGAAGGCTATCAATCCGACATCTCCCGCACCTTCGTCCTCGGCGACCCCACCATCCCCAAACTCGACAAAGCCCGCAAGGTCTTCGACATCGTTCTCAAAGCCCAATCCGCCGCCCTCGCCGCCGCACGCCCCGGCGTCCAATGCCAGGCCATCGACGCCGCCGCTCGCGACCTCATCACCGCCGCCGGCTACGGCCCCGACTACAAACACTTCACCCACCGCGTCGGCCACGGCATCGGCATGGATGGCCACGAATGGCCCTACCTCGTTCGCGGCAACACCACCCCGCTCGCACCCGGCATGTGCTTCTCCGACGAACCAGGCATCTACCTCCCCGGCGAATTCGGCGTCCGCCTCGAAGATGACTGGCACCTAACCGAAGAAGGCGGCAAGTTGTTCACCCCACAAAGCCCATCCCTAGAACACCCCTTCGCCAAAGCCTGATCTCCAAAGCGACGCGAAAGCGGTCACACCAACCCCTTTCGCGCCTCTTTCAGGATCTCTTCCGCAAAAGCATCATCATCCACCGCCCGAGCCAGAACCATCGCACCAACCATCGACGACAGCGCCCGAATCGCATCCCCCCGCGCCGTTTTCTTCGAGCTCCACGGAAAGTGCAATGCCATCTTCTCCACCACCGCCTTCAGCCGCGCCGTGAATGGTCCTCGCACATGCGGCTCCTGCCGCACTTCTGCTGCAAGAGCAGCCATCGTGCATCCCGCACCGCACGCATCGCGATGAGCCACACTCAGATACTTCTTCACATACTCAGCCCAGCCTCTCGCAGAACCCTCCGTCGCGTCCAGTCCATCAAGCGTCGTCTGCATGCCGCGCAGCACGCTATCGGCCATCAATGCTTCTTTCGAATCGAAGTGGTTATAAAAAGGCCCATGCGTCAAACCCGTCGCCTTCATAATCTCGCTCACGCTCACGCCTGAAAATCCCCGCTCGCGAAATAGACGCGCCGCTTCATTCAAAATCCTCTCGTGCTTCTCCGCCGTCTCGGCCGCCGGATATCTCATCACATAAACCTCCAAATCCTCGCTCTTGACATTATTCATGATAAGCATCATGCTTACAAGTACAACATGCATGACAATCATCATGCATAGAAATATCAGCTCTGAGTCGCCACCAACTCAAACGACTCGTACTCAAAGTCAATGATCCCGAAGTAAGGAGAAGGAACCAATGAAACTCGCAGGAAAGAAAGCTCTCATCACAGGCGGTAACAGCGGCATCGGCCTCGCCACCGCTCAGCTCTTCATCAAGGAAGGCGCAGAAGTCGCCATCACAGGCCGAGACCAGAAGACCCTCGACGAAGCCGTCAAGCTGCTTGGCCCTAAAGCCAAAGCCTACCGCGCCGACGTTACCGACTCAGCCGCCCGCAAAGATCTCTTCGCCAGCATCGCGAAAGACTTCGGCCATCTCGACATCGTGTTCGCCAACGCAGGAATCGCCGGGCAGACCAAAACCGGCAGCACCGACGAAGCCGTCTTTGAAAACATTATTCGCATCAATCTCACCGGAGCCTTCTTCACCGTAGAAGCCGCCGTCCCCCTGCTCAACGATGGCGCCTCCATCATCTTCAACGGCTCCGTCATCGGCACTCTTGGCCAGCCCGGCTACGCCGCTTATGCCGCCAGCAAAGCTGGCCTGCGCGGCATGGCACGCTCCATCGCCGGTGACCTCGCCTCACGAAACATTCGCGTCAACGTCGTCGCCCCTGGGGCAACGGAAACCCCCATCTGGAGCCGCAACGAACGTTCCACCGAAGAGAGCGCGGAACTCGCAAAACGCATCTCCTCCACCATTCCCCTGGGCCGCTTCGGCAAAGTAGAAGAGCTCGCTAAAGCAATCCTCTTTCTCGCCTCCGACGACTCCTCCTACGTCAACGCTGTCGAGTTCTTCGTAGACGGCGGATCAGTAGGCACACCCTTCGGCGGACCAGCCTTCCGCGGCTAAACACCACGGGCGATCGCGAAGAACTCTCACGATCGCCCGTCAGCTTCATCGTTTCCTCTCAAATCAGTGCTGCGGCACCACCAGCACCTCAACGCCACTCGCCGCGCCAGCATTCCGATAAACGCTCTCGGTCGCCTTCACAAACTGCGCCGGCTTCGCAAACGGTATATCCACGAAAGTCTGCGGATTCCGATCGATCAACGGAAACCATGAGCTCTGCACCTGCACCATAATCCGGTGCCCCGCGCGGAAAGTGTGGTTAACATCCGGCATCTCCGAGTTCACCTCGACCATCTTCCCTGGCGTCAGCGCCGTAGGCTTCTCCCAGCTATCGCGAAACTTCGCGCGCATCGGCTCGCCCCGCACCAGCTGCTCATATCCACCCATCAAGACCGGAGCCGCTCCTAACACTCGCTTGCCAACGGCATCGGCAGGCGGATCGGGATAATCATTCGGATAGACATCGATCAGCTTCACCACAAAATCCGCATCCGTCCCGGTAGAAGCCACCTTCAACTTAGGTCGCACCGGCCCGGCAATCGTCACATCTTCAGTCAGCGGATCGGTCTCGTAGGTCAACACATCAGGCCTCCGCGAAGCGAACCGCTGATCGTCGTCCATATATCGTTGCGGCACGGTATCCGTTGTGTACCCCACAAACGGCACCGGATGCGCCGGATCACTCACATACTCATCCACCCCAGCGCTCTCCGTAGGAGCATCGAAGCTCAGCTTGCCACCATCATGAAAGTAAAGTGTCTTTGCAGCCGCCGACTTAGGTGGCCATGCATCATATTTCTTCCAGACATTGCTGCCCGTCTCAAACACATAAGCCTTCGGCAACACCCCGCCGTCATGCCCCTTCAGATAGTGTTCAAAAAACGGAAACTGAATCTGCTCCCTGAAAAACAGCGACGTCTTCGAATTGAAAGTCACATCCCCCAGCCGGTCACCGTCTGCCCGGGCCCAACCACCATGCGTCCAGGGTCCAACCACCAGCGTATTCACTGCCCCCGGATTGAACTCATCGATCGCATGAAACGTTTTGAACGGTCCCGAAAGATCCTCTGCGTCAAACCAACCGCCGACGGTCATCACCGCCGCATGAACATTCTTCATATGCACCGACAGATTGCGCTTCTTCCAGTAGTCGTCATACGTCGTATGCACAAGTTGGTCGTGAAATAAAAAGTTCGTCCCATCGAACCTCTTATCCAGATTCTCTGTTGGTCCCGCCTTCAAATAAAACTTGTAACTATCCGGCCCGCTGGGCTCCGAATACTCTCCCTTATCCGGCAACGTCGGATTCTTCTGCGGCTTGAAGAAAATATAGAACCCATAGTTGGCCGACAACATAAACGCGCCGCCATGGTACGCATCGTCGTTGAAGAACAGATCCGTCATCGGAGCCTGTGGGCTCGCCGCCTTGATCGCCGGGTGCGAATCGATAATGCTCGCCGACGTATAGAACCCCGGATAGCTGATCCCCGTAATCCCAACCTTGCCGTTGTTATTCTCCACATGCTTCAGCAGAAACTCGACCGTGTCGTACATATCCGTCGACTCATCTACGTCTTTGTTCGACTTCTTATCGTCGATATGCGAATTCATCTCCTGAAACACGCCTTCGCTCTCAAACCGTCCGCGCGCATCTCCACAGACGAAGATATAGCCCGACTCCAGAAGGTCCTCGCTCGGCCCCAGACGCTTCGGCATCTGATCTTCGCCATACGGCGCGCAGCTGTACGGCGTCCGCGTCATCAAAAACGGATACGGCCCCGGATCCTTGAACGCGCCAGCCAGTGGCGTATACACCGACACGAACAACTTCACCCCATCCCGCATCGGAATCCGGTATTCAAACTTTGCATAGTGTGACTTAATGAACTCCTCTTGACTCGACGCTGGAGCAGCCTGCCCAAGCATTCCTCGACCAACCGCCAACAGACAAAGCACCAGCACGATCTTGATTCTCATCAATCCCTCAAAAGAAAAAACAGAATAGAAAAAGTCTATAGTGACAACGCGACTTCTGACATACGATATTTCACGCCAGCCGCGTGGCCACCCAGGAGAAGCCTTGTCATTTCGGTCAAGGCATTCGATTGGCCGCCGACAGCGCCTCAAATGCAGTTCCCGAAGCGATCGTCGCAGCCGCACCGCTATCGGCCGACTTCCCTGCAGCAACCGCCGCCGTCTTGCGAAAGATTGTTGTCTCGGCCTCCGACTTGAACCATCGCGCCCCGCCGAAACCCACAATAATCGCGGTGCTCAGCTCAGACAACCTCAGCGCAACCGGCGGTGACGGCGTCATGTTCCCCGTCAGAGAAGATGTCTGCGTCGCAAGCCACGCACCAACGGCCGCAACCAACCCAACGATCACGACACCCATGTATCCAGGGCGAAAGATACCCTGTTCGATCGTCGGCAGGTGAAGCCCGGAGTCGCCGATGAACACATTCACGAAGCCGCCCACCGCTCCGCACACCGCAATAATCACAAGATCGATCACAAGATCGTGCATCGCTCACCTCGTTCCTGAAGGCCACCATCTTAGAACATCAACCAGCAATCACCGCGCCACCGGCACTCCCTCAAGACTCAGCAAACGCCCCACCGGATATTGCCCGACCCGGTTCGCTGCGAACCACTGCGTCCTGTCATAAAAAAACTCCAGCCTCGCATAAGCATTCCCCGCAAACGCCGGATCGCTCGCCACCTTCTTTTCAAACTCCGCCTTCAACTTCGGATCCTTCGCCATCATCTCTCGCGCCAGCGACTCCAACACATACGCCTCGCCGTACTCCTTCTGCTCAAAGATCGAATCGAAGAATCCCCACTGCAGCGCAGAGTCAGGCGCCGCCGGCTCCAGCCACTCCAGCGCCACCTTCGACAGCCTCTGATTCAGCCGCACCACCGCCGACCCCGCCGGAAAATTCATCTTCTCCCGCACCACCACGCAGCTCCCATACTTCCCCGGATCGTGCGACGCCTCACCATTAAATGTCGGATGCCGCCCCTCAAACGGAGGCTCCTGCCACGCCATCCCCGCACACTGGTACGTCTCTACATCCCCAGTCCACGCTGCCGTCGTGCGCTCCATCTCCACCTGGTGCGCAGCCAGCACATCAATCACCTTCGTCCACTGCACCGGAATAATGTAAGCAGCCGGCACCTTCGCATCCGCCGTCACCTTGAAGCCCTTTTGAAACGGCAGCGAAACATTCCACGGCTCATGCGAATACTCCACCCGCATCGCGCCTGAAACCGCACTCAACTCCCGCGTGTACTTGTAACCGCGAAACAAAAACGGTGTTGTCTCCCCACCCCAACCCAGCGCCAGCGGATACCGCACATTACCCAACGGATGAGCCCCCAGATCCTCCGCCTCTTTATCCGCCGCGGCATTCAACGCGATCACCTTATCCGCGTCGCGATTCATCAACTCCATCAGCCCCGCAAGAATCTCGTAGTTCCCCGTCACCCGAGTCTTGTAATCCTTCAACATATGTAACTCGACCAGCATTCCCGGCCGTCCTTCCAAAACCACATACCCTGTCGAAAACCGCGGCGGATCATCATTGAAACCCAGCCCATCCGCCGGATCTTTGTCATTCACCAGATTGATGTACGTCGGCGAAGCCAGATGCCCATGCGCATCCACGTACTTCTCCAGCGTTGGCGTCGCAACTTCATCCACCCACTTCGCCGTGCCGTTCGGCACATTCGGCCCATCGTCGATCGTGAACGTAACGTCGTACTGATAATCCGCCCCATCCGTCACATGGTCATCTACAAAAAAATCCGGCAGCCAGCGATGAAACATCGCCATGAACGCCCGCGTCTCTGGCGTATCCGCCTTCAGATAGTCGCGGTTCAAATTCAGGTTCGTTCCATTTCCCCGCCAACCCATCTCCGCCGGTCCATCCTGATTGATCCGGTTGTACGCACTCCTCCGCTCATGCCCATCCGCGTTGTAGATCGGAATAAACACAAACACCGCACGTTCCAACAAGCCAGCCTTCGTCTTCGCGATCACCATATCGCGCAACAGCGCAAGACAAGCATCCTTCCCGTCCATCTCCCCTGCATGAATCGAGTTCTGCACCAGAACGATCGGCCTCTTCGCCGCATGAATCGCCGCCGGATCGAACACCCCATCGCGCGAAACCACAACCACATCAAGCTCTCGCCCCTCGCCCGTCTTCCCAAACGGCTCGATCCGCACCTGCCCCGGCGCGGCCGCTTGCACGCGCTTCAAATAAGCCATCGTCTCCGCATAGTCCGGCGTCGTCGCATAGCAGGTCTTCTCCGCCGGCGTCAGCCACTCTGCATCGCCACCAGGAGAACAACTCGCAACCTTGCTAGCCCGTGGCTGCAAACTCGCATCGCTCACCGTTTGCCCCTTCGCCGCTCCACTCAAAACCAAAGCCGCCATCAAACCCAAACCGATTCGCATCCTGACTCCTCGTACTAACAACTCTCTACGAACACGCTAGCATCTCCACGAACCCAAGCCGACCTCAAAACGCAATTTGCCCACACAGCCACTCGCCCTTATCCTCACACCATATGAATCAGGATCTCTGGACCTCCGTCGAACGCTACCTCACAGACACTCTCGTTCATCCCGATCTAGCGCTCAACGAGGCAGTCGCGGCCAACACACACACCGGGCTTCCCGCCATCGACGTAGCCCCCAACGAGGGCAAACTCCTTCATCTGCTGGCGCGCATTCAGGGAGCGAGGCGAATTCTCGAAATCGGAACCCTCGGCGGATACGATCCAAAACACGCCAAAGTCGCCGCCGAAAACATCGAGCGCGCCGGCCTATCCGAGTTCGAGTGTGATGAGACGGCCGTAGGGCGGCAGAGCGCGGGCCAGCCAGATGGTGCTGTCACTCGTAGAGATCAGGGTCGGCAGCGCACTCGAATCCCTCGCCCGCCTCCACGCCGACATGACCGACCCCTTCGACCTCATCTTCCTCGACGCCGACAAGCCCAACAACCCCAACTATCTCGAATGGGCACTCAAACTCTCACGACCCGGCACCCTCATCATCGGAGACAACGTCATCCGCGAGGGCGCAATCCTCGACGCCGCCAGTACCGACGCCAGCGTCACCGGAACCCGAACTTTTCTCGAGCGCCTCGGCAACCATCCACGCCTCGACGCAACCGCGCTCCAGACCGTCGGCAGCAAAGGCTACGATGGATTCGCCCTCGCCATCGTCAAAAGCTAAGCGCGAGGTTTCTCTCAAACGGAAGAGCGCCGCTACGTCAGATCATCCGTATCGAACGGAGTTACCTTTCGCCCCAGCGCCGAAACGCTTCGCGTCTCACCCACCAGCGTCTTCACCACCACATCGATCTCATCCTCAGCCGTAGCAGCCATCACACCCACAGACTCCGGAATCCCCAGGCTCTCCAGCAGCACCGTCGCATGCGCTACTGCGACATGGTCCTGGTCCAATCCCTCCGGCGTCTTCGCCTTGATCCCCACCTCACCCGGCTTCACGCCCAGCAGCGTAGCCACGCTCTCCCGCAACTCCCCGGCAATCGGCACGATCTTCGGCTTCGCCATCACCAGCACCGTATCGATGTTCACAATCTTGTATCCCGCCGTCGCCACTTCTTCCAGGGCCGTTTGCAAAAACACGCTCGACGCAGCCCCCTTCCACCGCGGATCACTCGGCGGAAAGAACGTCCCGATATCCCCCGCGCTCACAGCACCCAGCAACGCGTCTGTAATCGCATGCAGCAACACATCTCCATCCGAGTGGCCAGCCAGCCCCTCTGGATGCTCAATCGCAAGCCCGCCAATCACCAGCGGCACACCTGCCTTGAACGCGTGCGAGTCATATCCGTAACCAATCCTCATGCCCATAAGCTATCTTCCCACGTTCTGCGAACTCGAGCGCCATCGCACCCAGCTGCAGATTCTCAAGCCTTCACCAACCCCAGATAAAACTCCGCCAGTTCAATATCCCCCGGCTGCGTAATCTTGAAGTTTCTCGCCGCGCCCTGCACCACGGCCACCTCAACTCCAGCCCGCTCCAGCAGACTCGCCTCATCGGTGCCCGAAAACCCATCCACCTCGGCCTCCGCAAACGCCGCCCGCAACAATCCGAACCGCGCACCCTGCGGCGTCTGCGCCTGCACAATGCGCTCCCTCGGAATCGTCGCCGTCACGATCGCCCCATCCGCCGTCCGCTCCACCTGCTTAATCGTATCCACCGCCGGCAACCCCACAATCGCCGCGCCATGCTTCACCACAGCATCGATCGTCCGTTCAATCGTCGCCGGGTCGATCAACGGCCTCACCGCATCATGCACCAGCACCACATCGTCCGCATCACAGTCCAGCGCAGCCAGTGCATTCGCCACAGAATGCTGCCGGTTATCCCCGCCCTCCACCATGTGCACGCGCGGCCCCAGCTTGTACTCCTCCATCTGCGCCTCTACCCGCTCGCGCTCATGCGCCCGCACCGCCAGGCAAACCGCATCCACTCTCGGCACCGCAAGAAACGCCCGCACCGACCGCACCAGCACCGGCACCCCTCCAATCTCAAGAAACTGTTTCGGCGCCGCCGTCGACGCACCACCCGCGGCCATCCGCGTCCCAATCCCTGCTGCCGGAAGAATCACAAATACTCGCATAACCTGCGAAGTATACAAGATGCTCGCAAACCTCTACGTGTTGTGGCCCACCCGCAACCACATCTCTGCTCGAAGTTTTCGACGGTAAGATGAAGTCGAATGACTGCCAAGCCCACCCTGCCTTTCGACCGCACACAAATCCAACCCGGCGACCGTCTTTCCGTAGCCATCTCCGGAGGCGCAGACTCCGTGGCCCTCCTCCTCACCCTCCACGCCGCACGCGAGTCCCTCGGCATCGGCCTCTCCGCCGCCCACGTCCACCACGGCCTACGCGGCGAAGAAGCCGACGCCGACCAGCGCTTCGTCGAAGACCTCTGCATCGCCCACGACATCCCCCTACATCTCCACCAAACCAGCGTCCCGCAACGCGTCTCCGAAACCCGAGCCGCTGGTGATCCCGAGACCATCGAAGAAGCCGCCCGCAATCTCCGCTACGACTTCTTCACCACCCTCCTCGCCTCCGGCCACGCCGACACCATCCTCACCGCCCACACCCTCGACGACCAAGCCGAAACCGTCCTCATGAAGCTCCTACGCGGAGCCTGGACCGAGGGCCTAAGCGCGATCCACCCAGTTATCGTTCAACAAAAAGGAAAGATCCTCCGCCCCTTCCTCAACACCCGCCGCGCCGACATCGAAGCCTACCTTACCCAACTCAACCAACCCTGGCGCACCGACTCCACCAACACCGACACCGCCTACACCCGCAACAAAATCCGCCACGAGCTCCTCCCCCAGCTCCGCACCTACAACCCAAACCTCGACCAAACCCTCGCCAACATGGCGGAGCTGGCCCGCGAAGAAGAGTCCCGCTGGCAATCAGAACTAACCCGCATCCTCCCCCAACTCCTCCTCCCCGGCAAACCCGTCCGAGGCGGTGGCCGAGCCGTCAGCACCACGCCAGGCCAATCCGCCGTCTCCATCGAACTCGACCGTCTCCGCACCCTCGACCCCGCCCTCCGCCGCCGAGTCCTCCGCGCCGCGGCCCGCCAACTCGGCGCCCGCCTCACCTTCGACGAAACCTCCCGCCTTCTGGCCCTCTGCGGTTCCCGCCCCGACCCGACCGTAGCCGCCCGCACCGGAACGGTCCTCCACCTGCCCAGCGGCCTGCGCGCCGACCGCTCCCCCCGCGAACTTCGCCTCTATCGCGACAAATAACTCCCCTCAAATCATCACCAACAAGCAAAGCACGCAATCCGCTCTCCACCCCATCCTCCCCGCTGACAAAATTCCACCAACCCAGCACGAACACCCCCAAACCACCCCAACCCCCATCACCCTAAAGTCACATCATTATTTCCCGCATCAAACCCCCGAATCGTTCCGTCAAGAGTAGAATCTAAATACTTGACCGAGGCAGGGTTTTTGCTGACAATCAGGAATATCCCACCAGCACAGAACCTTCCCTCAAAGCCGCCGTCTAACCGTTGTACGTCTTCGCTTGCGAAGACTCTGTCTGACAAGTGCCAGTCGATTTCGAGGCAGCTGCAGACTAGAAAAAAAATGAGGAAATTCGCTTGAACTCGACCGTCAAACAAATTCTGATCTGGGTCTTCATGATCACCTGCCTCGTGTTCCTATGGCAGGTTGTCGTCAAAACAACCGGCGGCACTCAGGAAAAGAACATCAGCCTCACCACCCTCCTCAACGATGCCGACCAGGGCAAGATCCAGGACGTCATCGTCAACGGTGCTGAGGTCACTGGACACTACCGCGACGACGCGAAGAATCTCTTCCACACCACCATCCCGGGCAACTACCCCGACATGTACAAGACGCTCCGCGATCACGGCGTCAACATCACCATCAAAGATCAGAGCCCCAACCAGTGGCTCAGCCTCCTGATCTCCATCGCGCCCTTCGCCCTTCTCCTGGGCCTCTGGTTCTTCCTCCTCCGCCAGATGCAGTCCGGCGGAAACAAGGCCATGAGCTTCGGCAAGTCGCGCGCTCGTCTGCTCTCCATGCAGCAGAAGAAAATCACCTTCAAGGATGTCGCAGGCGTCGATGAAGCCAAGGAAGAACTCAAGGAGATCATCGAGTTCCTCCGCGAAGCGCAGAAGTTCCAGCGCCTCGGCGGCCGCATCCCCAAGGGCGTTCTCCTCGTCGGACCTCCCGGCACAGGCAAGACCCTCCTCGCCCGCGCAGTAGCCGGCGAAGCCAACGTTCCCTTTTTCTCCATCTCCGGTTCTGACTTCGTGGAGATGTTCGTAGGCGTCGGCGCATCCCGCGTCCGCGACCTCTTCGAGCAGGGCAAGAAGAACGCCCCCTGCATCATCTTCATCGACGAGATCGACGCAGTAGGCCGTCACCGTGGCGCAGGCCTCGGCGGCGGACACGACGAGCGCGAGCAAACCCTCAACCAACTCCTCGTCGAGATGGACGGCTTCGAGTCCAACGACGGTGTCATTCTCGTCGCTGCGACCAACCGTCCCGACGTTCTCGATCCCGCTCTCCTCCGCCCCGGCCGCTTCGATCGTCGCGTCATCGTCGACCGTCCCGACATCCGTGGCCGCGAAGAAGTTCTCAAGGTCCACTCCAAGAAAGTCCCCATGGCCGAAGATGTGAACCTCAACATCCTCGCTCGCGGAACCCCGGGCTTCTCCGGCGCTGACCTAGCCAACATGGTCAACGAGGCTGCCCTCACCGCCGCCCGCTACAACAGAAAGTCAGTCCACATGTATGACTTCGAAGTAGCAAAGGACAAGGTCATGATGGGTGCCGAGCGCAAGTCCATGCTCCTCACCGACGAAGAGAAGCGCGTCACCGCCTATCACGAGGCCGGTCACACGCTCGTCTCCGCATTGCGCGAGCACTCTGACCCGCTCCACAAGGTCACCATCATCCCGCGCGGCATGGCTCTCGGCGTTACCGTCTACCTTCCCGAGGAAGACCAGCACACCGTCACCAAAGATTATCTCGAAACCCGCATGGCCACCCTCATGGGCGGACGTTGCGCAGAAGAGATCTTCCTCAAGCAGATGACCACCGGTGCCGGCAACGACATCGAGCGCGCCACCGAACTGGCCCGCAAGATGGTCTGCGAGTTCGGTATGTCCAAGATGGGTCCCATGACCTATGGCAAGAAGGAGCAGGAGGTCTTCCTTGGACGGGAGATCGGCCAGCACCGCGACTTCTCCGACGACACCGCCAAGCAGATCGACGCCGAGGTTCGCAGCTTCGTGGACGCCGGCTACAAATCGGCTTACACCATCCTCGAGTCGAACCAGGACATCATGCACCGCATGGCAGCAGCCCTGTTGGAGCGTGAGACCCTGGATGCCGCCGAGATCAAGCTGATCATCGAGGGCAAGGAGCTTCCCGCAGCCAAGTCCGCGCTCTCCGGCGTAGACCCAGGCAACGGTGGCGAAACCCAGAAGATCCTCAAGCCGGAAGGCGGACGCAAGCCCGGCTTCGGCGAAGGCCAACCAAGCCCCGCCTAACACGCATCAGCAACTAAACGGAAACAAAAATGGCAGCCGCTAAAGGCTGCCATTTCCTTTTCCGCAACACCAGCAAAGGCGCCGAAGGCGCGTCAGCCTCGATGGCAGATCGCGCCGTGCGCGCAGCACGCCGTTGCTTTACTCCCGAGTCCGCGAACTCCGGCTCGCTCCATGACCATTACTTCCAACGCCAGCAAGCTGCTTCCCAATGGCCTCATCCGCCACTGAGGTCGTGGCCTTCTGAGCCTCATCCTGCTTGCCCCGATCTTCGCCATTGATCTTACCGTCGATGTCGCCGACCGAAAGACCCTTGCCACCATTCATCTGCGACTCCACCGGATGCAGGCCAAACG
The DNA here is from genome assembly GCF_051013365.1 of Tunturiibacter psychrotolerans. GTDB lineage: Bacteria > Acidobacteriota > Terriglobia > Terriglobales > Acidobacteriaceae > Edaphobacter > Edaphobacter psychrotolerans_A. The sequence continues at coordinate 3,765,815 of NZ_CP132941.1, read as the reverse complement.
AAGAGGTCCACGGCCCATGCATATCCGTCTCCCCCTCACTGCCATCACCCGTAGACCCGTTGAAGTACTCATCCACAATCCCGGGCGTGGGCTTCAGCAATCCTACCGAGAAAGGTGTCTTCTCGATACTATCCAGCGCCGCCTGAAACGCCTTCATATGCGTAATCTCCCGAGTCATCAGGAACTGCAGCGTATCGATCGATCCTGGATCGTCGGTATGGTCGATCAATCGCTCATACACAATCTTCGCCCGAGCCTCCGCCGCAATATTGCTCCTCAGATCCACATCAATCTCGCCGGTAATCTTCAGATAGTTCGCGGTCCACGCGTTCCCCATCGAATCGAACAACCCAACGCCGCCACCGCCTGCGATCGTCACCAGCGGATCAGCCTCCGCCGCCTCACGATTCGTCTTCAGTGGCGCAAGGTGCATCCGAATCAACGCACCAACAACCTCCAGATGGCTCAACTCCTCCGTCCCGATATCCAGCAGCAAATCTCTTCGCCCCAGATCGTCGACACAGTTCCATCCCTGAATTGTGTACTGCATCGCAGCGGCCAGCTCTCCGTTCGCGCCCCCAAACTGCTCCAACAACATATTGCCGAATCGGACATCCGGCTCCCCGATATTGACCGTATACATTAGCTTCTTTACGTGGTGATACATAGGAAGTCCTTAAAACCTGATTTGTCGTTCTTCCGTTCTGCGTACTGCCCGTATGATGCAATTCGTCCATCCCCGCACCACCGAATCCAAGGTGATCGCGTATAAAATCTCCTATGCTCACCCAGCCATCCATCCTCCTGCGAATCGAGGAAGCCGCCCTCCTCATCCTCCCCATCGTCGCCTACCAGCATCTCCACTACAGCTGGCCTCTCTTCGCCCTCCTCTTCCTCGCTCCCGACCTCTTCATGCTCGGCTACCTGGCCAACGTTCGCCTCGGAGCGGCAGCTTACAACCTCGTCCATACCCTGACCCTCCCCTTGATCTTGCTTCTAACCGGTTACATCAAGCACTGGCAGCTCCCCTCAGCGATCGCGCTCATCTGGGTCGCCCACATCGCCATCGATCGCCTCCTCGGCTTCGGACTCAAATACCCCACGTTCTTCAAAGACACTCACCTCCAGCGCATCCCCTCAAAATAAATTTCAAAACCGTGTCACATTTTTCTTGCCTCAAAACGCACCATCCAAAACACCACGTTCACCATGCATCCCACCACGTTCTCACCACCAAAACACCACGTTCTGCACACGTATTTCCCAAAAACCCCCAATAAAAACAACTCTTTTCCACCGTCCAACTTTTTTCCGCAGAAAAACCCCGCCACCGCAGCAATGCGACAATAGAAACAAGACGCATGCGCCTCCTGACCCCGATCCTTCTCCTCACGCTCGCCGGCTGTGGCTACCATCAGGCCGGCTCCGCGACCAACATCCCCGCCAGCGTCCGCACCCTCGCCGTCCCGGTCTTCACCACCAACGCGCAGGCCTTCCACACCGAGATGGCCTTCACCCAGGCCACCATCCGCGAGCTCAACACCCGCACCAAATACCGCATCCTCACCTCCGACTCCGACTCCGCCGACGCCACCCTCAAAGGCACCATCGTCTCCCAGACCGTCGCCCCCCTCACCTACGACGGCGCCACCGGCCAATCCTCCAGCTACCTCATCACCATCACCGCCAGAGTCCTCCTCACTGCCCACGACGGCCATGTCCTCTATCGCAACGACGGATTCGTTTACCACGAGCAGTACCAATCCACCCAGGACCTCAGCGGCTTCATCCAGGAAGATAACCACGCAGTCAACCGCGTCGCAAAAGACTTCGCCCAGGCCGTCGTAAGCGATATGCTGGAGTCGTTCTAATGGCCTCTCTCAAGTCCTTCGCCTCAGTCGACCGGTTCATTGCAGAGATCGCTTCCCCAGCTACCCTCCGATCCGCCTACGTCCTCCTCGGCGACGAGGTCTTCCTCTACGATCGTTGCCGCAAAGCCGTCCTCGCCACCCTCGCTCCCGAAGATACTCGCGACTTCTGCCTCCACGATCTTGACCTCGCCGAGACCAGCATCTTCGAAGTCCTGGACCGTGCCCAGACCCCATCCCTCATGGCGCCCTTCCAGGTCCTCTTCGTACGAAACCTCAAAACGCTCTACGGCCGCGGCAGCAAAAAAGAAGAGTTCGCCGCCATTGACGCCTACTTCCGCTCGCCCAACCCACAAGCTCTCATCCTCTTTGTCGCAGACCATCTCCGCATCCCCACCGACCTCCGCAAGATGGACTATCAAGACAAAGAGCGCTTCGAAAAAATCCGCGAGACACTAGGCGATTGGTGCGGCACCGTCGAACTCGCCCGCGTAGACGAAAACGACGCCATCAAGTGGGTCACCGCCTCCGCCGAATCCCGCTCTGTCCGCTTCGACGCCGACGCCGCCCGCGAACTGGTCGACGCCCTTGGCGCCGACATGATGCTCATCGCCAGTGAGTTCGAAAAACTCCTCCTCTACGTCTCAGCCCCGTCTCTCTCCAACCCAAATAATGAGCTTGTCATTTCGACCGGAGACGGCGCACCTGCCGTCGCAGTGGAGAAACCCGCTTCTCTAACCGCGCCCTCAGTCCAACCTCTGACCAAAAACCGCGTCACTCTCGGCGACGTAGAAACCATGGTCCTCGCCGCCAAGCAGCGCTCTCTCTACGAACTCACCGACGCCATCTCCGCCAAGGACCGCCCCCGCGCTCTTCTCCTCCTTCACGGCCTTCTCAACGCCTCCGACGGTGGAGAAGACGCCGCCATCGGCCACCTCTACATGCTCGCCCGCACCTTCCGCCAGATGCTCATCATCTCGGAAAAAAACGTACGCGACCCCCGAGCTATCTGGCAGGTCCTCTGGCAGGGCTTTCGCATGCCTCCCTTCGCCGCCGAAGACCTCATCAAGCAAGCCCGCCGCTACAAATCCCGCCGCGAACTCACCCGCGCCATCCGCCTCGTAGCCCGCGCCGACCTCGAACTCCGCAGCTCCCCCGCCAACAAACTCCTCGTCCTCGAGCGCCTCATCCTAGACCTCTCCACCGAACCCAAAGCCAACGCCTACGACCCGTCCCAACAATTCGCCATGGAACTGTCCTAGTAACTCTCGGAGGAGTCGCGTCGACCTGGACGAAAGAGGCCGGACTTCGCCGCCCGGCGCGTCACCATCATTTGGTCACGCAGAAACTAAGCAAACAATCTCTTGCGAACAACGCCCGCACCTGCAAGCATCCCGGTTCCCAGCAGAGCCAGCGTCGCAGGCTCTGGAGTCACTCCGGTTTGGCTTTGATTGGGAGCATAGGCAAGCACAGTCGTTTCGCTACCCGTGAAGTCCCCACCATCGAACTTGACGGTCAGCGTATCTCCCGCAAACGAAAAGTTCACACCTAGACCATTCGATATCATCGAAAAGCCAGTAAAGTCAGGGTCAGTGAACTTCATTACAAAGGAAGCCTGGCCTTCACCAAATCCCGTGTCCGAGAGAGTAAGGGTCGAGCCAGTAAAATTCGCGGTATCCAAATTAGCCGCGTCTCTATATCCAAACTCAGTCTCGGAGCCTATGGTCACCTTAGTCCCCGCATGGTTGCCAAAACCCGCAGGGACCCCTTCGTTTGCTGGGTCAAAGAAATTGATTGGAAACCCCTGGAATGCAAGAGATCCGGTGACCGATGTACCGATGCCGTCAGCGAGAACCCTGTGCGCAGATAGAGAAAGCACCCCCACCGCAAAGAGAGACAAAATTCTTTTCATGGTTTTACCTCGATAGAGTCGCGTCGAACGAGCTTCTAAAGGCAATTAGCCAGCCAAAGGAAATCCACTGCGATAACGTGGTACCCATCAGTGCAACTCGCTGCGTCGAAAAGGCGTTCATTCCTTCGGTCCTGTAGAGTTGCAACGCAATTAACGCTTGCTCTTATGCACACAGTTGCATGCAAATGTGCAAAGACATTCCGAGATAATCCCCCAACCGCTGACCCACATCCACATAGCCGGCCCCCCTCGCTCATTCCCACTCCGGCGCACAGTAATCTATCTCCATGAACCCTCTCGTCGCCCCCTCCTGGCTGGCCGCCCGCCTCGAAGACCCCTCGACCATCGTCCTCGACGCCACCCTCCCCCCCGTCGGCGTCACCCCGCCGGTCGACACCCGCGCCCACTATCTCCAGCACCACATCCCCGGCGCACTCTTCTTCGACATCGAAGAGCTCTCCGACCACGCCACATCACTCCCTCACATGCTCCCCACACCCGAGAACTTCTCCCGCAGCATGTCCGCCCTCGGCATCTCCGACACCAGCACCATCGTCATCTACGAGCAGCACGGCGTCTTTTCCGCCCCCCGCGCCTGGTGGATGCTCCGCACCTTCGGCGCCCAAAACGTCTACGTCCTCAACAGCAGCCTCCGCACATGGATAGACTCCGGCCTCCCCACCGAATCCGGCCCCGTCCACCGCGCTCCCGCTACCTTCCACGCCAACCTCAACCGCAACGCTGTAGCAGACCTCGCCCAACTCAAGGATCGACTCGCCCACCACCAGCAAGTCCTCGACGCCCGATCCGCCGCCCGCTTCAACGGCACAGCACCCGAGCCCCGCCCCGGCCTAAGCTCCGGCCACATGCCCGGCGCCACCAGCACGCCCTTCACCGACCTCGTAGAAGACGGCCACCTCAAGCCAGCCGAAAAACTCCGCGAATACTTCGCCGCCAAAAACGTAGACCTACATCAACCAATCACCACCACCTGCGGCTCCGGCGTCACCGCCGCAGTCATCGCCCTCAGCCTCGAAGTAGCCGGCGCACAAAACGTAACCCTATACGACGGCTCCTGGGCCGAGTACGCCCAACACCCCGACTCCGTCATAGAAAAAAGCAGCTAATCCCACCGCAATCGTTATCATCTCTCCAAACCCATGCCGGAACTTCCCGACATCACCGCCTACCTCTCCGCCCTCGCCCCGCGCATCGTAGGCCAGCCGCTAACCCACCTCCGCATCGCAAGCCCCTTCCTCCTCCGCACTGTCCAGCCCCGCATCGAAGAGACCGAAAACCACACCATCCGCGCCCTCCACCGCATCGGCAAACGCATCGTCTTCGAGTTCGACAACGGCCTCTGGCTCGTCCTTCACCTCATGATCGCCGGCCGCCTCCACTGGCGCCCCCTCGGAGCAAAACTCGGAGGCCGCAACAACCTCGCCGCCTTCGACTTCCCCAACGGCTCCCTCGTCCTCACCGAAGCAGGCTCCAAGCGCCGAGCCTCCCTCCATCTCTTCGCCAACGAAGCCGCCGCACAAGAAATAGACCCCGGAGGAATCGACGTCTTCGCCACCGACCTCGAAGGCTTCCGCACCGCCCTCACCGCCGAAAACCGCACCCTCAAGCGAGCCCTCACCGACCCACGCATCCTCTCGGGCATCGGCAACGCCTACTCCGACGAGATCCTCCACGCCGCCCAACTGTCACCTATCCTACAAACCGCGAAGCTCGATCCAGCCCAATGGCAACGCCTCTTCACCGCCACCCGCGAAACTCTCCAACTCTGGATCGACCGCCTCAACGCCGAAGCTGCCCAGGCCTTCCCCGAAAAAGTCACAGCCTTCCGCAAAGACATGGCCGTTCACGGTCGCTTCGGACAACCCTGCCCCACCTGCGGCCAGCCCATCCAGCGCATCCGCTACGCCGACAACGAGACCAACTACTGCGCCCAATGCCAGACCAACGGCAAAATCCTCGCCGACCGCAGTCTCTCCCGCCTCCTGGGCAAAGACTGGCCTCGCACACTCGACGAACTGGAAGCTCTAAAGAAACGCTGACCAACTGATCCGCTCCCATAGCTTTTGCTGTTGCCTGTTTTCTTGTTGTCATTCCGCAGCGCAGCGGAGGAATCTGCTGTTGTCTTCGCCCTTGCCTTTCTTGTTCTCATCCCCAAAGCGAATCTGCTGTTGCCGTCATCATTACCCTTCCCCACACAATCACACAGCCTCCGGCCCCCTCGGCCCCTTAGCCCGCCGCAACACAGTCATCGACACATAAGCCCCAATCCAAGACCCCACCGCAGCAAAGCAAACATACACCCAGTTCTTCGTATAACTGATCACCGCAAACGCCGACAACAGATACCAGACACTACTCCAGGTAGCCGCCGGCAACCGTCTCTGCGACGATACCGCCGCATTGAACATCACATAAACCGCATCCGTAGCCGCCGTAGACACCAACACGCCCACGGCAAGCCACGGTTCCAGATGCACCATAGGCCAAACCTCCTCCATCGATTCACGGAACAAAATCAACGATCGAGCACGTATTCTAGTCTCAACCCATAACAGACACGCATCGAACAAAGACCATCGGAGAGCACTCCCCACATGCAAGAAGGCCGAGAAGTCAGAAAAGACCGAGATGACCGAGAAGCCCCACCTTGGAGGCAGATCACCCTCTTCCTCCTTACCATCGTCATCCTGATCCTCTGCGCCTTCATCCTCCAGCCCTTCTTCACCGCCATCGTCGGAGCCATCGTCCTCGCCGTTGTCACCGAAGTCCCCTACAACTGGCTCTCCGCCCGCATTCCCAACCGCACCCTCTGCGCCACCGTCGCCCTCATCCTCGTCGTCCTCGCCGTCATCGTCCCCGGCTTCTTTCTCATGCAGGAGCTAAGTGAACATGCCCTCAAAGCCATCGTCTCTCTTCGCAACCCCAACGCGCAAAATCTCATCACCGACTACATCGGCAACCATCCCGCCCTCGCTAACCACATCGAAGCCTTCTCCGCCTCCATCGACGTCAACACCGCCGCCCGCACCACCGCTACCTATGTGGGCGGGAAAGCGGCAGTGATCCTCACAAACTCAATCCACTTCATCACCGAACTTGTCGTCATGCTCTTCCTTCTCTTCTTCCTCTTTCGCGACCGCCAGATCGCCCTCGTTGGCCTCCGCTCCCTCATCCCCCTCCGCGAAGACGAGACCGCGGAACTACTCAATCGCGTTGACGACACGATCTACGCCACCTTCCTCGGCCGCCTCGCCATCGCTCTCGTACAGGGAGTTCTCGCCGGTCTCGCCTTCTGGGTACTCGGCGTCCCCGGCGTTCTCCTCTGGGCCACCACCCTCACCGCCTTCGCCATGATTCCCGCCTTCGGCGCCTTCCTCGTCTGGGGCCCCATCGCCACCTACCTCGGCCTCAACGGCCATTGGGGCAAGGCTGCTCTTCTCGTCATCTGGGGTGGACTCATCGTCAGCACCATCGACAACATCCTCTACCCCATCCTCATCGGCGGCCACCTCCGCTCCCACACCGCCATCATTCTCATCACCATCCTCGGCGGCATCGCGGTCTTCGGCCCCCTCGGCATCATCCTCGGCCCGGTTATCTTCAGCATCGCCGCCAGCCTTCTCGACATCTGGCAGGCCCGCATCAACCAAACCCCAAGTCAAATCTAGGGATCTGCTGTAGTCCTTTCCTCCGCTGTTGCCTGTTTCTTTGTTGTCATTCCGCCTCGGTTGCCTGTTTTTTGTTGTCATTCCGCCTCGGTTGCCTGTTTTTTTTGTTGTCATTCCGTAGCGCAGCGGAGGAATCTGCTGTTGTCCTTGCATGTGCGTTTCTTGTGTCATCCCCCAAAGGGAATCTGCTGTTGTCTTTCCGCCCCAGTTGCCTGTTTTTTGTTGTCATTCCGCAGCGCAGCGGAGGAATCTGCTGGTGCATGTGCTTTCTTGTTGTCATTCCCAATGGGACCTGCTGCCGCCTTTTTGCCGCGAAAACATCCCACTTCTGCAAAATTCCCTGCAAAAACACATGTCAAGCCCCAAACTCACCAAAACCCGCGCCAATTGCGGGAATTAGCATTGCGCATCAGTTCCACACAATCCGCTAAACTAGAACTAGTGAACAGAGAAATGCCCCGCGAATCCGCGGGGCATTCGTTTTGTAACCGAAGATGAACATAACTCATTTGGAATGACGAATTTGCGGCTAACCCTTTTGTTAAGACGATTTTGCAAGCATTGACAGCCTGGAAACAACTGATTCAAAACCACTTAGACGCAGGCAATGGGGGGGGTACCCCCACCAAACGGAAGCCTAACGTCCCTTCCACTTGGAGGACAGCATCGCCAACTTGTCATCAAGAGAAACCGGAGCCTTCACCGGCTCGGGCGCAACCGTCTTCACGCGGACCTGCGTCTTCAACATCGGCCCTCCTTGCCCCTTCGCCGGAGCCTGCGAATTCGGTGCATGTTGCCGCGGCCCTCTAGGCCCCGCCTCATGCAGCGCCTTGATCGACAACGCAATACGCTTCGTCTTCGCATCGGCAGACAGCACCTTCACCTTCACGATCTGCCCCGCCTTCACCGCCTCAGACGGATCCTTAATGAACTTCACCGACAGCTCGCTGATATGTACCAGCCCATCCTGGTGCACCCCAATATCGACGAACGCACCAAACTTCGTCACATTCGTCACCACACCTTCAAGCACCATGTCCGGCATCACATCCGACAGCTCGCGAACGCTTTCGTTGAAGCTCGGCGCAACAAATTTATCGCGCGGATCCCGCCCCGGCTTCTTCAACTCCTCCAGGATGTCGTTCAGCGTAAAACTTCCTGCCGAAACCGCGCTCTTATCCACCTTCTCCAGCAACTGCGGACTCTTGATCAACTCCTCAACCGGAGCCTTCAGCGAAGCCGCAATCTGCTCCACAACCGCGTAAGACTCAGGATGAACCGCAGTCATATCCAGCGGATTCTCACCATCCCGAATCCGCAGAAATCCCGCAGCCTGCTCAAACGTCTTCGCCCCAATCCCAGGAACCTTCATCAACTGAGTCCGCGAGCGAAACCGTCCATGTTCATTCCGATAACTCACGATGTTCAGCGCCGTTCTCTCCGTCACACCCGAAACATACCGCAGCAAAGTCCACGACGAAGTATTCAGATCAACACCAACCCGATTCACACAACTCTCGATCACCGTCTCGAGCGACTGCTGCAACTGTCTCTGATCCACATCATGCTGATACTGACCAACACCAATCGACTTCGGATCAACCTTCACCAACTCCGACAGAGGATCCTGCAAGCGCCGCGCGATCGAGATCGCGCCACGCACCGTAAGATCCAGATCCGGAAACTCCTGCCTCGCCACATCCGAAGCCGAATAGATACTCGCTCCCGACTCGCTCACCGTCACCGAGAAGATGTTCTCCAGGCCGCGCTCACGCAGGAACTCTCGCACAAACGCATCCGTCTCCCGCGAAGCCGTTCCATTCCCAATAGCAATTGCCCGAACCTGGTGCTTCACCACCAGACCCTCGAGCGTCTTCGCCGCCGCCTCAGCAGCGCCCTTCGACGTATGCAGATACAGCACATCATTCGCCAGGAACTTACCGGTCTCATCCACCACCGCAACCTTGCATCCGGTCCTCTGTCCCGGATCAATCCCCAGCACCGAGATCGGCCCCGCCGGAGGAGCCAGCAACAGATGATGCAGATTATCTCGGAACACCTGGATCGCATCCAGATCCGAGCGCTTCTTCAACTCCAGCCGCAGCTCCCCCTGAATGGATGAGTTCAGCAGCCGCGACCAGCAATCCTCAATCGCCAACTCCAGCTGTGGCGTCCAATCACCCTGCTCCCGCAAAACTCCGCGCCGCAGCACATTCACCGCCCGTGCAGCCTCCAACTCAATCAAAAAATAAAGTACATTCTCACTCTCACCGCGACGAATCGCCAGCATTCGATGCGACGGAATCGTCTTCACCGGCTCGCGATACTCGTAGTACATCTTGAACTTCTCCTGCTCATCCACCGCATCCATCGCCTTGCGGCTCACCACCACACCTTCATCAAACATCAGCGCACGCGTCGCCTTTCGCAAGTCCGCACTCTCGCTGATCATCTCCGCCACGATGTGTCTCGCACCCTCAAGCGCTTCCTCCACCGAAGCAACGCCCTTCTCACCATCGACAAACCTGATCACCATCGCACTCAACGGTTCGTCAGAGATCTTCTGCTCCCACAGATACAGCGCCAGTGGCTCCAGTCCCTTCTCCCGAGCAACTGTCGCCTTCGTCCTTCGCTTCGGCCGGAAGGGCAGATACAGATCTTCCAGCTCACTCTTATCCAGAGTCGCCTCAATTCTCGCCTTCAAATCGTCCGTCAACTTGCCCTGCTCCGCAATCGAAGCAAGGATTGTCGCCCGCCGCACCTCGAGATCGCGAAAGTAAGCAACCTTTTCCTCGATATCACGAATCTGCACCTCATCGAGATTCCCCGTAGCCTCCTTGCGATACCGAGCGATGAAGGGAACGGTCCCACCCTCGTCCAGTAGCGTAATAACCGCGACCAGGCCTTGCATTGGAAGGTTGAGAGTTTGGGCGATATGCAACAGAACTGGAGGAGGGAGAGTGCGTGCGTCAGTCATATGCTTGTTTAGCAATCCTACCGCCAACAGCCTAGGAAAACTCGCTCTGACATCTTTCCACCTGCTGTCGACTACTGGATCCACACTCAATCGGCAGATGGTGCATAACGAAAGTATGGTCGGACAATTGCCAACGCGGTAGAAGTTCTCAACTAGCGTGTCGGAGCCCCCTATTTCATATCGCGCCAGTTTTTGCCGACGCCCACCTCAGCGACGATTGGAATCGAGAACTCAGCGACGTGTTCCATCTCTTGCTTAACAAGCAGCTGCAGTTCTTCGACTTCTTCAGGAACGACATCGAAGAGAAGCTCGTCGTGGACCTGCAGAGTCATCTGCGATTTGAGTTTACGATCGCGGATAAGCTGGTCAATTCTGAGCATCGCCAGTTTGATGAGGTCGGCGGCGGTACCTTGTAGCGGGGTATTGATTGCAGTCCGCTCCGCAAAGCCGCGCATGTTGGGATTGCGGGATTGAATATCAGGGATCGGTCGAATGCGGCCAAAATACGTTTTCACTGACTGATCTCGACGCACGCTTTCGAGCGTCTCCTTGATGAAGCGTTGAACGCCCTTGTAGCGGTCGAAATAAGTCTCGATGTATGTCTTCGCGGTCTTCTGGTCGATGTTAAGTTGTGCGGCCAGGCCGAATGGACTAATTCCGTATACGATGCCGAAGTTAACGGCCTTGGCCCGAGCGCGCATCTCTTTATCCATTGTGGCCATGTCGACGCCGAAGACCTCACTAGCGGTCAACGCGTGAATGTCTTTACCTGTGCGGTAAGCATCAAGGAGCAGAGGGTCCTGTGAGAAGTGTGCCATCAGGCGCAACTCAATCTGCGAGTAGTCGGCGGACATCAAAACATTGCCCGGAGCTGGGATAAACGCGGCGCGAATCTCCCGGCCGAGAGCTGTACGGATGGGGATGTTCTGCAGATTTGGGTTGGTACTCGAAAGGCGGCCAGTCGCTGTGCCTACTTGGTTGAAAGTAGTATGGATGCGCCCCACGCCATCGGTAAGCTGTGGCAAAGAATCGATATAGGTCGATTTCAGCTTCGCTAGTTGGCGATATTCGAGCACGAGCGCAGGAACCGCATGATGTTCTGCGAGCTCCTCAAGCACATCCTGAGCAGTAGAAACCACTTTGCCCTTGCCATACTTCATCGGTTTTGGAAGAAGCATCTTGTTGAAGAGGACATCGCCGAGTTGCTTAGGCGAGTTGATATTGAAACGATGGCCCGAATCTTTGTAAATGCGCTCCGCGAGATTATCTATATCCACAGCAAGTCGAGTCGACATCTCGCCGAGAACATCTGAATCGATCCGAACACCCGCCTGCTCCATGCGCAATAAAACAGGAACCAATGGAAGATCCATCGTCTCGTAGATGTGCGTGAGGTGAGCTGATTCGATCTGGCTCCGAAGAACATCGGAGAGGCGATGTACAGCATTGGCAGCTTCCGGCAGAAGATTTGCAATCTCGGCGTCACTGGGCGTCTTTGAAGGTCGGGATAAGGCACGGTCGGTAAAGCGAGCCGTGACATCAGGAAGAATGTGAGAGCCATGCGTCGGGTTGACGAGGTAGCTATAAAGCATCACATCATCGCGGACACCGGCCAAGACGGCTTGATGAGGTTCAAGTGCACGGAGTACGGCTTTGAGATCATGCACATGCTTCGGAAGCGTTGGGTCTTCAAGTGCCTCTTTTAGGCCTAGCGCTTGGAGCGATACGACCATCGCGGAGTCAACTGAGGTCGTAAGACCAATTTGTAGAGTGGTCGAAACGTTCGGCACGCGCTGGTTCTGCGGCTCCGGCTCCTGGGTTCCGAAGAGAGACATAGACTTGGACGGCTGCGGTTCGGGCTCGGCCTCTTCTTCCGCAGACACGTCCGCGGAAACTTCTTCTGCAAGAGCTCGGGCATCTTCAAAGACAGCTAGAGTCAACCCCCTGATTTTTCCAGAAAGATCGGCGGACCGGGAGTCCTCCAGCAAGTCGCTTATTTGATCTGATGTCGGTGACAAATTGTACGAGATGGGAACGTTTACGTTGGAGGGCGCCAGTTCCTTGAGCAGAGTTGTGAATTCAAGCTCCGAGAAGAGTTCGCGGCATGCTGCATTATCGGGTGCCTGGGTGAGCATATCGTCCAGGTCGTAATCGATAGGCACGCTCGTATGGATCGTAACGAGTTCTTTTGAAAGAAGAATGTTGTCGCGATTGTTTTGTAATGACTCCCGATACGTTTTGCGTTTCACCTGATCAGCGTGGTCGAGCGCGGCCTCGACGGTACCAAACTGTTGGATGAGTTCGACGGAACCTTTATCACCGATGCCGGGAGCGCCGGGAATATTGTCGATCGAATCACCGCGGAGCGCCATAACGTCAATCACACGCTCCGGCGGGACCCCGAGCGCAGCTTCAACGCCGCGAGGGTCAAGAATGAGATTGTCCTTGGTTGGATTGAGAATGAACACGTCGTCGTTGACGAGTTGCATCATATCTTTGTCCGAAGAAACGACATAGACTTTATGGCCCAGGGCAGAGAGCTTACAGGAAAGCGTTCCAATAACGTCGTCGGCCTCAAATCCCTCGTAACTAAGGATCGGGATGCGAAAAGCCTCAAGGGCGCGGCGAATGAAAGGAAGCTGTTGGGTAAGATCGGCGGGCATCTCAGTTCGATTGGCCTTGTAGCCGAGATAGTCGATCTCCTCGAACTGTTGGGTCTTGATGTTCAATTTCTTAACCGCCTTCATCTCGCGCGCGCGTTCGTCGCGAAAGACGGGACCAGAGAGGTCGTAGATGGCCGCAAGATAGTGTGGAGAAAAGTCTTTGCGTAATTTGTTGATCATGTTCACAAAGACATAGGTCGCTGCTGTGGGAATACCGGTCCGCGTGGACATCGGGCGCTGACGCTGCATTGCGTGATACGCGCGGAAGATAAAGGCCATGCTGTCAAGCAGGTAGATAGGAGGCTTGGCCGACGATGCGGTTGGATTTGATATCGACATGACTCGTTAGATGGTAGCGCGTACCGGCTGATAAGGCGCCGGCCGCTGCGATAGAGGGTGACAGTCGAGCCGCGCTCTAGAGAAGCAGCATGCAGTCGCCATAGCTGAAGAATCGGTACTTTTCCTGAATGGCATGTACATAGGCCGCCTTTATCAACTCTTTTCCGATCTGGCTTCCTGCAAAAGCGCTTACCAGCATAAGCAGAGTCGATTCTGGGAGATGGAAGTTTGTGAGCAGGCCGCCCACGATCTTGAACTTATGGCCCGGGCTGATGAAGATGCTCGTCTCTCCAGAGTGCGGCGTAAGAACATTCCCAGCGGATGTTAGGGCGCAATGTTCAAGTGTACGAGTCGTTGTGGTGCCAGCTGCAATGATTCGGCGGCCCTCCCCGACGGCTGTGTTGATGGCTGTAGCCGTAGCAGGAGGAAGCGTGTAGTGCTCGGAGTGGAGGCGGATGTCTTCGAGCTTTTTTGCGCGGACCGGCTGAAAGGTGCCGAGACCAACATGCAGGGTAATGGTCTCAATCTGGATACCATTTTGTTTGAGCTGAGCGATAATTTCTGGCGTAAAGTGCAGGCCCGCAGTCGGGGCAGCAGCGCTTCCGGAGTGTTGAGAGAACACCGTCTGGTAGCGATCGCGATCGGTCTCGCTATCCTCTCGATGAATATAGGGCGGCAGAGGCATGTGGCCTATTTTGTTGAGGACATCTAGAAAATCTGGGACTGGGGAGAAGCGAAGAGTGCGTTCACCGAACTCAGAGGCGGCGAGAACTTGGGCTTCCAGCAATGGTTTTGCTTCGTCAGGAGCGTGAAAGACGAGGCGTTCGCCGGGCTGGATTTTTTTGCTGGGGCGCACAAGTGCGGTCCATTCGTTGTCGGTAAGTTGCTGGGTTAATAGGACTTCGATGCGGCCTGAAGGGTCGGGCGAGCTCTGTTGGGTTTGCTGGCTGCGGGCGCGGGTGGCGTAGATGCGGGAGGGTAAAACACGGCTATCGTTGAGGATAAGCAGGTCGCCGGGTTGGAGGATTTGGGGTAAGTTGCGAAAATAATTGTCCTGGTAGCGGCCGGTGGCTCGGTCGAAGAGGAGCATGCGGCTGGAGCCGCGAATCTCCGGTGGGGACTGGGCTATCAGCTCTTCGGGCAGGTCGAAATGGAAGTCGGATACGAGCAATCTATGTCAATTTTAGCGGTGAAAACGTGGTGAGTTGTGTGGTGAAACGTGGTGACGAGATGGTGTTTTGCATGGTTGATTTCGTCTTCAAAAAATACGCCAACTTTTCTAACTTTTTTTTCGGAAATTATTCTTTCGAGCCTCTGCCAATTCGACAGAGCGATCGAGGGCGGCTTGAACGGCCGGCTCGTCGGCGGTGGTCAGGAGGGGCCAGCCTATGAAGACTCGGGAGAAGGGCTTTGGGATGAGGAAGCGGTCCCAGGAGCGAAGTTCCCAGGTGCGTTCGGGGAGCACATAGAAAGTTCCCACTTGACTGTCGACGAGCTGGGCTAGCTGGGTGACGCCGGGTTTGGCGACCATGGCGGGGCCTCGAGGGCCGTCGGCCGTGATCGCGCAGTAGTGGCCTGCCAGATAGGCGCGGTGCATGTTGCGCAGGCCAAGAGAGCCCGATCGCGAGCTTGAGCCGCGAATGGCTACGTAGCCGAGGCGCTCCACGGTGCGGGCAATAAGTTCGCCGTCGAAGCTGGGGCTGATGAGGATGGCGATGTTGTGGTTGCGGAAGTGCCAGGCGCTAGTGAGCAGGCAGCGATGCCAGAAGGCATAGACGGCCGGCGGGGGCGCGTCAAAGCCCAACGGCGCGCCGGGGTCGCGCACATCTTCGAAACGGAGGGTCATACCGAGTAGACGGATCGCTGCGCTCGCGAGGCGCGGGACGATGGCGAGGGCAAGCCTTTGCTTCAAGGTGTAGGTGGAGGCCACTTCGTCCAGTTTACCTGCGCGAGTGCTTGCCGAGTTATGGAAGAGATTCGTGTAATAAGCAGAAAGAACATTGCTCCCTTTACGATCAATTTACTGCGAACGTGATTTGATTCTCGTGTTCGCGAGAGGCCTGCCTATGCGCCGCTTCAATCAATTGCTTCTTCTCTCTCTTTTCGTTGCTCTGCTGTCCGGGCTTGTCGGGAACGCACAGACTGCGGTCGCCCCACCCTCAAACGCCGACGTTGAGGAACTAAAGCAGACAGTGCGTGACCTCGCTTTGCGGGTAAGTGCGCTCGAGGCGGAGTTACAGAAGCAACGATCTGTCGGAACAACAGAGATGGCGTCGCTGAGACCGGCGGTGCTAACGTCTGCTCCGGCCGCAGACATTCGCAGAAGTGTTGAGACGGTGTCCAGCAGCGGCGCGGCGCCAGTGCCGGTATCGGTGACAGCGAGTCCACAAGCTCCGGCAACGCAAAGTTCGCCTGCAGCGGCGATCCTGCCGACCCAGCTACCCGGGGGCGCCACGCTGAACTATGCCTTCGACGGGTATTACGGCTACGACTTCGAACATCCGGTCGGCCGCGTACTCTATCTGAGAGCCTACGACGTGCTGAGCAATGCGTTCAGCGTCAATCAGGCTGATGTGGTGTTCGCGCTTGACCCTGACGTCGCGAGTGGGCGACGGTATGGAGTTCGAGTGGATCTGCAGTTTGGACAGGCTACGTCGACCTTGCAGGGGAACCCGGCAAACGAACCGCGGCCGGAGATCTACCGAAACCTATTTCAGGCCTATGGGACTTATGTTGTTCCGTTAGGCAAGGGCCTCACCGTGGACTTTGGCAAGTGGTCAAGTTCGCTGGGCATCGAGGGGAACTACACGAAGGACCAGGTCAACTACTCGCGGTCATTCTTCTTCAACTACTTGCCTTTCTACCAGATGGGTCTTCGAACCAGCTTCAAGGTTAACGACAAACTTGCGCTGAACTACTGGGTGGTGAATGGTACGAATCAAACCGAGCCTACCAACTCGTTCAAAGACGAGCTGTTCGGATTTACCGCGCAGCCTACAAAGAAGATCTTGTGGAACGTGAACTATTACCTGGGTCAGGATCATCCTGATCGTCAACTGGCTACAAATTGCACGGCACCTGTACAGCCGGGGTTATGCTTCCAAGCGATTACCCCTGCGCCGGATGGGAAGACACACATCTTCGACAGCTATGTGACGTGGAACGCAACGCCGAAGCTGACGTTCTCGCTGGAGGGTGACTACGTTATTGAAAGGCAATGGGCGCATGCCGAGCCGGGTGAGTCTTCGGCACCATCCCATGTCGACGGTGGCGCAGCCTATGTTCGTTACCAACTGACGCCGAAGATGGCGTTGGGAGGCCGCACTGAGTATCTGTCGGATCGTGGCGGGTTGTTCAGTGGGACGACGCAGGCGTTGAAAGAGTTCACAGGAACCTATGAATACAAATTTGGCGAGGGCTTCCTGGCGCGCGCGGAGTATCGAAGGGACTGGAGCAATGTTCCGTACTTTTTGACGAACAAGCCTGGGGTGCTGTCAGCCGATCAGCCTACGATGACCGTCGGCATGGTGTGGTGGGTTGGAGGCAAGCAAGGAGCCTGGTGAGTTTTATTTTCACGACAATCTCGGGCGAAGTTCTAACTGTATTTGAGCCAGCGTAAAAGCTCGGGAAGGTTGGGCTTTTTGCCGTACATCAGAATCCCGACGCGATAGATGCGGCTGGCGACCCAGAGAATGCTGACGATGGTGAGGCTCATCAGAACGAAGGAGAGGCCAATCTGCCAGGGTGGAACGGTGGTGAGCGAGATGCGGAAGTTCATGAGCAAAGGGCTGCAGAATGGGATCAGTGACACGACCTGCGCGAGGGTTGAATCAGGGGCGCGAGTGATGACAAAGATCATCAGGAAGCAAAAGGCCAGAGGCAGGACGAGAAACATGTTCAATTGCTGCAACTCTTGTTCGGAGTTGGTAATTGCGCCCAGCGCGGCTGCGATGCTTGAGTAGACCAGAAATCCGAAGATGAAATAGATGACGAAGAAGAAGATCTGCGTGGCACTGATGGGAGCGTGGCCTCCGCCGATCAGGTTGGTCGCGAAGGGGGTTGCGCCGAGGGCGGCGGCAGCGAGCATCCATACTGCGATCTGAGTAAGGCCTACAGAGCCAACACCAAGAATCTTGCCGGCGAGCATCTCGTCGGGCTTGATGGTAGAAAGCATAACCTCGAAGACGCGGCTGGTCTTCTCTTCGATGATGGAGCGTGCCGTGTTCATGCCATAGAGCATGATGACCATGTACATGAGGAAGAAGAGGAGATAGGCGGCGCCGAAGGCAGTGCGGCTGTCTCCGGTTTTGCTCGTGTCGATGACAACTGGCGCCATGAGCGCGTCGATTTCGGAGGCCCCCATTCCCTGTCGGGTGAGGCCTTCGCGAGTGATGACGTTCTTGATGGCGGCCGAAAGATCGTCTTCGGTCGTGACGTCGCCTGCCGAGCGTGGGACGTAGGTAAAGCTCGGTCGCGTGTTGCCCTGCGAGGGCGGTGTAATCCAGAGATAGCCCGTAAGATCGCCGTGCTTGCTGGTCAGATTCTGATCGAGG
Organism: Tunturiibacter psychrotolerans; assembly: GCF_051013365.1. Lineage (GTDB taxonomy): Bacteria > Acidobacteriota > Terriglobia > Terriglobales > Acidobacteriaceae > Edaphobacter > Edaphobacter psychrotolerans_A. The sequence goes on along the minus strand of NZ_CP132941.1, from coordinate 3,747,814 downwards.
GTGGCGCGAGTTGCGTCGCCGTTTGAGGTTGATGGGGCGAGGAGGTCGACCGTCATACTGCTGTTTTTCCCGGTCTGAAGCTCATGCTTGAGATCAGCCGCAAAGTTGGTATCGGACGAGATGATGGCGATGTGTGCGGAGGATTTTGTGCGCGATGCGAGATAGCCGCTGCCGAAGACAAAGCCACCCATGAGCAGCGGAATAAGGATGGTAGCGACAAGGAACGCCTTGGTGCGAATGCGCTCCAGATACTCGCGCCTGGCGATGAGCCAGATGTTATGCATTGACGTGAACTCCTGCAGGCTGCGAGGCCTGCGATGTTTCGGTTACCTTCTCGATGAAGATCTCTTCAAGCGTCGGCTCCATGACTTCGAAGCGAGTAACGCGGGCTTTGACGATTGCCGCGGCGAGGAGCGCCTGCGCGTCGGCGCCTTCCTTGAGACGGATCTCGGCGTGGCCACCGTAGTTCTTCGCTGAGTGGATGGTGGCGTGATTGAGGAAGGAGTCGTCGCCGGTGAAGTTGATGAGGACGCGGTTGACTGGATAGCGAGACTTGATCTCACGCATGGAGCCTGAGAGTACGAGATGGCTGTTGTGGATAAGGCAGATGTTATCGCAAAGCTTTTCGACCTGATCCATGCGGTGAGTGGAGAAGAGGATGGTGCGGCCTTGTTTGCGAAGGTCGACGAGGGTGTCCATGAGAAGGACGGCGTTGACCGGATCGAGGCCGCTGAATGGCTCGTCCATGATGATGAGCTCGGGCTCGTGGAGGAGGGTGGAGATGAACTGGATCTTTTGCTGCATGCCTTTGGAGAGCTCTTCGGTCTTCTTGTGGATCGCTTCCGTGATCTGCAGCTTTTCGCACCATACATGCGCGCGCTTCGAAGCAGTAGTGGCGTCGAGGCCGTGGAGCTGTCCGAGGAAGATGAGTTGATCCATCACCTTCATCTTTTTGTAGAGGCCGCGCTCTTCGGGCAGATACCCGACGCGCTTGAGGAGGCTGCGATGAAACGGCTGACCGAAGAGACTGATGTTTCCGGAGTCTGGGACCGTGATCCCGATGATCATGCGGATGGAGGAGGTTTTGCCTGAGCCGTTGGGGCCGAGGAGGCCGAACATGCTGCCGGGTTCGATGGTGAAGCTGAGGTCGGCTACGGCGATCTTGGTGTCGTAGGCTTTGCGGACATGTTGCAGTTCTACGATAGACATAGGTTCTCTTCTATGTTGAGTTTATCAGGCGATTCTGCAGGCGGGGCGCTAGTGTACGCAGCGACATTGGGCCTTCGTGGAGGCAAGCCCGTGAGAATCTGATTTGTGCAGGAATGATTATTCGAGCTGTTTGTACATCGTGGTGAAATCGAAGTTATTCCAGGACTCGACAATTTTTCCGTCTTTAACGCGGAACATCGTCATGCCATGGAACTTGATGGGCTTGCCTGTGGCGGCCTTGCCGGCGAGGGCTTCTCCGGTGTGCGTGCCGGTGACCAGGCAGCGTGCCGCGGTCCTGTCTCCGTCGATGATGGCTTCTTCCACGTTGATGTGGAGGTCCGGAAAGGCGGAACGGAATGATTTGTGGAAGGAGCGAAAGGCGGTCATTCCGTCCACCTCCCTTCCTTCGGGATGCGTGAGACCGTGGCCTATGCTGTGAGGAGACATCATCTCGTCGATGGCATCTTCGCGGCCTTTGTTCCAGACTTCTTCAAACCAGCGCTCTGCGAATGTCATTTGAGTTCTCCGCTCCCTCAAGGCGTTTTGCCACGCTCCAGAGGTGACGGAATTATAGGCCCTCTTTCGTTAGAGGACGGAGAGCTCTTCGGCTATTTGGGCGTCGCGGTGTTTGCGGTCTAATCTTGCCGAGATGAGCGCGAGCAGGAGGGTGAGAGACGTTACGAGAATGCTGGCGATCGGGAGTTGGCGGTAGGTGTAGCCGGCTGTGAGCATCATGCCACCGAGTGAGGCTCCGGTTGCGTTTCCGAAGTTGAAGGCTCCCTGATTGAGAGTGGAGGCTAGGTTGGGGGCCGCGGCGGCCTGGTCGACGATGCGGGATTGGAGGGGTGCTCCGGCGGCGAACTGAATGGCCCCCCAGAGGAGGATCATCGTGATGGCGGGAACGACGTGGGGTTCGGCGTAGTAGAGGGCGATGAGGGATGCAATGAGGGTCAGGAGTGCGCCGATGAGGAAGGTCATGGGGCGCCAGTCGCTGAGGGTGCCGCCGAGAAAGTTGCCGACGGTGATGCCGACTCCGAAGAGCAAAAGCGTAAGCGTTACCGTGTGGGGGGAGACCAGCGTGACGGCTTCGAGCGCGGGAGCAATGTAGGTCAAGACGCAGAAGAGCGAGGCGGAGGTGAGAACGCTCATGGCCAGAACCAGCAGAACCTGCGGCTTGCGGAGGACGCGGAACTCGTGGAGCAGGCCGCCGGAGCCTGCGGCTTGTTTGGGGACGAAGAAGAAGACCGCCGTAGCTGCGAGAAGGCCGATTGGGACGATGGCCCAGAAGGCGAATCTCCAGCCGTAAGCCTGACCTAGAGCCGTGCCGACGGGAACGCCGAGGACGTTGGCCAGGGTGAGGCCAGAGAACATCAACGCGATCGCCTGAGCGCGTTGGTTGCGGGGGACGAGACCTGCGGCGACGACACTGCCAATGCCGAAGAAAGCTCCGTGGCAGAGGGCGGTGAGGACGCGCGCCGCGAAGAGGAGGTTATAGGTGGGGGCGATGGCGCAGGCCAGGTTGCCGAGCGTGAAAACGCCCATGAGGAGGAGAAGCGCGAGCTTGCGCTCCAGACGGGCGGTGGCGATGGCTACGATGGGCGCGCCGACGGTGACAGAGAGCGCGTAGCCGGTGACGAGGACGCCCGCCTTGGGGATGCTGACGTGAAAGTCGTCGGCAAGGTTGGGCAGCAGACCCATGATGATGAATTCAGAGGTGCCGATGCCGAAGGCAGCTATGGCCAGCGCCATTAGAGGCGTATGCAGCAGGATGTTTTTGCGCTCTGCCGTCGTTTCTGGACTTGCTTCAAAGCCTCGCATTCTTTTATTCCAACATACCTCCTGTCAATGCGTGTCAAGACGAAGAAATTGTTGGAGTGTCCGGGATTTGATCGCGGCCGGTTCTTGGTAGCATCGGTCTGTGCTGGAACTTTCTACACCGATCAAATTTGTAAAGCTCGTGGGGGAGCGCATTGCCGTCGAGCTTGCCAAGCGCGGCGTTGAAACTGTAGAGGATCTGCTTTATCACCTGCCGTTTCGCTATGAGGACCGACTGAATCCGGTTCCGATGAGTGCTCTGCAGGCGGGGACGATGGCCTCCGTGATCGGCGAGGTCAGAGGATCGGTGCTGCTGCAAACGCGGAACATGCCGTTGTTCGAGATGACCGTGGGACAGGGGCTCAGCACGGTAAAGTGCATGTGGTTTCGCGGCACGTACCTACGGGATAAGTTTCATGTGGGGCAGATGGTAGCGCTGTATGGAAAGCTTGAACCTTCCCGAAGCAGCGCGGGCAAGTTCAAGATGATTCAGCCGCAGTTTGAGATCTTACCTTCCGGTGGCGGTGCAGATGCCGAGATACTCGAGGTCGGCCGGATCGTACCGGTCTATGAGTCACTGGGGGGAACCACGGCGTGGGGTGCGAAGCTGGGATCGAAGTGGCTGCGGCGCGTGATCTGGGCTCTCTTCGAGGAGCTTGAAAAGCAGGGGGGCAGCGAATCTCTTCGTCCGCTTGAAACGTTGCCGCAGGCGATGCGTGCAAGGCTTTCGTTTCCGGGCAGGCTGAAGGCCCTGAAGTCCGTACATTTTCCTGATGCTGGAACTCCGATGGTCGAGTTGATGTCCGCAACTACGCCAGGACATAGGCGGCTGATCTTCGAAGAGCTGTTTTACCTTGAGCTGGGCCTGGAGTTGAAGCGGCGGCGAATGCGAGAGCGCGAAGGGACCGCGTTTGTGACGAATGTGAAGGTGCGAGAAGCGATCAAACAGGTGCTTCCCTTCCACCCTACCGCCGCACAAAAGCGAGTGCTGGGCGAGATTGCCAGCGATATGCGCCGGCCTCAGCCAATGCGTCGATTGCTGCAGGGAGATGTGGGATCGGGCAAGACAATCGTTGCGATGCAGGCGGCGCTGGTCGCTATTGAGAATGGCTATCAGACGGCCCTGATGGCGCCGACAGAGATTCTGGCGACCCAACATTATCTTTCGGCCAGGAAGCTGCTGGGAGAAGTCCTGTCGCCGCGTACTGGAAAACCTTACCGCGTGACTCTCCTTACTGGATCGCTCGACGAGGCGACGAAGCGAGAGGCGCGCGGAAGAATCTTTCGCGGCGAGACCGATCTTGCAATCGGAACTCACGCACTGATCGAAGATAAAGTTGACTTCGACAATCTCGGTCTTGTGATCGTCGATGAGCAGCATCGTTTTGGCGTGCAACAGCGGTTTCGTTTAATGAAGAAGCCAGGAGCGCTCGATCCAGACGTACTCGTCATGACGGCGACGCCGATTCCCCGAACGCTTGCGCTGACACTGTACGGCGATCTCGATGCGAGTGTGATTGATGAACTGCCCCCTGGGCGTACTCCGATTGTGACGAGACGGACAACAGAGGAGCGGGCAGAGGACGTCTGGAGTTTCGTCCGCAAACAAGTCGAAGCTGGGCGCCAGGCCTATATCGTCTATCCGGTAATTGAAGGGGCAAAGGATGATCAACCGGAGTTGGACTTTCCGCAGGATCCTGAACCGGATGCGGGTGAGGCAAGCCTGAGGGTGGCAGCAGGTTCTTCCGCTGCGATGCGGAACGGCAGCGAAAAATTGAATGCAGGCAAGAAGACCAACGCTACAAAGTCGAAAAGTACGAAGACGAAGGCCGCAAAGCTATCGTCAAAGACGGAGAAGCTATTCGAGCCGAAGAAAGCACTTCGTGCCGCGACGGATATGTATGAGGAGTTGCGGCTGGGGCCACTAGGCGGACTTCGTCTTGGCCTGCTGCATGGACGCTTGAGCGCAGACGACAAGGACGTGACCATGCGCCGCTTTCAGCGCGGCGATCTGGACGTTGTGATTGCAACGACGGTTATTGAAGTAGGTGTGGATGTTCCGAATGCCTCGGTAATGGTGATCGAACATGCAGAGCGGTTCGGTTTGGCGCAGATGCATCAACTGCGAGGACGGGTTGGTCGTGGAGCGGCGAAGAGCTACTGCGTGTTGATGACAGGCGGCAGAGTGAGTGAGCAGGCCGAGGCTCGACTGGATGCGATGGTACGGACCCAGAATGGATTCGAACTTGCAGAGCTGGATCTTCAGCAGCGCGGACCCGGCGAGTTCTTTGGAACGCGCCAGGCTGGTATGCCGGAGTTTCGCGTTGCCAACCTGATACGCGACCGGGCCCTGCTTGAGTTGGCCAAAGTGGAAGCCGCGCGATTTGCATCAGAGCCGGACCCAGCCGTTTCGAGCGAAGAAAAAGATGCGGTGTGGGCGCGGCTCAAGATGCAGTGGCAGCGGAAGTACGGTTTAGTCGAAGCCTGAACCTCGCTCTGCTTGTGCAAGTTCTGACCATGCGCCCACGCACGAAAGAAACGTCAGCTTGCGGTGGCGTGGGTGAATGCGCCAAGTGACGCAGACTGCGAGGGGCCCGGGACAGCCTTTTTGGGTCCACGTTTGCGGGCTACCAGGACGCGGATTCTCTCGATCATCTCCGCCGGCGAAGAGGCTCCCTTCGGAAGAAAAACGTCGGCATGGAGAGCGCGATCGAAGGCATTGACGGTGCCGGAGACGATCATCGCGGGCAAGCCGGGATGAAGCTGTTTGGCGCGACGGACCAGTTCGTTGCCATCCATCTGCGGCATCAGGAGATCGCAAAGGATCAGATCCAGTGTGCCGGGAAGGTATTGATCGAGAACGGTCAGCGCCTCCTGCGCGCTGTGAGCGGCGACTACGCGGTAGCCACGGGTTTCGAGAAGGAAGGTGCGAACTGAGAGAATTTGTTCATTGTCATCTACACAGAGAATCGTCTTCTTGGGGCGCATGCAGTCTCGCTTCTGCCGGACGCCACCTTGTGGTGGCTCGCGGCTGATGAGCCAGCCTGACGCGTCTGCTGGTTTGCAGGCGCGCCGGTCTGGTGTTCAAAGGTGACCCGTGGTTCGGCCGGTGTGGCTCTTCGGCGCGTAGTGGGTCCGCTGCTCCGGAAGAGGAAGGACGAAATGAGCGAAAGCTCTCCCGTCTGCTCCACAAAGGGATCAGGGCCCATTGTCCAGCGAGCGTTAGCTGCCGAACCTCGGGGTGCGAGAGAGGCCGTGGGCCGACGCAGGTTGCCACGCGGCTCAGGAGCGCAGGAGGTCCCTCTGCTGCGAATACAGTGAGCGTCGATGCCAAAGATGCTGGCATCGAACTCACTGCGCGTGCAGACAGTCGGAGTGCGCTGGGGAGTCGCGACTGCGGAGCAGTCGGGCTTCTCTCAACTCAAATTGTCAGAAAACAGGCGAAAGCAATCATCTCCAACGACGCTTCATATTGCATGTAACGTCGTCGTCAACGCTTTCCAACAGTACGAATGAGTCGGTCACTTGGCAAGCGGCGAAGTTTGGGCGAAGACGTCAAATATTAGAGCTTGCACATCCACCGGTCGCGTAAAAAGGTGCGTATTCATTGAGGACTCATGATGCGCTCCTGTTGAAATCTGGTGCATCACGGCAGGAAAAGGCGTCCGCTTGCAACAGGAATGGTGCGTCCGCCGACGAACACTTTTGTCACGAGGTTGTCTTCGAGGGCCGCGCTGACATGAATGCGACTGGGGCGAAGCATCTCGATTCCCTGCTCGAGGATGATCTGCTGCCCGCTCGCGACGCGGCCGTGCCGCACGAGGTAGGCGATCGTGCAGCCTGAGGCAGAGCCGGTCGCAGGATCTTCGCCTGAATCGAACTGCATGCGCGCGTGCCATTGCGCTCCTGAGTTTGCATTAGCAGGAGTAATGCAGAAGAAAAACTTCGCGCCTACTCGGTCAAGAAATTGCCGAGAGTTTTGCGCGTTGATGCGGAGGCGGTTCGCAACCTCCATTGATCGCAAGGGCACGATGCAGAACGCCATCCCCGTGGAGACTATCTGCGCGGGCAGATTTGGATCGAGATCTTCGACGGGAAGATTGAGTGCGTTGGCTAAGGCTGCGCGCTCGTCGGAATTGTTGAGAGCCTCTCCGAAGGTAGGGTCGGTTTGCCGCATAGTGCCGAAGACGCCGATATCTCTGGGCTGCGGCGGCCGGAAGCGAACAGTGATTGGCCCGACACCAAGATCGAGTGTGATCTCCTCTGCGCCGCGGAAGACTGGATGATTCCAATAGAGCCAACTGGCGGTGCCCAGAGTTGGATGGCCAGCGAAAGGGACTTCTTCAGTAGTGAGGAAGATACGGACATGGACACCGCGTTCGCGTTCGATCTCCGGTGCGCGCGGGAGGATGAAGGTGGTTTCACTCAGGTTGGTCTCGCGAGCCAGCGCCTGCATCTCGTCGGAAGCGAGGCCGCGAGCGTCGGTGAAGATAGCGAGGGCGTTGCCTTCGAGCGGCCGTTCGGCGAAGACGTCCACCTGGGCAAAGTCGTAAGTGCGAGAGGCCGAAGTTTGGTATGGGGAAAGAGGCGCGGCGGCGAAACGCGGGTCGTCATTTGACATCGAAGCTCCTCGGAAGTATGGTTTGGAAAGACCGCAATGGGGGCAACCAACCCCATGCTAGCCTAGCTGGCAGCGGCACAAAACATTAGCCATGACGATGATGCCAAACACGACCACCACACTCTGCTGCTGCTGTTGCTGTAGCCCAGTGTGGGTGTGTGGATGAGCGGCTCGAAGCAAGCATCTTCGAGCAGCACAGAAACCCACCCAGAGCGAATGAGCCGGGTGGTTTTTTTACGTTTAGGACCAGTACCTGCATCGCATGCGGCAAGTAGTCAATTAGAGAATGACAGATTGGGAGAACCCCAAAGAAAGTGAATCGAGATGTCACTCCGTATCAACGATGTTGCTCCTGATTTCACTGCAGAAACAACCCATGGCACGATTCATTTCCATGAGTGGATCGCCGACAGTTGGGCAGTTCTCTTCTCGCACCCAAAGGACTTTACTCCGGTGTGCACGACCGAGCTTGGCGCAGTGGCAAATCTGGAGAGCGACTTTGCCAAACGTGGCGCCAAGGTCATCGGGCTTAGCGTGGATCCGGTCGGGAATCACCACAAGTGGGCAGCAGACATCGAAGAGATCGGGGGATCGAAGGTGAACTACCCGTTGATCGGCGATCCGGAGCTGAAGATTGCGAAGCTTTATGATATGCTCGCGGCCGACGCGGGCGAGACGTCCGAAGGTCGAACACCGGCCAACAATGCGCCGGTGCGGACGGTTTTTGTCATTGGACCGGATAAGAGGATCAAGCTCACGCTCGCTTATCCCATGACGACTGGGCGCAACTTCGATGAGATCATTCGTGTGCTCGACTCAATTCAGTTGACCACACAGCACAAGGTGGCAACGCCGGCAAACTGGAAGCAGGGCGATGACGTTATCATTACTGGAGCTGTCTCGAATGAGGACGCCGATAAGATCTTTCCCGGTTACAAAACGGTAAAGCCTTATCTACGGACAGTGGCACAACCGAAGTAGAGAAATACTTGCCTCGCCACGAAGCTTCGGAAGCGTGGCGAACAGGGCACCGATGGCGAAGTGGCTAACGCGCTGGTCTGCAAAACCAGTATTCATGGGTTCAAATCCCATTCGGTGCTCCAATAATCTCAACAGCTTAGAGAGCAATTCAAGCGCAGCACTGGCTACTGTAGCGGAAAATGTAGCGGCTGCCGCGCTTTTCTTGTGCTCCCCGCTCTGCTCCGCCGCTATTGAACGACATGAGACAGTTGCGGCGCTGTTCGCTCCGCATGGGCGATCTTGTGTTCGCCGACATACTTCTCCATCTTGTCCATCGCCTTTGACTGGTGCTCTTGCGTCGGGTGGGCGTAGCGGATAACCATATTGATCTTAGAGTGGCCTAGCATCGCTGCCAGCGTCACGGCCAGCCACGGTCAACCGTGAACTGGCATGTTTGCGAGCGATGTTCAATCACGCAATCAAGGGCGAAGTGCCTCTGAGAAATCCGATAAGCAAGACGGCGGCGAAGGTTTTGCGTGAGGACAACGAACAGACTCGAGTTCTCACCTATGATGAGCAAATTAGGTATCTCGAGAAGGCCACACCGATGCGAGATCCGACTTCTAGTTCTTTACGGCTTTGGTAGTTTTCACGCGCCCACTTCCGCCGTCTTTCTTTGTTCTTTTGATCCCGTTGGTGAAAGATATTTCGGCATTCAAAACAGCAAAATCGCGATCCCTTGGTACGCGCATAGAACCATTCAAGGTCGACTGGGCATCTCCGCACACGATCAATGAGACCGTCTCTGGCCAGCCCTAGATGCGATGCGAGAAAGAGACTATTTGAATGGAACCTGATTTCATACAAGCGAGAAAAGGGACAAAGCCACGTTTACACGTTATTGAAGCCCTCATGGGAGTGGAAGCCGCTAAAGGAAAGACAGAGAATCAAACAGAGACCGCGCGCGTTACGTGCCCAAACAGGCCCAGAGGTGTAGCAAAAATTGCTGTACCCAAGACGCTAGTCACGCAGTTTTTGCTATACCCCGCAGCAAACCTTGCTGATCTGTCTAAGTGCTTCTAAGAAGATGGATTTTGTCTTTCTTTGTTTAGCGACGAGTTGTCCGCAGGCATTCACCATAAAGCCTCGACCGAGCGGCTTAGTTCCATCTGTCCCAATCGATTCGGATGCAGCATATCGTTCATCTCAGCGGGCGTTCCGAACATGTACTTTCGGGTGTCGAAGAGTCGAACGTTAAGTCCGTCTGCGGAAAAGAGATTTACGTCGGCCTCGATATCTTCGATATATACCTGACAGGTCCCCTTAGGAAAGTTGCAGGGGTCTGTTGGATTTTGAATGTGAAACGGAATCGTTCCCACGAGCACAGTAGGAAGGCTGTTAGCAGAGGGTCCAGTCGGTGTACCGATGCCCACGACAGAAACTCCATTGGCGCCTGCGCTGGTCTGGGTGAATGTAACCACATGTTTCCCAGCGCGGACCGACGGCAAGCGGAGGAAACTGAGCGAGTTTGTAGTGTGTGCGGCGCTGGTTGCTATCCTCGGCGTAGTTTGCACGCTTCCTGTGCCCACAACAACCCCATCTACAGAGTAACTGTAGGTCGCGGGATTATCATCGTCGATCCTGGGCCACGCATAGATAGGACCGGCATAGGACGTAGTAATGGCAAAGCTAACGGTCGATCCTAGACCGCCCGTAGTCCAGGAATTCCAATTATTGGTCGTGTCTATCGCTCCTGGCCCTGTGGTTGTTACCCCTACCGTCCCGCCGGCCAGAACCTTAGATTCAGCTGGCAGTGCGAACCAAGAGATTGTGGCCTGATGACAGAGTTCAAACACGGCTTCATACGGGCCTACGCCCTTGAATGTGACGTCATTGGTACCGATCAACAAGCTGTAGGTTGGATGGGTAGCCAGCGTCGGACTATCCTGATTGGGAAAGATCTGCAGCGTCGGCACGTCGCACGCCTGGTTGGCGGAGAGCGCGTTGTTCGCCAGAGTCACGTGCTCGTACTTCGCTACGAGGTTGGGGTAAGATTGCGTAGCAGGATCGTCTAATGTGAAGCCGTGTGTAATCGAATCTCCATAGGCTCGGTACTGCGCCACCGATGTGGGTACGAAGGGCCACTCGACGCCGCATCCGGTTAAAATCAAAGATGCTAATGACAAAACGACGGTTCTAAGACGCGGGTGAGATTGAGCGATATCAAGATAAAAACTGTACCTACATTTCGCGGAATACAGGTGTTGCGTGGGTTGGCAGCGTGCATGGTCGTGATTCATCATTCCACCCAATCGTGGTCACAGAGTCTTGGTAAAGGAGTTTCCGCACCGACCTGGGAGGCCGGCGCTGCTGGTGTAGATATTTTCTTTGTCATCAGCGGATTCGTCATGGCGATTTCGACGATTGGAAGGGAGGATAAGACCCACCCTGCCGTCAGCTTTCTTGAACGAAGGCTGATCAGGATCTATCCGCTCTACTGGATCGTCTCGCTCGTTTATCTCCTAAAAGTGACGATAGTTCGGTGGTATCCGCGATTTGCGGGCACCGGCCAGCACGTTCAAACGCCATTAGGGTATATCGTATCGTCCTTTCTGCTCATTCCGTACAGGGATTCCCTCGGCCACATTCAGCCGCTACTAAATGTGGGATGGACTCTATCATTTGAGATGTTCTTTTATCTTCTGTTCGCGTTAGCGCTCGCTTTACGCGTTCGTGTGGCCTACTTCCTCACCCCGATCATGTCGATATTGGTAGTGGCGGGAACATTCCATGGAGCGCATTGGCCTGCGATCCTGCTGGTACTGACTGATCCCATGCTGCTGGAATTCCTTGCAGGTGTGTTGCTCGGACAACTCGTCATTCAAGGTGTTCGCTTGAACGTGGCAACTTCCGCGCTGCTCCTAATCGTCGCTCCGATGTTGTTTTTTTTCGCTCCACGGACCCCCATACGCGTCCTGCAATGGGGAGTTCCAGCTGCTCTGCTGGTTTCAGCATTTGTCATGCTGGAGGATCGTTTCGAGGGGCTCTGGCCGCGCTGGGCACTCCTGCTTGGGGATGCGTCCTATTCGCTCTACCTGTCGCATTTCCTGGTACTCATCGTACTGGCCAAAAGAATGGTGAAAATTTCAACCTTGACGTCGACGCACCTGAAAGGTGAGATTGCTTCAGTTTTGATTATGTCCTGCTGCGCAACCCTGGTTTCGATCGTACTGTATCGGGTAGTGGAACAACCAATAAACAGGAAGCTCCGCCGCTCTTTGCTGACCGAGAGCGAAACGCGACGAGTGATTTTGAAGGTGGCTTGAGTTCACTCTCTAGAGATGTTGAGATCATACCCAGTTTCGTTGACTCAAACTCCATGCCATCTTGGGGGGTTACGGCGATGGGTTCCACGGTGGCGCTGCGATCTGCAAATCCGAAAAGCCTACAGCCGAGATGGTTAAATCGGGCCTGTTCTGGTTCTGCAATGAAGGGGAGGCTGACGCGCATTTCACAGACGTGCAGTGGTGAGCAGACTATTGCGCTTGTTATTCCCAGATGCGCTGATTCTCTGCGGGTGGGTAGGGGATGATGGCATTTCGTCAGAGATACGCGCGCGCGTGGCTCGAGCCATAGGTGCTAACAGGCTGGAAAGCAGCTTTCAGCGTAACGAGTACAGGACCAACAACTGACGTTTCGCGTGGGCTGGCATACTAAGAAATGCTAAGGTGTGTGGGATCACAGCGAATGATTGGCTCCGCTGATAAACACCGAGAAAACAGTGGAGACTGCTCTGCTCAACACGTCGCCCGTGAGCTTGTGACTGGATGCGAACAACGCACTAAATCCCCATCTGCTTGCGATAGTTTTGTCCTAGGGCGACCTCATCACCGTCACAAATGGCTACAGCTGAAAGATATCTGCAAGCAAGGATAGAAAGGAGGAGAGACAACTAAAAGGAAACAGAGACGAGAAATCTCCTCATCCCAGAATTTCTGAAATGGCTGCGCCTAATCATCGATGGTCGCGGAATAGTCTGTTCGGCAGCCTGCGCTGAAGGGTGGCCTTCGTTCGGTCGGGACAAAAAAAATAAGCCTCCACCACCTGGGAAGATGATGGAGGCTGGGTGTTGCTATTGCTTACGCGTGCTGAGTCAGAACCCACCACGGCCATATCCGATGAATGCAACGGGACCCTTTGACACCAGGTAGGTGTACGGATCACGCGCAATCTGGAACCCACCAGCGTTACCAGTCACACTGCGGAGCGTGTAATAAGATTGAAAGTCACCGAAAGCCAGAGCCGTATGAGTGGCAAATGCTTGGGGCGAACTGATCCAGAGCCACAAGTAGCGCACCCAGAGCACCTGCACCACCAGATGCGTAAGAGGCGAAATCACGGTCATCGCATCTTTGAGGCTTCATTGGTTGGATGGAAAAATGTCCGCCACAAGGCGCAATTGGAACTTCTGTTCCTTTCACCATCCGGCCCCTCCATCCAGGAATTTGATGTTTGGCTGCAATGGGGATCACATTCGGAGTCGAATGAGCTGGCTTTGATGCCGCCATGTAAAAGAACCGGCACAGCTTCCTCTCGCGCTAATCGGCTGGTGCTCTCAATTAGCGATGTCTACTGAACTTGGGATGCTCACGGCATTCCTCCAAGACCGAGTATCAAACTGGGTTCTAAGGGATAGTGATGGCCAGGGCGATTTCGTTTCATACCGACGAGGTCCGTTTACGGTGTCCTGGTCGAGGCAGGTGATATGGCATTTGGTTCTCTAGCGATGGAGAAGATGACATGCGCGCCGTAACGATAACATCTGCCTAATGATTTCCTTATGGATTTAAGGGAGCGTTATGGAAGTGCATCTGATTGACGGGACTTACGAGCTCTTCAGGCATTTCTACGCCCTCCCATCCGCTAAAGACAGCGAAGGTCGCGAGGTGGCTGCCGTGCGTGGTGTCCTCGGTTCACTTTTAGGCATGATGCAGGCCGGTAAGACGTACATCGGGGTGGCGACAGACCATGTGATTGAATCCTTCCGGAAACAAATGTGGCCCGGATATAAGACCGGTGAGGGCGTAGACCCCGAGCTGCGATCTCAGTTCCCGCTGCTCGAAGAGACGCTGACCGCACTCGGAGTAGTGGTGTGAGCGATGGAAGAGTACGAGGCAGACGACGCGCTGGCCTCGGCAGCTTTCCTCGCACGAGAAGACAGTCGAGTTGAGCGTGTCGTCATCAGTACCCCGGATAAGATCTTGCTCAGTGCGTTCAGGGAACGCGGGTTGTTCAACTTGACCGCCGCAGACGTCTTGAACGGGATGAACAGGGAGTCATACAGAAGTTTGGAGTCAAACCGAACTCCATTCCCGACTACCTCGCCTTAGTTGGCGACACTGCAGACGGTTATCCTGGACTGGCGGGTTGGCGAACGAAGTCTGCAGCAACAGTCCTGTCGCGTTTTGGCAGATTGGAAGCAATTCCACCTGACGCAAAGGATTGGCGGATCAACGTCTCCAATCTAAAGAGCCTCTCCGATGTTTTCAACAGCAAGCGGGATCTGGCTTTTCTCTTCCGAGACCTTGCTACCCTTCGAACCGATCTCCCGCTTTTTGCAACTGTTGACGATCTGCTCTGGACCGGGCCGACGCCCGACTTTCCTCCAGTGGCCGATCGCCTTGACAAAGCTAAATTCTCGGCGAAGCGCGTTCCGCGTTCAGTAAGACGATAGACTGCGTCCCGCAACAGGGCTGTTGAAGGTTCCCCAGGGTTTGTGCCGAAAACTCAACGCCCGCTGGTTAGTCAGATTGACAATCAGTAGTTCTAAATCCAGTTACTTCTACGGTTCAGGTTGTGCGGGCGACCCGAAAGCGCATTGTGCTACCGGCAGCGCCCTGAAGGCCAAGGTAGTTGCACGTCCCTATGAATTTCTAGTTGCCGCATTAACCCTAAGTTTTGCTCGATGCGGCATCGCATTCAGCTTGTCGACGTGTGACTGCAGAAAAATGAGCATATTCGACTCCTCGTCAATCTTCTTCCTGATTTCCGCAAGATCCAGGCTCTCTTTTGGTCTGCATGCCGGCTCCAGTCCTTGGATGTCAGCCTCCTCTAGGCGCAAACGATAGATTTCGCGCTTCGCAGCATTCACACTACTTTCCCAACGTATTCATGGGTTCAAATCCCATTCGGTGCTCCATAATCGCCCCATAATTGCATACTTAATAAGTAGCAGGGTCCAATAATGGTCCCATAACAGAAGCTACCCTATTCTTTGAACATCTCTACGATCTTGGGATTGGCTGGCCGAACGGTTTCCAGCTTCGACTTCTCACGGCCATACTTCATCGTCAGGTCGGTGTTGTGTGCCGCATCTTCGCCTGCTGGACTTCAATGGACGTTCCCAGGTCGGCGGCCATCTGGCGATGCGTATGACGAAAATTGTGCCTGTCCTATCTCACGGATCCCAGATATTTGTCGAGCCAGTTGAGCGATTCCTTTATCATCTCAGTTCGCGGTATGTCGTGTGCCGTGTCGTAAACCACGCGGCGCTTTTGCTCTGGGGGCGTTCCTAGCAGACGGAACATGGGCTCTTGAGAGATTTTGGGCGGCCAGATGAAATCGAAACGGCCATTGAACATTAGAACAGGTGCCTTCACATGTGGAGCGAAGTTGACTTGATCCACCTCCGGCAATGGCTGTTGTAACCAGAGTCCTGGTGTTATGAGAATTAATGCCTTTAGGCGGGTTTCAACAGCGGGGAGGAGTCCCCCCATCGCTGCCCCCCAACTGTCACCCTCGTAGGCCAACGCGTTGGGATTGATATCCGGGCGTGTCTCAAGGTAGTCGACCGAGCGGCTAAGGTCCTTAGACCAAAAAATGACGTTGTCTCGATAAGTACTGCTGGTGTTTGGAAAGTAGATCGGCTTAAGTCCGCTGCCGCGTTCAAACGTCCCCTTGTAGATAGGGAATAGGACCGCTCGTCCACTTTTTATAATGAAATCGAAGTCTGAAAGATATTTCTGGACCCCTTCTGCGCTCGATCGCATGTGAGCGGCGGCAGCGCCGGGAAAGTACACGACGACTTGAAAAGGCAGTGACGCTCCTTTGGGCAGAAACAAATACGCGGTGACTCGCTCGCCGCCGTAAGCCGCGTCGAATGACACCTTTTCCACCCTCCAATCTTCAGCCTGTTCCACAGACTCCACCTTCGCATGCAACGGCGTCTTATCATAAGAATATTCGTTCTTGTATGCACGGAAGAGTTGATCGGAAACAGGTTTTTCTGAGCCGAACTCTCGCAATTGAACCGTGATCGGAGCGCCTGCTGCTTCGACGTCCTTACCAGTCGACTCATATTTCGCGCAACGAAAACCAAATCCTCGGGACCGCTCGAAGGGTGAACGAGCGTCGGGATAGTTGAACATATAAGTAGGTTCGTCCCAGGCGCCGCCCAGGATGTAACGCCGGCCCGACGTCGCTTCGTTCGCGCACCACTCCTTCGCGTTACCTGCCATATCGTAAGCGCCGCTCCAGCTCATGCCGTGGTAAGCGCCGACCGGCGAAGGCCCCTTGCCACTGAAGTTGCTGGCGGGTATCAGGCTGGAGCTGTCCGTCGGGGATGCAGCAGCCGCCCAGTGATAAATGGTCGGGAGCGACTTGCCTACAAACTCAGCATATGCTTCAGCCTCGAACCAGCTCACACCGGTGACAGGATATTCGCCTTCACCCTGCGGATATTCACCTCGTGTCCAGGTGGAAGGTCCTGGCCTGCTCGTTTTATCGACAAAGAGTTTCATCGCGTCGGCCCACGAAAGGACGCGTCCATCCTTTCGGAATTCGTGTTCCCAATACTCCTGCTTCTTGTAACCGCCCTGGTCCACAAAGCGTTTGAACTCGCGATTGGTGACCTCGAACTTATCGATCCAGTATTTTCCAACCCGGACTGGATGCAAGGCCTGAAAGCCTGCAATGCCTACAATCCCCCACTGGGCGAAATGGTCGCCGTCCGCAGATCCCTGGTCGAGCTCAACAGGAACCATTCCGCTGTGAGCCTGCACATCGCTATGCAGCGCCACCGTGACTGGGCCGGACGGGAAGGTAGCGCGTTCGAGCGCCATATAGCCGGGCAATTCGAATTTCCAACTCGAATCCACAGCAGGAAACCTCCCTTTCAAAATGGGCGAGAGGCCGGCAAATTCCCATTGGGCGTTCGGCGAGTTGTAGTTCCTGCGGTAGACCGACGCCCCCGGAGGGCTGGTGATGATGGAATCGGACCAGGAAATATCGGGCCAGAATCTGGCCAGGGTGGGATCAGCCGGAATGTATCGCTCGGCCTGAACAGCAAGTGCATAGGCTTTGCCAGGTTCACCCCGTTCGATGAGCTTGCCGATCTGCGGTAAGGCCTGCTCCCTGGCCCATCTGACTTTGGAATAGTGGTGAGTTCCCCAGGCAATTAAGCTTATGAATGCTATGAGGATAATCAGCGCGGGGATTGCGACGCGGGGCCGCCTACATTGCCGGAACAGCAATCTCGGATTAAGACCAATGGCAGGCGCTGAAATCAGTTCGGCGCAATTCTTGAGCTCTTGCTCAACCTCCATCATGCTTGCGTAACGATCTTCGGGGCGCTTGCGTAAACAGCAACGAATGATTCGGTCCAGTGCCTTCGGGACATCTTCATTCGGGGCATCTTCTGCGAGCGGGCTGGGCTCCTCCCGCTCGACTGCTATCAATGTTTCACTCGTGGGCTTACGCGGGAATGCTTTCTTTCCCGTGAACATCTCGTAGAGAACCGCGCCAAACGCAAATATGTCGCTACGGGCGTCCACCGGTTGACCGTGCAACTGCTCAGGAGACATGTACGGCAGCGTGCCAACCACCTGGGCGTCAGCGGTAAGGCCTGCCAGGTTCTCTTCCGCAGACAAGATGGGTCGTTCGTACTTTGCCAGCCCAAAATCGAGCAAAATTGCCCCGCTTTCGGTGAGCATGATGTTGCCCGGTTTAAGGTCGCGATGGACGATGCCTTTACGGTGTGCCGTGGCGAGTGCATCCGCAACCGCGATTGCGATCTTCAGGGCCTCGACCGTCGAGAGCCTGCCCTTCTGGATGCGCGCTGAAAGTGTCTCGCCATCCAGGTACTCCATCGCGATGAATGCTCTCGCGGCATCTTCCCCAAAGTCATACACCCTGCAAATGCTTGCGTGATTCAAGGCAGAAGCAGTTTTCGCTTCGCGCAGAAATTGCTGTAGCGAGTCCCTATCTTCCGCTAGTTCCTTTGGCAACAGTTTCAGCGCAACCATTCGGTCGAGCAGCAAGTCTTCGGCTTTGTAGACCTCACCCATACCTCCGGCAGCGATGAAACTGACGATGCGGAACCGCTTCGCTAACACTTCACCAGGGGTGAGTCGTTCCAGGGGATTTGCGGCAGCGCGCCGAGGGTCAACAAAGGCCGGGCTGGATAAGAAGCTGCCCAAACGAGCGTGCATGCCAAGCAGCCGGTCCACTTCAGCGCGGACCACTTCGTCGCGCTCGTTTTGTTCGAGAAAATAAGCCCGCTGCGCAGGGTTGCATTCGAGCGCACTCTGGTACAGGTCTTTAACGAGTTCCCACTGTTTTGCAGTCATCCCCATTGTCAGGCCTCAATTCGCCGTACAGCCAGACCTTCGCTACAGCCCAATCCCGCTTGACGGTGATCGGGGAGACGTTCAGAAAGCTGGAGGTTTCCTCGACGCTCAGGCCTCCAAAGAAGCGCAATTCAACGATGCGGCTTTGGCGCGGATCGAGCTTCGATAGACGGTCGAGAGCTTCGTCCAATCTCAAGAGATCTTCGGAGTGTTCCGGGGTAAAAGCCAATGCTTCTTCCAGGGGCAGAATCACCTGGGTTCCGCCACGTTTCTCCCGCAGGTGGCGGCGGGCATGGTCGATCAGAATGCGCCTCATCAGTTGGGCAGCAGTCCCATAGAACTGGGCGCGGTTCTGCCAGTGGGGAGAATGCTGGCCAACCAGTTTGAGATAAGCTTCATGAACAAGAGCTGTGGTCTGCAGGGTATGCCCCGACCGCTCGCGCCGCATGTACCCGCTGGCCAGCTTTTTAAGCTGGTCATAGACCAAAGGAACAAGCTTTTCCTGAGCGGCCTGGTTCCCATTCGCTACTTCGATTAGCAGGGCCGTCACGTCGGGTTCCTGGACCACGTCGCCACCCTCCCATCGTAGCCCGTTCAAAAAACAGCAATTATTGCAATTCTGATGGTCAGGATTTTATCTGCAATTCACGATCTTTGCACTTTCTCTCTTCCTGATGATCCCTCTTCCCTGCAGGCGTCGCGTTAATCAGCAAAGCCGCATCTTCAGGCACGACGGCAGCGCTGAAAAGGGACTATTCCAACAAACGGAACCACAGGGTCACGTACCAGGAAATGAGAGAACAACCGCCGAAGAGAAAAACCGCCCACTTACAGGTTCCGGCTGCGATTTTCGCAAATGGAGTGAAGACAAACAACCAGGCGCAGTGAGAACGACAACCGCGCCGCAAAAATCAGAGGGAGACGGACATGAAATCTACACTCAGGAAGAAGTTCGCACGTCTTTTGGTGCTGCTCGCTGTCGGAATTATCGCAGCGATAGGAGTCGCCCATGCAGATGGCTGGTGGGACGATTACGAACAACTGGCCCAAAAGACGGAACTGGAACAGCTTCATGCAACCTTTCATGCGTCAATCAGCGTGCACGATCCCGTGAGCGTCGATTCGCCTGCAGTGATAACTCAGCGAACCCGCGACATACTCGCGCTCTGGTCCAAAGACGCCGAACTCACCGTTATCGGCACTACTATCACGGCAGGAAATTACATTGGCAACGGCGATCCGGAGGATCCCGCAACTTGCCCTACACCCTCGGGCGACACCTCCGCCACCGGGAAGCAGGGCACGCTGTGCACGTTCTTCAAGTATGTTGCCGGCGGGTTGCAGCCAGCCAATAGGTGGGTGTCGCTTTCCCCGGTGTACAAAACGAAGTATGTTCCTGTAAAGGACGGTGACAGCCAATGGAAATCATCGGTGTATTTCGAATGTCATTACTTCGACGTGTCATTGGATCCGGCAACTGGCCAGCCGTCTTGGACGGCAAAGAGCCACGTATACCTTAGCGGTGAAGCCAAAAAGATCAACGGCAAGTGGTTGTTGACGAAGGTCAGTTCAGCTGCGGTTGGAATTCCGTTTCCTCAAAAGGCTGCCTTCTGAGCAAGGGATGCAGGGACAGCATACTTATCCCTGGAGGGATGCAATACGTATGCTGTCCCTGCGTCGCTTTTCAACGATGCCGGCTTCGGCGTCGATCGCGCGGGTGCTGCCTGCCTTCCTCTTCTCGATTCTGACGGTATTGCCGCCGCTACGGTGGCCGCGGATTCGGCGTGTATCGGTGATGGCGAGTCAACGCTGACACAGGGCATTATCTCGGCGGTGAATGAAACGGCATACAGACTCGGTGCCAGGGTTGGGGAGACAGCCCTTGATGCGGCGCGCATCGTAACGGATAAGACATGAACTGAGCAATCGCAGACGCGCCGACTCTGGATGCAGGAAGCGCTATCCCGAACTCTGGCGAGCTACTCCCTCCCAGAGCACCTCCTCCGCAACATTGCATCAGACAACAACCGTGACTGTAGCGTGGCCGGGAAACCATTCCGGCCTCAAAGACTGTTGGTGCGGTTCGTAGATTCGCTGGCTGTCACGCCGGAGGGAATACAAATGTAGTCCCCCCGCGGAAATTTCTTGCACCAAGTTGTATGCAACTTCTGTATGATAGCCAAAATTAACACTGCGTTGATGATGTATCTACATTCCTTGATTTTGCGGAATGGCCAACTCTCTTGGTTTGGAGCAGGTACCCCTATGGCAGATGAGTTGAAGAGCAGATTTATGAGAGCAAGGCTGGCCGCAATCGTCGAGCACGAACTACGCGAAGGCGGAAGCGAGGACGCACGTTCTCACGTTGCAATCGTTCCACGGTTGGGATACCTGGTGACGATCGGCAATGGAGACTCCACGACGATTCGGCTGGTCCAGGACTAAGGACCGAGTAGATCCTGTCGACGGGCGAAAGAGCGTGGAACCCGAGCTTTCGCTTGTGAAGAGTTGAGATCAGCTCGCCTTCAAAACGAAGGAGAAACAGCCGACATTAGAATGCGTGATTGGATCCCGCCCGGTGCCGGGATTTATCCGGTCCGGGCGGGCCATCTGCGAGGACTACGTCCTGGCTGCTGGTGGGTTCTTTCCCGGGACGCGTTCCACTTCGACCTGTTGACGCCGCACCGTATCGTGCACTGTCTCGACACGATCGGAGCCGGTCTTACCGACGACAACCTCTTCCGCAACACGCGCCGTCTTGGAGACGACAGCCTGTTCGGAGGTCTCCAGCACTTCGATCGTCTGATCGGACCAGTCGATATCCTTCACGTAGTCGGGGTCGCTGACAGCGCGACGAACAACTTCCGCATGCTCTTCGTGGAGGGTCACCTGTTTTTCGACAGGCGTCTCGGTAACGAAGCGTCGGATGCGCGTGGTTCCTTCTTCGATCAGGCGCTTACCGACTTCCAGGTGCTCTTCGGCGAGGCGAATCACCTCGTTCTTCCCTAGGTCCGAGGTGACGGGCTTGGTGGGCACCGCTGCAGCAACTGCAGCCGGAGCAGCAAGTGTTGCGGCGGAAGCCTTCGAGATAACGCCCGTATCGACG
This sequence comes from Tunturiibacter psychrotolerans, assembly GCF_051013365.1. Taxonomy (GTDB): domain Bacteria; phylum Acidobacteriota; class Terriglobia; order Terriglobales; family Acidobacteriaceae; genus Edaphobacter; species Edaphobacter psychrotolerans_A. The sequence goes on along the minus strand of NZ_CP132941.1, from coordinate 3,726,477 downwards.
GCACGGTCGGTTACGTCGACCAGTTTGTGCTGGTTGAGGATCGCCATCGCTTTGGGAACATCTGCCTCCGCCGCTCGCAGAGTCAACACAACTCCGCCGGACTCAACTGCTTTTGCATAGACTGTCGCTTCGTGCTGTGCGATGTCGCTGCCAAACATGCGATGCCAAAGGCCAGGCTCGCGCAGGGCTTCGCCGGCTTTGGGGAGATCCGAGCCGCTAAGAATGCTGATGTCGCCATCAGAAAAGCCCGCATGCTGCAGATTCGTTTCGGCAGCTTGGGCATGTTCCGCTGTGTCAAATAAAGTCACGATCTTTTCGAAGTTGCTCATGAGTGTTTCCTTTCGCGGGTTAACTGCAACGGTTTGAGTCGCCTAATCGGGGACTTCAGAGTGTTCTATGGGAGTGCGGGAGACAAGGACTTCCTGCTTGCGCAGCGTCACCTGCTCTTGATGCCTTTCGGTCGTCTTGATGCGCCGAATATGCACCTCTTCCTTGAGCACCAGGCAGCGTTCCACTTTCAAAACTTCCTCAACGACAGGGATGATCGTTACCTCGCCTTCCTGGCGTATGGAAGGCATGGTGTCGATTGGTCGGTCGATCGGAACGTGTTCGACCTCCACCTTCTCGTGATTCAGCAGCTCATCGACCATCTGTTGATGGTCATGAGTGACTCGCGATACACGGACCCGTGCTGTTTCTACAACACGTTTGGCAACGGAGAACTGTTCTTCCAGGAGCGGGATGACGGTCTCCCGTTCGGCGTGCGCGGCTGTCGTGTCGGCCGCGCCCAATTTATCAAGGGACGGATTCATAAGTAGAACCTCGATGGGAGAGCAAGCGTCGAGTAACGCCTGCTCGCTACTTAGCGGTTACCAGTACGGAGATCCGCCGATTGAGTGCGCGGCCTTCTTCGGTAGAGTTGTCCCCGACTGGGTTGTGATCGCCATATCCCTTGGCAACCAGACGATTGGACGCAATCCCCATGGTCTCCAGCTGGGCAACCACGCTATTGGCGCGATCTTGAGAGAGCTTCTGGTTATGTGCGGCGTCACCGGTGTTATCGGTGTAGCCGCCGACGGTAAGGTGGACGTCGGGGCAAGCCTTGAGAGTCGCCGCGAAGTTGTTGAGTTGATCTGTCGACTGTGGCTGCAAAGTAGCCGAGTCCGTATCGAAGAGCAGTCGGTCAAAATCGACCCAGGAAGTTTTGTCGGGTTTGTGGGCGGGGTCTTCAATGAATGTGACCACCTTCGCCTCCATGCCACGCTCTGGAACCCGTATGACGCTTCCATCGCAAAGTTTGACATCGACCAACGAGCCTAGATCGACTCCATTGGAAGATGTGATTTTGGGAGGAACGGGAGCAACGACTGGCGCCGGCGTGGCAACCGCTACCGGCTCCGGGCGGGAGCGGAACCACCAATAGCCCAGCAGAAGCGCAGCCACCAACAGACCCAGCAACCAGGGCAAGAAAGAGCGGCTTTTTTCTACCTGTACTGCCTGTGCGATTACGGGGTTGACGTCTACTTTGTGCGTTGTCACGGCAGCCGGTCCCGTAGTGAATCCAACCGGCAGATGCCCCTGCAATGCGGCACTCTCCTTTTGCAGGAAGGCTGGAAGACTGCCCGCGTTCAAGCTGCCGTCGCGGAATTTGTTCCCAAGCAGGCTCAGAACCGTCGTACCGCCAAGCGACAGCAGAGTGGAAATTGCCGTTGAGCGCAGTCCCGTCTGACTGCTCAGTGCCTCGGTAATGGAGCCAAGTTTACCGCCGAAGACGCCGGAGAGCAATTGGTTTGCCCCAGAAAAAGAGGAGGAGTTTGGGTTGGTGAGAGCGTCATGCGAAAGCGCGGCGGTGGCAGCGTTTTCCGGAGTCGACGTCGCCAGTTGAACAATTTGGCCGATGAAACCCTTATCGTTAGACTTCTGTGCGAGACCACTGACTACAGCAGCAATGGATGATTGAAGGCCGCTGAGTACGGTTCGCTCTGACGCCCCGAATTGGCTGGCAATGCTCTGGACAGCCGAGGTGGGGAATAAATTCGAGAGGGATGAGAAGTAGGAATCTGGCATGGTTACTGCCTCCTCTAACTGAGAAAAGCTCGAGCCCGCAATCCAATTCCGCAACCGATACTAGACTATCGACATCAAAAAAGCGAACGCGGGAAGCCATCTTTTGAACTCTTTTTTTCAAAAGATATGCCGCATTTCATACGCTCAAAAACTCTAACTAAATAACGAGACATGGTTCTCAATAGTTTCACCGAGTTCTAGTTTGCACACTAAGAGATGCAAACGTAGAGCCCGGCTACTCGATACGTCCTCCAAATCGAAGGCCGTAACATTAGTTAGAAACAAGCTATCTAGGAGATCAACCACTTATAGGTTTACCGTCGCAACTTTCTTGATACGTTTGATAACTATTTCGTTGTCCGCCGTTGTTCTCACTTGTTCTCTTTCACAGAGAATTTACGACCCATAGCCAGAAGGAGTAAAGAAATGAGCAGTGAATCGAAAGTCGCCCTCGTCCCACCATTCACACAGGAGACGGCAATCCTTAAGGTGCGTAAGGCCGAAGACGGGTGGAACTCACGCAATCCGGAGCAGGTCGCCCTCGCCTATACTGTCGGCAGCAAGTGGCGCAATCGCTCGGAGTTTGTCACCGGACGAGAGCAGATCGTGCAGTTTCTCACTCGCAAATGGCAAAAAGAGTTGGACTATCGGCTCATCAAAGAGCTGTGGGCGTTTGGAGGCTCCCGCATTGCGGTGCGTTTCGCTTACGAGTCGCATGATGCAGCCGGACAATGGTTCCGCTCTTACGGAAATGAAAATTGGGAGTTCGACGAAGGCGGGATTATGCATCACCGCTACGCTTGTATTAACGACCTTCCAATTAAGGAGAGCGAGCGCCTCTTTCATTGGCCGCTCGGCCGCCGTCCAGACGACCACCCCGGCCTTACCGATCTAGGCTTGTAACGCTTCAAGCCTCGCGCAGTATCAGCAGCCGTGCTATGAAACTCAACAGATCAATACTTCCCCTCGACAGGAGCTTTCATGTTCATCATCGTGCTTGCGTTTTTGATCGGCATTGTCGCTGGTCTTCGTGCCTTGACCGCACCCGCGGCTGTAAGTTGGGCAGCTCGCCTTGGGCTTCTGCCGCTTCAAGGCACCTCTCTCGCATTTTTAGGTTATGCGGCTACCCCCTACATCTTTACATTGCTGGCTATCGGGGAGCTGATCAATGACAAGCTGCCGAAGACGCCCAGCCGCAAGGTACCTCCTCAATTCATCACCCGGATCATTACCGGCGCCTTTTCTGGAGCAGCCGTTGGAGCCGCCCGCCAATCGTTGATCATAGGCCTCGTCGCCGGCGCTGTCGGTGCGGTCGCGGGTACACTTGGGGGCGCGGCCGTACGCACGAAACTCGCTGAGATGTTTGGCAAAGACCTTCCTGCCGCTTTACTGGAAGATGCCGTAGCGATCATTCTTGCTATCGTAGTAGTCACGAGACTCGGATGAGACAGGACTTCGACGCAATTGTCATCGGTGCTGGACAGGCAGGACCTTCGTTAGCGGGCCGTCTCACACAGGCCGGCTGGACGGTCGCCCTGGTCGAGCGCAAGCTCTTCGGCGGAACCTGTGTGAACGTCGGATGCACACCAACCAAGGCAATGGTCGCTAGTGCACACGCAGCTCACATCGCACGGCGCGGCAGCGACTTCGGAGTAGTCCGCAAAGAACCGGTCGTCGTCGACATGAAACAAGTATTGGCTCGCAAGAACGCGATCGTAATGAAGTCTCGCACCGGCGTTGAAAATTGGCTGCGCGGCATGGAGCGATGCACCGTCTTTACAGGAGCAGCGCGCTTCGAGTCTCCCAACGAGATTCGCGTTGGCGACCAGGTCCTGTGCGCAAAAAACATCTTTCTCAACGTCGGTGCGAGGCCCGCTGTTCCGGATATGCCTGGCGTTCGGGAGGTCCCTTTTCTTACTAGCACGACCATCCTCGACCTTGACGAGCTTCCCAAACATCTCATCGTCGTGGGAGGCAGCTACGTCGGGCTTGAGTTCGCTCAGATGTACCGACGCTTCGGGTCTGAGGTAACCGTCGTCGAACGCAAGTCGCGACTCGTCCCCAACGAGGATGAAGACCTCTCTCTCGGTATCCAGGAGATCCTTCAATCCGAGGGGATTCAGCTTCGCCTCGACGCGAACTGTATCCGACTTGAGAACGAAGGCGGAGAAGTAGCGGTCGGTCTCGATTGCCTTGACGGTCACCCTCGGGTCGTCGGGTCGCGCATTCTTCTCGCCGTTGGAAGGTCGCCAAACACAGACGATCTCGGCCTGACAGCGGCTGGCGTCAAGACTGATATGCACGGATTTGTAACCGTAGACGACCAGCTCCAAACTTCTGTCCCAGGTATCTGGGCGCTCGGAGATTGCAACGGAAGAGGTGCCTTTACTCACACCTCGTACAACGACTTCGAGATCGTAGCGGACAACCTACTCGACAAAGCCTCTCGCCGCGTCAGTGACCGCATTCCTGTGAGTGCTCTTTACATCGATCCTCCGCTGGCACAGGTAGGCCTTACCGAAACCCAGGTGCGTCAGAGTGGACGCGCTGCCTTGATCGGAACTCGCCCGATGACGAAAATCGGACGCGCTGTAGAAAAGGGTGAAACGCAGGGCTTCATGAAAGTGTTGGTGGACGCAGAGAGCAAAAAGATTTTGGGCGCCGCCATTCTCGGAACAGGCGGAGACGAAGCCATTCACTGCATCTTGAGCACCATGTACGCGGGCGCCCCTTACACGACTCTCTCTCACGCCGTTCACATTCATCCCACGGTGTCGGAACTCATCCCCACTATGCTCCAATCGATAAAGCCGCTTGATACTCCCGCGAAGTAGGAGAGTCATGGCCACGCCTACAAATGAGCAGCTTGCGATTCGAATGAGCCGGTAGCTAAGGTTTCGTCACATAGTGAGAGCTTGTCCGCTACAACTGCGATCTTGAAGCTGGCCGACATCGCAATTCGTATCGTAAAGAAGTCTCCTGCTGTGAGAGACCGAAGCTATTTCGGATTTTCGACAGAGTTCTGAATGCTCTCTGCGCTTTTGTACTCGCGCGTGGCATCTTCTTTCCGGCCCAAAGCACGGTAAGCCTGACCCAGCAGCAGATGTGTGAGATGGTTATTTGAATCCATGCGCTCTGCACGCAACAGATAATTAACCGCAGTCAAAGCGTCATCTCGCTTCAATAGAACCTGCCCTAGCAGTATGTAGGGGCCAGTAGAATTCGGCTCCAGGAGGAGCGCACAGTTCAAAGCCTGCTGTGCATCTTCGTAGCGCAACGCTCGCAGGTAGGAATCACCCAGGCGCTCATAAACCTCTCCGTCCATAGGATTGATCTTTCGTTCGGCTTCAAACTCGACAACGGCTTCAGCTGCCTGCGACCGCGATAGTGCAAGCTGTCCCAGCAAGAGATGCGCCAAAGGTAATCTCGGTTCAAGTTCGAGAGCTTTGCGTGTCATCTGTTCCGACTCGACTGGGTAGTTGCGGCGGAGCAGCATACGTCCCATAAACAAATACGCTGCAGCCGAGTCAGCCGGGAGCTTGTACTGTTGAGCAAAGATGCGGCGCGCATCGTCATAACGATGGACGTCCAGGTAACAGACCGCCAAAACATAGGTTCCATCTGCGTTGTCGCTTGCTATCGGAGTATTCGCTCGTTCAAGAAGCGGAATTGCCGCCGTCGGCTGTCCCATCCGATAGAGCGTCACGCCACGCATCTGCGTTGCTTGCAGATCTTTGGGATCTTGTACGATCGCTTTTTCGAAGGCCGAATCTGCAGCCGCAAATTCATTGCGCTGGTAGTGAATCATCCCGCGCATACGCTCCACTCCCGCTGGTTCCGGCTGTTGAGTCGCCAAAGAATTTAACCGGGCCTCAGCTTCACTCAACTGTCCACGGGATATCAACCGCTGTGCTTCTTCCGTCGGACTCAAGCTAGTCTGCGTAGAGGGAGTCGCTGTAGGGGTGCCCAGATTCTGCTGAGCGCTCGCATGAACAATGTACGCACACCAAACAAGGCAAAGTTTCATCAGTTTGAGACGCTTACTGCCAGGAGCGATGAATGACATTTTTAGAAGAGCGCTCCCGCGACTTGTTCCGCCACGTTTCTCGCTTCGTCACCCAAGCCACTCGCGGTCGAACTTCGCTGCCCCGCCGTACTTCTCTTAAGATCGATGACGAAGGCTCGTTCCCTCACCCGACCGATGATCTCCTCCCCACCATTATTTTGGACACACTGGATGGCCTCATTGCCGACTGCCTTCAGCGGGACTGCAGTGCCCGTGCATCGAGCCAGGTACGTCGCAAAGTCTTTCGACGGGAGAGCCATCGTATGCACAGCGATCGTCAACGAAGAAACGCCAGAATGTTCCGTGCGTTTAAAGTCACACGTGGTGTCACCCTGTGGTGTGAGAGGAGTAACATTCGCCTGGACCTCTCCCCCCAAAACCCCGGCAGCCGTCGCTGAATTTAACCAGGGACACTGAACTTCTGCCAGACCTCGCAGCGGTGCGATAAATGTTCCGATGATCAGAGCAAAAATAGGCGTAATGAAACATCTATTACTCACGACTTCCTCTTAATCCTCATGCACTAAGAATGCACCTTATCGTAGAGTATTTTCCGAGCCCTCGACGCGAGAATGCTGCCAAACTTTGATCTTAGTGCTCTCCGCCGGCAACAACAGCCTCGCCATGCGGCGCGTCCCGATGTACATGCCAGGGCGAACTTTCGATCGAGATCTCCGGATGCTTGCGGAGAAAATCAAGCGAGTAAGTGGGAGCGCCAGGATCAACCTTTTTCGTGACGAACTTCGCGGATTGTTCCTTGGCCTTCTCCTTCATCCCGGCACGACGGTACAGCAGCGCGAGATTGTAATGCGCCGCCAGGTCGTCCGGGTCGATTGCCTGCAATGCCTCAAACTGCTCCATTGCCTCCTGAGGCTTGCGCTGTTGATAGTAAGAGATTCCAAGCTCACGACGAGCGTCCCGCGATTGAGGATATTGCGCCAAAACCTTCTTGAGATCTTCTACCTCAGCTTCGGAATTTCCTGCCCGTCGTTCCACTAACGCAAGGTAATAAAGAGCCCGCGCGTTATTGGGACTTAGCTCCAGAGCCTTTTCAAGACCTCCGCGAGCCGAAGCATATTTCTCCCATTCGATATTTGTCAGGCCAATATTGGTGTAGCCATCCGCATAGTCGGGCCGCAACTTAACGACCTGAGAAAAGGCCTGGATCGCATCGCTGTACTGCAACTGATCGAGATAGGAAATGCCAAGGTTATTCCAACGCATCCAATCAGCGTTATCCTTCGGATCGGGTGCGCTTACGGGATTCTCTCCAAGATTGAGTGTCCGGGATCGTGAAGCCAACTCAACAATTGGGTAGGCAACGTGATCCTCGCCGAAAACGTTATTGAGATAGCTCTGACGAAGATGTCGATAGTTAACCTTCGCAGTCATCGTTAGTGTTCCCTTCGCACCCGAAGGAACGCGAAACTCATAGCGAATGAGGGTAGACCTGCCGGCCTGAATGCTATTGTCATAAGCAACCGAATGGATCGTCCACACCTTGTGATTGTCGACGAACACTCCGTCCGTATTCACTGGACGGTTCGTAAAGCTGTGTGCCCGCTCGTCTAGCTTTCCATCTGGTTTGATGAAGCCGCTGTGGTAGATCTCCTTGCCATTCGAGTCGGTGACCACAAACTCCACCCAGGCCTCATACAGATCGCGCACCTCTGGAATCAGCGAATGACCGATGTTTTTGTTCTGAATGACCGCCATCGCCTGCACGACTTCGCCCGGTGCAAGAGTGAACGCGGTTGAACCCAGAGGTGCGATCAACTTGTCATCGTTCGCCTTACGAATTCCGAACAGATCGACATTCAGATAGTTTCCCGTCTTCAAAAATTCGACCGTCTTCTCAAGTTGCTCATCAAACCCATAGTAGAAAGGAACAGCGGTGTTGCCGGCGGTCCAACGGTGCGAGGCGAAGGTTCCGTTCTTTGCGCCGGGCTCCGGCAACGCATTCGACGCACGCTTCATGTGGCAACCCTGGCAGCTAGTGAAATCGGCTTGATAAAAAGTAAGCGGATTTCGCTGCGAGAACTTAGAGTTTTGCCACTCGTCATACGCCGTGAACGCACGAATCCACTTGTAGTCGTTGAGCGGATTTGGCAAGTTGGCCTTGTGGCAGGCGGAGCAAAACTCAGGCGTCCGGTAGAAGGTTTGCATCACAGCCTTCGAGTGCCGATCAAGGTGAGCCAAAATCTCTGAGTCAGGCACCAAGCCTGGGATGCGTGTGCCATTTTCGTCCACCAAAACGGCAGGTACACCCATTACATAGCCCCCGTTGCCAAGCGTCGACTGCAGCTTCTGCACCGAATGGCACGTAGTGCAAGTCAATCCATCCTGGTCGAATTTGCGATCCACGATCGAACTCTGCGTCAGTCCCCCACCCAGCACCGCAATCGGGTTGTGACAGCTATCGCAGTGGCGCGAGAACTCTATTCCCTTGGTCCTAATCAGGATATTGACGCTTGTACGATAAAACGGCGTTCGAAACGAGTTGGAATGTAACGACTGCCGCCACTGGTGGTACGCCTCTTTATGGCAGTGGCCACAGTAATCAGCGGTGGGAAACGCATCTGGCTCCAGAAAAGTGTCCCCAAGCACGGCGGCATTTCCCGGCGTCGAAATATTCCCTTTACCAAATGCAAAGTTGTACGTTTTACCAACCTTATCCGCATACTCTTTGCGAACTGCAGCTTCGTCGGTGATCTTTTGTTGCGTCTCGCTTTGATCCGAGTGCGCCTGAATCCGCGGAAGAAAGGCAAACACGCTTGCTGCCAGGAGCACGCAAACCAGAGCGACGTACGCCACCCTTACGACAGCGAGTCGCCGTCGATTGCCGACCACCCAATCCATCTGCGTCTTGGCCCACTTCGAAAACATCCGCATCGATCCCAGCTTTCCCTCCGTCAGCTTACGAACTAAGTAGGTGCGAAAGGATGATCGGCATTCTACTTATCCAGTGCACCCTTTGTCTGCTGATTTTTGTGGCCGGTTTCGCCCTTCCCGTCCGGCAGACCGGGCACAACACCCTTCCCCTCCTGAATCGTGAAAAATCGGTCAACCGATGGGATGGCTATTTGTTCCACCAATCCGCTAGGCCAATGAATTTCGACAGCATCCACCTTGGTCGCATCGCCAATCCCGAAGTGCGGTCGCTGATCGTTGGAAGACTCATAGCTGCCACCACTTAGCACGTCCGCACGTTGACGGATCCCGCCCGCCGTCAGGTAGATCGCAGCGCCCACAGCGTCTCGCGGACTCTTCGCCCCGCCGATCAGCCTCAATCCAACCCAATGGTGGTTGTCCGGATTGACATTCCTCATCAGCGAAGGCACGTGGTCCATCGAATTGATGACCACATCGATCTTTCCGTCGTTGAACAGGTCTCCGAACGCGGCTCCCCTTCCCGGAATCACCTCCGCCAATCCGCTTCCAATCACCGCAGGCATCACCTCAAACTTCGTTCCCTTATCGATGTTGTGGAACAGCAGAGGACGCTGCGCGTAGGAAGTTCCCCAGTCGTACTTATCCACCTGTGGATAGACATGTCCGTTGACCAGAAAAATATCCTTCCAGCCATCGTTGTCATAGTCGATAAATTCAGTCGCCCAGGTCAGAAAAGGATAAGTGACCTCCGCGATCCCCATCTCAGGACTTATCTCGGTGAATCCCTGATCTCCACCATTTCTAAACAGAGGTTTGTAATCATCAGAAAATGTTCCAGTGTAGAGATCGATCCATCCATTGTTAAGATAGTCACCAACCGCCAGGCCCATGCCGGCCTGATCGCGTCCCTGCTGGTTCAATGCGAAACCAGAATAGTAACTGGCATCTTCAAAAGTTCCATCTCCATTATTCATATAGAGATAGTTCGGCGAGGAATCGTCAGTAACTACGAGATCGACTTTGCCATCGTTATTGATATCTACAAACACCGACGTAAAGCCATAATAGCGAGCTTTATCTGACACGCCAGCCTTCTCACTCACATCGGTAAACGTCCCATCACCGTTGTTATGAAAGAGATGATCGCTCTCACCCTGTAACCCGCGCGGGCCGCACAAAGTATTCACCCCACGAAATTGGCAGTAGCTCATTCCAACAGCCTCCGTGCCCGGATCAGGCGGATGGCTGATGTCGTAATGAACATACCCGGGAACAAAGAGGTCGAGCCGACCGTCCCCGTCGTAGTCTCCAAACGTCGCTCCAGTAGACCAATTCCCCAGCGTTACTCCTGCCTTTTCCGCTACATCGGTGAACGTTCCGTCGTGATTGTTGTGATACAGCCGATTCTTACCAAAGTTGGAGACATAGATATCCGGCCAGCCATCGTTGTCGTAATCTCCCACCGCGACGCCATACCCCCAACGGTCGTTGGTGACTCCAGCTTTGGCAGAAACATCGGTAAACGTTCCATCGTGGTTGTTATGAAACAACGCTGCATGGGGAGGATCCGCCGTACCCTTCATCGCATCGTAGGTAGAGCCGTTCACCAGGTAGATATCGAGCCAGCCATCATTGTCATAGTCCAGTAAGGCGACACCCGACCCAGTCGTCTCCAGAATGTACTTCTTTTCCGGCGTCCCCATCACATGATGCCAACCAGTTAGACCAGCTTGTTTAGCAATATCTTTGAAGATCACTGGCCCGTCTTTAACAAATCCTCCAGCAGTGATCGGACGCAACTCCGAATCCTTCACCGCAGCGAATACGCCTGCCGTCGCAGATCCGCCCTTGGGCACAGTTGGGGCAGGCAGGTCCGGAGTCGGGCTTGGCTTATGTGTTTCCTGCGTCACCGCAAATGATCCTGCCAACACCTCACCCACCAACGCGCCCCAAAGAACTGTTTTTCGAAGATATTTCATAACGTCTTTTGTTCTCACCCTCTGCCTCAGAAACTAGATCGGAGTCGAAACGAGCCAAAACGCATGACCCGCAACTACCAATGTGCCCCGCGCGCTATCTTGTAAATCGCCTGCCCCAAAATCATCAGCTTTGTAATCGTTCGTGTCTATCTCTATTTCGTCCGTCTGGTGTTGTGTTGAAAACCTAAGCCGCAAACCTGCACGAGTGAAATCCTATTGGCACTCCAGTGTGCACCACGCGGTCATATCCCACATCAATCCAAAGATTGAGAACCAAACCATGGTTCGAAGCAACACCTACAAACGTCTTCAACTTCGGGCACGTCCCGTCAAGCACGCCAAGAGTGTCGTCGATCTAATCGCAAAAGTAAGCCATCAGTTGAATCGCGTCCTCCGCCAAAGGCTCCAGCCTCCAACCGCCAAACTCGTAATCAACACCGCACTCAGAATCGCGACCCAACGAAGGTCCAACGCCAGCGGCGGCACCACCGATCGAACTCCCAACGCGACAAAGACCGCAGTCGCAGTCAGAACAATAACGTAATCCCACCAGCGACGCCGCTCGTCTCTGCCGCTAAACTCGTCTCCAGCCTGCGCCATCATCGTTCGTTGATAGTCCAAACCGTATCGCCTGCACTCTCGCAGCACCGCCTCATTCGTTGAGCTTCCTTCCTTAGCCGAAGCCACCGCCGTGCTGATGGCCAGCGCTCCAAGGATCATGATCAAGGACCCTCCAATCACCATCCACCGATGCTGCCGGTCAGCCTTCGCCAGTTCGCCAAACACCAGCGCCCCCCACGCAAGCCCCCAAAGCTGATTGGTATTTGAAAGAGGAATCCCGCGCCCAATCCCCAGATACTTCGCCGCAAATTGCTGAAACAGGTCACCGATCACCCACACAAACCCACCCAGGAAGAGCCAGAACAACACTCCCGGCACACGCAACAGTTGGAATGCCGACGAGTGCACCCCTCCATCCAGAGCCAGCGTCAGCGCCAGCACCGTTCCCAACTCACCCACCGTAAACACCGTCACAAACGACAGCGGATTCATCCCGCTCAGATAAGCCTTGCGGTATGGAACATACATGGTCCCCCACATCAGACTCGCACCCAACGCCGCAACGATCCCCCGAACAGCATGGCTGCCAATCGCTCCACCGTGAATCGTGCTGAAACCGAGCAGCACCGCAGCAATCACGATCGCTATCGAGCCCAGCACAACCTTCGCAATATTCCTGCCGCTCGCGCCTTCCAACTCACGAAACAGCACGCGCCCCCAAAACAACCCAATCAGCGAGTTCGCATTCCACATCGGAAACGCCACCGCCAAACCCACATCCCGAATCGCGAACACAGTCAGAGTATTCGCCACTGCCCACAGCGCCCCAGCCAGCAGCGCCCACACAATCAGGTGTTTCCTCTCCGCCAAATCCTCAAAGACATACCCAGTGCCCTTCAGCAAAGTAGGAAAGGTCCATCGCGCGGTGAACACTCCCGCCACCATACACAGCGAGATCGCAAACGGCGAAAACCCTGCATTCACCAGCTTCGTTGGAGCCTCGGCCGCCCCCAACCAAACGCCTGCCGACAAACCGCAGACGACGCCCAAACCATGCAGCGACAAGCCGCTCTTTCGTGTCTTCTCTACCGCCAATGCCATTCAACTCCCTCGATGCTTCCCGTCAGACCGGCCGTACTCCACCGATTAATGCAACACCGCCAGCAAAACAATCCCCAACACAAGCACACACAGTGGAACCAGGAAATGGCTGTCGGTAGCAATCGTCTTTATCTCTTTAGCGAAATTCAAAACAACCTCCAATCACCTGTCCATACTAAGCGGTTCCATCAAGCGGAGCCCTGCATCCCTCTTACATCACTCAATAAACCAAGGAGCCCAACACTTCCGATTTCTTCCGTTCAAGAGCTTTCCAGAGCACTGTCCTCTAAATTTCGCTACATTGGTGTGCATGCTTCGGAAGCAGTTCTTCGCGATCCCGCTCCTCGCCGCCAGTCTGGTGACGGGATCCGCACGCGCTGAATCGCCTACCGCGCCTGCTCAAGCGGTCCTCCAGCGTCTCATGCCGAACCTCGCACCACAGTTTCAACTGGCTCTTATTCCGAAGCCCGACCGCAAAGATTACTTCCGCATCAGCGGCACCCAAGGCCACATCCGCGTCGAAGCAGCCACCCAACCCACTCTCCTATATGGCGTCAACTGGTATTTGAAGTACGTTGCGCATCTACAAATCTCCCCTAACGGCTCTCAACTTGGCCCTCCCAACCTCGCGCTCCCCGCGCCCGGCGCCCCTATCGAAAAGCAGGCCCTCTACCCATGGCGCTACGCCCTCAACGAGAACGTCGACGGCTACTCCGCACCCTACTGGGATCAGCAGCGCTGGCAACACGAGATCGACATCCTCGCCCTAAGCGGCACCAACGCCATCCTCATCGAGCGTGGCATGGACCTCGTCCTCTACCAAACCTTCCGCGACGCCGGCTACTCTGACCAGGCCATCCGCAACTGGATCGTCCAGCCCGCACATCAGAACTGGCAGCTCATGGGTAACATGTGTTGCTTCGAGGCTCCCGTCTCGATGAAACTCCTCGAGAAAAGGTCCCACTCCGCTCAGCAACTCATCGCGACACTACGCAGCCTCGGCATCACTCCCGTCCTCCCCGGCTACTACGGCATCGTCCCCGCCAACTTCGCCTCGCTTCACCCCGGCGCTCACGTCATCACGCAAGGAGACTGGAACGGATTCACCCGCCCAGGCTGGCTCGATCCACGCGACCCAAACTTCGACAAACTCGCAGCATCCTTCTATCGCCACCAACACGCTCTCTACGGCGACTCCGCAATCTACGATATGGAGATCTTCCAGGAAGGCGGCGCAGCCGGCGACGTCCCTGTCCCTGAAGCCGCAAAAAAAGTACAGCAAGCCCTCATGCGCGACCATCCCGACGCCCTGTGGATGCTCCTAGGCTGGCAGCAGAATCCAACTCAAGAACTTCTCTCCTCGCTCGACACGAGCCATGTCCTCATCGCAGAAATCGAACAGGGCCGCATCCCACGCGAAGATCGTGATCGCGAGTTCCGCGGCGCCTCCTGGCTCTACGGCGGCCTATGGGAGTTCGGAGGACGCACCACCATGGGAGCGCCACTCTACGACTACGCCGTTCGACTTCCCAAGATGGCGGCCCGACCCAACAGCCGCATCGTCGGCACCGCCATCTTCACCGAAGGCATGGACACCAACCCATTCGCCTTTGATCTCTATACAGAGATGGCCTGGCACGCCAATCCAGTCACCCTCACCGAGTGGGCAGACGCCTACGCAATCCGCCGCTACGGAGCCAACGATCCACACGCTCGAAGCGCCTGGCAGATCCTACTCAAAACCGCATACGGCTACCGAGCCGATGGCAATACACAACACGGCGAGCGCGACGCCTCACAGGACTCCATCTTCAACTCCCAACCCTCCTTGACCGCGACCCGTGCCGCCACATGGTCCCCGGACGTCCTGCGCTACGACCCAGCCGACTTCGCCCCCGCCCTCACCGAGCTTCTGCAAGTCGCCCCCGCACTCCGCTCCACCGAAACCTATCAGTACGATCTGGTAGACGTAGCCCGTCAGACCATGGCCAACGAAGCCCGTCGCCTCCTGCCGCTCATCAAGCAGGCCTACGACACCAAAGACAAGATCGCCTTCGCCAAACTCACGAAGGAGTGGCTCCACGACATGGAGCTACAGAACCAACTACTCCAAACCAGTCCATTCTTTCTCCTGGGCAGATGGCTCTCCTTCGTCCCACCGTGGGCCTCTTCGCCCGAAGAGCTTGACCGTCTCAACTACGACGCCCGCTCCATCCTCACAACTTGGGGCGACCGCAAAGCCAGCGAATACGGCCTTCACGAGTACGGCAATCGTGACTGGGCCGGCCTGACAAGCGATTACTACATGGTCCGCTGGCAGATGTACTTCGACTCCCTCTCCACCGCGCTCAACACCGGCGAAGCGCCGAAAACTATCGACTGGTATGCCTTCGGCGACCAGTGGAACCACAACCAGAAAACCTACGACGCTACTCCCCACGGCGATTCCTACGATGCCGCTCTTGCCATCGCGAATACACTTCATCTAGCTCCCAATCAACAATCCGAGGCGCACCAGTAAACTATGACAACGATGAGCGCACCCTCCGAAACGCCCTGGCCCTCCTTAACCGCCGCACGGCCCGCACGCCTCCTCTCGCTCGACTTCCTGCGCGGCCTCACCATCGCCTTCATGATCCTCGTCAACAACAACGGCGATGAACAACTGGCCTACTGGCCACTCAAGCACGCGGCCTGGAACGGCTTCACTCCAACCGACCTCGTCTTCCCCACCTTCCTCTTCCTCGTCGGCATCTCGACGGTCTTCTCCACTGCTTCGAGACTCGCACAAGGCGCCACGAAGCGATCACTCTTCTTCCACGTCCTGCGCCGCTCCATCACGCTCTACGTACTCGGTCTCCTTATCCATGGCTTCCCTTTCTTCAACCTCCACACCATGCGCTTTTACGGCGTACTTCCGCGCATCGCCATCTGTTACTTCATCATTGCCTCGCTCTACATCCTCAGTCCCGGCTGGCGTAGCAAAGCAGCTCTCGCGATCGGCGCTCTAGCCGCTTATTGGATCCTCATGCGCTTCGTACCCGTTCCCGGATACGGCGTCCCCACCCACGACATTCCCTTGCTCGATCGGGACGCGAACCTCACCGCATGGCTCGACCGCCAGTTATTCTCAGCTTCTCATCTCTACGAGCACACCCGTGACCCCGAGGGCCTTCTCAGCACGGTCCCCGCGCTGGCCACCGCTCTCTTCGGCGTCCTCACCGGCATCTGGTTGCGCACCCAGCGCACGCTCAACCAGAAAATAACGGGCATCGCTATCGCTGGCCTCAGCGGCATTCTCCTGGGCGGCCTCTGGAACATCACGTTCCCCATCAACAAAAAACTCTGGACCAGCTCCTACGCCCTCTTCGCCGCAGGCCTCAGCCTCTCCCTCCTCGCACTAAGCCTCTTCATCGTCGATCTACGACGGAAAACACCCGCCAAGCAAGATCACTCGGGCGTCCTCAAACCCTTCTTCATCTTCGGAACCAACGCCATCGTCGCCTATGCCTTCTCGGAGATGCTTGCGTCCGTCCTCTACAGCATTCACACGCATCCCGGCGTCACCCTGCAGCAATCAATCTTCCGCTCCATCAACCAAGCGATCCCGAATATACCCTTCGCCTCCTTGCTCTACGGGATTGCCTTCGTAGCCGTTTGCTGGCTCTTCGTCGCCGTACTCTACCGCCGCAAAATCTTTATCAAGATCTAACCCGCATGAAGCTCTCCAGCACAAAAAAACAATTCGCGCAGCGACAGCATCCCATGCTTCCGATATCGCGGACACCGCCATTCCATTTACAGTGAAAAGATGACGAAACCGTCAAAGGTCGATCTGGTAGGCGTCGGGCTCAACGCCACAGACACCGTCATCCCTCTCACTGACTACCCCTCCCGTGGGTCCAAAGTTGAGTACCGCACCGCAACCGTACTACCAGGCGGACAAGTCGCGTCCACAGTCGTTGCCTGTCAGCGCTGGGGTATGAGCACTCGATACGTAGGGAAGCTAGGCGATGACGCAGCCGCAGCGCTCCATCGCGAAGCCTTCGCTCATGCAGGTGTTGAGACACAACTCATCACAGCCGCAGGCGCCGCCAGCCCACAATCCTTAATCCTCGTCGATGCCGGCGGCGAGCGAACCGTCCTCTGCAGACGCGACGAGCGTCTCATCCTTCAGCCTGCCGATCTTAACCAAGAATGGATCATGAACGCTCGAGCCCTTCACGTCGACGGCCACGACACCGCCGCCGCAACTCTCGCAGCCACATGGGCCCGCGCCGCCGACATCCCGGTCATCGCCGACCTCGATGAACTCTATCCAGGCGTCGAAGAACTCATCGCAAACGTCGACTACCTCGTCGTAAGCAGAGACTTCCCACGCCGTCTCATGACCGAGCCCAACCTGAAAAAAGCGCTGCAAAAAATCCAACATCGCTACGGATGCGCTCTGGTAGCTGCCACACTGGGAGAAGAAGGCGTCGTAGCGTGGGACGGCAAGCAGCTTCACCACTCACCCGCCTACTGTGTCTCAGTAGTCGACACCACCGGAGCGGGCGATATCTTCCACGCCGGCTTCATCTACGGCCTCCTTCAAAATTGGCCTCTCGAACGACAACTCGACTTCGCCTGCGCCTCTGCCGCTCTGAACTGTACAGCCGTCGGAGCCAGAGGCGGTATTGCGCCACTCGACAAAATCGAAAACTTGATGGCAACAGGCACCCGGCACATCACAGCACATGCTTCTACCCTCCAGGCTGAATCATTTCGATAGCCACGGAACAAGACGAGGCGTCACACTGCACATGAACGGCTCTAATCGCACCTTCACACCGCAATCCAATCCCGAGACCAACCGAGCCACACACCAGGTTGCGATCGAAAAAGTCACCGGCCTCAACTCACACCACGCTGAAGACACACTCGCCGTCGAAGAACCCCTCGAAATTCAACTCGCCCACGGCCCACTCAACGCACGATCCCTAAAATCCATCTCCGTTACCATGCGCACTCCAGGCCACGACTTCGACCTGGCAGCAGGCTTTCTCATGACCGAGGGCGTGGTGCGCGACCCCAACGACATCGACCGGATCGTCTACGCCGCTGGCCGCATCAGTGAAGTTCCCACAACAAACCCAACACAAAGCTCGCTCCCCTATCAGCCCACCAAAAACATAGTCCGCGTCGAACTCGCACCCGAAGTCGTTGTCAGCCTCGCCAATCTTGAACGTAATTTCTACACCACCTCAAGCTGCGGCATCTGCGGCAAAGCCTCTCTTCTAGCGCTCCAAACGGTCTGCCCACCTCGCCGAAAAAACATCTTCAACATCGACACCGCGATTCTCTACAAACTGCCCGACAGCCTGCGCGAAGCTCAAAGCCTCTTCAATCGAACTGGAGGAATCCACGGCGCAGCTCTCTTCGACGCCACGGGCAATCTCCTCACGGCACGCGAAGATGTAGGCCGCCACAACGCTGTCGACAAGCTCCTCGGCGCCGAATTTCTCGCCGACCGCACTCCCCTCCGCAACGCATTGCTCCTACTCTCCGGCCGAGCCAGCTTCGAACTCCTCCAAAAAGCACTCATGGGTGGCGTTCCCATGGTCGTCGCCGTAGGCGCCCCCTCCAGCCTCGCCGTACAGGTCGCAAAAGACTTCGACATCACCCTCATCGGCTTCCTTCGCGACAATCACTTCAACATCTACCACGGCGCAGAACACATCCTCGGCCACGCCTCAAACTAAACGCCACATCTCTGACTAAGCACACAAAAAAAAGGGGCCGCTGCGATCATCTGCAGCGGCCCAAACGCTTGCGCACTACATACCGCTCTGGTTCCCCGAATCAGGATGAACCACGCGGTAACTTGCTCCGCCTCGCGACCAGACCAGAAGCAGCAAATCCTTCCCATCCGGATTCGCATGCGCCGCATTCACGAACTGCTCCGCCGAAGTCACCGGATGACGATCCACCTCAAGGATCACATCCCCAGGAGCAAGGCTCGCATCATCGGCCGGGCTGCCCGGGCGAACACTCTGAATCGCAACCCCCTGCACCTGCGAAGGAATATGCAACTGCTGCCGAACATCCGGTGTCAGCTCAGCCACAGCCAGCCCAAGCTTCGCTTTCTGCGGTGTCGCACTTTCACCATCGCTCGCTACTTCGGCCTCTTTGTGGAACTCGCCAACCTGAACCTTAACCGTCTGCTGCGAGCCGTTGCGAATGATTCCAAGATCAATCGAAGTCCCAGGAGTGTCCTCGCTCACCGCAACCTGCAATGCGCCGCCGTTCACGATCTTCTGTCCGTTCAATTCAACGATCACATCACCATTCTTCAATCCCGCACGCGCAGCAGGCGAGTCAGGCGTTACCTGCGCCACAATCGCACCGTTCGCATCCTTCAGGTTGAAGAAGCTTGCATTCTCAGGCGTCACATCGTTCATGCTGATCCCGAGATACCCATGATGCACAGCACCCGTCTTAATCAGCTGCTCCGCCGTCGTCCGCACAATCTGCGAAGGAATCGCAAACCCCGCACCGGCAAACGAACCACCATTCGAGATGATGAACGTATTGATTCCCACCAGCTCGCCACGCGCATTCACCAGCGGTCCGCCAGAGTTGCCCGGATTGATCGCAGCATCGGTCTGGATGTATCCACCCGGCTTCCGCGCATCATCGCGATAAGGATTCTGCCGATCCACTGCGCTGACAATTCCACGCGTTACCGAAAACTGAAAGTATCCGAACGGGCTGCCGAACGCCAGCACCGTCTGTCCTGGCTTCAGCTTGGTTGAATCGCCCCACGCAATGCTCGGCAGATCGTGTGCATCCACCTTGATCACCGCCAGATCAGTGAGGGGATCGCGACCCACCAGCTTCGCCTTCAACACTCGCCGGTCATGCAGCGTCACGCGCATCTCCACCGCACCATCGACCACGTGATTGTTCGTCACAATATAACCATCGGGCGAAATAATAATTCCGCTGCCGATCCCATGCTCAAGCTGCGGCTGCTGCGGACGCTGCTGTTGCATCATCCCCGGAGGCAGCTGCCCAAAGAACTGCTGAAGTCCAGGCGGCAGACTCTGGCCCTGCGGTCCCTGCTCCTGACCATCCTCCTGATCCTCGCCAACCTGATGCTCCGCCGAGCCACGAGAAGTGACCGCAACATTCACCACCGCAGGAGTAACCCGCGCCGCAACGGCCTCAACGGCATTATCCAGAGCAACCAGCGACGAAACACTGTTGTCATCCATCGGTGCGGGCGAAGAGATCGGTGACGAGACCATGGCCGCATGAACCCCATTGTGATGAACGAACATTCCAGCTGCCAACACGAGAGCCGCGGCAGCACCTGCAGGAACGGCAACCCGTCCCGCCTTACCTACTAATTTATTAGTTTCAAACGCCATGATCGATCCTCACAAACGGGTTGAACAGCTTTAGTTAAAGTTGAATGACCAGCCAGCCGCCCTCGGTAGGCACGGCTGCAAACGAAGAAGAAAACACTCGCTCACCCGACACTGTGAGCACCATCCTTGGCCGCGACGACTCCTCCCACGAGGTCAGCACCACCCATCGCTCCATCTGCTGGGGCTGTTGCACCGCGCGATCCTGCTTCACACGCATCAACGACGCTGCGTGCACCGGACGCCGCCGCTTAGCAGCTACCTGAGTCTTATGCTGCGGAATCTGCGCAGCCGTCCCGACTGGCATGGAAGCTTTCAACAAAGTCTGATGGGCAACGCCCACACCCGGAACAGCCGCCGCAGCACGATGAAATGCGACAGGTTCATATCCCGCACTATCGGCAGCAAAACTCTGCGCCTCTTCATGCACCGGCGCGGCTCCGTCAGAGAACGAAACAACCTGTGGCAAACGCGAAAGTTCCGCCGCGCCACCAACGAGCCCAAGCACAAGCAAACTCATCACAACACCTGCTTGCGTCCTGCTCATCCCTTCGCTCCGCCGCAAAATGCTGTGCACCCGCCGCACCAGCTCCGACTGCTTCTCCCACGCACCAAGCGAAAGCGCAGCCGCCCTGCGTCCCATCCTCTGCTCTGCAAGATTCGTCAGACACGTCGCATAAGCCTTCGGAGCCTTCGTAAATCGCAGCACCGCGTCATCACAAGCCAGCTCGCGCTCGAAGCACAGCCTCCGTTCAATCCACAACAGCGCCGGATTCAGCGGCACCAGTACAAGACTGATCTTCTGCAAAAGATTGATCCAATCATCGCCCCGCCGGAGATGTCCCATCTCATGCAGCACGATCTGTTCCAACTCACTCGTAGTAAGCCGCTCAAACATCGCTCGTGGAATCAAAATCCGCGGAGAAAAAAATCCGATCACGCTAGGCCGGTCCACATCCCCCGACGTGCATATGGTCGCCCTACGCCACCCCGCTGCAACCAACGCGAAATGCCAACTTGTGCTCATCTCAACCGCCGTCGCACGCTTCCATATCCCGCGCAGTTGCACCGCGCCGATCACCAGCTTCACAGCGCGCACCATCGAGACCGCCAGCCACAGCACCGCAATCGCAAGACTCCATCGCACATCTACCTGCACGAACGCGCCATGCGCTGACGCTTCGCCGTCCCCCCGCGGTCCATACGCATGCAACAGCGGCAGCAACGCAAGAACCGCAAATACCGCCGTCCAAACTGCAAACCGGATCGCAGCCGTCGTCTTCGGCATCAACCGCAAACAGATCCATACCGCAGCAGCTAACACAAGCCCTTGCCACAAGCCAGACACCACCGAGCCAGCCGCCACACGCGACAAACCTTCAACACCATGCAACAGGTTCAAGTCGATCCCCATTACAGTTCGTCTCCCGCGCGATCGTCCGCCGCTGCTGCAATCGCCTCTTTCAGCCGTTGCAACTCCTCCGCCGTCACCTCGTCATCCCCAAGCAGCGAAAGCAACAACTTCTCCCGCGAGTTGCCGAAGAACCGCTGCATCATATGACGAACCTCCGACCGGCCAGCCTCCTGCTCGGCAACGCAAGGACTGTAGAGAAACGCCCTGCCCTCCTGCCGGTGCCGTACATAGCCCTTCTGCTCCAAAATCCGGATCGTCGTAAGCACCGAGTTATACGCCAGCGCCTCCGGCATAGCCGCTACCAGCTCCCCCACAGCCGACTCGCCACGCGCCCACAAAATCTTCATGAGCCGTAACTCAGCCTCTGTCAACGTGATGGACTTTTTTGGCGGCATAACCTCTCAACCTTCCGGCTCCCTCAACCCGCGGGGAGACAGAATCTACTCACAGGAAAGACGAACAACTAATCGATTAGTTAGCGAAAAAAAATACCCTGAATCCGTGCCCTTCACCCACCCGCAAGCTCCCATACGAGACATTTACTCTAACTAAAGAGGGTTCCCGCCACGATGATTCGCATCGACGAGACCACGACGGTCGAAGCACCCATTCAACGCTGCTTCGACCTCTCCCGCAGCGTAGAAGTCCATCTCCTCAAAAACGTTCACTCCGGCGAACAGGCCCTCGCAATAAGTGGCCTCACCTCCGGCCTCCAGGGCCTCTCCGACCGCGTCACCTGGCGAGCCAAACACTTCGGCTTCTGGCACAACCTCACCAACGAAGTCACGGCCATCGAACCGCCTACCTACTTCCAGGTAACCATGAACAAAGGAATCTTCCGCTCCATGCAGGCCGACCACTACTTCCGCACGCTGCCCTCCGGCGCGACCGAGATGACCGACCACTTCCGAATAGCCTCTCCCCCTCCCATCCTTGGCCTCGTGGCCGAAAAACTCTTCCTCCGCCGATACATGCTCGCGCTCATTCGCGAGCGCAACGCCGTCATCAAGCAACTCGCCGAATCCTCAGACTGGAAGTTCTACCTCCCAAAAGAAGCAAAGGGCAAAACAAGACCATCATGAAGATCGTCATCCCCGGCGGCACCGGACAAGTAGGCCACGTCCTCGCCCGTCACTTTCACACTCAGGGCCACGACGTCATCGTCTTCAGCCGCACCCCACAACCCGCTCCGTGGCGCATCGTGCCATGGGATGGCCTCACCCTAGGCCCGTGGGTCGGAGAACTCGAGCAGAGCGACATCTGCATCAACCTCGCCGGCCGCAGCGTCAACTGTCGCTACACTCCCGCAAACCGTCGAGCCATCTTCGACTCCCGCATTCTCTCCACGAAAATTCTCGACGAAGCCATCGGCTCCCTGCATCACCCGCCCGCGATCTGGCTCAACGCCAGCACCGCCACCATCTATCGTCACTCGCTCGACCGCCCCATGGACGAGACCACCGGGGAGTACGGCGGCAACGAGCCCGGCGCGCCCGACACCTGGAACTTCTCCATCGACGTAGCCAAAGCCTGGGAGTCCGCCTTCTTCGCCACGCACACTCCCCAAACTCGCAAGGTCGCCCTCCGCAGTGCCATGACCTTCAGCCCCGATCCCGGCGGAGTCTTCGATGTCTTCCTAAGCCTCGTTCGCCACGGCCTCGGCGGCACCAACTACCCAGGCACTCAATTCGTCTCATGGATCCACGAGATCGACTTCATCCGCGCTATCGACTTCCTCATCGCCGCCCCAACTCTCTCCGGTCCAATAAATCTCGCCTCACCAAACCCCCTCCCGAACCGCGACTTCCTCCGCATCCTCCGCGAAGCCTGGGGCACTCGAATAGGTCTGCCCACAGCAACATGGATGCTCGAGATTGGTACCTTCCTCATGCGCACCGAATCCGAACTCGTCCTCAAAAGCCGCCAGGTCGTCCCCGGCCGTCTCCTCTCCGCTGGCTTCCGCTTCACCTTCCCCGACTGGCCCTCCGCCGCCCGGGATCTCGTCGCTCGCTGGAGAAGTCAAAAATTCCCTGTGTAACTTACATCCGGGCCGTAGTATCGTCGTTGCCATGGCTGCTGAAGACGCGAACGATCTGCGTAGAGCGCTCGAGAAGAACGAAATTATCCCGTACTTCCAACCGCTGGTGGAACTTCGAACGGGCCTCCTCAGCGGATTTGAAGTTCTCGCGCGTTGGCAGCACCCGGTCCGCGGCCTCATTCCTCCTACCGAGTTCATTCCATTAGCCGAAGACACCGGCCTCAACGGGCAACTCACCGGAAACCTCCTCCGATCGGTCTTCGCCTCCGCCAAAAACATCCCCGATCACCTCACCCTTTCGGTCAACATCTCCCTCACCCAGCTCACCGACTTCTCGCTCCCCAAACACATCGCCGCCGCCGCCGCCCAGGCCAGCTTTCCCCTCAACCGCCTTATCCTCGAGATCACCGAGAGCGCCCTCGCCAGCAACACCGAGCACGCCTACCGCATCGCCACCGAGCTCAAAGAACAAGGCTCTCGTCTCGCCCTCGACGACTTCGGAACCGGCTACTCCAGCCTCCGCCACCTCCAGTCCCTTCCCTTCGACGAGCTCAAAATCGACGCAAGCTTCGTCCGCTCAATGGGCCACACCCGCGACAGCCGCAAGATCGCCGCTGCCATCGTCGGTCTCGGCAACAGCCTCAGCCTCACTACCGTCGCCGAGGGCGTAGAAAATCAAACCATCGCCGACATGCTCCTATGGCTAGGCTGCGATCTCGGCCAGGGCTGGCTCTACGGCCGCGCCGTACCGCCCGAACAACTACCCGACGTCCTCGCCGCCAGAATGGAGCCGCCACCAGTCCCCGCCGAACACCGCTCGCCCATTGCCAACTCCACGCTCCCACTCCGCCTCGAAGCTCTCCCCACCCAGCGCCTCGCCCAGCTCAATGCCATCTACGATGGCGTCCCCGTCGGCCTCTGCTTCATCGACCGCAATCTCCGCTACGTCAGCGTCAACCGCCGTCTCGCCGAGATGCATCATCTCCCCGTCTCCGCCCACCTGGGCCGCTACGTCTCCGAGGTCATGCCTACCGTCTTCCCGCTCTGCGAACCCTACCTCCTCCGCGCTCTTAACGGAGAGGCCAGCAACAACCTGGAAATCTGCTATCCAGATCCCAACCCCCTCAACGAAAAACGCACCCATCTCATCTCCTTCCAACCCGCTCGCGACGAGGCCGACGAAGTCATCGGAGTCTCCGTCTCCGTTGTCGATATCACCCGACGCAAAAAAGCCGAGCAAGCCCTCGCCGAAAGCGAAGACCACTATCGCCACACCGTTGAACTCAACCCGCAGGTCCCCTGGACCGCCGATCCCGACGGCATGATCCTCGATGCCAGTCAGAGATGGGAGAGCCTCACCGGACTCACCATTCAGGAATCACTCGGTACCGGTTGGATTCGCGCTCTCCATCCCGACGACATCGCGCCTACTTCCCGCGCTTGGGAAGAAGCCCGCCACACCGGAGATCCCCTCGACGTCCTTTACCGAGTTCTCCGCGTCGATGGAACCTGGCGCTGGATGCGCGCACGCGCCGCCCCACGCCGCGGAAAAGATGGGGAAATTATCCGCTGGTACGGCACCGTTGAAGATGTCGATGATCAGAAGCAGGCAGAACAAGCCCTGCGTCAGAGCGAAGCTCGCCTTCAGGCAGTCTTCGACGCAGCCCCCATCGGAATCGTCATCGCCGACGCACCCGACGGTCGAGTCGTCATGAGCAACCCACGAGCCGAAGAGATCCTTCGCAGCTCGGCTGTATCCGCCACCGTCATCGATGACTACTGCAAAGAGTCGATCATGTCGATAGTCCCCGAAGCCATCGCAACAACCGCCCCCAACGCAAAGCCAAATGGCGATCACCCTCTCGCCAGCGCTCTCATGGGCGGAAAATCCATCGGCCCTACCGAGTACCTCCGCTTCCACAGCGACGGTTCAAGCGCCTGGATAAGCCTCACCGCCGCACCAGTGATCGACTCCGACGGCAAAGTCTCCGGCGGCGTCGTCGCCATTCAGGACATCGACGAAGACAAGCGCGAAATGCAGCGCCTCTCCGACCTCAACACCGTCCTGAAGATCAAACTCGAAACCACAAGAAGCAAGTAGTCCCCGCAGTCACCCCAACCCTCGGGCATTCTGACCGAAGCGAAGCAATTGCTTTTCTAGTTGTCATCCCCAAAGAGGATCCGCTGTTGCAGTTGCATTTTCTTGTTGTCATCCCCGAAGGGGATCTGCGGTTGCAGTTGCCTTCGCCGCTGGTGTTGTCCTGCACAAATCAAATACTCCGTAAAATCATGATCCTCTCCCTCGCCGCTAACCTGCTAGCGTAGTACCCAATGGCCCACGCCCACACCATAGCGAGCGTCCGTTACACCTTCAACTCTCTCGCCGATCTCCTCGCCAAAGCCACACCCGCTCGCTCCGGCGACGAGCTAGCAGGCATCGCCGCAACCTCCGCCCAGAAACGCGTCGCCGCACAAATGTCGCTCGCCGATCTCCCCCTCACCCACTTCCTAAACGAAGCTGTCATCCCCTACGAGACCGACGAAGTCACCCGTCTCATCCAGGACACCAGCCGAACTCCCGCGGCCACCGCCGCATTCGCCCCCCTCTCCAGCCTCACCGTAGGCGAACTCCGCGACCACCTCCTCTCCGACGCAGCCACCCCAGCCACGCTCGCAGCCCTCGCCCCCGGCCTCACCCCCGAAATAGCCGCCGCCGTCTCCAAACTCATGCGCCTCCAGGACCTCATCCTCGTAGCCCGAAAAATAAACGTCGTCACGAAATTCCGCACCACAGTAGGCCTACCCGGCCGCCTCTCCACCCGCCTCCAACCCAACCACCCAACAGACGACCCTGCGGGTATCGCCGCATCTATCCTCGACGGCCTGCTCCTCGGCTCGGGCGACGCCGTCATCGGCATCAACCCCGTCTCGGACAACGTAGCCGCCCTCACAACCCTTCTCCACCTCGTCGATCACATCCGCCGCCGCTACGAGATCCCCACCCAATCCTGTGTCCTCGCCCATCTCACCACCCAGATGCAGGCCATGAAGCAGGGCGCACCTCTCGATCTCCTCTTCCAATCCATCGGCGGCACCGAAGCCACCAACACCAGCTTCGGCATCAACCTCGCTCTCCTCGAAGAAGCCCATCAACAAGCCCGCAGTCTCAACCGCGCACCAGAAACCCCATCGCCCAACATCATGTACTTCGAGACCGGCCAGGGCAGCAGCCTAAGCGCGACAGCGCATCACGGTGTAGACCAGCAAACCCTCGAAGCCCGCGCCTACGCCGTGGCCCGCCACTTCAACCCCATGCTCGTCAACACCGTCGTAGGCTTCATCGGCCCCGAGTACCTCTACGACGGCAAACAAATCCTCCGCGCCGGCCTCGAAGACCACTTCTGCGGCAAACTCCTCGGCCTCCCCATGGGCTGCGACATCTGCTACACCAATCACGCCGAAGCCGACCAGGACGACATGGACGCACTCCTCACCATGCTCGGCGCCGCCGGCGTCAACTACATCATGGGTGTCCCCGGCGCAGACGACATCATGCTCAACTACCAGAGCACCTCCTTCCACGACGCCCTCTACCTCCGCCGCCTCCTCAACCTTCGCCCCGCCCCCGAGTTCGAAGCCTGGCTCCACACGCAAGCTCCCCACCGCCTCACCCTGCCCGCCATGCTTCCATAGCCGTCGAGCGTCAGCCCGGCATGCTATGGAACAAATCAAATTAAACTGACGTAACTTTCTCCGTGAATCCACTGAATAGCATGGAGATCATCACGCTCGCAGGCTTGTTGGCTGGAGCTTTGGACATCACCGCAACCTCTACCCTCATGTCGCTGCAAGGCATGCCACTCGAAAGACTATGGCAGGGCATAGCCAGTGGCGCTTTGGGCGCATCCGCGTTCAAAGGCGGCAAAAAAACTGCCGCTCTGGGCCTGTTCTTTCACTTCGCAATCGCATTCACCGTTGCCGCAATCTACTACGCGATAAGCCGCCAACTCCCGATCACCACCGAAAGACCGGTCCTCTGCGGCACACTTTACGGCGTAGTCGTTCATCTGGTCATGAGCCGCATCGTCGTCCCGCTCTCAGCAGCCCCCAAACGAGAGTTCTCCGCAAAAGCCTTCGTGATTCAACTGGTCATCCACATCTGCTTCGTCGGACTTCCAATCGCCCTGACAGTCGCTCACTTCACCCGCTAGAAACCCGCGCGACGCAACGAACTCAGCACTTCTTCCCACTCTTATGCGTTTCGAGCGCAAGATCCTCCGCCACATTCGGATCGTATTGCTCCAACTCCGCCAGCAGCCCAGCATCGCTCAAATCCAGCAGCTTCGAGTTCTCCCAGTCATGACGAACGGTCTTAAGTAACCGATCAACGATATGCTCGTCCCTCACCTCAATCGCCAACTCCCGCCTGCTGTCGAAGCTCCCCGGAGCAAGATTGATCGATCCAATAATCGCGCGCGTATCGTCAGCCAGCAACAACTTCGCGTGAAGCTTAATATGCCTCAACTTGTGGATCTTCACGCCAATATCTTCGAGCACCCTCAGCCCGCTCACGCCTTCAATCAACTTCTCTTTCTTCAGCTTGTGCGGAGGCCGCGCCATAATATGAATCTTCACCCCACGCTGGTTCGCCCTCACCAGGTGTTCAATAATCGTCGGATCCTGGTACCGCTCATTCTGCAGCCATAGCGAGTGCTTCGCCTCATCGATCAACTGCCCCAGCCGCTGCCTTCCATTCCCAATGCACCAGATCAAA
This sequence comes from Tunturiibacter psychrotolerans, assembly GCF_051013365.1. GTDB lineage: Bacteria > Acidobacteriota > Terriglobia > Terriglobales > Acidobacteriaceae > Edaphobacter > Edaphobacter psychrotolerans_A. Next base: position 3,698,176 of record NZ_CP132941.1, on the reverse strand, counting down.
TGCGAGTGATCGCCTGCATTGAAGTGCTCCCTCTTCCAGTCCGCGTCGAAGCACTCCATTACCTCCTCGACCTCGTGCTTATGCGTCGTAACAATCGCATAATCCCGCGTCAGAGTCAGGTTCTTCGTCTCCCAGTTCAGCGACTCGACAAACGCAGTCTTATCATCGATCACCATCGACTTCTCATGCGTCAGATCGAAGCACGGATTGCTGTCCAGCACCTCAACTCCCGCATCAGTCAACGCAAGCCGCGACTCGTCATTCTCCTTCTCGCCGTCTCGCCTCTCCGGGTTCAGCATCACCCGCACCTTCACCCCACGCTGATGAGCGGCAACCACAGCCTGCAACAGATCAGGATCCGAAAACACAAACATCTTGATCCGGATCGAATCTTTCGCGCCATGGATGGCGTCCAGAATCGGCTTCGCAGAATCGTCCGGCAAAACAATCAAAGAGCGCGACATAATCCTCTTCCCTTAAACCCCTATTTCGAGAACTGGCGTTGATCTCTTTTACAGTCTCTCATCGCCCAAAGACAACTAGCCGTTCCTTTACGCCATCACCTTATCCAACCCGGCGTCGAACTGCGTACGATGCAGCGCCGCATAAATCCCATTCACCGCCATCAATTGCTCATGCGTTCCATTCTCCGCCACAACCCCTTCATTAATCACAATGATCTGATTCGCATCCCGGATCGTGCTCAATCGATGAGCAATCGCAATCACGGTCCGTCCCTCCATCAGCTTCTCCAGCGCATCGATCACCAGCTTCTCCGATTCGCTATCGAGCGCCGCCGTCGGCTCATCCAGCAGCAGAATCGGGCTATTCCGCACCATCACCCGCGCAATCCCAATCCTCTGCCTCTGCCCACCCGACAGCGTCGATCCCCGCTCCCCCACCATCGTCTCGTACCCCAGCGGCATCTTCGAAATGAACTCATCCGCATTCGCCATCTTCGCCGCCGCAATCACCTCTTCCTTCGTCGCCGCCGGCCGCCCAAACGCAATATTCTCTAAAATCGTCCCGCGAAACAGCACCGTATCCTGCAGCACGTATCCAATCTTGTCTCTCAGCGGCTTCAGTTTGTACTCGCGCACATCCTCGCCATCCATCTTTACGGACCCGGAATCGACATCATAAAACCGCGGGATCAAACTCACCACCGTCGATTTCCCGGCGCCCGTCGGCCCCACGATCCCTACAAACTGACCCGCCTCAATCTTGAAACTCACATCCGTCAAAATCAGATTCGCTGGGTCATATCCAAACGCGACGTGCTCAAACTCAATCGTCCCCTTCACCGCCTCCGGCGCCAACCCATCTTTCTTCTCCGGTATCACCGCATCCGTATCCAGAATCTCGCGAACCCGCTCTGCTCCAACTGCCGCCTGCGCCACCGCATTCGTGGTCGTCGCAAGATCCTTCACCGGTTTGAAGAACTTCGTCAGGTAAGCCAGATAAACCGTCAGCTCGCCCACCGTCATCGTCTTCTCAAGAATCAGCGCGGCTCCACGCCACAGCACCACCGCCGTGCACAACGACACCGTAATCGTCACCACCGGCGACAGCAATGCCTTCACACTCCTTGCCTTCAGCGCAGCGCTCACCGTCGCCTGGCTCACCAGTTGCAACTGCGCCTCTTCCGTCGCCTCCTGCCCAAACGCCTTCACCGCCTGTATCGACTCCAGCCCCTGCTGCACCACCGCGACAATCTCGCTCTGCTCTTTGCGAACCTCATGCGTCGCCTTCTTCACTGCCTTCTTAAATCTCGAAACAAACAGTAGCAAAAACGGCGTCACCCCCACGGCGATCAGCGTAAAGTCCCAGTTCAGCCAGAACATCAACCCCAGCATGCAGACAATCGTCAGCATATCGACCACAATATTCAACGTCGAAGACGAAGCAAACCCCTCAATCGTCTGAATATCCGCCGTAATCGTGCTCAGTATCGTTCCCGTCGCATGCGTGTTGTAGTACCCCAGCGAAAGCCGTTGCAGGTGCCCATACATCTTCATGCGCAGATCATGCGCCACCCACTGTCCCACGCTCTCGGTGTAATAGTTATCGATATAGGACGCCACCGCACCCAGCAGCGAAATCACCACGAACGCCATCGCCGCCAGCCCGGCCACATGCAGCCTCGACTCATGCGACCTCAAACCTTCATCCACCATTGGCCCAATCAGCCGATGCAGCCACGGCGTCATCTTGTGGTCGCCAATCACATTATCCAGAATGATCTTCAACGGCCACGGCGTCGCCAGGCTCATCACCGTCTCGACCAGCATGGCCAGAAAGATGCCCACCAGCGTGCCACGATAAGGTCGAATTAGACTTCCGATAAACCGCAACATAAGCAGGCCCTGTTCCCCCGAACAAATACTTCAGATCCCTACAACCCTCTCACCAAACGGTCCTTCAAGTAGAAATCAACAGCAACTTCCCCAACAAGCTTTCTTTCATAGCAGTCAACGCAGACCATCATCTTACTCGCACTCCACAAACACAACGCCACGCGCCACTTTTCCGTACACTGGCTCATCACGTTCATCGAACTCGCGACCAACTATGTCCGACAAGAAAATAAACGAGCCACAAACAGACCAGTCCGAAGCACCCGCCACCACCCCATCGTCCTCCCTTCGCAGCTACACGCCCGCCCGCATCGCCCTGCGCCGCACCGGCGTAAGTCTCGCCACCACAGAGATCCTCGACTTCCAGCTCGCCCACGCCCAGGCTCGCGACGCCGTCCACGCCACGCTCGACCCACAACACCTCACCCACCGCCTGCGCACGGAAATCCCGTCCCTCACCGGACCCATCCTCACCCTCGCCAGCGCCGCCCCCGACCGCGCCTCCTACCTCGGCCGCCCAGACCTCGGCCGCACCCTGGCCCCCGCCTCCGCCGCTCTCCTCCACCCGTCCCCGTGCGACATCCTCCTCGTCATCGCCGACGGCCTCTCCGCCACAGCCATCGACCGCCAGGCCATCCCCCTCCTCACCGCCCTCCTTCCCGCGCTGCCCCCAAGCCAAACCCTCGGCCCGCTCTGCATCGCCACCCAGGCACGCGTCGCCATCGCCGACCACATCGGCTCCATCCTCCACGCCCAACTCTCCATCGTTCTCATTGGCGAGCGCCCCGGCCTCAGCTCCCCAGACTCCCTCGGCGTCTACATCACCTGGAATCCCACTCCCGGCCGCACCGACGCCGACCGCAACTGCATCTCCAACATCCGCACCGCCGGCCTCGACTACACCACCGCCGCCGCCCGCATCGCCTTCTACTGCGCCGAAGCCCACCGCCTGCAACTCACCGGCACGGCCCTCAAAGAGATCACGCAACCCCAACTGAATCCCTAAAGGGTGTACTCCTCTCATCCCGACCAACGGGAGGGCCACAGCGGCAACTTCTACCAAGACAAGGTATACACGTCACGAAGTGACCGCCCCGCGCGCAGCGGGCTCGCGCAAGTTGGTAAGGCCGGGAACCAGCCGACCAGACAGCTCACTCCAAACAGAACTGAGAGTTAGAACAGGAACCGCAACGACATCTGTATCTGCCGTGGGCTCCCGATCGTATGCGTCACAGTCCCCAGCCCACTTGGGCAGTTGTAAAAGCTCGTATCACTCGGCGTGCTGGTGTTGCAGCCGGTAGGTAGAACCGGCGTTCCAGCCTGCGGAAAGCCGTTGTAATTAACGTTCTGTGCCACTTCATTGCCAGGCACGTCGAAGCTGCTTGTATTCGTGAGGTTATAAACATCAAACGTATAAGTGAGACTGTACCGCTCCGTGAACTTCGTCACCTTCATCAGCGACGCATCCGCACGTTTCTGGAAAGCCTGACGGAAGATATTCCGCTGACCAGTCGTAAAGTCCGTCTCATAGGGGTCAGACGTCGGAACAGCGCCGCTCAGTCCGCCAGCCTGCAATATTGGGATCGTAAAGCACGATGCCTTCAACGCATTCAGATTCGGATCGCCGTTCGGATTGAACGCCCCGGAGTGCCCTGTCTTCGCGTTCTTCGCCGTGCAGCCCGGAGCCAGCGGAACAATTGGATTCGTAATGCCATTACTGACGCCGTAGTAAATACTACCCACAGCTCCGCTGAAATCGATCACGCTATACGGCTGCCCGCTCTGCAGAATCGTGAGCCCCACCAACGACCAGCCATTCGCAAAATAGCCTTCGACCGTGTGGTTATGAACAAAGTCCGGAAGCCTATAAACGTAGTTGAAGTTGATCACATGCGTCCGGTCAAAGTCGGAAGAAGCATATCCATCGCGCAGGTTCAGCGGGTTGTTGCCGTTATAGAAAAGACCCAGGCCACTCTGTTCATCGAGCGCGTGCGAGTAGGTATAGGAAGCGGCGATCTGGAATCCATGACTCATCCGTTTCTCAACGTGCGCCGTCAGGGCATTGTAGGCATCCACACCCGCCGCCCGGTACGAGATCGATTCCGCCGCATAACCGATATAGGGAACGCGATGATCAATGTTGCCGCCCTCATAATCGAAGTCGTAACCAGTCCCATCAGGCAGCGTGGCTCCCCCAACGTTATAACCATACGAATACTTCTCACCATGGATATTGGCACTAGGGGAAGCGATTCCAGGCTGGTTGAACGGAACGGGAATCACCTGATGTCGCCCCAGATTGCCGACATAGCCCAGCGTGATCGCAAGGTCATTGCGTGGCTGCCATTGGATATCGAGCGTGTAGTTGAAGGTATAAGGAAGTTTATTCGCGCGATCGTAGACACCAAGCGAAATCGGCTGCCCACCATCGTTGATGCCCGCAATATTTGGCAGATAGTTCGTCAGGTCCGAGGACTGCGGATTCGTCGGCGGCGCATTCTGAACGTTCGTATAAGGGTTCGCCAGATTGCCCGTCGCAGCCGTAGGCGCAGACGTCGGCGGATTGATACCGCCTCCTCCACCGCACGTAGGAATGTAGTAGCTATATAAGCTCTGAACTGGGCACGACTGCGCCGTCACAAACGGAAGCTGTTGATTGACCCCAAAAGGGCCGCCAGTAACGGTTCCAATTGCGTAGCCCGGAGAGAAGTAGCTGAACAGTTCCCCGCGGTCGTAGTACATCCCGAAGCCCGAACGCACCACCACCTTGCCCCCGAACTTCTCCGGCTGCCACGCCGCGCCCAGTCGCGGACCAATCCCCCACTGCCGACCCGTCAGTGTGGTCGGGCTCACACCTGTGGTTCCGTTCTTGTTGTTGCTGGCAATGATGAACCCAGGATTGACGATCGTGTCCGACGCTTCGTTGTAGCTATAAAGCGTAGGGTCGAAGTTGAAGATCCGCCCGTTCTTCTCCGTCAGGCCGCCATTCCAGTCGTAGCGCAATCCCGCCGTAAGCGAAATCGTCGGCGTAACCTGAAACTTGTCCTGTACGTAGCTCCCCACCTGATTCGCCCGGTAGTATCGGCTCGCATCGCCCTGCAAAAACGAGCTGACATAAAACTGGGTCGAAGAGCTACCCGGCGTCACATACCCCTGCGCGTAAGCGCTCAGATCGTCCGTAGCCACCGTGCCCGCGTTCGTCCGATGGTCGATCGTATTGAGTTGCGTGTAGCTATAACTCGTCCCAAACGTAACTGTATGCTTGCCCAGCGTCCAGATCGCATTTCCAGACGGCTGCCACCGATTCTGGAAAGCTCCAGTATTAGGAGCCTGTCCTTCAGCGTTAGGTCCAATGTTCAAAATGCCCGAACTAACCAATCCATACTGCGCCTGAGCGCTGCCCAGCACATTCACAATCGACACACCGGGAAAATAACTCGATCCAAACTCATTGATCGAAACCGTCCCCAGCGAACCTCCCGGAATCGCATCCGGCCCAAATGGCTGCTCATTATCCACCCACGTCTTCTCTCGAATGAACCCCAAACTCTCCGTCGTACTCAGGTTCGACTTCACCAGATAAGTATTGATGATCGAAAAAACCTGCGCACCCGAGTCAAGATGTTCCGTAAATCCCGGCACACTCGAGTACGCATAAGGAGCAAGCGTAGGATCGTGTTGATAGAAATACTTCAGCGACAGCGTGTCTTTGCTATTGATGTTGTAGTCAAGATTAGCCACCGCCATATCAGCCTTGAAACGGCCTGTTCCCGGAAGGAAAGCATTGAACGGGTGAGCGGCAGACATGCTCGACGATCCCGTGTCATTCGGCACAAGCCATTTGCCCGGCTCACCCGGCAGCGACGGCGAGTTGAACAAAGCCAGCGCAGTCCGATCAATATTCGCAGCCGTAAGACTAGTCCCAAACGGACCATTGATCATGTTCGCAAAGCCAGCCGCATCGCGATTGGTATCCGACAGTCCAACCGGCACATTGATGAAGTTGTCCCCGATCTCCTGATCCGACACCTGCAGATGCTGGTACGACACAAAGCCGAACAACTTGTTCTTAATAATCGGACCACCAAAGGTCCCCCCGGCAATATACCGGTGCAGCTCAGGATTCTCATCCTTCGGATCATTCGCGAGCAGCGGATTATTCTTGAAGAAGAACGGCGCCGCGTTGATCCAGTTCGTTCCACGACGTGCATACGCCGTGCCATGATATGCATTAGTACCCGAAGCTGTATTCACATCGATGTGCGCACCCGAAGTAGAGCCCTGCTGCGCGTCATACATCGACGCGTTCACCCGAACCTCCTGGATCGTCTCCGGCGCCGGCGTAGGAATCGCATTGCCAATCGAAAGATAGACGGAAGCAACCGTCTGAATCACCCCCGCCCCACCCTGCGTAGTCGAGGCGCCCGTACTGTTGATCACTCGCTGCGACCCAACCTGGCTCGTACTCTTCCCATTGAAAAGACTGCTCGCATCCACACCGTTGATCGAGAAGCTATTACTCGTATCCCGCTGCCCATTCGCCCAGATCGGCAGATTCCCCAGGCCAGACTGAGCACCAGTACCACCCGACAGCTCCGCGTTCACACCCGGCGACAGAATCGCCAACCCCGTAAAACTCCCCGTAGGCTGCGGTATCGACTCGATCTGCGCCTTATCCAGAACATACCCATTCGTCGTGTCCACCGCGTTCATCAGCGGCACCGCGTCCACGCTCACCACCGTGTTCACCGCGCCCACGTTCAACTGAGCATTCACCGTCCCCGTTCGATCGCTCTGCACAGGAATCCCCTGCATCTTCTGCGACTGAAACCCTTCCTTCGTAAACGTCAGCGTATAAGTCCCAATCGGCAGATTCGCAAAATCATAAAATCCATTGCTTCCCGCCGTCTGAGTCCGAGTCAACCCCGTCTGATCCCCCACCACGGTCACCACTGTCCCCGGCAGAATTCCCCCCTGGGCATCGGTCACGGCGCCCGTCAGCCCGCCGAGCGTCTGCTGCCCAAACATGGGACACACCAGCAGCAGACACGCCATCTGGCACACAACGACGAAGAAGAAAGAACGGAAACACCGACTCATAATCTGGCTCCTAAAGTGCTGCAGCGTAGTACTTAAAAACACGTCTTCCTTTGCCTGAAAGGAGGCATTTGCAAAGACACAGGTGCAGCACGGCGAACCCGCGGTAGCAACGCCGAGGCAACTGCGAAACTTAAACTTCGGAACAGGTGAAATTCAGTTTGCTATGTGAACTTGGAATGAAAATGAGCATATCTGAAGTTGTCAAAATTGCGAAGAGAATTCGTCGTCTTCACGCAACTTCTCATCGACGCTCCGCAAACCACTTAAGCCACGCCGCCCACCCATAAGAAAAAGCCGCTTGCATCATCTACGCAAGCGGCTCATCCTCTACTTCGTCTGCTCGTCGCGGACGCAGCCTACTTCGCAGCCTTCACCAGCCCGCGATACTTCAGCATCGGCTCAACGTTCGGCGCGCTGCCTAGCCACGCCTCATACATCTTCGCCAGATCCTCCGTATTCCCACGCGACAGAACCATCTTCCGGAACCGGTCCCCATTCGCACGCGTCATCCCGCCATGATCCTGGAACCATTGGTACGCATCATCATCCAGCATCTCGCTCCAAAGATACGCATAGTATCCGGCCGCATATCCCCCGCCCCAGATATGCGAAAAGTAGCTCGACCGGTACCGTGGCGGAACATAGCTCAACGTAAATCCCTTCTTCGCCAGAGCAGCCTTTTCAAACGCATCCGGATCCTGCAACCCATCGCTCACCGGCAGCGTGTGCCACTGCATATCCAGTTCAGCCGCAGCCACAAGCTCCGTCAACAGATAACCCTGGTTGAAATCCGCAGCTTTCTTAATCTTCGTCGCCAGTTCCTCCGGCATCGCCGCGCCCGTCTTATAGTGCTTCGCATAGTGTGCGAACACCGCGGGATAAGTCGCCCAATGCTCATTGAACTGCGACGGAAACTCCACAAAGTCCCGCGGCACCGAAGTCCCCGACAAACTCGGATACTCCGTATCGGCCAGCATCCCATGCAGCGCATGTCCAAACTCGTGGAACATCGTAACCGCATCACTGAAGCTGATCAGCGCAGGCTCACCCGCCGCAGGCTTCGGCAGATTCGCAACGTTATAAATCACCGGTAGCCTGCCCATCAGCTTCGACTGGTCCACGAAGCTGCTCATCCACGCACCACCGTTCTTGTTATCGCGCTTGTAGTAGTCGCAATAGAACAACGCCAGCGGCTTCCCATCCCCGTCGAACACCTCGAATACCCGCACATCCGGATTCCACACCGGAATATCCTTCCGCTCCTTGAAGCTCAACCCATACAACTGCTCGGCTGCATAAAACACGCCATTCTCAAGCACATTGTTCAGCTCAAAGTAAGGCCGCACCTGAGCGTCGTCGATGTCGTACTTCGCCTTCCTCACCTGCTCGGAATAAAACTCCCAATCCCAGGGCTCAACCGAAAACCCACCCTTCTGAGCATCGATCACACCCTGAATATCCTTCGCCTCATCCGCCGCATTCGCCGTCGCAGGAGCCACCAGCGCATCCATAAACTTCAGCGCGTTATCCGGCGTCTTCGCCATCTGGTCTTCCAGCTTCCAGCCTGCGTAGGTGTCATGCCCCAGCAGTTTGCCCTTCTCCGCACGCAACTGCGCCAGCCTCGCAATCGTCGAACGTGTGTCATTCGCATCGCCGCGCTCAGTCCGCGTCCACGAGTTCTCAAATATCGCCTGCCGCGTACCCCTCACACTCAACGAAGAAAGAACGGGCTGCTGCGTCGTGTTCTGCAGCGGAAGCACATACCCATCCTTCTTCCGCTCCTTCGCCGCCGCCTCCGCCCCGCCCAAAGCTCCCGCCATCAGACCCGCAAGCGCCGCCTTATCCGTCGTCGCGTACGCCGCGTCCTTGGTCCCCGCCAGCACCTTGCTACGGAAGCCGTTCGACAACGTCGACTCTTCTTCATTCAGCTTCTTCAGCTTTTCTTTATCCGCCTCCGAAAGGTTCGCTCCGGCATGCACAAAATCCCTGTACCTCACCTCCACCAGCCGCAGCCCCTCCGGGCTCAGCTTCAGCGAGGCCCTCGCCTCGTACACCGCTGCCACACGGCGAAACAACTTCTCATTCAAATAAATCGCATCCCGGTGCGCTGCCAGCTTCGGAGCCAGCACCTCCTGCAGCTTCTCCAGCTCAGGATTCGTGTTCGCCCCCGTCACGCCATCGAACGCAGCCTGCGCCCGCTGAAACAGCTGCCCCGTCTTCTCCATCGCGACAATCGTATTCTCAAACGTAGGCGCAGCCGGATTATCCGCGATGGCTTGAATCTCCTTCAACTCCTCGGCCATCCCGGCTTCAATCGCCGGCTCGTAATCGCTGTCCTTAATCTTGTCGAAAGGTGGTGCCTCGAACGGCAGCGTACTCTTCGCATAAAACGGATTCGACGGACCAAACCCGGCATCCTTCGCGCTCATCGTCGCGCCCTGTGCACTACTCACACTCACCCCCAAAAACGCTCCGAGACTCATCGCCAAAGACACACGCCGCACCAAATCCGCTCGCCTCATCCATATCTCCATACTTCCTCAATCGCAATCCAAACCCAAATTGTAGAGGATTTCCCCTCCTCCAACATTCACAACTCCGCGTACTTCACAACCCTGCCACTGCCGTTGCATTTCTTGTTGTCGTCCCCGCAGGGGATCTGCGGTTGTTCTTGCCGTTGCATCTCCTACTGTCAACCAATCGACAAGCCCACAGCAACTAATTCGCCACCCGCCACGGAGAAGCACTCTTCCACCCACTCAACTCCTTCGTAGCCCAACCGGTCGATTTATCCGCATGACAAGAAGTACAAGGATTCGGAATCCCCGACTGCTCCGTCTCAATCGGAGTGATGAACCGGAACGTATGCGCGCTCACAGCGTTGTCCTTAATCGTCTGTTCAATCTTCGGCATATGGCACGCCACACACTCACTCCCTTTGCTCCCCGCCGCATGATGCGTATGCTCGCTCACCGTCCCCTTCAATCCCGCAGGATTGTCCTTCGTATGGCACGTAAGACAAACAGCATTCCCTCTCGCAATCAGGTTCGAAACATTCTCGTTACTGTGAACCTGATGACAGTCAAAGCATCGGATCTGCCGGTGATACATATTGCTCTGCACAAAATCATTTCCCTGCATCCTGTTCTTGTGCGCCGTCAGGTCCGCATACTGGAAGAAGTTCGTTACCCCCGGCTTCAACTCCTCCAGCCTCCAAAAATCCGCCAACCTCTCTCCCGGCACAAATCCAACCGGCCAATCAAAGTACTTCCCTCCAATCGGATTCGCAACCGGCCGCCCCTGACTGTGGCATTGAATACAGGTGTCATTCCCCCGCACGTAATCAAGCATCCCTGGATTCACAATGTTCTGCGTCGTCGGATGCGCCACATGTAAACTCCCCGGCCCATGGCACTTCTCGCACCCAACATTCCACTCCGTCACCTGCTTGGTGTCCACGTTGTAGTTCACCGAGTGACAGCCATCGCACGTCGGTCCCGTCGGACGGTCAAAGTTACTCGGCCCATAAAACGGCAGCCACCAGTCTGTCCCCGTCTCCGCGTGATACGGCAGCCACCGGCCCTTCTTCACATCCCACTGCGCCGGCTCCGGATAATAGTCATCTCCACGCTTGGTGAAAAACCTCTGCTTCCATCGGCTCCCATACACAAACGCCACATCCCCGATCCCAAACGTAACCAGCGGATCAGCATGACTGAAATCCGCCAGCACAGCCTCCGGATGCACCTTCGGATCCCGCACCACATTCGCCATTCGCGTCTGCTTCCAACTGTTGTACGTCGCAGTGTGGCAACTCTTACAACTCTCCGAGCCCACAAAATGAGCACCCGGCCCCTCCGCCCGAGCCGCATCCGGCAGCAACAACGCCGAACAGATCACCCAAAAGGCGATCAACCCAACGACCGCCCATCTCCTCAAGCAAGCCTCCACTTGTCGCCGATCCCAACCCCACATAGTTCTTCAATATAAGCAACCGACGTCCGCAAGTTGTCACAACCTCGTGTCGGCAAACGATCCCAAACAGCGCCTCACGCAGCACCAGCAAATCACCACAACTCGACCACAACCCACCACCAAAAAGCCACAACTCGCCACCCTCCGACGGCTGCCTTACAATCCCACCATGCCGACTCCACCCCAGCCAGCCGAACAGGACCCTCGCGTCTACTTCGCCGCCGAGCGAACCTTCCTCGCCTGGATCCGCACCGGCCTCGGCCTCATGGGAATCGGCTTCGCAGTCAGCCGCTTCGGCCTCTTCCTGCGCCAGATTTCCGCCGTCGAGTCCCACCTCCCCGCCCGCACCACTGGCCTCTCCCTCTGGTCCGGCGTCCTTCTGGTTGCACTCGGAGTCATCGTCAACCTCAGCGCCGTCTACCGCCACGTCCAGTTGATCCAGGAGCTAAGCTCCGGCACCTGGCGACCCGGACGCGTCTCCCGCGACGCCGTCGTCCTAGGCCTCCTGTTGGCCGCTGCCGGAGTAGCCATGGCCATCTACCTGATGCTCGTCCGCTGAAGATAAAGAGGGGGTACTTGACAAAAAGATCGCCACAAAACCATCAGGTATCGAGCAGCGCACACTCTGAACATCCGTCGTAAGCCGTTTACTTCCAATATTTTGCAGGCAACCCCTTTCGATGGAATATTTTACAGCCACAACCCTCCGTAGAGATAACAAAACAAAAGACTTCCCTGCAAAATACCCTAAGGAAGAGGGGGGGTACCAAGACCATGCCCGTAGCCAAACTCACCATCGAACTCGAAATTCCCCACGCCCAGTCCCTAAAAGACCGACGCCAGGTCTTACGCTCCATGAAGGATAAACTCCGCCACAGCTTCAACTTATCCATTGCGGAGCTGGACGACGGCATGGTCTGGAACCGCGCCACACTGGGAATCGCCGCCATCTCCTCCTCTACCAGCTATCTCACCGGCCAACTCCACCAGATCGACAACGCCGTCCACCGCATAGCCGCCGCCCTAAGTGCCGAAATCACTGACTCTTACGCCGAAATCCTCCCCGAATGACAGCGCAATCCACAAGAAATCCTGCCGAAATCATCCCCAAGCACTAGGTGGAACGGCCCATCTTTGATATCCTCAACCGTTCGCCCCAGTCAAAATCATATGCCCGAGCAGCGCGCCAGAACCTACCATCGCAACCGTGTCGCCAACACCTTCTCCGAAGAGATCGGAGCCATGCTCGAAGGAGAACTCTCCGATCCACGAATCGCCCCCAGCTACGTCACCGAAGTCGTCCTCGCACCCGGCGGCAAATCCGCCCGCATCTTCGTAGCCGTCCACGGTAACGAGGAGGAAGAAGCCTCCACCCTCGAAGGCCTCACCACCGCCCGGGCCTACATCCGCTCCCAACTCCGCGACCGCATGGGCGTACGCCACGTCCCAGAGCTGAGCTTCGCCATCGACCGGTCCGAGAAGATGACCGGACGCATGGACGAGCTTCTCGCCCGCACCCGCAAGCGTGAGCAGAAGCGGACCCTCTCCGAACCGGTCCCAGGGGCGCCTCCCAAATCATGACCCCTCAAGCACAGCTCCTCGAGCCTAAGCCCCACGTAGCCCGGATTGACGATCTGCTCACGATCTTCCGGTCCCATCCCCGCTTCCTCCTCGCCTCGCACACTCGCCCCGACGGTGACGCCATCGGCTCCGTCCTTGCCCTCGCCGAGGTGCTCGACCAACTCGGCTGTCAGGCCGACATCGTCTTCGCCGACCCCATCCCCTCCTCCTACACCACCCTCCCCAACATCGGCCGAATCCATCACACCCCCTCCGCGAACGATGTAGACCCCTCCGGCACCACCCCCGCCATCCTCCTCGAGTGCGACGGCATCGTCCGCACAGGCCTTCTCGGTCTCGAAGGCCGAACTCTCATTAACATCGACCACCACGCGAGCGGCCGACCCTTCGCCTCAGTGAATTGGATCGATGAGCACGCCTGCGCCGTTGCCGCCATGGTTTACCACATCGCCGTCTCTGCAAACGTCGAGATCACGCCCTCCATGGCAACATGCCTATACGCTGGCATCCTCTCTGACACCGGAACCTTCACCTACTCCAGCACGAACGCCGAAACCTTCGCTCTGGTCCATCATCTCGCCGCCTGCGGAGCCAATCCCAGCCAGATCGCTCGCGACATCTACCTCTCGAACCCCGCCAGCAAGATCCGCCTGCTCGGCATCGCCCTCTCCAATCTCCAGTGCGACGACGACCTTGCCTGGACCTGGGTCACCAGTGAAGATATGGACCGCATCGGCGCCATCGCAGAGGACTGCGAAGGGGTCGTCAACTATCTCATCAGCATCGCCGGGGTCGAATCAGCGGTCTTTCTCCGTGAGGTTCCCAACGCCGACCAGTTTCGACTCAGCATCCGCAGCAAAGGCAAGACCGACGTGGCCCAGATCGCCGAACTCTTCGGTGGCGGAGGCCATCGCAACGCCAGCGGATGCACCCTCGATGGCCCCCTCCCGGTCGCTCTCGAGCAGATCCTAACCCAGCTTCGGACAGGACTCTGATAGCCTTGTCTCGCTCCTCTTAGAAAAATGGACGATATCCAACAGCCCGCCGACTCCGGCGCAAGGAATGGCAGCGCCACTGCGATGTGGTTCCGGCAGTATCTTCAGCTACCCTCCGCCACAACGGTTCGCGAGTTTGTCATCCTCTTCGTCGTCACCATTTTTCTTCTGCTCTTCGGTCTGGTCCCCGTCTTCGGAGGCGATCAACTCGGCCTGGTCGGCGCGGACGAGCCACGATACGCCCAGGTAGCCCGCGAGATGCTCACGGCGCACTCCCAGGCCTGCCACGACGTCGACGCTAAGATGGTCCCCCGCAGCCTTCGCCTGGAAGACATTCGCAACTCGTTCCACTGCATAGCCGGCGGCACAGTCACCCCCATCCTCTACGGCAAGCCGTGGCTCGAAAAGCCCGCCCTCTACTACTGGCGCGCTATGAGCTTCTTCAAAGAGTTCGGCGTCTCCGACTGGACAGCACGTCTTCCCTCTTCCTCTGGAGCCCTTGCTCTTGTCGTACTCATCTTCCTCCACATGCGGCGCTTCCGGCCCGGCGGTCACCTCGACGCAGCCCTGATCACCGCCTCCTGCGTCGCAATCGTCAGCTTCGCCCGCGGCGCCTCCACCGACATGCAGCTCGCAGCGCCCTTCTGCATCGGTATGCTCGGCTGGTACGCCTGGTACGAAACCGGCAAAAAGTTCTGGCTCTTCGACCTTTACTTCTTCGGCGCAGCCGCCACGCTCGCCAAAGGCCCTGTCGCTCCCTTCCTCGCACTCTCAATCATTCTTCTATTTGCCGGACTTCGCCGCGAGTGGTCCCTCCTCCGCCGTACCATCTGGATCCCCGGCGTTGTGCTCTACCTGGTCATGGTTTTGCCCTGGTACATCGCCGTCCAAAAGCGTAACCCAACCTTCTACCGCCTCTTTTTTCTCGAACATAACCTAGAGCGCTTCGCCACCAACCGCTACCAGCACCACCAACCGTTCTGGTACTACGTCGCGATCGCCCTCATCGGCCTGATGCCCTGGACCGTCATGGCCATCCGAGCCCTGGTCGACTCCGTCGAAGTCTCCATCGCCGAATGGAAGGTCCGTCACAACCCGCAGCGTTACCTCGGACACACTCGCGCCGGAGACGCCTTTCCCGAATTTCTCGTCCTCTGGGCGATCTTCCCTATCGTCTTCTTCTCTTTCTCTGGCTCCAAGCTTCCCGGCTACATTCTCCCTTCTATTCCTCCAATCACCATTCTCACGGCCGACTACCTCAACCGAAGTCGCCGCACCGGTCTGCCACAATGGCTCATCTGGGCTCACGCCGCCACCTGCGGCCTTCTGGTCTTCGTCCTTGCCCTCGCTCCCCAGCACATGAAGTACGAGACTCTCGTACCCTCCGCGCAATGGCTGCTGATCGCGGGGGCCGCCGCCATTGCCTTCGGAGCCATCGTCTTCCTGACGATCCGTCGCTGGGGGATCCCGCAGGTATGCACCGTAACGTTGCTTCCGATCCTCGCGACCCTCGTCTTTCTCCTCGGCTTCTACGGCAAAGAGCTCGACATGAACTACTCTGCCCGGCCGCTCGCCCGCGAGATCCAACAGCAGGCGCCCGACGTGAAGCTCGTCGCCACCGACATAAAGCGCGACATGGACTACGGCCTCGCCTTCTATCGCAACCAGCCCATGATCCACTACAGCACCGACGGCGTTCCAAACGCGGAACACATCCTTGTCATCCGCGCCAGCGACGCCGGAGACCTCGATCGTTGGCTCACCGGACGCGTCTATAAGCCCTTATTCCTATACGAATCGCAGGGCATCGAAGTCTACCGCGTCTACGCCAACCCCCAGGCAACCACAATTCAACCCTGACCGGGTGCCCGACCTAACACTCACCCATCCCACGAAAATTCCTATAAGCTCGACGAAAGGTATGGCCGTCGCGACTCAACTCGAGATACTGGACCTTCGCCACTTCTCGGCGCGCCAGCTTCGTCCTCTGCTCGAAACCGAGTCGCGCGTCTGGGAGCAGCGCCTCCGCTGGAACTATCAAAGCTCCACCGAACTCCTCCTGCAATATCTCGACTCCCGCATCCTGCCCGGCTTTGTTGCGCTCGACCGCGGGCGCATCTGTGGTTTTACCTTCTGCGTCTACGAAGGCCAAAAAGCTGTAGTCGGTGATGCCTTCGCCGTCGGAAACGACACCGCGCAGATGCTCCAAACCACACAGACCCTGCTCCACCAGCTCCTGCAGCTCCTGCAACACTCTCCCGGAATCCATCGCATCGAGTCGCAGCTACTCCTCTACGACGCAGGCTCAATCAACGAAGCCTTTCTCGCCGCAGGTTTTTCCATGTATCCCCGCCTCTTCATGGAATACAACCTCGACAAGACTTCACATTCGCCTCAGGCGCGAAACGAACTTAATCTCCCACCCAACATCGATCTGCTGCGCTGGTCTACAGACCACTATCAGGCCGCAGCCGAACTCATCCATGAGTGTTATCTGGGCCACATCGACGCCCGCATCAACGATCAATACTGCTCCCTGCACGGCTCACTTCGCTTCCTGCATAACATCGTCCGATTCCCCGGCTGCGGCGTCTTTGAACCCGATGCCTCTTGGGTCCTCCGCGATCGCAGCAACGGTGCCCTCGTCGGAATGTTGTTATGTTCACGCGTAGCCAGTGATGTCGCCCACATCACCCAACTGTGCATCGCACCAGGCTGGCGCGGACACGGGCTTGGCCGAGCCGTGCTCGACTTCTGCTCCAACCATCTCGCCCGCGCCGGCTTTGCCGCCATCACATTGACAGTCACCGAGGCCAATCAGCAGGCTGTCAAGCTATACAAGACCCGTGGCTTCTTCATCCGTCATCGCTTCGACGCCATGGTCCTCGACCGAAACCACCCGACAACGTAAGCCTCATCGCCGAAGGCGTAATCACCAACAAGCAGACAGAATCAAACCGCAAATCTCTCCGCAGAGCGAGCCTTCTTCTTAGCCGCCTCTTCCTCTCGATCCTTCGGAGGCGCATTCGTCTCGAGCGAAGCCAGAAGCCGGCCCGAAATCAGCGATATCTCATCCACCGCGGACTGAAAAGCAACTTCATTCGCCTTCGACGGTTTGGTAAAACCGCTGATCTTTCTCACAAACTGGAGCGACGCATCGCGGATCTCGTCTTCCGTCACCGGCGGATCGAAGTTGAACAGGTTTTTGATATTCCTGCACATAAGCTCACCTCAAAGCACGGACGCCTCGCAGTCGAACCCTATTCCACGTGATAGTTCGGCGCCTCACGCGTGATGATCACATCATGAACATGGCTCTCTCGCAACCCGGCATTTGAAATCCGGATGAACCGCGCATTCGCCTGCAACTCCGCGATCGACCCGCACCCCAGATAACCCATCCCCGAGCGCAAACCGCCAACAAGCTGATACACCATCCCCTCAAGCGGTCCACGATGCGGCACGCGCCCCTCAATACCTTCCGGCACAAACTTCGCCAGCCGATTCGAGCCGCCGTTCTCACGAGCCGTCAGCGACGGACGCTCCGTGCTCGCAGCATCCTCCATATCGCCCTTGCCCTGAAAGTACCGCTCGCCAGACCCCTGCGCCATCGCCGACAGCGAACCCATCCCGCGATACGCCTTGAACGAACGCCCCTGATAAAGAATCGTCTCCCCAGGACTCTCGTCCACCCCAGCAAACAACGATCCCATCATCACCACACTCGCGCCCGCCGCAATCGCCTTCGTCACATCACCCGAGTATTTAATCCCGCCATCTGCAATAATCGGAATCCCCCGCTCCTGCCCCGCGCGAAACGCCTCCGAAATAGCCGTAATCTGCGGCATCCCAGCGCCCGTCACCATGCGCGTCGTGCAGATCGATCCCGGCCCAATCCCAACCTTCACCGCATCGGCTCCCGCATCCATCAGCGCAATCGCGCCGTCATACGTGGCGATATTTCCCGCAAGCAGATCAATCTGCGGAAACGCCTTCTTCACCGCAGCGACCGCTTCCAACACCCGCGAAGAGTGTCCATGCGCCGAGTCAATCGCCAGCGCATCCACCCTCGCCGCCACCAACGCCGCGGCCCGCTCCAGAAAATCCCCCGTAGCTCCAATCGCACCTGCAACCCGCAGTCGCCCCTGGCTGTCCTTCGACGCATTCGGATACTTCAACTTCTTCTGAATGTCTTTAACCGTAATCAAACCCTTCAGCTCGTACTCGTCATTGACCACCAGCAGCTTCTCGACGCGATGCTGATGCAGAATCTGCTCCGCCTGTTCCAGCGTCGTGCCTACAGGCACCGTAATCAGGTTCGCCTTCGTCATCACCGAATCAATCGTCAGGTCGGTCCGCGAAACAAACCGCAGATCGCGATTCGTCAAAATTCCCACCAGCTTCTTGTTCTTCGTCACCGGCACGCCAGAGATCTTGTACCGTCGCATCACCTCAAGGGCGTCCGCAATCGTCTGATCTGGCACCACGGTCACCGGGTCCACAATCATCCCGCTCTCCGACCGCTTCACCTTGTCGATCTCGCCCGCCTGCTGCTCAATCGTCAGATTCCGGTGCACCACACCCAAACCACCCTGCTGCGCCATCGCAATCGCCAGCCGGCCCTCGGTCACGGTATCCATCGCCGCCGACATCAGCGGAGTACTCAGCGTGATATTGCGTGTCAACTGAGTCTGCGTGCTCACCTGGGTCGGAACAACGTCGCTATAAGCAGGCACAAGGAGAACATCATCAAACGTAAGGGCTTCGGGTACGGGGGAGCTAATCATAATTTGTATAGGTTCCAATTGTTGATGGTTAAAGGCGAAAGGCTATGCGGCAGCAAGCCTGAATTTCGCGGAATTTCATTGATTGTAGAGTCGCATTCGACCCATAGCAAATTTAGATGGCCTAATTTCACTAAAGTTTCGCGGCCACTCCGCCTGCCGCCTCTGCCCGACCCAACAAGGCCATTGAATTACCGCAAAAGTAGATGTATCATCGGAGGTGCAGACGATTTTGTTCCGTCGTAAGAATGAGAGCCGTGACCGCACCGGTGATTTGACGGAAGAGATGAGTGGGCTAAAGCCCACTTTTTATTTGCTCTAAAGACGTTTGTGCACACGGGACCATTGCACCGGAAATAACGCTTATGGCAGTCCAGCTAGACCAAATTCGAGCAACAGCGGAGCGCGTCGCAGCCTCACACAACCTGGAACTCGTTGATGTGGAGTTTCAGGGCGGCGTCAAATTCCGCACCTTGCGCGTCTTTGTAGAAAAAAATGCGGTAGAACGGGCCAAACTCGCCGAACTCGCCGCCAGTGAAGCTGAATCGAATCTCCCGAAAGGTGTTCCGGTCGAACAACTCTCCGGGGTCACCCATGAGGATTGCGCTGTATTTGCACAGGATTTTGGCACCGTACTGGACGTAGAAGACCTGATCCCCGGGGCCGAGTACACCTTGGAGGTCTCCTCACCGGGACTAGAACGAAAGCTGTTCCGCCCCGAAGACTTTACCCGGTTTCAAGGCAGCCTGGTCAAACTCCAGACCTTTACGCCGGTGAATAAGAACAGGCAGTGGCAAGGCCGTCTGACCAAATTTTCAGACGGAGTACTTACGATCGACCTTTCTGCCGTCAAACAGAAGGGTAAAGCGAAGAAAGCTGTGACCGAGTCAACCGTCGACATCGCTTTAGCAAACGTCGAAAAGGCAAATCTGGTCGCGGAGATTTAGAAGCTGTTCTGTAGACAGTAGTTCTGAATGGTCACACCAACAAACAAGAAACAAACCCCGGGACCCCGGGGAAGAGCAAGGAAGAGTGAGCGATGGCAAGTGTTCTGTATCAATCGATTGAGACGTTAAGCCGCGATAAGGGAATCGAACCGGCCGTAGTGGTAGGCGCCGTCGAAGACGCCATCGCGCTCGCGACACGCAAGTACTACAAGACCCAGGAGAACATGCGCGCCGAGATGGACCGCGAAACCGGCGAGATCCGCGCCTACGTGTTCAAGACCGTTGTCGAGACCCCCGATCAGGTCGAAGACGACGTCAACCAGATGACCCTCGAACAGGCTCGCGAACTCGCGCCCGAAGTCGAAGTCGGCGGTGAACTGCGCTTCTATAAAGACACCACGCCCCTCGGTCGCATCGCGGCCCAGATGGCCAAGCAGGTTATCTTCCAGAAGGTCCGCGAAGCTGAGCGCGACACCGTTTTCAACGAGTACAACCACCGCGCGGGAGAAGTTCTCAACGCCACCGTCAAGCGCCTCGAACCCATGGACGTCATCTTCGATCTCGGCAAAGCCGAAGCCCGCATGCCCAAGCGCGAGCAGTCCCGCCTCGAGCAGTTCGCCGTCGGCGAGCGCGTCCGCGTGGTCCTGCTTCGCGTCGATCGCGCCGCCAAAGGCCCGCAGGTCATCGTCTCTCGTGCCGCCCCGGGTCTGGTTCAGAATCTCTTCCAGTCAGAAGTCCCCGAGATCTACGACGGCACCGTCAGCATCAAGGCCATCGCCCGCGAAGCCGGCGAACGCACCAAGATCGCCGTCATGAGCCGCGACAAAGATGTCGACCCGGTCGGCGCCTGCGTCGGCATGAAGGGCATGCGCGTCCAGTCCATCATCCGCGAGCTGCGCGGCGAAAAGATCGACATCATCGAGTACTCGGAGGAGATCACCACCTTCGCCGAAAAAGCCCTTCAGCCCGCCAAGGTCAGCCGCGTCTCCATCACCGACCTCGCCGACAAGCAGATCGAAGTCATCGTCGACGACACCCAGCTCTCTCTAGCCATCGGCAAAAAGGGCCAGAACGTCCGTCTCGCCGCCAAGCTCCTCCAGTGGAAGATCGACATCAAGAGCGAAGAGGAGAAGCGTCAAGAGGTCGAGAGCCAGATGCAGGCCATGAGCGGTGGTCCGACGACCCCGATCGAGCAGGTCTCCGAACTCGGCGAAGCCATCCTCGAGAAGCTCATCGCGGCCGGCATCACCACCGTCGAAGCACTCGCCGACATGACCCCAGAGCAGCTCGAAGAGGTCCCCGGCATCGGCGAAAAGACCGTCGAAAAGATCTCCGTCGCGGTTCGCCACTACTTTGGCCAGTACGAAGAAGGCGAAGAGCGTCCAGCCCCAGCCATCTCTGCAGCGTCCGAAACCGAAGTCTCAGAGCTATTGGAAGAAGGCTCCATGGAAAAGACACCCGAAGAGATTCTCGCTGCGGAAGCCGGTGTAGGCACCGCACATGAAGTCAACAACCTCTCCACCGAAGACATCGCCGACACCGAAGAAGCAGAATCGGCCAGCGATGCCTTCAGCGACAACGATGCACGAGAAGAACAAATCGAGTTGGATAACGACACCGTAGACACCCTGGTTGACGAAGCCCAGGAGAACTCCGATGAAGGTATCGACGATGGAAACGATCGTGGTTAGCCAGTACAACCACGCGCCACAGCATTCCCTGGATCGTGACGTCTCGAAATCCAGTGAGAGCACTTACAATAAAGACTCCTGCAACGATGAGGCTGCTATGAAGAGCTAACCGCGCAGGGCAAGCGAAAAGGGACGGATGAGCAAAGTTCGAATTAACGATCTGGCACGTGAACTGGAAGTAAAGAGCAGGCCTATTCTGGACGCCCTCGAAGCAATCGGCGTGTCTGGAAAGACCCATTCCAGCTCCATTGAAGCCGATCAGGCCGAAAAGGTCCGGGAATACTTCAAAAACGGCGGAAGAAGCGGTACCAGCCGGCAGCAGCAGCAGGCCGACAACAAGCCCAAGTTCGACCTCTCCAAGGTCTCTAAGCCCGGCGACGCACTCAAGGCCATCCTCGAGCGGAAACAAGCCGAGGCCACCGCGAAGGCCGCGCCACCGCCGCGCCCCACTGCCGTCGTTGCCGCTCCACCGGCAACCGCCGCCCCAGTCGCGGCCGCGCCGTCACGTGTCGTTGCAGCGCCAGCGCCTCCTTCTGCGCCGCCGGTCTCCTCAGCTGCGCAGTCTCAGGCAGCACCGCCGCCTCGCCGCATCGTGGTTCCTCTGCCTAGGCAGGGCGCAAACATTGTCGCTCCTGCCCCAGCTATCGCGAGCAGACTACCCGTCGGCCCCGTCATCGCGCGACCGCCAGCGACTGCTGCTCCTACCGCCGTCGCACCCACCGCTGAACACCCGGTCGGCGCCGCGTCCACAGCCGTGGTCTCTCCGCCAGTAACCAGGCCAGCGCCTCCGCCAACCACGCCGACTGAATCCGCGCCGGCGGCACCAAAGCCCCCGGTCCCGGCAATTCCGGCAGTGGAAGCCGCACCCGCTGCACCCGCCGTAGAAACCCCAGCCCCCGCAGCAGCGATCGAGCCTGAAACGGAAGCCGTACCCGCACCGCCGGCAACGCCTCCCGGCCCCCCCGCTCGTCGCGTCATCATGCCGCAGACCGGCCCACGCCCGATCTACACCGCACCTCCGGTCGCTCCCGGCACTCCACAGCGCGGTCGTCCCATCTTCGAACGTCCCCGTCCTCAGTCGCCCGGCGCTCCCGGCTCCCGTCCGATGTCCTCATCGGCTCCCGGCGCACGCCGTCCGATGCACCCCACCCGCACCTTCCCAGGCGGTCCCGGCGGCGCACCAGGCCGTCCCGGCTTCACTCCCGGCGCACGTCCGGGCTTCCCTGCTCGTCCCGGATTCGGTGCCCGCCCCGGCGGTGCCCCCGGCGGTGCTCCAGGTGTAATGCCGGGTCCTGGCGAAAAGCCGGGGATGCGCCCCGCAGCACGCCCCGCGTCACGCCGTGGCGGACAGCGCTACGAAAAGACCAAAGAAGGCCCCATGAAGGGCTTCCAGCCGCCACCACGTTTCGGCGGCGCTCAGGTCTCCCGCGAACCGGTGCCGATCACCCGCACCATCACGGTCACTGAAGGCATCAGCGTCAAGGATCTCGCCGAGAAGCTCGACGTTCGCGGCAAGGATCTCATCGCAACCCTCCTCATGAAGGGTGTCTTCGTCACCGTCAACCAGTCCCTCGAAGGCGAGCTGGTCAAAGACGTCGCCCGCCAGTTCGGCGCCGATGCCACCATCATCTCCGTCGAAGAGCAGCTCGAAAACGAGGCCATCGAAGGCTTCCTCGAAGACACCACCGGCATGGTCGAGGTCGTTCGCTCGCCCGTTGTCACTGTTATGGGCCACGTAGATCACGGTAAAACCTCGCTCCTCGACGCCATCCGATCCACCGACGTCGCAGGCGGCGAAGCCGGAGGCATCACTCAACACATCGGTGCCTACAAGGTCAAAATCACCAAGCCCGACTCTCCCGCCTTCGGTCGCGAGATCGTCTTCCTCGACACCCCTGGTCACGAAGCCTTCACCCGCATGCGTGCCCGCGGAGCCAAGGTCACCGACATCGTCGTCATCGTCGTCGCAGCAGACGACGGCGTCATGCCCCAAACCCTCGAGGCCATCGACCACGCCCGCGCCGCGAACGTGCCGATCATCGTCGCCGTCAACAAGATCGACAAGCCCGAGGCCAACCCCTCCAAGGTCATCCAGCAGCTCACCGCCCGCGGCCTTCAACCCTCCAACATGGGCGGCGACACCGAGTTCGTCGAAGTCTCCGCGAAGAAGCACATCAACCTCGACAAGCTCGAGGAGATGATCTGCCTCGTCGCCGACGTCAACGAACAGAAAGCCCAGCCCGACCGTCCCGCCGTCGGAACCGTCATCGAAGCCAAACTCGATCGTGGTCGCGGCGCCGTCGCCAGCATCCTCGTGCAGAACGGAACCCTCCGCACCGGAGACAGCTACATCGTCGGCAACACCTTCGGCAAGATCCGCGCCATGTTCGATGACCGCGGTCGTCCCATCACCGAAGCCGGTCCCTCCACCCCGGTCGAAATCCTCGGCCTCGAAGGCATGCCCGACGCAGGCGACACCTTCCTCGTCATGGCTGATCGCGACAAGGCCAAGGGCATCGCCCAATATCGCAAGATGAAGGAGCGCGAGGCACAACTCGCCAAGAGCTCCCGCGTCTCGCTCGAAGGCCTCGCCGAGCAGATCAAGCAGGCCGGCATGAAGGATCTCAACCTGATCCTCAAGGGCGACGTGCAAGGTTCGGTCGAGGTCCTCGCAGACTCGCTCCAGCGCATGTCCACCGAGAAGGTTCGCGTTCGCGTCCTTCACTCCGGCGTGGGCGCCATCACCGAGTCGGATGTGCTCCTAGCCTCCGCATCGAACGCCGTCGTCATCGGCTTCAACGTCCGGCCTGATCGCAAAGCCGGCGAAGTTGCCGAGCGCGAAAACGTTGAGATTCGTCTGCACTCGATCATCTATGAGCTGCAGGACGAGATCACCAAGGCGATGTACGGCCTCCTCGAACCTGTCTTCAAGGAGAACTACGCCGGCCGCGCCGAAGTGCTCAACGTCTTCAAGATCACGAAGGTCGGCCAGATCGCTGGCTGCCGCGTCACCGACGGTCTCATCAAACGCGATCAGCAGGTACGTCTCCTCCGCGAAGGCGCCGAAGTCTGGAAGGGCAAGATTGCCTCCCTCAAGCGCTTCAAGGACGATGTCTCCGAGGTCCGTCAGGGCGTCGAGTGCGGTATCGATCTCGCCGGCCACAAGGACATCCGTGTCGGCGACGTCATCGAGTCGTTCACCACCGAGACCCTCGCCGCCGAGCTTGGCCAGAACTCTGCCGCAGCCCGCAAAGCAGAGAAGGCCGAGAAGGAACGCGAAGCAGCCACCGCGGCCGCAGCCCACGCGGAAAACTCAGTCAACGCATAACCAATTCAATCAACCAAGAAACAGGCCGGGAGCAATCCCGGCCTCTTTATTTAAAATCACCCTCGCAGATTTTCAATCCCGTAGCACAGGTCTTAATCACGCGGGATATATCTACGCCTCAAAAATCGGCTCGCTGAAAGACTAAGACTCCACAGCCCTCAGCTTCTCCCCGTTCTTGACTTCTAGTAGCCAAGGCATTCGCCTTGTCCCCTTCTCCGCTTCAAGGTAGCCCAAACCTCTCACCTTTACGGCTCTTTTTGCTTCTAGGTAACCCAAGGCTTTAGCCTTGGGGCTCACAAGCATCCGCGCAGCGGCTTCCTCTCTGCCGAAGGCCGGAGCGAAGGCGCAGCCGCAGCGACTGATTCATTGCCTTTGCCGTTGTCTTTGCTCTCAGTAGTCACTCCGCTTTCCACAATCAAATCCTTGACACGCCTGATAACCTAAATTCATCAGAAGAAGCCCGGCCACCAGCCGGGCCTTCGCATTTAAGCCACGAAGACTTGACCAGTAAGTCCAGACTCATGTCTTCTGGTTTGAAGACTTTGCGCACTTTTCACCCAGGAGGGGGAGGTACCATGCCGGACACCATCACCGAGACCACGAGCGGCACCAAATTCGACCTCCACGCAATCCAGCAAGCCCTCCGAGAAAATAAAATCGACGGCTGGCTCTTCTACGATCACCACCACCGCGACCCCCTCGCCTACAGCATCCTCGGCCTCGACCCCAACGCCCACGTCACCCGCCGCTGGTTCTACCTCGTCCCCGCTCAGGGCGAGCCAAAAAAACTGGTCCATCGCATCGAAGCAGGTCGCCTCGACACGCTCCCCGGCACCAAGTCCGTCTACTCCTCCTGGCAGGAGCTGGAATCGCAACTCGAAACGCTCCTCACCGGCCAGAAGAGAATCGCAATGCAGTACTCTCCGCGCAACGCCATCATGTACGTCTCCATGGTGGACGCAGGCACCATCGAACTGCTCCGAAGTCTAGGCAAAGAGATTGTCACCTCAGCCGACCTGGTAAGCCACTTCGAAGCTGTTCTCACCGACGCACAACTCGCTACCCACTACGTCGCACAGAAACACATCGACGAGATCCTCTCTGCCGCATGGAGCGAGATCGGCACACGCGCACGATCCAATGGCACCGATGAGCACGCCATGGTGCAGTACCTGCAAGAGGCAATGGCGCGCACCGGCCTGGACTGGGAGCATGGCCCCAACGTCAGTGCCGGTCCCAACTCCGCCGACTCGCACTACGAACCCACCGCCGCCAACTCCCGCCCCATCCGCAAAGGCGACTTCGTCCTCATCGACATATGGGCCAAGCTCAAAGACAACCCATCCGCCGTCTGGTACGACATCACCTGGACCGGCGTTGTAGGCCGCGAACCCACCGAACGCGAGCAACTCATCTTCAACACCGTCCGCGATGCGCGCGATGCCTCCATCAAAGTCGTTCAGGACGCCTTCGCCACCAACCAACCCATCGCCGGCTGGAAGGCCGACGACGCCTCGCGCAACGTCATCCGTGCCGCAGGCTTCGCAGACTGGTTCACACACCGCACCGGCCACAACATCGGAACTGTCCTCCACGGCAACGGCGCACATCTCGACAATCTCGAGACCCACGACGAACGTCTCCTCCTGCCCAACACCTGCTTCTCCGTCGAGCCCGGCCTCTACTTCCCCGGCGAATTCGGCATCCGCAGCGAAATCGACATGATCGCCCGCAAAGGCAAGGCCGAGGTCACAGGCCGCATCCAAACCGAACTCGTGAGGATCTAGGTCCCGTTATGTCGGCCTTCTCAGGACCTCTGCTGGCGCCGCACAACCACCCTGTTATCATGAATAGAGCAATGGCCACCAACGTTTCAGCATCAACGCGCGCGCAAACTTCCTCCATGCCGACCATGGCGCTCATCGCAGGCTGGCTCATCCCCGGCGCTGGCCACCTCCTGCAGCGCAAATGGATTCGCGGCAGCCTCCTAATGGTCTCGATCGTTGCGATGTTCGCCATTGGCCTCGCGCTCAAAGGCAAGATCTACTCGCCCAATACCGGCGATCTGCTCGATATCCTTAACTTTGCCGGCGACCTCGGCAACGGCTTGCTCTACATCCTCGCCCGCATGCTCGATCTCGGCCAGGTCACGGTACAGGTTGCCACCGCCGACTACGGAACCAAATTCATGGTCGTCGCCGGCCTGCTCAATATCATCTCTGCCGTCGACGCACACTCGCTGGCCACCGGGAGGAAGCGCTCGTGACCATCTCTCACTTCGGAGCAGTCCTGCTCTTCTCCCTCTTCACCTCGATCGTCTTCGGCATTACCCAGCGCTCCGAGCCACGCATGATGATCCGCTTCGGAGCCTTCTGCTTCGTCCTCTTCGTCGGCGGCACCATCGCAGCCAGCTGGATCATGTGGCTGATCAAGCACTGATCGTTTCTCATGGCTGATAACGTTGCAAACAACACCCCTTTGCCATAGGCTGGTGGTGGCACTTTAGTTCTTCGCACACCATCATGGTGTCGCGCCCACGAAGAATGCGGGAGTGGCGAAATGGCAGACGCACTTGGTTTAGGTCCAAGCGGAGAAATCCGTGGGGGTTCGAGTCCCTTCTCCCGCACCAGATTCCAGTAATTGACAGCAATCCAACCCCGAAAGAGATTCGATGAGCCAGCAGAACCCCAATCAGCCGCAAGACAAGCAGCCCCAGCTCAAGCTCACCCACGCCGAAAACTACCGCGACGGCTACGCCAACAGCGTTCAAGTCCGCATGAGCGTATGGGACTTCTTCCTCGTCTTCGGCACCATGACCCAGGACATCCCCGACGAGTTAAACGTGAAGAACTTTCAGGGCATCTACCTCAGCCCCCAGCAGGCAAAGGCTCTCTGGAACGTGCTCGGCCACAATCTAGCACAGTACGAGCAGACGTTCGGCTCCATCACGCTCGAACAGCTCCCCCAGACCGAAGGCCCCATCAACTAAAGCGTGCAACCCCATCGCAGCATCGACGAAGACCGCCAGCAGCCGTTCGAGAATATTCCTCTCTGGATGCTCTATCCGCTCTTCTTCGTTGCGGTCTATCTCTCTCACTTCCGCCTCCTTCGTCTCCCCTACTTCTGGGACGAAGGAGGCTATTACATTCCCGCCGCGTGGGACTTCTTCCGCACCGGCACCCTCATCCCGCAGAGCACCATCACAAACGCTCACCCTCCGCTGCCGTCCATCCTTTTAGCAGGCTGGTGGCATCTCTCGGGATACGTCGTCAGCGGAACCCGCACGCTGGTCTGCATGGTTGCCGCGGCCGCTCTGCTGGGTGTCTACAAAATTGCAAAAGATCTCGCCAACTCCGCCGTAGCCGCAGTCACGGTCGTACTCACTGCCCTCTACCCAATCTGGTTTGCGCAAAGCACCCTAGCCCACGCTGACATCTTCGCCGCAGCATTTACCCTCTGGGGACTTAGTTTTTACTTCGAAGACGCAGATGCTGCAGTCCCACCCTCCGAGCCCGCGCTAAATCCGCTCTTCGCATCACTCATGTTTTCTCTAGCTGCACTCTCGAAAGAGACAGCAATCGTCACGCCCGCAGCTCTCGCGCTGTGGGAAGCAATTCTCTTCATAAAGAATCGAAGCGAACCTCTAGCCCGCAAACTCCGCTCAAGCTGGATCGTCGCTCTACTCGCCCCCGTCGTGCCACTCGCCGCGTGGTATGTGTATCACTATCACCGCACCGGCTTTGTCTTCGGCAATCCTGAGTTCCTTCGCTACAACGCCACCGCAAATCTGGACGCCTATCGCATCGTCCTTTGTCTCTGGCATCGCCTGCTACATCTGTTCGCGCACATGAACATGTTTGTTCCTGTGGTGTGCATGCTGGCTGCAGCCTTCGTCCCGGTCGCTGACTCGAATAAGCGCCTCCCCATTCCTCGGCAAGCGCTCTATGCGATCGGCGTCATCCTTCTCGCGAATTGGATCGCGTTCTCCATCCTCGGCGGCGCGCTTCTCACACGTTATCTCCTGCCGATGTATCCGCTCATCCTCCTCGTCTGCGTCAACACATGGCGTCGCCGCATCCCTCAGCGCTGGCTCGTCATCGCCATGCTCACCGCCGCAGCCTTCCTCTCTGCCATCTGGATCAACCCACCCTACGCCTTTGCCCCTGAGGACAATCTCACCTACCGCGACTTCGTCGTTCTGCACCAGCAGGCAGTTCGTTTTATCGACCTTCACTACCCCGACGCGACAGTCCTCACTGCCTGGCCTGCAACCTCCGAACTGAATCGCCCCGAACTCGGTTACACGAATCACCCCATCAAAACCACGCCGATCCTGAACTTCTCGCTTGAGCAGGTCCAGAGAGCCGCAACCGACCCTGGAAGCTACGACGTCGCCCTCATCTTCTCCACCAAATGGGCGCCTTTGGCAAAGCAGATCAATCTCGGCCGCCAAAACGAGTCAGCAGACACAAAGTACTTCGACTTCCATCGCGACCTCTCTCCTTCTGAAATCGCAACTCTGCTTCATGGCGAAGTCGTCTGGCAAGCACGCCGAAAAGGCGAGTGGGCCGCTGTTCTCCACTTCCCTCGTATCGTCGAAGCCACACTCTTTCCGCCGCAAAACCCGGGGATAGCTATACGCTAGAGAAAATTCAACCCCTGAGATAAAAACTGAACCAGCTCGGAACACCTCTCGGACGCTGCTGCCTGTTCGATGTGTCACGCTTCAGCGGGTGGCTGTCGCGCTCACGCAATTGTCGTTCTGATTGATCTCGGAAAATCGAAATGACGAGCAGAGAAAATGTTTAAGACGGACTGTCCAGAATTCTTCTTGCCGAAACCTGTTTTCAGAGAACTACGGAATGCCACTTGTCCGAGAAGACGGCTATTCGGCCAAGTAGATAAGTTCCAGTTCGCCGGCAACGCGGGAATTGGCGGCTTGACAGCCGTACGGTGTCTTAACACGAGGCGCTCGCGCCCCAACCCGTCTAACGCGTTAAAGGTTCCTTGAATGGGCCTAATTTTTCTAGAGAGAACGATCTGAAGTTGTCTACGACTGCCGTTCGAAATCGTTTACTCACGGCGATACCAATTTCAGACATCGGTATCCGGTCCAAAATCTCACAAGCGACGACAGAAGCGACACTATGTTTGACGGCCGATGCGGGCAGAATGGTAATACCCATGCGTGAATCGACAAGTGAGATCAGAGTTGGCATCTCTCCCGCGGTCTGGGAAACAGTGGGAACAATCCCGGCATCGCGAAGTATCCCGAAGATCAAATCATAGAAGCCAGGGGCATCGGTACGCTCATACATCACAAAGTCTTGACCCGCTAATTCACTGAGGCGCACTCGTTTTCTTTTTGCTAGTTTATGGGACGCGGGTACGACGAGTACGAAGGGTTCGCGATGCACTGTGACAACATCGAGAGCCGAGTTCTCACCAATCGGCAGACGAAGAAATCCAATGTCCAGCGACCCGGTCTCCAGCATCTGTACCTGCTCTGCCGTGAGAATATTGCGCAACGAGAACCCTACGTCAGGGTTTAACTCTCTATACTGACGAACGATACCGGGCACAATCTCCCTTCCCGCCGTTGAGATGAAGCCGATCCGCAACAATCCCAGTTTCCCGTTGGCAGCCAGCCTCGCCCTGCGAACCCCTTGCTCCAATTGCGACAGCGCCGCAGCGGCATCATCGCGAAAAGCGAAACCAGCAGCAGTGAGCGTTGTTTTGCGTCGGTTCCGCTCGAAGAGTCGAACCCCGACCTCCTCCTCAAGAGCTCGTATCTGAAGGCTTAAGGCTGGTTGGCTGAGATGAATCAACTGCGCAGTACGGCCGAAGTGCAGAGTCTCTGCTACAGAGAGAAACGACCGAATTTGACGAAATTCCATAACTCTTCTTATTGTCCAGACTAATCACTCTAATAAAAACATACAACAGTCCTAATCACACGAACAGGAGTCCAATGGGTGTGTGCGAGAAAGGAGAAGTTGAATGGGTGATCGAATCCTCACAGGACAGCGGACCTCGTGGACAACCAGACGGGACGAGAAGCGACGTCGGCTCGAGAGCGTTAAGCCATGGATGAGAGGTCCGGTTTTGGCGCAAAACAAGATGGTCGAGGCTCTCGAAACCGTGATCCAGAGCGGCGACCGGGTTGTCATGGAAGGCGACAATCAAAAGCAGGCGGATTTTCTTTCGCGTTCGCTCGCTAAGGTGGATCCAAAGAAGATTCACGATCTTCATCTCATCATTTCAAGCATCAGCCGTCCCGAACATCTGACGGTCTTTGAGCTGGGCATCGCGAAAAAGGTAGATTTCGCTTTTGCCGGTCCACAGAGCCTGCGGGTCGCGCAACTTCTCGAAGATGGTGTTCTTGAAATCGGCGCCATTCATACTTACGTCGAACTTTATGCCCGCTTACTCGTAGATCTTATCCCGAACGTGGTACTGGTTTGCGCGGAGCAGGCGGATCAGGACGGCAATCTGTTTACAGGACCCAACACCGAAGATACCCCCGTAATTGTCGAGGCCGCCGCCTTCCACGACGCGATTGTGATCGTGCAAGTCAACGAGATCGTCGATACCTTGCCAAGGGTCGACATCCCCGGTTCCTGGATCGATATCGTTGTAGAGGCCGACAAGCCATATGCGGTGGAACCCCTTTTCACCCGTGATCCCCGCCACATCACCGATCTTCAGATCCTGACCGCGATGATGGTCATCCGCGGCGTCTACGAGAGACATCACGTCCAGTCGCTCAATCATGGAATTGGTTTCGACACGGCTGCCATCGAACTTCTTCTCCCTACCTATGGAGAGTCTCTCGGTCTTCGCGGAAAGATATGCATGCACTTTGCGCTGAATCCGCACCCCACACTAATTCCGGCTATCGAGAGCGGATGGGTCCAGAGCGTTCACTCGTTCGGAAGCGAAGTCGGAATGAATGAATACATCCGTGCTCGCCCCGATATCTTCTTCACTGGCCGTGATGGCAGCCTGCGCTCTAACCGTGTTCTCTGTCAGCTTGCTGGTCAGTACGCCGTGGATGCCTTTATCGGAGCAACGCTTCAGATGGATGGCGATGCTAATTCCTCTACGGTGACGACCGGTCGACTTGCAGGCTTCGGGGGGGCGCCAAATATGGGGCACGATCCTCATGGACGTCGCCATTCATCACCAGCCTGGTTAGATCTCAAGACCAATGCAGATCCCACCCTCCCGGGACGCAAACTGGTGGTTCAGACGCTTGAAACTTTTGCAAAAGGTGGTGAGCCAGCCTTTGTCGAAACTTTGGATGCAGTCGAAGTTGGCAAGAAGGCAGGCATGCCCATCGCACCGATCATGATCTATGGCCAGGACGTCAGTCATGTTGTGACGGAAGAGGGAATAGCTTATCTGTACAAAACCGAAGGTATTCGAGAGCGACGCAGGGCTTTGGCTGCCGTTGCAGGGATCAGTCCTGTCGGTCTTAAGGCAAAGACCAATGAGACAGCCGATCTTCGTCATCGCGGCATCGTCGCCTTTCCTGAAGATATTGGAGTCCATCGCCTCCAAGCTAACCGATCCTTACTCGCGGCCAGAAGTATGGAAGATCTGGTCGCATGGTCTGGTGGCCTTTATCAGCCGCCGGCCAAGTTCCGGAGCTGGTAATGAGACAGCTAAGACCAATCACGAAATCGTTTCAGCAGCTCAACGCTTTGGGCCGCTCTGAGTGGCTTTCAGAACTCGCCTGGCAATCGTTGATTGCTGAAGCAGAGCTCACACCTAAACCGGGTCTGGTTGATGGTCGCGGGTCAGGATCGCACTCGGATCTCTCCCTCGACCTAATGAGGAGATCTGCGGACGCGATTGCCCCATACTTTACGCGGATGGCTTTGGCATCCGCCGAAGTTCCGATGAGTACCAATCTGCGTGCGGTTGTTGCTGGCGTTGGTAGAGAAGCCGAAGCGGCGATGCTTCGCGCGACTTCAGGCAGCAATGCGCACAAGGGTGCCATCTGGGTTCTAGGGCTGTTGGTTTGTGGTGCAAGTCTGAGTGAAAGTTCCCGTCCGGAGCTGGTGGCGGAGGCTGCAGGCGATCTGGCGCGTTTGCCCGATCGTGCAAGCCCGCAGGCGGTATCTCACGGCGATGTTGCCCTTCAACGATATGGGGCAACCGGCGCTCGTGGCGAAGCCTACGGGAATTTCCCGCACGTCGTCAATGTCGGGCTTCCTGCATTGAGGGCCGCTCGCAGGAACGGCAGAACAGAGCGCGACAGTCGGCTCGCGTCACTTCTTGCGATTATGTCGCTTCTCGAGGACACCTGTGTTCTGTATCGAGGGGGACCTGTGGCACAAAAGATCGTGCACGAGGGTGTCGCTCGTGTCATCAAGATTGGCGGCCCGGGAAGCCCAAAGGGAGATGCGGCTTTGATCGAACTCGGGCAAGAGCTTGTCAGTCTGCGCATCTCTCCCGGCGGCAGCGCCGATCTTCTCGCAGCCACGCTCTTTCTGGACGCTCTCGAACGCGGCCTTGAACTAATGGAAGAGGACAACAGTCTAGTGGAGGAAGACAATGGAAAATATTGAGTTCAACTATCCTGAGGCGAAACGCCTCATCACGAGGAGAGCGCACGTCGGTGTCGTGGGCTCAGGCGATATGGAGGTCCTTCTCGAACCGAATAATGAGGATGGATCCCGTGTCTTCATCACGACCAGCGTCAATGGCTTCGGTGATGCGTGGAAGGCGGTCTTCGATCGTTTCTTCTCGAAGTTCGATGGGGCAGTCCGTATCCACGTTAACGATGCCGGCGCTACACCCGGCAGTGTGTTGCTTCGTCTTGAACAGGCAGTGGAGGTGATTGAGCAATGAACGCGCCAACCCTCATTCCCGATTTCGTCAACCGTAAGAGTTTTATCGAGCTGGACGCTCGTGCCCGTGCCCAGAGTCTCTTCGATGAAGGTACCTGGAAGGAACTCGTCGGTCCGTTCGATCGCATCGAATCTCCATGGCTTGCCAAGCAAGGCATCGCTCCACAATCTGATGATGGCTGCATCGTGATCAAGGGAAAGATCGGCGCATCTCCAGCAGTCGCTATCGCCTTTGAAGGAGCCTTCCAAGGTGGCAGCGTCGGCGAAGTATCGGGCGCTAAGATGACCGCCGCCCTGGACCTCGCCACGAAGGATTCCGAGGCGGGGAGACCGACCGCTGCAGTTCTTTTGCTCGAAACAGGCGGTGTTCGCCTTCAGGAAGCGAACCTGGGTTTGGCAGCTGTTGCCGAGATTGTCTCTTCAGCTATTGCCCTTCGTCAGCATGCGCCGGTGATCACAATCATTGCAGGCACTGTCGGATGTTTCGGCGGCATGTCGCTTGTAGCCGGCGTATCCAGCTACACCATCATGACGCGCGAAGCCCGGCTTGGATTGAATGGTCCCGAGGTGATTGAGCAGGAGTCCGGTATCGATGAGTTTGACTCTTCCGATCGAGCGCTCATCTGGGCGATTCATGGTGGAGAACAACGCGTCGGCATGGGACTCGCTGATTCGCTCGTCGAAGATGATGCCGACAGGATAGGCGCGGCAGTTCGTGATTTTGTCCACAAAGGCTCACCGAAAGAGCACCGCACCGAGCAGGTGGAACTTTATCGCGCTCGAATTGCGGCGCTTGATACGTCCAGCCAGATTGATCCGGGAACATTGCGGCAGCAGTGGGCGAACCACAAAGGAGGTGTGCGATGAAGGAACAAGTTGGATTGCGCGGCAAAATATGGTTCAAAGCCCTGTCTGGAAGCGACACTCCGAGTCATGGTGATCCAAACTCCGTGCTGGCTACAACTGCGTCGGTTGGAGATGAGTCAGCCCTGTTCCTCTGCGTTGTACCTGACAAGGACGGCCGATTTCCTTGTGTCCGCGATGGGCAAGTTGGACTCGAAGAAGCTTTCGCCCTTGCAACCCATGTTCGAGCGGCTATCGCAGAAGATCGCGATAAACCTTGTGAAGCGAAGCGTCCTATCATCGCAATCGTTGACGTCAAGAGCCAGGCCTACGGGCGTCGCGAGGAGACGGCCGGCATCTTTTTCGCCGCGGCTGCGTCAGCCGATGCATACGCATCGGCAAGGATGGCGGGACATCCAGTTATTTCGTTGGTAGCCGGCCACGCGTTTAGCGGCGGATTTCTCACTCACGGCTACCAGGCCAATCGCATTCTGGCGTTCGATGATGCAGGGATTACGATTCATGCAATGCATAAAGAGGCTGCAGCCAGGATTACGAGAAGATCGGTTGCGGAGCTCGAAAAACTGGGACATGAGATCGCTCCGATGTCGTATGACGTCCGGGACTACGCCAAACTCGGTCTCCTTTTCAAGCTGTTGCACGCCGACGATCCAAAACATCCGACCTCGAATGAGGTTGCCGAAGTGAGGAAAGCAATCACTGAGGCGATTGCCGATGCACGCAGAGGCAAGCTCGATCTGAGTAACAGGTGGGAGTCAGACGCGGCAAAGACAATGCGGAAAGGCACCCTCGCGGTGCGGGCCGCTCTTGAAGCCCAGTGGTTCACCGAGTAAGAGGCGAAAATGACTCTGATTCTTCTAGATGCGTTGCTCCCTATCTTCGTGGGCCTGCTTTTGGGATATATAGCAGGCCGGCGCGGAGTCATGGACAACCTGAATGTTCGGAATCTAATCGTGCTCGTGATGGACTTCGCCATCCCATGTGCGCTGTTTTCCACGATTAGCAGCACATCCTGGCCTGTGCTCCGAGAACAATGGGAATCCGCAGTGATGATTGCTGTCGTATTTGTGGCCTTGTATGCAGCCAGCTATGTCTGGGCAAGAAAAAGTCTCAAGATGCCCATCTCCGATGCCTCTGTACTTGCACTGACCGTGGGCTTTCCAAACGCTGCGGCTATAGCTTTGCCGTTATTGACCACCGCGTATGGCCCGAGTTCAAGAGTCACAGCAGCCCTTTCAATTGCAGTCGGAGCTATCACGATCTCTCCTATGACCATTGCGTTGCTGGAGTCCGACAAACTGTCCGATGGAAAGGGCGTCTCACTTCAAGTGGTTGCGATCAAGTTTCTTCGGGCGTTCACTCGTCCTGTGGTGTGGGCTCCTATGTTGGCTTTGGTAAGTGTCTACTTCGGTTTACATTTGCCATCCTATGTCGATCGGTCCTTGACGATTCTTGGGAGTGCGGCATCAGGATCGGCTTTGATTCTTACCGGGGTCGTCGTCTCCTCCCAGAAATTTCGCTTTGACAGAAAAGTCGCCTGGACCACTGCTGCAATCGTCCTGATTCAGCCCTTGTTTGCTCTTGGCATTACTGAGCTCTTTCATATGAATCATGCTGAAATCCGTAACATCACGCTTATCAGCGCGATACCAGGCGGTTTCTTCGGTCTCGTCTTCGGAAAGAGCTTCAATTCAACTCCTGAGACCGCCAGCTCGGGGCTGATTGCTTCGTATTGCGTCGGGGCATTTTCCATGGCTGGCTGGATGTTCGTATTGGCGAAGCATCTGTGAGGGAATCCAATGGTCGGCACGCCGCATATCCACGATCTCCTTCTCCTCAGAGGAGAGTCGGCGGTCACCTCCACTGCGGGGGCGCCGTGCCCATACCTCAATCTCAACCAGCGTCCCTGGGTCGTTGTGCGGAGAGGCCGCATCGCAGATGGATCGATCCCCGTAGGAGTGCGTGGAACGCAAAGGCACGAACGCTGCGCAGGGTTCACAGGATTGAGTGAAGTGTTAGAGACGCGGCGGCCAGATCAGCTGCGGCTGATACTCGCAGAGGATTCACGCCGGCCACTACAGGCGTTCCGGAGCCTGTCCTATCTCGAGAGCCATCTCGCCGGACTGGATTTGACTTGGGGGCCGGGTGGGAGTGTGGGTTATGAACTAGCCTCAGAGATACCGGCTGTCCGCGCTGACAGTGATTTAGACTTCATACTTTCTGCGCCACAAAAACTCGACCTTACCGAGGCACAGGATTTGTGGCGCATGATCAGCAGTGCTCCGGGAAAGGTTGATGCATTGGTTGAGACACCGTTCTGTGGTTTTTCTTTAGAGGAGTTCGTGACCGCATCATCTCGTAAGATTCTGCTTCGCACGAGTGACGGCCGTATTCTCGGCTGTAATCCCTGGAACCTATCGAATGGGAAGGACAGCTAACTTGAATACCGCATTTTTGTTTCCGGGACAAGGAGCGCAGAAACCTGCAATGCTTCACGAACTCGTTGATGATCCGGTTGTCGAGTTGACGCTTGACGAAATCAGCGACGTGTTGAGAACAGATGTTCGTCTGTTGGACTCGCCTGAGGCTTTGAATTCCACAGTATCGGTTCAACTGGCTCTTCTAGCCTCCGGAGTCGCTACAGCTAGAGCTCTGCAGAGACGTGGCGTCACCTGTTGTGCAGTTGCAGGCTTATCTGTAGGCGCCTTTGCAGCAGCAGTCGTTGCCGAGGCGATCACATTAAAGGATGCGGTAGTCCTGGTTCGTTCCCGCGCAGAGAAGATGGAACGGCTATATCCGGTCGGATACGGCTTGGCTGCCATCGTCGGTCTCAACGAGCGACAGGTTACAGCCATTGTCGATTCGGTACATTCGGCCGCGACCCCGGTATTCGTGGGAAATATCAACGCACCAAGGCAGATTGTAGTTGCAGGCTCCGTAGCAGGGATGCAGAAGGTTTTAGAA
Organism: Tunturiibacter psychrotolerans; assembly: GCF_051013365.1. GTDB lineage: Bacteria > Acidobacteriota > Terriglobia > Terriglobales > Acidobacteriaceae > Edaphobacter > Edaphobacter psychrotolerans_A. The sequence continues at coordinate 3,660,732 of NZ_CP132941.1, read as the reverse complement.
GAGGCGCGCAGGCAGGGGGCCGGCAAAGCTGAGCTCCTGCACGTTTCAGTGCCGTCCCACTGTCCTCTACTTTCATCGGTTGCTGATGCACTTCGGCTCCAGCTAAGCTCTATGGAGCTGAAGGCGCCCAAATTTCCCTATATCGCGAATGTGAACGGACGAGCTGTGCGCTCCGCATCGGGAGTAGCGACGGATCTGGCGGACAACATCGCCCACGGGGTTCGCTGGCATGACGCCACAATAATCGCGGAGGAGTTGGGCTGTAATCTCTTCCTTGAAATGCCGCCAGGCCACACGTTGACGGATCTCGTGGAAGAAAACGTTCCCGGCGTTACCTCTTCTGTCGTCACAAAGGACCTGTTCAAACACGTTTTGCGACTCGCCGCCGCTTAAAGTCCTATGTGTAGACACAGGCTAGTACCCACTCTGGACGATTGGTACCGGAATGTCCTGGTGCTAAAAATTCAATCCACCTGGACGTACAACCGTCTTCTCGGAAGGGTGGAACTGAACTGTCTGATGAGTCACATCTCCGGCAACTTCGATCCTCCCTCAATACACTCATTGAACTTGTGTAGAAACCGATTCGGTGGGATCGGTAATGAAAAACGCGCTTCGGTCGTGATCGTCGGCAGAAGTTTCCCAGAATTGTCTCCAAGCCGGAAGAGTCGCGCCAGGTTCAGTCTTCATCGCGGGGGTGAATTTTCCCATCCCTATAGCTATCCCCCGCCGCAAAAGCCCTGACCCTCTATACTCATACTGTGACGAAGCGCCTTCCAGTTCGCTCGATCCTTCAACGGCCCTGGCTCCTCCCGCTGCTCCTGCTATGCAGCATCCCTGCAATCTCGCAGTCTTCAGAACCTTCTGAGACCGGCGGCCGCGTCGTCCTCGTCCTGCCCTTCGACAATCGCTCCGGCCAGGCAGCCTTGGCGTGGGTCGGCGACTCCTTTCCCGACACGCTCAATCAGCGCCTCTCCTCAGCCGGCTTCCTCACCATCACACGCGAAGACCGACAGTACGCGCTTGACCATCTCGGTCTCCCCGTCGACTTCAGGCCATCTCGCGCAACCACGATACGCATCGCACAAAATCTCGACGCCGACTTCGTTATCGTAGGCAGCTACAACGTCATAAATGGACGCATCTCCGTGCAGGCACAGGTGCTGCAGGTCAACCAGCTCAAGCTCTCCGCCCCGCTGCAGGATTCGAGCGAACTCAACCGGCTCTTCGACGTCGAAAATGCCATCGCGTGGAAGGTAGCGCGCCAGATCGATCCGCACTTCAACGTGGCTCAGCAGACTTTTCTTGCCGCGTCCGGTGGAGTCCAGCTCAGCGCCTTTGAGAACTACATTCGCGGCACCGATGCGCAAACCCCGCAGGAGAGAATCAAGCGCCTGCAAGCGGCCATCCTGGCCGATCCAAACTATCCCGCAGCGCTTCTCGCTCTCGGCAAAGCGCAATACACGGAGCGCGAATACGACCAGGCCGCAGCGACGCTTGCAAAGATCGCTCCAACCGATCGACGAGCGCTTGAGGCCAGCTTCTTTATCGGCCTGGCACGCTTCAACACCGCGAAGTACGCCGAGGCCGAATCTGCCTTCGCCTTCGTCGCCAGCCGGCTCCCTCTTCCCGAGGTGGTTAACAATCAGGCCGTCGCCTCCAGCCGCCAGGGCCACAACGCCATTCCGTTATTTCAACGCGCCTCGACCGCCGACCCTAACGACGCGGACTACCACTACAATCTGGCCGTCGCGATGTATCGTCAGGGTGACTTCGCAGGAGCCAAACGCGAGGTCGACCAGGCATTGAAACTCAAGCCAGCAGACACCGAGGCGGCGCAACTCAAGACCAGTATCACCGCGGGACGCACACCACCTCCCGCCAACGCCGCAGCCACCACCGAGGCAAACTCCGACTTCGATCCGCTCGAGCGCATTCGCCGCACCTACTCGGAAGCCTCCTTCAGGCAGGCGGCCTTTCAACTCGATCAGATGCGTGCGATGCGGCTGGCCACTTTGCCACCCGCTGAACAGGCGGCCGAGTACACCAAACAAGGTCACGAGTATCTAGCGCAGGGATTGGTTCCTGAAGCCGAGCAGGAGTTCCAAGCTGCAATCGCCGCCGATGCGTCCAGTGCAGAGGCGCACGCCGGCCTAGCCCAGGTGCGTGAGCGTAGCGGAAACTCAGCTGACGCCCGCGCAGAAGCGGAAAGCTCAATCAAACTCCACCCGAACGCCCCCGCCTACCTTGTTCTCGCCCGGCTCGATCTCCAGACCAACGACACAACCGCCTCGGCCGCCAATGTCAGCAAAGCACTCCAGCTCGAGCCGAAGGATACCGCCGCGCAAGGCATGCGGCAGGCCCTGCTGGCACGCGGACAGAGCTTGCAATGACTCGCGTCACCAGGTTCGCCCTCCTGCTGATGGCGATCTTCTGCGCTCTTCCAGCAACGCTTTTCGCCGCCTCTGACACTCCCGGCACCATCGTCAAACTCACGATCCACGACACCATCCAGCCCATCACCGCGGACTATCTTCAGCGCGGACTTCGCGAAGCCGCACGCATCCACGCCCAGGCAGTCCTGATCTCCATGGGCACACCCGGCGGTCTACTCGAATCCACCAGAGTCATGGTTCAGGCCATCGAGAACTCGCCCGTCCCAGTCATCATCTTCATCTCGCCAACCGGCAGCAGAGCAGGCTCCGCTGGCTTCTTCCTCCTCGAATCCGCCGACATCGCCGCCATGGCCCCAGGAACCAACGCCGGCGCGGCCCATCCCATCGTCGAAGGCACCAAGCTCGATCCCATCCTCAAACAAAAGATCGAGAACGACGCCGCAGCCTTCCTGCGCTCCTACACCTCACGCCGTGGCCGCAACGTCGAAGCCGCCGAAGACGCCGTCCGCAACTCGAAGTCCTACAGCGACGAAGAAGCCCTCAAACTAAAACTCATCGACCTTGTCTCACCCGACGACGACTCCCTCCTAAAAGCTCTCGATGGCCGCGAGATCCATCGCTTCGACGGCACCGCCCAAACCCTGCATCTCCAGGGGGCTACGATCGTCACCACCGCCCCCTCCCAGCGCGAACGCCTCCTCAGCAAACTCACCAACCCCGACATCGCCGTTCTCCTGATCGTCCTAGGCGGCCTCCTCATCTACCTGGAGTTCAACGTTCCCGGCACGGTCGTCCCGGGCTCCATCGGCACACTCTTCGTTCTCCTCGGTCTCTTCGGCCTGAATCTCCTCCCCGTCCGCCACACTGCCATCGTTCTCCTGATCGCAGCTGTCGTCATGATGCTCCTCGAAGCAAAGTTCAGCAGCCACGGCGTTCTCGCAATCGCAGGCATCGCATCACTCATCTTCGGGCTGGCCACCCTGGTCGACGGCCCCATCCCCGAACTCCGCGTCCATCTCGCGACAGCCCTGGGCGCAGGCCTTGGCTTTGGCACCATCTCCTTCGGTCTGGCCTGGATAGCCCTCCGCGCCCGCCGCAGCAAGGTCCTCACCGGCCCGCAAGCCATGATCGGCGGCACTGCCATCGTCCGCACCCCGCTCTGCCCCACCGGACAGGTGGAGATCCGCGGAGAGCTCTGGCAGGCGTCCCTGCGCGGCCCGGAATCACTCGCCGTCGGGTCTTTAGTCTCCGTCCGCGATCTGGATGGCCTCGTTCTCGTCGTCGAACCCGCGCAAAAGCCGGTTTGACGCGCCTCCGAGCCCCCATCCACCCCCACGCCAGAGTAGACTGAAAGGATAGAAGTTTTCGCTAAGGGAGTTCTTGCTTGATTTTGAATGTGTCACCCCAGTCCTGTGTTCGGAGTGTTTTATTTTGCCTGCTGCTCACCCTGGCAGGATCAACCGCCAAAGCTCAGGCCACCCAACAAAGCTCGGGTCTGGACCGTCAGCTCCAGCGTCTCGACATCGGAGTAGCCGCTTCCGCGATTATCAATAAAGACTCCAACGGAACCGTCCTCATCAATACTGTTCCAACCGCAGTCAACCTTCATCCGGGAAACACGGTAGGTCCGCTCGTCACGATTCGTTACACCGTCTCCCCCTACGTCGGCTTCGAGTTCAACTACGGGTATGCCCGCTACACGCAAACCTTCACTCCCTTCGGTGCTACGCCGGTAGGAGGAGTCCAACAAAACGCCTCCGAATACAGCTTTGGCTACGTCGTCCACCCCAAGCGTCAGTTCCACGGCGTCAATCCGTTCATCGGTGGAGGCGCCGGTACAACTGCCTTCCGACCCACACCCGGCGGCGGTGAAGGTCTGGCGCCCCAGGCTCGTGCGACTTACTACTACAACGTCGGAGGCGACTACATGCTGAACAAGCACTTCGGTGCACGTGCCGAGTTCCGCGAAACGTTCTTCAAGGCACCCGACTTCGAGACCAACTACCTGACCATCCAGAAGCACACTACCGAGTTCCAGCCGGGATTCGGCTTTTTCTACCGCTTCTAGCTAGCAACACGAGCCGCCGCTGCGCCTGCTTTACAATCGCAGCGGCGGCAGCAGTCTGGCCGACAGAGGTCCCACCCTATGATGTCTCTCCCACTTCTCTTTGCCATCGTCATCGTCGTTCTCTACCTGGCCAACTCCCTCAACATCCTTAAAGAGTACGAGCGAGGCGTTATCTTTCGCCTCGGCCGAGTCAAGCAGGCAGCCGCCGGACCGGGCCTCATCTGGATATTCCGCCCCCTCGATCAGATCGTTCGCGTCAGTCTCCGCCAGGAGGCGATGGAAGTCCCCCCGCAGGACGTCATCACCCGCGACAACGTCACCCTCAAGGTCAACGCCGTCATCACCCTCCGCGTCGTCGACCCCACCAAAGCAGTCATCGAAGTCGCCAACTACATCTATCAAACCTCGCAGTTCGCCCAAACCACCCTGCGCTCGGTCCTCGGCGAAGTCGACCTCGACGGTCTGCTCGCCCATCGCGAAGCCCTGAACATCCGTATCCAGACCATCATCGACGGCCACACCGCACCCTTCGGCGTCAAAGTCGTCTCCGTCGAAGTAAAGCAAGTCGATATGCCCGAGTCCATGCTCCGCGCCATGGCCAAGCAGGCCGAAGCCGAACGCGAACGCAGAGCGAAGATCATCCACGCCGAAGGCGAGTTCAACGCCGCCGCCAAGCTCGTCGAAGCCGCCCAACTCATGGCCACCCAGCCCATGACCCTCCAACTCCGCTACCTCCAGACCCTCACCGAGATAGGTGTCGAGAAAAATACCACCATCGTCTTTCCCCTTCCAATGGAGCTGATGAACCTGTTCAATAAGACACTGACGCCCGACCCGGCGCTGGAGAAGAAGGTCTGACCGTGAACAGCCGCTACCAGAACGACGACGACTTGCAGGATCTTCGCGACTCTCGCGGACAGGACCGTGAGATCTCGCTTGGCACCACCACTATCCTTGGTATCTTCTTCGCGCTCGCTCTACTCTGCGCGGTTTTCTTTGGCTTCGGATACTCCCTCGGCAAGCGTTCGACCCCGCCTGTCGTCAGCGCAGCGGAACTCCCCGCCGTAAGCTCGGAGTCCAGCGCCTCCAAGCCCGCGCCCGGAAGTCCCTCGACTCACGCCGCATCCGCTCTGCCTGCAACATCGTCCGATGATGCAGCCCCGACCACCATCGTCACGGACGCTTCAACAACATCCTCAGAAACTACCCAGCCCGCTCCCGCCCTCACCCGGGTCAAAGCCGTCGCCGCAGACTTTCGTACTGACCCTCCCACCAGGCCTGCCACTCTCAAGCCCGCAGCAGTCGCCTCCATCACCCCCGCCACACCGGGAGCACCTGTAGTCCAAGTAGCCGCCGTCTCACACCAGGAAGACGCCGACGTCCTCATCAAGGCTCTGAAGCACCGAGGTTACAACGTAGCCGTCCATCATGAGCCGCAGGACAAGCTGCTCCACGTCCAGATCGGGCCCTTTCCGACCAAAAAAGATGCCGATGCCATGAAACAGCGCCTTCAGACAGACGGCTACAACGCCATCGTCAAATAATCCGCCGGCTTCATCTCCGGCGGTAGCGCCTCTGCGATCGCGTTCCTGACCGCCCGCATTAGCTCCTCCCGCGTCGCATAATCCGACGGCTCGATCGCCGGCAGCAATCGAATCCGCGCCACCCCCGGCACAATCGCATTGCTTCCCTTCCGCATCATCGTCTGCGTACCCGAGACCGCGATAGGAACAATCGGCGCCTTCGTCTCCAGAGCCAGGAAAAAAGGTCCCTTCTTGAAGGCCGAAAGTCTTCCATCGAGAGAGCGCGTTCCCTCCGGATACACCAGGATATGCAACCCCGACCGAACCGCATCGACTGCAGCCGCCACACTGGCCTGCGCAGCATCGCGGCGGCTTCCACGCTCCACCGGTACAAACTTCGCCATCCGCATCGCCCTGCCCAGGATCGGAATGTTCATCAACTCCTTCTTCAATAGCACCGAGCTACGCCCAGGCAGAAGTGGAATCGTCACCGGAGGATCAAGGTTCGAGACATGATTGCTCATGAAGATGCAGCTGCGGCCAGGCGGAATATTTTCAAATCCACCGATGTCGATCTTTATTCCCGCCGCGCGCACGCCCGCATTCGTGATCCACATCGCAACCCGATAGAGCCGCGTGATATCCCCAACCAGCAGCGTGTAAGGAATTCCGATGATCCCTGCGATTGGACCGAGTGCGAGATAGACAAAGACGAGCTTGAGGGTCGCGAACATACCACCTTCAAGGATACCGTAAGAAACCGGCCGATCTACGCCCTCGTCGTTCGACCCGCAATCCCCTTCGGCAGCTTCCCGTAGATATTTCCGAACCCGCCATTCGAAAGGATCGCGACGACGTCTCCCTCTTGCAGCTGCGGCACAACTGCTTCGACGATCGCATCCGCATCGGCCAGCAAACTTGCAGGCACGCCCCTGCTAGTTAGAGCACTCACCACGTTCTCAGGGTGCAACCGCTCGTTCGCCGGAATGCTCTCGGATTTGAAGACAGAGGCCAGCACAACGCGATCCGCCAACGCCAGACTGTCCACCAGGTCGAGCTCGAACACATTCCGTCGCAACGTATTCGATCGTGGCTCGAGCACCGCCCAAAGTCGTCGGTTCGGATAAGACTCACGCAGCGCCCGCAGCGTCTCGCGAATCGCCGTGGGATGGTGCGCAAAATCATCAATAATCGTTACGCCACCGACAACAGCGCGAACCTCGAGCCGGCGCTTCACACTCTTGAACGTCGCCAACGCCTCGACAATCGCCTCCGTCGAAACCCCCTGCCCTGCCGCCAGAGCAGCAGCAGCCGTAGCATTCAGGGCATTATGCGCACCCGCCATCGGCAAGCTCAAATCGGCAAACGCAGCACCCGCACGCGTTACCGTCCAGCGAGTCAACGCCCCCTCATGCCGCAGGTCGGTAAGCCGCCAGTGTGATAAAGGATCGAAGCCATATCGCTCCACCGCACAGAAGGCCTTCTCGACACACTCGCTCACGTTCTCGCTGCCATCAAACGCAACGATCCGCCCCCGCCCTGGCACAAGATTCACCAGCCGCTTGAAAGCAGTCTTCACCGCCGGAAGGTCGGCATAGATATCCGCATGATCGAACTCCACGTGCGTCAAGATCAACGCATCCGGAAAATAATGAAGAAACTTCGGCCCCTTATCGAAGAACGCAGTATCGTACTCATCGCCCTCAAGCAAAAACGGCTTGGTCGGACGAACCTTGAAGCTGGTGCCAAAGTTCTCCGCGACTCCGCCAATCAGAAACGACGGCGCCAACGCAGGGGTTTGCCGCGACGCAACCTCATAGATCCAGGCCAACATGCTCGTTGTGGTCGTCTTGCCATGCGTTCCGGCAACCACCAGCGATTCGCGCCCCGGCAAGAACTCATCATGCAAAATCGCAGCCATCGAACAAAACGGAATCCGCGTATCCAAAACATACTCAAGCTCGACATTGCCGCGCGAGATCGCATTCCCAACCACAACCAGATCAGGCCTCGGCTTCAGATTGCTCTCTGCAAAAGGCTCATGAATTGGAATACCGAGCGATGCCAACAGATCGCTCATCGGCGGATAGGCCGCCGTATCGGAGCCCGTCACCCGATGCCCCTGAAGCTGTAGCATCCCGGCCAGCGACGCCATCGCCGTCCCGCAAATACCGATCAGATGGATATGTTTGGAATTTTGCATGTCGCGAGACTCCAGCCTAACCGCTCACCGCTGCTTCGAGAAGGTGCATCTGCGGATTCCTCGGCTCGGTCAAATCCAGACGCGCAGACACGCCGAGCGGCAGCGTGACGTTATACGTGCTTACATGCCCACACCGCAAGCCAATACCGATCGGACCGTCAAACTCACGAAGCGCATGAAGAATCGCTCGCTCGAGATACTCCGCCTCCCCAGGCGAAACATTTTGCCCCATATCCCCAAAGACAATCCCCGTCACCTTCTCAAGAATCCCCGCATAGCGAAGATGAAGCAGCATCCGATCCCATTGGTAAGCCTTAGTCCCAATGTCTTCGAGAAAAAGAATGCTTTCCTTCTCGATACGTGGCGCATACGGCGTCCCAAGCGCTTCCGCAATGATGGAAAGACATCCCCCCGTTACCATACCTTCCGCACGCCCCGCCCGCAGCACACGAAGCCCCTCCGCTTCCCCAAGCGACCACGCGCTATCGCCCGTCAAACTTTGCTGCCAACTCGGCAGATCCGCGCCATCGTCCCGTGAAAAATCGGCCGCCGCCATCGGACCATAAAAGGTAACAAGATTCGCTTCCCTATGTAGCCAGCAATGAAGAGAGGTGTGGTCGCTGTATCCGACAAACGGCTTGGGATTCGAACGAACCAACGCCGCATCAAGATAAGGAAGCAACTCCGCCGAACCCCAGCCACCACGCGTGCAGACGATCCCATCAACTTCAGGATTCGCGAATGCCGCATGAAAGTCGTGGAGACGATCCTCAAGCTTCCCCGCATAGTACAGTGGCCCACTATCCAATGCATGCGATCCAAGCACAGTCTTGTACCCTAGTCGCCGGAGATGCGCCACGCCGCGCTCGACCAACTCCGACTTGGTCGCACTCGCCAGCGACAAAATCGCAAGAGTCGCTCCCGGACGCAATCCGCGAGGTTTGATGTGTGGCGATGTCACAGTGCAGTGACCTCACCGCGGCAGACTATCTCCGCCGGCCCCGTCAGACGCATCACAGCATCGTTCGCAGGCCACACCGTACGCTGGGGTCCGCCTTCAGCAACAGCAGTCAATGCACGCTCCGCCCCACGTAACGCCATAGCCGCCGCAGACGAAGCACAAGTCCCCGTGCCGGACGAGGTAGTGGGCCCGCATCCCCGCTCAAAGATACGAAACCCAATCTCAGAGGGCGACACAACACGAACGAACTCCACGTTTGTCCCATGAGGAAAAAGGGGACTTACGCTGATCTGCGCCCCAAGCTCCTGCCAGCTCAGCCCATGCGCGCTAAAGTCTTCTTTGTCGACAAAGAGAACGAAGTGAGGGTTTCCAACATTCACCATCGCACCAGGGACCTCGCCAACGCCCGGCAGCACAATCGTGCGCTGCATCACACGCGGAATACCCATCTCGCTCTCGATCAGGTACAGCGGATCGTTCGCCTCAATCACATGACAAGTCCGAAGCCCGCCATGAGTCCCCAGCGCCACTTCCCTTCGCCCTTCGCTGCTGGCCAGCCACGCCGCCACGCAGCGCGTGCCGTTACCCGAAAGCTCTGCCTCGCTACCATCCGCATTGAAGAGCCGCAGAAAAAACTCACCGCCGGGCTTTCGCTCCAAAAATTCAATGCCATCCGCTCCAACGCTCGTAGTCCGCGCACAAAGCTTGCGTGCGAGTTCGGCATGACGACGCTGTGCCAATAGCTCCTCGATGATCAGAAAATCATTGCCACAAGCATGCGCTTTGATGAAGGGAATCATGTGCTCCTATTGTGCCTCAAGACTTATGGATAACCGGCGACTTTCACTTAGCCGGACCCGCATTCACCCGATCGGACCTATAAATACGTGCGCAAGGTTGACCTGTCGTGCACAGAATCGTCACCTCAGTAAGCCCTTCTGGATGCGCGGCAACAGCCTGGGCCACCGGATCCCCGGCAATCGCGACAACATAAACAGCATGCTCGGCAGGCGCAGCCAGCGCGGCCTGAAAACCGTCGCTGTCCCCTTCGTTGACTGTCATCCGAAGAGGAATCCCAGCATCCTGAAGCGCCCCGACGTGATCGGAGTTGTACATCAAGATCGTCGACCCGTACGGAAACCCGCCCAATTGACGCGCCAGCGCCGTCTCAAACCCGACGCGAGTCGTCGAATTGACCAGCGCCTCCTTCAGCACCAGCGGCGTGCGATACATCATCCCCACCGTATTGAGCGCGATCAGCAGAAGTGCAATTGGCTGCATCAGTCTCTTGGCCATCGGCTGCGTCTCACTCCATCGCCGCTCAATCCACTGCACCGCCAGAAATGCAAAGACCGCCAACGCAGGCAGCAACTCCATCCCGTAGCGCGAGTTGTAGTGAGAGTGTGGCCAAAGCTGCGGAATGAAGATTGGCACCGAACCATACGCAACCGAGTAGATATAAAAAGGCAGCGGCATCCACAGCAACAGCGACGACAGCACGAAGCGACGCCGGATTATCAAAATCAATCCGCCCACCGCAGCACCCATCAACACAAAGCCGGTCTCCCAAAACGCTGCGTCGACCTGTGCGGTGCGAGTGTAGAAGAGCAACGCCCATGCGGGATTGTGCCACCCGCGATGATGATGGCCATTGGGCGGCATCGTCTTCTTTTCGATGGCTGCCGCCGAATAAGGCCCACGCATAAAGTCCAGAGGATCATGAAAAAAATGTTGATTGTAAGCAAGCCAGCTAACGGGCCCCGCAAGCACCAGAAGCGTAAAAACAATAAAAGAAGAACCGACGCTACGCCACACCTCACGTTCACGCACCAAAGAGAACGTAACAACACACCAAACCGCAGCACCCAGAATCCAGCCGTCGTACCTGGTAAACACCGCAGCCAGAATGAAGATTCCGAGCAGAAGTAGACGGCTTCTAACCACACTCTGCTGAGAGTTCTTGATCGCAGAAACACACTCTACCGTCAGCAGCGTCGTCCAGATCAGAAGCATCAAGAACAGCGGCTCCGTCATCGCTGTCGTCGAAAGATAAAGCAGATTCGGATTCAGTGCGTAAAGAGCCGTTGCAGCAAGCGCCCAGCGAGGAATCATCATCCAACGCGCAAGCCGATAGATACCCGCAACGCTGGCGATATAGCAGATTAGCGAAGGCCATGCTCCTGCAAGCCCGTTCTGCCACCACTCCATCTTCTGAACAAATGGAAGCATCAGCAGATGCGGCAGCGGCAACCACACTCCCCCAAGCTGAACCAGTCCGGGGTTGTGCGAATCCAGAATGCGACGCGCAATTCCAAGATGTGCGACCGCATCGCCGTACAACAACAAATAGCCGTGCGAATAAGACAGAAGCAGCGCGATGAAAGACAACAGCACAGCAGCCAACGCGACAGGAAACGTCTCCTGCCGCGTCGCCGGTGTCACCGCTTCGGGGTCCAGCTTCACCGAGCCAGAATCAGCGACACGTCCTGCGAAGCCAGATGCCGCTGATCTGCCCGGTCGAGAAGCTCGAGACGATTTAGACGCCCGCATGTTCAAGGTGCGAGATCTCCAAAAAGAGCTTGAACCGTTCGTCAATCTCTTCGCGAGAGACATTCTGCAGACGCTCGGTTCCAAAACGCTCCACGGCAAACGAACCCATCACTCCGCCGTAAAACATCGCAGTACGAAGAACCGCCGGAGTCAACGCCGGCTGAGACGCTAGGTATCCATAGAAGCCGCCAGCGAAAGAATCGCCAGCACCCGTTGGATCGACGACCTCTGCGAGCGGAAGCGCAGGTGCCCGGAACGGACGCAACGCCTTGCCGCCACCTGGAAACGAACGGTCGCTGAAGAAAGCAGTCGCACCGTACTCGCCATGTTTGACGATGAGGGTCTTCGGCCCCATCGCAAGTACTTTATTGGCGGCAACAACCAAATTCCTTTCACCGGCCAGCATGCGCGCCTCGCCATCGTTAATCAGCAGTACATCCAACTCTCGCAGCACCTTAGCAAGATTTGCCGAATGATCGGCGATCCAATAATTCATCGTGTCGCCGCACACCATGCGAACCTTCGGCATCTGGCTACGCACACGCGCCTGCAGGACAGGGTCAATATTCGCCAGAAAAAGGTACTCGCTGTCTCTATACGCATCCGGAATCTTTGGCTCGAAAGTCTCGAACACATTCAGGTCGGTACCAAGCGTCTTGGCTTCATCCATATTTCCCGAATAGGACCCCGTCCAATGAAAACTAAGCCCCTCAGAGCGTTCGATACCTTTCGTATCAATGCCGCGACGAGTAAAGATCGCCTCGTGCTCAGCAGTGAAGTCTTTCCCAACCACACCAATGACGCGCACCGGGGTAAAGTAACTCGCAGCAAGTGAGAAATGCGTCGCCGCGCCGCCCAGGCAGTCCTTCACAGCGCCGTGAGGAGTTTCAATGCTATCGAATGCCACTGAACCTACAACTAGAATTGACATAGACTCCTTATGGATTACTTAATTAGTAACTGTTTTTGCTACATAAATAGTGGACACGCAAAAGTTCTTAGAGATATTTATCAATCAGCAACGAGAGCTTCTGCTTTGTCTCTTCTGGAATAGCCTTACGATCCGTGAGGATGGCATACTTCAACGCATCGACACAGGCACAGCCCTTCGTCGTCTCCGCTGCCATCGCCGCAACAGCTGCTCGCACTACCTTTGATGCGTTGTCTGCGTTCTGGTGCATCACCGCAACAATCTGATCCACGGTGACATCATCGTGGCCTTCACGCCAGCAATCGTAATCTGTGACCATCGCCACGGTGGCATAGCAAATCTCAGCTTCCCGAGCCAGCTTTGCCTCCTGCAGGTTGGTCATCCCAATTACATCCGCACCCCAGCTCCGATAAAGATTCGACTCGGCTCGCGTAGAGAACTGCGGCCCTTCCATACACACGTAAGTTCCACCGAGTTTGCCGACCACGCCAACAGTATCGCAAGCCTGTTTCAGCACATTGGCGAGAGCCGCGCAGACCGGATCGCCGAACGCGACGTGAGCGACGATGCCGTCGCCAAAAAACGTAGACGCCCGAGCAAAAGTGCGGTCGATAAACTGATCTGGAATCACAAAGTCCGTCGGCTTGTGCTCCTCTTTCAACGAGCCCACCGCCGAGACCGAAAGAATGCTATCGACCCCAAGCATCTTCATCGCGAAGATGTTCGCGCGAAAGTTCAACTCACTTGGCAGAATGCGATGGCCACGCCCGTGTCGAGCAAGAAACGCGACATTGCGGCCTTCAAGTTCACCCAACACAAATGCATCGGACGGCTCGCCGAATGGAGTCGTCACGCGCTCCTCGCGCACATTTGTAAGTCCGGGCATAGCGTACAGACCGCTGCCCCCGATAATTCCAATCTCTGCCTTCTTCAAAATGCTGTTGCTCCCTTTGCGAACGTCGTCCGGCTGTTACTTCGCCCCTCTGGAAGTATACCGTTGCAGGCTACTTTCACTCACCGCACCAAACGACGCCAGAATGTGTGACATCGAAAAAGCCGGTTCCGACAACGGTATGGCAGCCTGCTGCATCGGCCCCTCTGGCTGCACGCTTACGATCGTGTCGCGCAGCTTTCGTGCCAGCGCAAGGTTGAAACCCTCGCCGATAAATACGCCATCCCCCACCCGCGAGATCAAAACATCTCCCTCATTCGTGGAGTAAACAAGCTCGGTGTCATCGGTCTCATCCTTCTTCCGCTCCACCACGTTGGAATACTTCCTTGGAATCTGTGCAGCATAGACACGCAAGAATGACCGTGCCGAGTCCGTATTCTTCCAGCGCGAGTAATAGAGCAACCCAATAGACGCCGTCGACTCCTTCTCTGCCTCAGTCACAGCCGATTTGCGTTGCGCCGCATAGTAGACTCCGCCATTCCACTCCGGCGCAAGCGCAGTTGCAATCTCTCTCCCACCGAACAGCTCCGCAAGGATGCGAACATCCAGCTCCCCCATCACGCCAACGTCATATGGCGTGTACTCGGGATCAAGCAGCGGATGAATGTCCGGCAATCGAATCACCGGCACAGGTGCGTGAGCCATGTAAGCGTCCGGATGCATAATTTCGAAACTGGAGGAGGGCGGATTCGCAAGCACGCCGCCGAACGCAGCCTCTTTCCCTGCCTTCACCAGAATCGCCTGCTCAAAGCTCAGTCCCTCGCCATACGGAAACAGCAGAGACTCCTGCAGCAGCAACGGCGCCCGCGCCATCACAGGAGAGCAGCCAGTATCCGCCACCTGCTCCTTCAGCCGGTCGGCAAGATCCGGCGCATCGGCGATCGTCTTGCCCGAAGACCGCAGTGTGTAGTCGATGAAAACGGCCATCGCCTGTCCCTCGGCCACTGCGGTGCGCGCGGTGTCAGCCTCATCCACCTGCAGGTGATGATTATCTTCCTGCACATTGTGGGCGGTACTTTCCAGGCTCACGTCAGACCACTTCGTAAGATCAATCTTCTGATCCTGCAGTGCATGTGTCAGTTCATGCGCCAGGACAGGCTTCTGCTCGTCGGGCTCGATCCAGTCCAACAGGTTCACTGTCTTCGTCTTGTTGTCATAAAAACCAGCGATCTGCTCCGTCAGCAAAGACAGCAGAAACGATCGAAGATGAAAGTCGCGATCCAGCATCCCAAACTTCTTGAGCACAATCTCCGACCGCTCCATCCGTTTGGCGCCTTCATCCTCATCGAACTTCTCTTTCAGGTAACGATTCACCTGATCCCGTGAGATGAGTTTTCGTTTGACGGCATGTTCAATCGGCAATTTGGTGTCGCTGCTGACGAAGCCAAGAATCTCATCCACCGAGCGAAAAAGCTCCTTCGCCTGTTGCTTCGTCATAGGCTGCTGGCTGCCGGAAGGCCCACAATTCTCAGGTGCACTGGGAGTCGCCGTCTGCGCTCCGTAAGCTATAAAACTGGTCGACAACAGCGCAACACCCGCGACCAACCCAATCGAACTCCGGCTCCCGCCACAAAGCACACCCTGCAACATAACCCTCTCGATCCACCGCTATAATCAAGTGTACGCAAGTTTTATGCATCGTTCCTCCATGAGCTCGCCAGCACAATCCGACATCGCCGCTTCGCCAACCCCAGGCTCCGCCTCACAGCTTGCCGCACTCCTGCAGGACGTTGCCCTGTCGCACCTTCACAACATCGGATGGATTCGGGTCACCGGCGAAGATCGCGTCCGCTGGTTGAACGGCATGGTCACCAACTCGATCCAGGATTTGCACCCCGGTCAGGGCACCTACAACTTCTTCCTCAGCGTTCAAGGCCGTATCCAGGGCGACGCCACCATCTTCGCCAGCCATGAAGATCTACTCATGGAGACAAGCTCCGATCAGCTCACGGGCTTAATCACACTCCTCGACCGCTTCATCATCATGGACGATGTCGAGCTAACAGACATCAGCGACAAACGCTCCGGCCTACAGGTAATCGGTCCAAAAGCAGCCGCGCTCCTGCATCAGATCGGCCTCGCCGCCGATGATCTCGATACCCTTTCCACCCACACAATCCCCTGGAACAACGCCGAAGTGACCGTCATTCACGCGTACGGTCCCCTCGTGCCGCGATATGAAGTCTGGGCAAATCAGACGACCATCACCAAACTCGCCAGCGCCCTCGAAAGTGGCGGGGCAATCCTTTGCGAAGACGAAAGCCTCGAATGGCTCCGCATCCTCGAAGGAACTCCCCGGATCGGAACTGACATCCGCGACCGCGAGCTCCCCCAGGAAACCAACCAGACCCGCGCCCTGCACTTCGCCAAAGGCTGCTACCTCGGCCAGGAAATCGTCGAACGAATCCGTTCCCGCGGCAACGTCCACCGTACCTTCACCGGCCTCCGTCTCGACGGCGACCTCCCCGCCACCGGCGCGCCACTCGAAGCAGACGGCAAGCAGATCGGCGAGCTGACCAGCGTCGCTGCCATCCCCCTGCCCGGCGAGCCCCACCCTATTCATCTCGGACTAGGCTACATCCGCCGCGAAGCCCTGGATCGCAGCCTTCCCATCAACTACCCCGGTGGAGTCGCACAGCCGGTCTTGCTTCCCTTTTCTCCTTCTGCAGCCTCCGCAACACAGGCTGCATCTGAACCTTCTGAAAGAGTGTGATCATGCCTGAACAGAACAAACCCTTCGTTGTCACCGACCGTCGCAAGTTCACCATGGACGGCGAGTTGCGCCCCGACGCCGATCCTTCGCCAGAAAAAGAAGAGCGCGTGGTCACGTCGGCCGAACCCGCACCTGCAACACCGCCTCAAGCCGCTTCCCCTGCCACTCCTGAAGAGCCAGAACTCCCGCCAGCCCTAACCGCCGAGCAAACCGACCAGGCCAAACGCGCATACGAGATGACCGCTGACCGTCTCGACACCGCCATCCGCTCCGCCAATCCCGGCATGGACCACCCGCCCGCGATGAGCTTCGACCAACTCGTCCAATCCGTCTACATGACCTCCATCATGCAGCTCGGCGGCACCACGCAGGAAGGCCAGCAGCCTCAGGTCGACATCCTCGGAGCCCGCCAAAGCATCGACATGCTCTCCGTCCTCGAAGAGAAGACCAAAGGCAATCTCTCCATCGAAGAGACCCGCCTGCTCGAAAGCGCATTATTTGAGCTCCGCATGGCCTTCCTCGAAGTCACACAGGCGCTCGCCCGCTCCGCAGCCTCCAAGGCAGCACCCGGCGGCCCAGGTCGTCCCGGCCCCGTCGGCGGCCCCAGCATCGTCCGCTAACGATGGAGGCGACCCTCACCTTCCTCGGCACCGGCACCTCCATGGGTGTGCCGACTCTTGGCTGCGACTGCGCCGTCTGCACCTCCGCCGTCTCTCCCGACGGAGACCCCCGCAACCGCCGCACCCGTCCATCCATTCGACTCGACTACAACAACCACACCGTCCTCGTCGACACCGGCCCCGACTTCCACGCACAAGCCATTCGCGAAAATATCCGCCACGTCGACGCAGTCCTCTACACCCACGGGCACGCCGACCACGTCCTCGGATTCGACGACCTCCGCCCCCTCAGCTTCCGTCACAGCCATCACCTGCCTATCTACGCCGACGACCACACCGCAAAAACCCTGGAACGCATCTTCGAATACACCTTTCGCAAGAAGACCGCTATCCCACCAGCGCACGCGTCGAAGTCCATCGCATCGACCCGACTCCGGGCTCAGGCTTCGACCTCTTCGGAGCATGTTTTCGCAGAGTCCCTGTCACCCACGGCCGCGAGCAGATCACCGGCTACCGCTTCGGCAACGCAGCCTACCTAACCGACATGAGCGACATACCCGAAGAGAGCATCCCGCTGCTGCAGGATCTCGACGTCCTCATCCTCGACGCCCTCCGCCGCGACCCCCATCCCAGCCACTCGCATCTCGACAAATCCGTCGCACTCGTCAACCAACTGAAACCCCGCCGTGCCTTCTTTACCCACATGAGTCACGAGGTCGACCACAGCACCACCGAAGCCGAACTCCCACCCCACATCCGCCTCGCCTACGACGGACTCAAGATCACCTTCGAGATCGCCTGATGCAGATATTCCTCCAACTCGCAGACGTGCCATCAGACTTCGGCCCATCCATTGCCACCATCGGCAACTTCGACGGCGTTCACTGCGGACATCAGTGGGTCATCGCCGAAGTAGTAGCGCAGGCACGCTCTCTTGGCATCCGCTCAATAGCCATCACCTTCGACCCGCATCCTGCGCGAGTCATCCGCCCCGAATCGACCCAGCCTCTCATCACGCCACTTCCCCAAAAGCTGCAGCTGCTCGCAGAAACCGGCGTCGACGCGGTCCTCGTCATTCCCTTCACGAATGAGCTTTCCCGCATGACCGCCCGCACCTTCGCCACCGAAGTCCTCGAGCACACACTTCACGTCACCCAGCTGCATGAAGGCGAAAACTTCCGCTTCGGCTATCAGGCCGAGGCAGGCGTAGAAAGCCTCGAAGCTCTGGGCCGAGAACTCGGCTTTGGCGTGCGTGTCTATGCACCTCGTCATCTGCGCGGAGAAACCATCTCATCAAGTCGTGTCCGCCAGATGATCGCGGAAGGCGACATGAATCATGTTCGTGCTCTGCTCGGCCGCAGCTTCGCCATCTGCAGCACTCCCGCCTCGGGTCGCGGCTACGGCACACGCTACACCGTTCCCACCATCAACCTCGCTCCATACACTGAGCTGCTTCCCGCAAACGGCGTCTACATCACCACACTCACAGTGGGCGCTGGCGCCTCAAGCGAGACCTTCGACGCGGTGACCAACATAGGCAATCGCCCAACCTTCGGCGCCGATTCTTTCACCGTCGAATCGCACCTGCTCAACTTCCATACCATCGAACTCAACGAAGACACGCCACTCACACTGACGTTCCTGCGTCGGCTACGCGCAGAGATGCGCTGGCCAAATCCCGAAGCCCTCAAAGAGCAGATTGGCCGCGACGTAGCAAAGGCGAAACGTTACTTCAATATATGTCGGGCGGTGGGTTCGAAACTCCACTCCGCTCGTCCGTAGGCTTCTGAGATAACCCCATAGCAGCACGAGGTGGAACAGCAACCGCCTGCGGCGCAGGACGAGAAGCTTCAGGCACCTTCGGTCTCTGTTCCGCCGGCGCTGGCGGAGCGAACGTCGGAGTTGTTCGCGTAGGAACACTAGTCGCTCTCGGCACAGAATGAGATCCATCAGGCACCTTCGGCCTCTCTTCTGCAGACACCGGCACAGCAGCAGTCGGAGCGACATGCTTTGACCCCTCGCCGCGAGACGCATCAGGATTGTCCACCTGCTTCGGTACCAGCGGCTCTACCGGCTTGGCCGCATCCGCCACGCCGCTCAACGGCACCTCTAGCTTCTTCTTCGGTGCTCCCGCAGTCGGAAACGTCTCGTCCGGCTTATTCGCAATCGCCGCGCGCATAAAGTCCATCCACATCGGCAGCGCTGCTCGTGCGCCAGTCTCTTTCTCCCCCAGCGACTCGCGGTCGTCAAACCCAATCCACGTCCCACACGTAATCGACGGCGAAAATCCGATGAACCACGCATCCGTAAAGTCGTTCGTAGTTCCCGTTTTCCCGCCCAGAGGATGTTTCAACTGCGAAGCAGAAGCCGCAGTTCCCTGCCGTACAACCGCCTGCAGAAACTGCATCATCGTACGCGCAGTCTCCACCGAGATCACCTCGGATACCTGCGATGGCGTCGCATCCAGCGGCAACCCATCCGCCTGCGTCACCTTGCGAATGTATCGCGGTTCGATCCGAATGCCGTCGTTAGGAAAAACGCTGTACGCGCTTACCTGCTCGGCCAGCGTAATATCAGCCGAACCAATCGCAACCGGAAGAAACACTGGAATATTGCTCGTGATTCCAAAGTTGTGCGCCGTCTCAATCACCTTGCGAATTCCATACCGGTCCGCCAGCTTCAACGCCGGAATATTCCTCGACTCCGCAAACGCATTCAGCAGCGTCATCGCGCCCTTATAGTCCGCCTCGTAGTTGTGCGGAGTATAAGGCCCATTCGGCGTGGGAAACGTCGTAGGTCCATCGACAATAATGTCCGTAGGCTTCGCGCCTGCCTCAACCGCCGTCGTGTAAACATACGGCTTGAACGAAGAACCGACCTGCCGCTGCGCCTGGGTTGCGCGATTGAACTGCGACAGCGCAAAGTCCCGTCCCCCAACCATCGCCAGCACTTCACCGGTCGAGTTATCCAGCGCCATCATCGAAGCCTGCGCTCCCGAATCCTGCTCCAGCGAAGCCCGGAGCGTGCCATCAGCCGCGACGTTCTCCACCTTCACATAAACCACATCGCCCGAACGCAGGAAGCTATCGCCGTCGGGGTTCTGCGTCCACTTCCAGTCTTCAGGCGTCAGCACTACCTGTTGCGTACCCAGCTTTACCGTTACCTTCTTCGCGGAGACCGTCGTCACCACGCCATGGACGTAGCTTCCCTTCTCGATCGGCTGCGCCCAATCTGGATGACGATAGCTCGCAACATCCGCTCCATCGAGCACTATGTTCGGCAACTTTCCCTTCCACCCGCGCCGCCGCTCATAGGTCGCGGTGCCATCAAGGATCGCTTTATTCGCCACCTGCTGCAGATTCAGATCAAGCGTCGTATAAACGCGAAGCCCCGCGCCATGAACCTGCTCCACCCCGTACTGCTTCTCCAGTTGCCTCCGCACCTCTTCCACGAAATACGGCGCAACCGTATTCGCAGGAGCCTCAAGATGCAGCCCCAGCGGCGCCGCCTCCGCTGCCTCTGCCTGCCGCTTCGTGATCTTGCCATCAGCCAGCATCTCGCTCAGCACAAGATTCCTGCGCTTCATCGCACGATCCGGATATTTGATCGGAGAATAAGCCTCCGGCCCCTTCGGCAGCGCAGCCAATAGAGCGGCCTCCGGAAGCGTCAGTTCACGAACATGTTTGCTAAAGAAAAACTCTGACCCCGCCTCAAAACCATACGTCCCATGCCCCAGGTAAATCTGGTTCGCATATAACTCGAAGATCTGCTGCTTCGTAAATCGCCGCTCAATCTGCATCGACAGGAAGACCTCCTGCAGTTTGCGGCCATACGTCTTCTCCGAAGAGAGAAAAAGATTCCGTGCCAGCTGCATCGTCAGCGTCGACGCCCCCTGCGCCTTCCCGCTCGAATGCAGATCCCGGTACGCAGCCCCCACAGCGCGCACCAGGTTCACACCCCAGTTGCTCTCAAAACTCTTGTCTTCGATCGAGATGATCGCCTCTCGCAGAACAGGCGGAAACTCCGCATACGGCAGAACCACGCGACGCTCCAGCGCAAAGGAGCCGAACGCCTTCCCATGTACATCCAACAACTCGGTTGTAGTGTTCGGGTGGTATCGCGCCAGATCATCCATCTGCGGCAGATCGATCGAGTAGACCACCATCAGCCCACAAAGCGCGCCAAAGACAGCCGACAGCCCCAGCAGCACATAAAACGCTACTCGCCTCGCAATACGGCGACTCGGATAGTCCGGTCCGTGCAACGTGGCACGACGAAGCGCTCGTTGCCAGTCAGGTACTTCTTCAGGCGCCGGAGTCTTCGGATCGCGGCTGTGTAGGATCTGCACGCATCTTCACCTTAGCATGGCCAGACACAGCGTCATCCACCCAAAAAGTCGTATTCGCGACGCCCCAAAAGCGGCCTAAGCAGCCTTGCTCTTCAGCAGATCAAGAGCCTTCGTCAGCTGCTCATCCACCGTCACCGCAGGCTTCTGCAGCGGCGTCTGCTGCTGCTTCTCCGACGGAGTAGCCGTATCCTCTTCGGCCACAGCGTCTTCGGTATTCGAAGCCACCAGCACACCCGGCGTCACGCCGTCATCCTGCAGCTTCTTCCCCGACGGCGACTCATACTTCGCAATCGACAGAATCAGCGCCGCACCATCCGGCAGCTCAAACGTCTTCTGCTGAGCCCCTTCCCCAAACGTCTTCTCTCCTACCAGATCCGCCCGCTTGTTATCGAGCAGCGCCGCAGCCACCAGCTCCGCCGGCCCCGCCGTCCCACGATTCACCAGCACCACCACTGGCGCCGTCGAATTGATCGCCTTCGAAGGCTCCGCCGTAAACGTCTGCTTCGCAACCTTCTGCCCCTCCAGCATCGCGATCGTGCCGTCCTTCAGGAAGAAGTTCGCCAGCCGCGTCGCCTCCGGCATATCGCCCGCTGCAACGTCCCGCAGATCCAGCAGAATCTTCTTATTCCCCGCCTTCGGCATCGCCTTCAGCTTAGCTTCGATCTGCTGCACATGATCGTGATCCAGCACCCCAGGCTTCAAATAAAGAATCGACGCGTTCTCATACATCGTCTCCGCAACTGGCGGCGGCGGCGTCGACACCCGCGTCATCACAATCTTGTCCGGAGCAGCCTTCCGCGGCCGCACCACCGAAACCGTCAACTCGCTCCCCGGCTGGCCCTCCAGCAACAACTGAATCATCGCCAGCGAAATATCCCGCGTATCCTGCGGCCCAATCGCCTCGATAATGTCGCCGTCACTCAGATTCGCCTTGTCCGCCGGGCTTCCTGGCACCACCGAAACCACGGTCGCATACCCAAACCGCTTCGAAACATTGATCCCTACCTGCGCCTTGCCGCCCTTGTCTTCCTTGAACGCCTTATAGTCCTCAGGTGTCAGATAGCTCGAGTCCGCATCGAGCGACTCCAGCAGCCCACGCAGCGCGCCATTGGTCACTGCATTGATGTTCGGCTCTTCGACATAGTCCGTCTGAATATGCCGCAGCACTTCGCTATACACATTGATCTGCCGATAAGCCCCATCCTGCGGCTCACTCGCAGCGCTCACTGGGTTTGAGTTCACCCCCAAAAACACGGTGACCACAAGAACAACCGAAACAGCAAGCAACAGAATCTTCGAGATCTTAGGCATAGTTCAGTGCGACTCCAAAAGGGGGTGTTCCCGGCGCAATACCGGTTAGACGCATCCCGCAGGCAAAAGCTCCCCCGCAGGCGATACAACATAGACAAAATGATACTCTCGATCCATAGAGAGTGCGCCTGCAGTCGCTATAACACTTTGGTGGCGGTGGACAGAATCGAACTGTCGACCTACGGGTTATGAGTCCGTCGCTCTAACCATCTGAGCTACACCGCCGATGTGTGTAAGGGGTATGCCGGCACAAAACTCCTCTGTAGTCAGAGAGAACGATCGCCACGGCACAGCCATCTCCAATCATACTTGATTCCGGCCACAGCGAAAAGCCGACCGGCGAGAACCCTCAGCAGTTCGGCAACGACGGAAAGCCGACCATCCTCGGCGTAATCCCCGCCCGCCTGGCCTCCACGCGCCTGCCCCGCAAAGTACTCCGCACCATCGCCGGACGCCCCATGCTCGCCTGGGTGTACGACGCCGCCAGCGCCTGCCCCCAGCTCGACCGCGTCCTCATCGCCACCGACTCCGACGAGGTCACCGAGCTCTGCCACCTCAACCATTGGCCCGTCCAGCTCACCTCGCCCGACCTCCCCAGCGGCACCGACCGCGTCCACGCCGTCGCCCGCCACCACCACGCCGACATCTACGTCAACATCCAGGGCGACGAGCCCCTCCTCAAACCCGAGCACCTCACCGCCCTCCTCCGCCCCTTCACCCAGCAGCACGTGGAAGTCTCCACCCTCAAAGTCCTCTGCACGCCCGAAAACATCACCAACCCCAACGCCGTAAAAGTAGTCACCGCCACCGACGGCCGCGCCCTCTACTTCTCCCGGGCCACCATCCCATACGACCGTGACGGAGCCGCGCCTCAGTACTGGAAGCACATCGGCCTCTACGCCTACCGCAAGGCCACCCTCGAGCGCTTCCCCACCCTGCCCCCCAGCCTCCTCGAACAAACCGAGCGCCTCGAACAACTCCGTTTCCTCGAAAACAACATCCCCATCCACGTCGAGCCCACCGAACACGACACCATCGGAGTCGACACCGAAGAAGACCTCCATCGCGTCGAAGCCCTCCTCCTAAACCAATAGCCAATAACCAGTACCTTGCAATTGCTCAGATCCACCAGTCCGTCCGAACCAAAAAAGAAATTGTCATCTCGACCGAAGCAGGTCGCAGTCTTATCGCGAGATGCGAAGTGGAGAGACCCGCTGTTTCTTCTGTCCCGCTCAACAGATAAAAAATCACTCACCGCCGCTGCCAAAGCAGTAAACTAGTCTCCATTCAGGGAGCAGAAGCATGCTGCTCGAACTCGCCAAACCCGTAGCTCTTCTCCTCTGCCTCCTCTCCCTCTTCGCTGTCTTCCACACCATCTTCTTCACCCTCGAAGACCCCCAACTCCTCCTCCAGCCCCACCAGGCCATCCGCGACCGCATCATCGACTCCGCCCTCCTCCTCGCCCTCTCTGCCGGCATCTCCCTAATCGGCGCCTTCATCTTTCGCGAAGCCGAACCCTACCCCCACCCCTCCCTCTCCGCCACGCTGCCTTTGCAGCTCTTCTACTGGGCCACCGCCATCATGCTCCTCCTCTTCCCCCTCGCCTCGTTCCTCGAAACCCACTACATCTTCACTCCCACCATCCACTGGTAGACGTAAAATCTTGTCAAGCCCCAAAAACCCATAACCAGCTCTTAATCAGCGACATACGCGCGGCGTATGAGTTTCACTCAATTCGCTATACTTGACTCAGACTAGGAAAAGCCCCGGCAACCCCGGGGCTTTTTCGCGTCCAAAGGCAGACTCCAGCCATAACTCCTTTGGCTGGACGAATTTAGCCGTAGGCCTTTTGTAATGACGATTTTGCAAAGAACGATGTCCCGCAAGTAACTGATACAAAGCAACTTATACCAGGGCAATGGGGGGGGGGGGGGTACCCCTCACGGTCAGAGAAAGGAGCCCACGAATGTCGGTCAACAAAACCCACAATCCATCGACACGAACTCTCTCTGACTCAGGCCAGAGGATTGAATCGAAGCTCCAGCCCCTCTGCGACCACCGTCACCTTCACACCCTCAAGCGACCCCACAATCCACTCAGCTCCATCCAGGTCTTCGGCGGTGTGCGTCCCCACCACTCCAAGTACGCGGGAACCAGCCGCCAAACCGGCCCCTACACCCGAAGGCGCATCTTCCACCACCAAACAATCCTCTGGCCGCAATCCCAACAGCTCGGCACCACGCCGATAGGGCTCTGGATCCGGCTTGCCCCGCTCGACCATATCCGCGCTGATAATCCGCTCCGGAATCGGCAGCCCCGCCGCCTTCAGACGTCCCAGCAGCAGTCTCCTGGTCGCAGACGTCACAATCGCCCATCGCTCTACCGGCAGACTCTCGAGCAACGCCTTCACACCCGGCAGCACCACCAGGTCGGCCACATCGTCCATCTCCAGATCCTCGATGTACCGGAGACCCTCCTCCGCATCGATATCCGGGCGCAACGCCTTCACAATCTCAATCGCCCGCATCCCGTGCGGCACTTCGTAAATTTCCGCATTGGGAACCTCATAGTGCTCAGCCCACTGCCGCCAGCAACGCACCACCGATCCAATCGAGCTGACCAGCACCCCATCCATATCGAACAGAATGCCCTTCGCCTTCACGCGGATATCTTCGCTCAAGCGCCACGTCCCTGCAGCACAAACGTCTTCGCCGCCGCCAGCACCTGTTCCACAGACTCCACCGAGCAACTCTCGCAGTACACACGCAGCAGCGGTTCTGTTCCGGACGCGCGAAGCAGCAACCAAGTTTCGGCAGCATTGGGCTTGCCTGCACAGTCAGGATTCTCCAGAAAGAACTTGATCCCATCCAGCGTCTCGACCCGCAGCACCTTCAACCCCGCAAAGTCCGCCGCTCCCACCGAGTCCTTCAAAGCCTTCGCCCTTGCAATCGCCGACTGCTTCAACTCCTCATCGATATGCATATCGATGCGCCCATACTGGTGCTCGCCGAACTCCTCCTGCAACGCCGCGACAAGCTGGCCCAGCGTCTTCTTCTCATCCGCCATTACATTGGCCAGCAGAAGCGAGTTCAGCATTCCATCACGCTCCGGCAGATGCCGACTGATGCCAATGCCGCCCGACTCCTCGCCACCAATCAAAATCTCCTGCTCCAGCATCAGGTCGCAGACATACTTGAAGCCGATCCCGTGCTCATGCAGCCGCCGCCCATACTTCGCGCAGATCCGGTCCAGCATCTTCGTCGTGTTGAACGCGCGCGTCACATCGCCCGGCCACTTTTTGCGCTCCAATAGCCACTTCAAAATCACCGCAAAGATCTTGTGCGCATCCACCACGTTGCCATGCTCGTCCACCGCACCAATCCGGTCCGCATCGCCATCCGTGATCAAACCCGCATCGCACTTCTCCGCAACCACCACAATCTGCGACTCCCTGATGTGTGGCAGAATCGGCTCCGGATTGATCCCCGGAAACGCCGGATTGATCTCATTGCGAATCTCGACGAATGGGACACCCGCACGCGAAAAGATTCCCGCAACCACTCCACGGCCCGCGCCATACATGCAATCGATCAAAAACTTGTATCCGGAGGAACGAATCGCATCGAGATCGACAAACCGCGCAATCGCAGCAACGTAATCCGTGTTGAAATCGGCCGTCTCAATCGACGCAGGCTTCGCGGCCTTCACCAACGGCTTGTCCAGATAACTCTCGATCGCCGACATGATCGAAGGCTTGCCCGAGCCGCCATAACTGGCCTTGTACTTCACGCCGTTCCACTCGGCCGGATTATGGCTCGAGGTGATCATCACGCCGCCAGCAGCCTTACGCTCGCGCACCACATACGAAAGCGCCGGTGTCGGTGTAATATCCGCCGCCATAGCCACCGGGATACCCGCCCCGACGAGCACTTCGGCAACAACCTTCGCGAAAGAGTGCGAGCCGAACCGCGTATCGTAAGCGATACACACCCCGGCCCCCGCATCTTCCTTCGCTAAAACATAGTTCGCAATCGCAGCGGCCGCGACCCGTACATTCGCATACGTAAAATCATCCGCGATGATGCCCCGCCAACCGTCCGTGCCAAACTTTACAACTGTCTCCGCCATAGTCTGTTCAATTTTCCTGAATGAATTAATCAACGACGAAACGACGAGTCGAAACTAGATGAGATCTTCTCGCCCAGCACTCTTCAACTCCGCAACAACCTTTCCAACATCCTGCGATCGTTCACGAGTCGTAATCAGCAAGGCATCTTTCGTCTGAACCACAACAAGATTCGTCACGCCAACCAGCGCAATCACTTTCCCTGGCGCGTGAATGTAGTTCCCGCTCGAGTCGATCGAGATACAAAGCGGATCTTCGCCTTCGAAGACATTCACCAGCGAAACGTTCTCCGGCGGACAACCAGACGCATGCTCATGCAGCGCCGACCAGCAGCCGAGATCGTTCCACTCGAAATCCCCTGGAAGACTGTAGATCTCAGCGCCTGCTTCGCCCTTGGCCGAACGTGGTTCGAGCACCGCATAGTCAATGCTGATGTTGTCGCACTGCGGATAAACCTCAGCGAAGACGCGCTCGAACTCCTCCTCGGACACGCGATAAGCCGCAGCAATCCGCTCCAGCAGCGGAGCCATCGCAGGACAATGCTCGCGAATCGCGTTCGCCAAAGTCCGCGCACTCCAGAGGAAGATTCCGCCGTTCCACGAGTAGTTCCCCGAGGCGACAAACTGCTCCGCAAGCTCAGCGTTAGGCTTCTCGGTGAATCTCTTCACCCGACGAACCGCAACTCCTGGTACAGGAACCTGCGACGGCTCAACAACCTCGCCCAGTTCGATGTAGCCATAACCAGTCTCAGCGCGCGTCGGAGGAACCCCAAGAACGACGATCTTCTCCCCGCTCGCAGCAAGCGCAATCCCAGCGCGAATCACCTCCGCAAAGCGACCTATATTCTTCACCACATGATCGGATGGAAAGATCCCAATCACTGTCTCGGGTGAACTCGGTTCCAGCAGGAACGCAGCAAGAGCGCACGCAGGCGCAGTATTTCTGGCCGCAGGTTCGCTCAGGATATGCTCGCGAGGCACTTCAGGAAGTTGCTCAGCAATAAGGTCATCAAGGAGGCCGTTCGTAATCACCCACACTTCGGCAGGATCAACCACCGGAGTCAGACGCTCAACTGTCTGCTGAATCATGGTGCGCTCTCCATCCAGAGCCAACACCTGCTTCGCTCGCGCCTTTCGGCTACGAGGCCAGAACCGTGTTCCGCTGCCACCTGCAAGAATCACCGGAGCGAACTTCAGCCCCGTCTTACTGCCTTCAATGGGCATAAGCCTCCATCTTAGTGAAAAGACCGCACCGAGCAGCAGTGCGGTCCAGACGCAAGATCAACAGCTAACTCAACGTTGCGAGGTAGTCTCGCATTCGCTTTACGCCTTCATCCACAACATCGTGCGAAACGGCGTAGGAGAGCCGAATATGTTCCGAAGTGCCGAAAGCTTCTCCAGGCACGACAACAACATGCGCTTCGCTCAACAGCCGCGCCGCCAGATCAGATGCCGACGTGATACCGCTCTTGCCAAGGAACTTGCTGACATTTGGATACACATAGAAAGCTCCCTGCGGCACGGTGCAGGTAAGCCCCGGAATGGTCTTGAATCCAGCCAGAGTCTGATCACGCAGCTTGATGTAATCGGCGCGCATCTCCGTCACGCACTCCTGCGATCCGGTCAGCGCCGCAATCGAAGCTCGCTGCACCATACTGGCAGTGTTTGAAGTGCTCTGTGACTGCAGCTTGCTCATAGCCGTGATGATCGGCTTTGGACCAAGCGCAAACCCTGCTCTCCAACCCGTCATCGCATAGGTCTTTGAGAGCGAACCCAGTACAACGATGTGCTCCTTGCAGTCCGTGAAGGAGCCGCCACTGACAACTTCGCCCGTAAACGTCAGGTAGACGTAGCACTCATCGAGGAGAACGTAAATGCCGTGCTTGTGAGCCAGGCGTACGATAGCCTCGAGATCCTCGGGAGCGACCACAGCGCCAGAAGGATTCGATGGGGTGTTGAGGATGATCGCCTTGGTCTTAGGCGTGATCGCAGCCTCGATCATCTTTGCGGTGATGCGGAAGTTCTCTTCCTCTTTGCTCTCGACCAAAATAACCTTGCCACCGGCGTACTGAATGATGTCCTTGAAAGAGACCCAGTAAGGAACGGGAAGAATAACCTCATCGCCGTGATCGACCAGCACCTGAATGGCATTGAAGAGAGCCAGTTTGCCGCCGGTAGTGAAGACGCACTCGTCAGGAGTGTAGTTTGAGCCGAAGTCACATGCGTGGCGATCTACAACTGCCTTGCGAACCTCGGGAACACCAGCCACGTTCGTGTAGCGCGTGAAGTTCTTCTCGATTGCCTCGATGGCTGCGTCCTTGATATGGCGCGGGGTGGAGAAGTGAGGTTCTCCGGCACCGAAGTCGGCAAGATTCACGCCTTCTGACTTGAGCTTCAACGCTGCGGCTGTGATCGCCATGGTTGCGGAAACTTCGATGCGACCGATGCGGTCCGAAAATATCTTCGTAGCTGTTGCGGTGGTCATGTCTTTAGTTTGGCAGATTTGTCCACCGAGATAAAGGAGCAAGTCTTCTCATGGCATTAGAGCCGGTTTGGAACCTTGGCTTTAAGGCGCTCGACGACTAGCGGCGGCACCAACGCAGTGACGTCGCCACCAAGCTGAAAGACGCCCTTAATTAGCCTGGAACTGACGTAAGTGTACTTTTCTGCGGGCATCATGAAGAGCGTTTCAAGCTCAGGATCAAGCTTCCGGTTCATCATCGCCATCTGGAACTCATACTCGTAGTCACTGATGGCTCGAATGCCTCGCAGGACTGCCTTTGCGCCCTGTTGCCGGGCAAAGTCGACCAGAAGACCGTCGAATGTGGTAACTGAGACGTTGCCAAAGCTGCGGGTCGCCTCAGTGATCATCTCTTCGCGCTCTGGAACGGTGAACAGAGGCGTCCCTTTTTCGGAGTTGCGAAGGATCGCGACCACTAACTGATCCACAATCTTCGATCCTCGGGCAATCAGGTCGAGGTGCCCGTTAGTCAGTGGATCGAAGGTCCCGGGGTAAATCGCTTTTACGGTATGCATGCATGAGCAGCATACCTCGCTTTCTCGATAAAAAATAAATCCAGGCTTTTCTGTAGTCTTGCGGGTACCCTCAGGCGTCTCTTCCAATAGCCAAAACATTCGGCGGCAACACGGTCCCTGTTCCTTCATGCCATCACAAGCTCTCAGTTCCGATAGTCTCTCCACCGACCGGCAGACGCTCGTCGCACAACGAGCGCCGGCTACTCCGCTCGACGATATGGATTCGATCGTCGCTACCTATGAACAACGAATCTTCAGGTTCCACCTGGTCTCGATCAGGGATCGCGATGTAGCGCAAACTCTGACCCAGGACACGTTTGTTCGGGCATGGTCGGCGCGCAGCAGCTTCCGCGGCGATTGCTCGATATCAACATGGCTCATGCGCATTGCTCTGAACCTGGTTCGCGATCACACCCGTACCGACCGATTCAAGTTCTGGAAAAAAGTCTCGGATACCGCCGTCGATGTATCCGATATCTCAGCCCATGTTCCGCATCGCGACAGCTCGCTTGAATCGCGCCTGATCGCCAGCGAGCAGATGGCCCTGGTGTGGGAGAGTGTTGCGCAGCTCTCGGAGCGTCAGCGAAGCATCTTCCTTCTCCGGTTTCTGGAGGAGCTTGAACTCTCCGAGATCGCCAGCATCACCGGTTTGCCCATCAGCACCGTCAAGACACATCTTTACCGCGCCCTCGCGACCATTCGGGCTCGCCATAACGCTACTCTCAAGGACTCTCTATGAACCTCCACCTTACTCACGAGCAACTCTGCGATGTACTTCTCGCCGACTCGCCCCAACAGTCTGTCGGCGAACGCGACACCGATGTCGTCGAGCAGCATCTTCAGGCCTGCCTGATCTGTTCGGCGGAGTTGAAGAGCCTGCGCGATTCGCTCTCCCACTTCCGTGATGCCTCGGTCGCTTATTCCCGGCAGCAGTTCGCACAGAGCTATGCGCAGCGATCGTCGATTGCTCCTCCACACAGCTTGCTCTCGCAACCCCTTTACTGGGCGGCAGCGGCGGTAATCTTCGTCGCTGCTCTCTTTCCCATCACGTTGCACCGGCAATCTGTCGCTCGCGAAGCGGCCAAGACGGCTGCTGTGGCGGTTCAGACCGCTGAGTCGGATGAGGCTTTGCTCTCCGATATTGACCAGAAGGTTTCTGCCGATGTGCCTTCGCCGATGCAGCCGCTGGTTGACCCGACCGATGAGACTACTTCGACTTCTACTTCAGACCAAAGGACGAACTAATATGCGCCTGAAACCTGTACTTTCGATTGTTCTATTCGCGACTCTATCTGCAACTTTGTTGCCGGCACAGCCACCCGCAGGAGGTCCTCCGCAGCCGGGCGGAGGGATGGATCGCGGTCGCGGCGGCTGGGGAGGAGGCGATGGGATGCGTGGCGGTCTTCGCATCGGGCCTCCGGGAATCTGGTGGCATAACGCCGACCTGATCCAGAAGCTGGCTCTGACGCCGGACCAGCAGAAGAAGATGGATGACATCCTGCAGCAGAGCAGGCTGCAGTTGATCGATCTGAGAGCCAACGTCGAGAAGCAAGAGGTTCTGATGGAACCGATGCTGGCGGCGAACCCTCCGGATACGAACAAAATCCTGGCGCAGATCGATCAGGCAGCTCAGGCTCGCGCAGAGCTTGAAAAGGCGAACGCCAAGATGCTGCTGGGCATTCGCAATGTGCTGACGCCTGATCAGTGGACCAAACTTCAGGCCGAGCAGCGCGAACATCGCCGCATGAGGGGCGGCAGTAACGGTCCCGGTGGTCAAGGTGCGCCCCCTCCAGGTGGTCCGGGCGGTGGCGAGGGGATGGAGTAAACCTCCCCGGCGCCAGTTGGGGGTTGCACTTCTCGTCTGTGAAGGTACCCCCCCCCCCCGGTTACCCGCACATAAGCCACTTATTTTCAATAACTTACGGCCTATAGATTCGCCCAAATTAGTCATTCTAAAAGGCTTACGGCCAAATTCGTCCAAGCAAAGGGTTTATGGCCGTTTGCTGGCTTTATCGAATAAAAAGCCCCGAATAACTCGGGGCTTTTTTACTATGTTTCCAGTATAAATTGTTGGGCATAACTCATACGCCACGGATATGTGGTTTGTTTGCAGTTGTTTAGCGCTGAATGGGGCTTGACAGCTTTTTCCTGACAATTTGTCGGACGAAGAAACGCCGGCGATTCGGTCGCCGGCGTTTTCTTTGGTGATTTGATGCTTTTATTTACTTCTTGGCGCGGACAGCTTCCTTGGCCTGCACGGGACCGTCGGCGGGGACGGGGGGGACGTCGGCAGAGGCTACGCCTGAGATTCCGAGCTTCTTACGAAGTTCGGAGTCGACGCGGGCGAAGATGTCCTTGTTGTCCTTGAGGAAGGCGCGGACGTTTTCGCGGCCCTGGCCGATGCGCTCGCCCTGATAGCTGTACCAGGCTCCGCTCTTGTCGACGATGTTGTGGAGGACGGCGAGGTCGAGGACGTCGCCCTCGCGGGAGATGCCTTCGCCGTAGAGAATGTCGAATTCGGCATCACGAAAGGGAGCGGCAACCTTGTTCTTGACGATTTTGACCTTGGTGCGGGAGCCGACGACCGAGTCGCCGTCCTTGACTGCGCCGATGCGGCGGATGTCGATGCGGACGGACGAGTAGAACTTGAGCGCCTTGCCGCCGGTGGTGGTTTCGGGGTTGCCGAACATGACGCCGATCTTCTCGCGGATCTGGTTGATGAAGATGAGGCAGGTGCGGGACTTGGAGACCGTTCCGGTGAGCTTCCGAAGCGCCTGACTCATCAAACGTGCCTGGAGCCCCATGTGGGAGTCGCCCATCTCGCCGTCGAGTTCGGCCTTGGGGACGAGGGCTGCGACGGAGTCGACCACGAGGACGTCGATGGCATTCGAACGGACGAGGGCTTCGACGATCTCAAGGGCCTGCTCGCCGTAGTCGGGCTGGCTGACGAGCAGGTTGTCGATGTCTACGCCGAGCTTTGCGGCATACGCGGGGTCGAGGGCGTGTTCGGCGTCGACGAAGGCTGCGAGACCGCCGGACTTCTGGGCCTCGGCGATGATCTGGAGGGTGATGGTGGTTTTGCCCGAGGACTCAGGGCCAAAGATCTCGATGACGCGTCCACGGGGGACGCCGCCTACGCCGAGGGCTGCGTCGAAGGAGATGGAACCGGTAGAGATGACCGAGATCGGAACGACGTCTTTCGAGCCGAGCCGCATGATGGAACCTTTGCCAAACTGCTTTTCCAGCCCGGAAAGAGCCAGTTCTATTGCTTTGCTGCGGTCATCTGCCACGATATTTCGCTCCTGAGGGTGGGTGAGAGGGAGGTTGATGTTTCAATTTGGGATTCTAGCATTCAAAACAGGAAAAGCAAATAAAAGGCGAATACAACTTTGGTGCACTTTCGAACGTTTCTGTTCCTCAAAGGCAACATGATTTTGCCGGAGGGAATCGAATTTATTCAGGAGCGTACATGAGACTACTTCGCAAAGCTTTAGCCTTTTCAACTTTGGCCGCTACCCTTAGTGCGGGCCTCGCATTCGCTGAAGATCACTATGTTCGTCATGACGAATGGAAGAAGGGTGCCAAGATTCGTCACGAAGATTGGGATCGCGGCGAAAAAGTCGACTATCGTCACTACCATCTACAGGAACCGCCACGTGGCTACGAGTGGCGCCGGGTCGATGGGAACTACGTTCTTGCCGCAGCCGCTACAGGCGTGATCGCTACTGCGATTGTGGCTTCGACAATTCACTAGTCTCTAACTCTTAAAACGAATGTTATCGAAGAAACCCCATTGCGATTCATCTCGCGATGGGGTTTCTTATTTGCTTAGAGTTTTCGTCGACGCCTAGTTGCATGCTACCGACGCAACAGATCGATGGGTGCATTGACGTCTTCGATGCGGAAGTATTGCGCGAGTGATGGATGTTTGTGAGCGACGGCTTTGTACATCTCCCAGGCTACGCGGC
Organism: Tunturiibacter psychrotolerans; assembly: GCF_051013365.1. Taxonomy (GTDB): domain Bacteria; phylum Acidobacteriota; class Terriglobia; order Terriglobales; family Acidobacteriaceae; genus Edaphobacter; species Edaphobacter psychrotolerans_A. Next base: position 3,627,027 of record NZ_CP132941.1, on the reverse strand, counting down.
GGTAGCTGAAATGGCCGGCGACGCCGGAACGGAGTTCGGAGATGTAGAGGGCTTCGGCGAAGTCCATCTTGAAGAGAGAGCGGCAACGAGTTGCCAGTGGGAGAAGATACTGCGCCGATTGCGCGGCCTCGGGAACGTCACTGTCGCGCAGGGTGCGGTAGGTGGCGTAGATGGCGGCGAGAGCTTCGCTGTAGACGGTGGCGAGGCCGGCTTCGGCGAGGGTGGGCTGGCCGGGGCAGATGGGCTCATCGTAGCCGTGAAGGTCGGTGTAGGGCTGGAGGAGCTGGACGCAACGGCGATGGCGGTGCATGTCGCGGAAGCCGCCAATGTCCATGAGGATGTCGAAGCGAAGACTGTGGCCTGAGGAGAAGCTGCGCAGGAGCTCGTCGTGACGGCCGCGATGTTTGGCGCCGAGTGAGACGATCTCACCGCGTTGATTGGCGCTGAGGGCGGCGACGTTGTGCCGGATCTGCCGGTAGGGGTAGTGGCAGTGGGGGTAGAGGAGCGAGGTGGCGAGCTCGACCTCGAGAGGCTCGTCGCCGTCGAGAAGATCGACCACGGGCGAAGGTTCGATGGGCTGAGTGCCCATGAGGACGCGGGCGGCGTGGGCCAGCTCGCTGCGGGTTTCTCGTTGGTAGTCGTTGGGGGCGGCGTATTTGACCAGCGTGGGCGCGGCTTTTACGGGACGCAGGAAGGCCTCGTGGGCGCGTCGGCCGCAGTCGGCGTCGAGGGAGGAGATCTCTTCGCATAGAACCTCGCCGGCTCCGTGCTGGACGTTCCAGGCAGGCTCCGAGGCAGCGGCGCGGAGTTTTTCGCCGAGTTCGCGTACCTCGGCGAAGTTGCTGGTGAGCAGGCGGGAGACCTGGGTTTCGAGCGTGCGGGCGTTTACGATCTGGCCGAGAGAGGTGTTCGTGGCAAGCGGCAGGACGTAGCGAGCGACGTCGAAGGCGCGGGCCTTGAGGGTGCGCTCGTAGGCGTCGGGCTTCATGGATTCGGGCTGCGGGATAGCGGCCTTGAGCGCGGTCAGCATGCCGGCGCTGATCTTGTCGTAGGTGGCGAAGAGTCGCCCGACGGCGGCGGTGAAGGTGGGGGTTTCGGGCCCGAGGTCTGGTGTGAACCAACCGGAGAGCCGGAAGTTTTGATAGCGAGTGGAACGCTCCTGGCCGTCCCAACGCTGCTCGTCGACGAGTTCGATGGCGGCGAGGAGGGAGAGACGCTCGATGGCGAAGGGGATGTGGGCGAGGTCGGCGATGGAGCGATGGCCGTAGGCGAAGTAGAAGGTGTTGAGGAACTGCTCGGCGCGCTGGGAGCTGATTTCGGCGAGGGACTCCTTCATGGTGAGGGAGGAGCGGGAGTACTTGGCCATGGCGTAGGCAAGAACTTCGGGGTCCGCGCCATGGATGGCGTAGACGTCGGTCTCGGTGGCGGGAGGAGGGAGGGAGGGGCTTTTCTGGCTGTCGGACATGGTGATGCTCAGGATACTTGATCCTGTCGAAGTGGATCTGCGAAGAGTGATTCAACCGCGACTATGCTGGAGAAATGGATGTTCTGAGCTCCGTCGAGCATCGGCCTTACGTATTGCCTGCCGGACAGTGGAGGATGGCACAGCGTTGGAACGATCTGCTGTTTGCGCATTGGCCGATTGCGGTGGAGGCGATGGCGAGGCTGCTGCCGGCGGGGCTTGAAGTGGACATCTTCGACGGATGGGCGTGGGTGGGTGTTGTTCCGTTCTGGATGGATCGGGTGCGGACACGTGCGTTGGGACAGAGGTGCGTCACCGTTCCGAGCACAGGGAAGTTTTGCGAGCTGAATCTGCGGACGTATGTGCGATCGCGGGTTACAGGGCTGCGCGGAGTGTATTTTTTTTCGCTCGATGCAGCGAGTGCGCTTGCTGTCGCGGGTGCGCGGGCGCTGTTTCATCTGCCATACTTTCCGGCCAGCATGCGGCGAGAGATTTCGGCGGATGGGTCGATCGAGTACAGAAGCAGAAGGCTGTTGACGAGGGAGAGCGTTCGGTTTGAAGCGAACTATCGCGGTTCGGGCGAGGTCGCGGGCCCGAGTGTCGACGGCACGTTGGAATATTTTTTGACGGAGCGATACTGCCTGTTTACTCCGCACGGAGGGAAGGTGCTGGTGGGGCATATTCATCACCTTCCGTGGCCGCTGGAGCGGGCTGAAGCGGAGATTCGCGTGAATGAGCTGCCTGCCGCGCACGGAATTACGCTGCCGGAACGTGCGCCAGTGCTGCACTTCGCGCGGGAGCTGCATGTGTATATCTGGTCGCTGCGGGAAGACCTATAGCATGGCTCGCGGAGTTCACAGCTGCGCTTCGTATAATGAGTGAGTTTGGGTTCGAGGAGGTTCATGAGCATTAACGCAGGTCGTATTGCATTGGTTACCGGGGCGTCTCAGGGAATTGGTCGCGCATGTGCGCTGGAGTTGGCGCGGGCTGGAGCGACGGTGGCGCTGGCGGCAAGAAATCTCGACAAGCTGGCGGGGGTTGCCGCGGAGATTACGGCTGCGGGCGGTAAGGCACATGCGTTTGCGTTGGATGTCGCGAACGAAGAGTCGATCAAGGAGTGTGCCAAGGCTGTGATCGCGCACTTCGGCGCCGTAAATATCCTGGTGAACAACGCCGGGATCACGCGAGACATTTTGTCGCTGCGGATGAAGCGGAAGGATTGGGACGATGTGCTGACGACGAACCTGACGGGCGCATTTCTGATGACGCAGGCGGTGATGTCGCAGATGGTAAAGGGCCGGTGGGGACGGATCATCAATGTGACCTCGGTGGTGGGACAGACGGGGCAGGCGGGGCAGGCGAACTATGCGGCTTCGAAGGCAGGGCTGATTGGGTTGACCAAGTCGCTGGCCCGGGAGCTGGCGAGCCGGACGATTACGGTGAATGCGGTGGCGCCTGGGTTTATCGAGACGGCGATGACAGAGGTGCTGACCGCGGATCAAAAGGCAATGAACGCGCAGTTCATTCCAATGGGTCGAGTCGGAACCGATGTCGAGGTCGCACATGCGGTTGCGTTTCTCGCGTCGGAAGAGGCAGGGTATATCACCGGTCACACGTTGGACGTAAATGGTGGCATGTACATGGGGTAACTGCTGCCGGGTTACCAGTTGGAGGAACTTTTTAATTCTCCGTCTCGTGGGTGACTTGCTGTAAAGTCTTTCTAGCACGTGATTTATGGTTTGGTTTTCGTGGTCGACGTCCGTCTTTCTCGCCCGTTCAGAGCTATTTTGGGATTACTTCTTGTAGACACAGGGGGTAGAACTTGAAAAACCCGCTCCAGAAACATTGCAGCAATCGATGAACTGGGAAGATCCGAATTGATGGATTTGGCGTATGTTTTTTTAGCCGCCACGTGACTCATCTGGCAAAAAAATTCTTTGTTTTCTTTTGCCCGTGACCGGCCTTTAGAGCTGGCGAGAAGCATCACAAGCAGCAGCACAGGAAAAAACCACCCGCATTATTTTCAGCGATCTTCGGTTCACTATGCTTTCGACCAGTCATGAAGTGAAGGAATTACTGGGGAACGATCTGGACACCGCGCACTTTTTCGTTCTACGCGGACGAGCCGCGATTCTGCGGATTCAGCCTGTGCTGGTGCGTCTGAGTTCTCTCTGCGAACAGACCGGGGCAATGGATTACCTGGAATACTTCCTTACTGGACATGACAACCTGAAGAAGATCCCCTATCTCGTGCTGGTAGGGAAGCGCTCGAATTTAAACCTGGCCGAACTCCGGGCCGAAGATTTGAAGGGCGCGGTCCTGGTCTATGAGTACAAAGTGCTCGGGATGCCGTCGCGCGTCTTCACGACGAGCGACTTCAATGGCAGTAGAGCTGTGATTGCACCGCCTGCCGAACGGACGAGGATCTCGGCGAGTGTGGGTCGCTACCTGATGGCGCATGGCGCGCAGGTTGTAATGCTCAGCTATGCAGGCGAAGGCAACGAGAAATGGTCAGAGTGCTTCGATGGCTCGGTGGGAGATAAGAAGCGTCTGTGGACGACACAGACACGCGAAGTTGGGGCAACGATCGTGCTGGAGAAGACGACCGATGAGACCCTGGCAGCGATGGGCAAGCACACGCGGCGCAATCTGAGGTACTACCGCCGAAAGGCCGAAGCGGAGTTGGGATGCACCTTCGAGGGCGATGTGAAGAGCGTGCTGAACAAGGCTCAGCTGATCGAATTGAACGCTGCCTCGACCCATCCTGTCTCAGAGGTCGTTCTCGAGAGGCGATACCGCACGATGAAGGAGTTGGACGGGCTGTTTTGCGTTGGCGTGAAGACGCCGCACGGCCAGTGGATGAGCCTGCTCGGGGGCAGAAGACATCACGGCGTCTCCGAGATTGACTGGCAGATGAATCGCGGAGGTCTCGAGAAGTACTCTGTGGGAACGGTGATTCGTGCCTACCTGATCGAACATGAGATTGAGATTGGAACGGACAGACTGTTCTTCGAGGGCGGAACACCACATTCGATGCGGAACGCATTTATCTCCGAGAAGGCAGTCGATATCGTGGTGGCGCAACGTTCGCTATTCGTCTCGCTGCTGCGCCGGTTAGCCCACTGGTCGCCGCCAAGAAATAACTTTCTGCTGCAGACGCTTGTCGATCCTGCACTACGGTGGGAGCTGCATTGAGTTTCTGCGAAGGGATGAAAGATGGGCGGGGCTTCGTTCCTGACGCAGACAAGATAAAGCAATGACGACACTCAACACGGCATGGTCAAAGCTGCGATGGTCGCTGGCTCAGCGTGGACTGCGTGGAACGATGCGCACCGCGCTGGGGCGGCTGCATCGCCAGGATAGAGCCCCAGGTGAGGAGAAGCCTCTGCTGCATCCGTTCGACCAGCGCTACGGCGTCGAGACGAGCGGGCTGATCGGTGGCGGCGACCTGCGCACGGGACATAAAAACGATGTGTTCAACACCGCGTACTACGGGATGGCTCCGTCGCGGTTTCGGCGGGTGATGGAGGACTGGATCGCGGACTCGGGCCATGCAGCGATCACTCAGTACAACTTTGTCGACCTGGGTTGCGGGAAGGGGCGCGCGGTCATGATGGCCTCGGAGTTTCAGTTTCGGCAGGCGATCGGTGTGGAACTGAACGCATCGCTCGCTAAAACCGCCGAGGCGAATCTTACCGTGTGGACCGGCGCAGGACGAGCGGCGTGTCCGGTGCAGATTCTTTGTCAGGATGCTACGGAGTTTTCGTTTCCCGAGGGACCTTGCCTGCTCTATCTCTTCAATCCATTTGCCGCGCCGGTGGTGAAGCGACTCATCGAGCGATTGGAGAGCGAATTTGCAGACCGGCCGGGTCTGCTGGACGTGATCTACTTCAACCCGGAGGCGGGCGAGGTGTTCGATGCCCACGCAGGCTTCAAGCTTCTGTGGACCGGGACTGTGGAAATGTCGGAGGAAGATGCAGCGGCCGACCACGTCGCTTCCCCGGACGACCTGTGCAGCGTTTACCGGTGGATTGGGGTATGACCTGCGTTACCTTGGCGCTAGTAACTGATCCAGTAATGATGGGCACGGTTCCAGATCGGTGCAGGGTTCAAGTAAGGCTTCAGGGTTTGGCTGGTAACTCCCTCTGCATGAACCTGGGATGGTTCAGGATTCACATGACCCCCCAAGATAGTCATTGACCAAGTCGTTGCGGGTGTTTACTTTGTGGCTAATGGCTGACATGCAAACTATCCCTGTAGATGTGGCGAACGAGTCGATTGAGGCTCTTTCGATCTCGATGAATATCGGTACGACAATTCGTGGATACCGGCTGCAAAAGGGCATGTCGCAGGGCGACATCGAGAAGCGAACCGGGCTTCTGCGCTGTTACCTCTCGCGCGTGGAGAACGGCCACACGGTGCCATCGCTGGAGACGCTGCAGAAGATTGCACGGGCTCTGGACCTGCAGCTCTCGGAGTTCTTCGCCGAGGAGGCGATGGCCAAGGAGATGTCGGGGCTGAACCTCGGCGAGGAGGAGATTCGATTCTTGACGCAGGTGCAGCGCTACTCGGCCCACTTGTCGGAGAGCGACCGAAGACTGCTGTTGGCCATGGTGCGGAAGTTCGCCCAGACGACGCTCAGCTAACCCAACTTCCCTTCCCCTCAATTTGCAGCGAAATACAACCCTCTTCCCTGACGAAGACCGGAGGATCGACTAGTGCCGGATAGCGAACTGCTGGATACGCTCAGGAGCATTACCGCCGAAAACTCAGACCGCGCGACCAAAGCGAAACGTATCGTGGATGCGATTCGGAAGGAAGGCTCCTGGCGCTGGGTGGGGATCTACGATGTCGACTTTCAGCGCGAGCTGGTGGTGAATATTGCGTGGAGTGGATACTCCGCCCCCTCTCATCCGGCGTTTCCGATTACGCAGGGTCTTACTTCGAGGGCGATCGCTGGAAGAAGAACCATCAACGTGGGGAATGTGGCCGATGACTCAGGCTACATGACTACGTTCGACAGTACCCGTGCGGAGATTATCGTTCCGATTCTCAGCCATGGCGATCGCGTGATCGGCACTCTTGATGTGGAGAGCGAACATCTGAACGCATTTGATGTGGAGGCGCAGGCGCTGCTCGAAGAGAGTGCGCGTGTGCTGGAAGAGTTCTGGGCCAAGGGCGAATGATCGGGCTGCGATAGAGCATCCATTCAGCAAAAAATCTGCGATTCTTGCGAACTCAACTCTGTCGCCGAACGTATGCACTGTATTCCGAGAAGTGAGGACGCAGGCGCCACGTTCGATGGATCGATTACCTTTTTGATGGCTCTCTCAATGTTGTTTTAGATTGACATCAGAAATTTTCGTTGTAGCGTATTCGTACCTCAACTTTTTAAAGTTTGTAAAATCATCGCGTTACGCGGGGCTTCGGGACTCAATGTTTCCGATCGGGCCACAACTTCTCGTCATTTGCGAGGAGCGGGACTGGCTATTCAAAATCGTTCCGTTCTTTATGGAATTTCGTTGTCTTGGTAGTGCCCTGCTCTATAAGCTGCAATCTTCCTCTCCACGAAAGAACCACCTTTAGCCGAAGTTATCGAAAGGGGTTGTGATGAAACGCATAATCAGGAACGGCCAGTGTCCGAACTTTATAGAAGGTTTGACGAATATGATTTCGCTCAAAACCTCATTTTTTGTTGTTGCCTTTGCTCTCGTGTTTGCCATCTGTCCAGCCATGTACGGCCAGGCCACCGGTAGTTTTTCCGGAAATGTCCACGATAAATCCGGATCGGCCATAGCGGAGGCTACGATCACGGTCACCGCAGAGGGCACCGGCCTGACTCGCGAAGCCAAGACGGATAGCGCAGGCCACTATATTGTTCCTTTGCTCCCTGTCGGCAACTACACAGTGCGTGTCGACTTCACCGGCTTCCAAAGCACCGAAGCGAAAGATCTCCGTCTCCAGGTTGACGAAGCCCGCGAACTTGATTTTTCCATCGTTCCTGCAACCGTGGTCTCTACCGTCACGGTCTCCGGTGACGCCGTGACCACCGAGACCACGAACCCTTCGCTCGGCCAGGTCATTACCGGGCAGCAGGTGTCGCAGCTTCCGTTGAACGGTCGTGACTTCGTCCAACTCGCCACGCTCACCGCCGGCGCTACGGCAGAGACCAACTCCGGCAGCTTCTTCACCTCTGGCACCGACAGCGAGGTGGCCGCGCGCGGTTCCTTCTCTCTGTCGGTCGGCGGTTCCCGGCCCAACAGCACCGATTGGCTCCTCGACGGAGTCGACAATAACGAGCTGACGGCGGGCGGAGTTGGCGTCCTCTCTTCGATCGACGATATCGCGGAATTCAAGGTGCTCACCTACAGCTACTCCGCGGAATACGGCACCCGCGCCGGCCCGACCGTGCTGGTCACAACCAAGTCGGGCACAAACAACTTCCACGGATCTCTCTTTGAGTTCGTGCGCAACACCGCCTTCGACGCGAAAGGCCCCTTTGCCACGACAACCCCGAAGTTCAATCTGAATCAATTTGGCGGCACTTTCGGTGGGCCCATCATCCACAACAAAACGTTTTTCTTCGTGGATGGCGAGCAGAAGTATCAGCGTCAAGGAATCACCTTCACAGGTTTCATTCCTTCACTGGCCATGCGCAAGGGCGACTTCTCGGCCGACCCCTTCGGTCAGCCTGTCTCAGGTTTAGCCATTGCGAACCCTAATATGGCCGGCTCATCCACCAACCCCGCAATGTACCCGAACGTCTACTTCCAATGCGACGGCAACGGCAATCCTATACCCGCGAACCCCGACGGAAGCCAGTCACAGGGAACCCCCTGCAACAAGATCCCTCAAAACCTGATCAACAGCGCGGGCCAGGGACTGCTCAATATCTATCCTGCGCCCAACGCCAACGGCAATGGCTTCAACTATGTTAACGAGCCCGTCCGCGTCCTGAACGAAACCAAATTCGATGTTCGAGTAGACCATTCGCTCACGACCAAGGACAACCTGTTTGGCCGCTTTAGCTACGACCAGGCATTCTCTTTTGCGCCGGGCGGTGCTCCCGGGCTTGCCGAAGCCAACGCCTTCGGCAGCAATGAAAACCTGATCAATCACGCACGCAATGCCGCCGTCGGCTGGAGCCACGTGTTTGCAGCCAACACACTCAACCAAGCCACCTTCGGGTACGACCGCATCTTCAACTACATTGACTCACAGGGTAACTTCACCTGCGGATCGGCCCTTCTGGGCATTCCCAACGCCAATACCGGCTGCTCGCCGGACGGTACCCCACTTGCCGGAGGCTCCTTCAGTCAAGGTGTGGTTTCTATCGAGCCCACCAGTGGATATTGGTCACTGGGCGATCGTGGCTACTCGCCATTTCAGGGCGGAACCAACATTTACTCCTTCAAAGACGATCTCGACCTGATCCGCGGTAAACACGATATTCACGTCGGCATCGATCTCCGTGCCAACCAGATGAATGTGGGTACAGAGGCCTTTGGATCCGGCTTTCTGCTCCCTGGTGCCACCGGAAACTTCACGGGGGGAGGGGAAGCCACCGGCAATCCCTTGGCAGACCTGCTGTTAGGTATTAGCGGAGGCGCCATCCACGACCAGACAACGAATGGCTCAATCACTGGCCGCCGGTGGAAGATCGTACGGCCCTTCGCCGAAGATGACTGGCGCCTGACTCCGTCCCTGACTGTCAACCTGGGTCTGGCGTGGGCCATTACAAGTCCGATCACCGAAGTCCATGACCGAATGGCGAACTACATCCCCTCGACCCGAGCGCTTCTCATCGCCGGACAAGACGGGGTGAGCCGATCGGCTGGCATCAATCGGTTCGGTGGCGCGTACGAACCCCGCGTAGGCTTCGCCTGGAAGGTTGCTGGCAGCGACAAGACCGTGCTCCGCGCCGGCTTCGGCATCTACCACGACTCTGTCTGGAGCCAGGGCGCGCAGGGTCTGTGGCAAAATCCACCCAACCTCGGCGAGACGGACCAATTCGCTGGGGCGGGCTGCGCCTTTGCGACTTCATTCTGCGCTCTTAACGGTCAGACACCTTCGGAACCCTTCTTCCTCTCCACCGGTTTTCCGATTCCGCCCTCGCCGGGGACTGTGGACAACTTCCAGGGCACGTTCTACTACCAGCCGCCCAACTTCCAGCCCGGCAGGGTTCATCAATACAACGTCAACGTAGAACGGCAGCTACCCGGCGATGTTCTTCTCACCGCTGGCTATGCTGGCGCGGTCGCCGGCCACATCTTGGTTAGCGGCAATGCCATCAACGTCAACAGCCCCTCTGCCTGCGGAGTCGACCCGACCTATACGATCGGCTGCCTGCCTGGCGGCGCACCCTACATCTTTCCCTTCCCCACCGAGAACTTTAACTCGATCATTCTCTTTGGCGATGTAGGCAAAACCCACTACAACTCGCTGCAGATCAAAGCAGAGACCAAAACGCCTAAGCACGGCCTTTACGCGCTGATCGCCTACACCTACTCGCGCACCTACGACAACGGTTTAAGCGACGGTCTGGGCTCGCTGTTAAGCGCGGTGTATTTCCCTCTGCCCAACTGGCAAAATCTTGATTGGAGCCTGTCGCAGATCAACCTGAATCACAGCTTCACGGCAAGCGTCATCTATGACCTGCCGTTCGGCAAGGGCAAGGCATTCGGAAGCACCTGGGGGCCTGTGACCGACAGCCTTCTCGGCAACTGGCAAGTCACGCTCATTGAAAGGATCTCCTCCGGGTTCCCGGTTCCTCTGATCGACAGCAGCAATCAGTCGGGCACCGCCTTCAATGAAGGCGGCAACAGCTTTAATCTCAACCGGCCCGACCAGGTTGCCGGCTGCGATACGCACGCAGCAAGCCACAGACTCTACCAGTGGATCAACCGTGCCTGCTTTACCGCCCCTCAGGCTCAACAATTTGATAACGCCGGCAATTTGGTCACCCCGGGCAAGCTCGGTAATGCCAGTCGTCTTCCCGTCGCAGGACCCGACTTCGTCAACTCGGACTTCTCACTCATCAAGCAATTCCGTTTACCTCGTGAGATGGGCTTGAACTTCCGCGCTGAATTCTTCAATCTCTTCAATCACCCGCAATACGCATCGCCAATCGCCGACATCAACTTCAATTCACCGGCTGCGGGCCAAGTGTCCCCCTTCTTCGGCACGGTAAATTCGATCGTCAACAATCCACGCTTAATACAACTTGCCCTCAAACTAACGTTTTGAGGTCTAGCCAGTCAGCGGAATACAGCGGGTCAGCAAGTCAGCGAGAAGTTCGCTAGCTTGCTGACCCGCTGGCTCGTTAAGCAACCTACCTAAGCTTGGTGATGAAGTACGCGAAGAGGAACAGCAGAAACGCGGCCGCGGCGAAGGTGATCTTCTGCCGCGCGAGGTAGCGGGCGCGACCGGAGGTCATGCGTGGCACCAGCGGCACACCCAGCGCCAATCCGCTGAGAAAGCCGCCGATATGAGCGTGATTATCAATGCGCACAATGCTGGTAAAGTTGGCGCCGATGCCGATGATCAGATTCAACACCGCGAACTGGATGACGGAGCGGCGAAGGCGATTGAGTTCGAACGCCGGAATCGGGAGCTTCTTGTTCGAAAGCAGCACAATCAGGATACCGGCGATGCCGAAGACAGCGCCCGATGCTCCTGCGCCGACTGAGCTGTAGTCCCGAAACACCACATTGGAGCACAGACCCAGCAGATTACCAGCGACACCGGTGATGACGTAGACAGCGATCAGGCCGAAGGGACCCAGCAACGGTTCGCCCAGCAGGCCAAGGTTCCACAGGCACCACATGTTGGTCGCAATGTGAATCAGGCCGACGTGAACGAAGGTAGCCGTCAGCAGCCGATACCACTGGCCATGCAGAATGAACTCGGTGTTTGTGGCGCCGAAGTAGAGCAGCTGGCCCGGAGTGGGGCTGCTGGGTGAGACGCCCCGAAAGATCATGTAGCAGAAGACGGCGATATTGATGCCCAGCAGAATGTAGGTGCCAGGCGTGGCGAGGAAGTTCCAGCCGCGCTCGCGAGAGTTCGGGCGCGACACCTCTCGCTCGTAGTCGGGGATCGGATGATCGTGCGTCGCGTCGGTATGCGGAGGAAGGACTTCGCCTTCAGGAGCGGGGGACATGGTTTCTCTACGCTATCAAATGCAGGGACACATCGGTGTCGTCAGCAGCGGAAAGCTAACGCGATTCTAAGAAGAGGAGCCGGAGTTCCGCCGCTAACAACTTAACAATTCATGGTTGTCTTCAGGCAGCGTTCTTAGTGAAACGGTCGCGAAGATCTGCGGGAATGCGTTCTTGAACGATGCCCCCGATGAAGCCGGGAAGCGGCGTCGCGATTGCAACCAAAACCCAGAGAAGCGTCGAGAAGACAAGGCCGGCGATCGCGACTGCCTGGAGCGAGACGGCGACTGCATGTGCCTGGTTAAGATGGACCCTGACGGTATTGATGTGGGTGGCAACCTCAACCCGATGAATGACGACTGCCGCCAGCAGGAAGGCCACAATCGACAGTGTACTGACGCTGATCAGCAGAACGTCGATGGTACGGGCAATGCGTTGGCGGCGACGGCAATGGGTGCAGTCGGACAGATGCTGATCGTAGTCCGTGCGCATGGCGGGGGAGAGACCAGAGATGTCATAGCGCCAACCGGAGAGGATATCCCCCACCACCTGATCGATGCAGCCGGAGGCATGGGTTCTGCGGTTCACTGGGAATGCTAACGCTGTTTTTTTCATCACTTTATAGTCACCATTCTACCCTGTTAGACATAGGGAAGGAAAGAAAGGATTCATCGAACAGTAACCGTAAAAGACACCCGGGGGTAAACATTGGTAACACAAGAGTTATAGGCAGATTGGATCAAGGGGAGCAGATTGCCCAGCTAAAAGAATTCGGTTACCAAGCAGAGTCGGCTGATCGCACAGAGCTTGCTCGGCCGCAAGCCGCGCCAGCTCAGGAGCGTTATTGGACTCGGAGAGGTGGCCGAGAACGATCCATGCGGCGCCACCGTCGTAGTCCTTCTGCAGAAACTCCGCAGTGGCATGATTCGACAAGTGGCCGACCCGCGACAGAACGCGCTGCTTAACCGACCACGGATACGGCCCGTCACGGAGCATCTCAAGGTCGTGGTTGGACTCAAGCAACAGAACATCGACGCGCTTCAGGGCGGATTTGACGTTCGGTGGCATATAGCCCAGGTCCGTTGCCAGTGCCATACGGATGCCTTCAGACTCGAAGACGAAGCCACAGGGGTCCGCCGCATCGTGCGGAATGGTGAAGGGTGTGATGTCGATATCGCCAATGGAGAACTGTGTGCCGGAGTGGAAGTACTCGACGGCAGGCAGATGAGTGGGATCGCTCTTCGCGACGTTTTTTTGTGCGGCGGCAGATTCGAGTTCAGGGCCGCAGAGCTCTTCGTCATCGGGATCGATGGGAAGCTCGAGAGGAGCGTTTGGGTCGTCTGAGCGGCTGAGCACGGCAGCCTCGGCGGAGATGCTTGCGATCGCCTCGGCCTGCGCGGCTAACTGTGCGGCGACGCCAGCGGTCGAAGTGCCTGCGGCTATCGTGGCGGCGCGGGCCTCCTTTTCGCGCTGTACATGATCGAGCCACTTGGCGTAGGTCATCGTGCTGCGAGGGGTGAGCATACGCACCCACGCGCGGTGGGTCGGCTCGGTAAAGAAGACAGGAATCTTGAGACGGCGAGCAAGGACAGCCAGGCCCGCTACGTGGTCCTGATGCTCATGCGTGATGAGAATGGCATCGAGTGCGGAAGGGTCTTCTCCGGCGATGGCCATGCGCTTCAGCAGCTCGCGGCAGGAGAGGCCGGCATCGACCAGAACGCGCGTCCGGGAGCTGGCGATGACGGTGCTATTGCCTTTGGAACCGGAGGCGAGCACTGTCATACGCATCATTCGCTAAGAATACGCCGTTTGGTTGTGAGTAAGTGGCCGAGGTAACCACATTGGTTCCTCCGGCTACAGCTTCAGGACGCCAATCGATGAACCGAAGCGATATCGGCGAGAAGCGTCGAATGGCCGCCGCTTCCTATCGGTACAAAGTTGCCGTCGGGACCCGGTTCGACCTTCAGGTAGAAGACGTCGGGGGTCTCTTCACCGTCGAAGACGAAGAGGATCTGAGCGAGGAACCGCTCGCCCTCGACGGTCTCCAGCGTAACCACGAGGTCGATGCTGGATTTGAGAAGAGCGAGATCTTCACTAGTCATTGAAATCGGCTCGTTCGCGGCTAGGTGGTCGGTCTGACAGGAGCGAGGAAGTTTACCGTCGAGCGCATGACCACCTGGTCGCGTTGGTTGAAGGCGAGTGTGCGGGTACGGACTACACCATACTCCTTGCGGGAGTTTGATTGGCGGACACCAACCACCTCGATCTCGGTGCGGAGCGAATCGCCGGGACGAACGGGTTCAGTCCAGCGCATCTCCTCAACGCCCGCGCCGATCATGCCGCCGGCAACCGTGATCGACTGAACGCGAAGGCGCATCACGATGGCGGCGGTAAGCCAGCCCGACGCTGCGAGGCCCTTGAAGAAGGAGTTTTCGCCGGCAGCCTCGTCCAGATGGAAGGGCTGCGGGTCGTATTTGGTGCCGAACTCTTTGATCTCTTCGGCAGTCACCTTAGCCTGGCCAATCGAATGGAACTTCTGGCCTACGTAAAAGTCTTCGTAATAAAACTCCTGCGGCATGTCCTCTCCCTCTTCTATTTATATCTTTTCAGTGTATCCCTGGAATCGCCGCGTCAGCCTGTGACCTACGCCGTGGGATAGGTGTAGAAGCCACGGCCCGATTTTCGCCCCAACCAGCCAGCGTCGACCATGCGAACCAGCAACGGACAGGGGTTGTACTTTGGACTGCCAAGCCCATCGGCGAGGACCCGCATGATGTCAGCGCAGACGTCGAGGCCGATGAAGTCAGCCAGGGTGAGCGGCCCCATGGGATGCGCCATGCCAAGCACGAAGACCTGATCGACAGCTTCAGCCGTGGCCACGCCCTCCATCACGGAGTAGATGGCCTCGTTGATCAGCGGCATCAACAGGCGGTTTGAGATAAATCCGGCAGCGTCATTCACCTCGACCGGAGTCTTGCCGAGCTGTTTGGAGAGCGCGTGAACGGCATCGAAGATGGCTTGTGAAGTCGCGAGGCCACGAATTACCTCGACGAGCTGCATCACGGGCACCGGATTGAAGAAGTGCATGCCGATGACGTTTTCAGGACGCTTCGTCACAGCGGCAAGCTTCGTGATGGAGATGGAACTGGTGTTCGTCGCAAGGATGGAGTCGGCCGGAAGGATGCGGTCGAGATCACGGAAGATCTCGGACTTGATGGCAAACTTTTCCGTCGCCGCCTCGATGGCGAAGCTGCAACTGCCAAGCGCTTCGCGGTCAAGAGTAGGAGTGATGCGCGCCCTCGCCTCGTCGGCCTGCTGCTGGCTGAGCTTGTTCTTCGTAACTTCGCGAGCAAGATTTTTTTCGATAGTAGCAAGCCCACGATCCAGAAACGGTTGCTGCAGGTCGTAGAGGATGACGTTGAAGCCGGAGCGGGCGCAGACGTGCGCGATGCCGTTGCCCATGGTGCCGGCGCCGAGAATTGCAATGCTTTTCAAATCGGACATAGAGGAGTTTCAGACGACTTCGCAGTGTAGCAGTTTGCGAGGGGTCTGCGAATTACGGGCGGTTAGTCGGGGGAAGATCAGGGTACGACAGCGACCAGCAGCACGGTGATGTTGTCATGGCCTCCGTTGCGATTTGCGATCGTGATGAGCTCCTCGCACGCCGTGGTGAGCGCGCCTTTGGTCTGCGGCTTGGGGATGGAGGCCAGAATCTCCACGATCTCTTCATCGCTGACCTCATGGGTCAGCCCGTCGGAGGCCAGCATGTAGACATCGTTCGGCTGTGGGCGGTGGCTCTGAATCTCGGCCTCAACGGTGGGCTGCGAACCGACCGCGCGTGTGATGAGGTTGCGCATGGGCGATCTCGCCGCCTGAGCCATGGTGATCTGCCCGGCGCGCAGTTGTTCTTCGACCAGCGAGTGATCAATGGTGAGCTGTTCGAGCTTGCCGCGCCTTTGCCGGTAGCAGCGGCTGTCGCCGACGTGGCCCAGCCAGAGCGTCGGAGGATCGGTAATGCGGGAGTTAATGTGGTTGGTCGGCGAGCGGCGGGCGGCGCTCGCCTTGCCATTTTCCCCGTTGACCACAGGGGTGTGCAGCAGGGAGACCAGAGTCGTTCCCATGCCGTTGAACTGTCGCGACTGGCGGGACTGCTGGTAGACAGCGTGATTTGCTGCCTGAATGGCCGCGTTGAGGCGAGCCTGCGGCTTCTGCATCTCTTCCCCGCTACTCGATTGTGGCCTGAGATTGGCCAAAAAAGTATCTGCAGCCAGATTGCTCGCGACCTCTCCCGCTGCCGCTCCGCCCATGCCGTCGCAGACGACGAACGCCCCAATCTCAGGCGCCGCAGCACAGGTATCTTCGTTACCATGGCGGACGCGGCCCCGGTGGGTCAGCATAGCGTAGATGAGGTGATTGGGAGACATAATCAAACCTGGCCGATGCAGCCAAGCCTTCGAAGAGAAAGATACACTTCGCAGCCGAAGAGACCAAGGGTACGTTAGTGTTAGGAGCGGAGACGATGGTATGAACCGGATCGTGCACGGAGACAATCTAAACATTTTGCAGGCGATGGCCGCCGAATCCATCGATCTGATCTACGTCGATCCCCCTTTCAATACAGGCAAACGGCAGGCCCGCAAGCAGATAAAGACCATCCGCGACGAGACTGGCGACCGCGTAGGATTCGGCGGTTTCCGCTACCGCACCGAAGTAGCGGAGCAGCAAAACGGCGGCCAAGGCTACGGCGACAGCTTCGACGACTTCCTCGGCTTCCTCCGACCCCGCCTGGTCGAAGCGCACCGAATCCTCTCCGCCACCGGCTCCCTCTTCTTCCACATCGATTACCGCGAGGTGCACTACTGCAAGGTCATGCTCGACGAGATCTTCGGGCGCGAGTGCTTCCAGAACGAGATCATCTGGGCCTACGACTACGGCGCTCGCGCCACCAAGCGCTGGCCTGCCAAGCACGACAACATCCTCTGGTACACCAGAGACCCGAAACAATACACCTTCAACCTGAACGAGAGCGACCGCATCCCTTACATGGCTCCCGGGCTGGTGGGCGCAAAAAAAGCAGCGCGAGGCAAGACACCGACCGACGTCTGGTGGCACACCATCGTCTCGCCCACAGGCAAAGAGAAGACGGGCTACGCCACACAAAAACCGTTGGGAATCCTGGAACGGATCGTGCGCGTCCACTCAAATGCCGGCGACACAGTGCTGGACTTCTTTGCCGGCAGTGGCACCACCGGCGCAGCCGCAGCGAAACATGGGCGCAGCTTCGTGATGATCGATGAGAGCACCACCGCACTAGCCGTGATGGAAAAACGACTCGCAGCCTTCAGCCCGCGGAGAGAGGACTCGCCACCCCCCGCGGCAAAGAAAGCTAAGCGGCGCGCGCCTGCTTCTCAGCGAAGTCGCCAATAATCGGCAGCTTGTACCACTCGCCCTTGCTGGCCTTCAGGATGATGAAGAGCCACACCAGGAAGAGGCCCAGGCCGATCACAAGATGAATCAACGAAAATAGCAGGACAATTCCGGGGATGAAGTGCATCGCCATCTCCCCGATCGTGATGAGCACCTGCAACACCGTCGCTGCAACGCATAGCCCAATCGACTGCCACGAGTGAAACTTCACCAGCGGCATCTTGTTGTAAGGTTCAAGCACCAGGAAGATGACCGCGGGAATGATCGTGAGGTAGGCGATCGCGGCGGCCGCATTCTCCGAGAGCCCGGTGCTGGTCGCAGCCGGCGGAGCCGTAGTGTACGCAGGGGGTACCGTCGAGTAGGCTGGCGGAACATTCGTGTAGTTCGGTGGAGGAGGCACGGTGGAACTCGCAGAAGCGCCGCCGGCCGCACCTAGGGGCGCACCGCAGCTGCTACAAAATGCACTTTGGGAGGAGACTTCGTTGTGGCAGACAGGACACTGCATGGCATCACTCCTGAGAGATGAAATAGCATCTGGGCGCAGAACACAGCTCAGCTCGAGACAGCTCTGGAATTTGGACCTCGTCTGAAGTGCTACCCAGCATACCCCCGAATCGGCAAGGTCTCACCCACTTTTTTCAAATCTCTGCGCGATTTGATACGGTCACACGTCGCTGATTACTAGTGTTCGTGCCTTTGCTCTGCTGCCAGGCAGTCCTCGATCGCCTTCTGCCACTCCGCCCCATTCCCTGCGTCACGCTTCCCCATAGCAATCACGTCTTCATTCGCGGCTGCATCCAGAGCGGTCCGAACATAGATCACCTCGACCTTCGTCGTCGACGGAGTGAGCGTGGAGAGGCGCACATCCACCGTCGAGACAAGCGCATCGGGGATAAACGACACGTACTGCATCCGTCCGCCTGCTGGATCGAAGACCGTATTGACCCACACGCTCTTGTGCGGACCGTGCTGCACCGTGAAGACGGCGCCCTCGATGTCCTGTGCCGGTTGAGGATGCAGAAACTCCGGATTCCAGTGCGGGCCCGCCCAGCATCGCTCCCCCTCCGGCCCGAAGAGTCCCGCTGCACGACCGAGCGGAGCGGGGACGACGAACTGAAAGCTGTTGCGGACATGCGCTGGCGAGGCTGCTGCCTGCGCGCTCGCAGCGGGTTGTCCCAAACCTGCCGCGCCTGTTGCAAGTGCGAAAGAAAGTAACTTCGTTGCGTTCATCTTCGCTCCTTCAATCGATGGCTGTCCGACGCACGCAGCGTCAGGCCATAGATGCCCTTCAGCTTTTCGATCTCCTTCAGCGTCTGGGGCGAGAACGGAGCCTTGCCCTCAAACGCGTGAAGCACGATTCCCTCCAGCAGATCGCCAAGACTCATGTCCTTCAACTCAGCGACAGCCTTCAATACCTTCAACAGCCGTTTCTCCATGCGGACGCCCGTCTGCATCCGCTCAATCTCAACCAGGTTCTTCGGTTCTGCCATATGTACCAATGTACCATGGTACCAAAATCGACGAAGAGAGGCGTAGCTCTGTCAAGTCCAGCAGGAGCAGGTGAATCTTCTAGGTATTTTGTGGTGCGACCGACTGGAAGCCCGAAGGCTCGTAGTGCGTGGTGAGCTTGTTGTTTGCGACCGTGACCACCGTAAATCCTTCGGGGGTGCCGAGACGTGTCCCATGCCACCAGTTACCGCAGACAGCTCCGCTGGTAATGTACGGGACGCCCTTCCACAGAACGGTCTCGTTGATGTGAGTATGGCCTTGCAGAACGCCAAGAACGTTGTGTCCGGCAAAGAGATCGAGACCTGATTCGCGTTGGCGACGCTCAGGCTGTGATGAGTCGGCGCGACGGTTTGTTCGGGTGTATACGCACCAAAGGCCGTGACCAGGGGAATGTGAACCGAGACGATGACCGGTGTCCCCGAAGGCAGCGCCGCGAGGTCGGCGGCGAGCCACTGGAGCTGAGCCGCATCGATCCGGCCTTCGTAGGCGCGGTCCGGCGTGATGCCGATCGAGTCCAGCACGATGAAGTGGTGGCCTTTGTGATCGAAGGAGTAGTACAGCTTGCCCAGGCGCTGCTCGAAGAGCTTCTTGCCGTAGAGCGGGTCGTCCTGCGCGATGCCGCTCGCGGGATAGATGCCGAGAACGTCGTGATTGCCAATCGTGTGATACACCTTCACGCCAAGATCCTGCTCGGTCTTGTCGTAAAGATCGAAGAGCGTCAGGGCACGCTGCTTGGGCACGGCGAGAGAGTCGAAGACGTGATCGCCGCCGTTGATGGCGAAGTCCGCTTTGACCGCACGGGCTTTCTTGAAGGCCATATCGGTGCCGACTACGCCGTTGAGCTCGGGCTGCAGATGCGCATCGGTGACGAAGAGGAAGGTAAATGGCTCCTGCACCTGCACGGATGGCGTGGCCGCGGATGGTACGGCCGCGGCGAGGAGAGACGGCGTGACTGATGCGGAGACGCCGGTGGCTCCGAGGAGCGTGAGGAAACGGCGGCGGCTAAGAGAGGTCATCACAAACCCATGATAATCCGGCCAATCACTCCATTGGATGAAGGCAGAGTACAGTAACAGCAAAAGCCACCCGAAGGTGGCTTTCTCTGGTGCTGCCCGTGATCAGATAGCCATGCGACGTCGGATGATCCCCACAGCTCCCAACAAACCTGTGCCCAGTAGAGCAAAGCTGCTCGGCTCTGGTGTGACGCCGGTGGATGTGACAGCGGTGAAAGTTCCGCTCGTCACAGGGTCATCGACATCTTTGGGTTCGACGAGAGCACTGACAAAGAAGCCGTTAGTAATGTCAGGGTCTGGGCAGTTGAATGCTTCCGTGCACAGCTCACCGCCCGTATAGCCGACCCACGTCCCTGCGGTTTCTAGGGCAATGTATTCGCTTAGAGTTCCGATCCGCTCGAACTCAATACCCTCGGGTAAAAATGACTGGAAGTTAACTGTGTTGTACACAGTGGAGTTGCCTCCCAGGACGTAGGTGAGGTCCGCTGCAGTCATGGTACCCGTTGTTTCATCAATCGTTATTGTTCCTGTAGCCGTCGCTCCACTTGCGAATTGACTATAGAGTTCGAAGGTTCCGAAGACATCGGCATGTGCAGTCAACGAACAGGCTGCGGCGAGAGACAAGGCGAGATAAACGTGCTTCCAACGCATAATAAGCTCCACAGTTGATTTGCGGGGAGGCGGCAAGAGTATCTCTTCTACATCCCCAGAGCAAGATGAAAGAGTTTGCATCTTATTGAATTAACATGGAATTCACCTTGCCTCGGGCGAAGTAAAATCAAAGTCATGAAGTATCTGATTGCCCTGCTGGCGGTTGCTGGAATCGTAGTCTCAACGATGGCGCTTCATGTCCACTACATGGACCCGGCTCTCGCGCCACCCTGTGCGGTCACCGAAAAGTTCGATTGCGGTGCCGTGAATCACAGTCGGTTCGCGGTCTTCCCTCCCCGCACCTTCGACGAAGATCCCAAGTCGGCAGGGTCGCATATTCCCGTTGCGATGCTCGGCATCGTTGGCTATGCAGCGATTGGCGTGCTCGCTCTCACGGGCCGCTGGTGGCTGGTCTTCGAGTTCGCCCAGATTGGGTTTCTCTTCGCGGCGTTTCTCAGTTATATCGAGGCGTACGTCCTCCAGAAGTGGTGTATCTACTGCCTATGGTCGCAGGGGATCGTGACGGCCATTTTGCTGGTTACGATTGTCGCGCTCGTGATGAGATGGCGGCAGGGTCGCGCGAGCCTGAATCCATAGAAACCTGAAAATGAAAATCCGTTATAAACCGGTAAAGGGGCGTTCGCGCTAGGATTAGGCATCTGGCTGGACTAGTGCCTTCATCAATTAAATGAGACAAACCAGGAGTACCGCATGTGGCCGAAGGTAATCGCACAGTTGTTCGAGCTACTCCCTCACATATCCCGCCTGTTGCCGTTGGCCGACAAGTTCTTCACGTCCAAGGCCGCCTCTGAGAAGGCGAACGAGGCGGCCTTGGTGGCCATGGCCGAGGGCGTTCGCGGCGACCTGGGGCAAGTCACCAAGGCGCACCTGGGCCTCTATCGCCAGTTGCAGGACCAGAGCGCCCAGATCACCGCAGTAGGCGAAGAGGTGAAGCGGGCGCGGGTTTCGATGGAGCAACACGAACATAGGATGGCGACGCTCGAGAAGGGCGTGGCATCGTTTGGCCTGTGGCTGAAGGCCGGGGTCTCGCTGCTGCTCATACTAGCGGTGGTGGTGATTATTCTGCTGGTTGAGTTGCTGCACCGGTAGGTTCGTCCGGGAGTCACGCGCCGGCTGAAAATAAAGTTCAAAAACGTGGCGTATTTTTCTGCTCCGAAAAAGTGACGGTTAAAACACCACGTTAGCCACGCAATTCACCACGTTCTCGCCACGTTTTCACCACAGCAAAACACCCCAAAAACGCAAAATCCCCCTATAATTAGGCGCTTTTCCCGCTCCAGATTTTTTTCTGCCAAAAAACGTAGAATTGAAGCATGGGAATTAGCCGTAACGAAGCTCTGGACTGCTTTCGCAGCGACGATTTGATTGGAATTGGAATGGAAGCCGACGCGGTACGCCGCCGGCTGCACCCCGAAGGTGTAGTAAGTTATGTTATCGACGGAAGAGTCACCTACACGGAATCCGCAACTGGCGCGGGTTTTGACCCACTCTGCGAGAAGATCTCCAACATCGTCGCAAGGGGCGGCCATGGCGTGATGCTGCAGGGCGACGTGACCCCGGCGCTCACAATCTCTTGGTTTCACGGGGTCTTTCGCAGCATCAAAAAGCGCTTCCCCGCCATCTGGCTGCACTCCCTATCGGCCAGCGAAATTCTATCCATTGCTGAACACTCAGGACTTACCGTGCCGGACACAATTGCCCGCCTGCGCGACGCCGGGCTCGACTCAATCCCCGGTGATGACGCGGATATTCTCGATGATGAGGTGCAACAGGGCACTCGCCAAAAGTGGACAACCGCGGATTGGCTTGCTGTCCACCGTGCCGCGCACAAGCTTGGCATCCAGACCACCGCGACGATGACCTTCGGCTGTGGCGAGACGATGGAACATCGCGTAAATCATTTGGAAGCAGTGCGCAGTTTGCAGGAGGAGACGAACGGCTTTGCCTCGTTCACACCATGGAGCTTTGCTCCAAAAGCCGCGTCAGTGCAGGGGTTCGAGGAGGCGACGGCTGTTGAGTATTTGAAGACGCTTGCGATCTCGCGCATGTTTCTCGATAACGTCCGAAACGTCCAATCGAATCTCGAGACGCAGGGTCTGAAGGTTCTGCAGGTTGGGTTACGATTCGGCGGCAACGACGTGGGCAGTGTAATGCTCGCTGAGGGCGCAAATGCCGCGACTGAGGAACAACTGCGGCAAGTAATTCGCGACGCAGGTTTCAAGCCGGTTCAGCGCGACACTGTTTATAGAACGATGTTTCTGAACTAGACGGGCTACCGCTGTCGCCTCGGAACAGTTACCGTGGGCCGGCCCGATGGGATTCTGATTGAGCCGCCTGAGTGCGTTTGAACCAGATTTCAAGCGGCGATTCGCGTAGAATCAGTTGGGTACCCGAACCCATTGGTGGAGCAACGATCCTGCACCTTTCTCTTCAATTATTGACGTCGCAACTCGGGTTGCTAGTTGGTCCAAAGGGCTTCGGTCACTATTGGAAGACGCACTACGCGGATAAGACGTTTGAGCATCTCTATCGATGGAATGCGTTCGATACGGCGCTGCTGATTCCCTACTTTATCGTCATGATTGTTCTGGCGTTCTACGGGATTCATCGCTATCAGCTGGTGTGGCTCTACTTCAGAAACAAGAAGAACGCGGCGAAGTGGAGTGAGCCACCGATGCGGTTCGCCGAAGGCCAGTTGCCATTCGTGACGATTCAACTGCCGATCTTCAATGAACAGTTTGTCATCGAACGGTTGATTGAGGCAGTGTGCAGACTCGATTATCCGCGAGACCGGTTTGAAGTTCAGGTGCTGGACGACTCCACCGATGAGACGACCGATGTGGCGCGGGATATCGTCGAGCGGTATGCTCGCGGGTTTGTCGGAATGGAACCGCAGCCGATTGTGTATCTGCATCGCAGCAACCGCCATGGGTATAAGGCGGGAGCGCTGGACAAGGGGCTCGACGTTGCGCGGGGCGAGTTTGTAGCAATCTTCGACGCGGATTTTGTACCGCCGCGGCAGTGGGTGATGCAGGTGATCCATCACTTCGCGCAGCCGGAGATTGGCATGGTGCAGACGCGCTGGACACACCTGAACAGGAACTACAGCTTTCTGACGCAGGTCGAGGCGATCCTGCTCGACGGACACTTTGTGCTCGAACATGGAGGCCGAAGCCGGGCCGGAGTCTTCTTTAATTTCAACGGTACCGCGGGGATGTGGCGCCGAGAGACGATCTCGACTGCCGGCGGGTGGCAGCACGACACGCTGACGGAAGATACCGATTTGAGCTACAGGGCGCAGTTGGCAGGATGGCAGTTCAAGTACCTACAGGATGTGGAGTGTCCGGCGGAGTTGCCGATCGAGATGACTGCGTTCAAGACGCAACAGGCGCGATGGGCCAAGGGGCTGATCCAGACGGGGAAAAAGATTTTGCCGCGAGTGCTCAAGAGCGATGCGCCATGGCATACGAAGCTCGAAGCCTGGTATCACCTGACGGCAAATATCAGTTACCCGCTGATGATCGTGCTGAGTGTATTGCTGATGCCGGCGATGATTATTCGTAGCTGGCAGGGCTACATTCAGATGCTGCTGATCGATTTTCCTTTGTTCATCGCGAGCACGATGTCGGTTTCGACGTTCTACATGGTGAGTCAGAAGGAGCTTTATCCGAAGAGCTGGTACAAATCTATCGTCTACGTCCCGTTTGTCATGGCGCTGGGTGGAGTGGGACTGACGATCACCAACACCAAGGCCGTGATGGAAGCGCTGCTTGGAGTAAAGAGCGCCTTTGCAAGGACGCCGAAGTATAGCGTGAAGAAGAAGGGCGAGAAGAGTCAGGCAAAGGTCTATCGCAAGCGATTGGGAGTCATTCCCTGGATTGAGATGGCGATTGGATGTTACTTTGCATGGACGGTTTACTACGCAATCTCGACGGAGAACTTCTTTACCGTGCCGTTCCTGGTGCTGTTTGTGTTCGGATACTGGTATACGGGCTTGCTGAGCCTGTTGCAGGGGCGGTTTGAACGGAGCCGCGATCCGGACCAGGAGATGCACGAGAAGCCGTATCCGGTGGGTATTTAGGAGAATCGGGCTGATAGACTTGCATTCTATGTCTCGAGAAAAGGCGCCACACGGAGCGCGGCGCAGGGGCCCGAAATAGACGCATGATTACCGGCAGTTTTCTTTTGCTTGCACTCGTTCTTGGGTATCTGGTGACGGTCGGACTGTCGATGGCAGCGACCTTTGGCATTACTGCGGCTTCGCCCGATCTAGTCGCGCGGGACCATCGGATCACGCAGAGATACAAGTTTCTCCAGGATGGAGTATGGCTTGTGTGCACGATGGTGGGAGCCTATGTGACGGCCCTGATTCTCGGAAGAGAACACTCTCCGTGGTTGGGAGCGGCGGCTTTGGTTATTGTTTTAGCCGGGGTGCTGTGGAGGAATGCCTGGGAGAGACGACAGCGTGGGATCGGACATCAGATCCTGATCAGTCTTGCAACAGTAGTCGGGGTGGGCGCGGGATTCTTCTTTCGACTTCATTAGTCATTCTTTGGCATAAGCATGGATGCGCCTTTAGGCCTACCCAGTTGAAGCACAAAAGAAGAGAGACCAATGGCCTCTCTTCTTTCTATATCCATCGTGGCAGACAAGGTTAGAAGCGAAGACCGAAGGTTATCGGAATGTAGCTTGTCCGTGCGCTGTTCTGAGGAAATACATTGAAGCCGTTGCCATTCGCGTCTCCCAAAGAGAAGTCTCTTTGTGAGTTAAAGGTGTAAACGTAGCGACCTTCCACGTACAAACGTGTTGAAGCGAAGCGGGAGACTTTATAAGTGAAACCAAGACCTGCATTCACACCGAAGGCATTGCTGGTGTACTTGTCGATGGTTGAGTTGGCGTTAAACTGGAAGCAGCCGAAGAAATCGCAAGCAGTACCGATTGTTGGAACGGTGAAGTTAGCTGTCTTATGATAAAAACCTGCTCCACCAATTACATAAGCGCCCTTAGTGTCCGAGGTGTAGTAGTTGACGATCGGATTGAGCGTGAACGACCAGTCATGACTGGTGCCGCCGAGCTGAGTGAGCGGATTGCCATTCTGATCAGTTGCCCCAAGAGCGTTATAGATTGCCAACAAATTGTTGAGGGTTGAAGTGTTGACTCCAAAGTTGTCATAGTCGAATTGGGCAATGACGCCGAAGGTCTTGTTGAAGTTGCGGCCTACGCCGGCCTGGAGCTTCCAACTGGTGTCGAGTGCGCCGTGCGTGGCGCCGGTGGGTAGGGTAAAGCCTCCGCCAACGAGAAAAGTGTATTTTGCGGAGCCATCAGAGTTGGTTCGGCTGTCGTTATAGTTTGGACGGCTGTAACGACGACGCGGTGGGGGTTGGGTCGCGTCGCTATTCAGGTTGAAGTCCAGTGCGTTGGCAGTCTCGGCGCTGCCGGTGCTGCTGCTGTAGCCCAGGTCGTCTGGGGCGGAAAGGTTGAGCGGTGCTGCGAGGCTCGTCTTAAGGTTGACTGGCGGCAGAGCTGCTGCAGTACCAGCAGACTGCTGCGCGTGAAGGCCCATGGTCCCTGCTGCGGCGAGAAAAGTAACGGCCGCGGTGTGGCCAAGAATTCGGTGTAGGCGATTCCCAGTGATCTTCGTTTGCATCTTTGTGTAGCTCCCTTGGTGCTGCGAGGTTCTTCATTGGCTTGAACCCAACTGTAACGCGCTTGTTGTGTATGACGCAGGAAATGTCGTTTTGGATGACAATCAGGACAGAGTTTTTACTTTGCGGCTTGGTGCAAGCTAATGAAGGAGGCATAGTTACGGGCATCCAAGAAGATTGGACGCCCGTAGTTTCTTGAGAGAATCTTGATCTATTTTCGGAGATTTTGTCATTGAGCTTTAGCCCAACTATGAACTCCGAAAGAATGATCTAGTGAATATCGAACTGCTCCGGGTGGAGGCTGGGGTCGGATTTGACGAGGATGGTTTTGCCGACCATCTCTTCCATCTCCTGAAGCCACTTCGTGCCTGGAGCCTTGAGTTGTTTGACGACATCGGGATTCACGCGAAGCATGACATCGCCGCGGTCGAGATGCTTCTGCATCTTGCGCATCTCGATGTAGATGTCGTTGCAGACGGTGACCGGCGACTTGACCATTCCAGTGCCGGTGCAGATGTTGCAGGTAGTGGATAGCGTGCGCTCGAGCGACTGTTTGACTCGCTTGCGGGTGATGGCAACCAGACCAAAGTCGTTGAACTGAAGAACCTTCGATGGAGCGCGATCATTCTTCAGCTCCTCTTCGAGCGCGGCCATAACCTTGTTGCGGTTCTTGCGCTCGTCCATGTCGATGAAGTCGATGATGATGATGCCGCCGAGGTCGCGCAGGCGAATCTGACGAACGATTTCAGGGATGGCATCGAGGTTTGTCTTGACGATGGTGTCTTCGAGGCGAGCGGTCTTGCCGACGAACTTGCCGGTGTTGATGTCGATCGCAACGAGGGCTTCAGTCTGGTTGATGACGATAGATCCACCGGATTTCAGCCACACCTTGGAACGCAGAGCTTTGTTGATCTCTTCAGTGATGCCGAACTGCTCGAAGAGCGGAGTCTCTTTGGTGTAGAGCTTGACGCGACGAATGAGCGACGGCTGGAAGCGCTGCAGGAAGCGCAGGACGCGCTCGTATTCGCTTTCGGTGTCGACCCAGATGGCGGAGAAGGTGTCGGTGACCTGATCGCGAAGGATGCGTTCGACGAGATTGAGGTCGTGGTAGATGAGGGCTGGGGACTTCGAGGATTCGGAGCGCTGCTTGATATCCGCCCAGAGATTGAGGAGGAAGCGGAGGTCGGAGCGGAGTTCCTCTTCGCTGGCTCCCGATGCAGCAGTGCGGACGATAAAGCCGCCGGCAGCCTCACCCTTTTCGCTGAGGAGAATCTCCTTGAGACGGCGACGCTCGCTATCGGAGTCGATCTTGCGAGAGACTCCGGTGTGGTTGACCGTAGGCATGAAGACGAGGAAGCGGCCAGGAAGCGCGATGTGCGATGTGATGCGTGCGCCCTTCTTGGCGATGGGCTCCTTAGCGATCTGAACGAGAATCTCCTGACCAGGCTTGAGCAGTTCGCTGATAGCGGGAAGGTTGGTTGACTGCATCGAGCTGCGGCCACCACGACGGTCACGGCCACCGTTATTGGCACGCTCGCGGTCGCCGGCCCCTCCGGTGTTGCGGGGACGATCGGTACGGTCTCCGCGATCACTGCGGCCATAACGGTCTCCGCGACGGCCATCCCGACGACCATCACGGCGGCCACGGCCACGATCCTGGTCGCGATTGCGGTCGGGCGATGCAGCGGCTGCGCCGGTCTGGGCCTGATCGAAGCCGTTGGAGGGTGATACTTCATCGCCCTCAACGATCTCTTCGTGGAGAACGTCTTCTTCGGTGTCGGATTCGTCGAGGTCTTCTTCGTCGTCCGTCTCCTCGAGATCGCCGATGAGAGGATCGTAGACCGCATCCTCTTCTTCGAGGTCGTCCTCCTCTTCTTCGTCTACGTTTCCAGAGCGGGTGATCTGGTCGATGGACATCTCGCGGAGCATGGTGCCGAGGTCGGCGGCGCCCTCGAGAGTCTCCTCTTCTTCAAAGTCGTCCATCTCTTCGATGGAGCTGGCGTGGAGGGTAGTGTTGAAGTCCTCCTCATCGAGGGTTTCCTCTTCGAACGAGCCGACGCCAGGTGCGAAGTGCTGCGGAGCAGCATCATCTGCGATGACGTAGTCGGCTGGATTTGCGATGGCTGTCTCGTGTTCAATCGGAGAGACCGTCTCAGTCGCATGTTCGGGAGTGAAGGAAGCGACTGGAGCTTCGGAGTGCATCTCGCCGGTGGCGTGAAGGGTGGTCAGTTCATGTGGTGCGGGGGCCGTTTCGCTTGGCTCAACGTGAGTTGGTGCAGGGGTCTGCCAGTCGAATGGTTCGTAGCTTGTGTGTGCGGGCTCGACTTCGAGTTGGGCAACTGACTCGCCGGGGCCGGGAGTGATACTGTGAGTTGCGCTGTGATCCTGAACTTGCGACTCGATGACGGTTTCCGACTGGACCTCTTCTGGCGCATCGAGGACGGGCGCGCTTTGGCGGTACTCGCTGGGAGCTGCGGGATCGATGCGATAAGAGGCGGAGGCGTCGGTCGGCTCGTATTCGGCTGGTTCGCCAAGAACCTCTGGCAGCGTCTCGTCCATGGGGATAGGATCGGCAGAGTCGGCGAGGGCAACCTCCGGCTGCTCTTCGATAACATCAGTGACACTGAATCCATCGGCATCATGAATGACTTCGGCGTGAGGCAGAGGGATCGCGGAGCTGTCATTGCGGGAGTCAGCGGTGGTTTCCTGTCGGTGCTCGGCGCGGGGCTCGTTACGACTTTCCTGGCGACGACGGCGAGAGAGAGTTTCACCGGGCAGAATAGCTCCGCCATCCCAGCCTTCAGGGATGCTGAACCCGGGAGCGGACGGGATGATTACGTTGGTCTCGACAGGTTTGGACACTGCAGCGACCGGCTCGTCTCCGCCCTTACGGTACTTGGAGAGAGATTCGCCGGGGAGAACGATGGGCTCGGATGCGGTGGCATCGAGTTCAGGGGCTTGACCGTAAGCGGGTGAATCGTCTACGCCGTAGAGCGCGGTCTTTGGGGCAAAGCCGCGAGGGATGCGGGGTTCGCGATCACGGCCACCACGATCGCCACGGTTGCCGCGGTCTCCACGATTTCGATCTCCCCGGTTGTTGCGGTCGCGACGGTCGTCTCTTCCGCGATTGCCGCGATCTGTATTTTCCTGAGAGGTGCCGACTGTTTCGACCGCGTTGTAGACAGGCGGGACTTGAGCCGGGGCGGTCGGAGTGGAGATAGGCGCCGCGGCTCCGTCGATGTCGAAAGACTCTTCGTCATAAGCGAATTCGTTCGGAGCGGTGCTCGGAGCTGCACCGGCGACGTTCGGAGATTCGTCGCGTTGACCTGGCCCACGGCCACGGCGACGGCCGCGACGGCCGCGCCAGCGGCGGCTGCCATCGGCACCGGGGGCGCCTTCACCAATATCGCCACCGTCGTTGCGGTCGGTCACGATGTTCTCTGTTGGCTGGTCTGGGGTGAAGAAGTCAGCGGCGGGGGTGCTGTAAGTGTCCTGGGGCGTTGTGGGCGCAAGGGGGTCGGCGGTAGGCTGACGATCACGGTTTCCGCTGCGGTCGCGACGGCCGCGTCCGCCACGGTTACGATCGCCACGGCCATTTCGGTCGCCGCGGTCGGTCCGCTCAGAAGAGCGGAGGCCGGAGTCAGTGGTCTGGTCTAAGCGGTCCGGGGGGCTTGAGACGGCGCCTTCGAGGACGGGAGAATTGCTGTTGCGACGGCCTTCGGACCGGCGGCCGGAGTCGCCGTTGGTGTCGAAGTCGGCCGAATCGCCGGCCTCTTCCATGAAGTCGGTGATGTAAAGGAAAGCGTCGCGCTCAAGGCCGATATCGACGAAGGACGACTGCATGCCCGGCAGAACGCGGGTGACTTTTCCGTTATAGATGGATCCGGCGAGGGTGTATTCGTTCTCGCGCTCGTAATAGATTTCGGTTAGTTCGTCATTTTCGACGATGGCGAGACGGGTCTCGTGGGGGGTACTGGAGATGTATATTTCTTTTGACATTCGCTGTGCTCTTTCTGCCCGACCTGTTTGAGGTTCGAGCGGCAGACGCGACAGAGAACAATCGAGAGTTGACCTGGCTTAGGGCCGGGTTTGGCTCACCGTGGGGCGGACAGATTACGGGCTGCGGAAGCGCGTGAACAGAACTCGACGGCCGGTGCGAGGTGAGAGTACAGCTCTGCCCTGGGCGCGCTCGCTGAGAGCGCGGATTGGGCGATACCGGGTAGATCGGGGACACGGGGGGATGCTTCTAGCAATTCGAGACATGCGGAGTTTGTGACCAAAACAACCTCAAAATCAGAGATTTGAGGCGGGGCCGTTCGCCATCCGGATGCAATCATTCCCTAAAACCTGTCCGGCCAACGGATCGATGTCTCTGGCTGGCCGGCCTTTTCTTCTAAAAAGTCTTTTGTTGCCGCTGACTGGCGACCGTGCGCCCGAGTAGCGGGGTACACTGAGCGGCATCTACAGCCGAACAGGTGTTGCTAACAGTATTGCACTAAAGCCGCTACAGCGGGAAATTTACCTAGCTGTAATATCGAGATTTGTTCGCTTTCGAGGATCTATTCAGTCAACAAAGCTCATGCGCATCTAGTTGACGAAGCGGCGCATGCGGATGTTCATGACGATTCCAAGCGATAGGAAGGTGAAGAGGACCGAGGAACCGCCGTAGCTCAGCAGGGGCAGGGGAATCCCTGTCACCGGCATGAGGCCGACGACCATCCCGACGTTAACGGCAATCTGGAAGACGATCACTGCGACCACCCCCATGATGATGAAGCTGCCGGGTAAGTCGGAGGCGGTCTGGGCGTTTTGAATGAGACGCATAAGAATGAGGAAGTATAAGAGCAAGACGCCGATGGCACCTACGAATCCGTGCTCTTCGCAGAACGCTGCGAAGATGAAGTCGGTATAGGGGATCGGAAGAAAATCGCCTTGAGTTTGAGTTCCCTTGTTGGCGCCTTTGCCCCAGATGCCGCCGGAGCCTACCGCAATGAGGGATTGGCGGATCTGATAGCCGGAGCCGCGTGGGTCGGAGTCGGGATTGATGAAGGCGTCGATACGTGCCTGCTGGTAGGGTTTGAGGTGTTTGCCGCTCTTCCAGGCAACGCCGCCGATCATGGCCAAAGCAAGCAGCACGAGACCGACCTGCTTGAAGCGGATACCTCCGAGGAAGAGGCCGCAGATCAGGATGGGCAGGTACGTCAGCGCGGTGCCCAAGTCCGGCTGCTTGAGCACTAGCGCCATTGGGACAATCACCATGGCGGCTGCCTTTCCGATGTCGCCCCAGGTTAGTTCCTTTCCGGCCAGCCCCCAGAAGTAGCGGGCGACGGCGACGATGAGGACTAACTTGACCCATTCTGAGGGCTGAAAGTGAATACCGCCGGGAAACTTGATCCAGCGGCGGCCGCCGAGGACTTTGGTGCCGACGACCAGGACCGCGATCAGGGATAGGATGCTGATGCCGTAGGCCCAGTGGACGATGTCGAGCATGCGGTGGTAGTCGATGAGCGAGACGATGAACATCAGGACCAAGCCGACAGCGAGGAACTGGATCTGCTTGTGATCGAAGCCGTGGAACTTGGTGTGGAGCGTTGCCGATTTGATCTCGAGGACAGAGATGAGCGAGAGCAGAAGCACGAATCCGAGAAGGACCCAGTCGAAGTCACGGTAGGAGGAGAGGCGGGGCATGTTGGCTGGTCCGTCCTATTCGGCGCTCGGCACGGTGGGAGTTGCGCTGGCGGTGGTCTCGGGCTTGGCAGGCTCGGGGGTGGTGGCGATGCGAATGTTGTTGTCGCGTTTGCGCTGCTTGTTGACGTAGGCATTGATGACCTGAGCAGCGAGCGGGGCGGAGGCTTCGGCTCCCCACCCGCCATGCTCGCACAGAACGGCAACGACGATGTCCGGATTGCGGCGCGGGGCCATGCCCACAAACCAGGCGTTAGCGCGCTCGGCTCCCTTGCCCAGGCTAGTGGCCCCAGCGCTGTGGCTGACAACCTGGGCGGTTCCGGTCTTGCCAGCGAAGTCGATACCCGACAGGTGGACAGCTGCGGCGGTGCCCGTGGTCGTGGTGGCTGCCATGGCGTCGGTGATGGTCTCCCAGTTGGCGGGGGTAATTGGGATGACGCGGTCGCCTGAGCCGGGGTAGCTGGCGAGGATGTTTTCCTCGATCTCTTGAGGAACCTCGTCAGGGAAGACGACATGCGGGCGCTTGAGGGCTCCGCCGGAGGCGATGCCGCCCAGAGCTCGGGCTAACTGTAGAGGCGTGACTGTGGTGGCGCCCTGGCCGATACCAACCGAGATGGTCTCGCCGGCGAACCACTTGTCATGGAAGTTCTTGAGCTTCCACTGGGTGGAGGGCATGGTACCGGCAGCCTCATCCGGCAAGTCGATGCCTGTCTTCTGCGAGAGCCCTACCGCGGTGGCATACCTGGCGATGGTGTCGATGCCGAGCTTTTCAGCCAGCGTGTAGTAGTAGGTGTCGCAGGACCACGGAATCGCGTGGTCGATATCGACCATGCCGTGATGTTTATCGCAGGCGAAGAAGTGCCCGTAGAACGTGGCGCCGCCGTTGCACACCACGCGCATAGTCTGGGCGACGTTCTCTTCGAGCCCGGCAAACGACATGATGATCTTGAAGGTGCTTCCCGGGGCGAGCTGTGCCTGGATGGTCTTGTTCAACAGGGGATGGTTAGGGTCAGTGATGACCTGATTCCAATAAGAGCGGGTGAGGCGGACGGAAAACTGGTTGGGATCGTAGGTAGGGCGCGAGACCATGGCAAGAATCTCGCCGGTGTGCGGATCCATGGCAACCAGCGCACCGTTCTTGCCCTCCATGGCTTTTTCAGCGACCATCTGGAGGTCGAGATCGATGGTGAGCTTGAGGTCCTTGCCTGGGACGGCGAGCTCCTGACCCAGGTGGCCGAGCTCTTTGCCGTGGCTGTTGACGATGACGTCGCGGCTGCCGTCTTTGCCCCGTAGCAATGCATCATAGGTCTGCTCGACGCCGGAGCGGCCGACGACGTCGCCGGGAGAGTAAAAAGCGTAGCGCGGATCGTCGAGCATCTGCTCGGAGACTTCGCCGACGTAGCCGATGAGATGGGCGGCGAATCCGTCACGAGGGTAGAGGCGGCGCTGTTCGTCGAGGGTTTCGAGTTCGGGAAGCTCGTCGCGGTGAGCGGCGATGAAGGCTTGTTCGTCGGGCGAGATGTCCTGCTTGAGGGGAATCGGCTGATAGTTCGGGGCGATCTGGTAGCGGCGCAGCGTGGACTGGATCTGCTCGATCGGAATGTGGAGGCCTTGAGCAATGAGAGGTAGGTCAGCGTCGAGATCTTTGACTTGTTCGCGCAGAAGGTAGCAGGAGACGGAGGGATAGTTGTCTACGAGCAGACGGCCTTCGCGGTCGAAGAGGCGGCCGCGGGGGGCCAGGATTGGGACTTTGCGGATACGGTTGGCCTCGGCCAGTGCGCGAAAGTTGTCAGCGCCGAGCACCTGAAGTCGCCAGAGTCCGGTGATCAGAATGATGAGGATGAATGCGACGATGTACTGAGCCGCGTGGAGCTTACCCGCAGAGACTTTTTCGGCTTTGCCGTTGGGGCCGACGTCGTTCGGGTCGATATGGTGAGTGAGTTCCATGCTATTTCAGTCTACGACTGGAGTTGATCATCCGGGTCTACCACTGTTGTGTTGTACGTTTTAGACGATTGGATTTGGGCTTTACTCGTTCCTCTTCGTGTTATCGAGCAGAAAAAAGATAGGGAGGGCAACCGCTGTGTTGATCGCAGCGCGAATGAGTTCGTGGCCCCAATAGATGTGGAAGTTGGTGAGTCCAAGGAGTCGCCGATTGATGAGGAAGAGCAGGAAGCTATTGATAAGAAAGAAGCCGAAGTTTATGAGGATGCGTGTCGTGAGATTTTCCACATCGATTTGAATACCGATGCTGGCCGCGATGTAACCGATGACAGACTTCGCCATACCGTTGACACCGATTGGCTGGGCAGTGAGGGCGTCCTGGAGGAGACCAATAGCTGCTCCGGTGAGGGTGCCGGCGACGGGATTGCGGCGCGAGACGGCAAAGAAGACGGTGATGATTAGAGGAAGGTCGAGGATGGCGAGGCGTGGAAAGGGCCTGGGCAGCAGCGCCTGCAGAAGGATGGCGCCCAGCGGCACCAACAGGGCGACAGCAGGGGGAAAGCTGTGCTGCTCTAGCTCTCGACGGGATGTGAAGCTGCGGGTGGCCATTTTTTATTTTGAGAAGCTGCTACGGCTGAGGGTTTGGTGGCTGGGTTGAGTCTGATGGGGGCTGAGGTTTGCGAGGCTTTGGTTGCGCGGGCTTCGGTGTGGCCGGTTGAGTTGTTGCGTCTGGAGTGCGAGTCTGGGGTATTGATGGATTGTTGGTTTCGGGAGCGCCGGGTTTGAGATCAGCAGCCGACGGGGTGGCTCCTGGCGAGTAACGGTCGGAGTGGATTGTTGGAAGTGGTTTCGGAATCACGCTGACCGGAGGCGTGGTGTTAGGGGGCGTTGTTGCAGCGCCGGCCTTAGCATCGGTGGCGTCGTCGTGGATGCTGGGCAGCCGATCAGCTACGATCTGCGCGGCGGAACGGGCAGCAGCTTCTGCGGCCTGCTGGTCTGCGAGTTGTTTAGCAGCGGCTTGGGTCTCGGCGGTGGCGACTCCAGCAGCAAGATCCTTCTGAGCCTGATCAGAAAGCGTGGTTTGAGTCCCGGTGATGACCAGAACCTCTTCGAGTTGGTTCAGATTAGCGGCGGAGCGAAGTTGGATGAGGGTGTAGGGCTGATGGTCGGGGTCAACTTTGATGGACTCGATGGTGCCGACGGGAAGGCCGCGCGGATAGACCTGATCGCCGCCAGAACTGAGAACCTGTTCCCCGGGTTTGATGCGATCGTCGGGGGTGAGGTTGTTGATAAGAATCTGGCCGGTGGTGCTACCGCGCAGGATGGCACGGATGCGCGTGGTGGCCAGGAGAACGCCGGCGCCTGAGGTCTGGTCGTTTATAAGAAGCACCTGAGAGGTGTGCGGGAAGACGTCGCGAATCTTTCCGACAATGCCGTCCGGGGTGATGACGGCCTGATCGGCCTTGAGGCCATCCTTTGCGCCTTTGTCGATATAGATGACGCGGGAGAGGTCGTTGCCGCTGGTGCCGATCACCTGGGCTGCAACAGTGTTTGAGACGTAGTGCTGTTGGAAGTCCAGCATAGCCTGCAGACGATGACCCTGCATGGCGTCTTCGGCGAACGAGGCCTGCTCCAGTCGGAGACGCGCGATCTGATCCTGAAGGTCGC
Organism: Tunturiibacter psychrotolerans; assembly: GCF_051013365.1. Classification (GTDB taxonomy): domain Bacteria; phylum Acidobacteriota; class Terriglobia; order Terriglobales; family Acidobacteriaceae; genus Edaphobacter; species Edaphobacter psychrotolerans_A. Next base: position 3,591,845 of record NZ_CP132941.1, on the reverse strand, counting down.
GATTTTGTTGGCGAGTGTTACGGAGGTCAACGTAGTTGGACCATCCGTAGCGAACGGTGTGGCCGATGCCGTGGAAGAATCGCTCAAACGGAGTGACGATGGAGACGGCCCAGTAACGAATAAGCGTGACCCGGCTGCTGTCAGGGGCGCCCGATTCGACGGGGCGGCGAACCTGGACGGCGAGACCGATGGTCTGGGCTAGGAGGATGGCAACCAGGACCAGGACATTCTTGAAGCGTGTGAAGAAAGATTCCATGCGCTAGCACTGATTATCTGCGAAGTAATGCGCAGGCGGAGGTGGCGTGCTGGATGCGGAGTGCAACTTTTCCGTGACCCCGCACACATTCTTATTCACCAGAACGTTGTACTGGCAAGAGGCTCTAGTCCCGAATTGGCACTGTGAGGCATCCGCTCGCAATTCTGCCAACAATGCTGGGAGCATCCAAACAGCTATTTTTGCTGGAATAACAGCGGTGCGAAGTGGATCAGGTTGTCGCGCCAGACCATCCACGTGTGGTAGCCGGGCGTCTCGATTTGCTGGACTGGCATACTCTTACTTTTAAGAAAATCAATAAGTTTGCGATTGGGCTCGATAAGCGAGTCTTCGGTTCCACAGGCGACCCAGAGTAGGCGGAGGTTTGCAGCTTTGGGATCGAGCGACGCAAGTCTCTGGGTGTAGTCGAGGTTGTGAACGGCCGAACTGAATCCTCCGATCCACGCAAACTTATCCGGATGGGAGAGCCCGATCTCGAGGCTTTCGAGTCCGCCCATGGAGAGACCAGCGATGGCGCGGTCGTTTCGATCCTTCGAGACATGGTAGTCAGACTCGACGCGCGGGAGAACCTCGGTGAGCAGTGCTTTGGCAAACAGATCGGTGTTATGGTCGACGGCGGCTGGATCTTCCCATACATGGAACTGGTGAATGAAGGACATATCCCCGTAGCCGAGCGGCATGACGACCACCATAGGCTTGATCTTGCCTTGTGCAAGCAGATTGTCGAGGATCAGTTCGGCGCGCCCGACAGCCGTCCAGCCTGAGTCCGAGTCGCTCCACCCGTGAAGCAGATAGAGGACCGGATACGGCTGTGGAGCCTTCGGATCGTAGCCCGGCGGAGTATAGACGTAATAACGGCTCTGGTTTTGAGGCAGCCCAAGGACGGTATCCGTGGTGTACGTGTAGTGGTGCAGGATGCCGTGTGGGACGTTGGTCGTCTCCCAAAGTTGCGGGGTATCGCCAGATACAGTGAGTTCGTTTGCGATATCGACCAGATTGATCGTCGTGTCGGGATTGGCAGGGTCGAGGCGGAAATCACCGTTCGCTTCGAAGTGATAACCATAGATCTCTGGAGGGAGTGAGGGCGTCGTGACCTTCCAGACTCCGGTCTCATCCTTCTTCATCGGCAGCTTACTTGGTAGACCGCCGACGACGAGCTCAACCTTCGTGGCCGCGGCGTCCTTGTAGGCGAAGGTCACCGTACGGTCAGAATGGACCTCAATCGAAGAAAAAGGTTTGATGGCTTGAGCGGAGAGGAAAAGTGGTGCGGTCGCGGAGGATAGCAGGGCCAAACCTCGAACAATTCTGCGAGCAGTGCGCAGTTTGGTGGATTTCATACGAGCCAGTTTAGCCGAGGTTTGCGAATTGGGGCACTACAACAGCGCATAATAAAGGGAATGGCCTTCCGCTCCGGTTTCGTCTCTATCATCGGTCGCCCCAATGCGGGCAAATCTACCTTGCTCAATGCCCTGCTTGGGCAGAAACTTGCTATCGTCACGCATAAGCCGCAGACGACGCGCACACGGATCCATGGCGTGCTCGAAGTTCCGCTGAAGAAGAAGACCAAGGGCGACGCTGGGCATCCCGCTGCGCAGGTGGTACTGGTCGACACCCCGGGGATTCACAAGCCGGACACTCAGCTCGACAAACGCATGATGCAGGAGGTCCACGATGCGTTGGAGTCGCGCGACGCCGTTCTCTTTATCGTTGATGTGACACACCGTCTGCCGAAGGCTCCCGGTGCAGGAGACAGCGGGAAGGCAACCGGACGGATGGGAATGTCCGCTGCCGAAGATGACTTCGCGCTCTCCCTGATTAAGAAACTCGAATGCCCAGTGATTCTGGTGCTCAACAAGATGGACGCAATCCCGAAGAAAGACCTGCTTCCGCTGATAGCGCATTGGTCTACGCTCCATTCCTTTGCGGATGTGATTCCGATCTCGGCGCGAAAGAAGGAGGGGCTGGAGCTGCTGTTGGAGAAGGTCATCGGCCAACTCAAAGAGGGTCAGCGCTACTTCCCCAAGCATCAACTCACCGATCAGCCAGAGCGTTTCCTGGTCGCCGAACTGATTCGCGAGAAGATTTTGATGCTGACCGGCGAAGAGGTCCCGTATGCGACCGCGGTCGTCATTGAAAAGTTTGAAGAACCTGCCTCCATGAAGAAGATGAAGGACGGCAAGCTGCCTGTGACAAAGATCTCGGCGGCCATCTTCTGCGAGCGAACGGGCCAGAAGGCGATCCTGATCGGCAAGCAAGGCGAGATGCTGAAACGGATCGGCACTGCGGCGCGGAAAGATATCGAATCTCTGCTGGGCACGCGGGTGTTTCTCGAACTCTTTGTGAAGGTTCAGGAAGAGTGGCGCTCCAGCCGAGGCTTTGTCGAAGACCTCGACTGGCGGAGACAACTTGAAGAGATTGCGGCCAAGCAGGCTGCGGAAGAGAAATAAACGCGCGGAGTTGTTTCGGGTCTATTCCTTAACGCTGACGCCGAGTGCTTTCATCTTGCGATAGAGATGGCTACGCTCGAGGCCAAGACCTTCTGCGGCGCGGCTGACGTTGCCGTGGAACTCATCTAGCTTTTTCAGGATGTAGTCGCGTTCGTAGGCTTCGCGGGCCTGCAGAAGGCTGGTGAACTCTTCACGGCCATTGCTCTTACTAGCATCTCGGGCGGAGTCTCGGTAGACGAGCATGGGCAGATGTTTGCGTTCGATGCGCTGCGTCTTGGGATTGAGAATCAATACGCGCTCGACCAGATTGCGCAATTCGCGCACATTTCCGGGCCAGTGATATTGCTTTAGAGCGGCAAGGGCGTCGTCGGTCATTTCCACGTGAGGGCGTCCATACTCCGCACCAAATTGCTGCAGGAACTCTTTTACCAGCAGGGGAATGTCTTCCTTGCGGTCGCGCAGCGGTGGGACGAAGAACGGAATGACGTTGAGACGATAGAAGAGGTCCTCGCGGAAGTTGCCGCGTGCGATCTCTTCCTCAAGATCCTTATTGGTCGCGGCGATGACGCGGACATCGACGTGGACGGGATGGGAGGCGCCGACAGGAAGAAAGCGCTGCTCGTCCAATGCACGTAATACCTTGGCCTGTGTCTTGAGGCTCATGTCACCGACCTCGTCGAGAAAGAGGGTGCCACCGTCAGCTCTCTCGAAGGTACCGCGCTTTTCGGTGGGTCCGCCTGGGACCGCTCCGTGGCGATAGCCGAAGAGTTCGCTCTCGATGTAATCCTCGGGAATGGCGGCGCAGTTTAGCTCGACGAAAGGCCGATCTTTGCGCAGACTCTCGGCGTGCATGGCTCGACCGACGAGCTCTTTTCCTGCGCCGGATTCACCGTAGATCAAGACACGACCGTTGGTCGGCGCCATCAGCTTAATCTGTTGTCGCAGAGCCTTCATGGGAACAGAGTTCCCTGTGACCGTTCCTTTGGTGAGCTGGCGTGAGAACTCCTGATTGTCCTCGCGCATCTGGCGAGCCTTCATGGCGTTCTTGAGAACGATCAGGGTGCGATCAAGTGAGAGAGGTTTTTCCAGAAAGTCGTAGGCACCCAGTTTTGTGGCACGGACTGCGGCTTCGATGGTGCCGTGGCCACTAATGATTACGACTTCGGGGACGTTGGCCGACTCCATCTGACGGATTTCGGTGAGGGTGTCGAGGCCGTCACGGTCGGGCAGCCAGATGTCGAGAAGGACAACGTCGTAGGCAGCGTCGCGAAGAAGCTCCAGGGCTTCGCCGGCTGTGGCTGCGGTGGTGACCAGATAGTCTTCTTCTCGAAGGATGCTTTCGAGCGACTCGCGGATCTCGGCTTCGTCGTCAACGATGAGTACGTGATTCATTGTGGGCCTCTGGGGAGAGTGGAGGCAAAGTCGTCTTCGGCTTTGGTGCCGTTGGTTGCGGGAGAAGATTCGACTTCAACTTTCGAGTGATGGCCGTTTTGGGAAGGGGCATAGGCGCTGAAGATAGCTGGTGCCTCAGCGTCGCTGTCGGGTGAACTGGCTGGGCGAAGCTCGACGATAAACCTGGCTCCCGCCGGCTCATTCTTCTCCGCGCGGATAGTGCCCTGATGCTCCTGGATGATCTTTGCGGCAATTGCAAGGCCGAGTCCGGTACCGCGCTGCTTGGTGGAGAAGTACGGCAAGAAGAGGCGCTCTCGCATGTCGTCCGTAAGGCCGGAGCCGCTATCGGCGATGGTAAGTTCGACCATTCCGCTGTCCAGGAGGCAGGTGCTTATTTGCAGCTCTCGATAGAGGCTTTGCTGCATAGCCTCGGCGGCGTTGTCGATGAGATTACCGAGGGCGCGCTTCAAGGCCTCTGGGTCTGCCATAACGAGCGGCAGATCGGGGCTCATCTTACGGGAGATGCGAATCGTCTGCATGCGGCCAGCGAACAAAGCCAACGAGTTTTCGACGATCGTGTTGAGGTCTGCAGGCTTCGGGCGAGCCGTGGGGAACTCCGCAAGTGCGGCAAATTGGTCAACGAGTGAACGCATGCTCTCAACGGAAGAGGTGATGACCTCAGAACATCGGCGGATGACGGCGATGGAAGGTGGTTCTGCGCTGCTAGGTGGTATCGCGTCGGCGACAGCGCGGGCGAGGCGGTCGATGTGACGGCGAATTTGCTCGGCGCTGAGGCTGATTGGAGTAAGAGGATTCTTGATCTCGTGGGCTACACGCCGGGCCACTTCTTTCCATGCTGACTGCTTCTGCGCGCGTAGCAGTTCGGTCGCATTTTCAAGGACGATTACGTAGCCCTGATGCTCACGGCGCATGCGTTCGGAAGCCGCAGGCATCTCGAGCAAGGCAACCGTAGCGAGGAGATTCATGGTTCCGCCAAATCTGTCGCCCGAGGTTCTGGGAAAGCCTGTGATCTCAATCTCACTCGAGGCCGAACCCATTCGATGACTGCGTTTAATGAGGCGGTCAAGTACCTCGGAGACCTCAGGCGGAAAGACCTCTTCCATGACCAACCCATAAAAGGGCTGCTGGCCGCCCGGATCCATCATCTCGCTAAGAGCGCGGTTAGCGAGGACTATCCGTCGATCCGTATCGAGCGTCGCTACGCCATTGGGAATCGTCTCGAGCATCGTTTCGAGCTCTCCGCGTCGCGCCTCAAGCGCAGTGTTGGCGGCGCTGAGTTGTACGGTGGACTCTTCGACCGCGCGGCGGCTGCCCTCTAGATCGGCGGCCATGTGATTGAAGCTGCGTACGAGTTCCCCAAGCTCTTCGGTTGCACTCTCCTGCACGCGGTGGCCGTAGTCGCCTTGCGCAATAGCTTCCATCGCATCAGCAAGAGCCTCAACCGGCTTCGTCACTTGTTTTGAGAGATGAAGCGCCAACCAACATGAGGCGAACAGAGCAAGGCTCGTCATCATCAGCAGTAGGAGCATGTAGAGATCTCTGATCTGACGACGCTCGCTGTAGAGCACCCAATACGCGTCTGCTGCCTTACGCAGATTGGTCATGGTCGCAGCCATACCGAAGGGCATAGGCAGGCCTACGACAACGGTTTCGCCTTGTTTCAAAGTAGTGGCACCCAGTGCGTAGTCCGTGGCACCAAGCGAAAACACGGGCTGGTCGACGCGCTGGGCGGCGGTGAGGATTGCGGCGTCCGTGGGGTCAGTAGGGGCGTGAGCGCTCGCCTCCTCCGTGTCTGCGCCGGCCACCTGATCGGGAAGCCAGACCTTAACCTGCGCGGTCGCTCCAACACGCTGCGGCAGGTGAAACGAAGCGACGACCCGACTTTCGCGATAGACGATGGCAAAGCCGTTCTGCAGGGTAATTTCATGCTGTCGCAAAACCTCGGAGATCGCCTCACGGTTCAGATGAGAGGCAGAGGGTGCGACGGGACGAACAAGATCGTGCGGCGAACCGTGGGTCGAGCGACGGGGCTGGTTGCGACCCGACGCTCCTCGTGTGGCGGCCGATTCATGAACTGCGGGAGCAACCGCCGGTGGCGCGGGAAGGCTAGCGGCGATAGAATCCGCCTCGGCGCGAGCGTTCGCTGTCGTGTAATGCGCCAGTTCGAGGGCCATGTTGTTGCTGTCTTCACGCATGTCTGTGACAGGCTGCGTAAACCAGCGGTCTACGGCACGATTCATTAGCTGATAGCTGAATGCAAACATCGAAGCGATAGGAACCAGGCTGACCAGCACTGCGCCCCACAACATGCGGGTGCGCAAACGTGTACCCATCACCCGGCTGCGCTGGTCCGCATACAGCTTTAGCACGTTGCGAACCAGCAACAGCAGCACAGCGACGAAGAGAAGAAACGCCACAATCGACAGACCGGTGAAGATGACTGTCTGCTGGGTGCTCGCTGGTTTGGGGAGCTGGGTGTTAAAAGCGTTCAGAGTAGCAAGAGCCACGAAGAGGATGAGCAGGCACGCACCGAGAGCGACGATCCAAATCTTTCGCCGATTCGCAGTTGGTCCCATGGCCCGCTCCCCTCAGTCCCCACGATTATATGCGGCTGAGATCGGTTTTTCGTTCATTCCGCAAGAGACACGCGGCTAAACGAGCTTCGCTACCGCCTGCCAGTCGCGCTTTTGCGCCTGAGCGACTGCGCCGTAGGTCAATACACCGTTGAAGGTGTTGACGCCCTCTGCAATTCCCTTGTCTTCGCTGATGGCCGCGTTAGCCCCCAGACGCGCTAGTTTCAGCACGTAGGGGAAGGTTGCGTTGGTGAGCGCGAGGGTTGATGTGTTGGGTACAGCGGCTGGCATGTTCGTGACGCAGTAGTGAACCACACCATTTACCTCGTACGAGGGATTCGAGTGGGTCGTCGGGTGCGCGGTCTCGATACAGCCGCCCTGATCGATGGCGACGTCGACGATTACGGCGCCCTTCTTCATCTTCGCCACCATCGCTTTGGTGACAATTTTTGGGGCGGCCGCTCCGGGAATCAGGACGCCTCCAATGACGAGATCGGCATCGCGAACGGCGTGTTCGATGTTGTAGCTGTTCGAGGCGACGGTATGGAGGCGGCCACCGAAGATGTCATCCAGTTCGCGCAGGCGATTCAGGTTCAGATCGATCAGCGTGACCTTCGCGCCCATGCCGAGCGCGATCTTTGCAGCGTTCGTGCCCACGATACCCCCGCCGATGATGCAGACGTTGCCTGGGGGTACGCCTGGAACACCGCCCAGGAGGACTCCGCGGCCGCCATGCTCCTTCTCGAGATAGGCTGCGCCGACCTGGACGCTCATGCGGCCCGCGACTTCGCTCATGGGAGTCAGCAGCGGCAGGGTGCCGACGCGATCACGTACGGTTTCGTAGGCGATGCCTGTGACTTTCGACGTAAGCAGCGCGTCGGTCAGGTCGTTGAGCGGAGCCAGGTGGAGATAGGTGAATAGAACAAGGCCCTCGCGGAAGTGCTTGTACTCTTTCTCAACCGGCTCCTTGACTTTGACGACCATCTCGGCGAGCCGCCACACATCGTGAGCCGAGCCGACGATCTCGGCGCCTGCTGTCTGGTACTCGTCGTCGGGCATGGCCGACAATGCACCGGCGTCGTGCTCTACGAGAACTTTGTGTCCAGCTTCGACCAGTGCTTTGACGCCAGCTGGGGTTACTCCTACGCGGCTCTCGTGATCCTTCACTTCCTTGGGCACACCAATAATCATTCGTCTGTCTCCACATCGCTGAAGCTTAGTTGATTGTATCTATTCGCACTGGAAGGATGTCACAGGAGGATGAGAAAGCCTCTCGCAGACCGCGCACTCCATGACCGACCGCTGAAGATCCTCTTCTCGCGCTTGAGAGTACGACTCGGCTGTCATGTGAGAATTCTCATCTGTCTGTCGGTGTTCTGCTGCCGGTTGCTATGTGAACCAGAACGGGACTAACACAGAAGACGCATGCTAACTGGTTAGATTAGGTGCTGAAATACCGCTTGCTAAAGGAATACACTAGTGTGAGTCTCTTTTTAGGATCGATCGCAAACACCTATGTCTTCGAATAGTTTTCAGATGCGTTACTCCCGCATTCACAATATGCGGTCTCTTTTCAGCCTCTTTTCCAGCGACCTTGCTATCGACCTGGGCACGGCGAATACGCTTGTCTTCGCACACGGCAAAGGCATCATCGTCAACGAGCCTTCGATCATCGCGGTGAATAAGATCACCAACGAGGTTGAGGCTGTCGGCAAAGAAGCCAAGGAGATGCTTGGCCGCACACCGGGAAATATTGTCGCCATCAAACCGATGAAAGACGGCGTGATCGCCGACTTCCGTCACACCGAGAAGATGCTGAACTACTTTATCCAGAAGGCTCACAACCGGAAGATGATGGTGCATCCTCGCATCGTGATTGGCGTTCCGTCTGAGATCACTCAGGTTGAGAAGCGTGCCGTTATGGACTCGGCTTACCGGGCTAAGGCGTCTGAGGTTCACCTGGTCGAACAGGCCATGGTGGCCGCGATTGGCGCGGGTTTGCCGATTACCGAGCCGGGTGGAAACATGGTTGTCGATATCGGCGGCGGCACTACCGATATCGCGGTGATCTCGCTGGCCGGCATCGTCTACTCGCGTTCCGTGCGCATGGCCGGAAACCAGATGGACGAAGCCGTGATGACGTACCTGAAGCGGAAGTACAACCTTCTGATCGGCGAGCGGACTGCGGAGCAGATCAAGATCTCGCTTGGCTCGGCGTATCCGCTGGACAAGCCGATCTCGATGGAGGTCAAGGGACGCAATCTGATCGAGGGCGTGCCGAAAACCATCACGATTGAAGATTCCGAGATTCGCGAGGCGCTCTCGGAGTGCATTGCGACGATCATCAATGCGATTCGTGTCGCGCTTGAGCGGACTCCTCCTGAGCTTTCGGCTGATATTTCCGACCGTGGCATTGTGCTGACGGGCGGTGGGGCGCTGATCAAGAATCTGGATAAGCGGATTCGTGAAGAGACGGGGCTTCCTGTCTCAATTGCCGATGATCCGTTGGCCTCGGTGGTGCTGGGTACAGGCAAGATGCTGTCGGATTTCAAACTGCTTCGCAAGATCTCTATCGACTGATCTACTTTGGTTCTACTTTGGTTGAGGCCAGGGCTCCGGAGCTTTTCCGGGGCTTTTGCTTTTTCTGCCGGTGAGGGGTACCCCCCCCCCCGGTTGCCTTCGTGTAAGTGCTTTATTATTAGCGCTTTACAGGTGAGCGACCCTTGCAAATTCTTCATAGCAAATGGGTTACGGCTAAATTCGGCCAAACAAAGGATTTAGCGGAGTTTTCGTTTGCAAAAAGAATGGCCCGGGTGGAAACCCGGGTCTTTTTTATGAACTGTAATCAGTATATCGGATCGTTGATAACTGATACGCCACGCGGATGTTGTTGATGCGTAATGGATTAAGAGGTTTGGGGGCTTGACAGATGAGGAACAGCAGGTTTCCTTCGGGGATGACAACCAGAACGGCAACGGCAAGAACGACCGTAGCGGCAATAGCGGCAGGGCAACGGCAACCACAAGAACAACAACAACCGCAGATTCCTTCGCTCCGCTGCGGAATGACAACAATAAAACAGACAACGACCAACAATAAAACAGACAAAGGCCAACAATAAAAGAGACGAAGGTCAACGATAAAAACAGACAAAGACAATGATGCCAAAGCGCCGCTTTCTCCCCATACGCACAATGCAATCAGGGGTAGAGCCCACCAATTAATAGAGGACGGATGTTATTAGCAGCGGGTGGGAAATAGGCGACGGCATGGTTCGGTTGCGGTTTGCGGTTAGGCGGCGGGGAGGTTGGCGAGGCTGACTCGGATGCGATCGATGCGGCGGTCGGTGCTGGCCAGGACTTCGAGGCGGAGGCCGTCTTCTTCGACAACTTCGCCGGGGAGGGGGATGTGGCCGGCGATCTCGGAGACGAGGCCACCGAGGGTTGTGGATTCGTAGTGCTCGGGGAGACGGACGGCTGTGGGGTCGTCGCGGGTGTCGCGGGGCTCGCGAAGGTCTCTTGTGTCTTTGGCGTCGTCTGAGTCTTCCCTGCTGTCGCTCCAGTGAGCGGCTTCCGCTGATTCGAAGGCCTCGTCTTCGGGATCGTGGGGTTCGCTGTCTTCGGCGGGGCGTCCGTTGCGGTTCGGTTGTTCGAACTGATCGGCGAAGAGGTCGCGGAGGCGCGAGAGTTCGAAGGAGCCGGAGACGACGTAGGCGCCGTTGGGTTCGCGGATGGGTTCGTCGTCGGCTTCGGGTTCGTCGTGCTCGTCGGCGATGTTGCCTACGATGGCTTCGAGGAGATCTTCAATGGTGACTAGGCCTGCGACGCTGCCGTACTCGTCGATGACGATGCGCATGTGTTGTTTTTCGCGCTGCATCTCGCGGAGAAGTTCGGCTACTTTCTTTGTCTCAGGCACGAAGGCGGCCGGGCGTTGAATCTGCGCGACGGTGAGGGTGTTGGCTTCGGCGTCGAGGACCTTGAGGAGATCGTGGGCGAAGGCGATGCCGGTGACGTGATCGAGCGAGCCGTTGTAGACAGGGACGCGGGAGAAGGCGTGCTCGTTGATGGTGGCGGTGAACTCCTGCAGGGTGAGGGTGCCGGGGACGGAGAATATCTCGGGGCGAGGGGTCATGACCTCGAGGACGACTTTGTCGCCGAACTCTACGGCGGAGCGGACCAGCTCGCGATCGGACTCTTCGAGGATGCCTTCTTCTTCACCGGCTTCGAGGAGCGCGTCCATGGCTTCGGATGGGTGATCTTCTTCGGTGGTGTCTTCGGGTTCGGCGAGCGCCGCGATGGAGAGGAGGAGGCCGAGGAGGAGGGTGACGGGAAGGATGAGATAGAAGAGGGCCTGGAGGAAGGGAGTGATGTGCTTGATCCAAAGGCCGCGGGTGCGGGAGAAGAGGAGCTGGGGGAGGAGGCGGTCGAAGATGAGGATGAGGAGGATGAGCTCGAAGACCGCGCGGAGGATCTCGCCGGGGGTTGGAATGCGGGCGAGGGTTGGGATGAGCGTTGCGTGGGTGTAGAGGCGGAGGCCCGAGAGCAGGGCGAGGGTGGCGAGGGTGAGCTGACGAAGGACGGAGGCGGAGAGCGCGATGGACTCGCGGCCGAGGCGGAGGCGAGGTTCGACGACGCGCTCCCAGGAGTCGATGTTGTCCTGATACTCACGGGCTAGGAACTTGCCCATCTCGGAATAGATGCGGTCGACGTACGCGGCCAGCGCGAGGATGGCGAGGAGGAGGAGGAGGGCGATGGTGTAGGCGTAAGAGGAAGTCACTTTGCGCCTCGCTTGTTTTTAATCTTCGTGCCTTTGAGTTTTTTGGTGGTTCGGGCGGAATGCGGGGGTCTCTCCACTGCGGCGGCATCAAGCGCCGCCTTCGGCCGAGATGACGACTTTTTCGTGGGGGTTGAAGATGTTTTTGTTGAGCTGGGTTGCGATTTCTTCAAACTTGAAGAGTTGTCTTTGGCGGCGTGCGTCGTCGACTTTCGCGGGAGTGCGGTGGTGCGTTCGATGAGAGTGTTGGAGAGTTTGAGTTTGGTGCGGAGCGTGGCTTCGCGGGCGGCCATCTGTCCGTTGTCGGTTTCGTGATCGAGGCCGGAGAGGTGGAGGAGGCCGTGGAGGAGGAGGATTCTTACTTCGTCGCGCAGAGAGTGGCCGTAGGTGGCGGCCTGGCGGGCGGCGGTTTCGAGGGAGATGGCGAGGTCCCCGGCGTGGGTGTCGGCTATTTCGTCGGGCGTGGGGAAGCTGAGGACGTCGGTAGGCTTGTTTTTGCCGCGGAAAGATTTGTTGAGACGACGGAGGGTGGGGTCGTCGGCGAGCAGGACCTCGACCTGGCCTGTGAGGCCGACGGCAAGGCGAGCGCGGTTAAGGAAGCTCGTCAGGCCGGGGCGTGAGAGATTTTCCTTGAGGCTTGATGGTTGCTCGATGGTGATCATTGAAGGGGCTTCGGTGCTGCGGCCGTTACGAGGGGCTTTTGGGTGGACTCGGCTTGGCTGGATTTCGTGTTAGTTGGCTTGTAGACGCGGACATAGTCGACGAGCATCTGCTGGGGGAAGGGTGTGGTCTGGTCGGGATTGCCGGGCCAGTCGCCGCCAGTGGCGAGGTTGAAGAGGATGAAGAAGGGATGGTCGAAGGCCCAGTGAGTGTTGGGGGGAAGGTCGGCGGGAGTGCGGTGGGTGATGAGGTGGTCATCGACGAAGAACTTGATGTCGTTGGGGGCCCACTCGACGGAGTAGAGATGGAAGGCGGTGTTGACAGCTTCGCCCGAGGGGAGGGTGAAGCGCGCGGGAATGGCGCGGCCGCCGCTGTAGCCGGGGCCGTGAAGGGTGCTGTAGATCTGGGTGGGGTCTCCGATGTTCTCCATGACGTCGATCTCACCGCATTGTGGCCAGGGGTCGGAGTCGATATTGCTGCCGAGGAGCCAGAAGGCGGGCCAGATGCCTTTGCCGGTGGGAAGCTTCATGCGGGCTTCGAAGCGTCCGTAGGGCTCGGAGAAGAGGCCCTTGGTGAGAATGCGGGCGGAGGTGTAGGGCTGGGTGATGCCGTCGGGACCGGTGTGGGTTTCTTTGAGGGCGGTGATGATGAGGTGGCCGTCCTGCAGGTGGGCGTTGACGGGACGGTTGGTGTAGGACTCGAGCTCGTGGTTGCCGTAGCCACTGCCACCGATGTCGTAGGTCCACTTCGTGGGGTCGGGGGTTGCGCCGTTGGGGCCGTTGAACTCGTCGCTCCAGGTCAGGGTCCAACCTGATGGCGGTTGAGTCGGCTGGGCTTTGAGAACGGCGGCGAATCCGGTTAGGAGAGAGAGCGCGAGGCAGGCGCGTGTGAGGGTGCGCAACTGGCCGGGGCGGCGGTGCGTGGAGATGGAGGGAGTACTTGGAGGTTCGATGGTGGTCATCGCTTGGAAGCAGGTGGTGCTAAATGTCGCAGGGGGCTAAGTGCGCCCCCTGTCCTTGATTATCGCAGATTGCTTGTGTTCATTGAGGTTTTGGTATGGGTTTGGCAGCCTGGATGACGTTGGGGTCGGGCAGGGCAGTTTCGCCGATGGGGAGCGGAAGCTGCTGCTGGGCCTTGCCGTAGCTGTCGTAGGCCCGGACGATGCGCTGAACGAGCTGGTGGCGGACTACGTCGACGTCTTCGAAGTGGCAGAAGCGAATGCCTTCTACGCCGTCGAGGACGTGGAGAGCTTCGAGTAGGCCGGACTTCTTGGGGTTGGGCAGGTCAGTTTGGGTGAGGTCGCCGGTGATGACGGCCTTGGAGTTGTTGCCAAGACGGGTTACGAACATCTTCATCTGTTCCATGGTGGTGTTCTGGGCTTCGTCCATGATGATGAAGGCGTCGGAGAGGGTGCGGCCGCGCATGAAGGCGAGAGGGGCGACCTCGATGACGTTGGACTCGAGGAGCTTATCGACCTTGATGGGGTCGAGGAGGTCGTAGAGGGCGTCATAGAGGGGGCGGAGGTAGGGGTCGACTTTTTCCTGGAGGGAGCCGGGGAGGAAGCCGAGGCGTTCGCCGGCTTCGACTGCGGGACGGACCAGGATGATGCGGCTGACTTTTTTCGCCATGAGGGCGCTGACGGCCATGGCGACGGCGAGGTAGGTTTTTCCGGTGCCGGCGGGGCCGAGGCCGAAGGTCATGTCGTACTGCTCGATGGCTTCGACGTACTTGCGCTGGTTGGGCGAGCGTGGCTGAACCATGCGCTTGACGCCGGCAGAGCGCTGCTTGCCGGTCTCGACGAGTGATTTGAGGGTGATGGTGGGGTCGGCGACGACGAGTTTGAGCATGCCGTGGAGTTCGCCGTTGTGGAGATTGATGCCGGACTTTCGGAGGGTGTCGAAGTCGTTGAAGACTTGTTCGACGCGGGCAACGTTGGTGGCTTCGCCGGTAACGTGGATAGCGTCGGAGCGGAGATCGATCGTGACGTTGAGTTTGTCCTCGAGGATGCGGAGGTTTTCGTCGTGGGTCCCGTACAGGGGCTCAATGCCAGGCGTGATTTCCAGGGATTTTTTGATCAAGTAGTGTGCTGACCTCCGTCAGGGGGAGCTGGGTTGGGTGCATGGCCGGTTGACTTGGGAGTTTTAGGGGGGATGAGCGGGCACTGGCTGGTGGCGCATTTGCTGCGCCCTTTTACTGCGACCGGGATGGCGAAAGGTGCCAATCTAGTGTCGAAGATGGGCAAAGAGTAGAACGTCGTGGAGATGGCGTCAAGGGGCAAATGATGAATTGATTTTGAAGGAGAGCCGAGATGGGATCGTGGCACCAGCATTTTTATACGGATTGGATGCTTTTGGTGGGTTAGAAGCCGTATTTTCGGGTGAAAGACGGTTGACCGGAAGGCTGGGTTTCCGTAGACTTAGATATTGCAGGGAGTGCGGCAGGCTTGTTTAGCGCTGCTCAAGGCTGGACTGGAAGCAGAGTCGGCTGGCCTCTAGCCTGCATCCCATTTTCCCCTACAAATGTACGGGTTGAGAGAAGAGAGTTTATGGCAAATCATGTTTCGTCGTTGAAGCGCGCACGTCAGACCGTAGCCAAGACCGCGGTGAACCGCTCGAACAAGAGCAAGCTGCGCGGAACCCTGCGCCTTCTGCGCGAGTCGATCGCCAAGGGCGACCACGCCGCGGCCACCACCCAGTACCGTGAGACCGCGTCGATTCTGGACAAGAGCGTTCAGAAGGGCGTTCTGCATAAGAACACCGCGAGCCGCTACAAGAGCCGTCTGAATGCGCGTGTGAAGGCTGTTGCTCCGAAGAAGGCTGCTTAATTTTAGTTGCTTGCGCTGACGTTGTAGACGCGATCACAACAGCAGATCCCCTGCAGGGATGACAACAAGAAAGCAGAATTGTGAAAAGGGCTGGTTCGCGGGAGACCGCGGCCGGCCTTTTCTGTTTGTCGTGGACTATGCGCGCCGGTTCTATTGCGGCTGGTTTGGGTCTGCGGGTTTGTCTGAGGGTTTATCGGTTGGAAGGGTGTAGAGAGTGGGAGGCTTGCGGTGCGCCTCGGGGGCTGGGTCACCGGAAGACTGAGCAGTGCCGGTGGTTTGAGGGTTGTCTGCGGATTGTGCGGGAGCCTGGGCGGGTTGGCTGGAGGGTGGGGCGGCAGCTTGAGCGGGTTGGCCCGACGGTTTGGTGGTGACCTGATCGGGATGTTCGGCAGGTTCGGAGGCTGCCTGATCGAGGTCGTTGGAGGTCGGGGCGTTGGCGTGGGTCCGGGGTTGGGAGGTTTGGCCGGTGGAGTCGGGGGCCGCGTTGGGGGTGACTACGGCGTTGTCGGGCTGGGCTTCGGGTTGAACGGTGGAGTCTGCCTCTTCGTCAGAAAGGGTGGGCTGGTTGGCGAATTGAACCGGGAGATCGTTCGCGGGAGGGGCGGATGTCTGGGCTAGTTTGACCGCATTCTCCTCCTTGGAGGTGAGGGGCGGAAGACGATAGATCTCAATGGCGTCGGCGTGGATGAGCGCGAAGGAGAGGCCGTCGGGGGAGAGGGCGAAGTTTTGGCCTGCACGCTCGATGGGGGAGCAGTCGACGTGCAGGATCTGCTTGCCGCTGTCGGTTTGATAGACGACGACGGTTTGCGATGAGATCTCCTCCGGGACGATGGGCTGATCGGCTACCACGGAGTTGTGCAGGAGAACCCGGCTGAGGGCGAAGCGGCCGCTGGATGGCGCGTAGACGAGCGATGGAGCGATGAAGTCGCCGAACAGGCCTTGCTCCCACATCTCCTGGCCGCGCATGTTGAAGCCGCCCATAGCGCCAACGGTGTGGGCGTTACGGCAGCCGAAGACGATGAATTCGCTATGGCTGACGAAGAGGGGATAGGGGCGGCAGGTGGAGTCGAAGGGAGAGAGCTCGTCGACCTTGCCGGTGTAGGAGTGGAAGTCGAAGGCGTAGTGTTGACGACCCTGGTCGACGGTGTCGAGATAGCCGGCGACCGTGATGGGAGCTCCGCCGACGGCTCTCGATCGCGCGATACCGGCGTATTCGGCTTTGATGGGTGCGCCGGGCTCGGCGGGTGGTTGCAGACGATAGAAGTTGACTTGGACGACGGGGTGTTCGGGGGCCGGTTCGATGGGTGTGGGGCCGAAGAGGGGAGTCTTCGGTTTGGGTGGAGTGGGCGTTCGTTTGATGGTTTCCACAGTGAGCAGGTCGGCATCCGGGGACAGGATGACGGCGGCGATGCGTCGATTTTCGGTGGAGAGAAATGGCTGCTCAGCAAAGGCCTTGCCGCTGGAGAGGTTGGCGAGGGGAGCGAAGGTAGTGAGGGTATCGCGTATGCGCAGGAGGAAGTGACCGTGGCCAAGGCTCCACAGATACTGGCCGTGGTCGTGCGTGCGCCAAGTGGTGCGGGCGAGGGCGTGGCCGGAGGGGAGTTCGATCAGGACGGCGTCGATGGTGCGGTCCATGTCGTCCTCTGGCTCGTCGGGCAGCCGCGTGAGCAGGTGGCGAGCGCTGAAGGTGAGCAAAAGATGCTCGTTGTCGACGTAGTGGATGGTCAACATGGAGCTGCCTGCGAGGAGGAACTGCTGGGACAGGGCCTGGAATCCGAACTGGTCCAAGGGGAGGCGAAGAGAAGGCTCGGGGCCGCGGGCGGCGAAGAGGGTTGGAGCGAGGAAAAAAAGAAGAGCGCCCATGAGCGGGAGGCGGTGGCGAAACGTCGAAATGAGAGGTCTAGAAAACTTCATGGGAACCGTCATGGGAGTGGACGCGTATCTCTGCTCACCGAAAGCGCTCGAGTAATGGTTTCACAGACGCGCGAGCGTTGCCAATGTATGCAGGCGATGTTGCGCAAATAATGGCCCGACGTTGGATCGGTGATACAAAGGCTTCAGAAATTCTCCGAGAAAAGGAAGACGAAATGTTGAACGCATGGACTTTGGGAGTGCCTGGCAGAACGAGAGGACGGCTTGGACTGGGTGTATTGATGGCATCGGTAACGGCTGGAGCCTGGAGTGCGGGATTCGCACAGCAGATCAAGCTGGTGAACGACAGCGGCAAGCCAGCGGAGGTCTATTTGCCGATCCCGGGCTTCGATGCGACCTCGCTGGATGTTTCAGCAGATCCCTGCAATGACTTTTACAAGTTTGCCTGCGGGAAGTTTGCGGCGAACCATCCGATTCCGGCAGATCAAGCTGGCGTGGATCAGTTTTATGCGCTGTATAACGTGAATACTCAGTCGCTGAATGGGATTTTGAATAAGGCGGCTGCTGGCGGAGCGGGACGGTCGCCGGATGAGCAGAAGATTGGGGACTTCTACAAAGCGTGCATGGATACGGACGCGATCGAAGCCAAGGGAATTGCGCCGATTGAGCCTCTGCTGAGCGAGATTGATGCCGTGAAGAGCAAGGCTGAGCTGCCGCCGCTGATTGGGAAGCTGCAGCGGATCAGCGTGAACGCGTTCTTCGGGTATGGAGAACAGCAGGACTTCAAGGACGCCACGAAACAGATTGCGTTTGCGCAGCAGGGCGGCCTTGGGATGCCGGAGAAGGACTACTACCTGCGCACAGGAGCGAAGGACGTAGAGCTGCGAGAGCAATATGTCGCGCATGTGGCGAAGATGCTGGAGCTGGCGGGGAGTTCGCCGGAGAAGGCGAAGAAGGATGCGCAGGGAATCATGACGTTCGAGACAGCACTGGCAAAGGCTTCGCTGGGCGTGACCGACATGCGTGATCCGGAGAAGACTTACCATCTGCAACCGATTTCGACCTTCCAGACCACGATGCCGGGTTTCAAGTTCGACGAATTCCAGAGTGAGGTGCACTCGCCGAAGGTCACTGAGATTAACAACTCGACTCCGGACTTCTTTCCTGCACTGATGAAGGAGATCGATGCGACGAACCTGGAGACGCTGAAGGCGTACCTGCGATATCAGGTATTGACGACTTATGCGGGCAGATTGCCGAAGAGATTCGATGCGGAGAACTTTGATTTTTACGGACGCAAGTTGAATGGACAGCCGGAGCAGGCGGCTCGTTGGAAGCGCTGCTCGAGCTCGGTGAATGGCGCGCTGGGCGAGGCTTTGGGCAAGGTTTATGTGGAGCAGTACTTCGCTGGAGACAGTAAGGCGAAGATGACGGAGATGGTGGCTGATATCGAAGCGGCGATGGGACGGGATATCGACCAGCTCGAGTGGATGTCGGCTGCGACGAAGGTGCGTGCAAAGGAGAAGCTGCACGAAGTGACGAATAAGATCGGCTATCCGGACAAGTGGCGAGATTACTCCAAGCTGGAGATTAAGCCAGATGACGCGCTGGGGAATTCGCGACGTGCCGATGCATTTGAGAACGATCGGCAACTGGCGAAGATCGGGCAGCCTGTCAATATTTTTGAATGGGATATGACGCCACCGACGGTGAATGCGGACTATGACGATAGCCAGAATACGATCAACTTCCCTGCTGGAATACTGCAGCCTGCGTTCTACGATCCGAAGCAGGATGATGCGACGAACTACGGGCATATCGGCGCGGTGATTGGGCATGAGCTGACTCATGGTTTCGATGACGAGGGGAAGAAATTTGACGGCAAGGGCAACCTGAGCGACTGGTGGACGGCGGAGGACACGAAGAACTTCGTGGCTCGGACGGACTGCCTGGAGCAGGAGTATGGCAGCTTTGTCGCCGTTGACGATGTGAAGGTGAATGGCAAGCTGACGTTGGGCGAGAATACTGCGGACAATGGCGGCTTGCTGCTTGCTTATATGGCTTATCTCGATCGCGCGAAGAAGGAAGGTGTGGACCTGGCGGCGAAGAAGGATGGATACACCGCGCCGCAGCGGTTCTACATCGGCTATGCGCAGAACTGGTGCGAGAACGCGCGGCCGGAACAGACGCGGACGCAGGTGTTGACCGATCCTCATTCGCCGGATCACTTCCGCGCGAATGGCGCGATTGTGAATCAGCCTGGATTTGCGGCGGCGTTTGGCTGCAAGCAGGGGGCTCCGATGGTGCCGGTGAAGAGCTGCCGCGTCTGGTAAGCGGTTAGGTTCGGAAGTGCTGCGGGAGGGAGGCTTCGGCTTTCTCTCCCGTTCGCTTTTAAGTGTGCGAGAGTGGAAGGATGGCGGTTTTAGAGAAAAGACGGGCGCTGGGGTTCGGGGCGTGTGCGCTGGCTAGTTCGTTGTGGGGGTGCGGGTTTTTCTTCGGAAAGATTGCGCTGGCGGAGATGAGCTTCGCGCATATGGTGCTGTACCGCTTTCTGTTTGCGATGGTGGTGTTGTTGCCGCTGCTGGTGACGCATCGTCCGGGGTTGAATCGCCGGGAGTGGGGGGTGTTGCTGGTGGCTTCGTTTCTCGGGGTGCCGCTGCAGTTTTTGATTCAGTTTTATGCGCTGTCGATTACTACGGTGAGTCATGCTGCGTTGATGGTGGGGACGATGCCGGTGATTCTTGCGGTGGGGGCGGCAGTGTTTGCGCATGAGCGGATGGATGGGGTGGGGTGGGTGGCGCTGGCGGGTTCGACTGGCGGTGCGGCGCTGATCGCACTGGGTGGGCATGCGAAGGGCGGGGCGACGCTGGCTGGAGATTCGCTGGTGGTGGTTTCGCTGATGATTGCGTTGTTCTGGATTCTTTTCAATAAGCAGTTGATGGGGCGGCACTCGCATATTGTGGTGACGGCGTATGGGTTGCTGCTGGGGACCTTGATGCTGATGGTTTGGGTGCCGGTTCGTTATGGGATGCCGCCGGTGGCGGGGGTGTCGGTGAAGGCGTGGCTGGCGCTGGCGGGAAGTGGAGTTCTTTGTACGGCTACGACTACGTTGCTCTGGAACTGGGGGATGACGCAGGTTCCGGCGTCGCAGGCTGGGGTTTTGTTGAATATGGAGCCGTTGATTGGGAGTCTGCTGGGGGTGCTGGTGTTGGGGGAGCAGTTGGGGCCTAGCGCGTGGGTTGGTGGGGGGTTGATTCTTGCTTCGGCGGTTACGTTGACGACGCGGTCGAAGACCAGGGTGCCCGAGGATATGGCGTTGGCTGGTTGAGCGAGGTGCGTCGCGCTAGTTGTTGGTGGTAAGGGGCTCTTGGGTGAACTTCGACGCTTCGAGTTTTTTGGTGGTGTGTCTCCAGATGAGGGTGAGGGTGGTGCCCGCCACCATGAGACCGACGCATAGGCCCATCCAGAGACCGACGGCTCCGTAGTGCAGGTGGAAGCCGAAGAAGTAGCCGATGGGGAGACCGATGATCCAGTAGCCGATGATGTGGACGAGGAGCCCTGCGTGAGTGTTGCCTGCGCCGCGGAGGGAGCCGGTGGCGGTGATCTGGAGGCCGTCGAAGAATTGGAAGACGGCTGCGACGAGGAGTAGGGGAACGGCTGCGGTGATGACGCCGCTGTCGGTGGTGAAGCTGCTGGCGATGGCTCGGGGAAAGAGCAGCAGGACGGCGGAGAAGCAGGCCATGACGCACGCGCCGAGGAGGATTGCGGCCCAGCCGGCGGAGGCAGCTTCCTCGGGGGCTTTGCGCCCGATGCCCTGCCCTACCCGGACTGCTGCGGCGGCGGAGATGGCGAAGGGGACCATGAAGGTGAAGCTGGCGCAGTTGAGTGCGATCTCGTGTCCGGCAAGCGGGAGCCGGCCCAGGAAGCCGATGAGGAAGGTGACGGTGGCGAAGATGGAGATTTCGACAAAGATTTGAGCGCCGGCGGGGGCTCCGAGGAGGGCCAGACGATGGATGCGGCGGGGTTCGAAGTGGCGAGACATGCTGCGGAGGCCGTAGTGGTGGCGGCGCTCGATACGCCAGAGTGAGATGACCATGAAGAGTGCGAGATAGCAGCGGGAGAAGGAGGTGGACAGGCCGGAGCCGGTAACTCCCAGAGCGGGGATGTGGATGGGACCCCAGGAGTGTCCATAGATGAGGAGCCAGTTGCCGAAGACGTTGATGAGGTTTGCCGTGACCAGGGCGGCGGCGATGGGGCGGACGTGGTTGAAGGCCTGGAGGTAGCGGCGGAGGGTGAAGTAGAGGAAGAGTGCCGGTGTGCCGTAGTTGAGAGCGCCCAGGAAAGAGACCGAGCCAGTGATGACGGCGTGGTCGATGGGCAGGCGCATCATGAGGTTGGGAGCGCAGAAGACGATGAGGATGAGGGTGAGAGCGAGACCGGCGGCGAGGATGAGGCCGTGCAGGAGCCAGCGGTTGGCCTCGTCGAAGTGGCCGGCACCGTGGGACTGGGAGAGGTAGGTGTCCAGGCCGAGGAGGATGCCGGCGATGCCGAAGGCGATGGTGTTATAGAGGACCTGGCCCAGCGCGGCGGAGGAGATGGCGAGAGCGGGGTTGGCCATGTGTCCGACCATGACGGTGTCTACGATGCCCATGGACATCCAACCGAGTTCAGCGAGGATGAGCGGGAGGGCGAGCGTGAGCACGGGCCGGATTTGCTGGCGGATAGACATTTTGGTTTTGAGACCCCTCCCCCTCCCCCTTCGCGGGGTATTTTGTACGTAAGCTGTTTGCTATCTTGAAGATCGACGGGGACACTGCCTGCAAAATATTCATTGCAAAAGGGTTGCACCTAAAATACTTGTTTTGTGCAGGTTACGCGGCCCGGACGATGTCGTAAAAAACAGAGACCCCGGATTCGTGCCGGGGTCCTGTTTTACGTCTTTTACCAGTATAGCTGGTTGAGGGAAACTCATACGCCACGCGAATGTGCTTGTCTGGCGCGGGGATTCGTGGGTTTGGGGCTTGACAGCTTTTGGCTGAAGATAGTGTCGGGAAGGAAAAGCCGTCCCTCCCGAGGACGGCCCTTCTTTTAGATCCAGATGGCTTGCTGTACCTGGATAAGTCGTCAGTTGAAAGCTGCCTGTCATGCCTGCCAACCTAGTCCCGAACGAACGATGAGCCACGGGATGGCGGTTGTGGCAATTGGATTGCACTCGAAAGCGGTGCAATCAAAAGACCAATTCTCCCTTTGCTGTTTCCGGGCCGTTTCTATAGATTGACATCGAACCGTAACTATTTGTGTGCGTTATGTTGCAGTGAGTGTGGAGAGAGATTTTCCAGCTATCGGGACCCTTGTGTTTGCGTCCGACTGATAGAGACTCTGTGAGATTGAAGCAAGCCCGCCCATCGGTGATGTAACTGGCACCCACCAAGTCTTAACAAAATTTGCAATGAATGAGAGAGAAACGCTATGCGCGCTTATGTGGTCGAACGTCCTGATGCAGGTTTTACTCTGGTGGATCTTCCCTGCCCTGTTCCCTCCGCAGGTCAGGTGCTGGTGCGTGTACACGCGAGTTGCGTGAATCCGCTGGATACGAAGATTCGTGCGGGGAAGGCGCCTCATGCGAAGCAGCCGCTGCCTGCGGTGCTTGGTCTGGATATGGCCGGGATGGTCGAACAGGTGGGTTCGGGAGTGACGGCGTTCCGGCCGGGCGATGCGGTGTATGGCATGGTGGGCGGCGTGGGTGGACTGCAAGGGACGCTGGCTGAGTATGTGGTCGCGAATGAGGATCTGGTTGCTTTGAAGCCTGAGTCGCTTTCGATGCGCGAGGCTGCGGCGCTGCCATTGATTACGATCACGGCGTGGGAGGGGTTGGTCGATCACGCGAAGGTGCATGCGGGACAGAAGGTGCTGGTGCATGCGGGTGCGGGTGGAGTGGGGCATGTGGCGGTGCAGTTGGCGAAGGCACTTGGGGCAGATGTGTTCGCTACGGTTTCTGAGGAGAAGCGGAAGGTCGTTGAGGAGTTTGGCGTAACGGCGATCGACTATCGTGCGCTTTCAACGGACCAGTATGTGGAGAGGTATACGGGAGGTGCAGGGTTCGACGTGGTCTACGACACGGTGGGAGGCGCCACGATCGATGCTTCGTTTGTTGCGGTGAAGCGGTATACGGGCCATGTAGTGAGTTGCCTGGGATGGAGCACGCACTCGCTGGCTCCGCTATCGTTTCGTAGCGCGACGTACTCGGGGGTGTTTACCCTGACGCCGCTACTGACCGGGCTGGGGCAGGCGCATCACGGTGAGATTCTGAGCGAAGCGGCTGCGCTGGCAGAGGGCGACAAGCTGAGACCACTGATGAACGAACGACGGTTTACCGCGGCGGATCTTGGTGAAGCCTTTGCGGCGGTGGAGTCGGGAGCTGTGGGTAAGGTGGTGGTTGAGCTCTGACGTTTCCGGGGAGTGGCCTTCGCAGGATTTACACGGCTGTAATCTATGGCCGGGGAGGCTTGCCTACACTTTCAACTATGCTTGATCAACCTTTGACTCATAGTTTTGTGCCCGGAAAGAGCGAGGGGACGACGATCCTGAAGCTCGAGGGACCGCTGACCCTGTCTACGATCTTCGGGTTTCAGAACGAGTTTCGCAGCCATACGCCGCAGGTGATGATTGTGGATCTGAGCGAGAGTCCGTATATGGATTCGGCTGGGCTGGGGCTGTTGATGAACTACTACGTGTCGGCCGAAAGCCATGGACGGAAGCTGCTGCTGGCGGGGGCGAATGAGCGGATTTTGTCGCTGCTGGAGATGACGAAGGTGCATAAAGTTCTGAAGACCTTCCCCAATGTTGAGGCGGCTGAGGCTAGTCTGTAGCGTTCTATTTCGGATCTGCCTGTTCGGATCTGCTTTACCGACACTCACATCAATGGCAAGGACCATCGAGTCTGATCAAACTGTTTTTTGATTTGGGCTGAACGTCAGATCGCCTTTGGGCATCTCTTTCTCCAAGAGATACCAAGGAGGGCTTTGTGAGTGATTTCGTTCTTGACCCGAAGACAACCGCGCTGGTGCTGATCGATCTTGAGCATGGCATTACTGCGATGAAGCTGGCGCCGTATAGCTCGGCTGATGTGGTGAGCCGGGGCGCTGGGCTGGCGAAGACTTTTCGGCAGAAAGGCGCGACGGTTGTCTTTGTGAAGGTGCTGATTCCGGAGATGCTGCAGTTGCCTGTGGATGCGCCTTTGATGCATGGTACGCCTCCGCCTAATGCTACCGAGTTCGTTCCAGAGGCTGGCGTGCAGCCGGAAGATCTGGTGGTGAAGAAGCGGTCGTGGGGTGCGTTCCATGGGACAGATCTTGAGCAGCACCTGAGACGGCGCGGGATCAAGACGATTGTGATTGGCGGGATTGCTACAAACTTTGGGGTGGAGTCGACCGCGCGTGCGGCGTTCGATCATGGTTATGAGGTGGTGTTTGCGGAGGATGCGATGTCGAGCGTGAGCGCGGAGGTGCACGAGTTTCCGATTAAGAATGTTTTTCCGCGAATGGGACGGGTGCGTAGCGTGGAACAGATTGTGAAGGCTTTTGGGTAGGTAAGGGCTGGAGCAATGCGAAAGCCTGCACCTCTTATGAGGCGCAGGCTTTCTTATTTCCAGCGGCTATTGTGGGGTGATGATGCCGCCTACGGGCATGCTCTTGGGGAGGATGCCGGGGCGCTTGAGGTGCATGGCTTCGGCGGTCATATCGGTGTACTTGAGGCCGGCGCCGGTGTTGAAGAGAACGACCTTGTCGGTTGGCTTGAGGTCGCCGGTGGCGAGGAGAGCGTCGTAGGCTGCGGTGGCGGCTGCGCCTTCGGGGGAGAGGAAGATGCCTTCGTGTTTGGCGTAGTCGAGGATGCTGGCCAGGATCTGCTCGTCGGTGAAGGCGAGGGCTGCGCCGCCGGATTGGCGAACGATGTCGAGGATGATGGCGTCGCCGTAGGGTTTGGGCACGCGGAGGCCTGCGGCGAAGGTGGCGGCGTTCTGGAAGAACTCGCTGGCGGGCTTGCCTTCGTCGAAGGCTTTGGCTACGGGTGCGCAACCGCTGGCCTGGAGGGCGTACATCTTTGGGCGCTTGCTTCCCTTCTCGATCCAGCCTAGCTGCTCCATCTCTTCGAAGGCCTTCCACATGCCGATGAGGCCTACGCCGCCGCCGGTGGGATAGAAGACAGCGTCGGGATATTGCCAGCCTAGTTGTTCGACCAGTTCGTAGCCCATGGTTTTTTTGCCTTCTACGCGGAAGGGCTCCTTGAGGGTGGAGATGTCGAACCAGATCTGATTGGCCGGGGTGTTGGCGTCGCGCTGGGCCTTGATGTTTTCGGCGACCATGCGGGCGCAGTCGGAGATGAGGCCGTCGACCATGGTGACGTCGGCGCCGTAGATGATGCCTTCGAGGTAGTTGGCGAAGGGGACGTCCTGCGGCATGAAGATGTGGGCCTTGATGTCGGCGGCGGCGGCGTAGGCGGCGAGTGCTCCAGCGGCGTTGCCTGCGGAGGGGACGGCGAGATGCTGCAGGCCGTAGTGTTTCGCCATCGTGACGGCGAGGCCTAGGCCGCGTGCTTTGAAGGTGCCGGTGGGGTTGGCTCCCTCTTCCTTGATGTAGAGGCCGGGGTACCGCTTGCTGTGGAGCATGGGGGTCCAGCCTTCGCCGAGAGTGACGGGAGCGACGTCGGGCAGGACGCTGGAGTAGCGCCACATGCCGAGGCTTCTGGGAGAGGCGGCTGCGCGGGCGGCGATGTCTTCACGCTTTGCGGTCTGGCGGAGCTTGTCCATGTCGTAACGGACGTAGAGAGAGCCGGCGCAGAGGGGGCAGAGAGTTTGTGGAGTTTCGGCAGAGACGTGATGGTGGCAACGAGCGCACTCGAGCGAAGCAATAACGGCCATATATTAGATGCTACCGTAAAACCTTTCTGGTGGCCTTCCGGCCGGGACCGCTACGCGCGGCGCGGTCACTTCGTGACGGGTATACCCCTTCGGTCGGCGCTCCCGTTGGTCGCGTCAGGGCGAAGCCGGTTATACATGTCACGAAGTGACCGATGCCCGCGCAGGGCGTCCTTAGTGTCGTTTGAGCCAGCGACGGGACGAGAAGTCCGTCAAGATGCTGGCCGCGAGGAGCGCGACGCTGATGGCGAAGGCGCTGATGACCCAGTTGAGCTCCATGCGGCCCTTGAGCATGAACCTGTCGAGCAGGGCCAGGACGAGGACCAGCACCGCGGCTTCGGCAAAGAACGAAGAACAGCGCGGGGCTGCGATGGAGATGAAGTCCAAGAGCGGAGAGGGTTTTGCTTGGGACGGAGCTCCGCTGCCAGGCGGCACCAGCGCAATTCGATTGGAGGGCTGGTTGGAGGTTTGGGGAGAAGAATCTGGAATTTGTTGCGGTGAGACGCTCCCAAGGGAGGTTAGTACATTTTTGTGAAACATACACAAGCCTTTGTGGTGCCTGTTACCAGTGTGGCTTAGAGGCCCATGAATGTCACGTGAATTTCTCGTAAATGGCAGATATTGAATAGGTTATGGATACTTATACAGGGAAGATGAGAGAATATTCAGGGAAATTGAGGTGGGCATGCGTTTAATAGCAGTGGACATGGACGGAACGCTCGTTGGGCCGAATGGGCTGGTGAGCGAGCGAAATCTGGCCGCAATCAAGGCAGCAGAGCAGGCCGGGATGACGGTGGTGGTGGCTACCGGGCGGCGGCACCCGTATGCGATGCGTGTGCTGAGGGGGCTGGGTTTGCGGGAGGAGGACGCTCTGATCAGCTCGAACGGCGCGGTGACGCGGACGATTGGGGCGAAGTTGCTGGACAGGACGTTGCTGCCGTTGGAGACGGCGCGGTGGCTGTGTGGGCATGTGCAGGAGTTTCGCAATGCGCTGGTGGTGACCTTCGATAAGGTGACGGACGATGGCGAGGATGTGCGTGGGGCGCTGGTGGTGGAGCACCTGGCAGAGTTGAATACCAGCATCACCAAATGGGTGGCGGCGAATAAGCCATATATCGAATGCGTGGTGCCGATTGAAGATGCGCTGGAGGGGGAGGCGCCGATCTCGATGTTGTTGTGTGGAACGATCGAGCGGATGCGAAGGGCGGAGGCGAGGCTGTTGGAGCATCCAGGGGTGTCGGCTGTGGGGGTTTCGCCGCTTAGGAAGGACGAGGTGCGGCGGCTGGAGAATATTGGCCTGGCCCGGGGCGGGATTACTCCGCAGGAGCGGGCTGCGGGGGCGGAGGCGGCGCTGCATCGGACGGAGTATCCGGAGCGGGATTTGAGCATGGTGGATATTTTGCCGGCGGGCTGCAGTAAGGGGTCGGCGCTGCTGCGGTTGGCGGAGAAGCGAGGGGTGAAGGCAGAGGAGATCCTGGCGATTGGGGACAACTGGAATGATGTTTCGATGCTGGAGGTTGCGGGGCATGCGGTGTTGATGGGGAACGCTCCGGAGGATCTGAAGGCGTTGGCGGGGGACAGAGGGTGGAGGATGGGGCGGCGGCATTATGAGGATGGAGTGGCGGAGGTGATTGAGAGGATGCTGGGGGGCGGGCTTGGATGACCCGATCGTGGGAGTTCAAAGTTGGGTCGATGGTGGATCGGGGTGGTAGGCTTTGAAGGTGGCAATGTGGATTAAAGCGTTTGTGTTGAGCACGGTGATCGCGGCGGTGTGCCCGTTGGCGCGCGCGGCAGAGCACGTGACGCTGAAGAATGGATTTGAGCTGGATTGCGTTCGGCGAGAGGCGGTTGGGGATAAGGTCCGTCTCTATTTTGCGGAAAAGGCAGGGACTGCCGCGGGTTCGAACTATATGGATGTCGCGGCGGATTCGGTGGTTCGGGTGGAGATGGTCGCGGATCTGCCGGAGCCGGTGGCGGAGGTGAAGGCGCCGTCTGCTGTGACGCTGATGACCGTGCCTACGAAAG
Organism: Tunturiibacter psychrotolerans; assembly: GCF_051013365.1. GTDB lineage: Bacteria > Acidobacteriota > Terriglobia > Terriglobales > Acidobacteriaceae > Edaphobacter > Edaphobacter psychrotolerans_A. Next base: position 3,564,070 of record NZ_CP132941.1, on the reverse strand, counting down.
AGGAGATGCATGAGATGTTGGCACATGCGGGCGCGGCGCACAACATCGATGAGGATCTGTTGGCAAGCGTGGTGAGGGCTGAGAGTGGTGGGCAGGTAAGAGCAGTTTCAAGGACTGGCGCGCAGGGGCTGATGCAGCTGATGCCTGGGACCGCGAGTGCGATGGGTGTGGAAGATGCGTTTCGGCCGGAGCAGAATATCTCGGGCGGGACGGCGTATTTGGATTTGATGCTGACGCGGTATCACGACAATGTGGCGCTGGCGCTGGCGGCTTATAACGCTGGGCCGGGCGCGGTGGATAAATACCACGGGGTGCCTCCGTTTCGCGAGACTCGGGCGTATGTGGCGCGGGTGATTCGCGAGTTTAATCGCCGGAAGCAGATGGCGATGGTTGCCCAGGCACGATAAGACAGCACCAGCTACGGATCAAGAGAGAGATGGATGACCAAGCGTAACGCAGTGGTGTGGGGAGTCGGCGCGGTTGCGCTGGTGGTGCTGGTGTGGCTGTTTCGGACGAAAGTGCAGTTTGATTGGGCCAACTTCTGGCAGCAGCTTCGGTATGTGAGCGTGGGACACATCGTCGCTGGAATTGTGCTGATTTACGTTACATTTTTTCTGCGAGCGGTGCGGTGGTCGGTTTTTCTGTCGCCGACGAAGAAGGTCTCCCCTGCTTCCTTGCTGGGTTCGCAGTTTATTGGGTTCACTGCGGTGGCGTTGTTTGGGCGGCTGGCGGACTTCACTCGGCCGTACCTGGTGGCGCGACGGGTGAACCTGCCGTTGAGCTCGCAGATAGCGGTATGGACGATTGAACGCATGTTCGATCTGGGAGCGGCGGCGCTGATCTTTTCGGGGGCGCTGGCTTTCACTCCGAAGGGCCTGCCTCATCATGAGGTGTTTGTGAAGGCGGGCGTGTTGAGCATGGGAGCTACGCTTGCGATTGCGATCTTTGCGGGTGTGGTGAGGGCTGCGGGTGGCACCGTCGCTACGTTTGCGAGAAGGACGGTTGGGTTGGTTTCGAAGTCCGCTGGGGAGAGCATCGCTACGAAGATTATCGGGTTTCGCGATGGGCTGAATGCGTTGTCTTCGGCTCGGGACTTTGGTGTGGTGACACTGCTGTCGCTGACGATGTGGATGATGATTGGGTTTGCTTATCTGCAGACTGCGCACGCGTTTGTGCATACTCCTGAGCTGGCTGGGGTGACGTTTTCGCGGACGATGCTGTTGATGGCGGCCAGCATTGGTGGTTCGCTGCTGCAGCTTCCGATTATTGGGTGGTTTACTCAGATTGCGATTACCGCTGCGGCGATGCATACGTTTTTTGGTGCGCCGCTTGAGGCTGCTACCGCTTGTGGGGCTTTGTTGCTGGTGGTTACTTTTCTCTGCATTATTCCTACTGGGTTGATCTACTCGCGGGTGGAACATGTGAGTTTGAAGAAGGTTGCCCAAGAGAGTGAAGCGGCTGGGGCTGCGGTGGTTGAAGGGGATTTGGGGTAATTTTCTCGCGGCTTGTCCTGCCGGACGGGCCCACTGCGCGTGGAGCGGTCACTTCGTGACTTGTGTTCCTTTTCTGTGTGGGTGAAGTGGTTGCTGCCTCCCGTTGGTCGGCGGATGATCCGCTTGTTTGCGCTGATAGAATCGACTTATTCCGATGAAGTGCCCCTACTGTGGTTTTGCCCAGGACCGAGTTGTCGATTCACGCGAGAGCAAAGACGCGGATTCGATACGCCGGCGACGGGAGTGCGAAGGCTGTAACAAGCGATTTACGACGTATGAGCGGATCGACGAGATCCCCTACATGGTGGTGAAAAAAGATGGACGGCGGGAGAAGTTCGACCGGCAGAAGGTGCTGAGCGGGCTGCTGCATGCTTGCGAGAAAAGGCCTGTCGCTGCTGTGAATCTGGAGCGGATTGTGGATGAGACCGAGGCGTATGTGGTCGATTCCCCGGAGCGTGAGCGGACGACGAATGAGGTCGGTGAGTTGATTATGACGCGGCTGAAGGAGATCGATACCGTCGCGTATATTCGGTTCGCGAGTGTGTATCGGGACTTCAAGGATGTTCGCGAGTTCAAGGAAGAACTGGAAGAGTTGTTGAACGGGAAAGACCCAAAGAAAAGGCGGTAGTGGATGACGGCAGCGAAGAAGACGCACAGGATTACTTTGATTCCGGGCGATGGGATTGGGCCCGAGGTCTCTGGCGCGGTGGTGAAGATTCTGGAGGCAGCGGGTGCGGCGACGGGCTTGGCGTTTGACTGGCATCCGTATGACGCGGGAGCGAATGCGTTTGAGAAGACGGGTGAGTACATTCCGAAGGTGCTGTATGACTCGATCGAGAAGAATCGTGTGGCGTTGAAAGGGCCGGTGACGACGCCGGTTGGTGGGGGGTTCACTTCGATCAACGTAACGCTCCGGAAGAAGTTTGAGCTGTTTGCGAACTTTCGGCCGGTGAAGAATCTTCCTGGGCTGAAGACGAAGTACCCGGGACTCGATCTCGTGATTGTGCGCGAGAACATGGAAGATTTGTACGCCGGGTTGGAGCATGAGGTTGTGCCCGGAGTGGTGCAGGCGCTGAAGATTATTACCGAGAAGGGTTCGACGCGGATTGCTAAGTTTGCGTTTGATTATGCGCGGAAGCATGGGCGGAAGAAGATTCATGCGATCCATAAAGCGAACATCATGAAGTTGTCGGATGGTTTGTTTTTGCGCTGCTGCCAGACGGTGGCGAAAGAGTTTCCTGAGGTGGCGTATCACGAGCACATCGTGGATAACACTTGCATGCAGTTGGTGATGAATCCCTATCAGTACGACATTTTGCTTACTGAGAATTTGTATGGGGATATTCTCAGCGACCTTTGCAGCGCGTTTGTGGGCGGGCTTGGATTGGTTCCGGGAGCGAATCTTGGGACTGAGTGCGCGATCTTTGAAGCGGTGCACGGATCGGCTCCGGATATTGCTGGGAAGGATATGGCGAATCCGACTGCGTTGTTGCAGAGCGCGGTGCTGATGCTGCATCACATTGATGAGCCGGCGACGGCGGAGCGGGTGCAGGCAGGGCTGGAGCAGGTGTATCGCGAGGGGAAGACGCTGACGAAGGATGTTGGCGGCACCAGCGGGACGAAGGCATTTGCCGATGCGGTGGTGGCTGCGATGGAAGCTCCGGGGGCTGCGGCTTAGGCGTTTGCGTGGTGCGATTGTGGCAGTTTTCAAGGAAGAGATTTGAGCGAGGTGGTATGAGGCGGATTTGTGGTTGGTTGGTAGCTGGTGTGGTTGCGTGTGGCGTGATGAGTGGATGCAAGCCCAGCGACGCGGTGAAGCACAGCGGCGATAACACGGTGCCAGAGATGTCGAAGATAGCGCCGACACCTACGGTGCAACTCGATAAGGCGGCGTTGGGGATGGTGACGGGGACGATCCGTTTTGCTGGGAAAGCTCCGGAGCCGGTGAAGATCGATATGTCGATGGATCCGGTGTGCTCGATGACGGCTGCGGACAACTTTGCTGAGCAGTATGCGGTGAAGGACGGCAAGCTGGGGAATGTTTATGTGTATATCAAGAGCGGGCCTCCGGCTGCGATGTTGTCGGGCGGCCCGACGCCTGCGCCGGTAGTGCTCGACCAGGTGGGATGTAAATATGTGCCGCATGTGATTGCGGTGGTGCGGGGTGGGTCGGTGGAGTTTAGAAACTCGGACTCGACGATGCATAACATTCACACGATGCCGACTGTGGCTGGAAGTCAGCCGATTGATATTTCGCAGGGGCCAAAGGGTTCGCCGCAGGTGAAGCAGTTCAATCAGCCAGAGGTGATGATTCCGGTGAGGTGTAATAACCATCCCTGGATGAATGCGTTTATCAATGTTTCGGCTACGCCGTTTTTCGCGGTTACGGATGCGGATGGACATTTTGGAATCACTGGATTGCCGGCGGGGACGTATACTTTGGCGGCGGTGCACGAGAAGCTGGGCGAACAGACGATGACCGTGACGGTTGAGCCGAAGGGGACGACGAAGGCGGACTTCAGTTTTAGTGCGAAGTAGAAGTTGATCGCGTAACGAAGATCAAAGGACAGCTACGGAGGCAGGATGATTGCAGAGTTGGCGGTGTTGGCAGCACAGCATACGGCGCAGTTTACGGTTGATCTGGCGTTCGTGGTTCATGCGCTGCCGCTTTGGTTTCTGGTATTTGCTCTGTTTTTGCCTCGGCTCGCGATGGTCGTGGCGTGGTTTCAGGGTTTGCTGGGGCCGTTTCACTTCGATCTGACACCACCTCACTATTCGGGGGTGGTGCCACTTCTTTTCTGGTTGCTGCTGCCGCGTGCGCTGGTGTTGTATCTGATCTATCAGGATCAGGGGATTCATTTCTGGTTTTTGTTGCATCTGCTGGTGGCGTTGCTGGTGTGGGCTGGCGGTGGGCACCGGATGACGCGCTCGCGGCGGCGGGACAACTAGATAGTGTCCTGCCGGACGGGCCTCCTGCGCGGAGAGCGGTCACTTCGTGACTTCTATACTCTGTTTTGTTGGGTTAGTTGCTCGGGCCTTCCGTTGGTCGGCTCGTGGGTAAGTGACGGTGTTCGGTCCGCGAGTTATTCTTAGTGGATGGAACGACGCAGGGTTGGCATTCTTGGCGCGACCGGAATGGTCGGGCAGCGATTCATTCAACTTTTGAGCAATCACCCGTGGTTTGAGATTGCATGGCTGGCAGCGAGCGATCGCAGTGCCGGGAAGACGTATGCCGAGGCTTGCAAGTGGAAGCTCGAGACTCCACTGCCGAAGCGAATTGCGGCGATGACGCTGCAACCGAATGTTCCTGAGGGATCGGCGATTGAGCTGCCGAAGATCATTTTTGCGGCGCTCGATGCGGATATTGCACGAGAGTTGGAGCCGAAGTTTGCGGCGGCAGGTTGCGCGGTGATTTCGAACTCGAGCGCGTTTCGGATGACAGCGGATGTGCCGCTGGTGGTGCCGGAGGTGAATTCAGATCATCTTGCACTGCTGGAGACGCAGAGCTGGCGGAAGGACCATGGTGGGCGTGGTGGGTATATCGTCACGAATCCTAACTGCAGCGCGATTGGGCTGGTGCTGGCGTTGAAGCCTCTTGAAGAGAAGTTTGGGATTGAGAGCTTGTTTGTGTCGACGATGCAGGCGGTGAGCGGCGCGGGTTATCCGGGAGTGGCATCGCTCGACATTCTTGGGAACGTGGTTCCGTTTATCAAAAATGAAGAGGAGAAGCTGCAGGAGGAGGTCGGCAAGCTGCTGGGGGAACGGAAGGGCGCGAAGATTGAGTTGCTGGATGCGAAGGTAAGCGCGCATTGCAACCGTGTTGCGGTGGAGGATGGGCATACGGAGTGCGTGAGTATCAAGCTGAAGAAGAAGGCTACGCGGGAGGAGATAATTGCGGCTTGGAGTGAGTTTCTGCCGTTGCAGGGACAGCATCTGCCTACGGCTCCTGAGCAGCCGGTGGAGTATGACGAGGGAGTGGATCGGCCGCAGCCTCGTCTGGACAGGATGCGAGGACATGGAATGACGGCGACGGTGGGGCGGTTGCGCGAGTGCACTCTGCTGGATTGGAAGTTTGTGGTGCTGTCGCACAATACGATTCGCGGTGCGGCGGGAGCAGCGGTGTTGAACGCGGAGGTGCTGGCGTTGCTGGGTAAGTTGGATAAGTTGGGAGTTCCATTGCAGGCGGTTTCGGCGAAGGATGGGGATCAGCTCAAGGCTGCGGCGGTGACGGCTTGAGCGTAGCGCGGGAGAAGTTGGTTGTCATGAAGTTTGGGGGCACGTCGGTAGAAGACGCGCCGGCGATGAAACGGACGGCGGCTATCGTTCGCGGACGGCGGGAGAAGGGGCTGGAGGCTGTCGTTGTTGTGTCAGCGATGGCGAAGGTGACTGATCTGCTGCTGTCGGCTGCTGCGGCCGCGGGACGTGGGGATAAGGCTGGAGCACTGGCGATTGGGGCTCGGCTGCGACATCGGCATATCGATACATCGAGCATGTTGCTGGATGGACAGCGGTGTGTGCGGGTTCAGCAGGTGCTGCATCAGGAGTTCGATGCGCTGGATGATCTGCTGCGGGGAATTGCGGCGGTGGGGGAGTTGACGCCTCGCACGAACGACCTGGTGGTGAGCTTTGGGGAGCGGCTGTCGAGCAAGATGATGGCTGAGACACTCGAGCATCAGGGGTTGGAAGGCGCCCATGTGGATGCCCGGACCTGCATCATTACGGATGCGAGCTACGGCAAGGCGGTTCCGCAGGACGCTGCGATTGAAGCGAAGCTGGCGGAGATTGTGCTGCCGCTGGTTTTGGCCGGGAAGACGCCAGTGATGGGAGGATTTATTGGTTCGACTGCGGAGGGGGTTACGACCACGCTTGGACGCGGCGGCAGCGACTTCACTGCTTCGCTGGTAGGTGGCGGAATGCACGCGGGCGCGATCGAGATCTGGACGGACGTGAATGGAATTATGACGACCGATCCGCGGATCTGTCCGGATGCGCTGCGAGTGAAGACGATCAGCTTTGAAGAGGCTGCGGAGTTGGCTTACTTCGGCGCGAAAGTATTGCATCCGGCGACGATTCTGCCAGCGGTGCAGAAGAGTATTCCGGTGTGGGTGTTGAACTCGCGCAATGCGGAGAATGAAGGCACGAAGATTACCGCGATGGCGGCGAGGTGCGCGAGTCCGTTCAAGAGCATTGCGGCAAAGAAGCGATTGACGATTATTGATGTTGTTGCGAGCCGAATGCTGATGTCGCATGGATATTTGAAGGCGGTGTTCGACGTCTTCGATAAGTACAAGTGCGCGATCGATATGGTTTCGACGAGCGAGGTGAGTATCTCGTTGACCGTTGATAGCAATCAGCAGCTGCCGGAGATCTGTGCGGAGCTGGCGAAGATTGCGGATGTGAAGATGGAAGGACACAAGGCGCTAGTGTGTCTGGTGGGCGAGGATATTCGCGGACACAATGGCATTGCGGGGCAGGTTTTTTCAGCGATCAGCCATGTGAATGTGCGGATGATCTCGCAGGGTGCGAGCGAGATCAATATGAGCTTCATGATCGATGAAGAGGATGTGGAAGAGGCTGTGCGGAGTTTGCATAACCACTTTTTTGCGAACCCGGATGAGACGGTGTTCGATGTTGTGAATCGGGTTCAGCTTGAGGGTAAGGCTTAGGAAGGAACACATGCGGGTTCTGGTGTTGGGGATGGGCAAGACGGGCAAGCTGGTGGCATCGGTTGCGGCGGAACGTGGGCATAGCGTGAATGTGCTGGATGCGAAGGAGAATGCGGGAGCCTCGGCGCTGACGCCACCGTTTGTTTCGGGGTTCGATGTGGTGATTGATTTCACTACGCCTGAGGCGACGATTCAGAACATGCGGGCGTGCCTTGCTACGGGCGCGAAGATGGTGATTGGGACCACGGGGTGGTACGACAAGCTGAACGATATGCGCGGGCTGGCAGAGCGGAAGCAGGCTGGTCTGTTGTATGGGACCAACTTTTCTGTTGGCGTGCAGGTGATGTTTCGCCTGGCGAAGACGATGGGGGCTGATCTAAAGAAGGCTGGATATGCGTTCTCGATTGCAGAGACGCATCACGCAAGCAAGCTGGACTCGCCTTCGGGCACGGCGATCACTTTGTCGAAGGTGGTTGAGGCGGCGGCTGGTGTGTCGGAGGTGCCGGTGGAGGCGAGGCGCGAGGGAGATGTGATGGGCTTGCATACGCTGACTGCTACGAGCGATGCTGACAGGCTGGTGTTGACGCACGAAGCGTTTTCGCGGCGCGGGTTTGCAGAGGGGGCCGTGAGAGCAGCGGAGTGGTTGGCATCGCGCACAGGGTGCTTTGACTTTCAGGATATTTACACCGAGGTTTAGTTGTTGCAAGGAGATGTTATGAGCGTGATGGAAGCGGTTGCGAAGACAAAGTTTGCAGAACTGACGTTTGAAGAGAAGCTCGACCGGCTGGCCGAGGTTGCGGTGAAGGTTGGGCTGGGATTGAAGGCGGGGCAGGAGTTGATTATGTCCGCTCCGATTGAGGCGCTTCCTTTGGTGCGGCGAATTACGGAGCATGCCTATAAGGCGGGGGCGTTGCTGGTAAGTACTTTCTATTCGGATGATCCGAGTGTGTTGGCGCGATATGAGTATGGTGCAGATGCGAGCTTCGACTATGCACCGAAGTGGCTGCATGACGGGATTGCAGAGGGCTTCCGCAGTGGAGCGGCTCGGCTGGCAATTGCGGGGGCGAATCCGGCGCTTTTGGCGAAGCAGGATCCTGCGAAGGTGGCGCGGGCCAATGTTGCGGCGTCGAAGGCTGGAAAGCCGGCGATGGAGTTGATTACGCGGCATGAGATCAACTGGACGATCGTCGCTTGTGCGACGCCGGAGTGGGCGAAGCTGGTGTTTCCGGGGGAGCTTGAGCATATTGCCGTCGCGAAGTTGTGGGAGGCGATCTTCGTCGCGTCGCGGATTGCAGTGGATGACCCGGTGGCAGAGTGGAAGGAGCATGGAGCGCGCCTGAAGAAGCGCATGGATATGCTGAACGCGAAGAGGTTTTCTGCGCTGCACTTCAAAGGTCCAGGGACAGATTTGACAGTTGGTTTGGCGGATGACCATCTGTGGGCTGGCGGTGGGACGACTGCGGGGAATGGAGTGTATTGCCAGCCGAATATTCCTACCGAGGAGTGCTTTACGACGCCGCATAAGGACCGCGTGAATGGCACGGTGCGGGCCTCGAAGCCGCTGTCGCACCAGGGGACGCTGATTGAAAATATTGCGGTGCGGTTTGAAGGCGGGAAGATCGTTGAGGCTACGGCGACGGCTGGAGAGGATGTGCTGAACCGGTTGATCAGCACCGATGATGGCGCGCGACGGTTGGGTGAGGTAGCGCTGGTGCCGCACTCTTCGCCGATTGCGCAGAGCGGGGTGTTGTTCTGGAATACGCTGTTCGATGAGAACGCTGCGAGCCATATTGCACTGGGGCAGGCCTATTCGACGTGCTTGATCGGCGGCGAGAAGATGGATGCGGCGCAACTGGCGGCGTTGGGTGCGAATGCGAGCCTGATCCATGTCGACTGGATGATTGGGTCGGGTGAGATGGATGTGGATGGTGTGGCCGCGGATGGGACGGCTGAGCCGTTAATGCGCAGGGGCGAGTGGGTTTAGTTCGCAAGCGGGGCGCGGCTCGGCGTTGATTCGAATATGCGGGCCGCGTGACGTTCTCAAGGGTGGAAGAGCTGCGTGGTTCCTGGCTTTTCCACTGCGGCCGGAAGAATTTTTCTGGTATTTGCAGGAAATTCGCGGTAAATTGAAACTCAATCGGACGGCGGTCCGTCTACACCCCAAAGTTCCCAAAGAATAGTTGCTGCAAGGCGATTCGCTTTTGCAGGAAATATGTAGCAGATCCTCAGGATCCTCAGTTGGCCTCTTCCTTCTGTCGCCGTGGTGTCGCATCTCTACTAGTCGAAACTTTTTCGAGGAGAACTTTCTATGAATTCCGATATGACGCAAGGTGTCTCCCGCAGATCGTTTCTGCGTATCGTTGGCGCTGCTTCGGCGGCGGCGACTACGTTTCCGGCATTTGCCTCGATGACACCCCCTGCGGCGGCAGGGCAGACGGCGCGACGAAGCGGGACGCGCGGGATGCAGCCGCTTTCGGCCGACACGGTTGTGATCAGCTCGAATGAAAATCCTTTGGGGCCGGCGCAGTCCGCACTAACGGCGATATGTAGCATGGGCGCGCAAGGAGGCCGTTACCACTGGGATGAGTACATGAAGACGATTGATGTCTTCAATGGGCAGTTTGGGCTAAAGAAAGATTATTCGGCGTTGTTTCCTGGATCGAGCGGGCCGCTGGATCTGGCGTTGATGTCGAACATCGGTCCGGACAAGCCGCTGGTTTATGGAGATCCTAGCTACGAGCAAGGGCCGCGAGCGGCTGAGACGATGAAAGCACCGAAGTATCCGGTGCCGCTGACCGCCACGTATGCGCATGATGTGAAGGCGATGTTGAAGGCACATCCTTCGCCGGGCGCGTACTACATTGTGAATCCGAATAACCCGACAGGGACGATTACTCCCAAGGAAGACATCGTTTGGCTGGTGAACAACAAGCCGGCGGGTTCGGTTGTGATTATCGACGAGGCTTATACCCACTTTTCCGATAACGAATCCTGCATCGATCTGGTGACGCAGGATAAAGATGTAATTGTGATGCGGACTTTCTCGAAGATCTACGGCATGGCTGGGTTGCGTGCTGGGTTCGTAGTGGCAAGGCCGGATTTGATTGACCGGTTCAACAATGTGGGTGGGCCCAGCCAGAGCCTGGCAAGCGTCTCGATTGCGAGCGCTGCGGCTGCCCGCGCGAGTTTGCTGGATAAGGATCTGGTTCCTCTGCGCAAGAAGATCAATGCGGATGTTCGGACGGAGACGGTGGAGTTTCTGACGAAGCATGGCTATAAGGTGATTCCGGGATCGCAGGGCAATATGTTCATGGTGGATGTGAAACGTCCTGGTAAAGAGTTTCAGTCGGCCATGTTGAAAGAGAATGTTGCGGTTGGAAGGACGTGGTCGGCGATGCCGAACTATGTGCGGGTGACGGTGGGGACGAAGTCCGAGATGGCGAAGTTCCAGACGGCTTTTGTGAAGTGCATGGACATGCCCGCGGGAGCGGCGAATGGAGCGGCGGAGTTGCATGTGCCTGAGTTCCATGTGCCGTCGGAGCTCTATCGCGGCTAGTTGTTGTAAAAAGCGCTCGGCCTCGGCGAGAGATCGTCGGGGCTATTTTTTGGGTTGATTTCGACGCGAGGGCTGGGTGCGCTGAAATCAACATCGCTGACGGGGTAAACTTGCAGTCATTATGGAATTGATGGGTTGTGGAACGGCGCTGGTGACTCCCTTTCGCAGGGACGGCAGTGTGGATGAGCCTGCGCTGCATGCGCTGGTGACGTGGCAGATCGAGAGTGGAATCGACTTTCTTGTTCCGTGCGGGACGACGGGAGAAGCCTCGACACTGACTGAGGTGGAGTGGCTGCGGGCGATTGAGGTTGTGGTAGCTGCTGCGGCGGGGCGGGTTCCGGTGTTTGCGGGCTGCACGCACAACTCGACCCATGAAGCGGTGGCGCGGGTGCGAAAGGTGTCACAGGTGCATGGGTTGACGGGTGTCCTGAGTGCCAATCCTTACTACAACCGGCCTGGACAGGAAGGGCAGTATCAGCACTTCAAAGCGATCGCGGAGGCGACGGCGCTTCCGGTGCTGTTGTACAACATTCCTTCGCGGACAGGTGCGAATTTGGAGCCGGCGACGATGCTTCGGCTGGCGGAGTTGAAGAATGTTATTGGGGTGAAAGAGTCGAGCGGAAATATTGCGCAGATCACCGAGCTGCTGACGACCGCGCCGCGAAACTTCAAAGTATTTGCGGGAGATGATGGGCTGGCCCTGCCGGTACTGGCGTTGGGTGGTGCGGGGTTGGTGTCGGTGGCTTCGAACGTGATTCCGGGGCAGATGGCGCGGATGGTACGGGCGGCACTGGAGAACGACTGGGTAGATGCGCGGCGGATCAACCGGCAGTTTTTTCGGCTGATGCAGGCGCATTTTTGGGAGGCTAGTCCTGCTCCGGTGAAGGCGGTGCTGCATATGCTGGGGCGTGGGGAGAATGTGCTGCGGCTGCCGATGGTTCCGGTGTCTGATGCGACGCGGAGACGGCTGGAACGGATGATTGGTGAGTTGGGGATGCTGGTTGGTGTTCCGGCAACAGGGGAAGATCTGCGGATGTTTTAGGCTTCATCGCAATCGATTGATAGTTCACAGAAACGTGAAAGACGAGGAATAAGTTTTGAACGGAACGTTGCAGGAACGGATTGAGCATTGGTTTGCGCAGGGTGCGATAGCGGTTGGTGATGCTGAGGCGGAGGCAACTTTTCTTGAGCTGCGTGGGAAGTTGGAAGCGGGAGAGTTGAGAGCAGCGGAGCCCGATGCTTCGGTGCCGCTGGGATGGCGTGTAAATGGGTGGGTGAAGCGCGGGATTCTATTGGGGTTTCGCATTGGGACGATGGTGGAGATGGGCGGCGAGACGCTGCAGTTTATCGACCGGCATACATATCCGGTGCGGCGGTTTTCGGTGGCTGACGGAGTACGGGTGGTGCCGGGCGGCGTGAGTGTGCGGACTGGTGCTTATGTGGCGAAGGGGGTTGCGGTGATTCCGCCGGCGTACGTCAATGTTGGGGCGTATGTGGATGAAGGGACGATGGTGGATTCGCATGCGCTGGTGGGGAGCTGTGCGCAGGTTGGTCGACGCGTGCATTTGAGTGCAGCGGCCCAGATTGGTGGAGTGTTGGAGCCGGTGAATGCTTCCCCTGTGATTATTGAGGACGATTGTTTGATTGGCGGGAATACTGGTGTTTATGAGGGGACCGTGGTGCGGAAGCGCGCGGTGCTGGCGGCTGGTACAGTGTTGACGCGAGGGACGCCGGTGTACGACCTGGTGAAAGGCGAGATTTATAAGGCTACGGCGGAGATGCCGCTGGTGATTCCGGAGGGTGCGGTGGTGGTGCCGGGATCGAGAGCGGTTTCGAAGGGGAAGGGTGCGGAGTGGGGGTTGAGTTTGGCGGCTCCGGTGATTGTTAAATATCGGGACGAGAAGACTGAGCTTTCTTTGGTGTTAGAGGAGATTTTGCGTTAGTTATTGCGGGTCTTGTCCTGCCGGACGGGCCCACTGCGCGTGGGGCGGCCACTTCGTGGCGTGTGTACCTTTTTTGCGGTGATAAAGATTTGCAGTGGCCCTCCCGCTGGTCGGGATGGGCCTTTTTCTATGCTGGTCTTTTTGGGACCGTGTTGAAGAGATTGATGAAGCCTTCGGATAGCGTGGGGTGGACCAGGATGATGTTGTGCACCGCGGTGTAGGGTAGGTTGGCCGACATCGCTAGTTGAATGACGGGGAGGAGTTCGCCGGTGCCAGAGCCGAAGGCGGTGAAGCCGAGGATGTGATCGTCGGCGCCGATGAGGACCTTCATGAAGCCGCGGGTCTCGTCGAGGGTGCGGGTGCGAAGGGCGGCGGCCATGGGGATCTTGCCGAGGCGGTAGGCTGTTCCCTGCTTCTTTGCTTCATTTTCGGTGAGGCCTACATGGGAGAGTTCGGGGTCGGTGAAGGTGACGGAGGGGACCTGACGGTTCCTCGTCGTGCGGTTGGCGCCGGCGAGGTTGTCGCGGACGATGCGGAAGTCGTCGAAGGAGATGTGGGTGAAGTGGGGTGAGCCGGCGCAGTCGCCCATGGCCCAGACGCCGGGGGCGGTGGTCTCGAGCCGGTCGTTGACCTCGAAGTGGCCGGTGGGAGTGGTTTTAATGCCTACGACGTCGAGACCCATGTTTTGCGTGTTGGGCGTGCGGCCAGTGGCGACGAGGATGTGGGAGCCCTGCAGCTTCGCGCCATCGCTTAGGTGCACCGTCACGGATTTGCCGGAGACCCCTTCGACGCGGGTGATGTTGGCGCTGGTGACGATGTCGATGCCTTCGTCTTTGAAGAGTTGGTGGAGGCCTTCGGTGACGTCAGGATCTTCGCGGTGGACGAGGGTTGGGTTGCGCTCGATGATGGTGACGTTGGATCCGAAGCGGCGCATGGCCTGGGCGAGTTCGAGGCCGATGAAGCCTCCGCCGAGGACGAGTAGGTGCTCGGGGAGGACGGTGAGTTCGAGGAGTTCGATGTGGGTGAGGGGCGCGGATTCGACGAGGCCAGGGATGGGATCGATGGTGGCTCGGGAGCCGGTGTCGAGGAAGATGTGGTCGGAGCGGAGGGTGCGGGTGCCGCCGGCATTGAGGGCGACTTCGATGGTTTTGTCGGCGATGAAGCGCCCGAAGCCCATGACGATCTCGGCGTTGGATTTGGAGTAGTTGGCGAGGTGCATGTCACGGAGGCCGTCGATCATACGCTGGCGGCGGGCGCTGACGCCCTCCATGTCGACGTGCCATTTGCCGTGGACGATGCCGAACTCGGAGCCGCGCTGGAAGAAGGAGGCGACCTTGGCGGAGTGGATGACGTTTTTGCTGGGCAGGCAGGCTACGTTGGGGCAGGCTCCGCCGAGACGCTTGTCTTCGATGTTGGCGACCTTCTTGCCCTGGGAACCGAGATGCCAGGAGAGATATTTTCCGGCTTCTCCGCTGCCGATGATGAGTGCGTCGTACTGTTCGGGCGTGGACATTGGTGTCTCCGTGCTTTCGAGGATTGTGTGTTGCTTCGAGTTCGCCCTGCGCGGGCAGCGGTCACTTCGTGACTTGTATATCCCTTCGGTTGGCGCTCCCGTTGGTCGCGATCAGATGTTGTCCGCAGCTGTCACGAGGTGACCGCCGGTAGGACGTCTTCTTTCACTTTTTCACCATTCGTTTGGGGCCTGGTGGGCGTCGGTGTAAGGTTCAGCCCAGAGTGCCAACTGGAGTTGGATCGATTTACACCATGCCCGATGCATTCGATCCACTTCGTCGGCAGAATGATTCTTCGCGGCGAGATAAGGTTTGATGGTTTCGTTTATTACAGAGATGAAGCCGACGATGTCGCGGAGTGGGACGTAAGGAGTTGAACTGACTTTGTCGGTTTGGTTTTTCTTCAGCGCGGTGTGGCGAAGGGCTATCTCCTGTTGATAGTTGAGCCAATCCTGATCGTAGGGGCGGAGGCAGGTGTCGAGGATCCATTGCTGGAATCGCAGATTGCTCTTGGCGAGGTAGTCGGGTAGGGGTTCGTTCAGTGGAGAGCGTGAGTGTCGAGCGAGATTTGGAATTCCTGCGATGATTCCGCTGCGCCAGTGTTCTACGATCTGTTTGGTCTGGTCTGCGAGTACAGTGCCGGCTTGCTGGAGATAGCGCTGATCTTCTTCTGTGAAGCCCACGGTGACTTTCAGAGCTTCCAGCTGCTGCAGCGTGACAGGCGAGGTCGCGACTTCGGATGTTCCGTACGTGTAGCCATGAATTTGTTCGGCGACTTTCTGCATGGAGTTCTCTTCCCTTCTGTGGAAGTTCGGTCTATTTAGAGTGACATGGCTTACGAGACTTTAGGTTGAGGAGATGACAGCTAAAATAAAGCCGACCCCTATGATCACTCGTCGAAGCTTCCTGGTAAATGGTTCGTTGGCCGTATTTGCTTCCCGAACCAGCAGTCTCTTCGCGGCACCTGACGCCGCCTCCGTAGTCGTTCGCGCACCGAGCGGAGCACTGCGTGGGGAAATCGTAGACGGTGTCCGCGTCTTTCGTGGCGTTCCGTTCGCTGAACCGCCAGTGGGATCACTACGCTTTCTGCCTACAGCGAAGGTGAACCCGTGGAAGGGCGAACGTGATGCGACGAAGTTCTCCGCAGCGCCGATGCAGCGCAAACTGCTGACAGTACCGCACAGCGAAGATTGCCTCTACCTGAACATCTGGGCGCCTGAGGGTAGCGGGCCCTTCCCCGTCTTTGTCTGGATTCACGGCGGAGGTTTCACTGACGGCTACGCCTTTGAGCCCACGTATGACGGCACGGATTTTGCACGGGAAGGGATCATCAGCATCTCTGTCGAGTACCGTCTGGGCGTCTTTGGCTTTCTGGATTTCGAACCTATTCTCGGGGAGCAGTATGCAGGAACCGCGAACAATGGCCTGCATGACGTGATGACTGCGTTGTCGTGGATACAGGAGAATATCGGTGCTTTCGGTGGTGATCCGGCTCGCGTTACTGTCGGGGGAGAGTCGGCGGGTGCGAAGTTGACGGATATTTTGATGGGCATTCCCTCAGCTCAGCCACTGTTTCATCAGATGATCTCCGAGAGCGGAGGGGCTGAACGCGTGTGGGATCGTCCGACGAGCGCAGGGATCACAAGGGGTTTTGCAGATATCTGGCAGAAACAATCGGGCGATACCATCGCGAGTGTGAAGACGGCAGCGGGAGCAAGCTTGATCCAGGCTCAGCAGGAGTTCCTCGATACGTGGCCGCAGCACTTCCCATTGCGTGCTGAGATTGATGGGACTTTTATTCCACGTCCTCCTGTGGAGACGATTGCCGGCGGTTCGACTCGTGGCAAGAGACTGCTGATCGGCACGAATCGGGAAGAGAGCGCTATCTTCATTGGGCCACATCCGAAGAAAGATGCGACGGCGATGCAGCTCGGCAACACGAGTGTCGCGAAGTTTGATGCTGTCTATCAAAAATACAAAGAGATCTATCCGCAGCTGAGCGTCGAGCAGCGCCGCATTCGCGCTGTTACGGCGGAAGAGTATTGGGTTCCTTCTATCCGAGTCGCAGAGGCGCATCTGAAGGGTGGCGGACGCGCGTATGTGTACGAGTTGGAGTTCGCCGAGACGAGCGGTAAGTTTGCAGGCGACGCTTATCACTCGTTGGACGTCGGGATGGTTTGGAATCATCCGCATAGGCAGGTTGCAGATGCTGCATCTGAAGCTGCTTTGGGCAAGCAGATGCATGCGGCCTGGGCAGCGTTTATTCGCGGGGAAACTCCAGCGGCACCGGGGCTTCCTGCATGGCCGCAGTATGACGAACAAAACCGGTCGACGATGATCTTCGGCGCGAAGGCGAGCGCGGAAAGCAGGGTGGAACAAGGACCGCAAGCTGCGGAGCTCGCGCTATGGAAGGAAACGCTGTAAGACTCAATGGCTTACGGACCGGTCGCTGAGCAGGCAGGGGACCTGCTTCACTGGCTTCTTGCTGATTCGTTGGCGGTGTGGTGCAGATTTTTTCTGCTCGTGATATCAAGGAAGGCATGAGTTCTCCGGAGCAGGCAAATTCGACGGATGCAGCCAAACGCAGGGCTGCGGTGTGGGCTGCGTCGCAGGTTGAAGATGGAATGAAGGTGGGGTTGGGGACGGGCTCTACTTCGGCGCTGGTGATCGAAGAGGTGGGTCGAAGGGTTGCGGAAGGACTGCGGATTACGGCGATTGCTACCTCTGAGGCGTCGCAGAAGCAGGCGTTGGGTTTGAAGATTCCAATAAGTGACTTTGCGCATCTGCCGCAGCTCGATCTGACGATCGACGGGGCGGATGAGGTGCAGGAGGGGACGCTTTATCTGATCAAAGGCCACGGCGGAGCGCTGCTGCGGGAGAAGATTGTGGCGATCGCGAGTACAAAGCTGATAATCGCGGTTGACCCCAGGAAGCTGGTGAAGACGCTGGGGCAGGTGTTTACGCTGCCGGTGGAGATTGTGCCGTTTGGGTTTGAGACGACGATGAGGCGGCTGAAGGATCTGGGTTTTGATTGTGAGTTGCGGGTGAATGATGATGGCAAACCCTTTGTGACCGATGGGCAGCACTATATTGCGCACTGCAAACTGCCGCAGGTTGGGTTTGACGCGAAATTGGCGGCGGAGAAGTTGAAGGCGACGGTGGGCGTAGTGGAGCATGGGCTGTTTCTGGGGATGGCGAGCAAGGTGGTGATTGGCGGGCCGGAGGGGATTCAGGTGCTTGAGGCAGCGGAACCCGAGAATTGGTCTGAGGTTGAATAGAACGCGGAAAAGCAAAGGTGAAATACAAGGATCCTTCCCCATTCGACTACGCTCAGGGTCAGGATGACGAATCGGCTTAGGGAAACGCTGTGTATCTGTTGATTCACAGAGCGTTTCACGTTGCGGTGATAAGCTTAAGCATTGATGGCACAAGATAAACTGAAGTTGATTCCGCTGGGTGGCCTTGGCGAGTTCGGTATGAACTGCATGGCGATCCGCTGGCAGGATGACATTATTGTCATCGATGCTGGTCTGATGTTTCCTGAAGAAGAGTTGCTGGGTGTGGACATTGTTGTCCCGGATATCAGCTATTTGACTGAAAACCGCGAGAAGGTTCGCGCGATCCTTTTGACCCACGGGCATGAAGACCACATTGGCGGGCTGCCGTGGATTCTGTCTGAGCTGAACGTTCCTGTGTATGGGACGGAGTTCACGCTGGCGTATGTCGAGGGCAAGCTCGAAGAGCACAGGCTGCTGGATGACGCAGATTTGAACGAGATGATTCCCGGTAAGCGGCTGACGCTGGGACCGTTTTCGATCATGCCGATTCGGGTGACGCACTCGCTGGTGGACTGCGTGGCGCTGGCGATTCATACGCCGGTGGGTGTGGTGCTGCATACGGGCGACTTCAAGATCGATCTTTCACCGCCGGATAACAAACCGTTTGATTTGCATGCGTTTGCCGAGCTGGGCAAACAGGGCGTGCTGGCGTTGCTGCAGGACTCGACTAACGTAGACCGCAATGGGTATACGCCGAGCGAGCGAGCGGTAAGGCCGAAGCTGGATGAGATCTTTTCGCAGACGAAGAAGAAACTTTTCTTTAGCTGCTTCTCGTCTTCGATTCATCGGATTCGGCTGGCGATGGAGCTGGCGCATCAGCATGGGCGCAAGGTTGCGATTATTGGGCGGTCGCTCGATAACTCGACCGAGATTGCGCAGGATCTTGGGTATCTCGACGTGCCGCAGGGGCTGGTGATCAATCCGGGGCAGATTCGTGATTTTCCTGCGAATAAGTTGCTGATCATGATCAGCGGAACGCAGGGCGAGCCGATGAGCGCGCTGAGCCGGGCTGCGGTGAATAATCACAAGTTCGCGCACATCGATGCTGAAGATACGGTGCTGCTGAGCTCGCGGGTGATTCCGGGGAATGAGAAGTCGATCTATCGGATGATCGATCACCTGGAGCGGCGCGATGCGAAGGTGATTCATGACGATGGACAGTCGGGTTTGATCCACGTGAGCGGACATGGGAGCCAGGAGGAGCTGAGGTTAATGATCAACCTGGTGAGGCCGAAGTTCTTCATTCCGATACATGGAGACTATCGCCACTTGAAGCGTCATGCGGAGCTGGCGGGATCGATGGGCGTGGTGGAGAAGACGATTCTGCTGGAGGACGGCGACGTTCTGGAGTTGGATAAGGGCTCGGCGACGAAGACCGGGAAGGTTACGGTAGGTCGTGTGTGCATCGATTCGGGCGGGACTTCGACGGACGTTGTGGAAGACATTGTCATTCGCGACCGGAAGCATCTGAGCGAGGACGGGATTGTATTGCCGATCATCGCGATCAACAAGCGGACAGGTTTGCTTGAGAATCCTCCTGAGATTGTGATGCGGGGCATGGCGATTCCTGAGGAGGGCTTGATTGCTGAGGCTCGGCAGGTGGTGCAACGGACGCTAGAGGGATCTTCGTCGGAGGAGAAGGCCGATTACGGCGTGATCAAAGAGAAGATTCGTAATGATCTGAAGCGGTATATCCAGAAGAGCACGAGCCGGCGGCCTTTGATTATGCCGGTGATTCTCGAGATCTGACGGAGTCTGAGTGTTGCGAAAGAGCGCTCCTTGCGGGCGCTTTTTTGTGCGTTGATGCTGGTTAGGGTAGTGATTACCCCTGTCAGTTAGAGGCCCAGATTGGGCGGTGGGAATAGTAGGATCAGCGCGGATACGTAATTGCGAGCCGATCGAACATGGTCGTGCCGGCGAGCGGCTTTGTGGCCGCGCAAGGTGGCTTTATGTTGAGGATTGCTTTTTGCCGACGAGCATTTGCGGCGGTGTTGGTCGCGGCGATGTTGTCGGCTGGAGCAGCTGAGGCGCAGAAGCCGGTGATCGAGCCGCCGACGCGGCCCACGATCGGGCTGGTGCTGGAAGGCGGAGGGGCACTGGGGTTTGCGCATATTGGCGTGATTGAGTGGATGGAGGCGCACCACATTCCTGTGGACGATGTGGCTGGGACAAGCATGGGCGGGCTGATCGGTGGGCTGTATGCGTCGGGAAACAGTCCGCAGGAGATTGAGACGTTTGTTGGAGGGATTGACTGGGCGGCGGTGTTAAGTGGGCAGGTGCCGTTTCCGGCGTTGGGCTATCGGCGCAAAGAAGACAAGCTGGCGTTTCCGAACCGGCTCGACTTTGGTTTGAAGCATGGTTTTAGTTTTCCGAACGGGTTGAATTCGGGGTCGGGAGTGGGGATGCTGCTGGATCGGGAGATGCTTCCTTACTACGATTTGAAGGACTTTAATGATCTTCCAATTCCCTTCCGATGTGTGGCGACGGATATTTCGACGGGAACCGAGCATGTGTTCAAAGATGGATCGTTGGCGCAGGCGATGCGATCCACGATGTCGATTCCAGGAGTGTTCGCTCCGGTGGTGCATGGGGATCAGGTTTACTCGGATGGCGCTGCGGTGAACAATCTGCCGGTGAATGTGGCGCGCGACATGGGCGCCAAGATTGTGATTGCGGTGTACCTGGATACGGGGCCGGTCGATAAGGAGAGTTTCAATTCGCTGGTGGGGGTGGCTGGAAGAAATCTGTCCATCATGGTTTCGGCGAATGAGCTGAAGAGCATGAAGGACGCGAATATTCTGCTGAAGGCGGATGTGAGCAAGTTCACCTCGAGTGAGTTTGAGAAGAGTGCGGAGATTATTCCGCAGGGCGTGAAGGTTGCGGAGGAGCATGCGGCAGAGTTGGAAAAGTATGCTTTGAACGATGCTGACTGGCAGGCCTATGTGGCGCAGCGGGATGCTCGGCGCAGGACAAAGATTCCGGTGCCGGAGTTTGTGACCGTGTCTGGGCTGGAAGGGGCGCAGCGAGCCGAGGTTGCGAATGAGTTTTCGAAGTACGTGGGGAAGCCAATCGATTCACAGAAGATTGATAATACGATTGCGGACTTGCAGGGGACGCGAACTTACTCGAGCGTCAGCTACAACCTGATCGATGAGAACAATCAGACGGGGCTGCTGGTTCGACCGAGGTTGACGAATTACGGGCCGCCGTTTTTGAATGTCGGGCCGACGCTTGCGTCCAATGATTCGAATGATATTCAGCTTGGGTTGGGTGCGCGCGCAACGTTCTTTGGGCTGACGGGGCCGGGGTCTGAGGTGAGGCTGGATGCTTCGGTGGGGCAGGTGGCGGGCGCTTCCGGTGAGTTGTATCAGCCGCTGATTGTGGGCAAGCGGTACTTTGTTGCTCCGCGTGCGTATTACTCTCACACGATTGACTCGTTCTATTCGGGAAGCCAGGAACTCTCGCAGTACACCGAGACCCGGAATGGTTTTGGGTTCGATCTTGGGTATCGGTTTGGCTCGAAGGCCGAGTTGAGAGTGGGCGAAGACTACCAGTGGTATGGAGAAACGCTGCGAGTTGGGCAGCCGATTGAGCAGGTCTTTCACCTAACTCCGTTTGTGAGTAACGTGCGTTTTCAGTATCTGGGGCAGGATAATGTGCAGGTACCTACGAGAGGGACTGAGTTTTTGACGAAGTACGCCTACTCGACGCAGAGACCGTTTGGCGATGGTGGGTATTCGCAGTGGGATTCGAGAGTGGCGCACTTCCTCCCTGTGGGCCAGAAGGGGATTATCTTTGGCACGATGTCGGGAGGGACGAGCTTAGGCGCTACAAATCTGGGGCTTGCGGGATTTTCGCTCGGTGGCGCACTGCGGTTGAGTGCGTATGACCGCGGGGAGTTGCTGGGGAACGATTACTTTCTGGGGCAGACGGGTTATCTTTATCGGCTTGCGAAATTGAACCCGGTGATTGGGGAGTCGATTTACGCGGCAGGATTCTATGAGATTGGGAAGGTGTGGGGCGGGGCTGCAGGAACGCCGACTCTGCCGAACGATATCTCGGGCGCGATCGTGATCAAGACTCTGCTGGGGCCGTTTTATGGTGGGGCGAGTATCGGGGACAGCGATCACCGCAAGTGGTTCTTTGGCTTGGGGCGGGTGTTTTAGTGACTTTGTTCGAGGTGATTCGCCTTGTTTACCAAGTGCTCCCCTTCTACGTCCTGCGTGGCAGACGCTTATTATTATCCTTGCGGCAGGAGCTGTAAGGAGAGTCGGGCGGATGAGCGAGTTTGTGACGTTGGAGGAGATTCGGGCAGCGAAGGAGCGGATTGCCGGGGTGGCGGTGAGGACGCCGCTGTATCGGGTGGAGCGGGCTCGATTGCGGATGGGGAGATTTCCGGAACCGGAGTTTGATCTCTACATCAAGGCGGAGAGTGAGCAGCCGATTGGGAGCTTCAAACTGCGTGGGGCTTACAACATGGTGGCACAGTTGTCGCCTGAAGAGTTGCGGCGCGGGGTGATTACCTACTCGAGTGGCAACCATGCTCAAGGCGTGGCGTATGCGGCGCGGGCGCTGGGGGCGAAGGCCGTGATCGTGATGCCGGGGAACGCTCCGGAGGTAAAGAAGGCAGCTACGCGTGCGCTGGGCGCGGAGATTGTGGAGGTGGGACCGGCTTCGTCGGAGCGGAGACTGAAGGCGGAGGAGCTGGTGGCTAAGTTTGGGTACGCGATGATTCCGCCTTATGATGCTCCGCAGATTATCGCCGGACAGGCTACGTGTGGGTTGGAGATTGTGGAACAGTTGCCTGGCGTGGAGCTGGTGATTTCGCCGGTGAGCGGTGGCGGCTTGCTGAGTGGGACGGCTACTTCGGTGAAGCTGGCGGCGCAGGCTGGATTGCTGAGTGCCGGCGTGCAGGTTTGGGGCGCGGAGCCGGAGCTGGCGGCGGATGCGAAGGAGAGTTTTTATTCGAAGACGCTGGTGGAGTGGCCTGCGGCGAAGACTACGCGGACGATTGGGGATGGGTTGCGCACGCAGAGTATGGGAGTGCTGAACTTCGCTCACGTGATGCAGTTTGTGGATGGGATTGTGACCGTGTCGGAGGACGAGATACTGGCGGCGATGCGGGTGATGTTGAGTGCTACTAAGCTGGTGCCGGAGCCTAGTGGGGCGGTGACGCTGGCTGCGGCGCTGTTTCATACGGAGGAGTTGCCGAAGGTTCGGAAGGTCGCGGTGATTCTGAGTGGGGGGAACCTGGAGCCGGAGTTGCGGCGGCAGTTGGAGGGTGAGTTGGTCGCGAAGGCTTAGTCCTGCCGGACGGGCCCGCTGCGCGCGGGGCGGTCACTTCGTGACTCTTATACCTATCGTTAGTTTGCGATTCTTTGGTCCTCCCGTTGGTCGGGATCAATGCTGACTGTGTTTTTGGTAGCGGTTCAGGACTTCCTGTAGCGTGATTGTGCCTTCGAGAGAGCCCCGCATGGCGCGGTTGGTGACGGGGAGAAGCGGCCAGCGTTGGAAGTGCGGCAGGGCGCTTGAGAGAGGGAGATCCGGGAAGAGGACGGGAGTTCGTTCGGGGCCGAGATGTTCGGCTAGGGTGGCGTTTGGATCGATTTGGGATGCGGCGTCGTCTGTCGTCTTCCCCAGAGCTTCGAGCTCTTCTCTCTTTGCGGCGTACCAGAGGCCATCGAGGCAGTGGACGAGGATGACGGGGATGGATTCGAGGTCCTCGTACTGAGCGAGTGAGTTCAGCGTGTCGGCGATGGTTTCGCTGCCTTGAAGGATGGGGACGGTGACGGGCTGCATGGCGTCTTCCAGGTGGAGGTTGCTCTCTTCGCGGAGTTCTTCCATGGAAGGGAGGTCGAGGCCGTCCTGGTGGGTGAATTGCTCGAGGATGGGGACGGGCTGGAGGACGCGGGAGATGAGGTAGGCGATGGTGTTGGCGACGATGACAGGCAGGACGATGGAGTAGTTGCCGCTGACCTCTAGCACCATGAAGACGGAGGTGAGAGGGGCGCGAAGGAATGCGGCGAAGAGGACGCCCATTCCGACCAATGCGTAGGAGCCGATGGTGCCGGTGAGATGGGGGAAGTAGATTTTCTCGAAGGTGCCTACCGCGGCGCCGAGCATGGCTCCGATGAAGAGGGTGGGGGCGAACATTCCGCCCGGGGTGCCGCTTGAAAAGGAGAGTGTGGTGGCGATGATTTTGAAGAGCGCGAGGAGGAGGAGCATCTTCCAGGCGAACTGGGCGTGCATGGCCTGGTCGATAGCGTCGTAACCTGCTCCCATGACCTGGACTAGGCCGAAGTAGCCGATGGCTCCTACGAGGAGGCCGGCTGCGGCCGGCTGGAAGAGCTGCGACCACTGCGGCTGGCTGCGGAGTTTGGGACGGAGATAGCTAAGGCATCGCGCGAAGAGGAGGGAGGCAAAGCCGCCGGCGACTCCGAGGGCTGCGTAGGCGAGGAGCTCGCGTGAGTCGCGGAGATCGACGACCGGGATGCGGAACATCGGCTGCGTGCCCCAGAAGGAGCGGGCGACGACGACGCTGGCGATGGCAGAGAGGACGATGGAGCCGAGGACAGCGGCGCTCCATTGGCCGATGACTTCTTCGATGACGAAGAGGATGGCGGAGATGGGAGCGTTGAAGGCGGCGGCAAGTCCGGCGGCTGCTCCGATGGGAGCGAAGATGCGGAGGCGTTCTTTCGACATGCCGAAGCGACGACTGATGAGGGAGGCGACGCCGGCTCCGATCTGGAGCGAGGGGTCTTCGGGGCCGAGGGAGTGGCCGCTGCCGATGGCGAGGGCAGAGAGAAGAAACTTGCCGATGACGGTGCGGAAGGAGATGTAGCCGTTGTTGATGTAGAGGGCGGCCTTCGTCTGGTTGATTCCGCTGCCTCGGACATTGGGGAAGACGTAGCGAGTGAGAATGGCGATGACTAAGCCCGCGGCGGCGGGGATGTAGAGCAGGCGTGGCTGGTGCGGGTTGGGAGATGAGCCGAGGAGCAGGACGCTGAGCCACTCGATGGCCATGCGGAAGGAGACCACGAGCAGGCCGGAGATGACGCCGATGAAGATGGAGAGGACGAGGAAGATGCGCTCTTCGCGGCCGGGGGCGATGCTGGAGATCACATCCTCACGTAGGGTGGGAGCTGTGACTGGTTCGGTCTCTGCGATGGCTGGGTTGGCGTCCATCTTCGTTTAGGGCTCCATCGCTTTGGGGAATTTGGCGAGTTGCAGAAGGAGAGCGTCGTCTCCTGTGGGGGCGCCGCAGACCTTGCTGGTTTGGGTTTCGGTGTCGAAGACGAGCTGCATGGTTGCGTCCTGCTGGGATGGATCGTTGAGGAGAGTGGCGCGATTGCTTGCGGCGTCTTTGCTCGCCCATTTTGTGGTGAGGTCATGCAGGGGTGTTGCAATCCCGCTGGCGGAGGAGACCTGAGCGCTACAGTCGTCGAAGCGTTTCTTTGCTAAAGCGTGGGCTTGCAGAATGCGTGTGACTCGCTCGTTGTTTGGGAGCTTCTTCAGGGGCGCCAAGGCGAGGATGCGGGCCGAGTTGTCGAGCATCTCCTTGTCGCTGGGGGTGATTGTTTCCTGATTGGCGGTGTCGGCCTCGCGTTCGTGCATGGCCTGCTCCATGAGGCGGTGGGCATCGTCGAAGTGGCCAGAGTCGTATTCGAGTCGAGCGGCCGATTCGAGTGCTGCGGGGTTTTTCGGCTCCAGAGCGAGGACCTTGTGATAGTAGTTCAGGGCATCGCGTGGAGCGTTAG
Organism: Tunturiibacter psychrotolerans; assembly: GCF_051013365.1. Taxonomy (GTDB): domain Bacteria; phylum Acidobacteriota; class Terriglobia; order Terriglobales; family Acidobacteriaceae; genus Edaphobacter; species Edaphobacter psychrotolerans_A. The sequence continues at coordinate 3,538,806 of NZ_CP132941.1, read as the reverse complement.
CTTGCTCGAGCAGCTGCGCGATGGTTAGGAAGAGGGGGACGTCATCGGGAGCATTGCCTGCGGCGACGAGGAGCTCGGTGCGGGCGTCGCCGAGTTCGTGCTGCGCGATGAGGTATTGGGCGAGTTCGAGGCGGACGTCGCGCCGCCGGAGAACGCCGTCTCCCTCCCAGGTGCCGTAGATCGCGGCACGATAGTAGTTAATGGCGGTCTGAACGTCGCTCTTCTTTGCGGCGAGGCGCGCCAGGCGCAGATTGATAAAGCCGTTGCCGGGTTCGGTCTCCCAGAGGCCGAGGAAGTAGTTGTAGGACTCTTCGGTGTGGCCGGCATCGCCGAGGGCCTGGGCGAGGAGAAGCTCGTAGGAGCGCTGGCCGGGGACATAGGAGAGTGCGGTGCGGAGGGCGACGATGGCCTGGTCGGGATGGCCGGAGTTGATGGCGGCCTGGCCTCGGGCGGACCAGCGCTGGCCAAGCTCCAGGCGATGGGATGCAAAGGATCGAAAGAGGAAGAAGGTGATGAGAAAGAGGACTACGGTGATGAGCACAAGACTGAGGAAGGTCAGGGAGTCGCGAAGGATCAACCTTCGCTTCAGGCTCGAAGAATCTTCGGTTTGCAGTGTCATAAAGCGAATGGGAGGAACTCTGTTAGCTCTCTCCAGTGTATGGATTTGATGCGTATAGGGATAGAGACGCCGTCTTCGGGGACTTGATGGCGATATTGATTCGTGACCGCGGGAGCAAAGTTTAGACTGGACGCTGTCTTGCTGCCCGGCAAATTATGGCGGCGTCTAAATGAGGTCTATGCAGATTTCTTCTATTCGGCGATGTGCGGCGTTGGGTGTTGGGGCGGTGATGCTGATGACGGGTGTCGCCGCGTTGGGACAGAAGAAGGGGAAGGGTCAGGACTATGATCGGACGGCAATCGCGACGGTGCTGCATGATGCGAATGTGTATGTCGCGTCCGATGCAGATGCGCAGAAGATCTCGCTCGTTACACCGGGCCACGAGATACAGGTTGTGGAACGCAGCGGGCCGTGGGTAAAGGTGTTTGCGAATACCGATATCAATGACGCTGCCAATGAGGATGACAGCAATAAGCCGATGTTTGGCGAAGATGCGAATGTAATGCCGGCGTCGGGGTGGATTCGGGACAAGGGGATTGTGGGGCCGGCCACGGCTGGTGGAGATGTGATTCTGTTTGGGTCGGCGGCAAACTTTGAGGATGAGGCGGAGCGGCCGCATGCGCCCAAGGGTGCGGCTGGCTCGGCTCATCTGCTTTATAAGCGGGTTGCGGAGTATTTTCCGAACTCTGCGCTGGCGGGCGAGGCGGCGTGGCGGGCGGCGGATATTCGATGGCAGCTGGATAAGTTGGACGTCAGCACGCTGCCGAGCGCGAAGGAGCAGGAGGCTTATCTGCGGCCGCAGATATATGAGGGTGAGTTGAAGAAGGTGATCAAGACGTACCCGGGGAGCGAGTTTGCGGCGCGTGCGGCGTTTGATCTGCTGGACAACAAGTTGTGCGGAGATTGGCAGGGGTTGCCGAAGTGTCCAGAGATGGAGACGGGGTTGTATGTGAAGTATGCACAGCAGTTCGCGGATGGGCCGAAGGCTGCGGAGGCGCTATATAACGCGGTGTATCGGCAGGGTGTTGTGGTGACGATGTACCTGGTGCAGGAGGATAGGAAGCGTTCTGATGAGGCGGCGAAGAGGATGCAGGCACTGGCGATGGATTTGAAGGGGCGGTATCCGAAGTCGGAGTTTGCGGCGCGGGGCGAGAGTCTTGCGTTCAGGGTGTCGCAGGGGATTCCGATCTATGGGAGCGACCGGGACTAGACGGTATCTTTCTCGGGACATTTGTAGCGAGACGCGCCGAGCGATTTACCGTTTACACATGCTGACGCTTTAGGATGGAGATATGTCGATTCTTCATGTCATCATCCTTGCCATTGTGCAGGGTCTTGCTGAGCTGTTGCCTGTATCCAGTTCCGCTCACGTTGTGGTTGCCGAAAAGCTGTTGGGGCTGGACCCGACAACGCCGCAAATGACCCTGCTACTGGTGATGCTGCATACGGGCACGATGTTCGCTGTGATTGTTTACTTCTGGAAGCAGTGGAAGAAGACCTATTTTTCGAGCGGAGATGCGTTCAAGCGGTTTTTGATCAGGTTGATCTGGGCTTCGTTGCTGACCGCCGTGATTGGTGAGGTCATCATCAAGGCGATTGAGAAGACGGCGTTCAAGGGAGCCTCGAAGGGGGAGATCGAGCTGCTGTTTGGACGGCTGGATCTGATTGCTCCGGCGTTGGCCGCGGCTGGGTTGCTGATTCTGCTCGCTGGACTGATGGAGAAGCGTCGCATGGGTGCGCATGAGCAGGTCTACGGCGACAGCGTAACGATGCGACAGGCGGGATGGATCGGTGCGATTCAAGGCCTGTGCCTGCCGTTCCGTGGATTTTCTCGCTCGGGAGCTACGATTTCGACGGGCATGCTGACGGGTGCCAGCAAGGAGCGGGCTGAGCGGTTCAGCTTTGCGCTGGCGGTGGTGCTGACGCCTCCTGCAATTGCGCGCGAAGCACTGCGTCTGGTGAAGGCTTCGCATGCGGCGCAGGCAGCGGGGACTACGATCGATCTGCACGGGAGCATGGTGATGGGGCTGCTTGGGGCCGTGTTTGCGTTTCTGGCTGGGCTGGTGGCGCTTCGGTGGTTGAGCAGCTGGCTGGAAGAGGGCCGGTGGTATCTCTTCGGAATCTATTGTTTGGTGGCATCGGTGGTGGTGTTTGGGCTGTACCACGCGGGGTATTGATTCGCCGTCTCGAACAACGCGTGAGTTTTGATGTGTTTGGTTCAATAGAAGAAGGCTTCGTGGATGGTTACTTTTCCATCTATGAAGCCTTTTTCGTTGAGGGCTGAAACATCAGGTTATGGCGTGCGGGTGTAAAGCCACGCCCAGACGATGAGAGGCAGTTGTAGAGGAATCCGCAGCAATTGCGCCCAGCTTTGACCCATGATGCCCGGGGCTGGCAGGTGGGCAGTCGCCATATAGATGTTGGCTGGCAGGACGGCAACGAGGAGGATTGTTAGTGCCCAGGCTGCGGCTTGGCGCGTCGGAGGGTAGAGAAGACCGAGGCCGCCGAGAATCTCCGCCGCTCCGCTGATGTAAACGATGGCGAGATGGGCAGGAAGCGATGGTGGGACGATTTTGAGGTAAGTAGCGGGAAAGAAGAAGTGGAGGCTGCCGGCGACGATGAAGAGAATGGCGAGGAGAATGCGGCCAATCATGCTGGATCACTTCCCTTTTGCTACATGTCTCGGCTGTTAGTCTTCCAATGCTCGCAAAAAAAAGCGGGCAGCGGGGATACCCCCTGCTGCCCGTCGTCGAGTGATACGCCCTGGTTACTTCGATACAACTGCGTCGCGATGGCTCTTGACGTAGTCATGTGAGGTGAGGATGTGTGCCTGCTGTTCGGCGACGAGTTGACGAACCGGTAGCGGGAGATCCTGGTTGAGCGCGTCGGCATAGGCCTTTTTGGCCTCGTCCTCGCCCTGCTCAGCGGTTTCGAGGAGAGTGTGGTCGCCGCCGCCGAGCTTGGCTTTGAGATCTCCCCATACGCGATGAATGGTACCGGCTGTGGTGCCGGATTCCTTGATGTCATGGACACCGTTTTGATGGAGGATCTCCTCGAGATCGCCGCGAAAGCTGGCGCGTTTGAGAGATTCGGCCAGGAAATAGCGCTTGAGAGTTTCGTCTTTGAGGTGCTCGCCGATGTCGGCAAAGCCCTTCTGGCTGTCAAGCAGGGTGCTGATAAGAGAGTTGAGTGACCGCTGCATTTCATGCTGCTTGCCTGAATCTGTTGCCATTATGAGGACCTCAATCCTGATGTGAATTTGTTCGGTTGGAGCAGGGTCCGTCGGCTGTGCGCGATTCTCCTCCGCCGACGGCAAGCAAGAGAAATCGCGAAAATCCCGCTCCCCTGCCAACCGGTTCTAAGGACCGCCGGGTGAAATTGACCCGGCGGTGAATATGGAGAGATAGATGCACGGTTGGGCTGCGGGTTTGTATGTGGATACCCGAAGCGAGGTTTTCCTACTTTTGTGTGGGGTATTGGGGAGGGTCTGGGATAATCGAAGGTGCTCTGGTGATTTGCGGGCTCGGTTTGTATCGGACGGCGCGTTGGGATTTTGCGCGCCGTGTCGAATGAGTCCGCGCGTCCCCTCTCACATGAAGGCTCCCCCAATGAAAACTCTGAGACTTGTTTCGACCCCGACGCGCAACCGCCGCCTGAATGAGATTCTCGGGATGGTCGTACTGGTGAGTGCGGGGCTGCTGCTGCTGGCGCTGGCCAGTTATACGCCGACTGATCCATCGTTCGACACCGTGGGACAGTATGTGAAGGGTCGGCCTGCGCATAACTGGACGGGGATGGTCGGGGCGTACCTGGCTGATGCGATGCTGCAGTTGATTGGTGTGGCTGCGTTCTTTCTTCCGCTGGTGCTGGGACGGTTGGGCGTTTGCTGGATGCGGTCGCGACCAGCGGGGTCGCCGCTGGCGAAGACGATCGGGTTGGGGATGTGGGTCGTGTTCGGGCCCGCAGCGATCGCACTGCTGCCGGGAGAGATGATGTGGCGTGGCTCTCTGCCGGTGGAAGGGACGACGGGCAGGCTGCTGGCGGACTTCATGGTGCACTATCTGAATCTGCCTGGGGCGGCGATTGTGCTGACACTGATGGTGGCGGTGTCGTTGTATCTCGCGACGACGTTTACGTTCAACACAGCGCGGGAGTGGGCGACGATCCGGTTTGGGTTTTTGCAGCGGCTGTGGGAGTGGTGGGTCGAGCGACGGAGCAGACGCGCTGGCGCGGAGGCCTCCTTTGAGGAGGCGTATGGGACAAAGCGCGAGCAGGCAGATGCGAAGGCGCGGCGTGCCCGGGAGCTTGCTGAAGATGCGGAGCGAAGGAGAGCACAGCCAGAGCCGGAGCCGACGACTCTGCTGGGCGGGCTATTTGGTTGGCTGAGCAGGAAGAAGCGGGTTGAGCCGATCTCGATTGTGCCTGAGGAGATTGCTGCGGGACATACTCCTTCGATCTTTGAGGCTATGCCGAGGACGCTAGTGGATGCTCCTCCGGTGACTGCATTTGGCACGGCTGCTGCGGCGGCGGCTCCGTTTGCGGAGGTGCTGGCGAAGGCGGCTGCGCCGGTGCATGCCATTGATGATGAGTCGAACTTTGGTGGCTTTGACCGCGAGGAAGATTGGCAGCAGCCAGCTGCGGCGAAGGCGGCTCCGATTCGTGCGGTGAAGAAGGTTGAGGAGGCTCGCACTTCGTTTGCTGCTCCTCCTGCTCCGGCTGCGATGACTCCGTTGGCACCATTGCCGGAGAGCATCTCGTTTGGCAAGCGAGCGGATGCGGACATCAAGCCGGTGACGATTGTGCCGAAGAGCGTGCGGGGGTATAAGTTACCTCCTTCGTCGCTGCTCTACAGAAGTGAGGAGCATGCTGTTGTTCGCGAGGACGCGTTGCGCGAAGAGGCGCGGGTGCTGGTAGAGAAGTCGGCTGAGTTTGGCGTTGATGGACAGGTAACGCAGATCAACCCTGGGCCGGTGGTAACGACATTTGAGTTCAAGCCTGAGGCTGGGGTGAAGGTCGCTCGGATTACGGGATTGGCCGACGACCTTTGTCTTGCGATGGCGGCGGAGTCGATTCTGATTGAACGGATGCCGGGGAAGAGCACGGTTGGCATTCAGGTGCCGAATCATGAGCGGGAGACGATCTGGCTACGCGATGTGGTCGAGTGTGAGAGCTTTGCGCAGAGCAAAAGCAGGTTGGCGATTGCTTTGGGGAAAGACATCAATGGGCGCATCGTTACTGCCGATCTGGCGAGTATGCCCCATGTGCTGATCGCGGGTTCTACGGGTTCGGGTAAGTCGGTGGCGATCAACGCGATGATTATGAGTGTGCTGTTCAAGAGCACGCCTGAGCAGGTTCGCATGATTCTCGTGGATCCGAAGCGCGTGGAGCTGGGGATGTACGAGGGGATCCCGCACCTGTTTACGCCGATTATTACGGAGGCGAAGCTGGCGGCGAATGCGCTGCGAAATGCCGTGCGTGAGATGGAGCGAAGGCTGAAGCTGTTGGCGGCGAACCATGTACGGAATATCGATCAGTTCAACAAGCTGTTCGATCATGGCAGCGAGTATTTGTTTGAAGATGTGAACCAGGAGCCGCTGCCTTACATCATCATCATCATCGATGAGCTGGCGGATCTGATGATGCTAGATCGGGCGAATGTCGAAGAGTCGATCACCCGCCTGGCGCAGATGGCTCGCGCGGTTGGGATTCATCTTGTGCTCGCGACGCAGCGGCCTTCGGTGGATGTCATCACCGGGCTGATTAAGGCGAATGTGCCGACACGTATGAGCTTCCGGTTGGCGACGAAGGTGGACTCACGAACGATCATCGATTCGAATGGTGCGGAAAGCCTGCTGGGACGAGGCGATATGCTTTATCTGCCGCCGGGGACTAGCCGTGTCCAGCGCGTGCACGCTCCGTTTGTGACTGAGAAAGAGATATCGGCGGTGACGGCGTTCTGGAAGGCGCAGGGCGAGGCCGAGTATGTGCATGGATTCCTCGAAGGGCCGAAGGAAGACAACCCCACCGGCAAGGATGGCGATGGGGGAGACGATGGGGACAATAACGATCCTATGTACGACGATGCAGTTCGGCTGGTGTTTGAGTTTGGTAAGGCAAGCACTTCCCTGCTGCAACGCAGGCTGCGGATTGGATATGGACGTGCGGCTCATCTGATCGACATGATGTACAACGATGGGCTGGTGGGGCCGGCCGATGGGTCGAAGCCGCGTGAGATTCTGAAGTCTCCGAACTGGATTAGCGAGGTCGACGCGGCTATTCGCTAGAGGGCTACGAGTGGTGATGTATGGTCTTCGATGAGCGGATAGCGACGATTGCGAGGATGCAGATCACGATGAGAAGCGCGATCCAGAGCAGGTGAGGATGGCGATCGGTGAGAGGGCGTGCGTCTGGGCGGTCCCGGTAAGCGGGATTGAGCTGCTCTGGGCCTAGCTTGGCGGCGCGAAACTCGCTGGATGGGGAGAAGAGGCGGGTGTAGTCGTACTGTGGTGCGGTGAGGGCAGCGTCTCCGTAGAAGAGAGTGAGAGGTTGGACGGAGTACGCGTCGAAACAGATCTTGCGTTGGCGTGTCTCGAGGCGGACGGTGGTGATGGGGAGCGGCGTATCGTCCCCGTTGTTTACAGCGACTTCGACTGTCGCATCGCTTTGCATGTTGGAGCCCAGCGTTGCGGGGACGCTGAGTTGTTCCTGACGAATCTCACGTCCTGCCTGGGTGAGATGAACGCGGAGGATCGTACCTGAGAGAGTTTCGCCGAGCGTGTCGGCTGGATTCGCTGTGGCGGTGGGGTGATCGGAGATGCTGACATCGCGGCTGAAGTTGGCTTTGAAGTTTGCGGCGAGAGCGAAGGAGACGCGTTCGATGGGAATGCGTTCCGGAAGCTTGAAGGTGGCTACGCTTTGGCGACCGCGTTGGGTGATGGAAGTAGCTTCGGCTGCTGTGGTGTAGAGAGACTGGGCTTCGCGGCTAGGGGGGACTGTGACGGACTGCACCAACTTTTGTAGCGCCTGGGGCGAAGTATCTAAGGTGTGCGTGCCGGTCGCCGGCGAGATGGCCAACTCGATGTGGAGATAAGGGAGGCTGGTCTCCTGCAGGTGAATGGTGGTGTTGCGGGAGAGGCGCTGCGAGGTGAGGTCGAAGAGAGTGAACTCTCCGAGGCTGGTTTGATTTGCATAGTTGGGGTCGCGGGTGCCGGAGACCGTGGCGGTAGCGATAAAGTCTCGTTCGGGAAGGTCGAGGGTGAGTTCGGTATAGGGGCGGTTTGGCATCTCCAGGTCGAAGACGATGTTGCGACCGCGAAGACCGAGATTGCGGATGGTGGCGGTGTCACTGTCGGGCTGCTGGGGTTCGCTTAACGTGATGGCGTAAGGGATTTCACGGTTGTCCTGATAGAGGCGGAGATCTTTGAGCGACGGGGCGGCGTGGGGGAAGAGGGCGGGATCGAGCACCGCGCAGTTTTGACCGGGACCGGCCAGCAGGGTGATGGTTCGCTGGTAGCGGAAATAGTGAGGATCGGCCGGCTCTGGAGTTGTGGTTGCCTGCCAGAGAAGGAGGGTCAGAAAAATCGCTGACTTCACCGATCGACTCCTTCCTGTGTCTGCGGTTCTCGGGCCGGGGTTGGAAGACGGAGGGCAAGCCAGTCTTTCTGATAGGCGAAGCTGATAGCCATCAATAAAGCTCCAAGGCCGAGGAAGCTGAGGACGCGATAGCCCTGGCTGAGATTGCGCAGATCATAGAGGAAGGTCTTGCCGATGGTGAAGACCAACAGAAGCAACGCTTGCCAGCGGACGAAAGCGGACCGTCTCCAGAAGCCGAGGGCCAGCAGGGCCGCTCCGTAGATCATGAGGAAGGCGGACATGGCGAGAGCTTTCTGGAGATCAGCCTCGGGGTTGGCTACAGAGACGCTCCATGCGGAGTCGAGCTCGCGGAGACACGATAGGATCGCGATGAAGTTGAAGGCTACTATGGAAGACCCTGCGATGAGCAGCCAGCTTGGGAAGGATCTCTCGTGATGCTCGTCGAGTTGAAGGGGGCGGTGCGCGACGAAAGCGGAGATACCGAGAGCGGCGAGGCCGAAGAGCGCAGTCGCGAAACGAAGATTGAAGAAGGCCGTGGCAATTCGTTCGTTGAGCCAGAAAGGTTCGACGAGGAGCCCGCAGACTCCTAGTGAGAGAGCGGCGGTCGCGAGACGACGAAGGATGCGTGAGGCCGTGAAGGTGGCGTCGTCTGATGTTGCGCTTGTGAGACGAGCCGCGACCCAGAGAAGAGCCGCGCCCTCAGCGAGCCAGCCCACGATGATCCAGCGGCCGCTGGCCTTGAGGGGAATGGCGATCGTGAGGAAGACGATAGCGAGGGAGAGATGGACGGCTGAGGTGACGCGAGGCTGGGGAGCGCGCATCAGGCTGAGATAGAGGGCGGCGAAGAGAACTGCGAGCCAGGGGAGGAGATCGTGATTGCCTGTGTCCTCCAGAACCGCGTAGAACGCCAGAGCAGCGAAGACGGCGTTGGCTAGTGGGAGAAGGATTTCGGTAATCGGAGAGGATGTTCGTTTTTCGTCTTGTGGGATGCGAATGGATGGAATCAGGAATGCGACGAAATATAGCGCGATGAAGATCGTTGTGGTGGCGAGCGGCTTTGGCGCGTTGTAGGTGCTGAACCATTCCACGTACCACCCGATGAAAAAGGCGACGGTCGCGGGAAAGGCTGCTAAGAGAAGGCGCGGCCAGGGTTTGAGACGGACGAGGCAGACTGTGGCGATATCGATGGCGAGGATGTAGGTGAAGAGAAAGACTTCATGGTTGCCGCCGGTAGAGAGGAGCAATGGGGTTGCGAAGGCTCCAACGAGGGCGTAGGCAGCGAGGATCTGGCTGTTTTGTGACCAGGCCATGTAGGCGTTCCATGCCGTGACCAGGATGATGGCTGGGAGAGCTACCGCGGCGGGCAGCAGATGGTAGAGCTGAAAGGCAGCCCAGAGCGAGAGATAAAGGGCTCCGCTGCCGATGGCCTTCAGTGAGAAGGAGAAGGCGTTGAAGCCTTGACGGCGAAAGCGCTCGGACCAAAGAACGACCGCTGCGCCTGCGGCGAGGCCGGCGAGAATGCGGCCAATGGGGCCAATCCAGTGGTTGTCGATGGCCCACTTGAGAAAAAGCGTGGTTGCGATCAGCAGTGCGACGATGCCGATGCGGCTGAAGAGTTGGGAGCCGATGCGATCTTCAAGCGAGCCGCTGGGCTTGTGGAGATTACGCGTGAAGTTCGGGGCGAGGCTTTCTGAGGATGGCCCCGTAGGGATGGGTGGAGGCGGATTAGAGAGTTTGCGTGCCTTGAAGGACGGGGTGGAGCGCAGTTCTGTCAGTTGTTGTTCCAGATTTTGAACGCGGAGGGACAGGGCGGCGAGGGTCGCGGCCATCTGGGCTTGCTCGGTGGGCTCCTTTGGGCGGTCCTGATGCTGCTCGTCCTGCATATCCTCCGAAGCCATGGCAACTACTTTACCGCTATCGCGTACGGGATTGGTACTGGAGTCTGTCAGTTGATACTCTTTGCGCTGAGGATAAGGGACAGGGATGACCGTTCGGATCTTGATTGTGGATGATGATGAGTTAAGCCGGGAGGTTCTTACGCTGTTGGCAGATGACGCCGGGTACGAAGTGGATGCAGCGGACTCGGGCCACGCGGCGCTGGCGTGTGTGCAGCGAGTGCGCCCGGGGGTGGTGTTGACTGATATACAGATGCCGGGGGTTTCGGGGGATGAACTCGCTTTGCAGCTGCGCGGTCTGTGTGGGGCTGGGACTTTGCTGTTGGCAATGAGTGGAAGCGAACTGGAGGAGGGCGTGGGGCGGGAGTTCGATGGGTTTCTGCTGAAGCCGTTTACGATGGAGACACTGACAGCGGCGATTGATGGTGGTTTAATTCGAGTGGTAGATGGACCGGCTGCCGCGGACGGTGTGGTGCTGGATGAGGGTGTGTACGCGAAGCTCGCGGGATCGATGAGGGGATCGCAGCTGCAAGAGTTGTATGCACTTTGCCGTAAGGATGCGGAGGCAAGGGTCGAAAGGATGCGGCTTGCGGCATCCGGGGGCGACGATGCCACGTATAGGAAGGAGGCCCATGCTCTCAAAGGCGGATGCGGCATGGTGGGAGCTGTTGAGCTGCAAAGACTTGCAACGTCAATGGAGGAGCGGGGTTTGCGTGATGACGATGTAGCTACGTTGGAGGAATTCGTGGTAGCGTCGGAACGGCTGCGGCGTATTCTGGTCGCACGCAAGAACAACTAAAGTCGGATCAACGAGTTGTCGGGAGATAATGCACGATGAAGGAATCGATAAAGAAATCTGACGATGCAGTTGTCGCAGCGACACCGATCCGTATCGTTGTTGCCGATGATCATCCAGTAGTGCGCTTCGGCGTGAAGAACATGCTGGAGAATGAAGTTGGCTTCGAGGTAGTAGGCGAGGCGGAAGATGGCGATGTAGCAATTACGCAAACGCTCGAGCTGGAGCCGGATATTCTGCTGCTCGATCTGCAGATGCCGCGCCTGCCTGGGCTCGAAGCGTTGCGCGCGATTATGAGCAAGTCGCCGCGCGTGAAGATCATCATGCTGACGAGCACGATTTCGACGCAGCAGATTATCGAAGCGCTACAGATCGGGGCTCGCGGGATTGTGCTGAAAGATGCTGTTGCGGGCGATCTTTCTCGCTCGCTGCGGGCGGTGCTTTCTGGTGACTACTGGATCGGCGGAGAGCGCGTTGCGAACCTTGTGGCGGCGCTGAACGAGCTGATGAAGAAGGCCGCGGCTGTGCCGGAGCGGAAGACTTATGGTTTGACGCCCAGGGAACTGGAGGTTGTGACCTGCATCGTGGAAGGCTGCAGCAATAAGGATGTGGCGAAGCAGTTCACGATCAGCGAAGAGACGGTAAAGCGGCATCTTTCGAATATCTTCGACAAGACCGGCGTCTCTACGCGGTTGGAGCTGGCCTTGTTTGCGATTGCTCATAAGCTTGTGGTGCTGGATAACTAGCACTGAGACTGGCTGGTCGCGAGGCTTCAGTAAAATGAAGGAATGAGCGACGGTGCAGATTCGAAGATCGTAGATTTGCTGGTAATTGGCGCGGGGCCGACGGGTATGGCTTGCGCGATTGAGGCGCAGCGAGCCGGTTTTACAGCGATGATGGTCGATAAAGGCTGCCTGTGTAACTCGCTGTTTCATTACCCGGCGCATATGACCTTCTTTACGACGCCGGAGCTGCTGGAGATCGGGGACATGCCCTTCTCCAGCCCGAACCAGAAGCCCAATCGCAGCGAAGCTCTTGAGTACTATCGCAAAGTCGCCGAGTTCTACCGGCTGGACGTTCGGCAGTATGAGAATGTCGAGCGGGTGGATGGTCGGGATGAGAACTTTACGGTTCATACGGTGGATCAGTTTGGACGAGCGATTCAACATCGTGCGCGGAAGCTGGTGATCGCAACCGGGTACTACGATTTGCCGAATTATCTTGGGATTCCGGGTGAAGATCTCAGCAAGGTGAAGCACTACTATCATGAGCCACATCCTTACTATGGTCTTGATGTGGTGATCATCGGAGGCAAGAACTCCGCGGCGATCGCTGCGCTTGATTTGTGGCGGCATGGTGCGAAGGTGACCCTGGTGCATCGGGGCAAGGAGATCTCAAAGAGCGTAAAGTACTGGATTTTGCCCGATATCAATAACCGGATCAAAAACGGTGAGGTGGACGCCTATTTTGATAGCGCCGTGACCAACATCACAGAAGATGACGTGACGATCGCCACTCGAAGAGGGAAGATAACGATCCCAAATCATTTTGTGTTCGCGCTGACGGGATATCATCCGGACTTCGATTTCATCGAACGGCTTGGAGTGAAGCTGGACAAGACGAATGACCGCTGCCCGGTGTGCAATCCCGCAACTCTCGAGAGTAATGTTCCGGGCATCTACGCGGCTGGGGTGATTGTGGCTGGAGAGCGGACGAGCGAAATCTTTATTGAAAATGGCCGGTTCCACGGGAAGTTGATCGCGGCAGATCTGCGGCGCAAGTTGGAAGCGGTAGCGTAAGGTATCTCGTGAGTTAGCCGATGACGCGGCGGAGAAATCCTCTGATCCCCAGCGTCGTTAGGAGGCATAGCGAGACCAGAAGCATGCCGACGATGATGTATGGGTTCATATGGGGTAGCGTTGGAGTGAGCGATGCGCGGAGGCCTTCGCTCATGTAGACGATGGGGTTGATAAGAACGCCGACCTGGAGCCAGCGGATGTGAGTCAGCGCGGCCCAGGGATAGTAGACACAGCCGAGGAACGTGATTGGGATGACGACTACGCCGAAGATGAGGCCGATCTGCTGCGGTTTGACGCTGGTGCCGATGGTGAGGCCGAGCGCACCGGCAGTGAGGCTGGCAAGGGCGACAATGAGGATGAGAAACGGCCAGCTGCTGACGTGAGTTGTTGGGTGGGTGGCCGGAACGTAGTAGGCCAGCGGGTAGACGATGCAGGCGGCGATGACGCTTTGCACGGCTGAGAAACAGATTTTTTCGATGGCTACGAACGGTACGGGCAACGGGCACATCACGCGGTCGTCGATCTCGCGGGTGATGCCGAACTCCTGCGCGAGAGGGAGGGCGACGGCAGCGATGCCAGAGAACATGATGGCGACGGCCATGAGGCCGGGAAGAAGAACGGTCGAAAAGGCGTTGCCGGCCATGGCTGCGGTGGGGTTCATTGCGGCGCCGGCGTTCATGTGCGGGATGACGTAGGTGAAGACAAAGAGAAAGAGCAGAGGATTCATGCAGACGCGAATGACGAAGGGGAAGAGTTCGCGGCGAAGAACGTGCAGATCTCGACGGAAGAGGCCGACGAAGGCGCGTGCGTATTGCGTCAGCTTCGAACTTTGAGCAGCTCGGATCGTCGGACGGTTCAGTGGCGTGCTGGTATTTGCGGCTTCTGCCAGTTGAGTCATAGATCTCTCTCGATTTCTCGATGCAGCCTTGAGCTATTCGCGGAGGTCGCGGCCGGTGAGACGGATGAAGACGGTCTCGAGGCTGGTTTCTGTGATGGTGAGGTCGCGGAGGCCGTAGGGGTCCGCTTCGCGGACGACGTCGGAGAGAAGGCCTTCGGTGCCGTGTGCGAGGACGCGAACGCCTTTGGCGGTGGGCTCTGCGCTGGCTACTCCGGCGAGTTGCTGAAGCTGTTGAACGAGGGTTGGGATATTGTCGTGGCTGCGTAGGTAGAGTTCATAGACCTTTTGCGCACCGACGGAACCCTTGAGCGCGGTCGGGGTGTCCTGGACGAGGATCTTGCCGTGATCGATGATGGCGACGCGGTCGCAGAGTTCGTCGGCCTCCTCCATGTAGTGGGTGGTGAGGACGACGGTGATCCCCTCTTCACGCAGATTACGAACGGCGTCCCACATGGCGATGCGGCTTTGCGGATCGAGGCCGGCGCTGGGCTCGTCTAAGAAGAGAACTTTGGGGTGGTGAGCGATGGCGCGAGCGATCTGGACGCGTTGAGCGAGACCGCCGGAGAGCTGAGCCGGGTAGGCGCCGGCGCGTTCTGTGAGGTGGAACTGAGCGAGGAGTTGGTTGGTGCGGTCGTCTGCCTCGGCACGGGAGAAACCGAAGTAGAGGCAGTGGAAGTTGATGTTTTCGAAGATGGTACAGGCTCGGTCGAGGGTGTTGTACTGCGGCACGACCCCGATGAAGCGACGGGCTACTGCGGGGGTTTGGACGACGTCGATTCCTGCGATGCGGACGCGGCCCGAGGTGGGCAGAGCGCGGGTGGTGCAGATGCTGATGGTGGTGGTTTTTCCGGCGCCGTTGGGGCCGAGAAGGCCGAAGAGTTCGCCCTCGCGGACGCTGAGATCGATGCCGTCGACGGCGACGACTCGCTGCTTGCCTTCGTAGATTTTCTGGAGGCCTTGGATCTCGACTATCACTGAGTTTCACTCCTGCGGCGCTTCTGCGATTATATGCAACGTGATGGCGCGATCCGGATCGTGCGGAGCTGACTATTTCGCATCGTCAATATGTTGCACTCAGAAATTGCCCTCCCCCTACTGTTGCGTCGTGATGCGGATGACGATTTTGCCGAAGTGAGAGGCGGATTCCATGTGTGCGAAGGCCTCGGCGGATTGGTTGAAATCGAAGACTTTGTCGACCACCGGATGCAGACGTGACTTTGCGATGGCTGCATTCATTTGTTCGAACATCGTGCGGGAGCCGACGTAGATGCCCTGCACGCGCAGTTGCTTGTGCAGGATGGGGGTAAGAGCGAGTGGGTCTGTGGTGGAACCGCCCGAGAGGATGCCTATCTGCGCGATGGTTCCACCGACGCGGGCTGCTCGTAGGGACTGTCCGAAGGTGCCGGCGCCGCCGACTTCAATGATGCGGTCTGCCCCTTTATTTGCAGTAGTCTCGGAAACCCATTTGGACCAGTCGGGGCGCTGTTTGTAGTTGCACCCTTCGTCGAGACCGAGAGAGCGGGCGCGGGATAATTTTTCTTCGCTGGAGGAGGTGCCGAGAATGCGGGCTCCGAGAAGCTTGCCGAATTGCAGCGCGAAGATGGAGACTCCGCCAGTGCCCTGAATGAGGATTGTTGCGTCAGGCTCAATTGGATTGGCGGGGTCTCCGGCGTGATGAAGTGCGTTCCACGCGGTGACGCCGGCGCAGGGCAGAGTCGAGGCTTCTTCATAGGACAAGTGTTCAGGAAAGCCAACGACTCCCTGTTCGTGAAGGAGAGCATATTCGGCGAGCATCCCGTCCACATCTCCGCCAAGTGCGTCCTTAGATTTTTCCGCGGTGGGAGGGCCGTCGAGCCAGCGCTGCATGAAGATGCCGCAGACTCGATCGCCGACTTTGACTCGAGTGACGCCTTCGCCGATGGCGACAACCTCTCCCGCTCCATCGGAACAGGGAATGCGGGGGAGGGCCATCTTCGGGTTATAGAGGCCTTTTACGACCATCAGGTCGCGGTAGTTAAGAGCGACAGCGTGAACTTTGATCAGGACGGTGCCGGGTGCTGTTTGCGGCGTCGGTAGATCGATTTGGCGGAGGTGGTCGATGCCGAATTGCTGGACGGGGTATGCGCGCATGGTTCCTCTGATGCATTTGTATGCTGATTGATTCGGAAGATACGGCAGGCTAGAGCGGCGAAACTATTTATATATTGATATATGACGGCGTAGAATGAACGTTATGTCGCGAGGATGGGAGAGTAAATCCGTGGAAGAACAGCAAAATCAGGCTGCCGCTCCGAAGCCTGTCACCGCAAATGATAATGCCGAGGTGGCAGAACGTAAACGAAAGCGACAGGCGCTGGAACTGCAACGGGAACGAATTCTTTCGGAGCGGACCTCAAGCCCGCACCGACGATCCGCTCTTACGGTTGCGCTTGCCGATATCGAAGAGAAGCTCTCTGAACTTGGTTGGTCAATCCACATGTAGAGTTTCGACTCCCGTGAGGAGTGGGTAAGCTGGTTCAGGAGCGACTGCGCGTGACATTGAGCGGCTTATTTGATTGTGGACATTTGGGGCTGGCAAAAAGAAGGGCCGCTACGAGCGGCCCTTCCTGGTTTGCGAGAAACAGGTTTACTGAGGAGTTGCCGGAGCTGGCGTGGCATCAGGGCTGCTTTGTTCTACTCCGATGGCGTCTCCCGAGACGACAAGGTTGACCCGGCGGTTTTGGGATCGGCCTTGTGCGGTCGCGTTGTCCGCTACAGGTTTGGCCTTGCCGTAACCAGTGGCGGTGATGTTATCCGGCTGTACTCCCTGTGTGACCAGAAAGTCGCGAACGGCGTCGGCGCGATTTTCAGAGAGCTTCTGGTTGTATGCATCGCTACCGACGCTGTCGGTATAACCCTCGACCTGGACCTTTAGACCGGGATAGGCTTGCAGGATGCCGGAGACCTTCGCCAGACTGATCTGCGTGTTGGGCTTGAGGGTGTAACGTCCTGTATCGAAGAGGACGTCGGACATGTTGACGATGAGGCCGCGGGCCGATTCGCTGGTGGCAAGGACGCTATTGAGTTGAGAACGCAGTTTCTCACGAACGGCGTTTGCGTCTGTTGCGCTCTTGTTGGCGGCGGCAGCGCGGGCCTGCGCTTCGGCAGCGGCGGCCTCGGCACGGGCACGGTCGGCGTCGGCTTCTGCCTGGGCGGCGCGGGCGCGTTCAGCCTCAAGTTGAGACTGCTGAGCTTGTAGCTGCGACTGCTGGGCCGCCGCCTCGGCGTCACGCTTGGCGTTGTCGGCGTTCAGCTGACGTTCGGCGGCCTGCTTGCGCAGAGTGACGAGACGGGCGTCTTCAGCACGCTGCACGGCCTGACGGGCGAAGGTTATCTCCAGCCTTCGATCGGCTTTTTTGTTCTGATCGATATCGGTGGCGTTGCGAAGATCCTGCTTGGCTTCAGCCATGATGTCAGGGGCATATTTGTCGGCCCCGGCCTCCTGTGCGATGCGGATGGCGTTGTTGGCCTGATAGAGCTCGAGCGGAGACTTTTCATTCCGGGTGATGGGATTGAGGTTCGAGGTAGAGCCTTCGGTCTGAGCGTAGGAGCCACGTGCCAGCAGAGAATAATGTGCGTTCACTTTTTCCAGGACGCCTGTGGTCTTGTCGTTGATGATCACGTTTTGCAGTACTACGACATCGCTTGGCTGGGTCACGGAGAAGTAGGGTTCTGCCGTGACGATCATTCCGAAAGACTGCAGGGCGGTTGTGACTTCGATGTTGTTCTTGTTGTTTGAGGGGAGAACCTCGCCCAGGTTGTTCGGGCGGCCGTCCGGAGTAATTGCCCAGAGGACGTAAGTTAGGTACTCGGGGCCGAAACCGTTGGCCGGAGTAAGGCCCTGGAATCGAGCTTCAATATGGATTCCGCCGCGTTCGCTTGTAACCTTCGCCTCGCCTTTGGCAAGCGGAAGAAGGGCTGTGCCCTTGAACGCGATATTGGTCGAACCGCTGCGGTGCAGGTAGTTAACAGCGTCGAGGTCGCGCTGGACTACCTTCACGCGATAAAGATAGATTCCATTGTCCCCTTTTTTGATCTCGTTTGAGTCCTGAGCGGGAGCCGTCTGGGCGGTGGGGTTTGGCTCCTGTGCGTGCAACGCCACCGATGTCGATCCACAAAGCCCGGCAAAAACCATTAGGGCAGTAAACAAGTTCTTGTTGCGATACATTCACGATCTCCTTGCCGTACACGAGCTTATGCGCAGGCGCGCGGAACTTTCCTCACGCTTGGCGGTTATATCATGCGATGCGGAGGACGGGGCAAAGGGTGTCCAGAGGGCTACTGCTTGAGATGGCGCTCCTTATATCTTGATGAACGATAAGATATTGAAAAAAATAGGCTTGCCGGGATGAGCGAAGAAAACGGGCCACCCTCATTGAATGTGGGTCGCCCGTCTTCTGAAGCAAGTTATTTTATGCGCTGTGCTGATGCTGCGGCGTGGTGCGATGCACGAAATGGTACGGGGGCCAGGGGCCAGAGAGCTGCATCCGGCAGTCTTTGAGCTCCAGCGTGGCGGAGGTGTACTTGTTCTGATAGCGCTCCACGGTCTTGTTGTCGATGAGGTGGGCGATGTCGAGAAGCATCTTGCCGGTATCCATTCGTTTGCAGGTGATCTCTTCAGCAAGCGGCAGGAACATGCGGTGCATCTGGATGGAGAGCGCGCGGGCCTTGGACTGACGCTCGCGTTGACGGCTGGCGCTCTCGCGCAGGCTGGTCAGATACTGCTGACCAACTGTCATATCGCGGGCTGAGTTGCCGGGGCAGATGTCGTCGACCAGAACTTTGAGATGCATTTCAGCTTTGCCGCGGAGACGCTCGACATTGGCTTGGAAGTGACGCTGATTGGAGCGAACGGAGCGGCGCAGGGCGTCGTCATCCTGAAAAGTCGTGCCAAAACGGAAGGGCAGAACGGTGGAAAGCTTGAAACAATCTGCGACAACGCGGGCGTGATCTTTGGCGGCCTGCTGGTCGAGCCGGGCGGTGTCTTCGGGGCTGTGTTCGGAGACGATGACCGCCAAGTCACTGGCAGGAAAGAGAAAAGTTTGATTACCGAAGAGCCCCGAGACGTTGGTCAGGGGCATCGGGCGGCGGTGGCGGCAAAGTTCTGGAAATGCTTGTCTCTCTGCGACGCAATACGCGTACCATGCCATAATTTATATCCTTCCGAGCGCGCTGAGGGGTCTAACTGCCCCATCAGGAAGTTGGTTATGTAACTCAAACCGATACGAAAATTTTGAGGGAACTCTTCATTTCAATAGGTTTCTTGGCCCTGAGAAGCGTGCGATTTACCGCAAACTCCGCCGAACCGAAACGGATAGTAAGCCTATTGGAGTACGATTGGCAACACTTTCTTCGCGGGAGAGATGCACTATTTTCTGTGCGGAGACTTCTCGCAATTTTTCACTTCGCCAGCTCCTACGAGAGGTCATACCAATTGGGCTGATCCGAAGGGACATAGATCGAGAAGCTTACAGTCCGCGATCTACTCTTCAGCTGAAGTTTTTTCGAGGCTGGACAGAACCGGCGTGGGGTTCGCCAGGAAGGCGGATCGGACGAAGTGATTGGTCTCGGAGCAGAATGTCGGTCTGGAAATGCCGACCGGACGCAACGCTTTTCAATGACACGAACAACCGGTTGCAATATTTACCTCGGAAGTTCCTCGACTTCCCCACGGGCTAGGCTATTTTTAACGGATGAGCCCAAACTACGAAATTCCCCCTGGCAGCAGGCGCGGTAAGTGGCACAGTCTGTTTGTCTTGAGCCTCATCACAGGCACCCTGTTTCACGTGGCACCGCAGGTATGGGCCCAGAGCCCTGCGGCCCAACCGAGTCCCGATGTCATTGTGTTTACCAATGGCGATCAGTTGACGGGAACCCTGGAGCGGGCGACTGGCAACTCTTTTGTATTTAAGAGCGATATAGTCGGCGAAATCACCGTAACCGCGGACAAGATCAAAGAGCTGCATACAGCCGGTAAGTTCGTGGCTTTGAAGAACGGGGAAGAGGTCACCCGTACCTCCAAGAAGCCAGCAACAATCAGCTATCAGGACAGTGTGATCTCCCTGTCGGATGATACTTCCTCCAGCACCGTCGAAACGGTTCCGGTGAAGGATCTGTCCGTTTTGATCGACGATGCGACTTACACCAAAGAGGTGACCGGAAACCCGGGAATCTTCCAAGACTGGACCGGAGGAGTGACCGGGGGAGTGACGTTGGTTGAAGGGACCAACTATGGAGAGACGTTCACTGCGGCGCTGAACCTGATACGGCTGGTCCCATCCGTCGCGTTTCTGCCGCCGCGGACCCGCGACACCGTCGACGTGCTGGAGACATATGGGAAGTTGACGCAGCCAGTAATTCCTCAGACGACGCCACCGACGCCTGACTCAGTAGCAAAGACCAATATCTTCCATGCAGATGCTGAGCACGATAAGTACTTCACGCCACGGCTCTATGGGTTGGTGGGGTTATCGTTTGATCACAACTTCGCACAAGGCCTGAATCTGCAGCAGATCTATGGCGCTGGTATTGGCTATACCGTGATCAAGACGCCGGTTCAGGAGTTTGACGTCAAGGCGGACGTTCATTATGAACGACAGAACTTCGTGCCGCCTAATACAAGCAACGATCTGATCGGATCGAGCTTTACCGAGCTCTATCATCGGACTTTGCCGCGGAAGATCCTATTCACGGAAAGCGGCACGTTCATACCGGCGTGGAATGATCTCAGCATCTATTCCGCTATCTTCGATGCTGGATTGGTGCTGCCCACCTACAAGCGATTCAGCCTCAATCTCGACCTGCAGGATAACTACTTGAGTAATCCTGCATTTGGATATAAGAACAACAGCTTCCAGTTCGTGACGGGTGTGACTTACACGCTGAAGTAGCGCGGCCTCATGAGAAACGGTCTCGGTGCGAGATGCCGAGACCGTTCCGTGAATAGGCGTTACGGAGTCGGCGAGTCGAGGATCTGGGTGACCGGACCCGGTAGTTCTTTATCGGCATTCTTGAGGAGCAGGCTGACCTGCCACATCTGCGTGTCGGAGAGTACGTGCTTGTAAGACGGCATGCCGGAAAGACGGATGCCGTTGGCCACCTTCCAATACGTCTCTCCGGGTTCGTCATCGCTGACGCCGACGACGTCGCTCTTCCCGTGCTTCTTCCAAAGCTGCGGCGCGGTGGGGAACATCGTCTTGGCGAACGCTACGTCGCGGCCGGGAGTGCCGTGACAGCTGGCACATTGAGCCCGATAGATGTGTGCTCCCGATTCGAAGACATCTTCGCTGATACCGAATGGAGCGGCTTTGGACTCGCGCTCGATGCGTGCGTCAAGAGGCAGCCGAACGATCTGCTTTTCGAAGGGGAGCGGTGCATCGGCCACGGCGACCGGCAGCGGGCCGAACTTGAGATAGGCAAAGAGCCCGAGCGCAACGGCGACAATTCCTAGCAGAAAACCGAGAAAGACCTTGCCAAAACCACCACCGCTGCTGCTTTTTTTCGCCATCTTGAGGAAACTCCTTCGGGGTGAGGGCCGCTTTGAGGCGCGGCGGATGTTCTAATAAGGGGATGGCCGCAGTTGGGTTTCCAGCCAGCAGGTCTTAAGTTCCACAATAGCAAAGCCAAGCTTGTGCAGGAGTAATCGTTGATGTTCGGTTTCAGGTCGAGTGTAAAGAAGGTGGCAGGATTGTTGCTGGCAGGATTGATGGCCAGCGGAGCGGTTGCTGTACAGGCACAGGTAACGCATAGAACGCGGCGGGAGTCGAGCGCCAATCGCAAGGCTCGCATAGCGAGGACGACTGCGGAGACTTACGACCATCGATATGAGGTCGCAGGCGGCGGCGGCTACATGCGATTCAAGTCCGGCTCATTGCTGCAGAGGAATAATGAGGTCACGTTTTGGATGACGGGAACCTACTTCCTCAATCCGAAGCTGGGCATTATCGGCGAAGTTCGCGGCGCGTATGGGAATGCGAAGATCGCGAATAACCTTGGCTCGCCCGTTACCCTTCCCTTCAATCCGCAGATCTCGCAGTATCCATTTCTGGGCGGAGTGGCGTACCGGGTGTACGCGAAAGAGAAGATTGCGGTGACCGTGACTGGCGAGGGCGGAGCAGCGCTGGGCAAGTTTGACGGTGACGCCAAGGGCTTTCAGTCAAAGGATATCGGAGTGTGGCAGGACGCAACCAAGCCCGCGTTCGCCCTGGGCGCCAACTTTGACTACAACTTCTATCCGAATATCGCGTTCCGGGTTTCTCCAACATACTTGGCGACATTCTTCCGGCTCGATCCGTTGGATCTGACGCATGGGCCGCAGAGCACGATCCAGAACAACTTTGGCGTCAATGTCGGCGTTGTGTATCGGTTCGGAAAGATCAAGTAAGAGGCGGCTGATTTTGAAACGGGTGCGGCGAGAGATCTCGCTGCACCCATTTTGTTTTGGGCTGACTTGATCTTGGGTCGTGGATTCACGTAGACCTTGGGGCCAGAGATGCTGGGGCGCAAGTAAAATGCTGTAGCGGAATCATCGTGGAGGCAGTTTGTAATGGCAACGATCAAGCAGGACGACTTTATCCGGAGTGTGGCGGATGCGCTGCAGTACATCAGCTTTTATCACCCGGTGGACTACATTACGAACCTGGCGCGGGCGTATGAGATGGAAGAGAGCCACGCCGCTAAGGATGCGATGGCGCAGATTCTGATCAACTCGCGCATGTGCGCCGAGGGTCATCGGCCAATCTGCCAGGACACGGGGATTGTTACGGCGTTTGTGAAGGTGGGGATGGATGTCCGCTGGGAGCCTGGCATTGGCGGCATGATGACGATGCAGGAGATGGTCGATGAAGGCGTGCGCGAAGCTTGGAGGAATGCTGACAACGTGTTGCGGCCGAGCATCCTTGAAGACCCGGCGTTTACGCGGAGAAATACTGGCGACAATACCCCGGCGATGGTGGTGGTGGAGTTGGTCGAAGGCGGGGATGTTGACGTAACGGTAGCGTCTAAGGGCGGAGGCTCGGAGGCGAAGAGCAAATTCGCGATGCTCAATCCGTCCGACTCGATTGTGGACTGGGTGCTGAAGACGGTGCCGACGATGGGTGCGGGTTGGTGCCCCCCAGGGATGCTCGGGATCGGAATTGGAGGGACTGCGGAGAAAGCGATGGTGATGGCGAAAGAGTCGCTGATGGATCCGATTGACATGCAGGAGTTGATCGCCCGGGGAGCAAAGACGAAGATCGAAGAGCTGAGGATTGAGCTGTATCACAAGGTCAATCGGTTGGGAATCGGCGCGCAGGGGCTGGGCGGCCTGACGACTGTGCTGGATGTGAAGATCATGGATTTTCCAACGCACGCGGCGAACCTGCCGGTCGCGATGATTCCAAACTGCGCGGCGACACGGCATCTCCACTTCAAGCTAGATGGAAGCGGGCCGGTGATGGTAGATCCGCCGAAGCTGGATGCTTGGCCGAAACTCGAATATGACGTACACACGGCGCGGCGAGTTGATCTGAACACTGTGACGCATGAGGACGTGAAGACGTGGAAGCCGGGCGAGGTGATTCTGCTCTCGGGCAAGCTGTTGACGGGGCGCGATGCTGCGCACAAGCGAATGACCGACATGCTAACGCGTGGCGAAAAGCTGCCCGTCGACTTCAAAAACCGATTTATCTACTACGTTGGGCCTGTCGAAGCAGTGCGTGACGAAGCCGTTGGGCCTGCTGGGCCGACGACGGCGACGCGCATGGACAAGTTCACACGGCAGATGCTGGCTGAGACCGGTTTGCTGGGCATGATCGGCAAAGCAGAGCGCGGACCTGCTGGAATCGACGCTATTCGCGAGTTCGAAGCCGTGTACCTGATTGCAATCGGCGGCGCGGCGTATCTGGTCTCGAAGGCGATCAAAAGCTCGAAGGTGCTGGCGTTCGCGGACCTCGGCATGGAAGCGATCTACGAGTTCGAAGTGCAGGATATGCCTGTGACCGTGGCCGTCGATAGCAAGGGAACCAGCGTGCATACGACTGGTCCAGAGGAGTGGTCGCGTAGAATTGCCGGAATTCCGATTCTGCAGTGATCGAATTGAAAGGCCTAATAAATGAGCGTTAGTCTTCGGGCAACTCCCTGCTTCTCTTTATTGGCGATTGCATCTCTGATATGCATGGCTTCACTGGTGAGCGCTCAACAAGCTGGGAAAGCTACCTCACCAGGCTTACAGGACGTTGGCGCTCAAGCAATCCAGGCGATGCTGAAGCAAATTCTTCTTGACCCAACGGTCGTCGTAGAAAAAACAGGCAAGCCCCTGCCGTCCAATGGAGCGTGGTCGGTGGGTAAAAACGCGCCCTCCTCCTGCCCCCAGACGACGAACGCCTGCGTGCGAATCATCTACCAGGTTCCGGAAGATGAAGTTTCCTGTAACTGGGTAGTGCAATTGACGGGCGACGGAACTGACGGCATTATTCTGGAGCAGAATAAAGATGCCACGCGCTATTTCCTGCGGAAACTCACTTCCAGTCAGGTTTCCGATATGGTTCTGACGCGAAAGCAGCCTACGTACCCTCCCCTCGCATCGGCCGCGCGTGTAAGTGGGTCAGTTGTTGTACGAGCGGTTGTTTCAAGTTCAGGAGCGGTCGAAAAAGCTCTCATAGTCAGTGGACCTGAGATGTTGCGGAGTAGCTCAATCGATGCGATGCACGGTTGGAGCTTCAAGCCGTTGATGGCTGGTACCGAGCCCGTGCGATTCGGAACAGACGTTACGTTTGACTATCGAACGATGGGTCCAGGATCTTCCAGCAAGGTTACGAGCAAGCCCTGATCGCTTCGAACCTAGAAAACTATCGCCGGATTGCGGCAATTTGTGGGTGCTTCTTGATTGACTGTTTTGCAGCCGTTTCTTTTTCCATGCGGCGCTGGGCAAGAAAGCGGCCGCAGGGTGGGCAGATAAAGTTCAGAAATGGCGCCCAGGCGAACAAGAGCGCGATGATGGCGACGGTGATGATTAGAGCAACGATTTCTTCAGACATGTGACTTCTCCAGGACCTCTCGCAAGAGGCGGCTTAGGGAATAAGAAGGCAGCGCTCCTCGCTCATGAGGAAGCCTGCAAAGCATCACAGTTGACTCGGATAGGTGTTGTTCGTTCGCTGGAGACGATTTCGATCCGAGAACAAGGCCCGGTCGTGCGTCGAGCGGAGAGCGCTCCGACACCAGCAGTATGCCACAGGCCCGAGATCCAGACCACATCAATTTTCGTTCAACTGCAACTCCTCCAGAACTTAGGAGATGCGGGAGGGATGCTCTGCTGGCGGCACCGGTTTGGGCTTACGGCTTAGGACGAAGCTGCGGCGCTTGCGGCGTTTGTCGGAGGCGTGGTCAATCTTCTTCCAGAAACCGATGAAGTAGTCGACCGCAGAGATGATCGAGACAATGGTCATCCAGTAGATGGCCGTGACGGCGATGAAGTGAACGCCGACGATGTACCCGCCCCAGTTCCAGTAGTCCCATCGGTGCGCGAGGATGGCCGCGACGACGGAGACGATCTGAATGACGGTCTTGAGCTTGCCGATCTCGCTGGCTTCGATTGTAAAGCCTTCAGCCGCGGCGATGCTGCGCAGGCCAGAGACCAGGAACTCGCGACCGATGACTAGGACCGCGATCCATGGTGGAACGACGCGGGGGTTATAGGCCACCAGAATAATGTAGGCGGCTGTGACCATGAGCTTGTCGGCCAGGGGGTCGAGAAGCATACCCATTGTGGTGATCTGTTTGCGTCGGCGTGCGAGGTAGCCGTCGAGGCCGTCGGTGATGCTGGCGAGGATGAAGACGATGCTGGCGATGATCTCCTGCTCGCCTCCGCGCAGGCCCATGGCGCCGTGACCACCGGTAAAGGGAAACGCGGGCGAGAGCATCCAGATGAGCAGCGGGACGCATGCGATACGGCTCATCGTGATGGAGTTCGGCAGATTCATCGAGAGGTTACGCGGCTTGCGGTAGAGGCACCGACAATAGCATTCTGCCACAGTAAGACGCGTGAAAGTGGGAAAGGCTCACGCTGGCTGAAGTTGCAGGGCGTGATGCCATGCAGAAACCCAGGCCGATGCTCCCGTCGGCATCTCTTTGTCACGATTCAGGTTGTCCAGCAGGGAGACAGACTTTCTTGAGAGATATCGGCGAGACGGTTGGAAGAGTTAGAGAAGTTCCTGACTCCCCGAGACAGGTCCAACGGCTCACCTAAGGCCGCCTACTTAGGAACGTGAGTTCCCCTGCATAACTCCTTTCCCCTCAGAGCGCCTCTACCTTCGCTCGAAGACGCCGATAGAGAAGACAGTTCGAGCGTGCGACATGCTGATCCGAAGTGTTCTGCCGAAGACAATCACCGTTTGCACTCTGAGCCTGTTGGCCATGGCTGCGATGGCCCAGCAGTTTCAACAGCCTTTGGTGATCTCGACCGGGAGCTGGCCATCCGGAGTTCTGGCAGCGGATTTGAACGGCGACGGCCGGACGGACCTGATCTATACCGACTACGGTGCTACCCCAACCGCATCGACAACTCATGTCTTGCTAAGTAACGGAGACGGAACCTTCGCGGCCGGCCAGTCGATCCCCACAGCGGGGGCGTCGATTGCTGTCGCAGACTTCAATCATGATGGGCATGCGGACCTGGCATGGGTGTGGGGTGCGGTTGGGCTTGGGAAAGCGTATCTTGCGCTGGGAAACGGCGATGGGACATTTGCACCCGCGCAGCAGCTTGGAACCTTCGCGATTTTAGGAACGAATGCACCTCTGTTCCGTTACGTGATGGGCGCGCAGCTGCACGATACGGGATTTATGGATCTGTTGGTGGAGGACGCTGCGAACCCTTCGTTGATCACATTGACGAGCGACGAAAGCGGAACTCTGGTGAGGATCGTCGGAACCGAGCTCCGGAGAGGTGTGGGGCCAATAGCTACTGCCGACTTGAACGGTGATGGTCACATCGACCTGGTCATTCAATCGGTCATAGCCGGGGAAGCAGATGTTTTTCTTGGATCGGCCGATGGACTGCTGAGAGCTGCAGGAGTTTACACGGGGTCGAGCGCGACGCAGAGCATGTTGCTGCATGACGTGGATGACGATGGGCATCCCGACCTTGTGTTGGAGGGCGTCGAAGGACAGATCGAGATCTTTCATGGAAACGCGGATGGAAGTTTTTCGACCCTACCGGAGGGCGGAAGTAGGAGCGCGGGCGCGACGACAGGTTTGGGAGGACATCTGATCGCGGTAACCGGTCCCTCAGGACAACACATCTTTTATACGGCGACTCCGGCAGGCATGAGCGTGTTGCTGGAGAAGAGTGATTTGGGTCTTGCGCTGGGTGGGATTTACAACGCGGGACCCGGGCGAGCGAGCTTTGCGGTTGGTGACTTTAACGGCGATGGCGTTCTCGATGTTGCAGTCGATTCGCCTGAAGGAATCGCGATTCTGCTTGGAGACGCGGATGGAGGTCTTGGAAGCTCACGCGCGTTTGCGGCAGGAAAACCTGCACTGAGCGGAGCTTTGGGAGAGTTCAGTGGTTCGAAGAATCTAGATGCAATCGTGAATGTGGCGGCAACGCAAGCGCTGCTGCTGCACGGGAATGGAGATGGAACGTTCGGTGCTGCTGCCACGCCAACGACTTCGAAAATGAGTGCAGCCCCAGTCCCTCAGATTGTGAATCTTCCGGGAGCGCCTCTTGTCGCGGGTCTTGTGCAGGTCGCATTGGTGACCGAAGATCTCGATGGGGATGGCAATCAGGATGTAATCGCGGCGTATGACAACACTGGCGCGGATCACGCTTATCCTACAGCGGCTGCGTCGAACGCGATTTATATCTGGTACGGCAATAGCGATGGGGGCTTCGACGATCCGGTTGTGACGACGCCGTCGCGAAACTTCTACCAGTTGGCCGTGGCGGATGTGAACGGCGATAGGCGTCCGGATCTGATCATGAGCGACGGATACGTGGTCAGTGTTCAGATTAATCTCGGCGGACGAGTCTTCGACAAAGAAAAGCACTTTCTGGCGGGAATGGGAATCAACTCCATCTCGGTGGGCGATGTAAACAAGGATGGATATGCGGATCTGGTGATTGCCAATGGCGGTACGGTGATCGCGAATACGGCGATCGGCAGCCTAACGACACCGGTGAACGGCGGTGTGACCACTGGTGGGATCACGGTGTTGTTGAACAGAATCAAGACAAAGGCTGTACCGGAGATCCCAACCACGGTACTCTTTACCCTTTCGACACCATCGACGATCTACTTCGGGCAAGTGGTGAGTGGGTCTGCATGGGTCGCCGCGAGTGATGGAAGTACGCCGACTGGAACGATCTCTTTTTTCGACGGCGCGGCGAATATTTGCACTATCGTCGTGACGCAGGCGGCAAGTTGCCCACCAGGTGCGGGTACCGGATTCGCCGTAGGGACACATACGCTGACGGCGGCGTACTCGGGCGATGCGACTCATCTGGGATCGATCTCATCACCTGTGACCGTGACGGTATTGCCGCTCGCGAAAACGACGGATAGATTCAGCATTTCGGTAACTGGTTCTTCGACCACAACAGTGGGCGGAACGGTAAACCTGCAAGTCGCAGTCGCCCCTCAGTGGGGATTCTTGCAGCCGGTGCAGCTGTCGTGCGGAGATCTACCTACAGAGGCGACCTGCACCTTTCAAACACAGACGATTTCGGGCAGCGGCGGGACGACAACGCTGCAACTGAACGTAATGCCTCCGAGATCATGCGCGGTCGCGGATTCTGAATCGACTTCGGCTCGCCTGCCGTTTGCGAGCATGATCCTCGCATCCTTCCTCGTCGTACTCATACCCGGTAACCCAAGACGGGCGATCAAGAGTTTGCTCATTGCGGTAGTTGCGATCCTGGGGATTGCTTCGCTGACGGGATGCACGACCTGCACGGACCTCGGGACGAAGCCTGGAAGTTATACGATTCGAGTCATTGGGACCGAGGCGGGACAGAGTGCGAGCATTGTGACGGCCAAAGTAAGGCTAACAATTAAAGAGTAGCCTCTCTGATCATCGAAGCAGCGATTACTAAAATAAAAAAGGCAGCCTTTTGAGCTGCCTCTTTTCTTGCGGCGGAATTTAGGAGTTAGGCGTAGATACCGCGCTGCTTGGTGGTGTAGGCTACGCGGTCGATTGCGAGCATATAGGCGGCGATGCGATTGTTGACTCCGTGGTTCTGCGCGTAGGTCACGACGTCGGTGAAGCTCTCGGTCATGATGTTGTCGAGGCGCTGGTTGACCTCGGCCTCCGTCCAGAAATATCCCATGCGATCCTGCACCCACTCGAAGTAACTGGTGGTAACGCCGCCAGCGTTGGCGAGAATATCCGGGATGATGAAGACGCGCTTGTCCGCGAGGATCTCGTCGGCGACCGTGGTGGTGGGGCCGTTAGCGCCTTCGCACAAGATCTTGCAGCGAATGCGATCTGCGTTTTTGCTGGTGATGACATTTTCGGTCGCTGCGGGAATGAGAATCTCGCAGTTAAACGTCAGGAGTTCGCGTTTGTCGGCGGCCTCGGCCTCGGTGAAGCCGTTGATGGTGCCGGCGTTCTTGCGGTGCTCGATCAGGGCCGGGATGTCGATTCCGTTTGGGTTGTAGAGTCCGCCGTCATACTCGGCGATGCCGATGATCGTGTAGCCCTTCTGTGCGAGCAGTTTGGCGGAGTTGGAGCCGACGTTGCCGAAGCCTTGAATGATGACGCGGCAGCCATCAATGGACATTCCGAGATGCTTCATCGCTTCGTCGCAGACAACAGAGACGCCACGGCCGGTAGCTTCCTTGCGACCGCGAGAGCCGCCGAGGTTGACAGGCTTACCGGTGACAACGGCATTGACGGTCTGACGCATGTGCATGGAGTAGGTGTCCATGATCCAGGCCATGGTCTGCTCGTCGGTGCCCATGTCCGGTGCGGGAACATCTTTTTCCGGTCCAATGAATTCGATGAGCTCAGCGGTGTAGCGGCGTGTCATGCGCTCGAGTTCACCCTGGGACATCTTTTTGGGGTCGCAGATGACGCCACCTTTGGCGCCTCCGAAGGGGATGTTGACGACGGCGCACTTCCAGGTCATCCAGGAGGCGAGGGCGCGAACTTCGTCGAGAGAGACGTCAGGGGAGTAGCGGATGCCGCCCTTTGCGGGGCCGCGGGCAACCGAGTGCTGAACACGATAGCCGGTGAAGACTTCGATAGAGCCGTCATCCATGCCGACGGGGATGTGAACGATGAGTTCGCGGGAGGGGTACCGAAGGACCTTCCAGATGCCTTGATCGAGGTTGAGTTTTTGTGCGGCAAAGTCGAACCGAGCGGCCTGGGCTTCCCAGGGATTAGTCTCCTGCTCGAGCGTAAGGGTCTGCATTTTTACTGTCCTTTGTTCTGTTGCTGGTATCAGCGATTCTCCGGCCATCATGTGCCTCCGCTAGAAGCAGGATACTGCTTGTGCCAGACCGGTCTGTGGCCAAACTCGAGGAGTATAGGCTCGCCGAACGACGATGTGCAATCGAACCAACGGGGGAGGAGCCGCCATCGTCAAGTGTATTCGGTCGTACATAAAACACGCATAAAGCTGCATTTATGATGGATGTAGCCATGCCTTCCTTTGACTCAAACTCCCTTCCCTCCGCTCGTGAATTTCTGAAATTAAGCCGTAAACACTCGCTGGTGCCCGTTTATCGGACAGTAACGGCAGACCTCGAGACTCCGGTTTCGGCATTTTTGCGTATTGCCTCGGAGGAGCCGGAGGCGTTTCTGCTTGAATCGGTCGAAGGTGGCGAGCATGTCGGTCGTTACACCTTTATCGGCATTCAGCCGTACAAAAAGATGACGGCTCGAGGAACTCACATTACGGTTCGCGAAGGACGGCGGGAGCGAGCCTTCGACGGAGATATCTTTGAAGAACTGAAGCGCGCTCTCAGCGGGCATACTCCGGCGCGACTTCCGGGGCTCCCTCCGTTTACGGCGGGTGCGGTTGGGTTCTTTGCTTACGACGTCGTGCGGCAGATTGAGAAGTTGCCCTCGCTGGCCAAAGATGAACTCGGAGTGCCGGATGCATGCCTGATGTTCTTTGACCAGGTGCTGGCCTTCGATCACGTGAAGAAGGAGATTCACCTGATCGTCACGGCTGACCTGACGCGAGAGTCTCGCGAAGGTGCCTACGAGCGAGCGGTGCGGCGGCTAAACAAGATGGAAAAACGCCTGGCGAATGCGCTGCCAATCCGAAAGAAGAAGCGGCCGGAAGGCAAGCTCAAAATAATGTCGAGAACTCCGAAGGCTACGTTTCTAAAAGCCGTAGAGAAGACGAAGGAGTACATCGCGTCAGGGGACGTGTTTCAGTGCGTCATCTCACAGCGGTTTGATTGTGTCCCTGAAGTCGATGCGTTCGAAATTTATCGGGCACTTCGCATCGTGAACCCTTCGCCCTACATGTATTTTTTGCGCTTTGGGCTAGAGGACAAGACCGCAAAGAAGTCGAGCCTGGCGCATATCGTGGGATCTTCGCCGGAGTTGCTTGTGCGCGTGCACGGGCGCGAGGTGGAGTATCGACCAATCGCGGGGACACGGCCGCGTGGTGCCGATGAGGCGGCGGACCGCGCAATGGAGGCTGATCTGCGCGCGGACGAGAAGGAGGTCGCCGAGCACATCATGCTGGTCGACCTGGGACGAAACGATGTGGGACGCGTGAGCGAGTTTGGATCGGTGAAGGTAAAGGACCTGATGTTCGTGGAACGCTATAGCCACGTCATGCATCTGGTGAGTTCGCTTGAAGGCACCCTCCGTTCGGAGTTGGGGGCGCTGGATGCGTTTCGCGCCTGCTTCCCTGCAGGAACGCTAAGCGGCGCACCGAAGATTCGAGCCATGGAGATCATCGAAGAGCTGGAGCCAGCACGGCGCGGAGTCTACGGCGGCAGCGTTCTCTATGCAGACTTCAGCGGGAATCTGGATTCCTGCATTGCAATTCGAACGCTGTTTATGAACGGCAAGCAAGGGCACTTTCAGGCGGGCGGGGGAATCGTGGCAGATTCGGTGCCGGAGAAAGAGTTTGAGGAATCCGTGAATAAGGCGCGGGCGGTGGTGAGGGCAATTGAGCGGGCGCGGGGAGTTTAGGGGCGATGCCTTTGACCATAGACTTGACCACGTCCATGGACTGACGCGACTCAAGCTTCTGACCACCCGAAGTTCGATTTGATCGAACCTCTCCGGCAAGATCGGGATTGTCTCTAACCTTTTCCTTCCCATCAAACCCTTCAGGCGAGGAAAGTCAGTGACAATTGGGTGGGGCTTTGCACTACGGAGGATTCATGAAGAAGTCGGTCAAGATCGTTCTAGCTACAGCTATAGCACTGCCAATAGTAGTAGCGGCGGCCATCCCCCTCTTCGTGAACGCCAACACGTTTCGTCCTACGATCGAGAAGCGGCTCAGCGCAGCCCTCTCCCGTAAGGTCACCCTGGGCGATCTAAGCCTCTCCCTCACGAAGGGCAGACTGGACGCGAACGATCTCGCCATAGCTGAAGATCCTAAGTTCGGTCAGACTTCGTTCTTCACCGCGAAACGACTGCACATCGGCGTTCAGATGAAGCCGCTGATCTTACACCACGAGCTGCAAATTCGAAGTTTCGAGGTCGATGCTCCCCAAATCCATCTGATCCGCGCTGAGGATGGAACCTGGAACTTCTCCACCCTCAGCCACGGCACAGACTCTCTGAACACTACGCGACCGACCGCTTTGCCAGATCTCCCGGTCGATCAGATCACCATCAAAGACGGCAACGCCAAGGTAGAAACGTTGCCTTTGCAGAAAAATCCCCAGGTCTACGACCATCTAGACGTCATGTTGGAGCACTTCTCATTAACCCAGGCCTTCCCCTTTACGGTGAGTGCCTCGCTGCCCGCCGACGGTAAGGTAGAAGTCTCCGGAACCGTCGGGCCTATCAATCCTCAAGACGCCGCCTTCACCAACTTCGACACACAGATCAAAATTCAGCATCTCGACCCTGTCACCGCCGGTTACGTCGAACAAGCGACCGGGATCTCCATGATCGGTGGTCTCGACGCGCACGTTGTCTCCGACGGCACAAATGTCACCAGCGACGGCAAGGTCCACGCTGAGCGGCTCATCCTCCTCAAGGGAGGCAAGGCCGCCCCATACCCTCTTGATCTCAGCTATCAGGTAGTCCACTCCCTCAAGAGCAACAGCGGCCAGGTCTCCGATCTCGTCTTCCAGACCGGCGCCATTGCAATTCACATCAAGGGCAACTATCAACTCACCGCAAACGTTCCAGTCTTCGACCTCAAGCTGCTCGCTCAAAGTGTCCCCATCGACGACCTGCAAGCCCTCATGCCCGCAGTCGGCGTAAAGCTCCCCAACGGTGCCACCCTCAAGGGCGGAACATTGTCCGCCGACTTCACCATCAAGGGCTCGCCAACAGATAACGTGATCGTTGGCTCCTATGAAATCAAAGATACAAAGTTGGTGGGCTATGACCTGGGCTCCAAGATCGCTGGTATCGCCGCTTTGGGTGGCATCAAAACTGGCGATACCACTGCCATCGATATCTCCCGGGCCAATGTGCGTATCACCAAATCAGGCAGCGAGAGCACGGAGATTTTTTCGGTCCTGCCTGCGCTTGGTGAGTCTACCGGTAGCGGCACGGTGTCACCCTCTGGTCAACTCAACTTCCACTTGATATCAAAGGTTACGAGCGCGAAAGGTCTAAATAAGGTCGGGGTAAATCTCCTCACAAAGCTGAACAGCACATCTGACGCAGCCAAACCTTCGACTGCCACTGGTATCCCCATCAGCATCACTGGTACAGCAGAAGACCCCGTCATCACCGCGGACGTGAACGGCCTGGTGAAGGGCAATGCCGCAACGCTTAAGAAGAAACTCTCGAAACTTTTTGGCAAGAAGCAATAGTTTGCTCAAGCTAACCCTACAAAGCGTCGAATTCGACAATTGCCCACTGCCTCGGGCGTAGAATTAAAGATTGCTATGGTCTTCGTTCTGGATAACTACGATTCGTTTACTTACAACCTGGTGCAGTACATGGGTGAGCTTGGCGCCGAGATGGTGATTCGGCGCAACGATGAGCTGACGCCAAAGGAGGTTGAGGCGTTGCGACCGGAGAGGATCTTGATCTCGCCGGGGCCTTGTACCCCGCAGGATGCAGGCATCAGCATAGAGTTGATCAAACACTTCGCTTCCTTGGCAGTGGCTGGCGGACCCAGGGTACCGATTCTCGGCGTTTGCCTGGGGCATCAGGCGATCGGCGCGGCGTTTGGCGGCAATGTTGTGCGCGCGCCCAAGCTGATGCACGGCAAGACCAGTGAGGTCGAGCACGACGGAAAGACCATCTTCAACGGCATTCCGTCTGCGATGACCTGCACGCGGTACCACTCGCTGATCGTGACCGACGAAGGACTACCAGATGAGTTGGAGGTCTCGGCGCGGACCGCTGATGGAGAGACGATCATGGCGCTCCGTCACCGCGAGCTTCCAATCGAAGGCGTGCAGTTTCACCCGGAGAGCGTGCTGACCATACACGGCAAACAAATCATTCAAAACTTCCTGAAGATGTAGGGTGGGCAATGATGGTGCGTCGGCTGATTCTTGTGTTCACAATCGGGTGTGGATTTGTGTGGGCGCAGCAGCCGATTGGCACGGTGGGTGTGCAGAACGCCAACATCGCTGGAGCGCTTGAGATAAACAACGGGCGCGCGATCCTGGTGGGCAATACGACCGTGACGGCGAGAGACCACACCGCTGAGATCGAGTTGAAACGTGGTGGAACGGTGCGCGTATGCGCCACGAGTGGGCTCCATCTGACCTCGGGACAAGGTGCCGCTGGGGCTCCTCCGCTAATGCTGGCGCTCGATCGGGGGGCTATCGAAATACAAATGGCAGCAACAACGCGGGATATGGTGATGACGCCAGACCTGCGGTTTACGATGCGCGGAGACGGGCCTCTCGATCTTCAACTCCGGGTAACGAAGAATGGCGACACTTGTGTTGAAAACCGTGGAGCCCAGGCGCCCGTACTCAACATTGCGGACCAGTTCGGTGAGTCGTCGTACGAACTGAAGGCGGGGCAGCATGTGCTGTTCGAACATGGCAGCCTCAAAGAGGTTGTCGATCACGAAAGCTCCTCGTGCGGGTGTCCTCCCGAGCCTGCGATGACAGTTGCCGATGCGCTGCTGAACCCCGGCACTGCGGGTGATGCGAAGACTGCGGCGGAACTGCACCCTTTTCCAGCCGCCATAAGCGCGGGGTTGGCTCCGGCACCGGTCCCCGAGGCGCCCGCCGGTGCATTGCACGAGCAGGTTTCCGCGACACTGAACTCCGGCGACAGTCCGGATAGCACCACGGAGCCGCCGGCTACTCCCGAGGCAAAGAGCGCGACAACGACCGCGACGGCAACTGCCCCTCAAAGCCCGACAGCGGCCAGCGCTCCAGCCGCAACCCCTCCTCGTCATGGTTTTGGACACGCAATTGGACGATTCTTCCGAAAACTCTTTGGGAGTTGATCGCCCGGCATTCGCGGTCTGACAGAGCGGAAAGCAAGCTCGCTGCGCTACAATTAAAAGGTTGTAGGCTTGCTGGCAGCTACCGCCGATGCCCACACCAAAAATTTCAGTACAGCTGAATTCAGCACAGATCAGGGGTTTTCTTTTATGTCGATTCCCGCAACGCAGATGCGCCCGGGCATGATTATCAAGTTCAAGGACGATCTTCACCTCGTTTTCTCGGTGGAGCACCGCACGCCCGGCAATCTTCGGGCCTTCATCCAAGCCAAACTTCGCAACGTACGCACCGGCGCAATGTTCGTCGAGCGTTTTCGCTCGCCGGACCCGATTGATCGCGTCATCGTTGACGAAGTGAAGATGGAGTTTTTGTACAACGACGGCGATGAGTATTACTTCATGGATGACAAATTCGAGCAGACGATGCTGAAGCGCGACACGCTGGGCGATGCCGTTGACTATCTGCTGCCCAATCTGTCGATCAACGTGAGCTTCCATGACGGCAAGGCTGTCGGCATTGAGCTTCCGGGCGTAGTCGAGATGACCGTGATGGAGACTGAGCCTGGCATCAAGTCGGCGACCGCGTCGTCGGTGACCAAACCTGCGAAGCTCGAAACAGGCCTGGTGGTGCAGGTGCCCCCCTTC
Source organism: Tunturiibacter psychrotolerans (assembly GCF_051013365.1). Classification (GTDB taxonomy): domain Bacteria; phylum Acidobacteriota; class Terriglobia; order Terriglobales; family Acidobacteriaceae; genus Edaphobacter; species Edaphobacter psychrotolerans_A. The sequence goes on along the minus strand of NZ_CP132941.1, from coordinate 3,502,975 downwards.
ATTAACGAAGGCGAAAAGATTCGCGTGGACACTGCAGAAGGCGCTTACATGAGCAGGGCGTAACAAGAACCTCTCTCTAGAAAAGGCGGAGTCACTGGCTCCGCCTTTTCTTTCGCCTCCTGCGCCTTGCGTGGGGGTATCTGCTCTGCGACACTGGAGGCTCCATGGTGTGCCATTACCTCGTAAAAGGTCGCGTGCAGGGAGTCGGATTTCGTTGGTTCGTCCACCAGGAGGCGGCGGAACTCGGACTGCGGGGATGGGTCCGAAACACAGATCAGGGTCACGTCGAGATCGTCGCGACGGGTAAACCTGAAGAGCTTGCCGCGTTGAAGGATGCGCTGCGGAAGGGTTCGCGCGGCAGCCGCGTCGATGCCGTAGAAGAACAGGAACTGGTCGAGAGCGAAGGCGCGCAGCTCGGACCATTTGAGATTGAAGGAGCCTGGTAAGGACTGATGACACTACCGATTAACTGCGAACCACTGAAGACCCTGATCCGCACTGTGCCCGATTTTCCGAAGCCTGGGATTCTTTTCTACGATATTACGACCGTGCTGAAAGATAAGGCAGGCTTCGCCACACTGATCGACGCCTTCGCGCAGTACTACATCGGAAAGGAGATCGATCTTGTGTTGGGAATCGAGGCGCGCGGATTTATCTTCGGACCAGCACTGGCCTATCGACTGAACGCCGGCTTCGTGCCCGTTCGCAAGCCGAAGAAGCTGCCTGCCCCGACCGCCCGCGTCACCTACGATCTCGAATATGGCACTGACGCCCTGGAGATTCATCTGGATGCGATCCAGCCGGGAGAGCGCGTCGTCATCGTGGACGATCTTCTGGCAACTGGCGGCACAATGCAGGCAACAGTTGAGCTCGTACGACAGTTGGGCGGTGAGATCGCAGGGCTTGGCTTTGCGATTGAGCTCGACTTCCTGAAGGGCCGCGATAAATTCCAACAGTATGACGTACTGAGCCTGTTGCACTACGACGAGTAATCCTGAATTAGCGATCGTCAGATCAACCGCTAGCGTCTTCGAGAAGAGCTAGTTTTTCAGTTCGGACTATAGAGGAGTCGACAATGAAATCACGTGGGTATGCCGTACACGATAAGAAGTCGCCACTAGTTCCTTTCAACTTTGAACGCTGCGAGCCCGGCGTGAGTGATGTTGTCGTCGAGATTGCCTACTCCGGCGTCTGCCACTCGGACATTCACCAGGCGCGGGATGAGTGGGGCGGGTCCATCTATCCAATGGTGCCAGGACACGAGATCGTCGGACATGTTACGGCTGTCGGTAGTGGCGTGAAAAAGTTCAAGGTGGGCGACCTTGCTGCTGTCGGAGTGATCGTCGACTCCTGCCGCGAATGCGAGAACTGCAAGGCGGACGAGCAGCAGTACTGCCTGAAGGGTGCGGTCGAAACCTACAACAAACGCGACTACTCAGGCCAGGTTACTTACGGTGGATACTCCAACAACATCGTCGTGCACGAGTACTACGTCCATAAAGTCTCTCCAAAGCTTAACCTTGCTGCAGTAGCTCCTCTGCTCTGCGCAGGGATTACAACCTACTCGCCGCTGCGCCATTGGAAGGTGGGAAAGAACAGCAAGGTCGGCGTCGTTGGCCTGGGCGGCCTTGGTCACATGGGTCTCAAGTTCGCTCATTCGTTTGGCGCGCACGTAGTCCAATTCACCACCTCCGAAAACAAAATCGAAGACGCGAAGAAACTGGGTGCCGACGAGGTAGTCGTGACGAAAGATGCTGCCGCCTTGGCCAAGCATACGGGCAGCTTCGACTTCATCCTCGACTGCGTCTCAGCGCCGCACGACGTCAATCAGTACCTGAATCTCTTGCGGTTGAACGGAACACTCTGTCTCGTTGGCCTTCCCGAAACCCCGTTGTCAGTCGCTCCATTCTCTGTAGTGGCCAATCGGCGCTCTCTCGCTGGATCAGGCATCGGCGGCATGAATCAAACCCAGGAGATGCTGGACTACTGCGCCGAGCACAACATCGTCTCCGACATTGAACTGACCTCAGTCGACAAGCTGAATGAAGCCTATGAACGGGTGCTGAAATCGGATGTGAAGTACCGATTCGTGATCGATATGGCGACGTTCGCCGAAGAGCTAACGGAACGCCACGCCTCTGTTTACTCCTAGGCAAAGAGAGTGAACAGAGGCGAGTCCAGGGAGAGGGTCTGCACCGGGCCAGAGAGCATCCCGGTTGCGGAATCACGACGAAAGACCGTCACGCTTGCGGAGTCCTGGTTCCCGCAGATGATCCACTGCGCTGTCGGATCCAGGGTGAAGTGCCGAGGAGTCTTGCCGCCACAGGAGATCCGCTGCACAAGTGTAAGGTCACCATTCTTCGTGCTGATCGAGAAAACAACTAGTGTGTTCTCCCCGCGGTTGCTGGCGTAGAGAAAATTGCCGTCAGGAGAGACGGCAAGTTCGGCGGCCGTGTTCTTGTCTGCGGGAAATTCCGGCGCGATGGTCTTGATCGAGAACGTGGAATTAACCAGAAGGCCTTGCGGCGTATTGCTGAAGCGCGTCGCAGTCCAGAGGCAGCGATCGATGCTGGAGTCCATCTCATTGATGCAGTAGACCCACCGGCCGTTAGGGTGGAAGACGACATGGCGAGGTCCTGAACCCGGACGCTCATTGGTGAACAGATGTGGATCGGAGAGTGTGCCAGTCTCCGGATGAATGTAAAAAACTGCGATATGGTCTGTGCCTAAATCGCAGACCAGGAGGAAGCGGTCATCCGGTGAGATGGTGGCGCAGTGGGGATGCGGATCCTGCTGGCGCGCAGAGTTCGGTCCAGGTTCTCCAAACTTTTGACGATCCTTAAAATCGAGGCGTTCTACCGGCTGACTCAGCGTGCCGTCGGCCTGAATTCGATAAGAAGAGATAGAGGAACCGGTGTAGTTAGCCACAAACGCAGCATGGCCGGTCGAGTCTACCGAGACATAAGCCGGCCCGGCACCGCCAGAGGGAACCTGGCCGATCTGACGAAGGTTGCAGGTTTTCGGTTCCAGCGCAAAGGTCGTAACGGTTGCGGCGGGATCGTTGATCGCATTGACCGCATAGAGCGAGCTGTGGCCTGAACCCGGAGGCGCTAACGCAAGAAAGGACGGCCGAGCTGTGGTGGCAGCCAGCTCTGGCGGACTTAGCTGGCCATGGGTTGAATCAAATGTTGACCGGTAGATGCCTTTGGACACCCCCTTGGTCGTGTCGGTTCCGAAGAAGACATAAACCGGGATCGGCGCGGCTTTCTTCTTGCGTGTAGGCCACGCCGCAAAAGCACGTGCGGACGCCGCAAAGGCAGGAAACAGGACAAGAAATCGGCGGCGCGAGAACATGGACCAAACCCCTGGGAGGTTATGCTGGTTCGCCTGGAAGATGAATGCCCATCTCGTCTTCGGCCCGAATATCCGGGTTGATGACAGGAAGGCTGGGAAGATTATCGGTGCGGCCAGCTTCTTTTACGACGGCGCTGGCGTGTTCGAGAACCTCATCGACCGTCATGGTGTACATCTCCCGGCCGTTGTCGTAACCGGACTTGACGGCGTGCTGCAGATACCGCCCGGCGACCTGAGCCGCGAGATAATCCGTAATGACGTAGCCGGTACGACGCTTCTGTTCGACCCACGCCAGGTTAGGCATAGAGATCCAGACGGGTCTGTCGTTGACGGCGAAGCGGATGTCGGTGGCGTCGGCATGCCGCGTCGCGATAGCCACCATAGTCCCCTTCCAAACGCAGTGAAGGTCTTCGCCGGTCCAGCGGTCGGTTACTTTGAAGTCTTCATACATGATTGTCTCTAGAGTAGTGCAGGGGGAAGGTATCAGCAAGGTAAGGGCCCAAAACGAGAAAATTTCCGGTCCGACCTCTAGATAAATCGATTATCTTTACCGTCTATTCCCACAATGGGAATAACATGCTGGGTTACTTTCGTAAGCACTTGAAATTGCTTCTGGCGTATGCAAGTCACCAAAGCTATCCTTATTTTTGATTTTACGGTGATAGATGACCCTGCGTCGAACAGAAGCTGAAGCCGCTAGTTTAAGGGCGATCTGGACACGTGATTTGTTGGACTCCCAGCCAGAGCTTGAATGTGGCGAACTTGTACGACTTGCTGCCTGCCTCTGCGGAACTCCAATTGGCCTGGTGACGCTGCTCGATGAGCGGCACCAATGGTTTCGTGCGTCTGACGATCTGAAGATGGGTGAGACACCACGAGAGGTAGCCTTCTGCGCGCATGCAGTCCGGCAGAATGGCCTCTTCATGGTGAACGACGCGCTGACGGATCCGCGGTTTTCGAGCAATCCTTTGGTGATGTGGGATCCAGCGATCCGTTTCTTCGCCGGAGTCGGATTGTATAACTCAGACGATGAGCCGATGGGAACCTTCTGTGTAGTTGATATGGCTCCCCGGATCCTGAGCGAAGACCAGATGGAAGCGCTCGAGATTCTGGGGCGGCAGATCAGTCTTCGTCTGGAAGCAGTAGTGCAGCGCAAAGCTCTGGAACAAGCGCTCGCGGAGAAAGAAAGAGCGAGCGCGGGACTGAAGGCAAGTGAAGAACTCTTTCGCGCGTTCATGAACGCGAGCCCGTTCCTAAGCTATATCAAGGACGCCGCTGGGCGATTGCTGTTTTACAACCGCAGCTTCGCTCAGAGGTTTGGCGTAAGCGAATACGCGTGGCTGGGACGCACCGACGAGCAGCTCTGGTCGAGAAAACTCACAAAATCAATGCGAACTCACGACCTCGAGGTCATGGCGGGCGGAAAGATGGTCGAGACCGAGGAGCATATCCGAAACTCAGACGGCTCGATCAGTTCGTTGCGATCTTTCAAGTTTCCTTGTCATGATTCTGCAGGAAACGTATTGCTGGCCGGAGTAGCGGTGGATGTATCGGAAGAGGTAGCTCATCACGCGGAGCTGGAACGTTACCACCGCGAACTCGAAGATGCCAATGATCAGCTGCGGAAGCTCGCCGTTACCGACGAACTGACCGGATTGCGTAACCGCAGATCCTTTGAAGAGCGCCTGGTGATGGAGTTCTCGTTAGCACGGCGGAGAAAGCGAGAGCTTTCGGTGTTGTTGATCGACGTCGACAACTTCAAAACGATCAACGACAGATGGGGCCACGCAGCCGGCGATGAAGTCCTGCGTCGCCTTGGCATGATCCTGCGAACGACGGTGCGGCTACCCGACTTGCCTGCACGGTATGGCGGCGAGGAGTTTGTGGTTCTGCTGCCGGAGAGCGGCGAAGAGAGCGCCATGGGACTCGCACGGCGCGTCATGCAGCGGGTCGCGACTGAGGACTGGGATAATGAACTGCTCACCATTAGCGTAGGAATGGCTTCAATGAACGAGTCGCTCGAGAACGGATTTCAGTTAGTCGAGCTCGCTGACGAGGCTCTTTACGCTGCAAAGCGCGCCGGGAAAAACCGTGTCATGGTACACAGCGGTTAGCTTCTTCTAGCATTGCGAAAGCAGAGAGGCGCACCCAGAAGGTGCGCCTCTCTGCTTTGATTTCGCTAACTTTATGCTTCTGCGTTCGGATCGCCGGCTTCGCCTTCGCCGCGCTCTTCCATCTGCTTGGCAAGCTCTTCGCGCTTCTTGGTGCGGGCTTCTGCGCGCTTCTGCGCTTTTTCGTTGAGCTCATGCTCGGCACCGAGGAGTTCGATGTAAGCCATCTCGGCGGCGTCACCCTTACGGGCTCCGAGGCGAGTGATGCGGAGGTAGCCACCCTGGCGTGCAGCGTAGCGCGGAGCCACGGTCGCAAAGAGACGGTCGACCGACTCGGGCGTCATCAGGTAAGCAGCTGCCTGACGACGAGCGTGAACGGTGCCGCGCTTGCCGAGGGTGATCATCTTCTCAATGAGAGGACGAGTGGCCTTGCACTTGGTGATGGTGGTCTCGACGCGGTCCATCAGGATGACGGAGGTGACGAGGTTGCGCAGCATGGCGCGGCGATGGCTGGTATTGCGGCCTAGTTTGTATCCTGCATTACGGTGACGCATCGATGATCTCCTTCGACTCGGCATTGGCCGTGAGTCGGTACTGCTTAGAATGTGTGCGTTCGGCCTAAGCCTTGCGCGGGTGAAGCGACCTCAAGTCAATCGTGAGGCCTGTTGCTACGCAACTTACGCTGCGTTTTCAACTAGAGACTGCGGCGGCAGAACGAATCTACCGCCGCAGCACTGGTTAGAAGTTCTCTGGTTCGCTGCCGACGAGGTCGAGGTCTTCGTCCTCATCTTCATCTTCGTCATCATCGTCATCAAAGTTGCCGAAGCTGGCGGCGAGTGTGGCTGCGGGCAGAACGGAGGTGGGTCCGGGCTGCGGGTTGCCGTTCTCGTCGATCTTCATCCCGAGGGACAGGCCCATCTGCGCGAGAATCTCTTTGATCTCATTCAGGGACTTGCGGCCGAAGTTCTTGGTCTTCAGCATCTCGGCTTCGGTCTTCTGAATGAGCTCGCCGATGGTGGCGATGTTGGCGTTCTTGAGGCAGTTGTAGCTGCGGACGGAGAGCTCAAGCTCTTCGACCGAGCGGTTGAGGTTCTCGTTGCGCAGGGCCGGACCATCGTGCAGACCGTCGTGACCAGCTTCCATCTCCTCTTCAAAGTTGATGAAGATGGTCATGTGATCCTTCAGCAGCTTCGCGGAAAGTCCGAGAGCGTCTGCGGGGAGCACGGTGCCGTTGGTCCAGATCTCAATCGTGAGCTTGTCGTAGTCGGTGATCTGACCGAGACGAGCTGCCTCGACGAGGTAGTTGACCTTGCGGACTGGCGAGTGAACCGAGTCCACCGGGATGAAGCCGAGGCCGAGGTCGCCGTCGAAGTTCTTATCCGCCGAGATGTAGCCACGGCCGCGCTTGAGGCGCATCTCCATGTCGATCTTGCCGCCTTCGGAGACGGTGCAGATGTAGACGTTCTTGTCGAGGATCTCGACGTCGCCATCAGCTTCGATCATGCCGGAGGTGATGACGCCAGCCTGATCGGCGCGGAGGTAGAGAGCCTTGGGGCCTTCGCCGGCAAGCTTGAACGGAATCTGCTTGAGGTTCAGGATGATGTCGGTCGCATCTTCGACAACGCCGGTGATGGACTGGAATTCGTGCAGGACACCTTCGATGCGAACGGCGGTGACGGCAGCGCCTTCGATCGAGGACAGAAGGGTGCGGCGAAGCGCGTTGCCAATGGTGGTACCGAATCCACGCTCAAAGGGCTGCGCGGAAAACTTGCCGTATTTTTCGGTTAGAGTTTCGGTGTCGACTGCGAGACGCTTGGGCTTTTGAAAACCTCTCCAAAGCATGTGTTTCTCCTTTTCCGGCTCATTCGCGATGCATTCTGCGAGATGGCGGGGTGTTTCTGTTACGAGTTAGGTTGTGGTTACAACGCCGGAGTGAGGTGTGATCCCCACCCCGGATAAAGTGTGTCAAAGTCCTCGAAAGAAGCCACTTAGGTCTGGACTTTGATCCAAAGCGAAAGTTAAGGGTGACTTTATTTCGAGTACAGTTCGACGATCAGCTGCTCGTTGACGGGCAGGTTGACGTCCTCGCGCTTCGGCAGAGCGATGACCTTGCCGGAGAGATTGTCGCGATTGATGTCGAGCCACTGAACCTGGTTCTGACCGGCGGCAAAGTTCTTCGCCTCTTCGAGCATGACCAGAGCCTTCGAACCCTCGCGGATCGCGATCTCATCGCCAACCTTCACCTGGAAGGAGGGAATGTTGACCTTGCGGCCGTTGACCTGAAGGTGACCGTGACGGACAACCTGACGGGCCTGGCGGCGGCTCATCGCGAAACCAAGACGGTAGGCTACGTTGTCGAGACGGGTCTCAAGCTGCTGGAGCAGAAGTTCGCCGGTGACGCCGGTTTTGTTCGAAGCCTTCTGGTAGTAAGCGCGGAACTGAGTCTCAAGGGTGAAGTAGATGCGCTTGGCCTTCTGCTTTTCGCGGAGCTGCAGACCGTAGCCGACAACCTTCTTGACCTTGCGGGACTGGCCGTGCTGGCCTGGGGGAAAGTTACGCTTCTCAACGGGGCATTTTTCAGAGAAGCACTTGGTTCCCTTGAGGAAGAGCTTGGTGCCGTCGCGGCGGCAAAGGCGGCAGACGGGTCCGGTATAACGTGCCATTTTTATAACTCCTGACTTCGGGTGACGATCGCTTTACGCGCGGGCAGCGCTTCTTCACGATCCAGTTGTTGTAACGTCTTGCCTGCGGCGGGGCCTGAGAACAAGCTCACCGCCGCAGTTGGGACAGATTGCATTCATAACCTGAGCGCATGTTGCACAGAAGCTGCACTCATAACTGCAGATGAAGGCTATTCCGTCTGCATTGAGAGCTGCATTGCAGCGCTCGCATTCGGACTTCATCAGAAGTGCCACAGATCAGACGCGGCGGCGCTTCGGCGGACGGCAACCGTTGTGCGGCATCGGCGTAACGTCGCGGATGCTGCGCACCTCGATGCCGGTGGTGGCGAGAGCGCGGATCGCGGACTCGCGGCCGGAGCCGGGACCCGAGACGCGCACATCGACCGAACGAACACCGTGGTCGCGGGCTGCGTTGGCTGCACCGACGGCGGCCTGCTGCGCGGCAAACGGGGTTCCCTTACGGGAGCCGCGGAAGCCAAGCGAACCGGACGACTTCCAGCTCAGCGTGTTGCCGATCTGGTCGGTAATGGTGACAATCGTGTTGTTGAACGAAGCCTGAATAAAGACGAGACCAAATGGAACGTTCTTCCGCTCGCGCTTCTTGAACTTCTTATTCTTGCCGGGCTTTGCTGCGCCCTTCGTATTCTGAGTCTTCGCCATGTCTTATTTCGTCGCTTTCTTCTTACCGGCAACGGTTCCCTTGCGTGGGCCTTTGCGGGTGCGAGCGTTGGTGTGGGTGCGCTGGCCACGGACAGGAAGGCTGCGGCGATGGCGGAGGCCACGGTAGGACTGAATTTCGATGAGGCGCTTGATGTTGAGCGAGATGTCCTTGCGGAGATCGCCTTCGATCTGGCCCTCAGCTTCGATAACCTGACGGATGCGGTTCAGCGCGTCTTCGTCGAGCGTGCCGACCTTCGCGAACGGATCGACATCCGCCTTCGCGAGGATCTTGGCGGCGCGAGAGTCGCCGATTCCAAAGATGTAGGTGAGACCGATGCGCGCCTGTTTGTTATTAGGGACATCGACTCCAGCAATACGTGCCATGGGGTTCCTTTTCGGTTGAGCTTCGTAGCTTCGCCACGAGTGCGGGGTTGTTTGTTTGCGGCGAGTCCGTCGGGTTCAACGCAAGCCTTGACTTCGGCTAACTAGCCCGACGGGGCCGGTAATGCTGGGTGTTGCAAAGACCTTTACGGTCTTAGCCCTGACGCTGCTTGTGCTTCGCGTTCTCGCAGATGACACGCACCACGCCGCGGCGGTGAATGACCTTGCACTTGTCACACATCTTCTTTACTGAGGCACGAACCTTCATTGTGATTCCCTTCTTTTATGCAACGTAAAACCCGACAAACGAGAGGACGCGTCTCGAGGAATTAAATTCCCTTTTGACAGACGACCTGAATGCCAGAGCCGAAGCCCTGACTTATCCCAAGTGCAAATGCGCTTGAGCAACCCATTGATGGAGACGGGATGGGCTCCCGTAGCCGTTGTCTACTTGTAGCGGTAGACAATGCGGCCGCGGTTGAGATCGTACGGACTGAGCTCAATCGCGACGCGGTCGCCGGGGAGGATGCGGATGAAGTTTTTGCGCATACGTCCGGAGACGTGTGCAAGGGCCTGGTGCTTGTTCTCAAGCTCGACCTTGAACATCGCATTCGGCAGGGTTTCGACAACCACCGCCATCACTTCAATTGCATCTTCCTTCGACAAACGATCTCCTTTGGAGGTGAAGAGGCTAACCCCTTATATCTCCACAACTTCTTCTATAAGTTGAGCGTTTTCCTCAACCAGAGTTACCGTGCGACACACTTGCGCACACCGCATCTCTTATAGTACCCCAAAACGGGTCTATTTTCCTAGCGGGTTAGCACTTGGGGGCCATCTTTCGTGATGGCGACCGTGTGCTCAAAGTGGGCGCTATAACTGCCATCAATGGTAACCGCCGTCCAGCCATCCTTCAAAACGCGTACTTCCGGCCCACCGGCGTTAATCATCGGTTCAATCGCGAGCACCATGCCAGCTTTCAAACGGGGCCCTTTGCCGGCGGCGCCAAAGTTCGGAACCTGCGGATCTTCATGCATAGCGCGCCCAATCCCATGCCCGACAAACTCCCGGACAACGCCAAAACCTTCTGCTTCACAGAGTTCCTGGACGGCGGCGGAGATATCGCCGAGGCGTCCGCCTACCTGACACTTCTCAATGGCCTTTTCGAGCGAGGCTTTCGTCACTTCGAGAAGCTTCGTCGTCTCTGCGCTGACCTTGCCGACAGGATAGGTCACAGCGGCGTCGGAGTAGTAGCCGTCGATAATGACCCCGCAGTCGATCGAAAGAATGTCGCCTTCAGAGAGAATTCGCTTGGCATTCGGCATGCCGTGAACCACTTCGTTATTGACCGAGGTGCACAGTGCGGCCGGAAAGCCGTGATATCCCTTGAACGCCGCAATCGCGCCCAGCTCTGCGATCTTCTTGACGGCAATCTCCTCGAGATCCATCGTCGAAGCGCCGGGGACGACGTGAGGCGCAATCGCGTTGTGGACCTGGCGAAGAGCTTTACCGGAGATCCGCATCTTCTCGATCTCCTGCGCCGTTTTGATCATGATAGCCATAGTGCAGTTCGTCTCGGGTGCTACTGGTTTGACGCTTTGCGAAGGCGGGTAAGCGCGGATTTGATTCCTGCGGTGACCTCTTCCACTGGACGATCCCCATCCACGATCTCGAAGCGCCCCTGCTTGCGATAGTGCTCCACCACCGGCGCCGTCTGCGCTTCGAAGGTCTTCATGCGCTCCGTGAAGACAGCTTCAGAGTCGTCTGGACGCTGGATGAGAGCCGAGCCATCAACATCACAGATGCCCGAGACCTTCGGAGGATTCGAGTAGATGTTGTAGATGCGGCCCGCAGGCGAAATTCTGCGCCCAGTGATGCGATGAAGCAACTGCTCGTACTCGACGACGATGCTGATCGCGACCACCGGTAGAGTATTGATATTCGTGGACAGCTGCGCATCAAGCCAGTTTGCTTGATTCAGGGTTCGCGGAAAGCCATCGAGAATAAAGCCACGGTGCGTGTCAGGCTGTTTCAGTCTGTCTGCGACCATCTGGTTCACAAGGTCATCGGAAACAAGTATGCCTTGATCTACGAGTGCCTTGGCAGCTTTGCCTAGCTCCGTCCCTTTAGTGATGTTGGCCCGAAGAATATCTCCAGTCGAGACTTGAGGGATGCCATAGGCAGCCATCAAAGCCTTCGCCTGCGTTCCTTTGCCCACGCCGGGCGCGCCTAAAAGGAGTACCGGCCCAGGCAGGAAGTTCTTGTCTGCCGGGGCCGTCTCGGGCTCAGATGCGATACTTGTCGTCAATGCGATAACTTCCTACCAGCTCTTGCGGCCACGGATGCGGCCACTCTTGGGAGTGAAGCCGTCATAGTGACGCATGATGAGCTGCGATTCGATCTGCTGAACAGTATCCATGGCCACGCCGACAACGATCAGCAGACTGGTACCGCCGAAGTAGAAGTTGACGCCAAGACCGTTGGTCATCCAGGTTGGCAGGCGGTCGAAGACCGAGCCGATAAGCCAGATGTGATTGAAGTGAATTCCGCTGATCAGAAGCTGCGGAATAATCGTGATGATGATCAGATAGAGCGCGCCGACGAGGGTAATGCGGGTCAGCACATCGTTGATGAAATCGGCGGTGCGCTTGCCGGGACGAATGCCTGGAATAAAGCCGCCATACTTGCGCATGTTATCGGCGATGTCGTCCGGACGGAACACGATCGAGATGTAGAAGTAAGCGAAGAAGATGATCGCAACCATCTGCAGTAACTCGTACCACGGCTCACCGGGTGCTAGAGCGCGCAGGATCGGACCAAAGAAGGAAGAGTCCTGCAGCGAATAGCCGAAGATGTGAGCGCCCGAGAAGAGCAGGGGAGCTGACAGAATCGAGCTCGCAAAGATGACCGGCATCACGCCGCCAGAGTTCACTTTGAGCGGAAGGTGGGTGGACTGGCCACCCATCATCTTGCGGCCAACGATACGCTTCGCGTACTGGACTGGGATACGACGCTCGGAACGCTCCACAAAAACGATGAAGGCTACTACCGCAATCATGCCGACAACCAGGAGAACAACCGCGATCGGTGTTAGCGCTCCCCATGCGTTGTCGCGAACCTTCTCATATAGATTCTCGATGCCCTTCGGCAGGCCCACAACGATACCGGCGAAGATTAGCAAGCTCATACCGTTGCCGATGCCGCGCTCGGTGATCTGCTCGCCCAGCCACATGATGAAGGCAGTACCTGAGGTGAGCGTGATGACGCAAAGAGGAATGAATGCCGCGCGGGAGATTGTAACCATCGACTGACCGGTACTCGTGTTAGTCAGTGTCAGAGCAATCGCAAACGACTGAACGATGCCAAGCAGAACGGTTACATAGCGTGTCCATTGCGTAATCTTGCGGCGGCCGAGTTCGCCTTCCTTCTGCAGCTTCGCAAGCGGCTCATAAATAACTGTGAGCAACTGGAAGATGATCGAAGCCGTAATGTACGGCATAATCCCGAGGGCAAAGACTGTGAGCTTCCGGAGGTTTCCACCCGAGAAGAGATCGACGAGACCGAGTGCCGATCCGGAGTTCTGATTGAAGAACTGCGCGAGCATATCGGCGTTGATACCGGGGGTAGGAATATGCGAGCCGAGGCGGTATACGGCCAGCATGCCAAGCGTGAAGAGCACACGCTTGCGGAGATCGGGAATTTTGAAGATGTTTGCGATTTTCTCGAACATCGGGTGCAGGAACCTCGGGGTAAAACTGGTGATCTGGTGAAACGGCGATGCGAGGGCGCACGCCCTCGCCTGCCAATCATTCTAAATGCTACTTAGCCGATGAGGATGGCCTTACCGCCGGCCTTTTCGATCGCTTCCTGCGCGGTCTTCGAAAACTTGTGGGCGTGAACCGTGACGGCAGTCTTGATCTCGCCGTTATTCAACACTTTGATCAAAGCGCCCTTCTTGCGGAGAAGACCAAGCTCGATGATCTTGTCGAGGGTGAACTCGGTGACATTCTCGGCGGCTACAATCTCGGCGACGCGATCGAGGCCAAGGACCTGGTACTCAACGCGGAAGATGTTGGTGAAGCCGCGCTTCGGCAGACGGCGGTGAAGCGGCATCTGGCCGCCTTCAAAACCACGCATCAGCGATGAACCCGAGCGGGAGCCCTGACCCTTGTGTCCACGGGTCGAGGTCTTACCCATGCCCGAACCCATACCGCGGCCGACACGCTTCTTGTTTTCATTCGCCTTCTTGGGGGCGCGGAGATTGGAGAGATTACGAATTGCCATTGTTTCCTCGCTTAACGCCGACGAAGCAGCTTCTGCTCTTCGCCGACTCGCATATGAATTTGCCCTGACGGGTTTGGTACGGTTGTGCCGGATCGACGATTAGTCGACGACGCGGACCAGATGGGGAACCTTTGCGACCATTCCACGAATGGATGGTGTATCTTCGCGCTCAACGATCTGGTTCAAACGGGTAAAGCCGAGGCCCTTGATGACGAGCTTGTGCTTGACCGGGGTGCAGATCTTGGAACGGAAGTACTGCAGCTTGATTTTGGCGATTGCGTTGGTGTCTGCCATGAGAGAGCTCCTTGAATCCTGTTGGAGCAGAGGCAAGAGCTTAGAGCTCTTCCACTGCCTTACCGCGCAGGGCGGCGACTTCAGCCTTGTTGCGAAGCTGGATAAGAGCGTCGAACGTAGCCTTGATGACGTTGTGTGGGTTCGCCGAGCCGAGGCTCTTGGTCAGCACGTTTTGCACGCCAGCAGCGGTCATCACAGCGCGAACCGTCTTACCGGCGATGACGCCCGTACCTTCAGGAGCTGGCTTCAGCATCACCTGTCCGGCGCCGAAGTGGCCCAGAACCTGGTGAGGGATCGTGCTCTCGGTTAGATTGACCTTGTGCAGATTCTTCTTGGCCGACTCGATCCCCTTGCGGATAGCCTGGGGAACTTCCTTGGCCTTACCCGAGCCGTAGCCGACCACGCCTTCCGCCGGATCGCCGATGACGACCAGCGCAGCGAAGGACATATTCTTACCGCCCTTAACGACCTTGGTGACGCGGTTGATCGAGACGACCTCGTCCTTCAGGTTGAGGCGGTTCGCATCGATTTTTTTCTTCATTGCCATAATGTCTTATCCAGCTTTCTGGCGGCCAATCGAGGCGCGCCGTGGGAACCTTAGAAATCGAGACCCGCTTCACGGGCAGCATCGGCGAGAGCCTTCACACGGCCGTGATAGAGATAGCCGCCGCGATCGAACACAATCTTCTTGATGCCCTTCTCTTTGGCGCGCTCGGCGATCAACTTGCCGACTTCAGCAGCCGCGGCGATGTTGCCACCGTACTTCTTCTCTTCGGTCTTCTTACCCATGGAAGAAGCAGAGGCGATGGTAACTCCGTTGAGATCGTCGATGAGCTGCGTGTAGATATGGTTGAGCGAGCGATAAACGTTGAGGCGCGGACGCTCGGCGGTACCGGACATCTTCTCGCGAATGCGGGTGTGAACACGCTGACGGATCACATTACGCTGACGTGGATTGATCATGATTGACTTTCCTTCCTAATAGCGTACTCAGAGTGCTGAGGACGTTCGGTTGTTGAATCCAATGTTGAGGGCTGCATGAGGAGTGAATCAATTGGCTCACTCCTCACGCAGCGCAGATTACTTCGCTCCGGTCTTACCGACCTTCTTCTTCAACTTCTCGCCGGTGTAGCGAACGCCCTTGTTCTTGTAAGGATCAGGCTTGCGGAGCGAGCGCATGTCAGCAGCAACCTGACCAACCTTCTGCCGGTCGATACCAGAGACGGTGAGGTGAGTTTGCTTGGGGTCGATCTCAACCGAGATGCCGGTAGGCAGGGGAAACTCGATGGGGTGAGAGTAGCCCAAGGTGAAGACCACCATGTTCTTACCCTTCAACTCCGCACGGTATCCGATACCGACGATGTCAATATCCTTGGTCCAGCCAGTGGTGACGCCGGTGACAGCGTTGAAGACCAGCGCGCGAGCGAGGCCATGAAACGCAGCCTGCTTGTCGGTCTGACGCTCGGTGAGCAAATGACCGTCTTTCTGGACGAGGGTGATGCCGCCAGGCAGCATCGCGCTAACCTTGCCCTTGGGGCCTTCGACCAGGACTGTGCTGCCGTTCTCGCTCACAGTGTACTTGACGCCGGCAGGTAGAGCGATCGGCTTCTTACCAATACGTGACATAACGAATCCCTTTAGTGGCTTGCGAGTCGCGATAGCATTCCATGCCGATCGTTCCACTGCAGCCGATAAAACTTTCTGTCTCGTCATCGAAGACAACGAGAGCTACTTCCGAACTACCAGACTTCGCAGAGGATCTCGCCGCCAACACCTTCGCGACGCGCCTGGCGACCGGTCATGACACCCTTGGGAGTGGTCATGATCGAGATACCAAGCCCACCCTGAACGCGGCGGATCTCGTCACGGCCGAGGTATACTCGGCAACCAGGACGGGACACACGCTGCAGATCGCGGATGACAGCCTCATTGTTCGGTCCATACTTCAAGTAAACGCGGAGAACTTTCATACCATTCTCTTCGGTCGGCTTGTAGTTCGCGATGTAGCCTTCCTCTTTGAGGATGCGGGCAATCTCGGCCTTGAGCTTGGATGCGGGGACGTCGAGCTTCTGGTGACGCGCACGGATGGAGTTACGGATGCGGGTCAAAAAGTCTGCTACTGGATCGGTGAGGTTCATTCATTCTCCTTCATCCCCCGTTCGCTCACGAGTGTCTCTCGCAAGAACCAGCGGGAATGTCTGTTTCGGGTAATACGTCCAGACTTCTGCACCATAAGCTCGCGCCCTGATGAGGTCTCTGGAGTAGGTGCGCGACTTAGGCCGCACACGAATTCTTTTATTCTACCAGCTCGACTTCACAACGCCCGGAATTTCTCCCTTGAGGGCGAGCGAACGGAAGCAGAGACGGCATACGCCGAACTTGCGAAGGAACGCGCGAGGACGACCGCAGAGCTGGCAGCGGTTGTGCTGGCGAGACTTGAACTTCGGTTTCCTTGCGTCTTTGACGCGCTTTGCTGTAGTTGCCATGTGTTTTGCTCTCTATCTTTAGTGCAAATCTGTTCGAGGCCCGTGGGCCTGGCTTCGTGAACTATGCTCCTACGCGGAAGGGCATACCAAAGCTCTTCAGCAGGGCGCGGGCACCGTTGTCATCCTTCGCCGTCGTGACGATGGTGACGTTCATACCCTTCAATTTGTCGACCTTGGCGTAGTCGATCTCAGCGAAGATCAGCTGATCGCGCAGACCAAGAGTGTAGTTGCCACGGCCGTCAAAGCTCTTCGACGAAACGCCACGGAAGTCGCGAACGCGGGGAAGAGCGATCGAGATGAGGCGGTCAAGAAACTCGTACATCGTGTCGCCGCGCAGGGTGACCATCGCACCAATCGGCATGCCCTCGCGCACCTTGAAGGCGGCGATGGACTTCTTGGCCTTGGTGGTCACAGGCTTCTGGCCGGCGATGGCGGCAAGATCGGCCACCAGGGGATCCATGATCTTGACGTTCTGGGTGGCTTCGCCGAGGCCCATGTTGATGACAATCTTCTCGAGCTTCGGGATCGCCATAGCGTTGGTGATGTTGAGCTCTTTGCCCAACGCCTGCTTGATCTCGCTCTCGTACTTCTGCTTCAGACGTGTTGCCATGATTTTTCTTCGCTTTCTCCACGATTTCCGGGTTGGGTTTTAGCCCGTGTACCGATGCGTGGGGTGAACCGTTGAACCAGGATTTGAACTTCTGCTACATGAACAAACTTGTTTACTTCTTCTTCTCAGCAATCGTTGCGCCGCTGGTCTTTGAGAAACGAACCTTCGTGTCACCCTCAAAACGCGAACCGATGCGGGTCTTCTTCCCATCGCCATCTAACAGCATCACGTTCGAGACGTGAATGGTGGACTCCTGCTCCGCGATACCGCCCTTGATATTCCGCTGGGGGTTCGGCTTCACGTGCTTCTTCACCATCATGACGCCCTCAACCAGGACGCGATTCTTTTCAGCGATGACACGAAGAACCCGGCCCTGCTTACCCTTGTCCTTGCCTGCGATTACTTCGACTTTGTCATTCCGCTTGATCTTGATGCCTGCCATAATTCTCTCTTTTCCTCGACAATCGTGAAACCACGGAGCCGGACTCCGTTATAAAAACGTTTGCTAGATGACTTCGGGTGCGAGCGAGACAATCTTGAGGAACTTCTTCTCGCGAAGCTCGCGGGCCACAGGTCCAAACACGCGGGTTCCGACTGGCTCGTTGGCATCATTGATGACGACAGCGGCGTTCTGGTCGAAACGGATGTACGTTCCGTCGCGGCGACGATACTCCTTGCGCGTACGGACGATCACAGCCTTGACGACCTTTCCCTTTTTGACGGTGCCATCGGGAGAGGCTTCCTTGACAGCTGCGGTGACGACGTCGCCGAGGCCTGCCTTCTTGCCGAGACCACCACCGAGGGGCAGGATTACCTGCAACTTGCGCGCGCCGGAGTTATCGGCTACGTCAAGCATTGTTCTCATTTGTACTGACATCGTTCTTCTCCTGGCAATCTACTGCGGTGACACGGCCGGGGCTCATGCCCCAGGCTTGAACTTGATAAACGCTAAAAGCTACTTGGCTTCGGCAGCGACAGCAGCCGCGGACTTCTCTTCCGCCAGCGCGAGCGACGAGCGGCGAACTATCTCCTCAAGCGACCAGCGCTTCAGCTTCGACAGAGGACGCGCCTCGCGGATGCGAACAACGTCGCCGACGCGTGCGGAGTTCTGCTCATCATGCGCGTAGAACTTCTTGTTCGACTTCATCACGCGCTTGTACTTGGGGTGCGCCTTGCGCATCTCGATCTCGACGACGATCGTCTTCTGCATCTTGGTCGAGACGACCAGACCTACCTTCTCATTGCGACGCGAGGTCTGAGCTTCGGGAGTTGCGGCTGCGGTGTTGGTTGTATCTGCCATGATTAGTCCTTCTTCGCTTTCTTGCGGGCGGTGCGAGTGCTCTTGGCCGGCGCAACGTTGGCGACGACGGGGTTAGCGGCCTTCTCGGCGGCCAGGGTGCGCTGCCGTTCGACGGTCTTAATGCGGGCGATGTCCAGCTTGAGCGTCCGCAGCTTCTTGATGCCTTCGTTATTTCCGAGGCTCTTCTGGAAGCGGATGCGGAAGAGCTGCTCGCCGGCCTTGGCCTGCTCGCTCTTGAGCTCTTCGTCACTGAGATTGCTAATCTTTTCGAATTCCATTGTCTTTTTCCTTCACTACTAAAAGCTACTTAGCCTGGTCTTACTTGGTAACGACCGTCGCCTTCACATCGTGGCGCTGTACGAAGCTGGTCTTGAGCGGAAGCTTGTGAGCCGCGAGACGCATCGCCTCTTTGGCGAGCTCAGGAGTAACGCCTTCCATCTCAAACAGGATGCGGCCCGGACGGACAACGCAGACCCAGTGATCCGGAGCGCCCTTACCTTTACCCATACGGGTTTCGGCGGGCTTCTTGGTGATCGGCTTGTCCGGGAACAGACGCAACCAGACCTTGCCGCCACGCTTGATGAAACGCGTCATCGCGATACGGCTGGCTTCGATCTGGCGGTCGGTAATATAACCGCACTCCATAACCTTCAGGCCGAAGTCGCCGAAGGAGAGATCGGAGCCGCGCCACGCTTTGCCCTTCATTCGTCCGCGCTGCTGCTTACGGAACTTGACCTTCTTTGGCATCAACATAAGAAAACCCTCTTCACTCTTTCAGGGATACGTTCAATACGCTCCCCGGAAACTCCGGCCAGGCCGGGAAAAAACTTAGCTTGCGAATGCGCCAGTCGTAACACCCTGGTCGCGACGCTTCTTCTGCTCGTAGATATCGCCGCGATAGACCCAGGTCTTGACGCCGATGATGCCGTAAGTGGTGTGCGCTTCGGCAAAACCGTAGTCGATGTCGGCACGCAGCGTGTGCAGCGGCAGACGACCTTGGAGGTACCACTCGGAGCGGGCGATCTCGTTTCCGTTCAGACGACCGGAGACGCGGACCTTGATGCCCTTGCAGCCGAAGCGGAGCGCCGAGTCAACCGACTTGCGCATCGCACGACGGAAGCTGACGCGCTTCTCGAGTTGCAACGCGATGTTCTCGGCAACCAGCTGAGCATCAAGCTCTGGCTTGTTGACCTCGAGAATGTCGATGAAGACCTCGCGGCTGGTGCGCTTCTGAATGTCGGCCTTGAGCTTGTCGATCTCGGCACCCTTGCGGCCGATGATGATGCCCGGACGCGCAGTGCGGATGATCAGGCGCAGCTTGTTGCCTGGGCGCTCGACTTCAACCGAGCTGACACCGGCAGCCTTCAGCTTCTCGCGCAGCTCAGCCTTCAGCTTGACGTCTTCGACCAGCAGCTTGTCATAGCCGCGTTCCACGAACCAGCGTGACTTCCACGGCTTGTTGATGCCGAGGCGCAACCCATACGGATGGACTTTCTGTCCCATAGCTTCCCTTTACTCCGTGCCCTCTCCGGTTGAGCCGGTGGGCGGTAGTGCAAAACTTTAAGTTTACAAGAAAACCGGCTTACTTCGCGGCCTTTTTCGCTGCTGGCTTCTTGGCAGCTGCCTTCTTGGCTGCGGGCTTCTTCGCCGTGGTCTTGGTGGCTGCCTTCTTGGTGCCCTTCTTCGCTGCTGGAGCCGGAGTTGCATCAGCAGCTGCGCTGATCGCAGTGGCCGACTTCTTCTCCGCAACCGTCACGATGATGTGTGCGAGTCTGCGCTGGTAGCGGAACGCACGGCCCATTGGGGCAGGGCGGATGCGCTTCATACGCGGACCTTCGTTCGCGATTGCGGTGCGGACGTAGAGATTATCGACATCCACATCAAGCCCCTGCTCCTGCGAGACGTAGGTCGCGTTCTGAATCGCTGAACGCAGAACCTTTTCGACCACGGGCGCCATGCGCTTGGTGCTGAAGTGAACGGTATTGAGCGCCTGCTCGACGCGAAGTCCCTTGATCAGATCAAGGACAAGCTTCGCCTTCTGCGGGCTGGTGCGCTGAAACTTAGCTTCTGCGCGGAACTCTCTGATTTTTTCTGCTGCCTTCGCCATAATCTTCGTCCTTCAAAACTTCTGCTTCGCTGCCCGTTATCCGTTGCCGCGGGCTCGCGGTCTTACCTAACTGCAAACGATCAGCCCGATTTATTTAGGCTTCGCGGAGGTCTCAGCGGCACGCGCGGAGTGGCCTTTGAAGGTGCGGGTTGCCGAAAACTCCCCAAGCTTGTGGCCCACCATGTTCTCCGTCACGTACACCGGAATGAACTTGCGGCCGTTGTGAACGGCAATGGTGTGACCGACGAAGTCCGGGTGAATCGTGGACCGGCGCGACCAGGTGCGCAGTACCTTCTTGTCGTTGACCTGGTTCATCCCCTCAATCTTCTTCATGAGGTGATCGTCGATGAAAGGACCTTTTTTCGCTGAACGTGACATTTTGCTAAGCTCCGACTTTCTTGTTGCGATGCTGGATACGACGAATCTCTTGCTTGCGAGACTTGGTGTTGCCCTTTACTGCGGAACTGCTAGTCCTTACTTCGTCCGACGCTTCACGATGAACACATCAGTCCGCTTGTTATTGCGGGTCTTGTATCCACGGGTAGGCTGGCCCCAAGGCGTAACTGGGTGACGGCCGCCCGAGGTCTTACCTTCTCCACCACCGTGCGGGTGGTCGACCGGGTTCATCGAAACACCACGGTTCGAGGGGCGAATACCCTTCCAGCGATTGCGTCCGGCTTTGCCGATGGTGACGTTCTCGTGGTCGGTGTTGCCAACCTGGCCGATGGTCGCCATGCACTCGACAAGAACCTTGCGGGTCTCGCCGGAGGGCAGCTTCAGAAGCGCGTAGTCGCCTTCCTTGGCAATCAGGTTGACCTGGGCGCCGGCCGAACGAGCCATCTGCGCACCCTTACCCGGACGAAGCTCGATGTTATGCACAATCGTTCCGGTCGGGATGAACTTCAAAGGCAGCGCGTTGCCGACGAGGATATCAGCCTCGGGGCCGCTCATGATCGACTGACCAACCGTGAGACCGATCGGCTGAATGATGTAGCGCTTCTCGCCGTCCGCGTAGTGGATCAGCGCGATGCGGGAGCTGCGGTTCGGATCGTACTCAACCGTTGCGACCGTACCGGGGATCCCGAACTTGTCGCGCTTGAAGTCGATGAGGCGCAGCTTCTGCTTGTGACCGCCACCGTGGTGACGCATCGTGAGGCCACCGTTGTTGTTGCGGCCGCCGGTGCGCTGCTTGACTCCAAGCAACGGCTTATGAGGCTTGTCTGTCGTAATGTCATCGTTGACAAGCTTCGTCGCGAAGCGGAGTGATGGGGTAATCGGTCGAAATGATTTGATCGGCATCGTCTTTATTCCCTTGCCCGCGCTGCTAATCGCTTAGCCGCGCTTCGGTCCTGAATTCTGTTGCTGCGAAACAAACTCGCGCTTAGAGACTGTTGAGATACTCCGGCATCTTCTCGCCATCCTTCAGGCGAACGTAAGCCTTCTTCCAATCGGGGCGAAAGCCGGCAAACTTGCCACGGCGACGCTCCTTGCCTTCAACGGTCGAGGTGCGAACACCAGTAACTTTGACCTTGAAGAGTGTTTCAACAGCCTGCTTGACTTCGGTCTTGGTGGCCTTCAGGGCGACTTCAAACACCAAAGTGTTCTGCGTCTCCTTGACGGTCATGCCCTTCTCGGTAATGAGGGGGCGGCGAATAACGGTATAGAGAGTTGGCATTTACGCAACCTCCTTCTGCGCGGCGGCTTTGCTGCGCTTCGATACAAACTTCTTGAGAGTCTCCTGAAGAGCCTCGATGGCATCCTTTGAGAACACAGCGTGCTCGTAGCGGAGCAGATCGTAAGGGTGAACCTCAGAGCTGAGAACCAACTCCACACCCTGCAGATTGCGCGAGCCGAGATAAAGCTTCTCATCAAGCTTGCGGCTGCTCTCAACCAGGAGGGTCGTCTTACCCGCTTCGAGCTTGTTCAGCGCGTTGCGGAAGAGTTTGGTCTTTGCCTCGGGTACCTCGAAGGAATCGACAACGGTGAACTTGCCGTCGTTGATCTTCGCGGAGATCGCGGAGCGAAGTGCCCCCATCAGCTTCTTCTGCGGGAAGGAATACTCGTAGCTACGCGGCTTCGGTCCATGGACCGTACCACCACCACGCCAGAGCGGAGTGCGAATCGAACCGACACGTGCACGCCCGGTTCCCTTCTGCTTCCAAAGCTTCTTACCCGCACCAGAGACCTGATTGCGGTTCTTAGTAGCTGCCGTTCCCTGCCGAAGAGCGGCACGGTAGTGCTTGACCGACTCCCAGAGGAGGCCGTCGTTGACCTCTGCCGCGAATACCTCGTCGACGAGTTCGAACTCTCCGACTTTGGCTCCAGCGAGATTTACTACGTTGATGTTTGCCATCGTTCTTCTCTCTTTGCGCTCGCCATCGATGCGGCGAGCAAAAACTTTGTTTGGTAAGCACTTGAATAACGTGCTTCTGTTTAAAACTTTTACTTCTTCTTCGGCGAAGCCTTCTTCGAAGCCTTCAACGCGTCCTTCGTGGCTTCTCCAGCAAACCCACGACGCTCACGCGGCGGAGCCTTAGCCTTCGAGATCAGCACGAAACCATCACGTGGGCCAGGTACTGCGCCTTCGACCAGCAGAAGGTTGTCATCAAGATCGATTCCACGAATACGCAGGTTGCGAACCGTGATCTGTGCATCGCCCATGTGGCCCGGCATACGCTGGCCAGGGAATACACGAGACGGGAACGAGGAAGCTCCGATCGAACCCTGCACCTGGAACATGTGACCGTGCGACTTGGGACCGCCACCAAATCCGTGACGACGGATAACACCAGCGAAACCGCGACCCTTGGAGGTTCCAATTACATCGACGAAACGCTCGTCGTTGAAGATGTCAACCAGAATGCGATCGCCAGCCTTGGCCGTTACCTTCTCTTCGCCTTCAGCAGTCTTCACCGCTTCGAGACCGACCTCGCGGATCATCCTGACCGGAGGCACATCCGACTTGGCAAAGTGACCAGTCATCGCCTTGTTGACCTTGGAGGCCTTGACGAAGTCGACGTAGCCGATCTGCGCGGCTTCATAACCATCCTTCGCAAGCGTCTTCAACTGAGTGATCACGCAAGGACCAGCCTTCAGTACGGTCACGGGGTGAATATCACCGCGCTCGTCGAAGATCTGCGTCATGCCGACTTTTTTTCCGAGAATTCCTACTACTGACATTGGAGCTTCCTTTCCTCATCATGCTGAACTTCAGCTCAGCACTGCCGGGTTAATACTTCTAAAGCGAAACCTCAAACACTTCGCCGAAAGATTCTTTACTTCTGAACCGTCTTGATCTCGACGTCCACGCCTGCAGGCAGATCCAGCTTCATCAACGCATCTACCGTCTGCTGGGTCGGCTCGAGGATGTCGATCAGTCGCTTGTGCGTCCTGATCTCAAAGGCCTCGCGCGACTTCTTATCGACGTGGGGCGAGCGAAGAACGCAGTACTTGTTCTTCATCGTCGGCAGCGGAATGGGACCCGCAACCTGAGCACCGGTGCGTTTTGCCGTCTCGACGATCTCGCCGGTCGACGTATCCAGCACGCGGTAGTCATATGCCTTCAAACGAATTCTGATTCTCTGTCCAGCCATTGTTTGTCTCTTTCACGCTACTCAAAGATCGTTTGGAGTAACTGCCGGCCATGAACTTCTGCACGTACCGGCAGCCCTCGATTTTCAAAACAGCAACAACTAAAAGACTCTGTGGTGCACGTTCTTTACTTGATGATCTCGCTGATGGTGCCAGCTCCGACGGTGCGTCCGCCTTCGCGGATAGCGAAGCGCAGACCCTTCTCCATCGCGACGGGCGTATGCAGCGTGATCTCCAGCTGGATGTTGTCGCCGGGCATGCACATCTCGGTGCCCGCAGGAAGCTTCGCCGAACCCGTCACGTCCGTCGTACGGAAGTAGAACTGGGGACGGTAGCCGTTGAAGAACGGAGTGTGACGTCCACCCTCTTCCTTCGAGAGCACGTAAACCTCGCCCTTGAAGTCGGTGTGGGGCTTGATCGAACCAGGCTTGGCCAACACCATCCCGCGCTCCACATCTTCCTTCGCAATACCGCGCAGCAGAAGCCCCGCGTTGTCGCCTGCCAGACCCTCGTCCAGCTGCTTCTTGAACATCTCAACGCCGGTGCAGACCGTTTTGCGGGTCTCGCGGAAGCCTACGATCTCGCAGTCCTCGCCAACCTTCACCTTGCCACGCTCGATACGGCCGGTCACCACAGTTCCACGGCCAGAGATCGAGAAGATATCTTCGATCGGCATCAGGAACGGCAGATCCACCGCACGCTCAGGCTGCGGAACATACTTGTCGACCGCATCCATCAACTCGTCGATCTTGGCTTCCCACTTGGCTTCGCCGTTGAGCGCGCCCAGGGCCGAACCACGGATGATCGGAGTGTCGTCGCCCGGGTAGTCGTACTTCGATAACAGCTCGCGAACCTCAAGCTCAACCAGCTCGATCAGCTCTTCGTCCTCAACCGCATCGCACTTGTTCAGGAACACGACGATGTAGGGAACGCCAACCTGGCGCGCCAACAGAACGTGCTCCTTGGTCTGGGGCATCGGACCGTCGGTCGCTGCAACCACCAGGATCGCGCCGTCCATCTGCGCTGCGCCGGTGATCATATTCTTGATGTAGTCCGCGTGACCCGGGCAGTCAACGTGCGCATAGTGACGGTTCGGGGTCTCGTACTCTACGTGCGAGGTCGCAATCGTAATACCGCGCTCGCGCTCTTCCGGTGCGTTGTCGATCGTATCGAACGAACGGAACTTGTTGTTCGGGTTGTGCTTGCTCAACACCTTCGTAATCGCCGCCGTCAGCGTCGTCTTGCCATGATCGATGTGCCCGATCGTCCCGATGTTTACGTGCGGCTTTGACCGGTCAAACTTTTCCTTGCCCATGACTCTCTCCGTGTTTCCTGTATCTCGTTGACTTCTAAATTCGTGCGAAGACTAGGCCTCGCGGTTACTTTGCGTTTGCTTCTTTGCCCTGCACCTTGGCAATGATCTCTTCCGAAACCGAGCGAGGCGCCTCTTCGTACTGCTTGAACTGCATCGAGTAGTTCGCGCGACCCTGCGTAGACGACCGCATATGCGTGGCGTAACCAAACATCGTGCTCAGCGGTACAGTGGCCTTGATCGCCTGCGTGCCACCAACCATCTCCATGCCTTCGATACGGCCGCGACGGCTGTTGAGGTCGCCGATGATCGTACCCATGTACTCCTCAGGAACAGTCACTTCGACCGACATCACCGGCTCCAGCAGAACCGGCTTCGCCTTGCGAGCGGCTTCCTTGAACGCCATCGAACCAGCGATCTTGAATGCCATTTCGTTCGAGTCGACATCGTGATAGCTACCGTCGTACAGCGAAACCTTGACGTCCACCATCTCGTAGCCAGCCAGAACACCGCGCTGCATCGCGTCCTGAATACCCTGGTCGATCGGCTTGATGTACTCCTTGGGAATCGCTCCTCCCTTGGTGTCGTTGCTGAACTCGTAGCCCTTGCCCGGTTCATTGGGCGAGATACGAATCTTCGCGTGGCCGTAGTTACCCGAACCACCCGTCTGACGGATGTACTTGCCTTCAGCTTCGGCGTTGGCTCGAATCGTCTCGCGGTAGTTCACCTGTGGCTTACCAACGTTGGCCTCGACCTTATACTCACGCATCATGCGGTCGACGATGATCTCAAGGTGCAGTTCGCCCATTCCGGCGATGATCGTCTGGCCCGAATCGATATCCGTGCGAACACGGAACGTAGGATCTTCCTGCGCGAGCTTGGCAAGCGCCATGCCCATCTTTTCCTGGTCAGCCTTCGTCTTCGGTTCCACAGCAACTTCAATAACCGGTGCCGGGAAGTCGATCGACTCAAGCACAACAGGGTGCTTGTCCGTGCAGATCGTGTCGCCCGTAACGAGATTCTTGAGACCAACCGCAGCGCAGATATCGCCCGCGAGGATCTCGGTAATCTCTTCCCGCTTGTTGGCGTGCATCTTCAACAGGCGGCCAATACGCTCCGTCTTGCCGGTACGCGGATTCAACACCGAATCACCAGTCTTCAACTGACCCGAGTAGACGCGGATGAAGATCAGCTGACCAACGAACGGGTCGGTCATGATCTTGAAGCCGAGCGCCGAGAACGGCTCGCTGTCATCAGCTTTGCGGATAACCTCTTCTTCCATATTGTCGGGGTTGTGACCGATCATGGGAGGAATATCGAGCGGGCTAGGCAGGTAATCGACAACTGCATCAAGCAACGTCTGAACGCCCTTGTTCTTGAAGGACGAACCGCAGAGCACCGGGAAGATGTTCATCGCGATGGTCGCCTTGCGGATGCCGGCCTTCAGCTGAGCTTCAGTCGGCTCCTGCCCTTCGAGATAAAGGTGCATAATCTCGTCATCAGAGTCAGAGACAGCCTCGATCAGGTACGCACGAGCAGCCTTCGCCTTGTCGAGCAGTTCGGCAGGAATCTCTTCCACCGAGTACTCAGCGCCCATGGTCTCGTCGTGCCAGTAGATCGCCTTCATCGTGACCAGGTCGACGACACCGAGAAACTTCGCCTCAGCTCCAATCTGAATATTGATCGGCACAGCGCGTGCGCCTAAACGATCAACAATCGTCGAAGTCGCGTAAACAGCGTCCGCACCGGCCTTGTCCATCTTGTTGATAAAGCAGATCCTGGGCACCTTGTACTTGTCGGCCTGACGCCAGACAGTCTCGGACTGAGGCTGCACACCGGCAACGGCGTCGAAGCAGGCAACCGCACCATCCAGCACGCGGAGCGAACGCTCCACCTCGGCCGTGAAGTCCACGTGGCCAGGCGTGTCAATGATGTTGATGCGGATGTTCTTCCAGGTGCAGGTCGTCGCGGCAGAAGTAATCGTAATTCCGCGCTCCTGCTCCTGCTCCATCCAGTCCATGGTCGCAGTTCCCTCGTGCACTTCTCCGATACGGTGCGTGATACCCGTATAGAAGAGAATGCGCTCGGTCGTCGTCGTCTTGCCGGCGTCGATGTGCGCCATGATACCGATGTTCCGGCAACGATTCAGAGGTGTAGTGCGTGCCACGATCTATCTCTCATCTGCGAGCATCTGCTCGCGGTAATAACTGCGTTGAACCTAAAATCCCAAGGACGCTGCTGGAGACCAACTACCAGCGGTAGTGCGCGAAAGCCTTGTTGGCTTCGGCCATACGGTGAACGTCTTCCTTCTTCTTCATCGCGGCGCCACGGCCGTTGGCAGCATCGAGCAGCTCAGCGGTGAGCTTCTCAACCATGCCCTTCTCGCCACGTGCGCGGCCATAAGTCACAAGCCAGCGAATAGCGAGCGAGGTGCGGCGCTCTGGCAGAACTTCGATCGGCACCTGGTAGTTCGCACCACCAACTCGGCGGCTCTTGACCTCGAGAAGCGGCTTGCAGTTCTCGATTGCCTTCTTGAACAGCTTGAGGGCTTCGTCGCCACCCTTCTGCTCAAGGTTGGTCATGGCGGTGTAGAAGATGCCCTGCGCGGTCGACTTCTTTCCGCCCCACATCATCGAGTTCACAAACTTCGTGACCAGGGTCGAGTTGTAGACCGGATCTGCAGCAACTTCACGCTTTGCGATGTAACCTTTTCTCGGCATTGCTTTCTCTTCTCGTCTTCCTTCAGGACCGTAGAACTCTCAAGCCCTGAACCTGATTGATGCGACCAGCCGATTTCACTCAGCCAGCCGGGTTGATCTCAAAACGACAAACTACTTCGCAGCAGCAGCCTTCGGACGCTTCGCGCCGTACTTCGAGCGGCTTTGCTTGCGGTTGGCTACGCCGACCGAGTCGAGCGTGCCGCGAACCACGTGATACCGAACGCCCGGCAGATCCTTCACACGGCCGCCGCGGATCAGCACAATCGAGTGCTCCTGCAGGTTGTGGCCGATGCCCGGGATGTAGGTCGTAACTTCGATCCCGTTGGTGAGGCGAACACGCGCAACCTTGCGAAGAGCCGAGTTCGGCTTCTTGGGGGTCTGAGTGTAAACGCGGGTGCAGACGCCACGGCGCTGGGGCGAACCCTGAAGCGCAGGACTGGCGGTCTTATAACGAGTGGGCGTGCGGCCCTGCTTGACGAGCTGATGGAACGTAGGCACTAGAACTCCTTGTTAATGCGCGCGAAACATGACAACCAAACTTATGTGAGACGCACAGGTAGGATTCAAGCCTCGCCTCCTGCGGTACAAGCCCCGTACACGCAAAAAAGTGAGAACGCTGAAGCGTCTCTGACGAAGATCTTCCCTGCTGCGTCTGTAAACCGGTACAACAAACCAGACGTAAACAGTCGACGGTGGCCGAGCGCCTTTCCTTAACTTTCAAAGGATGAGCCGACTCCGTTTCGCTGTCCCGGCCCGCATAGCCCATCCTGGGTGGAGGGTGTCGCAGGCACGATTGCGATAGGCCGCAGACGAACGACATTCAGATCCGATGAATCAAACGAGTCACTGACCGGGAATGTCCTGCGGTGAATCTCTTGTATCCAGTATAGCGCAATCATCCTCAACCCGTCTTGCGACAGGAAGCGAACCTAAGATCACGTGGGTTTTTCTCCACCCACCCGTGCGTCGAGCTTCCCCTACAACACGGTCCGGATACTCGCGGAACCTTTTTACAATATCAATATGACGGCGAAACGTCAAATTTTTCGCCGCTTTTCCGACCAAAAATCGGCAATTGCACAAGCTGGGATGCAGCCGCTGCCATCACGACAAAAGAGCACCCCTCCATGCTAGGCTTTTCGAATGGCTTTGGCAGATCTCCGCACGTGTTCCACCTCCTTCAAATTCATCGCCTTCACCGCGGTCCTTCTCCTTGGACCCAT
This sequence comes from Tunturiibacter psychrotolerans, assembly GCF_051013365.1. GTDB lineage: Bacteria > Acidobacteriota > Terriglobia > Terriglobales > Acidobacteriaceae > Edaphobacter > Edaphobacter psychrotolerans_A. The sequence goes on along the minus strand of NZ_CP132941.1, from coordinate 3,473,861 downwards.
CTCCGCAGTACAAGCAGAGTCCGACGCATCTACCGCGAAAGATCCGCGGATCGGCTCGCTCATCGAGACACTCGGCAAAACGAAGATCCCTACCGACGTAGCTATCTCTCCCGACGGCTCGACCGTAGCCTGGTCCCTCCGGTCTCATGGAAACACTCAAATCCACCTGTCCGACGCAGTGAATCCTGATCCCTCCAAAGAGAAGATTGTGAGCACCGGATCAGGAGCAACCGGTTGCAGCAGCTCGGACCCGAAGTGGTCGCCCGACGGAGAATCGCTCGCGTTCGTCTCCGACTGCACCGCAAAAACCGACCAGCAGGGACAGGATCAGGTCTTCCTCTATTCGAAGAGCACCGGCGAATCCAAGCAACTAACTCATCTCACAGGCAACATCGACTCCCTCGCCTGGTCGCCAGACGGTAAGGCGATCGCCTTCCTCTTCGTCGAGAATGCTACCCGCAGCGCCGGCGCACTAGCCGCCATGAAGCCATGGTCCGGCGTCATCGGCGAAGACGGAGTCGAGGTGCAGCGAATCTACGCAGTAGACGTCGCTTCGGGCCTCGGAAACTGGATCTCGCCTAACCCTCAACTTCACGTATACGAGTTCAACTGGGCTCCAGACTCACGCAACATCGCATATATCGCTGCCGACTCGCCAGGCGAAAATAACTGGTGGGTTGCAAAACTCTATACGCAGAGCGTCGGTTTCATCGCCGCATGTGGCGAACACGAAAGCACCGACGATAAGGGCCAGCAAAGAAAGATAAAAATTTGCAAGGAAGACGGAGCGCCGATGGGAACTCCCTCCGTGCTTCTGGACACCACCAAAGTCTCCGGCTCGCTCCACAACCTCCAGATCGCCGTTCCCCGCTGGTCGCCCAACGGGAAGCAGATCGCCTTCATCGGCGGCCTTATGAGCGACCAGGGCTCAACGGGCGGCGATCTCTATCTGATCCCCTCCACTGGAGGCGAACCGAAGAACGTAACGCCGGGCCGCAATGCCTCTGTCGCCTTCTTTGGCTGGGCCGGCCCTGAGATCCTTGCCATTGCGGAGCACGTAGGCGGCAGCAGTCACCTCACCGCGATTGATCTCGCTACTGGCAAGGATATTCCGCAGGCCAGTGTCACATTTCCCGAGAGCATCGGTGCCGGCAATCTGGTCATGAGCGTGTCCCTTTCGCGCGAACATACCATCGCCATCATCCGCAGCTCGTTCGAGCGAGCACCGGAGGTATGGGCCGGCCCGCTTCATGACCTCAAGCAGATCACCCATCTCAACGACGATCTGAAGCCCGTCTGGGGCAAGACCGAGAACATCGAATGGACCAACGGAGACTTCAAAGTTCAGGGATGGCTGCTCTACCCTGCGAACTACGATCCTCAAAAGAAGTATCCGTTGCTCGTGGATGTTCACGGCGGACCTTCCGCAGCGGTTACCCCACGCTGGCCCGGCGTCGGCTACGGCGGCGTACCCTTCTCAGCGTTGGGATACTTCGTCTTCATGCCGAACCCCCGCGGAAGCTACGGCCAGGGTGAGAAGTTCACACAAGCCAACGTCAAGGACTTCGGCTACGGCGATCTGCACGACATCCTCGCCGGTATGGACGTCCTCGAAAAGCGCTTTCCCATCGACAAAAATCGTGAAGGCCTCACCGGCTGGAGCTACGGCGGCTTCATGACCATGTTCGGCGTCACCCAAACCAATCGCTTCCGGGCCGCAGTCGCAGGAGCAGGCATCAGCGACTGGAAGAGCTACTACGGCGAAAACTCCATTGACCAGTGGATGGTGCCATTCTTCGGGAAAACCGTCTATGACGATGCAGACGTCTACGCCAAGAGCTCGGCGATCGAATACATCAAGAAGGTCAAGACGCCAACCCTGGTTGTGGTCGGTGATCGCGACGGCGAGTGCCCCGCTCCGCAGAGCTTCGAGTTCTGGCATGCGCTGCGCGCCGAAGGCGTAAAGACGCAGTTGGTGATATACCCGAACGAGGGACACGGATTCCGCGATCCCGCACATCGAAGAGACGTTCTCGAGCGCGCTCTGAACTGGTTTGAAACAGAGATGCCCGCAAACTAGACGGTCCGTCTCCAAGCCTCGCTCCCTTCAACACTTTTTTTTGCTGAAGGGAGCGATCTTCCCACGATGCGAAATGATTGGTTGGATCGTCCAACCAGCGTTCACTCTTAGGCCCGGAAGATTTGCTTCCGGTCTGTGCAGCTTTTACACTATGGGTTCAGCTATCCAGCGGTTGCGGTGTGACCGTTCAGCTTGAGTTCTGGTTGGACGGGGAGGTTCAATGCGTCGGTTTCTCACGTTAGTTTTTCTTCTGCTTTTCACGATTCCTTTTGGTGTCTCAATCTCAGGCTGCTCCAAAAAATCAGCCACCGTCTTCTGCAACGGCGGAGACACCGGCCCTGCCGTAGGCCAGGTGTCGAACATCACGCTTCAACCAAAGATCTTCGGCGTCTCGCTGAACTTCTCGCAGATCAGTCAGGTTAGCGCACCGTCCGCAGTCGACTGCAAAGGGACAACCGTAACGGTGTCGAGCTACACCTACGCCACCTTCCTTCCGAACGGCCAGCCTGACATGACCATCGCCGATGTGCAGCCCACCACCGGCCGCCTCTGCGCAGGAACCTGGAACAGGAACACCGGCGGCGGCATCGCCGACTTCACAACCTGCAACCCCACCAACAAATCCGGCACCGTCTATGTCGTGGCAAATGGAGGCGGAGTCAGCAGCAACCCACTTCCCGTCTTTGTCCATCCCGTTGTCACCAATGTGACCCTCGGACCGCTATCGACAGACTGCGTCAACGATCCGGCCACCAACTGCAGCCCCGCCGCGTTTGACACGCAAGCCTCCACCTGCGCGCAAACCACCAACGGAAACGGCTGCTGCGCCGTACCGGTCCCGACAACCGCTACCGCCGCCGCCGAAAACGGTTGCGTCTCCCAATCCGTCACCAGCCAGCTGGCCGCCAGGGTGGTAGCCGGAAACGGCGCGAATATCAGTTGCCAGGTCGGCCATCTCTCCTACGCCCCGCAGACCGCTGCTATTGTCACCATCGACGAAAATGGCGTCGCCACAGCGCAGCAACCAGGTTCGACCGTCATCACGGCAAATATCTCGAACGCTGGAAGTTCCGCAGGATTCTTCTCCACCTGCCCTCCCATCTCGATCTCACTCACTGCACCCGTTGGAACCACACCTTCCACCAGCGTCACCGTCAATCCCAACAACGTTCAGCCGATCAACGTATTAGCGATAGACAAAAACAATACAATCCTCACCGGCCTCGCCCTCAACTTCGAATCCACGACTCCCACCACAATTCCAGCTGCTTCCGCAGCCTCGGTGACCCCCATCTTCCCCGGCGCCGCGGCCATTACTGCCGTCTGCCAGCCGCCCACTTGCAATCCTGCCCCGTTCAACCAGATTGGTCTCTTCGGCAACGGAAAAGCCATCACCTCGAATCCTGTTCTCGTCACAGCCCCAGGCACCAACAGCACCAATCTCTATATCGCCAGCACCAACTCGTTCTATCTGGTTCCGGTCGATTTCACGCAGCCTCAGCTTGGCAGCCCGGTTCGTCTCCCGTATCAGCCCAACTCCATGGTCATCAGTAACGACGGCAGCACGGTCTACATGGGAAGCTCCTTCGAGTTGATGACCTTCTCGGCCACGACAAACAGCTTAGGCGCTCAGGACACGACTGTACCCGGCTCTGTTCTCGCAATCTCACCCGACGGATCCACCCTCGTCATCACCGACCCGATTCGCCAGTTCGTCTACCTCTACAACACAACCGGGAGCATTCAAACCCAGTACGGCGGCGTTGGCACTCACGCCGTCTTTTCGCCCGACAGCACCACCGTCTATATCACCCTCGGCAACTACGACGCCTCGACCGGCGTCACCAACCCGAACAACCAACTCCTCGTTCACTCCACCTTCACCGGCTGGTATCAGACGCAAACAACGCTGCCCAACTCGACAACGCCGGTGAATACCAGCGATGTGGCGATTGGGGTTCCAAGCGTAGGCGCTTTCTTTGCCGGCAGCAACACCACGGCCCGCTCCTATTGCCCGGAGGCGACGATAGTTGGCTTGCCGGCCACCACCTCTTCGACCACGACCAACCTCTTCTACCCGGATGCCGCTGTGCTTGGCCCACAAACAGACCGAATCGCCACTACCGACGACGGTCAGCACGTCCTTGGCGCGACGGTCACGCCGAGCCCCACCTTTACCGACCTCTCGACCGCGCCCGGGCTGCCGAACAACGAATGCCCCGAAACCAACACGACGACCGGCCTCACCAAGCCGCAAACGTTTCCAACCAGCACCGCCTTCACTGGGCCACTGCCGGGCATAACAGCTACCGCAATCACAGGCGTCTTGCCCACCTCGGACTCGAAGATCGCCTTCATAACCTACCAGGGCAGCGGAGCCGTCGTGCCAACCTACACCCCGCAAGCCACCGGCGCCGGAACCCTTGGCAGCATCCCCCTCTCGACCGCACTCGGTACTCCCATCGCACCGGTCGCTGGCGTCGTGAGCGCCGACAACCAGACCTTCTTCGCTGGAACATCAGGTGACAATGCCGTCCACCTCATCACCAAACAGACCGACGGCACCTACAAGGACACCACCACTCCAATCGCGCCGAAGCTACCCGACGTGAACGGAAACATCGTCACACCAAATCTGCTCGTACAGAAGCCGCGCAAGGCAACTTCCTAGAATCAGGGTGCTCCCGTTGGTCGCAAGCTAAGATCCGCGCCGACCAACGGGAGGACCTAGCGTTTCATCCAGCCAAAACCGGTACACAAGTCACGAAGTGACCGCCGCCCGCGCAGGGCGCCCGTCCGGCAGGACACCGTCTCAGGCAAGCCGCGTCTTCAGCACATCCCGCGCAATCGCATCCAGAACGCCATTCAGAAAGTGAATCGACTCAGGCGCAGCAAACCGCCGTCCAATCTCCAGCGTCTCGTTGATGATGATCGCAGCAGGCGTATTGGGAAATCCCAACATCTCAGCGACCGCCGCACGCAGCAGATTCCGGTCAACCACCGGCATCCGCTCCAGACGCCAGTTCTGCGCATGCGCTTCAATCAGCTTATCGATCTCCTCATCGCGAGTCGTAGCGATGCGATAAAGATCCTCAGCAAATCCGCGCGTCTCGGCGTCCACATCTTCCACCGAAGCCCAGAAAAGCTTCTGTACCTGCTCAGGCGGCTGCTTGCCCAGGTCCCCCTGAAACAACATTTGCATCGTAAGCTCACGCGACTTCCGGCGGGTACCCATTATTTCTTCACCTGGCCGTTCTGCGCTGCGAGCTTACGCTGAATCGACACCATCTCAATCGCCGCACTGGCCGCCTCAAACCCTTTATTCCCTGCCTTGAGCCCAGCGCGGTCTAACGCCTGCTCCAGTGTTTCGCAAGTCAGCACCCCAAAAGCATGCGGAATCCCGGTATCCTGTTGCGACTGGCCAATCCCCCGCGCCACCTCGTTGTAAATCGCCTCGTAATGCGCCGTCTCGCCGCGAAGCAGGCACCCCAGCGTAATGATGGCATCAAACTTCTTCGACTCCGCCAGCGTCCGCGCGGCGTTCGGCACCTCCCACGCACCAGGAACCCGAACAACCTCAATGTCCGCCTTGGCAGCACCACTGCGATGCAGTGCATCCAGCGAGCCCTGCAGCAGCCTGTCGGTAATCACCGTATTCCACCGCGTCGTCACCACGGCAAAGCGCATATTCGCGGCGCTCAAGTCGCCCTCAATCGCCTCAGGCAAGCCATGAAGCGGATTCTCCGACTGCCAGAACCCAATCCTCAGCTCCGGACTAATCTGCACGCTGAAGAGTCTGCTGTTCCAATGCGTCAGCTCAGTGGCCGACAGAATATCCGCGATCTCCTCGCTGCGGTAGCTGGCGAGCAACCACTTTTCCACGAGCGAACGAATGTGATCCAGCTGCGTTGTCTCGACCAGCACAGGAGGCACCGCAGGCGCCCTTCCAGCGACAAACTCAAGGTTCCCAACAGGCGCCAGAAATGCTCTCCCGCGGCCCTGCGCATCCTGCCACCCCTTGCCCTCTTCAAAGCCAAGAGCAGAAAACAGGCTGGCGACACGGCCAAACTCACCCTCCGAGGCGATCGCGCTCACAAGCGTAATTCCCTTAATCATAGATTCGATTGTATCGTCTGGAGTGCGAAGCAAGCTTGCCCGAGGAGTGGTCTGTGAACTACGAAACACTGTTATGTGAGGTAAAGGATCAGATAGCGCGTGTCACGCTGAACCGCCCCAAGGTGCTCCACGCCCTGAACGCCCAGGTCTTCGACGAACTCGAAGCCGTCTTCACCACGCTCGCAACCGACCAAGCCGTGCGGGTCATCCTCCTCACCGGCTCCGGCGAAAAAGCCTTCGCAGCAGGCGCAGACATCAACGAACTAGCCGGCACTGACCCCATCGCAGGAGAGGCCAAAGCCCGCCGCGGCCAGGCCGTCTTTCGCCTCATCGAGACCTGCGGGAAGCCTGTCATCGCCTGCATCAACGGCTTCGCCCTCGGCGGCGGCTGCGAGCTCGCCATGGCCTGCACCATGCGCCTCGCCAGCGAAACGGCACGCCTCGGCCAGCCCGAAGTAAAGCTCGGCCTAATCCCCGGCTACGGTGGAAGCCAGCGCCTCCCTCGCCTCGTCGGTCAGCCAGCGGCGCTAAAACTCCTTCTCACCGGCGACATGATCGGCGCCGCCGAAGCGCTGCGAATCGGCCTGGTCGATGAAGTCCTCCCCGCCGACAAGCTCATGGAACGCGCCGAAGCCCTCGCCAAGACCATCGTCGGCATGGCACCGCTCGCCGTCTCCGGCTGCCTCGAAGCCGTCCGCGACGGAAGCGAAGTCAGCCTCGAAGAGGCCATCGACATGGAAGCAAAGATCTTCGGACGCCTCTACGCAACCGCCGACAAGCAGGAGGGCACCAAAGCCTTTCTGGAAAAACGCGCCCCCGTGTGGACAGGGCAATAAATCACCGGCCTTTGTCAGGAATTACAGGGAATTTTGCCCTTTTGATCGATGCGAGGGCTTGGTATGCTGTGATCGTGCCCAGACAGTTTTTATCAAGCCCCTCTCTATCCCGACCTTCGCTCTTAAGCCATTCGCTGCTTCGCTCCTCCCTGCCCTTATCCGCCCTCGCTCTCTCACTGGCTCTCACCGGCTGTTCTCGCCCCTCCATCCCCTCCATTCCCAACGTCTCTGAGGCCAACGCGCTCGCGGCCGAGCAGCAGCAGGAGACAGCCCTCGCCCGCCAGCAGATGGAGCTCATCCCCCCTCCCTCGAAGACCCGCTACATGGCCGTAAAGAGCCTCAATCTCTGGGAGAACCCATACATCACCGTGCAAGGCGGAATGGCGACCCTGCACGTCGTTGTCGCTGATGCCAACACCAGCAACCTCGGCGTCGGCGGTATGCTGCGACCCATCGGCGCACGCCGTCGCGATCTGAACGTACGCGTGTCCGACCTTCCCACCGCGCTCAATGCCATCCCCGAAGACTCCTGGCCTTATGGCCGCGTCATCGCAGTAGAAGAAGCCCACGAAGTCCCCGTGAGTGCCCGCCCGCAGGTTCGTCGCAACATGGAGAGCGTCATCAAAACCCTCAGCGACCTCGGCGTAGTCGTCTACGAGTGGAGCGACAACGGACGCAGTTGATCTCGCGAACTCGCCTACGCAAGCAGGTCTGATCTTCCATCCACGGTTGCGCTAAGATGCTCGTACCTTTGAGTGCGGCAAATCTTTAGAGCTGGGTGAACGATTGCAACTGCATACGACGGCACTGGTAGTCTTCTGTTTTTTCTTTCTCCTCGTAACCGTTGCCGGATTCTGGGCCGCACGCTGGCGAAGACCGAAGACAGGCATGGGCTCGCTCGAAGAATGGGGCCTAGCCGGCCGCAGCTTCGGTACCTGGATCACCTGGTTCCTCATCGGAGGCGACCTCTACACCGCCTACACCGTCATCGCGGTACCTGCAGCTCTCTACGGCGCAGGCGCAATGGGCTTCTTCGCAGTGCCCTACGCCGTCATCGCCTACCCCTACATGATGCTCGTCCTGCCGCGCCTCTGGATAGTATGCCACCGCCACGGTTACATAACCTTCGCGGACTTCGTCAACGGCCGTTACGGCAACCGCTGGCTCACCATCGCCATCGCGCTCACCGGCGTTCTCGCCCTCATGCCCTACATCGCCCTCCAGCTGGTCGGAATCCGCGTCGTCATCGGAGCAATGGGCATCCACGGCGAGTGGCCCCTCGCAGCGGCCTTCGTCATCCTCGCCGCCTACACCTACTCAAGCGGCCTGCGCGCCCCCGCCGTCATCGCCATCGTCAAGGACGTGATGCTCTACATCATGGTCCTCGCCGCTCTCATCTACATCCCCTACAAACTCGGCGGCTATGCGCACGTCTTCGAAATCGCCAATCAACTGCTGGCCCACCACACGCCAACCGCCACGATTCATCTGAAAGAGGGACAGTTTCTCGGCTACTCCACCCTCGCCATCGGCTCTGCCATAGCCCTCATGCTCTACCCCCACACGGCCACCGCAGTCCTAAGCGCGCAGAGCGCCAACGTAGTTCGCCGCAACGCCGCCATGCTGCCGGCCTACAGCTTTCTCCTCGGACTCATCGCCCTCCTCGGCTATCTCGCCCTTGCCGCAGGCGTCGTCACCAAGGACGCGAACATGGCCGTCCCACTGCTCTTCCTCAAAATGTTTCCGGAGTGGTTCGCCGGCTTCTGCCTAGCCGCGGTCGCCATCGGCGCTCTCGTGCCTGCAGCCATCATGTCCATCGCCGCCTCAAACCTCTTCACCCGCAACCTCTACGGAGCGCTGCTCAATCGCAAGATGCTCCCCGAAGAAGAGTCCCGCATGGCGAAGGTCGTCTCCCTCGTAGTCAAATTCGGCGCTCTGCTTTTTGTCCTCAAACTCCCCGCGCCCTACGCCATAGAGATGCAACTCCTCGGAGGAATTTGGATGGGCCAACTCTTCCCCTCGGTCGTAGTTGGCGTCTTCACACGCTGGTTCAATCCATGGGCTCTGCTGGTGGGCTGGGCCGCAGGCATGTCCAGCGGGACAGCCATGGCAGTGGCTTTGGGATTAAAGAGTTCGGTCTATCCCCTCCACCTCTTCGGAAGCACGTACCCCATGTACGCAGCCGTACCCGCGCTGCTCCTGAACCTGGCCGTCTCCACTGTGCTGACGCTTCTATTCCGCGGAATGAAATTTAACTCAGGAACCGACGTTACCGACGCTAAAGCCTACCTAGGCTAGAAAAGGTATACGAGTCACGAAGTGACCGCCCTCCGCGCAGGAGGCCCGTCCGGCAGGACGCCTCTACTCCCACTCAATCGTCCCCGGCGGCTTCGAAGTAATGTCATACACCACGCGATTGATCCCCCGCACCTCGCTCACAATCCTGCTAGAGATCGTCCTTAACACCTCATAAGGCAGCGGAGCCCAATCCGCCGTCATCCCATCCTCACTCTCCACCGCCCGCACCGCGCACGTATTCGCATACGTCCGCTGATCCCCCATCACCCCTACGCTCTTCACCGGCAGCAACACCGCAAAGCTCTGCCAAACCTTCCGATAAAGCCCCGCCTTCTTGATCTCATCCACCACAATCTGGTCGGCCTCCTGCAGAATCGCAACGCGCTCCGCCGTCACCTCACCCAGAATCCTCACCGCAAGTCCCGGCCCCGGAAAAGGCTGCCGCTCAATAATGTCCTCCGGCATCCCCAGGTCCCGTCCAATCCGCCGCACCTCATCTTTGAACAGATCCCGCAGCGGCTCAATCAACTTCAGCTTCATATCCGCAGGCAGTCCACCCACATTGTGGTGGCTCTTAATCGTATGGCTAGGTCCGTGCACACTCGACGACTCGATCACATCGGGATAAAGCGTTCCCTGCACAAGCCAGGCAATCTCCTCCCCAGCACTCGGCTGGCTATCTTTCTGGGCCTCAAAGATCTTCTTCGCCTCATCATCGAACACAGCAATAAACTCGTTCCCAATCACCTTCCGCTTCTGCTCCGGATCAGTCACCCCCGCCAGCTTCTCCAAAAACCGCTGCGAAGAATCCACAGCCACCACATTCAACCCCAGCTGCTCGCGCATCGTCGTCTGCACCTTCTGAAACTCATCCTTCCTCAGCACGCCATTGTTCACAAAGATGCAAGTCAGCCGATCCCCAATCGCACGCGCCACCAGCACCGCAGCCACGCTCGAATCCACTCCCCCACTCAACCCACAGATGGCATGTCCCGTCCCAACCTGCGCCCGCACCCGCTCTACCGTCGACTGAATAAAGTGCTCTGGCGTCCAATCCTGTTCTGCACCACAGATATCCAGACAAAAATTCTTCAACAGCTCCATCCCCTGCCGCGTATGCGCAACCTCAGGATGAAACTGCACCGCCCATATCCCTCTCGCCTCATCCGCAATCCCCGCCACCGCATTCGAAGTCTTCGCCGTCAGATGAAATCCTACCGGCAGTTCCTCCGCCTCGTCCCCATGCGACATCCACACATCGAGCGATCCCGGAAGCCCGCGAAACAGCGGCGTCTCCGCCACTACTGTCACCTCCGCATGCCCGTACTCACGCGCCGCCGCCCCAACCACCTTTCCACCAAGATGGTGCACGATGAACTGCAGCCCGTAGCAGATCCCAAGCACCGGCACGCCCATCGCAAGCACACCTGCATCCGCATCCGGAGCGTCCGCGTCATACACAGAGCACGGCCCGCCCGAAAGAATCACACCCTTCGGGTTGAGCTTCTTCACTTGCTCCAAGGGAGCTGTGCAAGGCAGTACGACCGAGAAAACATTGAACTCACGAATACGCCGCGCTATCAGCTGCGTATACTGCGACCCAAAATCCAGAATGACAATCGTTGAGGTATCCACCTACCTAGTGTAAATGCGGCAACGAAAGTCTTTCTCTACCAAAGCCCTGGCACAAATCTAGAAAAAATTCTGTCTGCGCCGATACGAGGAGTTCCGCTCGCGCGCACTCTCCATCCCACTCACCACCGCAATCCCCAACATGATCATGGCGAACGCAACAATGTACGACCCAGGAATATGACTTAGATAAGCGAGGTAGGACACAGCACCTATCAAAAGCAAATACGCACCACCATAGAAGGCAGAGGACATGATCTCGCTCCAGAGGGGAATCAGGGGCCCGTGCAAGATTAGGATGCCGTATTTCCCGCTCGCAGAGGAAAAACTTTAGTACTCGCCTGCGCTCGGCTACTAACCAGGATCTTTATGTCGCGTAGTCTGCACACCAGTAACGATCCCGACTCCCAGCATGATCACAGCAATCGCAACAATGTAGTGCTGCGGAATATGCATCAAGTGTGCGAGATAAGCCACACCCGCAATCAGAATCAAATATCCAACCGCGTAGATCCCAAATGACATAGTCGTTCTCCTGGCAAAAAATAGCCTATGGAGGTGTGATGCAAAATTTGCTTCTAACCCCGAGAAAAATATTCTGCGCCCTCGTAGGCTCGCCAAAGCTGCAAATAGGCCACCTGCCGCGCCACATGAAAGAAGTCAGATCCTAGAAAATAAAGGATCGTAACCCCTACCCACCACCAGAACAGAAACTCCGGCGTCGTCACACTCTCAAACGGCAGCGGAGTCGCCGAAAACACCATCGCCAATACAATCAACGCGATCTTCACGATCCCCATCACCAGATTGATCTCCACCAGCTTCGACTTCAGCGGCCCCAACCGAAACGCCGCCGTCAAACTTTCCCTCACGCCCAACCCCTTCAACATCGCCATCAACGGCGCCACCGACAACGCCCAGCTCACCACCGCCCACAGCGTAAACAACCCCAACGTCGCCACGATCACCAGAGAAAAATATCCCACAAGATTCGGCTCGCCACCCGCCGCATTGGGTCCAGTCACCGTCCACTCCGCTACCCGCTCCATACACCAGAACCACACCGCGAAGCTTCCCAGCAGCGCCAACACCCTCACCGCCTGCAACACAATCAGCGTCCCAACACGCGAATGCAGCCGTTCATCGGCCCGCCTCAACACCACCGTCCGACCCACCGCCGACACCACCACCCAAGTCACCACAAACAGCGGCGCCAGCCACAACGCCACACGCATCACCTGCGGCACCAGCAACGCCAGCGCTTTCGCCAATGTCTGTGCAGACCCCAGCGGATCCACCACCGTCATGCTCTTCAACGCCGCATAGTCCAACGGCGTAGCCTGCAAGATCTTCAGCCCCTCATACCGCAGCAACAACAGCGCAGGCACCCCATAAGCCCACCGCCAAAGCACCTCCAGCGCCGTCAGCGAAGGCCGCCGCCAGCACTCCGAGAGCGTATGCACAAACGACTGCGTCCCCCGAACCGTCCCCGCCGCAACCACCACTCCATCCTGCGGAATCTGCTCCACTACTTCACCACAAGATTCACAAGCTTACCCGGCACCACAATCACCTTCACTATAGTCTTCCCTTCAATCCGTGCGATCACCTTAGGATCAGCCAATGCCGCAGCCTTCACCGCAGCCTCATCGCTGTCCGCAGGGACCTTCACCACGGTCACCAGCTTCCCATTCACCTGCACCGGAATCTCAGCCTCATCCTCCCGCGCAAGTTCTTCATTCACTAATGGCCACTGCGTGCGGAACACCACTCCCTCGCCGCCAAGTTCCTCCCACATCTCCGCCGCAAAGAACGGCGCAAACGGAGCCAGCAACAATATCAAACTGCGAAACACCTCGGCCACGGCACCAGGAGAGAACTCCCCGGCGTCCATCGCCGCTTCATTCGCAGTAATCTCGTTCACCAGAATCATGATCGAAGAGATGGAAGTATTGAAGTGCCAGCGCCCATCGAAGTCATGCGTGACCTTCGCAATCGTCTGGTGCAACCGCCGCAACAACGCCTGATCCTTCGGTGCAGCATTACTTCCCTTCGCACGAGCAACACTCGAAAACTTCGTCGTCAGCCGGTACACCTTGCTCAAAAACCGCGAGATCCCCGCAACGCCTTCTTCCTGCCACTCCAGATCACGATCCGGGGGAGCCGCAAACAACGCATACATCCGAGTAGCATCCGCGCCATACCGCGAAATCATGTCATCCGGCGAAACCACGTTGCCCTTCGATTTCGACATCTTCGCGCCGTCTTTGATCACCATCCCCTGCGTGAACAAACGGGCCGCAGGCTCATCGTTCTTCACCAGTCCAAGATCCCGCATCACCTTCGTCCAGAATCGCGAGTAGATCAGATGCAGAATCGCATGCTCCACTCCGCCGATGTACTGATCGATCGGAAACCAGTAGTTCGCTTTATCCGTATCAAACGGCGCATTGGAATTTTTCGCATCCGCATAGCGGTAGAAGTACCAGCTCGAGTCCACGAACGTGTCCATCGTGTCCGTCTCCCTGCGCGCGGCACCGCCGCACTTCGGGCATTTCGCATTCACAAACTCCGGAATCCGCCCCAGCGGCGACCCGTTCGTCTGGGTAATATCCACCTGTTCCGGCAACAAGATCGGCAACTCGCTCTCAGCCACTGGCAGCGGCTCCTCCGGCGAGCACTTATCGCAATACACCATCGGAATCGGCGTACCCCAGTACCTCTGCCGGCTCACTCCCCAATCCTTCAAACGATACGTAACCGTAGGAGTACCAAATCCTTTTGCCTTCGCAAACGCAGCCATCTTCTCCTGCGCCTCAAGGCAGTTCTCCCCGGTCCATTCGCCGGAGTCGATCAACACCGCCTCATCTTCAGCCAGATAGGGAAGTTCACCCACCACAATACTGTCGTCATCCTGAGCGGAGCGAAGGATCCCTGTATTTTGGTTTTGGTCTTTCCTTCCGCCCGCAGGAGCAATCACTCGCCGCAGTGGCAGCCCGTACTTCTGCGCAAACTCAAAATCTCTCTCATCATGCGCCGGCACGCTCATAATCGCGCCCGTTCCATAGTCCGCCAGAATGTAGTTCGCCACCCAGATCGGCACCCGCTCGCCGTTGAACGGATTCACCGCAAACCGCCCGGTAAACACACCATGCTTTTCAATCGCACCCAGCGCATCCGACTCGCGAGCCACCTTCTGCTGCTCCAGCAACTCTTCAATCTGCACTCGCAGCGCGTCATCTTCCAGCGCAAACGCCTTCGACACCGCATGCTCCGGAGCAAGCTGCACCGACGTCGCCCCAAAGATCGTATCCACCCGCGTCGTGAACACCGTGATCTTCGCATCGCCATCCGCGACAGCGAAGTCTACATGCGCCCCTTCGCTCCGCCCGATCCAGTTCCGCTGCATCGTCCGGACCTTCTCCGGCCAACCCTCCAGCTTGTCGAGCCCGTCCAGCAATTCGTCCGCATACTTCGTAATCCGCAAAAACCACTGCGTCAGATCCCGCAACTCAACAACCGTATCCTCATGCCGCCAGCAGCGCCCGCCAATCACCTGCTCATTCGCCAGCACCGTGCAACATTCCGGACACCAGTTCACCTTGCTCTTCTTCCGATACGCCAGCCCCTTTTCGAACATCTTCAAAAAGAACCACTGGTTCCACCTGTAGTAATCCGGCAAACAAGTCGTCACCTCAGTGGACCAGTCGTAGCCATACCCCATCCGCTGCATCTGCTTCCGCATCGCAGCAATGTTCGAGAGCGTCCACTCCCGCGGCGGCACTCCATTCTTCAGCGCCGCATTCTCCGCCGGCAGCCCAAACGCATCCCACCCCATCGGGTGAAGCACGTTATACCCGCGCATCCACATATGCCGCGCCAGCGCATCGCCAATCGCATAGTTCCGCACATGCCCAATGTGCAGCGCGCCGCTCGGATACGGCAGCATCTCCAGGCAGTAGTACTTTGGCTTCCCCGAATCATGTGCGTCCGCCGCATAGAGCGTCTTATCCGCGTCCCACACGGCTTGCCACTTCGGCTCGATCTCAGCCGGGCTGTAGCGTTGCGGCTGATTCGACTCCGCAGCAGTAGAACTCTCAACAATGTTCGCGGTTTCACCGCCGATTTCGCTCATTCGTGTCTC
Organism: Tunturiibacter psychrotolerans; assembly: GCF_051013365.1. GTDB lineage: Bacteria > Acidobacteriota > Terriglobia > Terriglobales > Acidobacteriaceae > Edaphobacter > Edaphobacter psychrotolerans_A. Next base: position 3,458,755 of record NZ_CP132941.1, on the reverse strand, counting down.
AGGCATACTACTTCGATTGTAACTGTCTCGCCCCTCACAGAAACACGCTCAGGCAACGTACTTGCATTGTGCCTCTCAAATCCCTATAAAGACCTGACCGACAACCGAATGCGCTGGACCTTCTCTACACAACTCACCCACGGATCGAGTGCGACATGAATAAACGACAGTTCCTCAAAGGCACCGGCTCCATCCTCACCGGAACCATGCTCTCCCGTTTCGTCTCCGCCGCCGAACAAACGACCGAGCAGGCCGCCCACCAAAGCACACCACGAACCAACTGGGCCGGCAACCTCACCTTCCACACCGACACCCTCTACCAGCCCAAAACCGTCGAAGAGGTCCAGCACATCGTCAAAAGCTGCGACAAGCTCCGAGCCCTCGGCCGCGGCCACTCCTTCAACACCATCGCCGACAGCACCCACGCGCAAATCTCCCTCAAGCAGCTCGACTCCATCGACATCGACGCCAAAGCCCACACCGCCACCGTCGGCGCCGGCGTTACCTACGGCAAACTCGCCCCGATCATCGACGCCCAGGGCTTCGCCGTCCCAAACCTCGCCTCCCTCCCGCACGTCTCCGTCATCGGAGCCTGCGCCACCGCCACCCACGGCTCCGGCAGCAACAACGGCAACCTCGCCACCATCGTCTCCGGCCTCGAACTCGTCACCGCCGACGGCACTCTCCACACTCTCTCCCGCGCCAAAGACGGCGACCAGTTCCTCGGCCAGATCGTCAACCTCGGCGGCCTCGGCGTCGTCACCAAAACCACCCTCGACCTCCAACCCACCTTCCAGGTCGCGCAGGTCGTCTACGAAAACCTCTCCTTCTCACAACTCGAAAAGCATCTCGACGAAATCTTCCTCAGCGGCTACAGCGTCAGCCTCTTCACCATCTGGCAAAATCACCAGGCCAACCAGGTCTGGGTCAAACGCCGCCTCGATCCCGGCGCCACCTCCGTACCATTCGCCCCCGAGTTCTTCGGCGCAAAACAAGCCACGCAAAAACTCCACCCCGTCCCCGGCCACGCCGCCGAAAGCTGCACCGAACAACTCGGCGTCCCCGGCCCCTGGTACGAGCGCCTTCCCCACTTCAAGCTCAACTTCACTCCCAGCAGCGGCGCCGAAATCCAAACCGAGTACTTCGTCCCCCGCGAGCACGCCTACGAAGCCATCCTCGCCGTCGAGCAACTCCGCGACCGCATCACCCCACACCTCTACATCACAGAGCTCCGCACCATCGCCGCCGACAACCTCTGGCTCAGCATGGCCTACCAGCGACCCTCCCTCGCCATCCACTTCACCTGGAAGCCCGAGTGGGACGCCGTCCAACAAATCCTTCCTCTCATCGAAGAAAAACTCGCTCCCTTCAACCCCCGCCCCCACTGGGCCAAAGTCTTCACCCTTCCACCCGCAAAAATCCAGCACCAATACGACAAAATGCCCGAATACCAAGCCCTGCTCAAACACCACGACCCACAAGGCAAGTTCCGCAACCAGTTCCTCGACACCAATATCTTCAGTACCTGAAACGAAGCACCTGAACTACCCCGCAGCCAGCGTCCGCAACACCCCCACATTCCTCGCCTCATCCCCCGGAGCATCCACCGGCGTCTCCGCAATAAACGCCGCATGCGCAAACCGCTCATCATGCAGCAGTCGCCGGAATACCTCCGCCCCAATCGTCCCCTCACCAATATGTTCATGCCGGTCCAGCTTCGAGCCCATCGCCGCCTTCGCATCATTGCAGTGCCACACCTTTACATCGTCGAACCCCACCGTATCCCGCACCAGCAGCATCGTCTCCGTATATCCATCGGGGGACACAATGTCATATCCCGACACATGCACATGGCACGTATCCAGACAGACCCCCACCGGCGCACAAGCCTTCAGCCGCTCCACCAACTCCGCCACCTGCTCCAGCTTTCCACCCAGCGAAAACTCCGCCCCCGCCGTATTCTCAATCAAAATCCTGAAGTCCTTCCCCTGCCACGCCACCCCATCAATCGCCTTCTCAATCGACTCCGCCGCCAGTCTCAATCCTTCCTCCCGCGTCAGCCCCTTCCAACTCCCCGGATGCAGAACCAGATACTCCGCGCCCAGCGCCAGCGCCCGCTCCACCTCCCCGCGAAACGCCGCCACGCCATTCACGCGAACACTCTCCGTCTGACTGCAAAGATTTATCAGATAGCTCGCGTGGATCGCCACCGGCCCCACATCATGCTTCGCCCGTAGCTCCCGCATCTTCTTCGCATCCTCGGGCTTCACCGCTGCCGCTCGCCACTGTCGCGGGCTCGAAGAAAAAATCTGAAACGTATTCGCCCCCGCCGCTACTGCCCGCTCCACCGCGGTCCACGTTCCACCCGCCGTCCCCACATGCACGCCAACCCGCTTCTTTCCCGTCTTTGCGATCACTGAACTCTTCATCCCTCAAGGCTACCGCAAACGAACTTCATCCCGCGTCACAAGGCGTACAAGTCACGAAGTGACCGCGCCGCGCGCAGCGGGTCCGTCCGGCCGGACATCTTCTACCAGCGACCGAGGATGCTATGCTGGCCCCGGCCATTATTCTGTGCAACGAGGACGCCCCAATGCCCGCTCCGCAAAATCTTAAAAACCACACGCGCTTCCATCCGCCTTTTCACTTCGTCAACATTCCTCTACTGCTCCTCAATCTCATCTTCGCCATCTACATCACAGTTCACAACTGGCCCGCCTACCGGCACACTCATCTTTGGAACATCGTCATGGCTATCGTCTTCCTCCTGATGGCCGGCAACGCCCGCGAGTCAGCCATGAAGGCCCAGGACCGCGTCATCCGGCTCGAAGAGCGTCTCCGTCTCCACGCGCTGCTACCCGAAGCCGACCGCGCGCACATCAACGAGCTCACCGTCTCGCAGCTCATCGGCCTCCGCTTCGCCTCGGACGACGAACTCCCCGAGCTCGCCCACCGAGCCCTCACAAAAAACATGGATAAGAAGGCCATCAAAGAAGCCATCGTCAACTGGCGTGCCGATCACCATCGCATCTAGCCGTCTCATTAAAGAAAAGAGGCGGCCAATAATCGGCCGCCTCTCACAATCACGTTTCTTCGAATCTCAGTATCCCACCGAAAACGAAGCCCGTTCATGCGCCGGCTTCTCAATCTCGTCCACCAACGCAATCGCATAATCTGCAAAAGAGATCTTGCTCTCCCCTTTCGCGTCGGAGATCAGTTCCTTCGTCCCCAGCCGAAACTTTCCCGTTCGCTCTCCCGGCACGAAATACGCCGCTGGGCTCAGATACGTCCAGTTGATATCAGACTTCCGCAACACCGCCAGCGCGTTCTCATGCGCAGTCGCAATCGGCAGATACTCCGCCGGAAGATGTCCCGACTTGATCAGAGTCACACCAGGCGCAACCTCCAGCAATCCCGCACCGCCAACCACCAGCAGCCGTTTCGCGCCCGCCTTCTTCACCGCAGCAATCTCTCGCTCCGTCACGCCAACAAGCGCCTCTGTCTTGTCCGCAGGAGGAGCGTATGCGCTCACTACTGCGTCAGCGCCCGTCACGATAGCAGCGATCGAATTCACATCCGAAAGATCGTCCGCCTTTGCGGTCACTCCCGGTTCTGCCTTGATCGAATCCACCTTACGCGCCACCGCAGTCACTTTATGTCCGCGCCGAAGCAGCTCCTTCACAATCTCCTTACCAGAATTTCCTGTCGCTCCGTACACCACAACGTTCATCGCAACCTCCTGAGAAGCCTGAATTCGACTCGCTTCAAATCGTCAGATGCGGCCCGACACCCCGTCGAGCCGCACACATGTCGAAATTCCTTAGGCTGCCACAAACTGCGAGCGAATCGTCTCGAAGTGCGGCTGCAGGAACGTCGCACGATCCGTCTTGCCCTGCATCAGTGCAGACGCGCCGCCAGCCGACACGAAGGTCGTATCCGTCACACCCAGAAAACCAAACACATTACGCAGATAAGGTTCCACGTGATTGAACGAGGCCATCACGGTCCCCGCATCGTACACACCACCTGACGCAATCAGGAACGTACCTTTCTTCCCGATCAGCAAGCCCTTCGGCGTTCCGTCCGCGTAAGAAAACGTCTCGCCGACCCGTGCGATCTGGTCGATCCATAGCTTGAGGACCGCGGGCACACTAAAGTTGTGCATCGGTACACCAAAAACATACTCATCCGCCGCCCTCAATTCGGCAAGCAGCGTGTCCGAAAGCGCAAGCGCTTCTTTCTGCTCCGCGCTACGCGCATCCTTTGGCGTGTACGCAGACCCAACCCATGCCGCATCGATCGTCTTCAAATTGCTGGCGGCAAGGTCACGTGTAATCACCTTCCCGGTTGGGTTCGCCTTCTTCCAGTTCTCAACATATTCACTGGTCAAACCGCGAGAGATGGAGGTTTCAACAAATGGGCTCGAATTCACAACAAGTAGTGTGGGCATGGCAAGATCTCCTATACGACATCTGACGTTTAAACGACTATCGTCGATTCATGAAAACACGACATCTGTCGTTTAAACAAATAATGTCGTCAAATTCTAGTAAACTGGTATAAATCCAATGTCCGCGTCCGCCGCAAAACCCGCTCAAGGGATCACCGATAAGGACATTGCTGAAGCCGCAACCAAGGCCGACCATATGCCCACGGCACCCGCAACACTGGCCGAAATACCCGAACTCATGCCGGAGAGATCGTTGGATCCCCGTATCCTCCGAACCCGCAAACTGCTCCAGCAGGCTCTCGTCAAACTCATGGAAAAGAAGGAGTTCGACGCTATCTCCGTTCAGGACATAGCCGAAGAAGCCACCATCAACCGCGCCACCTTCTACGACCACTACCCAGACAAGTTCGCTCTGCTCGAGTGCACCGTAGGCTCCCGCTTCAACGAGTTGTTGGCCGAACGCGGAATCTCCTTCAACGGCTCCTGCACCTCAGCCCTCAAAGCATTCATCATCGGCGTCTGCGACTTCATCGCCTCCACTCAACTCCCCTGTTGCGAGCGGCCGGGACAGCTCGAACCCCACATGGAATCTGCCATCATCGCGGTCGTCCGCCGCATGCTCCTTGATGGCATCGAAAAACACCCCTCCAACCAGCCCATCACTCCCCAGATGATCGCGACCACCGCAAGCTGGGCAATCTACGGCGCAGCCAGGGAGTGGGCCCAAACCCCCAACCGCCCAAGTTCCACCGACATCGTCGAGACGATCCTCACCCTCGTCTCCCCTGTCCTCGCCCTGGCCGAAACCACACCGCCCGTCCACTAAGCTTCTACTTCGAAGATCCACCGTGGCCGCTGCTCCCCGACGACCCGCCGCTCCCAGAAGGCCCGCCGCTCGCCGACGAAGCGCCCAGGCTATGAGAAGCAGGCGATGACGCCGAAGATCCCCCATTCGACCCCGCCCGCGATGCAGAAGCATACGAGGTATTCCCACTCTGAATCGGCGCTCCCGCCCGCAAGGTAACCGGCCCGCCGTTCCCACCACGACTCGACGCCATAAACCCCGCAGAAGGCGCAGCAGCATAGACTGGCATATTCGCCGAGCCGTGCTGCTCCACATGGGTCGAAATCTTGTTCAAGCTTCCCAGCGACCCCCTCGGCACGCCCAACCCCGCCGAGTTCTTCTGGAACACGAAGTTCCCCGGCTTATCTTCTTTGGAGAAGACCATTGGCGTATTGTTCGCAAGCACCAGCGAACCCGCGCCCAAGGCCGGCGCCTGCGGCGACGCAGCACGCACGGGCGAGTGAACACCCGTTCCAACCAGCCCCGCTGCCCCTCCCCCCACGCTCGCAATATTGTTCAACCCATTGAACGCGCCACCCGGCTGCCATCCCCACCCATATCCTGGGAAGAACGACCACGTACCCGAGTGATACGGCAACCATCCCCACGGATACGGCGACACCCACGAATAACCCGCGCCCGGATACATCGCCCACACCCCATTGCAGTACGGATTCCATCCTGCGCCCACCAGATACGGCTGCCAGAAAGATCCAAACGCTCCACCATTGATAAAGTTCCCGTAGTAGTTCAGGTCGCTCAACCCATACGTAGCGCCCCCGGCCACCATCGCATTCGCCTGCGAGTAGCGCGCATGATAGTCGTTCGCCTCCTTATCCCACGCATCGTACGGCTCTTCCTCAATCTTCTTCGTAACAGCCACCTGCTCTCCACCCAGCGTCAGCGACTCCTTCTTCGTCAACAGCGTCGTCTCCGCCCCGTGCTTCACCTCCACATTTCCGTTGAAGACCGACACCACCGTCTTCCCGGCCTCCACCGTCATTCGCATATGCGTCGACGGCGAAACCGTCATCGTCTCATCTCCCGCCCGCACCACGAACTCATTCCCCTTCGTGCCCTGCAGGTTCACATACACCATCCCCCGCACCACCTCTATCGTCGAGGCCTTGGCTCCCGAGCTGCGCAACGCCAGCAGCGGAAACTCCACCAACGAGTTCGGCGCCACCCGCAGCGTACTGTTGTCCTCAAACTCCACCTCAGCGTATCCATCGGCGGTCCGAAGCCTATCGCCTTGAATAATCGGCATATTCGGCATCGTCTGTTCAAAGCCGTTGCCCGTCTTACGATCGAGCGAAAGCGTCCCCTTCACATCGCTCAGCCGCACAATCCTTACGTGCGAATCTCCCGGCCGCGCCCCATTGTCTACGGGCACGCTGGCCGCTGGCACATCAGCCGCCGATGTAGCGGCAGGGACACGAGCCGTCGTCACATCAGCCGTCGTCACTTCAGCAGTAGCCACCTGCGCAGTCGATGCAGAATCCGCATCTAACGGATTACCTGGCTCCCCGGCCGCGCCACTCTGAGCTCCCGCGGCCATCACTCCCGCCACCGAAAACGCCATCGCCAGAAACACTCGGTATCCGAATCCGATCTTCATCACCAGCCTCCCAACCAGAGCAGTTGCAACCTTCAGGTGCGGGCAGTATACGTCCGCCACTATTGCCATGGCTTCACCAAAACACAAATAGTTCCGGCCTTTTTTCGTGTAGAGGCCCCAGAAAAAAAATCGGCAGAGCAACACGCTGCCACGCCTCGACCGGTCGCCGTGGCTAAGTCATCAAAAAATGGCGTTTGCGGCCTCATTTAGGCTGAACCCGAAGGTTGTACTAACGGACAGTGACCGTAGTCGCCACGTCCACATTCCCCCGAATCGCATTCGAATAAGGACAAACCAGATGCGCGCGGTGTACGAAATCCTCTCCCGTCGCCTGGTCCACTCCGGCCAGCGTCACCGCCAGAGCCGCCGACAAGACAAAGTTCCCGTCCCCGTTGCGGCTGATGCCAACCTCAGCCACAACCTCGACCTCATCATCGGTGAAATGATGCCTGGCCTCTCGACTCACTCGCAGCAAAGCGTTCTCAAAGCAAGCCGCGTATCCTGCCGCAAACAACTGTTCAGGATTCGTGGCATCTCCGCTCCCACCCAGAGCCTTTGGCAGCGCCAGGCTGAGTTCAAGGAGCCCATCCTCACTCCGGATCGATCCATGACGGCCTCCCTTTGCAGTGACTTTCGTGGAATACAGCGGCGCCATATGTTTTTACCTCCTTGGAATTCGGCTATACCAGCGTACTTCCTACAGCGACTTATGAGGACTGATCGTTTCGAGAATTCAGATTTCGCATCTACTGCACTTATCCATTGCAGGAATGTTCGGTGGCATCAGGCTTTCTTGCATCATAGAAATTGGCAGACTGAAAGACCGCAATCCAACGCAAAAACTGTCGGCGTCCCTGTCGGATTCGTTCGTTTCGAATCGATAAAGTTGTCTCCCATCCCAACTGGAGGAACGAACGTGCGAAATCATAGGGAAAAGTTCTCAACCTCCCGCCTGTTCCGAAAACAACTGACCGTACTGGCCGCATGTTTCGCGACCTTGGGATTGTCTGGATGCTTGGTAGCCGGATACTCGAGCGGCGGCGGCTGGTTCATTTGGCCGGGGAGTCTAGGGATAATCGTGATCGTTCTGCTGATACTCTTTTTGCTAAGGCGCCGGTAGCGTTTTGGAGTTCACTTCGATCGATCAAAGATCCAGTCAGAAATTCCAACATTCAACATCGCCGCCTCTGAATCGAATCAGTTGGCTCTTTGGCGCGCTCTCGCTGCTGACGATCAGCCTGCCGGCCCAAGATCTAAACATAAATCCCACAAGACCAACGATCGCCAACAGTGCAGCCATCCAGAGCAAAGGCGTTGCACAGGTGGAGGTAGGCTATGATGCCTATCCCCAGAACCCGCCAGGCAATCAGCAGACGTTCGATACGTTGTTCACCTATTCTCTACTGCCCAGACTCAGGCTGGACTTCGACTGGTCTGCGTTTAATCATCAACAGCAGGACGGAATCATCACCAATGGAGTCGGAACCATTCAGATCGGCGGCAAGGTCGAGGCGAAGAAGGAGCAGTACCACAGGATCTCGCCGGGAATCGCATTGCAGTATGAGGCCGAGCTTCCAACTGCCTCGGCAAGCCCGCTTCAAGGCTACGGTCAACAAGCGATTCTGCTCGTCAACCACCACTATGGAAAAAACGGGGACGTCGACGTCATCGCAAACGGCTCGATAGTACAGTCTGACTGCCAAACGTCTACAGGCTGTCGGTACGGCGGACAACAATCATTCGCTCTCAGTTATCACATTCAGAAGGACACGCGTCTCTATGCCGAGGTCTTTGGTCAGAACACGTCACAATCTAACACCCCGCCAGGCACCTATGTTTTTAGTGGCTTCTATCACCAGTTCGGCGATTCCTTTGGCATCGACGGGGGCCTTCGCTTCGGCGTCAGCGATCACTCGTCAACAATCGGTACGACAATCGGGCTGATCTTCGGAAAGCGCCTTCAAAAGGACGCGTCCGCCAAGCAATAGATGGTCCTTGATGCTTCACGAAAGGTGCTCATAATGGCAGGACCAACAATTCGACACGAACCCCGCTGGCCCGCGCTCTCGGCTTTGTTTGCTGTGGGAGGATTACGGTTAGCAATCCCCAGCTTTCTCTCCTTTGGCCCCGACTGGCTCCTTCTCATTGTGCTTAGCTTTTTGATGATTCCGACCGTCCTCGCAAGACGCGGCGGAAATTTAAAGCTCAATCAACTATTCGGTTATGCCTTGAATGTGATTGTTACTGCTGACATGGCCTGGTCCTTGGGCTTACTAATCGCGACGTTGCCGACCCATAAGCTTCCTCCTCAAGTCCTTCTACGCTCGGCGGCGGCGTTATGGGTCACAAACATTCTTGTCTTTGCCTCCTGGTATTGGCGCTTGGACGCGGGTGGGCCAAACCAAAGGGATCTACGCGAGAGTCATACCGATGGAGCGTTCCTGTTTCCGCAGATGACGCTCAGTGCTGAGACAAGAACGGAGATGGGGGAGCAGTTCTGGCGACCGGGATTTGTGGACTACCTATTCGTCGCCTTCAACACGAGTACTGCATTCTCGCCGACCGACTGCCCGGTATTGTCCCGATGGGCCAAAGTGCTGATGATGATCCAATCTCTCATCTCCTTCACCACTGTCGCTCTGCTCGCGGCTAGAGCTGTGAACATACTTTAGTCTGCAACAAACGTCCTTCTCGTCAATTGAGGATGCTGATGTAAGCCGACTTCTCGCCACGAAATCCTCAGTTGCCGAAATCTCCGTTTTTGTGGCAGTTCGTCCACGACATCAAGACAGCATTAATTCCGAATTGCCGACGGACCCGTTCAGATTCGACTAAAGGCTCAGTCCGCGATCAGTAGATGTTTAAATCCTGAGGAATCCGAGCGTCTGGGGAGACCTGTTCGATGTTCATCACCATTTCTGTGGCAACGAGCTGCCGCAGCGCCCACAGGACTTCCGCACCACGCCGACTGCCGTTCTCAGTCGCGATAGCAGCGTAATTCCGCGCCAAGATGACTTCGGCGAGTCCTCCACATGTATCGCTGCCCGGCGGGAGTGTGCGTGCGAATGGTATTGACGCAAAGATCGCAGGAATGACTAGAAGAACCGATAGGCCGAGAATCGAGGCGACACTGAGCGGGATTCCCCAAAACGTCTTCATGCAACCGAGGATGGTTACAGGTCCGAACAAAGCAAGAAGAAGCGCCCAACGCGGATAGAGCAGCCCCGGTAATTCCAGCCCCAACTGATCTCGCATTTGTTGCCACCGCATCCGTCGATTTCTCCATGGCAACAATTTGCGCACAGGCGTCGCTGGACGGACGGTGCTTCGTGGGAAACCGAATTGCTGCAATGCTCGGCGCAGCCTGTAGAAGGTGATCGCAGTGAGGCACTTGTCGGCACTGGGATACTTCGTGAGTCTCCCGACGTCTGCGGCAAGGTCTCGGATAGTCCTCCCACAATGAGAGCGATAGTCACCAAGGTCGATTCCGAATGAACACTCAATCGCCTCGAACAGGTCCCAGGTATCCTCGCCCACAACCGGGTCTCGCTTGATGTCTGCATCGAGAAGAGTCATTGGCGTCGATCCTACACCCGCGGTCGGCTTCAGCAATTGATATCCGGAGACTGTCGCTGGAGATGACCGACAAACCGGAAGTGACTCCGTAGTACCTTGAAAGTCAGGCGGTCTCAACCGGTCGATGCAACACTGGCTTGCAGTTTACTCGCTGGCGTTTGAAAGCCCAAGGTCTCTCGCGGGCGTTGGTTTAGACGGAGCGCGATCTTGTTGAGATGGGCTTGAGTGTGGACGGACAAGTCGGTCTTCTTAGGGAAGTACTGTCTTAGCAGGCCGTTGGTATTTTCATTGGTTCCGCGCTGCCATGGACTCTGCGGGTCACAGAAGTAGACCTTTACATTTGTGTCCACCGTGAAGCTCTTGTGTTTGGCCATCTCCAGCCCTCGGTCCCAGGTCAACGAGCGCCGCAGAGTTGCGGGCAGTTTAAGCACGTGCTTGCTCAACGCGGCGACAACCGTCGCGGTATCTTTGCTGGGCACTTTGATGAGCATGACGAAGCGCGAGTGCCGTTCCACCAGGGTTGCGATATGAGTGTTTTGGCTGCCTGCAAGCAGGTCGCCTTCCCAGTGGCCGGGAACGGCGCGGTCTTCAACCTCTGCCGGTCTTTCGCTGATCGAGATAGCATCGACGATCTGACCGTGGGACTTTCCGCCAGCCCGAGCGTGCCGTGAACGACGGATCAGCCGCTTGGACCGGAGATGCTGAACCAGCTCTTTTTTCAGCACTCCACGGGCCTGGATGAATAAGCTGCGGTAGATGGTCTCGTGGGACACACGCATGCTCTCGTTGCTGGGATAATGGACCTTCAGCCATTTCGAAACCTGTTGCGGCGACCAGTCCAGGATCAGTTTACTGGCCACGATCATCCGCAGTTCCTCGTGGTTGGCAAGAAGACAGACCTTGGGTCGCAGAGCGGACTCCCATGCCTGACGATCGGCTTCACTGGCTCGATAGAGTGGACGCCCGCCATGACGTGCCACCTCACGGCTCACTGTCGACACAGGACGTTGCAATCCGCTGGCTATCTCCCGGATCGGCGAACCAGCTGCGATTCCTCGTGAGATCTCTTCCCGCTCGGACAAGGTCAGCGTTCGTGGTGAACGCCGACGCGGAGCAGGAGCGATCCCGCCGCGCTGCGTCAACAGGAACCGAATGGAACCATGCCCCTTACCGAAGGCTCGCCCAATGTCATGCAACGACTCGCCCGCCTTCCAGCGCCCCCACATCTCGATCCGCTGCTCCGTGGTAAGCCTGTTCCGTTTTCCTTGTGCCATAACCACCACCTTTAGAAATTGAATTCATATCAGATGGTGTTGCACCGACCGGTTGAGACCGCCCAGCTTTGCGGAAACTTGGTTGCATCGATCCCTAGAAACGCGTTTCTCCACGGACCGTGAGAGCGGCATTGGGGAAGAAGGCAAGGGGCGACGGAGGCATGGGCCGCCGCACCCTCTTGCTCCTTTAGCAGACCGATGGACCCGGGGTGTAAAACTGAACCTGGGTATAAGGAGAGATGATGCACATCAATAGCAGCAGAGTAGGTGCGACCAGCCGTCGAGCAGTTCTTAAGAGGGGCGCATTCGCTGCGGCGACGCTAGCCTTCAGCCGTTTGGGGTGGGCATCCCACGATCACCAGCCTGCCATACCGACGGTGCGGCTAGCCCATGGAGTCATGATGCCCATGCTTGGCTTTGGCACCTATGGACTGAAGGGTGATGTGTGCACGGAAAGTGTCGCAGACGCTATCACCGCAGGCTATCGACTGCTCGACACAGCCCACGTATACCAAAACGAAGAAGCGGTGGGTGCCGGCATCAAGAAAAGCGGAATCGACCGCAAGCATCTCTTCGTGACGACCAAGATTTGGGTCGATGACTCCGGTTACGAACCAGCAAAGAAAGCATTCCAAACGGCTCTCGACAAACTTCAGCTGGCGTACGTCGATCTTTATCTCATCCATCGGCCACGCGGAGATGTCAAAGGGTCGTGGCGTGCGATGGAAGAGCTCCATGCCGCCGGGAAGATCAGGGCGATCGGAGTGAGCAACTTCGATAGAGCCCAGTTCGCCAGCCTCATGACAGGTGCGAGCAAGAAGCCTGTCATCAATCAGGTGGAGACAAACCCTTTCCTCCAGGAAAAGGAAGAACTTGAGTCGTTGCGTGCAGATGGCGTACAGATGGAGGCTTGGGCTCCGTTTGCAGAAGGACGCAACGGGCTCTTTACCAACCCGGTGTTGGAGGAGATTGGCAAAAAGCACCGCAAGACCGTCGCACAGGTTGTTCTGCGCTGGCATTACCAAAGGGGAGTCGTCGCCATTCCGCGTTCGTCAAATCCTGAACATCGTCGAGAGAACCTCGCTATCTTCGATTTCGCGTTGACCGCAAACGATATGAACCAAATTGCCGCCCTCGACGAGAAGCGCAGCCAATTTCCTGAGTGGACCTAGTAGGTGGGGACACAACTGCCCGATTCGGACATTCGGGTTTCACCACAGACCGTGCGGATAAAATCCTGTCAAGCCCCAAACCGACGAAACCCCGCGCCAGACAAGGGGATTCGCGTGGCGCATTACCCCCACCCAATCCGATATACTTGGAACAAGCAAGAAACTGCAAGGGGAAATCTCTCCTTGCAGTTTTTTCATTTAATCCTCAACGGGTAGCAAGGAGCACGTAAATCGGAGGCTAACTCATTTCTTTCCAATATTTTGCAGGCAACTCATTTGCAATGAATATTTTACAGACACAACCCCTTCGCAAACCGATCAAAATAAAGGACATCGCTGCAAAATACCCCAAGGGGGGAGGGGGGAGGGGTCGGGAACAGAACGCACTCGAACGCCTCGGAAACGAGACGCAACGAAGCACCGCAAAATCACCACAACGCACCAGCGAAACACCATGAAAAGACCTCAAAAAGGACACAGTCTGCAAAACACTTTTGACCCAATGCGTTTTACGATAGAAGGATGACTGAAGTGGCAGATCAAGAACAGCAATCGACCGGACACGCATCCAAATACACCCGCAATAACCCCTTCCTCTCCACCGTGACCTACAACCGCCTCCTCACCGGCGAAGGCTCGGAGAAGGAGACCCGCCACGTAGAGCTCTCCATCGAAGAGGGCATGACCTACACCCCCGGAGACGCCGTCGGGATCATCCCCGAAAACCGCGCCATCGCCGTAGCAGAGGTCCTCGAAGCCCTCCACTTCACTGGCCGCGAGCGCGTCCTCGACCACTACAAGGTCGAAATCAGCCTCGAAGAGGCCCTCCGCACCCGCCTCGGCATCGGCAAGCTCGCCCGTGGCTCCGTAGGCCAGTACGCCAAGCTCGCCCCAAACATCGAAGGCCTCAAAAACCTCGTAGGCCCCGAAAACAAGGCCCGCGCCGAGGAGTACTGCTGGGGACGCGAGTTCGTCGACCTCGCCACCGACTTTCCCAGGGTCATCACCGACCCGCAGCAGCTCTTCAACGTCCTCCAGCGCCTCACCCCCCGCATGTACTCCATCGCCTCCAGCCAGGCCATGCACAAGGACACCGTCCAGACCACGGTCCGCGTCATCCGCTACGAGTCCCACGGCCGCGACCGGCAGGGGGTAGCCAGCGGCCACCTTGGCGACCGCGCCGGCGAAGGCACCACCATGCCCATCTTCCTCCACTCCAACAACAGCTTCCGCCTCCCCGAAGACACGACCAAACCAGTCATCATGATCGGCCCCGGCACCGGCATCGCCCCCTTCCGCGCCTTTCTCGAAGAGCGCCAGGCCACCGGCCAGACAGGCGATAACTGGCTCTTCTTCGGCGAACAGCGCGAAGCGATGGACTTTCTCTACAAAGACCAGTTCCAGGCCATGCACAAGGACGGCGTCCTTACCCGCCTCGACACCGCCTTCTCCCGCGACCAGGCCCGCAAGGTGTACGTTCAGGACCGCATGCAGGAGCGCTGCAAAGAACTCTATGAGTGGCTCGAGCGCGGAGCCTACTTCTACGTCTGCGGAGACGCCACCCGCATGGCCAAGGACGTAGAGACCGCCCTCCTCGACGTTATCGCGCGTGGCTCCAACGGCACCCTCGACCATGCAGCCGAGTACCTGGCAGCCATGAAAAAACAAAAGCGTTACCAGCGCGACGTCTACTAAAGCCCCGGCGGCGACGCGATCCGGCCTCCGGACGCGAGCGCCGCCTGAGGTTCAGTTCCGGCTCAACGAAAGAGGGTACCGTTTGGCCCGCCCGAGAAGTAGCGACAAACGAAAAGCGATCCTCTCCGCAGCAACGCAGATATTCGCAGAGCGCGGACTGAGCGCCCCCACCTCCGCCATCTCGAGCCTCGCCGGCGTAGCCGAAGGAACGCTCTTCACCTACTTTGCAAACAAAGTCGAGCTTCTCAATGTTCTCTACAGAGAGATCAAACTGGAACTCGCCGACGCGATGATGACCGGCTTCCCCCGAAACAAAAGCGTCCGTATCAAACTCCACCACATTTGGAACCGCTACACCACCTGGGGAGTCGCCCATCCTGAGCAACGCAGAGTACTCTCGCAGCTTCAACTCTCAGATACCCTCACTGCGGAGTCCAAAGAGGCGGGGTCGGCCCCTTTCGTCGAGATAGAGACGATGGCTCACGACGCCGTCAAACAACGCATTTTTCAAGACATCCCCCAAGAGTTCCTCTCAGCAACAATGGAAGCCTCAGCACAAACCACCATGGCATTCATGGCCACCCAGCCAGCCTCCGCAGAGAAATTTCAAGCCCTCGGGTTCGAGATGTTCTGGAGAGCTATCTCAAAGAAATAAATGCTTTTGTAAGCTATCGGCTGGCACCGTTTTTGAGAAGAATGGCAAAGTCATATCCCGCTTCAAGCTCTGCCAGGCTAATGCACTCCGCTTGCATCACGTCCGCAAGTTCCCTGGCCTTACCAAATGCATTCTCGCTTGACTCGGTATCGACCACGAGAGCCGGACACTGAATCTTGGTCGCCGCCTGCAACGCATCATGCCAGGCATCCTTGCCGCCATAGGGAACATTCGCACGGCCATCGGTAATCAACACTAAGAGCGTCTCGGAAGTCACGAATTGGCTGGCCAGTTCAAGAGCATGCGCGAGCGGAGTACGCCCCCCCGTCGGCAGATACTCCAAAGTGGCAGTCACGGCCCCCACATCGTTCGTAGGCTCAATCAGAACCTCTGCAGATTCTCCGCGAAATACAACGATTGCAACCTCGTCACGACGCCGTAGCGACCGCTCAATAAGACCAGCCACTGCCCCCTTAACCGCTCTCATCCGTTCCCGTGCGGCATGCGATCCGCTTGAATCGACAACAAATAAAAATCTCGATCTAACTAGTGGATCTCGCACTTTCTCGTATAAGTCTTGAAGACGCGGCGTCACCCGCCCCGTACGAACAACGGCTTCCAACACGGAGGAACGCGAATCAAGCTCCACGGGCTCTTCGCTTCTTCTGCTTCTGACAACGGGCCCCGGTGCCTTTCCGCTGCGCGCCTCTGTAGCTCCGCTTTTCCCATCATCCGCAGTCCAACGCAACTCGGGTGTTCTGACTGGCAGGGAAGTAAATCGTTGTTCAGTCACTTGATCGGTCTTTTCAGTCTCCGCCATCGACGATGATGTTTGGGGCGATGGCGAAGGAGGAGTCTTCGGAAGGGACGGCCTCTGAAACGAACGCGCTAGTCGATGCGCTAGGGCAAGCGGCAAGACGGTATCAACATGTTCTTTTGTAACCTCTTCGTCTCCTAGCAGAGCGGCCTGTGCACAGCTGGCCCGTGCAATGGCGAGATCTGCACGAAGAGACATAACTCCGTGCTCGCAAACAATCGTACTGATGTGGTCCAACATGCTGCTAGAACATCGCACGGCTTGGAGCGCCGCTTTCGCCGCCACTATCCGCTGTTGAAGGTTTGTCTGCTGTTCCATCCACCAACCCGCGAAAAGTGAAGGATCGGCGTCATAAACCATTCGTCGTTCAACGATCTCCCGTCTTTCGGGGGCGAATCCAGCCACAGCGATATCGGCAACAAGAGCAAACCTGTCGAGCAGCTGTGGCCGCAGCGATCCTTCTTCTGGATTCATGCTTCCCATCAAAACAAACCGCGCTTCCTGTACGGCGCTGAACCCTTCTCGTTCGACCGTGCTGATGCCCGTAGCGGCTACATCCAACAGCGCATCGGCAAGATGGTCAGGCAAAAGATTGACCTCGTCGATGTAAAGAACGCCGCCATTCGCTTCTGCTACCAGACCCGGTCGAAGTGCTGGCTCACCTTTCAACGTACTAGCCAAATCCATTCCGCCCAGAAGACGGTCCTCTGTAATGCCCATTGGAAGATTAACGAAGCGGCCAGGCTTAGGGAGCAACTCGGCGAGCCCTCGCGCAGCCGTGGTCTTTCCTGCGCCTTTGTCTCCACGCAACAATACCCCGAGTCGCCAATCCACAGCGGCAAGTAGCAGCGCCATTTTCATCTGTTCCTGGCCGACGATCGCCGTGAAAGGATAAGCCGGTCGGATCATACCGCGCTCCTTCTCGTCTCGCCACGTAGCTCCAGCAGGGCTTCGCTATCGAACAGAACTTCACGTAACGCTTCGAGCGTCTCCGGCTTCGGGTCTTCCCACAGTCCACGCTCATTTGCTTCGAGCAGACGTTCGGCAATCGCGTTCAACGCCCAAGGGTTTGATTGCTTTAGGAAGTTCTGGGTATCTACTTCGAGGGCATACACTTGGGCGAGCCCCTCATAAACAAAATCTGGAGCTACATGAGCGGTCGCGTCAAAGCCGAAGATGTAATCGACGGTCGCTGTCAGCTCCAGTCCACCCTTGTAACCGTGGCGCTTAATACTCTCGATCCATTTGGGGTTGACCACTCGTGAGCGATAGACACGCAATGCCTCTTCACGCAGGTCGCGCACACGCACAGCATCCGGCCGGGAGTTATCGCCAAAGTAAGCCTTCGGTTGTACCCCAGTGAGAGCTCGGATGGTCGCCACCATACCGCCGTGAAACTGAAAATAATCATCAGAATCAAATATGTCGTGTTCCCGGTTGTCCTGATTGTGCAGCGCGATTTGTACACTCTTTAATCGTTCCGCAAAGACATGTCGCGCATCAACGCCATTCGCCGCGTTGCCATACGCATAACCGCCCCATTCGAGAAACACCTGAGCGATATCTTCGTCACTCTTCCAGTGCCGTGTCTCTAACAACGCCTGAATACCCGCGCCGTACGTACCGGGTTTCGCTCCAAAGATTCTGTACCGCGCGGATGCTTCAGCTTCTTCAACACCCTGAGCCTTATTTTTTTCAAGGTCTCGTAGATAGTGTTTTTTGGGGAAATTCATCTCCAAAGGCTCGTCCTGCTGAATAACAAGCGAGACCGCATCGTCGATCATGTCAATCAGATGAGGAAACGCATCTCGAAAAAAGCCGCTGATGCGAAGAGTGATATCTATGCGCGGCCGCCCGAGCTTTTCCAGTGAAATCAAAGTCATTCCCTCAGGACGCCTCGACTGTTTATTCCAGATCGGCTGCACACCAAGTAGCGCCAAAACCTCGCTCACGTCGTCACCATGCGTACGCATTTGCGAGGTGCCCCACGCGCTGAGCCCAACCGTCTCGGGGTACTGATTTTCCTCCACGCGATATCGTTCAATCGCCTCGCGAGCAAGCTGCTGTCCCACCCGCCACGAAGCTTCAGAAGGAAGCGCCCGCGGGTCAACCGCGTAGAAGTTTCTTCCTGCGGGAAGTATGTGCGCCATCCCGCGTGTCGGCGCACCTGCCGGACCGGCTGGAACGTAGCGGCCTTCGAGAGCGTCGAGAACGTGCTCAACCTCTTCATTCGCCCGTTCCAGGTTTGGAACAATCTGCTGACAGGCGAACGTAAGAGCCGCTGTAATCTCTTCCGAAGCAGAGCCTACTATCGCACATTGCAACTCCTCGGACGCATCGACGCGAAAGCCAGTTTCTTCCAGCCTTGTGTAGAGATTCAACGCCATCCGATCCAGTACTTCGAGTACATCGGCATGCGTGTAACAAACAATCTCAGAGAGAGTGACCGCAACATCAAGCTTCTTCCCAGGTGCGTCGAGAAGTTCTTGGTAGTTGAATTGGAGATTGCGAGCGAGCGCATCCAGAAGACTGGGAGAGCCCACGTTCGCCAACCGAGTCATCGAGCGAAGCATCTCCGGAAGCGGAGGCATGTTACCGAGTATGTGCAGGCCATCACGAATCTGCGCCATGCCGAGCTCGCACAGATACCCATCAATGTCTTCGATCAGATGGGCGACCTCACTCCCGCTCATTTCTGCGAGGGTTACGGGTACCCCCTCTGGGGTGAGTTCGTCCTCCCAATCGTGTTTATGATCGCCATGATCGCGTGACAACATGTTTTTTAGATCGAGATCGGTGTTCAGGTTCGCATCCTGAATCAGCTCCCAAATCTGTTGCTGGATGAAAGGGAGCTTTGACGGGTCCAGCTTTTCTACCGCGTAGTACTCGTTCACCAATTGGTTCAAAGCTGCGAGGGGCCCGTAGGTCTCTGCACTAGTCATTGGCGGTGTCAAATGATCCACAATCACTGCATGACCTCTGCGCTTTGACTGACTACCTTCTCCGGGATCGTTGATGATGAACGGATAGACAAGCGGCATGTCTTCGATCAGCAAATCCGGGAAGCAGTCTCCCGACAAACCAACGGATTTTCCCGGCAACCATTCGAGCGTTCCGTGCTTCCCGACGTGCACGATGGCATCGGCGCCCCACCCGCCACCTTCCACCGAAGTCGCTAGCCACTGATAGAACGCCGTGTAATGATGCGTCGGTGGCAGATCAGGAGTGTGATAAATGGCGTCAGGGTTAAGCCCGTAGCCACGTGGCGGTTGAATCGCTATTAATGCGTTTTTCAGATGCATTGCCGCAAACAGGTAATCGTCAGTATCACTCCATGGTTCAAGGTCCATCGCGGCAATCTTCGTCGCGACCTCGCTCATGAGCTTCTTATCGATCTTCGGCGAAGAAGATCGCAGTGTATATCCGCGATCAGCAGGCTGCCCCCATAAATCGATCATCCGTTTCTTTGGGACATCAGGATAACGCTCGAAACGTTTCCGATACACTGCACGCGAATATCGGTGTGCGCTTTCCTCATTGAGGGGATGTGCTTCGTCATATGTCCCGCGCGAAAGAAGATCGTGAATCAGATCATCGGCCGACTTGGGAAGGTCTCCGATTGTGTAGCGGCGTCCCTTCATGGCTTGCAGCAAATTCAGCAAGCTCGCTGGCGAGTCGAGACCAACAGCATTCCCTACCTGCGCAGCCTTGGTCGATGAGTTTGTAAGAACAAACGCAATACGCTTATAAGCGTTGGGTAAGGTCTGGAGTCTCGCAAGCCGGGCGGCGATTCCCGCAACACGGTCTGCGCGCTCCTGGTGAGGAACATAGAGGTCACCGGATTGAGTGTTGGCCCGCTCCTTAAACGAAATCGGAACCGAGATGATGCGGCCATCAAACTCTGGAAGAGCTACGTTGATCGCAGTGTCCAGCGCATTCAGGCCACGCCGGGAGACCTCCCAGTTCCCTCTTGTCATCCCGCTAGGGATCGCCTGGATCACAGGAACTCCCAAGCGCTCCAGGATTGAAACGTTCTCGCCGGCGAGGGTCACATCGCCGGCGTTAATCTCTCCCAACGCAAATGACAACGTAGTGACAATGACATTGGCGCGTCCTTCAACCAGTCGGAGCGCTGCTGGAAAATCGTTATCCAGAGCCTTCATGCTAGACGTAAATATGCAGAGCGCGTTCAAGCCGTGCGAGTCCATAGCTTCAGCCAGAGCGTCAACGAAAGCAGTATTCCCGCTGAGAAGATGAGCGCGGTAGAAGAGAATAGCCGCGGTCGGCTTCGCCGGATCTGCACGTTGCAGCCAGTCTTTATACTCCGCATGCTCTAGATCCTGCATGTAAATGCCGTGCTCGGCTGGAGTCGTAGGTCTCTCGTAGCCATGCCCAGTTAAGAGCAGACGATCGGACAAATATTTTAAGCATTCCGTAAGATTGGATGTTCCACCACGTTCCAGATAAGTTGTCACCGACGCAACCACATCGGAATCGACAGTACTAGCACCGAGAAATTCGGGATTCATCTCGCCGACACCGCTCACCACGACGAGGAATCGGCTCTGCGTAACGCACATAGCACTAAGAAGCGGAAATCCAGCAACCGAACTCAATGGCCCGTGCAAACGCAATATGATAACGCGAGCACGCGCCAAAGCTCCGGTCAAGAGCGCCACCATCTGTTCCTCACTGCGCAGACTATTCAAGGAATACGGGAAGACATCGATGTCTCCAGGAAGTCTAAGGCGTGCGTTTTGAAGAGTCACCAGGTCGGTGTCCGCATGCGTCAGAAGGGCGATTGCCTGCACTTCTTCCTGTACTACAGTCTCAGCAGCGATCGAGACCGAAGCCGCGGGCCGCGCATCCCAATCGTAAAAATTAAAGACGTATTCAAGCAATTCCTCCGGAGGCTGCAAAAAGCGATCCGCCTCCAACATTGCATCGATGTATTCAAATATCTGTTTCACTTGCCAGGGAGTGTTGACGGAATGAAACCACACTGACCTGCCATCAAAAACCAGACATGCCACATTTGATAATACGCAAGGCCCGAGGCATCCCGCTTTCGTAAGATGGACCGTATTTCGCATCTTGCGGCGAGTCCACTCTTCCTTGTATGTTTCGGCGGGCACCTGTGCATAGCCGCGCTCGACCTTGCCGCAACAGCATCCGGAAAAACAATAGGAGAGATGCGCGCGCCGCTGCACAATGTTCACCGAGCGACCGTCTGCCCGCACTACACGTTGACGACGCATCTCACTCAAAGCTCACACCTCTTCCTGAAGCTAAGGCAACAGGTTCGATGAAAAGAGCTCCAAATGAGAAAACCGAATAAGAATGGCGATCATGCATCTTCTTGTTCTCCGCAGAAGTCTGCCGGTTACTCTCGGGTAGGTCTCCTGGCTTGGAGGAGGCAGGTGACCTGCACGCCGCTTTACCTTCCCCAGCCATTGGCCAAGTGGTACTTCAAGCAGCCATCCTCACTTACAGTGGCGGAACCGCGCCGGCTCTTCACCGGACTTCCCTGTTATGCCCTGATGGGCACCCGAGACAGATTTCGTTATACCACAACGAAATCGACGCGATGTCAGGCTCACGTCGGCATTGAAATTCACCGAAAGTAAATCCCGCACTATACTCATGCGTTGACGGTCATCACACGCAGATCTGGCGAAACAAGTAGCCTTGCCTCGGTCCGGGCTTGCACCTCAGCGGCGTCCATCCCATCGGCTACCTCAGTCAACACCAGCCCTTCGGCGCTTACGCGAATCCAACAAAGTTCAGTAACGATGTCATGGACCACGCGCTGTCCAGTCAGCGGGAGTGTGCACTCTTTCAAAATCCTCGATGCTCCATCCTTGGTCTGATGCTCCATCGCAACAATCACGCGACGCGCCCCCGCCACCAGATCCATCGCGCCTCCCATACCCTTCACCATCTTTCCCGGAATCGTCCAGTTTGCGAGGTTGCCATGCTCGTCTACCTGCATCGCTCCAAGAATGCTCATATCCATGTGTCCGCCGCGAATCATCGCAAACGACTCCTCGCTCCCGAAAAACGAACATCCTGGTAGTTCCGTCACTGGCTGTTTCCCTGCGTTGATAAGGTCGGGGTCAGCGCACTCATCGGTCGGGGGCCCGCCGACACCGAGCATTCCATTTTCCGACTGGAACATAACATCGATCCCCGCAGGAACGTATACAGCAATCATAGTCGGCAGTCCGATGCCAAGGTTCACATAAAAACCATCTCGAAACTCTCGCGCGATCCGCCGCGCAATCCGCTCTTTCCCTGTCACGCGGCACCGCCGGACTGGATGAACTTCGACTCAATCGGTTTACGATAAACGCTGCCGACCACAACTCGATTCACATAGATTCCAGGGGTAATGATGTGGTCCGGATCGAGCTCACCTGGTTCGACCAGTTCCTCGATTTCAGCGATCGTTAGCTTCGCGGCGGTCGCCATAACCGGATTGAAGTTTCTAGCGGTCTTCCGATAAACCAAATTACCCAATCGGTCACCCTTCCACGCTTTGATCAACGCAACGTCGGCGTTTAGTGAGTGCTCTAGCACGTAAGTCCGATCTCCGATTTTGCGCGTTTCTTTTCCTTCCGCCACCACTGTTCCCAATCCGGTCGGCACATAAAACGCCGGAACTCCGGCGCCACCCGCGCGAATTCGTTCAGCCAGCGTTCCCTGCGGAATCAGCGTAAGATCAAGCTCTTTCTTCAATACCAAGGCCTCCAGCCGTCGATTTTCGCCAACATAGCTTCCGATGTGTGAAGCAATCATCCCGGCCTCGAGCATCAGTCCCATACCGAAGCCGTCAACGCCCATATTGTTGCTTATCGTGTGTAGCCCGGTTACGCGGCGTTCTACTAGCGCGGCAATCAGATTCTCCGGAATCCCGCAAAGCCCGAAACCTCCAAGCATCACCGTCGCACCGGAAGCGATATCCGCGACTGCTTCATATGCAGTTTGGACAACTTTATTCATCGAAATAATTCCTAGGCTGCTGAGGAAAGAAGCCGCGTCGTTTTATAACCGCTTACTTTGCGTGAGTCGAGAAGGTGAAGGTAGTGGTGCTGTGCCGGACTTCGCCCGGCTTCAACTCGGTCGATGGAAAAGCTGGATGATTCGGCGAATCCGGAAAATGCTGAGTCTCCAGACAGAGCCCGGTGTTTTTCGCATGGCTTTCCTGCGAACTCCCATACGGCGTTCCATCAAGGGAGTTGCCCGTATAAAACTGCACCCCCGGCTCAGTCGTCGTCACGGTCAAAACGCGACCGCTCACAGGATCGTAAACTCGAGCTGCAGTCTTTACCTCTCCGTTCTTACCGCGGAGAACCCAATTATGGTCATATCCGCCGCCGATCTTCAGTTGTTCATTGTCATCGTGAATCCGGGTTCCGATCACAGTCGGCTTACGAAAATCGAATGGTGTACCCTCCACTGAAGCCAGTGTCCCCGTTGGAATCTGCCCCGAATCTACTGGTGTGTACTGATCAGCCGGAATCATCACCTCTTCATCAAGAATCGTGTTCTTCGCATCACCCGACAAATTGAAGTAAGAGTGATTGGTTAAATTGATAACAGTGTCTTTATCTGTAGAGGAACTGTAGTCGATGCGCAATGCACCGTGATGAACCGTGTATCGGACATGAACGGTGAGCGTCCCGGGGTAGCCCTGATCGCCGTCCTTACTTACCAATGTCATCTCGACTCCATCTGCGATGGCCCGCGCTTGCCAAACCATGCGGTCGAAGCCCACCGTGCCCCCATGCAACGAGTTGGCGCCATTATTCGTTGGAATCTGATATTGATGACCATCAAGAGAAAATCTTCCGAACGCAATGCGGTTGCCGTACCGCCCGACAATCGCGCCAAAGTACGTGGACTTATCCGCAACGTAGCCATCCAAAGAGCTATATCCCAACACTACATCGGCAATCTTTCCGTCGCGATCCGGCGTCTTGATCGAAACTACACGCGCCCCAAAGGTCGTAATGCGTGCCTCAATTCCTTCGCTCTTTAACGTATAGAGTTCGACTGCCGTACCGTCCGGTGTGGTCCCGAACGCACTTTTAGTTACCGAGCCATGTGCCGCCATTGCAGTTGTCATGCTAAGCAGCATAATCCTCAGCCATCTCATCGTCATTCTCCCCGTACACTTTCCCACCTGCGGGCGGTATTCGGCCTGTCCTGAAGCAGAATTTCGTCGCTTCGGCAACCCTCGCCACTATACGTGAACCACTGTCTATACGAAACAGCGATAACATTTAACGTCAAGAGTAATCGTAAGAAGGATGACCATGACCACGCAAAACCGGAGGCTTGAGTCAACTCGCACTTCACGCACAGAGTTCAGTCTCAGCATTCGGCAGGCGCAAATCTCAGATCAAGACGAGATCGCAAGAATGTGCGCGTTGCTGTGGCCAGAAACATCCATCGAAGAACACCGCGAAGAAATAGGTCGCCTGCTTACCTCCGGAATGTACGGCATT
This sequence comes from Tunturiibacter psychrotolerans, assembly GCF_051013365.1. Lineage (GTDB taxonomy): Bacteria > Acidobacteriota > Terriglobia > Terriglobales > Acidobacteriaceae > Edaphobacter > Edaphobacter psychrotolerans_A. The sequence continues at coordinate 3,434,144 of NZ_CP132941.1, read as the reverse complement.
CTGCCAGCAACAATTCTTACCTGCTATCGCGAGGACGGGACCCTCAACGGTTTTCTTCAGGTAGGACTGCGTTCACACGCCGACGGCTGCGATCCGTCGCAACCCGTTGGCTTCATCGAAGGCTGGTTCGTTTACGAGCACTTCAGAGGTCAGGGTATCGGCACGGCCTTGATGCGTGCTGCGGAGAATTGGGCACGTGATCATGGTTGTAAAGAGATGGCTTCCGATACCTGGATCGACCACACAAGGTCACAGAAAGCCCATGAAGCTCTCGGCTTCGAAATAGTTGATCGATGCGTCAATTTCCGCAAACAGCTTTGAGCATTCCCTAGTCGATTGCTTAGGTAAGTACTAGAGACTTCTCCCGCTCCCACGGCTGCAATACCTTCACCGAAGCCATCCCAGCGGCCGTCGCTGCTTGAATTCCCATCTCCGTGTCTTCAAAAACCAGGCAGTCTTCCGGACTCACCCCAAGCCGCTTCGCTGCGATCAAAAAAGGCTCTGGATCGGGTTTGCTCCGTTCGTAATCCCCCGCACACACCAACGTTTCGAATTTGTCCAGAAGACCGAGCACCTCCAGCGAAGAGGTTACAGAATCCCTTGTACTACCTGATACCACTGCAAATGGGATTTGCCCGTGACTAGATTCGATATGTTCGAGTACTTCCGGCACCGCTTTCAACCCAGGAAGAATCTCGAAGTACAGTGCCTCCTTCCGCTTTGCCACTTCTTCCCCGGGCATCGCCAAGCCATCTCGCACATTCAGCGCGGAGATAATCTCGGATACCGGCATTCCACCCCACGCATAGAACGTCTGTTCTCCAAACTCACAGTTCCATTCCGCCAGAACCCTCTTCCACGCGATGTAATGTAGTGGCATCGAGTCAACAATTGTTCCATCGCAGTCGAATAGATAAGCCTTGAAAGGCCCCTTTGGCAACTTCAACTTCCGAGGCGCAGCTAACATCAATCTCTCCTTGCATCTCATCAGCGCCAAGAGCCAGACGCCCTCGCTCGCGAGAAAATCCAGGGCTTGATAGGCGACCAAGACTTAGATCGCACTATCGCCGCCGCTGAACATTGTGAATCAATCGATTTATTTCAGTTCGCAACCGGCAAAGAAGTACCCAATCTCAAACGCAGCTGTATCCTCAGCGTCTGAACCATGAATAGCATTCTCCCCAATCGACGATGCAAACTTCTTGCGAATCGTGCCCTCATCCGCCTGTGCCGGGTTGGTTGCACCCATCAACTTGCGCAGATCGGCAATCGCGTTATCCTTCTCGAGCACCATCGGAAAAATGGGGCCGCTCGACATAAACTCGGTCAGTTCGCCGAAGAACGGACGCGACGCGTGAACGTAATAGAAGCCTTCAGCCTGCGCCTTCGAAATCGAAAGCCGTTTGATCGAAACAATCTTAAACCCTGCCTTTTCAATCTCGGCCAGAATTGCCGCCGAGTAGCCCTTACGAACTGCGTCCGGCTTGATGATGCTAAATGTGCGTTGTGACAACGTATTTCTCCTAGGTGAGTCTCTATTACTTAGTGTAGAACAAGGCCAGCGAACCGCGCCTGTTCAAGCTTGACTGAAAACTTCTCACTGGAGCATGGATGAATGCGGATGTTCCAAAAGACAGCGTGGATATGGTTTCTGGGCTTCGCCGCGTGGCTTGCGGATGCGTTGCTCAGCCTGCGTCTGCATAACATCCTCCATGCGCGCCTGGCCCTCATGGTCGCTATTGTCTTCTTCACTGCCGGGCTCTTCTATCGCCGTCAAACTTAATCGGTCCGGCATGAACTCATCTTCGTTGCGGATCAAGACTATCGGATTGTCGTGCCGAAATCTGGCTGCCACAACATTCGACGACGCAAAGCCAATTGCTCGGCGATAGAATTGTCGGACGATCTCAGTTACTCCCACGATGATGCCGATGCGAATCCTTCTAACGTTGTTGATACTTCTTTCGATATCATCGCGCGCGCAAATACTCCGGGCGGGCGAGGCGATCAGTCTCATACAGCACCGCTACGCCGCAATGCCCCCACCCAACACAGTGGATACCCTTAAGGCGGGCGATCCGAATACACTCGTCACCGGTATCGCCACAACATTCCTCGACACGATGGAGGTTTTACGTGAGGCGGTCCGTCGTGGGGACAATTTGATTGTCACGCATGAGCCCACCTTCTATAACCACCTCGATGAGACGAAGTTCTTTACCGATGATCCGGTTTACAAAGAGAAGTTGGCGTTCATTGAACAACACCATCTGGTGGTGTTTCGGCTCCATGATGAGATTCATGCTGATACAACCGATCACATCTTAAAGGGGATGTACGAGGAACTCGGCTGGGATAAGTATCCGCATCCGTCTGGGGCCCGTGGACAATATTTTGTAACGATTCCTCGGGTGACACTGGCGGAGTTGTCCAGATCGCTGCAGTCTAAACTTCACATTCAAACACTGCGAGTCGAAGGAGATCCTAATCTTTCTATATCCCATGTGGCATTCCTTCCGGGATCCTCCGGATTAGAGAAGCAGGTTTACGCTCTGCGTCAGCCCGGGGTCGAAGTGTTGATCGCCGGTGAGGCAAGCGAATGGGAGACAGTCGAGTACGTTCGGGATGCCGTAGCGCAGGGTAGGCCTAAGGCGCTGATTTTGCTGGGACACCAGGTATCAGAGGAGCCTGGAATGGAGCGGTGCGCCAAAGATTTGCGGGAGTTGTTTCCTGGGACGCGAGTCGACCATATCGCGGCGGGACAGCCACTATGGAATCCAGACCATGGCCCTGTCACAAAGTCTCCGCAATGATCAGGATTGAGCCAGTACTCGTCAAGCGAACGTGAAGGGGAGATGAGATAGCCCCGACGGCGAGTTAGCTAGGCCGTGGCTGGAGAGCTCATCGATTTCCCGATTGCCCTTCTCTGCGTGTAGCTTGCCGTTGCAATAGAAAACCTGTCTGCCCGGAACGGCGGGGACACGATCGCCCGGTACGACGATACCGACCAGGTTCATTGGGTCGGCTGCGGCAACGGCAATAATTGCGCTGCATTCGCGTGTGCGTGTAGCGCGGAGAGATTCGACGGCCTCGGAAAGGGCATATTGCTCGCCGCCAAAGCCAGAGACGAATCGACCGCCTCTGACCTCGCCACGGGCCTCTAGGCGACGGAGCATATTGAGCAGATCGCGCCACTTGGGAGCGTTGGATTCACCGAGAAGCAGGTCGCGAAAAATAACGCCATAACGGCTGAGCAGTTGACGGGCGAAGGATTCAAGAGCGGTCTCGGTATGGCGGGCGATCTCGATTGCCGTCTGAGAGGTCTGAATTCCCTCGCGAAGCAATGACCATCTACCTACCGAGCTCCGCGCGGTTCGTTTGCCAAGGGCTTCGGTTGTCATGGATTTGCGGCGGGGATCCATGCAGGCGCGGAGTTGGTCGAAGCCGTCAGCAGCTACGACGCCTGCCGTTGCGAGCTCCCATAAAGCTTGCTGAGTTTGTTGCCGAGTGAGGTTAGCAATGCGCTGAATGTCGTTGGCAAAGCAGGCACCGCGTTGCTGGAGGAGTGTTCGGAGTTGTAGAGCTGTGGGACTGAGGGCAACGGCTAGCTTTTCTTCTTCAACACCCTGATCAGCGAGCGCGTATGGGAGCCAGTCCGCAGTCTCGCGGATGTAGAAGGTGATGGGCGCAGCATTGGTGGGTATAACTCGCCGCGGAGAGGAGCCGTCGCCTTTAGACCAAGCTGGATGAGGCGAGATCCGGCCCCAGCCCACGGCTCCTGAGAGACACAGCGAATCTAGCCAGCGGGGGTCGTAGTTGGCTACGCGGGAGGGAAGAAGGGTACGCTCCCACTCGATGGCAGGAGCTTCAAATCCCTCAAGTTGCCGCAGAGCTTCGAAGACGCCCTCTTCACCGGTGAGTTGAGTTTGGGGGGCTAGATGTTGCCAAGTGAGCAGCCAGCGCATAAAGACAACCGGAGGGACTGGCTCAATCTGCTTGCGGAGTGTGGCAACGGTTCGTCGGTGAATGCGTTGGAGAACGCGGCGTTCGCACCACTCAATATCGTGGTCTGTAGCTCCTCCGGCCGACTCTGCCGGCGCGGCATACTCAAACGTTCCGCGTATGAGAAGACCTTGCGTCTCCATACTGAGGAAGGCTTGGAAGATACCGGCAGGTTCGAGGTTTAGAGTGCGAGCGAGAGAGTTAGATGTCGTGGGTCCCGTAATCTGCAACCATCCCTGTACTACCTTTAGGAGGGTTTCTTCTTTTGTAACTGATTTTGGCCCATTATCGACTACCGTTCGCCACAAGGCGGCTACCCAAGGGAGTCGCTCGGTAGCGACCCAGACTTGGCTTCCGGCGCAGTCGATCCTATGCGCGCGACCTGTGCGAGCGAGGCGATCGTAAAAGAGGTGCCAGTCGCGGACATCGGCCGAGTCGAGTACGTGCAAGGGGAGAACTACCAGAGATTGCAGAAGGTCGTGGAGTTCGTGCTCGTCGCGGAGATCGGGCCATATCTCTTTGCGGATGGCGGCAATAGCGACAGGATCTACTTTGCCGGGTTGGTCCGGGTGGTTTCGGCCAAGTGAGGTGGCCCGAGCCCGACGTTCTTCGAGACCGGCTTCGTCTAGATAAGCGTAGGGATTAGCGTTGAGAAGTTCATGGGCAAACGGCGAGGGAGTTGGGGTATCGACCGCCAGGCAACGGATGGAGCCTTCTTTTATCGCGCGAAGAAGATCAATGAGCCCTTCAAGATCCATCGCTTCCTGGAGGACGTCCTGCATGACCTCGTTGACGAGTGGGTGATAGGGAATTTGGATGTCGCCGACAATCGTTTCGAAGCAGGCAGCAGCCTGAGGGAAAACAGAGGCCATGAGATCTTCAGAGCGGGTGCGCTGAATCTGTGGGGCTATGCGTTTGCCTTTTGAAAAGCGGAGTAGTTGTAGACTACGACCCGCAGCCCAACGCCAGCGGTTTTTGAAGATCGGGGAGGCTATGGACGCTTGTTCCAATAGCTCTTTGGCGGTGTGTTCGGTGAGGAACTGGAAGACGTCGGCAAGGGGGAAGCTGTGCTGTTCGGCGAGGGAGATGTTGATTCCGTTGTCGGTGGCAGCGGCCTGCAGCTCAAAGTTGAAGCCGCGGCAGAAGCGTTTGCGTAACGCGAGACCCCAGGCTTTGTTGATACGACCGCCAAAAGGAGCATGAAGAATGAGCTGCATGCCACCGCCATCATCGAAGAAGCGCTCTGCGATGATGATGGTTTTGGAGGGTACAGCACCAAGAGCAGCACGACCTGTGACGATGTACACGATGAGCTGTTGGGCTCCGCTGGCGCAGACGCCGCACTCCTGCATGAGCCAGGCGGTGGCGGCGGCGACTTCGGGTTGTGCGGGGGAGATATAACCTGGGGTGACGTTGGGAGTGAGCGCGGAAATCTGTTCGCGGAGCACACCGACACCGTCAGAGAGGATGGCCGTGCGCTGGGGGGCTTCGCCTTCCCAGAAAGGCAAACTAGGAGGGGCGCCATGGGCGTCTTCGACGAGGACGCGGCCGGTGGCTTCGACGCGCTGAATCCGCCAGCTGGAGGTGCCTAGAAGGATGATGTCGCCTGGACTGGAGTCGACCGCGAAGTGCTCGTCGAGAGTCGCGATCTGTACACCTTCGGGCTGGAGGATGACGCTGTAGAGAGCCGTGTCGGGAATCGCACCTCCGTTGGATATTGCGATCATGCGGGCGCCGCGGCGGGGATGGAGATGGTGCTGGACGCCATCACGAAGAAGATACGCTCCGTAGCGGCCGCGACTCGATTCGATGCCTTCAGTAAGAAGGGTAAGAAGTTCATCGAAGGCTTCGCGGGTGAGATTGCGGTACGGATAGGCACGGCGGAAGACGTCGAAGAGTGCGTCTTCTTCCCAGGATTCGGCCCCACAGGCAGCAACTATCTGCTGCATGAGGACGTCGGCGGGCTGAGGAGGAATTTGTAACTTATCCAGTTCTCCGGCGCGCATCTTTCTGACGAGGGCGGCTTGTTCGAGGAGATCATCACGGGTGGTGGCGAAGAAGCGGCCCTTCGGAATGGCTCCGCGCCAGTGACCGGCACGGCCGACTCGCTGCATGGCCACGGCTACTGCCCGTGTTGTGCTGATCTGGCAGACAAGGTCGATGTCGCCGATGTCGATGCCGAGTTCGAGGGACGCAGTGGCGATGAGAATTTGAATTTCACCATTCTTGAGACGCTGCTCGGCATCGAGGCGCAGGGTGCGAGAGAGCGAGCCGTGATGTGCGGCTACGTGCTCGGGACCAAGGCGCGCGGCGAGTTCGAAGGCGATCTTTTCGACGAGGCGGCGAGTGTTGACAAAGACCAGGGTTGAACGGTGATTCTGAGCGTAGGCGGCAAGCTTGTCGAAGATCTCGGTCCACATATTACTGTTGGTGACAGAGTTTAGCTCGTCGCTTGGAACTTCGATGGCAATGTCGAGCTCGCGACGTTGGCCGACTTGGACAATAGTCGCGGGCTTACGGTCTTCGTGGATGCCAGTTAGGAAGTTGGCAACGAGTTCAATAGGGTTTTGCGTGGCGGAGAGGCCGATCCTTTGGGGCGGAGTGGAGAGGCCGGTGAGGAACTGGCCTGGACTGAGGCAGTTTTCTCCAGTGACGAGGGCGTCTAGGCGCTCGAGTGTGAGGGCGAGGTGGGCACCGCGTTTGTCGTCCGCTACAGCGTGGATCTCGTCGACAATGACTGTGCGGACACGGCGTAGATTCTCTCTGCTCTTGCCGGCAGTGAGGAGGATATAAAGAGATTCGGGAGTAGTGACGAGGATGTGAGGTGGGTTGCGGAGCATGGCGGCACGCTCTTTGGGGAGGGTGTCGCCCGTGCGAACTCCTGTGCGGATCTCGGGGCAAAGATAGCCACGCTCCATTGCAAGTTGTTGAATCTCGGCTAGTGGTGCATCGAGATTTTTCTGAATGTCGTTGGAAAGGGCTTTGAGAGGACTAACGTAAACAACTTGAGTACAGGGTCCGAGTTGACCTGAGAGAGATTGTCGCAGGAGCTGGTCAATGCAGACCAAAAACGCTGCCAGAGTTTTTCCTGATCCAGTGGGTGCTGAGATAAGAGTGGCCTGGCCCGCGAGGATACTCGGCCAGCCGTGGGTCTGGGGTTCGGTGGAGCTGCCAAATTTGGAGAGAAACCACTCGGCGGTGACGGGATGCGCCCAAGCGAGTGATTGAGGGACTTCCCATGGCATTCGCTGATTGTATCTCGGTTTTGTTCGTTCTTTCTTCGCTGCATTATTATCTATATCTTGCTGGTGCCAACATCAGAGGCCGCCGCAACAGTGCTCGATTCGTCAAGGTATTGCTCGATTACTTTTTCTAGCGTTCCCTGGGCGGAGAGGATGAAGTCGATGGCATCCCGGGCGCCCCCAAACCCGCCGGGGTTCGGCGTGACGAAATGGGCTACGGATTTGACCTGCTGTCGGGCATTGGCTGTGGCGATGGCCAGTCCGCATTGGCGTAGTACTGGAAGGTCAACGATGTCATCGCCAACATAGGCTAGTTGGTCGATGGTGTAGCCGGTCTTCTCGAGGATCTCTCTAATGGCGAACATCTTGTGAGATTGGCCTTGGTAGATGAACTCCAGTTTAAGATCATTGGCTCGAATGGCGACAGTTTGGGATTGGCGCTTTGTGATGATGCCGATGCGAAGGCCGCCGAGGCGACCAAGCGAGATACCGAGTCCGTCGTGTGCGGAGAAACCTTTTGTTTCGACGCCGTGACCTTGAGAGTTTGGAATGACAAAGATCTGACCGTCGGTAAGGACTCCATCTACATCGAAGATGAGAACCTTTATATTTTTTGCGCGGGCTTCAGCAGTCATGGGACGATGATAGCCTTACGGCCACCAGCAAGATCCCATGTACCCGGGGGATGACGTTCCAGGAGACCCCAGAGGTGGTGCTCGGGTCATGGCTATTTCATGCTGTAGGGAAACTCGAATACCAGGCCTGCGATGGGCAGCACGATATTCACCAGCCGTGCGTGTTTGTCGCTCTCGAAGTAGACGCGACCGCGAGTTACTTCGTTGGGGGGTAGAGAGGTCGCTTGAAGAGGATGATCGCTTGCGGCCTTGTCCTCAGCTTGCTGTAAGGCCATCTTCTTTGCGTCTGAGTCAGCGTCTGAAACTGCGGGAGTCTGCGCTGGATCAGAGGGGGAGGATATGGAAGATTGTTGGGAGAGGAACGAGGACGCGATTGGGGGCGTGGGGGAGGTCTGATGTTGCGGGGCCGGGGTTGGCGTCGCGGGTAGATCCTTCAGGTCGCTTGGAGGGACGTAGAGGAGAATCTTCGGCTTGGGGGTAAGGACCTCGACGCGGAAGTCTTCGGGTGTGAGGCTTTGGGGCAGGACGGTGTTGTTGGCGATGCTGACGTCGGCGCGGGTGTAGGCGCCTTCATGAGATATGGCGACCATGACGGTGAAACGGGGAGTGGTGATGACTCTGTAGTTTCGGCCGTAGAGGCTCTTGCCGAAGCAGTTGGCGTTTGGCTGGCAGGTGATTACGTTGTCGGGGAGGATAGTTTTTTGGACGCTGGCGGCAAAAGTGAGGGTCGGGGCCAGGAAAAATAGGAGGGAGGCTTGCTGAAGGGGAGTCATGAGTAACCTCCTGCGTGGTCGCAGTGGAGGTAACTTAGCAGTTACCAAATAGGTACTGAATCACCCGAGAGTTGTATCGCGGTTGGTTTGGAGCAAGGCCGGTGTGGTGCTCAAAGTGCGAAGGGTCACAAGTCGACGCGTTGGCGTCTATTTGTAACCCTTCGGCACGTTTTGTTGGCGCGAGGCTGCGCTATCCGGTGGTGCAGCTTATCGCGGGAGATGTCGGATTAGGCGGGCTGGATGTTCGCAGCCTGCTTGCCCTTGGGGCCAGTAGTGATGTCAAACGTTACGCGTTGACCTTCCTGGAGAGACTTGAAGCCACTGGAGTTGATTGCAGAGTAATGCGCGAAGAGATCCTCTCCACCGTCTTCCGGGGTGATGAAGCCAAAACCTTTTGCGTCGTTGAACCACTTAACTGTTCCGTTTGCCATGATGCGTCCTACTTTCATAAGGCGATATTTCGCCATTAGCTATAAGGGTAGCAGGATGTGAGCGAATTTCAATCAATAACGTTACATGTTTCTTCCAAATCCGGCGGGAAACTTCTTCTAAAGAGTGATTTCGCCTCGGCTGGCCTTTTTTTGAACTTCGGTGGCTATACCCCTCCCCCCTCCCCTTGGGGGGTATTTTGCAAGCAAGTCGATTGGATACAACGGTTTAGCGGGGATAGGTGCTGCTAAAATATTGCATATAAAGTACTTACGTGCAAAATACTTGTTTTGTTTGGGTTATGGGATGCCGGACTTGTTCCGTGCCTGAGTTAAGAACACTTGAGGCTGGAAACAACGCGTGCATGGATGTGGCTGCTTGTGGTCCTTTCGTGGTGCGTTTGTGGTCCGTTGTGGACAGGTTAAGTTCGAAGGGCTGCCGCAGCTTTCGCCACAGGCAGCCCTTGGTTTTGATCTCTAATTTAATTGTAGCGAAGTGGGTATAACTCATACGCCAAATTTGATGAAGATTTTTTCGATTATTTTTCGGCGCTGAAAGTTTGGCCCAGGCTCTTAGTCGTTTTTGGGTTTTAGCGGCTAGGATAGGCATTGCGCTTATGACGACTACAAAATCGAGTTCCGTTTTTCTATTGGCAAAGAGCGCTATCACAGGTGCGCTTGGCGGTTTGCTGTTTGGCTTCGACACGGCTGTGATAGCGGGAATTACACATGCTCTGACGGATAAGTATCAACTTTCCCCGGCGAACCTTGGGTTTACGGTTTCGATTGCGCTTTGGGGAACGGTGATTGGGGCGATGACCAGTGGGTCCCTGGGCCAGAAGCTAGGCAGTCGGAAGGCGTTGCGGTGGATGGCGGTGTTGTATGTTGTCTCGGCGCTGGGGTGTGCACTGGCTGGAAGCTGGGGTATGTTTTTGTTCTTCCGTTTTCTTGGCGGGCTTGGAATTGGTGGTTCGTCGGTGTTGGGGCCCGTCTATATTGCAGAGCTTTCGCCGGCGAAGTGGCGGGGGCGGATGGTGGGTCTGTTTCAGATCAACGTGGTTGTGGGGATTTTGCTGGCGTATATGTCGAATGCGATTGTGGCGCATTTTGTGCAGGGTGGGATTCAGTGGCGGGTACAGATTGGAGTGGCGTTTGTTCCAGCGCTGCTCTTCCTGATTATGTTGCTGAGTGTGCCGCAGAGTTCGAGGTGGCTGATTACGCAGAATCGAATTGCAGAGGCTACGTTGACGCTGCAGCGGATGGGATCGCCTGACTCTGAGGCTGAGGTGCAGGAGATTATCGAGTCGATTCGTCAGGAGAGGCTGGAGTCGGCGACGAAGTTATTCTCTGCGCAGAACAGGTTGCCGATCTTTCTGGCGATTTCGATTGGGATGTTCAATCAACTGACGGGGATCAACGCGATTCTTTACTACCTGAACGATATCTTTGCGAGTGCCGGGTTCAGTCAGGTGTCGAGCGATCTGCAGGCGGTAGCGATTGGCGCGATGAACCTGGTGGCGACGCTGGCCGGTGTTTCGCTGATCGATAAAGTCGGGCGCAAGAAGCTGTTGCTGGTGGGTGCGGTTGGCTGTGGCGTGTGCCTTCTGGCGGCCGCAATGATCTTTCAGACTGCGTCTCATCAGCAATACCTGCTGGCGGTGTTGATTGCTTATATTGTCTTCTTTGCGTTCTCGCAGGGAGCGGTGATCTGGGTTTATATCAGCGAGGTGTTTTCGACGAGTGTTCGGTCGAAGGGGCAGAGCCTTGGCTCGTCGGCGCACTGGATTACGAATGCGTTGATTGCGAGTATCTTTCCGGTGCTGGCTCGATATTCGAAGTCGATTCCGTTCTTTTTCTTTGCAGCGATGATGGTGGTGCAGTTTTTGGTGGTGCTGTTGGTTTATCCGGAGACGAAGGGATTTACGTTGGAGTCGATGCAGAAGCATCTGCATGAGAAGGTGAAGCCGGTTCATTGATTGTTGGTTGTTTGAATGCGGATGCAAAAGCAGATCCCCTTCGGGGATGACAACTAGAGAAGCAACTACAACTGCAACCGCAGATCCCTTCGGGATGACAAACAAAAGAACTAGCAACTGCAAGAGCAACTACAACGACGAAAAGGGGATCATCGATGCGGTTAGGGTTGTTTACGCCGATATTCAATGGGTTGACACTGGATGCGTTGCTGGTGGAGTTGAAGAAATATCCGCAGATTGAAACGTTGGAGATTGGCACGGGGGGTTGGCCCGGGAACAGTCATCTCGATTTGGATGCGCTGCTCTCGAGTAAAGAGGCGGCGCGAGCGTATCGCTTGAAGCTGGAGGATGCGGGGCTTTCGATCAGCGCGCTGTCGTGCCATGGGAATCCGGTGCATCCGAAGAAAGAGATTGCTGGGCGAGATGATGAAGTGCTGCGGAAGACGGTGAAGTTGGCAGAGCAGATTCAGGTGCCTGTGGTGGTTACATTTTCTGGTTGCCCGGGTGGGTCGGCGCAGGATGTGACGCCGAACTGGATTACGGCGGCTTGGCCTCCGGAGTTTTCGGATGCGTTGGCTTGGCAGTGGGACGAGCGGCTGATTCCCTACTGGAGGGGTGCGGCTCAGTTTGCGAAGGACGCTGGGGTGAAGATTGCGCTTGAGGCTCATCCGGGATTTTGCGTGTACAACCCGGAGACTGTGTTGAAGCTTAGGGGAGCGGTGGGAGATTCGGTTGGAATCAATTTAGACCCTAGCCATCTTTGGTGGCAGGGGATCGATATTCCTACGGCGATTGCTGCGCTGGGTGTGGCTATCTTTCACTTTCATGCGAAGGATGTGGCGATCCATGGGGCTATGCGGGATATCAATGGCGTGCTCGATACGAAGAGCTATCGCGAGATGGCGAAGCGGTCGTGGTTGTTTCGGTCGGTTGGGTGGGGGCATGACGAGTTGGAGTGGAAGAGGATTGCTTCGGCGCTGCGGCTGGTTGGGTATGACTATGTGATGAGCATTGAGCATGAGGATGCTTTGGCTTCTACGCATGAGGGGCTGTCTTCGGCGATTTCGATGCTTTCGCGGGTGTTGTTGAAAGAGCCTCCTGTAGAGGCTTGGTGGGCTTAGAGGCGCGTGTCCTGCCGGACGGCCCACTGCGCGTGGGGCGGTCACTTCGTGACTTGTATACCGCTTTGCTTGATGCTCCCGTTGGTCGCTTCGAGTTAGAGCGGTGACTCGATTGGGATCGCTCCAGCGCTTTCGACTGCGGTGACTTGTGATCTTTCTTTGTCGGTGAAGGTGATCAGGAACAGAACCAGGACTGCCGCTGAGGCGGATGCGGCGACGATCCAGATGGATTGCCACTGGTGGATCGGTGTCCCGGTTGCTGATGTTGTCGTGTAGCGTTCAACCACTGCTCCTGAGAGCCATGAGCCTACGAACATGCCCGCTCCGTAGGTGATGAAGGTGATGAGGCCCTGTGCGGCTGCGCGGAGGGCTGCGGAGGCCTTGCGGTCGATGTAGATCTGGCCGGTGACAAAAAAGAAGTCGTAACAGATGCCGTGGAGGAGGATGCCGAGCCAGAACATCCAGACTTTGCTGTCCGCGTTGCCGTAGGCGAAGAGGAGATACCGTAGGACCCACGCGGACATGCCGGCGACGAGCATGTATTTGACGCCGAGGCGGCGGAAGAACCAGGGGATGAGAAGCATGCAGAAGAGCTCGGACATTTGGCCGCCGGTCATCTTGCCTGCGGCGTTGTGAACGCCTGATTCGTTGAGGAAGAGGTTGGTGAAGGCGTAGTAGAACTGCAGCGGAATGCAGATGAGGAAGGAAGCGATGGCGAAGACGGCCATGGAGCGCTCGCGAAGGAGAGCGATGGCTTCGCGGGGGAAGATGCTGGAGATGGAGAAGCGGCCTTCGCGGGCTAGGGGTGGCGTGTCGGGGAGGGTGAGGCAGTAGATCGCCATCAAGATGGAGAGAGCGGCAGCTAGTTGCAGGGGGCGTGCGGTTGCTTCGAGGCGGAGAGTGCCGACGAGGAGGCCGGCGGCGATCCAACCGGCAGTGCCGAGGACGCGGATGGGGCCGAACTCGAGTTTGGGGTCGGACATTTGGCGGAAGGCTAGCGAGTTGGTGAGGGCGAGGGTGGGCATGAAGCAGAGGCAGTAGAGAAGGAGGAGTGGGTAGATTTTGTTGAAGGCGATTTGTTGCGAGGCGAGGAAGAGGAGGATGGCGCCGAGGAGATGGAGGGCAGCGAGGACGCGTTGGGTGGCGAAGAGCTTGTCGGCGATGAGGCCGACGAAGAAGGGGGCGATCATGGCGCCGACGGCGGTGGTGCCCGCGGCTAGGCCGATCTGCTGGCCGGTGAAGTGGAGCGAGGAGGCGAGCCAGGTGCCGACGGTGACGTACCAGGCTCCCCAGATGAAGTACTCGAGGAACATCATTGCGCCGAGGCGTGTCCTGATCTGCATGTTCACGTTGGTGTGGTTCCCTTCTTTGCTGCTTGGTGCGCTGCTTGGATTAGGGTAACGCGAAGGCGACGTAGGCTGCTCCCTGCGGGCCTTTGGGGTTACGGGCGTTGCTGGTGGCGATGACGATGTATTGGTGGCCGTCGACCATGTACGTGGCGGGGGTGGCGTTGCCTGCGTAGGGGAGGTCGCCTTGCCAGAGGAGGGCGCCGGTGCGACTGTCGAAGGCGCGGATGGTGTGGTCGAAGTTGGTGGCGGCGATGAAGACGATGCCGCCGGCGGTGACGATGGGGCCACCGTAGTTTTCGGTGCCGGTGTTGGCGAGGCCTTTGGCGGCGAGTTCGGGATAGTTGCCGAGAGGGATCTTCCAGAGATATTTGCCGGTGTTGAGGTCGATGGCGTTGAGGGTGCCCCAGGGGGGCTGGACTGCGGGGTAGCCGTCGGGGTCGAGGAACTTGCGATAGCCGGTGAAGCGGTATTTGGCGAGGCCGCCGGGAGGGGCCAGGGCGGATTCGACTTCTTTTTTGGAGGAGTTGTTGGAGGTGACAGCGGCTTCGACCATGGGGGATGCACTGTCGCCAAGGAAGCGAAGGAGGGAGGCGGTGTCGGCGTCGGTGAGTTTGTGGAAGGACGGCATGCGGCCTTTGCCGTTGTGGATGTTGGCCAGGATTTGCTGGTCGGTTAGGCGGAGGCGGACACCGAGGAGGCCGGGGTAGTTGGAGGGTGCGCCGAGGAGGTCGTCGCCGTGGCAGATGGCGCAGTTTTTGTCGTAGATTTTGGCGCCGGCGATCTCGTTGCGGTTGGCGGATTTTGGGGCGGGGGTTGCTGCTGCGCCGGTGTCGCCGGTTTTTAGATATTCGAGGACGGCGGTGAGACGGGCGGCTTCGACGTTGGGGAAGGAGGGCATGCGGCCCTTGCCGTTGTGGATGATCTCGGTGATCTGGGCGTCGGAGAGACGCTTTTGCTCGTCGATGAGGGATGGGAAGGCTGGGGGATTGCCTTTGCGGTCGCCTCCGTGGCAGATGGAGCATTGGCTTTGGTAGACGTTGGCGCCGAGGCTGCCGCCTTGCTTGTTTTCGGTGAGGCCGCCGGTCCAGACGATGTCGTTGGCGTTGATGTAGATGACGCCGGTTTTGATGTCGACGGCTGAGCCACCCCACTCGGCGCCGCCGTCGAAGCCAGGGAAGACTACGGTTTGCTTGTCGACGGTAAAGGGAACGAAGATGCCGTTGCTGATGAAGGATTTGAACTGCTCGGCTGCCCATGCGTGCGCTTCGGGGGTGCGTGTGGTGAGCATGTCGGCGGTGAGGAGCTGGCGGGCGTAGGGTGCGGGAATCGATGGGACTGGTTGGGTGGGAGCGGCCTTTTCGCCGGGGGCGGTGGAGGCGGGGAATGGCTTTTCTTCAATGGGGAAGAGAGGTCGGCCTGTGGCGCGGTCGAAGAGGAAGAGATAGCCCTGCTTGGTGGTTTGGGCTATGGCGTCTACTTGTTTGCCGTGAGAGCGGACGGTGACGAGGGATGGAGGCGATGGGAAATCGCGGTCCCAGATGTCGTGGTGGACTCCCTGGAAGTGCCAGAGGCGTTGGCCGGTGTTGGCGTCGAGTGCGAGGAGAGTATTGGCGTAGAGATCGTCGCCGATGCGGTCTGCGCCGTAGAAGTCGTTGACTGCGGAACCGGTGGGGGCGTAGACGATGCCGCGTTTTTCATCGAGCGCCATGCCGGTCCAGTTGTTCGCGGCTCCGGTGATCTTCCATGCGTCTTTGGGCCATGTATCGTAGCCGGCTTCTCCGGGGTGAGGGACGGTGTGAAAGATCCAGCGCAGCTTGCCGGTGTGGACGTCGTAGGCGCGGATGTCGCCGCGGAGGGCGGGCTGCGTCTCCGGTGCGCGGAAGCCGACGATGATCATGTCTTTGTAGACGAGGCCGGGAGAGGTGAGAGCGGCAAAGGATTGTGTGACGTTTTCTTCGCCTAGATCTTTGCGGAGGTCGATTTTGCCGCCGTCACCGAAGCTGGAGATGAGTTTTCCAGTTGCGGGGTCGAGCGCGTAAAGATTGCTGAGTAGGCCAGCGAAGAGGATGCTTTGCGTTCCGTCGGTCCAGTAGCTGAGGCCGCGTGTGGGTTGGAGGCCGGGTGTGCCGGTGCTGAAGGTCCAGAGATTTTTCCCGGTGGCGGCGTCGAGCGCGATGACTTTTTGTGTGGGCGTGAAGCCGAAGAGAACTCGTCCGATGATAAGCGGATTGGTCTGGAGGCCGCCGGGCTCTTTGGTATCGAATTTCCACGCAACTTTAAGTTTGTGGACATTGGTGCGGTCGATCTGGTGGAGGGTGGAGTAACGATCGTCTGCGCTTTGTCCACCGTAGACTGGCCAGTCCGTCTGGGTCGCAGCGTGTTTCGCCTGTGCGGTTGCCGCGGGAACAGTGTGGCTTGGGTCGATGAGCGTCAATGCCAGGAGGCCCGCAATAAGAGCGGGGGCGCGCCTGTCTATGGCTCCCCCATGTGCTTGCGACTTCGTGCTTTTCGCTTGGCCCATGAGCTAGTCCGTGTACTTGATGATTTGCATGAAGCCGTAGTCCATGTGGAGTTGCTGATGGCAGTGGAGGAGCGAGTCGCCTGGATTGTCTGCAGTGAAGTCTACGGCGATGGTTTGGAGCGGCATTACGTTGACAGTGTCCTTGATTAGTCCGCTGAGATGTTGATCTTCGATGCGTGTGACTTCGAAGCTGTGGCGATGCAGGTGGATGGGATGCTGGTCGCCGCTGGCGTTGCGGAAGATCATGCGATAGCGCTTGCCGCGTTTGACTTTGAATGGTTTGACGTTGGGCCACGCATCGCCGTTGATGGTCCAAGTGTCGAATTGAGAGCCGTTGAGTGCGCCCGAATCGCGGAAGGTGAGGGTAAAGGTCTCCTCTGGGTCCGGGACTGGATTGTTGGCGGCGAAGCGGGTGTAGTCCCACTCTGCGGGCTGTGGGTCGCGCCATACCGGGTCGCCGGACTTGCCGGCGTACTCGATGACGACTCCCAAACCGATGTCGCGGCTCTCTTTCAACGTTGAGCCCAAGACCCAGACGCCGGGCGAGTTCATCTCGACGATCGCGTCTACACGCTCGGCAACGGCGAGGGACAAGACGTCAACGGCGGTGGGGTTCGGGACGGGGTTGCCGTCCATTGCGATGACGCGGAAGGTGTGGCCGGGAAGGGCGAGAACTACATTTTCGGTTGCGCTGGCGTTGAGGAGACGGAAGAGAACACGCTCTCCTTGTTTGACGCGAATGGGTTCGCCTGCGCCGAGCATGTGTGCGTTGATGGTGGCGTGGGTGTAACCGACGTCGGAGCCTGCGGTCTGCGGCATGTTTTGTGATTGAGCGCGCATGGTCTCGACCATGGGGACGAAGTGCGGGCCCCAGTGATGGATGGCGAGATTTATTTCTTTATCGTGACGCCCTGGGTCGGGTTCGCCGTCGATGAGGAGAAAGCCGAACTGGCCGGTGTAGGCTGCGAGGGAGAGATCTCCCATAGCCATGGCGTGGGTGTGATACCAGCGGGTGCCGGAGGGGTTCGGCGTCAGTTGATAGCGCAGCGTGGCTCCGGGGGCAATGAGTGGAGAGCCTTCTTCGACTGCGCCGTCGTTCAGCGAATCGGTGGTGAGGCCGTGCCAGTGGACCAGGTCTGGGGTTTTCGTGGCGTTGGTGACGTCGATGGTGATAGGCTTGCCTTTTTTCAGACGAAGCAAGGGGCCTGGGATTTGGCCGTTGTACGCCACGGTTGAAATCTGCACGCCGTGGCCGATGTCCAAGGTGCAGGGCTCGATGCGCAGGCGAAGTTCAGGGGTGTGGGGCGCAGGGGCTGAGGTCGGCAACGCTCGGCTGCTTCGTGGAACGATCGCGTTGGCCAGGGACGCGCCTGTTGCAACTAAAAAACTTCTCCGGTTCATTCGAACTCGCGACGTGCTGGGGATCGTTCTATCGTTGTCTAAAAGTAATAAGCGTCGAGAGGTGAGTTGTCCAGAGGATTGAATGTGTGACGACTACTGGACGCGAAGATCGTGCATGTTTTCAGGATTGCGGAGACCATTCGTGCGAATATTGGATCACTGCCCACATATTTATGAGAAGGATCGCTCCTTGAGATCAATCGCCGCTTGTCTGGTTTCCGTTGCTTTGACGTCGTCGCTGTTTGCCCAGTCCAATCAATTGCCTGCTGCCGATGAAGCGCTTGCTCGCGACATCTTTCAACAGCTGATTGAGACGAACACAACGGACTCAGTTGGGAGCACTACGATTGCGGCGGATGCGATGCGGAAGCGGTTGCTCGATGCTGGCTTTGCGGAGTCGGATGTGGTGGTGATGGGGCCGAATGACAGGAAGGGCAATATGGTGGCGCGATATCGCGGGCGTGCGGGTTCGACGCTGAAACCGGTGCTGATCATTGGGCATATCGATGTCGTCGAGGCGAAGCGTTCGGACTGGACGACTGATCCGTTTCAGTTCGTTGAGAAGGATGGGTACTTTTACGGGCGCGGGACGCAGGACATGAAAGATAGCGATGCGGCGGTGGTTGAGAGCTTTATCCGGATGAAGCGTGAGGGATTTGTTCCTGATCGCGACATCATTCTGGCTTTGACTGCGGATGAAGAGGGAGGCAAGTCGAACGGCGTGGATTGGCTGCTGAAGAATCATCGCGAACTTGTAGACGCAGGGTTTGCGCTGAATCCTGATGCGGGTGGGCCTGAGCTGGAGGAGGGCAGGGCTGTGAGCATGGGGGTTGAGGCGACGGAAAAACTTTATGCCGACTATCGTGTGAGTGCGACGAATCCGGGTGGGCATAGTTCCCTGCCGCGGCCTGACAATGCGATCTATCAGGTTGCAGATGCGTTGGGGCGCCTGGAGAAAGCGCAGTTTCCTCTGGAGACGAATGAGGTGACGCGGGCCTACTTCGCGAGTAGCGCGAAGACGAAAGATGGGCAGCTGGCGGAAGATCTGAAGGCTGTGTCGGGGGCGGTGCCGAATGCGGAGGCTGCGCAGCGGTTGTCGAAGGACGCGATCTATAACTCGCTGCTGCATACGACCTGCGTTGCGACGATGATGTCGGCTGGACACGCGCCGAATGCGTTACCGGGGAGCGCGGTGGCGAATGTGAATTGCCGCATATTTCCTGGGCATTCGCAAGAGGAGATTCGGCAGGAGCTGGTTCGGATCTTTGCCGATCCGACGCTGAAGGTGCAGTATGTCGACAATAGTGGCGAGGTGTTTGACAAAGGCTCCGATCGCAAGTCGATGGCGCCGCCTCCGCTGGATCCGGTGGTGTTTCGTCCGCTCGACGCTGTGGTGAAGACGATGTGGCCGGGTATTCCGGTGATTCCTGAGATGGAGACTGGCGCTTCCGACAGCGTGTACACGATGAATGCAGGGATTCCGAGTTATGGCTTCTCGGGTATGGGGGTGGACCGCGACGATGTTCGTGCGCATGGGCGGGATGAGCGTATTCGTGTTGTCGATTTTTATACTGGAGTGGAGTTCGAGTATTTGTATCTGAAGGCGCTTACTTCGGAATAATTTTTGACCGTTATTTTTTTCTGGGTCGAGAGGGGAAGCCGGCGTGCCTCAGGAGCCAGGCCTCTTGTTGCCGATGGACGGGTGTCGAGAGAACCATGCTGGTGGTGGGCATTCCGTAGGGGAGAAGACGTTCGATGAGAGGCTCGAGCTGGTCGATGGACGAGAGACGGACTTTGATGAGGAAGGCTTCTCCGCCTGTGATGTGATGGCACTCCTGCACAGCGTCGATGGTGGGGAGGAATTTTAGAAAAGGGCGGTAGTGGGTGTTGTCGCAGGTGAGGCGGATGAAGGCCATCACCGGGTAACCGAAGGCTTTTTCATCGAGCAGGGCGCGGTAGCCGAGGATGACTTTGTCGGCTTCGAGTTGGTGGATTCGTTCGGCCACGGCAGAGGGTGAAAGACCGACCTTGCGGCCGAGTTCTGCGTAAGAGACTCTGGCGTCCTCGGCGAGCATACGCACGATGTTGTAGTCGATGGGATCGAGATCCTGAGCCATGGGTATAGCCTCTTTGCTTGTAGCTGGATGACGCTACCGAGGTATCAAGTGTAATACGTTTTTAATTTGACGGATTGATCTGAATAGCGCTGCTGGTTTCAACGTTTCAACTGATTATTGCGCTGTTTTCCGCTTGTTTCACATGGCTTGGCTCGCCGTGAACCTCTATCCTTGCTGATTATGGTTGAACTAAATGGAAGATCGTTGACGATTGATGAAGTTGTTCGCGTTGCGCGAGGCGGCGAATCTGCGTCGATCTCGGGAAGTGCTTTGGGGCGGATGAAGATCTCGCGCGGCAAGGTGGAAGAGGCGCTTCGCGGCGACACCGCGGTTTATGCGCTGAACACTGGGGTTGGGCTGCTGGCGAATGTGCGGCTTGAGGCCGATGGTATTGAGCAGATGCAGTTGAATCTGGTGCGTTCGCACTGCTGTGGCGTGGGGGAGCCACTGCCTGAAGATGTTGTTCGGGCGATGATGCTCATCAGGGCAAACATTCTTGCGATGGGATTGTCGGGGATTCGGCCGGTGGTTGCGGAGAGGCTGTGTGACCTGCTGAACCACGGCATTACTCCGGTTGTGCCGATGCGTGGAAGCGTTGGCGCGAGTGGGGATCTGGCGCCGCTTGCGCATATGGCGCTGGTGTTGATTGGCGAGGGTGAGGCTTTTCTGGCGGGGGAGCGGAAGTCGGCTGCTGAGTGCTTGAAGCGTGTTGGGCTGGAGCCGCTGAAGCTGCAGGCGAAGGAAGGGATTTCGCTGCTGAACGGGACGCAGGCGATGTTGGCGATTGGGTGCTTGCAACTTCATGATCTGAATGAGTTGTTTCAGTCGGCACAGATTGCGGCGGCACTGACGCTGCAGGCGTTGCGTGGTACGGCGGCGGCGTATGATGAGCGGCTTCATGCGGCACGCCCGCATCCGGGGCAGGTTCAGAGCGCGGCTTCGCTTCGTGAGTTGCTTGCGGGATCGACGCGGCATCGGTCGAGTACGAGTGTTCAGGACGCTTATTGTTTGCGCTGTGTTCCGCAGGTGCATGGCGCGGTGTGGGATTCTTTGCGACAGGCGGAACGGGTCTTCGCGATTGAGCTGAATAGTGCGACGGACAATCCGTTGCTGCTTGAGGATGATTTTGTTTCGGGTGGTAACTTTCATGGAGCTCCGCTTGCGCTGGTTCTGGATCAGTTGGCGATTGCGATGTGCCAGCTGGCTGGGATCTCAGAACGTCGGACGGAGAGGCTGATGAACCCTAGTCTCAATGAAGGGCTCCCTGCGTTTCTCGCTACGAAGCCGGGAGTTGAGTCAGGATTGATGATGGCGCAGGTGACCTCTGCCGCGCTGGTCGCTGAAATGCGCGTTCTGGCTACGCCAGCCTCTGCGTGCTCGATCCCGACTAGCGGGAATCAGGAAGATTTTGTGAGTATGGGGATGACCGCTGCGCTGAAGCTGATGCAATCGGTGACGCACTGCCGGATGGTGTTGGCGATTGAATGGCTGACCGCTACGCGTGCGCTTGATCTTCGCGGAGATCGTTCCGTGTCGCCTATGCTGGATGCAGCTCGCAGTGCATTTCGGGTTGCGTGTCCCGAGTGGGAGGGAGATTGCGTGCTGTCTGGAATTATGGCTGATGCAGACGAGTTTCTTGCGAAGATCGAATGGGCGTCGACGCTGAATGTACCGGAGGTGGCGCACGCATGAGTGCCTATAGCCCGATTCGTGCACCACGCGGGAACACACGTACTGCGCAAGGCTGGATTCAGGAAGCTGCCAAACGCATGTTGATGAACAACCTCGATCCGGAGGTGGCAGAGAAGCCGGAGGAGTTGATTGTCTATGGTGGGCGTGGGAAGGCGGCTCGTAACTGGGAGGCTTACCATACGCTGGTCAGCACGCTTGATCGGCTGAAGAACCACGAGACGATGCTGGTGCAGTCGGGAAAAGCGGTGGCGGTGCTGGAGACGCACCCGCTGGCTCCTCGAGTGTTGATTGCTAATTCGAATCTGGTACCGCACTGGGCGAACTGGGACGAGTTCGACAAGCTGGATCGCGCTGGATTGATGATGTATGGGCAGATGACTGCGGGATCGTGGATCTACATTGGGACGCAGGGAATTCTTCAGGGAACTTACGAGACTTTCCTGGGAGCGGCGCAGAAGTATTTCAACGGATCCCTTAGAGGGACGATTACGCTCACTGCCGGTCTGGGCGGCATGGGAGGCGCTCAGCCGCTTGCAGTAAAGCTGGCGGGCGGTGTGAGTATTTGTATCGAAGTAGATGAGAGCCGGATTCAGCGACGCATCGCTACGCGTTATCTGGATGAGATGGCAAGTTCGCTCGAAGATGCGATTTCGCGAGCGACGGCGGCACGCAAAAAGGGTCGTGCGGTTTCGATTGGTCTGCTTGGGAATGCAGCAGCTATCTTGCCGCAGATTGTGCGGTCTGGATTTGTGCCCGATGTTGTTACAGATCAAACGAGCGCGCATGACCCGCTCTATGGCTACTGGCCGGTTGCCAGGGAGGATGAGGACCTAGCGTCGCAACGGAGCCGTGAACCGGAGCGCTATCTGGAGCGGGTGCGCGCGGATATTGCTCAGCACGTTCAGGCGATTCTGGAGTTGCAGCGGCGTGGCGCAGTTTGCTTCGACTACGGCAATAATCTGCGGGCGCAGGCCAAGATCGCTGGAGTGGCCGATGCTTTTGACTATCCGGGATTTGTTCCTGCGTTTATTCGTGATTCGTTTTGTGAGGGGCGAGGACCTTTTCGATGGGTTGCTCTGTCGGGCGATCCTGCCGATATTGCGGCCACCGATGCGGCTCTGCTCAAGCTCTTCCCAGACGATGCGCGGTTGAATCAATGGCTGCCTTGGGCTGGAGAGCATGTCGCCTATCAAGGGTTACCGGCGCGTATATGCTGGTTGGGCTACCGGGAACGCGATCAGGCTGGTTTGCTGTTCAACCAGATGGTGCGGGATGGTCGGCTGAAGGCGCCTATTGTGATTGGCCGAGATCATCTGGATGCGGGTTCGGTTGCGAGCCCGTACCGTGAGACGGAGGCGATGCTGGATGGTTCGGACGCTGTATCGGATTGGGCGCTGCTCAACTTTGCAACTGGGATTGCCAGCGGGGCCGGTTGGATGAGCTTTCATCATGGGGGCGGCGTTGGCATGGGATATAGTCAGCACGCTGGGCTGGTCGCTGTGGCTGATGGCAGCGAGGAAGCGGATCAACGATTGCGGCTGTGCCTTACGAACGATCCGGCTATGGGTGTGATTCGACATGCCGATGCTGGATATGAGAAGGCTCGCAGGGTTGCAGAGGAGCGCGGACTCGACATGCCGAGCGTTCACATCGCCAACAAAGCTGGGGCAAGATGAGCGAACTGCTCTTAACCGGGATCTCCCAGGTTGTGACTCCGTTTGGCGCTGGAGCGAAGCATGGGTCGGCGATGGGGCAACTGCGGACGATTCTGCAGGCAGCGATTGCTGTCGATGAGGGATTGATCTCCTGGATTGGAGCAGAGCGTGATTGGCATGGCAATGCTGAGTCGGTCGTCGATCTTGGAAATCGCGCGGTTGTTCCAGGACTCGTTGATCCCCACACTCATGCAGTATGGGCCGGTGACCGACTGGCCGACTTTGAGGCCCGAAGCGCTGGTGCGACCTACGAAGAGATTCTCGCGGCGGGTGGAGGGATCTGGCATACGATTCGTGAGACCGCTGAGAAAAACAGTGAAGAGATGGCAGCGCTGGCGTTGCCTCGTGTTCAGACGCTGCAGCGTTCAGGCGCTACAACGATCGAGGTGAAGTCGGGGTACGGGTACACGCTCGAAGCGGAGTTGCGGATGCTGGAGGCGATTCGCTTGCTGCAGCAACGGACTCAGAGTCAGTTGATACCTACGTTGCTGATCCACATCTGTCCTGCGGAGCGTGCTGAACGCGAGGCTTATCGCGAGATGGTTTGCGCTGAACTGATACCTGAGGTTGCTCGTCGCGGACTCGCTCGTACGGTGGACATCTTTGTTGAGCATCATGCATGGAGCGCTGCGGACGCGAGGATCGTACTGGGTTGCGCGAAGGCCGCTGGGTTGAGTATTAAGTTGCATACGGAGCAGTTTCAGAGGGTCGGCGGCCTGGAGATGGGACTGGAGATGGGCGCTTTGAGCGTCGATCATCTTGAGGTGTGCTCGCTCGATCAGTGCGGTCTGATCGCGAGGTCGAAGACGATTGCGACGATCCTTCCGGGGGTGAGTCTTCACCTGGGCCTTGCTGCTGCGCCGGGTCGGGCGTTGATCGATGCCGGGGCAGCGGTGGCTATCGGGACGGATTTGAATCCGGGCTCTAGTCCGCTCTTTTCTACGGCGGCTGCGATGGGGCTGGCGGTGAGGTTGAATGGACTGACCGCGGGGGAGGCGTTGAGCGCGTCGACGGTGAATGCGGCGGCGGCGCTTGGGTCGTCGAATGTCGGGCGGCTGGAGGTTGGGATGCAAGCGGATTTGCTTGTGCTTGAGAGCTCGGATTGGCGGGACCTGCCTTATACGATCGGACAGAGTGTGGTTCGCGAGGTCTGGGTTGCCGGACGAAAGCAGGCTGCATGAGTGTGTCTTATCAACCTGAACTCCTTTACGTCGATGGACGCTTTCGGAACGATTGCGAACTGGTTGTGGGGGATGACGGAAGAATCATTTTCGTTGGGCCGGTGGGGGCTAGGAAAGATGCAGAAGGTGTGGGCGTGTCTGATGTTCGGCGGTTGCCGGGTCTCGCACTCATGCCGGGGATGATCGATATTCATTCGCACTCGTTTCAGCGTGCGTTGAGAGGTAAGGCAGAGTCGAGGCGTCGAAGCGGACCTGACTTCTGGTCGTGGCGCAACATTATGTACCGTTGTGCACTTGCGCTGACGCCGGACGAGATCTACGACGTTGCGCGCATGGCGTTTCTCGAGATGACGCTTGCGGGGATTACGACGGTTGGGGAGTTTCACTATCTTCATCGCACTCCGAAGGGCGAAGCTTATGCCGATCCGAACCTGCTGGCGAAGCAGGTGATCCGTGCGGCCGAGAGCGTGGGGATACGGATTGTTCTGCTTCGGTGTGCGTATGTTCGTGCGGGCTTTGAGCTTCCGCCCGATGCAGGGCAGATACGTTTCATCGAACCCGATGCGGAGAAATTTTTGGTTGATTCAGAGGCGTTGCGGAGTGAGATTGCGAAGATGGAGGCGACTGTGAGCTTTGGGCTTGCACCGCATAGTGTGAGGGCAGTTCCGCGGGAATATTTGAAGACTATCTCGGCCTGGGCGCAGAAGCATGCGATGCCTTTGCATATGCATGTTGCCGAACAGCCTGCGGAGATTGAAGCTTGCGTCGCTGAGTATGGAGTGACGCCGTTTGAGTTTCTCGATGGGCTTGGGCTGATTACACCTGACTTCACTGCCATTCATGCGATCCATCTGCAGGCTGGTGAGATCGACCGAATGGGACGCGGGAAGATTACCGTTGGAGCGTGCCCTACGACCGAACGGAATCTCGGGGACGGGATTCTTGCCGCCGATGATTTGATCGATGCGGGTGTATCGATTGCGTTCGGGACGGATAGCCACACGCAGACGGATGCGCTGGAAAATGCTCGGGAGCTGGAATCCAATCTGCGACTGCGGCACCTGCAGCGTGCGGTTCTCGATGGCCGACAGGGGGAAGCTTTGCCGGCGCTTCTGTTCGACTTTGCGACTCGTGCCGGGGCGCGATCACTTCATGTGGAAGCTGGTGCGCTGGAGGTGGGGAAATTTGCGGACTTCTTTACAGTGGATCTCGCGGACTCTTCGATCGCGGGAAGTCTGTCTGACGAGCTGCTGACGAACATTGTGTTCAGTATGTCTCCGAGGGCTGTTTGCAATGTTGTCGTCGATGGCAAGATTGTCGTTGAAGAGAGGCGTCATGTGTTGGAGGGTGAGATCATCGAGGCGTTTCGACGAGTGCAGACGCGGTTAGGGACGGAGTTATGATTCTGCCCGGAACACTGCTTCGGGAGCTGGTGGCGATTCCCAGCGTCTCGAGTATGAGCAATCGGCCGGTGGCTGAATGGATTCAGAGGATATTCGAACCGCTTGGGTGGCATCATCGACTGTTTCGGTATGAGGATTCGGCTGGCGTGGAGAAGTTGAATCTTGTTGTGTCTCCGCAGCCGATGGACGACGGAAGGATCGATGCGGAGCTTGCGATTGTGTGTCATACCGATACGGTTCCTTTTAGCGCGGAGTGGGTAGAGGCAACGGAACTTCACGAAAAGGATGGGATGCTCCATGGGTGTGGGGCTTGCGATGTGAAGGGCTTTCTTGCGTGTATGCTGGCGGCGGCATCGGAGATCAAAACGGAAGAGTTGAAGAAGCGGTTGTGCCTGGTGTTTACCTCGGATGAGGAGGTGGGTTGCCGGGGAGCGCGGTACCTTCTTTCGTGCGATGCATTGCGCGCGAGATACGCGATCGTAGGAGAGCCTACGTCGCTTGTTCCGGCGCGTGCGGGCAAAGGCTATTGTCTTGCATCGATCAAGGTGATGGGAAGAGCCGCGCATAGTGCGTTTCCTGAGGCTGGGCGATCCGCGATCTTTGCTGCGGCTCGATTGCTGCAAGAGATTGAGGGGTTGGCGCAGGTGCTGATGCAGGATCGGAACGATGCATTTTTGCCGCCTTGGACGACCTTGAATGTTGGGGAAGTTCGCGGGGGGACGGCAAAGAATGTTGTGCCTGCGGAGTGTTCGTTTTTATTGGAGTGGAGGCCTGTTCCGACTCAGCGGCCGGAGGTTGTTCTTGAGCGGCTGCGAGAGATCATTGATCGAATGGAGACGGAGCAGGGCCTGGATGGGATTGAGATACAGGTTGAGGTCTTGAGGATGGATGAAGGGTTTGAGACCGGAGTTGATAGCGCTGTGATTCGTTCCGTTATGAGAGGATCCGACTCCGAAATCCAGACGATTGCCTTCGGGACCGAGGCTCCTTGGCTTGCTCGAATGGGAGCTGAGGCTGTGGTAGTTGGGCCGGGTTCGATGCTGACTGCGCATAGTCCGCGGGAGTGTGTTCCGATCGCTGAACTTGACGCATGTGTGACGATGCTGCGCCGGGCCATCGCAGAGATTTGTTGCTGAAGACGGAGCGTGGCCGGCGGAGTTATGATGGGCTGGCCTGAAGCAACGCGGGATGTGTCGTGGCCAGGTTTGCTATGAGTTCGCCGAATAGCGAGTTTGCCCAGGCGAACCAGCTTCTTGTGAACTTTGTGGCGTCGTTGCGATTGAAGCTCTCGTGCATGAAGCCTGATCCGGCGCTGGCGTGTTTCAGCATGGCGAGGGCGTGAGCGATCTCTTTGTCCGATTGGCTTGTAAGCGCGTAGGTGGTGATGGCCATGGGCCAGATCATGTCTTTGCCTTCGTGCGGACCGCCAATGCCCTCGCCTGCGCTTCCCCTAAAGAACCATGGATTGCGTTCACTCCAGACAAAGCTTCGGGTGCGGGCGTAGAGAGCCTGGTCGGGGGAGCTGTGAATGTATGGGAGCGCGAGAAGACTTGGGATGTTGGCGTCGTCCATCAGGAGTTGGCTGCCATAGCCGTCTACCTCGTAGGCCCAGATGGTGCCTTGGGGGGTCTGTGCCACGGCGTGTTGTTGGAGAGCCTTCGATACTTCGCTCGATAAGTCGGTGGCTTCGTTTGCGAGAGCTGAGTTGTGCAGAATCTCGTTGGCCATCTGGGCTAGATAGCCAAGGGTTGTGACTGCGAACAGATTCGAGGGGACGAGGAATGGGAAGGTGCAGGCGTCATCTGACGGCCGGAAGCCAGATGCGATGAGACCCACAGGCTGGACCGGCGCGCCGTACCCGTTGCAAGGTAATGTCTCGGTTGCGATCTTTGAGGTTCGCTGGAAGTGATAGGGCCCGAGGCCTTGCTTGCGCTGTTGAGTGCGCATTGTCTGGACCGCGAGCGTCATCGCGGAGCGCCAGGTCTCGTCAAACGGAGAGGTATCTCCTGTTGCGCGCCAGTATCCGTAAGAGAGGCGCATTGGGTAGCAGAGCGAGTCGAGTTCCCACTTTCGCTCGCCTACGCCGCGCTTCATGTCGGTTGCGTCGGTTCTGCTCCACTCGAGCGGAGGTGCGTCGAGGTCGGCCATGAAGGCGTTCGCGTAGGGGTCGATGAGGATGCACCTCGCCTGGCGACGAATGACGCCTTCGAGCATTTTGCGGAGTTCCGCGTCCTTTGCAGCCAGCGGGAGATAGGGCCACACCTGAGCGGAAGAATCGCGCAGCCACATCGCGGGAATGTCGCCTGTGATCACTGCGGTGTCCGGTTTGCCTTCGAAGGCGCCGAACTCGATGGTGGTATCGAGCGTGTTGGGGTAGCAGTTTTGAAAGAGCCACGCCAGTTCGGGGTCACCGATTTTACTGCTCATGTTTGTGAGGTAGGCTTCTACGGCTGTGCTGCGAAATTTTCTGTCCCGGAGGGAGGGGCGTTTGGAGGTGAATGAAGGTGGCGCAGTGGCTGCCAAAGCTGTCGAAGGCCGTAGGGTGAGGGATGCTGCGGCTCCTGCTGCCATTCGCAGCATCTCGCGGCGGCTGATTTCGTTGTGTGTCATCTTTTGATCGATTGGTTCCTGGATAATAGAGGTGATCGATACCTTGAGAGCGTGAAAAATTTGGCTTCACCTACTAATATTTCACGTGGATGACTTTTTGGTCGATAATCCGTCAATATTTTGATCATTACTACTCAATTCGGTTTAGTCTACGTCAATACACAGTATGGGTTGCGATGACAGAGGCGTCTGAGCGACTTCCATCTTTTGTAGTCGGTTATTCATGGAGCATCAGTGATTTCAAGAAGAACATTCCTCGGCGGCGTCTCGGCGGCCTGTGCGGTTAGTGCGACGGAGACAAGCGCATTCGGCAAGATCATTCACGGTTCCAAAGCCGCAGGTACCACGTTCGATGCGGCGTCGTTGGTTGATATCAGAATTGGAACCGGCGGGCATGGGCATACGTTTCCGGGAGCCACGGTGCCATTCGGTGCGGTTCAACTCAGTCCGGACACCTTCAACGATCAATGGGACTGGTGCTCGGGTTATCACATCTCCGACACTTCGATTATGGGCTTCAGCCACACGCACCTGAGCGGTACGGGTTGTGGCGATCTACTCGACTTTCTTGTGATGCCTGGGACCGGTGAGTCGAAGATTGTGCCTGGTCCGCGGAGTAATCCTGACGAGGGCTATAGGTCGCGGTTTGACCATGCGGACGAACATGCCGAGCCTGGCTTCTATTCTGTTCTGCTGAAGGATTACGGGATTCGCGCTGAATTGACTGCGACGGAGCGCACTGGATTGCATCGGTATAGCTTCCCGGTGGGAGCGGATGCTCCGAAGTCGGGTCATATTATCGTCGACCTCGAACATAGTTATGCCTATAACGGGCAGTCAGCCGTGGTCACGTCTTCGCTTGAGCGTACCGCACCGGATACGCTGGCTGGGGGGCGCACCACGAAGGCTTGGGGTGATGGACGGCAGATCTACTTCACGATGAAGTTTTCTCAACAGCCGACTCGGGTTGTGTTTTATCGGGAGGGGGTAGAGGTTCCGGATGGGACACAGCCTCTGACGGGCAAATCTCTAAAGTGCGTTCTGTTCTTTGATACGGCGAAGAATCCGGTGATTCTGGTGAAGACGGGAATCTCCGGAGTGAGCGCAGAGTCTGCAGCGAACAATCTGAAGGTTGAGCTTCCGGGATGGGACTTCGAAAAGGTTCGTCGCGTTGCACGCGAAAAGTGGAACCAACAACTCTCGCGCATCAGGATCAAAACGGAGAACGAGACGCATCAGCGGATTTTCTATGCGGCGCTGTACCACGCTTGCGTTGGGCCTTCGCTGTTCGATGATGTCGACGGGCGCTATCGGGGGATGGATAAGCAGATTCATCAACTACAGAGCGGACAACGAAACTATACTGCGTTTTCGCTGTGGGATACCTATCGCGCCGCCCACCCTCTGTATACGCTGATCGCGACCGACCGGGTGCCGGACTTTGCAAACGCTTTGATCCGCATGGCGGAAGAAAGTCCCGCCGGAATGCCGGTTTGGCCGCTGCAGGGTTGCGAGACCGGGACAATGACGGGCTATCACTCCGCGGCCGTGATTGCGGAGGCATGCAACAAAGGCATTGCGGGAGTGGACTATGAGCGCGCCTACAAGGTGATGATGAAACGTGCGATGGTGGATGACTATCGTGGTCTCGGTTATTACCGTTCGAAGGGCTACATCCCGTGCGATCTCGAAGAAGAGTCAGTCAGTAAGACGTTCGAGTATTGCTATGACGACTGGGCGATTGCGCACGTCGCGAAGAAGCTTGGCCGTGCGGACGATGCGACGATGCTGGTTGAGCGCTCGCGCAACTATCGCAACTACTACGACCGCTCGATAAACTTTGCGCGGCCTAAGCTGGCGAATGGGGAATGGGCTGGGCCCTTCGATCCAATCGAGATGGGAACGACGAAGAAGTGGCGCGACTTTACTGAGTCGAACTCATGGCAGACTACGTTTGGGATTCAGCATGACGCGGCGGGGTTGATTGAGATACTGGGTGGGCAGAAGCAGTTTCTCGTGAAGCTCGATGAGTTGTTCGATCAGCCTTCGACTCTGCCTGCAGATGCTCCGCCAGATATTGCGGGACTAGTGGGCCAGTATGCGCATGGCAACGAGCCATCGCATCATATTGCTTATCTTTATTCGTATGCGGGGCAGCCGCACAAGACACAGGCGCGCGTGCGCATGCTGATGGAGAAGATGTATGCCGCGCTTCCGGACGGGTTGCAGGGCAACGAAGATGTGGGCCAGATGTCGTCCTGGTACATTCTTAGTTCGCTGGGCTTTTATTCTGTTGACCCGGTGAGCGGCAACTACGTCTTCGGCACGCCGTTGTTCGATCAAGTGAGTGTTCAACTGGGCAACGGCAAGCAGCTTGAGATTGTCGCGCATCGCCACTCGGCGACTGATCAATACATTCAATCTGTGACCTTCAATGGAAGGCCTTACACGAAATCCTGGTTCAACCATCGGGATATTGTGAACGGGGCACGCATCGTCTTCGAGATGGGGGACAAGCCGAATCTTGCGTTTGGGTCCCAACCAGCGGACGTGCCGCCATCTTTGACCCTTGAGAGCGCCTAAGCCGCTCGATTTTATCAATCTTGTTTCAGCCCGTTTGATGAGGCCTTGATGACGAAACTTCTGCTCTGCCTTCTTTTTCTTGTGCCAGCGGTCTTCGCGCAGCCCAAGACGCTGTTCTATATGACTGACCATCCGGATTCGGTTCGCGACTTCATGGAGCATCAGACCAAGATCGATATCATCGTGCCGACGTGGTATGGCGTGGATGCGAATGGACTGGTGTATGGCGAGCCGGATCCGGCTGTGATACACGTTGTGAAGCAGCGGCACATCGCTTTGTTTCCCATCATCGCTATCTTCGATAAGACCGGCGTCCACTCGTTACTGACCAGCGATAAGGCGCAGACTGCGTTGATCGGATCGTTGATTTCTGAGTGCAAGCAGAATGGCTACGACGGCTTCCAGCTCGACTTCGAGGACATCTCGTGGACTGACCGTGATGCTCTTTCGGCTGCTGTGAAACGTATCGCCGACGCCATGCACCGGGAACGCCTGCAACTGCAGATCGCGGTAGTTCCTAACGCGCCTGGGCACCCGGGGCATAGCGCCTTCAGCAAATGGATCTTCGCGGATTGGCGTGGAGTGTTCGACCTGAAGGCGCTCAGTGACTCGGTTGATCTGATCTGCCTGATGACGTATGACCAACACACGCGATGGACTACACCTGGGCCAGTCGGGGGATGGGTATGGACCAATGAGAATCTTGACTATGCGTTGAAGGCAGTACCGAGGGAGAAGTTATCGCTTGGTATCGCACTCTATGGCTATCACTGGTATGCGGGTGACCCGGGGCTGAACGAGAAGGAACAGAAGCCAAATATCACGGCAGACTACATCAGCGCAGCCGACGTCCAGACGCTTCGCGATACCTACGACGGTCATGAACAGTGGGACCCAGTGGATCACTCGGCTTATTTCTTCTTTTATCGGGACCAGATGCGCGAGTGGATCTTCTACACCGAAAAACGCGGATTTGCCGATCGCTACAATCTGGCTAAGGAGCAGCGTCTACAGGGTATTTGTGCATGGGTTCTCGGTCAGGAAGACAATGCTATTTGGAGTGTCCTGCCAAAGCGGCAATAGTAATGAGCCAGGCATCGGTTAATTTCTACCGACACTTCCCTATCGCGTCGGCGATAGTCTAGATTTTCTTCCGACGAGGAGATTGATGTCGCTCTCTTCGTCGAAAGAAAACCGATTTCAGTGACGCTGCGGCTCGATGAACTGCGGCTCTAGTTCGGGGGGAGTTGTGCGGAGTTCCAGCCTCCGCCGAGGGCCATCTGCAGCTGGGTGCTTGCTACAATCCGCCGAGCAACCAAAGATGCGGCGGCTCTTTCATCCGTTAACTCGATGGTCTGATTCGTCAGCACTTCCAGGTAAGGGGCGAGTCCGCGCTTGTAGCGAAGAGTCGAGAGCTCTGTGCTCTTTTTCGCTGCGTCGACGGCTCTGTCCTGCACCGATGCCTCTTGTTCCAACACTCTCAAAGCCGAAAGTTGGTCTTCTACATCGCGAAAAGCTGAGAGCACCTGCTCGCGATAGAGAGCCGTGGCTTGCTCTCGCTGCGCTATTGATAAGTCCATCTGGGCTTTTCTGCGGCCGGCGTCGAAGAGAATCTCATTGACCGAGGGGCCGGCGTTCCATTGCGTGCTGTCTGAGTCGAAGAGCTTGCTGATTGTAGTGCTTTGCACGCCCCCGCCAGCACCAAGAAAGACGTTGGGGTAGTAGGCGGACTTTGCGACGCCGATCAGAGCATTCGCTGAGGCAACACGACGTTCTGCGGCCGCAACGTCCGGACGGCGCTGGAGCAGTTCCGATGGAACACCAGTGGGGATCGAAGGCGGGTTGCCGAGAATCGGATGCTCTGCAATGTGAAAGCCTGTTGCGGGTTCCCCTATGAGAACGGCGATCGCGTGTTCGAACTGTTCGCGCTGTACTCCAATATCGATGAGCTGAGCTCGAGTCTCTTCCAATTGCGCCTTCGCCTGCTGGACATCACTATCCGAGCTTAGCCCGCCTTTCAGGCGATCCTCTGTAAGCTGGAGTGCCTCGGTATAGGCATCGATCGTCGATCTTAGAAGTTGTATCTGAAGGTCGAGGCCCCGGATTTGAAAAAAGGTTACGGCGAGCAGGCCCTGGAGACTGAGCTGAGTGTTGGCTAGATCCGCAGATGTGGCTTGCGCATTGGCTGCGCTCGACTCAATTTGCCTACGAATGCCGCCCCAGAGATCCGGTTCCCAGGAGATGCTGAGCGGAATGAGAAAGTCCCAGTAGCTTGCGGCCGTGTTTACCGGTCTCAAAGGAGCATTGTTCGAGATTCGATTGCGCGATGCGCCGGCGCCGAGCGATACGGTGGGGTAGAGCGAAGAACGATTTTCTCGAACAAGATCGTGAGCCTGATCGTAGGCCTGGAGAGCGGCGGCGATGTTCTGGTTCGCAGTCGCGCATCGTTGCTCGAGATCGTTTAGTTCGTTGTCCTGATAGACTGCCCACCAAATTCCGCGGTCGACTCCGTCTGCGGGCTTCGCTGAGGCCCAGTCGCCGTTGTGGCCTTCGTCCGAGAAAGCAGGAGGGGCCGGCATGGTTGGAACCTTATAGTTTGGTCCAACTTTGCAACCACTTATCGCCATGGCGCCGAGCAGCGCACCAGGGACTAACAGATTGCGGACCTTCATCGCTTGCCCTCCGCAGCCTGATTCTGATTGTTGGGAGTAACGACGCGAACTTCTTCTCCGTCGGTCAGTGAATCAGGGGGATTTCCGACGATGGAATCTTCGGGCTTGAGGCCGGCTAGAACTTCGACTGTCGTCCCGTAGTCGCGACCGGGCATGATGCGCGCCATGTGCACGTGATGATTTGCATCGACGGTGGCAACCCGCAATCCATCCGGCTCCAGGATCAATGCGCTGACCGGCACTACCAAAACGGGCGCTTCGCTGGACACGTTGAGATGGACTTCGGTATAACTTCCCGGCAGCAGCGCGCCCGACCGATTGTCCACG
This sequence comes from Tunturiibacter psychrotolerans, assembly GCF_051013365.1. Classification (GTDB taxonomy): domain Bacteria; phylum Acidobacteriota; class Terriglobia; order Terriglobales; family Acidobacteriaceae; genus Edaphobacter; species Edaphobacter psychrotolerans_A. Next base: position 3,400,396 of record NZ_CP132941.1, on the reverse strand, counting down.
TCTACTTCGGCGAGCAGAGTTCGCGTCGCAGGATCGACTGCGTCTGACGAACGCACCAGCTTACCTTCAAAGGTGCGGCCTGGGTATTGGGGCAGAGTCAACTTCGCGATCGTTCCATTCTTGGCATCCGGTGAATATATCTGCGGCACGTTGATGAATACGCGGAGAGTGCGGACAGCAGAGATATCGAATATCTCCTTGTTGGCCGAGCTTGCGCCGCCGGAGGTCGAGGTGCTCCCTGTCGCGGTGATGAGTTGTCCGATGTCGAGGTTACGTGCAGTAATCACACCATCAAATGGGGCTATGATGCGTTCAAAGGAGACCAGTTCCTCCAACCGCTGAACGTTCGCCTGTGCCGAAGCTACCTGAGTGTTTCTCGCTTCCAGTGCCTGGGCCGCAGTGTCGGTGTCCTGCTGCGAGACAGCATTGCGGCCTATCAGGTCGCTGTAGCGATCCGAAGTCACCTTTGCAATGCCTGCATTGCTCTTTGCCGTCGCGAGGTCTGCTTTTGCCGAGGCAAGCTCCTGATCCAGCTCCGGGGTTTCAATGACAGCAAGCAACTCGCCTTTGCGCACAGGCGTTCCGATGTCGTGATACCAGGCCTTTACATAGCCGGTTGTGCGGGCGTAGATCGGCGCCAGGGTGAAGGCCTGCATGTTGCCGGGAAGTACGATCTCGCGACCACCCTTCTGCATCACCGGCTTCTCCAGAGTCACAGGCGGAGCGGACGTGTTTTCGGTGTACGTCTTCAACTCAGCGCTTGCGTGTTTGCGGGAGACGATGCCAAAGACCGCGATGACCACAGCGACGACCAGCACGATCACGACGAGGGAGAGCAGTGATCTGCGCGAGATTTTCGGCGGTTCCTGTATTTTCTGTTGAGCATCGTGAGGAGCTGCTTGCTCTTTGGCTAAGCTTTGCTCTGGACTTGCTTTTGGTGTCGTCTGTTCGTCGGCGCTCATTGCCATCTCTCCAAATGCGCTATTGGCGCGGTGTTCAGTAGGTTTGAATGATCGTGGATCACTCATAATCCCTCTTCCGTATCTGCTCCGTCTTCCGAGTCTTTCACTACGAGAGCATCATTTCGATGCATGAACGCAAAGAAGACAGGAACGAAAGTCAGTGTTCCAAAGGTTGCCAGCAAAAGGCCACCGATGACTGCACGACCGAGCGGTGCGTTCTGTTCGCCTCCGTCGCCGAGTCCAAGAGCCATGGGAACCATGCCGATGATCATTGCGAGTGCCGTCATAATGACGGGACGGAACCGCGTGAAGCCGGCTGTGAGAGCGGCGTCCGTAGCGCTCAGTCCGAGGTCCATCTGCTCTTTTGCAAAACTGACCACCAGAATTGAGTTAGCTGTTGCAACCCCCACGCACATAATTGCGCCGGTGAGCGCAGGGACGCTGATGTGGGTATGGGTTAGAAAGAGCAACCACACGATTCCGGCCAAGGCGCCGGGGAGCGCCGCAATGATGATGAATGGGTCAAGCCAGCTTTGGAAGTTGACCACGATCAGCGCATAGACCAAGACGATCGAGAAGAGAAGTCCGTAGACCAGTCCGGTGAAAGATGTATGCATGGTCTGGATCTGTCCGCGAACATAGACCTCGGTTCCGCGAGGCAACGTACCTTTATGGTCTTTGACCATCTGTTCCACTTTGGTTGAAACGCTTGCGAGGTCTGTCCCTTCGACCGCACCATAGATATCGATGACGGGACGTGCGTTGTAGTGGCTTACGGTGCCTTGTTCCGCCGTTCTTCGAATTGAGGCGAGATTTCCGAGAATCTGAAATTGCTGTCCCGAGCCGTTCGTCGCGATCGGAAAGTTTTCGAGTTGTTGCAGACTTTGAACGTTATATTGAGGGGTCTGAACGGCGACGTTGTAACTAACGTGATTTTGAGGATTGAGGTAGAACGTTGGATTGGTCTGAAAGCTTCCACTGAGACTCGTAAGCACGCTGTTGGCCACATCTCGCTGGCTGTAGCCCACCTGTTGCGCACGAGTGCGATCGACATCAATGTTCCACGTAGGAAGGTTGAATGGCTGTTGAATTCGCAGGTCGGTGGTGCCGGGGATGTGGCTGATTTCCTGCATCATCTGTTCGGCCACGACTCGATTTTGCGCGAGCTGTTGACCCACTACCTGAATGTCAATCTGTGCCGGCAAACCGAAGTTCAGGATTTGGCTGACCATGTCCGTCGGCAGATAGTAGAACTCGGTTCCCGGAAACTGCTGGGTGAGCTTATCTCGCAGTTCGTGTGTATAGCCGGCTGTTGGATGATGCTTTTCATCAAGCGACACAAGGATATCTGCATCCGCGGTTCCGACCGGAGCGGAGTTCGAATAGGAGAGATTCAAGCCGGAGTATGGGATTCCGATGTTATCGATCACCGAAGTAAGTTCTGCAGCAGGGATCTCTTTGCGAATTACATCCTCGATGTGATCGCATAGTCGGGCAGTGTCTTCAATTCGTGTGCCAGTTTGCGCACGGACATGCAATTTGAATTGTCCCCCGTCGATCGACGGGAAAAAGTCTTGACCCAACCATGGGTAGAGGAGGACCAGAGAGGCGATCCAGAATCCAGCGATTGAAAAGAGAAATGCACCCCGATACTCAAGGCAGAAGCTTAGTAAACCGTGATACCAGGTGCGCAACTTTTCGAAGTATCGTTCAAAGATAAGCTGAAAGCGAACGAGTGGATTGCGGCTGACATGGGTTGCATGCGACTCTTCATGCGGCTTTAGCAGGTATTTTGCCATCGTCGGAACGATGGTTCTGGAGAGGAAGTAAGACGCGAGCATTGCGAATACTACTGCTTCGGCGAGTGGAACAAATAGATATCTCGCCACGCCGCCCAGGAAAAACATGGGGACAAAGACGATGCATATCGAGATCGTCGAGACGAAAGCCGGAACGGCAATTTGAGCAGCGCCATCGAGAATCGCCTGTTCGACTTCTTTTCCCTCCTCCAGATTTCGATTAATATTTTCAATTTCTACGGTTGCGTCATCGACAAGAATACCGACTGCCAGCGCGAGGCCGCCGAGGGTCATGATGTTAATCGTTTCGCCGAGCGCGGCGAGCATCAGCAAGGAACAGATTACGGACAGAGGGATGGAGACGGCGATAATGATGGTCGAGCGCCAGCTTCCGAGAAATATCAGGATCATTGCGGCCGTCAAGCAAGCGGCGATGAGGGCTTCGCGAACAACTCCGCTGATTGCTCCACGGACAAAGACGGATTGGTCAGCAATCGGCTGCATTCTAAGAGCTGGAGGCAACTGAGCTGCGATCAACGGAAGCTGGGCGCGCACGTCGGAGATAATTTGCAACGTCGAGGCGTTCCCGGTCTTTTGTATCGTCATCAACGCGGCACGTTGCCCGTCTACACGCACGATGTTCGTCTGCGGAGGAAAGCCGTCGCGAACATTTCCTATATCGCGGATATAAGTTGTTGATCCGTTTACCGTCTTAATAGGCAAATTGTTCAACGCCGCAATGGAACTCGGTGCACTGTTCGTCTCTACCTGGTAGTCGACGTGCCCCATCTTCATGTCGCCCGCCGGCAGAATAATGTTCTGCGTTGAGACGGTGTTCACGATATCTGAAGCGGAGAGTCCATAGGCCTGCAGCTTCTGCGTATCTACATCCACCTGTATCTGGCGCTGCTTGCCGCCGTAGGGAAATGGGGTGGAAGCGCCCTGGACGGTTGCCAGTTGGGTGCGAATGAAGTTGGCACCAAAGTCATAGAGCTGTTGTTCGCTCAGACCCTGGCCCGACAATCCGAGCTGCAAAATTGGGACACTCGAAGCGCTGTACTGAATGACCAGCGGCGGTTGCGTTCCTTGCGGATACTGACGAAGCGCTGTCTGCGCAATGGCTGTAACCTGCGCCACGGCCTGCGAGATATTTACAGACGGACGGAAGAAGATCTTTACGACAGAGACGCCACTCAGTGTTTGTGATTCGGTGTGTTCGATGTCGTTGACTACTGTCGTCAGGTTTCGTTCGAAGGGCAGCACGATGCGATCGCTTAGCTGCTCGGGCGAGAGTCCCGCGTAGTTCCATACGACGGATACGACCGGAATATCGATGTTCGGAAAGATATCGACCGGCGTGCGCAGCATGACCACGGGGCCGATGATGAACAGCAGTAGCGACAAGACGACAAAAGTGTAAGGTCTCCTAAGCGCGAGACGAACGATCCACATCAAAGCTCCTTGAGACGATACATTCTCGTGAACGACTGTAGCTTTGGCTCCACGAGAGTTGTTAACACAGACCGGCTAGTTGGCACCATACACAGAACCAAGCGTTTAGAAATCTGATGACGTCCAAGCGGTGCAGGACTCAAAGATGCGCCTTGCGGCGTTTTACGAGGCGCCTTGTCGTCTTCTTTTTCGCGGGTCTTTGATAGTCCAGCCGCCTCAAACCAATAAATACAGCCTCTACAATTGCCTCGGATTCCGAGTCATTCAACGAACCGTGGCCGGCGAGAAGTCGAAAGATTATTGGCCCATAAATCATGTCGAGAACGATGTCTCCGTCGACGGCACTCCGGATCTCGCCACGGTCTACGCCTCGCCGCCACATGATCTTCGCGGCATCTCTTCGAGCGTAGAGGAAACGCTCTCGAAATGATGCAAGAAACGCCGCATCACTCTGTCCTTCCGCAATAAACTGGCAAAAAAGTCTTCCTAGCGTAGACGTGTAGAAAGCGGTTAAAGACTTCAATTGCTGCGTAAAATCTTCTTTTGCAGATCCCGTATTCGGCATCGCAACCCGTTCTGTCATTCCAGCGAGATACGCGTCGAGGGCTACCATGCTCTTGTTGGGCCACCACTTATAGATCGTGGCCTTGCTAACCCCTGCCCGTCTCGCGATCGCATCAGCTGTCACTTTTCGCAGTGACTCGCGCTCCAACAACTGAAGCGTTGCTTTCAGGATGGCCGTTTTTGCCTCGAGACTGCGATGTCGGCCCCGCTTCTTTGGCTCATCCGCGTATTCGAGGTCTTGCTGTTGCCGCATGTGTGTACTCGCAGGTCGCACAAATGCCAGAATGTGCCAACACCTATGTGCTCTTCGATTCAAATCTACTGATCCGAGACTCAGAATCTTCCATAATTATAAACTAAACGTCTAGTATAGTAATACGACTACTAGACCTGGAGTGTCCGGTGGCTTTCGCGGACGAAACTCCAATCGCGGCTGTCCCCGTTCTCGTGGCAAAAAAGAACAGAAAGAGATTGCCATCTAGCGGTGCAGTCCCGCAGGGAGCGGTTGCGAGTTCGTCGTTATAGCTGCTTAGACGGTCAGATTTTTCATGTAGTCGGCGTCGATCTTGAGAGATTCCATTGGCGGGAGGTCAAACTCCTCCTGCTCAACAAAATAGTGTTTGATGTTTGCTCTCTTCGCCGCCTCAAAAACCGGGCGATAATCCAGGGTTCCTCGCCCCAACTCAGCAGCTGGAGGTGGTTCGAGCGTGGATGCCGGCTTCTCGACGTGCTTGAAATCCTTGACATGAAGCATTGAGATTCGAGAGGGATAGCGGTGCAGATAATCCACTGGATTGGCGCCACCCACGATGACCCATCCGCAGTCCATTTCGAAGGTGACAAGATCAGGATCGGTCAGGCGAACCATCTCGTCGAATGGGACAACCCCATCCTGTTTAGCAAACTCCATCGTATGGTTGTGATAACCGAACTTCATGCCGGCGGCCTTCAGTTTTTCTCCAAACTTGTTGAATTGATCAGCGTTCCAGCGATAGTCCTCAAGGGTGAAGGAGGTAATCTGCGTGCGATATGACGTGTCTTTCAGCCGTGATGGGTCTTTGATTCCCGGGAAGGCGCAGATGATGTACTGCACGCCAATCTCTTTGTTGAAAGCGACGATCTTGTCGAAGTCCTTGTTCAGACTTGTGTAGGGGTAGTGGGCGCTCACGCATTTCAGCCCCGCAGCCGACATCGCACTTTTGACTTGTTCGGCCGAGTGGTCAAAGTAGCCCGCCGTTTCAACTTCTTGATAGCCCAGGGCGCTGATCTGTTTGAGCGTTCCTTCGTAGTCTTTCGCCATCATCTCGCGAACGGAGTAGAGCTGAAGGCCGATCGGCAGACCAAAGGGCGATGCCATCAATCGATTACAGCGAAGGAGAGAGGAGCTGTAGACAGCTGCGGCGGTGGCAGACTGGATAAAGTTTCTACGTGTGTAACGATTCATCGGAGTCCTTTTTTCTGAAAGAAGCAAGGTTGGCCTAGCTCGTTCGCTGCTGAGCTGTCCAACCTATTCCTACTTCTGTTCGATTCGCAGCGCAGTTCGGCGGCGTTTACGACCAGCAACGACCACGGTACATCAATATTCGATTTTCGGGTATCGATTCGACCACTGGCAAAGTGGCACACAAGATCGACGGCCGGCCTCCGAGCCCACCCTGAGGTTCCGGCCGCGAGATAAGGTCACCGAAGACGTCTCGTTTCGCCGGCGAGGTCTAACGGCTCTTCCTTGAACAGAGCATCGTCACTGGCTCTGTTTCTTTTCTCCAAATGGAATTGCAATCCACAGGCTTCGGAACAATCAGAAGCCCGCTAGGTCCTGTCATCGAAGTTATGCAGGCGCGGGAGAGAATACCAGTGCCACCTGGTGAAAACTTTTTATAGCCAATGCCTAAAATCCGGTTCTGCAATCGGCGACAAACTCTGTTACGTGAGGAAGGCGCCTGCGAGGCGTTCTGCTGCGAGTGCCAGATCGCTCTCGTTGACTGCGGCAAAGGTGAAGACGAACTGCACGTGGCCCGGGCGGTGGAGCTCAGAAGAGGCGGGCCAATAAAGGCGTTCTACCCGGACCCCGGCGGCAACTGCGCGGTCGAAAGCATCTTGTTCCGAGAGTTCGATCTCGAAGTCGGCCAGGAAATGCATACCTGCATTGTCTCCATAGACCGTAACTTTTCGCCCGAAGTGCTTTTGCAATGATTCGACAAGCACCGCACGCCGGTTGCCGTAGATGATCCTCATCTTTCGGACGTAGGGTTCGAGATGGCCTTCGGTGAGGAAGTCGGTGAGGATGCGCTGGTCGATGGAAGAGCTTTGAAAGTCGCAGAGTAGCTTGGCTCCTGTGAACATGTTCTGGAAGCCGGGGGGGACAACGAGGTAGCCCAGCCGCAAGGTGGGGAATAACAGCTTGGAAAAAGTTCCCACGTAGAGTACGGGGGCATCCGGCACCATCCCCTGAATGGAGGGGAGGGGCCTTTCGTTGTACCGATACTCGCTATCGTAGTCGTCCTCCAAGATGAGTGCGCCGGTTTCCGTGGCCCATGCCAGTAGCTCCATGCGGCGGGAGATGGAGAGGGAGACGCCGCGTGGATATTGATGCGAAGGCGTGACATAGACGAGTTTTATCGCTTTGTCGCTGTGCTTTTTGAGCTGCGAGATTTGCATGCCGTTCCGGTCGACCGGGATCGGCAGCACGGTAGCTCCCTGGGAGGCGAAGATTCGTCCCGCGAAACGATACCCCGGAGCTTCCATCGCGGCGTAGTCCGATGGATCGAGGAAGATTCTTGCTGCAAAGTAAAGGGCCTGTTGCGATCCGCTGGTGATGATGATCTGACTGGGGTCGCATACGACGGCGCGTGACACACGCAGATACTGAGCCACGGCTATCTTGAGGTCGGTACTGCCGCTCCACTCCTGCGTGTATTGCAGAAGGCTCAGGGCACCCTCCTGCATGCGCCGAACCAGAAGCCGGGTCCAGAGCTTGATCGGAAAAGCGGCTACATCGGGTCCGTGGGAATCCAACCGAATGATCTCGGGTGGGACGGGTGGACGGAGTGGCGTGTCGAGGAGCTGGCCGTATCGGGAGAGTCGCTTGGGAACGTCGCTCTCGACTTGCGGAACGAGAGCGACGTTCGAATTGGTGGCATACATGTCCCATTCCGGAAGCCTGGTAGAGACAAAGGTTCCGGAGCCGCGCCGGGTCTCGAGATATCCCTCGGAGATGAGCCGCTCGTAACACTCGGTGACGGTAATTCGCGAGACACCAAGGGATGCGGCGAGAGCCCGGGAGGCAGGCAGTTTGGTGCCAGACTCAAACCGCCGCCCGATGATCCCGTCGCGCAGGCCATCGTAGATCTGGCGATAGAGAGCTATCGGGGAGACCGGATCGAGTTTGAGAGCTACTTCCATGGCACAACTTTACCTGTCTTACGTCCTTGGCTGAGAACTAGTTCCGTCGACTGCCAGGTCCCGGCCGGATTTGGTGCGGGCCAGGGTACGGACGATTGACGCGGCGGCGGGTTCGATCGTTACCGAGCGGGCGTTTGTGGAGGCGAGTTGGAGACCGTAGAGCAGCACGGCGGCGCGCTTCGAGTCGATGCGGTTGCGAGCGAGGGCAGCGACAAGGAGGGAGATAGAGACCTGGATGGACTCGACGTCTTCAAGGGGCGGGAGGTCGAGTTCGAGGGATAGGGCTTCGGGGAGATATTGGGTTGTTTCGGCGGCGGAGGCTGGTGGGTTGGCGCGGTTTGCGGATAGAACTGGTGCGGTTTCAACGAGATGTCTGTGGCGGCGGAGGAGGCGGGAGTGAAAGTAGCAGAAGGCAGAGAGGCGCAGGGAGGGTGACTTGCAGCGACGTCCGTTGGTTTTGATATGACGGCAGATGGCGGTTTCCATTTTTGGCTCCTGAAGTGCGGTTGGTACCCCCCTCCCCCACCCAGGGGTATTTTGGGGATAAGTGAAATGGATGCAATAGCTTAGCGGCAGGGTGTGCCGGTAAAATATTGCATCCATGAGGGTTACGGCTAAAATACTTGTTTTGTTGGAGTTAGAAAGAGGACGTTTCACTTCCCTTCTCATTGGCTTGGTGCATGATGTGGAGCGTTGGTGGTCCTTTCGTGGTGCGTTGGTGGTCCGTTGTGGACGTTAAATGCGAAGGGCTGCCGCAGCTTTCGCTGAAGGCAGCCCTTGGTTTTGATCTCTTATTTAATTGTAGCGAATTGGATATAACTCATACGCCAAATTCGGCGAAGATTTTTTGAATTATTTTCAGAGGCGTCTGAAGCCGCGGCGAGTCGGTGCGATGATGGGTGCACCACAGCTCCAGGTGATCTCTCTCAGTGGTGAGGGTGAGTTTCGCGAAGAACCTGGCTGACGAGGATTTCATGCTGCTAACTCTGGTGTCGCGTCACGTTGGGAAAGTCTATCTAATCCGATGCAAGGGCCGTATTGTCCTAGGCGAAGAGGCGAAGGCGCTGGAGGTGGCGCTGGAGGGTGGCGCGTGGGAGTTTTCGCAGCTGGTGGTGGAGTTGAGCGGAATAAGCCGGCTGGACAGTATTGGGCTGGGGCTTCTGATGCGTTACGCCGAACGGATGCGAAGACGCGGTGGGGACCTTCGGCTGGCTGCGCCGCCGCAGTTTCTTGTGGATCTGCTAAGGATGACGAAGGTATCGGCTTCTCTGGAGAGCTATGCGACGGAGGAGGAGGCGATCCAGTCTTACCTGAAGGAGCGGCCAGCGACGGCGGCGAAGAAGAGAGAGGGGCCACGGGTGCTTGTGGTGGATGAGTCGGCGGATCTTTGCGTATTTGTGAGAGCCGTGCTGACGCAACATGGCTACGATGTGAGATCGAGTTGCTCATTACGCGATGCGAAGACCCTGCTGCAGGTGGATGGCGTGGAGTACATTCTGGTGGGACCGAGTACACCGCATCTGTCGGCTGAGACAGTGGTGCAGACGCTGACGGCATTAGCGCCGAGGGCGAAGGCGTTGCAGCTTGACCCGGAGTTCAAGATCCGCGATGTGCAGGAGGCGAGCGATGCTTTGCTTCAGTTGTTTGCAGCTGATGGGGTCTAGAGATAATTTGTAACTTAATTTGTAACTCAATGCGAAAGCCCACATCTCAAGGTCGATGTGGGCTTTCGTTTTATGGTTTGACGATTTGCGGCTACCGTTTGTCTTAGTTACCGTTTGCAGAGTTTAGCGCGCTGTTTGAACATTCCGTCGGTGCGTTGACTGGATTGCAACGAGCGATGGCGTTGTCAGGCAGACTGACGGAGTAGCTGGTCCAGGTGGATGGCTCTGACGCTGGATAGTCTGTGCTGAGCAGTTGAGCGCCACTGGAGAGTGCAGTGTCGCGGCGAGTTGTGTCGCCGGTGCGAGCCTCTTTGGTATCGGCATCGGTTCGGGTGCGTACGAGGTAGCCTTTGCGGACCAGTGCGGCGATGGTCTCCTGGGTTCCGTCGTTCTCTTCGGTGAAGGCGCAGTCGGGTTGACCGGGTACGGCGTTGGTGAAGATAACGCGGCCGTGTAGCCCGTCATGTCCTTCGAGGTAGACCGGGCCTACGGGGCGCTGGTCCATTAAGAAGACGATTTTTCCGCGGGCTTTCTTGAGGGTGGGCCATTGATTCTGGAGCACGGCCTCTTCGAGAGTTTTGTGCTTTCCTCTGACCTGGTCGGGCGTGATGATTTCTTTCGATGAGAAGACCGAGCGAATCTCCGCGTCGAGCGCGTCGAATGTTGCTGAGGTGAACTTTTCGGTGGGAGCGGCGTGATATTTGTCTGGGAGATCACTTTGCTTGGTTTCGAGCAGGATGTAGATGGGGACGTGTTGCGGGTGAGCCTTGGACCAGGTGCGAACGATCTGAAGGCACGCGATGAAGGGCTGGCAGGTGCTGCGGTAGTCGAAGTCCTGAACGTGCATGACCTTGAAGCCGGGCTTGCTCATAAGACCCTGCGGATCGAAGTCGGGATCGGCAGGCAGGCCGGCTGCGGCAACAGTTGTGGGGCCGTTGGGGTGCGCGTAGAGACCACCCTTGGTGTCGGCGTAGATATCGAGCTCGATCTGGCGGATGCCTGAGTTGAGTTGTTGATCGAGAGGGCGATGGCGGTACTCGAACGCCTGATAGAGTCTGGGATTATTTTCGCTCAGGAGTTTGGATTCGCTAGGTGCAATTCCGGCGTGATAGCTGTTGTGAGAACCGATGACCTGAATCTGATTCATGCGGATGCTGTTGTCGGAAGGCGCCTGTGAGTGGGCTGCGGTTTGTGTTCCCAAGGTCAGGGCTGCGGCGCAGAGTAAGGTGTATCGAACGTTCATCAAAAGAGGATCTCCGAAGATGTTGTTTTGCAGAAGGTGTCTGGACGGGCAGATGGCTGCCGGTCCAGAGTTTTCCTAGGGAGGAAGTTAGAAGGCGAGACGAAGTGCGAGCTGCACCTGTCGTGAGGGATAGACGACCGCAGAGCTGTAAGCACCGAAGCTTGCACCGTCGGTGATTGCGCTGTCGGGATACTGGAAGTTCGTGGAGTTGAGGGCGTTGAAGGCTTCGACGCGAAACTCAAGTTTGCTGGTGTCGGACCAGAGGGGAATGGATTTGTGGAGTGCGAGATCCAACTGGGCGAAGGCAGGTCCACGCAGGCTGTTGCGTCCTGAGTTGCCGAAGTATTGGCTGGCGGTTGGGACGGTGACCTGACTTGAGACGAGCGTTCCGGTGAGTGTGCTGCTTCCCTTCTTCCAGCTCGATTTTGGCGCGTAGACCGCGTTCGGCGTGCTGACGAGATTTGGACGAACCGAGTAGGTGGCGCTGGCGCTGGAGACGACGACGCCGGAGTTTGGAGTGTAGGTGAGATTGATGGGAAGGCCGCTGGTGACGACGTTGATTGCTGAGAGTTGCCAGCCGCCTAAGGTTGCCTGCTGCCATGCGGGAGCACCCTGGCCGAACATTCTTCCTCTGCCGAAGGGAAGGTCGGCGATGACAGAGAGCGTGTCGTTGAAGGGCTGATCGTAGCTGGAGCGGCCGCGATCGGCTGCGGGGTTGTAGAGATTGACGACGGCTGAGTCGCCGCCAAAGGTTTCAAGATCGGCTGAAGCGTTGTTGGTCGCTCGGGACCAGGTGAAGGAGTTGATGAGGTAGATGCCGTTGCTGTAGCGACGCTCGAGTTTGGTTTGCAGCGAGTTGTAGATGAGGTAGCCCTGGGGAAGTGCGGTGAGGATGTTGGTGAAGTTCGCGATGGGGCGACGAGCTTGCTGCGAGAGACAGGTTGAGGCGATGGTGTCGCAGCTTACGGGCTCGGTGGAGCCCTGGTTGAAGTCGGCGAGGACGGGGACGTGTACGCCGTGGCTTCCGACGTAGGAGACTTCGAGGGTTGTGTCCTTCATCACTTCACGTTGGACGGTGAGATGGTAGGCCTGGACGTAGGCGGCCTCGAAGTTGCGGGGGATGTAGCGGGTTTGCGCAGCGAGGGTGGAGAAGTTTTGTGCGGAGGCGAAGTTGGTCTGGTATCCCGACTGCGTGGTGCGGAAGCAGGTGGCGGGATTTTGGGTGAGTGAGGTACAGAGTGGCTGTGTTGCGCCGGCGACAAGTGTGGGTGGGGTTTGGTTGATGGTTGCATCGACGATGTAGGGACCGTTGTAGCCGAGGGTGCTCTCGCCACCGAAGCGGAAGTAGTGCGCGTAACCGATTCCGTAGCCGCCGCGGACGACGGTCTTGGGATCGATCTGGTAGGCGAAGCCGAAGCGGGGCGCGAGATCTTTTTTGTCGAGATTGATGAGGGATCTGTTGTAGAGCGAGCCGCTGGAGGCCTGGACGAGCGTGTTGTTGGTAGGGTCGAAGTTGGCGAGGTGATTGTTCTGCTCCCAGTTCGGAGTTACTAGTTCGTAGCGGAGACCGAGGTTGAAGGTGAGTTTGTTGTTGAACTTGTAGTCGTCCTGTAGGTAGCCCATGTACCAGCGGCGCTCGTACTCGATGGTTGCGAGATTGTTCAGCTGATAGCTGTTGCGTGCGCCGAAGAGGAAGTCGGCGAGGTTGTAGGCCTGCTCGTGGAGGATGTCGGGGGTGGTGGGATTGGCTGGATTGGCGGCGGTTCCGTTGGCTGTGCCGGGAGTGTTGCGGCTGAACTGGCCAGCGTAGAAGTCTTCTCCGTCTTGAGGGTGGAAGTCGGAGATTGACTCGTTGAGGTAGCCGTACTCGAAGCCTACCTTGAAGCTGTTGCGACCTTTGAGAAAACCGTAGTTGACCTTGGGGTTGGCGAGGTAGGGACTGGTGAACTGCGGGTTCGTGGTTTGGCGGCCGAACTGCGAGAAGCCTGTAACGGCCTGGCTGTTGAGGCCTCCATTGACGCTGGGATCACTTGGAATGTTGGGGATGTTGAAGTCAGCGAGCAGATTGTCGGCGCCGATGTTGACGGGAGACTTGCCGCTTTGCGTCCAGGTGAGTCCGAGGCGAAGCTGCAGGATGGAGTTTGAGGTGGGGGTGAAGTTGTAGCCGCCGGCTATCTGGCGTGTGTAGGCGTAGAGGGTTCCGTTGCTGTTGCCGCCGGCGAGTCCTGGGATGTTGGGCGCAAGGAAGACGACCGACGAGCTTTGGCTGTAGCGCGCGAAGGCTGTTGATCGGGGGCTTATGTACGCGTCGACGCGGATGTCGCCCTTGTTGCCGTTGTTGGTGTTGGCTGGGGTGGAGGTGAAGTTCTGGCCGCCGGGAGCGACGTTGGTGTTGGGTGCGGCGTCTGCTTGAAGGATGCTTAACACTTCGGCTGCGAATGGGCTTTGGTCAGCGGCGGGAATGATGCCGTTTGAGTACCTCGCGCCGGTGATGGGATTGATCAGGGCGATGGGATTGCCGGCTGCGTCGGTGAAGATGCCCTTTGCCTGCGCAGCGGTGGGAACGACGGCGGTCTGGATGGTGCGATTGACTACTCGCAGACCTTCGTAGTCGGCGAAGAAGAACAGCTTGTCTTTCTTGATCGGGCCACCGAGGGTACCGCCAAACTGATTCTGTACCAGCGTTGGCTTTACGCCGGAGCCGATGAATGGTCCGTAGGCGTTCAGGTCGGTGTTGCGGAGATAGTCGTAGACGACTCCGTGGAAGTTGTTCGTGCCACTGCGAATTGTGGCGTTGATGATTGCGCCGCCGGCCCGGCCATACTCGGCGCTGTAGTTGTCGGTCTGTACTTTGAACTCCTGCACGGCGTCTGGCGAGGGGATGACGGCCTCGTTAGAGAAACCCTGGTTGGCAGTCTGGTAGGCGTTGTTGTCGATACCGTCGAGTTGAAAGTTGTTGGTCATGGAGTTCTGACCGTTGACGTTGTAGGAGGCGTCGCGGGGCGGAGCTGAGAGGGTTTCAAGGAGCGATTTGCGAACTCCCGGGACGAGGGTCGAGAGGTCGGCGTAGGAGCGTCCGTTGAGAGGGAGGGTGACCGCCTCGCGAGTCTGGATCGTCTCGCCGCGATCGCTGGTGTCGGTCTCGAGCAATGTCGCGGCACCTGATACTGTGACTGTCTGGTTGTCGGAGCCGACCTTCAAGGCGAGATCGACGCGCTGTCTTGCGCCTACGGTGACGACAAAGCGGTCGGTGTCCGATTTTTCGAAGCCGTTTGCCTGGACGGTGACGGTGTACTCGCCAGGCTGGACGTTCGTGAATTCGTAGTCGCCATTTGCGTCAGTCTGTCGGATACTCTGTACGCCCTTGGCCGGGCTCAGCAGAGTCACAGACGCCGAGCCGATGGCGGCTCCACTGGGATCCTTGACAGTGCCAAGCACGCTGGCTGAATCAAACTGTGCTTTTGCCGGAGCGGCCGTGAGAGCGAAGAGGGCCAATAGGACGGTGCACAATGTAACGACGTTTGACAGAGATTTGTGAGAAGAGACGGGCGGCCTTTGATTTTGAGTGGCAAGAATATTGCGAAACATGCGATTGGCTCCTCGGAGTGACACATCTGGCGTGGGCCTCATATGCCGATGACCCGAACTTTAGCCATGTCTCCGCGTTCTCAGGAGTCAATTCGCCGCAACACGAATGTTAAATGGCGCACGCCGAGTGTTTTGAGCGATTTACCCTGTATTTACAGGCACCGTGCGATCGCAATCCGCTCATCGATTTAACAGGGACCCCGCCCGTTTACCCTCTGGATTTTCGTTCACAGGATGTTCATCGGTTGCGTGTGTACTTGAGACTGCCTCTCATGCCGGAGCACGCTCTTCAAGTCGACACCGAGCCAGTAGTTGGAAGTGACCCACGTTGGGAGTTGGTGGAGCGCATCGTAGCGTCTCCGTCGTTTATCCGTTCGCCGCGTCTCTGCAGCCTGTTGATGCACCTCTGTGAGTTGGCACTTGCGGGAAGATCAGGCGAGATTAACGAGCAGAGCATCGGAGAAGCGCTCTTTGAACGAGCTCGCAATTACGACCCGTCGATCGACGGTATCGTGCGTTCGCACGCCAGCCGTCTTCGTCAGCGACTTGAGCAATATTTCAATGAAGAAGGCACCCACGAAACTATCCGGCTGACAATTCCGAAGGGAGGCTATACGCCCCTCTTTGAGGCCCACTCACAGCCACTGTTACAGAGTGAGAGCGTGCTCTCCCCTGCCCCGCCTGATTCTATCCAAGAGGTATCCGATGTTAGAACCAGTGCTGTAATTGCAAATACGTATCGTCGTCTCTTCTGGGCTACCAGTATTGCCTTGATTGTCGCTTGCAGTTTTATCGTGTTTCTACTGGTCCATGCACATTCTGCGCAATCGTCACCAGGCAGCGTAACGAAACACCCTCTCTGGAGCATGCTCTTCGGTGCGGATCACTCGACTCTGATTGTGGCTTCGGACACGGGACTTACGAGCCTGGAGACGTTCACTGGATCCAATGTGAGTCTGGCTGAATATTTGAGTGGAGATTATCGAACTCACGCCACTCCGCTCACCGGAACGACACCGGAGATTGCTGAGAAGATTGCGTCGAGGCGATATACCTCGATTGTCGATTTGGACATCGTGACGAAGCTCTTCCAAATTCCTGGCGTGCCAATCAACCGCATGCAACTTCGGTACGCGCGCGACCTTCGACCGAACGATCTAAAGGATGAACCGGTTATCCTGCTGGGTTCTGCAGAGGGCACTCCGTGGGTAGAGCTCTTCCAAGACAAGATGAACTTTGTGTTCGTTCATGATCATCAGAACCATCGGTTTGTCGTACTGAACCGTGTTCCTCACGGGAATGAACAAGCTCGCTACGAAGCGGATCTGACAGGTCCAGTTCATCGCGTGTACGGCGTGATTGCGCTAAGGCCAAACATGAAAGGTTCGGGAGATGTGCTGGTCCTTGAGGGGACCTCCATGGCAGGAACCGAATCGGCGGCGGACTTTGTCTTCGACGATTCGCGGTTGCTTCCTTTTCTTGCGACGATCAAACAGAAGAACGGTTCTCTTCCCTATTTCGAACTGCTTCTGAAGTCGAATAACATGAATGGAAGTGCTTCGGGATCTGAGATCCTCTCCTATCGCACGACTGCGCGGTAGATCTCTTCTCAACTACCGGCCATCCATTCGGTGATGCGAGCATGAAAGCTGCGGCTCATTGCGATTTTTTGACCATCCACCAACACAACCGTAAACTCTCCGCTGGGTTCGGTACGGACTTCTTTTAGATATTGCAAATTGACGATGGCCGATCGATGCACACGCAGGAACATCTGCGGATCGAGCTTCTCCTCGAGATGGCTCATCGTCTCGCGCAGCAGGTGTTTTTCGGCTCCGGTGCAGATTCGCGCATAGTTCTCTTCTGCTCCAATCCAACGGATGTCCGAGACGGGAAGAAACAGGATGCGGCCGCGAGATTTGAAGACGATGCGGGTTGTGTAGGCGGGAGGATTCTGGGGCCGGAGGTTGTTTCGCCCGGCATTTTGTTTTGCAGTGTAAATCTCTTCGTGGGCACGCTGTACCGCTGAGTGCAGACGCTCTGAGGTGAAAGGCTTGAGAAGATAATCGACTGCGTGTATTTCGAAGGCGCGCAATGCATACGAGTCGTATGCGGTCGTGAAGATGATGCGCGGCATGGCGGCGGGGTCACTACTAGCAGAGAGCTTGCCGATGATGTCGAACCCGTCCATGCCTGGCATGCGGATATCGAGAAAAAGTAAGTCGGGTTCTGTAGCGCGCACCAGGTCTATTGTTTCGGAAGCCGATGCGCCCTCACCAACAATTTCAATCTCGGGTTCGTCGCGAAGCAACTGGCGTAGTTTCTGCCTGGCCAGGACTTCGTCGTCCGCCAGGATGGCGCGGATCATTACGCACCGAACCTTGTAAGTGTCTCTGCGGGACTAGCAGAGAACTGGAGTGGGAAAGTTATGGTTACTTCGACCTGATCTGTTGCGACCTCGCGTATAGAAAATGTGTGTTGATCACCGTAGTGCAACTGGAGGCGGCTCTTAATGTTGGCAAGCCCAACACCTTGACCGTCGGAGACTTTTGGCGGACTCGAATTTAAACCCGCGCCGTTGTTGAGAACACTCAGCGTCAGTCGCGAATCTTCGCGAGTCGCCTCGATGTGGAGAAGGCCATTGCTGTCTAGTCGGGATAGGCCGTGTGTGTAGGCGTTCTCGATGAGTGGCTGGAGGATCATGGCAGGCACAAGAGCATCGTGCAACTCCGGATGTACCCATAGTTGCTGTTGTACACGGCCTGTGAATCTGCGCTCCTGCATCGCGAGATACATCTCCACAAACTCCATTTCGTCATTAAGACGAATGAACTGCACTTCGCCCCGCTCGAGGGTGATACGTAAGAGACTGCCGAGTTGTTCCAGCATTGTGTCGGCGGCGGCGATGTCGGTCCGCATGAGGCTGGAGATGCTGTTCATCGTGTTGAAGAGGAAATGTGGATTCAACTGCATGCGAAGAGCTGCGATTTGAGCCTGCGCCAGTTGAACCGACAGTTGAGCGGCGGCAGCTTCTTTTTCACGGAACTTCTGGTAGTAGCCTATGCCGCGAAACAGGGCAACTGCACACCAGAAGACGACCAGGTTGTCGATGAACTCCGCGTCCAGATGAAAGGCTAACCGGTGCCAGAAGGTCATGTGCGGCCGGTTGAGCGGGAGTTGCGGGAAGCAGGCGACCCAGATCATCTCTTCCACGACACTTGTAACTATGCTGAGCGGAAGTACTTGCGTGAAGATGCAGAAAGCGTTTGCCCTTTGAATCCAGGGTCCACACCATCTCCACAACAACCAGCAGAGGACGCCCCACAAAAAATATTGCACCCACCACGCTGCGAAAAGGATCCGTAGGCCGATGTGGTAGCTCCACAGGTGCACAGTGATCCATTCCTGCAGAGCGAACAGCGTGCCCAGCAAGACTGAGGCGCTCACAAAGATTGCAGGATGCATGAAGAATGGTTGGGAGCGTGTGCGACTTGTCGGCGAGAGCTTCAGCGAATCATCCTCAGCCTTCTTCCCTTGACGGATGGAATGGGAACGCAACCAGACATTCTAGTCCTATGTCGTCAAGAAGCTGGCACGTAGAGTAATTGGCCCGCGTGCAGACCAGCCGTCGAGACCGCAAGTGCTGATGCAGGAAAGCGTTGCCGCCTGTCGCCGTCTTTATAGATGAAGAGAAGGGGCGTGCTGTGTTGCCGAAACCAGGTATCTGCATTCGAATCGAGCGCGCCGATCTGTTGGTCGCCCAGCCTTTTTGTGAGAGCTGCGATGTCGTATTTAACTAGACTCGTCGCTTGCTCTCCGCCCTGCAGAATGGCCGTTCGGAAGTGGAGGTAGGCGGCTTTGCTGTCTGTGGGAACGCCCTTGCCATCGCGTGCCAGCGCGCCGAGCACCACGGAAGATCTCCAATAGCCTGCGTTCGCTGAGGTTTCGAGAAGGGAGGGTCCCTCCTGTGGGGAGGGTGCAAGCTCAGGATGGTTGACCAGGAGCAAGCCTAGCGAGTGAATCGCCGGAATATATCCAGCGTCGGCGGATTGGCGCAGAAGAGCCTCCGCTTTGCGAAGGTCGTGGGGGTGGTCTGCGTCCACCGAAAAGAGTGTGCCGAGGTTGTAGGCAGCGATAGGGTCGTGCAACTTCACTCCGGTTTGGTACCAGGTTTCAGCTACAGCCTTGTCCAGTTTCACGCCGATCCCGAAGTAGTATAGGTCGCCGAGATAGCTAGCGGCGACGCCTTCTCCCCTGTGTACCGCCTCCTGGAAAAGCTGCATGGCTAATTCCTCATCTTTGGCGACACCGAGGCCCCACACGTATACAACGCCGAGATTAACTTTGGCTCTGGTGAGGCCGGAAGCGGCGGCGAGTTGGTACCAGTGCAAGGCACGAGCATGGTCTACGGGAACACCTATACCAGCCTGATAGAAGAAGCCGATCTCATTTTCTGCTTCGGGATCTCCGGCTTCGGCGGCTTTTCGATACCAGTACGCGGCCTGCTTCGCATCCTGGGTTACTCCGTTACCTGTGAAGTAAGCCGCGGCCAGCTCAATTTGTTGAGAGGCGTAGCCCTTTTGAGCGTCTGCTTTTAGTTGAGTGATATCTGCCCCCTCTGCTGAAGCCAGATAATCTGCAAGTAGAGTTACGCCGATCGCGAGTAACAAGGCTCTTATCAGCTTTACGGAGATTAGAGGACGATGAGTAAGTCGAACCATGATTTCCTCCAGCTTGTGGGATCTCGTTGCGAAGCGGAATTGTAGTTATCGGTTCCGCTGAATTACCTTCTCGTAAATAAAGTCACTGGCCTCGGCTTAGGAGCTTACTGCGCAACCATACATCCGGAGTGCGTGGTGACAAACTGACATGTGACGGATAGCGGCGCGGAGTGACGAAGCTAGCGTAGCTCGGGAAGAACGAGCGTCTGCGATTAAGCAAATGCCGACACGGATAGTTCCGAATTCTTCACCAAACGGGAGACGTACGAGAGGTTGAGTGCTGGATAGCCTAATTGTTGCCGCCCCTCCGGGGGACGCCTAGCATCGGCCGGCGACGTCAGGCTCAGTGCGCGAGCTTAATCACCGTAGATCGACCTGCGGATTCTGCTGTTTGTCACATTCTGTGTGCTGCTCGTCACAACGCTGTTGTTGGCCGGAGAAGTGTCGGCACATAATGCACTGCACCGGGCTGCGGGTTGCGATTCTGCTTTCTTTGCATGACGATCCATGCTCCCGGAGAGTGCAGAACATCAAGCGGCACGAGTAGTCACTGCCATCGCTACGAGTGACTCGAGTGTGACTTGAAGTCAACGGGACGAGAGCCTTCAGGCTTTCCAGATGTCGATGATTCGAAGTCGGAACAGAAGGTCGCCTGCGCTTCAACACTTGAAGGGAGTCCAGCTATGCTCAGAAACATTTCAGTTCACGCGTCGATTCTTTTCGTCTTGTTTTTTCTACCTGTTTCTCTAACTCTGCTAACAGCACAGACCGATTCCGGCATTGTGTCGGGGTTAGCGGTCGATCAGAGCGGTGCCCTCGTCTCCGATGCGACGGTAACGCTTATTAATACAGGGACAAACGCTGAACGGACGGTGATTACGAATCACAGCGGTGAGTACACGTTCCCCCCTGTGGCTGCCGGTATTTATACGGTAAGGGCGGACGCTCCCGGGTTTCAGCGGTTCGAGGCGCGAGTCGAAGTGACTGTTGGTGGGCATGCAACAGTCCCGATAAAGTTTGCGCTCAGCGGTTCGCAACAGACCGTGACGGTGATCGATCAGGGTGGAACAACTATCAATACGCAGACTCAGGAAGTGTCGCAGATCGTGAGCAGTGTGCAGGTCTCGGAGTTACCGAGCCTCACTCGCAATCCTTACGATTTTGTTTCAATCTCAGGCAACATCAGCTCTGGAGACAAGGTAGCGCAGAGTGGCGCGACGAAAACTACCGGCGACCAAAACGACACGACGCGCGGCGTTGGCTACTCGCTTAATGGTCAACGGTCCAGCGGCACAGAGATACTGTTGGATGGAGTTGAGAATGTTGACTCGTACGTGACCGGGCCTGAGGTCACGGTGCCGATCGATGCGGTGCAGGAGTATCGCATTACGACCAGCAACTTTGAGCCACAGTACGGACGCGCGTCAGGCGGCGTCGTCAGCGTTGTTACGAAATCCGGGACCAATCGATTTCATGGGGGTGCGTGGGAGTTCAACCGCCTCGCGGCCTATACGGCCAATACAGTACAGAATGCGCAGAGTGGCGTGCCGAAGGGCGGATATACGCGAAATCAGTTTGGCTACGATGTTGGTGGACCGATCTTGAAAGATCGGCTGTTCTTTTTCCAGAGTACTGAGTGGGTGAGGGTGCGTAGCGCAGGCAATCAGATCTCGCTGGTGCCTACACCGCAGTTTCTGGCGGCATCCCATTCGGCGACGCAGGCTTTCTTCACGCAGTATGGATCTCCGGCTCCAGCTTTTACACAGACTTTGAGCAAGGACAACGTTGTGGCCTCGGGCGTAACTCCAACTCCGGGAGGTCCCTTTGATCTATTGCCTGGAAACACGCCGGTACTCGGAATAGCTCCGTTCGCTTCTCCTACGAATGCTGGAGGAGGCGATCCGCAGAACACGTACTACCTGATTGGACGTGTGGATTTCAACGCGACCCCGAAAACTCAGATGTACGGGCGGTATGTGTTTTACAACGAGCTCGATGAGACAGGTGCGATGTTCAGTACGCCGTACTCGCAATATAACGTTGGGGCTTCCGAGCGGGACAACGCCGCTCTGTTCGGCCTGACCCATGAGTTTTCCGGCTCCCTGGTGTCGAGCACGAAGTTGAGCTTTACTCGTCACACCTTAAATCAGCCGTTCGATACCTCGCAGCAAAACGCTCCTACCCTGTTTCTTTATAACAATGCGACGATTGGCGGGAATCTGGTCCAGTTTCCTGGCTTCTATAGCCAGTTTGAAGGCGAGGGAGGACTTCCGTCCGGGGGGCCACAGAATACTGTTCAGATCAGCCAGGATATTGATTGGACGAAGGGTCAACACTCGTTCAAGGCTGGTACTCAATTGCTCTACATCCAAAACAACATCACCTATGGGGCCTATGCGCAGGCAGTCGAGGGGATCGGTACAAGTGCTCCGACGGGCCTGGATAATTTTTTGAATGGGACACTTTCGATCTTTGAGGGCGCGGTTGATCCGCAAGGAGCGCTGCCTTGTGAACTGAACTACGTGACTGGCAATCTTATCCAGACGCCGCAATGCCAGATCACTCTACCCGCGTCGCAACCGAACTTTGCTCGTAGCGACCGGTTCAAAGACTGGGCGTTGTACGCGCAGGATGCATGGAAGATCACTCCGCGCTTCACGCTTAACTATGGTGTGCGCTACGAGTACTACGGGGTTCAGCACAATAATAAACAGGACCTCGATGCCAACTTCTACTACGGCCCAGGTGCGACGCTTCAAGCGCAGATTCGCAGTGGACAGGTGTTCACGGTTCCTAATAGTCCCATTGGTAAATTGTGGAATCCTCAGTACGGCACTGTTGGGCCTCGTGTCGGCTTTGCGTACGACATCAACGGTGATGGCAAGACAAGTCTGCGTGGCGGATATGGAATAGCTTACGAGAGGAATTTTGGAAACGTAACGTTCAATGTTATCCAGAACCCACCCAACTACGCTGTGGTCCAGATCACGACGCCCTCGCCTATAACGACGAACAACGCTGGCCCCATTGGCGGCTCCAGTGGAATGGTTCCGCTTCCACCGACGAGCTTGAGAAATGTAGATGAAAATATTCGCACAGCGGCAACGCAGTTCTACAGTCTGACCGTTGAAAGGCAACTTGCGAATAATGTCGTTGCCTCTATCGCTTATGTCGGTTCGCGAGGGACACATCTTTATGACGTGAAGGGCTACAACATGCTTGGTGCCGGGAACGTCTATCTCGGCGACCCTGTGCAGGACGCCAGCGGCAACTTCATTTACTCGCGGCTTAACAATCAATATGGGTCGATCAATAATCGTGGGAGCGAGGGGGATTCTTACTATAACGGCTTGAACATTGGTTTTCAGATGACGGATCTCGAGCGCACAGGACTCATCATCACAGCGAACTATACAGTCGCGCACTCTACTGACAATCTGAGCTCGACGTTCTCTGAGAGTAATAGCTCGGTCAACGGCATTGGGAATCTTGGTTATCTCGATCCGTTCAATCCTGGGCTGGACCATGGGGCATCTGACTTCGACATTCGACAACGATTCGTCCTTGCGCCGATCTACAGGACCCAGTGGTTTAAAAATGATCACTCCCTTGCCGGCAGAGTGCTGGGAGGATATGAGGTTACGGGTATTTACACGGTGCGCACTGGAACACCATTTACGGTCTCCGATAGCAGCAACTCACTGAATCGCAGCGCCGGGGTTGGCATACCTCGCTACACGCCTGGCACAACGATCTCGAAGTATAGTTTCACCAAAGCGATTGATAAGAATAGCTCGGGCGCAAACCTGTACGACCTTGTCTCTCTTCCTGCGGCTGTGAGCTACGGAAATCCTGCTCTGGGTGGGATATCCGACTTCGGGCCGTATCCCGCTGCGATGACACATCGGAATGCGTTCTCCGGGCCCGGCGCGTGGAACTTCGATCTTGCGGCAAGTAAGAGCCTGTTTGTCAGAGAAGGTATTGAGGTTGAGCTGAGAGCAGAAGGCTTTGATATCTTCAACCACCATAACCTTTACATTACTGAGTCGAATAACGACGTTGCCAACTACGGCTACGATGGCGCGACCATTCCTATCCAGGCAAAAAAAGGTGGCGTCAATGGCGGGGCGAACGATGAGCGTCGCTTTGGTCAGTTTGCGCTGAAGATTAAGTTTTAATGCGCTGCGTTGTTAGTCCGCTTGTCGCTATTTGGACGACATTAGAGAGCGGTCACTGCACTTCGCAGTGGCCGCCTTGCTTTTCCGATGCGTAATGGTAATGGGCGGCGTGGTGGTGGTGTTGCGCCGGCGACAGCTAAAAAGATATGCGGCAGTCGATAGCTCGCGCCCTGCGCCATACCCTCGTTTACGAATCGCTCACGGTGGCCTAGGATAAACTCACTTCGAAAAATCACTGGGCCCTGCACTCTCTTCACGACGGAGGCATTGTCTGGCCGATCAATCCTCAGAAGATCCGGTCGTTCCTCCCAAAGCACCGGAGAAAAATACTCCTCCAGCAAAGGGCAAAGACCCTGCCTGCAAGATTAACTGGGCAGTTTTGCGCCGGCCCTCAGTAATCAGCGTCTTCGTCCTGGTCGCACTTTGGAACATTTCCATCGCCACCGATTGGCCGGCTGGTTATCTTGAGGAAGAGGGCTTCTGGCGCGACACGATAGGAGGCCTTCACGATATCAACCTCCACCTACAGCTTCGCTTTTATCAGGTCCTCACCCGCCACCGTCCCGACCCTTTCCAGCCTGATCACGTGAGCCTCGTCTACATCGACGATGACACGCACTGGACGACTCTCTTCGGCGACCAGCCCACCAACCGCGCGTTCCTCGCCCGCGTTGTCAGAAACGCAGCGAATCCGGAGACCAAGGCAGACGTCATCGGCCTCGACGTCGAACTGCTTTCGCCGCGAAACTTCCCCGAAGGGACGGACGCCGGCTACCGCAACAAAGACAATGACGCGCTTCTCGGCGCGATCCAATATGCGTCCAGCAAAGGCGTCCCGGTCATCCTCGGCAATGTCTACGCAGTCGAGGACGGTCGTCGCATTGACCTTCCTAACATCTTCACGCAAGCAGACCTGCTCGCCTCCCCTCACCTCGACTGTGCGCGCGTCTCGTGTCCCGGCTTCGGCTACCTTAACCTACCCGAAGACAAACGAGAGATCCCGCTCATCACTACAATTCCGCCTGCAGATCCTCATCTCGCGCCCTACCTCGACTCCTTCGCCCTGACGGTTGCGCGCGCCTACCGTGGTCCGATCGAGGCAGCAAAATATCCCATTCTCAATCCGCGCGATCATCCCGACAACGCGCCGGTGTTTGGCACCTTCCTCCCCGAAACCCAAACGAAGAACCGCAAGGGTCTGCAGTCGACTGAAAAAGAGTTCCCGCAGATCTCTATCACCGGGCTGGCAAACGGCGATCTTCCGGCTATGCAGGCTTGTGCCAAACGCATCGTCCTGATCGGAGGACACTGGCACGAGCGCCAGGGTTATCTGGGTTGGGTCGACCAGCACCTCAGTCCTGCAGGTTACATCTCCGGCCTCGCACTCCACGCGAATTACATCGAGTCCCTTCTGCAACATAAGTTTACCCACGAACTCAACATCTGGATCAACGTGGCGCTCGACCTCTTCATTGGCCTCATCATCTATCTATGCTTCGAGGCTGCGTCCACCGGGTGGAGGATCGCAGTCCTGTTCATCGTCTTCTTCGTTCCTCTCATCGCTGCCTGGCTTTTCCTCGGCCTCGCCAACATCTACTTGGACTTTTTGCTGCCGATCGAGCTATATTTTTTGCATCTTCTCTACGAAGTCGTCGAGAAACACTTCTGCCTGAAGCGACACAAAACCAGTCAGAATGCAGTTACGTCCGGGCATGATTCACTCCCAGCAGCCGGAGGGAAACCGTGATGACGACATCCCGCACTACTGCTGTCCTATTTTTCGGCTCTGTCGTCTCGCTGGTTCTCCCCGCACGTTCACAGCAGACCAAGCCCGCCGCTTCAGCAACGCAAACCACCTCATCCGCTCAGCAATCCCAGAACACGGCAGTCCACGCGACCCGGGACAAACGCCAGATTCTCGTGAAGTCCGGCACGCTCTCTCTGCTTTCCAGCAGCGAGTCCGACCTCGTCACGGGAGACGCCGCGGGCCATCCCGTTACTCTCGCGTTCCTCTGTGACGAGCACACCAAAGAAGACAAGGCCTCCAAGGGCGACGCTGTCAATATCCTCTACGTCGCTAACGGCCACAGCAACCTCGCTCTCGTCATTCATCTCATTCAATCCTCCAGTGACACAAAGGGCGACCCCGGCGAGGTCGGCGGTGTCGCCCAAGCCGAGCCCACCAGAACCACTGGAAGTCCCAACGAGATCGGTGGCGTCGCCCGCGCCATCCCTCCTCCTGCCTACTCGCTCTCCGCCTCTGACGCTCAGTCTCTGCAAAAGAAGCTCGAAGGAGATTTCGGTCTTACTGTCGCTGACGGTGATACCAAGCCAGCTTACGGCCGTATCGTCACTCTGAAGAATCATGATCTCGCCGCTTCACTCTCGAGTGACATTACGCCCTGGAACATCTACGTCGACGGAGGCATCCAGACCGACCTCTATGGAACCACCACGACCACAACGACCGGGAGTTCTGCCTCCCTCGGAGGCTTATTCTCAGGGTTGACTCACAAACCTCCGTCAGAAGAGGCGTCCAAATACGTCTTCACCCCCGGCGACACGCTCGAAGTGGTTGATGTCGAAGTTGACGGCAATTCGGTCCTTCTTAAACTCGCCGCCGAACGCCCGGCACATGGTGTCTCCTCTGGTGGGTTCGGTGCAATCGCCTCAACCCAGCGGCGCGTCTATTCCACTCTTGCATTCCCCATTACCTCCAACGACACTCCACCCGCCTACACGGTCGAACAGCAGATCGCACAGTTCCTCGACCCCAAGTCACCCACCGTTTACAGCGCCGGCCAAAGCACTACAGTTGGCACTCAGACGCCAGCCGCCGCCAGTGCCGCGCCTGCGGCTGCTGCTCCGGCCGCGCCGGCAGCTGAACAAGGTGCACCGAGCGCACCGCCTCCAGCCGCACCGGCAGCTCCAGTAACCATCACCATTGGCCAGACTAAGAAGCAGGTCATCGAGGCTCTCGGCGAACCCCCGAAGATCGTCAAGCTGAACGGGCGGGAGATTTACATCTACAAGGACCTAAAGATTACCTTCGTCGAAGGCAAGGTCACCGACATCCAGTAGAGATGGATACATCGGCACCACCGGTAATGCGCTGGATACGGCATGCTAAATCACGCCGATGATATCCGGGAGTGCCGGATAGTCTTTTCATACGCGGCGTCGCGCACTTAAAAGCTGGCCGGTACGTCTACCCAGGTTTTGGAGCGGGCGGATCTGATCACAGCGTCGATGATGTGAGCTGAACGCAGCCCATCATTAAAAGTGGGCAGGCCCTCACGCACTTCTCCTCTGATGCTCGCATAGGTGTCAGCAACAAAGTTCTCAAAGCATTGTGCATAGCCTTGTGAATGTCCGGCAGGCAGCGTCGACAAACGGCGCTGCTCGGATGATCCATACGAGGGATCCCTTTGAAGTATCTCTGCGCTAGCTTCTCTTCCAAGCCAGATCGTTTCCGGGTTTTCCTGGTCAAATACTGCGGAACGACGCTCACCATCAAACTCAAACCAAAGCCGGTTCTTCCTGCCTGCTGAAACCTGGGAGATCAGGACGGACCCTAACACGCCGGAGTGCGTCTTGAAGATGA
This sequence comes from Tunturiibacter psychrotolerans, assembly GCF_051013365.1. Lineage (GTDB taxonomy): Bacteria > Acidobacteriota > Terriglobia > Terriglobales > Acidobacteriaceae > Edaphobacter > Edaphobacter psychrotolerans_A. The sequence continues at coordinate 3,373,219 of NZ_CP132941.1, read as the reverse complement.
CGGTGGCGGCATCTTCTGTATCCACCTTTCGCGTTTGACCAACATCGTTACTTTTCTGGAAACTAACTTCTGATTTGATGGGTCGTTCCGGCACGGTGATTGAAGTTGCAGCGGTGAGAGAGGCGATCCTCTCCCCGGTTACGAACTCCATCAAATCGCACCAATGCGAGCCGATATCGGCGAAGGCCCGAGACGGTCCTCCTGTTGCGCCGTCTACTCGCCAACTCGTCGCAAGTGGGGATAGAAGCCAATCCTGGAGATAGCTGCCATGGAGAAGTTGCCAACGGCCAAACTCGCCAGCGGTAACGCGCGAACGGATCTCACGAACGAGGGGGTGGAATCGGTAGACATAAGGCACAGTTGCGATCCGCTGCCGCTGATGGGCGAGTTCTGTGAGCCTTTGGGCAACTGAGATTGAGGTAGCAAGCGGCTTCTCGCAGATCACGTGTGCGTTCGCAGTAATTGCTGCTTCGACATGCTCCGCGTGCATTGCGTTGGGAGTGCAGACGTGGACAACATCCGGGGCAATCGTCGTAAGGTCAGCAGGTGTAAGTATCGGTTCCGTGTGCCAACGTCGAGCCATTTCGATTGAACGCTCCGGAGTAGACGCCATTGCACCGACCAATGTCGCTCCGCATAAGAGCGCGGACCGCCGATGGACCTCTCCTATCATTCCGGTTCCGAGAATCGCGATACGCAGGGGATTTGAACTGATGTTTTCTTCCGTGTTGTAAGTCACAGTGACTCCGTTTGGCGTTGGCTTTGACTGTAGCTTACTGGAGGCAAAAAGAACATAACCTCAGCATTTGCTGAGGTTATTGAGGGAGGGATTTCTATCCGTTCGGTCGAGTTCGACGTTCTTTAATTTTTCTTCCAGAGCGTAATTTTCAAACCGCCATAGATGTTTAACGGGGTTCCTGGGGCCTGGAAGGACGAGGAGCGAATAGGAATGGAGTCATTGTCCGAGCCGTAGGGTGTGCCAAACGGCTGCGCCACAAAGTGGTTGTTGTTATCGAAGGGGGTAGTTCCTAGTTGCGCTCCGGTGGAGTAGTGCTTGTCGAGGAGATTGTTCATCTGCACGAACAGTTGAACGTGATCAGTTGCCTGGTATCGCGCGCCAAAGCTGGCGATTCCGTACCCGGCTGATTTGCCTGGTCCCAGATAAAAAACTCCGTCGGGTTGGTCCAGGTTGTTTTCGTTACCACGCGCGAAGGAGGATCCAACCGCGAGAATATCCAGTTCCGCAGTCAACTTAGACGAAGGTCTGTATTGGCCATAGAGCTTGAATATGTTGCGCGGGACCTGTGGGATGAAGTCTCCAGGTACGATGTGGATGTTGTCGTCAATACCGGGTTGACCAGCTAACGCACTGTCGTTCGTGCTGTTGCTACCGCCATCGATGGTTTGGGGGCTTTGATAGGTAGCGTTGAGGAAGGTGTAGTTACTGCCTACACTCCAATGCAGCCAGTCTTCGGATATCTCCAATTCGATGCCATCCCGACGTGTCTTACCGAAATTGAGGAAATAGCCGAAGCCCGTTTGTTCAGACGCTACAAAAAGTAAGTCGTTGTAGTTCTGACCGAAGAAATAATCGGCGCTCCAGTGCAGCGAGAGACTCTCGTTACTACGGATGCCCACTTCGAAGGTCCGCGAGACAACCTGTTTCAGCGGAGGATCGCTCACCAGTGCGTTCGGTAAGTTGCAGGGCTCGGTCGGGTCGGCGCAGCCGAGCTCAATCGACGTTGGAGAACGGCTTGCCTCGCTGTAGTTGAAGTAGGCATTGAACAAACGGGAAGGCTTATAAGTGAAGCCGGCTGCGGGGTTGAAACGCTGAAATACATTGCTGCTGGTGAGATTACCGCGCGCTGCGGAAATCGGCAGATAATCCAGATTGTCGAGCGACGTGTGATTGTAGCGGGCAGAGAGGGTAAAGGCCCATGGGCCGTAGGTGAGGGTATCGGTGGCATATACGCTGGGTGTGTTTAGTGTGCCGTGCAGTAGCACCTGGCTATCTACGGGGTCTCCGTCAGAGAACGTCGTGCCATCCAGAAATATTGGGACGAGTGTAAAAGACACGTTATCGGCGTTAAGGTATCCGAGCTGCGTAAGCTGGTGGTAAGTCGAGGTACCGCGATCCCAACTGGCGCCGACCGCGAGCCGGTTATGTTTTGTCTTCCACGCGACCAGACCGGAGAGACCATAGCTGTTTTGTTTCTCCACGGTTCGCGTGATGACACCATTGCAAGTGGAGGACGGATCGCCGCCGGTGTCGTTTTGAAGCGTCTGAGCAAGGCAAAGCCAATAAGGAAATGGTTCGGTGGTTGCGTCGCCCGTGATTGGGAAGTTGGTGTATCCAGCGGCGGTGAGTGCGGCGATATCGTCGGGACCTAAATCGTAAAGGTCCTGACTGAACGAATCGTCGTTCAAGTCGCCATTGGAGCTGTCTGTGCGGACGTAACGATAGTATGCATTTGCAGAGAACGTCAGGTTTTCTGTCTGCGCGTGGGTGACGTTGAGGGTCAACGAGGGAGAATGGTCCCACGTCACATCGGGAATTGTATTGACATCGCTATAGTTGATATTCAGGAATCGGAAGTCTGAGGTTCCGTTGCCGGTCATCCAATTGTTGGCATAGGCTCCGCTTAGAAAGACACTCGTCTTCGCATCGACCCAGCCCACCTTGACGAAGGACTGCCGGATCTCGGAGGGCGAAAATTGCCGCCATCCATCTTCACGATATAGATTGCCAGCCAAATAATAGTTGAAGCCCTTAGGCAATACACCGCCGAGTTCTCCTTCACCGGCGCGTCTACCGAATTTACCGCCTGTGAGCTGTATGGATCCGCCCTGGGTGTTGAGGCCGTCCTTCGTCTGCACCGAGATCGCGCCGCCCAGTGTGTTTAGTCCGTAGACCGGATCGGAACCAGGAATCAATGCCATATCCCAGATGGCTACTTTGGGAATCAGATCCCACGCGACGATATCGCCGAAGGGTTGATTCTGGCGTACGCCGTCCAGGTAAACGGAGAGCCCTTCCGGCGTCCCCAATAGAGGAGAGGCAGTATAGCCACGATAATTAATATCCGGCTGATAGGGGTTGCCCGCATTCTCGTTGATGTAGACGCTGGTTAGCCGCTTATTCATGAGATCCGCGAGGTCGAGTGCGTTGCTGTCTTCAAGGTTTTTTGCGGTCAATGCTTGCACTGCGATCGGGATCTCGTCTACTGACTGGCTTGGCTGTCCGATCGGCGTCGCAGAGAAGACGGTGAGGCTACTCGACGCGCCCTGGATTAGAAGAGTAACCGCCTGCGAGACAGGCGTTGCAGAGGATACCTCGATGGTGACAGATCGGGGGACAAATCCAGCCCTTGAGATATCCAGGCGGTAGCGTCCAAATGTTAGACCGTCTAGAGAGTAGGCGCCCCGGGCGTCTGTTTGGAAGGTACGATTAGGACCCGGGCCGGCTATGCGACCGCTGGCTTGTAAAGCCGCGCCCGAAGGATCGTAGACCTGGAGCCGGATCTCGCCGGTGCTCTGCGCGTAGCTGGGCGTCGCCACGATCTGAGCCGCAAAGAGGAGAAAGCTTATCAAGACAAGGCGAATCAACTTGAATCGAGTACCGCAAAGCATAGTCGCACGAGACAAATATTGTGATTTGGGCACGCGTCTCCTGGATTCACTATCACTTTACTTCGGCAACATCGATGATGTTGGACGCACTTCGGCTTAGGAGTGCTTCTCTTCCATAAAACCACCGATGAGCCTGGCGCATTCTTCCAGGAAGGTTCGGTCGTCTGGCCCAAACGCACTGAGGTCATGGCTATCGATGTCGATCTCGCCAACGATCTCCTTTCGAACTCGAATCGGGACAACAATCTCTGACTTCGTTTCGATGGAGCAAGAGAGATAACGGGGATCGGCAGAGACATCCTCCACGATCACTGTCTTACCCTGGGCTACCGCAGCACCGCAGATGCCCTCTGTGACGGGGATGCGAACGTGGTCAGTCGGCGCCCCGTGGAATGGCCCCAGGACAAGAACATTTGCGTCGTTCGGATCCAGCATGTAGAAGCCAACCCAGTTGTAGGAGGGCAGTCGCGTCGCGATCAGGTGGACGGTGAACTCCTACAAAGCAAGAACATCGTCCGAGGTTGTGCTGAATCTCTCAGTCTCGCGGAGAATCTCTCGGAATGCTTGATGAGCCATGTCTCTATTGTCGCTCAAGCAGACTTTACGAACTGGAGCGCTACCGAGTTCATGCAGTACCTGAGCCCCGTCGGACGCGGCCCGTCATCGAAGACGTGGCCCAGATGCGCGTCGCAACGGGGGCACGAGACGGCGGTACGCTCCATTCCCAGTGAAGAATCGGAGTTCTCTTTGACATTCTCTTTGGCGATGGCCTGCCAGAAGCTAGGCCAGCCGGTCCCGGACTCAAACTTCGTCTCCGAACTGAAGTTCGGCGTTCCACAGCAGATGCAGTGATACACGCCCTTGTCGTGGTTGTCCCAGTATTTACCGCTATACGGCCGCTCGGTTCCCGCAAGCCGCGTGACAGCGTAGGCGTCGGGGGCGAGCTGCTGCTTCCACTCGGCATCCGGCTTAATGATGGTTTGAACCGTAACGACACCCTGGCGCTGTCCTGAATCAGAGAACTGGACGATCTTGATGTCTTTCGGCGTTTGATCCTTTGCCTCTACGGGCTGTGTCCTGTATCGCGAGTGGAGTATGACACCCACCGCAGCAGCTGCACTCGCGCCAAGGAAAACGCGGCGAGGGATCTTATTTCTATCTTTGTCTTGATAGTGAGTCTCTTCGGCCATAGCTCCTCCTGCTACTAGTTGGACGTACTGGATGACGGGACTGGTGACCCGAAGGTGAACGCGAAGGCCTGCACCCTGGGAGGGTGAATGGCAAAATCGGCAGAATGCATGGGCTCAAGATCGTGAGGACACCGCCTAAAAATGCTAAGACGAGTAAAACCATACGACTTCCAGCTCCCTGGATGAGACGCTACATCTATAAGGAAGTTACAGACTGTGGCCGGGATTGGAAGGCGGAATGATGACCCCTGAGAAGAGAACCGGGGCCATAACTCGAAGCCGCTCACATTACGGCAGAAGACTTCTTCCTAGAAATCGAGTCGCGTGGACTGCGAGAGCTGAACTCATATGCTAAAGCCAAACCTCGTTCCGCTAAACTAGAGATTGCCCTCACGGGAAGCCGCATGCCAGCCGAAATCATCCTCCAACAAACCCCGGACGACGCCGCCCTCATCGACAAACGCGAGAAGCTTGCCGCTGTCCGTACGACGCTCGCTGAACGCGAATCCGAGCTCGCCCAAATCCGCGCACAACTCAAGACCTTCGAAGGACGTTATGTCCGCCAGGTCGGCATCCTCTACGCCGAACTCGATGAGATCGAAGCCCGCATCGCTGAGCGCGAAGTCGACCTCTACGACTCCGAGTCCGCCCGGCGCCGAGCCGAGGAGACCCGCCAGCGCGCGCAGGAGACCCATGATGCCGCATTCGGCGAAGCCCGCGAAGCCGAGGAGTTCGACCCACCGCCCAGCCTCAAGACACTCTTCCGCGAGGTCGCCAAGCGCATCCACCCCGACTTCGCGCGTGATGACGCCGAGCAGAAGCATTTCACTCTGCTGATGGCGCGCGCCAATCAAGCCTATAGCCGCGGCGACACCGAAAGCCTGCAGCGTCTGCTTGACGATCACCGCGAAATCAATGCCTCCATCGCCGGCGAAGGCGCCGCCGCCGAGCTTCTTCGCATCACGCGTCAGATCCAGCACGCCAAGCGCGACATCGCCAATCTGGACGCCGAGCATCAGACGCTTCTCGCCAGCGAAATCGCACAACTGCACCTCGACGCCGAAGCCGCTGCCCGCGAACATCGCGATCTGCTGACCGAGCTCGCCACGAACATTCGCGAGCAGATCGCGGACGCCCAACGCCGCTTCGATCTGATCGACCGCCAGATCAGCGCGCACGGAAGGTAAAGATGGAAGATAAAGCCAAAGCCGGGCTGCAACACATCCCTACCGGCGGCGCTCTGTCGCTCCATTCCACGCGTTCGAGCATCATCGCCCGCGGCCGCCGCGACGCCGCCAACGTAGCCTCTAACCCGCACTACCGGCAGGCTGTTACTGACTACAATGCCCGCAACTTCAGCGAAGCTGCAGCTGGTTTCCAACTCGCCGCTGAGCAGGGACACGCTGAATCGCAATATCTCCTTAGCACGATGTACGACGCAGGTCAGGGTCTGCCGCAAGACGAGACGCAGGCCGCCTACTGGGAGCGTAAGGCCGCCGAGCAGGGCCATGCCTACGCGCAGGCCAACCTGAGCTTCCGCTACTACGCTGCCAATAACCTCCCTGAAGCTTTCGCATGGTGCCAGCGCGCTGCCCACAGTAATCTCGCGTGGGCGCAATACAATCTCGGTCTTATGTATCGCAAAGGGGAAGGGGTTCCGCAGAGCAACGCTGAAGCTGCGCACTGGTATCGTCTCGCCGCCGCTCAGAACTTTCCCGAAGCCCAGCAGAAGCTAGCTGACCTCTACTACACCGGCACGGGCGTCCCACTCAGCTACACGCAGGCCGCCGCATGGTATCGCAAGGCTGCCGATCACGGCAACGCCGAAGCCCAGTTCCAGCTCGGCCATCTCTACGCCATCGGCCAGGGCGTTGAGCACGACTACACCCAATCCCGCCATTGGATTCGTCAGGCGGCTGTCCAAGGCCACGAACAGGCGCTCCGCGAACTAAAGCGCCGCGAGTACCGTGACCCATAGCCCAAGCGATCAAGCGCCCGCAGACCTCGCATTTTTCCGTCTCACCGCGCACGTTTAACGTGCTTCCCCGAGAACTTAGCCTTATCCAGGCGGTCTGCCATGGGAGGAAAGGCTGTTGTTGGTCCCCTCCAAAGCAGCTCGTCAACGGTTGCAAAGAGGGGAAGATCGGTTCGAAGTGTAGCAAGGTCTCGGAAGAGAAAAGCGAGATGAGCTTAGTGTTAAAAACCTGGGAGAGGCTCTTCGAATTGGTGACGTTCACCTGCCAAGCCATGGCGTTAGGTGGGATTAATTCCAGTTTGCCAAAACGCGATAGGACCGCTGAAGCAGACTTTGCACCCCACCCTGGCAGTCCTGGATAACCGTCTGCTGTGTCGCCCACCAAGGCGAGGTAGTCAGGAATGGAGTTCGGTCTGACTCCAAACTTCTGTATGACTGCCTGTTCATCCCGCTCGAGACGCCTGCGTCGGTCAAGTTGAACAACTCTTGTCCCCTGAACGCACTGTGCCAGATCTTTATCCGGGGTACTGATGACTATTCGCTTAACCCGAATGTCTGCTTAAGCGAGGAAAGCTGCCGACGCCAGCGCGTCGTCGGCCTCATACTCTTCCATCGCCCACACCACCACTCCGAGCGCACGCAATGTCTCTTCCAGCAACGGGAACTGAGATAACAGCTCGGGGTCGACACCTTGCCCGGTCTTATATCCGGGCCACATTCGGTTTCGGAATGATTCAATCACATGGTCAGTCGCCACCCCGATGTACGTCTCATCGGCCTGCATCATGCTTAAAATTGAACCAAGAACGCCGCGCACCGCCGCTACTTCGCGGTCTTCGCTATCTCTAGCAGATGGCAGTGCATAGAAATGTCTGAAGAGCTCGTAGGTTCCATCAATCAGGTGTACTTCCATAAAGCTCCTTTTGACTCATAAGTAAGAGATGGTTTGCGAGTTAGATATCTCGCACAGAGCATGACCATCAACAGAGTGGATCAATCGTTCATTGCTTAGGCTATCTTCGGTTACTGTTCCTTTCAGTGGCTCAGCGTGCAGAGTAGGCTTCGCCACCATCGACCGACTCTAACCGTTCAAGGGTTGGCTGCCAACATGCAATCAATTGGCCGTTGAACTCGGAGTAGGTTGACAAGTATGGCACTTGAAATGCTGGCGGCCCTGAAGGCGGGCTATAGGACCCTTCAGTCGTCTTTGGTTCATGGCTACCGCAACCCGGCCTTGGCTCCTTCGCATCAGACAGATACATGAACATTTTGAAAGTCGCTGCATGCCTCGTTGTTATTTTCTTTGCAGCAGCTCTTCGAGCGGACGATAAGGCACGCTTCGACCTGGCCGGTCCTACGATTGACATTCGCGTTACGCGAGGGAGTTCGACTCTCCCCATTGCTCAGGTTCCCAACCTTCAGCCGGGCGACAGGATATGGATCAAAGCGGACCTACCGGCGAGCCAGTCTAATCACCTGATACTGATCGTTGCCTTTCTTCGTGGCACGACGAATGAGCCTCCCGATGATTGGTTCACCGAGATCGATACCTGGAACAAGAAAACAGTGGAGGGGACGACCGTCACTGTTCCTAATGAGGCGGAGGAAGCCCTTCTGTTTGTGGCTCCTGAAACTGGGGGGGATTTTAAGACGCTTCGCTCCGCTGTCAAAGGTAAGCCGGGGTTGTTCATACGCGCTGATGCCGATCTAAATGAAGCATCCTTTGAGCAGCAGCGCATCGAACGCTACCTCTCAGCAATGAAGAACCTGCCGCAGGACGATCAGAAGGCTATTCAGGACCACTCGGCGAAGTTAGCAACTACGCTCGCGCTCAAACCGAACGCCGACTGCTTCAAGCAGCCCGTCGATCAACAGGTTATTTGCCTCACCCAGTCTAGTGCTCCTGTGCTGCTGGATGATGGGCATGGGCAAAGCATCGCCGAAGCGATCTCCACTGGGCCTTCCTCTGACTTTATCAATGCTGCTTCCTATACACAGCCAGTTGGTGCGGGCCTATATTCTGCGTACGTCGGCGCAGTCGTTGATCTTGTTCACCTTGTCGGCATGCTACGCACGGCGCAGTATCAGTACATCCCGGGCCTGAGCTTTCCGCAGGGATCCGCGCTCAGTCTGAGGCTCAACGCGCCGCCTTCTTTTCACAAACCCGAATCGGTTATAGTCATTGGCTTGCCCGCCATTCAAAAGGCCAAGCTGCCGCCGCTTCGTCCTCATGATCCCAACCAAGTCGCGTGTTTACTGCAACCGAAGATGACGATCCCTCTGGAAGGCGCGCCTCTGGTTTTCTCGAGTAGCTTCGCGCACGGTCTCGTTCTGCACCTCAACCGGACCGGGGCGTCTACGGATCTGCCATTGGCTCCCGACGCGTTCGAAGGTGGACTTGTCGTGGCTAAAGAGGAGAAAAGTGATCCGCTGCACGACGCAAAAATTGGAGACGATAAGGCGCTATCGGCAAAGCCTGACACAAAGATCGGCGGGACGACCGATTTGACCATCACGGGAACGATCCGCGGCTATTGGGGTTTCGATTCCTTTGAAGGGCCAACAATCACACTCCAGCAGATTAAAGGCAAAGATTGGAAGATAGTCGACAACGCCCAGTTGCTCGCCGGACAGGACAATCACCTGACGGTTAAAGCTGACGGCAGCGCGTGCGTCGAGCACATTGCTCTGGCAAGCGATAAGGCGAAAGATGTAGACGTCTCCTTCAAGCCTGCCGCAGGCAACGATGCGAAAGACACGCTAGCTCTGGACGTCTCGCTGAAAACTGTTCAACCCGGCGGTTATTCGCTTGCTATCAAACAGTACGGCGACTCGGATAGAGATACCGTTCCGCTTACGGCATACACCGCAGGTATTCACCTCGATGCCATCAAAATCCACCGTGGCGACAAGACCGCGGTACTCACTGGCCGAGGGCTTAAGGATGTCGTCTCGGTCGAGATCGATAAACAGATCTTCACTCCAGGCGGCGAAGGTAACGACGACAACACGATGCATCTTCAGGCTGACTCTGGCGTCTCTCCCAGCGATGGTTCCGAAGCTAAAGCGAAGCTGAAAGACGGCCGCACGATGTCGGTCAAGATATCGACCGCAGCCGCGCGTCCGGAGTTGAAACTGATTTCATTCAAGGCCGCGCCTACTCCGAAGGATGGCACGTTGCCTGTCAATTTTGGCAACAAGGATGACATCCTGCTCGAGGGCAAGCTCATCTTCGTAGTGCAAACCAATGGAACTTTTCCACGCACACAGACCATTGAAGTCGCTACCGTCGACGGCTCGGTACACGCTACGCTCTCCCTTGCAACGAATAACCTCGTGCTACAGGACGATCATACGGCCGTTGCTACGCTGGAGCCCTTGAAAGCGTTCGGTCAATCAGCATTTGGCAAATTACAGATGCGTCCGGTTGCGGAAGACGGTACGCCCGGGAACTGGACGCCTCTTGGCGTTCTTGTCCGCGCGCCGCAGATCACGGCGATCCACTGCACCACTGCAGACGCCCCAACCTGCACTGTCGACGGCAGTAATTTGTTCCTTGTGCAGTCCTTTGACGCGGCAAAAGATTTTGCCAAACCTACCGACGTACCCACTGGCTTCGCGGAAAGTAATCTCGCCGTTCCAACGCCGGCTGACGGAGCAACGCTTTACCTCAAACTACGCGATGATCCAAACTCGGTCGCTACCGTCACGCTCCCCACACCTGTACAGAAACCAACGTCCTCTACACCATCCCCCTCTCAGGCTGCGGTACCATCTGAGGCACCCGCGGTTCAGGACAAAACAACCCCACCTTCATCTGAAGCTGCACCCGCGCCCAAACCTGATCCCTCGACAACTCCTCAGCCGACGACTGGCCCGCCTCGAGATCACAATTGATGCAACCATCTGCAAGACACTTCTGCCCACTGACTGGGAGGTGTCTTAGGAGCGGCGGACGTCGATATTTCCCTTGATGAACGCTCCATCCGCGATCGATATCCTCGATACGATTGCATCCCCACTCATTGATCCCTCACTTCTGATGTCGAGGTGATCGCTTGCCTGACAATTCCCGCGAACTTGTCCAAGCACCACAATTTCATTTGCTATCAGGATTGCTGACGTTTGGCCGCTTCGTCCTACAGTAATCGTCTGACCGGGAAGTTCAACGGAACCTTCGACACGACCATCGATATGCATAGCCTCCAAGCCCGTGACCTCTCCCTTAATCACTAGAGACTTGCCTATCAAGGTGCGATTTACATTTGCTTCCATCATCACTATTGCCTTCCTGAGTTAGAGTCCAATTCCGGCGTCTGCACGGCTGGTGATTTTCACAGTATCGGGACTATCCTCGGCTGGACATAACACTTTCGTGCTCGGATGGGAGCCTCGTTCAAACCGTCCGCACGGCTACAGTCATCATCCTTACCAACTGCCATCATTACCCGCCGGGGTGAAGGACTTTGTGCTGACTGACATCGTCGCCATCTCCGGTCTTCAGGCTGTGAAACACGATCGTCGAAACAATCGTCAATATTCCAAGAGAGATGAGCGCTTTATGAATGCCTTCGATCATCTCTGTTCGGTTGCTGTGCGTGCCGGGGACAAAGAATGCGGTCGCCAACCCTGCGGCAGCAACACCAAAGCTGATTGACATCTGTTGCATAGTGCTAGCTATAGAACTGGCGCTGCTAGTGTTCTGCTCTGAGATATCCGCATAAACGAGTGTATTCATGCTTGTGTACTGCAGCGATGTAAAGGCGCCGTAAAAGAAGGCCTGCAGGATAATCACCCAGACGGGCGTTCGGAGACCTATCGTGGCAAACGCCATGAGCAGAAGTCCGAGAACTAGAGTGTTCGAGATCAATACTCCGCGATATCCGACTCGTCTCAAAAGCCCCGGCATAATCGTCTTCATAGTCATGGCAGCTATCGCTTGAGGCATGACGAGCAGCCCGGATTCGATCGGAGTAAATCCGAGCCCCACCTGATAAAGCAGAGGCAGAAGGAACGGTACCCCGCCAATTCCGAGACGCGTGAAGAAACTGCCGCTCACCGCGGCTCTGAAAGTACGGATCGTAAATAGCTTCAGCTGTAACAGAGGAAACGCAAGGCTTTTGGCATGGAACCAGTAGCCTCCAAGCAGGATTACTGATAGCGCCAATAGTCCTGATATGTCTGGGGCGCTCAGCGTGTGCTCCCCGAAGATCTCCAGAACGTAGGAGAGTAACGCGACCCCAGAGCCAAACAGAATAAGTCCAACTACGTCGAGCGGATGAGATTGCTCTTCACGATAGTCTGGCAAATGAATGTAAACGAGGATAAGGCCAGCAATGCCAATCGGGATATTGAGAAAGAAGATGAATCGCCAGTGAAGATAGCCAACGATTAGACCTCCTGCAATAGGTCCGAGCATGGGAGCAACCAGAGCCGGGATAGAGACGAAACTCATCGTACGCAAGAGGTCCGCTTTGGCAAAAGTTCGCACGAGGGTAAGCCTACCGACAGGGACCATCATTGCGCCGCCGCAACCCTGCAGGATGCGACAAGCAACCAGCAGATGAATGTTGCCGGACAGGCCACAGAGAAGAGAGCCCAAAGTGAAAAGACCGATTGCCGATGCGAAAACGCGGCGGGTCCCGAACCGATCAGCCATCCACCCACTGATTGGGATAAATACAGCGAGGCTTAGGGTATAGCTGGCCAGCACCGCTTTCATGCTGAGCGGAGCCACGCCAAGGGCCGCGGAGATCGCCGGGACTGCGGTGTTCAGGATGGTTGTATCTAAGGACTCCATGAAAAACGCTACTGCCACGAGCCAAGGCAAGAGACGTTTAGACGCTGCGGACGGGTTCGCTACAGCAGACTGAGACGCCATCGTATTTTCCATTGCTAGGCTCTCCTCAAATCTGCTGCTAGTTGGATGCAAGAATGTCTCATCATCTTCTATCCTAGAGGTGGCCCATGCACGTCGGAGGCAACTACCAATCAGGAGAAGATCATGAGTGCACCTACTACGACCGAAAAAAAGCCGAAGAAGACAGCGAACAAGAAGACAGCGGACCTCAAGGAGCAATCTCCTTCGGCTACGGCGATCCGGACCAAAGACGCAGCCCCGAAGGCCGCGGCTGCAAAATCAAAAAGCGAAAAACCGTCGTCAAAATTGAAGCGTGAACCAAGTCACGAAGAGATCTCTTCGCTGGCTCATCAGTTTTTTGAGCAGCGTGGAAGGCAGCACGGATCTCATGAGCAGGATTGGCTACAGGCTGAACAGGCTTTAGCAACTCAAGATCAAGCTTGACGCTATATCGGGTTAGTCCACGATTAGTCCTCCCAATTCAACGGGAGGATTTCCCTTTGCGGAAGCTGGTTTCGTCAACTTCCGGCCAAGCCATTCGGGAACTCAAAACATTTCCGGGTACAAAGTTTGACGACCAGGTCGCTCGACCACCGAGGCTCTGGGTCTTTTCCGATCGATGTCTGGTTAGGACAGACCTCGATGCTCTCGAGCAAATCGGGAAGTTCCCCGCTGTCGATTCGAGGATAATTTTCACGCGAGCGGGGCTGAGGATTTCGCTGGGGACCAATCTCTGCGGCAGGACATCTGCAACCATGCGACACCTAACGTAGTCGACATGTCCTAAAGGGTAGGTGGCGGTGGACGCAGTCTGAAGCGAACCGCTCTCCGGCCGAATTCCCGTTAACAGGGATAAATACAGGGATCTTTCTAGGACTTCTGCTCAAGTTCCTGTGCCACGCGCCTATATTCTCTTGAGTAGCAGCGACTTACTCACCTCGGCTCTCATAGCGGACTGTATAAAACAGGGAATTAATTCTCGGGCATCAGGGAATTAAACATGACGATTGGGAAGATTCTGTCGAGAATTCGGCATCAATATGCGATCAAAATAGGATCTTCGCTCCCAGTTGAATCTGCCGGCTAGTGTTGGCTGTTGCAGAGATGACTCCCGGAGAGCCAAAGGTGGCAGCAGCGTTTTGATTGGCAATAGTGCCTTGGGTGGGTCCGGCGGAGTAAACAACTGCGTTGGGCAGCTGAAGGTTGGTGTGATTGAGAATGTTGAAGAACTCCGCGCGGAACTGAAGCTGCGTGCCTTCCTTGATCTGAGTGGACTTCAACAGGGAGAAGTCCCAGTCGGCAAAGCCGGGACCAGTCAGCGAGTCGCGACGAACGTCACCGACGAACCCCGCGGCCGGTGCGGAGAAAGCATTGGGGTTGAAATATAGTGCTGCGCGCTGAGCTGTGGTTCCGTGGGTGTAGAGTGGGCCGCTAAAGTTCGGGTTTATGTCGGGCCGCACGGGATTGCGCGTATCGCCCGAACCGGTTGGGTTGTACCCGAGCTGGGGTGAAAAGGGAAAACCGCTGAGGATGTTTGCGATGGAGGCGACGGACCAACCTGAGACAGCACGTCGAGTGAGCGCACCGGAGTTGTTAAAGTAGGCTTTTCCAGTACCAAAAGGAAGTTCATAGGTCGCATTGATGGCCACGGCGTTCCGGATGTCCGTGGCGGCTGGACCGTAGTCCAGATGCGGGAGCGCAGGGACAGCGACAAATGCTGGCGTGTTTGAGGAGACCGAAGTGTTCCACGCCGAACCGTCGTCGAGGTTTTTCGCCCAGGTGTAATTCCCACGGATTTGAAGGCCATGGGCGAGGTTATGACGCACATCCACGACCAGCGCGTTGTAGTTGCCGGAACCTCCTGACCACCAGGAAGTGGTGTTGGCTACAGCTGGGTTCGCCTTGATTGGAGCTGCCGGTGAGGCAGGTGTCCCAGAGGCTGGATAAAAGATGCGACCGTTGGGAAGCACAACATAGGCAGGCGCGTTCAGGTCTCCATTGAGGATCTGGTGATAACTATGTGAGCCTAGATAACCGATGGAGATCGACGTGGTCGGGGCTAATTGTTGCTCGATCTTTAGGTCGTAAGCAAGGAGCGCAGGCGTCGATATTCCCGTGTCGACGGTAGAAGGAGAGACAAGCCCGGTGCCGCTGGTCGGTTTGGCAACCGTTGTGCTGCTGTAAGAGTAGACGGTGTTGTAGGGCGCGGCCTGATCGAGACGATAGTCCAACGCGTCGAGCAGAGAGTGATGAAAACCCGCACCGCCCGTAATACTGGTTCGGCCATCGCCAAAGATATTCCATGCGAATCCGACGCGCGGCTCCGGCAGGAAGAGCGCCCGGTTGTTGGTAAGTGCATTGGAAAGGCCGCTGGTGGGATTGGTGCTTATCACATTGTTCACGAATGTGTAGACGCTAGCTCGGGACTGCGACTCACTCCAGCCGGTCGAAGACTCGCTACGTAAGCCGATGCGGGCTTCGAAGCGTGGCGAAATGCGCCAGGTATCTTCCAGAAAGCCGTTGACGAAAAGCGTCCGCCAACCGAGTTCTGTCGTATGGGGCGCATAGGTAAAGGTTTTGATCGAGCCCGCAAGGAATGTGCTGAGCGAGGCGAAGGAGGCCTGTCCGTACTGGTCTTGCGCGAGGTTGTCGTTGGACTGCAGGCGCTGTAGCCAGACGCCGCCCTGAATAGTGTGTTTGCCGATTGTGTAATACGCGTGATCATCAAAGGTGTAGAGGTTGCGTGTGATCGCGTTGTTGGAGCCAACGTTTGCTCCTGCACCTGTGATGGAGGAAGCCCCGTTAGAGGCCGTGGAGCCGGCGATGACAACCGCATAGGTAGGCACTCCTGTGCGCACACTCGGTGTGAGCGCCTGCACTTCAGGGGGGACATAGCCGTAGAAATAGAAGGTGGAGCGCGAGAATCCGACCCTGGCGACGTTTACTCCCCGTGTGAAAACATGCTGCTCCTGTGCGCTAAGCACTTGCTCACGCAAATTCTCATCCACATAAGAGTATGGATTTGAATTGGGCGAAGTGGCGTAGGAATCATCGACCGTGTAGATGGCGGAGACGTTGTCCTTCTGGTTCATGGTGTAGTCCAAGCGAGTGGTGCCGAAGTCCTCGCGAATGTGTTGCGGTGCCGTACCGATGTATGTGGCGATACCGCTGGCGACTCCGTTAGTGGTGATCTCTGGGCCATTTGCAACAGGCCACAGGTTTAGCAGTGGTTTGACGCTCGCAACAGCCTTGGCACGCGAGGCTGAATCCGGTACCAGCGCGACAATGGATTCACCAAGGTTCTGCCGGTAGCCTTCGTAGTTTGCGAAGAGAAAAAGCTTGTCTTTTCGAATCGGACCGCCAAGCGCGGCACCGAAGTTGTTACGCTGGAATTCTGGAATGCGGTTTCCATCGAAATAATTTCTGGCGTCGAAGAAGCTGTTGCGTGCGAACTCGAAGATCGAACCGTGGAGTCGGTTCGTCCCGCCGCTGGTGACGATCGAGATTTGTGCGCCATCGCGCTTGCCGTACTCGGCGGAGTAGGTGTCGCTGACGACGTTGAACTCGCGTATTCCGTCGATGCCAAGGAGTTGTCCCGACGTACCGCCAGGGGTGGTGTTGATGAGAGAGGCCCCGGTGTATTCGACCCCGTTGAGAAGAAAGAGATTGTCCTGGGGGCGCCGACCGGATACGGAGAACATGCTGCCGACCGAAGAGTTCGATGTGCCCACGCCACCGGAGCGCTGGTTCGTGTAGTTCACAGTACCCGGATTGAGCGTAAGGAGTTGGTCGTAGCTGCGGCCGTTGAGCGGGAGCTCCTTCACTTGACGCGAGTCGACCAAGCCGGATGTCTGCTGCGTCGAGATGTTGACCGCGCGTGGCGCATCTTCCACGTCCACAGTTTGTGTCACCGTTCCGACCGAGAACGCTACATCAACCTCGTTCACCTGGCCTACCGTGAGCGCAACGCCTGAGCGCTGCTGAGGGCCGAAGCCCTTCGCCTTGATGAGCACATTGTAGAGGCCGGCAGGCAGCGAGGGTGCGATGTAGCGGCCGTCCGTGCCGGTCGTTAGTGCGCGCTCTGCGCCAGTGTCAGTGTTGTGGATGACGACCTGAGCGCCACTAACATTTGCGCCGGAGGGGTCGGTGACGATACCGCCGATAGAGCCGCCGACGACTTGGGCATTGATCGCGATTGAGGACAGCACAAGAACTGAGGATAGAAGCGCATTAGACAGTCGAGACAAGGTGTTCCTCCGGAGAAGCAGAGCAGACAGCTCGATGCTGGAGCGAGATACTTAAGTGCGAGGGAAGAGTGCAGTGCGACCGACAGACGTCAACAACAGCGAATGGCTGTTGGGGTCATCGTGCCGAGGCTTCGCGGATTGTGTTCGATAAGCATGTTTCGTCGGAGTTTAAACGTCAAAAACCACGCAAGCAGTGTGCCTTTGCGTGGTCTTAGGACTATCCAGTTATTACTTCGCTCGATCTTTCGATCAGGGTAGAAGGTTTACGGGAGAGCTCTCACGACGCACAGGCTGTCATGTCGCAACAGATGCGACAGAGACAACAGGCGGTATGAGCGGAGAGCGTCATCACTGACATGAAGGTAGCGGTAGGGGAAATTCGTGTCAAGTAGGTGGGGGCGTATGCCTTGACAAATAACCCGCGGTCGTCCAGGCTAAGACAATGATCGCTTACGAGATCCTGACTGCCTGTTGTATCCGCCGCAATGCTTGTTGCGGTTTGGCGTGTCTCCGTGGGCGTGAGTGTTGTCGATAGACTTCTAAACATCGCAAAACTCTTTGACGCAAAGGCCCACGCACCGTTCCGGTGATGTGGGTTTCTCTTTTCAGCTCAAACAATCTTTCTAAGGCATCTTCCTGACATGCTTGCCCCTATCCATCCCGCATACCCGGCGACACCAACGCAGCGGGTTGAAACGCTCACCCCCGCGACTGGCTTGAGTCATCTTAAGCTGCTCGAGGCCGAGAGCATTCACATCTTCCGCGAAGTTGCCGCCGAGTTTCAGAAGCCAGTGATGCTGTACTCCATCGGTAAAGATTCTGCGGTCATGCTGCGGTTGGCGCAGAAAGCATTCTTTCCAGGGCCGATCCCGTTTCCCCTTCTCCATGTGGATACTGGCTACAAGTTCCACGAGATGATTGCGTTTCGCGACTCGATCGCACGCGAGCTTGGCCTCGACCTGCGTGTCTGGCGTAACGAGCAAGCGCTAGCTGACGGAGCCAACCCCGTCGCACTGGGCACGCAACGCTGCTGCGGATTGCTTAAAACGACAGCTTTGCTTGACGGCCTGAGCCACTATGGTTTCGATGCGGCCTTCGGCGGGGCTCGTCGCGACGAAGAAAAGTCACGAGCTAAGGAGCGGATATTCTCATTCCGAGATCGTGCCGGACAGTGGGATCCCAAGAACCAACGTCCAGAGGTGTGGAACCTCTACAACGCTCGCATCTCACCGGGTGAGAGCATCCGAGTCTTTCCGCTGTCTAATTGGACCGAGCTCGACATCTGGCATTACATCCTCCTAGAAGCGATACCAGTAGTGCCACTGTACTTCGCTAAGGAGCGGCGCATGATCGTGCGCGGCGACAGCCTGATCCCGGTCGAGCAGAGCTTCTTCGACAGCCTGCCTGGCGAAGAACAATGGGTACGGTCTCGTCTACGCTCACTCGGCTGCAGCCCGTGTACGGGAGCGATTCGCTCAAACGCCGATACCATTCCAAAGATCATCGCCGAGCTGGTGTCGTTCCGATCGTCAGAGCGTGCGAATCGGGTCATCGACCACGATACGGATGGATCGATGGAGATCAAGAAACGCGAGGGATATTTCTAGATGACTGCGCAGGAGGTTATCCCGCAGATCGAAGACACCGGCTTTGCTATCGAAGAGTTCCTAGCGGCGGAGGCAGCGAAGGATCTGCTGCGCTTCAGTACTGCAGGCAGTGTGGACGATGGAAAGTCGACGCTGATTGGGCGGCTTTTGTATGACTCGCGCAACGTCTATGAAGACCAAGTACGCGCAGTCACCGGCAAGCAGGTGAGCCTGCAGAAACCGACGATCGACTTTGCGTTGCTCACCGACGGACTTCGCGCAGAGCGCGAACAAGGCATCACGATCGATGTGGCATACCGATACTTCTCCACGCAGCGGCGCAAGTTCATCATCGCGGACACTCCTGGCCACGAGCAGTACACGCGCAACATGGCGACCGGCGCCTCCACGGCAGACCTCGCCATCATTCTGATCGACGCGCGCAAAGGCATCCTCACGCAATCGCGCCGCCATGCATACATTGCTTCGCTGCTCGGCACAAGGTACCTGGTTGCGGCGATCAATAAGATGGATCTTGTTGAGTTCTCGGAAGATGTCTACCACAAGATCACAGCCGAGTTGCAGATACTGGTCGAACAGGTTGGAGGCAGCGACCTCCTAACTATTCCAGTCAGCGCGCTTGAAGGCGACAACGTCGTCGACCGCTCCACGCGGATGTCTTGGTATGAAGGGCCCACGCTGCTTGAGCATCTCGAGTCCGTACCTGTAGAGACCGATATTGCGACACAGCCCTTCCGTATGCCCGTCCAACGCGTTATCCGCCCCGACCAAAATTACCGAGGCTTCGCTGGGCAGATCTCTGCAGGCACCATACGCAAGGGCGACCTTATCACCGTGCTGCCCTCAGGCCGCAGTAGCCGCGTTGCCTCCATCACCACCTTCGATGGCGATCTCGAAGAAGCCCGTGCCCCGCTCTCTATCGCGCTAACCCTCGAAGATGAGCTCGACATCAGCCGCGGCGATCTTCTGTCGGAGCCACAGCGCGCTCCGCAACAAGCGACCTCACTGAAAGCTTCGCTCGTATGGTTCGACAACCAACCACTGGAGACACATCGGCCATACCTGTTGAAGCACGGTACGTCTACGCGCAGTGCTCGCATCACGCGCGTTGTGCAGCGCACCAATGTGCACACGCTGGCTGAGGAGGCGGTGAGCACACTTGCCATGAATGACGTCGGCGTTGTTGAGGTCGAATTGACGATTCCGATCTTCTTCGATGCTTACACCGAAAACCGCGCGTCGGGCAGCTTCATCCTGATCGATCCGCAGTCCAACGCCACGTTGGCCGCGGGGATGATTCGAAGCTGCCTTTCAGGCGAGTTATCCAGACCGCGGCCGCGCGGGGTATTGCTTCTCGATCCGCACGGTAAAGTAATTTCGCGCGATGTGGAAGAGCGGCTGATAGCAGCAGGCGCGCAAGTGGTGAGAACTCGCATCCACGATGTAGTGATGCTCCACAGCTTGTTATCGCTGGATCTGGTGGTCCTCCTTGAAGAGGTTTTGCCGGTTGATGTGCTAGAGACTCTTGCCTCTGCGGGCATCCGCCCTATTGAGCCAGAGACCTACCAACCTCCAGAGGGAGAGTTTAATGGCGAATGAGTTGCCGTATGCATCGACAGAAGACAGGATCGCCACCGCACAAGCGCTGATCAGAGAGGAGATCGCCAAGCATCCGCGCGACCTCGTCCTCACAAATAGCTTTCAGGCCGAGGACATGGTTGTACTGCACATAGCACGACAGCTTGTGCCAGATCTGCCTGTGGTCTTTCTCGACACCGGCTATCACTTTGCCGAGATCTACGAGTATCGAGACCGTCTGGCGCGTGAGTGGAAGCTGAACCTGATCAACGTACTACCGGAGATCACCGTGGCAGAGCAGGAGTCGCAATTTGGCATCCTCAATCAGACAGACGCTGGTCGCTGTTGCGGCATCCGCAAGGTCAAGCCACTCTTCGGTGCATTGGAAAGCTATGCGTTGTGGTTTACCGGCCTACGTCGTGAGCAGGCAAAAAGCCGCGCCTCGCTGCGTGAGGTAGATAACTTCACGCTCCCCAGCGGCAAGACCATTCGTAAGATCAGTCCGTTGACCGAGTGGACCGCAAAGGATGTCTGGGCTTACGCAGGCCGCCATGAGATTCCGCTGATTGATCTCTATGACAAGGGCTACACGAGCATCGGCTGTGAACCCTGCACCAGCCTTCCCACCGACCCCAATGATCCCCGTTCAGGCCGGTGGGGCGGCCAGAAGCAGGAGTGCGGCATTCATCTTCAGCCGTAGCTATCGAAAGGCAGGCTTCATGGACTTCGTCATCGGGTTTCTGATCGCGGTGGTCATCGCGTTAACTGGCGTGGGAGCGGGTGTCATCACCGCTCCACTGCTCATCCTCTTTCTACATGTGCCTGTCGAGATAGCAGTCAGTACAGCGCTGGCGTACTCGGCGATCGTGAAGTTAATTGTCGTTCCGGTCCAAGTACTACGCCGCCAGATTGATTACCGTGTCCTCGGATTCATGTTGATCGGCGGATTGCCAGGCGTCATTATCGGCTCCATCGCGTTCAAGCACATTGCGATTCACGGCCCACGGTCAGTCCTTTACTTCACTCTGGGCGCCATCATTCTTTTCACATCTGGATGGCATATTTTTCGCCACTTCAAGTCTGCGGGAATTGCGCGTCCGGTCAAAGACCGCTCCCGGCTTATCGGAGCCATCATGTTTCCCATCGGTGCCGAGGTTGGGTTCTCCTCTTCCGGCGCGGGCGCGCTAGGCACGGTGGCTCTGCTCGGCATGACCGACCTCAGCGCAACGCGGGTCATTGGGACCGACCTCGCTTTCGGCCTCGCAATCGCGGTGGTCGGAACCGGCGTTCATATCATTGGCGGCCACTATGCTGGGCCGCTCCTACTACGCCTTGCTATCGGCGGCATTGTAGGAGGCATCGTCGGTACCAGTGCTGCTCCGAAAATTCCTAATCGCAATCTTCGGCTCGCGCTTTCTCTTTGGCTCACCGTGATTGGTGTCCAGTTCTGCTACCAAGCAGCGAGCAAATGAGTCTACGACATTAAGTTCATTCGATAGCTGTCTGCGCTGAAATCAAACCAGAACCTCAGTCACAAAGCGTATCCTATGAAGATTAGCGAGTTTCTTCGCATCTCGCCTTGAGCAGTCACTTCATTCACGCTTGACGAGCACCCTCCAAGTACGCAGCGGAAACACTGGAGCAGCTATGTTAAACAAAGGATCGGATGTAAGAAATCATCTTTCGAACGCTCATAAAGCACACCTGGTCACATCACCGTCAGAACGTTCCCGCGACGCCGATTTGAAATCCAAAGACTCCCGCCCAGACAGCGGGCGTACGAATCCCAGACCAATCGATGAGCGCCAGGAAGCTAATGAAGGAAGCCACACGCAATAGGGCATCCAACTTGCTCGTTTCTCAGCGCCCGGGAATCCATCCACTGAGTTCGTGAAAAAAGAAGCCAGCAGTCTACGCGACTGCTGGCTTTCCTCTGTCCGAAATGTTTCGGTGAGTGACTTGGCGATTTATCACTCACCGGGACAGTCTGCACGTCGTTTCTTCTTGGTCCGAAGGGATTCGTCTTTAGTAGTACTGATGTATCTGCTGCGACAACGCAAGTAACCGCAATACTTCCTTGCCTTACTACCACCCCACCCAGGGCGCTACCAACGGCAATAGCAAGCTGAAAGACGACAACCAGCAAAACCTGGCCTGCCTCTGGATATCGGGTGTTGCATAGAACATCCATGTTGCGAGAGTTATTGGAAGTGCGCCAAAGGCGGCCCCGAGGAGAACAGCAAATACCATAAGCCGGAGAAATGCCGAATCCAATGTCCGCGCCAAGGTACATCGCTGAAACGAGAACAAGAGAGACTCAAAGTAGAGCCTTTCTTGGACCTCCGTCGCTCAGCCCGTCATCGGCGAGGCCTGGCAGCCTGGACAGTAATCCTGCTGTTTTGTCGCTTGCAGAATGTTACGCTGCCACCGTGCCTCCAAGCTCCTCGGTGGGAGTTGGTCGATGACCTTGTCGCCGTGGATCACAATCAACCGTGCTTCCACGAATTCTTGGGCACATTCCTGAAAATCAACAGGAATGCCTGGAATAAATCTACGCAGACTTAGTTAACGAGTGCATTGACATCTGTCTGGTTCTTGATGGAGAGATCATTCATGCGTTTTCAGCGAACGTTGATTGGAGGCGGGGAGTTGCTGGGCCTCTTGCGCCCATTGTGGTGTTTCATTGCGGTAGTCTCTTTCGGCCAGGGTGTTGGACTGCTGCCTGCGTGGGCAGCGCCCAGCTCCACGATAACAACACTGTCCGTCACCTCCGGTGGAAACGCAGTGGCGACAGTTGCATCTGGTACTGTGGTCACTCTGACGGCAACCGTTATGGCCGGCGGCACGCCGGTTACGCCGGGCCAAGTCAACTTCTGCGATGCGACGGCCAAGTTCTGCACCGACATCCATCTGTTGGGCACGGCGCAGTTGACCGCCAACGGTACGGCGACGCTGAAATTCCGTCCTGGGGTTGGGAGTCACAGCTATAAGGCGGTTCTTGCCGAGCCGGCCGGCCTCGGGCCCAGTGCTTCGACCGCATCGTCGCTCACAGTGACGGCGTCGCAGGGAACGGGGCAACTGGCCACAACGACGTACCTCGAAGCCAGCGGGGTTCCGAACATCTACTCATTAACGGCGACAGTGCCGGGCAACGGAAATACTTTGCCGACGGGCATGGTGTCGTTTGTGGATGCAAGCAACGGGAACGCAGTGCTGGGGACGGCGGCGTTGACGAGTGAACCGGGCGCGGGCTTCGCGGGTTCCTCCCTTTTGGCTGTCTCCTCATCGAACAGCGGTAGTAACACTGTCTTGACCGCCGACTTCAATGGCGACGGAATCCCGGACCTCGTCATACTCGGAAACGACACCATCTCCGTGCTCCTGGGCAACGGTGACGGCACATTCACAGCAGCGCCCTATCCTTCGTCTGAATTGCCGGGCGCTATTGCGGTGGGAGATTTCAACGGAGATGGCATTCCCGATCTGGCCGTGGCGCCTGTCTTGGATGAGGGCAATAGTGAAGTGCTTTTGGGAAAAGGGGACGGGACCTTCACCATCGCGAAGGGGAGTTTTGGCATCGCCAACGGTACGAGCACGTCCAATTCCATTGCTGTTGGGGACTTCAACGGAGACGGCAATCTGGATGTAGTCGAGACCTGCGCCAGCGTCGATGACCAGCCATGCAACTTACTCCTGATTCAGTTCGGCAACGGAGACGGAACTTTTGTGCAGCCGTCCGGCATTCCCGGCATTCCCTTAGCTTTCTCCGGCTCCCAATCGGTAGCCGTGGGCGACTTCAATGGAGATGGCCAACCGGACTTGGCGGTGACAAACTCCGGCGCGAATGGCGTGAACGTCTTCCTGAATCATGAGGGCGGTCTTACTGCGGTGTCAGCAATCCCGGCAACGGGCGACAGCCCCTCATCGATTGCGACGGCAGACTTCAACGGAGATGGCAAGCTAGATTTAGCCGTGGCAAACTCCGGCAGCAACAATGTGACGATTCTGCTGGGCAACGGCGATGGGACCTTTACGGCTGCCGCGAGTCCGGCAACGGGTATGGCGCCCAATTCGCTTGCGTTCGGGGATTTCAACGGAGACGGCATTCCTGACCTGGCGGTGGCCAACGCCGGCAGCAGCAACGTGACGATTCTGTTGGGCAACGGCGATGGAACGTTTACGGCTGCCGCCGGCCCCGCGGCGGACACCGGCTCAACGTCAGTCGCCTCAGCAGACTTCAATGGAGACGGCAAGGAAGATCTTGTCGTGGCAAATTCACAAGATAACTCGGCAACTGCGCTTTTAGCGGAGACTGCGCTCGCAATTGCAACGGTAAACAATATTTCCCCCGTAGGCGTAGGCGCACATCTCGTCAAAGCGATCTATTCTGGCGATGTCAACTATGGCGGCAGTACCTCCGCCGATGTGTCGCTAACTGTGGTGTCGCCGGGCTTCACGCTAAGTAGTACTTCAGTTTCCGTCGTGGCTGGCGCCACCGGGACTTCGACTCTCACGATTACCCCCACGAACGGCTTTTCCGGAACGGTGACCCTGGATTGCGGCGGCGAAGGGTTTCAGGGCGGCGCAATCGACTTGCCCACCTGCTTATCCATCCCGCCGGTGACTATCTCGGGGAACGCCCCGGCGACTACGACGGTCAGTATCCAGACACAACCAGGAACAACCCCTGGGCAATACCAGCAGGGGGTGAATGCAGTCGATTCGAGCGGAGTTGCCATGGCCACCACCACAGTCGCCGTAACGGTGATTGCTCCCGCTCAAAGCTTTACGCTAACCAATACACCCGTCAGCATCGCCACCCCTGGCGCCAGCGGGACTTCGACGATCACGATCACGCCCAGCGGTGGTTTTTCGGCCCCGGTGGCGCTCTCCTGTACCGTAACCGGTCCGGCAACTGCGGTCGATCTGCCTACCTGCTCCGTCGCTGCGCCGCCGGCCATCACCTCAATAGCAGCTGTATCGGCGACGCTCACTGTCAACACCACGGCAGCGAGTAGTCCGTCCAACGCGACTGGCCAGGCAGCGACGGCTTTCCGCAAACAGCGCAACCGGCTGTTGGCGCTTGGTGGAGGCAACGCACTTGCGGCGTTCCTGTTCTTCGGATTGCCCTTACGCAGTCGCCGAACAAAGACCCTGGTTAGTCTGTTGCTGCTCGGTGCGTTCGCTGCAATAGTCATGGGATGCGGCGGAGCACAGAAGGCAGCCAATCCTGTCACGACACCAACCAATCCAGTCACGACGCCAACCAATCCTGTTCCGACGCCAGCCGATCCCGGCACGACTGTTGGGAGCTACATGGTCACCGTGACTGGTTCCAGCCGCGCCCTGACCGCGTCCACGACCGTTGCTGTCACTGTGAACTAAACGGTCACAGAGCCTCGAAGTCGGAAACTCCGGCAACGTCGCCGAGCATGATTTTGTAACCCCCATTTGACTGTGAGTTAGGGGGCACCAGGTGTCCGCTTGTTTTGGGTGGACGCCTTTTTGGTGTCTCTAATCATCCCGTGAAGACCAGGTCTCGAGTGAGGCGGCCAGCTCCCAGGGTAGAAGCTTCTTGATTGGGCTAACGGGACGATCGCCAGTCCTGAGATGCGACTTCATCGTAGTCCCATATGGTGCCACGGTACTCGAAGCGACCTTGAGGTACCGGATCTGCTGTTGAGGCAATTACGCGGGTTTTTGTATTTGAACTAGAACCGCTAAGAGGTTGTCGAGGTCGGCTGGGTTGACATCACTGACGGCGACGATGCGGAGATCTGGTGTGGAGGCGGTGTGGATGGTGAAGCCTGCGCGGGTGCTCGACAGAGTGGAGAGGGTTGAGTTGGTCGATCGTTGTATGAGGAAGATGGAGACCTCGTGTTTGTGGATGGTAAAGAGGAGCAGAGCCGCGGGCTGGCCGTTGAGGTAAGTGAGGTCCGCGCCTTTGAGAATCGTATCTGATGGTAGGACCGCGGTGTCGGGAAGATTGAAGCTGAAGGGCAGGCGGCCCTGGAACCAGGGTTTGACCGTGTGACGGTCGGAAGAGATGACCTGTGGAGTGGCTGCACTGGAGAGGGTGGCGAGGTGCTGGTCGAGGAGTTCGGCCTCAAGGGTATTGGTTTGATGAAGCTGACGCCAACTAAGGAGTGAGATGGTCAGCAGGATGGCTGCGGCGAGGGCTGCCCAAGCTGCGGGACGGATGAAGTAGATTCGAGCGGGCGTTTTCGTTTGCCGCTGCGGGTTTGTTTGGGTCAGAGGATTTGTCTGCAACTGCGCTTGAGAACGGAGTTGTGCGGCAAGGCGGCCAAGCGCTCCGGGGGCGGAGCGAAGCGTTGGCCAGCACGTGCGGTAGCGGCTTTGAGTTGCGTTGCGGAGAGGACACGCAGAGTGCAAGCGTGGCAAGTGGTTATGTGCTGCTCCGCTCCTTGGCGTTCGGCGGGTGAGAGTTCGCCGTCGATGAAGGCGTTGAGTGTGTACGAGTTGAGATGTTCGGTGATTTGAGGCTTTTCATTCATAGGGATTCCCCGAGCTGCGGCTGCAAAAGTTGGCGGAGGGTACTGCGGGCGCGCGAGAGGCGCGACATAACAGTGCCTATGGGGACGTCAAGGATGAGGGCGATGTCTTTGTACTTAATCTCATCAACCTCGCAGAGGAGCAGAACTTCGCGGAGTTGTGGGGCAAGCTGCTCGAGGGCGATGTGGAGAGCGGCCAGGTTGTCGAGACGGATGAGATTGTCTTCCGGAGTGGACCCGCCGGGGGTGTCGAGTTTTTCTGGATGGTCTTCGAGGAAAACGGTGCGGGAGGCGGCTATACCGGTGCGTGTGGTGAGGAAGGTGTTGCGAAGGATGCGGATGGTCCAGGCCTTGAAGTTGGTACCTGGTTGGAATGAATCGAAGGCCCCGAGGGCCTTTGAGAAGGTCTCTTGCACCAGATCTTCGGCCTCGGCTTGATCGTGGGTCAACCAGAAGGCGTGGTTGTAGAGCGACGGAAAGAGCGGGAGCGCAAGTTGTTCAAAGGTGTCTCCCCGATTGGTTTCAGAGAACATGGTGTCGGTATGCCTCAACCTGATTGGGGTTACGGTCTATGGTCCACGGAGCGGAACCGGACTTGGGGTTGTCCCAACGACGACCATGCTCTGCAGCTTTCTGGATCATTGCAGAGTCAGGCGCAGCCGATGGCCGGAGGCTCGAGATGCGGGAGGTATCTGCGGTTGCAGGGGCATGGTGTGAGAAGCACGATGGGAGATCAAGAATGTCGCCAAAACGCACGGCGGAGCCTCCGACTGAAGTCTGGCTTCACATACTTCCTAAACGGAGATGAGACAGATTTATTCCATGTTTTTTTGGGCTTTCTAAGAAGAATGTCAAACTCGGCGGTTATTCAATCAAAGAGGCGAAGATAAGCAAAGTTTCGAGCGGATAGCCGTTGTGCGGGCCCATCGGAGCTCAGGCGAGAAATTCAGTGGATGATAGTTGGCGACGCAATTGCCGTCGTTCCAGCCGCGAACCGCAGCACACCAAAGTTTGCTGCAAAGTTACCCTGCGATACACATCGGTGCCAGCATAGGTATGGTCTGACTTCGGGATCGCACGATCGACCTACGTAACAGTTCCACGCATACGTCAGCGGCTGTCCCGGGTCAGTCGAACGGCTACCGTTGAATGGCCGTCATGCCCGGCGTTCGCCGGCGAAGGTAAAGGCTCGGGATGTAAGCGTCTGCTTAAGGGTAGTCGAGCAACCGGCAAGGCGAGAGAAAGCCCAAGGATGGCAGCGACACGCGCGGTCAGACTTCTCGGCTGAACCGAAGTGTGTGGGTCGGATCTCTGTAACCAAATTGTTGCTGGATTATTCGGCGCGATTTCTTCTAGCGGGCAGGAATAAAAGTTTGCATTGCCAGTTTTAGACGATACAGGCAATCAAAATCAAATGGAGATTGATATGAATCAGTTCAAGGAAGACGAAGTAGTGCAGGAGAACGAAGGTGTTACGAAGTCCGTGGGCGATGGCATCGACCGGCGCAATTTTCTGGGGTGCATGGCGTGGGCCGGCACAGGGCTGCTGTGGTCGATGGTTGGCGGTGTGCCAACTTCGAAGGTGTTGGCGCAGACGATGAAGGGTGCTGGGACCGGAGTTGGGAAGGTAGAGGATTTTTCGTTCGTGCAAATCAGCGATTGCCACATCGGATTCAACAAGGGCGCAAACCCAGACGTGACCGGGACGCTGAAGAAGGCCATCGACAGGGCCAATGTTGTGCCTGCGGGCATGAAGGCACCTGATTTCATGCTTCACACCGGCGACATTACGCAGAATTCGAAAGCGGCGGAGTTTGATACTGCCTCGCAGGTCATTAAAGGCTTCAAGAACGAGGTGTTTTATGTGCCGGGGGAGCACGACTACATCGACGACGGTACTCAGTACAAGCAGCGTTTTGGCAAGGGCACCGTGGGCAATGGCTGGTACAGCTACAACCACAAGGGCGTTCACTTTGTGGGCCTGAACAACTGCGTACAAGTAGATGCGATGGGGAATATGGGCGAGGATCAATTGAAGTGGCTAAAGTCTGACCTGGCCGGGTTGAGTCACTCGACTCCGATCGTTGTTTTCGCCCATATTCCTTTGTGGATGGTCTATGAGAAATGGGGATGGGGCACGAAGGATGGAGAGCAGGCGCTGGCCATGCTGAAGCCCTTTGGTTCGGTGACGGTTCTGAATGGCCATATCCACCAGGTGGTGCAAAAGGTCGAAGGCAACGTGGCCTTCCACACGGCGATGGCGACGGCGTTTCCGCAGCCTGCACCGGGAGCAGCGCCCAATCCAGGGCCGATGATGGTTCCAGCGGGCAAGCTGGAGAGTGTGCTCGGAGTGACCAAGGTCAAGATGGTTCGAGGACGTAGCCATTTGGCTGTCGTCGATTCGACACTGGCGGAGACTGTCTAATGCGCCCGTGGATTGCTGCGGCATTGACCGTAGCCGTTGTAGTGGCCTTGGGGTACGTTCATCCGTTTGGGAATCCGCGTGTCGAGCCGGCGAAAGGACTCGGCACGCTGCTGGAGGGTGCGACTATGCCCGCAGACGCGAAGGCGGTACTTGTGAACAAGTGTGCGGACTGCCATTCGAGCGAGACTCGCTGGCCAGCGTATGCGCGGATCGCTCCAGGATCGTGGTTGATTGAGCGCGACATCGTTGAAGCGCGCAAGAAAATGGACCTCTCACACTGGGAGGAGATGCCGGCGGATAAGCAACAGATTTTGACTGCGAAGATCATCGAAGAGGCGAAGAGCGGGGACATGCCTCCGCTGCAGTATCGGTTGCTGCACTGGAACGCGCAGCTTTCCAAGACCGATGTGCAGGCACTATCGATGCTGGGCAAGAGTGCGAGTGGGAGCGAAGCGGCTCTTGCTGGGGATGGCGATGCTGTGCAAGGCAAGGCTGTGTTTGAGAAGCGTTGCACAGGGTGTCATGCGATGGCTGTTGATCGTGAGGGACCGAGGTTGGCAGGAGTCTATGGCAGAAAGGCCGGAAGCATCGGGGGATTTACATATTCCGCGGGCTTGAAGAATTCTGGCGTGACTTGGAACGATGCGACCCTGGAGAAGTGGTTGAGCGATCCCGATTTGATGGTTCCAGACAACAATATGAGCTTCAGCGTTCCGAAGGCAGAAGAGCGGAGGAACTTGATTGCTTACCTGAAGCAGTAGTGACAGGTTGACTAAAGGGCGCAAGGAGAGTGTATGTCAGATTGGTTGAACGAGGTAATTAGCGAGGATTTGATTGCCGTATACGAAGGTCATTATTGCACCGAGGATGCTGTAACATGGCTGCGGCAAAAGCCTCGGACAATCGGCGAGTTGCGGTCTGAGGAAATCGACTGGCTGCGGTGGATGGCTGCAAATACCAATAACCCAGAACTACTTGAAAAGCTGTCACAGGATTCTGATGCCGATGTTCGCATGTGGGTAGCGTGCAATCCGATGACACCTCAAACCGTACTCTGGAGGCTCGCCGAAGATACCGTTGTCTTTGTCCGCAGAGGAGTTGCTCAAAACCGTAACACGCCAGCGACCCTACTGATAAGACTGGCCGACGATCTCGACAGTAGAGTTCGGGCGTTGGTCTTCAGAAATTGCAGCAGGCAAACACCCCTTCTCTCTCTGATCTTTTAATTCAGCTTCTATAAGAGCGAAATAACGCTCATAGGTCCGTTGTTCTATTACTCTCAGACAATTCTGATGTGCATCCATGCGATCAGCCTCGAAGCGAGTTTGGAATTCGTTGATCAACTGAACTTCTGAGCGCAAGACGACGTTCGCGTTACGTTCTAAGCCTGCGCATGAGTAAAGCAAGCAATCAAAAAATAGCAGCAAAGTGCAAAAAACTCTGGATGCCCATTGGGAATCCCACAAGTAACTGCAGCCGTGCAGACTCTCCCTTGCTCTTGTTGGGATCTGGAGGATAGACATGGTTAGTTCCACGACAGCGGTGAGTGTCACTGTGAATTCAGCGTCCGAGCAAAATTGACGTAGATACACTCGGGCTCAGTGAGCAACTTGTCGGAGTGCGATGCGTCTTGTCTGAAGCCACTTACTTGGCCTTGCAGGCGCCTGTCGAACGGGAAGAATTTTCTGGCGATTATAATTTACAACGGAAGCCCAATATGACGCACAAGATCCTGGAAACGCGAGTCAGAACGCAATGGGTCAAAGCAGGGCCGCAGTAGGACGCCTGGATTGAATCGTTCTTCATAACCTTTTTCGAGCCATGTCATGGCTTGGTCTTTGTCGCCCAGGGCCGCATAGACCATGGCAATTTCCGCGGCGAGCGGATAGCCAGGAACCGAACTCCTTTTGAGATCGTTCAGAAGCTCCACCGCTTCAGCCTTTCTGTTCGTTGCGACGTAGGCGCGAGCCAGGTTGGCGGTGAATATCGGACTGTCTCCTGAGAGCCGGATCGATTTCTGCAGTTCTTCTATTGCTTCCGTATACATGTGCTTTGCCAGGTACCCCTGGGCGAGTTGATTGTGCGCAGCGGGAAAAGCAGGGTCCATATCAATGGTCTTACGGCTCTGCTGTATCGATTCGTCTGGAAAACGCGCAATAAGGAGAAGCTCGGCCAAATCAGAATTGATGTTAAGGGACAGTGGATCCAGATTTGCCGCCTTCCTCATTTCGGCGAGGGCGTCGTTGTTACGACCTAACAAGGCAAGGTGCCAGGCATACCAATGGTGTGCGGGTGCATACCCGGGATTGAGCTCTATCGCCCGGCGGAATTCACTTTCGGCCGCATCAAAGTTCCAGTCGTAGCCATCCAGGCAGAACGCGAGTGAATTGTGCGCTTCGCCGAGGGTGTCATCCAACTCCAGTGCCTTCAGCGCAGCGGCTTTTGCCTTCGGCACCGCCTCTTTGGTGGGCATCAGCGCATATTGCCAATCTCCCAATAGAGCAAACGTGTCTGCCAGTCCGCTGTAAGCCGCAGCGTAGTTTGGGTCTTTGGCTATGGCTTGGTTGAAGTAATCGACGGCTTTCTTCAAGCCATCCGCCGTCCGTTTGCTCCAAAAGTATCGCCCCTTGAGATAATCCTCGTAAGCTTCGGGGTCTATTTTCTTTACGCTTTTCAGCTCGGCTCGCTCCTGCGAAGTCACCTCTATCCGGATTTGTTCGGCGACAGCCCGCGCAACCTTGTTTTGGAGAGCCAAGGTATCGCTGAGGTTTCCCTCGTAGCTCTCCGCCCACAAATGTTTATCGGCCGGCACCTGGATCAGTTGAGCCGTAATTCGGACCTGCTCGCCGGATCGGAGCACTGAGCCCTCTAGGATCGCATCTACTTTCAACTTCCGCGCAATTTCCGGAAGGGGCGTGTGCGTTCCTTTGTACCTCATTACGGAGGTACGGGAGATGACCCGTAATGCCTTAATCTTTGCCAGGTCCGTAATCAACTCGTCGGTCATACCATCAGAAAAATAATCCTGCGAAGCATCGCCTGAGAGGTTGTCCAGCGGAAGCACTGCTATGGACCGAATCTCAGCGGACCGGCGTTCCAAGGAACGAAATAGCCAGACTGCGAGAATCGTCAAACTCAGAAGCACTACAAGCGCGGCTATTGCGCGATGTGACGGCGACCTCCAGCGTTTGTGCGCAACAGCGAGCGCGACAGGTTGGTCCTGAATCCCATGCTCAATCCCGGTCATATCCCCAGCCGCAGATTCAGGCGTTTTCGCGCGGGTCCCGGTATCCACAACCGATACTTCTGCAATGAACCGATATCCGCGTTTTGGAAGTGTCTCGATGTATCGGGGACTTTCAGCCGAGTCACCTAACGCATTTCGGAGCTTCGCAATGGCGATGTTGACAGCCTGGTCGAAATCACCAAAATTCTCGTCGGCCCAGATTCGATTCCGCAGCTCCTCCCTGGTCACAACTTCTCCAGGCCGCTCCAGCAACATCTCCAGCAGTTTCATAGGTTGCTGCTGCACTCGGATCTTCACACCCGCTTTGCGTATTTCGTTCGATGCGAGAGAAACCTCAAAAGTTCCGAACCGAACGACGGGCGTGTGCCGCAATGATTCCATCGCATTCAGGCCTCGCGCTGCAGACATTTTCGCAGACATCAGGCCAAAGAATATATACGTAGCCAACTCATTGATCAACATTGGTTTAGCGGGCAACAAACCGGATAGGTGAAGAAAAGCCCTAGTGAATTGCAGTTTGGCTTTCGATGCGTGAGATTCAGGCTATGACCGCTTTTCAAACTTAATAGGGAGGAAACAATGCGTTCTGAGTTAATTTTTGGCAGCGTGGCATACGTTTCAAATCGCTACTTACTGGCTATGCTTGCCTCGAAAGCAACCCGGAAATTACACAGGCCAAATGCTCGCATACAAGACACGGCGAATGATGCATTTGCCCACCTCGGTCGTATCAAGCCGATAGAGGGCGTGCCGCGGATCGGAAACTTGCAGCGGTTCCCTCGCGCTTCGCAGATTGAAACTCCTTTCCACCACGCATATTTGAAGCGATCCGTGGCTTGACCTTCCGTACATCAAGTTAGCCTGCAACCGGTTTTCAAACTGAATAGGAAGAAGACACATGAAGCGTATCGAAAGTAGCCCACACGGGGCGATCCCATTCGGGACTTTATCCTCACAGGACGATCCAACGCAGGGAGGGTTTGAAGAGTTGGCTATGCCCTTATCGCATTCCCTTTACAACTTCGCTCGCTGGCTCGCGCGCGATGGGCACGATGCCGAGGATCTCGTGCAAGAGACTTATCTAAAGGCTTTACGCAGTTTCGCATCGTTCGAGCCCGGTACTAACCTGCGGCTTTGGATGTTCAAGATCCTGAAGAATACTTTTCTGACGTCACGTTCAAAAAATCAACAACGCATGACCATTCCTTTGGACTCGGAAGTAAATCTCTGGGCGCAACCCGCGACGTTTGACACTCCTGAGTCACTGCTGATCGTTCATTTCGAAATCGATGCGATTCGAAACGCAATCGAACAACTGCCAGTGATCTATCGCGAAGTCATTCTGCTTGCTGATGTTGAGAATGCATCTTACCGGGAAATTGTCGAAATATTGTCGATCCCAATTGGAACTGTTATGTCGCGTCTTGCCAGGGCCAGGAAAATAGTACGCGAGTCACTTCCCAGCAACTTTTGTCCACCACTCGCGCGAGATTCGGCTCATCACATCGAACCGCAAGAGAAAGTGACTGCAGTTGCGGAAGCAACAAAAAGGACAGCGGTCTATGAGAGACGTGCCCATCGATCAGAACTTCCCTACACAAGAACTCAAGCTTCCGCATAACTTATCGGATTTGCAGATCGAATTTTGAGGAACTTCACAACGCCACAAAGGGCAGCTTTTGATGCGAATAGCACCTTTTGTCTCGACCCGAGTTCATGGCTATCTGGGGGCAAGATTCTCTAATGCATACTTCGAAAGATGTAGACCAAAGACCGTCCGCCCCGGACCGGACTCCTCCAGATCTACATATCCTCCATGCTCTTTTACGATGCAATCCACTAACGCGAGTCCAAGGCCGATTCCGTTGATTTTCTCGGTACTTACAAAAGGCTGAAAGAGAGTTTGTCGAATGGAAGCAGGTACTCCACGGCCACTATCGATCACACGAATATGAACGAGGCGCTGGTCCTCAGCAACCGTGACCTGGACTCTTCTCGGAGCAGGTCCGAGTCTCGCAGCCTGGCATGCATTGAGCAAGAGATTATAGACAGCACTACCAAGTTTTGTGCAATCCATCCAGCCTGCGACAGATTCCCCATCTTGAATCACAAGGTCCACATTTCGTGCATCGGGGTGAGCACGGACCATGCAAGCCGCGTGTTCAACCATTTTGTTCAGGGATGCCCAACGAGGATGCAGTGTTTGGCCTGTTTTCGAAAGCAGTAGAAGAGAATCGAGAATGCCGGTCATGTCCTGGATCACTGCATGTACATCCTGTAGAAGACTCTCGCGCTCCGTCTGAGTCGTGCTGGATTTACTCATGAATTCGACATTGCAATAAATGGCAGACAAATGATTGCGAAGATCATGTGAAACGGATTGAGCCATTTTCCCCGTGATAGCCAACGGCATGGATTTCTTACAGCCATT
The DNA here is from genome assembly GCF_051013365.1 of Tunturiibacter psychrotolerans. Classification (GTDB taxonomy): domain Bacteria; phylum Acidobacteriota; class Terriglobia; order Terriglobales; family Acidobacteriaceae; genus Edaphobacter; species Edaphobacter psychrotolerans_A. Next base: position 3,338,517 of record NZ_CP132941.1, on the reverse strand, counting down.
GCATATCTGACGCGAGGTGCTCATTTCATCCTCTAATAGAGCTTCCGAGACTGAGGGCCCCGGAATGATAGATTTTGACCGCATAGCGTTGACTTCCCTGAGACTGCCTGGAAGGATCGCCATTTCAGAGAGGCAGCTGGAGGTGGTGGAATTCCACTGATGTTTAGCTTTCACGAATCGATTCTCCTGGTGTGCAAACTACGGGAAGAAAGATTTATTCCCCACGGTACGGAATAAATTCGTTCCATGATCGTTCTCATTAAAGAGCAGAGAAAGCGGCGATCTCCTCAAAGACAGCCGATACGCGCCCAGTGCGACGTGAACCAGAGACTTGAAGATGGTCTGCAATTCTTCTGTCTTGCGCATCACCGAAGAAAACTCACACTAATCGTCGCAAATTGGGTTCGATTACCCCTTTGCAGGGAAGGCACACTTATGACACACGAAGAACTTCAGGCAAATCAAGAGTATATGTGGCGAGCGCTTTTCAGGGAGCAACGAACGACTCTCGCACTCGCAGTTGAAATGCTGTTACGTTGTCATCTGTCTCCACAACAGATCCTGACCAAAACAATGAGAGCTCTGGAAGGCTCGCAGCACGATTCGTGATTTTTGGGGCAGTACTCAGACTCCGTAGCCGTTAAAGTTCTCGCAGGCGGATCGCTACCCTATCCACGGGCAGGCAATGCGGCTTCGACCGACGCTGCGAAAGATGCTCGCCATTCGGCATCGTTTGAACCGTAGTAGCTCGAGGCTCACCTCCCGCAACCGACTAAGCTTTTCTTAGCCCCTGGCTCTGAATTACTATGCACAAACGTCTATAAACTCCCTCTCCAGCAAAGGCAAGGGCTGCCTCTAGGCAGCCCTTTGTTAGCGCGAAATTTAGGCTACTGCACAGTGAAGGTGACCGTGACGCTTTGTGTAATCGCCCCCGAGATTGCATTGACCGTAACCTGTGTCGAAGCGGGTGCCGCGGGAGTTGTACTAGCTGCCTGTTGCGGAGATGCTGACGAAGAGCAACCGGTGATTGCTGCCGTAGTCACCACCAGCAGGAGAGCAAAGAGAGATCCGCGTGCAAGGATCGATTTGCGTTTCAGACTGGCGAATGCAAGCAGACCAACCGGGCCGATGAAGGCTAGGGTGATCCCGGCCCGCGACTGGAACAAATTGACAGGATGATTGGAAGATCTGTTATAACCACCGCCAGTCGGTGGTGGAGCTGCTGTGGCTGCTGGAGCGATGGCTACCGTAACCGAGGTTGTTCCAGAGCCGGAAAGCGTGACCGACGGCTGACTGAAGGTGCAGGTGACCGAGGCGGGTGTGCAGGAAAAGGTCACAGGGCCTGTGAACCCGTTCGCTGCGGCGAGTGACAGCGTCACGTTCCCGGCCGTCTGCCCTGTAGCGACTGTAACCGAACTGGCGGACGCTTGAAGGGTGAAGTTGGCCGCTGCCGGCTGGGCGACCGCGATCGAGCCGAAGAGACCGCCCTTCTCTCCGTTGATACCGGCCGCGAAGTACAGGGTGTTGGGATCGCCCAACGTTGTGGTCTGGCCGCTGTTCTGTCCGAAGAATATCTCCCACAGGCCAATGTTCGCGATTGGCGTGCCCGCGCTTGTGTTCAACGAGCCGATGAGCGCAAACGTCTTGGGATCGAAAGCGTTGATCACGCCGTCTCCGAAGTTGCCGATCAGAAGGTCGCCACCGAAGCTACCAAAACCCGCGGGAGCAAGCGCCATCCCCCACGGCGCATTCAATACGCTTTGACTGGCGACTCGCGCGATGAAGTTTCCATTGTTGTCGAACTCATTGACATAGCCGAGACCTGCGCCCACGCTCTCACCAGTTGCGGCGTTGACCTGGGCATAGGTCACATAGACGTTTCCGCCGATGCTGTGGATACCAAAGGGCGAATAACCCGCGGGCAATGTCGGATCGGCAAAGCTACCCGTAAGAGCGTGCGCAGCAAAAGTGCTGTCGAAGACGTCTACGGTGCCTTGTCTGAAGTTAGCCGCAAGCAGGAACGTTCCAGTTGCGTTGGTGTCGAGCGCGATGTCTGTGTAAGAGGCCTTGGCGGAGTTATTGACCACCGTCACCGCTTGCGTCCCGCTGTTCACATTCCAGGCGGCGATCGTGCCGTCAAGGGTGCCGAAGAGGAACAAGGCCGATGTGCTGCCCGGAATGTCGAAGATTGCGTTGTTGCTGTTGTATACCGTGCCGCTCGGACTGCCTTGCGCCGGCGCGGGAGCTGCCGCCGGTATCGTGACCGAGGGCAGCAACGGTACCGCAGTGGCACCAGCGAGGGTGTCGACCGCCACCGAGCCACTGCCCGCTTTATCGATCCAAATGGCTGGACCGACTGAAACGCCCCAGGGATTGATCAATGTGGGATCGGTTACAGTTGCCTTTACTGTCGCACCGTCCGAGATGATGTTTGTCTGCACATACGTGCTGCTAGTTTGGGCTAAAGCCCCGATCGATAAAACCCCAGTGAGGGCGACGAGTACAACTGGGTAGAACCAGTTCTTCCCGGCTCTTGCGCTAAAAAAAACTGAAGCTCTCCGAAGCGTCGGGGAAGCGTCGTGGAAGTAGGACTTGAAATTACTGACTAACATAGTGATCTCCTCTGCAACATAAAACTGAGTAAGGTCACCGTTATTCCTAATGCTCCCTCAATAATTTGCACACTAAGCGCGACACATATCTGAAGCCAGACTTGTTCCCAAGAGTCCTAGGTGCGCTCCTTGATTCTCCAAGAAGGAGTAGGCCAACGGACTCTCTGCACTTCCGCCGCGCTCCATTCCCCGTTTTGCATTTTCCTCGGTTGTTCCGTCAGCTCCATTTCCTCCTTCACGTAAATTTTCTGCTCCGAGATGGGAATAATCTTTGCCCTACTCAGTTTGGATACAAACAGGCCTCTGACTTCAAGCCGGAGTTGTAGATCTTTCCGTCTCGGCTTTGTGGAGTTGAGGTCAACGGATCAGCCAGCTTACGTCCTGCACGTGCGTAGGCGACTGGTGTTTTTTGGAGGAACGCTCATGCTCATGACCCATTGGAGAAAGGTTCTCCTGTGTTCTTGCCTTTTCGCGATATCGATCGCGTTGGGTGCGGGACTCGTTAGAGTCGCAGCGAAGTCAGCAACTGAAGCCCCGGCAGGGTTTAACACACCCAGTTTCAATAGTGCACAAAGCGTGAGCAACGGAATCGTCGAGCCAGCAGGAGACACGTTTGCTCGGGATCAGCAGGTCTATGAGGAAAACGAGACGGTCGCGCAAGGGCTTGGACCTGTGTACAACGCAACCAGCTGCGTTACTTGTCATCAAAATCCGAATAGCGGGGCAGCCAGCCAGATCACGGAACTCCGGGTTGGTCACAATGATGAAAATGGCAATTTCGTAAACCCGACCATCTTTATCAACGACGGGAAAAACACGATCACCGGCAGGTCCATTGTCAACGATCGCGCTATCGGTCCGGAAGCCCAGGAGACCATACCTGCAACAGAAAACATCCGCACATTACGCGCTGCCCTCAACACCCTGGGGGATGGATTTGTGGAAGCCATCGACGACAAGACGCTGATCGCAATTGCCGAAGAACAACCGGAGTTGAGCGAAGGGAGAGTTCATGGCGAGGTTGTACAGGCCCCAATTTTTGAGGCTCCTGGACAGACCCGCGTGGGACGATTCGGCTGGAAAGACCAGCACAGTAGTTTGCTCTCTTTTATTGGCGATGCCTACCTCAATGAGATGGGAATCACTAACCGGCTGCGCCCTACGAATGTTACTACCGTCCTCAACACTACGACCGGCGTTGAAGATCAGCCAGATGATCTTGGGTTGGCTGACATCGACCACTTTGCTCAGTTCATACGCGGCACTATGGTTCCACCTCGAGACACGGTACTTGCCGCGACCCCCGCAGCTTTAAAAGGCCAGGAACTGTTCAGGCGGGTCGGTTGTGGTGTCTGCCATGTGCAATCCATCACCACAGCCCCTACAGGGACAGTTATCGATGGTGGTATGTTTACCGTTCCAGAGGAACTGGGGGATAAGATAATTCATCCTTTTGGCGATTTTTTGTTACATGACATAGGAACTGGAGATGGGATCGTCCAGGTTGGGCCCCAGGACACAGCCAACAAATTAAGAACTGCGCCACTTTGGGGATTACGCACAAAGGCCCGCTTCATGCACGACTTGGGGTCATTATCTATTGATAACGCTATCTCGCGTCACGATGGCGAAGCCCGCCAGCCCGCCAGACTTTTTAGAGAGTTGAGCCCCGAAGAAAAACAGGCGTTGATTACCTTCCTGAAAACACTGTGACTGTTGCGCTGCGAGCAGCACCCTGGTTGACTACGTGCGGACTCGCGTTCGCATCGGATCTCAGTAGTGGCCTGCGGTTCGAGTGCCTTCGTGGAGGATTCCAACCTCATCGCTTCGGTTGACTAGTGGCAACGGCTGACGCTGTCCTTTCATTTCGTATAGGCACGAAGGCCGTTTGTCCAAATTGATGGAAGTGCAGCAGAGATTTCTAGCTGATTTTTTACCTTCCGAAGGGAGCGAACGAGATGCGCGTCGGTTCAGAAAATCTATGCGTTTTTAGAATCGGCTGTTCGTTAGGAGCAAGATGCGATTCTTGTCCACCGCCATAGTTATAGCCATGCTCTCACTGACTTCTGCCTACGCTTCCGCCTCAGGCCAGGACGTCTCAAGCCTGGGTGACAGTGCAACCGCTCTCGCCGTGCTTTACGCTAAAGCGGATCAAGCTCCGCCGAGAGACAGATGCTTCCTCTATGCCGAGCTCGTGAGCCAGATGACGGATCTGGCCGGCAAGCAGCTCCACTCCGGTGAGTCCGGGCAGGCTTCGCAGACCCTCCAACTCGTGCGTCGATATGCCGAGAAGATTCATGAGGGCGTTACAGATGACAGCAAAAAGCTAAGAGATGCCGAGTTGCTCATGCGACGCGCTTCCTTTCGCCTCAAAGGCATTCTCAGCGCTGCTACGTATGAAGACCGACCGACTTTGGAAGTGACATTAAAGCAGTTGAATGAGGTTCAGTCAGAGCTCCTGATGCAGGTCTTTAAAAAGTAAAGTGCGGCTGAATCCACCTTTTTTCGAGCTGTGTGATCGTGCATTTCCTCCACGATGAATTCAGTCGAATGGAGCTGAGTGTCCAAATTCGACAGCGTCAGGCGTAGCTCGCAGGCGCCAAGAATGGCATAAAGCGCTGAGATGATCAATGTCTGAGGATAAGAAGTAAGAGTAAAATCCGTCGGCGAAGAGGGTCTCTAAGCCGACGGGTCGGGCTATAGCCGTTAGCGTCTGGCCGCATCTGCTGCAACAGCGAGCTCCTGCAGTGTTTTGAGGAACTTCGTGGTCTGACCGAAAAAGAGTCCATCAGCGGTGAAGCTTTCTATCGTAGCGACTGCGCCTCCAAATTTATCGGTTATAGGACGAATGACGGCGCAGTGGGGCAGGTTGGGGCTGATGAATTCGCAAGGGACTGGAAAGATCAGGTTTGGCTGAACCAAGTTGGGCGGAAGCAGCGGGGGACTGTTGAAGAAATCAGGGAACGTTAGGCCCCGATCCGTCACCGGAGCAACAGGGGCTTGTACTCCGTTGCCTGCGAAGTCGACCCACTCGAGAAAGTGAGCGATTTCGTCTCCTCCGATGCCAAGGGTGATCTCAAGCACCTCCGGATGTTTCACTTTTTGACTCAAGGCTGCGTACAGACTGGCGCCCCCTTGCTCAATGTATCCGAAGTGAAAGGCAGCTATATTCGCTATCACCTGAATGTGATTAGTATCCTTGAAATCAGCATTGGTGATGGGAATAGCGGTACGGTTATTGATGTTGATAGCTTGCGGAAACGTGGCGCCAAAGTCAGGATTGGTTGCACTGCGGTAGCGAACGAACCAGCTGGTGTCCACGTTGAGGTGCATAAGGTTCGTAAGGCGTCCGATGCCTGTTGACCCTGTAGCAGTGCTTCCCTGCAATGTACGAAACTCGTCCAGGTTGACCGGCTCGGCTCCCTTGGATTCCAAATAGCCGTTGAGGAAGGTAGCGTGACTCACTTCATCGAGTGTGTTGCTGCTGATGTACTGCGGACCGTCTCCATCGAGGTTCAAGAATGCAGCCTGGTAGCTATTCATTGGAGGAGCCGGGACTACCTCCAGAGGAAGTTGGTTCGGGGTGAGACCCCCCAGTTCTGCGTACTGTGTCCAAAGGTCCGACTCAAGCAGCTCTGCCGCTGCAAGAAATCGGAGGATAGCGATATCGCCCGCATCGAGCCTACTGTCTCCCACTCCAAATTGTGCATGGGCCGAAGTTCCATTTGCTAACAAACCGACGCCGACTGTAGCTGCGCCTCCTGTAAGAAGACCGCTCTTCATGAAAGAACGGCGGTCAACTGTACGCTTAGTATTGCTTCCTTGATTTTTCATCATTGTTACCCGTCCTGTTTCGTGTTTAGCCTTGTCTCTTTTGCGAACAAACCAGGACATGCGACGGAGCCTGATGCTTTAGGCGCGTCAGTACGTCGTTGGCGTGTCTTGTAAACGGCTGTTGGGCTTGTGCAACCGTCGGCAAAGTTGATGACGGTTCTAACGTGTCATAAATCCACGGGTGCGCATAAGTCGTGGGGTGTCCAATCCTCCTGTGTGCGCGAGTGCATGGGTGAATGGGACTGTTGATCACATGACACATGAGACGCGTTGCCAATCAAAACTGATGACCAAGCCCTTTATTCCGTTTTTTTTGAAGAAAGGCTTAAATTAGTTACTAAGAGCAAAAAACCATCACGCAATTTCTTTACACTCTCCAATCGCGGCGGATCAATCTCTATCGACGTGAACGGAAAAGAGGCAACAGGACCGCTGCAGGTCCCAACAACGTAGACTCCGCATCCCCCCTGACTTGGCATCAGCGGGCATCACTGTAACTTGGCTCCGAGGTTCTTTGAGATTCGCCTTAGCAAGGGGAAGAATGTTCTTATCGTCCACATCTTGACCGGCGGCAACATGAATTTGGCGTATTTTGACTTCAAACGGGATCACTGACGCAAGGGATGCGAATTGTTACATCTCAACTCAGCCGTTCCTTACACGGAGCCTTCGGGGAGTTTGCCGGCCTCCTCCCCACTCGTCTAAGTCCGCTTAATGCACCAGTATGGGAATCTCTCGCTTAATCAGTTCGATGATCGACGTGTAGCGAACTCGCTTTTCGGGACTGTCGGCCCTCTCGGCCAGCTCGGCTAGCTCAGCCACCGAGGGCTTTAAACGCAAAGGCAAATCGCGCCCAATAGTACTTCAAATCGTCATGCTCCCAGTCCGCATAGGTGGCTTCCCAGCTTCAACCTCCTTTAGCCTTGTTTGGAAACACTATCTCGAGCGGAGAGACGGCTTCGTCATAGGTTTGAAACCGGCAATCGACTGAAAAACGAAGGTGGCTAGAACTACTGAGTGTCGAACTATGCACCGTCAAGCTGTGGAAGAAGATAGCATCTCCTGCGTTGATCCTCCCACCTAGGCGCTCTTTGTGGCCCTCAGACTAGGCCAAGCCCTTCTGAGAGCCGCCCAAAGGCCCAGATCAGCCCCTTTTCTGGTTAGGTGGCGTCGAATGCCCCGTAAACGCTGACTGAGAGTATGGTCACCTATGGGTAACGATTGCCCCTGCAAACTGGTACTAACCTCACCAAACGAATTAGGGGGGTAATCGCCTTGAACCATGAGTGTTTACTGGGTTTCTGCGAACCTTGTATAGCTCATACAAACTACCCCAAACACCCCTAGATCGCCCTTTCACGGCGATAACAGCTGTCAGAGAAACACGGCCATACCGGGCTGAACCAAACGCAGCTTTGTAAGAAATCTCTCCCGCCCTCCGACTTGGAGAAACTTGCCCACACCCACGGAATGACGAGAGGTGTCAGCATCTCTGGAGATAGCGCTGAGCGAAAGAAAGGTAATTTTATGGGGATTTTTGTGAGATTCTGCCGTAGCTAATCGCTACTCCGAAACTTCACGAAGTAAATGGCGGTGGACGCAGTCTACAGCGAACCGCTCTCCAGCCGAATTCCCGTTAACAGGGATAAATACAGGGATGTTTTCAGAGTTTGTGCTCAAGTTCTTATGCCGCAGTGGCTATATTCTCCTGAGTAGCCGGGACTTACCACCTAGCCTTACGCAAACAAATAGAAGTTCGCATGCCTCGAATGCGCGAAGCGCTCCAGGAGATCCTAGCTGACAGGCAATTGCTCACAAGTCGAGGGTCAGTCGTGGCAGGTGCGTCCGTACCGCGCGGAGGTGACCATCAAAGGCGTGCTCTCTCGCCTGGTACTCATTTCGAAGTCAATTTACGTGACGCCGATCTCATGTGGAAGGGTCGGGTAGACATGCTCATCCTTTCGGAGGAGGGGTGCTCTATATCTGACATAAAGACTGGACAACCGGATGATAGCCATCAATTGCAATTGCAGATTTATGCTCTCTTGTGGAGTGGCGATTCAGATCTGAATCACCGCCAAACTCCTGTAATAAGCCTTCAAGTCGGCTATGGTGCAGGCGTTACAACCGTCGAAGTTCCGACCCGGGATGAGTCATCTGTTTTGAGAGCCGATCTGTTGATGCGTACGCTGCAGATCAGGCAAGAGCTTAGCCTTCCAATAGTGCCCGCAAAGCCCTGTTCCGCCAACTGCGGCTACTGCCAAGTGAAATTACTTTGCGACGACTTCTGGATAATTGCACCTACAATTGCTTCACCCGCCGATCGGTTTAGACATATAGAGTTGGTTCTCACTCGTCAGGAATCCGATTCCGTTTGGGTTGCGACCACAACTTCACTGGAAGCAGATTTCAAGAAAAGCGAAGTGTTCGTAAAGAGGCCGTCTGAGCGAGTCTCCTTTTGGGCCGAATTGAAACCTGGGTTCAAACTCCGCCTGACAGATGCCATGGTTACCTACGGACAACCAGACGCGAAGCCTCTCATTTCGATCACCGCAATAACTGAACCGCTACTCATCCCAGCGGAACCTTAGAGTTTTAGTTTGCCCGCTTCGAGAAATCAGTTCCGGATTGGATTTTCAAGAGTTTTTAACGCAGTGCAAACAGAGAACAAAGACGCAGAGACTTGATGGCGGCCTAACAGCCGTTTAAACCGGCGGTATCCTTTGGAGAAATATCTCCAAAGGTCGGAGAAGGAAGGAGAGTGAACCCACTCTCACTGACCTAAAGCTTTTTCTCCAGGGCGTTTCTAGATCCGAGTTCGCGAAAATGCCCCGGAACTGCCAGTTTCGGGGCTAAATTCTCTCGCATCTTATTAAGTCTAAAGGTACTGGCGGAAGAGGAGGGATTCGAACCCCCGATACCCTTTCAGGTACGCCAGTTTTCAAGACTGGAGCCATCAACCACTCGGCCACTCTTCCTGTTTGAAGTTTATTACGCAGCAGGGGAATGCGCAAAAGATATGATCCTCGCCGCTTCCTCGAAGCTACGGTCAGCAAGGGTCACTTCTTCTGCCATCCATGGAATCTATACTGTTAGATAGCCGCGCGTACACCGTTGCAAAAGAGAGTAACAACCGACACTTGCCTAGTTCAATTCCCAATCGAACGGAAGGACACTACGCGTCCTCGTTGTCGCATAGTGAGCCAAGAGCGGAATTCACGGGGCCCGAGCGTGGACTCGTGTGGCTGTTGCGAGTTTACGGCGCGATTTGTCTGACTTTCCTGATGATTGTTCCGAAGTATTTTCTGCCTGCAGAAGATGCAATGATTTTATTTGCATACAGCAGAAATCTTGCGGCTCATGGGGCCATCACTTTTTTTGCAAGCGGACCACATGCAGAAGGCGCGACAGATTTTGCGTGGATGGCGCTGGTCGCGGGAGCGATGCGGGTTGGACTCGATCCTTACTGGTTTTCGGCGGTGATCAATGTGGGTTCACTCCTCGGTCTGGCGATGGTGTTGTTGCGGCTGGGGGCCGTCCGAATTTCGATGCTGCGAGTGATGACGATCGCGGGATCGGCGGCGTTGTTTCCGCAGATCTTCGCAGCCGCTTCGGGTTTTGCAGTTCTTCCCGATGCACTCCTGCTCGCATTGCTGATTCTGCTGGTAACTGAGGGCCGCGTAACGTGGGCTTCGCTTGCTTCGCTGGCCCTCTGTCTTTTCAGGCCGGACGGAGTGGTATTTGCGCTGCCGTTGCTGGGTTACCTGGTGGTGTCTTCAAATGACCGGGTCAGATCGTTCGGGAAGGTGGCGGGAATTTTTCTCGCGCCGGGGATGCTTTACTTCGCGTGGCGAGTGCATTATTTTGGTGAAATTTTCCCACTGCCTTTTCTGGTGAAGTCGGATGCAGAACGTGTGCTCGGGCTAGTGGTCGCTCACTCGATGCACCTTAGCCTAAAGTACCTGCTCTTCGACACCGCTGTGCTGTTGCCGGGTATCATGGCTCGGGGCCTGCGGCCCAGGTATCTGTTTGTCAGTCTAATTGCGGTGCCCACTGCGTTCTACTGGATGATGCGCCTTGATCAGAATATTGGCGACCGCTTCTTCTTCTATCTGCCGCTGACGGCTGCTCTTCTGATTGCGCTGCATTGGGAGCAGACGACACTCTCATCACGCAGAATTTTGTTGGGAGTCGGAGTTGGTGCGTGGCTGCTTTTGATTGCAATGCCGTTCTATCGTGAGCTTCGTACTTTTCGTGATATGCAATTTAACGAAGCGAAGAGCATTGCGCAGGCGCTGAGCGAGATGCCCGAACACGGCACGATGATTACGACGGAGGCTGGTTTTCTGCCGTACTATTCGGGCTGGACGACCTATGATCCCTGGGGTTTGAACACTCCGGAGTTCGCCCATCGATTTATACAACCTGCAGATGTCGAGCGTTTGCGGGCGGATGTGATTGTTGCGCATCCCGATCAAGCGGAGAGCTGCCTCATCCAGCCTGGGTGGCAGTCGCACTATGGCAGCCGGACGTGGCCGAATTTGACTAGGAATCTTGTGATCGGCGCTCGCGATTCGCGGTATGAGTTATGGCTGATCTCTTATGGCTCTGAGTTTTATCGGCAGCGGAGGCGTTGGCATTATGGCGAGGGGGATCGCGAGTGCTGGTTTCTGCTGCGGGATTCGCCTCGCTACTCCGGGATCGCGGAAGCGCTTCGTCGGCATCATGGAGTTGCGCCCCCGGAGTCGATTCGTCTCGAGGAAGACCACGTTGCAATTCGCAACTAGTTGATGGCTGGGCAATCGCACCAAATCGGGGCGCCCGAGCGGCCTCCGCCTAACTTCGAGCTACCCCGGCTTACGGTATTGAAGATCGGGCCGATAAAGAAGCCAGGACTGTCTAACTTGGAGCCTTCCTTGCCTTCGCTGAATTACCAACTGGAATCACGGTCGCGGATTGGAAATCGGTTCTTTTACGCCCTGGTCGTACTTCAGGTGGCGATCTCGGTTGGCAGTCTGCTTGACTCGCACTCTTTGCGAAGTGCGGAATCGACGGTTCTGAAAGACAGGGCTGCGCTCACATCGTATCGGTCGCAACTTGACAGCCTCCAGAAGCTGATGGAGGGAGGGCATGCCGGAAGGGACGACTCGGGGACCCTGCGAGCATTGGCAACGACGCTGAGTCTTTCTTTACATGCGTTGGCGGAGACCGGTCCCCTGGACTTTGCGACACACTCGTCTGCTACCGCCCGGCAGGCGGAGGCGTTTCGACAATTAGCAACGAGGCCCGTTGTCGATTCAAGATGGACTGCTGACTACGATCGGGAACTGAAGGAAGTCGCTCAATCTCTGGAGCACGAGCGGGCTGCAACCAATACGGCGGAAGAAAAGTTTTTGAGTCAAGCACAGAAAATCCAAAAAATCCGCTTGTACGTTGAACGAATGGATGCCGCAACGCCCTTGCTTTTGTTGAGCACGATCTTATGCATGACATGGCTAAAGCGGGAGATGCGCCTGCAGGTCGCACACGGCATGAAGATTGAAGTCGAACTTCGGCAGGAGCGAAGTTCTCTCGAAAACCGCATCGAGGCGCGCACCGCGGAGTTGCAGTCCGAGGTCAAGGAGCGAATGCGGGTGGAACACTTGAACCGCGGGAGAAACCAGGTGTTGGAGATGCTCGCGCGTGACGAGCCCACAGAGGAGATCTTCCGAGTTCTGGTTGAGGTTCTTGCAAGACATCGCTCGACGTGGGCCTCCGCTCTTCATCTGCTCGAGGATGGAACTCTACATCTGAAGGCCTCGACGGACTTGCCAGAGAAGCTCGTCCGAAATTTACAACAACTATCATCTGGGATGGCCGGGGTGCCGGAGTTAGAGGCTCTCGGCAAGGACAAAGCGCTGATACTTTGTGACCTGGCTGCAGATCGCAAGCCGTGGACGGAACTGCTGCGCGCCAACGGTATTCAGTCATTGTGGTCGGCTCCGTTTTTTGGGCCGGACAAGAGTCCTCTCGGAACGCTCACAGTCTATACGCTCCTGCGATATGCTCCTTCATCGGCTGATTTGGAGCTTCTGGAGACGCACAGCCAGATGGCGGCGATGGTTCTCGAACGATGCCGTCTGCAGGACGAGTTGCGACGTCATGCCCACCACGACAGTCTGACTGGACTTCCCAACCGACTGCTTGGGCAGGAAAGGCTGGCTACTGCGATTCGCCGCGCTAAACGAAACGACGAATCGATAGCTGTGCTGTGGATCGATCTGAACAAGTTCAAACAGATTAACGATGTGCATGGGCACGCCGCAGGAGATTCGGTGCTCCGGCAGGTCGCTGAGCGGCTTTCGAAAAGACTGCGGGAGAGCGATACGGTCGCGCGAATGGGTGGCGATGAGTTTATGGTTGTGCTCGAGGATATACCGGGGCGTGCGGATGGACAGAGAGTAGCCCAGACCCTCCTCGATACTCTAAGACAGCCTGTAGCGTTTCAGGATCTGCAGCTGTCGATTACGGCGAGCATCGGGATAGCCCTCTTCCCCGACGATGGCGACTCCGCCGACGAACTTGAGCGTAATGCTGATCTGGCGATGTACGAAGCAAAGTTCGGCAATTATGGGACGCGCGCGTTCTCTTCGGTGCTAAACCAGGCTCTGATCGATCGTCGCGAACTCGAGCAAGAGATGGCTTCTGCACTGAAGCACGGCGGCTTCGAGCTACATTACCAACCACAGTGCGATCAAAGCGGCCGAGTGGCTGCTTTCGAGGCGTTGCTTCGATTTACTCATCCAACTCTTGGCGTAGTGCCTCCCTCACGCCTGGTTCCGATAGCCGAGGAGAGCGAGATGATCATCTCTCTTGGGACCTGGGTACTGCGAGAGGCGTGCCGGCAGAATCGGCAGTGGCAGGTTGAAGGCTATCCACCGGTACGTGTTGCGGTGAATATCTCGTCGATGCAGTTTGCTCGCGAGGATTTTGCGGATCGAGTTGCGGAGGTTCTCGAGGAGACCGGCCTCGCTCCTGAGTTTCTGGAGTTAGAACTGACAGAGAGTGTCGTGGTGAAAGATTTCACCGAATCTACCCGTCAGTTGCAGCGGCTGAAGCGGCTTGGCGTGAGTATCGCGATCGATGATTTTGGCACGGGGTACTCCTCGCTCAACTATCTGCATCGACTCCCGATCGATCGGTTAAAAATCGACCGCTCTTTCATCCAGGTGCTGAATACGCCGAACAGCACGCTACCTATCCTCGAGGCTATTATCTCAATGGCTAAGAATATGGAACTGGGGGTGGTGGGTGAAGGAGTGGAGACGGATGAGCAGATGGCGATGCTTTGTTTGAAAGGGTGCGATCTTTTACAGGGTTTCCTCTATTCACGGCCAGTTTCGGCCGATCGTGCTAAGTTTTTACTGCAGGCGGGACCTTTGTATGAGTCGATGCTGCGTGAGGATGCACTCGCTGTCGCCGCAGTATGAGCCGCTTTTCCGAGCCCCGAGTGCTTCTCCAAGAACAACTACTTTGGCATCTGGCCAATGGTGCGTTTGAGATCTCCTTGTGCGAGCGACAAGCCGAGGGTTGCTTCAAGCAGTGATGCGCGTGCGGAAACTGACTTCGCATGCGCTTCGGCACGGGCCGAAGCGAGAGCGGCGTTCTGCTCGAACTGACGATCTGAGAGACGGGAGGCTTCAACTCTTACGTCAAGGGATTCTTTGGCGACGCCTACCATCTGCTGAAGCTGCTGGACCTTGTCATACGCAGTCTCTACCTGCACGGTGATTTCATCTTCGAGTTTCTGCAGACTCAACTCAGCCTGAGCGAGTATGGTGTGGGCATCTTGGATTTGAGCGTTCCTGCGGCCGCCGTCGAAGAGATCGTAGCTGAAGGTGACACCGAAAGCTCCAAAGTTGTGCACGAGGAAGGAGATTCCACTCTGATAGTCGTAGTGCGCGAATGCCGTGACATCGGGAATGTAGGCGTCTTTCGCAGACGCCAGGGATGCCTTCGCTTTTATGACTGATTGTCGCGCGGCCAGAAGATCAGGATTGTTGGCCTCGGCTAGATGAAGACACTCTTCACGGGATGGGAGGATGAGCGGCTGTTCGTTGGCATCGGGCTCCAGATGCAGTTCGGTGTTCAGGGGAAGGCCGAGTAGATCGTTGAGAGAGAGCGTGAGGTCATGGAGGTGGAGTGTCTGCGTCAGAACGGCCTGCCGGGCGTCAAGGAGAGCTGCGTGGCTTTCGAGCGCTACGACCTCGAGCGAATGACCTCGCGTGACGTCGTCGGTGCTCTCCTGGAACTTCACTTCACCGGCAGCTACTTCTTCAGTAGCTGCGTCTCTCTTGAGTTGGGCGATCAGGATGTTGTAGTAAAGCTGACGTGCGTTGAGGGCTACTTCATCCTCGGCTTCAGAGAGCTTAGCCTTTGCGGTGTTTATGTCAGCGGTCGCAGCGCGATTGGCCTCGTGAACTTTGAGCAGTTGCGTGGTCGGCTGGTTGAGAGAGGTAATGCTCTGGTAGGACGTGAAAGTGCCCTGACTGAGGAAGAGCTTTTGCCCCGGGATGGGCCCGGTGGCCGCGGAGTTACCGAAGGCGCCCGCAGGAATGTCGACTCCTTCAACCTCGGTGACATGAAGGAGGGCGAAGTGGTTCGCAAGCTGCGGGTAGTAAGAAGCGCGGGCGATCTCTTTTTTATGCCTGCTGTCGTCCACGGACAACTGCGCGAGTTTGAGGCTGCGATTTTGCGCGAGAGCAAGATCGATTGCCTGAGAGAGCGTGAGAGTTCTAGAGGGATTGGCTTGCGCATGGACGGCTGTGCCTAAGACGAACGTGGCGATAGCCCCGAGCAGAAGATATGCGAGGAGTGGATGCGAAGAGCGATGGGTTTGACGGAAGCGCATAGGATATTTCCTGGAAGGATTTTGTTCGCTCATGCTGTTGGTGCAGGCGTTGCCACGACCTGTCTGTATTGTGTTGGGACATGTTCCATGCAAGCGATCACTACGAGGCAAAGTACTGCTGCCCATGCCACAAGGGTGAAGCTGTCGGTGATGGCGAGAGTGAACGCCTGCTGGCGAATTTGAAGACCGAGGATTTCTCCGGCCTGTCTCGAGGCTGTGGCCTTGTCGGTTGTGTGCTGGGCCATCGCAGCACCTAGACCAAGCAAGCGGCGGCGGGTAGAGGGTTCTCCAAGCTGAACGCCGAGACCGAGAATGTTCGAGTGAAACTGCTCGCGGACGGGGATAAAGTGCAGCATCAGAGCACTACCGATTTGTCCGCCGAGGAGACGGACAGTTTGAAAGAAGCCAGCGAAAGTAAGGGTGTCTATTGGGCGGGCAAGAGCGCCGGTGTTGATTAGCTCCAACACGATTGAACCGACCAGAGCGTTGAAGGCGAAGGCCAACCCTATGGCCAGGATGATCTGCGAGAAGATAAAGTTGCTGCCCGACCAGACCGAGGAGAGGTGAGCGTTGAGGATGCAGGCGATCGCAATGAGCGCGAAGCCGAAGGTAAGAATCAGTCTGGGATCGATTCGTCGGACCAACGACATGGCGAACAGGCTGATGAAGAGCTGCGGAAGCGCAACCCAAAGCAAAACTGGTCCGGTCTGGAGTGCGCGATATCCCTGCAAGGAGGCAAGGAAGTTGGGAATGATGATCACTGTGGTCAGTATGGAAAAGCGGAAGAAGATGAGTACTGCGCTGAGCAGAAGCGTGTTGCGCCGAAGAAGAAATTGAAAGTTGATCAGCGGGTTGGGTGTAGTCGAGTGCCGTTCGAGGGCGGCGAAAAGGAAAAAGGCGCCAGTGGCGAAGAGTGCCACGATGGTGCCAGAGTGCAGCCAGTCAAGTCGCTGGCCTTGATCAAGCGCAGTGAACACCAGAGCGAAGCCGAGACTGGCGTAGAGGAAGCTTCTCCAATTCGGTTTGGGCTGTCCTTCTTTTGATTTCGGCATCGGCTGCCAGGGAACACCGAAGTAGATGAGAACGACCATGGCAGGTGCGAGGAGGGCGCCCGTCCAGAAAATCCACCGCCACGAGAGGTGATCTATGTACCAGGCTTCGAGGCTGGTGCATATGTTGGTAGTGAAGACGATATCGATGGCGTACATCGCGATGCCAAGAAGCACATAGCGCATTGGAAGGTTGCGGAGAACGAAAGACAATGTGAGTGGATAAAACGTTCCGGCGGTAAGCCCCGCGCAGACGAGCAAAAAAAGCATGACGGGCAGGCTGGAGGCGAACGGAAGCGACAAGCTGATCAGGCCGAAGAGAGAGGCGCACGCGAGGAGGACGCGGCGCGGTCCCAACAACCCACCGAGATACACGGAGAAAGGGCCTATGAACATCGTGGACGCGGTGAAGGCAGTGCTGATCCAGGAGGCCTCGTCGACGCCTAGATGGAATGCGCCGCGGATGTCGGCGAGTCCAACACTGATCAGGCGTCCGGTGCCGGTCACAAGCATGGCACCTAGCAGGACGCCGAAAACGCCGAGCAAGGGATGAACTGTTTTTACCGCTGCTATAGGCTCTGCTGTGGACGTTGCAGAGGTCGCTTCCGCCGAGGTCACGATTGTGGCCCCCCTGAGCGGGTGTCCTTGCCCGAAGCGTGAACGGTTACGATGGCGGAGAAGCCGGGGCGGAGCCTATCTTTGAGCGGGTGGTCGGGGTCGAGGAGAATCTTCACCGGAATCCTCTGGACCACTTTTGTGTAGTTGCCCGTGGCGTTGTCGGGCGGCAGAAGAGCGAACTGGGATCCGCTTGCTGGAGCGATTTCGTCCACCTTGCCGTGGAGCGTTACGCCGGGAAAGGTATCAACGGTGATATCGGCAATGTCGCCTTTGCGGATGTTGGTGAGCTGAGTTTCCTTGTAGTTGGCCTGGACCCACACGTCTCCCTTGACGAGATCGATGATCTGTACGCCGGGCGCAACGAGTTGTCCTTCGAGGACGTGTCGCTCTCCCACTGAGCCTGCGGTGGGTGCAGCAATGCGGGTATAGCCCAGGTTGACATTGGCGACGACGATTGCTGCCTCCTTCGCCTGGATCTGCGCTCTGAACTCCGCGTCGTGGATATCGAGCGCCTGCCGCTGGCGCCGTTCGGCTTCAAGGAGACTGCGGCTGCTTGCGAGTGAGGCGATCGCGCGGTCGAGGTCTGCCTGTCGGCTGGCGAGTATTCCAGAGAATCGGTCTGCGTCCGCGACGGCAGATTCGATCTGTTGGCGGGTAGCGGCCTTTGAGGCGAGAAGCGCCTCCTGCCGCGTCCGCTCCTGAGTGGCACGCAGCGCCTCTGCCTGGGCGGAGGCGACGGCTGCCTTGGCCGCGTCGACGGTAGAGCTCGCCTGATTCACAAGAGCCTGGGAGTTCTGGATTTTGGCGTCCTCGACAAGCTTGGCAGCCTGATTATCAGCGAGCTGCGCTTTCGCACCTTCGAGCGCGGCTTGAGCTTCACCCAGGGTTGCGCGGTAGTCTTCGTCGTCCAATTGGACGAGTACCTGGCCCGGTGTGACCGGCTGGTAATCGTTGACGTCGACCCTGCGCACGGTGCCTGATATTCGTGTGCTGAGAGGTGTCATGTCGGCGCGGAGATATGCGTCGTCTGTTCGTTGCTCGGCATGTCCGCCCTGCCATGAAGTCCAGTTGTCCTTGATGACGAAAAAGATCAAGGCGGCAACAGCCAGTGTGACGATTGGAACGATGAGTCGCTTTATCATGTCGTTCTTGACTCCAAATGATGCTTGAGTTTCTGTGAGGGGCGCTAGTGCACGCCCAGTACGCTGCAAGGCGCTTCCTGCGCCAGTTCGTATACCGTGCTCCAGAGACGTGCAATGTAAAGGTCCCGTCGATGGAGGCCCAGGACCAGGAGATCGGACTTCTGTTCGCGCAGAAAATGGACGAGTGTTTCCACTTGATGACCTTCGATCAGGTGACTTGTCACTGCAAGACTGTGACCTTCGGCCAGGGTCGTGGCGTCCTCTTGAAGAGTCTGATAGAAGGCGCAGCGATCCTCGTGAAGAATATTTGGGAGCGAGGAATCGGCTGCCGCTGCATACGCAGCATAGACCGGGAGATCAGTCATGACGGTGACGATGTGAAGCTGGGCATTGAGGCTTTTCGCCAACTCCATACCTGACGCGAGTGCTCGCCTTGCCTCTGGCGACTCGTTGTAAGCGACGACGATCTTCTGAAACATGAAAAAGGCTCCCTACCCTGCCGTTTAGTTGCTTTATTCGTCCAAAAAGTCGCGGAATTCGTCTTGTGATTCGTCTTCGAGGCTGCGCGCAGCCCTAAGAACGGCTCCCTGAAGCTCCTCGTCGGTGAACGGCTCGACAATGACGTCGTATCCTCCCGACTCGAGCACGGACGACCAAAGCTGAAAACTGGCCGTGTGCGTATAGACCAGAAGGGCCGGACGCGGACTGAGCAGACAGATTTCATTCCAAAGTGTCCACCAGTCCAGCTTTTGCAGTGCTGCCGGCAAGACAACGACATGGATCAACTCCTCGTTGCGTACAAGTTGCGATAGATCTGACGTGCGAGAGACAAAGAGGAAGGCCGCGTGGAGGTCGGCCAATTGCCGTTGAAACTCAGTCTGCACGTGAGCCTGTCCGACGACGAGCACCCGGAGTTCGCTGTGTTTCTGTGTCACGCTTGAACCTCTTGCCTGGCACTTAGAGCATGGCAGAAAGAACACGAAATAGAAGCGTAAGGAACGGTGATCTCACGGTGATGTCGTTTGCGAAGGCGCTTTGAGCGTCTAGAATGTTTGTGTGATCCTCCGCTTAGCGACGGGAGGGAGAACGCTGGGAGGGACAGGTGCTACTTGAAGTCTGAAAAGGTTCGCACAGCCAACGATGGGCCCCTCTCCGACGAGGCGATTCGCGAGGAGTTGAAGCGGCTTCTTGAGAGCGCGATCTTCTCCCAATCGGATCGACTTGGACGTTTCCTCCGCTTCGCCGTCGAGCAAGTTTTAGAGGGGAATCAGGATGCGTTGAAAGAGTATGCGATTGGGACTGAAGTCTACGATCGCAAACCGCCTTATCATCCGAGTCGAGACTCCATTGTGCGCTCTGAGGCACGCCGTTTGCGAGCCAAGCTCAAGGAATACTACGAGGGCGAAGGCAAGCACGACCCCATCTTTATCTACTTTCGCCTTGGCAGCTATGCCCCAGTCTTTCGCTCGCGAGAGATGCTCGAACGCGAAGAAAAGACATCTGACGACAGTAACGGGGGAAGCGCGGCCAGCCCCGCAGGTACGGCGATCGCGGTGATTCCATTTGCAGCACCCTCCGGCAGCGAGTTTGCTTCCGCGGTTGCGCAGGGGATTACGGACGAACTGGTCCATCGACTGATGCGGGCCGAAGGATGCCGTGTCATTGCAATGAGTTCCATGATGCACCTCGGTGCGCAGACCGCTGACATCCCGCTTCTGGTCGACAAATTAGGTGTCCAGATCGTCTTTGAAGGAACAGTCCGTATTGAGAGCAACCGAATCCGCGTGACTGCGCGGATGGTTGATGCAGATGGCTTCCAAATGTGGTCGCAACAGTTTGAGGCAGAGGCCGAGCCGGAGGGATTGTTTCTTGTGCAGGAACAGATTGCTTCGGCCATGGTAAGTCGGGTCGCTCCGCGTTGCCCTATCACGCGGCTAATTCCGTCTTCAACCAATCCTGTGAATCTGAAGAGATACCCCGCCATTCTGGCGGCTGAGGCGCGGCTCGAGGAAGGAAGCGTGGCGGACGTCGAGGGCGCGCTAAAACGATTCGAGGCAATAGCAATCGCAGACCCCGAGTATGCCCGTCCCTACTGTGGAATAGCCCAATGTTGTTACTGGATGGCGCAACGAGGCGCGCCCGATTCCGCGAACTTTGTAGCGAGGGCAAAAGAGGCGGCCGAGCGTGCTATGGCTCTTGAGCCGTCGATGATCGAGGCGCACACCGCGTATGCCTGCGCGTTGGCGATGGATTGGCAGTGGTCGGAGGCGGAGGGTGAGTTCGAACGAGCGCTCACGCTGGGGTCGCACCAAGGAACCTATCGTCAATATTCGGCATTCTTGAGCGTACTCGGGAGGTACGACGAGGCGTGGTCCTATCTTCAGATTGCACAGCAACTGGATCCTTTTTCGTATCGCCAGAAAGTCTCCTACGCGAGATTTTTGTACGTGAGCCGGCTCTATGAGGAGGCGGTCGAACACTTTGCCAGGCCGTCATCCTATGGACCATTGCCGCTCGAGGTCTCCGCCTTGCGAGCACTCATCGAGGTACAACTAGGGCGCCATACAGAAGCCATGAAGTTGGCGCAGACATTGCAGCGAAACGTGGGGGGACAACCTTTTTTCCGGGGCCTAATCGCCGAGGTTGTCGCTCGGTGCGGCGAGATTGAGGTCGCGATCAAGATGATTGACGATCGTCGCCTCTTCGCACCCGAGACGCCGTTGAGCCACTTTCGGAGAGCTTCACTTGCGCTTGCAATTGGCGATCAAAAACGCGCAGGAAGGTATCTTAATCAGGCATTCGAAGAGAGAGAGGCAGAGCTTCCCTGGGCGGCGGTGGAACCGAGGTTCGACGAGATGCGCGAAAATGAAGAGTTTCGCGCCATCGTTGACGCGGTTGTAAGGTCCACGCCTAAAGCAGTTCGCGTGTAGACCTGTTCCAATATTGTTGCACGCGCTCCCAATGCGCTACCTGCACCCGAAACCTTCTGGCTGTGCCAGCCGGAGGCTCGTGTCTCCGACAGCTTGAATGAGTGATCTCTTTGATCAAAAAGATCTGAGATCGAGTCGTTGGTACGTTCCTTACCTATATAGAGAAAAAAATCTCTCGTCATGCGATCAATTTGCCTGAGATATTCGACCATCGCTTCAGAAGATATGTCCGACATTGCATGAGAGCTGAACGTCAGATCGACGCTGCCGGTAGGCATAGCATCCAGCTCGAATAAAGGTTGTAGCACCACATCGGCCTGAGAGATCGCGTCGGCTGTCAACGGACCCTCGCCATACAGCAAAAACTTTAGGTTTGGGAACGCTTTGATGAGGTAGTACGAAGTCAGTGCAATGCTTTCTGGGACATCGAAATCCAAATAAGTGACCGCGGGGCGATCGCGAAGCAAATAGTAAGCCATTCCCCCAAATCCGCCTCCGATCTCGGCTACGGTGGCGGCTTTTGAGCCGAGCAGGCTGTCTATCCGATGAGCACAATAGTGTGCGTACTCGGCTCCTACGTTTATATGTGTTCCCTCGATCAGCACACCAAAGGGATTGCCGACGCCAGGACCGGCAAGATCGCGCAATACAAAACGGTTTTGAGTCTGTGCTTTCCAGTAATCAAATCGATATAAGACATGACTTAGGTAAAAACGCCGATGAAAGTCTTTGATTGTCCCGCCAAAATAGGCTTTCGACATACCAAAAGGCACGCCTAGCAAACCTGATGAGCAAGGGTCACGAAAGAGGTTTCGGTACATCCTTCGGAGCGTACTAGTATCTCTGGTGAGCAGCGCCTGGGCTACAGGTCCCAAGCTTCCCTGCCGCACCTGCTGCCACCATTCCGAAGCTTTATATATCCTGGGCGCAAATTGCTGCTGTTTCACAGCTTTTATGTACGCCGCGCATATTCTTTCCAGTAACTCATCATCACCCTCGGAATCATCGAGGCGCGATCTGAATCCATCGGTCACATTTTGTAGATCATAACGAGGATCGCCGCTGAAGCGACGCGCGCCGTGATCTGCAAATCTCCACATGCTCCAGCGTGCCGCCAAAAAGTTTTTGGCAGTACTCACCGTCCGAAGAGGATGGCGCAGATGTTTGAGCTTTACCATTTAACCCTTTCCTCAAGGAGCGCTCATAGAAATCCTTAAGCCTACGGATTAAAGAAACGCAATAAGGCTTTTTCATCTTCGGCACTCAATCCTGCGCGTACTCGCATATGTCTCACTACCGTTCCGGAGATGCGAGGAGAAAAGCCCTGGGGAGCATTGTGGCAGCGCGAACAGTTCTGTTCGAAGACTACTTGTCCGTCTCTTTGGGCTGCGTTATGGACAACGTTGCTTTTTGTTTGTTGCTGTGAGTTAGCGGGTAAAGCGCTGCCTTCTTTTGCCTGCGAAAATACATGCGCCGTAGAAAGCAAGAGAAGAGAGAGGGAGATAGGTGCAAAAATCTTCATTTTGATTTACCTTTCCACGCCGGAAAGAGAAACCTATACACAACCCCGGTCTCCCAGATATTAAAGTCTCCAGTCGAAGAGAATTGGCGGGCGTATTGTGCGTTGATCCTCACCTCGTGCGGTAGATGGTAGTTGAGTCCAAAGTCAACTCTCTGCGTGTCTGCGGCTGGCAGAAAATCTGATGGGTCCGGACTGTTTCGAAAGGTTTGCTGCAGTCGGAATACCGGTTCCACCCGCCCGATCAAACTGTCACCGCCGTTAAACTGAGATAGTCGATAGTCGGTCTCAATCCAATAGCCTTGGGAGTGAGCCCCATGCGCATATTCGGAGCGGAGTTTCAGAGGAATTTTTGCCGGCTCCCACCAAAGATGAGCTCCATAAGCGTTGGATAATTGGGTTCCTTCGAGCGATCGGCCATAGGATGCGCCAACCTCCAGTCTTGCTTGCGGAAAGTAGGCGTATACCTGTCCGCCAGTCGAGCGCGATGACTGAAACTCCTTATTTGTGCTGCCTGCTGAGAAGTAGGCTGCATAGCTGATGGAAACTTTGTCCGTTGAGTACGCGTTACCCCTCAGCATCCCTCCTGTCCCGCTGCCACTGCCCATGGTGCCGATACCAAAGATCAATGGAGCATCCAGGCTGCTGATCCAAATTGGCGAAAGTCGTTCGTTGTAGGTTCCAAAGGGGGTGAGAAAGTATCCTCCGACGACGGTTATGTGCGGCGTGGCGATGTAGTCTGCCTGAAGGTACGACAATCCAAGAAATGTCGAATGGTCATACCCCTGACCGTTTCCCTGCGGAGAAAACGTCTCGAGAATATTCGCGCGTGACTCAACCAGCAAATGTTGACCGATTGGAGCCTCGAGCACCGGAACCGCAACAGGCTGATAAGACGTGTTACCAGCATTCGTATTTGTCAAGAAGCCGACGCCTCCTGATAGAAGAGGAACATCCTGAGCGACCAAAGCTGGCACGTTCCACAGCAGCCCCGCAAAGAGCAACGCCGCGCAAGCTGGTCGTCGGAGTATGCGATATCTCAAAGTCAATAAAGTACCCATGCTGTTTCAAAGCTATCGCGAGGCCTTTGCACGCGTGTCAGCCGATGGTCTGGACTCTGTCACTTATTTGTCAGCCTGGCTTCAACGAGAAAGTCGGCGTCACAATGGGGTTTCACTGTCGTGGAAGACAGGTGCGATCTTGGAGGATACTGTAGCCTTCGATGGGCGCGAGGATTGAATTAGACGAGGCCATACTCTCCCCGCACCACTTGCGAACCATCGACTCTTGCAGGCATTCATTTAACCTTCAATAGACGATTCGCCGTCTGCAAAGTGCAGAAAACCAGAGGGCTCTCGCGCAATCGCTCGCATAAATTAAAGTCTGCGAGTCCGCGGCCCAGGCGGGCTCGGTGCTGTTGCATGCTGCCTCGGTGAGCCTGCGTGTTTCCCCGCTGCGTAAATTGCGCAACCAGAGGTTCCAGGTTCCACCTTGCAGCTGGCTATATGTGAGCCAGCTACCGTTTGGAGAAACCGAAGGATACCTCGTCTCGCCCATTTCAAGAGATCGTATCCCTCCGTTTCGATCCGCGACGAATAAGCCCGGCCGATCTTTCGACACAGCTGAGAATATGAGTCCGCCTCCCGGTAAGAACGACATCTCAAGCACATCGAGTTCGGGCGGCGTCATTGGCTTGTCGATGTCGTCTGACCGATCTAAAGCGCGTCTCCAAATGCGCGCTCGACCATGGTCCTCGCGGAGGAACGCCAACCATCGACCGTCGAAGGATGCGACTGGAGATTCTGCCTGACGAATGGTGGTTCTTACTTCCGGCACAGAGACGATTTTAGATTCGTGTCCAGTTTGTTCTACCCATCGGTCACCATTCGCAGCGGCGATACCGAGCTCATCGTCTCCTGTGTTTCCAACTTTGGTGGCGTCGACTCCTTCGACTGCGACATGGTAGCCATTGTCCCGCATCGCCACAAACAAAGCCGCATCCTCTTCAACAGTTGGATGAACCGCCATAAACACTTCTTTTGGAATAGGGATCCTCCATTGATAGTCGACATAGAGAGTCTGTTGATGGCGGAGATTTGATGCGATGCTGAATATCAAAATTGTTCCGAGCGCCATTGACCTCGCGAGACGATCACGCGTTGCGTTTCTGTTTAGCTCCTGCCTGATCAAAGCCGCATAAGTGAAGACGCACAGCCGGATGATGACATAGAGTCTCGGCACTCCAAGCAGAGCGAACCACCCCTCCCCTCGATTATTCGCGCCTCCCACAAATCCTGCTAGCAGGTAGAGAGAGAATAGAATTGCAACCCAGAAGGGTTTCACCTCGTCCTGAAGCGATGCCCATAGCAACGACACAGGCAAGATGAGAAGAGTGAAGAGGTAGGATGTGGATGACGTCGAAACCGCAAGACTAAATATCAAAATCGCTGCCCACTCGAGACGGAGGTTGTGCGGAGATCTGTCATTCGGCATCGCAAAGACGAGGGCTGGTCCAATCAACGCCATCTGCAGGACCGGATGCAGCACCGCAAACAACCACGGAGCACTAATCGCTGGATGCTGGTTTAGCTGCGGCTCATAGATGAAAAGCCTGTGCAGGAGTGATGAGAGAGAGGCCGCTTGCAGGTTGTACGGATCCGAAGCTTCGCCGCGGAGTGCTGATGGCATCACCTGGAGAAGATAAGTGCGGTTTAACTCCCAACCAAAAACATAGATTGAAATAGCTCCGCTTACAAGAGCGCCTGCTACCCCACCCGCAAAGACCTTCAGATCTCGTTTTCTCAGGAAATAGAACAAATAGAGAATTGGAAAGATTTTTAGGCCCGCCGCAAGCCCAACTATCATGCCAGCGAAGAAACGCGTCCCGCAAACATAGAGCCAGCAGGCTAGCGTCAATAAGAACAGTAACAAAACATAATATTGCCCGAACAGGAAGTTTGATCGAAGCGGGAGACTTAATAGAGCTATGAGTGCTAGACGCCGCCAATGAAATCCGGTCAAACTTCGCGTAATTAATAGAGTTGCTACCAGAAGGATGATGTTAAGGATTAGCCATCGGTGCTTTGCACTTAATGCAGACTGCGAGGTAAGTGGATAAATGACAAGAGTTGAGAACAGAGTTAGTGGGGTCATCCCGACCATGCGCTGGTCTATGTCGCGGTGGTCTTTTTGACGCTGAAACCAGACCCAATCGTAGATGCGGGATGTATCGTATCTCTCATGGACAAGACTTGCTGTCAGATAGTAATTGGGAAAGTCGGTGTTCAGCGTATGCCATGCCTTCGGGAAGAGTGCGCACACCCATCTGGGCCGCCAAAAGCACAAGCAACATCCACTCGCTAACGAGAACCCATCGGGCCGACGGTTCAAGGAGACGTTCAACTTTGGAGGCCAATGAATATTCCAATCGACGTTCTCCGCTTGAACAGATCTTAAGATTCGGCGTTTAATTTTCTTGATAGCGGTCCACCGCTGAAGCCGGCTGCTTGGCTTTGCATTCACCGGTTCTGCTTATCGTCCAAGGGGAGCATCTTAATCTGAGGCGTCTTAACAGCTAGTGGTCGGTTACGCCCTCGCTTGTTGAACGCATCTCCTGCTAATGAAATCTGTAGCTCTTCGTCTTCCCTTTCAAGTTTGCCTAGTCGCCATGACTGATAAAACCCGTGAATCGAACAAAACTCAAGGCCATCGAAAAATCTATCTTCCCGAATAATACGGGCGATAAAAAACCTGTGACTGCCGATCCCACGGACAGACTTGATCTCAAGCTCCACGACTCGCGGTGCAAATTCAGGGACCGGAATACTAAATGCGGACGACATCTTTGTTGCGAAGGGAAGGTGGCTCCAGTCAATTGATTTCTTTGTGTGATTATTTGCGAGTTGGTACGCCAAGGCGCCTTGAGACACTGGAAGACTGCTCAATGCGATACGACCGGCTCGTTCTACAAGTCCACCCGCCAACCTTTCGCCTCTCAAAGCAAACCCCATATAGCCGTTACCCAAATCGCCAAGTATGTTCATGGGAAAGATGTTGCCGTTGGCGCTACTACCTACGCTCACAAGCATAATGGGATGAGGGCAGATGAAGATCACCATCCCTGCGCGCCTTTCGAGGAAAGACATCTTTATTCCTTTGGTGTTATCGCGCCTCCATTGCCGATATGCGTGAAGCAAATAGTGAGTGCAGAGACGCGCTCTTGACAGACAATAATTTCTCGAACTTCGAGCTTCGAACAAGATGAACTCTGATTCAGCTTCGGTAACGCTCGTCTGAGGTTTAAGCCCGATCTCTCCTAACACTCGCTTCTGTCCCGCTCGCTCACAAAATTGTAGTGATGGCCGGACCAAGTCTTTTTCGTTTGGTCTTTGGCCCGCATCAAACCCTACGCAGATAGTTAGTGGAGATGCACACACCATAGAATGACGACGGGTTACGTCGCGAGGTGCACCCGCCCCATGCAGCCACACGGTAATCTCTGTCTGCGGCTCTTCCAGTCCGAGCGTGAACTCTTGAGGAAGTAAGGTATTCCCGAAGGCGATTCTCTTGATCGCCATCCGGATTTTGTGCACTATCGACATACGATTTTTCCCGATGAGCGACGTTGTCTTAATTTCGTGGGTCGAGACGTTGGAAGCGGGCTTTCGACAGGAGATGCTGAAGGCATCGATGGCCGTGCCATCGGTGAGCACCATGTTCCGCGATCTAAATTATCGCCACGCCTATGGAAGTGTGTGTCACCGAGTAGTCTTAAGTCTGTCATTAGATTGTCACGCCCAACAAATCCGCCTATGAGCCGAGAAAGCGCAGCAGGGATTTCGGCCCGCACTGTATCAACGGGATATGAAATCGTGAGGCTCAGTTTGAACCAAATCGACCGCTGCCGCTGGAATAGTATTCTAGGTTGGTGAAGATGAATGACAAAAATCAACGCGCCGTCGAACCAGGCATTGTGAGCGACTTTTCCGAGAGACTCAGCTACTCTGGCTACCTCTCTCTTGATGGTCTGCTTGCGCAGCAGCGTCCGCTATCGCATCCTCCCCACCATGATGAAATGCTGTTTATCGTCCAGCACCAAGTTTCTGAACTGTGGATGAAACTCGTTATCCATGAGCTTGCCGCCGCGATCGACCATCTAGGCCACGACAGACTCGCTCCCTGCCTTAAGATTCTGTCGCGCGTGAAACTCATTCAGATGCAACTGTTCGAACAATGGGCTGTGTTGGAAACGCTGACACCGTCGGAATACATGGAGTTTCGCTCTGTCCTTGGAAGTGCCTCGGGGTTCCAGTCGTATCAGTATCGCAAACTGGAATTTCTGCTCGGCAATAAGAATCTTGACACCATAAAGGTGTTCGCACACGATGCAGCGATCTACGAGGATCTCAAGCGCACACTTGAATCTCCCAGCCTCTACGACGAGTTCTTGCGTTATCTTTCTCGCCGAGGCTATGGCATTCCGGACGAATGTCGCGAACGAAACTGGTCGGCGCCACGTGGTAGGAATGAATCTCTGGTGGCAGTATTTCGTGATATTTATCGCAACCCTAAACAGCACTGGGAAGCGTATGAGATGTGTGAAAAACTCGTCGACGTAGAAGAATACTTTCAACTCTGGCGTTTTCGTCATCTCAAAACGGTCGAGCGCATCATTGGCTTTCGCCAGGGTACGGGCGGCTCATCAGGTGTCGGCTTTCTGCGTCAGGCGCTTGAGCTTACCTTCTTCCCCGAACTTCTGGCTTCGCGAACCGAGGCACCGCGAGAATGAGTCTCGCCCGTACTATTGCATCCGTTGGAACCGGTGTTCTCACAGAAGATGAACTGCGGCTTCACGTTTTCCCACTCTTCTCGAAGACGCTCTCGGTACCGGGCATCTATCTGGCGAACCACTCGTTGGGCCGGCCGCTCGACCGGACTGAGGATGATCTTTCGGAAGGCTTTCGTCTCTGGCAGACCAGGCTCGGAGATGCCTGGGATCAGTGGCTCGAAGAGGAGCAAGGGCATCGTTCGCGTCTTGCGCAGCTCATTGGCGCTTCCAGGTTCGATTGTATTGTGCCGAAGACCTCGGCGGGACAGGGGCTGCGGGCTGTACTCAATGCTCTTCCGGGCGTGCCTCGTGTCGTCTCGACTACAGGGGAGTTCGACTCGATCGATGTGATTCTGAAGCAGTATGCCGCGGTGGGTAAGATCAACGTTCAGTTTGTCGCTTGCGAGGCGTCAGATGGCGGTATCGATCTTTCGAAATTGATGGAGAAGATCAGCGGCGGTTCGGATCTTGTGATCATTTCCCAGGTGATGTTTATGACCGGGCGGGTGGTGCCTCATCTTGAGCTTCTCTCAGAGCACTGCCATCAGGTCGGTGCCCGTCTGCTCGTTGATGCTTACCATTCTGTTGGAGTCTTTCCTGTCGACGTCACCTCCATGAATACCGATTTTATGATTGGCGGGAGTTACAAGTACCTCCGTGGGGGGCCTGGAGCGGCCTTCCTGTATGTGTCTCCGGATGCACTGTCGAGCGGTCTAAAGCCAATCGATATCGGCTGGTTCGCCAAAGACCACCCTTTTCTCTACGAACGGCCTGATCCGCCGCGCTTCGCTGGGGGCGGGAGCGCTTTCCTCGAGTCGACCCCTCCCGTTCTGACGTACTATCAGGCTCGCGCGGGTCAGGAGCTTACGCTTCAGCTTGGAGTCGACCGGATCAGAGCGTACAACCTGGATCGTCTCAGCCGTCTGAAACGGTATCTCTCGGACTTTGGCGTTCAGTCAGAGGGGGCGGACGAAGGGCACGGAGGGTTTTTGACGGTAGAAAACTCCGAAGCGGTGTCACTTTCTAAAGCACTTGAAGGCCGCGGTATCACGACGGACGCGCGTGGCCGATGGCTTAGGCTCTCACCCGATTACCTGACGCCTTATAGTGCTTTGCATGAAGTGGCAGCCGCTTTGGCGTCGATTCTCACAGGGAGTTAGGAGTACGGCTTGCGCCGTACCCGTTCTTAGTTCACCGGGTGGAACGTCACCAACACTGTGACGAAGATTACTCCGAAGAGGATCACCAGCAACGGCCACCAGCTATTCAACCAGGACGATTCACTTGACGAACTCATCTCAACAATTCTCCTTGACCACCTTCAAATCCTAACTGAGAACCGGCAAATCTTCTAAGCGGAGAGTGCTTCAGGTACCCCCCTCCCCCCTGGGGGTATTTTGCAAGGAAGTCTCTTGGATGCATGAGGTTAGAGACAGGTTGAGCCGCTAAAATATTGCATTCATGTGACTTACGCCTAAAATACTTGTTTTGAAGCAGTTAGGTGCCAGCTGAGGCGCTGCCCTCTTGGTGAAAGTGACGTGGTGTTTTGTGGTCCTTTCGTGGTGTGATCGTGGTTCGTTGTGGACGGGTTAAATGTGGAGGGCTGCCGCAGCTTTCGCCGTGGCAGCCCATGATTTTGATTTCTTATTTAATTGTAGCGAATCAGACATAACTCATACGCCAAACTTGGCGAAGATTTTCCTGATTATTTTGGTCAACAGCATTGGTGCTGGCTGAACTGATATGCCATCGCCCTCGAGCTTGCCGAAACCTGACTTCGCGGGAGTTCAGGTCGGAATACTTAGCACAACGGCGTTTCTCCTTACCAATCCTCGCGGGGCCTGGTTCAATGAGTGCATTGGCCTGATATCAACACTTGAGGACGACGTAAGCACATCGCTTCCGACAAGCCATCTTGTCATCACTAGTCTAATCCCTCATCAAATGTGTCAGTTTGAACGCTTGGTGTCAGAAACTTGCTCCAGTGATGTTGGAGTCTGACACAATAGCCGAGAATATCGTTTCTGTACTGAAACTTGCGCCGGAAGGGTTTGGCCATGCCTCTAAGCCAATTTTCGCGGCCCGCACGGTGCCTCGAGCCGTTCGTTCGCTTCTACGTCCAGCGCGACGTCCGGCTTGGTGGGGCAACAGTAGTTCATCCCGTTCCCGCTCGCCCCGCACCGATGATTGTGTTCGACTTCAACGATCCGACAAATGTGTTGCACTATGCGCAGAGTGAAGTTGAGAAGTCTCCCCGCGCCGTCGTGGTCGGACCCCAGACATATCGCCGGCTCGAGATGCAGTTACGTGGCGCACTCGATACGTTCGTAATCGGATTTCAGCCGGACGGGATATACCGTCTGTTCTCTGTCCCTACCAGCGAGCTGACGGACTTCGATTGTGAGGCACACTCCGTTCTGGGTAGTGTGATTACGAAATTAGGGGAGCGCCTTGGCAACGCCAGATCTTTCGCTGAGCGTGTGCAATTGGTTGAGGAAGTGCTACTGCCGCCGGCGCTCCGATCAGGCGACCAGGACGGCATTTCCGCTGCCGCGCATGGGATTATCCTTGCCGGCGGTCAAGCTCGAATCACCAATTTAGCCTCTGCGGCCGGATTGGGCATAAGGCAGTTTGAGCGAAGATTCTTGCGCCAGGTAGGAATGCGGCCCAAGCTATTTGCGAGGGTCGCCAGGTTTGAGGCCGCACTGGAATATAAGGCGCGTTTCGGCAAGAGATCGTGGGTTGATGTCGCTCATTCGTTCGGCTATCACGACCAGATGCACATGATCCACGACTTCGCTGAGTTCACCGGCGCTACTCCGTCGGACACCCTGAATCAACTGGAAAACGTCTATGTAGAACAGATCAAATCCTTGCGATCGGGCGGGGACCCTCCGTCCGGAGATCCTCTGCGGCTCGTTCTCTGACAGTCATGAGTTGAACTAACTCATACGGGAAGATCGTACGGGTAGATATTTACTCCTTGAAATGTCGTATTTCTACTATCTCGTGGATCGTGCCGCGGCTAGCCTCGGGTCAAGAAGTAGGGAGACCGAGTGATATGAAGCCGATAAACAGAAGGAAATTGTTGACATCAAGTGCCGCCGTTGTGGCGGCTTCCACGTTCTCGCTAGCAGAAGCGCAAAGTGGCCGCACTCCTGCTGCAGGCCCCTTTGCTGTTCGAGCGGGTGAGGGCCGCCCTGGCGGGCAATGGCTTGTCCACGGAGAAAAGGTCTTTACGACGAAGGTCTCAGGAGCAGACGTCGGCAAGACCTTCGCTATCATCGAGGTTCATACGCCGCCTGGCCTTGGGCCTGAACTGCACGTGCATCCCGCTCAGAATGAGTTGATCTTCGTGCTCAAGGGGAGCATCGGTTTGCAATGTGGTTCTGACCGCACCATTCTTCGAGCCGGCGATGCCTTCATGGCGCCTCTCAATGTTCCCCACGCTTATGTGACTCTAGGGACGGAGCCTGCGCACATGCTGCATCTCTTCAATCCAGCCGGGGACATGGAAGGGTTTTTCGCAGACTATGCCCCGCTTGTGAGCGTAGACGGGGAACCCGATCATCAGAAACTCGCAGAGGTCAGCGAGAAGCATGGAGTCAAGGTAGTGGGACCGCCACTCATGGCTTCGAGTTTCGCTTCGTAGAGTTCATCCAGAGACTTTGCTGCACCGCAACCCAAGACTGACTTCAGGGACGGTGCAGCTTCTCTTTCCAGACTATGAGTACCGAGAACGCTCTTCTCGTCAGTTGTCATC
The DNA here is from genome assembly GCF_051013365.1 of Tunturiibacter psychrotolerans. Taxonomy (GTDB): domain Bacteria; phylum Acidobacteriota; class Terriglobia; order Terriglobales; family Acidobacteriaceae; genus Edaphobacter; species Edaphobacter psychrotolerans_A. Next base: position 3,306,333 of record NZ_CP132941.1, on the reverse strand, counting down.
TCAATGAGCGCAAAATCGCCAATGCACTTATCGAGCCTGATTCGTATTGATAAGTCGGTTTCACGGTAGTAGCAATCCTCTGACGGCTGACGATCGTTCCCTGAAAACGGAGGTTCAGCAAGTTCGAATCTCTAGGGCACGCCTTCGGGGAGGATGAGATTGGGCAGCTTCGGCCTGCGATCAATCGACGGCGGAATACCTTGCGGTGGTTGGCGGCAAAACGTGCATTGGTTTTATGCGGGTGGGGGTGGCGGGGCCATGCGGGTGCGGGCGTCGCGCAGGTGGCCGGTGGCAGGTGTGTGGGTACCACCGGCCTGGGCGAGGCCGAAGCGGGGCATGTTGGCGTAGACGCACTCATACTGACCGGCGGCGACCCGGTAGGTTTCGTGCCAGATGCCTACGGTGCCGTCTCCTCCGATGTTCTGGTTGAAGGCCTTCCATGCGGGGAGGTGGGAGGCGTTGCGGGACTGAGCGTAGTCGACGAGGTGGTCGAAGGAGCGCCAGTATTGGGTGACCATGACGCCGGGAAAGTAGACGGAAGAGAATCCACCGAGGAAGCCTAGTTCGGGGTGGGCGTAGAGTTCGCTGAGCATGGGGCCCATGGCTTTGCGGTGGGAAGCCACTTGTTGACAGCCAGGAGACGGTTGATGCGAAGGCCTATAAGGAAGACGACGAAAGGACCGTCGATATGGGTGGTGAATCGGCCTGCATGGATGGTGGGCATTGGGTTGAAGCGTAACGCCGTTTCGGGGGACAGACGCCCATTGCTGATCGAAGGCCGGACGCCTTTTGTTGAATAGATGAACAAATCTGGGGGTGGCGTCGCCGGGTGCTGAAGTGGGTGGATAACGCGGCGAGATGCGGCGCCATCGTAGTGGTTGGGTGATCCGTTTCCCAGAAAAGGCAGTGAACAAACCATGGCAAAACAAGCGCATATGGATGCCGCGCGGCATCATAACGAAGCAGCAAGTCACCATCTCAACGCAGCCGAAAAGCACGACATGGGCAACCATGATGAGGCTCACAAACACTCCCAGAAGGCACATGAGTCGTCCACGGCGGCGCATGGCAAGTCAACAGATGCTCACACGAAGTCGGCATCGTCGGCTAAGAAATAGCTTAGAGCCAGAGGGGGCGCGGTCATTCCGCAGCCCTCTCGTTACTTAAATAAACCTTGTGAGATGGCCAACTTTGAAAAGGAACTGTGTCTCTCATAGGGTGATTCGCACGTGGCGCGAATGCCAGGAATCTATAGATCAACACAGGAGATTGACATGCCACTTAATGACGTTTTGCTGGATGAGTTGCGCGATATGTACAGCGCGGAAAATCAGTTAGTGAAGGCGCTTCCCAAGCTTGCCAAGGGAGCGAAGGACGCGAAGCTGAAGGAACTTTTCACGAAGCATTTAGAAGAGACCAAGGGCCAGGTGGAACGGTTGAAGCAGGTCTTCGAGCATCTGGGCGAGAAGCCTACCGGGGAGCACTGCAATGGAATGGAGGGCATCGTTGAAGAAGGAAAGGATGCTCTGGAGAAGGATGAAGAGGGAGCGTCATTCGATTGCGGTTTGATCGGCGCGGCGCTGAGGACCGAGCACTATGAGATCGCGGGATATCAGGCGACAATCGCGATGGCTAAGACGCTCGGGATGCAGGATGTGATTGATCTGCTGACGGAGAATTTGAATGAAGAGCTGGCGGCGGCGGCGAAGATCACCGAGGCTGCGCAGCCAATTCTTCTGGAGAGTTCGCAAGAGCCGGAGCATAAGAAGAAGGCTATGTCTGCGAAGGAGAAGACGTCTGCGCAGAAGAGCCGCGAAGATGAAAAGGCGGCTGCTCCTGGGTTGAGGAAGAAAGCTTCCTGATTCCACGGTTGAGCCAACATAACTTTGGACGGTGGTGGGATGAGACGGTGCCGAGAAGGCCTAGCTTGGTAGAGCATGGCGTTCTGTAAGCAACTTCTCATCCCGTCCTTTGCAGACATGCGAAGGAAACATGCGGAATCTCGTCAGTTCCCGGACGTTGGAACGCGTGCAAATGTCCTTCGACAAAATAGAGAACAAACTCTTCACTGATTTATTTGGTATCTCTGCGACTGAAGTCGCATCCAAACTCTGCGGTCATTGCATTCGAAAGAGGGTAGCGATATGAAGAAGGGTTATTGGGTGGTTGCGTATAGGACGGTTGGTGACGAGGCGACGATGAAGAGCTACGTGGCGTTGGCTGTAGCGGCATTGGGGCAGTTTGGGGCGCGCACGCTGGTGGCTCCGGGCGGCGCAGTTACGGCCCACGAGGCCGGGCTGAAGCAGATGACGGTGGTGGTTGAGTTTGATAGCTACGAGCAGGCGCTGGCGGCGTATGAGAGCGCGGATTATAAGAAGGCTCTGGTTGCGCTTGGGTCGGGCGTGGAGAGGGATTTTCGGATCGTCGAAGGAGTGTAGACCCGTCAGCGAATGTGCGCTCGAGGCATTATGGTTTCGTGGGGATAGGCCGGCCGCCTCGATGGAGGCGTGTTAAGGCGGCGCCGACGGTGCCGGTGGCGAGCAGGAGGAGGGTGGCGGGCTCGGGGACGGCGGGTGGATTTATTGGAGTTGTCTCCGGGGCGATGGTGAGGTGGTAGAAGTCGGGTCCCTTGATGGAGTTGGCCAGGTCGATCAGTTGGTAGGAGCCTGAGTTGATGGCTGCCGTGTCGAAGAGGTTGCCGGGCGTGCCGGTCTGCGAGATGAAGGAGATGAGTGGGGGGCCGGCGAGGGTGATGTCGTTGAAGGTAAGACTGTCGCCTGTGTTGCCGATGCCGGTGAAGAAGGTGACATCAAAGGTTTTGCTGCCGACTCCGTCGATGGTTCCCGCGGTGGTGAGGGTGGGCACGGTGACGAGGTGGAGGGAGATGGGAAAGGTGAACTGTTGCGGAAGGGTGAAGGTGTAAGTGCTGGAGTCGCCGGTGATGGTGAAGAGATCGGTGGTGTCGGCGTGGGCGGCGGGATGGATCAGGGCCGCGGCGAGCGGCAGGAGGGCCAACAGAGCTTTGCGCATGGAGGAGTTCCCTTCTCGAGTTCTGGTGAGTACAGGTTGCAGTCGATCCTGTTGGACGTCAAGTGAATTGTGACGTGGCTCAACAGTGCGGGGTTAAGAGAATGCTCGCCAAGCGCAAGATGGCGGCGCCGGTGCGGCCGGGGTGTTCCCCCTTAACTTGGTGATTTGCGACGGACGTGCTCCCGTAATCAGAAGTGGGGATAGAGCTCTCTCTGTTAATCGGGAATAAACGAACGGGAACGGTGTTCCGATCTTAACGGGCGCAAGAGACAGCACATACGATCAAGTGCGTCGCGCCGCAAATCATTTGGATTGAGGTACTGCTTTGACTCCCTATCTGAGTTCAGAAATGGACATCGCCCGTTTCGGCGTGTCTAACGATCATTTTCCGTCCCTAGATTCTCGAGGAGAAGGATCTCAGGATTCTTCTCAAGTTGAAATATCTGATATATCATGTTTCTTGAACAGCCTCTCCAACCAGACCGGCTCTCCGGTCTCGTTGCTGGGTGCTGAGAGGTCCATCTGTAGATTGCGTCTGGACCTGATCGAGATGCTGCGTCTCTCGTTGCACGCCGTGGACTATGCGACGAAAGGCTATGCTTTGGGCCTCGTTGAGTTTGCCTTGCAGTCCTCCGGTGGACGAAAGAAGCTGGAGTGCCTTCGTCACAGGATCATCGCGGCGAGCGATGAGTTGTGCGAAGGAGAACTCGACGATTCACAGCTGGATTTTGTCGAATCCGCGCGGACAATCTCTGCGGCCTTGTCGTCCACATGTCAGCAGGCAAATGAGATTTCTTCGCACACCGTTGCGCTCCTGGGCGTAGGTATACGTCCGAACTCGCGAGAGTTAGTCGAACTGGGTGAGCGGGCAAACCGTATGTTGCGACTGTGCATTGTGGCGTTTCTGAAACAGAAGGTTGAGTACGCCGAGGCCGTTCTGCGCGACATTGACGAGTGGAGACAGGGTCTTGAGGACAAACTCTCCGGGCAGAACTCCGGCGCATCGGGGACGAGAGACGTGAGCGAATGGGCGATCTCGGAGAGCTTGACGCGAATTATGGAAAATTTGCGCCTTATATCAGTAGGGTCCCTATTACCGTACCGCTCTTAGAAGGTTGGCGTTTAGCCTTCGCGGTACCGGTACGAGGGACGCTCCACACAGGGCGGTCCTGTGTGTACCCGAGAATTCATTTTTTTCGGGAATATTCGCGCAAGTCCGGTTTTGTAAAGGTAGTGAACTATGTCTTTGACCCCTGAGGGCTCACCTGTTGTAAAGGCTGCTGCTGGTATCGAATACATTGATGGATTGTTCAGCTATGCGCTTGTACTCACGCGTAATCGGAGTGAGGCAGAAGACCTGGTGCAAGAGACCTATGTTCGCGCCATACGGGCGATGGGAAGTCTACGCACTGGGAGCAACGTAAAGGGCTGGTTGTTTACGATCTTGCGGAACATTTGGTTCAATCAGTTACGGCATAGGCGCACCGCAAAAATTGTTCCGATGGATGGAGAGGAGAGCGCTATGGATATTGCAGAGACTGCAAAGGATCCTTATGCGTTCTATGTGAGTAAGGTGGAACATCAGCAAGTGCGCGAAGCAATTCAACAACTGCCAGCGGATTTTCGCGAGGTCATTTTGTTGCGTGAGTTCGAGGAGCTTTCCTATCAGGAGATTGCAACGATTTTGGATTGTCCCGCAGGAACGGTCATGTCGCGCCTTGCAAGGGCGCGCAATAAGTTGCGGACGTCACTTTCGACCGCTTTTAAGACCTCCAATTTCGCCAGGAAGGAGGTCATGGAATGAACACTGGCGATGAACATAGCTATGACATCTCACTCTATCTTGACAACGAATTAAGAGATCAGGAATTAGAAGATTTTCTCGCTCATCTTGCAGACTGCGCCGACTGTAAAAGTCAGCTTGAGGAAGAGCAGGCACTTGCGGATCTTCTGCATCGTTCGCGGCCCCTCTACAGAGCTTCTGCGGAGCTGCGTGCTCGCGTCACTGCAGCTCAGCATGTCTCGGTGACCGGGCATACACCGGAGCGTCTTCACGGGCGTGTGTTGCGGCTCTTGAAGCAATCAAGGGGGGCCAGCGAATTCAGGGCGTTCCCTTGGAGAGCGGTGGCTACAATTGCTTTCGTGTTTGTGTTGGGGATGGTATTCGTTCCAACTATCGCTCGGCATGCGCGTGCTGCTTCCTATGTGGATACGGCGTTGAGCACGCACCGAAGCTATCTTGACGGGAAACTTCCGCTCGAAATTAATTCGGAATCTCCAGAAGAGGTAACGGCATGGTTTTCAGGTAAGGTTCCCTTCGACTTCCGATTGCCGACATCTCGATTGTTGGCAAATGACCAACCTGCGTATCGACAGGTTGGCGCCAGAGTGGTGAACTATGGGGACAGTTACGCCGCTTTGGTCTCGTTCGCGATGAAGAACGACCGGATTAGCCTACTAGTTGCTTCGAGCAAATCCGCCGAGGCATATGGCGGGGAGGAGATCCTCTCACGCGGGCTAACCTTCCATTATCAAACGAAGGCGGGGTTCAATGTGATTACCTGGACCACGCATGGGCTCACCTACGCGCTGGTCTCAGAGTTGCACACTTCCGCTAGCCGGTCGTGCCTTGTCTGTCATCAGAACATGGCTGACAAAGGTGAGTTTCGCGAACCGTGAGTCCGGGGGGGGTCGGACTTCAAGATTTGCTTCGTCTTCTCTAGATGCGTTTCGACAGGTTCCGGGGATATTCTGTTTTGTAGATGCCCCGATTGATTCAGACATTACGCGCCGCAGCGATCCTGGCTGCATTCTCACTTTCAGCCACAGGCTCTGGTTTCACCCAAGAGAAACCTCTCGCGCTTTTCCATGACGTCCACCGCGCCATGGGATCGGAGTTCTCCATCGATCTGTATGCTCCGAATCAGGAGACGGCAGACCGGTGGATGCAGCTCTCCTTCGAGGAAGTTGATCGAATCGAAGCGCTCCTGAGCAACTATCAGCCAACGAGCGAGCTTTCACGTATCAGCCGTGAAGCCGGTACGCATCCGGTCACCACCGATCCCGAAACGTTCGACTTCCTCCAGACTGCATTGTCCTGGAGCAGTCGTTCGGACGGAGCCTTTGATATCACGGTTGGGCCTCTGATGCGGGCATGGGGATTCTTCTTCAATCACGGACGCATCCCGACGGAAGAGGAGTTGCTCGCTCTGAAGAAGCAGACGGGCTGGAGCAACATCCACCTCGATGCGTCGACTCGCACTGTCTCTTTCATCAATCATTCTTCGATGGAGCTCGATCCTGGTGGCATCGGCAAAGGCTACGCAGTTGATCGCGTCGTCGCGTTGTTACGTCAGCAACATGTATCCGCCGCGCTGATCTCGGCGGGAAGCAGTACCATCTATGCGATCGGCGCTCCTCCCGGATCGCAGGGGTGGCCGGTAAACGTTGCCGATCCTGCGCATGCCGGAAGGACTCTCAGCACAATTCTCCTTGTGGATACTTCTTTGTCCACGTCCGCCTGTACGGAAAAATTCTTCATCAAGGACGGCCATCGTTACTGCCATATCCTTGATCCACACACGATGCATCCTGTCGAGAACATGCTGCAGACCACTGTCGTCGCACCTTCCGCCACGGACAGCGACGCTTTATCCACGGCGACGTTCGTCATGGGTCCGGATGCGTCGGCGCGTCTGCTGCAATCCTGCCCGCAGACGGAGGCCGTGATCGTATCAGGCACTCCTGCCAGTCCGCGCTATCGGGCTATCCATTGGCCATATCCACTGCACGAAACAAAAAAGAAAAGAGAGTACTGACACGATGATGAACCGACGTCTTTTTGTTCAAGGTCTATCCGCGGCAACACTCGCAGCAAAGTCGATGACGTCCATTGCGGCGATGGACGTTGCCGACCCAGCTGCCCCTGCGCCTGTTCGCCTTGGAATAATAGGGCCCGGGAGTCGAGGCAAAGAGTTGATCCGCAATTTTCTGCGCGTACCCGGAGTGACCATCGTCGCGGCAGCAGATGTATACGCGCCACGCTTTCAAGAGCTCAACCAACTATGCGGATATACCGTTGCGTCGCACTCCGACTACCGCGCTCTGGTGGATCGCAAAGACCTTGACGCTATCGTCGTCGCGACACCGCTCAGCTTTCATGCGGAACACGTGATCGCGGCGCTCGAAACTGGACGCCACGTATACGGCGAGAAGACGATGGCCTTCACCGTGGCCGAAGTAAATGACGTTGTAAAAAAAGTTGACGCCGGCAAGCAGATTTTTCAAGTGGGCCATCAGTATCGCTACGCACCATGGATTCGTTCCGCCATCGACTATGTACAGCGTGGAGAGATCGGCGATGTGACCCATATCTATGGATACTGGCACCGCAATAACGATTGGCGCCGTCCGGTGCCTGATCCCTCTCTCGAACGCCTCATCAACTGGCGCCTCTACAACGAGTATTCGCTCGGGTTGTTGGCCGAGCTGGGCTCGCACCACATAGACATTGCAAACTGGGTCTTCGGTGAAACAGCGCAAGCCGCGTACGCGACCGGCAGCATCGCGGTCTACCACGATGGCCGAGAGAATGACGATAACGTGCAGGCAGTGCTGAGCTACTCCAATGGGCGGCGCTTCGTCTTCAGTTCGCTGACTGACAATGCCGAGGTGGGTAACCAGCTTTGGATCTACGGCACCAAGGGCAGCCTGAATCTCACGCTCGAAGACGCGGAGTTTTTTTACGAGCCGAAACGCGCTAGCCAACTCCCTTCAAAGCCTGGCGAGAAAGTGAAGGCCATCACTGCCGGGGCTTCTTATCGTCCGGCGGGGGAGATGCCGTACCGTGGTGCCGGCAAGCGTCTCGACATTCCCGTGACCGAAGATCCGACGACCACCGCTTGCCGAGCCTTCATCGAATGCATCCGTACAGGTCAAAAGCCCGTCGCTGACGCGCGTGTCGGGATGCGCTCAGCAGTATCGGTTATCACGGCGAATCAAGCGTTGAGTGCCAGACGGGAACTCGACGTTCCGGCGCCGATCTAAAGGTCTGCGGATGCGCCTAAAAGTTCAAGTAGATGGGATTTCCCAGGATCAATAGAGATCCTTCTGCTGATCGGATATTTACTCGAAGCCAGTGGCGCTTACCATCGCTTACATAGTCGAAACTGCGCATCTCTTCTGTTGTCTTTATCGGAGAAGCGTCGACGAGTGTCGTGAGATCACCATCGCGGATAATTTCGGGGTGGGCATTTTCGAGGCCGAGCATCCTGATGGTGAAGCGAACCTGTTGGCCTGTGGGGGAAGCCAGGAAGTCACCCATCGATGCGGTTGTTGTGCCGGCATTTGCGGAGAATTCGAGGGTGCGGTCTTGCGTTCCCTCGATGTCGATGAAGACGTGCCCGGCGCGGATGCCGTTCAGGATTGCCTCTTCCGTGAGGTTCGGAGCATAGACGACCGTGGTGGGATGTCCAACGGCTGAACGTATGCTGGGGCCATAGTCGGCATCGTGGTTGTCGCTGCCGCCAATTGCGGTGAGCCGAAAGCCCTTGTTCAGTTTGTCCTGCCAAAATGGGATGCCGGACCTGGGGCCGTCGAGCGAACCGCCGTTGATGGCTTCGATTGCGTTGATGCGGGTGAAGTCGGTGTCGGGGGCCGTCCAGCCGCAGCCCATGCAGGCAGCGCCAGATGGCGAACCTGGATGATTGAGAGAGATGATGCCGTGGACTTCCTGCACTTGATCGAGCAGTTTATTCACCGTGGGAACGTGAGGGCTGGTGAGTCTGAAATCTATGAAGGCGGTTGTTCCGAAGACATTGGCGTGTCCCTGAAATGTTGTGACTTCACGCCCGGGCATCAGCAGAAGCTTGTCGAAGTATGGTTGCAGTTCTCGCATGTCGTTGTATTGCGACATGGTGTTGTGATCGGTGATCGCGATGAAGTCGAGTTTTCGATTCGCTGCGTCCTCTACCGTCTTGTAGAGTGGGCACGGAACCTTTTCGCCGGATTGGCTCTTGCAGGAGCCATCGCTGTGCGCGTTGTGCATGTGCAGGTCTCCTCGATACCATGCGGCTCCTTCGCGCAGAGGCTTTTGGCTGAAGGTCGAGCCTTCGAGAGGATCGTTCAGGTGAGAGAAGTAGATCTTCGCTTCATATTCGGAGCGCACACCTTCTTCGATGTTTGGAACTCCAAGAATTAGCTTCCACTTTCCGGGAACAATCACGCCAGGGAGATAGGATGGCGTCGCGTCGGTCTCGGAGATGGTGAAGAAGCTTTTGTTGCCGCCGCTCCAGCCGCGGAACCGTTCGGTGTCGAAGACGCCTAGATCGAGATTGGTGTGTTTGTCATGTTCAGTATACGAGAACTCCACGGAGAGTCGAGTGACATCCTTGCCGACGGCGAAGGGTAGTTCGAGGTAGGTTTGACGATCGGCGTAGGTTACAGTTCCGCGTAGGACGAGGTCAGGTTTTTTCTGTTGAGCACGTCCCTTGGTGCTCGCGAAGGCGCAAAGGAGCAGAACGAAGACGGTGGTCAAGCGAAGGAGTCTGGATGAACCATGGCGCAGCGCTGACAGAACGATCACAATACTTGGCATCCAAAAATCTCCCTTGGCAACACTGAATTTTCGTTCCCTCTTTTGTGAAAGGGAACCGCGTGGCCCTGCATTGAAGACAGTAGGATCGAGTCCAAGTTGTCAACGCGGGATGAATTTATCTTTTCGACAGGAGGGAGCGGATGTGCTTTTGAGTATTTTCGAGGCTTGCTGTCTGTTTGGGCGCAGCGTTGACGAGCGATAGAACCGCCGCATCGAGCTGCCGGGCCTCGGAGTAGTTCAATGGCACGTTGGAGACGCGGCTTTGATCTGGCTCGAGTAAGGGCTCGAGCAGGTCAGACAATCGTGCAGTTGCCGCCAGGATGTCAACTCGTTCTTCTTCGATGAGAGGAGTGAGTGCGTGTGCGGAAGGACTGTTCTGAAAAGCAGTTCGACGCGCAATGAGCTGATCGCACAGGAATGCCTTTCCGACGATCGCTCGTGAGGCATCTGCTATCTCAGTGACTCGTTCGCCTCTTTCGTGAGAGTCGGGAATCAGCTGTTCGAGGGTCTTTTCAGCCAACGGCTGGCCTTCCCCGTTGCTTCCTCTCTTCGGCAGAACATCGGATCTTTTGAGATCGGTGCTCACTCCGGGCAGACTAGAGAATGCCTTTTCGAACTTGTCTCTTCGAGACTCGTCATCGATGAAACCTACGACGCGCACCTCAGCGCCTTTTCGAGTGATCGTAGCTTCCCATCCAGAGTCACCGCCCAGGGTGCGTAACAGGTTCCAGGCTTGAGCTTCAATTGCGTCTTCGGGTTGATCGATATGCTCGAGGCTCTCAGACTTGACCGACATGTCGGTCTGCGTGGCGGGCACGTAGACATGCCGCTCCGTGGGTTCGCTTTCAGTCACGGAGACTGATTCGAGCGCTGCAAACTCGAGTGTCAGTCCGACCGGGCGGTAGTCCGAGGAGCGAACCATTAAACTTGCGGAGCGAAGAAGACCCTCGTCGGTATCGGTCTTGACCGTCCAATACGGTTCCTGATGTAAGACAGAATCTCTGCGCTGTGAGAGCGAATCGTGCCACTGCCGATAGCTTCGCGCAGATAACATTCGCCGATCATCCCAATGTGTTTGAAGAAGCTGACCGTGCAGGCGGCCACATGGATCCGAACGCGAATCTCCTGGCTGCGACCAGGTTGCATCCGTCGTGAGGCAAGTCGTCGATCCGACGTTCATGCGGTATGAGTGCGGACTGGTGTCCGCGGTTTCCTGCGCCGTCTCCGCCCGTGAGAGGAGTTCGGCCGCGCTGACAGTTTGAATGTGGCGTGGCCACGCGTAGATCATGATGAGTGCGGTTGCGGCGATCGCGCCGCCAGCGATTCTGGCTGCAATTGTCTTTGCGGTGGTTTTCTTTGAAAAGGCTAGCGGCTTGGATTTGGCTTGCGTCTGCTTCGATTGAGCAGAGAGCTGGCTGTAGGCACCGAGTTCGCGAAGCAAAAGGCCGTGGCGCTCGGAGACGACGCGGCATCGAGGGCAGACTGCGATGTGTTCCGAAATAGTTCTCTGTTCGGCAGCGCTGGCGGTTCCGTTAAGAAATGAGAGGAGCGACGCTTTGGATGGATGGTGTTTGAAGGGCATTGAGTCTCTATCCTTGGCTCTCCGGAATCTGTTTTCGTAGTTTCCTGAGAGAACGGCGAACCACATCCATTGCGACCCCGTAGGACAAGTCTTTCTGACGAGCGATTTCTTTGTAACTCAGGCCTTCGGCAAACATCAATACGCACTCCCGCTCAAGCGGTCCGAGGCAGGATAAGACATGATGCATCCGGTTCTGTGATTCTTTCGCAATATATATCTGCTCCGCAGAAGGCGTCGCGTCCGGTGCAATATCGATCTGGGATTGGGAGTCAGGCTCTACGACACGGAGGGAGACTTTGCGGTGCTCAAGATGATTCAAAGCCAGATTGCGTAGGACGGTGCTTGTCCACCTGACAGCACTCTGAATGCGCCCGCCGCTTTTGACCTCTACGATCAGTTTCGCAAACGCTTCTTGAGTTAAGTCTTCGGCGAGGGCGCGATTTCGGACCAGGGCGAATGCCTGTCCGAACAAACTATGCCGACGAGAGTTGTAAAACTCCGCCACGTCCTCCAGAACGAGTACTCCTGAACTTTCTTCGGGAGGAAGACATTCCGTCCCTCTGGTGTAACCGCCTGGATGTTTCGTGGTTCCGGGTTCCATGAACGAAAGTATCTCTGCCAGTCTGGCGTAGTTCAGAACTACTGTGGGTTTGAAGAGCGATCGGAAGACTGCTGTCTCTATGCTAAATGGCGACTCAGAGCACGCTTCCCCTGGCCAACGCCGTTCACTGAAATTTAACTCACGAGGAAGAGAGCAAACGTGTCCCCGGGATCTTCTCCGAGGACACGTTTTCGTTATTGTCAGCCCGTAGCGTCTTAGAAGGAGAGCTTCAGGGCGAACTGCATGAGCCGCGGCGTGTTTCGCAACACTGTTATTGAGCTGAAGTTCTTGGGGTTGAGGTAGTTCAGATTTCCTGGCTGAGCGAACTGAGGGTTGTTGAGTGTGTTGAAGGATTCTGCGCGGAACTGCAGACTTGTTGTGTCGTGAATCTCGAAGTTCTTGAAGACCGAAGCATCGAGGTTATACCAGCTTGGACCGCGGGCCTGCTGTGGGCGTCCGCCTAATACGGAGTAGTCCAATTGGCCGATCTGGGTTGCAGCGGCCGGCTGAAGGAATGCGTTCGGATTCAGCCATTGGGTCGGGTTGCGAGAGGGAGCATAGAGACTTTGCCCTGTGGTGACAGGTGCGAAACAACCGAAGTCCGAAGTGGTCGCCGTGGCGCAGGGGATGGTCAAGGGTTGACCGCTCTGGTAGGTGTAGATGTAGTTGGTGCTCCAGCCTCCGATGACTGCGTCGGTGAAGCGATTCACGCTGCTGAAGAACTGTCTCTGACGTCCGATGGGCAGAGCATACGTTCCGGAGATGTGAGCCACATTGGTCGCGTCAGTATCGCAGAGACCGTAGTCACCTGAGATTCCGAAGCCGGGGAGCCATTGTGCTCTGTATGCCGATGTCGCCGTACCTTGTGTTCGCTGATTGCTGAAGCACTTGCTCCAGGTGTAGTTTGCGAGAAGCTGAAGACCGAAGCTGGTCTGGTGTTGGTAGGTCGTCTGCAATGAATTGTAGGAGCTGCCTGCGTTCGTCGTCTCGTAGATCGCGTTTGGAGCGAAGTTGGGAAACGGTACGAAGCTCTGGTTGCTGTTGGCGGCTGAGGGCAGTTGAGAGATGTTGGTGCCGACAGGAAGAATTTGAGAGGGCGAGTTGTTCGTTCCCAGAACGTCGAGGTGACGGCCTATCGTGCCGACATAGGCGATTTGGAAGGAATCGTGTTGAGTGAACTGATCCTGAGTCGTCAGATTGTACGTTTGGACGTACGGCGTTTGGTAGTTGAACTGACGGCCGTAGAGATTGATTCCTGCACCATTGACCTGGGTTGAATCGGAGAGGTTGATGGTTGTGAAGGTGTTTTCGATCGTTGCGGTCTGGCCATTGGAGAGTTGAAGGGGTGACTGAGAGTTCGGTGCGTTCTTCGTGATCGTGTAGATGAAGGGGTAGTTGGTTCCGAGGGTTCCGCCGTAGCCGAGGTTTCCAAGCGCACCGTAGGAGATGCCGTATCCTCCGCGGACGACGAAGTTGGGACTTACCCGATAAGCGAAGCCGAGTCTTGGCGCGAAGTTCGCCTTCTGCGCGTCTCCGAGGGTTTTGCTTGAGACGCAGTCGAGATTGATGTTGCTTACACTGAGTAAAGCATCGAACGTTGCGGAGCGTGGAACGTTGCAGCCCTGTTGTGAGATGAACAAAGTTCCGCTCGATCCATTTCCGCCTACGGGGACGAAGTTGGCCTGCCGTCCGTTTGTTTCTGCGTACGGCGTGAAGTAATCCCAACGCAGTCCGAGGTTGAGGGTGAGGGAGGGTGTGACGCGCCAGTCGTCCTGGAAGTATGCGGCAGTGTAGTAGCGGTGATATTGCGTGCCCGCGAAGTTAGAGCCGGATAGACTCTGAAGACCACCAACATTGTTGACACCGCCAACCGTGGAGGCAGTGGGCGTGAGCAGAATATCTGCGATTCCGTTGAGGCTTTGGTTCTGGTTGGGAATGTCGGTGAACTGGCCGTTGAAGGTAAACAAGCCACGTGGGGCCGGGGGTTGCATGATGTCCCCTTCGAGATCGTCGACCTGAACGCCGGTTTTGAAGGTGTGATGGCCGAGCTCCTTGGTGACGTTGTCGGTGAACTCGAGATCCCACACACTTTGAATTGTCGGTCGGTCATCCGTTGGGCCGAGTCCAGTGAAACCGCTGATGTTGAATGTTGGAAGGCCGCCGTTGCCGGCCACCTGGGGTATGCCCTGAATGCCATACTGTGCAGGGATTCCGTTGGTATTTTCGGTCGTCAGTCGTTGGTCTTTGTCGCTGTGGCCAAATCCCACGTGGAGCTCGTTGGACAACGTGGGCGTGAAGATGTGCGTATAGCCAGCAGCGAATGCGTAGGACGGAAACGAGTCGTTCTGATCGTTTTGCCCGGGCAACGCTCCTGGTGCAAACGCGGTGTAGTAGCTCTCGTCCCAGACTCCAAAGAGCGTGTCTCTAGAACCGAAGGTCTCATCGATGCGGAGGTCGAACGCGTTAATTGTTGTATTCGCCTTGGGGTTGTTGAGGAAGTTGTTTGCCAGCTTTCCGGACGCTGTGGCAGCGGGATATAAGCTGAGCAACTTCACGGCGTTGGGATCGAGACGGCTACCGGGAATCCGGTTCAGTTGTGCTGCCAACCCAGTGAAGTCTGTGATTCCAGCGACGCTGCCTCCGGCATAAAAGGGATCGCGCACGAAGATAGCGGCCTTGGTCGTGTTTTGCAGACCGGAGATAGGATCGACCTGCCCGGGCTGGACCTGACGGGTGGTGGCAGGGTCGAGCACCGTGCCATGCGCGAACTTTCTGCCCAAGCCGTCGCTGGAGTTTCCGCTGTTATAGGTGATGAGGTCCTGCAGATTGCTAAAGCCGCTGCTGTTCATGCCTGCGGTAGGAACAGTGCTGATTGCCTGTGCCGGGGTCACGATGCGCGTGCCCTGGTAGTCGAAGAAGAAGAAAGTCTTGTTTCTTCCATCGTAGAGCTTGGGAATGAGCACTGGCCCACCGACCGTTCCGCCAAACTGGTTCTGACGATACTCGGCCTTTGGCTTACCCTGCTGCTTGGAGAAGTAGTCGTTGGCGTTGAAGGCGTCGTTGCGGATGTACTCCCAGATATTGCCGTGAAGCTTATTGGTTCCGGAACGGATGACCGCGTTGATGACGCCGCCGGTAGAGTGTCCGAATTCTGCGTTGTAGTCGCCGGTCTGCAGTTTGAACTCCTGGATCGCGTCAGGAGGAGGAGTGATGGTGGCATCAGTTCCAACCGAGCTGCCACCGAAGAACTCAATGTTGTTATTGATGCCATTCAATCGGAAATCATTTTGGTACAACTGCACGCCGTTGACGGAGTAGAAGGCGTTCTCCGGGGTTCCGCCGTTCTGTCCGATCGGAGCTGTTGCTACGCCGGCTGCGAGTTGCCCCAAAGAGCCCCAGTTGCGCGTCTCAAGAGGCAGATCGTTGATGGTCTGATGGCCGATTGTCTGCCCGACCGATGCGTCTTCAGCTTGCAAGAGCGGCGACGCCGCAGTGACTGTAATCTGTTGCTGGACATTGCCAGGCGCCAGCGAGATATCAATTGCTGCTGTCTGCTGTACGTGGACCTCTACCCCGTGGACGATGCGTGTCTCGAATCCTGCGAGCGATGTCGTCATGGTGTAGGTGCCGGGATTGATTCCGGTGAAGGTGTAGGTGCCAGCAGATGTGGATTTTGCCTTGGAACTGATTCCGGTGAGGTCGTTCCTTAGCGTAATCACGGCGTCGGAGACAGTAGCACCGGATGGATCCTTGACGACGCCGGTGATTCCACCTGCATCAATTTGAGCGCGGGCTGGCTTTAGTCCGAAGACCACTACCAATAGAAGCCAGACAAGCGGCAACATGATTTTTCTTGTGCGCGGATGCATCATACTTTCCCCCTGAAAACTCTGTTGTAGAAAAACTATCGATTCCCTTTTGAGCGCACACGTCCGCGGGGACCTGAAAGCAGGTCCTGTGGGGACATAGACTTGCGCATTGCATAGCGCCCGCGGTTCTTCTCGATTTGTTGCGCTTACTGGGGAAGACAGGAGGAAGTGAAGGAATTTGTCAACGCAGGATGAATTGATTTTCTTGGCGGAAGACTAATCAAAACGAGACGCGCAACGCGAACTGCATCGTTCTCTGATCACCCGAGAGCGTGGTAATCTGTCCGGCAACTCCACTACTGAAATCGCTGTTGGGCTGACCGAAGAGCGGTGTGTTGGTCACGTTGAAGACCTCCCAACGAAACTCCAGATTCGTTCGGTCCATGGGGATCTCACGCAAGAGCGCCGCATCGAAGACGCTGGTATGAGGCCCCTGCAGCGTATTCCTTCCGAGATTTCCGATTGAACCGGGAGTGAGGAGGCTATAGCTGTCCGTAAAATTGGGTTCGTCAGTTCGGCAAGCCTGATTTTGGCTGGCATAGAACCAGCAGTCCACCTTCCCAACTACGTGAGGCTTGGCGATGACGTTGGGAACATTCGTCGCTGCGCCGTAGGCATCGATTGAGTTAGCGAGAGCGCTTCCGGCGTTCAGCTGGTAGGGGATTCCACTGTAGAAGGTGTAGACGCCCGAGGTGCGGAAATCTCCAAGAAGCCAGGCGAGCGGCCCTTGATGGAGAAGTGCCTTGCCGTGTCCGAAGGGCAGCTCATAGATGAAGTTGCCAGAGACCCGGAGGGGGACATTGAAATCACTGGGCCCGTACCAGGCAGCTAGATTTCGCCCGTTCGGCGCCGCTCCAGAGCTGGTCTCTAATTCTTCGGGAGTGTCGTCGAGGCTGCGCGAGTAGGTGAGACCTGCTCGCAAAGTGAGACCTTGCGAGGTCCTGCGCGATAGGCTGCCCTGGAGTCCGTTGTAGTTCCCATAACCGGCGGGAGTCGTGTATTCGATGTAGCCGAAGTCAGGATAGGGGGTTAGGTTGGTGGACTTGTTACCGATGATGAACGGCTGATTGTAGTCATAGATCAAGTCGAGGTGGGTGGATTTAGTTCCGACGTAATCTAGTTGCGCGGTCCAACGATCGCCGAAGTCTCTTTGCAGCCCGAAGCTCCACTGTTGCACTGTGGGGAATGGTGCATGCGGGTTCACAGCTCGAATGTGGAAGCCTTGCAGGTTGGTGTAATCGATCATGTTCGGATCGAGGAAGTTGGAGGGAAATCCCTGTCTCGCGACGAGAGCGGGAGTGCGTGAGGTAGCCGTGACCTGTCGATTGACTAAAAATGGCGGGTTCAGTGCCAACTCATCTTCGCTCCCGAAGCGCTCGAAGGATGTGTAGTAAATTCCGTATCCGCCACGAAGCACTGTGCGGCCACCCAACGAATAGGCGAAGCCAACTCTTGGACCAAAGTTCGCAGTGTTTGGGTTCACCAAGGCGCGGCTCGCCAGTGAACCGGGGTGCGCGAATACCAGTGATCCATTTCCATCGGGGTCGAAGTTTGCGATGCGGTTTCGTCCCTCAGTTGGTGGCGGAGCAAACTCGTACCGCAGTCCCAGATTCAACGTGAGCTGTGGCAGGATCCTCCAGTCATCCTGAAGAAAGCCGGCGGCCAGCCAGAGGCGCTGGTCGACCACATCACTATTGGTTAGTTGTACCTGGTTCGCCAGCCCAAGCAGACCATCAGCATATGCGAAGTTCGTGAAGGTCGATTCGAAATCGAGCGAGCCGCGTACAGCAGCTTCGTCCTGGAAGAGATTCCGCATTGGGGCCGACACGGCTACTCCGAAGTTGAGATTGTGTTTGGCTGCCGAGACGACGAGCGTGTCGTTGTATTGAAATTGCTGAGGAATCTGCTCCTTGGGGAGAAAGACGGGCGAACCGATAAAAGCATACGAGCTGCCGAATTTAACCAGGGGCAATCCTCCGCCCGCCGCGGGAACATTGGGTATCCCGGCGATGTAATCGCCTGCTGTCTGCGGGAGAGAAAATGGCAGTTGTTCACTCAATGCGCGGTCACGGATAAAGCCGAGGTGGAGATCGTTCAGAACTGATGGGCGGAAGATATGCGTCCAACCGATCACGAAGCTGTTGGAACTCAGTGAGAGGTGACCCCATGCAGAGTTGGTTGCTCCATCCGCCAGCCCACCCAGATAGCCCGGCACGATGCGGTTGCGGTTGGAGTAGTTGTAACGCGCGAAGATCACATTGTTGGGTGATGGCGTCCAGTCGGTGCGGGCGTCGTAACTCTCGTTGTCGTCCGTCGTGAGCGCGTTTCTTGCGTAGTTATTCAGATTGTTCTGACCTTGCGGGTGAGGAACATTGGGTAGCGGGAAGAGGGAGATTATCTTTTGAATTGCCGGATCGAGGTCTTCTTTGGGAATCTGGTTGTTCGGAAACGGCTGTCCAGTAGAGGGATTGACGATTGTGGGATAGGTCACGTCGACCGCTGCGGCGGTAGCGGGACTGAAGTCCCCTTCTCTTTCATTCGGGAGTGGAACGGTCGATGTGCGAGAGACACCTTCGCGGATCCGTGTTCCCTCATAGTTGAAAAAGTAAAACAGCTTGTCATGGAGGATCGGTCCACCGATGCTTGTCCCAAACTGATTGTGATTGTTCTCCGGTCTCCGGAACCCATATCGATTGGAAAAGAAATCGTTCGCGTCGAAGTAGCTGTTGCGGATGTACTCGTAGATCGCACCGTGAATTGTGTCCGTTCCACCCTTGGTGTTGATGGAAACGACCGCACCTGGACTCCGGCCATATTCGGAGGAATATGGATTCGTGATGACGTTGAACTGCTGAATCACGTCCACCGATGGATGTGCTGCTTCGGTGCTCAGTTCCTGGACATTCTCGGAGAAGGTGTTGTTGTCGACGCCGTCGAGAACGAAGTTATTCTGCAGCGAGTGGACGCCGTTGACGTTGAAATCGCCGGTGCGACCTGGGGCGCTGCTTCCTGCCTGCTCCGTATAACGACTGATCTGCACTCCGGGAACGGTGCGAAGCAGGTCATCCCAATTGCGAAGATAAAGCGGCGTGTTGGCGATTGTGTTCTGGTCGATGATAGTGCTGATCGACGCGTCATCGGGTGAGAGACCGTTGTCGCTTCTTTCATTGACTGTGATCGCCTGCTGGAACGTTTTGATTCGCAACGTAAAGTCGCGACGCGCTTTGCTGCCAACGCTCAGTTCGACGCTTTCGTCCGTCTTGACGAATCCTTCCCATTGCACAGCCACGGTGTAGCTGCCGATCGGCATGTTGGGTAACGTGTAATAGCCTGAATGATCTGTGACGGCCTCTCGGGAGTATCCGGTCAATCGATTGAGAGAACTGACGTGAATGCCGGCCATCGCAATTCCGGATGAGTCTGTAACGAGACCGCTGAGACTGGCTGTGTTGACCTGCCCCAAAACATTTCCGCAGTTGTAATAGAGAACAACAAACAGAGAAAAGAGACCGATGGCACGTCGCATGCATTTCCTGATGATGTTGCCCTCTCAACGAGCTGAGGTTATCGGGAACGAAGTTTCGCCGATTTCTTCTTGAAGGCTCAGAACCGCACAGGAAGAGATTGAGCTTGAGGATCGTGGATTTAAGACACACATTGATTGTGACGGAGGGGTGTCAATCTGGAGTAAATTTGGCGGCGCTGGGGAAAAGCGTGGGGATTGCAGATATTTTTTCTGGTGGGGTTCTGTGGGTTTTGTTGGGGGTTTGCGAAAAATGGGTGTTTGATCGTGGTTTTTTGATGGTGTGGATGTGGTGATTCGATGGTGCAACGTGGTGTTTTGGCAGTCACTTTTTAGGCTGCAAAAAATGCGCCAGGTTTTCTGGATTTATTTTTCGGGATTCGCGTTTGGGAAGACGGAGACGCTCCTCTGACGCGAGGAGGCCGGAGCGGGTGCGCGGCTATTCGCTCCGACCTGCTTTGGTTTTAGTTTTGTGGGTTGGCTGCGGGCTCGTCGTCGTGATGTCCGTGGTGGAAGATCTTGCCGACGCCGCGACCTGTGCCTTTGGCGATTTTGCCTGTGCCCTTGGCGGCGCCGACGCCTACGTCCTTTCCTGCGACGCCTGCTCCCTTGCCTACATTGCCGGCGGCGTCAACGGGGTGGAGTGTGACGAGGTCGCCGGCGCCTTTGCCGACGCCCTTGGCTGCGGCTCCGGTTCCCTTGGCGGTGTCTTTGCCGATGTCGCCAGCTCCGCTGCCTACATCGCCGCCGGGGCTACGGGGTTTGGGCTGTGTTTGAGTGGGCGTGGTTTGCGTGTTCTGGGCACGGACGCTCCGGGGGCCAGTCGCGAAGGCTACGGCGAGGAGCGCGATGGATAGAGTGGGAAATGCGTGAC
Source organism: Tunturiibacter psychrotolerans (assembly GCF_051013365.1). Classification (GTDB taxonomy): domain Bacteria; phylum Acidobacteriota; class Terriglobia; order Terriglobales; family Acidobacteriaceae; genus Edaphobacter; species Edaphobacter psychrotolerans_A. The sequence continues at coordinate 3,286,259 of NZ_CP132941.1, read as the reverse complement.
GCACGGATGAGCCCTCCTCTTCGGTTAGATGCTTCGGCGATGGGTTAGGAAGCGTGTTGTGCGACGGCGGGGACGGTTCGAGCTTCCTTAAATGCGGCTTGAAATGGAAAGAGCGTGTAAGCTTGGTGTCTCGTAAAAACAGGAGGTTTCGATGCACTATGCTTCCACGCGCCGGACGTTTCTTGCCAACTCGGCTTTAGGTGCCCTTGCAGCGGGTGTGCCGCTGTTTGGGCAGACTACTCAAACAGCGGCGCCGCAGTCTACGACCGCGACCCAGTCGCCTGCGCCGATTCCGCCGCCAGCCAAACGCACGCCGATGCCGCGCATGGCTCCGCCGTACGACAAGGCCACGATCAATATGATCGGGCGGCCGATCTCCGGGTATACGCCACAGATCGGGACGATGGTTTCGATGCTGACGTGGATGGAGACTGCGGTGCTGGGGCCGACTCGCGATCTTACGCAGGAGCAGCTTGATTATCTGTTCGATAAGAATGCCAACACGATTGGTGCGCTGATGCTTCACCTGGCGGCTACTGAGGTTCTCTATCAGAGGATTACGTTTGGGAACGAGAACTTCGATAAGCTTCCGGCGGACTATGAGGCTAAGTGGGGGCCCGCGATGAATCTTGGTGCGGCTGGGCGCGCAACGATCAAGGGGCATGACGTTGCTTACTATCAGGATGCGATTCGTGAGGCGCGGGAGAAGACTTTAGTTGAGTTTGCGAAGAAGGATGATGCATGGTTCACGACGGCTCTGAAGGAGCCTGGGTGGGGCGGTGGGCCGATAAACAACTTCTGTTACTGGTTTCACGTTTGCGAGCACATCTCGCACCACGCCGGCCAGATTGACTTTTTGATCAAGCGTCTGCCTGGGGCGAAGAATGACGACTCCGCCGGTTGAAGTCTAGAAGTTTCTTGATAGGTGACTAGCTCGATGGCGACTGCTCAGGTTTGGAAGAGTTCGAAGTTCACGATTGAACGCAGTCAAGGCAAGAAGGCAGGCACAGTCATCTTTCGGTTGTCAGGGCCGTTTACGGCGCGGGATATGCACGCTTCCCTTTCGCCGAATGTGCTGCGCAGTACGTTTGAAGCTGAGGAGGAGAGCGATCCGCAGGCTCTCCCTGGTCCACGTCACCATATTCTGGATTTAACGGAGGTTCCGTATATGGATTCCGCGGGGCTTGGGTTGATTGTCAGCCACTATGTCCGGTGCCAGGGCAGAGGAGTTCGGCTGGATATCGCTGGGATGAGTCCACGGGTACTTCAACTGTTTGAGATGACTAAGGTAGACAAGTTCTTTCCGAGGGTCGCTACGGTGGAAGAGGCAGATCGACAGTAAAGGCTTAGTTGCTGGCTCAAGTATTCGAGCTTTGCTCGAACGCTCTCTCATGCGATGGAGCGGCGTGAATAGGACATCGAGATTGAGTGGTAGGTAAGTACCCCTCGAAAGTGTGCTTGATTCGCATCTCCTGAGGGGGATGTGTGATCGCGTGTTCTGGGGGACACTGCGGTTGCCATCGCAAGAGCCATTGGCGCAAAGAAAACCAGATCCGTTAGAGACGAGTTTCTCGTTTCTGTAGGCTTGTGTTCCGACATCGGAGCAAACTCGTTCGCGCGAGCAGCGACGAAATGGTTTTACTAGCGCAGCAGAGACGGACGGCATGAGTACGCAATAGACGAGGGATATACGTTTCGCAGACTTCATAGATTTCGGATCTTGCGATGCTCGCCGTTATCGCTTCCTTCACCCAATTACGAAGACCAAGGAGAAGAGATGAACCCAAAGAACGAACTCATTCCAGCCGACTCACACGCCTCAACTGAGAACAACTTTGACTCCATCGCACAGGTATCGCGACGTGCCTTTATGACAACCGCGGCATTAGCGGGAGCAGGAGTGGCAACACTGACCGCTACAGCTCAGACGCGTGAGGAACTGTTGGCAGGGCGTCAGGGCGATTACGCCAGCGACCCTGGCCCGGCAAATCAGCCACTGATAGACGAGAACCCAAACTCGCACATGCCGCCTTTTACCGATCACGGAAATATGGGTCCGATATGGTATTCCTTCGACCTCGCGTCACGCAGGGTACAGAACGGTGGCTGGACCGATCAGGTGACGGTTCGCGAGTTGCCTACCAGCAAGAGTATTGCCGGGGTCAGTATGCGCCTTACTGCGAATTCGATTCGTGAACTGCACTGGCACACATCGGATGAATGGGCGATTGTACTTACCGGGACGACGCGCATCACCATTCTGCAACCGGACGGCAAGATGTATATCGATGACGTTGGGCCGGGCGATCTTTGGTACTTCCCTGCCGGATTTCCGCATTCCCTGCAGGGGATCGGGCCACAGGGCACTGAGTTTCTGCTGGTGTTCAATGACGGCGCATTTTCGGAGGCGGATACTTTTCTCATCTCGGAGTCTCTGGTTCACCTTCCGCCGGAGGTGATTCAAAAGAACATGGGCTGGTCGCGTGAGAGCTTCAACACGTTGCCGCAGACGCAACTTTATATCTTTGAGGGCACCCAACCGCCGTCGCTGGAGGAGCAGAAGCGAGCTTTGGGCGATAAGCTCGAGACGGTAAACAAATATACGTACAAGCTCAGCGAGCAGCGCCCGGATCCTGTGAGGGCCGGAGGGAGTGTCAAGATCATCGATGTCGATAAGTTTCCAGTGGCCAAGAAGCTGTGCGCCGCGCAGGTAACGCTGAAGCCGGGCGGCATGCGGGAGGTTCATTGGCATCCCCACTCTGACGAGTGGCAGTACTACATTCATGGCAAAGGGCGCATGACGATCGCCACCACTGGAGCCGCTGCGCGGACCATGGATTTTTCTGCGAACGATGTCGGCTTCGTGCCGATTATGGCTACCCATTACGTCGAGAACACGGGGACAGAAGATCTGGTCTTTCTTGAGATGTTAGCTGCCCCTCACTTCATTGACGTCTCGATGAACGCGTGGATCGCTGGCCTTCCGGACAACTTAGCTACAGCTCACACCAAACTACCGCTGAACGTCATACGGTCGGCTCCTCAAACAGCCCTTACGATTCTTCCGAAGTAGTTCTGTGTTTCAAGATGGCCGCTGATTCATCCGGATCGGCGGCCGCTTCGTTTACACCGATGATGTGAATGAAAGGGGGCGAGAAGGAAATCTCCTCGCCCTCTTAAAGCGGGTTTTCGAACTAGAAGTCGATTCTTAGCGCCGCCTGTCCCGTCCGATTTCCCGCGTTCTCGGCGGTTTGCGGTCCGGTCAGCTGACCGAACAGCGAATTGTCGATGGCCGTCACAGGCGGCGCAAAGTTGGTGTGGTTTAGAACGTTCGTGAAGGTTGTCTCGAAGCGCGCATGCACCCTCTCGGTGATGGCGAACTGTTTTGCCACTCCGAGGCTCACCGTGGCTGTCCCGGGTCCTTGAACGATTCCAACTCCTGCATTCCCGAAGCGACCTGCTCCTACGGGGGTCGCTTGGAAGGACAGGTTGTTGTAGGTCACAGCTCCGGCAGTACCCTTCGGCACCACATCCGGACGCAGCACAGCGCTACGATTGACAACGTTCGTGTTCGACTGATCGGCAGAGCCACTGATGCTGGGGGTGAGCCAGGGGCCAGTCTCAAGCAGCGTGACGGTTGTAAGATCCCAGCCACCGAGAAATAGATCCTTGGCTGTGCTGTTGCTCATGTACTGTCGCCCCTTGCCAAAAGGCAGCTGATACATTCCCGTGAGCAACATGCGGTTGCGCCGAGTGCCGGAGACATTGCCGAGGTTCTCTTTGATGTGGAAACGATCGGCAATGGGAAGTCCGTAATTGACCTCACCGGCGAACGCGCTCGGTGCGTCACCCTGATTGTCAGCCTCATTTTTTGCGTAGGTGTAGTTTGCATCCACGTAGAGCCCACGCTCCAAACGATGCGTCGCCTGCAACTCGAACGCGTGATAGTTTGCTTCACCTGCATTGAACGTACTGAGGAGCGTCGTCCAATTCTGATAGGGCGCGCGGGCGTCTACGAAAGCTCCGGCCGTTGCTCCGGTGTTGTATGGAATGGTGCTGGCGGGAATCTGGTTGAGATCCTCGGTGATGCTCAGCCTGTAGGTGTGCATGCCGACGTAGCTCGCACGAAGCGATGTTGCGTCTGTTAGCTGGCGCTCCACGGTCACGTTCCACTGGTTTGACTGGGGGTCGCGGAAGTTGGGATCAACGCCCTGGTCCAGTCCGCCGCCACCGAAGGTTGGGCCGCCGGAGGTGCTGGGAGCAGTATTCGGAAAGACGATCTGTGGCGTATTCGGTCCGGCGCTGTTGGAGTTGGAATACGTGTGCAGATTTGAGGTTGGGTTGCCGCTGTTGTTGAACGAAAGTGGTCCCAGGTTGGTCATCGTATAGATGCCAAATCCGGCACGCAACACGGTCTTGGTGTCGTTGAACGGACGATAGGCAATCGCGAGGCGCGGCTGGAAGTCTCCTTTATAGGTTTGGCGCAGACTTTGCGGCAATCCATCCTGGCTGGCCGTGATATAGCCGGTGCACGGCAGGCCGTGAACGGTTGAACCTGCAGCCGTGCCGGACGGGCACGCATTGAAGGACTGTTGGAAAGCAACATTGGAAGAGGTGATGTTCTGGCTGGCAAGGTATCCCGCCAAAGCATCAGGAACGACAATCGAGTTATTCCGTTGATCGAAGTTTGCAAGATTGCCGCCGTCCTCCTGGAAGCCTGGGAGGATCTGCCAGCGAAGACCGTAGCTGAGCGTCAACCGGCTGTTGACCTGGAATTCGTCCTGAGCAAAGAAACTATATTGCGTGGCGGTTCCTCCGACATCCGGGCTCGAGACAGCAAAGTAAAGTGTGGTTGGCGCGCCTTCAAGGAAGTCGCCAAAGGCGTTGCCCGTAAACTGATCGCCTGCGGCGTTTCCATAGGATGGTTGAAAGATGAAGGCTCCGAAATCGTCTGAGGCGAACTGTGGAGCAAAGCTCTCCAGGTCGAAGTACCGAACGCGACGGATATCGATTCCGCCCTTCACCGTGTGCCTGCCGAAGCTGTAAGTGAGGTTATCGCTGAACTGCGTCGTCTTTGACTGTGTGACACCTGCCTTGTCTCTGCCAATGACTGGAAACGGAGTGCCCGCGCTGAAGTTGAAGGTGGGGAATGCGTGAGTCAGCGGATGCTGACTGATATCGACACCTGTGAGATCCAACTGACTCAGCGCAGTGGAACCTTGAATCGGGAAGTCGACGCTGGTCGTAACGTTCGTGAAGCCATAGCGGAACTCATTCAGCAGCTTTGGGGTAATCGTGTAGGTGTGCGAGATCAGCAGGCTTCGATTGTGAATGGAATCCGAATCATCCGGTAGAAAGGGATTCGCGAAGTCGGTGGTGATGTTCTTGCGGCTAAAGCGCGCGTAGACCGATTGCTTGGAAGAGATCGTCTGGTCGACCCGGATGTCCGCACCGTCGGTGCTCGCAGGAGTGGCTTGAAAGTTTTGATAGTTGATGGCCTGCGTCTGGTTGAGGGCGCCTGCCACATTTGGCAAGGGATAATAGGCGAGCAGCGCCTTGGCTGTCTGGCTGATCTGGGTAGATGGAATCGTAGGACCACCTATATCGGAGAGGTTGCCGCTTCTGTCCGCGGCGGTCGGAACGACATATTGCTGGAATACTGCGGTGCTGCGCCGGTTGCCTTCATAGTCCGCAAAGAAAAACGTCTTGCTGTGCCCGTCGTACAAGTGTGGAATCACAATCGGCCCGCTCAACGAGAAGCCAAACGTATTGAACTTCTTGGGAGCTTTTCCGCTGGAGCCATACGGATCGGCGTCGAGCGCCTGGTTTTGCAGATACTCGAAGACACTTCCGTGATACTGGCTTGTCCCATTCTTGGTTGTAAATGTCACATCGCCAACCTGGGAAAACTCTGCACTGTTGTTGAATGCGGTCACTTTGACTGCGGCAATTCCTTCCTGAGATGGATAGGCGTCCTGCAGCGCTCCATTCTGCCGCACGTTGGCAGTTGAAATACCGTCGACGGAGAAATTCACCATCGAGGAGCTCGCTCCGCCGAGGGCGATATTGCCGGAACTATCTGTCTGAACGTTGGGAGATAAACCGAGTGCGCCGAGCGGACTTGTCGTGGTCGCACGGTTATTCAGAGGTAGCTGCGTCATTTCGATATTCGTCTTCGAATCGCTGATCGTTGCATTTTCCGTATTGATTTCGTCGGCTGCTCCCGATACCTCCACAGTTGTCGACTGTGCCGCCACGTTGAGTGTGGCGCCAAGTCTCAAGTCCTGTCGCGCTTCTACTGAAATTCCCGACACAACAGTATCGGCAAAGCCATCGCGATGAGCACGCAGCGTGTACTTGCCGGCCTTTACGTTCTCAAAGACGAAGGCACCTGAAGTATCTGTATCGACCGTTCGTTCTGTGTTTTCATCTGAGCTGCGCAGCACAATCTGCGCATCAGGAATGGCCGCTCCGCTTGCGTCCTGTACGTTGCCCCTGACGCTCCCAAACGTCGACTGAGCATGGGCCGACGACGCCTCAACCAACAACAAGCCGCACATAACTAGGAAGACGAGGTTGTATGAAACACGTCGCAGAAGGCTTCGTCCCTCCGACCTGTGAGTGTGCTGAACCTCGTTCTGCTGTTGAAGCGACACGACCGTATCCTCTGCAAGGGACGTGCGTGATGCTGTGTTTCGTGGAAGAAGGCCTCTAAGTAAGTTCATGTCGAATCACCTCATATGCCGGAAAAGACCGACACTTTCAGTGAACCGTGAACACCATTAGCAATGCATAAGCCTCTTCTTAACGGTTTGTTTATGCCTCAATCGCTATAGTTCCGGCAGGGGCGACCGAATGATTGCCAAACCAATTCAGGTGGTCCTACGCAGGATTGGCGGCGGCTGTGCCGCTGCAATGCTGTTGACGCTTCTCTCCTACCGCCTTCACTTTAATCTCTCCGCGGCAACCTCCATCCACCTCTTTCTGGTGGTGGTCATCGCGCTGCGCTGGGGTTTATTCGAGGCGAGCGTCGTTTCAATTCTGTCTGTTGCCTGCCTCGACTACTTCTTTACCCAGCCTCTGTTCCAGTTCTACATCACAGATTCGCACGACTGGATCGCTCTGCTGGTCTTTGAAGCAACGGCCCTGGTCGTCAGCAGCCTCTCCGATCGAGTGAGCCACCACGCTCGCGAGTTAGAGCGGCGCCAGACTCAACAGCAGAAGCTTTACGAACTCAGCCAGAATATTCTGCTCCTCAATCGGGACGCGGCGGTGGATCAGCAACTCGTTGATCTCATACGCTCCAGCCTGCGAGTGAAAGGGGTGGCCCTTTGGAACGCGTATGAGATGCATCAGTGGAAGAGTGGAGATTGTGATTTCTCCGATGACGTCGTGCGCTCCGCTTACTTTCTCGAAGCAAATGACGATGACTTGAACACAGGGGTTTCTCGGCGTGTGCTTCGACTAGGAACCCGGCCTATTGGATCCCTCTTCGTCTGCGGGCATTCGCTCGACTCAGCCTCGATCAATGCAGCCGCCTCGCTTGCCGCGGTTGCAATCGAAAGGGCACGCTCCTTCTCGACCGAAGCAAATGCAGAAGCAGCAAAACAAAGCGAGCAGCTACGCTCCGCCATATTGGACGGCCTGGCACATGCTTTCAAGAGTCCACTTACGACGATCAGAGCTTCGAGTTCGGGTCTGCTCGCGATGAATACGCTGTCGGGCACTGAAGAAAAGTTGGTTGGCTTGATTGATCGCCATGCGGGGCACCTTAGCGACCTCGCTAATCATCTGCTCCTTACCGCGAAGCTGGATAGCGGCGATCTAAAGGTCAAGCGCGAGCAAGTCGACGTGGCTCGGTTGATACACAGCACCGTTACGGAATCCTCACAGGAACTGGATGGGCACTCCATTGACATCCAGGTGAGTTCGGGGCACAACGCCGTTTATGGAGATGGAAAACTTCTTCAAATGGCTCTCTTCCAAGTGCTCGACAATGCTGCAAAGTATGGTCGTCCCAACTCTCAGGTGGCCATTGCGGTTCAGGAAGAAGAAGCGGAACTGGTCATCAGGATTAAGAACGAAGGTTCGTTTATTCCGGATGACGAAAAAGAGAAGGTATTTCAACGCTTTTATCGTTGCTCCGGGTCGGTGAAGACGATTTCCGGCACTGGGATCGGTCTCTCCGTGGTGAGGCGCATCGCTGAAGCGCATAGCGGGCGAACGTGGGTTGAAAGCGATCAAGTGAACGGGACAACGTTCGCAATCGCACTACCCCGCATGACAAAGGAGAAAGCGTGAATCTGAAAAGCAAGGTGCTCGTCGTGGAAGACGACGCAGGAATACGCCAAAGCCTGTTTGAAACATTGGGAGCGTTAGGATTTGCGGTCGGGGAGGCTCACAATGGGGAGGAGGCCCTCGTGCAACTGCGCATGGTCAGCTATGACGCGGTGCTGCTCGATATCAACATGCCGGGGATGGGGGGTAAGGATACGTGTCGAAGAATTTGCGAAACTTTTCCAGGACTGCCGATCATCATGCTCACTGTCCGTGACGATGAAGAGGATATCGTCGAGTCGCTGGACGCGGGGGCTTTTGACTATGTCACGAAGCCGTTTCAGATTCGTGAGCTCACCGCAAGGTTACGATCCGTCATCCGGCGTCGCGGCGTCCCAATGGGAGAACCAGATCTGATCAGCATCGTGGGCGACATCACGCTCGACCCCAATCGACGCCTCGTGGAGAAAAAGGGTGAACAGATTCACCTTGCTCCAAAAGAATACGAGACTCTCCGTTGTTTGATGGAGCATGCCGGCAGACCCGTCAGACACGAAAATCTGCTGCGATCCATCTGGGGACCAGCCTACGGCAACGAGCGCGAATATTTGCGAGTTGTCATCAATCAACTGCGAAAGAAAATTGAAAACGACCCTGCTCACCCAACTTATATCTTGACCGAGAGCCACATCGGCTATCGCTTCCGTGAAGAATAACTGACTGCGCAGCTATTCTCAGACAAGCGCGCTTGTGTCCCCGATCGGAGTTCCCGCAAAGGGCGATGTATGAGTTTGATTCCATGCGGCTAGTTCTTCCGGTGTTAAGGGAAGCGGTAAGACCTGACCGCGTTCGCCGGATCTAAACGAGGTTTCTAGTACAGCCATAACTGCAACTGCATCGATGCCGGAGATCGGCGGTTGTCGCTTGCCTAAGATCGCATCTCTGATTTCCGCATAGTAGATCTGCTGGTTTCCTACGAAGACTGGCAGTTTGGTTGTCGCTGGTGCATCGGCGCAATAAAGAACGCCGGGATCGGGATCGTAGCCGAAGCCTGGGTCCGTGGGGGACATTCCATTTTTTAGTTGTGTCTCCTGCACGTCCTGGCCGAACTTTGCCCAGCTTGCTTTAGTGCCGTGGAGGACGGAACGAGGACCACCACCGGAGACCAGCAGTGAGGCGTGAAGAATTACGCGCATGTGCTGATAGTTGAGTTGGACGTGGGCCCAGTCGTCGGTTTTGCCGCCTTCGCGAAGAGTGGCAAAGCTGGCGTTTACGGATTGCGGGAGGCCGAAGAGGTATAGGGCTTGATCGATGAGGTGCGGGCCGAGATCGAACCAGAGTCCGGCGCCAGGACCTGGATCTTCGCGCCAGCGCTGGCGAACGAGAGGCCGGTATCGATCCATGTGGGATTCGTAGTGGGTGACGGAACCGAGGACGCCAGTTTCGAGGATGGCTTTTGTAGCGAGGATTTCGGTGCCCCACCGTCGATTGTGAAATACGGAGATCAATCTTCCGTTGTCCTTAGCAATCTCAACGAGTGCGCGAGCTTCAGCGAGGGTAATAGTGAATGGCTTGTCTACTACGACGTCTTTGCCTGCGTGGAGGGCGGCGGCGGCCAACGGGTAGTGGCTTTCGTTGGGAGTAGCGATAACTACGAGATCTACGTCGGGGTGCGTTGCCGCTTCGGCAGCGGGACAGACGGTTAGGTTGGGGAGATCGTTATGCACAGCATCTGGCCTGCTTGATCCTACGATCGTTAGCACCAGACCTGGAACTGAGTTTATGAGTGGAGCGTGGAAGATTTTGCCTACGTAACCGTAGCCGATGAGTGCTACGCGGATAGTCGCCTGTTGTGAGGTCATCTTGTTGTTGGCTCGTGGAGAGTCTTATTAAAAGTAATCTATAGCGAGCCATAGGATGCGAGCTTGACTGCGCGTGGGGCTCGGCGGGCCATCTCATATACACTCTCTGCCCAGCGTTCTCTCGATTGACTTGCCCATGATAATGGTTTAGTTTCCTGACGACTGCTATGCTTTCACGTCGTGCGCTGCCGTTCGTGTCAGAGGAGTCCTCATGCCTGGAAAACGCCCTTTTGCTTCGAAGTCGTTGTCTGCCTTGTTGCTTGCATGTGTCCTTCCTGCGATGGCACAGACTGCTAACTACGCGGGGGTCGTCACCACGCTCAAGAGCGGACTGAATACTCTGCAGGGAGTGGCTGTAGATGCGAGCGGTAACATCTACCTCGCCGCTGGCTACCAGAGCACGATAGAAGAACTGGTGGCGGTGAACGGCAGCGTCCCCGTTAACCCCACGACGAGGAAGCTCGGCAGCGGATTTTCCCAACCGCACGGCGTGGCGGTGGACGCCAGAGGAAACGTCTATGTCGCAGATCTAGGCGATCAGAAGGTAAAGGAGATTCTCGCGGTCAATGGCAACGTTCCAGACGATGCAACCATCGTGACGCTCGGCAGCGGCTTCAGCGCACCTCATGGTGTCGCGGTGGACGCCAGCGGAAACGTATACGTCATCGACGCCAGCGAGAACACCGTGACTGAAATCGTCGCGGTCAACGGCACCATTCCTGCAAATCCGACGATGGTGGCACTTGGCAGTGGATTCAAGGGCGCTTATGGTTTAGCGGTCGATAGCAGTTCGAATGTCTATGTCGCCGACACCGGCAACAGTGCGGTTAAAGAGATCGTAGGCAATGCCAGCCCGAAGTCTCTCGGCAGCGGCTTCAGTCATCCGCAAAGCGTAGCGGTAGATGCCAGCGGAGACGTCTTTGTCGCGGATACCAACAACGGCGCGATTAAAGAGATCGTGGCAAACAGCGGCTCCGTCCTGACGATTGGGGGCGGGTTCTCTTTGCCCAAGGGAGTAGCGACCGACAGGTTCGGAAACGTCTACGTTGCGGATGCAGGCTCCAACAGCCTCGTGAAGATCGCGCTCAATCCGAATGTCTTCGGCTCGGTGGCTCTTGGCGCTACCGCGAACGCGACGCTCACCTTCCACTTCACCAGTAGCGGCTCTATCGTGGCGCCTGGCGTCTTTACTCGCGGCGCTACCGGGTTGGACTTTACCGACGCAGGTACCGGCACCTGTACGACTCAGGGGGACAGCCATGTCTACAACGCAGGTGACTCGTGCACGGTGGTCGTGAGCTTCAAACCACTCTACGCAGGCACACGCTTTGGTGCAGTGACCCTGAGCAATAGCTCCGGCGCCGTCATTGCGACGACCAACATCACCGGTGTAGGTGACGGGCCGCAGGTCGTCTTCCGTCCCGGAGTTAAGAGCACGGTAGGCAATATCAACGCCCACATGCCCATGTATCCCACCAAGGTTGAGCTCGACGGAAGCGGAGACGTCTTCTTCGTGGATGACAACGGACCAATCTATGAGATCCTCGCGGATCAAGGTCGTATCTCAAGCAATCCGACTATGCAGCAGCTGTATCTCTTTGGAAGTGTCTCGAACTTCGCCTTCGATGGCAGTGGGAACCTCTTCGTCGCCGCCATCGGCGTCATCTATGAGATCGTTGCGGTTAATGGAAGGATCCCAGCGAACCCGAACGTAGTCTTTGTAGCAAACGGGCCGAGTGCCAGTGCGGTTGCGGTAGACGGTGGCGGAAACGTTTACTTCTCTAACGGTGCCATTGTGCAGGAGATCATAGCGGTCAACGGTTCCTTTCCCCTGGGTCCGACACTTCCTACACCGGTGACATTGGCGACGATAGGATTCTCGGCTTCAGGAATGGCAGTCGATGGCAAAGGGAATATCTTCCTCGCCGATGCCGCCGACGGCCTGATCAAAGAGATCGTGGCGGTGAATGGCCAGATTCCAGCCAATCCAACAGTAATAACCGTGGGGAGTGGCTTCAAGGTTCCATACGACATCAAGGTAGACGGCGTGGGCAATCTTTACGTTGCCGATGAGGCCGCGGATGCGATCTATGAAATGGTTGCGGTAGACGGGACTGTTCCCGCCAGTCCCGCCATCCTGACGCTGGCTGATTCCAGCAGTGGATTGCTCACGCCCTTCGGTGTTGCCGTCGACTCGAGCAGGAACGTCTATGTCGCCGACTTTGTGCTCCCCAATCCGCCCTCTATAGGCGAAGTCTATAAGTTCGACTATGCCGATCCGCCGAGGCTTAGCTTCCTGCCAACCGCTCCGGGCCAGACCAGCAGCGACAGCCCGCAGGCTATAACCATCGCCAACGTTGGCAATGAGAACCTAAGCTTTTCGCTGCCGCAACAGGGGACCAATCCGAGCATCTCGCATCAATTCGCATTAGGCGGCAGCTCGACCTGTCCCTCGCTGACTACCCTGAGTGCGGCGCCGGCGATACTCGCGCCCGAAGGCTCCTGCACGGAACTGGTCAGCTTTGTACCTACCGGAACGGGTTCGATTCCTGGCTCACTTGTCTTCGTCGACAACGCGATTCCGGCGACGCAAACCGTAGTCCTGAGCGGAAATGTAGCGCCTACGCTGGCGGCGCCGGTACTCAGTCCGGCTGCGGGAACCTACAGCGTCGCGCAGACAGTGACTATGTCCGGTCCCGGCACGATCTATTACACGACCGATGGAACTGGACCCACCGTCAACTCGACTGTCTACACCGCTCCAATCATCGTCTCTGTGTCCGAGGTGGTGAAGGCGATTGCGATTGCTCCTGGATTCAAGAACTCGCCGGTGAGTGTGAACAGCTACCATCTGGTTCCGGCAGCCCCTGTCTTCAGCCCCGTGCAGGGCACCTACGGACCAGCCCCGTTTACGGTAACTCTCACGGACACCACGCCGGGAGTCTCCTACTTCTACACAATGGACGGCTCTGTACCGACGTCCGCTTCGATCCCGTACACGGGGCCGATCACCATAACTTCAACGCAGTTTCTGCGTGCAGTTGCAGTTGAAACTGGATACGGCAACAGCGCGGCGAGTTCCGCCAAATACATCTTTACAGCGCCGACCCCAGTGGTCAGTCCGGCTGGGCAAAACTTCACCGGCTCGATCGTGGTGACGATCACCGATGCGGACCCCACGGCGACGATCTACTACACATTCGCGGGCAACAAACCCGAGGTTACCTCCCTGCTCTACACAGGGCCCATTACCGTAACCCGGTCTGAAGATATCCAGGCAATAGCAGTTGTCCATAATGAAGCAGTGAGCGCGGTCGCAGGACAGGTCTACACCCTGGTCAAGAAATAACCGGAGGGCTCAGCCGCGCTGTCGAAATGAGTGAGTTACTCGGAACGTAGCGCTTCTACCGCATTCACTCTTGCTGCACGCGCCGCGGGCACAGCCGATGCAATTACGGCCGCACCCAGAATAACTACAGCCGAACCGACGAACGCAAGTGGGCCCGGCTGATGGATATCCGCTACGTATTTGGCGATTACGCGTGCCAGAGCAAAACCCACCACGATACCTGCGCCCACTCCGATGCCGGCCATCACCATGCCCTCTACGAGAACAGTGGTGAGAATGTTGCGCGGCAGAGCGCCCAAGGCCATGCGGATTCCGAACTCGCGCGTGCGCCAGCTCACAGAGAAAGCAAGAACGCCTGCTACGCCCACCACGGAGATTAAGAGTGCCACGGCGGCGAATCCGCCAAACACAATCGCGTTGAGGCGGTCGGGCGTCAGCACCTCCGCGCGAACGTCGCCGAGCGTGCTGGCCTTTTCCACGGGCTGGTCTGCGGACATTTCGCGAATGGTGCGTGAGATGGCCGGGACCAACGCGTAAGCATCCTGATGTGCGCGTACGAACAGGCGGCCGTTCCATCCTTGTTCTTGTTCGGTCGGCTCATAGATCGTCATGGCCGGTGACGGGATGATATTTTCATCGTCGAAGTCGGGCACCACGGCAATGATTCGCCTTGGCTCGGTGCTGACGCCGATAAACTTCATGACGCCGTCGGTCCACCACAGCGTACGGTTCACCGCGTCCTGTCCTGGATAGACCAGGTTTGCAAGGCTCTGACTGATGATGACTACGCGTTCGGAGCCGTCCTTGTCGCTGTCGTTGAAGTCGCGACCCTCGTGAATCGGCACTCCGAAGGTATCGAAGAATCCCGGCGATACCACACGGAACTTTCCGCGGAAATCCTGACCGTCTGAACGTTTGGCGCCTTGCGCGGCAAATTGAAAGCTGATGTTCAGGCCCCGATCGTCACGCCAGGGAGCAGTGAAACCCGAGGACACGTGCTCGACTCCCGGCAGCGCGCTGATGCGGCGTTGCACCTCGCGATAGAACTCATCCACCTGCTGGGGCGTCTTCCCGTACGACATGAGCGGAAGATTCAGCGCCAGAACGTTGGCCGAATCGAACGGCGGCCGCGTCTCCTCCAGCACCAGCAGAGTCTTCATCAGCACACACGCTCCGGCAAGCAGCAGGAATGAGGCTGCGATTTGCGTAACGGCAAAGATGCGGAGACGCTGGCTGCTGCCTCCGGCCACACGTGTTCCTCGGCCGGTAAGCCCACCTTGCGGCGCGTTTGGCGAGGGAAGCCGTGGAATGAACGCCAGGAAGACGGAGGCGATCAACGCCAGCCCAATCCCAAACCACACCAGACTGAAATCGAGGGTGAGCTCCTCGGCGCGCACTGAGAAGCGCGATGCATAACGTCCCAACACGGCCACCATCGGTATGGCGAGGGCTACGGACGCGAGCGCCCCGCTTCCGCATAGCACGAGGCTCTCGGCCAACAGAGAACGGCGCAGCACCGCAGTGCTTGCGCCCAGCGCCGAACGTATCGCCAGCTCTGGTTCGCGGCGCACCGTTCGCGCCAGCACCAGATTGGCAACGTTCGAGCTCGCAATCACGAAAAGCAGGCCCGAAGCCGCGAACAGTATCCACAAGATCGTATTGGCGCGCGAATTGATCTGCTGGTGGATGCGCGTCACGTCGATTTTGAAATGGTCCTCGGGCTTATACACTTCCGGATGTGCCGCCACCATCGCGCCGTATACGCTGCGCAGTTCGGCCCGCGCATTGTCGACACTCGCGCCGGGAGCCAGCCGCGCGAAGACTTCCGTCATGCGATGCTCGCGCCCCGTCACCATGGTGGCAGAAAGATGATGCGGGCTGGTGACGATATTTGCGATGATCTCCGTTGCCACCGGATAGGGAACGGATGGTTCGAGAACACCAACTATTGTTGCGTTGCGCGCGCCGGTGGCACTCTCCAGTCGCACAGCTTTTCCAATCACGCTGGGATCGGAGTGCAGCGACGTCTTCCAGAAGTGATAGGTCAGCACTACAGCTCCGGCGGCGTTCGAACCGTCATCGGCCGGAGTGAGCAGGCGTCCAAGCACCGGACGCAGGCCCATGACTTCGAAGTAGTGTCCATCCACCACGCCGGCTGGAATCTCGCGCGGCGTGCCTAGACCCACGATCGTAAAATCCAGCTCTGAAAATGTGCCCAGTTCGTTGATTGACTTCAGGCCGCTACCGATGTCCCGAATCTCGGGAATTGAAAACGCTGCATTCTCCTCGCCGATGCCCGGTGCGCTCTGGCGCAGATAAAGCAAATGATCTTCGTCGCGATTCGCCAGCGGACGCAGCAGCACGGCACGCACCACGCTGAAGATTGCAGCGTTGGCTCCGATACCCAACGCCAAAGTAAGGGCGACGGTAATCCACAGTGCAGGAACTCGCGCTAAAGAACGCACGGCAATTTTCAAATCGCGAAAAAATGACATCTCAGACCTCCATTCGGGCGATTTCCTCCGCCCGGATACCAACCAGGGTCTCCGGCAACTGGTCTTCGTCATCTATAGTCGCCGGGCACAGGGAAAATCGACAACAAAGTCAATTTTTTATTTGCAACTCCCTCAGCCGCCGAGGCGTGATGGATCTGCCTCGGCGCAGCAAAGTACCGACGCCGAGAAGCCGGTGGTGAGGAATACGAAGGTCGATGGTCCGGGAGTCGAGGAGGTGAACGAGGAGCGCTGCGGTTGCCTTATGGGGCTCGGCAGCCGAACTTCTGTAAGTGGTTCAGAAAAAAGGTGCCTGAGGAGATGCAGGAGGCGTTGTCGCCAATCTGCATTTCTCTCAGACACCTGGTTTCGTCAGAGGTTTGTTAGAACTTCAGTTTCAGCGCCATCTGCAGAATTCGAGGATCGCCGGCAGAGGAGATCTGACCGAAGTTGCTGTCTGTCAGTCCGAAGTCGGGATTCCCAAAATTCACATTGTTGAAGGCGTTGTAGAACTCCGCTCGAAATTCGTAGTTGACCCGTTCCCCTACCTTCCCGGTTTTGAGCAGTGCTAAGTCCGTGGTGAAAAGTCTGGGACCGCGCAGAGAATTCTTGCCTATGTTTCCGTAGGTGCCGATTGCATTGGGGACAAAATCCGCAGTGTTGAACCACTCGTTGATCAACGCAGCATGGGAGCGCCTGGTACTCAACTTGGTCTGCGAAATGTTTGCCACGGTGATGTCAGGACGGTCGTTGCCCATGGCGCTGAAGGAGTTATCATCCTCTGCGAATGAGGTAAACGGAAAACCTGATTGCCAGTTTGTGATGAAGCTCAGGTTCCATCCGTTGACCACCTGGTTCGTGATGCCTGTGACTGGAACATGGTGAAAGGCATAGATTCCCGACAATCTAAAGACGTTGGCAGCGTCACCGGCGTCTGGGCCGTAGTCAAGAGAACGGCCGCAGCCGCACGTATTGATGCCGCCGATTCCAAACAGATACTCCTGTCCATTGGGACCGAAGTTATTCAGTGCATGCGACCACGTATAGTTGGTTTGGAATGAGAGGCCATAGCTCAAGCGCTTCTCGACTTCAATCTGGCCGGCGTTGTAGTTACTGATCACTCCGGAGTTGATTGAACCGATAAAGCCGAAGTTCGGATAGAGACGACGTTGCTGAACATTATCCTCCGTCGACTGACCTGGAATGTAGACCGAGGGATTCAGTTGCAGCAGCCCTGACTCCTGATCTCCGGTACCACCTAGATGAGTTCCTTTATTTCCCACATATTCCAGACGCATGAACCAGTTGTTGGCAAACTGACGTTCGAGCGTGAGGTTATACGAGAGGATCTGGGGCAGCCGGAAGTGCCGATCGAAGATCTCTGTGAAGGATATGTCCTGAGGGAATGTTGCCGATGGGCCTGGATTGATTGGTCCGAAAGACCCTGGAAAAGGATTCGCTATACCCGCGGCGGAGTAAGGATTCGTAAAATTCGTGTTGGTGATATTCACGACCGGTGCAAAAGGAGGAATGCCGACCACATCTTCAAAGGCTACGCCGTTCGGGGCCTGATAGTAATACCCTATTCCACCACGGAGGCTTGTCTTGGCATCGGAGGTCAACTGATAGGCAAAGCCAAAGCGGGGGCCTACATTGCCGAAGTTGTTGTAGATCGAAGATTCCGGGCAGCCAGCATCGTGATTGCTTCCGCCGAAGATCAGACCAGCGGGTGAGTTGGGATAGCGCTGCGATTGCGCTCCAGGGACGAAACATCCTACGCGTCCCTCGCTATCCGCGTAAGGCGCGAAAGGATCCCAACGAATACCGGCGCTTACGGTAAGCCGTGAAGTCGCATGCCAGGTGTCCTGAAAGAAGGCGCTCCACTCGTTTCCGCTGAAGTCCAAATACAGCCCGCCTGCCTGCGTAAAGCTGGATGCAGCTCCAAGCAGAAAATCTGAAAGATTGTTTCCGCTCAAATTGCCACCAAAGCTGTAATTGCCGTCCGCCTGATAGCTATTTCCCATGGGCATGTGAATATGCGTCCATTCGCCGCCAACCTGGATCTCATTTTTGCCCTTGACGAGGCTGACGATTTCACGATCAGAAATCTGGCTGCTGTCCCAGGTTCCCGTGGCGGGTTGATCTCCTACGATGAACTCGCCAGATACATCAACGTTGAGCGTTGCCGGGAAATTGGTGGGTTGGGCAATATTCGCACCCGCATCCGCAATGCTGAAAGGCGCCGCCGACTGGGTCAGACCGGTCTTGCTGTTCCATCCGAAATAGCTATTGAGAACAATTGTGGGCGAGATCGTGTAGATGTCGACAACGCTGACGTTCTTCAGTCCCAGCTTCTGCGGGGTTTCTGAATTGCCTTCAAGAATGTTGCTTAGCGGCGGAATGATGATGGGGACGGTGTAGTTGAGTTGAAAATAGTGTCCGCTGAGATGATGCTTGCCAATGTTGAAGTCGATTTTGGCAAGGTACTCATCGGTATTCTGGATGGACGGGGCGCCGTTGTAAACCAAATAGTTTGGACCTAACTGCGGGGCGTTGGGAAGAGGAATGTGATTCAGCAAATAGAGCGCCGTCGGGTCAAACGCCGCCGGATTGATCTGGTTGTTGCTGTTGAACTGGTAAGGCGAATTCGGGTTGGGGTTCGTCAACACGGTGTCCGGGAGAAGTGCCGAGAAGTCTCCGTTGCGCTCGGCCTGGGTTGGCACCTGCGAATTGAGGCCATTGATAGCAGTGTTTTGGCGTGTGCCTTGGTAGGAGCCAAAATAAAACAGCTTGCCTTTCAAGATAGGTCCGCCGATGGTTCCTCCAAATTGATTTTGCTTCAACGGATTGGGAGAGGTCGCAAAGTAGTTCCTGGCATCCATTGCGTAGTTGCGCAGGTACTCAAAGACATCGCCGTGAATCTGGTCGGTTCCAGACTTGGTAACAACATTGGCGACACCGCCGGTGGCGTTTCCGTAAGCGGCGCTCATGTTATCGGTTTGCACATTGAATTCCTGCAGCGCGTCCGGACTGGGGAAGGGCAAATTGGCGTTGATGTAAAAGTCGTTGTAGTCCACGCCGTCCAACAGGTAGTAAACGCCGTTGGCACCGCCACCATTGACCTTTGCATATTGCTCGCCGGGAAGAATGCCCCCTTCACAACCAACGCCGCAGTTCTGCGCTGTCACATCCACTGCGCCGGGAACGAGAAAGACAAGCTGCTGGGCCTCGCGACCATTCATCGGCAAGCTCTCTATGCTCTTCTGACCGATAATGTGCGTGATCGCCGCATCGTCGGTGGTCACCTGGTTGGAGTTCGCGTCCACTGTGACTTGCTGGGTTATCGCCCCGATCGTCAGGACCACCTTCTGGCTGGCAGCCTGCCCCACAGCCAATCCAATTCCCTTTTGCACGTAGGTGTTGAAGCCAGCAACGCTAACGGTCAACTGGTAATCGCCAATGGGCAAACTGGGAAACAGGTACTCTCCTGCGTCCCCAGTTTTCACTTGCTGCTGATATCCAGTTCCTGTTTGTTCCACAGTCACCGATGCCCCTGGGACTGCCGCGCCGGAGTTGTCCTGAACCGTGCCACTCAGACGCGCCGTGGTGTATTGGCCAAATGCGGTAGTGGCCGCTAGCAAAAGAAACAATAGCGAAGAAAAGAGAACAGCTGGTTTGAACCGCATGTCGTTACAGAGCCGACACCCTGCATTTGGGCTTTCATCAATGGGTCTCATCCCTGCTGTCCCTCACTCATCTGAAGTATTTGGCCCAGTAAAAATACTAACTACTGCTCGCCCTTGCGAGGATCTAGATACACAATCTTTGTTTTCGTTAGATTGTGAAATGTTTCGATCATGTCTGTTCTTTTACGTTTGATCGGCTGTTAATGTCAAGAAGAAAAAACAGATTAATGATAGGGTGATTCGTTCCGGGGCTGGTGCGTTGCCACTGGCCCCATTGTTTCGGCGGGGTGGAGAAAAGCTGTGTCCCCGCTATTTGGCTGAGACCAGTGCGCTACCCAGCCTCCGGACAGCCGAGGTGTACCTGCTTCGATCTAGCCGGCATGCCGACAGGGTGGTGGCAACATCATCCACGCCTCCTATCCACGACAAAGATATTTCTATACATTTCGTTTTGTTGCGCATACGTTGCATCTTCGAAGGTGGAGCAATTCGAAACATGCGCGGAGGTGTATGCCAGGGAATTTATTGAGATGTGGTCTGCGTTAGGCGGATCCAGCTGGGAACGGTTGCCGGGACTGCTGAATTATGTGGCCGCGCTGATCAGTCGGAATTAGTGGGATCCGACCATTCCACCGCTGCGAGCGGCTTGTTTCCCTTCATCACAAAGTAGAGAAGCAGCCCAACTCCGACCCATGCGGCTCCCAGGAGCTTGGCGTCAAGATTGAGATTCAGCCAAATGAAGGTGCAAACGACCAAACCGCAAAGCGGCGACAATGCGGCGAAAGCTACCTTCTCCTGGGAACGGAATTTGTAATGAATAAGCGCAGCCGCGTTTACGCCAATGAACGCGATAAATGCGCCGAAGTTAAGCAGTTCCGCGCCCTTTTCAAAGGTCAACAGAAACGTACCGGCCAGCGTGACGGCGCCCAGCAGCAGCACGTTGTTGCGCGGGATTCTCGTCTTCGCATCTAGTACGCCAAAGAATCGCTTAGGCAGCGCATCGGTGCGTCCCATTCCATAGAGCAGACGCGCGGCGCCGAATTGCGCAGCGATACCTGAGCCCATATTGGCGATCAAGAGCGTCGCATTCAGTAATTGAAAAAGAAACTTGCCGCCGACGCGAAGGGCGACCTGCACGTACGCGGTGTCGACCATGGAGGCCGGGAATGGAATGCGTGCCGGCCAAGCAAGCTGCGCAAGGTACACTTCGATCGCGGACAGGACGCCAATGGCGAAGCAGGTGATGACCGTGGCCAACAAGATGTTACGCCGTGGGTTTTCGACTTCTTCTGACATCGTGGAGATACCATCGAAGCCGATATAGGTCAGAACCGCAATCGATGCGCCATGAAACAGGAGCCCGGGAGCGAAGGTAGCAGGATCGTAAAACGGCAGCAGCCATTGCCCACCGACGGGACGCGCCACCAGCGCAATGTAGCGTATGGCATACGCGATGAAGACCACTACGACAATGCTCATCCCCAACGCGAGCAGAGCATTCACGCGGCTTGATGTTTGCACGCCGCGCAGGTTCAGCCCGGTGAAGACCAGAACAAATGCAACGGCCCAGGCGGCATAAGGAATTTGGGGAAGAATATTCTGAGCCGCCGCGCTGCACCAAATGGCGCAGATGATGGGATTCAGCACGTAATCCATCAGCATGGACCAGCCCACCACATAGCCAGCCAGCGGGTGAATCTCCTTGCCGACATAGGTGTAAGCCGACCCGGCACTGGGATACACGCGAGCCATTCTGCCGTAACTCACAGCGGTAAACAGCATGGCCACCATCGCAATGAGGATAGTCGTCACCACGTGTCCCCGTGCGGCATTGCTGACCACACCGTAGATACTCATCGGCGCCGTGGGCTGAATGATGATGATGCCGTAAAGAATCAGGTGGCGAAGCTTGAGCGTGCGGCGGAGTCCAAGGGCCTCCCCGGATTGATCGACAGTTGTGTCCATACGGGTGGATCCTCGGTCATCCACGAAGCGCTAACCCACAAGCATCGGCGTAGCGCGCCAGAGATTCCCGTACCTTATCATGAATGATGGAGATTGGATCGTTGCTGATCGTCCCGGTACGAATCGCCTCTGCCTGCCGGGGAAGATATTGGCTAAGCAGAGGCAAGGGCGCGGGGTGTTCGCGAAGATTTTCGAGCAGAACTGCAAGGGCTTTGGATATCTCGGCGTTCGGCCAGTAGTAGCGAATCCGGTCGCTCAGGCTATAGACCCTGGCAATATGCTGCTGATGCTCATCGCCGTGATAGTAACCTTTCCAGTTTCCGGGAAGCTCAAGCATGACCTGCTCGATGATTGCCCGCAAGTTGGAGCGCCGTTCCTCGGCAATCCACTCTTCCTCAATGCGTGCCAGGCCGAAGATTGCTTCGCGCATTGCGAAGGTCAATTCAGGGCCGACTTTTAGAATGCCAAAGTGCCCACTCACAAGTTGGCGAAGCGACTCCGCCGTCTGATAATCCGTCGAGTGTGCCTCGAAGACAATTCCATCCTGCTGCAGAATGAATTCGCTGAGTTGCACGGCCTTGTCTGGCTGATAGTCCTCGACAGTGTCGTGGCCAAACTCAACGCCGGGCTGCACAACAACACCGATGATCCGATCCCAGGCGGACAGAAGGTTCCTTCGTTCGAAGGCCTGCCGGTGCACTTCCAGAGTCTCCCGCAGACTCTCCGTTGAGGTGACTTCGATTTCCATTTCATCCACTGCGCCGCCGGGAGTAGGCACCTCAGTTCCGATCACGTAGACCGGGCGAGCGGCGGAGTTGCGCGCTGCAGCTTCGGCAACTTCGCATAACCGTGCGGCACGTTCTGCAATCTCCTGTTGAGCAAGAGTCGTTGGATCATCGGCGCAGGCCATGCTGGCGTCCAAGTGAATCTTGCTGAACCCCGCGTCCACATACGCGGCAACCATGATGCAAGCTTTCTCCATGGCAACGCTGGCAGGCTCGTCCTTCCACGGGTTCGGGCCAAGATGGTCTCCGCCCAGGACGACTCGCTCAATGGGGAAATGCATCTCCTCGGCAATGGCATGAATGTAGTCTCGGAACTGCGCGGGGACCATGCCGGTGTAGCCTCCCTGCTGATTGACCTGGTTGCATGTTGCTTCAATGAGCAGCAAACTTCCATCGTGTGCGGCCTGCGCAAATGCCGCCTCCAGCACCAGGCGATTCGCAGTGCACACCGAGTAGATGCCTTTGCGTTTCCTTTCCCGGTTCTCCCGCAGCAGCTGACGCATCTCATCCACTGAATTGAGTGACGCTGGGGATTCTTCAGCGGCCGGTTTCGGTTCAGTCGCAACCCTCGAGACGGATAGAATCGCCGAATCGTACGGCACAAGCTTTTCCTGCTGCCAATGTTGTTGGAAAAAGCTTTCGCGGTAGGCTCTGTCAGAGAAGGCTTCCGTGCCGCCGGACCGCGTAACGGATAAGCCTCCGGTAAGATTTCCATAGGCGATACACGTTTCCAGCGGAGCCTTGCGAACCCATTTATGCAGGAAGCCAGCGTCAAACGTGTCGCCGGCGCCCACTGAATCTTTTACTTCCACTCGAAGCGAAGGCACGTCAATGCGTCGGCCCTCGAAGTACGCGGAGGCCCCCGCTGCTCCTCGCTTCACGACTAGCAACGGCACCTTCGCAGACATGCGTTCGGCGGCGGGTTCAGCCTTGGCCATCTTGGCCAGCTCGCTCTCCGTGCACAACAGCACGTCCACCAGAGGCAACACATCTTCAAGCACACCGGCCCACTTGTCTTCAGGGTCATCGTTCGTATCGAGAGAAGTTGTCAACCCGCTCCTCTTCATCTCTCTGAATAACTCCGGGATATCGGGTGATAACTTGCGATGCAGAAAGAGAGAGGATAAGTGAAAATGTTTGGCCGTTGCCAGATAGTCCAGATCCAGGTCTTCGATCCCCATCTCAAACATGGCGCCGGGGTATGTGAGTATCCGACGAGTCGTTGCGAAAGGAAGTATGACGGTGATGCCGGTATTACTTCCAGAGGCCGCCTGAACCACGTGATCCACCTGTACGCCAGCTTCCTGCAGCCAGCGGCAACACATCTGTCCCAACGCATCCCCGCCCACGCGCGAACTGAACGTAACCTTGCTGCCTAACAGCGCCAGGTTATGCGCGAGGATGGCCGAGGAACTACCGAGGGTAAGCGTAAAGCCGCTCGCCAGCACTTCCCTTTCCTCCGGCAGCTCGCGCGGCGCACCGTAGACAATCAGATCGGGATTCAGCTCTCCGACGATTGCAATGTCCGGTTGCTCCGAGGTGCCTTTCTGCAGGCTGGTTTCTACTACTTCGGTTGAGTTCATACTCTCCATCGTTCAAGATCCCGCACGAATGCCTACTGTTCACTAGGGCGCTTTTTATTCGCCGGCACAAACCGTGTGGGGATGGTGCCGGAGACCGAAACCGAAACTGTTTTGGAGTTCGCGACGGCATCGATTCCCATCGCGGTCACATGCACACTGTATGCTCCGGACTTGGTGTAGGTGTGTTGCACTTTCATCCCGTCTAATGTCACTCCATCGCCGAAATCCCAGTGGTATGTCAGCACTGGCTGGTCCGCAGACGTTCCCTCGGCGCTGAAATTAATCGTTTCTCCTGCTTTTGCTGAGGCCACCGCATGCACCTCAAACGCCGGGGGCGCAGGAGCAACAGCCTTGTCGATCAGTTTGTACATTCGGACTGAATGCGGAGGCTCGACAAGATTCATCTTTTCGGATGAAGCGTCGCAGCAGGGTTTATCGTCGAACACTTCCGTGATCTGATAGGCACCGGGCTCTTTCAAACCGAGAACCTTGAAATCTATGGAACGCGTGCGCTCCTCTTCTGTCCAATTGAAGATGGTAAGAATGGACTGGCGCTTATCCTCCTTCAGCAGAAAGACACTGGGCTGCTTGTCGGCCTGCTCATAGGTCAGCAGGTCGACGGGGAGGGACGAATGGCCGAGGCGAGCCATATTGATCAGGTCAGCATTTTTTACCAAAGCCAATCTCTCTGGGGAAGATCCGAGAGTAGGCAGATCGTCACCAAGCTCAAACATGCCTCCGGACACAGCGGCCAGCGCGATCGACACCTTTGCCTCGTCGTGCGTGAGAGGATGCCGGCCTCCGTGCCATGAGTGATCGTCGACCGTCTGGGAAGAGACAGTGAACGCATCCGGATCCGCGACAAAGAAATTGCGGTTCATATAGTAGCGTGCTGCGATGCCGGAAGCGGCATCACGGCTGGCATCGAATGTGTGCCCGGTATCCTGAGAGATGCGCCCCGCGTCGACGATCCCAACAGGATTGAGCATTGGACTGCCATCCTTATCCAGAACCGTGTCTTCTCCAACCGCGCTACGGATGATCTCAAGGCCAATCCGTTGCGCTTCCAAGGCAGTTGTATTCGGACGATAGTAGGCCCCTTCGACCGCCGTGTCATCCATGAAGTCCATCTTGATAAAACGAACACCCCAGTCGTGGAGCGTGCTGTATGTCTGCTTGAGATAGTTCTGCGCTCCCGGGTTGGTCGTATCGAGCACATACAGGGGATCGTTGTGGTCGGTTACATAACCAATATGAATCAACTCGCCCGCGGCGTTGTGCAGCAGCCAGTCCTTGTGGTTCTGATAAACCGACGCGCGGTCGGAGACTTCGAACGGGGCGGTCCAGAGGCCAAAGATGAGGCCATTGCGCCGTACCTCTCCGCCGATATATTCCAATCCACGCGGAAACAAGTTGACATCGGGTGTTGTGTACTCGCCGCGGGCGTATTGGTATCCTTCGTCGATCTGGTAGTAGATATACCCGCTGGGCTTCAGGTTCTCGCTGAGCCATTGCGCTGTCGTAACAGCGGCCCCCTGGTTGAGACCAAAGTAATACGCGGTCCAACTCCACCAGCCGATCGGCGTCGGCGTATTCACTCGAGCCTTGTGCAGCAATCCCGCCGCACGCCCATACTGCTCCAACTGTGCGTGGTAGTCGGACCCGACAGAGAACATGAGGCGCTCCGACGAAAGGCTATCTCCGGAGTGAACAGGAAGGCTCAGATTTACTTGCTCAGAGGCAGGCGATTGTTTGAGCGATTCGCCTTTCATGATTTCCGTTGTGCCCGTTGCCACTGCTTCATACGAGAGAATCTTCGTGCTGCCGCCAGCCGGTTGCTCTTTGAGATGGAAGATGGTTAGAAGCTGGTTGGACGTAAGCGCGCCAAGGAACAGGCTCTGGCCGCTGTCCCGGTTAAAGATGAGCTGGCTTTGCACGGCTCTGTGCATTCCGTGCGGGCCGTCGGCCAGATCGCGAATCGCGAGTTGAGGCCGATCCTCACTATAACTGTCCGACAGGATGCGGTCCGCCGACGTGGGACCATTCAGATTGATGACCGAACCGCCTTCAGCGTGCAGAGTGCGAATTGCCTGAACCGTGATGGTTTGGGTGGTGGTATTGACCACCTTGACTTCGATCTCGCCCCACGCCTGATCGTGATACAGCTTGAAAGTGCACAGCAGATCGGGCGCACCAGCAAGGCTGGTATGCGTCACCGTGAGTTGTGTTCCCGAACCGAATTCATCGTGAAAGTCCGACCGCGCCGTCTTATGCTGCGGGTACGCCGACGATTGCACGACACGGCCGTCTACGTCCGCTTCCACACCAGACCGCAGCACTGGATCGGGAATTCCAGGCCGCACGATGGAGTATGAACCGTCTGCGTTGATGCGTACCGACAACTCCTTCCCCTGGATCGCGGCCAATTCCCCTGGCCCGCTGTGATCGGTCGACGGCTCCTGCATGTTTGCATACGCCTGGCTTCCAAGAGCCATTGCGGCTACAAAAAGCAGCACGCACATTTTTCGGCTATTCCATTGGTTCACTCGAACTCCTTCGTTCTTCGCAGACAAAATACAAGGTGCGCCAGCATTGGCATTTGCCGGCATTGCGAACAGGGCTTCAAGGATGGAAGCCGCGAGCTCAACGCTCAACATCTCCAAGGACTATTAAATGAATAGCCAAGGCTCCTCTGCGCTCAAAGCTTTCATTGACAACTGCAGGAATTGACAGATCTAACGCGCCCATAAGCCTGGGTCGCACATCGGCCATTTTCATACCGTTTCAATTACGATCATATGTAACGTTTTCATGTTTCGCTATATTACGAATCGAATACTTTTGTGTCAATCGAGATTTTGCGGCTCCGTGGTATCGTGGGCCGATTCGCCATCCGGAAGGGAGGAGGAACGGCAGGATGAGTACTGCGACCTTCAACATATTTTTTGGACAAGCTCTTAGGGCACCCAAGCTCTCCTCCAGCACGACTGACTCTGCCGGCGGGAACCGGGTGGTCGAGCACGCAAACCTCCCGAATTGGCGACGGTCATTCCGCGCTAAGACTCGTCATTGTGGTTTCGAAAAGTACAAAGTGAAAGTATTGACGGTTGCACAATGCCCATATATTCTTACGTAAGGCTTCGACTTCGATTTATTTGCGCCAAAACACGATTTGCGGTGCTTTTGAAGTTGTCTCGAGCAAGGAATGGAGTTTTACATGGCAGAACTTTCCAGCGTGCACGTAGAGAACAACACCCACGGCACTCCCATATATACCCTCCCGGAGATTCTTCGACAGCCCCTCCTTTGGCCCACCACACTTGAACGCGTTCTCTTAGCATCCGAAATACTGCAACTGCCGGCCAAGCTTCGCAATGCAGGTATCCTTGTGACCGGAGCGGGAACGTCTGCTTACGCTGCCAGCGCGGTTGCGGCGGCCTGGCATAACGCGTCGGCCATTCCTACGACTGACTTCCTATTGGATTCGAATCGTCACCTGGAGAACGTGGGGGCAGTGATCTCACTGGCTCGGTCGGGGAACAGTCCAGAAAGCGCTGCTGTCGTGGAGCGAATTCGAGGGATGAGGCCAGACATTCTTCAGTTTGCCATTGTCTGCAATGAAGATGGAGCCTTGTCTCACTCGGGCCTGGATGGGCTCATTGTGCTTGATCCGCGGACGAATGACCAAAGCCTTGTGATGACCAGCGCGTTTTCCAATCTGGTTCTTGCCGGACTAGCTCTGGCGCAACCTGATTCTGTACCAGCAGCGGTGGAAGCTTTCAGCAAACGCGCAGCCGCTTTGTTGCCCGAAATCGATCGCGTCTGCCGGCTTGTGGCAGATCGCGTACGAGACCGGATCGTGATTTTGTCCTCCCCACCGTTGCTTGGCTGGGGCCGGGAAGCGGGACTCAAAACCCTGGAGATGACTGCCGGGGGCTTTCCTGTGGTCACCGAAACATACCTTGGGCTTCGTCACGGCCCTATGTCCTTTGTCAAACGAGATACGTTGGTGATGTGCC
This sequence comes from Tunturiibacter psychrotolerans, assembly GCF_051013365.1. GTDB lineage: Bacteria > Acidobacteriota > Terriglobia > Terriglobales > Acidobacteriaceae > Edaphobacter > Edaphobacter psychrotolerans_A. The sequence goes on along the minus strand of NZ_CP132941.1, from coordinate 3,258,241 downwards.
TGCCATCCAGCGATCCTGTCCGGCGCCGCTACGAAGTGGACCTCATTTATGAACTTCGCGCAAAAAAGATCGGATACCTGGTCGGAATCGCCGATCCCCACGAATTTGGGGATCTATTCGATGAAGTCATCCCCTCCATCGCTCCTGAAGCGGATGACGCTTTGCGTACGCCGTTTGAGATACTTGGCCCACAACTTCTCGGCTATCACCTGAGTTTGCGGATCGGGTTAAATCCCGATAACCCCAGCCCGGACGGGGTCATCAACCGGGTGGTTCAAGGTGTGAAAATCTATCACGAAGCATCTTCAGCAAGGTAGAAGTTCGCCGGTATCTGAACGCCGAGTCAATGCGTAGGTTGCCGCGCAAGGACTGAGGCCATCGGTCCGTTGGGGTTGCGCGAGAGAGCCGCCCGTTGATGCCCGATCCGGGCAGGTCTGTTCTCTAATACAAATATCCCCTATTCCCATACAGATTGCCGTCTCGTCTTCAGCGCCGAGACGGTTCATCCCGGCGCGAGAAAATTACCTCTAATATTTGAGAAAATTTTCTTGACAAGAATACTGCTCAGACGTATTCATGGTGAAGAGTCTCTCGACGTTCCCTTTATATCGGGATTCAGTGCCGGTCTAAGCCCGTGCGGTTCCATGACATCTCCCCTCACTTACTCACTCGCCAAGGAGTCAAGGTTGACTGAAACAAGTATCCCGGCAAAGTATTACCAGGTTGGAACGGCGACGGTCGAAGTTCATCCCAACCGTTACGCAGCCGGGGCAGCTGCTGCACGGGCGGCGAGCAAGGCGTTGATCGAGTTAGCGAATGCTCATAACTCGATAGGAGTTATATTTGCGACCGGGGCTTCGCAGTTCGAGATTCTCAATGAGCTCACGCGCCTTCCAGATATACCCTGGGATCAGATTCGCGGCTTTCATATGGATGAATATGTGGATCTGTCAGCGGATCATCCTGCCTCTTTCCGCCGCTATCTCCGCGAAAGATTGACGGGCAAGGTGCGGATGAAAGAGTTTTCTGAAATTGATGGAAGCGCGCCGGACCCGGAGCAGACCAGCCGGGACTATGCCGCCAAGCTTCGGCTCGCCGACCCGCAAGTATGCTTTCTCGGTATTGGAGAAAATGGCCACCTTGCCTTCAACGATCCCCCGGTGGCAGATTTCACCGATCCTCTCGACGCCAAGATTGTTGTGCTCGATGCCCTCTGCCGCCAGCAGCAAATGGCAGAGGGATGGTTTCCTAGCGTGGAGCAGGTTCCGGCTCGCGCGATAACACTTACGATTCCAACACTGCTGCGCGTTCCAAAACTGATCGTATCGGTTCCGGGTATACGCAAAGCAATGATTGTGCGCCGCGCCTTGGAAGAACCCATCTCCACGGAGTGCCCCGCTACGATCCTCCGCACTCATCCGGATGCGACAATATATTTAGATTTGGAATCGGCTAGCGAATTGGACGACGTGCTTCTCTCCGGATAATGACAGCGGTCCTAGCTCCTCGATTTGCGTGACGCGGCGACCGCTGGAATATTGGCGGAAGCGGAAATCGCCCGGCATGAGTCTCTCTTGATAAGTTCGGTGGGCAGAGTTGCCTGCTGCCGGGGTTGACCGGGATTGGCAATCCTGTTCAGCAGCAACTCCACCATCTGTTTGCCCAACTGCTCAGGAAACTCGCGGATCGTCGTCAACGCCGGGTACAACCAGGAACCAACGGTATCATCGCAACCTACGACGCTGATGTCGCCCGGAATCTCCAGGCCGCTATCGCGCAGCCCCTTGTACACACCATGTGCTGTTGGGTCATTCCCGGCAAAGATCGCAGTTACCTGTTCGCCTTTCGCCAGTAATGACTTTGTTCCGAGATAGCCGATATCGGTCTCGTCTTCTGAATCGATAGAGCTGTGGCGAGGCTGCAAATGCGCTTCTTCCATTGCGCGTCGATAGCCCTCGTAGCATCGGGCGAACCAGGGAAGACGAAGATTGCCCACGAACCAGATATGGCGGTGCCCCAGGCCTATGAGGTAGCGCGTCGCATCCAACCCACCCTGGATATCATCGGAGAAGACTACGTCGTAATTGGACTGCTCAACCTCTTCCATTAAGTTATTGCCGAAGACCACGAAAGGAACACCTTTTGAGGTGAGCAACTCGAGAAGGTTGGCGGAGTTTGTGCCCGCCAGAATCACTCCACGAACGATGTCGCGGCGTTGAACGACGTTCGGCAAGTGGAGATCCTTACCGGGGACATTTGCCGGGTAATTCAGCGATTGGAAGATCAACTCCCAGTTATGGGAAGCGCAGATCGCCTCAGCTCCAAGAATGACGCTGGAGTGAAATGCGTGGTGCTTGACCCGATTACTGAGGAGAATTGCCAGAGCCTTGGTTTTATTTCGCTGAGAAAAGTCGACATCAAGATCGGCCGCGGCCGCCAGCACGCTTTTGCGGATGCCAGCATCAACGGTGTGGCTCCCATTCAGAACCCGGGAAACGGTGGAAATACTTACCTGCGCTGCGGAAGCAATCTCTCGCAGGCCGAATTTTCTCTTCCTTGAAGCCGCGTCGGTCATGCGACTCTACGCCCCACGCCCCGGTCATTCCCGATCTCGTTCATGACTAAGATGACCCTTTCCCAAGTGCGCAAGAAACCTGCTCGCCGACTTGAGGCCAACAATACCAGATAATTTTCACGAAAAGCAAAGGGCCGGTGATTCTTACGTATACAGAACCTTGGCAGGATGGAGCGGTTTCTAAGAGGCTCTGCGCAGGCACTGATTGTATTGCTTCAGGTTCTGATGTTCTTCTCAGATGGAAAGAACTGGCTTCGAGCGCGACTCTTGCATTTTCTTCAACTCAGAGAATTTTCAATGGTATTCGGAAATTTCCCTTGCCTTCGAATATTTTCGTGTGCTAATGTCCGTTCATCAATACAGGGCGCACCGTGTACCCAAGTGGCTACGTTGATGAGATTGCGCTGCACAATTCAGACCCTTCCATTTCCTTTGAGATTTTCCGTACCACTCAAAGATCCAAAACCGGGAGTTGATTGCAATGGTTGAAAACGCAAGAAACGAAATCGATCGCCGCACGTTCGTGAAGCAGGCTGGAGTCACGATGCTGGCTGCCGGCATGAGTGCTCAATCCTATGCGCGCATTCTAGGCGCCAACGATCGCATTCGCCTGGGTCAACTCGGCTGCGGCGACCGGAGCCAGGGACATGTGCACATGGTTACGCTTGCCTCCAAGCAGATGCCCGTTGAAGTGGTTGCGGTTTGCGATCTGTGGAGCATGGCACGAGAACACCGCGCAGCCCAGGTGAAAAAGGCGTTCAATGTTGAACCGCGAAGCTTCAAGTACTCCGAAGAGATGCTGGCGTTGAAGGACCTTGACGGAGTGATGATTGCCACAGGCGACTTCCAGCATGCCAAGCTGTGTGCCGAAGTGGTGAAGGCCGGAAAGGATTGCTACGTTGAGAAGCCCTTTGCGAACGTACTCTCCGAGGCCATTGAGACACGCGACATCGTCAAGCAATCCAAACAAATTGTGCAGATGGGAACGCAGCATCGCAGCCAGCCCTATCCGCTTGCAGTAAGGGACATGATTCGTTCGGGGCGCATCGGAAAGATCGTACACGTTGAGCAGGAATGGAATGTCAATGAAGAGCGTTGGAGATTCACTCGGTCGGACACTGGCTATTCCAAAGAGATGCTGATGGACGTCAACATGGAGTGGAAGCAATGGCTCTATGGCCGGACATCGCATCTGAAAGAAGAAGATACGGATTGGAAGCGTTGGTTGCTGGGTAAGCCTGATCGTCCATTTGATCCCCATGTCTATCTTGAATTCAGACTGTATAAAGACTTTTCGTCGGGAATCTTCGATCAGTGGCTCAGCCATGGCTGCGACCTGGTGCATCTATGGACGGACGAGGCCTATCCGGAGAGCGTGGTTGCCAACGGCGGAATCTTCGCATGGAACGATGGGCGGGAAAATCCGGATACTGCAGTGACGGCAATCGTCTATCCGAAGGGCTTTCTCTACACGTACAAGACGGTCTTTGGGAACAGCTATCGCAGCTTTTCGCGGATTGATGGACGGGATGGCTCGATCGAGAATTACGGCGGCGAGGGCGCGTCGCTGTTTATGGTTACGCGCGAAGGGGGCAGGCAGGAGTTCGATCCATTCGACAGTGGGCCGACGTATAAGGGTCTTCCCATCGTTGGGCCCGCGAAAGACGGCGGAAAGATTGTCCAGGTTCCTGGAGCGCCGGCGCCGACCTCAGTGGGGCCGGACGATGATGACGTAGTTCATCTGGTGAACTGGCTGCAGTCGATGCAGACGCGGAGCCAGCCCAATGCCACCGTCGACCATGGATTCTCGCATTCGCTTGTCTGCATCATGGCGACGCAATCTTACTGGAGCGGCAAGAAGCTGTATTGGGATTCGAAGAACGAGCAAATTGTCGATCATCCGGTTGGAGCAGTGGGATAGCGAGATGCAATGAATGCTGAAGATGTGACAGTGGAGGTTGACGCGTCGCAGAAGCCGCGCGGCAAAGGGAACGTACGATGGTGGATTGTTTGGACGCTGTTCTTTTCGACGGTAACCAATTACATCAGCCGGCAGACGTTCTCTGTGCTGGCACCGCTGATCACGGCGCAATACCACTTGACGCATACCGACCTCTCCAAGATTCTTGGCGCGTTTCAGATCTCGTATGCTCTCACGTGGCTGCTTGGCGGCATCTTTCTTGACGCTGTGGGCACGCGACTCGGGCTTGCTCTTGCCGTTGTGTTCTGGTCGGTGATCAACATCCTCACTGGCTTCGCCAGCTCCGTCTTCGGCTTTGCGGCTTTTCGATTTCTACTCGGCATCGGCGAAGGGTTCAACTGGCCCGGAGCCAGCAAAACCGTCGCGGAGTGGTTTCCTAGCCAGGAACGCAGCCTTGCCGTGGCCATTTTCGATAGCGGCTCCAGTGTCGGCGGAGCTGTGGCTGCGCTGGCGATTCCTCTCATCGCATTGGCCTTTGGCTGGCGCTCCGCATTCCTTTTCTCCGGCGCTCTGGGCTTTGTCTGGCTGGCGGTCTGGTTGCGCGTCTACCATCCGTTAGACCGCCATCCAAGGGTCACGAAGGAGGAAGTGGCGCTCATCCGCGCGGGCCAGGACGCGCCTTCCACTTCTGCGGAACGCGGAGTGCAACGGTGGCTCACATTAGCGCGCAATCGTAACGTCTGGGGCATTGTGCTGGGGCGTGCACTCACTGATCCTATCTGGTGGTTCTATGTCTTTTGGCTTCCGCAATATCTAAGTGATGCACGCGGATTCAGCCTGCAGCGCATCGCCCTTTTTGCATGGATACCTTTTATCGCCGCCGATCTTGGCAACTTCACGGGAGGCTGGATTTCAGGCTACTGCATTCGCCGCGGGGTCTCGGTGCTGCGTGCCCGCACCTGGGTGTGCGTCGTCAGTTGCCTGCCGATTCTTGCGGGGATTCCTGCAGCCTCTGTACACAGCGTCTATTTTGCATTGGGGTTGATCTGTTTCGCACTGTGGGGCTACGCCAGTTGGTCGACCATGGGTCTGACTCTACCCTCCGATCTGTTTCCCCAGGACGTGGTGGCTACGGTAACCGGTGTAAGCGGGCTGGCAGCTGGGCTGGTGGGCGCGGTCTTCACATTTGCCGTCGGCATCCTGGTCGATCGCTTTTCTTATGCGCCAGCGTTTCTGGTTGCCGGTTTGATGCCGATTCTGGCAACTGCGTGCTTGTTGCTGCTGGTTCGCGCTCCAGCCAGCGCTTCCGGTCCGGTTGCGCTGAAGAGCTGACCGGGGTGCATGTGGGCACGACCTGTACGCTGCGCCTCCATGATCATGACGTTTGACATGAGATTGGGCTAACGCAACAGACTCGAATTGCTGATGGATTCATCCGAAGGTGAAGTATGGGAGTGACGTTATGAAACGAAAAGATCTGACCCGCATCCACTGCTGCGCACAAGCTGTACTTTGCCTCACTTGTTTTGCGTTACCCTCTGTGACTTCCGCCCAGGTGGATGTTCTTACGAATCACAATAACCGCGAGCGAACGGGCACGAATCTGCACGAGACGGTTCTTACGCCCGCCAACGTCAACGCAGCAAAGTTCGGCATGCTATTCAAGCGGGTAGTGGACGATCAGCTGTACGCACAGCCGTTGCTGGTGACCAACGTGAAGATAGGTGGCGGATGGCACGATGTCGTCTATGTAACGACTGTTAATAACAGCGTGTATGCCTTCGATGCGAACGATCCGAAAGCCATCGTCCCCTTCTGGCATGTCAACTTCGGAACGCCTGCCAACTTGAACGACGCGGACTTCGGCTGCACGGATATCAACGGCAACATGGGCATCATCGGCACCCCGGTGATCGATGAGAAAAAGACAACTCTTTACGTCGTCGCGCTGACGAAAGCAGGCGGCCAATTCAGCCAACGTCTCCATGCCCTGGACCTTGCCACCGGAGCTGACCTGGCCCATAGTCCCGTTTCCATCGCCGCTCATGGGTTTGATCCGCTGCTGCAAAACCAACGGCCGGCACTCTTCCTTTCCAGCGGCAATGTGTTTATCGGCTACGCTTCGCACTGCGACAAGGACCCGTATCATGGCTTCTTGATGAGCTACGACGCGGCCTCGCTCAGCCAGAACGGCGTGTTCAACACGTCGCCCGGAGGGAGCGAAGCGAGCATCTGGCAATCGGGCCAGGCGCCCGCAGTCGATGACAAGGGGAACATCTATTTCATCACTGGAAACGGCAGCTGGAACGGAACGACACAGTTCAGCGAGAGCTTCATCAAGCTCGATCCGCATCTGCATCTGCTGGACTGGTTCACACCCACCAACCATTTTGAATTGGACAAGAGCGACACCGATCTCAACTCCTCGGGAGCTGTCTTGATTCCCGGAACGCACCTGGTGATTGGCGGCGGAAAAGAGGGCGTGCTCTATGTCATCGACACCGAGCACTTTGGCCATTTGGGCGATGAGCACGCCGTGCAGCGCTTTCCCGCAACGAGTTCCCATCTGCATAGCATGGTCTATTGGAAGAGCGCCAAGAACGGCAACACTCTCTACCTCTGGGGCCAGCGGGACAGGGCTCGTGCCTATCGCTTTAACGGCAACAAGTTTGACGAGACGCCGTTCATGATTCGTCCGGACAAGAACGATGGCCATCCCGGAGCCATGCTTTCGCTCTCTGCCAACGGCGACAAGAATGGCATTCTGTGGGCCGCGATTCATGCCACCGGCGATTCATGGAACGAGTCACGCCCCGGCATTCTGCATGCCTACGATGCGGACGACATCAATCATGAGCTTTGGAATTCTCTCGAGAACCCGGCGCGCGACGACTGCAACAACTACTCCAAGATGTCTCCGCCCACAGTTGCCAATGGAAAAGTGTACCTAGCCAGTTTTGGCACGGCGAATGTTGGGACCGGACAGCTGTGCGTGTACGGATTGCTTCCCAACGGCTCTGCGCCGGATGCGCCGGCGAACTTACACGCCGCGCTCCAAGGCAGGTTCATCGGCCTCACATGGGGTCCAGTCGCACAGGCCACAACATACATCGTTGAGAGCTCGCAGGCAGGAGCGGCGCACATTATTGCGTCCGGGCTAACACGGCCAGAGTTTACTGAGCCGGCTGAAGATTTGGGAACAAAAACTTATTGGGTTCGCGCAGTCAACGCCAATGGTGAAAGCGTGCCTTCGGCGACTGCTACCGTTGACGTTGAGCAGGCGCCCCATCCAAGACACAAGCATTGAGAAAGCGCCGGCGAATCACCGGCGCTCTCCATCCGGTTACGCCTGGCTGGCGATGGGAGATATGTTTCGCTGCATCCACTTGCCTTGCGTGAAGTCCGGGAAATCAACCGGCGCACTGCCACGGCTTACGGAACTCACGCTGAGCGGTCCGACGGCAGACCAGGAAGCGGCATCATACACATCCATATCCGGCGGAAGACCCTCGCGCACGCATTGCAGCAGCCGGTAGAGCATGATGAAGTCCATACCGCCATGCCCACCCAGCTTTGCCGCGAGTTGGCCCTCTTTCACCCAAAGCGGATGCGCATATTGCTTCCATGACTCAATCGGCATATACGACTCGTCCTTGTTTTGGCCGTCAAGGTAAATGCGTGGCGGGTAGTCTTGAAAGATGCCTTTCGATCCGGCAATCAGGTTGATGCGATCGTAGGGATGCGGCGTGGCGACAGCATGCTTGACGGTGATGGTGAGGCCCTTCGCGGTCTTGATGAGCGACGTGTTCATGTCGCCAGCCACGTAGCGCTCTTCCTGGCGCGGATCGCCGGGATGCAGATGCTCCTTGCGGTATTGATCGAGGCCTCGCTGCGGCGAGCTCATCGAAACGATGTAGCCAAAACGATCGCCGCGCTGCATATTCATGTAGTTCGCTACCGGCCCAAGACCGTGGCTGGGATACAGGTTGCCGTCGCGCATGGTGTGTTCGGCTCGACGCCACAGGCCTTCCCCTTTGTCGGAAAACAGCTCTTCTCGAAGATCGTGGAGGTAAGCGCCTTCTCCGTAGAGAAGATCGCCAAACTTGCCGTCGCGAATCATGCGCAGAATCAGCGTCTCGTTATAACCGTAGCAGCAGTTCTCCAACATCATGCAGTGTTTGCGCGTCTGTTCCGATGTTTCGACGATCTTCCAGCATTCTGCGAGCGTGACCACGCCAGGCACTTCAATGCACACGTCCTTGCCGTGCTTCATGGCCGCAATCGCCATCTCAGCATGCCAACTCCAGGGAGTTGCAACCAGCACCAGGTCGATGTCATCTTTGGCAAGCATGGCTTCGAAGGCATACGGATCATCCGCAAAAATCTGGGGCTTGGCCTGCCCGGCCTTGACCACCAACGATGCGGCATGGTCGGCATGGTCGCGGACCAGGTCACACAACGCAACCACCTGGCCATCGGCTGCAAGCAGATTCTCCAGCAGGTCTATGCCGCGCCCCCCGGTGCCGATAAAAGCGACCCGCGGGTTTCGCTTGTCAAACGGTACGTCGATCATGGTCCCGGACGTGGTAGCTTCGTCCGCATTGGCGCGAGCTGAATTCATTGCGCCGAGCACAACGGCGCTGGCCGCGCCCATCTGCACGAACCTGCGTCTGCTCCACGATCCCGATCCAGGGTTCTGCTCGTCAGAATTCATTCCTTCATCTCGGTCCTGATTTTGGCAGGCTCGTCTTCAGGGGCTCTGCGTGATTCGGTGACACTGCGTAGCGTAGTGCGAAGGCAACAACCAGGGAGTGCAGACAGGGTACGGATCTGCGGAAACGCGGAGTCATTGAGGGTTGCGTGTTCAAATGCGTCAATCCGTAAGTATGCGGAAATATCGTAAGAATTCGCAAGCTGAGGTTGGACATGAGATTAGGGGATGAAGGTCGCTCATGTCAAGACATTCATTCACCCAGGCAAATTATGTAGTGGCAGCGTATCAACGCGTGCCCTCCCGCTCCGAGTCTCTCGCAACGATAACATTGTTATGAACTTACATAATTGCTGCCCACGGGTGACGGCTGATCTCGCATCCCGAATAATGCCAGGTCGAAGGGCGGGATACCGGCTCAGGTGAAAGTCCGGAAGCCCGGAATTCCGCAGTTGCGGAAAGAGTTCAACCCGTCACGTTTCATGCGGAGCGTCAAAAATAGAAATTGAATAGACCGCATTCGAAAGATAATGATACTTTTATATCGCTTCCCATATCGACAACCATCATCTGCCTGAGGATTTGCCCATGGGGGAAACTTCCGTGATTCAAGAGCAAAAAGTGCAGCGAAACATTGCGGTGGACGCCTACCGCGGCTTCGTCATGCTGCTGATGATGGCGGAAGTCCTTCAGTTTGCCCACGTAGCTCTATCGTTCCCCAACAGCTTGTTTTGGCGAATCCTGGCCTTCAACCAATCCCACGTCGAGTGGGTGGGCATGAGTCTCCATGACACGATCCAGCCTTCCTTTACCTTTCTTGTCGGAGTTGCCCTTCCCTACTCACTGCGAAGCCGACAGAAGAAAGGCACCTCTTTCGCGCGCATGCTCGGCCATACCATCTGGCGTAGTTTCCTGCTTATCGCACTGGGAATCTTCTTACGGTCCACACATAGCCCCATCACTTATTTCACCTTCGAAGACACCCTGACGCAGATTGGCCTCGGTTACACTTTTGCTTTTCTGTTGACGTTCGCTCGTCCGCGCTGGCAATGGACGGCATTGGCAGCGATCCTGTTCGGCTACTGGCTGGCATGGGCTCTTTATCCGGCGCCGGGTCCGAATTTCAACTACGCGGCGGTGGGTGTGCCGGACAACTGGCATCAACACTTGCTCACCGGTTTTGCAGCACACTGGAATATGAACAGCAACTTGGGCCAGGCTTTCGATGTCTGGTTCCTGAACTTGTTTCCCCGCACCAGTCCGTTTGTGTACAACGACGGCGGCTATCTTACCCTGAGCTTCATTCCGACACTGGCAACAATGCTGCTGGGGGTTGCTGCGGGACGCTGGTCGCTGGCGGCATCGCCGGCGATTCCGATGCGGAAGTTCCTGGTAGCAGGCGGCGCTTTCATGGCTGCCGGCCTGTTGTTCCACTTTGCCGGTGTTTGCCCCATCGTGAAGCGCGTCTGGACGCCTTCATGGACGCTGTTCAGCGGAGGCGTGTGCTTCTTCTATCTGGCTGCCTTTTCGTGGGTCATCGAAATCAAGAAGCAGCGTGGCCTTGCGTTCCCGCTTGTCGTGATCGGCATGAACTCCATCGCCGCGTATCTGATTGCTCACCTCTGTGAAGAATTTGTTGAGAGCAGCATCCGCATCAATCTAGGGGCAGGCTTTTTGAATATGCTGGGAAGCGATCAGGCGCCGATCGTTCTTGGAACTCTCACCCTGGGAATCTACTGGCTCATGCTGTTCTGGATGTATCGCAAGAAGCTTTTTATTCGAATCTAGCTAGATGTCGACACGAGCAAACGGGCATTCTGATTTCAGCAGCAACAATGCACGCTGAGTACAGACTGCCCGCTTCGGCGCTGTGGACACGCGACTGCGTCACGCCAGTATCCCAAAATACTGGCTAGACCAGTATGAGATTGCAGCCGATAGCCCGCAATTTTTCCTGGACCTCTTCCTCGAGGCTGGTGTTACTGATAACGGTGTCGATCTGTGAAAATAGCGCGATGCGCGACATGCTGCGCTTGGAAAACTTGCTGGAATCGGCCACCAGAATGATTTCGCGCGCAATGCGAATCATCGCCCGGTTCACCATCGTCTCTTCCAAGTTCGCTCCGCTTACACCGAAGTTGAGATCGCATCCTGCTCCGCTCAGAAAAAGCTTGTCGGCGGAGAATTGTTCGAACATTTGTTCCGCGAAGTGACCGCTGATGGACGCCGACTCACCGCGCACCGTTCCGCCCACAATGAAGACCTGCACATCGCGCGCATCCAGCAGCTCAGCGGCGATATTGACTCCGTTGGTAATCACCTGCAGACCCGGCTTCTTCTTGATCTGCCGAGCGATTTCCAGGGTCGTTGTGCCGGAATCCAGGATAATGGTCTCGCCGTCGTCAATCAGAGTGGCCGCCATCGCGCCGATGCGCCGCTTTTCGTCCGAGTGGGTCTTCAGGCGCTCGTGTACGGGCGACTCCCGCAGGATTGTTTCCGGAAGGACCGCTCCTCCGTGGGAGCGCAGCACGAGGCCACGCTGATGTAATTCGTTCAGATCGCTGCGGATGGTTACAGCCGACGTATTGAAACGGGTGGCCAGTCCATTGACCCGCACCCGGCCGGCGCTGCGGATGATCTGCAGGATCTGCGTCCGCCGCTCCTCGGCCATCATTCCGTCTAGCGGCATTTCCGCCGCCGATCCGCCGGTTGCCGGCTCCAGCGCCGATCCCTCGTCGGGATCATCCACTATCGGGCTATCTTTCATCATTGAACAACTCCGTGTTTTCGTACAATCGCGCCTTAAGACTAACCTAACTCGAGAGCAAAAGAATAAGAGGATGCTACCTGCAAAGCATGCGAGTAGGGAACTTGTCGGGGGTTGTGAGCTATAAGAAGAAAGATGCGGCCCGGATGTCGGCTCGTTCGAGGAGTTCAACGAAGGCGAACTTGGAGGTTCGGTCGATGGCGACGAAGAGATAGAGTCTGCCTTCCGCCGTACGCATCTCGGCCAGGTCGATATGGAAAAGCTAATCGGATAGCTGTTGAACTTCTTCCTCTTCGCTTGTACCCCTTATTATGCGATCTAACTCAATGAGGTAAATTTTGTGAAAACACTCGCGCTACCGTTGGCCTTGATGTTAATTGCTGGGAGACAGTCGTCCACGAAAAGCACTCCTGATGTTAGATCTACATCCGCACCGATAACGGGTGATTTCAATGATCAGGAGCTGTTGCAATTCACAGCGCTAGAACCCATTGATACTCACACTCATATCTACGAGAGCGATCCAGTGTTCTTTGCGATGCTGCAAAAGCTTCACTTACATATTTTAGACATTGTAGTCGTGGCCGATAACAATACCCCTGAGAGGAGAGATTTATCAAAAGAAAGCAAGGATGTCTTTGAAGTCGTTCACAACAGTAACGGCCATGCGGCCGCGTGTACAACATTCGATGCATACCGTTTCAATCAGAGCGACTTCGCGGCGGTTGCGATTCGCCAGCTTAACCAAAGTTTCGATGAGGGGGCCATCGCAGTAAAACTATGGAAGAACGTCGGTATGGAAATCAAGGATGCCAAAGGCAACTACATCCTTCCCGACGATCCCTCCCTTGAGCCTATCTATAAGGACATCGCTGCTCACGGCAAGACGCTGGTTACACATGTTGCAGATCCCGACACAGCGTGGTCTCCTCCAAATCCTACAGACCCTGACTTCTCCTACTTTGCGGACCATCCAGAGTGGTACATGTACAAGATCCCCCATTCCCCATCCAAGGAGACAATCCTTCAAGCACGCGATCATGTTCTTGAAAAAAATCCAGATCTTCGCATGGTTGGAGCCCACATTGGCAGTATGGAAGGAGATTTTAGCCAAGTGGCCCGGCATCTGGATCGCTATCCAAACTTTGCCGTAGATCTTGCCTCCCGCATACCTTATCTAATGATGCAACCCCGTGCCGATATGATCGCTTTCATAACTAAATATCAAGATCGATTGATCTACGGTACCGACGACACACTCAACCCGCAGGACAATGTTCATCAAATGGTAAGAAGATCCGAGTCCTCCTACGCGCGGGAATGGCGTTTCCTTGCAACCGATGATGCGTTGGATTTCCGTGGGCACAAGGTTGAAGGTCTAGCTTTGCCTGAGCCGGTGTTGCGGAAGCTATATCACGATAATGCGGTCCATTGGTTTCCCGGCATTCTTAGTAGCTCCCACTGAATTCCAAGAGCCACTCGACCGATAGCGAGATAGCTCCATCCACAATGAAGAAACAGCACAGCGTGCAGTGAGACTCAGTTGCGCACATTACTCACTGCTGCGGGTTGCGATGCATGAATGACTCGTTTCTCCTTTGCCATCGCGGTGATCCTCCTCCCGGCACACAGTGATGGGCGCCGAGGTTGCGCTGGGGTAGACCGGAAGCGGTGTTTGTGTTTCTCCGGGCGGTTCTGTTGGACTGCAGCACCTCGCGATCGAATTTCCCGAGTACACTGCCGTAATCGTGTTTGCGCCTTTCACAAGCTGCGACGCACTGATCGGCATACTTGCCTCAGATGTCGTAGCGCTGGTCGGCAGTAAGGTTTGCGTTGCCAGCAAGGTCGACCCAAGCATGTAGCTCACCGTACCGCTCGGCACACCGGCGCCGCCAGGAATGGCAGAGACCGTAGTAGTCAGAGTGGTCGAATGACCCGGCTTAAGAGTATCCGTCGTCGCAGTCAAATCCACTCTCAATTTGTTGTGAACGCTGGTTCCGGTGTTTTGGTAGGCACCTATGTCAATGCTCGAGCCTTTCGTCCGGCGATTACCAAGGAAGTCGGTGCTTCCATAAATAGAGTCGGGGGAACTGTCATGGGGATCACACCAGCCAACGCTGCACGACAGGCTGGTGCTGCCAGCTCCGACGGCCGGAGAAGTCGGGTGGATGTCAAAATTCGAAGGCGTGTCTCCCAGATCCACGAACTGCGGGTTCCTGTTCACGGAGTTTGCATCTTCCCCGCTGGTGCTTTGCCAGTTTGCAAAACTCGTGTAGGTGCTCACGCCAGCCCACGAGATTGACGTTCCTTCCACGTATCCCGCCTCTGAGTGGTAGAGGTTCCAATTGAGAGTGGCGGGCGGGGCAGGATACTCCGTGGAAGCTGGGGCGTAGCTGTTGATCCAGATATTGGGTGAGCCAGAATAGACAATGTTGTTTTCGAAATAATCTTCTTGGGCACTGCCTACCTGGTTCTGAATCTGGTAGTCGCCACTTGGCGTCCCTTCATCTGAGTTTCCTGGTTGGGCACCGTTGTCATAGAGAGTGTTGTTGACGAAGACATCGTGGTAGCTGCTGCCGCCTCCATTACTCCCACCGCCTTTTTTGGTCGCGGTCGCGTAACCGCCGATGGACATACCGCAGGAATTTGCCTTGTAGAACAGGTTGTTGCGTACTGTAGCGAACATGCCGTAACACGGAAGCTTGCCTCTGGCAGCGGTTCCAGTGTTGTTTGGGCCAGACCACTCAGTGCCAGTGGCCTGGCAGACCTGATTTTCGCTGGTTGTCTCGATGCCGTAGTCGACCTGGAAGATCACGTTTCTCTCGAACGTGACATATCCGCACCCGTCACAATAGAGTCCATCGGCGTCATATTCACGACCCTCGCTCGGATTCGCTATTCCGCTGATGTTATAGACCGTGTTCCCGCTGACCACACCATAACTAGCCTGGTCGTAACCGACGGGACCTGTGCCTTCGTATCCAATGATGTCGATGCCAATATTGTTATTGTCGTGAACGAGGTTGTTGGTGACTTTAAAATGGGTCACGTTCCCGTTTAGGGTCATCGATTCGCTATTCCCTGTCTTCAAGTTGTAGAGCTCGTTGCCACTGACAACCAACTCGGTAATGGGAGTCCGCGATGTGCCGTATGCAAACAACCCGCAAGCGTTGCCGCTCGTTGTAGTGGTCACAATGTTGTGGATCAAATTGTTTAGAATATGGATCCCCGTGCCCGAGCCCGTGATCCAGACGCCACACGGAACCCCATCGCCGCTCGTAGACAAATTGCGGAGTTCAAACCCACTGATGGTGATGTAGCTTAGGGCTCCCGAGATTGTGATGAGACCTTGCGTGCCCGCTACGATTAGGCCGGTACCGTCGATGATCGCCGTCTGTCCGGGATAGCTCTGGAATGTAATTGGCGCCTTCTCCGTTCCAGAATTCGGGAAGCTGACAGTCTCTGTGTAAACGCCCCCGAAGACGTACACTGTGGCGCCTGCCGTGGCTGAATTTGCCGCTTTCTGGATGGTTAACCAGGGGGCGCTGAGAGTTCCGGGATTGTTATCACTTCCGCTCGTGGACACATAGTAGGCGGCCCCGGTTTGTGCGCCAAGCGATACCGAAGCGAATAGAAACAGAATAAAAGAAGAGAGTATCCAAAACGGAGAGTGCCGGTGAGATCGGGAAGCTGTGTGGAATGTCATTTTGTGAAACTCCTTCTCCTCTACCTTTTCGCTTGGGCGCATCTTACGCCTCGCTTCCGAATGGCTGTCAAGGATGTTTTTTATCTTTCACATGGCAACCTAACTAATTGCGCGTAATTTCGTTTAATTTCATATAGATTATTTGCCCGGACCGGAGAGGTATGTGGGCCAGGAGTTAAGGGGCTTTGCTATTCGCTTGCAATGCGATGGAGGCGCTGGGATGCGGTTTACAGAGGTGGAAAGTTTCGAGTTCCGCTCGAATGCCTACATCGGAGTTGAGATACATAGCCTAGCGGTCGCCAATTGGGCGTGAATTTTGGGTGGGGTGGAAGGGGTTGAGCTTCGCCGAAAGGCCAATTTATGGGATGGAACGTGAGGCTTCCAATGCAATGGCCTGCTTGATGCTTGCAGCAATACCGCGATAGGTGCGCTGAATCTCTCGCAGGCGGAGCAGTTCGCCAGAGGTGTCGGGAGGATCGTTGGCGATCTGGTCCTCGATCGCCTGGATGTCTCGCACGACGGCCTCCAGCTCTTTTTCCAGCAATTCACGCGGTGATTGTGGCATGGTCTCCTGCGCTTTGTTCCCCTTCAGGGTACTGCGTTTTTCGTCGACCGGACGAACCCCGGGCGGAATTCGTCCCGAAGTTGTTGTGGGGAGACGAATATTTTTTTGTGGGTGGGGTTTGTGGTGTTTTGCAGGGGTTTTTGCGAAAAACGGGTGTTTGATCGTGGTTTTTTGGTGGTGTAGACGTGGTGGTTGGGTGGTGAAACGTGGTGTTTTTGCAGTCAGTTTTTTGGCTTCGAAAAATGCGCCACGGTTTCTGAGTTTATTTTTTGGGGTTCCCGTTTCGGGAATGCGATACGGCTCTCCCCGCTCATGCGATGAGAACTGCATGAATGGGGCACCCGGCCGTTTGCCGCTATCATAGAGCGGAACTGTCAGTCAGGCACGAAGTCCTGTCACCTGCTTCGGCTTGGAAGAGAAATCTGAATGTCTTTCAACCAATTCCGCACTCAGAGGAGACTATTATGCCGTTTGCTCGAATCGATCTGCTTAGAGGAAAGACTGCCGAGTATCGCGCCATTGTGGCTGACGTCGTATACCAGGGGATCGTCGATGTCCTGAAGGCTCCGGACGGCGACCGCTTCATCGTCATCGGCGAGCATTCCCCCGACAATTTAATCTACGACCCCAAATTCCTCGGGTGGAATCGATCGCCTGACTTCATGTTGATACAGGTGACCAGCACTGTCGGCAATAACAAGGATTCGAAGCTTGCTTTCTACCGATTTATAGCCGACGAACTGAAGAGCAGGCTAGCCGTGCGCCCCGATGACATCATGATCAACATGGTCTTTGTTGACCGCTCGGATTGGTCCTTCGGCAATGGAGAGCCGTGGGTTTAGCGGCTCGCTTCGCTTGGGTGCCCACTCGTGCAATGAAACTGCATGAATGGGCACCAGAGGTAGGGGTTGGATTCAGGTATGGGTCGCCCGCCGTTAACGGGTCATCCTGCGTTTGAGTGTGGTGATTCCTCCGAGGATTCCAGTTGCCATGAGGGCGAAGGTGGAGGGTTCGGGGACGGTTGGGTTGGAGAGCGGTTCGATGGTGAGGGTGCCGGGGATGGGTGGGTACTCTATGACAGGCTGGTACTCGCCGTTGAAGGTTCCAGTGAGAAAGGTGGGGGCGCTCACAGGGCCTGTGAAGAGAGCGGGGAGACCGGAGATCTGCAGGAAAGCTCGGGCCGGAGGGATGGGGGCGGACAAGTTTCCGTAGTAGGCGTAGGTGACGAAGGTGTCGGTGGGTGACTCCTCGTAGAAGTTGACGAGGTAGTAGTTGGATCCGGTGGGGGAGGTGCCGAGAACGGTGATGCAGTTCGAGGCTGGGCAGACTCCGAAGAGACCGTCCAAGTAGGAGGGCGGAGGGGATGCGGGGATGTCGATGACTGCGTCAGCTGGGACGAAGCCGGGTTTTGTGAAGTTGAAGGTTAGCTGGTCGATGGCGTCGGCGTGAGCGTTGAGGGGGATGGACAAGGCAGAGGCAAAGAGGGCAAGAGCGAAGAGAGCTTTGCGCATTAGGGTTCCCTTCTCGAATTGATGTGAGGTAAGGGTGCGCTCGCTTTTTGGGGGCGTCAAGTGAATTATGTGGGTGGAAGGGGGTTCGAGCTTCGCTCGAAGGCCCACATCTCAGGATCGAGATATGGGGCATCCAAGGTATAGGCTTGAGTTCATGGATCGGCCATCCGCCAATTGGTCACAACTGCGAAGACGACACAGGATGGTGTCGGTGGTGCTCGCCACAGCAGGTGGGTCTTGCACTGCGTGGATTGCTATTTGGGGCAGCGTTAAATTCTTTGTCTACCGATACCCGCATGACGGAATGAATGGTCTCGGCGCTTTATTTGTCGCCATCATTGCATTGCCCTTGTCCTGGGTTGTTTTGTACATGCTCTTGATGAGATGGCAGCATGTCAGGGCGTGGAGAAGACAACAAGGTATTTCTTGAACATCTTCAAAGCGTTCGAGCTTTGCTCGAATGCCCACATCTCAGAATCGAGATATGGGGCATCCGCGCTAGTGGTTATTCAGATGTGGGCGACCCGCCATTGGACTAACTTTTGCGCGTCACACGAATCTTCGCTCTCCCAAGTGCTAGAGGTAATTCTCGAACGTTTCCCTTGGTGGGTTTTCCACCCGTTGTGATTGCTGCGATGGCGAATTCTCCTGGACCCGAATTCACATTTCCGAAGTATGCTTTTAGCTTCCATCGGCCATTCGCGACAGTCAATCGTCCTTGCGGATACCAAATATCGTCGGCCAGAACAAAGACTTGCAGATCGTTCGCTTTGGCAACAGAGTTTCCAAAATTCACTGTGCCCTCAACGATGTGCTCGCGTTCGACAACCCCATCGTGGGGGGGATATTCAATCGTAATTTGTGGTGCGCCAATTGGATAAAGATGTTGCGAGCGTTTTAGCCAATCCGGCAATTCGTCACATACGCACATATGGCTCACCTTCATGCCAGGGCGGATGAGGATACCGGTAACGGCGTCGATTTTGCCAACATATGGTTTGAGCCGGTCAAGTTCTAAGACAATAGATTGATAGCGATCTTCCTCAAGGTGTGGAAGTCGAATCATGAATTCATTGCGAGGGTTACCCCAACCCTCTGAGTCATAGGAATCCGACATAGCCAACAGAACCTTCTCCGACTCCGCTCGAACCGACACGTAAAAGCGCCTGTCCGCCAAATTTGGCGCCGCTTTGAAGCGTACCGCACAAAAGCGCCCTCGCCATTCAAGGTTGTTATACCGTGGGAAAAGTATTCCGATGTTACCTTCAGTAATGATTTCAATACCTTCATGGTCAGCAATAGTGGCGGAAGCTTCAGTGCTCCCATATGTCCACCAGCCCGGTCCAATGGCAACTCGTTCATTCTCGCGATAAAGGCCAGGACGAGGAACAATCTGCGAGATGGCACTTCGAATTTGAGTACAAGCATCTTCTATCGCCTTGTCTGCATTTGTTAGTGCCAAGTTTTCATCAAACTCGGCCGGTGTGAATCCCGACAAGTCAGATAGCCATTTTAGAGATCTATCTTTCGCGCGAATAACGAGTGCGCGGTGAGATCCCAACCGCCCGCAGAACAGTCCATGTTCAAAAATGACATTATCGCGCGGACCGAACGAGTCGACGCCTCGACTTATAACCGCGTCGTCCTTCCCGAACACAAAGATCCCTAGATCGAATTTGTCGATTCCCGTCGTCAGTGTCTCAATCGTCGTATGAGATAACTTGAAAAAATCGTCTGTCCATACCTGACAATCAAGCACGTCTTTCAGATTGTGTCTTAGCGCATTTGCAACATTCAGGTTCTCCGAAGAACTGCCAATGAATGCATGGAGTTTCATTGTCTATCGATGCCTTTCATGAACGGTGAATCATACGTGCTCTGCTGAATTTGAAGACCGGACTGTGGGCACACTAACTTTGACTCAAAAGTGATCGCGTGCGCCCATCCTCCGCGACCTTGGCGAACGTATGCTTTCGATGAAAGTAAACGCCCGCATAGAATGAAAGTTCCGGCACATGCTAACGCCTTACGTGAAAGTATCACCATCTTTCGCTTGGAGGAAGAGCAAGGCGTTTCTCGTCAGCAGCTCGCTCGCTTGTCAGAATGATCGGTCTCAAGTGCCTGTTTGAAATTCAGGAGTGTTCAAAGCTTTGGCTGGTCCTCGGGATTGAGATTGGACTGTTCCGCCTTCTCTGAGTCGGGGTTATGGAGATGCGCGTGCCGCGGGCCGGCAAGTCGCTCTTGCGTCTTCGAATCACCGGGCGGTCGGCATTTCCACTTCGCCACGTCTTGAACAGCCGTGCAGGAAACGCGGCTTGACGCCGACGATCCATCTTTATTGAAAAGTTACTTGCCAAATCTTTGGGCACAGGAGTATTTTTCATTGGCGCAAGTTAACTCTCACTATTGAAAACCGAAAATGTGAGGGTCGGCGCATGCAACTACTCGCCATGGGAGACCCGAATGCTGAGAAAACCGCTTTCCTGGATGCAAACTATCGTGAAATCTCGCCTCTTACTTGCCACAACGCTCATAGCCTGCGCGACCGGAAGTCACGCGCAGGTGAATGGAGTGGGCCAACGACCGTATCTCGGCTGGAGCACCTACAGCCAACAGACAATCGCTCCCACGCAGACCTTCCTCACCCAGGACAGCATCATCGCGCAGTCCGATGCTTTGCGGAACTCCGGCCTGCAGCCGCACGGATACATTTACATCAACGTCGATGCGGGCTGGACCGGGGCCTCCGATGCGTATGGCCGTACGTTGTTCGACACCACACGCTTCCCCGACGTGGTCGCGATGATCCAGCATATTCATGCCAACGGACAGAAGTTCGGGATGTACCTGAACCCTGGTGTCGGCACCGATCAGGTCGCAGCCAATAAGCCTATTCTCGGAACTCCGTATCACCTGCAGGACATCATTGTGAAGCCGGCAACCATCGCGAACGCGTTCGGAGGAGGCGACAAGATCGACTACACCAAGCCGGGAGCGCAGGAGTACATCAACTCCGTTGTCGATCTCTACGCTTCGTGGGGTGCGGACTTTATCAAACTCGACGCTGTCACGCCGGGCTCGTATAACGACGACACCAGCATCGACAATCGTCCTGACGTAGCCGCATTTTCCAAGGCGATTGCGCAGAGCGGACGTCCGATCTGGCTGACGATATCGTGGGCGCTCGATCAGGATTACATCGCAGACTGGCAGGCGACCAGCAACGCACGGCGCATCGAAGGCGACGTAGAGTGCGAGGGAGATTGCCCCTTTCTGACGGAGTGGAATCGTATCCAAGTTCGCTTCCTCGATCTTCCGAGTTGGGAGTCGGCCGCGGGACCCACGCTGGGATGGAACGATCT
This sequence comes from Tunturiibacter psychrotolerans, assembly GCF_051013365.1. Lineage (GTDB taxonomy): Bacteria > Acidobacteriota > Terriglobia > Terriglobales > Acidobacteriaceae > Edaphobacter > Edaphobacter psychrotolerans_A. The sequence goes on along the minus strand of NZ_CP132941.1, from coordinate 3,237,123 downwards.
GGATTCTCTTGAGATCGGTAACGACGCGACCGATGGCATCACGCCGCAGGAACAGCAGACGGCGATGAGCTTCTGGGCGATGGCTAACGCTCCGCTCTCGATTGGCGGGGATCTAACGAAGATGTCAGCGACAGGCAAGAAGATTCTCGGCAACGACGAGGTGATCGCGGTCGACCAGTCGGGCCATCCGGCGCAGCAGATTCGCGCAGGCTTTACGCCGATCTGGGCGTCGAATCTGGGCAATGGCGAGTATTACGTTGCTCTCTTCAACCTGAACTCGATTCCCACGCGGGTGAGCCTGCCGTGGAGCGATCTCGGCTTCGCCGCGACGCTTACCACGCGGGACCTATGGAGCCACACGGAGCTTGGGCCGTCGCTGCTTGAGTACTCGACCGTTGTGCCGGGTCATGGCGTGCGTTTGCTCAAGGTGCGCGGTGTGGTGAAGGTGCCTCCGGCCAAGTCCACCAGCTATGAGGCGTACCAGGCGACGCTCACCGGATCGGCCCAGGTTGCGGATTGTCCGCTGTGCTCGGAGGGCAAGAAGGTTGGTTACCTCGGCCTCGGCCCGAACAACAACGTTTTCTTCGACGATGTAAAGGTCGATCGCGATGGCGTCTACAACATGGAAGTTGATTCGGCTACGAACGGTACCCGCTCTTACATCATCAATGTCAATGGAGGCCCGGCAATCACGCTTAACTCAAGTGGTGGAAGCGGAGACATTCCCTCCAAGTTGACGATTCCGGTGAAGTTGAAAAAAGGCGACAACAGCATCGAGTTCGGAAATCCCATCAGCTATCCTCCCGATCTCGACCGTATTGTGATCAGTGGAAGCGGGACCGCGCCTTATCCTGAGGCGCAGACCTACGAAGCGGAGCTGGCAACGCTCAGCGGCTCTGCGAGCGCTGGGTTCAACGGCAACGCCTCCGGTCTGGCCAAGGCCGGAAACATCGGCGGAGGAGCAGGAAACAGCGTGACCTTCGCGGATGTCGAGGTGCCATCCGCTGGTACCTACAACCTTGAAATTGATTACTTCACGCAAGGGCCACGGTCGTTCTTCGTCACCGTAAACGATCAGCCGGCCAAAGAGCTCGACCTCAATGGATACAGCTTCGGCACGCCGACGAGCACTGTTATCCAGGTCCAGCTTGCGGCTGGCAAGAATCAGATCGTGTTCGATAACCCCTCGAACTACGCTCCTGATTTGGACGCAATCACCATTTCGCCACTTGTCTTCTAGTCGTTCGTCAACACTTCGGGCCTCTTCTTAGATAGAAGGGGCCTTTTTTGTTTGCATCGAGAGCAGTTTACTAGCGAGACTACTTCATTTTTTACGAAGTGGACGGCCTGTCGATTGACGAACGATAAGTTCAACGGGAATGTAGAGCTGCCTGCCAGAACCGTTTCGCCCGAGGCGGATCTCCTCTATGGCTCCGTGACAGCTTTGGGCGATAAGTTTGCGAGAAACGCTCATGGTTGTCAGACTCGGTGATACCAGATCATCCAGTTCGATGCCATCGAACCCGACGATAGAGACTTCATTTGGGACAGAGATGTTCAAGGTGCGTGCCGCCCGAAGAGCTCCCAGCGCAGTGAGATCATTGACTCCAATGACAGCGGTGGGCCTGTCCGCCAGGAGCATGAGGTTGCGTATCTCACGGTCTCCTCCGTCGGCACGATAGTTTCCATAGCGGACATACTCATGGCGGACCGTAATTCCGTGAATCTTGAGGGAGGCTTGAAAGGCCTCCAACCTCAACTTCGAGATCATGAGCCCCGGTGAACCGCCGATGAAAGCGATCTTTCGGTGCCCAAGGTCTTTCAAATAGCCGATCGCTTGCCTCATTCCTTCCTCATGCATCAAACTCACGTCACTGAAGCTAGGGCCGGTTCGGCGGCTATCAATGGCCACCGTTGGTACCTTGCGAAGCGTGAGCAATTGATACGGCTCCAGTTCGTCGAGCGATGGCAGAACGACGACGCCGTCGACAAGCCTCATGAGCAACTGGCGGACCGAAGTGAGAGCCCCACCAACACTGGCCTCTGCGTTCGCCAGCAGAACAACCTGTCCGTTGGCTGAGGCCAGCGCCTCAAATTCCCGAAGAAATTCGGAAAAGAACGGGTTTGTCAGGTCTGGAACGATGACGCCGATAGCATGACTCTGCCCATACTTTAATGTGCGCGCCGAGATGTTTGGGACGAAGTTAAGTTTCGCTACCGCGCGTCGTACCGCGAGCGCGGTCTCCTCTGTGACCAGCGAAGAGCCATCCAGGGCGCGCGAGACCGTGGCTACTGACACTCCCGCGTGGCCTGCAACATCACGCATCGTCGCAGGCTTTTTAGGACCTGACTTCTCGGCCTTCTGGCGCATGGATTCCGTCTCCGCGACTGCGAAATCTGTTGCTGAACTTCAAATCGCCACGATCAATCTCCCGCTCAGTCTACGCGATTGTCGAGAGCAACTAACGAAACGATCGGGCTAAGAACGCTTTGCGAAGTTGACACACTTCAAAGCACCGCTATATTGTGAGTTTGCATGTAACCGGATACATTTTGAAGTGTAAAACAGTCGTCAAGATGACTGACCTGATGCTTTGACTGCAACCTGGGAGGTTGCAGATCTCTTTTTGAGAGCCTTCATGCTTCTGAAGCTGAATCGAAGTTCCGCGGCACCATTCGTCTTCTCTCTTGTTCTAGCGTGCACGGTAACCAATTGCATTCGCGCGCAGGGCCCTACCGTGTCCGACGCGAAGGCTGTCGTAGTGAAGGTCGATTCCGCAACGGGAGAGATCACTCTGCGATGGCGGGACGGAAGCGAGCTACATGGGCTCACGTCAAATGTAACGCTGACCGACGGACGTCTGCTGACCACTGACACCTATACACGGCATAGGGTCATTAACGGCTCACATGAGATCACGGTCGAACATACTAAGCCTGGGCTGCCTACATTGACTCAGCATGTCTACATCCCAGCCGGAAAGCCGTGGGTAGAGATCCAAGCTGAACTGGATTCCTCGACCACCCCTGTTTCGACCAATCGCTTCGTGGCGGTGCGGGTACAGGGGGAAGGAGCACTCCAAGTCGCGCATGAGGACGCACTGCGTGTGCTCCACGTGCCGTATGACAATGACATGTGGTTTCGCTTCAATGCTGTAGCTCTACAGCAGCCCGACCAACACATCACAAGCAACGAGGTGACGACGATCTACGACAACACAAGCCGCCGCGGCTTTGTGTTCGGATCGTTGACCCACGATGTCTGGAAGACCTCGTTGACTGTGTATGCGCAGAACGGGTCGTTGAAAGACCTCGAGGTCTTCGGTGGTTTGCAGGGGCAACTCGGCGAACGGAGCGATACGCATGACTTTGTGGCTCATGGTGTTGTGAGCGGCATGAAGGTGCTGTCTCCCCGCGTGATGGTGGGAGAGTTCCGTGATTGGCGCAATGGCATGGAAGCTTACGGCAAACGGAACGCCGAACTGCATCCACCGCTCGCGTGGTCCGGCGCACGTCCATTGGGCTGGAATAGTTGGGCAGCCTACGCCGACAAGATCAACCGCCAACGTTACATCGGCTCTGCCCAGTTCGTCCATGACAAGCTGAGCCCTGAAGGATTCTCGCGGAAGGTGGTCTACATCAACTTCGATGCGTTTTGGTCCAGCCTGGACGGGGTAGCGCTCGAAGACGCAATGGCCACCGTGAAATCGATGAAGTCGAGCGACGGCACCGTTTTCGAACCCGGTATCTATTGGACGCCATTTGCTGCCTGGGGCGGCGATCTCGACGCGTTTGTCGAGGGAACGGATGGGAAGTACCGGTATCGCGACATTCTGCTTAAAGGACCTGACGGCACATTTTTGCCGACGGTCGACGGCGGCAGGCCTATCGATCCAACCGCACCTGGCACGCGACTGCGGACGCAGTTCTACATCGACATGCTTGCGAAGATGGGCTTTAAATATCTCAAGCTCGACTTTCTCAGCCACGGCGCATTGGAAGGCGTCCACGCTGATCCTGCGATCCAGACCGGAACCGAGGCTTACAACCTGGGCATGCAGGACGTCGTGAAGGCGAACGCAGGACGCATGTTCCTGAGCCTCTCCATTGCCCCACTGTTCCCCTCCGGCTATGGCAACGCGAGAAGACTCTCTTGCGATACGAAAGGTCACATCAGCGGTAAAGATCAATCGACGGAATATATGTTGAATGCGTTGACCTATGCCTGGTGGACGGACGAAAGTCTGTACCTCATCGACCCCGACCACATCCCATTAGGGACCAAGGCCGACGAGGGAGCACGCAATCTCGTGGAAGCTCAAAGCCGCCTTCTATCGACGATCATCAGCGGGGGCATGATTCTGGATAGTACGCGGCTGGCGGACGATCCCGACGGGCAAGCAATGGCACTGCAGGTGTACAACAATCGCGCCCTGATGAAGGTGGCCGATGAAGGGAAGGTCTTTCGCCCCGTGGAAGGCGACACGGGGGATGCTGCCGCGAAGATCTTCGCGCGACAATCCACTCGCGGCTACTACATCGCCGTCTTCAACTTCGACGACAAAGAGAAACACACCATCCAGGTGAATCTCGATCGCATTGATCCCAAATTCAAGGGCTCTGTTGCACGCGATGTCGCATCCGGTGTCTCCGCATCAATGTCAGGAAGTAACCTTGCCGTCGATCTGGCACCCTCCGAGTCGCGCCTGATCGAGGTATCCGGCTCAAGCGAGCGAACGACAAAGTGAGATACGTATGAAGGGCCAGTGGAACAGAGTTACATTCCCGTTCTGAGTTGTAAGGCACTAAACAAACTTCGTCGAACGCCGCCTCATCTTCGCAGTGCTGCACGAATCGTTTCGGCAGCCTGATCGCCCATGAGGGCTGCGCCTGAGGGCCCAAAATGCACTGTGTCCTCGTAGGTGTCCAGGTGCTTCATCATGAGTGAATGCTGGTCATCAATCGTGATTCCAAGCGAAGAGAACAACGCTTGTGCAATCTGGTTCCGCTCGTTGATTCGCTCATTCGTGGCGCCGTTGAAGGCGTTTATCTGCACGGGCGTGATCGTCGCCCAGACCAACGCATGGTGACTCGGAGCGATCTGCTCAACACTGTGGAGCAGATCGGGCAACGCAGTTTTGTACTGTGCCTCTGAGTAGTTCCAACCATGCATACCGTTGTTGAAGTGAATCACCCGGAAAGTGACATTCTCCATGGCTGCGAACTCCTCAATTTGTCGCGGAAGCCGCGGATCTCCCACTGAGGTGGACACGGCCATGAGATAGACATTCGCAGCCCCTTTCAGGTCCTTCGTGACTTCAGGAAAGTAGTTGCGTGTGATGGAATCTCCGAGCAGCAGCACGTTGGGAAGAGCCGGATCTGCGTGTGGTGGCCGCACCTCCCACGTCCACTCAATCTCCTCCGGAATGGAAGGCTGTTTCTGAGCCTTGCCGAGCAGCGTCGTGCAGGCGAGCAACGCGGCTATCGCGATGGAGCAGTAAAGAGGCTTGTGATTGGCATAGTGAGTCAGGCTGCGTAAACGCATGGACGCGTGCAAATTATTCTCCCGATGATTACCTGTTCTGAACCCAGCGCATGAGCGGTGATGATTACTTCGTTTGGGTCAAGGTGAATGCCAGCGCCTGAAAATCGCCGCGGAGTTTGAGACCAAGCCCATGATGCATCCAGTATGAGCCAGAAGCAGTGACGGGCGTTCCGTCGTCAACGTTTCCGGCGATCATGGATAGGGTGTAGGTTGCGTTCTCTTCGAGTCCGCGCAACTGCACGAGTGGAAATGGATAGAGCTCGCGGCTGGAATGAAGGAAGGCAAACGTGACAGCTTGTTTGCCATCTCGTGAGACGGTCTCCGTGACGGATTGCTCGCTGTTGTTCTCCGGAGCGATGAGCCGGTAGAGAGAACCGCGCTGGACCGTTTCACGAATGGATTTGTACGCAGCTACCATCGTCCGGGCCTGGTCCAGATCTTCGCGCGTCCATTTGTTCAGGTTGGCTCCGACGCCGAGCGCCCCCTGCATGGACGACAAGAAGCGATACTCGAGTGAGAGCGATCGACTGTTCACCCAGGTGGGTGAATCCGTGACCCAGGCGGCCATGACTCCGGGCGAGTACGCATAGGTGAAGCCGTTCTGGATAAACAGCCGGTCGTAAGCATCCGTGTTGTCCGAAGGCCAGACTTCATCGGTGTAGCGCATGACCCCGAGGTCAACGCGGCTGCCACCACCCGAGCAGGACTCGATCTCGACATTCGGATGCTTCTGTCGCAGCTCGACGAGGATGGAGTAGAAATTATTGGTGAAGTCGACGTAAACGTTCTTCTCGGAGTCGGGCGCAGCCGCGGGCCAACCGGGTTCGGACCAGTTACGGTTGTAGTCCCACTTGAGAAAGGCGATGTTATTCTCTGTTAGCAAATTGTCGAGAAAGCCATAGACATACGCCCGCACATCAGGCCGGGCGAGGTTGAGCACTAACTGGTTGCGCCCCTCCGTACGCGGACGCCCCGGAAAGTTCAATACCCAGTCGGGATGCTTGTGATAGAGATCGCTGTTTGGATTCACCATTTCAGGCTCAACCCACAGACCGAAATCCATGCCTAACGAGTGCACCTTATCGATGAGCGGCTTGAGACCATGGGGGAACTTTTGCTGGTTCACGTACCAGTCGCCGAGGCCGGAATGATCGTTCCTGCGTTCGCCGAACCATCCGTCATCCATCACAAAGCGCTCGACGCCGATGCTTGCCGCTTTTTCGGCGAGCGCCATCTGGCCAGCTTCATTTACGTCGAATCCAGTCGCTTCCCACGAGTTATAGACGACGGGTCGCAGCTTTGGCTTGGGATGACGGGGCAAGACGGAGTCGATTTCGTAACGATGCATCAGCCGGGATGCGCCCCCGATGCCGTGGCTAGAGTAGCCTCCATAGAAGTCGGGCGTGGTGAGTTTTTCGTGAGGCTTCAGCAGATAGGCGAAGTCGAAGGCATTCGGACCGCCGGTGACGCGTACTTGTTGGAGTTGATCCTGCTCCACAGATATCTGCCACGACCCGCTCCAACCGAGCGCCCCAAACCATACCTCACCTTGATCTTGATCACCTGCGCCTTCGCGGTCGATAGCAAACCACGGGTTGTTTTGTGCGCCGGTAGTGCCGCGGCGGCTCTCGAGCACGGTTTTACCCGGCTCTATATGCCTCTCCTGCACGTTCCACTCCCCTGCCCAGCGGCCGGTGAGATAGCGAAGCCGATAGTCTGTGCCACGTGGGAGATTCCAGGTGCCAGCTGCAATCTGCTCCACCGTGAACGGAACGCCGGTGCGATTCTCTATTGTCGCGGAGTGGCGAAGGATTCCCGTCTCTCCATCGGCCTGGTAGTTAAGCGTGACGTATACATCGCGTGAGATGTCTTTCATCACGATGGAGAGTGTATCTCCATCAATACGATTCGAGACGTATTTCAGTGCAAGATCTCGATTGCCATCAGGAAAGGTGATCTTCAGATCTGGGTCGACATAGAGTCCGCCTCCCCACCCTACATACTCCTGTGGAGTGACAGTAATGGGAAGTTCGAACGATGAAAGCTCCGGCATACTGTGTGCGGCGGCGAAATGATCACTTGCAGCGAGATGTCCGCCCCAGTACAAGTTCTGGAGCCCCTGCACTTCATTAATACCGAATACATAGGTGCTGTCGGCGGCATCGATGCGAAACACACCGGTGGTGGAATCGAACTGAATGGTCGCCGGGCTTGTTTGGGCGCTTACGTTGACGGTGAAACAACTAGACAAAGCCAGCACCAGAGCGGCAATACGTAGATGGAGAGCCGAAATGACCGTACAACACTGCATGAAGACAAACTCCTACGTTTGGGTGCGAGAGCCGGCAACGTCGGGCGCTTTGCCGAGAAAGCTCTGCGGTCGCAATCGGGCCTGCTGACCGGCTTGAAGATGAAGGTGAGTGACTTGGTCGCGATAGCGGATCGGGATTGACCCGCCTGCTCTCGCGCTGATGGTAGCGGAGCTAAGTTCGCCGTTGCGCCATTTCACGGCTACCAAGTAACTCCCTCGTGCGCAGAGGCCACGGAAGGATCCATTTCGCCACATTGCCGGCAACGCAGGCAGTAACTCGATCTCGCCTCCATGGGACTGCAAGAGCATCTCGGCAATCCCAGCGCTTCCAGCTGTATTGCCGTCAATCGCGAAGATATTCGAATCGGCTCCGGCTACGCCCGCACTGGAGTAGGTCATTAAATTGTCGTCCGCTGCCTTTGCGATAAGACCTACGAGATGCCGGTGAGCTTCTTCCCCCTTGAGTAATCGCGCGTAGTAGACCACCAGGTTCGCTCGGCCCCACTCGCTCTGCTCCCAGTGCGGCGCGCTCATTCGACGCTGGATGGTGACTTCTGCTGCACGGGCTAAGGCAGGAGTAGTGCGCGGCGAGATCTGATGTTCGGGATAGAGCCCCGTGAGATGAGAGGTGTGCCGATGGTTCGGTTCGGCGCCCTCAAAGTCTTCCATCCACTCCTGCAACTGGCCGTGCCGGCCGATCTGCAGCGGCGGCAGCTTCGCACGGGCTGCCTCTACCCTCGAGCGCAGATCGGGGTCGATCGATAACGTGGCGCAGGCCTCCGCGACCATGCTGAATAAGGCGTGGACGAATACGCGGTCGATCGTATTTCCCATCGATTCCGAGGCGTGTTGCCCGGACGGAGTGATGTACCAATTTTCTGGTGAGTCAGAAGGTCCAGTCACAAGCCAGCCATGCTTCGGCTCCTCCACCATGTAGGCGAGAAAGAACTCAGCCGCTTCACGGAGTACTGGGTACGCCCGGGCGCGGAGAAATTCTGTGTCACGTGTGAACTCGTAGTGTTGCCACATCTGCGTGGCGATCCAGAGGCCGGCTGTCACGACGATGCCCCATCCTGTGCCTCCCGGGGCGGTGTAGCCCCACGGATTGGTGACCGTATGCGCGACCCAGCCGGGTGAGCCGTACATCTCGCTTGCAGTCGTCTTCCCCGCAGAGGCAAGACCTTCAATGAGCCCGAACAGCGGAGCATGACACTCCGAAAGATTGCAGACCTCTGTGGGCCAGTAGTTTTGTTGAGTGTTGATGTCCAGATGGAAGTCGTCGGTCCACCCCATGCTGCTGGCTAGCCCATCATTCCAGATACCCTGCAGCGCAAGGGGGAGGACTGAGTCCGCGCGGGAACCTGCAATCGTAAGATAGCGGCCGTACTGGAAGAAGAGAGTAACAAGCTCAGGATCGTCACCGCCGTCCTCGAGCGCCTTACGTCGTGCATCTGTTGGCTGAAGCCGGGTGCTCTCGGAGCTGATGCCGAGGTCCAGCGACGTGCGGCGGTACAGTGGCCGATAGTCCTCAAGGTGCGCCTGGCGAAGTTGCGCGAACGACTTGGTGGAGGCTCTTCGCAGAGCCTCGCGCGAAATCTTCTCCGGATTGTCTCCGCGAAAGCTGCTCCCGGTAGCAAGCAGAATCGTTACAGCGTCCGCGCCGGCGACAGCGATGGCGTGGCTCATCGCGGACGTCGTGCCGCCGCGGGCAAGCACCTGGGCTCGAATCTCTATCGCTACCCCGTCTTGACCGCTGCTGTGCGTATGCTCGAAGCAGCTTCCTTTGAGTACTAAGGTGTCCTGGCCCTCTGTACTTGTCGTATTTGGAATCTCGCCCTGACTGAAGCTCATGCGAAAAGAGATTGCACCTCGTTGGCTGGCGGTCAGCTGTATTGCGATTACACCGTCAGCATGGGTTGCGAAGATTTCACGCGTATATTGAACGTCGCCACATTTAAAACGAACTGAAGCGATAGCGTCGTCCAGACTGAGCGATCGCTTGTACTCCACCGGCTGGTCAACGTGCTCGAATGCGAGTTGGAGATCCGGCAGCGGCAGGTTCGTACCGAAGTTCTTCATGCGTCCGGGGAGGTACTTACTGCATAGCGCCTGCGCTTCGTCGTACTTGCCTGCGAAGAAGAGCTCACGTATCTCGCGGATGTGCGGGAGCGCCCCTGGATTGACCTCACCTGTTGCGGGAGCGCCGGACCACGCTGTCGAATCAGATAACGCGATCCTCTCGTTTTGAATGTCGCCGAAGACCATGCCTCCAAGACGGCCGTTGCCGACAGGCAGCGCCTCAAGCCAGCGCCTTGCCGGCTGCTTGTACCAGAGTTCTTCAGCAATTGCCGTCGAGTTCTTTTCCGAAAGAGCGGCGGGGGTATGTTGCAGGGCAACCAGAGCCAGACTACCTTGCACGAAACTGCGTCTGTCGATATTCAACCAGCACTCCTCATCTGTTCGACTCCGCTTCATCCCAAAAGACGCCGATACCTCCGACTGGCGGAGGGCGAAAGGTTAGAAGGCAATAGACTCCGTAGAGACGCAGGAACCAGGAGGGCCGTACAGAGAACCGGCCCTCCTGACGAGTTAGAACGCGTACTTCAACGAGAGCTGAAGGAAGCGAGCATCAGGTGTGTTGTTCTGGAAAAACTTCGTTCCCGTGATCTGACCGGCTTGCGGTCCGATACCCTGGTTCGACGGATTTCCGTTCGTTGGATGGTTGAGCAGATTGAAGGCGTCGACGCGGAATTGCAATGATTGTTCGCGGAAAGTGGGGAAGGTCTTGAACAACGACATGTCCACACGCGAATAGCCGGGGCCGTAGATCTGGTTCGAGCGACCGCCGAGAAATGCGACAGCAGACGCGTAATCGGTGACGACGGTCGATCCCGTAATGAGGTTTCCGGGCAACGGATTTACGAAGGCACAGGGGTTGTACCAGTTTGTCCGTGTTTTGACCTCTGTCGGACAAGAAGTCAAGCTCGGATTATTGGTCGTGTTTGGAGTTCCGCCCCCCTTGAACGGATCACCGACGAGCAGGGCACGCGCGCTGCCACCGTTCGCAGTAGAGATGCTCGGCGACACAGTGAAGGGAGTGCCGGCTTGCACTGCAAAGACCAGGCTTGTGGACCAGCCGCCGACGGTATATTCCGCGAGACGGGAGTTGTTCAGAAACGCACGTCCCCTCCCGAACGGCAGTAGATAATTTCCGTTTAAGGTGAAGCGGTGACGAATGTCGTACGGCGAGTTCGTCCATTCCTGTCCGTACGGAATTAGCGCCATGTTGCGGTCGCCGACTGCGGTCGAAAGTCCGCCCGCGTCGCTTGTGTCATCGAGCGCGTGCGCATACGTGTACGTGGCAAGGAACGTCAGACCATGCGACGTACGCTTCTCCAGCTTGGTTTGTAGTGAGTTGTAGTTGCTGTCGCCGCCAAAGTGGATCGTTCCGATTCCGCTGAGGTCGGGGAACGGCTGGAACTGCTGCGTCGATACACCGGGAGCAAAGAGACCGCGTATCGTGTTGGGATCGTAGTAGGTCGAGAGGTGCCTGGACGAGTTGGCGACATAACTGACAGTCGCCGCAAGGTTCGGTGTGATGGACCGCTCCACCGTGAGGCTGTAGTTAATGGTGTAGGGCGTCTTAATGTTCGGATCGATACCGTGCAAACCGGGAAAGGACACAAAGTTCTGTAGTCCAACGCCGGTGGCTGCTACCAGACCATTCTCCAGCGAGATACCCTGCGACAACAGCGAGGGGCAGCTACCTAAAGAGCAGTCCGGCGTTGGGAGATTGGCTCCGTTCGCCCAGGGAAAGTTCGTTCCAAGATTGGTATTGCCCTGGCTCTGCAGGCCACCGTAGAAGAGTCCGAAGCCAGCGCGGACGACGGTCTTCTCATCAGTCCGGAACGAAGCACCCAGACGCGGCGCGAAGTTAAAGCTCTGTCCCGACGCCAGCCGATCATTGTCGTTGTACTGGAGCGATACGTGATCTTTGGCCAGAACGGCGAGGAACGGAGCACCGAGATCCTGATTGCGTGACCGGCTGGGAAGCTCATAGATGCCTGTTCCAGTCCCGATGCCCAGATTGCCTGTCGAGATGAAGTTCGCCTGGTTGCCTGCGTTCTCCTTGTATGGCTCATAGTGGTCATAGCGAAGGCCAAGGTTGAGCGTCAGCCGCGGCGTGACCTTCCAGTCATCCTGCAAATAGGCTGCGTTGTACCACTGCGAATCATTAATCGGAGGGCTATTCGCAATTGCGGCGGAGTTCATCTGCCCGAGCAGAAAGTCCGCCGGACCTGCGCCTGTCGTGATGGAACTCCCCACCTTGCCCGTGTACTGTCCGTTGAAATAGTACTGGCCAATCGGGTTCGGAGCATAGCGATCGAAGACACGAATCGATTGAAGCGACACTCCCGCCTTGAGGGAATGGTTTCCAATGGTGCGCGAGACGTTGTCCAGAATTTGATAGACGTTCTGGGCCTCGTCCTGTGTGCCAACCGAACCCCACTGGTTGATCTGGATCGGGCCATAGCCGAAGTAACCCAGAGGAATGCCACCCAAGCCGGGGCCGTTGTTGGGAATGCCACCTAGCCCAAGCGATGCCGCCAGAGAGTAGTCATTCGCGTTGGGTTGGTGGTATTGCGAGACAATCCAGTTGTAGCCAAAGCGAAACTCATTGACGAGGTTTGATGTGAAGGCATGGGACTCGCTAAGCATGAAGTTCTCAGCCAGATTGGTATCGTTCGCACCGCCGAAGCCGCCGCCATCCAGTATCGGACCAAGCGGTAGACCGTTCGTCTTGATCTCGTGTGCGTAGCTGAAACGCACGTAGGCCTGGTCCTTCGCGCTTATATTCCAGTCCAGCCGCTGATCCCATTGCACAGTGTTATCCGTCCGAGCGAGGTTCACGCGGTAGTTGTTGTAAGTCAGTCCCTGCACGCCGAGGTTCGGCTGTGGGTACAGGTTGATGATCTTCTGCGCAACGGGATCGATCTGGTTCGGGCAAAGCGCATTGTTGACACCGGCACAGGAAAGCGTAGTGGCGCCGCCTGAGTTCGGCGCATAGAGCTGAACCGGCACACCCTGGTTGTTAAGGCTGGGGTTCAGCAGTTCAGAGAAGTTACCGGTGCGCATCAACGCGGTTGGAACCGTGGTGGTGGTGGGTAAGGCTACCGAGATTCGGTTGGCCTCGACGTCGCCGAAGAAGAACAGATGATTCTTCCAGAAGGGCAGGCCGATTGTTCCGCCGAACTGGTTCTGGTGATAAGGCGAGATGGTGCTTGCGTCCCAGTCTTTCGAATCGAGATTGGTATTGCGGAGATACTCCCAAAGATCACCGTGGATGGCGTTAGTTCCCGACTTTATGCTGGCGTTCATCACGGCTCCGGCGGAGTGACCAAACTCAGCGCTGAAGTTGCTTGTCTGAATGCTGAACTCGGCGAGCGCATCCGGCGGCGGGCGCATCACAAAGCTCGAACCATTGAGGAAGTCAACCAGATTGGTGTTATTGTCGACACCATCCAGGACAAAGTTATTTTGCTCGGCGCGCTGGCCGTTCGCCACGAAGTCGCCCGTACCGCTACCACGGGTGCCTCCGAACGGAGGGGCGACGCCAGCTGTCAATTGCGCGATGTAGACCCAGTTGCGACCATTCAGCGGCGTGTTGTTGATCGTCTCGGTGCTGATGACCTGGCCTACCGCCGCATCCTGCGTCTCCAGGAGGGGGGCACCAGTGGTCACCGTGACCGTCTCGCTTGCGGCGCCCGCCTTTAGCTTCAGGTCGACATTCAGGCGCTGCTGTATGTCGACGTGCAGGTTCTCCTGCTTCGTGGTTGAAAACCCGGGAGCGGAGGCACTCAGTGTGTAGTCGCCTATCTTGATCGGAGAAAAGACGTAGACACCGCTCTCATTGGCCTGACGTTGCAGCGCCAATCCTGTCTCTGGGCTTGTAAGGGTGACCCTCGCATTTGGGATAGCCGCACCCGAAGAGTCCTGCACGACACCTGTGATCGCGCCCTGATCCACCTGGGCATGTACTAAACCGCATAGAGACAGTAGAAGGAGCAGCCATATCACAGGCCACGACCTCCCTATCAGAAGACGCTCTTTAAATTGTAGAGCCACGTTTTCGCCTCGCATAAGAATTGGCCTCCAGCATGCGCCGTCGATTTGCTACCTCGGCGCTTTGCTTCTGACTTCAGTAATTTCTGAGATCCCTGTCACTGAGGCGTTGATCGCCTCTCGAGACGTTTGAATTTCATGAGTAGACACTTTTAGACGACAAAATGAATCCGGTTACATTTCGACGAGAAAAATACAGAACCTTGATCTCGTTTGTCAATGAAAACTTAATAGCACAGGTGAAATTGTCACTAACCACTTGCAGCGCCACATCTTTAACTTCGCCTAAGGCTTCTGCTATTCTTCGCCGGAGGCAGATTGGTGCTTGAGGTGTGAAGCAATGTTGAGGTCAGCGTGCCGCGGGTTGATCGATATTGCGTCCATGCTCCAGTTTATAGATGCTCCAAACATACGAAGAGCTCGCGCCATCCTGGAACTGCTACTGCCCGGATATCTCATAGCATCGCTTCTGATCGGATGGGCCGCGAGGCGCAGATTTCTAGCAGCGAACTCTTATCCCAACGCGACTCGATCCTTGCCTTCGGGTATTGTTGTGCTCTCTTATATCGCAGCTAACTGTGGAGCATTCGAGGTCATTGCGCTCAGCGCCGTAGCAGCGCAGTACGGGGTAGTAGCGTTTCACTTCTATCTGATTGGGGCTATCCCAGCAATTCTGTTTTCGGCACTCCTATTTCTGCCACTCTACCGAACCCTTTCAATCCGGAGTATGCCGCAGCTCCTGGAGATTCGCTACGGGCCGCAGATGCGCCTCCTGAATGCTTGCGTTGTCGCCAGTTCCCTGCTCCTGCTCGCTGGCGTGTCGCTTTTCGCTGTCGCCCAATTTCTCGAGGTGGCGGCCGGTTGGAGCTTCGTCACCGGAGCCGCCACCACTGCTACTGTTGTGCTGGCTTATATCCTTTTAGGCGGACTCCGCGCGACTATCTACAACGAAATATTGCAGCTGTCCGTTGTGCTTGTCGGGCTTGTCCCTATCGGCTTTCTAAGTGTTCGGTACCTGCTGGCCAATACCAGAACGAATCACCTCGAACTTGGCCACCTTTGGATGGGTATTCCGACCGCGTCTGTGCGCAGCCCATTTGATGTTCTTGGGCTAACTGCGGGATTAGGCTTTGTCCTCGGGTTCGGATACTGGTGCACCGATTTCGTGCTGATGCAGCGCGCTTTCACTGCCCGGACGGAGTTAGCCGCACAACAGGTTCCTCTGTGGAGCGGGTTTGCGAAGCTCTTCTTTGCCCTGCTCGTCGTTTGTCCGGGATTGGTTGCAGCCCGTCTTTTTAATCAACTGGGCACCACGGCACGGTACGAACAGGCAATCCCGTTGCTCATGCAAAGCTCATACGGCCCCGTTATGCTGAGCATCGGATGCACCGCTCTTGCCGCCAGCCTCTTGTCAGGGGTTGCAGCTAACGTGGCGGCATTCGCTTCAATATGGACAGAGGACATCTATCGCACGCAGCTGCGTCCGGGCCGTCGCGAAGAGCACTACCTGTTCGTCAGCCGGTGCGCAATTGTCTTTGCTGCCACTCTCGCAGTATTCGATTCCTCCATCACGTTCTACTTCAGCTCCATCATGGAGCAGGTGCAGCTGATCTTTACCATCTTCGGCACCCCGCTCTGGGCGATTTTTCTGATTGGCATAGTCTCTCCCCGCATCACAACCCGCGGAGCTTTTGCCGGCTTCTTTGCTGGAATGAGCGCCTCGATATTGCACCTGACCCTTTCTGTCTCAGGCTTTCTGCGCTATGGAACGATGATGAGTGCCAGCTTTCATTCCGCCATATATGCTTTCCTGACAACCTGCTTTGTCGCAGTGTGCGTCAGCGTATCTGTACAGTCGGACCGCGAATCTGGAAATCGTTCTGCGCTGTGGTCAAAGTTGCAGTCAGATCACCGGGTGTATCGGTCCACGTGGGTACTCGCCACCATACTTATGGTCCTTTTGCTCGGACTCAACTGGGTTCTCCGCTAAAGACGTACTTGCGGTGAATAGCCTCGCCAAGCGCATCGTTTCGCAGTCTTCAAGCCGCCGGAGCTTTCCCGCCGATAGCATAAGTAATCTCCAGGCAAGCCTGCTTCAGGATCTTACTTGCGTCGGGAAGCCCTACCTTGGACTCGTTGTATTGAATGTAAGGAACTGTCAGAGCTCCGATTGCCGAGGCACGCTCATCGAAGATCGGGCAGCTGATATTTACAACACCGCGAACCAAGTAACTCGGTTGGGTCTCATGCCCTTGCCGGCGAATGCGGGAGAGATGTTTCTTGAGATCTTCGGGAACCTTCTTACCAGTGATGCTCTTCCATTCGGTGAGAGTGCGTTCAAGATCATCTTCTCTAAGGTGAGAAAGAATGACGTAACCAGACGCAGCCTCCATCAAGTCCACCGTCGAGCCGAGCTTAACGTAAAACCCGACTGGCGTCGGTGCATTCGCCTGCGCAAGAATCGTAACCTGGGCACCTTCAATGATGCCCATGTGACACGATTGATTCATTTGTTGTGTGACACGATGGATCACTGGCAGAGCCTCGGTGATCAATCGTTCCGTCGGTGGATGTTCTTGCACCAACGAGAAAAGTTTCAACGTGAGCGCATAACGATCGCCGTCACTTTGTGCGATGTATCCTCGCTTTTCCAGGCACACCAGCATGCGGAATATTTCAGACACGGTGCGATTGAGATGGCGCGAAATGTCGCTTTTGCTTAGGCCACTCGGCTGGTGAGCGAGCAGTTCAATGACATCCAGGCCCTTTTCCAGAGCTGGCGTAGCATAAGTATTCTTGGATGGTTTAGATGCAGTCTTAGCGATTTTTCCAGATGCCATATGAGAAGGGTCGAGAACGCACTCAGAATAGCAGACTCTTTTTGCAATCTATGCCAGGTGGCCAGCCAGCTCTTCTGACCAATAGGTTCCATGCGGAAACGCATACGTCTGTAGCGAGTCAGGTTTGATTTCGATGCTATAGCCTGGGGTCTCCGGCATATAGTATCGTCCCCGTCTTACATCGACCGGGGTCACAAAATGCTCGTGTAAGTGGTCGACAAATTCAATGACCCGCTCCTGCATCGTTCCTGAAACATACAGAAAGTCGAACGCTGAGAGATGCTGTACGTATTCGCAGAGCCCAACACCTCCCGCATGTGGACATACGGGAATGCCAAATTTCTTGGCCATCAGAATGATCGCTAGGTTCTCATTCACGCCCGCCACGCGGCAGCTATCGATCTGACAGACGTCGATCGCCTGCGCTTGCATCAACTGTTTGAACATCACCTTGTTGTGGCAATGCTCACCAGTCGCAATGCGTGTGGGCTTTGTCTCGCGGCGAATCCGCGCGTGCCCAAGAATATCGTCCGGACTGGTCGGTTCCTCCATCCACCAGGGTTGAAGCTCCTGCAACGCACGAATGCGTACGATGGACTCTTCCACTCCCCACTTCTGATTCGCATCAATCATCAAGCGATTGTCCCAACCGATCGCCTCTCGCACTATGCGGCCACGTCGAAGATCGTCTCCGGGCTCTCCTCCGACTTTCAATTTGAAGTAAGTCCATCCGTCAGCGAGTGCTTCTTGGGCAAGTCGGCGAATCTTCTCATCGCTAAACCCAAACCATCCCACGGATGTCGTATATGCCTGATAGCCCTCGGCGCGGAGCAACTTTAGACGATCCGGCATCGCCTGCTTCGCAGCGTAAAGAATCTCGAGTGCCTCATTTGGCGAAAGAGCATCGTCGATATAACGAAAGTCAATTGCAGATACGATCTGCGCTGGCGTCATATCAGCCAGCAATAACCAAAGCGGCTTTCCCTCTACCTTGGCGTAAAGATCCCACACCGCATTGATCAGAGCAGCAGCAGCCAGATGAATAACGCCCTTCTCTGGCCCAAGCCAACGGAACTGGCTATCTTCGAGCAGTTGACGCGAAAACGCTGCGAAGTTCTCCGTAATCTCGCTTAGACGGCGGCCAACGACGAAGCGCGAAAGATATTCGATCGCCATGACGCACAGTTCTGTTCCTCGTCCAAGCGTGAATGTGAGGCCATGTCCACAAAGATCGCTGTCCGTCTCCAGAATGCAATACGCAGCAGAATAGTCTGGATCTTTGTTTACTGCGTCGGAGCCGATGCTGTACTTCGAAGTAGGAAACCGAAGATCAATGGTGTGGACCTGAGTGATACGAGGATCGCTAACGTTCATGCCGCTGTCCACCCTCCATCGATTGCAACAACGGAACCGTTGATAAACCCGGCTTCTTCCGAACAGAGATAGCGCACCAGAGACGCCACATCCTCAGGAGTGCCCAGGCGTCCAATCGGTTGGCGAGACACGAGCTGCTCGCGAACCTTCTCTTTTTCGTGTGCGTGATACTTCTCCAGATAACCTTCGACGAATGGTGTCTGCACAGTTCCCGGAGCGACAGCATTTACCCGCATTTCCTTCGGGTAATCCACTGCAAGCTGCCGCGTCATTGCGAGCACCGCTCCCTTGCTGGCACAGTACGCAAAACGTTGCTTCACCCCTACCATTCCGGCGACCGATCCGATATTCACAATGCTCCCATGAGATTGCAAAATCAGAGGCAACATCGCCTGCGTTACCAGAAAGATGGAGTAGACATTCACCTTCATCAATCGGTCAAAATCCTGGTAGCTCACATCTGCAACGGTTCCCACATTACCGATACCGGCGTTGTTTACCAGAATGTCGAGCTTCGACAAGCTGGCAGCAGCGGCTTTCACGCTGACCTCATCGGTGACATCGATGTGCAGTGCTGTCCCCTGCTTTAACTGGCCGGCAAGCGACTTTGCCGCCTCTAAGTCCAGATCTGCAACCACCACTTCTGCACCAGCACGGTCCAGTTCGCGGCAGGTCGCAGCTCCAATGCCGCTTGCCCCGCCAGTTACCAACGCTGCTTTTTTGTTCAAACCGAATGCTTCTGCCACGTTGTCTCCTCCTCCTGTGGTGGTGGATTAAACCTCGGCTCGCGTCCTATTACGAAGCTCGCCTAGCCCTGCGATCGTAATCACCATCTCTTCTTTATCGCGCAGCCAACGCTGCGGAGTGCGTCCGAGGCCCACTCCCGGCGGGGTTCCTGTACTGATAATGTCGCCAGCCTCTAGTGGAGTGAGCGAAGAGATATGCTCAATGAGTTGAGGAATACGGAAGACCAAGTCCTTGGTATTGGAGTTCTGGAGCACCTCCCCGTCAATCGCAAGCCGGATATCGAGAGCATGGGGATCGGCAATCTCGTCTCGCGTAACCACTGCAGGTCCTAACGGGGTGAAGGTAGGAAAGCTCTTTCCAAGCGTCCACTGAGAGGTCGCAAGCTGCACGTCGCGCGCGCTGACGTCGTTCACAATCGTGTAGCCGAAGACATGTTGTTCCCAGTCACGCGCGGCAATACGATATCCAGGCCTGCCGATTACTACAGCAAGCTCTGCTTCATAATCAGGCTGCGCAGAGTTCTTTGGCAGAATCACCTCGGTATCCGGTCCTGTCACCGACGACGAGAGCTTCATAAAGACCGTCGGGACTTTCTGTACGGCCATCTTCGATTCAGCGGCGTGCTCCTGATAATTTAGGCCAACTGCAAAGATGCGAGGCGGCCGTGGGATAGGAGCTAACAGATGGATCTCGTCAAGTGCAAAGGAAGCCTTACTATTCGCGAGGCCGCGGATAGCCTTGAGTGCCTCTACATCGCCCTCAATCAACTCCAGCGTGCTGCGGAAGCCATATTCCGTGATGTCGTACACTTTTTCGGACTCAAGCACACCGGGCCGAGTCAGTTTGTTTCCTTGCGCAAACGTTACTACTTTCATGGGTTCCTCTAGTTCGATTCGATTGCTGCCGTCAGATCATCAGTACCGTTCGCAGGAAAGGGCTTTCAAACTACGGCGTTCTCGTTATATACAGCGAGGGCCAGAATAAGCAATATTATATGCGGAAAATTGTTTTTACTAGTAAATGATATTCTGACCTGCGCCTGAGTTAGTCCAAAGATCGAGGCGCTGAAACCTGGCACCTTAACGGAGTCATCACCTTGCGCATCGATAGTCATCACCATCTTTGGAGATACGACCCGGCCGAGTATGACTGGATCTCGGACGACATGTCAGGCCTCCGCCGCGACTTCCTGACTTCGGAGCTTCGCTCGCAGCTTAACGAGGCAAAAGTAGATGGAAGCGTCGCGGTCCAGGCACGCCAGAGCCTTGAAGAGACGAGATGGCTCCTCGAAATGGCGCAGGAGGCGCCTATCCTCGGCGTTATCGGATGGGCGCCGATTGCGGCAAAAGATTTCCCTGCGATTCTTGACGATCTAAGGCAGAATCCTCTGCTGAAGGGCTTGCGCCACGTCGTTCAGGCCGAGCCTTCTCAGTTTCTAACACGTGCTGACTTCCAGAGAGGAATTCATCATCTCGCAGGGACCGGCCTTGTCTACGATCTTCTTGTCTATGCCCATCAGCTCCCCGAGGTCATTGCGTTCGTCGATCAGTTTCCGGCTCATAGCTTCGCTCTCGACCACATGGGCAAACCTGCCATTGCGCAATATGAAATAGATCTCTGGAGTCGCAATGTCCGCGAACTTGCCCAACGACCGAACGTGACCTGCAAGGTATCTGGACTCGTCACCGAGGCGAACCCAGTAACGTGGACACCGGAGCTGCTGCGGCTTTATTTTGATGTGGTGCTTGAGAGCTTTGGCCCAGAGCGTTTGATGATTGGAACAGATTGGCCTGTTTGCACCGTGGCAAGCAGCTACTCGGAATGGTGGCATATTGTCGAAGGGTGGACTGCATCGCTCTCCCGTTCCGAACAGACCGCCATACTCGGGGAGACAGCAACTCGCGTCTATCGGCTTTCCGGGGTCGGTGCCTGATGCATCCCTCTCTGCCATTACCAAGCTCAAAGACCAACGAGACCTCGTCCTTTCTTCCAAAAGGCCTCCTGCGCCCCTTTGTTTTGGTTACGGGCCTCTTTTTTCTGTGGGGTGTCCCAAACAATCTGAATGACGTTCTCATCCGTCAGTTCATGAAGTCGTTCGCCATAAGCCGATTCCAAGCTGGGCTGGTGCAATCGGCCTTCTATCTAGGTTATTTTCTTCTAGCCCTGCCTGCTGGATTGCTGATCAAACGGTACGGTTATAAATTGGGCTTCCTTACCGGTCTCCTATGTTTCGGCCTGGGATGTATGCTCTTCTGGCCCGCGGCCATGACCAGCAGCTATGTCTTTTTTCTCAGCGCACTCTTCATCGTGGCAAGTGGCTTAGCTTTTCTCGAGACAGCAGCAAATCCTTTCATAGCGCAGCTAGGTCCAGACGCCAGCGCGGAGCGACGCCTGAATTTCTCGCAGGCTTTCAATCCAATCGGTGCTATCAGCGGCGTCCTCATTGGGACACGGTTTATCTTTTCCGGGATAGAGCTGACGCCAGCGCAAAAAGCATCAATGGTCAGCGCTGGCACGTACGTTGCATATCTCCATCACGAAACGCAGCGAGTCGTCACACCGTACTTAGTGCTCGGTGTCATCGTGCTGGTTTGGGCAACTTTGATTGCTGTCACCCAGTTTCCTCGCATTCCACGAGTGATTGAAGTTGCCGATCCGTCATCCGGTTCGTGGAAGCGATTGTTCCGGCATCGTCTGCTGCTCTACGCCGTCGTCGCGCAGTTTTTCTACGTGGGCGCGCAGGTTGGGACCTGGAGCTACTTCATCCCATACGCCCAGGAGTACACCCACGTCTCAGAGCGCATCGCCGGACTTCTATTGACTGGAACCCTTGTAGCCTTCGGTATCGGCAGGTTCGGCTCGGCTTACATCATGCAATGGCTGGCTCCCGCAAAACTAATGAGGGTCTATGCCATCCTGAACCTTCTGCTACTCTCTGTCGGCATCTTTGCGCCCGGTTGGTATGGCTTGCTGGCGGTTCTAATGACCAGCTTCTTTATGTCGATCATGTATCCGACCATTTTTGCCATTGGCATTCGCGATATGGGAGGAGAGACAAATCTCGCCGGATCACTGATTGTCATGGCCATCCTCGGTGGCGCGATCCTGACGCCAGTTATGGGACTCATCTCCGAATATTCTCACAGCATGGCTACTGCATATCTAGTCCCTGCCGTCTGCTATCTGGTAATTGCGGCGTTCTCATCACAGGTCCCCACTCCGGAGATTACCGCATGATCCGGGACTCAGTCCTCTCCGCGATTAGGGCGCACGCTTTGCCGCCAATGCCCAAACAAATGCGCCCTATCGTTATCATCGGAGCGGGAGGCATCGTTCGGTCCGCACATCTGCCTGCGTACGAAAAGGGCAAGTTCTCGGTCATAGGTTTGATGGATCAGAGTCTTGAACGAGCAGAGTTATTGGCTAAGAACCACGCGATCGGTCGCACCTTTAACACTATCGAAAGTGTGGTCCAGTTCGCTCCCAACGATGTCGTCTACGACATCGCCGTACCTGCCTCGCAACTCTCGCATATCCTCCCTCACATTCCTGATGGGTCTGCTGTCTTGATGCAGAAGCCTATGGGAGAGACAATTGAAGAGGCACGTATTATTCGCGATCTCTGCCGAGCCAAAAGCCTCACCGCCTCAGTCAACTTCTCCCTACGGTATTCCCCTAACAATCTGGCCGTATCAGCCTTGGCAAAGGCAGGTTTGCTAGGAGATCTCCATGATCTTCAGGTTCAAACCACTACCTATACGCCCTGGGACCTCTGGACCTTCCTTGCCACCGCCCCGAGAGTTGAGATTTTGTATCACAGCATTCACTACTTCGACTTGATTCGGTCCTGGCTGGGAAATCCAACCAGCGTCTACGCTAAAACCGTAAACAACCCTCACACGGCTAACCTGGCCGCGACCAAGACCATCGCAATCCTGGACTACGGCGACAACATACGGGTCTTCGTTGCAAGTAATCATCACCACAACTTTGGCCAGAAGCATCAGCACAGCTTCGTGCAGTGGGAAGGCACTCGTGGTGCGGCTCGCATCAGCATGGGCTTGAATCTGGACTACCCCATAGGGGTTCCCGATACTGCCGAGTTTGCCGAGCGGGGATGCACCGAGGACTGCTGGCAATCACTTCCAGTTGCAGGAGCTAACATTCCCGACGGGTTCATCGGGACGATGGGAGCTCTTCAGGCCTTCGTGGAAGGCTCAACCTCCAACCTGCCGACCCACTTCGAAGACGCATTCCAAACCATGGCGCTGGTGGAAGCGCTCTACCGCTCCAGCGCGCAAAACGGAGAAGTTCTCGAGCTTGATGACTGAGGCGGCCTGTATCGATTGCCGCCGTCTCCAAGTTTATGGGTGGCCGCCACTGCTTCGGTTTGGCATGTTCATTCACCTGAACGGGGCGACCTTCGAGCAACACAAATGGGGTGATGCGAAGACTTCACCAAAAATCTTCGCGCCCGGCCATCTCGTACGAACCAGTGGGCCGAAGCTGCACTATCAGTAAATATGGGCTACGGATGTCTGTCGACAAACATCATGACAACTTTTGTCTCTGGCCAACCGTCACAAAAAAGCCCTAGCGTATCGGCATCCGTTCAACTTGGTCTACCGGTAGAATGATGGAGGAACGACCATCGGAATCCATGCCTGATCCAGCTCGCGCCGTGCTTCTCGGCCCCCTCCTGAAAAGTGTTTCGCGATCGTTCTACATCACCATGCGCGTGCTCCCTGCAGGGATGCGCGATCCGATTGGCCTTGCTTATCTGCTAGCACGAGCCGCGGACACAATCGCCGATACCTCACTGATTGCTCCCGGACAGCGAATGGAACTGCTCTTGTCGCTTCGCAATCAAGTGAACGGCGCTCCCGATGAAGCGGCGCTCACGCGTATGGCGGCGGAGGTAGGCTCTCAACAAGCAGACTCGGACGAAAAGGTCCTGCTCGAGTCGCTTGGAGCGGCACTGACGGTGCTCTCCCAAATGAGTGAGTCCGATAGAGAAGCAGTGCGCGATATTGTATCCACTCTCACGAAAGGGATGGAGTTCGACCTGCATACTTTTCCCGATGAGTCGTCCGGGCGGATCGTTGCGCTTCGGGAGTTCTCCGAATTGGATCAATACACATACATGGTGGCCGGATGTGTTGGGGAATTCTGGACGAAGATGACCTACGCGCATGTGCCTGGTGCGTTCAGAGGCAACCCAGAGGTCGTGTTGAGTCGTGGCATTCGTTTCGGAAAAGCGCTGCAGATGACGAATGTTCTCAGAGACTGCGGCAAAGATTTGCGGATCGGACGCTGCTACCTGCCATCCACGATGCTTGATCAATTCGGCCTAAGCCCGCAAGACCTCCTGTTACCACAAACATCTCTGGCTGCACGACCGCTCTTATTCGAGCTCGTCGGAAAGACCCTCGATCACTTTCGCGAGGCGGTCGAATACACACTCTCCCTCCCAGCATTCGCGATACGGTTACGGTTGGCTTGTTTGTGGCCGGTTCTCATTGGGTTAGAGACCCTGTTGCTGCTCGTGTCCAACGATGAGTGGCTGGACCCGGCAAAGGTTTCAAAGATTCGGCGCGGCGACGTGTACCGAATCATTGCGTTCTCGGTGCCTCTGGTGGCATCCAACCGACTCCTGCGTCTCTGGATGGAGCGACGAATATCAGGAATCGAAGGTCATATAAGAAGCTGAAGCGTTCGCTCGAATGCCCAAGCATGAGACTGCATGAATGGGTCACCCGCCGAATATTTTTTCGTGGGTGGGTTTGTGGTGTTTTGCAAGGGTTTTTGCGAAAAAGCGGTGTTTGATCGTGGTTTTTTGGTGGTGTGGACGTGGTGGTTGGGTGGTGAAACGTGGTGTTTTAGCAGTCAGTTTTTTGGCTTCGAAAGATGCGCCATGGTTTCTGAGTTTATTTTTGGGGGTTCCCGTTTTGGGAATGCGAGACGTGTATGGGCCAGTCGGCGTCAACCGTACGTGAGGTCTGTGCTTTGACCGACCTCGATGAGGTAGCCGTCGGGGTCGCGGATGTAGCATCGGATCTCGCCGTATTTGGGCAGCGGCTCGGTGATGAACTCGGCTCCTCGGCTTTTCCATAACTCGTAGCATGCCTGGATATCGGCGACACGGAAGTTCAAGAAGCTGCTGATGTGATTCGGGTCGGGGACGCTGAGCGATACCGTCGGCTTGTCCTCTGTCGGGCCGCCACCTACGTTCACAATCATCCAGATATTCGCGAGTTGAAGGTACCCGGGCGCGTTGCCGTCGCCCAGGCTCAGAATGCGAGCGCCGAAGACCTTTTCGTAGTAACGAGCCGATCGCTCGATGTCCTTCACCGTGAGAAAGTGCGCGATGCTCATCCCGTCCTTCGGAGGCATCTCATAGCTCTTCTCTTCGATTTTCACGCTGGCCATTGGCGACTCCAATTCCGATGAACCCTGCTCACTTTCTGATTCCGGTTCCTTCGTATCGCTTACCCAGCCACAATTAAGCCTGACGAGGATAGGCCAATCAATTGGACCAAGGTATTGGGCTCCCCTTGGATTTAGTAGCGATTCGAGCTTTGCATGCCTTCGCGAGGAGTAAACTGTAAATGAGGTCGATCGACTGTCTCGGCGACGACTCAATGGCGCCCCGTTTTCGGTTTTCTGCGTTGAGTAGCCATTGTTGTCGCTATGAAGAAGAACCTGCATTTCACCCGCGAACTCAGCGTAATTTTAGCCTGAACGCCGCAAAGAACGTGGAGACTAACGTGCGCTCAGAACTCATCTTTCGTGCCAGGGAAACCGTCGATAACAAGTACAAGTTGTGTCAGACAGCTTCAAAGGCGACTCGCCGCCTCCACATCTCCGCGAGAAATACCACAGATACAATCAACGATGCTTTTTCACGAATAGCTGGTGGCGATGAGTCTTCTCTACCTGAGAATCCTATTCTTGCTTTGTCGTGACAAGAATAGTCGCGTTACGCAAGGCCCTTGTTGATCTGTACGCTGCCGATTGGCGGCTCCAATTTCGATAACCGTGCTCACCGGCTGATTCCGGTTCCGCGCTGGAGGCGAATGCCCACTCATGCGATGAAACTGCATGAAAGGGACACCCAAGGTACAGGCTGGAGTTCATGTATGGGTCCCGCCCGTGATTTGCGGTGCCAGACTGAACCTCTCTATGGTGAGAGGCTTATTGCATCATCGCGCGAGTGTCATGCACCGCTCCGGGCTAGGCAACTACGGGTAGAGCGTCAAGTTTTGACTCTGAAACATAGCTCGCCATTGCCTGAGCGAGTTGCGAGTCTAC
The DNA here is from genome assembly GCF_051013365.1 of Tunturiibacter psychrotolerans. Classification (GTDB taxonomy): domain Bacteria; phylum Acidobacteriota; class Terriglobia; order Terriglobales; family Acidobacteriaceae; genus Edaphobacter; species Edaphobacter psychrotolerans_A. The sequence continues at coordinate 3,210,872 of NZ_CP132941.1, read as the reverse complement.
CTCGTCTGCTATCGCCATTACCCCCACCAAGACCAGACTGAAGTTCACTCTGTACAGATTGTTGTGCAAGGTCTGGAAGATGCTTACCTGCAACATTCGCGATTCTTCCACCATCATCGCTGCCGTATAGCCCTGCCTACGTCGGTCTAACCCGTGCTGAGCTGCCGCGGTGGACACTAGGGCACGCGTACCTAATGGTAGCGGGTAGCGAAGACGACAAACAAGGTCACTGAATAGGTCACGCAGGTGAGCAGCACGGTCTTTACGACCTAGAGGGACAGTAATGATGTCAGGCTCAAGTTCAACACGCAGAAGCCAATCACTGATTGTCGATTGTGTCTCCTCCTCAAGGATATCGGCAACGCTCGATATAACTCGCGCAGGAATTGTCCTCTGTTTCAGCCGTGCTCTAATGAGATCAACCAGCATAACTACTGCCATCGGTTTCACCAGAACATCATCCGCTTGTAGCAAAATTGCCTCCGCAGCCTCTTTCATCGCGGGATAGGAACTCAGGATGAGCGTCAAGGCCTTGGGATTGGCATGGCGCATAGCGCTAACGACCGTTAGCCCATCTCCCGGTCCAGGCATGTGCAGATCGCTTAGCAACACGTCGAATGTCTGAGAGCCTATAAGGCTGAGTGCGTCGTTGACATTCGCAGCTACAACGACTTGAAAGCCACTATTTTCAAGAATTGCACTAAGGGTTTCGCGGATGGTTTCGTCATCATCAACGAGCAATATCTTCGGGATTGCCAATATCTCATCATCTACGATAGGGTGCTCTATTTTCGCATTGGGCATTGCTCACCGTGGGCGTCCTACTCTATTTCCCACAGAATTAGACGCTGATGGTTCAGATTGAGTTGCTGGGGGGCACAAGATTGATACCGCAAACGATCCCGCCGCGCTGCGTCAACAGGAACCGAATAGAACCTTGCCCCTTGCCCAAGGCACACCCAATCTCATGCAATGACTCGCCAGCCTTCCAGCGCCGCCGCATCTCGATCCGCTGCTTAGTGGAAAGCCTGTTCCGTTTTCCTTGTGCCATAAACACCACCTTTAGAAAAAAGAATTCATATCAGATGGTGTTGCATTGACCGTTTGAGACCACCTCACTTTGGGGAACTACATTTCGTCAGGATAGGATGCTGGTGGTGGCGGAACGATCTTTTGACGAGCTCAAATGGGTGCTCGCGATGCTGCCTGTCGAAGGCGCTCTGGCGGTCTTTCGGAACTAGGCCGTTTGAATATCGCGCACGAGTATGAATCGACTTACACTCAACGCAAGCCCTGAGCTTCGAGCTGATCTACGATTCTGGCGTATCGCGCCCGCAGCCTCGGGTCCGCTTCCGTATCGGCCAACTTAGCTAGCGTTTCCCTGGATGGTTCGAACAGCAGCGGCATCCTCTTCCAGAAGTACTTCAACTCGTCCGACGGCCATCCGGCATAGATCGTCTCCCAAGACTTCTCGTTGCTGCTTCCCGGAAAGACAAAGTTCGCGGGATTTACCGAGCGGCGAGCGTCTTGAAACCTGCAATCCATCGAGATGCGCAGCTGAGTGGAGGTATTCGGCGTGGCCGCATGCACCGTCAGGCTATGAAAAATGAGTACGTCCCCGGCATAGATCGGGCCGCCCGCCCACTCGCCTCCGCGCGCCGTCTCCTTCGCAATGATGCCGGTTGTCGGATCGACACCTTGAAGACCGTAGACATGCGAGCCTTCCATAATTTGTAGCGGGCCCACTTCTACCGGGCAATCGTGCAGCGGCATCCACGCGGTAAAGGTCTCCGCATCGCCATCGAGCGAGCGATGATCCTGATGGGCATGAATAACCAGTCGATCGCAATTGGGAAAGATCAACCGGCCAATCGGTTTGGGATGTACCAACAGATCCCGTCCCACCAACAAATGCATCACCTGTCGCAATGCGGGATGGTGAGCAAACGCATGGAACGCCTGGAGGTTGAAGATCTGCTCATAGACCCGCTTGAATGCCGGGTCAGGATCACCACAGGCCGCACGCACATCGGAAATGCGTTCTTCGGGACTTCGGTCGGGCACCAACCAACCTGAGGCGGACACGATCCGCGTGATTTCTTCCACCATCCGGGTGACATCCTCTACAGGCAGCACGTTCCGGATCAACAGGTAACCCCACGCCTTCATCTCGTCCGGCAGAGAAAGCGACGACAATTGACTCGCACTGATCTCACGAAACGGCTTCATGAACTAAACACTCTCTCTTTGAAATTGAGTTTGGTCGATTATTTTTTGCTTGTTCTGTGAAACATCTTCTTTCTTGAAAGAGCAACGTCAGTCAAAGCGGTTCACGTGCGGCGGTGGAAGAGCTCGTGCCAGCTCAAGCCGATATCCGAGAGGAGAATCGCCATGAAGGTGACGAAGACGATCTCCAGCGAAAAGTTGGCGCCGGTGTGCGGGACCGCGAAGGGGAACTGCACCAGGACGCGGATGCCGATAAAGGTAAACGTGACAGCGTAGGAGCGCACCATCCATTGGCGGTGCTGCTGGATTTGCCGATTGCGCGCAGTGAGAAACGCGGCGACAGTGGTGACGATCCACGTGGAGGCCTGCAGGCCGCTCGCCAGAAGGAAGTACGGCATCATGTGGGGGATGCGGCGATTGTAGGCGAGGACGATCGCTAGCGGGGCGGCTATCAGCACGGAGATGACATAGACCCTGCCAAGCACGCGATGAAACTCTGGGCTGCGACGGCGGAGGCGGTTGGAGAACTGCGGTGGCCCGCTGAGTAACGCGAGAATGCCAGCTGCGATGTGGGGGAAGATGAGAAACGGTATGGTGCGGAAGTAGTTTCGCTCGGCGTGTTGACGGAGGAGGGGTACTTCGATGTGAAAGATGATGTAAAGAGCTGCCGTTGCCATCACGATCCAGAGCGCGGGCTTGAACAGCCGGCGCTGGTGGGAGAGTGTGGACGTTTGTTTCGGCACTAAGCTGACTGGCATTGCGATTCCTGAATGGAACGAAGGGGATGACTGCCTTTCGTTCGCGGCTTGACCAAGTTTACGGATTCGTTGCAAATAGGTTGTAGATTACGGTTTGAAGCCTCAGCTTGACGGGCGTCGCACCTGTGTCCTGTTCTGACCTGCTAGAGCCACTTCCTGCGAGGGCTCATGAGAGGGTAGTCGCCGGTAGCGTTGCTCAAATATCGTCGAAGCAGCAAGACCGGCTGCGCCTCCTACGCCTGCACCAGATATCTTGTGGCTGTGCCAGCCGGAGGAGCGAGTCTCGGCAAGCTGAAAAGATGTGTGCTCTCTAGCGATGAGTTCCGAGATGGATTCGCTGGTTGGTTTTTTGCCGATGCAGAAGAAGCTGTCGCAGGTTATCCGATCTATGTCCTTGAGGTACGCTTTCAGGGCTTCTACCGAGAGAGCGGACATGCCATCAGAGCTGAAGCTCAAGTCGATACTGGCAGCTGGCATCGCAGCAATCTCAAACGAAGGCATGAGGACGACATCAGCACGTGCGATGGCTTGGCCGGTCAGTTCTTCTTCGCCGTAAAGTAAGAACTCGAGACTTGGGAAAGCTTTGAGTAGGTAATACGAACTCAGTGCGATGCTCTCCGGCACATCGAAGTCGATGTAGGTAAGTTCAGGTCTCTCGCGAAGCAGGTAATACGCCATGCTGCCGTACCCGCCGCCGAATTCAACGACCGTGGCTGGACCCGCGGCGAGCATGCTATCGATTCTATGGGCACAATAGTGAGCGTACTCCGCGCCCACGTGAATGTGTGTGCCATCAATCTGGACCCCGAAGGGATTTCCGATTCCGGGTCCGTAGAGATCGCGAAGGGGAAAGCGGCCCTCTGTCTGCTCCTTCCAGTAATCGTAGCGATATAAGGCGTGGCTCAGGTAGAAGCGTCGGTGGAGATCTTTGATGTTGCCACCAAAGTACGCCTTCGCCAGCCCGAACGGCGCACCCAATAGACCGGAGGAGCAAGCGTCCCGGAAGAAATTGCGATACATCGCCCGTAAGGCCGGAATGTCTCGAGTGAGCAGTGCCTGTACGACCGGGCCAAGGCTCTGCTGCCGTATCTGCTCCCACCGGTGGGTCGGCCGGTAGGCCTCCGGTGCAGACTGCTGGCGTTCGTTCGCCTTACTGTAGGCAGCGCAGATTCGCTCAAGCAGTTCCGTGTCGTCGTCTGTCGCATCGATGCGAGAAGCAAATCCATCGGTCACGTTCTGTAGATCGTAGCGATGGTCCCCTTTGAAACGAAGCTCGCCGTGGTTCGCAAACTTCCACATCCCGAGCCATATCGTAAAGAGAGCCTTCGCCTTCTTCGCTGTTTGAATTGGATGAAGCAGGTATTTGGGTTTCACTCTTCACCCCTTTCTACAAGTTCCGACCTACCGATCTAGGAACCCACAAGATGTAAAGCTGTTCTAGGTAACGGGAGACATAACCGTGAACGGCAGCGGAAGAACGTCAGACTTGAGATTTAATGATCTACTTTGCCCTCATCGTTTGTCAGCAACGTAAAGAGGGTTTTGACGTGATTTGACAACTGTGTGACAAACAAAAGACAAGTTCCAGAGTCGTCGATAGGTCGCACCCGCGCGTGCGCTGTAGGTCCCAAATCCCGCGAAGATCCTTTGCCTCGAATTGCAGAGGAGATCACCGTGTTACTCAGTAACTTCAAGCCGTACTTCCATGACGCTTCCCCCTCGCTGTGAATAGCCTCAGTTCTTTTAGCGCAAAAGCCGGGAAGAACTGCTTCTACTCAGTTGTACTCGTCGCCCTCAGTGGATTTTTGTCGATCGCGGCCCTAGCACAAACTAACCGGACGTATGTGCAGACAAACCTGAGCCGTAGCCTATCTTCGTCACTTTCACTCGGGCGCTCACTTGACAGTGACACTCACCGCTGTCGTTGCCGTGATCGAACCGCTTACCCCAGTTACTGCGACGATATAGCTCCCGGGGGGCGTGCGAGAGTAACTTGTGCTGGAGATGATGGTGTTGCCTTGGTTGTGAGTGATGGCGCAGCCGGTGGAAGCTCCCACGCTGACAGCGACAACTGCGAGACTAAGCAGTGTTCTCCATTTTCGGCGGTGCGACAACGGAATGAATAAGATGGCTGCCATAGTCAAGCCGCCGATAACAAAGGAGGTTTGCTGAACGGGGTCGTGTAACTCTTGGGTAGATGTCGCAGTAGTGTTGATAAAGAGCGTGGCCGTCGTTGGTGCCGTTACCGAGATGGGCGGGGTGTCAAACCCGCAGGTGGGTGGGCTGACGACATCCGACGGACTAATTACAGTACACGTCAGTAGAACTCTTCCTTTAAAGCTTTCGTTCGGTATTACCGTAATGGTCGAAGTCGCAGGTACTCCGACTGACGCCACGCGAACGGCCGTGCTGGTTAGATCAAAGCTCTCCTGGACGCCAGACGCTGGCGCTGTGACTAAGTAAGTCCCAAGCGGCAGATCGCTGAAGGTAGAAGCGCCGGTTTCGTCGGCTCCTCCCATCGTAATAACCTTTTCGCCAATAAACCCTGGAAAAAATGACACCCTAAAATAGACTATGACATTGGTGCCAAAGGTTGTAGCGGAGGTGCCCATACCGTATACGGTGCATTGACTGTTGCTAAGGCTAGCAGCCGACCCTGCGATGATCGGAGAACCGTAAGTTGTGCCGGCATCGTTTACGAGGAAAATGTTACTCGTGTCGGGGTCATAACGCATCTTACATGCGTTTGCTGCTGATGTATTGTTGCGCGTGCTCTTGATATTCAGACCAACCGATTGAATGTGAGAGGTTGGGTCCGAATAGATCGTCGTGAAGGTCTGATCCGAGCCGCTACCGGAGGAAGGAGAGATAAATACGGAAGACACACTCGCAGTAACATCATAAGTCCCAACCTCTGTCTGGAAATTCATACCGCCAGCCTGATTGCGATTTTCCGCTAACATGAAAATCTGCTTCGGACCGCTGAATGATGCCGTGAAAGTTACGAAAATCTTAGCAGTCACGGCATTACTGGAAATAGTTATGGACGAAGAAGCACCTAACACGGTGCACTGAGAGTTGCTCACGGTTTGATCTGTTCCCGCGTCAGCTGTGGTTGCGAGGAATGATTTCCCTGTGTCCTGGGCCAACTGGATGATGCCTGAACTGACCATAAAGTTTACGACGCACCCATTTGCGGGCAACCCACTCTCAGTGTCCGGAGCTACGTTGTTCACGATTGCGATAGAAAGTGACTGTACATTCTGCACGCCGTTAGGGTCTGTGAATGTTGCGACGAATGCCTGCTCCGAACCACTGCCGGCCGAGGGCACCAGATTAGTGCTTTGGGCGTGCATAGTGATGGCTGCAGCGAATCCCATTAGTAGAACCGCCAGCATCTGTCTTGGCTTTGCAGCAGAACGGTACGATCGTCCGAATAGATCTTTGAGCATTCTCATGGGATATCCTCCAAACTTCGCCGACAGTGAGACACAGTTTGCCGACTTGCGATCCTTGTGGGCCGGCGGTGCCGTTAAGAAAGTTCTACCTCTTATCTCTATAGCCCAAATTCAAGCTTGTTGTTCCTTAGTTTGGGTGGATGATTGCGGACCGAAGAATCTAAGTGATTCAATTGTCTGACTAGGATGGTCATAATTCTTTACTGCGTTCTTTAGAACTAACGATCGGACTTGAATTTCCGGATCGGCGTTAAGTCGTATTAATAGATGCAGAGGTGTACTTCTGTTTTGAGCAACTCCTCTACGTACGAAAACGGTCGGATCTTTTGCGAGTGTCTCGAGAACTAATCGAGGGGTTACAGGGTTGCACGCTACTTACATACGAACATCGGTATCAGGATCCGTTGACAATTTTTCCAACATATCCTTGTCATGTATGTTGGCGGCATCCATCGCAGCCAGTATCGTTCCGCCAATCCGAGGTATGGTCTCCTTACAATTGAGTCAACCTCTTGTTACCGCTTCAGTAAGCGATTAGGTCTCGTCGCTCTTTAGCCTTGGAAACACTGAAACCCATGGCTTTGTCCGGAACCATCAAATCCGGATCGGTCAACCATTTCTTGCGCCCTTGTTAAATCCGATGTGACAGTCGCTGATTTCACAAACGAAAAATCCTCTACCTCCCCAACTCCGGTCCCAGCAAGCTTTATCGTCTGCGCCAACAGCTTCGAATTCGGCACACCGCCAACCATCGACCACAGCAGCCCTGTGTTGGCCCGCGCCATGCACCCCGCAAAACTGCGCCGGTCGATGCCATCGCCTACGGGCTTCGTAACACCTTCGTTCTCCTGCACCACTTCGTCTTCCTTGAACTAATTCAGATCAATTTCCATCTAATTTTTATTGCCCTGTATCGTCTAAAACTGGCAAGGCGAGCTTTTATTCCGGCCCGTTAGAAGAAATCGCGCGAAATAATTCAGCAGCAATTTGGTTACGCAGATGCGCCCACAAACTTCGGTTCAGCCGAGAAGTTTGACCGTGCGTGTCGCTGCCATTCTTGGTCTTTCTTTCGCCTTGCCGGTTGCTCGACCGCCCTTATCAGACGATCACATCCCGACCCCTTACTTTCGCAGCGAACGCCGGGCTCTCTAGTAATTTGCTGAAAAAGCATGGTTTGCATGAGGGCATCGCCTTAGCGGCGTCGTAACAGATCCGCATTTGCTCTCCGTTGAGGAACCGAGGCCGCTCAACGCACTGGATTCTCATCGCTCATAAACTAAAATTCTCCGGTCCCTGGCTTGCGGATCTTTGCCTGAAGTGCCTGCATGCAACTCAGCCCTTCTTGCTCGAGGCTTGGTTCGACCAGTACGAACGCGACATAGAATTAAATCTCGCCGCGAGCACCGGGTCGGATCTGGACCGCGTTCCCCTGGCTGGTGAGCGGAGCGAGCGACCGCCGGCTCTTGCCGACCACCACCGAGCATGGGATCCTGCTAGCACCAGGCGATTGCTTCGATGTGCCCTCGCATTTCCGCCGGGTCTTCGCCGTCGTCGGAGGCAATTTCTCCAAGGCGCTCGACCGTTTCGGTCATTCGTGAAGAGCTGGTCGGCGAAGATGGTGAGACGTGATGGATCTCGCCGAATGAACGATTGCCATCGGTGCGTCACCTTAGCGATGACAGCGAGAAAAGGGATCTTCCACCAGTATCACTAGGAGGGGGCTGGCTTCCGTGTTTATCTTTGGGGCATTGTGGAAGATCTCTCCCTCTCTTCTCCGACAATTCGACGATCATTGAATGACAAGACGCTGACAATTCCAATGAACGCGGCCGGCCATAATGTAGCATGGAAATTTTGCGAGATCGACGCGTCGCCTCGTGGATGGAGCGTTTCATTCTGCTGCTCGCGATTGCGTATCTCGGGATGCACACATGGCCACGCGCTTGGTCCAAGCTGAATACGGATTTTCCCAACTATTATCTAACGGCGCGCCTGGTTCATGAAGATTACGATACCGCCCGAATCTATGAATGGAGATGGTTCCAGAGAGAGAAAGATCATCGATCGATCGATGATCCGATCGTCGGGCTCATTCCAATTACTCCATTTTCCACATTGGTCATGTGGCCGATGAGTGAGATGCCCGCCCTCGCCGCCAAGCACGTGTGGATGCTCGTGAACTTGGCCCTTTTAGTTCCGCTCTGTTGGTTGTTGCGTTCGCTGACGGGTTTGTCCTATCAGCGTATCGGTCTCGTCTGCGCACTCAGTTTTCCGCTGCACCGCAATATGCTCTTCGGGCAGTTTTACTTATTTCTCCTTGTATTGATCGTCGCAGCTTGTTGGGCCTACCTCAAAGAATTCTACTTGCTCTCAGGTGCGCTAATCGCAATTGCCGCAGCCTGTAAGATATTTCCCGTCCTATTCCTCGCATTGTTCTTGCAACGGAGAAACTGGCGCGCTCTCGGATCGGCATTAGTCACCGGCACTGTGATCGCAGCTATATCCATCGCCGTTTTTGGCTGGAACGTTCATCGTACCTATCTGCATGAGATTCTGCCTTGGACGCTGCACGGCGAAGGCGGGTCCCCCTATGTCACTTCTGCGGCGTCCATATCGACAATCCTGCACTATCTGTTCCTCAACGAGCCGGAGTGGAATCCACATCCTTGGCATAACTCCCCTCTCGTTTATTCGGTCTTGCAGCCGGCTTTACAGATGCTGATGTTAGCCCCCGCTATTTTGCTGATCCGCAGGAAAGACCGGGTGCCGCGGCGGATCATTCTTGAATGGGTGGGATTGCTGGCCGCATCCCTTGCGATCTCCACCATGCCGGCCTCCTATCACTTCGTGCTGATGGTGTTTCCGGTGTGTGTGCTTAGTGCTCTGCTGATCGAGCGCCGGTCCGTCGGCTGGCTCATCGCTCTTCTAATTGGCTATCTGGGCATCGGATTTCCCATGCCCAGCCCCAACCACGTGATGGGACCGGCCATTTTACTTCGTGTTCCGCGACTCCCCCTCATGCTGGCCGTGCTCCTGGGGATTTACGCTCTTCTGTGGTCAGGCCGCAATGACAAGGAAGGACAGGACTGGACGCATTACGCTTGGGCAGGTTTCATGACCCTGGCTACGCTGTTCAGTATCCAGTCGACATTTCATCTTCAACGAGGGGTCCGCCAGGAGTATGCCTATCGGATTGCGCTTAAAACTCCCTCTCTGTTCGATGTTGATCCCGTCGTGTATGGCGCCGGAACACGCTATATTGGTTCCGCGTTTGAAGGTTATCGTCTGGTCACCGAAGGGGATTCGACAAGAATCGATTCCTCTGCCGGCGATGATCTCTCGTTCGCGGCCAGCACTCGGCAATTACTCGTTGAGAAGGCGCGCAATCAGGAATCCGCAATCGTCGATCCCCGGAATCCAGCAAAGACAATCCTCCAAGGAGGACGGAGCCCGATGTTTTCTGTCGACGGTAAGGAGCTCGCTTTTGTGCGCAACGATCATGGCAGGGGAAGGCTCATGGTCCAGGCTTCGCTTCAGTCCGACGGCTCGAACCAAGTCGCTCTTACGCCTCCTTCGATCAACGTCTACGAAGCCGCGTTTGCTTCGCGACGCGCGTATGCGGTTTCCGGTGTCGAGGACGGGGAACCTCCGCAAATTTATCTGACCGATCAAACCCACTCCAATACCCGACTCGATCTTGGCGAATCTCGCTACCCGGCCTTGTCGCCGGACGGTCGCTGGATGGCCTATAGCCATCTGGACGGCGGCATGTGGAACCTTTGGATCCGTGATCAGCAGACAGGCGCAGCGCGGCGCGTGGCGGACATTCCCTGCAATCAGATCGAGTCGTCCTGGGACAGCGACTCTAAAAGTTTGGTCTACGCCACCGACTGCGGCCGCAGCCTTTGGTTGACCGGGATTTCCCGACGCCGCGTAATTCCATGAGGGCTTGTCCACCGTCGGGCCGCCTCCTACGTTCACAATCATCCAGATATTCGCGAGTTGAAGGTACCCGGGCGCGTTGCCGTCGCCCAGGCTCAGGATGCGACCGCCGAAGACCTTTTCGTAGTAGCGAGCCGATCGCTCGATGTCCTTCACAGTGAGAAAATGCGCGATGTTCATGTGTAGGCCACCTGCCGGTTGTCTTAGGCGTTGACGGATCTGCGCCGGCGGAGCAATTGGCCAACCCCGAGGAGGCCGGTCGCGAGCAATACGAAGCTCGATGGCTCCGGGGTGTCGGAGGTGACGATGAGTGCTGCGATTCCGGTATCCGGCTCATAGGAAGTGAAGGTCACGCCAGCAAAGTCTGGTGGGCACGGGTACTGGTTGGGATCTCCGGGTAAGCTGCAGGTGTCGAAGTTGCTGTAGGCGATGCCGGGAAGGGGTCCTACCGAAGATTGAAAGGTATCGAAGGCAAGAGGAACATCGATGCCGAGTTCATCGTTCCCGTCGCCGATCAGGTACGAGCCGTTACTAAAGTTGTGAAAGACACAGGTGAGTATTGGCCCAGGCGCTGTGCCGAGGCTCTGGATCGTTACGGTTGATCCGGAGTCGAAGCAGACACCAAAGCTGTATGGGGTGCCACCACCGGAGTCCATCACCACCTGATTTACAACGTCTGCTGGTTGGGTTTCGGCGAAGGTCACTCGTTCGTTTGTAAATGGAGTGTTTCCGGCGAAGCCGGATGCGACGACAGAGACACTGAATGTAATTGTGTCCGCGTGGGCGGCGACGGGATAGGCCAAGGCGAGAGCGAAGAGGAGGAAGAGAGTCTTGCGCATGGAGGGTTCCCTCTCGAATTTTGAGTGAGATAAGGGTGCGCTCGCTTTTGGGGGGCGTCAAGTGAATTTATATGGAAGGGTTCGAGCTTCGCTCGAATGCCCACTCATGCGATGAGACTGCATGAATGGGGCACCGACGGTATGGCTTAAGTTCATGTATGGGCCACCTGCCCATCCGAGTTTTAGACTTGAGTCTATGTATGGTCGCCCGCCTTACGCTTTCTGAACTTCTTCGGAATCTTGCACCTTGATCTTCTTACTTGGTCTGCGCTTGACTGCATACAGCTCCACCAACTTCGTTTGTCCATATGGAGTGAGCGTCCAAGTTCGCTCTCCGAGCTTTTTATTCGCAGACCTGGCTATGAAGCCGAGGGCCTGGAGCTGTATTAAGACGGTTCGAATATCCTCCGGTACCGTTTTTATCTCAAGATCATAGAGTCCAGGGTGCTGTTCTCCTAAGCTACCCTTGATTTGCCTGGTCGCAGCTCTAGCTACCGCTTGCTCTACGGCAGATTCAGTCTCCTCTGCATCAACGGCCGCCAGCCCATATGTAGCAAGATCGTTCCAGCTCAATCGGGCGATTTGAGTTCCGGTGTAATTGTCGTGGCTTCTATCTTTGAATGAAACATCAAAAGCGACTTCGAGTATTTCTTTACCCTGCGCGAATTTCTCGGATCCAGCAGGTGGCCCCTGCGGCTGTTGACTCAATTTATCTCGTAGCGCCCGGTTTTCTTCTCTGAGACGACTAATCTCAGCAGATGTAAGTTCACCTGTCGCAACATCTGCCTTTACCCAACCTGACGCCGGATTGCTCTTGATTAGTTTCACTAAGCTTCGGCTTACAACTGAACCTAGATCGCTCGGAGAAGAGTAAAATCTGACAGTTTTCATTCTGGCCATGGTTCGAAAGTCTTCGAGAGCTTTCTTGCCGAGCTCCGTCTTCTCACACTTGCCGGACTGAATAGAATCCGGCGCGTTATGCAAAAAAGCGATGATCGGTTTGTTGGTTTCCACAGCGTACTCATACTCCATTTGGGTATAGCTCTTTCCTCCTGAACCAACGGAGCCGTAGCGCCCTGCTATCACTACGATGTAGTAATCACAGTCGTCAATAACTCTCTTTATCAGAGTCCACTGGTCGTCATTCGTGGCGGGAAACAATTCCATTCCGGAAGGCATACAGTCCAGCTCCAGAAGAGCCTGTATCACCTCGTGCCGTTCCTCTCGAAGGTCTTCATAAGTCGAGCTAACGAAGACTTGGTAGCGACGCTCCATTTTTGTGTCCTTCAGACTAGCGTGTTTAGTTCCCAAAGAATTGGTCAGTTGAGTTGCAGCGCCTTCTACCATATGAACCGCGGCCACAGAAAGGCCCCGAGATATTAGGGAATCTCGGGGCTCGTATTAGGAGGCCTTAAGCAGTTCGTGAGTCTCGATGTGATGTGCGGCGCGAACTAAAACGAATCGGGGGTGTGCACATCCCCGACAAGGCGGAAATCTCTTGCCGTAGACACATGTCACTTCATGCTCTTTGGCGTGATTTGGATCGTGAACGACCCTGTAAATGCCCGAGTGAGGAATATCTTGTCCCGGTTTAAAGACATCGCCGACGTTTGCCATGAGTGGTACCTCTCTGTTTGCTCATAGATATCTTGTTACATCGGATTCCGCTGTTTTAGCTGCAGCCGCTTGTGCTGCCGCAGGACATGCAGCGGTAGCAGGAGCCGCTGCGGGTCATGATGGCTCCGCAGGTGGCGCAGGAGGGTGAGTCGCCCATCTCGTACATGGACTTCATGGCGTCGGAGGCGTGGTAGATGCCGCGGTCTTCGAGGGACATGGGGTCGGGGGATTCGAGTCCGCTGCGGGCGCTGAGGTCGGGTGCGATTCCCTGCTGGGGTGGTGTGGTGGGGTGGGTGTGCTCGTGGCTGTCGTAAGTGCTAAAAGCAGATCCCTCCGCTCCGCTGCGGGATGACAACAAGGAAGACTGTGCGGGCTCCTGCTTGTGTTCCGCTGATGCGGCGAGGTTGGGGATGATGACGTTGCCGGGGGCGTTGACGGTGCCTTCGACGGGGATGCTGGTTGGGATGGCGGCTTGTCCCTGGGCCTGGCTCTGGTTTTGGGGGGTTAGGCCGGCGAAGAGGTCGAACTGGTGTCCGGAGAGGAAGCGGATCTGGATCCAGCGGAAGATGTAATCCATGATCGACTTGGCGTAGCCGATCTGCTCGTTGCCGGTCCAGCCGGAGGGCTCGAAGCGGGTGTGGGCGAACTTCTCGCAGAGGACACGGAGAGGAACGCCGTGCTGGAGGGCGAGGGAGACGGCGGTGGCGAAGGAGTCCATGAGTCCGGAGACGGTGGAGCCTTCCTTGGCCATGCGGATGAAGATTTCGCCGGGCTGGCCGTTGGGGTAGAGGCCGACGGTGATGTAGCCCTCGTGTCCGGCGAGGCCGAACTTGTGGGTGACGGAGGCGCGCTCGGCAGGGAGACGGTGGCGGACGGCGCGGGGCGGGGCCTGCGAGTCTGCGGCGTCGGAGTTCTGGAGAGCGGCTTCGGTGATCTGCTTGAGCTGGGTTTCGAGGCTGTGGATGCGGGTGTGGGCGGCGGTGGCGGTCTCCATGGCCTCGGTGAGCTGCTGACGGGCGGCGGCGCGGGCGGCTTCGACGGCCTCCTCGATTTCGATGGAGCCTGCGGCTACGGGGGCTACGGCGTTGGTGGCGCGGGTTCCCTTCTTGTCGGCGTCGGTTTGGGCGGTGACGTTGAGGGGCTGGGTTCCCTTGGAGTTGTCGCGGTAGATGGCTACGGCCTTGAGGCCCTGGCGCCAGCTCTCCATGTAGGCTTCGGCGATGTCGTCGACGGAGCAGTCCTGGGGGAGGTTGACGGTCTTGGAGATGGCTCCGGAGAGGAAGGGCTGGGTGGCGCCCATCATCTTGATGTGGCCCATGTAGGAGATGCTGCGGGTTCCCTTGGAGGGCTTGAAGGAGCAGTCGAAGACGGCGAGGTGCTCGGGCTTGATGGCGGGCGCGCCTTCGATGGTGCCGGTGGCGTCGATGTAGCTGACGATGGCGTTGACCTCGGACTCGGAGTAGCCGAGCTTGATGAGGGCTGAGGGGACGGTGTTGTTGACGATCTTGATCATGCCGCCGCCGACTAGCTTTTTGTATTTCACGAGGGCGAGGTCAGGCTCGATGCCGGTGGTGTCGCAGTCCATCATGAAGCCGATGGTGCCGGTGGGGGCGAGGACGGTGACCTGAGAGTTGCGGTAGCCGTGCTTTTCGCCGTGGGCGAGGGCGCCGTCCCAGGCGTGGCGGGAGGCTTCGATGAGCTGGTCGAGCTGGGGGACGAAGAAGGGCTCGGTGCTCTGTTTGGACTTGCCGATGTTGTTGACTTCGGCGCGGTGCATACGGACTACGTCGAGGAAGGGCTCGCGGTTGACGTAGAAGCCGGGGCAGGCTCCGCCGGCAATTTCGGCCTGCTGGGTGAGCGGGGTGGCTGCGCCGAGGGGTGGGCAGGTTTCGGCGATGCGGGAGGATTGCCAGTAAGCGTCGCCGCAGAGGATGGAGGTGAGGGTGGCGGCGAAGTCGCGGCCGGCGTCGGAGTCGTAGGGGAGACCGAAGGCCATGAGGAGCGCACCGAGGTTCGCGTAACCGAGGCCGAGGGGGCGGTAGTCGTGCGAGTTCTTCGAGATCATCTCGGTGGGGTAACCGGCGGAATCGACGATGATCTCCATGGCGGTGGTGACGATCTCGATGGCGTGGCGGTAGCTGGGGATGTCGAACTGGCCGCCGGGGGTGAGGAACTTCAGGAGATTGAAGGAGGCAAGGTTGCAGGCGGAGTCATCGAGGAACATATACTCCGAGCAGGGGTTGGAGGCGTTGATGCGACCGGTGTTCTTGCTGGTGTGCCAGCGGTTGATGGTGGAGTCGAACTGCATGCCGGGGTCGCCGCACTGCCAGGTGGCTTCGGCGATGTTGTGCATGAGGTCGCGGGCTTTGTACTCCTTGACGGGAGTGCGTTCTTTGACGGTGCGAGTGACGAAGGTGCCGTCGGACTCGACTGCGCGCATGAACTCGTCGGTGACGCGGACGGAGTTGTTGGCGTTCTGGAAGAAGATGGAGCTGTAGGCTTCGGAGTCGGGACCGCTGCCGTCGTAGCCAGCCTGCATGAGATGCCAGGCCTTCTGCTCTTCTTTTACTTTGCACTGGACGAAGTCTTCGATGTCGGGATGGTCGGCGTTGAGGATGACCATCTTGGCAGCGCGGCGGGTTTTGCCGCCGGATTTGATGACGCCGGCGAAGGCGTCGAAGCCACGCATGAAGGAGAGCGGGCCGGAGGCGGTGCCGCCGCCGGAGAGGGTCTCCATGGAGCCGCGGATGTTGGAGAGGTTGGAGCCAGCGCCTGAACCCCACTTGAAGAGCATGCCTTCGGTTTTGGCGAGGGTGAGGATGGAGTCGAGCGAATCCTGCACGGAGTTAATGAAGCAGGCGGAGCACTGGGGCTTGGTGTAGCCGGTGACGGAGAACTCGACCTTGCCGGTGGTGGCGTTCCAGTGCCAGTTCTGGGCGTCGGAGTTGGGTTCGAGGCGATCGCAGCCTACGTTGAACCAGACGGGCGAGTTGAAGGCTACCTTCTGGTTGAGGAGAAGGTGGGCGAGCTCGACGTAGAAGGTGTCGGCGTCAGCCTGGGAGGCGAAGTAGCCGCCTGCTATGCCCCAGTCGCGGATGGATTCGGCGACGCGGGTGATGAGGGCGCGGACGCCGGATTCGCGCTCGTCGGTTCCGTTGAGGCCGTGGAGGTACTTGCTGGCGACGATGTTGGTCGCGGTCATGGACCAGTCGGCGGGAACTTCGACGTTCTTCTGCTCGAAGATGGTCTTTCCCTTGAAGTCCTGGATGATGGCGTCGCGTAGCTCCCAGACGATCTCATCGTAGGGGGAGATGCCCGGCTTGGTGAAGTGGCGATCAAACGTCAGACCGGGGGTGCGCTGATTCTTGAAGCCGGCTGCTCCGGATGCGGTCTGGGCGGCGCCTTGTGTATGGGTCTGGTTGGGGATGGTGGCCATGGGGAGTACTCCTTCTAATTTGATGAAAAATCTGGGGTGCCGATGCTCCCGAAAGCGTTCGACCGGGAGGTAAAAACTAACGAGTAGAGCGCTGGTTGTGTATCCGGCGGGATGAACCGGCGGCGTTCTGAATCGTGAAATGTAAGGAACTTTGGCCTTGTTTTGCGTGGCTGCAGTCGTGAAAGTAACGCCCCCTATGGGGTGTGTCAAGTATAAAGCACAACATGTTGTGTTGGCTGTGCGAATACCCCTATTTACGCGGGGTTAATGTGTCAATTTGGTGAAAACCTTGGTTTTTGCTGTGGATTTTGCGAAATCAGCACGGCAGATGCGGATTTACTGATCCGTAATGGGACAGTTTTGAGGGTAGGCGCGAACGGGTTCGAAGGCAAGGCGCATGTGGTGTGGATGGGAGTGGAAATGTGGGAAAGACGACGGTTTCCGGATGGAGTTTCGGGACGGCAAATTGACTGTTTCTAGGGGAGACGTGAACTCGCGTGTAATGTGTTGCGTAGCGTTCGGCTGACGGGGGATTCTGGTGCAGACGGAGATTGGGTCGCGAAAAGAGACGCCAACAGAGACCTTGGCACTGATTGGAATCGCCCTGGCGGTGATGCTCATTCATCTGCTGACGAATGGCCGCTATGGATTTCATCGGGATGAGTTTCAGTTTTTGAGCGATGCGCGACACCTGGACTGGGGGTTCGTTGCCTATCCTCCGTTTACTCCATTTGTGGAGCGGGTGGGGTTGCAGTTGTTTGGGGTGTCGATGGTGGGGTTGCGGCTGTTTTCCGTCATTGCGCAGGCGGTGGCGATTGTGGCGACGGGGTTGATGGCCAGGGAGTTGGGTGGGGGACGGCTGGCACAGATTGTGGCGGCGCTGGCAGTGGCGACTTCGGGATTGCCGGTGTTCGAGGGAACGGAGTTTCAATACTCCTCGTTCGATTACTTGTGGTGGGTGTTGATCGCTTATTGCTTGATTCGGTTGTTGAAGACGGAGGATTCGCGATGGTGGCTGGCGATCGGCGTATTTGTCGGCATGGGACTGATGACCAAGTACTCGATTTTGTTTTTCATCGCGGGGATCCTGGGCGGGATGGTGTTGAGTTCGGGTCGGCGTTATTTCGCGAGTGGGTGGTTCTGGGGTGGCGTCGCGGTGGCGCTTGTGATCTTTGCGCCTAACTTTTTATGGCAGGTGCGGCATGGGTTTATCTCTATAGATTTTCTGCGGCATATCCATGCGCGGGACGTGAGGCTGGGGCGGGCGAATGGATTTTTGAAAGACCAGTTCGTGATCTGCGCGAATCTGGCTACGGCTCCTATATGGATCGCCGGGGTGGTTAATTTTCTGCGGAACGAACGATACCGGATGCTGGGGTGGATGTACCTTATCCCGTTTGCGCTGTTTTTCGTGGGTAAGGGGCGCGGGTACTATCTGGCGGCGGCTTATCCGATGCTGCTGGCGATGGGCGCCGTGGTTTGGGAGAGAAGGGTCGCTGGGCTTACGCGAGTGTGGCGGCGGGTTGTGCTGGGAGTGGCGTTTGCTGCGATGGCGGCTTATGGAGTCTTTGTTTATGCGGTTATCGTGCCACTGGCGGCGAATGGGCCACTAAAGCGGTTTGCGCTGAAGAACAACGGTGATCTGCGTGAGGAGCTTGGTTGGAAGGAGATGGTCGGTTTGGTGGCGGGGATTCGCGATTCCCTTCCCGCTGAACAACGCTCGAATGTTGGCGTGTTTACTGCGAACTATGGAGAGCAGGGCGCCCTGGAGATTCTGGGGCCTGCGTATGGTCTGCCGATGCCTATCAGCAGGACGAACTCGGCGTGGCTGCGGGGATATCCGGCGGTGCCGCCTACGACGCTGATTGTGCTTGGATTTTCGAAGACGACCGCGGATAAGGCGTTTACCGATTGCCGATTGGTGGGGCGTATCGATAATCCTGAGGGAGTGGATAACGAGGAACGGGATGGAAGTGTGTTTGTGTGCGGGCCGCCGCGGTTGCCCTGGCCTGAGTTTTGGAAGGAGTATCAGGCTTACGGGTGATGGTGGGTTGAAGGCGTTCGAGTCAGTACGAACGAATACAGGGATCCTTCCCTTCGGCTCCGCTCAGGGTCAGGATGACGACTTCTATAGGGGCTAGCTGATGACGGCTGTCTGTGGGCTAGCGGTGTGGGTGAGGCGCAGGCGCTTCCGGAGTTGGGCGGTGGCTTCGCGGTGGCAGAGGAGGCAGAGGGTGCGGAGGTTGTCGAGGTCGCACTGGCCGCCGCCTTCGGCGACTGGACGGATGTGGTCGGCGTCCCAGAGGCTGCGCCGGGCGGTGATGGATTTCATGCCGTAGAGGCGGAGGCCGGCGGCGCGAGCCGGGCCTCGGGCGCGCTTGAGGGCGTTGTAGGCGGCGACGGTGTCGATGGCGCAGACGGAGCAGATGCCGCGGTCGCGAGCGAGGACCTGATCGCGGAGGTAGCCGGGATCGGTGCGGAGACGCCACTGGTGAACGCAGTAGTCGCTGCAGAAGGTGCGACGGCGTTTGGCGAGGATTTCGAGTTCGCACCAACGGCAGAGGGGCAGATTGTTGGGACCGACGGGGAGAGCATGGCGCGTGGTGCGGCCGCCGGGGAGGGTGCGAGGGACGATCATGCTACTTCGAGGATAGGGTACGGGGAAGACCGGGGAAATTGTTGAGGTTGGTTCTGTTCCGCTTCCAGCGGGGGTCAGACTTCGAAGTCTACTTCCAGGGGTTCGATGAGGGGGACGAGCCAGGAAAGAAGTTGAAGGTGGACGGGATGGTTGTTGTAGGCGTCTAGCGAGTCGCGATCGGCAAACTTCATGACGCCTCCGAACTCGTAGCCCTGGGATCGGGGCGAGAAGTTGGCGCCTACGTTGGTTTCAAGGATGGCGGGGATCTGTAGATGGAGTTCGCTGATCTCGTCGTAGGCTCGCTCTTTTTGAGCTTCGGTGGTGTCGGGTTTCCAGCGGAAGCAGAAGGTGTGAATGATCATGCAGGTATAGTAATTTGGCCCGCGGTTCGTGATGTAACAAGAGTTGGCTATGATCGTTGAAGAAGTGGAGGGTGCAATGTCCAAGACACAGTCGGCGATGGTGGCACTGGGGAGTACGGCTCCGGCGTTTGAGCTGGTGGATGTGGTGAGCGGGAAGGCCGTGGGGCGGGATGATGTGTTCGCGACGGCTTCGGAGGATGCGCGGGCGGATGCGGCAAACTGCTCGGCGACGGGATGTCACGGAATGCTGGTGATGTTTCTTTGCGTGCACTGCCCCTATGTGAAGCATGTGGAAGAGGAGTTGGCGCGGATCGGGAGTGACTACGAGGGAAAGATTGCGATTGCGGCGATTTCGTCGAACGATGTGGAGGCTTATCCGCAGGACGCACCGGCGGAGATGAAGAAGCAGGCGGAACGGCTGGGATTTCGATTCCCTTATCTATATGACGAGACGCAGGAGGTGGCACGGGCTTATGACGCAGCCTGTACGCCGGATTTCTTTTTGTTCGATGCGGGAATGTCGCTGGTGTACCGGGGGCAGTTGGATGATAGCCGACCTCGAAGAGGCGATTCGGGCAACGATCTTCCTGTGACAGGAAAAGATCTGCGGGCTGCGATGGATGCGGTGATTGCGGGGAAACGGCCGGATCCGAATCAGCGGTTCGCGGTTGGATGCAATATTAAGTGGAAGCAATAGACTGACGGTTTGTGAGGGAGAGAGCTAATGGATGCTGTACTGGAAGAGCTGAAGGCAGGAGTTCGGCGGTTTCGGAGCGAGGTTTATCCGGAACATGAGCAGGCCTATGTGAAGGCGGCCAGCGTACCCCAGACACCGCACGCGCTGATTGTGACGTGCGCCGACTCGCGAATTGATCCTGAATTGATTACACAATCGCGGCCGGGAGATGTATTTGTAACACGAAATGTCGGGAACCTGGTGCCGGCTTATGGGGAGATGCTGGGCGGCGTGAGCGCGGTGATTGAATATGCCGTTTCGGCGCTGAAGGTACAGCACGTAGTGATATGCGGACACTCGGATTGCGGGGCGATGAAAGGGCTGCTGAACCCGGAGTCTCTCGAGAAGTTGCCGACAGTGAAGAGCTGGTTGACGAACGCACACGCCGCGTTGAGTGTGGCGAGCTCGCTGTCGGAGACCGACGAGAATAAGGAAGAGCGGCTTCGGCGGCTGACGGAGGAGAATGTGCTGCTGCAGATGCAGCATCTGCGGACGCATCCGTCGGTCGCGGGTGCGATGGCGCGTGAGGAACTGACGATCTCCGGGTGGGTGTATGACATCGGCAAGGGCGAGGTTCGGATCTCAGAGGATGGCGGCCGCGTGTTTGTGCCTGTGACGGTTGAGGGCAAGGGCGCATGATCGTTCCTCGCGGGCGACAGCTAAGAGCGATGCTGATGTACGTGGGTAAGCCGCTGCTGCTGCTGGTCATGTATGACCTGGCGGTGGTGGCGGCGTATAAGGTATTGCATTGGAACTGGGTGGCGCTGCCGCATATTCCGTTGTCACTGTTTGGGTCGGCGATCGGCATTATTGTTGCGTTTCGAAACCAGTCGGCTTATGCGCGATGGTGGGAGGCGCGCATTTTGTGGGGTTCGGTGGTGAACAATTCGCGGAGCTGGGCGCGGCAGGTAACAACGGGAATGTTTTCTCTGAAGGCCGATGAGGCTGCGGAGATGAAGCAGATGCAGCGGCGAATGGTTTATCTGCAGATTGCTTACGTGCATGCTCTTCGTCAGCACTTGAGAAAGCTGGAGCCATGGCCGGAGCTGGCACCGCTGCTCACGGAACAGGAGTTGGAGGCGTTGCGCGTCGAGAAAAATGTTCCGATGACGATCCAGGAGTGGATGGGTCAACTTCTGCTGGAGTGCCAGGTTCGGGAGTGGATCGACGCCCTGCAGTGGCGGGCGATGGATGAGAGCCTGAACGATTTGGCGGATGCGCAGGGCGGCGCGGAACGGATCAAAAACACGCCGATGCCGAAGGTGTATGACTACTTCCCGCAGCTATTTGTGCAGATCTACTGCATTCTGCTGCCATTGGCTCTGGTGACGAGCATGGGATGGACTACGCCGCTCGGTTCGACACTGGTTGGGTTTATTTTTCTGGCGCTGGATAAGATAGGACGCGATTTGGAAGATCCGTTCGAGAATTCGATCTTCGATGTGCCGCTAACTTCGATTACGACAACGATTGAGATCAATCTGCGGCAGTTACTGGGAGAGACTCAGCTGCCCCAGGCTACCGTGCCTGTGGATGGCGTGATGTGGTAGCTGCGTTCGATGTTCTGAATGGCCCCGGCTTGGCGCCGGGGCTTTTTGCGCTAGGAATCAAGCGTGAGTGGTGCCGTCGGACCCGTGGAGTTTTACGAGTTTGTTGTAGATGCCGAGGATGAGAAAAGGTGCGGCCCACTGGCCAACGAATAAGGACGTGTGCGGTTTTTTTGCGGCCTGGAAGCCCACAGAAACCGCCATCGAGCCGAGAGCCAGAGCGAGGTAGACGGTGGAGGGAACCTGTGCGGTGACTTTTTCAATAGCTGCGGTGAGTTGATCTTCCTGAACATCCCCTTGGCTTACGCGATAGTCGGTCATGAACGAATCTCCTTAGCGGCGTTGCCGCCTGTATCGAGAGATGCGCGAATAGGTGCGCGACGGGTCTGTCAGTTTTGTGAAGTTTTGCTGGGTCAACAGGCGTTTGGATTGCGTTGATGTAGTGGAGACGATTGCCTAAAGCCAATTCATTCTGCGGAGGAAGTAGAGAAGGAGTGCAGTGTGAAGAATGGTGATGCCGATGATCCATTCGGCTCCGTGAGGGGATTCTTCGAAGGGCAGACCTTTGAGGTTCATTCCGTAGATTCCGGAGATGGCGATCGCAGGTAGAGCGACGGTGCCGAGGATAGTAAGGACTTTGACGACCTCGTTGGTGCGATTGGAGACCGATGAGAGGTAGATGTCGAGAGTGTTGTTGAGAAGATCGCGCTGGGTTTCTACCGAGTCCAGAAGCCGCGCGACGTGATCGTAGGTGTCCCGCACGTAGGGCTGATTCTCAGCGTCGATGATGGTGTTGGGATCGCGCTGAAGATGGAGCGAGGCGTCACGGGTGTTGACGAGGACACGGCGAAGGTCGATAAGTTCGCGCTTGATGGCGAAGACGGATTGAAGGATCTCGGGGGAGGGATCGTCGAAGACTTTATCTTCGAGCTGGTCGATGCGATCGTCGA
This sequence comes from Tunturiibacter psychrotolerans, assembly GCF_051013365.1. Classification (GTDB taxonomy): domain Bacteria; phylum Acidobacteriota; class Terriglobia; order Terriglobales; family Acidobacteriaceae; genus Edaphobacter; species Edaphobacter psychrotolerans_A. The sequence goes on along the minus strand of NZ_CP132941.1, from coordinate 3,188,363 downwards.
AGTGGTCGATGGCGGGAAAGTAAAGGTCGACGATGGTGTCGAGGATGAGGGAGACGAGTTTGGCGGGGTGCTCGTCGTCGCCATCGCGGCGGGCGCGGGCTAGAGCCTGCTCAGTAGTTGGGCAGGTGGGGTCTGAGATGGTGATGAGGAAGTCTTTGCCGGCAAAGATGTCGATGGGGGAGAACGAGGGCATCTGTTCGCCGGGGTTGTCGGGGTCAGGGATCAAGCGGACGGGTTTGAAGACGGCGAAGGTATAGGCGATGCCAGAGTCAACTTTGACGATTTCGTCATGAGTGCGGGCGTCTTCGAGATGGAGGGGATGAAGGTTGTATTGTTTCGCGAGTTCGTCGAGCTTGGGGTCGTTGGCGTCCTCGAGTTGATACCAGGGCATAGGGTTCCTTGTCTCGCTTGGTGATTCGACAGTGGGCCGGCTGCTTGCCTCATAGTACTGCGGTTTGCGTCCGGGGCTAAAGGACACGTCTTTATGAGCGGCGCCTCGCGTCCGTGCGAGCAATTCGACGGCTGCGGGAGAACGAACAGTGCCGCAATCATAGGGAAAAGTTTCAGCGCGGCGCCGTAGCCGGCGGTTTGCATGCGGGAGTTATATCACCCGTGATGTTGAAACCGCATCAAGCTGGTTGCAGAGAGAAATTTTATTTGGGTTGGAGGTTCTTTAGCTTCTTAGTGATGCTTCTGGCTCCGGAGAAGACGGCCATCTTGGTATTGTCGATGACCTTGCTTTTGCCGGGCGGCGTAGGGTTGATGCCGAGTTTGCGTAACTGGTGATTTACGCGGAAGAGATCCCGGTCAAATGCAATCGATTCGTAACCGATGCTGAGCGACATGGAGGAGGTGGGGCCGCTTTCGACCATGTGCGGGAAGTGCATGGGAATGTGAACGCCGGTTCCTGGCTCCATGTCGAAACGCATGGCGCGCGATCTGATCTCTTCGCGGAACGCGATCTCGTTTTTCGCCCAATACTTTTCGATATCGAGGTCTTTGAGAATTTCTTTGTCGCTTCCATCGAAGATGTAGATGGTTTTAGTGCCTTGAATCTGCAGGAGGAAGCTGTCTTCGCTGTCGATGTGATAGGGAGTGAATTCATTTGGAGACGTGAGGAAGAGAGTCTCCATGGGTGCGCGGTACTCTTTGCTGAGGTCGACATGCGTGAGCTCTGAAAGCTCTTGCGTCATGGTCTCGAGGACTTTGTCGTACCTGGGCTGAGTGTGAATGAAGCTGAGCTTCATCCGCATCCGGCTGAGATCGGAGTGACGAAAGGCCTCGACAAGGCTGGCCTTGTGATCCTCACTGCCCCATTCTCTGAATTTCCGGTCGAGATAGAAGAAGCCGGATTTGGTGCTGTCACGACTCCAGATTTCGGCGAGTTTTTCTACGGATTGAGTGGAGAAGAGATCGTTGGAGTCGAGGTTGTGGGAGAAGAGAAAGGGCTTTCGCCTGAAGTTATCTGAAAAATCTTTTTCTGGTTGGAAGTACGTGTAAGTCACAGGGCCCCCCGGCAGATCGCAAACTCGCTAATCTGGTTCGACAAGCGAATGGTACAGGGACGCAGTATCTACTTCAATTTTAAAGTGATTCGTCCTATGCGATTTGCGCAGTACTTTCGAGGGTTTTCGTGTAGGTAACCAGTTTGGTAGTTACCATTTTGATTTAGAATTCGTAACTACTTTTGGGAAGTATGGAGTGGTGGTCGTAAGGATGTTAACGCGTAACAGTCTCAATATGAGTGATTTCGCCATCGCGCATGTGGAGGATGCGATCCGCGATCTGGGCGGCCTCGGGGTTGTGGGTGATCATGAGGACGGTCTGGTTGAGCTCGCGGCTGGACTGGCGGAGCATCTTGAGCACGGCGTCGGAGTTTTTTGTGTCCAGGTTGCCTGTTGGCTCATCGGCAAGGACGATGGCAGGGCGGTTGATCAGGGCACGAGCGATGGCTACGCGTTGTTGCTCGCCGCCGGATAGCTCGTTGGGACGATGGTCGAGGCGGCCCTGGATGCCGAGCATCTCGGTAAGGTGCGTGAGGAGGGGACGGTCGAGCTCTCGCTTGGTGGTGGCGCCGAGGTTGGCGATGTCGTGGGCTATCTCGATGTTGCCCATCGCAGAGAGGGTGGGTAAGAGGTTGAAACGCTGGAAGATGAAACCAATCTTGGCACGGCGGGTGCGGGTGCGCTCGGCGTCGGTGAGGGTGGCGAAGTCGACGCCGTCGATGAGGACCGAGCCGGTCGTGGCTCCGGTGAGTCCACCGAGGATATAGAAGAGAGTGGATTTTCCGGAGCCTGAAGGGCCGACGATGGCAACGAATTCGCCTGGGGTGATGGCGAAGTTGACCCTTCGGAGAGCAGGCACCTCGAGCTTGCCGGAGCGATAGGTTTTGCCCAGATCGCGGGCGAGGATGACGGGCGTTGGGGCGGTGCCACCGGGCGTCGAGTGTAAAAGCGTTGTGGAGGAGGAGTCGGGCTGAGGGGACAACGTGGAAGAATGAGAAGACATGTATGTCTATGAAGTTTATCGCGAATGGGGTCGGGAGTGAGGCCAACGGAGCTTTTGATGTGGGGATTGGCAGGCTGGACGACCCTGGGATTATCTGGGGTTGGATTGTCGCGGTTGCGGGGCGAACAGCTTCGAGTGCGTCGTGGATTAGCGTGGTTGGCCGGAGTCTGGGCGATGTATCTCGTGGTGCTGTTAGGAGTTTCGCTGGTGCAGAAGCAGAAGGTACTGGCAGTCGGGCAGCCGCAATGTTTCGACGATATGTGTTTTACGGTGACCGGGGTAGAGGAAGTGAAAGGATTTTTGATTCACGATGAGCAGCGGCTTATTCGAGTGACAGTTCGGGTTACAAATCGGGGACGCATGGCAGAGAGTGATGGATTGATGCGGGCTTATCTGGTGGATGCGCAGGGGCGGCGATGGGAGGAGTCGACTGGAGTCAATGGAGTGGGGCTGACAGCAAAGGTAGCCGGAGGAGACTCGGTGTTGAGTCAGCCGGTGTTCAAGGTGGCGGGCGATGCCACGGGCTTGAGGCTGGTCTTGACGCATGGGTGGAAGCAGCCGGGCGTATTGGTGATTGGTGACTCTGATAGTCTGCTGCACCGGAAGACGGTCGTGGAACTTGGGCGCTGATCGAAGACTTGAGATAGAGGCGTTACAGCAGTGAACGGCGTTAAGTTACCGCAGGTCTATGCAAATGAATTACTGCAGTGGTATGTGCTGCGACCGAACTTTTCCCTTGAAAATTGCAAGTTGCTGCATGGTGAGAAAAAGCAATGCGAAATCTCCTGTGGAATGCGGGGAAAAACGTTGGCAGATGGATTGCATATATGGGAGTGTCGGAAGTCGGACGAATACTTCTGAAACGGGCTCTATCTGTCGTGCACTATATCAACGCAAGACAGAGATGACATTCATTAGTAATAACGGGCTTCACGCACGAACAACATTGAACGCGATTGGCTTGAACGAACAGTCTCATCGCATGCAGTCCTTCGCTTTTTACGTTTTGCGCTGGTTTCATTTCAGCTTGAGTTGAAGCCTTAATCCCAACATCCCGTGACGACCCAGCTGCGTCGATTCGCTTTCGGCGCGTTTGCAGTGTGGTGCGTCAAAAATTGTCCCCTACGCAGCCGGCCTTGCTGCGCAGACGGACGCGTTCGCCCAACAATGCCCAGGAGGCAGAAGTGAACAAATTAGCTTGCACTCTCGTTACCGCATCGGTTCTCGTCGGCGGCTCCGCCTTTGGCCAGAACAAGCCCAACCAATCGAACGACAAACATGCAAAGCAGGCAATGCGTGATAGCCAGATGGACAAAGTTACCGCCGCCGGAGAAGAGAACACTTCAATCGCGGCCAACAACTCAACCGTCACTGAAAGCAACTCAGGCGCGGTGAGTCTCGCTGGAAGCTCGTTGAATACTGCCGCCGGCATCAACATCGTGAACTCGACTGATAGCCTGGTCGCGAATGGCGTCAACGTTTATGACACCAGTGCTACTTCCGGCAAGGGATCCGATGTTGGGCAGGAAAACTCCATCTCTCAATCTGAAAATGCGACGGCAACACTGGGCAGCTACCACCGCGGAAAAAACAGCCAGCTGACGGTGAACAAGAGCTCGAACGTGAGCAAGATGAGCAGCTCCTCGGCGAGTCTTGACGCTGCGGAAAACAGCAGCACCACAAATAGCAAGGCTTATACCAACGACCTGTCCAAGACGAAGAGCTCGACGGACACGTTCGACAGCAGCAAGAGCTTTGCTCAGAATGCCAGTGCAAGCAAGAGTTCGTCGGCGACTGAGTCGGCTTCGGCTGCGGCGAATGCCAGCAAGTCCAGCGGCACGACCAACGCGTTCGCCACGAACGCTTCTTTGACGGCAGGTTCGACTCAGTCACTTGGCGCTACCCTGACCACAGCGGCGAACGCAGCAAAGAGCGCCAATGGCACCGCGAGCGGTGGTTTCACTGCGAACGGCGCATCGGCTGATCCCGGAGGGAGTGCTTCTACAGTTGGCAACTCGACTTCGAACAACACCTCTTCGAGTGGCGGAAGCAGCTCGGGAACGGTTGGCACCGCAGCTAACAACACCCGTGCAGCGAATGGTGGATCGTCGTTCAACGCGACCGGTAACGGTTCTGCCACAAACACGACCTCCTCAACCGACGCCGCCTCTCTCAACGGTGCTCTGAACGCCTCTTCCAACAAGACCCTCGCTGCAAACGGCGCAACGACAGACAACTTTGCAACCAATAAGTCGTCTTCGGAAGCCGCTCAAGAGAGTGAATCTGCTTCTGGCATGAAGGCTGAGCAGGCCAGCGAGGCGTCCAACGCAACGAGCACGAAAAGCATCAGCCTCGCCAAGAACTCTTCTCTAACTCACAATGTGTCTTCTTCCGATGACTTCGCTACCAGCGACGCCGCGAGCCTGACGACAAGTGCGTCTGACTCGAAGTCGTATTCGGCTGTGAAGAACACTGCCGTGACGAAGGACGTCGAGGGTGCTGTGACTCTCGCTGACGCCACTGCGACAAACATTGCAGTAGACGGATCGACCATTACCGACACCAATGCCTACAGCATTTCGCTTGCCGGTTCAGCAGAGGCGAACGCGAAGGCGATCAACATCGTAAATGCGGCCGGCGGCATGGTTGCGAATGGCGTGAACGTTGCGCACTCGACAGGCATGAATCCGGTTCCAACCTTGACTCAGGTCAACAGCATTTCGCAGTCTCACTAAAAACGACGACAGGACGGGGCTCCGCACTAGCGGTGGAGCTCCTGCCTGTGCTTTTACTCGGCTTCAAGGAGGATGTATGCGTCGTCTTTTTGTGATCGCGAGTCTTGCGCTGCTAACGACTGCAGGACTGGCCCAAAGCTCAACCAAGCATGCGGGCCAACCGCTGAACGACGCTGCCATGGATCGAGTCACGGCAGCGGGCGTTTCAGCGAGTTTGTCAAATGGAGTCGTGCAGTTTCAAGGATCGGCAGCGACTGCGAACGGCCTGGTGACAGGTGCGGGTACGTTGCAGGTGTTGACCGGGCCGCTGACCTCAACGACCAACATGGGCACGTTGACGTTGAACGGCAGCGCGCAACAGAATCTGAGTTCGCTAGTCAACATCAACGCGGTGAACTCTAACATTAATGTGCTGCTGAACCTGAACGTCAATCTGAACTCGACGGTTGGGTCTATCGTGCAGTCCAATCTGAACGGAAAACACTGATGAACTGCTTTCGGTCCATATTTTTTGCTGGATTGGTGAGCGTCGTTCTCTTCCCCGCCCCCGCACGCGGCCAGAGTCATGGCACAGCGACGGGGGTGCAGGGAAGCAAGAACATTCGAAGCCTGAAAGAGATTCGTGACGAGGGCGTGGTGAAGCAGCGCTGGGATGTGAGTTGCGGCGCTGCGGCGTTGAGCACGCTGCTTACTTACGACTTCAAAGACAATACGCCCGAGACTTCGATCGTGGTTTGGCTTTTGCATCGCGTGGACGCCGGCCGCGTGCGCGCACGCGGCGGATTTTCTCTGCTGGACTTGAAACACTTTGCCGAGGCTCGCGGATACCACGCTGAGGCTTTCAGCGGCATGTCTATCGAGGATCTGGCACTGGAAAAGACCTCCGTGATAACGCCGATCAGAGTGAAGGGCTTCGATCACTTTGTGGTGGTGAAAGGGATCTACGCCGGGCATGTGATTTTGGGCGATCCGGGCTTCGGCAATATGACGATGCGGGTGGATCGGTTCCAGGCGCTATGGAAGAACGGCATTGTGTTCGTTGTTCATCCACCGGACGACAGAATGATTGGGGAAAGAAATCTACCCGCTGCGGCTGGGCTGGTGCCGGATGAATCGTTGATCTCGCGCAAGATCGGGGTAGTGGCTCCGAGCAACTATTTGTACTGAGTGAAAGGTGAGTCAATGTTGCTGCGAAGATTTTTACCAGGCGTTGCGTTGATAGCGGTCGGCGCGGGACCGCTGCTGGCCCAGACCACACCCACTAAAGGGCAATCGCAGCCACAGGAGGTCGCCAAGGCCACGACCCCGGGGAAAGATCCAACGGAGCTGAAACTCCAGGAGGCCCTGCGAGAGCGCGATGCCATCATCCGCAATCTGTTGGAGCGAATGAATGAGTTGGAGTGGCGCGTCAATGGTGGATATACCACACCGCCCAGAGCGGATGAGCGTCCTACATTGCCGGCTGCTTCAAGCAGTCGCGTGATTAATTCAGTGGTGTCGACCTCGACCTACGACACCACGGAGCGCCAGGCGACGGAGGCCCTTGACCAGGCTCTGATTGTGCGTGGGGGATTGCTGCTACCTTCCGGGACGCTGGAGATCGATAATACGACCTCTTATTTCAGCGCCTCGTCGGACCATGTGACGGTCAATGGGTTTGCATTGCTGCCGGTGCTGGTGGTGGGCGACATCGCTTCAGAGCGTGTGCGGGAAGACTACCTGTTGCCGAATATGACAGCGAGACTCGGGCTACCGCATAAGTTCCAAGGTGAGTTCACGGTTCCTTACGGATATGAACTGATTCGGACGGTGGATGCCAACAATGTTCAGACGTCATCGAGCAGCTTTGGGCTGGGCGATATCGGTGCAGGGCTTTCACGACAGCTAACGACCGAACATGGAAAAGTTCCCGATATGCTGGCGAACGTTCGCTTCAAGTCAACGACGGGAAAAGATCCCTATAACCTGCAGAGCAGCCAGGTGGCGCTTGGAACCGGGTTCAATGCGATACAGGGAAATCTGACGTTGGCGAAGTCCAGCGACCCTGTGGTCTTCTTTGGCAATCTTTCCTATACGGCGAACTTGAAAGGCAATCATACTGTTTCGGCAAACGATCCGAACAACCCTGCGGCGACGATGGTAGGACACTTCAACCCAGGTGATGCAATTGGTTTCCAGTTAGGCTCTATTCTGGCGTTGAATCCGGAAGTGTCGATGACGGTGGGATGGGATCAACGATTTACGCGCAGCACCACGTTGAACGGAGTAGATATTCCGGCGTCGTACCTAGTGGAGGGTTCGCTGCGGCTGGGAACAAGCTATGTCTATGCGCCAGGGCGAACGATCGATCTCAGCTTTGGCGTCGGACTGACACCGGATACGCCGAATTTGCAGTTCTCGGTAGGAGTGCCATTCCGGCTGGGACTTTGGGGGCAGAAACCAAGGAAGCTAGACGTGCATTAGTCCTGATGCACGGGAGGTCATGCGCGGTCTCCGGCAGAGAGAAAGAGAGACTGAAGGGTGGCGTCTTCGAGGAAGCTGATCTCGAGACGTATAGTCACGATCTGGCCAAGGTCAGCTGGGGTGGTGAGGTTTTTTCTACAGGTGCAGAGGTGGGTGAAGCCGAGGTGCCCGGCGCGGGTGAGCTCGAGGCCCGAGGCGATGATGGATGCGTAGAGGTCGATAACGGCGCGGAGTTGAATCTCGACGCGGAACTCCATGGTGGTGGGAGAGAGGGTTTTGCGATTGAGTATCCAACCTCCGCAGTCTGCAAAGGCTGAGGTGAGCGAGGGCAGAATACCTTGGCGCTCTTCGTAGCTGAAGCCCTGAATATCAAGCGATTGCATGGGATGTTTGAGCCTCTGCCGATCGAAGTGTGCTTGCCGATAGCCTGTTCATCGGAAGGGGAGGGGGGAAGCGTGAGTCTTGGGTGGGGTACGGTGGTCATGTGAATTTTCGGATTTGATGATGTTGAAAAGAGATGACTTGGGATAGGGATTCGAGAATCTGATCCCTTCCTTGCGGTTTGCGTTCTGTTGGCTCGGCGAGTGTAGGAGGATAGTGTCAGCGAGGTTTCTATGGTGCTTGGAGTGGGGACGGATCTGATGGAGACGAAACGGATCGAAGTGAGCATCGAACGGTTCGGCGACAGGTTTTTGGAGCGGGTTTTCACTACAGGAGAGATCGCCTATTGCCTGCGTAAGAAGAAGAATGCGGCTGAGAGCTTTGCTGCTCGGTTTGCGGCGAAAGAGGCGGGGGCGAAGGCACTTGGAACAGGGATCAGCCGGGGAGTTACGTGGAAAGAACTTGAAGTCCGGCGCGAGGCGAGTGGCCGGCCTACGCTGCACTTGAGCGGGCGTGCTGCGGAGCTGGCGGGGGCGATGGGGGTGCGCAGGTTGCAACTAAGCCTGACCCATAGCCGCGAGTTGGCGATGGCCGTCGTGGTGGTGGAGGATTGAAGCTCAACAGGTTGTGGAAGTTGAAACCAATAGAAACCATTAGATCGCTTCGTGCATCCATTGGGGATCGAGTACTTTAACACGACGCGATCCCCTAAAGTTTTCTCGGGTCGATGGACGGGAGGGTAATGTATTCTCCTAGTTACTGACATCCTGATTGCGCTAGAGGTGGGAGGCGGCGGTGTGACGCCGTGTCGGTGGATTGCTGCATAAACGATTTTAAAGGAGAGCTATGCCCAGCCAGCAGGAGGTCCGATGGTCGCAGTTGAAGGTGGGCGTGATTGTACTGATTTCGACGATAGTGCTGGTGACGCTGTTGTTCCTGATGACGAGTTCGTCGGGGCTGGGAATTTTCTCGCATAAGTTGACAGTTACGACGTTCTTCGCGAACTCGGCCGGGCTGAAGACAGGGGCAGCGGTGAATCTGGAGGGCGTGACGATAGGGACAGTGAAGGCAGTAACGATCGATAATGCGCCCGAGCACAAGCTGACTCCGGTGAAGGTGGTGATGAAGATGAACGAAAAGTTCGCCACCAACCTGAAGAAAGACTCGAAGGCGTCGCTGTCGACGGTGGGAGTGCTGGGCGATACGGTAGTGGATATCAATAGCCAGTTTGCCGTCGGGCCACCATTACAGGACGGGGATGTATTGAAGACGCTGGAGACGCCCAGCTTGACCGATGTGGTGAAGGCGAGCCAGGGGACGATTGAGAGCCTGAATGTAATTCTGGCGAAGGCTAATGTCATCGTCGACAACATTCAGTCTGGGAAGGGCACCATTGGGCAGCTGATCAATAATCCTGATCTGATTAACAAGGTGAATAGTACTGTCGATCAACTGCAGAAGCTTACGAAGAATCTGAATGCTGGGCAAGGGTCGGTCGGCAAGTTGTTGACCGATGATTCGCTGTACAACCGGCTGAACGACACTGTTGCGAAGCTGGATAATATTGCGGATGGAATCAACACTGGCAAAGGGACTGCGGGCAAGCTCATCAAGGATGAGACCCTTTACAACAATTTGAACTCGGCTCTGGCTCACGCGAACTCGTTGCTGGCAGACGCGGATGCAGGCAAGGGCGGGTTGGGTTTGATGCTGAAGGATCCTAAGTTTCGCCAGGACCTGAGCAACACACTGACACAGGTGAATACGCTGGTGACTGGCGTAAATGATGGTCGGGGCACTCTTGGTAAGCTGGTGACCGATGATGCCGCCTACACAAACCTGAATAAGTTGTTAGAGGCGAGTACCGATCTGGTGAAGACGATTCGAAGCGATCCGAAGAAGTATCTGACGATTCACCTCAAGATCTTCTAGGAAATGTGCTGCGAGCATGAAGGGTTCGGGCTTTGGCCTGAGCCCTTTTTATTTGGGTGGGACACCAACCCTGCGATGCGTTGCCTTGTCTTGGCGGCATCAGCCGTTTTTGGGGGGCGTAATCATAGTTCGGCACACCGTCTTCTTGTTCATCTTTGGACAGGATCTGTTTTGTATGGCCGGGGAGTAGGCGGTAACCATGGCGTGGTGACTGGCCGCGAGAAGGATAGATCAGTCAGAATGAGCGCCATAAGTGGCACAAAGTCGCGACAGCTTCTACAATAAGCGAAGGAATCGTACCCTACAGAGTTGCTCGCGGCAAAAGGTGGACGGAAGACGTTCATTGGCGAGGATTAAGGAAGCGCATGAAGTTGAGCAGGATTGGCCGTGTATCAATGGCCTTGGTAGTGTCCGTAGCGATGGGTCTGGGCATGACGGCGTGCGGTGGCGGCACGATTGGGTTCATGTGGGTTCTTGGAACGCAGTACAACCAGATCGCAGGCTTCAAGATCGATGACTTCACGGGAAATCTGACGGCGATTCCTCACTCGCCGTTCACTTCTGGTGGGGCGAACCCGGTGTCGATCGTGGTGAAGCCGGGCGGCCGCTTCATTTATGTTGTCAACAGGGGCGGTGGGAATGGACCATCCGCGGGTTTGCCGTGCGGAACAGCTGGCAGCATCAGCGAGTTCAGCGTTGGCGGACAGGGCATATTGACCTTCCAGCAATGCTTCCAGAGCCAGGGGACTAACCCTGTATGGGCGGCTCACGATTCGACGGGAAATTTCCTGTATGTCTTGGACCAGCAGGCTCCGCCGCCGACCGGGACTGCGACCGACCCCAATCCCCCGGCCCCTTCTAATGGGGACATCACTGTATTCTCGATTGATCCAAATACAGGGCGGCTGACCCTGGTGCTGAATCAGCAGATCAAGGATCCGGTGACGGGTCTGCAGATTACTTACTTCCCTGTGGGGGGGACTCCAACGATGTTGGCTGTAGCTGGCTCGTGCGTGCTTACGCTGAACTCGGCCGACCAGACGGTCTCGCCCTACGCTGTAGGCACAGCGGGACAGTTGACGCTGACGACAACGCAGAAGTTCAACTCGGGAGCGGTGCGAGCGACGTCGATTATTACAGGCGGAAGCAACATCTATATCACCGATGCAGGCGCTCCCAATGCCAACAGCCCGGGACAAATTCTTCCCTTTACTGTCGGCGCCACCTCTTGTTCGTTGAACACGATTACAGGCGGAGCGGTTGGGAATGTCTCTCCGGCGGCAAATCCGGTTTACTCGCTGGTTGATAGCAAAAATAAATTTGTATATGTTGCGAATCAGTCGACGACCAATACAACAAATCCCAACAGCTCTATTTCAGCGTTCACTATTCAAACGACCGGACAGCTGCAGGAGTTGAACGATCCCGGGAACAACCCGTACACCGTGGGCGCGGGACCGGTTTGTATGGTGGAGGACCCCTCGTTTCAATATGTCTATACGTCAAATGGAGATGGGACGGTGACTGGCAAGCAGATCTCTACGACAGGCACGCTCTCTGATCTACGCCGAGGATCTACTTTCACGGCGACAGGACAAGCGACGTGCCTCGCAGTAAGCGGAAACGTAGACTAGCTGGCAGGACGGCAGCTGGAGAACCTTGGCAGGATGTCCATATGAATCCTGAGTATCGGGATAGCAGGAACGGGCGGAAACGATTTGCCCCGGAGTTAGGTAAGCATGAAGTGGAATAAGATGGGCCGCGGGACTGTGGCCTCGATTTTATCTTTTGCGTTGGTGAGCGTTACGGCATGCAGCCGTGATTACACGCTGGCGTATGTATATGTGACTACTGCAAAACCGCTAACGAGTTCTTCTCCGAACGGTGGGATTAATGCGTACGCGGTGGACTTCCAGATCGGTTCGCTAACGCCGCTGGCGGATTCACCGATACCGGCCGGCAGAAATCCTGTGACCCTTGTGGCTTCGCCGAACGGGTTGAATCTTTATGTCGTCAATCACGACGATTCGACCATCGGTGAGTATGCGATCGGGACCGATGGAAAGATTTACCTGCAGAACACCTACAACGTGACGGGCAGCAACGCTACCTCGATTGCAATGGATGCGGCAGGAGCATTTCTTTACGTCACATTCCAGTATCAGTTGGGGCCACAGGGACAGCAGCTGTACTCGACTGCCTCGCCTGGGCCAGGCGGTGTGACGATCTTCCCGATCAATAAGGACGGTTCGCTGGGAGCGGCCGTTGCAAATGCTACGATTGGAACGACGACCTCTCTCAACTATGTTCCGGTTGGCAATACGCCGGTTGGGATTGTGGTTAGCCGTCCTCGTTGTGAGCCAGCGGCTTCTTACAATGCGGGAAATCCGACCTGCACGTTGACGGACGGTTCGGGCTCGGGCCTCCAAACTGCATTTGTGTACGTTATCGATCAAGAGACACCGACGACACCGAAGGCTGCGTTGCTCGGGTTCTCCCAGAACATGTCGACTGGTGCGTTAACTCCTACGAACGGCACAACGATCACGACCGATGCTACGGGAAAGACAGTGGCGACTGGTTTTGGTGCGGGAACGACGCCGAGTGCCATTGCCGAAGACCCCTCATCTCGGTTCGTGTATGTCACGGATCAGGCTCAAAACGTGTTGTTTGGAAATACAACCAATGCGGATGGCTCGCTGACGCCGATGGTCAACAACCAGTTCCCGACAGGCATATTCCCAGTCGGAGTAACGGTCGATCCGCGGGGCAAGTTCCTGTATGTTGCGAACTTCTCGTCAGGCACAGTTGGCGCGTATACGATCGACCAAAACTCAGGGAATCCGACGGGGGCAGTTGGTTCCGCTTCGACGGCTACCGGAACAGGTCCGACGTGTGTGGCGATCGAGCCGGCTCTTGGCATTTATCTCTATACCTCGAATAACCTGGAGGGCGACGTCTCGGCGATGCAACTGGCTCCCCAAAATGGCACATTGAAGCAGGTGCAGAATACGCCATTCCCGTCGGGTGCATTGCCTACCTGTGCGGTGGCTGTAGCGAATGGTTCTCATCCGACACAGATCATCGTCGAGTAGATCCAGCCTGTTCTACGAAAAAGCCCCGCAACCGCGGGGCTTTTTGCTGGGCAATTGTTAGGATGGCCTCATTCGTGGACGGAACGCTTTGCGAACCTGCCCTTTTCGCGGAGATCTCGTTTAGGAAGAAGAAGAAGGCAAAAGGGGGCGGCCTTTGCGTGAGAATCGGCTAAGAATCGCCCGACGAGCAGGGGTTTCCACAAAGTGGAAGGTAGCCAGAGCAAGCAGGATGAGAATCCCATAGGAGAGCCACGGGTCGAAAGCGAGCAGGTGCAGACGCTCTGGTACGTGGTAGGTGTGGATTAATTGGAAGACATTGAAGTGGAGGAGGTAGAGGCAGTAGCTGCTTTCGCCGATCAGCAATAGTGGACGCCATGAGAAGACCGCCGAGATCGCATGAGGACCACTGAGGCCGAGCATCAGGGCTGCGAAGACCGGAGTCATCAGACCGCCGTGCATCAGGAGGTATGGCGTGCGAAGAACGAGGGTGTAAAAGAAGACTCCGACGAGCGTCAGGCTGACGCAGGAGAGCACCAGGCGTTGACGTGAGGTGATGGTCAGGGCGTGCTGGAGTTTTCCGAGAGTGACACCGATGAGGAAGGTGCAGACGTAGGGGAGTGGGGTGTACTTGAGAAATCGGATGAGTTGGGTGGAACTGTAACGGTCAACTGGGCCGACGATGTGATCCGGGTTGAGCAAGAGGTAGAGCGAGTGGGGGATTAAGCCGACGATCCAGAGCGCCATAAGGAGAAGGATCAATCGCGCCGGCTTTTTGGGCCACGGAAGGCGAATGAGCCAGGGGAAGGCGGCATAGAGGACGACTTCACTCGACAGGGTCCAGGCAACGGTGTTCCAGAAGGTAGCGACGGAGGGGCTCCAGCCCTGGAGGACAAGAGGGGTCATGATCATTCCCTGCCAGAACTCGAAGTGGGAGCGGGCGTGCCACTCGTCCTGCACCATGCGGAAGGAGATGAGGAGAACGAGCAGATAGACGGGGTAGAGGCGGGAGAAGCGGGCCAGCCAAAACTCACGCTTGACTAGGGTCTTCGCACGGTCGGCATAGTTGTACGTGAGCACGTAGCCAGAGATGAGGAAGAACACGCCAACGAAGACGTATCCATTGTTGATGATGGGGTAGAGGAAGCCGAGGTGCGGCGGCGTGAAGTGGAAGAGAATGATGAAGATGGCGAGCAGGGTGCGGATGCCTGTGAGAGCCGGCAGAGGCGGCTTTCGAGTAGTGGCGGCCGCCGGTGGTGGGACAGGAGTCTGCGGCTGCTCGATCTCTGGTTCCAAAAGGATTGGGTTCACACGTTCGTCCTGCTTCAATTGGATGCCGCTGGGCTCTACTGTCTAACGCTGTTTCCTAAGATTTGACGCGGGGAGTGGCGATTTAGATGACAAATTCGACGTCAGGCGAACAGGAGGCGGTAACGGCAAAGCAGATCTGCTCGCGAATGAGGAGTTGGAGGAACTTTGCCTGGGGCATCCGACTCAGGCTGTGACCAGGGAGCCGATCTTTTCGCCGCTGACGACGCGTACGATGTTGCCGGGCTCGCGCATGCTGAAGACCATCATAGGCATGTTGTTGTCACGACAGAGGGATACTGCAGTGGTGTCCATGACGCGGAGGTTCAGGCGAAGCATCTCGCTATAGGTGATCTGTTCGAATTTTGTGGCTTTATCGTCGACCTTGGGGTCGGCGGTGTAGATGCCGTCGACGGAGGTGGCCTTGAGCAGTATGTCGGCCTTGATCTCCATGGCGCGGAGGCTGGCGGCGGTGTCGGTGGAGAAGAATGGGTTCCCGGTGCCGGCGGCGAAGATGACGATGCGGTTCTTCTCGAGGTGGCGCATGGCGCGGCGCCGGATGTAGGGCTCGGCGACCTCGTGCATCTCGATGGCGGACATGACACGGCAGAAGAGGCCTAGCTTCTCGATGGCGTCCTGGAGGGCGATGGCGTTGATGACGGTGGAGAGCATGCCCATGTGGTCGGCGGCGACGCGGTCCATGTCGATGGCCTGCTGGGCAACGCCACGGAAGAAGTTGCCTCCGCCGACGACGATGCCTATCTCGCAGCCGAGGGCGTGAACGGCGGCTATTTCGGCGGCGATTTTGTGGATGAAGACGGCGTCGATACCAAAACCCTTACCTGCGGCCAGAGCTTCGCCTGAGATCTTGAGAAGGACTCTTTTGTACATGTCAGAACTAAGTATCGCATGGTGCGGTGGGGAGATGATTGGGCGATTAAATTCGTGGCCATAGACGGCTCGATGCAGAATTTGTTTACAACTTTGGAGGCACTTGTAACTATTGTGCACAACTTTGCGGGGTAAGGTGGGTATTGAAGGGTGCGGGCACGATACGACGCAGCCCAAGGAGAATGGTAGATGTTTAACAAAGTTCGTTTGATGATTTTGACCGCTAGTTTTGCAGTGGTAGCGGCGCCGATGACGGTGCAGGCAGGAGAGGTTCCGGGACCCCACCCGGCTTACCTGCATGCGCTGAGCGATCTGCGCGCGGCACGTCACTACCTGAACGATGGATGGGCTTGGGGTCCGGTGAAGCATGACGACAATGAGGCGATTCACCACATTGATGCTGCGATCAACATGATCAAAGACGCTTCGATCGATGATGGCAAGGGCTTGAATGATCCGTTCCACATCGATACGGGTTTGAGCCCGCATGATCGTTTCCGCAAGGCAAATGAACTGCTCGCAGCGGCGCATCGCGATCTGGAGCATGCGGAGGATGTACCGCAGGCGCGTCAGCTCCGGAATCGTGCAATTGGCGAGATCGACTACGCGCATACGATTGTCGACAATGCGAATCGGACGGCTCATTGGGAGTAGTTGCTGTTGATCGAAACAAAAGAGGGGAGCGATTACGCTCCCCTTTTTTGTTTGTCCTGATGTAGCCGATGAGAGAAGTTCGTGACATCTACTTTGCACCCTCCCCCCTCCCCCTTGAGGGTATTTTAGGAGGATGTCCTTTGGTTTGTTAGTGTTACAGCGGGTTAGTGTCTGCAAAATATTCATACCAAATGGGTTACGTGCAAAATACCTGTTTTCAATAGCTTGCGAGGGCAATAAATACCTTGGCTAAACCCAGCAGCTCACCAAAGGAACTCCAAAATCACTCGACCGATGGCGGCGAGTACATCCGTCAGATACCAAGTTGTATCTTCCTTCGGTGTCGTAAAGATCGTCTGAATATCCATGCCAGCCATGCTACCGCAGTCTAACCAGACAGTAGTGCTTTTGCGAAACCATGAAAGAGTAGAAGCCCCGGAAGAAATGCTCCGGGGCTTTTCTGTCTCTGAATCTATTTTAACTGATTCGACATAACTCATACGCCACGCGATTTTGCTGGATTGGCGCAGGGATTCGATCGTCGAGGGCTTGACAGGAATTGTGACGACAGTTGAGGGGACCAAAATTTGGCGGACCCGCAGCGTTAAAAACATGGAGGATTGGAACGGACGGGCTATGATAGTTCGGTCTTCAGCCACATCGTCCGCGGGCCCCTTTTTCTTGTGCCATTTTGATCTGGAGGAGATGCTATGTGTCGATCCCCGTGGTTCTTTAAGGGCTTTTGTTCGCTGATGTGCTTTGTTGTTGTATTTGCCTGTGTTTCGAGCGCGGGTGCGCAGAATCCGGACGCCCTTTCACCGTATTTTGAAGGCAAGCAGGTGACGGTGAAGATCGATATGCCGGCGACACAGAAGGGAGTGGATATTTATCCGAACCGGCAGCCTACGTTGGATGCGAAGAGTTATGGGGACCGGTTGAAGCAGTTTGGCGTGTCGTTGCAGAAGGGCGATACGACGATGGTCACCAAGGTGAAGGTGAACAAGGATAATGTCGAGTTTCAGCTTGGCGGTGGAGGGTACGGGACGGCAGGAGATAACACAGATACTTCCGTGCACTTTACGCCTGCGGACAAGAGCGACCGCGAGAAGGAGTTGGAGAATCAACTGAGCAATGAGACCGATCCCGACAGGCGGCGGTCGCTGCAGCGGGAGCTGGACAATGTGAGGAGGGATCGAGAGCGGCGCGATGCCTATAACCAGGCGAGAGCGCAGGACGATGCTGCAAGGAGGACGGATCAGATTGGCATGAAGCGGCAGCAAGGCGGATCTCGGTTCAACATCCGCGTGAATACGAAGGCAATGGGGGATTCGCTGACGCCTCAGGTGATTCAGGATGCCCTGGCGCAGTATGTGTCGTTTTCCGGTAATGCTGCGGGTGCTTCGGGTGGTGTGTATCCGAATGCCGGCGGTCCTGGAGGCCCGGGTGCGGATCAGGTGTCGGGATTGAAGAAGGGCATGACCAGAGAGCAGGTGGAGGCTATGTTTGGTCCGGCAGTAGAGGCACACGACCGAACCGAGAATGGAATGTCGATGACCTCATGCACGTATAAGAGCGCGGATGAGAAGGTTCAAGCGGACTTTGTGAATGGAGTGCTGGTGCAATACTCCGTTTCTTCACGTTGAGTCTTCCTGGAGTGAGTTGCGAGCACCATAGGACAGTTACTTAGGTCGCCAGCACCTTATCCGACCTCATCGCCTGCCGGGCCGATTTTTCGAGAGGGGACTTCCCCGCTGGGCAACATTGCATCTACCACTGCAGTGTCGCGTGGTATCTTCGCCCGGCTTCGGCGTACGAAAGGCCGCAGCGTGTAGAGGCGATGATCGACCTCATTGACGATGTGATCCTTCCCTCACCCTTGAAAGAAGTACTAGGAGATCAATATGGTTTTGAATATGCGATTTGCAGTTCTGGCAGCGGCTGTTCTGTTGGCAGGAACGGGGCCAGCGGTAAAGGCACAACAGCCTGCCGGGCCGCATCCGGCTTACCAGCATGCACTAAGCGATCTGCGCGCGGCGCGACGGTATCTGAACGAAGGGATGCCGGCATCTGTTCCGGTCAAGAGAGACGCAGACGCCGCAACGATGCACATCGATGCGGCAGTTGCCGACATCAAGCAGGCGTCAATTGAAGAGGACAAGACCCTGCATGATTCTTATCGTTTCGACCCGAACCTAAGTCCAAAAGACCGCTTCGATAAAGCCAATCAGCTGCTTCTGTCGGCGCACAAGGATCTAGAGAATGCAGAAGATCTGCCACAGGCGGCTCAGCTTCGAAATCGTGCAATTCATGATATCGATTACGCGCACACGATTGTCGATAATGCGCAGAAAGCCGGGCATTGGCAGTAGAAATCCGACAGTCTGAGAAACTTGCTATGGATTGAGATGAAGCCCGGACAGCGTCCGGGTTTCATTCGTTGATGGGGTGCTCTTGAGGGTGGTGGTAGTCTTCTTCGCGGGTTTATGAAACGGCGCGTCCGGCTGCGGTGGCGGAGGGTACGTCGATGAGTTTGCCGGATTTTACGTCGTAGATGTAGCCGTAGATGGGGATGTACTTTGGTACGAGTGGGCTGGTGCGGATGCGAGTTACGTCGGCGAGAACTGACTCGGCTTGATCCTTGATGGTGAGGAACTCGACGAACTCGGCTGCAGTGGAGCCTGGGCCTTTGCCTACGTCTTTGAAGCCTTCGGCGGTGAGGGCTGCGGTTTCTAAGCTGTTGGCGAGCAGGCCGCGGATGACTTCGTTGGTGAAGAACTGCATGCCGCAGTCGGTGTGGTGGATGACGAAGAACTCTTTGGTGCCGAGGAGTTTGTAGCTGATGACGAGGGAGCGTATCGCATCGTCCGAGGCGCGGCCGCCGGCGTTGCGAATGACGTGGGCGTCTCCTTCGGCGAGGCCTGCGTATTTGGCGGGGTCGAGGCGCGCGTCCATACAGGTGAGAATGGCGAATCCGCGGGCTGGCGGGAGGGCGAGGTTGGCCTTTTCGCCGAAGGTGGCGGCGTAGGATTGGTTGGCGGAGAGGACTTCGGTGAGGATCTTACTCATGGCGGGTGGTGTCTCCTGAGTGTGGTTTTTCGATGGTGGCTTGTGGTGAATTCGTGGTGGGATGATGGCGCGAATTACGCTTCTTCCTCGCGTTATAGATGCCCGCTGCGCGCGGGGCGGTCACTTCGTGACGGGTATACCCCTTCGGTTGGCGCTCCCGTTGGTCGCGATGAGGGTGAGGATGGTGAGAGAAAGACTGATGAGTTTGCGCATCGGTGTGGTCTCCGTAGGTTGTTCGTCGTTGACTGAAGATATCGGCGCTGGCGAGGCGAGATGAGAGCGCTTGTGGTTGCTCGACTGACGATTGATCTGGAGGGTTCTGTGGTGCCCTGAGGTGTCGTCAGCCTAGAGGCTGGACGGACAACAATAACGGGCTGCAGAGGCGAAGTGCATGGTTGGAGATTAGTGGAGGTGGGGGGTGACGTCAAGGGAGGTGGCGGCGGCAGCTTGCGCGGTGTGAGAGCATGGCTCACATGGGAACATGGCTGGCAAAGACGTTCGGCATTGCTTTGCTAACGTTTTTCGGCACGTATATCGCCTTTGTTATCTATTGTGTCGTGGGGTATACCTTTTCACCTAGAGCTGAGCCGGTCCCGGTTCTACTGTGGGGAATACCCGTGGGAGCAATGGGCGCACTTGTTGCAGTAATCGTTCGATTCGTTCTCAAGAATCCAGACTGATCCAACGTGAGCTAAACGTTGATTCCGCCTAATGAAGAATGAAACAACAAAGCCCGGGCTTGTTGGCCCGGGCTTTTTGTGTAGCGATGATGGTTACAGATTAAGAGGCGGCTTCTTCGGTGGTGGCTGCTTTGGCCTGGGCTACGGTCCAGTCGGGTGCGCCTACCTTGAAGCGGGCGAAGCGGCGGACGCTGATGTTCTCGCCGAGCTTGGCGACTTTGCTGGCGATGAGCTGGCCGATGGTCTGCGAGGCTTCCTTGATGAAGGGCTGGTCGAGGAGGCAGAACTCTTCGTAGAACTTGGCGAGCTTACCGGTGAGCATCTTCTCGATGATCTCGGCGGGCTTGCCGGAGGCTGCGGCCTGGGCGCGGTAGACATCCTTCTCGCGCTCGAGGTCGGCTTCGGTGACATCCTCGCGGCTGACGAAGCGCGGGTCGACGGCGGCGATGTGCATGGCGACGTCGCGGAGGAGTTCCTGGAAGTCGTCGGTGCGGGCTACGAAGTCGGACTCGCAGTTGAGCTCGAGGAGGACACCGATCTTTCCGCCGGCGTGGATGTAGGTTCCGACTGCGCCTTCGTTGGTGGTGCGGGTAGCCTTCTTGGCGGCCGAGGCCATGCCGCGTTTGCGGAGGACGACGAAGGCGGCTTCCATTTCACCCTTGGCTTCCTGAAGGGCCTTGAGGCAGTCGCCCATGGGGGCGCCGGACTTTTCACGGAGTTCTTTGACGAGTTTTGCGTCGATCTTTACGGCGGTTTCAGTCATGGTGAGTTTCCTTGGGAGTTGCGGTTTCTGCGAAAGGGGGCGCGGGCTGAATGCCCGCGCCCCCACCAAAATAACAAGAGGCGGTTACGGCACGGCTAATGCCCTGCCCTTTCCTTGTGGCGACCTCTCGGCACGAAGAGATGCGTTAGACGGCGGCCTGGGCGGAGATGGATTCGTTCTCTGCTTCGGGCTCGCTGGCGGCTGAGGGTGCCTTGCGGATGTTTCCGCCGAGAACTGCGGCGAGGTCGACGGTTTCGTCTTCGTCGGCGACAGCTTCTACGGGCTCGGCGGCGGCGTGGATCTCGCCGGGCTCGATCTCGCCATCTTCGCCGATGTACTCGGGGGAGACTGCGAGGGGCTGAACGTCAGCGGACTCGGTGGCGAAGGCCTTCTCGGAGACCATCTGGACGCCTTCGTAGGCGGAATCGGCGATCTTCGTGGTGAAGAGGCGGATGGCGCGGAGGGCGTCGTCGTTGCCGGGGATGACGTAGTCGACGACGGTGGGGTCGCAGTTGGTGTCTACTACGGCGACGACCGGGATGCCGAGTTTGCGGGCTTCGGCGACGGCGATGGCTTCATTGTTGGAGTCAACGATGAAGAGGGCGTCGGGAAGGCGCTTCATGGTCTTGATACCGGCGAGGTTGGTCGAGAGGTGCTTGCGCTCGCGCTCGAGCTTGATGACTTCCTTCTTGGTGAGGAGCTCGTAGCGGCCGTCGGTGGACATGTCGTCGAGTTCGGCGAGGCGCTTGACGGACTTCTGCACGGTGACCCAGTTGGTGAGGAGACCACCGAGCCAGCGGCTATTGATGTAGGGCATGCCGGCGCGGGTGGCTTCTTCGGCGATGGCGTCCTGCGCCTGGCGCTTGGTGCCGACGAAGAGGATGAGCTTGCCGGTGGCGGTGAGGTCGGTGACGAACTTCGAAGCCTCTTTGAACATCTTGAGGGTCTTCTGGAGGTCGATGATGTAAATGCCGTTGCGCTCGCCGAAGATGTACTCCTTCATCTTGGGGTTCCAGCGCTTGGTCTGATGCCCGAAGTGAACGCCAGCTTCGAGCAGTTCTTTCATAGTGATATTTGCCAATGTAGCTCCTTGGTTTAAGACAGCCGGACCGGTGCTCCGGTGCCTGGATTAATCCCGCGTACGGGAGATTTGACTCCTTGCCGCAAGGGTTTAAGCCTGCGGGTGATGCGACGGAGGAGATAAGAGCGAGAGCCCAAATCTCCTCCGGATAACATACGTCCCAGCTTTGAAGAGAGAGACAAAAGCAACAGCAAAGGACTTTGCTGTAAGGCTTTTTCTATCGCTTGCTGAACTGGAAGCGAGCGCGAGCGCCCTTCTGACCGTACTTCTTGCGCTCTTTACCACGCGAGTCGCGGGTAACGAGGCCTTCTGCCTTGAGCGCCTTGCGGAGCTCGGGGTTGAATTCCATGAGGGCGCGTGCGATGCCGAGCTTGACGGCGTCGGCCTGGCCCATGACGCCGCCACCCTTTACGGTGGTGATGACGTCGAAGGTCTCGCCGATGTCGGCGATGCCGAGCGACCGCTTGGCGGCGGCGCGCTGTTGAGCGGTGACGAAGTAGACGTCACACTCTTTTTTGTTGACGGTGAATTTGCCGCTGCCTGGACGCAGGAAGACGCGTGCGATCGAGGACTTGCGACGGCCGGTTCCGTAGTACTGAATCAGATCTGCCATGGTGCTCCTTGAACTTTTGAAAACCCGGGGCTGTTGCCCCAAACTTCGTTAGCTCCCGTAGATCGGGAGGGGACGCTTAGCCTTCGAGGGAGTGAGCCGGATGAGTCGGCACCATGACCTTGGAGGTGAGAACCTTGGGCGCGTTAGAGGCATGGAAGTCCATGGCAACGGGCTGCTGGGCGAGGTGGGGATGCTGGGCTCCCTTGTAGACCTTGAGCTTGGTGGCCATCTGGCGACCGAGCTTGGACTTGGGAAGCATGCCCTTGACGGCCTGCTCGACGATGGCTTCGGGGCGACGGGCAAGAAGCTTGATGAAGGACTCTTCGCGAAGACCACCGGGGAATCCGGTGTAGCGGCGGTAGAGCTTCTGGTCAGACTTGAGGCCGGTCAGCACGATCTTTTCGGCGTTGATGATCACGACGTGATCGCCCATATCGATGTAGGGGGTGTAGAGCGGGTTGGTCTTGCCGGCGAGGACGGAGGCGGCCTGTGTGGCGAGGCGGCCGAGGGTCTTACCGCTCGCATCGAGCAGGTACCATTTGCGCTTAATATCTTTGCCACTCGGAATGGTGGTAGGCATTGCTTGGGTTACTCCTTGTTTCTGCCGTCTTCAGTGTTCGGCTTGATGCATGAAGAAAGTGGTGCCGTTGATGGTTCGCTAATAGGAAAAGCTGAAAAAGCCCGAAAGAACGTTTGTTCCAGAGCAAGGCGGCGTGCGGGAAGGGAGAATGCTCTCCAAACACGCGGAATAAGCCGCTTGAACTGGGCTACGCACAAACCTATGCGATGGGTGCTTCAGGGGCGGCTATGTTGAAAGCTGCTCCCAGTGGATCCACCACGGATGCCTCACTGACCTGACTCGCCTGGGAACGGTAGTGACACAGACGTACAGACGCGAGACTGCGCGAGATTTAATCTTACTGGTGGCTTGGGGCGGCGTCAAGGATTGTTTGGTTTGTTTTAAGGGGCCTGCCGGCCGGGCCCGCTGCGCGCGGTGCGGTCACTTCGTGACGGGTATACCCCTTTGGGTGGCGCTCCCGTTGGTCGCGATAGGAGATATTTTTGCCGACCATCGGGATGCCCGGGCGGAGCCGGTATACATGTCACGAAGTGACCGCCGCCCGCGCAGGGCGTTTAGCGTTGCTCCGCTAGGTCAAGGACGTAGATTTGGCCATCATCGTATAGATGGCGGCGGGTCTGGGCTAGTTCGGCGTACTGCTGGTGGGAACGGAGGATGATGGCCTGTTCGCTGTGAATCCACTGGGTACGGCTGGGGTCGTGGAGAACTTTGACGGCTTCGTGGTCGAGATCGACGAAGTCGGCGTAGGAGCAGACGAGGTAGCGGAGGTTGTGGGCCAGGAGGTACTCGGCTAAGGCGTTGCCATCGCCGCGGGAGGGCCAGCCGGAGGGGAGGCTGGCGGCGCCGGGGTAGTCGGCGATGCTGATGGGGTTGGCGCGGTAGTCGAAGAGGAAGCTGTTGGTGACAGTGGCGAGGGCGCCTGCATCGGTGGGGATGGCGCGCTGGACGGCGGCGTATTCGGCGGCGACGCTGGCGGGGACGATGGGGGTGTCGCGGAGGCCGGCCTTGAGACCGATGGGGATCTGGTCGTACTCGTTGGTGAACTTGTTGCGCCAGGTGGTGATGGCGGTGTAGGCGATGAAGAGGAGGGTGATGGTTTGAAGGATGGGCCAGCGGCGGGAGCCGGGAAAGGTGTTGCGGCGGCGGCTGAAGACGATGTAGAGGAGCAGCATCGCGGGGATGATGCAGGGGTAGTTGTAGCGGCGGACCGAGTCTCCCCCGGTGCCGATGCCGACGAGTAAGGTGGCGCAGAGGGCGGCGGCGGAGAGGGAGAGAATGGCTTCGCCTTGTTCGTCGCGGTCGCCGAGGAACCACTCGAGGACGAGAAGGAGAGCGAGGGGGGCGCAGAAGGGGACGACCTTGTGCAGGATGATGGAGAGGCCGGCTCCGGAGGGTGCGGGGTAGAGGCCGTAGGTGCTGTATTGGTAGCCCTTGCCAAGTAACGGGTAAAACCAGGTGCCGGAGGTGGCGTGGCTGGCGATCATCCACGGAGCCATGACGATGAGGCAGGAGAGGGCGGCTAGGAGGAGGGTCTTTGCGCCTGAGGAGAGGCCACGTCGCCGCGCCTGAAAGAGAGCGAAGCAGGCGACGAAGATGACTCCGTGAGGGAGGTAGGTGGATTTGGTGGTGGCGATGACACCGGTGGTTGCGCCGAGGAGAAGAGCTTGGAGAGTTGGGTTGTCGGCGAGGAGTTTGCGACGGGCTGCGAGGTAGACGAGCGCGAAGAAGAGGGCGCTTGGCAGAAGTACGAAGGTGAGGTTGAAGACGAGCTGGGGTGTTGTGAAGACGAGAAAAGCGAATACGGCGCGTTGGGGTGGGGTGAGGTCGAACTCGGAGGCCAGAGCGAAGGCGAGGAAGGCGAGAAGAAGGAGGCCGAGGGCGCGGTCGGCCATCTGAACGTCGGTCAGGGGGAGGACGGCTAGGACGAGGGTCTGGAGGAAGTAGTTGCCGCCGATGCTGGACATGACGCGGCGCTCGCTGAAGGGATCGGCTGCGTAGTGGTGGAGCTGGAGCATCTTCGCGGGGGCGGCGAGGTAGAAGTTGTAGTCGTCGGAGGCTTGATAGGACTGGGTGTGTACAGTCGCGGCGATGCGGACCAGGAAGACGACGGCGGTGAGGATCAGGAGGAGCGGGACGAGGCTGGCGGCCCAGGAGGTTTTTTGGACTGGCGTGAGTGTGGTCGGTGTGTTGGTTTCGCTGAGCGTGATTCGCAGGAGGATCGCGGCGAGAAGGCCGAGGATGGTGATGGCTATCAAGATCGGGGCGGCGATCAGGTGCAGGAGATTGAGGCAGCCTCCGAGGAAGACGACGACTCCGAAGCCGCTGGTGGCGGCGAGTGTGATGGAAGGGCGACGGATGTTGCAGAGACGAAGGAGAAGGGCTCCGTAGCCAGCGATGGAGAGGAATAGGAGGGCGCACCAGATGAGGGCCTCAATGAAATGCAGCAGCGAAGCTGGGGTCATGCAACATCCTCGGTTTGTTGGCGGGAAGGGTTTCGGTGATGAGACAGAAGGGCCTCCGGAAGTCAGGCTTTCAGATTCTATAAGTAAGTTCTGTGTGGTCCTGTGGTTTTTTGAGACGGGGATGGTTGCTTATTCTGGTTATCTTGGTCAGGCAGTATGAAGGGATGAATTTCCTACTCAGATTACAGACACGCTGAACTGGCCGGGAGGCTTCAGTCGGGTCAATCATCCTAGGGAAGAGGTTTCGAGGACCTGGAGGACCTGTATGACGCATGGAAAGAAAGCGGCGATTGTTTTGGTTTGGATGATCGGGTGGGTTGCGGGGTTTGGGCAGTCGACGACGGGGACAGTCGCGGATGCGGAGATGACGGCGGCTTCTTTGTTGGTGGGAAGGGCGCTGTTTCTTCGTGGGTTTTATTTGAGCGATGAGTTGACGTATGACGCTGCGGGCAAGGTGCGGGGAGAGCCTAAGGTGGGTGATTGGACGCTGGCAGCGGTGAATGTTTTGAAGGTGGCGCGGAGAGGGACGGGCGAGATTGAGCTGGATGGGGTTCGCGCTGCGGCTCGATATAACCCGGAGAACCATGAGTTTGAGCGGCATGTGTTGAAGGACGAGACGATTCAGGTGGTGGTTGCTGACCCGGGAGACGCGACGAGGCTGGAGGCTGTGTTTGCAGAGATTTTTTCGGTTGGGATCGATCCGGAGATGCAGCAGGCGATGCCGGACTACTGGCGGCATTACTTCAACCCGGCGCTGGCGTGGCCGCAGAGTGCGTTGGATGGGCAGACTATTTATTCGATGGATGGGCCGGGGCAGCTGTCGAAGGATGTGATTGCGCCCAAGGTGGATCATCGGGTGGAGGCGAGGCTTGGCGATCCGGCGCTGCGAGACAAGGTGCAGGGATCGGTCGAGTTGCGGGTTGTGGTGGATGCGAATGGCGTGCCGCAGCGGGTTAAGGTTGCGCGACCGCTGGGGTATGGGCTGGATGCGAGTGCGGTGGAGGCAGTGGAGAAGTGGCGATTTGTGCCGGGAATGAAGGATGGACGAGCTGTGCCGACGGAGGTGGTGGTGGACCAGCAGTTTACTTTGGCGAGTCGGACGCAATAGGCAGCAGCGTAGCGGAGGGATGCGGTGTTGCGGGGGCGGTGAGGCGGCGGCCGAGGAGCATCGAGGGGCGCTCGATGAGGCGATAGAAGATCTCCGTGACGACCAGGCTGATGGCGAGATAGAGAAGCAGCAAAAGGTCGATGCGGAGCCGTCCGTAGAGGGTGTGGATGAGGGCGAAGAGAATCGTTCCGTGGATGAGGTAGAGGCTGTAGGAGCGTTCGCCGAGGTAGTGGATGGCGCGGCTGGTGAGGAAGCTGTGAAAGAAGCGGTTGTTGATCGCGAAGACGATGAACATGACGGCACCGACGGCGACTAACCAATCGAAGAGGTCCTGCGGAATGACGGTGCGCTGGAAGAGACTGCTGGCGTTTCCGAAGCAGTAGAGGCTCAGTGAGATCAGAGCGACGGCGGCAACCTGAAAGAGCGTGAGCCGTGCGTACCAGCGATTTACCGCATGGAGATTCTTCGCCAAGAGCGAACCGATGATGAAGAAGGCCGCGTAGTGAAGGGTGAGCATGGTGTCGACTGCGGTCACGCGGGTGCAGAGGTGCCAGACGCCGGAAAACAGATCGACGAGGGGAAAGCAGGCAGCAGAGAGAGCAGCCGCAATGAAGATGAGCCAGAGGGAACGAAGGCGGAGGACAGCGAGTGCGATCAGGGGGAAGACGAGAGAGATGCGCATCTCGTAGACGAGGGACCAGAAGGCAGTGTTGAACTGAGACCAGTCGTAGTTGCCGAGGAAGAGAATGTGCTGGATTACAAGAGGCGAGCTGACGGGTTGGGACCAGGTGCCGTTGATCCAGAAGTCGTCGGTGTGGAAGGGTGGAAGGTAGCGGTCGCCGAGGATGGCGAGGGCTAATGCTCCAAGGTAAGGGAGGTAGATGCGACAGACGCGCTTGAGGAGGAAGGGGCCGTAGTCGAGGCGGTTTTTTTTCTTGTATGGGAGGGTGAGGACGAATCCGCTGAGGAGAAAGAACAGGATGACGGCTTGATGTCCGGCGAAGAGGATTCGCAGGGGAGTGCGGAGCACCAGGTGCATGACTCTGTCGGGGAAGAGGCGCGAGAAGTGGTGGAGGACAACGGTGAGGGCGGCTACGCCACGCAGAGAGTCAAGCTCGTAGAAGCGCCGGGATTCGCCCTCCTGGCGTGGGTTTATCTCGCGATGCATGGTCACGCCAAGTATAGCTTGGACGATTGAGGGGAAGGCTGGGTTTTAGTGTTCGAGCTGGATGGGGCTGGGCTGCTGACCGAAGTTGGTCTGGAGGAGTCGGGGGATGGTGGGTTTGCGATGGCGGCGCGGGGGCGTGCCGGGGATGGCAGGGTCGAGGCGGTAGAGGATGAGCAGGTTGCGCTCGGGGTCGTCCATGGCCGGGAAGGCGGCGACGCGCTGGAGATGGTAGGTGGGAGCGAGGGCGTCCATCTTGTCGTCGTCGACCTGATTCCAGGCGACGTACCAGCCGGGGTGGTAGGCGCGGACGCGGACGGCGAGGTCCATGGTGCCGAAGTCGTCGCAGATGGAGGGCAGGCCGGTCATGAGGGAGAGGTTGGAGCCGCTGATGGAGAGGATGAGCGGGTTGTGGGTGTGGTCGGCGGTGACGATCTGACGGATTTCGGCGGCGGCGGTGGTGAAGGTGTAGTCAGGGGTGCGGACGTAGTGGAGTGTCTGGCGGGCGTCGGTGACGGTGAGGACGGCCAGGACGGCGACGATGCTGGCGGTGGCGAGACGCCGAAGAGGAGACAGGGGTTCGGAGTGAGGTTGCGGGTTGGTCCAGAGCGTCGAGAAGACGATGGGGATCAGCAGCGTGAGGGGGACTGCGAGGACGAGGTAGTAACGGGGCTGAAGGTTGTTGTGGTAGGCGAGGAAGGAAGCGTAGCCCGCGGCCCAGAGGAGCAGCGCGGGGATGAGTGGGTTGCGAAGGAGCCGGGGGTGGAGAAGGAGAGCGGAGAAGGCGGCGAGGAGAGCGAGAGGGTAGAGGATGTTGCCGATCCAGAGGCCATCGGTGATGGTGTCGCCGAGGACCGAGAGGGCGGTGGCAGGGGTGATGCCGGTGTAGCCGTTGGCGCTGAAGAGGTAGTGATAGTCGTCGAGAAAGTGGGGGCGGACGATGAGGGCGTAGTAGGCGATCCAGGTGACGGCAGCGAGAGTTCCGGCGGCGAGGGCGAGACGGAGAAACGGGCGAATGCGGTATTCGGCGCGGGCCCAGAGGATCCAGCCGATGGCGGGGAGGAGGAAGATGGCGGTGGTCTTGGTGAGGACCATGAGAGGGAGTAGAAGGCCGAGAGAGACGATGGGGATCGAGTGTCGGAGGCGGGTTCGCAGGGGAGCGGGCTCGATTCCCTGCTCCGGCGTCGCGTACGAGGCGGCGAGCAGGGCGAGGAGCGTGAGGAGGATGAGCAGGGGCTCGAGGATCGCCATGCGGGTGAAGACGTAGCAGAAGGGACTTACCGCGAGAAGGAGGACGGCGATGGCGGGGGCGAGAGTCTTGGCGGGTTTCTGGTCCGGGGTGTGTTCTGGGGTCGCTGCGAGATTTTGCCAGCGACGGAGCAGGAGGTAAGAGGCAGCGAGGATGAGGCCGAAGATGGCGACGGTGAGGCCGCGGGCGGCGGTGAGACTGACGCCGGTGAAGCGGAAGAGGGCGGCTTCGAGGAGAGGCCAGACGGGGAGGGCGGCGGCGGGGTTGAAGTCGCCGGGGACGTACCAATGGCCGCGCTGGAAGTGGCGGATGGCTCCGTCGCCGTACCAGCCTTCGTCGGTGTACTTGGCCCAATCCATCCAGGGGGAGTGGTTGGGGAAGTCGGCGCTGAGGTGGAAGGCGTGCAGGATGAGGAAGATGGCGGAGACGAGGAGGAGCGCAGCCTCGACAGTGCGAAGAATAGGAGACGAGATGGAGCCTGGCCGCTTCATTGTGTACGTAGGGTTAAACGCAAATTTGTCGTGAGAGTTTAGGGTATTACAGAATTAGTACGAAAGGATGCAAAGTGTTGCGCGGGGGGTTGGTAGTGGAGGCGCTCACTTGAGTGGCGGGTACTTGCTGGAATGCTATTCTCCTCTCAAACGACTAGTGGGAAAGCGAGACGAGAACGGATGATGCAGGGCCCAAAGAAGGTTGTCAGCGTTTTGCTGGCTCTTGTCGTTCTGTCCGCTGGTTACTTGGATTACTGGAGCTATAGTCAGACGTTCCATGCAGAGCCGGGTATCTGGATGGACGTGGTGACAGGCACGGCGAATGCGCCGAATCAATACCGGGTCGGCGTGATTGATACCGCTTACTTTTTGGCGCGGCATACGCACTTGGGGTTACGCCATACGTTGGCTGCGCTGGATGTAATTGCAGGTTTTGTTTCCGTGTTCACGCTGTTTTTTGTGCTGCGCCGATCAAAGATGTACCGCGAGGCAGGACTGGCCCAACAATGGTTTGGGGCGGCAGGGTTTTTGGTGCTGGTGCAGTTCTATCTGGCGTGGTTGCTTTGGTATCAACGGCCGGAGACTTTGCCTACTGCGGCAATTTTGGCGTTGACTCTGCTGTTGCTGGGTGTGCCTTTACGTGGCGGAGCGGTGACTGCTGTTGTGGGGTTTCTGGTGTTGGCAGCGATGCAGGGATTGGTTCGCGCTGACGTTGGGTTTGCGTTACATGCAGGCATTCTATTGGTTTGCATGACGTCATTGGGACGAGGGTTTGCATTGCCGCGAAGTGCGCAGGCGGTTACAAGTTTTGTGTCGGTGTTGCTTGTGCTGGGGATTCAGTTTTGGCTGATGCGCCGGGTATTTCCGCATGCCAGCTATGGCAGTACGCCGGTGTTCCAGCTGGTTTTGAATTTGCTCTCGATGTCCGGCTGGATTCCTTTTGTACTGTTTATGGGACCGTTCGCATGGACCATGTGGATGGTGGTGCGCCGACGGAGCGCGGCTGAGTCGGCCGGAGTGGCGATGCTGATGGGAGCGCTGATCTTTTTGGGGATGTGGGTGACGGTGGGCAGGATCAAGGAAGTCCGGATCTTTTTGCCGTTCGCGCTGGCGCTGGTTCCTCTGACGATCGAAATTGCGTTGCAACAGTTTCTTCCAACGACCGAGACTCAGAGCGGGACGCGCCTGCCAGTGGTGTAGGTACCCAGCAGTTTTATTGCAGAAGCGGCTGCAGTTCGAGTGGCGTCGGTGGAGGATCTTTGCAGATTTCGAGCGCTTCGGAACGTCGCACCAGGAGATAGTGCTGATCAGTTTTCTCCACCCTTCGGAAGGGATAAATTCCGCAGAGCTGCCAATCTTTGATTGGCAAGTAATGGCTGATGGTGTAAACCAACTCGGTGTGGAGGAACAGGAAGTCGGGATGCGTCGCAACGCAGCGGGTAAGCTGCTGGTCTACGGTGAGGCCAGCGTTGCTTCTGCCGTTGACCAGACCGGCCAGGTCGCAGATATCCGCGCGAGAGAAATAGCCGATTAGGCCTATGTCGAAGGCAACTCCTTGTTTGCCCTCGAGGGTCTCGAGATGATGGCTCTGAAAGCTGCGGACGAGAGTGGCGCGATCTGTCAGGAAGGGATACATCACCTTCGCTTCGAACGGCAGGGCAAGCAGAGCGAGAGCCAGGAAGCAGCAGGCCGGCCAGAGTACGGGACTTTTTGCTTCACTCTTGATCTGGAAATCCGTCAGCTCAAGACTGTTCCACAGGGCTGAGAAAAAGAACGACCAGACGAAGTATCGAGCTCCCTGAATCTGCTGTCCCCGAATCGCTGCGATTGAAAACAGGATGGGAAAGGTTAGGTTGGCGACCAGCGTGCGCGGTGAGAGCCGTGACGCGCGCAACAGCAAGTAGAGAGTCAACAGCCAGAAGGCGAAGATGCCGACTCCAAAGGAGAGACCTCCTGCGAGTACTTGTGTGGTGACGCCAAAAGCTGCCTGCCAGTGGGCGACGCCGTCGGACTTCGCCTTCGCTGTGTCGGGGAGCAGATGATGCATCTTGACGACGATGACGAGCATGGCCAGAAGGCCGCCGAGGAGCAGGTGACTCGAGCTGAGGATCGACTGGAGGCGACGGTTGAAGCTCGAGTCTGGAGCGAAGATTTGTTTCCACGCAATCAGGAGCGACGCGATCCCGCATACGAGGCTGAGTTCGATACGGAGGAAGACTGCAAGAAACCCTAGAACCGTGTAGGCAGCGTATCGAACGGGGGTGACAGAGGCGCCTTCCGATTCGCGAAAGGCGAGCCAGCAGATGAGAGCGACGAAGCAGAGGGCGATGCCGGTCTCCATGCCGTCGTCCAGCCAGCGAACAGAGGAAGGCGCAACGAGGAGGGTTATCACAATGAGCCCGAGGAGACGACCGAGCGACGACTCACGTGGAGTTGCGCGGAAGAAGAGTACGGCCAGGCCAACTAAGAGAATAACGTGAATGCAACTTGAGACCAGGCGCGGGAGATTTGGAGATGCTGAAAGCGGGCGGAGGAACGACAGGAGGTAGATGTAGAGGAGGCTCGATGCGCCGTAGTTGGGATGGACTCCGTCGTAGGTGACGAGGTGAGTGTGGAGAAGGTTGTCGGCGTAGCGAAGGTGAATGAATGCGTCATCCTGCACGCCTGCCCAGGAGATGCCGATCCAGACAAGGAGCCAAATCAAGAGGGCCAGGGCCGTCCAACTATATGCTCGATTGATCCATGCATTCACTTGTGCCACACCTCGCCCGGGTTCGTTTGAATTGCTGTCGCAATGAGTTGTCGACGTTTTTGCCTACTCGTAGGAGAGGGCGTCGATGGGATCTTTGCTGGCGGCTTTTAAGGCTGGGTAGAGTGCGCCCAGCAAGGCTCCGATAAAGGCTATGGCGGTCGCCTTCCAGACGTAGGGGACGTTGATGACGAAGTCGAGTGTGGGAAAACGGGCTTCGAGCGCCGCACTAAGGGCGAAGCTGGCTGCAATACCGATGACGATGCCGATGGTCGCGAGGACGCCGGTCTCGCGGAGGACGATGCCTACGATGTAAGACCGGGAGGCTCCCATGGATTTGAGGATGCCGATCTCGCGGGTGCGCTCCATGACGGCGGTGTACATGGATTGGAAGATGACGAGGAAGCCGATGATGACGGCGATGCCGATGACGACCTGAAGGCCGATGTTGAAGCCGGGGAGGCGGTCGGGCGAGATGGAGGAGAGGTACTCTTCGGCGGTGGCGACGTTGTAGGTGCTCATGCCGGGGGTGGCGAGGATGGCCTTGCGGACTTCGTCCTGGTACTTCGGCTGGTCTTCGGTACGGAGGTAGAACATGGTGGCTTTGCCCTCGGTGCCGGTGAGCGAACCCATGGTGTCGATGGGGACGAACTTGCGGCCGCCTTTGCCGTGGGCGACGATGCCGGAGATTCGGAACGGATGGTTGAGGATGCTGATGTGGTCGCCGACCTTTTTGCCGGCGGCGGCGTAGTCGTCGAGGATGACGTCGTCGGGGCCCTGGAAGGGGGTACCGGAGAGGAAGGTGAAGGGCAGGAGCGCGTCGAAGCTCTTGAAGTCGATGCCGTAGATGGTGTCGAGGGAGCTGTTGATCTGGACGTTGACGGGAGCGGAGACAACGACGTGGGGGATTTTGGCGAGGACGTCCGCGACCTTGATGGAGGCTCCGGCGGGGCTCATGCCGATGAGATTGCTGGCGGTATTGGGGCGGACGAACATGTCCATGCCGATGCCATTCTGGCGGGTCTTGAATCCATTGAGCTTGCCCATGAGGATCGCGGTGATGGAGAGGATCATGATGACCTCGATGGCGATGGCTAGGCAGCTGATGAGAGAGCGGAGGGGACGGTGGACCAGATTGCCGGCAACTAATTTATTCATTCTTGTACCAGTGTATGGGAATCGGCTCGGCGAAGGGATGGCTGGGTGCTTGACGAGACCGTCGGGCGATGCGGCTGCCTGGAGCGGTCATCGGGACGGTCATTTGGGAGACTCAAGGGGTCTGAGGCTGATCCGGCTTCGGCGGCTGGGGAAGGAGGAGGCGGCCAGCGATGCTTCGGATCGACCCTGTTCGGCGAAGCTCTACTCCTTCGGGGCCGATGAAGAGGGTTCCAAGTACCGGCATCATATATGCCCCGACGACTGCGGCGAAGATGATGCCAAAAGCGGTGTAGAAGCAGATGTAGATGAGACTTGGAAGATCGCCCTCAGGAGCCGCGTGCGCATAGAGAACCATGACCAGAAGCCCCCATGGAGTCTGACGGGTATCGCCGCAGAGAGAATCAAAGATGGTAAAGAGCAGAGTCCAAACGGCAGGGGCGAGAAGTAAGACTCCCGTCCAACCGAGCATATGGAATCCGGTTGCGGTCGAAGAGAAGGAGATTCCAGTGCTTTCGTCCTCCTCGCCCAACACGCCCACTTCGTGGGCCCAGATATTTCCGATCAGGATCTGGGGTTTGTCCTTCCAGATGAAGTGGGGAACAACGTTCTCGAAGGACACGACGATGGGGTAGGCGCCAAAGGTGCCGAATTGCGCTGTCCGATTGATGAGAGCGTCGTCGATCGAGAACATCTGGAGACGGTCGAAGAAACCCTGAGGGGTGTTGAAGTATCCGAGGACTCGCTCCTCGTACGCATCCTCCGAGCTCTCCAGGTATTGCTCGCGAACGTATCCCAAATTCGTGATGAGATTGAAGACGGTCGCATAGCTGGTGACTCCGCTTTCCTCTCGAAAGCTTCTTCCATATTGAGCGTAGGGAACGAGATATCGAAAGATGAAGATGATGGTGAGTATCGCACCTACGATCTGGGGACGACTGAGCTTATATCGTTGGGAGGCTGCGGTCAGGATCCATGCGGCAAATGGAGCAAACATTCCCTCTTTGGAGAACCCAAAGAGGCCGACCCAAAACATAAGAAAGCCAGCGAGGAGAGCGGGGAAGTTAATGCTCCGCCTGCCGCCGCTGCGACGGATGGTGTTGAGAGTCCCGAGGACGACCGCCATGGGAAAAAAGCGGTTGAGCTGGTTGAGGGCGCTCAGGACAGAGCCGCTTCCGGAGGGAAAAACGATGAAGGCGATACTAAGCAGAACTCCAGCGATGAGACAGCCGACAGTAGCTG
This sequence comes from Tunturiibacter psychrotolerans, assembly GCF_051013365.1. Lineage (GTDB taxonomy): Bacteria > Acidobacteriota > Terriglobia > Terriglobales > Acidobacteriaceae > Edaphobacter > Edaphobacter psychrotolerans_A. The sequence goes on along the minus strand of NZ_CP132941.1, from coordinate 3,153,995 downwards.
TCTGCATCTTGGCGTCTGTAACCATCCTTCCCAGGAGGGCGCGCTTGGGAGCAATCCTTCGACTGAGATAGATTGCTACGACCATCATGCACATGCCCACGAGCAGGACTCTGATGGTGAGTTCAGGGGACAAAAGGTTGCTGTCTGCGGGCTCTCCGAGATAGGCCTTCATGCAGAGCCCGACGATGACGCCGAGCACTGAGTTGAAGAAGATGAAGGAACCTGTGGTCCGGGTGAACCCCCCAGCAACATTAAAGCCGTGTGTGGCGACGAGGATATAGAAAAAAGCCGTCAGGGCGAAGGTGGGGTGGGTACCCTGGGAGATCTGGATGAGGCAGAGTGTCAACGCGAAGAAGAAGGCGGGGACGATCGGAATTTTTTCGGGAAAGGGGAGACGCACTCGTTTTCTTTCTCAACCAGGGACTGGAACGGCTTCCGAAAGCCTGCGGGCACTGGGGGCGGAGCTTTGTGTTGGACCGCCAAAAGTCACGGATTCGCTCGATCGACGCTTCTATTGCGATGTTCTATTGCGATGATAGCGAGCGGAAGCGCGGATCGTCAAAGAAATACCCCTTAGGTGGAATGCGGGGGATAACCAGAGAGTAACGGATCTAACCGGCGTGGTTCCAATATGGTAAGCGGGACGCTTATCACCCAAAAGTGGCTTTGACTTTGACAAATCCCCCGGTCTATTCTTCGATGAATTAAGTTGGTGCGAGCTGGAAGCAGGTTCGTGCCGGTAACAGTTGGACGGAGCGAATGGAGCGATTCGGCGACGAGCTACGACGGGAACGCATGAGGCGCAAGGTCTCGATGGAGAGTATCTCCGAGGAGACTAAGATCTCGGTGCGTCACCTGGAGGCGCTTGAAGCCGGCGAGTATGACTCGTTGCCGGGAGGGGTGTTCCGAAAGGGCATTGTTCGCAGCTATCTAGCGGCGGTGGGATTGGAAGAGACGCCCTGGATCGAACGGTTCGAGGCGAGCCTGCGGGAGAGCGGCACTGAGAACGGGAATACCGACTGGACCGAGTTCGCAGAAAATGTCCGAAGGAACAGAAGCGGCGTCGAGCCGAAGCAGAACCTGCGATGGATGGGCGTCGGAACTATGGTGACGATGCTGGGAGTACTGGGCTGGGCTGTGTGGAAGTTCGCCCTTCACGGGCGTTTGATTCCATAAATCACGGGTCTTTGATGTGTCCCGAACAATTAAGACCTTGCTTCGCGCTCTAGCGCGCCTGAGGAATTCGTTCCTTCCAGCGCATGATGGGATTCTCAAAGTACCGCTTGGATAAGGTTGCGAGCAAAATGGCGACACCATTTGCTATGCAGAACCGGAATAGTAGAGCACTCGCATGGGTCAGGTAGCCGTCCCCGAAGATGCGGTCGTAGAAGATTTCGCAAAGCATGTGAATTAGGTAGAGTCCATAGCTTATTTCGCCAAAGAAAAGAAGAAATCCCAACCCTTTTTGAATCGGCTTCTTTCGATAGGCATAGAGCATCAGGATCAACAGCCCGCCGGTTAGGAACTCCAGCATCGAGTATCCAAGGCTTGCTCCGATGGCGTCCCCTTTGATCGTGCGACCCATATTCGACAGGACCAGCAGGATCAAGCCAGGAATGCAGACGCTGGCTGCGCCGATGTTGAGAAGTGCTCTAAGGGATATTCGCCGGGACCTGCAGAGGATGGCGATTGCGGCCCCCACCGCGAGATTGTCACCGATCATGAAGGTTTTGCTGAAGATGTCGGCCTTGGACAGTCCAATCACAACTCCTCGCAGGACAGGACAAAACAGAATCATCGCCAGACAGAGGATGAGCAAACCTTTTTTGTGAAGTTGGCGGTACAACCACGGCCACACGGCGTAGAACTGCTCTTCCACTGCCAACGACCACAAAACCGGGTAGATGGCGAAGGAGCCATGCAGCAACAGCCTTGGCCAGTTGGCTAGAAACAGAGCGCACACTGCTATGTAGCTCAGAGACGCAGTCCGTGTTACTGCCAGGATGATCAGAACTAAAAAATACGCAGGAAGGATACGCAAAGCGCGTCGAATATAGAAACGCGAATAGAAGTTTGGTTTTGCGACCGAGTCGATCAAATTTCCTGTAATTAGAAACCCGGAGAGAGTGAAAAATAGATTTACGCCGGTCCAGCCGAAGGCGGTGAGGTTGAATAGGGACTCGGCAAACCGGTTGTGCCATGGAAAAAGAGGCGCGCTGTAGAAGAAGCCATGAAAAAAGATCACGGTAAGGATTGCGGTACCACGGAGAAGGTCCACGCCGGGTATGTGCCGCGTAAGGACAGCACTCGCCTGATCTGGTCCAGAAACTGGACGTTCAGGTCGAACGAGCAACATCTCCATCAAGGCCTCCGCGCCACATCGTTACGTTTTTGACGGTTGATAGATGATAACGAACTCCCATGTGGCAGTAATACCCCGCTGCGGTACGTCGCGAGACTGCCTGATTTCATGAGGCTTATGGCTTGGGACGGCTGTAAGTCTATCTGCTGAACCGTTTAGTGCTGGATTCGACACTTCAGGGGCCGGGTCGAACGGGTGGCTGTCGAACTTTGGCATGGGGATAACTTCCTGCGTAAAATAGGGATGTCATATTCGAGAGTCAGCTTCGTGCAGTTCTAGATGTTTCCTGGAGGATATATTTTGTCAAAACGCGACCGTTTTCTGTTTACCAGTGAGTCAGTGACCGAGGGGCATCCGGATAAGATTGCGGATCAGATCTCCGATGCGATTCTGGACGCCTGCCTGGCGCAGGATCCCTATAGCCGCGTGGCGTGCGAGACGCTGACCTGCACGGGTCTGGTGGTGATCGCAGGCGAGATCACGACGAAGGCTTATGTCGATTTTCAGAGCCTGGTGCGTGGGACCGTTGCCGCGATTGGGTATGACAACGCGCTGTATGGGTTCGATTCGAATACCTGCGCGGTGATTTCGACGATCAATAAGCAGTCTGGCGATATCGCCATGGGTGTCGATACGGGCGGAGCCGGCGATCAGGGCATGATGTTCGGCTATGCGACGAACGAGACGCCGGAGCTGATGCCGACACCGATTTCGCTGGCGCACAAGCTGGCTTTCCGGCTGAGCGAGGTTCGCAAGAATGGCCTGATGGCGTATCTGCGGCCGGATGGCAAAAGCCAGGTGACGGTGGAGTACGACTCGAACCACAAGCCGAAGCGGGTGGATGCGGTTGTTATTTCGACCCAGCATGCCGAGAACGTCGGGAACGAAGAGCTGCGCGCGGATATTTTGAAGAACGTCATTCAGGCTGTGATTCCTGCGGAGCTGCTGGACCAGGATACGAAGTACCACATCAATCCGACGGGCCGGTTTGTGGTCGGCGGGCCGATGGGCGATACGGGTTTGACGGGACGCAAGATCATCGTCGATACGTATGGCGGTATGGGACGGCATGGCGGCGGCGCGTTCAGCGGTAAGGATTCGACGAAGGTGGACCGTTCGGCGGCGTATATGGCCCGGTATGTGGCGAAGAACATCGTTGCGGCTGGTCTGGCGGATCGTTGCGAGGTGCAGTTGGCCTACGCGATTGGTGTGGCAGAGCCGGTGAGCGTGCTGGTGGATACGTTTGGCACGGGCAAGGTTGATGAGACGAAGCTCGAAGAGCTGGTTCGGAAGAACTTCTCGCTGACGCCGAAGGGCATCATCGAGGGTCTCGATCTGCGCAAGCCGATCTTTAAGGCGACTGCTGCTTATGGGCACTTTGGCCGTAAGGGAGACAGCTTTACGTGGGAGAAGACCGACAAGGCTGCTGCGCTCGCGGAGCAGGCTGGGATCAAGCAAACCGCTTCGAAGTAAATCATTTTGTTTCGAATTTGAAAGTGGCGGGCCTTCGGGCCTGCCTTTTCTTTTTGTGGTGGGGATTTCGGGAGGACGGGTTAGACTGCTGGCTATCGCTTAATTGCATCCCACTTATGACCAACCCCTATTGAAAAGAGGGTTTTTGATGCTTGTTAAGTCCGAATACGATATTCAATTTCATCTTTCCATGCCTACGCCGATGATGGCGATGCTGCATCTGCATCCGTCGCTGGAGCCTCAGGTAAAGGCTGGCAACGAACTGAAGGTTGAGCGCATCGACCTCGAAACGAAGGCTGACATTCCGGTAACGGAGTACCACGATGTGTTTGGGAATCGGTGCACCCGGTTTATGGCACCGGTTGGGTCGATACGTTTGAGTGGGACCAGCGTGGTCGAGATGGAGGGGCTGGCGGACCCGATCAACGCCTATGCGAAACAGGTTCCGGTGGAGGAGCTGCCGTCGGAGGTGTTGCAGTATCTTTTGGCGAGCCGGTACTGCGAGGTGGATAAGTTTGGACCGATCTCGCAGGATCTCTTTGGATGGATGACGCCGGGATGGACCAAGGCTGTGGCGATTCGCGACTGGGTTCATGAGAAGGTGATGTTCAACTACAAGACGGCCAGGCCGACTAAGACTGCGATGGATGTTTATTCGGAGCGTATCGGCGTGTGCCGGGATTATCAGCATCTGGCGATTACGCTGTCGCGCTGCCAGAATATTCCGGCGCGCTATGTGACGGGGTATTTGGGGGATATTCGCTGGCCTTACAGTGGGCCGGGGGATTTTAGCGCCTGGTACGAGGTGTTTTTGGACGGGCGATGGATGACGATGGATGCGCGGCATAATGAACCGCGCATCGGGCGGGTGTTGATGGCTGCGGGACGGGATGCGGCGGATGTTGCGATTACAACTTCGTTCGGGAATACGATTTTGACGAACTTCTACGTGGACAGCTATGAGGTTCGCGAGGATGGAACGACGGTGCCCAGCCTACCGGGCACGATCGCGCAGGAGCCAATTGTGACTTCGGCGAATCGCGGCTCTGCGGGAGCGGTTCAGGGCTTGGCCGAGTAGAAGGTGTAAGTTGCGGAGTAGTCGACTCGGGTGGTTGCGGACAGATGTTGAGCGTCGCAGCCTGTCGTGGGTGCGATGCCTCCGTGGGTGTCGGAGCGGCGGATGAAGTCCACGCGCTTCATGAGGCCGGGGCCGGTAGTGCTGGTCGCTTTTAGGAGAAGCCAGGGAATCGCTCCGGAATCGGGCGATGCATTCTTTTGGAGGAGTTCGCCTTTGACGCTGCTGCCGTCGCGCGACCTCCAAGTGGGGCCAGCGCCATGAGAGCCCACGATCGCGTCGGAGTTGTCATAGAGGTTGGCATCGGGAGCTTTGAAGACCCACTGCGGACCGGAGCTAGTTTGTTCGCAAGCGTAGATCTGTACGCCTTTGCCGGCGACGGTGAAAATGGGATGCGCTGAGGGTGGGGCTTCGGTGGGATCTTGTGCGTGCGTGGCGAAAGGTGTGGCGAGGATGCAGAGGATGGCGAGGACTCGAGCGGCGGAAGGGTGCGGGATTCGCATGAGTAGAGTTTAGGGTAAAAGCGAAGGCGGGGAGCCTCCTCCACGATGACAAGATTGTAAAAGTACACGCCTGTAGAGGCGAAGTCCGAGACTCGTTGCGACGCCTTAACATTGACATACTGTGGAGCGACGACGTTATTCGGCGGCTGATTTGGTGGGATGTGCGGATGGTGTGGCGGCGGTGGTTGGCTTCTGAGAGGTCGCGAAGGTGCTCCATGGGCCGGCTTTCATGTCGTGGAGGACGGGTGCCTGCCAGTTGAACTCGGGATGCGCGGCGAGGAAGGGCGCTGCGATGAAGTCTTCGCCGCACGGGTGGCCCGCGCGGGCGGTGAAGCTCATGTGCTCGGCCATTGATGCGTCCATGACTTTACCGGTGACGGCTCCGCTGGGGGAGTAGGGGGGCGAGTCCCAGGCGGGTTCGGGATCTTTGGAGGCGTCTTCGTGGCCACAGAGGCTGCGGCGGGCAGCGACTACTTTGTGCTCGTAGCTGTCGTAGTGGTCGGAGAGGTACTGCTCGGCAAGGGCGGTGTCGAGTTGGCCGAGATGCTGCTGGACGAACTCTTCGGCGCGGACGTGGCGGGCGTTCATGGTGCTCTTCATGTCGTGGGTGTCGAAGCCAGGGGTGTCGTCGCGGATGAGGTCGGGGTTGACGGGGAAGTTTGCGCTGACGAAGTAGCCGGTGGTTTTGCGGGTGAGGGGAGTGTGCTTGAGGCCGAGTTCGAGGTAGGCGATCTCGTTGGTTTTGCGGTCACCGACGAGCCAGGAGTTGGCGTAGCCGCCGTTGTTGCCTTCGCGCATGAGGGCGACGAATTGGTCGATATTGTTGGCGTACTGCATGGCTTTGCGGGCTCGGATGAACTCGGGAATGCCGGAGGGGTTCCAGCCCTGGAACATGGGGAGGGTGGTTTCGGTGATCATGATGCCGGCGGAGTTTACGCCGAAGTCGTCGCCGCTGTGGATGAGCCCCGGGCTTCCGTCCATGAGGATGCGATTGCCTTTGGTAGGGACAATGTCGAAGACGGTGGTCCAGCGCTCGCCTTCCATGTAGGCGGACCAGTTGCTGTGGGCGATGACGATCTTGCCGTCTTTGGTGGCGGCGCCGGTGGCGATGAAGGCGCTGCAGCGGCCGGGTGCGACGAGAGCAGCGGGGCTGGCTTTGCCTTGCTGCTTCAGGAGCCAGGGGATGTAGTAGTCGGAGACCTCGAGGTGGGCGTTGAGGGCGACGATGTCGAGGATGTCGATGTTTTGGCCCGCGGCTTGAACGCCGTCGGCTATGCCCTGGAGTTCGGCAACGTATTCGGGCTCGATGCGGGGCATGATCTGGTTGTGTGCGATGGCGCGAAAGTAGGGCCAGGGCTTGCCCGCTTCGTGCGTGTTTTCAAGCTCGATGGTCTGGAGGTTGTCGGCGATTTGGGTGGCGAGGAGGTAGCCGTGCTGGAAGCCGATTTCGCTGGGCGTGCCCTCGAGATGGATGTAGGTCCAGCCATCTTTTTGGAAGGTGTAGGAGTTTTTCAGGCGTGGGTCTGACGTCTGGGCAAAGGCAGCAGTAGAGGCAAAAACGGCGAGGATACAGGCGGTGAGGCAGAGACGCATCCTGGGATCTCCTGTTATGGGTTGCGATGAGGATACATGATGCGAGTTTGGGTGAACGAAACGGAGTGTGGGGATTTTCGAGAGATGGGAGGATACTGGAATGATAGAGACGATATTGATGACGAGTGCGATGAAGAGCGATGTGGTGGTTCCGAGCTACTTTCCCGGGAAGCAGTGGCAGCAGGTACTGGGGAGGGATGCTGCTGCCGATGGGCAGTTTGTGTATGCCGTGAAGTCGACGAAGGTTTATTGCAAGCCTAGCTGTGCGAGCCGACGGCCTGCGCGGAAGAATGTGACCTTCTTCCCTACCCCGGCGCTGGCTGAGGCGGCTGGATATCGTGCTTGTTTGCGGTGTGAGCCTGACAGGGCTGAGGCGAAGGCGGATCCGCAGGCAGATGCGATTACGGCGGTGACGGAGTACTTGAAAGATCACGCGGAGGACCGAACGCGGCTGGCCGATGTGGCGAAGGCGACTGGAGTTGGACGGCTGACGATTTTGCGTGGGTTCAAGCGCGTGCTTGGTGTGAGTCCTGGGCAGTATGCGAAGGAGGCTCGGCTTGAGCGGTTCAAAAGCAAGGTGCGGGAGCCGAAGAAGGCGAAGGCTCCGATTACGGATGCGATCTATGAAGCGGGGTTTGGGTCGAGCAGCAGGTTGTATGAGAAGAGTCCGGCGAAACTTGGGATGACCCCGCGTGTGATGCGGGAGGGTGGGGCCGGGTTGCTGATTCGGTATTGCACTGCCGCTAGTCCGTTGGGGCGGATGCTGGTGGCGACGACGGATGTGGGGATCTGCTCGATTGCTTTTGGCAAGGATGATAAGGAATTAGTTGCCGGCTTGCGGGAGCAATTTTCCAAGGCGCAGCTCGTGGTGGCTAAGGGGAATACGGGGTGGCTTGCGGATGCGGTGGCGTTTGTGTCGAGCCAGTTGAGTGAGCATCCGCTGGCGGCTACGTTTCCGTTGGATGTGAGGGCGACGGCTTTTCAACAACGGGTTTGGAAGGCGCTGCAGGCGATTCCGCGGGGAGAGACGAGGAGCTACTCGGAGGTGGCGTTGCAGTTAGGTGCGCCGACCGCTTCGCGTGCAGTGGCGGGGGCATGCGGGGCGAATCCGGTTGCGATTGCTGTGCCTTGTCATCGTGTGGTGGGTAAGGGTGGGGAGTTGACTGGTTATCGATGGGGAGTGGAGCGGAAGCGACGGCTGCTGGAGGCTGAACGGGCGTGAGGTCTCGATCTGTTTATGGCTCAAGGAATGTTGTGTGTCTGCAACAGCTGAAATACAGGTTCCTCTACTTCGCTACGCTTCGGTCGGAATGACACCTTTAAGTAGATGCGCATGCAAACGCCAAGATAGTTAAGCGGCATGGTAGGCTGCGGAGTAAGTCTGCGACGATTGCGTGCGAGGATGGGTGATTCGTGAGTGCTGTGTTGAGTAAAGCGATACCTGACCGCGCAAAGAAGTGGCTGATAGCGAGTCTCGCCGTGCTGCTCTTTTCTCTGGTGCTTGTGTTGGGGGATATTGTCGCGGCGTTCGTCTACTTCGCCGACAAGACCGATCCTCTTTGGGTGACGTTATTAGGTGTTGCCGGCGTGTTGGGAGTTGCAGTGGGATTTGGTGGATTTTTTCTGCTGATGGCGATAGCGGGTTGGCGATCGTTTCGCGAAGCCCGGCGGGTGCAGGTGATTCCTCCTGTGCATGAGTAACGCCGCGCGATGAGTTGGAAGGCCAGATCAGTGATTAGGAATTCCTTTTCAAAGGTAAAAAGCTAAAGTAGAGGGATGATGGACGTGGCTGAGGCGCAGGTGGATGGGCGGGCGCTTTATTCGAAGATTACGTGGCGGCTAATTCCTTATATTTTTCTGCTTTACATCGTGGCGTATCTGGACCGGGTGAATGTGGGATTTGCTGCTTATGATTTACAGCGGGATCTTCACTTCAGCAACACGGTGTATGGGACCGGGGCGGGGATTTTTTTTCTTGGGTCGGTGCTGTTCGATCTGCCGAGCAACCTGATGCTGACGCGCGTGGGGGCGCGGATATGGATTGCGCGGATCATGATCTCCTGGGGCGTGATCTCGACTTGCATGATGTTCATGCATTCGAAGGAGTCGTTTTATGTGCTGCGGTTTTTACTGGGCGTGAGTGAAGCGGGATTTTTCCCGGGGATGATTATTTACCTGACGTATTGGTTTCCTACGCAGGAACGGGCTCGGGCGGTGGCGAAGTTTATGACGGCTACTTCGCTGGCTGGAGTGGTGGGTGGGCCGCTGTCGAGTTACTTGCTGAAGTTGGATGGCGTGGGCGGCTTGGCGGGGTGGCAGTGGCTGTTTGTTTCGGAGGGAATCCCTACTGTGCTGCTAGGGATTTCGGTGCTGTTTGTGTTGAAGGACGGGCCTGCGAAGGCGGGGTGGTTGCGGCCTGAGGAGCGCGTGTGGCTTGAGGGGGAGTTGCAGCGGGATAGGGAGCGGTTCGGTGCTTCGACGCACCATCGGCTGCTGGATGCATTTCGTCTGCCAGCGCTTTGGGTGTTGGCTGGCGTGTATTTTGTGAGCCAGGTGGGAGTTTATATTGTGAACCTCTGGATGCCGCTTATTCTTCAGAGCTTCTCGCATGGCGGCGAGAGGGATGCGATTTTGATCGCGCGGTATGCGACGTTTCCTTATCTGGCGGCGGCTGTGATGACGGTTGTGGTGGGATGGAGTTCGGATAGGCGGAATGAGCGGCGATGGCATATCGCTGGGTGCCTGATGTTGTCTGCGGTGGGATTTGCGTGGGCAGCGTGGGCGCATGCTTTGGTGGTTGCGTTGTGCGCGATGACGCTGGCGGCGATTGGGCTTTGGAGCATGATGGGGCCATTCTGGACGCTGACGACGAGTATGCTGAGCGGAACAGCGGCGGCGGGGGCTGTGGCGATTTTGCAGATGGTGGGTGGAGTGGGCGGATTTGCGGGGCCTTATATGACGGGGCGATTGCGGGATGCCACGCAGAGTTTTACCGGGGGACTTTATTTGATTAGCGCGATGGCGCTTGGCGCTGCATGTCTGGCGCTGGTGGTCAGGGGCAAAGAGAATAGGCCGGTTGCGGAGAGTGCTCTCTGAAGATTTTGTAACTGCTGATCTTGCTTATGGACACCTTGCGCCTTAACAGATGAACGTTATGCGGACCTTGAGAGAATCGGCGTACGGCATCTTGCTGAAAATAATGAAGAAGAGTTTGACCTGACCAACTGCTGCGACGCTTATTTCACCGGGGAATAATGGTTGCGATGGTATTCTGGGGTAAGTAAAAATTCTGCATTTTGAGGTTTCATACTATGGCGACAGCGACGATCGACAAGGCAGCGGGATCGGTGGATTACAAGGTTGCAGATATTTCTCTGGCGGATTTTGGCCGGAAGGAGATTGAGATCGCCGAGCAGGAGATGCCCGGCTTGATGTCGATCCGCAATAAGTACGCCGGGGGTAAGCCACTGGCTGGCGTTCGCGTGACGGGCTCGCTGCATATGACGATTCAGACAGCAGTGTTGATTGAGACGATGGTGGCGCTGGGCGCGAATGTGCGCTGGGCGAGCTGCAACATCTTCTCGACGCAGGACCACGCGGCGGCTGCGATTGCTGCAGCAGGCGTGCCGGTGTTCGCCTGGAAGGGCGAGACGCTGGAAGAGTTCTGGTGGTGCACGAATGAGTCGCTGAAGTTCCCTGATGGGAAGGGCGGACTGCTTGGGCCACAGCTTGTGATCGATGACGGCGGCGATGTAACGCTGTTGATCCACAAGGGTGTGGAGTTGGAGAAAGGCGATAAGTGGGTTGATTCGCCTTCAGGCTCGACCGAAGAAGATGTGATCAAGGCTCTGCTGAAGAAGGTACATGCGGAGCATCCGACGCGCTGGCAGGATGTGGCGAAAGAGTGGCGCGGTGTTTCGGAAGAGACTACGACCGGCGTTCACCGGCTCTACAAGATGCTGGAGAAGGGCACGCTGCTGGTTCCGGCGATCAACGTCAACGATTCGGTTACAAAATCGAAGTTCGACAACCTGTATGGCTGCCGCGAGTCGCTGGTAGACGGCATCAAGCGCGCGACCGACGTGATGATCGCGGGTAAGGTCGCCGTGGTTTGCGGGTATGGCGACGTGGGCAAGGGCTCGGCGGCTTCGCTGCGTGGGCTTGGAGCACGCGTCGTGGTGACGGAGATCGATCCGATCAATGCGCTACAGGCTGCGATGGAAGGCTACGAAGTTACGACGATTGAAGAGACGCTGGGCCGTGGCGATATCTATGTGACCTGCACGGGCAACGTTGACATCATCACGGTGGAGCACATGAAGCTGATGAAGGATCAGGCGATTGTGTGCAACATAGGCCACTTTGATAATGAGATTCAGATGGAGCCGCTGAACGCGCTGAAGGGCGTGAAGAAGCTGAACATCAAGCCTCAGGTGGACAAATACACGTTCGAGAGCGGCAACAGCATCTTTATTTTGGCTGAGGGCCGGCTGGTAAATCTGGGTTGCGCGACTGGGCATCCGAGCTTCGTGATGTCGAACAGCTTTGCGAACCAGACACTGGCGCAGCTTGACCTCTGGAAGAACAAAGATACGTACAAGATCGGAATCTACATTCTGCCGAAGAAGCTGGACGAAGAGGTTGCACGGTTGCACCTGGAGAAGATCGGCGTGAAGCTGACGACGCTCTCCAAGAAGCAGGCGGACTACCTGAGCGTTCCGGTGGAAGGACCTTACAAGGCGGATCACTACCGGTACTAAGCGTTAGATTCAAAACAAAAAGGCCGCTGAGGAGATCCTCGGCGGCCTTTTTGTTTTGCTGCATGTGAGAGAACCGAGCAGGTTAATTCACGGTTCCGTGTTTCAGTGCAAGCTTTAGTCTTGCTGTTACCGCTTACGAAGAGAATAAACACGCAGGTTTGGCAAGTGTTGTGGTAAATCGGGGAAGTATATTTTTTTGGAAAGGCGCGACTTTCGGGCGCTCTTCGGGTAGGCGCGCGCGTTTCGTGTCGGATTTAGCTTGGCGATGGGAGTGCGGGAAGAATCAGTTGGCGACGGGATCGAAGTCGCTGGCAGTGATGACCTGAAGGCCTGGTGTTGAGGGCAGCTGCTGGTCGATGAGGATGACCGTGTGGGCTGAGGTGGCGGAGTAGGTGACCTGGGGGCCGGTGTATGGTGCGGCTATGGCGCTGGAGGGGATGGTTCCGGTAGGCAACATGACAAAAGAGTAGGTGCCGGTGGGGATGTTGAGGTAGCCGGTATTGCCTCCGAAGGGGAGGTTGGTCACGAGGGGAGTGATGGTGGTGAGCTTCTGGCCGGCGGGGACGAGATAGACGTCGGTCGCGCCTACGCGCGTGGCCTGGTCGATGAAGCGGAGCGCGATGTCGCCTGAGGGAGCAGGCTGGCTCTGATCTGTGAGTGTGAGCTGCTGCATGTTCGCGGCGGCATTCCCGATGAGCACGGTGTATTGACCGGACGCGACGAAGTTCGGTTTGGATATAGAGAGAAGTTGTCTGGTTCCAGCGGTGTTAGCGGCGATTGTACCGCTGCCGGGCGAGATTGGAATGTACGAGGTGACGGTGCCGAAGCCTAGATTGTGGGCGAGTGGATTGGCGTCTTGATAGATGTCGAGTCTGGGCGCGTCGGGGGAGACGGTGACGACACGAACCTGGGACTGGGGAGCGCTGCTGACGATGGCGCCGCAGCCGGTGAGGATTGCGAGAGTCGCGGCTGCTGAAGCAACGCGAGCGGCGGAGCGGACGAGATGAATGAGATTGGACATAGACCGTCGACTCGGCGACATCAGGTTGATCCTGAGCTCCGCGCTGCATCAACTTTACTTGATTTAAGAACGTAGGCGGCGATGGAGTGGAAGAACGAAATGACTAATATGTGGGATTACTGCGAATCGGCAAGTTCAAGCTGGCGTAATTGTGATCGCGATGTGCCGCCGAGGTAGACGGCTACGCGCCGAGACGCCGTTTGTTAAACAAGTGTGACTGAAGACAAGATTCGGCTTACTGGACAGATGAGTGGTTGAAGGTGCAGACGAGGAGGGTCATGTCGTCGTGCTGTGGGGCGCCGGCAGTGAATTTGTCGGCAGCTTCGAAGATGCAGGTCAGGAGCTGATCGGCGGTGGTTTTGCAGTCAGGGCGGTCGAGGAGTTGCCGGGCTGTGACCAGCATGTGGTCCTCGCCCCACTCTTCGTCTTGGTGGTTCATGGCTTCGGAGATTCCGTCGGTGAATGCGATGAGCACGTCGCCGGGGTGAAGCTGGAGAGTCTCCTGAGCATAGGCGGCGTCGGAGAGCAGGCCGACCACGGTTCCTGTGGGCTTGAGTGGGATGGTTTCGGTGCCGCGGAGGACGTAGGGCGGATTGTGGCCAGCGTTGACGTAGGTGAGGAGATGGGTGAAGGGATCGTATTCGGCGTAGAAGAATGTGGCGTAGCGGCTGGAGGTGGAGGACTCGTAGACAATTTCGTTGACGCGGGAGATGAGAGTGCCCAGATCACCTTGGCGAAGGCCGGCGATGCTGCGAAGGCTCGCGCGGAGGCTCGCCATGACAAGGGACGCGGAGATGCCTTTGCCTGAGATGTCGCCGAGGGCGAGAGCGAGAGGGGCTTCGGTTGGAGAGGTTGAGGGAAGAAGGAAGAAGTCGTAGTAGTCGCCGCCGACTACCTGTGCCGGGCGGCAGAAGCCAGCGATATCGACGCCTGGGACTTGGGGACGGGTCTGGGGGAAGAGGTGCTCCTGAACCTCACGCGCGATCTCGAGTTCACGGGAGATGCGTTCGCGTTGAGTGACCTCGGTGGTGAGGTTTTCAAAGAGCTCAGCATTTTCAAGAGCGAGTCCGGTTTGGGAGGCGATGGTCTGGAGGAGCTGGCGGTCAGTTTTGGAATAGGGCTCCTCAGAGCTTTTGGGGCCGAGGGCGATGACACCAGCGAGACGAGTGCGTCCGGGTAGCGGGACGAGGAGTTCGGTGGAGAGGTCGTTGAGGGCGTTGCGTTCGGCATCGGTCGCATCGATGAGCCAGCTGGACGGGTCGTCGCGATAGACATTGGCGGGGGCTTTGGCGCGGCTGAGAGCCGTGATGGTGGTGGAGGCTGCAGGGAGGGAGAAGTATTGTGCCGCTCCGGGGACCATCGGCATGCCGGTGGCTAGCTGGAGATGATAGTTTTCGCCAGAGCGAAGGAAGACGGCGATGCGGTCGATGTGGAGAGTGGAACCGAGACGGCGCGTAATGGTTTCGAGGAGGGGGGCGACCTCGGTAAAGTTTCGGGCTTCGTCGGAGAGTTCGGAGAGAAGCTGCTCGGTGGAGTAGGCTTCGCGGAAGAAGCGCTGGTCGATCCACTGTTGGAGACGCTTGGAGAGGAGAAAGCGGAAGGCGAAGAAGATTGCGATGATGCAGAGTATTCGGATGATGTCGCTGCGTTGATGGTCTGGATGGCGGAAGAAATCATTGAGGGAGAAGGCCATCCAAATGGCAAGCACGACTCTCACGGTTGTGAGAGCTTCGCGGGCGAAGGCGTAGCGAGTTCCCTGGCGGATGATGATGCTGAGATCCATGGCACGCTGAACGACGACGACGTAGGCGAGGGAGAGAGGAAAGAGAAGAAGAATCACGAAGGCAGTGATGTCTACCCATTGTGGAATGTCCTGGCCGACATCGCTTCCCTTATAGAGAGAGTAGAGAAGCAGGAGGAAAAAAGGCGTCAGGCCAATGCACGTTCCGAAGTAAAGAATACGAAGGCGTCGGCGGGCATCTCCAGTGGCTTGTCTGATCTTCGGACCGAGATTGAAGAAGAACCACGTGACGGCGCAGAAACTCAGGACATTTTCAGCAACGTTGATGGGGTTGAGATAGGAAACCAGCCATTGAATGGCTGCGAAGTTCCACATCTCGCCGTAGAAGTAGAGGAGGTCTGTGAGGGAGAGGAGAAGAATTGGGATTGCTATGAGCCATTTGACCCACGGACGCTTGACGTCGAGTGGGGACCGCTCGGGAAAATAGATACCGAAGAACATGAGGCAGACTGGCATGGCGGTTTGGGCTGCCACATTCCAAAATAAGCAGATCGGAAGAAGGAACGATCCGACGATCTGGGTTGGATTGATAAAGAGGGCCTCGACGTAGCCGAGGATACCGAGAATCAACCACGCATTCGGATTCCTTGGACGGGCGAAGACTACCCAGAGGCCGATAAGGAGACAGACCAAAGGCAGAAGAGCGAACGTCGAACGGGCTGCGATCCCGAGAGGCGAAAGCTTTTGCGGTAGGACCGGCGCGAGACGGATGGTCGCCGATTGGATTGGCCCGTGAGCTCCACGGCTATACGTGACGGTCATCGGGTCGCCCGGCAAGAAGGCGCGAGTTTGGGCAAGGAGTACGTTGAGGCCGGTATACGGTTGGCCGTTGATCGTGAGGATGGTGTCGAACGGCTTGAGGCCCGCAGCAAGCGCCTCTTCGTGGAGGTTGGTCGTGGTCGCGAGGTGCAGGCCGCTTTCGAAGGGGGACCGTGCGATGGAGTCGCCGTGTGCCAAGAAATGGAAGCTCATACGTGCGCCACCGTACGCATGCAGGAGCGCAAGTGCGGCCACGATGGCGAGAAGAAAGTATTGGAGGCGTGCAGATCTCTGGGGCATAGGCCAGTTGGAGAGATGGTAGCAGCGGTTTGGAGATTTGGATGGGAGAAATGGCTTTAAATGGAGCGGGCATCCTCGTACGGATGCCCGTCCTGGTCGGGCGCAGTTTGGCGGTTATTTTTTGGGGTGGCTGGCGATGATCTGGTCTTTGATCTTGTTGTAAGTGGCCTGCGGGAGGATGCCTCGGGTAACGAGCTGATTTTTAGCGGTGTAGGGGCGGCCGTCGATGATTCGTTTCGAGTAGGCGTCTCCGATCCCGGGGAAAGCCTTGAGCTGGTCGGGGGTTGCGGTGTTGATGTCCAAGGGCGCGGCGGCTGCGGCTGCGGCTGGAGTGCCGGCTTTGGAGCCCTGAGCAACGGAGAATACAGGGATGACCGCGAACAGGAGCGCGGCGGCAAGGAATTTGTTACGAAGATTGAGCATCGTGTTCTCCTACTTTGGGCTGAATGCTTTACAGCGGAAGAGTACGAGAGTGTTCGGGCTGCGTCAATGAACAAGTTTGCGTCTGGCGGGCTGGAGGCGCGGGTATCGGGTCTGCGTAAGGTTGACTTCTCCGGGACTGCCCGCTACCCTGAAGGGGAGATGAGCAGACTGCACCTCCATCATGGCCATTCGCATCATCACGCAAAGAGCGTGTTGGCGGCTGTGTCCGGAGTGGCGAAGTAACGAACGCTTACTAAGGATTTCGAAAGGCCCGCTGACGCGCATACCGCGAGCGGGCCTTTTTCTTGCGTACATGGAGAGGACAGAGATGATCGACGTAGTGAAGATTGATTTTGCGAAGATGGATGGCCTCGTTCCGGGGATCGTTCAGGATGCGAAGACCGGCGAGATGCTCATGCTGGGCTTTTTGAATGAGGTGAGCTATGCGAAGACGCTCGAAAGCGGGTTTGTTACGTTCTGGAGCCGGACTCGGCAGAAGCTTTGGATGAAGGGCGAGACCAGCGGAAACCGGCTGAGAGTGATTGAAGCGTCAACCGATTGCGACAATGACGCGCTGCTATTCAAAGTTGAAGTCGAAGGTGACGGATTGGTTTGCCACGAAGGCACGGTGAGCTGCTTTACAAAAAAAATTGCGCTGGAGGCACGGTGAGCGAGACGAATCGATTGAAGCTTGGAATACCGAAGGGCAGTTTGCAGGACGCGACGATTGCGCTGTTTGAGCGGGCCGGATGGAGGATCTTCGCGAATGGCAGGAGCTACTTCCCCTCTGTCGATGATGCGGAGATTGAATGCATGCTGGTGCGAGCGCAGGAGATGGCGCGTTATGTGGAGCATGGAGCGCTCGATGCCGGACTAACGGGCAATGATTGGGTGCTGGAGAATGAGACCGATGTGGAGTATGTCACGAGTTTGACGTACTCGAAACAGAGCCGGCAGAAGGTGAAATGGGTGTTGGCGGTGCCGGAGGACTCGCCGTTCCAGAGGCCGGAGGATCTGGCGGGAAAGATTATTGCCACGGAGTTGGTTGAGTTTACGAAGCGATACTTTGCTGGGAAAAACATTCCGGTAACGGTGGAGTTCAGCTGGGGCGCGACGGAGGTAAAGCCGCCTATGCTGGCGGATGCGATTGTTGAGGTGACGGAGACGGGGTCGTCGCTGAGGGCGAATCGGTTGCGGATTATCGAGACACTGATGGAGAGCGAGACGCAGCTAATCGCGAACAAGAAAGCTTACAAAGATCCATGGAAACGGGAGAAGATCGAGAATATTTCATTGATGCTGAATGCGGCAATTGCAGCTCAGGGACGAGTCGGGTTGATGCTGAATGCGCGGAAGGTTGATCTGGATGGGATTATCGGGGTATTGCCTGCGTTAAACTCGCCGACTGTTTCGCAGCTGAGTGATCAGGAGTGGGTGGCTCTGAATACGATTCTGGATGAGGCTCTGGTGCGCGAGGTGATTCCGAAGCTGAAGGCCGCGGGAGCTACGGGCATTGTTGAGTATCCGTTGAGTAAGGTTGTGCTCTAGGAAGTTTTTGTTCTGCTGTCGAGTGTCTTTGGAGTTTTTGATGAAGCTGGTGAAGACTTATGGTCGCGGCAAGGCTGCCGCAGATGCATTGATCGAGTCGCTCGAACGGCGAGGTGCTGTGAACACGGCGCGCGTCGAACCGGCGGTGCGAGGCATTCTTGCGGGGGTAAAAAAGGACGGCGATCGAGCTTTACTGAGGTATGCAGCCGAGTTCGATGAGCTTGCGAAGGACCAGCTGTTGCTTGTGTCGCGTGATGAGATGAAATCCGCGTGGGATTCGACTGCGCCAGCATTGCAAGCGGCGATGATGGTGGCGCGCGCAAATATTCTTGCGTTCGCGGAAGCACAGATGCCGCAAGAGTGGACGATTTCACCCGTCGACGGAGTGAAGACGGGACAGATTGTGCGGCCTTTAGGAAGTGTTGGCTGTTATGTGCCGGGGGGACGTTATCCGCTGCCTTCGACGCTGCTGATGACGGTGACACCGGCACAGGTCGCTGGTGTGGAACGAATTGTGGTGTGTTCGCCGAAGCCCGCAAAAGAGACGATGGCTGCGGCATGGCTCGCAGGAGTAACGGAGTTTTATCGGGTGGGCGGGGCGCAGGCAATCGCGGCAATGGCTTATGGCACGGCTACCATTGAGCGCGTCGATAAGATTGTCGGGCCGGGAAATCTCTACGTGACCGCGGCAAAGACGCTGGTTGCGAATGACTGTGGCATAGATATGCCTGCAGGTCCAACCGAGATCGTTGTGACCAGCGAAACAGGGGATGCTGCCGGCATTGCGGCCGATTTGATTGCTCAGGCGGAACACGACCCGGAGACGTTGGCCGTGCTGATTACGAGTAAGGAGACCTTGGCGAGAGATGTTGCGGCAGAGGTGAAGTTGCGAGCGCGAGATAATAAGATCGCGAAGCAATCGCTGGCAGCGCAAGGATGTGTATTTGTAACTGCAACGGTACGCGAGGCTCGGGAGCTTACGAATCGCCTCGCGCCAGAGCATTTAACTGTCGATTCGGACGCGGATCTGAAGTGGATCCGAAACGCAGGATCGGTTTTTGTAGGCGAATACGCTCCGCAATCAATGGGAGACTACATCTCTGGACCAAATCACGTACTACCTACCGGGCGCGTGGGGCGGGTCCGCGGTGGATTGAGTGTGTCGGATTTTGTAAAGGTGATTACAGTTCAGCGGTACACGCGCGCGGGATTGAAGAAGATGGGGCCACATGCGGTCGCACTGGCTGAAGCTGAAGGTTTGAAGGGACATGCAGAGAGTGTGAGAGTGAGAATGCAATGAGTATTGCTACCAATTTTGTTACAGAAGCGAAGTCAGTACAGGCGCGTCGCGCTGTTCAGGAGATGCCGGAGTACCATCCGCCGCTGGCAGGACGGGATGCGTTGCGTCTGGACTTCAACGAGAACACGTTTGCACCCTCTCCTCGGGTAATGGAGAAATTGCTTGCGCAGACGGCCGAAAGACTCACGAAATATCCTGAAAGGGAGCCTGTAGAACGGATCGTCGCGGCCCATTTTGGATTGAGGCCGGAGGAGGTTTTACTGACCAATGGCGTCGATGAGGCGATTCACCTGATGTGCGTTACGTTTCTCGAAGAGAAGGACGAGGCGCTCATCGCTACTCCCTCATTTTTCATGTACGACGTAAGTATCAAGATGATGACCCCGCATCTGGTCAAGGTACAGTCAGACGCGACGCTGGGATTTCCGTTCGAACGTTTTATGGCGGCGATTACGGAGCGGACTAAGCTGATTATGGTCGCTTCGCCAAATAATCCAACAGGCGCGACGGTTAGCAGACAGCATTTATTGGCGATTGCGGCTGCGGCTCCACAGGCAGTGGTGATGGTGGATGAGGCTTATTACCACTTTGATGGAGAGTCGGTAATGGGCGATCTGGCGGCCGTGCCAAATTTGATCGTGGCGCGAACCTTCTCGAAGGCGTACGGACTGGCGAATTTGCGGATTGGCATGCTGGCGGGGAGTGCGGAACTATTGAAGTATGTGCGGAAGGTTAGCTCGCCTTATAACGTGAATGGGGTGGCGCTCGATTGCCTTCCTGCTGCGATTGAGGACGAGACTTGCCTGGCCTGGTATGTGGAACAGGTGAGGGTTGGACGTGAGCGGATGATGGGTGGATTAGCGGAGTTGGGCGTGCCTTACTTTCCTAGCCACGCGAACTTTGTGCTGATGAATATCGGGTCCAAACATAAAGAGCTTGTGCAAGCGATGCGGACGCATGGCGTACTGTTGCGAGACCGCTCGACCGACCCGGGTTGCGATGGATTTGTGCGTATCACGATTGGTGTTGAAGAGCATGTCACCAGAGGATTGGCTGCTCTGAAGGTTTGTCTCGATGAGATTGGCTGGAAGAGCCAACGTGAAGAACCAGCGCATGATCCAATCGAGGACGGGGCCAGGGAGTTCGAATGATGTCTAAGAGCGTGAGAACCGCAACGATCAAACGGAATACTACGGAGACGCAGATATCTTTGAAGCTCGGTGTCGATGGACAGGGCGTGTACAAAGTGTCGACGGGGATTCGCTTTTTTGATCATATGCTGGAGTTGTTTGCGCGCCATGGGGGATTCGATCTGACGCTGGCGTGTACGGGCGATTTGGATGTCGATCAGCACCATACAGTGGAAGATGTGGGAATCGCTCTAGGCGAGGCGTTTGGCAAAGCGCTGGGCGATAAGAAGGGCATCATGCGGGCCGGATACTTTGTGATGGCAATGGATGAGACGCTTGCCGTGGCTGCAGTGGATTTGAGCGGACGAGTTGCGTATGTTGTCGATGACAAGGTGAAAGTGCGACTGGTGGGCGATTTTCAGAGTGAGTTGCTCGCCGACTTCTTCGATGGCTTCGCGCGGGGGGCCAAGGCGAATGTGCACGTTAAGACGATGTACGGACGCAGTAACCATCACAAGATCGAGGCGATCTTCAAGGCGTTTGCGCGGGCGCTCCGCGGCGCTTGCTCTCGGGATGAGCGAATGAGGGAGATGCTCCCGAGTACCAAGGGATTGCTTTAGCCGAAATTTATTCTTCGTATGCTTGGGAAAGTAAGGCTGTTTGAATGATTGCGATCATCGACTATAAAGCGGGGAACCTGACCAGCGTTGTGAAGACTTTGAGCTACCTTGGCGCGCGAGAAATGGAAGTGACTCAGGACCCTGCGGTAGTGGCGGGAGCGGCGAAGGTAGTGTTACCTGGTGTTGGACATTTTCAGGCTACTTCTTTGCTTCTAGAGCTTGGGTTGACGGATGCGGTGCGGGAGAGTGTTGTGAAGGGCGCTTGGTTTCTTGGCATCTGCGTTGGATTGCAGTGGTTGTTTGAGGGTTCCACCGAGGCTCCAAGTATTGCTGGACTGGGCCACTTCAAAGGGACGTGCGAGCGATTCCCCGCTCTGTTTGACGGCGTAGAGTTGAAGTCACCGCATGTGGGATGGAATTCGTTGGAGAAGGTAAGAATGGATTCAAGGTTGATGCGCGGGGTAGAGAGTGGTGGGTTTGTTTACTACACTCATTCCTGGCGAGCTCCGGTGATACATGCAACTGCTGCGGTTACAGAATATGGAGGGGAGTTTTCGGGGGTGGTCGAGAAAGATAATGTGATGGGGGTACAGTTTCATCCTGAGAAGTCGAGCGTAGTGGGATTACAGGTTTTGAAGAACTTTCTGGAGTTGTAGATTATGCCATTCATGTATGAGTTGAAACTTGCAGCGGAAGAGCCTTCGTATACGTTTGTGCAGCAGTTGGTGCCAGCCGGGTCGCTTGTCGGAACGGGGCAAGCGGTTTGCACGCTGACCGATGGGGCGATGGAGTTTCATGTACCTGCCCCGAGGCAGGGTTTGCTGGTGGAGTGGTTTGTGGAGCATGGCGCGGTGATCGAGGATGGGGATTCGCTGGCTCGGGTTGTGTGTGAGGGGGAGCAGGTTGCGGTGGCTGATGCGGTTCCGCAGAGGTTGGGTTAGCCGATGCTGACGAAGCGGATCATCGCTTGTCTCGATGTGCGCGACGGGCGCGTGGTGAAAGGCGTGCAGTTCGTGGACATCGTCGACGCTGGCGATCCGGCGGCGTTGGCGCATCGTCATGCGGCTGCTGGAGCGGATGAGATTGTGCTGCTGGATATTACGGCGACGCATGAGGGTCGCGGAACACTGCTTGAGACGGTGAAGCGGACGGCTGCGGCGTTATTCGTGCCGTTTACGGTTGGTGGCGGGATTCGGAGTGCGGTGGACGCTGCTGCGGTGTTCGATGCAGGCGCAGATAAGGTGAGTATCAACTCCTCGGCGATTGCGAGGCCGGAGTTGATTGCGGAGATTGGTGGGAGCTTTGGTGCGCAGGCGGTGATTGTGGCGATCGATGCTCGTCGAATTGAAGGTCGTGGCGTGGAAGAGGCTGAAGTTTTTGTTAGTGGTGGTCGGAAGGCTACAGGGCGGCGGGTTTTGGATTGGGCTCGGGAGGCGGAGTCGCGTGGAGCCGGGGAGATTTTGCTGACTTCGATGGATACCGATGGGATGCGGGGTGGGTTCGATTGTGAGTTGACCGCGATGGTGAGCGGGGCGGTCCAGATTCCGGTGATCGCTTCGGGTGGAGCAGGGACTGCGGGGCACTTTGTGGAGGTGTTTGGAAGGGGTAGGGCGGATGCCGCGCTTGCAGCTAGTATCTTTCACTTTGGGGTGACGGACTCGCGGGAGTTGAAGGGGGAGTTGCAGCGGGCTGGGGTGAGCGTCCGACTGCCTTGTTAGTTATTTGAAAGATCTGTCCTGCCGGACGGGCCGCCTGCGCGGCGCGCGGTCACTTCGTGACTTGTGTACTGGTCCTGGTAAGGCGAATGCTTTGGTCCTCCCGTTGGTCGGGAAGGTTTCTATGCTTCCATTGCGCCCGAGTAGACGGCCATTCCAGCTACGGCGTCTACACCCATGGCGTCCAGGGCTTCTATTTCGCTGCGCTCTTTGATTCCTCCAGCTACGATGAGCTGTTTGGCAGTGCAGGCTCTGAGGATCGCGGCTACGTCTATGGGGAAGCCCTGCATCGTGCCTTCGGTGTCCACGTGGGTGTAGAGGAAGGCAGCGCAGTAGTCTTCGAGCCAGGTGATGGCTTCCTCGGGGGTGAGGTCGACGGAGTCTTTCCAGCCCTTGACGGCGACTCTTCCGGCCTTGGTGTCTACGCTGAAGACAAGTGCTTCTTCGCCGAGTTCGGACTTGAGGCCTTCGGCGAACTCGAGATAGATGAGCTTGTGGCGGCGGAGGTGGTCGGGTTCGGCTGGGCGGAAGAGGCTGGAGCCGTAGATGACTCGTTTCGCTCCGGCTTCGAGGAGAAGTTTGCCGTCTTCTGCGGTTTTTAGGCCGCCACCTACCTGGCAGGGCAGGCGCTTGGCGATCATCTCGATGAGGGCGCGATTGTTGCCTAGACGCATGGCGGCGTCGAGGTCGATCAGTTGGACCAGAGGGTATTTGGCGAAACGTTCGATCCAGTATTCAAAGTCGTCGAAGGCTAGTTTTAGCTTTTCGCCCTGGACTAGCTGGACGATGCGGCCTCCCATGAGGTCGATTGAGGGTATCAGCATTTGGTCTGCTTTCTCTTTTTTCTCTTTCTTTTTTCTGCTTGTCCTGCCGGACGGGCCCACTGCGCGTGGGGCGGTCACTTCGTGACTTGCGTACTCCTCCCGTTGGTCGGGAAAAGCTCTCTGTTAGCTGAAGCCCTGGACTGAGTGTGGGATGTACGGTTCTTCCAGCGAGGCGATTTCTTCTGGCGTGAGCTTGACGGAGAGGGCGGCTGCGGCGTCGGTCAGGTGGTTTGGCTTGGTGGCACCGACGATGGGGGCGGTGATGTAGGGCTTGCTGAACATCCATGCGAGGGCGACGGTGGCGTAGGGGATGCCGCGCTTGCGAGCGACCTCGCCGACACGATCGACTACTTTCTTGTCGGCATCTTCGGTCTTGGTGTAGATGGATTTAGAGAACTGGTCGGTTTCGTTGCGCTTGGTGTTCTCCGACTGCCAGGCGCGGGCGAGACGGCCTCGGGCAAGCGGGCTCCAGGGAATGACGCCGATTCCTTCGGCCTGGCAGAGGCCCATCATCTCGCGCTCTTCTTCGCGGTAGATGAGGTTGTAGTGGTTCTGCATGGAGATGAAGCGGGTCCAGCCGTGCAGGTCGGCGACGTAGAGGGCCTTCGCGAACTGCCAGGCATACATGGAGGAGGCTCCGATGTAACGAACCTTTCCGGCTTTTACGACGTCGTGGAGGGCCTCCATGGTCTCTTCGATGGGGGTTTCGTAGTCCCAGCGATGGATCTGGTAGAGGTCGACGTAGTCGGTGCCGAGGCGCTTGAGGCTCTGGTCCAGCTCGAAGAAGATCTGCTTGCGGGAAAGGCCCTTCGCGTTGGGGTCGTCGCGCATGGCGTTGAAGAGCTTGGTGGCGATGACGGTGTCTTCGCGTTTGGCGTTGGTTTTGAGGAAGCGGCCGAGGATCTCTTCGCTGGAGCCTACGGTGTAGATGTTGGCGGTGTCGAAGAAGTTGATGCCGAGATCGAGGGCCTGTTTGAAGAAGGGCTGGCTATCGGCTTCGTTGAGAGCCCAGGCGTGGCTGCCAGGGCGCAAAGGGCCGGCGGGTGGGACCCCGTAGGACATGCAGCCGAGGCTGAGGCATGAAACTTTCAGGCCGGTCTTGCCGAGATTGACATACTCCATGCTGACTCCTTGGATCGGAGGGGTACCCCCCTCCCCCCTGTGGGGTATTTTGGACGCAAAGTGCTTGTATTCAATGATTTACAGAGGGATGTGGTCTGCAAAATATTCAATACAAATGGGTTATGCGCAAAATACTTGTTATCAATTACTTACGTCTAGCTCTTCTTTTCTGCTTCTAGATTCAGTATAACGGTTGGGAGCTAACTCATATGCCACGCGGATGTCCTTGGTTTGTAAGGAGTTGAGTGGTTATGGGGCTTGACAAGTGATTTTTGGTAGAAACCGCGGGATAGAGCGAAGCGGAGGTAATGGATTCGCTCTTCTCTTCGTCGACCGTAGGGAACAGCAACGGCAACCGCAGATCCCCTCCGGGGATGACAACCAAAAGGACCTGCAACAGCAACGGCAACCGCAACCGCAGATCCCCTCCGGGGATGACAACCAAAGGGACTTGCAACAGCAACGGCAACCGCAGATCCCCTTCCGGGGATGACAACCAAAAGGACTTGCAACAGCAGCGGCAACCGCAACCGCAGATCCCCTTCGGGGACGACAACCAAAAAGACAGGCAACGGCTAGCTAGCAAAGGCAAGCGCTAGTCGTCTTTGCCTTGGGAGTCGGCGAGGGCGTAGTAGCCTTTGCGGGCCTGGATTTTTTGGCCGGGCTGGCAGGTGATGCTGAGGGTGCGGAAGGTGCCGTCAATTTTGGTGTTGGTGGGGGTGAAGCTGGCGAGGTACTGGGTGCGGAGCTCGTCCTGAATCTGGTCGAAGGCCTCTTGTAGCTTTTTGCCGTTGTTGCCCACGTTGATGACGCGGCCTCCGGTGTCGGTGGCGAGCTTCTGCATGTCGCGTTCGCCGGTGTCGGCGAGGTTGATGCCGAAGCCTCCGCCGTAAAAGCCTCGGTCGGAGAGGAGGATGACATAGACGATGGCGTTAGCCTTTTGCGCGGCTTCGGTGGCGGACTTCAAGGTTTCCTGGGAACCCTGGTCGCCTCCGTCGGTGAGCAGGACGAGGATCTTGCGGCCGGCCTCCTGGCGGAGTTTATCGTGGGCGGCGAGGTAGACGGCGTCGAAGAGGAGGGTACCGCGTGCGGTGCCGTTGCCGGTGACGGAGCCGGTGCCTGCGCCGGTGTTGATCTCGGCGGAATCGATGGAGCGTTTTATCTCGCGGGGGCTGTTGGTGTAGTCGGAGAGCAGGTTGACGTTAATGTCGAAGGAGATGAGGAAGGCTTCGTCTTTCGGGGTGAGGACGTCCTTGAGGAACTCGGCGCCGGACTGCTGCTCGAGAGGGAGGACGTTGCGCTGGCTGCCGCTGGTGTCGAGGAGGATGCCGATGGTGAGAGGGAGATTTTTCTCCTGGGTGAAGTTCTTGGTCTTCTGGGGGACTTTGTCTTCGAAGATGTTGCAGTCGTCTTTGTGGAGGTTGGTGATGAAACCGCTTTTGTCGCGGACAGAGAAGTAGACGTTGACGAGGTTGACGTTGACTTTGAGGGTCTGGGTGTCGCCGATATCGACGGGCTGGGGTTCGGCGGTGCTGGCGGGGGGCGGGCCGCCGGGCTCGGCTGCCTCCTGCGCGTGGAGGATGGGGGCGAGCGAGAGAGCGAGGGCGACGGCGGTGAGGCGGAGAGAGCGCATACCGTATTAGACGACGAAGTTGGAGGGGAGTCTTGGGAAAAATGTGAGTGGGGTTGAGGGGCCGGGGCGTGACGTTGGCTGGCGGGGAGGCGTCCAAGGAGGTGATCGACGCATAGGGATGGCGGCGGGGATGTTGCGCTGGTAGTCTGGTAGTTCGTGAAGCTTTGGGTTGTGAAGGCCCGGCTGGAAGGTATGGGGGATTTTCGCGTGGTTGTGGTCAGAAACAGTGTGTTGGCAGGGGCTTTGGCGTGCATGATGGCTGGACAGCCGGTGTTGTCGCTGGCGCAGCAGGATGCGCCGCAACAGCAGACGATCCCCGATGGGCCAAAACCACAGACGATTCCTGATGCTCCGAGCCCTCAGGGGCTTGGGGTGGGGCCGGTGACGCCGGGGGCTGGAACGACGCCGGATTCGAATGGAGATAATTCGACGCCTGCTGCGGAGGATGGAGCCGTTCCGAATAAATTGCCGGCGACGGCGGCGCAGAAGCAGGATGACGGGCCGCCGCCTGAGGTTGCGACGGGCGGGCAGGGACCTGACGCGTTTACGCTGCGGGTGCAGACGAACTTTGTGGAAGTGCCGTTTACCGTGAAAGACAGCAAGCAGCGGCTGGTGCCGGGGCTGACGTGGCGCGATGTGCGGGTGTATGAGAACAATCTGAGGCAGCAGTTGGCGCTGTTTACGGTAGATCCGTTTCCTCTGTCGGTGGCGCTGGTGATCGACCAGAGTATGACCTACGACAACATGACGAAGGTGAATAATTCTCTGGCTGCGTTGCAGGGAGCGTTTACGCCGTATGACGAGGTTTCGGTGTTTACGTATAACAACGGACCGAAGATGCAGACGGACTTTACCGGGGCACAGAGCGCACGGTTGACGGCTGTGTTGGACCGATCGAAGGCGCCGGGACGCGAGCCTCTTTACTACGACACGACAGGGCCTTTGGGACAGAACATCAGCATCAACGGGGGACAGGATAGCCATACGGATCCGAATACGAATGCGACGCATGGAACGAGCATTCTGGGGATTCAGAACGTTCCGCGGGATGTGCATACGCTGAACGATGCGATTCTGGCGGCGGCGACGTCGTTGGCGAAGACCAAGACGGGGCGGCGGCGGATTGTTTATGTGATCAGCGATGGCAAGGAGTATGGGAGCACAGCGAAGTTTTCGCAGGTGGTGAAGTACCTTAATACCAACAAGATTGCGGTGTATGGGACGCTGGTGGGAGATTCGTCGCTGCCGGTGATTGGATTTCTGGACCGGATGCACCTGCCGCTGACGATGCGGGACAATATTCTGCCTGCTTATGCGAGCGCTACAGGCGGAAACTTCGATGGCGAGTTCCGGCAGAAGGGGATCGAGACGAGCTTTGCGAAGATTGCGGAAGAGGTGCGGACGCAGTATACGGTCGGCTACTACACGCATGAGCCGTTTATCGATGGCAAGTACCGGACGCTGGAAGTGAAGGTGCTGAGGCCGAATCTGACGGTGCTCGCGAAGAAGGGATACTACCCGACGGCGGGCGATACACGGCCTGCGGGGATTGTGTCGGTCAAGTAAGGGCCGCGGCCGGCAAGGCCTGATCGGAATTTGATGGAGATGCTGGTGCACGGAAATGCGCTGATGGCGCTGGCCGCCGCAGTGCTGTGGGGCGGTGGGGATTTTTCGGGCGGCATGGGCGTGAAGCAGGCCGGCGGCTCGATGGGTGCGGCGCTGCGAGTGATTTTGCTGAGCCACTGCATGAGCTTTAGCGTGCTGGCGTTGGTTGCCTGGGTGCGGGGAGATGCATTTTTGCATGGGGCTGCGCTGGTTTGGGGGCTGGTGGCGGGGGTGACGGCGGGAGTGGCGCTGGCTTGCTTTTATATTGCGCTGTCACGGGGGGCGATGGGGGCTTCGGCGGCGCTGAGCGGGCTGCTGGCGGCGGCGATTCCTGCGGCGTTTTCGGCGAGTGAAGAGGGATCGCCGGGTGTGTTGCACGTGGTTGGGTTTTTGGTGGCGGGGATGGCGATCTGGCTGATTGCGGCGGGTGAGAACGCTGAGGCGAAGCCGGCGGACCGGAGTACGGTTTGGTTGGCGGTGATCGCGGGGGTGGGGTTCGGGATTTACTTTACAGCGCTGAAGCTGGCTGCGGCGAAGACGGGCGTGATCTGGCCTCTGGGGACGAGCAGGATTGGGAGTATGGCGGTGTGTTCGGTAATGCTGGGGTGGATTTCGTTGCGGGCGAAGAGGGGTGAGGTGAAGGTGAGAATGTCGCGGCCGATTGTGGTGTGGGCGATGGCTACGGCGCTGCTGGATACTTCGGGAAATCTGCTTTACGTTGCGGCGACACGGGCTGGGCGCTTGGATGTGGCGGCGGTGCTGGCTTCGCTTTATCCGGCGTCGACGATTCTGTTGGCGGCTTGGACGCTGAGAGAACGGCCTACGCGGCGGCAGGGGTGGGGGATGGCGGTGGCGGCGGCGGCTGTGGTGATGATTACGCTTTAGGGTGGGTCCCCGTGGTTGTGATAAGGCGACAGCAACCGCAGATCCCCTGCGGGGATGACAACAACAAAAGAACAGGCAACGGCAAGCGCAAGGCAACAGCAACGGCGAGATGACGGCTGTTGCGTTAGGGTGGTGGTGTGGGGCTAGAGCTTGATGGTGGAGGCGTCGAGGGTGGGGGCGGGGTATTTGAGCTTTAGGCTCTGGAGGGCTTCGACGATGATCGCGGAGATGGCGATGTTGCGGTACCACTTGTGGTCGGAAGGGATGACGAACCAGGGGGCGTGTTTGGGGCTGGTGTTGGAGAGGATGCGCTCGTAGGCGTCGGTGTACTGGGGCCAGAATTTGCGCTCGTGGAAGTCGGCCTCGGAGAGCTTCCAATGCTTTTGTTTGTCGTCGAGGCGGGATTGAAGGCGGCGGGTTTGTTCGTCGCGAGAGATGTGGAGGTAGAACTTCAGGATGAGGACGTCGTTGTCGACGAGCATGCTCTCGAACTGGTTGATGTCGTCGAGGCGGCGACGCATGACCTTGTCGGTGATGAGTCTGTGGACGCGTGGGGAGAGGACGTCTTCGTAGTGGGAGCGATTGAAGATGTTGATCATGCCGCGGGGCGGGACCTGGGCGTGGGCGCGCCAGAGGAAGTCGTGACGGGCTTCGAGCGGGGTGGGAACTTTGAAGGAGGCGACGTCGCAGCCTTGCGGGTTGATGCCGGAGAAGATGTGGCTGATGGTGCCATCTTTGCCGGCGGTGTCCATGCCCTGGAGGACGATGAGCAGAGCTTTGGTCTGACTGGCGTAGAAGACGTCCTGCAGGTCGGCGAGCTGCTTGCGATGCTTGACCAGGACTGCCGCTGCTGATTCTTCGGACTTGTACCCCGAGGTTTGCGAAGTCGACATCTTCGACAGCCGGACTTGCGCGTGCGGCTTGATGAGATAAGGGGATTTGATCTTCATGAGGGCGGCTTCCTGATTGAGTAGAGTTGGGCGATCTGACTGAAAACCCATGTCTCAGACTCGAGACATGGGCATCCGCATTTCTAACAGATTTCCGGGCTCTTCACCATCGGGACTCCGCTCCAAGCGGCCAGGTTGACTACCGGCATCCCGTTTTGTTGGGAGATCTACTTGACGGTCTCTTCGGGCTTGGGGGTGACGGCGTGCGTGGTATCGGCTGGCTTGTTGACCTCGTCGGTGACGCCCTTCATGCCATCTTTGAAGCCGCGGAGACCTTCGCCGAGGCCTTTGCCGAGCTCTGGCAGCTTTTTGCCGCCGAACAGGACCAGAACGACTACGGCAATGACGATGAGATGTGTCGGTGTAAATAGTTCGCCCATACTGTTTCTCCCTGCAGCCTGGCACATACCTCGACTGCCACCCACTATTGTCGCACAGGTGCAGTCTACTGAGAGATACGCGGCGGCGGTCGAGGCAGATGTTGGCTGAACGTTATATCTTGGTAACTGGAACAAGTGCGGGAGCAGATGCTGGAAGAGATTCGGAGACGGATGTTGCGATTGAAGACGAGTGGTGCTTGGAGAGTGACTGGGGCGCGGGAGACGGGAAGACGCGCAATGTTTGGGATGTTGGCAACGGGTTTGCTGATGACGGGCGCGACGATGAGCCGGGCACAGGCTACCTCGTCCTCTTCGGCGGTGGAGCAGGCAACGCAGCCGACGACGATACCGATCTCGCAGTCGAAGATCGCGCTGGCAGCGCCGGTGACCTACGACAACAAGTATGAGTTTTATGTCGGACTCAACTTCATGAACTTCCAGGCGGGCCAATCGCTGCCGAACCGGATGAATATGGGTGGCGCGGAGTTTCTGGCGACGTACTGGCTTCCCGGAGACCATTGGTTTACGAATCATGTGGGCATAGGCGCGCAGTATCGTGGCGAGGCCGGAACGACACCGGTGTTTGGGCAGGCCCAGGGACTTCCTTACAACCTGAGCCGTCCGCTGGTTTACATGAACATGGGAATGCTGGGAGCGCAGTACCGTGGTCCGAAGAATCAATATGTCGCGATCAACTACCACGCGTATGGCGGCGTATCGCATGGGACCTTTGACGACGACCTGAGGCCAGGACAGCCGGGGCAGCCTACGTTCTCGCAGATTACGGGGCTTTATACGAACCGGACCAAGCCGATTGCGGCGCTGGGCGGCAGCATCGATATCAACCGGTCTAAGAACTGGGCGCTTCGGCTTTCGCCGGATTTGATTCTGGAACACTTCGGGACTGAGACGCGCGAGTTCTTTGCGATCTCGGGTGGTGTGGTTTATCGGTTGGGGAAGCAGAAGAACTAACGTTTTCGTTGCGTTTGAAGAGAGAAGCGGGTCGCCTGATTGGCGGCCCGCTCTTGTTTTGTGGGTCGATGTTGTGGTGTTCCCTGCTCTACCAGGTGTTGCCTTGCTGGAGGAATTCGGGGGAGACGGGATTCTCGTAGACGGAGTAGTCGCGCGTGACGATGGTGAGTCCGCTTTGTGAGACGAAGTAGTTTTTCTTGTCTTCGTTGGGGTCGTAGCCGATGACGGTGCCGTCGGGGATGTGAACGTCGCGATCGATGATGGCGTGGCGGATGCGGCAGTGGCGACCGATGTTGACGTGGGCGAAGATGATGCTGGAGTCGACATCAGCGTAGGAGTTGACACGGACGTCCTGCGAGACGACGGAGTTGCGGACGACTGATCCGGATACGATGGTGCCGTTCGAGACGATGGAGTTGATGGCCATGCCGGTGCGGCCGGGTTCGCCGAAGACGAACTTGGCGGGCGGGTACTGGTAGGGGCGCGAGCGCATGGGCCAGGACTTGTCGTAAAGGTTGAAGGTGGGGGTGACGCCGGCGACGTCCATGTTGGCCTCGTAATAGGCCTCGAGGGTACCGACGTCGCGCCAATAGAGAGCCTTCTGCTTGTTCTCGTCGACGAAGTTGTAGGCGTGCATTTTGACGCGTCCGAGGATGTTCGGCAGGATGTCGTGGCCGAAATCGTGCTTGGAGTTGGGGTCTTCGGAGTCCTTGATGAGCTCGGGGAGCAGGATGTCGGTGTTGAAGATGTAGATGCCCATGGAGACGTCGACCATGTCGGGGTTGAAGGGCGAGCGAATCTTGGTCTCTTTCGGCTTTTCTTCGAAGCCGAGAACCTCTCCGTTGCGGGCGACTTCGACGACACCGAAGGAGGGGACCTCGTGGGGGGCGATGGGCAGGGTGGCGAGGGTGACGTCGGCGCCGGAGTCGACGTGCTGCTGCATCATGAGGGCGTAGTTCATCTTGTAGATGTGGTCGCCGGAGAGGATGAGGACGTGTTTTGGCTCTTCGGAGCCGATGGAGTAGATGTTCTGGTAGACGGCGTCGGCGGTGCCCTGGTACCAGCTCTTGGAGACGCGCTGCATGGGGGGCAGGATCTCGATGAACTCGCCCAGTTCGTTGGCGACGACGGTTCCCCAGCCTTCGCGGATGTGGCGGTTGAGCGAGAGGGCTTTGTACTGAGTGAGGATGTAGACGTGGCGCAGGTCGGAGTTGATGCAGTTGGAGAGGGTGATGTCGATGATGCGGTACTGGCCGGCGAAGGGGACGGCCGGCTTTGCGCGATCGCGGGTGAGGGGGAAGAGCCGTTCGCCAGCGCCGCCGGCAAGCAAAACACCAAGGGTATCTCTCATAGTCTTTCGAACTCCGACTTCTGCGTTGAGCGGCTTATCTTCATAGCACGTCAGTCAGATGCACAAAGCGACTCGCGTGTTACAGGGAAACGCGAGTCTAACACGGAGAGATTGACTTTGGAACGTAGAGGGCAGAGCGGAGGGGACGAGGCCCGGTTTCTGTGGCCTGGACCTCGTCAAGTGAGAGGCTGCTTAGACTTCGGGGCTGCCGGTTGAGTGGGTACTGTCGGTTGGTTCGTCTTCGGCGAGGCTGATGCGCAAGGACTTCAGAAAGTCTACGTCGTTTGAGGTGAATGGCCCCTCGATGCCTTCGTCGGCAGCTTCGGTGACCTCATCGGCTTCTGCCTCAACCTCGTTGAGACCGATAGTGGCCTCAAGCATGAGGAGGACATCAAAACCCTGTTCGCGGATGTTTTTGACGACGCCTGCTATATCCTCTGACTCCGAGACGGACTCGTGGATTGCTTCGCCAAGTTTCTGTATCAGGTTTTTGACCTTCTGATTCAATGCCACCTCCGGGCTTCCCTATGGTTCGAACTACTCCACGCATCGGGTATTCCCAGCGAAGGTGACCGGCGGGAACGGCATTGCGGGTATGTCGGCGTCACTGGTTAAAGAATACGCCCATGGAAGCGGAGGCTGCAACGGGATTTCTTTCACGGAGATGGGGATGGAGCCTAAGTGGTTTCCACTACAGTGGGATGGTCATCCCAAAAATTCTCTGGTCGATGAGCGAGAAGCTCTACGGGGAGAATGTGGCGGCATCCGAAGACCAGACAACCCGTGGCGGCGGCGCAGAGGTCGATGATTGTCCACAGTGTGCTCTTCATCGATTTGCTCCCTCCCTTTTTTGTTCTGATTCTGCGGCGCGGAAAAACGACGCATCGCGGAATGGAAATGAGGAAGAAAGTTGGGGATGATGTCTGCTTTCGTGTACGGGGTGGAACGGCTACACTCTGGGTATGGATTCGGTTCGGTTTGGACGTGCGCTGGGATTTGGGGCTCGTGCAGCGGCTAAGACGCTGGTGACCGCGGTGGATGCGGCGACGGCACCGAATCCTTCCGCGGCGCGGAAGACTGCGGATGGGCCAGGCGCGACGAGTGTGGCGGCTGAGTCGACCGCGGCTCGACTGGGACAGAAGGCTGCGCAGACGACGGCGCAGGTGGTGCTGACCGGGCAGGGGCTGAAGCGCGGCGGGAAGCGGTTTGGCGAGGCAGTGTGGGGGCCGTTTGTGAAGGCTTCCAATCAGCTTTGGTTGGAGCTGACGGGAGTTTTCTTTGGGATCTTCGCGGTGTCGGCTGCCAGTAGCGCGTGGAAGATGCGCGGGGGGCTGCATGAGACCGCGGGGAATCACGATGCTCATATGCATCTGCTGCTGGCCGTGGCCATGGCGGTGGTGTTTGGGTATTTTTGCGTCAGCAGCTTTGTGAAGTCGAGTCGCAGGGGCAGGCGCAGCTAGTTGTCGACGAGCCGGTGAGGTGGGCTGGCGGGTACACTTGTTCGGCATGTCTGAAGACACTAAAAACAAATCGGGGAAGCCTGAGACGAGTTCTGGAATTCCAGTGGAGCTTGTGTATCGGGCTGAGGATCTTGCGGGCTTCGACGCGGACGCAACGGTGGGCGAACCGGGGGAGTATCCGTTTACGCGGGGGATTCAGCCGACGATGTATCGCGGACGGCTGTGGACGATGCGCCAGTATGCGGGCATGGGCGACGCCGAGGAGTCGAATAAACGCTACAAGTTTTTGCTCGCGCACGGGACAAAGGGGCTGAGCGTGGCGTTCGATCTGCCGACGCAGATTGGGTACGATTCGGATTCGCCGCTGGCGCTGGGCGAGGTGGGGAAGGTTGGGGTTGCGATTGATTCGATCGAGGATATGCAGCGGCTGCTCGATGGGATTGAGCTGGATACGATCTCGACCTCGATGACGATCAATGCGACGGCTTCGATTTTGCTGGCGCTGTATGTTGCGGTGGCAAAGCGGACGGGCGCGCAGGTCGCGGGGCTGAACGGGACGATTCAAAACGATATTTTGAAGGAGTACATCGCGCGGGGGACTTACATCTATCCGGTGACGCATGCGATGCGGCTGGTGACCGATATCTTTGCGTGGGCGGCGAAGGAGGTGCCGGAGTGGAATACGATCTCGATCTCGGGTTACCACATGCGCGAGGCTGGATGCACGGCTGTGCAGGAGGTGGCGTTTACGCTTGCCGATGGGATGACGTACGTGCAGGCGGCGATTGATGCGGGACTTGATGTGGATTCGTTTGCGCCGCGGCTGAGCTTCTTCTTCAACTCGCATAACAACCTACTGGAGGAGGTGGCGAAGTTTCGCGCGGCGCGGAGGATGTGGGCGCGGATTATGCGGAAACACTTCGGCGCGAAGAAAGAGCGTAGCTGGATGCTGCGGTTTCATACGCAAACGGCAGGTTCGACGCTGACGGCGCAGCAGCCGGAGAACAATGTGGTTAGGACGACGCTGCAGGCACTTGCGGCGGTGCTGGGGGGAACGCAGAGTCTGCACACGAATGGGTTCGATGAGGCGTTGTCGTTGCCTACAGAGAATGCGGCGCGGATTGCTTTGCGGACACAGCAGATTCTGGCGCATGAGAGCGGTGTGGCGCAGACGGTCGATCCGCTGGCGGGGTCGTTTTATGTGGAGTCGCTGACCAACGAGATCGAGCGGCGGGCGGAGGAGTATCTGGCTACGATTGGCCGGTTCGATCTGGGCGGCAACTATGGGATGCTGCATGCGATTGAGCGGGGATATGTGCAGCGCGAGATACAGAATGCGGCGTATGGATATCAAAGGGCAGTGGATGCGAAGGAGGCCGTTGTCGTTGGGGTGAACGAGTTTGCCAGTGAGCAGGAGGTTGCCGTGCCGATTCAGCGGATCGATGAGGCGCTGGAGGGGCGTCAGGTGGAGAGGGTGAGGGCGATGCGTTTGCGGAGAGATAAAAATGCGCATGCAGAGGCACTGCGGAGGGTCGAAGATGCAGCTCGAGGCGGAGACAATCTGATGCCACAGATACTGCATGCGGTCGAGAGCTACGCGACGGTCGGGGAGATCGCGGATGCGATGCGGAAGGTGTTTGGGGAGTACCGGGAGACGGTTACGGTCTAGATTGCCGGAGGACTTCGTGCGGCGAAACATTTGATATTTGTTGTGCGTCTGATTGATTGCGCGGACAGGTGTTGTTTCGCGGTGATACGTCTTGCAGGAGAAGACACGATGATTCGGATTCGGTCGATTGCAGGCTTTGGCGTTGTTGCGGTTTGTCTGGACTTTTGGCTGCAGGTTTCGCGTTTGGCCAGGAACCTATGGTTCCCACTGCGGCGCCGGTGCCGCAGGCACTGATGAGAGCGAAGAAGATCTTCCTCTCGAATGCAGGCGCGGACAGCGGGCTGTTCCCTCACCCGTTCAGCGGCGATCCGGACAGGGCGTTCAACCAGTTTTATGCAGACGTCGTGAGCTGGGGGCGGTATCAGGTGGTCGCCACTCCAGCTGAGGCGGATCTTGTATTTGAGTTGCAACTTTCGGCTCCGAGTGGGCCCTCGAACGCGGATAAATCAAAGGGCGCGTCTGATCCGTTGCCGATGTTTCGTCTAGTGATCTATGACCGGCCGACGCACTATATTCTGTGGGCGTTGACGGAGTCGGTAGCTCCGGCGGAGAAACAGAAGGCGCATGATCACAACTTCGACGAGGCGCTGGCGAGCCTGGTGCTGGATGCGGGAAGACTGACGAAGTCGCTGCCTGGCGGAATGCATTGAGGCTAGTTTCAAGCGGCCTGGCAAAGTTTCACGGGATCATATCGACCTGATCGCTGCCTACGAGGTTGGTTCTGGTTCGCAGTAGACTTGTCGGATGATTCGTGGCGTGAAGGGAACTCTGAGCCGCACTCTGTTGCTCACGCTGATTGTGGTGAATGGACTTGTGGCCATCGCTGCTGGTGAAAGAATTCCCGAGGTCCATGGAACTTCGTTTGCAAACCAGGCTGTGAGTCTGCCGGAGGAGCTACAAAGCAAGGCTGCGGGAGTTCTGGTTCTTGGTTTCAGTCGCGGATCGCGAGATGCCGTGACGGGTTGGGCAAAAAAGATCGCTGGGGACTATCGGACTTCGGATGTAGTGGCGTACTACGAACTTCCGGTGGTGGCGTCGGTGCCCGGTTTATTGCGGGGGATGGTGTTGCGGTCGATCAAGTCGTCGATGCCGGAGAGGGCACAAAAGCGAGTTGTGCCGATTACGAACAACGAAGCGGTCTGGCGTACGTTAGTTCACTACGGGGAGGCGGAGGATGCTTATTTGCTGGTCGTCGATAGCCGTGGAGATGTTGTGTGGCAGACGCAGGGTCAACCGACCGATGCCTCCTATGCCGCGTTGAAGCAACAGGTTGAAGCGCTGAAGACGAAGAGTAGAAATTAGCTCGACTCTGCTCGCGAGTCCGCGAGTGGTTGAATGAGGCCGCTGGATGCTATCGTTTTAGGCAGGTCTCACACAAGCGATCAATAAAAGGATGTACCGGTATGACAGAGACAATGGCCCCACTTCGCAAAACAGCACTGAATGCAGTACACCGGGCGGCTAAGTCCAAGATGGTTGATTTCGGCGGATGGGATATGCCGGTGGATTGCTGCGGGCTGATCGCCGAACACATGGCGGTGCGGACTGCGGTGGGTGTGTTCGATGTGTCGCATATGGGCGACATTCAGCTGCGTGGGCCGGGGTCGCTCGCGGCGGTGCAGCATCTCTGCATGAACGATGCTTCGAAGCTGGCTGTGGGGCAGGCGCACTATTCGGCGATGCTGTATCCGAACGGGACTTTTGTTGACGATGTGGTGGTGCATAAGCTTTCGGATAACGACTACCTGATCGTGATCAACGCGGGCACGCGCGAGAAGGATGTTGAGTGGGTGCGGAGGACGATTGGACATATGCCGGGTGTGCATGTGAACGATTTCAGCGACTACTACACGCAGCTTGCGATCCAGGGGCCGAGAGCCGCGGAGACGTTGCAGAAGTTGACTTCGACGGATCTGAGCACGATCAAGAACTATTGGTTTACGTGGGGCCAAGTGTGCGGACTGTACAACGTGATGATCGCTCGCACGGGATATACCGGCGAGGATGGGTTTGAGATTTATATTCCCTCGGATGAGCCGACGAGCGCGCGAGTGTGGGGTGAAGTGCTCGAGGCGGGTGCGGAGTTCGGGATTCTGGCGTGTGGGCTGGGGGCGCGGAATACGCTGCGACTTGAGGCTGGAATGGCGCTGTATGGGCATGAGATTTCAGACACGATCAATGTGTTTGAGGCGGGGCTAGGGCGGTATGCGAAGCTCGACAAGCAGGAGTTTGTTGGGCGCAAGGCTCTGCTCGAGGTTCAGGCAGCGGGTGGGCCGGGGCGCAAGCTGGTGGGGCTGGAGATGATCGAGCGCGGGATTGGCCGCGATGGTTACGCAGTATTTTCGGTTGAAGGAAAGCGGCTCGGGGATATCACCAGTGGGTCGCCCTCGCCGTTTCTGAAGAAAAATATCGCGATGGCTTATGTTCCTGTGGATTACGCCGCGCTTGATGCCGAGGTTGCGGTGGAGATTCGCGGCCAGATGGTGAAGGCGAAGGTTGTTCCACTTCCCTTCTATAAAAGGGCTAAGAAATCCGCATAGCCTCAGCATCTACAATTGAATTACCAACCTATCTTTGGATTTCGGAGAACGATGAATGGCTTATCCTGCGGACTATCGCTATACGAAGGAACACGAGTGGATCAAAGTCGATGGCAACATTGGCACGGTCGGCATCACAGACTACGCGCAGAACTCGCTAGGCGATATTGTGTTTGTCGACCTTCCGAAGGTTGGCGATGCGGTTGAAGCGGCGAAGAGCTTCGGTTCGGTGGAGTCGGTGAAGGCGGTGTCTGATCTTTTTGCTCCGGTGTCGGGTAAGGTGACAGCGATCAATGAAGAGTTGAAGGACGCGCCCGAGAAGATCAATACGGATGCGAATACGACGTGGCTGCTGAAGATTGAGCTTGCGGACGCGAAGCAGGTGGACGGGCTTTTGACCGCAGCCGATTACGAAAAATTTACCAGCGAAGAGACTGGACACTAAGAGATGCGCTATTTGCCGAAGTCCCCCGTGGATCGCGAGGAGATGCTTGCCGAGATTGGCGTGGCATCGATCGACGATCTGTTTTCTACGATTCCAGCGGAGTTTCAACTGAAGCGCGATCTTGCGATTCCACGGCAGCATGGGGAGTCGGAGATTCTGGATCGCTTTCGCGAGTTTGCGGAGAATAATGCGGTTGGTTATTCGAGCTTTCTGGGCGCCGGGGTGTATCGGCACTATCGGCCGGTGATCATTGATTCGCTGGTGCAGCGCGGCGAGTTTCTGACCAGCTATACGCCGTATCAGCCGGAGATCTCGCAGGGAACGCTGCAGGCGATGTTCGAGTTTCAGACGATGATCTGCGAACTGACCGGGATGGAGATTGCGAACGCGTCGATGTATGACGGTTCGACCGGCGCTGCAGAGGCGATCATGATGGCGGTGCGCGTGACGGGCCGCGATGGTGCGGTGATTGCGCGGACGGTCCATCCAGAGTATCGCGAGGTGATTGCGACGTATGCGCAGCACCAGGAGATTCCAACTGTAGAAGTGGGTTATAGCTCGAACGGGCGCGTGGATCTTGCGGCGCTCGATGCGGCGATCACGAAGGATACGGCTTGCGTACTGATTCAGTCGCCGAACTTCTTTGGGACGATTGAAGATGTTGCGGCGATCGCGGAGATTGCTCATGCGAAGGGTGCGCTGCTGATTGTTTCGATCGCAGAGGCCGTTTCGCTGGGGATTGTGCGGCCGCCGGCGGAGGCGGATATTGTTTCGCTTGAGGCGCAGTCGTATGGCGTGGCGGTTGGATATGGTGGGCCTTACTGTGGCGTGATTGCTTGCAAGGAGAAGTTCTTGCGGCAGATGCCGGGAAGGCTGATCGGCGAGACGAAGGATAAGGATGGCAAGCGTGGATTTGTGCTGACGCTGTCTACTCGTGAGCAGCATATTCGGCGGGAGAAGGCGACTTCAAATATCTGTACGAATCAGGCGCTGGTTGCAATGATGACTACGATCTTCCTGAGCGTGTATGGCAAGCAGGGGATGAAGGAGCTGGCGGAGCAGAACCTTGCCAAGGCGGTTTATTTGAAGAGTGTGCTTGGTGCTTCCGCTGGCGCGAAGGTTTTGTTTGAAGGTGCGCCGCGGTTTCATGAGTTCGTGTTGCAGCTTCCAAAGAGCGCCGATGAGACGAATGCTGCGCTGCTTGGGCACAAGATCATCGGCGGGTTGCCGCTGGCGAAGTGGTATCCGGAGCTTGGTCCGAATGCGAGTTTGTGGTGTGCAACGGAGTTGACGACGCGGAAGCAGATGGATGCTGTCGCAGCGGCGCTCGCGGGCAAGAAGGCTTAGCGATGGATGTTTCGGCAATTGTTGGCGAGGAGCTGAAGGCGGTTGAGTTCGTTGAGGATTTTCTGCAGCTTCGGTTTGACGCTCCTTTGCTGACGTTCTACGCGTGGCCGCATGTTTTGTTTCCGGAGTTTTCGGTGGCTTATGGAGAGCCGGAGTATCGGAATGCACTGTGCGCGCAGATCAACGACAAGGTTGTGCAGGCGTCGCTCGAAGAAGGCGACGCGCTGACGATTGAGTTTGAGAATGGCACCGTGTTTGGGCTTTCTTTGCGGGAAGAAGATTTGGATGGACCGGAGTCGGGGAGCTACTCGGAGACAGGAAGCGCAGCGGATGCGCAGGAGTTTTAACTATGGCAGTTGAGAAGTTTGTAGGGACGCCGAAGAAGGCTACGACGCACACGAATCAGAATGAAGATTTGATGTTTGAGAAATCTTCGCCGGGGAAGAAGGCTTATCGGCTGGCGCAGCTGGATGTGCCGGCGGTGGATTCGGTTGCGCTGCTGGGCGATTCCGTGCGGACGGACCTGGGCGTGATGCCGGAGCTGAGCGAGATTGAGATCATTCGGCACTTCACGCGGCTTTCGACGTGGAACTACGCGATTGATTTGGGGATGTATCCGCTGGGTAGCTGCACGATGAAGTACAACCCTCGGGTGAATGAGGCCGTGGCGCGGCTGGAAGGGATTGCGGAGGCGCATCCTTATCAGCCGGAGTCGCTGTCGCAGGGCTGTCTGGGGATCATGAAGACGCTGTCCGAGGCGCTGATTGAGATTACGGGCATGGATGCGATTACGCTGCAGCCGGCGGCGGGCGCGCATGGCGAGTTTACGGGGATTTTGCTGGTTCGCGCGTATCACGAGAGCAAAGGAAATCCGCGGAAGAAGATTTTGATTCCGGATTCGGCGCACGGGACCAATCCTGCGACCGCTGCGGTGTGCGGATATGAGGTTGCCAATCTCAAGTCGAATGCTCAAGGCATGGTGGATGTGGCTGAGCTTGAGCGGATGGTCGATGAAGATACCGCAGCGCTGATGCTGACGAATCCTTCGACGATTGGTGTGTTCGAGAGCGACATTCATAAGATTGCGGACATTCTGCATGCGAAGGGTGCACTGCTTTACATGGACGGCGCGAATATGAATGCGCTGGTAGGCAAGACGCGGCCAGGTGATTTCGGTGTGGACGTGATGCATTTGAATCTGCATAAGACGTTTTCTACTCCGCATGGCGGAGGTGGTCCGGGGTCGGGGCCGGTGGCATGCAAGAAGATTCTGGAGCCATTTTTGCCAACGCCGATTGTGGTGACGAAAGCTGATGGGAAGCTGGGACTCGAGTACAACAGACCGCAGACCGTTGGTCGCGTGCGGATGTTCTATGGCAACTTTGGAATGTTTGTGCGCGCGCTGGCTTATATTCTGGCGAATGGGCCGGATGGATTGCGGCAGACGACTGAGGATGCCGTGCTGAACGCGAACTACATTCGTGCGAAGCTCGAGGGCACGTTTGACCTGCCGTACAAGACGCGGTCGCTGCATGAGGTTGTGTTTTCGGACAAGCTGCAGGCGCGCAACGGCGTGAAGACGGGCGATATGGGCAAACGCTTGATCGACTATGGCTTCCATGCGTATACCGTCTCGTTCCCGCTGGTGGTCAACGGCGCGATGATGATTGAGCCGACCGAGAGCGAGAGCCGTGAGGAGCTGGATCTGCTGATCGATGCGCTGAAGCAGATTGCGCGGGAGGCGGAGGAGAATCCTGAACTGGTGCAGACAGCTCCGCATACGACGCGGTTGCAGAGGCTGGATGAGACTACTGCGGCGAGGAAGCCGATTCTTCGCTGGAAGGCTCCTGCGGCGCCGGAGCCGGTGCTGGTCGATACTGCCGCGAAGGAGTGGTAGGTTGTCCGTCTTCTACGATCGGCAGGCGGAGCTTGAGAAGTATGAGTTCATGATGGGGGAGGCGCGCGGGCGGCTGGCGGTGACGCTGGACGTGCTGACCGATGCGCTGATCCTGGTGGGGCAGCATAGGGTTTACTGCGCCAGCACGCGAAACCCTGCTGTTCCCGCGCTCGATCTGCAGGCCGTGCTGATGAATCTCAACGGGGCGAAGGAGCTGATCTCGTCGGTGATGGAGCGATTGAGGCTGGAGCGAGAGGCGGCAGAGAGCCCTGCCGTGGAAGCCGAGTAGGAGGCGTCTTCGCTGGGTGGCTGCGAAGACGCCGTGATTCGGTGACGGCTACTGTGCCTGGACGCTGACGTACTCGTCGGTGGTGGCCCATTTGACATGGAGCTCGGTGGCGGCGCCGCTGGTGTGCTCGAAGGAGATGGACATGTTCTCCTGTGAGGACGGGAGAGTTTTGCTGGTCATGGGCGTGCGGCCCAGGTCCTGTGCCTCGGAGTATTCGGTTCCCCACTGGCCGGTCTGCTTGTTGACGATGAGTAGCCATTGGCTCGCGCTGGGCAGCGTGTAGATGGTGTAGGTGCCGGCGGGGACGCTGAGGGTGCCGATCTTCAGGTTGGTTGACGTGATGAGGGTGGTGGCGGGGTTGGCTCCGGTGCGCCAGACCTGGCCGTAGGGCACGATGGTGGTGCCGATGGCGCGGCCCTTGAGACGGGGGGAGTTGTAGTGGATGACGACCTGCTTGCCGTTGAGGCTGACCTCAGCGGTTGCCGGTGGGCTGGCGATGGGTTTGGCAGAGGATTGGGCGCCGTCCATTTTGACGCCTCCACCTTGTGCGATCGTCTGGAGAGGTGCTACGGCGGCTAGTAGGGTACAACAAGCGGCGATGGCGAAGGAGCGGAACTGCATTGGGAATCTCTCTTTCCTGGGTTCATTTGGCGTTGATGGGGATATGTTTCCGGGCTGGTGTTGATGCTCAACCGGGAGGCAGCGGCCTGTCAACCGAGGGCGTCGCGTGCTAGGCTAGAGGTATGCGCCCGTAGCTCAGCTGGATAGAGCGGCAGCCTCCGAAGCTGTAGGTCAGAAGTTCGAATCTTCTCGGGCGCACCATCCTCCCAACCTCCAAAGAAGCGGCCTGTAGTTTCCGATAACCAGACTTTGCGGGAACTACGGATTACTTCCGGTTTGCCGAATCGTTCGCCGGAAGCCTGTCGGTGCATAGAGCAAACGCGCTAGTCGGCTCCCTGAAGGTATAGCCATTTGCCCTTGCTGAAATAATGAATAATCGATGCCTTCTCGCAGATCCCAACATCGACGCCATCGTGGTCCAGTCGTGGGAGGGACTTCAATTCTTCCGGAGCATACGCCCGTGCATGATCGAGAATGTATTTCGGGGTTGCAACGTCGACCGTGGCTTCACATTTATCTACGTGGGGTGAAGGATCGAACGTCCCCTGGGAGATAATTTCCCCGTTCCACGCACCCTCCGTATTCGAATAAACGAGAACGTCCTGGATCTTGCGGGTAGGAATGTGGCAAACGACAGCGTAGTCAATAGAAGTGCCAGACCGGAAATGGCCGGTCGTATAGGCTGGGTTTTTAGTACCAACATCATCACCGTAGTATTTCGGAACGACGCATTGTCGATTAACAAGATCCCGGCGAACGCCCTCAGGCAGTTGCAGAATCGATTCCGGGTCTCTTTGCTTGGCGACCGGATTGAAGTCCTGTCCTAATGCCGAAACTGCGAACAGAGAGAGAACGACAAGACCACGCATACGAGCTTCCTCGCAGATCTCCCAAATGGAAATCTGCCTTCTCGCGTCATTTTCGCTCGACAGTAATTGGAAATCGACTTTTATTTTCCAACAGTCCAAATGAGGGGTTCTGGGCGGTCAGTCGGCAATACGGAAACAAATCCCGCGATCGACGATCCGAACTTGGTGAAGTGCACGAAAACGGGGTTGTCGGCAACTTCGAGTTTCATGACTGGAGTTGCACCCAATCGCATGAACAGCATCCAGGTTTTGAAATCGTCGCCTAAGGCGCCCATCCTCATTTCCCTCCCAAGAACGCCCTCTGCCTGCCAAGCTCGCTTTTTTCTCCCTTATTGGGATGGGAGGTAGCGCTTCATCCAGGAGATGACGGTTTCATCGGAGAGAGCAATGTGTTCGCCAAGGCGGCGATAACTTTCGAACTGCGATTCGGTAAAGAACTGGTTCAGGGTCGTGTCGTGTGGGAACTTCTTGTGCTCGCGACGGTAGTTAAGGATGTCTGGTGGCTCGTCTCCTGTGAGTGAGGCCTTGATGTAGAGGATGTGGCCGAACTGACTGGGATCGGAGTCCTCGGGATAGCGAATCGTGCCGTAGACGCAATGGATGGAGTTGGAAGGATATTCGCGGAAGGAAGAAAGCCCTTCGACGATGGGTTGCGGTTGCTGATGCGCAAACGTCGCTGTGAACCCTGGGGGATCGGTGGACAAGACTCGGCCGGTGAGGACGTACGGGATTTCCGGCGGCTTTTGCTGCGACAGGGCTTGGGCGGGGGGGGTAGGGGGATCAGTGGATACGCTTGCTGCCGCACCTGGGTGATCATGCCCAGTCTGCGTCGGAGGTGACACTATGGAGGAGGATGTCTGGTTCGAAACGGCTTGTTCAGCGGGCCGCTCTGGTGGAACAGGGGCAGTTTGATCGAGGGTGACTTCTATACCGAAGTCGAGGCGAGCCTTCCGGATTGCCATCCCAATACCTTCAAAAGTCAGGTTGGGGTCAGCTTCGCTGTCGGAGACGATGATAGTGCGACAGCGGCGGCGGAGGAGCTCATAGAGGCCCATGTTGTCGAAGTGGCCC
Source organism: Tunturiibacter psychrotolerans (assembly GCF_051013365.1). Classification (GTDB taxonomy): domain Bacteria; phylum Acidobacteriota; class Terriglobia; order Terriglobales; family Acidobacteriaceae; genus Edaphobacter; species Edaphobacter psychrotolerans_A. The sequence continues at coordinate 3,109,682 of NZ_CP132941.1, read as the reverse complement.
CCGTCGGTGAGGTAGACGTAAGAGGTGGTGTCGTCCGACTGGCCGAAGAGCTCATTGACGAGCCGGAGGAGGCCAAAGCGAGGAGACGAGGGAAGCGTTCCTCGTTTGAGCGTGAATAATCGACTAAGACGGTCTGGCTTGCCGGATGGAGGAATGGGGTAAGGTGTAACCCGGCCAATGCGCCGGCGGCGAGGATTGCGGAGCCACCATCCGAGACGCACGTTGAAGACGGTGAGGAGAAATGAAAAGGCGGGGTTGGAGTGGTAGCCCATGTCGGGGCTGGCAGCAGCGCCGGAGATAGCACACGCGGTGGCGAGTGTGATGGATCCGGCGTCCTGATATACGAAACTGGGAGTGTCGACGAATCCGTTGAACTGGTTCCAGTGGTCGCGGGCGGATGTCCAGCCGACGTTATAGCCCGAGAAGATTGGCGTGAAGGAAAAGCTGGCGGCCTTGCGCTCCTGATAGGCGAGATCCTCGCCAGTGGTGAGATTGATGGCGGTACAGATTACGGGGAATGGACCCTTGTAGGTACCCACCACAGGATTTCCGTCTTTATCAAGGACGGGTTCACCCAGTTCGTCGAGAACTCGGTAACCGATGGGCAGGAGTTGATGCACGCGCAGATTGCGATCGCTGCGAGCGAAGCCTGTGAATAGATTTGGAACACGATGGAGATCGATCGCCCCACCATAACAGCGGGCGAGCCGGTCGCGATAGAAGGCGTGCATGGAGAAGTCGTTGATGTCAACACGCCAGCCAAAGAAAAGGGCTATCGCGAGACTGCCGAAGAAGAGGAGCAGGAAACGATGTTCCCGCTGGATGGAAGTGCCATTCGGTACAACGATGCTCCAAGAGACGTTATCAGAAAAGAGGAAAGCGACGATGAAGAAAAGTCCGAAAACAAATACAGTAGGCGCGATTTCGGAGAGCAATTCGAGGGCAAATCTGACGTATGGCGAGCCCGAGGTTTTGCCGCTTTCGGTGCGTTTGTCTCGTCCAGAGAGCACGCCGGCAATCGTAGTGGCAATCCATCCGAGCCAAACGGTATAACTGGCGCCTGAGTAATCGGATAGGAGACGCACGTAGTACGGACCAAGTAATGCCAATCCGTTGAGGGCGAACCAGCTTCCACCAATCATGAAGGAGACAGCACGAAGACGCGCAATCCACTCACCTTGTCCGGAGTTGGCTCTGTTGCCGACGATACCGAGGCCGGCTTCCATCAGCACAAACGGAACGGCCAGCAGGAGCGGGGGGAGCAGGGTTACGGCAAGCGATGGGATGAGTTCGCGCGGAACCCCGAAGCAGGCGACAAAGAAGAGAAGACGCACGCCATCCAGGAGCAGGTACGCAAACCCGATGCCCAGGATCCCGACTGCGGATACGATCTGGATGGGAATCTTGCCGGCACTGAACACGGACGAGAGAAGCAGGCCGCAGAGGCAGGCGAATAGGAGAATCGGGATGGAGGCTCCGGTGTTCAGTAAGCCATGCCATAGACCGAGGGGTCGCTCAGACCAGTGTTCGCTGAGACGAGAACCTGACACTGGCTGGCTAGAATCAATGACTACTTCGAGAGATTCGGCGTTAGGGGTCTGTTGTTGAAAGGAGCCCTTGTAGTGGAGGTGAGTTGGCTGCTCCACCTCGTGGAAGACAGCTTTTGCTGCGGAACTCGCGATACTGCCTTCGGGAATGATTGTTTCGTATATAGATGGGGCGACTAGAACTGCAGCGCCGAGCAAGCTGCCGCAGGCGAGCTTGATGAAGATGGGCCGGGGGCCAGGGGGGTCGAGGTGCGCGAGCCAGCGGCTCAGATAGCTCCCAAGGATGAGAAAGACAATGGCGAGCATCCAAGTGAGCAGAGGAAAAAGAGCAGGATGCGCGCCTACAAAGGTGAAAGGAATCGAGCCTATGTGAGGAAAAAGCAGAACGCAGGAGAGCGTTGATAGAAGAATGACGAGGTTGAGAGCCGTGTTCCGCATCCACGTTGCGGCTATGGTCCAGGTATCAAGGGAGACGAGACCTTTGCGGGGAGCGAGGTAGTTGGAATGTCGTCTTAGCCAGCGCAGAGGCTCTGGCTGCACGGTTGCGCGGTATCCGAGTGGGCTGACTTCGGGTTGATTTGGAATTGGGTCGAGCAGCCCTTCGACGGTTGAGGTGCTGCCGGCCTTGTAGATCCAGTTGGCAAGGAACTGATGGATGTAGCCTCCGCCGGAGACACTCGAAAGATAGTCGAGCTTACTGATGCGTCCGTGACGCGCGAGAGCCTGGAGGATGCCGAGATTAAAAGTAGCAGAGCGGATTCCGCCGCCTGAAAGACATAGCCCTGTTGCTGCGCGGCAGCGGGCCACATCGTACGGGTCAGGCTTGCCGTCCGGAGTCGTGGGGCAGTCGCTATTGTGCTTCGGAGGGGGCGTCGGCCAGTAGTTGAAGGCCTGAAGTTCGCGCTCAAGGAGCCATTTGCTTGGCGTGTACTGGGTGACTACAGCAAGTCGCGACTGGATATCCGGCCTGAGTTCGAGGGCTGCGGCAAGACTTTGGATGGAGCTGAGCCAGGCGACAGGCTGATCGGGACTTGGACCGAAGAGCTGATGGAGTTCGTCGTAGATCGAAGGCCCCACGTTGAGCGGGTCTTCAGACTCTTGAGCATCTTCGCGACGCGGCGAGCGAGGAGCGTCGGAGGCGGCGGTAGATGCAGGTCTGCTGAGGAGCAAGGGGAAGGTGACCTCGGCGAGACGCAAACAGTAGGACTGGTTCGAATCGAACATTCTAGGACTCCGCTTCGACAAGTTATCCGGGGGTACGCGGGAGTCTAACAGGTTGTGGCGTTGGGACCTAGAGTTCAACTCATGCGGGCGGCGATGTTTCGGCGATTTGTTTGTCGGGAGGGGTGTTGCAGTAGAGGCGGCGATAGAGAATCAAGATGGTTGCGGAGACGGCAATCGACAACAGAACTGCGGCGATGGCTTCGCAGGCCGACCGGAGTCCATTGCTCACAGGACTACTGAGGCTTCACCATCTAGGTCATTGAAAACTGGATGACATTCTCGGCACAAGGGTAGCACTACCGGCGAAGAATTCTATTTCGAGGGTCGCCGCAAAAATGAAGCGGCTCCGGATAAACCCCAGAGCCGCTTTTTGCTTGTGCTTTTGTCTGGTTAGAAGACGAACTTGCCCAGCAGTTGAATCTGGCGAGGGCCGTAGAGGATGTTGGAGGTGCTGGTTGGGGTTCCGAAGGATGGATTAAGAGCGAAGCAACCCGATCCAGGGATGGTGCAACTGGTGGGAGCTGTCGCAGTCGACGGCGCCGTGTAGTTGACGTAGGAGTTGTTGACCGAGAGGATGTTGCGGTGGTTGACGACGTTGAAGGCTTCGGCCGCTACTTCGATCGCCATGCCTTCATGCACCGGGAAGCTACGGGATACACGGGCGTCAAGATTATGGACGCCAGGGCCAGTAAAGCCATTACGGCGAGCGATCTCATCCGGAACGCGGGTTCCGGTGCCGGACGTTAGGACTGCGCCAGTAACGCCACCGTCACCGCCACCAAGTGCTGAGGAGATCGTTCCGTTGACGAAGCCCGTGACGGGGAAGCCGGTCTGAGCGGTGAAGGTGCCGGAGAGCTGCCAGCCGTTGGCCGCGTATGCAGCGTAGTGGTTGGCGATGGGTAACTTCGAGGTGGCGACGACGGAGGCGACGAAGCGGCCGCGCTGATCAAGGTCAGAACGGGCGTACTCGGCGCCGCGCCCCTGACGGTGGCCTTCAGCGAAGGGAATCAGAGGAGCGTCGGTACCGTTGAAGGTTCCGTTAGGTGCGCCTGACTGGCCGCCGTCCATGGTCTTGGCCCAGGTGTAGTTCGCGAGGACCTCGACTCCGTAGCTGATGGGCTTGCGAACGGAGATGGCCATCGAGTTGTACCAGCTGTTGACGTCTGACTCGCCGGTAAGGATGGAGCCTGTGGCGGTGGTGAGGCGCTTCGTGTAGATGGGAACGACGATGGGCGTAACGCTTCCAGCGTTCGAATAGTAGTAGGGACGATCGGAGATGACGCCGTTGACGGGGTCTACGTTTGTGTCTACGAAGATCGGCAGACGCATGCCACGGGTGCCGACGTAGCCGATAGAAAGAGTGGAGTGGAGCGGCAACTGCTGCTCGACAGCCAAGTCATAGGAGTGAGTGAAGGGGTTAAGGAAGTTCGGTGACGCACCACGAATGTTGAGGGTGGATGCGGGGAGGCCGGGATTAAAGGCCGGGGTGGGAGCTCCGGTGACCTGGTTGATAGGAGCCGGGCCGGGCGGCGTAAAGGCTGGGATGCCGCCTTGCGGCGCGTAGCTGTCATAGGTCGCGCCGGAGTTGCCGTTGAACTTGCGGTTGGGCCCACCGGTGGGAGCACCGGTGATGGCGCTGTAAGTTCCGCTGGGGCTGTAGGTGCGGGTGCTGAACTGCTGCTGATAGACGCCATTTTCGCGGCGGAGGGTGTACCAGGTGGAGTTGGAGGTGAGGCCGAAGAAGAGGCCATATCCGCCGCGGACGACGGTTCCCTCATGAGGACTCCATGCGAAGCCGATGCGCGGCGCGACCATGTGATAGTCGGTGTTGATGACCGAGGTGGCGTTGAAGGCCGGGACGCTGGTCATGTTCGGGCGGTCTGGCTGGGGGACTAGCTGAACGTCATAACGCGCGCCGAGCGAGAGCAGGAGCTTGGGAGTGACCTTCCAGTCGTCTTGTGCGAAGACGTCGAGATCCTTGTTCCAGAAGTCGTCGGCGCCGATGCCAGTGATGGGGTCCGTTGTCTGAGAGAAGGAGCTGTAGTGGCGGCCACCGTTGACCTGGTAGACGTCCTGGATCCAGTTGGCGAACTCCGCCTCGACAGTACCCGTGGAATAGGTGAAGCTTCCGTCGCCGCCGAAGAGATTGGCTATCTGTTCGTGAATGAGGTTGACGTCTACGCCGACCTTGACGGAGTGCTTGCCGAAGAGGGTGGAGTAGATGTCGGTGATCTGGATGCGGTGCTCGTCGGGGAAGGCTCCGCGCGGGAGGGCCGATGTTTCGCCATAGGCTGCGACGCCGACGGTGGAACTGCCGATGTTCAATGCGGGTCCACCGGAGTTGGTGGTGGCGGTCTCAAGATCGCGCGACCATTGGAAGTGAACCACGTTGGCCGAGTGCGAGGTGAGTGCGGTCTCAGCATTGGCTACGACGTAACGCTGATGGAAGTTGACGCTGCCGTTCTGCGTGACCGAGCCGTTGTTGACGGTGGTGGAGGTGTTGTAGCCATTGGGCTGCTTGAAGTTCTCGAAGAGGAAGCTGGCCGAGAGATGGGTCTTCGAGTTGAGCTGATAGTCCAGGCGCGGAAAGTAGATGTCCTGATTGACGTTGCGCGCGAAGGAGCCGAGGAGTTTGGTCTGAATGAAGTCAACCGCCTGTGCACACTGCGCGGGGCTGACACCGGTGATGGTGGTGGGGTAGATGTTTCCTGCATCGGACACATAGGTTGTGCCGCCGTCACAGAGATGAGTGAGGTTGGCCACGCTGGTGGTTGCGGTGTTGTAGGTGGAAAGGTACGTGATGGGATTGATCTTGCGATAGCCATCGTAGGTGAAGTGAAAGAAGAGCTTGTCCTTGAGGATGGGACCGCCAACCGAAGCGCCGAATTGATTTTGCGTCTTCACCGGCTGGTTGAGCAGGAAGGGATTGTGGGTGAGGTTTCCGTTGTATTTGTTGAGCGGGTCGAGGGCGTTCCAACCGGGAGTGCGGTAGTACTCGAAGACATCGCCGTGAAACTGATTGGTTCCGGACTTGGTGATGGCGTTGACGATGCCGCCGGCAGCTTGACCTAGCTCAGCGGAGTATCCGCTGACGCTGGACTGAAACTCCTGAATGGATTCGAGGGGGTAGACGTAGGGGGCACCGATGGAGCGGCCGCGCGCCTCGGAGAAGAAGGCCTGCTGGTTATTGGCGCCGTCGACGAGGTTGGTGTTGTAGAGGCCGGAGACACCGCGATAGCTGATGAGACCTGTGTTGCCATCGGGGGCGACGTTGGGTGTGGCGAGCACGAAGTTATCCCAGCGGCGACCATTAACCGGCAGATTCGAGATCAGAGTCTGGTCGATGGTCTGCGAGATCTGGTTTTTTTCCGTGTCGATGATCGGGGATTCGCTTGTCACCTCGACCTCGGTGGAGACAGACGCGGTAGGCAACGCCAGGTCGACGGTGAGGACCTGGCCGACCGTCAACACGAGATTCTTGCGGTCAAGCTTGCCGAAGCCGCTTCCGCTGACAATGACCTCGTAGTGGCCCGGCTGGAGGAAAGTTGCGAGGTATGAGCCGTCTGAGCCAGAGATGACGGTGTGGGAGACACCGGTGTCGACGTCAGTGACTACGACAGATGCGCCTGGAACAGCGGCACCGGAGGTGTCCGTAATGGTGCCCGCGATGTTGCCGGTTGCGGCGGTCTGGGCGGTGGCGGGATAGGTGAGAGAGACAAAGAGAACGGCTGCTGCAGCAGACGCGAGCAGGCCTTTACAGGCTAGAGGAAGTTTCATATTCGTACTGGCTCCTGAAAAACACCGATGAAAAAGACGGTGTGTAAAGGGTTAGCGGCTATTTGACTCTGGGTTTCGTATCTCCCAGGGACATTCGCGTGCAACCTCAAATGACTTTGTCGTAGTACTTAAACTGTCAGGCTTTGGGGAGTGGACTGTCAAGGGCTGTTGTAAAGGCCGCATGAATCGTGCGTTACAAAACGCCTTGTTCCTGAGCTGTTTACGGGCAGGCCGACTTATTTCGACGATGTTTGCGTGAGATGAAAAACGCTTTAATGGAGCTGGCTGGGGATGACAGCATACTGGATGAGCAGCTCAAAGGGAACGATCTTGAGGGTGTTCTCGTGGGTGGCTTCGAGGATGATGGGGCATGCGGCGCCAGCTTGCTGAACCTGAAGCCAGCGGGCGGCGCAGACACACCAGCGATCTCCGGGTTTGAGGCCAGCGAAGCCGAACTGCGGCATGGGGGTGCTGAGGTCGTTGCCGAGAGCTTTCGAGGCTTCGAGGAATGGCTCGTCTACGACGCAGCAGATGGTGTGGACTCCGTGATCATCGGGGCCGGTCTCGCAGCAGCCGGTACGGTAGAAGCCGGTCATGGGCTCGCAGCCGCAGATATCCAGCGGTTGGCCAAGGACGTTCTTGCCACGGTTTTTGATGGGTTCGACGGTGGGCATGTGACCAGACCTCTTGTCGTCCAGTATCCCATTTTTCGCGCAAGGTCGTGAGCGAGGTGATTGGATAGCGTTCTTATTGAGACGATCGTGCAATCGCAGGAAAGTTTGAGTTAGCCCGGGGTCGCTTCTATCGTTGCGGTAATGGATGAATCGACGGGGTTTTCAGATGGATCACTGATGGGACGGGACTGTCTTCTGCTTGCTTAGGCGTTCTGCCCATCTGCAGGAAGCGCTCTTCATAGAAGGTTCTTGAGAGCCATGCAATGAGGACGGAAAGCCCTCCGACGAGGAAGAAGCGAACAAAGGAGTCCTGCAAGATGTGGCGGAGAGATGCATTGTGGATTAGCGCGATGTTGCCGTCGTACTTGGTGAAGAGAAAGAAGTGGATAAGGTACAGCCCGTAGCTGATGTTCCCGAAGAAACGCAGAGGAGCGGTCCAGATGCTTGAAGCCAGCGGGCTTCGCAGGCCAAGGAGAAGAAGCAGGAGGCCGGTAAAAAAGAGGTTCCAAGGGACGGTTTGGAATGAATCGCCAACAACGTTTGTGCGGTGAAGGATACCGAAGGGATAGCCTATAGCAAATAGAGCAAGTGCCGCGAGGCAAAGCGCTGACCCGAGCTTGATGCCATTGCGGAGGGTGCCGTAGCTAGAGCGAGCAAACATAGCAGCTAAGACCCCAAGGGCAAGATTGTCTGCGATTAGATAGGTCGCGGTGTGACTCTCTCCAAGAGGGATGCGTCCGGTGGCATTGAGCCAGCGAAGAGAAGGTTCGAGGAAGCATAGTGCCAGCGAGATGATGAGCAGAGTCCGTGCGCTGACCTTGGCAACTACTACCGTCCAGATGAGATAGAACTGTTCTTCCACCGATAACGACCACAAAGGAGGATAGGGGACAAGATTGAAAAAATAACCGTAGTTTGTGAGGAACAAGAGAGACAACAAGGCTGACTTCACATGCAGCCAACTCGCAAAGAGAAGTATGAAAATCAACGCAAGGTACGCCGGCAGGATGCGAAGCACGCGACGAAGATAGAAATTGCGGTAGATAAGATGGCCGGCCTTTGGTATCAAGCAGTATCCCCGTGATGAGGAAGCCTGAGAGCACAAAGAAGAGATTGACTCCAAGCCAACCAACAACCGTGGTCTTGATAAAAAGGCTAGCCAGACGGTTCGAAGAGGTTGCACCCGACCAGTAGAGGCCATGATAAAAGAAGACAGCCAGGACGGCGCATCCTCTCAGAAGATCAAGCTCCGGCATGTGCTTCTGGAGAAGCGGAAGCTTTGCAGATTGGGCCACTTAATTCCTCTACAATGCGGTGACTGGCTAAAAAGCTAACACAATCATCTCACCTGCTTCTGAGTTTTCGTCGACCTAAGTGCCTCTCTCAAGCGCTGGACTATTTGGCGGCGATGGCTAGCTGTTGCTGATACTCCTCGTAGGGGCCCTTGTGGTCGGTAATGTGGAAGTCAGTGGGGCCACCTTCGAAGTGCCAGATGCGCGTGCCGGCTTCTTCGATGAGATCCTGGTCGTGAGTTACGAGGAACACCGTGCCTTCGTACTTCTGGATCGCCTGGTTGAGGGCGTTGATGCTCTCGAGATCCAAGTGGTTGGTGGGTTCGTCAAGGACGAGGACGTTGGGCTTCTGCAGCATGATCTTGCAGAAGAGGAGTCGGGCGGCTTCGCCTCCGGACAGAGCGTCGGTCTTCTTGAGACCCTCTTCCCCCTTGAAGAGCATCTGGCCGAGAATGCCGCGGATGTCTTCCTTTGTAGCCTGGGGATCGAACTGGTGTAGCCAGTCCGAGGCGGTCATTCCGAGTTGGATCGACCCTTTGTGGTCCTGCGCGAAGTAGCCAATGGAAACCTCGTGACCCCACTTGACGGTGCCTGAGTCGATTGAGACATCGGTCTCTTCGATGCCGGGGCCGTTGGCGAGAAGTGCTTTGAGGAGGGTGGTTTTGCCCTGCCCGTTGCGACCCATCAAGATGACTTTGTCTCCGCGAGTGACCGAAGCGGTGAAGTTGTTGATGACGTGCTCAGTCTTGCCGTCCTTCTGCGGATAGGTTTTGTTGACCTTCTCGAATTCGAGGACGTTTTTGCCGGAGGGCCGTTCCATCTTGAAGCTGATGAAGGGGCGCGCGATGTTGGAGCGAGCGAGTTCGCTGGTGGCGAGGCGCTCGACTTCTTTCTTGCGGGAGTTCACCTGCGAAGACCGTGTGCCGGCGGAGAAGCGGGCGATGAAGTCGTTGAGTTGGGCAATTTTCTTTTCGCGCTGCTCGTTCTGGCTCTCGATGCGGGTGCGGATGCTGGTCTTCTGGAAGACCATGTCATCGTAGCCGCCGTTGTAAGTGATGATCGTCTCGTAATCGATGTCGGCGATGTGGGTACAGACGTTATTCAGGAAGTGCCGGTCGTGCGAGATGGTGATGACAGTGCCGTTGTAGCGGGTGAGGAAGTCCTGGAGCCAGTGGATGGACTCGAGGTCGAGGTAGTTGGTGGGCTCGTCGAGGAGCAGCGCCTGCGGATTTCCGAACAGAGCCTGGGCGAGGAGGACGCGGACTTTTTGGCCACCCTGAAGCTCGGACATCTTGCGCTCGTGAAGCTCGTCAGGGATGTCGAGACCCTGCAGTAGGACGGCGGCGTTGGACTCGGCTTCGTAGCCGTCTTCGTCGCCGACGATGCCTTCGAGTTCGCCGAGGCGGGAGCCGTCTTCGTCGGTCATCTCGGGCTTGGCGTAGATGATCTCGCGCTCTTCAAGCGCGGCCCAGAGGGCCTTGTTGCCCATGATGACGGTATCGATGACGCGGTAGGCGTCGAAGGCGTACTGGTCCTGCGAGAGAACGCCAATCTTCTTGGGGCGAACGACGGTTCCCTTTTGAGGGTCGATCTCGCCGGTGAGGCACTTCATGAAGGTGGATTTACCGGCGCCGTTGGGACCGGTAAGGCCGTAGCGGCGGCCTGTGGTGAAGGTGACTGAAACATCCTCGAAGAGGAGCTTCGAGCCATAGCGCATAGTGACATTGGAAACTGAGATCATGGTATTACTTCCATTTTAGCTGGGGAATGTAGCAATTTTCGCGTTACAGGCGTGAATATTCGCCATAACCGCAAATACCTGTTTTTTAGATGTAAATTAACCATTTTCGATGCGAAGGACTAGCGCTCTGAGGCAGGTGGTTGAGTTGCTACGGGCTTTGAGCTGTCCGAATCGTGAACCAAAGATTGTGCGTCGCTGGCGCTGATGAGGCAGTAGTGACCGAAGATCTTGCCGCTTGCGCCACACTGCTCGGCTTTGAGGACCAGCTTGGTCGCGCCCTTGCTGAGGTCCCATGTGATGACTTCGCTGAGTTGCGAATTGCCGAACTTCTCGAGCATAGGCCACGCGTCGCGGTCCGTGAGGCCTCCGAGGTCGATAATATGTGCGGGCGACTCAAATGCGAGTATGCCGATGGGTTCGGCGGCGACCCGGTCAGTTCGGAGTAGATTGCTGGCCGCCAGTCGATGAAGAGGCCCGAGTTTCTCCCCTGAGAATCGATACTGGATGGCGCCTCCGATCCAGAGAGCTACTATCGCGAGAACCAGTGCGCTTTGAACGACAGGACTCGCCCGCTGCGCCGAACGCACGATCAGCGGCACGACGAGCACCCAAAGGCAGGCAAGATAGGGAGCAAAGTGACGATTCTGGGCCAGGGGAAAGAGATAGGAAAATGTAACGATCTGCAGCACAAATCCAACGATAGCAATCCGGAGCATCCATTTAAGTGTGTCGGGAGTGCCTTTCGCACGCGCAAAGAAAATTGCCACAGCAAGAGGGAGTGCGAGGAGCAGGATCTTCAGGGGGCCATCGAACAGCATGTGCGACGCAGCTCTGATGGCGAATAAGGTTCGAGCAATCGGGCTCAGATGGTTGAAGCGTTCGGCGACGATGTGGGTGTACGCGGTGGGCAGATAGTACAAGAGACGTGCGGTGCTCGACCAGGGCATGTAGGTACCGAACGTGCGTTTGGCGTAGAGCAGCCAGCCAATCTCGACAGCTCCGCTGAACAGGCCGATGAGGAAGAGGTCGCGGACCTCGCGTCTCGATCGCGACGCGAAGAGAGCCAGGATGATTGCGCAGGCGATGTAGATGCCGGATTCAAGCCTCGTGATTGCGAGAGTACTCGCAGAGACGATACCGACGAGCAGCCATGGGAGGGTGTGGGTTTGCGCACGAAGTTTTGCCAGAGCAAGGAGTAGACCTAGGATGCTTAGGACAGCCAGCCCAGTCTCCATCCCAAAGAAAAACCACACAGTGAAGAACCATGGGCCGCTGAGGAGGATAGCGGAGACGATGATTTCGACGTTGGAGAGCCGCGGTTGCAACTCTTCCCAAAGCAGCCCGATCGCGAGAGCGGCAAAGGTGCAGAGAAGAAGGCCAAGTACATTTGCCATGCCAACACTGACCGCAAGACCAGTAACTTTCGAAGCTGCGGCGAGTAAAAGAACGTAAGCCGGACTGCTGAAGCCGTAGGAGACTTCGCCAGCGTTGAATGCGAACAGACCGGAGGACGCAAGGTGACGCGCGTAGGTGAGAAAGATGTAGGCGTCGTCGATCTGCGGCCAGGACCAGATGAGAAGAAGCAAGAGGGAGAGCACAACCTGCGCCAGGACGAAACGCAGAAGCCGGTTAGTCATGGCGATGAATCTCTCCTGTACCAGATTACAAAGACTGCAAACTTTGGCTCTACTCAGCTTCGGCAAAACTACTATATCGTCGGTCGAAGGTGTTGGTTAAAAGACGAACGCTCCGTTCTGCGGCTGGTTGGCTGGCAGAGCGGAGCGTTTCGTGTCTGAGTGCCGGAGTTACTGGCCGCGTCGAGCTGGGCCGGAGCGGCTGCTGCCGGGGCGGCTGTTGCTGCTGGGTCGACCACCGGGGCCACGGCCACCAGAGCTGCGTCCGCCGGAGAAACCGCCGCCGCCGCTACGGCTACGGCTACGGAAGCCAGTCTTTTTGGCGCCGTAGTTGGCATTGGGCGTCGTCATCGGACTGACGGGATCGTTGCCCTTCCACGAGCGGGTTTCAAGCTGCATGAGGTCCTGTCCCTGAGCTGTTGTGTCGAGGGGTGCGTTGCGGACTTCCTTCTCAAGGTTCTTATCGGCCTCGCGCCACTCAAACTTTATCTTCAGTTCGCGCTCGAGCTTGCGGGCGTCGTGACGCTCCTGTGGCATGACAAAGGTGGTGGCGATGCCCTTCTTGCCTGCGCGGCCCGTACGGCCGATGCGGTGGACGAAGTCGTCCGAAGCATTGGGCAGGTCGTAGTTGACCACATGCGCGATGTCGTTGACGTCGATGCCGCGTGCGGCTACGTCCGTGGCGACGAGAACACGGTGACGGCCGTTCGCAAAGCCCTTGAGAGCGGCCGTACGCTGCGACTGGCTGCGATCGCCGTGGATAACGTCAGCGTCGTGGCCCAGCTTCTCGAGCTTCTTGCTGATGCGGTCGGCGCCATGCTTGGTGCGCGAGAAGACGAGGAACGTTCCCTCTTCCTGGCGCAGCATCTGGTCGAGCAGGCCGAGTTTCTGGTCCTGCATGACGGTGTAGACGCGGAGTTCGACGCGATCGCTGGGCTTGGAAGTCTGACCGATCTCGATGCGGACCGGCTCCTTGACGTAGTCGCGGACGATCTCGCGAATGTTGGCATCGAGCGTCGCGGAGTAGCACATGGTCTGGCGAGTCTTCGGCAATGCGCCGACGATGCGGCGGATGGCGGGAAGGAAGCCCATGTCGAGCATGCGATCGACTTCATCAAGCACGAGCATCTCAACGGCGTTGATGTTGATCTCGCGGCGGCGGAGGAAGTCTTCGAGGCGGCCAGGGGTCGCGACGACGAGACGAGGGCCGCGGTCCAACTGGTCGAGCTGATTGTTTTCGGAGAGACCGCCGCAGACGAGCACAGCGTCGTTCTTGGAGCCGGGAACAAGCTTCCAGTAGGCCTCGAGAACCTGCATCGCGAGTTCGCGGGTCGGCAGCAGAATGAGGGCGCGGATAGGACCGCGTTTGCCCTTGGTGCTTGGGACCGAGTTCGCGTCCATGCGCTCGATCATCGGGATGAGAAAGCTGAGGGTCTTGCCGGTGCCGGTTGAGGCGGTGGCGAGAATGTCTTTGCCTTCGAGAGCCGGCGGAATGGCCTTGGCCTGAACCGGGGTCGGCATCGTAAAGCCGGCGCTGGTGAGGCGGTTCTTCAGAGAGTCGGAGATGTTGAAGTCGGTGAAGCGAACATCTTCAACGAGGGGAAGGCCTGCGGGATTCGCGACGAAGGTGCTGGCCTGGGGGGTAGAGGTGTTCTGGTTCTGAGAGATATGGTCGTTCTGTTCTAGCGTTGCTGAGGTCAAGATTTTTCCTGTCTGGTGGCCCGAATGGAGTGGGCGTTGTAAAGCGGCATAGGTGTGCAGGGATGCCAGCACGGCATCATGGATTTCAGTTAGTCAGCATTGCTGTCGGATATCGAAGCGCTGCTGCTGCACGGCGAGACTCGTCCTGTGACGGGTCTTCCAGCCAGAGCAACCAGCGCGACTTCCAACGTGCGGGAAGGTATGCGGTGGGAAGAGGCGAATCGCAGTCTCTGGCCAAACTCCGAAGTCCATGAAGAGTCTTTGCCTGCGATGCCCGCACTCCTTTAGACCGGAGTACAAGATAACTATACCACAGTGGCCGTGCGATTGACGATTACCCTGTGCTAGTCGGTTCATCGTTACGGCGTAGCGCTTCCGGCAGGATGCTTACTGCTAAGACAGCTTTGCCTTACTCTCATCTTTACCTCTTCTGGGATCGGTTTTATGGGAGCAGGAGTCAAAATGGGGTTTGCTGCACTCGATACGATCTGAGCGTCGAGCTCTTCCAGCGTTGAAGGGCCAGGCAGGCCAATAAGTTTCATTCGTCGCAGCCATTCGGATCGGTAAGCTCGATCAAGAGCGATATCCGCTGGAAGCGGTTCAGCCAGCGATGATTTCTGAGGACCCAAATATAGAAAAGCATCTACATAACTTGCGACCGTCTTGGCAGGCGTGCTCGCGAATGCATCGCTGACGTTGCAATCCTCGTCTGTTGTAATCGGCGATTGAAGGATCGAGCTGAGGCTTAACGAGCCGATTCGGCTGTTCTTCGTTTGCAAGAGCGATGGTGAAGCTCCACCCGGAGCCTTCGCATCTACAAGCAGTTCGTCGCCGGTGCCATCATCTCCACCCTCAATTATCACGAAGGTCTTGCCAGGATAATCGCGCTCATACCTCGTTACGGCATCACCTTGTCCCGGGCCGCCTCCGTGCAGCAGATGAAAGACTCCGAAGAGCATCAGCGCTTTGCGGTGCTTGGAAAGCACCTCTCTTTCCATCACAGAAGCGATGCTTCCATCCCGGTCGAAAAACGGTTTCAGGTCCTCGTAGGAGCGAATCTTGCCCCAATCAATCGGTGGGTCTGCGGCAACGATTCTGAGGCGGCTTGCGGCAGGAAGGCTTTGATTGAGAGAGCGGACGAGCGGGTACAACTGCTCATAGAAGCCGGACTCTCCACACACTTGCTGGACCGTCGTGTCTCGCCAAACATGCTGGACATCGGCGAACGGTACGTCCTCGCCGGCAATGTACCGATCAAGAAGCGGCTGATAGCGCACATTACCGCACTCAACGACTATGTCGTTGACCACTCTCGGAAAGCGTGGGTCACGAATGAGAGACAGGATGAAGTCGTCGATATCTTTCTCACCGTGCGCTGCTGGCATCGCTACGACTTCAAACGTGTCGAAAGCTTTCAGGATTGCCGGGATCGCAGGTTCAGGGATCGTGCCCTGAGTGTCGCTGACAGGATGGCTGGCTGGGACCTGAGCCCTGCCAGGTCGTGACGTCAGTGGCATCAATGCAAGTGAGAGAAGGACGGCTCCGTAGCGGGCACTTCTCAACATGCGAGGAAAGAACTGCTCATCCATGGTTACTGCCTCCGTTATTGATTGTCACGATGCGGTTTCGAGCATTGATGTGTCGCAGCTTGAATACGCATTCCGAAAGACTCATCCGCAAGCGATTCAATGGCGAGGTCTAGTAGTTGGGACAGAGGGAATGGGAGATCGGCATCCAAACTGTTCGCTGCTGCGGTTACCGTCTCCCAACATGCCTGCAGATGCGGCAGCAGATCACATCCATAGCGCGTCATCTTGATCACTTTTTGCCTGCTATCTTCCAGGCTCACCTCTGAGACGAGAAGGCCCTCTCGGATCATGAGAGCTATGGTCTGCGTGGCAGCAGGCTGGGTAATTCCGGCCGTTTTAGCGATTTCCGTCACGCTGAGAGGACTGCGTGCCATAAGCGCCCTCATCACAGGGGTATACCGTGGCCGGTAATTCAAGCCTCTCCGGCTGTATTGCTCTGCGACTGCTCCGTCAAGAAGTTCGATGAGGTGCCGAAGTTGAGTACCTAAGCCGCGCTGCATACAACCGACACTATCAGTCCCATAAGTACTTATGCAATCGAGTTGATCTTGATCCTGCAAGGTGGCTTCTAACAAGTAATCTCACCGTTCTCGAAATGGGTTATAGGCAAGATTGGTTGCCAGACTTGTCAAATTCATCACTATCGTGAAGAGTGCCTCTAAGCTCGATGGATCGCGTCCGCAAATGAACAGGCGGTTCCGCAGATGAACAGCTGAAACCTCAGTCGAGTCCGCCAGTCTTTTATTTGTAAGGAGTTCGCCTGCATTAGATTGGCAGTGAAAGTGCAATCTCTGCTCTGCAACCAGAACCTCATCCGTGTTTGGGGTGAAAGGGCAGAGATGAACTCATTAATGCAGGACCTTCGCTTTTCGCTTCGCCAGATCCGCCGTTCGCCAGGGTTCATGGTGACAGCCGTGCTTACACTCGCGCTGGGCATTGGCGCGAATACGGCTATCTTCTCGCTGCTCGATCAGGCGCTGCTGCGCTCGCTGCCGGTGCGTGAGCCAGAGAAGCTGGTGACTCTGACTGGGACGGGGAAGGCCTGGGCAGGTCACTCGAGCGACCACGGCTCGGGGCCGGAGCAATCCTTTTCATACCCGATGTACAGGGATCTTCGCGACAAGGGAACGACTGTATTCGATGGGTTGATTGCGACCGCACCGGTTAATGTCGGAATCACGCGAAACAACGTCTCGGAGCTGATGGATGGAGAGATCGTCAGCGGGAACTACTTCAGCGTACTTGGCGTGAAGGCCGCGCAGGGACGGGTACTGACAGCGTCTGACGATACAGTGCCCGGAGGCAATCCAGTTGTGGTTCTGAGCTATCCCTACTGGCAGACACATATGGGGTCGGATGCGCATGTTGTGGGCGAGACGATTTCGATCAATGGGACGCCGTTCGAGATTGCAGGGGTGGCGGCGCCGGGATTTCAAAGCGCAGTGTGGGGGCAGGTGCCTAGTGTGTTCGTGCCTATGTCGATGCTCGAGCAGGCGATTCCGGGCCGAGGCAAGAGGTTGCAGGACCATACCGACCGATGGATGAACATCATCGGTCGACTAAAGCCGGGAGAGACGCCGCAACACGCGCAGATGGCGATCGCGCCGTTGTGGCATGCGTTGCGCGCGGAGGAGTTGAAGGCGCTCGGAACGAAGCCGCAGCGCTTCATTGACGAATACGTGACCAGAAGCCAGCTACTCGTTGCGGCCGGTTCACGGGGGCTGTCGTACAGCCGGGAGTCGCTGCAAAAGCCGCTATACGCGGTGATGGGGATGGCGT
This sequence comes from Tunturiibacter psychrotolerans, assembly GCF_051013365.1. Classification (GTDB taxonomy): domain Bacteria; phylum Acidobacteriota; class Terriglobia; order Terriglobales; family Acidobacteriaceae; genus Edaphobacter; species Edaphobacter psychrotolerans_A. Next base: position 3,092,724 of record NZ_CP132941.1, on the reverse strand, counting down.
TTCTTGTGCTCCTGATTGCCGCGGTGAATGTGGCGAGTTTGCTGCTGGTGCGTTCTGCGGCGCGAGTGCGGGAGTTCTCGCTGCGATATGCGCTCGGAGCAAATGCGCGACGTGTTGTGCAGCAACTCTTACTCGAAGGCTTGCTGATCGGAATCGCTGGAGGTGCAGCCGGGTTGTTGATCGCGCGTCCATGTCTCCGTTTGCTGGTGCAGCGGCTAAGTACGGACGAGCCGAGCGCATTTTCTACAACGCTGGATGCGCGACTGCTCGCCTTCAATTTTGCGGTCGCTGTTGCGGTGAGTGTTCTGTTCAGCCTCGCGCCTGCAATGCAGTTGTTGAGACCTGACATCGTGAATTCGCTGAAGCAACAAACGACGACCGCGTCCGGAGGCACGCTGAACTTTCGGCGTCTGATCGTTTCGTTGCAAGTTGGCCTCAGCGTTTTGCTACTGGTGGGATCGGGCCTGTTTGTGCGAACGATGCAAAACCTTCGGCACGTCGATACCGGGATTAACACCTCGCATCTGATTACGTTTCACGTCGACCCTCAGCTCTCTGGCTACGCGAAGGAGAAGATCCCTGCATTGCACCAACAGATTCTGGACGCAATGACGACACTGCCTGGGGTGCAAGCTGTCGGCGCAACCACTGACCAGGAGCTTGGAGACATGGGGCACACCGGAGATGTCGCGGTGGCGGGCTATACGGCCCCTCCAGACGAAGACTTCCCGATCGAGATCCCCTACGTCAGTGCAAACTTCTTTCGCGCGATGCAGGAGCCGTTACTTGCCGGACGTAGCTTCACCGAAGACGACGATGCGACGCATCCGCTGGTAGGAGTTGTGAACGAGAGCTTCGCGAAGCACTACTTCACCAATCCCGCTGCAGCCGTGGGAAGGCGCGTCGTCGGTGGAGACGGCAAGCCAGGTGAATATATGACGATCATCGGCGTTACACGAGATGCGAAGCATGCGAATCTGCGTGACGCGGTAGTGCCGACACTGTTTTCGCCACTCAAACAGTGTAAGTTTGCGGGCCAACTCTATCTCTACCTTCGAACTTCAACACCGCCGGAGCAGAGCTTTGCGATGGTGCGGCAGGCGATGAAGCAGATCGACCCAGGCCTCGCGGTGGATGAACTACGAACGATGGACGAACAGATCGACACGACGCTGTCGAACGAACGAATGATTGAGCTGCTGGCGATTTCGTTTGGTCTACTGGCGACGATGCTCGCGGGAGTTGGCCTGTACGGGGTGCTTGCGTTCTCAACGGCGCAGCGCACACGCGAGATTGGCATTCGCATTGCACTCGGGTCTTCGCGACTGCGTGTATCGCGTCTGGTGCTGACCGATGTGCTGCGCTTGGCGGGAATTGGGATTGCGTTGGCGATTCCCTGCTCTGTGTTGCTGGCGCGTTTATTACGGAGTCAGCTCTTTGGAGTTTCGTCTGCAGACCCGCTCACGCTGGCCGGTGTGGTTTTGCTCATTGCCGTGGTCGCTGTGGTTGCGGCGATTGTGCCTGCGCGACGGGCGTCTTCAGTTGACCCAATAACTGCCCTGCGTGCGGAATAAGTTTCTGGCTCGCCAGAAAGAACGAAAAAAACGGCGACAACGAAACATGGAGTCGTTGTCGCCGTTTTCGATTGAGTTGAATAAGGTTAGATGTGGCAGCTCACCATGCCACGTTTTTCGAGATACTTCTGGTGATACTCTTCGGCCTTCCAAAAGGTTGTCGAAGGGACCACCTGGGTTGCAATGGGCTTGCGGTAAGAGCCCGCAGCACTAAGTTCTGCGATCTTAGCCCGGGCCTGGGCAAATTGTTCGTTGGTGTGGGTAAAGATGACGCTTCGGTATTGGGTGCCCCAATCCGGACCCTGGCGATTAACCTGAGTCGGATCGTGAAGTGCGAAGAAGGCGTCCAATAATGTTTCGTAGGAGACTCGGGATGGATCGAAGGTGACTTCGACGACCTCCGCATGGCCGGTGCGGTCCGTACAGACTTCTTTATACGTTGGATGTTCGAGTGTGCCGCCTTCGTATCCTACGGCTGTGTCGATAACACCTGTGATCTCACTGAAACGGGTCTCAACTCCCCAAAAACATCCTGCTCCAAATGTTGCTTTTTCGATTGCCACTCTACTGCTCCTTGACTACATCCTTGTTGCTCATGATTGGATGCTCCCGGGTTGCGATTGTCATCACCCGAAAGGTTAATAGCGCGAGTATTCTGAGCGTGCCGAGAGAGGTGTGTCAAGCGATCAAAAGTAGCAGAAGAACAGGGGTACCTAACACGTACTTCTATAGACGAAGGTTGTAGAAATATGATTACGAAAGAGTGAACGCCGCGTGGACGACAGGCTAATTCGGACGGCGGGGCCGGCTCGCAGACTTTGTTCCGGTAGGCTGTCGTCGTGGCTTTGAAAACTTCTTTTTCGCGGGCGACTTGAGTTGCGCGAACTCGGGCGTCTTCTTCTTTGGTACGACCTTCTTGCCCTTTGCTGCGCGGTCGAGCGCCATGACTTCACCCAGAGTGAGCTCGCGGAACTCGCCTGGAGGGACGTCGAGGCGCAACGCACCATAACCGATGCGACGAATCTTCTCGACGTGGTGGCCGATCTCTTCGAACATCTTTCTGATCTGGCGATTGCGCCCTTCGATGAGCGTGAGCTCGTACCAGGGATTATCGCCGCCGCGAACAAGCTCGATCTTTGCCGGTGAAGTAATGATGCGATCGCGACGCCCGCTGCGGATTTCGTCGAGACGGCCACGGTCGATCATGATCCCGCGGCGGATCTGGTCGAGGCCTGACGCAGGTGGAGTGCCGCTGATTTTTACTAAATAAGTTTTTTCCACTCCGGCCGCCGCCTTCGAGAGCGCATTGGCGAGGTTGCCGTCGTTGGTCATCAGGATAAGACCTTCGCTAAGGTAATCGAGGCGCCCCACGGGGTAGAGGCGAACGTTATCTCCGTGAGGGCCGGACTTCTGCTTCGCCATGAGCTGCATGACAGTGGGGCGCTTCTCGGGGTCGTCAAGCGTAGTGACGTAGCCGCGCGGCTTGTTGAGCATGTAATAGCGCTGTTGCTCGGGGCCGTGAAGGAGCTTGCCATCTACGCGGATGTGATCTTTGAGCGCGTCATGGCGTGTGCCCAACGTGTTGACGATGACGCCGTTGACCTGAACTCGGCCTTCAAGGATGATCTCCTCGGCCTTGCGGCGGCTGGCAATGCCTGCCTGCGCGAGGATCTTTTGGAGGCGGTCGCCTTTGGGTTCGTCGTTGGTGTCGGGCTTCGGAGCGGAGGGGGACTTCGTCATGGTGTTTCCGGCTTTCTGACTGCGGGGCTGCTCATCGCGGTCGATGTTGCTCCATAATTGTATCGTGTGTTGTTTGACGTTCGGGTAAGTTGTAAAGAAGCGGCACTTAGCATGTTGCACCCGTAGCACATGGTCTTTCGGCCTGGTTCGGTTTAGAATCGGCGCGAACTCAATTAATCCCGTGCTGAGACTCCAGGCCACGAGATAGGAAATCGTTCACGCATACGCTTTGACTCTGCGGCACTTGTCCTGGTGTCTGGTTCGCTCTTTTTCAAGGGGAGAAAAACATGACCAGATCACTCCGCGTCACCGCCATTCTGTTTGTGATGTTCCTCGCCAGCCGATTCGGTTCTTCAGAGACGATTACGTTTCTCGGGCAGGCAAACCCCTATCAAGCGGACCCGCTCTTTTCTCCTGTCGGGCCCCTGACGTTTTACGACTTCTACGTCACGGGCTTTACGGACCAGAACAACATGATCATTCCGGGGACTGAATATATCTACGCCGGTTACTATCCCTTCGAGCCTCCCCCCTATCCGTACTTTCTTCCCTATTCGCCCGACACTGCTGAGTTCTATTCAACCTCTGGAGCGACGTTCACGCTGAACACCATGAATCTTGAACTGGATCCCGGTATTGAGTTTTATGGATACAGAAAAGGCGTCCTGGTGGACGAGGGGAACACTGGAGGACCTTCCGATCCCATCACCGGGGACCCGATCCTGAACTGGACCAATATCGATGCGGTCGTCTTTCCTGATGTGGTGGATGAGGCGCAATCTCTCGTCATCAATAGCATTACGATCAACGAGAGCGTGGTGCCTGAACCTTCGAGTTTCATTCTGCTTGGCTCCGGTCTCGCAGGACTGATGGTGATGGCGCGTCGAAGGCTGTGGGCTTGAGCAGGAAGATGTCATCGTCCTGCACTACTCAGTGGCGTAGACGCGCACGATCAGGGAGATTTGATAGAGGACATACAGGGTAAGAAGGGTTAGCTGCGTTCGACGATTTTTTGTGATCATCGCGATGATGCAGAGGATGATGCTGGCGGTGATGCGTATCGGGTACTCGATGCCGAACGAGTGGAGGTAGGCGGAACCCTTAAGGCTGGTGTCGATAACGTCAGCGACAAAGGTAGCGGCAAGGAAGCCGAAGAACCACCGGCGACGCGAGAGGAAGTAATCTTCATAGCCCGTGTAATCCGCCAGATCCGATGGGAAGAGGAGTGTGCTGAGAAAGTAGAAGAGGATCGCGTAGAGAATGACGAAGAAGTAGATCTCGAAGGTCCACTGCTGGATCATGGAGAGGCGAAACTCCCACCACCAGAAGTGGATCATCGCGAGCAGAAGCGACGCTGCCCAGCCGAGATGCAGGATTGAGACTTTGTTGCGACGGGGGTGCTGAACAAACTGCGCGAAACCTTTGAGCAGGGTTGTGATGCAAAGGCCAACGATGATCGAGATGACGACTTTGACGTGGGAGTAGAGTTCGGGATTCGGTTGCGCAGGTATTGCGGTCATCAGAGCAGTCATGAAGTACCCGTGGCCGGATGGTGTGCGGCAGATCGGAGAGTCCCCATCGCGTGAACTCAGGTCCGGAAGAACCGCAAACAGCGTACCAGAGGCTTTGTGTTTGAGCGCTTCCGGTCCGGCTATTTTATTTATCCGCTAGAGCTTGTTTGTGTCGATGGCGCGGGTGCGCTGCATACCCTTTGGGGCTGGCTTGAGGGGAGCGTCGGGCAGATCCTCGGCATCGCCCTCGGGGGTGGCCACCGTGTCTGGCTCGTCGTCTTCCGGACTGTCGGGAGAATCCCGAGGATCGGGTTTCGGATCTAGATTCGAAGCGGTCATCAGCCCTCCTCGGATTCGTGCTGCTGATCCCTTTGAATCTCAGCGTCAAGCGCGGGGGAGTCCTCTCCATCCACGGGTTGGTCCGTGTCGTAGTTGGGGGCCAGCCCAGAGAGTCGCCCGTCGACGATGGCTTCGTCGGCTGTTGACTCGCCGCTGTCGCCGTCGGCTTGGGGCTCGGTCTCGTTCTTCTCGCGTTCGAGGTCGTTTGAGGTCTCGGGGGCGTGGTGTTCCATGGGTATTTCCTCCTGCTCGGCCAGCTCGCCGGCCATCTTCTCAAACTCTTCGATGCTTGGAAGCTCGTTGATGTCTTTGAGGCCGAAGCGGAGAAGGAAATCCCTGGTGGTTTTATAGAGGATGGGGCGTCCGATGACCTGTTTGCGGCCAGCCGTGGCGACCAGTTTGCGCGTCATCAGAGAGCCAAGGACTCCGCCCGAGTCGACTCCGCGTATTTCGGAGACTTCAGGGGCGGTAACGGGTTGCTTGTAGGCGACGACGGCGAGGGTCTCGAGGGCTTGGAGCGAGAGCTTCAGAGGCGGCTTGAGTGATTTGACGAAGCCCCGGACAGCGTCGTGGTACTCGGGCTTAGTGGCGAGACGGTAGCCGCCGGCCACCTCGCGGATCTCAAGGCCGCGGTCAGAGGTGGCGTAGTCAGCGATGAGCTGGTCGAGAATTCTGCGGAAATACTCGCGAAGACGCCGCTCTTTCTCTTTGGCCTCGCGTGCGAGCTTCTTCTCGTCCTTTTCTGCCGGTAGGTGCTCGCCGGCAGGCTGGCTCTCCTGATCCGCTTCGACGGACGGTTGCGAGGCCTCATGGGAAGACGTTTCTGTGGCGAGGTTATTGTGATCGGTCGGAGTATCCGGGTGGGCTTCGAGACGAACTTCGAGATCTTCGGCCGAGCTCATGGCGGCAGAGTCTGCAGCGTTGTGCTCGCGTATCGCCCGTGCATGGGCAGCTTCTTGCGCGGCCGCTTCATGGAGATGCCGGTCAAAGGATTCGGCATAATGGGCCTCGATCTCCTCCTCCGTCGGCGCCTCGGCGTTAGAACTGCCTCCATCGGTAACGCTCGAGAGCACTTCACTGTTGAGATCGTCCTCATCAACAGGGAGTGACGCGAGAGATGAGTCGGTGCCCTCCTCGAGCGCCAGGGAGTGCTGAGCTGCGTCAAGATGGTCAAGCTCGGCCTGGGCTTCATGGCCGAGGAGACCGGCGAGCTGGGCCAGCGTTACTGGTTCTTCTGAGGCGTAGATGACGGCTTCGATCTTTGCTTTAAGGCTCATAGTGTCGTTGGTGTACTTCTAAGCATACCAACGCTCGAGGTCATTGCTCTGACGACGTGGATAAGTCGCTGGAAAGGCTCGAGCCGCACGAAGCGCAAATGCTTCCCGGCTTCAAAAACGCTTCAAAGACGCCAAAATCAGCCGTCGCCAAAAGAGAAGGCCCGCTGAGTGCGGGCCAACCCCTTGTTGCATTCTTTGAAGAACTATTTTGCGACGGTATTGAAGAGCCAGAACAGGCAGCCTGACAGAATCGCCGCCACCGGCAGGGTGAAGACCCAGGCGAGCGCGATATCGCGGAGGGTAGACATCTGCAGACCGCTCTTATTCGCAGCCATGGTGCCAGCCACGCCCGACGAAAGCACATGCGTCGTACTCACAGGCAGGCCGTACTGATCGGCAGCGAGAATGGTCAGCATGGCAACCAGTTCAGCGGAGAGCCCCTGTGCGTACGTCAGGTGCGTCTTGCCGATCTTTTCGCCAACCGTAACGACGATGCGCTTCCAGCCGATCATCGTTCCGAGGCCAAGCGCGAGCGCAACCGCAACCTTCACCCAAGGAGGAATGAACTTGGTCGAGTTGTCCAGCATGCCTTTGTAGTTCTTGAGGACCTTCTGATCGGCATCGCTGACCTTGGGACCGTACTTCGGCATCAGGCGCAGCGTCTCGCTGGTCAGATACATCTGGTTGCGAACGTTGGCCTGCATGTTCGAAGGCACCGCGCCGAGAGAGCCGTACTGGGTAGCCTCGTTGCGGATGTCGCCAACCATCTCCTGCAGGGCAAGCATGGTGTGAGGCGAGAACTTATGGGTGCTGACGAACTCTTCAAGCTCCGGCCCGCTGTCCGCAACCGTGGTGTTGGGATCGAGGTAGTTGCCAACGGCACCGATAACCTGCTGAGAGACTGCAGCAAACGTCTGTACCTGGCTGGCGCCGACAGTGTGGTTAAGCGCATAGGCAGTGGGCACCGTGCCGACGAGGATGAGCATGATAAGACCCATGCCCTTCTGACCGTCGTTCGAGCCGTGGGCGAAGCTGACGCCGGTGCAGGTCAGCACGAGGAGAGCGCGGATATAGAACGGTGGTGGCGCTTTGCCTTCCGGTGCCGTGTAGAGGCGTGGGTCCTTGAGAAGCGCCTTGAACAAGAGGAAGACGAGGGCCGCGCAGCCGAAGCCAACCAAAGGCGAGATCAGGAGTGCTTTGAAGACCTTCGTGACCTGGTCCCAGTCAACGCCGCTTACGCCGCTGCTGCCATGCATCAACTGGTTCGCCACGCCGACACCGATGATCGAGCCGATCATCGTGTGAGAGCTCGACGCGGGAAGCCCCTTCCACCAGGTAGCGAGGTTCCATAGGATGGCTGCGATCAGCAACGCAAAGACCATCGCAAAGCCGGAGCCTTTGCTCACCTTCAAAATGAGTTCGACGGGAAGAAGCGAGATGATGGCAAACGCGACGGCACCGGAGCTGGTCAGCACGCCGATGAAGTTCCAGAGGCCGGACCACACGACTGCGACGTGCGGCTCGAGCGCGTGGGTGTAGATGACGGTGGCGACGGCGTTGGCGGTGTCGTGGAAGCCGTTGACGAACTCAAAGCCGAGCGCGATCAGAAGGGCGACCCCGAGTAGAAAATAGGGGAACCAGGAGCCCTCGTGGACGGGAAGAAGATCGGAGTACAAGCGGTTGGCAATATAGCCGAGGCCGCCGAGCAGCAGTATGCCAAAGATTATGCCGCCGATCTTGCCGGGCGACGATTTTCCCATCTTCTGGTCAAGTAATGAGCCGGTGGGGTGTATTACAGGAGTAGCCATATGATTTCGCCTAGATTCAAGATGAGTGCGTGAGCTGACGATAGGCCGGGAATGCGAATGGAGTGTTACAGATGTGTGAAACATATGCTTCTTTTGCTCGCGGAGGCCACTGGCCGGCCGAAGAGATAGATGGTGCTGCCGCCTAATGAGTGATTGTTTGCAATGATTTGCAATGGAGCCGCTTTTGAGAGCGAGAGTTGGGTTCCGCTCCAAAAGCGAGTTCATCAGTACGCCGGTAGTTGTAACGGACAGGCCAGGCTGAGCACCATTCCTTCGAAACGGTGACAGGCCAGCTTTTAGTGGGGTCCGTCCCTACAGCTTCGCTACAACTATTGTTCGTCGCGGTGAGCAGAGTCCGGTACTATAATTCAGCTTCTCGGGGGGTCTTTCTATGAACATCACTGCACAGCGGTTGAGCGCCTTGGTAGCGCTCCTGGCAGGCGCCCTTTTTCTCGGCCCGAAAGCGGCCCACGCGGATACCTACACGATCTTGGATCTCGGAACTGCCAATGGCCGGAACATCTACGGCTTGGACAAGGCCGGCGATGTCGTAGTGACTCAAAGCTTCGGATGCGGCTTTGCGAGCTTCACTTGTTACGTGACCTACGACGATGGCGTGGCTGGAACTCCTTCCTCGTCGGCACCCGATCTCGTCTACGATGACGGAACCCCCTGTAGCGCGACCCCGACCGGATTCAGTGCCTTCAAGGCAGTCTGCAACAAAGGCTTCGCTGGATTGGGCACGGCCTATAACGCCAACGGCGATCCGAACGGAGTCTACGCTGGAGCCGAAGGGGACTTTTCGTTCCTGCACGGTGGTTCGGCGGACCAGGCCTTTATGAATTCAACCGGCGACTTTGCCTTTGCCGACGGCGTGAATGAGGAGATATACGAGGCAATCGATACTTCGGTGTCGCCGATTCCCGAGCCCGCCAGCTTCCTGCTGGTAGGAACCGGTCTGGTCTGGTTCACGACTGCGGTTCGCCGCAGGGCAAGGCGTTAAAGCTCACCTAGCGCCAATCGTCGCGAGCCTGTGCCTGATCGGTCAGGACCTGATCGAAGTTTTCGGTCTTCTTGATCAGAATGTCGCCCTGCAGAACCGGTTGGTGCAGTAAAACAGCCTGCAGCCGCACAAGCTCCAACATCGCGAGAAACATGCAGATCAGCGCTCGCTCCGTATGGGTGTTATGGAGCAGGCGCTTCAGGCTGACAGGCTTGTCTTCCATCAGCAAACGGCGTTTGACGTAGTCGATCATCTGCGCGACCGTGACGGACTCTTCGTCGACGTTGAGGATGGGCCGCTCGCGAAGGCGAATGAGGATGTCCTGAAAGACGCGAACGAGATCGACCGTATCGGCTGCGATCTCACGGTCCTCATCGAGGGTGGGAGCACCCGCTTCGCCGATATCGCGGCGGAAGTTCTTCAAGCCTGAGTTGGTCCACGTGGCTTCTTCGATCTGTTGCTTCTGGAGAAGCATCTGCGCGGCAGCTTTGAAGCGCTCGTGCTCGAGGAGACGCTCGACCAGCTCGCGGCGTGGGTCCTCTGGATCACCACTGAGAACGTCGGAGGGATCGCGTGGCAGCAACGTCTTCGACTTGATATGGATCAGCAGCGAAGCCATGTAGATGAACTCGCCGGCTGCGTCGACGTCGACCTGCTTGAGATGGTGGGTGTACTCGAGGAACTGGCTGGTGATGCGCGCGATGGGAATGTCGTAGATGTCGATATTCTGCTTGCGGATCAGGTCGAGCAGAAGGTCGAGAGGGCCGTCATAGACCTGGCCTACCGTCACCGAAAAAGGAGACTGCGACGCCTCTTCTTTCTCTTTGTCCTTCGCTGGACGCTTTGGTTCTGGCGATGGCGGCACAGGCGGATGTTGCAGCGCGAAGGGTTCGTTGGCACCGGGAGTGATCTCGTCCGGCGAAGCAGCGTCTTCGGAGACTGCGCCTTGAGAGACTGCATCCTCAGACGCTTCGACAGGATGCTCGTCGGGTCTGGGCTCGTCGGCGGCGAATTCGGGAGGGAGGGTTTCGTCGGGCATGTCGTTACTCGAGGCCGATGGCCTGGCGAACGTGCTGGAGCGTCTGGATCGCACGGTGACGGGCGCGGGCAGAGCCGTCCCAGAGGATGGCATCGACCTGGCCGGGGTCGGCCTCAAGGGCACGGCGGCGCTCCTGGATGGGGGCGATCTCGCGAACGATGGCGTCGGCAAGCCAGCCCTTGCACTCGATGCAGCCGATGCCTGCGGTCGTGCAACCCTGACGAACCTCCTGCTGCTTCTCTTCGGTGGAGAAGACCTTGTGGAGGTCGAAGACGGGGCAGATGTCGGGGTTGCCGACGTCGGTGCGGCGGATACGCGCCGGATCGGTGACCATGGTCTTGAGCTTGGCGCGAAGGTCGGCCTCGGGCTCAGAGAGCATGATGGTGTTGCCGTAGCTCTTCGACATCTTGCGCCCATCGAGCCCGGGGAGTTTGGGCGAAGGCGTGAGCAGAACTTTGGGTTCGGGCAGAATGCCGGTTATCACGCTGTTGGCGGAGAGCTCTGCAGTGAGGATCTCCTTGTCGGAGTGGTCTTCGCGCGCCTTCTCGATGGCCGGAGTCGGCTGCGAGCAGTAGAGGGAGTTGAAGCGGCGAGCGACCTCGCGTGTGAGCTCGACGTGAGCGACCTGATCCTGACCCACGGGGACGTAGTCGGGCTGGTAGAGGAGGATGTCGGCCGATTGAAGGAGGGGATAGCCGAGGAAGCCGTAGGTGTTCAGGTCCTTCTCGCGGAGCTGCTCCTGCTGGTCCTTATACGTGGGGACGCGCTCAAGCCAGGGCAGCGGCGTAAACATGCTGAACAGCGTGAAGAGCTCGGCATGCTGAGGAACGTGCGACTGGATGAAGACCGTGCAGACCTCCGGATCGAGCCCGGCAGAGAGAAAGTCGAGGGCCACATCGCGGATACTCTCGCGGAGGGAGGTTGGGTCGGCGTAATCGGTCGTCAGAGCGTGAAGGTCGGCGATGAAGAAGTAGCAATCGTACTCGTGCTGGAGCTTGACCCAGTTGTAGAGCGCGCCCATGTAATTGCCGAGGTGAAGTCGGCCGGTGGGTCGCATGCCGCTAAGGACGCGGGGACGTAAGGAGGTCAGGGTGCCGTTGGTGTTTTCTGTCATTGCGATCAAATGCAAGGGTAAATGATTGGGACAGACTATGGTTGGGCACGCTCCAAGGATTAGCCGCAACGGTCAAAAGGAGTTGGCAGAAAAAAAGTTCAAAAAGTTGGCGTATTTTTCGGCTCTTAAAAAACGACTGTCAAAACACCACGTTTACCACGCATCCCACCACGTTCTCACCAGCAAAAAACCATCCCCAACCACCCACTTTTTCCAAAAACCCCCTCAAAAACTCAAGAAACTGCGCAAATTCCCGTCCGCCAGCCTCACGAATTTTTTTTGCAAAAAGAGGGCGCTACAACGTGAACAGAATGTGGTTGAAGGTGTTCAGCAAAGGAGTAAAGAAGACGCTGAAGATAAAGCTGCCACCCACCAGAAACAGGATGATCATGCCGAACATCCCAACGCGGTCATAAACCTGAAGGGCCCGATACGGCAGAAAATGCCGCAAAACGTGGCTTCCATCAAGCGGCGGGATCGGGATCAGGTTGAAGACGAAGAGAAGCAGATTGATCAGAATGACGAAATAAAGAAAGAGCGCGATGGGAAAGAGGGCAGGCAGGTTGTCAGTGGCGATTCCAGGAATGTGCGAAGCCAGTGCCATAGCCGTTCCAATCGCGATAACACCGCCAGGAACCAGGTGTTTCATGAGTATCAGCAAAATGAGCGCGACTGTAGCAGATAGCAGGTTGCTGGCCGGACCCGCGAGAGTGACGAGGATATCGTCCCGCCTGTAGTTCTTGAAGTTGCGGGCGGTAACAGGCGTCGGCTTCGCCCAGCCGATGAGCGGCCAGTGATAGACGAGAGCCAGCAGCGGCATGAGGACAGATCCGAACGGATCAAGATGCTTGAGCGGGTTGAGGGTGACACGGCCAAGCATCTTCGCAGTGGGATCGCCGAGACGCCAGGCGGTCCAGGCGTGCGCGGACTCATGGATGCTGAAGGCCAGGACCAGAACGACGACCTGAAAGACGATAAGGACAACTTCCTGATTCATACAGGTCCAAGTCTACTGAAGTTCGCGTGAGGAGAACGTAAAGATGGAGTGATCGCGTTCGGCCACCTCTCGCGATGCACTGCGAGAGGTGGTCGGAATAACGTTCGCAATGGCAAGCTTGGGCCCAATCAGCCTGATTTTTAGAGAGTCTCTGCCGCTAGTTGGCCGGCTTGTTTGCGGATCTTTGCCTTGGCTGGGATCCCTACCGAGACGGTCTCCTGAGGGACGGGTTTGGTGGCCAGGCCCATGGCACCGAGCATGGCATCTTCGCCGATGTTGGCTCCGGCGAGGACGGTAGCGTGGTAGGTGATGCGAGCACGAGGGCCAAGCTCCGTCACCTTGTTCGTGATGTTGGACTGGTTATTAATGTCATGGGTGTGCGAGTAGACATTGGCGTAGTCGGAGACGCTGGTGCCTTCATGCAGGATGATCTCGCCGCGATCGTCGAGCAGGACGTTCTTGTGGATGGTGCACGAGTCTTCGATGGTGAGGTTGTACCCGTAAGTGAACTCAACGTTGTGGAAGATTTTGACGTGCTTGCCGAGGTGGCGGAAGATGTGGCGGCCCAGCATGCACCGGAAGCGGAAGCCAAGCCAGTGATTGAGGCCGAGGGGAGAGCGGTCGAACATCTGCCAGAACCAGATGAGCGGCTTGCGGATGGCGTACTGCTCAACGTCGACGTCGCCGTAGTACTCGGGTTCGAGGGTGATATTGCGGGGGTCGAAGCTCTCGGAGAGACAGTACATGGCGAGTTCGCTGTTGAGAACAGCCTTGATGTGGCCGCCGTGGGGCCGTCCGAAGTAGATCTGGTAGAGCTCGTCGCGGACAATTTCGGAGCGTCGCTCGGGAGACTGCTGGCGGGTGAACTCGTCGTTGAGCTTGGCCAGCCAGCGGCGGTACAGGGCCTCAGCTTCGGGAGTGGGTTTAAGTTCGCGGTAAGTGTGAATTGGCATGATTCCCTCGCTGTCTTTCGTCCGGTTGCGGACTGGCGAAACTTTGGTGCGCCTATTCTATGGCGAAGACGGCATAGACGGTGGCGGTTTTTTCGATCCGGCGGGGATTGATGGCGAGAGGTTCTACCTTTTGCGCCGTACGAGCTGCAGGCATGGCCCGCATGACGACCGGACTCGGAGGTTCGGCCTGGGTCTCGTTGCTGGCGTAAAGGAGTGCTCCGAGGTTTGTGTTGAGGCTTTTGGCCATCTCGGCGGCCACCGTACGGGCGCGCTGGAGTGCTTTGGAGGCCGCTTCGGACTGTGAAGAGTTTTCGTCCTTGAGGCTCCAGTCTATTTGGCCGGATTGGTTGGCGCCGGCCTTCACTGCGACGTCGAGGACCTTGGCTGCGTCGTCGGCATTGGTACGGACGGTCCAGCTTTGCGTGACTTGAAACTTGCGCTGGGCCTTTTCGGCTGGCGTTAGTTTGTCGATCTGATACTCCTGCACCGGGGAGACGTTCTGGTTTTCGCTCTCGATGGAGTCGTTTGGAACACCGGCTGTCGTCAGTGCCTTGATGATGGCATTCGAGGTGTGGGAGCCGGCGGCGTAGGCGGAGTCGCTGTCCGGGCCATAGGCGATGAAGCCGATGTGGAGGGTCGCGATATCGGCGAGAACAATCACCTTATCGGTCGCGGTAATTGCAATCGTGCGGTTTTCTTTGCTGACTTGAATCGTCTGTGCTGGTGCCATCATGGCGAGAAAGGTAGCACAGAGGAGAAACGGAGCGAGGCGGAGGACTTTCATTGATCTTCTCCTGAGAAGTTGAGTAAGTCGGCGAGGGTGCGTTTGTGCTTCGGCTTGGCGGCCAGCTTTTGTTTGGGATCGGGCAGGACGCGCTCTGCTGGTGGGGTGCCGACGCGTTCGCGGGCGTTAGCTTTCACGGCCTTGATTTTAGAAAAGAGCTGTTTTTTGGGCTTGCTCATCTGGTTTCCTTCCCGCCTCGATTCTGGGCTCAGGCCCCATGCGTGATTATGCATGACTCTTGCTTGTGAGGGGACTTCTCAGGCAGGATTGCAGAGGAGATTCGACTGGCTGGATCGTCGAAGACCAGATGAGGTGCTGGATGGAAGAGCGGGATTTTTTTGATGAGCGGGCGGAACAGCGAACTCATGTGATGACCTGTCCCCACTGTGGACAGCAGGGGGAGTACCAGATCGAGTGGGTGGTGCGGCGGAAGAAGGCTCACCTGCCGCGGGGTGCGGACGATCGCGACCGGGCTCGTTTTGCCAAGGCTCAGAGCTACATGGTTCGGCGCGATGACCCGATGGGCTGCAAGAATGTCCGATGCCGCAAGCGCTTCGACGTGGTGGGAATTCAATCGGTAGCGTTTATTTAGCTATTTAGCCTGACAGTTAGAGTCTGATTTGGATCGCTGAAAAAGACTTTTCCCTGTCGTCTCGGTCGATCCGGGCCAGCTGTGATTTAATACGAAAGTGACGCGTAGGTCAGCGTCTGAGTGAATTTGAATAGGAAAGACCCGGAGACCAAGAACGCAATGGCGAATACACTGCTTCCAATCGAAGAACGCAATTTAACGCCGGACGAGGTGGAACTTCTGGATAAGCGGCGTCGTCGCGGCCAACTCTTTCTGGTGCTTTGCTTTCAGAGCCTGATCGTGGCTACCCTGCTGACTTTGTGGAGCGGGCAGGATCTGACATTGTCGCCAGGCTGGGCTCATCCGGTTGTCTACTGGAATGCGATCACTCTCACCGCTGCACTGGTCTTTGGCATCGTCGGAATTCGGCTGAAGCGCGGCAGCAACGAGTTCATCAGCTACTAAGCTTTCGAAAGTTCAGAACGCACAGGCCATCTGTGCCACATGGCCTGTGCGCAATAAAAACGCTGTCTTCAAGGGCAGAGTTGCTGATATCCTGCGCCTTGAAAGATTGCGGCCGCTGAAACTGTTCCTTTACTGCGCTTTCGTAGATGTGACCCGGTCGTCGAGTTGTGCTGCGGCTGAAGCCGTGTTCCGGGAGGATTCACCGAGCACCACAACAAAACTTTGCATTACGAAGGAACTAACGCACGATGGGTATGGCTTGAATACAGTCGTCTCGTCGACAACTGATTCTGTCAGAAATTTTCGTGATATTGGTTCGCTGGCTGAGTGATTGCATCTAAAGAATGTATAGAAATGAAGTAGATGGCACTGGGTACGTCTCTTGATGATTGGCCATGGAAATACCGCGATTCTGGAGCCGGAAGAGCAGGCTTTTCAGGTTCAGGGCAGACTGCGAGATAAGTTTGGCAGGTCCATTACCGATCTGCGCGTCTCAGTGACTGACCGCTGTAACTACAAGTGCGTCTATTGCCGGACAGGAAACGAAGGAGCTCAGTACACCGAGCTTTCGATTGAAGATTACCTGAGAATGGTGCGCGTCTTTGTCTCGCTGGGAGTGGAAAAGGTGAGACTGACCGGAGGCGAGCCGCTGCTGCGCTCAGGTCTAGTCAGTATGCTTCGTGAGCTGGCTGAGATGCGAACGGCGTTTATGCCAGACGGAAGCTTCGCCGGAGGCAACGGCGCACCGCTGGATATCGCGTTGACCACAAACGGACATCTGCTGGAGGGATTGGCCCAACCGCTCAAGGACGCGGGGTTGAATCGCGTGACTGTAAGCATGGATGCGGTGGATGCAGAGACGTTCAGTGCGATCACCCGCGTGCCGCGAAGTTACGAAAAGGTGCTGGCGGGAATTCGTAAGGCGCGGGCCGTGGGACTGGGACCAGTCAAGGTGAACTGTGTGTTGCTTCGCGGGTTCAACGATGGACAGATTGAACAATTCGCGGAGTTCTCTCGGCAAGAGGGTGTCATCGTGCGGTTCATCGAGTGGATGCCGCTCGAGGAGGATCGAAGCTGGAAGAGAGAGTCAGTCGTATCGATGGACGAGATCGTAGAGCGGTTGAATGCGTACCGTCCGTTGGTGGAGCTGGCACCACATGCGGCCAGCGAAACGGCGAAACGATTCACCTTTGACGATGGCTTGGGGGAGATAGGGATTATCGCGCCAGTGTCGCGTCCATTTTGCGGCCACTGCAGCCGAGTGAGGTTGACCTCGGACGGAAAGATACGGACTTGTCTGTTCTCGCAGAGCGACCACGACTTGTATGGTGAGATGCTGCGAGGCGGAACGGACGAGGAATTAGCTGCGTATATCCGCAAGACCGTAATGCGCAAAGAAGCACGTCATCACATTGGTGAGCCCGGTTTTGAAAAGCCATCGCGCAGCATGGTTCATATCGGCGGATGAGTCATGCCGTCGCGGAGTGTATCTGTCGTCGACTTTATTGAATTATTAGGAGAGCTGTGAGACGCTGATATCTGAAATGTGCAAGAAAATGCACATTTGTGAATGAGGGCCAGAGATTGAAGGACAGGCGGCAGTTTGAAGTGATCGAAAGTCGTCAAATGGATCACCTTCGAGTGTTCCATGACGTTGCGCGCGCGCTGACTTCGAGCCTCGAACTGGAAGAGATTCTAGGAGCCATTATGAACAAGATGGCCCAATTCTTCGGGCCTGAGCGCTGGTCGCTGCTGATGGTGGACGAAAAATCGGGCGAACTGTATTACGCGATCGCGGTGGGAGAGAACGCGGAGAGCCTGAAGGGTTTGCGTGTACCTCTCGGCGAGGGAGTGGCGGGTTGGGTGGCAGCAACCGGAAATCCACTGGTGGTGCCGGATGTCGCGCTTGATCCGCACTGGTCCGCGTTTGCGAATAAACATCCTGACCTGAAGATTCAATCCATAGCATGCGTTCCTGTGCGGTCTGGGAATAAGACCTTGGGCGTGATTCAACTGCTCAATAGCAAGCTCGATCTGTTGTCGGAGCATTCGATCTCGTTTCTGCGGATTCTGTGCGACTACGCGGCAATCGCGATTCAGAATGCCCGATCAATGACGCTGATTCAGGAGTTGACGATCACGGACGACGTGACAGGACTCTTCAATGCCCGCCACCTGTACACCATGCTGGAGCAGGAGGTAGCGCGGGGGCAGGTGTTTAGTTTGATGTTCGTCGATCTGGACCACTTCAAATCGGTGAATGATACCCACGGCCACCTGATCGGAAGTCGTTTGCTGGCGGAGATTGGCGGGTTGATGAGACGCAGCCTCGGACCAAACAACGCGGCTTTTCGCTACGGCGGGGACGAGTTTGTTGCACTACTGCCAGGGATGGGGAAGGCGGCGGCAAGCGGGACCACGATGGCTCTGTGTGCGGACCTGAGGGGGGCGCGCTTTCTGGAGGGTGCGGGTCTTTCGCTCAGTCTCTCGGGAAGCTTTGGGCTGGCGACGTACCCGGAGGACGGAAATACGATTCAAACCATCCTGCGTGCCGCGGACACGATGATGTATGAGGCCAAAGTGACCCGGGACAACGTCGCGGTGGCTGGTAAGGGCATGATGGGACGCGCTGAGGCCACGAGATCCATCGATGGTTCGCGGCGGGCGGTTTCGGAGATGTTTCTCGAGCGCGATTCGGTGCCCCGCAGTTAGTCATTTATCTCTTCAAATTTCAATCTGGTGGCCGGTTAGTTGGGGGTGTGGCGTTCGAGCGTGACTCCGCGGCGGGGTTCGGGCTTGAGGACGTCGCGATTTTCGGGGGAGACGGGGTGGACGCCGAAGTCCCAAACACCGAGATTGACCGCTTTGTCTGAGAGAACCTCCATCAGGGCAAACTCGCCAAAGTCGAGGGGCTCTTTGGGGGTTATTTTGAGCCAGTGCCCCCCGGGTAGGAGCTCGGAGGTGGTCTCGATCACATCCTCCTGGTGATGTCCGCCGCCGAGGAGGCCGATGCGGAAGCTGGCGATGACACGGGCGCCCCGGCGCACGTCAGCGCGGACGATGACGTATCGGCTGTTGGGCGAGCCTCCGGTGGGGTCGTTCTCGGCTCGGCTGGTGGCGCCGTGGGTGTCGACCGTGAGGGGCGTGCCGGCGGTGTTGCCGACTGACTCGTCGCCGATGCGGAGGTAGAGAACGGGGTCCTTGATGTGGAGCTGGATTGGCGAGGATTCGCCTTTGAGTTCGACGATCTGGTGGCTCGCGCTGAGCGGATTGACGGCGGCCTTGAGGAGGTTGTGGCCGGTGTTTCGATTGAGGTCGCTGTCGGTTTGGGCCAGGGGAACCAGTTCCGGGGTTCCCCGGTAGGTGTCGAGGGCGAGGGTGCTGTCCTCTTCGGGAAGGCGGAGATCTTTGGCCACCTCGGGGGTGAGGGCAGCGCGGTCGGCTTCTTCTTTGAGCAGTTCTGGGTCAATGGCGGGGGGCTGGGGGTTCTCGGCGTTGGGGGTGGGCTGGGAGTGCTGGCGGTCCCAGCGCTTGGTGGCGTCGAGGTCTACGAGGGAGAGGGGGATCTCCTCTTCGGCTCCGCCGCGCTCGGCGCTGATGTAGTGGACGACGTCGCCGACGACGCGGTAGCTCATGATGACCTGGTAGCTGCCGTCCTTGAGGATGAGGCGGGTGCGGTGCGGGGCTGAGTTGTCAGGCTGGAGAGCGGTGGTGTGTTGTGGCAAAGCGTGGAGAGATTGTGTCGCGCTGATGGTGGCGGCGAGGAGAATTGCGGCGAGTTTTGGGTGGTGCTTTGGATAAACCATCTTGGTGAGTCCACAGTTTAGACGCACTTCGTGTTTGTACGCGCTGGGTAACCCTCCCCCCCTCCCGGGGTGGGGTATTTTGCAGCGAAGTCTCTTCTTTTGTTTGGCTTGCGGGATGCCCGTGTCCGCAAAATATTCCATCGAAAGGGCTTACGCACAAAATACTTAGAATGAAGGAGTTGCAAGCTGCAAAGACGACGAAGCCCCGGCATCTTTCGCCGAGGCTTGTCGTCTGTATTCATTATACCGGGTGGGTTGGGGTAGATATGCCACGCGAATCTGCCCGTCTGGCGCGGGTTTTGACCGGTTGAGGGCTTGACAGGTTTTTCGGGCGCCTTCGAGACGTTGGAAAGGCAACGTTTTAGATCGCAAGAGGTAGCGGCCCGAAATGCAACCGCATATCCCTTCGGGATGACAAACAAAAAGGACAATCAACAGCACGAACAGATTCTGGAGGGAATTTGACTCGTCTAGACGACCAGTCTATTATTGATTGGTTATGAGCTCTACTCCTTCAACTCGCGATCATCTGCTGGCGGTTGGTTTGGAGCGGCTTCGTTCGACCGGGTATACCGCTACCGGGGTGAAGGAGGTGCTTGACCTTGCGAATGTGCCCAAGGGTTCTTTCTACCACTACTTCCCGAGCAAGGAGGAGTTTGCTGTAGAGGTTTTTCGGCTCTATGCCGGTGGTGAAATGGAGCGGGCGGCTAAGGTTTTTGGGGATCGCAAGGTGGCTCCATTGAAGCGGCTGCGACGATACTTCGAGGAGTTGATCTCCGTCTACGGGCAGCGCGGGGAGATCAGCGGATGCCTGGTGGGCAGCCTGAGCCTGGAGGTGGCGGACCACAGCCCGAGGTTGAGGTCTGAACTGCAGGACGTGTACAAGGGCTGGCAGCAGAGTATCGCGGATGTGTTGCGCGAGGCGGTCCAACAGGGCGATCTGGCGAAGTCAACGCGGCCGGATGCTCTGGCGGAGTTTCTGCTGAACAGCTATGAAGGAGCGCTGGTGCGAATGAAAGCGGAGAAGAGCGACAGGCCGCTTGAGAACTTTCTTCATTTTTCGTTTGACGTGCTGCTGAAGAAACAGAGTTAAGCGGGTGGGCGTTTCTCACATCTATGCAATGGGGATCGCTGAGTGACTCCGCATTTTATTGTTAGTTAGCTTCTTATTCCAATGGGCCGCGGACTCGTCTAACGAAGACACGATGAAGCTAACGCTCCGCAAATTCGCTGCTTTCGTTGGTGTTTGGAGTTGCGCTGCGTTTGCGCAGACGACGCTGCATACGACGACGACGCTGGTGGTTGTGCCGACGTTGGTGCAGACTCCGGATAAAGATCTTGTGTACTCGCTTCGGGCGGAGGATTTTGTCCTGACGGACAATGGGATTCCGCAGAAGGTGACGCTGGAGGAGGAGACGAAGCGGCCGCTCTCGCTGGTCGTGCTGATGCAGACGGGTGGGGATGCGCGTGGGCAGTTCCCTAGCTATGCGCATCTCGACACAATGATTGCGGAGTTGCTGGGCGAGGCTCCGAACGAGGTGTCGATTGTGAACTTCGACAGCCAGCCGGAGGCGGCTTCTCCTTTTACTACGAACGTGGCGGAATGGGGTTATGCCATCGATCATCCTGATAATGGAGATCGAGGAGCCGCGATCTTCGACAGCCTGGCGTACGGACTTAATCTGCTTCAGAAGCGGCCTGAGGGTAATCGCCGCGCGATTTTGTTGCTAAGCCAGGAACATGATGTGGGGAGCAAGACTCCGCTGAAGGAGGTTGTGCGGGAGGTGGGTGAGACCAACACTGCGATTTACAGCGTCACGTTTTCGGCGGAGAAGACGGCGTTGCGACAGGAGTTCAAGGAGCCGGGGCCGTCCAATAAACCGATTACAGTTGGGAATGTGACGCCGCCTACAGTTGGAACTTACCCAAAGGGCGGAGATACGGGAAGCCCCGCGGAGTTGAAAGCGTACTTCAACCTGAGCGAGCCTCTGCGTTTGATCCTCGGGGCTATGAGCAAGAATACGTCGGCAGAGGTTGCGACTTTGTCTGGTGGCGAGTGGAGCGGCTTTGATAATGCGCAAGAGCTGACGCAGGACCTTGGTGTTTTGACGAATCATCTTCACAATAGCTATGTCTTGAGTTTTACGCCGACCTCTTCGGAGCCGGGGTTGCATACGATCAAGGTGCGGCTGGCTCATCATCCGGAGCTGCTGGTGTCGGCGCGGAGCAACTATTGGGCCTCGGAGCGATCGGTTCAGAGATGATCAGGCGTTGAGATAGGCGGGTCTGAACTTTCAGGAGCGACTCATGAGCAATCCTTGGAATGGCAAGGCTGTGCTGGAGGTGTTCTGGTGGAACTGCTGGAACACCAACTATCCGCATGATTGGTACACGTTTGTCGCGAAGCTTGCGCCGCGAATCGCTGCTATGGGATTCGACGGGATATGGACGCCTCCGCCGTGTAAAGACAGACCGACCGACAACACTGCTCCCGCGTCGAACGAGATGGGCTATACCCCCTTCGACTACTACGATCTGGGGCTGAAGAATCAGATTCGCTCTGTCTACACACGCTTTGGGGATCAGGACTCTTTTCTGCGGCTGGTCGCGGTGGCACATGCAAACGGTCTTGAAGTTTATCCGGATATTGTGCTGGATCATTGCGCCAGCGGTGACCTTGATCCTTCTTCGCCGTTTGAGGGTACAGCGTCGGAGGCTTATACGTTGATTCAACCCAAGGGATTCGCGGGAGCGGGGACCGGGCGATGGCCGCGCAACTGGCTGGACTTTCATGCGAATCCGCAGCACTGGAATGGAACGGGAGATTGGGTGGCCAGTAATGGCGGACCCGATTTCTGTTATCAGGGACGATGCACAGACTCCGGCGCCGGAGATCAAAACTGCGCTGCTCGCGCCAATGCGCGCGCGTGGCTTACATGGTTTGTTAAGCAGACGGGCGTTGATGGTTTTCGGTTCGACGATGTGAAGGGCTTTCCGCCGGAGGTGGTTGAGGATCTGCTGTACAACGCGATGGGGAGTGGTCTGGAATATTTTAGTGTGGGCGAGTACGTGACCGGCGCTACTTCCGATGTGGATGCGTGGGCCGGTGCGACGTTGAACCGCTCGGGAACCTTCGATTATCCGCTTCGCTTTGCGCTGGCGAATCTGGTGGCGCAGAATGGCTACTCCGATGTGGGCAATCTGCCGAGCCAGCAGCAGCAGAACCGCTTGAAGACGGTGCCGTTCGTGAACAACCATGACAACTACGACGGCCAGGTGGGGAACTGGATGGACGCGGACAATCCGCGAACGCAACTGGCATACGCCGTTGCGATCACCGTCGACGGAAGTCCGCAGTTTTTTTATGCGGATCTGTTTCGCAATGTCGCGCCGTGGGTGAACGGCACGACGGCTGATGCGATTCCGTCTCGGCCGTGGGTTGAAAACCTGGTGTGGTGCCATCAGAAACTTGCGTTCAAGAGCGGCGACTACTTTGTGCGTTACCAGCAGTCGCAGCAACTGCTGATCCTGGAGCGAGGGGCGCGTGCGGTCGTGGCGATCAATAATGACGGGAGCGCGTGGCACGATGCGTGGATCTCTACGGCGTTTGCTCCTGGCACGCAGCTGCACGACTATAGCGGCTCACGACCGGACGACATCTGGACGAACCAGGATGCCTGTGTACAGATTGCTGTGCCTCCACTCTCTTATTCGATATGGGGGCCGGCGGGTGTGACTGGAGGGTTCTCCCCTGGTGCGCGGCGCACGGTGCAGCAGTTCGAGATGGATGACGATCTGGGAGATAGCGATGCTGCAAGCCTCGCCTACGGCGGAAAGATTATTCCTGGTACGTTTCGTTCGGGGGGCGCGATATGGCCCGCGGCCACGACACGGGTCAACGTCAGCGTCTACTCGGATGCATCGCAGCAGATCGACCTGCAGGTGGTGCGGGCCGGGGCGACCCTTGTGCTGCAACAGAGCGGAGCCTCTACAGCCAACGTTCCACTGACCGCTAGTTTTATGGTCGCGGAGGAAGGCAGACACGTGGTGCAGGCGAAGCTCTCGAGGGCGGCGGCGGTGCCGGCTCGAATCTATATCAAGGTTGACTATCAGGGCCCGGCGACTTCGACGCTTTTTTAGTGGCGGGTTTATGGAAGATCGATTCTTCTTAGTGGATTATTTTTTTGAATCGACTAACCAACCGGTCTACTCTAAGAAGTGGATCGATTTCTGGTCCTCACTTTCGCGGTATGGAGGATTTTTATGACTACTTCAGCTTCACTCAAAGGCACTGCTCTTATCACTGGCGCATCGACAGGGATCGGTGCAGTTTATGCGGATCGTCTGGCGCGGCGCGGCTATGACCTGATCCTGGTGGCTCGCAATGGCGACAAGCTTAAGGAGCTTGCGGCTTCGCTTAGTTCGGCGACTGGGCGTGCGGTCGATGTGTTGGCTGCGGACCTTACGAACAAGGCCGATCTGCGCAAGGTGGAGGAGCGGTTGCGGTCGGATGAGTCGATTACGACGCTGGTGAATAATGCAGGCTTCGGCGGAACGACTTCGCTAGTGGACTCGAAGATCGATGAGCTTGAGAACATGATCGAGCTGAACGTGACGGCGCTGACGCGGCTGAGCTATGCAGTGCTGCCGGGATTTCTTGCGAGAAGCAAAGGCGCGATCATCAATATTTCGTCGGTCGTGGCGGTGGCTCCTGAGATGCTGAACGGCGTGTACAGCGGGACGAAGGCGTATGTCCTGAATCTAACTCAGTCGCTGCATAAAGAGGTTAGTGGTAAGGGGATTCAGGTGCAGGCGGTGCTGCCGGGTGCGACGGCTTCGGAGTTCTGGGACCGCGCGGGCATTGGCGGACATCAGAATCTTCCGGAGCAGATTGTGATGAGCTCGGAGGATATGGTGGACGCTTCGCTCGTTGGATTCGATCGCGGAGAGCTGGTTACGATTCCTGCGCTGCCGGATGTGGGGGATTGGGAGAAGTTCAATGCGGCTCGCGTGGCGCTGGGGCCGAACCTTTCGCATAAGAATGCGGCGAAGCGGTATGGGGTGAGTGCGTAAGAGCAGATCGTGCGTTCCTCCGCTGCAGACGACGCGGCGGGGGAACGCGGAATCTGAAAATGATTGGGATTAGTTGATGCAATCCATGGCGGAAGTGCGGTCGTTTAACGTAAGTTGAATGGGAAGGACACATGCGGGCGCGTGGCGTGTGCGTTTCTCGGACGACCGGAGTCGCTACATGGGTGTTTCTTCAAAGGCACTGGCCTGGTGCTGGAGTTCCCTGCTTTGCCTGGGGCTGGTGTCGTGTGGCAGCGGGTCGCATTCTGCAACAGGGGATGGGGCCGGCCTAACTCCGGCGGCGGATTTCTCTTTGTCCGCTACGCCTTCGAGCCTGACGCTGATGGCGGGTAGTGTGGGACAACAGCTAAGCGTGAGTGCTGCTCCGATAAATGGCTTTACGGGGATAGTGTCGGTTGCGGTTACGGGACCTGCGGGTGTGACCGTGCAGCCGGCTACGCTGAGCCTGACTCCGGGGACGGCTCAGAGTGTGAGTGTAAGTGCCGGGGCGAACGCGGTTGCAGGCGGCGGCACTTTGACGCTTACGGGAACATCGGGAACATTGAGCCACTCGATTGCGGTGTCTGAGTCTGTTGTGGCGGCGGCAGCGGGGGATTTTTCGTTGAACGTTGCACCGAGTGCACTCACCGTGGTGGCGGGCGGTGCGGGACAGACGCTTAGCGTGAACGCGGTTTCGACGAACTCGTTTGCGGCGCCGGTGTCGGTTGCGATTACGGGGCTGCCTGCGGGTGTGACGGCCCAACCGGCGACGCTGACGCTAACTCCGGGGACGCCGCAGAGCGTGAGTCTGAGTGCCAATGCGAACGCGGTTGCCGGTAGCGGCATGTTGACGCTTACGGGAGTGTCGGGAGCGCTGAGCCACTCCGCTACGGTTGCTTTGACGGTCTCTGTGCCTCAGCCTGACTACACGTTGGCGCTTTCGCCGGCTTCGCTGAATGTTGTGGCGGGTACGACCAGTGCGCCGGTGAGTGTCACGGTGAGTGGGGTCAACTCGTTCAGTGGCACGGTGTCAGTTGCGATAACGGGTTTGCCGAGTGGGGTCACTGCGAGTCCGTCGACCTTGACGCTGACTCCTGGGGTGGCGCAGAGTGCCACGCTGACGGTGCCGCTGTTGACGGCGGCGGGTTCGTCTACGGTGAGCTTTACGGGGACTGCCGGCAGTCTGGTTCATTCCTCATCGCTCGCGTTGACGGTGCAGGCTGCGCCGACAGCCAATGCGCCCGACGTGACGACTTACCACTACGACGTTGCGCGCGATGGGCTGAATGCGAGAGAGACGATTCTGACTCCTGCGAATGTGAACTCGACGCAGTTCGGGAAGATTGGATTCTATGCAGTGGACTCGAAGGTGGATGGCGAACCGCTCTATCTTGCGAATGTGCCGATCGGAGGCCAGTATCACAACGTTTTGTACGTTGTGACCGAACATGACAGCGTGTATGCGTTCGATGCGGATAGCGGTTCGCAGATCTGGAAGACGTCGATCATCGGAAGCGGAGAGACGACGAGCGACGATCACGGATGTGGGCAGATTTCTCCAGAGATCGGGATTACTTCAACGCCGGTGATTGACCGTGGGCTGGGGCCAAACGGCACTCTGTTTACGGTTGGGATGACGAAGGACGCGAGTAAGAACTATCACCAGCGGTTGCATGCGCTTGATGTCGTGACGGGAGCGGAGGTCAGCGGCAGTCCAACGGAGATTGTAGCGAGTTATCCGGGAGCTGGGGATAACAGCCAGAACGGAAACGTAGTGTTCAACCCGGCGCAGTATGCCGAGCGGGCGGGACTGCTGCTGTTGAATGGAATTATCTATACCGCATGGACGTCGCATTGCGACGCCGGGCTCTACACCGGGTGGGTGATCGCGTATAGCGAGACGAGTCTGCAGCAGACGCAGGTGTTGAACGTAACACCGAATGGGAACGACGGTTCGATCTGGATGAGTGGAGATGGATTGGGCGCGGACAGCAACGGGAATATCTATTTTCTCGATGCAAACGGCATCTTCGATACGACGTTTGATGCGAACGGGTTCCCGGCACAAGGCGACTACGGCAATGGGATGATCAAGCTGTCGACGAACGGGAAACTCGCAGTGGCGGACTACTTTCAGACGTACAACACGACCAACGAGTCGATAGAGGACGGCGATTTGGGATCGGGCGGCGAGCTGCTTCTGCCGGATCAGACGGACTCGAATGGTTTTGTGCATCATCTGATTGTGGGTGCGGGCAAGGATCGGAATATCTATCTCGCCGACCGTGACAATATGGGCAAGTACAACCCGGCCACGGCAAGCCCACAGGACAACAACATCTACCAGTTGGTGACGGGACAGCTGGGTGGCCAGGTGTATTCCACTCCGGCCTACTTCAATGGTGCTCTTTACTATGGCGCGGTAAATGATTCACTGAAGGCCTTTCCGCTGACGAATGCGATGCTGACAACGTATTCGAGCCAGTCGTCGACGAAGTTTCCTTATCCTGGAACGACTCCGGGGATCTCGGCGAATGGAACACAGAACGGGATCGTCTGGGCGTTGGAGTCGAGCACGGGCAGTGCTGGGGTATTGCATGCTTTTGATGCAACGAATCTGGCGAACGAGCTCTACAACAGTGGGCAGGCCGCGAATGGACGCGATAGTTTCGGCACGGGAAACAAGTTCATTACGCCGATGATTGTGAACGGCAAAGTGTATGTGGGGACGCAAACCGGCGTAGCTGTGTTTGGATTGTTGCAATAGAAAAGGCCTCGACTTATGCGTCGAGGCCTTTTCTGTTTCAGGGTTTGTTTATTTTGCGGCGAGGGTGATGCACTCTTCGAGGATGTCGAGTGCGATGTTGGCTTCGTGCTCGTTGACGATGAGCGGGGGACAGAGGCGGATGGTAGTTTCGCCGCAGCCGAGGATCAGGAGGCCGCGCTCGAAGGCGAGATCGACGACCTTGTCGCGCATGGGGCCGACGGGCGTGCGGGACTGTTTATCTTTTACGAGTTCGACGCCGATCATGAGGCCGCGACCGCGAACGTCTCCGACGGTGGGATGTTTGGCTACCCAGGGACGAAGGCGAGAGAGCATCTTTTCGCCAACGGTTGCGGCGTTCTGGAGGCCTTCGCGCTCGAGGATGTCCATCGTGGCGAGAGCGGCTGCGATGCAGATTGGGTTGCCGCCGAAGGTGCTGGCGTGGGAGCCGGGGACCCAGTCCATGACGTCAGCCTTTGCCATGCAGATGCCTAGAGGCATGCCGGATGCGATGCCCTTTGCGATGCAGACGATGTCGGGGTGGACGCCGGAGTGCTCGATGGCCCACCACTTCCCTGTTCGTGCGGCACCGGACTGGACCTCGTCGGCGATGAGGAGGATGCCGTGGCGGTCGCAGATGCGGCGAATCTCCTGGAGGAAGTTGTCAGGTGCTACGACGTAGCCGCCTTCGCCCTGGATGGGCTCGAGGATAATGGCGGCGACCTCTTCGGGCGGGAGGATTGTCTTGAAGAGCTTCTCTTCGATGTAGCGGGCGCAGCCGAGGGCGAAGGCCGCTTCTTCCTGCGGGCCGCCGCTACAACCACGATAGGCGTAGGGGTAACGGACATGATGGACGCCAGGGACAAAGGGGGCGAAGCGGCGCTTCTGCTGAGGTTTGGAGCCTGTGAGCGAGAGTGCGCCCATAGTGCGGCCGTGGAAGGCGCCGAAGAAGCTGATGATGTTCTGGCGGCCGGTATGGTAGCGGGCGAGCTTCATGGCGCACTCGACGGCCTCGGCGCCAGAGTTGCCGTAGTAGAACTTGTGTGGGCCGGGCATGGGCGCGATGGCTGAGAGACGCTCGGCGAAGGTGGTCATGTTTTCGTAGTAGAAGTCGGTGCCGGACATGTGGATGAGCTCGGCGGCCTGATCCTGGATGGCCTTTACGACTTCGGGGTGGCAGTGGCCCGTGGAGTTGACGGCGATGCCGGCGGCGAAGTCGATGAACTCATTGCCGTCGACGTCGGTGACGCGGATACCACGGCCGGACTTTGCAACCATCGGGTAGCTGCGGGTGTAGCTGGGGGAGATGAGGCGGTCGTCGTCGGCGACGATTTTGGTCGCTTTGGGGCCGGGGAGGGCGGTCTTGAGCTTGGGGCCGAACTCGGCGTAGTGCTTCGAGCGGATGGCCTCTCCGGCGGCGTGAGTGACTCCTTGCGCGGAGTTCTGCTTCAGGTCTTCGAGGGTCTTTTCAGTGAGGGTGGTCATGCGAATCTCTCCTTGGGGCAGCGGTGCGTTTGGTCTGACCGTTCGTGCTCGTACCGGCTCCGGATGAGGGACGGCGGCGCTCTGTGGTTGCAGAGAGAACGGTTTTGCGCTGGTGGCGGGGTCTTCGCCGGCTGTTTGGGTGTTCGAGCTTAGTCGCCGGCGAAGAGACTAGGTCGCGTGAGACTGGGCAGAACGCGGAGGTGCCGACGCGGCATCTGGTGTCGCATGGAGCGGCACTGGGAGGCTGCGCTGCGGCTTGTCCGGGCTGTGGATGACAGCGATTTCATTGGGATTCTGCCTTTGGCGGTGAGTATACCTCATCGAGACAACGCCAGGACACCGGCGATTTCATATTGCAGGTTGGTCAGGTACGTTTGGAGTGGCGAAAAACTCTCCTTGACAGCTTAGGGAAGCCGGTCTAGTCTCCTAATCATCTTAGGGGGCAACTTGACCGGCCAAGCGCAACTCCTTCCGGGAACACTCGATCTTCTTATTTTGCGTGCGGTGTCTCTTGGGCCGTTGCATGGGTACGGTGTGCTTCTGCGGATTGAGCAGATCTCAGGCGGCGCTCTGCTGATTGAACAAGGGGCGTTGTATCCAGGTTTGTTTCGGCTGTTGCGGCAGGGGCTGCTGAAGGCGGACTGGGGCACGTCGGAGAATAACCGGCGCGCGAAGTTTTATGAATTGACGGCCGCGGGCCAGAAACGACTGCGGGAAGAAACGGCCAGTTGGAATCGGCTCGCGACGGCTATTGCGAGCGCACTCGCTGTGCAACCGGAGGAATCATGAGACTCTTCGACTCTCTTCGCTCGTTTGCATCCTCTCTGTTCCATCGCAATGCGATCGACCGCGACGTGGAGGAGGAGCTTCGTTCGCACATTCAGCATCGCGCTGATGATCTTGAGCGTTCGGGGCTGTCGCGTGCTGAAGCTGAGCGGCGTGCGCGCATTGAGTTTGGAGGTTATCAGCGTTTCAAAGAAGAGTCGCGCGAAGCTCTTGGGGTGCATTTTGGCGAGAGCTTTCTTCAGGACCTGCGCTTCTGTTTGCGCGGGATGGCGAAGAAGCCGGGCTTTACTATGGTCGCAGTGTTGACGCTGGCGTTGGCCATTGGCGCGAATTCGGTGGTCTTTGGAGTGTTGAATGCGTTCATTCTGCGGCCGTTGAATGTGCCACACGCGGAGAGCCTCTACGGACTGTGGCGCCTGTCGAGCAACGATATGGCGACGTCTTATCCGGACTATCTCGATCTGCGTGACCGCAACCGGACGTTTGAGAGTCTCATTGCTTATAACGTCACGCAGGCTGGGCTGGACACGGGTAGCGATCCGTCACGCGCGTGGGTGGACGAGGCCAGCGGAAACTACTTCGATGCGCTGGGCCTGCAGCCGTATCTGGGCCGGGTCTTTCACAGCTCCGATGAACGTGGCCCGAACAGCGCTCCGTATATTGTGCTGACGCATGCTTTCTGGCATACGCATTTTCAGGACGATCCTGGTGTGATTGGTCGGGTCGTGAGATTGAACAAACATCCGTTCACGATCATTGGGGTGGCGCCGCCTGAGTTCCACGGCACGCTGATGTTTTTCAATCCGGATTTTTTTGTGCCGATTGTGGACCATCAGTGGATCGATGTGAACGACATGAACGCGCGGGGAGACCGTTGGGTCTTCATGACGTTGGGACATCTGAAGGCAGGAGTGACTCCGGCACAGGCCATTGCCGATTTGAATTCGGTTGGAGCTTATCTTGAGAGGACGTATCCCAAAGACGATCCCAAGATGAGCTTTAAACTGGCGCGTCCGAGCCTGTATGGCGATTTCATTGGCCGACCGGTGCGGACATTTATGACGGGGTTGATGCTGTTGGCGGGATTGATTCTGCTGGCGGCTTGTGCCAACCTCGGGAGCCTGTTTGCCGCTCGCGCTGCAGACCGGTCGCGAGAGGTTGCTCTGCGGCTTGCGCTGGGGTCGAGCCGCAAACGCATTCTGCGTGGCCTCTTTACTGAAGCGTTACTCATTGCGCTCATGGGCGGGGCAGTTGGACTTGCGGGCAGCGTGGTGCTGTTGCATGCATTGAGCGTGTGGCAGCCGATCTCTCGATGGCCTCTTCATATGTCGGTGAACCCGGATGCGAAGGTGTATGCGGTTGCTTTGCTGCTGGCTTTAGCGAGCGGGCTCTTGTTCGGGGCGGTGCCGGTGAGGCAGGTGCTCCAGACCAATCCGTACGAGGTGATGAAGGGGAGCGTGGCCGGGACAAAGCGCGGCAGGTTTGGGCTGCGGATGACTTTCCAGGATGTACTGCTCGTGGTGCAGATTGCAATCTGCGCTGTGTTGGTCACCTCGTCCATTGTTGCGGTGCGCGGATTGGCGAACTCGCTCCACAATAACTTTGGCTTTGAGTTGCAAAACACGACGCTGGTCGAGACGGATTTGAATATGGCAGGGTACCTCGGTGACAAAGTGCCCCCGATGCAGAAGCGCATGATCGATGGGATTGCGGCGATTCCGGGTGTCGAAACGGTGGGATTGGCCGATCAGATACCGCTGGGTGATACGCAACCGGATTCGAATGTCTTCACCGACAATACGTCAGACCTCAGAGAGTCGAACGCGGCGACGGATGCCATCATGTTCAAGGTCTCTCCTGAGTACTTTCAGGCAGCGGGGACGGCTCTTGTGTCTGGCAGGCCATTTACGTGGCAGGAGGACAAGGACAAGCCACGCGTCGCGGTGGTGAATCGAGTGTTTGCGCAAAAGATCTTCGGTTCGGAGGCAAAGGCCATGGGCGCATACTTCAAGATGCCGGATGGAGCGCGCGTTCAGGTCGTAGGGATTGCGGAAGATGGAAAGTATGCGAGCCTCACCGAAGATCCGCGGCCTGCGATGTTTCTTCCGATTCTGCAATGGCCTTCCAACTCGGCCTACCTCGTGGTGCGCTCGAGCCGCGATCCGGAGCAGTTAGGGCCAGCCATTCGGAGCACGCTTCGAAATATGGATTCAGGGCTGCCGGTATACATTCAAACTCGGTTCAAGGCGCTGGATGCCTATTTGTTTGGTCCGCGCATGGCGACGATCTCGCTGGGTGTGCTGGGCGTAATGGGCGCGATTCTTTCCGTTGTTGGGATCTTCGGCATGGCTTCCTACTCGGTGAGCAAGCGCCTGAGGGAGTTCGGGATTCGCATTGCGCTGGGAGCACAACGGAGAGAGCTTTTGCAGACGGCGTTGGGACGCGCAGGCAAATTGCTGGCGATTGGCTCAGGGGCGGGATTGCTGCTGGGTTTGGCTGCGGGGAAGGTGTTGGCTTTTATTGTGTCTCAGGCTACGCCGTGGGATCCGATTGTTCTTGGCGGGGTTGTGCTGACGATGCTGCTGCTCGGCTTGCTGGCTGGCTGGGTTCCGGCACGGCGTGCGCTGTCCACCGATCCATTGATGCTCCTTCGCGAGGAGTGAGCAAGCAAGATACAGTCCGGTGCTGACGACTGCTTTGCTGGCGAGGGAATCGTTCGCCGATGTTAGCGGATGACGCTGCCGGGAACGATGGGCTGGGGAGTGTCGTTGTCGAACTGAAGGCTGAACGCGAAGAGAAGATGGTAGAGATCGCTGTGCAGGGTGGTGAAGTCGAAGCAGAGAACATGGCGCGTTGGGTCGACCGGGTCGGACTTCTTCTTTGCTTTGACGGGAACGTTGCCGAGGAAGCAGGCCTTGGCGGCATAGGTCGTCTGGGGGATTTTGCCGGCTGCCTGTGGCATGGGAACTGAAGCGAGAACGATGGCGGCGGGGTGGCCGTCGATGGTGTAACGGGTGGCTTCCTGGGTGACGGTGGGCTCACCGTATTGCTTGAGCTGACGGATGATCTGCTCGCGGATGAAAGGGCCGAGCGTCGTGGCGCCGCGAAGAACGTTGGGGCAGGTGTTGTCGATGGTGGAGAGGACGAAGGAGGAGGTGTCGACCGGAGTGACGGAGTTGGCGAAGAAGGTGGAGCGGGCGCACTTCGGGGTCGCGGTAGTGGTGGAGCTGGTGGAGGCCGGTGAGGTGTTCTGGGCGACGCTTGCGGGGTCTGGCTCGAAGCGGCCTGGATAGAAGTAGGTGATGTTCAGATCCGGGTCGTGGAAGCTCCGCGGAAGATTGGGATTTGTCTGGGCGGAGGACTGGTCGGGAGTTTGAGAGAACGCCGAGACACAGACGAGAAGAAGGACAAGTAAGGCCGCAGGACGAAGCACCATCTCCTTATCGTAGCACCGGGAGGGCTTTGAATGCAGGGGGCAGAGGCAGTCGGCAGGCGCGATACCATTGGGGAATGCCCGCAAAATCTGCACCAACCCGAACACGGATTTTGCTGTCGTTTGCGTGCGTGTATCTCTTCTGGGGATCGACGTATCTGGCGATGCGATACGGGGTGGAGGTGCTGCCGCCGTTTGTGCTGGGGAGTTTGCGGTTTTTAATGGCGGGCGTGCTGATGCTGGCTGGCGCTGCTGCACTGCGGATGAAGGTGTGGCCGAGCCGGCAGGAGTTGGTGCGGTTGGTGGTGATCGGCGTCCTGATGCTAGGGTGCGGAAATACGTCGGTGATCTGGTCAGAGCAGTATCTGCCGACTGGGTTGGCAGCGCTGATCGTGGCGGTGATTCCGTTGTATGCGGCTTTGATAGAGATTTTTTTGCCCAGAGGAGAAGGGCTGCGAGTGAAGGGTTGGATCGGCGTTTGCATGGGGTTCGCCGGACTTGTATTTCTGTTGTGGCCTGGGCTGCGGGAGGGGCTGCGCGGTGACTCGCGGCAGATTATCGCGGCAGCGGTGTTGCTGAGCGGGGCACTGTGCTGGACGAGCGCGTCGGTGATCTCGCGGCGGTCGACGTTTCGGCTGGGAGGGTTTGTGGTTGCGGGATGGGAGATGCTGTTTGGCGGTGTGTTCAATGTGTTGATGATGCTTGCGACGAAGGGATATCACGGGGCGCAGTGGGGACTGCAGGCGTGGGCGTCGACGTTGTATCTGGTGACCTTCGGATCGATTCTGACCTATAGTGCTTACGTTTATCTGCTGAAGCATGTCGCGGTGTCGAAGGTGGCGACGTATGCGTATGTGAATCCTGTGATCGCTGTGATTCTTGGGGTGATTTTTCTGAAGGAGCGCTTCGTTGTTGTGGAGTACATCGGCATGGCTGCGATTCTGGTGGCGGTGTTCTTAGTGACCAGCTCGAAGATGAAGAGTGGAGCGCCGACGGTGGTGGATGAGGATGTCGCTGCTGGGCTGGAGGCTTAGTCTTTTTTGTTAACGGCATGTCCTGCCGGACGGGCTCACTGCGCGTGAGGCGGTCACTTCGTGACGTGTATACCCTTTCTCGTTGCTTAGGACATGCCGGTGATTTCGCCTGCGGCATCGACGTCGATATCCATCGCGCGGGAAGCTTTGGGCAGGCCGGGCATGAGCATCATGGAGCCTGAGATGACGACGAGAAAGCCTGCGCCTGCGGAAAGAACGACGTCGGTGATGTGAAGGGTCCAGCCGGTGGGCGCGCCCATCCGCTTGGGATCGTCGGTGAGCGAGTACTGCGTCTTGGCGATGCAGACGGGGAGTTCGCCGTAGCCCCATTTGGTGAAGCGTGCGAGTTTTTCTTCCGCTTGAGGCGTGAGTTCAACGTTGGCCGCGCCGTAAACTTTTTGTGCGACTGCAGTGATCTTTTCGAGCGAAGAGGCGCTTGAGGTGTAGGTGCTGGTGGGTGCGACGTTGGGGTTGGCGGCGATGACGCTGACAACTTTTTCGGCGAGGGCGGCGGCGCCTGCTCCGCCTTTGGCGAAGGCTTCGGAGAGCGCGAAGGCTGCGCCCTGGGCTTCGCAGTACTTCTCGAGGAACGTCAACTCTTCGTCGGTGTCTCTGGGGAAGCGGTTGATGGCGACGATGGCAGGAAGGTTGAAGCCGCGCACGATGGCGATGTGTTTTTTCAGATTTTCGAATCCCGCTTCGAGATCGCCTGCGCCCTGATTGCGAACGGATTGAACAGTAGTGACGAGGACCGCGGCGGAGGGCTTGATGCCGGACGACGGCATCACGATGTCGAGGTATTTTTCGAAGCCGAGGTCGGAGGCGAAGCCTGTCTCGTTGACGACGTAGTCTGCGAGGCGGAGGCCCATCTGCTGCGAGATGACGGAGCTGGTGCCGTGAGCGATGTTGGCGAATGGGCCGCAGTGAACCAGCGCTGGCGTGCCTTCGGTGGTTTGAACGAGATTCGGCAGGATGGCTTCGCTGAGGAGAGCCATCATGGGACCCGTGGCTTTGAGGTCTTTGGCGAGAACGGGTTTGCCGGAGCGGGTTTGGCCGATGACGATGCGGGCGAGACGTTTGCGCAGATCTTCGCGGCTGTCGGCGAGGGTCATGATGGCCATGATCTCGCTGGCGGCGGTGATGAGGAAACCGGTGTGGCGATTGGCTCCGTCGCGCTTGCCTCCCGCCTGCACAATGATGTGGCGAAGGGCACGGTCATTCATGTCGAGCGCGCGGGGCCAGGTGATGGCGTGGGGGTCTAGATCGAGTTCGTTCCCGTGGAAGAGATGCGAGTCGATGAGCGCGGCGAGGAGGTTGTGCGCGGAGGTGATGGCGTGAAAGTCGCCGTGGAAGTGGAGGTTGATTTTTTCGGCGGGCTCGACCTGCGAACGGCCGCCGCCTGCTGCTCCGCCCTTCATGCCGAAGACGGGGCCGAGAGACGGCTCGCGCGAGGTGATGATGGCCTTCTTGCCGATCTTTTCCAGGCCCTGCACGAGACCGATGGAGGTGACGGTTTTGCCTTCGCCGGAGAGAGTGGGCGTGGTGGCGGTGACTAGGATGAGCTTGCCGCGTAAGGGGAAGGCGGGATCGTCGAGGAAGTCGAGGGTGAGCTTGGCGCCGTAGCGGCCGAGGCGTTCGACGTACTTTTCGGGCAGCGCGAGTTTTTCGACGATGGCTTCGATGGGAAGAAGATCTTTGGTCATGGGCCTCAGCGGTGGTTACGGTTAGAGGAAGCTATGGGGCCGCGGTACCCATGGGGAGAGGGTAGAGCGGTGCAGCTTCGGCGCGACCGAAGCGGACTGTAGTTTTGGTGATGCGATTGAGCGTGTCGATGTTGTTCGAAGAAAAGTACCAGACCAGAAGATGACTGTTCCAGTTGGTGGAGATGCCCATGGCGTAGAGCGACTGGGGGACGGCGGGATTTGTAGAGTCTGCGGGTTGCATGGGTTGTGCCTGACCTTGTGCGGCAGCCATGTGAACCTTCTGCCAGCCGACGTTGTACCAGGAGGGCTGCGCGATGGACTTCATGCCGGGGACCTTGATGACGATCTCGGCGAGGTCGGAGAGAAGCGTGGTGCTGCTGCTCTCGTGCTCGGCGTTGAGGCAGTCGATGTCGAGTTCGGCTAAGAGGATCGATGCGGTAATTG
This sequence comes from Tunturiibacter psychrotolerans, assembly GCF_051013365.1. GTDB lineage: Bacteria > Acidobacteriota > Terriglobia > Terriglobales > Acidobacteriaceae > Edaphobacter > Edaphobacter psychrotolerans_A. Next base: position 3,057,024 of record NZ_CP132941.1, on the reverse strand, counting down.
CGGGCTTGACGGTGACGCGGGTGGTGCCGTCTTCGGCGGGCTGAGTCTCAGTCGTCTGCGCGGGGCCGGACTGCGGAAGTTCGAGCAGAAGTGCGGGGCGGAGGCAGTGAGTCTCGGCGGCGAGCTTGGGGTTGTCGACGTTGAACAGGGTGAGATGGCCGTCGTGGAGGACTTTTTCGGGATCGCCCTTGACGAGATCCGAGGGGTAGAAGAGGCGGAGTTTGAGGGGTTCGCTCTCCCAGCCGGTCGTATCGGCTGTGGGTGTCTGCGCCGCTGCGGTGAGGGACAGGGCCGCGAGAACGAGCGTGGCTACGAGAGTGCGGGGTGCGAAGGTCATCGATTCCACTCCGGCGAACTTATTTTCTCTTCCAGCGGACGCCATCTTTTGAGTCTTCGATTAGGATGCCCTTTTGAAGCAGGTCGTTGCGGATGGCGTCGGCGCGGGCGAAGTTGCGTGTCTTTTTGGCTTGAGTACGTTCGGCGACGAGGGCGTCGATGTCGGCGTCGGAGAAGGAGAGCGTTGCGACGAGTTCGGGCGCGGCTTCGTCGAGGCGGCCTTCGGCTTCGGCCCAGGCGAGCGCGGCGCGAGTGATGGCTGCGTCCTTGTCTTCGAGAACAGCGAAGACACCGTCGAAGAGTTCAAGAACTCCAAGGATTTCTGTCGCGTTTTCGCTGCGTAGCATGCCAGTGTCGGCTGCGGTGTTGGCGGCGCGAACGAGATCGAAGATGGCAGCGCGGGCTTCGGCGGTATTCAGGTCGTTCGCGAGCGCTAGGGTGTACGCCATACTCGCCTCGCCTGTGAGCAGCGAGAGAGCCTGATCGCATCCTTGCGGGAAGCCGCCCTTCAACATGCGCTGGTGAAAGGTGCGCAGGCGATCGATGGCGTTGGTGGATTCGATGAGGCTGTCGAAGGTGAAGTTCATCTGGTGGCGGTAGGGCACGGAGATGAGCAGGAAGCGGATGGCGGAGGCGCGATAGCCTTTGAGGAGCAGGTCGCGAAGGGTGTAGAAGTTGCCCTCGGACTTCGACATCTTCTTGCCTTCGACGAGCAGGAAGCGGACGTGCATCCAGTGGCGGACGAAGGGTTTGCCGGAGGCTGATTCAGACTGGGCGATCTCGTTCTCGTGGTGCGGGAACATGAGGTCTTCGCCGCCGGCGTGGAGGTCGATGTCGTCGCCGAGGAACTTGGTGGCCATGGCCGAACACTCGATGTGCCAGCCGGGACGGCCGGTGCCCAGCGTGGTGTCCCAGGATTGCTCGCCGGGTTTTACGGCCTTCCAAAGGGCGAAGTCGCGGGCGGCGTCCTTCTCGTACTCGTCGATGTCGACGCGGGCGCCGTCTTCGATGCCGTCAAAGTCTTTTTTGGAGAGCTTGCCGTACTCGGGGAAGCGCGCGATGCGGAAGTACCAGGAGCCGTCTTCGGCTTTGTAGGCGATGTCCTTGGCGGCGAGCTGCTCGATGAGCGAGACCATGTCGGGGATGCAGGCGGTGGCGTGGGAGATGTACTCAGGACGCTCGATGGCGAGTGCGTCGAGGTCTTCGAAGAAGGCGCGCTCGAACTTTTCGGTGTACTGGGCGATGGGGACGCCGGCGGCGCCAGCATTGCGGATGATCTTGTCGTCGACGTCGGTGATGTTCATGACGTGCTGGACTGGGATGCCCTGCTGGCGGATGACGCGGCGGAGCACGTCGACATGGAGGAAGGTGCGGAAGTTACCGATGTGGCCGTAGTCGTAGACGGTGGGGCCGCAGCAGTACATTCGCAGAGCTTTTTGGTCGACGGGGGTGAGGGTTTCAATCTTTCCGCCGAGGGTGTTGAAGAGTTCTATGGTTGCCACGTGCTCTAGTATCCTGCCGCAGCCGGCGCGTGGCGCGGTGCAGACTGCTCTCGCTTGAGGTTCCCTGATGATTTTAGCTGATATCGGGGGCATTGGGCTGGGTGGGGCTACTGCTGGCCGAGGCGGAGCTGGGGGGTGGCTCCGAGGTCCTCTGAGGCGAAGTTTTGCGCGAGGAGCTTAGGCCAGGCAGCGGCGGCGATCATGGCGGCGTTGTCGGTGGAGAGAGCGAGCGAGGGGAAGGCGATGGGGAGGTTGCGGCGGTCGGCTTCGGCCTGGAGGCGACGGCGTAGCTCGCGGTTGGCGGCTACTCCGCCGGAGACGACGATGCTGTGCGCGCCGAGGGCTTCGGCGGCGGCGAAGGTCTGGCGCTGGAGATTGCCAACGACGGCGTATTGGAAGGAGGCGATCAGGTCGAGGGTCTGCTGGTCGCAGAGTTCGATGACGGCTCCGGATTTTGGCGTCAGGGTCGGGTCGGCTGCGAGTGCGGCGCGGCGGGATTCGATACTGTGGCGCATATTGTGGGTTTCGACGTAGCGGAGGACGGCGGTTTTGATGCCGCTGAAGGAGAAATCAAAGTGGGGGCCTTCGGTGTTTGCGGGGGCTTTTTTATTGGTGATGCCGGGGCGGGGAGCGCGGTGTTTGATCTCGGCGAAGGTGAAGGGGACGGCGCGGGTGTTGCCGTGGGGTGCGAGCGCGTCGATCCATGGTCCGCCCGGGTAGCCCAGGCCGAGGAGCTTGGCGACCTTGTCGTAGGCCTCGCCGGCGGCGTCATCGACGGTGCGCCCAACGTTGCGGTAGGTCCAGGTTTCGCTTCCCTGCTGGTGGGTTGCTAGATAGAGGTGGGTGTGGCCACCGGAGACGACGAGCGCGAGAAGAGGTAGTTCCAGCGGGGATTCGGAGCGTTCGCGTGTCTCCATGAGGACGGCGTGGATGTGGCCTTCGAGGTGGTTGACGGAGATGAGGGGCTTATCGAGGCCGAGGGTTAGGGCTTTTGCGTAGGTGATGCCGACAAGGAGCGCGCCGGCGAGGCCTGGGCCTTCCGTGACGGCTACGGCGTCGAGGTCGGCGAAGGTAACGTTAGCGCGGGACATGGCCTCGCGGACGACGGGGACGATGTTGCGAAGGTGTTCGCGGGAGGCGAGTTCGGGGACGACGCCACCGTAGTTGGCGTGGAGCGACATCTGTGAGGCGACGACGTTGGAGAGAGCTTCGCTTCCTGCACGGACGACAGCGGCTGCGGTCTCGTCACAGGAGCTTTCGATTCCAAGGATTAGGCCGCTCGTTTTGCCAGTCATTGAACCGCTCTGGGGGCTTTCGGGCATCTCTCTATCATAGGGGAAGGCATGAAGGACCCGTGGAAGGACAATTCGAGGTACGAGGCAGCGCGAGAGATCGTGGTGGCGCTGCATGCCGCGGGGCATAAGGCTTACTTCGCGGGCGGATGTGTGCGCGATCTGCTGCTTGGGGTTGAGGCGAAGGACTTCGATGTTGCGACGAGCGCGACGCCGGATGTGGTGATGGAGATGTTCGCGAAGACGTACTCGGTGGGGGCGCACTTTGGGGTGGTGCTGGTTTGTACGCCGGATGGAGACGGCGAGGTTACCACTGAAGTAGCTACCTTTCGGCACGACGGGGCATACAGCGATGGGAGACGGCCGGATGCGGTGCGGTTTTCGACTGATCCACGCGAGGATGTTCAGCGGCGCGACTTCACGATCAATGGAATGCTGTTCGATCCGCTGGCGGACTCACATGAAGCGGCGATTCTGGACTTTGTTGGCGGACGCGAGGATCTGACGAATCACCTGGTGCGAACGATCGGCGTTGCGAAAGATCGTTTTACCGAAGACAAGCTGCGGATGCTGCGGGCGGTGCGGTTTGCGTCACGGCTGGAGTTTGAGATTGACGCTCAGACTGCGGAGGCGATTAAGGCGCTTGCTACGGAGATTACGCAGGTGAGCCTTGAACGGATTCGCGATGAACTGACGCTGATGTTGACGGAAGGGCATGCGCGGCGAGCGTTCGAGATGTTGGATGAGCTGGGGTTGTTGCAGCATATTTTGCCCGAGGCCGTGAAGATGCGCGGAGTGGAGCAGCCGCCGCAGTTTCATCCCGAGGGCGATGTGTGGGTGCACACGATGTTGCTGCTGGAGAAGCTGAAGCCTGGCTCGTCACCCGCATTGGCATGGGGAGCGCTGCTGCATGATATCGGCAAACCTACTACATTTCGGCCGCCTGATCCTAAGAAGCCGGGAGATCGTATTCGCTTCGATGGGCATGTGGAGGTGGGAGTGCGCATGGCGGAGACGATTCTTGGACGACTGCGTTTTTCGAATGAGGAGACCGAACAGATCATTGCGCTGGTGAAGAATCACATGCGCTTCGGGGACGTTCTGCAGATGAAAGAGTCGACGCTGAAGCGGTTTTTGCGGCTGCCAAAGTTTGACGAACATCTTGCGTTGCACTGGTTGGATTGCATGTCGGCGCATGGGGATTTGAAGCTTTATGAGTTTGCTAAGGAGAGATACGAGGCTGCGCCGGTGGAGGAGATGCGGCCAAAGCTGCTGGTGACGGGCCGGGATCTGATTGCTGCGGGATATCGGCCGAGTCCGCAGTTTAAGGAGATGCTGGAGGCAGCGGAGGACGCGCAACTCGAGGGCTTGGCTACTACCACCGCAGAGGGTTTGGCGGTCGTGAAGGCACGTTGGGGCGGGCCGCGTGACGCGCAGGATCTCAGTCAATAAGTTGTCTGGCGGCACCTGAGAAGATTTCAGCCGAGCCAAGTTGGATGCGACAAGAACGCTTTCTGGATGTGTTTGTGTCATGAATTTGTCATCGCGAATTCGGGTGTAATGTTGAGAGAGATGGAATGGTCAGACGGAGCATCGCCGCTATTCCGCTTTGCATCTTAGAGGGCCTGTGGCTACTACGAAATCACTGCTGAATACCCATGCCGAGTTCACCCCGAATACTCAATTGACCATTGATGGACTGCAGGTGCCTGGCCGCTCCGGGGAGCTGCTGATCGACCTGCTGAATCGGCGTACCGCCGTAGGTACGCAGAAGCCTGTGCCGCAGGTTTGCTATGTAAAGCAGATGGGGCCCATTGAGAGCTGCGACACCTGCATGGTGAAGGTGAACGGCGAGTTGGTGCGGGCGTGCTCGACCAAAGTGTCTGGGGGAATGAAGGTCGAGACCTTTGGCGAAGCCGTCGACATTGCGCAGCGCGAGGCGTTCGATCGCATCCTCGAGAACCATATGCTTTACTGCACGGTGTGCGATAACAACAACCAGAACTGCACGATCCACAACACGACTGCAGTACTTGATGTGAAGCACCAGCACCGCGAGTTCAAGCACAAGCCGTATGAGAAGGACATGTCGAATCCGTTCTATCGCTACGATCCGGACCAATGCATTCTTTGCGGCCGGTGCGTGGAGTCATGCCAGAACGTGCAGGTGAATGAGACGCTGTCGATTGACTGGGAGAGTGAGCATCCGCGCGTGTTGTGGGATGGCGGAACGCAGATCGAGGGTTCGAGCTGCGTCTCGTGCGGGCACTGCGTGACGGTCTGTCCCTGCAATGCGCTGATGGAGAAGTCGATGCTTGGCGAGGCAGGCTATATGACAGACCTGCCGGCGGTAACGCTGAATAACATGATCGACGTAGTGAAGGGTATTGAGCCGCCGATTGGATATGGGCCGATTCTTTCGCTCTCCGAGATGGAGTCTGAGATGCGCAACGAGCGGACGAAGCGCACCAAGACCGTTTGTACTTATTGCGCGGTGGGATGCAGCTTTGAAGTGTGGACCAAGGAGCGTCACATTCTCAAGATCGAACCGACGCATGGGCCGGCGAATGGAATTTCGACTTGCGTGAAGGGCAAGTTTGCGTGGGGGCACATTAATTCAGACGACAGGTTGACCAAGCCGCTGCTGCGCGATGGCGAGAGCTTCCGTGAGATTGAATGGAGTGAAGCGCTCGACATCATCGAGCACACCTTCAAACGCATCAAGAACGATCACGGGCCGGATGCGCTGGGGTTTATTGCCTCCTCGAAGTGCACCAATGAAGAGAGCTTCGTGATGCAGAAGTTGGCGCGCGCGGTGATCGGGACCAACAATGTCGATAACTGTGCCCGCTACTGCCAGAATCCGGCGACGATGGGGCTGCAGCGCACGGTTGGCTATGGCGGCGACTCGGGGTCGATTGCCGATATCGAGAAGGCCGGGCTGGTGTTGATCGTGGGAGCGAATCCTGCGGAGAACCATCCTGTGCTGTGCACGCGAGTTAAGCGTTCGCACAAGCATCGTGGGCAGCGGCTGATCGTCGCCGACCTTCGCAAGCATGAGATGGCTGAGCGCGCCGATATCTTCTTCCGTCCGAATCCTTCGACGGATGCGGTGTGGATGTGCGCTATCTCAAAGTACATCATCGACAGCGGCCTGGCGAAGATGGACTTCGTCAACAAGTGGGTGAACCACTTCGACGAGTTCAAGAAGTCGCTTGAGCCGTTCACGATGGAGTACGCCGAGAAGATCACAGGCGTTCCCGCGGCAACGCTGACTACGGTTGCGCATGAGATTGCGGCGGCGGATGGTACCTGCATTCTGTTTGCGATGGGCGTGACGCAGCACTGCGGCGGATCGGATACCGCTACTGCACTCTCGAATTTATTGCTGGTGACCGGCAACTACATGAGGCCGGGAGCTGGTGCTTATCCGCTGCGCGGCCACAACAACGTGCAGGGAGCGAGCGACTACGGATCAATGCCGAATGTCTTCAGCGGATATCAGCACGTGGACGACCCAGATGTTGTTGCGAAGTTCGAAGCCGACTGGGGCGTGACGCTGCCGACCACCACGGGCAAAGACAATCACCAGATGATCGAGGCCATTCTGGCTGGGACGCTGAAGGCGCTGTATATCAAGGGCGAGGATACGATCACCTCGGACTCGAATGCCAACTATGTTGGCAGCGCGCTGGAGAAGCTTGAGTTTTTTATTGTGCAGGATATCAACTTCTCGGAGACCTGCCGTTATGCCGATCTGGTTTTGCCTGCAGCGGCTTCGCTTGAGAAAGACGGAACCTTCACCAGCACGGAGCGGCGCATTCAACGCATCTATAAGGCAATGGAGCCATTGGGAGAATCGAAGGCCGATTGGGAGATCATTCAGTTGATCGCAAATCGGATGGGCGGCAACTGGAGCTATAAACATCCTTCCGAGATCATGGATGAGGTGGCGCGACTGACTCCGCTGTTCGCCGGGGTAAGCTACTCGCGGCTGGAAGGCTTCGACAGCCTGCAGTGGCCTGTGCATGCTGACGGCACGGATACGCCGTTGCTGTTTACCGAGGGTTTTCCTTTTCCTGATAAGAAGGCGCGGTTCTTCCCGATCGAGTACATTCCGCCGTCAGAGGAGACCAGCTCTATCTACGATCTGCACCTTAACAACGGCCGTCTGCTGGAGCACTTCGAGCAAGGCAGCATGACCTCCCGCACGCCTGGCATCAAAGAGATTACGCCGAATAGCTGGATTGAGGTGTCGCCCGAGCTGGCAGCGGAGCGCGGCGTCACCACGGGCCGGTATGTGCAGGTGACCTCGCCGCATGGCAAGGTGAGGGTGCAAGTGCTGGTGTCGGAGCGGGTGACCGGCAAGCAACTCTACATGACGCTGAACTCGGTCGAAGAGCCGGTGAACAAGCTGACGAGCAGCTTCACGGATCGTCAGACGCACACGCCTGCGTTCAAGGAAACCGCAGTGAGCATGACGGTGCTGCCGGAACAGGGGGAGAATCCGCTGCCGCGCAGGAACTTCCGCTATGGCACGCGTACGCCGCAGTCTGGTCTCGAGATTGAACGCAAGTGGGCGCGCAAAGACTATCACCTGCCGGGAACCGCTGCGGCGGACAAACTCGTTCAGATCACTTCCACCACGGTTTAGTTTTCGCACCCAGACTTTTGAGGAGCTGTTATGGCGAAGCCCATTGCTTTCAAACCGATTACTGTCGACTTCAAAGCCGACCTTGTGCGCAAGCTTGAGAAGGCTCCCGAGGAGCATGCCGAGGCGCTGCTGCTGGCCTACGATGTGCTCGAAGAGGCACATCGGAAGGGTCTGCTGAGCCTGCTTCATGGTGCGATCGGGGCGAAGGATACGATCTTCAACACCTTATCGAAGTACGCCGCGCAGCCAGAGGGAATTGCAGCGATTCGTAATCTGCTGACCGCGGCGAAGATTCTGACTGAACTTGATCCAGAGGTGCTCGATCAGCTCTCGAAGGTGATGGCGCATGCGACGAAAGAGCACCAGGCGGAGCGCGAAGCTCCGAGCCTGTGGCAGCTTGCGAGGCGCGCAACGAGCGAAGACAGCCGCCGAGGGCTTTCGTTCATGACGCTGGTTCTTTCGGGGCTGGGCAGGTCGCTGAAGAACTAGCAGGCCGATCTCAGGTCGCGCGCGCAGGTGGCGGCTATGGTCAAATAAACGATGTGACTCATTCCTTCGACATCGGCAGTACACCACATCAGGTCCCGGTTGGCCGGGGCAAGCTTTTTCTCATTGCGGGACCATGCGTGATTGAATCCGAAGGCCACGTGCGCAAGATGGCGGATGCAATTCAGCGCATCACCTCGGACCTTGGCGTTCCGTACATCTTCAAGGCCAGTTACGACAAGGCGAATCGCACCTCCATCAAAAGTTTTCGCGGACCCGGGCTGGTGGAGGGTTGCCGGATTCTGCGTGAAGTTGGGAAGAGTACCGGATTGCCGGTATTGACCGATGTTCACGCCGCCGTCGATTGCGACGCTGTGGCAGAGGCTGTCGATGTGCTGCAGATTCCAGCGTTCCTCTGTCGCCAGACGGACCTGCTGATCGCCGCGGCCGAAGCCACGAAGAATACCGGCGGAGCGATCAACGTAAAGAAAGGTCAGTTTGTTGCGCCGTGGGATATGCGGCACGCGGTGGAGAAGATTCGCGAGAGCGGCAACGATCGCGTTTCGCTGACCGAGCGCGGAGCCAGCTTCGGATACAACAATTTGGTGGTGGATATGCGCTCGCTGCCCGTGATGCGTGGGTTTGCGCCGGTGGTCTTCGATGGAACGCACTCGGTGCAGACGCCTTCAGCTGGCAATGGTGTCAGCGGGGGGCAGCCGGAGTTCATCCCTGTACTGGCTCGCGCTGCTGTCGCAGCTGGAGTCGATGGAGTTTTTCTTGAGGTGCATGACAATCCCGCGGAGGCTAAGTCCGATGGGGCCAATGCGCTTCATCTGAACCACCTGAAGGCTGTGCTGGAGCAACTGCTGGCCGTGCACGCCGCCGTTAGTTAGAAGCTTGTCCTGCCCGGACGGGCCCGCTGCGCGCGGGGCGGCCACTTCGTGGCTTGTATACCCTTATTTTCGGAGGGCCGTCCCGTTGGTCGGAAGATATCAAGTTAAAAAAAGCGGCCCCTCATTGAGGGGCCAATCTGCCTTGGTTCTCTCTGGTTAGGAGAGGTTTTTGCGAGTGCGATCTAAGTCGCTATCTCGGCAAACTTGCGGACGGTGCGGGAAAACTGCACCGTCCTGGGGGAGGGCTACTGATTCACCTCTTGTGGTGAACTTACTCCCGTTTGGGAGCTCTTTGGCGTTGTTGCTGCGGTGGACGCCGAGTCTGAACTCATCGTCGCCAAGCTGTTGTGGAGGAGCGTAACTTTGACGCCATTCACAACTGCCTGCTCTCCATCGGCTGGCTTCTCGGTGTTTTTGCCGAGACCAGTTTTGTAGATGCGGTAGACCGGGACCTGATGTTCAGTGACGAGATAGCGGACGACAGAGTCGGCCATTGCCTGCGAGGTCTGAACACCCGATTTGCTGTAGCCTTGAACTTCGATGATGTAGCCCTTCTCGTTGCCCAGGGTGGTGGCGAGATTATCGAGGTCGGACTTACCGGTCGGCCCAAGAGCCGTGCGGCCGGGAGCGAACTTCACTGCAGTCGAGGAGACAGTCTGATACTGATCGAGATTGCCGACCGTGTGACCGAGAGAGTCCGTCCGGGTGCTTGCATTGCTCGCCAGCGTCTGGGCGGAGTTTGCGCGGTTCGCCGCATCCTGCGCGTGCTGGTCTGCAGTGTTCGCAGAGTTCATGGCATTCTTGATGCCTGCCTGCGAACGGCTGTCTACATCCTTGATATCGTTAGCGTTCTTGGCCTGAAGCTGATCAAGCTCATTTACCTGGTCCTTGATCGGAGCAGTCTGCCTGTTTACCCACTTCTTGCGGGCAAACGGATTCATGTGTCCCCAGAAGCCTTCCTTAGAATCTCCGGAGAGGGGCTTGCCGGTCGCGTAGGTGCCATCCGCGTTGGTTGTGGGGGCGGCGGTGCCGGAAGTTGAGGTCGCTGCTGTGGAGTCGGTTGTTTGGGCCGCGGGAGTGCTGGTCTGAGCGAAAGCTGAGAGGCCCATTGCACTACCTAGCAGTAAAGCCGGGAGGCCGAAAGTCTTTCCAGAATTCATCATTTGGTCTGCTCTCCTGTTCTGACTCGCGCCTGTTTTCCAGACGTCAACATGCACTTGCTAGAGCAGGTAGTGTGCCAAACCGCTGAAAAGTATCAACTCGATGAAAGTAAGGCGCTTAGGGGAATTGTGAATATTCGCTCATCAGGGAGATTACATCCAACTCACGCAAAATCTTCCCGACAGGCAGGTAACTATTACTTGGTGACCCTATTTGGCGTCCACGCTAATGATGTGAATCTCGGGCATTTGGGTGTTCCAATTGCCAGGAATAGACTCGAAGATAAGGCGAAAGTCTCGTTCGTCGCCCGGCTTCAAGGGGGCCGCGCTGATCGGTTGAGTGTCGATATAGGGTTCTCGCGTCCGAATCAATGAAAGGGGCAAGGTCTCGACCTGAGGAGGCATGGCCTCGTCGTTGCGGAAGATCACCTGAACGGTCACGCCCGAGACGGTCTGAGGGCCGGAGTTCTGAATGTGGCCGTCGATGAAGGTCGACTTGCCTCCCGAGAGACTAGTTGACTCACTCATCGCGAGCTGCGATAGAGGGAGTTCTGCGGCGTAGGCGACTGGTGGCTGGATCGTATTGGGAGGAGCCTGCGGCTTGTGGCGCGTCGCAAAAATAAGGCCGAGGATTACAGCCAGGACCACCAATCCAGCCACGCCCCAGGCCGCGACCGGCAGACGGCCTCCCTCAGGGGGCTTGCTCGAGAACATTGCAGGCTGCGGGCTACTGCCTGGGGCGACCGGGGTCTGACGGGAGGAATCAGTTGAATTAACCGGGTTATCGAGCGGACGACTCTGTTCGTTCATAAGCCGAGATTTTATACCGCAACACGCGAGGGACAATGGGAATCGCGCCCCGGAATATCGTCTGTGCAGCATTCCCGAAATGGAACCAATAGGGGTTCAGAAAAAAACTCGACGGATATTCATCTACGCTCGAAACATTTTGGTGCATTCTCGCGTTAAGGATCATCTATAGGGTGTTGGCTGATTTGTCTATCGCTAGGGCCAACCGAGACGCAGGATACAGCGAGGAGAGGCTGGACATGGACGAGCAAATGGAAATTTCGCCGCATTTTTCCTCATCGCTGATTGACGTGTCGGATGCCTCGATCGCAGCTGAGGGTATGTCGATTCCAGTCGCCGCAGATCGAATGTATCAATTCGCCGCACTCACTGCCGGCTTGTTTCTGCTCTTCACGCTGCTCTAATCTACTGGGGCAGTAGGCGGTGTCTTTAGTTGAATTTGAAATCTAGAACGCCTGAAATTGGGCCTTATTTTCCCGTTCCCGACGATCTTCTCCCTGCATTTCGACCACAACACACATTTCCTGCAATCTCGACCGCATTCTATCCCCAATGCGATCCCCTAAGGTCTCGCCCCTAGCGGCGCGCCCCGCAGAACCTAAGGCGACAGCCTCGCGATTCACAAGGCTGGGCTTATTCGGGAAGTTGGTTGTAATAATCGTGGTCTGGTTCCTGCCATAGCGAGCATTGAGAATGTGGGCGACGGTATCCCACACCCAGTCTGTGGGTCGCGTCGCCCCGAGATCGTCCAACACCAATACTTCAGCTTCAAAAACAGGTCTGAGAACAGATAGCTCTGTGGCTGCGACAGACGGGTTGTAGGAGTTTTGAATTCGCTTCAGTAGATCGTGATAATCGAAAAACAACCCATTCACACGTTTCTCTATCACCAGTGCTTGTAAAATTCCTGCCGCAAGATGGGTTTTTCCCAATCCGCTACTGCCCACAAGCAGCAAACCGAGGCCATTCATCCCAAATGGATAGTTGTCGACGAACCTTCGCGCGTGGTCGAATGCCAGGTACAACGAGGGATCTTTCCCATTGGTTTCGAAAGAATGAAGTGATTTGGATCGATACCGGTCTGGAATACCGGCTCTTTGCAATGCGCGTTCGACCCGGACCACAATTTGGCAATCGCAAGTTTGGGCGAACTGTTGACCATCTGAAGTTCGGATGATCTGCATTCCCGTACCTGCGCATATTTTACAAACTTCACTCATGGCCGTCCTTTCAGTATGGCAGCATCTGAATCCAATTGCCCCCTGTGCGAATCTGAGTTAAACTGAGGAAACTGCTTGAGCGCTCCGAAAAGGCGCAAGCGGCGGCGCGACAGGCCCTTCGATGTGACGTGAACTCTTCCGTTGCAAGCGATCCGCGAGCCGGCAGGCATACCCCAAGATTAAGAAAAGGATAGTTACCATGCCAAAAGAAGGTATTCACCCGAAGTACGACAACATCCACGTCAAGTGCGCCTGCGGGAACACGTTTGAAACCCGCTCCACGCACAAGGGCGACATCGTCGTCGAAATCTGCTCTGCCTGCCACCCGTTCTTTACCGGCAAGCAGAAGTTGATCGATACCGCAGGTCGCGTCGAGCGCTTCCGCCGCAAGTTCGCAAAGTCGGACGCCGGCAAGGCCGAGACTGCCGCGAAGTAAGCGGACGCCTAAAGCATCCAGGGGCCTCCGTCAGACGCGGAGGCCTTTGTTTTGTCTAAACTAAACGAGAACCGCGAGCGCCAGTTGCCATGAAGAAGCGATACACCCTCGAACAGAAACGTTGGGACGACCCGGCCGTACACGCGATGCCGGAGCACACCCGCGTGCCTGCGAGCTTCACCATCGGCAACGTGAAGATCGCTCCTGCGACGGTGCTTGCTCCCATGGCCGGTGTGACCGACACGGTCTTTCGCCGCTTCATCAAGAATGCCAGCCAGTTCACGACTCCCGCGGATGGTCTTGCGGACTCGTCGGCTGATGTGGATAGCATCACGTCGAACCAGCAGTCAGGCTGCGGCCTCATCATGACGGAGTTCACCTCCGCCGACGGCCTCTCGCGCATGCGAGAGACCAAGCGCAAACGCTACCTGACCTACTACGACGACGAACACCCCATCTCGGCGCAGCTCTTCGGCTCGAATCCTGCAACACTCGCAGACTCTGCGCGTATTGTGCAGGACGCTGGTTTCGACCTCGTCGATCTGAATCTTGGCTGCCCTGCCAAGCGCGTCGTCGCGTGTAATGGCGGCTCCGGCCTGCTTCGCGATTTGCCGCTGATCGAGACGATCTTCAAGACCGTTCGCGCTGCTGTTTCGATTCCCTTCACCGTGAAGTTCCGCATGGGCTGGAACGATAAGCACATCGTCTGCGTCGAACTCGCGAAGATGGCCGAAGACTGCGGCCTGAACGCCGTCGCACTGCACGCCCGTACGCGGGAAGACGGCTACACCGGCCAGGCACGTTGGGAGTACATCGCTGCGGTGAAGGATGCCGTCAAGATTCCCGTGATCGGCAACGGCGACATCCGCACACCGGAAGATGCTGCCGCGATGGTCGACGTCACCGGCTGCGACGCCGTGATGATCGGCCGCACCGCGCCTTCGAACCCCTGGATCTTCCGCCAGATCGCGCAGTACACCGCGACAAAAGAAGCCACCGGCGTCGGCACCTACGACCAGCCGACCGACCAGGACCGCTACCGCATGATCCGCACCTACTTCCAGATGCTGGTCGATGAGATCGCCATCGAGGAGCGGGCCGAAGCGGCGCGTGCAGAGGCCATCACGGCTGCAGGACAGGTCGCACGCGAGCAGCGCCACCGCGACTGCGTCGGCAAGATGAAGCAGTTCGCAAGCTGGTTCACGCACGGCGTGCCCGGTGGCGGTGCACTGCGCAAGCAGATCTTCGAATCGAAGAACGGCGATGCGGTCCTCAACGCAATCGAGAGCTTCTTCGTTACTCGCGCGACCAGCACCGAGAAGAATGATGCCGTCGCAGACGTCGACGAAACGATGCTCGCTTCAGCCGCCGCCTGCTGCGATTGATCGCGGTCAGACTCTGCCTTGCAAAACGTGGGTCGAAGGCGAGGTTGCATCTGTACTTCGCTTGCGCCACACAGCTTTGACTTTCGCACGCCACCGCTCATCGAGCGCTACGAGGCTCCATTCGACCCGGGGTGAAAGGTACCGCAGCACGACCTCCGTCGCGGGATGAACGCGCAGCGCAGGCGCGACAAGGTATAGCCGTGGCGAGTCGGTCGACAACCGCAGGCCGCCGAAGTATCCGTGCCGCTGAAACTCGCCCATGCCGGTGTTGTGGTCCGGATTCTGCAGATGATGCCACCGCACGCGCACCCAGTAATCAAGCCCCTGCAACGCAAGGTGAAGATCTTCGTCGGCTTTCAACTCGATAACTGCCAACCTTCCGTCGTCGGTGACGCCGAGAAGGTCGAGCATCCCACGATCTGCCGCAGCAAACGCGGGCACCTGCGTGTAAACGTGCTTCGGATCCAGCCGCGCATCGAGCGGTTCGACGTCGCGCCGCAGCACACTCTCGAGCCAGCGCTCGGGCTGCATGCGATAGAGAGGGTCGCGCTTGTCGCCCCCTGCGATACGCCGCGCAAACAGTCGCTCCACCAGATCTCGCAGTTCGCCTTTGTTTTCTTCGGTCAGCGGAGTCTCATTTGCACCGGCACCGAACGTGATCTCCTGTGCGCTGTTGAAAGAGTTGCCCGAATAGCCCATCCGAACCCGCGCAAACTCGAGACCATGGAGTAAAAACGCAAGCTCCGTACCGCTGCGGAGGCGCTGCTCCACTACTTCGCGCATCATCTCGGGCACGAGCGCCATCACGCGTTGCCTCGACTCGGCAAATCGCTCCTGTGCGGCTTGCTCGTTGGGGGCATGCATCAGGCGCGTGGTCAGGTTGCCATGATCGGCGGCATCGCGCTGTTCCAACTCTTCCGTCTTTTGGTCTAGCTCCCACAGCTCCCACTGCGCGACGTTCGCATTGAGCCACGCCATCCGCGACAGCGTCAGCATCGCCATGCCACGCGGCACGATCAACTTCAATCCCTGGTACAGCCTTCGACCATCGCCGGATTCGCGGCAATGCTGCAACCACAAAATCCCAAGCGTTAGGATTCCATCAACGGTGGCCTGCGTCTCCTCTTCGTTCACGGCGATTACGGCCCATGCCTTCTGTCCCTGCACCAGCGAACCTCGAGCATATGCCGGGCCGAAGCTCTTCTCAAGATCCATCGCCGTGCGTAGTGCATCCACTTTGAACTCGGGGAAGCTGCGCAGGAGAACTCGCTCGAGCACACGCAGGTACTTCACCCGCGTTGCCTCTCGCGTCGACGGTGTGCGGCGATCGCGATCTGTTACAAGTTCCAGCGTCTGAGGTTTGGTTTGGCCGAATCGATGTGTGCTCAGCCGCAGCACGCCGTTGCGCAGCACCGTGCTACCGACGCGACGCACCAGATTGCGATCCTCTCCCCACAGATGCAGGGTGCAACGGCCGTGTTCGGTCGCCAGCTTGTACTTTGCCTCGCGCATGTCGAAGAGGACCTTGCCGTCTTCGAGCACCACGGCGCGGGGAGATTCAGCTAAAAAGGATTCAAGTGCGACGGATATCTGTTCCACCGTCTGCACGGGCTCCGCGGAGGAGGCTCTTGGCGGCATAGCCGAACGTTAGCACATTTGCGAGCATGTCAATTGGAGCGCGATGGTCGGCAGGATCTACAAAGCAAGCTTGAAGTGGAAGTCGGAGATGCGCAAGCCATGGCGAAAGTAAAACGCATGCGCATCATGCCTGTGCGTTCCCGAATCCAGCATGAAGGTCGTGCATCCTGCCTCTTTCGCCAGCGCGATCAACCAGGTCAGCATGGACTCGCCGTGGCCCTTTGAGCGCGCGCCTTCGTCCGTCACCAGGTCGTCTACGTAAAGCGTCTTGCCGCTCCACAGCAGATTCTGCACGCGGAAGCCAGCCACCGACACGATGGTGCCGTCCGATTCCAGAAAAGCAAGTTGATAACCCTCTGCCTGCTGCGTCTGAACGCGGCCGACGAACTCCTCGGCGATCAACGCAGGCCGAAGCTGCCGCATCACCGGAAAGCAGCGGTCGATCTCGCTCGGTATCGTGGCAATCTGAATGGTGGACATGAGCGGGTGACCCGCTACCACCCTTCCTTAGCGCGTAGATGCGTGATGTGAGCCACGTGATGGCGCGAGTGCCAGGCGTAGGTCAGCGCTGCCAGTTCAACAGTGACAGGTCCATCTTCGGGGTGCTTATATCCACGCTGCCACTGGGCTTCGTCGAGAGATTGAAACAACATAACCCAGCGGGCATGAAGACTCTCCACAAGCTCCAGCGACCACTCCACCGGCGCCGCCATGTCATGCAGCTTCGCCCAGGCCACTTCGTTATAGCTCTTGACTGCGGGCCATTCTTCGGTCAGGGCAAGCTTCACTCGCACGTAGGCGTTCATATGGCTGTCCGCGACGTGGTGGACCACCTGCCGCAACGTCCATCCGCCTTCGCGATACGGGGTTCCCAGTTGTGCCGAACTCAATCCATCGACCGCATTGCGCAGTTGCTCGGGTAACTCCGCCAGCGTTGCAATCGCTTCGGTTCGCTCATCCAGGGAGATGGTTGCGGGCGGCACAAAATCGCCTATGGGGTATTTCGGATCGATGTCAGTCAGCGCCATGGCCCCTCCTCCATACCTCTAACAAGCAACTTAGCACACAGGATTGTGTAACCTATCATGAAGATTCTGTTGCGCGCCCTCGAACCATCCTCTTATGAGACTCTCAGCTTTACGCCCACTCCTCCTTCTTCTTTGCGTGATCCATAGTTCTGCGCAGCAGCCCCTCGGTACGGTTCTTACCGCAGGTCCTTATGTGGGCTTCGACATCAACGATTATCCGGGCGACCAGACTCTGCCCACGTTGCGCCGCCACTTTGCCTTTGTCGGATACTGGCTCAACAATCCGCCAGGCGAAAGACAGAACGGCTGGGTCGGCAAGCGCGAGGCATTGGTGCGTCATGGCTTCGGCTTTCTCGTACTGTTCAACGGTCGGCTTGAGGCGGAGATCAAGAAGGAGAAGCGCTCCGGAACATCACCTGCCTCGCTCGGAACGAAGGACGCCATGGCAGCCATCGTCGCAGCGCATCGTGAAAACTTCGCCACCGGCACCATTATCTTTTTGGATCAGGAGGAGGGGGGCCGACTTACCGACGATCAATCAGCGTATCTGCTTGCATGGACTGAGACCGTGGCCACGAAGTCCGGCTATCTCCCTGGGGTCTATGCCAGCGGCCAGCCGGTCAGCGACGGTCCCGGCAAGACCATCACTACGGTGCAGCATATTCGTGAGCTGGTCAACGCACAGCATCTGCACCAGATCACAATCTTTGTTTATCAGGACGCATGTCCGCCAGCCAACGGATGCAGCCTTCAGCCACCGGCGCTCAGCGCCAGCGGGACTCCCGATATCGCAGTCTGGCAGTACGCGCAGTCGCCACGACGCCAAGCGATCACCGCCGCATGCGGCAAAACTTATGCCGCCGACGGCAACTGCTATGCTGCGGATCTGCCGCAGTTGCCTCTCGATCTAAGCGTTTCGGGATCTGCCGACCCCTCACATGGACGCTGAAACGGCACGAAATCTCACGAATCTCCATGAAAAATAAGTGCCTCCGGGCATACTCCTGCGGCACCTCCGCATAAGTGACATTTGCCGGGGCTCTCGGGGAAGCCTAGAATCAATCTAGATGACCATACCCGCACCCGACCACAAACGCTACTTCATCGAAAAACTTGGTCTTTCGGAACGTCTGATGGAACGCTGCCTGGGGGAAGCCCTTTCAGCGGGAGGCGACTACGCTGACCTTTACTTTGAGTCGGTTACGTCTACTTCGCTAGGTATCGATGAGTCTCTGGTTAAGTCGGCGAGCCAGGGGATCAGCGTGGGGTGCGGCATCCGAGTAGTCTCGGGCGAGCGTACCGGCTATGCCTACACCGACGATCTTTCGAGCGACCGGCTCCTCCGCGCAGCCCGCACCGCGGCCCTGATCGCCAGCGGCCCAGCCAAAGAGCTGATGAGCGGCTTTCGCCACACCGACACCCCTTCTCTCTACCCTGTCGCAGGAGCCACCAGCGACGCCGAGATCGCTGCGAAGCTGGCCCTGATCGAACGCGCCGACAAAGCCGCGCGCGCCTATGATTCGCGCATCACGCAGGTTCGTGCCGGCTTCAACGATGAGCTTCGCCGCATACTCGTCGCGGCATCCGACGGCACCTTCGCCTCGGACACGCAGCCTCTTGCTCGCCTCAACGTGTTTGTCATCGCGAAAGACGGCACTAATACAGCACGTGGCACCAGCGGCGGCGGTGGTCGCGTCACAATGGACTTCTTCGAAGGTGACAAGTCTCCCGAGCGCCACGCCCGCGAAGCCGCACGAACCGCGATCCTGCAACTCGGCGCTATCGAAGCGCCCGCAGGCGAGATGCCCGTCGTTCTCGGCCCGGGATGGCCCGGCGTTCTACTGCACGAAGCCGTCGGCCACGGCCTCGAAGCCGACTTCAATCGAAAGAAGACCTCGGCCTTCGCTGGACTCATCGGACAACAGGTCGCAAGTCCAAAGGTCACCGTCGTCGACAACGGCCTGATGCCCGGTCGCCGCGGGTCTATCAACATGGATGACGAGGGCAATCCGACACAGGAGACCGTGTTGATCGAAAACGGAATTCTCAAAGGCTTCCTCTCAGACAAGCTCAACTCGCGCCTGATGGGCATGCCCAACACCGGCAGTGGACGCCGCGAGAGCTATCACCACATCCCCATGCCGCGCATGACCAACACCTACATGCTCAACGGCGAGGATATGCCTGAAGACATCATCAAGAGCGTCAAGCGCGGCCTCTACGCCGTCAACTTCGGCGGTGGCCAGGTCGACATCACCAACGGCAAATTCGTCTTCTCAGCCAGCGAAGCGTACATGATCGAAGACGGTAAGGTAACGCGGCCGGTGAAGGGTGCAACGCTGATCGGTAACGGCCCTGAAGCATTAAAGTATGTGTCGATGGTCGGCAACGATCTGGCACTGGACGAAGGCATCGGCACCTGCGGCAAGGCGGGGCAAAGTGTGCCGGTAGGCGTAGGCATGCCGACAGTAAAGCTCGACCGCATGACGGTCGGGGGAACGGGACAATAATGGCGGTCGAACGCGAAAAAATCTATGAGTGCGAAGTGAAACGCCGTCGCATAAAAGCCGGCGGAGGCTACGAGCCGTTCTGGAAGGTAAAGCCCGTGGCCGATGCGCTTGTCGATAACGACACCGAGTTTCGTTGCAAAGACTGCTTCGGCGAGGTCAAGCTGTTAGGCCGCAACGGCAAAGCGGGCTCTGTGCCGTACGTCGAGCACAAGTCCGCAGCCGACTCCGAGTACTGCGCCAACGGAATGCTGTTCAAAAAAGCTACAGACGGACGCGAACCCAGACCCTCGCAGCGCCCCGTCGAATAGCATCGTTCTTTGCACCGCGTTCTGCCGGACTCCGTTCGCACCACACCTGAAAGTACGACCCAACGTTGGACTCAACCGCACCCGTACTTCGAGGTATCTCATGGCAATCGAACGCGAAAAGTTTTACGAATGTGAAGTGAAGCGTCGCCGCGTCAGAGCCGCTGGTGGTTATGAATCGTTCTGGAAGGTCAAGCCGATCACGGTCGCGCTCGAAGACAACGACACCGAGTTTCGCTGCATGAGTTGTGGTGGCGCGGTGAAGGTGTTCAAGCGCCGCTCAGAAGACGGCCCAGCCACACACATCGAGCACAAACTCAAGACCGACTCTGAGTACTGTGCCGCCGGGATGTACTTCCTCAAAGCCACCGACGGCCGTCAGGCGCGCCCCTCTGCAACCCCGGTGCGGTAAATTCGGTTCCGGGATTAAGTTCTATCGAGGGCGATCGTTCGGCGCAAACATCTGCACGCTGATCGCTATAACTTTGGAATGACGCCAATCTGCTGCATCATCGTCAGATTATCCATAAGGATGCGACTGTCCTTCATCTTCCCCCCAACCAGGCGGTCGATGACAACACCTTTGACGTTGACGCTCCTGCCCGTAGCAGGAACACCAAGAAACGTCCCTCGATGTGTACCGGTCCATGTGAAGCGAGTGACAACTTTGTCCCCACTAGCCACGGTCTCGTCCACAACCCAGTGAATATCCGGGAATGCGGCACGCATCATCCCGATGATCTCTTTCAGACCCTCTCGTCCCTGCCGCTGACCTGGAAGAGGATCAAGCTCGACGAAGTCGACCGCGACAAGTTCGTCGGCTTGCTCCAACCGCCCCTGATTAATGACCTCTTCCAAAAACCTGGCGACGACTGCGGCGTTGCCGGATACGATCTCGGACTCTGACACTCGTATCTCCTGATTTCAGCATATGTGGGATGACAGCGAGCATCATACCAGCCACTTCCTGGCTTTACAGCTGTCAGAAAGTCAGCTCAAAACCAATTATCCTGAAGAGACCATGCCAACCCAGACGTCCACAAACCTCCGCCAGCTTGCCTCCGATGTCCTCAGCCACGCACTCAAGGCGGGAGCAACCGATGCCGAAGCCGTCGTCTATGAAGGCGACGAATTCTCAGCATTAGTGCGTTTAGGACAGGTTGAAACGCTGAAAGAATCGGGCTCCCGCGCAGTTGGTTTGCGCGTCTTCATCGGCCAGCGCACCGCCAGCACGTCGTCTTCTGATTTTTCAAGTGAGAGCATCGCACGCCTCGTCGAGGGTGCCATCACGCTCGCGAAGATCACCAGCGAAGACCCCTTCGCCGGCCTTCCTGAACCGGAGGAGTTTGGCAAGATCGAAGAAGATCAGCACCTCTACTTCGACGACGTAAACGAGATGCCGCCTGCCGAGCGCATCGAAATTGCGCGCCGCACCGAAGCCGCCGCGATGGCCTACGACTCCCGCATTCAGAACTCCGGCGGCGGCGACTTCGACACCTCCACCTCTCACAAGATTCTGATGAACTCCCGCGGCTTCACCGGCGAGTATCGTCGCAGCTACTGCGGCTTCTCTGCCGCGCCAATCGCTCATGACGAGAAGGGCAACATGCAGCGCAACTACTGGTTCTCGAACTCACGCACCGTGAAGAAGCTCGAGAATCCCGAAGAGATCGGCCAGGAGGCAGCACGCCGCACCCTGAAGCGACTCGGCGCGCGCCAGGTCAAGACGCAAAAGGCCCCCGTCGTCTTCTCACCCGAGATCGCACGCTCGATCATCGGCAACATCTTCGACGCAGCCAACGGCGACGCCATCTACCGCAACGCCTCTTTCTTCAGCGGCATGTTGGGCGAGCAGGTTGCTGGCGAAAACATCACCGTCATCGACGACGGAACGATCATTCACGACGGCATCGGCGGCTTTGGCACGCGGCCCTTCGACGGCGAAGGCCTGCCCACGCGCCGCACCGTACTGGTCGAGCGCGGCGTCCTGAAGAACTACGTCTCGAACACCTACACCGCGCGCAAGCTCAACATGAAGTCCACCGGCAACGCCTCACGCGGACTCGCCGGCAACCCCGGCATCGGCGCCGGAAACTTTTTCCTCGAAGCAGGCACGTTGACGCCTCAGCAGATTATTGGAGACATACCAAACGGTCTCTACGTCACCGAGACCATGGGCTTTGGGGTAAACCTGGTCACCGGCGACTACTCGCAAGGCGCCAGCGGCCTCTGGATCGAGAACGGCGAACTCGCCTACCCTGTCGAAGAGATCACCATCGCCGGCAACCTCAAAGACATGTACAAGAACATCGTCGCTATCGGCAGCGATCTCGTCTTCCGCGGAGCCAGCGCCGCTCCCACCATCCGCATCGAAGGAATGACGATCGCTGGCGCCTGACAGCGACCCGCAATCTACCCATCCGTCACAACCGTCCCCTGATGGAAGACGATCTTCCAATCCTCGGCAGTCCTCTGCCAGATCGTCGATCTACGCGTGACGCGTGTATCGTCCTGCACAAGCGTATAGGTCAGGAGAAACACATCTTCGGTGAGTCTCCGGCAGTGAAACTCCGATGTCTCCCACACATCTTCATGATCCGCAGCGTACCGCTTCTCCAACTCGTCCAGAACGAAGTTTCTCGAGTATCGACGACCCGAGGCACCAATCTCCCAAAACTCCTCGACCGTCATTCGCTCGAAGTCTTCCCGCGATACTCCAAACTCCGCTCGATGAAAGATCGGCTCGCGTGCGGAGAGTTCTCTAAGGATCTCCGCGAGTTCGGGATCAGTCTCAAGTTTGGGTTCTGCCGGTGCTGGCCGGCGAACGAGAGGACTCATGATAGCAGTATAGTTACCCCCCGATGGCAGAGCCGGTGAATCGATGACTTCCGGCGCGTAAGTTGTAGCGCATCATCAGATAACCGCGACTACAATTCCATCTGTGGCAACCAGCTTCCATTTCGAACACGTTCTAGATTTCACGCCCGGCCAGGCAGACGAGATTCTTCGCACCATTCCCGCAGAGCCCGGCGTCTTCGCTCTCTGCGGCGCCCGCAAGGAAGACGCGCCCTACCTGACGCAGACGGCAGACCTGCGCCGTCGCATGCGGCGTCTGCTCGATCCGCCGGAATCCCAATCCAAGCGCCTCAACCTCCGCGAAAAAGTAGCTCGCATCGAATACTGCGTCACGGGTTCTACCTTCGAATCTTCGCTCGTCCTCTATCAGGCAACAGCCGCACAGTTCGGATACACCGAAGCCCGCCGCCGGCTCAAACTCCACACACCATACTTCCTCCGAATGACCATGGAGAACGCCTTCCCCCGCGTCTACTCCACCAACAAGCTTTCCAAGCGCGGCCTCGAGCAGATGTACGGCCCCTTCCCTTCGCGTCTCGCAGCCGAGCGCTACTGCGACGCAGTCCTCGACCTCTTCAAACTTCGCCGCTGCTACGAAGACCTCGCACCCTATCCCGACCATCCGGGCTGCGTCTACGGCGAGATGAAGAAGTGCATCGAGCCCTGCAAGCAGGCCTGCACGCCTGAGGAATACGCCACCGAGTCTGCAGCCGTGAAGAAGTTCTTCGACACCCGCGGCGAGAGCATGATCATCTCCATCGGTCTCGAACGCGAAGAAGCCTCCTCGGCGATGCAGTTCGAAAAAGCCGCCGCGCTGCACGCGCAATGGCAAAAGGTGAAAGCCACCCAGGCGCTCGCCGACTGGATCATACGCCCCATCCCGAAGCTGAAAGCCATCATCGTACAAACGGCAGGAGAGCAGCAGCGAGAAGCCGAGTTGGAAAACAAAGAAGAGACGGCCGTGTTCCTGCTCGACGGCGGCTGCATCGTTGGTCCCGAGCGACTCTCCACACTCGGTGTCCGCGCCGTCCGCGAGCAGACCAGCGTCGGCAGCTCTCTCTTCGCACAGCCTCTGATGCTGCAAGCTGTCCCGCTCGAAGGCGAATCGACTGCCTCCAACTCTCCCGAGCACCGCGCCGAACACGTCCTCTCTCTGCTCGAAGCGCGAACTCAACCCTCAAGCGACCTGGCACTACTGAGCGACCACCTCTCACTGCTCCGCCGCTGGTACTATCGGCCAGAAAAACAGCGCAACGGCGAGATCTTCTTTCCCAACGACGATGGAGCGTGGCCGATCCGCAAGATCCTGCGCGGAGCCGCCCGCATGGTTTTAGGCGATCCCAAGCCTATGGCGGAAACCCAACGCGACGCCTCCAAAGAAGCAGCAAAAGACATCAAGACAAAGATCCTCCACGAAGGACGACCCGATGTGGAACGAGTCGTGCCCGTGTCGTCAAGAAAGCCGTAGACGCTTTAGCTCAGGCCCAGGAATTTGAAGGGCTTTGCCACTTGAAAATCTCTGACCGCGTTGCCCGAGTAGATATGACTCTGGTTCTTGCCCAGGTCCAGCTTCATCACCTTGCCTGTCGCGGCCGAAAAGTCGATGTCTTGGAAGTTGACCCAAAAAATATTCGGCGTTAGAGCCGACTCGAAGAAGTAGATCTTTCTCTTCTGATCCGACACCGTCCGCCATCGTGTCGATGAGATATTCGGCTGATCCGGGGTCGTAATTCCATAAGGCACCGATACATTCCGGATAACGCTGAATACGCTCGCAAGGGTCACATCAGGACTCTCGTCTTTCGGAATCGCATTGATATAAAACGATGCACGCGCAAACCGGTCTGCAGCGCGATTCGTGCCCGGCAACATCACCGTGCCACCGATCCCCCTCCAGTATTCTTCCATCGCAAGCTGCTTGTCGAACGTGGGCGAGTTCGTCATCACCTGATATTTGCGGTCGTGGTGAATGATCTGCTTGCCGCCGATATATTCAATGATGGCGCTGTCACCGCTCGCATCCGAGATCGCCAGGTGAAGCGTCGCCAGCCGGTCCTGTCCCGGTACCGTCGCCGTCACCAGAACAAACGGCTCCGTATTCAACGTATCGACCGCCTCCTGAACCGTCGCAAAGTTATCCAGAACGTACTGCGTCCACACTGAGATCGCGAGCCCCGGCTTCGTTCCATCCGGCTTCGGATACTCCGACTCCACCAGCCAGAGCATATTCGCGACGAGTCCCTTCTCATTCATCCCATCGGTCGTCGAAATGTCATACCCGCTCGCGATCACGCTGCCATACTTCGACGTCCACGCAAGCGAGTGAGGACCCGCCTCGCCACTCCGCTGCATGCCTCGGGGAAAGATCCAGAGATCGGTCCCAACATCGACTGCCCAGTCCATCGAACGCGCCGTGATCACGTTGTCGTCGGGACCAAGATAAGTGACACGGGTACAGGCATCCGCCCATGGAGCACTCACTGCAGATTGCAGCGCGAAAGCGACCAGAAGAACAACACAACGCAGAGCATTTCGTTTCGGCATCGATATCCTCCAGGCAACAAGGATATTCCAGCGGGTTCATGATTTGTGAACTCGTCTACGATGTTCCTCTTGGAAATGATTACCTCTCCAATGTTTGGGCTGACGTCTGGCTCGCGCCAACCAGAGTCTATTGCACTGTTAGTTTGAAGTTGAGGGAGTGCGAGATGTTGTTAACCGAGTCCGCCACAGTGACAGTGATGTTTTGAACACCATTTGGAGTGCCGGGGTTTGTCGTCGTCGGGCTTTTGGGTGAAGAAGAGCTGCAACTGGCGAGTGGAAGCAAGCCCGCGGAGAAGAATAAGGTTAGGAGACTCGCACGCACCAAACGATCTCTGAGCCTGCGCGACCGATTCGGGGAGAAGAATAGAAGAATCAAGCTCGCCAAGGCAATTGCGTGGAGTGGGGCGAGCGTTCGCAACAGAGCAAGAGGGTGTGCCGTCGTTGTGAGGGTTAGTCTGGTGGTCACCGCTGCGCCGTTAGCCAGGGTCACGGAGGCAGGGGCGAAAGTGCAGGAGGATTCGGCTGGCAGGTTTCCACAGGAGAACGTTACGGTTCCGCTGTAGGTACCGACGGCCGTGATGGTGAGGAGCGTGGTGGCTGGTTGACCGGCCGAGATAGTGGCGGTGGTGGGTGTGGCGGCGATAGTGAAGTCCGGCGTTGCAACTGTAACGGGAACTGGGTTCGAGAAGCTGGCCAGGTTGTTCGCATCGCCAGTGTAGTTAGCTGTGACGGTGAAGTTGCCAGCCGTGGTGAAGGCGAAGAGGAACGAGGCTACGCCATTGTCGAGGGATGCGGTGCCCAATGTTGTGTTGCCGGAGGTGAAGGTAACCTTCCCCGTCGGGTTCAATCCTGTGACGGTTGCGGTGAAGGTGAGTTGCTGGGTCGGCGCCGCGATACTTGCCGAGACTGCAAGCGTTGTCTTCGATGGTAATTCGGTCGGTGCCGCTGGAGTGGTGTTGGTCTGGTTGAGCAAGGTAGTTGCGCCGTTGCTGGTGAAGGCGAGGTAGTCGAGGGAGTTGTCTTTGGGTAGTGCAGGGGCCTGGTTATTCAGGCGGGCGAAGGTTGCCATGGGTGACGGCATCTGTGTTGCTGATCCTTCGATCAGGCTACCTGCGAAGTATGTATTGGGATCCGCCGTAAAGTCTCCCTTGCCGTCGCCGAGGGAGACAGAAACTATGGTGGTGAGGTCGGGAGTTTGAGATTGAAGCAGAAGGTCGGCGTGGCCGTCGCCGTTGACGTCACCAATGAGGGCCGATGTGGTCGATGTGCCGCTGGGTAGCGAAGGGGTGGTAAAGAACGGGATGGATTGAAAGGTACCGTCCCCGTTACCGGCGTAGATGTTGGCTCCGGGGGCGCTGTCTTCAAGGCCGGCGGGCTGAATGACGATGTCGGGGATACTATCGCCGTTGAGGTCGCCGACGGCTAGTGGTGGGCCAACCAGACTGAGAGGTTGTTGCAGAAATGTGCCGTTCCCGTTGCCCAGATAGATGCTGCCGTTCCAGATGAGGTCTAACTTCTTGTCGTTGTTAAGGTCGGCGGAGAAGAGGGATGACGGTGTGTTGAACGATGTCAGACTGGAAAATAAGACGGGGATTCCGAAGGTGCCATCCCCGTTGCCGGGTACGAAGATGAGGGCTTGCCCTGATTGTCCCTGGTTGGGGACGGTGCCGTAGGTGGAGATGACGACGTCGACGTGGCCGTCGCCGTTGAAGTCGCCGGCGATTGCGTGAATCGCTCCGGTGGTTAGGAGGTCAACTGAGGCCGAGGCGGGCTGGAAGCTGCCGTCACCGTTGCCTTTGTAGAAGAACAGCTGGGAGTCGCCTATGGCACTTGAGTTAGGGAGAATAGCCACTACGTCGGTATGGCCGTCGGCGTTGAAGTCTCCGGCGAGGAGAAATTCGTTCGCGGTTGCGGGAGCCTGATTCGTGATCGAGAAGGTGCCGTTGCCGCGGCCTAGAGCGGTGATGAGATTGCCTGAGCCATTGATGTAAAGAATATCGGAGAGACCGTCGCCGTTGACATCAGCCGATACGAAGCCGGTGGGACCGACGGGGAGATTGGGGAGGGCCTGGAAGGTGCCGTCGCCGTTGCCTGGGATCTGGGTTATGCCGGTAGAAGTAAAGAAGACGAGGTTCGTATTGCCGCTGCTGCTGGTCTCTTGCAAGGGGCTGCCTGCAATCGCGTAGGTTTGGCCGACGGTGAATCCTCCCTTGCCGTCGCCGAGCAGGATGGTGGTTGCGGGGCCGCTGAGGGCGAGGTCGATGTTGGCGCCATTGTTGGTGCTTCCGGCGGGGACGAGGGAGAAGTAGTTGGTTCCTGGATCGAGAGACAGGCTGGTGCCTAGCGTGAATTTTCCGCCGGAGTTGCCTAGAAGGACTTGAATCGTCTGAGGTGTGCCTGCGGCCGGAGCGTCTGCGATGTAGATGACGTCGGATATGCCATCGTGATTGACGTCAGCGATGACGGCCGCACCAGCGAAGGGAGTCTGTTGGATCTGTGAAGCCTGGAATGTGCCGTCCCCGTTGCCTAGGTACGTGATGAACTGGAAGCCATCGGTTTGGGTAACCTGATTCGCTTCTCCGAGCAAGTCCAATTTGCCGTCGCCGTTGAAGTCGCCTGCACCGATGAGGCCAAACTGTATGCCGGGAGCGGGATAGCTTGTGGGGGCCGAGAGCGTACCGGCCGCGTTACGGCCCTGGTTGAGAAGAACGATGACGGAGGATGGGGTGGAGACGGCCACGTCAGGATAGCCATCGCCGTTCAGGTCCGTCGGAGCGATGAGGATTGAGGTGGTTGGGACCGCGTAGTAAACGGGTTTCTGGAAAGTGCCATCGCCGTTGCCGAAGAGAACGGCGACGAAACCTTCGGCGCAGGTGAGCACAACGTCCTGTCTTTGATCCTTATTAATGTCGGCGACCACGAGAGAGGTAACCGAAGTACAGGTCAGTGAGCTGGTGACGACCGGGGTCGGATTTGTGGCTGCGCCCTCGTTGAGCAGCACGGTCAGTGTTGCGAACTGGTTGCTACCCGTTGGGATGGGGGGTGGAGAATAGATAAGATCGGGTTGGCCATCGCCATTGAAGTCACCGACGGCTGGTGTCGACACAGCGCCTATAGACAGGGTGTTGGTTATCGGAAAGAGCGGAGTCTGGCCCTGAGTTGTTGCCGAAAGAAGAACCATGACAAGAAAACATGAGAAGGAGTGTGTTTTGTTCAGAAGCTTCAACCAAGAGATTGCAGACATTTGAAGGACCGTCCATAAGACCTGCAGGGTGGAGCAGAAACAGCCATGGCGGAAAAAGATCCGACAGTAGAATGGCCACCTTATCTTGCACTGCATCCGGGCGATCTGTTGTCATCATGCTGTCATTCGATTGTCATTTGCCTGTTCCGACAAAATTATGGCCAGATAAGACGATCTCCAACTAAAGGCCGAATAGTGCAAGCGACCAGATCCCATGAAAAGAGGCTTTCGCCAAGCACATCTCCTCGGCGAAAGAGATTAACTGCAGTAATTGAGCATTCAAAACGATCGGGGCCCAAGTAGATGGAAGAGCTAAGCCGGTCCTGATCTCCCGCTGGCGCTGGTAAACTCACACTCAGGAGCGACCCACGTGATCGAACTGGCAGCATCCATCCTCGCAGCGGACTTTGCCCACCTCGCCGACGAAGTCGCCCTGGTCGAACGCGGCGGCGCCACCATTCTTCACGTCGACATCATGGACGGACACTTCGTCCCCAACATCACCTTCGGCCCACCCGTCGTCCAGGCCCTGCGCCCCATCACCAAGCTCCCTCTCGACTGCCACCTGATGGTCGAAAATCCCGACGACTTCATCCCGGCCTTCGCCCAGGCCGGCGCCGACATGATGAGCGTCCACCAGGAAGTGTGCCGTCACCTCCATCGCACGCTCCAACATATCGTCCAGCATGGGATGCTCCCTGCTGTGGTCATCAACCCCGCCACGCCGGTCGACACGCTGGTCGAAGTCCTTCCGATGCTGCACCATGTGTTGGTCATGAGCGTCAACCCCGGCTTCGGCGGCCAGAAGTTCCTGCCGCTGGCGCTCGACAAGATCGCCCACCTCGCCGAACTACGCGACGAGATGGGGCTCAACTTCCGCATCGAAGTCGACGGCGGCGTTGCTCACGATACCGTGGCCCAGGTCGTCGAAGCAGGAGCCGACATGCTCGTCGCCGGCTCGGCCATCTTCAGCCCGGGAAAAACCGAGCAGAACGCCGTGGAATTTCTAAAACTAGCCCGGGCAGCCGGCTCCGTACAAGTGGCATAAGCGCGGCACAAGTCCGGCAGGAACGATTAGAATGAAATACAGCCTGAGCGTGCCCCCGGTGCGCGAGGCGGATGGGGTCTATAGCGGATGAACAAGCGTTCCTTTTTTCCAAACCTAAGGGCCAGCGCGTTGGCCGGAGTGGCAGTTGCCGGTCTGTTGACCGGTTCGATTGCAGCCATGGCGCAGGTGACCGGTTCGTCGCAGACGACAACGGACGCCAACGGGCAGCAACACGAGAGCGCAACTATCTCCGCGACACCCCCCGACAAGAAAGATAAGGTCGTCCAATCCAAGGACACCAAGAAAGAGCTGCGCAAAGAGAAGTCGATGAAGCCGGCCGATGTGCCGGACCAAAAACTGCCCGACAAGGTGCTCTACGACAAGGCCATCGACGCGACCAAGCGCGGACACTTCGACGTCGCCCGCCTCGATCTGCAGACTCTGCTCAACACCTATCCCGACTCGCAGTATCAGATGAAGGCCAAGCTTGCTATCGGCGACAGCTGGTATCGAGAGGGTGGCACCGCGGCCCTCACGCAAGCCGAGCAGGAGTACAAGGACTTCATCACCTTCTTCCCCAACGCTCCCGAGGCTGCCGAAGCCCAGATGCGCGTCGGTGACATCTATTTTCGCCAGATGGACAAGCCCGACCGCGACTACGCGAAGGCCGTTCACGCCGAAGAAGAGTACCGTCTGATGCTGCAGCAGTTCCCCGAGTCGACGTTGGTGCCGCAGGCCAAGCAGAGGTTGCGCGAGGTTCAGGAGGTCATGGCAACTCGCGAGGCAAACATCGCTGCCTTCTACGCGACCCATAACAACTACCCCGCGACCATCGCCCGCTACCAGACAGTCGTCGACACGTATCCACAGTACAGCCATATGGACGACGTTCTGGTCGGCCTCGGCGACGCTTATGAGGCTGAAGCGCGCTACGTCCGCGCCCTGAAGCTGCCCGAAGCGGGCAAAGCAAGACTTGAAAAGATCTACGACGATCAGGCCATCGCCGCATATAGCAAGGTTGTTCTCGAGCACTCGGCCTCTCCACACGTCGAAGATGCGCGGGACCGGCTCGACGCGATGAACGTGAAGATTCCGCAGCCCACTCCCGAACAGATTGCCGCCAGTGTCGCGCTTGAAAACAGCCGCCGGCAGTATCGTCTGCAGGATCGAGCACGGCTGCTGGTTCTCCACCAGCCTGACGTTGTCATGGCGGCCCGTGATGGCGAGCCAACTTTGGCCGACCCCACTCCCACGATCGCACCCCACGTCGTGAACAAGATCAAATCAGACTTCACTGACGCGATGAATCCGAATGCTCCTGCCGCCGGAGCCCCGCTAGCCGCGAACCCTGCGACGACACCAACGGATACCAGTGCTGCTGCTACAGAAAACGCTGCGCCGGCAGCCCCGGCAGCTCCCGCCGCACCTCTTGCACTCACCGACGTTCCGGCTGCTGCCGACGGAGCTGCGAGTGGAGCATCCGCGACGACCTCTATCTCCGGCGCCGCACCCACGCCACCAGCTACCTCTGGTAGTCACATCGGCGGAGTTGAAATTCTCAACTCGGGCTCGAACGGAACCACCGTCCCTGCCGATGGCGGCCTGAAGGCAGTTGGGCCCACCAACTCCACACCGCTTCCCGAGGTTGAAAAGGCCGGAGCAGCCCCCGACGCCATCAACGATATCAAGCCCGGAACCCAGCCCGCTGCACAGACCGGCAACGCAAACGGAAAGAACAAGAAGCCGGAGTTCGACAAGAGCGACGAGTCCGACAGCAAGCACAAGAAGAAGAAGGGCCTCAGCAAACTGAACCCGTTCTAACACCGCGAATCTTCATCGCAAGAGAAGAAAAGAGGATGCAGCCACTGGCCGCATCCTCTTTTTCCTGCCTCAACATCCCCAACTCACGAGGTCTGATTCACCATAACCCGCCGGCGTATCTGCGGCACAAGCAAAGCAGAGAGCAGCAACAGCACAAGCACTCCCAACACGATAGAGAACAGCGGACCCAGCGAAAGTCGCGGATGCGCTCTTGTTTCCCCGTGTGCCAGCGGAACGTGTGAGAGGTGGCCACCCAGCACGTAGGCGCTTCCGCCCAGCGAGTCATCGCTCTCATACACCGCATTGCCGCCGAGCACCGTCATATCGCCGCCGATTCGCGCCTGCGAGTCGACGACCGCATTCCCGCCGATAACCATCGCACCCTTGTCCACGTGTCCGGTCACGTTCAGGCTGCCGAACAGCACAAAGACATGCCCCGTCAGGTCACCTTCCACCTGCACCGAACAGAAGATACAGGTCGCATTGTGTACCTGCTGGCCGGAGGCAACGTAGACATCCTCGCCAATATAAGCTCGACTGCCCGGCGACTGGGCCAGCGCGGCCGAGGCGAACAGAAGCAGAAAGGCGAAGCTGCGGAGCGCGTGGTTCAACAAGTTTCCCCCAAGGAAAGTAACGGCGTGCACCAACAGATACGCAAACAGAATAAGACAGGTTCCCTGGGCCAGCACTTTGGCCCGACACAAATCAAGCGCCTAGAAGCCTCGTCCCCCCGGATATACAGGAAACTGGTACCGATTGCGGCGGACGATATACACGACCAGCCAGATCAGTCCCGCCAAAATCAATAGCGGAGCGAAAGGAAGCAGCAGCCAGAAACGTCCCGGCAGAATCGTCTGTTGACCTCGAATCGCCGCCCCTGAGCCAAGCCGCGTCTCTCCTGCGGCAATCGCGACGTCGCCCCCTACCGAGGCATCCTGTCCCAACTCCAGATCGCCGCCAAGCGAAGCCACATCGCCGGAGATATTTCGCCCTTCATCTACCTTGATTGATCCAAGGAAGGTTGCGATATCTCCCCTTACCTCACCGTGCACACGCACCGTGCAGAAGGCGCAGGCAATATCTCCGGCTGTCTCGCCATCAGGAACAGTTATATCGCTCCCAACAGACACGCGATCGTCTCCCCCCGAGCGCGCAAAAGCAGGAGTGCAGGCAAGCATCAGCAGGACAGTGGCGAGCAGCAGACTGCGCATGGATGACCTCGTAGGCTAGTGTACGGCGGTGCATGCATCCCGGCGAATCGCTTTTCCTGAAACTTCGGCCAAGCCCCGCCTGCCAACGGTTAAGCCCAGTGGATGCTACCCTTAAAGCACCGATGAGCCAGGAACTTCCAAAAGCATACGATCCGTCCATTATTGAACAACGCTGGGCCGAGTACTGGGTCCGAGAACACCTGTTTGACGTTCCGACTCCCGAAACTACGCAGAACGCGCAAAAGAAGTTCACCATTCTTTTGCCGCCGCCCAACGTCACCGGCCGCCTCCACATGGGCCACATGCTCAACCAGGCGGAGATGGACATCCTCACCCGCTGGCACCGCATGCGCGGCGAAACCTCCCTCTGGGTTCCCGGCACCGATCACGCCGGCATCGCTACCCAGATGATGGTCGAACGCCAGCTAAAGGAAGAAGGAAAGACCCGTCAGGATCTCGGCCGCAATGCCTTTGTCGAAAAAGTCTGGGCATGGCGCGAGCTCTACGGCGGAGCCATTCTCGACCAGATGAAACGTCTCGGCGCCTCCGTCGATTGGTCCCGCGAATATTTCACGATGGACGATAAGCTCTCGCCCGCCGTGAAAGAGGCTTTCGTCCGCCTCTACGAGCAGGGCCTCATCTATCGCGGAGCCTACATCGTCAACTGGGACCCCGTCGCCCAGACCGCCGTCTCCGATCTCGAAGTCGAGCACGAGGAGCGCCTAGGCAAGCTCTACCACATCCGTTATCCACTCGCAGACGGCACCGGCTCCATCGTCATCGCCACCACCCGCCCCGAGACCATGCTCGGCGACGTAGCCGTAGCGGTAAACCCAACCGACGAGCGCTACCTCGCGCTGCAAGGCAAGCTCGTTCGCTTGCCGTTAAGCGGTATCAACGGCCAACCGGACCGCGAGATCCCCATCCTCGCCGACGACTGGGCCAAGCCCGAGTTCGGCACCGGCGCAGTAAAAGTCACACCCGCGCACGACGCCAACGACTTCGCCATCGGCCAGCGCCACAACCTGCCCAACCTCACCATCCTCGATGAGACCGCGCACGTCCTCCTCCCCGGCTCGCCCTATCACGGCCTCGACCGCTACGCTGCACGCGAAAAGATCGTCGCCGACCTCGAAGCCCAGGGCCTCCTCGTCGAAATCAAAGAGCACACCAACGCCATCGGCCTCTCGCAGCGCACCGGCGTCGTCATCGAACCGCGCCTCTCGCAACAGTGGTTTATCAAGATCCAGCCACTCGCCGACAAAGCCATCGAAGCCGTCGACAAGGGCTACATCAAGTTCACGCCCGATCAGTACCGCAAGACCTACGACGAGTGGATG
Source organism: Tunturiibacter psychrotolerans (assembly GCF_051013365.1). Classification (GTDB taxonomy): domain Bacteria; phylum Acidobacteriota; class Terriglobia; order Terriglobales; family Acidobacteriaceae; genus Edaphobacter; species Edaphobacter psychrotolerans_A. Next base: position 3,023,305 of record NZ_CP132941.1, on the reverse strand, counting down.
CGCAACATCCACGACTGGTGCATCTCGCGCCAACTCTGGTGGGGCCATCGCATCCCCGCATGGCACTGCAAAGCCTGCGCCGCCATTACCGTCTCGCGCGAAACACCCACTCACTGCGCCACCTGCAACTCCGCCGACATCACGCAGGAGACCGACGTCCTCGACACCTGGTTCTCCTCCGGCCTGCTTCCCTTCACCGTCTTCGGCTGGCCCAACCCGAACCCCGACACCGGCATGCCGGACCTCACTCCCGACCTCGCCGCGTTCTACCCCACGCAGCTTCTCGTCACTGGCTTCGACATCCTCTTCTTCTGGGTCGCCCGCATGATCATGCTCGGCTGCCACTTCATGCTCGACGTCCCCATGCCCGACGGCAGCAAGCGAACCCTCGCCGACGCCGTCCCCTTCCGCGAGGTTTACATCCACGGCCTCGTCCGCGACGCCAACCGCGAGAAGATGTCCAAGACCAAGGGCAACGTCATCAACCCCATCGACATCATCGAGCGCTTCGGCACCGACGCCGTCCGCTTCACCCTCGCCAGCATGGCCTCGCCCGGTACCGACATCGCCTTCTCCGAAGCCCGCACCGAAGGCTACCGCGCCTTCGCCAACAAGATCTGGAACGCCGCGCGCTTCCTCTTCATGAACGTCGACCGCGCCCGCGAAGCCGGCTACAACATGACCATGCGCGAGAGCGGCATCGTCCCCTCGCTCCCCGACAACACTCCGCTCGAGACCCGCTGGATCTTCTCGCGCCTCGCAGCCGTCTCCGCCGAAGTCGATCGCGCCCTCGCCGACTACCGCTTCGACGAAGCCGCCAACGCCATCTACCAGTTCTTCTGGGGCGAGTTCTGCGACTGGTACCTCGAGCTAGCAAAACTCCGTCTCAACTTCGACACTCCAGCAAACCCAACCCCTGCATCTCAAAACTCTGATTCTGTCATCCTGAGCGAAGCCTCGCAGTCTCACCGCGAGGCGAAGTCGAAGGACCCTGAAACCGCGAATCCTGCCCAAACCACCAAAGAGCTTTCAGCCGCAGATCGAGGCACCACCGCCCTCACCCTCGCCTCACTCGTCGGCGTCTTCGAGAGCGCTCTGCGTCTCCTCAGCCCCTTCATGCCCTTCCTCACCGAAGAGATCTGGCACGCGCTCTACGAAGGCAACCCGCCCGCAAAATCCATCGCCCTTACTCGCTACCCACAAGCCACCGACTTCCCCGCCGACCCAATCGCCGAGAGCGCCATGAAGACCCTGCAGGAGCTCATCGTCACCGTACGCGGCCTACGCAAAGAATTGGGTGTCCCCGAAAAAGAAGCCACCCCGATCACCATTCACGCCGGCAATCGCGTGCTCGCACTCGCCGACGCCAACGCCGACGTCCTCTCGCGCATGGCCCGCGTATCAACAGTAGAGTTCGCCAATGAATCCCTGACAGGCAGCAACGCCCGCTCAACAGCCGACTTCGACGTAGCCGTCATCTACGAGCGCCAGATCGACGTAGCCGCCGAACGCGAGCGCCTCACCAAAGATCTCGCCAAGTACGAAAAAGGCCTAGCCTCCGCCGACAAGCAGCTCACCAACGACACCTTTATGTCCAAGGCACCAGCCCACATCGTCGACGGCCTCCGCAAACAACACGCCGAAACCAAAATCCTCTACGACAAAACCAAATCCGCGCTCGACGCTCTGGGCAATTGACGGAGCAGGTCGATCACACTTTCGAGCGATGGTCTCGCATAAGTTGATCGTCTAGAATCAACTTGTCTCCGTGTCTCGGAGCACGACATGAGCCGAGTTCTCATCATCGGAAGTCACACCCCGATCAGCCGCGAGATCGGCCGCGCCCTCACTGCCGCCCACTTGCCTACGGTGTATTCGGCAGGCCCCGCCGACGCACTGAAGCGGTTGCGTACCCGGCGTTTCGACGTCGTCATCACCAGCGCCGATAGCGATATCGATGAAAACCTCGCGCTCCTCGAAGAGATGCGTTCCATCCGGCCCGACCTGAAGTGCATCGTGCTGGCGCAATACAGTACCCCCGACAAGGTCATCGCCGCCCTGAAAGCCCGGGTCTTCGGCTGTTTCACCCCTCCCTTCGATACTCAGGAGATCGCGACCCTGGTCGCCAGTGCAGCTTCTGACAACCAATCGAACGACGACATCGAAATCCTCTCGGCCCGCCCCGGTTGGGTCTCCATCCGCGCCAACTGCCGCCTCGTCACAGCCGAGCGCCTTCTCTCCTTCGCAAAAGAACTCAGCGCCCAACTGCCCGAGGACGCAAGACAGGAGATCATCCAGGCCTTCCGGGAGATCCTGATGAACGCCATGGAACACGGAGCAAAGTTCAATCCCGAACAGGTCGTCGAAGTGAACGCAATTCGCACCGCCCGCACCATGGTCTTCCGTGTTCGCGACCCCGGCACCGGCTTCCAGAAAGAATCCCTCGCTCACGCGGCCATCGCAAACCCCGATACCGATCCCACAGCCCACATCCTGCTACGCAAAGAGCAGGGAATGCGTGCCGGAGGATACGGCCTTCTTCTCGCAAGCGGCACCGTCGACGAGTTAATCTACAACGCAATCGGCAACGAAGTGATCCTCATCAAGTACCTCGATACAACCGCACATAACGACAAGCCTTGAAGCATGGTTCGCGACCACCGCGAGCGTCCGGCGAAGCCGGTATACAAGTCACGAAGTGACCGCCCGAATCGGGGTCCCCGCGAACAGGTCTTCGTTCGTAGGGCGGCAAGCGAAGTGTGCCCGTCCGGCAGGACACAGCTTCCATCCCCTTACTTACCAAGAAAATAATTAACCGTCACAGTCGTATTCACCGTCACAGGCCTTCCATTCAGCAGATAGGGATTCCACCGCCACTCCTTCACCGCCTGCAACGCGCTCTCATCATAGTCAGATCGCAGCCCCTTCCTCACCCGCACGTCGCTCGGAACTCCCGCCTCGTCCACAACGATGTCAAGCACCACCGGACCGTTCAGCGTATCCTTCTTTGCCTTCGCTTCCTGCGGATAAACCGGCGGCCTTTTATAGACAGCATCCATCTTTTGAGCAGGAATCGTTAGCCTCACCGGACTTGCATCCTGAGCCGCAGTCGCAGTCGCCGGTGCAGGCACCTCCATCCGCAACCCAAGCGCCGACGCGCACGTCACAAGCCCCACCATCCCGCAAGCCGCAATCGTAGCCAACCTCCGGACACCCCGCATCTCCACACGTCCTTCGCTCAGTCGCATAACTCTCCTCTCAAAGCTGTTGGCATCGAAGATTCCGATGGCGTGTAATGTTTTGTCCGGCGCGCCCTCTACCAGCAGCGATGCCAGCCGCAGCAGCGATCGTGCATACCTCTCACTCCCTGCGACGGCCTCAGCCGCCATCGCATCGCAGACCATCTCACGGCTCTCCGCAACCCGCGCCCGCGTCAACCAAAGCGCCGGATGATAAGCCACCGGTAGCGACAACACTTCATAGATCAGGTTCTTCACAACGTCACGTCGCCGCATATGCGCGAACTCATGCGCCATCACAACGTCCAGATCTTCTTCCGCAATGCTTTCTAGAAATCCAGGCGGCACCAGCATCACATCACTCCGAACACCAACCGTCACCGGCCCTCCGATCAGATCTGACTCCGCCACTCGCGCTCCCGTGCGACCGAAAACCCGCCCGCATCGCTCCCACCGCTGCATCGCATCGCCGGTCAGCGTGATAGCTTTCGCCTGCCGCTCCATCCATCGGGTCCTGACCATCCTCCATCCCAGCCTCGCCGCAAAGTACAGTACGCTGCACCCGTAGACCACCAAAACAGCAGTCAGCACCTCATTCGAAAGCCACGCCATGCTCAGGCCACTCGTCACACCGGTACCTATGGCAACCCGTACCTCCCCGCCAGCTCCGCTCGATCGGCTCAGAATCAACCCAACAATCTCGTGAATCAAACCGCCAGGCCGAAACCGGCACGCAGGCAACAGCACCTGCAGCAGTAGAGCGACTACCCACACGCGATGCTCCAGCTCTGGCCCGCTCCGTCGCGCCATTCGCGCCGCGATCCATCCCGCTGCGAAGATCACTGGCACCTGCCACAACGAGTTCAACAGGTACACCAGCATCCATCCCTCAGGAGCGCTCATCTCTCGCCCCCTTTCTTCTCCAGCATCTTGCTCAGTCGTGCAATCTGCTTCGCATCGATCTGTTTGCTTTTAATCAAACTCATGACCAGCTCTTCGCTAGACCCGCCGAACATCCGATCTACAAGATCCCGCACCGCATGGCCTGACGCCGCCGCTTCGCTCACCGTCGCGCTGTACTCGTACGTCCGCCCCACAAGAGTGCGTTTCAGCTTGCCCTTCTTCGCAAGGATGTTCAGCATCGTCTGTACCGTGGTGTAGGCCAGCCGCTGCTCCAGGCCCTCCTGCACCGCGCTTACGTTGCTTGTCCCCAGCCGCCAGATCGCCTGCATGATCTGCAGCTCCAGCTTGGTCAACGTGTCCTTCTTGCCTCGCCCCATCACTCATCTCCTAAATTATTAGGACAATAAGCCGCAACTTTCGCGTTGTCAACTAAAAACTTAGGACTTCAAAAATCTTCATCTTCATGCCGAAAGCAGCAGGGAGAGCGGCGCGCCCGCGACAATACACTCACGCCGCGAAATCACGCCATTCATCCAGCAGTTCTCCGAATGGAAATCGCGCCCATCAAAAAACAAAACGCCGCGATCGCAGACAACACCACAGGCCCAAGGGAAAAGTATCGCAGCGACAGCACAACTCCAAAACATTGCAGCACGAACATTCCCCACGCAATCCTGCGCGCTGCCATCTCCCCGGCTCGCGCCATCGACCCAAGCGTCCACGCCAGCCAGATACAAAACACTTGAAACGCAGAGATAAACAACCCAAAGCCAATATAAAAACCGCCATAGCTAAACGTCGTATTCCCCACCGAGAATCGCACCCTGTTCATCGCATCCCAAACGGCACGGCCCTCCGCCGTCTCCGGGCGGAAGGCCAGAAAACCGTACGTGTGCCCCACAGCAAACAGCAGCATCACCACAGCCGCAGCACGAAACCACGCCGCCGCCCTCATACGCCTTCATCCGCCTTCGCCGCAAACAACTCCATCACACCGACCCAGCCCGAGTTCACCTGCTCATGCATCTTCGACCAGCCCGCACCGTGTCGCTCCATATGGCGATGCTCAAGCTCCACCAGCGTTGTGCCATCATCGGCCGGCGTAAACCTGACCTGCACCTCGCTGCACTTGCTTACGTCCGGTTCGAAGCTCCAATCCGGCTGAACCTGCCACGCCATCACAAACAAATGAGGTGGCTCCCACGTCAGCACCGAACCCCACGGACAGTTCGTCCCATCCTCCTGCTCCGTATAGATGGCGCCCATCGGCCTGCCCTCCACCACCACCCGCTTCATCGGCGAGCTGCCAATATGGTGCGTCCGCGGCCACCAGCTATCCATCTCCTCCGTAAACACCCGAAACGCGCGCGCAACATCCGCCTTCACGCGAATACTCTTCCGCACCGGCTCCAACTCCTGCGAGTCTGCCTGCAGCGTCGCTTCATCCACCATCAGTTGTCTCTCCGGCATATCATTTCTCCTCTACCTTCGCTTGAAATGCTTCCAGGGCCTCACCCCAGAAGTTGTCCAGATACTTTCGCAACATCGCAAAGCCACTCGGATCCAAACTGTAGTACCGCCGCGTTCCCGACGCCTCATCCCGCACGAGCTTCGCCTCCTTCAAGACCCGCAGATGCTGCGAAACCGCTGGCCGGCTTACCGGAAGACCGCGTGCCAACTCCCCTACCGGTAGCGGCCCACGACGAAGCCGTTCGACCAGAGCACGTCGCGTCACATCTCCAAGGGCATCGAATTGACGTTCTTGGTAAGTATTCACTTACCGTAAGCTAATACTTACCTATAATTCGGTCAAGCTTTTTGTTACACCATCGTCGCCCGCATCGGCCAATCTCCATATCCTCAGAAAGATCAAAGAGATGGCCTGCCGGCCGGGCCTGCTGCGCGCAGTGCGGTCACTTCGTGACGTGTGTACCCCTTCGGTTGGCGCTCCCGTTGGCCGCGATGAAATATCCCACCGACCATCGGGAGGCCCGGGCGAAGCGGTATACACCCCACGAAGTGGGTTTTATCATGGAGATTATGCCTTTTCCGATCAAAGTCTGTGCCGTTTGCTCCGAAGAGTTCGAGTTGAAACCCGATAAACCCGGCTTCGCCAATCGCTGTCCCGAGTGCAGCGCCGAAGAATCAGTAGACCCCGTCACCAAGCGCCACATGGACGCCGACGAACGCAAAAACGAGAGCGAAGCGAACGCCGCCAGAAGACAGGCCATGCGCGAACTCCTCTACCGCAAAGAGAGTTGACCGGCTCTCCCTAGCCGATCCGATAAACTCTTTAGTACCTTCGCATTGATCGTACCGGCAGCCCCCGGCATAATCGAAGCAATGACGCTGCAAACTGTTCGACGAGCGTGTGTGATGAGGGAGACTCCATGGCCACGCTGACTGCAAAGCCGCAGGCCGATCGTCCGTCCCTGCTATTGCGCGGAGTCCGCAAGACGTTCGCCGATGTCGTAGCCGTGAATGGCATCGATCTCGAGGTAACGCCGGGCGAATGTTTCGGCCTCTTAGGGCCAAACGGCGCAGGCAAGACCACCACCATCGAGATCTGCGAAGGCCTCACCGCACCCGACAGCGGCGACGTCGAACTCCTCGGCCTCAACTGGCGCACCAACGCTGACGAGCTACGCCAGCGCATCGGCCTCCAACTTCAGGAGACTCAGTTCTCCGAAAAGATGACCGTCGAAGAGACCCTGCGCCTCTTCCGCAGCTTCTTCCACCGCGGCATCACTGTCGAAGACTCCATCAAAACCGCGCAGCTTGAAGAGAAGCGCAGCGCCCGCGTCGGCACTCTCTCCGGCGGGCAGAAGCAGCGCCTTGCCATGGCCTGCGCCCTCGTCGGCGATCCCGAGCTGCTCTTCCTCGACGAGCCCACCACCGGCCTCGACCCCCAGGCACGCCGCAACCTCTGGGATCTACTCGACCGCCTCAAGCAGGAAGGCCGCACCATCATCCTCACCACCCACTACATGGACGAGGCCGAGCGCCTCTGCGACCGCGTCGCCATCATGGACCACGGCCGCATCATCGCACTCGACACTCCGCCGCGACTCATAGCCTCCGTCGGCGGAGAGCACATCGTAGAGTTCGCCGCCACCAGCCGCGACAACGCAGCCGCCGTCGATCCCGCACTCCTCACCGCAATCGACGGAGTCGAGTCCCACCGCCTCACCGCCGGCATCCACCAACTCTCCGTACGCGAGCTCCACACCGCCGTGCCCAAGATCTTCTCCGTGCTCGCCGCACAAGGACTCCACCTCAGCGAGTTCCGCACCCACTCCGCCACGCTTGAAGATGTCTTCGTAGGCCTCACCGGAAGGAACCTTCGCGATGAATAACCTCGAGTTCAGCAGCCTCTATCAACTCACGATGATGCGCTTTCGCCTCTTCCTGCGCGAGCCCGAGGCAATCTTCTGGATCTTCATCTTTCCCATCCTTCTCGCCGCCGGCCTCGGCATCGCCTTCCGCAACCGTCCGCCGGAAGTCCTCCAGGTAGGCGCCACCACGCTGCAACTAACCCACGCGCTCAACACTGACAAGCTCCTCACGTCCACAACGATGGACGAAGCCACAGGCACGCAGGCCTTAGCCACAGGACGCATCCTCCTCCTCGCCGTGCAGAGACCCGACACCACCGTCTACGAGTACGACTCCACCAACCCGGATGCGCGAACCGCAAAACTCCTCGCCGACCGCGCCATCCAAACCGCAGCCGGCAGACACGACGCCACCTCCACGAAAGAAGAGCTGGTCCACGAGACCGGCTCCCGCTACATCGACTTCGTCGTCCCCGGCCTCCTGGGAATGAACCTCATGGGCTCCGCCATGTGGGGCATGGGATTCGCCATCGTCGATGCGCGACAAAAGAAGCTCCTCAAGCGCCTCGTCGCCTCGCCCATGCCGCGCTGGCAGTACCTCGCATCGTTTCTCCTCTCGCGCCTCGTCATGCTCGTCATCGAAGTCGCCGCCTTTCTCGGCTTTGCCCGCCTCGTCTTCGGAGTTCCCTTCCGCGGATCGATCCTGCAACTGGCTCTGCTCTGCACCATCACGTCACTGGCCTTCTCCGCCCTCGGTCTGCTTACTGCCTCCCGCGCCAAAACCATCGAAGCCGTCTCGGGACTCATGAACTTCGTCATGTTTCCCATGTGGATCTTCTCCGGAGTCTTCTTCTCCTCCACACGCTTTCCCGCAGTCGTTCAGCCGCTGATCAAAGCGCTTCCTCTCACCGCCGCAATCAACGCCATGCGCGGCAACATGCTTCAGGGAATGAGCCTGCAGCAACTCATCGCACCCGTCGCCATCCTCCTGGCATGGCTCATCATCCCCTTCGCCATCTCCCTGCGCATCTTCCGCTGGCGATAGTTGTCGAGGGAAGAAATTCGCGGGAAAAAATAGGTGGTGGGTCAGCTTCGAGTCCGGCACAAGAAGCTGCCGAAAACCCGTTTTCGAAGAATGACGTTATTACTTACTTAGAGCCAACAGCCCCTATGCTGCGCTGCGTAAAATTGGGCAGCACACCTAGATGAACTCCTGCCCATTCGCACATCTTTCGCATGATAGGAATGAGTTCTTCGCCAGCGGGGCTCAATCGGTAGTCGACTCGCGGAGGCACGGTTTGCGTGATTGTCCGTATCACCAGCCGATCCTCTTCCAATTCGCGAAGTTGCGCCGCCAATACTTTTTCGCTGACGCCCGGCAGCAATCCTCGTAGCTCGCTAAAGCGGCTTGACGCGAAGGACAAGTGCCACAGGATTAACACCTTCCACTTACCGGCAATCACGTTTGAAGTTGCCTGGATAGGACATCCGAAGTGCTCCTTCATCGGTGCCCCGCCACTCTGCCCCCAAGGGGACTTACAAAATTGTGCGTACTTCCCATATCGGCGCTCCGCTGCTATGTTTCTACTCGAAATCCACAAGAGAGCCCACAAATATGGCAACCCATCTCACCCCATCGGAAATGAAACAGCGCGTTGTTGACCACTTCGACGATTTCGTGAACAAGCGCAATGCAAGCGTGATTCACAAGAACATGTCTTCCAGCTTCTATGACCATGATGGACCAGGCGGAAAGCCGACAGGCATCGACGGTGACGAAAAGATGATGCTGAAGATGTATGAGTTGATGCCCGATCTCCGTATCACCATCGAAGACATCCTCTCTGAAGGGGATAGAGTGGTTTGCCGGAACATCTGGCGTTGGACCGACATCGCCTCGCAGAAACGGATGGAGTTTCACGGTTTTGTCATGTGGCGATTCGAGGCCGACAAGATTGCAGAACGTTGGGCGACAGTAACGACACCGTCGGCGGGAGACTCATGGACGAAGGACGCGTTGTAAAAGGGTCATGCGATGAAGGTGGCTCTTTATGGAGCTTCAGGGAATGAGCCTGCAGCAGCTCCTCACACCCTTAGGTGGTGGGTCAGCTTCGGGTCCGGCATGAGAAGCTGCCGAAAACCCGCATTCGAAGGATGACATGATTACATCCGACAAGCCGACTTCCCGTGACTCATCACGTCGGATTGGGACACAACTCATTCAGCACGATTCCCATCTACACAAGAGATAGTAAGTTGGGAGTAACCTCGTGCAAAACCCGTTATGCTCCGGCCGTTTTCTGGTGTCTGGCCGATGAATATTCTTTTCGTGAAACGACTTCAGATTTGTTCCCTCATCCTCCTTCTGGTCTTGGCGTTGCACCTGACTGCAAAGGCTGACCCGGTCCCGGTACGCGCTGTGGAAGGGACGATTCACGGTCTCCTGGAGCTGCGCTCTGAGGACGGACAAGTGGTCGCTTCAGGAGACGTCTTCCGGGTCTTGCGGGGCAATCGCGTCACGTCGAGACAACAGTCTTCTCGCAACTCCACACCTTCCAACTGATTAGCGACCACCACATCCAGAAAGGGCCTTCCTTTCCTCATCCGATGGATGTGCTGATCAACGCCCGTACCGGTGAAGTCACGGTGCATTCCACAGGAAAAGATGGGAAGGAAGAGGTCAAGACCGACCATCTCGATCTGCCATCGGATCTGTCAAATGGATTGGTCCCGGTCGTGGTCGAAAACATGCATCCGAATGCCCCGGCAACAACCGTCTCGATGGTGGTAGCCACGCCGAAGCCGAGGCTGGTGAAACTCGTCATCTCGAGCGTGGGTGAAGACAGATACGTTGTCGCGGGCACTTCGCGAAAGGCGATGCACTATAGCATCAAGATCGATCTTGGCGGCGTGGCGGGCGTGGTCGCTCCGATCATCGGCAAGGCGCCACCTGACATTCAAATATGGACTATCGGCGGCGAGGCCACGACCTTTGCGAGAGAAGTAGGTCCTCTCTACGCGGAGGGTCCCATGATGACGATCCAGTTGGCCAGCCCTATCTGGCCGGATACACCCAAGCCCAGCCATTAGCGATTCGGCTATCGCTTTCAGAAGTCGCGCCAGTGTTGACGAACGGATCAACTTTTCTTGAGTCGTTTTTTGGCAAGTTGAGTCCTTCCATCAAACTGACGCGCTATCGAAAAACCTTCACTCAGTGCATATGTCGGCCACGAGACACACAACAATTGTGAATTTTCTGCTAATACTGGTAGATGCGTAAAAAAGTAGTTTCGATCAAACCTGCCGATCGTCAAGCTGTACTCGAAGAACGCCGTCGCCTGAAGATGGCACGCTCCGCCCACGCCTATGTTCGTGGAAACACACTTCAGTTCTACGAGTGGCTCAAAGCCGACTCCGCCCGCAAGCTCCCCCAGGGGCCTCCCGTTTGGATCTGCGGCGACTGCCACGTTGGCAACCTCGGCCCCGTCGCCAACTCAGACGGCAAAGTCGAAATCGAGATCCGCGACCTCGACCAGACAGTCATCGGCAACCCCGCGCATGACCTCATCCGGCTCGGCCTCTCGCTCGCCACCGCCGCCCGCGGCTCCGACCTCCCCGGCGTCACCACCGCCCTCATGATGGAGCAGATGGTCCAGGGATACTGCAGCGCCATGATCCCCCAACGCGCGAAGAAGATAAAGAACACCCCCGAAAATCTGCGCCCCGTTGAGACCGTGCTTCGTCAGGCCGTCAATCGCGAGTGGCGGCACCTGGCCCAGGAACGCATCGAGAACGTCCAACCCACCATCCCGTTAGGCGATCGCTTCTGGGCGCTATCAGACCAGGAGAAGGAAGAGATCACAAAGCTCTTCGAGACTGAAGACGCGCGCAAGCTAATCACCTCGCTCAAACATCGCGACAACGACGCCAAGATCCGCGTACTCGACGCCGCCTACTGGATGAAGGGCTGCAGTTCCCTCGGCCGCCTTCGCTACGCTGTCCTGCTCGGCGTAGGCCCAAAGAAGGACAAAGAATACTGCCTCGTCGATATCAAAGAGGCAGTGCGAGCCGCCGCGCCCGCAGCCAAGAACGCCGACATGCCCAAAGACTTCGCTAAGCGAGTCGTCGCCGGCGCATTGAACCTCTCGCCCTACCTCGGCGAACGCATGCTCGCTGCAAAGTTTCTCGGGCGTCCCGTGGTCCTGCGCGAACTCATGCCCCAGGACCTCAAGCTCGAGATCGACCGCCTCACCCGCGAAGAGGCCGTCAACGCCGCAAGCTACCTCGCCTGCATCGTCGGCAAAGCCCACGCACGCCAGATGGACGTTGCCGCCCGCAGGCAATGGGCGGCAGAGCTGACCAGAAACCGGTCAAAGACCCTCAACGCACCGAGCTGGATGTGGAGCAGCGTAGTCGAACTCATCGCCAGCCACGAAACCGCTTACCTTGAGCACTGCCGCCTCTACGCAACAGCGTAGGGAAAAGGCGGCCGCTACGCGCGGTGCGGTCACTTCGTGGCGTGTATACCCCTTTTGGTTGGCGCTCCCGTTGGTCGCGACGAAATATCAGCCGACCATCGGGAGGCCGGGGCGAAGCCGGTATACACCCCACGAAGTGGGCGCCGCCCGCGCAGGGCTAGCTCTTTTCCACAAGAAAATCTCCAAAAGTTGGCGTGTTTTCTACCTGCCAAAAGCACGCGTCCAAAACACCACGTTTCACCATCCATCCACCGCAATCTCACCATCAAAACACCACGCCAAAACACGCAGTTTCTCAAAAACCCCCTCGAAAATAGCCCGAAAACAACAAAAACTGCTCCCCACCAGCACCAGGATTTTTTTTGCGAAAAACAAGAGGTTTAGGATTACAGAATGGACTGGAAGAGCAAACGGATCCGCACCATCCTTGAAGCTGCCCTGGCGGAAGACAAAGTCGCCAACGACGTCACCACCGCTCTCACGATCGCGCCAGATCTGCGAGCCTCCGGAACCATCATCGCAAAGCAGGCCTGCGTCGTCTCAGGACTCGGCTGCATCCCAGTCTTTCTCGATATCTTCGCAAAGATGTCCCCCGCCCCCGTAGGCCGATTCGAAGTCATCAGCCACCCCGAGATCTTTGACGGCGTAAAGGTGAAGAAGGGTCAAACCCTCGCCGTTATTCGTCATAACGCCCGCGCGATCCTCTCCTGCGAGCGCGTAATTCTCAACCTCATGCAGCGCATGAGCGGCATCGCAACCCTGACTAACGAGTTCGTCAAAGCCGTCGCCGGCACAAAGACAAAAGTCCTCGACACGCGCAAAACCATACCCGGCCTCCGTGCCCTCGATAAGTACGCAGTCTGCTGCGGCGGAGGCGTCAATCATCGCCTCGACCTGCAGGACGGCATCCTCATCAAGAACAATCACATCTCGCTCGGCGGCGGCCTACCCACGGTGCTCGAACACGCACTCGAAGGCCGTAAGACCGGCCAGGTGGTGCAGGTCGAAGTTCGCAGTCAGACGGAACTCGATCAGGCCATCGCCGGCGGCGCAGAGTCCATCCTGCTCGACAACATGACACCATCGCAGGTGAAAAAAGCGGTCAAGCAGATCCGCGCAACCCTGCCGAACGTTCCGGTCGAAGCCTCCGGCAACATGAATCTGAAGACAGTTCGCGCCTACGCGTTAGCCGGAGTGGACTTCGTCTCCGTCGGCGCGCTCACCCACTCAGCCGCCGCAGCCGACCTGAGCATGCGCATCACAGCGGATATCTACTAAGGACCGAGTGCCCGATTCCTTCGATGTATCTCTTGTTACAGCTGCGCTCACAGGCACAGCATTCGCAGACCGTTTGCAGCACCTCCCAACAGTAGGGTCCACCAACCTGCTGGCAATCGAAGCCGCACAGTCGGGCTCCGCCCATGGCAGCGTCTGGGTGGCAGACGAGCAGACCGCAGGCCGCGGCCGTGGCGGACACGGCTGGCATTCGATACCCGGCGAGGGCCTCTATCTCAGCGTACTCCTGCGCCCTCAGATGGCACTCGTCGACGCGCTCTGGCTCTCACTCGCCACCGGCCTCGCGGCACAAGCCGCAATCGCCGCCGTTACCGGCCTCCAACCTGACATTCGCTGGCCGAACGATCTTCTCCTCGCTGAAAAAAAGTGCGGTGGCATCCTCGTCGAGACCTCTGCCACCGCTTCACACTCCGACACTCCAGCCTTGCTGCGATTCGCCGTAGTCGGTATCGGCATCAACGTAAATCACGAAAGCTTCCCCCCCGATATTGAAGCGGTAGCGACCTCGCTGCGACGCGAAAGCGGAAGCTCATACCCGCGAGAACGCGTGCTGATCGAGCTCCTCCGAGCCCTCGATCAACAAATCAAGCTCCTCGAAGAGGAACTGCGCGGCGCATCCACCAGCCCAAAGCTGCTGGAAAGATTTGAGTCGGCCTCCACCTGGGTGCGCGGCAAACGTGTTCGAGTGGATGAGACAGGCGGATATACTGGCGTGACGACTGGGTTGGACTCGCGTGGATTTCTGCGCGTTGCGGGAGACGATGGGGAGTTTCACACCGTCCTTTCCGGCGGAGTTCGACCATTCTAGAAGAGACAGCGTGGGAGATTCGAAACGATGCTATTGGCAATGGATGTAGGAAACACAAACACCGTCCTTGGGCTCTACCGCCTCACTGGCGAAGCGGCACCAGGGTCGGAGCTCGTAGCGAACTGGCGCATCACTACACCTTCTTCGAAGCAGACCAGCGATGAGTTCGGCATCCTGTTGCGAAATCTCTTTGGTCTGAAGGGCCTCGAGATCGGAGTCGTCGATGGTATTGCTATCTCATCGGTAGTACCTCCATTGGACTCGACCCTGCGGCAGGTCTGCGAACTCTACTTTCACGTCAAGCCCGTCTTCGTTGAACCTGGCGTGAAGACCGGAATCCCCGTGCTAACCGACAACCCGGCCGAGCTGGGTGCAGACAGAATCGTCAACTGCGTCGCGGCCTTCGAGCGCTTCGGCGGCCCCTGCATCGTCGTTGACATGGGCACAGCGACCACCTTCGATGCGCTCTCAAAAAAAGGAGAATTTCTTGGAGGCGCAATCGCCCCAGGTCTTGGCATCTCTGCCGACGCCCTATTCTCCCGAGCTGCCCGCCTCCCTCGCATCGATATAAAAAAACCTGCGAAGGTCATCGGAACCGGTACTGTCGACAACATCCAGATCGGTCTCTACTACGGCTACATTGGCCTCGTTGACGGCATCCTTGAACGCATGATCGCCGAGATGGGACCTGAGACGAAGACCGTTGCCACAGGCGGCCTCGCCAAACTCATCGCTAGCGGATCGAAGTACATCGGAGCAGTCGACGAGATGCTGACCCTCACCGGTTTGCGCCTCATCTACGAGCGCAACTTCGATCGTCATAGAAAGCGCGGAGCCTGACCCGGAGCAACACGTTTCGGCACGCTCGCCTCTACTGGCTTAAGCTGTAGAAGAGCCCATGCAGAACTACTTCAATTACTTCACAGAGATCGAGGAGCGTTTTCAGCAACGTCGCGGCTCCCTGCTGATGCTCTCGACGCTCGACTGGGCGCTGATCGAGACATGGCGCGAAGCCAACATCCCACTGGAAGCAGTGCTGCGCGGAATCGACAACGCCTTCGACAAGCATGATGCCAAAGCCCTGCGCACGACGAGCAGAACCCGCAAAGTGAACGGCCTGGCATGGTGCGCACAGAGCGTCATGGAAGCAGTGGAACAGGCGATGGAAGCCTCCATCGGCGCTGCTCCCAATCACGCAACCGAAGCAGCAGAGAGCGGCTTTGAAACCGAACGCGTGGCACTCTATCTGGAAGGCAACGCTGCCGCCATCGAATCGGTGAAGCTCAATTCACTAGCTGACTCAACTGCCGCTGAAGTCGCCGTCCGCCTACGAGCACTCGCGCTCGGCCTCCGCGCTGAACCAAACCATTCACTCGAAGAGCTTGACCGAACCCTCAGCGTGCTCGAAGAGAAAATGTTCGCCGCTTTGATGACCTCGACGCCAGAGCAAGAGCTGGTGACATTGCGCGAACAGGCAACTCGCGAACTCGCACCCTACCGCGGCAAGATGCAGGCCGTCCAGATCAAACAAGTGCAACAGCAGTTTCTTCAGAAGCGGTTGCTGGAAGCCTGCAAACTACCCCGCCTCAGCCTCTTTTATATGAGCCACGGATGAAGTTACAAATTGCAAAATCAGTCTACGGTGGCGCAGGCCTGGCTCATGAACCCGGCGGCAAAACCGTCTTAGTGCCATTTACGCTGCCGGGCGAAATGATCGAAGCGCAGCTTCTTGAACATAAAAAAAAGTCCGATGAAGCTTCCTTGCTGCAGGTAATGTCTGCGTCCAAAGACCGCGTCAAACCAGCTTGTTCTCACTTCGGAGAATGCGGCGGATGCCAGTATCAGCACGCCGAATATCCCACGCAGATGAAGATAAAGTCATCCATCTTGCAGGAGACGCTTGAACGCGCCGGATTGATAGCTCTTCCGAATATCGAGAGTCACCTCGGCCCACAATGGGGTTACAGAAACCGCATGCGCTTGCGTATCGAAGAACTGGACGACATTCCGAGAGTAGGCTACAACCGTCGAGGCACCAATGAGTTTCTAGCCATTCACGAGTGCCCTATTGCGGCTCCAATCCTTTGGCGCGCCGCACAAAGCCTTTTGCAGGTAGCGGCGCAAACTCCGTCCGCCGCACGCTGGCTAAGCAACGCTGTCGAGGCGGAGTTCTTCACAACCGGCGACGAAAAGAAACTGCAGATGACCATCTACGTCCGAAAGGATCAACCGGGACTCGCTGCATTCTGCGAACACTTGAAACAGGTGATACCGGAGCTCGCAGGTGCTGGCACGTCTCTTATTAAACTTACAGGCCCTCAGCGCCAGGTGCAGAAGCCGCGCCCACTGGAGAGTTGGGGCGCAACCGGGCTAAGTTATCGCGCCGCTGACGAAGACTACTGGATAAGCCGCGGCGGCTTCTTCCAGGTTAACCGCTTCCTCATCGACGAACTTGTTCGGATCGTCACAGAAGATCGCAACGGCCAACTCGCGTGGGACCTCTACGCCGGCGTGGGACTATTCTCTCGCGCCCTAGCAAAGAAATTCCGACAGGTAGTAGCGGTCGAAACCGCTGGAATCGACTTGATCAACTCCTTCAAGGGACCAGGCAAGCACGCCGTAGAGGCGACGACTGTCGACTTTCTGCGTCACGCAGTCATCCAACGCGAACGCCCCCAGTTGATCATCATGGACCCGCCACGAGCCGGTGTCGGAGCTGATGTTTGCTCGTTCCTGACGCGGATTGCGGCCCCGGAAATTGTCTACGTCTCCTGCGACCCAGTGACCTTGGCTCGCGACTTGAAGATGCTGGTCGACGCTGGCTACAAGCTGCAAGAAGTCCATCTCGTGGATCTGTTTCCTCAGACGTTTCATCTGGAAACGGTAGTAGTTTTGCGCAAATAAACATCGCCGTGTTGTGTTGAAATGGTTAGTAAGTGCGGTCCGCAGGCAGAGCTTTGACGACCGGAAGAACGAACGAGCCGAACCCCTATCTTTGGCCGAAGGCGGTCGCACGTGTTCCCGCACTCGAGTTCCGCCGCGCTCCTCTTCTAACCGCAGTCTGCTGGTTCGCACTCGGCGAGGTGTTGGCGCGCAATCACGCTCCAACCGTCATTCTTCTCCTCGCCATGTCCTTGCTGTGCGCGTTAGCCTTTGCCGGTCTGCGATGGTCTCTTCGCATCGCAATCCTCCCACTGGCAGCACTGTGGATGGCACTTGGCCTCTTCTGCGTGGAGCTGCAGCCAGTTCCTCCAACGCAACATACTCTGAAGTCCTATGCAGATGGGCTAAGCAGGCAGGTTCAAGGCCGCGTCGTGCGAATCCGCGAGCTGGCTCCGCAACACCAAGATCCCGATCACGATAAAGAGCACGGATGGTGGGCCGAGAAAGAGGAGGCCGAGGAAGCCGCAACGGTCGGGGCACTCTCCGTCGATATTCAGGTCGATTCCGTCGAAGAGGTCACGCCCGACGTTGCATGGATGGCCCCCGTCCGAGGCGGTGTCCGCGTGAATATTGTCGCTGACAAACCCGCAGCACAAAGCCTCGCTCCAAGTTTCCCGTCCGCTCTTCCAACACTCAAGTGCGGTGACCTCGTACAGGCTCCCATGCGACTGAAAGTCGCCGAGTACTACCGCGATCCCGGAGCGTGGCAGTACGCCGACTATCTTCTCGCGCAAGGCATAGGCGCTCATGCCAGTGTGCGGGCCTCGAAGGTCTCGGTCCTCAAAGACTCTGCCTTCGCTCCCTCTCTGCAGTCTGACCGAGCAGCACAGTGGCAGTGCCGAATCTTCGCGGCGCAAAGCTGGGCTTCCGGGCGCGTTCTCGGCTACATTCACTCGAAGGCAAATCGTGGACTCCCTATGATCCTCCGGCTCAGCGATGACGACGGCGGAATGCTGAATGCTATGTTGTTCGGCGACCGCGCAGGCCTGAACAAAACTCAGCGGGTGGGATTTGAGCGCACCGGATCCTTCCATCTTTTTGTCGTCTCAGGGATGCACGTCGGTCTGCTTGCCGGTCTTGTTTTCTGGCTGGCCAGCAGACTGAAGCTGCGCGATTTGTTCGCAACGCTCCTCACCATCGTCCTCACCTTCGGATACGCGCTGCTCACAGGCTTCGGCGCACCGGTTCAGCGCGCTCTCTTCATGACAACCGTCTTCCTCTTGGCGCGTCTGCTGACGCGAGACCGCAACGTACTGAACGCCCTGGGCGCCGCAGCAATGGCTGTCTTGGTGCTCTCTCCAAGCGCATTGTTTGAAGCAAGTTTTCAGATGACGTTCCTCGCAATAGTTGCCATCGGCGGCATCGCGATTCCACTAGGAGAACGCAGCTTCCTGCCCTACGCCCGTGCTGCGGAGCACCTTTGGGATCGCTGGCACGATGCCGCCCTTCCACCTCGCGTGGCACAGTTTCGTCTTATGCTCCGACTATGGAGCGAAGCCATCGCCAACGTCCTAGGCCACTGGGCCAGAGGTTTGCCCTCAGCAATCGTCCGCGGCAATCTATGGGCGCTGGAGCTATCGCTGATTGGCTTAGTCGCGGAGATGGTCATGGTGCTGCCGATGGCAGTCTACTTCCACCGCGCCACGATGTTTGCGGTTCCCACAAATATGTTGAGCGTGCCGTTGGTAGCGATTCTCGCTCCCACGGCAGTCGTCACCTTTTGTGCCTCTCTCGTCAGCCCTTGGATCGCGCTGCTTCCTGGCGCGATAACCGCTCTGCTGCTTCACGGAGTCACCGGGGTGATCGGCCATATCAGTGCGGTTCACGCAGCCGATCTGCGCGTACCGGGGCCAGTGTGGTGGGTCGCCGCAATAGCAGTAGCCGCGTGGGCTTTTTGCTGCTGGGCGGTACGGCAATCGCGCGCCTGGGCGTGGGCTGCGGTCATTATGCTGCCATGTGTCGCAGCGATCGTCCTCTGGCCGGAGCACGCAATCGTATCGCGTGGCATGATGGAGGTGACAGCAATCGATGTCGGCCAGGGCGACTCCATCTTCATCGCAGCACCCGACGGTGCGACCATGCTGATCGATGCCGGCGGACCCGTCGGCGGAGTCACCGAAGCAGCAGAAGCAACCAGCCGCTTCGACGTCGGCGAAGAAGTCGTCTCGCCGTATCTCTGGTCACGCAGATTTCGCCGGCTCGATGTCGTCGCGTTAAGTCACGCCCACAGCGACCACATGGGCGGGATGCCTGCAGTCCTCCGCAACTTCCGCCCACGCGAACTTTGGGTCAGCATCGACCCGAACTCTGACGCCTACCGTTCGCTTCTGAGCGAAGCAAAAGATCTCGGCATTACAGTTCGCCACTTTTACGCCGGCACCCAGATCGCTTGGGGCGGAACGCAGATCACGATGCTCGCCCCCGAGACCGGTTACGTCAATCCGCGGGATCCGGTCAACAACGATTCGCTGGTGATGCGAATGCAGTACGGCGACGCCTCTGTTCTGTTAGAGGGCGACGCCGAAGCTCCCAGCGAACGCGAGATGCTCGCGCACGGAAGAATCGCACCGGTCACTCTTCTGAAGGTCGGCCACCACGGCAGCCGGACCTCAACAACCCAGGAGTTTTTCAATGCCGCCGCCCCCAAAGACGCAGTCGTATCGGTCGGCAAGGGGAACACATTTGGTCACCCCCGCTACGAAGTGATCGAACGAATTGCGGAAGCTCGGGCTAAGCTGTATCGAACGGATGAGTTCGGCCTGACCACATTTCTGCTGGGACGGGGTGGAGAAATCCGGGAGCTTGTCGATGCGTCTAATCCATGAGTAGTTGACTTGATCGGGAGGTTTCGATGGAGTTGAATGGGCCAAATGTTGAACCTGTTGTAATCAGTGCTGAAGAGCGGGCAGAAGAACAGAAGCTGATCCGCAGAATGCAGATGATGATGAACATGGTGATGCAGGTAATCGCGCAGGACGGGTCTCTTACAGTCGATGAAGCAGCCCAGATGATCGCGGACACCAGAAAAGCCGCCCTGGCCATGTTCCCCGGAAAAGAGTTAGCCTACGACCTCATCTGGCGCCCGCGCTTCCAACGACTCATGCGCGAGCGCTTTCGAATCATGTAGCTTCATCGCCCAGCGCCTCTCATCGCCACTAGGCGCTCGCTTCGCCGCTCCTGATACGCTGGGAAGACGATGCAGATGCGGCTGGCAACAAAAGATGATCTCCCATCGCTGATGGCCCTCGTCCGGCGTGTCGTTCCGCTGATGCGTGCGACAGGAAATCTGCAATGGGACGAAACTTACCCAAACGAAGCCGTCTTTCAACGCGATATCGATCTAAACCAATTATGGGTCGCTATGGTGGACGGTAACATCGCCGGCGTCGCTGCCGTGACGACCGACCAGGACCCCGACTACACCCAGGTGGGATGGAACATCGAAGAGCCTGCGATCGTAGTGCATCGGCTCGCGGTCGATCCCGCCTTTCGTGGCCAGGGAGCAGCTGGCGCCTTGATGCAAAAAGCGGAAGAGGTCGCAGTCGAGCGCGACATCACCGTCCTCCGCGTCGATACCAACACGCAGAACGAAGCAACTCAGCGGCTCTTTCCGAAGCTCGGCTACATTCTCGCTGGAGAGATCAGCCTGGAGTTCAGGCCAGGGCTGCGCTTTCTCTGCTATGAAAAGCGATTACTTCCGAAGTGATTCGTTCTGCACCGCGATTCCCTCTACACAGCAGTTAGAATGTCGTGGAGCCAGCAGAATGAATCTTGCTGTTCCCAAGAGGAGTAAATGGCAATGCGCCAAGTTCGTTTCGTTTTGACTATGTGTGTGGCAATCATCGCAGTCGCTATGATGCCGTCCTCAGGGCGAGCCCTGGATAACGGTCTGGCAAAGACGCCGCCCATGGGATGGAACAGCTGGAACAAGTTCGGCTGCAAAGGGCTCAACGAAAAAGTAGTACGCGAGACCGCAGACACAATGGTTAGCAGCGGCATGAAGGATGCGGGCTATCAGTTCGTCATACTCGACGACTGCTGGCAGACAGGCCGCGACGCGAACGGCAACATCGTCGCCGACGCGGAGCGCTTCCCCTCCGGCATCAAGGCGCTCGCCGACTACGTCCACTCAAAGGGTTTGAAGTTCGGCATCTACACCGATGCCGGTACTATGACCTGCGCCAAGCGTCTTGGAAGCATCGGCCACGAATACCAGGACGCAAAGCAATACGCGAACTGGGGCGTCGACTACCTCAAAGAAGATTGGTGCAACACCCTGCCCGGACAGAATAGCGAATCCTCCTACACCCTGATGCGCAACGCGCTCGCCGAGTCCGGACGACCCATCGTCTTCAGCATCTGCGAGTGGGGATCGACCAAACCCTGGCTATGGGCCGGACCGGTTGGCAATCTCTGGCGCGCAACCGGAGACATTCAGGACTGCTGGGACTGCAAAAAAGACTGGGGCGGCAATGGCGTCACGCAGATCATCGATCAAATGAATGGACTTGAGGCCTACGCAGGACCAGGCCATTGGAACGATCCAGACATGCTCGAGGTCGGCAACGGCGGCATGACCAAAGAAGAGTCTCGCGCGCACTTCAGCATGTGGGCTCTCTTCTCTGCGCCTTTGCTCGCAGGCAACGACATCTCCAACATGACCGCCGACACCAGGGAGATCCTTCTCAACAAAGAAGTCATCGCGATCGACCAGGACCCACTCGGCCAGCAGGGACGCAGAGTGAAAAAGACAGGCGACCAGGAGATCTGGTCCAAACAGCTGGAGAATGGCAGCCGCGCCGTCGTGCTTCTCAACCGCGGCCCCGCGCCGACGAAGATCGCCGTCTCATGGACCGACATCGGTTATCCCGACAGCCTGCCTGCATCGGTTCGAAACCTGTGGACAGCAAGCGATCTCGGTAGGCAAACCGGAACCTACTCCGCCGACGTTCCCAGCCACGGCGCAGTCATGCTCACGATCAAGCCCTAGCATCGAACAATCAAAGAATAAGAGCTACCGCCTCCATCGTCGGCAGGCGGTAGCTCAACTTCGCAACACGGAAACCTCAAGCTAAGGCGTCTGCGGCGGCCCCAGCACAGGAGTCTTCACTGGAGTCGCCACCCCAACAATCTCCGTAAGCGTGTTGTTGTTGAAGTCACTCACCCAAAGATTTCCGCTGGCGTCCACCACAATCGCATACGCCTCCGTGAACCCCGCGTCTGACGCATATCCCGCTGTCGGCGACAGGATTGTGCCAGGCGAGATAGGCGAGGCAGCAGCCGAACCCGCCAACTCGGTAATTGCATGGCTGTGTAGATTCGCAACCCACACATTGCCCGATCCATCGATCGCGATCCCCTGCGGAGCAAGTATGCTGGCCTTGTTATCGCTATAGCCGCTCGAGACAACAGTTCCATCGTTGGCAAGCTCAGTGATGCTGTTTCCTGTCTGATTCGCGATCCACACATAACCGCGTTGATCGACCGCGATACCGTCCGGCCCATTGCCGCTTGCGAAGCTGGCTATCTGGCTCCCATCGGCGGAAACCTTGCTGACCGTATCGATGCCAAAGTTAGCGATCCAACCATCATGGTTGGCATCAATCGCAACCGCAAGCGGAAAGCTGAACTGCAGCGACTGATATCCGCTCGTTCCAGATAGCGGCTGACCTGCGCTCGAGAGCAAAGTAACCCGCGAGTTCCCGTAATCGGGTATCCACACCGTCCCGTTCGTATCAATCGCAACGGCCGTCGGATAGCTGATCCCGCCATTGCTGAATCCCGTCGCACCCGAGAGCACCTGTCCAGTCGAACTCAGCTCTGTCACACTTCCAAAATCGTTATTGACGCTTGGACTGCCTCCATCTGGCACCCAGATATTCCCCTGCGGATCAACGGCAAGCGCATCCGATTTGAGTAGCCCGCCGCCTGTAATACCGCTCGGAAACATCGGGGTTCCAATCGTCGAAAACTCTGCCACAGGCCCCGAATACGAAGACACCCAGATGTTTCCCGTAGCGTCCACGCCAACTCCCGATGGATTGTTCTTATCGATGCCTCCACCGTGATAGTTGATAGACAGTGTCCAGTCTGCCGGAGCTTTGGAGGGCACCGGCGTAAAGGGTGGCGCACCACTCGGCGGCAGTTGCGCAAACAGCGTAGCAACGTTGCTTCCCGGATTGCGCACAAGGTTAAGCACCGCATCCAGCGTATTGTCCGGAGCCGCGCCCCCATTCGGAGTTGTCGCAGAAAAGAGCGCATCGCAAGCTGAGGCCGTAGCCGTGCAGTTGTTGAGCAGATCGGCAACGGCGTTAACCTTCGCGGCCGGAGAGGTGCCGGTCGTGGGAAAAGTTGCACCAGGCGAAGCTCCAGTCGTAAGGTTCGCGAGATTCGCAACCGTTGCCACCGCATTCGCCAAACCCTGCGCATTCGTCGCACTAGCCCCAACATTGCCTCCAGTGCCGAAGAACTGGGCAAGCCCCCACGCCGTAGCGGCAGTCGTCACCTCGTTGATGACGAACTGAGAATCCGCAGCAATCTGGTTGCAGGCACCTAGCGCGCTGGCCAGCGTGATCGCCGGATTCGCGACGGCGCTCTCTACCTCCCCCCCTCGAACGACAACATAGATCTGTGAGGCGGCAGTTGGACAGGAATATCCCGCATCCACCGTAAAAGCTCCAGTCGAATCACTGGTGAGTGTGCTTGAAAGCAAAGCCGTCGCGGCTGAGCCGTTCCCTGTGGTTCCGGCAGCGTAGAGCTGGACAGTTGCTCCAACAATCGGCTGAGAGCCCGCCAATGCTTTGCCAGAAAAACTCACACCGGGATTGCTGACAGGCGGTGGCGTAACGGGAGGCGGCGTTACAGGGGGTGGGGTTACAGGAGGCGGCGTAACGGGAGGTGGCGTAACGGGAGGTGGCGTAACGGGAGGTGGAGTTGAAGTTGAGGTTGTGCCGCTACCGCATCCGGCAAGCGAACAAGCCAGCGCTCCAGCCATCATCGCTTTGAAGAGTCCCTGAGAATTGCGCAGAAGTATTTTCACTGAAGGGCCAAGAGTTCCATAGTCGTTGCGGTTACTGACGGTAAGGCTTTGTAAGACCGCCCAGATCGGCGAAGGCAAGGAACGAGCGAAGAGCTGTCGTCATCTGCTGGCGCGCCAACTCCGCCGGCAGCGTCGTATCGATCGTCTCCACCTTCAGCAGAACCGGAATCGGGCGTTGTGCATCCTGCGATAACAACGACCGAGAGGTCGGCTTGCTATAGACGAAGCCAAAGTGGGTGCGGTCGCTCGAATATTCTCCACACGAGCCGCTGTTGCAGAGTGTCGTCGCTTCGAGATACTGGGTAGCGCCGTCGTTGAATAACGATCCCGAAAAACCGATCGAGCCTCCGGCGGTAGGTAT
This sequence comes from Tunturiibacter psychrotolerans, assembly GCF_051013365.1. Lineage (GTDB taxonomy): Bacteria > Acidobacteriota > Terriglobia > Terriglobales > Acidobacteriaceae > Edaphobacter > Edaphobacter psychrotolerans_A. The sequence goes on along the minus strand of NZ_CP132941.1, from coordinate 2,998,903 downwards.
CGTTAGCTGGTCCCTCCAGATCGGATCCTCCCCACGCGCGGAGTGGCAGATCAACGTATCGTGAGACCCCATCACCGGAGACACACCAACCGACACATGAGGTCCGCCATCCGCAGGTGCGTACTCGGCCCAATGGTAGATGAGCGGACCCGCAACCAAATTCTCATTCCAGGTACGCGCCAGAGTATAGCTTCCAATTCGCTCCGGAAACTGTCCGAGAGCGCTATCGTCGACCTTCCTCTGCGCAGCTGCCGCGCCACTATGGGTCTGCACGTATGCCCGCGCGACTCCGTAACAACTGAACAACGTCAGCACAAGCATTCCGACGAAGCGAGGATAGAAGGAAGTCCCTCGAAATGTACCAGCTGAGGAGACCGAACTCATCGCGGGAGGCTTGATCTGACCCGGAGATTCGCTCAGGCGGCGCACAACGTAGAACAGCAACATCGTCGCCACCAGAAACAGGCACGCTCCGATGACATAGTCACCCATCTCAGCCTTGCTCTGCAGCGAGTGAAAGTGCAACGCCACCAAATAATACAAGACCAGAGTGCAGAGGCGTGCGAAGTTGAAGACGTAACCCAGCAGTACGGCTCCAGCAACGACCGCCGCATGCGCGTACCAGCGGAAGCGATAGACATATCCCGCGATCAACGCAATAAACCCCATCGTCACCGCGCCGCGAATCCCGTTGCATCCCGGAGCGATAAACATCCCGAACTCCGGCGTGAACATCAGCCGCAGCTGGTCCGGGCTCAAAGGCTGTCCCAGCGCAATCGCGAACGCGCGAGCCACATGCGCCGAGGCGCGCTGCAACGGCAGATCCACCAGCACATTGAAGATGTGAGGAATCGGGTTAACAAACCACAGAAGGACCAGGGGAAATAGCGCCGCTCGAAACAGGCGCGTCCCACCAAACAGCAAAACCACCCCCGCGCCGTACGCAAAGGCCACCAGCGAATGAGGAGGAATGTAAATCGACCACTTCGGAGAGAAGACGAACACCAGAATCGCCTGATCCCGGATATGAACGACGGCCGCCGTGACCACCAGAATGACCAGGCCCCACCAGCTCCCCTCCATCTCCCAGCCCAGCGAACGCCAAGCCCGCAAAACCAGCACGAAGCTGACAAGCGGGATAAACATTCCAATCGACTTCAGAGCGTCCATGGTCCACAAGGTCCATAGAGCGCCTACGGTTGAAAAGATCGTGGACAGGCCCAGGATCGCGACCAGTGCCGCAAGTCCCGCGGCCCGGGATGCGCTCAGCCCCTCCGCTCCAGCCGATCGGAGTGGGCTGACTTCAGCGGTAGCGGGTAACGTTGACATACAGATCTTGATCCAGGCAGCGCACCGGGGGAGTTAGGTGGCAAATCCCAGTGAAAATGCTACTTGGAAGAGTTGCGACGAGCCTTGATGCGAGCACGTACCGAAACGAAAAATGCACCTGCGGAGCCTACAACTGCAAGAATTGCAGTCGGATTCTCGGGGGAGTTCACGCATCCGTCCTGACCATACAGCGGGAGGGCGACGGACGAGACGAGGGCGATGCCGGCGAGTACGAACCAGGTTTTCTTCATTTGTGTCCTCAAATGGGAAGGTACCGTTACGAAAGTTGAAAGTCAACGCAGAATCCTGCTCCATTCATAACACTTTTGGGTACTCTTAATAATTTAATTCCCTGTCTACAAACTCCCGCCGCGAGCCTCCGTACCGAAGACCACGTCCCTGCAACATCAGACCTCCCATGGACTTGCCCCGTACCTCTCCTCTCATTGACCCCGAGGCCTATATATGCCGACTTTACTTAGACTTAAGTTGTACAGACGGCCTTCATTCACTTTGCCTGAACCTGCAACCATGCACGCAGCTTCGGCTGCTGAACCGCCCGGAATTCAATGCAGTCGTTAATACTGTCAACTGCCTTTGCAAGAGTTCTCTCCGCAGCCGCAACTTTATGCTTGGCGAAGAAATCAATGACCTCGTCCCTCTGTTTGACCGTGCAGAAAGATCCCGTAGCCTCCACCACCTCGGCCCCGGACGAGACAGTAAACTGAGCCCGCACTTGTTCCCAGTTCTTCCGGACATAGTCCCAGGCCTGGTCGCGGGTCTCGCGGTTCCGCATCAGCGTCGTCAGCATGGTCCCGCTGTCCTGGTTTCGAACCTCTCCCGAAGCAATCAGGTCAAGCGTTCGCTTCACCAACGCCGGATCGCGAAACTGCGCCAAAAGCCGCAGCGCGTCAGTCTGGAGCGCCGGATCGCTGAAGTTTCTGCTCACCGCCAGCACCTTGTCGTAGAGCGCCGTATCGCCATAGGCCGCGCTCACCTGCACAGCCGCATCCGCCAGCGCGGAATCCAGCGTCTTATCCCTCTCACTGCCGGCTGCAAACACGCGTGCCGTCAGTATCTGCGCCTCGGCCAAAACGGCGGGGTCGCGCGCCTCCCCCAACAACTCGAACAGCGTGCCGCGAAGCTGCTGCCGATCATAGGGCTCCTTCTTCGCCGGGCCTCCAAGCGCGTTAGACACGGGCCCAAACTGCCGCCTGAACACCGCAGCCAGCTCAGCACGGTCCTCGTCCGTCGCGATATCCGAGTCAATCTTCTGAATCTCCTGATGTGCCGTATCGATCACAGCCTCACTAGGATCCTGCTTCAACCTCAACACCAGATCCAGATAATCTCCCACCGCAACCCGACCCGATCGCACCAGCGCCCACCGATCACCCAACAGCCCAATCCGCTCCGGCGGCGGCAGCGAGCTCTCCGCCCTCGCCGCAATCGCCTCGAACTGCGCCGGCGTATAAACCGTGCGGTAGTAGCCCTTCGCTCCAGCATTCGCGTAGAAGAAAGGCAGTCCCTCAGCCTCAAGCATCTGGGGATGGGAGGGTGAAGCATCCGGCGTCATCGCTCGACAGACAGGTTGTCCCTCCGTCTTCACGCAGATTGGAACATTCCACTCCGGCTCGCGACTACCCATCGGCCGACGCATCTCCGAAATCGAGGAGAAGAATCGGCTTCCCGTCACCGGAAACCCACCCGCCTCCCGAGCGCCAAACACCAGCAGCGGCACACCCGGCTGCGTTACAAAACTCGACATGATCTTATCCACCGGCAGGTGCGAGTTCGCCGTCTGCGCATTCCAGAAATCTTCCGCCGTCGCATTCGCATACAGATGCGCCTTTAGATAGCTCTGCACGCCCTGCCGAAACACCTCCGCCCCCAGATAGTTCTCCACCATCCCGATCACCGCACCCGCCTTGCCATACGAGATTCCATCGAACATCTCATTGATCTCATCCGGCGTATCGGCCGTCGCGCGAATCGCTCTCGTCGTCTTCTGCGCATCAAGATCCAGCGTATCGTTCAGCGCCTGCGCATCGTCCTCGGCAAAGTTCCACTCCGGGTGCCACGTGGCCGCTGCCTTGGTCTCCATCCAGCTCGCGAAGCCTTCATTCAGCCACAGATTGTCCCACCACTGCATCGTCACCATATCGCCGAACCACTGGTGCGCCGTCTCATGCGCCACCACCGTCGCAACGCGCTTCTTCTCCCCAATCGTCCCGATCTTCGGTTCCACCAGCAGATCAGTCTCGCGATACGTAATACAACCGAAGTTCTCCATCGCGCCTGCTTCAAAGTCCGGCAGCGCAATCATATCCAGCTTCGGCATCGGATATTTAATCCCAAAGTAAGTGTCGTAGTAATGCAGAACGTACTTCGCCGACTCCAGCGCAAACTTCGTCAGCCCCACCTTATCCGGAGTCGAGCACACACGAATCGGCACTCCATCCGACTTGCCCTCCGTGCACTTGAAGTCGCCCACCAGAAACGCCACCAGGTAGCTCGACATCTTCGGCGTCGTCGCAAATCGAAGCGTATGTTTCCCCGCCACTGGCCCCGATTTATCCGAGATAATATTCGCGTTCGAGATCGCCGTATCCCCGCTATCGACGACCATCGTAATGTCGTACGTAGCCTTCAGCGCAGGCTCGTCGAAGCTCGGAAACGCTCGCCGCGCATCGGTAGGCTCAAACTGTGTCACTGCGTAGTTACGCACCTTCGTCTTCGAAAGATAGAACCCGCGCAGCTTATCGTTCAGCACGCCTGTGTAACGAATCTCGAGTGTCACCCTCCCCGCAGGCAATTCCTCCGGAAACTTAAATGTCGCCTGCTCCTTCTCGCCGTCAAGCGTCGTCACTGCAATCTGCGGATGCCGATCCGCCTCCATCGGGGTCAACGGCTTAGGCTGCGACCACAACTTGCCATACGAGTACGCAGCGACCGGCAAAGCATAAGCCTTCACCTCGCCAAATCTGATCTCCGCAGCGTTCAACGTAATGCTTTTGCTCGGCACATCCAGCACCACGTCGATCGTCTCTTCGCCGCTAAAAGTCGCAGCCTTCAGATCCGGCGTAATCGTAAGGCCATAGTGTTCGGGGCGAACACCCAAAGGCAGCCGCTGGCCCTGCACTCCAACTGTTGCGAAGAGAAAAAGAACAAAGGCAGGAAAGGCAAAAGCAGTGTTACGAACGAACATGAAAAAAGGCCCTCGAAACCAAGTACATCTCACGAAAATTTAAAATCAAAACTTGAAATCCAGGAGCCTCGTTGCGCGCTAGCCTCTGTCTCACCTCCAATGCTATGCTCGGCACCAGCCAGGGAGCGTAAATAAAATGCAAGTTCATACCTTTCGAGGACCAGGACGGGTCTTCAGCATTACGCAGAATGCGACCGAAGCTGTAGTCGGATGCTGATCGAAGTTCTTGGCTTCGTTAATTTGCTTTGCGCGGGCCTCCTGGCGGGCGAGGAGTTCGTGGTCCGTTACGGAATTCGCGGCCAGTCGCCAGCATCGATCCACAACCGCAAATCCAGTTGCGCCACGCGCTGATTCGCAGATTGCGTGTCCTTGTGCCTGCCATCTTTGGCGTGGCGCTGATCTCCGGAATTGCAGTGACTACTGGAGCGCTTGCACCCCGGTCTGGTCTTCCGTTGCGCGGGATTGTTCGCGCTCCTTGTGTTTATCTCGATCACGCTTGGCGGCACTGTGCCGATAAATCAAGCCGCCCTAACATGGAACGCCGCAGAGCCGCCTGAGGGCTGGCAAGCGATGATCAACAGATGGGAACGGCTCGACACCGCGCGGACTTGGGCCGCGATTGCAGCGTTCCTTTTCTTCCTCGCAGCTGCGGCGCTACGTTGAACGCAAGCCTGAATTTAAGCTGAGACACTACCCAGAAATCGACTTACTTGACCCGCCCCACGCAAAGCCGCGCAGGACGGTGTTCCCTGATCGAGACGGCCTCCTCGGCAATCTCCGCAGCAGCGCACAGCCCCCGCCAATCCTCGACCACAAAGCTCCGCCGGATCGACACTGGCCCATCGTTCTTCACGAAAGGATGCCAGTCGGTCAAACGCGCCCACAGCCGGAAGAGATGGTACGGAATTGGCTTGCGATGAAGATCGTCGATGAACCAGCCGCAACGCGCCGTCTGCTCCATCCAGCGCAGAAACAGCACAATCTGCGAGTTGGTCAGGTGATGTGTCAGCAGCGAGCAGATGACCACATCGATCGGCCCCTTCGTATGATCGGCCAGCGCGTCCCCAACCAGCCACTCAATCTGCTGGCTCGACGGAGTCGCCTCCCGCGCCGCCCGAATCGCATCCGGATTAAGATCGATGCCCGTAAGCCTCACCGCAACTCCACGCCTCGCCGCCCATCGATCGATCTTCCGCAGCGTGTCTCCATAGCCGCAGCCAACATCCACAATGCGCAATGGAGCTGACGAAACAGGTCTCCCTGCCACCAGCTCTTCAAGCCAGCCAAGTGTGGGCCGCTGCGCGAAGGTCAGCTGGTTTACCCGCGCAATATCGTGCAAACACTCGCGAAGCTCCTCGTACGAGCACGGCAGATCCATCAGTTCAATCAGATTTGCACGTTGTGAGAAGTCAAGGCCATCCGCAAACGCAGGCGAGGAAGACGAGAGGGGAGTTGAAAGAACCTCGGAGGATGCATCGAGGAGGTCTTGCGACGAGATTTCGGGGGAGGAAAGTGAAGTGGTAGGCAAAATGGTCCGCAATCAATGTAAGTATAACGGCTGGAGATAAAGCGCCCTTAGGGAAACGCGGTCCAAAATGAGGAGCAGAACCCTGACAACTCTGGAAGCGGGCTCTCTGCTCTGACTCGATCCTCGTCGCGAAGGAAGCATCCTTCAGAAATTTTCATCCCTCAAATAGTTTGTCAAGCCCCAAAGAGCGAAAGTCCCTTCTCTACCAACAACATCGGCATAGCATACCAGGCCCCGAGAGGGGTCTTTTCGAGCTTAAGGGTCTATCTCCTTTGATTGGAGGAATTTAGCGATAACCCATTTGGAATTAATATTTTACAGGAGGAACAGACGTCAAACCGTTCAAAACAAGGTAGTTAGCCATCCCCCCGGGTGGGTACCCCCAACCGGGCTCTCAGGAGGATTGAAGTGAAGCAGCGCGCTCCGAGTAGCCAGAGTTCTCCGATGCCCGTGCCTCCGCATAGGCTGCCGCTCCCAGCAGCGCGCAGGTGTCGTCGAGAATCACGCGAACCGGGACTGATTCAACCAGAGGCGACAGCCGCCCCTTGTCGATAAAGGCCTGGGTAAACGTGCCGTTCTTCAGCGTCTTCAGGATCTTCGGAGCGATGCCCCCGCCAAGGTACATCCCACCGGTCGCCAGCACCTGCAACGCCATGTTGCCAGCCTCCGCGCCGTATGCCCCGGTGAAGACCTTCATCGTCTCGAAGCACAGCGAGCTCGAACCGTCCTCGGCGCACTGGCCGATGACCGCATTCGGGTCTTCGCACAGCATCCGGTCGTGCAGCCACCCCGGTTCGCTAATCTTCTCGACGTCGCGCAGGAACGCATAGATATTTTTGATTCCGAGGCCGGAGACAACCCGCTCCCAGCTCACCCGTCCTTTGAGCGTATTGCGCAGGTACTCGAGCAGCGCAATCTCGCGATTGCTCCGTGCCGCAAAGTCAGAGTGACCACCCTCGGAAGGAATCGGACGATGCTTCGTCCCGTCCCAGATCAGCAGCGCCTGACCAAGACCGGTGCCAGCTGCCATCAGGCCCGCGTGCCCGGTGGCCTCCGGGTCGCCATCGTGCAGCGTAAAGATGCTCTCCGGCGCAAGCTCGGGAATTCCGTATCCGTTCGCTTCAAGGTCGTTGATGAGAGAGATATGAGGAATCGAAAGAGACTTCACCAGATCGCGCGTATCCAGGATCCACGGCAGGTTCGTCAGCTTCAGGCGCCCATCGCGAACCGGCCCCGGGCATCCAAAGCAAGCCGCAAGGATATCTTTGCCTTGAGTTGCATTGGTTCCATCGCCAGCGAGAAACTTGAGAACCACCTCGTCCAGACTTCCAAACTCGTGTGCCGGAAACTTCTGGTCGCGGATCGGGTGCAGTCGCCCATTGGCGAAGTCGTACAGTGCAAGGTGAACCTTCGTTCCGCCAACATCACCAGCAAGAATCATCTATTTGAGCTCCAAGGTACCGGTCGAACCGGAATTCGGCGGTGCTGGCAGCTTAGCCGCTGCGGCCGCGTCGAGCAAGAGGGTCAGTTGTCCGCTCGCGGGTCGAATCAGCTGCGACGGGTGGACCTCCGGCTGATATGGACCCAGAAAAACATCGTGCAGCACCTGCGATTTGCCCGCACCTTCAATCAGAAACGCCACCTCCCTGCCCTGGTTGATCACAGGCCAGGTCAGCGTAATGCGCCAGGTGTCCTTCTGCGGAACGTGATTGGGAACTACGATGTGGCTCATCTCGTTCAACGCCTCGGTGTGGGGGAAGAGCGAGGCCGTATGCCCATCATCGCCCATACCAAGCAACACCAGGTCGAAGGTAGGGGTCTCCGCACCTTCAAGCTTGAACGAATTGCGAATCGTCGACTCGTAACGCGCCGCCGCGACCTCAGGAGCAAGCTCGCCCTCCATTCTATGGATGCGCTCTGCCACCAGCGGAACCTTCGAGAGCATCGCCTCCTTGGTCATGCGGTAGTTCGACTCTGCGTTGTCAGGCGGCACGCAGCGCTCGTCGACCCAGTAGAGCTCGAGCTTGTCCCACGGGACCTGCTTCAAAAACGGCTCAGCGGGATCCGCCAGCTGGCCGAACATCGTCTTGGGCGTCGTACCGCCGGAGATGGCAATGCGAGCCAGACCACGCGCCGCAGCGGCCTTCACCGCGGCATCCGTAAACAGCTGTGCTCCGGCGCGAGCCGTGGCCGCCGGTGTTGGCGATACTCGATAGGTGACCGAAACAGGACGGGGCATAGAGATCTCGCAAGATGAAATGAAAGTTCGAACAACCCTTGAAACGGATGAACTCCGGAACAAGTTTCACACGTTCCGGAGCCCAACCGAACATTTGATGCCTAACTGCTGAAACCGGCGCCTCTTCAGAATCAGCGATCCGATCTGCAGTGGCGCCATCTTGCTAAAGTTCTACAGCGGCTGCCACTTCCGGTCATCCTTCGCCAAAAGTTCGTCCGCGCAATCCGGCCCCTCGGAGCCCGCTGCGTAGTTTGGAAAGTGCTTGCCTTCAACCTTGGCCCACGCCTCGAGGATCGGCGTAAACAGCGCCCAGGTTGCCTCAACGCCATCGCGATGCGCAAACAAGGTTGCATCGCCAAGCATCGCATCGAGCAGCAACCGCTCATAGCCATTCGCCGACGACTTGCCGAACGCATCCGCATAGCTGAACGCCATGTTCACCTGCGCCAGATTCGTCGTCGGCCCAGGAACCTTCGCGCCAAACTGCAGCGAGATTCCCTCGTCCGGCTGAATCCGCATCTTGATAATGTTCGGCTCGACGTTGTCTCCGGTGCTATTGGACTTGAACAGATGCAGCGGCGGCTGTTTGAAGACAATCGTGACTTCTGTCACGCGCTTCGCCAGCCTCTTTCCAGCGCGAAGATAGAACGGAACCCCGGCCCAGCGCCAGTTTTCGATCTCAACCCGAATCGCCGCAAAGGTCTCGGTGCTCGAGGTCGGAGAGACACGATCTTCCTGCCGATAACCAACAACATCCTTACCATCCACCTTGCCCGGACCATACTGTCCACGCACCGTGTTGTTGACGGGAATCCCCTCAATCGCACGCCACACCTTCAACTTTTCGGTACGCACCGCCCCGGCCTCGAACGAATCCGGCGGTTCCATCGCCACAAACGAAAGAACCTCCATCACATGGTTCTGCAGCACATCGCGAACAGCACCGGCCTTCTCATAAAACGGCCCGCGCCCTTCGATACCGATCGACTCAGCGGCCGTAATCTCAACGTGGTCGATGTAGTTCCGATTCCAGACCGGCTCAAAGATCCCATTACCAAAACGGAAGACGAGAATATTCTGAACAGTCTCCTTGCCAAGATAGTGATCGATACGAAAGATCTGATCTTCGGCCAGCACATCGTTGATCTCATCGTTCAGCTTGCGCGCCGACTCAAGATCAGTGCCAAACGGCTTCTCTATGATCACGCGCACCCAGTGCTTATCCCCCGCTTCCGGCTTGGCCATGCCATGCTTGCCCAAGCGGCGAGTGATATCCGCAAAGAACTCCGGCGCCACCGCAAGATAAAACAACCGATTGCCCTTGGTGTTGAACTTCCCATCAAGCTCAGCCAAATGTGCCTTCAGCTTGTCAAAGCCTGCATCATCATCAAACTCCGTCGCAAAGTAAGACACGCGATCCATAAACGGCTTCAGCTTCGGATCGTTCTCCTCAACTCCACCGCCCTTCATAATTCCGTCCTTCATATCAGGACCAAACGTAACGCTCAGGTCGCGCCGCGCCACACCGACCACCGCAAAATCCTTCGGCAAAAGCCCAGACTGATCCAGGTGATAAAGCGCAGGCAGAAGCTTGCGTTTCGTAAGATCGCCCGAGGCGCCGAAGATAACAACAATGCACGGCTCTGGTATGCGCTCACCCTTCTTGGTGGCATCTGCCGCCGCTGCCGATACGCCAACTGGTACTGTGCTCGTGCTCATAATCTGCTCCTTGCAAAACCTTCCATGCTGTGCCCAGATAAACCGCCAGGCGATGAAGTTCAAAGTACGCGCCGGATCCGCCCTGCGCACGTCGCTAGACTAAGACTTCTTCACTAGTTCCATCTATCTTCCTTCCCTATGCGGCTCGTAGGCCGAGTTGTGCAAGCTCATCTCTGAGCTGAGTTGGTGATTCAAAACGAATTGCCCGCATGCCGAGAGATCTCGCGGCAATACAGTTTTCAAGCTTGTCATCGATAAGAAGAGCGGTCTCCGCCAGATGCCCCGAGATTTCAATCGCAGCGCGATAAATCGCAGGATGGGGCTTCATCTCATGCACATAACCGGAGCAGATGAAGTAATCAAAAAATGGCCGCAGGCGAAACGCATCCAACCGGTGTTCATTCAGTTCGCGGCTTTCGTTGTTAAGCGTCGCTAGTCGATATCGACGGGAAGTACCGAGTTTCCCAAGAATATCGAGGTTTTCAGGATGAAGAATCTTACTTTCAGCGCAGACCTGTGGCCACAATTCGCCGAAGGTAAGATTCGGGTTTTGATTCAAAACAGTCACATTGAAGAAGTGCTCAGCCGTGGAAAGCCCCCGCTCCCAAAAGTAGTTCGCCTCCTCGTGACGCGACTCGTAATCCGCCAGGTCAACACCTACCCGGGTCAAGACATCCGCGCGTTCGTCTCTATCCCACCCGTTTGTGAGCAAAACTCCGCCTATGTCCCAGAAGATCGTCTTAATCTTGAATTGCGAAGAAGATTTCACTCACCCTCCGGAAAATCTGCTCCAGCAGTCACCTGCTCCCACGCTGCAATCTCTTTTTGCCAGTTGTCGAGTTTGGTCCGAAATCGTTGAAGAGCACTCTTGCCCAACAAAAGATGCAGCGGCGGATTCGGAGATTCGACGACCTGAATCATCGCCTGAATTGCTCGCAACGGATCTCCCGGCTGCTTGCCATCATTTTCGACAAAGTACTTCCGCATATTCGCAGCCGTCTTGTCGTAGTCCGCAATCTTCGTCCTCGCAATCACTCCGGAGCGTCCAAGAAAATCGGTTCGGAACGGACCAGGCTCAATGACCGTGACGTGTATTCCCAGCGGCGCAAGCTCCGCAGCCAGTGCCTCCGAAAGCCCTTCCACCGCGAACTTGGACGCGTTATACATACCGATACCCTGCCCGCCGATCAGGCCGCCGATCGACGAGAGATTGAGGATGTGGCCGCTACGCTGCTTTCGAAGATGAGGCAGGAAAGCGCGTGTGACCTTCAGCAGACCGAAGACGTTGGTCTCGAACATCGGCATGAATTCGGCCTCTGAAACCTCTTCAATCGCACCGGCGACGCCATAGCCCGCGTTGTTTACCAAAACATCTACCTGGCCGAATTGCGCAAACGCCTGCGTCACTGCCGAGTCCACTTGACCGCCGTCGGTCACATCAAGAGCCAGCGCTCTCGCCGTCTGCGGATATTGCTCTTCTAAATCTGCAACCTTGTCGAGCTTTCGAGCCGTCGCTACTACCTTACCGCCAGACTTCAGAACTTCTTCGGCAAGCAGCCGGCCAAATCCGGTCGATGCTCCCGTGATGAACCAGACACGTTGAATCGATTGAATCATGATCTCCAGTGCTCCAAAAGACTGCATCTACCGGGACCGACTTGGTAGAAATTCGCGAGGCCCGGGCGAGCAACATTGCTCTTGGAAGCAGCCTTCATAGTGTTCAGGATGAGATGCTCGGGCCGAGTCGCAAGACGCAAATGAGTCGCAATCAGGCTTCAGTAGATACGGAGTCTATTGCCAGACGGTAAAAAGGCGGGGCAATCAGCCCCGCCGTTCTCTTTACTTCTTCACCAGCTTCTTGGCGTGTTCCACCACGTTCGAAACGCTGAAACCTAGCTTTTCCAGAGCGATCGCTCCCGGGGACGAAGCACCGAAACGATCCAGGCCGATGACACCGCCGTTATGGCCGACGTACTTGTACCATCCCAGCGTTGCTCCAGCCTCAACCGCCAGCTTCGGCGTAGCTTCCGGAAGCAACTTCGCCTTGTACTCGTCGCTTTGCTCGTCGTAGATGTGGAAGCTCGGCATCGAAACAACCGTTGCGTTGATGCCCGCAGCCTTCAACTCTTCGGCAGCCTTCGTGACCAGTCCAACTTCGGACCCGGTCGCGATGAGGATCAGATCCTTGCCATGCGAAACCACTTCGTACGCACCGAAGCGCGCGCCTGCACGAGCAATCGTTGCATCGATCGTCGGCAGATCCTGGCGCGACAGAGCCATGAAGCTCGCGCTCTTGCGCTCCAGCGCCAACTGCCAGCACGCCGCCGTCTCATTCGCATCCGCCGGGCGGAAGTCGGTGAGCTGAGGAATGGCACGCAGACTCATCAATTGTTCGATGGGCTGGTGAGTCGGTCCATCCTCGCCCAGACCAATCGAATCATGCGTAAAGATAAACAGCGAGTGGAGGCTCATCAGCGCAGCCAGACGCAATGCGTTGCGGCAATAGTCCGAGAAGGTAAAGAACGTCGAACCAAACGGAATCAATCCGCCGTGTGCCGCCATGCCATTCACCGCCGCGCACATGCCGAACTCGCGCACGCCAAAGAACACATTGCGTCCCACAGGATCCACATGAAAACTCGGCGAATCTTTAAAGATCGTCTTGGTCGAAGCTGTCAGATCGGCCGCACCGCCAAAAAGCTCCGGCACCACGTTCTCAATCGCCTGCATCACAGCCTGTCCGGCGTTGCGCGTCGCCATCGGCTTCTCAGTCGGGAAGGTCGGAATCTTCTTCTCCCATCCCTCGGCCATCTTGGCCTTGATCGTCCGGTCAAACTGAGCCGACGGCTCTGGATACGCCTTCGCGTACTCCTCGAACTCCGCAGTCCACGAAGCATGCAGGTCTTTGCCGCGCAGCTTGATCGTGTCCCAATTCTTGCGAGCCTCATCCGGAACGTAGAAGCTCTTGTCCTCAGGCCAGCCCAGATTCTTCTTGGTTTCCTTGGTTGCCTCGGGACCCATCGCCTCGCCGTGCACCTTGTTGGTGCCGGCCTTCGGGCTCCCATAGCCAATCACCGTGCGCACGCGAATCAGCGAAGGCTTCGTCGTCTCTGCCTTGGCCGCAAGAATCGCCTTCTCAATCGCCACAAGATCGTTTCCATCCGCAACGTACTGAACGTGCCAGTGGTAGCCCTCGAAGCGCTTGGTCACATCTTCGGTGAACGACAATTCCGTTGGTCCATCGAGCGAGATCAGGTTGTCGTCGTAAAGCACAATCAGCTTGCCCAAAGCCAAAGTTCCGGCCAGCGAAGCCGCCTCATGCGAAATGCCTTCCATCATGTCGCCATCGCCACAAAGAACGTAGGTGTGGTGATCGACGATGTTGTACGTATCGCGGTTATAGACCGCTGCCTGATGCCGCTCTGCGATCGCCAGGCCGACTGCCATCGCGAAGCCCTGTCCCAGAGGACCGGTCGTAACCTCCACTCCCGGAGCCTCACCTCGCTCCGGATGCCCCGGAGTGTGCGAACCCCACTGGCGGAACTGCTCCAACTGCGACATCGGCAGATCGTAACCGGAGAGATGAAGCGCACCATACAGCAGCGCCGACGCATGTCCATTCGAGAGCACAAACCGATCACGATCGATCCACTGCGGATCCGACGGATCGTGCTTCATGATCTTGTGGTAGAGCAGATAAGCGATCGGAGAGCATCCTAGCGGCGCTCCTGGGTGCCCCGACTTTGCCTTCTCCACCATATCGACGGCGAGAAAGCGGAGGGCGTTGATGGAGATCTGGTCAATTTCGTGCTGCTTCGAATCCTGCTGTTCGCTCATTCTATTCCTCTACCTTTTATTGAGAGATTCGTGAACCGTTCACGGTGCTGAATCTGGAAGATTTGGTCAAACTCTCACAGTGTACTAGCGGGCCGCACTTGCTGCATCTTTACACCTTGGTAGATGCCGGAACCTCATTGATAGCGACATCAATATTTCGCCCAAGCCACCGATCCGGCTGACCCTCTACCGGCCATGCCTGCGTGAACGTAATCTTACCCGCCTGATCCGCGCCAGTCGGAATATCTACAAACGACCTCGAATACCCCACCGTTCGCGAGTCCTGACGAAGCGTCGTAGCCCAATTGTCATACGTGTAAACGACACGAAAATGATCCGTGTCGACAATACGAAGGGTATGCCCTGCAGGCAGTGAGAAAATCGGACGTCCCGGCTCAAATATTTCAATGCGGTTACTAAACGTGCGCTTCTCCTTCGGCACCGCATAACGATCTTCCACCGCCTGAATCCGGTCGAACACCCGTCCATCCGCCGCCGAGCGCAGCAGCTTCAAATACTCCGCATGAGCCCACACCAGCGGCTGCGCCGACCCCGCCGACCGCCCCCGGTACATCCCCCTCGAAGGGATATCGTCATAGTCCCAAACCTGCTCCGGCAGCATCCCTCCCACCGAACTAAACTGCTCAATCGCCTTGATGTACTTGCTGAAATCGTTCCCTGCACAAAGCTCGTAGTGACCTCTCTCACCTGTCAAAATCGGCCACGCCCGCCCCTGCCCTGAGCCGTCGTACGGCCCTCCATCTTTTTTCTGCCCGTAGCCGTCATGGTTGTATCGCCGCCAGGAGACCCCAAACGGCGTCTCGATCTTCAGAACGTGATCGACGACCTTCAGCGAATCGACGATCAACGGATCATCCGCGCGCCGAATCCCGTACCGCACCAGCTCCAGAAACCCACCATCAATCACCTCACGCGCCTCGAAGACGTTCCTCTCTCCAGCCTCGCGATTATTAATTCGAATCATCCCCTCTGGCACACTCTCGTCATGAAACGGCTCGCCCTTGGCCGGAGGACGAATCCGCATGTAGTGATACTTCACATCCGGGTGCAGAATCCCTTCCGTCGTCGTCGTCCACTCATCCAGATGCGATTCAATCCAATCCGCATACGCCTCCAGGTAATCCGCCAGCTCCAGCGACTCGCGGTCGCGAGCAATATCTGCCGCACAGATCAACCCCGCGATCACCGCCGCCAGCGTAGACGGCGAGTATCCCGCCGCCTCCTCCCATCGCTCCTGTTGCGTCACTGGTGTGTACTGCATCAGAAACGCCGCGGCCCTTGCAACAAACGGAAACACATCGAAGTTCCCCAGCCCATCCTGCTTCCACAACCGCCACGCCAGAATGATCGGGAACGCAACCTCATCCAACTGAATCCCCGTCCAGTAAGCAGTTCCATCAATCCAGAAATTCTGTGCAAAGCTTCCGTCCGGCTTCTGCGTACACGCCAGATAAACCAACGCCCGCAGCGCCGTATCGGTCCGTCCGCACGCCAGCAGAGCACTCGCCGTCTGCACCATGTCCCGAGTCCAAACCAGGTGGTAGCCGCCCAGATCCGAGTCCCCCTTCGACGCCCCCCACGGCACCGAGGCCGACGCAATAAACGCGCCCGAATACGTCTTGTCCTCATGCGTCAACAGCACATTGTGGCTGATCCCCATCAGTTTGCCGCCGTCGGTCGACGCAGCCGCCAGCCGCGCCGGCGAGCTCACCCGTTTCCACTGATCCACAAAGCGCTTCTGATGATCCGCATAAGGCGTCGCCAGCGTCTGCATCATCTGCGCGATGGCAGCATGATGGCCGTCGCCAAACGAGATCGCGATCGTAAACTCGAGATCCTTCGTAAGATCCACCTCGCCCATCACAGCGATATTTCCGTTGAGAGCCTGGCCAAACTGCCAGCTCATCCGCATGTCCTGTGTCAGATTCTGGAAGCCATCGCTCGAACCAACATAACCGCACGAAGACCTGATAAAACCGCAGCTCGCGCCAAAAGCCAGTGAGGTCTCGCCCTTCCACGCCAACACGCACCGCTGTCCCGCCACATCGATCGATCGAGCCGAGTTCCCCGCTCCGCCGCCGTTCAGATGAGGCGCCAGCAGCGCGTAGCACTTCAGCCGCGACAGAACCTCTTTATCTCCGGTTATCTTCACGTTCATCAGTACTACCGGATGGTGCGGATCGCTGATGAACTCCTTGGTCACCGTGTATCGGCCATCGAGATCGCTCGCTACAACCCTGACCGCAGGGGCCGCACTGTCGATGTAATGGAAGTCATACTCAAAGTTGCGTTTCTCTTCGTGGATGAAGGTCTCACCATCGCTGAACAGCAGCTCCATATCGCGGGTCTGCGGACGATCGATCGTCGGATAATAAATCTCATTCAGAGTTCCATGCGACACCGTGAACCACACACGGCTCGAAGCCGCATAGGCGGTGGCTACAGCATCCTTCTCGCTCGAAGTCCACCGAGGGGCCAACCCAGGAGCCCCAAATGCGGGGCCATCGTCATCAAGCCAGCGGTAAGAAGCAGTTAGGTCGTTCATTGGTATCTATTAGAGCGCAAATCTCGAAAGTCGGTTACATTCCTCCGTCAACGGGCGATGAATCCGCAAGTGGTCTATGATTTTGGAGGGTTAGGCAAGCTTCCCGAGTGCATCGCGCACCCTCCGGACAGCATCGAACTCACTCAGGCGGTCAGGATCCTCCTGACTGACACCAACGAACGACGACAGGAGAACTACTGTGGCCTACGAACTACCACCTTTGCCATACGATTACGCGGCGCTCGAGCCCTCCATCGACGAAGCCACGATGAAGCTCCACCACGACAAGCATCACCAGACCTACGTCACCAATCTGAACGGCGCAGTTGAGAAGCACCCTGAGATCGGCAAGAAGTCTCCTGAAGAGCTCCTCAAGGACCTCGCCAGCATCCCCGAAGACGTACGCAAGGTCGTCCAGAACAACGGCGGCGGCCACGTCAACCACACCATGTTCTGGCAGATCATGAAGCCCAAGGGCGGCGGCGAACCCAGTGGCGACATCGCCGCACAGATCAAGGCCGACTTCGGCAACTTCGAAGACTTCAAGAAGCAGTTCAACGAGACCACGGCCAAACAGTTCGGCTCGGGCTGGGGCTGGCTCATCTTCGAAGGCGGCAAGCTGAAGATCGTCACGACGGCAAACCAGGACAATCCCATCTCACAGGGCCACTACCCCATCCTCGGCAACGATGTATGGGAGCACGCCTACTACCTCAAGTACCAGAACAAGCGGCCAGACTACCTCGCAGCCTGGTGGAACACCGTCAACTGGGACGAGATCAACAAGCGCTTCGCCACTGCCAAATCGCACAAGTAATTGAGCAGTTTTTAAAACGTACCTCCGGTGCAACGCGAGCTTCACGTTGCACCGGAATCGTCCACCAACTCGAATTGATCGCTACCCGATCGATTGCAGTTCTGTTACTTCGGCCCCGATCCCGGAATAACCGCGGTCGTCGGGATGACGGTGTTTATATTCCCCCACAAGCCCGTGGCATTTGAACTTCCGCTCCCTGTGGCTCCGCCGATCACGAATTGCTTCCACAGCTGATTCTGGTTGTTGACGCCCTCTGGAGTTCCGGCCTGGTCTGAGCCATCCTGTCCGCAGGCACTCGTATGCCCCGGCTTCACCTGAAGTGCGTTGAGATAGGTGGCGAAGTTCGTGTAAACCGCGGCGCCCCACTTCCAGTTGATCGTTATTCCGGGGATGCCGCCCGTATCGAAGGTCCCGTTCCAGCTCACTTTCGTGCCGCCCTGTAGTCCGGCCGATGGCACAGGGACACCGGTAAGAAAGATCTCGTCGTCCCCCCTCATAGGAACAGTAGTGAGCCACGTATTGGTCATCGTACTGAAGGTTGTGGTGGTGCACGCCGCCGTCGGCGAGAAGGTGATCTGAGCGTTTGGAACCGCATTCATGAACGGCAACCCGGTCGCTTCGTCCACGATCTTCGAACTGGTGAAGGTAATGACACCGCCGGTTTTGGGGATGCCCGTTACGCTGAAGTTCGCGTTGAACCAAACAAAATTGCCGTCTCCAATCGATGATCCGTCGAAGCTCTCCGTGTCGATTCCCTTGCCGGAGGTCTTGGGCGGCGGAGGCTGAGAGCCACAGGTGAGGCTCGTCGGCGAAAACTGGATTGGAATCGTGTTATGTCCCACCAGCGAGGCAGTTCCGGTGAAGGTGTAACTACCTACCAGCGGAGCGAACGAGCCCCAGATCGTTGCGTCGAAGACCTGGCTCGCGGTCGCAGTAAGGGGGATCGAACCCACGATGGGGGTGCCCACTGATGGCGATGGTTCGAACTGGTAGGCAATCTCATACTTCGTGCCGGGCGAAAGCTCCGACGCTGCTAACGAAATGCTGAACGAGTCGCAGGTGATCGTAACGTTGGCGCTGTCGACGTGGTTTGCGAATACAGGAGTCGCACCCAAAAGAACCAAACCCGCAATAGTGCCGCAAGCAATTCGAAATCTTTGAAACATAATCACGCCCTCTTGGCTAGCTTCCTTCGCTTCGCTTCTTCTCAGGTGCGAGTTACTTTCGTGCTGACAAAAGACACACTAACTATGCAGTCACCCACAAGTAACTGCACTACAACTTTGTGGTGATGGAGTAGTGCTGAGGCTGCTCTTCGCCCAATCGGCTACCAGACGCTCTCCCAAACCTTGTGCAGGGAAGGTCTTTCGCGCGGCCTATGAGGGGTCCCCCCCCCCCTGGTTGCCCGCGTGCAAGTTATTTATTTTCAATTACTTACACAGCATTACCGACTGCAAAATCGTCATTCCAAAAGGGTTACGTGCAAATTCGTCTCTACAAAGGAGTTACGGCGCTTTAAAATAAAAAGCTCCGACCACAGGCCGAAGCTTTTTAGTACTCTATCCAGTATAGCGGTTGGAGGATAACTGATACGCCATGCAAATCTGCAGGATTGGCGCGGGTTTTGATGGTTTGGGGGCTTGACAGGTTTTGGGCTACTGAGGGGAAACAGCAGATTCCTCCGCTTCGCTGCGGAATGACAACAAAAACAGCTAGCAACCACATCGGTGCGGGCTTCTCTGCGGAATGACAACGACAGCGAGCGACAACATCGGTGCAGCTCTGAATGCCAATAGCAGTCACATTGCTTCGCATCACATTGCTTCGCATCAAAGGAAAGGGCTGGAGCCCTTATGGGAGCGTCCAGCCCGCTTGATTCAAGGTTGTTGCGCGGCTACTCGCTTTGACCCTTGCGGGGGCGGCGATTGGCCTGGAGGACCTTCTTGCGCAGGCGGAGGGACTTCGGGGTCACCTCGACGAGTTCGTCGTCGGCGATGAACTCGATGCACTGCTCGAGGGTGAGCTGCTTGTAGGGCACGAGGCGGACGGCATCGTCCGATCCCGAGGCGCGCATGTTCGAGAGCTTCTTTTCGCGAACGCAGTTGACATCGAGATCGTTGTCGCGGGAGTGCTCGCCGACGACCATACCCTCGTAGACTTCAACACCATCGGAGACGAAGAGGACGCCGCGGTCCTGGAGGCCTTCGAGCGCGTAGGCGGTGGTGGTGCCCTGGCGGTCGGAGATCAAAGCACCCGAGAGACGCTGCGGAATCTCACCCTGGTAGGCGATGTAGCCGTCGAGGATGGAGTTCATGATGATGGTGCCGCGGGTCTCGGTGAGCATCTCGGAGCGGAGGCCGATGAGACCGCGAGAGGGGATGCGGAACTCCATGCGGACGCGGCCTGAGCCGTGATTGACCATCTTGACCATCTCGCCTTTTCTTGGTCCGAGGCGCTCAATGACGGTGCCGACGAAGTTTTCGGGGACGTCGATGGAGAGGTGTTCGACCGGCTCCATGACGGCGTCGTCGATCTTCTTGGTGACGATCTCGGGACGGCTTGCCATCAGCTCGAAGCCTTCGCGACGCATCATTTCGATGAGGATGCCGAGTTGGAGTTCGCCGCGTCCGAGGACTTTGAACGAATCGGGGGAACCGGTGTCCTGCATCTTGAGGGAGACGTTGGTGAGGAGTTCTTTTTCAAGACGGTCGCGGAGATTGCGCGAGGTGACGAACTTGCCTTCACGTCCGGCAAAGGGCGAGTTGTTGACGTTGAACTGAATGGCGATCGTCGGCTCGTCAATGGTGATCTGCGGCAGGGGCTGCGGATTCCCGAGATCGCAGAAGCTTTCGCCGATGAAGATGCCGGGAATACCGGCGATGGCGACGATGTCGCCTACCTGGGTCTCTTCGATGTCGGTGCGCTTGAGGCCGGAGAAGCTGAAGAGCTTGGTGATCTTGTGCTTGGTGAAGGTGCCGTCGATCTTGGCGACGGTGTACTCCTGGCCGGTGCGCATGGTGCCGTTGAAGACGCGGCCAATGGCGAGACGACCGAGGTAGTCGGAGTAGTCGAGGTTGGTGACGAGGATCTGGAGAGTGCCGTCGGGCTCGCCCTTGGAGACGGGAATGGTCTGAACGATCTGCTCGAAGAGGGGCTGGAGGTCGGTGCCGGGAACCGCGAGGTCGGCGGTAGCGGTGCCTAGCTTGCCGTTGGTGTAGAGGACTGGGAAGTCGAGGACGGACTCGTCGGCGTCGAGGTCGATGAAGAGGTCATAGACTTCATTGAGGACTTCCTGGGGACGGGCGTCGGGGCGGTCGATCTTGTTGATGACGACCATCGGGGTGAGGCCGGCTTCGAGGGCCTTCGAGAGAACGTAGCGGGTCTGCGGCAGGGGGCCTTCGGAGGCGTCGACGAGGAGAACGACGCCATCGACCATCTTGAGGGCGCGTTCGACTTCTCCGCCGAAGTCGGCGTGGCCAGGGGTGTCGACGATGTTGATCTTGTTGTCGTGGTAGTAGAGGGCGGTGTTCTTGGCGAGAATGGTGATGCCGCGCTCTTTTTCAAGATCGTTGGAGTCCATGACGCGGTCGGTGACGGCTTCGTTGGAGCGGAAGGTGCCCGACTGGCGTAGCATGGCGTCGACGAGGGTGGTTTTGCCATGATCGACGTGGGCGATGATGGCGATGTTGAAGATGGGCTTAACGGCTACTGCGGTTGAGTTGCTCACTCGGGTTTACATCCTGTCTGGGCGCTTGATGATGGTTTTTTTGGGGAAGTGCGCGTCTCCCCTAGTTTACCGCAGTTGAGGGTAAATTGGCCTAAATGACGGAATCGAGAGGCGAATTGTAGCTGGAATTAACGGAATGCTTATGTTTGGGGCTGGTGGGCGTTGCAATTCGTAGATGGGGGTGCCGGAGTATGCTTGATAGGGACGGCAGCCAGCCAGGAGCCGGGTACGGTGAGCATGATGAACAAGGGTAGAACGATCGATGATACGCATCCGCTGCATACGTCGGTTGGAGATTTTGTCGCGGGCCTGAAGGAGCTGGAGCGGGACCTGATTACGAAGGATCGGATTGCGGAGTATATGGCCGCGACGACCCTGCGGCCGGAGGCACTTCAGCACTACATCTGGTGGCGGGATAGTTTTTATACGCGGAATTTGATCTATCGGGATGAGTTGTTTGAGGTGATGACGATCTGCTGGTCGCCGGGGCAGAAGACGGCGATTCATACGCATAATGGGCAGCTGGGATGGATGACGGTGTCACAGGGTGAGGTGCTGACGCACGAGTTTCACCATACGAGCTGTAATGCTCCGCAGAACCAGAATGTGGTGAATATCGATTGCCTGGGCGGGGCGACGGAGTTGCAGATCGATAAAGTGCGGACGGTGGGGTGCGCGGAAGGGACCGGAATGGTCACGGTAGATAAGCTGCAGACGATTCACCAGATTGAGAACGCTGGGAAGGGCGGGTGTGTGAGCCTGCATGTGTACTCTAAGCCCTTTGATTCGTGTATTGCGTTCGATCTGGAGAAGCAGCGGTGCTATCGAAGGCAGTTGAGCTATTTCAGCAAGGATGGGGAGCTGGTGGAGAAGTAGAGATTGAGTTTGGTGGCGTGGTGATGTGCCGCTATACTCAAGGCTCCTAATGCATCCAACTCAGTCATCCCAGTTCGAGCATGCGGCACTGAAAAACTATCTGCTGGACCATGCCTATGATGAGATGTTCCGGGGGCAGAGCGATCTGCATCGGCACTGCGAGCCTTTGCTGGATCACTTTTTGTCGCTGCCCTCCGAGGAGTTGCAACGAAGGAAGCAGGCGGCCGATCTCAGCTTTCTGAATCAAGGCATCACGTTTACGGTGTATGGGCGCGAAGAGGGGACGGAGAAGATCTTTCCCTATGACCTGATTCCGCGAATCATTACCGCCGCCGAGTGGGAGACGGTGGAGCATGGGCTGACGCAGCGGATTACGGCACTGAATCTTTTCTTGAGGGACATCTATAACGAAGGACGAATTCTGGATGACGGAATCGTGCCGCGTGAGGTGGTGTATAGCTGCAAACACTATCGCCGGCAGATGATGGGGCTGCAGGTTCCGCGGAATGTTTATATCGCGGTGTGCGGGACGGACCTGATTCGGCTGGAGAGCGGCGAGTTTGTGGTGCTGGAGGATAATCTTCGCGTGCCGAGCGGTGTCAGCTACATGCTGACCAATCGCAGGGTGATGAAGAGGATCTTTCCGCAACTGTTTCGCAGCTATAACGTGAGGCCGATTGAGCAGTACACGCAGCTGCTGCTGGGGACTCTGCGGTCGCTTGCACCGGAGGGACGGCCAGAGCCAAATATTGTGCTGCTTTCGCCGGGGGTTTTTAATTCGGCTTATTTTGAGCATGCGTATCTTGCTCGGCAGATGGGGATCGAGTTGGTGGAGGGGCGAGATCTGGTGACGCATGACAATGTTGTGTACATGCGGACGACGATTGGACTGCGACGGGTGGATGTGATCTATCGGCGTGTGGACGATGACTTCATCGATCCGCTGGCGTTTCGTGGGGATTCGATTCTTGGAGTCGCGGGGTTGTTCAATGCTTATCGCGCGGGGAATGTGACACTGGCGAATGCGTTCGGGACAGGTGTGGCCGATGATAAAGCGCTGTATGCGTATGTTCCGGACATCATCAAGTACTACCTGAGCGAAGAGCCGGTGCTGAAGAATGTTGAGACGTATCTGTTGACCAGGCCTAAGGAGCGGCAGCATGTGCTGGCGAATCTCGACAAGCTGGTGGTGAAGGCGGTGGGTGAGAGCGGTGGGTATGGGATGTTGATTGGGCCGCAGTCGACCAAGGCGCAGCGGGAGGAGTTCGCACGGAAGATTGAGGCGGACCCGAGGAACTATATTGCGCAACCGACGATCTCGTTTTCGCGGGCGCCTTGTTTGATCGGCGATGAACTGCAGCCGCGCCATGTGGATCTGCGGCCTTACGTGCTGTACGGCGATAAGGTGACGATTGTGCCCGGCGGGTTGACACGTGTTGCGTTGAACCAGGGATCGCTGGTAGTGAACTCTTCGCAGGGTGGCGGGAGCAAAGATACGTGGGTGCTGAGTCAGTGAAGGGAGATGCCGATGCTGTCGCGGGTTGCGGATAGTTTGTACTGGATGAGCCGGTATCTCGAGCGCGCGGAACATACGACGCGGCTGCTGGATGTGAATCTGAACCTGATGCTGGACGAGAGTCCGATCAGCGCAGAGCGGCGATGGAAGAGGGTGCTGCAGGCTCTGGGCGGGCCGAAGAATATCGAGTGGACCGGGGAACCGTATGCGCTGACGCAGGCGCTGACCTTCGACACGGACAACAAGGCTTCGATTCTGTCGTGCCTTATTGCGGCGCGGGAGAACTCGCGGCATGTGAGAGAGCAGATTTCGACGGAGCAGTGGCACCGGCTGAATAGCCTTTATCTGCAGGTAACGCGGCCGGAGCTGCAGCACCATACGCTGTCGGAGGCCCTAAGGGCGGGCATGACGCAGCCGAGTGAGTTTCTGCAGTCAGTGCTGGAGGCTGCGCATCAGTTTCAGGGTGTTACCGATTCGACGATGAACCACGGCGAGGGCTGGCAGTTTATCCAGGTGGGCCGGTATATTGAGCGTGCGTGCGCCACGGCGTTGCTGCTTCAGGCGTACCATGTCGATCTTTGGGGGAACACTGAGAGGGCGGCCGATGGCAATGAGTACCTGGACTGGATGGGGCTGCTGCGTTCGGCGACTGCGTTTGAGGCGTACTGCAAGGTGTATACCGCCGACCTGACGCCTGATCAAATCTTCGAGTTTCTTCTGCTCGATGAAGAGTTCCCGCATTCAGTTCGGTTTTCGATTGACAGCCTGCAGTGCGCGCTTGAAAAGATACAGGGAGACAGCGGCAGAAGCCGCGCCGAGGGCTTGCGACGGTTGAGCGGGCGGCTGCAGTCTTCTTTGAACTACAGCAGCGTGGATGAGATTTTGAGCCAGGATGTACTGGGGTATCTGGGCAGCATCCAGGCGCAGTGTAGGGCGATTCATGAGACGATCTACGAGTTGTACGTGGACTATTCCATTCAGGCAGCGCTGGCAGGGTAGATGATCGAGCTGAGACAGGCGGTAACGGCGACAGCGGAGCCGATTACCAGTGGGAAGCGGTCAAATCTTGTGGACCTTGTGAAAGGTCTTGCAATCATTCTGGTGGTGTATGGCCATACGGCACAGGGCACGGTGCATCGGGGCTGGTGGACTGGACCAGGGACGGCGATCTCTGAAAATTTTATCTACAGCTTCCACATGCCGGCATTTTTCTTTGTCTCGGGACTGTTTGTGTTGGGCAGCATTCGGCGACGAGGAGCAGGCGACTTCACCCTCGAAAAGGTGAAGACAATCCTGTATCCCTATTTGCTGTTCGCGGTCATCTCAGCGGCGCTCGGTCCTTTGATCGGGCGATTCGAGGTAAGCTATTCTCCTTTTCACTGGAAGACATTTTTGATGAACGTAGCGGATGGAAGCGTGAGCTGGTTCCTGTTTACGTTGTTCTTCTGTCTTATGGTGGCTTTATTGACGGCTCGACTTCCGAACTGGCTGCGATTTTTGCTCGCGGTGGTGGCCGGGATAGCGCCGGCCTACGGTTCGTACATCATGAACCGCGTGCAGTGGGAGTTCTGCTTTGTAGCTGCCGGAATGTGGGTCGGCAATCAGATCTTCCGGCTGGAACGTGTCCCAAAGTGGATGGCTGCCATTGGCTTCATGCTGTTGGCTGCTTTTCAGTTCGCAGCTACTTATTTCTACGGGTACCCGAATCGGTGGACCTATATCGGGCTGGGTCTGACCGGAACAGTCGCTCTTCTTCTGCTTGCGCGGGTGCTTGAGAATCATAGGGTGGGCGTGGCGCTGGTCTGGGTAGGACGAGCGTCTCTGGCGATCTTCCTGTTGAGCGCCTTTGCACAGGGAGCGACCCGGGCCGTGTTGTCGAGTTTGTTCCATACGAACAACCTGTGGCTTCAATTGCTGGTGCCTACAGCGTTCGCGACGGCTCTACCTGCTATTGTTTGGTATCAGCAGGACCGATGGCGGCTTGGCTGGCTCTTTCACTGGCCGTCTTAGAAGATGCAGCATATCCCGCGAGATCGAAAGGGAGAGGCTATGTACTATTCGATTCGCCATCTGACGAAGTTCCTATACAGCAACCAGGTCAGCGAGAGCATGATGGAGACGCGGATGCACCCGCGGAGCGATCAGAATCAGCGCTGCCTGACGTTTCATCTTTCGGTGAGCCCCCGATGCAGAGTCTTCAGCTATCGCGATCATTTGTCGAATCATGTTCACCACTTCGACATTCCGGGGATGCATGGGCAGTTGGTGATTGTTGCCGAGTCGCTGGTGGAGGTGCAACCGGCAGCACAGATCCCGGCATTTCTGGCGCCCGACGCGTGGGCGGATCTGGACGCGATGGTGGAGCAGGGCGATTACTGGGAGATGTTGCTGCCGAGTGAGTTTACTGCGCCGACGCCGGCGTTGGACGCTTTGGCTCGGGAGTTGGACGTGCGGCGCAGAGATGATCCGTTGATGGTCCTGCATCATTTGAATCAGCAGATCTACGAGTACTTCGACTACAAGCCGAAGTCGACCAATGTTGATTCGCCGATCGATCTGGCGTTAGGCACCAAGGCCGGTGTTTGCCAGGACTTCGCTCACATCATGATTACGCTGGTGCGCTCGAAGCTGCGGATTCCCTGCCGTTATGTGAGTGGGTATTTGTTTCATGGCGAAAGCGATATGGACCGGTCGATCAGCTCGGCGACGCATGCATGGATTGAGGCGTTGATTCCGCACCTGGGGTGGGTTGGGTTCGATCCGACGAACTGGCTGGTGGCGGGAGATCGGCATATTCGTACTGCGATTGGGCGAGACTATTCCGATGTGCCGCCTACCCACGGGATCTTTCGCGGACGCGCCGCGAGTGAGCTGACCGTTGCGGTGAGGGTGACGCCGAGTTTGGGGACTCCGTCGCTCGATCAAGAGCTGCCCGTGCCTGAGGACTGGTCGATTCTGGTGGAAAAGGCGACGCAACTGCCGGAGCAGCCACCTCCGCCGACGCGGCAACAGCAGATGGCGCAGCAACAACAGGATATTAGCTAGAGATTCAGCTTCTTGAAGATGCGCTCTGGAATGTTGCGGATGATAAACATGATGGGCTGCCACTGAAACGGGACGTAGAGGATGTCTTTGCGCTTGTCGATGGCGCTCACGATGGACTCCGCGACTGAGTCGACATCGGCAAACTTTTCGCTCTTCGGCATGTTGGCGGTCATAGCGGTTTTGACGGGGCCGGGCTTGATGGTGAGGACGGTGACACCTTCGCGGTCGACGCGGTTTCGCAGTCCACCTAAAAAGGCTGAGAGGCCTGCTTTTGAGGAACCGTAGAGGTAGTTGGATTTGCGGCCGCGGTCGCCGGCTACGGAGGAGATGACGGCGAGGGTACCGGCGCGGCGCTGGACGCAGAAGTTGGCGAGCCAGGTGAGAAGCGAGACGGGGGCGACGAAGTTGGTGTGGAGGATCTGCGCAGCGGTGTTGAAGTCGCGCTCGGCTTCGGTCTGATCGCCGAGGACGCCGTGGGCCAAGTATGCAATGTCCATGCCGGTGAGGGAGTTGACGGCGTGGGCGAGGAGCGCGGGATGCTGGTCGGTGTCGTCGAGGTCGGCGACGGCGGTGTCGACATAGCTGGCGCCGCGGGTTTTGAGATCGGCGGCGACGGCGGCTAGTTTTTCGGCGTTGCGGGCGACGAGGAAGAGGCTTGCGCCCTGGAAGGCCCAGATGCGGCAGGTGGCTTCGGCAATGCCAGAGGTGGCGCCGAGGACGAGGATCTTGCGCGGTGGAGTTGTCGCTTGCGGGGTGGTGCTCATAGGCTTGCTGTATCCGGTCTTATGAATTTTGAGTGACGCGCTCCCAGAAGCTGGAAGTAAGGAGGGGGTCGCGGTATTGGGCGAAGTGCTGCCATTGGGGGTAGAAGGCCTGGAACTGGGGGGCCGTCATGGCGGCGTCTTTGGCGGGATAGAGGCGGCCGCCGAACTCAAGGGTCATGTCAGCTAAGCGCTGAAAGAGGGGGAAGCTCTTGTCGGGCCTGATCGGGAAGTCTAGGGCGAGGGTGATGCCGGGTTTGGGGAAGCTCATCATGCCGGGGGAGGGTACGTCACCGAATGCTTTGAGCACGGCAAGAAAGCTGGCGAGGCCTGATTTGGCGACTTCGTGGAGAATGGCGATGGTTCCTTCTTTGGCGTGCTCCCACGGGATGACGTACTGGAACTGAAGGAGGCCGCGCTTGCCGTACATGCGATTCCAGCGGAGGACTTTGTCGAGCGGATAGAAGAAGGGCTCGTAGTCTTGGAGAGCGACAGCGCGTTTGTGGATCTGTTTATGAAAGAAGGCTGTGTTGAAGAGGCTGACCGTCAGGGCGTTGAGGGCGAAGCCGGGGGCTTCGAAGGGGAAGACAAGCTTCGGCTTTGGCGACGGCTTGAGGTCGTCCTTTTTCGTTGAGTGGTCGCCCTGCATGAAGACGCCACGGGCAAAGTTGCGGCCGGTAGAGGTGACGTCGACCCAGCTGACGGTGTACTCGATATCGTGGGCCTGGTTGGTGAGGTCGAGGAACTCATCAATACCGTGGAACTGGATGCCTTCGTAGTCGATCTTGCGGGAGACGATGGGTTTGAGGCGGAGGGTCGCCCAGGTGATAACGCCGGTGAGACCGAGGCCGCCGATGGTTGCGGAGTAGAACTCGGGATTTTGCGTTGGGGAGCAGATCGTGCGGGAGCCGTCGGAGCGAACGAGCTCGAACTGTGCGATGTGGCGACCGAAGGTTCCGGCGGAGTGATGGTTTTTGCCATGGATGTCATTGGCAATTGCTCCACCGAGGGTTACATATTTGGTCCCGGGAGTGACGGGGAGAAAAAAGCCGCGTGGGACGGCGAAGTCGAGGATCTGCGCGAGGGTTACGCCGGCTTCGGCGGTGAGGAGGCCGGTCTCGGCGTCGAAGTCGATGAGGCGATTCATCGCGGTGGTGACGAGGAGGTTGCCGTCCTTGAGGAGGCAGACATCTCCATAACTGCGGCCCATGCCAACGGGGAGTGCACCGTTGTGGAGGTCTGCGGTGAGGGCGGGGAAATCGCTCTGCCAGTGGAGCGGGAGAAGCTTTGCGCCGTAGGTAGGGTAGCGGCCCCAGGATTCGAAGGGAGCTTGCACTTGAGAGTTCGCTTCCTCGGTTGCGGTTGAGTCTGGCATAAGGACAGGATACTGGTTCGCGACGGTGGCGGAATTAAAAAGCAAGAGGCACAGCTTGGGCCGTGCCTCTTTTGAAACGGCTGATGTTTTTAGGCAGCAGCAGTGCTGCGATTTGCGGCGTGCTTGTCTGCTGCAATCTTCAGGGCTGACTTTGCCTGCACGGTAAGTGCGGCAAAACCAGCTGCGTCGTTGGCGGCGATATCGGCGAGGACCTTGCGGTCGAGCTGATTGCCGGCGAGTTTGAGGCCGTTGATGAAGGTCGAGTAGCTCATACCGTTGATGCGGCAGGCTGCGTTGATACGGACGATCCAAAGGGCGCGGAACTGGCGCTTCTTCTGTTTACGGCCGGTGTAGGCGAACTTGAGTCCGCGCTCGACGGCTTCCTGAGCGGCCTGATAGAGCTTGGACTTGGTGAGGAAGTAACCACTCGCGCGCTTGAGGATCTTTTTGCGACGATCGTTGCGTTTTGTACTCCGTTTTACACGGGGCATCTTGCTTCTCCTTTTGCGTACATCGTTTAAGCGGCTGGAGGTTAAGGTGGCCTCTTCACTCGCTATGCAACTTCAAGTCTCGGTGGAATCGCTAACGCGCTTCCAGGGGCCGGAACGCTTTGCTGGCCCTTTGCTTTTTGAGCGGCTCGACTTGAAAAACTTGTGCTTCTCATTTCTGAGCGAAAGACCGTTTATGGTCTTTCTTGACTCAGGCGTAAGGAAGCATCCGGGCAACCTTGTGCTGATCCGCCTCGGAGATAAGCGCCGACCCGCCGAGCTTGCGCTTGGTCTTGGTGGCCTTGGAGGTGAGGATGTGGCGCATCTTGGACTGGCCGCGCTTGAACTTGCCGGTGCCGGTCTTATGAAAGCGCTTGGCTGCGCCGCTGTGTGTCTTCAACTTTGGCATGGTGTTCCTGACGAAATCTGTGTTCTGGACAACTTATTGAGTATATACGAGGATCGCGTCTTGGGTCGTATCTATTTCCGGGCGCAGGCGGTTCAGGAAAAGCTTCGCGAATATGGGATTCTGGCAAAGTGCTGTTAACACTAGGCTTGACGGGGTGGTTTGAGGTGAGAGTGGGTCTATGGGAGCGGTTTCTCCATGACGACGAAGTGCAGGTCGTCGCGCAAGGGTACGCCGAAGCGCTGGTCTCCGTAAGGGAAGGGTTCGCGTTCGCCGGTGAGTCGGTAGCCCCGACGTTCGTACCATTCGATCAGGGTGTTGCGAATCCAGATTACGGTTATTCTGACGCGAGCGGCGCCCTGGCCCTTCAGGTCACCTTCAGCCTTCGACAGGAGTGTTCTGCCAAGGCCTTCGGCCTGGCGCTGGGGATCGATGGAAAGCATGGATAGATATGCCACGGAGGACCCGGGGGCGAGCTCGAAGGAGACGCATCCTGCAAGGGGGCCATGCTCACGGTCCCTCATTGAGAGGATTGTGAGGTTGTCCTTTGTGAGCATGGAGGCGAGCATTCCTGAATCGATCCTTTGACCGGATATTACTTTGGCTTCGCTGGCCCAACCGGCCTCGGCGGCCTGACCCCGGTAGGCGTTGTTGACGAAGGTGACGAGTTCCTCGATGTCGGCTTCTGAGGCAGTATGGAAGATCATTTCACTGATTATCGTAGTTCCCTTCTCTTTCGAGTGGCCCGCAAGGCTGAGTTGCCTGGCAAGGCAGACGCAGAGCAAGAAAATGACCCTCCGGAGAGGGTCATTTTTAAGGATGGTTGGCTTCTGGCGAGCGTTATGTCATCTGCTCGAAGCAGTCAGACTCGGAAGCGGCTACTTGCTGATTAGCCTCCCTTGGGACCTCCGCCACTGGTGGAGCCGCCGCCACTAGTCGAGCCACCACCACTGGTGGAGCCACCACCGCTACCGCCATGACCAGGGCAGTTGCCGCCGCTGCCACCCTTATCGCCACCGCCATCGTGGCCGTGGTCGTGGTGGCACCAACCGAACCAGGACCACGAGCTACCACCACTATCGTGGTCGTGATCACAGGCAAAGGCAGAGGTTGAGGCTGAAAGCATTGAGAATCCAACGATCGAGACAGCGATCAAACGGTTCAATTTCATTGGTTCACCTCGGGGGAGTTACGAGCCGAAGCATAGCAAGCCATGTGGGTTAGGGGAGTACAACTTTCGGAGCAGCGCGGGCGGTTACCGATGGGCCAAGACGTGCTTTGGGGAGGGCTCTGAGTGGGTACGCCGGAGGGGTTCCGGCCCCCTTCCGCGTGGTATACTTAAGACACTGAGAACCAGGCTGGAACGTGTATAAAGCGCTGTATCGGCGCGGGTTTTCGCGGATTGCGCGGACACGGGACAGGCTGAAAATCCTGCAACTTCAGCAACCGCTGAACGGAGATACATGGCATCGACTGCAATCCCCACCGAAACTGCTCTTTTAGAGCTTGAAGCTGGCAAAATGAAGGACGCTACCGGAAAAGGAAAAGAAGGTGGCGGTTATTCGGCTGAGAACATTACTGTTCTGGAGGGCCTGGCTGCGGTCCGGCTGAGACCGGCGATGTATATCGGCTCGACCGGCGAGCAGGGGCTGCATCACCTGGTGTATGAGGTGGTCGATAACTCGGTCGACGAGGCGCTGGGTGGTCACGCGACGAAGATCGATGTGACGATCCACGTCGATAATTCGATTACGGTGGTCGACGATGGCCGTGGAATTCCGGTCGACGACAAGGTGATCAACGGCGAGAAGATGCCCGCGGTGCAAGTGGTGCTGACGATGCTGCATGCGGGCGGTAAGTTCGACGCCTCGAACTATAAGGTTTCGGGTGGTCTGCATGGCGTGGGCGTGAGCTGCGTCAATGCGCTGAGCGAGGAATTTGATGTAGAGATCTGGCGCGACGGTCACGCATGGGAGCAGGACTACTCGAAGGGTGCTCCGATCAGCAAGCTGCGAAAGATGGGCGCCTCGACGCGTAAGGGTACGAAGGTCCACTTTCTGCCGGACAAGTCGATCTTTACGGTGACGGAGTTCAACTACGATACGCTGGCGCAACGGTTGCGGGAGCTCGCCTTTTTGAATAAGGGGCTGGAGATCCATCTGACGGACCAACGCACGACGGATTCGAAGACCGGAGAGTACAAGCACCAGGAGTTCAAGTACATCGGTGGCATTGCGGAGTTCATCAAGCATCTGAATAAAGGCAAGGCTGTGTTGCATGACAAGCCGATCTACATGGAGGCCGAGCGGGATAACGTGGCCATGGAGATTGCGCTGCAGTATAACGACGCATACTCCGAGACGGTGTTTACGTTTGCAAACAACATCAACACCGTGGATGGTGGAACGCATCTTTCGGGGTTCAAGACGGCGCTGACCAGGACGATTAATGCGGCGGGGCAGTCGCTTGGTCTATTCAAGGACGTGAAGGAGAACCTGAGCGGGGACGATGTGCGCGAGGGTCTGGTGGTCGTGATCAGCGTGAAGCTGAGCCAGCCGCAGTTTGAAGGACAGACGAAGGGCAAACTGAATTCGGACATCGCAGGGACTGTACAGGCATTCGTGAATGAGCGGTTGGGGGCGTTCCTGGAGCAGAATCCGCAGGTCGCGAAGAAGATCATCAATAAGGCAATCGATGCGGCGCGGGCGCGTGAGGCTGCGCGCAAGGCTCGCGACCTGACTCGACGTAAAGGCGCTCTCGATGGCGGCGGATTGCCGGGTAAGCTGGCGGATTGTTCGGAGCGGCAACCGGATCGTTGTGAGCTCTATCTTGTAGAGGGAGAGAGCGCAGGTGGGACCGCTAAGCAGGGGCGTGACCGGAAGTTCCAGGCGATTTTGCCCTTGAAGGGAAAGATTCTGAACGTCGAGAAGGCTCGCTACGACAAGATGCTGGGCCATGAAGAAATTCGCGCGATGATTACAGCTCTGGGTTGCGGCATCGGCAAAGACGACTTCGACGCGAGCAAGCTGCGATATGGCAAGTTGATTCTGATGACCGATGCTGACGTCGACGGATCGCACATCCGCACGCTGCTGCTGACGTTCTTCTTCCGGCACATGACGGAGTTGATCAAGCGCGGCCATGTGTATATTGCCCAGCCGCCGTTGTATCGGATCAAGAAGGGCAAGTTCGAGCAGTACATCAAAGACGATCGCGAGTATGTAAGCGTGATGGTGAAGCGCGCCTCCGATGGCATGGTCATTCGCTATGGCAAGGACGGTGGCCGGCTTGAAGGTGCGGTGCTGACCAAGTACATGGGACAGCTGAACGACTATCTCGGCTTCTTCGATAAGGTGCAGAAGCGCTTGCGGAATGATGACGTTACGCAAGCGTTTGCGGAGCTATTCGCTCATGAGGGTAAGGACTCTGTGCGACGCGTGGACTTTGAGACGCCCGCGAAGGTCGAGGCCATGCGCGAACGGCTGGTGGGCCTGCAGAAGGCCTATCAGTTCAAGAATGTCGGCGATGTCGTGATGGATGAGGAGCACAGGAGCTACTCGGTCAGCTATACCGATGCGCAGGGTGCGGTGAGAACGATCGACTGGGCGCTGGCTTCTGCCCCGGAGAGCCGGCAGATGCTGGCCAAGCATGCTCAGATCAAGGAGCAACTGGTGGCGCCATTCTTTATTGAGTATGCGGCGAAGACCAAGGCCGAGGCTGCTGCAGAAGAGGCTGAGGAGATTGCTTCTGAAGAGGGCGTGGCTGAGAGCGCTGCGGCGCCAGGGACTGTCTCGGAGGTAAAGCCGAGCAAGAGAACGAGCAAGGCGTCGCAGGATCCAGTGGAGAAGAAGACGGCGCGCGACGTGTTCGAGTACGTAATCGAACAGGGCAAGAAGGAATATCAGGTTCAGCGGTACAAGGGTCTGGGCGAGATGACGGCTCCGCAGCTATGGGAGACGACGATGGATCCAGAACGGCGCACGCTACTGCAGGTGAAGCTCGAAGACATTGCGGCCTGTGAAGAGATTTTTACGACTTTGATGGGCGAGGATGTGGAGAGCCGCCGGAAGTTCATCGAAGAGAATGCGCTGGATGTGAAGAACCTGGATATCTAGCGCTGATCTCATTGTAGGTTGACACATAACCTGGGATTATTGACACTTAAAGTGGGATTCTGCGACTCATAAAGTGAGATAAACCTACTGATCGAGCAGCATGCGAACAGCAATCCATGTCGAGACCCGGTCGCCCACCGGCCCGCAGTGGACGCTTTGGATCGGTAGCTTCTTGCCATCGCCGGTGACCGGGAAAGGAGTCCCCGAACGACACTGGCACTGTTCGCGAGCCGCGTGGGCATTCCATCGATCGCGGACATCACACCAGAGCATTGGGCGATACCCTCTTCGCGATGAGGGTCATTGCGAGCGTGGCTCTGACCTTGAAGGTTCCGGATTGAGAAGTACTCTTTGAAGGTTCCGCCCGTTATGCCGAGCGATGAGGCCTTCGACTACATTCCGACGCAAGCAGTATGCGACTACTTGGCGGGCCAAAAAGCCCTTCCACTTGACGGCATTATTTACAAGTCCGTCCAAGCGGGCTACAGCGCGAAGAACATCGTTCTTTTTCATCACGCCTCTCGTGTCCTTGAGATCGACGTACCGGAGGGGGCAAAGGTGTCAGCCTCGTTGAGTCAGCTGTCAGACGAGGAGGACGATGTCGAGTACCACGTCTCGGTCGAGCTGCCCGCCGAAGGTGGCGCTCCTCTGACAACGGCACCCATCCATCTAGACTTCAAACAGTAGTATGCGAAGTACATGGATGATTTGCGAAAAGCTTCCGAGAAGCGGGATGTCACGCTTAGCCTCGACCTCGATTCGCCTGGGGGTCCATTCAGTCAACGCGGTGGCGTTCACGACTACCGACTTCAGAGTGACCCGTCACAAGTTTTCCAGTCACGCTCTTGTGACACCCGGTGTGCCCAAATTGAGCGTCGACCTTTCGGACCTTCTCTAGCGCTGTTCCGTTTATGACTTCGATCTGCCATCAGCGATTCCCGAGCTTACAACACCGAATCTCAGACTTCGCAGCCGTGAACGGCCGCGTGACGATCTTTCGTACCTTGAGACAAGAGACCACAGCGGCAAAACGAGTCCAGAAGGCACGCACCACTCTGTTGCTTGACCATCCATTCCAAAGATCCTCGAATGCGGAGCGCGAATCCATTATGGCACAGCAGGATTAGACATCCGCGCGGAGCTCGTGCTGTTAGTTGGCGCGTAACTTGGGCTAAGTCAGAAGACGGAAACGGTAAGTCAGCTCAATTAACACCAAGTTAAAAGTCATTCTTTTCTGGCTCGATGAATTACTTTCCGAAGTCCTGTGGTAGCGTTATTTTGCTCTCCGGCTACGTCTGGCAATTAACTCCAAAGTACGAAGGCACTAACCTTCCTTCCAAGCCGAGATTTCAATGAGAGGGCTGAGTATTCCTTCCAAGATCTGTGAGATCGCTGCCTCATTTCCTCTCCCGACTGCGCCTGAAATTCGCCGAGCATAGGTTCAACGCAGGGAAAGGACACGCACGATGGCAACTCACTACTCGATAGGCCCTTCCATAGGAGTCGCTCGCGTCGGGAATAGTCCCGACTCCTTCTACGTCGCCCCGGAATCGATCAACGGGCTTCCCACAGAGTGCAATCTCGATGGAATCCTGCACGTTGTCGATGGACTGCCGGTTCCCGTGCGGAAGTTCAAGGACGCTCAGGGCAGAATCAGGCGGCAGGCCGCTCTCTTCCGCATCTATCGGTTCGAGGATGGAGCGCCGGCGGTCGAGGTAACGCTGGCTGATCCCACTGTACAGCAGATCTCCTGGAGCGCCCATCTGGCAAACAAGAAGGCCTGCTGGTATAACTTTGCCGAACTGCAGGGCAACCTCTTATATGGTCAGGACAATAGTTACGATAATCAGGGCATCAAACGCCGCAACGAATCCGAGAGTGGCCCGGAAAAACGAAAGAAACTGATCATCGATCCTGGTCCACGTAATTTGACAGGCGCACGCCAGTACCGTGCCGCACGACCACCCCCACGCCTCTTTTCCTCCGAAGGTAACTTTCGGAGAGCAGCTTACGAGTCTGGGCTCGATGCTCACCGATGATGCCGGTCGCCTTCTTGTACTTGGTGGCTTCGGCAAATCGGGCGGTGATACGGCAATCACCAGCTTCGCGGGCGCCGACACATGGCATAAAAGTCGCCTCATGGCCCTAATAGCCTGAAGGCTTTAATGGTCACATTTGTTAAATGGGATTGACGGCACTGTCAACGGGATGTTCGCATTCTCGATGGCAACTTCTCTCGACAGCGCCAAGGCGCTCTACCCCAAAGCTTGGCCTTCCGCACAACCCGGATCAGGGAGATCAAAGATATGTTTTCGCAACAAGCGTCCGGCTATGCCTGCGTTGCCCTCGTCGAGCGCACTGATAATGTTCCAGTGGTCCTCCTGAACTCGGCTGAGATTTAGCTTGCCTTTGGTTATCCGAATCTGAATACGAGCCTCAAAGGCGATAGAGTCCCAGCTTCTTAGCAGGATCCGATTCTGTGCTGCTTCGACGATCATGCGATGAAAGTTGTGGTCATGTTTCGCGTATTGAGGAGTATTGTTTTGAGCGGCTGCTTTTCGAATTGCCTCTGCTTCCTTCTTGAGACGGTCCACCTTTCCTTGCAGAAACTTGGCTGCCAGTTGTCCGCCCAATTCCTCTAAGGCGGCACGGACCATATAGGCCTCGCGGATGTCCTGTTCGCTTACTTCGCGGACGTGCGATCCCTTGTATGTCTCGGTGACGATGAGTTCCATGGCCTCAAGCTGGCGCAGCGCCTCACGAACTGGAGCCTGGCTAGTGTTGAGTTCCCTTGCGACCTGCAATTCGATCAAACGTGTTCCCGGCGCCAATTCGCCAGAAAGTATCCTCTTTAGCAAAATCTCTTTTATGCGCTCCGCCATCGAATCGCGTTGAATTCCAGCAGCCAAAGTGAACCTCCCATAGAGAAATGATACTCTTTTTTGCAACTTTCTCGATTATCGATAATCTACTACAGCGAGAGAAAAAATATGACAGCTAATACGACAAACCGCGAGAAAGATGCCGCACTTGCCTACTTCCTGTTGCGGGTCACGATCGGAACCAACATCTTCATACACGGATTGAGCCGAATCCTGGCTGGTCCGTCTCACTTTGCGGGCGCGCTTGTTCCAGCGTTCCAACATGCACCCCTTCCCTCTGGCTTCGTACGCCTCTTTGCACTCGTCTTACCTTTCGCTGAGAGCATCGTTGGGTTGCTCGTGCTGGTTGGAATCAGAACGCGCATCGCACTCGTTGCAGGGGCCCTTCTCATTCTGACGCTGACCTTCGGCGCAACGTTAAACCAGGACTGGGAGAGCGCTGGATTGCAATTGATCTATGCGGCTGTTTACGCAGCGTTGCTGGCTTTCCGTCATCACAACACGTTTTCGGTAGATGCACTGCTTAATAAAGACTCATTCAAAGGAGATCGACTGTGATATCTCGTCGCAATTTCATGAAGGCAGGTGCCACGTCTGCATTGGCCGCAGGTTTACCCCTCGCATCCGCGCTAAGCGAACAGACGGAGGCGGCTGAAATGAATCAAACCAACACTTTCTGGCCCAATGGGGCTCGCATGGTGATCTCGGTCTCGATGCAGATGGAGGCCGGTGCGCAGCCGTCGAGCGGCGCTGAAAGTCCGATGCCGAAGATTGATCCGAAGTATCCTGATCTGCCGGTAACCAAGTGGTACGAGTACGGCTATAAGGAAGGGCTTCCGCGGTTGATGGATATGTTCGATCGCCGCCAGGTCAAGGTTACCTCGCATATGGTAGGGGCGGCTGTCGATCTTCATCCGGCGTTGGCAAAAGAGATTGTGCAGCGTGGACATGAGGCAGCCGGACACGGGCAGACGTGGACACCGCAATATTCCATGACGCCCGACCAGGAACGTGAATCGTACAAACAGGGCATCGCGAGCATAGAGCGTGCGACAGGGACAAGGCCGGTTGGCTTCAATGCGTTCTGGCTGAGGGGCACACCGCACACGCTGGAGATTCTGCAGGAGCTCGGCTTTATCTATCACATTGACGATGTGAGTCGTGATGAACCCTTCCTGATCAACGTCAAGGGGAGACCCTTCGCTGTCGTGCCGTACACGCTGCATATGAACGACATCGTGAACTTCGAAGGCCGCAACTTCAGCACGCAGGACTATGCCGGCGATCTGAAGAGAGAGTTCGATATGCTCTACACCGAATCAGCGAAACGGCGCCGCATGATGTCAGTGAGCGCCCATGATCGGATTGCAGGGCGACCGGCGCGCACACAGGTACTGGAAGAGTTTATTGAGTATGCGCAGAGTCATCCTGGAGTCGTTTTTATGCGCAAGGATGAGATTGCGAAGTTTGCACTGAACAGCGCCCAGACTATCCGCGAAGGAATCTAACAGGAAGACCGTGCAGGGAGCGCAGTATTGTCCCTGCCTGCAGGCGACAAATTGGGTTGAAGCTCGCGCATTGAACGAGGACGTGTGCTGCTCGCGCCCATAGTTTTGACATAGAAAAGGACCAGACAATCATGCAATCTCTCAGAAATCAGCGCATTCTTATCATTGGCGGCAGCTCCGGCATTGGTCTTGCAACAGCCGTGGGTGCCATTGCCGCGGGAGCAACTGTCACCATCGCCTCCCGCAATCAGGAGAAACTGGACGCGGCGGCCGCGACGCTCGACGATGTTGCTCGCACAGCTCTATTGGACACGGGCGATAACGCTCTTGTTGAGAAGTTCTTTCAACAGGAGGAGCCATGGGATCACATTGTGATCTCGGCGGCGCAGACCAAGGGAGGTCCTGTGAGCAGCCTAAGCCTTGGGGATGCCGAGGCTGCCATGGAGAGTAAGTTCTGGGGATCCTACCGCGTTGCTCGGGCTGCGCGTCTGAAGGAAGGCGGGTCACTTACGTTCGTCTCAGGATTTCTGAGTGAGCGGCCGTCGGCTACAGCGGTTCTGCAGGGAGCCATCAATGCGGCGCTGGAATCTCTCGCTCGCGGGCTTGCACTGGAACTAGCTCCGGTTCGCGTGAATGCTATTTCTCCGGGAGTGATTGCGACCCCTCTCTGGAATTACCTACCTGAAGAGAAGCGCAACGCAATTTTTGAAGGCGCAGCATCGAAGCTGCCGGTGCGTAGGGTCGGCCAGCCGCAGGATATCGCGAATGCAGCTCTCTTTCTGATGACCACTCCCTTCGCGACCGGGTCCACAGTACGCGTCGATGGGGGTGGAGTCATTGCATGATAGCCGTTTGCATCCGTTTGATACCGAGCTTGCTTCGTAATTGCCACAGCTTCGACTGTTTGATGAAGAGAGAGGAAGAGTAAGGATGTCCGCAAAAAATGTAGTGCTGGTTGCTGGCGCTCAAGGTGTCAGCGGAAGTGCCGCGGTTCGGCACTGGAGCGCAATCCCTGATGCCAGGGTCTATGGTCTTTCCCGACGCAAAGTTGATGCTGAAGATGGAGCAGAACATATCTCGGTGGATCTGCTCGACGTGCAGGATGTCCGGCGGAAGCTGGCTAAAATTCAAGATGTGACGCATATTGTCTTCGGCGCATACATTGAAAAGCCTACGGCGACTGAAAAGTCAGAGGTCAACGTCGCCATCCTGAGAAATCTGTTGGACGTTGTTGAGGAGACGTCTCCCACGTTGAGACACATCACCATCTATCAGGGCGGAAAAGCATACGGTGCTGACCTGGGGCCATTCAAGACACCTGCACGTGAAGACGATCCCCGGCTGATGCCGCCCAACTTCTACTACGACCAGGAAGATTTTCTTCGACACCGTCAGCAAGGCAAGGCATGGTATTGGACGGTGCTACGTCCAGAGGCGGTTTGCGGTTTCGCCGTCGGAAACCCGATGAACCTCGCT
The DNA here is from genome assembly GCF_051013365.1 of Tunturiibacter psychrotolerans. Lineage (GTDB taxonomy): Bacteria > Acidobacteriota > Terriglobia > Terriglobales > Acidobacteriaceae > Edaphobacter > Edaphobacter psychrotolerans_A. The sequence continues at coordinate 2,959,485 of NZ_CP132941.1, read as the reverse complement.
ATGGTGATCGCCGTATATGCGGTCCTGTCAAAAGAGCTTGGCCTGCCGCTCCGCTTTCCCGGGACGGAGAAAGCTTATAGGGCGCTATACCAAGTCACCTCCGCAGACATTCTTGCAGAGGCAAGCGTCTGGGCAGGTAGCAGCAAGTCGGCACACAACGAAATCTTCAATATCACCAACGGCGACTACTTCCGCTGGCAGCATATGTGGCCGAGGATAGCAAAGATGTTCGATATGGAGATCGCGGATCCGGTTCCAATGCCGCTCGCAAGTTACATGGTAGACAAAGCTCCGTTATGGGATGCCATCGTGCGCAAGTACAAACTGCAGGCGATTCCATATGAGCAGGTTGCCTCATGGGCTTTCGGAGATTTCATCTTCAACAGCGAATTCGACAACATCACAAACACAGTCAAAGCGCGTCGGGCAGGCTTCCACAACTGCATCGATACAGAAGACATGTTCCGGGAATTCTTTCAGGGCCTTCGTCAGAACAATGTAATCCCAACGCCAGTAGTGAAAGGTAGGTAGTCGTGTCCGGGCAAGTGACTCCATTCAGGAGCGCATTCGCCCGGCTGACAGAGTGCAATGAGTAGCGGCCTTGCGTTTGCCGTCAGTCAAGATCCGAAGTCAACTCGTTGAAAATCTCCATTTGCTCTATAGCGCCACCTGATGTCCGATCGCCTCCGTGCACTCGGTGCGCAGGTGACACCCTACGGCGAGGGCATGGTCGAGCGCATTCGTGAACTCGCGGGCGGAGCGCCGGACTTCGCTTTGTGAAGGGCACCCTGCCCGATCTGGTCAAGATCGTGGATGGCGATCCGAAGCGCGTCTTCAGTTTTGCTGATTGGGACGAAGAGGGTATTGGCGTTCGCACCTCGTCGCAGGAGAAGCGCCTTCGCTATGACGTGCTCGGTCACTACGCGAAGCTTACCTCTGAAGGGCGTTTTTCGATTCCGATTGCCCGAACGTTTGCCCTGGAAGATTGGCGTGAGGCGGCAGAAATAAGCATGAGCAAGAAGGCTCATGGGAAGTTAGTGCTTCTGCTTGGCGCTGCTGCACACGGAAACGAATAAGGACGGGTGCGTCAGGCGGCTCCGGCTTTCGCAAGCGAGATTCCTGACGCTGGTGCTGGTTATGACAAATGCGCTTCTCGTTAGTAATGCTCTTGGACGAGTGTCAAATCGCCAATGCACTCATCGACGAGGTTAGTACCGTTGCTGCGTCAGATATTTCAGCAGCTTTCTTTTCCAAGGGAACTCTAAATGGCTCACTGGAAAACTCTCTCATGATCACGACTGGCAGCCTGGTTGCGATTAAGCGATAATCGGCTCGTCGGCAATCGGTGATTCTTGGGAATTATCGGAAAAGTTCGAACACGGGAAGAGTCGAGCTCATCATGACAGGAACATCTGATTCACAAGGGACAAAGACAAAAAGCATAGGATTGCTGAAGAAGGTTCTGCGCTTGCGGCTGCTTACGACAAGCAAGCCGAAGACGAAATAGCTCAGGGGCTTTACCAAACGCTTGAGGATGGTGCTGATCTAGAAGAAATGATCCCAGGATGGCTTTCAGACCTTCCACCTAAAGCAACCCGATTGCGTCGCAACCGATGAGCCCTCATCCTTTGGAACCCCGACTTTGAGCCGATTTGCGAAGAACTTGGAAATTGGAAATCAAATCTTTTATTCACGAAACGTGGTGTGTGTTGTCGAGACTACCTCATAGTAGTCCCTCGACTCTGATCGAACTGAGTCGGGGATCACGTCGCGGTTAGAGATTTGCCGGAATTGCAAAAATAAGTTCGAAATGACTATCCAAGTTTATGTGTCAGAATGTAGTTTTATCTCACGTATCGCGACATTAAATTCTAACTTCCTTGACGGACTCGCCGCTCAACCCTTTTCTTATCAGGGCATGGCGTCCCACCTAATGTGTCGACCTACATCATCGCTATAGGCCGACAGATAACCTGGGCGGTGCGGAAAGGATGCTGGATTCCTACCGCCCTGCTGCGGGATCCTTTAGATACTTATCGAGAAACGCTAGCTGTTTCTCATACGAGTCTTTCCTGTGATCGCGTTGTTGGAATCCGTGGCCTTCGTTGGGGTAAGTGAAGTATAGGTATGTCTTGCCCGCTTTCTTCAAGGCTTCAGCGAACTCTGCAGACTCTTGCGGCGGTACTTGAGGGTCTTTCTCGCCGTGCAGAATCAGCAACGGAGTCTTAATGGACTCCACATCGGGAAGAACATTGGCTTTGCGATATACCGCCGGTTTCTCCTCTGGCGTGCCACCCATCTTGGTCTCCCAACGAATTTTTGAGTTGCGATTTGTGTATTGCAGAAAGAGGGCTCGATCGACTACACCAAACATCTCGATCCCCGCGGCGAACGTATCGGGCAACTTGGCTACTGCGTTGGCGACGACCGTTCCTCCGTGGCTTCCGCCTCCGATGGCAACTCGGTTTGAATCTGCGAGACCGGTATCAACCAGGTACTTAACACTTGCGGCGATGTCGTCGATCTCGCCACCTCCGGAATCTTCAACATTCGCATTGCGAAACCTCTCCCCATAGCCTGTGCTGCCACGAAAGTTTGGTTCCAACACGACATAACCCTGTTGAGCTAGGAAGAGTGACCAGGGATTCAGGCTGAGTACAACTTGTCCCTCTGGACCGCCATGAGCCCAGATTATGGCGGGGTAGCGCTTGCCCGGTTTATACCCGGCGGGCTTGTAGAGAATTCCTGCGAGCGCCAGACCGTCCTTACTTTTGAAGCGCGCTATCTCAGGAGTGATGCCGAGCCCCTCGTACTTCGAGGACTGCGACGGCTCGAGTAGATGTGAGTTACCTTTTCCGTCTGTATTTGCGACATAGGTGGTTGCCGCACGCAAGGAAGTGGCTCTGGAGAAATAGATGAACGCACTATCGGGCGACCACTGTGGGTTTGTTTCGATCCCTGCAAGGGATGTGAGCCGATGTGGGCTGCCACCCGCGGCAGGAACAACCCATAGATGACGCTCTTCTGGTAGATCACGATTCGAGTTGAATGCGATCCATCGTCCGTCGGGAGAGTAAGACGGGTTCTCGTCCTCACCGGTTCCCTTGGTTAGTTGTTTGGGAGTACCGCCCGTCGCAGGAATCTGCCACAACTTATCCCATCCCGTCGACTGCAAGACTACGGTTAGTGTGGTGCTGTCGGGTGACCACGCGGCGCTGTTGATCGCCCAGGCACCACCTGGATCGTTCTTTGCAGTGTAGAGGTCGCTCGCAGTGCCAATAGTGGAACCGGTCTTCTGATCGAACGTGAGAACTTTCAACTTGCCGGAGAAGAACTCGCGTGACCGCTCCGTGTAAGAGACTCGTGTGCCATCAGGCGACCATAGTGGCTCGGGGTCGAAGCGATCGGACGAGACGGCATCCCCGCGGTCTGTCGCGGTATTCGCGATCACGTCAGAACCGGTGTAGATCTCCGTAGCGGCGAGGAGCTTTTCCTGGGAACCGTCCTCGCTTACTACATAGAGTTCATTGAATCCTTTTCTGCCCGATTCGAAGAGGATCCAATGGCCGTTAGGGTTCCAAAGCGGATGATGATCCGTCGCACCGCGCGGATCGCCGGGTCCAGCTGGATCGTGTGTGAGGCGCTGAGGCTGGCTACCGTCATTCGCCACAATCCACACGTCGCCTTCACTGACATACGCAATGTGTTTGCCGTCATGGGACCATTGCAACTCGGACGTTGGCTTCGGTGAAGACGTGATGATCTTTGCCTGCCTACCATTGACTGGAACAAGCGCTATCTGGCCCTGCTCCTCACGTGCGAAGAATCTGCCGTCGGGCGAGAGTTGTCCCGTGCTTCTGCGCCCCGACCCTGCGGAGAGTAGATCGTCGAGGGTAAGCCGCTGCGTCTGCGCGAGGAGCATTCCCGGAACGAGGAACATGGAAACAAGAATTGATAGTTTCTTCATAATTTTCCTTCAATGCCGATTGAGGTGGGTGCCTAGAACTGGAACTTGCCGAAGACGACCAGCACACGTCCGGAGACAATCGCGCCTTGACCGGTTCCGTAGATACTGGTGGGTGAACTGACCGTAGAAGTGATCAGACCGAAGCCGCTTCCGCCCGCATTGCTATTGGGAACGGCGAGGTTGGTGTGATTCAGCAGATTGTATGCATCGGCACCAATATCGAAGTGTGTATGCTCCGTCACAGGTATTGTCTTAGTGAGCTGTGCTGCAATGGAAAAGAATCCAGGTCCCCGAAAACTGTTAGGAGCAGTATTGCCAAAGTCACGTTGGCCACCTGGGTTGGAGGCTGTAACGGCCGATGCGAATTGACTCGTCGTCAGGCAAGCTGACTTCGCTGCAGATTTACCGCACGACGTGCCGATAGCCCTTTGATTTAACGTGTCGGCTAGGACTAATGTGCTGCTGGGAAAGTTGTTCGTCTGGCCACTAGATACCAGGCTTGATTGAATTAAGCTGTTGGTAACGGAAAATGGACGACCGCTATAGCGATAGAGTTTGCCTCCCACTGTCCATCCGCCTGCGGTGGCGTTGAGGAGCTTCCCTCGCAGTTTCGGCTCGGTGTAGAGCAAGTCCGCTTCTAGATTGTGGCGAGTATCGAAGTTTGTTGGACCGTAGGAGCCTGCACTTTGCGATTCGTTTCCCTGGCTAAAAAGCACGGGGTTGAAGATCGTACCGAACTGCAATGCGTGACTCCACGTGTAACCGATCTGGCCTTGAAGGTTATGCGCAAGAGCGTGCCGCTCTGTGACGGTGATGCCCTCGTAGTTCGAGTATCCAGCGTTGGATATCTGCGTAACCGTCGAGAAGCGAGGGTCGGGAGCAGATGTTGGCAAGCCTGCGAATCCAGTCGGATAAAGAGAGGCGTTGGATGAATATGCGTTGGCCGCAGCATTGCTAAGCGGTTCGTCGTATCCACGATTGCCGCTGTAGGAGAAGCTCACCACATCGTGGTTAGTCAATGGCTGCTCCACTTCCGCACTCCATTCGAGAACCTTAATTGTGCGAAAGAGGTTGGGATTGACATAGAGCGTAGGCGTCGCAAAAGTTGTGCCAGCAGGAACAGCCGCTCGAAGCTGTGGCAACGTAGAACCCTGCGCAAAGCCTTCCTGAAAGACCTGGTTGGAGGCCGCTGCTGCTGCCTGAGAGCTGCCGGGGTTATCGGTAAGACCAACGGTGCCGCTGCTTACGGTTGGCGAGAATTTATTGGGAGCATTCCCGAAGACGTTGGCAGTAATACTGCCCTGAATCGTATTTGCGAAAAGCCCAACGCCACCCCTGATAACGGTCTTTCCATCACCCAGTGGTGAATAGGCAAAGGCAAATCTCGGCTCCGTTACGATACCTTCGAAGTCTCTGAAGTCTTTGTTAAGCCCAGTCTGCAGCGTTGCATTGTAGGGAACGGAGAGGCCTGCCTGATAAGCCGGTGTAAGGAATGCCGTATTCGCGCGGGAGAAGCAATTTTCTTTGCACGAAGGATTTCCCTGCACCTCAAAGCGAACGCCGTAGGTAAGATTCAGATCTCTGCGTATCTTCCACTCATCCTGCACATAAAAGCCGAGTGAGTTGAGTCGAGTATGAACGGTTTGAAGCAGGGGAAATGACTGTGTATAGGCACTGCCTTTACTCGTACTGTTGACAATGCCTACTGTAAAGTCGGTCAGGTCGCTGAAGTTATAAGTCCCGACGACTGACCCGCTTGCGATACTCGAATCTGAGATGCGATTGTTGCGATCATTTACACCAGCTTGCAGCGTATGCCGCCTAACACTCCACGACAGGTCGTCGATGATGCCAAGTTGTTGGCCGCGTCTCCCAACCGGAAGGGATGGTCCGATTCCTGCGAACCCAGTCGAACTATTTGTCCCGGTTGAGCTTGTAGGGCCTCCATTGGTCGTATTGCTTCCGTTGGCGCCTCCATCGGCAAAGCCAAATGCAGTAGGAAGGTCGGTCTGTGCCAGGTTGAAGTTGGCTGGCCCCGTAATAGCGGAGTACCAGTTGCCGTTAAGAACGAAGTTGTTCACCAGATTAGGAGTTATGGCATAGGTGTAATTCAATTGCGGAATAACCCAAGGCTGAACACTTTGCCGGTTATAGACAGGACTGATCGGGCTGGTGAAGCTGGCCTGTGTTCCAGCATCGCGGCTGATGCGGAAGTAGATCTTCTGTTTGTCGTTGATGCTGTAGTCGAGACGACCTGAAATGAAGTACTCCGTATTGATGCTCGACGCAGTGGTGCCGAAGGCGACTGCGCAGGGAGTGTCTACACCGAATCGAGGGCCGGAGTTCCCGTTAACATATGTCCCGGTGAACGTCTGTCTACCGCAACCAAGATGACCGCTGCTGTCTTGTAAAGGAAGGTTCCCATTTGTCACCGGAACAGCGCGTCCGACACCTGGGGCCGAGTTATAGAGTTTGAAGAGACTCTGATAGATCGGCAAAGAGGATGCGGGTACGTGGCTAAGAATGTACTGCTGTAACGCCGGTGACGGCAGTGAAACAACACCGCTCGAAGGCAGGGCATAGCGCAAGCCTTCTGTGTTCACGAAGAACGCAAGTTTATCTCTGAGAACGGGGCCGCCGACCGAAGCAGCGTATTGGTTTGCTACCGATCGAGCGCGAGGCGTGTTGTTCAGTTTGTTGAAGTAGTCATTGGCATTCAGGAATTCGCCGTTGTAATTTTCGACCAGGTTGCCATGGAATTGGTTAGTCCCGGACTTGCTGATGTAGTTCACCTGAGCGCCTGCCTCGCGCCCGTACTGTGCGCTATAGGCATTGATTACAACCGCAGCTTCAGCGACATCGTTGGCCCCCAGCGTGTTATTACTGGCTCCTGATTTGTTATTCAGGTTGTAGGGCTCAACAATGTCAGCTCCATTCATTGTGAAAAGCACAGAGTTGAAGGGCAGGCCGTTCACATTGAAGTTTGCATTTCCTCCCCCGACATTGAGACGCAGTCCTGGCGTCGTAAATGCGATATTTGTAATATCGCCGCCATTTACTGGAGTATTTTCGATATATTGCTGACTGTAAGAAGTGACCTGATTCCCGTTCTCGGTTTGCAGGAGTGTTGACGCGGTGGTTACATCGACAGACTGCTGAACGGACTGCACCCCAAGCGTAATGTTGACGGACTCCTCTTTGCCGACGAGAAGCTGCACGTGGATCGGTGCCGAGGTCAACCCTCCACTATCGCACGTAACGGTGTAGTCGCCAGGTTTCAGGAATGGGAAGCGATAGTCACCGGAGTCGTCCGTCGTTGTCGTACGGACTGCCTGGGTATCGGTTTGTGTGATCCGAACGCTAGCGTGAGGAACGAAGGCTCCGGATGAGTCGGATACAGTTCCGACAATCGTGGCGCTCGTAAGCGTCTGTGCAACGACTTCCTTCGTAAAGAGAGTGAACAGCATCGACAGAATCAGTGCTCTGGTGAAATTAGGGATCATATAGGTTCTCACTGTCACGCAAATCTCGGAGATGACACGTTGGTGTCGAAGTATGTCTTGCGAATAACCTGAGGACTTTCGCAAGAAGGCGTTGCGCTTAGGCAGTGGCCCGTAAACAACGCGACCAAAGAGAGAAGGATTCGATCCGCATAGCGTCACGAACTAGGTGTTTTCGCGACACGCGTAACACCTAAAAATTGCAACGAGATCGCGATATGTGGCGCGATGCAGTTCGATCGAATTAGGTCAGTTGGACAGGGATGTTATGCGCGACAACAACAACAGCGAGTACCGGCACATAAGGATGAGCCGGACATCTCAAGCGGTTGTGTTAGGTAACGTCGTCGCATTGGCAAAAAGATATCACATATCTGAATCTTACGGAGCCAAAATTATTCGCGGACGAGTTAGTTCAAGCAAGTCTGGTTGCTAACTATCTTAGTAATCAGAGGTAGGGCGACAACGATATTGACCAACTTCTTTGCGACAGGTGCCCGGTCACAGACACCGAGCTCACGATCGCGGGGAACGGACTCCAGCGACCAACCAACCCTCGGTCTCCAATTTTGCCCTCGGCACTAAGGGAAGTTTTTACGACTGCCTCCACGGATAAGTGATCCCGGAGCATTCGTCGCATCAACAGCTTACGTTGGAGATTTGACGTATGCTAGACTTCCTCTATGACCTTCGCTACCCAGATGACCGGATGTTGTACCGCCTGTATGTGCGGTATCCGCGTGTCTTCTGGCATGAGGCGATTGCAGAGCTAAATCAAGTTTAGTTTCGCAAGCACTTCAATATGACCCACCGCCAGGAGACCGCTGGCAGGTGGGTTTTGTTTTTTGGGGTAGTCAACAAGGAGAAATCACAGTGAGCGTTCCGGAGATTCAAGCTGAAGAACTTAAGCAACGCCTCGATCAGGGCGACAATTTGTTCCTGCTGGATGTGCGCGATGAGTACGAATACGAGATATCCAATATTGGGGGCCACCTGATTCCTTTGGCCCAGCTCTCAAAGCGTTTGAGCGAGTTGAATGCAGGCGAGGAGATCGTTGCCGTCTGCAAGATGGGACCGCGCGGGGTGAAGGCTGTTGAATATCTCCAGCAGCAGGGTTTCAGCAAAGTTTCAAATCTGCGCGGGGGAATTCACGCCTGGTCGGACAAAGTGGATCACAAGGTCCGAAAGTACTGAGCACGTCTGACATGGCATCAGGCCAAGCCTGATTTTCCTAATCATGATGCGCGTCGGTCTGCTTTTCTTCTCCGTCTCAGGTAGAATTTCTGGGCAATCTGTAAGCGTTACACAAAGGAGCCTCTCTGTGGCGGAAACGACGACCCGTACCTCTCTCGGCGAACAAGGTGCCTACCAGTTAGCCAACGTGACGAAAACAGCTCCGATTTATGGGGCAGTTACGCCAAGATGGCTTGTGCGTCTGCTGGATTGGAAACCTCTGGAGGCTGGTATCTTTCGCCGGAACCGCGTCGTCGAGGAAAAGCCGATCGAAGTGCTTTGCGGTCATGTGGATGAGTCGGAGATACCTCAGACCTATGCCGAATACGAGACCGTGCCGCGCGAGTACCGCCTGAGCAGCATCAATGCTCTGATCAACGTCCAAACCCGCATTGGTGACCTCTTCAGCAATCCTTACGATCAGGTCCGTGAGCAGTTGCGAGTGACGATCGAAGGCGTAAAGGAGCGGCAGGAGAACGAACTCCTGAACAACGCAGACTATGGGCTGCTGAACAACGTTCCCGACTCTCAGAAGATCTCGACCCGGAAGGGCTCTCCTACGCCGGATGATCTGGATGAGCTGTTGACGAAGGTTTGGAAAGAACCGTCCTTTTTCCTCGCCCATCCGCGCACGATTGCAGCCTTTGGCCGCGAATGCACGCGGCGCGGTGTTCCACCACCCACCGTAACGCTCTTCGGCAATCCATTCCTCACATGGCGTGGTCTTCCCCTCATTCCGACTGACAAGATTCACGTTACCGGGAAGGTGCCGAAGTCGAAGATCCTTCTCATCCGTGTGGGAGAGCGCAAACAAGGTGTCATTGGTCTCTTCCAGCCTGGTCTGACGGGAGAGCAGAGCCCAGGTCTTTCGGTGCGCTTTACGGGAATCGACAACCGTGGACTAGCTTCCTATCTGATTTCGCTCTATTGCGCGGCCTCCGTTTTGACGGACGATGCGATCGCGGCACTCGAGAACGTCGAAGTCGGGAACTACCATGAGTACAAGTGATCCAGCCCGACTTTTCATAGAGCCGGATACGGACCCGCGAACGGCAGCTCCTCTCCACTCTGAAACGTTGCCACTGGGTGTGCTGGACCCTGTAGCGTTGGCCCGCATGGCGAATGATTTTTTTACCGCGCTTCCCGACTCACTGGATGTGCCATCGAGCCCGCTACCTGCCCACGCATTGCCAACGGATCTCCCCCCGTCAGGCTCAGTTCCAGCGACCGCACCAGCCGCTCCCCCAGAGATATCCCTTCCATCGGACAAGCACTTCTCCGGTCTTCCCGCGAGCGTTGGGCCAGCCTCCTTTTCTCCGGTGACGGCACCGGCGCAAGCGACACCTCCGGCCGTACCGGGAGTGATTGGAACCGCGGTCTCCGATTTTGCCACAGAGGTCCCATCGTTCTCCTTCCTACAGGATGCCCGCCGCATCGTCAGCGATCGGAATGCTCTACTGGAAGGGCCAAACCCCAGGGTGAATCCTATCCAAGCGTTCGTGCCACAAACCGTTTTGGCAGGCGCGCTGCCCAACGATTTCAACTACGATTTGCTCGCACAAGCGAACCCGCAATCGCAACCTCGAGCGAGTGGGCTACCCAGCACTCGAGGCTTTAGCGACTCGGCTCCGATGCCTGCATTTTCGTTTCTTGAAGAGCTACGCCCTTTGTTCTCCTACCCTCCCTCCGTCCCGGGCCCACTGCCCGCAGCGTTGGAGACCGATCCGCTTATAAACGCTTCGCTGCCCAATCTCGAGCTGCCTCAAGAGTTCAGTAGATCGCCCGATCTCACCGAGTTAGCAGGATACGGCTCGTTGGGATTCCTTGAAGGCAATCGCAATCTCGATTTCGCCGAACCCGCGCATCACCACCAGCCACTCGGCATAGAGACGGATGTTCCGCGCGACCTGAGTCTTTCCTCTTACCCTTTCGACGCAGAAGCCATCAAGCGCGACTTCCCCATTCTTCGCGAACGAGTGAACGGAAGACCTCTAGTGTGGCTCGACAATGCCGCCACAACTCAGAAACCGCAGAGCGTCATTGATCGGCTGAAGTATTTTTACGAACACGAAAACTCCAATGTTCACCGTGCTGCACACGAGCTTGCGGCACGAGCAACGGATGCCTATGAATCCGCCCGCGAGAAGGTTCGCCGTTTCGTCAACGCATCTTCGACACGCGAGATCATCTTTGTGCGCGGAGCGACAGAAGGTATCAACCTTATCGCCCAAAGCTGGGGACGGCGCAATGTCCAAAAAGACGACGAGATCGTCATCACCTGGCTCGAACATCACGCGAACATTGTTCCATGGCAGATGCTCTGTTCAGAGAAAGGAGCCAAACTTCGCGTTGCGCCCGTGGATGACAGTGGACAGGTGCTGCTCGATGAGTACGAAAAGCTGCTTGGACCAAAGACCCGTCTCGTCTCCATCACGCAGGTTTCGAACGCGTTAGGCGTTGTAACCCCAGCAGACAAGATGATTGAAATCGCCCACCGTTATGGCGCAACGGTTCTACTTGATGGAGCGCAGTCGGTCTCCCACATGCGTGTGGATGTGCAGGCGTTGAACTGCGACTTCTTCGTATTCTCCGGCCACAAAGTCTTCAGCCCAACCGGTATCGGCGTGGTATACGGCAAACCCGAAGTTCTCGAATACATGCCGCCCTGGCAGGGTGGTGGAAACATGATTCAGGACGTGACCTTCGAAAAGACCCTCTACCAGGAACCTCCGCAGCGCTTCGAGGCAGGCACCGGCAACATCGCCGACGCTGTCGGGCTCGGGGCTGCTATCGACTATCTGGATAGGGTAGGCATGCACAACATCTCGAGACATGAGCATGAACTGCTCGTGAAAGCTACGAACGAACTCACTTCCATTCCCGGGCTGCACATCATCGGAACGGCGAAGGAAAAAGCCGGGGTGCTGTCGTTTGTGCTCGACGGCTTCCGCACTGAGGAAGCCGGCGATTACCTCAATCGCAACGGCATCGCTGTCCGCTCAGGCCACCATTGTGCACAACCCATTCTGCGCCGCTTCGGGCTGGAGAGCACGGTTCGTGCCTCGTTGGCTCTGTACAACACTCATGAAGACATCGACAAGCTTGTGGCAGCGATTTGGAATTTGCGTCTGGGACGAACGTCGATTACCTGATCCCGTTTCAGGGACGAGGCCATGTGGGCCGACGTCCTACACGCCGGGATTGCAAACTTGCGTTCGAAGTGGCTAACCCACTTTATGTGTCACGTATCTCGTTACTAAATCCAAACTGCCTTGACGTGCTAGTCGTTCAACTCCTTACTATCAAAACACGCTGTCCCAGCTGATGTGTCAACCTACATCGCGCCGCACATCGCGGCAACCGCGACGGTCTAGTCGCTAACGGGTATTCGGAGTGCGTGGTCAAGTTGCACTACGGTCTTGGCGAGAATTGTCTCTGCGGAGCTGCCGAGCAGAAGAGTGTAAGAACCGGCATCGGCCTGCCATTCGCCGGTTGACGGATTGAAGTAGGCGAAGCTGCGCGGATCGAGTTCGATGGACAGATGTTTCTGTTCGCCCGGAGCGAGCTCAACCCGGAGATATCCCTTCAACTCTTTTGCAGGGCGCGGAAGCGATGGGTTGTTCTGCGAGAGGTAGAGCTGAGCCACAGTGGCCCCGGGTACTTTGCCGGTATTGCTGACGTCGAAGCTTGCTGTTATGTGGCCGGTTGCGCTCGATTGCGTCGTAAGGTTCGACATGTTGAAGCTGGTGTAGGAGAGGCCAAAACCGAAAGGATAGAGAGGCGTCGTGCGATTGTGCTCGTAGCCTCGATACCCGACGAAGATGCCCTCCCGATAGACGATCTTGTTTGTGCCGGGATCAGGGTAGTAGTGAGCAAAGCTTGGGTTATCGGTGATGAGTCGCTCCCAACTAATGGGAAGGTGGCCGGAGGGGTTGACGTCGCCAAAGAGTAGTTTTGCGAATGCATTTCCTGCCTCTTCGCCCGAGTACCAGGTCGCCAGGATAGCGCTTACCTTGTCTTTCCAGGGAACTACATCCACACTACCGCCTGAGGTGATCGCGACAACGGTGTTCTTATTCACTGCGGCGACCTGCTGGATCAATTGCTGTTGACCGAAGGGTAACTCGAAGGTGCGATCGCCCCCCTCTGACTCTTCGGTGTTGTTGAATCCAACCGCGAGAACTACCGCGTCGGCCATCTGTGCGATCTTGATTGCGTCTGGATCCACGATGGTCGCGAGATCTGCGATGCCCATGCTGACCCCAATGGAAGAAGCTCGACGCTGCGAGTAGACTTCGAGGACTACTTTATGCGGGGCCCTGGTCAAGTCCATCGTGGTCTGGTTGAGGATGTACTTGGGAAGTGTGGTGTTGTCGAAGACCAGGCGATCATCGAAGTAAAGCCGGAAGCGGCCATCGGTGTGCACAAAGACCGCGTGGGGCCCAGCTTGCTGCGGCGTGAAATATCCTGTCCAACGATCTGATTCCTGGGGAACTTTAAAATCAGAGCCTTTGTGGCTATAGAAAGCGTTGATCTCCTGCGGCTCCGGTCTGCGATGGGTGGCGCCGGGAACGAAGACGACTGGCTCGACCGTGGTTGACTGGACTTGTCCGTGAAGGTTTGTCTGTGAGTAGTGTTCGACTGTGAGACCGGGCTGGCCGCCGACGCTCGCGGTCGTGAAATGGGTGAGGAGCGCTAGCTGGTCCACGGTGTACATCCCCCGAGAGTAGAGGGTCTTCTTTGTGTCCCCAAGCGCATTGCTGATGCCGGTAATGAGGTTTGTGTTTGCGAAGCTGACGACTTCGCCGCTGCCGCCACCGGTGGTCAATGTCTGCGCTGCGGTGGGTCCTATTACAGCGATCGTCTTCACCGTCTCCTTGTTGAGCGGAAGAAGAGCTGAGGTGTTCTGCAGCAGAACAGTGCCTTCCAGGGCAGCTTGCAACGAAACCTCGCGGCCTTTGAGATTGTATCGGGGAATGCTGAGGTCCAACGCTGGATGATCGAGCCAACCGAAGGTGGCGGCGAGGCGAAGGATGCGTCGGACCTTATCATCGAGCGTAGCCTGAGAGACTGTTCCGTTCGCTAATAGCGGCTCTAGTTTTTCTCTAGAGAAATACTCCCCAAAGGGCATCTCGAGATCCAAGCCAGCATTTGCTGCTGCGGCTGTATCGTGAACAGAGGTCCAATCGGACATCAAGACTCCAGGAAAGTGCCACTGCTGCTTGAGAACATCGAGGTCAAGACTCCGATTCTGGGTCATATGTTCGCCGTTGGTGATGTTATAGCCATCCATCACGGCACCCACATGAGCTTGTTTCACAGCGGCCTCGAAGGCCGGCATGTAAATCTCGCGGAGCGAGCGCTCATCGATGACCGAGTCAGTTTCGTATCGCAAATACTCCGAGTTGTTTCCGAGGTAGTGCTTAACCGTTGCCGATACACCCTGGCTTTGAACACCACGGATGTAGCCGACTGCGGTTCGCGCTGCAAGGAAGGGATCCTCGCCGAAATACTCGAAGTTGCGACCGTTCATGGGCGCACGGTAGATGTTTACGCCTGGTCCGAGCAGAAAGACCGCGCCTCGTGAACGAGCGTCGCGTCCCAACTCTCGTCCAAGCCTCTCAGCGAGATCGGGATCCCATGACGCGGCAAGGCCAATGCCACCGGCGTAAGCAATGGTGGGAGCCGGAATGTGAGCACCGACTGGTCCGTCGGCCATCTGAAAATAAGGTATGCCCAGCCGAGGTATGGCATGCGTGCGAAACGGAGTGTCGCCACTGATAAGGTCGATCTTCTCTTCCAGCGTCATTCGTGAGAGCAGATCGTTGACTCGAGACTCTATGGCGCGATCATCCGCTCTAAGCGCCTGTGCAGAGGCGAACCCTACTAAGCACAGCAACGAGACAAAATGCGCGACGGTTCGCACTGCGCGAAGTTGGCGATTCACCCAAGAGCTCCTTTTTATGAGGAAGGTCGTGCAGCACTTGATTGACAAGGTACATCTCCCGCTGCTGGCCAATTATTCCACAACGAACGAGCACTGCCAGTCATACTTCGCGATACCGTCACAGGTCCACGACTAACTCGTCGTTTGGCTGGCAGCAGCAAATAAGAATCTGGCCGTCGGCCGCGGCCTGGAGCGGTTCAAATTGATAGTGCACGGTGCCGGAGATCAGGCTGGTCTCGCAGGTGTGGCAGACGCCGGTGCGGCATGCCCACCTCACGGGAACGTCACAGGCCTCAGCTAATTCGAGCAGACTTTGAAATTTTTTGTCCCAAGCGACGGTAAGGCCGCTGCGCGCAAAGGAGACAGCCGGCCCAAGTCCTCCCGGTGCGGCGGGCGGGTGCGGTGGTCGAGCGGGTGCACCGACCACTCCCGGCGTCATCGATCCAGCGGGACCAAAAGTTTCCGCATGCACGCGTGCGGCATCGACTCCCCAAGCGACGAGGCCGGCGGTTAGATCACTTATAAACGTTGTCGGCCCGCACAGATAGAAATCGGCGGTGCGGGGCACCCCTAACTTTTCGATTGCGGCCACATCGAGGCGACCCGGCGCGTCGAAGTTTGCACCCAAACGGTCAGCCGGAAGCGGCTGGCTGTATCGAATATGGCATCGTCCGTGCTGCAGACGTTGCAATAGATCGCGTGACTCCCTATCGAACGGATGATCGTCGGAGTTTCGCGCGCCGTACAACCACCAGACTTCACGTTGCGAGGATTCGGCGGCGAGGCTGTGCAACATCGCCAACACCGGAGTTGCTCCCACCCCGGCGCTGAGCAGGACGACGGGGCCGTCTGCTGCGAGCAGTGTAAAAGTGCCTCTGGGTGCGCTTACGTCGAGCACGTCGTCGCGTTGCACTTGAGTATGTAGATAAGTGCTGGCTGCGCCATTTGTTTCGCGCTTGATGCTGACGCGGTAGTAGTCGGCATTTTGAGGACCGGAGAGCGAATAGTTGCGCAGCAGCGGGGACACGGACTCGTTCGGATGCAACCGAAGGACTACGAACTGTCCCGGCAGAGCCGGACTTAGTGCTTGCCCGTCGGCTGGCGTAAGAACGAAGGAGAGCACACTGCTACTTTCGTGGTTTATGTGAGAGACCCGCAGCTGGCGGAACCCTGGCCACGCTGGTGGTGGTTCGTGCGTCGATGCAAGTCCGGCGTTGCCCGTCGATAGCCCAACCTCCTCCTTTTCGAGCATGGCTCGAAAGGATGTCTGCCATCCGGGGCTCAACGCTGAAATATTCAGCGCGCGTCGTAGTTGATCAGGAGAATGGCCGGAAAGATAGAGCAACGCATCGGCTTCAGCTACGGTCATGTGCATCGGACCGTCCGCAACCTTGACGATCTGGTCCTCGCTCCCGACATCACCTTCTTCCAGAATGCGAAAGTAGAAGCCAGGCCTGTGATGCGCCACGAGGAGCGATGCCATACGAGGTTCGTTCATGCGAATACCGACGCGGTAGCAAGTAACGCGTGGCTGAGTCACCTCGAAGAGAGCGTTCCCGATCCGATATCGATCTCCAATGCAGACCTCATCATCGGGGAGACCATCGACTGTGAAATTTTCGCCGAACTGTCCAAACGTGAAATCGCTTCGCCCGAGTTGTTTTTCCCAATAGCGGTAAGAGTCTATTTGGTATACGAAGACTGCGCGATGCTCGCCCCCGTGACCTGCAAGATCGCCCTGACCATCGCCTTCAATGTTAATCCGTCGCACGAAACGCCGCCCTTGAACGGGACTCTTCCATATCCCGGTGTGGACTATCTTTCCTTCCCACTCGATATCGCGTGGGAGACCGACGTTCACTGATAGTAGTCGGGCCATTGGATCACCTCTTGAGGATGCGATTCAGAATATCTTGCAGGTGCTGTGGCTGCCGTTCATTTTGACCAGGAGATAGAGCCGTTGGATTTTCAGTTAGGCAATAGGCTTTGCAAGGAGATGAATCGTTCTTAGTGGACAGGTAGCGATGAGACGACATTGAGTGTAATTTCGTTCGACTGAACCACTACATTCTTGTCTGCGTCTTTACGATACACACGCACGGTGTACAGCCCCGGTTGGCCGAGGTGTACAAGTTTCGACAGATGAGCCGTCTGAACCACGGTTTCACCCGGCGGGACGTGATCCACGGTTCGGAAGTCTGAAGCACCTTGGCTGTTGGCAATGTTCTCTCCCATCAAGCGACCTGCGGCGTTGCGAATTAGGAAGATGAATGAGAACTCCGGATTGTCCGTTCCCGGACGATGGTCAAACAGAATTGGATGATCTGAAACATTCGTCAAAGTAATTATCACGCGTGCATCCTCGCCTATTTGTAACTTGTTCGCGAGAGTACTGATCGAAATTGCGAACGATCCTTGCGAGATGCTCTGCGGCGAAGGCACCGTCCGCGGCTGCGGTAGCGGTACATTTAGTGGTGCCGTTGATGGGGTAACAGTTGGCACTATCTGCGAAATCGTTGTGTTTGCTGTCTGGGAATTCGGTTTGGCTGTTGACATTACAGGTGTGCCAGGCGCGGCAGCGGGCGTGGTCTCGGGTGTCTTTACAGGGCGCGGGTTCGACTGCAAGGCAGGAGCAGGAGGTGCGATTGCGGGGTGCGTGGGCGTGCTGGATAGAGACGCAGGGGCCGGTTGAACCGAGGGCACCGAAGATGCGCTCGTCGTAATCGCGGGCTTGGCAGGCTGCGGTCGCGGCTTCGCCGCATCTGGCGCAGTCGATGCGACCGACCCAGATGAAGCAGGGACGGGTTGCGGCTTTGTCGGCTCAGGTGCGGCCGCGAGCGTGGCAGGCTGCGTTGAACCTGGTGCATACCGGTTCATCTTCGTCCACTTGTCGCACCAGTCACCGATCGACTCATACCAAAGCCTTGCGTTCTGCGGTTGATCTTCGAGATGTCCGGCATCGGGAAGATTTAGCATCCGGCTTTGCACATTCAGCCGTTGTAGCGCGGTATACAGCTGTTGCGACGCCGATACGTCAAGCCGGTTGTCGCGCTGCGAATGAATTACAAGGGTCGGGGTTTTCGCGTTTTGGATCGATGGCATCGGCGACCACGGCACACTCTTCGCATCTGTTGAACCGGTCGCTCCGTAGGTCTCTGGATTGACCATCCCATCATGCGTCACGACGCAGGCGAATCGGTTGGTGTGCGTTAGGATCCAGTTCGCCATGAAGCCCGCGCCTAGCGTGCACTCGCGCGTCTTGTCAATGAAGCTGTAGTGCTGCTCGGCATAGTCGAGTCCTTTTAACAGGTCTGAATAGACTTTCTCGCCCCACTCGCCGTTGAGCCCGTCTAAAAGGGCCTGTCCGTATCCTGTGGATCCGCGAGGGTTCACCATGACAACCACATAGCCGGGAGCTGCCATCAGTTCGGGGTTCCATCGATAACTCCACTCGTCCCCCCACGCCTTATGGGGGTCTTCGTGAATCAATAGCTTCACTGGATATTTTCGCGAAGGGTCGAACGCGGGCGGCGGGATCAAAAATCCCTGCAGCTTCGTGCTATCTTGCGCTGCAAACCAAAAAGGTTGCATTTTCTCAAGCGCGACTCTCTCGAGCAACCCATCGTTCAAATGAGTGAGGGCTTCGGACGTAACTGGCACTGCACGATCTACGAGTGGGTTTGTCTTATCTTCCGCCAATGCCAGCTTCAGGCCGATCTTTTGTTGTTTCATCTCGGGCGCGTCATCTGTGAAGATTCTGAGACTGGTGCGAAAGATCTCCGCCGGCCTCTCAACCTTCATAGAGGTCGATACGAGCCACGATCCGTCGCTTGAAATCTGAAGTCCGCCGGATTCGGATTTCGTTTGTGACACGAGCAGCGTGAGATAGCCCGTCGGCATGGGGACGTAATGGATCGTGTCTTCATCTGCCACTGCGACGGAATAGATCTGCGTCTCACCGCGGTCTTGGGTTGCAAAGAAGATGGAGGCCGAATCGGGCGCCCATGTAAACTCGTCGATACTGCGATCGAAGTTTGGCAAGCTGTCGCTGATTGTCCCCGATCGGCGATCGAGGAGCTTCAACTTGAACTGATCGTCCTTTTGTCCGGCGTGCGCCTGCGAACGAAATGCCAGCCACTTTCCGTCCGGCGAGTATGCCGGAGAATCGTCGGTCCCCGGGAAGGTAGAGAGCTTCACGGGCCTCGCAGCCGCATCGTTCAGTCTCAATACAAAGACATTGTTGTTCGTGCTTTTTTCCGGAGAGTTGTCGGGATGGTCGACAAAAACAACCTCTGTCGAATCCGGTGCCCACGCATATCCGACTGTGGAGCTCAACGCAGATACCTCCGCGTCACCAACGCTTCGGCGGGGAGTCAGGTCGCGTATCGCATTGCCACTCGTGGCAAACACCACAAGCATATGGGTGCGCTTGGATCCTGGAGCGGAATTCTGATCCGCGCGGGCAGCGTGATCCGAGGTTTGCGTCTCGACGGGATTGGCGACCACCTTGTCCTTCGCTTTGTCGCAGGCGTCTTCCGCAGGCCAGGCCGCTTCGTCGCTACACTCCGGGTATACGCGCGATGTAAACAGAATCCTCTGGGAGTCCGGTGACCACCTAGCCCCATCGGCCCCTGTGATTATGTTCGTCAGGCGCTTCGGTGTACCAGGCTTGCCTGCCGTGTCGTCCCAAGACGCAACAAATATCTGCGAGCGATTCGTCTCTCCGTCGTTTGCGATAAACAGCAACATCTTGCCGTCGGGTGAAAACCTGCCTCTATACTCTCCGTCCCTGCCGGATGTGATCTGACGCTCACGGGATCCGGACACAGTGGCGGCGGTTGTGCCTGTCAGCGGGACCACCCACAGATGATTCACTATCGAATTGCTATTGAGATCTACCTCTGTCGCGGAGAACATCACCCATTTGCCCGACGGAGAGATTTGGGGATCGCTGACTCGCTTCATCCGCTCCAAATCCACGAAAGTCATGGGCCGTTTCGCCGCCGACGTGGCCGATGCGGTGCCGATCTGGCACCTACCCCAGGCCGAGGCGCCAAAGGTCGTTACGACCAGCAGGACAACTCGGATTACTCGGTTCCTCATCGCGCCACTTTACTCCTCGTTTTTGCGGAGTTTGATTACACGCGCGGACCAACACTACCTCCGCGAATGCGTCCACGAGGATAACAATGTTTCCCCGTCTTCGACGAGGTTCAAATTTGATAGCGTGAAGCTATCCAATTCAGTAGTGAATTATCAAGGTGATACGTTTCCACTGAGCGTTCGTTCGTCTTAGTTAATGGGCGTCGCGTTGCGCTGATCGAGCGTTATGGAGTTTGGACCAGGGTTGAGCTGGATCGGCTGGCCCCAGACGAGGGCCTGATTGTTGTAGCGCGTTGAGATCATGAGGTAGTAGGTGCCGGGAGCAACGCCTGGGAAGTTGCCAGTGCCGTTGGCGTCGGCACGGACTGCGGAGGCTGCGTCAGCTTTGACGGCGTCGATGATCTTCTGACATTCTGGGGTGCGGATGGAGCAGGTGTTTGCGACGAACTTGTAGGGGGACATGCCGGATGGGACGGTCATACCCGCTTTGGCAATGATGTTGGA
Organism: Tunturiibacter psychrotolerans; assembly: GCF_051013365.1. Classification (GTDB taxonomy): domain Bacteria; phylum Acidobacteriota; class Terriglobia; order Terriglobales; family Acidobacteriaceae; genus Edaphobacter; species Edaphobacter psychrotolerans_A. The sequence continues at coordinate 2,939,231 of NZ_CP132941.1, read as the reverse complement.
GTAGCTGTCGCGGAGCAGAGTGTAGGGGTGGCCGGCAAGGGGATTGGGAGCGCCCGGCTGTGGGGCAAATCCGGATGTGATCGCTAGGGTGGCGTTGCCGAGGGCGGCTCCGGAGGTGGAGAGAGTGCTGGGTCCCCTGGCCGCGGGCGGAGCTCCGGCTGTTGCGGAGGCAACCATTGTTGAGGCTGATCCTCCGCCTGAAGGGATCGTCTGGCTTGGAGTTAGACGGGCGAGGTTGCAGGTCTGCTCGAAGGGGGCGAAGGTGAAGTTGTCGTTGTTGTCCTGACCGGTTACGGTACGGCCGTGAACCTGATAGGGACCGTCGCTGCCTGGGTCGAGAGAGCCGTCGGATTTGAAGGCGAGTGTGAGTGGGTGGTCGGGCGCGTTGATTTTGACGACCGCCCCGGTTCCGCCGGGCTCGACGGTGTAGGGATAGGCGCGGGCAGCGTCGGGGCCGCAGCCGAGGATTACGGATTCGGGAAAGAACTGAACACTGAAGCCGGTTGATGCGGCGAAGATGCCATGCATACGGATGCCGGGAGGTGTCGGTGGGCCTTTGTCGCCACCAAACATACCCTTGAGCAGGTCGGTTTGCATCGCCCCGCGCCTTTAGAAGAAAGGTTGAGCGCGGGACAGGTGGTTCGACGAGAGGAGAAGGTTGTTTGGGCGGGAGTGTAGGTGCCGGGGGTGTAGGTGCTTTGGGTGGTGGTGCTCTTGAGCGAGTAGGAGCCCCCATCGTTAGTGAGGTTAGGGTCAGTGGCGTGCGTGCGAGCGTCCAACTCGGTGAGCGGTTGATAGGTTGTGGCATTGTGGGTCTCGGTGTGACCGGGGGTGGAGGTGCCTCCGGTGGAACCGCCAGCTACAACTCCATCGATGGTGACGGGACCGGGACCGACGATGGTTCCATCGGCGCGGAGGGTGAGAATGAGGGGCTTCGGTTTGGTGTCGATGACGATGACGGTTCGATCGCTCTTGAAGTCGATGGTGTAGTTCTCTTGATTGGGTGAGAGGAAGGAACAGTTGACCAGAACGCCGCCCTCGATGAAGTCGAGGCGCCAATGTCCCGCGCCCTCGAAGACGCCGGCCATGTTCGGCCCCGGAGCGGGCGGCTTGTCAGCGCCGGGAAGGACCTGGGAGAGCATCTGGCCAAAGGCACCGACGAGCGAGTTGCCAAGGCATGAGGATGAGAGCCGTCCTGAGGTCACGCAGCGGTTTGTTGCTCGCTCCTCTGGTGTCTTGGGTTTTTGCGGTTGTCCGAAGGTAGCGGGCTGCGTCGCGACAGTAAGTTGGTCGTTCGCCTTCTGCACATTCGCGTTATAGAGGTCCTGCTGCTTTTTCTGAAAAGCATGTGCGGCGGCAAGCTGTTGCGCGGTTGGTTGCTTGCACGTGGGAAAAAACGTCTTCAATGCTCCACGCGTCATCGTGGTGTACTGCATCAGTCCGTTCGGCATGACGTGATCCGGATGCCCAACCATGCAGGTGGCGTTGTCGGAGAGATCTCGGATATTGCAGTTCTCGATGAAGATTCGTTCGCCGTTGCAAATGTAGGTAAGACCGGGGGTGAGGTCTTGCGCGGCGGCGAGGGAAGCGGGGAAAACGCCGAGCAGTATGACGATGCTCAGCTTCAGGAGAAGATTGCTTTTGTCTCGGTGGATCGAAGGGATGAGTCCCATATGATCCCCCTTTGTCTCAGAAGTGCGGCAACATCGCCGGGAGAGGTACCGTCGAGTCCAAGAGTCCCTGGGAGAGATCACATAGTAGAACGTGGAGGAGAGAAAGAACAAGCCGCGTCCTGACGGGACGGCGATGAGATTCGCAGGAAGCCGCGCGAACGACTGCTCGACGCGCGGCCCTGCAAAGATACTAAACGAATCTGGAGTTTACGGTGATCAGTTTCCTGATAATAGAAAACCGCCGAGCCGGTTATGCAAGTCAAGGCGTAGTTGCATTCAATAGTAGTTCTACTGAAGGCACGACCATATCGACCAGAACTGCTTGCGGAGCCTCCGCCGATTTCAGGAAAGAGAGCTGTTGCTGTCGGACAGACGCGCTCACTGGCTTGTGGTTTTGCAAAGAATCAAGCGCAGAAAGACCAATTACCGCCGTTTGATTCAGGGTGCGCGAAACTGGCTCGAGTTCGGCGGTCAGATCGGAGTGGGGCAATATCGGTTGCAGCCTGGCATCATTATCTCGCCAGAGAATGAGCCACTCGCGCGCTTGTGCCCACTGCTCAGGACTAGCCTTCCCTTCTGCGATCAGCGAAGCGAGACGTTGAAATTCGCGAGCCCGGTTGCTTTCTGGGGGCACCGCATCAACCATCCTGTTGAGTGGAGTGAAGCTGTCGTAGCTGGCCAGCGATTCGCGAGCGTATTCCTTCGGTGGTTCGAGTGCGCTGGCAAGAACTTTCAACGAAGTCACATCGTTCGCTCCGACCATGCGCTGAAGCATCTGCTCATGGATTGCCGCGTAAGTCTGACCACTATGAGTGAGATCGTTCGAGACGATTGCCAGTCGGCGATACATCGAGCCCACATCAGTTACTTCTTTTGGCGACCATAGACGCTCGGCGATAGCGGCGGTGCGTGGCCAGATGCGGCTTCCTACGGTTTCCGGCGTCACAAACTCAGACCACATCGTCGCTTCGCCGCCGAGGATGTTACGCTGCTGCTCTGGAGTGAGCTTAGCCGCTGCCCCCGCGAGCGGATCGGCTGCGTAGTGTTGAGACGCGGGCTGGTTGAGGTCGATATAGTAGCCGGCGGAGAGAATGCCACGATTGCCACGCTGTGCTGCCTGGGCGAGCGAATCGGGCCCTCTCCACGACTGAATGACAACGTCCTTCGGGGTATCGGGCTGCAATACCTCGTCCCAGCCCATCGTGATTTTCCCGCGCTTGGTCACCAGTTTTTGAACACGGCTCGTAAAGTATGCCTGTAAAGCGGCGTTGTCTTTAAGGCTATGTTCGCTCATGTACTGTTGAATGCGAGGATTCGCGTCCCACTCTTTGCCGTTGCACTCATCGCCACCGATGTGGAAATAAGCATCGGGGAACAGGGATGTCATCTCGCCTAGAAAAGCATCGAGAAACTCGTAGGTGCTTTCACGGGTGGGATCCATTGCGGGATCGAAGATGCCCCATTTTCGCTCTATAAGGTAAGGGCCTTTGCCGCTTGCAAGGTCGGGGTAACCAACGAACCAGGCTGTGGCATGGCCCGGCATATCGAATTCGGGAATCACGCGGATCCCGCGGTCGCGAGCGTATGCGATGATGTCGCGCACCTGGTCCTGCGTGTAGTAGTTTCCGTCTGATCCCTTCTCTTGCAGGAGAGGATAGACCTTGCTCTCGATGCGAAATCCCTGATTCTCCGAGAGGTGCCAGTGAAAGACATTCAGCTTTACGGCTTCCATTCCATCTAAAGTCTGGCGAACGACGTCGAGCGGCATGAAGTGGCGGCCTGAGTCGAGCATGAGGCCCCGCCATGGGAACCGGGGAGCATCATCGATGGTTACGGCATCGACAGAGAATCCTTGCGGCGTCGTGTCTACTAATTGGAGAAAAGTCTGTAGGCCGTGGAGAATGCCAAGCGGATTTGGCGCACTGAGTGTCACCTGAGTTGGAGAGACCGCGAGATGATAGGACTCGTCCTCACCCATTTGTTGGATTTCTTTGCCCGGTCCTTTAGTTTTTATGATGAACTTTGGCTGGCCCGGACGATCGTTGAGCCAAAGGGGAATCCCTGTTTTGCTGGTGAGGTTTGCGAGGAAGCGGTCCTTTGCGCGCTCGAGGCGTGGTTCGGTGTAACCCTCGATGCGGACCTGAAAAGCGCCGTCGACAACGAAGCTGCCAGTGCCTGGAGCCGCATGCGCCGGGAGCGGCATGATGGATAAGTGTGTGTCTGCCTGAAGGGTTGCGTTTGTTGTAAAGAGCAAGGTTGACGTGAAAACAGCCAGCAACAATCGTACAGACAGCATTCCGAGTGGTCCTCCAAGAGCGGATCGATGTTATGTCGTTAGGCGCATGCTTCTATCAACGCACGGCCAGTTAGAAAACAAATTTTCCAGCCAGTTGAAGGATACGTGCATTGTGCGCTGCTGTCGCTGTCAGAAAGCCGTCGGAGGCACAGGCAGAGGCTCCATAGCAGTCCGCGGTCGCGTCGATCGCGCTCCATTGCGTGTGATTGAAGACGTTGAATGCCTCTGTGCGGAACTCGAAGTGCATCCCCTCACGGACGGCGAAGTTCTTGAACAGACCCATATCGAAGTTCGTGCGAGCGGGAAGGTTGAGAACGTTGCGACCCGCGTTGCCGTAAGTAAGCCCCTGCGGCGCAGCAAAGGCATCACTGTTGTAGAGACGAGGACCGAGTTGGCCGCCGGGATGTCTTATACCGACCTTGCCGTGGAGGTGCCCAACAATGTCCGGATAGGATTGAACGGAACTGCCTTGGCTGGTGGCGAATGAATTTCCTGTGCCTGCATTGTCTGCGATGACCGAATTGGTAACGCTGAAGGGAGTGCCAGTCTGGAAGCTGGTCAGATCAGAGATCTGCCACCCTCCGAGTAGAGAGTGCAGGAGTCCTGGACGGGTAAAGAGTGGAATGTCATAGACGAGACTGACTGCGAGAATATGTCGTTCGTCGAAGTTCGAACTGGCCCTACTTTGGCCGAGGTTGTAGCTATTGACGATCTCGGTGTTGCCATAACCGCCGGCCGAACCGTCGTCAATGGAGTGACCATAGGTGTAAGCCACGCTGCCGTTCAGGGAGCCGAAGTACCGGCTGAGTCCGATCTGCACGGCATCATAGCTGGAGTTGATGACGTTTGCGGAGTTATTGATGCTACTTAGACCTGTAAACGGCCGGAACTGATCAGCAGAGGCACCGCATGCGACCTGCAGACGAATTGCGGCATCTCCAGTCAGCGTCTGTCCGTTTACCGTGTTTGTGTTGCAATCGTTGGCTGAGATTGCCTGGCCAGGACCATAGGGATTCTCGGACGCAGACAGCGGTCTGAGCTGATTGAGGTCGTACCAGGTGGGCAGATGTCTCCCGAGACTGCCTACATACGCTACTTGCATCACCGTGTGGCTTGGCAGCTCTCCCTGAACGGCCAGGTTGTATTGCTGCACATAGGGCCAGACTGCATGAGTGGGGATGGCGAACACTTGCAGGGGGAACTGCAGAGGAGTTCCACCTGAGACGTTGTATCCGTTGAAGTTGTATCGGTTCGGAGTCTGCACTACTGGAGCCGAACCCTCCAAAGCTTCGGAGTTACTTTCATTTCCATTGGTATGTTCGAAATAAATCCCAAACCCACCGCGGATTGAGAGCTTGCCGTTACCAAAGACGTCGTAGGCGAAGCCGAGTCGCGGGGCTGGATTGAAAAGGTGCCCCGTCATGCAACCTGAGTAAACACCGTTGAGACCGCAGGAAACGACGCCGTTGAAGATGTTTCCGGAGCCCGGTATAAGTGCTCCTGCCTGGCCCGTCACCGAACCGTCTGTGTCGATGGCCGGCGCGTTCGCCGCATTCCATGTTGCCGGTTCGAAGTTTCCGGACTGGTTGCTGATGTCGTGATAAGTGCCAAAGAGGCTAAGGCGAAGGCCGAAGTTGAGGGTGAGCCTGTCGGTGGCACGCCAGTTGTCCTGGATGTAGGGCTCAACGATTTTGTAACGGTTGTAGTACTTCGGCTGGGCCGAAGTTTGTGTGAATTGAGCGACGTGTCCCGTAAGAAGGTCGGCGAACGCATTCCCCGTGCTCACGCCCGACGAAGTGCTGAAGGTGAAGGTCCCTTGGTTGTTGCCCGTCGAGGGTTCGTTTTTCTGGGCCGCGATGAGACTGGCACCGAAGATAAGCGTGTGACGCTTCAACGTCTTGGTGACGTCATCGCGGTAGGTGTAGGTGGGGTTCGAGTTCTGCCAGGGGAAGTAGCCTGTGGTCTCGCTGAATCCTCCGCCGTATGCCGCGTCTCCCTGTACGGAGATTGAAGGCAGAACGTTGCCATAGCCGTTGGCGAAGAAACCGTTTCCGGTGAAGTTGCCGCGACCAATATTCGGCGTGGTGTTGATAAGTGTGATGTGGTCTGTGGTGTAGTCGGCGACAAACTCGTTAACCAGCGTCGGCGAGGCGGCGTAGGTGAGGCTCGCCACCATGTCGATGCCAGGCCCTGCGAAGCTGTTCTGAACGGTTGGGAACGATCCTGTCTGAAATGTTGGTGGTGTGCTCGTGGTAGCCCATGAGTCGTAGATGAAGCGGTAGAAGCCGCGAACTTTTTCGCTGAAGACCTGGTCAATGCGGAAGAGCTCTTCGCGATTGGTGGTGAGCTGGGAGGGAGATGCAGTGAAGAACGAAGACGTACCTGAGCCGGTGTTTGCTGCCGGGATTAGCACGAGAAGAGCCTGACCGTTGGGATCGACCGGGACCTGATTATTGGTGAAGTAGGAGCCGGTTGTTGGATCTACGGGACAACTAGGAAAATCCGCTGTATCGACGGCGCTCCCGGGAGCGGGACAGAGATCGGAAAAATCTCCACCGCGCTCGGCGTTTGACGGTACCTGCTGATTGAAGAAGGTGCCAGGTACATTTTCGTGACGAAACTCCTGCGAATAGAAGAAGAAAGTCTTCCGTTCCGCTGGAGTGTAGATATGGGGGATGTAGACCGGTCCACCGATCGTAAATCCGTAGTCATGCTTTTTGTAGGTTGGAACCGTCTGAGCAAAGTAATTTCGCGCGTTGAACGCATCGTTGCGGAGAAACTCGAATACGTCGCCATGCAAACGTTCGGTGCCGGACTTCGTCTGCGCCTGGACTGTGCCGGATGCGTTGCGTCCATATTGGGCGCCATAGTTCGAGGTAAGCACTTGAGTCTCGGCTATGGCGTCGACATTGGGGTAGACGTTGAGCGTGGTATTGCTTCCGTTGTCCATGATGCTTGCCCCGTCGAGCTCCCAGTTGTTGTACTGTGGGCGGCCACCGTTCAAGCTATATTCAACGCTGCCAGCGACACCGGTCTCACCCTCATCCTGGCCAGTCTGGCTGACGACGCCGGGGGAGAGGGTGACGAGCTGACTAAAGTTGCGGCCATTCAAGACTATCTGTGTGATTTGCTTGCCTGTGATGGTGAATGAAATCTCCGGCGACTCTGTCTGGACCGCTCCGAGGTCGCTGCCGCTGACCTTCACCTCGGTGGAGGTGCTACCAACCGAGAGTTGCGCGTCGACTCTCTCTTTCCGGGATACACGAACGACGATGCCGGTCGCTTCGAATTTTTCGAATCCGGGGGCAGTAATCTGGAGGTTGTAAGTTCCGGCGTCAAGAGCGGGAAGAGAATACTCTCCGGCTGAGTTTGTACTCACCGTAATACTCGTTCCCTGGGCCGTGTTCGTCAGCGTCACGCTGGCATTCTGGATGGCAGCTCCGCTCGGATCTGTGACTGCGCCGTTGATCGCGCTGGATTGCTGTGCAGCGGCCATTGCCGGCAATAGCGAAAGCAACGCAATAACGAGGTAGCGGAAGATGCCTCGCGGCGAGACGCTGACAGAACGGTAGATCGCCGTAGACGCTGCGGCATGGGTGAGAGTGGAGGTCTCAGACTTGGGAGAGAAGGAAGAACTGTGGGAACGCATGGGATTAAATGCCTCCAGAATGAAGAAGCTGCCAATTCTAGAACTCTGTTGCACAGACTACGCAGCCCAATTCGTCATCGATATTCTCGGCGTGCCACCCATATTAGAACGTTTGAATAGTCTGTCAAGAAAAAGTTTTATTTGCATAAAATTGTTTGGCTTGAACAAGCGTCGACCCATCGAGTTATCTTTGACTGAAATTGTTCTTGAAGACTCCAACTACTTGAATTCCCTCGCACAATCTCGATACCTGCTGTCGTTCTTTCTGCTGATCGTGAGTGGCAGGCAAAATCTCCACTCAACTCCTTTTGCAACCTTGCAAGCGGGCAAACTTGTGACGCTCGCATTTGCACAGAGTGTCACCACTTCGAGGCAGGATCCCGCAGCAATCTTTTCCCAAGGAGCACAGGCCTTGAAGAACGGCGAGTTCAGCCAGGCCGAAGAACTCTTTCGACGGGTCATTGCACTCGATCCAAAATCTGGTGCGGCACACATCAACCTCGGCGTTACCTACATGCGCGAGCGACGGTGGGACGATGCAATGGCCGAGTTCCATCAGGCAGAGCCGCTCTCTCCCCAAACCCCAGGCATTCAACTGAACATGGGGCTAATCTATTACCGCAAAAGCGATTTTGATGCAGCCATCGAGCCATTTTCGAAGGTCTTGAAACTAGAGCCGGATTCGTTGCAGGCAAGCTATCTGCTGGGCCTGTGCTACTTTTTTACGAATCGATATAAGGCTGCTGTGGAGACGCTGGCTCCTCTATGGAAAAAGGAGTCGACGAACTTGAACTACCTCTATGTGCTGAGCATTGCGGCGAACAAATCGTCCAATGCGCCGCTACAGAAGCAGGCCTTCGACCAGATGGTTGCAATCGGACAGAACACTCCGGAGTTCCATTTGTACGCGGGGAAGGCTTGGCTGGCGGGACACGATACCGACCAGGCACTGGAGCAATTTCAGATGGCTGCTGCAGCGAAGCCGGATCTTCCTCTGGTGCATTATTTTCTGGGACGGACTTACCTTGAACGCTACGCCTATTCCGAAGCTGAGGCAGAGCTGAAAAAAGACGCGTCCATTGAGCCGGAGTTCGCATACAACTACGAAGAGCTTGGTCTTCTCTACGCGAAGCTGGAGCAGCCCGAAAAAGCAGAGGTGTGTTTTCGCAGAGCTATTGAACTCAACCACGAGTTAGTGAACTCCTACTTCGGCCTCGCCAAGTTATATCGGGACACGGCGCGCTACAGCGACGCACTGAAGATGTTGGACCATGCCGAAGCCCTTGCGCCTCAGAGCGCGAGTATTCACTACACGAGGGGACAGGTGTTGACTCATCTTGGAGAACGCGCACAGGCGCGTCAAGAGTTTGACGCGGCCTCGAAGCTTCTCAAATCCTTCAACGATCGCCTACAGCAAGATCCTTCGGGAGATCAATCTGCGGACGCGCAGAATGCCGCGCAGCAATAATCCGTTTGGGTTAGGGCAGTGCGCGGAGGGTCCTCCGCTTGAGATCGGTGAGGAGTGCTGGCGGGAAGAGTGTGCTATAACTTCAGCATCTTAACGTAACGGCTCATTCGTTTATGCGTAAAACCCTGAAGTCTGGAAGAATCACGCTTGCCGATGTAGCGCGCGAGTCCGGATTCTCCTCCTCCACCGTGTCGATCGTTCTCAACGATGCGCCGCTCTCCCGGTATGTAGCGGCAAACACGAAAATCCTAATCAAGGCGACCTCGAAGCGGCTCGGTTATCGCCCGGACGCATTCGCGCGTTCACTTCGTCGACGCAGAAGCCTGACTATCGGCATCATGGTGTTCGATATCTCGGACCCCTACTGCACGCTCATTCTCAAAGGCATCCACAAGACACTACAGCCTACCGGTTACCTGCCGATCATCATGGACGCACACAATGAACCGAAGCAGTTCGAGCGCTATCTTGAGATGATGCTTGAGCGCAGGCTCGAAGCCTTGATCATCGTTGCCAACTGGCTGTTCGTTGACATCGAAATGCTTAGCGAACTCGAGCGAGAGCACATCCCGATGGTGATGGTGGGACGGTCGATACCGATTGGCTCTATGAGTTCGGTGATGGTTGACAACGAGGCGGGAGGGTATGCCGCACTGCAACATCTGTACAAGCTGGGTCATCGCAAGATTGCATTCGTACGTGGTCCGATGAAGCTGGAGGACAGCGGCCAGCGCTTCGATGGCATGATGCGATTTGCGCAGGAGGTTGGACTAAAGATCGAGCCCCAGTTGGTCGTCGACTTGCCGAATGCGTTGGATCCTCTTTCGGGGTTTTATGAGGGCTGTCGACTCACCAATGAATTGCTTGCAACGGGAAAATCATTTTCAGCGATCGCAGCCTTCGATGATCTGACCGCGTTTGGGGTGGTGCGAACATTGCGTGAGCACGGAGTTGGAGTACCTGAGCGGTGTTCCGTTATCGGCTTCGATGACGTGCCTCATGCGGCGCTCTTCAGTCCGGGACTCACTACAGTGCAACAACCGATGGAAGAGATGGGTCGAATTGCCGCGGAGCGCGTACTACGTGGAATCGATGCGCTCGGTGAAGATGCGCAAGCCGCCAGCAACGACGGCCACACGCGGTTGGTGCCAACCGTTACTGTGCGCGAGTCAACAGGCAGACGACGCAAGTAGCAAGATATTTCGAAATGAAGGTTTCTGTTGACATTCAACAGGAAATAATCTTAGCTACTCATATTTAGTTATTCAATCGTTGTAATACCTGACTCTTCAATAAGTGATTTTCCGCCAAGCTTATGAGGTTTCGGTGGGCGCGCGGCAGAAAAATTGCATGACGATTCGTACATGATGGGAACGGTCCCTGGAGGTTTCAAGTCGATGGTTCTGGATACGCGATCCGTAAAATGTTTGTCCCTGGCGCTTTTGTGGCTCGTCAATGTGTACGCGAGGCCCGCACTTGGTGCGACCGATTCGTCATCGACCAGCAGCATGCTGCTCAAGTCCGGTTGGGCAGTTCAGTCCGATTGCAAAATCCACGGCGACGGCGCCAAGCTCTCTACCTCTGGTGCACATACCGAGGGTTGGTACAGCGCGACTGTTCCGGCTACCGTGCTTGCGGTACAGGTTGCCGCGGGCGAGTTCAAAGATATCTTCGTTGGCACGAACCTGCGTTCGATTCCGGGCACCTCTTATCCGCAGGGGGAGAACTTCTCCAATCTCGACATGCCCGCCGACAGTCCTTATCGCTGCGGCTGGTGGTATCGGAAGGCCTTTAATGTCCCCGCCACGGAACGTGGAAAGACCTTTTGGCTTCGGTTCGGCGGCATCAACTACCGAGCGGACGTCTGGTTGAACGGTCAGAAGATTGCGGACTCGGCGCAGGTGCAGGGTGCTTATCGCACTTACGAATTCAATGTCACGAAACTGTTGAAGCCTGGCGAAGAAAACGTGCTTGCCGTTGAGACCTTCGCGCCCACTCCGACCGATTTAGGCATCAACTGGGTCGACTGGAACCCCTGCCCTCCGGACAAAGATATGGGACTTTGGGGACCTGTCACTTTGATAACGAGCGGCCCGGTCGTAGTTCGATCGCCGCTGGCGACGACCCATTTCCCCGATGATTCCTTAAAGACAGCGGAACTCACCGTTCGTGCGGAAGTCAGCAACACAACCGATCATCCGACAAAAGGGCGCCTCGAGGGCACCGCCGCAGGCATAGTTATCTCGCAACCTGTGACACTGAATGCCGGGGAAACTAAGACGATCACCTTTGCGCCAGAGAATTTCTCACAGCTACGGATCAAGAACCCTCGCATATGGTGGCCGGCCGATGTGGGCGCCCATCCGCTGGAGACATTATCGCTCCGATTTGTACTGGATGCCTCTGTCTCCGATGAGCAGAGCATCCATTTCGGCATTCGTGAAGTTACTTCAGAACTTACGGCAAAAGGGAGCCGCTTGTTTCGCGTCAACCAACATCCGATTTTGATACGCGGTGCCGGATGGTCGCAGGATATGCTTCTGCGCCAGCAGACTGAACGACTGGCTGACGAGTTTCGCATGGTGCATGATATGCACCTGAATACGATTCGACTTGAGGGCAAGATGGAGACGGATGAATTCTTCCGTCTCGCAGATGAGCAAGGCGTGATGGTTATGGCAGGATGGTGCTGCTGCGACCATTGGGAACACTGGAATAAGTGGACGCCAGAGACTTTGGACGTTGCCACCGCTTCACTGAGATCACAAATACTACGGATTCGCAGCCATCCGAGCCTGATCGCGTGGCTAAATGGCAGTGACAACCCGCCGCCAGCCAACGTGGAATCCGCCTATCTGAAAGTGCTCGCGGAGAACTACTGGCCGAATGCAATCCTGTCCTCTGCGACGGCGACGCCGACCACAGTAACCGGTCCGAGCGGTGTGAAGATGACGGGACCTTATGATTTTGTCGCTCCATCCTACTGGCTCGTCGATTCTCACTATGGGGGAGCGCATGGATTCAATACCGAGACGAGTCCCGGACCCGCGATTCCATCGCTGCAAAGCTTGAAGAAGATGTTGCCGGCCGATCACCAGTGGCCTCGGGATTCGGTTTGGGGATATCACGCAGGCGGTGAAGGGTTCCAGAATCTTAATGCGTTCAACGACGCCATGAGCGCGACTTACGGCGAGGCTAAGACGCAGGAGAGATATAACCAGGTTGCGCAGACGATGGCCTTCGATGGAGAGCGCGCTATGTTTGAAGCCTATGGCCGCAATAAGTACACCTCCACCGGCGTGATCCAGTGGATGCTTAATAACGCGTGGCCTTCGAGCATCTGGCATCTCTACGACTACTATTTGGACGCGGGCGGCGGATACTACGGGACAAAGAAGGCTTGCGAGCTGCTACATGTACAGTATTCCTACGATGATCATAGCGTTTATGTCGTCAATAGCGTCTTTGTCGCATCGCCCGGACTGACCGCCGTGGTCCACGTGTACGATCTTGGATTAAAGGAGCTCTTCACGAAATCAAGTAGTGTCGATGCGGGCCCTGATAGCGCGGTCAAGGCGATCGACATTCCGCAGGAGATCTTTCAGCCGGAGTCAGGCACCTACTTCGTTCAGCTCGAGTTGAAAGACGCAAAAGGCGCGATTGTTAGCAGAAACTTCTACTGGGTGCCGGGCAAATTGACAGAGTTCGACTGGGCGAAGACGGACTATACCCATACGCCGGCTAAGACGTTCGAAGATATGACGGCGCTCGGTACCCTGCCTGCGGCACATATTGCAGCGACCGCTCACACCTCAGGCAATTTGATTCACGTGCGTCTCTCCAATCCATCGAAAGCACTGGCGTTCCAAATAGCCGCCGAGTTGGAGGATGAACACGGGGCGAAGCTCCCACAAACGACATGGACGGATAATTACATAGAACTGATGCCAGGTGAAGAGCGCGAACTGACAGCGTATGTACCATCGGATACGGTTGCAAGCGCTAGCCCCAAGGAAGTTCCAGAGTGGAAGGTGAAGATCGAGGGATGGAACACCACTGCGGTCACTATCCCTTCAAGGCCAATCAAGTAGGCTCGGCGTGAGAAAGAGAGGGCCGAATGCCCACTAAGCTGGATGATGGACACCGGGTAACCCTCAAGCGCAGCCTGCGGTATCGCGACCTCATTCTCTACGGGATCATCCTGATACAACCGACGGCGCCGATGCCGGTGTTCGGAGTGATCTATCAGGAGTCGCGCGGCCATGTTCTGATGGCCATTGTCGTTGCGCTCATTGCTATGCTATTCACCGCTTATAGCTACGGTCGAATGGCACGCGCCCATCCGAAAGGCGGCTCAGCGTTCAGGTATGTGAGCGAAGAGCTGCATCCTAGCCTGGGGTATATGACTTGCTGGTGCATGGCCATGGATTACATCCTCAATCCGCTGATCTGCACGACCTGGAGCAGCAAGGCCGCGATGAACTTCGTCCCCGAGGTTCCTTACGTTGCATGGGTACTTCTCTTTCGGCATTGTTCACCGCGCTCAACCTTCGCGGCGTCGAAACTTCGGCCCGCATCAATGCCGCGGTTGCAGCGGGGTTGGGAATCGTGATTGCACTCTTCTTCTTCGCCGCTATACGGTACATCTTTCATTTGCACGTGGGTTCGTCCGCGTTCTATCTCGATCCTGTTTACAACAAGCCGACCTTCTCCGCGCCCGCCGTGTTTCGCGGAACCTCGATTGCAGTACTCACTTATATTGGCTTTGACAGCATATCGACCCTGAGTGATGAGGCTCACGATCCAGCGCGTACTATTCCGCGTGCGATCGTTCTTACCTGTCTGATCACAGGTCTTCTCGCATCTGTTGAAGGTGTACCTGGCGCAACTTGTGTGGCTGCGCGGGGCTGCCTTTCCTGACCTCGATACAGCATATGTGGCAGTCGCACAACGCGCTGGCGGAACGTTCCTCTTTGTTTTGATGAACGGTGCTCTATTGATCGCCACCATCGGGTCCGGCATGGCGTCGCAGTTCGGCACAGCGAGACTCTTGTTTTGCCATGGGTCAGGACGGAGCGTTGCCGCGCAGATTCTTCGGGACGCTTAATCCGGTCCGTCGAATTCCTCAAAACAATGTCCTTCTGATCGGCGCAATTGTGCTGATTGGGTCGTTGGCCATGAGCTATCAACTCGGTACAGAGCTATTGAACTATGGCGCGCTTCTCGCCTTCATGGGTGTCAACGTTGCTTCAGCAGTTCTGGCCTGGCGTACGAAGGACTCAAACCCGTGGCTGCCCATCCTGCTTTCGCGTTCTGGCTTCGTAGTGTGTTTCTTCCTGTGGCTAAATCTCGGCCCAACCGCACGATGGGCGGGGACTGCTTGGGCAGTTCTGGGAATCGCTTTGTGGCTAGTCCGCCGGAATCAAATGGCCGCAGATAAGCAGTTCACGAGTCCTTCATAATTGCATGTCGCCTTGTGCGCACAATCTGCCTTCCCGCGCGTTTCACCAATCCCGCATGTAGCGTGCTCATTGCCATGAGCTTCGTGGGATCATTGCGAAACAGCATCGGGGCCAGGTAATGGTAGATTGTCCGCGGACTGCGTCTGCTGGAGAAGACGATATCCGTCCCGAGTTCGGATGTGATATTTCTGCAGGTTTTTTCCTACAAGCTTCACCGTGATAGTGCGCCAGCCTCGATTGGGGTTTGGCTGTGGGTAGTAGCTGAGGGTGTAGAGGTGGGCCAAGTCATCCCGGATAGAGGAAAATGCCTGCTTCTCATCTCGCCAGCTCTTTGAAAAGTAGGCTTTGCCACCAGTCACCTTACTCATGCGCTCAAAGACGGCAGTCGATATGGGCTCATCTTCAGCCTGCTGCGTACTGATCATGTAAATAATTGTTCCAGTGGACTGAGCCAACTCTGCCACGTCCTCCGGGGGGACCAGGCTTGCGTTGTCGGGGCCGTTAGAGAAGACAACGATGGCTTTCTTTCCCGTCAACCGAGCGGCGTCCTTAACCGTCAGCAAGAGACTGTTATAGAGCGCAGCGTCATCACCGGCGACTGTGTTGCGCACGCCACGTAAAACCTGCGACCGGTCGGAGGTGAGCGAGGATACCCTGGAGAGGTCACGGCTGTATGAGTAGAGCGCAACCTTGCTGACGCCTTCCAGCGATCGGATGAAATCGGCGATAGAGTCCTGGGCGAATACAAAGCCCCGGTACATGTAGTTGCTCGTGTCGAACAGAATAAAAACGTTGGCTCCAGCCGACCAAAGATCCGGCATCTTCGCCGGATCGCCAGCGGGCTTCGACACTACGTTCTGAGCCGAAGAGTGGCCACTCGATGGAGGAACGTCTATCAATCGCCGGGTTGGTTCGTTCCCCTCCTCAAATGTTGCGGCCTTTTCGGGAATTTTGTCCTCGGTGATAGAGAAGTCTTCTGGACCGAGACCGCTAACGTAGTTTCCCTTTCCGTCAGTTACCGCGACATTCAGCTGTACCAGAACGACGCTTACGCGAATGCGCGAAGTATCATTCTGGGCAGTACTGAAGCTGCCCCCGCAGAAAGGGAACGAAATTAGCCAGAGAAGCAGGAATTTTCTCTTCACCTTAATCCTCCTATCGTGTGTTCGCATCGTTTCCGGACGGCACTGACCTAGTAGAAGTGACATTGACCCCGGATGACCCGGTTGTTTTGCCCTGTCGAAATTCCTCGCCCGTTTCCTGAATAGCACGAAGGATTGCCGGCCAATCATCAGGCTCTGTCGCGAAGATCTTTGTGATTGCCCGGCGACTAAGCTCTGGAACAAGGCTATTCAGTGCTACAGGGGAATAACCCATCTCATCGGCGAGGCGAGCCCAATACAAGTTGCTGGACTCCCAAGACTCACCAAACAGGCGGCTGGAATAAGACCCGAAGAAAGGAAACGGTTTTACATTCAGCAGCTGGCAGGCGTTCGTTCTGGCCAACGTCGGATGAGGCACACCAAAGTCTTTTGAGAGACGTTCCCAATTTACTTCAGCCGGATACCGTCGTTGGAGATCCTGGAGTTGCTGACCTGCGGGCCCCCACGAGACATTGTCGTCAGGAAATCTATTTCCGTATTCGGCCGCCAGGTAAGAGGTCTCGGACGGGGTCATTCTCGGGAGCATTGCAGCCACGTCTTCCGGACGCAGGAGGGATTGTTGAACTCGTTCCAGCCGCTGCGAGGTCAGCCGGTCAGAGAGGATGGCGGTCACTTTTTCCCTGAGTTGTGGATTTCCCGCAGATGCGGTCAACAACTCTTCTCCTGATTTTTGATAAAGAGTGACGGCGTGAAGCTCTACCGGAGTTATCGTCCACCAACGCGGAAGTGTGGCGCCTACCAAAAGCTCTGGCACCAAGTCTTTCCAGATTAGAGCTTGAACGTTTTCTGGAGCTAGAAAATCCTGCTCTGTTGTTGCGAGTGCATAAGAGAGATCTACCAACGATCCTACTAGATAGGCTCCGCCGCCAGCCGGCGCCCCGATGCCCAACAACATAGGGGCGCTCCAGAGGCGATCCGGGCTCTGGATTGAAAGGCCAAGAAAGTCATGCGATCGAACAAAGAGCGGATTATGGTGAAGCATTTGCGCGCCGGGAGGTTCATAGTAGGCATAGTTCAAACCGACCAGCGTGTCTCGCAGAAAAGGAGTGAGCTGGCCACGAGCTGTTTCAAGCTGTGCGGGCGAAGCGTGCTCCTTGATGACTTTCGTCAAATCTGTTCGTACCTGCAGTTCCGCATGATGGGCCGTATAGTTTGGAGGTGCCCAACTGATTTTCTCGCTATTAGTAAAGATTGGGCGCGGTAGGTCGAACTCGTGGAGCTCCGCTGCTAGTGGAAGCAGAGCGTCACTGTTCCCTTTCCCGCTAGCAATTTCTTTCAGGCCATCACTAAGGGAAAATAGAGTGTCAAGCGAAACCAGGCGCTGGTCTTCTAAAACCGAGTTAATCCTCGCAGCTAAGGCAACGTGTTCGCGTTGACCGTCCGCGGTCGCCTGATGGGGGCCCGCAAGCAGCTCAACGAGCTGTTCTTGGGAAAAGTCAGCCTTCGCACCGGCGGCCTGCAGAATTTCCTGAAGCGATTTTCGGGTGTCATCGAACAGTTGGGTCGAGGAAGAGATCGTAGCAAAGGGTTCGAGTACTTTTTGCCACGACGTATTCAGTTCGCTCTCCGGAATTTGTCCTTGGCGGGCGAAGATCTGCCAAAGTCCAACGTTCGCCTGAAAAGCTCCTAGGGCGTTCCCGCGCAGAGTTTGATTGGAAATTTTGTCGATCACGTCCGCCGCATTCACGAAGAGGGCGATGCCTGCGTCATTCAAAGCCGGAAACTCGGCGAAAACCAGATACCAGCTGTTGAGCTTGGAAAACCGATCGGCGAGCTGTCGCACTGTTTCGGGCGAAAGGAGGTTGCCTGGCCTTCGTCCGCGGTCCAATTCACTCATCGTGAGATAAATTTGGAGCGGTCCGCTATCGCTGTCCATTGAGGAAAGGGCGGTCATCGTTTCAAGTAACTGTTCCGGACGATCCCAGCTCCGGGCGCGTTTGACCCAATTGCGAACAATTTTAGAGTCGGTCTTTTCGAGGAGAATTTCCTTCCAAACCTCGAGGTTTCCTGGCACGTGAGGTTCGCCGTTCGACTCCCATTGAACGCGGTTAAATAGCACAAGAAGACCGGGCGCCCTTGGAAAAACTCCCTTGACGGCATTTGTGCCAGAGGCGGCTTTCCAAAAAACGTTGTAGAGCTCTTTCAGGCGGGGAGATTCTGTAAGGTGCATTTGCTGCGTCTGACTAACTCGCGACAAGGCATCGAAGTAGGCAGCCAGCCAGCCGTTATCTTTAGCAAGCAAGTTAGTGACGAAATCACCAGGCGACTCTGGACTAGCGCCAACCAGTTCCTTCCAACCAGCTTGTGCAGTTGCACCGCCTGGGACTCTGACCTGCCCAGAGCGAATAGATATCTGGCTCCCATAAAAGTCCAAGACGCTGGCAGACGGAAGTAGTTTCCTAAGGCCTGGCGAGTTTCTTAATGCAATGCTTGTCTCGTCGTCCGTTTTAGATAGTGCCCAATACAGCCGGGCTACGGAAGGATCGCCCAACACCGCATCTACGAGACTTCCCGACCCAGCCCTCGAGTTCTGGCTGAGCCCAATCCAATCGCCTTCGTGGAACAGGGCTGGAACCCGAGATGCCGGATACGGGTATGTGAATGGAATCCCCTTCTGGAGATCTTCCTCCAGTTCGACCAAGGGAAAGCCCGAATCGATCGTGAGAAAGGCTCTCTCCGGATTTGCGGTCTCTAATGTGAAGTTTTTCTGACCACACCCCTCTCGCAGTCGGTAACCGAGAATATGAACCAGAGTACCCGCGTCGTCACAACCGGCCACTCGAATCGTGCTGCTCGAGCCTGCCAGAACTTGAAGTTCTCTCGCCTGGGTCACATAGCGATCAATCAGTATCAGGAATTCGGTAGGAGTGTTTTGCTGATAGCCGCGAAGGTAGACGTTTCGGGCCAACAAGGCCAGCACGTCATCTTTGGAGACCTTTTGACTGATGCCAGCCATTCGGAGAAAAGATCGGAGAGGACCGGGGATGATTACACTATCCTTTTGGGTCGCAGTGGCGGTTGTCTCGGGAGGCTGGGAGTTCGCCGGGGCTAACAGTAAAGCCCCTTTAGCGACATTGGAACCGACAATCAGGTAACAAATACAAAGGTATAGCCGGGCCGCTCGAGGAATGTGTGACAGATAGGACGGAGACTTCATCACTGAACACCTTCTAAGAACCGTGAAGATCTATGGCGCTGACTGCGGATGCAAAGCCCAGTCAAGTGCAGGAATTGACATGGGTTGACAGCTAAGAACCGGGAATCTACCACGATCCGCGGATGATTCGCAAACGCGCGACTAGCGGCTCTTATTTTCTACGGATCTGAGCAGTCACCTATCCGGTTGTGCCTCAATACCTTGATCGCGAAGATTTATGGCATGCGTGTTTGGAGGGTACTGTACAACTCTCCGAAGCCATTTGCCAGAGTGGAACACATAAATTTCCAAAAAATATGGTCCCGTAGTCGCCGCTCCGCCAGGTTTGTTGACCAGCTAGGATTGTCTTCACCCTTGTGGAGATGGGCGCCGTTGATTAGGTTACCCGCAACCGTTCGCCGTGGTGGCGAACGGTTGCCGGCCATCTTGCCCATCCTTCGACATGCTTATAGGCGGCCTTTTTACCTGATTACTCGCTAACAGAGGCCGTCAGAGGTTTTGCGATTTGGATCGTCATCTTCTGTCGGATGTCTTGTGACGAAGCGCCCAGGCTAAGATCGTATGCGCCCGCATCTGCTCGCCAGTTTGAAGTTTTGACGTCGAAGTAACTGAAGCTGCGAGGTTCAAGAGTAAACGAGACATGTTTGGTCTCCCCTGGTTGCAGAACGACCCGTTCAAATCCCTTTAATTCTTTAATGGGGCGCTCGATCGCGGGGGCAGCCGGGCCGACGTAAAGTTGGGCCACGGTCGCGCCTAAACGATTTCCAGTGTTTGTAACATCACACGTTACTGTGGCATGGCCGTCGACTGACGGAGCGCTCTTTAAGTTACTGAAAGAGAAGGTCGTGTAGGAGAGGCCGAATCCAAAAGGATACTGGGGGGCTACGTGGTTATGCTCGTAACCGCGATAACCCACGAAGATACCCTCTCGATAGAAGACCTTATTGGTGCCGGGGTCTGGATAATAGCTGCGATAGCTGGGATTGTCCGTGATCTTCTTTTCCCAACTAATGGGCAGGTGACCGGATGGATTGTCTTGTCCGAAGAGAAGTCGGGCCGCTGCAGTGCCCCCCTCTTCTCCGGCGTACCAGGTCTCGAAGATGCCTTGAACTTTATCTTTCCAGTTCGAAATATCGACGCTACCGCCGGAGGTGATGAAGACGATTGTCTTCTTCCCGAGGGCTGTGATTTGCTGGATGAGCTGCTCCTGTCCGACGGGAAGCTCGAAGGTGCGATCTCCCCCCTCAGATTCGGACGACGCGTTGAAGCCTACTGCAAGGATGACCGTGTCCGCGTGAGAGGCCATCTCGAGGGCATCCTTCTCTACGATCGTGCTAAGAGGAGCGATGCCGACGCGCATGCCGGAAACGGATCCGATCTGCTGAGAAAGCTGCTCCAGAACCACTTTGTGAGGGGCCGGCGTCAACTCCAAAGTGGCCTGGTTGAGGATGTACTTTGGGACTACGGAACTATCAAAGACGATCGCATCATCGACCAGAAGCCGATATTTCCCGTCGGTCTGGACAAAGATAGCAAACTTACCGGCGTCGGTCGGGGTGTAATACCCGGTCCAACGACTACTCGTGGTGGTTCGCACGTAGGGGGACGCACTCCTGTGCGAAGTGAGAGCGTTCAGCTCCTGCTCTTCGGGCTCTCGGCGCGTGGAACCGGCGGTGAGCATCGCTGTTTCCGTAACGGTGCCCGTGACGTCTCCTTCAAGATTCGCTTTTGCGAAGGTGATGTGCGTGACCCCCGGGGTTGTGCCCTGCGCATCAGTCGTAAAGCGCGTCAGACGCGACATCTGGTTAACGCTACGGAGACCACGAGCGTAAAGAACTTTGGTTTGGGGCCCAACGTAGTTACTGACGCCGACCAAGAGATTCGTATTCGCAAAACTGACGACCTCACCGCTGCCGCCTCCGGTAGTGACGGTCTGGTTTGCCGTCGGTCCAATGACTGCGATCGTCTTGAGAGTATCTTTGTCGAGAGGAAGAGCGTTGTTGTCATTCTTAAGCAGGACAGCACCTTCAAGCGCAGCCTGCAACGACGCCGCGCGACCGGCGAGATTGTAGCGAGGTATGTTGGTGTCCAGCTGTGGCCTGTCGAGCCAGCCAAAGTCGACCGCAACGCGGAGAATTCGACGCACCTTCTCATCGATCTCGGCCTCGGTAATGGCGCCGTCTTTCAGCAGCGGAAGCAATTTCTCTCTGGAGTAGTAGACGCCGAAGGGCATCTCAAGGTCGAGGCCCCCTTTGACGTCCGCCGCACTATCGTAGGTAGAGACCCAGTCCGACATGATGACGCCGGGAAAGTGCCATTGATCCTTTGCAACGTCGACGTTAAGACGCCGGTTCTGCGTCATGTGTTCACCATTTGTGATGTTGTAGGAGTCCATGATGGCGCCGACCTTTGCGGTCTTAACGGCAGCCTCAAAGACGGGCATGTAAATCTCCCGTAAGGTCCGTTCGTCGATGACTGAGTCTGAATCGTGGCGTAGATACTCGGAGTTGTTGCCCAGGTAGTGTTTGACGGTTGCTGAAACACCCTCCTGCTGCACGCCCTGGATATAGCCGACGGCGATTGCGCTGGCGAGGAAAGGATCTTCGCCGAAGTATTCGAAGTTGCGGCCGTTCATCGGAGCCCGATAGATGTTTACACCCGGGCCCAGGAGGAATGCCGCGCCGCGAGAGCGTGAATCACGACCAAGCTGCTGGCCGATGCTCACGGCAAGCGCCCTGTCCCACGAAGCTGCGAGACCGATGCCTGCGGCATAAGCGATCGTTGGTGCTGGAATGTGCGCGCCCACAGGACCGTCCGCCATTTGGAAGTAGGGAATACCTAACCGCGGCACAGCATGAGTTCGGAAGGGTGTGTCGCCGCCGATGAGATCAATCTTTTCATCGAGCGTCATCTTAGCAAGAAGATCGTTCACGCGTTTGTCCACAGCTTGTGGGTTGTTGCCAATGAACTGCGCGAAACCTGGCAGACTTGTCAGAAGTAGTGCGCCAACCACGATGGCGCGGTTTGTAGGAGCAGGACATTTGCGCATGAACATTTAGGAGGACTCCGGTCTAAGTGATAGTTCCCAGTAGAATCTTGACGTTTCTACAGGAAGGGAAACATCTGATATTTCCTCCCGAGAAGTATATCGATAGGTGTTTGGGTCAAGATCTCACTGCAAATATAAACAACTTTGAAATTCAACTTTTGCCCGCATTGATTTAGAGATCAAACTCCATACTTGCGAGATGCGGCGTACCCGCACATACGCTTTGTGAGCCGTGGATGCTACTATCCGGCTATGTCCAAGAATGAAGCGGTAGCATTGGTCGAGGCTCGAGGCTTGGTGAAGGAGTATGGGAGGGGACACCGAGTTGTGGACGACGTTTCGTTTGTGATCAGACAGGGAGAGACGTTGGGATTAGTAGGTGAATCCGGTTCAGGAAAGAGCACTGTAGCGCGCCTTTTGTTGCGGCTGGGAGAACCTACTGCTGGTGAGGTGTGGTATAGAGAGCAGGATTTACTGTCCTCGACTTCACGCGAGACGCGAAAAATGCGGCGACGCATGCAGATCGTATTTCAAGATCCCTACGCGGCGTTGAATCCACGGATGCGGGTGAAGCAGATTCTCACTGAGCCATTTGAGATTCATGGGGAGAGACCATTTGAGGGTTTGGTTTCTCGCTTGAAAGAGATGTTGCGGACGGTTGGTTTAGACGAGTCGGCGCTTGAACGGTTTCCCCATGAATTTAGCGGCGGGCAACGACAGAGAATTAATATTGCGCGTGCGTTGGCGCTCAGACCCGAGTTTGTGGTGCTGGATGAGCCGGTGAGTGCGCTCGATGTAAGCGTGGGCGCTCAAGTTGTGAATTTGCTGCGGGACTTACAAAGAGAATATGGACTTACCTACTTATTCATCTCGCATTCCATGCCCCTGGTGCGGTATTTGTGCGATAGGGTGGCGGTAATGCAGCGCGGGCGCCTGGTGGAGTTGGGGGAGTGCGAACAGGTTTGCGATACGCCGCGACACGAATATACGCGTCGGCTGATTGCGGCGACTCCGGAGATGCCAACAGCAGTGTGAAACCTAAGCGACGTGAAACTACCAGTCAGACGGTCGACCTGGACTCGATACAATGGAAGATGGATGATCTCGAGTCTTGGTTCACATTGGCATTACGTATGGCTCGTCACGGCGTCATTTATCGCTGGTGTGATGAATGCGATGGCGGGAGGCGGATCGTTCGTATCCTTTCCGGCTATGCTGGCAATCGGCGTGGCCCCTATTCAGGCAAATGCGACAAATACGGTCGCGCTATGGCCCGGACAACTAACGTCGGTCGCTGCATTACACGAAGATCTAAGGCGGGATCTTTTGCCGGTTGTATGCGCGGCTTCGGTTCTCGGCGGTGTAAGCGGCGCGATCGTACTGCTCCATACTAGGCAAATAACGTTTTTGCATATGGTGCCTTGGCTTCTGCTGGTCGCTTCCCTGTTGTTTGGAATCAGTGGTCCGGTGTCGCAATGGCTACGAAAACGATCGACTGCGCCTCATATCAAGAGAGCACCTGCTCTGGCGCCATTGTTTTTTGTTCTACTGCCTGTGTGCTTTTACATCGGCTACTTTGGTGCTGGAGCTGGATTTTTGATTATGAGCGCGCTGGCCCTATTCGGAGTAGAGGAGATGAACGCACTGAACTCGCTCAAGGTGCTAGCCGCGTGCTTGTCTAACTTCTGCGCTGTGATCACTTTTCTGTTCAGCGGCGCAGTAATCTGGCGTTACTGCCTAATCTCAATGATATTCGCCGGCGTTGGCGGATATGTTGGGGCACAATATGCCCGGCGAATGAATCCGAATGTGCTGCGTACTATCGTTGTGATTACCGGATGCGTGATGGCTGCTTATTTCTTCTGGAGAGTTGGCTGATGGACGGTGTAAGGGTGAAGGTATCTGAAGGTGTAGTGAAGATATGGGGACCGCAGAGGGAGAACGCGCTATGAGTCACGAGGGAATTCGGATTGTCAGCCAGGAGCAGGCGCGGCGGGAAGACGCAGAGCACGAAGAGATGCCGTCAAGCGCGATCACTCCGGCAAAAGTACTGGTGAAGAAAACCGAGGGAACTGGCGTCGAGATCGAATGGAAGGACGGGCACAAGAGCGCGTGGAACTTCGTGTGGTTGCGAAATGCATGTCCGTGCGCTACATGCCACGAGGATCGGGAGAACACTGGCAGGCTACCGGGCGAAGCGAAAGTTAAAGACCAAACGCTGTTAAAGCTGTATGAAGCTCCGGTGAGACCGATGGAGGTGACACCCGTAGGAAAATATGCGATTAGGTTCAAGTGGAACGATGGACACGAAAGTGGAATCTATTCCTGGGAGTATCTCCGACGGGTGTGCCGCTGTGACGACTGTATGACAAAGCAGGGGTTGTAGGAGAGGGGAATGAGTTCTTGACAATTCCCAGCCCCTGACCCTTACCGAGAATCAGTCAAGTTCCCCGTGGAAGCTCCTCGTTCGTCTAATTTCAACATCACAAGTGCCTCTTCAACGGTATCGGCCACGAGAAGGAGGCCGCGGTTCTTCGCCTTGAGCATTCCTTCCTCTACGCAGTGGTCAAGAAAGGTGAGGAGCTTATCGTAGAAGCCATTCGTGTTCAGCAAGACAATAGGTTTACTGTGGAGTTTAAGGGTGTGCCAAGCGAGAACTTCGAAGAGCTCTTCGAAGGTACCGAAGCCTCCCGGCAACGCGATGAACGCGTCGGCCTTTTCTCCGATAAGCGCCTTGCGTGTGTGCATGGTGCTCGTGATGTGAAGTTCCGTGATGCCGTGGTGGGCAACTTCGAGATCTACCAAGACCTCAGGAATAACGCCGACAACTTTACCGTCGGCTGCCAGGGCTGCCTCGGCCACAGCCTGCATCAAACCAACATTGGCGCCTCCATAAATCACGCCGATGTTGCGAGTGGCGAGAGCGTGACCCAGGTTCTCGGCGGCGACTCGATAGGAAGAATGAAGACCATTGGAAGAAGCACAGAAGACAGCGACGTTGCGAATCATATGATGAGAATATCAAGGGTTTTGCACTATAAACCTCTAAGACAGACACCATGCGATGTTAATTAGGAGCCGCTGGCCGACCGGGAGCTTGGCGTGAACGCGGTCGGCCTTTGAGGGCAATGTCGTAAGACTTCTTAGCGGATTGCGATCGTAGCGCCGCTATGATCCTTAATGACTTCTTCAATGAGCGATCCTACCGCATGGTTTGGAGTAGCGCTGTTGGCAACGATGCGTGTTCCCACTGGAACTTCGAGGTTAACCAACTTGCCGGGCTCAAGCGTCATCGGCTTATCGCCGACCAGGATCTGCAAAGGAGTAACGGTGTCGTTGCGAAGGTTCAGTTTAACGTTATTAGTTTTCGTCTTGCCGAACATCGCATGAACGGGAGATGAGATGCTTGCAGGAGCCGCGTATATGGCCGGAACTGCACAAAGAGAGGTAGCGACGACTGCGACGGTCAAAAAATTGTGACGTTTCATACTGCGCTCCGTTACTTCAAGATTTCGACTGAAGTTCTCTGCCATGGATCAGGGAGCCCGTCGTTAATTGAGTTACGCATATAAGACGTAATCCGTTCCGCAATATTCCCGAAAATCAGTTTTGATACTCGATTTTAATCGTACTGTCCTAATCGACTCGCTTCGTGTCCACGAGTGGACAAGCTGTTCGCAAATGAACAATAAAATCGCGGGGTTTGGATTGCCTTCTAGAGCGCATAGAGAGCTCGTTGCGGAAGAGCTTAAAATAGATATCGGAGTGTATGAAGTTGAGTCGACTTTTAGAAAATATGAATCCTCAGCAACAGGAGGGAATACGGTCGGTGGACGGACCTGTGCTTTTGCTGGCGGGTGCTGGATCTGGCAAGACCCGGGTCATTACACATCGCATCGCCTACCTTATTGAGGAACGTGGTGTGCCCGCGGACGCCATTCTCGCCGTGACTTTCACAAATAAAGCCGCTAAAGAGATGGCAGAACGAGTGGATAAGATTTTGGGTCACAGCAGTCTGACGAAACCCGTGCTGGCTACGTTTCACAGTTTCTGTGTGCGAGTGTTGCGGCGGGATATTGAAGCGCTTCGCGTAGGAGGAGTTGGTCTGACCAAAACCTTCGCGATCTACGATGAGACGGATCAGCAGGCGGTGGTGAAGCAGGCATTGAAGCGTCTCGCGATTGATGACAAATCTCTGAAACCGAGAGTTGCGCTTGGGCGAATCTCCTGGGCCAAGAACCACATGATTGACCCGCAGGAGTATTTTCTTGCGAGCACTAATCCCATGGAAGAGAAGATCGCTCACATCTTCGAGATCTATAAGAAGGAACTTTTTAAAGCGAATGCACTAGACTTTGATGATCTGCTTCTGGAGACCGTCCGGCTACTGAAGTCCTCCGGAGAAACCCGAGAAAGATACAACCGCCGCTACAAATATCTTTTGATCGATGAGTATCAAGACACAAACCGGCCTCAATATGAACTAATGAAGCTGCTGGCCGGTCCTGACGCTAACGTCTGCGTAGTAGGGGATGAGGACCAGTCAATCTACAGCTGGCGTGGCGCAGACATAAAAAACATATTGGAGTTTGAGAAAGATTTTCCCGAAACAAAGACGATACGACTTGAACAGAATTACCGTTCAACGCAAGTAATTCTGGAAGGAGCGGGCGCAGTTGTAGCGCAGAATACTCAGCGCAAAGGCAAAAATCTTTTCACCACGCGAGAGGGTGGCAGCCTGATTGGCTACTATGAAGCTCCTGACGGTGAGAATGAAGCGCTGTTTATTGCCGATAGAGTCCAGCGATATCTGAGGGAAGCTGGCGGACAGGTCGATTTGCCGAGATGTGCGGTCTTATACCGAACGAACTCTCAGTCTCGCCTCGTGGAAGAGGCGCTGCGCCGGTACCAGATTCAATACCACATGGTGGGCGGATTCAGCTTTTATGACCGAGCCGAGGTAAAAGACATTCTGAGCTACCTGAAGCTGGTGCAGAATGTGCACGACTCAGTCGCACTGGGAAGGGTGGTGAACTCTCCGCCTCGAGGAATCGGGAAAACAACCATGGAGACGCTCGAGAGAATGGCCCTATCGGCCGGTATGAGCACTTGGGACGCGATAGAGCGCGCCATCGAAGATAAGCTGCTACCTGCGCGCGCATTGCAGGCTTTGAATAGCTTCAGACGGCTGATTGACGATGCACGGGCGATGTTGGGTCCCGGGTTTGCAGAGAAACTCGCTGGGGATCTTGCGCCTGACAACGACATTTCGCCGCTTCCTGGGACAGTTGAAGATCTCGAGGTAGATGTTTCGTTTGGTTTTGGGGAAGCGGACTCTGGGCCAGAACCCGAGGATACGAGCTCGAATGCTTCCTTCGACACAAGCTTCAACTTCGGGTTCGACTTTGGCCCTAGTGAAGAGATTTCCACGATTGCAGCTGAAAACTCTTCAGACTCGGACGCTGCCCACGGAATCGACTCAACGAATTTCAATCCATTCGCACCCGTAGTCCTCAAAAGATCCGCAAGTACGACAGTGGAGAGGGCTGCAGAGATCAAAATGGCGGACGAAAAGCCAGCGTTTCGCAAACCGGGGGATGCAGCAACGCTGCCGGAACTCATTAAGTTTCTGAACGACCGAAGTGGATACATTCGAGCGCTCGAAGAAGAAGCGACCCCGGAGTCTTTTTCGCGAATCGAGAACCTGAAGGAACTCGCAAACGCAGCGCAGGATGCACAAGAGCGCGGCGAGACGTTGCATGAGTTTCTGGACCATGCAGCGCTGGTTAGCGATGCAGACAGCTACAGCGAAGAAGCCAGAGTGACGCTGATGACTTTACACGCGGCCAAAGGTTTGGAGTTTCCGTTGGTTTTTTTGACCGGTATGGAAGAGGGGCTTTTCCCGCACTCCCGGACGCTGACGGATCCAACCGGACTCGAGGAAGAACGTCGGCTTTGCTATGTCGGAATGACGAGGGCGATGGATACGCTGATCATGACCCGAGCTAGATATAGACGACGATATGGAAGCGATATGCCGGAAGCGAGCATCGCTTCGCGATTTCTGGAAGAGGTCCCAAGCCGCCTTGTGGAGGATCTGGGCAGTCCGCCTGCGCGGCCTCAGTTTTCCGGATCAGATTATGGTTCAGCGTACGGTGGTGCGTATGCGACTCCCTACCCCAAGACGAACAGGTTCGGCCGTCCTAGCGGCGAAGAGAACGAGCGGCAGTACAGCTATGAAGATGAGGACCAAAGCGGGGAGAGAGTCCAGACGAGAGCTCCTGGCCTTCCTGGAGTGAACAATCGACCTAGGTATGGCTCCAAGACCGCTGCACCGGGACAGTCGATGGACAACATTGCCAGCTTCTTTGCTGCACGCGGACAGAAGATCTCGCGTCCGAAGTTAGAGGTTCAAGAACAGTCCGGGAAGACTGGGCTGAGGCAAGGCACGCGGGTTAGGCATCCCAAATATGGCGAAGGAATTGTGTTTCGTCGCGAAGGCGACGGGGATGACGCGAAGATTACAGTACAATTTCAACAGCATGGCGTAAAGAAGCTGGTGGAGAAGTTTGCCCAGCTGGAACGCCTCTAGAGTTTTGAAAAATCGCAATTATAGAAAGATTGGCAAAGATACATGGCGAACACCAAGAGCATCACAGACACACAGGAACGCAAGAAGGTAAAGCGCGCAGCACGGAAAGCCGCACCAGCGAAGGGTCCGCGCACCGGCGCCCGTGGCGAGAACAAGCAGAAGGTCAAGAAGGCGGCTCGTGGTCAGAGCAAGCGGTAGCTGATTTCTAGTCGGAGCCGCTTGGCAGTTGTTGCCCCTCGGCTCCGACCGGAAGATCAATACTTCTGAAATCGCATTGTGTAGTCGGAAACGCCCCGCACCAATCATTCGTAAGCAGGAGCGAGCGCGCTGGCCAGGCAAATCTTTGCAACCAAGTCGATCGACAAGCTGATCTCTGAATCGGAGAGGCCGGAGCACGCGTTGAAGAAGACGCTGGGTCCGGTCTCGTTGACTGCACTAGGTATTGGCGCGGTCATCGGTTCAGGCATATTTACGGTCGTAGGAACCGCGATTGCAGGTGAGAAGTTCGACACCACCTCGATCCTGCGAGCGCCGGTGTTGGACTATCTGATCCATCATTCGGCGCTGGCAGGCCGACCTGGTGCTGGACCTGCACTCGCAATCTCACTTGTGTTGGTTGCGATTGTCTGTGGTCTCACTGGACTCTGCTATGCAGAACTTGCGTCTATGATCCCGATAGCGGGATCAGCTTACACGTATACCTATGCGACGCTGGGAGAGCTTGTTGCCTGGATCATCGGATGGGACCTGATCCTGGAGTATGCGGGCAGTAACATGGCCGTGTCTGTTGGGTTTGCCGCGCATATGGTGGATCTGCTGGACTGGTTCGGCTTCCATCCGGCGCTGCGCTGGATCTCTCCTGCTTTTTTGCCGGGTGGGCTGCAGGATCTTCAGGGCCACGACTTGTATCCACCGGGTTGGCACTTCGGCTTTGACTGGCCGGCGTTTCTGGTGGTCATGCTGCTTACCGTGGTGTTGGTGCGCGGGATTCGGGAGTCAGCCAGGACTAACAACATCATGGTGCTGTTGAAGCTCGCCGCAATTCTGCTGTTCATCTTCGCTGGCGCGCATTTCATCAAGCCGACGCTCTATCATCCTTACTCGCCGAACGGCTGGTCGGGCGTTCTGACAGGTGGTTCGATCATCTTCTTCACCTATATCGGGTTCGATTCGGTGTCGACCGCGGCGGAAGAGTGCAGGGACCCTCAGAAAGATGTTCCGATCGGGATCATTGCGACTCTGGTCGTCTGCACAATCCTGTATATCGGTGTGGCAACGATTCTGACTGGGCTGGTGCCCTGGCAGAGCATGGTGGATGATGCAGCTCCGGTGGTGAATGCGCTGAAGAAGCTGTCGCTGCAGCCTGGAGGACATAGTCTGCACTGGGTGAGGCTGGCGGTGCTGTTGGGCGCAATGATGGGGATGATCTCGTCGATCCTGGTGTTTCAGCTAGGGCAGTCGAGAGTGTGGTTTGCCATGTCGCGTGATCGGCTGCTGCCTGCGGTGTTTGGGAAGGTGCATTCGCGGTTCCGGACTCCGGCGGTTGC
The DNA here is from genome assembly GCF_051013365.1 of Tunturiibacter psychrotolerans. Lineage (GTDB taxonomy): Bacteria > Acidobacteriota > Terriglobia > Terriglobales > Acidobacteriaceae > Edaphobacter > Edaphobacter psychrotolerans_A. The sequence goes on along the minus strand of NZ_CP132941.1, from coordinate 2,909,175 downwards.
GACCTGGGTGGCTGGAATCGTGGTCGGAGTTCCGGCTGGGCTGCTCGATATCGGGACGCTGACGGATCTGTCGAACATCGGGACGCTGTTCGCGTTTGCTCTGGTGTCGATTGGGGTGATCATTCTGCGGTATCGCGAACCGGAGAGAAGAAGGCGCTTTCGGGTTCCGTTTGGTCCTGTAATTCCGGTGCTTTCGGTTGTGTTCTGCGTGCTGCTGATGATGGGATTGCCGATCATCACGTGGATGCGGTTCTTCGTGTGGCTTGGAATCGGGTTGATGATCTACTTCTTCTACAGCCGAAAGCGGAGCGAGTTTTACGTACCTAAAGTTTAGGCATGTCTGCGCAACGAGTCTTGTAACGAGTCTAGGATAGATAGATGGCGCGCAAACAGACGAAACAAGACGCTGAAATAGACGTAGTTGAGTGGCTGCGAAAGCTGCCGAAGGTCGAGCTGCATCTGCATCTGGAAGGAACGATTCAGCTCGATACGCTGCTGGAGTTGAGCAAGCGGCATGATGCGGAGCCGCTGACGGTTGAAGAAGCGAAGAAGCTTTATGTTTACGAGAATTTTCTCGGTTTCATGGACTCCTTCAAGGCTGTCTCGGCTCGTTTGAAGGGGCCGGACGACTATGAGTTGATTACTTACAACATGATTCGGGACCTGGCGGCGCAGGGGGTGGTTCATGCCGAGGTGTATATCTCATTCGGGATTATCTATTTCTGGAAGAACCAGGAGGTCGAACCGTACGCTGAGGCCATGGAGCGTGGGCGGGTGCGGGGCGAGAAGGATTTTGGGACGACCGTCTATTGGCTGATCGATGCGGTGCGGCACTTTGGGGCGGAGGAGGCTGTAAAGGTGTTTCGGAAGGCGGCCGAGTTGCGGAAGCTGTATCCGAGCATTATCGGCATTGGGATCGGTGGGGATGAGGCGCGGGGGAGTGCGGATCTCTTCAAGGAATCGTATGCGGAAGCGAAGGCGACCGGGTTGCGGCTGACGGCTCACGCGGGCGAGACGATCGGGCCGGAGAGTATCTGGGCGGCGATCAACATCGGTGCGGAGCGGGTTGGGCATGCTCTTTCGGCTCAGCACGACGCGGAGCTGCTGGAGGTGCTGGCGGAGAGACAGATTCCGCTGGAGCTGAACGTGACCAGCAACATTCGGACTGGCTGTTGCAAGAGCTTTGACGAACATCCGGTAAAGCACTACTTCGAGTCGGGGCTGATGGTGACGATCAACTCAGACGATCCTCCGATGTTCGGGAGCAATCTGCTCGAGGAGTACGTGTTGGTGCAGAGCCGGTTCGAGTTTTCGCTGGAGCAGATGCGGGAGCTGGCGGCGAATGCGGTAGAGGCCAGCTTTTTGCCACCGGAGCGGAAGCTGGATCTGCTGCGGCGGGTGGAGCAGTACGGGCACTGATTCCTGGGAGTACCCCCCCCCTAGTACGCCGGGGATAAAGTCTTTAGATTAAACGACTTAGCGGGTACCATTCCGCGCAAAAACCTCATTCCAAAGGGGTTACGTCCAAATTCTTCCAAGCAAAGGGGTTACGGGCGGTGTCCTCCTTTCAAAACGAAACTGCCCCGGTTTAGACCGGGGCTCTTTGTGCACTGTATCCAGTATAGCGGTTGGAGCATAACTCATACGCCACGCGAATCTACTGGATTGGCGCGGGTTTTGTGGACTTTGGGGCTTGACAACATCCAGGCCTGAAGGGGATTTCGCGCTAATTTTTATGGTTGTTCAAAGCGTGGTCAGGCACCGGCATCGTGAAACAGAACGTTGTTCCCGACCTATCGTCGCTCTGTGGCCAGAGACGACCGTTATGTAGTTCGATGATGGAACGACAAATTGGTAGTCCCAAGCCCATACCATGTTCTTTGGTTGTATAAAACGCGTCGAAGATTTTGTCCTGATCTAAAAGGCCAACACCGTTGTCCTGCACTTCAACCCTAATTGCCCCTTGACCATGAACCCTTGTTCGCACAGCCAATACACGCGGACCGTCAATCAGGGAGTCCATCGCGTCAAATCCGTTGATGCACAAATTGACCAGGACCTGCTGTATTTGTACACGGTCGCCCCACACTTCTGGCAGTTCGGGTGCCAGATCGATTTCTACGCCGATACTCCTTTTCGTTGCCTCGCTGCGAATGAGGTTCAGGACCTCCTTTGCAACTTCATTGATATCGAGTGGTACTTTCACCGGAGCCCCACCTCTAAAAAGATTGCGCACTCGTTGCACGACGTCGCTCGCGTGGTAGCCACAGTCCAAGACCTCCCGAATAAGATCGCGCGCGTTTGGGATGTCGACGCAGTCGTCCGAGAGCGCCTCAGAACACATGTGCGCATTGGCTATGATTGCGGTCAACGGCTGGTTGATCTCGTGCGCGATCGATGCGGACACTTCGCCAAGCGTAGCTATCTGGGATGCGCGGGCAAGTCTTTCTTCCAACCTTTGCACTGACTCCAGCGCGAGTTTGGTAGATGTGATGTCCATTGCCGCGCCTATGTACTGAAGCTCGCCGACTTTATCATGGACTGGTTTTCCCAGCACGTGGACGAACTTGACAGACCCATCAGGCAAAACAAATCGGTGTTCGAAGTCCAAATCCGCGCCATGTTTCGATGAAGTTTCCATGATTTCCTTTACGGTGGCCCGATCTTGCGGATGAATCCGTTCATGGATGAGCTGTAGAGTCGGTTTCAAGTTCGGATCCACACCGGCGATTCGAAAGGTCTCTTCCGACCAGACGATCTCCCCGCTGAGAACGTTCCAGCCAAAGCTGCCGGTATGGCTTATCCGTTGAGCTGCTGCCAGATAAGACTCACTCATCCGCAGCGCGTTTTCGTTCAGTCTGCGCTGTGTAATGTCGCGAACAAAGATGACAGCAGCGCAGTTGTTGCTTGTAACGACTTTGCCGAATGCAACTTCGGCAACGAATTCGCTCCCATCCCCACGAAGGCCAGTCGTCTCGGTTACAGACGGCGTATCGTAGTTGCGAATCTGCGGCAGAAAACGAGCAAGAGATTGTCCGATGATGTCACCTGCCGAGTAGCCGAAGATTGTTCGCGCGGATGGGTTGGCCAGCAAAATTTCGCCGTAATGGCCGACGGAAAATATCCCATCGAGGGCTGTCTCAGAGATGACCTTATGCTGCTCTTCCACCTGGCGGCGAGCTTCGTCTCCACGCTGCTTGGCTGCGATGACCAGATTGATCGATACAGCAGTGACTATAAAAGCCGCGAGCCGCGGATAGGTGGAACGTTCGACCGAGAATTGGAAGTGAGGAGAGAGGAAGAAATAAACGAAGATCAAGATGGAGAGACCGACCGAAAAGATGCCAACTCTTTTCCTCCCATACAGGCTGCAAATCACGACAGCAAGGTGAAAACAGGAGGACGGAGCGCCTGCAATCCACGACAAGATCGCCGCGGCGGTGCACACAGCTATTGCAAACAAATAACCTTGGAATTTAGTGGCCTGATTCATTTGTCAGTAGTTCCATCTCGCTGGTTACCTTGTAGGAACTTTGAAAACTTTTTCTCCTCTGACTTTGACTCCCGCGGGCCGGGATTTTATCCGGGATTGTTTGGGAGAGGGGCAACTACGATTGCAGAATCTAATAGGAATAAGGCGATGTAAAAGCTCCAACGAGTAGGAGCATGGCGCTTTTCCAATAACTCTCTGTTTTTCTTGAAGTTGCCTCGGGGCGGCCGACCGATTTGTGGCATTTATCATACCGCTAAATCACTGGGATCGCCCCCCGAGGGATCGACTCCAGCCAGCGTGGAGCCATAGGCCGTTTATCGATGAACAGGCCGGAGACCCACCGCCCAGGTCTCGAGAGGTAGAGTTCGCTTCTCGCTCCGATTTTTTTCATCACGATAAGAGCTCTTATCGATGGTGTTCCGGTAATTCGCTTACTTTTGATTGATCTGTCGCGAGGAGGGCTTTTACTTCGGCTTGGAGGCGGGCGGTGATGGCGGCTTCGTTTGCGTCAGGGGGGAAGAGGATGGGTTGGCCTACGCGGGCCTGAAGGGTGCCGGAGCGGAACCAGCGGCGTTTGCGGGTTTTGAGTTCGCCGAGGCCGCGGAGCGCCATGGGGAGGACCGGGACAGAGGATTGCTTGACGAGCAGGCCGATGCCGGGACGGAATGGGGCGAGAGTGCCGTCGGGGGAGCGGGTGCCTTCGGGGAAGATGACGACGTTGAGGCCACGGTCGAGCGCCTCGCCTGCGTGGGCGAAGCTGCGCTGGAAGTCGCGGCGGCGTGGGAGGGGGAAGATGTTGAATAGCGCTGTGATGAGCAGCCAGGCGGGGGGGCCGAGGGGGTTGAGCCAGTGGCGGTTGCGACCGTGGCGAAGGTCTTCGAGCATCTCGCCGGACATGGCGGCGGCGGTGTGGAGGCGGATGGCGCGAGGGAGTGCGTAGAGGAGGAGGGGCAGGTCGTAGGTGGTGATGTGGTTCGCGATGATTAGCATGGGGCCGGTTGTGGTGATGGGCTTCGCGGCTGGTTCGGAGTCGACCTGCGGTGCGGCGAGGAGCCAGACCAGAGGGAGAGTGATGCACTCGACGAAGGCTGCGCGGAGGAGGCTGATGGGTCGTGACCAGGGCCAGTGGGGGTAGATGTGGGTGGCATGCGGAGGCAGTTCTGATCTGGATTGGCTCTGGATTTTGGAGTTCTGTGTGGTTGAGATGTTTTGGGTGGAGTGGTTTAGTTTTGCTGATTGAAGGATGGTGTCGGGTTCTGGGTTGTCTGGGTGGGTGATCAGGTGGCGGAGTTGATTGAGGGTTTCGACGCTGTCGAAGTCGGTGGGGTTGAGGGCTGTGCCGAGGCGTTCTTCGAGCGCGGCCATGAGTTGGACGCGGCCGAGGCTGTCTAGGCGGAGGTCTTCGGCCAGGCGGAGGTCTTGATTTTGAGTTTCGCTTTCGGTGGGTAGGCCTTCTCCGGTGATGCGGGCGATCAGGGCGAGGAGCCAGTTGGTGCCTGCGGTGGCTGAGGATCTTCCGTCGTTTGCTTCCCTGCTCGCCAGCCAGGTGGCGACGGCTGAGCGTTTGATTTTGCCTGTGGAGGTTCGGGGGAGATCAGGTTCGGGCCAGACGGCCCAGCGGCGGATGCGTTGGAACTCGGCGAGGCGGGTGTTTGCGCTTTGCAGGATGGCGGGGGCGCGGTCGGGGTTGGTGCGTAGGGCGAGGACGGCGCATGGGTCGGGGCCGGTGGGGGTTTCGATGGGCACGACGGCGCAGGCGGCTACGTCGGGCTCGGGCTCGAAGGCAGCCTCGAGGTCTTCGGGATGGAGGTTGACGCCGGTGGCGGTGACGATGGTCTCGCTTTTGCGGCCGAGGAAGCGGAGCTCTCCGGTGGGCTGGGCTTCGGCGAGGTCGCCGGTGGCTAGCCACTCGTCGGTGCGTTGCTGGAGGGCGCCTCGGGACCATGTGGCGGGGGAGATCATGGGGCCGCGGACGAGGACTTCGCCGTCGGGTTGGAGCTTGACCTCGCGACCGGGGAGGGGTTTGCCCATCGTGCCGCGAGCTACTTTGAAGGGGTGGTTGAGGGTGATGAGGGCGGAGGTTTCGGTCATGCCGTAACCCTGCACGAGAACGAAGCCGAGGGCGTTCCAGAACTGCTCGACGGGGGCGGGGAGGGCGCCGCCTCCGGTGACGAAGGCCCAGAACTTGAAGCCGAAGGCGGAGTGGATGTCGCGGAAGCGCCACCAGCGTTTTTGGGCGGAGATGCCTTTGGCGGACTCGATGCGGGCGGGGAGGGTTGGGTGTTCGGCTTCGAGGTGGGTTTTGAGGAGGGCTAGGACGCGGGGGACTCCGGCTAGGACGGAGATGCGTTCGCGGCGGATGGTTTCGATGAGGCGCGGGGCGTTGAGGCGGGTTTCGAAGTGAACTTCGGCGGCGAAGATGGCGGGGACCCAGAGGCCCATCATCTGGCCGAAGACGTGGCTCAGGGGGAGGGTGTGGAGGAAGCGGAGAGGGTGGACGATGCGCTCGTAACGCATGTAGGGCTGGGCGGCGAGGCGGATGGGTTCGAAGCTGGAGAGGATGTTGCCGTGGGTGTGGACGATGCCTTTGGGGTCGCCAGTGGTGCCGGAGGTGAAGAGGATCTGGAGGGGCGTGTCGTGGGAGAGGGTGGGGATGGGGCCGGCTTCTTGAGCGGGTAGGGTGGTGGGCCAGTCTTCGAAGGCTAGTTTCGGAAAGTCGTTGGGGAGGGTTTGGAGGAGGGCGGCGTCGCCGGTGATGAGGGCGGGTTTTACGTCGGCGGCTACGCGGGCGGCGAAGTCGGGGGTGCCGTAGGCGTCGAGCGGGACGGCGATGACGCCGCGGAGGATGCAGGCATGGAATGCGGCGACCCACTCGGCGCTGTTTTGCGCCCAGAGGATGAGGCGGTCGCCGGGCTGGAGGTTGTAAGTGGCTAGGAGCGCGGCGAAGCGTCCGGCCAGGGTTGCCAGCTCTTCGTAGGTGGTGATTTTGCGGCGGTTGCCGGTGTGTTGGACGATTGCTTTTTGGTGGCCGAAGGTGCGGAAGTCGTCGAGCAGGGTGGCCAGATGGGGGCGGATGGGCATAGCAGTCGGCTAGTTCAAGATAACCTACTGCGGTTAGGTGCGCCCTGCGCGGGCGGCGGTCACTTCGTGACTTGTATACCCCTTCGGTTGGCGCTCCCGTTGGTCGCGATGGGATATTATTTGCCGACCATCGGGAGGCCCGAGGCGAAGCCGGTATACATGTCACGAAGTGACCCGGCAGGACTAGCGTCCTGGGGGGGCGGGGACCATGACGGCACTGGGGTCAACTTTGGGGATGCCAAAGTGGCCGCTGAGATGGACTAGGTCGAGCGGACGAAGCTCACAGGCGATCTGGATGACGCTCATGTCGCGTGGGGAGCGGGTGAGGACGGTGACGCCGGTGATGTCGGCGCCGGCGAAGTGCAGCCAGAGATCCGTGACGGTGTTGCGGGGTTGGGCGGTGTTGGCGGAGTTCTGGTTGGCGTTGACGAGATGCTTCCAGCCGGCAGCGTTGTAGGAGGCGATGATGGCGTCCATCGTCTCAGGGGTGTAGAAGGCGGGGCGTGGATAGCGGTAGTTGTCGACGGAGATGCCGGTGAGGGCGGCGGCGGCGTGATTGGCGTCGAGGCCACCTGAGGCCAGGAGGTTCTGGGCAATCTGCATCATGCTGCGATCGAAGCTGAAGGCGGTGTGGGTTGCGGGCTGGTCGGCCAGGTTCATGAGCGCGCCCTGAATGTCGAGGGGGGGCGGTGGGGGCGGCGGACCGGCGGGGGGCTGTGCGATGGCGACAGCTGTGGAGAGGGCTAAGGCTAAGAGGACGGGACGCAGTTTCATGGATGTCTCCCTGATTGATTGGACCCGGATTTTTGCGGGGAGTTCTCCCCTTGACTGCATTATTTGCCTTTGACGCTGGGGTGGCAAGTTCGACTTTGCGCGAGAAATGTCCTGCCGGACGGGCCGCCTGCGCGGCGGGCGGTCACTTCGTGACTTGTGTACCCTGTCTCCCGTTGGTCGACTGCTTTATTGGGGTGGGCGGGGGGAGAAGTAGCCTTTTTGGGCGCGGACTTTGTAGCGGGGGTCGTTAGCCTGGAGATAGATGGTGCGGAAGGAGCCGTCCATCTTGAGATCCGTGGGGCGGTAGACGAGGTGGTACTGGCTGCGAAGCTCCTCTTCGATGTTGCGGAAGCCGACGGCTACGTCTTCGAGCTTGACCGGGTAGAAGGCCTGGCCGCCGGTGGCGTCGGAGATGGCCTTGAGGACATCGTCACCTTTGTCTTTGCTGGGGCTGATGTTGGTGCTGATGGTGTAGACGATGGTGTCGGCGCGCTGACACATCTTGATGGCGTCGGACTCCTGGACGCGGGAGTAGTTGTCGTCACCGTCGGAGACGAGGATGAGGGCGCGGCGGACGGCTCCTGTCTCCTGGAGGGGAAGCATCTGGTCTTTGCAGGTTTTGTAGAGGGCGTCAAAGAGGGCGGTGCCGCCGCCGGGACGGAGCTTGCGGATGCCCTGGTTGAGCAGGTCGACGTTGTTGGTGAAGTCCTGGGCTACGTCGGTTTCGATGTCGAAGCCCTCGACGAAGGCCCGGTCGTTGAGGTGGAGGATCTGGAGGAGGAACTCGATCGCGGAGTCCTGCTCGAACTGGAAACGCTGACGGATGGAGCTGGAGGTGTCGAGCATGATGCCGACACGCAGGGGGAGATTTGTTTGCTGGGTGAAGCGGAGGACTGCGAGAGGGGGACGGCCGTCGTCGAGAAGGCCGAAGTTTTCGCGCTTGAGGCCGGTGATGAACTTACCGTGCTTGTCGATGACCGTGAAGATGAGATTGACTTCGTTGACCTGGACCTGGAGGGTGGTGACGGGCTCGTCGATCTGTGGGCTATTCGGAGCGGCCTGACCGGCAGGAGGAGTCTGGGCGGGAGTCTGCGCAGGTGTCGTGGACGGTTGCTGAGTGGCGGCGGGAGTTGGAGGGGCGCTGGTTGGAGGCGCTGGGGCGGCTGGGGTGGATGCAGGGCCGGACGTGGTCTGGGCGACTTCGACGGGGGACGGGGTGGTGGGGGCGTCACTGGAAGCGGCGAAGAGGCGATGTAGCCAGCGGGGCCTTTGAGTCGGGACGGTTTGGGCCTGAAGAGGCGCGGCGGCGAGGGGCAGGAGGAGCAGAGCGGATAGCAGGGACGCGGGGAGTCTGGGGCTTGGGACTTGGTTCATTCGGTTGGGTGAGGTCACTCGGATGATTCTACCCAATTGTGGACGAATTCGTGCGAATTGCTTGCAAAAACGACTCAAGTTCGATAGGGAGAGGAGCCGCGAGATCCAGGGGCTTGTTGGATTGCGGATGGGTGAAGGAGAGGTGTGCGGCGTGGAGGAAGTTTCGCTCGAGGTTGAGGGCGGGGTCAAGGCCGGGGATGGCGTGGGGAGCACCGTAGAGGGTGTCGCCGACGACGGGATGTCCGAGGGATTGGGCATGGACGCGGATCTGGTGCGTACGGCCGGTTTCGATGCGAACTTCGACTATGGTGAAGGGGCCGTAGGCAGTGGTTAGACGTTCGAGAACGTGGAAGTGAGAGACGGCGGTGCGGCCATCGGCGCGGCGTGTGGTCATGCGGGTGCGACGGACGATGTCGCGGGCGATGGGGAGGCTGACGGTAGTGTCGTCTTTTTTGACGTGGCCGTGGAGGAGAGCGACGTAGGTCTTGGTGACCTGGCGGCGGGAGAACATGTCGCCGAGTTTGCGGTGGGTGCTGTCGTCTTTGGCGACGAGGATGAGGCCGCTGGTGAGCTTGTCAAGGCGGTGGACGATGCCGGGGCGCAGGTCGCCGCCGACGTCGGAGAGTTTGGCGAAGTGGAAGAGGAGTGCGTTAACGAGGGTGCCGCGATTGCGGGCGTCGTCGGTGGTACCGGCTCCGGCGTGGACCATCATGCCAGCGGGTTTGTTGATGACGGCGAGGTACTTGTCTTCGTGGAGGATGTCGAGGGGGATGTCCTCGGGGACGGCGTGGAGAGGCGCGGGCTGGGGGGAGCCTTCGATCTCGATGGATTCGCCGCCGTGGAGTTTCTGTTTGGGCTTGGCGGGGTTGCCGTCGACGCGGACCTGGCCGGCTTCGATGAGAAGTTGGACGCGGGCGCGGCTGATGTCGGGAAGAGCCTGGGCGAGGTAGAGATCGAGGCGGAGATTGGCGGCGGCTGGGTCTGCGGTGAAGGTGCGGACTGCGTCGGAGTCTTCTTCGACTTCGTCGAATTCGAGGACGGGGACCTGTGGTGGGGTGACTTCTTCTACGCCGCGAGTGGCGCGGTACTCGTGCTTTACGGTGCGGCGACGCTGGCCCTTGGGGAGCATGTTCTTAGACGGCATGGGTGACCAGCTTTCCTGGCAGCAGTGCGATGACTGCTGCTACTACGATCATACCGAGTGCGATCCACTGGATGGGGTCGAGCGTGGTGTAGAGAGTGCTGGATGTGTAGGGGTAGGGTTGGCGGACGAAGGTGAGAAGGAACTGAATGGTGCCTGCGGTGGCGAGGGCTGTTACGAGGGTATTGGCGGAGTGAGGGTGGTGCTTGAGTTGGTGTAAGAGGAAGAGGGTGAGGAGCGCGGCGGCGATGGCGGCGTAGAGAGCGATGGGGTGGAGGCGAGTGTGGTCGGGGGGAATGGCGAGGGCCCAAGGGAGGGTGGTGGGGAGACCGGCGTCACTGCCTTCGGCGAAGTGGCCGAGGGCGAGGAAGGCCCAGATGAGGGTGGCGCAGGGGCTCCAGGCGTTGAGCGTGTCGAGAATGGGGAGATGGTGGAGGCGGAGATAGATCAGCGTTGCGAGGAGGGTGAGAAAGATTCCCGTGGAGGTGAGGGATGGCAGCGTGAGGAGAAGGATGGGGTAGGTGAGGAAGTTGTGGAGGTTGGCGGCGATGAGAAGGAGGCGGGAGAGGACGAAGGCGGAGAGGAGGGTGAAGAGGCCGGCGTTCCAGAGCTTGTCGGGGTTGAGGCCGACGATGGTTGCGGTGCGCAGGCTGAGGGTGAGGGCGGCCATGAGGCCAAGGGCGGCGAGTACGCCGAAGGTGGGAAGGAGGAGATGACCGGAGTGGATGAGGTAGGGGTGCACGTTCGGGGATTCAAAGACAAATAAAGGGATTGGTCCCCTTCGGCTACGCTCAGGGTCAGGATGACGACATTTGAAATGTTTTCACCCGTATCGCCTGTTCGATTTCGAAATCAAGAAGGAATCTGAAAAAAGAAGACCGACCCACTGGGCCGTACGTCGAAGCGCTGGTGAACCCGTCCTAAGACGGCGGGACCCTGCCGTGGCTCTTTAGGCTTTCCTGACTGGAGGACTGCACACCGAACCATGTCTACGAGCCAGGCCCCTGTTCAATGAATGTTGGTTCAACCAGCGTTGTTCGCGTACCTGCTTTGTAGGCCGGCATTCTTAGGTTCGATGCTAACGGGATGTGATGAGATTCGCAACTCCGGAGCCTGCCGAGGTCGGATAAGCCTAATTGCCCGAATGGCTTGTCGGTTGGGTCTGAGGAATAGTTTTGGCGCGTGCGATGAGTCTCTTGAGTTTGCCCTCGACATCTGATCCGGAGCCCAGCATCTCTGCGGGGAGAGCACCATCGGCGGAACGCGGAGAACTCAAGAAGATTTATTGCGGCGAGTACCCTGGATTGGGCGGGATCAGCCTACTTTGCGGTCTTCGAGGAGTTCGTCGAGGAGGTGGGACAGATCGCCTGCGCGAGAGCGGACGGATTGCTGCGAGTTCTGAAGGCTGCCGGCGAGGTTGTCGCTGCGGTCGCGGGCGCAGCAGAGCTCGTCGGCGATGTTGAGGGCGGCGAGGACAGCTACGCGGAGGCTGTCGACGGTATTGCCGTGGGCGGAGACGGCGCGCATCTTGGCGTCAACGATCGCGGCGAGGCGCTCGATGTAGGCGGGGTCGGTGCCGCGGAGGTTATAGATCTGGTCGTAGATTTCGACGGCGATGGACTGGTTCTGCGTGGGCTCGGCGGCCGCCGGAGTGGTTGCTTGCGGGGCTTCGAGAGTCTGGTCTGCAGTCTGGGCCATCGGGTCTCCTTGAATGAAATTAGAGCAGTTCGTCCATCTGCTGGAGCATCTTTTCGACGCGCTGGCGGACGGCTTCACGCTCTTTAGTGAGGGTGGTGAGTTCGGATTCGACCATGGTGGAGAGGCTTTGAGCCTCGGAAAGCTGGGCGCGCAGGGAGGCTACTTCGGCTTCTGCGGTGGCGCGGGCTTCGCGCTCGCGCTTGACGACTTCGACGGCACGGAGGACTTTTTGTTCGAGGGCCTGGAACTCGTCGGCACTGATGCTTGGGGAGATGGTGGAAGAGCTCATATTGATTTCAGTATAGACGCGGAAGACGTGGATTTTTGCTGGGGAAAAGTGGGGTGGAATCTATTTGGGTGCGCGTTTTTCGCGGATTAAATTTTGTTTGTGGTGGAGTGGCCGTTATTTGAGGGGGTTTTGTGATTTTGTGTGGTTTTGATGTGGTGAATTTGTGGTGTAGCTGTGGTGATTTGTGTGGTGGATGTGGTGTTTTGGCAGCCGTGTTTTTGTGGCGGAAAAATGTGACACGGATTTGAGATTTATTTTGAGGTGGCGAAGGCGCACCTAAAAACGACTGAGGATAGAAACAACTGCGGATTCCTCCGCTGCGCTGCGGAATGACAACAAAAGAACAGGCAATGGCAAATGCAGATACAGGGTATCCTTCGCTGCGATGCGGCCTGCGCTGCGGAATGACAACGAAAGAACAGGCAACGACAAATGCGAAATACAGGGATCCTTCGCTGCGCTCAGGATGACGGCCTCGAGGTCGGGAAGGTGTCGTTCATGATGACGGCGGCGAGGTGAGGATGGGAATCGTCGAGGAGAATTACGCCGGGGGAGTTGCGGCGCCGTCGCGGATGGTGCCGCCGAGGGCGGTGAGGGCGGCGATGATGCGGGACCACCAGTCGGTGAGCTCTTCGTCGCGGAGGGTGCGGTCGTTGGACTGGAAGACGGTGCGGAGGAGCAGCGAGTAGACGCCGGGGAATTTTTTCTGGTCGCGAAAAACTTCTACGGGCTTGAGGCTTTGCAGCTCGGGGATGGCTAGGGCGTGGATGGCCGAGGAGACCGCTTGCCACTGGGTGGCGTCAGGGAAGACGAAGGAGAAGTCGCGCTCGACGGCCTGGTAGCGGGAGAGATCGTGGGCGGTGATTTTTCTGAGGGGGAGTTCGTAGAGTCGCCCGAGGTCGAGTTGAGCGAGGTAGATGGGCTGGCGGAGTTTGCGGGCTTCGCGTTGCGTGTGGGCGAGTTCGCCGAAGTGGGCGATGGGTTGGTTGTTCAGGAGCGCCGTTGAGCTGCGGCCGGGTTGGAGCCAGGCTGGGGCTTCGGTGATGAAGGTGAGCGATGGTTGAGGTGTGGAGGGAACAGCGGGTTTCTCCACTCCGCTTCGCTCCGGTCGAAATGACAGATCTGTATCTCTACTTCCTCTTCCACTTCCATTTTCACTGCCATTTTCACTTCCACTTTTTAGATCAAAGAGGGAGAGGAGGGATTCGATGGCGCCCTTGAGTTCGAAGAAGGGGGCGTCTTCGGCGGAGTAGAGGTTCGAGTATTTTGCGGCGGCGGTGGTGAGGCCCAGGGAGAGTTGTGGGGTCTCGTGAACGTCGGAGATGAAGGTGCCGTCGGCGGGGATGGTGCCGGTGAAGATCTGGCCTTGTTCGAAGAGGCGGACTTCGCGGACGTCGCGGTTGAGGTTGTGAGCGAGCATGGTGACCATGCCGGGGATGAGCGACGGGCGCAGAAGAGACGCCTCTTCGGAGAGTGGGTTCTCCATGGGGACTGGGATGGTGGAAACGTTTGATGAAGGCGGTTCGCTTTGCGAAGAACCCATCCTTTGCGATGAAACCGCAAAGGATGGGGCACCCGAATTTTGTCTATCCGCGTTTTGTGCCCGTGCTGAAGAGTAGAAGAGGTCGGAGTCGGGCTGGGCGGCGAAGGTGCTGGAGATGGATTCGCTGAAGCCGAGGGCGAGGAGGCGGGTGCGGACGGCGGCTTCTTTGGCGTCGGTGGGTTGCGTGATGACGATGCCGGGTGCGGGGAGGGTGTTGGCGAAGCGGTTGTAGCCGTAGACGCGGGCGACTTCTTCGATGAGGTCGATCTCGCGCTCGAGGTCGAGACGCCAGGAGGGGAGCTTGGTAGCGTAGACGGCTTGATCCTGACGCAGGCCGTGGAGGAGGAGATCGCAGCCAAGAGAGGTGAGGTATTGGGCGACGATCTCCGAGGTGATGCCGGCGGGGTCGATGGTGGTGCCGAGGTGGCGTTTGACCTGGGCGACGGAGAGCTCGATGGGAGGGCGCGACGCGGTGCGGGCTTGGACTTCGGGGTCGATGAGGTCGATGAGTTCGCCTTCGGGTTTGCCACCGTTCTCGAGGATGAGTTGCGCGACGAGGGCGTTGGCGGTGGGGGCGGCGTTGAAGTCGGCGCCGCGCTCGAAGCGGTGGGAGGCGTCGGTGTGGAGGCCGTGGCGGCGGGAGGAGCGGCGGACGCTGGCGGGGTCGAACCATGCGGCTTCGATGAGGATGTTTTTTGTTTCGGGGGTGATCATGGAGTCCCAGCCGCCCATCACTCCGGCTAGGCCGAGGGCCTTCTTTTCGTCGGCCACTACTAGGTCGTCGGCTTCGAGGGTGCGGTCTGTGCCGTCGAGGAGTTTTAACTTTTCCCCTTTGTGGGCGAGGCGCACGATGATGCCGCCTTCGATCTTGTCGAGGTCGAAGGCGTGGGTGGGATGGCCCATGCCGAGGAGAACGAAGTTGCTGGCGTCGACGGCGTTGGAGATTTGTTTCTGGCTAAGGAGAGTGAAGTACTCGGCGACTTTGCCTGTGCTTGGAGCGATGTTTACGTTGCGGACTACCTGCGCGGTGAAGCGGCCGCAGAGGCCTTTGGCTTCGGGGGCGATGCGGATGGAGAAGGGCTCGTCGACGAGCGAGCCGATGGGGAGTTTCATGTTCAAAGGCGCGAGGGGCAGGTTGTAGATGGTGGCGGCTTCGCGGGCGATGCCGTAGTGGTTCATGGCGTCGACGCGGTTGGTGGTGATGTCCATCTCGAAGAGGTGGCCGTTGGATTTGCCACTGGACGCGCCTAGCGCGTGAATGCCTTCTACGGCTATGCCGCGGAGGGTGAGATCTTCGGCGAGTTTGTGATCATCGACCGGGATGTTGGGGACGTAGGTGCGAAGCCAAGCGGTGAGAATATTCATGATGGACGGCTTCTAGTCTAAATGTTTTGGGGACCTCGAGCCTTCGGGAGAAAAGAAGTGTGATGGGAGCGTGTGGGCTAAACTCTTCGCATGAATTGACGACTCTGGTGTTATCCGAACGAAAGAAGTGAGACGAACCGAAGCAAGGGTAACCGCAGATTCAACCGGTTCGCTGCGGAATGACAACAAGAAAACAGGCAACGACAACCGCAGGGAGTCTGCGTCCTTGTTGCGCTGTTCTCGTGTGAAGTTCGAGTTGCGGTCTTGCGTGGGGTGGAGTTTATGACGAAGATGGCTGCATAGGTTGGAGGATTTGCGGATGCGTCGAGTTTTGATTAGTGGGATTCTGCTGGTTGGTTGTGGGGTTGCGTGGGCGCAGTCTTCGGGTTGGCCGGCGGGGCCCGAGCATGCGGTGGTAACGCTTTGGCCGAAGGGCGCGCCTGGGGTGAATACGACGACGGGGCCGGAGGCGGATACCACTACGGCGGAGGGCGAGAAGATTGCGGGGCGGCCGGTGGTGCGGCTGGGGAATGTTTCCGTGCCGACGATTACGGTGTATGAGCCGAAGGGGACGCGCAATGGTGCGGCGGTGGTGGTGTTTCCGGGTGGTGGGTACCGGATTCTGGCGATGGATCTTGAAGGGACCGAGGTTTGCGATTGGCTGACGTCGCGGGGCGTGGCTTGTTTTCTGTTGAAGTATCGTGTGCCGGAGACGGGGCCTTATCCGAAGTCGGATGAGGCCTTGCAGGATGCGCAGAGAGCAGTGGGAATGGTGCGGGCTCGCGCGGCGGAGTGGAAGGTCGATCCGAAGAAGGTGGGCGTGCTGGGGTTTTCGGCGGGTGCGCATTTGGCGGCGGCGGTGAGTACGCACTATGCGACGCGGCTTTATCCACGCGTGGATGCGGCCGATGATGTGAGTTGCAGGCCGGACTTTGCGGTGGTGGCGTATCCGGGGTATCTGGCGATTGCGGAGAAGGGGATGGAGTTCAATCCGGATATTCCGGTGACGAAGGAGACGCCGCCTACGTTTCTGGTGCAGGCGGAGGACGACCATACAGCGAATGTGGAGAATGCTGTGGAGTACTTTCTGGCTTTGAAGCGCGCGGGTGTGCCGACGGAGTTGCATATCTATGCCGAAGGCGGCCATGGGTTTGGGTTGCGGCGGACGAGGCTGCCGGTGACGGGGTGGCCGGATCTGGTGGACGTTTGGATGAAGACGATTGGGATGACGCCTTAGGGTGAGGCGAACATTTCGTTTGCTTGCTGCGTACTGGGGTGAGTGTTCCGAAGATTCATTCAAGGAGAGCGAACGATGCGGAAGATTTCTGTCTTGCTAATGGTGGTTGTGTTGGGTGGAGTGTGTGCGCGGGGTGGGGCGCAGGTGGTGCCGGCGCTTGGCGACATCAAGAGTCAGGAGGAACTGACGAAGGCGATTACGACGCTCGATAAGGAGTTGTTCGATGCGTATAACAACTGCGATATCGACAGGTTGGGGTCGCTGGTAGTGGACGATCTGGAGTTTTATCACGACAAGACGGGGCTGGCGGTGGGCAAGCAGGTGTTTCTGGATGCGATTAAGAACAACATCTGCGGGAAGGTGACGCGGAAGCTGGTGGTCGGGTCGCTGGAGGTGTATCCGCTGAAGGGTTATGGGGCGGTGGAGATTGGGGTGCATCGGTTTTATCATCCGGGGGCGCCGGGGGATGTGGGTGAGGCGAAGTTTATTACCCTGTGGCAGTACAAGGATGGGGCGTGGAAGGTGTCGCGGGTGATCAGCTACGACCATGAAGCGGCGAAGTAATGCGGAATTTGTGGCGGAGGCGGGTGGGGTCGGATATGCTGGTCGCTACTCCGGATACGAAATTCTGCTGGACATTTTTCTGAACAAGGATGGACGATGCTACGTTTGCTTCTGCACTGGATTTTGAACGCGGTGGCTCTGCTGGTGGTGGCACATTTTGTGCAGGGCTTTGATGTAAGCAATTTTGTTTCGGCGCTGATTGCAATGGTGGTGATTGGGTTGTTCAACGCAACGCTGGGATTATTTCTGAAGATTATTACGCTGCCGCTAGGGATTTTGACGTTTGGGATTTTCTTTCTGGTGATCAATGCGGTGATTTTGTGGTTCTCGAGCAAGTTTGTGCCGGGGTTTGCGGTGACTACGTTCAAGGCGGCGTTTCTTGGGGCGTTGGCGCTGGCGGTGGTGCATCTGCTGTTTGGGTTCTTTGGATCGGCTATGAAGAAACGGGCTTAGGATTGTGCTGATTTTGGAGCGTGCGTGAGGAATCCTTTGAACTATCCCTTGGTGGTGTTTGTCGCTGCGTTTTTCCTGTTGTGGCTGGCGGCTTGGGTAGGTGCACGGCTGGGTCAGCGACGGCGCGATTTTACCGAGGCGATTCGGACGGACTTTGGGGTAGTGCTTGCGGCTACTTTGACGCTGCTGGGGTTGATTATTGGGTTCAGCTTTTCTATGGCGACGGCGCGGTATGATCTGCGCAAGTCGTATGAAGAGGCAGAGGCGAATGCGATTGGAACTGAGTATGTGCGGGCGGATCTGCTGCCGGCGACGGAGGGAGCGCAGGTGCGTTCGCTGCTGATGCAATATACGGATCTGCGGATTCGGTTTTATAAGACGCGTGATGATGGGGAGTTGAGGCAGATCAATTCGGATACGGCGCGAGTGCAGGGGGAGCTATGGGTTGCGGCTTCGAAGCCTGCGAATGCGCAGCCTTCGCCTGTGATTGCGCTGGCGGTGGGTGGGATGAATGATGTGCTGAACTCGCAAGGGTACACACAGGCTGCGTGGTGGAATCGGATTCCGACGGGGGCCTGGTGCCTGATGTTTGCGATTGCGATTTTTTGTAATGGGTTGCTGGGGTACGGGGCTCGGCAGATGGAGCCGAAGTTGTTTATGGTGCTGCCGGTGGTGGTGGCGGTGGCGTTCTTTTTGATTGCAGATATCGATAGTCCGCGGGGTGGAGTGATTCGGGTGCAGCCGCAGAATCTGATTAGTTTGCGGGCTGGGTTGGGGCAGTAGATTTGAGACGGAATCAGAGCGCACTGTCGGATGCTGGGCCTTTATTAGGTAGAGGTGGGACTCTATGACGGCGCACGATCCGTTCACTGGCACTTGGATATTCAATCCTGAGCGTTCGACACTGAGCACTCCGCCGCCGCAGAGTTGGGTGCAGGAGATTCATGCAACTGCTCTTACGGTCGAAGTCGAGGAGACGATAGCAAGTCAAGATGGTTTGAAGTCCGTCGTTACGGTCCGGGCGCGTTCTGATGGACAGGATTATCCCGTCATTGGTTCTGCTGTAGTGGACTCAATCGCCTACCAGCGCGAGAGTCTCAGGATTATCGGCACGGGAAAGAAGAATGGGGCGATTTCGATTCGAGAGACCGTGGTTGTTTCGGACGAGATTTTGATGACGCTGACTTATGCGATCTTTGTTGGGAACAAAGAGGTGGCTACGGGCATTGCGATCTTCGAGAGAGCCTAGAGCGGTTTGCTGATACGTGATCAGCATTTCTATTGCGCGACACATATTCTGTGAATCGTGTCGGCGTAGTTCAAAGGATTTGAGGATAGTTCGAAGCAGACGGATGCGTGGCCGCCGGGTATGTCCATGACAAGTTGGTAGAAGTTTCCGTAGCCGACTAGGACAAACTTTGCGCCGCCGCAGTCGAGGTTGCCGCGCTGACGCGCGAGGGTGAGGAGAGTTGGATTGATGAAGAGCTCTTCGTAGCGGTCGGATTCGGAGGCGGAGGCGCCGGAGAGAGCGGTGCGTTGACGGGATGTTAGGTTGCCTTGTTGGTAGAGAGCTACGTAACGAATGGCGAGGGAGACGGCGAAGATTTTGTCTATGGTGTCGGGGGCGGACGGCATGAGCGATTTTATCGCTGGGCACGAAGCGACGGATGGTTGAGATGTCCGTCGCTTCGGTTGGGGTGACGTTGTTTTGGAAGAGGAATCCGCAAGAACAACAGCAACGACAACCGCAGATCCCTACGGGATGACAACAAAGTAAAAACAAATGCGGGGGTCTCTCCGCTGCGCGACGGACGATGAGACCGTCCGTCGACTGCAAAAGCAACACCAACGGCAAAAGCAGATCCCCTTCGGGGATGACAACAAAAAAACAAGCAACAGCAACATCAACAGCAAATGCAAGGATCCTTCCCCTTCGGCTGCGCTCTGGGTGGGGATGATGACCTTGGCGAGACAGTGAAAGCTGTTGAGTCTACCAGGGGTCGAGGCCCAGGAGTTTGCGGCCTAGTGGGGTTAGTTCTGCGGTTTTGTATTTGGTGCGTTCCCATTCGCGGGGGTCGCCGGGGAAGGCGAAGCCTTCGGGGGCGCGGCGTTCGCGCCAGGATTCGATGCGGCGCTGGCGGATCTCTTCGTTGCCTCCGTCGGCTGGCGTCATGGAGATGTATTGCGCTATGCGGGCTTTGTCTTCGGAGGTGTTGGGGCGGATGCCGTGGGTGAGGAGGCTGTTGAAGATGAGTAGGTCGCCGGCTTTCATGAGGACGGGCTTTAGTTCGTAGCCGGTGATGTCGGGTTTGAAGCCGTCGCGGTCGGCGGGTTGGGTCTTCTTCCAGGCTTCGAAGTTGCGGAAGATCTCGGGGACGCACTGGAAGCCGCCGGTGGATTCGTCTGTGTCGACCAGCGACAGGACGCCTTGGACGTTGACGGGGAGTGGGTCGAGGGTGGTGTCGACGTCGTTGTGGATGAAGCCGGTGAAGGCGCGGTTGCTGCGATTGGGGGTGTTGAGGTTGGCGCGGTCGATGGTGACCCAGAGTCGCTCGTCGTCCCAGATGTCGACGAAGGCGTCGTAGACGCGAGGCTCCTGACGGTTGTCCCAGAGGGTTTGGTGGTTGTAGACCTCGACCATGCCGCTGTTGTTGAGCTCCTTCATGGCGTGGTTGCGGAGCTGGGCGGCGTTCCAGGTCCCGACATCGTTGGGGTCCATCTCCTGAAACTCCCAGAGGAAGTTGCGGGTGCGCTCGACGTTGGCGGCGGGGACGGCCTGGCGGACGACGACGTAGCCGTAGGTCTGCCAGTGGTCGAAGTCGGCTTGCGAGAGGACGCGGAGGGGGAGTTTTTTCTTGATCTCGCGGAGGGGCTGGCGGGCGACTTCGATGTTGAGACTGTTTTCGCCGGGCTTGCCGACGACGTTGTGTTCGAGGACTGCGGTTTGGGTTCTCATGTTCGGTTCCGATCCTTTGTGCTGATTGCTTACGAGAGAACTTTAGAGCGAGGGGAGGGGGAGTTGTTGGCTTTGGGTGCCAATTACTGGTACTGGAATCTCATGGCGGTGGGCTGGATGGCTATAATTGCGTCGGCCTTTGGTTGTGTTCGTCTGAAACTAGTCAAGGAGGCGAAGCTTTCTTTTTGTCGGCAGATGACAGGCGACAGCAAAAGGCGAAATACGAGGGTTCTACACTGCGCCATGCGATAAGGGACGCACTGCTTCGGTCGAGATGACGATGTTTTTTGGGGGTGGGTTGAAGATAGACAACTGCAACCGCAGATCCCTACGGGATGACAAACAAAAGTACAGGCAACAACAACAACAACGACAACGACAGGTACGGGTTCACGTACAGGTATAGGTAACTTCGGGATGAAGCCGTTTTTGGAGCACATTAAGACTTCGAAAGATTCTTCGTGGGTGTTGTTTGACCGGCGGCTGCCTGCGATTCCGTTTGAGTGGCACTACAACAGCGAGTATGAGTTGACGCTGACGTTGAATAGCCGCGGGCAGAGGTTCATTGGGGACAACATCTCGCGGTATGACGATGGGGATCTGGTGCTGATTGGGCCGAAGATTCCGCATACGTGGTGCTCGAGTGAGGATGTGTGTAAGGAGAGGGAGCATCAGGCGCTGGTGCTTTGGTTCAGCGATGCGTTTGTGAAGGGGATGATCGATCCGCATGTGGAGCTGCGGCCGATTCGGCGGCTGCTGGAGCGGTCTTCGCGGGCGTTGACGTTTTCTGAGCCGGTGCGGGAGAAGGCGCGGGAGATTATTTCCGCGATGGTTGAGCAGGGGGCGGGGGCGCGGCTGACTGGGCTGCTGAACGTTTTGTTGTTGCTCGCGGAGGATGTGGGGAGCGAGCCGTTGGCCTCAGAGGCGAATCAGAGTGAGAGTTTTGCGGAGGCTACTGAGGAGCGGATCGGGAAGGTGATCTCGCATCTGCATGAGCACTATCGCGACGAGATGGTGGTGGAGAAGCTGGTGAAGGTTGGGGCGTTGAGTCGGAGCTCGCTGCATCGGCTGTTCAAGCGGCAGACGCGGATGACGATGGGGATGTATGTGGCGCATCTGCGGGTGGGGCACGCTTGTGCGTTGTTGCTGAATAGTGAGAAGCCGATTGCTGTGATTGCGGATGAGGTTGGGTATGGGAATTTGGCGAATTTTAATCGGCAGTTCAAAGGGCTGAAGGGACAGACGCCTCGGGAGTTTCGGAGAGCGTTTCAGCGTGTCCTGCCGGACGGGCCGCCTGCGCGGCGGGCGGTCACTTCGTGACTTGTGTACCCCTTCGGTTGGCGCTCCCGTTGGTCGCGAATAACTTCTTTGCCGACCATCGGGAGGCCCCGGGCGAAGCCGGTATACACGTCACGAAGTGACCGTAGGGCCTTAGGCGAATTGCTCTAAGAAGCGCATGTCGCCGGAGTAGAAGTGGCCTATGTCGGAGACGCCGTGGAGCATCATGGCGATTCGCTCGACACCCATGCCGAAGGCGAAGCCGGTGATCTTTTCGGGATTGTAGGCGTCGTCGGAGGGGTTTACTTTTCGACGCTCTGCGGTGACGGCGGCGAAGACGGCGGGGTCGACCATGCCGCAACCGAGGAGCTCGATCCAGCCGGAGTGTTTGCACTTGCGGCAGCCTTTGCCGCCGCAGAAGATGCAGGAGATTTGCACGTCGGCGCTGGGTTCGGTGAAGGGGAAGAACGATGGGAAAAAGCGAGTTTTTACGTCGGAACCGAAGAGGGCCTTCATGGCGTGGTCTAACGTTCCCTTTAGATCCGAGAACGTTATGTTGGTGTCGACGCAGAGGCCTTCGATCTGGTGGAAGATGGGCGAGTGGGTGGCGTCGGCGGCGTCGTTGCGGTGGACCTTGCCGGGGATGACGATGCGGATGGGTGGAGCCTGGGTGATCATGGTGCGGATCTGCACCGGGCTGGTGTGGGTGCGCATGAGGAGTCGGTCGCGTGATGGACGGGACTGCTGGTTTGCGATGACGAGGGTGTCCTGCGTGTCGCGTGCGGGGTGGTTCGGGGGGAAGTTGAGGGCTTCGAAGTTGTAGAAGTCGGACTCGACCTGGGGGCCGAGGTTGGTGCTGTAGCCGAGATGATGGAAGACGGAGACGATCTCGTGCATGGTCTTCAGGAGCGGGTGGGGGATGCCTGGGGTGCGGAGGGTGCCGGGGAGGGTGATGTCGATTCCCTGCACTGCTGATTTTATGGTGGTGGCGGGGGCCTCGAGGGCGGCTTCGATCTGCTGCTTGAGCTGGTTGAAGCGGATGCCGAGGGCTTTTTTTGCTTCGGGGGGCGCGGATTTTAGCCAGGCTTCGCTGATGAGCTTGAGGCGGCCTTGTTTGCGACCGAGCCAGTGGAGGCGGAAGGCCTCGGGGTCGCTGAGGGAGGTGGTTTCGAGGCGGACCTGTTCAGCGAGGGCGGCGAAGGCGGCGTCGAGCGAGTCGTCGTCGAAGTGCTGTAATGCTGTGATTTCGTCGGACATTTCCTATTCAGAGTAAATGAAAGGTTGATCGGAGAGTGGTTGCGATCGAGGGATGCAGCGGGTACTGCTCGGGAGGATGAAGAATGGCCCTGATGCCTGGCTTTGCCTTGAGCGATCAGGGCCGTTTAGGGTGTTCCACTAGCGGCCAGTCTGGCCGGATTTGCCGGTGGGTAGGATGTTTGGCGCTTCGATTGTGATTGGCATTGATTTGATGAGGATGGGACCGGATTTGGTCTCTTTTCGCCAGATGCGAATCAGCTCAAGCGTTTCGGCCTGGGTTATCTTGGCTAACTTGGTGAGCGGATCGCCTGCTTTGGCGTTCATCGGACGGACGATGGTTGCCTGGTTTATCCCGGGACGAATCCGGAGGAAGACTCCGCCGACTTCTCTTCGGTTTGGAGTTGGCAGCGTGGTCGCCATTCTAAGTTCGCCGTTCGGCTTCATGTTGTTGAGCGCGTATACGACGCAGTTTCCATCTTTCAGGAGTTCACGAACCAGATCCTTTACGAGCTCGGATTGATTGGCGTTGAACTCGATACCATGCACATTGGGCATTTTGCATGCCCCCCTTTCTGACTACTGAGGCAATGCTATCGAGGGGCGCATAAGTAGTTCGTAAATGGCGACTTGGACGGTGCCGGGTGTGCATGGAAAGGCTCTTCAGTCTTGTTCGCCGAAGACCTTGGCGTAGGTCTTTCCGTAGGGGTAGAAGCGATCGGTTTCGCCGCGTTGCCAGGCAGCTTTGTGCTCAGCATCGGTGATGTCCCAGTCGGGGCGGATTTTTTTTGTGACGGCGCGGAGATCCTGGCGGAGCTCTTCGAGGGTGGGACGTCCCCAGAACCAATAGCCGTTGTAGATCTTGAAGACGACGAGGCCGGGCTCGAGCACGAGAGTGTAGGGGATCATGGGGTTGTGGACGGGGTCGGTGTATTCGGCGATATCGAGATCTTTCTGGATGTGGCGGCCGGCGTCGGAGAGAAAGGGCCAGTGGGCGCCGACTCCGGTTCGGAACTCATTGGTCTCGGAGATGTTGTCGGTACTGATGGTGACGAGGCGGCTGTAGGCCACCTCCATCTCGGGGTGGAGTTGGCGGAGGAGTTCGGTCTGTCGGCGATCTTTCGGGCAGAAGCCTCCACGGCTCAGGACGAGCACCATGGGGTGTTGTCCCTGGAGGTCGGAGAGTTTGCGGCGGGTTGCGGTGTGGTCGCTTAGTTCGTAGTCGGGAAAGATGGCTCCGGGAACGATATCTGCACGCATGGAATGGGCTCCTGCTTTCATGATGCGCTTGGGAGGCTGTGGAAGAAGAGTTCTTTGGCGCGGAGGAATGGATTTTGATCTGAGCGCGGGAGTTAGAGCGCGGACAGCACGATGAGGACGACGAGGGCGCCCATGAGTAGACTGCGGCGGTCGGTGATGGCGTAGACGACGGGGTCTTCGTCGAGTTCGCCTCGGGAGGCCTTGAGCCAGAGGTTGCTGATCCAGAGGAGAAGGAGCGGGACGAGGAGCCAGAGGCGGTTGGTGTGGTGGTAGAGCTCGGCGGCGTCGAGGTTTGAGATGTAAAGGGTGAGGACGACGACGGACGCGTAGCCGCTGGCGGTGCCGAAGCTGCGGAGTTGTTCGATGTCGGCGACGTGGTAACCGCGGCCACCGGCTTTGACGCCGCCGCGCTCACGGAGGTTTTCGAGCTCGGCGAAGCGTTTGACGAAGGCGAGAGAGAGGAAGAAGAAGATGCTGAAGCCGGCGAGCCAGGTGGAGATGGCGACTCCGGTGGCGGCTGAACCGGCGATGATGCGGATGGTGTAGAGGCCGGAGAGCACGATGACGTCGACGAGGACGGAGCGTTTGAGACGAAGGGAGTAGGCGAGGGTTGTGACGAGGTAGATGCCGAGCCAGAGGAGGAAGTGGTAGGGGCGAGCGAGGCTGTAGCCGGGCGAAATAGTGGTGATGACACGGGGAACGAGAAGAGCGAGAACTAGCGAGGACGCAAGAAAGAGCACGACAACGGCGATGCCGGAGAGTGCGGAGAGGTCTCCGGAGGCGAAGGGGCGGCGGCGCTTGCGGGGATGCTGGCGGTCGGCTTCGAGGTCGAGGAGGTCGTTGACGATGTAGGTGGCGGAGGCGCAGAGACCGAAGCTGAGGAAGGCCAGGGCGGCTCCGGCGAGCAGGCCGGGGGTCCAGGCGTGGGCTAGGAGGAGAGGTAGAAAGATGAGGAAGTTTTTGGCCCATTGGTGGAGACGAAGGGCTTTGGGCCAGGCTTTGAGGGGGGAGATGGTCTCGTCGAAGGTGCGGGCGGGGGTGAGGCGGGCTTTGCGGAGGGCTGCACGGAGGCCGGGGGTGGGGTTGGCGACCATGGGCTCCTTGCAGTTTTGGAGCAGGGAGAGGTCGGGGGTGGCGTTGCCGATGTAGGAGAAGTTGTCGCCGAACTGGGACCGGAAGGCGGCGAGCTTGTTTTTGCCGGCGAGGTTGAGCTGGCCGTCGGAGGCGAGGACGCCGGTGAAGAGTCTGAGGTGGTCGGCGACGCGGTTGGCGGTGTCGGCGTCGGCGGCGGTGGCGAGGTAGATAGGGCGGCCGGTGGCGTGCTGTTGCTCAAGATATTGAAGGAGTTCACGGTTGTAGGGGAGATGAGCGACGTCGAGCTTGACGGTGGCGGCGAGGTGGCGTTTGAGGGCGGCCTTTCCCTCCAGGAGCCATACGGGGAGTTTCAGGAGGGCTGCCGGGTGGTGGCGGGCGACGGCGAGCGCGGAGTCGTGCAGGGTGTCGGACTTGACGAGGGTGCCGTCGAGGTCGACGCAGAGCACTGGCAGGGCAGCAGTGTCGATTGCGGGGGCCGGGAGAGGCAAAAGTGTCCTTCCTTACGTCTAACCAAGATATTAGGAACAAAATGCACTATGTTGCGTAGTTTCCAGCATGGCCGCCACGAAATACAGGGCTTCGGTAACTAAGGTCATTATCATTTATTCTTAGATATCTGGCACCGTAATCATTTTGTTCGTGCAGTGAATTTTCCCGAGAGAGCAGAGACCATCACATGCTGTCAGCACAGATTAACGAAAAAGAGCTGCACGATGGGGTAACGACGGCTGAGTCGCAGAAGACGCTGCGACAGGCCGAGCCGTTGCCCGAGGAGCCGAAGGGCTCGGGCGCGCGGAAGTGGATTGTGGTTCTGCTGATTGCGGCGGTGGTGGGGGCGGCGATCTGGAAGATCCGCCAGAATACGAAGGAGCAGAACGGCGTCCAGATGATGATGGCGGCGCAGGCGGACAGGCCGACGCCGGTGCAGGTGTCGTCGGTGCAGCAGAAGACGATGCCGATCTTTCTGACGGCGCTGGGAACGGTGACGGCGTACAACACGGTGACGATCAAGTCGCGTGTGGATGGGCAGTTGATGCAGGTGCCGGTGCGCGAGGGGCAGGCGGTCAAGCAGGGACAGGTGCTGGCTGAGATCGATCCGAAGCCTTACCAGGCAGCGCTGGAGCAGGCGCAAGGACAGCTGGTGAAAGACCAGGCGAACGCGGTGAATGCTCGCGCTGAGGCTGCGAGGTATGAGGCGTTGCTGTCTGCGGGCGTGGTTTCGAAGGAGAGCCAGCAGGCGCAGGCTTCGACGGCGGGACAGGCGGAGGGTTCGATCGCCTCTGATCGCGCGGCGATCCAGGCGGCGCAGGTGAATCTGGGATATACGAAGATTCTGTCGCCGATCAATGGAGTGGTTGGGTTGCGGCAGGTGGATGCTGGAAATATCGTGCATGCGTCCGATACGACTGGATTGCTTGTGGTGACTCAGCTGCAGCCGATTGCAGTGATCTTTACGCTGCCGGAGGATCAGCTGCCTGAGGTGTTGAAGCGGACTCGCGCGGGCGACAAGTTGGTGGTGGAGGCGTATGACCGTGCGGCTGCGACGCATCTGGCGACTGGGAGCCTGCTGACCGTCGATAACGAGATTGATACGACGACGGGAACGGTGAAGGCGAAGGCTGTGTTTGAGAACAAGGATGGCGCGCTGTTTCCGAACCAGTTTGTGAATGTTCGTTTGGTTCTGCAAGAGAAGCGGAATGCTGTCGTGATTCCGGCTTCGGCGCTGCAGACGGGGACGCAGGGCAACTTTGTTTATTTGT
Organism: Tunturiibacter psychrotolerans; assembly: GCF_051013365.1. Classification (GTDB taxonomy): domain Bacteria; phylum Acidobacteriota; class Terriglobia; order Terriglobales; family Acidobacteriaceae; genus Edaphobacter; species Edaphobacter psychrotolerans_A. Next base: position 2,882,560 of record NZ_CP132941.1, on the reverse strand, counting down.
TGAAGGAAGGACAGCCTCCGGTTGATCCGCTGGCGAAGAAGGACGCCGACGGGCCGACGATCGAGCTGCCTGAGAATAAGACGAACTTTTATGTCGAAGCGCAGACGGTGAATGTGGAACTGACCGAGGGGACGCAGGTGATCCTGAACGGTGGCGTGAAGCCGGGCGATCAGATTGTGGTGGATGGGCAGGAGAAGTTGAAGAACGGGAGTAAGGTGTTTCCGAAGACTGCTCCGGTAAAGAGCGGCGATGGGACGACTGCGGAGTTGGGAACGACGAGCAGTGTGAGGCAGGGTTCGTGAGTCCTTCGAAACCATTTATTCTGAGGCCAGTGGCCACCTCGCTGTTGATGGTGGCCATTTTGCTTGCGGGGTTTGTCGCCTATGAGCAGCTGCCGGTGTCGGCGCTGCCGCAGGTGGACTATCCGACGATCCAGGTGCAGACGTTTTATCCGGGGGCGAGCCCTGAGGTGATGGCGTCGTCGGTGACGGCACCGCTGGAGCGGCAGTTTGGGCAGATCCCGGGGCTGAGCCAGATGACTTCGTCGAGCTCTGGAGGAGGCAGCGTGATTACGCTGCAGTTCGACCTGGCAGAGTCGATTGATATTGCGCAGCAGGATGTGCAGGCTGCGATCAATGCTGCGTTTACGTATCTGCCGAAGGACCTGCCGAATCCGCCGGTGTATAGCAAAGTGAATCCGGCGGATGCTCCGATTATGACGCTGGCGTTGACCAGCGATACGCTTCCGCTTTCGAAGGTGGAAGACCTCGCGGATACAGTGATCGCGCAGAAGATCTCGCAGCTTTCGGGCGTGGGGTTGGTGTCGATCAACGGTGGGCAGAAGCCTGCGGTGCGGATCCAAGCGAACCCGACTGCACTGGCCAACTATGGGCTGAGCCTCGAAGATATTCGTGCGGCGATCGGCACGACCAATGTGGATCAGGCGAAGGGCAATCTGAACGGACCGACCCAGACCTTCACGATTGGCGCGAACGATCAACTGCCTTCGAGTGTGGCTTATAACAATGTGATTGTTGCGTACCGGAATGGTTCGCCGGTACGACTGTCGGATGTTGCGAATGCGGTCGATAGTGCGGAGAACCTGTTTCAAGCGGCGTGGATGGGGACCGCGGCGCAGGCTCCTGCGAACGGGCAACCGGCTCGTGAGGCGGTGTTGAAGCCAGCCGTGATTGTGAACATCCAGCGGCAGCCGGGGGCGAACATCATCGGCGTGGTGGATGAGGTGCAGAAGATTCTGCCGCAGCTGCGGTCGACGATGCCGGCGACGGTTACGCTGCAGGTGCTCACGGACCGGACGAATACGATTCGGGCGTCAGTGAAGGACGTGCAGTTTTCGCTGGTGCTGACCATTGGGCTGGTCGTGATGGTGATCTTCCTGTTCCTGCGGTCGATTGCGGCGACGATTATTCCTTCGGTGGCAGTGCCGTTGTCGATTGTGGGGACGTTTGGGGTGATGTACCTGCTTGGGTATAGCCTCAATAATCTTTCGTTAATGGCGTTGACGATCTCGACGGGGTTCGTGGTCGATGACGCGATTGTGATGATTGAGAATATCGCGCGGTACCTCGAACAGGGGGATTCGCCGCTTGAGGCGGCACTGAAGGGGTCGGAGCAGATTGGGTTCACGATCGTTTCGTTGACGGTGAGCCTGATTGCGGTGCTAATTCCGCTGCTGTTTATGGGCGATATTGTGGGCCGGTTGTTCCGTGAGTTTGCTGTAACACTGGCGGTTACAATTTTGGTTTCGGCGCTGGTGTCGTTGACGTTGACGCCGATGATGTCGGCGAAGCTGTTGAAGCATACGCCGGAGAGTGAGCAGAGCAAGTTCTACAAGAAGAGCGAAGAGTTCTTCGAGTATGTCATTGCGAAGTACGCAGTGGGCGTGCGGTTTGTTTTGCGGCACCAGGTGGCGACGCTGCTGGTGACACTGGCTACGTTTGGGCTGACGGTTTATTTGTTTTTGATTGTGCCGAAGGGGTTCTTTCCGGTGCAGGATACGGGCGTGCTGCTTGGAATTACTGAAGCTCCGCAGACGGTGAGCTTCAACGCGATGAGCTCGCGGCAGCAGGCGTTGGCGAGGATCATCCTTCAGGACAAGGACGTAGAGAGTGTTTCGTCGTTCATCGGGATCGATGGGACGAACTCTACGTTGAATAGCGGACGTATACAGATCAACCTGAAGGATCGCGAGCAGAGGAGCTCGACGGCGCTGGAGGTGATTCAGCGGTTGGAGCCGAAGGTTGCGACGGTGGATGGGATTCAGTGCTTCCTGCAGCCGCTGCAGGACCTGACGGTGGAAGACCGTGTTAGCCGAACGCAGTACCAGTATTCGCTCGAGGATGCGAACGTCGATGAGTTGGCGATGTGGACCGACAGAATGGTCAACAGACTGAAACAGATTCCGATTCTTAGCGACGTTGCCAGCGATGAGCAGTTGAGCGGATTAGAGGCTCAGCTTGTGATCGACCGGGACACTGCATCGCGGCTGGGAATTACGCCGCAGAACATTGACGACACGCTGGATGATGCGTTTGCGCAGCGGCAGGTTTCGACGATCTTTACACAGCAGAATCAATATCACGTGGTGCTGGAGGTGGCTCCGAAGTATCAGCGAAATCCCGCGGCCCTCAGCAACATTTATGTGAAGAGCTCGAACGGGACGCAGGTTCCTTTGTCTGCGTTTACTCACTTTGAGGAGAAACAGACCCCGCTGGTGATCAATCACCAAGGTCAGTTCCCTGCTGTGACGATTTCGTTCAACCTGGCGCCGGGCAAGTCGATTGGCGATGCTGTGAACGCGGTGAATAAGGTCAAGGCGGAGTTGAATATGCCGCCGAGTGTGAAGGGCGAGTTCCAGGGATCGGCGAGGGCGTTCGAGGCTTCGATTGCGAATGAGCCGCTGCTGATTCTGGCGGCATTGATCGTGGTTTATATCGTGCTGGGTGTGTTGTATGAGAGCTATATTCACCCGATCACGATCTTGTCGACACTGCCTTCGGCGGGTGTAGGCGCGATTCTGGCGTTGCTTCTGTTTCATGTGGATCTGAGTGTGATTGCGCTGATCGGAATTATTCTGCTGATCGGCATTGTGAAGAAGAACGCGATTATGATGATCGACTTTGCGCTGGAGGCTGAGCGGGAACAGGGGATGACGCCGACGGAGGCGATCTACCAGGCGTGTCTGCTGCGGTTTCGGCCGATCATGATGACGACGATGGCGGCGCTACTGGGCGGATTACCGCTGGCACTCGGTACAGGCACGGGAAGCGAGCTGCGGCGGCCGTTGGGTATCACGATTGTGGGCGGACTGATTGTGTCGCAGGTGTTGACGTTGTTTACTACGCCGGTGGTTTATCTGTTCTTCGATCGGATTGCGCGCAGGTACCGGAAGGCTCAGAAGGATGTGGAGTTGCATGCGATGTCGGCGGATTGATGGTTAGGGACTAGAGAGCTATGCATTTTTCAGCACCATTTATTCGGCGGCCGGTAGCGACGTTTCTGTTGTCGCTGGCGGTGATTCTGGCGGGCGCAGTGGCTTACACGCTGTTGCCGGTGGCGAGTCTGCCGCAGGTGGAGTTTCCGGTGATCTCGGTGGGCGCGAGTTTGCCCGGCGCCGATCCGGAGACGATGGCTTCGTCAGTGGCGACGCCGCTGGAGCGGCAGTTCTCGAAGATCGCGGGTGTCAATGAGATGACGTCTTCGTCTTCGACCGGCACTGCTTCGATTGTGCTGCAGTTCGATCTGACGCGTGATGTGAATGGTGCGGCGCGTGATGTGCAGGCGGCGATCAATGCGGCGCGGAGCCAGTTGCCAGCAAACCTGCCGAGTAATCCGGGGTATTACAAGGTGAATCCTGCGGACTCGCCGATTATGATTCTGGCGCTGACCTCGGACACGATGAATATTCCGCAGTTGTACGACGCTTGCGACAGCATTCTTGCGCAGAAGATCGCGCAGATACCGGGTGTGGGGCAGACTTTCTGCGGAGGCAGCTCGAAGCCGTCGGTACGGATCGAGGCGAATCCGCTGCAACTGGCGCACTACGGTGTGGGGTTGGAAGCGGTGCGGGCTGCGATCGGCACAGTGAATGTAAATCAGCCGAAGGGGTATCTGCAGGACGATACGCGACGGTGGAGTGTTAGTGCGACGGATCAGTTGTTTGGCGCGGCGGAGTATGCTCCGTTGATTGTTGCAACGGACAGGGGGCCGGTGAGTTCGGCTCCAGCAAGTTCGGGGCTGCCTGCTTCCGTGGCTAGCGCGTTGACGAGCAATCCGCAGGCTGTGAGTGGAGGAACGGGTTCGACCACTACTACCGCGAGCACCGCTGCTTCAGCGGGCACAAACAGTCCGGTTGCGACTCCGGCCGCGACTGCGTCTACGGGGATGACGGCGGGACCGGCAACTGCGCATGGCATCGTCCGGATCGAGGACGTCGCGAAGGTGGTGGACAGCGTTGAGGATGTCCATGGCACCGGCGTGTTTAACGGCAAGCCCGCAATTCTTGTGATCGTGTTCAAGACCTCGACGGCGAACGTGATCGAGACCGTGGATAACGTGAAGAAGATGCTGCCGTTGCTGGAGGCGTCGATTCCGCCGGCGATTTCGGTGCATGTTGCGTTGGACCGCACGACTACGATTCGCGCGTCAGTGAAAGATGTGACGCGAACGCTGGTGATCTCGATTTTGCTTGTGATCCTGGTGGTGTTTTTGTTCCTGCGTGAGGTGCGTTCGACCTTGATTCCGACGGTCGCGGTGCCTTTGAGTCTGCTGGGAACGTTCGCGGTGATGTATCTGCTGGGGTATACGCTGGACAATCTTTCGCTGATGGCGCTGACGATCTCGACCGGGTTTGTGGTCGATGACGCGATTGTGGTGATCGAAAATATCAGCCGTCATCTTGAAGCTGGAATGTCGCCGTACCAGGCGGCGATGTTGGGTTCGAAGGAGATCGGGTTTACGGTGGTTTCGATGAGCACGTCGCTGATTGCGGTGTTCATTCCGATTCTGCTGATGGGTGGGATTGTTGGGAGGTTGTTTCGCGAGTTTGCGGTGACGCTGTCGGTGGCGATTATGGTGTCGCTGGTGGTGTCGCTGACGACAACGCCGATGTTGAGCGCGAAGTTTCTTGAGGCGCACAACAAGCGGAAGCATGGATGGTTTTATCGCGCAGGCGAGCGGGCGCTCGAGTGGCTGGCGGCTGAGTATGAGCTGGGACTGCGGTGGGTGCTGAAGCATCAGAAGCTGGTGCTGACGATCACCGTGTTGACGTTTGTGCTCAATGTTTATCTGTACATTCTGGTGCCGAAGGGATTCTTTCCTGAGCAGGACGCGGGTCGCATCGGCGGACAGGTGCAGGGTCAGCAGGACGTTTCGTTTCCTGAGTTGAAGAAGAAGGTGCTGGCGCTGGCGGCGATTGCGGGGAAAGATCCGGGAGTGCAGGATGTGACGGCGTTTGCCGGCGGACGAGGGAACGTCAACTCGGGCTTTATGTTTATGTCGCTGAAGCCGGATGCAGAGCGGAAGAAGACGGGAGACACTGCGCAGGTGATCGTGGACCGGCTGCGGCCGCAGATGACCAGCGTTCCGGGCGCGATCATGTATCTGCAGGCTTTTCAGGATCTGCGGATCGGTGGGCGGAACACGGCGACAGAGTACCAGTACACACTGACGGCGGATAACCTGAAGGAGTTGAACGAGTGGGGGCCGAAGCTGGAGGCTGCGATGGACCAGCTGCCGCAGATTAAGGACGTTGCGACGGACGAGCAGCAGGAGGGGTTGCGTGGACAGCTGGTGATCGATCGGGCTACGGCGAGTCGCCTGGGAGTTTCGCCGCTGACGATTGATTCGACGCTGTCGGATGCGTTTGCTCAGGCACAGGTTTCGACGACGTATATGCCGCTGAATCAGTACCACGTGGTGCTGGAGGTTCCGCCGGAGTTTCAGGAAGATCCTGATGCGCTGAAGAATATCTATGTGAAGAGCACGACGGGAGCGATGGTTCCGCTGTCGGCGGTGACTCACTTTGAGACACAGAGAATTCCGCTGGCGGTGAATCACCAGTCGCAGTCGCCGGCTACGACGCTGTCGTTCAATCTGGCGCCGGGGGCTTCGCTGAGTGAGGCGACGCAGGCGATTCAGCAGGCGCGGGTGGACATCGGAATGCCTTCGGCGATTCATGGTGGGTTTGCAGGATCCGCGCAGGCTTTCAAGGATTCGCTAAAGAGCGAGCCGTGGCTGATTCTGCTGGCTCTGGTGGCGGTTTATCTTGTGCTCGGGATTTTGTATGAGAGCTTTATTCATCCGTTGACGATTCTGTCGACGCTGCCTTCGGCTGGCGTGGGTGCGATTGTGGCGCTGCTGCTGTTCAAGGTGGACCTGAGCGTGATCGCGATGATCGGGATCATTCTGCTGATCGGGATTGTGAAGAAGAACGCGATTATGATGATCGACTTCGCGCTGTTGGCGGAGCGGCAACATGGGAAGACGCCGCAGGAGGCGATCTTCGAGGCTTGTATGCTGCGGTTTCGGCCGATCATGATGACGACGATGGCGGCGATGCTGGGTGGGTTGCCGCTGGCGCTGGGACGCGGAGCTGGGAGCGAGACGCGGCGGCCGCTGGGAATCACAATTGTGGGTGGTCTGATTGTGTCGCAAGCGCTGACGCTGTTTACTACGCCGGTGGTTTATCTGTTCTTTGATCGGGTGAGGGGCAGGTTTGCGCGGATGGGACGGAGACGACGGGCTGGGCGGCGGGTGGCAGAGGTTGTGGCTGGGGATTAGTTACTGGAAAAGACAACGGCGTGCTGCGCGCACGGCGCGATCTGCCATCGAGGCTGAAGCGCCTTCGGCGCCTTTCCGCGGCAAAGAAAACAGGCAACGACCGATTGGCCGTTGCCTGTGGAATTGCTTGGTTCGGATTAGACGAGTGCGGCTTCGGCGACTACTGTGTCGGTGGAGCGACGGTGTTCGAGATAGCTGGTCTGGACTGAGGAGAGTGGCGTGGCGGGAAAGTACGAGTTTTCAAAGTACTGGGCGAGCATGCGGTGAGTGTTGAAGAAGCTGCCGTTAATGGCGACGCAGTGCTGCTGCATGCGCGACCAGGCCCCGGGGTTCGCATACATGGGGGCGACGGACTTCTCAAGCTTTTCATAGAGGCTGGTGGCTTCGGCGGCTTCGTCTTCGCCGTTTTCGATAGCCCAGCCAGTGGTGTTTTCGGCACAACCTTCGATCCACCAACCGTCGAGGATGGAGAGCGACGGAACGCCGTTGAGGGCGGCCTTCATGCCCGAGGTGCCGGAGGCCTCGTAGGGCCGGCGGGGGGTGTTGACCCACACATCGACGCCCTGGGTGAGGAGAGCGCCTAACTCCCAGTCATAGTTTTCGATGTAGTAGATCTTGAGAGCCGAAGAGTTGAGTTTCGCCGCGGAGGCAAAGACGTCGCGGATGAGACCTTTGCCGGCGGTGTCGGCCGGGTGTGCTTTGCCGGCGTAGAGAATCTGCAGGCCGCCGATCTTTTCCGCGATCTCGACTAAACGCTTGGGGTCGTGGAGGAGAAGGCTGGCGCGCTTGTAGGTGGCGACGCGGCGGGCGAAACCGAGGGTCAGAACGTTGGGGTTGAAGTGATGGCCGGCGCGTTTCGCGATGGTGCTGAAGAGGCGAAGCTTACCCTTGTTGTGAGCAGCAGCGATGCGGGCGGGGTCGATGCCGTAGACCGAGCGAAAGTATTGATTGTCGGTGCGCCAGTTGGGAATCTCGCCATCGAGAAGCTCTTGAAAATGGGGGGAGAGCCAGGTGGCGGCGTGAACGCCGTTGGTGATGGAGTAGACCTTGTAGCCGGGGAACATCTGTTGGGAGACCTTGCCGTGCTGCATGGCGACGCCGTTGACGAAGCGCGAGAAACGCAGAGCGATATAGGTCATGTTCATGAGGCCATTGTGAAGACAGCCGAACTGCTCGATGGCAGCGCCGCGGTCGTGGCCGAGAACCTGGTACATCTGGTCGACGCCGAACTGGTCGTGGCCGGCGGGGACGGGAGTGTGAGTGGTGAAGACGCATTGCTGACGGACGGATTCGATATCGGCTTCGGTAGCGTCTTTGAGGGGGATGCCGGCGAGGTGATCTTCGAGAAGGCCGATGGCCAGGAGGGCGGCGTGGCCCTCATTCATGTGATAGACTTTGGGTCGACAGGCAAGCGCTTCGAGAAGAGCTACGCCGCCGAGGCCGAGCACGGTCTCCTGACAGAGGCGGTAGTAGGTGTCGCCGCCGTAGAGGTGATCGGTGAGGCGACGGTCCCAGGGGTCATTGCCTTCGACGTCGGTGTCGAGGAGGAAGACGGGAATGATGTGGCCGGTGACACCTACGACATCGAAGCGCCAGGCGCGAACGAGGACCTGACGGCTCTGCAGGGTGAGGGCGATGATTCGGTTGGCGCTGGGAAGCGTCGTATCAGGAGACCATGGAACGTCGGCTTCGGTCTGCTGGCCTATGTCGGAGAGTTTCTGACGGAAATATCCGCGGCGATGGACAAGCGAGATCGCGACCATGGGGGCGGCGGTGTCGGCTGCGGAGCGAAGGGTGTCGCCGGCGAGCATGCCGAGGCCACCGGAGTAGGTGGGTACGGCGGGAGATAGAGCTATCTCCATAGAGAAATAGGCGATGGTGCGGGTGGAGAGATCGGGAGTCGAAGGAGGGGTGAGAGCGGAGGGAAGAGTCATGCGTTGGTGGTTCCTTTTCTCATCCGATTATGTATCTCGTAACGTCGGTGGCCTAAGTTGCGATGTCACAACTTCTATCGGCGGGAGATGCGCTACACGAGATCCGGAGACAGATCGTTGGAGCTTCGAATTTAGGTGATTCTACCAAAGGGAGCTCCATCAAAAGATGGAACTCCGGTTAGGTTACGTTGGTTCTATTGGGGTATTGACCGGTAACCGTGTTGGCGGCGGCCTGAAGGCGTTGCCACAAGTGGTCTAACCAAAGGAGATGCTCGGGCTTCATCAGTACGGACCGGAGGCAGGTCACAGTTTTTTCGGTGTTTTTTGAGGAGGTATCTTTCCATGTATCTTGTGGAAAAAACCGCACCGGAAGTTTCGCCAGAGCAATATGAAGGTCGATTTTGGCGGCTTCGTCGAAGATGGACTGCGCGAGGGCTGAGGAAGCCTCGGGAGTGGGGGCGTTGGCGGCCCAGAAGACGATGTCGAGTTGAGGAGAGCCGGATGGGGTGAGGAATTGAGTGCTCTGGGTTAGACGGCGATGGAGTTCGTGCGCGGCGGCGTGGCCGTCCTCGAGACCCTGGGCGAAGATGCCGCCGGGGGTGTAGGGGAGAAGCTGTTGGGTCGCCCAGAGAGCTACGGCGGAGGCTCCGGCTCGGGAGCACTCGAGGGAGATTTCGCCGAGATGGAGGTCCTTTGAGGAGAAGTAGGTGTAGGGGGAGTCGTGTTTGTAGAAGCGGCCGACGGTGGGGTCGCGGAAGAGGATGGAGCCGCAGCCGTAGGGCTGGAGTCCGTGCTTGTGGGGGTCGATGACGATGGAGTCGGCGTGGGGGATGGCGTCGAAGGCGGCGCGGGTCTCGGAGGAGAGGTTGGAGGCGAGGGTGAAGTAGCCGCCGTAGGCTGCATCGACATGGATGCGGAACTCGTACTTTTTCTGGAGGGTCAGGATCTGGTCGAGCGGGTCGACGGAACCGATGGCGGTTGCGCCTAAGGTGACGACGACGGTGCCGATGTCTTTCGTTGCGAGGAGCTGTTCGAGAGCGGCGAGATCCATGCGGCCGCGCGCGTCGGAGGGAACGGTGACGAAGGGCAGGCCGAGGACGCTCGAGATGCGGCTGTGAGTGTAGTGGGCCTGATCGGAGGCGGCGATTGCTTTGCCCGGCATGAGCTGGCCAGACACCCAGAGGGCTTCGAGGTTCGCGAAGGTGCCTCCGCTGGTGAGATGGCCGAGATGCTGGGGCCAGTGAAACATCTTTGCGATGGCGGCTACGGCTTCGATCTCCATTGCAGAGCTGGCGCGACCGCCGTCGAGAGCGTGATTGTTCGGGTTGACCGACATGGCAAGCGCGTATGCGGCGCGGGCGATGGGGTGAGGCGGCTTGAGCATCTGTCCGGCGTAGAGGGGGTGGGCGTAGGGGTAGTTGTCGTGCAGGCGCTCGGCTACCTGATGGAGAATCGCTGAGGCTGATTCGTCCAGCGGGGGCGTGGGGTTTGGAGGCAGGTTGGCGAATCCGGCGTCCAGGTGACGCTGTGCTTCGTTTAGAAGTTGGAAGAGATTGTCTGGCATGAGATTTCTTAGAAGGTGGAACGGGTGAGGAAGCCGAATTTCATCATGAACCCGACAATGGCTGCGAAAACAAAGGCGATTGTCATCCAAGGCGCAGAGACCCGGAGACGCTTCATCAAAAGTTCGATGAGGACAATAAGAAGATATACGACGAATGCGATGAGAAGGCCGTCGGCGATAAAGATGCGCGTGCCGGTCGGGGTTGTGCTGAGGACATGCTCGATGTGGAACGGCGGAAAGAGAGAAAAGGCTCCGAAGACGATCAGGAAAAGAAAGAACTGGAGGATGGTGATGATGGCTTTTTTCATGGGCTCTGGAGATGAGTTTAGCGTGCGCGGCCAGGACTTAGGGGAGGCTGGATTCGAAGAGATCGAAGCGGTGTTCGAGCTCCCACTGTTCAGCAGCTTTTTCGCTGGATTGGAGAAAGCTCAGGCAGTTCGGGGTAGGATTCGCGGCTCCGAGCGGCTGTCCGGCACAGGCAGAGACGGTTTTGGTAAACGCGTCAGGCTGTTGCCAGAGGCTGGGCCCGGGGAGAAAGTTATGCTCGAGGCTGGTGCGGGCAGATTGTTTGAGGTCGAGGTAGGAGAGGTTGAACTCCATAGCGGCGCGTGTGTACTCGTTGGTGAGATCGATGCGGGAGACGCCCTCGTCGTCGGTGGAGAGAGCGATGGGGACGCCGGCGGCTCGATAAGTCGGTAGCGGGTGCCATGGCGCGGTGACACCGAGGATGACATCGTTCGAGGTGAGATTGATCTCAACCATGATGTGCCGGTCTGCTAATTCTTTCAGCAACGCCTGAGGATCGTTCTCATACATGACGTCGACGCCGTGACCAATGCGTTCGGCATGGCCTAAGTCAACGGCCTCGCGGATGTGGAAGCGAAGACCGTCGGGAGGGACGAGGCCTGGAGCGATCTCGCCAGCGTGAAGCGCGATGTGAATCTTTGGGTAGACGCTGTGAAGGTAGTCGAGCATAAGCATCTGGCGGTGATACTCGGACATGGATAAGTATCCGTCTTCGGGTTGCACAAGGTTGATGCCGACGACGCGAGGGTCGACTGAAGCAACCTCGAAGGCTAGCAGCATTTGTGCGAAGACATGTTGCGGAGGAAAGGCGCGGAGAACCTGGTAGAGAAAGCGAACTTTGACGGAGCAGGCAGCTCGAGCACTGGGCTGGCCGCAGTTTTCGATGCGATCTCGTGCGTCGAGGGCGTCGTCCAGTTGTTTGCGATCGACGGCTACCTCGTCGCGGAGGCCTACCTTGAGGAGCGTGTCGCGAAGATGGCTGAGATCTTCGCGGGTGGTGCCGGTAGCGTCACCGGTGCGGTTTTGCGCGGGATCGGCGGGTGTGGTGGGCCACTCAATGTTGGAAACGATTTTGGAGAGGTCAGTGAAGGTTGGTGTCTCCATGACCTCGAGGTATTGCTCGTTCTGAGACGCAGCGCGGGTGGCCACTTCGTCGAGCCACTCTCCTGTATGAGATTTATTGAGGCTGCGAAAACGGTCGAAGGTGGCGAAGAACTGATCGTGTCCGCTGACGCCCGCGCTGGGCACAAAGGCACGCATGGAGAAGGCATCGACGAGAGCATCGTAGAGCTTCTGGTCTTTGAAGGCGTCCTCGGCGCGAACATTGCCTTCACCACAGACGGGCTGCGGCGGGATGCTTCGGGTGGTGGCGTCTGGTTTAAAGAAGCTGTGCGTGGCGGGGTTGACGCAGAGGATATCTGCAGCGCCATTCTTGATGAAGGTCTCAGCATAGACCGCGCCCGCGAGGTGCATGTGCAGATCCGCTCCCTTTGGCATGCGGGTGAGGAAGGCGTTGAGCTGGAGTGGACTTTCTCTTGCGGCGTTGAAAGCCTTGATGGCTCGCTGTTCGTGCGGCGCGGCGGCGGCGGTTGCCTTGGTAGTGGCCGGTGCGGATGATTTCGCTGCGACTTGCGCGTGGGCGGCAATGACGAGACAGAAAAGAAATGATGCAGGAGTAAAGTTTCGGGAACAAAGGAGCATAGGCATCCTAGCGTTAAGTTTCAGGTAATGAGAAAGGATAGCGCGAGCGGGGAGAGTTGGCGGTACAGCTCGGGATTGCTATACTTAGAATGCGTTTGCGTTGCTGGCTCCCGCCGGCGATGGGCTCCCCTGAAAAGCCGGGGCGACAGATGTAGTATCAGCGCACGGTGGTTCTTGGCGATCCCCGATAACAGGCGTTGCATGCCAAGGCCAGATAGCTCAGTGGTAGAGCGCGGCCCTGAAAAGGCCGGCGTCGGCGGTTCGATCCCGTCTCTGGCCACCACTTTATAATCAACAACTTAGATGGTGCTCTCCGGAAAGTGCAAGAGGATTTGCAAGAGTGCGATGCTACTCTTTTGCAATGCACGAACTGAGCCCTGCTTTGCTCCGCCCCAAAAGTCAACCTGTCTCCGTTTATACGCGCCACTCTGCAGATTGCTCCAAGAAGGGGAGCCGCAGTGGAGGCGTTGTAAGTGTGCGAAATACCTCTACCTATTGAGGGGCGGGAAGGACACGACTGTGTCCGCGAAGACCCGCTCTTGGGAAAAAGCCGAACAACAGGCCCAGGAGATTCGGGAGAGTTGGGATCCGGTCAAGCAGAGGCTCGGTGAGTTGGATGAACTCAAGCAGGCTCCGAGCTTGGCGAGGCCACGATCACCCATGCTTTGGAACGGTGGCTCGCGTCCGTTAAAGCGGACAGCGACTCCGGCAACGAGCATACGCATAGCAAATATCGGACCGCCGCTAAACATATCGGAGCCTGGGCGCACGCAAACCATCTGATCCGTCTCAGCCAGATTACGCCGGATGCTCTCGACCATTGGAAGAGCTCATGGTCGCCCAAGGCGAAAACTCCTAATGATCGTATCGGCAAGACGACTGCGGGCAGGAGGCTGGAGAAGGTCAAGAGATTTCTTGGCTACTGCGTGAAGGTGCACTGGCTTGCGACAAACCCCGCCACCGAGTTGAAAGCCATCAAGCCTGACCCAAGTGTGACGTGGCCGTTATTGAGTGGCCGCTATGAAAAGGTGATTGCCGCGACCTATGAGTATGACAAGCGTGCCCGTCGTCCCTCCGATCAATTCGGCGCCGAAATGAGAGCGATCATCGAGTTGATGCGGTGGACAGGCCTGCGGATTGGCGATGCTCTGATGTGCGCCAAGTCGAGGATTCAGGGAAACCGTTTCAGTCTCACAACCCAGAAAAGCAAATCTGCCCTGACCGTCCTGATTCCTGACCACGTTATCGCCGCTTGAACGCTCTTCCCACTCGAGCGGATGTTCATCCGGACTATTTCTTTTGGAGTGGGAACTCAAAGCACAAGTCCCTGACAGGTCGATGGCAGCGCAAATTGGAACGTCTTAACGACCATCTTGCCATTGCGAAGGACGATGGAACACCCATGAGATTTCATTCGCACCAATTGCGCGACACCTTTGCTGTTGCTCAGCTTCTAAATGGAACCAGCATGCAGGATTTATCCAAGATGCTGTCGCACAAGTCGATAAAGATTACCGAAAAATACTACTCTCCGTGGATCCCCGAAAGGCAGGCGGCACTCGAGCGGGCGGATGGCTGAAGCACTCATCCAGATGGGTGTTTCGGTTAGTCTATAAACTCTTAATCAGACCGATGGCGATCGAACCAACGGTTGGCAGCTCTCAGAGTCAAACATCATCTCAGATAGGCACCTACACTTGGCCCAAAAAAGGCTTCTTCACAATGGCAATTCGCCATTCTGTGCATCACCACGTGAGGATGAGGCTCTTAGCCAAAAATGCACGGCTGGATTTCTTCAGGCGAGTCGGCAAGTGATTGGATCAACTTACGGATGCTCAGGCCAAGAGTGTTTAGGATATCGGCGCATCAGTTCACGACGTAGCTGCGGATAGAGTCTCGTCCAGAATCCGGCAAGATCTGTCGTTGTCTGCACTGCCCTCTGGTTCGGCGCGAGCAGGTGGATCACCAGCGGCATGTTGTTGACCCCAACGCGCGGTGTGTCTCTCATCCCGAAAAAGTCCTGAAGGCGAGACGCGATCCATGGGGGCTTGTCGCCTTCGTAGTGAATCTTGGCCTGACGCCCGCTCTGCAGTCGAACGCTCACCGGAGCGAGTTCCCGCAAGAGCTGCTGATCTACCTTTTGCTCTAAAAGAAGCACGAAGCTCTTCGCGGCATCCTTCAGATCGGCGAAGCTTCGAAGTCCCGAACACAATTCACGCAGTGTTTGCGGAATATCGGGCTGAGCAAGACCAGCGAACTCAACCCGGGCTTGGAATTGCTTCAACGAGTCTCCATCAACGAACCGCTCGATGCCAATTTCCAGGGCCTTGCTCCAGAGCAGATCGGATGCTGCCTCCATCTCTGGCTGCGTATCTCGGGATTCCTGTATCACTAGATCGTCGTATAACAGCGTGCTGACTGCTTCGACTCGTTCTGCGAGACGATTCCATTTCACGCTGGATTGTTCGCGCACACGATCCGGAAAGAGGTCGATCAGCCATTCGGGCTCGACTCGGGACGTCGTGCGTACCAACGGAAGAGGCTTGTCCTTGCGATCCTCCGCATCGATCGCAACCATGAACTCATATACAGGTGGCTCGCCTGCGATTTCAGCCGAGACGCCTGTCGACAACCGCACCTGATTCCCCGCTCTCCGTCGTGCGACTCGATCGGGGAAACCGGCAAGGACCGATATGAGCAACGCATCGTCTTCGTGTTTGAGTTGCTTCGAAGGGCGAGCGATGCGACGGAGCTGCTCAACGTGCTGAACGGTGCGGTAGTCATGTCGCGACTCCATTGCGTCAAGAAGGTCTCTTTTCTCGCTCCGTGTCTCCGACTCAAGCAGAGCCACCGCGAGACATCCGTCCTCACCTACGCCGCGGTTTATGGCCTCTACCAGGATGCGCGACAACCGAGGAGACAAGGGATATCGCGCCAGTCTGTCGACCATCTTTCCGGTAGCCCCAAGGCTGTCGAGTAACGACTCGGCGTTTTGAAGTGCCGACATTGGCGGCGCGTCCAGCCAATTCACCATGTTGGAGTCGTATATCTGCATCGCCCGCAGGGTCAGGCACAACTGGGATAAGTCGCTGCGCAGTATCTCTGGCGTCTCCTGATTCGCACGAAGCAAATAGTCTTCCTCAGAGTAGAGACGGAGCGCTTTACCTGGCCCCGTGCGCCCTGCTCGGCCAGCTCGTTGCTTCGCCGACGCTTTGCTTACTCGACCGAGGTGCAGAGTCGGTAAACCGGTCCATGGAGAGTAGGTGGCAACGCGAGCCAGACCACTGTCGATGACAGCAGTTACGCCCTCAACCGTCACTGAACTCTCCGCGACATTGGTGGCAAGAATGAGCTTTCGTTGTGGACTAGGGGAGACCGCCCGGTCCTGTTCTTCTGGTGACAGATCGCCATGCAGCGGTAGCACGAGCAGCCCGGCTCGGCGAGCAACGGCCTCGCACTCTCGCGTCGTGCGCCGTATCTCCGCAGCTCCAGGCAGAAAGACCACGGTGTGGCCGAGATTTCCGTCGTCGAGCAGCCACTCCACTGCGCCCTTCACCTGTACGTGAATCGGCGCTGGAGAGTACGGTAGATGCTTGATTGTGAGTTCGAACAGCCGTCCCTCGGACCGCAGTATCGGACAACCATCCAGATACAGCGCCACAGGAGCGGCATCGAGCGTAGCCGACATCACCACGATCCGCAGATCTGGCCGCGTTCGCTGCAGTCGCTTTAACAACGCCAGAGCGAGGTCACTGTCGAGGTGTCGTTCGTGGAACTCATCTAGTACAACGGCATCGACGCCCTTGAGGCTAGGATCCGAAAGCAGCCGTCTCGTAAAGAGGCCTTCCGTGACAAACCGCAGCCGTGTGCCCGGTCCGACTGCTTCCTCAAACCGAACTTGATATCCGACAGTCTCACCGACCTGTTCGCCTAGTTCCCAGGCGACTCGCCGAGCCGCCAGTCGTGCAGCTATCCGACGCGGCTCGAGGACCATTACTTCACCCCGGACAATCCCGAGCAGAGCAGGTGGCACACGCGTCGTTTTACCCGCGCCCGGTGGCGCTTCGATGACCAAGTTTGGGTTGTGCTGCAGAGACGAGATGATCTCCGGCAACAGAACGTCCACCGGAAGAGGAGATGTGCGGCTCACTTCTTCCATCGAACACGATCAGTTGAAGGACGTCAATCGACCACATCATCGAGCACACTTCACATCACCGCAACCTCCCTCAGAACCATTGCTAGCGGGCGGCTAGTGACACCGATTGACTGAGCGGTACCAGTGTTCTACACCGACATACTTTTGTGGACGCTTATCGCAACACTCTCGGGGATCCGGAGAGAACAATAACCCACGCTTGTTCC
Source organism: Tunturiibacter psychrotolerans (assembly GCF_051013365.1). Lineage (GTDB taxonomy): Bacteria > Acidobacteriota > Terriglobia > Terriglobales > Acidobacteriaceae > Edaphobacter > Edaphobacter psychrotolerans_A. The sequence goes on along the minus strand of NZ_CP132941.1, from coordinate 2,865,889 downwards.
GCAGCTCTGGGCGGTCAACCTTCAGGACGCCGGGTTCGTCAGCAAAGATCTTCCTGACTACCTTCGGGCTCAAACTCCATTGCTCCGCCAACTCCGTCGCCTTATAGTGCCTCTCCAGTGCCCTCACTGCCGTACGCCCCTCGATCGCCCCTTACATTCGGAACGATGAGGGCTAATACCCAGTGAGAGGGCCGGACAGTGAATATCGACTGAAATTATTTTGATTGAGTCGCTAACCTCAGCGGACAATGCGTTGTAGTTTTCCTAACCGCCGTTTCGAAAGAGATATGCAGAGCAAGAGAGAGGACGGGGAGTGGCACCTTGTGAGGATGGCGTCGTGCTCGCAGGGACCTGGCTAGTTCCCTAAGGCTTCGAAGTGTTGCTCAATCTGCTCCAGGGTTTTTCCTTTGGTCTCAGGCAGGAAGAAAGTCGCGGTGATGAAGTAGATCACCGTGAATCCGGCAAAGAGAAAGAACATTGTCGAGTAGCCGTACTTACTTACGACGGGGAGAAATAGAACCGCAAGTGTGGTCGACACGAGCTGATTGATTACTAGCGCAACACTCATTCCGATGGAACGAATTCGCGTCGGCATCAACTCTGAAAGCGCAAGCCAGACGCAGACTCCAGGCCCTACTGCAAAGAACGCGATGAATGCAAATAGCGCAAGTGCCACCATGTATCCGTGAGCCCGGTCGGGAACCTGGCCGATTCGCGCACGTTCAATTGTCAGAGGCGCGGTCCGAGCAGCGTCGAGATCAGAGAAAGGATTCTTGAAGAAGGCTTCGACCCTGGTTGCGGGAATGGAACTTGCCCGAGTAATCCGGATGGGTTCTGCCGCAGGGTCATCAGAGCGGACGAAAGTAGTCGCCCCGGTAAAACCCCCGTAGGAGTATATGACCGCGAGCGATGCATGTGCACCAAGCGACGTCGTGTCTTCGTGACCGCTGGCCGCCAGGAGACGATCGGCTTCCGGTTGATCGAACTTAAGAACCAACTCCTGTTGCGGCCCTACGAGCGATTGAACAGCGTCGCGACACTCCAAATTGGATTTTTCCGTTTTCCAAAAGAGCATTCCGATTGAGATCAGCGTCGCCATCAGGCCTGTGCTACCCAGGATGAGCAAAAATCTTCGGCCCCTGCGATCGACGAGTGTCATTCCTACGATTGTCATCAGGAAGTTCACGGTAGTAAAGATGACATAACCCCAATGCGCTGCTAAATCGGAGAGGCCGCTTTGCAGCAGGATGCTTGTGTTGTAGCCGATGATCGAGTTGACGCCGGTCGCGGTGTTACAGAAGAGAATCACGCAAGCAAGTAGAAACGGAATTACATACTTTTTGCGAAAGAGGCTCTCCGTGTTCTTTTGGCCTGATCCATCCGGCATTCCGACGTTCAGCGAACGCTGTTCCATCTCGCCGAACTCGAGCTCCGCCATTGCCGGTGTTCGCGAGCGACGTAGCGCCGCCATAGCGCGTTCACGGTGGCCAGCGCGAAAGAGGTGGCGCGGCGACTCCGTGACAAAGATGCTCCCGAGAACGAATAGGACTCCCGGCGGCAGTGAGATCCAGAAGATGTGTCGCCACGCACGATCTTTGACCTGAAACAACGCCGCGGCATCGGACGCACGCGCCACAGCCTCAACGCGATAGCTGTAGTAGATTCCGATCAATGCTGCGGCTACGATACCGAGCGTAAGCAGCCACTGAAATATTCCCGTTCCTTTACCGCGATTGGATGAGGCAAGGCATTCCGCGAGATAGAGCGGAACCACCACACCGATAAATCCGCCGCTGATGCCCTGTAGGAGTCGTCCGACAAAGAGAGGACCGTAGCCATGGGACAGCGCGATGACAGGAATGCTCACAACGAAGACGAGGCCGCTCAAAGTCATCATCGGTTTGCGGCCCATCCAGTCCGCGAGCAGCCCGGCGAAGATGGTCGAAATCACGCTACCTAGCAGGACAGCCGCGACAATCACTGAAAGCTGTCCGGCATTCAATCCTGAGGTCGCCTCCAGATAGGGCAGCGCTCCCCCGATGATTCCGATATCCACCCCATAGAGCAGGCCGCCGAGTCCGGCCACACACAATAGCAAAGCGTTATAGCTGCGTTGAGCTGAGGCTATTGCGGAAGAGGAATTAGCTCCAGAGATCATAGATCGTATTTGCTCCCGCCAACAGTGTCTCAGTGGCCATTCCTGCTCGCAATCTCACTTTAGATTTGGCAACAAACGCAGTGCATTGTCTCGATAGACCTTCCGCAGAACATCCTCCGGCAAGTCCATTCCATAGATGTTCCAGCGTCCCTGGCGAGATGCGTGGGTGGGGTATTCGAAATATTCGTCCGCCGTCTCCAGAAACCGATAATAGAGACGATACATCTCGACCTCTGGAACAAGATCAGCGCCGAACAAAATCCGATCCGCAAAGCGTAGAAAGAACTTCCGCGCCGAATAGGGTTGCCGTCCTAGTTCAGATGCCCTCGCACTGATATCCACGAGCACATTTGGATTTGCATCCAGCATCGCGGAGACACGCTGAAGATCCTCTGCATTCTCGGCAATGTGAGCGGCAACGAAAGTTGTCCCCGGATGTCTTTTGAAGACGCGATCCCGCTGATCTAGCAACTCATGTTTGCTGAACTCGGCACCAAAAAAGCTCCAGTCCGGGTGTGCAGCCAACTCTTCATAACGCTCGTTGTTCGCATCAATTGGAAGGAAAAAAGCCTCCGGATCGCCAATATGCACCATCACCGGAATGCCAAGCTGGCCGGCCTTCTCAAAGATTGGTGCAAGACGTTCGTCATCGACGTGTAGAAGCTGTCCGCTTGCATCACGCACGGACAAGCCGAGATCTTTCCAGAACTTGAATCCGACGGCCCCATGCTCTACCAGACGCTCAAGCCGGTCGATGCTTACTCTAACGAAATCGTCGCGCTCGACGCCTGTCCAATCCATCCAGCCGATGGTCGAGAAACGTGCAGCATCCGCGGACCGGTAGCGATCCATCATACGGAGCGCTTCATCCCCCACCTTCATCGTGATGTTGACGATGTGCTCGATTCCGCAAGCATCCATGATATCCAGCACATGTTTTGGCTCCTGCGCATCCAAGTGATTGTGATAATCAATGACCGGAAAGCGTGGAAGTAACACTTCGTTGCGTGGCGTGTTCAGCATGCAGCGTGGATGAAAGTCGCTAAGCGGCAGCGTAACATTGGCCGTTGCCGATACCATGGCGATGAACTTGTCTTGTGCTTTCTGTTCCGACATCATTTCCTCGTTCGTGAGGGTGTGCTTTTCGATTCGAGATCTCTTTCGAATCGCCGTCGCTCCTAAAATGAAGCTCCGGCATGTTGGAAGAGATTGCGATAGGTGGACTATAAAACGAAACATACCACTATTTCTATATATTTCGTTTTATGTTAGAAGATAATCATTTCAATCATCGAACTCGGGGCCAACGGCACTATGTTCAACTTCCTCTTCTGTCGATTTAAGCGCAGGCTGTTAGGTCTATTGTTTCCTATTCTGATTTGTAGTGGTCCATTCGGCGTTGCTCAGGACCAGAGCCTTTCTGCCAAGAACAATACCGTCCTGCACGCCGGGGATCTGTCCCTCAACATCGAGGTCTCCAACCATCATTTTGGCGGTTTTCACGTCCGTGATGGCTTTTCCGATAGAACAATTGATCTCCCAGAATCCTTCATTCTCGTGTTGAGGGACAAGAGTGTGCTTCGTTCAACGGAGATGCAGGTGACTCGGGCATCGAACTCAAGACTGGCAACGGACCCGCATCAATCCTTGCGGATATCGCATGACGATAGAGCTTCGACAAACGCCTGCTGGAGCTTTGCTACTCCACGATTGCCCGCTCATCTTGAATGGTGCGTTGTCGCGCGTCCCGGATTGGCTTATGTCCGACAGTTGCTCAGCATCACGGCAACCGCTCAGGATTTGCCTATCGCAGAGATCAGGCTGCTTCACTTTGCCGATCCAATGGCGCACGTCGAAGGCATGGTCAAAGGCTCCCCAATAATTAGCGAAAATATGTTCTTTGGATTTGAAAATCCGCTCTCCGTCAGCACAGTGCAAGACCGAGAGGTTACGGTTTCTCTCTTTCGTGATCTGCCTCTTCGCGCCGGCCAAAGAATCACATATTCCTCCGTGATTGGGACCTCGCGGCCGGGCCAGCTCCGTCGCGCGTTTCTTAGCTATATAGAGAGTGAGCGCCCACGGCCATATCAACCGTTTTTGCATTACAACTCCTGGTTTGATCTTGGCTATGAAAACCGATTCGACGAAAACGGAGCACTTGATCGGATCAACGCTTTCGGCCAGCAGTTAACGGTGGCGCGGCATGTTCAGCTTGACTCTTTCCTTTTCGATGATGGATGGGACGATCCGACTACATTATGGGGCTTTAACTCAGGATTCCCGAACGGGTTCACGAAGGCCGGGGCGGCGGCGGCTCAATACAAGGCCGGCATTGGTGTTTGGCTCTCACCGTGGGGCGGCTATTCCGATCAAAAAAAACAACGCATCGCGTACGGCCGCGAACATGGATACGAGATTCTTCACGACGGCTATGCGCTATCCGGACCGAAGTACTTTGAGAAGTTTGAGGATACCTGTCTTACGATGATCGGTCAGTACAACGTCAATCAGTTTAAGTTTGATGGGACTGGCAATGCGGACAGTGTTTTTCCGGGGAGCGCTTTTGACAGTGACTTCGATGCCGCCATCCACCTCATCGAACGGCTCCGTAAAGAGAAGCCATCCATCTTTATCAATCTCACCACGGGTACGACGGCCTCTCCGTTCTGGCTTTTCTACGCCGACTCTATCTGGCGCGGCGGAGAAGATCACGACTTCTCCGGGGTAGGTACACCCCGTCAGCGTTGGATCACGTACCGCGATGCACAGACCTACAAAAATATTGTTCGCCAGGGTCCACTCTTTCCGCTCAACTCGCTAATGCTCCACGGCATTGTCTATGCCAAACAAGCAAAGGATCTAGCCACCGATCCAGGCAACGACTTCGCTGACGAGGTTCACTCTTACTTTGGGACAGGAACTCAGCTACAGGAGATGTACATCACGCCTTCGCTCTTATCGCCAGCGAACTGGAACACGCTCGCCGATGCGGCTCGATGGAGCCGTTCTCACGCCGAGACACTCAAAGACGTTCACTGGATTGGCGGTGATCCGGACCAGCTGCAGGTCTACGGATGGGCGGCGTGGAGTTCACGAGAGGGTGTGATTACCCTGAGAAATCCATCGAATAATCCACAGGAATTCAGCATAGATGCAGCCAGAGCCTTTGAACTCCAGCCGTCAGACCCAGCAACCTACAAAGTGCACAGTGTGTGGAAGGACGAAAAAGACTCGAGCCAAAAATTCGCGTCGGAGTTGCGCAGAGACCAGAGATTCTTGATTCATCTCGCCCCATTTGAGGTCCTCACACTTGAGGCCGTGCCCGCCGATTAGCAAATCAAAGGGAAAATCAGCCTGGAATACGAAGGCTGCCGCATAAGCGGTTTTTCTTGGTTCCTAGATTCGGCCTAAACAAGTGTGAGTTTGATGTTGAGATTGCGTAGGGCTTCGGCCGTCTCTTTTGGAAGATTGTTGTCGGTTATGACGTGATGAATCGAAGACGCATCGACGATCTTCGACAAGCTTCGGCGATTGAATTTAGTGGAATCGCAGACCGCCACGATCGTCTTAGCGGCTTTCACCATCGCACGATTAACACGCGACTCCATTACATTCGGCGTCGTAAGGCCTACCTCAAGGTCAAATCCGTCGACCCCGAGAAATAGGATGTCGGCATGCATGTCATGAAGCATCTCTTCTGCAAGCGGGCCGACGAGGGAAAAAGAGTTCTTGCGCAGCGAACCTCCGGTAAGGAGCACTTCGAAGTCAGTCCCGCTTAGCTCAGCGGCGATATTTACCGCGTTAGTAATGATGGTCAGGTGCGAAAACTTCTTAAGGGTCCTGGCGATGGCAGTCGTAGTCGTCCCTGAGTCAAGCAGAACGCATTGACCTTCCTGGATAAGGTCTACGGCAGCGATCGCTATCCGCTGCTTCTCCTGCAGGTGACGCCCTTCCTTCTCCTTGATCGACGGATCGAAAAGGGTTCCCGACTGTGGAAGCAGTGCACCACCATGAGTTCTCTGCAATACGCCCCTGCGTTGGAGATAGTCGAGATCCTTACGGATTGTTATCCGGGATATTCCGAGGGATTCTGACAGCTCCTCGACGAGAACGCGACCTCGTTTCTGTGCCAGCGAAAGGATATGCTGGCGACGTTCTTCGATGAGCATTTGTTTGCCACTCTCGGACTCTGCGGGAGGCACTTTTGACGAGGCTTTCGGAGCGACTTTTCGCTGCATAAAGGTCAATTTACCAAGTGACAACTCCCGAACAGTACCACGGGGCTTTCGCATAGGCAATTCCGAATTAAAAGGAAAGACGAAAGAGGTGCGACCTGGTTGCAGTCAGCGGCATAGAACACCCAGCACGTCCCGCATGCGGTCCACGATCAATGACACTGGGTGTCACCTTCTATTTCTTTATTTCGCGGCCGCGGGTATTGCAAGGATAAATAGCGGCTGCAAATGCTATCGGGCGTGGTTACCACAGAAGATTCGCAATCAACATATCAACGGCTTCGGCGATCTCGGGTAAAAGCCAGTAGTTACGAATACGGTCGATATCGCGATAGAGCCTCAATAGCTTCTGTTCTGCGGGAGTGCCCTGGTAGTAGGATTTCCAGTTCGCGAAGTGATTTCGGTGAAGTCTGCCTCTGCCATCGATGTCATAAGTTTACGGTTGGCTAAATCGGGAGACAGACTGGTTCAAAAACCTCAAGCTAGCGTTCTTCAGTGACGGCCCCCTCATAGAGAACGAATGGCCCCCAATAATACGGTTTCGCATAAATAGTTTGCGACCGTAAAAGCTCGAGTTTAGCTGCCCGCAGCGCGACTCCGGGATCTTCTCCTTCAGCTATACCGGAGTAGAAGTTGTTCATGAGGCGGGGAGTGGACGTATCATCTACGTCCCACAGTGCGGCAAGTACTTGATGTGCTCCAGCTCTAAGAAATGCCCAAGAAAGCCCCACCAATCCTTCAGATGAGTAGATTCTGCTGCCCGCACTATCACAAGCAGAAACAGTTACGAGCCTGGCGTTCAGCTTCATCTTTGCGATATCGCGTGCATACAGGTTAAACGAACTACCGTCTTGGGAAAGAACGACGGCGGAATCGAGTGGGCTTACGCGGCTTGCTGTTCCATGGGCCACAAAATGAATAAAAGAAAAAGTCTCAGGCTTCGCATTGAAATAGGCCGTCGGAGTAGCGTCCGGGCCTGAAATAACAGTTTCTTGTTCTGAGCTAAAGTGGCCTCGTATGAGCCGGATTTCATCGCCTGCATGTGCTAGCGGCTGATAATATTGGGGCGCTTTAGGATCTCCGATCAAAAGGAGCGTTTTATTTGGCCTTGCCGATGGCCGTAAAATTGAATGCCCACCTGTAGATAGCAAGGCTGTTGAATTGGCATTCGAGATGAAGACGTCCTCGATCCAGTAGTGCGGCTTCGGTGAAGCGACAATTAGAGTTTCGAAGTTCAATCCGCACAAAACTCCATCAGGAATGATGGTTATCCGCGCCTCCGGCGTAATCCACCGCTCCGCCGGACCAATTAGCACTTTGTAAAGTTCCTGTCCGTCGGTATAGTCCGCGTTCTGGGATTTGAACGATCCAGCAAGTCGTTCGTGATGCCGTTCGACCATTGCACCAATCTGATCTTCACCCGGCAGGACGAATACCTGCGAACCATCAGGCCGACAAACCCAAAGATAACTCTGTTCCGGCCCTAGCCAATAAGCGAGGATCACCCGGTGCTGACGCGACGCGGCACGCTGAGTGTCGGCAACGCTCAACGCCTGTCTGCTAAAACCGCCTTGCAGTTCCAGGCCCTCCGTGAGTGTTTTGGCGCGATGCAATTCCGCTACAGCGAAAGCGTCATTCGACCGACCCCGGTCCATTAGAAATCTGATGTAGGCGTTATAGGCGTCCTTAGCGTTTGTGGGATAGGAGAGCTCAAATTCTTCTCGACCGAGAGACTTTCGTTCTTTGTCGAGAACTGCAATCGCCGATCTGTAATGCTTATCGGCCAATTCCGGCTGCTTGAGCTTGTCTTCTGTCTCGCCCAGGCCGTCCAAGGCCTCTGCCTTCATGCTGATGTCGTCGCCTGCGTCACTAACCACTTCCTGAAACAGCTGATTGGCCACGATGTACTGTGCGGTTGCAAACGCTTTGTTTGCGCTGTTCAGCTTCGTGTAGAGTTTGCTGTTCTGACTGCCGATCGCATCTGCTAAAGCAGCTGCTTCCTGGTTATAGCGCTCCGCAAGGGGGAATTGTTTTTTTGCGAGTGCAATTCTCGTTAATCCATGCAGTCCATAGATCACCTCTTGCCGATCATTCAGCGACCTCGCCAATTCGAGAGATCGTGAATAGGATTTTTCCGCTTCTGGAAGATCCCGACGGAGAAACTGTACCTCTGCAGCGTTCATCAGCCAGGTCTGTTCATCGGTGATCATGCTATGTCGTTCTGATATAGTCTCCGCCTGAGAAAAACTTTCGAACGCTCGATCCAGGTCGCCCATTTTGAGATAGGCCCACCCCAGGTTGCCCAGGGTTCTTGTTGCCGTAATTTCCGCGTTGCGGGATTGAGCTAAGAATATGGACTCATTGAACCAGTCAGCAGCCTCCGCATAACGATGCTGTTGCATGTTAAGCATGCCAAGGTTGCCTAATGCACTTGCTTCGAGAATTGGTTTGTTCTGTTGGTGGGCAATCTCAGCTGCCTGCCGAAACATTTGGTCTGATCTCGCAGGCTCATGATGAAGAGCTGCTAATCGACCCTCGCCAAGCAATAATCTGCAGGTTACCTCACGCACCTCCGGAGTGTTTAGCGTCTTGGCGGTGGCAAATTCCCGTTCCGCATCATCGAACATTTGGAGATTGCTGTAGGCGGATCCGAGCAACACAGATCGAAACGCAGCAAGGTCGGACTGCGAAGAAACGGAACTTGGCATTGGAGCAAGCAGATTCACCGCGTCGCGGGAGAATCCCTGCCAGATTAGAATCTCAGATTTAAGAAAGCGAAGACGCCAAGCTTTCTCAGACTGTTTGTCGTGCAAATCCTGTAATGAGGCGTCCGCTTCATGCAATGCGGATTCCACATCACCCTGAGAGAACTTCAGCTCCGCGTCCTCAAACGTTGGCTTTGGCGTCGACTTGACTCCAGGGCGACAGGCCACGAACAGAAAGCAAATAAGCGAGAGGAGCGTTATCCGCCCTTGCTTTAACGAAGTCGCGACCCATACTGACCTCATCTTCGACATTTCGTTTCTTCGAGAGTTCGTGGATGAGGTCATTACCCTGATTGAAAGTCCTGTGGTTACATTATTCTACGGGTACCACTTACCGTTGGTCTCCAAACCAGCTACCGCTAAACTCCCGACAACAGGGCTACCTAGTTCAAGGCGCATCATCGTAAGCCGCTTTGTATCTTCCGAGGAGGTAAGTTCGCCCAAGTAGAGCCGGCCAACGTCGGGAATTTTAATAGCGTGGGCATAAGGGACAGGTGGTGCATTGACCGCTCCGGATGGACTTGCTTCTCGCACGGACCGCACCAGACTGCAGTACAAATGGGATCCCGACTGCTGCCAACCAGGGATGGGCGGCGCTAGTAGACGCTCCTGCAACGTGGCTGGCATGTTTGCAACTGGATGACCCCATTCGTATCTCAATTGAGTCGGCGGAGTGAAGCCTGCGCAAGGGTCACTAGTGTTGCACTTGCCTAGAAAGTGATCGACCAGAGAGGAATGTGTTGAATGATGCGCAAAGAGATTATCGAAGAGATCGACCTCAACTGGTTTTCCTGCAATCTTCAAATTCTGAAAGGTACTACCCAAGGGAATGATTTTGGCTGGCTGGCCGTCTTCGTGAGTTGAGGACAGCCTGCCGATCACTGAATCGGCAGTAATCACATCGAGAATATTGAGATCCTCTACAACCGTATTTACAACCGTACTGTGACGGGTGTCATTGTTCTGGATTCCCGAAATATAGGTGTGCGCCGAACGGTAAGAGATTAGGTCTTTGAGACGATAGCTGTCTGCTTTTGCCGAAGCGAGGCCACCAACGATCGAGAGAGCCGTAGCTGCATGGCTGTTAATCTCCTGTTCAAGAGGCTGGGTGATCCTGCCGCCGAGCGCGAATCCATTCGCGTGATATAAGAAAATTCTTTTTCCCATCTGTATCTCCGCTCCTGTGGACATCTAGCCTCGGATGACCAATCTAACATCGTCTACTCGGTTGAACTAGACATCTCGGCTTTGAAGTCTCCGAGTATAGTGGCTCTACGTGAGATTCGTTTCAAGTGTCGATATAAAACTTGCAAAGAAATGGGCTCGAGCCATGAGTAAACAGCTTTTTTGAGATTCAAGCGATCGACTTGCCCCCTTTACGGTACTCTCCCTTTTACTCACCGTAGTCTGTGGGATAGCCATTTACATTCCGAGCTGCCCCCGCTAGATCGCTAGGCACCGAATAACTAACTGAAAATAAATCGTTTGCGAATCCTCACTCATTGCCGCTACTGTTGTACTTGAGTTGAATCACTGATTGGCAAATGAAACGTTTAGTGGGCAAGCTTCACCATCCAATGAGGGCGTAATTTGTGGATCATAAGGAAGCAATTGAGAGTCAAGCCGTAGAAAGATATCTGCTGAAGGAATTGTCCGCCTCGGAGCGAGACGAATTCGAAGAGCACTACTTCGGATGCGGCGAATGCGCCAGCGATTTGAGAAGTACCTCAGCGTTTCTTGAACTTGCTGGAAGGGTGACTGTCTCTGATCGAATCAGCGCACCCAAACCAAAGGTCTTACCTATCCTTAATCGCTGGAAACCTTTGAGTTACGCAATTGCAGCTTCCATTGCATGCTTCTCGTTCATTTTGTATCAGAACATATTGCTGATCCCGAAGCTCCGTAGTGCCGCCTCACCTCAAGCCTTGCAATATTTTTCACTGACCGACAAGACCGCACGAGGTAGTGTTCAAACAGCGTTCAAGGTCGAACCTGGAAAGCCTTTTCTCCTGCTTGTTGATTTGCCACCGCGTGAGGCTACAGGCGAATATCGATGCGATATCTCGAATTTAGCCGGCAAGAAAATGCTGTCGTTCTCTTTGTCGAAAGAGAACGTACAAAACACGGTCCCGTTGCTGATACCGGCGACGTCCCTTGAACAAGGTGTCTATTCGCTAAGCATTTCAGGAAGGTCAACAAACGAATCTGCTTACACTGAAATTCAGAACCTTCATTTCGAGATCAGATGATTTTGTTTTTGGGATTGCCTGAATCGGCGATCGAATAGATTTCGAATGCAGCATGAATATGTGAAAGGCGCCTCTCTGTTTTGCTGACAGTGGCGATTGCCTCATGGTCTTGGGACTGCGCGATGCTCACGAACGCAATTGCCCTGTCCGCGAAAAAGCACATCTCCCGGGGGACCTTGGTGGGCATTGATGCAAGGCAACGGCGTGAATTTGATTGTCCGCATGTTTTAATCAATTGATAGGAAGGAGCTATCAGATGGAACTGCGGCATCTTCGATATTTCACTGCAATTGTCCAGTGGAAGGGTTACCGTCAAGCGTCGCGGCATCTTTATATTGCGCAACCCTCCATTAGCCAGGCTGTGGCAGATCTTGAAGGCGAACTCGGGATCAAATTGTTCGCGCGCGAGGGACGGGTCGCCAAGCTCACACCCGAGGGGCAGGTTTTCTACGAGGAAGCATTGAAGACGCTCGCTCAAGCGGAGCGTTCGATAGCCACTGCGCAACGGGCCGCAAAAGGGGAGATCGGCACGCTTGGTATCGGCTTCATGGGATTTACGTCTCATCTGTTTCTGCCCGACCTTATACGCAAATACAAGGCTCGTCATCCTGGCGTTGCGATGCGCCTAGTCGAGGATGTGCCGGGAGGCCAAGACATTGCGTTTGATCGCGGCGAGATCGACATCGCGTTTACGCGTCCGCTGTCGGCAGACCGCCGGGCCCAGTATGATACGCGACTGCTCTTCAGTGAACCGTTAGTCGCAGCTCTATGCAAAGCCCGCAAGGTCCGGGCTAAACGAATTCGGATCGCAGATCTCGCGGGGGAACGATTCATCGTTTTCCAGCGGTCAAGCTCGCCTGCGGTTTTTGACACAATCGTACGTGTCTGCAACGACAATGGATTTTCACCCCGCTTGCAAAACGAGCTGAACAATATGAACTCTGTGCTTGCCACTGTCGAGGCCGGAGAAGGAGTCGCTATCATTCCCGCCTCAGCCCGCAACCTGCGCGCAGACAACATCTCGTTCTTCCGCCTGCAGCCTGATGATGTCCGTATCGACTTTGTAGCGGCATGGCAAAAAAGGGAACCCTCAGTCCCTCTCAAATTGTTTCTTCAACTACTGGAAGAAGAGCTTCCCTCCATTCGTGAGAAGACCCTTTTCTCGTAACCGCGAATAGATAGTCTAGACCTATCATTTGATCGAAACTTACGACGAATCGCGATCAATGCAAGCTGAATCTCTTGTTATGTACGACGAACAAAACCGTCGCGACGAAGGAGAAACATGGCAAGCAAGGGAACAATCATCGTAACTGGAGCGTCTCAGGGGATCGGCGCGGGCGTGGTGCAGGCGTTTCTCGACCGGGGCTACAACGTGGTGGCTAATTCGCGGAATATTATCAGCTCAGGCACCTTTCGTGAGTCCGATAAACTCGCGCTCGTCGATGGAAACATCGGAGAGAGCGCGGTCGCAGCAAAGATTGTGGAAACTGCGATCACAAAATTTGGTTCGATCGACGCTCTGGTGAACAACGCTGGCATCTTCTTTGCCAAACCGTTCACGGAATTCACGGTGGAAGACTTCGAGGCGCTTTCGACTGTGAACCTCAAAGGCTTCCTCTTCGTGACTCAGGGCTCTGTGAAGCAGATGCTTGCGCAGAAGAAAGGTGGCAGCGTCGTCAGCATCACCACTTCGATGGTCGTCAATCCGATCGCCGGCATGCCGGCGTCCGTGCCCATGATCACCAAAGGCGGCATTGAAGCTGTCACCCGCAGCCTGGCGATCGAGTATGCGAAAGAGCACATCCGCTTCAACGCAGTAGCGCCGGGCATTGTTGACACTCCGATGCACGTAAACAACCCAAAGGACTTCCTCAAGACGCTCTCGCCGATGGGCACAATCTCCAGCATCAGCGATATCGTTGACGCCGTTGTGTACCTAACCGAAGGCCGCAACGTCACCGGGGAGGTGCTGCACGTGGACGGTGGATCCCACCAGGGTCGTTGGTAACCCCCAAGGACTCAGGCACAAACGCGGACAGTCGGCTTACGGCTGTCCGCGTCAAGATGAAGCCCGCGCCTTTGGGCCTGCCTAGCTTGACGATGGTCAGGTTCGAGCGTTGGCTTGGATAGCGGACTGTAGTCACCTCTCCAGGTTAGAGACGAACGGAACGGGATGAACGAAACGTTTCATCCTTCCTCGAGACAAGGAAATAGAGACTTAGGCTAGTTAGCGCGATACCAGCGCCGGCCAGTGACTTTGAAACCCCAAACATAGGTATGAGTTTCCCCAGCCCCAGCGCGCCAAGTGGAATCCCGGCGCGGAACGCGAGGTTGTAGACACTCATGACACGGCCACGCATTGCATCCGTCGAGATGAGTTGCGCCAGAGAAAGCATAAGGGATGCAGATGCCATAACTGCCGCTCCTGCGAAAAACATCAGAGTGCAGGATGCTGGAAGCCATCTCGATAGGGCGAATCCAGCCGTAATCAGCCCCAATAGGGCGAGGATCAGGAGGGTTAGCCGCCCCTGTCCCTTCAATTTTTCCGAAGTCGCAACTGCTAGAGCGCCACAGATTGAACCGGCGCCTGAGCAGACGAGCAGCAACGTGTAAGTTTCCGGGCCTTTGTGGAACACATCGCGAACAAAGACCGGAATAAAGCCGTTGAGAGAAAAACCAAACAGTGTCGTACAGAATGCCAGGACAACCAGTGCGCTCATGCCGTCCCGCTGCCGTATGAAACGAATTCCCTCTTTCATGCTCGACAAGACAGAGTCAGTTGTCTTTGCAGGGACGAACTTCACCTGAATCAGAAAAAGCGACGCTATCACCGCCAAATAGGAGAAACCGTTCAGAGTGAAGCACCAAGTTGCACCAAGCGTGGTGTAGGTCAAACCGCCAAGCGTCGGACCAATGATTCGGGCAAGATTAAACTGGATCGAGTTCATTGCGATCGCGTTGGAGAGATCCTCTGGACCAACCAACGTCGGCAAGAGCGAGGAGTACGCAGGGCCACCGAAGGACTGCCCAAGGCCGACGACGAATGACAGCGCAAGAATGTGCCATACCTTTACAACGTGGAATGCGAACAAAAGTGCCAAGAGAAACGCGCACGTCATCTGGATGTACTGCGAGGCAAGGAGCAGCTTCCGGCGATCCATGCGATCTGCAAAGACACCGCCGAATAGAGAGAACATCATAATTGGAAGCTGGCCCAAGAAAAGGTCCAAGCCGAGATAGAACGGGTCTTTCGTCAGGTCATAGACTAGCCAGCTTTGCGCGAACTGCTGCACAAACGTCCCAACGGTGGACGCGCATGCTCCGAACCACATCAAGCGGAAGTCGCGGTAACGAAAAGCCCGGAAGGTGCGTGCGAACCCTGCAGTCGCGTTTGCCATTACTTCGTTTAACTATCTCCCTGATCAGGACACAAGGTATTCACGCTTACTGTCAAGAGTTGATACAGAATCGATGTATACGCGGTGTGTTTGGACTCAATAAAGAAGTTGATGCTGCCGTCGTTATTATCTTTTGGATATGTGGTCGCGGGTCTGATGCTCGCGAAGCGCATCGTCGTAAGAACACGAAGCTGCAATTTTTATTACGAATGAATAAGGATAAACCCTCTCGTCACTTGTCTGGCAGGGCCGATGTCGGAGTAATTTCACCGTCATACGTAGTGAAAGATGCCTCGTCCGTACTCGTTCGCATTCCCACCACCTGGCATCACGCACATTTTGAGAAGGGCGTCGATCAGGTCCTCACGACTCAGAGAGGAATAGCTGCCGTCCTGGCGCATCAAGGCCAGTATGCCGGAGATGTACGCAGTCGACACCGACGTTCCAAAGCAGATGCCCGTACTACCACTGCCTACATGCTCTTGTGGCAGTACTTCTTCCCCTCCTGGGGCGACCAGAAAAGCCGTGTGGGTTGTGCCATAGTTGCTGAACGACGACCGCTGACCGCTATCGGTCACCGATCCAACAGCTATCGTGTAGTCAAAGGCCGCGGGATAGTGGAAGCCGGTTGTTGATCTTTGATTGCCCGTCGCTGCCACAAAGATGGGAGCCCTGAATCCAATCCGAATCGACGGATCGAGATCGATCAACATACCAAGCATTTTTTCAAGAGCAATCGAACGAGAGACATCATTCGCGCCGCAGGCTCCGCAACTCCCGCCAAAATCGACAAAGCCAAAACTAAGATTGACGATTTCTGCTTGGCAGTCGCACACGGCGATAGCAAGGCCGGCGAGAACATGCATATACTCCGGGTCGCTGTCGGCTATACGCACCATCGATATTGATGCCCCCGGGGCGACTTCGTGGATGAGCGTTGCCATTGCCGTTCCATGTCCGTCGGTGTCGACCTGATTCGCCGCTCCGGGATGGAGGTTAGCGGACGTTGTCGTTATATCGTAAAAGTCAGTCACGAAATGCAGCTTGTCGGATCCCGTGTCGAGCACGGCCACTTTAACGTCTGCCCGCCCTCCACCACCCGCCGCTCCGATGTTGAGCGTCTTCAAATAGCTGTTATGCCAGCCACCGAGAGAAAAGGGGAGCCCGAGTGCCGAGAGTCTAAACTTTACGTTTGGTTCGATCGCTTCGATATGGCCGCGCCACTGCCGTCGGCCTGTCGGATCGGAATGCCATCGAAGAATCTTTGGGATGGCGATTTTTTCCTGACCTTCTGCGACCTCTAGGGCATGAAATTCATACGGCAATGCTTCGAGTACCTGCGTAGCGACGATTGGTACTTCGGAAAGTTGTCGTAAAAAGTCAGACAGAGATCCCCGGTAGGTGATTCCGAAGTCCCAAGGTCCGAACTCTCTGAGATGATTGACCGCTTGTTTTCCAGCGTCATTATTTGGAATCGTCGCGAGATACTGAGGCATACTGAACTCCCTAGAAGATCGGGCGATAGATTGGATCGTTCGGCGCACCGGGTGCCGATTCGATCGCTTTCTTATTCAGAAGCCCGATGAGGGCATCTTTGAAATCCCGAGGAAGATCATACCCTCGCGCTCGGATCAGGGTCTGAATGTCTTGCTCTGTCCCTTGGAGGTGCTTCGGATCGATGTGGGGAAATCGGTTCCTGGTTTCGATCTCTGCAATGATGTCGTACAACATGATCTCGGTAGGACTCAGCTTCTCAAGGCTTTCTGCAAAAGCGGCTAAGAACTCAAGCCCCTGCTCAACACCTGCCAGAAAGGTGACCTTTGAGGCATCCACGGTAGAGATGCCCAGAAAGAATACTGAACAGGCAGCAGACCGGATAAGCTTCTTGAGCTTAATATGTAATGGCCCAACCCGAACTTCAGTGCTTCCAGGAAGCTTGTTTTTATCACTGGCAGCGATTTTTTGGAGAGTCTCCGCGGCCTTCTTGCTGTCCGGTTCTTTTGCCAGGGCAGCGGCAATGTCTGCCGCTGTGAGTTTTGGGACGCCATCGCCTTGCGGTAGCGATTTGAGGAGAAACTCGAGTTCGCTTCCCTTCTTAATCTCCGTTGATTCCGCCATATAAATCTCCTCGGTCAGATAAACACGCTATAGAACACGGCTGGCCCGGGACTTCTGACGCTGGAAATGAGGATACTGATTTCCAGCCAGTTGGCAATAGATTGGGTTTGATCACTTCTTTGCACTTCAGTGCCGCTCGTCAAACAAGTGCGTCACCCGTTCTGTGCTTGCCCGTGCCCAACCCGTGTTCGACGCAAACCCGATCACTAGCACCGCTGCGCCGCACGCCGTCATTACCCACCAAATCGGGTGTGTCGCCGAAGTGAAATCTGTGCCGTTTGCATGGCTTACTGATACCACCGTTCCAGACACCGCGACACCAATCGCTGCGCCTACCTGCCTGCTCGTCGAAGCAACCGCAGCAGCTACGCCCGCCTGAGATAGCGGCATTCCAGCCACCGCGCTGTTTGTGATCGCCGCATTCACCATGCCGAGCCCGACGCCGAACAGCGCGTATACAGCGAGCAGCCAACCTACTGAAGTCTGTTGAGTCAACCGGGTCAGCATGAGTGCGCTTAGTAGGAATCCAACACCTGAGGCCAAAAGAGAAGGTCGCGTGCCGTAGTTCCCTACAAGCCGTCCCGACAATGGCGAAGCCACCAACATCGCTAACGCCAGAGGCAGCGTAAACAATCCAGTGTGAAAAGGTGAAAATCCGCGCACCTGCTGGAGATAGAGTGCATTCAAAAAGAGAAATCCCGCGAAACAAGAAAAGGCACATAGGGCTAAGACCGTTGCGCTCGAGAATGGCACGCTGCGGAAGAACCGCAGGTCCAAGAGGGGATCACTCCTGCGCGGCTCGTATAGCACGAACGCAAGCAATGCCATCCCCCCTGTAATAAAGAACCCCAGGATCAATCCTGATCCCCACCTTTCGTGCGGCCCTTCGATGACACCCGACGTCAGCGTTGCCAGCCCAATCAGCACCAGGATCTGTCCAACCGGGTCAAAGGCGCGGGCGCGCGCAGCCTTCGATTCAGGCACAAAGTGCGCCGCCAGCAGCGCTGCCGTAACTCCGATCGGCACGTTGATCCAGAAAATCGACCGCCATCCAATTGACTCAGTCAGGGCTCCCCCGATCAGCGGTCCGATACCCAGCGATAGACCTGCCACCGCCCCCCATACGCCCACTGCCCGCGCTCGAGCCTTCGGATTCGGAAACGCATTTGCAATAATCGACAGAGCTACCGGATTCAGCATTGACGCCCCAAATCCCTGGAGCGCACGAAATCCGATAAGTTGTTCGATTGTTCCAGCCCGACTGCATAGAAGTGATCCGAGAACGAACACGGCCAATCCGATCTGGAACACCCTCCTGCGCCCGAAACGGTCCGACACTGATCCTGCCAGCATCAGGAAGCTTGCCACCACCAGAGTGTAAGCGTCGAGGATCCACTGCAGTCCAGCCAGCTGAGCGTGCAGGTCTTTCTGGATTGCCGGCAACGCGACATTAACAATCGTCACATCCATGCCCACGATCAGCAGGCTCATGCAACAGATCGTAAGGATCACGTTGGGATGAGTAGTGCGTATGGAGGGATCAGCGGTGACCCCATTCTTTGTGGCGGAAGGATAAATGGACCGATTCTCAGTTTTTGGCAAAGTGTCTCCACTTAAAAGATGCATATGATGAGACAAAGATGGAAAAAGCCGCTGGGCTGGCCACTCCGGAGAATCCGATCCACTGGACGAGCAGGAGTTCCTGGTCAACACGATCAACTTCATCCAACAGTCGAAGTTTTGGGACTCGACTGCGATCATCGTGACCTACGACGACTCTGACGGCTGGTATGACCATCAGTTCAGGCCCCATCGTAAACTCCTCCAACGGGATCGCAGACTTCCTCAACGACAAGGGAGTTTGCGGAGATCAAAAGGTGATTCTGCCGGGCATCGATCCGACTAACCACCATGCGCTGGCCCGCTGCGGCCATCGGCCTCGCTTGCCGCTCCTTGTTCTTTCCCCTTGGTCAAAAGAAAACTTTGTCGATCACACATTGACCGACCAGACCTCAGTCATCCTTCTCAAATGTTACTCAACGGAAACCGCTGGCACGATCCCATTACCGAGAAGCCCCGTCACGGGAGTTTGGAAATCTGGCAACTGATCAATCTGACCACCGACACCCACCCCATTCATCTGCATCAGGTGCGATTTCAGGTACTGGATCGGCGCCCGATTTCGGTGCCAACTTACCTATCCAACGAGACTCTGGCCTACATCGGCCCTGCGGTCTCTCCGATGAAGCAGGAGGCTGGATGGAAGGACACGGTGCGTGTGGAGTCGCGAGGGGGTACGCGTATCGCAGTGCGCTTTGATGGCCATGCGGGCCGATTTGTCTGGCATTGCCATACCCTTGAGCACATGCGGCTAACGAGATGATGCGGCCCTACGAAATATTGCTTGATTAACGTATATCGCGGCCAACTTCTAGAGCACACGGGCACTATGTCATTGCATGAAGCCGTTTGCCGCAAGGCGAGAATCGCTCGAAGTTTACTAGCAGTCTCCACAATAAGAGCTCGCAAGATCCATCATCGCCTTGTGAGTTCCTAGTGCCTCGGCCCCCGTGGAACTGCCTTCTCCATCAGGCCGCAACTGCGAATAAGTGCCGTTAGTATCGAGGACCCAAGCTTGCCGCTTGTCCGTCAGACAAATGTCAAGGAACTCCCAAAGCCTCCGCTTTGGTTCTTTGGCTAGGATCGGCGTCGCCACCTCAATTCGCTTAGAGAGGTTGCGAACCATCCAGTCCGCAGATCCGATGAAAAAATCACCTTCAAGGTGATCCTCTTTACCATTGGCAAAATAAGCGATTCGCGAGTGCTCGAGGAAGCGGCCGATGATGGATCGAATACGAATGTTCTCGGTCTGACCGGGAATGCCTGGGAGCAGACAGCAGAAGCCTCGGATGATAAGGTCGATCGATACGCCGGCGCGAGAGGCTTCACAGAGCGCTTCGATCAATGCCGGGTCTTCAAGCTGATTCATCTTCGCGACGATTCTGGCCGGACGTCCCGCCAGTTTATGCTCGATCTCACGTTCGATTAGTTCAAGGTAACGCGGGCGCATAGTCGTAGGCGCCACCAAAATGGTAGTGCACTCCGGCGCGCTTGCGTGCCCGGTCAGATAGTGAAAGAGATTCACAACGTCGCGAGTAATCAGAGGGTTGCTTGTCAGCAGACCAAGGTCTGTGTACAGGCGTGCTGTCTTCACGTGGTAGTTGCCGGTCCCGATATGCACGTAGCAGCGCAGGCCATCGGCCTCCTTCCGAACAACGAGGGCCGTCTTAGCGTGAGTTTTGAGACCCTTAATGCCGAACGTTACATGGGCTCCCACTCTCTCAAGCTCGGCCGCCCAGTGCAGATTTCGCTCTTCGTCGAAGCGAGCTTTTATCTCCATGACGCAGGCGACTTGCTTTCCTTGTTCAGCGGCCCGAACTAACGATTTAACAAAGGGCGTATCGTCGCCAATACGATATGCGGTCATCTTGATCGAGATGGTCTGCGGATCGTCAGCGGCACTATGTATGAACGCTTCGACGCTGGCGTCAAAGCTCTCGTAGGGATGATGGACAAGCACGTCACCGGCTTGAATGGCGGCGAAGATTCCCACGTTCTGGAAGGCCGGGGGTACGAGAGGAGTCCAAGCGGGTTCACGCAGCTCTGGGAACGGCAAGCCCATAAGCTCAAACAGGCTCCCGTAATCCAACTCCTCCTGCATATCATAGAGTTCTGAAGGCGCCAGTCCAAAACGCTCGCGCAGCAGCTCCTTGATCGCCGGGTCAGCGCCCGGCCCGAACTCAAGACGGATGACCGGTTCATAACGCCGTTGACGTATCTGATCCTGAACCAGGCCTCGAATCTCAGCTTCGGAATTCTCCTCCAGTTCCACCTCAGCATCGCGAGTTAGCCGCATGAGCGTGACAGACCTGATCGTCATTCCACTGTAAAGCTTATGGAGATTGCCCCGAATGATTTCATGCAGAGGAACGAATACCTTTTGATTTGGTGCATCATTGCTCTCCAATGGCACCCACTGTTTCAAATTTTCGGGAACTTTTACGCGAGCGTACATCGATTCGTTGTGAGCTGTGTCGCGCAGATGAAAGATCAGTGACGTGGAAAGATTGGAAAGAAATGGAAACGGATGCACAGGATCAACGACCAGCGGAGTTAGGGCTGGAGATAGCT
This sequence comes from Tunturiibacter psychrotolerans, assembly GCF_051013365.1. Lineage (GTDB taxonomy): Bacteria > Acidobacteriota > Terriglobia > Terriglobales > Acidobacteriaceae > Edaphobacter > Edaphobacter psychrotolerans_A. The sequence continues at coordinate 2,844,772 of NZ_CP132941.1, read as the reverse complement.
GCGAGTCAAAGTAGCGCGCGGCTTCGTCCTGCTGAACTTGGGTTAGTTCATCCCAATTTCTTAGATGGACACCGTGCGCAGCCAAACCGGGGATGATCACTTGCCGGTAACACTCAGCCTGGCGCTGAAGCATGGGGGTCAGCCTGTCCCTAAGCTGCCGTGTCAGTGAACGCCTCGCCTCAGCTTCTCCCTCGCGCAGTACGACGGCACGCTTCATGAAAAACTCATCCAGGTTCGAGGTGAAGATAGCTAAAAACTTAGCTCGTTCCAACAATGGCGTCCGCTCATCGAGCGCCTCGGCCAGCACTCGTTCGTCGAAATCGAGCCAGCTGACATCGCGGTCGATCCAAACATTCGAGAGCGTGGGGGAAAGCGACTCGTTCAAAACACCGTCATCGCCTATAGATGCGAGGGTTGCAGCAGTGCTCATGCTTTTTTCCTCGATGAGTGAACTCGCGAAGGTGCACTCATAATATGCGCAGGACTATGAACAGAGCATTACATCGACGACATGAGAAGCGCGCAAACATCCTGTCAAGGATAGAGAGGCGATTCCTCTCAGATTATGCGGCTTTCCGTAGTCAATGCATTGGTCGAGATCGACACCTGGGTTAGGTACGAGGGTACTAGTGTCGTACGTAAGGTCTGGAATGGAGGTGCCAATCTTGTCGAACTCGAAGCCGACGGCTAGGCAGGCCAGTTTGAAGGGTTGAGCGCGCGTCTATATAACCCCAATCTCACCAGTGGAGTCTCAATTTTGCGAGCGGTCGTGCAGGAATCTTCAGCCAGCCCACGATTGGCGAGTTCAAGAACGGGCGCGGTGAATCTTCGATCAGGAACCATTGAATGGCCGGGCTATCCTTCTTCTATTTGTCATATGGCATATGGGACATTACTCCCAATTCATGCCGGTATGAGATGGACGCTTGTCCATTCCGCCGATTATTTTTCCCGGGAACCTAACCAGCGGGCAAACCAGTTGTCTAATCGGCGAATGGATAGAGCAGAGACAGAAGCGATCCGAGAGGTGCTCGGGGGGAATCGAGACGCTTATCGTGTGTTGATGGATCGTCACTTCTCGTCGGTGGCTCGTGTAGCGTTTCGCATCACTGGCAACAAAGAAGATGCGGAAGAAGCAGCTCAGGAGGCGTTTCTGCGCGCTTACAACAAGCTGCCGAGTTTTCGGCAGGATTCTGCCTTTTCGACCTGGATCGTACGAATCACTATGAATACGGCTATCAATCTCGTCGAACGACGCAACCGCGATCTCTCCTATCGTGCACCGCGAATCGCGGACGAGCCCTCTGCGGCACAGGGTACGGTGCGTGTCACAGACGGGCAGGCAGGGCCGGAGGGCGAGCTGCTTGTCAGGGAAGCTGTCTCTCTTCGTGAAACAGCGATGGCAGCGCTCACTCCGATGGAGCGAGCTGCATTCACGATGAGGCACATGGAAGAAGTTCCAATGTCAGAGATTGCGGAGGCACTGAACATCACGGTGAACTCAGCGAAACAGGCTGTTTTTCGAGCGGTCTCGAAGCTGCGGCGATCGCTCGCGCCTGTTGCAGGAGGTTTGCGATGAAACATTTTCCAGAAGAGGATTTGATTGCATATCAGTTACATGAGAGCTCGAATGAGACTGCAATTCGTCGGCATCTGGAGGAGTGCGTGCAATGCGCCGCTGTGTCGGAGTCGATCGCGGAGACGCTGCGTGTGTTTTCCGCCGAGCCAGTCCCGAAGCTTGATCTGGAGAGAAACTGGCAGCGGTTGCGTGGAAATCTGAGTGTATTGGGCGCCGGCCATCCGAAGCGGTTTGGTCTTCGGTGGAAGCTTATATGGCCCACGATTGGCTTGGCGATGGCAGCGCTCCTCGGGGTGGTCTTTATAGCTTTGCACGGGAGCTACACAATGAAGAGGCGGCCGAATGTGGCGATCAACGGACACGGACCACTGACGAGTGAGCCCCGCGATCCGGCAATTGCGGATCATCTCGACTCCGCGGAACGGTTGCTCACTGAAGTGAACAACACTCAGGGGCCGCTGGATGAGATTACGCGCGAACAGGCACATCACTTGCTTCTGAAAAACGCGGTTTATGTTCACTCGGCGAGGGAGAGTGGAGATGTGGCGCAAGCAGCGGTGTTGGAAAACCTCGGCCGTGTCCTGACCACACTGGACAACGAACCGGAAACTCAGCACAGCACGTGGAGGCTGCGGTTGGAGATGAATACAAGCGGATTGCTGTTGGACATAAGGATCCTGCAGCAAAACGACGATCGAAATCAAGGAGCGGCACAATGATGTCTTTTACTCGAATTACACTCTGCTCGACACTGCTGTTTTTTTCGATGGACGTGTCTTCCATTCATGCGCTCACGCCAGAACTGGCTGCTGCACCGGTACAGGACGATGTCGCCTACACAGCGGGCTCGAAAGCAATGGATGAGCATCGCTGGCAGGATGCGGTTGTCTCTTTTGACAAGGTGATTAACGCTAAAGGGAAGCGCGTGGACGCGGCAGTTTATTGGAAGGCTTACTCGCTGAACAAGCTGGGCAAACCTCAATTAGCTGCGGCGACATGCGACCAACTACGTGCGCAAGACCCGAACAGCCAGTGGAATCGAGACTGTTCCGCATTGACTGTGAATGTACATATCGATACGGAGGCCTTAGCTGAGAGCATGAAAAATGTGAATGTTCAGGTGCGGGCAATGACCGATCCCTCAGTGGAAGATGTGGAGATGTGGGATAACAGCAATCCACCACACGGTTCAGATGAGGATCTGAAGATGTTGGCCTTGAACTCGCTGCTGAATCAGGATCCTGCGCGGGCGATTCCTCTCTTGAGAGGTGTCCTCAATGGGAACGGGTCGCCCGCCATGAAGAAACATGCACTGTTTGTGTTGGCACAAAGCAAATCGCCCGACGCCGACGCCATTTTGCATGATGCGGCGATGGGGAAGATGGGCCCCGAACTCCAGCGCGAAGCAATTCGGTCGATCGCGGTCTTCGAAGGCAAGCGCTCGAACGACACACTCGTGGAAGTTTATAAGGCGACTAGCGACCCGAAGATCAAGAAATCTGTCATCTCCGGACTATTTATTACTCAGGATGCACCGAGAATGGTGGAGCTGGCCCGCAGTGAGAAGGACCTCGAGTTGAAGCGAAGCATCGTGTCCCAGCTCGCTCTGATGAATGATAAGGCTGCAACTGACTACATGATGGAGTTGCTAAGCAAACCGTAGCTTCTTTGCTAACAAATCAACGTCGTAAACCAATTCAAATGTTCAGGAGCATATGGATGCGAACCCTCTCGCGCGTCTCGCCGCTGCCATCCACACGTCCCCAGTCACCACACTTTCGGCGCAGCAGCCAAAGATAGTTCACTCTCAATGAGATACGGGTTGTGTAGTCCGATATCCTTCCTCTCCCGCATAGCCTCCAAAAATTGCAGCGCTCCGTGGGGATTGACGTCGGTCTACCAAAACCTCAAGCATCGCCAGATGTGGAATAATTGCATGCGTCCAAGAGAGCCGTGTCGGGGAGGTGGTACTTGGCTATCGATGAGAAAGACACAAAGGGACCGATGTCTTCGCTAGGGAAATTGAGCCGAAGATCATTTCTTTCCCATATAGGAGCAGCGGGAGTTGCCACGGCCGCGACTGGGGTCGCTCCGCTGGCAATCACTCCAGCGATCACTCAGGCCCAAGAGAGAACAGGCTCTGAAGGCCACGCTATTCCAGGAAGGGTGCCTGTGACTTTGAGGGTGAACGGTCAGGCATATTCGGTTCAGATTGATCCGCGCGCCACGCTGCTGGACACCTTACGCGAAACGTTGTATCTGACCGGGACCAAAAAAGGCTGTGACCACGGGCAGTGTGGAGCTTGCACGGTGCATATCAATGGCCGGCGCGTGAACAGCTGCCTGACGTTTGCAGCAATGCAACAAACCGCTGAAATTACCACAATCGAAGGTGTCGGTCAGCCAGGCCACTTGCATCCGATGCAAGAGGCGTTCGTGGAGCACGATGGCTATCAGTGCGGCTATTGCACCTCTGGGCAGATTATGTCTGCCGTAGCCATGGTCAAGGAACCTTGGGGAGCCGGAGATAGCGATGTAAAGGAAGCTATGAGCGGCAATATCTGCCGCTGCGGGGCATATCCGAATATCGTCGCGGCGGTCCAGGCGGTTCGGCGGATAGGGTAAGACAGGAGACCAACGATGGAACTCTTCGAACTGGTGACGGCGCGAACGATACCAGATGCAGTGAAGGCTCAGGCGAAGTCGTCCACAGCGCAAAATGGCGCGGAGATACGTTTCATTGCGGGTGGAACCAACCTGATCGACTATATGAAATTGAACGTCGAACGTCCTAAGGAATTGGTGGACATCAATGGTCTGCCACTCGACCGGATCGAGAAGACCGCGGACGGTGGGCTGAAGATTGGAGCTCTCGCGAGGAATGCGGACGTGGCTCAGGACGCAGTGGTGAAGGAACAGTATGCGGTTCTTTCGCAAGCCTTGCTGTCGGGTGCGTCACCCCAGCTGCGTAATATGGCAACCACAGCAGGCAACCTGCTCCAGAAGACGCGCTGCGTGTACTACAGGGATACAGCCACAGGATGCAATAAGCGCGAACCTGGTTCTGGATGTTCTGCTATCGGTGGCTACAACCGAATGCTGGCGATTCTTGGTACGAGCGAGCACTGCATTGCGACAAACCCCTCCGACCAGAACGTCGCTCTGATGGCACTCGATGCCATGGTGCATATTGAGGGGGTAAAGGGACCGCGGACCGTACCTATCGGGGAGTTCTACCTTGTGCCCGGATCCACTCCTCAGCTTGAGACCGTCTTGGAGCCGGGGGATTTGGTGGCATACGTCACACTACCGAAGATGCCTCCTGGCGCAAAGAGCGTCTACCTGAAGCTTCGTGACCGTGCCTCCTATGAGTTTGCCTTGGCTTCCGCGGCGATCGTGATGAAGCAGAGCAGCGACAGAATCGATTTCATTCGCGTCGCAATGGGCGGAGTGGGGACGAAGCCCTGGCGCTCTGTAGAAGCTGAAAAAATATTAATTGGAAAACCGGCGACTGCCTCTAACTTCGTCGCCGCCGCCGAGGGTGCTCTTCACGGCGCGAAACCTCAAAGCCAGAACAGATTCAAAGTAGAGCTGGCAAAGCGCTGCTTGGTGCACGCGATGGCGCAGGCGAGTCAAAGCGCCTAAGGAGAGAACGATGGATCGGGTAACTGAATCGAAGGTGATCGGCGTTGCGACGCCTCGGATAGATGGTCCACTCAAAGTAAGCGGCTCGGCGATGTACGCCTCAGACCACCACTTCCCTGGCCTACTCTACGCGTGGCCGGTCTGCGCAACGATTTCGAACGGCACAATCACGCGCCTGGACACAGGTGCAGCGGAGAAGATGCCTGGCGTCGTCGCTGTATACCATCGGGAAAACATCGGAAAGCTTTACCGTGTACCTCCTTCAACCGGGTTCACCATGATCATTGATGAAAAGCGCCCCCCGTTTGAGGACGACACAATTCGTTATTACGGCCAGTACGTTGCTGTCGCCGTCGCGCAGACAGTCGAACAGGCACGCGCTGCGGCCGAGAGTGTCACGGTGACCTACAACAAAGAGAAGCCGAACACGGGTGCCAAGCTCCTGGGAACCTCACTTACCACAGACAAACCTGAAGAGAAAAGCAAACGCGGAGATACGACTGCCGCGTTGAATGCGGCAAAGATGAAGGTCGATGAGGTATATACAATTCCGGTGGAGACACACAACCCTATCGAGTTGCATGCTTCAGTCGCAGTCTACGATGGGCAGAGGTACACGCTGTACGAAACCTCGCAAGCGGTTGTGAATCATCGCGATGTGATGGCGCAGATGCTTGGTGTCCCTCCAGAACAGGTGCAGGTGATCACTCGGTACTTAGGGTCGGGATTTGGCGGCAAGTTGTGGCCATGGCCACATGGTTTGTTAGCAGCCGCGTGTGCCCGCAACCTTAAGCGCCCAGTCAAACTGGTGGTAAGCCGGCAGATGATGTTCCAAAGCGTCGGTCATAGACCCGCAATCGACCAGCGAATCCAACTCGCAGCCGATGCCGACGGTAAATTAACTGCTGTACAACAGGATTACATCAACCACACTTCGATGCTCGATGACTACGACGAAGGTTGTGGCGAAGTCACTCCGTTCATGTACAGCACTTCCAACCTGCTTGTGACCGGAGGCCTCGCACGCCGTAACGTCGGCAACCCTACCGCAATGCGTGGTCCCGGTGCGGTGCCAGGACTGTTCGCGTTGGAATCGGCAATGGATGAGTTGGCGATTGCGCTGAAGATGGATCCCGTCCAGTTACGGTTGAAGAATGAGCCTGCGCTGGACGAGAGCTTGAACATTCCCTTCTCTTCACGGCACATGAAGGAGTGCCTCACTGTCGGGGCGGAAAAGTTCGGATGGTCGCGGCGAACTCCCGAGGTCGGATCGATGAAGCGCGATGGTCTCACGTTGGGCTGGGGTGTCGCAGCATGCTCTTGGTTGGCGGCGCGAATTGAGACGGAAGCGACGGTAGAACTTCTACAAGATGGCTCTGCGCGCGTTGCCTGCGGTACCCAGGACATTGGCGGAGGAACCTACACCGTTATGGCTCAGGTAGTGAGCCACGAGACGGGAATTCCAGTCAATAGAATCGATGTCGTACTCGGCGACTCTTCGCTTCCACCGGGACCGATTTCGGGCGGCTCCTGGGTCACTGCCTCGATGACGCCGGCAGTCCTCGCCGCGGCGCAGAATGCAGGCAAAGCCCTACTCCTCGCAGCCATCAAGTCGAATGGGTCACCATTCCTGGGCAAGAAGCAGGAAGATATCGAACTTGTCGACGGAACTGTTCGTTTGAAGGGGCAAGGAACAGCTGGGGTGCCGATGACAGAGATACTGAGGATCGCCAACGTCAACTCCGTTTCGGGTACGGGCAAGTCTGACGGTACCTTTGGAGCTTCAAAGCCGAAGTTCTCATTCCATTCGTACGGTGCGCAATTTGCGGAAGTGACTTGGCAGCCCGAGATAGCACGCCTTCGTGTGAGCCGCGTCGTCACGGTCATCGATGCTGGTCGCATCCTGAATCCACGACCAGCGCGCAACCAAATAGAAGGCGCAGTGGTGATGGGTGTCGGGATGGCTATGTTTGAAGAGACGATGTACGACCCGCGCTCGGGTGCACCAATCAACAACAACCTTGCCGACTATGTTGTATCCGTAAACGCGGACACGCCGGAGATCGATGTCACCTTTCTCGACTATCCGGACTACGAGCTTAACGCGCTCGGAGCTCGAGGGGTCGGCGAGATAGGTCTTGCTGGAATTGCCGCGGCGATCACGAACGCAGTATACCACGCGACAGGCATTCGTGTACGTGATCTGCCGGTTCGTATTGAGGACTTACTGATTCCAGCAAGCCAACGCACGCTTGCTAGCTGATCCAGAGAGTAGTCTTCGATTCATTGCGGTAGCTCTTCGCCGGACTGCTCGCGCACCATGTACTGGGCGTACCAATCCGGCCAGTTCTCATCGTGCTGACCGCCGGTGCGCTTCTCATGTTCGCCGTGGGCCCCTGCGGCACGCCGGAGCGCACTCGCCAGATCATTGGCCGATGCGAAGCTCGTCGCCGCAGCGTCAATGCGACCGGGCAGTCGCGTCGTGAGCTCCTGGAACAGCCAGCCGTTGCCGTCCGGATCGTGGAATGAGGCGAACGAGCGATAGCTGCGATGCTCGGAGTCAGGACCGCTGACTCGCATTCGCCCGAAGAGGTAGGGCTCATCTGGGCCGGTGTACACGCCCTCGTTGTGGAACACCTCACTCACCTTTACACCAAGACTGAGCAACTTGGCGCGGGCGGCCGCAATATCGGAGACGATCAGGTATAGACCCTGGGCGGAGCCGGGTGCAGCCGCTGTGACGTTCTTGCCGAAGATGACCGAACACTGGGAGCCAGGCGGCGTGAACTGAATCACGCGGAAGTCATCGGTGGCATAGTCGGCATCGAGCCGCCACCCGAGCCTCACGTAGAACTCCTTCGCACGATCGACATCCGAAACTGGGATGACGACAATCTCGAACTTCATATCGACTCTAGCGACGCTCGCCGCGTCGTTACTCTGAACTTCGTTCTTCAAATTTGCCATGTCCTTCCTCCGATGTGCTCACTTCAGTTGAGTCAGTTTGTTTGAATGCAAGCATTAAGCCGTAGAACTACGTGGCCCTTAAGATGGCGACATCCTATCTCTTTGCGGTCCCGGGAATCTTAACTCGACAATCTGGAGACCTGCTCTGCATTTTTCTGATTCTGACGGCGGTGGGCCATCCGATCTAGGGTGCCTATTCTACTTTCACGTTGGTTCTTGAGCCACAACCGAGACCTTCACGTGGGCAAAGACCTTCCCCCCGTCTTATCAGTTCACACCGGACTTCATTTAATCGTCAAGTTCACTGGTCTGATGAGCATTAGCCTGTCATATCGCCTTGTTCGAACCAATATGACCAAAGATCAATGTGAGCAAAGATCAATGAGGATTCGAACATTAGATCCTGGACTTAAAAACCACGTCCCTCTCTAGGGACAACAAGATACGAGAGCACTCAAACGGCGACTCTGAGCGGCCAATCCTAACTCAAGGTTAGAGTTACTCTCCGTGATGATGTGGCGTGCCATCCGTATGAGTCAAAATCCCGTGCGATAAGAACTCGCGTTGTGTTCGACGCAGGATCTCTGTCTTCATAGCAGAGGCGAAGCGATGATCGTAGACATATGCCTGGATCACGAGCAGCATAATCTTCTGTCGCCTGTTATCTTCATGCAGATCGACTTCAACGTGACGACCAAGGTAGGTGTAGGGACAACACACCGCGACTTCGCGACACAGCTTCAACGCCTCATCCACATCGGCACTGGCAGGGAGCGCCACTTCAGCAGAGACCATACACTCAGCCACTCCCATATTGGCGTTGAAAATCGGCTTGGTCAGCGCGTCCGCATTTGGGATCGTGACCAGCATTCCAGAGTCCGCTAGCACCTTCGTACTGCGCAGCCCGATTTGCTTCACCTCACCACACGCCTCTCCGAACTCCACTCGATCGCCCGTCTGAAATGGACGGTCGACAATGACCACAAAGCCTCCTATTAGATTCTTAATCAGATCCTGCAATCCCAAACCGATAGCGAGAGCTGCAGATCCCAGTGCCGCTAAAAATGCACTCTTTGATGGAGCGAGAATCTCCGCAGAAAGAAGAAGCGCGGCAAACCAGATTGCGACCCGCAGAGGCGGTTCCACCTGCCGCAAAAGAAACCTCAACCTCGGGTTGTGCTTTTCGAGGCCATCGAAAAGGCCACGTATCCATTTGAGAAGAGCCCACGCCGCGACAACCAGCACGACCACAATCAGAATCTTTACGAGGGACAACTGAGCCAGCACATTTGCTTCTCCCCCTTGAGTCAACTGAAGTATCTTCGGTTCGTTGTTTAGCATGCGCAGTATCCCTTATGTCAGATTTGCTCGCCGCAAGAGGTCGTTTACGAAGCGCTGCGCCTCCGGTTTTACCCGCAGCCCGGGATGTTCGGGATCCAATTCGATCAAGCCCAAGGCAGTCAGGCGCTCGGTCCGGCCTCGGCTCTTGTCCGGCGATTCGCACAGAACCTCGGCTAACTCCTCCTGAGTCAGTGAGCCATGTTCCTGAATCACGAGCAACGTGAAATGGTCTTCCTGCGCAAGCTCGCTACGAAACAGGTTGAATGAAGGATCAAGCGGTTGGCGAATATGAATCGTATCGCCCTCGACGCGTTCAATCGAGCTGAGCCAAAGCTCGAATGCAGAGCGAAAGATGCCTTCCGACTGCTGCAACAAAGAATCGAAGAAGAGCTTTTGCGGCGAATCCTCAATGCCAAACCATCGCTTCGCTCGATTTACCCTAGGATCTCCTGCCGGCGGGGGCGCGAACTCCAACCGCAGCCCGGAGAGCCGATGTCTCTCTAGAATCGCGGTTTCAAGATCGCTTCGGGAGACGCTCATGGCATTAATCCGGTGCGAGAAGACTCGATGAAGATGCGTCGCGGCGTCGAGCACACGAAACGACCTGTCGTTCATCACGATAAGCCATAACGTCGTCGCGGCAGTGCGATGGATCAAGTGCATGAGATGATGAACCACTGCAAAGCCGTCTACCGTTCTCAGGAAAACTCGCTCGCTCTCTTCCAGAATGAGAATGCGCCGTTCGGACGCGAGCGCCTTCAACAGATCGTCGTCGCCGCGCAGTCCCAGCAACGAACGAAGAAACGCATCTAGCTGCTCCGGGCGGAGCAGCCGATCGTTAAACTCCGAGCGAATCAAGCAATGATTAGCAATTGTTTCTCGAACAGCACAATTCAACAGGCTCGTCTTGCCGCTACCTCGCGCGCCAATCAGCAGACATGCCGCAAATCTTCCGGCCTCCCAATCTGTTACAGCCTGATCGATACCTGCCAACTCCTGATCCCGACCCACTAGAAAGCGACGATCCTCCACAGGAGCTAACCGAAAGAGCAGTCGATAGAGCGGCGGCAACTCGCGTTTTGCCGCCGGAAGCGCCAAGGTATCCCGAAGGGTTGTCCGTCGAATCACAGGAGGCAAAACGGGATGAGTTGGTACTCTGCCTCCCACTGACTCCATCGTGCGTTCTACGCGACCCCTTACCCAGTGGGCGCTTCCCAGTAGAGCTGTTCGGCTTTGCAATCCCAACATTTCAATAGCAGTCGGAAGAAAACTCCGAGCGCGTGGACGCCGTAGAAAGGCAAACCATCCATCTTGCTCCGCTTCGAGCATGAGCGAACCAGCCTGATGCCATCTCCAGAATGCTTCGACCGCTTCTCGATTCAGTTCTTCGACCGGAACCAGCGTGGGCTCCTCGACGAGTGCGATCATCGCATTCTGACGTGCCTCTTCGATGAGCTGCGATGCCTCAGCTGGCCGGTCCAGGGACGTTTCGCCCCAATAAGCGATCATCTCCTTCGATTGCTCCGCGTCACGCACCACACGCGCGGTCATTTGCCAGGAATGTTCAATGAGCCCTCGCATTCGTTTGCGCGCATATACATCGAAAGCCCTTAGGAATCGAGAGCGCATCGCGATACGCCGCAACCGCGGGCGAAAGCCGCCTACCAGTAACTCGGTCCGTTCGGCCATCTTAAGGCGAGCCTCGGATTCAATCGGAAGAGCCCATCCGCGTAGGCGTTCCTCTGGTGTGATGAGAGCAAAACTGTCCTGAGCCAGATCGGATCGTGCGCCCTCCTCGAGCCACCGCAACGTTGCGGATCTGTGCGAGCGGGCTTCCTCACTCTCCCGATGAACATCGCCGATCAACGTCTCGGTCGCAGAAAACCAGGTTAGCGTGAGGTTGCGCCATGCCATCTCGACTAGGAGCGTCTCAAGCAATGCACGATGTTGCCGCCACCATAAGTCGTTTCTCGGATCCCTTGGTGCTTCCTCTCTCTTCTTCTCTTCGCCTATCGCCTTCTGCGCCCACCGTGCATAGCGGTCGAGAAGCGCTGAAGCTTCTTTGTTGTGCGCCTCCCGACGCTTCTGCCACGACTGCGACTCGGCAACATTGCTTCCAGCGCGGAAGATCCGCCAGAGTTCGGGAAGATCAAGCGCCGTTGCAATCAAGACCCGCTGGAACTTCTTATCGATTCGCGACCTGGCATTGAGTGCGCGAGGAGATATCTCCGGATCACGCATACTGAGCGCATCAAGTGCGCTCTTGACGGGCTGCAATTTGAGAAACCGCTCAAGAGGGTCCATCAAAAGTTGCCGACTCGTTTCCTCGTACCAAGCGCGCATCTCCTGCAGATTTTGCAGATCGGCGTTAGCTTGCTGAACGAGAGCCGCGGCATGAGCTGCTCCGTCAGTGCAACTCCTCAGATCCTGCCATGCCGTCCGAAGCTTAACGGCGAGGCGATCAGCCGCGTTCCGGGAAGACTGCGTCGCTGGTTCGGACGAGGTTGCCATAGGACGTCTCGGAGAAGCATCCGTGCTTTTGAAATAGTCGACAAGCGAATGACGGTTAGCCTGACAAATCCAAAGTTATAAAACAGACCAAGACACTTCTCACTGCGAATGCTACTGAGTCGCCCATTTGAAATCGCGCCAGTCTCAAACGACCAGATCATCCAAGACGTAGACGAATGAACACGGCCCTTCGACCGATTTTAGCTCTCTTGAAGAAAGCTAATGAACAGGAGATGAACTTACTGCCTTGTTGGTCAGCAACTTTGCTGCCCTAGCGCAACACTATAAGCCCACAAAACTCTATCCCATATAACCACTGGGAGTTGGAACCCACGGTGACAAATCCGGTTTACCATGGTTAACTTGCATTTATGTCTCAGGAAATGACAATTTCGAGGGAAGACTATCTCAAGGCCATCATTGAAGCCGAGAGCGAAGGACACACAGTCATCCCCGCTTTGCTGGCACAATGGCTGAAGGTCTCTGCCCCCGCAGTCACCAAGGCCGTAAAGCGGCTGCGAGAAGACGGATATCTTGAGGCAGGTCGAGAAGGAGCACTGAAACTCACCGCGAAAGGGCGAGAGGCAGCTCACCATACAGCATTACGCCACCATCTCGTAGAACGGATGCTTTCCGAGATGTTCGGCATGGAGTGGCATCAGATCCACACCGAGGCGGAACGCCTGGAACATGCTATCTCGCCCGCATTCGAAGCCAAGCTCATCGAAAAATTGGGAAAAGACGGCGATTGTCCCCATGGCAACAAGGTCCTTCCCGAAACTCCGGACCAAATCAAACGGCGGGGATTGGTCGCACTTTCTGAAGCTCAACAAGCGACGGACTATGTTGTGGCGAGCCTCTACGAACGCGACTCGCGACTCCTCGAATTTCTTCACAAACTTGGGATTGGGCCAAAGATCACAGTTCGCGTACTAGAACGCAACTACGACGATACGATGCTGGTAGCGACCCCTAACGGTCCTGTGACTCTGGGTCAATCCGCCTCAGGCAGGGTCTGGGTACGCCTCAAAACGGGTGATAAACCTAAGCAACATAGAAATTATTAACCTGCGTTAACATGCTGTGGCATACTATGTTTAGGCATAAGGTGCCGACGCCATTCATGCCCCTAGTTCTAGACATCGACCACCAACAACGGCCGTCCCTGCCAGACGTGTTTTCTTCCGTCCGCCTCACACAGTCGCGCGGGTTCTGGCGGCGTGTCCTGGGATTTTTGGGTCCGGGTTTCCTTATTTCGGTTGGATACATGGACCCAGGCAACTGGGCGACCGATCTCGCGGGTGGTTCTCGGTACGGCTACACTCTGCTTTTTGTCATCATGATCTCGAACCTGATGGCGATCTTGCTTCAGAGCCTCGCCCTCAAGCTCGGTATCGCCTCTGAGAGAGACCTGGCGCAAGCCTGCCGTGAGACTTACAGCCGTCCCACAGCTATCTTTCTCTGGTTATTTGCAGAAGTCGCGATTGGCGCGTGCGATCTTGCCGAAGTGATTGGCTCGGCGATTGCCCTCCAACTGCTCTTCCATATTCCACTTTTGATTGGGGTCCTCATCACCGGGACAGACGTTTTGCTGATCTTGCTCCTCCAGAATCGAGGATTCCGTTACCTCGAAGCGCTGGTGATCACACTCATCGGCACAATCGCAGTTCTCTTTGGCATTGAAATCTTCCTCTCGCGGCCGGAGTGGCTAGCCATTGCGCGAAACCTTGTCGTTCCGTCCGCAGCCATCGTCACTGATCCAAACATGTTGTACATCGCAATTGGCATTCTCGGAGCGACGGTAATGCCGCACAACCTCTATCTTCACTCCTCTATCGTCCAGACGCGTGACTACAAGAGGACGTCAGAAGGAAAGCGAGAGGCAATCCGCTTCGCGAACATCGACTCCGCGACAGCATTGATGCTCGCGCTCTTTGTGAATGCAGCCATCCTGGTGCTGGCGGCTGCAGTCTTTCACAAAGGTGGCCACTCTGAGGTTGCAGAAATAGGCGACGCCTACAAACTCCTCACACCAATGTTGGGCTTCTCCGGCGCAAGCACCATGTTCGCTCTCGCTCTGTTGGCTTCAGGACAGAACTCCACCATCACCGGCACGCTCGCCGGACAGGTCGTGATGGAGGGTTTCATCCATCTTCGGCTCGCGCCGTGGCTGCGTCGCCTTATCACACGTTCCCTCGCTATTATTCCCACCGTGATTGTGACCTTCCTGTATGGCGAACGCGGTACAACGAATCTCCTCATCCTTAGCCAGGTCATCCTGAGCATGCAGCTCAGCTTCGCCGTGTTTCCTCTCGTCGCATTAACTAGCGACCGAAAGAGAATGGGCGAGTTCGCCAATCACGTCTTGCTCAAATATTTGAGCTACGCCGTCGCATCCCTGATCGCCGGACTCAACATTTGGCTCCTTATACAAACCTTCCGCGGCCGCTAATCCCGCAACACCATTAGTTATCTCGTATGCCCCCTGACACATCTCGGAACTGGCGCGTCCGTGCTATGGAACCTTCCCTGATTTCAGCGACACCTTAATTAGATAAAATCTGCAAAAGAGTTGGTCATTCTGGTACATTTCGCCAACTGACTTTGCGGACCCTTCAGCGTTGACGGAGCATGGCATGACCACAAACTCATCGAATGCCGCCAATACTGAAGAGGCGGCACATCTCTCCCTGAAGCTAGGCCGCCTCCTATTGGCTAGCGGCGCTGACACAGCACATACCAGGGAGGAAGTGGAACATTTCGCCCTCGGGTTAGGCTTCGAGACCCATCTATTGATCACGTACGAGTCGCTCCTGCTCACTCTAATCGCAGGTGATGAGTTCCGTACCAAGGTCGGCTCACATATCCCGGCGACGAATGTGAATATGGCTGCAGTGGGGGAGCTCAGTCGGACTTCCGACGACACAGCGTCCGGTCTCCTGGATGCCGCCGCGGCAGCTTCGCGGCTCACGTCTATAGAAAACAGCAAGCCACTCTATTCTAGGTGGCTCGTTGCCGCGGCCCTCGGTCTTACCGGGGCAAGCCTCTCCAGGCTTTTCGGAGGTGACTGGCCCGTGTTTGCCACGGTCTATGTTGCCTCGACCATTGGGACTGTAATACGTCAGCAACTCGGCCGCTGGCATGTCCATCTGTTGGCTATTCCGTTCATCTCCGCGCTGGTTAGCGGGGTCATCGGTGGCTTGGGGATGCGGCTGCACCCGAGCGCAACCCCGGCATTATGCCTCATCGCACCCGGAATGATTTTGGTGCCCGGAGTGCCATTGATCAACGGCATTCGAGACGCGATCAATAACAATATGGTGCTAAGCCTTGCCAGGCTGTCATTCGCCGTCCTGGTGATAGCTGCAATAGCATCAGGACTCTTCGCTGCAACTGCAATCACAGGCGTTGGCATCCCCGTTTGGGGACCCACTGCGTTGCTTCCAATCTTCGAAGACGCCGTGTTCTCCGCGCTGACAACGATTGGTTACGTCTTCCTCTTCAACGTTACCCCCCGCGTCGCCTGGGCTTGCGTTCTTTGCGGCGTGTGTTGTCACGCGTTTCGAACAACCCTGATGCATTTGGGGCTCGACATTGTCAGCGGAACCTTCATCAGCTCCATGGTCGCAGGCCTCCTGGCGCATATCTTCTCCAGAGTTTTCACAGCTCCCCCCACCACATTTGCATTTCCCAGTGTCGTCGCTCTCGTTCCAGGTTCTTACGCGTTCCGTGCAGTCATCGGAGGCATTCAGATCCTCCACGCAGCGGGTAGCGTGCCCAGCCCAGTTGTCGCTGAAACCATATCCCTCGCTATCTACACAATCCTTCTGACCTCCGCAATTGCACTCGGTTTGGCGATTGCACTGGCAGTGCCGTTACCCGGTTGGCGTCGAACGCAAACGCAGGCCCAGGGATCGTAACTTACGTCCTTAATCTTCACGGACAATCACGACGTTTAGCGATCGATGAACACCATCGTCTTCGGATCGACCACACGATCAAAAGTTTTTTCATCGATCCATCCGGTTGCTAGCGCTGCCTGCTTCAAGGTCGTCTCTTCATCAAGCGCTTTATGGGCGATCTTCGACGCCTTGTCATATCCAATCACCGGGCTCAGCGCAGTCACCAGCATCAGCGAATTCTGCACAAATTGCGCGATACGTTTTTCATTCAACGTCGTCCCCTCGACCGAGAAGACGCGGAACTTCTCACACCCATCGGCCAGTATCCGTGCCGAATGAAGAAAGTTGTTGATAATGATCGGTCGCATCGCATTCAATTCGAAGTTGCCCTGTGAGCCTGCGAAGGCCACAGCAGAATCATCCCCGATCACCTGAATACAGATCATCACCATCGCCTCGCACTGAGTCGGATTCACCTTGCCCGGCATAATCGAAGACCCTGGCTCATTGGCCGGCAACACCAACTCACCAAGCCCGCAACGCGGACCCGAAGCCAGCCATCGCATATCATTGGCAATCTTCATCAGAGCAACAGCAAGAGAGCGCAAAGCTGCATGCGCGTTCACCATCGCGTCGAGCGAGCCCTGCGCCGCAAATTTATTCGGCGCAGTGATAAAGGGTAGCCCCGTCAACTCCGCAATCTTCGCCGCAATCTCCTCGCCAAAACGAGGCGGAGCATTCAACCCGGTCCCAACCGCCGTACCGCCGGCCGCCAGTTGGTAGAGCCCTCCCATCGAGCTCTCAATCAATGCAACAGCGTCACGAATCTGAACAGCATAGCCTGACCACTCCTGCCCAACCGTCAAAGGCACGGCGTCTTCCAGGTGCGTACGTCCAATTTTGACAACATCGTGCCACTGTTTCGCCTTCGTCTCAATCGCCGTCGCCAAGGCCTCCACTCTCGGCAGCAAATACCTCTTCACCTCCAGCACGCTCGCAATATGCATCGCCGTCGGAAAGGTGTCATTGGACGACTGAGCCATGTTCACATGGTCATTCGGATGAACCGGGACCTTGCTCCCCAGCTCTCCCCCAAGCAGTTGAATCGATCGATTGGAGATCACTTCATTGACGTTCATGTTCGACTGCGTCCCCGAGCCCGTCTGCCACACAAAAAGCGGAAACTCGCTATCCAACTTTCCGGTGATTACTTCGTCTGCAACTGTGGAGATCGCGTCGGCCCTCCACTGATCGAGCCGCCCTGCCGCCGCATTCACCTGAGCAGCCGCTTTCTTCACATAGCCATAAGCGTGATACACCTGCTTCGGCATGTGGTCGTCCCCAATGGCAAAGTGAATCAGAGAGCGCTCGGTTTGAGCCCCCCAGTAGTGATCTGCCGGAACCTCGACCTCGCCCATCGAGTCCGTTTCTTTCCGCTTCCCTGTCGCACCCACGCCTATCGGAACATGCTTCAGTTCGTACGCTTCTTGTGTAGCCATACATTCACCTCACTCGGGCTTCAGCCGCCAACAGCCAATCGTCCAGATAGACTGCACTAGTTGTTCAACCGCACGTACGGCCGATAGACCGGTTCCCATACATATTCGCGGAGTTCCGCCTCGAATGACTTCTCATCAGCCACTCCCGCAAGTCCTTCCGCAATTGCCTGTTTCCCAACAGCCTCCGCAACCGGCAGGCTGACCTTGCGAGAGTCTGTGATCGGAGGCAACAGCGACGCTTCTTTGTTCTTCAGCGTCGGAGAGAGAGCCGCAAGAGCCTTCGCAGCGGCCATAATCATCGCATCCGAAACGTGCTTCGCCTTCGACGTCAGAATCCCGAGAGCAAGACCCGGAAAAATATAGGAGTTGTTCGTCTGGGAGAACTCCACGGTCTTTCCGTTGATCTCAGCTGGAGGGAATGGGCTTCCCGTGCCGATCAAAGCGCGACCATTGGTCCACTTCGTAAGGTCCGCGGGGGTAGCTTCACTTTTGGACGTAGGGTTCGACAAGGGGAAAATAGCCGGACGATCTGTGTGCTTCGCCATCTCGCGCACAATCTCCTCAGTAAACGCCCCCGCCTGACTCGAAACTCCGATTAACACCGTCAGCTTCGCGTTACGAGCTACATCCGCAAGCGAAATCTGTTCCGAACCGGAAAGCGTCCACCCCTCCAGATCCGACTTCTTCCGCGCATAGCGCACCTGATCCGGCCGAAGCCCCGCCTGCCCTGTAAGTATCAACCCGTACCGATCCACCGGGTAAAACTGTTTATGTGCGTCTTCTTCGCTCAACCCATCTTCCTTCATCGCGGCAAGAAGCAGATTGGCAATCCCAATTCCGGCAGAACCAAAACCGAGGAAACCGATTCTCTGTTCTTTCATCGGAATGCCGGTCGCCTGTACCGCTCCAAGCACAGTAGCCGTCGCCACCGCCGCCGTTCCCTGAATGTCGTCATTAAAGGTGCAAAGCCGGTCGCGATACCGCTCGAGCAACCGGTTGGCATTCGAGCCGGCAAAGTCCTCCCATTGCAGGAGAATATGTGGCCAGCGCCGCTTCACCGCCGACACGAATGCTTCCACGAAGTCGTCATACTCCTGTCCCCTCACTCGCTTATTGCGCCAACCTATATAGATAGGATCTTTCAGCCGCTCCTCGTTGTCCGTTCCAACATCGAGAAGTACAGGCAGGCAGTGCTCCGGATGAACTCCGGCGAGCGCCGTATACAAAGCCATCTTCCCGATCGGTATTCCCATTCCTCCGGCCCCCTGATCGCCAAGACCAAGAATCCGTTCGCCATCACTCACGACGATGCACCGCACCTTGTCATAGCGCGGGTCGGCCAGCATCTGGTCGATACGCTTTTTGTTGGGATAGCTAATGAAGAGGCCGCGCGGCTTTAGCCAGGTCTCACTGAATCGCTGGCACCCTTCACCCACCGTAGGGGTATACACGATCGGCAAAAACTTCTCGACGTTCCCAGTAATCAGCGCATAGAACAACGTCTCATTCGAGTCCTGCAAGTTGCGCATGAAGTTGTAGCGATCAAAGCTGTTGGTCTCACAGTCAAAGGCTTTCATGCGCCGTTCCAGCTGATCCTCCAGGTTACCCACATGCGGTGGTAGCAATCCGTGGAGCGCAAACGCATCGCGCTCCTCCTCCGTAAACGCGGTCCCCTTATTCAGTGCCGGATGAAGGAGCAGGTCGTAGCCAGAAAGGCGGGTCTCCACGGCTTCGGCTTTAGCTGAGTTTTCTGCGGCGGATGATGAGTTCATTCAATTCCTCTCTTTCTCTATCGCAACGGAGATAAACGAGGGCACCCTACGACTCAATCTTCGATGCGTGCTGTCTGCTGTTATATCCCCTTTTTCGAAACTCGTGCTTGGCCGGAACTGTCAATTTTTGCCCATCCTCCTTATTTATTAAATGAGCGCGCTCTCCGTCTTCCCACCCGACTTTCGGTAACCAATGCTGTGACTTATGTGTCACTCCCCAAAAAACATCTTCCTCAAATGGGAAAAAAAACCCGTGTTTTCGCGAAATTTATGCTGACACCTTTGGACTATGGATGCTACGCCCCAGCTAGTTGATTCTATTGAGGAGCAAAGGAGGCCCAATAACTCTCTTATGCGATTCCATTTTCTATCGGCGAACACCTTGGCCTGATAAGAACAGCAAAAAAAGTTCTTGGTTCTCTCCGGGCTCTAGCAACTCCAAAAAAGTTCTCTCTCAAAAGTCTTCTTAAAAAAACGCACGAGATCGAAGGTGGCCACAAACCACCCGAAATTTTGCGTAAGAGCACCTGTCTGTCTGAAAAGTCTTCCTGTCTGTCACTGGTCGTCACGGAGATACGAATGTCGTCACACTGCTCTACCTCTAGTCGCTTTTTAGGCAATCAAAAGTTCGGCGCGCGTACTTTCTCACGTGTTTTCTCGACCGTGGTCGCCATGCTTCTGGCGGCTGTAGCAACGCCTGCCAGCCTTGCTTTCGGCGCCTCAACAACGACGGACCTGACATTATCTTCATCCTCCGTTGCCAGTGGAACCGTCGTGACCTTCACGGCCACTGTTACGACCGGTTTAAGCACGCCTGTCTCCCCAGGTTTGGTAACTTTTTGCGATGCTTCGGCTGCCTTCTGCGTAAACTCAGCGGTCCTTGGAACGGCTCAACTCACCTCCGGCGGCACCGCCGTCCTGCACCTGGCACCCGCCGTCGGGAACCACAGCTACAAAGCCATCTTCAGCGGCACCAATCTCTACACTACGAGCACTTCCTCCGCTCAACCCCTCACCGTTACAGGGACTTACATCACCGGAACAACCCTCACCAGCACCGGCACCGCGGGCAACCCAGGCTACACCCTCGCGGCTGCGGTCGCAGCCAAAGGCGGAATGGACCTCTCTCCTGCCGCCGCCGTCTCCTTCCAGGACACTTCAAACGGCAACTACGTCTTCGGCACCGCGCCCTTGGGAGCACCAGTATCCACACAGACATTCCCCGCCGCGACTTTTACCGGCGCCTTCACAGCAACGCCGCCGCGAGGCGCAGCTCTGGGCGACTTTAAAAACAACGGCACTCTGGACATCGCCGTCGCCTCCGGAAACGTCGTCAACATCTTCCTTGGCACCGGGACCGGAACCTTCGCCGCTGCAACTGCGCTGACCGCCGGAACGACACCAACCGGTGTAGCCGTTGGCGACTTCAACAGCGACGGCATCCTCGATATCGCAGTAGCCAACTTCGGCAGCAACAATGTAAGCATCTTCCTGGGCAAGGCAGGTGGAGGATTCCAGACAGCGGTCAACTACGCCGCCGGAACCGGACCAGTGTCGGTCGCTGTCGGCGATTTCAACAATGATGGAAACGCCGACCTCGCCATTGCAAACCAGACCAGCAATAACGTCACAATTCTTCTCAACAGTGGCAGCGGAACTTTCAGTGCAGCCCTCGGCTCGCCCATCGCCGTTGGCACAACTCCCACCAGTCTCATCGTCTCGCACTTTAACACCGACGCTAATCTCGATATCGCTGTAACCAACAATGGCTCGAACACGGTCACCATTCTCGAAGGCAATAGCACAGGAGGTTTCACCCAGCCCACAGGCTCCCCCTTCGCTGCCGGAACCTCTCCCATGGGTCTCGTCGCCGGAGACTTCAACGGCGACGGAAAAATCGATCTCGCCATCTGCAGCTCGGGCGATAACACGGTCAGCATTCTTCTCGGTGACGCAACCAAGACCTTCAAAACAGCGGTAGCCTACGCTGCCGGAACTGGCCCGACCGCAATCGCTCTCGCAGACTTCAATGGAGACGGTAACGCCGACTTAACGGTTATAAATCCAGCCGGAACCGGTAATCAGACGCAAAGTGTTCTGCTCGGAAATGGCGACGGAACTTTTGGAACCCCAGCCAGCTTCTCGGTTGGAGCAAATGGAACTGCCACCCTGGCAGGAGATTTTAACAGCGACGGGTTTCCAGACATTGCGACGCCAACGCCAAACCCAACTACGGGCAACGGTAAAGTCTCGATCCTTCTCGACCAGATCACCCAAACCGCGCAGGCCACGCTCAAAACACCCAACGTTCCTGAAGGAGCAGCCAACACACACAACGTCGACGCGGCTTATCCAGGAGAGACCTTCTTCAAAGCAAGTACCTCTACCACGATTGCCCTGACCGGAACCCCAATCTCAACTTTGACCCTGCTGGGGACCAATCCCTCGACGACCCCTTTTGGCCAGCAGGTCGTACTCTCTGCCACGTTGACCCCCTTCTCTCTGGGCAACTACACCACGAACAACGATCTCGTCACCTTCTTGAATGGCACCACCGTTCTGGGCACCAGCAAACTTACGAGTGGAGTCGCAACCCTCAACGTAACCTCCCTGCCTGGTGGGACCGATAGCCTCACGGCAAGCTACAACCTGTCGAACAGTGACAAGAACTTTCTAACCAGCACCTCTTCGCCTGTGCCCTATTCGGTTACGAAGGCCACGCCCGTGATCACCTGGCCTACTCCGGCCCCGATCAACTACGGCACGCTGGTCTCGCCCGTGCAGGAGAATGCAACAACGACAGTTGCGGGAACATTTGCCTACAGCATCGCCCCTTACACGCTGCTGCAAGTCGGCACTTACACGCTGAACGTCACCTTCACGCCGAGTGCTGCAAACAGCACGAGCTACAATTCGGCGACCAGTAGCGTTACGCTCGTCGTGAACCAAGCAGTCCCCCAGATCAACTGGCCTTCGCCCGCGCCCATCACCTTCCCCACGCCATTGAGCAACATACAACTTGATGCAACAGTGGCCGTCTACACTCCCGTCCCGTTGACCTCGTATTACAACATCAACGCGATCAACTCCGATGGCAGGACCTTTAGCGGCGGTTTCGACCAAAGCGGAAATTCCTACTCAGCGAATTTGTTGGGAACGTCCGTCACCTGGAACAACATCACCTATCAACTGGGACCTGCCAATGCACCCGATGCAGTCGCGGGTCTGAGCAGCACGGGGACAACGCTGACTATCCCCCTTCCGGCCGGATTCTATGCCAGCATCAATTTGCTTGGTGCGATGGTCAACAATACTACCTCGGCGAACCCATTCATCATCACCTATACCGACGGAACAACCTCGACCTATACGCAAAGCCTGAGTGACTGGGTCTTCCCTCAGAACTTCGCCGGGGAGTCGGAAATCACCTGCGTCCCCTATCGCAACACCTCCGGTGGCGGCCAGGACGCCCACTTAACCTGCGTCTATGGCTATCAAATTCCTCTAAACAGTTCGAAAATTGCTGCGAGCATCACGCTTCCCGCATACAACGGGCCAGGGGACGTCTCGATCCTTGCCATGGACATGGTCTCTCCTCCCATCCTGGGCAATCTCGTTTATAACCCCGTATCTGGCACTGTTCTGCCGACGGGCGAGAACACTCTAAACGCCAACTTCACCCCGACCGACACAACCAACTACACCTCCGCCACCGCATCCGTACCCCTGCTCGTCAATCCAGCAAGCTCGACCGTAATCGTCTGGCCAACGCCCGCCCCAATCACATACGGCACCCCGCTCAGTTCCACACAACTCAACGCCGTCGCCGAGACGACTCCAAGCGTCACTTCCGTCTCTCTTTCCTCCTACTATCGCGTCAACGCCTTCCAGTCGAATGGATCTGTGTTCTCAACCGGAGGCTTCGATAACGCCGGAAACGCTTATTCCTCTAATCAGGTCGGCACCTCCATCACCTGGAATGGCCAGACCTACTCTCTAGGACCTGCGAATCTTCCAGACGCCGTTACAAGCACAACCATCGCACTTCCTCAGGGTGTCTTCACCGGTTTAACCATGATCGGCGCTGCGACCACAGTCGGACAGACTTCGCAACGTTTCACCATTACCTACACCGATGGAACCACCGCATTCGCAACCATAAGTCTTGATAGCTGGACACCGACCACTCCCTTCACTCCCGTCACTGGCGAGAGCATCGTTTCCACCACGACGATCAGAAACACCGGCAGCGGCGGTTCTACCGCAGGTACGACCTATCTCTACGGCTACCAAATCCCACTAGATAACACCAAAACGGTCCAGAGCATTACTCTTCCGAATAACCGCAACGTCGTCATCGTGGCGATGGCGCTTAACACCGCTGCCACCCCGACCGTCATCCCAGGCAGTTATGTCTACACCCCGCCTGCCGGCACAGTACTTCCCGCCGGCACCAATACGCTCAGCGTCCAGTTCACCCCAACTAATCCGGCCTTTGGATCAGCCACGGGATCGGTGAACATCCTTGTTACCAAACAGACACTGCTCTTCACGGCTAACAACGAAACCGTCGTCTACGGAACAGCAGTTCCTCCCTACACCTACACCGTGACGGGCTACGTCAACGGGGATACCGCTTCAACCGCTTACACAGGCAATCCCTCGTTGACAACCACTCCGGCATCTCCCACGACGGTGAACAACTACACCATCACCGCAGGCCCCGGAACGCTAGCGTCGTCAAACTACAGTTTGACCTTCGCCACCGGAATACTCTCGATAACCAAAGCGACCCCAGTCATCACCTGGGCGAATCCAGCCGACATCACCTACGGTACGGCACTCGTTCAAAGCCCCGCAGGCCAGTTGAACGCGACGGCTTCAGTTGGAGGCGCCTTCTCCTACAGCCCAGCCGCAGGCACAATTCTCTCTGCAGGCCCTCACACTCTCACTGTCACCTTCACCCCCACTGACACGGTCGACTACACCACTGCTACGGCCTCCGTCCAAATAAATGTCGATCAGCGTGCCCTCACCGTCACCGCCAGCAGCTACACCATTCCCTACGGCACCGCAGATCCAACCTATGCCGCCACCATCTCCGGCTTCGTCAACGGAGACACCGCAGCCACCGCCACCACCGGCTCTCCCTCACTGACCACTACCCCTGCGGTTCCCTCAGCTCCCAACACCTACACCATCACCGCTGCCGCCGGCACCCTCGCCTCCGCCAACTACACCTTTAACTACGTCAACGGTTCTCTCACCATCACCAAGGGCACTCTCACCGTCACCGCCGGCAGCGCCACCCGTGTCTACGGCGCAGCGAACCCAACGTTCACCGCCACCGCCACCGGCGCCATGAACAGTGACACCTTCACCTTCTCCGAGACCACCACCGCCACAGCCACAAGCCCCGTCGGCACCTACAACATCGTCCCTACCGCCTCGGGCGCCAACCTCGGCAACTACAACGTCGTCTACGTCAACGGCACTCTCACCGTTACCAAAGCCAATCTCGCCGTGACAGCGAATAGCTACACCATCGCCTACGGCACCGCGGACCCGACCTACACCGCAACCATCTCCGGCTTCGTCAACGGAGACACCACCGCCTCAGCCACCACAGGCTCCCCATCACTGACCACCACCCCCGCGGCTCCCTCTGCTCCGAACACTTACACCATCACCGCTGCCGCTGGCTCGCTAACCTCCACCAACTACACCTTCACTTACGTCAACGGTTCTCTCACCATCACCAAGGGCACACTCACTGTCACCGCTGGCAGCGCCACCCGCGCCTACGGAGCTGCGAACCCCACGTTCACGGCCACCGCCACCGGCGCCATGAACAGTGACACCTTCACCTTCTCCGAAACCACCACCGCTACCGTTACCTCGCCAGCCGGCACTTACAACATCGTTCCCACAGCTTCCGGCGCCAACCTCGGCAACTACACCGTCGTCTACGTCAACGGCACTCTCACCGTTACCAAAGCCAACGTCACCGTCACGGCGAACAGCTACACCATCCCCTACGGCACCGCGGATCCGACCTACACCGCAACCATCACCGGCTTCCTCAACGGCGACACCACCGCCTCAGCCACCACTGGCTCCCCATCGCTGACCACTACCCCTGCGGCTCCCTCTGCTCCGAACACCTACACCATCACAGCTGCACCGGGCACCCTCGCCTCCACCAACTACACCTTCACTTACGTCAACGGCTCCCTCACCATCAACAAGGGAATCCTTACCGTAACCGCCGGCAACGCGACCCGCGTCTACGGCGCGGCTAACCCCACCTTCTCGGCCACCGCCACCGGCGCCATGAACGGTGACACATTCACCTTCTCCGAGACCACCACCGCCACAGCCACCAGCCCCGTCGGCACCTACAACATTGTCCCCACGGCTTCCGGCACCAACCTCGGCAACTACACCGTCGTCTACGTCAACGGAACCCTCAGCATCACTAAGGCGAATCTCGTAGTTACCGCTAACAGCTACACCGTCCCTTACGGCACGGCAGACCCAACCTATACCGCCACGATCAGTGGCTTCCTCAACAGCGATACCCAAGCTAACTCCACCACCGGCACACCTTCACTGACCACCGCACCTGCAGCTCCCACCGCCGCAGGCATCTATACCATCACCGCAGCTGCCGGAACCCTCGCCTCCACCAACTACACCTTCACCTACACCAACGGCTCCCTCACTATCAACAAGGGAACCCTCACCGTAACCGCCGGCAACGCGACCCGCGTCTACGGCGCAGCGAACCCCACCTTCTCGGCCACAGCCACCGGCGCCATGAACGGTGACACATTCACCTTCTCCGAGACCACCACCGCCACAGCCACCAGCCCCGTCGGCGCCTACAACATCGTGCCCACGGCTTCCGGCACCAACCTCGGCAACTACACCGTCGTCTACGTCAACGGAACCCTCACCGTCACGCCAGCGGTCCTCACCGTTACGGCCAACAGCTACACCATCCCGTACGGCACCGCCGACCCAACCTATACCGCCACCATCAGTGGCTTCCTCAACAGCGACACTCAGGCTAACTCCACCACTGGAACACCGTCACTGACCACCACACCTGCAGCTCCCGCGACCGCAGGCGTCTACACCATCACCGCTGCTCCCGGGACGCTCGCCTCCACCAACTACACCTTCACCTACACCAACGGCTCCCTCACTATCAACAAGGGCGCCTACACCATCACCTGGAAGAACCAGTCCGCGGTCTACGGCACCGCCCTCGGCTCGACCACCCTCACCGCCACCGCCTCCATCCCCGGATCCTTCACCTACAGCCCCGCCGGCGTCCTCCAGGTCGGACCTGCGGTCCCGGTCATCGCCACCTTCACCCCCAGCGACACCGCCGACTACGCCGGCCAGTCCGCCACCGCACAGATCACCATCACCCCAGCCGTCCTCACCGTCACCGCCAACAACGCCACCCGCGCCTTCGGCGCCGCTGACCCGGCCTTCACCGCCACCATCGCAGGCTTCGTCAACGGAGACACCACCTCCGTCGTTACCGGCACCGCGTCCTTGACCTCCACCGACACCGTCACCTCGCCCGTCGGCGCCTACCCCATCACCGCCGCCGCCGGGACCCTCGCCGCCAAGAACTACACCTTCACCTACACCGCCGGAACCCTCACCATCACCCAGGCCACTGCCTCCGCCTACACCATCACCTGGAAGAACCAGTCCGCCGTCTACGGCACCGCCCTCGGCTCGACCACCCTCACCGCCACCGCGTCGATCCCCGGATCCTTCACCTACAGCCCCGCCGGCGTCCTCCAGGTCGGACCCGCCGTCCCGGTCATCGCCACCTTCACCCCCAGCGACACCGCCGACTACGCCGGCCAGTCCGCCACCGCACAGATCACCATCACCCCCGCCGTCCTCACCGTCACCGCCAACAACGCCACCCGCGCCTTCGGCGCCGCTGACCCGGCCTTCACCGCCACCATCGCCGGCTTCGTCAACGGAGACACCCAGGCCGTCGTCACCGGTGCAGCGTCGTTGACCTCGACCGACACCGTCACCAGCCCCGTCGGCACCTACCCCATCACCGCCGCCGCCGGAACCCTGGCCGCCAAGAACTACACCTTCACCTACACCGCCGGAACCCTCACCATCACCCAGGCCACCGCATCCGCCTACACCATCACCTGGAAGAACCAGTCTGCCGTCTACGGCACCGCCCTCGGCAGCCCCACCCTCACCGCCACCGCCTCCATCCCGGGATCCTTCACCTATAGCCCCGCCGGCGTCCTCCAGGTTGGACCCGCCGTCCCGGTCATCGCCACCTTCACCCCCAGCGACACCGCCGACTACGCCGGCCAGTCCGCCACCGCGCAGATCACCATCACCCCTGCGGTCCTCACCGTCACCGCCAACAACGCCACCCGCGCCTTCGGCGCCGCTGACCCGGCCTTCACCGCCACCATCGCAGGCTTCGTCAACGGAGACACCCAGGCCGTCGTCACCGGTGCAGCCTCGTTGACCTCGACCGACACCGTCACCAGCCCCGTCGGCACCTACCCCATCACCGCCGCCGCCGGAACCCTCGCCGCCAAGAACTACACCTTCACCTACACCGCCGGAACCCTCACCATCACCCAGGCCACCGCATCCGCCTACACCATCACCTGGAAGAACCAGTCCGCCGTCTACGGCACCGCCCTCGGCAGCCCCACCCTCACCGCCACCGCGTCCATCCCGGGATCCTTCACCTACAGCCCCGCCGGCGTCCTCCAGGTTGGACCCGCCGTCCCGGTCATCGCCACCTTCACCCCCAGCGACACCGCCGACTACGCCGGCCAGTCCGCCACCGCACAGATCACCATCACCCCAGCGGTCCTCACCGTCACCGCCAACAACGCCACCCGCGCCTTCGGCGCCGCTGACCCAGCCTTCACCGCCACCATCGCAGGCTTCGTCAACGGAGACACCCAGGCCGTCGTCACCGGTGCAGCCTCGTTGACCTCGACCGACACCGTCACCAGCCCCGTCGGCACCTACCCCATCACCGCCGCCGCCGGAACCCTCGCCGCCAAGAACTACACCTTCACCTACACCGCCGGAACCCTCACCATCACCCAGGCCACCGCATCCGCCTACACCATCACCTGGAAGAACCAGTCCGCCGTCTACGGCACCGCCCTCGGCAGCCCCACCCTCACCGCCACCGCGTCCATCCCGGGATCCTTCACCTACAGCCCCGCCGGCGTCCTCCAGGTTGGACCCGCCGTCCCGGTCATCGCCACCTTCACCCCCAGCGACACCGCCGACTACGCCGGCCAGTCCGCCACCGCACAGATCACCATCACCCCAGCGGTCCTCACCGTCACCGCCAACAACGCCACCCGCGCCTTCGGCGCCGCTGACCCAGCCTTCACCGCCACCATCGCAGGCTTCGTCAACGGAGACACCCAGGCCGTCGTCACCGGTGCAGCCTCGTTGACCTCGACCGACACCGTCACCAGCCCCGTCGGCACCTACCCCATCACCGCCGCCGCCGGAACCCTCGCCGCCAAGAACTACACCTTCACCTACACCGCCGGAACCCTCACCATCACCCAGGCCACCGCCTCCGCCTACACCATCACCTGGAAGAACCAGTCTGCCGTCTACGGCACCGCCCTCGGCAGCCCCACCCTCACCGCCACCGCCTCCATCCCGGGATCCTTCACCTACAGCCCCGCCGGCGTCCTCCAGGTTGGACCCGCCGTCCCGGTCATCGCCACCTTCACCCCCAGCGACACCGCCGACTACGCCGGCCAGTCCGCCACCGCGCAGATCACCATCACCCCAGCGGTCCTCACCGTCACCGCCAACAACGCCACCCGCGCCTTCGGCGCCGCTGACCCGGCCTTCACCGCCACCATCGCCGGCTTCGTCAACGGAGACACCCAGGCCGTCGTCACCGGTGCAGCCTCGTTGACTTCCACCGACACCGTCACCAGCCCCGTCGGCACCTACCCCATCACCGCCGCCGCCGGAACCCTCGCCGCCAAGAACTACACCTTCACCTACACCGCCGGCACCCTCACCATCACCCAGGCCACCGCATCCGCCTACACCATCACCTGGAAGAACCAGTCCGCCGTCTACGGCACCGCCCTCGGCTCGACCACCCTCACCGCCACCGCCTCCATCCCCGGATCCTTCACCTACAGCCCCGCCGGCGTCCTCCAGGTCGGACCTGCGGTCCCGGTCATCGCCACCTTCACCCCCAGCGACACCGCCGACTACGCCGGCCAGTCCGCCACCGCACAGATCACCATCACCCCAGCGGTCCTCACCGTCACCGCCAACAACGCCACCCGCGCCTTCGGCGCCGCTGACCCGGCCTTCACCGCCACCATCGCAGGCTTCGTCAACGGAGACACCACCTCCGTCGTTACCGGCACCGCGTCCTTGACCTCCACCGACACCGTCACCTCGCCCGTCGGCGCCTACCCCATCACCGCCGCCGCCGGGACCCTCGCCGCCAAGAACTACACCTTCACCTACACCGCCGGAACCCTCACCATCACCCAGGCCACTGCCTCCGCCTACACCATCACCTGGAAGAACCAGTCCGCCGTCTACGGCACCGCCCTCGGCTCGACCACCCTCACCGCCACCGCGTCGATCCCCGGATCCTTCACCTACAGCCCCGCCGGCGTCCTCCAGGTCGGACCCGCCGTCCCGGTCATCGCCACCTTCACCCCCAGCGACACCGCCGACTACGCCGGCCAGTCCGCCACCGCGCAGATCACCATCACCCCCGCCGTGTTGACGGTCACCGCCAACAACGCCACCCGCGCCTTCGGCGCCGCTGACCCGGCCTTCACCGCCACCATCGCCGGCTTCGTCAACGGAGACACCCAGGCCGTCGTCACCGGCTCCGCTACCCTGACCTCGACCGACACCGTCACCTCGCCCGTCGGCACCTATCCCATCACCGCCGCCGCCGGGACCCTCGCGGCCAAGAACTACACCTTCACCTACACCGCCGGAACCCTCACCATCACCCAGGCCACCGCCTCCGCCTACACCATCACCTGGAAGAACCAGTCCGCCGTCTACGGCACCGCCCTCGGCAGCCCCACCCTCACCGCCACCGCCTCCATCCCCGGATCCTTCACCTACAGCCCCGCCGGCGTCCTCCAGGTCGGACCTGCGGTCCCGGTCATCGCCACCTTCACCCCCAGCGACACCGCCGACTACGCCGGCCAGTCCGCCACCGCACAGATCACCATCACCCCCGCCGTCCTCACCGTCACCGCCAACAACGCCACCCGCGCCTTCGGCGCCGCTGACCCGGCCTTCACCGCCACCATCGCAGGCTTCGTCAACGGAGACACCACCGCCGTCGTCACCGGCACCGCGTCCTTGACCTCGACCGACACCGTCACCAGCCCCGTCGGCACCTACCCCATCACCGCCGCCGCCGGAACCCTCGCCGCCAAGAACTACACCTTCACCTACACCGCCGGCACCCTCACCATCACCCAGGCCACCGCATCCGCCTACACCATCACCTGGAAGAACCAGTCCGCCGTCTACGGCACCGCCCTCGGCAGCCCCACCCTCACCGCCACCGCCTCCATCCCGGGATCCTTCACCTACAGCCCCGCCGGCGTCCTCCAGGTTGGACCCGCCGTCCCGGTCATCGCCACCTTCACCCCCAGCGACACCGCCGACTACGCCGGCCAGTCCGCCACCGCACAGATCACCATCACCCCAGCGGTCCTCACCGTCACCGCCAACAACGCCACCCGCGCCTTCGGCGCCGCTGACCCGGCCTTCACCGCCACCATCGCAGGCTTCGTCAACGGAGACACCACCGCCGTCGTCACCGGCACCGCGTCCTTGACCTCGACCGACACCGTCACCAGCCCCGTCGGCACCTACCCCATCACCGCCGCCGCCGGAACCCTCGCCGCCAAGAACTACACCTTCACCTACACCGCCGGCACCCTCACCATCACCCAGGCCACCGCATCCGCCTACACCATCACCTGGAAGAACCAGTCCGCCGTCTACGGCACCGCCCTCGGCAGCCCCACCCTCACCGCCACCGCCTCCATCCCGGGATCCTTCACCTACAGCCCCGCCGGCGTCCTCCAGGTTGGACCCGCCGTCCCGGTCATCGCCACCTTCACCCCCAGCGACACCGCCGACTACGCCGGCCAGTCCGCCACCGCGCAGATCACCATCACCCCTGCCGTGTTGACCGTCACCGCCAACAACGCCACCCGCGCCTTCGGCGCCGCTGACCCAGCCTTCACCGCCACCATCGCAGGCTTCGTCAACGGAGACACCCAGGCCGTCGTCACCGGTGCAGCCTCGTTGACCTCGACCGACACCGTCACCAGCCCCGTCGGCACCTACCCCATCACCGCCGCCGCCGGAACCCTCGCCGCCAAGAACTACACCTTCACCTACACCGCCGGAACCCTCACCATCACCCAGGCCACCGCCTCCGCCTACACCATCACCTGGAAGAACCAGTCTGCCGTCTACGGCACCGCCCTCGGCAGCCCCACCCTCACCGCCACCGCCTCCATCCCGGGATCCTTCACCTACAGCCCCGCCGGCGTCCTCCAGGTTGGACCCGCCGTCCCGGTCATCGCCACCTTCACCCCCAGCGACACCGCCGACTACGCCGGCCAGTCCGCCACCGCGCAGATCACCATCACCCCAGCGGTCCTCACCGTCACCGCCAACAACGCCACCCGCGCCTTCGGCGCCGCTGACCCGGCCTTCACCGCCACCATCGCAGGCTTCGTCAACGGAGACACCCAGGCCGTCGTCACCGGCTCCGCTGCCCTGACCTCCACCGACACCGTCACCAGCCCCGTCGGCACCTACCCCATCACCGCCGCCGCCGGAACACTGGCCGCCAAGAACTACACCTTCACCTACACCGCCGGAACCCTCACCATCACCCAGGCCACCGCCTCGGCCTACACCATCACCTGGAAGAACCAGTCCGCCGTCTACGGCACCGCCCTCGGCTCGACCACCCTCACCGCCACCGCCTCCATCCCCGGATCCTTCACCTACAGCCCCGCCGGCGTCCTCCAGGTCGGACCTGCGGTCCCGGTCATCGCCACCTTCACCCCCAGCGACACCGCCGACTACGCCGGCCAGTCCGCCACCGCACAGATCACCATCACCCCAGCCGTCCTCACCGTCACCGCCAACAACGCCACCCGCGCCTTCGGCGCCGCTGACCCGGCCTTCACCGCCACCATCGCAGGCTTCGTCAACGGAGACACCACCTCCGTCGTTACCGGCACCGCGTCCTTGACCTCCACCGACACCGTCACCTCGCCCGTCGGCGCCTACCCCATCACCGCCGCCGCCGGGACCCTCGCCGCCAAGAACTACACCTTCACCTACACCGCCGGAACCCTCACCATCACCCAGGCCACTGCCTCCGCCTACACCATCACCTGGAAGAACCAGTCCGCCGTCTACGGCACCGCCCTCGGCAGCCCCACCCTCACCGCCACCGCCTCCATCCCGGGATCCTTCACCTACAGCCCCGCCGGCGTCCTCCAGGTTGGACCCGCCGTCCCGGTCATCGCCACCTTCACCCCCAGCGACACCGCCGACTACGCCGGCCAGTCCGCCACCGCGCAGATCACCATCACCCCAGCGGTCCTCACCGTCACCGCCAACAACGCCACCCGCGCCTTCGGCGCCGCTGACCCGACCTTCACCGCCACCATCGCCGGCTTCGTCAACGGAGACACCCAGGCCGTCGTCACCGGTGCAGCCTCGTTGACTTCCACCGACACCGTCACCAGCCCCGTCGGCACCTACCCCATCACCGCCGCCGCCGGAACCCTCGCCGCCAAGAACTACACCTTCACCTACACCGCCGGCACCCTCACCATCACCCAGGCCACCGCATCCGCCTACACCATCACCTGGAAGAACCAGTCCGCCGTCTACGGCACCGCCCTCGGCTCGACCACCCTCACCGCCACCGCCTCCATCCCCGGATCCTTCACCTACAACCCCGCCGGCGTCCTCCAGGTCGGACCCGCCGTCCCGGTCATCGCCACCTTCACCCCCAGCGACACCGCCGACTACGCCGGCCAGTCCGCCACCGCGCAGATCACCATCACCCCAGCCGTGTTGACCGTCACCGCCAACAACGCCACCCGCGCCTTCGGCGCCGCTGACCCGGCCTTCACCGCCACCATCGCAGGCTTCGTCAACGGAGACACCCAGGCCGTCGTCACCGGCTCCGCTACCCTGACCTCGACCGACACCGTCACCTCGCCCGTCGGCACCTATCCCATCACCGCCGCCGCCGGGACCCTCGCCGCCAAGAACTACACCTTCACCTACACCGCCGGAACCCTCACCATCACCCAGGCCACCGCATCCGCCTACACCATCACCTGGAAGAACCAGTCCGCCGTCTACGGCACCGCCCTCGGCAGCCCCACCCTCACCGCCACCGCGTCCATCCCGGGATCCTTCACCTACAGCCCCGCCGGCGTCCTCCAGGTTGGACCCGCCGTCCCGGTCATCGCCACCTTCACCCCCAGCGACACCGCCGACTACGCCGGCCAGTCCGCCACCGCACAGATCACCATCACCCCAGCGGTCCTCACCGTCACCGCCAACAACGCCACCCGCGCCTTCGGCGCCGCTGACCCAGCCTTCACCGCCACCATCGCAGGCTTCGTCAACGGAGACACCCAGGCCGTCGTCACCGGTGCAGCCTCGTTGACCTCGACCGACACCGTCACCAGCCCCGTCGGCACCTACCCCATCACCGCCGCCGCCGGAACCCTCGCCGCCAAGAACTACACCTTCACCTACACCGCCGGAACCCTCACCATCACCCAGGCCACCGCATCCGCCTACACCATCACCTGGAAGAACCAGTCCGCCGTCTACGGCACCGCCCTCGGCAGCCCCACCCTCACCGCCACCGCGTCCATCCCGGGATCCTTCACCTACAGCCCCGCCGGCGTCCTCCAGGTTGGACCCGCCGTCCCGGTCATCGCCACCTTCACCCCCAGCGACACCGCCGACTACGCCGGCCAGTCCGCCACCGCACAGATCACCATCACCCCAGCGGTCCTCACCGTCACCGCCAACAACGCCACCCGCGCCTTCGGCGCCGCTGACCCAGCCTTCACCGCCACCATCGCAGGCTTCGTCAACGGAGACACCCAGGCCGTCGTCACCGGTGCAGCCTCGTTGACCTCGACCGACACCGTCACCAGCCCCGTCGGCACCTACCCCATCACCGCCGCCGCCGGAACCCTCGCCGCCAAGAACTACACCTTCACCTACACCGCCGGAACCCTCACCATCACCCAGGCCACCGCCTCCGCCTACACCATCACCTGGAAGAACCAGTCTGCCGTCTACGGCACCGCCCTCGGCAGCCCCACCCTCACCGCCACCGCCTCCATCCCGGGATCCTTCACCTACAGCCCCGCCGGCGTCCTCCAGGTTGGACCCGCCGTCCCGGTCATCGCCACCTTCACCCCCAGCGACACCGCCGACTACGCCGGCCAGTCCGCCACCGCGCAGATCACCATCACCCCAGCGGTCCTCACCGTCACCGCCAACAACGCCACCCGCGCCTTCGGCGCCGCTGACCCGGCCTTCACCGCCACCATCGCCGGCTTCGTCAACGGAGACACCCAGGCCGTCGTCACCGGTGCAGCCTCGTTGACTTCCACCGACACCGTCACCAGCCCCGTCGGCACCTACCCCATCACCGCCGCCGCCGGAACCCTCGCCGCCAAGAACTACACCTTCACCTACACCGCCGGCACCCTCACCATCACCCAGGCCACCGCATCCGCCTACACCATCACCTGGAAGAACCAGTCCGCCGTCTACGGCACCGCCCTCGGCTCGACCACCCTCACCGCCACCGCCTCCATCCCCGGATCCTTCACCTACAGCCCCGCCGGCGTCCTCCAGGTCGGACCTGCGGTCCCGGTCATCGCCACCTTCACCCCCAGCGACACCGCCGACTACGCCGGCCAGTCCGCCACCGCACAGATCACCATCACCCCAGCGGTCCTCACCGTCACCGCCAACAACGCCACCCGCGCCTTCGGCGCCGCTGACCCGGCCTTCACCGCCACCATCGCAGGCTTCGTCAACGGAGACACCACCTCCGTCGTTACCGGCACCGCGTCCTTGACCTCCACCGACACCGTCACCTCGCCCGTCGGCGCCTACCCCATCACCGCCGCCGCCGGGACCCTCGCCGCCAAGAACTACACCTTCACCTACACCGCCGGAACCCTCACCATCACCCAGGCCACTGCCTCCGCCTACACCATCACCTGGAAGAACCAGTCCGCCGTCTACGGCACCGCCCTCGGCTCGACCACCCTCACCGCCACCGCGTCGATCCCCGGATCCTTCACCTACAGCCCCGCCGGCGTCCTCCAGGTCGGACCCGCCGTCCCGGTCATCGCCACCTTCACCCCCAGCGACACCGCCGACTACGCCGGCCAGTCCGCCACCGCACAGATCACCATCACCCCCGCCGTCCTCACCGTCACCGCCAACAACGCCACCCGCGCCTTCGGCGCCGCTGACCCGACCTTCACCGCCACCATCGCCGGCTTCGTCAACGGAGACACCACCGCCGTCGTCACCGGTGCAGCCTCGCTGACCTCGACCGACACCGTCACCAGCCCCGTCGGCACCTACCCCATCACCGCCGCCGCCGGAACCCTCGCCGCCAAGAACTACACCTTCACCTACACCGCCGGAACCCTCACCATCACCCAGGCCACCGCCTCCGCCTACACCATCACCTGGAAGAACCAGTCGGCCGTCTACGGCACCGCCCTCGGCAGCCCCACCCTCACCGCCACCGCGTCGATCCCCGGATCCTTCACCTACAACCCCGCCGGCGTCCTCCAGGTCGGACCCGCCGTCCCGGTCATCGCCACCTTCACCCCCAGCGACACCGCCGACTACGCCGGCCAGTCCGCCACCGCACAGATCACCATCACCCCCGCCGTCCTCACCGTCACCGCCAACAACGCCACCCGCGCCTTCGGCGCCGCTGACCCGACCTTCACCGCCACCATCGCCGGCTTCGTCAACGGAGACACCACCGCCGTCGTCACCGGTGCAGCCTCGCTGACCTCGACCGACACCGTCACCAGCCCCGTCGGCACCTACCCCATCACCGCCGCCGCCGGAACCCTCGCCGCCAAGAACTACACCTTCACCTACACCGCCGGAACCCTCACCATCACCCAGGCCACCGCCTCCGCCTACACCATCACCTGGAAGAACCAGTCGGCCGTCTACGGCACCGCCCTCGGCAGCCCCACCCTCACCGCCACCGCGTCGATCCCCGGATCCTTCACCTACAACCCCGCCGGCGTCCTCCAGGTCGGACCCGCCGTCCCGGTCATCGCCACCTTCACCCCCAGCGACACCGCCGACTACGCCGGCCAGTCCGCCACCGCGCAGATCACCATCACCCCCGCCGTGTTGACGGTCACCGCCAACAACGCCACCCGCGCCTTCGGCGCCGCTGACCCGGCCTTCACCGCCACCATCGCCGGCTTCGTCAACGGAGACACCCAGGCCGTCGTCACCGGCTCCGCTACCCTGACCTCGACCGACACCGTCACCTCGCCCGTCGGCACCTATCCCATCACCGCCGCCGCCGGGACCCTCGCGGCCAAGAACTACACCTTCACCTACACCGCCGGAACCCTCACCATCACCCAGGCCACCGCCTCCGCCTACACCATCACCTGGAAGAACCAGTCCGCCGTCTACGGCACCGCCCTCGGCAGCCCCACCCTCACCGCCACCGCCTCCATCCCCGGATCCTTCACCTACAGCCCCGCCGGCGTCCTCCAGGTCGGACCTGCGGTCCCGGTCATCGCCACCTTCACCCCCAGCGACACCGCCGACTACGCCGGCCAGTCCGCCACCGCACAGATCACCATCACCCCCGCCGTCCTCACCGTCACCGCCAACAACGCCACCCGCGCCTTCGGCGCCGCTGACCCGGCCTTCACCGCCACCATCGCAGGCTTCGTCAACGGAGACACCCAGGCCGTCGTCACCGGTGCAGCCTCGTTGACCTCGACCGACACCGTCACCAGCCCCGTCGGCACCTACCCCATCACCGCCGCCGCCGGAACCCTCGCCGCCAAGAACTACACCTTCACCTACACCGCCGGAACCCTCACCATCACCCAGGCCACCGCATCCGCCTACACCATCACCTGGAAGAACCAGTCTGCCGTCTACGGCACCGCCCTCGGCAGCCCCACCCTCACCGCCACCGCCTCCATCCCGGGATCCTTCACCTACAGCCCCGCCGGCGTCCTCCAGGTTGGACCCGCCGTCCCGGTCATCGCCACCTTCACCCCCAGCGACACCGCCGACTACGCCGGCCAGTCCGCCACCGCGCAGATCACCATCACCCCCGCCGTGTTGACGGTCACCGCCAACAACGCCACCCGCGCCTTCGGCGCCGCTGACCCGGCCTTCACCGCCACCATCGCCGGCTTCGTCAACGGAGACACCCAGGCCGTCGTCACCGGCTCCGCTACCCTGACCTCGACCGACACCGTCACCTCGCCCGTCGGCACCTATCCCATCACCGCCGCCGCCGGGACCCTCGCGGCCAAGAACTACACCTTCACCTACACCGCCGGAACCCTCACCATCACCCAGGCCACCGCCTCCGCCTACACCATCACCTGGAAGAACCAGTCCGCCGTCTACGGCACCGCCCTCGGCAGCCCCACCCTCACCGCCACCGCCTCCATCCCCGGATCCTTCACCTACAGCCCCGCCGGCGTCCTCCAGGTCGGACCTGCGGTCCCGGTCATCGCCACCTTCACCCCCAGCGACACCGCCGACTACGCCGGCCAGTCCGCCACCGCACAGATCACCATCACCCCCGCCGTCCTCACCGTCACCGCCAACAACGCCACCCGCGCCTTCGGCGCCGCTGACCCGGCCTTCACCGCCACCATCGCAGGCTTCGTCAACGGAGACACCACCGCCGTCGTCACCGGCACCGCGTCCTTGACCTCGACCGACACCGTCACCAGCCCCGTCGGCACCTACCCCATCACCGCCGCCGCCGGAACCCTCGCCGCCAAGAACTACACCTTCACCTACACCGCCGGCACCCTCACCATCACCCAGGCCACCGCATCCGCCTACACCATCACCTGGAAGAACCAGTCCGCCGTCTACGGCACCGCCCTCGGCTCGACCACCCTCACCGCCACCGCGTCGATCCCCGGATCCTTCACCTACAGCCCCGCCGGCGTCCTCCAGGTTGGACCCGCCGTCCCGGTCATCGCCACCTTCACCCCCAGCGACACCGCCGACTACGCCGGCCAGTCCGCCACCGCACAGATCACCATCACCCCCGCCGTCCTCACCGTCACCGCCAACAACGCCACCCGCGCCTTCGGCGCCGCTGACCCGACCTTCACCGCCACCATCGCAGGCTTCGTCAACGGAGACACCACCGCCGTCGTCACCGGTGCAGCCTCGCTGACCTCGACCGACACCGTCACCAGCCCCGTCGGCACCTACCCCATCACCGCCGCCGCCGGAACCCTCGCCGCCAAGAACTACACCTTCACCTACACCGCCGGAACCCTCACCATCACCCAGGCCACCGCATCCGCCTACACCATCACCTGGAAGAACCAGTCTGCCGTCTACGGCACCGCCCTCGGCAGCCCCACCCTCACCGCCACCGCCTCCATCCCGGGATCCTTCACCTACAGCCCCGCCGGCGTCCTCCAGGTTGGACCCGCCGTCCCGGTCATCGCCACCTTCACCCCCAGCGACACCGCCGACTACGCCGGCCAGTCCGCCACCGCGCAGATCACCATCACCCCAGCCGTGTTGACCGTCACCGCCAACAACGCCACCCGCGCCTTCGGCGCCGCTGACCCAGCCTTCACCGCCACCATCGCAGGCTTCGTCAACGGAGACACCACCGCCGTCGTCACCGGTGCAGCCTCGTTGACCTCGACCGACACCGTCACCAGCCCCGTCGGCACCTACCCCATCACCGCCGCCGCCGGAACCCTCGCCGCCAAGAACTACACCTTCACCTACACCGCCGGAACCCTCACCATCACCCAGGCCACCGCCTCCGCCTACACCATCACCTGGAAGAACCAGTCTGCCGTCTACGGCACCGCCCTCGGCAGCCCCACCCTCACCGCCACCGCCTCCATCCCGGGATCCTTCACCTACAGCCCCGCCGGCGTCCTCCAGGTTGGACCCGCCGTCCCGGTCATCGCCACCTTCACCCCCAGCGACACCGCCGACTACGCCGGCCAGTCCGCCACCGCGCAGATCACCATCACCCCTGCGGTCCTCACCGTCACCGCCAACAACGCCACCCGCGCCTTCGGCGCCGCTGACCCGGCCTTCACCGCCACCATCGCAGGCTTCGTCAACGGAGACACCCAGGCCGTCGTCACCGGTGCAGCCTCGTTGACTTCCACCGACACCGTCACCAGCCCCGTCGGCACCTACCCCATCACCGCCGCCGCCGGAACACTGGCCGCCAAGAACTACACCTTCACCTACACCGCCGGAACCCTCACCATCACCCAGGCCACCGCCTCCGCCTACACCATCACCTGGAAGAACCAGTCCGCCGTCTACGGCACCGCCCTCGGCAGCCCCACCCTCACCGCCACCGCCTCCATCCCGGGATCCTTCACCTACAGCCCCGCCGGCGTCCTCCAGGTTGGACCCGCCGTCCCGGTCATCGCCACCTTCACCCCCAGCGACACCGCCGACTACGCCGGCCAGTCCGCCACCGCGCAGATCACCATCACCCCCGCCGTGTTGACCGTCACCGCCAACAACGCCACCCGCGCCTTCGGCGCCGCTGACCCGGCCTTCACCGCCACCATCGCCGGCTTCGTCAACGGAGACACCCAGGCCGTCGTCACCGGCTCCGCTACCCTGACCTCGACCGACACCGTCA
Organism: Tunturiibacter psychrotolerans; assembly: GCF_051013365.1. Lineage (GTDB taxonomy): Bacteria > Acidobacteriota > Terriglobia > Terriglobales > Acidobacteriaceae > Edaphobacter > Edaphobacter psychrotolerans_A. The sequence continues at coordinate 2,804,525 of NZ_CP132941.1, read as the reverse complement.
CCTCGCCCGTCGGCACCTATCCCATCACCGCCGCCGCCGGAACCCTCGCGGCCAAGAACTACACCTTCACCTACACCGCCGGAACCCTCACCATCACCCAGGCCACCGCCTCCGCCTACACCATCACCTGGAAGAACCAGTCCGCCGTCTACGGCACCGCCCTCGGCAGCCCCACCCTCACCGCCACCGCCTCCATCCCCGGATCCTTCACCTACAGCCCCGCCGGCGTCCTCCAGGTCGGACCTGCGGTCCCGGTCATCGCCACCTTCACCCCCAGCGACACCGCCGACTACGCCGGCCAGTCCGCCACCGCGCAGATCACCATCACCCCTGCCGTGTTGACCGTCACCGCCAACAACGCCACCCGCGCCTTCGGCGCCGCTGACCCAGCCTTCACCGCCACCATCGCAGGCTTCGTCAACGGAGACACCCAGGCCGTCGTCACCGGTGCAGCCTCGTTGACCTCGACCGACACCGTCACCAGCCCCGTCGGCACCTACCCCATCACCGCCGCCGCCGGAACCCTCGCCGCCAAGAACTACACCTTCACCTACACCGCCGGAACCCTCACCATCACCCAGGCCACCGCCTCCGCCTACACCATCACCTGGAAGAACCAGTCCGCGGTCTACGGCACCGCCCTCGGCTCGACCACCCTCACCGCCACCGCCTCCATCCCGGGATCCTTCACCTACAGCCCCGCCGGCGTCCTCCAGGTCGGACCCGCGGTCCCGGTCATCGCCACCTTCACCCCCAGCGACACCGCCGACTACGCCGGCCAGTCCGCCACCGCGCAGATCACCATCACCCCTGCGGTCCTCACCGTCACCGCCAACAACGCCACCCGCGCCTTCGGCGCCGCTGACCCGGCCTTCACCGCCACCATCGCAGGCTTCGTCAACGGAGACACCCAGGCCGTCGTCACCGGTGCAGCCTCGTTGACCTCCACCGACACCGTCACCAGCCCCGTCGGCACCTACCCCATCACCGCCGCCGCCGGGACCCTCGCGGCCAAGAACTACACCTTCACCTACACCGCCGGAACCCTCACCATCACCCAGGCCACCGCCTCCGCCTACACCATCACCTGGAAGAACCAGTCCGCCGTCTACGGCACCGCCCTCGGCAGCCCCACCCTCACCGCCACCGCCTCCATCCCCGGATCCTTCACCTACAGCCCCGCCGGCGTCCTCCAGGTTGGACCTGCGGTCCCGGTCATCGCCACCTTCACCCCCAGCGACACCGCCGACTACGCCGGCCAGTCCGCCACCGCACAGATCACCATCACCCCCGCCGTCCTCACCGTCACCGCTGACAGCTTCAGCCGACCCTATGGAAGTGCCAATCCCACCTTCACTGGAACCATTACCGGAGCGGTCAACGGAGACACATTTACCGAGAGTTTCTCCACGACCGCCACGACGACCTCTCCCGCAGGCGCATACCCCATCGTCCCCACTGCAGTCGGTACCGCTCTCTCAAATTACACCGTTGCCGCAACCAATGGCACCCTCACCGTCGGCAAAGTAACCCTCACCGTCACTGCTGCCAACGCCACCCGAGCCTACGGAGCCCCGAACCCGACCTTCTCCGCATCAGCAACCGGCGCACAGAACGGCGACACCTTCACCTTCACCGAGAGCACTACCGCTACCGCTACCTCACCTACGGGCAGCTACTCAATCGTTCCCGTTGCCACCGGGGCCAACATCAACGACTACAACGTCGTCTATGTCAACGGAACACTGACCATTACCTCGGCCACCCTCACGGTCACCGCCGCCGATGCCAGCCGTCCGTTCGGCGCCGCCAACCCTGTCTTCTCCGCATCTGCAGCCGGCGCACAGAACGGCGACTCCTTCACTTTCTCTGAGACCACCACCGCAACAACGTCATCGCCAATCGGAACCTATCCGATCGTCCCCGTCGCATCTGGCGCGAATCTATCGAACTACACCGTCACATACGTCAACGGCACACTCACCGTCGGCAAAGCCACTCTCACTGTCACCGCAGCTGACGCCAGCCGAGCATACGGTGTAACTAACCCAGCCTTCTCTGCCTCCGCCACGGGCGCGCAGAACGGCGACACCTTCACCTTTACCGAAAGCACCCCGGCAACCATAGCTTCTGCTCCTGGCACCTACGCCATCACCCCGGTAGCCTCAGGCACCAACATCGGCAACTACACCGTCGTATACGTCAACGGCACCCTTACCATTGGCAAGGCAACCCTGACCGTCACCGCAGCTGACGCCAGCCGCAACTATGGTGTAGCTAACCCAGCCTTCTCTGCCTCCGCCACCGGCGCGCAGAACGGCGACACCTTCACCTTCACTGAAAGCACCCCGGCAACCATAGCTTCTGCTCCTGGCACCTACGCCATCACCCCGGTAGCCACAGGCGCCAATATCAACGACTACAACGTGACCTACGTCAACGGAACTCTCACCATCGGCAAGGCAACCCTGACCGTCACCGCCGCAGACGCCAGCCGAGCCTACGGTATCGCTAACCCGGCCTTCTCTGCCTCCGCCACGGGCGCGCAGAACGGCGACACCTTCACCTTCACTGAAAGCACCTCTGCTACGACGAGTTCAGCACCTGGCACTTACTCAATCGTTCCCGTTGCCACGGGCGCCAACATCAACGATTACACCGTCGTATACGTCAACGGCACCCTTACCATCGGCAAGGCAAACCTGACCGTCACCGCAGCAGACGCCAGCCGTGCCTACGGTGTAGCTAACCCGGTCTTCTCTGCCTCCGCCACGGGCGCGCAGAACGGCGACACCTTCACCTTCACTGAAAGCACCCCGGCCACCATATCGTCCGCCCCTGGCACCTACGCCATCACCCCGGTAGCCACAGGCGCCAACATCAACGACTACAACGTCACCTACGTCAACGGAACTCTCACGATCGGCAAGGCAACCCTGACCGTCACCGCAGCTGACGCCAGCCGTGCCTACGGTTCAGCGAACCCAGCCTTCTCCGCATCTGCCAGCGGCGCTGCCAATGGCGACACCTTCACCTTCTCCGAGACCACCTCTGCTACCACGAGTTCACCAGTCGGAAACTATCCCATTGTTCCCACAGCTTCGGGAGCAAATCTCTCGAACTACACCGTCGTCTATGTCAATGGAACTCTCTCGATCGGCCAAGCTTCACTGACGGTCACAGCCGCCAACGCGAACCGCACTTACGGAACTCCCAACCCGACCTTCACTGCATCAGCCACTGGAGCACAAAACGGCGATACCTTTACCTTCACTGAAAGCACCCCAGCAACCATAACGTCTGCTCCAGGCACCTACGCCATCACCCCGGTAGCCACCGGCGCTAATATCAGCAACTACACAGTCGTCTACGTCAACGGAACGCTCACCATCGGCAAGGCAAACCTGACCGTCACTGCAGCTGACGCGAACCGCACTTACGGAACTTCCAATCCGACCTTCTCTGCATCAGCCAGCGGAGCACAGAACGGCGATACCTTTACCTTCACTGAAAGCACCCCGGCAACCATAGCGTCTGCTCCAGGCACCTACGCCATCACCCCAGTAGCCACAGGCACCAACATCAACGACTACAACGTGACCTACGTCAACGGAACTCTCACCATCGGCAAGGCAAACCTCACCGTCACTGCAGCCGACGCAAGCCGTACTTACGGTGTACCCAACCCAGCCTTCTCTGCTTCCGCCACTGGAGCACAGAACGGCGACACCTTCGCCTTCACTGAAAGCACCCCGGCAACCATCGCATCGGCCCCCGGCACCTACGCCATCACCCCGGTTGCCACGGGCACCAACATCAACGACTACAACGTCACCTACGTCAACGGCACTCTCACCATCGGCAAGGCGAACCTGACGGTCACAGCAGCGGATGCCAGCCGTGCCTACGGTGCAGCGAACCCAACCTTCTCCGCATCTGCCAGCGGCGCTGCCAATGGCGACACCTTCACCTTCTCCGAGACCACCTCTGCCACCGCGGCCTCTCCGGTAGGAACTTACGCAATCGTTCCCACTGCGATCGGCACCAACCTCAACGACTACAACGTCGTTTACAACAACGGAACCCTTACCGTCACCCAGGCCACTCTGACGGTCACTGCCGCGAACGCCACCAGAACATACGGCGCCACGAATCCAGCCTTCTCCGCTAGTGCGGCTGGCGCAGTAAACGGCGATACCTTCACCTTCACTGAGAGCACTTCGGCGATCGCGACCTCTCCTGTTGGCACCTACGCAATCGTTCCGCTGGCATCGGGCACCAACCTCAGCGACTACAACGTCGTCTATGACAACGGAACTCTCACCATCACCCAGGCCACCCTCACCGTCACTGCTGCCGATGCGAACCGCACCTACGGCGCTCCAAACCCGACGTTCAATGCATCCGCAGCCGGCGCGCAGAACGGCGACACCTTCACCTTCAACGAAACAACCACTGCAACCCAAGCGTCTCCCGTTGGCACGTATCCAATCGTTCCGACAGCCAGCGGCACCAACATCACCGACTACAACGTCGTCTATGTCAATGGAACTCTGACCGTAGGCAAGGCGACCTTGACCGTCACCGCTGCTGATGCCAACCGCACCTACGGATCTCCTAACCCCACCTTCACCGCCTCGGCTACGGGAGTCGAGAACAACGATACCTTCACCTACACCGAAACCACCACAGCCACTACCGCATCGCCCGTCGGCACTTACCCAATCGTTCCTGTCGCTGCGGGAGCAAACCTCAGCAACTACAACGTCGTCTACAACAACGGAACTCTCACCATCGGCCAGGCAAGCTTGACCGTTACAGCCGGAAGCATCAGCCGCATCTATGGCTCTCCGAACCCGGCCTTCTCGGCAACATCCGTCGGCGCGGTCAATGGCGACACCTTTGTCTTCACCGAGAGCACGAACGCAACCCAATCCTCGCCGATCGGCAACTACCCCATCGTGCCAGTCGCGACCGGTACCAACCTCAGCGACTATAACGTGACCTACGTGAACGGAGTTCTCACCGTCACGCAGGCTACGCTGAACGTAACAGCCGCCAACGCTAGCCGTGAGTACGGGACCCCCAATCCGACATTCACAGCCACCACCGTAGGAGCAGTCGACGGTGACACCTTCACAGTAACCGAAAGCACTCCCGCAACGATCAGCTCGCAAATTGGCACCTATCCCATCATTCCCGTAGCGACCGGTACAAATCTCAGCGACTACAACATCGTCTATTCCAACGGAACCCTCACTATCGACCAGGCCACGCTCAACATCACAGCGAACAACTTTACGAGGCTCTACGGCCAACCGAACCCCGTCTTCACGGGTACCATCACCGGCATGCTTGACGGAGATACCTTCACGGAAATCTTCTCCAACTCCGCAAGCACACTCTCTCAGCCAGGACAGTATCCAATCATTCCTGCTGCAACCGGAACCAACGTCACCGATTACCTGCAGACCGTGCAGAACGGAATGCTGACCATCAACAAAGCACCCACCGTCACAACGCTGACCCTCAGCACAACCGACATCCACTTCGCCCTGCCGGTAACTTTCACCGCCACCGTAGCCTCAACGACCTCCGGAACACCGACTGGAACGGTCACCTTCTTTGACAACGGAACGGCGCTCAACACAGCAACCCTCAACAGCAGTGACGTCGCCACATTCACCACCACGGGTCTCACCGTAGGGATCCATACCATCACGGCCGTCTACAGCGGAGACGTTGACTTCACCTCCAGCACCGTCTCTGCCGCATCAGGTGCAACCACCATCACCATCGTTCCGCTCGACTTCACCATCGTCCTCACCAGCGCCCAAACCGTCGAAGGCATCTACGGCACCACCCGTCAGTACACCTTCCACGTCACGCCCCTCGGCGGCTACTACCCCGGAACCATCAATCTCTCCGCCAGCCCGAGCGGTCCCATCCTCGCAACCTATACTTTCTCGCCGTCGTCCATCGATCAGTACGCTGGCCCAATGGACATCACCCTCACCGTAGCCACCCGTAAGCTCGCCTCACTCGACTCTCCGCAGGATCGGTCGCGCCGGCTCTCGCACATCGCATTCGGCCTCTTCCTCCTGCCTCTCCTCGGCCTGCGCTACTCGCGTCGCTCCAGCCGCAAACTCACTCGCCTCATCATCCACTCGCTCCTCATCCTCTCCTCGCTCGGAGCCATCGGAACCCTCACCGGTTGCGGCTCAGGTTACTTCGACCGCACCTACCCAATAGTTGTAACGGCCAACAGCAACGGAATACAGCACACTGTAAACGTGGAATACCACATCGATCAGTCCCCACAGTAAAAACCATAAGCTTCAAGAGAGAACACCGCATGAGCAACAAAGCCTCCTCAAAGAAATTCGCGAAGCTGGCAGCAGATCTCCTCCCTGGACTTAAGATCTCTGCCCTGCTCTGCCTGATCACCTTCGCCGGTGTCCGCCTGCACGCCCAGGCTCTCCCCACCGCCACCAGCGCCGGAGTCCTTCAGGCTGGCGGCGAATTCAATTACGCAGACTCTGACTACGTTCCGCAAAAGATCAAAGGCGGCGGAGCCTACGTCAACTTCGACTTCAAATATCACTGGGGAATCGAAGCCGCGTTCCACCAGATCAACGACCCCGATCCCAGCACAAACATCTACGAACGCACTTTTGAAGTCGGCCCGCGCTACGTCCTGCACTTCCACAGAATCGAACCCTTCGCGAAGGGCATGTACGGACGCGGCATCTTCAACTATCCGGAAGTCCCCAGCCTCACCCCCGGCGGCCCTCCGCAAGGCAACGCAGCAAACCTCGCCTACAACATGGCCGCGGCCGGCGTAGGAGTCGACTATCGGCTTCTATACTCCGTCAACATCCGAGTGGAATATGAGTTTCAAAAATGGTTCGGCTTCCCGCCCAACGACCTCACCCCACAGGTCCTGGGAATCGGCGCCGCCTACCGCTTCCACTAGAACCCACGAAACATCAGCGAACGAAAACTACTTTGCACCGATCTCTAGCTCCCCGCCCTCCGCCTTCTCTGGCAGCGTGATGGTAAGCGAGTGCGCCGACTCTTGAAAGTGGAGCTTCGAAATCGTCTCCCCCGCATACGTAACCTTTCCCGGCGCAGACTTCCAATCGAAGATCGTCACCTCGACTTCATTCCACCACGGCTGAAAGCTTCCCTCCCGCGCTCCCACACGGAGACGCAGCCCGCCGTTCGCCGAATCGCAGCTATACTTCACGCGCAAAAAATCTTTCGCCTTGTACGCGAAGCTGATTCCATCATCCTGGTACAGCGAACCCTCGCACCCCTCCCCCGGATAAACCTTCAGCGTAAGCGGACCATCCGGTTTCTCCTGCGTGCTCTGCACCACTGGCGCGAACGGCAGAATCGATCCCGCCCGAACAAATACCGGCAACACATTCACCTCTGGCTTAATCTTCACCGACTGAAGCGCCCCAACTCCAAGCGCGGCGCCCGTACTGACCGCTACCGCTTCACGCGGCGCACTCGCAATCTTCGCCCCCGTCCAGTAGTCGTACCAGCCCACCGGCGGAAATGTCACCTGATAATCATCCGGGGCCTCGGGATAAGGAGCAGGCGCAATCAACAAATTCGCCCCCAGCATGAACTGATTCCCCGCATCGAGATCGAGCGGATGCTTATCCGCCGTCGCATCCGGAAACTCCAGAAACAGCGGCCGCATCATCGGCACACCAGTACGCGAATTCTCCTCCGCCAACGTGTACAGATACGGCATGAGCCGATATCGATCCTCAATATACCGCCGCCGAACCGCCTCCACCTCCGGACCACCAACCCACGGCTCCTGATCCGCAGTGAACTTCTCCGTATGATCCCGATAAATCGGATTAAACTCACCCACCTCAATCCACTTCGTCAACAAGTCCTGGGTAGACGAACCCGCATACCCTCCAATATCGTCACCCGCCATCGAAAACCCACTCAATCCTAGATTCAAAAGCATCGGCGTACTCATGCGAAGGTGATTCCATGTACTCGAATTATCGCCCGTCCACGTTGCCGCATAACGCTGGCCGCCCGCATACGTAGCACGCGTCAAAACAAACGGCCTCTGCTGCGGCTTCAACTTCAACAGCCCCTCATACGTCCCACGCGAGTTCTCCATCCCATAAACGTTGTGTATCTCCGCATGGCTCGCAGACCTCGGTAAAAATCCCGGCTCATCGATGCGATGCACCACATCCAGCGGCATCGTCTTCGAAGCCACTTCAAACACCGAAGGCTCGTTCATGTCATTCCAGAACCCGGCAACTCCCTCGTCATAGAACTGCTTATAAAGAGTTCCCCACCAATCCCGCGACTGCTTCCTCGTGAAGTCAGGAAAGACCGAAGGCCCCGGCCACACCTTACCCACGAAGACCGATCCATCCGGATTCTTCACAAAGTGATCTCCCGCAGCCCCCGAATCGTAAGGCGCATACCCTTGATTTGGCCGATCCGCAATATGAAGATCCGTAATCAACACCAGGTTGAAGTGTTTGTCCTTCAACTCCTCAACAAACTCAGGAAACTTCGGAAACGTCTTCTGGTTCACCGTGAAAGGCGCATTGCCCACCTGAAAGTCGATATCGAGATAGAGCGCATCGCACGGAATTCTGTCCGCACGCATACGATCCGCCACTTCACGCGCTCGCGCCTCAGTCATATACGAGTACCGCGACTGCTGAAAGCCAAGCGACCATCGTGGAGGCAGAGGCGTCAGGCCAGTCAACCACGCATACCCCTCCACCACCTGCTTCGGCTTCGGACCATAAATAAAGTAATAGTCAACCGGCCCGCCATCGGCGCCGAACGAGTAAGCATTCGCATCTTCTTTTCCGAAGTCGAAGCTCGTCCGCCACGTGTTGTCCAGAAACAAACCATACGATCTGCCGCCATTGTCCGCGAGAAAAAACGGAATCGCTTTGTACAAAGGATCGCTGCTCTCCTGAAAGCGATACTGATCCGTGTTCCACATTTGGTAAGCGCCGCCTCTGCGATCGAGCGGCCCCATCTTATCTCCCAGTCCGAAGTAATGCTCCTGCTCCGGCATCCGCTTATAAACTCTAAACCGGTCGCCATGAAACTCCACCGGCTCCGCATCCTGCAACAAAACCCCACCGCTTCTATCGCTGATCGTCAGGCGCGAGGTCGCCCGGTCCACCGACACCTCCAGCACCTTCGTCTGAAAACCAACTTTGTCTCCCTTCACTGCGTAGGTCGTCACCACCGAGCTCGTGCGAGCCCCCGCAAGCACAGCCCACGAAGCATCCTCAGACATCTTCTCCGCCTTCGAAACTCGAACGCGCAAAACATCCTCACGCAAGGCAGTAATCTCAATTCGCGCCTTGCCGTCTCTCACATCCACACCATTCGGCAGCGCCGTGGCACTGGTCACACGACCCAGAGAGATCAAATCCGAAGCTTCCGTCTTAACGCTCTGCGCCCGCAAATACGGCAGATTCACCACACAACAAGAAAGGCTTAAAGCCACAGCCAGATGTCCGAGTCGAGATTTGTGCATATTTTCTTTCAGCCTTCAAGAGCGAGAGTCTGGCTCGAAGAATGCTCGAGTCCCAAGGCAACATTATGCACTCCCGCCAGCCTTCACCTGCAGGAACCCTCCACCTTGCGCCACATCAAGCAACACTGTGCAGGATCATCTCCACGAAGAGAACCTACTCAGGTCCACCGTCCTTCGCCCTTCTTTCAACGAGTTACTGGATTCAATGAAAAGCCCCGGCGACGACCGAGGCTTTTCTTGCTTGTCTAACTTAGCTACCACCTTCCTGGGATCCCCCGATCGAAGTGACCCGACGCTATTTCGAAGGCGCCACTTCGTCGAGATCCATATTAAGCAGCAACACATTCACCCGCGGCTCCCCGAGGAACCCAAGCTGCCGTCCTTCGGTATGCTGCAACACCAGCCGCCGCACCGTATCCTCGCTCAAATGTCGCTCCCGCGCAACGCGGGCCACCTGAAACTCCGCACCAGCCGGCGTGATGTGAGGATCGAGACCCGACCCCGAAGACGTCACCAGGTCGATCGGCACAGCGACACCAGGATGATCGACCTGCAACGTCGCCACATCCCCGGTCACCCGGTCAACCAGCTTCTTATTCGTCGGTCCTAGATTCGATCCGCTCGAGTTTGCAGCATCGTACCCATTGCCTGCGGCCGAGGGACGCGAATGAAAGTACTGCGGAGCCGTAAACGACTGACCGATAATCCGAGACCCAACCAACTGCCCATTCTTGTAGATGAGCTGCCCGTTAGCCTTGTCATGAAACAGCACCTGCGCCAGCCCGGTCACGACAAACGGATAGACCAGACCGAACAGCACAGTAGTCACAACGGTATAAAGCACAGCGGTGATCAGATTGCGACGCATAAAATTCCTTACGCCAGATGAATGGCAGTGATGATGAGGTCGATGATCTTGATCCCGAGAAATGGAGCTACAAGGCCACCGACACCATAGATAAACAGATTGCGCTGCAGCAAAGACTCCGCCGACATAGCCTTATAACCAACGCCCCGCAGCGCCAGCGGAATCAACCCGACAATAATCAGCGCATTGAAGATCACCGCGGAGAGAATTGCAGACTCCGGTGTCTTTAGGTGCATGATGTTCAGCGCATTCAACACCGGGAACGTCGCCGCAAACATCGCGGGAATAATCGCAAAGTACTTCGCAACGTCATTCGCAATCGAGAACGTAGTCAGCGCGCCACGAGTCATCAGCAACTGCTTGCCGATCTCCACAATCTCGATCAGTTTCGTCGGGTTCGAGTCGAGATCGACCATATTTCCCGCCTCTTTCGCCGCCTGCGTTCCTGTGTTCATCGCAACACCCACATCGGCCTGAGCAAGCGCAGGAGCATCGTTCGTCCCGTCGCCAGTCATCGCGACCAGCTTGCCTTCAGCCTGCTCGCGGCGAATCAGATCCATCTTGTCCTTCGGCTTCGCCTCTGCCAGAAAGTCGTCAACTCCCGCCTCACGCGCGATAGCCGCCGCAGTCAGAGGATTGTCGCCCGTGATCATGATCGTCCGAATCCCCATCGACCGAAGCTGCGCGAACCGCTCCTTCATCCCACCCTTCACGATGTCCTTCAGATGAATCACGCCCAGCGCCTGCCGATTCTCAGCCACCACCAGCGGCGTCCCCCCGCTGCGAGCAACCGTCTCAACCGCCGCACGAACCTCGTCCGGCAAACTTCCTCCGTTCTCTTTCAAAAACGCAGCGATCGCATCCGTCGAACCCTTCCGAATAATTCGCCCATCAAGGTTCACTCCCGACATTCTCGTCACCGCGCTGAACGGCACAAACTCCGCCTGCAACTCACTCAACTCTCTCCCGCGAAGACCATACAACTCCTTCGCCAAGACCACAATACTTCGGCCCTCCGGTGTCTCATCCGGAAGCGAGGACAACTGCGCCGCATCTGCAAGCTGATCCTTGCTCACACCGGGCGCAGGAATAAACTCCGCAGCCTGACGATTGCCCAGCGTAATCGTTCCCGTCTTGTCTAGCAGCAGTGTGTTTACATCACCAGCTGCTTCCACGGCTCGCCCAGACATCGCCAGCACATTGTGCTGAACTAGACGATCCATCCCAGCAATCCCAATCGCCGAGAGCAAGCCGCCTATCGTCGTTGGAATGAGACACACCAGCAACGAGATCAGCACAAACACCGTCTGCGGCGCAGTGGAATAGATCGCAATAGGTTGAAGCGTCACAACCGCAAGCAGGAAGATGATCGTTAACCCGGCTAGCAAAATATTCAGAGCAATCTCGTTCGGCGTCTTCTGTCGCTCGGCACCCTCAACCAGCGCGATCATGCGATCAAGGAATGTCTCGCCAGGGTTCGATGTGACCCTCACCTTGATCTGGTCAGACAACACTCTCGTTCCACCAGTCACCGCCGACCGGTCTCCACCAGCCTCACGAATTACCGGCGCAGACTCACCCGTAATCGCCGACTCATCCACCGAGGCAACGCCCTCGATCACTTCACCATCGCCGGGAATCATATTACCGGCAACAACGAGAACCTGATCCCCGGCTCTTAGATGCGAACTGGGAACCTCCTCCGTGCTCCCATCCGCGCGAAGTCGCACTGCGGTCGTCTCCGACTTTGCACGCCGCAACGCATCGGCCTGGGCCTTTCCGCGGCCCTCCGCCATCGCCTCGGCAAAGTTTGCGAACAGTACCGTAAACCAGAGCCACAGCGTAATCTGCAAATCGAATTGAAATGAACCCCGATGCTGCAACGTGTCGCGCAGCAGATAGATCGTAGTAATCACGCTGCCGATCTCAACGACGAACATGACCGGGTTCTTCATCATCGTGCGCGGGCTTAGCTTGACTAAAGCGTCAATCAACGCGCGACGTACAATTTTGGTGTCCCATAGGGAGCGTTTGCGGGTATTTGCCATTGTTTGTCTGCTTTTCTCTTCTGGACTAGAAGCTTTTGCCAGCGTGCATCATTAAGTGCTCAAGAATAGGGCCGAGCGAGAGCGCGGGGAAGAAGGTAAGTGCCCCCACGATAACAACCACACCCACCAACAACACCGTAAAGAGAGGTGTATGCACAGGGAAGGTTCCTAGGGATGGCGGAACAAGCTTCTTCTTCGCAAGACTACCCGCGATAGCAAGCATCGGAACGATCATCAGGAATCGGCCGATCAACATCGCTGCGGTCAACGAAAGGTTATACCAATGCGTATTCGCATTGAGCCCTGCGAAAGCAGATCCGTTGTTTCCAGTCGCCGAGGTGTAGGCGTAGAGAATCTCTGAAAGACCATGCGGCCCGGCGTTCGCAAGGGAGGAGAGCCCAAGATTCGGCATCATGAGCGCCACTGCCGAAAAACCAAGGATCGAAAGCGGAAAAATGAGCACGTACAGCATGGCCATCTTCACGTCATAGGATTCGATCTTTTTTCCTAAATATTCCGGCGTCCGCCCCACCATCAACCCGGCAATAAAAACAGCCAGGACGACGAAGATCAGTATGCCATAGAGGCCGGCTCCCACACCACCGAAGATCACTTCACCCAGCATGATGTTCACCATCGGGACCAGGCCGCCCAGCGGCATGAAGGAATCGTGCGTCGAGTTCACCGCACCGCAACTGGCATCAGTTGTTACAGTCGCAAACAAAGCAGAATTGGCGACTCCGAAACGTACCTCTTTGCCTTCCATATTGCCGCCGGCCTGCGTTAGCGAAGCACGCTGGTCGACTGAGTGGAGAAGTGGGTTCGACTGTGCCTCTGCGTAGTACGCCACGAAGACGCCAACAAGAAAGAGCGTAGCCATCGCAGCAAAAACGGCCCAGCCATGCTTCGGCGCTCGCGTCATCCGTCCGAGAGTGACTGTTAGCCCAGCAGGTATCACAAAGATCGAGAACATCTGCATTAGGTTAGAGAGCGGCGTAGGGTTCTCAAACGGGTGAGCGCTGTTTGCATTGAAAAAACCTCCCCCGTTTGTTCCAAGCATCTTGATCGCCTCTTGCGAAGCAACCGGGCCTTGAGCAATACTCTGCGTTGTTAGGGTCTGCGTCACCGTCTTACCATCAGCACCAGTCGCGGTTGTAGTCTGCGACTGCACAAGCTTTGCCTGATCGTAAGGACGAAGATTCTGCACCACACCTTGAGAGATCAGAAGCAGGGAATAGATGAGACAGCCAGGCAACAAAACCCATAAGGATGCGCGTGTTGTATCGACCCAGAAATTTCCCAGCGTTTTAGACTCTCGTCTTGCAATTCCTCGAATGAGCGCAACGGCCAATGCCATGCCGGCTGCCGCCGAAAAGAAGTTATGGTAGGCAAGCGTGAGCATCTGGGTCAGATAGCTCATCGTCGTCTCAGGCACATACGACTGCCAGTTCGTATTCGTCGTGAAAGAGGCCGCGGTGTTCAACGCGAGATCTGGAGCCACAGCCGCGAGATGCTGAGGGTTGAGAGGCAACAAATGCTGCAGGCGCTCAATAGCATACGTTGCAAGCATCGTGACCAGGCTGAAGAGCAGCATGACGACTGCATACTCAGTCCATGCCATCTCATGTGTTTCGTCGACGCCGGTCATCCGATAAATCAGTCGCTCGATCGGGCGAAAAATAACGTCTGCCCGGGTCCGTTGATGCTCGAAGACGCGAGCCATATACAAACCCAGAGGCTTTGCACAGACCAGCACCAGTGCAAAAAAGAAGAAAATTTGGAACCAACCGTTCGCTGTCATGATAACTACTTCCTCTTAAAACTTTTCAGGGCGCAGCAGCGCATACACCAGGTAGATCAGTAACGATAGAGTTACAAGACCAAGCAGCAATGTCTCGATCATCCCTGTTTCTCCTTGATCCCCAACCGATCACACCCGATCGTGTAGCTGATCGCGATCAGGAAAAACAGCACGCTGGCACCTATACATCCCAAATCCCACATTGTCCTACCTCCAACCGGAAGTCTTACGTCCTAATCCACCACAGAGTCTCAGTCAGCCAACAAAATTGAGCCTCCAGCGCAGGACGAAAACTTCGCGCTTCCGCACGTTTCTTTATTCAAGCAGCCGATACGTAAAGAAGGTGTAGAAAGGTCGTAAAGAAGTCGTATGTGGCGCGGAGCCCGACAACCAGGGGAGCTGATCGCGTCCAGTCAAACCCTCGGCTTTGACCACACTCGCCTAGGCAACAGTCGGATGCTGGTGCCATGGGATCTTTGAGATCGCATTGGTCGGGTTCTCTATCACTTGCTGCAAAGTGGCATGTCCTTTGATCTGAACAGCGCCCATGGGCTGGTCGATCGCTTATGCGCTTCCATCAGCACCCCCCGGTCTGCATCCAATCGGCCCTACGGAACGCGATTGGGCTGATGATTCAGCTTTAGCTGGTCCCGCAACAGATCATCAACATCGCCGATTTTTTCCGTAAGAAGATTTAACTTGCTCGAAAGGTTTTGGATCTCAGATTCAGCACGAAGATTCACATCATAGTCCAACTCACCACGCACTCTGTCTTTCGTGTCCTGACGATTTTGGCTCATCATAATCACCGGCGCCTGGATAGCTGCCAGCATCGACAGAAATAAATTGAGCAAAATAAATGGATATGGGTCCCATGCCCTCCCCTTCAGAGCGATGTTCACAGAAGCATAGATCACAAGCGTAGCTCCAAATAAGATGATGAAAGTCCAGGACCCGCCAAATCGTGCAACAGAGTCGGCGATGCGATCACCAAAACTCATCTCCTCCTCAATCACGTCATTCGAATTGCGACTGGCCCGAAGCCGCACCAGTTCTTGTGACGCATGGAATTGACGGCTTACTACGGTTAGCATGTCCATTCCAGCCATTGGCTTCTGCCGCAGAAGCGCAGCGATATCGTCGCGGCTCACCTCCACGCAGGTCGTCTCTTCCATCGCCAAGGCCGTAGTTTGATGAGGCGTGTCCTCGAGCATCGAAGCAAAGCCAAAAAACTCACCATCGCGAGGCTCATCTACCAAAACTTCCTGATGATCTCGATCCACTGTCGTCACTCGCACAGTGCCCGACATCATCACATAAGCGTGTTTTCCGGGCTCACCCAACTTGTAGATCCGTTGCCGCGCAGCAAATTTTTTGACCTCAACCTGCGCCGCCAACACCGCTATCTCTTCATCGTCGAGCAGCGCAAAGAGAGGAATTTGTCTCAGCTCTTCGACTTTACAAGCCATCTTTCACCTCACTGTGATCCTGTGCTATTTTGCATGCGAAATGAACCGCTGCATATCCTCTTTCGATCCATCATCGTTAAAAGAACGACCCGGAACAAAGAAGGCTACCGACCTATGAGGTGACTTCTTGGACAATGCGGGAAGCGTTCGATCATCCTGCAATCGGCAATCTGAGTTCGGCTCTGCATCCACCGTGACCATCTCTACGATTCGCCAGTCGCACCGATCCGCGATGTGCCTGAGCAATCTGCTGCGCAAGAACCAGACCAACCCCCGTCCCACCTAGCTTGGTCGTATAAAACGGAACGAACAGGTTGTTCGGGTTGGTCAGCCCCGGGCCGTTGTCCAGTACCTCGATAATGACCTCTGAGCCTTCAGTACCCCATGCGATTTCTACGTGTGGTTCACCCTCACCAATTTGATCTGGACTCAGCGCAGCGTCGGCCGCATTGCGTACCAGATTAATCAGTGCTTGTTCAATATGGTCAGCATCCACCTGCACCACAACATCTGCCGCTCCTTCAACGGTCACGACGACCCGTCTCTCCAACAGGGCGACCCTTTGTGCCAAGGCCGCTACCGACACTGCCGCCAGTCGTGGTGCGGGCAGCCCCATCAACTGCCGATATGCCTGCAGAAACCGGTTCAGCGACTCCGCACGATTTTCGATAACCTCGAGGCCTCGCTCAAAGTCAACACTCTCACCAGTTGCATTGTTCAACGTAGCGATTCGTCCACGCAGACTCCCAGCAATCGACTTGATGGGCGTCAACGAATTGTTGATCTCATGGCCCAGAACGCGAATCAACCTCTCCCAGGCGAGCCGTTCCTCTTCCCTCAAGGCGGCGCTCACATCCGACAGCACGAACAGCGTATGCGGAATCCCTCGAAGCCGGAAGCCTGTTCTCTTCACGACCCACCGCACCGACTGCTGCCCGCTCCCCAGCGACATCACTTCCTCGTCCGCTACATCAAGAAGCTGTTCTAGATTCAACTCGGCCGCCGTGTGCCCAAGCGCTATCTGTACCTGCAGCCGGAACGCGCTCTCCCCCGCTGCATTCAGCAGCTTCAATCTTCCCTCGGGATCGAACGCTAGCACCGGAGATGGCATCGAACCCATAACCCGCTCGACCAGCGCCATGGCCTCTAATGCGCCTGCGCGTTGCGCCTGAAGCATCCCCGCGAGTCGATTGATCTCAAGTGCCAAGTCGCCCATCGCGTCATTTCTCCTGCCTCCTCGGGCCCTGAAAGAAAAATCGTCCTCCCGCAACGCCGCCACCACGTTCGCCAGCGTCTGCAGCGGCCGAATGATCTGCTCCATCAAAACGGATACCGCAAAGGCCCATCCAAGCGCGAGGCCAAGTAGAACGATAATCTGCAGAAGAGTTTCGACTGAATGTTGTCGTAGCTGAAGCCAGCACAGAAGCAGCAGCAATAACCCGGGAAGATAAAGCCACAGGCGTAGTCTCTTTTCAAAACTCAGCCGTCGCGCCGATCTCCCCAGCGGCATGCGGGTCCGCCTCACACTACCGCCGGATATCTCCTCATCTGGATCTTCAGAGACCATATTTTTCGATACGGCGATAGAGCGCACCTCTGCTCAATCCAAGCGCATCAGCCGCATGGCTCACATTACCACCTGCACGGGCGAGCGCCTTGCGAATCAAGATTGCCTCGACTGACTCAAGACTCATCTCATCCATGCTCTGTGCCCCTCCCCGTTGCTGCGTGTTTAGCCCCAGGTCCGCCGGTTCGATATTCACTCCGCGTGCCATCAGGACCGCACGTTCGATAGTATGGTCGAGCTCGCGCACGTTACCCGGCCAGCCATACTGCAGCATCATCTGGAGCGCAGACGGCTCCAGCCCCTGAATCGGTCTGCGATAACGTGCTGCATATCGCGCCATAAAGTGCCCGGCCAGCGCCGGAATATCTTCACGTCGTTCCCGAAGCGGAGGCAGACTGATCTCAACCGTGTTCAGACGAAAAAATAAATCTTCGCGGAAACGCCCCGCTGCGCACTCTGCATGGAGATCCGCGTTGGTCGCAGACAGCATCCGTACATCTACCTTCTGCGTCTTTGAAGATCCTACCCGCTCTAGCTCTCCCGTCTCTAACACGCGCAGCAACTTCGCCTGCTGCCGTACCGGTATATTCGCAATTTCATCGAGAAAAAGCGTCCCCCCGCTCGCCAGTTCAAATCGGCCGATGCGATCTGCACGAGCATCAGTAAAAGCCCCCTTCACATGTCCGAACAACTCACTCTCGAAAGTCCCCTCAGGCAAGGCTCCCGTGTTCACAGCGACAAGTGTTCTCTCCGCACGCGACGACAACCGATGCAGCGTCTGCGCCACAACCTCTTTGCCCGTGCCATGCTCGCCCGTAATCAACACATTCGCATCCGATGGACCCACCCGAGCCATCGTCTCCAGCACGGGTCGCATCGAAGCTGCAGCTGCGATGAAATCCGGGGCGCCCGGAGCCCGCAGGATCCGATTCTCTGCCTCCAACCAGCGCATTTTCTTCTGACTGCGATGCAACTCCATTTGAGTACGCAGAATACTTAGCAGCCGCGCATTCTCCCACGGCTTCTGAATGAAATCTCCCGCACCACGGCGCATCGCTTCTACAGCAAGATCAATATTGCCCCACGCAGTCATTACCACGACCGGAAGCTGCGCATCGATCTCCTTGACTCTCGCCACCAGATCCAGTCCCTCCTGGCCAGAGGTCGTATCCCGCGTGTAATTAAGATCAATCAGAACGCCATCGAAGCTCTCATGCGCCAGGGCTTCGAGCACCAGCGCCGGCGTTCGTACCATCTCCAACTGATAACCTTCCGGCTTCAACAGGAGCCGGAGCGCCTCCAGTATATGGGGTTGATCATCCGCGATCAGGAGCCTGCACGACGCTTCTGCATCTTCCGCCCCTGACTCGTTCTTAACAATTCGCTCCGCCAGCATGGTG
This sequence comes from Tunturiibacter psychrotolerans, assembly GCF_051013365.1. Lineage (GTDB taxonomy): Bacteria > Acidobacteriota > Terriglobia > Terriglobales > Acidobacteriaceae > Edaphobacter > Edaphobacter psychrotolerans_A. The sequence continues at coordinate 2,785,816 of NZ_CP132941.1, read as the reverse complement.
ACCTGCTCCTGCGCGCTACTGCCCACTAGGGGCGATGCCCGTCTTCGCTGATTCTATCGAAATATCGTTTGCTTCCAGCGTAGAACCGACCGCGCGATCCACCTCAATCTTAGCCTTCTGATACGCCGTCATCGCTGCAACCAGCGTTGACTCTGCCGCTGCCAGATCGCGCCGCGCCGTCAGAGTCTGGTAGTTAGACCCCGCTCCCAGCTCCTGTTCCTTCGCAGTGATGTCGAAAGTCTTTTGCGCCAGGTCGCGCCCTTTGCGGGCCGAAACCACCCGAGCCTCACTTTGCTCCAGCGCATATTGAGCGTTCCGAACCTCGATTCGAATCTGTTTCTTCAACTGCTCCAATCGCAATTCAGACTGTCTCGTCTCCAACTCAGCTCGATATTGGTCCGACTTCGCCACGCGATTCCGAAGCGGCACATTCACCGTCACACCAACAAAGTAGTCAGGAGCGCTATTGTTGAAGGCAGTTCTCAACGATCCGGCAAAGTCCGGTGGCGAAGTCGAAATTGTACCCGACGCAGGGTTTTGCAAACCCGCCAACCCCGAGCCCCCATAGTACGCAGTCAACGCGACCGAAGGCAGCAATGCATTGCGCGCAGCATCACGGCTCAACCGTCTGTTTTCAAGATCGATATCCGACTCGCCCAACTCCAACCTGTCCTTCAGCGCACGTGTCGTCATGTCTTCAGTCGGGCCCTGCGTAGTCGTGTCCGTCATCGCGCTCTGATCGGTCGGTCGCACCGGCATCGCTTCTAAAATTGGATCGTCAAGATTTTTCGTGAGCGCGTTTTTTATTAGCAACTCCTGAAACTGCAAGGTCGTCTTCGCAATCGTCAGGTCTTGTTCGCGGCTCGCCTCTTCAGCTTCGTCCTTCATTACATCCATCGTAGGAATCGCCTGCAGTGCAAGCTGTTTGCGCCCGCTCTCCAGCGTCTGGCGAGCAAACTCGAGCGACCGGCTCTTAACGCCTTCGTCCTCGTACGCGGCCACCAGATCCCAATACATATTCGCGATCTGCGTCACCGTCGTCACTACCTGCAGCTTGAACGCCTCGTCCGAGATCCGCTGATTGTTCCTAGCAATCCGTAAAAACCTCAAGTTTGGCCCGAGACCGAATCCTGCCAACAGCTGCTGCTGCAGCGCAATGTGATAGTAGGTGTTCAGCGCTGGGACAAGAAAGCTCTCCGGACTGTTTGTCGTTCCCCGGTTGTTGTCGAAGACCGCCGATATCGAAGTCCCAGTCGGAAAAGCCTGTGTATAGCCGATATTTCCCGTCGTCGTGTTCTGCTGCAGCTCTGGAACTCCGTAAACGACGGTATTCGACAGTGGCTCCGCAAAGTGTTCGATACTGAAAGTCCCCGAAATAGCCGGATCATACGAAGAAACATTCGTACCTGTACCGAGGGTCGACGAGACAAGTCCGGACGCTCCGGAACCGGCACCACCAGCGCCGCCCGAGGTACCTCCAGCCCCCGCTCCACTCGGCCCCGGGCCGAAGCCGCCTACTCCACCCCCAGGCGTATTCTGCACCACGCCCGTATTGACTCCGCGAAACGAACCGCCCGCCTGTGTGCGCAAAACATCGGCGGCCGCGATCGGAATATTGTATCGAGCGATCGCAATATCGAGATTGTTTTCAAGCGCCAACGAGATCGCATCCTTCAAACTCAGCTCAAGCACACCATCCTTCACCAGAGCATCGATCCGCGGCGAGTTCGCCAGATTCGGTTTGGGGACCAACGTTGCTCGATATGTGTTCAACGGATTATCAGAGTGCGGAATATCCAGGCGCAACGCGGGCTGCGCCGCCGCAGGTACGTTCTGGGTAACGGTCGCCTGCTGCACCTGTGCCAACAAAGGCACCTCTAGCAAAGCCACTATGCTGAAGCAACGAAGCACTGAAGAACTGCCCTTCACGCTCGCACCCCCGCCCCTTCAGCTGCCACCAGACCTGCCGTATCCCGCGAAAGCCATCCATCTCGCAGCTCAATCGTCCGCGTGCCATACCCCGCATTCGTCTCAGAGTGCGTGACCTGCACTATCGTCGTACCCTCGTCATTCAGCTTTCGAAACAACTGCATAATCTCATTCGCTTGTTCTGAGTGCAGATTTCCCGTGGGCTCGTCCGCCAGTAAAAGATTCGGCTTGTGAATGACGGCCCTCGCAATTCCCACCAACTGCTGCTGCCCACCCGAGAGCTGGTTCGGAAACAGATCCTTCTTCCCCACAATATTGAAGCGATCCAGCGTATCCGCCACCAGTGCCTGCCGCTCCGACTTCGGAATATCCTTGTACGACAACGGCAGATCGATATTTTCCGCTACGGTCAGATCGTCCAACAGGTGATAGCTCTGAAACACCATCCCAATTCTTCGCCGCGCTAGTTCCGCCCGCTGTTTACGATTCATCGCGTGAACCGCATCGCCAGCGAAATAAAACTCTCCCTTCCATTGATCGTCCAGCATCGCCAGTACATTCAACAGCGAAGACTTCCCCGCTCCAGATGGACCCATCACAGTTACAAATTCTCCCTCACGGATCGCTAGATTAATGCGCCGTAGCACCCACGTCTCCGTATGGCCCGTCTTGTAGCTCCGCTCCAGCTGCTTCAATTCGATCATCTTAGACTCCATCCTCTAATCTCAACGTGTAATCGCGGCTGCTACTCCGAACGCAACGCCTGCATAGGATCGATAGTCGCGTCTCTTCGTGCTGGAGCGATGCTCGCCAGCAGTCCCACAGGCACTGGCGCGACGGTCAATCCCAGCAGCAGGAGGTCATCGCGGTTCCTTCTTGTTGTTACGCTGCCCGCCTGACAACCCGAAGGCGACAGCTCTTGCTTTTTTGAATCTCTTTTGTCGAACGAGCACATTCGTAGGCCATCGGAGCAACCCGGATACCCGTCGTTCCCATCACGTAGTCTGCAACTTCGTGCTGGAGATCCGATACCCAGCTGCGGGCGACACACCATCTCCGCTGACCTTTGCTGATCGTCTTCAACGTCGAAGTCACGACGGTCCGCATTACCTTGAGCTCTGTCTGAGCCGCAGCCTGCATCGTCGTCTTTTGGCAAATCGGTCGTTCATCCGTCCTCACGCTCTCCACCAGGCCGATAGCGGCAACGTTGAGCACGATGCCAAGCACAACCACAGGCACCACATTCATCGCAGTTCCCGAAATTCCAATCGTCCCGCACATCTGCTGTAGGAACAGCCTCATATCCTCGATCAGTGTCATCATCCTTCTACCTCCGCCAAGAGCCGATTCAGCTCACCCTCCGCAACAACCTTGCCGTCGAACAGATGCACCTGCCGCTCTGCGTGTGCCGCAAACCGTGGATCGTGCGTCACCATGCAGATCGTTGCACCCTCTGCATGCAACTCCTGCAGCAGCTTCATCACTGCCTCGCCATTCTTCGAGTCGAGATTTCCCGTCGGCTCATCGGCCAGCAGGATCGACGGCGAACCCGCCAGCGCCCGCGCCACGGCGACTCTTTGCTGCTGACCACCGGAGAGCTGCGCGGGGTAGTGCCGCATCCGGTGCGCCATATTCACGCGCTCAAGCGACTCCTGCACCCTCTTCTTGCGCTCCGTAGCAGGCATACCCGCGCGATAGGTCAGCGGCAACTCGACATTTTCGGCAACCGTCAGGTCGCCGATCAGATTGAAACTCTGAAAGATAAATCCAATCTCCTGGTTTCGAATCCGCGAACGATCCGCAAAGTTCAGGTTCGCAACTTCTTTACCGTTCAGCGTGTACGCGCCACCGGTCGGCGTATCCAGCAATCCAATAATCGAGAGCAGCGTGGACTTCCCACACCCCGACGGCCCCGACATCGCCACATACTCGCCGCGATTGATATTCAAATGCACACCCGACAGCGCATGCGTTTCAATCTCATCCGTGTAAAAAATCTTCTTCAAGTCCTCAATCTGAATCATCGTGTCCGTCGCCATCCCTGCTCTCCTTTATCCCGGCCGTCGCCTGGGCTCTGTCTAATTCAAGCGAATCCGATCCGTGTTATCCCATCGGCTCATGTCCGACAGAATCACCGTATCGCCTTCCTGCAATCCTTCCAGCACCTGAATACTGTTCACCGAAGCCCGTCCTACCTTCACCGGAACTCTGACCGCAGTCTTGCCGTCCGCTCCCTGCTTGAAAAGACTGATCGTGCTGTTCTCATTCCCGAACGCCGGACGGCCCACATAGAGCACATCGGTCATCCGGTCCAGATCGATCGTTCCATCAACACTCAAGTCGGGTCGAGCACCCTGCGGCAGGGCTCCAGCAAGCTCTACGTCAACCGTCACCGTTCCGTTCAATACCGCCGGATCAATTCGCATCACCTTTCCGTTGATCACGCCGTTATGCGTATCAATCTCCGCCGGTTGGCCGATCTGAATATCACGCGCCTGCGTCTCGGCAATCTTCAAACTCGCCTTCAACTGGTCCGGCTGCACCACCTTCGCCAGCGTCGTTCCGGGAGCCACATGCTCGCCGACCTGATGCGGCAGCTCCACCAGCACACCGCTGATCCCCGCCCGGACACTCAACGCATCCAACTGCTTCTGCTTCAACCCAAGCAGCGCCTTCGCCTGATCGACCTTGGTCTGTTGCACTGCAAGCTGTGTCTCGATCGCCTTCTCATTCAACGTAAGCCGCTGCTTCTCAAGATCATTGCGCGTCGTCAACTCATCTGCTTTGCCCTTCGAAGCGCTGTACGTCAATCCACTGATCACGCCCAGATCAAACAATGACTTATCCGTCTGCGCCTGCAGCTGAGCCTGAGTATGATCCGCCCCCACCGTCGCCGCCGCGGCCTTCTGATCCATCAGGTCGCTCTGTACCTTCGCGCGCGTGTTGATGTAATCCGCCTGCGCGCCCTTCATCTGCAGCTGCGCATCCAGCAACTCCTGCTGCAGCTGTGGATCGACCAGATCCATCAAAATCGTGTCCGGCTCAACCTTCGCGCCCGGCAACACGCGAATCCGAACCACCGTTGCTTCGGTCTCAGAAGGTATCAGCCGTATCTTGTCTTCTCGCGGAACCAGCGATCCCGGTCCCCGCACCTGGCGCAACAAAGGCCCACGCTTCACGGAGTCGGTCCAAACAGTCGCTCGATCGACCTCAGGTGCCGCGGGCTTCAACCGGGTCACAAAAAACGCAATCACCGCAAGCACCACGACAGCGCAGCCACCTGCGATCCACTGCCGACGCATCTTCTTCTGCTTTATATCTGGTCTGGAGATATCCATTGCGCCCTGTCTAAGTGCAAGCGCAAGGCCAACCTCAGCCACATGCTTTCAGATACTTAGAGAGCACCGCGCACACCCGCCCGTCCGCAATCGAAACAAACTGTCCATTATCGAACACGCGAAATATAAACTACGCTGCTGGCGATATCTTCAAAGCTTCCAACATCTTCGGCGTAATTCTTTGCCGCACCTTGAAAAACTGTTTCCACGGATCACGCTTCAGTCTCCCCTGCCACTCCGCGAAGTCTGCAACACGCACAACGGTCCGCTCCGCCGCCTTCAGATCGCTCCAGTCGAGCGGAAGCGAAACTGCTGCTCCGGCACGTGCTCGAGGAGAGAACGCCGCCACCGCAGTCGCGCCTCGTTCGTTTCGCAGGTAGTCCAGGAAGATTCTGTCTTTCCGCGCCGCCTTACTCATCTTTGTCAGATACAAACCTGGCTGATCCTTCTCCATCTTCAACACAAACGCATGCGCAAACTGCTTGATCACTGCCCAGTCGTACTCCGGCACAACCGGAATCACCACATGCAGTCCCTTACCCCCTGTGCTCTTCAAAAAACTCTCGAGCCCAAGCTGCTCAAGCTCTTTACGAACCTCCGCAGCGCTCTCGGCCAACCTCGGCCACGCAATCGCAGCATCCGGATCAAGATCGATGATGATCCGGTCGGGATGCTCGAGATCGTCATTACGCGATCCCCACGGATGCACCTCGAGCACGCCCATCTGCGCAAGTCCAGCCAGCGCCTCAGCCGTTGACAACGTGATGTAAGGCTCGATCTTCCCCGTCTTTTTATCCGGCACATCCACCGATGTGATCCCCGGTGGCAGCATCGCATTCACATGCTTTTGATAAAAACACGGCTTCTCGCTCCCATCAGGACAACGCACAAGAGATACCGGACGCCCCTCGATATGCTGCAGCATACGCGACGCGATAGCCCAGTAGTAGTCCGCCAACTGCTGCTTGGTAAGCTGCGTCTCCGCATCAAGAATCTTTTCAGGGTGCGTCAACCGAACCGGCGCATTCTCCAACGTAGACTTCGCGCTTTTCTTCGCAGTCTTCACAGGAGCCGCCTTCGCAGATTCTTCCTTGTCAGACTCAGTCTTCGCCGCAATAGCCGCAGACGCATGATGGGAAGCACTCTTCGCACCGTGCGCGCGAGGCACAACCGTGGGCTCCTCCCGCCGAACCGCACTGGCAGGTTTATCCTCTCGCAGTCCCTTGAACGAAGACTGCCGCACGAGGTTATCCGCGGTCCACGTTGCAAAATTGACCTGCGCCACTAACTCCGGCTTCACCCAGATCGCGCCTCGCCTCGCCTCAGCCGGCGGGTTTTCAAATGGATTTTCTTTTTGACGCAGCTCTTCAAGCTGATTCCGAAGAACGCGGTGTGTTTTCTCCGTAAATCCGGTGCCAGTACGTCCCGCATAGATAAGCTTTTTATCGTCGTAGTATCCCAGCAGCAACGCCCCAACTCCATGCTTTCCATTCGAAGGCAAAGTAAACCCGCCAATGACAAACTCCTGCTCATGCACGCACTTCAGCTTCAGCCAACTTCCACCCCTGCCGCTCGAATATTTGCTGGCAGCGCGTTTGGAGACGATCCCCTCAACATGCATCTCGCAAGCCTTTCGGAAGATGACCGCGCCATCGGACTCAAGATGCTCGCTAAGGCGCACAAACTCTCCACCACCCTCCAGAAGCTTTGCAAGCAACGTCTTTCTCTCAATCAACGGCAACCCACGCAGGTTATGTCCGTTCAGATGCAGCAGATCAAAAACGAAATAGCTGAGCGGTTTCTTCACGCCCTCCTGAAAAGCCGCCTGCAAATCCGCGAAGCTCGTAGTGCCGTTCTCTGCCAACACCACAACCTCACCATCCAGAATCGCTTGCTGCACCGGCAACTCTCCCACAAGAGCCGCGATCGGTTTCATGCGATGCGTCCAGTCGAGCCCAGTCCGCGTCAGCAGTTGAACCTTGTCACCATCCTTGCGAGCCTGAATCCGATAGCCATCCAGCTTCAACTCATGCAGCCATCCCGCGCCACTAGGCGCAGTCGTAGCCTGCAACGCCAGCTCGGGCGTAATAAACTCTGGAAGTCTTTCCTTAGGCGCACCCGCCGGCACCTTCAACTCCTTCGCAACACTCTTCGCCTTGCTAGCCTTCGCGCCCTTATCCGACGCCTTGCCACCCGATTCCGCCCTGGCTAAAACCTCCTTAGCAACAACTCCCGGTGCATCCGCAGGCCCGACATCTTTGCGATACCACGCATTCCCCTTCGCCGTCTCCTTCGAGTTCCAGACATGATCTTCGTTCCGCGCGATCTCCTCGAGACTGCGCCCCGTCACCGCACTATTCGGCTCTTCCTCGGTGACAGCCGCATCGTCCTGCTTCCGCTCAAACTCATCATGCTCTTTGATCAACAACCAATTCGGCTTGCTCTCATTCGCAGCCTTGCCACCCATGCGAATCAGCGCCCACTTCCCCTTCATCTTCGTGCCGTGCATGATGAACTTCAGCGACCCAGTCCGTAGACCCTGGTCGACATCGGTATGCCCTGCCTGCGGCTCCCACGTTCCCTGGTCCCAAACCATCACCGTGCCGCCGCCATACTGACCTTTCGGAATGATCCCCTCGAAGCCGCCATACTCCATCGGATGGTCTTCGACCTGGACCGCCAACCGCTTGTCTCCAGTAAAGTAGCTCGGCCCCTTCGCCACCGCCCAGCTCTTCAGCACCCCATTCCAGCCAAGCCGAAAATCGTAATGCAGCCGAGTGGCCGCATGCTTCTGAATCACAAAAGGCAGCCTGGATCCCTGAGCTGCCCTGCTCTTTGAACTTTTTTTTGACTCTTCTTCTCCGCTAGGCTCCGCTGTTATGTCGAAGTCACGCATCGACCGATAGCGTTCCAGCTGCTCATCGACCGCATCCGCCGCACTTGTGGGTGACTTCGATTTGGCTCTCTTCTTCGTAGCCATAAACGCGCTCTACGCCGACTTACGCGATTTCGTTGCCTTCGCAGGTTTCACCAACTCGATGCCCTTCTGCTCAGTCGCTGCAGTAGCCTTTGCCGGAGCCTTCTTCTTAGCCGCAGAAGTCTCATCACCCTGCACGCTCTTCCGAAGCGCATCCATAAGGTTGATCACCTTGCCCGATGTCGGCACCGGTTCATCCTTCGGAATCGGCGCATGCTTCACCTTCGCCTCAACCATCTCGCGTAACGCAGTTTCATACTCGTCTTTGAACTTCTCCGGATCAAACTTCGAAGCCTTGCGCTTGATCAACTCTTTCGCCAACGAAAGCTGATCCTCATCCACCGCCACCTTCTTGATGTCTTCGAAATACTCCTTGGGATTTCGAAGTTCATCCGCATAACGCATCGTGTAGGCCATCATGCCCGGAAGTTTGTCATCCGTGGCTGCCGAAACCGCAATCAGATGTTCACGGCCACTGAACGCAATCTTTCCCAGCGCAATCTTCTTCATCGACTGCAACGCCTTGCGAACCACCGCAAACGCCTCCGCCTGCACGTCATTCTCCGGTGCCACAAAATACGGCTTCTCGAAGAACTCTGGATTAAGCTCGCCCTCATCGACGAACTGCGTCACCTCAATCGTGTGCTTCGAAGGAATTCGAATCTGCTCGATCTCCTCCGGCTCGATCATCACGTACTCGCCCTTGCGATACTCGTAGCCCTTTACGATGTCGGAACTCTCGACCTTCCCTTCATCGCCAGAAGAGACCTTCTGATGCTTGATCCGCTCACCAGTCTTGCGACTCAGTTGATGAAAACGAATCTCGCTCTTCGACTCCGTGGCGGTAAAGAGCTTGACTCCAAACGAAACAAGCGAGATCTGTATCTGACCTGACCAGTAAGGACGCGGCATAAAGGGTTCTCCAAAGTAGGTTGGAAGCAAACAAAGGCCCGGAAGATGCTTTTATCACCGCAAACCCCGCAAATACAAGCCCTAAGAGGTGGTAGCCGACTCAACCGAGCCATTACTCATACATAAAACACCTCTTCGGTCCCTATACTGAAGCCCACTAGATGTTCACTCTGCCCAACATATTCGCAGCCATCCTCACCCTGATCCCTTTTCTCTCTGCAGCCTTCTCCGGCGACTCACTTCGAAAACAAATCCAGGCTTTGCCAACCCCAATCAGACTGCTTTTGCCCTCGGCCCTCAGCCTTCCCTACCTGATCGTCAGCATCGCAGCCTCCACCTTCCAGTGGGACTGGTTCGCTCTCTACGCCCTGCTTCCAGTCGCCGTCGCGCTCCTCCTGCAGCACGCCCGATACGTCGACGAGAATCAAATCGGCAACTGGCGAGACTACATCGTTCTCCTTACCCTCGGCCTCGCCGTCGACCTACGCTGGTTCGAGCCCGCATGGCCTCCTCACCTCGCCGTCTTCAACAAGATGATTCTGCTTAGCGCCGGCATCTACGGATTCCTCTTTGTTCGCGAACTGAACGACGTGGGATTCGACCTACGTCTCCAATTACGCGACCTTCGCATCGGTCTGCGTGAATGCGCTTTTTACATCCCCATCGCACTCACCCTTGGCCTCAGCCTGGGCTTTCTCCACGTCCACGCCATCTGGCCCCACCTCTGGAAGCTAGTTGGCGCCTACGTCTTCACCTTCCTATTCATCGCAATCCCCGAAGAGCTCTACTTTCGCGGCTGGCTACAGAATCTCCTCGAACGGCGCCTCGCCCGCACTCAGGCTCTAGTGCTTACCAGCGCGCTCTTCGGTCTCTCTCACTTCAACAAGCGCGCCGTCCACTTCAACTGGCGCTACGTTCTGCTAGCCGCCATCGCCGGCATCTTCTACGGCAGAGCATGGCGTCACGATCGCCGCGTCGCGGCCTCAGCCATAACCCACACCACAGTCGACACCTTATGGTCCATCTGGTTCAGATGATGCCGCCCATGCGGCCGATATCTCAAATAACCCAGCCCCACCCGCATATTATGCTGCACCGACGCCGGCAAAGTAACCGCAACGCAGATCCCAAGAATCGCGTGCGCCATCCCCAAAGTAAACAGATTGCGATAGCGCAAAAAGACAAGACAGGAAACCACACCCCACACCAGTGTCATCACCGTCAGCACAGGATTCGGCAGATGCGCCAACGCAAACAGGCCCGCCGCTCCGATCACCGCAACTCGCCGATCGTTCGTCAGTTTTAACAACCGACGCATCACAAAATCCTGCAGCAGGAACTGCTGAAAAAAGGACCACACCGCATAGCCCCAGAAGCCCTGCACCAGTCGCAACGTAGTATTCGGCGCGTGCAGCGTCTGCATCCGCCCGGCAAAAAACACCGCACACGCCGCCAAACATAACGCCACCCCCACAACCCACAGCGACCGGAAAAATCCCGCGACTCGTACCCCCATCGCGTCCCAGCCGCTAAACGAGCTCCACGTCGTGTACCCAATCCACGCAAGCGTCACAAAATACAGCACACTCCGCAGCGGCGCCGGGGTCCAGATCACCACCAGGATCAATCCATATCCCACAACCAGATCCAGCAGCGTGCGCCGTCTCCACCCCGCGGCACCTGGACGCTCCGGCCCAGAAAAATCCAACGCGCTGGCTGTGCTCGAACTCATAACAGACGATCCAACAAATTCATCGAATCTTTATATTAGTACGGGCCGAGCTCGCTCCCCGAATTTTTCCTATTCGTCCGCCTCGTCATGAAGCGGCCGTTTCGCGTCCGCCAGGATCTTCTGCGCCAGCAACGCGGGCACCACTTCATAGTGGTCCATCTCCATCCGGAAACTCCCCCGTCCCTGTGTAATCGACGTAAGCGTCGTCCCATAGCTCAGCATCTCCGCCAGAGGAACCTCGGCCCGCACCGTCGTCCCTGCACCGCCGCTCTCCATTCCCTGCACGCGCCCACGCCGCCCGTTCAAATCCCCCAGCAACGCCCCGGCAAAGTCATCCGGCGCCTCGATCTCTACCCGCATCACCGGCTCCAGCAACACCGGCTTCGCCTGTTCCATGCACTTACGAAACGCCAACCGCGCCGCCATCTTGAACGACATCTCGCTCGAATCGACATCATGGTAGCTGCCGTCGAACACCGTGATCTTAAGGTCGACCACCGGATACCCAGCCAGAAACCCGCGCGCCGCCGACTCCCGAACCCCCTTCTCCACCGCCGGCACATACTGCCGTGGAATGGCCCCGCCAAAAATCTCGTTTCCAAACACCACACCGCCGCCCCTCGGCATCGCCTCCATCCGGATCTTGCAATCCCCATACTGCCCATGGCCGCCCGTCTGTTTCTTGTATCGTCCCTGCGCCTCCGCCCGGCCAAGAATCGTCTCGCGATACGGTATCTTCGGTGCCTTCAAAGTCACATCCGTGTGGTATCGCCGCTTCAGCTTCGAAACAACAGCTTCAATATGCTGTTGCCCCGCGCCAGCGACCAGAAACTCATTCGTCTGCGGATCACGGAAAAACTTCACCATCGGATCTTCTTCCATCAACTTATGCAAAGCGGGCCCTAGCTTGTCCTCGTCCGCACGCGACTTCGGTTCAATCGCGTAGGTCATCGCCGGCTCAGGCATCGGCACCGGCTCCAGATAAACCTCATGAGCCTTATCGCCCAACGTGTCTCCAGTCAACGTCACGCGCAGCTTCGCTACCGCTCCAATATCTCCCGCGTGCAGCTCCGAAACCTCCACCGCCTTCCGCCCCTGCATAATCGACAGGTGCGCCAACCTCTCCGGCTCATGCCGAGTGAAGTTCTGCACCGTCTTATCCGTCGTCATCATCCCGCTTACGACCTTGAAGAACGAGATTCTCCCCGCAAACGGATCGGTCATCGTCTTGTACACATAGAGCGCAAGCGGCTCCTTGTCATCCACCTTGCGCATCACTATCTCGTCCTGATCGGCCCCCGCCCCACTCCCATTCGCACCCGCTGAAGCCGAGTGCAGTATGCCCCGCGTCGCCACGGGTTCCCGTTCCGTCGGCGCTGGCGCATACACCTTCAGAAAGTCCAACAGATGGTCGGTCCCCACATTTCTCAACCCGCTCACATACAACAGCGGAAAAATCCTATCCTCACGAATCGCCTCATGTAGCGCAACGATCAAATGCTGCTCCGGAATCGTTCCTTCACGAAAGAACTCTTCCATCAGCTCGTCTTTCCCCTCGGCAACCAACTCCACCAGCGCCTCATGTGCCGCCTTCGCGTCCGCCTTCAAAGCTTCTGGAATCGCACCGACCTCACCCCGTCCATCTCCATCCGGCTTATACAGATATGCCTTCATCGTCACCAGATCCACCACACCGTGAAATCCATGCTGATCAACAATCGGCAACTGCACCGGCACAACCTGCCGTCCCCACTTCTCCTGCAACAGTTCAATCATTCGCTGCCGTCCCACCCTGCTGTCAGCCTTCGGATGATCGACCTGGTTCATCGCCAGCACGCGCGGCAGGTTGACCTCTGCGGCGTACTTCCACACCCTGTCCGTAACCGCCTCAATCCCCGTCTGCGCATTTACCACCACCAGCGCTACCTCAACCGGCAGCATCGCCGCGCGCGTCTCGTGCACAAACATATGAAATCCAGGCGTATCAATCAGGTTGATCTTGATCCCGCTCCACTCTGCAAACGCCACGGCATTCGACATCGTCGTTCGCCGCGCCACCTCTTCTTCGTCGTACGCCGTCACCGCCGATCCGTCCTCGATCCGTCCTCGTGTCATCGTCATCTTCGCCGCATGAAGCAACGCGCAGATCAGGGTCGTCTTTCCACTATGCGCATGGCCCACCACGGCCACATTACGAATATCGTTTCCCAGATAAACTTTCATATCAGATCTCTCCTTTCACAATCTGAGCTGATCGATCACCGTCGGTTACAAATGGAATATCTCAACGGGGATAGTCCGAACAATCTCTGAGGAGGAGCAGCCACCGCTGGCGACCATCGAGTTCGGCCCCTTCTGAGGCCGGTATCTCGAGGAGCACGGATGCTATCACAAACGCAGTCCTGCTTTTTGCCCTTAAATTTCCCTCAGCGGCAACGAGCCCTTAGGGCCTCAGAAATAAAAAGTTAGCCGCAAGTCCACTATCAACGCGGGAACCGACCCCAAAGCTCAACAGATCGACGCCGCCAGAGCTATCTCTTACCCGTTCCAGGAGGACACGTTGACTCTCGCACCACCAACTCCGGGTCGACGACGATCTGTTGCGCAGCATTTACCCCGCTCCCCGACCCGATCTGCTGCAACACTGTCTGAGCGGCCAGAACTCCCATTGTCCGCAACGGCTGTCGCACCGTCGTCAGTGCAGGATTCTGAAATGCCGCCGACTGGACATCGTCAAAACCCACCACCGAGACATCCTGTGGCACCCGCAGCCCAGCCTCGCGCAACGCCTTGATAGCACCAATCGCTGACACATCGTTGAACGCAAACAAAGCAGTAAATGCCTCGCCACTTGCCAGCAACTTCTGCGTCGCCAGATACCCCGGTTCATGCGTCGGCTGGTCTCCTTCAAGCTGCGCCACTAACCGCGGGAGAATCGTCATCCCTCTCTTCTCCATCGCGTGGCGAATTCCTCTCCACCGCGACTCCGTATCAGAGCTAAACTTCTGCCCCTTGATGAAGGCAAGCCGTTTATGCCCTAGTCCACCCAGGTGATCGATCGCGAGCTCCGCCGCCAGACGATGATTCAGCACAATATTAATCACGCCCTTCGGCTCATGATGGCCCGAGACGCTCACCGTTGGAATCGCCCACCGGTCCCGCAGCAATGTATCCACAGCGATCACTCCCTCAACGGCACGGTCCCGAAATAGCCGCTCGCTCCGCTGAATCATCTCTTCACGGTGATGATGGCTGATCAAAAAATAAAAGTAATCCGCCTGCATCAGTTCGTGTTCAATCCCACTCAACACCAGTGTTGCGTACCCCTCGCTTAACTCCGGCACAATTACGCCGACCGTCTGACTCCGTCGATTGCGCAGCGAGCGGGCAAATAGATTCGGCCGGTAGTTCAGCTCCTCCGCTGCCGCGACGATCCGGTCCTGCGTAGCCTTTGGAATCGAACGCGCAGCTGGCGCACCACTAAGAACCCGCGAGATCGCAGCCATCGACAGCCCAAGATGGTCGGACAAGACCTTCAGGCTCGCGGGCTTGTGCTCTTGCGTCTTCGGTTCCGGCGTCGCAGATCTTTTCGCGCGTCCACGCATTCATGCAGTCTGTCACAAGTCACACGCTGTGTGGCTAAATCCTCCCCCCGATCCTTGACACTTGTTTTCTGAAACGGCAATATCCATAAAGGCAAACGCTTGCTAACCCACGCGAGTACGAGGTCAGATGACCTCTCAAAACTCCGGTATTGAACCTTCTTCAAAGTGTCCCCACAACGATGGAGACCTCAATCCAGATCCGATCCACCCAACTCCACGTTCGCTGAACACAACGCTTCCTACCGGGAACATCGCGCCAGCATCTACATTCACATACGCGGCATCCAACCACTAGCAATCTTCGGCTACACGGTTTCACCAAAAACCGGCACCCTCTACAACGTCCGCGTTACTTTTACACGATTCACAGAGTCAGACAAGTCTGCTGCCCTGGCAAGACCGTACGATAGAGAAGATGAGTTTCAGCACCTCGACTCCGCCTAAAATCACGAGACGTCGCGCGACCCAACTCCTCGGCGGAGCCATACTCTCAGGTCTTGCAGCCTCCCCTCTCGCAGCCCAGCAGGCCGCCCCATCGCAATCCACCTACTCAAGGCTCCTGAGCGACGAAGACCTCGCTTTCCTCGAAGAGATGGAGCGAGCTGGCTGTCTCTACTTCACCGAGCAGGCCGACCCAGCCTCCGGACAGGTCCTCGACCGCGCCACCAACAAAACCGCCACCGGAGAGTTCGACCAGCACTTCGCCGCCAGCATCGCCGCCACCGGCTACGGCCTTGCCGCTCTCTGTATTTCTGACAAGCGCGGCTACCAGGACACCGCTCGCATCAAGAAGCAAGTCATCACCACGCTCGACTTTCATCTCAACAAGATGCCAGACGAGCACGGCTTCTTCTACCACTTCAGCGACGTCAAAACAGGCAAGCCCCTCATCAACGTCGAAGTATCGTCCATCGACACCGCCATCTTCCTCTGCGGAGTTCTCACCGTCCGAGCCTATTTCAACGACCGCAGAATCACCGACCTCGCCACGCAACTCTACAACCGTGTCGACTGGCCCTGGATGCTCAACGGCGGAAAAACCTTCTCCATGGGCTGGTACCCAGAGACCGGCTTCATCTCCACGCGCTGGGACCACTACTCCGAACTGATGATGCTGTATCTCCTCGCCATCGGTTCACCCACCCATCCCATCTCCCCCGACTCCTGGAGCGCCTTCACTCGCCCACCCATCACCTTCGGCCCGTACTCTTACATCAGCGGGCGCGACCCCCTCTTCGTCCACCAGTTCTCCCACGCCTGGTTCGACTTTGCCGGCAAACGCGACGCCTACGCCAATTACTTCTCCAACTCCATCACCGCCACCCGCGCCCACAAAGCCTTCTGCCTGGGCCTCAAACGCGGCTACACCGACGACTACTGGGGCGTCTCCGCCTCCGACTGGCAGCACGGCTACACCGCCTGGGGCGGCCCTCCCCTCATGGGCCCCGTTGACGGATCAGTCGTCCCCAGCGCCGCCGCCGGTTCGCTTCCCTTTCTCCCTCACGACTGCGTCCGCGTCCTCCGCGCTCTGCGGGAAAACTTCGGCCAGGACGCGTGGGGACGCTACGGCTTCTGCGACGCCTTCCACCCCGAACTCCACTGGTACGACCCCGACGTCCTCGGCATCGACCTCGGCATCAGCGTCATCATGGCAGAAAATCTTCGCAGCGCCTTCATCTGGGACACCTTCATGCAGAACCCCGAACCTATCGCCGCCATGAAGGCCTGCGGATTCCGCGCCACTCGGCAAACCACCAATCCATCCGAGCCAAAACCAATTGCCATCCCGGGCCCCAGTCAGCCAGTTACTCCAAGCACCAACCGCCCACCTAACCTTTAGCGGGTCCGGTCTCCAGCAACTCAAGCAATCCCACTTCATCAAGCACGGCCACACCCAGCGAATTCGCCTTATCCAGTTTCGAACCCGCCTCCTCCCCCGCCACCACATAGTCCGTCTTCTTACTCACGCTCCCCGAAACCCGTCCCCCCGCCGACTCAATCCTCTCCTTCGCCAACTCCCGCGTAAGATTCGGCAGCGTTCCCGTCAACACAAACGTCAACCCCTCCAGCGTCGATGTCGTCACGCGCTTCTCCGCCGTCATCGTCAGCCCCAGCGTCGTCAGATCTCTCACCAGATCCTTGTTCTTCTCCACCGCAAAGAACTCCACAATCGCCTGCGCCACCTTCGGCCCCACCTCCGTCACCGCCTCCAGCGCCTCGCTTGCCTTCTCCAAATCCTGACTCGCCGCCGCCGCTAACTCCTGCATCGAACCGAAGTGCGCCGCCAGCAACTGCGCCGTCCGCTCCCCCACAAACCGAATCCCAAGACCCAACAACACCCGCGCCAATCCAGCTTCCTTCGACCTTTTGATCTCACCCAGCAAAGCATCCGCCGTCTTCTCGCCCACCCTCTCCAAACCAAGCAGATCCTCGCGCTTCAAACGATACAAATCACCAATCGTCTTAATCAGCGCCTTCCGCGTCACGACCGGAGCACCCTCCTCCGTCACAACCTCCGCATCGCCACCCAGCTCTGCGCCCTGCCCCAGCAACTGCGCCACCATCGCATCGCCCAACCCTTCAATATTCATCACCCCACGCGACGCCCAATGCAGCAACTCCTCGCGTACTCGCGCCGGACACGAGTTGTTCACACATCTCCAATCGACTTCGCCCTCCACCTTCATCAATGGGCTCTTGCACACCGGACAAAACTCCGGAAACACAATCTCCTTCGTCCCCCGCGGATGCGCCTTATCCTCCACCACCTCCACAATCTTAGGAATCACATCACCGCCGCGCTCCACCTGCACAAAATCCCCAATACGAACTCCAAGCCGCGCAATCTCATCCGCGTTGTGCAGCGTCGCCCGCGTCACGGTCGTCCCACCAATCAAAACCGGAGTAAGCGCAGCCACCGGCGTCACCTTCCCCGTCCGCCCCACCTGAAACAAAACATCTTCCAGCTTCGTAATTCCCGCCCGCGCTGCAAACTTATAAGCAATCGCCCACCGCGGAGCCTTGCCCGTAAAGCCAAGCCGCCTCTGCTGCGCCGTCGCATCCACCTTGATCACGACGCCATCGATCTCATACCCCAACGTGTCGCGCAGCGGCTCCGCGTCCGCAATAAACTTCACCACCTCATCGATACTTTTCAGCGCCTTCGCATACTTGTTCACGCGAAAGCCTGACGCCTTCAATGCCTCGAGCGTCGTCGACTGCTGCGGCAATAAAAACTCTCCATCCTTGAGCAAAAAGTAAGCATAAAAATCCAGTCGTCTCTGCGCGACAATATTCGGCTCCAGCGTCCGTATCGTTCCCGCCGCCGCATTCCGGGGATTCGCCGCCGGAGCCTGTCCTGCCGCCTCGCGCTCTTCATTCATCTTCACAAACGCCGTCTGCGGCAACACCACCTCTCCCCGCACCTCAAAGCTCTGCGGCAATCCAGCCGCCTTCAGCTTCGCGGCCGAGATACTCAACGGAACCGATCGAATCGTCCGCACATTGCTAGTCACATCCTCGCCAATCGACCCATCCCCACGCGTCAATCCCCGCTCCAGGTGTGCACTCCCACCCGCACCCGGCCCATATTGCAGAGCCAGCGATAAACCATCCAGCTTCAGCTCACACACATACCGCACTGCCTCCGTACTCGGCAGCGCATCCCGCACCCTCTGACCCCACGCCCGCAGCTCTTCTTCGTTGTAAGCGTTATCGAGCGACAACATCGGCCGCGAGTGCGGCATCTTCACAAACCCATCCTTCGGCTTGCCTCCCACCCGTTGCGATGGAGAATCCGCAGTCACCAACTCCGGATGCTTCTCCTCAAGCTTTTTCAACCGATTCATCAGTGCGTCGTACTGCGCGTCTGTGAGTTCCGGCGAATCTTCGACGTAATACAAATACTCATGGTGGCGAAGCTGATCGCGCAGCTCCTGGATCTCTTGATCAGGTGTCAAAGCGGTTGCCATACGCAAAATTATAAAGACGCATAGCTGATCGCAATCATCGTCTCCGACCAGCGGGAGGACCAAAACACCCCATCGCACCCATAAAAGGTACACACGCCACGAAGTGGCCGCCCCACGCGCAGCGGGCCGTCCGGCAGGACACGCGCCTCTCCATCCTCTATCATTTCTGCATCCAATCGATATGCCTTACCGCCTTCGCCGCTACCCACCCCCGCCGCCCGTGAATCAGGACGCGCAAAAGAATCTCGAGCGCCCCAGCGCCCAGGACATCTACGAGCAGGTAGCCAACAACGCCCGCCAGGAGCTAGGCCGTTCCAGCATCTCCCTCGCCATCTCCGGCCTCGCCGGCGGCATCTTCATGGGCCTCTCCGCTCTCGGCAACGCAATCGCCATCGCCCTCCTTACCACCCCCGGCACAGTTCCCTCCCACACCATCTTCTTCGTCGGCAAGATGTTCTACCCTCTCGGCTTCATCGTAGTCATCCTTGGCCGCTCGCAGCTCTTCACCGAAAACACGCTCTACCCCGTAGCCCTCGTCCTCGCCGAAAAGAAGCACTTCTGGAAAACTCTTCGCCTCTGGGCGACTGTCCTTCCCGCAAACGTTCTAGGCGCTCTCTCCTTCGCTGCCATCGCCGCTCTCACCACTGCCCTAAAACCCGAGATCGTTCAAGCCATCGCCGGCCTCGGCCTCGAAGCCATCCACAACCCCGCCGCCACCATCTTCTGGAGCGGCGTCATGGGCGGTTGGATCATCGCCACCGTTGCCTGGCTCGTCTCCGGCTCTCACTCCATCACCGGCTCCGTCATGATCATCTGGATGCTGACCTTCGTCGTTGGCCTCGGCAACTTCGCCCACTGCATCGCCACCAGCGGAGAGATCCTCACCGCCATCCTCATCGGCAAGGCTGCATGGAGCAGCTACTTCACCTGGCTCCTCCCCGCCGTAGCCGGCAACATCTGCGGCGGCGTAGGCATGGTCACCCTGCTCGAATACGGCCAGGTCATCTACGGCGGCGACGCCGACGCCGAAGCCATCGCCCCTCACGTCAAAGAAGACCCCAAACAAGAAGAATCCACCAAAGCCTGACAGTCCTTGAGAGACAAGCCCACCCCCTAACTCCTGAGTCTTTCCCTCTGCGCCTTCATCCAACCACAGAGCGAGAGCAAGGAGAGCCACATGCCCGACACCGTAAAGATCGTCCGCTTCCACAAGACCGGCAACGCCGATGTCCTCCAGTTCGACGAACTCCCTCTCCCCGAACCAAACAATGGAGAAGTCCGTCTCCGCGTCAAAGCTCTCGGCCTCAATCGCGCCGAGGTAATGTTCCGCAACGGCCAATACCTCGAAACTCCCATCGTCCCCGCAAAGAACGGCTACGAGGCCTCCGGCATCATCGAAGCGGTCGGCCCCGGCGTCGACCCTGCATGGATCGGCAAGACTGCCAGCACCGTTCCCGGCCTCTTCAGCCTTAATACCCACGGTGTCTACGGCGAAGTCGCCATCGTCCCGGCCGCAGCACTCGCCGAGTACCCCGCCCAGCTCTCCTACGAGGAAGGCACCTCCATCTGGATGCAGTACCTCACGGCATACGGCGGCCTCATCATGCTGGGCCATCTCAAAAAAGAAGATTTCGTTCTCATCACAGCTGCCAGCAGCAGCGTAGGCGTAGCCGCAATTGAAATCACTAAGGCGGAGAGTGCCACCAGCATCGCCGTCACCCGCACCGCCGCGAAAAAAGCGGAGCTACTCAAACTCGGTGCCGACCACGTCATCATCTCCGACGAAGAAGATCTCGTCGCCCGTGTCAAAGAGATCACAGCTGGCAAGGGCGCTCGAATCGTCTTCGATCCTATCGGCGGCAAGATCGTCGAAGCTCTCGCCGCAGCGTCGTCCAAAAACGGCATCATCTTCGAATACGGCGCCCTCGCCCCCGAGCCAACCCCCTATCCGCTCTTCACCGCACTCAGCAAATTCCTCACCATCAGGGCTTACACCCTCTTTGAAGTCGCTGCAGATCCCGTAGAGTTTCCCAAAGCCAAGAAGTACATCTTCGACCACATCGTCGCAGGCAACTTCAAGCCTCTCATCGACAGGACTTTTCCCTTCGCCGAAATCGTCGAAGCCCACCGCTACATGGAGTCGAACGCTCAGATCGGCAAGATCGTCGTCACGCTCTGACCTCACAAGCCTCTGCCCTGAAGACTACGGCGTCTTGTCCTCTCCAATGTTCAACAGCGAATCTACATTGCCCTTATCAACCAACGTAACTCCCGTATCGATAAGTGTCGGAACCGGCGCAAACGAGTCCAGCGCGTAGTCCTTCACGAGCGGTTTCATCGGGTAATGGTAGATATCATCCAGCGCCTTCAAACCCACCAGCGCCATCGTGAAGGGTTTTTGAGAGATAGTCGAATCGATCGTTCCATCCTTTACGCCCTGCAGCACCGTCTGATCAGTATCCATCGCCACCAGCAGCCGGTCCTTTACATTCGCCCTGCGAAACGCCTCCGCCACATCTTTCCCCGAAGCCGCCTCAAGACACACGATCGCATCAACCCTGTTCGCCCCCGTCCGCGACAGATAATCCCGCGTCTGATCCATCGCCAGTCCGGAGTCTCCCTTCATGTCGAACACATCGACAACCTTGATCCCCGGATAGTGCGAGAACGAATCTTTATAGCCCTTCAATCGCTCGTCAATATTCGGCTGACCAGGAATCGAAAAGAAAGCCACGTTCCCTTTGCCGTTCAGCTTCGCCGCAACCCGCTGTCCGCCCAGTCTCCCCGCCTGCAGATTGTTCGTCCCAATGAAGTAGAGTCGCGTACTAGCCGGAGCATCGGAGTCCATCGTGATCACCGGAATCCCCGCATCCATCGCGGCTTTGATCTCCGGTGCCATCAACTCTGCGCTCGCCACCGAAACCAGAATCCCCGCAGGCTTTCGCGCGACCACCGTGCGAAACTCAGCCACCTCGCCCTGCGGATCGAACGTAGTCGGCCCGCGCATCTCGGCCGAAACCCCGTACTGAACCGCCGCCTTCTGAAATCCCGCATTCGCCGCCTTCCAGTAGGGCAGATTGATGTTCGTAGCAACCAAATAATAATGTTCATCTTTGCTGTGCCGCGTACACCCCGCAAGCAGTGGAAAGAACATAGCCAGGAGAGCAAAAAGAGGTCGCCTCATAAAGTGGTTCATCGTCATCCTCTGGCAAAACTTCTGTCCGAAGCCGAAAAGCATGGAACTCCGGCAGCGGCAAAGGTATATCCCGGGGGCCTGATGCTACTCCAAATGCTGTTGGCGGTAATTTTCTAAAAGACCTCAGCGACCGTCCTCAGACACCCTCAGACGGTCGCACCATGCGCTTGCCGCTCGAACCCATTACTGGTTCGCCTCTTTTTGCTTCTTCATGACGGCGCTCAAATTTGTCTTATCCACCAGCGCGACTCCCGTATTCACGAACGCCGGAAACGGAGAATACGGATCCAGCGCAAAGTCCTGATCCATCGGCTTCACAGGATAGTGATGAATCTCATCCAGCGCCTTCAGCCCTAGATACGCCATCGTGTAAGGCTTTTGCGAAATTGTCGAATCGATCGTTCCATCGCCCACCAGTCTCAACGTGTCAGAGTCCACGTCCATTGCGATCAATAAACGGTCCGTAATATTTCGCCGCTTGAAAGCCTCCGCCACATTCACACCCGAACGCGAGTCCAGGCAGATAAACGCATCCACTTTGGCTGGCCCCTTCCGTTCCAGGTACTCACCCGCCTTATCTAACGCCGTGCCTGGGTCAGCCTTAATATCAAAATCCTCCACCACCTTAATTCCCGGAAAGCCGGAGAAGATATCCATGTAACCCTTCAAACGTTCGTCAAGGTTCGGCTGCCCCGGGTTAGAAAAAAACACAACATTCCCTTTGCCGTTCAACACCGCAGCCACGCGCCTTCCGCCTAATCGTCCAGCCTCCAGATTATTAGTCCCAATAAAGTACAGCCGCTTGCTCTCCGGCGAATCCGAGTCGATCGTAATTACCGGGATCCCCGCTGCTATAGCCGCATCAATCGCTGGGGCCATCAACTGCGTGCTCGCAACCGATACGAGAATCCCCGCAGGCTTCCTCGCCACCATCGCATTGAATTCGTCGACCTCTGCCTGTGGGTTCAGACCGGCTGGCCCACGCGTATCGACCGAAACCCCATACTGCAAGCCAGCTGCCGCAAATCCGTTCGCAGCCGCCTTCCAATAGGGCACCGCTGTATTCGTTGCGATCAGGTAATACTGCTCGCTTTTGCTGTGACGGGTGCATCCCGCGATCAGTGGAAGCACCACCGCTAAAAGCGCAAAAAGATACCGCTTCCTCAAAATATTCATAGCTGTCCTCCGGCTCATTCTGTCCGATGTCGAAAATGTCGAAATCGGGCAGCAGCGCAGGATATATTTCCTGCGGGTGCCAGATACTACTCCAAATCACGCTGCACAGTAAACTCTGGGGGATCAACCTCTCCAACTCACTTTGGCCGGTAACCTACTCCATTCATTGATGTCGTCGCGCACAGTCTCGAATACCTGAAGCGTTTCCCTCCGCGCTTCGTCTGTCAGAGTGTGCAGACGTTCTTACAAAGAGCCCGCCTCCTCCTGCTCCTCACCCTGGCGGTGCTCGCCTCTCAGCCCAACTTTGCGCACGCACAATCCGATGCGAAAATCGCTCCTCTACAAGCCCTGAAATCGGCTTCTCCACCAGCTGCTAAACCAGCACTCATCGGCTACTTCCCGCAATGGGGCATCTACAATCAGCCGCAGTATCTCGTCAAAAACCTCGCCACAGGCGCCTCTCCCTTGGTCGATCAGATCAACTATGCACAGGGCTTCGTCACCAACGGCCACTGCTCAATCGCCGACCCCAACGCCGATCTCAACTACACCTTTACCGCCGAACAAAGCGTCGACGGAGTGCCGGATACCACCACACAAACCTTCCGCGGCAACCTCCACCAGCTTCAGAAACTCAAGCGCAAGTTCCCCAACCTCCGCATCCTCATCTCCCTCGAAGGCCACTCCACCGACTTCGCCGACGACGCCCAACCCGCAAACCGCGCAGCCTTCGTCTCCTCTTGCATCGACACCTTCCTCAAAGGCCAGTTCGCGCCCGGAATCACCATCCCCAATCTCTTCGACGGCATCGACATCGACTGGGAATATCCCCATCAGCCCGACGCCGCCAACTATGTCGCGCTCCTCAAAGAGTTCCGCCGACAAATGGACACCGTTCGCCCCGGCCTTCTCCTCAACGTCGCCGTCGGCCCCAGTCCCCGCATGTACGAAGGCACCGACATGGCCGAGATCGCCCGCCTCGTCGACCGCATCGGCCTCATGACCTATGACATGAGCGGCCCATGGAGCGAAACCACAGGCTTTATCGCCCCGCTCACCGCAGGGCCCAACTACAACGGCGGCACCGTCGCCCACTCCGTCGAGGCCTACCTCCAAGCCGGCGTCCCCGCCGAAAAACTCCTCATGGGAGTGCCCTTCTACGGCTACGGCTGGCATCAGGTCCCTGAAGACGACAACGGACTCGCCCAGGAGGGTTCCCCCATCCACGGCGATCGCCCCTACAGCTACATCGCCTCTGTCATCCCCACCTCCACCGTCTACCGCGATCCCGACTCGCAGACCCCCTGGCTCTTCGACGGTGACATCTTCTGGACCTACGACGACCCGCTCTCTATCAGCCACAAAGCTCACTACGCGCTCGACCATCAGCTCGGCGGTCTCATGATCTGGGAGCTCGGCGAAGACAACGCCGCATCCGATCTCCTCCACGCCGCCCACGAATCGTTACAGACTCCACCTCAACCGGCACTCTCGAACGCCGAGGAGCCATCTGAAGGCGATTCTGCTCCACCCGCGCCTTCACGATAAACTCAGTACAGTATGGTCCTACCCTTCGTCCGCGAGCTCCTCGCAGACCTGGAGCACTCTGAAGCATTCGAGCGTGTACGCCGCCACCTGAGCGGAGGCACGGGGCGCAGACGTGTCTCTGGACTCACCTTCACCGCCCGCGCCCTCTATCTCCCCTTCTTCGTCCGCGCCGCCCAGGCCCCCTGCGTCATCATCGTGGCCGACAACAAAGCGGCCGAAGCACTCCAGGCCGCCGTCATCAGCGCCTGCGAGCTCACCGGAGCGCTCTCCGCCGACTCCGTCCTTCGCCTCCCCGCACACGACGTCCTCCCCTTCGAAAATCTCTCGCCACATCCCGAAATTCAAGAGACCCGCGCCGCGACACTCTGGAAAATCGCCACAGGCCAGGCCAAACTCGTCATCGCGCCAGTCGAAGCCGCCTGCATGCGTCTCTTCCCCCGCGACTACTACCGCGCTCTCACCCTCCAACTCAAAGTCGGCGAAGAGTACATGCCCGACATGCTCGTCGAGCACCTCCTCTCCGTCGGCTACACCAAAGTCGACGTCGTCGAGATGCCCGGACAGGTCACCCTCCGCGGCGGCATCCTCGACGTCTACTCGCCCGAGATGGACCGTCCCGTCCGCATCGACTTCTTCGGCGACGAGATCGAATCCATCCGCCGCTTCGACCCCGACACCCAGCGCTCCGCCTCCACCCTCGACAACGCTCTTCTCCTGCCACTCACCGAAACCCCCGTCACAGACCGCCTCCTCACCGCCATCAACGCCCGCCTCACCCGCGCGGGCACCGCAGGCGCAGCCCTCGAAGGCGGCGAAGAACCCACCGAACTCCTAACCCACGTCAGCACACGCACAGGCGAAGCCACCATCTTCCCCGGATGGGAGTTCTTCGCTCCAGTAGCCGGAGCCAACCTCACCCTCCTCGATCTCCTCAGTGCATCCAGCCCCACCGCCCCCCGCGTCTTCCTCGAAGAACCCGCCATGATCAAAAATCAAGGCGAACGCTGGTGGAACAAAATCGAGCAGCGCCACGAGCGCTCCGGCATCGGAAACCTCGTTCGTCCCGAGGACATCTACCTCTCCCCCTGGGACCTCGACGACCGCCTCCACAAGTTCTCCGGCATTGAGCTCGACCAGCTAGGCGCAGTCGATATCCTCGACGCCGACCGCAGCGACCTCTCTGAAGTCGACTTCGCCACCCGCCCCACCATGCGCTTTCACGGCTCCATTCCAGCGCTGATCGAC
Source organism: Tunturiibacter psychrotolerans (assembly GCF_051013365.1). GTDB lineage: Bacteria > Acidobacteriota > Terriglobia > Terriglobales > Acidobacteriaceae > Edaphobacter > Edaphobacter psychrotolerans_A. The sequence goes on along the minus strand of NZ_CP132941.1, from coordinate 2,760,187 downwards.
AACCTCAACTCGCTCATCAAACAGGAAGCCCGCATCCTCCTCACCGCCCCCAATCAAGGCGAAGTCGAACGCCTCGCCGGCCTCCTGCAGGAGTACCAACTCCCCTATCGCCTCGGCTCCCGCAACGAAGCCCCCGGCAGCTCCACCGTCTACACCGAGTCCAGCTATCTCGGCGGCAACACCATCGATCTCCGCACCCCCGTCATCGTCAAAACCCCCATCGCCGCCGGCGTTCAGATCCTCGACCTCGATAAAGCCACCGCCCGCCAGATCGTCATCTTCGGCGCACAAGACCTCACCGACGACGCCGACGTAACCACCCGCCCCGTGCGCCGCGGCAAATCCAAAGCCGCCGCCTTCATCTCCGACTTCCGCGACCTAGCCGTCGGCGACTACGTCGTCCACGTAGAGCACGGCATCTCCCGCTACTGCGGCCTCCGCGTCATCGAAGAGAACGATCAACCCCCACTCGAACTCATGATCCTCGAGTTCGCCGACGAAGCAAAACTCTACGTCCCCCTCACGCGCCTCGACCTCATCCAGAAGTACCGCTCCAGCGAAACCGGGCCCCCACCGGAACTAAACAAACTCGGCACCCAGTCCTGGCAGAAGACCAAAGCCCGCGTAAAAAAGGCGATGGCCGACATGACCGCCGAGCTGCTCAAGCTCTACGCGCAGCGTCAGGCCGCCGTCGGCACGCCCTTCTCACCCGACACCAACATGCAGCACGAGTTCGAAGACGCCTTCGACTTCAACGAGACCGACGACCAACTCACCGCCATCGCCGACATCAAGGCCGACATGGAATCCACCCGCCCCATGGACCGTCTCCTCTGCGGCGACGTCGGTTACGGCAAAACCGAAGTCGCCATGCGCGCCGCATTCAAAGCCGTCCAAGACAGCAAACAAGTAGCAGTCCTAACGCCAACAACAGTCCTAAGCTTCCAGCACTTCGAGTCCTTCAAAAAACGCTTCGCCAACTTCCCCGTCAACATCGAGATGATCTCCCGCTTCCGCACCGCCAAAGAAAAAAAGATCATCCTCGAAAAGGCCGAAGCCGGCAAAATCGACATCCTCATCGGCACCCACGCCGTCCTCTCCAAAGACTTAAAGTTCCAGGACCTCGGCCTCCTCATCGTCGACGAAGAACAGCGCTTCGGCGTCCGTCACAAAGAGCGCCTCAAACAGATGCGCGCTCAAATCGACGTCCTCTCCATGTCCGCCACGCCCATCCCGCGCACCCTCCACATGTCCCTCATCGGCCTGCGCGACATGTCCGTCATCGAGACTCCCCCCAAAGACCGCATGGCCATCCAGACCATCGTCGCCAAGTTCGACGAAAAACTCATCCGCACCGCAATCGAGATGGAGCTCGAACGCGGCGGCCAGATCTACTTCGTCCACAACCGCGTAGAAACCATCTACGACCTCGCCTCAAAAATCCGCGAACTAGTCCCGCAGGCCCGCATCGTCATCGGCCACGGCCAGCTCCCCGAAGCCGAGCTCGAGCGCGTCATGCTCGCCTTCATGAACCACGAGTACGACGTCCTCGTCGCCACTAGCATCATCGAAAACGGCCTCGACATCCCCCTCGCGAACACCATCATCATCAACCGCGCCGATCGCCACGGCCTCAGCGAGCTCTATCAGCTCCGCGGCCGCGTAGGCCGAAGCAATCGCCGCGCCTATTCGTACCTGCTCATCCCACCCGAAACCGAATTAACCGAAATCGCCCGCCGCCGCCTGGCCGCATTAAAAGAATTCTCCGACCTCGGAGCAGGCTTCAAGATCGCCGCACTCGATCTCGAGCTACGCGGCGCAGGCAACATGCTAGGCGGCGAACAATCCGGCCACATCGAAGCCATCGGCTTCGAGATGTACACCACCATGCTCGAAGAGGCCGTCCGCAAGATGAAGGGCGAAGAAGATAAACCAGCCCACGCTAACACCGTCATCAATCTCGGCATCTCCGTCCGCATCGACAGCGACTACATCCCCGAAGAAAACCAGCGCCTCCGCATGTACAAGCGCATCGCCGGCGCACAAACGCAAGCCGACCTCACCGACGTCCGCGCTGAACTACAAGACCGCTACGGCACCCCACCCGAAACCGTCCTCAATCTCTTAGCCGCAGGTGAAATCCGCCTCCACTGCGAACAACTCGGCATCTCCCAGCTCGACCGCAAGCGCACGCAGGTCGAACTCCCCAATCCAAACGGCAACAAGAAGCAGCCCATCAAGACCTTCGTCGAGATGCTCCACGTAAAATTCGCCGCCGTCAACGCCGACCCCTCGCACTTCACCAACGGCAACAACAAAACCGTAGATCCCGGCACCCTCATGAAGCTAGTCAGCCGCAACACCAAGCGCGGCGCGCAATTCAGTCCGAACGGCACCTTACGCTGGCCCCTACCCACCGCCAAAGCCGAAGACGTCCTCTCCGAAACCCGGGCCCTTCTCGACGCCCTCGACGTCCCTACCGCTTAGACCCGATCACAACCAGCTGCGGAGGCCTTCCCTGCTCAACATAGGGTTGGGCATAGACGGAATAGCTTCCCCCAGGCACCGAAACGTCCACCCCCAACTCCAGCCGTGTCACATCCGCGGGCAGGTTCACAGTCAGGACGTAATAACCATATCCGTCGTGCAGGGCATCGTGAATCGCCCCTCTCAAAGTTCGTTCCTCACTCTCGCGACCTCGCACTCTTTGAAACACAGGTGCTCCTGAGCCTCCAGCCACACTGCTCACCGCCTCGTTCGAGGAAGTAGAAGAAAGAAAGCTGCTGCCAGCGTCATAGGCCCCGGCAGCGCGCACCTGGTTCCAGGGATCTCCTCCTGCGTGATACACCGAGATCCCCGGCAACAACGCCTCAGCAAGTGTTCCGGCGCCTAGTGGTACGCCAGGCTCTGTCACCAAAAACACAACGCGTCGTCCAGAGAACCGCGTCAACCTCGCCGCAGCTAGATTAATACTGCGATGCACCTGTCCCTGGTGAGCGAGTTCCTTCTTGAGCTCCACGGAAGAGGAGACATAAGGCGTCTGAACGCCCTTTCCATCCGACACGCTCACCTTCCAGTCCGCCTTCCACAACTCTTCCAGCTTGTCCGGCAACTGGCGAACCGCCTCAGCGTCAGTCGTCAAAAGCACCACCAGCAGCTTCGTCGGAACTCCAGTCCCATGACTGCTCTGATCCCGGACGCCCTCTACTTTCACCTGTGTACCAGTCGAGCTGCCTCCCGCCACAACCTTCACTCGAAAATTTCGGGCCTCAAGCCTCCTCACCGGCTCTCCCGCCGTATCCCGCACCTGCACCGCGATATGCGCCTCCCTCGCCACGGGAAGCCGAAGCTACACTTCCCACCTGTCCCCACATCGAAGGCAGTCCCAGAACCCAAAGCCCAACCAGACAGAACGCGCTCGCTCGCACGATACCCTCCCGATCCCCGGCAATTCGGCGCTCAGAGAATAGCATCTGGATTTATCGTTATGCCTCGTCGATCGGTTCGTAGCGCCAAATCCCAGACATCAGCCGCTGCAGCTCTATCAGCAACTAGATAGACGACCTCACTCGCTCTCCGTAACTTTTTCCTCCACTCCGTGTCATAACAAGTGGTCACCGAAGCCGTATTCCTTGCAACGAGACGGGAAAGGGGTCTTATGCATCAGCCCATCCAGATCGGCAAACTCAGCATCACCTTTCTCCAGAGCCGTCACCAGACCCAAGGTACCGCTGACCTCTTCGAGCTCCTCATCCCCCCACACGCTCATCTCAACATCCCGCACCTGCATCGCGTCTCCGACGAAACCGTCCTTGGCATGAACGGCATCACCACCTGGACCGTCGATGAGCGTCGCATCACCCTTCACCCGGGCCAGCACCTCCAAATCCCGCACGGCACCGTCCACTCCTGCCTCAACGACCAGCAGACCACCGCTCGCATCATCTGCCTGCTCACCCCAGGTCTCCTCGGTCCCGAGTACTTCCGCGAACTCGCCGCCGCGATCCGCGCCGAAGACCCTCCCAACCTCGCCTATATCGGCAGCGTCATGGCGCGCTACGACATCATCCCGTCCGCCGTTCCATCCCCATCCCACCCAGACAAAGGAGCAGTCCTCTTCGCTCTGCCGTAAACTGGTCGCACCATATGGCCAGCCGCATCTTCACCCCCAAAGCCCTCTTCGTCGCCGCTCTCGCCCTCCTCCCCGGCATGCGGCCCGCGCACGCCCAGCACGTCTCCGCCGACGGCGGCGTCCAGACCTTCAACTACCTCTCCGACCAGTACTTCTCCGACGTCTACTTCCACTTCACCCCCACCAACGGCACCGCCAACGGCCTCCACCAGTACGACACTCAGCTCGAAGACTACTCCGCCGCCAACATTCAAAAACAAATCGCCGCTCTCCATGCCTACGAGAAGAAGGTCGAAGCCATCGACCCCTCCGCCCTCGACGCCTCCGTAGCCGGCGACCGCGCCATCCTCCTCAACAGCATCCGCAGCACCCTCCTCTCTCTCGAAGTTATTCGCCCCTGGGAGAAGAATCCCGATAACTACTCCTCCGGCATCACCGCCTCCGCCTTCGTCATCATGGAGCGTCCCTACGCCCCCGCCGACACGCGTCTCAAATCCTTGGTCGAGCGCGAAAAGCAGATGCCGCAAGTTCTTCTCGAAGCCCGCAAGAACCTCAAGAACCCCCCGCACATCTACACCGAAATTGCCCTCGAACAACTCGACGGCGACATCAGCTTCTTTCAGAACGACGTCCCCTCCGCCTTCACCGACGCCACCGACGCCGACACCAAAGCCGCCTTCGCTAAATCGAACGCCGCCGTCATCGAAGCCCTCCAATCCTACGAGGCCTGGCTCAAATCCGATCTCCTCCCTCGCTCCAACGGCGACTACAAACTCGGTGCCGACACCTTCGCCAAAAAACTCGCCTACGACGAGATGGTCGACATCCCCCTCGATCACCTCCTCGACATCGCCTACGCCGACCTGCACAAAAATCAGGCCGAGTTCGCCCGCGTCGCCAAAGAAGTCGACCCCACCAAAACCCCGCAGCAGGTCCTCGCCGAACTAGCCACCATCCACCCCGCACCCGACAAGCTCCTCAGCACCTTCAACGACACCTTCGCCAGCCTCATCGACTTCATCAACACCCACCACATCATCACCATCCCCTCCAAGGTCGAACCCACCCTCGAAGAGACCCCTCCCTTCGAGCGCGCCACAACCTCTGCCTCCATGGACCCTCCGGGCCCCTTCGAGACCCACTCCACCAAGGCCTACTTCAACGTCACGCTGCCTGAAAAAACCTGGACACCCGAACACATCGCCGAACACATGTCCGAGTTCAACGTCGGCACCATCATCTCCACCAGCGTCCACGAGGCCTACCCCGGCCACTACATCCAGTTCCTCTGGACCCCGCAGTTCCCCTCCACCGTCCGCAAGGTCCTCGGCGCCAACACCAACATCGAAGGCTGGGCTCACTACACCGAGCAGATGATGCTCGACCAGGGCTACGGCCAACCCGGCGCAGGAGCACAAAACGAGCGCGAAGCCAAACTCATCCGCCTCGGCCAGATCCAGGACGCGCTCCTCCGCGACGCCCGTTTCGTCAACTCCATCAAGCTCCACACAGGACAGTTCACCTTCGATCAAGCCGTCAACTTCTTCGTCACCGACGGCTACCAGTCGCACTCCGTCGGCCTCGTCGAAACCAAACGCGGCACCGCCGACGCCACCTACCTCTACTACACGTTAGGCAAGCTCGAGATCATGAAGCTCCGCGCCGACATGATGAAGAAACAAGGCGCAGCCTTCAACCTCCAAACCTTCCACGACGACTTCATGCGCCAGGGCTTCGCCCCCATCAAAATCGTCCGCAAAGCCATGCTCCACGACGACTCACCCGTCCTGTGACGAACAGGCAACTCCATATGTGCGGTGGACAACATGGCCTGGCACTCTATGTCTCCATCTTCACCGTCTAATGTAGGTCGTTCTACTCAATCACATCGTGTCATCCAAGTCTTGATCTTGCCCTGCTAGCATTTCTTGTAACCCTGAAATGCATCCAAGGAACTAATGACCCTAAACAAGACTCAAAAAATCCGCAAAGCAGTCTTCCCTGCCGCAGGAATGGGCACGCGCTTCCTCCCCGCCACCAAGGCCATGCCCAAGGAGATGCTCTGCCTCGTCGACAAGCCCCTCATCCAGTACGGCGTCGAAGAGGCCGTAGCCGCCGGATGCACCGAGATCATCATCATCACCGGCCGCGGCAAATCCACCATGGAAGACCACTTCGACCGCAGCCCCGAGCTCGAAGCCTCCCTCGCCGCAAAAAATAAAACCGCACTCCTCGAGATCGCTCGCTCCGTCTCCAAGCTCGCGAAGATCACCTACACCCGCCAGCCCGAACCCCTCGGCCTCGGCCACGCCGTCCTCATGGCCAAAGAGCTCGTCGGCGACGAACCCTTCGCCGTCCTCCTCCCCGACGACATCGTTGACGCCACCATCCCCTGCATGAAGCAGATGGTCGAAGCCTTCAACGAAATCCAATCCAGCATCCTCGGCTCCGAGATCGTCGAAGGCGCAGCCATCCAGAACTACGGCTGCCTCGACTGCACTCCCGACCCCAAAAATCCGCGTCTTCTAGCCGTCAAAGACCTCGTCGAAAAACCCAAACCCGAAAACGCCCCCTCGCAAAACGCCATCATCGGCCGCTACATCCTCACCCCGCGCATCTTCGACATGCTTGAGCACATCACCCCCGGCGCAGGTGGCGAACTGCAACTCACCGACGGCATCAAAGCCCTCCTCCAGCACGAAAAGGTGTACGGCTTCGTCTACGAAGGCACCCGCCACGACGCCGGTGACAAGCAAGGCTTCCTCCGCGCCACCGTCGAATTCGCCCTCAAAAACAAAGACCTCGGCCCAAGCTTCCGAGCCTGGCTAAAATCCCTCCCGCTCTAGCCATCCACTCCTGACTACCGCCATCTCGACCGAAGCGGCTCACGTGAGCCGCAACGGTAGCAAAGCCCTCGCACCTGCCGCTTAGCTCGTCATTCCGACTGAAGCGAAGCGTAGTGGAGGAACCTGCTGTTCGCCCTGAGCTGCGTTTATCTCCACATCATTCCGTCACAAACTCCAGAGATCGTTTCTGCATCTCAAACCGAAGACCGCGCACCACAGAAATCCTGGAGAACAAATGTCCGACAAAAAAGAAAGCGCACCCGCCGCCACCCTCACCCGCGAAAAACTAATCGATTATCTCAACGAAGACCTCTCGCGCGAGTACCAGGCCATCATCGCCTACGTCAATTACTCGCAGGTCCTCAAGGGCGCGCAGTACATGAATATCGCTGACGAACTCGCCATCCACGCCACCGAAGAGCTCGCCCACGCCATCGCCATCGCGAATCACATCGACTATCTCGGCGGCATGCCCACCGCCACCCCCAAGCCCGTCAAAACCTCCGAAAAGAACGAAGAAATGCTCCGCTTCGACCTCGAAAACGAGACGGTAACCATCGCCAACTATCGCCGCCGCATCAAGCAGTGCGACGAACTCAACGAGTACGCCATCGGCGAATCCATCCGCGAGATCCTCATGCAGGAGCAGGACCATCTCATCGCTCTCGCCACCGCCCTCGGCATCGACCCACCCAACCCCGGCATCGCCGACTAAGCACGCTTCACCAAAATATCGGTATCCTGATCCTGAGAGTAGTCGAAGGAGAAGAATCACTGTGTTTGCTTCACCGTGAATCGCATCGACGGCTTTGAACAACCGAAAATTGGAGGAAAGCAAATGAACGAAGAAGCGATGAAGGCGGAACTCGAGCGCCTCAGGGCCGAAAACGCCCAACTCAAGACCAAAGAAAAAGCCGGTATCAGCCTCAAGGTAAGCGACAAGGGCGCAGTGTCGCTCTACGGCATGGGCCGTTTTCCGGTCACTCTCTACAAAGAACAGTGGCTCCGCGTCCTCGCCAACGCGCCTCAAATCGAAGCATTCATCCACGAGAACGACGCGAAGCTCAAGACGAAGGAGTAGCAGCTCGATATCGCGGAAGCGGCTTATTCAGCTTCCGCGGGCCGCTTTTCTACTTCCCGATCTTCAAATCGATATAAAACTGGTTCTTATTATCGAACGAGCTGATCGTCTTCACCGGGCTCTTCTTCCCGTTGCTCTCAGCCCAGATCTCATAGTCCGTGTTCTGAGCCAGCTGCCCAAACCGATATTCACCCGCATCATCGGAAAAGTAGCTCTTCACCGCAAGGCTATGGTCGTCCTTCAAATACACCACCGCGCCCTTCACAATCGCCCCACCGCCATCCGTGACTTTACCCTGAACCACCCGCTGCACAGGCCCACGCTGCTCCGCAACCGCAGACACAGCCCGCACACCGACAGCCAGAATCACCACCGAACAAGACGCGAGAATCACCTTACCGGCAAACGAGCGGACCAAGCGATCAATACTCTTCATATTCTTTCAGTATACGGCTATCTCCATCCAGACCAGCCGTTACTCCTCTTCTTCGTCACCGGTATGCGTCACATCCTCATCGTCATAACCAGCATCGTCAATAGCCGCCAGCTCCAGAGGATCTACCGAAATCACCTCGAGGTCGATTCCGCACTCTTCGCACTGAACCGTCTCGCCCTCCTCCACTTCATCGGCGTCCACCACAATCGGGTTATCGCACTCCGGACAAACAACAGCCATGATCTTGCCTCCAGGGTCTTTGAGCCCACTCGCTCGTCTATAGGATTATAGGAACATCCCAACGGACGCCCTCGTTATTTATTTAGCGACCGTCCCGCCCATTCGTCAAGCATACGATTCAGTTGCCGCTTCGGTTTTGCACAAGGAGAAATTTCGTGACCGCTGCACCTTACCGCCCCGCACGCCCGGCCCTCACCATCCTCGCAACTACCGCCATCCTCTCCTGCACCCTTCTCCATGCCCAGCCAGCCCAGCAGGCCCAACAACCCCTCACCACCGGCCGCCCCATCACCGCCGCCCCAGCCGACCCCGCCATCGCCGCCGCCCTCGCCCAGGTCTCCCCCGACCACATCAAAGCCACCATCACCAAACTCGTCTCCTTCAACAACCGAAGCACCCTCTCCAGCATGGACACCGACCTCGCCCCCAACACCGGTGTCAACGCCGCCTCCGACTGGATCGAGTCCGAATTCAAATCCATCTCCTCCGCCTGCAACAACTGCCTCGAAGTAAAGCGCGACACCTTCACCGAACCCGCCAGCACCGCACCCAACGCCCGCATCACCAAACCCACCAAAATCAGCAACGTCTACGCCGTCCTCCGCGGCACCGACCCCGCCCAGGCCGCCCGTATGGTCCTCGTCACCGGACACTACGACTCCCGCAACTCCACCAACGCCAACACCCACGACCCCGCCCCCGGCGCCAACGACGACGCCAGCGGAGTCGCCGTCTCCCTCGAATCCGCCCGTGTCCTCTCCAAACTCAAATTCCCCAGCACCATCGTCTTCGTTGCCGTAGCCGGAGAAGAACAAGGCCTCAACGGCAGCGCCCACCTCGCCAAGCTCGCCCACGATGAAAACTGGCAGCTCGAAGCCGTCCTCAACAACGACATCGTCGGCGGCGACACCACCCCCGGCAACACCACACCCCCCAACATCCAGGACAAGACCACCGTCCGCGTCTTCTCCGAAGGCATACCCGCCAACACCACTCCCGACCAACTCCGCGCAATCCAAACCCTCGGTGCCGAAGGCGACTCCCCCTCCCGCGAACTCGCCCGCGCCATCGTCGACGTCGGCGCCACCTACTTCCACCCCACCTCGCAACACTCACCCATCCCCCCAGGCAGCCGCGTTCACAACAACCTCATGCGCATGATCCCTGCCTTCCACCCCGTCCTCATCTTCCGTCGCGACCGCTTCCTCCGCGGCGGCGACCACACCTCCTTCAATCAGGAAGGCTTCGCCGCCGTCCGCTTCACCGAGTGGGCCGAGAACTTCGATCACCAGCACCAGAACGTCCGCGTAGAAAACGGCACCCAGTTCGGCGACCTCCTCCAGTACGTCGACTTCAACTACGTCGCCAACGTAACCCGCCTCAACGCCGCCACCCTCGCCACTCTCGCCTCCGCCCCAGGCCAGCCGCAAAACGTCCACATCCTCACCACGGCCCTCGACAACAACACCGAGCTCACCTGGCAGCCTCCCGCCGGCGCCCCAGCCAGCACCACGTACGAGGTCGTCTGGCGCGAAACCGACCAGCCAACCTGGACCGACTCCGCCAGCGCAGGCGCCGCCCTCACCCTCAAGCTCGCCGTCTCCAAAGACAACGTAGTCTTCGCCGTCCGCTCCGTCGATCCCGCCGGCCATCGCAGCATCGCCGTCCTCCCGACTCCCGAACGCGGCCAGCGTCCACCAACTCCAACGCCACGCCCAGCGAACCAATAACAGATCCTTCCATCACCCATCGGGAACCTAAAGCGGCAAATGCCGTCATGTCCTGCCGGACGGGCCCACTGCGCGTGGAGCGGGCATTTCATGCCTTCTTAACTTGTCTCGGCAGATCCAGAGACAAAACTCCTCCCGCTGGTCGGCACAGAATCTCACCGCGACCAACGGGAGCGTCAACCGAAGGGGATACACACGCCACGAAGTGGCCGCCCCGCGCGTAGCGGGCCCGTCCGGCAGGACACCTTATTTAAACAAGCCACGCGGTATGTCTTTTCATCTCCAACGCCTATGATCAAATAAGAAAAGCATGCCCCGATCCGGCCCCATCTCGCTTGCGCTCCCCGCCTTCGAAGGCACCACCCGCAAACTCATCCTTCTGAACGTCGGCGCCTTCTTCGGCCTGCTGATCCTCCGCTGGCTCGCCCCGCAACTCGAAGCGGTCCTCCACAGCCATCTGATCCTCGAGCCCCTCGCCGTCGTCCACGGCGAAATCTGGCAGCTCCTCACCTACTCCTTCGTCGAACAGGGCATCCTCGGCATCCTCTTCGGCATGCTCACCCTCTGGTTCACCGGATCCCTCCTCGAACCCTCCTTCGGCGGCCGCTGGCTGGCTGAGCTCTACCTCACCTCGGTCATCGGCGGCGCCATCCTCGCCTCCGCCATCTCCTTCACCCACATCCTCGGCCTGCGTCCCGACGTAGGTGCCGCTGGGGCCTGGTCAGGCATCTTCGGCCTCATGGTCGCCATCGCCATGATCTTCGGCGACCAGGAGTTTCTCCTCTGGTTCGTCCTCCGCATCAAGGCCAAGTACATGGTCGCGATCTACATCCTCATCGCGGTCGCTCTCCTGCTCAAACAGGCCGACACCTTCAACGCCCTCATCCAGCTCTCCGGCGCCCTCTTCGGCGCGCTCTACGTCAAATTCGCTCCCCGCCGCGGCCTCGCCTTCGGCCTCTCCGAGCAGTACTTTGGCGTTCGCAACCGCTACTACCGATGGAAGCGCCGCCGCGCCGCCCGCAAGTTCGAGGTCTACATGCGCAAGCAAAACCGCGAGGTCCACTTCGACAAGGACGGCCGCTACGTCGACCCCGACGAACTCCGCAAGAACCCAAACGACAAGCGCTGGATGAACTAAGACACCGCCGTATAGAAGGAATCCGTCTCGCCTTGCCTGATCCAACTACTGCGTTTGCAGTCTCGCCTTTTGCAGTTGTCTGTTCTTTTGTTGTCATCCCGTAGGGATCTGCTTTTGCATTCCCCACCCAGGCAAACGCCCCAGAGTGCCCATCCATCGCGGTCTACGAGACGGGTGGGAATGTAGAACTCTTCCCAACCAGCCGTTGCTCTTGCAGTTTCTAGATCCAATCCAACCACAGAGAGTCGTCATCTAGACCGGAGCGGCGGACAGTCCCTCCGTCCGCCGTGCAGTGGAGAGACCCCCGTATTTGGCCGTTGCCTGCTTTAAATGGCCTTCAGGCAAGCTCTAAGGCGTCCTCAAATCAGCGACCGTCAAACTACCGAACGCCTGTTGATAGTTGGCACTCCAAACCCCATCCACATCCCCGCTCGACAGATACACCCGCTTCTCCCCGGCAAACTCCGGTGCAAACTCCACCGCAAGCTTCACCGTCAAAGTCTTCCCCGAAACCTGCGACGAAGCCCCCGCTGCCAACACCATGCACTGCGAGTTCTGCAACGTCGCAGAACTCCCCGCCTTCGCCGCATGCGTCCCATACATACCACCCACGTTCGGCACCAAAGAAATCTCCTGTGCCAGCACGTCGTACTTCATCAAACACTCGTTCGCGGACCACTTCTTCCGCTCACCCGGCCGCAGCCCACCAGACATCACCGACAAGGTAACCTCGCCTATGTGCGACCCGCCCTTCGGGTCCTGAAACGTCGCCGTAAACCTCTGCCCACGCCCACCATCCGGCGAAATCGCAACCGCCACCGGAACCGACGAATCCATCCTCATCGGCGCAACCCGTCTGCACCCAACCAGCAGCCCCACAAAGACAATCGAAACCGCAACGAAACTCCGATGCCGCATCGTCATCCCCCCAGCTCGACCATTAAATTCTTATATCGAAGCGCCCTTAGCTCTGCCTACGCCGCACGTACGAATTCCTACGGATTTTTTTCAAGGCAGCGAACGTGCAACAGCCCTAACCACGTTGACGAAACAAACCGCCTACTTAAAAAATCCCGACCCACCTACTTCGTGGCCGCCGCAACCACCGCCGCTGCTACATCCTTCTCGCCCAGCCCAAGCTTGACGGCCTTCTCCTCGACGTTTTTGTCCGCGAGATCCTTGACCTCAAACGCCCCGTTCGCCTGAATAATCCGCGCAATGCATCCCGTCCAACCCGTCTGGTGACTGGCTCCCACCCCCGCCCCGGTATCACCATGGAAGTACTCATAGAAAAGAACATTGTCCTGCCAAAGCGGATCCGTCTGAAACTTCTCCGCACTCCCAAACACCGGCCGTCTCCCCGTGCTGTCCTTGGTAAACGTGCTGATCAGCCGCTCTCCCAGCACTTGTGCCACCTCAAACAGATTCATCTCCTTCCCCGATCCCGTCGGGCACTCAACCTTGAACGCGTCCCCGTAGTACGCTCCCAGCCGCATCAGCGACACATACAACAAGAAGTTCACCGGCATCCACACCGGCCCCCTCCAGTTCGAGTTCCCTCCAAACATCCCGCTATCCGAATCCCCCGGCACATACGAAACCTGAGACTCATGCCCCCCCAGACTGAACTTATACGGATGATCCACGTGATACCGCGACAACGCCCGAATCCCATGCGGACCAAAGAACTCATTCTCGTCCAGCATCTTCGTCAGAATCCGCCGTAGCTTGTCTTCATTCACCGTCGCCAGCAGCCGACGCCCCGCCAATCCCGGCGTCCCCGGCATATGCAGATTCTCCGCCAGCTCCGGATGCCGCGCCAGAAACTGCTGCGCATGCTTCCGGAACGTCGGCAGCTTCTCCATCAGGTCTTCTTCGAAGATCGCCACCGCCGTCAACGGCAACAGCCCCACCATCGACCTCACCTTCATCCGAAACGCCTCGCCATTCGGCAGCCGCAGCACGTCGTAGAAGAATCCATCTTCGTCATCCCACATCGTGTCCTGCTGTTTCCCCATCCGATCCATCGCACCCGCAATCCACATCGTGTGCTCGAAGAACTTCACCACGAACTCCTCATACACCGGGTAGTTCAACGCCAGCTCCACCGCAATCCGCAGCATCTGCTGGCTGAAAAACACCATCCACGCCGTTCCATCCGCCTGCTCCAGATACCCGCCATTCGGCAGCGGCGCACTTCGGTCGAACACCCCAATGTTGTCCAGCCCCAGAAATCCACCCTCAAACAAATTATTCCCCGACCGATCCTTCCGATTCAGCCACCACGTAAAGTTCACCAGCAGCTTCGAGAACGCATACGACAGAAACTCCAGATCCCCCTTCCCGCCATTCCGCTCTTTATCGCTCATGTAAATCTGAATCGTCGCATACGCATGCACCGGCGGATTCGTATCCCCGAAGTTCCACTCATACGCCGGAATCTGCCCATTCGGGTGCTGATAATCATTCCGCAGAATCAGCTCCAGCTGTGCCTTCGCAAAGTCGGAGTCCACAGCCTGAAACGCCAGCATATGAAACGCCAGGTCCCACGCCGCATACCATGGATACTCCCACTTATCCGGCATCGAAATAATGTCGTCGTTGTACATATGAAACCACTCGCCGTTGCGCACCTTCTGCCGCGTCTCCGGCGTGCACCACGGCCCCACCTTGTGTTCCCTCAACCACAAATTCAGGTCGTAATAAAAATACTGTTTGCTCCACAACATCCCCGCTATCGCCTGCCGCATCACCAGAGCGCGATCCGGATCCCGGTTCACCTTATCCGGCGTAATCGACTCGTAGAACGCATCCGCCTCTTTCAGCCGCGTCGCAAACACCTGATCGAAGTCCTTGAACGGCTTCGCATCCAACTCCGCACCCGTCTGCTTCAACCGCAACCGCAACACCTTCGTCTCGCCCGCACCCACCTTCAGCACATAGTAAGGAGCCGCCTTCGTCCCCACCATCGCCGAATTCACCGCACCCTTCTCTCCATCGATCACGTAGTGATGAAAACCATCCTTCACATAAGGCGAACCGTTCTCCGTCCCAAAAAGTTTTTTGTTGTTGCTCTCATTCTCCGTAAACAGCAGCGGAGCATCCCCCTCGCAATACAGCGTGTAATCCGGCAGCGACTCCTGAAAGATCGGATCCGTATGGTGCGCCGAGATCGCACCATATCCCTTCCCCTGCACTCCCTTCAACTCCGGCTTCCCGCCATGATCCGACCACATCCACGTATTCCGAAACCAAACCGTCGGCAGCACATGCAACACCGCCTCCTCCGGCCCGCGATTCGTAACGCTGATCTTGATCCCCAGATCCTCCGCCCCCGCCTTCGCATACTCCACAAACACATCGAAGTACCGGTCCTCGTGGAACACACCGGTGTCCAGCAGTTCATACTCCGCACCCGCACGCCCACGCTCCCGATTCGTCTTCACCAGATCGTCATACGGATAAGCAGCCTGCGGATACTTGTACAGATACTTCATGTACGAGTGCGTAGGCGTGCTATCCAGATAAAAGTAGTACTCCTTCACATCCTCGCCGTGATTGCCCTCGCTGTTCGTCAACCCAAACAGCCGCTCCTTCAAAATCGGATCCTTGCCATTCCACAACGCCAGCGCGAAACACAGCACCTGGTGATCGTCGCTCACACCCGCAAGTCCATCCTCGCCCCACCGATACGCCCGAGACCTCGCCTGATCATGCGTAAAGTAATCCCACGCATTTCCATCCGCACTGTAGTCTTCCCGCACCGTCCCCCACTGCCGCTCACTCAAGTAAGGGCCCCACTTCTTCCACGGGATGGCTTTCGCTTTAGCCTCGACAAGTCTGCTCTGCTCTTCGGTCATAATCCCCTCCGGTTGATCTCTACACAAAGCGGGGCCCACCTGCGATGAATCGAGCACTCATCTTAGATCTGGGTCGTTACAAACAGAAGCGTATCCCTGCAAATTTCCCTCCCCAATAACTTATGTCCTAACAACCTTGAAAACTTTGTCATTTCGACCGAAGCGGCTCACAGTCTCACCGTGAGCCGCGCAGTGGAGAAACCCGCTTCTCATCCGCGCCAACCAAAAATCTTGTCAACCCCCCAACTGCCTCAAACCCGCGCCAATCAAGGGGATTCGCGTGGCGTATTAGTTCCGCCCCATCAGCTAAACTAGATGTAGAGATCACAAGAGAACCCCTGCACAGGCTGGGGTTTTTCGTTTTAACCAGCAACGTCGGCTAAGTCCTTTGCTGGCACGAATTTGGACGCAACTCCTTTGGTTGCACGAATTTAGCGGCCACGGCTGTCGCTATCTCACTGCAACTATAGGACTTACACGCAGGCAATAGGGGGGGTACCCCCGTGGGAGAACGCATGCAATACACACTCTGCCGCCATGTCAAAACAAACGGAACTCGATGCCAGGCTCCATCGCTCACCGATGGCATCTGGTGCTACTTTCACTCGCGCCTCCACCAGCGCCACGCAGCGTATCGCACTACCGAAGCCTCACGCGGCTACCTGGTCCCCGGCCAGCACATCGAGCTCACCGCCCTCGAAGATCGCGAGTCCGTACAGGTCGCTCTGTCCGTCGTCGTCAATGCCCTTGCTACTGGAAAGCTTGATACCCGCCGCGCCACGGCGCTGCTCTACGGCCTTCAGCTGGCATCGCACAATGCCACAAGCCTCAATACCAAACCCTACGCGCCCAAAATCGTCCGCGACGTCGAATCAAGCCCAGAAGGTTTGGACGTTGCACAACCGGGCGAAACCGTGGAGATCAACAATCACTACGATGAAAAAGCCGACTTCGCCCTCGATGACGACGAAGAAGAAGAGATCGAAGGATATTAGAACGCCCTGCGCGGGCAGCGGTCACTTCGTGACGCGTATATCGGCTTCGCCAAGAGCCTCCCGCTGGTCGGCAGCAAATACTCTCATCCCGACCAACGGGAGGGCCACCCAAAGGGGTATACAAGTCACGAAGTGACCGCCCCACGCGAAGTGGGCAGTTAGCTTCTAACCACAGTCTTCAAATGCAGTTCCCGCATCTGCTGATCGCTCACCGGCGTAGGCGCATCGACCATCAGGTCGATCGCCTTCGCCGTCTTCGGAAACGCAATCACCTCACGGAGGCTAGTCGCACCAGCAAGAATCATCACAATCCGATCCAGTCCCAACGCAATGCCGCCATGCGGAGGTGTGCCATACTCCAGCGCATCCAGGAAGAAGCCAAACCGCTCCTTCGCCTCTGCATCCGACATGCCCAGCGACCGGAAGATCTCCGCCTGCACATCCTGCCGGTGGATACGAATCGAGCCCGAACCAAGCTCCGTTCCATTCAGCACGATGTCGTAAGCAAGCGCCCGCACAGCTCCCTTGTCGTTCGTCAGCCGCCCCGCCTTGATGTCCTCTTCATGCGGCGACGTAAACGGATGATGCGCAGCATTCCAAACCTTGGTCTCCTCATCCCACTCATACATCGGGAAGTCGGTGACCCAAAGAAACTTGTAGTCAGCCTCAGTACCAGTCTTCACAAACCGTCCATGCTTGTCGGCAAACTTAGCAGCAAGCTGCAACCGCAACGCACCAACCCGCTTATAGATCCACTGCGGATCAAAGTTCCACTTAGCCGGAGTACCAATCTTGGGAGTTACTACAATGACTAAATCAGCGGCATCCACCTGGCTGGAAGCACCTTCGAACCGAGTCTGCTCCTCCGAAAGCTTCGCCTCAATCGTAGAAGCCAACGGAGCAAACGACTCATTCGTCTTCAACCGAGCCACATCCAAAAAGTCCAAGCCGGAGTCGCCAAACGTAGCCCGAATCTCCTCCACCAACGCACGCTTCTGTGTTCCGCTCAGCGCACCCGCCCTGGGAATCACGAACCCAAGCACCGGCAGCTCCTTCTCAATCTTCAACGTCTCGCGCAACTCAGCAGTCAACTCATCCGTCAGCGACACCATCGCCGGCAGCCGCATATCCGGCTTGTCGATCCCATAGTTCTTGATCGCATCGTCATAAGTCATCTGCACAAAAGGAGTCGTCAACGAGATCGAAGCCGTCTTGAACGCAGCAGTCAGAAAACCTTCAACCACGCGAAAAACCTTCTCCTGCTGGGGAAAGCTCATCTCAAGGTCGATCTGCGTAAACTCTGGCTGCCGGTCCGCACGAAGATCCTCATCGCGGAAGCATCGAGCAATCTGAAAGTACTTATCGAACCCCGAGATCATCAGGATCTGTTTGAAGATCTGCGGCGACTGCGGCAGCGCATAAAAGCTTCCCGCGTGCACCCGGCTCGGCACCAGATAATCACGCGCTCCCTCAGGCGTAGATCGCGTCATGAAAGGAGTTTCAATCTCAAGAAAACCCTGTTCAACAAGGTAGTTGCGAATCGCCATCGCAACCCTGCTGCGCAGCGCGAAGTTATGTTGCATCTCCGTCCGCCGCAAATCAAGATAGCGATACTTCAACCGAACCTCTTCATTCGCAATCGCGTCATCGGCTGGAGAAAACGGAGGAGTCTTCGCCTCATTGAGCAGCAGCAGTTCGCTAGCCACAACCTCGATCGCGCCGGTAGGCATATTCGGGTTCTCAAGGCCCGCACCGCGCCGCCGAACCTTACCCTTCACCGCAACCACGTACTCCGACCGCGCAGCCTCAGCCTTAGCATGCGCCTCGCCGGACACCTCTTTATCGAGCACGACCTGAGTAATCCCACTCCGGTCCCGCACATCGAGAAAGATCAGGTTCCCATGGTCCCGCCGGCGATTCACCCAACCCATCAACACCACCGGCTGCCCATCCTGCTCCACGCGAAGCTCGCCACACATATGGGTCCGCTGCAAACTACCTAAAAAATCCAACATGATCTCATCACTTTCAAAATCGAAGTCGCTCGCAAGGAGCTAATCAGGAAGCAGATTCACTAAGCGCGCAGAAAATCCGCAAGTTCAGCTCGAGGAACCTTCGTCTGATCTCCAGCACTAAAGTCTTTAACCGTCAGAATACCCGATGAAACCTCATCTTCGCCGACAATCACCATTCTCCGAGCGAGCTTATCGGCAGCTTCGAAGGACTTCTTCAGGCGGAAACTTCCATCTCCAACCTCAACCGAAAGTCCTGCTCGACGAAGCTCCTGAGCAAGCGCAAGCGCAGCAGCATTCCGTTCAACTCCCATCGGAGCAACGAACGCATCGAGCTTCTGCTCCTTCGTCCCAGCTTCCTGAGCCTGAAGCGTAAGGATCAACCGATCTTCCCCAATTGCGAACCCAATTCCAGGAGCCTTCGGACCACCAAGCAACTCCGACAATCCGTCATATCTTCCACCACCAAGCAGAGCGTTCTGAGTTCCCAAACCGCTTCCATCAGGCACAGTGAACTCGAACGTCGTCCGCGTGTAGTAGTCCAAACCGCGCACCAACCGCGGATTCACCGTATAAGCAACTCCACAAGCATCAAGCGCAGCAAGCACCTGCGCAAAGTGCTCCTTGCTCGCATCATCCAGGAAGTCAGCGATCTTCGGCAGACCATCGATGATCTCCTGATCGCCAGCATCCTTCGAGTCCAGCACACGCAACGGATTCGTCTCTGCTCGACGCTGGTTATCCGCACTCATCTTGTCCTTCACCGGAGCCAAAGCTTCCCGCAACGCAGCGATGTACTTCGGCCGATCGGTCGACGAACCAACCGAGTTCACCTCCAGCTTCCATCCCTTCACACCAAGCTCATTCAGGAAGGTAGAAAGCATCTCCAGAACCTCAGCATCGCGCAGCGCACTATCAGCACCCGACCAAGCCGGTCCAAGCACCTCAGCCCCAATCTGCCAGAACTGCCGATATCTTCCACGTTGCGGTCGCTCGCGCCGGAACTGCGGTCCGATGTAGAACAGCTTCTGCAGCATTCCAGTATCAGCAAGCTTGTGCTCGATGTACGCGCGTACAACGCCAGCCGTATTCTCCGGCCTTAGCGTCAGGCTCTGCGCACTATCGCTATCAGCGCGAGTGCGATCTTGCCACGTGTACATCTCCTTGGAGACAATATCAGTCTCTTCGCCAACACCACGCGCAAACAGCGCCGTATCCTCAAAGACCGGTGTCCGAATCTCCCCAAACCCATAACGTGCGAAGACGGCTCTGGCCGTAGCTTCCACATAGTTCCAAAGCGCAGTCTCCGGAGGTAACAGATCCCGAGTCCCGCGTACTGCCTTCAAAGTAGCCATCACATCCAGTGTAGCGAACCAACGCCTGGTTTACTCACCGGCTGCTTCTGCCAGATAGATCGCCGTGTAGTCCAGGTAGTTCTGCGCGTACTTCAGGATCAACTCCCGATCCGCATCGCCAAGCGTTCGTCGCACCTTGCCCGGTACACCAGCGACCAGCGAGTTCGGCGGGATCACCGTATGCTCCGGAATGACCGCTCCTGCCGCGATGATGGAGCCCTCGCCAATCCTCGCGTCATTGAGTACTGTCGCGCCTATGCCGATGAGGACTGCGTCCTCAAGCACACAGCCGTGCACGGTGGCGTTGTGGCCGATCGTGACCATCTCGCCAACTATGACCGGGTATAAATTGCGCATGCCGTGTAAGACAGCGCAATCCTGCACATTGCTGCGGGCGCCAATACGGATCGAGTTGACATCTCCACGTAGGACCGCGTTCATCCAAACGCTGGCTTGCTCTGCGAGTATTACGTCGCCGATTATCTGAGCTGAAGGATCGATGTAGCAGCTGGTAGAAATTACCGGTTTAATTCCTTGAAACGCTCGGATCATGGAAGAGATTTTACGCTGTGCCTGCAAAACTATTCAGTGCAAGACATAAGACGGTACTCGCCTCTGAATTACCAACGATTTATGTGATTTTCTCTGAAAAGACGAGTATTCTAGAAGATATCCCCATTGGGACTGGTTGGAGGTGTATTTTTCTTGGCAGAGGTTCGAGTACAAGAAGGCGAACCCCTTGAGAATGCCCTGCGGCGCTTCAAGCGCAAAGTGCAGACAGAAGACATCATCAAGGAAGTCAAGCGTCACTCTTTTTATCTAAAACCAGGTGAGAAGAAACGTGTGAAAGAAGCGCTTGCACGCAAGCGTAATCGCAAGAAGGTCCGTAAGGAGCAGGATTAGTTTCAGCTCCGTAACCATAGTGGGCCGTCTCCTTCTCTGATGAGGAGTTTGACGAGACGGCCCACCCAATCGCTAGAGATGGACTCCCGCTATCATCTAGCCCCGGCAGAGAGAGCTTATTCATAAGCTCACATTGACCGGCAAACGAGATGTTTCCACGAACGTGTAGTTCTGGGCCCCTTCAAATCCAAAAAGTAACGATCTTCACTAAAGGTAGACCCCTCGGCGGTGTCAGCCACGATCGACCTCCTGAGTGTTCTTCCTCCGTAGGACGGGAGAAGCGGCATGGAATTTCTGGATCGGCTATTAACCTGTGCAGACTGCGGCGGCGAGTTCATCTTCACCGCTGGGGAACAACTTTTTTTCTTCGACAAACAATTCAAGAACGACCCAAAGCGTTGTAAGCCGTGCAAGTCCAAACGCTCAGGGGTCGGATTGAAGGCGGGTACCGGGCCGGCGGCGGCAGGCCTGTCGCGGACCGAGACTCGCACCGAGTGCTCAGAGTGCGGGATTGAGACCACCGTGCCATTCAAGCCGACGCAGGGGCGCCCGGTGCTTTGCCGGCAGTGCTTCCAGAGCAAGCGAGTTCCTACGACTGGGGCGCTTGTTACCGCGGCGGCGACAGCAGAGATGGTTGCCGGCTCTCCTGGAGAGCGTATTCCGGCGAGCATCGAGTTGTTGGCGGCTTCACGAGTCTAGTCTGTGCGGTTGTCCATCGCCCTCATGATATGAGGTGGGTCGGGGTGTGCGCAGATTTTGTGACTTCGAACTTACAGTGATCTCTGAAATGCGAAAACCCTGCCTAGGCAGGGTTTCTTGATGCAAATTTGTGGTGACTACGTGGTAACTGATGGTCAGTTGCTGGTGAACTGTGGTGCTTAGACGGGAACTGAGGTCAGCTCTGCAGGATCGACGTTGACGAAGCGGCCGTGCTGGCCCTTGTCCTGGAAGCGGACGATGCCGTCGACCTTGGCGAAGAGGGTGTCATCCTTGCCGCGACCGACGTTGGCACCGGGCTTGAGCGGGGTGCCACGCTGACGGACGATTATGCCGCCGCCGAGGATCGTCTGACCACCGAATACCTTGACTCCGAGCCGCTGGGCGTTTGAGTCGCGGCCGTTTTTAGAAGAACCTAAACCTTTTTTATGTGCCATTCGATTGCCTCTTTCGCGCTGCCCTCTGGGCCTTTGCGCTCACTGAATCTTGAATTCCAAAAACTAAACTTGGGGAAGCTTTGTCTTACGCTTCTTTGAAGCTCTTGCCGTTGACGAGGATCTCGTTGATCTTGACCTCGACGAAGTTCTGGCGGTGCCCCTGCATCTTCTTGTACTGCTTCTTGCGCTTTAGCTTGAAGACGAGGATCTTTTCGCCGCGGCCGTGGGCGACGACGGAGGCGAGAACCTTGGCGCCGGTGAGGTCGGACTCGAACTTGCCCTCTTCGCCGCTGACGGCGAGGATGTCGGAAAATTCGATGTTGCCGTTCTCGTGGGCGGTTGTTTCAATCTTCAACTTCTCGCCAGGGGAGACCAGATACTGTTTGCCGCCGGTGCGGATGACTGCGTACATGACTAGAACCTCAAGCGGGGTCGCGTGATGCTGACCGCTTTCTTCAGAAAATAGATTGTGCTGCATGGGCGCATACAGGAGCACTACAGTAAGCCAACCGGTCAAGCCATCGCAGTCTGTACTTTCAATGACCGCCGGGCCTAAGCCTGTCGTCCCTGCAACCCTTGAGATGAAGACACATGGGTTGCAGCGCCAAACTTAATGAGTGTATCGCGTTCCTGAAGGGGGGTCAACGATAGGTGCTCTAATTTCCTTCTTTCCATTGATATCGGCCAGCCCCCTCCCCCCCCTTGCCTCGGGGGTATTTTGCAAGTAAGTCTATTGTTTTGATTAGCTTACAAGGGGGTGATGTCTGCAAAATACTGATTCTAGATATTTTACGCGCAAAATACTTGTTTTGTTGAAGTTGCGGCTGCTCTACCCTGAGCGGCCGGCTCTCTTTGCAACGAGGTTTGTTCTTTAATTGTACCGCGTTGGAAGGGGGTAATGCGCCACCTCAAAAACCGCGACTGGAGCGGGTTTTCGTATGTTTGGGGCTTGACGGGATCTGCGGTGGTGGGGAGATCATCGAATTTTACAGAGCGAAGTAATAGTGATCCTTCCCATTTGGCTAACGCTCAGGGGCAGGATGGCGAAAAAAAAAGAGCAGCGACAACAGCAGCAACAGATCGATAGCGGACAGATCGGACTTGGTTAGAGCCTCATCCACCCAAAAGCTGCCCTAATCAGAAAGCCCATCCCGCAAAGGATCGCCAAAACCATCTCAGCAATTCCAATTTTCTTCGTAAGAGATATGTATTTCGGGCCAGATAACCATTTCATCCCGAAGCGTACATTGATCCTGGCAAAAAACTCAGGGCGGCGGAACATTAGGAACCCCCAGCCACCAACCCAAATCACTCCGACTGCGGTGAAGATGGCTTCAAGATGGGGACTCTGCATCATTCGAGAGACATCTTCTCATGCGAAGTGCTCAAACTGGCCAACTAACAGCAGATCCCCGTCGGGGATGACACCAAAAAAGCAAGCGATGGCAAGGTCAACTAAGCTTGGAGCATGAAAGTTGCGATTGTTACTGGGGCGGCGCAGGGGATTGGACGTCGGGCTGCGGAGGTCCTCGCGGCGGCTGGGTATGGGTTGTTGCTGATGGATCTGCAGGCTTGTGAAGCTACGGTGGAGGCGGTGAAGAAGGCGGGCGTTGTCGTCGAGCAGGTGTTGGGGGATATTTCGGATGAGGCGGTGGTGAAGCGTGCGGTGGAAGTGGCGCGCTCGCGGTGGGGTCGCGTGGACGTGTTGGTGAATAATGCGGGCATCAGCTTTATTGCTCCGGCGGAGACTGTGGAAGGCGAAGCGTTTCTGCGGGTGTTGAAGGTGAACCTGCTTGCTCCGTTTCTGCTGGCGAAGGCGTTTGGCGCGATGATGCTGGAGCAGAAGAGCGGGAGCATCGTGAATGTGGCTTCGATTGCGGGGTTGGTGGGGATTGGGGATCGGTCGGCGTATAACGCCTCGAAGCATGGGCTGATTGGGTTGACGCGGACGCTGGCGGCGGAGTGGGGTGGGCGTGGCGTGCGGTGTAACGCAGTGTGTCCGGGGTGGGTGAAGACGGAGATGGATGTGGCGGATCAGGTGGGTGGTGGCTATAACGATGCGGATATCGAGGGCGCGAATCCTATGGGGCGGTTTGCGTCGCCGGAGGATATTGCGCAGGCGATTTTGTTTCTGGCAGAGCCTGAGCGGAGTGGGTTTGTGAATGGGCAGGCGCTTGCGGTGGATGGCGGG
The DNA here is from genome assembly GCF_051013365.1 of Tunturiibacter psychrotolerans. Classification (GTDB taxonomy): domain Bacteria; phylum Acidobacteriota; class Terriglobia; order Terriglobales; family Acidobacteriaceae; genus Edaphobacter; species Edaphobacter psychrotolerans_A. The sequence goes on along the minus strand of NZ_CP132941.1, from coordinate 2,736,114 downwards.
TGGACTGTTGATGGGAGTTGGCAGAGTCTGCGGATGCGGAAGCGATAGGCGGTAGCGTCGAGTTTTGGCGATGAAGTTCAGTCACGCTCAAGTTGCGGAATGATCAAAAAAAGGAAGGAACTGCGACGAAGCAGCAGCAGCCGGTGGAAAACGAAATACGGGGGGTCTGTCCACTGCGCAGTGGACGGTGAGACTGTCCGCTGCTTCGGTCGAGATGACAAATCTCAGAAAAACTCGACTGCAAGGACGGTAACGCTGCTTCAGGCTGCTAGTTCGAGGGTTTGGTAGTGGAGGTCTTCGAGCCAGTGGGCCAGGTCGAGTTTGCGGCTGGTGAGGTCGCGGGAGGCGATGAGGCTGAGGACGGCGTCCTGGAGCTCGGAGGGGAGTTCGGTGAAGGAGTAGTTGGTGCGGGTGCGGGTGATGATTTCGATCTCGTCGAGACCGAGGCGGTAGTCAAAGGCGATGGGGGGCGCGGGGGCGTCGGGTGGGGCTGAAGCGGCGCTGGTGACGAGGGTCGCGTCGAGGCGGGAGGCGGCATAGTAGGAGCCGGAATGGGAGAGGAGCAGGGTGATCGCCTGAAGGGTGGCGAACTGGGTGGGGTTGAGGTTCTGGGGGATGTAAAGGGTGCCGCTGTCGATGAGGCGCTTCAGCCAGATGGTTGGGGAAGGGTCAGTGGTACGGCGTAGAGGAGCTACAGTCATCTGTTCGGTATTGATGGCCACGATACGACTCTCCTGTTGGTTCGGGCACTGCATAGGTAGACGTCCCTCGTTAGTGATTTGACTCCGAGAAGGCGAGGAAAAGCCGAAAAATGAGCACGTGGTTCTCCCCCAAAGGTGGGATACAAAATCGGTTAGATGCTGTGGAGATGTGGATAAAAGGGACGTAATTCTGGCTTGGGCGAGAATAGTGTCTTCGGAATGATTCTTTTGGAGGATTGATGGGGTTGGGAGCGGAGGATTTGGTGCGGATTCGGGTGGTGAAGTTGCAGCCTGAGGCTCAGTTGCCACGGTATGCGCATACGGGGGAGTTTGGGGACCTGGCGGCGGACCTTTATGCAGTGGCGGGGACGACGATTGAGGCTGGGGCGACGGTGGCGGTGGCTACGGGCGTGGCGATGGAGTTTCCTTCGACGCATGGAGCGCTGGTGGAGGACCGGTCGGGGCTGGCGGTGCGCGGGGTAACGACGCTGGCTGGGGTGATCGATCCGGGGTATCGGGGGGAGATCAAGGTGGTGATGACGAATTTGAGCATGGCGGCGGTGGAGATCAAGGCCGGGGACCGGATTGCTCAGCTGCGGATTGTGCGCAGGATCGAGGCGGCGTTTGAAGAGGTGAGTGAGTTGGTGGAGGCTCCGCGGGGCGTGAAGGGGTTTGGGAGTACGGGGAGCTAGGTTTTTCGCTGCGGCGTATGCTTTCGGCTTGTGAGTGTTTGGGAGGTGTTATGAGCGGAGCTTCGCAGTGGCCTGAGCTGGCGTGGGGGGACTGGGCGGCGACGGCAGATACGCTGCATATGTGGACGCAGATAGTGGGTAAGACGCGGCTGGCGTTGACTCCGCTGCAGAACCACTGGTGGAATGTGCCGCTGTATGTGACGGCGCGGGGGTTGGGGACCTCGGCGATGAACTATGGGGACGACGTGCTGGATATTGAGTTTGATTTTGTGGCGCATGAGCTGCATTTGCGGATGGGGTCGGGTGGGTCTCAGGGGATGAAGCTGAAGGCGCGGACGGTGGCGGATTTTTATAAGGAATATCTCGGGTGCCTGGAGGTGCTTGGGGTTTCGGTGAAGATCAATCCGATGCCGGTGGAGGTGGCGCATCCGGTGCGGTTCGATATCGATACGGAGCATAAGTCGTATGACCCGGAGTATGTGCACCGATTTTGGCAGGTGCTGGTGCATGCGGAGAAGGTGTTTCGTGCGTGGGGGACGGGGTTTCTGGGGAAGGTGAGCCCGGTGCATTTTTTCTGGGGGAGCTTTGATCTGGCGGTGACGCGGTTTTCTGGACGGGTTGCGCCTCCGCGGCCGGGGGCGGACATGATTCAGCGGGAGGCTTATTCGCATGAGGTGATCTCGGCGGGGTTCTGGCCGGGGAACGGTGGGTATGGGGCGGCGGCGTTTTACTGCTATGCGGCTCCGGTGCCGGCGGGGCTGTCGGAGGCGACGATTCGGCCTGGTGAGGCCGGGTGGGATAAGGCATTGGGGGAGTTTGTGTTCAAGTACGACTTGGTGCGGGCGTTGGCGGCTCCGGAGAAGGCGCTGATGGAGTTTCTGGAGAGCGCGTATGGGGCTGCCGCGGATGTGGCGAAGTGGGATCGGGCGGCGCTGGAGCGGAGGTGAGGTGCAGCAGGGGGCTTAGCGTGCGACAATCTTAATAGCGAGCCATGCCAAATTTGCAAGCCCAGCAAGCCAAAGTCCCCTCTCCAGCCACCATTACTCCGGAGCTGCTCAAGCAGCACAGTATCACTCCGGAGGAGTACACGCGCATTGAAACGGCGCTTGGACGCACCCCTTCCCTGACTGAGTTGGGGATTTTTTCTGTGATGTGGTCGGAGCACTGCTCTTATAAGTCTTCGCGGGTGCATTTGAAGCGTCTGCCTACGAAGGGTGAACGCAAGACCGGGCCGGGGAGCGTGGTGCAGGGGCCGGGGGAGAACGCCGGGATCATCGATGTGGGTGATGGGTGGGCTTGTGCGTTCAAGATCGAGTCGCACAATCATCCGAGCTACATTGAGCCTTACCAGGGTGCCGCTACGGGTGTGGGTGGGATTCTGCGGGACATCTTTACGATGAATGCGCGGCCGCTGGCGGTGATGGATTCGCTGAGGTTTGGGCCTTTGGATGAGGCTGAAGCGGATGAGTCGCTGCGGAGGCGGAATCACCAGATCGCGACAGGCGTGGTGCATGGCGTGGCTGGGTATGGGAACTGTTTTGGTGTTCCGAATGTTGGCGGAGAGACGCGATTCGAGGCTTGTTATTCGGGCAATCCGCTGTTGAATGCCTTTGCGCTGGGGCTGGTACGCAGCGATGAGATTTTTTATGCGAAGGCTACGGGCGTTGGGAATCCTGTGATCTATGTGGGCGCGAAGACAGGCCGCGATGGGATTCATGGGGCTACGATGGCTTCTGAGGAGTTTACGGAGGGCTCAGAACAGAAGCGGCCAAATGTGCAGATGGGCGATCCGTTTCTGGAGAAGCTGTTGCTGGAGGCTTGCCTGGAGGCGATGGCTACTGGCGCGGTGCTTGGGATTCAGGATATGGGTGCGGCTGGTTTGACGTGCTCGACTTGCGAGATGGGCGCGCGTGGGGATCTTGGGTTGACGGTGGAGCTGGATCTGGTGCCGCAGCGCGAGACGAAGATGTCGAGCTACGAGATCATGTTGAGCGAGAGCCAGGAGCGGATGCTGCTGGTGGCCGATAAGGCGCGAGCGCAGGAGGTTCTGGATGTGTTCGCGAAGTGGGGACTGGATGCTTCGATCGTCGGGGTGGTGACGGAGAAGCCGAATATGGTGATCACGCAGCATGGGGAGCTGGTGGCGGATATTCCGAACAGGAGCTTGACCGATGACGCTCCGGTGTATCACCGGCCTGTGGGAGTTTGGAAGGCTCCGGTGCCGCTGGATCCGCCGGCGCATGTGCTGGAAGAGTTGAAGAGGCCGCGGGACCTGACGGCAGATTTGAAGTTGCTGCTGGCGAGCTCTAATGTCTGCGATAAGCGTTGGGTGTATGAGCAGTATGACTCGATGGTGCAGACCAACACGGTGCAGGGACCGGGTGGTGAGGCAGGCGTGATCCGTATCAAGGGCACGGGGAAGACAACAGGAGCCGCGCGTCATCGTGGCTTGCTGGGAAAACTGGCGGACCTGGTAGCTTCGTCGACTCCGCAGGGCGAGGCCACGCTTGCGACCGATAGCCTGGACTCAACGAATCCGGTGGTTTTGCCGGATGATTCGCATGAGTTTACCGAAGCGGAGAAGGGCGATCGCGGATTGGCGATGGCGCTGGCGGGCAACGGGCGATGGACGTATCTCGATCCGAAGCTTGGCGCGATGCATGCTGTCGCTGAGGCGGCGCGAAAGGTTGCGTGTACTGGTGCGATGCCGGTGTCGGCTACGAACTGTTTGAACTTCGGGAATCCGGAGAAGCCGGAGATTATGGCGCAGCTTTCGCAGGCGATCGATGGAATTGCCGAGGCTTGTATTGCGCTGGGAACGCCGGTGACGGGTGGAAATGTTTCGCTCTACAACGAGACGAAAGGCGAGGGGATTTATCCTACGCCGGTGCTTGGGATCGTTGGGATTATCGATGATGTGACCAAGGCTGTGCCTTCTGCGTTTCGCAAAGCGGGCGATGTGATTCTGTTCCTTTCGGCGTTTCAAGGCGAGGGGCGGAAGATCGAACGGGAGTTTGGATCGACCGAGTATGCGAAGACGGTGATGCATGAGCTTTGGGGCGCTCCGCCGCTGCTGAATCTCGAGGAAGAGGCTGCGCTGCATAAGGCGCTTGCCGCGCTTGCGGAGAAGCGTTTGCTGGTTTCAGCGATGGACATCTCGGATGGTGGCTCGGCGGTTGCGTTTGCGAAGGCTTGCTTTCCGCGAGAGTTGGGAGTTCGCGTGGCGATGAATGTCTCTGAGAGCGAGCCGTTTGCGTTGAAGGAACGTTTCTTCAGCGAGATTGGTTCGTCGGTTATTGTCTCTGCCGAGGCGAGCAACGTGGAAGCGATTCGGACTTTGCTTGCTGAGCATCCCAAGATGTGGATGGCGCCGCTCGGCGAGGTGACTGCAGGCAACTACGAGTGTTCGATCAATGGAAAGAAACTGATTGATGAACCGATCGCTGCGTTGAAGGCGGCGTGGACGGGCGCGCTGGAAGAACAGTTGGCCGCAGAGGTGGTGACGGCATGAGCGATCTTCTGGTTGAGGACGAGTTGGTGGCTGACGAGCTTGTCACAGCAGATTCTTCCGCTGCGACTTCGCTCAAAGTGCAGAGTGACAGGCAAAGAACGGACAACGACGGAATACAGGGATCCTTCGCTTCACTCAGGATGACGACTTCGAGGGGGGCCGGCGGGGACTTGAACGGAGTGGGTGCCGACTTGGACGCTGAAGACGAAGTGGAAGATGAGACGCCGTTCGATAAGCTGCGCGAAGAGTGTGGAGTGATGGCGATCTATAACCATCCTGACGCGGCTCGGATGACTTACTGGGGTTTGTATTCGCTGCAGCATCGTGGGCAGGAGTCGGCGGGGATTGCCAGCGCGGATGGGCAGCAGGTGAACGACATCAAGGGCATGGGGCTGGTGTCGGAGATCTTTACCGACGATGTGTTGGGGAAGCTGCCAGGGCATATTGCGATTGGACATACGCGCTACTCAACGACGGGAGATTCGGCGCTGCTGAATGCGCAGCCGATTTCGGTCGAGAGCACGAAGGGACTGATCGCGATTGCGCATAACGGCAACCTGATTAACCTGGGGACGGCGAGGGAGCGGCTGGAGCGCGATGGTGCGATCTTTCAGACGACGTCGGACTCAGAGATCATTATTCAGTTGATTGCGCACTCGACGAAGAACACGCTGATCGACTGCATGGCAGAGGCTCTGAACCAGGTGCAGGGGGCGTTTTCGATTGTGATGATGACGCGGAATCGCATCTTTGCTGCGCGTGATCCGCATGGGTTTCGGCCGCTGGCGATGGGACGAATTGAAGGCAAGGACGGAGCTCCGGATACGTTTTGTTTTGCGAGCGAGACGTGCGCGTTCGACCTGCTGCATGCAAAGTATGAGCGCGACGTGAAGCCGGGTGAGTTGGTGATGGTGTCGGAGGAGGGCGTGACGAGCCGCTACTTCAACACGACGACAGAACAGGCGAGCTGTGTGTTTGAGCATGTTTATTTTGCGCGGCCGGACTCGAAGATCTTTGGGCGGTGGGTGCAACAGTCGCGCGAAGAGATGGGGCGGCAGTTGGCGCGGGAGTCGGGTGTGCCAGCGGATTTGATTGTGCCGGTGCCGGACTCGGGTGTGACGGCGGCGATTGGATATGCGGCGGAGTCGGGGATTCCGTTTAACTTTGGGCTGATTCGAAATCACTATGTGGGACGGACGTTTATACAGCCGGAGCAGCGGGTGAGGGACTTCGGCGTGAGGATGAAGCTGAACCCGATGCGGAATTTGCTGGAAGGTAAGCGCGTGGTGCTGATCGATGACTCGATCATTCGCGGGACGACGTCGAGGAAGATTGTAAGGATGGTGAGGGCTGCGGGGGCAACCGAGGTGCATCTGCGGATCTCTTGTCCACCGACGATTTCGCCTTGTTTTTATGGGGTGGATACGCCTTCGAAGAAAGATTTGATTGCGGCGAACAAGTCTGTTGCGGAGATCTGCGAATTTGTCGAAGCGGATTCGCTGGCGTATCTGAGCCTGGTGGGGCTGACGCACGCTTGTACGAAGGGGGAGCCGGTGGATGGGTTGTCGCCGGGGAGCTTCTGCACGGCTTGCTATACGGGGGACTATCCGACGCAGTGGGTGGATGTGTCGGAGATTCTGCCTGCGGTGACTACGGCTTAGGCTTTCTTCTTCTGATGTGATGCCTGTGGGGAGGAGACTTAACCACGTTAATGATAATAGAATATCAATAGCGAATAGGTTGATGGAATCAGCCTTTCATTTCTTTGTGGAAAGAGTTTGAAAATGAGTGTTTCTTTGCGGGCTTCGAGTTTTTCTGCCGATGATTTGGGGGTGTGTGCTTCTGCGCTCTGCTTGGTGCATTGCGTAGTGACGCCGGTGTTGGTGTCGATGTCGGTGGTGATGGCGCGTTTTATTCCTGGCGAGGAGAGGACGCATCGTGCGCTGGCGGTGGGGGTGGCAGCGCTGGGTGCGATGGCGCTGGTGAAGGGGTTTCGGACGCATGGACGGCGGCGAATTCTTGGGCTGATGGCGCTGGGGCTGGGGTTTATTTTTGCGGGTGCGTTCTTTGGCGGGAGGCTGCCGTCGCATGGGTATGAGGTCGCCGTGACGATGACGGGGAGCGTGCTGATGATCTGCGCTCACCGGATGAACCATACGTTCTGCAGCGAGTGCAGACGATGCTCGCACTCCGAGACGGGAGTTTGTTGACGCGCGAGGTACGCTCTAGGCCTTGATGGTTTGGAGGTAGGCGAAGTTTTCTTTGAGGCTTTCGAGGATGGGGAGCGCGGTGTCGTCCTGGTCGACGTAGGCGTAGCGGATGCCCTGCTTGTGCGCCTGAGCGAAGATGGCGGGCCAGTTGAGGGTTCCCTTGCCTAGTTCGGTGATGTGCTTTGCCTCGGGGCCCATGATGAAGCCAGTGGGCGCGTTGGCGATGCGGTCTTTGAGGTGGAGGAGACGGACGCGGTTGGCGTAGCGGGTGAGCATGGTGAGCGGGTCCTGACCGGCCTGGGCGAGCCAGTACATGTCGAGCTCGAGTTTTACGTAGGCGGGGTCGGTGTGCTTCATGAGCTCGTCGAAGCCTGTGGTGAGGCCCTGGGGGGCCCACTCGTAGCAGTGGTTGTGAAAGGCGAACTGCATGCCGGCGGCGTGGACGCTTTGGCCCCAGGTGGTGAAGTCGGCAGCGGCTTTGCGGAAGCCATCGAGGTTCCATTGGTCTTTGGGGATCATGGGGCAGACCATGTATTCGAGGCCGAGTTGGTGGGCGTACTCGATTTTGGTGGGGACGCTGGCGTAGTCGAAGTGGGCGGAGACGAGGCCTAGGCCGGAGTCGGCGACGATCTTGCGGAGTTCAGGCGCGGGGTGGGTGTAGACGAGGGGAAAGAGCTCGATCTGGGTGTAGCCGATCTGCTGAATGGATTGGAGGATGCCGGCGAGATCCTGCGGGGCCTGCTTGCGGACCATGTAGAGTTGGACGCCATAGTTGAACGGGGCGCCGGCGGCGAAGGCGAAGCTGCTGCGGCCGAGGGTGCAGCCGGCAGCTGTGGCGAGGGCGGAGAGACGGAGGAAGTCGCGGCGGGTGGGCATGGTCGATGCTCCTGATTTCTGGCTGGCTGCGGAGGCGCTAACGGTTTTCGGTCTCGGTGGGCGGCTTGCCGAGGATGGGGGAGCAGCAGGGCGTGCCGGAGGGTTGGAACTCCATGTATTCGACGCGGGTGAGATCGGGGTCGAAGAGGTTGAGCTGGACCTTGCCGTCTTTGCCCATCTGGGATTTGGTGCAGTTGGGGCCTTCGCACTGGTTGCGGGCGAGGGCTGCGATGACGTCGGGCATGTGGGGGGTGCCGAGGGAGAAGTGGTTGAGGACGCCGAGGGTTTTGGCTGAGGGGTTGGGGCCGCCTTCGAGCATGTACTCGAGCCAGTCGGTGCCGTCGGGAACCTGCTGGCTGATCCAGTCGGTCTTGTCTTCTTTCATACCGCCGTGCCAGTAGGGGCGAAAGCCGAGGAGGTCACGGTAGAAGCGGTTTTCGGCGTCGGCATCTTTGACGAGGAAGCCGACGTGGATGATTCGGTGCGAGGGCGCGTTGGGTGAGGCGACGGGGAGGCCGGGAACTTTGGTTCCCTCCTGGACGAAGTAGATCAGGTTGCCTTCGGGGTCGTGGACGGCGAAGGCTCCGTGCGAGAGAGGATGCTCGATGGCGATGTTGTGGGCTTCGAGATAACGCTGTAGGGTTGCGGCGTCACGGGTGGTGAAGGCTACCGCGGCGAGGCGGCTAGTGGGCGCCGGGGTGGGGAGAGCTTCTACTTCAAGCCATTGCAGATCGTTGACGGAGTAGTGTGTGATGCCGTTGCTTTCGGCGTGTCCGTAGCCGAGAGTTTTGCCGTAGAAGGCTGCGGAGGCTGTGGGGTCGGCGGTGTACATGCGGACGAAGGCGATGCCGGTGATGGCGGGACGCTGCTGAGCACGCGTAAAGCTTGAGAGGGAGAGGAGGAGGCAAACTACCGTCAGCAGCGGGACAAAGGGCCTGGCTCTGCGCATGGGAGACAACTTTAGTTGGTGGTCCGACCTTTTGTCAAAACTGTGCTGGATCAGACGGCCTCGAGGTTCATGAGGAGATAGTCCATTCCCCAGTCGGGCTTGATGCCTTGCTGACGGGCGAGGGTGGCGAGTTGTGCGTAGTGGCGAATGCTGTGCAGGAGGAGGTGAAACAGAATGGTTTTCGGAGTGGAACGGGCTGGCCCCATGACTCGGGTAGAAAACTCGATGGGTTGATCCCAGTTCATCTCGGAGGCGAGAAGTTTGTGGACGAGTGCGAAGGCGTGGTCGTGGGTCGCGTATATCTTTTCGACTGAGTCGTAGGGGATGTTGGCGTAGTCGGACGCGGGGAGATCGGATAGGCGCTCGGCGAAGCGAAGCTCAACGGCGACGATGTGCTGCAGGAACTGGGCGACGGATTGAACGTTGTTGACGTCGCAGGGCACAGCGAGCAGTTCTGGGCGTGCGGCTAGGAGGTTGCGCCAGCCGGTGGATGTTTTTTCAACCCAGGCTATAAGTTCCTGAGCGGTGAGTGCGGGTTGGGTCACGGTCTTCTCCTTCTTTTTTATTTACGAAAGATGCCATAAGAATGTTCGGGCGTGACGTGGATTTGAGAACTGGTCGCGACAGGGCTGCGGCATTCGAGCTTGTTTAGTTGCTGCAGCCCTGTCTCGATGTTTGGGTCTATGGATGCGCGGCGAGGAATGCGTTGATCTCCGCGTACTCGGCTTCGGTGAGACGGAAGTTGATTGCGGGGATGACGCCTTCAACCTGATGGGCGTTACGGCCTCCGACGATGGCTGCGGTGATGGCGGGATTGTGGAGCGTCCAGGCGATCGCTACGACTCCCGCAGTGACGTTGTGACGGATGCCGACGGTTTTGAGGAAGTCGGCGACGGCGAGGTTGCGGGAGAGCAGCGGCTCCTGGTAGTTCTTTGCGTTGCGGCGGAAGTCGTCCTTGGGAAGAGAGGCGACGCGCTCTTTGGTCATGGCTCCGGTGAGAAGCCCGGAGTGCATGGGGGCGTAGTTGATGGTGCCGATGTTGTGCTTGTGGGTGAAGGGGAGGATCTCGGCTTCGACGGTTCGGTTGAGCATGGAGTAAGGCGGCTGATTGGAGGTGATGGGAGCGATTTTGAGGGCGCGCTCCATCTGCGAGACGCTGAAGTTGGAGACGCCGATCCAGCGGACTTTTCCTTCGCGCTGCAGGTCGGCCATTACGGTCCAGCCTTCTTCGATGTCTTCATCGGGCTTGGGCCAGTGAACCTGGTAGAGGTCGATGGCTTCGACCTGGAGGCGACGGAGGCTGTCTTCACACTCGCGGCGGATTTGCTTCAGGTTGTTAGTGATCTCGCGTTTGTCGTCCCAGACCATGGAGCTTTTGGTGAAGAGGTAGGGCTTTTGCGAGGCGGATTTGACGGCTTTGCCGACGATCTCTTCCGAGTGGCCGAGGCCGTAGACGGCAGCGGTGTCGATCCAGTTGATGCCGAGGTCGATGGCTTTGTGGATTGCAGCGATGGAGTCGTTATCGTCCTGAGGGCCCCAGGAGAAGGCCCAGTCGCCGCCGCCGATGGCCCATGCGCCGAAGCCGATGGGGGAGAGAAGGAGATCAGAGTTGCCTAATTGTTTCTTATCCATACTCGATTGGACGTGTCTCGAGGTGTGGAGGCTTCAACGATTCAACGAGCAGCAATGGCAGAATGAAACGAAAGCTAGGGTATTGGTTGTTTGCTCAGCGCGCGGTGGCCTATGTCTCGGCGGAACTGCATGCCTTCGAAGGAGATCTTTGCGAGTTCGGCGTAGGCCTTGTCGAGAGCGGTCTGGAGATCGGGGGCTGCGGCGGAGATGGCGAGGACGCGGCCTCCTGCGGTGACGATCTTTCCGTCTTTGAGGGCTGTGCCGGAGTGGAAGATGACTACGTCTTCGGTGGGTTGATCGTTGGCTGTCGGGAGGCCGGAGATGGGTTTGCCTGACGCGTATTTGCCAGGGTAGCCGCCGCTGGCTGCGATGACGCAGACGCTGGCTCCGGGGCGCATGTTGATGGTGAGTTCGTTGGCGGTGCCGTCGATGGAGGCGTTGAAGAGATCGACGATGTCGGTTTCGAGGCGGAGAAGGATGGCTTCTGTTTCGGGGTCGCCGAAGCGCGTGTTGAACTCTAGGACCATGGGGCCGCGAGGGGACATCATGATGCCGCAGAAGAGAATGCCTTTGAAGGGTTCGCCTTCGGAGCGCATGCCGTCGACGACTTTTTGCGCAACGTTGTGGAGGAGCCAGCTGCGCATGGCCGGGGTGGCGATGCCGTCGGTGGAGTAAGCACCCATGCCGCCGGTGTTGAGGCCGGTGTCGCCTTCGCCGACTCGCTTGTGGTCTTGCGCGGAGGCGATCTCGATGGCGTGGATGCCGTCGCAGAGTGCGAAGAAGGAGAGCTCTTCGCCGGTGAGGAACTCTTCGAGGACGACGGCCTCTTCTGTGGTGCCGAGGAGGGAGCCGCTGAACATTTCGGCTGCGGCGGTTTCGGCTTGAAGGTGAGTTTCGCAGATGACGACGCCTTTGCCGGCGGCGAGGCCGGAGGCTTTCACGACGATGGGGACGGAGAAGCGGGGGAGCTCTTCGCGAACCTGGTCGAGTGTGGTGCAGATGCCGTACTCGGCGGTGGGAAGGTCGTGGCGCTGCATGAACTCTTTGGCGAAGGCTTTGCTGGACTCGAGCTGGGCTGCGGCCTGGGTGGGGCCGAAGACGCGGTGGCCGCGTTTGGTGAGCTCGTCGACGAGGCCAAGGGAGAGAGGGACCTCGGGGCCGATGACGGTGAGGGCGGGCTGCTCGATGGTGACGATGTTGATGAGTTCGTGGAGGTTGGCAGCGTCGCAGGGGATGCATCGGGCGATGGCTGCGATACCGCCGTTGCCGGGAGCGCAGAGGATCTCTGTGACTTGAGACGATTTGCGCAGCGCCCATACGATGGCGTGCTCGCGGCCACCACCACCGATTACCAGAACCTTCATTCGCTTACCTGCATTTTCGTGACGTGCTCCTGTGGGATGCGAATTTGGTTCGCTACTTCGAGGCTAGGCATGGTCGCGGGTGAAGTCAAACCGAGACGCGATAAGCTGTTGAGCGGGAGATAGAGAATGATTGGCGATGCGGCGCAGTATCAGGAGTTGATGACGCTTTATGCGAGCTATGGCGATGATGAGTTGGTGGCGCTGGCTCGCGGGATGAGTGACCTGACGGAGATGGCGCAGGAGGCTTTGCGGGGGGAGATTTCGCGGCGTGGGTTGAAGGTTTCGGCGACGCCGGAGCGCTCGGAGGCGAGAGTGCTGAGTGAAGATGATCTGGCGGATCTGCGGGCCTTTGCTGCGCTGGCTCCGGCGGAGTGCGTCTTCGAATATGAGGATGGGCATGGTGCTTCGGCGGCTTCGCTTGCGCTGCGTGAGGCGGGGATTGAGTCGGTGGTTTTACAGCAGGATGGATCGCGGATGGATGTGCGTGGGATTCGGGTTGTGGTGGCTCCTGAGGATGCGGAAGAGGCGGCTCGAGTGTTGTCGCAGCCGCTGGCTGAGAGGTTCAGGAGAGAGGTTGAGGAGGCCGTGCCGGAAGAGTTTGCTTTACCGCAGTGTCCGAAGTGCGGGGGCAATGAGACCTTGCTGGAGGCGGTGGAACCGGCCAACCAGTGGCACTGCGATGATTGCGGACATGACTGGCTGGAGGAGGATCTTTCGCCGGAGGGTTGAGGGCATTTCTTTGAAGCATAAAAAGACCCGCTTGGAAGCGGGTCTTCGTCTCTGTTGTGAAGTGAGATTAGTGGTGTCCTTCTGAATGAGGCTCTGGGTGAGACTGTGGCTGCGGTCTTGGTTGCGAGACCTGCTTTGGTTGGGGCTGAGGACGCGGTTGGCTTTGCGGCGCCGGACGGGACTGAGGCTGCGGCGCCGGACGCGATTGAGGTTGAGGGGCAGGACGTTGCTGGGGTTGCGGCGAGGGACGCTGGAACTCCTGAGGCCGCGGTTGCGGTTGCGGACGGGTGTCTACCGCTGGACGGTTTTGTGGCTGCTCGGGACGGACCTGCGGTTGGACTGGACGCGTCTGCGGTTGCGGCTGAGGCTGGACCGGACGAGTTTCGGGCTGGGCCGGGCGCTGCTGGGGTTGACTGGGTCGGACCTCAGGTTGAGTGGGCCGCGCTTCGGGCTGAGTTGGGCGAGTCTGAGGCTGGCCTGGACGGTTTTCGGGTTGGCCTGGACGAGTCGGTTGAACGGCGGGTTGGCCTGGGCGATTGTCGGGATGAATCGTAGGGTTTGGTTGACCTGGACGGGTTTCGGGCTGGCCCGGCCGGGTAGGCTGAACCGCGGGCTGGCCAGGACGATTGACCTCTCCTGGGCGAGCAGGTTGTACGGCTGGTTGGCCTGGACGAGTTTCAGGTTGGCCTGGGCGGGTCGGTTGGACCGCGGGCTGGCCAGGGCGATTGACGGGCTGCACTGCAGGGCGAGCGACGGCTGCGATGGGACGCGGTGAGGCGACCAAGGCGGGACGGCCCTTGTTCACGTTGTAGAACTGCTGGCGATTTTGAGCGGCCTCGCGCTGGTTCTGATACTGCGTGGACATGGGTGGGACGCGTGGGCCGCGGTTGGCTGCGATCTCGGCGGGTTGAGGGCGAACGTTGATGCCGCCGCGACCGCCGTTGTAGGAGACGCGGTTGATGGTGGTGTTGTTGACGACGACCGTGCGGTTATAGACGTTGGTGATGCGCGTGGTGTTGATGTTGTTGACTGAGCGGTTGTAGTAGAAGTTGCGGCCCTGCCAGTAGCCGCCGTGATAGCCGCTGCCGGTGTAGCCGAAGCCGTAGTTCACACCGCCGTAGAAGCCGATGTGCGGGCCCCAGAAGCCTCGGTGGAAGAGATAGCGGTTGCCGAAGAAGCCCCAGTAGCCGGGGGTCCAGAGAGCACCGTAGAAGGGCGGCGCGCACCAGGCTCCGGGGACCCAGTAGTAGCCGACGGGGGCGTATCCCCAGTAGCCGGGGGTCCAGAGATAGTTGGGCGCGGGGGCTTCGGGCTGTTGATATTCGGGGAGTGGCGGCGGGGGCTGGTTGGCCTCTTCGAGGGCCTGCTGACCCGCGTCTATTTGCGACTCATCGTAGTTGGTGGGGGCGTTGTAGTCGTAGTTCTGGTCGTAGTTCTGGTCAGAGGGCTGCGCGGTCTGGGCGGCGGTGATCGCCTCGTTTTGCGTTGGGGCGGGCTGCTGAGGGTATTGCTCGGAGCTTTGCTCGGGAGTGGACTGGGAGCGGATGCCGAGGACTCTGGCTGGTTGGGGGGCAGGCGCGGGCTGCGTGCCGCTGACGGGCGCCATGTTGGCATCGGCTGGGTCGGGGCCGGAGTTGTCGGGGATAGCTGCGGGCTCGACGCCTTTGTGACAGCCTGAGAGTGTCACCGTGGCAAGTGATGCAGTACCAAGTGCCAGACCTAGAAAAAACTTGGGAAATGATTTGTACATACTGCCAGTCTCCTCGTACCTGCTGCTGGTATAAACACGAACTTATTGAATGAGATGCATTTTTCTGCAAATTGCCGTTTCCGCGGGCGAGGACGACGTCGCCAATGGAGGGATTCTGTTGTGGTGTATGCGGTTACGGTGATTCGAGAGTGTTTAAGCCACGTATGCAATGACCCATCGGTGGGATGGTGGGCGCTTTACTGCGAGGGGCTGAAACGCAGTAAAATTATTTTGATGGCAGGCTGCCTTCCCAACACGAAGCGCTTTCGCCACGGTCGCCCTGACCGCGGACGCTGCTGCTAGTTCGACCCCTCCCCTGAAAACTTGATAGGCTTCAGCCGTTGCCGTCTGCGGTTCGAAGATGTGACCACGGCCCCAACCATCGCGCTACCTAAGAGCGCGCCTCGGAGAAGATACCATGCCGACTCAATCGCATCCTGATTCGTTTAAGAGCTTGTCTACCCTGTCTGTGGGAAAGACCACGTACGATCTGTTTCGTCTGAAAGCGTTGGAAGGAACGGGTGTCGACCTCGGACGACTTCCCTTCTCGCTGCGAATTCTGCTGGAGAATCTGTTGCGGCATGAAGATGGCCGTACGGTGACCGCGGAGGATATTCAGTTTCTGGCTTGTTGGGATCCAAATGCAGAGCCTTCGCGCGAGATTGCGTATATGCCGGCGCGAGTGTTGATGCAGGATTTTACCGGCGTGCCTGCGGTGGTCGATCTTGCTGCGATGCGCGATGCGATGAAGGCTCTAGGCGGCGATCCGGAGAAGATTAATCCGCTGCAGCCGGCGGAGCTGGTGATCGATCACTCGGTGCAGGTGGATGAGTTTGGCACGCAACGGGCTTATGACCTGAATGCGGCGCTGGAGTTTCAGCGGAACCGGGAGCGGTATGCGTTTTTGAAGTGGGGACAGACGGCGTTCAACAATTTTTCTGCGGTGCCGCCGGGGATGGGGATCTGTCACCAGGTGAATTTGGAATATCTCGCTCGAGTGGTGTTTACGACGACGCCTGATGCTCAGGGGAAGGTGTTCGCTTATCCGGATACGCTGGTGGGGACTGACTCGCACACGACGATGGTGAATGGTTTGGGCGTGCTGGGCTGGGGTGTGGGTGGAATTGAGGCCGAGGCCGCCATGCTGGGTCAGCCAGTGAGCATGCTGGTGCCGCAGGTGGTTGGGTTCAAGCTGACGGGCAAGCTGAGGGAAGGCACGACTGCTACGGATCTGGTGCTGACCGTGACCGAGATGCTGCGCAAGCTGGGCGTTGTCGGTAAGTTTGTGGAGTTCTACGGTTCGGGTATCACTGAGCTGCCGTTGGCTGATCGGGCGACGATTGCGAACATGGCTCCGGAGTATGGGGCGACTTGCGGAATCTTTCCGGTGGATGCGGAGACGTTGAAGTATCTGCGGCTGACAGGGCGTAGCGAAGAGCAGATTGAGCTGGTGGAGGCTTACTACCGCGAGCAAGGACTGTTTCATACGGCGGATGCCAAGGAGGCTGTCTACTCGGCGACGATTTCGCTGGATCTGGCGACGGTGGAGTCGAGTGTTGCGGGACCGAAGAGACCGCAGGATCGGGTTGCGTTGTCCGGTGCGGCGGCAAGCTTCAAGGAGCAGCTGCCGTCACTGCTTGGGCCGAATGGGAATAAGCAGGTGATTCGGCAGATGGTGCGCTGGGAGGGTGAAGGTGGGACGGCATCGGATTCCGGCGATTTGAGTAGCAGTGTGGGGGCTTCGGCGCCGGTTGTGGAGGCTCCAGTGGTGCCTGTGATCACGATCAGCGACGAGAAGTTGCCACAGCTCGAGGCTCCGCACGTATCGATTCGCACTCGATTTGGAGTGGATCCGGAGCAGTATCTCGATCATGGATCGATTGTGATTGCGGCGATTACTTCCTGCACGAATACTTCGAACCCCTACGTGATGATGGCGGCGGGTCTGCTTGCGAAGAAGGCGGTGGAGAAGGGATTGAGCACTCCGCCGTGGGTAAAGACATCGTTGGCGCCGGGTTCGCGCGTGGTGACGGACTACTACGTGAAGGCTGGGTTGATGCCTTATCTCGATAAGCTACGGTTTCAGGTGGTGGGGTACGGATGTACGACGTGCATTGGAAACTCGGGGCCTCTGCCCACAGATGTTTCGAAGACGATTGAAGACCATGGACTGGTCGCTGTGTCGGTGCTGTCGGGCAACCGGAACTTTGAGGGACGGATTTCGCCGGAGGTGAGGGCGAACTACCTGATGAGTCCACCGCTGGTGGTTGCGTATGCGCTGGCAGGGCACATTACCCATGATTTCGAGAAGGAAGCGTTGGGGCGCGATCTGGATGGCAAGCCTGTTTTCCTACGGGACATCTGGCCGACGCAGGAAGAGGTTTCGTCGGCGGTGAATTCGTCGATCGATTCGGAGATGTTCCGGCGTCAGTACAGCACGGTTTCGGATGGCGATAACAATTGGAAGAGCCTGAAGGTTCCGGATGGGGAGACATATGGATGGGAGCGGGATTCGACTTATATTCGCAAGGCTCCGTACTTCGATGGGATGCCGGCTACGCCTGCTGCAGTCGAGGATATTCATGGTGCGCGGGTGCTTGCGGTGTTGGGCGATTCTGTGACGACAGATCATATTTCGCCGGCGGGTTCGATCAAACAGAATGGGCCTGCGGGAAAATATCTGACCGAGCATGGAGTGAAGCCTTCGGACTTCAACAGCTATGGTTCGCGGCGCGGCAACCATGAGGTGATGGTGCGAGGGACGTTTGCGAATGTGCGGCTTCGGAATAAGCTCGCTCCCGGGACTGAGGGTGGGGTGACGCGGCTGTTGCCGGATGATGTGCCGATGTCGATCTATGACGCCAGTGTGGAGTATGCGAAGCGCAAGACGCCGCTGGCGATTCTGGCGGGTAAGGAATATGGGTCGGGGTCTTCGCGCGACTGGGCGGCGAAGGGGCCGCGGTTGCTCGGGATCAAGTTTGTGATTGCGGAGAGCTATGAGCGGATTCACCGCTCGAACCTTGTTGGGATGGGGATTCTGCCGCTGCAGTTTTTGCCGGGGCAGAATGTGGAGTCGCTGCGCCTGACGGGTGAGGAAGTGTTTGCGATTGGGGCTGCGCCGGGACAGTTGAAGGCGATGCTCGAGAGCAAGTTCGCCGATGGCAAGGTGGTGACGGTGTTTGCGGAGTCGGACCTGGGGAAGACGATCGAGTTTTCGGCGACAGTGAGAATCGATACGCCGCAGGAGGTTCTGTACTACCAGAACGGCGGGATTCTGCAGTATGTGCTGCGGCAGTTGGCCGGGAAAGATACTGCTTCTGCCTAGCGATTGTTTCAATTGTTCTTTTTTGTCCAGAACTCCGGAGTCGGCAGGGGTTCCCTCGAAGGAAGTCTATCCGCGGCGGGCTCTTGATTGAGCCCACCGCGGGAGTGATCAAAAGGCGAAACGACCACCGATTGTAGGAGCGAGGTTGTCGTCGTAGTGATAGGGGACGCCCGGGCCATGAGGAATGGCGATGGCCATACCGCCGCTCACGTAGGAATATGCTATTCCGGCAAAGGCGTCGAAACGCTTGGTGAAGCGATGATCCACGTAGCCCGACACCTCGTTGAGGGTACCTGCGCAGGAAGCGCGGAAACCGGCTACGGCATCGCATTCCTTCGGAACACGGAAGTCGTTCTGCCGCTGTTGATACCAGGCAAAAGTAAAGTCGGTTTTGCTACGGTAGGTGTACTTCACGCCCGCCCACCAAAGATTCAGCAATCTTTCAGAATCAAGATTGTTGTCTTCGACCCCGCTCAGGATGTAGCCGCCCTGATCCGAGGCGCCCACGCCCAACGGGTCCCTCGGGTTATTCAGCCAAATGTATTCGTAGCCGGCATAGAACTTGAATGGATTCCACGCATACTTCACAGCGCCAATAACGCCGTTGTTGTCGGTCACGATGCCATATAGTGTGTTGCTCGTGCTGATCAAATTAACCCCGGTGATGGGGTTTGTATTGATGCTGTTTGTGGTCGACTGATAGGGCTGCGTCGGACTCTGAGGCCCCAGCAAGGGGTTCAGTACGCTGATCGCCTGGTTGTAGTGTTGAAAGAGGAGGTCGGCAGAGAGCTTGCCGTGCTCTCCACCGAGGTCGAATCCATAGGCGTTGTTATGCGCTGACTCCGGGGTACAGGTGGCGGCAGTCCAGGTTGCAGAGGCTGAAAAGCAGCCGCCAGAGCCGTCGGCGAATTTATACATTGCGCCAAAATGGGCCGGGCCATAGGTGAGGCGATACTTCAGGGCGGAGTCCCAGCGGCTGTCCTCGGTGTCGCCGCCGCCGGCCATCGTGCCGTTGTAGCCGATGTACGAAAAGGCATAGCCGCCGTTGCCTGGATCGTACTGGAGCATCGCATCGGTACCAAGCGCGCGCTGACGACCGAAGGTCAGCGTGCCGAAGTGCGTGGACGATATGCCGCCATAGATTTCATCATTGAAGGGTTGGCCCGCGCGGGCGCCGTCGATGGTGTACGAATAACTCGCCCTGGGAAGACCGTTGTTAATGATCTGCGTCTTCGACGCGTCGGCAAGCAGGCCGGACTGCGGATTGATGCCAGTTGACGCGTTGAACACAACGAACCAGCCAGGCAGAAACTCTTCTTTGCCCCTGATGCCCAGACCCGTCTGCTGCAGGTTGTTCGGCGCGATGAGGAATCGATGTTGATAGCCGTTTCGGTTTACCAGAGAGGCGCCTTCATAGTTATAGCCGTTCTCCGGTAATCCGTGGCTGACCCAGCCGCCGCCAATGTCATACGCACCGTACAGCGTTATGCCGTGCCATGTCAGCGCGCAATCGGTGGCGGCGAACTCGCGGCCGGTCGCGCAGGCGTCGGAGCCGTTGAGCCGCATCTGAAGGTCGACCGCTGCATCCTGGCCAGCGGACACACTGATTCCTGTGCGCGTTCCATCGGCGAAGCCTTGCTTTGTGGCGCGGACCTCATAACGTCCGACCGGAACCGCAACGATCTCATACTGCCCGACCGGGCTTGTGACGGCACTTCGCGAGACTCCTGTCTCAACGTCCTTTGCTGTCACAGACGCGCCAGCAACGACACCGCCAGTTGAATCGGTGACCCTGCCGGACAAGGTCCCTGATGTCTGCGCTTCTGCAGGAACGGAACACAGCCACCACAGGCATGGAAGTAGTAGGAAAGAGCGGAAGACTGTAAGTTTCATTGCGGCCTCGTCGAGTGGAACAAGCGAATCTTGCGGTTCCTTACGCCTGGCGTTTTACGCGCATCAGCGCGCAAAACATTGAATAGCCAATGCGTTCTTGAACAGAGAAAGTGCTGAGTTGGATTGCGAGTCCTTCCCGGCTGGGAAGGCAGGAAGGAGTCTTCGGTTCACGCCGTAGCGGGAGCATTCTTCGATCTAAACGAATTAAACCGTTATTGTCAATCGGATCTATTCGGGTAGAACGATCATTACTTCAGTGGATTTGATTAGAGCAATAGCGAGCTGCCCGCTCTTCAGGCGCAATTCCCGCACGGCATCAGCTGTGATAATCGAAGTAATTCGCTGATCGCCCACTGCAAGTGTGATCTGTGCGAGCAGACCGCTAATCTTGATATCGGTGATTCGTCCGGTCAGCTGGTTTCGGCCGCTAACACGTCGAAACATGCGACGCGTCTTCTCAGGTTTTCCTTTGACGGAAGACCGAGGCAGCAGGCGGTCGATTTCAGCTTCGGTGATTCGATGGTGTCCCCCGGGGGTTTGGACACTCTTTAGTTTTCCGTTGTAGATCCACTGTTTCAGCGATGGGTAGCTGACACCCAGCACTTGAGCTGCCTCACGAGGAGTATAGAGCTTGGGCATGGTCTTCCTGCAGAGGATAGTTCGGTCGGAAGGCTACCGCAAGTCATAAGTTCATTAGCCCGTTGAGCGCTGATCTGCTGAGCAGTCCTTTGTGCGCCCCAAGGGGGTCCGGTCCTCGACTCTCTTCAAGTCCGATCATAAGATTTTTCCTGATTCGGACGAGTCCCATCAAGTCCGTGCTCACTCTGATAAATGTTGTCGGGAGCAATCTGCTCTAAGGAGGGTTGTATGCCCGTGATAGCACATGATCTTATCGATCGACTGGCGCAGCACAGAACCCTGAGCGGAGCGCCTCGGACCGAGCTGGAGTGGCTGGCAGCGCACGGGTCCATTCGAAATCTGAATGCTGGAGAAGCATTAAGTAGGAAGGACCGCCCGGTGGAGGGCCTGTTCCTTATTCTCTCCGGACGACTGGCTGTGTTTGTCGATCGTGCGGACGGGCCGAGCAAATTCGTTGAATGGCATGAAGGAGATGTCACGGGTGTTTTGCCGTATTCGCGGATGGTGAATCCGCCCGGAGATGTAAGCGCCCTGGAACCGGTGGAGGTTTTCGCGATTCCCCGCGAGCATCTCAGGTCGATGACGCGAGAATGTCACGAAATTACTACGATTTTGGTGCATAAGATGCTTGATCGCGCCCGGCTTTTTACTTCAAGTGAATTGCAAAACGAAAAGATGATCTCGCTGGGGAAACTGTCGGCGGGTTTGGCGCATGAACTCAATAATCCTGCCTCGGCGATCGAGCGTTGCGCGGCGATGCTTGAGAATCGTCTGAAAGACTCCGAAGAGGCTACACGCGATCTGGCTGCGGAGACACTGAGCGATGAGCAGATTGCCACCGTGGAGGCAGTTCGCAGGGCCTGCACGGCGAAAAGGATCCATGAGGCGCGGTCTACGCTGGAACAATGTGATCGCGAAGAGGCGATTGAAGGGTGGCTTGCCAGGCACGGACTGGACACGGCGAACGCACAGATGCTCGCCGATACCGAGGTGACGTTTGAGGTGCTGGAAGTGTTGGCTGCCGGGGTGGAGCGACCGGCTTTGAACGCGGTGTTGCGGTGGGCAGCCGCCGGCTGTGCAGTGCGGAATCTGACTTCGAAGATTCAGGAATCGGCGACGCGCGTCTTGAACCTGGTGAATGCGGTGAAGGGATTTACCCACATGGACCAGGCGAACGTGGCGGAGCCAGTGGATCTGGGGACTTGCTTGGCGAACACAGTGGCGGTACTTCAGTCGAAGGCGCGTGAGAAGTTGGTGGATGTGACGCTCGAGCTAGAGGCCGAGGTGCCAAAGGTTCGTGGCTTTGCAGCCGAATTGAATCAGGTGTGGGGGAATCTGATCGACAACGCATTGGACGCCGCAGACAATGGAGGCCGGGTGCAGGTCCTTGCGAATCGAGAGGACCAAAGTGTTGTGGTGCGGATTCTCGATGACGGTGCCGGGATTCCGCACGAGATTCGCGACCGAATCTTCGATCCATTCTTCACAACCAAACCGATGGGACAGGGAACCGGCCTCGGGCTTGATATCGCCCGGCGCCTGGTCCGCCATAATGAGGGTGCGATCGCTTTCGAATCGCAGCCAGGCCGGACGGAGTTTCGAGTCACCCTGCCGATGGCGGAGACCTAGCCGGACGGAGGTGTGCGATCACTGGATTATCGGCGATTCGGAACATGGTGGCAGGGTTGATGTGAATTCGAGCCTGAGTAGCCTTCTTTCGCTATGACTGTAAAGGGTTGACGGTTCAGCCTATAATGAACTATGGCAATCGCTCCTCCAGCCGCTTCGCAGGCTGGCCCGCAGCCGAAGCCGAACGACGAACCGAAGAGCCAGCCGGATGTGGAACATACCGAGACGGGAATCGAGCTGGAGGCAGCTCTTCCTGTCGCGGAGCCACCGGCGGCATCGGACACGATCCCTCGCGTGAAACGAAAGAAGCAGGCGGTAACGCCTGACACGTCCGCTCTTGTGATTGCGGGTGTGGACGAGTCTTCGGCGAGCCATCTGCCGGGTAGTTCGGCGAAGGATATTCACGCGGTGGATGCGAAGTTTCATCGCTTGCTGGAGACGGTGCATGAGAACCGACCGGCGGATGACCTGGAGATTATTCGCAAGGCGTGGGCGTTCTGCCTGCAACAACATGAGGGACAGAAGCGGGCCAGTGGCGAGCCATACATCATTCATCCGCTCGAAGTGGCGCAGGTGCTGGCTGAGTTGAAGATGGATTCGACGGCAATTGCGGCGGGGTTGCTGCATGATGCGGTGGAAGATACGGATGTGACTTCAGCTGAGATTGCGAAGAGGTTTGGGGATCAGGTAGCGCACATCGTTGAGGGTGTGACGAAGCTGGAGAAGATCAAGTTTGCCAATCGCGAAGACCATCAGGCGGAGAACATTCGCAAGATGCTGCTGGCGATGGTGACCGATGTTCGCGTGGTGATTATTAAGCTCGCGGACCGGTTACATAATATGCGGACGCTGGAGCATCTGAAGCCGGAGAAGCAGCAAAAGATCGCACGGGAGACGCTGGATATCTACGCTCCGCTGGCGCACCGGCTGGGCATGGGCAAGCTGCGCGGCGAGCTGGAGGATCTTGCGTTTCGGTATACCGATCCTTATGCGTATGAGCAAGTGTCGACCGAAGTGGAGGCGCTGCGCGGGGCGGGTGAAGAGTTTTTGCAGAAGATCGTGAAGCAGCTTGAGGCGAAGCTGAAGGAGTTCAAGATCGAGGGGCGGGTGGAGTCGCGAATCAAGCGGCTGTATTCGATTCAACAGAAGCTCGTGGACCAGAAGATTCCTGTGGATCAGGTCTATGATCTGTTGGCGATTCGCGTGATTTGTAACTCGGTGCAGGATTGTTATGCGCTGTTGGGTCTGCTGCACTCGATCTGGCGGCCTGTGCCGGGAAGGATTAAGGACTTCATCGCGATGCCTCGGCCGAATCTTTACCAGTCGCTGCATACGACGCTGATTGCAGAGGGTGGGCATCAGTTTGAGGTGCAGATTCGTACAGAGGATATGCATCGCGTCGCGGAGGAAGGGATTGCGGCGCACTGGAAGTACAAGGCCTCAGACAATGTAAGCGCGAAGGATGAGCAGCGGCTGGCGTGGGTGCGGCAGTTGATGGAATGGCAGCGGGAGATGACCGATCCCAACGAGTTCATGTCGACGCTGAAGATCGATTTGTATCCGGAGGAGGTTTACACCTTTACTCCCAAGGGCAAAGTGGTGGTGTTGCCGAAGGATGCGAGTCCGATCGATTTTGCTTACACGATTCATACCGAGGTCGGGAATACGACGGTTGGCGCGAAGGTGAATGGGCGGATCGTGCCACTGAGGACGAAGCTGCGTAACGGAGATATTGTTGAGATTTCGACGCAGACAGGACATGCTCCTAGCCGCGACTGGCTCAGCTTTACGAAGAGCTCGCGGGCACGGAACAAGATCAAGCATTGGCTGAATGAACACCAGCGTGAGCGAGCGATTGAGATTGGCAAGAAGCTGCTGGATCGCGAGGCGAGGAAGTACAAGCTGTCGCTGGGTAAGTTCCACGAGGCCGACTACGACAAGGTTGCCAGTGAGTATGGGTTGGGGACGCAGGCGGAGTTGCTGGCGGGCGTGGGGTTTGGGAAGTTTTCGGCGCGGCAGGTGCTGAATAAGTTGGAGCCTGGTTCGACGATGTCGGCTGAGCCTGTGTTGCCCGAGGGTGGAGTCGGCAATACGATTGGGCAGATGTCGGAGGCGGTGAAGCGGGTCTTCTTCGGGAAGGGATCGGACTCGCTGCAGGTGGAGGGGCAGGACGATCTGCTGGTGTACCGGGCGCGCTGTTGTAACCCAATTCGTGGTGAAGAGATTGTCGGGTATGTGACGCGGGGTAAGGGCGTGGCAGTGCATGCCAGAAGCTGTCCTAATGTACAGAATTTGCTGTATGAGTCGGATAGAAGGATCCAGGTGGAGTGGTCGCCTGCGCCGACGGAGCCAGGAACAACGAAGGCACAAACTTATCCGGTGAAGCTGACGGTACTGTGCGACGACCGATCGGGGATGCTGAAGGAGTTTACGGCGATCATCTCGGACGACGGGACGAACATTCGCAGCGTGGATACGAAGCCGATGCCAGATGGTCAAGTTGTCGTGGACTTTGTGGTGGAGACGGTGGATGTGCGGCATCTGAATAAGCTGGTGCAGAATCTGCGGAAGGTCCCTGGGGTGCGGGATGTTCAGCGAGTGCAGAAGATCTAGATTTGACAATTGGTGGGTTGCAGAGCGAACGAGCAGGATGTATGGTTGATACCAAGATGATTCTTCAGTCCAGCCGAATTTCGTTTATTCTCCGCTATTGGCGCACAATAGCGGCATCGGCGGAGTAGCTTCATCTGAGAGATAGTAATAGCTTCAGTTGATTCGACATCCATACGAGCCGCGACCCTTCCGAGTCGCGGCTTTTGTTTTGTGTAAGGCGAGATTGCAGGAGTGACCGATGAGTGCGAGTTCAACGATAGGTGTGACGGCGGCGGTAGCGGGGCGATTTGGCGCGTACGGCGGGAGATATGTTCCGGAGACGCTGATGGCTGCATTGGAGGAGCTGGAACAGGCGTATGCCGTGGCACAGAAAGACGCAGCGTTTCAGGCGGAGCTGGATGACCTGTTGCATCACTACTGCGGAAGGCCCACTGCTCTGTATTTTGCAAAGCGACTGACGGAGCAGCTGGGTGGGGCGAAGATTTATTTGAAGCGGGAAGATCTGCTGCACACCGGAGCGCACAAGATCAACAATGCGCTGGGGCAAGGGCTGCTGGCGCGGCGGATGGGAAAGCAGAGGATTATCGCCGAGACTGGGGCGGGGCAACATGGGGTCGCGACGGCGACGGTTTGCGCGCTGCTGGGACTGGAGTGCGTTGTCTACATGGGCGAAGAGGATATGCGGCGGCAGGAGTTGAATGTGTACCGCATGCGGCTGCTGGGCGCGGAGGTACGCGGAGTTTCGGCTGGGTCTGCGACGCTCAAGGACGCGATCAATGAAGCGATGCGGGATTGGGTGACGAATGTTCGGACTACCTATTACATTCTCGGGAGTGCGCTGGGCGCGCATCCTTATCCGACGATGGTGCGGGATTTTCATCGTGTGATCAGCCGTGAAGCGCGGGCGCAGATGCTGGAGCAGGAGGGTAAACTGCCGACTGCGATTGTGGCTTGTGTGGGAGGCGGGTCCAATGCAATTGGCGCATTTTATGAGTTTTTGCCGGATGCGAATGTGCAACTGATTGGCGTTGAAGCAGGTGGGCGCGGGACGGCGTTAGGTGAGCATGCGGCGCGATTCCAGAAGGTTGGGGGCGGCTTGCCGGGCGTGCTGCAGGGTACGTACTCATATGTGTTACAAAATGATGCCGGACAGGTTAGCAGCACTCATTCTGTTTCTGCCGGGTTGGACTATGCGAGTGTGGGGCCGGAGCATGCGATGCTGCATGATTCGGGACGGGCGAGCTACGTTTCCTGCTCGGACGATGATGCGTTGAAGGCTACGGTGACGCTATCGCGAACCGAGGGGATTTTGCCAGCGCTTGAGAGCGCTCATGCGGTGGCAGAGGCGGTTCGACTGGCTCCGACGATGGCGAAGACGGATGTGTTGATGGTGAACCTGTCGGGGCGCGGCGATAAGGATATGGGGATCCTGGCGAGGGAGCTTGATTTGAAGGGCAGCGAGAGAGCGAAAGGCTAAGTACAGAACGATGGCGATTGAATTTAGAAAGAAGCCGGGGATTGTTGCTTATTTGACTGCGGGCGATCCGGACCTGGCGACGACCAAGGATACTGCGCTGGCTGCGATCGATAACGGCGCTGATGTTATTGAGCTGGGCGTTCCGTTCAGCGATCCCCTGGCGGATGGTCCGGTGATCCAGCGGGCGAGTGAGCGGGCCGTAGCGCGCGGAGTGAGGCTGACCGATGTGCTCGAACTGGCGAAGGAGCTGCGTGCGGCAAGACCGGCGGCGGGGCTGGTGCTGTTTTCTTATCTCAACCCAGTAGTGCGGATGGGGATGCAGACCTTCTGTGCGCGGGCTGCCGAGGCTGGCGCTGACGGAGTGTTGTTGACCGATATGATCGTAGAGGAAGCGAGCGAGTACTTGGCGGAGATGAATGCCCATGGGCTGTCGCCAATCTTCTTGGCGGCGCCGACGAGTCCCGATGCTCGTCTGAGGGCTATTGCGGGGGTGTCGCAGGGGTTTGTGTATGCGATCTCACGGGTTGGGATTACCGGGACGCAGCAGAAGGTGGCCGGAGATGCTTCGGAGTTGGTGACGCGACTGCGGCAGTTTACGAAGCTGCCGATTGCAGTGGGATTCGGCATCTCCAATGCAGAGCACGTGAGGGCGGTGGGTGAGTTTGCGGACGCGGCGATCATCGGCAGCGCGCTGGTAGCGCTGATCGAGAAAAGTCCGGCGAAGGAAGCAGCGACTGCTATTGGGCAGTTCATCGCGGGGTTGCGAACATGAACGCTGGCAGGAAGGCAGGGCGAAGCGGCACGATGCGGCGTTTATCATTGTCTATACAGGATGGCTCTGTACAAAATTGTCTGCAACGAACTGCGCTTGCGTGGGTGCCGTTGCATTGCGAGGAGAATAGATGGATATCTCCGACTGGAGACAGAAGATTGATGAGCTGGATGTCGAAATCGTTCGGCTCATCAACAAACGTGCGGAAGCTGCGCGTGCGATTGGAGAGCTCAAGAAGACGGCAGATTTGCCAGTCTATGAACCGCGCCGCGAGCAGGAGGTCTTCGATCGCGTTCGCGAGGCGAATCCTGGACCATTGGCCGACGCTGAGCTGCTTCACGTTTATGAGCGAATTATCGACGTAATGCGAACGCTGCAGCGAAGGGATCTATAGCATTCCGAGTCGACCGGAATAGGTGATCTTTTGGTTTTTGTATCTAATTTGGTTACGTAAAGAGAGTGACGCGAAGACGATGATAGTTGCGATGCATGGCGAGGCGACGGAAGAAAACATACAACAGGTGATCGAACGCATGGTGGAGCTTGGCTTCAACGTTCACCGGACGACAGGGGCGGCACAGACGATTCTCGCCGGGGTCGGGACCCCGGAACATTTTGAGGTTGCCGAGTTCAAGGTGTTGGCCGGCGTTTACGATGCGTATCGAATCTCGTCGCCGTACAAACTGGCGGGGCGAAGCTTCAGGCCGGGGGGGACGACAATTACGTTTCCGAACGGAGTGGTGGTTGGCGGAGAGGAAGTTGTGGTGATGGCGGGTCCCTGCTCGGTGGAGTCGCGGGAGCAGATTCTGACCAGCGCGAAACAAGTTGCCGCAGCGGGGGCAAAGTTTTTGCGGGGGGGAGCGTTTAAACCTCGCAGCTCGCCTTATAGCTTTCAGGGCATGGGGCTTGATGGCCTGAAGTTGCTGCGTGAGGTCTCCGATGAGACGGGTCTTTTGGTTATCACCGAGGTGATGGAGATCTCGCAGATCGAGTTGATGCTGCCCTACATCGATTGCTTCCAGGTGGGTGCGCGGAATATGCAGAACTTCAATCTGCTGCGCGAACTTGGACATGTGAGAAAGCCGGTGCTGATGAAGCGGGGAATCTCGGCGACGATCGAAGAGGTGCTGTTGAGCGCGGAGTATATTCTGTCGGGCGGTAACTACAACCTGATGCTGTGTGAGCGGGGGATTCGGACGTATGAGACGTATACGCGGAATACGATGGATATCTCGGCGATTCCAGTGTTGAAGAAGCTAACGCATCTGCCGGTGCTGGGCGATCCCTCGCATGGTGTCGGGATTCGAGATCTGGTGCCTCCGATGGCGCTGGCGAGTGTGGCTGCTGGTGCGGATGGATTGTTGATGGAGATGCATCCGAATCCGGATAAGGCGATGAGCGACGGAGCACAGAGTTTGTATCCGGAACAGCTACAAAAGCTGATGGCGCAACTGAAGCTGCTGGCACCGGTAGTGAACAGAGTGATGGCTTAGGACGAGGATTCCGACATAATGGAGCGGGTTTTCATCATCGGGACGGGATTGATTGGGGCCTCTACGGGCCTGGCGTTGCGTGCGGCTGGATTTGGCGGGCGCATCGATGGGTGGGATGCGAGCCAACTTGAGATGGCTTCTGCGGTACAGATGGGGGCGATTGACGGCAGAGCTGCGAGTCGCGAGAACGCTCTCGAACTGGCGCGGCTGGCAGATGTAACCGTGCTGGCAGTTCCGGTGCTTGCGATCAAAGACTGGATGCAGCAGCTTGCGCCAGTGCTCGGTGCGGGACAACTTGTGACCGATGTTGGGAGCACTAAGCTTGAGATAGTAGAGTTGGCACGGCAGCTGTTTGCTGGAGATACGACCGCTGTCTTCCTGCCTGGGCATCCGATGGCGGGTAAGGAATCAGGCGGCGCGCTGCTCGCGGAAGCAGGGCTCTTTGATGGCGCGATGTGGTTGTTCACGCCTGTATCTGTCGAAATGGCAGCGATTGAGAAAGACTGGCGTGGGTGGGTTGGTTGTTTTGGTTCGCGCATGCTGGACATGGATGCCGCGCGGCATGATGAGCTGTGCGCGTGGGTGAGCCACCTCCCACAGATGCTTTCGACTGCACTGGCCGCGCTGCTTGAGGAGAAGTTTGGCGATGCTCCGGAGATTGCTGCGATTGGAGGACGGGCGTTGCGGGAGACTACGCGACTTGGAGCCAGCCCTTACAGCATGTGGAGAGACGTAGCGATGACGAACACCGGGCCGGTCTCGGACACTCTGTTGGCGTTGGAGCAACGGCTGCAGCACGTGCGGGAGAATCTGCGAACGCCGGAGTTGCGGGATGAGTTTGTGCTGGCGAATCGATTTCGTCAGCGGCGTTGATTCGTGTGGTTGAGAAAGAAATTGAAGTCTTGTGAATTGGAAGAGAGATCGTGAGGCCTGTGAAGGATTCGATAAGCCAACTGAGTATCAGCCTTGATGATGTCGCTGCTGCGCGAGAGCGGGTTCGTGGAACGATCTACTATTCGCCTTGCCCGCATTCACAGATGCTGTCAGCACTGACGGGGCAGCAGGTGTATTTGAAACTCGAAAATCTGCAGATGACCGGCTCGTTCAAAGAGCGCGGTGCGTTGAATCGGATTGCTATGTTGACACCGGAGCAGGCTGCACGGGGCGTGGTTGCGGCGAGCGCGGGGAACCATGCGCAAGGTGTGGCGTACCACGCGACGAAGCGGGGGATTCGGGCGTTGATTGTGATGCCTCTGGCGACACCGCTGGTGAAGGTGACGGCGACGCGGGGATTTGGCGCGGAGGTGGTGCTGTACGGCGCGAACTACGACGAGGCTTGCGAGGAGGCTACGCGGCTTTGCGAGGCGGAGGGGATGACGTTTATTCATCCGTTCGACGATGCGATGGTGATGGCCGGGCAGGGTACGATCGGGCTTGAACTTTTGGAGCAGGTGCCTCGGCTGGAGGCCGTGGTGGTTCCGATTGGGGGCGGCGGGTTGATTGGCGGCGTTGCCTGCGCGATCAAAGAGTCGCGGCCGGATGTTCGTGTGATTGGAGTGCAGACCTCGAGGCTGCCTTCGATGGTGGCAGCGCGAACGGTTGGACATCCGGTGACGTTGGAGCCTTCGACGACGATCGCAGATGGTATTGCGGTGCGGCGTGCGGGGGATACGACCTTTCCGGTGGTCGAACGCTATGTCGATGAGATTGTGACCGTCGATGAAGATGAGATTGCTTCGGCGATTCTTGTTCTGTTGGAGCGGGAGAAGACGCTTGCTGAAGGTGCGGGGGCGGCAGCACTGGCCGCGTTACTGCAGAAGAAGACTTCACTGGACGGGGCGCATACCGCAGTGATGGTGTGCGGTGGAAATATTGACGTGACCTTGTTGAGCAGAATCATCGAGCGCGGTCTGGTGCAGGATGGAAGGATGATCCGGTTGCGGATTCATCTGCTGGATAAGCCCGGGGCGCTTGCCGAGCTGACGCTGCTGATTGCGAAGTATCGGGCAAACATCGTGGATACGCTTTATAACCGGGCGTATTACGGTGTGAACCTGGGCGATACGACGATCGACATTACTATGGAGACGCGTGGGCGAGAGCAGGTTGAGGAGTTGCTGGCAGCGATGACGGCTGGTGGTTATAGATACAGCCAGGTGATCTAGCGGCCCTTTGCCGAGATTCTGTGCGGTCAGGACCTTTCGTAGTGGAAGTGGAGTTCCTGCTCGCTGGCGACGGGCTGGCCGTCTTTCGTGGCTGGGTGAAAGGTCCACTGCTGGATGGTTGCAATGACGCTTTCGTCGATTCCGTGGCCGAGGCCGCTGGTCATTTTGATGTCGGCGATCTTGCCCGTGGTGTCGATGACAATGTCGAGGATGACGTCGCCTTTGGTGCCGTGCGGGAGGGTGGAGAGGTCGGGCTTCGGCGTGGGAAAGTAGCTGACCAGAGCGATGTTGATGTTGCCTGAGCCTAAGGAGTCGGCGCCAGCGGTAGAGTCTGGCTGTGTTGAGGCGGGTGAGTTGGTGTTGGGGGAGACAGTGGTCTCCTTCGGATTTTGCGTGACTGGAGTCGGCAGCGGAGTGGCGGACTCAGCCTGCTTGGGCGTCGTTTTAGGGTTTGGAGTGGAAGTTTGGAGAGGGGCTTTGCCTGGGGAATAAGTCAGAAGTAGATTGGTGCCATGTGGGCTGCCGGGGAGGCGGATGGGTGCGACCCACGAGGCGCGCTGGTGGATGAGCGCGACGATGAGAAGCAGATGCAGGAGGCAGGAAGCTATGGCGTACTTCGGTGTTCGACGCTGGGCTGTGATGGGTTTGCCGATGGTATCCATGCTCAATCTCCTCCTTTCTGCGATGTAGCTGCAAATACGTCTCTTGTTAGACGCGGGTGAAGGTGGTCTGTTGCTTTTCCTGGTGGCGTTCGGCGGCGAGCGAGATGAGGCGATCGATCAGTTGTTTGTAGGGTAGGCCGGAGGCTTCCCAGAGCTTGGGGTACATGCTGATGCTGGTGAAGCCGGGCATGGTGTTGATTTCGTTGAGGTAGATGCGGGCTTTGGATTCCCTGCCCTTTTTATTTTTGGTGGCGGGCTCCATGAGGAAGTCGACACGAGCTAGGCCGGCGCAGTCGCAGGCGCGGAAAGCGGCTATGGCCATTTCGCGGATTTGTTTTGATTCAGACTTTGAGAGTTGCGCGGGGATGATGGGGACGGAGGCGTCGGAGTGGTACTTGGCGTTGTAGTCGTAGAACTCGGCTCCGGGAACTATTTCGCCTACGACCGAGGCCTCAGGGGAGTCGTTGCCGAGAACGGCTACTTCGAGTTCGCGGGGTTTGGCGCCGGGGCCGCCTACTCCCTGCTCGATGATTAGCTTGCGGTCGAAGCTGGCGGCGAGGTCCATGGCGGGGGCGAGTTCGCTGCGGTCGTGAACTTTGCTGATGCCCACGGAAGAGCCTAGATTCGCGGGTTTCACGAAGACAGGATAGGTGAGCTTCTTTTCGATGCGCTTGATGCAGCGTTTGGTGTCGGCCTTCCACTCGCTGCGCAGGAGATTGACGTGGGGGGTTTGAGGCAGGCCGGCCGCGGCGAAGAGCTGCTTCATGGCCGTCTTGTCCATGCCCGTGGCCGAGCCTAGGACGCCGGAGCCTACGTAGGCGATGTCGGCTAGTTCGAAGAGGCCCTGGATGGTGCCGTCTTCGCCGAAGGTGCCGTGGAGGACGGGGAAGATGACGTCGAGCGATTGGGCGAGGGAGCCGTTTTGTTGCGCTAGGGCTTCATGGCCAGAGGCGCTGGCGCGGAGTGCTACGGATTTAGTGGCGGCGCGTTTCTTATGGATTGGCGCGGGTTTTGTGTTACCTGCGAGAAGGTGCTGGGCGTCGGTGGCGGTGAGCCACTGGCCTTGTTTGGTGATTCCTATAGGAATTACTTCGTATTTTGTCTGGTCGATGGCTTTGAGGATGGAGGCGGCGGAGAGGAGGGATACCTCGTGCTCGCCGGAGCGGCCGCCGAAGAGGATGCCAATGCGGAGTTTTTTGGGAGTGGGCTTCGTTGCTTGCTTTTTGGTCTGCTTCTTCTGTTTCGTCATGGATAGGTACAAGTCTCTCCTAAATTTGATCGGTTCTGGGGGAAAAAAATGTTGAGTAATCGAAGTGGTCTTTTTGCAGGGGGTTTTGCTGATTTTTGTGTTTTTGGTGGCGGTTTTTTGTGGTGAAGATGTGGTGATTTGCGTGGCTGACGTGGTGTTTTGGCAGTCACTTTTTGACGGTCAAAAAATACGCCACCTTTTTGTAAAATTTTTTCAGGATTCGCATTGGTGGGTGAATGACGCCGCTGCCTTCTGCATCTTTCTTTCTATGCCGGACCGGAGACGCAAACCCGAGCGCACTACGCCGCACAAGGAGAAGATCTGCAAGACCTGTGGCCGTGCCTTCGAGTGGCGCAAAGCGTGGGAGCGGGATTGGGACGTGATCAAGTACTGCAGCGATGCGTGCAGAGGGCACAAGCCTGGAGAGGCTGATGTGGAGCTTGAGAAGGCGATTCTGGAACTGCTCGTGGAGCGTGGGAGAGACAAGACGATCTGTCCTTCCGAGGCGGCGAAGGCGGTGGGAGGGCTGGAGAACCGGCGGGATTGGGAGGGGCTGATGGAGCCGGCGCGGGCTGCCGCGCGGCGCCTGGTTGCGGCGGGGAAGATTGTTGTGACGCAGCATGGGCACGTGGTTGACGCTTCCACTGCGAAGGGTGCGATTCGTTTGCGACTCGCTCGCTAGCCGGGCGGTAGGATGTCGGAGTCTCGCTTGGTAACAAAGCCGTCTCCGATCCATCCGGTGAGCAGAAGTAAAACGCCAGCTATCAATAGAAGATAGCCGGGACCAAGGAAGAAGTCTGCGGAAGAGTAAGTCAGCTGACTAGGGACCCTCGATTCCCATAGCCGAATGAAGAAGGCGAGCAGCAGCAGGAGCGCACCGGTAATGGCTGTTCTTCTACCAAGAGTGGTGATGCGTCGAAATCCTTCGCTGGCAGCCATTCAACCCTCCAGAATGGTTCGGGGAGAAGGAGAGCGTGTTGGCCCGTCCTTCTCGGCTTCGAGACAGAATAATGGCAGAGAAGGAATCTCTCAAGCAGAGTTTCCGCGATGATCGGTCAGGCGTGTTTCGTTCGCCATGAAAAGGTGTGTGCTGAGTTGTGACGGGGTTGAAACGAATCGTCTCTTTCGGAGTATTGGGCATCGAACCACTGCGTCCAAAGGACAATGACAACTGCAAAGAAGTCGGACCGAAAAACCTCCTCGAAGACCACCTTGTCTTCCTCCAAGAAGTCCTCTGACGCGAAGCGAAGCTCCCGGTGCTGGCCTGGATTTGAACCGGTTGCGGGGAAGGCTCCAGGCGAGAAGGGAAGTTGTAAGCCGAAGCCGGGAAAGAAGTCGGCTGCGGTGAAGCGGGCGGACCAGAAGGCTGCGGCTGCGAGCAAGCTGGAGAAGCAAGGCAAGCCGAATCCGCGTCGCAAGGCTGCTGGACCCCGCGCTATACTGCCGGCATGGACGCCGAACGTATCCGCGCGTATCTGCTGACGCTGCCGCATGTGGTTGAGACGGCGCAGTGGGGTGGCCTGGTCTTCTGGGTGGGGGATAAGGCGATTGGCGGGAAGATGTTTGTGATGTTGCCGCTCGATGAGAATGAGGGTCTGGAGCGGAGCGACAAGGCACGGGTTATCTCCTATCTGGTTGGAGCGGAGCGATATCCGGAACTGCTCGAAACTGAGGGCATCTTTCCTGCGCCTTACGTGGCTCGTATCTTCTGGGTGGCGGTGTCGGGGTGGGATGTATTTCGCAAGGCGGAGTGGGAGCGGGAGTTGAGTGCGGCGCATGCGCTTACGCTGGCGAAGCTGCCGCCGAAGGTTCGCGCTGCGCTTGCTTTGCCTGCGGCGCAACAGAAGCGGTTGATTGCGGAGCGACGGAAGGTATTGGCTGCGAAGGCTGCGGCTAAAGCGCGATGAGCGGCTCGTTTTGCAGATCGGAATGGATCGGATCAGACTGAGTTCGATGAGTGCGTCAGCTTAATGCACTCATCGACAGGGCGCAATGACTTATCTGGATACAATTTCCGCTTGATACGGAACTTATTCCTTAACTCCGTCATTGATCTGCGCGCAGTCCATGCGGAGGGTGCCGTTGTCGTTGAACACCAACCCGTAAAAGCGAAAGATACTGCCCGCGGCGAGCGAAGCCTTATTGAGCATCTGCGTGTTGCTGTCGGCGTAGACCACGACGGTGTTCGGATTCGTCAGCAGCGTCGTTTGTCCCGGCTGCACCGCGAATTGGGGGAACAAGTCGTATGGTTGGAGCGTCACCGTGTATTCGGTAAAGCTGCCCTCGTTGGAGATCGCACTGACCGTGCCGTTGATTGTTTGCGGCCGCAACACCATGGCAGTCAGCGGAAAATATAGAGGGTCGGGTAAATTGGCTGTCGCCTGTGTGGTTACCGTCACGTCTTGACCCGGCACAACAGTCGCGGAATTGAAAGTGGGCGTAAAAGGAAGGGACGTAAGATTTTTGTACTGGCCTGCCGTCTGGAACTGTGAGTTGTCGAAATTGACATAGCCAAATCCGCCGAGTCCTGTGGGCAGGTAGCCTTGTTGCGCCTGCCCAATGAGATTCGCGACCGGTGTGGTGTTGGAGACTAATATCAACGGTCCGCCAGCTACCGTGAGATTTGTCGTTTCCGTGCTGATTGCCGAAACTCTCGTAGCCACGAGCGAGCCATCCTGTTGAAGGGCCACGTCCATATCTACGGGCACTCCCGCGGCAAACTTGGATGCCCCCAAGATTCCCTGAAGGACGGTGCTGCTATTGAGGCTGACTTGCCACGTTGGCGGTGTCTGGCTGGTCACGAGGCCGTTGACCGAAAGCTCGGTCGCGCCTGAGCCGACCGAGCTAATCGTCCCTTCAAGACCAAGGGCCAACCCGTTTGTGCTGTTAGTTGGTTGTGCAGCGATAGTCAAAGGAGTGAGATCGAAAGCTGACGTGACCGGCGGAGCAGATGGAAATTCTGCCGCAGTTGGACATTTCCCGGGGTAGGGGTCCACCTTCAGGTCAAGAAGCAGCCCCATGGCCGTGCCGTCCACCGTGATGGAATTAGGCAGGTTGATGGTTTCGTTGGCTTCGCTCATAAAATAGTCGGTGTTACTGGTTCCGGGGTACTGTGCACTGCAAACGGGAGTGGCACCGCCGTAGGTTGCGCTGGCAGAGACGTAAGTGTCCTGTGGAATGCTCACTGTGGCGATCGGCTCGACATGGCCATTCAGGTGGATGAACTCTTCGCTAACCGGCGAGGTAAGCACATTAACTGTCTTGCCCGCCTGGTTCGTTAAGGTCAGACTCAAGAGTGTCGTTGTAAACGCCGACAGCTGGTCGTTCGCCGTGCTCGACGCCAAAACCACGACTCGAGTATTGCCACTCAAAGTCGTGTTTGGTCCGCTGCTACTGCATCCGACGATAAGGATTGCGAGCAGGGTTAGAGAACAGGTCCGAATAAATAGGGGAAGAAAAGTCCGACGCGAAGGGCAAGGCAGTGTGTCACTCAAGGGATAATCCGAAATTTACAATGAGAAGCGATTTAGTAAGTAAACAACCTTTGATCAGCGCAAGTATACCCTCCTAAGTTGATTCTCAGCTGTTATTTGTTCGTCAATGCACAGTTGCGGAAGCGACTTATGCTCGGCGGCCGTCCAGGGTGAAGATGCCTTCGAAGGCTGGCCAGTAGGCCCAGATGAGGAAGAGCTCGAGAAGAACGCAGACGACGCCGGGTCCGATTCCTGCGCCTCCGGTCAGGGTCAGGTGGAACAGCAGGATGTTGACCAGGATGGGACCGAGGATAACGAGTGCGACGGGGACGTAGCGGCCGATGAGCAACAGGATTCCGGCGATGGTGTAGAGAATTCCGTGAAAGGTCATCCACCCATGGCTGAACAGGATGTTGGCGAAGACCCCGGCGTCACCGGGTATCGGTGGACTGGGCATGAAGTGGAAGAAGTTGTTGAGCCCAAAGACGAGAAAGACGAGTCCAAGCAGAATGCGGGCGATCAGGACGGCTATTTTCATCAGCGATGAACTCCTTGGAATGGATTAGTAGAGAATTCTCTGTGTGTGCTTCAATTGCGTCAAGCAGATTGATTGGATATGTCGAATCTATGTTGAATAACGGTAACTCTGGTGTTGTGATGTCGCTGGCTGGGAAGGTCGCCCTGATTACGGGCGGCTCGCGTGGAATTGGAGCGGCGACGGTTCGGATGTTTCGCAGGGCGGGGGCGAAGGTGGTCTTCAACTACCGCTCGGCTGCGGAGCAGGCTGAGGCTTTGGTAGCGGAGTGCGATGGAAGTGAGGTATGTCTTGCGGTTCAGCAGACTCTGGCTACGCCTGAGGATGGAGCGGCTTTGGTTGAGGCAGCGGTGAAGGCGTTCGGGCGGATTGACTGCGCGATTCTGAATCATGGCGTGTGGCCGGCGCATGATGCGCCTATCTCGGAGATGACGAGCGAGCAGTGGCGGACGACGCTGGGGACGAATCTGGATAGCGTGTTTGGCGTGGTGCGGGCTGCAGTGGCGCAGATGAAGGCTCAGCCGCAAGTGGGGTCGGCGCGGGGGCATATTGTTTTGATTAGTTCGACTGCTGGGCAGCGCGGGGAGGCTTTTCATGCGGACTACGCGGCGACGAAGGGTGCGCTGATCAGCCTGACGAAGAGTCTGTCGACTGAGTTGATTGGTGAGGGGATCTATTGCAACTGCGTGGCGCCGGGGTGGGTCGCTACGGAGGCGACTGCGGGAGTGCTGAGCGATCCTGAGGTTTCTAAGAAGCTGCTTTCTTTGATTCCGCTGGGGCGTCCGGCGGATGTGGATGAGATTGCGGCTCCTGTACTTTTTCTTTGCACACCCTTCGCTGGGTTCATCTCCGGCGAGATCTTTAACGTGAACGGCGGCGCGGTGCTGGCCGGATGAGCGGAGCTGGTATGAAGCAGGTTGTCCTTGGAATCGGCGTTGCGCTTGCTCTTGGTGTGGGATCGACGCTGCCGCTGTGGTCGCAGGCGAGCGAGATTCCTAGTGCCGGGCAGGTGGTGCCGAACGGGGAGACGCCGGAGCAGCACGGGAAAAAACTTCTCAATGAGATGGTGGAGGCGCTGGGCGGGAACGCGTGGCTGAATCGTCGGAATATTCGTGAGCTTGGACATCTTGGGCGGTTCTTTCATGGCTCGCCGACGGGGCTGGTGATCGACTTTACTTCGACGCGGCAGTTCCCTACTGACAACCGCTTTGAGGCGACGCGGGTTGGATTTATTACCGACAAGAGCATTCTTTTTCCGGGGAAGAAGATCGACGTTGTGCAGATCTGGACGGCCGGCAAAGGGTATGAGGTGACGTATAAAGGCAAGGCTGAGCTGCCGAAAGATCAGGTTGATGATTTTTATCGACGCCGCGATCACTCGGTGGAAGCGGTGGTGAATACGTGGCTGAAGGCTCCGGGGGTGGTGGTGGTTTATGAGGGAACCACGATGGTGGAGCGGAGGCTCGCGGAGAAGGTGACGGTGCTGAGCGACAACAATGACGCGGTGACGATTGAGCTGGATTCGACATCGCATCTTCCGCTGCGTCGTACGTTTCAGTGGAGGAATGAGACCTTCAAAGACTTTGATGAGGATGCCGAGGAGTACGCGGATTACCATACGATTCAGGGGCTGCCGACGGCGCTCTCGATTACTCGATACCATAATGGCGACATGGCGAGCCAGACGTTTTTGCTGAAGGTGGAGTATGACGTGGATGCTGCGCCGGATCTGTTTAATCCCGATGTGTTGTTGAAGAAAAAGCAGTAGGGACGGCCGGGCCTGAGTAGACTCTCTGCAGATAAAAAAGGAGCGATGCGATGAAACGGAAGTTTGCGAATATTCTTGAGACCGTTGGAGATACACCGGTGGTGCGGATTAACAAGCTTGCTCCTGCGGGAGTGGATCTGTTTGTGAAGGTGGAAGCGTTTAATCCGTTGGGGTCGGTGAAGGACCGGCTGGCGCTGGGTGT
The DNA here is from genome assembly GCF_051013365.1 of Tunturiibacter psychrotolerans. Classification (GTDB taxonomy): domain Bacteria; phylum Acidobacteriota; class Terriglobia; order Terriglobales; family Acidobacteriaceae; genus Edaphobacter; species Edaphobacter psychrotolerans_A. The sequence goes on along the minus strand of NZ_CP132941.1, from coordinate 2,697,805 downwards.
GATCGAGGACGCTGAGCGGAAGGGAGCGTTGAAGCCGGGGCAGACGGTGATTGAGGCTACGAGCGGGAATACGGGCATCGGACTGGCGATGGTGTGTGCGCAGAAGGGGTATCCGCTGGTGGTGGTGATGGCCGAGACGTTCAGTATTGAGCGCCGGAAGCTGATGAGATTTCTGGGCGCGAAGGTGGTGCTGACGCCTGCTGCGGAGCGGGCGGTGGGGATGATCAAGAAGACGAATGAGCTGGCGGCGAAGCATGGGTGGTTTCTGACGCGGCAGTTTGAGAATGAGGCGAATGCGGATATGCACTCGCGTACTACGGCGCAGGAGATTCTGCGGGATTTTGAGGGCGACCGTCTGGACTATTGGGTGACGGGATTTGGTACGGGCGGGACGCTGAAGGGCGTGGCTCGGGTGCTGGCGGAGAAGAGGCCGGAGACGAAGATTGTGGTGTGTGAGCCGGATGTGGCGCCGATGATCTCGAGTGGCGCTGCGCAGCCGCGGAATGCGGATGGGACACCATCGGCTGGCCACCCGGCATGGACTCCGCACCCGCAGCAGGGATGGAGCCCGGATTTTATCTCGAGCCTTACGCAGGATGTGATCGATTCGCATGGCATTAGCCAGGTGCTGCGGATTGAGAACGCTGAGGCGATGCGGTGCAGCCGGGAGTTGGCGTTGAAGGAGGGGATCTTCGTGGGGATTACGTCGGGGGCGAGCTTTGCCGGGGCGCTGCGGGTGTGTGCGGAGGCGCCGAAGGGCTCGACCGTGCTTTGCATGCTGCCGGATACGGGAGAGCGGTATCTGAGTACGCCGCTGTTTGCGGATATCGCGGTGGATATGACTCCGGAGGAGCTGGAGATTGCTCGGTCTACTCCCGGGGCGCAGCTGCAGCCGGTGGGGTGAGGGGAGCTGTTTGCAGTGCCGTTTCGTCCGGTTGGCGAGGTTCGGCATTTATACTCATCTTTGCTATGAGCGAGACTACGACTGAGCAGATTGCCGACGAACCACCGGCGGTGCGAACTACGATGGACATCCTCGAGATTATGTCCCTGCTGCCGCACCGCTACCCCTTTTTGTTGATCGACCGCGTGGTAGAGATGGAGCGGAAGCAGCGCATCGTTGCGATCAAGAATGTGACGATCAATGAGCCGCATTTTCAGGGGCACTTTCCTGACTACCCGATTATGCCTGGGGTGTTGATGGTCGAAGCGATTGCGCAGACGGGTGGGGCGTTGCTGCTGAGCGAGATTCCTGATCGCGACTCGAAGCTGATGGTGTTTACCGGGATTGAGAACGCGCGGTTTCGCCGGCCGGTGGTGCCGGGAGATCAGCTTCGCATTGAGGTGACGGTGCTGCAGTGGAGGAGCCGCGCGGTGAAGATGCTGGGGAATATTACTGTGGATGGGAAGCTGGTCTGCGATGCTACGGTGATGTGCCAGGTTGTTCCGCGGGTCACAAAGAAGGCTGCGGTCGAGGCGCCCTCAGAGTGAGTATTCATCCCACAGCGATCGTTGCGGCGGGGGCACAGATTCCTTCGAGTTGTACGGTTGGGCCTTACTGTACGGTGGGGCCCGATGTGGTGCTCGGGGAAGAGTGTGAGCTGGTTTCGCACGTTGTGCTTGACGGGCACCTGACGATGGGGCGGCGAAATCGGGTTTTTTCGTTTGCGTGCATTGGGATTTCGCCGCAGGATCTGAAGTATGCGGGGGAGCCTACAGGCGTTGAGATTGGGGATGGCAATTCGATTCGCGAGTATGTAACGATTTCTCGCGGAACCAAGGGCGGCGGAGGCGTGACGAGGCTGGGGAACGATTGCCTGATCATGGCCTATACCCATATCGGGCACGATTCGCAGATTGGGACGGGATGCATACTTGCGAATTCTGCCACGCTGGCGGGCCATGTGACGGTTGAGGACTACGCGACCGTCGGAGCGCTCTGTCCGGTGCACCAGTATTGCCGTATCGGGAAGTATTCGTATATTGGCGGCGGAACGACGATTACTCAGGATGTGCTTCCCTATTCGCTCACCTCGATTGAACGAAACAACCATGCGTATGGTCTGAATAAAGTGGGTTTGGAGCGTAAGGGCTTTACGCCCGAACAACTGAAGGAGCTGCGCGCGGCGTACCGCACGCTGATCGCTTCGAAACTGAATATCTCCGATGCGCTGGCAGCCATTCGCGAGATGATCGCGTCTGGCGGTGCGGGCGAACACGTTGTTTACCTCGCCGATTTTATTGCAAGCAGCGAGCGAGGCATCATCAAGTAGGTACACCGGTTGGATTTGGTATACAGAATTAGATTGGAGTTTTCCCTCTTATGATCTCGTCGGTTCAAACTCGTCTTCTAGTTGCTGCTTCCCTCCTTATGGCGGGATTTTCTTCTGTAAATGCACAAGCTCAGACGGCTGCTCCTGTGCGTGTTGCTATTGTTGGGCTGGTTCATGGCCATGTGCAGGGTTTTCTGCATAACCTCGCCTCGCATCCTGAGATCGCGCTAGTGGGCATCTCTGACCCTGATGCTGCACTGCGCCAAAAATACATTACGAAGACACACCTGTCGGGAGATATGTTCTTTGCGACTGAAGCAGAGATGCTGAAGAAGACGCATCCGCAGGCGATCCTTGTGTACACATCGATTGCGGGGCATCGCGCTGCTATCGAAGAGGCTGCACCTCTGCACATAGCCGCCATGGTGGAGAAGCCGCTGGCGACTACGGTGGAAGATGCGCTTGCCATCCAGGCGCTCTCGGAGAAGTACAACGTCCCTGTTCTGACGAACTACGAGACGACCTGGTACAACTCGAACACCGCTGCAGTAAAGATGTTGGAAGAGGGCAAGATCGGCGACCTGCGCAAGCTGGTTGTTCACGACGGGCATGAGGGGCCGAAGGAGATTCATGTCGATCCCGAGTTTTTCAATTGGCTGACGGATCCGAAGGAGAATGGCGCTGGTGCGATGTTTGACTTCGGTTGCTATGGGGTGGATCTTGCCACGTGGATCATGCATGGGGAGCTTCCGACGACTGTAACTGCGGTCGCACTGCAGTTGAAGCCGCAGATTTATCCGAAGGTGGATGACGACAGCACGATCATTCTGACCTATCCGCATGCACAGGCGATTCTTCAGGGTTCGTGGAACTGGCCGTTCGCGAGGAAGGATATGGAGGTCTATGGCGCGACCGGTTATGTGGACACCCTGTATGAGGATGCCGCGCCGGGCGCGAAGCTTCGTATGCGTCTGCCGGGAGAGAAAGCTGAGCACGTTGAGACAGCGCCTGCGCTGACGGCACCGGAGAATGATTCGCTGAACTATCTTGCTGCTGTTCTAGGGGGAAGCTTGAAGCCGCAGCACGACCTGACGTCGCTCGATACCAATGTCGCGGTGGTTCGAATTCTCGATGCGGCGCGGCGTTCGGCTCAGACGGGGAAGACGATCTACCTTGCTCGTGAAGTCGCGGCAGCAAAGTAGAGTTCGTTACGTGACCATGAGCGGATCAGATCAAATCGAAAAACTTGGACTTATTGCGGGGAACGGGCGCTTTCCGTTTCTTTTGCTGGATGCTGCGCGGGCGAATGGCTTGCAGGTTGTCGTTGCGGCGATCAAGGAAGAGACCGATCCCGAGATGAACGATCGCGCGGCGGCAGATTCTGGTATTCGCGTTCACTGGTTGTCTCTGGGCGAGTTGTCGAAGCTGATCGACACCTTGCGCGGCGAGGGTGTGACTCGTGCCGTGATGGCGGGCCAGGTGAAGCATAAGCAGATCTTTTCCAGTATTCGTCCGGACTGGAGACTTGCGAAGTTGCTGCTGAGCCTGCGTACGCGCAACACCGATATGCTGCTGGGTGCGATTGCGAAGGTGCTTGGAGATGAAGGGATTGAATTGATCTCGTCGACGCAGTATCTAGAGCCGCTGCTGGCGAAGGCTGGTGTGCTGACTCGTAGGGAGCCCGATGGGGAAGAACTGAAGGATATTGCCTACGGGCGAACTGTTGCACAGGCTATTGCTACGTACGATCTGGGCCAGACGGTGGTGGTTGCAGCTCAGGCTTGCGTTGCGGTGGAGGCGATGGAAGGGACCGACGCTACGATCGCTCGCGCAGGTGAGCTATTTCGCACGCTCGATACGGGGGGAGAGACGACTCTTCGTCGTGCTCTCACTGTAGTTAAGGTCGCTAAGCCCAATCAGGACATGCGGTTTGACGTTCCTGTGGTCGGTGTGGCAACCATCGAGGCGATGAAGGCCGCGGGCGCCACCTGTCTGGCTGTCGAAGCAGAGAGGACGCTGATGTTCGATCCCGCAGCGATTCTTAACACAGCGGATGAGGCCGGTATTTCCATCGTCGCGAAGTAAAGATATTGTCACGAAGCTGTAAAGAGACCGGCCGGAACGATAAAATTGCAACGCAGCATATGCGTCTTCGAGACTTTCGCGGCTTTCACTCGTCCACAGATAACAGAATCACATAAGGGGAAACACCATGCGCAAGGCAGTTTGGATCGCAGTAATCATCGGCGTAGCAGCGGCGTGCGGCATCGGCCTCAGAGCCCATGCGGCGCCTGCGGCAGACACAATACAGGCTGGAGCCGTGGCACCCAACTTTACCCTGCCCTCGCAGGAAGACAAACCGGTCAGCCTGACGGACTACAAAGGCAAGTGGGTTGTGCTTTACTTCTACCCCAAGGACCAGACCACCGGCTGCACGATTGAGGCGCACAACTTTCAGCGCGATATGGCCAAGTATGACGCGGCGAACGCGGTCGTGCTCGGTGTAAGCCTGGATACGGTGGAGGGCCATAAGACCTGGTGCTCGAAGGATACGTTCAGCTTCAAGCTGCTCGCCGATCCTGATCACAAGGTTGTCGATATGTACGGCGTTCCGGTGAAGAACTTCGGCGTGATGAAGTTCGCCAATCGCGAGACGTTTCTGATTTCGCCAGATGGCAAGGTGGTGAAGGTATGGGAGAAGGTCGATCCGAACGTCCACAGCACGGAAGTTCTTGCTGAGATCGCTGCCAACAAAAAGTAAATATTTATCAGCAGACGCAAAAAGGCCCGGGCTCTCAATTGAGGAGTCCGGGCCTATTTGCTTGCCTGGAGCGTACTTACTTCTTTACGGCTTTCTTTGCTGGGGCCTTCTTTACAGCCTTCTTTACGGCTTTCTTTGCAGGAGCCTTCTTGGCTGCCTTCTTAGCAGGAGCCTTCTTTGCTGCTGCCTTCTTCGCTGGTGCCTTTTTTGCTGCTTTCTTAGTTGCCATAGTACCTCTCGTCTTTAGTTTTTTACTGCTTGCAGTGCTCTTGTTGCCGGCCACCTTTTTAGGGGTGGTCTTCCCGCCGCGCAGAGCACTAACTTTCTTCGCGGCAGACTTCGATTTGGCAGAGGCCTTCTTCGGTGCAGCCTTCTTTGCCAGAACTTTTTTCGCTGCGGGCTTCTTCGCCGCAACCTTCTTTGCAACGACCTTCTTGACGGCTGGCTTCTTCGCGGCCGTTTTGGTTGCCGTTGGCTTGCTGATCTTCTTGGCGGCCGACTTCGCAGGCGCGGCCTTCTTGACTGGAGCGGCCTTCTTGGCTGGCGTCGCAGCAACTTTCTTTGCGGCCGGCTTTACGGGGCTCGCAGCTGATTGCCTGACTGGCAGTTCGGACGCTTTGGTCGGCGGCTCGTAGCTGCTCACCGGCGAAGGCGGCAGTGCGAAGAGCTTTGCGTCTTCGGCATGGGTTCCATGAAGATCGTCGTCGGTGTCTTCGTCATCGAGCTGAGACTCCGCATCGTCATCCTCTGAGGTCATCGTGACCTCTTCTTCTTCGTCATCATCGCTGAAGCGGTTGTTCACATCATCCAGTTCGTCATCGGGTTCATCGCCGAAGGTATGATCGTCATCGGCTGCAGCTGCGTGAAGCTTGATGGTGTCGTCGAACATCATTGTTGTTGTCCCCTCACTGCTCTCTACTTCTATCGCTCTCTGCGTTGTCTTACCAGCTTCGATGCAACAAGAAACATCTTTACATACCGGGATGAGATTCTAGCAACAGGATGCATCCAAGCGCTACCGAAGGCAAGCAATCTTTTTCACGAGGAAACTTATCGTGTAGCTTTCTTTTTCGTTTTGGTCGTGGAGTTGAGCTCCGCTTCGCTTGAACTTTTCTTGCTGGTCGCCTTACCGGAAGCGGAGGACGTGGCGGGCTTCGAGTTCTTGTGTGTGCTGGCTGGATGCGCGGAACCCTGATGAACACTGGTTGAAGCGGCATGCACGCTGCTCTTTCTTCGAGTGCCTCTGCCGTGCACGTGTGTGCCGGGCGCGAGCTTGACCGGCTCGACAACTGCGAGAGAGGTTCCGGGATGCACGGCCTTGGACGAGAGATGATTCCACCGCCGCAGATCTTCTACCGAGACGCCGAATCGATCGGCGACGGTTACCAACGTGTCGCCGCGACGCATGGCGTATCGCTGCGGCCGTGTGCCTGCAGCGGCTGTCGTGACGGGTATGACGAGCTCGTCTCCGGTATCGACGCCATCATTCAGAGCGACGCCATTTGCAGCTACGACGTCGCTTACATGGGCATGCAAGCTGGTTGCGATGCCGTCGAGCGTTTCGCCCGGGCGTACTACGTGAAAGCGCCAGCTGCTGCGTTTGTCTTCAGGAATCTCCTTGAGGCGCTCAGTGAAGACGTCGCGGGTGCCAACGGGGATGTGCAGATCGAAGGAGGTGTCGCGCGGCGTCGTCATTCGCAGGAGGCTGGGGTTCAAGGCGACGATTTCTGTGAGAGAGGAGTCGGTCACGTCGGCCACCAGACGTAGATCGATTGCGTAGTCGACGGTCACGGTATCGGAAACGACGGGCGCGTCGGGGACCATCTTGTCGAGTCCATACTTCTCAGGGTTCTTCGCCATGATGACGGCGGCGAGAATCTTGGGAACGTAGTCTCTGGTTTCCTTTGGCAGCGAGTTGCGGCGGTAGAGCTCCCAGAAGTCGGCGTAGCCGGTTCGCTGCACGGCGCGCTGGACGTTGCCGGGGCCCCAATCGTAGGCGGCCATGGCGAGATACCAGTCGCCGAACTGGTTGTAGAGGGTCTTCATGTACTTCGCGTAGGCGATGGAAGATTTTTCGGGATCGAAGCGCTCATCGAAATAGCCGTTGCGCGCCAGGCCGTAGGCTCCGGTGGGCATGAACTGCCACATGCCGCCTGCTCCGGATTTTGCGTTGAGAACCTGCGGCTGAAAACCTGATTCGGCTACGGCGAGGTAGATCAAGTCCTGAGGCACGCCGTTGTCTGCCAGCGCCTTCAGGATCATTGTCTTGTATTTTCCGGCGCGCTCCATGCTGCGAAGCATGTGGGCGTGGAAGGAGGGCGAGTTCGCGAAGTAGCCGATGTAGCCGGCGACCTGGTCGTTGATGACGAGAGGGAGATCGGAGGAGATCTGGAGTTCGGCCTTCAACTTCGCGGTCAGTTCGGGATCGGCGGGGAAGGTGAGGTCTTCGGCGGTGTCGAGGGGCGCCTCTTCGATCTTGGGAGAGAATCCGTTGCCTTGTTTGAGCGCGGCCATCTCGAGCGAGTTCACGGCATTGAGGAGATGATCGAATTCATCGGCTAGTTGCGGGTCGCTCTTTAGATTCATGCCGCTGGTAAGCATGAGATCGACTGCGGAGTCGAAGTCGAGTCGTGCAGCATCGAGACGACCCGCGCGATAGTTGTCGACGCCGCTGCGATAGGCGGACTCAGCGGAGTTGATCAGTTGCTGAACTTTGAAGGCGTGAGCTGAGCTATCGACGGACTGCTCGGTCGACTGGGCTGCTTGACTAGTTGTTGCTGCGTCCCCGCTGGCCGGCGGCGTAATTGTCGGTGCTGTTGCTTGTACCGGAGCATTACCCGGCGCGGCGGTATCTTCCTGCGGACAACCGGTCAGCAGTACCAGCGGGGCACACATCACCGCGAGTGCCGAAGTTCGCACCAAGTCCCTTAATGTCATTCGCACCATCTTCGCTTTTCATTGTAAGGGGTGCAAGAAGCAAATTCGCAGACTCTCGCGGATAGCTTTGCGAAAAGGATTCAGCTATCCGGAAGATAGTGTGGTGCGGTGGACATAAGGGTCAGTTATGGGTCGGTGCTGCTTGTGTTTTATCGGCTTCGGATAAGGACTGCGGTTGCGTCGTCAGTGTGATTCGAGTGGTGGGAGTGCCTCCGCACATCCTCGATGAGTCCCTCGATGCATGCGCTGGGCTGCAGGAAGTGTTCGACCAACCGATCTACGCCATACTCCTCGTCGTTGTGATTCATTGCCTCGGTGATTCCGTCGGTATAGAAGAGAAGCTGAGTGCCTGGAGGTAGAGTGACCTTGTATTCGGGATACGAGGTCGTACCGAGCCCGAGCGGCATGCCGGTGTCGATATCAAGGAACGAGCACTTGCCGTTGATGAGGAGAGGCCGCAGATGTCCAGCGCTGGCAATGGTGATCTCGCGCGATTGGGCATCGAGTACAGCGTAGATCATGGTGACGAATTTTCCTGTCGGGAAGTCTTCCATGAGCAACTGATTGAGCTGCATGAGGGTTCTTCCTGGTGAAGGATCGAGTTTTGCGAGTGAGCGCAGGATGGCGCGGGTTGATGACATCAATAGTGCAGCGGGCATCCCCTTGCCGGACACATCCGCCAGCACGATTCCGGTGCGTTCGTTGCCGAGATCGATGAGATCAAACCAATCGCCTGCTACAGACCCTGCCGGATTCCACGCAGTTTCAAAGGCGAAACCACAGACCAGCGGCACGGCTTTGACGAAGAGAGACTGTTGAACGGCCCGTGCTTCTTCTGCTTCGCGCCTCAGTTGTTCCCGCTCCAGGCGTTCGTTGCGGAAGAGCCTCGCGTTTTCGATCGCCACGGCGATGTGACCGGCCAAGGCCTCCAGTACCATGACCTCGTCTTCGGCAAAGGCGTTTGTCTGTTTGTGATCTACGCAGAGTACTCCGGTGACCTCGCCGCGGGTCATGAGTGGAATCGACAACTCGGAGCGGGTGTTGACCTCGCACGAGACGTAGTAGGGATCGACCGTGACATCGCGGGCGTAGCGAGTCACGCCAGTGGCAGCAACGTGGCCGACCATGCCACGTACGCCGATCTTCAGGCGGGCACCTTTGCGATAGGTGGTGCACCCTCGAACACCGTGAAGCACCATCTCCTCACCGTTCGGATCGCGCAGCCAGACTGAAACTTCGACGCAGCCGATGGCGTCGGCGATATCGTTTACTACGCGATCGAGCAACATCTCCAGATCGAGACTGGAGGTAATCAGTTGCGCGGCGCGCTGGAACTTCATCATGGCCTTCGCGCTCATCAAGGCCTGCACGAAGGCGCTGGAGGAGTGAACGCGGGGAGGAATTTTACTGAGTGTATCGATCGGAGATGGTTTGGTAGCCATGGTCTCCTCCTTGCAAGGAACCCAGGAATCTGTGGTCCATTGGATGTTTGGGCTTATGTCGCGATGCAAAGTTTGATCCGTCGTAGAGTGCAATGTCGACAGGAAAATCGGTCAGGATCGGCGCTGGCCGCAAGTTGTTTCGGATGAATCCTATTTGTCTGAGTGTTCCTGCGGGTCTGCGAAATCTCATCCAGACAAAGTCTCGCTGCCTGTTGATACGGGCCATTGCGCCGATTGGTTCCGCGCCGCCGAGGTGCTATCGTTTGCGTAGAGAGAGTGGGTGCATAAGACGGACTTAAATCGCTGACTTCAAAAGCGCAGGACCGTCTGGTTCCCTCTTTGTAGACGCAGCGGGGTGTTAACATGGATATTGAGGCTACCCAGCTACAAAATGGATCCAAGTCACATCCGCAACTTCGCGATCATCGCGCATATCGACCATGGCAAGTCCACCCTTTCCGACCGGCTACTTGAGCTGACCGGCTCCTTGACGTCCCGTGAGATGCAGGCGCAGGTGCTGGACGCGATGGACCTGGAGCGTGAGCGCGGCATCACGATCAAGGCCCACACCGTTCGCATGATGTATAAGGCGCACGACGGCGAGACCTATCAGCTGAACCTGATCGATACGCCCGGCCACGTCGATTTCTCTTATGAAGTTTCTCGCTCGCTGGCATCGTGCGAAGGAGCTTTGCTGGTGGTCGATGCGTCGCAGGGTGTCGAAGCGCAGACGCTTGCGAATGCGTATCTCGCCATCTCGAATGGGCTTGAGATCATTCCGATCATCAATAAAATTGACCTGCCCAGCGCCGACATCGAACGCACCAAAGAGATGATTGAGAAATCTGTCGGGCTGCCTGCGGATGACGCCATTGCTGTCAGCGCAAAGACCGGGCTGAACGTCGAAAGCATTCTTGAGGCTGTTGTCACACTGCTGCCGCCGCCGCTGGGCGACCCGGAAGCGCCGCTGCAGGCGTTGATCTTCGACAGCTGGTTCGATCCTTATAGAGGGGTTATTGTGCTGGCGCGCATCATCAACGGCAGACTGCGCAAGGGGATGAAGATCAAGGTCATGTCGAATGGCAAGACGTTCGATGTTGAGAGCATGGGAGTGATGACCCCGAAGCCAGTCGAGCTTGCCGAATTGAGCGCGGGCGAGGTTGGATTTTTTGTCGCGACCATCAAGAACGTAGCTGACACGAAGGTCGGCGATACCATCACGTCGGTTGAGAATCCCTGCGCTGAAGCACTGCCTGGATTTGAAGACATCAAGAGCATGGTGTTTGCCGGGCTGTATACGGTGGACTCGCATGAGCATGCGATGCTGCGCGACGCGCTCGAAAAGCTTCGTCTGAACGATGCGAGCTTTTCCTTTGAACCAGAGTCTTCGGTTGCGCTTGGCTTTGGCTTTCGGTGCGGCTTTCTTGGGCTGCTCCATCTGGAGATTATTCAGGAGCGTCTGGAGCGTGAGTACGATCTTGATTTGATTACGACTGCTCCGGGTGTGCGCTACAAGATCACGATGACGGACGGAAGCGTGCGCGAGGTGGATAATCCTTCGCGCTGGCCGGAGACTACGGAGATCGAGCAGATCGAAGAGCCGGTGATCGTCGCGAAGATTTTGACGAACGAAGAGTACGTCGGCGGTATTTTGAAGCTTGTCGAGGAGAAGCGCGGGCGTCAACAGAACATGGAGTATGTCTCTGACACGCGCGTGTTGATCACGTACGAGCTTCCGTTGAATGAGATCGTGCTGGACTTTTACGATCGGCTGAAGACTGTGTCGCGTGGTTATGCTTCGCTCGACTACCAGTTGGCCGGGATGTGGGTTTCGCCGATGGTCAAGATGGATATTCTGATCGGCGGCGATCCTGTGGACGCGCTGTCGATCATCATCCATAAAGATTTTGCGCAGCAACGTGGGCGCGCGCTGGTATCAAAGATGCGTGAACTGATTCCACGTCAGATGTTCGAGGTTGCGATCCAGGCCGCGATCGGTTCGAAGGTCATCGCACGTGAGACCGTTACTGCGATTCGCAAAAACGTAATCGCGAAGTGTTACGGCGGGGACATTAGCCGTAAACGCAAGCTGCTGGAGAAGCAAAAAGAAGGAAAGAAGCGCATGAAGCGGATCGGGAAGGTCGATATTCCGCAGGAGGCGTTTCTCGCGGTGCTCAAGGTAGGGGAGGAGTAACCTGGCGCTTCTTCACGGTAAGCGACGGATTCGGTTCCGGGCGCAACTTCTTCTCTGAAAAAGACTAATTCGCGTGGTTTTGTGAGTAGATGTTCCCCTGCAAAACAATTAGATGCGGGAATTTGTAACTTGGGCGTAACGTCGAACTGTGGAAACCCTTGAAACAGCGTTAGTTGGCGAAACCTGCGGATGAGTCATGCTCGGAAAATCAGTAACGAGTGAGCAACACACTGATTTTTAGGCACTTAGTCGAATTTAGCGGGCGCAACATGACCTATACAAGTTGAGTCTGGACTGATGGGTCCTGCTTTTCGGCTTCGACGATCCACAGGTTTTTCCACAAGTGACCTGTGCTTAGAGCTTTTTAAAAGCTGCACACCGCGGAGGAGAGGATTCGTGGAGCACTCTCTTCGCCGCGGCGTGCAGCCTGGTCTTCGGGCTTACTGTTTCGGTGCAGCTGGCTTGGGGGTGGTGGTAGTTGGACGCGGACGAGCCGTCGTAGGACCGGAGGGGCCTGACGGAGCCGGAGCAGCGACACCGGAGGACGCGTTGTAAGCGGTCACGATCGCCTGGGTCACATCGGTGCTCTGGTTTGCCCACATGACGTTGCTCTGTTGTCCGCTGACATCGAGAAGCAGCGTGTAGCCATTCTTGCTGACGTAGTCTTTGAGAGTGACCGAGACCTTGGCTGCTACTTTTCCGTAGGCTTCCTGCAGGTCCGCGTTGTAAGCCGTCTGGGCATCTTCGGCGTTGCGGTTCAGCTCTTTCTCTTTGGTGTCGATGTTGCGGAGGCGAGTGGCGCGCTCTTCATCAGAAAGAGTTGCCGGTGCACTCTGCAGCTGAGCCTTGAGCGAATCGACTTCCTTCGAGAGGGTGTCGATCTGATCCTTCTTCGGCTTGTACTTGTCCTGAATCTGTTGGACGGCGCGCTGGCCTTCGTTCGTGGCGAAGACCGCCTGCTCAAAGGCAACCAGCGCAATTTTTGCGGGAATGGCTTGTGGCTCAACAGCAGCAGGTGCAGCGGCGGGAGCAGATGGGGCTGCGGCAGTCTGAGAGATTCCTGCGGTGGTCATCAATCCGGCGCTTAGCGCGGAGACAAGAACAAGAGTGCGATTCATGCGGTTTGTGGTGCTCCTTCGAAAGTTCGATTCGGTTCGATCGTTCAATATTTTGCTACAAAGATCTCGGGTGGGGTGGCTTCTAACCGGTCTCACCCCACCCAGCCTGATTCTGTCATGCCAATGTTACTGCTTCGGCAACGGGGGCTTTGGAGCGGCCGAGGCGTGCGGATGAGCCGCGGGAGAGGGTGCCGACGGAACTGGAGGTGCGACTCCCGAAGATGCGTTGTACGCTTCGAGAACTGCGCGAGAGATATCGGTGCCGTCGCTGGTCCAGAGCAGGCTTACGGAACCGCCCTGCTGGCCAGTGATGTCGAGCAGCATGGTGTAGCCGTTGTCCTCGACGTATTTCTTGACGACCGGCGCAAGCTTCTTCGCGACGACTCCAATGGCCTGCTGCTGTTCACCGCTGACGGCCTGCTGTGCATCCTGACCATCGCGTTGCAGTTGCTTTTCCTTTGTGTCGATGGCACGCAGCTTGGTGGCGCGTTCGGCATCGGTCATCGTCGCCGGGGCGGCCTGCAGCTGCTTCTTCAGTGTGTCGATCTCCTGCGCCCTTGCCTGCAACTCAGCACCCTTGGGCTCATATTTCTTTTCCAGGGCCTGGAGCGCGCGCTGACCTTCGTTGGTTGCAGCGGCGACCTGCTCGAACTCAATGGTCGCAATTTTCGCCGGTACGGCGTGTGGCGCCACTGGCGCGGGGGCTGCGGCGGGCTGGGTGGAAGCGGCTGCAGGAGCGGCCGGAGCAGCTGTCTGGGCCACTCCAACAGCGGACGACATTCCCGCGGCGAGAGCGGTAGCAAAAGCTAGGGTACGATTCATGCGGTGTGTGGTACTCCTTCAGGGATTGATCAAACTTGTGCGTGCGGCTTCGGGCGCACATGGAGTGCCGTCTAGGCCGTTCCCTCCATCCACTCGATCAACGCACCCTTGAGACAGAGCACGCCCATCTTTTACCTCGATTGAACAGACTGCCATAGGGGCAAATCGGTAGCAAAACGAGAGGGCTGCCGGAACAGATAAATTATAGGGTCCAGCCGGGGGCGGGTCAATCGAGTTAGATCTCGCTGGTCTACCGAAATATGGAACCAGGGACTGTCATTTTCCCGTTTTTCAGATTTCTCGGTTCCTGGTTAGCGGCTGCTTTCGGAGTTTGCCAAGGAATGCCCTGCTCCTCTTTTTGGCGAATGAATTGCTTCTTCATGAAAGGCAACACGTTGGCTTGATCCGATGTGTGCCAGACATGCCTCCGGCTCAGCAGAAGCTACGCCCAATCGATGGTGTAGACCAAAGTCCGGAGGTCCGCTTCCTTGATTGGAAGTTTTTCAGGAGGCCAGTGACTGGCCATTCAAGATAGAGGGGCCGCTCTCGAGGAGCGGCTCTTCTGATTTTCAGCGAAGTTTTCGAACCGGTTGGGTGCTCACCAGGAAGTCGTAGAACAGGGCCTTGCCAAGTTTCTACTTTGAGCGTACCCTAGGAGTTGCCTTGTGAACCGGCTGTGGGTGCCGATCGCTGTGTGGCCACCAGAAAGCTACCGATTGCGTAGGTTTGGCGGCAACGATACAGGATTACAGTAGACCGGATTTGTCGGACTCTGTCGCAAACAGGTAGAGGGTGAAAAACCAGGATTCGCTGTTGTCTAGCGCTCCAGGCTGTGCGTAAGCGGCAGATTCGCCGATTTGATCGCAGCCAGATACCAATAGAAGACGTCCGTTCGAGTAAAACTTGAGACCGTTTCATCCGACGCTTCAATACCGGTTTGGTTCCTCCTCCGTGAGTCTCACGGGGAAGAAGAGACCGTCGCGTGGGAGAGAACCGCTAATTGCGATCTAAAGCAATAGGAAGTGGAAGCATGACTTCAGAGCAGAATGTACCCGAGGTAGATTCTCACCAGGGTTCGACAATGTCTCCCGTCCAGCAGGACGGAGAGGCTCAATTCGCCGGGCAGAACGTCCCGCACGGCATGGGTCAGTCCAAAAGTAGCCGCCGGCGCCGCCGCAAGCGGAAGAGCAAGGGTCCGGACGCGCCGCAGGCGGGCCAACCCAGCGAGCAGGGCGCGGGTCAACCCATCGGCTCTATTCAGGGTGCAGCCGCTCCTCAGACGTTCCAACCACAAGGCGGACAGGGCTTTCAGGCCAATGCCGGCCAGCAACAGAACGGCTCCTCCAGCGGCAAACGCTGGAAGAAGAAGTTTCGCGACCGTGACCGTCAGCGTTCGCCGGAGAATCCGGGAAACGTTGCCAGCGGGAGCAACGGCGGCGGGTTCAGCAGCAATGGTGGCGGCTATCGCGACCGCGATACGCACCAGCCGGGTAACAACAGCGGCGGGTTCAAACGCAAGGGCGGTGGGGGCAAACAGCAGTCTCGTGGACCTCGCAGCTTTGTCGGCCCGATGGACCATAGCTATCGCGCCGTGAACGGCAACTTCGCGGATACTCCGCCCTCCACCATGGATTCGCATAACGGGAATTACCAGGGCCGCAGCAACGGCCATGGCGGTGGACGCAGCTATCAGAGCGACTCCCAGCCCATCGACTACTCGCAGGGACGTGCGATTCCGATCGCTGAGGATGCACCGACGAAGATCTTCTTTTTTATTGAAGATCTCTTCTTCATCGCCAAGATCTCCGAGACGGCACGTAAGCTCGGGGTGAAGGTAGCGTTCGTAAAGAACGACAAAGAGGCGGTTGCCGCGTTGGTTGGCGGCGAAGAGGAAGATCGACCTGGCCTGATCGTCTTCGACCTAAACAATGCGAATGCCAAGCCCTTGACCTTGATTCCAAAGTTGAAGACCAAGCTCAAGCGCAGCACCTCCATCATCGGTTTCCTGTCGCATCTGCAGGGAGACTTGAAGGCGAAGGCTGTCGAAGCGGGTTGCGATACTGTAATGCCTCGCGCCGCGTTCTCGCAGAATCTTCCGAACCTCCTGCGCCGCTATGGCATGGAAGAAGAAGACGAGCCGAACTTCAACCAGTAAACGCAAGGCGCGAGGGCCTTTTACGGTTCAGCGTTAGTGAAGAGCCCGCGAGAGAGATCTTTCGGGCTCTTTTCTTTTAATGCGCCCCCTTTTGGCGACTTGCTATCCGGGAGGCCAGTTCATGTGTCTTCCACCGAGTAGGTGAAGATGCAGGTGATTCACGGTCTGTCCCCCATCGTCGCCTGTGTTGACGACAATTCGGTAACCTTTGCTCAGCTTCTCTTTGCGCGCGATCTCAGCGGCTGCAGACATCAGTGAGCCTAACAGCGCGCAGTCTTCCGCCTCTGCCTTTGCGAGAGAAGCGATGTGCTGTTTAGGGATGATGAGCAGATGGGTTGGGGCTTGTGGATTGATGTCAGGAAAACCGATGCAGAACTGGTCCTCGTAGACACGGTTTGCCGGAATGTCTCCGGCTACGATCTTGCAGAAGAGGCAATCGGAAGATGCGATATTGCTCGGCGTGATCTTCATTATGGTTGAAAGTACTTCGGATGTTGCCCTGCTGTCCAGGGGTTGTAGGCTAATGCGAAGGCGGCGCGTGATGCTGTGGAGGGGTGGCCGTCTAACCAGAAGTCGACCAACGGATGCGGTGTTGGGTCGTCGAGCGAGTTTTCGCCAAGCTTCTGGAACCCTTGCTGGGTGGTGGTTTGCGGGTCGGCGACGATGCCGTGAATCGCCTCCTGTCCGTACACATCGGCAGCGTGCTCGATCGATCGGCTGAAGGCGTTTTCGATCGGCTCGGCGACGAAGTTCAGCACATTCAGCACGAGTACCAGCACCGCCAGGAAGGCCCAGTCGTTCTGCGAGCGGATCTGCCAACATGCTCCATACTTCGCGAGGAGCCACCGTGTAATTCGTTGTCCGGCAAAAAACCCGGCCAGTAGGCACACGGCGCTGAACAACAATCCCTGGACGATGTGATGCAGGGCGTAGTGGCCGAGTTCGTGGCCAAAGACTCCAGCGAGTTCGTCGGGAGTCGCTGCGGAGATCGTGGTGTCCCACAGCACGAGCCGCTTGGAGGGCCCGAAGCCGGTGACATAGGCATTCATGCTCGTCACCTTGCTGCTGGCTCGCATGAAGAACATTCTGTCCGGTGGCAGAGTTACGCCACTGCGACCGACGACTCGTTCTAACTGCGCGACCAGCGCGGGGTCGTGTTGCTGCAACGGCTCGAACTTGTTGAAGAGCGGATCGACAATGATCGGTGAGAGAAAGACGCCGAATAAGACAGCGACCATGGTGGGGATCCAAAACCAGAACCACCAACGTTTTGGCGACCACCGGATTACCCAGAACAACACCATCACGAGTAGCCCGGCTACGATCCATTCGAGCAGAAAGCTTTTACTAAGATCCGCGAACCAACTGCCCCAGCGCTGCACTGATAACCCATACGCGAGCGCGATGTGGTGTCCGAAGAGACGTAGTGGTATGTTCAGGAGCGCAGTGATGAGAAGGAAGAGAAAGACGAAGATGAAACATTGGCCCCAGCGGATCTTTGTCATTTTCTCGGCGGCATCACGCATTCGCTTCGGTATGCGAAGGGCCAGTAGCAGAATTAGCTGGAGGATGCCCCACCCTTCGGCCAGGAAATGCAGCGTGGTGCGGTCGCGAAACAACTCCTTTGCGAGCTTGAGCTTCTCCGGAGGCAGGGTGTAGGCGGTGTGATTCTGCGCGGCTTCTCGCAGGGCCTGCGCCTCGGTTGGGGTTGTTCCCAAGGCTTGAGCTGAGGGGATCGAGACCAGAAAAAGGCCGATCAGCAGAAGCAGAGCTGCACGTACATTGGTCAATTCAAGGCTCCATTCCGAATGAAGCCAGTGTGCATGATTCGCATAGCCCAGCGCAAAATACCGACGACCGTAGCGGAAAGCTACCGCTCCGAACCAAGACCTGAGGATTCTGCACCGATCTCCAACCCGAAGCGCGATAGCTCGCGCTTCTGCAGGTTGTAGTCGACAAAGAAACCAATTCCAATAGCTAGCGGAATGAGACCAGCGGCGGCACCCGCCAATACTTCACGCACATGCACAACGACGCTGAGCGCAGCAAAGAATAGAACCAGCCCCACACCGAGCGAAACGAGAACGATCCCAGCGCGCCGTGCGTTCGCTAGACTGCGTAGTGGATCTCTCACCCGCTTCTCTTCGTCGCCGCTGCCAAGCAGCTTCTCGATCTCGGCGATAGGAACACCGCGCGCAATCATGGCCATGCGTTGCTCCGCTTTATTACGGCGCTGTTGAGCTTCGAACCAGATACCTGAAACGATGGCGACCGCGCCAACGGCGCAACCGGCTACAGGCACGATAAAGGGACTCATCATGAAATCCATATGCTACCTCCTCTTTCTGCCCGCGTTAGACAGGAACGCTGTTCGAAAGTTTCACTCGCTTCGATGAAACTTTCGGAGCACTCTATTGTCTAACCTCGCTTGGACGTCGATCTCACCTTCGAGCAGCTGGTACGTGACCATCAGGCGATGGTCTTTCGCACCTTGGTGCGCCTGACAGGGAGTCGTGAGCATGTCGATGATCTTGCACAGGATGTCTTTTTGCGGCTCTACCGTGCGCTGCCGAGTTTTCGCGGTGAAGCCCTGATCACAACCTATCTGTATCGGATTGCGGTGAATGTCGCGCAGGACGAGTGGAAGCGTAGGCGACGTGTTGACCGCGCCCATGTTTCGCTATCGGACGAGACTTCAGCGTGGGAGGAACGGCTTGCGCACCCCGACCGCAACGCCGAGCAGCAGCTTGAAGAACGCGAGTTCCAGCAGACGGTGGAGGAGCAGCTTCAGCTCCTCAGTCAGATTGAGCGGACGATACTAATCCTCTATCATCAGGAAGAACGCAGCTACGAGCAGATTTCGTATGCGTTGGGGATGCCGATCGGTACGGTGCGGACTCACCTTCACCGTGGGCGTAAAAAGCTTCGTGAAGCCATCCAGCAACGTCAAACGAAGGAGAGGAGAGCGGAATGTCAGACGAATCGATGAATTCGAAGCTCGTAAATAAGGCCGCAGATGACGAGCTGGACCTGCGCATTTTCCGTGCTCTCGAGGCCGCACCCAGCATTGAGATTCCGGCGGACTTTGTCGCGCGGGTCGCTCGCAGGCTTCCTGCCCGTCGCCCGGTGTCGTTGACTCCTACTTACTATGGCCGGAACGCGGTGTTCCTTGGCATGATCCTGACGCTGGTGGTGCTCATTGCTTTGTCACTGTCCAACAGTAGGCACGCAACGTTTGGACTGGCGGAGTCCCTGCTCCTCACCCAGTTCATTGTGCTGACTGTGTGGCTTAGTGTTCGGCGTTACAGCGTCTAAGCGGCTTGTCGACAAAACCCTCGTAGTTTCGTCCAACTCTCGGTTGTCTGCGGAAAGACTGCACGTGGTACTACGGACCGCAGGGGGACTAAGCGCTATAGCGTCACTTCCGATACACTCGGCAACAGGCGTATTTTGCAGGCGAAACGAGTTTCCTTTTCCATGAAGAGACAAAGAGTGGCAGTGGCCTGGGTTAGTTTTGCCGGCCTGGTAGGGGTGGCGATCTCCTCCGTCGATTACAGTGCAGCGGCAACCAAAAGTCCTGAACCCGCTCCAGCGGCTGTCCTGATCGACACCATGGAGTCTGAGTTGCATCGTGCGATGACTTCGCTTGGCAACAACGCTACAGACGCGACTCAGCCGAAGCCTTACTTTCTCAGCTATGCTGTCTCCGATAGCGACAGCATGAGCATGACTGCGCAGTTCGGGGCGATCACTGGCTCACGTGAGAACCGTCGGCGCGTCGCCGATGTCCAGGTCCGGCTTGGCACAGCGGCAGAAGATAACACTCATGGCGATCATAGGAACAGCGCCCTGACGACAATCCCTTTGCCGCTCGCGAACGACAGCGACGCCATCGAGCGTACCCTGTGGTTCGCTACCAACCGCGGCTACGGCAAGGCGCTCGACGGGTATCTGAAGGTGAAGACGGAGCAACAGGTCCGCGCGAAGGAGGAAGACGCCTCAGCCGATTTCTCGAGTGAGAAGCCAGCCTCGGCGATCCTTCCACCGTCGCCGGCGCTGGTCGTCGACACCGCAGCGTGGCAGGCTCGTCTGCGCGAACTCTCCGGACTCTTTAAGCAGTATCCCGATGTCTTTTACAACGATGTCGCGCTCGAGGCGACCACTGAGACGGACTACTTTGTCTCTTCGGAAGGCGCTAAGGTCGCAACCCCGAACCATGTCGCGCGGCTTGTTATTGTCGCCAGGACACGCGCCGCCGATGGAATGGATCTTTTTCGCGCCGAGACCTTCGAAGCTGACGAGGTGGCGCATCTTCCCGATCAGAAAGCACTCATCGACAAGACTGTCGCCATGGCGAAGAATCTTGAGGCCTTGCGGGAGGCGCCTGTGACCGAGCCTTTCAACGGCCCTGCGATCCTTAGTGGCCGGGCTTCAGCTGTGTTCTTTCATGAGGTTCTTGGTCATCGGCTCGAAGGCCAACGCCAGCGAGGCGACGACGAAGGACAGACCTTCACGAAGTTGCTTGGGAAACAGATTTTGCCGACATTTCTCAGCGTCTCTGACGACCCGACGCTCTCGGAATTCCACGGAACGTCACTCAGCGGGCACTATAGTTACGACGATGAAGGACAGCAGGCACGCCGTGTGGATCTCATCAAAGATGGCGTTCTCGATACCTTCCTGATGTCGCGACTTCCTATCGCCAGTTTTTCGAACACCAATGGCCACGGCCGCGCCGAGACCGGGCACATGCCGACGGGCAGGCAGGGAAATCTTATTGTCACTTCCTCTAAGACTGTCAGCGATGCCGAACTGCGCGAGATGTTGAAGGCCGAGGCGAAGAAGCAAGGCAAGGCTTATGGTCTTTACTTCGAAGACATCTCTTCGGGCTTTGCCGTTACGACACGCCGTTCCCCGCAAGCCTTCCAGGTGATTCCGCTTGTGGTCTATCGCGTCTACGTTGATGGTCGCCCCGATGAACTCGTACGTGGAGTGAGCATTGTAGGGACACCGCAGGCCGCACTGAACCGCATTCTCGCGACGAACGATAAGCAGGATATCTTCAACGGCATCTGCGGAGCCGAGTCCGGGAGTATTCCTGTCAGCGCCGTTGCTCCGGCGATGCTGGTCAGCGAGATTGAAACCCAGCGTCAGGCTCAGGGCACAGCGCGGCCACCTATTTTGCCGCCGCCTGGGGCGGCGGCCTCTGGTGGAAAGGGTGGCCAATAATGAGCTTACTTCGGAAGACACAGGTTGGCGGTATTGTTTGTGGGGCGCTCTGGTCGATAGTTTGTTTGAGTACGACTGCAGTTACAAATACGGCTATTGCTGAAAGTACACCTGCGGCGAGCGATCCTATGATTCGTGCGATGCAGGTAGAGCTCGACCGCGAGAAGGCGCTGCTGCTTCCCGGCATGCAGCATCCCTACTTTGTGGAGTACCGTCTGGACGACCTGGCCTCCTATGAGGCTGTCGCCAACTACGGTGCGCTTACACGCGAAGAAGAAAATCATCAGCGGATCGTCCGCGTCACAGTGCGCATCGGCGACTATGCCGTAGATAGCAGCACCAGCCGTGGTGACGGCTCAGTTGAACTGGCCCCGACTGACAATGACCCCGAAGCACTGCGGTATGCGCTCTGGACTGCAACTGACACCGCCTATAAAAACGCTCTCCGAGCTTATTCGGCCAAGCAGGCTGCATTGAAGCAGTTTCAATCTGTGCAGGCCCAGCCGGACTTTGCCCAGGCCAAGCCGGTCGTGCAGATCTCTCCCCTCGTCACGCTTGATCTTGATCGCGCAGAGTGGAAGCGCCGTATTGTTGAAGCCAGCGGCCTCTTTGCCTCGGACCCACAGGTGCGGCCTTTCGCCGAGCACGTCCAATACTCGACCGCTAACATTCGCGGCATCGCACTCAACCGCTACCTGGTTAACACCGAAGGAACCGTAGTGCGTCAAGGCTACACCGGCTACGATGGTGCAATCAGCGTAGGCGGACAGGCAGGGGACGGGATGCGCCTGAGCCGCGATAACGGAACTGTCGCTGCCAACGCGAAGGAGCTCGAAGACGCAAGCGCCTTTCGCAAACGCGTCATCGAGGATCTCAAGAGCTTTGAAGAGCTTCGCAATGCTCCAGTCGTTTCAGCGGATGACTACCATGGGCCTGTGCTCTTTAGCGGAGATGCCGCTTCGGACGTGATCGACCGTCTGCTCGTGCCCAACATTGAGGCCGACAGACCGGAGATGGGCACTACTGCGCGCACTAGCGGCGCCTACTCTTCGAGCTTCAAGGCGCGCGTTCTGCCGGAGATGCTCAGCGTAACGGATGATCCGTTGCAAACAAAGTTCGACGGCAAGGCTCTTCTTGGCGCTTACAAGATCGATGATGAGGGCGTCCCTGCACAATCAGTCGACATCGTTGTAAATGGCAAGCTCGAAAATTTTCTTATCGGCCGCGAGCCCATCAAAGATTTTGACACGTCGAATGGCCACGGACGCGCCGCGCCTGCACAGTCAGCTCATTCGCGCGCTGGAGTCATTCTGGTCAAGTCGAGCCATCCACTGTCGCGAGGCGAACTGAATCAACGTCTTCTCGGTATGGCGAAGGAGCAAGGCCGCGACGTCTACTCAGTCGAGACTCTAGGTGGCGAGCTTCTTCCGCGGCTGCTGTATCTCGTGCATCCTGATGGCTCGCGCCAACTCGTTCGCGGTGCAATCTTCGATGAGCTCGACAACCGCAGCCTGCGCTCGGATATCGTCGCCGCCGGCAACGACCCCTATGTTTCGAACTCGCTCGGCACGGTGCCTCAGACCACCATTGCTCCCAGCCTGCTCTTTGACGACATCGGCGTGAAGCGTGCAACGGTGGAGCAGCAAAAGCTTCCGTACTATGATCCTCCTGCCCTGCCCGGCAAATAGTATCGCTAATCGGTTCGGATTAGATAGGGCGCAGCGTCAGGATCTTTGGGGTGAATGCTGTCGGCCACCTCCGTTGCATTGCTTTTGTTCGGCAGCTTTGGGCTGATCCTGACCCAATGCCCGGTGGGCCCGGGGAACTCGATGACCTTGGCGGTGGCATAGCGCCGAATCATCTCGTCTTTGAGCTTTATTGCGTCGGATTCTCGCGCGAAGGCCCCGACCTGCACGCACCAGTGTCCGCCAGGATCGGCGTTCACACGAACCGGAGCGGCGAACGCTTCCACCTTCACTTTGGCGACACCGGCGCGATACACTCCGGTCGCCTTGGCAGCGGCAAGTGACAGATCGATAATGCGCCCATGGACGAACGGGCCGCGGTCGGTGATCTTCACCACGACAGATTGGTTGTTGGTCAGATTGGTCACGCGCACCATCGTTCCCATTGGGAGAGTGAGGTGAGCAGCAGTCATCGCGTTCTGGTCGTAGACCGTGCCGTCAGCGCCTTTTCGACCGGCGTAGGGAGGACCATACCAGCTCGCCATTCCGACCTCGCTTGAGACGGGCTTTCCAAGACTGCCTGGAATCGGGGCTGGAGCGGGCGGAGGTGCTACTTGAGCGGCTGTCGAGTTAGTCCGCGATCCCCTCGAAACTTTGCCTTGGTTGGAAGCAGTTGTCGTCGACGGCGGAGGTGGCGGCCGGTAGGCTCTGGTTGTTTCTTTATGGCAACCGCTGAGTATCAGCGCGCACGCCGACAGCATAGCGGCACACGTACGCCGGACGGTGATCACGGCTTCGCTGTATCTTTCGGTGGTGGGGTTGAAGACCTTCGCGCATGATCATCCATTCGCGACGCGAGCTTGTGCAACTCTGCCGCAGCGGTTCGCAGCGCCTCTGAGCCATTGCGTCGGACATCCGGCACCACTTCATCGTTAATGAACTTTACGACGTTCTTAAGATCTGCCTCCAGATGGGTTGCCGCATCCCGCAACTGCTGCTCCCACGGTCGTTTCGGCTCTTCGGTTGACATGCGCGCACCTCCAACAATTGATTAGATGATGTGGAAAAGAGAGCGTCAATGGTCATTGCGTCTACGTGCCGGGATGGTAACAAGGTTTTGGGGAATCAGGCGGAGCGGGTAAATACAACTTGCCGTGACGTTTGAGCGTCCGTTATACCTAGGCAAACGCTCACATCATGCAGTTTGCGACCAATAGCCAGTCGCTGAACTCTAACCGGTGGTGGGATATTTAGCCTGTAAGGGAGTTATTTTTGACTATTGCAAGGGTACGGCTGACTTTAAGAAAGTTCCTCAATAAAAGCCTTATCTTCATCACTGTGGCATTTTTTGCCTCGACGGGGCTCATTGCGCAGGCACAAACCGAACCCCGCCCGCCGGCCGCGACGAACGCCATGCTCGCTCTTCCCGACGCTCCTGAGGTCTCAAGTAGCACCTCTTCCACCGAAGAATCCAACAGTTCAGGCAACGAAACACACAGCTTCGCGAACCCGGTAGGCGACGCCTTGAATCCAGCCTCAGTGAAACGCAGGATTCTGGCCACTCGCAGCGATATCACCATCTACCCTGGGCAAGTAGCTCCACCCCTCTCCGCGCACGATAAAGAGGTAATGGGATTCAAGCAGAGCTTCACCCTCTTCTCCCTCATCGGATGGACTACTTCAGCGGCATACACTCAGCTCATCAACGGCACCCCCAACTACGGTACCGACAGTGGTGCTTTCGGGGAGCGCCTTGGGGCGGCCGCTTTGCGCAACACCAGCCAGAACATCTTCGGCAACGTCGTCTTCGCTCCGCTATTTCATGAGGATCCGCGCTACTACAAGATGGGCAAAGGCCACAATGTGGTCAAACGCGTGGCATACGCCGCCACCCGCGCTATCATCACTCGCGCGGACGATGGCCACGCCACACCCAACTACTCCCTCATCTCCGGCCGCGTCTTCGGAGCTGCCCTCAGCAACGCATATTACCCTGATTCGAATCGCAGCTTCAGCCAGACAGCACAGACCTTTGGCACCTCGATGGCCGGCGGTGCAATCGGCTTTGTCGTTACCGAGTTTCTCGACGAGGCGCTCGAAATCACTCACCTCAAATAAGCCTGAGGTAGGTTTCGCTACGTCTGTTTAGGATAGGCAACGAGGGCTATTCGTATGCGTTGGTTGTTGAGTTCGGTTTTGCTGCTATCTGCTATTACTGCAGCAGCACAACTCTCAACACCCACAAGCACGGGGACTGTGTCCGCTTCCTCAGACTCAGCTTCTGACGACCTGCCAGACTCGCCTGGCGCCACAGCTTCGAATCAGGAAGATGTCGTCGCAGTAGCCGAGGCTTCCTTTCGGCAGACCGGAGATGGAGTCAAGCCGTGCAACGCCTTTCGTGCCTTGAAGGTTGTCTACTACAACCCCAACCGCCTCGATGCGGTCCCAAAGCCCTGTAGCAATCTTGTCTATCCTTATCAAAATTTTATCGGTACGAATATCGTCATCCCGCTGACCTGGCAGGAGAAGGGTTACCTTGCTCTCAACAATCTCGCTGATCCTGCTAACTTCGGCACCATCGTCGGCATCTCTGCGATATCAGTTGCAGCCGATTCCCACTCTGCGTACGGTCCCGGTCTGAAGGGATTCGGCAAATCTGTCGGTATCAGTTACGTGCAGGATATCTCCAGCGAATTCTTCAGAGGCTTCACTTTTCCGATCCTGTTCCATCAGGATCCACGTTACTTTCGCATGCCAAACGCGCCGCTGACGAAGCGGATCGTTTATTCCGTCTCCCGCACCGTAATCTCGCGCCACGACGACGGCAGTACGATGCCCAACTATTCCGTCTTACTGGACTATCCGCTCGAGGCCGTCCTTTCAAATCAATATGTGCCCGGTGTGCATACGGATCTCTCCTCGACCATTACCCGCATCGCGACCGGCTACGCGCTCGATCCAGTCAACAATCTGATCGACGAATTCCTTCCTGACGTGGCCAGCCACATCCACGTTCGCATCATCTTCGTTCAGCGAATCCTGAACAATATTGCCAGCGGGAGCAGTGGGGTTACTTCTCAGTGACATATTTTCCGTATTTAGCGTAAAAACTTCGCCCCATCCACCGCTCTACATTGCCGTTCAATGCAGATTCTTGCCGTTCGATACCACATGCTTCGATATGACCCCCAAGCTGGGTACTGTTAAGGGGTGAGTCGAACGGGATCCCCGCTGCATCTGACAGGAAAAGCGATAGATAGCTTCAATCAAGTGAGGGTTGCTCCTTGCGATACCAGCATCGGTCAGCAGCGTAAAAAGGGACCTTCGTAGATCGAAATTAAGTAACAATCCAGAAGATATCTAGACAATCAGACGGACAATCAGGAGACAAAAAGACATGCCGAAGGCCAAAATCGCGGAAAAAGCTCTCACCTATGGAGCAAAGGCAGGCTGGGCAGTATTCAACAAGCTGAACTCGTTCAGCCCCAACGCCAGCTTCACACCCAAGTGGAGCGATAAGCCGCTTCTGAAGAGCTATCAGAAAGAGAAGCCGCCCCTCGGTTGGCCGCGCACAACTGATTCTCTCTGCCCGAAGTGCATTCCGGAGATTCGTCAGCAGATCGTCGACGGCAAGCTGCCTCACGAGATTCTGCTCAATGAGAAGGTCGGCGAGATCAAGGCCCAGATCATCGAGCGCGACGGCCAGATCCTGATGGTCAAGGACTGCCCGATTCACGGCCACTTCGAGGACGTTATGTCCATCGACCCGCCGATGATGAAGCACCTTGAAGACGTCTTCCCGGGCCGCGACATCCGCGCCCACAACGACGAGAAGCTGCACAACCACGGCACCTCGACCGTGACGCACGGCCGCGGATCGGTTCTTACGATCGACCTGACCAACCGTTGCAACATGATGTGCGATCCCTGCTTCATGGACGCTAACCAGGTCGGCTTCGTGCACGAGCTGACGTGGGACGAGATCAAGACCATGCTCGACAACGCGATCACGATCAAGCCGCGTCGTCAGATGAGCGTGCAGTTTTCTGGTGGCGAACCGACGCTGTCGCCTTACTTCCTCGACGCCGTCGCCTATTCCCGTAAGGTTGGTTATAACTCCGTACAGGCCGCAACCAACGGTATCGAGTTCGCAAAGTCGAAGGAGTTTGCCAAGGCTGCTGCTGAGGCCGGTCTCCGCTACGCTTATCTCCAGTTCGACGGTATCGGCAACGCCGCCAACTCGCACCGCAAGGTTGGCAACGCGTTCGACGTGAAGCTCCAGGCCATCCACAACCTGCACGAAGCTGGCGTCGACATCGTTCCCGTAACCACCATTGTCAACGGCATCAATAATGAGCAGGTCGGCCGCATCATCGAGTTCGCGCTCGACAACCCGAAGAAGATCAACTTCCTCTCGTTCCAGCCTGTCAGCTTTACCGGACGTGACGAAGATATCTCCGACGAGCGCCGCCATGCGCAGCGTTACACTCTGTCGCACCTCGCGCACGACGTCCGTGACCAGACCGGCCTCGGTGAATCGACCCGCGACTGGTTCCCCATCTCGTTCATGTCTACCTTCTCCGACTGGGCCGACCTTGTACATGGACCCGACCGCGACTGGGGCCAGCTCTCCTGCGGTTGCCATCCCAACTGCGGCATCGGCATGGCGCTGATGATCGATAAGGAGACGAAAGAGGCCGTTCCGGTTACCTCCTTCCTCGATGCAGTACAGCTTGCAAAGGACGTTGCGCAGGTCAACGACGCCGCACGCGGCAAGTTCCTCTCAATCGTCGGCGTTTCGCTCGCGCTGCTGCGCAACTACAACCCGTCGAAGGCTCCTACGCACTTCAAGATCGTCGACCTGCTGCAGAAGTTCGACAAGTGCTTCGGTGCTACCGGAAAGAACTACGGCAAGGTCACCGCGGACCGCACCATGGCCGACATCGAGAAGCGCCGCGCCGACCGCTGGAACTTCCTCTTCATCGCCGGCATGTGGTTCCAGGACCTCTTCAACTACGACTTCCGCCGCACCGAGCAGTGCATCATCCCCTATGCCACACAAGAGGGTGAGATCAGCTTCTGCGCGTACAACACTGGCGTGGGCTGGCGCAACATCATCGAGAAGATGCACATGACCTCCACCCTGACCAAGTGGTACGAGGAGCATGGCCGTCACGAGATCTTCGCCGGCGGTAAGAAGGTCGGTCTCGAAGCCGAGATGAAGTATGACCTGGTCCTCAACGACGAGCATGTCAACGCCGCCGCCAACGACACCTTCGACAAGTCCGGCATCGCGAAGAACTCTCGCGAAGAGAAGATCCGCGCACGCGATGCGAAGATCAAGCAGGACGCCGAAAACGCCCGCATGGCCAAGCTCTACCGCAAGGAGATCCTCCAGGAGCCGGATGCTCCCGCTGGTTTCATCTCCCTCGGCGAGATCAAAGCCGCTCCGGCGCCGAAGGTCGAAGAGACCGTCTCCGGCGACTAATCGAGAAAGTAAAACCGATGCAAAGGAAGGCCGCCAGCAATGGCGGCCTTCTGCTTTTGGCACCCAGTTGCTATGTTCAGAGCTTGGACTGCGAGGAGGCCGCCTCCTTCAGCACTGGGCTCAGCGAGATCACCCATATGTTGGAGTTGCTGTTGTCCCAGGTTTCGAGACGCTGGTAGTCTTCGCTCGCTTGCTCATGCGTCCGAGGAAAGTGGACCGCCAGTGTGCGATCGCTGCTGAAGTAAACCGTTCGATGATCCGCGCCGAATCGGGGATCGTTGTCCTCACTTGAGCCATTCGCGTCGTCACCAGCGTATCGGATCGGCACGATGGAACCCCAGACGCCGCCCTGGTTATAGACGATAAACAGATGTTCATGCGTTGTGTCACCAGGCCTGGGACGCTTGCTGGTGAACACCAGAAACGACTGATCGGGCGCTATCTCAGGATCAACATCCTTTACGCTGCCGTCGCTGAAGGAGAGAGGTTCCACGTTGCGGTAGATACCGTGTTGACAAGGCGAGCGAAACAGGCTCAGCTCCTTCCCCTTCACAGCAGCAGTGAAATAGATACTTCCGTCCGCTGCGACACTAGGTCGAAAGATCCATTGGAAAGAGTTAATCGATTCAGGAAGCTGCAGCGGCTCGCTCCAACCCGATCCGACGCGGTCTACTCTCCAGATATGAGACGCCATAGCGGGGGCGCCTTTAGCCTGCGAAGAATCCGTTGAGAGAGGTCGAACCGAAACAAAGAGAATAAACGAACCATCTGGAGAAAACGCAGGTGACGAATCGGACCATTCCCCGGAGAACGATGCGACCTTAGGCTCGGACCATCGATCTTTGAGGCGATGCGATTCGAGGATGATGGACCAGTGCGCGCTGCTTCGAGTGAAGAAGAGCGTACCTCCATCGGGAGAGAACGTCGGCGACCCATCGTTGGCAGGGCCGGAGATGATGCCCGGAGCGAATACTTCGGGTACGGGCAGCGCAGTGTCCTTCGCTGGAGTCGGTTCAACGATCGCGTTGGCGCGCGATTGCAGATAGCTGGCAAAGAAACAGAAAAGACCTGCGACCAGCACGCGTGATCGTACTTTGGACATGGAAATCTCCTTGAACAAATTTAGGGAGCCCGGCCGAACCATCTAACTCATTGACTAGTCGTCGTAGACGAACGACACGGCGTGGAAGTTAGCGAATTGCTGGATGCAATTTCATCGCTACTGTCGAGTGTCTAACCCTCAACGCGACCAACCATCGCATCGACCAAAGCGGTTCCTTCGTCCTAACCTCAGACTGGGTTGACCTCAAGATTCGCCTCCGTATGGCCGCTTGTGGCCACGCCCGCGTTCGGTGAGAGCCCCAGGCTATCCACCACCGGTCCAAGCGCCAGCACCGCCATCACCAGGATGGCAACATGAAAATCGCGGAGTTGCGGAGTTGCGGCCGAGTGTCCATACGCATGCGCTACGAGCCGCAGCGTTATCGCGCCCACGGCCACCCCAAGCCCCATGCTGAGCTGCATGATGGCGCTCAAAAATCCATTTGCGCGGCTCATCCTGCTCGCCGGGATCTCCGTGTACGCCAGCGTCGTCATGCAGGTGAACTCCATGGATCGGCACGCCCCGTGAAAGAACAGAATCGCCACAATCAGCATGGGCGGCGTCGCCGGCGTCAGCGTCGCACATAACATCATCGAGCCAGCCGTAATCACTCCATTCACCAGCAGAATCCGCCGAAAGCCGAACCGGCGAAGCGCTTGAATCACAAACGCCTTCATGCTTAGGTCGCCTGCAAATAGCGCCAGCAGATAAAGCCCCGACCGAAATGCATTCAGCCCAAATGCAATCTGGAACATCAACGGGAGAAGAAACGGAAGCACTGACACCGCGACGCGAAACGCGCTCGCCCCATACACCGAAAGCGAGTACGTCTTCAGCCGTAGCGACTCGAAGTCGATCAGCGAGATTGCCGGCCTGCGCCTGCCAACCGCCACCGCCACCGAACCGCTCAGCAGGCTCAGCACTAAGATCGTTGCTGGTAACTGCCAGCGGCCTCCTTCGCCGCCCAGCTTCTCCATCGCGTACACCACGCCCACCGAGGCAAACCCTCCCAGTACGAAGGTCAGCCAGTCGAATGGATGCCGCTCGTCGGTCCGTACATTCTCAATCCAAAGCAATGCCAGCGTCAGGGCCAGCACGCCCAGCGGCAGATTCAGAAAGAAGATCCAGTGCCAGCTTGCATACGTCGTGATAAAACCGCCCAGCGCAGGCCCAATCACCAGCGCCGTGAGCCCAGGCCAGGTGATATAGGCGATCGCCTGCGTCAGCTCCTCCTTGGGCGTATTGCGCAGCACAATCAGCCGTCCCACGGGCACCATCATTGCGCCGCCGATGCCCTGAACAATCCGCATGAGCGTGAACTGGGTCAGCGTCCGCGCCTCCCCGCAGAGTAGCGACGCCAGAGTGAAGATTGCAATCGCCGACGCAAACACCGACCGCGAACCATAGCGGTCCGCTACCCACCCGCTGATCGGAATGAACACCGCCAGCGTCAGCAGATATGCCGTCATCCCGATGTTCAGATTCACCGCACCTACGTGGAAGCTGCGCGCCATCTGTGGCAGCGCCGTGGCGATAATCGTGCCGTCCAGATTCTCCATGAAGAAGGCGCCCGCGATCAACGTGGTGACATACAGCGGCGAACGGCTCTTGCTCATCCCTCTATTTTACGAAATTGAGTGACGCCCACGATCATCTCTGCGACGCCATCATTTCTTCTGCTCTGCCCTCGCCCAAGTCCGCTGCACCCCACGCGCTCTGCTCTTCATCGCCACCGTTCCGTCGCGCAGATACCTCTCCACCATCTCTTCCGCCTCGTCCCGCAACGAAGGTTCTCGCAACGCTAGCAACCCCATCCCCTCTACGGCCGAGCATCGCACCACGTTGCTCTCATCCTCGGCGAGCAACGACATCGTCCGCGCTGCCCGCAACCGCTGGGCACAGGTACACGCCACCCGCGGCACCACCAATCCGAGATGCCACCGCGTCCGCGACTCCTCCACTGGCAGGGTCTCCAGGAGTCCAGCGAGTTCGTCGGCGTAGGGTTCCAGCAAGGTTCCGTCCGTCTCTGTAATTCGCTTGGCCACGTCTGCGGCGCTTTTCCGCACCTCGATCTCGTCGTCGAACAGTTCTCTCACCAGCACTCGGACTGCGGACTTGTCTCTCCCGATCTTTTCAGCGATCGTCCGCGCCAAGGGCAGGCCCCACCTTGGCCCTCTGAGTTGTCCACGCAGGATATCCATGCGGCGAAGTATAGCCAACCGCATCGCGCGCAAACAAAAGGCCCCGGAAACCGGAGCCCTTGCCTATTCGATCCTCAACTTTACTCGCCCGAAACAGTTCCTGAGTGAGCACCATGAATCCGCCGCACTGGCTTGCGAGGTGTGATTCCGAATGCCCATTCACGCACGGGCCCTACATCCACATGGACGAATTGTGAGACAGGATAGTACCCGACGCCGCCGGCACGAAGCGAAAGGGCCGTATTCCGCACCTGCACCGTCGAAACTCCCGGGACCCTAAGGTCGATCGCATGACCTTCCATATGCTGACTATGTTCGGCGACTCCAGTCTTCACCGACGCGTGCCGAAGCGCCTCATTGGTTTCGGGAGTTCTGTACCCGCAGACCACCTGGATGATGCCATTCACCCGCCCCAGCCGCGACATCATGGCGTGCAGTACATCAAACTCTTTCGGCTCGTAGTGAACCACGTCCTGCGTGTAGTGATCGCGCAGAAAGTAGTCAAGCTTCTCCAGAGCGTCGGGCACATAGGTGTCGCCGATACGGTAAACCACATCCAGACTTTCTCCGGTGTGCAGATTTGTCATCCGCAGCTGATAGGGCTTTCCATCATCGGGCAGCTCACCTGAGGTAATTCCTGAGGAAAGCTCGTCCGGCATTACTCCAGGCACAACCTCTTCGCCTGTAATCGCCACCGGATGCGTCTTCGTCCGCGACGAGGTTCGCATGGAACTATGCAACCCGGCGTGGACCCGTGTCCGCACGGTCCGGGCCCAGGACGATCCACTCATCCCAAATAGGACCATCAAGATGGCCGCAGCCGCTGCAACGCCCTTAGCGTGCGATCTCTGCATTCAGACTCTCCAAGCTTCCAGTGTTCGAATGCGCCCCAACAAATGCTCTTCGCAATTCGTCATTTCCCTCTTCTAGTTTATAGAACCCGTCCAAAATCGCCGACTTTGTTTCTGTAACTTTAGTGTCATATTCGGAACTGTTGCCAAACATGGGAATTTCAGCCTCATGGAGTTCGAGTAAACCGTTCGGTATCAACACTTACCTCTTACCGTTGGATATCCTGTCGTAAACCAGTTTCGCCGATGCTACGTCCTCGATCGCAATCCCTACCGATTTGAACACCACTGGTCGATCTCTTCTATCCAACTGCTTTCCCTGCAACAACTCTCCGATCTCAGCACTCACCTCGGCCTTTGCCAGCAGGATATCCCCGGGCTCACGCAGAGCTGCTTCTCGGGATTCCACGACTACCGCTCCGCGCATGGCCTCGTCATCGAGTTCCCTGCGATTCGGCGTCGCGGCTCCGACGGCACAAACGATCGCGTCCTTCTTCAGCCATCGCCCACGCAGAACTGGCTCCGGCGAACTTGTCAGTGTCAGCACCACGTCCGCTCCTGACACTGCCTCTTCCGCCGTCGTCACTTGTGCTCCAACTTCCTCAGCGAACCTTCTCGCGTTGCCCTCCGTGCGGCTCCACACCCGAATCTCCTCAAACTTCCGGACCCGCGACAGCGCCTGCACATGGGAGCGAGCTTGAACTCCACTGCCCAGAATCCCGAGCACCTTTGCGTCGGGTTGCGCTAGCAGGTCAACAGCTACGGCCGATACCGCCGCCGTCCTCATCTCGGTGATCAACCGGCCGTCCATGATGGCCAGCGGTTCGCCAGTATCCGCACGAAACAGCTGAATCACTGCCTGATGCGTATGCATTCCTTTATCGGCGTTCCCGGGGTAAAACGTGACCATCTTCGCGCCCATTACGCCGCCATAAGCGGCTGGCATTACCGCAAACCACCCTGTGTGCGCGGCCACGGACATCACGGTTCGGAGCGGCTGGGCCGCTCGGCCGGCTGATAAGTCCGTCAATGCCTGACGCATGGTTGGAATCAGATCGTCATAAGAGAGCGCTGCTCTCACCTGGGCTTCGTCGAAAAATTGCAACCGGCCATCTGTCATAGTTCTTTATTATCCGCCGAGCCAAGCCAACCCTGGGTATGGCACCCTAGTAGGCATGCAGCTCGATCCCATTCAGCTTCGCGTCCTCGGCTCGCTCATCGAAAAAGAGATCACAACTCCCGAGAACTATCCCCTCTCGCTCAACGCGCTGGTCAACGCGTGCAATCAGCGGTCCAGCCGCGACCCGGTCCTCGAACTGAGCGAAGAGGAGTTGCGGCAGGCGCTTCATACGCTCGAAGACCTTGCCCTGACCAACCCGGTGCGTGACGCGCGCGTCCCCAAGTACGAGCATCGCATCCGCACTGTCCTCAACCTCCGACGCGACGAGACCGCAGTCCTGTGCCTCCTGATGCTGCGTGGCCCCCAGACTCCTGGAGAGCTCCGCAGCCGCGCCGACCGCCTCTATACTTTTGACGATCTTGCCGCCGTCCAGTCCACACTGGAACGCCTCTCCGCTCGCCCGTCAACGAGTGAGGGTGCGCCCGAGGCCACCGGCCCGCTGGTAACGATCCTGCCTCGCCAGCCCGGTTCACGGGAGGCCCGCTACGCCCATCTGCTTGGCGCCGCGCCCGACCTCGCCGCTTACCCCGTCGAGCGAACCGAGGCTCCCGCGAGCTCAAGCCAGCGCCTGGCTCAACTGGAGACTGAAGTTACGACTCTGTCAGCCGCCCTTGAAACCGTGAAGTCGCGGATGGACCAACTCGAAGCGCGTCTTCAATTGCAAGCAGAAGGATCTGTGTCAATCAACGATTCCTCTGTAAGATGAAGCTTCGTCCGTACGTTGCCGCTATGTCTGACTCGATCGTCGCCAAAGCGCCTGTCACTCTCAACCGCCGCGCTCAGTTCCGGCGTGAGAGCGATGCCGAGAACGACAATCTCGCGCGCCTTGTCGCCCAGCTGCCCGAAGCCGTCCTCTGCTTCGACCGTAACTGGGTTATCACGTATGCCAATGCGGAAGCGGTCCGGATTAGCCGTCTCGAGCCATCCGATATACACACCAAAACCCACTGGGAGCTCTTTCCCGAGACGGTCGGCACAGCTGTCGAACGGACCTACCGCTCTGTCATGCAGACGCGCGAACCGCGGCATATCGAGCACTTTTACGCCCCCTTCGACGTCTGGATCGATGTGCACATCCTGCCGACCGAAGAGGGTGTGGCGCTCTATTATCGCGATGTCACCGACCGCAAGCGCGCCGAGTCTCTTCGCGACTCTGCCGTTCAGCAGCTGCAACAGATCTTCGATGCCTCCCCGGACTCCATCGTCTGTATCGATCGCAACTGGATCTGCACCTTCGCCAATCGCGCCGCGCTCGACATTCTCAAAACCGATACTCTCGTTGGCGAGAATCTCTGGGAGCGGTTCCCCTCCAACCAGAAAGAGCCCTTTCGATCTCACTACCGTACGACCATGGAGCGGCGCATCGCGACCGAGTTCGAGGCCTATTACCCCGAACCGCTCGATATCTGGTTTCGAGTTTCCGCTCGCCCATTCGAAGACGGCATCATCATCTTCTCGAGCGATATTACCGACCGCAAAGGTGCGGAGTTGCTTCGCGCCACCGCGGCCAGACAGCTCCGCCAAGTTCTTGAGATCACTACGGACGCGGTCGTAAGCCTCAACCATGATTGGAACTTTACCTATCTCAATCGCCGTGCCCGGGAACTTCTCAGCCCGTTGGGCGAGCTACTCGGAAAGAATCTCTGGGAGGAGTTTCCTGCGGCTGCTCAACGCCACAGCGAGTTCCGCTATCACTACCATCGAGCGATGGACGAAGGTATCCCGGGCGAGTTCGAGGCCTTCTACCCCGAGCCGTTCAATCTCTGGCTCTCCATTCAATGCCGTCCTTACGACGATGGCATCGTGCTCTTCTTCCGCGACATCACCGCCCGCCGTCAATCGGATCAGGTTCTCAAGCGACAACAGGATCTTCTCGCTTCGGTGCAGCAGACCGCTCGTGCCGCTACGTGGGACGTGGACTACGCGACGGGCAAAGCCATCTACGGGGCCGGCTCTTATCCCGTATTCGGCCATCCTTTGGCCGACATCCCCGACGCCCGCGCGTTTAAAAATATTCTTGTTCCTGAATATCTCCCTACCATCGCTGCTGCCGTACAAGCCGCCGTTGAAACGGGGCAGATGATTGTTGTGGAGTGTCAGGTACAGGCAGCTGATGGTCGCGTTCTGTGGATCGAGAATCGTGGCCAGATCATCTCCGTCGGTGGCAAGCCAGCCCGTCTTCGCGGTCTCACGATCGATATCACCGCCCGGAAAAAGAATGAAGAAGCGCTTGTAACCAGCGAAGCGCGTTACCGTGTCCTGGCTGACCTCAACCCGCAAGCTATCTGGATGGGCGCGCCAGACGGCAGCATTACCTACGCTAACCAGGGATTTCTCGATTACATCGGGCTCACCATCGAGACTCTCAATGGCCTCAACTGGCTAACGGCTTTCCACCCCGAAGACCGGCAGCGAGCCCTGGAGGCCTGGACGCACTCGGTTGCGACGGGAACGGAGTACGATCTCGAAGCCCGTCTTATTCGCGCCAAGGATGGCGTCTCTCGCTGGTGGTGGCTCCGTGCGCAGGCCGTCCGCGATGACTCAGGAAAGATCCTCCACTGGCTCGGCGTCGCCATCGACATCGACGATCGCAAGACCTTTGCTGAAACCCTCCAGAAGCGACAGGAAGAGACGGAACGCCAACGCGCCGAACTCGAGTCGATCTATCAGACTGCTCCTGTGGGCCTCGCTCTCTTCGACGCCGCCACGCTGCGCTATCTCCGCGTCAACGATCGTCAGGTCGAGATCATTGGACTTCCCCGGGAGAAGATTCTCGGCCAAGTGATTACGGACATCGTCAAACTTCCTGGCCTCAAGGAACTCCTCCAGACGGCCGCTTCAGGCAGACCGGTTCGCAGCAACCTGCTGCATGGCGACCTGCCTGGTCGTCCCGGCGAACAACGCACCTTCAACGTCAGCTACTCACCGGTCTTTGCTGCGGACGGCTCGGTCGAAGCCATCGCTGCAGTCGTGCTCGAAGTTACTCATCAGAAGAAAGCCGAAGCTGCCCTCATCCAGAGCGAGAAGCTTGCAGCAGTCGGCAGGCTCGCCAGTTCCATCTCGCACGAGATCAATAACCCGCTCGAGGCTATCACCAATCTTCTCTACCTAATCGCCCTGACGGAGGACCTTCCCGAGTCGACCCGGCAGTACCTGCAGACTGCACAGAGTGAGCTCTCCCGCGTCTGCCAGATCGCCACACAGACCCTGCGCTTCCATCGGCAGGCCGTCCGCGCCACCCGCGTCAGTGCAGCCGATCTTGTCGATGCCGTCCTGAATCTCTATCAGGGTCGGCTAGCCAACTCACATATCCAGGTCGACGCGAGGTATGCCAGCAGCACGCAGATCCTTTGCTTCGAAAACGACATTCGCCAGGTGCTTAACAATCTCATCGCCAACGCGATCGATGCCATGCGCCCTGGCGGCGGCCGCCTGATCGTACGCGCCCACGACGCCACCGATTACTCTCCCGACCAGATGCAGCCTCGTCATGGCATTCGCATTACTATCGCTGACACTGGCCACGGCATGTCTCCTACCGTAAAGGCCCGCCTCTTCGAGCCCTTTTACACCACCAAAGACCTCAACGGTACCGGACTCGGCCTCTGGATCTCCGCCGGCATCGTCACTCGCCATCAAGGCAAGCTGACTTATCGCAGCAGCGAACACCCGCTCCACCGCGGCACCATTTTCTCTCTCTTTCTTCCGTGGGCTGAGGTCGATGCCCCGGTTTCGGCCTAACAACCTTGCCGTTCACACGCCATGGAAGAGCGTACTCGCATTTGGATGTTGGCCCGCAGCTCGTTCGAAGCTGAACCAAGCAATTGTTCAGAGACCGAAGTATTATGGCTTTCGGAACTCTTTCGGCACACTTGCACAAACCGAGCACCACGACCGGAGAACACCTCATGCAGCAGTCCGCCATCCGCACACTTGTCTTCTCTTTGCTTCTCACAGCGCCCGCGTTTGCCCAGACCCCTCCTCAGAACACCAACCAAACAGGGACTACGCTGCTGGTCGACGTCGACCACCGCCCCGCCATCTCGCTTGATGGCGAATGGCACACCATCATCGACCAGTATTCGACCGGTATCTACACACTGCATCAGGAACTGCGCAAAGATGGCTTTTTCATGAATGCGCCCTTTGACCCGAATGGCAATCCACGGGACTACAACTTCGCCAACGCCCCCACACTTCGTGTTCCTGGCGACTGGAACACGCAACGTCCCGAACTTCTCTACTACGAAGGCCCGATCTGGTATGAGAAGGACTTCCAGTTCACTGCCGCTCCAGACACTCGCACCTTCCTGCACGTCGGCGCCGCCAACTATCGCACCGTTGTCTGGGTAAACACAAAGAAAATCTGTGAGCACGAGGGTGGCTTTACCCCATTTGACTGTGATATCACCGCGGCTCTCCACGACGGCAAAAACTTTGTCGTCCTTTCAGTCGACAGCACTCGCATTGCGGATGGAGTCCCAACGCTCCAGACCGACTGGTGGAACTATGGCGGTCTCACTCGCGATGTCTCACTGGTCACGGTTCCTACTCAGTTTATTGATGACTACGATCTGCATCTGAGCAGGGCCGACCACTCTATCATCGAAGGCTATGTTCACGTTGAAGGCGCGTCTCCGGGCACTCCGGTCACTGTGACGATTCCTGAACTTCAAGCTAAAGTCGAATCCACGGTCGATACGAACTCGCGTGCGGCCATCAGCATCCCTGCGAAGTCTCTCAGCCTCTGGTCGCCCGAGAATCCTAAGCTCTACGCGGTTGAAATCTCTTCAGGCCCCGATAGAATCGAGGATAATATCGGCTTCCGCACGATCGAAACCCGCGGCACCGAGATCCTACTGAACGGACAGCCCGTTTTTCTTCGCGGGATCTCCATTCACGCCGAGGCCCCCTATCGCACCGGCCGAGCCTATTCCGAAAAGGACGTCGAAACTCTTCTGGGTTGGGCGAAAGAACTAGGCTGCAACTACGTCCGCCTAGCGCACTATCCCCACGACGAGCGCATGACGCGAGCCGCGGATCGACTCGGCCTCATGGTCTGGGCGGAGATCCCAGACTACTGGGCCCTGCAGTTCGACAACCCCGCGGTTCTCGCGAAGTCGAAGCAGCAACTCGCTGAGATGATTCGTCGCGACCGCGACAAGGCTTCTATTATTTTGTGGTCGGTTGCTAATGAGACGCCAAACACCGAGGCTCGTACGAGATACCTAACGACGATGGTCGATCTCGCGCATCAGCTTGACCCCACTCGTCTCGTCACCGCCGCGCTTCTCGTTCGCACGGAAAAGACTGCAGCTGGCTCGAACAAGATTGTCGATGACCCGCTTGGCAAAGTGCTTGATGTCATTGGCGTCAACGAGTACATCGGTTGGTATGAGCAACATGCGGAGGGGGCCGATACCACCACGTGGGAGATTCGCTACGACAAGCCTCTGATCATGAGCGAGTGGGGAGGCGATGCAAAAGCCGGTAATCACGCGCCTTCTGGCGATACTCATCCTGCGCTTTGGACTGAGGAGTATCAAGCCGAGATCTATCGTCATCAGATTGCGATGCTGAATAAGATCCCCCAGCTTCGCGGCACAAGCCCCTGGCTTTTGATGGACTTCCGGTCTGCGCGCCGCGTGAATCCGGGGCTGCAGGACAACTTCAACCGCAAAGGTCTTATCTCCGACCAGGGAGTCAAGAAACAGGCATTTTTCGTTCTGCAGAAGGCCTACAAAGACAAAACCCTCGGTAAAGCCGAGTAGGGAAGTTACTTTTGCGGAAAAAATTTCGAAGCCCCGGTCGAGCCGGGGTTTCGCGGTTTTGCGGGCGTTTTTGAGGGGTGTTTTGGGAAAACTGGCTTCGTAGCGGTGGGTTTTTGCTGGTGTAAACGTGGTGGAATGCGTGGTAAACGTGGAGAAAAAACAGTCACTCTGACGCGGCCTAAAAGTACGCCATCAATTTCAAATATTTTTTTGCGGCTTCCCAATCTGGCATTCGCCGTCGACAGGGATTGCATCGCCGTTCCTTCTGGAATCGGGTGTTTCTGCAAACCCGGACAGCTTCGGAGGTTTCCTTCCAACGCGTGCCGCTTCGTTTTAGAAGAGAGAGCCCTGAAGAGATAGACAAAGGTGCAAGAAAAAGGTGGAGACCGAAGTCTCCACCTTTGAGTTAGGACTGTTTCGAGTTAGAAGTTGAACTTGAGCTGGAACTCTGTGGTACGAGGTCCGCCCTGGTCGAAGGTACCGGAGTTACGAGTAGTACGAGCCTGGTTCAACGTTGCTTGATCGGCAGGGCCGTTGTAGTAGCCTCCCGGGACACCGCCTGCTGCATCAGTTGTATTGATCAGTTCTCCAACCGCCTGGCTTACGATGCCGGGGATGGCCTCGAAGTTACTCATGTTGAATACGTTGTAGATGGCAACACCCGGGACGAGGCTCATACCCTCGTGGAGGCGGCCAAGGCGAATCGGGTAGTTGGCGCTGAGATCGAACGTGCGAAGTGCGGCGTTGTTGAGTGGTTTGTTGGGACCAAGCGCAATCGCCTGCTGTACGCCATTTGCGGCATATAGCTGTCCTGGGGTGAAGAGACCGGCGGCAATCAATGCCTGACCTGCGGGCGTTGGAGTACCAGCGGACGTGGCGTTGTAGGTGTTGATCAGCCGGTTGAGACCTGCCCCTTTGATCTCGTGCTCATAAGAGCCAGGACCGGTGCTCGGGACGAGATCTCCGATGGTTCCGTCGCCGTCCACATCGGTTTGGAAGATCTGTCCCGTGTTCCCGGCGGTAGTATCGAGAACGAGGGAGGCGGCAGAGGCGGAGTAGAAGTGACCAATCATCGCGAGGTTCAGCCCGTACTTGATACCGAGACTGCCACCGAAGCTCAACTCGTTGGTGTGATCGAGCGGGGTGCGACCCATGTAGCGGTTGGGATCATCGTTGTCGAATGCCTGAGTTCCAGCGAAGAACTGGTCTCCCGGGTTCGTTCCTGCGTTGACGCCAACGACTTTCGAGAGCGAGTAGGAGATCTGAACGTTGCTGCTCACGATGCCAGGAGCAGGATGCGACTTCTGCTGCTGAAGCACAACCTGAAGTGCATCGTAGCCGGACCGGCCGATGGGAAGGATGAATTTACCCTGTCCGACATTGGGGTTGGTGCCAGGGAACGCTGCTCCCGTGGCGATGGTTTTACCGTTATACGAAGCGGCCGTTGAACCGAGGAAGTTCGTTCCGGAGTCCAGACCGTTGCCTGCGAAGTCGGTTATCTGTGCTCCCTGTCCGGGGTGAACAGTATTGTTGGTTTGTGCGATTGCGCAGTTAATAGCCGCCGACGAAGCGCCTCCGGCGCAACCGAAAGCTGCGGTTGTGGCGGCAATGGCGTTTTGCGCTGCTGCGGTGTTAAGCGTACGCGCCGCGCCGACATGGTTTACGTCCTGCGAGATGGGAATCTTGAGCGTCGCGTTGTGTACATAATCGGCGCTGAACACCACGCCCTTGAAAATTTCGCGCTGAATTCCGCCGTTGAACTGAATCGAGTAGGGGCTGACATACGGTCCGGCGTAGATGCTGTTCGCATAGAGACCGGTGGTACCGATGTACGAAGGATTGACGCCGGCCACGCCCTTTACCGCTGCCTGGTACTCGGCCTTGATGGCGTTGATTTCAGGGGCGGCTAGTCCAATTGGCTCGTTGAGAATCGTGGAGACGGGAGTGCCGTCGGGAGCCGCAGTGACTGAGCCATATCCAGGAAGGGTGATGCTCGAATTTCCAGCAAACGCCAAGCCATAGTTGAAGGCCGGGAAGTCGGATTGAACGGACTCCGTACGGGAGTTGCCAGTGTTGTTGAAGACGCTGCTCTCATAGAAGATGCCGATTCCTCCGCGGAGGGACGTCTTGTGATCTCCGGGGCTGAAGTTGAATCCGAACTGCGGTCCAAAGTTGGCATAGGGCTGATGAGTTTGGACGCCCAAGCCAGCCTGGTACTGGTCGAAGAGCGGGGTATTTCCTGTGCAACCGGAGAATTGCTGAGCTGGCGCTACACTCGAGCAAAGGGGAGTGGCAAGATCCTGATTGGCGCGGTCGGTATCGACGCTCCAGCGGAGACCTGCAGTAAGCGTGAGAGACGACGATGCCTTCCAGGTGTCGGCCACGTAGGCGCCAAAACGCCAGCTGGGTGAAAGACCGCCAGGTAGACCGAAGCCGGGGCGCTCAGAGAAGAGTCCATTGCCGTTGCCGAGGGCGTACAAAGAAGCCACATAGTCGAGTGGGTTGGCCGCATTGCCTCCAGCAGCGAGGTTGCCCGGGGTAGCTGAGATATCCGTGTAGAGGGATGCGCCGTAGAAGGCTGCGAATCCGCCACTAGCAAGGCGGTTCAAGTCGAAGCCGAATTTGAAGGTATGTGAGCTCTTGGTCCAGCTGCCGTCATAACGGAACTGCTTGTCGGTCTGGAAGGTTCCCTGAGGAGCGAGGTAGTTCGGTCCGGCGTTGATGCTGCCGATGAGGGTGACTTGGCCCAAGGTCGGCGACGAGGGGTTGTAGATGGAGCTGCCGAGAGCTGCAGTTCCGTCTTCGAGGAGGTTGTGGAACTTCTCATAGCCTCCACGGAAGGAGTGGGTGAAGTGGCCGGTGGTGAAGTCGGCTCCGCCTACGAGTCCCGGGACGTTGTCGCGGTTCTCATAGACCTGGTAGGGAGCGAGACCGAAGGTGGCGAAGTCGGAGTTGACGCTATAGACGGCGCGGGCGAAGAGGTGGATACCCTTGGGGCCGTTGTAATCGAGACGGGCTGTGCTGAAGTTATCGGTGAATGGAGCAGGGACGAAAGGATACTGCTGGAGGATTGAAGAGAAGACCGGGGCTGCGCCCAGCGCGGCGTCCTGTTCATGCTGGAGAATACGCTCGGCTCCGCCAAAGAAGAAGAGCTTGTCCTTAATGATAGGACCGCCGATGTAGCCACCGAACTGGTTACGCTGGAAGGGAGCCGTAGATCCGCTGATATCGGCAGCGCCTGCACGGGCATCCTGGAAGTTGTAGAAGGCGTTGCCGTGAAATTTGTTGGTTCCTGACTGGGTCGAAACAAGGACCTGACCGGTCGAGGTGACTTCACCCGAGACGTCCTGGGTGGAGCGATTGAGCTGGAACTCCTGGATAGCGCCCGAGGGTACGTTGTAGATGGTCGTTCCGACGGTCTCGTCGGTGATGTCCTGACCGTCAAGCAGAATGCGTGTTGTACGTCCGCCGACGCCGCTGACCGAGATGGCCGAATAGCCTGCTTTGGTGGGATCGAAGGTTTGACCGGACTGGAGAACGACGCCAGGCTGAAGCTGAGCGACGTCGAGAATGTTGCGGCCGTTGACGGGAAGGGCGTCGATCTGCTCGCGGGTGACAACACCGGAGACGCCGATCTGCTCCGTATTGACCTGGAGGGCGCCGGCGTTGACTTCGACCGTTTCAGCAGAGGAACCAAGGGTCAGTTTGAAGTTACCAGGAGTAGCGGTACCGGTACGCACAACCGTGGTCACGGAGAGCTTTTCAAAGCCGGCTCCTGAGACGGTCACCGTATAAGGACCAGGGTTTAGCGGACCGACACTGTAGAAGCCAGCCTTATCGGTGGTGACGGTCTTCGAGACGCCGGTATCGACGGCAAGAATCGTAACCGTGGCGTCAGGCACGTTGGCGCCGGAGGGGTCCGTAATGGAGCCCTGGATCGATCCGCCGTTCACCGAGGTGGCCTGGCCGTAGCTCAACGTCACGGTGGCGAATAGGATCATCAATATCGAAAGAAGCCTTTTCATCTTTATGTGCTCTCCTGGGTCTTGGTCGGAACAATCCCACTGTAGGGGCAATACTGTCGTCGCGACGCTGTTCCTGATGCATATGCATCTTTAGGGCCATTGCAAAGAGAAATTTCTCTCACTCGAAAAGTCAGCTAAACCAAGGATTTTTTTGGCGGCATGTCTGATAAGTCACCCTTTGCGGGGATCCTGTTTTATGGAATAGAGAATTTCTTCTCCCGAAAAATGGATTGACCTAAGTCTTAGCTCATTTCGGGTACGCGCCTTCGTCGAGGTCTCCCTCAACCGATAGCTTGCTCCACAAAAGCACGTTTATTGCCCCATGAAAATATTCTTTTATTCTATGAAAACCATTTTTGATGTGAGGTCCAGCTCTTCCTAGCTGCAAGTTGCGGCAGGTTGCCGCACACATTTCGGAGGGCGTCAACTGTCAAGTGTTGATCGATCAAGAAATGGATGGTCCTTGGCTGGCGATTCGCCGAATGCATATTTTGAAATACAGATTTTCATAGAGGTTTAACC
Organism: Tunturiibacter psychrotolerans; assembly: GCF_051013365.1. Classification (GTDB taxonomy): domain Bacteria; phylum Acidobacteriota; class Terriglobia; order Terriglobales; family Acidobacteriaceae; genus Edaphobacter; species Edaphobacter psychrotolerans_A. Next base: position 2,654,049 of record NZ_CP132941.1, on the reverse strand, counting down.
GGCATTCATGCTAACTGTCCTGTTTCTTTAGCGGCGGGTCGATGACAATTTGGCACTCCACTTGCTTATAAGGGAAGTATCCCCCTCCCTGCGCGCTTGATCCGCGTCGCTTTCCCATCGTAATAAGACCCCTAATGGAGCCATATACAGTTGAAAAGCAATGAGTTTCACGAATCGCATCCTTTTGCGAAATGGATATCCATTTTCGTAATTGCTCTCTTCGCCCTCTTTTTAACCGCACCCGCTGCAATCGCTCAATCTTCCGGCGAGGTTGCAGGCACGGTCACGGATGCAACCGGCGCAATTATCTCTGGCGCCACGGTCACTCTCAAAAACCTGGCTACGAATGCCGAGCGTCAGGTCAAGAGTGACTCTGCCGGTATCTATGCTTTTACCAACGTGCAGCCGGCGCAATACACGGTGACGGCGACCAGTTCGGGCTTTGGAACGACAAAGACCGACATCGTGGTGGCGATCGGAGGTCATGTTACGGCCGATGAAAAACTGCAGGTCAGCAATAATGCGGTCACGATCGACGTTGCGGCGACCCAAAACGCCCAGGTGAACACTCAAACCCCCGAAGTCTCGCAGGTGATCGACCAGCAGGAGATCTCGCAGCTGCCGTCGCTTACCCGCAATCCTTATGACTTCGTCGCTCTCTCGGGCAACATCTCGTCCGGTGATAATACGGCGGCGGGCGGGGTTCAGAATGGAGCAAACCGCGGCGTCAACTTCTCGCTCAACGGCCAGCGCAACTCAGGTACGGAGATCCTTCTGGACGGTGTTGAGAACATTACCGTCTTCGGAGATTCGGTTGGCATCATCGTGCCGATCGACTCTGTTCAGGAGTATCGCGTCATCACAAACAACTTCGGCGCGGAGTATGGACGTGCGTCCGGCGGCGTCGTTGCCGTGGCGACCAAGAGCGGTACCAACTCTTTTCATGGTTCTGCCTGGGAGTTCAATCGTCTGGGCGCAACGACCTCTAACACCGTGGCGAATGCGCAGCAGGGGAACCCGAAGGGCAACTACACCCGCAACCAGTTTGGCGGTGCGGTTGGTGGCCCGATTCTTAAGGATAAGCTCTTCTTCTTCGCCTCAACAGAGTTGACTCGTGTCCGTAGCTCGGCGAATCAGATTGCGGTCGTTCCGACGAGCCAGTTGCTCGCAGCTGCTCCCGCGAACGTTCAGAGCTTCTTCTCAACCTACGGCGGCAATCAGAACTTTAACGTTCTGAGCACTACCACAAACCTTCAAGCTGGCAAGCCTGCGACTGCTACGACCCCGGCCACGCCGTTGTATCCGACCCTGGATCCAGGCCTGCCGATCTTCGCTAACATTGGATATGCTTCGCCGAACGACGCTGGCGGCGGAGTTCCACAGAACACGTATAACGTCACTGGCCGTCTTGACTACAACCTCGGTGAGAAGACTCAGGCGTTCTTCCGCTACGTCAACTATCACGAAGTGGACGAGCTTGGCTCTGCGGTTGGCTCTTCGACTCCGTATGCGCAGTACAACGTCGGCACCTCAAACATCGGTCAGGCTTACCTTCTCAGCGTAGCGCACGAGTTCAACCCTGCTCTGTCTACTGTGACCAAGGCCAGCTTCGCTCGTCTCAACGTCAGCAATACCTACGACACTTCGCTCCAGCAGACGCCGACACTGATCGTGGCGCCAAACGCCAAGGATCCGTTCACGCAGAACAGCTTCCAGTTCCCTGGCTTCTATGACACCAATCCTGGGAATGGCGGTCTGCCTTTCGGCGGACCTCAGAACACTGTGCAGATCAACCAGGATGTGAACCTGACCAAGGGTCGCCATCAGATACAGGGCGGCGCTCAGATACTTTACATCCAGGAAAACAGTGCCTACGGTGCATACGCTCAAGCCAACGAGCAGCTTGGAAATAACACGCAGAGCGGACTCAATAACTTTTTGACCGGAAACCTCTTTGAGTTTCAGGCAGCAGTGAATCCTCAGGGCGCAGTTCCTTGCGCACGTAATCCCTACACCAGCGTGCTTGCGCAGAACGCGGGTTGCACGATCAACCTGCCGGCTACCCAGCCGCAGTTTGCCCGCTCTGATCGCTTTCATGATTGGGCAGCCTATGTGCAGGACCAGTGGAAGGTTACTCCGAAGTTTACCTTCAACTATGGTTTGCGGTACGAGTACTACGGCGTTCAACACAACAACAACAGGAACCTCGATTCCAACTTCTACTATGGACCGGGCAGCAGCATTCCTGAACAGGTCCGCAGTGGTCAGGTACTTACCACTCCCAACAGCCCGATCGGGGGACTCTGGAATCCGCAGTACGGTACTGCGTCGCCGCGCATCGGATTTGCCTATGACCTCTTCGGAGACGGCAAGACTGCAATTCGTGGAGGCTATGGCATCTCGTACGAGCGCAACTTCGGCAACGTCACCTTCAACGTTATTCAGAACCCACCAAACTACGGGGTCGTTGTAATTCAAAAGTCGGGGACGCTGAACCCGGTCGTCACCAACTCAAACTCTGGTCCGCTCGCAGGTTCCGGCACGTCAGTTCCGCTGCCTCCAGTCAGCCTTCGGCATGTAGATCAGAACATCCGTACCGCTCAAACGCAGTTCTATTCGCTCTCACTCGATCAGCAGATCGGTCTTAGCGTAGTTGAGCTGACTTACAACGGTGCACGTGGTATCCACCTATACGACATCAAAAACTACAACATCCCTGGCAGCGGAAACTTCTATCTGGGCGATCCGATTAAGGATCCTGTCTCCGGGAACTCTGCTCTCACTTACGTCAATCCACAATATACAAACGACAACAATCGCGGATCGAACGGCGACTCTTACTACCAGGCTGCTAACCTCCAATTCACAACTCAGGACATCCATCACACTGGTTTGTCTCTGGTTGCGAACTACACGGTTGCGCATGCCACGGACGATTTGAGCACAACCTTCTCTGAGACCTCGGCTGGCAACTTCTCGCTCGGCTACACGAATCCGTACAACCCAGCGCTTGACCACGGCAATAGCGACTTTGACATTCGTCAGCGTATCGTGATCGCCCCAATCTGGCGCACGCCTTACTTTGCCAAGAAGACTACCCTTCTCGGCGAACTGCTCGGGGGTTACGAGTTGACCGGTATCTTCACTGCTCGCACAGGGACGCCGTTCACTCTTTACGACTCCACCAACGACAATTCGGGCTACAGCATTCCTCGCTACACGCCCTCTACGCCAGTCACACAACATACCTTCAAGTCGATTCCGAAGGGCGTGACCGGCGGCGGAGCCAACAACTATCAGATCGGCGCACTGCCTACAGCAGTCCCGATCTCTAATCCGGCACTCCTCGGGATCTCTGACTTCGGTCCGTATCCCGCGGCGATGACGGCTCGCAACGCTTTCCGTGGTCCCGGCGCGTATAACTTCAACGTGTCGATCTCGAAGCAGTTCCCCATCCACGAGGGTGTCAACCTCGAACTGAGGGCCGAGGGCTACGACGTGACCAACCATCACAACCTCTACATCCAGGGAGCTTCGCTGGACGTGGCGCAATCGGGTACAGACGCCGACGCACCCTACGGTGCAGGTGCAACTGATCCTCAAACCGCAGGCAGCCCGTACGCCGCCGGAACCACCTATCCTGTTCTCGCCTCCAAGGGCGGTGTAACAGGCGGTGCAAACGATGAGCGTCGCTTCCTGCAGTTCGCCGGGAAGATCAACTTCTAAACCAATTGCAGCACCTTACCAAGGGACAGGCCCATAAGCCTGTCCCTTTTTTGTTGCCCAAAGAATTTGACCGCTCGATGACCTCTAAGTCCCGCATTTTCTGCGTCTAGCTGATGTCCAAGATTTGGTTCCTGGGGAGCGGCTTTACCCAGCCAAATCAAGCATTTATCATGGTAGTACACCATGGCTGACGATCTGTTTCCGCAGGACCCGAAGAACCCCAACGCACCCTCCCCGCAGGACGCTAATTCAAATAACCCGCCCCCGGCCGGATCTCCTCCCGACGGCTCGACCGTTCAGGGCCGCGGCGCCGCGTTCATGCTCTCTATCAATATTGAAGAGGAGATGCGGAGATCGTATCTCGACTACTCGATGTCGGTCATCATTGGCCGAGCTCTGCCCGATGTCCGCGATGGCCTGAAGCCCGTTCATCGCCGCATCCTCTACGGCATGCAGGAGATGGGTCTTCAGTTCAATAAGAAATACACCAAGTCGGCCAAGGTCGTGGGACACGTTATGGGTAACTACCATCCTCACGGCGACTCGGCGATCTACGACACCATGGTGCGGCTCGCGCAGCCATTTTCTCTTCGCTATCTATTAGTAGATGGCCAGGGAAACTTCGGCTCGGTCGATGGCGATTCCGCTGCGGCGATGCGTTATACCGAATCGCGCCTGACGCGGCTCGCTGGTGAGATGCTCGCCGATATCGACTACGACACGGTCGATTTTTCGCCTAATTACGACGAGTCTTCGCTCGAGCCTACTGTTCTGCCGGCGCGCATTCCGAACCTAATCGTCAATGGCAGCTCGGGTATTGCTGTCGGCATGGCGACGAACATTCCGCCACACAATCTCACGGAGATCGTGAACGCGTGCATCTCGCTGCTGCAGAAGTCTCCGCAGGATCACCGGCCTGATCTTGACCTGGTGCTCGAGCATGTCCTCGGCCCCGACTTTCCTACTGGCGGCTATCTCTTCGGCAAGACGAATATCCCGAATGCTTACCGCACAGGCCGCGGGCGCTTCATGATGCGCGCCAAGTGCAGCATCGAAAACATCTCCGGCGGGCGTCAGGCGATCATCGTTACCGAGATTCCGTATCAGGTTAATAAGTCGAAGCTTATCGAACGCATCGCAGAACTGGTCAATGAGGGTGTTATTACTGACATCGCTCGCGATGAGTTCCGTGATGAATCTGATCGCGATGGAATGCGTATCGTCATTGGACTGAAGCGCGGTGCAGAGAGCCAAATTGTTCTGAATCAGCTGCACAAACATACGCAGATGCAGGAATCGTTCTCGATGATCTTCCTGGCTGTTCATAACGGTCAGCCAAAGGAACTGCCGCTCGATCAGGCGATTCGCGCCTTCCTTGATCATCGTACTGAAGTCGTTCGTCGCCGGACTGCGTTTCTACTTGCGAAGGCCCGCGACCGCGAACACATTCTGCTCGGTTACCAGATCGCGCTCGACCACCTCGACAATGTCATCAAGATCATTCGTCAGTCTTCGAGCCGAGCCGACGCCCGCGAGAATCTGTTCTCTTACTTCTCGAACAAACGTATCAACCTTCGCGGAACTGAGCTTCGCGGTGTCACGCTCGACCCTGCTAAATACGGCGTCGACATGACGTTTAGCACCACCGGGACACTGATTCTCAGCTACAAGCAGATTGACGCTATCCTCGAACTGCAGCTGTACCGCCTGACTCAGCTCTCGATCGACGAGCTTCTGAAGGAACTGGCTGAAGTCCGTGACAACATTACGGAGTTTGAGTCGATTCTTGCTTCGCCTGCGAAGTTGCGCAAGGTGATCGTCAAAGAGCTGACCGAGATCCGCGACAAGTACGGGGATGCTCGCCGGACGCAGATCATTGATGAGACCGCCGAACTCCAGCTAGAAGACCTCATCACGGATGAGCAGGTTGCGGTGACGGTGTCGAATACAGGTTATCTGAAGCGCACGCCTATCTCAATTTATAGACAGCAGCGTCGCGGAGGTACTGGGCGTCTCGGCATGAAGACGCGCGAAGAGGACTTCGTCGCGCAGCTGATCATCGACTCTACGCACGCCTATCTGCTGTGCTTCACCAACTCCGGGCGCGTGTACTGGCTGAAGGTGTATGAGGTTCCGGATGTTGGCGCTGCGGGTAAGGGCAAGGCGATGGCTTCGCTTGTTGCTCTGCAACCGGGGGAGAAGGTTGTTACCATTCTTCCGGTTAGGGATCTAGAAGAAGACAACAAGTACATCTTGTTTGCGACGCGTAATGGAACCGTCAAGAAGACTGCTTTGAAAGACTTTTCGAATGTGATGGCGCGAGGGATTATCGCTATCAACATTGAGAAGGATGATGAGTTGATCATCGCGCGAGTTACCGATGGCGAGCAGGTGATCTTCCTGGCTACGCATGACGGTATGGCTATCCGATTCAATGAGCAGGACTTACGTCCGATGGGGCGGCCGGCTACCGGGAATCGTGGCATCACGTTGAAGAAGGGCGACTATGTGATTGGGGCGGCGGTTACGCCTTCGAACGAGGCGCGGAACAAGGCCCGGCTGGAACGTGCTGCTCAGAAGGGGCTTACGGATCAGGTGGAGGCCGCGATCGATGAGGCTACCGAGTCTACTGAGGGGCAGCCGCTGGAACTTGCTGAGCCTGGGGAACTTGCGGCACCGGTGGCTTCTGCGGAAGTGGCGGCGAAGCTCGAAAAGCTTGATAAACAGCTGGGTTTGACGCCTTGCCTGGTTTTGACGGTGAGTGAGAATGGGTTTGGGAAGAGGACGGATGTTGACCAATATCGCCTGCAGTCGCGGGGTGGTAAGGGCGTGATCAACATGAAGACTACGCCCAAGATTGGCAAGGTTACGAGCATTCAGTTGGTGGATGACACGACGGAGATGATGGTGATCAGCCAGTTTGGAAAGATCATTCGCATTGATACCAAGAGTGTTAGGTCCGCTGGAAGAAGTACGCAGGGGGTCAAGCTGCTGGATCTTGAGGATCAGGATAAGGTGGCGGCTGCTGTGGTGATTCCTCCGGAGGAGGCTAAGACCTTGCCGGAAGAAGGAACTTTGCTGCAGTAGTTTTGTAATTTTATTTTGTGGGTGGACGTGCCCGTTTTTGCTGGGGTTTTTGGCAAAAACGGGCATTTCTTCGTGGTGTTTTGGTGGTGAGAACGTGGTGGATTGCGTGGTGAACGTGGTGTTTAAGCAGTCAGCTTTTGGGGCTTAAAAAATGCGCCAGGTTTTGCGGATTTATTTTTGATTGTTCCCTTTTTGGGAATGGGGTTGGGGTGGGGCTGCTATTCTTCTCTCGATTCGCTGTCGCGCGCGCCCTGTGGTGATCGGGTTTGCCGCACAGGAGAACTCCCATGAGCGACAACGAGAAGGCAAAGGTTGGCTTCAAACAGAAGGCCAAGCATGAGTTTGTGGAGTTCGTAGTGATCGCCGCATATCTGGCGATCTTCTTCTGCGCGCTCGTGACCTACACGATGCTGCTGCTGAAGAAGTACGACGTCGACAACGACGTTCTGAACTACAGCTTTGCGCTGATCAATGCGCTTGTGATCGGCAAGGTGATTCTTATTGGGGAGATGCTGCATGTGGGCAGGGGTTATGAGAAGAGGCCGTTGTACCAGTCTATTCTGCTGAAGTCCTTGATCTTCGCGGCGCTTGTGCTTGTCTTCCATATCCTCGAAGAGTTCGTGAAGCGGCTGATTAAGGGTGAGCCGTCGGGGACGGTTATGCACGGTCTCCACTGGACGGATATGGTTGCGCGGGCGCTGGTGATCTTTTGCGCGTTCGTTCCTCTGTTTGGATTCAGGGAACTTCGCCGGGTGCTGGGCGAGGAGAAGCTTCATGCGTTGTTGATGGGTCGTGGAGTTGTCGAAGGGGCGAAGTCTCCTGCGGGAAACTGACTGACCTCGCTTTTCTTGCTGCTAACAATCTTTCCTCACAAATCGCTCTTCGGTGGTGGGCCATTGCGTTGTCCGCGAAGTTGACGCTTGTTTTCGCAGGAATGACGGGGGCTTTCGCGCTACCAACAATCCACAGATGACCGCACGTCAGCACAACGCGGTGCGGTATTGCCTGCATCAAGGGATGCAAAGGGGGTGAAGTATGGACCCAAGAGCTATGGACCCGAAGGTATTGATTGCGATTGTTGCTGTGGTGGCTTTGCTGGTGATTGTCGCGGTGGTTTTGTATAACCGGCGCAACAGTTCGGCACGGCTGAAGGAGAAGTTTGGACCGGAGTATGACCGGGTTGTAAGGCAGCAGGGGGATCCCAAGCTGGCTGAAAACGTTCTCGTAGAGCGCGAGAAGCGTGTGTCTGCGCTGAAGCTGCGTGAGCTGCCGACTGCCGACCGCGACCGGTATCTGCGTCAGTGGACCTTCGTCCAGAAGCAGTTTGTGGACGATCCCAGAGGCGCGGTGAACGAGGCGGATCGGTTGGTGACGGACGTGATGAACTCGCGTGGCTATCCGATGAGTGAGTTCGATCGGCGCGCCGAGGATATCTCGGTTCATTATCCCGAGACGGTCGGCAACTACCGGAATGCACATGAGATTGTTCTGCGCCATGCGAAGGGCCAGTCTACGACTGAGGACCTGCGACGAGCCATGGTGCACTTTCGTTCCCTGTTTGACGAGTTACTGGGCGTGACGGCCGCGACCCATAAGGAGGTAGCATGATTGGCGATCGTGATGATGCGAGACTGACGGCAGATGAAGTGGCGAACCGGGTGACGGGCTCTGAAAGAAGGATCTATCCGGCGGAGACTTCAACGGAGGTCATCGACGATCGCCGCGATGATCTTGTACGCGATGGGCGAGTTGTTGACGAGGATTGGCGAACTACGGATGGTGCGGTTATTGGGGAGCCAAGAATTGTTGGAAGGACAGACGATAGGTATGGCGAGAGGGCGGCTGCAGGACAGACAACTGCAGCGGTCGACTCTACGCTGGGATCTGATCAGCCGGGACAACTGTTCCCGGCGGGAGAGCTGAGCGATCTTCGCGCCAAGTGGGATAAGGCTCAGATTAGTTTTGTGGACGAGCCGCGGACTGCTGTGAAACAGGCGGATGAGCTTGTCGCTACTTTGGTGACGCGAATCTCGGAGCAGTTCAGCGCGACGCGCACGGAGCTTGAACACCAGTGGGATCGCGGGGATAACGTGTCTACCGAAGATTTAAGACAGGCGTTGCGGCGATATCGCTCATTCTTTGATCGGCTTCTGGCGTTCTAAGCCCTCCAGGCTGTTTAAAAGCCCTACCGACAACGAGTTGTAGTCGGTAGGACTAGTCCATTCTGATGGCCGGGTCCGATTAAGCGGTCTTATTTTTTTCGATTGGAGTCTTGGGGAGAACACGTTCAGCAGTTCCGAGCGTGTCTTCTTTAGCAGTCTCACGCTGCATGACCCTTCATGTAAGAAATAGAAGGTTAAGGCCCCTACAATAGAAATTGAGAGTAGCTTCATCGTGAGGCTGATTGGTGTGCAGAAAATTCCGCCTGCGGTGATCACGCTACCGAACCCCATACCGAACTCAAACTTCATACGTAAAACGACTGTTCCGATATACCGAAGCCCGATCGGTTGAGGATCGAACGCTAAAGCGAGATAGTCGTACCAGTCGGAATCGTCGGAACCTTGACCTTCGCATATTCTCTCTGCTCTTGCGCCTAAATCCTCAAGGATAATTCCTAACGCTGTCGCCGTAATTACAAACACTAATCCGGAACCGTTCTTATGTTTACTTGCGAATACCCAACTAGTTGGGTAATGAAGAAACATTGCAACCGTCCACGCTGTCAAAGCCCAAAATCCAGGAATAACGAGGGTGACGATTGGCTTGAAAACTTCTGCCGCAAATCCCGCCAGTAGCTCTTTCATTTTGACCCCAATCGTGTGGTGATTGCCGAAACAAGGTGCGTGGTTTCGCTTCTAGCGACGATTAGTAATTGATCCACGTTAGGGAATTTGTGCATACCAGTGAAATTTTTGGTCGGTCTGCTTTCGCGCGATGACAGGGAAAACCCTACTAAACGAATGAGGGATTAGAGGGAGGCGATACTCCACGACAATGGCGCCATCTGCAGACAACATGTAGGGTTGATTACCCCAGATATCATTTAGACCAAACTCGATTTCGTCGTCATGATTTAAGGATTTAGGCGCCCAAGTGTTAGTTAACCGAATCATATTTTTGTCGCCAAGAACCTTTGACGGATTGGAAGGATCACCGAACGTCATCTCGTGCAGCTCCCACAATGGCCGCACTCTAAGAAGGGGTATAAATCCGGTATTTGTAATTGTGACTGACGCTGACATCGCGTTTTCCGGATCAACAGGCTCCGAGACAATGATGGTCATGCGCGGCCAAATCGCGATCAGGGATGCGACTATGCCGAGGGTTCCACCCGCCCATCCAACGATTTTGCCAATCGTCAGATCGGTCCTCATCTCGATTTTCTTCGCCTTTTTTTTGACGAGGTGATTTGACATTCTTTATTCCGTGGCCCGGGATATTTGGGATCTGTCCGCAAAGCTTTGGCTGGACCAGGAGTTGCTATCGGTTATGTAGACGCGGGGTTTGTCTTGATCGCTTGCAGGTGCAACGGGCGCTGCACTTTGTTGTGCTAGGGCGGAAATGCCGAATCCAGAAAGAACCAAAACAAGTGAAGCAAGGGGGTAACGCATATTTTTTCGTACGACCTGATCTCAGTAAGTGAAAGTCATTACGGAAGCTACGCTGTCTCCACTCAGAAGACAAGTAACACCTTCGTAACTTTGCTACTAAAGTCGCAGACGATTCGGTCTAGATGGGCGTGCGTCACCACTTCGGCATCTAATCTGGTGAACACGAAAAGGGGAATGAATCCATGTCTCATCCAGATCCTGCACGGCCGCACGAGCATGAAGAAGTTGAGAAGTCGAAAGCACGTGCCCCTCATACGGAGCACGTCGAGCCGGAGAAAGGCCCGCATGATCCGAAGGAGATTAATCCTAAGATGTCGTCCGATATTCATTACTGGGCGAAGGAGTTTGGTGTGACGGGCGATCAGCTGCATGAGGCGATCCGCGTGCATGGTACGCATGTGGAGAAGGTTCGCGCTGCGCTGCAGCATCACAAGAGCTAACCGAAAACAGAGATGCCCGCTATCGTGACTGATGCATCGTCAGGATAGCGGGCATTGTTTTGTTTCTTGAGTTGTCGTACTGCGCGAGTGCTATTGGCCCTTGTAGGCGTTGGTGTAGCCCTTCACGAAGGCTTCACGAAACTCGGTCTTGAACGCGTCTTTGTCCATCCCCTTCGGGATCTTCGCGTGGGCATAGGCCTTGTTGTCCGTGGGCTTGAACGACTGGCCACGCGATAGGTCGGCCTGACCCTGGTTGAAGCCTGCAGCATAACCTTGACGAGCCACCATGTTGGGGGTGCCGTTCTCGGGATAAGCCATATCGTAGCCGCGAGGCGCAGACCAACTGTTCACATCGCTGTCTTGCTGGACTTGTGCGAGCCCAGCGGGCACAACGCTGAGAGAAAGCACGCCGGCAAGCATGAGATGCGCCCAAGCGTTTTTGCGAAAGATCATAAGAACCTCCAGATGGGCAGCCTTACAGCACCACCTCACCTGATAGGTACGACTCTGTATGGATCGGCGGAGTTGCCCTGCTCACTACTTCGAAGACAAATACAGGGATCGCTCCCGTTCGGCTTCGCTCAGGGACAGGATGACGACATGGGGAGGGTTGCGACGTTTATCAACCTGTGAGGACAGGGCTTTGCGCGAGTGCCAACTTGGTTTTCTTGAGAGGGGGAGAGCGATAAGAAGACGATCGACGGGGTGAACTGCGTGATGATTGAGCCGGATATGGACTACTACCGCGATCCGGCGGCACACGTGATCCTGGAGGTGGTGCCGAATGCGCTGACGCACTCGTTGACCGAACCGGTACAGGTGTATGTGCTGCGCTGGATCGCGGGGCAGACGGCGGGGATTCCGGAGTTTGCGCCGCTGTATACGATTACTTAGCGGGGCGGGTTAGCGGTTGAGGTCGTGGATGGTTTGGCCGACGGCCTGGCCGACTTTTCCGGCGGCGTCCTTCACGTTTCCGACGATGCGGTCGGCGGTGCCCTCGTCGGCGAGGTCCTGGTTGCCGGTGAGATTGCCGACGCCCTGCTTGATGGCTCCGGCGACGGAGGTGGCTTTGCCTTTGACTTGTTGTTTGGTGCCCCAGGCGAATGTCTTATGGGCTGCGTCGGCCAGGTTGTCGTCGACGGTTTCATAGGCGGGCTGCGGCTCACTGGTTAAGACTGCGTAGGCGACGATGGCACCAATTCCGATACCGGCGAGAATCCAAGGAAAACCCTTCATGGCAAAAACCTCCACGCCGTAAGATGCAATTTGTTGCGGGTTGGTGTGAGGAAAAAACTCAGCGGGTGGAAGGGGCGGTGCTGCTGGCGCTGCGGAGGGGCTGGAGGTCCTGGTCGAGCATGCCGGCGAGGTCGGTGGCGAGGCCGGCGCCCTTTGCGTCGGTGTAGGTGCCGAGGGTGCCCTTGAGCTCGACGTCGGTTTTCTTGCCGGCGATCTCTTCGGTGCAGGGGGTGGCGGTGAGGTAGGAGGCGGTGAAGCCGATGGTGCGCTTGGCTGTGGTCTGCTCCTGGATGACGACGTGGAGGGCGCGGTCGGCGGCGGCGGAGGTATCGACGATGAGGACGCCGGTGAGGGAGCTGATGGCGTGGAGGATCTGGCCGGCGATGGCGCCGGTGGAGTCATCGCCGGCGACGGTAACCAGGACGTGGATCTGGCCGACGGGGGCGGTTCCGCTGGCTGGGCAGACGAGCCAATGCTTTTTGGGGTCGGGCCTGGCGGAGGCCATGAGGTTTGCGAGTTGAGGCTGGGTGAGCTTGTTGAGGCCGTCGGCTTTGAAGTCGTCGGAAGAGATGCCGAGGGCCTTCTGGACGTCGGGCGACCAGACTGCCATGGTTGTTTTGGCGGAGGGTCTGGGCTTGTGCGGGGCGGGTGTGGGGGCGGTTTGCGCTGGTGTGGGCGCGGCGGCGAGCGCGGTCGCTATGACCAGGACACCCGATATGTTGCCAATCAATTTCTTCACTGATCCTCCAATCCCGCTGTTTGAAAGCTACCGTAAGAAGAGACGTTTCGGGACGGTAAATGGTCGAAATCTATTGGAACTGTTTCTATTTTTGGCGATGGTGGGGACCTAAGCCCACGGGGAGCGGGGTTTAGCGAATCAAAGCCTGAATGAAATGATTTCGCGGACGCCGTAGAAAGATCCGGCATCTAATCTGGAATGACCAAGATAAGAAATGCGGTCCTAATGGCTCCTCTGCTTATCGCGACTGGCATGGTTCCGGGATTTGGGACTGCCGGTTATGCGCAGCGTAACAACAACAACAGCGCCTACTACAACGGAGTGCGCCAAGGCGGCCGTGGCGGCAACTACTATAACGATCGCGACCGTCACTACCATGACGACCACTACCGCAACAATCAGGGCGGTATCGGACCGGGCAAGGGCGCGCTGATTGGCGCGGGCGGCGGTGCGGTGCTTGGGGCGGTGTTCGGTGGCGGACTCAAGGGAACCATCATCGGCGGTGCAGCCGGCGCTGGTATTGGGGCTGTCGTGGGACAGGCGGCACAGAATAATCGCGACAATCGTTATAACCGCTACTAGACACGATCACCGCAACTAGATTCTTCAACTACGAACGTAAAGGACGACTCCAATGCGCATGATCCATCGCCTCGCTCTTTGTTTCGCTCTGGCCTCTGCGGCTACGCTGACTGCGTCGGCTCAACAGCCTGCGGCGCCCACGATCACACCCTCGGCTGCGGCGGACTCCACCGCCAACCACACCTGGAATACGGAACAGATACTTACCTGCACGGTGTCGGACTGCTGGCAGCTTGCCGGCAAGAATGAAGCCACCTTCTTTGACATCATTCAACAGCTTGCCGGAATCTCGGCGCAGGTGCGCGGGCTGACTTTGCCTGATAGCGCGGAGGCCGGCAAACGCACCGGCGAATATATCAAGGCCAAAGCGAAGACCGATCACGGACAGCTGCTCTATGCGATCGTCGACGCCGCCGTGCGGCATGTCGGTACGAGACCCGCTGCCACCAACTAACGCCCGCCACAAAAGAGGGAGGCAGACGCTAACATGGTTGCCATGCGTCTCCTCCCTGTCGTCCTCGCCTCACTCCTTGCTTCGAGCACGTTTGCTCAGACACCTGCAGCACAGTTGCCTGCTCCGGTGGACATCGTGAAGCTGGAACAAAATCTTTGGACCACCATGGCTGAAGGCGACTTCGCGACTGTGCGGGGTCTCTTCACGACAGACTTCATTCAGGTCGACGAGCATATTCAGGCTCTGGATACGCTTCTGATCACGCTGAAGCACTGCAAGCTGGAGTCTTACGAACTGCGTGATCTGCAGGTTCGCATTTTGACCCCGGACTCGGCGCTTACCGCGTATCACGTGCTGAACACCTTCAACTGCGGTACGGAACACAACCCCACTCTGAAGATCAATGACAACAACTCTGTCACTGTCTGGGTGCGTCAGCCCAAGAGCGGGAGGTGGCTGGCACAGGTTCACACGGAGACACCTGCGAAGCCTTGATCTCGGCATGGATGCGGGCTCAGTCGGGATGCAAATTTCAGGAATTTGGCATACATTCGATCTGCCCTGAAAGAGGTGTTTGTGTCAGTACCGAGGTTTGGCCGGACTCTTTGGTTTCGAAGCTTTGCGATTGTGACCCTGTGCGCGTCCTTGAACGGCTGTGTCGATCTTGATGATGCTGCCGGCCTCTCCAAACTATCTGATGAAGCGCGGATTGCGCTCCCGAAGGTTTCGAACGATGTCGCAGCGACGTGCGCGCGACAGAATACGCTGTTTGAGAACACGCCAGCAGCAGAGCGGGCGAAGACAGAGCAGGCACAGGACTGCAAGCCTTATCAGGAGCTTGCCGATCATCTTGCGAAGGATCAGGAGGCGCTTATCGCTTACTTCGATGCTCTCGGGAAGCTCTCTTCGAATAAGCCGCTGGGTTACGACGCAACGATCGACGAGAATGTAACTTCCTTGAGCACAAATACAGCGTTTTCGGCCAACGCGATTACGGCGGGTACTGATGCGCAAAATCTGATGAAGGCTTTAGCGGATGCAGCGACACAGGGGTATCGCGAAAAACAGCTTGGGCAGTTGGTGATTGCCAATGATGGTGCCGTTCAGTCGCTTACACGGGCGCTCAAGAAGGTGATTACGGGCGACTACGGCAACGTGCTTCTGGGTAACGAGGAGCTTGGTCTCGACACTTTCTATCAAGGCCCAATGGCCAGTGCCCAATCGAATGAACGGCTCGCTCTGATCCTGGTGCAGCGGCAATATGCTCATGACAAGGCTGAGCTTCAGACTCGCAAGGACGCTGCTGCGAGCTACGCCAAGGCCATGGACGATCTGGGGGCACTGCATGCGAAGCTGAAGGACGAGGCCGGGAAGAAGATGAGCATGATCGAAGTGGCAAAACAGGTTGGGCCGATCGCCGAGTCGCTGAAGTCGGCGCTCTCAGATATTCAGTCGAGGTCGAATTAGCCATGAAGAAAACTTCCAAGCCAGTTGCCGCGAAGATCGTTGCCAAGGCGGTAGCGCCCGCTGACACGACGCTGACCGATGATCAGATGCAGGCGCTGGCACAGGCTTTTCATGACATCGCTGTGGAGGTCGGGCAGGTTCGGCTGGATGCGATTAGTGCGGGCAGCAAGCTGACGGATCCTGCGATTGTTCAACTTCAGGGATACGTCTACTCGCTGATGACTGTTGCGGGAAACTTCGCTGTACAGGCGGCAAATCTTACGCTCGCGAATGCCGAGCAAGCCGTGGGCGAGATTTCGCTGGCTACGCAGGCGGCGGATAAGGCGCTCAATAAACTTCAGGACATCGACAAGGCGGTGAGTATCGCGTCTTCGGTGATTGTCCTGGCGATGGCCATTTCGACAAAGGATATGGGACAGATCGCATCGGCTGCGAAGGGCGTGGTTGCTGCCGCGGGGGTGTCGGTGTAGCGCTGAAGTGACCACAAAGGAATAGCTGTACTTCTTGAGATAGTTTGGGATAGGCGGCTTCGCAGGATCGTGCACGGGATGGTGCGCGAGCTACTGGATTGCGAGACTCACCGCCTTCTCAAGCTGCGGGTCGTACCCATCGCTTGCAGGCTTCGGAGGCGGGAGGCTCGGCCACCTTGTTCCGATATGGTCCACGCCAAATTTTGTCAGGCAACTTAAGCGCCTGAAAATGTCGGTAACGAAGTAGGATCGCTTTAGATGTTTCGACCACGAAACGCAAGCAAAAAAAGGCTTAGCGTCCTGTAATATGGAAATATTCATCGAAGCGAAACTTTTCGCTGCACTTCGCGTCTTCACTTCAAGTGAGATTGCGCACGCCGAGGCGCACCTCCCCAGGGGAAACCAAAGAATGACTCATACGCTCAAACTGTTCGCCGTTTCCGTGATGCTTCTTGTTGCGCTCAGCTTTACGTTCGAGCGGCAGGCGCACGCCTACGTCGACCCAGGCTCCGGTCTCCTCTTGTTTCAAGGCATCAGTGCGACGATCTCCGGAGTGCTCTTCTATTTCCGGCGCCGCATCAAGAACCTCTTCGTCAGGACGCAACCCAAGTCGGACCCGGAAACGACACCGTCCCCTTCGTTATAAGACCGTTACTTCTGCACGTCATCCGGCATGATGGCCCCAGCCTTTACCCATTTCTCTACCGTGGCGATGTCGGCGTCGGAGAGCTTTGGCTGCTTGGGCGGCATCGGCATGGGATCCTTCGGCGGGCCCTCATGGCGAATCAGCCTCACCAGCAAACTATTTTCCGGGTCTCCGGGAATCAGCACCGGGCCGTCGTGTCCACCCTTCAACATTCCTGCGCGCGTCTGAATATTCAGGCCTCCGCGATGGTTCATTCCGCCGTGACACCTGTAGCAGTTCGCCTGAAAGATTGGCTGCACCTTCGTTGTGTAGAACTCGGGGGTCGCTGCTTCATCCTGCGCTGCGGCATTCGCGGTTCTCACCTGTAGCCCCCACCCCATCAACCCAATGGCGATCAAGCCAAAACCCAGCGGCAACTTCTTCATTCATTCCTCCCCGTTAATCGATAAGTATACGGAACCCACTTCGCCACTTACCCCTTCACTCACCAACGTTTAACGTAGAAATTGCTCTGGCGTTCCGCGCCTCCGAAAACATGATGCGTTTGAACGCCCCCATACCGGCCCTTCTGGCGCTTGCAGCCCTGTCTTTATCATCTGCGAGCAGCCTTGCCAAACAGACGCATCATCCCTCGGGTCACAAAAAGACCGTTGCAGCTACGACGGAGAAGCATGCGACGAAGCACCAGTCGGGTGCCAAGCAGGCGCATGCGGCTCATAGCGCAAAACACCATTCTGTTCCTCGCGTCGATCCTCCTGTGACTGCGCGAGTGCGTGCGCAAGTTCCTTCGCGGCGTCGACTGCGCCATGCTGTGAGTGCTCCTGCGCCTGTACAGACGGCGACCGCGCCGCAGAAGGCTACATCGGAGGATTTTCTTAAGGCGGCCACGTCCACTCAGGTCGAGACCCAGGCGGCGGTCGCGATCCACGGAACCTCACGTCCCGAAGAACTCAACGAGACCCGGCAAGCGCCGATGGTATCTGCGCGCAAGCCCGCCACGGCGTCGAAGCCTGTGTCGGTGGCCAAGCCGGTTCCTGTGATCAGCGTTGTTCGGCCGGCTGCTGAGAGGCCACAACTGGCCAGCGTCGAAGAGGTCGCCTCGACTCCTGTTATTCTGCCGAATCTCTACAACAAGCGTGGACACCTGATCGTTCCTCCGCCGCTCAAAGGCTCGCATGAGATCCTCGTGCATCAGAACGAAGTTGCAGACCGTGACGGGTTGTCTCGGATTCAGAATGACGATGACCTTCTCGATATGCGTAACAAGAGGCTTCTGGTTGCGCTGCCTGAGAATGAGTCGCTGCAGGTGGACGATCGCCTGCCGACGAATCGCCGTTATTGCCGACCCTGGACTGCACAGTTTCTGGCCACGTTAGCGCGCGCTCACTATGCACGGTTTCATACGCCGCTGCAGGTTAATTCCGCGGTGCGTACGGTGGAGTTTCAGCAGCATCTGATGCACATCAACGGGAACGCTGCACCTGCCGAGGGAGATACGGCGTCGCCTCATCTCACCGGGCAGGCGATCGACGTCGCGAAACACGGACTTTCGCTGGCTGAGATCGCTTGGCTTCGCGGCTACCTTCTCCCGTTGGTGCAAGAGGGAAAGGTTGATGTCGAGGAGGAGTTTCAGCAGTCTTGTTTCCACGTCAGCGTCTATAAGAAGTACATGCCGCCTGCTCCTGAGCGTGACCTCGCGATTCTGCGTCACGGTGGAACTTCGGCGCTTGCTACTGCTCTGCGCTAGTGCGAGACGCTTCAGTAGTTAGGGAAGAAAGCCATGGAATGGCCGCACTCCGCGCAGGAGGCCCTCCGGTAGGACTGTCTTTCAAAGCAATCTGCGTAGCAAATTAAAGGAGCTCGCGAGCCCCGCTCCGCCAGCTTCTCATTGCTGCATCGAGCGCTTGCATATTGTGAATGGCGTCTTGGCCGGTGGCCGCGAAGTCGTTGCCACCGCGTAGGGCCGCGGCGAAAGCATCGAGCATCCGGGTGTAGCCGTCAGCATTGTCGAGGGTGACGGTCTCCTCTACGTCTGCACCCCGGCGCACAACGATTTGCACGGGACGATCGACGGTCAGGCCTCCTTCGGAGTACATCACCCCGTCGCTGCCGTTCACCTCCACATACGAGCGGTAGGGTGTACGTGCGCTCGTCGTCACAGTCGCGAAGACATCGCCGGTCATCTCCATCTGCAGGGAGGCAACCGCTTCGACTTCGCCTGAAGACGCATCCTTCCTGGCCAAGGTACTGACGCTTACGACATCGTTGCCGAGAACGAAGCGCAGCGCGTCGATGCAGTGCACGCCGACGTCTCCGATGGGTCCGCCGTAGGCCAGGGTCGCGTCGACAATCCATTTTCTCGACGAGTTGTTGGCCGGGTAGCAGTATTCTGCTCGCGCTAGCTGTGGCTTTCCGATACGTCCGGCGGCAATCTGGTCGCGCATCCACTGCAGGCTGCGGTTATAGCGAAAATTTTGCGCAACTCCGAAGAGCAGTCCAGCCGCCCCGGCAGCGGCGTTCATCTCTTCAGCCTCTGCCGCGCTCATTCCCAGCGGCTTTTCGCAGAGGACTGCCTTGCCATGCTTCAACGCCAGTAACGTATCGTCGCGGTGCATGGCGTCTGGTGACGTGATGAAGACAGCATCCACATCGGGCGAAGAGCAGAGCTCCTCCCGCGTCTGGAAGCAATGAGGAATTTTAAACTCGGCGCAGTTCTGGAGCGCTGCGGCGTGGTCTCTTCGCCACATCCCGCTGAGCGTTGCAAGCTCGCATTTGGGAAACGCCGGCAAGAGTCGCTTGACTGCATGGTGGCCGAAGCCAAGAATCGCGAACCGCACCGGCGACTGCGTCATGAGACCCTCCCAAAGAGAATGAGTGGCGAGATTGAGTTGGAGAGTTAGTGGGCGTCGTTCTTGAAGATCTGTTCGGCGAAGAAGTTTTCTACCTTGGCCTGATCATGGACCATCTCGAGGTAGGCGCTCTTCAGCAGCTGCGAACGCACGTCACGAAGCTGCTGCCGGATCGCCTGCTGCACCCGCGGATCGTTCACATCGCGCTGTCCGGCGGGGTCCCGCGAGATCAGTTTGTAGATCGCATAGCCTGCCGGCCTCTTGGTCTGGGCATCGAGCAAAGGCAAAATTTCGGTGATCTGGCCGGCCTTGAGCTTGGTCACTGCAGCGAAGACCGTCGGGTCGGTATGGAGTTGCGACTCGTCGATGAAGCCCATTTCTCCGCCGTTGGGCGCGGTCTGGGGCTGCTCAGACCAGTTGCTCGCGATGGTGCCGAAGTCCTCGCCGCTGTCCAGACGATTCTTCAGCGCTTGAATCTTCTTCTTTGCTTCGACGTCATTAGTGGCTTTGCTTCCCTGTAGGTTTCCCGGCTGGGACGAGGGCTGATCGGTCACCTGAATGGTCGCCAGGTGGTACTTGGTCTCAAGCAGATTGAACTCGGCCTTGTGCTGGTTGTAATAGCTGGCCACATCGGCGTCGGTGACGGTGATCTTGGAGTTGATCTCTTTGTTGAGCAGCTTATTGATGGTGAGGCTGCGGCGCAGCGAATGCTTTACATCGTCGAGGGTCTGGTTGCTTGCCTTGAGCCGTTGCTGAAACTGCTCCTCGGTGTAGGGAGCTTTCATCTCGGCCAGCTTCGCATCGACCTCTTCATTGGTAGCCGTCAGATTCATCTTCGCGGCACGCTGTTCGACAATCTCTTCGTCGATCAACTCGCGCAAAACATTGAGACGCAGCGAGTCCGCTTGTTCCTGCGAGGGCTGTTGTTGCTGGGCCGCGTCTCCGAGCTGGAGCTTGTAGGCTCTATCCAGATCAGCCTGCATGATCGCGTGGCCATTCACCGTTGCGACCACGTCTGCGTTGTGCCCACGATTGCAGCCTGCAATCGGCAGCAGCCCGGACGCCAAAATCAGAACTACCGGAACAGAGATGTTACGAAAAGAGCGCGCAATAAAAGTACGTTCGGTATCGGTCGACAAGCTCAGCACGTCCTCGGTATTCCGCATCCAGATCTCCTGCATTCTTCTGCTAATTACCGGGTTTGGTCGCCGGCGGGGTTTGAGGCTGTGCCTGAATTGGTGTCTTCGTTGGCGGTGGTGGCGGCGTCTGCCCGGAGGCAACCAGCGCGCTATCGATCATACGATACACGTCTTCGACCGGCTGCGCTCCTTCCACCTTT
This sequence comes from Tunturiibacter psychrotolerans, assembly GCF_051013365.1. Classification (GTDB taxonomy): domain Bacteria; phylum Acidobacteriota; class Terriglobia; order Terriglobales; family Acidobacteriaceae; genus Edaphobacter; species Edaphobacter psychrotolerans_A. Next base: position 2,633,400 of record NZ_CP132941.1, on the reverse strand, counting down.
TCGCCATTGATGAACAGCGCCGGAGTCGAATCTACGCCGAGGCTTTCGCCCAGCTTGATCGACTCCTTGATCGCGGTGTCATCCTGCTTTGCGATGCATGCGTTGAGTGCGTTGGCATCCAAATTTTGCTTCTTTCCTTCATCACGCGTCAGGGTGTCGAGGGTGTCGTTGGCCTTCGCGAGACTCTTGTCTGCGCCACCCAGGTCAGCAGCATGCGCGTGGATATAGTCCACCAGGTTCCAATAACCCGTCGCGCTCTTCGCGCCAACGCAGTTGGTGTCAATTGCAGCGCGCATGGCCCATGGATGCTGATCGAGCGGAAAGTCGCGATAGACGATGTGAATCTGATCTTTGTAGCGCTCTGTCAGAGCTGGAAATAACTGCTCATGCATCTTGGCGCAGAAGGGGCATTCCAGGTCGTCGAACCCAACGATCAGCACGGGAGCGTTTGCAGGACCGCCGCGCGCCGGACGTCCGTCGCCACTGACCAGCAGCTTGGGATCCTTGCTGATGTCGAACTTGCTGAACTGGGCTAAGGTATTTCCGTCGGTCGAGATTAAAAATTCCGTCGGCTTGCTCGCCTTGCCGTCGGAGAGAAAAAAGACGGTGATTTTGTCGAAGCCCGGCACCTCGCTTTTGGTGCGCGGCCCTACCTGAATGACATAGCCGGCCGGGATAGAGGCGTGCGACCGGATCAGCACCTCGACACGGCGCACGAGTTCGGGCGAGAGCTTCCCTGGGCCGTCTGCGGCCTGGGTCGGAGCCTGGGTCGGAGTCTGGGCATGGCAGCCGAGGGCGGCCAGCGTAAGGGCAAAGATGAGGTTTCGGAACGGCTTCACAGCAATCAGCACAATACCTCGATTATCTCACGCAGAGGCGGTTTAACAGGCCGCGGAGCCCACTGACGGCCGCGCAAACAGGACTCAAAACAGACTTGCCGTTCGCCGCAGATTGCCCGCGGTTCCGATATTCAGCAGCGTGAAGTTGAATCTTTCGGTCGTCTCATTTCGCACCGAGCCGAGTTCGTACTTCCGAACCTCGACACTGAAGCCGCAGCAGTCCCAGTTATAGGACCCCTGCACGGCCCCATATTGAACCAGACCGGTGTTGTTCGCGTTCAGATCGAGACCTACATTGCCGGCGACGCCGAGGCCTGGTTTGGTCGGCGAACCATACCCCAGCAACAGCCGCAGTTGGTTGAAGTTCGAGACGGCCGAAATCACTCCCTCGGTGTAGAAGCGGCCGGGAGCATTGAGCCGCGCGTAGCTCAATCCGGCAAAGACGTTGTTCTCGTGTACGTCCACCAGCACATTGTTGGACGTAAATTTCTTCGCTCCGGTATCAAGGTCAAAGTCCCACTCGACATCCATATGGGCTGAGGTCCTTACCCGCAAGCGCGAGATCAGGGGCGAGATCGCGCGAGGTTCCGTCAAAAAGGCGATCCCGGAGAAGTTCAGCGTTGTGTCGAAGATGTTCCGTCGGCCATTGATGACGGCGCCGCCGAAGTTCTCGTTGAAGAAGTACTTCTGCGCAAGCCGCCAGCTGATGAGGGGATGGCTGCCACAGCTCGGAAGCGAATCTTTCGCATCAGCGATCTGTCTGGTCTGGACCTTTCCGATGTCGTCATCCCAGTTTTGTGACTGTGCCGTGCTCTCGGGTCTTTCCTTGCAGGGCCGATTCTTTACTGGACGCAGGAACAACCGCTGCGTCACTCCATACTCGAGTTCATTCGTATCGCTTACGATGTCGACGTCGTCGAAGCGGAGAACAGCCAGGAAATTATTGACTCCGGTGACGTAGCGGTAGGTCAGCTCGGGCTCGATTGTGTGCTTCACATCGTTGCCGCCGAAGAACTTTTCTACTCCTGGCGAATCGAATACCCGCTCCACCACTGGAGCACGCAGGTCGCCCTCAATCTCCAGATCCGATCGATTCAATGAGTTCGGCAGTTCGACCGGTATTCCGGTGTCGTTGTAGGGAACCTGCCTGCTTCTGCTGTAGGCCGTCTCCCGCACGCCGATGGAGGCCCGCATTCGCCATCCGTCGAAGCCCAGCGGATAAGAGAGCTCCGGATGCAGATCGAACCGCTGCGTTAGCCCTCCGGTAGAGAAGTTCGGCTGCACCCGGGATAGCCCGGCCTCCGAGGCGTCCACGCTCCACATCAATCCAGTCCTGCCGATCTCATGCTCTGTGCTGTCGAAGTCCAGCGACGGCGCGTGAAAGATCCTTATCTGTTCTTCAGGGACCGCCGGCGTGGTGGGAGTCGCGGCCACAGCTGCCTGCTTCAGTCCTTGATATCGATCCGCTCGCCCTGATGCCGCATATCCGTCCCATTCATGCACGCCGTAGAGGATCGAGAGGATATCGCTCGAAACTGCGACGCTGAAGTTCTCGGCAAACGCTTCGCGGTAGGCATACGAGCTGAGATACTCGACGTCGCCGGCCACGCGGGTCTGTGAATTGAAGTCGTGGCGGCCGGAAAACGTGACATCCTGTCCGCCCTGGTTGAGATACACACCGTTGGTGACGATGCCGCGGTCGAGCAGGCCGGTATATCTGGCCTTGGCGAAGTTATTTCCGAGGCCGCGGTAGCGAAACGTCGCTGACTGCTCCCAGCCGCGGAGCGAGTAGTACTGGGCTCCGACCGTCAGATCGGTGCTGCGATTGATGGCCCAGTAAAACTCCTCGCCGAGCGTGAAGCCCTTCGTCGAAGAGTACCCCGGCACGGGAATCATGAAGCCGGTCTGTCGTTGCTCCGAGTCTACCGGGTGGGTGACGTAGGGGAGAAACAGCACGGGAATATTCATCAGGCGAAAGATGCTGTTCTGCGCCTTGGCCTTTTCGCTGTCCACCATAAACTTCCCGGCGTTGAGCATCCAGTCAGGTTTTGGCAGCTGGCAGGTGGTCAGCGTTCCGTCGTAGATCTCATAGGACTGCGGCCCGGTTCGCACGACCATTCGCCCGGTGAACAGAAACGGGTTGCTGCTCGAATAGGTCAGAGTGCGGCCCGGACCCGCGCCCCCGCCCTTCAACCCCACTGAGCCGGTCACATCGTAGAAGGTTGCTGTCTGGTTCTTCAGGTTCATCGTGCCGTGGCTGGCGGTGAGGTCCTCATGATTCGCGCCGCCGCTTACGTGCAGATGCCCGGTCGCGGTGAGCTCGCCGGTATCCTCATTGAACTCGATGTGATCGGCCTGGATCACCCGGTCGCGATAGTGGATGACTACGTTTTTATCGAGCGAGAAGACGTTGCCCGTCTTGCGCTGGTCGCCGTCTGACTCGAGGGTTACGTCGGTCGTATCGTCGTTGTCGGGCAGGATCTCTGCCACCGGATATTGCGTGGCTCCAGGCGCGTCCGGCAGGCTTGAGGATGACATCTGATCTTCCGGGAGGGGGGTTGCCTGAGTCGTCACCTGCTGGGCCGACAGATGTGGATGACTTGCCGCGAGCACCATGATAGTTATCAAGAGGTAAACAGTGACGCGGACGTTTCTGGAGCGCGTTCGTCGGACGTTCAAGGCTGTACAAAAAGCAATCGATTTGCCTGACAGCAAAGCCGCTAAATGCAGTCGGCGCTGCCAATGGGTCTTCATCCCCGTATCGTTCGGCTTGAGACTTGTCAGACGTGCCACCCTTTGAGGCTAAACGATTTTACGGAACCGAGTTTGGATTTGAGCACAATGAGCTCTGCACAACGTGACCTGCTACCACTTGACGAAGCCCCGGCCGAAACGGAAGCGGCCGCACCCTTTGCACTGAGGGAACAGGTAGCGCAGCGCCTTGCAGCGCACCGGGCCCGGCGTACCCAGCAATCCAATTCCTCGGTCACTCCCATCGCGCAGCCAAACGCAGGGAGGGCACGCTCGTCCCGCATCGCGGAAGCTGTCGCTGAACGCTACGGCAACTCTCCCAGTTACCGCACCTTCCTCGCCGAGCAGGCTGAAGCGGCGATTCGTGAGGCCAAAGCCGCTGCGGAGGTTGCAGCACTCAGTGCCCAGGCCGTTGCCGACGCACAGTATCAGCTGCTTGCCGAACTCGATCAGTGGACGCTCACGCCACCTACGCCCGCTCCGGTCCCACCATCGCCCGCACCTAAATTCAGCGTTGCAGAACCGTTGATCGTTGAAGATCTGCCTGTAAGTCTTTCAGCGGACCCTCCGTCGTCTCCCGGTCTCACCGTGAAGCTCTACGAAGACGTAAGCCGCACCCCCTTTCAGGAAGCAGTTTCCTCCCCGAGCCGTCCGATGATCTACGAAACTCGCGAGGCCTACGCAACTGCCAACGAAGAGGAAGCGCTCGCACTCGACGAAGAGATTGCGTTCCGCCAAGCCCCCGTGTTCGAAGAGTCCGGACCACCCGTCGAGATTCCTGCCAACCTGATCGAGTTTCCTCGCCAGCTTGTCGCGGCGCGCAAAGCCCGCCCCCGTCTCGCCGAGGGCCCCCTTCGCGAAGACGCCGATCAGGCTCCGCACAACGTACCTGCGGCCCAGCTTCGCATCTTCGAGGTTGAAGCGGCGCAGATCTCTACCTCGCCGGTTGTGGAATCTGTGACGCCCGAATGGTCCTCCATTTTGCTTGCGGCTCATCCGGTATCGGCTCCGGTCGAAACCCGCGAAGCCCCTTTCCAGCTTGAGCACAGGCCTGAAGCCGCTCCGCTCAACCTGCGCCTGATGGCCACCGTCGTCGACGGCTGCATCATTACCGCCTCCTTCTTCGTCTTTGTCGCGGCCTTCGCGCTGACAGTGGGTAAGCTCTCAGGCAATCCCGCGGGCCTCGGCGCTAGCATCGTTCCCATGAGCCTGCAGACTGCGGCTATTGGCACGGCCGGCACGCTGGCTGTCCTTACGCTGCTCTATCAGCTGCTCTTCTTCACCTTCAGCGAGGCCACCCCTGGTATGCGGTACGCCCGCATTGGCCTCTGCACGCTGTCGGACGATAACCCTACGCGGTCCGCCATGCGCCGCCGCATCTTCGCCACGGTGCTCGCCGCCTGCCCGCTGGGGATTGGGTTTCTCTGGGCATGGATGGACGAAGACGGCCTGGGCTGGCACGACCGCATCTCTCGCATGTATCAACGCAGCTACTAGGGATTTGTCTCCTCTAGCCGTGGCCTAGCCCGAACCGGCGAAGGGGCGGCAACAGAAGGGTTCGTATCCGCTGCTGCGCTCTGTTGTCCTGCCGGACGGGCCTCCTACGCGGAGGGCGGCCACTTCGTGGCGCGCATACCCTAACGAGAAAAAGCCCGCCCTCGGATCGATCGCTCCGAAGGCGGGCTCATAAAATGGACCGGGTTAGAAGGTCGTGCTCACCGTCAGACGGAACGTCTTCCTCGGCTCGCGCAGAATGTAGTCAGCCCCATAGAACTGAAGCGCCTGCTGATAGCTGAACTGACCTGCTCCATCGCTCGGGAAGTAGCTCTTGAAGGTATTCACGTTGTCCGGACCAGAGTTCGGTACGGCAAGCTGCTGCGGAACACTCTTGTAAAGACGCAGCGGGTTGTAGGCGTAGAAGATGCGGAACGGTGCGTTGACGACCGGCAGAATCACCTGCAGTTCGGCGCCGAGGGAGTCGCGCGGAACGTAGTTTGTCCCTGGCACAATCGTCAGCAGGTCCGGAAACTTCACCGACTGGCCGCCAAAGCAGGCGCCGTTGACAATCGTCGGGCATCCATACTGGGCACCATTGATCAGCGATTGACCGGCTGTGCTCTGACGCAATTGGCCGTGCTGCGCGTCGAACGTCATACCGAAGTCGTTGAAGAAAGCAAACGTCACCTGGTTGACGATCGGAATCCGGTATTCCAGGTTCGCTATGAACGACGTATCTCCACCGATGGCCACCATACGGTAGATCGGCAACGGGATCTGCACGGGGCCCAGGGCCGGGTTCGTCGGATCGCGGGGAACGGAGGTTCCGTCGGGGTTCGTCAGGATGTACTGAACTTTATTCGGAATGAAGGTGTAGGGGCCGACCGACCGGATATCGAAGCCGCGAAGATCCGTCTCGCCGCCGCTGTAGAGACGGTGCGTCGGCGGAGCAACCTCGCCCCCAAAGCCCGACGTGTGAGCCAGCTGGATACGATATCCCAGCACATTGTGGCCATCATTGCTGACCCTCAGCCCCTTCATCGGGAAGAACTGGCGGTAGCTGGCGATCGGTGAGTAGTACTTCACATTACCGCCGACACCGGCCAGCTGCACCGACACGTTAAAATCCTTACCGCGATGCGGGCCAACCGCTCGATCGAGGCTCGAGAACGTAAAGCTCGGCGTTACTACCGAAGTAATGATGCCCGTGAGCTGATTCTGCCCCGCTACGCCCGACCGGAAGGCCAGCGACTGAAAGACGTTGGTCGTATTCTGGTTGAACGTCGTCACGGAAGACCGCGACAGCGAGTACGAAAGACCGACACGGGTCACACCGGTTCGCGAGAAAAGATGCCGCAGCGGCTCACTCGACGAGACTGTCAAACCCGTGGTCGACTGGTTATAGTTCGTCAGCAGCGACTGCTGCGCCGTCGTCAGATTGCCAGCCGCAGCACCGGTCGCGGACTGACTCTTGGAGGGATTGAAGTCATACTTACTGGCAAATACCTGCGCGCCCAGCGAGATAGGCTTATCCCGTAGATACGGCTCAGTGAATCCCAGGCTCAGATTGCGTGACAAGTCGCCGATATTTGCCTGCACGGACAGCGTCTCGCCCAAACCAAGGAAGTTATTGGTCTCATAGTTCAAACCAACAAAAGTTCCTGACAGTCCGCTGATACCGCCGTTCAAGCCGATTGAGTTCTTACCTTTTTCCTTCAGCTTCAGCAGCAGATCGACGGTTCCGTCATCGGTGTTCTGGCGGCTCTCGGAATCCTGCTCCGCTTTCAACGCTTCGAAGTAGTTCAACTGGTTCAAGCGCAGGATCGAAAGGTCCCAGAGCCTGCTGTTATAGACCTGTCCTTCTTCGAGCAGCAGCTCGCGGCGAATTACCTTGTCGCGCGTAATGGTGTTGCCGGTAAACTCGATCCGCGACACATAGAACGGCTTGCCCTCGTCGATATCGATGTTCAGGGTAATCGTCTTCTTCGCCTCATCGATCTGGGGCACCGGTGTTCCGACGAAGTTGATATATCCGAGCTCGCCGTAGGCTTTGCGTAACTGATCCAGCCCCTTGCCGAACTGGGTTGCGTTGAAGTATTCGCCGTCCTTCTGCGTGAACTGCGACCGCAAGGCCTTCGTGTTCGGTACATGCGTGTTCCCGGTGAAGGTAATTCCGCCAAGCTTATAGCGCGCGCCCTCCTCCACCGGCATCAGGATGTCGATTCGCTTTCCTTTGGACGGATGCAACGTAAAGGGATTGATCCCGCCCGCGTCCCGGATGTGGGTCGTCGGATCGCTAGTCAAAGCCTTGAAGTAGCCGCGGTCCCGATAGGCCTGACGTACGCGCTCGGTGTCTTCGTCCAGCTTGCTCGCGTCGAAGGTCCGCGCAAACAGATTCTCCAGAATGATGGAGTGCGGGATCCCGATCGGCCGCAGGTTCTTCATCGCCGCGCGCAGGGTGCGATCATTAATGCTGTTGTTGCCCTGAAACGCGATCTTGCCCACCTTTACGGTAGGCCCTTCTTTGATGTTGAAGGTAATTGCCACAGCTGCCGGCGGAATCGTCTTCACTTCGGTCCTGATGGTAGCGAACTGGTGTCCATGCTCTGCCAACAGGTCCCTGAGTACTACCTCGGCACGCTTGATCTTAGTGGGGTCGTACTGGCTTTCGACCGACAGCGGCACCTTGGCCTTCTTGAACCGGTCCAGAATGTCAGACTGCGTGACCGCGCCGAGACCCTTGTAGTTGATCTCGCGGATGGTCGGCTTTTCTTTCACGTAAATGATTAGTTGCACGCACTTCGGGCTGTCGACGCGTTCAATCCGCACGTCATCGAAGTAGCCCGTATTCCAGAGCGAGTTGAAGTCCCGCTCCACTACCAGCGGGTCATACAGGTCGTTTTGCCGGCTGTAGAGCCTGGCGAGCACGGACTCCTTCGGGATGCGTCGATTACCGATCACCTGAGGCTGGCAAAGAGTCTCCACATTGCCTGATGGGGATCCGGTCTGAGCCGAGAGGGACGGGGCCGAGAGCGACGAAGCGGCCATTGCCGTAAACGCAATCATGTACGCGGCATAAGCGATGCGGGAGCGTCTGGAGCGCGTGCACACAGTCTTGGTCTTACTATTCAGGGAGCTTCCGCTCTCTCGATTCACGGTAAAGATACGCACACCCTCACTGCTCTAAAATGACGCTCGCCAGCAAAGTCAGCGAAGTTCTGATTATATGGGAGCGGCCAGCGGTTAGCGAGTTCGCGCCCCGGTTCAGGTCGGACAAACTCAATCCAACCAACGAATTCTGCTGTGCTCGTTTGACGAAGTGCGCATCCAAAGGCATCTTCGCGCTTTATTGATGGAGATTGTGCCACCGCGTGGGATAGGCGTCACCGCATCAGCTTTCCAGCTCGGCCGTGATCGTAAACTCCTGTGCCGACCCATCCCAGCGCACTGTCAGGACGTTCGGCTGGCAGCAAACCTGGCAATCCTCGACATATTGCTGCTTCGAACCGCCCGATTCATCGACAGTGGTCTCCACCCACTCCCCGCAACCTGCGCACTGAAACCCTGCTGCATGCATCGCCAACCTCACTGGGTGTTCGTCACTCCTTTAAGATACTTCTCGAACCAGTCCACCGACCGCGTCAATTCGTCGACCTGATGCTCCCGCTTGATGAAGCCGTGTCCCTCTTCGGGGTAGTACACCGCGTCCACTGTTCGCCCCTCTTTCTTCAGGATCTCCACTACCTGTTCGGCCTCTTCCTTCGGCACGCGAATATCCCGCTCGCCCTGCAGGACCAGCAGCGGAGCTTTTTCATCCCGGATGTACTTCAAGGGCGAGCTCGCCTCATACACAGACTTATCTTTCACCGGGTCGCCCAGCAACGTCTTCTCATACTCCTGTAGCCGGGCGTCTTCGTGGGCCAGCATCGTGTACCAGTTCAGAATTCCGTACTCATCCACCGCCGCTGCCCTCAGATCGGGATTTTTGCCAATCGCCATGAGCGTCATGAATCCGCCATAGGATCCGCCCCAGATGCCTACCTTCTTCGCGTCTATGAATCCTGTGGACTTCAGAAAATCCACGCCGGCGATCTCATCCTTTAAATCAGCCCCGCCCAGGTCCTTGTAGTTCGCCTTCTCGAACTCCATCCCATAGCCGGTTGAACCGCGCACATTCGGCGCAATCACCACAAAACCACGCGATACCAGCAGGATCGCACGCGGACTAAAGCTATCGAGCGTCTGCCCTGTAGGACCGCCGTGCGGCATTACCACCACGGGCGCGGTGCCGTCACGTTTCAAATTGAATGGCACCCACACGAGCGCCGAGATCATCTTTCCATCGAAGCTCTTGTAGGTGACCAACTGCGAAGAGGGCAGCACAGCCGAGGTCAACACCGGGCTCTCGTTATGGGTCACCTGCGTCACGGCGCCGCCTGTGCTCAACAGATAGAGATTCGGGGCGTGCGTCGAGTCCTGATGCGAAAACAGATAGCTTCCATCCTCGCGAAAGGCCGTCGGGGCGGCGCCGGCAGTGTTCAATCCGGCCGGCACACCTCTATCGCTTGCTTTTAGGGTCTTTGTATCCACGAAGTAGATCGTTGCGCGCCCGTCCGCATTCAGGACGTAAGTAAATGTGTCTCCCTTTGGCGAAAAGCTCCCCGGACGTGCCTCCCATTGCGTATCCGTCACCCACCGCTTCTTCTTCGAAGCCAGGTCGAGCAGCGCAATATTTGGGTAGCCGCCCTTTTCGTTCGAAGAGATCAGCAGCGTCTTCCCATCCGGCGACACCTCGCTTCCGTAGACCAGCACGTTGCCTTTATGCCCCGTCAGGTTCTCTGCCGCGCCAGTTGCCACCTCAATCCGATACACATCGGCATCGTCATTCCCCACCTGACGCCCTGCATAGACGTACCGTCCGTCCGGGCTCCAGTCGACTACATCCCAAAAGGCCTTCGGTTCCTTCTCATTCGTCAGCAGCCTGACTTTCCCCGTTGCCCAATCCATCACCGCGATATTGGTTGAAGACGCCACCTTCTCCTTGGTGACAAACGCCATCCACTTCCCGTCTTTGGAGAACTGCGGTTCGCTCTCGCTTGTCTTATCGGTGTTGGTGAGATTCCTCGGGTCGCCACCAGCCACCGGCACGGCATACAGGTCATAGAGCTCATCACCGCCCTTGTCCTGCTCGTAGACGATCTCTTTGCCGTCCTTCGTAAACACCGGATTCGACTGCCGGTCATCGGACTTCAGCAGTTGCCGTGGGCCAGTTCCGTCCGCCTGCATCACCCAAAGATTTAGCCGACCGGAAGAGTTGCTGACGTACCCAATCTGCTTGCCGTCGGGCGACCAGGTCGCGCCGCCGATCCGCACGGTCTGCAGCAAGTCAGCAACCGGCATAGGAGCTGACGTGGCCGCATTCTCTGCCGAGACCACGCTCCTGGGATCCGTCGCCACACGGTCTCCCGGTCCCGAAGCAAATCCGTTTAGCGAAGTCAGCACGAGCAATCCGGGCAGGAGGCAAAGACGTGTCATGGCAAACTCCACATAAGTTGAAATGAACTTCAGAAACCGACCGCGCCAGACTAGCACGCCCCCAACTCTGGGAATCGCCGAAAATTGCTTGCCGGGCGTTCGCGAAGATGAGCGCCTACTGCTCGCCGCTGATCTCCTTTGTGACCTTCCCCTCGGCGTTGAGAAACTGAAGTACCGGCTCCCCATCTGGCTTCACCGTCAGGCTGGCCCGCACCCTCCCCTGAATATCGCGAAGGCTCATGCCCACTGAATCGTCTGTCTGCCTGCCGAAGAACCCGCGCTCTGCATCTCCCGGATACTTCCGTCTAAACTTCGCCCACTCCGCTGTACGAGTTGCGCCGGACGGCATTCCCTTCACTCTCTCGGCGTCGGCGATAAACTCCGGCGTGATCACGTAGGAACCTACATCATTTATCGTTACACCCGAAGCTTTTTTCCCGTCCTCAAGACTCGCGCCAAGCACCAGCGTCTGGTCCTGGTCATACTGATCGAAGCTCAGATGGCTGAAGCTCGACGGACCTTTACCGGTATCTTTGCCGGCTCCGTAGATCAGGCCGCCATCCTCGGTGCCTTCGTCGTTGACGAATAACATTCCTGCAGAATCACTGCGATCCGCTCGCTTGATCTCTTTGCCATGCAGATAAAGGCCCGGAAATTCAGCTTTATCCGAGATCACCAGTCGAACCGTCCCGTCTGGTTCCACCACATTCACGCGGCGTACCGAAATCTGGTCGAAGCTCGCGTTACCAGACTGTGGCCGCGCAAATCCTGCGAGCACTGTAGCCGCGAAGACCACCGTAAGACATCCAGAGTAGATTGCCAGAAAGCGCTGACTGGAAAAGAAACGAACCATGCTCGCACCTCGAAAGATTGCCCTATCTAAAACTCTTCAGGGCAATCTCGCAAGTGCCAACCTTAGACTGCACCACCATCGCCCAACACACGCGCAAACACGTCACTGTCCACATTCCCACCGCACAGCACCGTTCCCACACGCGCTCCGCCGCTGCGCCGATCCTGTAACAACGCTGCCAGCCCAATCGCACCAGCTCCCTCCGCTACATTATGTGTATCGACGAAGTAGGCCCGCATCGCTTCCTTCACTGCCTCATCATCTACCATTACAACGCGATCCAGCCCAGCCTTCAAGATCTCCAACGCCATCGGATGAGGCTGCCGGCAGGCCACGCCGTCGGCAATCCTGGTCGCCGACTCGTGCTCCCGTACATAGCCCGCAGCGAAAGAGAGCGCATAAGCGGGCGCAAGGCTCGACACCACTCCGACGACTTTCGTCTTCAGCCCCAGCGCATTTCGCGCTGCAATCGCGCCGCATGAGCCCGATCCCATCCCAATGGGCACGTAAAACGTATCCAGTTCTGGACAAGCCGTGAACATCTCCCATGCGTAGGTCGACACACCTTTCACCAGCAACAGATCGAAGCTCGGCACACGATGCCATCCAAACTTCTCTTCGAGCGAAGCCGCGTGCTCACTCGCCTCCTGGAAGTCGCGTCCGAACTCCACCAGTTCCGCACCCAGACACTGCATCGCTCGATTCTTCTCTGGACTATTTCCTGTCGGCACCACGATCACTACGCGAAGTCCGAGCTGCTTGCCAGCAAAGGCCAACGATTGACCATGATTTCCGCGCGTTGCGGATACAACCGTCTTCACCTCAGGCCGCTTGCGCCGTAGCCAATCCATGTACACGAGCCCACCGCGAACCTTGAACGCTCCCACCGGCGTATGGTTTTCGTGTTTCACCCAAACCTCAACTGACCCTGCGATCTTCGAGGCTCGTTCATTCAACAGCGGCCAGCTATATTGGGGCGTAGCCGGCACTGTCTGGTAGATCAACTCCGCCGCGGACTCGATCTCTTCGAGCCCCGGCAACGCTACCTCATTTGACACCATTGTGCCCCCTCCGTACCTCCACCAGCGTCGAATAAAACGTAGCCCCACCGCCAATATCGGTCAGCGTCTCCGAGGTCAGCGCATTCACATTCGCGCCGTTCCCCGAAAGATCCGAACCGAGCTTATTCCAATCCAGCCGCGCCGCCACCACACCTGCAGACACCTGTGCGTTCACCAGAGCGCGCAGCGTAATGCTTCCACGCCCGTTGAATACCTCCACCTCATCGCCCGTGGCAATCTTCCGCACGGCTGCATCGGTCGCATGCATCTCCAACACTCCTGCGGTTCGCGCCTCCATCCGCTGATGCAGAGGAATGTTCGCAAACGTCGAGTTCATGTAGTTGTCCGCCTTCCTCGGCAGAAACTCCAATGGATAAGCCCCTTTCGTCGCGTGCGCACGAGATTCGGTCGGTGCAGCAAACACCGGTACTGGCACCAGTTGTCCGCGCCCGTCCGGCGTGCGAAACCACTCCGCAGTGCTAAACGGCAACACTTCGCCCTTCGCATCCAGCGGCATCTGCAGCGGAACATGGCCCTCCCGCTCCAGCCGCTCCCGCGTGATCCCTGCAAACCATGGATTCTCGGTCTGAAGCGCCTGATCGATCATCTCGTCTTCGCGATCGTCAAAGCAGGCCTCTTCAAATCCCATCCGTCGCCCCAACTCGCCGAACATGGCGACGTTGCTACGCGCTTCGCCCAGCGGCGCAATCGCCCGGTTGCTCACCTGTGCGAAGAGATGACCGTAGGCTCCCTGCACATCCTTTACCTCAAGAAACGTCGGTGCCGGAAGCAGCACGTCGGCATAGTCGGTCGTGTCGGTAAAGAACTGTTCATGCACGACCGTGAACAAATCATCACGCCGGAACCCGCTCAACACCGCATTCTGATTTGGAGCCACCGCCCCCGGATTCGAGTTGTAGACGAACAGCGCCCTCACAGGCGGCCCATCGCTCTCATGGTCCCCGAGCGTCGTCAACGCCTGCCCGAGCTGACTCATATTCACAACGCGCGCCGCTCTGCGCAGAGGACTGGCCATCATCAGCTCCGGCATCTGGAGTGCCTTGTCGTTGAACGGAAACGACCCTGAGGTAGAGAGCAGCAGCCCTCCGCCCTTGTGCTTCCATGCCCCCGTCAGTAGCGGCAACATGCATACCGCTCGCGCCGCCGTGCCGCCGTTCTCACTTCTCTGGATTCCGTAGTTCAACCGAATCGCGGCTGGACCGCCAACGTTCGAACCCTGGCCAGTGTTTTGGGTCGCGCGTCGCCCCGCTGCAGCGTAGGCACGGGCCAGACGTACAATTGCCCCGGCATCGATTCCCGTAGCCTTCGCCACATTCTCAGGCGAATGTTCGGGCCGCAACGCATGCGCCCTTAGCTCCTCAAATCCCGTTGTGCATGCATCCACATACTCGCGATCCTCCAGCCCCATGCTGAGGATCACATGCATCAGTCCCAGTGCCAGCGCCGCATCGGTCCCCGGATTGATCGCAAGATGCTCATCGGCCAGCGCCGCCGTACGTGTTCTGTACGGATCGATTACCACCAGACGAGCGCCCTTGCGTCTCGCCTCTTCAATAAACGGCCAGAGGTGCACGTTATTCCCGTGGATGTTCGCGCCCCAGGCAATCACCAAGCCGGCATGCGCAAAGTCCTGTGGCACTGTCCCCAGCTTCACCCCGTACACACTCTTCAGCGCGGTTCCGCCGGCTTCGGCGCAGATCGTTCGTGCCAGCTGCGAGGCCCCGAGCCGATGAAAGAACCTGCGGTCCATCGACCCATACCCAAGCTGTCCAATCGTCCCGGCGTAGCTGTAAGGCAGTACACTCTCCGGTCCAAACTCTGCAGCGATCTTCGTGAGCTTCGCCGCCACTTCATCGAGCGCCTCGTCCCAGGAGATCCGCTCAAACGCCTCCGCTTCGCGGCCTTGCGGGAGCGGCCCTTTGGCCACACCGTTCCTGCGACGCATCGGGTACAGCAGTCGATCCGGTGAATAGACGCGGTCCAGGTACTTTGCTACTTTGCCACACAAAAATCCCCGCGTCACCGGGTGCGATGGATCGCCCTGAACCTTTATCGCTCGGCCGCTCAGTTCATCGACCGTCACCAGCACGCCGCACGAGTCAGGGCAGTCATGCGAACAGACCGCATGCACCACCCTGGTCGCGCTCAAACCCGCGTCCGTACTGGTGGAAATTGTGCTCATTCCATAATTTTAGCCTTTTTGTGCTGCCGCACGGGACTCCTGCGCGGAAAGCGGCCACTTCGTGGCGTGTATATCTTGTCGTGGCAAGATAATCTGCACAGGTCTAGCGATGCTCGGGCCGACCAACGGAAGGACTCGTCAAGAGAATATGTCCCATCACGTAAGCTCTGCAGCCCGCCTCGAAGCTTTCTCCGACGGAGTCATCGCCGTCATCATCACCATCATGGTGCTCGAGCTCAAAGTCCCTCATCAGGACGGGATCACTGGGCTCTACGCGGTGCTCCCCACCATCGCCCTCTACGCCATCTCCTTCGCATTTGTTGGTATCTACTGGATAAATCACCATCATCTCTGCCACCGCACGGACGAGGCTGATGAACTCGTTCTCTACACTAACCTGTTCTTCCTCTTCTGCCTCTCGCTCCTGCCCTTCTTCACGTCCTACGTCCTCGAAAAGAAGTTGGACTCCTTCTCCGTCGCCCTTTACGCGTCTTCGATGGTCGTTACCGGATTCAGCTTTCTTCTTCTCCGTCTCTCAATCGCGCGGCGCCTTCGTCTGGCCGGCAAGCTGGAAACTCAGGACACCTCGGTCCAGCACAAGCATCTGTACTCACTCTTCACTTACCTTGTTGCAATTCCGTCGGCCTTCTACCACCCGCACCTCGCTCTTGGCCTCTGCGCGTTCGTCACCGTCATCTGGGTCACGCCGACCGCAGGAGTCAAGCCTCGAGAAGACGCATCCTCTCCAACGTCTAACCCGCGCTAGAGCGCCGGCTCGCGAAGCATCTCCACATCAACGCTTTTGGTCTTCTTCCGTTCGGAGCGATCCCGCAGAACCATAAACGGGCGCTCCACCAGCCCATACAACACGCTGGCCGCCAGCAAACAAGTCACCGCATAAATCACGACCGTCTTCGCATCGCGGGCCTCGGTAAGCGATGGCAGGTACGTCCGGTCCAGATGCGCGACCTCTTTGTGTGTCAGGTAAAGGCTGAATGCGAGCATAGCCAGCAAATCCGCTCCGGGCAAACGAAACCTGCTCAGCCACCCATTGCTGCTCACGCTTGAAACCACAAGCAATCCCAGCCCGGCCGCCAGCAGCGGATAGCCAACGACCGTAGCCCAGGCCGCAATCTTCGTTGCATCTGCCATTCCATCATTCCGAAACATCCAGCAGACAAATCCGGTCAGCGCCAACCCCAACACAAGCGCAGCATGTCCTCTGCGGGTCATCCATTCCCACCATCCTGGTCTGAACAGCCGCACTAACGCCAGCGTTACGCCCACGACAAGGCCATCGAGTCGTGAGTAAGTCGGATAGTAGAGATATCTGTAGTAAAACGTTCCGAAGTCGTCGGAGACTGCGCGGCCGCTCCATCCCGATGGCGCAATCAACGGGAACAATTCATAGCCGCGAAAGCAGATTCCGAACAGAACAACAGCTCCGATCACGATCGCCGTTTTCCGCAGCGATGGCGTCCGCATCAGCCAGATTACAAGCAGCGGAAGCGCCAGATAGAAATGCTCTTCCACGCACAACGACCAGACATGCGAAAAAGCGTGGTGGCTAAAGTCGACGAAGAACAGGTTCACCGTAAACGTCAAAAACTGCCACAGCGGCGGCAGGGCCGGAGACTCTCGCCACGCGGGAAACGCAAGATAGAGCCACAAAACAACAAGATAGGCGGGAAGAATCCGGTACGCTCTCCGCCGGTAGAACTCCCGCACCGAAGGTTTCTCCCCGTAAGCGTACGGCCTCAACAACTGCGTCCCGATTAGATATCCGCTCAGCACAAAGAAGAGGTCGACCCCCATCCAGCCAAACTGCGCGACAGCCATCATCCTCTGAGGAAGAAACGATGCCAAGTGATACAGCATCACAGCCACAATTGCGATCGCTCGCAACGTGTCCAGACCCGGCAATCGCGCTGAGTTCGATCGTGTCATCAACACCCTTGTCAAAACAATACCCGGCAATCCTTGCTCCGTCCCGATACAGACCGAAGACTCACCGAAAGAGTGCTCGAACAGTTACCTAGATGAAGCTCGCGAAGCCGAATCTTTTCACTGACATGATCTACTATCAATCCAACCTGACAAGGCGTCCTGTTGAGCAACCGTACGAAGCAGTGCCAGATCAGACAGCTTCCCTCCGAGGTTTCTATGCCACTGCGTTCCTCTCTTCGCCTTGCTGCCGTCTTTCTCGTTTTTCTCGTGCCGGTTACACTTCCCGCGCAAACTGCCGCGGACCCTCTCCACACCGCGTCCCGCCAGGAACTGGATGTCATCAAGGTCCTCCTCGCCCAGGAGGCTGCCTGGAATAAAGGCGACCTCACCGCCTTCGCCAGCGGCTACAAAGACTCCCCGGACACTCTCTTCATTGGTCACCAGGTCTCCCGCGGCTACGCCGGTATGGTTGACCAGTACAAGCGCGACTACCCGACCCGCGCCGCCATGGGAACCCTCTCCTTCACCGACCTCGAAGTCCACCCGCTCGATGAAAACTTTGCCGTCTGCATCGGCAAATATCACCTCGAACGAGGCAAAAAAGATGGTGGGAACGCTGGAGGTATCTTCTCCCTTGTTCTAGAAAAGACCACCGACGGCTGGAGGATCATCGTCGATCACACCACCAGCTAAGCCTCCCGGCTCAGCTCTGCAATCAATCCCTCAAGCCCCGCCCGCACCTTCGGCGTCATGGCCTCAAACAAAAATCCCGCTCCCCGCGTCCTCACCATCCTGCTGGTCGCGTCACACTTCAACACGCGGTCATGCGCCCGGAACACGATCTCCACTGGGGTTCCGGGAGCCAGCCGCAGCCGAGCTTCGGTTTCGATGTAGCATCCACCCGAGCTCACATCCAGCACGCGCCCGCGAAAGAGCATCGTTCCATCCTTCACCATCACCTCGGCCCAGGCGTCGACGGCATAGCGAGTATGCTCCCGCCTGTCGACGATCCCCTCGACCGCCACGCCCCGCCGCTCTTCCTGTCCCTCCGACTCCCGGTCCTCGAATTCGTCCACGCCCGCCTCCCATATCTCGCCCATCCCGCACGGTGAGGACGGCTGATCCAATCATCGGCACAAACCTTAAATGCATCAGCAGGCGGAAATGGCCCACACCATCTCCGGTGTAGGCCATTTCACATCCCACATTTTCAAGAGAGCGAAGCGATCAGACGGTCATGATCTCTTTTTCCTTCGCCTTGAACAGATCCTCAATCCGCTTGATCTCCACGTCGGTCAGCTGTTGAACCTCTTCGTTCGCCCGCTTCTCATCGTCAGCCGAGATCAGTTTGTCCTTCGCCGCCTTCTTGATCTGATCGTTCCCGTCGCGTCGGATATTGCGGATCGCCGTTTTATGATCCTCGAGCGTTTTATTCAGCTGCTTCACTACATCCTTGCGCCGCTCCTCGGTCATCGGCGGCACAGGCACGCGAATTACCTTGCCGTCCGTCATCGGGTTCAGTCCCGTCCCCGACGTACGAATCGCCTTCTCGATCGCCGAGACCATCCCCGCATCGTAGGGCTGCACCAAGATCAGCGTGGGCTCTGGCGTCGACACCTGACCCATCTGCGCCACAGGCGTATCCGTGCCGTAGTAGTCCACTTTGATCTGGTCGAGCATATGCACGTTCGCCCGCCCGGTCCGCGCCGACAGCAGATGCCCGCGAAAGTCCTCTACGGAGCTCTCCATCCGCGACTTCAACTGCTGATGGGTTCCCTTCAACGCCTCAATCCCTGCCATTGCTGATGCCATACGTTCTCCTCTACTGCACTCGATATTTTACAGAGACGTAACCAACCGTGCGAGGCAGGCCGACAAAAACCGCCGCGCCGCTCGATATTCAGGCTTGCCCCGATTCGCGATTCCGACGCCACAAGGGCAGCTACTAACTCTCTTTCTCACCAGTCTCGACAGGCCCTAGCCCTAGCCCGCGATTCGGTTTCTTCTTCTTCGCCGGATAAACCTTCGCGGCCACGGGAGGCGCCAGCGCATCCTTCACCAGCACCTCGATCCCCCGCCAGTACTTCACATCCCCGGGCAACGCACTCGGTACCGCCTGCCTCATTTGGCAGTACCAGAGCGACCACTCCAGTTCCTTCGAGTTCTTATTCTTGATCGCGGCTTCAATTCGCGTCACTTCAGAGAAAGACGGCATACCACTTTATCTTATAGACCTGCAGGCGACCCCATGGTCCGAAGCCTTCGGCACGCCTCCGCCAGATCCTTATCTTTCTTTGCGAAACAAAACCTCAGGAGATCCTCTCCCCTGCCTGGCCGGAAAAACGCCGACCCCGCCACCGCAGCCACTCCCGTCTTTGCCAGCAGAGCTCTCGCTTTTTCAGCCGCCGTCGCGCCTGGCAACCCTGCCGCAGAAGCCAGCACGTAGTAAGCGCCATCGGGCACATGCGGCCTCATTCCCGCCTCCCGTAGCGCGTCCACGATCATCGTGCGCTTCACCTCGTGCTCGAGCGCCAGCCCGCTATAAAATTCATCACCAAGTTGCTCCACTCCATCGGCCACGCCCTGTTGTAGCGGCGCAGGCGCACACACATACGTCAGATCATGAAAGTAGCCGATCGACCCCAGCCATCGCGCGTCCGCAATCAGGTATCCCACCCTCCATCCGGTCACCGAAAACGTCTTTGAAAAACCTGACATCAAGATCGTCCGCTCGCGCATCCCCGGAATCGACGCCGGGCTCAGATGGGTTGCTCCTCCATAGACGAAGTGCTCATAGATCTCGTCCGTAAACACGAACAGATCGAACTCCTCTGCTATCTTCGCCAAACCCTCCAGTTCCACACGTGTGAAGACCTTCCCCGAAGGATTCGCAGGCGTATTGATCACCATGCCCCGTGTCCTGGGTGTAATCGCCGCCCGCACAGCCTTCAGATCGAGCCCCCAGTCGGGCGCGGTCAACGGCACCGCGACCGCCGCCACTCGCAATGAGCTTAGCGTATTCACGTGATAGCCGTAGAACGGTTCGAACACCAGCACCTCATCGCCGGGATTGAGTAGCGCCATCGCCGCGGCCTGAAACGCGCCCGTCACTCCACTGGTCACCAGCACCTCGCGCTCCGGATCGACCACGATACCCAGCGTCCGCTCCACCTTGGCTGCAATCGCCTTTCTCAGCCGCGCAATCCCATCCAGGCGCGTATAGATATTCAACCCATCCCGAATCGCGCGAATCGCCCCTTCAGACACGACCTCCGGCGCCTCGGTATCGCAGACGCCTTGTGCCAGATTCACTCCACCCATCGCATCGCACGCCACGCTCATCGCGCGGATCTCTGATTGCACGAGCCGCGGCGCCAACTCACTCAGCCCCAATCTCGGTGAAACCTCAACCTGTCCCATAACCCGATCCCCCTTGAACCAAACCCTTAGCCCAGCGTGCAATCATCTTACGTCTGATCAGCACCAACAAGCGCGAGAACAGAGGACGCGACCGACGCCGCACCATCCTGATCCCGACCAACGGAAGGGCAAGGTAAGCCCTCCCCAAACAAGGTATACCCGCCACGAAGTGGCCGCCCCACGCGCAGTGGGCCCGTCCGGCAGGACACCAAAGCTAACGCCCCTCCCCAACGACTTCCACCAGCCCATCCTCCGATACCACATCAGCCTTCGCCCCCGACCGCGTTAGCTTCTTTGCCCCATCCGACCAATGAAACCGCGTCAGCTCCGATTTCCCCTTCTCGTACTCATACGTTGTCCCATCGTCGCGATACAGCTCAAACTCCCCATCCGCACCCGGATAAACCTTCACCTTCGCGATCCTCTGCCGCTCATTCGTACTCTCGACCGCTTCACCCAGCGGAAGAATCGACCCCGCCTTCACAAACAGTGGAATCACATCAATCGGCGCGGCTGCCGTCACCTTCTGTCCACCGCGGAGTCGCTCGTTCGTCCAGAAGTTATACCAATCCGTCCCAGCCGGCAGATACACCTCGCGTGACGTGACGCCTTGTTCCACCACGGGCGCGACCAATAGCGACGGCCCAAACATATATTCATCGCCAACATCGGCCACCTTCGGATCACCGCCAAAGTCCATAAACAATCCACGCATAAACGGCGCGCCATTCTCGTGCGTTCCGTGCGCGAGCGAGTAGATATACGGCATCAGCTCATATCTCAACTTGAGATATTTCTCGAGAATAGGCTCAGCCTGCTTCCCATACGACCAAACCTCATTCTGCGGCCGGCTTCCATGGCTCCGAAAGTTCGGCTGAAACGCACCATACTCAAACCACCGCACATACAGCTCCGGATAGTCGTCATACCCGCCCACATTTGCACGCGCATCCGAAGGATCAATCAACGGCGTCCGCTCGGGCTTGTGCACCGCTGGCAGATACTGCCAGCCGCCAATATCCGTGCTCCAGTAAGGCATCCCCGACGCGACAAAATTAATCCCCGTCGGGACTTGCCGCTTTAATGTATCCCAGTTCGCATTGATATCCGAAGACCAGAAGATCGTTCCGTTATGCTGCGCCCCGAGATAAGAGTCACGAGCCAGAATCAAAGCCCGCGTCTTCAAATCCCTTCTGAATCCGTCATAAAACGCGGCCGTATGAAACAGCGGGAACACATTGAAGTACTGCGTTCCCGGCCCGATATGCCAATAGCTTCCATTCGGCGGCAGGTCCGGCTCCGTCTCATCCGCCCAGAACGAATCGAATCCCTTCGCAACATAGTTCTCTTTCACAACTCCCCAGAACCATTTCGCAGCTTCTGGGTTCGTCGAATCAATATCCGACCCCGCTCGATCGTACGGCAGCCCATTCGTCGGCGTCCCATCTGCCAACGCCTCGAACCACCCGTTCTTCAACACCGTCTCGTAGTAACGGCTCTCGGGTACGAATCGCGGCCACACGCTGATCATCGTATGAAAGTTCATCGCATGCAGTTGCTCGTTCATCGCGATGGGATCAGGCCAGCGCGCCGGATCCATATCCATCTCACCCATCTTTGTGTAGTGAAACCAGTCGATCACCAGGTCATCAATCGGCAGATGCCGCTCGCGATACCCTCGCGCCACTGCCATCAGCTCCTCCTGGCTCGTATACCTCTGTTTGCACTGGATATATCCGTACGCCGACTTCGGCAGCATCGGCACATCTCCCGTAAGCAGCCGATATCCTGCGTAGATCTCGTCATACGTCTTGCCTGCAATCACGAAGAACGAAACCCTCTGACCTACATCCGACGTCCAGCGCGTCACATCATTAAAACCAAACGCCACCGTTGTCGCCGAAGGATTATCCCAGACAATTCCATATCCTTTATTTGTAACCACAAAGGGAACACATACACTCTGCCCCGCCGGAGCGTTGTAGTCATGCGCGCAGCGAACGACATGGCCCCGCCGATCGAGATACCCTTCCTGGTTTTGTCCCAGGCCGTAGTAGTGCTCGTCCTTCGGCGAAGCGAATGTAGCACCCACCTGAAAGAACGGCGCATCCGAAGGACGCCGGTCATACAAAATATCCGCATTCCCGTCCTTATGGTTCGGCACCGACATCTGCCATCCCTGCATCTCGAGTATTGACGCCCCATCCGGCGTCTTAATCGAAATCCCCACTCCTGGCGTAGATCCGTTGAAAAACTTCGCAATATCCGCCTGCGTCCCCTTCACACCGGCCACCGACTCAGGCCCACGCCTACCCGCCGGGGCAACCGTCACCACCATGCGCGAAGACCGCAGCACGTCCCCTATTTCGCTCGACTCTGCAACCCACCCCGCTCCCGCCGCTTTCGCCGAAATCCCATACCCAGGCCCAGCCAGCGCATCGTCGCGGCGCAAACTCAAACTCACCCGCACCACATTCGCAGCATAAGGCTCAATCAATACTGTGGCCTCACTCCGGCTCACCGCAATCTTTTGCCCACCCGCAGTTCCACCAAAGCAAACCCAGACCAACATCGCAAAAAACAATCTCGGCGCACCGATCTCCCAGCACGTAGTCCTCGGAACACGCATGCAAGGAGCTCCTTTTGCAGTCATCGACAAATTATGGCGCTTACACTCAAAAAATCATACTCAACTTGATATAGGACCAATCATGTCGTAGATTGGAATGAACGGGAAAAACCTCCCCCGGCTGTCTTTTGGCGAAGCACCAGGGGAGGTTCGAGACCGACAACCCGAAGGCTGACGATTGCTTGCAGTATAGCCGAGCGAGCCGTCACCAAGGTATCCAGGGAGGCTTTGGCTTGGCGACCATAGTGTGCAGGAAGCCTCTGCGACAGATGAAGTATGTCAGGCATTCCGGCCAGCCAATTTCGGCGGTCGTGCGATAACCCTTCGTCGACTTCTGTTTTGGGTTCACCTCGGCGTCGGAATCATCATCGGTTTAGTCATTGGCTTTCTTGCTGTTACCGGATCCATTCTTACCTTCCAACCACAGATTATTGCCTTCGCGGAAAGAAGCATTCAGCTCACGTCGCCCACACAAGGTTCGTGTGTAGCTCCTTCCGATCTATTGAAGAACGCTTCGGACTATTGGCACGGTTCGGCAACTGCTCTTGCCCTCTTCTCCGATCCGCACCGTCCAACTGAAGTTTCCTTTGGGTCGGATTCGGTCGTACTCGTAAATAGCTGCGATGGACGCGTTATTGGCAATGGGTGCAGAAAGACTGCGTGGTTTTTTTTCGGGCGTAAGGGATCTGCATCGCTGGGTCGCTCTCAATGGTGTGAGGCATGAGCAGTTGCGAAACATCAAGAATGCCTGCGTTGTTGGCTTTGTGTTCATGATTCTTAGCGGACTCGTGATTTGGTTCCCGAGGAAGCTGACCTGGCAGTACCTTCGACCCGCCGTGTTTTTCCGGCGAGATCTTCGTGGCCGAGCGCGGGAGTGGAACTGGCATAACGTGTTTGGCTTCTGGATGGCCGGTCCGTTGGCTGTGATCGCTCTATCGGGCACCATCATGGCCTATCCTTGGGCAAAGGCTCTCCTCTATCGAGTCGCGGGAGATCATCTTCCCACGGAGAGGGCGGAAACAGAGCCAAAGAGAGCAAAACCGTTACATGCTGACAGGTTTGCATCGCTCGATCTGGCGATTCGAGCCGCAATGACGCAGGACGCTAGGTGGCAGAGCCTGGAGATGCGGCTCCCCTCCGACAAGGACCCGAATATAGCTTTCAGGCTCGAAGAGGGAGATGGCAGCGATCCACGTCAGCGTGTGCAGCTCGTTCTCGCTCGGACGGACGGCCATGTGGTTCGGGTGGAACCCTTTTCCAACAACTCACCTGGCCGACGGTGGAGACTCTATGCGCGATTTGTTCATACTGGGGAGATGTTCGGTACAGCGGGCAGGATCGTCGCATTGCTGGCGTGCATAAGCGCATTGACGCTGGTGTGGACTGGCTTTTCACTAGCGTTGCGCCGATTCGCTTCATGGAGAAAACGCAAAGCTTCGCATGAGAGGGCTGGCGGTCCGCACAATAGGCCGAAGTCTCCGGCGCAAGAGGCTGCGAGAGTCTGACAAAGGCAGCAAAGCAAATTGTAGATACGGAGGTCACTGCGGAGTCTTTTGGCGAAGAGCCGCAGTGACCGTTGCATAGCAGGAGGTCAGGAACGCGTGACCATGCGCGGTTTCTTGACCGACCCTTGAACGAGCTTCGGAACGCTAGAAGCTGATCTTTAGAATCTGGCCGTTATTACCGACAAACCATCCGGCTTCCGGATTCGCAAATGCGATACCCCAGTAACCGCTGACGTCGGGGAGTTTGTACCAGGTTTGACCTTCATCGGGAGTCCAAGCCGCTGCACCGGAGCTGAAGTTCGGCTGAGTCTCTGTCGTGATCACCACGCTTCGGTCGTGTTTGTGCCCGGCGTCGTCGCGATGCCACCAATCATCGTAGGGTTCAACGCCACGCACATAGGCGAGACAGAAGATAGCTCCTGAAATGGGAGGTTTGGTCGTTAGGGTCCATTTTTGCCCGCCATCACTCGAAGTTGCGGCCTGGGTAGCACTGTCGTTGGTCAGGTCGCCGCCACCCACAATGCCATGCCATGGATCGCGGAACGCTACCGAGAGGCCACCAGCATTGGGGTTGCTCACGAGCGGTGTGTCATAGGCATTCCAGGTGTAGCCGCCATCCCGAGTCGCCAGGATCCGTGCGATGCTCGAGCCCCCGGTAGTAATCCAGGCGTTCTGCGATCCTTGTGTCGTAATGCAGGTTCCACTGGATGAGAACGAAGCTTCACCTGACAAGGCAGGTGGCATTCTGGGGGCGATCGAGTGCCAGGTTGTGCCGTTGTCGGTGCGAATGTCGGGGAATACCCCGTTGACCGAATCGCTGTGCGCGATGCCACGATCCGGCGACCAGAACGCGAAGCAGTCATAGAAGGCGTTCGTCGTCTTATTCGTAAACTGAATGGTCCAGTGCGCGCCGGCGTCTTCCGTCTTGTAGATGCGAAAGTCGCCGGTATTGTCCCCGATGGACATCAGATAAGCGACTCGATCGCTTACGCCCTGCACGTCGCGGAATTGCAGACTTTCGGCGCCCGGCACGACACCGGATCTCCAGGTCGCTCCGCCATTGGTCGTAACTACGTACGTTCCACCGGTTCCGGCTGCCCAGACGACTCGGGAGTTCACCGGACTGACGGCGATCAGCAGTTGCGTTGTGCCACTATGCTGTGGAGTGAGGGTGGGTTGATGACCTTTCCATGCATCTTGTGCGTACCCGCCAGGAACGGCAGCGGCTATCAAGAGAATGAGCGGCAGCGAGCGCTTTAACATAGAATTCCTCCTTGGAGCGGCTATGGAGCGTGGAGAAGTATAGGAACGCCGCCAAAGCCGCGTCAAATCACGACCCACTTTCTTATCAACAATTCATCCACCAGGATGAATTCGCGCCTATGACCAGCTTCCGCAGCGCTCCGGCCACTGCGTCAAGTTGGCGCTAAGCCACCGTCCTTGGCGTTAGACTGTCGCCGTACGGCTGATCTAAGTGCGCTGTGCAGTCTGTTGTTAGGCTATGTTTGAGTGAGAATGGATCATGCCCGATACAGCCCCGAAGACCGCAGAAGACCAACGCCTTGCTGAAAACAAAGATCGGACGAAAAACTGGCAGCGATGGGGTACCTATCTTCCGGAACGGCAGTGGGGCACTGTTCGGGAAGACTACTCTTACAACGGTGACGTATGGAATTCGTTTCCGTATGAGATGGCGCAGTTCAGGGCCTTCCGCTGGGGTGAGGACGGCCTGCTCGGATGGACAGATCGGCAGTGTCGTTTGTGCTTCAGCACGGTGCTCTGGAATGGGCAAGACCGGACTCTGAAGGAGCGGCTCTTCGGCCTCGGCAACAACGAAGGCAATCACGGCGAAGACGTTAAAGAGCAGTTTTATTATCTGGATGCAGTTCCGACGAATAGCTATTGCAAGGCGCTTTATAAGTATCCGCAGAAAGCCTTTCCTTACGATCAACTTCGTGAAGAAAACAGGCGGCGGGGCTATGACATGCCCGAGTATGAATTGCTCGACACAGGCATCTTCGACAGCAATCGCTACTTCGACGTCTTCATCGAGTACGCTAAGTCCGACGCGGAAGATATGTTGGTACGAATCACGGCGCACAATCGTGGACCGGAGGCGGCGCCACTCACGATCATGCCGCAACTCACACTTCGCAACAACTGGTCGTGGAAGAATTTGGAGGCAACAGGAAAGACAAAGCCTGTCATCTCGCAGACCGGCCCTTTCCAGGTAAAAGCGGAACATAAAATTTTGGGGGCTTATCGATTCGAACCTCTGGACGGAAATGCGATATTGCCCGAGCGTCTTCTCTTCACCGAGAACGATAGCAATATGCGCCGCCTGGATCCAAACTACAAAGGCCCCGACCATTTCAGCAAAGACGGCTTCGATCGATACGTTGTTCACGGGGACCAGAACGCCGTGAAGGAGAGCAATGGCACAAAGTGCGCGCTGCTATACCGATTCAATCTGCAGCCTGGCGCCAGCCAAACGCTTTACTTCCGTCTCGTACGCATCGATAGTGACAGGCCAATTGACAAAAAAACCGAGACCTTCGCTTACATTGAACCAGCGGGAATCGACATCGCGCAGGCGGAAAGCCTCTTCGCAACACGCAAGTCTGAGGCGGACCTTTTCTACGCGCAACGCATCCCGCAGGAAGCTACAGCAGAGGAGCGCAACATCTCACGACAGGCGTTTGCCGGCCTGCTGTGGTGCAAGCAATTTTATTACTTCATCGCTGAGACATGGATGAGCGGTGATCCAACACAGATCGCGCCTCCGCCAGAGCGGATGAAGAAGTCGGAAGACTGGCGTCACCTCTTCTGCCGAGACATTCTTTCGATGCCCGATAAGTGGGAGTACCCTTGGTTCGCTGCGTGGGACACGGCGTTCCACATGATTCCCATGGCAAGGATCGATCCGGAGTTTGCGAAGAATCAGCTTCTCCTCCTCTTACGCGAGTGGTACATGCATCCCAATGGGCAGATGCCCGCGTATGAATTCGCCTTTGGCGACGTCAATCCGCCAGTTCACGGATGGGCTGTGTTGCATGTTTATCGCTTAGGGTTAGATGAGAACGGCGTCGGCGATCTCGACTTCCTGGAGCGCGCCTTCCAGAAGCTCATGCTGAACTTTACATGGTGGGTCAACCGCAACGATGAAAAGGGACGGAACCTCTTCGGTGGTGGTTTCTTAGGGCTCGACAATATCGGTGTCTTCGATCGTTCCGTCGCTCTGCCGGACGGTGTAAACCTGCATCAGGCTGACGGCACCGCGTGGATGGGCCTGTACTGCGCGGTCATGCTGCAGATCTCACTCGAGCTTGCCCATCACCGCTCAAAGGCTTACGAAGACATTGCCAGCAAGTTTTTCGAGCATTACATCGCTGTCATCGACGCGATCAATTCTGTTGGGGGCTCCGGTCTGTGGGACGAAGAAGAGGGATTCTATTTCGATAAGTTAGATCACGACGACGGGCGCAGCATATCGCTGAAGGTGCGTTCCATGGTTGGCATCGCCCCACTCTTCGCCGTTTGCATTATGCAGCGCGACACGATAGCGGGGTTGAAGGACTTCGAGAAACGC
Organism: Tunturiibacter psychrotolerans; assembly: GCF_051013365.1. Taxonomy (GTDB): domain Bacteria; phylum Acidobacteriota; class Terriglobia; order Terriglobales; family Acidobacteriaceae; genus Edaphobacter; species Edaphobacter psychrotolerans_A. Next base: position 2,605,571 of record NZ_CP132941.1, on the reverse strand, counting down.
AAGAAGTGGTTTTTAACCAATAAGGAAGAACTCTCGGAGTACGTCAGTACCGCCAAATGCGGCAACGAAAAAGTCAATGGTTCGGAGTGGATTGCCATAGCACCTCGCGACCGATTTCAACGTGTTCTACAGCGTGTTCTCGATGAGTCAGAGTTTCTTTCCCCTCACGGGATACGCGCACTGTCAAGACATCATCATGACAATCCGTTCGAAGTAGAGCTTGAGGGACAACGCCTCAGAGTTCGCTACACGCCTGCGGAAGGAGACAGCGGTATGTTCGGCGGCAACAGTAACTGGCGCGGCCCCGTATGGTTCCCTATGAACATGCTGTTGATTAATGCGTTGCAGCGTTATTCGCTAGTCTATGGCGATGATTTCAAGCTCGAATACCCCACCGGTAGCGGGCAGCAGCGGACGCTGATCGAGATTGCCGAGGACATTGCACGACGGCTGGTGAATCTCTTCCTCCCCGGAAAGGATGGCCACCGCCCGAGCCATGGCCGAGAGGAACGTTACGCTACTGACCCGTACTGGAAAGATCTGATCCTATTCAGCGAGTACTTCGATGGCGATACGGGGCGCGGTCTCGGTGCCTCCCATCAGACGGGTTGGACCGCGCTGGCTGCGACGCTGATCCAAGCGCTCTACACCGCTCGCGAGATGCGTAACAGCGCGCAATAGGAGCTACGGCTGCCAGCCTCCGCCCAATGCCTGATACAGCTGGACGTAGTTTTGCATCTCAGTATTCCAGGCAGCTGCCAACGACAACTCCGAAGTGAAAAACTGCTGTTGCGTAACAAGCACTTCAAGGAAGCTTGTCACTCCACCTGAAAATCGTACGTTCGCAAGACGCGCAGTCTCCTGGTAGGTGTTCGTCTGCTCTTCGATCTTCATCCGAAAAAGGCGTGCCTGGTTATATCCCACCAGACTATTGGCTACATCGCCAAACGCATTCAGTACCGTCTGTTTATAGGTCAATTCTGATTCGTTGCGCTGTGCCCAGGCGAGTTTGTAAGCACTCGTGATCGCACCGCCAGCGTATAACGGCTGGAGCACCTCTCCACCCAACGACCACACCGTCGCAGGCCCTTGGAGGAAGCTCGTCAGAGCCGTGCTCTGCGCTCCAAACTGACCCGTCAACGATATCTGTGGGAAAAAAGCCGCCTTGGCCACCCCAACGTTGGCATTTGCCGCGACCAGTAGTTCTTCACTCTGCCGGACATCGGGCCGACGCTCAAGTAGGGCCGAGGGAATCCCGGTCGGAACAGTGGCCAGATGAGGTTGATCGACCAGAGCTATGCCGCGAGCGATCGGTCCTGGGTTGCGTCCCAGAAGAATGCTGATCTGGTTTTCAGTTTGAGCGATCGACTGTTGGGCACTGATCACCTGAGCCTGGGCCTGTTGCAACAGCAGGTCAGCCTGATACACATCGGTAATGGCGCTGTCGCCGCCCGTGTATTTGACGGTGTTGATGCGCACGATGTCGGTGTCAGCAGCGACGTTTCTCTGGGAAAAGTCCAATTGATAATCAAATTGCCGTAGCGCGAAGTAGGCAGTAGCTATGCTAGAGATCAAAGTCGTCTGGACTACATCGCGGCCATAGGTGGTTGCGAGCAACTGTGCGCGAGCGGCTTCGGTGGCACGGCGATATTTGCCCCAGAAGTCCACGATGTAGTTGAGCGAAATGCCCAACGAATCCACGGTCGGCCCATTGAGGGCGAAGGCGTTGCGCTGATAATCCACGCCGCCTGAGCCAGAGACATTGGGCAACTGGTTGGCGCGTGTTATCCCCACCACTGCCTGCGCCTGAAGAATGCGAGAGGCAGCAATCAGCATGTCGTAGTTGTTGGTTAGGGCTTCCTTAATGAGTGCTCGGAGCGCTTCGTCCTGGAAGACCGTCTCCCATTGCATCTCCGCAAATGGCTGCACGGGAGGTTGACCGGGCAGGTCGGGCGCGACGCCTCGGTATTGATCAGGCGTCACCACTACTGGACGTTTGTAGTTTGGCCCTACCTTGCAACCGTTCAATAAAAAAAGTATCGACGCAAGGACGGCCGCGAATTTTCTCGTGCCGATCATGTGATAGGCCCCTTCGAAGTAGACTCTGTCTTGATCTCCGGCTCCTCCTTCTTGCCGAAGAGATTGCCGAAGCGTTCAACCACATCGAAGCTAACGGGGATGAAGAAAATCGCAAGCAGTGAAGCTGCCAGCATCCCGCCAATGACCACCGTGCCAAGTACCTGTCTCGAGATAGCGCCTGCGCCCGAAGCTCGCCACAAGGGAACGCACCCAAGAATAAACGCAAACGCAGTCATCAAAATTGGCCGAAGCCTCAGCTTAGCGCCGGAGAGCGCAGCATCGATCAACGATTGGCCACCCTCGTATTCCGACTTGGCGAACTCAACGATGAGAATAGCGTTCTTGGCAGACAAACCGATGAGCATCACGAGGCCGATCTGCGCATAAACGTTGTTGTCGAGCCGTCGCAAGTAGAGTGCGGCAAACGCGCCAAAGACTGCGATCGGAACGCCCAGCAAAACGCTCAGCGGGAGCGTCCAGCTCTCATACTGCGCAGCCATAATCAGAAACACAATAAAGAAGGAAAGCCCAAAGACCACGATCGGTTTGACTCCCTGTGCGGCCTTGACCTCTTGATATGACATGCCGAGATAGTCGAAGCCCATCTGATTTGGCATCGTCTTCTTGAATACATCCTGCAGCGCCGCAATCGCTTCCGACGAACTATATCCAGGGGCAGCAGAACCATTGATCTGAACGCATTGAAACTGGTTGTACTTCATAACGAACTCTGGCCCGCTCCGTGGGCCATTTCCCGTCAACGTACTCAATGGCACCATCTGTCCAGTGGCGTTAGTCACATAAAATTTGCCGAGATTGTCCACCGAAGTTCGATAGTTGCTCTCTGCCTGTACGTAAACCTGCCACTGTCGGCCGAATCGGTTGAAGTAGTTCACCAGCGATCCGCCCATAAACGTCTGTAGGGTCTGGTAGACGTTCGCCAGGCTTACCTGTTGAGTCAGCACCTTCTCCTGGTCGACGGTAATTCCCACCTGAGGCACTCCGAACAGCGCAGTGGTCATCACTCCAGCTAACTCCGGGCGTTTGCGCGCCTCCGCCATAAACACTTCCGTATTTTTTGCCAGGAATTCAATTGGGCTGCCAGATCGATCTTCGAGCACAAACGTGAATCCACCTGATGTTCCCACGCCCGGGATGGCTGGGGGTGGAAAGGCGAAAGCGACTCCCGCTGTCACTCTGGAGAGGGCACCCATCAAGTGTCGCTTGATTCCGGCGTAGCTCTCTGCCGGAGTTTTGCGTTCCTCCCAATCCTTGAAAGAGACAAAGAAGAATGAGCTGTACGTGGTATTCACGCCGCTCAGCATGCTGTAGCCGATAACGGAGCTGACATACTTCACGCCCGGCGTCTCCATCATGATCTTTTCGACTACCTTCGACGCGTTCGAAGTACGTTCGAGTGACGATGCGTTCGGCAGTTGCAAACCGCCGAACATATAACCCTGATCTTCATCAGGAAGAAAGCCTCCCGGCGTCTTGTTTCCAAAATATCCGGCACCGACGACAAATACCAGCAACAGCAGAAAGGCGAATCCCGCTTTGTGGATGAGGTGTCTGCAAGCGCCAACGTATCCATCCGTCACTCTGCCGAAGATGCGATTGAAACCGCGAAAGAAAGCTCCCAGCGGGCCACGAGATTCTTTCTTTGGTCGAAGCAGCATGGCCGAAAGAGCCGGACTCAGTGTCAACGCATTAAACGCCGAGAATGCGACGGACACTGCGATGGTCACGGCAAATTGTTGGTAGAGTCGTCCAGTGATTCCGGGAATAAACGCGGTCGGCACAAAGACGGCGCTTAATATCAAAGCAATCGCAACTACAGGGCCGCCGACTTCTTCCATGGCCTTGATGGTCGCGTCATGCGGAGTCATGCCGGCTTCGATGTGATGCTCTACAGCTTCGACAACGACAATCGCATCATCGACCACCAGCCCGATCGCCAGCACGAGCCCGAACAGTGAAAGCGTGTTGATTGAAAAACCCAGCAGCGGAAAGATCATGAACGTTCCGATAAGCGATACCGGAACCGCGAGCAGTGGAATCAGCGTAGCTCTCCACCCCTGCAGGAAGATATAGACCACGATAATGACGAGTGCCAGAGCTTCGAAGAGCGTGTGTTCGATCTCCTTGATCCCGGCGGTGACTGAGAGGGTCGTGTCGAGTGCCACCACATAATCGAGATCCTGAGGAAAGCGGGTCTTCGATTCCAACATCAACGCCCGAACTCCGGCAGCAGTCGCAACCGCGTTTGCCCCAGGAGCCTGGTAGATCGCGATCAGCGCAGCGGGCTTGCCGTTCAAGCGGCCAATCATGTTGTAGTTCTGCGCTCCCAACTCCACTCGCGCCACATCCTTCAAGCGCAGTATGCCTTCACCCGATCTCGCTCGCACGATGATCTGACCGAACTCCTCCGCGGAAGGGAGGCGCCCGGGTGCCCGTACCGTGTAGGTAAACTGTTGTCCCGCAGGAGCGGGATTACCGCCAATCTGGCCCGCGGGGTTCACATTGTTCTGAGCTTGAATCGCATTGATAATCTCTGGAACAGTAATCTTCAGGCTCGCCAGTTTGTCTGGATCGACCCAGCACCTCATTGCGTACTGACCAGCACCAAACACTGATACCGAAGCGACACCCGGCACCCTCGTCAGTGCATCGTTCAAATTGATCGTGGCGTAGTTCGCGAGAAAGATATTGTCATAACTGTTATTGGGGGAGCTGAGATCGATCAGCATCAACGGCGCCGCAGTCGACTTCTGAACCGTGATGCCTTGATTTAACACAGCGCTTGGCAACTGCGAGTTCGCCTGCGAGGCACGCATCTGGGTCAGAATCTGATCGGTGCTTGCGACGGTGTCGATGTTGAAATCCACCGTCAACGACATCTGCCCGTTGCTGGCGTTCAGCGAATACATATAGTTCATGTTGTCGACGCCGGACATCTGCTGTTCGATAGGCGTCGCCACAGATTGTGCGACAGTCTGGGCATCCGCGCCCGTGTAGTTGCCGATAACCTGGATCTGCGGGTCGGCAATGTTTGGAAACTGGGCGGTGGGCAGGCTCAACATCGAGACAACGCCAGCAAGGACCATCAGGATCGAAATAACAATCGCCACGATCGGCCGGTTGATAAAAAAATTCGACATAGTCAGTTGCCCTCGGGCAGCGACGCAACGACATATGGTTTAGCACTGACAGGCGTACCTTCCCGCACCTTCATGAAGCCCTGCACGATCACCTTCTCTCCAGGCTTCAACCCCTCCTTGATGATCCAGTTGGTTCCAACGCGATCTCCCACTTTCACCGGTCGAAACATCGCTTTATTCTCCGGACTGACGACAACCACTTGATACATCGATTGCACTTCGATGACGGCCGCCTGTGGAACCAGCAATGCGTCTTTGGTCACTCCAGTTTCAATGCGAACATTTCCGAAGCCACCGGGCCGAAGTATGCCATCCTTGTTCGGAAAGTCCGCTGCAAGCTGAATCGTGCCCGTCTGCGATGCAATCTCTCGACTGACCAGCATGATCTTGCCCTTCGCCGGGAAGGGAGTTCCATTTGCCTGGATGAACTCAACCGGAAAGGACGGTCCTTGTGCTTTGCCGCCGCGGACCGCCTGCGAGATCAACCGCGCTCTCGCAAGATAGTCGCTCTCACTGATGTTGAAGTATGCCCGGATCGGATTGATATCCGACACGGTCGTCATCTTGGTTGTGGTTCCTACAAGGTCGCCAACGTTCGAGTTAGAAGTACCGGCCAAGCCGTTGATCGGGGACGACACCTTCGTCCAGGCCAGGTTCAACTCAGCCTGAACCATGCTTGCCTGCGCAGCATTCACCTGAGCTACGTTGGCCGCGAGCGTGGAGATATCCGTATCCAGCTGCTTCTGCGGTATCGCGTGCTGCTCGGCAAGTGGACGATCCCGGGTAACATTGTTTTCCGCCTCAGTCCGCTGCGCCACAGCAACCGCCACCTGCGCTTTTGCTTCGTCAAGCGCCGCAACAAAAGGACGAGGATCGATCTCGTAGAGCAATTGACCTTTGTGAACGAAGAATCCCTCGGTATAGGCGCGCTTCAAAAGATAACCCTGCACCTTCGGGGTGATATCCGCGTTTACCTGACCGTTCAGCTGCGCTACCCACACCTGATAGTTCGGAACATTCTGTTGCACTACGTTGATGACTTCAACCTCCGGAGGCATTGGAGGTGGTGCAACTTCCTTCTTCTCGCAACCGACGATCCCGAAGAGCAGCATCAAACATGCCACGATTGCAGCAACACTGGCACTGAGCTTCGGTTTATCCGGCAAGTCACCTACACCCAGCTTGTCCACCCTGAAGTAAAGGAGACTCCGAACCTTAGATCGTGCGTACATTCTGATCCTCCAGAGAACTGGAGCAATTTCGCTATTGAGGTACGTGCTTCTGCCTTGTCTCGCCGCGCTAAAAACTCTTGCGACAGTGCATCCTGTAGCGGTTACACACTAGTCCCGAAGTTCAGGGGCCTCAGCTGACCTTTCTTGGAGGAGCAGCTGTACAGCAATGGTGTTAGGAAACGGCAAAGATGTAAATTGGGAGTTCGATTCTGGCGTCACAGCGCTTTCTCCTGGACATCAAGATTTTGCCACCAGTTCGGAGTCTCCCTTATTTGAAGATGCAAATCATAGCACCAAATCCATGCCCTAAAGGTTATTTTTTCGCTCCTCGGCTACCAATACTAATGATTACGCACGTCGTCGCTTTCGATTCCTTCCTGCGTCCTCAGTCCTGGGCAGCTTAGGCCATTCCCAACAGTTCGGCTGAACTCTACTCAACGCGATAAATTGTCTTCGTGATGAAAAAGTTTATTAACCGCCCCGAAGACGTCGTGCAGGAAATGCTGCAAGGGCTGATGGTGCTTCATCCAGGCTCTGCCGCTCTCTTGGGGCACAAAGTTCTAGTCCGCGCGAATAAAGGGCAAGCCGCTGACCGACAGGTTTCGGTGATCTCCGGAGGAGGCAGCGGCCATGAGCCGGCTCATGCAGGCTACATCGGCGAAGGCATGCTCAGCGCTGCGGTGGTCGGAGAAGTCTTCACATCTCCAAGCGCTGATTCTGTTTTTGCGGCTATCAAGGCGGTCGCAACAAAATCCGGGGTGTTGCTGGTGGTCAAAAACTACACTGGCGATAGGCTGAACTTCGGTCTGGCCGCCGAGATGGCGCGTTCTGAAGGTATTTCGGTTGATATGGTCATCGTGGACGATGACGTCGCATTGAAAGGAATAGAACAGGCCACGGGCGCGCGCGGTCTCGCTGGGACTATTTTCATCCACAAGTTGATGGGAGCTGCCGCGGATGAGGGCAAGAGTCTGACTGAATTAGCAAGAGTGGGAAGAGAAGCGGTTGGGTCTCTGGCGACCATGGGTGTTTCGTTTTCGGCGGGAACCTCACCCACGGTCGGAAAGCCAAGCTTTCAGCTCGGTGAGCGCGAGATGGAGCTCGGTCTCGGGATTCATGGAGAACCTGGAGCAACACGGACGGAACTACAGCCAGCCGACAAACTGACGGAGACATTGCTGACCACAATTCTGAAGCACGGAAAGTTTGGCGACGAAAAGCGCGTGGCTGTGATGCTCAACAATTTAGGAGCAGTCACAGAGATGGAGCTGGCGATCGTGGCTCGCCACGCATTACCTTTCCTCGAAGACAAAGGTTTTACGGTGGAGCGAATATATGCTGGAACGTTCCTCTCATCACTCGACATGGCTGGGATCTCGATCTCCGTTCTCGGGGTAAACGATGAGCGGCAGCGTTGGCTCGATGCGGCGACTTCGGCCCCTGCGTGGCCAAACGCCCTGAGACAAAGGCCGGGCAACCCGGAATCGCGAATCGCCACGTTGGTCGATGCAAAGGTGAACTCGCCGACCGGCATCGGCGCGCAATCGGAGAACGGCAGAAAAACAGAGCGGGCCATCGACGCCGCATGCCAGGCGCTGATCGCCGCCAAAGTCGAACTCACGGAGATGGATCGCGTAACGGGCGACGGCGACCTGGGTATTAGCATGGAGCGCGCAGCCAGGGCCGTGCAAAACACGGTGGGGTCGTATCCTTTGGACGAAGCTCCGGCTACGCTCAAAGCGCTTGGTCATACTCTCCAACGTGAATTGGGTGGATCTTCAGGACCGCTGTACGGAGTGTTTTTCCTGCGTTGCGGCAGTGTTCTGGAGAGCGCAGGCGCAACCGGATTAGCGAACTGGGCCGACTCGCTCGATCAGGGCTGCCGAGCCATAAGCGAACTTGGTGGCGCAAAGTCGGGCGATCGGTCCATGCTGGATGCGCTCGATCCCTTAGTGAAGGCATTGAAGGAGAGTGTGAATGGAGACAATTTCGGCAAAACAATCATGAACGCGGTCGAAGCCGCGGAGCGCGGCGCCGAGGCAACAGCCACGATGAAACCACGGGTAGGCCGGTCCAGTTATCTAGGCGATCGCGTGCTCGGCCATCCCGATCCAGGGGCCAAAGCGGTTGCCATTTGGTTGCGCGCAGCCTGCGAGATCCTTGTCGAATAAGCCCGTAATTCGTAACCTCGCCTCAGCTATAGATGAATCTAGAAGCTGCCACCAGAGGCATCGTCTGATTTACTACTAATTAGTCTCTTCGGACCAAAAATGACCTGCTTACTTTCGCCAGTGCGCCTCCTTAGCGCAGCCGCAGACGTACGTCTTAAAAGCGAACGACAAATGAATCAGATCTTTTCTCCACGCGGCTTTTCCTTTGCTGCACGACGGTTCTCTTAAGATTTGTTGTTTCCGGAGCCGACGCTTTCGGCTACGGTGACCCAAATCACGCGCTAGACTCCGCGTGTTCTGTGTCGCCGTCGGCTTCCTTCGCTGACCTTACGATTCAGGTTACCGATCCAACTGGGGCAGTCGTAGACCGGGCAGGAGATCGAGGCTCGTTGTGGGCTCACCGTGGCAACCGGCATCATCAACAGCGATGTCGCCGCAACGATCCATCTGCGCAGCGGGAACTACACTCTTACTTCAAGTGCTCCTGGCTTCGCGAAAAAGTCTCTCGAGGTACATCTTCCGCTCAACGCTCCCCTATCGATCAAGATGGATCTGAGCTCTGCTACCGATATCGTCAACGTCTCCGGAGACAGCGGCTGTGTTCCCTATGATCGAATGCTGGATCGAAGACCAATGCGCTGCTCCTAGAGGTGCCTCAGTCCATGTCGATTACGGTAATCACTCCGCGTGCTCGATCTCTCGCTGACTCACGATTGATGTACTGGAATCGTTATCTTCGCTCGGCTACGTTGCGACCTACGGTTCGCCTTCAATGTTCCGGTTGACCCACGACGCGCATGCTGAAGCTCGCGATGGCGGCAGGGCTCGATTCTGGACGCACCTGGAGCGTGCCAAGCACCTCAGTCCGCAAGGGGGTCTGGTCGCGGAGTCGGAACACGAGGACGCCGGGCTGGACCTCTTTAGCAGAAAGCAGATTGAAGCCTCCGGTCTGCTGCCGTAGTTCAATTTGTGCAGCCGCAGCGGCGGCGAGTGCGACATTCGGCAAAGCGTCGCCGAGCTCAGAATAGCTTGCCTGGTTGAAGGCGGCGAGCCAGGCATAGAGCAGGCGGCCCGCAGGCGTGTCGGGGATGAGGCCCACCTGGTCGCCGAACCGGGGCAGACGAACGAGGATCGTGGGATGAACGGGGCTGACGTGATCTCCACGCCGAGCGGGCACAGGAGCGTCGGCGGGATCGCCGAGTACGATGGTGTCGATCTGGGATGGATCGTCTTTCTCATCGGCAGCCGAGGCAGCCGCCGTTGCGGCGCTGGCGGAACGGCCTACGCCGGAGGTGAGTTGAGTATGTCCGTTGTGAGCCAGTGCATAGAGGACCGAGAAGAGCGCACCGACGGCGGCTACGATAGCCAGCAGAATGGCGCCAGGACTGAGCGTCTGGCGGCCGGTGATATAGAAGCGCGGAGCGGTCGCAGTGGAAACTCCGGTGTGGAGAGGCTGCTGCATCGTGGGCGATCCTCAGGCGTCCTGGGGGCGGACCGGATCGAAGGAGAGGTCCGGCGGCGTCGGCCGCACTTATAGTGTAGACGCGCTGCCAGTAGGCGACGTGAGCTGATCGGCAGCGATAGCGAGACCCTGCTGCAAGGGTAGATCTCAGGAGCGCGACGATAGCTCATTCAGCACCTGACGTAGCTGCTGTTGAGCAAAAGAATTTTCATCGACTTTTCCGATCGTGATACGCGCCCAATTGGAATAGGAAGGAAAACTCCTGCCAATATCAACTCTGCGGACACGCATTGCAGCTGCGACTTCAGATTGCGGATGACCCGAATTGAAAAAGATGAAATTGGTATGAGAGTTTGCATGCGGCAACTTAAGTTCATCCAGCGTAGAGATCCATTTGCCTCGTTCATCAATGGTTATGGATCGAATCTGGCGGACGTGGGATGTGTCTGCAAGCGCGGCTGAGGCGGCGGCTATATTAAGGCGTCCGAGAGATTCCGCATCCCCGATTCCCTGTTTGCGCAGAGTGGCGGCAAGCTCGCGCGGAACAAGTGTGTAGCCGATGGGAAGTCCAGCAAGTCCGTGAATCTTATCGAAGGTGCGAAAGACGAGGACATTCGCGCCATCCCGAGTCAAAGACACGGCGGAGCGGGTTTCAAAGTCTGGAGTGTATTCAAGGTAAGCTTCGTCAACGATAACTGGGGTACGTTGTGAAACGTCGTGAAGAAACTTCTTGAATGCACTGTCCTCGCTTATGGTGCCCGTAGGATTGTGGGGGTTAATCAGGTAGAGGGCTCGCGTCTTGTCGTTGACCTTTGCCGCCAATGCCGGCAAATCGTTTTCATACTTTTCGTTCAGAGGCACGCCTACTCCAACTCCCCCGACCCGTGCAGCGGCATTGATAAGCGCAAGGTATCCGGGTGTTGAGTATAGGAATTCACCGCCAGAACCTTTCTCGCTTCCGAAGTAGAGACCGAGTTCTCCAAGGATCTCTCCTAACACCACTTGTTCCACGGGTACGCGTTCGTAAGCTGCAATCTGTTCTGCGAATGCGTGGGCAGCCGTCGCATCAGCGTAACGAGAGAGGCGCTGTAGTTCATCTCTCAAAGCAACTTCGACCTTGGGTGACGGACCAAATGCGTTTTCGTTCAGGTTAAGGTGGATCATTTCTCTGGGTGTTTGCGGCTGCGGCGTCGCAATCGCAGAGGTCGGAAAGAAGCTCGCCCCCAGGGCAAGAGTAGAGTTTTTTAGAAGAGACCTGCGAGTAAGCACTGATTGCATTTTTCCTTTATAGATAAGTGTCGTACTTGAGTCAGTAAGTTATATGCAGACCGAGCTGAAGGTAGCGCGGGAAGTTGGCTTGTGCCGTGATTGCACCGAAGTTTGCACTTCCGAACGCGGTGTTTGGGCCCGCAAACAATGGTGTATTGAAAGTGTTGAAGGTCTGCGCGCGGAACTGTACGTTCAGTCTGTCGCGAATCAAAACGCTCTTAAACAGAGAGATGTCCCAGTTTTCATAGCCGGGACCACGCAACGACAGAGTGCGCGGAGCGTTGCCAAACGTGTAGGCCGCAGAGGTTGTGAATGCTCCCGAGTTGATATATCCGTTTAGCCGATCATAGAGGGTGCCTTTGGTCCCGAGTGCAACTCCGGATACAAGATTCGGACGTTGCACACCGTTGCCCGCAATGGTGTTGTTCGGATTGCTGCTCTGATAGATGGAAACAGGAAATCCGCTCTGGAAGGTGGGTAGAACGTTCAACTGCCACCTGCCGATGATCTCGTCACCCCAGCGAGTACCAGTTGAAAAGCGCTCTCCTCTGCCGAACGGAAGATCGTAAAGAACGCCAGCGACGAATCGATAGGGAACATCGGTGACCGAGTGAGCATATTCGGCTTCAAGGTCATATACATTCTGCGGTGCGGAGATGCCTGAACTCTGAATGCTGTTTGCCGTGGCAAAAGAGGAATCCATGTTGCGTGACCAGGTGAAGGAGGTCACAAGATTTAAACCATGACCTGCGCGTTTTTCTGCCTTGATCAGAAGCGCGTTATAGTTCGCGTGCGCAGAGCTGACGAAGAGATTCACGGAAGTAAATTGAGGGAAAGGGCGTAGCGTTTGCGACCGTGCCACTGTAGTTTGACCTATGATTCCAGGTCCTCCGGCGACATAGTTTGGATTTGGCACCTCATCGCTGAGGGAGCTGCCCAGGCTGAAGTTTGATGGATCGAGCTGATTGAAATTGACCGGCGTGCTGCTGGTTGGAGAAGGGTTGAGATTGATGGATCGCGATCCTATATAAGAAACATCGAGCGCGATATGAGAAGGCAACTCCTGCTCGACCCCGACCGAGAACTGTTGCACCCGCGGAGCATGAAGGTTCTGATCATAGCTCGTAACCGAATTGCCGATCCCTGTGAGCAGCCCCGCAGAGTTTCCAATTGGCTTTTGGAGTCCTGCAGGGAATGGGTTGTTGATGGTGCCCACCGACGTCTGGTTATTGTCGAAGCTGGCAACGTATGAGTTAGCCGCGGTAAAACCTGGCGCTAAAGCACCGATTGGGTCATAACGTAACGGGGCGTAGAGAATCCCATATCCACCACGGAGAACAGTCTTTGTCCTGATTTGGTAGGAGGCGCCAAGACGCGGAGCAAACTTTAGAAGCGATAGATCGCCAATGTCGCGGCGATTGCCGTCCACACCCGCAAACAGGATTCCGCCTGTCACCGTAGCGCCATTCGCCAACTGAGAAGTTGCCGTGCGGTCGAAGCCAACCGCAAGCTGATTGTGGTCTTCTTTCAACCCTGTCTCCCCCTCGTACCGAAGGCCGAGGTTAAGCGTAAGTCGCGAGGTGACTCGCCAGTCGTCTTGCGCGAAGACAGCGAAGTAGTCCAGGTAGGTATTGAGCTGCGTGGTGATATCGACTTCCCCTGACACAGGGTAGCCAAGCAGGAGATCAGCGAGATCTGACCCCGAGCCATCGCCCGAAGCATTTGGGCCCGACTGAGTAAATGCGCCTGAAAAAGTATAGGTACCAGGAGCATTGCTGAAATCCTGAAAGTCCATACGGATGCGGCGGTATTCCCCTCCGAAGGTCAGATTGTGACGCCCCTCCGTCCTGGCAACCGTTCCATTGATGATTTGCGACTTCCAGTTGTCGAGCGAACTGGTGTTCTGACCTAGCTGCGAGAAGTTACGCAAAAAAATAGTTGGAAAGAACTTGGACTGAATCTGAGATGAGTACGACGCGGGGAATCCAAGTGTTGCGGGATCGAAGCCCTGACTAACCTCCGCGATAAGGTTTGGAAAGCGATTATTGCCGTAGCGCGCAGTTACAACCGTCTTAGGATTCAGGATCCACGTGCTATTGACTTGAACGGCATCGACCTGACGATGATAGGTATAGGAATAGCTCCCAGGCAGCGTGCCGAGTGGATTTCCCAGAGGCTGCAAGGCTTCGTAAAAGATATATGAGCCGCTGATGTTCCACCATGGACGAATCTGCTGATCAAGCTTTACCGTCACTTCCTGTGCATGGTCGCGCACATCGTCCGTTCCCGTGAAGTTGTACTGTCCCGTCGGAGTACTCAACTGAGGAAGCGGATAGTAAGAGGCAATGTTTTTGCCTACTGTACTGAGTTGACCGACAGGAATCTTGTTGCCGGCAAACGGTGTTCGATGGGTGCCGGTCGCATCGGTGAAGGTTTTCATCGGATCGTAGATTACGTTCAGCGAGCCGTCAGCGTTGTAGCTTTTTGAAAAGTCTCCAGTACGCTCGAGCGCAGTGGGCACTGCAAAACTCTCGGTGTAAGGAGAGGTCTGAATATACCCTTCCGAGCCAATCCAGAAGAAACTCCTGTTCCTGCCATCGTAGACATGCGGAATAACGACGGGTCCCCCAAGCGACGCCCCCCAGTTGTAGTACGGACTGTCGGGCCGCGGAACACCCTCGCGGTTCGCAAAGAAACCGTTTCGCTAAGCTGAATTGTGAAAGGTATAGGCTTTGCTCTGGTACCGGAACCAATCGCATCCGAATATTCGTTTGGCGAAACATCGTATACATAGCGATGCTGTCGTGTCTGGCGGCGCCGACTCTAGGCGCTGCGACTAAGAAGGAACCCTCGGAGAAACAGACCGTAGAGAACGTCGAGCTGCTTCTGCCTCCGTCGCTTAGTGGCCAGTCGGTCGAGGTGGCCGTTGCGCTCTACGTCACGAATTTTGTGGCCATCGATGAGACCAAAGAGACGTTCGAGGTAAGCGGATACCTCACCGCGAAATGGAAAGATCCCAGGCTTGCTTTGCCATTCGGTGCAACGGAGCAGAAGAAGAGAATTTTATCGAGTGGGTGAGATCTGGGCCCCACTTTCCAACTCACGGTCTATAGAATATAGTTCTATGATCGAATAAACTCGATTAGACGGCGCCATACATTCTATAGGTTCAAAGGAATCATTTGATAATGACTGATTTCATAGCCATTTTTGAAGTGATCTTCATAAAGAAATGGATGGCTAACCGGCAACTGTCATGACTGAAACAAATAACATTTAGTTGTGCTCCGAAATTTTATAACCATATCCCTTCGAATGTGAACAAAGTGGCAATGCTCTTGCCAAGTTGCAACTTCGCCTTATGCATCACCGTAAGTTCGTGATCGACGCCAGGAGAGAGAAAATTGATCGAATCTATTTTTAGCCCCTTCGCTACGGTTCAATATGAGGGCGAAGACTCGCAAAACATGCTCGCTTATCGCTACTATGACGCGAGTAAGATTATCTTTGGAAAGCCTCTCTCGGAGCATCTCCGCTTTGCCATCGCATATTGGCACAGTCTCGCAATGAATGGGAGTGATCCATTTGGCGGACCCACGATTCAACGACCATGGATGCTCGCTAGCGACGCCATGGCCGCGGCTCGAAACAAAGCGGATGCAGCATTCGACTTGTTTCGTGTGCTCGATCTTCCGTTCTATACGTTTCATGATCGCGACATAGCTCCCGAGGGTGATTCACTAGCGGAGTCCCTCCGAAACTTCCACGTAATGGCAGAATATCTCGCCGACAAGATGAGCACCCATAAAGCAAAGCTGCTGTGGGGTACGGCAAACTTGTTCTCACATCCGCGTTTTATGGCCGGTGCCGCTACGAATCCTGACCCAGAGGTTTTTGCCTGGTCAGCAACTACGGTCAAACATTGCATGGATGTCACGAAAACTCTTGGAGGTGAGAACTATGTACTCTGGGGCGGTCGAGAAGGTTATGAGACGTTATTGAACACAAACATGGGACAGGAGATCGAGCAGCTCGGACGTTTTCTAACTCTGGTTGTGGAATATAAGCACAAGATCGGCTTTGAAGGCCAGATCCTCATTGAGCCGAAGCCAAAGGAACCGACCGCCCATCAATACGATTTCGATGTTGCCACCGTTTATGGTTTGCTCAGAAAATTCGGCTTAGAGAATGAGGTTGCGGTCAACATCGAAGCGAATCACGCACTACTTGCTGGTCATAGCTTTGAACATGAAATTGCGACTGCGGCAACGTTTGGTATCTTGGGCTCTCTGGATATGAATCGCGGCGATCCTTTGTTAGGGTGGGATACTGATCAGTTTCCGAATGATCTCCAAACAACAACCATGGCTATGTATCACGTGATAAAAGCCGGGGGAATCGGAAAGGGTGGATTGAACTTTGATGCAAAGGTCCGGCGACAGAGTTTTGATCCGGAGGACTTGATTCATGCCCACGTCGGAGGTGTGGATCTGTGTGCCCGAGCGTTCTTGTTGGCAGCTCAGATCGTAGAAGACGGACGGTATGACCAAATCCTTAGCGAACGCTACTCTGGTTGGCAGACCCCGCAGGCTCAGTCGATGCTCAGGGGCGAATTGACTCTAGACCAGATTGCTTCAGCCACTGAGGCAGGTGGGGTCAATCCTAAGCCGCGTTCAGGCAAGCAGGAGTTGCTGGAAAACTTTCTTGGGAGAATGACCTGGTGAGTGTTCTGCAAGAGAAACAGACTGACGATTGGCACGCGTTTTTCGGAATCACCTCGCGCACAAATCCTAATGCCCCGGGCGAATGTACTTAGGTCCGTAAACGCGAAAATTTCCGGAGCAATGGAGTAGGCCCATGAGATACAGCAGCCCATCATAATAGCGTTGTTCGCCATAAGGCGTAGCCGAATTCCAGAGGTTTTCGACGAAAGCGTTAGCGTGATTGTTTGTTGCGGCTAGGGATGCAACCGCCATCGTGGCTACCATACCGACTGAGTGTCTTTGGGAGAGAGGCAAACCTGCAAGAGTGTATTGATCGTCAAACTTCGCGAGGTCTTGGGCAAACAGGAACTGTTGAATTCGATTCGAGAGTTCCGATTCCTCCGGACTCTTTGCCCACCATGATGCATCTACACTCCAATTGCTAGCTGTCCTCCACGAGTCGTAGGAGAAATCGGTAGAAAAATGATTAAAGCTGGGTCGTGGAGACCCGTCCCAATTGGCGTAATCCGGTGAGAGGCCTGTCTTTGGATCTGTCGTAAGAAGGAAAAATCGGCGGCTTGTTTCGGCAGCCTGGGCCCAAAATGCTCTATCTTCGGGTGGTCCCCATCTAGCCCATAACTCATAGTAAGCGGGTAAATGATACGAGGGGTCAGTGAAGTCTTCATTGGGACTGTCAGGCACGAACCGTATCATGTGATGCTTCTCATCGACCATGGGACCGATGGTGCGAATTCCTGAATGCGTCGACCCGGTCATAACCGGATGATGACGCATCAAATGAAGTAAACGATCAGCCTGAGCTTTGTAGTTGTATAGCTCTCTTCCCGATCCCCAACGATTTGCTGCGAAGTAAAGACTCATTACGAAGTACTCTTCACCGTCCGGCGCCGGCGTAGACGAATGAGGAGAGCCATCAATATTCATTGACCATTTGTAATAGCCGAATCCAGGATCTTTGCGGTCAGTGATGAGCATGTAAGTGTTGGCCCAGTTCCACAGAGCGTCAAACTCGCGCTTCCGGTCCATTTGAACAGAGATCATCATCCCATAGCTCATGCCCTCTGTTCTCACGTCGTGATTGGCTATATCCGTGATGTAGGCCAGAGCGCCTTGTTTATTGCCTCCAACTTCATAGAAGAGAGTCTGTGTCTGCTGATCACCATGAAAAAGCTGCTGAAAGGCTGCGTTTATTCTTGCGCGGCTTTCGTCTGGCGAGTGACCGATTTCTGCGAACAGATCTCGATATCGCCCAGTGTAAAAGGCTCCCCTTTCG
The DNA here is from genome assembly GCF_051013365.1 of Tunturiibacter psychrotolerans. Taxonomy (GTDB): domain Bacteria; phylum Acidobacteriota; class Terriglobia; order Terriglobales; family Acidobacteriaceae; genus Edaphobacter; species Edaphobacter psychrotolerans_A. The sequence goes on along the minus strand of NZ_CP132941.1, from coordinate 2,588,200 downwards.
GCATCTTTCTCAGTTGCCGGAAGTAGTGTCTGGCATAGTGCTAGTACGGTAGTGAGCAGCACGCAACGAGTCCGAAACATGAGGTTGTTCTCCGAAGGGCGAAGATCCGGTAGGTGAGCTTAAGCGCGACGCGTTGTGATCTAAACTTCCTGCTTCAGGCTCTGGCGTGCACCGGATGCGTTGATCGGTTATAGCCAGAGTGGCGCTGTAAGACGATCGCTGCGGCGCCTCTCAATCTCGCCAATTCGCCGCCGCTCGCGATCTCTAGCCGAGGCGGAGTACCTGCGAGCATTGTGGCCTGTAGCTCATTTTCCACGATCGGCCCGAAACGATTCCAATAGGTGGTCAACGCTCCCGTGATCAAAATGACCTCAGGGGAAATGGCGGCCGTGATGAGACGGAGGCCCTTGCCCAGGAAGCTGGCTTGCTTCGAAATTGCTTGAATAGCCTGCTTGTCTCCCTCCTCTGTAAGTTGAAGCAAATCATGGATGGTCACCTTCCGCGCATCAGGAGCTAACTCAGCATAAAAGCGCAACGCCGCGTCCGAAGACGCGAAAGTCTCCCAGCATCCATGCAATCCGCACCCACACAATATGCCTGTGGGATCAAGTGGAATGTGACCGAACTCCCCAGCCAGACCGTTTTTTCCTGAGAGCAGTTGCCCATTTGCGAGAATCGCAGTTCCGAGACCCTCTGACAAACTAACGAGCACTGCGTTCCGAATTCCATCCATCCGCCCGAACCAGAGTTCAGAGAGTAGACACGCATTTGCATCGTTGTCCATTTCTACTTGCAGCTTCAGCTTCTGCTGAAGAACTTTTTTGATATCAAACCCCGACCAGCTAAGATTCGGGGCGAGTATCAGTCGCTGCGAGTCAGGGTCGACTCGACCCGGAAGACTGACACCTGCGCCTTCAAAAGTCTTCTCCGGATGTTGATCCATAAGGCTGCGCATCGCAACTCCGAGTTTGGCGACGGACTGTTCTGGATCGGAAGTAATCGGCGTCGCCATCTGCGCGAGGAAGCGACCATTAAAATCAACTACTGCCAGATAAGCCTGGCGGGGCCGCACATCCGCGACGATTGTAACCAGGTTGGAATTCAATGACAGCATCGTCGGGCGCCGCCCACGTGGCCTACGCACTGTCTGCCCTTCAATGATCCACCGCTCGGCTATAAGTTGATCAACAATCGACGAGATAGTGCTTGGTTGGAGGCCAGACAGCCTGGAGAGGTCCGCACGAGCAACCGGTTGCCGAGACCGGACTAGCTCCAGGATGATGTCGCGATTGTGTTCTCTTGCTTTCTCGCTGGAAGAGACTTCCGCGTAGGCCAGATCGATCCGTTTCGATCCACGACTGGTAAGAATCCGTTTCGGGCTTCCGATAGACCTCACTAGCAACCCCTTATGGTTTGAATCCCTGAGCAAGTGCGACAAGTTCTGGAAAGAAGCATATAAGTTGAAAGTACCGTGGAACAAGCATTTGTCAGATGCCACATTAGACGCCAATCGATGAGATGCCGTAAGTTCGATCTCCTCTGAAGAAACCGTAAAGGTGACCAACTGAACATCGACGCCTTTACGACGCCTTCTAAATTGCAGTTTTCCTCGGAAAATCGAAAGTCCGTAAACTATTGCATTTTTGGTGCCATCTGTCTGGCAACCGTGTCTCGATCCTTCTGTTCCAGTTCATTCATTTTGGCGAATTCGGCTTGCGCCTCTTTTCGTTGCCCCATGGAAAGGTAAAGGTGTGCCAACCGCCAATGCGCATCTTTTTGTGCAGGGTCCATTTCAATAGCGCGCAAGAAGTTAGTTTTAGCTTGTTCATTAGCTCCGGCCGCAGCATCGAGGATGCCCATATCGAGATAACTTAGCCGAATCACTTTAGGCTGCAAGAATGCTCGCTGAAGGTAACTTCGAGCAGCGCTGTTGTTATTCTGTTTGATCGCTATGTCGGCTAGATAGGTCAATGCCTGCGCATGATTTGGATCATCTCTGAGTTCAAGCTTAAGCTCTTCCCTTGCCTCGTCGAACTTATGTTCTTTCCAAAGCAAATATCCGAGACCGAAGTGAACGTCAGGTTCATTAGGTGACGCCTTTTCTGCCTCGCGGAACTGTTTGATTGCTTCTTCCGTTTTATTGAGCCCATCGAGAGCCTCGCCTGCCAACATGTCGGCCTGAGCCGACTCGGGCCTTAGTCTCACAATCTCTTGAAACTGATCGAGCGTGCACTGATACTGCTCTGCCCAGAGACAGCTTTGTGCCAGAGTCATTCTCAACTGGAGATTCTCAGGAGAAGAATTGACGGCGGCTGTCAGATAGGGCACGGCCTCCACATACTTCCCCAACCCGTAGTAGCTCATGGCGAGAAGGAGCTTTGGCTTGATTTCATCGGGAGATTCGGCTACAGCAGCCTGCAGAGGTTGAACCGCTTCTTCAAGCTTTTGCTGTTTAAATAGAGCAAGTCCCAGATCGACTTCGAGTCCTGGCAGATGCGAGTGTAGTTGGAGTGCCTCTCGATACGCGATCACGGCTTCCGGATAATTTCCCTCGAGTGCCCTTATCAAACCTAAATGAGCCCAAGCATCCGAATTCCGGGGGTTATCTGTGGCGAGCTCGGACCAGATCTTCTCAGCTGCTGAGAAGTCTCCCTGTTTTTCATACGCAAGAGCTTGTTGCATCTTGGTGGGTGTGGAATGTGTCTGAGCGAAAGCGTGCGAAAAGGTTGCGGCGCATACGACGAAACGAAGCAGGAGCCGAGTTTTGTGGAGTGGACGCATCATGGGAGCCGAAGGAATATATATAAGTATGCTATCGGAACAATTGCAGGTTCGACGGTGAAGCTAAAGAAAAGCAGTGGCTGAGAAAAAGCCACTGCTCGGGGTTATGTCACTTGAAATAGTTTTGATCCATCAGAACAAGAACTTGGCTCCAAACTGAAGAACACGCGGATCGTAGGTCGAGGTGACCCGCCCAAAGTTGCCACTGGTAAAGCCGGTACTGACGTTATTAAATTCAGTGTGGTTGAAGGTGTTATAGGATTCGGCTCGGAACTGGAACCTTGGCCCTTCGTGAGAGGTAAGCCTAAACTCTTTGAAGACGGCAAGATTCCAGTTGAAAAGCCCAGGGCCGACGATCGCATCCTTACCGGCACTCCCGTAGCCTTGATTAGTGCCACCAGCCCAGGGTGCGAGAGGTGCTGCGAAGGCAGCGGTGTTGAACCACGCAAGCTGCTTCTTGGGGTAACCGACGTGGCTAACGAGATTTGGGCGATTGGTGGTACCGCCTCCCAGGCCAAGGGTATCGGTTCCGTAGTTCACATTGATCGGAACGCCACTCTCTGCGACCGTTACTCCGGAGATCTGCCATCCGCCTATCAAATTACGCTCCCAGGCACTGTTCGAATGGAGGAAGAACGGGAGTTCATAGATGTAGTTTGCGTTAAAGATATTGCGGCGATCAAAGAGGCCAGACCCGCGGTCATAGTTCAGATTGAATGGATCTGAGACCTGTCCGCCCGAACCGGACAACGTGGAAGAGGTAAGATCGCCACTTTGGATATCAATCTCGTGCGACCAGGTGTACGCGAGCTGGATGGAAAAGCCGTGTTTGGCTTCCATGCGCAGGGCTGTCTGCAAGGAATGATAGCTGCTGTTGGTGGTGTTCTCGGTTTGGGTGATATTACCCCATCCCGGAAAGGTCCTGAAGAAGTTCGCATTTTCTCCACCTGCAACCGCCTGGCGTTCCGTAAACAAGCCGGTACCAGGGTCGCTAAGAGGCAGAGTATTGATCGCACGTTCGACGTTCTGATGCCAGCCCGTCACGCCAACATACTGTACCGACGCTACAACGGACGGTGCCACTTCGCGTTGGATTCCCAGGCTAAATTGAATCGTTCCGGGATTCGGATAGTTGTACGCCAGATTGGTGAAGTTCGCTGGAGAAGTTGGAGATGAAGCCAGAGCTCCATTCAGGCTGCTTTGATTTGGATTGGAGAAATAAATAGCGTTTACTGAAGGTTGATAGGCGAACGGTGGATTTACGTCAGTCCCATAGATGTCGTTTCCTTGAACGCGTTCGAAGAACATACCAAAGCCCGACCGGATAACGGTTTTTCCGTCACCCGAGAGGTCATAGGCAAAGCCGACGCGAGGCTGAACGGTTCCGTAGGAGTTTTGCACCAACCCCCTCGGAATTCCCTGACCAGCGAGCTCCACGCCATTCAAATAGAACGGCACTGGTGCGCCTGCGGGCTGACTGAATCCAGCTCCGTTGGGATTTAGAGTTCCATCAGCTCGAGGAACTTGCGCGTTGGCAAGACTGAAGGCTGACGGAATGAAATTCGACGTACGGTTGTTTTTTTCATAGACATGTGGCAGAGCATCGTACCGAAGGCCGAGGTTGAGAGTAAGTCTGGGTAGAGCATGCCAATTATCTAAGGCATAAGCCGAATAGGTGTTATTGACCCAGTGAGCAGTCTCCTGAGCCTGAAGCTGGGTATAACCGTTCGCAAATCCGAGCAGGAAGTTTACATAGGAGTCTTTCGCATAGGCTCCGTCATTGAAGGTGTAGTCGCCCTGCGTGTCCGCTTGTTGCTGCTGATTTTTGTCCATTCGCATGTAACCAGCACCGAATTTGAAGGAGTGCTTCCCACGGGTCCAGGACAGGTCATCACGAATTTGGTAGTCGAGAAACGAATTATGCCAAGGCCAGTAGTTGGTCGTGTACGTAGTCCCAGGCCCGACTCCAGAGAAGGCAACAGATGGCAACCGGTTGAGCGCATTGTTACCGGTAAAAATTCCCGTGGCTGTCCACCCCGCGGGTTGTTGGTAGATACCTGCGTTTGTGATATCGATCGTGTTGCCATTAACATTTAGGGCGGTCTCATTCAAGAGAGTTGGAGAGATAACCTGCCCCAGGCTGATGACGGAAGCCCATGATGGATTTGCGAAGACATCTCCTACAGTGGGGTAGCTGTCGCCACTCCACATAACTGGGAAGATGGTTTGCGACATCTGATCGTGAATCCAATGGCCCATGAGGTGCAGTTTGTCGTTGATGTTGTGATCGACTCGAACAACGTCCTCTCGTACATCTGTAGGCTGTTTGGGGGAAGCAATGTACTGATTGCCAGGAGCGTTAGGCATTGGAATTGCCCCGGTTCCCATAAAGAGGACGGCATTGGAGTCAAACAGTTGGTGAGGAATCGTTGAGACACAGGCAGTCGCGCTGGAACATGTGTGCGCAAAGGGCTGCCCGGCCGTCAGCCCTAATGAGCTATATTGCGCCAGTTTGGCCGGGTCCGCGGTCACCGGAACCAGCGGCAGCACGGCAGCATTATTTGCGACGTAGTCTGTATAACTCAGATCCTGTCCCGCAACAGGGAAGTTCGAAGCAGGAATCGTTTGCGCAGCGTTCGGATTGGCGCCCTGAACAAACTTACGCCACTCTTCGCTCCAGAAGAAGAAGGTCTTCTTGCGATCCTTATTGTAGAGGCCGGGAATCCAAACTGGACCTCCAATGTCTCCTCCATAGATATTCAAACGAAGTTCCGGCTTCGGTTGCCCAGCCTGCTTCGAGAAATAGTTGTTCGCGTCGTAGGCATCGTTGCGGTTGAACTCCCACAACCCACCATGGAAATCGTGGGTCCCGGATTTGAGAATCATGGTTACGGTGCCGCCTGACGAAATTCCATAATCAGGACTGTAGTTACTACTCAGTATTTGAAACTCGGCGATCACGTCCGGAGCTGGCATCACATCCAGTTTGCCTCCGCTCCCGCGGTCATAAACTTCGCCACCATCAATGAGCCAATTGTTATGGTCCGGACGCATGCCGTTAAAACTCAGATTGAAACTGCTGCCCTGCGCCGTAACACCATTGAAGGAAGGGTTGGTGGTGGAGACGCCTGTTCCCAGGGTCGTCAGTGAAATTACATTGCGGCCATTCGTCGCCAGTTGCTCGATTTGTTTTCCCGTGATGAGAGAGCTGACCTCATTTGTTTCCGATTGAACCTGAAGAGCATTGGCCTCAATTGTGACCGTTTGCGACTCTGCTCCCACGGAGAACGTAATGTTCGCCCGGAGCGTTTGCGCAACGTTCAGTACAAGCCCCGACGTCGAAAAGGTCTTAAATCCAAGGCACGTAGCTTTCAAATCGTAGATTCCGATTTCTAATCCCGAGAAGTCGTAAAGACCTGATTGACCTGACTGCGTTGTTCGAACGGTTCCTGTCGCCCGCTGCGTTGCGGTTATTGTGGCGTTCGGAACAACGGCTCCAGACGGGTCCGTCACAATGCCGGTGATCTCTTGGGCTCCTGCCAGAAGCGTCGTACAAACGAAAAACATAAAGACCTTCAAAACGCTTGTGAAAAGTTTCATATCTCTCTCTCCTCGTCCCAGCCTCAAAAGTCTTGCTCGGTGTTATTTCGGACAAACAAAAATATTGTGCAGTGCACCTATACGTTGGCTTTCTGATCGAAACTGAATGGGGTTTGGGTTCGTGGCCGAAAACAGATAATCGTGAAAGGTATCCATTCTAAAAAAAGCTTGGAACGCAGCAAAATTTGCCCGTCCATCGGTAATTGTCGGTCGAAAAGCTCAGAGGAATCCCCGATATCTTCGGGATCTGTACCGTCAAATTACAAAAGCTCTTGGCCGTTTTGATAATTATTTCCCTCGCGAAATAAATCGTGCTATAACGTTTTAATGATTGCGCCGCGAATAGTATCGGTCTTCGAGGTTGGCTGTCAAGCGCAAATTGACGGACCCTCGTATTCGATACGTGCACACACTGTATCTTCTGTTGCGGGGACTAGATAGCTCGATTAGTTACTTACACGGTGACGAGCAGACGACGCGTGAAAGGAGACCTTCCGGGATGTGCAGAAGGTACTATCGTTCATTTCATGAATCGGGAATGGAAGCTATGGCCGGTCTCAGTGCGACGGACAACTCGGCGATATTTCCTCAGGAAAGGTGCGATGTTAACCCTGCGACATTTCAGCCTGTCATTTTAGAAATACCGCCCTCACGGAATCGCCAGCTTGTCACAATGCGGTGGGGGATGATTCCTCGTTTCGCCAAGTCTCTGACTCTATTTCGAGGGTCTGCCACGATGAATGCTAAAGCTGAAACGTTATCGATGCGATCAATGTGGCTTGACCCGCTATATAACGGACGGTGCCTCGTACCCGTCTCAGGCTTCTATGAGTGGAAAGACTCTGACCTGGATAGAAAATCCTATGCCGTAGAAATGACAAACCGAAAGCCATTTGCGCTGGCAGCTCTGTGGGACTCGTGGAAGAATCCTCTAAACGATCAAGAGATCCTCAGTTACAGCATCATCACCACGCAATCTAACAATTTATTAGATTGCGTGAGTACGCGGATGCCCGTAATCGTTGAGGCCTGCAACTATGATCGGTGGCTTACGAGAGACGAAAAGAGCAACCCGCCGTACGACCTGCTTCGTCCACTGGCATCAGAAAAGATGACGCTTACTGAGTGTGAGAGCCAACCTCTTGACCATCGGCCCAATTAGGTGTCGTCTGCGAAAAATACTGTAGATTCTATAACTGAAAGCGGTGCGCTACTTTTACGATCGCCGCACTCGCAAATGACAGGATAATCATGTATCTCGGAATTGACTGTGGAACTCAAGGCACAAAGGCTCTTTTGGTCGATGCAAATGGATTTCCATGCGGTCATGGCTATGCACGACATCAGATTATCGAACGTGAATCTGGGGCTCGAGAGCAGAACCCCGAGTGGTGGATTAGCGCGTTACGTGTTGCAGTATCGGAAGCGATTGCTCCCGTGGCAGATCGGGTGATTGCAATCGGAGTTTCAGGGCAACAGCACGGCCTAGTGGTCTTGGACGAGAACCATCAGGTCATTCGACCAGCGAAACTATGGAACGACACTGAAACGTCCGCTCAGAACGAGGAATTGATTCAACAATTTGGCGGGCGTTCGGAGTGGTTTTGCCGCTTTGGCATCGTTCCGCTCACAGGCTACACAGTTTCAAAGCTCCTATGGTTGAAAGAAAAAGAGCCTCATCACTTCACTCGTATACGTCACATCTTGTTACCTCACGAATACCTGAACTTCTGGCTCACTGGTGAGATTTGCGCTGAACCCGGGGATGCTTCCGGAACTGCTTTTTTCAATGTGAACACCCGGACGTGGCAGCGTGAGATCCTGGACTTTATCGACGGTGGCACCGGACAACTCTTCGCCGCTCTACCACGCCTGATCGGCTCCGACGATGTTGTGGGTCGGATACGACCGGAGGTTGCTGCCGAACTAAAATTGCCGTCGACCACCGTTGTCTCCTCTGGAGGAGGTGACAACATGATGGGCGCAATCGGAACTGGAAACGTTCGCGAGGGCAACGTCACGCTAAGCCTTGGAACCTCGTCCACTGTATATTCGTTCAGCGAGAGAGCTCCCAAAGACCCAACCGGCAATGTCGCTCCGTTCTGCTCCTCATCCGGTGGTTGGTTGCCCCTTGTATGCACGATGAATGCTACAAACGTGGTGACTGCGACGGTTGCCCTTATAGGGCAGAGTTTGGCAGACATCGACACTGCTCTTGATTTAACCGAACCGGGGGCAAGTGGTTTGACTTTTCTGCCTTTTCTTAGCGGGGAGCGTACTCCTGATCTGCCCAATGCGCGAGGATCGCTGGTCGGCATCTCTACGACCAATTACACCAAGTCCAATTTTCTTCGCGCTACTGTTGAGGGAGTGACCTTCGGTATCCTAAACGGGTTGGACCTTGTCCTCGCCGGGAAGCGAGCAGAGTCTATCCAGGTCATTGGAGGAGGGGCTCGTTCCTCAGCCTGGAGGCAATTACTCGCTGATGCAACTGGCGCTCAAATCAATACGCCAGCCGAAGAAGAGTCGGGCTGTCTCGGAGCGGCAATTCAGGCGATGGTAGCTTCTAGTCGAATGAATGGGATCGCCCAGACATTTCAGAGCGTAACGGATCGATGTGTCCGTATCGATGGACACTCAACCTCCGAACCGCGAGCGGATTTTCGCGCTCTGTATGATTTATCTCGGCATCGATATAACGAACTACTTCGAGAACTCTACCGACCTTAGATTCGAATCGTTACTACTCGCGAAAGACGAGTGGGAGACTCTCGACGAAGTATGGATTTCGATCGGTACTTTTTATTGACAATAATAGGCACATGCCCATATATTTCGAGGCGCGTAAAAAATCTAAGATAGGCGAGACTTTAAATGCATTTGGCCTCAGCGGCAGTTCTATTCGCCTCTTCGCAACTGACTCATCTTGTGCCGCTCGATGTCCTCATCCTGGTGCTGTACTTTGCTGTTGTTATCTTTATCGGATTTTATGTAAAAGGTTCAACCAATACGAGCGAGGAATTCTTTCTTGCAAACCGTGAAATGAGTGCCTGGATTGCTGGGCTGAGCTTTGTCTCAGCGAATTTAGGATCGCTGGAACTCATGGGATGGGCTGGCTCCGCTTATCAATATGGCATTTTAGCGATGCATTGGTATTGGATCGGAGCTATTCCGGCAATGCTCTTTCTCGGCATTGTGATGATGCCGTTCTATTACATTTCACGAACCCACTCTGTGCCGGGGTATCTCAAGCTGCGATTTGGCGAGGGTGCCCGGGGTCTTTCGGCGGCCTGCTTTGCTTTTATGACGATCCTGATGTCCGGCGTAAATATGTATGCCATGGCCGTAGTAATGCAAACCGTACTTGGCTGGAATATGACGTTTTCGATATGGGTCGGAGCAATTACAGTTGCAATTTATGTAATGCTGGGCGGTCTCCGCTCGGCGATCATTAACGAAGTTTTACAGTTTGTTTTGACCTGGGCTGGTGCAGCACTAATTCCGATCCTTGGCCTTATCGAGGCTGGAGGATGGACGAATCTCAAAGCTCAAATCGCAAGGAACGTAGGATCGAACGATTACACTCATCTTTGGTCTACGTTGGGTAGCTTTAAATCGAATCCGATGGGCATCCACTGGACGGGAATAGTCTTTGGCTTGGGTGGCGTCATTAGTTTTGGTTACTGGACTACCGATTTTCTTGTAGTACAGCGTGTGCTCTCCGCTAATAACTTGCGGTCGGCTAAGTTGGCGCCAGTGATTGGCGCAGCATTCAAGATGGCGGTCCCACTTATCGTCATAGTTCCGGGTTTGCTGGCACTTGCCGTATTAAAAAATGCAGACGGAAGTCTCATGCATTTAGTTCCTGGCGATGTCGCAAAAATTACTGGGCAGCACGCCTACGACGAAGTACTTCCCCTCATGCTGATCCGATATTGCGGACCAGGTCTCTTAGGACTTGGCATCACCGCGTTGGTAGCAGGATTTATGAGCGGCATGGCTGGAAATGTCAGCGCCTTCTCCACCGTGTGGACCTATGATCTCTACGGCGCTTATATAAACAAGAAGGCGAGCGATAAACATTATGTCGCGATGGGCCGATGGTCAACGGTCATAGGTATGTTGATCTCGATCCTGACCGCCTACCTCGTTGCACACGCAACCTCAATTATGGACTATGTGCAAGCGCTCTTTAGCTTCTTCATCGCACCGCTGTTTGGAACGGTTATCATCGGAATGCTTTGGAAACGGGCGACTAAAGAGGGTGGGTTTTGGGGCCTGTTGGCAGGCACAATAGGATCCATCGCAATGTTTATTTACGTGCACGTGGGGGGCAAGCAGGCCCTTTCACGCATTGCCCTTTCGTCTGATGCGCAACCTATGGCCGAGAACATGTACCGCGCTTTATGGAGTTGGATTCTTTGCGTTGTCATCACGATCGGGGTAAGTCTTTTTGCCAAACCAAAATCTGACAGTGAATTGAATGGGCTCGTCTACGGCGCAACAGCTATTCCGGACGATGGGTCAAGCACTCTTCTGCAAAAGCCTATCTTTTGGGCCAGCGTAGTTGCAGTCATTTTCGTCTTTCTCAATCTTATTTTTTTCTAGGCCAAATTCGATATAAGGGGCACCCTCATGGCAGAAGGCACCGGGCGAGGCGATTTACTCTCTATTTGGTTTTTTGTAGGCCTTCTGACTCTTCTTTATGGGATCGTACTTTTCCCCTACGGAGCTTGGGCCTGGGCAACAGGGCGAGAAGCACATACCGTCTTGTTCCAACTTCATCCCACCTTTTGGTGGGGTCTTCTTCTCACCATTTTTGGAGGCTTCTATACAAAAAGGTTTTGGCCGCGGAGTGAAGACCGAACAAAGACGTAAGAGTTGAAATATTTCAGAATTGCTCGCGTCAATTTATTAAGTTTTGAGCATTCGCTTGCCAAGTCACTTTGTCAGAGAGCCTCGATCGAAGTGGGCGCCCAGTTCACAATTCATTGCAAGACTCGGAGTCTTCCTTATGGATAAATTCAGCACGACACTGCTAGCTATTTCGCTTTGTTCCTACGCGTTCAGTCAGACAGCAGATCGCCTCCCCTATCAAGATTCCCATCTTCCTGCCCAGCAACGAGCCGCTGACTTGGTCAGTCGCATGACCCTCGACGAAAAAGCCGCACAACTGGAAGATTGGGCCACCGCGATTCCACGGCTCGGGGTGCCGGACTATCAAACTTGGAGTGAAGCTCTGCATGGAGTCGCAAACTCCGGATTTGCCACGGTCTTTCCACAAGCTATCGGTTTGGCGGCCACCTGGAACCCAGCGCTCGTTCAACAGATTGGCGATGTTATTTCCACGGAAGGACGTGCGAAATTCAACCAGGCGCAGCGAGAGGGCAATCATCGAATCTTCTACGGGCTCACGTTTTGGTCGCCGAACATTAATATCTTTCGCGACCCACGCTGGGGCAGAGGACAGGAAACCTACGGAGAGGACCCATTTCTCACCGGAAAGATGGGCGTAGCTTTCATCACGGGAGTGCAAGGATCTGATCCCGACCACCCTAAAGCGATTGCAACCAGCAAACACTTTGCCGTACACAGTGGTCCAGAGTCCCAGCGCCACGTCTTCGACGCGAAGATCGAGCCGCGGGATCTGGAAGAAACCTACCTGCCTGCGTTTCGTTCCACTGTAGTCGATGGACATGTAAAGTCGGTAATGTGTGCGTACAACGCTGTCGACGGCGTTGCTGCCTGCGCGAACGACATGCTGCTTAAGGAACATCTGCGTGAGGCATGGCATTTCAATGGCTTTGTTGTTTCCGACTGCGCTGCGATTGTGGATGTCACAAACGGACATCACAATGCTCCAGACATCATGCACGCTGCAGCCCTTTCCATCCGGGCGGGCACTGATCTGTCGTGCAGCATCTGGTCGCCGGGCTTCAACACTTTGGCTGCTGCCGTTCGCCAAGGAGTAGTTCCCGAAGATCTGTTGACACGCTCTGCGGAAAGACTCTATACGGCGCGTTTCCAACTTGGAATGTTCGATACTTCGGGCCTCTACGACGCCATTCCGTATTCAGTGAATGCATCAGACGAACATCGTGCGATTGCGCTGAAAGCAGCGGAAGAATCGCTTGTGCTCTTGAAGAACGATGGATTATTGCCGTTGGAGAAAAACCCCAATCAAATCGCCGTGATAGGACCAACCGCCGATCTATTGGTTTCCTTGGAGGGCAACTACAACGGTACAGCGTTGCATCCTGTCTCTCCGCTAGATGGCATAGAACAACAGTTTCCGCATGCGAAGATTCACTACGCACAGGGCGCGTCGCTCGCCGCTGGAGCGGAGGTTCCAGTACCTCGCACTGCTTTTGTCGAAGGTCTGAAGACAGAGTTTTTCGCGACAGCGGACTGGACTGGACGACCTGTGGCTACCCGGACTGATCACGAGATTCAATACAATTGGCGCGACTCGCCACCGACGCCCGAAGTTGCAACCCATGACTACTCTGTTCGTTGGAGCGGGAAAATACAGATGCCTGCATCTGGTAAATACAGATTCACATTGGAAGGTGGCCAAAACTTTCCTTACTCCCCTAAAGAAAGCTACCGGGTAGTCTTTAACGGAAAAGTCCTGCTCGAAGGAAACCTGAACGGAGGAAAGTTGGAGATGGGTGCCTTCTCTGTGCAGTCGGGTGCCTCTCCAACCGCACCTCCGGTGATGTCGGGGTCCAAGCCCGCGAACTTTGAGTTAAATTTGGGCGATACCAGGCCGCATAACATTGAGGTGTTCTATAGCCATTCGGGCGACCGCGCAGGCGGAGGACTAACGCTAAAATGGCAAGCTCCTGTACAGGCACAACTCGACGAAGCCGTAACGGCTGCGAAGCAATCTGATGTCGTGGTTGTCTTCGTGGGCCTCTCTCCGCAGTTAGAAGGAGAAGAGATGCCTATTAAAATTGAGGGTTTTAGCGGAGGAGACCGCACCAACATCGACTTACCTGCGTCGCAGCAGCGCATGCTCGAAGCTGTTGCCGCCACAGGAAAACCAATCGTCATAGTCTCTTTAAGTGGGAGTGCCCTCGCGCTTCGATGGGCCAAGCAACATGCGAACGCGATCCTACAAGCGTGGTACCCGGGTGTTGATGGTGGAACGGCTATTGCACGAACCATTGCCGGCCTAAACAACCCCGCTGGACGGCTTCCGGTGACCTTCTATGCATCAACCGACGATCTCCCCGCATTCACGAACTACTCCTTGAAGAACCGCACCTATCGATACTTCTCTGGGGAACCCCTCTGGGGATTCGGGTTCGGAATGAGCTACACGACGTTCAAGTATGGCCAGATCTCTCTTTCGGAGACATCGCTTGATGCGGGCAATCCGCTTACAGCAACCGTGGCAGTGTCCAACACCGGAAGCCGAGAAGGAGACGAAGTAGTCGAAGCTTACCTGAAGACTCCCCAGGTGAATGGACCTGTGCGGACACTCGTGGGTTTCCAACGAGTGCACCTAAATCCTGGAGAGCATCGCAATGTGTCGCTCGTGCTTGCTCCCCGTTCTCTTTCAAGCGTTGATGATCTCGGGCAGCGATCCATTTTGCCGGGCACCTATCAACTAACCTTGGGTAGCGCCCAACCCGGTCAGAGTTCCCAATCATCAGAAACGACTTTCGTTATCCGGAAGACAATGTCGCTACCGAAGTAGGTTTTTCGAATCTCACATCCAATTATCAGCGGCGTAATACCTCTTCACTGGTATACCGCGCATCTTTGAGAAGCTCCCGTCGTGAGCGCTTCATCAAGGCATGTATTACCTACACAATACGTAGATAGAGTCAATGACCGTTCATTGCATACAGACTTGCTAAGCCTCAAGCGCGATTGTTCTCGGCGAAAGTTTGCTGGCCCCGCATAGCCGTCCACAAGTCTTGTAAGGCCGGACACTATACTCAACATGTCATGCATTCACTCCTTCGCGGTGTTCTCCTTCTCATAACGGCAACATCCTACGCCGAACTTCCGCAGCCCCACACCGGCCTGGTTCATACACCCGATGTAGACCTTGCCACCTTTACTTACGGCAAACCCTCCACTGCCACGCCTATCATCGCGGTCAACGGCGGCCCCGGTCTCTCCCACGTGTACATGATCCAGAATGATGTCTGGACGCGGCGTATCGCGGAGCATAGGCAGGTTATCTTCTACGATCAGCGCGGCACTGGTGCCTCCCAGCACTTGCGCCCAGGTGCCACACAGACGGTGGATGCCCAGGTTAACGACCTCGAAGCCGTCCGCGCCTCGCTGCATGTAGAGAAGGCAGACTTCATTGGCGATTCCTATGGAGGCCTGCTCGCCTCCGCCTACGCGGCCGCGCACCCGGAGCACGTCCACACACTGATCCTGTCGGACTCCGCGGCACCAGGCTTTTCCAGACTCCATCCGCGACTGGAAGAGGTTTTTCCCGACGTCATCGCCAAAACAAAAGAACAGATCGACAAACTACATGGCCAGGCCAACTCCGACGCGGAGGCCGCTGATCTCGATCTCCGGGCCCATTTCCGCATGATCTTCTACTCCCAGGAGCTTTGCGACCGATACCTCGCCAATGCTCCCGACCTCGGCTTTGCCCCGGCCACTGGCGAAGCTGTCTCGAAGGCCTTTGCCAACCTCGACCTTACTCCGCAGATGGCGCACTTCCACTTCCCGACACTTGTGATCCAGGGCCGCTTCGATCTGAACGTGACCCCCGACATCTCCTGGACAGTGGCCCACACCATTCCCGGAGCGCAACTCGTCTGGTTCGAAAAAAGCGGTCACCTGCCCTACTACGAAGAACCCGATAAATACGTCACGATCGTCAATCAATTCCTGCACGACCACGATGCCACTCACGATTAGGCGCATCGCACTCACTAAATCTTGCAGCATCATGAATTTACCGGCTTGAAATAAACATGGGACATCCTTGCCGATTCGTTAGGCAGAGTCCTGCAACATGCTCTGTGGAAAAGGGAAATCAAACCGCGAAAACGGGGCAATTGCACACTTCCACTTCGGTGACTCAACTGCAATAACGCGGGTTGCATCACCCATCCCCGCAGTACCGGAGCCCCAATGAAGCTTGGACGTCTTGCCCGCTTGCTAGCACTTCCTGTCGCCCTCACTCTCACTACTCTCGCTGCCGATGCAGATACCTTCGACTGGAGCCTCACCGGTCCAGCAGCATCGCTCGGTGGCTTCCCCGGAACCGGCAGTGGAACTCTCACAGCAACTCAGTCCGCTGGCGATGAATGGGTGATTAATTCCATCACCGGAACTTTCGACGACAGCGCCATCACCGGCTTGGTTAAGTTCGAGTTCAGCGACAATCTCCTGTTTCCCAACAGCACCTTCCTCGATACCGACGGTCTCGGCTTCGAAACCGCCAATGGCACAGAGGTCAACGTCTGGAGCGCCTACGCACCCGGCTCCACCGATATCACTCCCGGCAACAACTACAGCGAGATCGTCAGCGGCAGCGGCTTCGGCGTAGGTACCTTCTCACTGACTCCCGTAGCTGCCACCCCGGAGCCTTCAACCCTCGTTCTGTTCGGTACGGGTCTGCTGAGTGCAGCAGGCGTCGCACGCCGTCGCTTCCTTCGTTCGTAAAAACGAGAACAACGCATTTTGTCCTGAGCCGTCCTTAGGGACGGCTCTTCTTTTTGCCTGATCGGCCATGGAGCTCCTCTATTTGCAATATGGATCACGATGCGAGTTTGCTGCCGATTCTCTTGCGCCTTTAATCTGCTACACTCTCTCTCCATTAGTCGACGACTAGCAAACAAGGTGCCGATATGAACATCGTTCAAAGTCCGCTCACCCTGATTATGACCATCAAGTCACCTGACGATTTTGCTCAGTTGAGTGGCTTGCTCACCAAGATTCAGAGCGCTCCCCCAGAACAGAATCCAATCTGGGTTGCTCTGACAAAACTGAAGACCGTGCATTTTGCTAGATTCGTCTTTCTCGCGAACAACACCCAGTTAGCGGTCATCACAACGTATGACGGCGACTTCGATAAGTACATCAACGACTTCATCGATACGATCGGAGACGTCTTCAATGCTCTGCTCGCACATATGCAAGGCGCGCCCCCTCTGCCGGTCCAGCAGAATCGGGATGCCTTTCTGGCCTATGTCAAGCAGAATGACCTGCGAGGGCTCGATCCGTTCTACAGCGCGTATCCTCAGGCTTCTGTCGTGACAATCCTCGACGCGCTCAATCAGGGCTGACCTTATGGTGCCGTTGGATGATGTTCAGGGATTAATCCTGCGCAGCTATGGCATGGATTGCGCCGCACTCTTTCTGCTGCGCGTGCAGGATCCGGCTGCTGCACGTCGAACCCTCGGCAGTCTTCCTGTAACCGCGGGTACACTCTGGCAGGAGAAGCCCGCCTTCTGCGTGAACCTCGCCTTCACGATTCAGGGCCTCGCGGCACTGGACGTTTCGCCAGCTTCTCTGAACTCTTTCCCCCAGGACTTCGCAGCGGGCGCCTTCAGCCGTTGTGCCGAGGTCGGTGACATCGGACCCTGCTCTGCTGAAAACTGGGACTACGGACTCGGTCAACCTGGACTGCACGCGATCGTTCTCCTCTTCGCTCAAAGCCCTGACGTCCGTGACGCCCAGACGACCCTGCTTCGACAAACCCTGGTCTCAAGTGGTGCGTGGTCGGAGGTCACGACACTCCCTGGCGATGTCCTCCCAGGTAGTGTTGCCCACTTCGGGTATCGAGACGGCTTTTCCCAGCCGACGGTCGATTGCGGCCTCGAAAATCCATTTCCCGACAAGCAGCCTGTTGCGCCGGCAGGTGAGTTCCTGCTCGGCTACCCCAGCCAGTTCGATCAGTTCAGCTATCCAGTTCCCGTACCGGACGAACTCGGACGCAACGGAAGCTTCATGGTGCTGCGAATATTGGAGCAGGATTGCGCCGCCTTCGACGCACTGCTGAACCAATCGGAGCAGCGCTACGGCATAGAGGGAGAACTTCTGGCGGCAAAGATCATGGGCCGCTGGCGCAACGGAACGCCGCTGAGTATTTCGCCCGGCTCCGATTCGCCGATCCCGCCATTGGCAACTTCGGATTTGAATCAATACGACTACGTCCCGTCAGACGCCATTCTCGATGCCTTCAATGATCGCCGCGGCGTGCGCTGTCCCATCGGCGCTCACATGCGCCGCGCCAATCCGCGGAGCTCAACGATTGCCGGAGATGGCGGTTCACGGCATCGCATCGTACGCCGCGGTATTCCCTACGGCCCGCTTTACGATCCATCGAAGCCGAACGATGGCATCAAGCGCGGTCTTCTCGGCCTCTTTATCGGGGTGAGCATCAAAGACCAGTTTGAGTTCCTCATGTCTGAATGGATGAACGGAAGCACCTTTGCTCCCGGCATCTACGGCACGACTGACCCAATTCTTGGAAACTCTGCCGAAGGAGAAAATACATTCGTCATTCCTCGTGACAACTCCACACCCCTTGTCATCTCGCACTTCCCTCGCCTTGTCACCACTCGAGGCTCCGCCTACACTTTCCTGCCCAGCATCACTGGCCTGCGTTTCATCGCAAATCTTCCACCATCCTTGCCTTCCGATACCCCAAGCTCGACGAGCTAGACGAAAGGTAAATACCTGGATTGCCCCGATCTGGGAGCAGGGATGCCACCGAAGAATCAAACGACCCTTGACAAGGAACCAATACCCTATATCTTGTCTAGGGTAATGTATGGTATTGCTTTGGATCAGTGTAAAAACGTCTGAGAGTATATGGGCTCGAGCAATTTGGGAGATAAGCCAGGATGGCGAATCAAAAATACACAGATATTCTAGAAAAGGTTCAAGAGGATATCCGGTCGGGCCGTTACAGCCCCGGTCAAAGACTGCCTAGCGAGACCGAGCTGGTCAGGCGCTACGGAGCCTCGAGAATGACCGTCTTCAGAGCGATGCATGAGCTACAAACCATGGGGCTCGTCGTGCGCCGTGTCGGCTCGGGGACGTTCGTTGCACAGAGTCCGAAGTCAAAGAGTCATGTCTTTGGATTGCTTATACCGGAACTCGGACAGACGGAGATCTTCGAGTCGATCTGCAAGGGAATGATGGAGTCTCACGAAGCCGTTCGACATTCGCTGCTTTGGGGTAACTCCGCATCCAAAGAAAATGAGAAAGAGGAAGTGGCAGAGCAGCTCTGCCAGCATTACATCTCCCAAAAAGTGTCGGGGGTATTCTTTGCTCCGGTAGAGTTCTCGACTGGACGGTTTAGGGCAAATCACAAAATTGTAGAAGCGCTGGACAACGCTGGGATTCCGGTGGTGCTTCTCGATAGATGTCTTGAGACGTATCCGCGTCGAAGCAGATATGATCTCGTCGGTATAGACAATCGACGAACAGCGTACCAGGCCACGGAACATCTGATCGCTGCTGGTGCAAAGCGTATCGCTTTCATCGCGAGGCCGAATTCCGCACCTACCGTAGATGCCCGTATTGTCGGATTTAGGGAAGCAACTCAGGCTTTTTCACGAACGACGAATCGCGAGGCGGTGAACCTTGGAGACGCGTCGGACCAGACATTCGTCAAAGCAATTTTGAAGAAGGATCGACCCGATGCTTTTCTCTGCGCCAATGACTATACCGCAGGCAAGCTGATGCACACGCTGATGTCGATAGGAGAGCGGATCCCAGAAGACATCAGAATCATGGGGATCGACGATGTGAAGTATGCCAGCCTCCTTCCCGTGCCGCTCACCACACAGCATCAACCCTGCCGAGATATCGGCAGGATCGCTCTAGCGATTATGCTCGATCGAATCGCTAATCCGGATCTCCCCGCAAGGGATGTTTTGCTCGGTTGCCAGCTGGTCGTCCGACAGTCCTGCGGAGCTAAATCCAAGGAGTCGTAAGAAGCGTTGGGTCGCTATCCCGAAAAGAGCCATCGCGCACATGTGCCATCTTCGGTCGCTCCCGAACGAGCTCCTGGAAAATTCAGAGCACTTCGATCAAGCCAACTGAGTCGTTCCTCTCACCACCGGCAGTTACGACCGCTGCAGAGTCTCTGTATTTACGCGGTGTTTTAAGTTGTCTAGGGCACTTTTCTCGAATACCCTGCATAATTTGTTGACAACCCATCCTCAATACGCATAAAAGTTGCTCTCGGGAATTGAAGCGGTTTAACGCCGCACGAATTCAATCGGCTCGCCACTATCTCTGTCGAAATTAGAGAGGTCAAGGCGTGTCGGGGCAATAGAACACAAAGCCACGAGTGAAAGCTTCCAGGAGGGTGTATGAAACACATTGTTTGCTTACCGGAGAGTCAAGAGTCGGTGAGACGAAAGAAATCCGCTTGCGATATGGCCATGTGGGATTTCATTTGGGTTGCACTGCTGGCGATCGCCGGCGCAATGAACCCCAGTTTTGTAAGAGCGCAAACGAGCTACGGTAGCGTGGTTGGAACCGTGACCGATTCTGCGGGCGCATTAGTCGCAGGGACCGAAGTACGTTTGACGAACAAACAAACCAACGCAGAGCAGACGGCGTTGACTAGTTCTGCGGGCACATACACTTTCATCAACTTGAATCCGGGGTCTTATAGCGTGAGCGCGTCGCATGCCGGATTTAAATCCTCAACGACCGACCAGGTGGATGTTCAAATTGGCGGAACAACTCGTGCCGATCTGGCGTTGCAGGTAGGAGAGGTGACCGAGTCTGTTACTGTAACGGGCGCATCAGTCGGTATCCAGGGCGATAACCCATCGTTGGGTGGAGTGATTGAAGGCAGACAGGTGCTGGAGGCGCCTCTAAACGGTCGTAACGTGAATAATCTCCTCGATTTCGTGCCGGGAGTAGTGCCGGGCGGTGGAACCTCGGGCAGCACGGTGGCGAACGGCGGGACCGGGCAGGTCAGCCCAAATACGCAGGCGATCTCATACGGAAACTACCAGATCGGGGGCGCTTTCAGTGGGCAGAGCCTTTTCTTTATCGACGGCGTTGGATCCAATATCTCGGAAAACAATGTCAACACCTTGGTCCCGACTCAAGATGTGGTCCAGGAGTTCCGAGTTTCAACCAATAACGTCAGTGCCGAATTTGGTGGATACGGAGGCGGTGTAGTCGAGATCTCCACGAAGAGCGGCACGAATCAATTTCACGGAACTGCCTACGAATATTTTCGCAATGATGCACTCGATGCAAACGACTGGTTCTCTAACAACTCCGGTTTGGGTAAGGTACCGCTCCATCAAAATCAGTACGGCGCCAACATTGGTGGCCCTGTGCTGAAGAACAAACTCTTCTTCTTCTTTAGCTGGGAGCACGAATCCTTGAGCTCCGCCACCCCGACCGCATACGTGATGCCGACAACAGCCGAACTGGCTGGAGACTTTTCTCAAGATCCGCAGATTATCTATGATCCCACTACCGGACAGCCGTTCCCGCACAATAGCATCGCCGGTCGGATCGATCCCGCAGCTTTGAAGATACTTCAGCTCGAGACGCCGAATGAAGCGATGGTGAAGCAGACGCCTTTCGTCAACAACACGTTTGTCTCGGTAGGCGCGGTCGGGGTACAGACGCAATATAACGCGCGAGTCGACGCCACACTGGGCAAGGACACACTCTTCGCCCGTTACACATATTGGAACCCGCACAATCAATCGGTCGATCCATTCGGCAACAAAACGGGGGCGGGACCTACCGGCAACTTCACCCAGGAAGGAGTGCTCGGAGATAATCACGTATTTTCCGCGAAATCGATCGCCGAAGTGCGCTTCTCCTATCTGGAGAACTATAACTTTCAAGATCCATTGAGCGACGGCTTCGATATGTCGACGATCAACGGCAATTGGGGGGCAATCCCTGGCATCTCGGGAATTAATGTTTACTCTCTTCCTGCAGTTGCAATTCAGGGATACGGCGTAGGACCTAACCTTTCACAACTTCACTGGAACAACAACGTCTGGGCGATCAGCGGCAGCTTCACTAAGATTTTAGGAAAACACAGCATTAAGTCTGGCGGCAATTGGCGGCAAGTTCTCTGGGAAGCATATGCACCTAGCGGCGGAGTTACTGTGACATCGCTCCCTGGCTTCACAGCCAACCCAAACGTCCCTGGGTCTGGCAACGCTCTCGCATCCTTTCTCCTGGGTATTCCTTCACAGACAAGCGTTACGGTCACGACTAACACTTACGCTTTTCTGCACAATTACGGCCTCTTCGTAGAGGACACCTATCAAACGACACCTAAGTTGACAGTTACTGCCGGACTTCGCTGGGAACAACCAGGTGCATTTTCTGAAGAGAACAACATCGATGCAGTGTTTCTTCCCAATGCGCCCCTGACCATCGGCGGCATCAGTGGGTTTACGAATCCGCTTGGCACCTCTGTTCCGCTCAAGGGCTCGGCCGCCTTGGTGGCTTCACCGCTCTATCCTTCTAGAAGAGAAGAGTCCTTGCACTGGAAGACCTTCTCCCCACGTGTAGGATTCGCTTATCGGTTCGACTCCAATAGCGTCATTCGTGCGGGTTATGGCATTTCTTTCTTCCCGGCAGTCCTGGATCAGACCGGACCTCAGTTGAGTTCGCTAACCCGGTCCGCGACGAACAACGTGAACTCAGTTGGCGGACCGATTGGCGCGACAGTAGGCAATCCGTTTCCAACTGGCATCTCACCCGCCCTCGGCCATTCTCAACAAGGCGTGGATAACCTTTTAGGAAGCGGTGTATGGGCGCGAACTCCGGACCAGCCTCTCGGCTATTCGCAACAGTGGAACTTGGCAGTCGAGCGCTCATTCGGAAACAGCACTGTGGCTAGCCTTGCTTATGCTGGATCCAAGGGAACACACCTGATCATTGCGTCACCTTTCACGGGCTCTGGTCTGCAACTTAATCAGATTCCTGACCAGTATTTGTCCTTGGGTAATGATCTGCTGACTCCGGTTCCTAACCCGTTCTACGGGGTCCTGCCAGCGGGGTCCGCGTCCGGCGGTCCGACGATCCTTAAGGGTCGACTTTTAACGCCCTATCCTCAATATCCCCTCGGCGTTCTCCAACAAAGCGCTCGCATCGCCGCTTCCAACTACAACTCACTCCAGGCGTATCTCACCAAGCGCTTCAGCCATGGAGGCATTGTTCAGGCTGCGTACACGTGGGCGAAGTTGCTCAGCGACACCGACAACACGAGCGCCTTCCTCGACGGTCAAGGAGGTACAGGACTCGTTCAGGATCTATATAACCTTAAAGCTGAGAAGTCGGTGAGCCAGCAGGATACCAGGCATAACTTTGTCGTAAATTATGGGCTCGATCTTCCTTTTGGACACGAACAGATGTACCTCTCACACATCAACTCGGTGACGAACGCGATCATCGGGGGTTGGCGTGTGAATGGGATCACAACTCTTCGGACCGGTGTTCCAATCGCTCTTACGGCGAACCCCAATACGCTTGCGCAAGACTTTGGAGGAGGAACTCCGGGCTTCGGCTTGGGTAGTGGCATCATCCGGCCAAATTACACCCCGGGATGTAAGAAGACTGTATCGGGCAACCGCTCGGTTAGAGCGACACAGTGGTTCAACACCAGTTGCTTCACAGAACCTGGCCCTTTCGAGTATGGCAACGAACCCCGAGTTGACTCAGACCTGAGAGCTGCCGGAGTCATTAACTTCGATTTTTCAGCCAACAAATCATTCAACGTGACCGAGAGGGCCAGGTTGAAGTTTAGCGCTGAGATATTCGACCTGTTCAATCACCCACAATTTGCCGAGCCGGGGGTTGGTCTTGGGCCAACTTTCGGAGTCGTCAACCATCAAGCAAGTCTTCCTCGTACAGTTCAACTTGCTTTGCGTTTCACTTACTAAACAGTCCCAGCAACTGTGACGTCGTTGGATACGGCGCACCCTTTGCGGTGCGCCGCTCCACCTCACCATTAGCTAGGCGGCGAGAATATGTCGAGTAGAGAGATTGAAACTCCGAATACGATTCAACCGGCGCTTATGGTCGGCCTGGGTGAGATATTGTGGGATCTCTTGCCTTCCGGTAAGCAGATGGGAGGCGCTCCCGCAAATTTTGCTTACATGGCGAATGTCCTCGGGGATGAAGGAATTGTCGCTAGTCGAACCGGTAACGACGACCTTGGCCGCGAGGTTCGGGAGACGCTGGAGACCCTAGACATCAATCCCACATTTATCCAGGCAGACGACGATCACTCGACAGGCGTGGTAGAAGTCCTGATCGACGGCGCTGGGCAGCCGGAATTCAAGATCGCAGAAGACGTGTCTTGGGACCATCTGGAGTGGACAACTATCTGGGAGCGCTTGGCGGTCCGTGCCGATGCGATCTGTTTTGGAAGCTTGGCTCAACGATCCAAGCCGTCTCGAGCCACGATTCATCGGTTTCTCGAAGCTTCGAAAAAAAGCACACTCAAAATTTATGATGTCAATCTGCGAGAACCGTTTTACAGCAGAGACATTATCGTTGATTCTCTTCGGCTATCTAATATAGCGAAGCTAAACTCTGACGAGCTTGCTAAAGTTTGTTATTTACTCAATATCCCTGGGCAAAGCGAACAGGAAAGGTCGAAACGGCTTTTGATTGAGTTTGACCTTCAATTAGTTTGTATAACGCGCGGCGAGGCCGGTAGCCTCCTGGTTTCAGCTGATCAGGCCGTTGAACACAGTGGCTTCAGGGTAACGGTAGCCGATGCTGTTGGCGCAGGCGACGCCTTCACTGCATGCCTAGCGCACCATTACATTCGCGGCGAGTCTCTTCACAGGATTAGTCAATTAGCGAATGGATTCGCATCATGGGTCGCGACTCAGACTGGTGCCACTCCCGCCGTTCCTCCCGAAGGGTTACAAAGAGCTTTGAACGAAATCATGCAGGGGCAAGCTTCGAGCGTCAAGACTGCGAGCCCTTCGTGCTGACCAATATTTAACCTGCAAGTTCCGTAGTTTTGGCGCAGCGATCAGATGCAGGAGGAGATGACGGAGAGATGACAGTCTTAGATTTGCTCGATCAGATGCAGACGCATCTTGGTGTACCGTGGCAAAGTCAACGTGCCGGAGGCTTCTCAGATGGAGTATTGGCCGGTGATCCGTATGCGCAGGTAACCGGTATCTTGACGTGCTTCACTCCCACAGTCGAGATACTTCGTCACGCAATAAGTTCCGGGCATAATACCGTGATTTGTAGAGAGTCCCCCTTCTATAGCAGAGGAGAAAAACAGCCGGTTGCCTACCGGTCAGGAGCCATGCCAGCCAAAGAACTTTTGGAGAGCGATCCTGTTTATCAGGAGAAATTCGCGCTTATCAACACGAACTCTCTCATCATCGTCCGATTCGTAGATAACTGGGATGCACGCAAGACCGATGGCCAACTCGAGGGACTGGCAAGGGCAATCAAGTGGGACCAGTATCATCTCGCCGTCAAAGGCGACAAACACTTCTATCGGCCAGGAAATAATTTCTTCAGTATTCCGCCTACTCCGCTTGGCGCTTTAGCGAGAGGGATGATGGAGTCGCTCAACGCAAGAACCATCCGAGTAATGGGCGACGAGCACTCCGTCGTGAAGAAAGCGGCCATTCTGCATGGCTTAGTCCTTGTCCCTGATCTTCAGGCTGCCTTTGCGGAGACCGGCGTCGATCTGGTGATCGCGGGCGAACCTGTCGAGTGGGAAGGTGCCGAATATCTTCAAGACATGATCGCAGCCAAGATGGCCAAGGGAGCAATCTTCCTTGGCAGTGAAGTGTCGGAAGAGCCTGGTAGCGGCGAAATGGCCGCTTGGTTGAAGACCTTTGTTCAGTTGCCTGTGCAATGGCTTCCGTCCGGTTCCCCGTTTACCCCTATTTCGCAGGAGACGAAATGAACACGCTAACC
Source organism: Tunturiibacter psychrotolerans (assembly GCF_051013365.1). Taxonomy (GTDB): domain Bacteria; phylum Acidobacteriota; class Terriglobia; order Terriglobales; family Acidobacteriaceae; genus Edaphobacter; species Edaphobacter psychrotolerans_A. The sequence goes on along the minus strand of NZ_CP132941.1, from coordinate 2,562,922 downwards.
AGACGATCCTTCTGCCGAATTGCAGGCGCCGGACTAGGCGCACTATCAACCACTCCCGGACTTTGGGCCGATTCTTCGAAGATTACTGCGCGAGAGATTATGGCAAGAATGTCCAGGAATGTTGGGGTTAAACCGTTTTGGCCTACCGCTGACACCATCAAGATCGGAGATCCCGACGAGACCGTCACGGGAGTTACGACAACATTCATGTCAACACTCGACTTGCTGCAAAGGTCTAAGAAAGTTGGGAACAACTTCGTCATCTCGCATGAGCCTACTTTCTGGAGTTCGAGCGATGTTGTCGCCGATCTTCGAGATGATCCGCTTTACAAATTCAAAGTCGATTTCTGCGAGACCAACCGCATGGTGGTGATGCGGTATCACGACACTTGGCATGCTCGACGACCGGACGGAATCTTTGCGGGATTCAATCGCTGGGCCGGATGGCAGGAATATCTCTACCACGAGCCTGGCATGGAAAGGGGAATTTTCTACAAGCTGCCGCCCACCACTGCTGGGGAAATAGCACGTCATCTGACAGTCAAATTGAATCAGCGGAGCGTGCGCCTGGTTGGAGATCCGCAAACTCCAGTCTCACGGGTGGGATTCGCAGGCCACTACATCTCGGAGTGCATGACGATTGCTCCAAAGGTAGATCTCGTCATCGCAGGAGAATCGCGCGAATGGGAGTGCGCTGAGTATATGAGAGACGCGGTTGCCCTCGGAGAGAAAAAGGCATTCATCCAATTGGCTCACGAGGGTATGGAAGAGGCTGGTATGGACGAGTGTGCGAATTGGCTGCGAGGCTTTGTTCCGGAAGTTCCCGTACAGTTCATAGCCTCCGGCGATCCCTTTTGGATTCCAACATAGATGAATCGCGCTAAATGATTCGACAACGGCTGAGACAAATAGTTACTGGGGACTCTTATGACAATTAGGCAAGGTTGGTTTTCTGGGTTGGCTCAGATTAGGCGCTCCGTAAGTTTAATTTTGTTGTTCTCTAGTTTTTTGATCGTGCTGTCATCGCATGGCAGCTTGGCACAGGAATCCAAAACACCGCAACGCTCCCAACAAAAACCGCCAACCCACTTTCTCGATGTGTCGCCCGATGGCACAGTGGAGGTACCCGCGCAGTCGGTGCCGGTCTCATCGTTCCTCAGCCCGGAAGCAAAATCGTACGTCGCTGCACACCTGAAGGACATGCGCGATCCTAACGCCACCTATACCGAAAAGGGCGTTCCGCGCTTTATGATGCCCTATCTGGAAAGACAAAAAGCTCTCTTTCCTTTGGTAATGGACGACACGAAAATCGCTAGCGTCCACGTCTTTGTCTTCACACCAAAAGACGGCGTCTCACAAAAAAACGCGGACAGGGTGTTGATCGATTTGCATGGAGGAGGCTTCTCCGGATGCTGGCCCGGCTGTGGCCTTCTCGAATCAATGCCGCTCGCTTCACTAGGCAAAATTAAGGTTATCAGCGTTGATTATCGAGAAGGACCGGAGAATGTCTTTCCTGCCGCGAGTGAAGATGTTGCAACCGTCTATGTAGAGCTCTTGAAAAAATACAGACCCGAAAATATTGGCATCTATGGATGCTCTGCCGGTGGAGGGCTTACCACGATGTCGATTGCATGGTTTATCAAACACAATATTCCTCTGCCAGGCGCGATTGGAGTCTTCTGCGCGTCCGCCGGCAACATCGGAGTTGGCGGAGATTCAACCTATTTCGCCTGGCCCTTTGGTGAAGCTCGGCTTGCAGCGCCTCCACCGACGTCGTCTAACCGCCGAACGGGCTATTTCAGCGGCACCGATCCCAAAGATCCCCTCGTAGCGCCGATCAATTCACCTGAGTTGCTCGCGAAGTTCCCACCAACCTTGATAGTCACTGGGACACGTGACTTCGCACTCAGCGGAGCTCTCTACACTCATAGCCAACTCGTGAAGTTGGGGGTTGACGCCCAGCTTCACGTATGGGAAGGTCTTTTCCACGGATTCTTCTACAACCCCGACGTGCCGGAATCGCAAGATGCATATCAAGTTATGGTGAGATTTTTTGACAAGAATCTAGGTAGCCATGCGAAGTGACGCTGAGTAGAAGTGATGAGGTCTTTTCGATCTTGAGAGGCTTCTCCGCTGAACACTTCCAAAGCCGACTCAAGGCTCGCCAAATCCCCGATGAAATCACCATCAATGAAAAAAGGATATCGATTACAAATGCAAAGACAGACGATCCGCAAATGGTCCAATGAGTTTCATTACCAGCAGGCCCTTGTCTGCACTTTGATTTTTCTCGCTTTATGTCCTCAAGTGACCTACGCGCAGGGCCTTCCAGATTCCTCCAATGAAAGCTGGGTCACGACATGGACGGCGGCTCAGCAGTTGCTCGTAGCCCCTTTTCCCGTAGGTGAGAAGGATCGCGAGCGAGCCAAATTGCCCGACACTCTACACGATCAAACCATTCGAATGATCGTGCACACGAGCATCGGTGGAAAAAGTGTGAGGATTCATCTCTCAAATGCGATCGGCGCTCCTCCTGTCACTGTAGGGTCAATACACATCGCAAACCGCGATGGTCAGGGATCGGAGATCGTAGCCAGCAGCGACCACACCGTCACCTTCAGCGGGAAGCGATCCTTTTCAATACAACCCGGAGTTGTCTTGGACAGCGATCCAATTGATCTTGACGTTCGCCCAGAAGCCGACCTTGCAGTGTCGTTATTTCTGCCTCAAGATACAGGCGCCCCGACGAATCATCTCTTAGGCTTTCACACCGCTTTCATATCGAAGGGTGATACGACATCGCAGGCTGTGTTGGCAGAACCGGTTCAGACAACTTCTTCGTATCTGTGGCTTGCTGGTGTCGATGTTTCGACAGCTTATCCGAAATCATTTTCTGTCGTGGCATTAGGAGACTCGATAACCGATGGATACGCTACCACGCTGGATGCAAACCACGCGTGGCCGGCCTTATTGGCTAAGAGGCTCGCTTCGGTTGGGTCGCAGCCCGGCATAGCCGTCGTTAATCAAGGAATCTCAGGAAACCAGGTTTTGAGGGATGGTGCCGGGATTAGCGCTCTAGCTCGATTTGATCGAGACGTGCTGAGTCAAGCCGGAGTGAAGTGGATGATTCTTCTTGAAGGTATTAACGACATCAATTTACATACTCGGATCTCGCCCGAGGTTCCGCTACCCACGAGCGATGATCTGACAAGCGATGACTTGATCGGAGCGTACGTTCAACTCATAGAGCGTGCGCATACTCATGGAATTAAGGTGATTGGCGCAACACTGACTCCCGAAGAAGGCGTTTGGATTGCCTCGAAAAAGGGTGAAGAGATTCGGCAGGCGGTGAACAAGTGGATTCGAACGAGTGGCCGTTTCGACGCGATCGTCGACTTCGACGCAGTCATTCGCGACCCCAATCATCTCACTAAGATGCGCACCGAATTCGATCCTGGAGATCATATTCATCCGAACGATGAGGGAAATCAAGTCATGGCAAATGCGTTCGATTTGTCTGTGTTCCGCAAGTAAAGAGGGATTTGAAAGTGCATTCTGCACGACTCATTCGACGCAGGAGAAGCACTAGGACTTTTCAACTAAAGCTTGTTTTCAAGACTTGCAACTTCATCTTTACTAAGCTCGTTTCTGCATAACACCAAAATGGTGGGGTATTCCTATATGAAAGTTTTTAGTCGGCTTGAGCTCGTGATATTAGGTTCGCTGCTGGGCCATTCTGTCTTTCTTATTCAGACACGAGCACAAGATTCAGATCATTCTGCTTCGCCTAGCAGTACTCAATCGCCCGCCATCAAACAAGGCAGCAAAGTAACTTTGGGACGAGTAATTGCTACCCCGGCGAATGCGCTCATTTCTCCGGAAGTACACGCAGATAAAACGGTAACCCTCCGCTTCCGAGCTCCAGGCGCAACGCAAGTTCAAGTCGTTGGCGAAATTACCCAAGGCAAGGGGCCTGTAGCAATGACGAGGGATGTTGACGGCATATGGACCGTTACTCTTGGCCCACTACCCCCTGAAATTTGGAGTTATAACTTTCAAGTTGAAGGCGTCGACGTCACGGACCCGTCGAATCCAGCAATCAAACCGACACCTCCCGGTCAATCGATGTCAAGTTTTGTTGAGGTGCCAGACGATCACTCCTTGTTCTATGACGCGCGACCTGTCCCGCACGGCCAAGTGAGAATGATCCTCTATGAGTCGAAAGTGATGGGTATCCAACGTTGGCTCTGGGTTTACACGCCGCCAGATTATGACAAGAGTGACAAGACATATCCCGTTCTCTATTTGCTCCACGGCAATGGCGAAGCTCAAAACGGATGGGTGATGAACGGTCGAGCGAACGTAATCTTCGACAATCTTTTGGCCGATCACAAAGCACAGCCAATGATTGTCGTAATGCCTCAGGGACATGCGCTGCAGGCAGCTGGTGTTGCGCCACTCGTAAGGGTAGCCGGCGAGACGGGGATGTATTCGCCGAAGTTTGCCCCAGATTTAATTGAAGACATTATTCCCCTTGTTGAAAAAGAATTTAGAGCAAGCCAAAATCCAAACGATCGCGCAATCGCCGGCTTATCCATGGGAGGTGGTCAAGCACTAGACATCGGCTTGCATCATCCTGAACTCTTTCATTACATACTCGGATTCAGCGCTGCCGTAGGCGAGCCATTCCTCGCTCCTTCGCAGGTTCTCGAGGGTTCTCAAAATTCGACGACTCTAAATAGCGAGATACGTTTACTCTGGTTTTCTTGTGGGCATCAGGACTTTGTTCTTCAGGGCAATCGAGACTTCGCGAAATTACTCGATGACAAGGGAATAACACATACCTATAGGGAGACGGAGGGAGCTCACGTTTGGAGTGTTTGGCGTCACAACTTAAACGACGCTGTGCCTTTGCTATTCACTAAGAAAACCACTACCAATTAACCTTTTTGCGTTCGGCTTCGGAACTACACGCAGATCAAGTATTTGTTTTCCCGAGACCAAAACTGCAGACCGCTAGAGCAGATCTCAGCAAAGTGATACTCAGCTGACTTCAATAATCCTTTCGGCGGTTAAGCTTTGGGTTTATTGAATGATTTAATACCGCAATAGAAGGAGTGGTCATGAAGATCGGTGTTAGCGCATTCGCCTGGACTAAGGATTTCACGTCATCACACCTCGATCTAATACCACAGGCGCGCGCTCATGGATTGGATGGATTTGAGATCCCGATGTTCGATCCAGCGCATTTGCCTGCTCAAGCTATTCGTAAGGCATTCGAAGCCAACGACCTGGAATGTACTGTCTGTGCAATCCTGCCCAAAAACATCAATCCCATCAGTCCTGACGTATCCGTACGAAGGAAGTCGCTGACTCACCTAATTGCTTGCGTTGAAACCGCAAGAGAGTTGGGGGCAAATCTCTTGGGCGGGCCCCTTTTTGCTCCTATCGGCTACTTACCAGGCCACCGTCGAAGTCGAGAGGAGTGGAACTGGGCAGTCGAGTGTTTTCAAGCCCTCGGATCTACTCTCGAAACGCACAACATCAATCTCTCCCTTGAGCCTGTCAATCGGTCCGAAACATTTTTTCTCAATAAGGCTACTGAAGCGCAAGCCCTTTGCAAGGATATTGGGAATCCAAGAGTTGGCGTAACTATTGATACCTTTCACGCCAATATCGAAGAAAAGAGTATTTCGGGAGCCATCGCCTTGCTGGGTACCAGTCTGAAGCATGTGCATTTAAGTGAGAACGATCGAGGGCTTCTCGGCTCCGGGCATATTGATTTTATGGACATTGTTAGGATCTTGCACTTAAACGAGTACGACGGATACCTCATGATCGAGGGTTTCGGCTATTCCGCCGGCTACCCGGGATCCCCGGGGTACCTACTAGCCGACATGGCAGTTTCTCCTGAAGAGATCGCTACCGCAGGAGGTTCTTATGTGAAAAGTTTGTTGAGACATTGTTCGTGCTAAGGATGGCCCGATGGAACATTCGCATGTTCTCTGAGCCGACAACAATTACCTAGCAGATCCCGTGTTTTATCTTCTATCGACGAAACATGTAGCACTTCGCCTTGCGCAAGTAAGGAATGCCTGGCTGCAGCACAAGCGTGATCGTCGTACCATTTAGCGTAGTCCAGTACAAATAACGTTCTATTTGACAGCCGCCGAGCGTTCTATTTGACAGCAGCAGCGGGCCGCCTGTCAGATTAAACGCTGCTTCGTACTGAAGAGCCGATTTTGAGCTGAATTTACAACGATATTAAGTACTGGACTCAAAGCTATTGAATCCCAGATGTAATTCCTCAGCGATACGGGAGACTGGCTTCACGGTAAGCAACTGTACGAGAAGCCGGTTTATCGGCCAAGTGCGGAGACCACCAATCTGCGCTTCCGGATACTGCTAGTCCGGCGTGAGCTACAACAAGGAGAACTGCAGCTGCAAGGATATTCCACCAGGTTCTCCCCGCGAACCTGGAAATCACCCCTCACTGCGGCCATTGCTGAAGCGGTTTTGTAGTTTCCAAAAACTCCGTTTCCCGTTGCACAATGACCCAATACGGAAGGAAACCCTAACAGCTTAAGGGGGCTTCATGAGACGGATGACATTGATAGCACTAGGCGCGGTCTGTGCAGCAGTCGCGGTCGCCATGTCCAACTCCGGCCACATCGTGCGCGGACAAAGCGAAGAAAGTGCAGCCGTGTCGGCAACGGCTTACAATCCGTACCCGCCTGGCATTCTACCGTCCGATTTGAGTTCCGAAATAATTCGGGTTCAACGGGAGGTGGACTTAGTCGAAGGCCGCGCGCTTGCGCGCTGGAAAGGCTTAAGCCATCCGGTTCTAACAGGTCAGCCACCAATCCTTCAGAATACCGGGACGGAAGCAATAGAAACGCTCGGTGAGCTTATGCTTTACGACAGGAATATCTCTCCAGGCAAGAACCAGGCGTGCGCGTCCTGTCACATGCCATATGCTGGTTTCAGCGGACCGATCCCCTCGGTCAACCTGACAATGGTCGCGTTCCCGGGAACGGTTCATTTTCGCGCCGGCAAGCGGACACCGCAACGACACCCGTATTCACCCTTCTTCCCTGTATTCCAATACAACCAGGAACAGGGTCTGTTCTTCGGTGGAAACTTCTGGGATTCGCGTGCAACCGGGTATAAGCTGCGGATTCCCGACGCCGAACAGGCACAGGGGCCTCCGGTCGATACTCAGGAAATGGGTTTCCCCGATACTGCCTGCATCGCATTTCAGCTTTCCCAGGCAGTCTACAGACCTCTCTTTGAAGAAGTTTGGGGTGGAGGTTCATTCGATATCAAGTTCCCACGCGAGACCGAGCGCATCTGCGCTACCCCGGGAGGATCTGCTGTGTTTGGCGGGAACACGACGCCCATACCTCTTAGTGCAAGCGATAGGACCCGCGCAAATATAGTTTATGATCGCTGGGCGCAGTCCATCGACTCATTCGAGCAGTCCGTACAGGTGAGCCCGTTCTCGTCGAAATTCGACGCCTTCCTGGCCGGCAAATACACGCTCACTCGAGACGAAATGGCGGGTTTCAAATTATTCAATGGCAAGGGCAACTGCAATTCATGTCACCTCGACGGACGGGGCACCAGTCTGAAATCAGATCAGGCGGACTCCAGCGCCGTCGCTATGGTGAACCCTCTGTTTACCTGCTTCGGCTCAGCAAATGAGGGCGTGCCGCTGAATCCCGCGAATGCCTTCTACTACCAGACCAAGCCGGATTCCTACGGGTTCATTGGCAATCCTTACGGCTTCGGCTACAGAGATCTGGGACTTGGAAGCTTTCTCAGAAGCGCGTTCGGTAGCGGCCCCAACCCGAACCTGAACTGGAAACAGTACGCGCCCGCTGTCGATGGCCAAATGCAGGTGTCCAGCGTTCGCGACGTGGCCTCGACACCGCCACAATGTCCCACCACTGAAGCTCCCGGCCCCTACTTCCAGAAGGCGTTCTTTCACAATGGCTACTTCAAGAGCCTGAAGCAGGTCGTGCATTTCTACAACACGCGCGACAAGTATGCGTACCCGGTGACCTCGGGACATTGCCCTAAGGGAACAACGGAGAAGGTAGACTGCTGGCCCATGCCAGAGGTGCGGAACAATATTGACATGACTTCCGGTAATCTTGGCCTGACGGATGAGGAAGAGAACCAGATCGTTGCGTTCCTGCAAACATTGTCGGATGGTTTCACGAGGCCTTACCCCAACAGCGATACTTATACGGGTGCTTGCATGAAGGGTGGTTCGGCTGCGACCCAGGGCAATGAGCACTTGATCGCAACTCCGCCTCTACCGCCGTGCGCATCCGCGATCTGCAGCGTTGCGCCCCTCCCCAGCCCGTCTATTCCGTAGCGGATTGCTGAAGGGCCGAAATGCAAAGGGCGAGATCATCTGTGTAGGTGAGGTGAGCATGAGAAGAGCGTTCGCCATATTGGCGATCTCGGTTTTGAGTGGCAGCCTCTGCGCTCAGGTAAGTCCGAACACTCCAGAAGTTCCACAGGTGCGAATCATCGAGGGACCCAAGATCGAGTTGGCCAAAGAGTATCTGACGATTATCAGCTGGACAACGAATAATCCCGGCGGATCCCCGGTGCATTTTGGAGTTGTGCACTATGGCGCCGATCCACATCGCCTGATCGAGATCGCAAAATCTCCGATCCGGGTGAGTCCCGATCATCCATCGACGGTTTTCCGAGTACGTCTTGATAACCTCAAGCCAAAAACGACCTACTACTACTTGGTCGACTCGATGCAGGCCAGCGGCAAGAGCGATGGGGTGAAGAGTTCGGTTAAGCACTTCAATACACCATAAAAACATCCGTAGGACGTCGTCAGAGAGGAAGAGTATTTTGTTGCTGCTCAAGCCCATCCTGGCGGATCCAGATATATCAAGAGGCCGAAGAGGATGGCTCTGTCGACGCTGCCTCAGGCGGAGAATATCGCCTATTTCTATCGTTATACTCGCGTTGCTCCCTTGCCTTTTCCAATTCTCTCTGGTGATCCGTATCGTCCGCTCAATCCAAGTGGGAGCACACCTATGTTTCGCCAGAAAGCTTCGCCGTCCGTGAAAGTCCAGCAAGTGTTTCCAGAAAGAGTTCAACCGTTGTCTTCCCAGGGATGTTCTTCCGCCTCGGCCGTGTCAGAATCGCAATTCGCCATTTAGGAAGCTTCAGAGGCTGACTCAGAATCCGAAGCGTATGGAGGTGGTGAGACGCAGAGGACGAACGAGCCAGCGCGGACGGCACGATTGCGACGCCAAGACCATGAGCGACGAAATAGAGTTGCGTCTCAACATCGCTTACCTGATATACGCTCGATCTGGGTAAATGGTGCTGAGTGAAAACCTGATCAACCAGCTTTCGCAGAGCCCTTTCGGGCGTGAGATCCACGAACATCTCATGGCTGAGCATTTCGAGTCGCACACTACTACTCTTTGCCAACGCATGCTTGCTGGAACAGATCGCAACCAGCGAGTCTTGTGCATAAGGAATAACCTGGACTCCAGGCCATCGTTCTTTGTCTACGATCGCCTGGAAGCTCAGATCGACAGCCCCTGATCGCACCAAGGCAGGAATTGCCCCTGTAGAAAGAGCTCGAACTGCGAATTCGACCTCCGGGTACGACGAGTGAAATCGTTGCAGCAACGCGGCAAGCGGCACGTACGGTGTCAGACTTTGCAGAATGCCGAGATGCAGACGGCCTCTGACGACACCACCCTGAGACCGGACCGCCTGAACACCATCATTCAGCAGAGTGAGACAACCACGCGCGTGTTCAAGAAAAAGTTCTCCAGCCGCTGTCAATGAGACTTTGCGAGTCGTGCGCGTAACCAGTTGGCTTCCGAGTTCCTGTTCGAGCTCCTTGATGGACACCGACAGCCCCGATTGAACGATGTTCATGCGTCGTGCGGCGAGCGTAAACTTGCCTTCTTCCGCCAAAGCAATGAAGTGCTGCAGGTGTCGTATCTCCATATAATTGCCTTCTCTAATTCATCATAATTGGAGATATGTATTATGCGAATCTTTCGTTGGACACATGAAATGGATGAGCCTAGCCTCGTGAATGTGGGCGCTCGATGCGAGCGCAGACGAGGAGAACAATATGGTCCGCACGGGAGAAACAGTTCGAGTAGTTGGCATTTCCGGAAGCCTCCGCAGAGCCTCTTTCAGCACGTCACTGCTGAAGGTATTGGCCGAAAAAGCCGCGCCTGCTATCGACATACAAGTGGTGACTCTGGAAGACATTCCCCTATATAACGAGGATCTTGACCAGAACCCCGAGATTCCCTCGGTTGCCGCGTTTAAGAAGATCATCGCCGAGAGCGACGGCATCCTGATCACAACGCCTGAATATAACCACGGCGTGCCCGGCGTCCTGAAGAATGCACTCGACTGGGCCTCGCGCCCGGTCTTCGGGTCGTGTTTCAAGAACAAGCCTGTTTCGATTATCAGTTCGTCCAAGGCCTTCACCGGCGGCGTCCGCGCTCAGTACCAGCTACGAGAAACGCTGATCTCCATGCACGCGCACCTCGTGATGGGACCAGAGGTCGTCGTCGGTGGCGTTCACGCGAAGCTCGCGGAGCATGTGTATCAGGACGAGAACGGGCTGACTTTTATGCTGCGCTCTCTTGACAGGCTTCGCGAAGAAATTCTGGAACGTCGCCTAGTTTATGCATAGGAAAGGATCATGCTCAAGCGTTTCCAATTCGTCCTTTTCCTGATCCTCATCTCTCCGACCTTGCTCGTCGCGCAGACGCACGTTGCTGAGCCGGCTGTGAACCTGGGTGACACTAGTTTTCTGGACGGAATCGGCGGACCCGGCGGGGTCATTGAAGAGATTGGGGACGGAGCACACGAAGGAACAGTTGTAGACGGCTCCGGAAACACCATTGCAGGAACTGGCGCTGTGAATAGCATCAGCCAACTGACCCACGTCGCCTGGCTAACTCATAAGAGGATTCTCGGTGGTTCGTATGGGACAGAAGTAGTGGCGGCTGTGGCGCACGTCAACGCCGGCAGCACCGGACAATCCGGCGGCTTGGGGGCGTTCACGGTCTCTCCATTCATCCTTCAATGGAGTGAGCAAAAAATCGGCGCCGTCCCTATCGACCAACGAGTCGTCTTCGACTTTGATCTACCCGTAGGCGCTTACACACGATCTTCCGCTGTGAATATCGGCGCGAACGCATTTACTGTTCATCCGTATTACGCGATTACCGCATTCCCAGCCAAACGCATCGAGACCAGTTGGCGCGTTCACTATTTATGGAATTCGACGAACAATAGTCCTCCATACGCGACAGGCGCTCAATCGACACAGGCAGGACAGGCGATACACTTCAACGCCACAACTGCGTACAACTTTGGCAAACACCTTTGGATCGGCCCAAACGCCTACTACCTCCGACAGATCACTGATGGCCGTATTGATAGCGTCTCGCTTCGGAACTCTCCAGAGCAAGTAGCGGCGATTGGTCCGGGCACGGTCTGGAACTCAGGTAAATGGTTCTTCTATGTGAATAGTTATCACGAGCTCGGAGCGAAGAATCGGCCTGAGGGAAACAAGCTCGTACTGAGGGTGGAGAAGGTTTTCTGAAACAAACGTAGTACTTCTAGGAGGAATAGATGAGAATCCTGATCGCTCCTATACACTCATCGCTGATCCAACCTCCGATAGCCACTCGCGGGAGCTGAACATGTGTTTTTCCATTCGCAAGTGCAACGCTAGAAGCTGGGGCGCGTCGACACCTAGACCTCTTTGGCGTGTTTGCTGTTTCCAACGTGCTCATTGTTGAACCCTATTTCGCAAATCTGCGTGCGTCCAGTCGATGACAAAGACGACACCGTCTCTTTGCCTGTAGACGCTTGCTTTTCTGAACGAGAACCATGCTAGAGGCTCTTCTTTTGGTTCAGGCGCGACGACGGTTTCGAAGTTTCCGGTCATCACGACTCTAGGACATTTCACTGCGCTTAGAGAGTCCCCATTATCAACAGACCAGAACTGCTTCACATCGGAACAATCGTTGAAGTAAATTCGGCACATCCCTGTCCAAAGCAAACTCATCACGCACCTCAAAGACGTGGTTCAGTCAGCGGCTACGAGTTTCATTTCTAAACGGCTAGCATTGGCTGGACCGGAACGCATCTTTGATTCCGGCCCAACCATTGCCAATTGGCTTTGCCTCCAACTTGTCCTTAGAACTCGAGTCTTAGAGCTATTTGGCCAGTCCGGTTCCCAGCATTTTCCGCGGTTTGCGCAGCAGTGAGTACACCAAATGAGCTCGGACTGCTTATGTTGGTCACCGGCGGCGCGTAGTTGGTATGGTTTAGCACGTTCGTGAATGTTGACTCGAAGCGCAGCCGGAAACTTTCCCTCACTGCGATGAGCTTCGCCAAGCCTGCACTCACAGCGATTGTGCCGGGCGCTTCGAGAATCCCAACTCCTGCATTACCGATTCGTCCTGCGCCGGCTGGCGTAGATTGAAATGCCCCCAGATTGAAGTAGTTACCCGGCGTACGGTTTGAGGGAATCGGATTACCAATCCGGTCCGGTCGAACAATCGATCCGTCGCCGGCGGGATCCGTGTTGGTCTGGTCGTTGGTGACGCTATCTGTCGGAGTCAGGTATGGCCCTGTTTCAAGCAGTGTAATTGTGTTGATGTTCCAACCACCAAGGACGCCACCCACAACAGGAGAAGAGTTCAACCATTGCCGTCCTTTTCCGAATGGCAGTTCGTAAGTCCCTGTCACCAACACACGCTGACGACGAGTTCCTACAACGTTGCCCCGGTTAGCACTGATGTCGAAACGATTCAGATCAGCAAGTCCATAGCGAGTCTCACCTTGGAACGCCGTAGGAGCATCTCCCTGAGCATCGCTGATGTTGTGAGCCCATGCGTAGTTCGCCTGGTAAGACAGTCCCCTCGCCATTCTGTGTGAAGCTTCCAACTCCAACGCCTGGTAGTTTTGACCACCCAGGTTATTCGTCGAGAAGATAACTCCCCAGTTCTGGAAGGGTGCGTTCGCGAAGTTATAAGGCATCGTGCTTGGCTTCGTTTGATTCAGGTTCTCCGAGACGTTGAGCCGGTAGGAGTTCATTCCGACATAGCTCACCCTCAGCGAGGTATTGGAGGTAAGCTCCCGCTCGACCGTCAAATTCCACTGTGCCGACTGGGCATCGCGATAATGCGGGTCAGTAGCCTGTTCGAGTTCTCCACCGCCGAACTGCAGCCCCGCTCCGGGTGGAGTGACTTGTGGAAACGTAAAGATCGGGGTACCTCCATTATTGTTCTGCCACGTATTAACTGCAGCCTGTGGGTTACTTTCATTGTTGTTCTGAAGCTGCCCCAAAGCGGTCACGGTAAAGATTCCAAACCCGGCCCGTATGACGGTTTTGCTATCGCGGAAGGGACGATAGGCAATGCTGACCCTGGGGTCGAAGTTGCGGAGATAAGTCTGACGAAGCCCAGTCGACAGACCATCCTGGCCATTTGTTACTACCGGGGTACAAGTAGCTGGGTTGTAGTTCGGATTCACACCAGCTAGACCGCAGGCATTGAATGAGGCGAGGAAGTCCGGAGCCGGCTTTAGCCCGTTTAGCAGGATATTGTTGACGATCACCGCACCCTGCCCATTTGCACCCTGCCCGCTGTAGTTTGGATCGAAGTTCGCCTGAATTCCATTCTTGTCGACAAACGGAGGTAACAACTCCCAGCGCAAGCCGAAGTTGAGTGTCAGGCGATCGTTTACCTGCCACTGGTCCTGTCCATAGATACCCGTCTGAGCACCGCCTGCGTCGTCTCTCGGTCCTGTTACTGCAAAGTAGGTGGTATTGGGAGCGCCAAGCAGGAGGTCACCAAACGAGCTTCCGGTAAACGTTCCTTGATTGAAGGTAAACAGACCGTAATCATCAGATGGCGTCTCGATTTCGGGCACGGCGAACCTCACCCAACGAACATCAACGCCGGCACGAATCGTATGTCTGCCCCTGTTGTAGGTGATATTGTCCGCAATCTGCTTGGTTGTCGACTGTGTCGGGCCAACGTGATCCCTGCCGATTGGAGTGAAGTTGGTTCCATCAGAGAAGACAATGCTGGGAAAGCCTTGATCGGTTGGATGGTTGGAAACGTTTACGCCCTGATTTCCACCCACTTGAAGGCCCAGCGATTCAAGGGCAGCAGCACCCTGAATTCCAAAGTTCGGAGACAGGATGGTGTCTGTAAAACCAAAACGAAACTCATTTAGTAGACGACTGCTAATCACGTAGTTGTGAGAGACGAGGAAGCTCCGGTCATGTTCGGTGTCAACGTCATTCGGCAACAGTGGGTTAACAACGTTTACAGTAAGGTTTTTTCGGTTGAAGCGCGCATACACTTGCTGCTTCGACGTAATAACCTGATCGACGCGGGCATCGAAGCCGTCTGTATTCGAGGGAATTGGGACAAGGGTCTGGTAATTAACGCCGCCCGGAAGACTGGCATTTGGCAACGGATAATAAGTGTTTAAGAGTGCCTTAGCGAACGGGCTAATACTCGTTTGCGGAATCGTAGCATTGGCGTAGGGTTGATTGGTAAAGGGGTTTCGCAGCGAACTTGTAAGGTCACTAAGGTTGCCCGTTCTATCGAGCACACTTGGCACCGTATATTGTTCCGCCTGCGAAGTCCGTCTCCTGTTGCCCTCGTAGTCGACGAAAAAGAATGTTTTGTCGTGTCCATCGTAGAGATGTGGAATAGAGAGTGGTCCGCCGAAGCTACCACCAAACGTATTGAAGTGTTTCGGCGCTTTTTGAGTGAAGCCGAACACACGAGCATCGAGTGCGTCGTTTTGGAGGTACTCAAAGAGCGTTCCATGATACTGGTTCGTTCCGCCCCGCGTTGTGAACGTGACATCGCCGACCTGCGAAAACTCAGCGTTGTTATTGAAGGCCGTGACCTTGAGTTCTGCGATCCCTTCAGGGGATGGATAAGGATTTGCTCCAGCAGCGCTATTGAAGATGTTTGTTGTTGAGATACCGTCGACTGAAAAGCCGATCATGTTCGACGTTGCACCACCGATGGCAATGTTTCCCTGGCTGTCTGCCTGTACATTCGGTGAGGTTGTCAAAGCCGCGAGAGGACTGGTAGTCGAAGCACGGAAGTTGAGTGGGAGTTTGCCTATGTCTCCCGTGTCCTTCGAGTCACCGATGACCCCATTTTCCGTATTGATCTGGGCCGCGTCAGAGGTCACCTCCACGGTGCTCGCCTGCGCGGCAATCGTCAACGTGAGGGTATATCGAAGGTCTTGTCTGGCCGCAAGTGTGATGCCGTCGATCACCGTCTCGGCGAATCCGTCGTGCGTCGCTCGGATACTGTACTTGTTGGCAAGAACATTGTCGAAAGCATATGCACCCGCATCGTCGGTTTTAGTCAGACGGTCCGTATTTTCGTCAACACTGTGCAGTGTGACTTGGACATCAGGAACCGCAGCTCCAGATTTTGCCTCTTGCATGGAAGGAAGCCTGACATGGACGAATCACAAGGAAGATTACTAATTGTGGAAGATGACTCGGCGCTTCGCCGCAGTCTACGTACAACTTTGGATGTTCTGGGTTTCGATGTTGGCGAAGCAAGCAATGGAGAGGATGGTCTAGTTCGGCTTCGAATGGTTGATTATGAAGCTGTGCTCCTCGACATCAATATGCCAGGAACTGGCGGAATTGAAACCTGTCGGCGGATCAGGCGAAGTTACACAAGAATGCCGATTCTCATGTTGACCGTCCGCGATAGTGAAGATGACAAGGTTGAGGCGTTGGAGGCAGGTGCGGACGATTATGTGACTAAGCCATTTCAGATCCGCGAGCTAACAGCAAGAATCCGTTCTGCTGTTCGCCGATTCCGTGCGCCCGAGACCCCAGCGCAAATGCCGATCATTAACGGAACTATCGTGCTTGATCCGGTAAGACGGCGTGTCGAACGATCCGGACTAGAGGTACATCTAACACCGCGAGAGTTTGATGCCCTGCAGTTTCTCATGACGCACGCAGGACGCCCGGTCACACATGCCAGGCTAATTGGCGCGCTGCGAGGGTCAGGCTTCGGAAATGAACCCGCATATTCACGTGTGCTTGTGGGTCAACTCCGTAAGAAACTCGAAGACGATGCCGCAGACCCGAAGTACATTTTGACAGACAGTTGCATAGGCTACCGCTTCCGGGACGCATAGGGCTTGGCTGTCTATGTAACCAGGCTATGTTTGGGCAGCCGCGACAGCGTCCGCCCAATCAACCACCGCCGAACGGGCTGGACGCGCAGAGAGGCAGAGCTTGTGGCATCGGCGTGCTGCAGTTCAGGTTTGGGGTCTGAGCAACGGAGGCAAGGCGGAAAAGAGACAAGCGGCAGTACAGAAAAAGACTTCACTACATTCCGATCGAGCAAGTTCGGGTCCTTAGTGGGAGGGGAGTATGCCTCGTCGTTACTATAGCTGACCGTGTAATGTCGCGATCGGTAGATCCGTGACGGCAGCCCTTCAGTAAGCCAAGTGCACGCGAAACAGGACGTTCCTAGCGACGGCTGGTTATTCCCCGAAATCGTTCGCCGCTCACGAGCAGTTTAAGGTTTCGTTGCTGGAGATGAAGGCGGAGGCAAATCGCGGGTCGATACTTCAATAACGCCGGAGCGCCCGGAGAGCATGTCCTCGATACCCGTTGGGGCATGGTCTGCCTTTACGGTATCTTCATCGCCGGGGAGACGCTGAACGATCCTTCGCTGATAGACCTGTCTCTCTAAGGACCTAGCGGTTCCAAGGACAACGTCACAGGTGGATTCATGGATTGTTTCAAGCCGAACTTTCTACATGAAGGCGCTATCTGGGGGCTGGCTCGTCTATCGACGATCAGATGTCTGCCCTCAGTGTAATGACGACCGTTGCCGAGGTGATGTGGCACCGCGGGGTAAATCTGTATGCCTACAAGGACGCGGTCGTGAAGCAAATTTTTGATGCCGCGTTGAAATCAATCTGGCGGTCGGCGAGCACCTGCCGTCGCCGCCTGTGTCAGCGGCAACTGCGAAATAAAGCGAGGGGCGCGGAGGCAGGGACCGCGCCCCTTCGCTCCCTCAGCAGATAGATGGAACCTGGGTGTAAAACAGAACCTGGGTATAAGGAGAGATGATGCAGATCAAGAACAACAGCAGGGCAGTTGCGACGAGCCGACGCGCGGTGCTTAAGGGAGGAGCGTTCGCCGCAGCGACACTCGCCTTCAGCCGTTTGGGGTGGGCATCCCACGATCACCAGCCTTCCATACCGCAGGTGCGTCTCTCCGATCGAGTCATGATGCCCACGCTTGGCTTTGGCACCTATGGACTGAAGGGTGATCTATGCACCGAAAGTGTCGCAGACGCCATCACCGCTGGCTATCGGCTGATCGACACGGCCCACGTATATCAAAATGAAGAGGCGGTAGGTGCAGGGATCAAGAAAAGCGGAATTGATCGCAAGCATCTCTTCGTGACGTCCAAGATTTGGGTCGACGATTCCGGGTACGAACTGGCAAAGAGAGCATTCCAAACGACTCTCGACAAACTTCAGTTGGAGTATCTCGATCTCTATCTAATCCATCGGCCCCGCGGAGATGTGCAAGGGTCATGGCGCGCGATGGAAGAGCTCCATGTCGCCGGAAAAATCCGCGCTATCGGAGTAAGCAATTTCGATAAAGCTCAGTTCGCCAGCCTCATGGCAGGTGCGAGCACAAAGCCTGCCATTAATCAGGTGGAGACACACCCATTCCTCCAGGAAAAGGAACAATTTGAGTGGCTGCGTGCCGATGGCGTACGGATGGAGGCTTGGGCTCCGTTTGCAGAAGGGCGCAGCGGGCTCTTTACGAATCCAGCGTTGGAGGAGATTGCCAAAAAACACAGCAAGACCGTTGCACAAGTTGTTCTGCGCTGGCACCACCAACGGGGAGTCGTCGCAATTCCGCGTTCCTCAAATCCCGAACATCGCCGAGAGAATCTTTGCATCTTCGATTTCTCATTGACCGCGGACGACATGAACAGGATCTCTACCCTCGACGAAAATCGCAGCCAATTTCCCGAGTGGACCTAGCAGGTACCTATGGATCGTCGTTCAGTACGAATTAGCGTTTTATTTGACAAGCGTTTGTCAGATTTATCGCTATTTTGTACTGGAGGGCCGATTTTGAGCTGGATCTTCAGCGATATTCTGTACTGGCGTCAGAGCTATTGGATACCAGCTTGCATTCTTCAGCGATACGGGATACTGGTTTCTCGGAAGAAATTTAGCAACTGGACGAGATGTCCGTTATACGGACATTTGCCAAAAAGCTACATTGACCCAATTACCTCGATGAGTGCATTGGCCTGTTGGCGTCAGTTGAACTGAGTTTCCAAGGCGCCTGACTGCTGTTTCTGTGAGTACCTATGCTTTCACTTCAATCCGAGCCACATCAAGGACTTCGAAAAACTATTCGGATCTCAGTGCGATCATCGGGTCGACACGCATTGCCCGCCGCGCGGGGATATAACAAGCCGCAAGCGCCACACCTGTGAGCACCAGGGTGACGCCAACAAATGTAAGAGGATCTGTGGGCATTACGCCATAGAGCAGCCCTGC
This sequence comes from Tunturiibacter psychrotolerans, assembly GCF_051013365.1. GTDB lineage: Bacteria > Acidobacteriota > Terriglobia > Terriglobales > Acidobacteriaceae > Edaphobacter > Edaphobacter psychrotolerans_A. The sequence goes on along the minus strand of NZ_CP132941.1, from coordinate 2,544,286 downwards.
CATCAGGTGCGACATGATCACCGATCCCACCAGTCCCAGCCCGGCGCCCGCCATCGCCAGTCCCAGCCCCTGACGCAGAACCATCTGCAGGATCGTCCCCCGTCGCGCTCCCAGCGCCAGGCGAATGCCGATTTCTTGCGTGCGCTCGCTCACGAGATAGGAGATCACTCCATAAATTCCCAGCGCCGCCAGCAGCAGCGCCGTTATCGCGAAGGCCGCCACAATATTCATCGAGAATCGTCTCTGCTCCAGCGACGCCGACACCGCGTCATCGAGCGTCTGCGCACCGTAAACAGGCAACTCCGGGTCCACCGACTGTACCATCGCCCGCACCTCTTCCGGGATCGCGCTCGCATTTAGGTCTCCACGCAGAAAGATGGCCAGCTCCTTGGGCGTCTCCTGGTACAGGCTCAGATAGATCTGCGGAACGCTCGCGTTCGTCAGCGACTCGGTTCGAGCATCCGCGACCACCCCGACGATCGTGATCCAGGTCTTGCTTGCACGCTGGCCGACGCCGGCCCTCCCACGGCCAACCTTCAGCCGCTTGCCAAGCGGATCCTCGTCCGGCCAGTAAGTCTCCGCCATCGCGCGATTAATTACGGCGACCTGCGGTGCCTTCTCGTCGTCGCCGTCGTTGAACAGACGGCCCCGCAGCAGCGGAATCTCCAGCAAATGAAAGTATCCCGGCGTAACCTGCGAACGCTCGATCAAAGGCGGCTGCTTGCTCTTTGTCTCGCGCCCTTCCACGATCAGCGCGCTCGGGTTGCGGTCGTGCCGCAGCGGAATCGAAGGCTCCGATCCAAGAGCCGCCTCCTGCACTCCCGGCAGTAACCGGCTGCGCCGCAGCAATTCGCGCGCAAACACTGCCTCCTGAGCAGCCGTTGCATAAATGTCCGTCTTATCGTCGTTGGGGCTCGGCAGCCACAACTGAACCGACATCACACGCTGCGGATTGAATCCCAGCGGCGCCTTGTACAACTCCCAAAAACTGCGCAGCAGCAGGCCCGCGGCCACCATCAGCACCAGCGACAGAGCAAACTCCGTCACCACCAGCACGCGTCGCGTGCGCGTCTGATGCGTGGAACCCTTCGACCCACGCCCCTCCGCCCTCAGCGTGTTTGCCAGATTCAACCGCCCTGCTTGCCTCGCGGGCGCGAGCCCGAAGATGACCCCAGCGGCGATCGAAGCCGCCAGCGCGAATAACATCACGGTCCAGTTGATCGACAGGTCGTTCAGCCGAGGCATGCTCTCCGGAATCAGCCGCAGCAGGAATCCCTTCATGCAGAACAGAATCACCACCCCTGCCACTCCGCCGAGCAGCGAGAGCAGCAGACCCTCCGTCAGCAATTGCCACACCAGCCGCTTGCGTGCCGCTCCCAGCGCCTGGCGCACCGCCATCTCCCGTGATCGCGCGCTGGCCCGCGCCAGCAGCAGATTCGCTACATTCACGCAGCCGATCAGTAGCACCAGCGCCACTGCGCTCAACAGCAGGATCAGCGACTGCCGAACGTTGCCCACCAGGTTTTCCTTTAGAGGCACCAACCGCACCGTCCACTCGCTGTCGGCCGGATAATCGCCCGGAAATTGCTTCCGCATCGAAGCAACCAACGCGTCCATCTGGCTCTGCGCCGCTTCAACCGTCAGCCCCGGCTTCAGGCGCCCGACCGTTTCCAGGGGCAACCGCAAACTGCGGCTCGGGGGGTGAGCCGGATCCTCCTCAAAACCCAACGCCGCCCACTGTTCCGTATTCCTCTCGCCCACGGTTCGCCCCGGGTCGCGAAAGCCCGGCGGCATCACCCCGATCACCCGATACAAATCGTTGTCCCCTCGCAAATTTTTTCCCACGATGTGCGGGTCGCTCCCGAAAGCCCGCTTCCACAACCCGTCACTGATCACCACATCCTGCGTGAACCCCGGCGTTTGGTCTTGAGGATCGAACGTCTGCCCCAGCTGCGGTTTCACGCCCAGCATCGCAAAATACGCCGGCGACACCCCCTCATACTGCATCCGCGATGGCTGCGATGCCCCCGTCAGGTTCGCCGACCCGAAGATCTGCAGCACAACATACTGAAAAATTCCCGAACGCTGCAGATCCTTAAACTCCGGAATCGAGATGCCAGCATCCGTAGTGCCCGCACCAGGCAGATCGTCTTCGATCCGCACCAGCTCTTCCGGGTGCGGATAGGGCAGAGGATGCAGCAACGTAACGTTGACCAGACTGAAAATCGCCGTCGTCGCTCCGATCCCCAGCGCCATCGTCAGAATCGCAATGGCCGAGAAGCCCGGCGACTTGGCAAACATGCGCAACGCGAAGCGCACATCCTGCAACAGATTTTCAAAAAACGGCAGCCCCCGCTCGGAGTGGTAATCCTCGCGTATCGCCTGCGTCGCGCCAAACTTCAGTACGGCCTGGCGGCGCGCCTCCGCCGGCGCCATCCCCCCACGCAGATTCTCCGCCGTCTGCAGCGCCAGATGCTCCTCCATCTCTTCCCGCAGACGTTTGTCGTCTCGCCGCCCGATGGCAAAGTTCTTGAGCCGCGCCAGAAACCTTCTGAGGAATCTCATGTCAAGTCCTCCGCCTTCACCTTGAAGAATCGCGCAATGATCGCCGCTGTCTGTTCCCAGTCTCGGGTCTCGGACTCCAGCAGCTTATGGCCGGCCCGCGTAAGGCGATAGAAGCGCGCCCGGCGATTGTTCTCCGAAGCCCCCCACTCCGACGCGATCGCGCCTTCCTGCTCCAGCCGAAGCAAAAGGGGATACAGCGTTCCTTGATTTACCGCGAGCAGGTCTCCGCTAATCTGCTCGATGCGCCGTGCGATTCCGTAGCCATGCAGCGGACCGAGGACATCGAGCGTCTTCAATACCATCAGCGCCAGCGTGCCCTGCAGAACATCGGGCTTTTCGCCCATAAAATTTCCTTTGGCTTTCCAACAGGACTATGCCACACTTCCTTTGGGAAAGCAACAGGTAATCATCCGAAAACCCGGAATAGACCGACTTCTTCTGACCCGTGGGACCGTCAATTGTCGCTAACAGTCAGTATGGCGTGACCGGCGCCGATACGCCGACCGTGGGTTAGGCTGTGAGCGTCCATACTGCTGGAAGGAACTGGCAGCAAGACGTGTCCGGCACCCCACGCAAGTCGATCAGCGAAGAACTAGTTCGTGTGCCCATTGATCGCATCATCCAGCGTAATGCGATTTTTCTCCAGCAGATTGCCCAGCGCTCGATCCAGCGCAATCCGCGCCTTCTCCCAGTTGCTCCGAGCCACGATCTCTGTCGACTTCGCCTGCGCTAGGTACGCCTCATTCTGAATCACAAGCAGGTTCGTCGATTGCCCCATCGCCAGCTTATCCCGCTCCGCATCCAGAAGTTGCTGCTGATACCCACGACTCGCCACCGCCGCGTCATACGCCGCCTGTGCCGTCTGCAACGCGATCACCGCGTTCTCCGTCTCCTCGCGCACCTGGTCCTCAAATCGCTCGGCCCGCGCCGCACTCTGCCGCAGCTGAATCGTATCTCTCGCCGCATCGGCCTGCGCAATTCTGTTTCGCAGCGGCAACGTCACCTGCACACCCGCCTGGTAAATCGTCGCCGTCCGCAGCCCGCCCAGCGCTAGGTTCTGCGGTATCGTAATAGCCCCATTCCCCGCCGCCGCTGACGAACCCAACGGTTCATAGTTCTGCTCCGTGCTGCCGCGTGTCTGCACATTGCCATAGACATTCAGCTGCGCCAGAGCATTATTCCGCGACCCCTGTACGCTGATCTCCCCCGTCTTCACCTGCAGATGCGCCTGCGCCAGATCCGGTCGATTCGCCAGCGCCTCCGCCTCCAGTGCTTCAACATTCAACGGCTCCAGCGTCTCCGGAACCGTGATCCGATCAGTTGGAATAATACTCGTGAACGGCGTATGGAACGCAGCCACACCCGGCCGAATCAACTCGTTACGCAAGATCACCTCCTGCTGTCGATACAGTCCCTGCGCCTGCACCAGGTCGAACTCCGAGCTACTCACCAGCGCCTGCGCGCGCGTCAATTCGATCGGCGCCAGCGCGCCAACCTCCACCTGATCCCGATCGTCGTCATACAACTTACGCGCTGCACGCAGGGCCTCCTCCTTCACAGCAACGTTCTCTCCCAGCGACACTAGATCGTAGTAAAGCCGCGACGTCCCATAGATCGTATCGATCAACTGCTGCTCAAACAGCAGGTGCGACACCTTGCGATTCAGATTCGCAATCCGCAGATAACGTAGATTCACACCCCTGCCAAATCCGCGCAGCAGAGGCTGCGTCACCGTCACCGAAGTGGTCGGCGTGCTGAACGGGTTGTACTGCGATGCCGATCCATAGATCACCTGCGAGTCATTATTCACCGTCGCCTCAAGCTGCGTCCCCGTCGAGAACCCCTCCAGATACGCAATGTTCGTACTCACATAGCGCAGCGTTCCCGGTGTCGCCGCGTTCCCACTCGCCGACGATCCCGTGCCCGTCCCAGTGCCCGTATCGCCGCCGATCGTCACAATATCCGATCGCTGCAGGTACCCTGCCTCCCCCACCAGCGAAGGATCGAAGTAAGGAATGTTCGGCCCGGCCGAATAAAGCTGCGTCCCTGTCTCCGAAAGACTGTTCTCGGTCACCGCCGTCGAATTCAACGAAGTCAGATCGTCAATCGTAGGCGTAATCGGATTCGTGCTCGTCTGCGAACTATTCAATAGAGGACTACCCGGTCCACCCACACCCGCAGGCGACTCTGCAATGTTGTAATCCACCCCGCGTGTACTCCCACCGCCCGCAGCGCGCACCACATCCGTCTCGGCCAGCTGCAGGTTATACCGTTCGACTTGCACCTCAAGATTATCTTCAATCACCAACGCGAGCGCATCGTGCAGCGATATATAAAGCTTGCCATCCCGAATCAATCCATTCAGCCGCTCACCGTTGCCGGGAAACAATGGTGGAACATACGCTCGTCGATACGGCCCCAGAAACCCAAGAAAGTTCGGCCGCAGCCCCGTCACCTGATCCCGCGCGGGCTCCGTCTTATCATTCGCCGCACCTTCCAAAGACGCTGAACCCGCGGCCGGCATAGGCACCTGCGCGCCATTGATCGGCGGCGGCACAGGCAGATCCGGCAACGAGCTATCCACCTTCTCCGCAGCCGCTCGCGCCTGCTCCGCCGTCAGCGGCCCCACACTCGGCAATCCCTGCTGTTGCTCAGGCGTGGGCGACTGCAACGACCCCGGCTGTCCCGTTTGTGCGTTCGCCGCCCCCGGTGCCTGCGCCAGCGCACACCCTCCGCTCAGCACCATCGCAAGCGCCCCAACCGCCACGACACGCCGCACCACTCCGTTCTCTTCGCGCCTTCTCACGCCATCATGGATCTCCATCCTCATTGCTTCCCGTCACTCTTCTGGCCGCCGCCCTTCTGCTGCTGTTGCTGCCCGGCCTTGCTGCCCTGCTCCACCTGCTTCTGATCGCCATACTGCCCCGGCCCACCTGGCGTTTGATCTCTCTGCTGCCCCGCATGCGGATTGTCATTTGTCCCTGACGTCTTCGCCAGCCGCGTCTCCACCTGCGCACCCTCCTTCACCTGGTCCGTCACCGTCGTCACAATCACGTCGCCCGGATTCAACCCACGCAGCACCTGCACAGAAGGCCCATAGTCACGCCCAATCTCCACCGGCTGCAGATGAATCACGCCATCTCGCACCAACGCCACCTGCTCCTTATCCCCACGGATCACCACCGCGTCTCCTGGAATCGTTACCCCCGGATCCCCATGAATATCCAGAAAACTCGCCACCACATACATCCCCGAAAACAGCTTCCCGTCGCGGTTATCCACCTGGACCTCCGTCAACAGCGTCCGGCTGTTCAGATCGATCGATCCCGCCGTGCGCGTCACCAAGCCCCCAAAGTTCTGCTTCGGCAATGACTGAACGTACAACGCCGTCTTCTGCCCCACGCGAATCGACGTAGCATAGCTCTCCGGCACGCTCACCAGGATCCGCAGCCTGCTCACATCCACAATGCTGAACAGCGCACCACCCTGCGCTCCACCCGTCGAAGGTGTCGCCGTCGTCACGCCGTTGCCGCTTGTTCCATTCGTATTCGTACTACCGCTCTGCGTCGGGCTCCCTACATTCGTCGGTGACTGCGATGTATCCCCTCCACCCGAACCCGTCGCCGAGATCAACGCACCCACATCCACATTCCTCGCCGTAATCACCCCATCAAACGGCGCCACTACGCGCTCGAATCGCTGCAGCGCAATCAGCCGCCCAAGGTTCGCCTCAAACGATTGCACGTTCCTCTGCGCCGCCGCCACATTCGCCACCTGCGCGTTGTAGTCCGTCTCTCTCTGGTCTCCATCCTGCCGCGAAAACACCCCCTTCGCCACCAGCACCTTCCACCGGTTCCACGTCACCTGCGCCAGCGCCAGCTGCGACTGCTGCTGTGCCAGCTGCGACCTCGCCTGCTGCAACGCCGCCTTTCCCTGGTCCACCTGCTGATCCAGATCCGGCGCATCGATCACCGCCAGCAGCTGACCCTTGCGCACATGATCGCCGATATCGACATACCGCACCTTTAGATATCCATTCGCCCGCCCATAGATATTCGCCTGCGTCAGCGGAGTCGTCGTCCCCGGCACGCTCAGGTTGTCCGCCGCCGGCGCACTCTGTACCTGCATCACCTGCACAACCGGTTTTGCATTGCGCTGCGCATCGGCCTTCTCCTTGGTCTCCTTATCGCGTTTATGCCGCGGCAGGAAGCCCAGCAGAAACACTAGCAGAAACAGCACAATCACACCGACAACCACCCACAGGATGATGCGGTGCATCTTCCGCTTGTGCGCCTCCTCTTCCTCGCGTTTCTCCTCTTCGCTGCGTTCATCACGGTGCAGCGGCAGCTTCGCCGTGCTGTCCTGCGCGTCGCCGTGCCACTGCCCCAGCGTCGCCGGCTCCTGCTCGTTTTTTTGTTCGTGTCTCTCGTCACTCATGGCAGCGGTCACTCATAGCTTTCCAATCCCCTTCGCCTATGCTCAAGGCTCAGCACTCAACACATAGCCCTCTAAGCGCCGCTTCCCGCTTTACCCTCATACTCCATATCAATCTCCTTGTCGTAGTCCACAGGAGCCTTCTTCCGCAGCAGCGAGTACATCACCGGCACTATGAACAGCGTGCCGAACGTCGCCACCAGCAGTCCTCCAATCACGGCACGTCCTAGCGGAGCGTTCTGCTCTCCGCCCTCACCCAGCGCCAGCGCCATCGGCAGCATGCCGATGATCATCGCAAGCGCCGTCATGATCACCGGCCGCAGCCGCGTATACCCCGCGTTCAACGCCGCATCATGTTGATCCTTGCCCTCTCCGCGCTCGTCATTCGCAAACACCACCATCAAGATCGAGTTCGCCGTAGCCACGCCGATCGTCATAATCGTTCCCATCAGCGACGGCACCGAGAAAGTCGTCTGCGTCGCGAACAGCATCCACAAAATCCCGCAGAACGCTCCCGGAATCGCAAACAGGATAATTAGCGGATCCACCCACGACTGAAAGTTCACCGCCATCAGCATGTACACCAGAATCAGCGCAAACGCGATACCTATCCCCAATCGCAGGAACGAGTCCTTCATCGTCTGCACCTCGCCGCGCAGCGTCAGTGTCGTGCCCACCGGAAGGTTCTTCTGGGCACCATCGATGATCTTCTGAATTCCATTCGCCACGCCGCCCAGGTCACGCCTGTCCACATCCGCATACACGTCATACACCGGTTGAATGTTGTAGTGGTCGATGACGATTGGCGTCTCCAGCCGACGAAACGTCGCAAGATTGCTCAGCAGTTGCGACGTATTTCCGCTCGGCGAAGTCACCGGCGTCCCCCCCAGCTCCGGCAGCGTGCTGATCTGGTTGATCGGCGTCTGCACCACCACCTGATAGTTCACGCCGTTCGCGACATTCAACCACTCATTTGGCGCCGTCTGCGCCGTTCCACTCAGCGAGATCAGCATGCTCTGCGCCACATCCTGCTGCGTCAGCCCCACCTGCCGCGCCTTGTTGCGATCCACATTCACCTGCACCGTCGGATAGTTCACCTGCTGGTGAATATGCACATCCACCGCACCCGGAATCGCAGCGATCTTCCTCTCCAGATCCTGCGCAAGGCTGTAGTTTCCCGGCGCTCGGCCCGTCACCTGCAGGTCAATCGGTGCCGGAAGGCCGAAGTCCAGAATCTCATTCGTCATATTCGCCGGCGTAAAGAAAAACGTTCCATCCGGAAACTTCTGCGCTAGGTTAGACCGCAGTGTACGCATATACTCCTGCGTATTCCGTCCGCCCGGCGTCAGTGCAATCAGAATCTCTCCGTCCGTATTCGAGATCGTCGCGTTGTTGCCAAACGCCAGATTGATGCCACCCGCTGGCAGCCCAATGTTGTCGATGATCGTCTGAATCCGCCCCGCCGGAATATCCTTCCGGATCTCCTGCTCCACCGCGGCGAAGTACTGCTCCGAATCCTCTGCACGCAAGCCCACCGGAGGATTCACATGCAACCGCATCTGCCCCGAGTCCACATACGGAAAGAAGTCCTGCCCAATCACCCACAGCAGCGGAAGCGAGCACAGCACAAACACGCCGAAGATCCCCAGAGTAATCGCGCGATGTTGCAGGCACCACTCCAGCACGTGCTTATAGTGTTCGCGCCCCTTCTCAAACTGCCGATCGAACTTCGAGTGAATCCTCCACACCCAGTTACGCCTCTCCTCCGCCTTCGCGTATTCGGGATCCTGATAGAGCTTCAGCTCCGACTCCAGTAGGTAATGCATCATCGTCGGCACCAGCGTCCGCGACAGAAAGTACGACGCCATCATCGCAAATACCACCGCCATCGCCAGCGGTGTAAACAGGTACTTCGCCGCACCCGTCAGCAGCACCACCGGGATAAACACAATGCAGATCGACAACGTCGACACAAACGCCGGAGCCGCCACCTGCTGCGCGCTGTCCAGAATCGAATGCACCAGCGACTTATGGCCGAGCCCCATATTGCGATGTGTATTCTCAATCTCTACCGTCGCATCATCCACCAGAATGCCGACTGCCAGCGCCAGCCCACCTAGCGTCATCACGTTGATCGTCTCGCCCAGCGCCGTCAGTACCACCAGCGAAGTCGCAATCGACAACGGAATCGATGCGCACACAATCAGCGTTGACCGCCAGCTACCCAGAAACAGCAAGATCATCAACCCAGTCAGCGCCGCAGCAATCGCAGCCTCCCGCGTCACCTCGCCAATCGACTCACGCACAAAGATCGACTGATCAAACAGTGGCGTAATCTTCAGCGCGGGCGGCAGCCCCGCCTTCACCTTCGGCAGCGAATCCCGCACCCCCTGCACAATATTCAATGTCGAGGTCTCGCCGTTCTTCAGCACTGCCAGCAGCGCCGACCGCTTCCCATCCTGCCGCACAATATTCGTCTGCACCGCATATCCGTTGCGCACCTGCGCAACGTCCTTCATGAAGACAATGGACCCATTCGCTGCGCGAATCGGCAGATCGTTCAGCGCCGAAACCTCGGTCGGGCTGCTGTTCGTCTTCACCACAAACTCGCGGTCGCCAATCCTCGCCGTGCCCGCGGGCAGAATCAGGTTCTGCTGGTTCAACGCAGTTGAGATATCCGACGCCGACAGGTGCCGCGCGTACATCGCATTCGGATCGGCATCCACCATGATCTGCCGCACCTTGCCCCCATACGGCAGCGGCACCGATGCGCCCCGCACCGTCGCCAGACGAGGCCGTATGAAGCTCAGCCCCAGATCGTACAAGTCCTCCTCGCTCAACCCCTCGCCCGACAACGCCAGCTGCAGAATCGGCACGCTCGAAGCGTCGTACTTCACAATCGCGGGCGGAAACGATCCCGGCGGCAACACCCGCAGCACCGTCTGCACAATCGACGTCACCTGCGAGATCGCCAGCTCCACCTTCACATTCGGCTGAAAGAACACCTTGATCACCGAGACGCCCTGGTACGACTCGGACTCCGTGTGCTCAATATCGTTCACCGTCGTCGTCAGCGCACGCTCGCACACCGTGACGATCCGCCCCTCCATCTCATTCGGCGGCAGCCCTGTGTAGGTCCACACAATCGTGACCACAGGAATGTTGATGTAAGGAAAGATATCCTTCGGCGCTTCAATGGCCGAGCCGATCCCCAGCAGAAAGATGAGCAGCGACAGAACGACGAACGTGTAAGGGCGCCGCAGCGCCAGCTTTACGATCCACATGCAGAGATGTCTCCAGCCTAAAATCAAAGAGGGGCGGCCGGCTGCCTCTTCAAATTCCCTGTTCTACGTCCCTATACAACTTTCCCGTTCAACGCGTTAGACGGTTGGATGCAATAAATCAACGCAAGGCACATTTGAACCCAGCTTCACCTCCGAAGACCTTCCCCCGCCGCTTCCCGCCCACCATCGCCATCACGGAAGACAGCATAAACAACGGAGGCAAAGCAGGATTGCTGGAGTTCAGTAAGCGCGGCAACGTCTTCCCCGCAAGGTTCTGATCCACGGTGCACGAGCTGCCGTGTTGCGGATCAAGCGGCATCGAGCACCGTTTGGAGCCTGGCTGGACGTACGCGACGCCAGAGCGCCCAAAACGCGTCATGATCGCCACGGGCAACAAGCTCGCTCAGATCGCTTGGGCCGTGTTGTCGAGCGGAGAAGTTGCAGACCATTTTTGCGAACGACTCAGCAGCTCGATCTAGCGCTTACACCTAAGCCGAACCACAACCGCGCCCGGGACAATCTCCTGGTGTTCCTTGCCCCGAAGCCTTGCCTCGGTATGCTGAAGAGCCGAGGTGAAATCGCGAAACTAATTGTGGGATTTGGTCGTGAAATGGGGAACTATATATCTGTATGTTTCGAAGAGCCACGGAACCAGGGAAACCATGTCGTCCTGATCTTGTCGCGATATGCAATGGCCGCCGGAATAAGCAAGTCTACTTCGGTGCCGGCGCCCGGCTTACTCCATATATTCAAATGCGCTGCGATTCGTGTGGCACGTTCATGCATTCCGGGAAGACCCCAATGTCCACCTCGGCGCCCATCGACGAGTATTGTCGGATCGATACCCTGACCGTCATCACGAAACCGAACTCTCAATTGAGTTGATTCGTAGGTTATCTCTACCTCGATCTCCGCAGCATTGGCGTGGCGGAAAGCGTTACTTAATGCCTCCTTTCCGATTCTGTATAGCTCGTTTCTAACAAGAGGATTCAGCTCTCTTTGTTCCCCTTTTTCCACGACGCGAAAGTCGGCAGGATGAAACTTTCGAAGCTCTTCTCCTGCGATGGAAAGCGAATTGGAGAGATTTGTCTTATCTGTTGCGCCTGCCCGAAGCCCTAGCACGATCTCACGTCCCTCGCTCAGCACTTGATCAGACTGCACGAGTGCTTCTTCGAGCATCTGACGGGCCGGTTCATCGCTTCGCAGTTGGTCTGCCGCAGTCTGAAAGCGCATGACAAGCGCATAGATGCCTTGCAGGAAAGTGTCGTGGAGATCTCTTGCAATCCGCTCTCTTTCCGTCATCCGCTCCGAGATACGTTCCTGGATGCGAACACTCAATTGGCGGACGCGCAATATGTACAGCAGCCAAAGAGTCAGCAAGGTTCCAATCGCGCATGCTGTTCCAAACCACACTGTTTGGTAGAACGTTGGTGCGATAGAGAAATTGAGGGTGGCTCCTTCTTCGTTCCAGATTCCGTCGTTGTTGCTTGCAAGAACGCGGAAGCGATATTGTCCGGGAGCAAGATCCGTGTAGAAGGCAGCTCTTCTGTCGATTGGCTCTTGCCAGTCTCTGTCGTGTCCTTCCAGCTTGTACTTGAATTGCATCCTCTGAGGCGCTGCTAAGCTCAACGCTGTGTAATCGATCTCCACATCGCGTGTCAGAGGCTTGAGGCGAAGATTGTTGACGGGCACGTACGTCTTTTGATCTGCGACGACTCCTTCAATCAGGACGGGTGGAACGACACTATTTATCCCGATGTGAGCAGGATCGATCATTTGCAGGATTGATTCATTTGCGAACCAAAGACGACCATCTCTGGACATGGAGCTACCCGGACGAAATGACGTCAAGCCTGGAAGCGCTCCATCTGAGATGTCGAAGGTTCGTAGTTTGACTTTGACCTTGGGCTGTTGCCACCACTTCTCCAGCTCTTCGTGCGGGATGGATATAAGGGCACATTTGGCATACAGCCATAGAGCTCCCTGCTTATCTCTTACGAGTGTAGCCAGAGAGTCGCAAGGAAGGCCATTCCGCGAGGTCATTAACTCTACCTTTCCATTTCTCATGCCAAGAAGGCCGTATTTTGTTGCGCCCCACACGGTGCCTTCGGGATCGCTAATAACACTTCGAACTTCTAAATTTTTCACGAAGTCCGGGATGCCAGAAGCTCGTGGGATGATGTCGTCCGCAATACTTATCATCTCCAGATGTCCGTTGCGGTACCTCGACAGCCCACTTGCAAGCGCTAACAAAACTCCGCCACTGGGGTCGGCCAACAGCCCGAAGGCCCTCTGTGAAGGAACGGTCTCGCAAACCTTGAGATCACGGATGTGAATCAGAGGATCGTGCTCTTCCGCAACCTCGACCCACAGGCTTTGATCGCGGTCCTCAGCCATCGCCAAGACCACACCCAACGGATGGCCGTCCCTCTTATTCACCGTCGTGAATCGGCCGCGGTCGTAGACTGCAAGCTTGTCATCGACGCCAACCCAGAGACGGCCCGCATGGTCCTCAAGCAGTGACGTTACATTGTGCCCTGGAAGACCCTCCTTCATTCCGATGGCGCCGAAGCGTCCGTTGCGGAGATAGTTCAGGGCACCTTCATCTCCGATCCATACCGTATTGTCGCGCGAAGCAAGGACAGACTTGACGTGGTCGGCACTCAGACCCTGGTGCACTGAGAAGGTTGTTACCGGCAGCTCGCGAAAGCGGTCGATGCCGCTTGAAGTCGCCACCCAAATATTGTGCTCCCTGTCCTGAAAGAGACTCTCGACGGAGTCGCTCGAAAGGCCATCCGAGGCGCCATAATGGTCAATGCTATCTCCGCAAATATGGTAAATTCCATGGCTGACGGTTCCTACCCAGAGTCCGTTCTTTTGATCGATCAGAAATGTTGTGGGATCTATCGTGGCCCCATCCCGGCCGGGCAGGCTGACCTTCCGCCATTTGCCCTGAAGATACTGCCAAAGACCCTGGCTAGCTCCTGATCGATAGATCGCCGCCCATACTGACCCATCGCGTTCAACTGCGAACGCCCGGCCAAATTCGAAGTCATTCTTCACGGATAAACTGTTCGGGAGGTGTATACAAATACTTCGCGACAATTGGCAAAGCCCACTCGAGGTCCCGAACCAGAGTTGGCCTTGACTAGTGGTGGCCAGCGGCGCGCCGGGAGGAAGAGAAACCATTCCAAGCTCCTTATAACAGCTGACCTGGTTCTCTGTGACGCTGCATAGTGGCCGATCCACAACGCTGACGCGTACTCCCGAGCGAGTGAGCCAGATCTCTCCCGACTGATCCTGAAGGATGGTCTTCACTCTTCCAAGAGGTTCGTTGTAGTTAGTGACGACTCCTCTCTGCATGTGCGCAATGCTGATTCCATTCCCAATCCAGAGAGACCCGTCCTGGGCTCCTAACAGAGAGTAGACGCTGGGACTGTAGAGGGGCGCGCCATCAGGTGCAGTTTGGATGGTGAAGTGCGCTCCATCGAAGCGAATCAATCCTGTGTCGGTTCCAATCCAGAGATATCCGTCGATCGTCTGCGTAATCGCATGTGGAGCCCCACGAAACGATCCATCCTGAATGCGCCAAGCCGTGTGTGCGTATTGAGAGATCTGCTGAATCGGTTCAGCGGCGAGACTAAGAGTGCACCCGACGAAACAAAACCACAGCTTGACTAAGTGCGAAAGGACGACCGATCTCTTCTGGTTCGGCCTTTCGTTGACTCTCATGAGAGTTCCTTGATCGCGGTTATTCAAAGATAGTACAAAGCGAGCGGCTTCCGTCGAGTGAACTCTGCTGACGAGCAACAAGGCGAGGCAATTCAAAGAATTGATACCACAATCGTAGTTTTGCGGCACGCAAATTAAACGAAGACGCCCCGCCGGGATGATACGGAGTGACGGTAAGAGCCACAATGAACCCGATTGGTCCGGCAGCTCCGCGCGCTCTTCCTCGCCACCCATCTCTACTGGCGGCGATCGGTCGTCTTGTCGACGAGTGATAAATCTGCAATCTGCTCATTTAAAAGCAATCAGTATCGACAAGTCGCGCCGCGTGGGTGCGGCACAATATTTTTGATTGTGATCCGTTAACGTACTTAGCGACCCAGTTTGAGGCGCTGAGGAGCTGTTCATGCCCATGTTGTCCAATCTCGTTTCGAGTGCTGTAGAGAAGCTGCTGTTTCATCCGGCTACGGTTACTCGTGTGGAGACTATCGGCGAACGCTTTTGGAGGGAGAGGTCTTCAAGGGGGTGAATTGGGTTCCGGGACAGGCAGTGCAGTTCTATTTGGGCGACCTGAAAAAGCGGGCGTACACGCCGATGGAGATGGATGGCGGGGTAGCTGAGTTTTTATTTTATTTGCACGGTGGAGGACCCGGGTCGACGTGGGCGGCTAGCCTAAAGGCGGGGGATGGCTGCAAGGTGATGCGGCCAAAGAACTCGCTCGACTTTACGAACTTTGAAGGGCGTGCGATCTTCTTTGGAGATGAAACTTCGATAGCGGCAGCGTATGCGCTGCAATCATGCAGGCGGGCGGATACGAGGCACCGGTATGTGTTGGAGGTTACTTCAGTGGATGAGGCGAAGAGTGTTGCGGACAGGGTGGGGCTTGAAGATATGACTCTGTATCCGAGAATAGGGGAGGGGGAGCATCTGGAAGGAGTGGTGAGGAAGCTGGCCCAGAGTGCGGGTGAGGATTTTGAAGGATCTGACGATTCCGACAAGACTAACAAGTCCGGGGCGCGATTTTTGCAGTGGATTTTTACGGGACAGGCACAGTCGATACAGAGAGTACAGAAGGGGCTGAGGAGATTGGGGGTCGAGGTGGGGAGGAGTAAGGTGCGTGCTTATTGGTCTCCAGGGAAGGCCGGGATGGACTGATCACGGTTGTTTGCGGACAGGCCCCCGACGAGCGCATTGGCCTGAAGTCAACAATTGAGGTCGGAACTGTTTGCAGATCTTTCGACACTACGCCGTCTTCAATGAAAGTGTGCCAGCGGCTTCCTGGACAACTACTCTGATTTTTCGTCGAAAAGAAAGTCGAAATCTCCTGTTGCTTTCCAAAAGGAGCTATGTCATTATTGCTCCTGTTGTAAACCTAAAGGTGAATTTCGATGAAGGAAAAGCCGGATGTATTACAGGGTACCCTCACGCTGATGGTGCTCAAGACGCTGGATGTCCTGGGGGCACAACACGGTTGGGGAATCGCTCGGCGCATCGAGCAGATCAGCGAAGACCTTCTGGCTGTCAACCAGGGCACGCTGTATCCCTTGCTGCTCAAACTCGAACATGAAGGCTCAATCGTCTCCGAGTGGGGCGTATCGGAAAACAACCGCCGTGCGCGTTTCTATCGGCTTACCGCGGCAGGCCGGAAGCAACTCCAGGCGGAGGCCCGCGATTGGGAGCAGACTTCGGCCATCATCGCTCGCTTCTTCAACGTCAAGGCGGAGGATCTAACGTGAAATTCCTGCGACGCTTTTTCGTACGCTTATCCAATCTCGCCACAGGACGCGGTACCGACCAACGCCTGCGGGAAGAGATCGCCGAACATCTCGTCTTCCAGACAGAAGAGAACATGCGCGCCGGAATGACGCCTCCCGAGGCGCGGAGGCAAGCCGCACTGAAGTTCGGGCCAGCTCAAGCCATCCGGGAGCGCCACCATGCCGAGCAAAGCATTCCCTTCATCGAGAATCTGCTCTTCGACCTGCGCTATGCACTGCGCATGCTTCTGAGATCTCCTGGATTCTCTTTCATCGCCATCGCCACAATCGCGCTAGGCATTGGAGCCACCACTGCGATCTATAGCGTGATCGACGCCACGCTGCTGCACCCTTTGCCGTACCCAAACCCTGGCGAGCTGGTGCGCGTTGTGGACGACCTTCCCGGCGTAGGCGCGCAGAATGTCGGCATCTCCGTCCCTGAGTGGAGAGACCTCGAGAGTGCCGGGATATTCCAGTCCGTGTCGGTCTCCGGCACCGGCGCAGACGTGAACCTGACCGGCAGTGCACAGCCCGAGCGTCTCAGCTACAAACACGCTACGCCGAATTACTTCACGGTCCTCGGTGTAGACCCGCAGTTGGGTCGTACATTCGATCCGCATGATGCGACTCCCGGCTTCAACCTGGAGGCCGTGATCAGCGACGGGCTCTGGAGGAGGGAGTTCGGAGCCGACCCGCACATCGTCGGCAAAGCGCTGCGCCTGGACAACGACGTTTATCACGTCGTAGGCGTCATGCCGCGCGGTTTTCGCGATCTGGGATCAACCAGCGAGGAGCGGAATACGGAGGTATGGCTGGGAGCCGGCATGGCCGGTCTGCCGTTCCCGACCCCACGGCGCGGTATACGTCTGCAGAGTCGAGCGGTCGCGCGGCTTAAGCCCGGTCTCTCGATTGCGGCCGCGCAGGAGCACCTCGATGCGCTGGTTGAATCGCTGAAAAAGCAATATCCGGAGGAGTATCCGTCACAGGCAGCGTGGACCGTGCGCCTGACTCCGCTGAGCGAAAGCGTTGTCGGCAGCGTTCGACAATCTCTTCTTCTGCTGTTCGGCGCCGTAGGATTGGTCCTCCTGATCAGTTGCGTCAACGTCGCTAATCTCCTGCTCGCCAGGGCCAGTGTGCGAGGCCGCGAGATCGCGGTTCGCCACGCTCTGGGAGCGCAAAGAACGCGGCTCGTCCGTCAGCTTCTGACTGAGAGTCTGCTGCTCTTCCTGCTTGGCGGGATCGCCGGTTGTGCGATTCTCTTCTTTGCGAGGAAGTTCCTGCTGCAGTTGGTTCCGGAGAGCCTTCCGCACATGAGCGACATATCAATCAACTGGGGCGTGCTGGCGTTCGCTCTCGCAGTCTCGGTCGCGGCCGGAACCATCTTCGGGCTTGCTCCCGCCTGGCTTATGAGCGGTGTCGATCTGATCGGTACGCTCAGGCAGGAAGGCCGCGGGTCCGTAGGTTCCCAGGGACGTTCGCGCGCGCGCCAGATTCTGGTCATCAGTGAGTTGGCGCTCTCCCTGGTGCTCATGGTCGCTGCGGGTCTTCTGCTGCGCAGCTTTTGGGACTTGTTCAAGGTGCAGCCGGGTTTCAATCCTGACCGCGTTGTGGCTATTCAAACCTGGCTTCCTGGGCCTAACGATCCCAGTCAGGATATTTACCGAACCGCGACGCAGGAATCGGTCTTGCTGCGCGAGGTTCTTCGCCGCAGCCGAGTCCTGCCAGGCGTAGAAGAAGCGGCCATCGGCGATGTGGACGCTCTTCCCCTGGGCCACAGCAATCCAGGCACGCTGCCATTGATCCGCGAAGGCATCGAGACGATGGACAATCAGGCTCCTGTGATCCATAGTCCGATCGTTTCGCCCGAATACTTCCATCTGCTAGGCATGCCGCTGTTGCGCGGACGCCTTTTCAGCGACCAGGACCTTGAGGACACGCCCCAGGTTGCGGTCGTCAATCAGGCCGCGGCTCGCACCTACTGGCCAAACCAAGACCCGCTTGGCAAACGTGTCCGCTTGCACCTGGATAGCCGCGAGCTGTTGAACTCTGCCGGGCCAGCCTGGACCACGATCGTCGGCGTGATTGCGGATGCCCGCACGGAATCGTTGGCGGACGCGGCAACTCCGCAGATCTACCGCAGCCTATACCAGCACCCCGCCAAAAGCCTGGCCATCTTTCTTCGTGGACAACTCGATCCGAGCACCATCCTCGAACAGGAGCGAAGCCAGGTGCAAGCTGTCGATCCGGAACTTCCGGTCTTCCGTGCGCAGGCGCTGGATACCGTTCTCTCCACCTCGCTTTCCGTTAGGCGATTCTCGATGGAGATGGTTGCGTTTTTTGCAGCGACTGCCTTGCTGTTGGCCGGGCTTGGAATCTACGGGACTATCTCCTATGTTGTGAATGAACAAAGACGTGAGATCGCAGTACGTCTCGCGCTGGGAGCGCAAAGAGGCAATATCCTCAAGATGGTCCTGCGCCGGGGACTCGCTCTAGCTGCTGCTGGCGACGGACTGGGTGTGGCCGGTGCGCTCATCGTCTCTCATCTCATGACTGGACTGCTCTACGGCGTGTCGCCTACCGATCTGCCCACCTTCGCTGGCGTCACCCTTGTCCTTACCACTGTCGCGCTCGCCGCAAGTTATGTCCCGGCACTGCGGGCCATGCGCCTCGATCCAATCACTGCGCTCCACTCCGAATGACTTCGTAACACTGCTCCGGACTTGTCTTCGCAGGTTGGGCCACCCCAATAACCCTTCGGGATGCTGATGAATGCATCCCACTTCGGATTCCAGAGGGTGTGTTCCAAAAAACACCATTCACTCGCACGATTCCGCACGTCATCAATGAGCGCAAATCGCCAATGCACTCATTGAGATCGGATTAGTACCGATATGTCGGCTCGTCGGTAGTAACTGCGAGAGTCGAACGCGTTCTTCTTTGAAGGGGGCGGCAATTGCGCCTGCGAATCGACGCGCCATGGCTGGCGCATAATCACCTTGTGTCTAGTCAAGACATGGCCTAGGTTAGATCCATGACGGCGCAAGCTCATCCGTTCGTTCGTCGCGTCAATTGGCTGCATGTCATAGCGGCGGGCCTGGCGGCAGGCCTCTTCATCAATATTTTTGAATATGTCGCTCACCGTGTGCTGTTCAATAATGCCTGGACTGCGGCATTTCGCGCATTGGGTAAGACTCCCACGGGCTGGGGTGCGTTCATCCCTGCGAACTTCTTCGTGGGGCTACTGATGGTATGGTTTTTCGCGCGACTGCGATTGCATCACGACGAAGGAGTAATAAGTGCCTTGAAGTCGGGATTAGGCATCTGGGCGGTCTTCTGGTTCATTCCTATGATGGCGATGATGCCAATGGATCTTTTTCCCAACTGGTTGCTGGTCTCCGTGTCCGTTTTGGGCTTTGTTGAGGTGAATCTGGCAGCACTGCTTGGCGCGTGGCTTTACAACAGAGCCTAAGCCAGCTGCCTCGCCAGCTCAGTAGGTCCGCATTCGTAGATTGGACTGTAGTTATGGAAGTCGGCCTACGAGAAGTAATAGCCAGATTCCTTGAAAACGGGGTTATGAGAAACTTCGACCTTGAATTTACCGCAAAACCGACTTTGCGGAAACCAGCTACATTGAAAACGGTACTGAGCTTGCTTCACAGCATCCAGCTCGCCTGAAGGTGATTTGTCCGAACTCGGAGATTACGCTCGATAACTCTAAAAAAGAACGCCACTTCGCGATCAAAGCTACAAGCTCCGCGATTGCTACTGCAATTTTGCATATTCAGCTTTGGCTGCTCTGTAGACGGGAATGTCGAGATCTGCGTCTTTCCAGAGGGTAAGGAAGTCCTGGTACGCAGCACGGGCTTTGACGGTGTCGCCCTGCAACGCATAGGCTCGAGCAATTCCGAGATGCGCCAGCACGGCGGTCTCGCACGCTCGTACCAGCCCGCGGTGGTCCAAGATTTTCTGAAATTCAGCGGCGGCGGCGGCACCCTGCTTCAAGGCCAGATAAGCTTCGCCCCGAACATACGGGGGATAAAGACAACCTCTGAAGGAAATATCGGTCAATTCATACGGCGCCGCGGCCTGTAGAAGCTCAACGCTCCGCTGGGGATTGTTTCGGGAGAGTTCGATCTGTGCTTGAACCGTCGGAAGCACGACCGATTGCACCAGGGTGTCCTGCACCCGTAACCCAATCAGTCATCAATGATCAAACTCGGGGCGCATCACTCACTGATCGGTAAGGATTTTAAGGAGTGTCTATAAAATTGCGGCTCTAAAAAAGGTTCTTTGGATCATAGGATGAGCGAGCGCGGTTTCGATTGAGACCTGACACAAAGAGTTTCCGACAGTCCGTGTTTGGATCAGGCCATCACTTCACCCAGAACGTAATCTACTTCGATTTAGTACTCGCTGGAGGGTTAGGCGTGGAAGGAGGCGGCTCACTGGCCGTTGGGCGGGGTCGGGGAGGCAATTGTACCGAATATGTTCCACCAGTGTGGCGGGTCCAACCTTGCGGAGTGATCATCGTTCCCTCATTTTAGTACTAAGAACCGTGTGCCTCTCAATTGAGCGGTACCATTTCTTACTACATTACTGACTACTAGGATACGCAAAAGTTGCGCCACCCGTTCCAGAGAAACTCTAACCCGTTTTGATGTTGAAAACACGTTGATTTTCAAGGCCCCTAACACTCGAGCATTCAACATCTTAAGCACTTCGCAACGCTACGCAAAGCTTGTCGCAGAAATTCTGACAGATCGAGCGAAGTTCCACCAGCTCCGTATCGTTCGAAACCCTGAAGCTCTGCAACCATTTCGGTTCATCGAGAAAACTGATGTCGACCACGCCTATGCACATCCGTCCGTTCTCAACTATTTCCGATGGAGCTGGCCCATACCAATTAGGGTGCACCAGAGGAAATGCAACCATGCCGCGATGCGCGCTTGTTCCAGGAATCTTCAAGTAGTAATCCGTCTTCGGAGTTAGATCGTTCACCTCGTCGGCGAAATAGAGGTAAGGACGGTCACCCCTTTTCAGGCATACACCTGATAATCCAAGACCAAATGGCAACCAGAAGTCGCCAAGTTCTGGTTTTGGCTCTTTCCCATTACAGGTGCCATCAATATATCGAAGTCTACGCTCGGTGTCGTCGTAGGTCATCAACGCAACATCGAACGGCTCCTTGAACGAACCTCGGCCTTGGAGATCAGCGATCTCGCGGTGCAAACGCAGGAAGTGTGCTCGGATCTCCCTTTTCTTGGCAAACGCTGTCCCGAGCCATCTCGACTTACCGTAGTTCAACAGTCTCGAGCGAAGGTCTGCCGCATCCTGGGCTATCTGCTTGGTTTCAGCATCCGCTTTCCATTCAGGCAGTGACCAATCGAGGGAGTAACAAGAGCCCACCGCCGGCCTGTCTACCGTTAACTCCCAAGTTTGGAACGAAGGATTAGTGGGGTGCAAGCCGCCATCTCGCGCTGGAACCTCCTTTTGCCTCTCCCATTCACCGCCGCTGATTTCCCCATGTGAGCCTGCCGGCGGATAGAGTCGCAGAATCGAATCGCGAACGACTTCATTCGGCTCGATTTCTGTTCCTGTCGGCAATGTAAAGACGCTCACTGCGGGCTTGCCTAAGCGCGCATTTGGTAACCGAACCTGCATCTTCAAGGTTTCGACTGGACACCAGACCACCCGGGCAAAATATTCCATCGGGTGTCGTAGGTGCTTCGTGTCAACATGAATACGCTCGCTCTGGTCATAGAGCTGATCGAACTCCCAGTGAGTCAGGGCGTCTCCATTGAGAATGGTGAGCGTAAGCGTAAATGTCATTGGTGGATCGGATGGTTCCAGAGGCTTCTTAAACAGAACCTTGCCCGCGATCTTGCGAACTTTTCTACGTAGTTCGTCCATTGTGCTTGGAATGTTTGTGTTTCTTTGATCCGGCTCCCACGTCAAACCATATCGCTCCTGCTCCGCTGAATCCAGAGCTGGAGTATCGATCTTTCCGGCGACGGATTCGTAGAAAAAATGGACACCCTTAATCGGCTTATCGGTACTTACGAGCCCTTGAACTACGTATGTGACGGTGCTGATTCCGCCCTCCTGAAGCTCCTTGTAGAAAGCGAGATGCGAAACCTTTGCTCCAAAGCGTTTAACCGATTCCTCAAATGCCTGTTCCCTCGCCGCAAGAGGTCCACTAGAGGCCCTTCCCTTAAGTACTGGCATCGGGTCTTCAGGTAAGCCTTCTGCGCCGAAGAATCCCGGAGGCCACAGTTTGATTCTGCTCAGATCAGACTTTGGGGTGATGATTTTCCATGCCGATACAAGATCATCACACGCGTCCTCGGACATAATTTTTTTTGCGAATTTTTTGGTTGCGGCATTAGTTCCGTGGCGCACGATGAAACGATCGAAGACTTTAACAGCTGCAGGGTAGCCCAACCGGACATGGTATTTATCGTCTATTTTTTCTGCAAGACTGCTAGGCCCGGGAAGATAGGCGAAAGCACCCAGCCGGCTAAGGAGAAGCACGATCAGGCGATTGAGGATAGAAGAACCCGGACCGTACACCTCGGAGGTTCTCCCCGTCAGGAATATCTCCGGTCCCCATTCGCGCAACCTGCCTCTCAATTTGTCCTGCAGATCCCCAGTCGAAAGCTGGTGAAACCTACGTGAGATCTCTTCCTCGGACAGGCTTGGATCAGAGTGGAGATCTCGGACGTCATTTTCTAAGCCGGCACGTCCACCATAGGTTTCAAACAGGGAAATGATATCGGCATGGCTGAAGCTGTCGATGCAACTTCTCATGAGGTCCGATAAAGCCCCATCGCCGAATCCAGAAATCAGCCAGCGCTCGGATGCGCTTTCTTCGTGGAAATCATCATCAACTGTGTCTCCGGACCAATAGCTTTCGCTGGAAGCGTTTTTCGGTTCAAGCCCAAAACCTGTGGCAATAATTAGATGATCGATCTCTTTGCTCGCCGGCTCACGAGGATGATCGATCCAAGATAAGGTGTAACCTTGTCCGCTCTCGTTCTTGGAGAGGTCAATGTCTCTGACAGAAAATCTAGTTGTTATATTTTTTGAGTTTTGTAGCCAGATCTTCTCGATCTGTCTCGTTACATCGGCAGCATAGCCCGCCTTCCAGTTGAAGATCGGCAACAGAGATTGGTCGCCTTGGTCTTGCATGTCGGGCCAGTCGTAGATATGGGGGTGAATCCAACGATGATGGCAGTTGTACTGCAGGCGAAGTACGCCCTTGGTTGATTCCAATAGCGTGACCTCACACTTCAGATCTAACTGAGCGAGTGCTGCTGCTGCTGCTAGTCCTGCTGCCCCCGCGCCGATCACTGCGACTTTAGAGCCCGGTTTCAGCGCTTTAGTGCGATATAGGCCGTAGACAAGGTTGAAGGCGCGCACCTGCTGCGAATATAGCGTCACGCATTTCGCGAAACACCCTAGGACGTAGACGCCAGGATAACTTTTGACCTCAGCGTATGTTTTGATTAAATTTTTCCACTGTTGATCCGTGAGTACGGCTGGCATACAAGATCCTCATCTCAATAGCTTGTTTGATCCAGGCCCACTTTCGAACTCATTCCGTTTTCTTACAGATCTATGTGACAGTCAATAGAATTCTCGCATTTGCTCGTGAATTTGAAGACTTGACTTCATGCGGGTTTCACCAAGATTGACTGCACGCGCAAGCGATTGCGTACCGTACCGTCTGGTCCGCCGGGGCCACTCATTACTTGCTCTGAGGCTCACGAACAGTGCGGATTTCCCTTTTCTGTTCGGCAACGCCGATCATAATCCAAAGCTAGAGTTGAAATTCTCCAGTTATTTGGACTATAAACAAAGGCTTCCGCGATCATCGGCCGGTAGTCTTACAACTCGAAGGCAGCTCAATTCCTGGTATATCGGTCAGAAAGACCTGTTGGTTAAGCCCAAATAGGTGGAGGACCCCTGCCACGAAATCGGGCGACGATTTAAACTCGATCATCAACGCACAACTCGCAGCAAAAAGGGAATTAGGCTATGCCAGATGAGCCCCAACCCACGATAAGCCAAAGAGGCGAGATCAAGGAGACGCTGCAGACGCGTCTTATCTCAGAACCGCTCAAGAGCAAGATCGACCAAGATCTCTCCCAACAAGTTGAAGCGGTGCCCTTACCGCCTGCCAACCTTTACGAAGTCATTATTGAAGTCAATTTGAATTATCCCGGAGGTCGTACCAGCGCGCACGATACGATCATGTCGATGCTCAAAGACATTCTGACAGCAGGAGGGACGGGGCAAGAGGCGATTGCGCGCAATCGGCCCGACTCAACCCATCCCTACGTTTTTGCGACCCTCACTGCTGTGCAGATCTTTCAACTGGTCAATCGGGACGGAGATCAGGCGCGATCAAATGCGGAAGCCCGTAACTCGACGACGCAGGGACAACAGCCGCCTACGATCACGCATCCGCCTTCCGTACGGACTTTGCGATCGATATTCCGGATCTGGGAGTCGCAAAAGATTCGGCCGCTCACCATCGAGTCGATCCGCACCGTCAAGGCGAATGCTGCACATAACTCCTTTGGGGCCTTCGGTGACGACGTGGTCTGGGCAGTACTCGATTCAGGAGTCGATGCCACGCATCCGCACTTTAGCCTTCACCATACTCTTGAACTCAACGCGCCCCTCAACGGGCGCTCCTGCTCCTTTACAGCGGCGACATTGCCATGGGACCAGGATGCCTTTGGCCACGGGACGCACGTCGCGGCAATCATCGCAGGGGAATCGAACCCCTCCACAGTTCCGCAGGCTGCCATTCAATCTGCTGCAGACAGCGGAGAAGATTCTTATCACCTCCAACCGGTACCCGGGATCAAAGGCATGGCTCCTCACGCCAAGCTGCTGGTACTGCGTGTTCTCGACGACAACGGCGATGGCGACGAGACCGCCCTCATTCAAGCCATCGAGTATGTGCAGCAGCTCAACGATTTTGGGCGACATATCGTCGTACATGGAATCAACATCTCGGCGGGGTTTCCCGCACATTCGACCTGGTACGCCTGCGGTCAGACGCCGCTTTGTGTAGAAATCAATCGCTTGGTTAAGTCGGGAGTCGCGGTCGTGGTCGCCGCAGGGAACTCCGGGCATATTGTCACGTTTCTCTCGCAAACATCCACGACTGAGGCTGGCCAGATGCTGAGTATCAACGATCCGGGAAATGCCGATCTCGCAATTACGGTAGGATCCACGCACCGAGAGTCTCCCCATATCTTTGGTGTCTCTTACTTCTCCTCCAAAGGGCCCACAAGCGACGGCCGTCGCAAGCCGGAGGTCGTTGCGCCCGGAGAGAAGATCATTTCCGCAGCCAGCGCGCAACGGGCCGCGGTCACACCGCTGCCGGGTCTGAACGGCGCACACTTCGATTACCTGGAAGATACCGGCACGAGCATGGCTGCTCCTCACGTCTCTGGGGTTCTCGCTGCCTTTCTATCTGTCAAACGCGAGTACATCGGGCTGCCGGAGAAGGTTCGCGATCTATTGGTCGAGTCCGCAATTGACCTTGGGCGTGATCCACACTTTCAGGGTGCTGGACTAATTGACCTCATGAAGCTCATCCAGTCAGTCTGAAATGGAGTTTTCTCTATGACAAATTACGGCATTTATCCCGCTTTCGACCTCATGTACGACACCACCGGGAACCTGGTCGACCCCGCTCCTCAAACCGAGCTGACAACCTGGTTGACCTCCCCAGCAGGGAACTCGACCACCGATCTCATATTCATCTCTCACGGCTGGAATAACGACATTAGCGAAGCGCGACAGCTCTATTCTGATTTCTTTGCGGCGGTCGCTTCGGTTCAAAAGAGCCAGAATGTTGCTTCGGATCGTAAGTTTGCAATTGCGGCGATCTTCTGGCCCTCAAAGCGTTTTGCGGACGCCGACCTGATTCCGGGGGGCGCTGCCTCGCTGAGCCCCTCTATTCAGGCACAGCTCAACGCTCAACTCGATCAACTGAAAGTCATCCTTGCCGCGGATCCGGCTGCTGCTGCGAAGATCGAACATGCTCGCGACCAGATCCCGAAGCTTGAGGTCAGCCAAAGTGCACAGGACGATTTTGTCTTCGCCCTCGTAAGCGCACTACCCGCTCCGCGAAACGACATCGATGAGGGCCTGGACGAAGCCATGACGGCACTCAAGAGCGGCACTGTACCCGGCCATACGGTGCTGGGCCGGTTATCGGTACCCGACTTTCCGGCTTTTCCGTTACCGTCCGAATCAGGAGGCCACGCCCTCGGCCTCGGTGGGGTCTTGAGTGGGATAACCTCAGCGGCAAGCCGTCTAGCGAACTATTTCACGTATTACACCATGAAAGATCGTTCGGGCATCGTCGGTCGCACGGGCGTACAACAGACCATAATCGGGGTACAGAGCGTCGCACCGACCCTCCGCATTCATCTGATCGGACATTCCTTTGGTGGACGATTGGTGACAGCTGCCGCCAATGCGCTCGTCAAGCCGCGCAGTATTGCGACGATGCTCTTGCTTGAAGCGGCGTACTCTCACAATGGCCTAGCAAAGAATTGGGACGACCTCGGCAATGACGGCGCCTTCCGTTCGGTTCCTTCGACGCCTAAGATCGAAGGCATTACCCTGATCACCCACAGCGTCCATGACACTGCTGTGGGAATTGCTTATCCGCTTGCCTCACGCATTTTGGGCCAGGTTGCATCTGCCTTGGCCATAGGCGGACCTGAAGACAAGTTTGGAGGCATGGGCCGAAACGGGGCACAGCATACTCCCGAAGCCTTTGATAGTGTTCTGCTCAATGTCGGCTTGGCCTACGATCCTTCGCCGCTTCCGGGCGGAAAGACGATTCGCAATATCAACGGCGACGGGCCTTCACCCAAACCGACGATCTTAAGTCACGGGGATGTAGCCAAACCGGAGATCGCATGGGCTTGGTTATCTAGTCTCTGACCTCCGGCGCAAGTAGGCCTTCCATTCAGTAGACGAACTGCTGCTGGGGCCGCTTGAGGTATGGGATGCAAGCCCTACAAATCTTTCGACCATCTTAACCTGATGATGTAAAAATGCGATTCTACGTCCAGAGCTCCGTGCGTGGGGGATAAGTGCGACGTGTTGACCGTCATTATCAAGATGCCCGCAAAGTATCTCTCCATCACGCCGGATCGCGTAGATAGGACGATCCCAACCTAATTTTTTTCGCTCCTGTCGCGTATCTGGGATTCGATCCATCTCCTCTAGCAGAGCAATCGCGCCGCGACCAATTAGCGGATCTAGGCCCTGGAACGGCTGGGTCTGGTGAAGTCGGATTAGTCGATGCTTGAATTGCTCCATTCGAGGCATCGCCATGGATAGAAGCAAGGGCCATTCAACCAATCCTTGATCACAGTACGCCACCGGGCGTGAGGCTGCGGGGCGGCCGTCGCTTGAACACTCTCACTTAGATCTTGCAAACCTTGGGTCTGGAGCCAGGTAGTGAGCGAGCGATGATTCACTTCATCACGCCAGAGGTGGAGCGAACGCAATACGTCGCTGATACGTGCACCATGAAACAACGTCAGAGCCAACATCGTGTTCGTATGAGGCACACTCTTTCCCTCGTGTTGATACCGCCGTACCGTACGCGAACTCAGAGTGGTTCCTGTCGCCGCTGAAAGAATATCGTTTGAATTTACTAGGGATCTGCCGCTCAGACCGAATCGCAAGCTTTCGGCCTTTAGCAAAGCATCAAATGTCGACTGCTCCCACGGAAGAACAAGTGGTGCCGGTTGGCGTGATCGGGAGACTTCTTGCGAATCATCCAGCTTCGGGGGCAGAACGCTTGCGAATCCGCGCACTCGGCCTACGACGCGCACCTCTTTGGGAAAGAAAAAT
Organism: Tunturiibacter psychrotolerans; assembly: GCF_051013365.1. Classification (GTDB taxonomy): domain Bacteria; phylum Acidobacteriota; class Terriglobia; order Terriglobales; family Acidobacteriaceae; genus Edaphobacter; species Edaphobacter psychrotolerans_A. The sequence goes on along the minus strand of NZ_CP132941.1, from coordinate 2,516,622 downwards.
TCGTGGACGCCCGAGTAACTTCCACTCACTGGAAGAAGGATCAGCTTTCCGTGCGAAACGGTGCAGCTTCCGCAGAGATAGCCGTTTCCGAACTGTAAGCAATGCAATGCCTCAGCACTAGGAGAGCCCTGTTCTTCCGGCGAAATCGGCTCAACGCTGACAACCGCACCTGGAGGGATGCCGGACAGGGAAAGGGTGTCCTCGACTCCAATTTGTACGTAAAACAGTCCATGCGCACCCCAGTCCGGGCCACGAGCTCTCCGAATGGCTATCCCTTTTTGCCAGCCGAGGACAATGTCAGAGACAAACCGGTGTCCTCGACAGTCCATGAAGGCTGGAAGGTAGGCATTCAATTACCTGTTCTTTTTCTACTCCAATCGCATATGCGATGGAGTCCATGAGCGGACTTGTGTGCGCCATCCGATCCAAGGCTGCAACAGGTTGGTCGTTCCCAAGCCACTCACAAAGACTTCTGACGGACACGTTATTACCTGCTGCAATCCTGAGAATCCAGGAAGACAAAATCTCGTCGTTAAGACGGCGTGGGTGCCATGGTAAGAGATTTGACACGTTTGTCACCCCTTATCTGGCTGGCGTACAACGCTATTTCGTACTGGTACGATTTAGCGTTGTTCAGTACGAATTAGCGTTGTATTTGACAGCCAGCCCAGTCGACTCCGCCTGCTCCTGGGCATGGTAGCTGCTCCGCACCAGCGGCCCGCTCTCCACATGCTTGAAGCCCATCCCCACGGCCTCATGCTTCAGAAAAGCAAACTCCTCCGGCGTATAGTACCGAGCCATCGGCAGATGATCTCTTGACGGCCGCAGATACTGCCCGATCGTCAGAATATCCACCTTCCGATCCGCCAGATCGCGAAACACCGCCAGCAGTTCGTGCATCTCCTCGCCCATCCCGACAATGATGCCTGTTTTGGTTACAATCTGATCTCCATCCCGATCCGAAAACATCTCCGCAGCAAGCTCCTTCGCATGCTGCAAAAACCGCAACGACTTCTCATACCTGCCGCCCGACTTCGCCACCCGATACAGCCGAGGCACCGTCTCGATATTGTGATTCAGAATCTCTGGCCGCGCGGCCACTACCAGCCGCAACGCCTCTTCATTACCCTGAAAGTCCGGCGTCAGCACTTCAACCCTGCACCCCGGAGCCTGCATCCGAATCTCTTCAATCACACTCACAAACGCCCGCGCCGCGCCCACATTATCGTCGTCGCGATTTACGCTCGTAATCACCGCATGCGCCAGTCCAAGCTGCGCCACCGCATACGCCACCCGCCGCGGCTCATCGAAATCGATCGGCTCCGGCTTCCCCTTCGGCACCGCGCAAAACCCGCACCGCCGCGTGCAAAGATTCCCCAGCATCATGAACGTCGCCGACTTCTGATTCCAGCACTCCCCGATATTCGGGCACTGCGCGCTCTCGCACACCGTATGCAGGTTCAGCTCCCGCGCCATCTTCTTCAGATTATGAAAGGTCTCCCCCATCGGAGCCTTCGCCTTCAGCCACGCGGGCTTGGCCGCAGGCTTCCGCGGCGCCAGATCGATCTGAACCAGCTCAGAGGTGCTCTGCGCAATCAACTGTTCAACCGGAGGAGTCATCCCTTCCATTGTATCCAACCCCGCAACGAAGCGGATCAGCCCGTCCCACCCCCTCGCATTGCGCACCCTCGCATTTGCACAATAAGGATCGTCCTAGCACCAAAGTTGTAGCGAGTCACCACAGTGGGTGATCGGGCAGTTTCGCATCCACGACTATCCTCCTCAATAGCCGACTCTTGGGATCGATACGCGTCCCAGACCGTTACACATCTGAGAGATACGGAGGAGGAGCTTCATGGTGCGGACCAAGATTGGATCACTTTCTGGAGTGCTTGCGTTCGCGCTGGCATTCTCCTCGGCGGGACGCGCTCTGGCACAGGAACCTCAGCCTGCGCCCTCCTCAAACCCGCAGTCCGCTCAGCCGGCTGCACCAACCGACGCCACCCAGCCCACATCCGATCCCGAAAAAACCATCGCTCCAACAGCAGACGGGAAAGAAACCGCCGCTGCCCCGGCACAACAACCCAAACCCGCCGCCAAGGGTAAGAAAGGGAAGCAGGAGTACACGGGGCCCATGACCCTGGTCGTACTGCCGCCAACCCCGATGCTCGACGAAGAAGGGAATCAGCGCCAGGACCCCGACGGAAAGCTAATGTTCAATCCCCCGGTCAAGCAGCAGCGCGACAAATTCGGCCACCCCCTCTTCGATGAGCACAACAAGCCCGTCATGCAGACCAAAGACAATCTCGGTTACGACGAAAACGGGAAGAAGCTGCACCCCTCAAAAGAGAAGCCCCCAAAACTCGTCTCAGTATCCATAGCTCGCGGAACACTCACCGTCGATGGAATGACAGGCAAGGCAGCACTCAACTACGAGATCAAAGACCTCAAGTACATCTACTTCTACATCCCCGGCATCGGAACCACGGTCGTCTCCAACGCTCCATTCCCCGCCGCAGTCGAACAGAAAAAGGCCTTCGACGACAAGACCCTTACTGTAACCGTGAACGATCACATCGTGCAGCTAACCTCCGACCAGCGCTTGCTCGGTAAGGCGCCGGAGTCCGCTTACGTCCTCGTAGACAAAAACTTCACCGTACCAACCAAGTTCCCCGTGATGGGCTACGGGCCGATCCGCGTAGCTCCCTACGCGTGGCCGGGCTCGAAGCAAAATGAACAGAAGGATTCCGCCGAAGCCCCACCCCTGCCCGCCGATCTGCGCCCCGTGCCACTCCTGCAAGGATGCCCCGCCGGGCAGATGCGCGCTCCAGGTAACCCCGTGCTACCGGGCCAGGTAGCCGCTCCGCATCCCTGCGTTCCCATCGCAACTGTGGTCACAACAACCAGCGCGAATCAACCCGCTCCTTCCAACACCCAGGCAACAAAGTAAGCGACCGCGGAGCCATCTCCGCCTAGCCCGCGATCAAATGCCCCACATCTCAACTTGAGCCGTGGGGCATTCGCGCATGACTCGAGCACTCCCCCGAGGACACAGCTGTTTACCTCCGCTGGCCCAAAATAAATCCAAAAAGTTGGCGTGATTTTCGCAGCTGAAAAACACGCGGCGAAAAACCACACTCACACCATCAATCCACCACAAACTCACCACCAAAACACCACACCCAAAACCTCATCGTCCCCACAACCCCCTCAAAAAACCCGGCAAACCCACCAAAACCTCACCCACCACCACCCCGCATTTTTTTTCTCTCCTCATGCGCAATTTTCGTGGCGCAGTAGACCACTCTCTCCACCTCCGCAACCACCCCACCCTCATCGTCCTTCACCTCCACGACAAACCGCACATCCGTCCTTCCCTCACGATCCACCACCGCCCGAATCTCCCCCAGCCTCTCCGCCGTCAAACGAAACTCCGCCCGAACCCGCCCCAACCCAGGCTTTTTGTACTTTATCGAAGCCGCCTTATCCCAAACCACATACTCCGGTCCCAGATTCGTAGCCAGCATAATCATGTAAAACGGATCGGTCAGCGCAAACAGTGACCCGCCAAACTGCACCCCCACATAGTTGCGATTCCACGGCCGCAGCGGCATCTCCACATCAATCGCACGCAGATCCTTGTCCAGCCGCGTCACCTTGATCCCCGTCCCAAACAACGGCGGCCACCACCCGATATGCCGCAGCCACCAGCTCATCGCAACCGGTCTCTCACTTCCGTCCGCACCAGATAAAGAAAGAACACAAGAGCAAACAATCCCTGCACCAGGTAAGGCCCCGCATGCGTCTTCTCAAACACAAACAGATTCCCCAAACACAACGTTAGACATCCACCCAACACCAGTGCCCATCCCCATCGCCGCAGCCGCAACAAACCAAACACACCCGCCGCCAGCAGCGTACACAGCGCCAACACACCGTACTTCGCGCTCCCCACGCCGAACTTCCCCGTCAACGCGGCAAACGCATTCACCATCGTCAGCACCAGCATAAACAGTGAAATCCCCGCCACACCCGGCAGCATCCCATGCGCTCGTGCTTCAAGTTTTCTAACTTCCTCGTTCTCGCTCATAGAGTGTGCAGATACGCCAGCAGATCATCCAGATCTTGCGGATCCACCGTATTTCCCATCGCCGGCATCAGGTTCCGCCCATGCACAATCGTCGCCGTCACGCGTTCATCGTTCGCCGGCGCACCGCTCGGCAGGTACGGCTTTTTGTAAACTCCAATCAACGCCGGCCCATGCAGCGCAGCATTCTTGCGGTCATAGTGACACTGCGCACAGTGCGCCTGATACACCGCATGCCCATGCATCTGCTGCGCATTCAAATTCGCCAGCGGCGTAGGCGGCGCAACCGACTTACATCCAGCAAGAACCCCCACAAACATCAGCAAAGAAAGAACCCGAATCATGCCCTTATTCTCTCATCCACTCCGCGAAATCAATTCGCCGCTGCAATCGCAGCCACAATCTTGTTTGTCACCTCTCGATCCGCATTTGTCTGCGGCAGATGATTCCCCACCATAATCGAAAAAATCACAGTACGCCCGCTCGCACACTCCACATACCCACTCAGCGCCCGCGCCTCTCCCAGCGTTCCCGTCTTCGCCCACACCTTTCCCTTCAGCGGAGCCTTCATAAACCGCTCTTCCAGCGACCCATCCACCCCGCCCACCGGCAAACTGCTCTTCCAATCCGCAAACCAGCTCTGCCCACTCACATAATGCAACAGCCGCGCAGTCGCCCGCGGCGTGACGAGATCATGCCCACTCAGCCCCGACCCATCGAAGAAGACAAAGTCATCTTTATCAATTCCCGCACTCAACAAAAACTGCCGCACCACCCGCGCGCCCTGCGCAATCGTCCCATCTCTCCCTCGCGCCGCTCCCAGCTGGCGAAGCAACAACTCGGCGTGCAGATTCTGGCTCATCTTGTTCGTCACTACGACATCCTGCAAAAGCTCGACAGACGTATGAGTCGCCAGTGTCTTCTCTTCACCCCTCATTGCAACCTCAAACGCCGCATCATCTGCCGGTTCAATCCTCTGTTGCGGAGACACACCAGTCGCCTCACCAACCGCACCGGCCTCACGGCCAAAGCTCTCCGTATCCAACAACACGCGATGCCGCGCCTTCGCCACTCCACTCACATGAATCCCACGAGCCTCCAGCATTCCCTTCAAAGCCACCGCCGCATACTCGGCCGGGTCCTGGATCGCGACCTCCTCTACATCCGGCTGTCCATGCAAACCAACGGTCCCATAGATCCGCAGCACCTTCGATCCCGGAGCCCGTTCCATCTGCACCGTGCTCCCACTCTTCGCCGCGCCCGTCGTCACTGCAACATCCAGCGTGTAATACGGCACCTCCGGATCGATCGCCACGTTCGCAGGTGCCCCCACAACATCTCCGGGCGTCACCGTCACCTTCATCTGGTTATCATTGATCGACAGCGCCGACACCGGCGCCCCATATCCCCACACAGCATCGTCGATCACCCAGTCCTGCGCATAAGGCTCCCACGGAAACACCGTGTCATCCCCAATCACATCGCCCTCGATACTCTTCAGCCCCGTTGCAGCCACCTGATCCGCCATCTCCTCCAGATACCGCAGAGGTGCCGGCCCAACGTCCTCTACAACAGGCTTCCGCCCCGGCACCGGCGCAACATACGGCAACACTCTTCCAGACAGATTTGCATCGCCGTTTCCAACCAGCACAAGTTGTCCGGTCAACTTGTCACCATCAGCAAAAACACCCCTCGCCAACACCTTCGTCTGATACGTCGCCTTCTCGCCCAGCAAAGCCATCGCTGCAGCTGTCGTAAATAACTTCGCGTTGCTGGCCGGCTGAAACAACTGCCCTTCGTTCAACGAATAAATCGGTGCGCCGTCCATCCCCACGACAGCGATTCCCCAATGATCCCGTGCCACCGCAGGCTCCTCCAGCAACGCGGCAATCGTCTGCGCCAACTCTGTGCAAGCCCCGCTCCGACCATCCTTCAGCGCTACTGCCCCGTCGCATCCAACACCCTGGGTCTGCGCCCAAAGCGGCTGAGCACCCAGCAAACAAACCGCCACCCATCCCAAAGGCCTCATCATCCGCGCAGTCTAGCATCCGCGTGTTCTGCCGGACGGGCCCACTGCGCGTGGGGCGGCCACTTCGTGGCGCGTATACCTTGTCTTGCAGCGGCGGGCGGTACTGACCTCCCGTTGGTCGGAATGAAGATAATCCCGACCAACGGGAGGGCCGCGCGAAGCCCTAAAAAGGCGTGCGAACGCCCGCCCCACGCGCAGTGGAAAGCTAAAATCCAACCATGCCCTTTTCCCCGCGCCGCCATTACGACTGGCAACTCCGCACCCGCACCCTCCCGCTGGGCAAGCGGACCATCCTCATGGGCATCCTCAACGTCACGCCCGACTCCTTCTCCGACGGCGGCTACTTCTACTCCCCCCAGCACGCCCCCGAGCGAGCCCTCACCCAAGCCCTCAAGCTCCTCGAAGAGGGCGCCGACATCCTCGACCTGGGCGGCGAATCCACTCGCCCCAACGCAACTCCCCTCACCCCCGACGAAGAACAATCCCGCATCCTGCCCGTCGTCGAATCCATCCTCAAACAAAAACCCAACACCATCCTCTCGATCGACACCTTCCACGCCACCACCGCTCGCCGCGCCATCGAAGCCGGAGCCGAGATCATCAACGACGTCAGCGGCCACCTCTGGGACCCCGACATGTCGAAAACCTGCGCCCAGTCAGGCTGCGGAGCCATCCTCATGCACTCCCGCGGCCGCCCGCAGGACTGGCCCAACCTCCCAGCACTCGCCCCCGAAACAGTCCTTCCCCTGGTCCTCAAGGAATTAGCCGAGCGCCTCGAAGCTTCCACCACCGCTGGCATCCCCCGCAACAAAATCGTCCTCGACCCTGGCTTCGGCTTCGGCAAACGCCTCGACGAAAACTACCCACTCCTCGCCCACTTCGACCAACTCAAGCAATTCGACATACCGATCCTCGCCGGCGTCTCACGCAAAGGCTTCCTCGCCCACACCCTCTCCCAAATCCCCAGCCTGTCAATCCTCCTCGAAGGCGCAACTCCTTCCATGGACGACCGTCTCCACGCCACCACCGCCGCCAACGTAGCCGCCATCCTCGCCGGAGCCCACATGCTCCGCACCCACGATGTCCGCCCCGCAGTAGAAGCCGCCGCCATCGCCGACCAGATCGTAGCCGCCCTCTAAAAATATTCCGACCAACGGGAGGACCGTGACGTTCCGCAGCTGCAAGACAAGGTACACAAGTCACGAAGTGACCGCCCGAACCGGGGTCCCCGCAAACGGGTCTTCGTTTGCGGGGTGGCCGAGCGCAGTGGGCCCGTCCGGCAGGACATTATCTTCTAAACCGGATTCCCACTAGAATCTGTACTCCAACTCTCAGTCTGAAATGCAATAAACACCGCCGTCCAGGTCCCCTTCGACGGCAAATTGATAAATAGCGCCCCATCCTGCCACACGCCGTTATCCCCACTGAATCCGCCGCCTTGACCACCCACCGGATTCCCCTGATTCATATGAATATCGTGGATCCCATCCACCTTCCCCGAGTCGGCGTACGAGCTGCCGAACGCATAGATCACGCCATCCTTATCTGCAACCGTCATATTCAGTAGCGTCACCACAGCATTCTCAAGCGCCTTCGTACGCGCCCGCTGCACCATCTGCTCCTCCGCACTCCCCTTCGACTTCGTCGTCGCCTGAGGCAACAGAGTCATCTGCTCCTTCGTAATCATCGGCGCGCCGTTCACAGTACTCCGCACGAAGTCCAACGCCAGCCCACCCGGCTCACTCTTCAACGCCGTCATCCCCATCGGCAACGCCGTCAGCGCAGCTAGATCCGGTGGCGTAAAGTCCTCAACGATGTCATACAAAACCTCCGACCCATCCACCGACTGAATATTGACCGCCACTGTAAACGGCCCACCAGGAGCCTGCATCGTGATCTGATAATGCGTGCTCGAGCCAGTTACAACCTTCCCCGCCGTAGGCTTCCCCGCCAGCACACTGTAGTTCGTAATCGGCATATACCCTCCTGCTGGAATCTCTCAATCGTTAAAACAGCACGCATTCAAGATCTAATCTTCTGCGTAAACCACCTCGAGCAGCTCCGCAGCTAAACGATGCAGAGGTTGCAGCAACGGAAGCCCAGCTAGTCTCAGCGTCACCAGAATCATCTTCAAGGTCTTCTGATAAAGCAGCATCGTCCTCTTCTGGCCATCGCTCCGGTCATATACCCAGAATAAGATCAAACCCATCTGGTACATCCAAAGCAAACGCGGTAAATAAGGCTTGATATTTGAGGGCAGCCTGACCTTGGAATCTACAACCGCACTCTCAAAAAAACCGATGTCCTGCTCTCGAATTGCCGCGGTTTCTTTGCTAAATGGCGACAGCGGATGTTCCGGATCAGAATGGGCAGATAGCGCACCTAGCAGCTTCCGGTTTGGTCCAAAGCATTCAAATTTCGTTGAAATAATCGCCTGCAAGCGTTGCTCTAACGTCTTGCTCTCAGCCAGAGAAGCCTCGATCCGAGCTCGCATCTCGCTCTGTGAGCGCTCGTAGAACGCCATGACAATCGCGTCCTTCGACTCGAAGTAGTAATAAGCCGCCCCCACCGCCACCCCAGCCGCTGTGGCAATTTCACGCATCGTGGCACGCTCAAAGCCACGCTCGCGAAACACAACAAGCGCAGCCTCGAGGATTCGTGTTCGCGTCTCTTCGGACTTCTTGATCTTCGTCATTTAGAACTTACGCAACCCGCGGCGGTGGCGCAGAGCCCAAGCCGGCCGACCGGCCCCTCATCTTTGCAAACACGAGAATATTGAAGAAGTGCATCGCTCCAAGGATCAGCAGTACCACTCCTATCTTGACACTCTCCAGTTCGATCACCTGCCGGAAATTCGAAAGTGGATCGGTCGTCTTCAACGCCAGCGCGATATAACCGACGTTGATCAGGTAGAACCCCACCACCAGCAACTGGTTTACGGAATCCGCCAGTGCTTCGTTACCACGAAACGCATCCACCAGAAATACCCGACCATTCCGATGAAGTGTCCGCGCAACCCAAACAGTAAGCGCAATGCTTATAACGAGATAGCTGAAGTAGCAGCTTGCGACGATCATATAGAAATTCTCCTCGACGACAAATTTGAACATGTTCAATTAATTACTTTATACCCCTAACCTTGCCGTGTAAAGATATTTTTGAACGCGTTCATTATTTTCCGGTCACCTCCTAGATTTACCAATAAACCCAGAGCGTTCCACTAAACCTGATGCTATTCTGAGGCGAAGGAAAGTCGAATGTTTACTGCCCTCCTCATCCTCAATTTCATCACTCTCCTCGCCGTCATCCTCCTCCTGCTTCGCAAGAGTCCGGCGGCTCCGCAGGACCCTCGCCTTGCCCAGATTCCCGATCAACTCACCCGCCTCGACGGCAGAAACGAAGCGCTCGACGCCCACCTCCGTAGCGGCCTGGCCGACATACGTCGCGACCTCGCCGACGAAGCCCGACGCACCCGCGAAGCAGCGGCCACCGACTTCACCAGTCTGCGGACCGAAATCACCGCCACCATCGCCGAACTCAGCGGCCTTCTGCAGAACGGCCTCAACGCCTTTCGCAGCGACAATAAGACCTCCGACGAAGTTCTCCGCACCGCCGTGCAGCAAAACCTCGACTCGATTGCGCAGCGCCTCTCCTACTTCATCGCCGAGGTCAACCGAAATCAGACCGAAGCTCGCGAAGCCCTGCATAGCCGCCTCAACGAGCTCTCCGGAGAAGCCAACGACCAGCAGGAAAAGCTCCGCTTCACCGTCGAAGACCGCCTTTCAAAACTTAACGACGCCAATACCGCGAAGCTCGAGGAGATGCGCGTCACCGTGGACGAAAAACTCCACGCCACGCTCCAGACGCGACTCACCGAATCCTTCGGTCAGGTCACCACGCATCTCGGCGAAGTCCAGAAGGGACTCGGAGAGATGAAGGAGCTAGCCACTGGGGTCGGGGACCTCAAGAGAGTTCTCTCCAACGTCAAATCACGCGGCGTTGTCGGCGAATTTCAACTCGGCCAACAGCTCGAGCAAATGTTCTCTCCCGAGCAGTACATCAAGAACGCCCGCATCAAGCCGGGAACACTCGAGTCCGTCGAATACGCCCTCAAGTTCCCCTCCGGCGAAGGTCAGACAGGCCCCGAAAGCTACACGCTCCTCGCCATCGACGCCAAGTTTCCAAAGGAAGACTGGGAGCGCCTCGAACACGCCTACGAAACCGGCACCGTCGACGAGATCGCCGCAGCGGGCCGAGCCTTTGAGCGTGGCATTCGCGCCGAAGGCAAGCGAATCTGCGACAAATATATTGATCCTCCCACCACCATGCCGCACGCCATCATGTTTCTTCCAACGGAGAGCCTCTACGCCGAAGTCGTGCGCCGCCCCGGCCTCCAGTCGGAGATTCAGTCCAGCTGCCGCGTCACCATCGCCGGCCCTTCTACCTTCATGGCCATCCTTACCAGCTTTCAGATGGGCTTCCACACCCTCGCCATTCAGAAAAAAGGCGACGAGGTCTGGCGCGTCCTCTCAAGCGCCAAAAAGGAGTTCGAGACCTACGGCGGCCTCATGCAGAAGGTCGAAGACCAGGTGGGCACTGTCCAGAACACGATTCAAAAGCTAGGCGTCCGCACCCGGGCTATCAACAAAGCCCTCAAAAACGTCTCTTCGATCGACACCGGCGCCCCCATATCCAATCTCATCGGCTTTGACGACATCCCTTCTATCGCCCCGCTGCTCGCCGCCTCGGCCGAGGACGACTGAAAAAGTTCTGCCACCCCCTTCTGCAGCCACAGCCGCTTTGCTTTACACTCACTGAGGCGCTCAGTATGCTTGAGATTGGCCGTGTCGACCTCATATCCGACAAAATATCCAGGCTTCAGATTCCAGACGTAAACAGGAGAACGAAATGGCAGCAGTAGACGAGAAGGTAAAGCAGATTATTGTCGAACAGCTTCAGGTGGATGAAGCGGAAGTCACCCCGGGCGCGAGCTTTCAGGAAGATCTCGGTGCAGACTCTCTCGACGTCGTCGAGCTCGTCATGCAGTTTGAAGAAGCCTTCGACATCCAGATCCCCGACGAAGACGCCGAGAAGATCAAGACCGTCAAAGATGCTGTCGACTACATCGAAAAGAACCAGAAGGCCAAGTAAACAATGGAGCATCGTCGCGTAGTCGTCACCGGCCTCGGCCTGATCTGCGGGGTCGGCAAAACCGCCCCTGAGGTTTGGGAAGGCCTCATGGCCGGTCGCAGCGGTATGGCCGAGATCAAAGCCTTTGATCTGACCGGCCATCCAGTCCGCTTCGCCGCAGAGGTCAAGGACTTCGATCCTCTCCTCTTCGTCGAAAAGAAAGAGTCCCGAAAGATGGGCCGCTTCATCCACTTCGCTCTGGCCGCTGCCGCCGAAGCGATGGCCCACTCCGGTCTCAAGATCACCGAAGAAAACCACGATCAGGTCGGCGTCCACATCGGCTCCGGCATCGGCGGATTCGACGTCATCGAGCGCGAACATTCCAACCTGCTCTCCGGTGGCCCGCGCAAGGTCTCGCCCTTCTTCATCCCCGGCTCCATCATCAACCTCGCCGCCGGCCACGTCTCCATCAAGTACGGCGCACGCGGACCCAACGAAGCCACGGCAACCGCCTGCACCACCTCGGCGCACTCCATCGGCGACGCCTTCCGCATCATTCAGCGCGGCGATGCCGACGCCATGATCGCCGGCGGCACCGAAGCCTCCATCACCCCGCTCGGCGTGGCAGGATTCGCCGCCATGCGCGCTCTCTCCACCCGCAACGACGATCCCGAGCACGCCAGCCGCCCCTTCGACAAGGATCGCGACGGCTTCGTGGTCGGCGAAGGCGCAGGCATCCTCATCCTCGAAGAGCTCGAGGCTGCCAAAGCCCGCGGCGCAAAGATCCTCGCCGAAGTCCTCGGCTACGGCCTCTCTGCAGACGCCTTCCACATGACCGGTATGGCCCCTGAAGGCGAAGGCTGCTACCGCTCCATGCAGCACGCGCTCAAAGTCGCCGGCATCTCGCCCGACCAGATCGACTACGTCAACGCACACGCCACCTCGACTCCCCTCGGCGATGCCCTTGAATCGAAGGCCATCGAGAACGTCTTCGGCGAGCGCGCCATCGGCGGCAAGCTCCTGGTCAGCTCCACCAAATCCATGACCGGCCACCTCCTCGGCGGTGCTGGCGGCCTCGAGGCCGGCATCACCATCCTCGCCATGCAGCACCAGATCGCTCCACCGACGATGAACATCGTCGAGCTCGATCCCCAGTGCCGCCTCAACTACGTCCCCAACAAACCGCTGCCCGCCAAGATCGACTACGCACTCTCGAACTCCTTCGGCTTCGGCGGCACCAACGGCTCCCTCGTCTTCAAACGCTGGATCGAGTAGTCACTCACCAAAATCACCTCTGAGGCCCGACGAGAGTCGGGCCTTTTCCTTTCCTCATCGTTCTATAAACGCTCGTCATCCTGAACGCAGTGAAGGATCCCTGTATTTGCCGCTGTTCGTACTGCCGGTGTTGCGAATGCAAAACATCGCCGCCGAATGCGCCGTGGACAATCCTACATTTGCCTCGACAGCCATTAGCGTCCTGATGACGAACGAAACCTTCCCCGCCCCACCCTCGTCAACACACTCGCCGCCCAGTTATAAAAGTAGTCGGAGACCCTGAATGAAGCTTCGCCTCACCCTCTGCCTCCTCGCCGCCACCCTCACCACCCAAGCCGAAGTCTCCCTCCCCAAAATCTTCTCCAGCCACATGGTCCTCCAGCGCGACATGCCCATCCACATCTGGGGCAGCGCCACACCCGGCGAGTCGATCACCGCCACCTTCCACAACCTCACCAACACTGCCACCACCGACGCCGCTGGCCGCTGGAGCCTCTATCTCCCCCCACAGCCCGCCGGAGGCCCTTACACCCTCACCGTTCACAGCACCAACACCATCACCTACGAGGACATCCTCCTCGGCGATCTCTGGTTTGCCTCCGGCCAATCCAACATGGAGATGCCTCTCTCCGGCTTCGAGCCCGACACCCAGATCGACAACGCCGAAAAAGAAATCGCCGCCGCCAACTACCCCAACATCCGCCTCCTCCGCATCGACAAGGACGCCTCCGACTACCCCCGCGAAGACGTCAAATCCGCCACCGGCTGGTCCCTCTGCACCCCCGACACTGCAAAAGACTTCTCCGCCGTCGCCTACTTCTTCGCGCGCGATCTCCAAAAGGCCCTCGCCGACAAACAGCAGCACATCCCCATCGGCCTCATCGACTCCACCTGGGGAGGCACCCCAGCCGAAGCCTGGACCAGCATGAACGCCCTCGGCGCCAACGCCGCCCTCACGCCCGTCTTCGCCACCCGAGCCGAAAAGATGGACCACGAACCTACAGTGATCCGCTTCGAGGCCCTCGACAAGCAAGCCCATGCCGAAGGCAAGTCCACGCCCGAGCGAGACTGGCACCCCAACCCCGACTCCTGGCGTCCCGCCGCCCTCTACAACGCGATGGTCGCCCCCTTCACCCCTCTGCCGATTAAAGGCGTCATCTGGTATCAGGGCGAAGCCAATTCCGTCCTCAACATGGTCGGTCTCTACGACAAACTCTTCCCGACCCTCATCGAAGACTGGCGCAGCCACTGGGCCCAAGGCAACTTCCCCTTCCTCTACGTCCAGATCTCCGCCTTCGGTAGCACTCCTAAAGAAAACTGGGGAGAACTCCGCGACGCCCAGCGCAAAACCCTCTCCCTGGCCAATACCGGGATGGCCGTCACCATCGACATCGGCAACGAGCACAACGTCCACCCCGCGAACAAGCAAGCCGTAGGCGAGCGCCTCTCCCTCTTGGCCCGCCGCTTCGTCTACAACGAAGACATCACCCCCTCCGGTCCCCTCTTCCGCCTCGCCTACCCTGACAAGGGCGCGATGCACGTCTGGTTCGACAACGCCCAGGGTCTCCACGCCAAACTCGGCGCCCCCGAAGGCTTCGAAGTCGCCGGCGCCGACCGCGTCTTCCTCCGCGCCAACGCCCACATCGAACACACCGCCGACGGCGACACAGTAGTCGTAGCCAGTCCCGCCATTCCCAACCCGCAGTACGTCCGTTACGCCTGGCCCAACTTCCCCCAGGCCAACCTCTACAACGGAGCCAACCTTCCCGCCGCCACCTTCACCTCACTCCAGCCGCCAACCCAGCCCTAGCAGCAAACGGAATCTTCCGCCGACCAACGGGAGGCCCAAGGCGAAGCCGGTATACATGTCACGAAGTGACCGCCGCCCGCGCAGGGCGCACCTAAGGCAACTCAAAAATCTAACCGCTCACCGCCGCCGTAATCACGCTCAACACCAGCACAATCACCCACCACCCGACGACCACAGCCGCAGCCTTCCCCCGGCTCACCTTCGCCACAATCGAAGTCCCAATCACCAGCAGCACCAGATTCCAGATCCCGACCACATCCAGAAAGCCCAGCGCCGTCTTCAGCCACGGCGCTGCATCCGGCATAAAGTAAGCCGGGTTGGTCCCCACCGGATTCTTGATGTTGAAACTCTCCGCACTGCTTCCAAACAGAAGCGTAACCATCGTCAGCAATCCGCTGAGCAGCCTCGGCAGCGACGCATACATCCACACGCAGAACATCTGCCCAAACGTAGTCTTCGCCCCCAGCCCGACATTGAAGCTCGCCCAGTTAATCAGCGCCCCAATCGCCGAAATAATCAAGATAATCACCGGCGTCGCGTACGACACATACCTGTACCCGCCCGTCATGGCGCTCACCCTCGCCGCCCGCTGATCCGGCGGCAGGCTCTGCATCTGGTCCTCCTGCTTCGGGCTGTCCAAAATCACGTTCTCCACCACGCGCCCAAACCCCACTTGCCGATCGATCGTGTACGTCACCCCAATCGACACCACCACCGCCAGCAGAAACGGCAGCCACCAGCTCGTATCCCGCAAGATATCTGTGAACGTCTTCGACGGAGCGACAAACGTATCCACCACCCGCTCCACCTGGCTCAGCCCCGGCTGTCCCGACTGCGCATCCACCGCCACAACGTCACTCATAGACTCCCCCAAACATCGTGATGATCGCAGATCCCTGCGACGACAGCTTGCTGCCAATCTCAGCCACAAACATCTTCGCATCCTGGCCCGGTCGCAAAATGGCAAAAAGAAAGAAAAAGAGCACGATTTTCCTGAAGACTGAATGACGCTTTCTATGTAACAACTTTGTCGACACGTTTCAGACGAACAGTGGTAGAGTTCCGCTGTAATCAGATCGGTCAAAGCGCCATGAATAGCAAGCCTGTGCTCCTCGTCAAGGAACATCCATCGTTTCGCGCTCTCCTTCGCCTTACATTTGTCGTCATCCTTGCATTTCTCTTCGGCGCGATTGCAGGCTGTGGCGGCAATTCCTCAGGCGGCGCACCACCGACAAACGGAACCGCTCCAACAAACCTGGTCTATCCACAAACCAACGTCGCCGCGATCGTCGGTCAGGCCATCACCACCGATTCTCCCAGCGTCACAGGCGCTCCCACCAGCTTCACCGTCAGCCCGGCGCTTCCCGCGGGCATCAGCCTCAGCGCTTCGACAGGAGCAATCTCCGGCACTCCCACCTCCCCCACTGCGCAAGCCGCCTACACCATTACCGCGACAAACTCCTCCGGCAGCACCACCGCCACCATTCAGATCGCCGTGAATCTTGCTCCACCAACAAATCTGGTCTATCCCCAAACCTCCATCTCTGCAATTGTTGGCCAGGCCATCACCACCGATACTCCCAGCGTCACAGGCACTACACTCAGCTTCACCGTCAGCCCTGCACTTCCTGCAGGCATCAGCCTCAACGCGTCGACAGGAGCAATCTCCGGCACTCCCACCACCGCCACCGTTCAAGCTACCTACACCATCACGGCAGCCAACTCCGGCGGCAGCACCACCGCAACCATACAGATCACAGTAACCCTCGCGCCGCCATCCAACCTCATCTATCCGCAAACCACTATCACGACAAATGTCGGTCAAACCATCACCACCGACACTCCCAGCGTCACCGGCACTGTCTCCACCTACTCTGTCAGCCCTGCGCTTCCAGCAGGCATCAGCCTCAACCCGTCGACAGGAGCAATCTCCGGCACTCCCACTTCTGTAACACCACAAGCCACCTACACCATCACGGCAGCCAACTCTGCCGGCACCACCACCGCAACCGTACAGATCACAGTAAGCCTCGCGCCGCCATCCAACCTCGTCTATCCGCAAGCCACTATCACCTCGAATGTCGGTCAGGCCATCACCACCGACACTCCCAGCGTCACCGGCACTGTCTCCACCTACACTGTCAGCCCTGCGCTTCCAGCAGGCATCAGCCTCAACGCGTCGACAGGAGCAGTCTCCGGCACTCCCACCACCGTCACCGCTCAAGCAACCTACACCGTCACCGCAACAAATTCCGCAGGCTCGACCGCCGCTAACCTTACCATCACAGTCAACAGCTTCAGCGTCTTCAGCCTGGTCGATCTCGGCCACGCTAACTCGCTTGCCGTCCTCCGCCTTCAGCCCACCCGCCTCTTCAGTCAGGACACCAGCGGCCATTGGGCGCTCTGGGACTACACCACAACAACCGAGCTCGCCAGTGGCGATCCGCTCGTTCAGAACATTACCACCCCCTATCCAGCCGACATGGCCGGCTCCGTCCTCGCCATCGGCACCGCAAACGCAGTCGAGATCCGCTCCAACGCCGATGGTAGCCTCATCACGACCCTTACCGCGCCCAGCCTCGATCCCGTCCCGGTAGTAAACGCCTGGTGGAAACTCGCGACCGACGGCAGCTACATCGCCTCCGGCTATGCCTCCGGTCTCTCCGTCTGGAGCACCACCGACGGCCATCTTCTCTTCTCCCTCCCCGGCGACTACTCCAGAGCGAGAGCCTTCGCCGCACCGGCACAGATTCAAATTGCGCTCGGGCCCGCCGGCACCAGCGTCATCGAAACCGACTCCGTTCCCTCCGGAGCCTCCTCCATCGGTCCCGCCTTCACCGCGAACTTCAACTCATGGTTCACCGACGGCAGCCACTTCTTCACCAACACCCCCAACCTCAGCCCGCCGCTGAATCCCCCAGTCTATGACGTCTACACCTACTCAGCAGCCACAGTGCAACAGGGCATGCTCTCTCTCGGCAACCTGAGCCTCAACGGCTATGCCAACTGGTTCTGGACCTACCCCGTCAATATCCTCAGCATCTACCCGATCGGCGCCACCACTCCCACGGCCACCTATACCCTGAGTGCCGACACCGCCGTCATTCCGTCAGGTTCTACCCTCGGCCTGCTTCCCTACGGAACAGGATCAGCATCCACTATCGATCTCAGCGGCACAACACCAACCCTCAGCAGCGCCACCACACTTCCTGTCTTCTACGAAACCGCCTTCGCCGCCACCTCGCCCAGTCAGTGGGCCATCGGCAATCAGCACGGAGTTGTCCTCGACGGCCCAGGCGCTGCCACAACGCCACGCTTCTTCGGCTACGGCAACGCCTTCAGTATCGCAGCAGCTCCCGGCAGCGTAGCCATCGCCACTGCCAGCGGCAAAATTCTCGAATACCAAACCTCGTCCCCAACCATCGTTGGCAGCATCAACTTCACCAGCTCAAAGCTCGCCCTCTCCACCGACGGCACCGTCCTCGCCGCCAAAGCCAGCGACATCGACTCGCAGTACTCCGCCGACCGAACCCTCAACATCTACTCGCTCCCCGCAGGCACCATCACCGACACCTTCCCCTACCAGTACAACGACCAACTCCCGGCAACGCCCTTCCTCTTCGACTTCACTCTCTCCAACTCAGGCACCGCGCTCGGCCAATACCTCGGCACCTACAACGGCTTGTACTTCGACTACACCCGCCAGCTCACACCCACCTCTGGCTCCCCCATCCTCTGGTCCGATAACCCACCCTCCGGCGTCTACGACGGCACCACTCCCATCCTGCTCTCACCCGATGGAACCCTCATCGCCGTCTCCACCGGCGACTACTCCTCTTCCTCCACCACCAACATCTACAAAAACGGCGTCCTCGCCGCGACGGTCAATGGCTTCGCCGTCGGCTGGATCGACAACAATCGAGTCCTGGTCAACACCTTTGGCCCGCTCGGGACCCACGTGTACCCTCCCTATCTGGGAGCCGTCATCTACGACGCCACCGGCACCCAACTCACCACCCTCACGGCACTCCCGCAGCTCCCACCCGCAGGCCAGAGCCTGCCCCTGTCCACCACCGGCTTCCTTCCCGTCGACTCCAACTCCATCTACTCCCCCGCCACCTACTCCATCTACTCCCTCACCACCGGCGCCGCAACCTGGACCGAAACCCTCCCGCACGCAGGAACAACCACCGTACCCTACAACGGAGCCTCCGCTGTCTCGGGCAGCTATATCGTCTTCACCTCCGGCTCCCGCATACTCGTCGATCTCCCCTAATCTCTCCTGCATCAAAAACGATGCGCACCTCGCGAAGCACGAGATGCGCATCGTTCCTTACCTCGACAACCTACCGCCGAGCCTTTGCTCCACTCTTCATTACCGAAGAGACAGCACACGCATCCTGAAGCATGGCCAGCGCATCTGTCACCAGCGAACGGAACGGCAGCACCAGCAAGTGCTCCGCAAGATATCCGTGAACGTCTTCGACGAAGCGACAAACGTATCCACCACCCGCTCCACCTGGCTCAATCCCGGCTGTCCCTCCACGCCACAACGTCGCTCATAGGCCCTCCTCAGACAAAGTCTTCCGGCCAACACAGCAAACCACGGCTTTCGAATTTCTTCGCATTCAGCCCACGGTGACGAACCGTCCGTCAGGAACTTTCATCCCAAGCGAACGCTCAATTCGCGGTCCCCATCAATTGAATATTGTCCGGTGAACTCGCAGCATTGCTCATAATCTGCAAAACCGCACTCCGCGCCCCAGAGGCCGTAGGGGCAAAGGAGATCGTCAGTGTGCAGTTCGCACCGGCTGCCAGACTACTTCCACAGGTATTCGCTTCAATCGGAAAGTCGCCGACATTTGCACCGGAAAACGTCTCTCCAGCGATCGTGAGCGTAGCATCGCCCGTGTTGGTCAACGTCACCGTCTGAGGGATCGAGGTCGTGCCAATATCTCGCGCTGCAAACGTAAGCGAAGAACTCGACAGCGAAACCGATGCCACACCTCCCGAACCACTGAGATTGAAATTGGTCGACTCCTCGGTGACAAGATCGGTCACGGTATAGCTTAGTGAATAGAAGTAAGCATTGGGAGGGTTGAAGGAAACGCTGATCTGACATGGGGTCTGGATCGCACATGTTCCGAATGACACAACGAAATTGCTACCGGGGTTTGAAGAAAACGAGACCGGGTCACCGCCAGGTGCAGATATTGTCATAGTCTGGGCCGCACTTTGCACTCCTATCGCCGAAGGGCCAAAGTCGAGAGAGCTGGGCGTAACCGATGGTGCGTCAGGTTCGCCGTACCCGGTGAGCGGAATCGAATTCGAATAACCGGTAGTGGCATCTGTCACCGTAAGCGTCGCCGTGTTGAGACCAAGGTGCGAAGGAGTAAAAGTAACGGTGAATGGGACTGATTGAGTCGGCGCGATTGTCAGGTTTCCACTCGCGGTCATGCTGAACGAACTTGCATCCGGCCCGGTGATCGCTCCGGACGACGTCAGAACGACACTCCCGGTGTTCGTCCATTGAGGGGCCACACCGTTGGCAGGTACAGGAGTGGCAACTCCCAGCATGCCCGCCACCGCCGAAAGCGGAGTGATCGTCAACGATGGCCCATCTGGGATTCCATTTCCGCTTAGTGGGATATTTCCATAATTCGTAACCAACGTCGCCGTCCGTGGACCAACTCCACTAGGTGTGAACGTTACGAAAAGATTGTTTTCTAGGTGAATCTCAATTGGAAATTGCTGTAGCTTTACTGAGAAATCGGATGCATTAGGCCCGACAATCGAGGTGGTAACGGCTGCTGGGACTGGGGAAGAACCGTCGTCTTCTACAAAGATGTCGTTGCGGCTATTGGCTTGACTCGTCACCCCCACTGCCAGGTCCCCAAAATTAATCGGCTGTGGCAAAAAAGACACCTCGTTCGTTAACGGCGCACTCAAAGACACCGTTCCTACCCCAGGACTTCCACTGTCTATCACCGTGAGAGTCCCTGACTGTGGTTTGCCCTGATAAGTAATGTCGGCGACCTCCACCTGTATCGTGCAAATCGATTGCGCCGCGAGGATTGCGCCGCAGTTATTGGTCTCCGATCCGATGGAGCTGACCGTGATAGGGCCGATCGCGATCGGCGTCATTCCATTATTCGTAACCGTTACAGGTTGGGGCGCTCCCGCAAGCGAGAAAGTGAGCGACGCAGGTGAGAGAGTCACGGAACTCCCTGTATGAGCCAGCCCAGCGCCACTTAGAGCAACAGACTGGAGCAGATTTGCCGGGGTACCTTCCACCAGCGCGCTGGCATTGCGAGCTCCGCTGGAGGTAGGAGTAAACCCAATCAGCGCCGTGCACGTCTCTCCCGGGGCTAGAGGAAATACAAGACACTCGGCGTCGGGGTTGGATAAGTTGGTAACTACCGAAAAGTCCGCAGCACCAGCACCAACGATGCTAATTGCAATTGAGGATGGGATCAGGCTGTTGTTCGTGATAGTGAACGACTCCATTGACGAGAAGTTCAGGTACGCAGCAGGAAACACCAGCGCAGAAGTAGAGATAGACAGTCCACCGGTAGGAGAGCCCAACTGCACCGCAAGGCTTGCCGGCGCCGACGTCAGCGTCGGCTGGAAGGGAGACTTCCCTCCCACCAGCCCGAACAAACTCGAAGAGTCCAGCGTCGGATTATTCGCAAGATTCATCCCCGCTCCAATCACATTCACCGGAGCAGCTCCTCCAGGCGGCGTCGCCGCCGCAAACAACATCCCGCACGCAGACCCATCTCCGGCCACGCCCCCATTCGAGTTCGTGCAACTGGCAAGCGCATCCGCCAGCGTGTCGATCTGCTCCACAGGAACGGTACTTCCCGTCGGCACATTTAACCCGGGCACCCTGCCAGTCGTCGTGTCCGCAAAGACCGCGGCCTCCGCAAACGCACTCGTCAGCGCCGACGCATCCGAACTCCCCGATCCAATCGCACTATACGAACTCATAAACGGAGCCAGCGGCCACACCGCCGCCACCGTCGTCAGCTCATTCACATTAATCGTCGTCGTAGATCCCAGACTCCCACAACTCCCCAACGCTGCCATCAACGCAAGCTGCGGATTCGTCATCCCAGTCGGCAACCCGGGATTGCCACCTGTAGCCGTCAAATAAACCAGCGTAGAAGCCGACGGACATTGAAAGTCCCCCGCCAGCGTGAACTCGCCATTCGAATCGCTCGTAACTACCTGCGTCAACAACGGCGTCGAAGCCGAACCATCCCCCGTCGTCCCCACCGCATACAACTGAATCGTCGCCCCGCTTACCGGCTGCTCGCCGCCATACGCCGAGCCGTGCAGATGAAGCGACGCGACAGGCGGTCCGACGCTCTCAACCCCGGACTTCTGCGAACATCCCGCAAGCAACAACGAGAGCATCCCAACTCCCGCGACAGCAATTCTCGCAAAGTCCCGGCCAAATCCGAGCTCCACACTCGCCCGCACACACTTCATCCGTTGTTCTTCCGCCGCCGTTTCGCTCACAATCTCTCCTGGCGCATACTGGCCGCGTCTGAACCGCTCAACGCAAATCCTGGTATGGAACGCTGCCGCATTCTAGCCCGCGACTGAACACCCCTAATTAAAAATTAATCGAACGAAGCCTCTGCAGGACCTACTCTGCCAACAAAACCAAGCCCTCTTGAAACAGTCCCAGGCATTAAAAACAATGCGCACCTCGAGTAGCACGAGATGCGCATCGTTCCTTGCCTCGACAATCTATCGCCTAGCCTTCGCCCCACCCTTCCTCATCGAAGAGACAGCACACGCATCCCGAAGAATGGCCAGCGCATCTTTCACCAGCGAACGGAGCGGCTGCCGGCTCGCGTGAGTGATGTACAGCGTCCCATCGACGGTGACCATCGAGATCGCCTGCGTGTCGCCGAATCCACTCGCCACCGACGGATACAGCGCCCTGAGCGACAGCCCTCCAAAGCTGGTTCTCACCCCCGGATCACCGTAGTTGCTGATCATCAGGTCATGCTTGAAATGCCTCTCCGGGTCGATCGTCGTTACATCATCCGGATCGCCCTCCCGGCCCAACACCTCGCGCACGGCCTTCAACGCCTTCGCCGTAACCTCTTTGGTCTGGGAGGGCAACATGTCTTTCTTCAGCACCCGGGCAAACTCCCAGAACGGAAGATTATCCGACGGCTGCATCACCGAACGATGCGTCCCGATGATCAGACCTGGTATGCCGTAGAGTTCCAACATGGGCCGAAGATCTATCGGCGAACGGCACACCACCGGCGCAGTGCGCCACCGCTCCGCAAGTTGCCTCCCCGCAAGAAGGAACGCCGCCAACAGCGCGCCATGCACAGTTGTACCCTCCTCGTTGGCGGTCGCCAAGACTGCCTTCAAATCGCCCGCTTCGAAATGATGGCGTTCCACCCTCGGCACCGGCAGATCATAACGCACATAGGACGCAGGCGCCTTCGCAGCGGCAGAGACCTCAACATAGGGTCCCGGTTCCCCCAGCCCAAACAACTCGCCCAGCGCCGGAAGCACCGGAAAGCGAGCCCCCAGAGACTCCCCCGAAGCAGCGGCGATCAGGTCTTCCACGATCCGGACATTGGTCTTGCCATCGGTGATCGCATGATGCGCTGAAAACAGAATCGCGCACCGCTCGGCGCTATGGCACAGGATGGCGCGCGCCAGCACACCGTCTCCTTAACCGAACGATGTAACCGTCTCCTCTGCCGCCAGGTAGTCAAGATCCGCTCCTTCCAGCGGGATCACACGCAGCGGAATCTCTACATCCGGCAACGTCTCGAAGTAAGGACGCTTGCCCCGTTCCTTGCGAATACGAACCGAAAGCAGTGGGTATCGCTCGGCCACTTGACCAAGCGCCCTCCGCCAGTCGTCCACCTGGGTCCGGCCTTCCACCTCAGCGACAATCATCGCGGGATGCGGATTCGTGACCTCCGAGAGCCAGAGGAACTCCTCCAAACCTTCGAGCGTCCGCAATCTATATCCTTCAGAAGCTCCCTGATGGTGTGCTGCCTGCTTCGAGCCCGGCTCGAACAAAAGGCCCTCGACGAGTTCCCGATCCGATTGAACTTTGGTCTTCAAATTCGTCTTCATGTTCTCTCCCGCTTTCTAGGTAGATCCCTGAAATATCCTGTTGTGTCCCCTTGTGTCCCTTGGACCAACTTCCCTCCCAGAGTCGTTCCGCCCCTGAGAATGCTCGTCCCCACCGTTCCAACCTGCTGGGCGACACCGCACTCTCTTCCGCTGAAATAAGCAACATTACTAGTTACAAACAGACAAAATGCATTTTTGCCGCAGCTGCTACCTCGTTGTCGTTCCGCTCTGGCATCCGACACTGATTAACAATGCGCAATTCGTTTTCAGTTATCGATCATCGAGCCCTACCAGCCTGAAACAGGCAGCAGAGACTGATGACGAGAAACGCCGGCCGGCGACTCCAACCATTCGCTGCTTACTATCAGCCAAACGGAGTTACTTAGAAAACACGCCGCCCGCGCCAATATTCCCGCAAACTGAAGAGCAAAGCCGACAGGCCAGCTGGATCGCCCGCCAGCCCATATCTGCCGGTACTAAATACGTCGCCGGTGCGGGACAAGGGTCGGAGTTTTTGAAAGCGAGACGGAACCTCCGCATCAATACGCGCGTACAACCGATACCAGTCCCGGTAACCCCAAGGAAAATGCGCGATGATGCGTAACGAGGTGGAGCATGAACGCCGACATACGACTCGCTTTCCGACAGTTGGCAAAAGCGCCTGGATTCGCCCTGACCGCCGTGCTCACACTGGCACTCGCCATTGGCGCCAATGCCATCGTGTTCAGCGTACTCAACGCTTTGATCTTGCGACCGCTCAACGTCCCGCACGCTGAGACGCTGTTCATGCTGGAACGCGCCTACGGGTCAGATTCATCTCCCTCGGAGTCCTATCCGGATTACCGTGACCTGCGTGACAGAAACCGCAGCTTCGAATCCCTGGTGCTATACAACATCATGGGCGGCGTTGGGCTCGATACCGGCCACGGAAATCCCTCCGTAGTCTGGCCCTATACCGTAAGCGGCAATTACTTCGATGCCCTCGGCATTCAACCCTATCTCGGCGGGTTTATCCATGCTTCGGAAGAACACGGGCCAAACAGCGTGCCCGAGATCGTTCTCAGCTATGCGCTCTGGCACAGCAGCTTTAACGCGGATCCTGCCGCAGTGGGCCGCACCGTACAAATCAACAAGCATCCCTTCACCATCATCGGCGTTGCACCGCCGAACTTCCGCGGCACCGAACTCTTCTTCGCGCCCGATCTCTGGGCTCCCATCGTCGATTCCCCCCAACTTACTGATTGGTTTTCACTCGAGGAACGCGGCAACCACAACGCCTGGGCGATAGGACACCTCAAGCCCGGAGTAACGCCAGCCGCAGCTACCGCGGACTTGAACACCATCGCAAATTCGCTCGCGAAGACCTATCCCAAATCTGACGACGGCATCAAATTCTCCTTGTCCCGCCCTGGACTCGCCGGAAACACCCTCGGCCGGCCCACGCGCGCTTTTATGTTCGGACTCATGCTCCTCGCAGGTCTTATCCTGCTTGCCGCATGCGCCAATCTCGGTAGCCTGTTCGCCGCCCGCGCCGCTGATCGCTCCCGCGAAATTGCAGTCCGCATGGCTCTGGGATCGCGCCGCAAGCTCATCTTCCGCCAGCTCATCACCGAAGGCATTTTGGTCTCTCTGGCCGGAGGCATCTGTGGCACGGCGGCAGCCGTAATCATCCTGCGCGCTCTCAGCACCTGGCGCCCGATTCCGAATATCCCGATCAACATCCCCGTAAATCCGGACAGGAACACCTACGCTCTCGCCTTCCTGCTGGCTGTCTTCAGCGGCTTGTTCTTTGGCCTGGTCCCAATCCGACAGATTCTCCGTTCCGATCCCTGGCAGATCATCCGCTCCGGATCGACCAGCCTCGGCGGCCAACGCCGCATGACACTGCGCGACGTCCTACTCGGTTTGCAGATCGCCATCTGCGCTGTCCTGGTCACCGCTTCGCTCGTCGCCGTGCGTGGCCTGGCTCGTTCGCTGCAAAGCAACTACGGTATCCAGCCTAAAAACGTGATGCTGGTAAAGACCGATCTGAAGATGGCTGGATATGATGCCGACAAGCGTGTCCCGATGCAGAAGCGCATGCTCGACGCCGCCGCCGCGATCCCCGGTGTCGATGCTGTCGGATATGCCGATCGCCTTCCGCTCAGCATCGGCGGAGGAGATTCCGACGTATACACCGACGCCACCACCGATTTTCGCCCAACCAACGCTGCAGCCGATGCCCAGAACTTCGGTGTCTCGCCCGACTACTTCCGTGCCGCCGGAACGGCCCTCCTCGTCGGCAGAACCTTTACCATGCACGACGAAGACAAGGCTCCCATCGTGGCCGTCGTAAATCGCGAATTCGCCCGCAAGGTCTTCGGATCCGTCGACAAAGCAGTAGGGAGCCACTTCAAGTTCTGGGGCGGTGACCGGGCCGAAGTAGTAGGCGTGGTCGAAGACGGAAAATATCAAACCTTGACCGAAGATCCCAAGCCGGCCATGTTCTTTTCCTTCCTCC
This sequence comes from Tunturiibacter psychrotolerans, assembly GCF_051013365.1. Lineage (GTDB taxonomy): Bacteria > Acidobacteriota > Terriglobia > Terriglobales > Acidobacteriaceae > Edaphobacter > Edaphobacter psychrotolerans_A. The sequence continues at coordinate 2,490,668 of NZ_CP132941.1, read as the reverse complement.
AGCACCCCACCAGCGACACGTGGCTCGTCGTTCGCTCGCAACGCGACCCGCAGGAACTCGCCACCGCATTGCAACACTCGATGCGCAGCCTCGATCCGGCTCTGCCACTTGATATAACGACCTGGCACAGAGAGCTGGACTCCGCACTCTTCGCCTCTCGCGTAGCCACAGTCTCTCTCGGCGCGCTTGGCCTGCTGGGCGCGATGCTTGCCATCACCGGCATCTTCGGCATGGCCGCTTATACCGTCAGCAAACGCCTCCGCGAACTCGGTATCCGCATCGCTCTCGGAGCTGGCCAACACGAACTGCTCGGTGCAGCCCTCGGGCGCACCTTCCGGCTGCTTGCCATCGGATCGATCGCCGGCATGATCCTCGGTCTACTGGCAACCCGTGTCCTATCGTCTATCGTCTATCAGGCCACGCCGAAAGACCCGGTCATTCTCGGCGGTGTCATTCTCACCATGCTTTGCGTAGGTCTCGTTGCCGCCTTGGTTCCCGCCCGCCGCGCCCTCGCCGTCGACCCGATGATCCTGCTGCGCGAAGAATGAGCTGAAGCAAAACAAATCCCATTCGACGAGGTCACAAACGCGTTCTTTGAGGACCAATGAAGCCTCGAAATCAGCCGACGCTGAAGTGTGCGTTTCTTCTCTGAAGAGCGTCTTCTGATCTTGGAACAAACATCTCCAACCCGAAGTTGACAGCCTGCGCCTGAACGTCTTCGACGAAGGGACGCAAGCTGTCGTTGTACGCCCGGAACGCCGCCTCGAAACTTCCAGGATGTTTCTGGAAAGCGTCCGCCAGCGCTGTTGCTCCGACAATCGCCAGCGATCCTCCCATCCCCGCTGCGGGCGAAGCGCAATAACCAGCATCGCCTACTAGAGCCACTCGTCCTTTGGTCCAGGATGGCATCCTTATCTGGCACATCTTGTCGAAGTAGAAATCCCTGTAGCGGCTCAACTCCTCCAACAACTCGCGCGTCCTCCAGCCTTCGCCGCCGAATTGCTGAAGGATGATGCCTCTCTGCTCCTCCTGATCGCGATAACTGTACGGAACTTCCTTTTCAGAGTAGAAGCAGAAAATGATATCCGTCTTGTTGTTGTAGGCATTCAGCATCACAACCTTGCCCGGGACGTTGTACATCTGCGCCGTGTCTTCTTCGATCAGAAGTTTGTCGACGATTGTGATCGAAAAGTAGTTTTGCAGAAAATGAGAGTAGGCGGACTCTTCGCCGAAGCACATCCTTCGAACGCTCGAGTGATTGCCATCACAGCCAAACAAAAGAGAGAAGGACTGTTGTCTTCCACTCTTGAAAGTAACCGCAACCTCATCTGCAGTCTCTTCCAATCGGGCGATACTGTCATCGAACAGGAACTCGACATCACTCTTCACCTCTTCAAACATCATGTGGAGAAGGGCGTCTCTTTCAATTTCATATTCTGGATTCGAGCCCTGCGCGCCGCCGGATTGAGCTGGCGTCCTCGCTATCCTCACGCCTTCGACATCGAGAAAATCTACCGCCTTCGCCTTCAGGCTACTGGCTTGAATTCGCTCCAGCAGACCCATGCGCTTCACGATGTCCACAGTGCCTTCCTTGATGTCGACCGGCGACCCGCCCGTCTTCAAGCCCTTTCCAACCTCGACGACCGTCACTCGGTACCCAAGCCGATTCATCCAAAAGGCCGTGGCAAGCCCAGCAAAACTAGCTCCTGAGACGAGTACATTCAGACGAAGACGTTCAGTTTCCACGGCGATGTCTGCGTGTTGTTTTGTAGAGGTCATAACAGATATCTCCTATTTGTACTGAGTACATTTATATACTATGTACAATAAAGCAGTGGAACAATGTTGACGACGCCCTCAGATCGCCGAACCCGGAAGCGCCTCGCCACGCGGCAGAGAATTTCGGATATCGCCTCACGTCTCTTCGTCGAACGTGGATTCGATCAGGTGACCGTGGACGAGATCGCTGAAGCCGCAGACGTCGCGCGGATGACGGTCTTCAATCACTTCACCCGCAAGGAAGACATGTTCTTCGATCTTGATGAAGAAGCTCGCGAAGACTTGCTGACCGCTCTGCAGAAAAGAGACCCGGGCACCTCTCCCATAGAAGCCCTACGCCTGTTCGCCCATCGGGCCATCGCCGAACAGCTCCCTTACATCCGTTTCTTCGAGGCAGGAAGCGAACGATTCATCGAGACGATTCGAGCCAGCGAAGCGCTCAAGTCTCGCGCCCGCGCTATACGCGACGAACTGACGGATATGCTGACCATCGCGTTGGCGAAAGCTGCAGATCGTGATCAAGCTCGGCGTCAACCCGATCCCCTCGCCAACCTTGCGGCTTCACTGCTGGTCGCGACTTGGGAGGTAGCCTTCCTCGAAGCGCATCGGGTCTTCCACCAGAGCCACAATGTCAAAAAAGCAAATACGGCCTTTCTCGCGATCATCGATCAGGGAACCCGAGGTGTGACATCAGCCGTGGAAGGCTCCTCCTATACATGAGACCGTAATTATCATTAGCTCCGTCGCATCGAACACTGACCACAAACTCCCGGTCTCGATACCCGTCAAACCCTGTCAAGCCCCTTAACAGCGAATCACCCCGTCAATCCAGCGCATTAGCGTGGCGTATCAGTTATGCTCCAACCGATACAATGGAAGTAAGGAAGCAAAAAGGCCCTCGAGAGAATCGGGGGCCTTCACCGTTAACAGCTAACTCCTTTATTTGTAATATTTTGCAAGTAAACCATCTGGAATCAATATTTTGCAGACACTACCCATCTCCAAACTCATGATTCTAAATAATTTACGCGCAAAATACCCCTAAGGGGGGAGGGGGGGTACCAACGAAGGGAAAGGAGGACCGATGCCGACCACGACCGACAAGAAAACCGAGCCTCGTTACTCCACCACGACCAGCACATCCCCAGACCCGACCGCGTCTCCTACCCCAACCGCAATCCTGGCCACCCGTCCCGTCTTCGGCGACTTCAGCTCATTCTGCATCTTCATCGCCTCAATCACGAGAAGCGCCTGGCCCTCCTCGACCTCATCTCCCACCTCAACCAGCACCCGCACCGTCCGGCCCGGCATAGGAGCCTTCACCGGCCGCGGCCCATCTGTACCAGCCCCAGCCCCACGCCTCCCCTGCAACGACCGCGGATCCACCACCTCAAACCCGAACCGCCGCCCACCAATCAACACCCCATCGCCATCCAGAACGCACCGGTACTGCCGCCCCTCAATCAGCAGCGACATCACCCCAGCCTGCAGCACTCTCACATCCGCCGCAACCGGGCGGCCATCAACCGAGCACTCCACCTTGCCGCCAATCTCAGCCGGAAGCTCAACCCTTCGCTTCTCTCCCTCTACCTCAAGCCAAACCGTCACAGACGCAACCCCTCCCGCCGCCCCGCCACAGCCCACCGGCGCTCCTCCGCGACATCAGCCACCGTGGTCTCCCGCCGCGCTGACGCCGCAAACAACGCCGCCGCGAAAGCCACCACGTCCTCAGGGACATCCTCACGCACCGGGGCATCCGGTTCAGCCAGCAGCCTCTCCAGATATCCCGTGTCGATCCGGGCTGCACGAAAATCTTCATCCATCAAAATCCGCCGGAACAGCCCGATATTGGTCTTGATCCCGCCAATCACATACTCCTCGAGTGCCCGCAGCATCCGGTCGATCGCCTGCTCCCGCGTCTCCGCGAACGCCACCAGCTTCGACAGCATCGGGTCGTAGTCGAGCGGCACATTCCACCCCTCATACACCGCACAATCCTCCCGAATCCCCGGCCCGCTCGGCTGAATCAGCCGCGTAATCAATCCCGGCGACGGGAAAAATTGGTTCTCAGGATCCTCCGCATAGATCCTGCACTCAATCGCGTGCCCGCGCAGCCGCACATCCTCCTGCGTCAGCGGCAATCGCTCGCCCATCGCCACGCGAAGCTGCAGATGCACGAGATCCAATCCAGTCACCATCTCGGTCACAGGATGCTCCACCTGCAGCCGCGTATTCATCTCCAGGAAGTAGAAGTTCTCCTTATCATCCACCAGGAACTCGACCGTCCCCGCGTTCACATACCCAGCCGAAAGCGCCAGCCGAACCGCAGCCTCGCCCATCCTCCGCCGCAGGTCTTCGCCGACAACGGCCGAAGGAGCCTCTTCGATCACCTTCTGATGCCGTCGCTGCACCGAGCACTCCCGCTCGCCCAGATACACGCAGCTCCCATGCTCATCCGCCATCAACTGGATCTCGATATGCCGCGGCCGCTCGATCAGCTTCTCCAGGTAAACCTCACCCGACCCAAAGCTCCGCTCTGCCTCACTGCTGGCCGCCGTAAACGCTGCCGCAAGATCCTCCGCCCGCGACACCGCCCGCATTCCCTTGCCACCGCCGCCGGCGGCAGCCTTCAGCATCACTGGATACCCAATCCCGGCAGCCACGCGGACCGCCTCCGCCACATCCGCCAGCCCGGTCACGCTCCCCGGAACACGAGGCATCCCCGCAGCATCCGCCGCCTGCCGCGCCCTCGTCTTCGACCCCAGCACCCGCATAGCGCTCGCCGGAGGCCCAATGAACGTCACTCCCGCCGCCGCACAGGCCTCTGCGAACTCCGCATTCTCCGACAAGAACCCATACCCCGGGTGGATCGCATCGGCCCCCGTCCGCCGCGCCACATCCAGTATCAGGTCCCCACGAAGATAGCTCTCCGCCGCCGGTGCCGGCCCCAGCCGGTACGCCTCATCTGCATGCAACACATGCAGTGCCCCCCGGTCGGCATCCGAGTAGACCGCCACCGTGGTCACACCCACCTCCCGGCACGCACGAATTACCCGCAGCGCAATCTCCCCGCGGTTCGCAATCAACACTTTTTTTATCGAGCGTCGCAAGCGGCAATTCTACCCCAGAGGGATGATGGAATCCGAGACCTCACCGAACCCATCCCACGCAAAAGAGGCCACCCATTCCTGGGAGGCCTCTTTTGCGATGAGCACCAGCGGTTACTGCATCGAAACGCCGCCCTGTGTTGCCTTTTCCTTCTTCAGCTCATTTTCCTTCCGGGCGCCCATAGCCTTCTGGATCCAGGAATCGACCTGCGCCATATCAGCCTTGCGAGCTGCTTCATCCCCGCACTCCAGGTCGGCCTTACGACGATAGGTCAACTGAAGATACTGCATGGCATCGTCATAGGTCGGATTGAGCTCGACAGCCTTGTTTAGATACTGCAACCCCTCGTTTACCAGATCGGTGTTCGCAGCTTGCAGTTTCTGGCACGCGCCCTTGCTCTTCTTCGGATTGCCGTCGCCCTGATCGGTTAGTCCGTCGGCCGCAAGAATCGTGATCGCATTCTTGTATGCCAACGTCCAATCGACGAAGCCCACCGTGTAATATGCTTCCGGATCATTAGGAGCAATCGCGATGACTTTCTTCTCGTACTCCTTCGCTACATCGAACTTCTTGATGTTGCGATTGATCGAGGCGATCTGCTTCAACGCCGTCAGGTCGTTAGGGTGTTTTGCCAGGACTGCGTTGAAACCATCCAGAGCTTTTTGCGCGATAGACAAATTCTCCGGCGTATCCAGATTTGGCACCACCTGATAGGAGTACGCGGTGGCCAGATACAGCTTCGCGTCTTCATAGTCGGGATCGAGCGCGATCGAATTCTGGAAGTGGTTCACAGCCTCTTCGTATCGTGCATTCTTAAATGCCTGCACTCCCTTGGTCAGCTGATCCCGAGCCTTCAGGCGATTACACCCGGTTGCAGTGATAAGCAGCAGCGCCAGCAAAGCGGCCGTAACCGGAATCCGTGCGGTGAATTTCATTGGGCGAATCATCTCCTTCAAAATGGGCGCGAGTTTCTGTTGCAAAGACCAGGGAAACCATCTAACCAATGTTTCGGTGTTCGCTTGATTGTAATGGCATAAGTCCTAACGTGACTAGAGCAGCTTTCTTTCCCTTCCTCAAATACGCGGACAACGTCGGTCTTTTGTACTACAACGATGGAGCTTCTGCATAGTTCGAAGTGCTCTTCGCAATACGATGCATTCCAGCCACCTAGAGACTAGACGGGAACGTAAAGCAAAGTGGCCTAAACTATACGCCCATCCTTCATTTTGACGATCCTGTCCGCATACGAAGCGGCGTCTGCGTCATGAGTAATCATCAAAATCGTCTGTCCCAGACGGCGATTCAGGTCCTTTATCAGCTTCAGAACAGCCGCCGAATTTTCGCTGTCCAGATTGCCCGTAGGCTCGTCAGCCAGCAGAATCGCGGGTGAGTTCACAATTCCTCGTGCAATCGCCACCCTTTGTTGCTGCCCCCCGGAGAGCGCACGAGGTTTGTGCTTCATTCTGTCAGCGATCCCGAGCAGGCCGAGAATCTCTTGAAACCCAGGGTCGAACGCCACATCCCGGCCGCCAATGTACTGAACGATCCGGATATTGTCTTCGGCAGAGAGTGTCGGCAGCAGGTTGTACTTCTGAAAGACAAACCCCACCGTGGTCTTGCGAAGCTCCGTCCGTTCGGCATTCGTCATACCCGCCAAATCGCGGCCATTGAGCTGCACCGTCCCGGATGTCATCGGCGTCAGCCCGCCGAGAATGTGAAATAGCGTCGACTTACCCGAGCCTGAGGCGCCAATAATCGCAACGAATTCGCCCTTCCGTATCTCCAGATCGACGCCTCGCAGCGCATGCACCGCGACCTCGCCCACCTGGTACGTCTTCGTCAAACCTCGAACTTCGATAATCGGCGGCTCACTCATACGACAGAGCCTCCGTTACATCCTGCTTCACCGCTTTGACCCCAGGAACGATCGCACCCAGCAGCGCTCCCACAACCGCAATGCCCGTTGCAATCGGCCACCAGTCATACACCGTCTCCTGCACCAGGCTGGCCGGTACCGCATGTTTCATGAGCCACTGCGTTCCATAGGTCAGGACAATGCCGACTACCGACCCCAGCAGCGCCAGCAATAATGTCTCTCGAAACAAGATATTTAAAATCAGCCCTGAAGACCCGCCCACCGCCTTCAAAATCCCAATCTCCCTCGTTCGCTCCAGCACTGCCGTGTACATCGCCATAAACACCACGATGAAGCCGACGATCACCGCAACTCCAATCACGACCCCGATAAAGCTCTTCAGCATTCCAACATTGCTGATGGAAAGCATCGAAGTGAACTCTTCCATCGTATAAATCTGATACCCGTGATACTTGACCCGCAGCGCATCGACCACCGCCTGAGCATTGCGCGGGTCGTCTACCTTGATAAATATCTGGCTGAGATGGCCCGGATTTCCAGTCAAAGTCTGCAGCATCTGCAGCTTCACGCAGATGCGTGAAAGCTTCCCTGACTCGGTGATTCCGACCAGCTTCCAATCGTGATTGACCAGATTCAGGGTGTCGCCGATATGAAGCTTTTTCTGCTGGGCATAGTACTCATCCACAATCACGTCGTCATCGTTAACCAGCGGACCACCCTTCAGATAGTGAAATCCTCCGTTCAACTTTCGGAAATCGTCAAGGTCGAGCCCAGTCATCGCATCGAACCCGGACAAAGGCTGAACCATCGTTCCCATCGCAAACGTGACGTGAGGCTCCTTCATCAGCAGCGCAGGAATTTTGTCGCTCATCGGAGCCGAGCTCAGCCCAATCGCCGAAGACCCCGGCGGTCGAAACCAAACATCAGCGCCTACCCCACGTGCTCTCTGCGCGGATTGGTCGAGCGTGCCATGGCTGACCCCGACCAACGTCAGGATCATCGTCACCTCGACGGCGATAGCAAGCACGCTCAGCAGCGTTCGGACCGGCCTGTGACCAAGATTGGCGAATATGAGTTTATTAAGCAAGATCAGATTCTAATTGAAATCCAGGAGGGCACAAATAGAGGATAGACAGAGCGTTGAGGATGCCACACCCTAACTCAAAATCTGCATCGGCGAGCGAACACTGGGTCGGATTTATCCCCGGAACCACAAAACTTCAGGCGGCTGGACACGTAGGTCCGCCGCCTGAAGGAGAGCTTTCTTCCGAAATTTACTGTCCCGCTTCGACCCGAGGTGTAATCAGACCGATATTGTCTACTCCAGCCTGGTGACCGAAGTCGATAACCTCAGCAACTTTGCTGAAATCGAGATCTTTATCGCCCTTGACGAACATAACCTTCTCTTGCCGTGTCGCAAAAATCTCGGCAAGCTTGGGTTCGAGGTCAGCCTTGTTGAACGAGTTATCGTTGATCTTATACGCCGGCGCCGCGGCACCGTTCGACAACACCTGCACTACGATCGTCCGGTCATTCTCCGGCTCATCGTGATGCTCCTTGGGCGGTTGAGGAACCAGCGTCTCCAGGCCTCGAGGTGTCACCGGCACGATGACCATGAAAATGATCAGCAGCACCAGAAGAACGTCGATAAGCGGGGTTACGTTGATCTCAGAAACCGCTCCGCCAGTATTTCCACCACCCATTCCCATAGCAATCTCCTCGAGATACTCCTGCCGCTCCAGTAATTGCGAGTCCGGCACCCTGCATGACTACTTCTTCGTTGTTGTCGATCCGGTATCGTCGGTTCTTTCGGTGAGCAGACCAAGCTGGCTCACGCCGGCCGACCGGATTCCATCAACCGCATCCATTACCTTGCCGTAGTTGGCGCGAATGTCAGCGCGCATAAAAACTTCTTTGCTGGTCTTGTTCTCAAGCTTCGCTGCGATCTTAGGGCCAAGATCATCGAGCGTTACCTGGTCGCCGCCAAGAAATGTCCTGCCATCGCGCGTCACAGCGACAACGACAGCATCTTCCTTATTGGCATCTTCCATCACCACCGCGGCGTCAGCCTTCGGCAGGTCCACGTTGACCTTGTTGTTCAGCATGGGGGTGATGACCATGAAGATGATCAACAGCACCAGCATCACGTCCACCATCGGCGTCACGTTGATGTTGGAGTTGACCTTCTTGCCTTCATCCCGCTTATTGATACCCATAACGTATGCTCCGTCCGGTTGCTGTATTTACTCTCCCCGCGTATCTGTCCAGCCTCCGGACGCTGTTCGCTGGCAACGTCCGGAGCTGATCAGTTGTGATTCCCGCAGAGTACTGATGATCGTCTTACGCTTTCAGGACCGAAGCCTTACCGATGGCTCTGCTTGATGAAGTAGTCGACCAGTTCGCTCGAGCTGTTGTCCATCTCGACATCGAACGCCTCAACCTTACCGGTAAAGTAGTTGAACGTCATAACGGCGGGGATGGCGACGAGCAAACCGAAAGCGGTCGTTACGAGAGCTTCCGAGATACCGCCGGCAACTGCGCCGATACCAGAGGTCTTCTGGGTTGCGATCTGTTGGAAGGCGTTCAAAATACCGACGACAGTACCGAACAGTCCGATAAACGGTGCCGTCGAACCGATCGTGGCGAGACCGCCCAGGCCGCGCTTCAGCTTGGCATGAACGATGGCTTCCGAACGCTCGAGCGCACGCTTGGAGCTCTCAACCTGCTCCTCAGTGATCGTGCCGCCCGAACCAAAGCTACGGAACTCCTGCAGGCCAGCCGTAACAACCTCGGCAAGGTGCGACTTCTTGGAGCGGTCTGCAACCTTGATCGCCTCATCCAGACGGCCATCCTTCAACGCGCCTGCAACCTTCGGAGCAAACTCACGGGACTGCTTACGGGCAGCAGAGAAGTAGAGAGCCCGGTCGATGATCACAGCGAGAGACCAGATCGACATGATGAAAAGAAGAATGACGACGCAACGAGCCAGCCAGCCCATGTTGGACCAGAGACCCATAACACTGAAGCTAACCTGCGCCTCTTCAAAGTACAGGGCGAGGGAAGCAGGAACGTGAGCGAAAGTTGTTGCGAGATGAGCGAGAATCACTGGAATATTTCCTCCTGATAGGAACTCTAACTTTCAGAATCTTGACCCGGGAATCCCCCAAAAGTTCGACACCCTTGGAAGACCCGCGAGAGACGTTATTGCGAAATCAGCCCCGGTCTAGCCGCCGCCGAAGTTGAAGTTGACAGTGATCTGGGTATCTACCTCGGTGGGCTCGCCGTTCAGAAAATACGGCTTATACCGCCATCCTTGAACTGCCGAGACCGCCGCAGACCGAAGCATCTCTGGACCGCTGACAACCTCGAGTTTTTCAATGGTGCCCGACTTCGAGATCACCGCATGCAGAACCACAGCACCAGAGACGTGAGCAGCCCTTGCGATCGGCGGATAGACAGGATTCTGTCCCGAAAGCTTGTTACCGGCGACAACGCCGCTCGAGACGCGCTGGGGACCTTTTGGCGGAGCAACTTTGACAACCGGCGTCGGCGCATTGCCGATACCGCCCATCACGCCACCAGGAACTCCGCTTCCGCTACCCATGCCCGCCATACCGGCAACTCCGGCGACCTGCGGCGGAGGTGCAGCATCTTCCTTCAGCATCTTGATGTCTTTAGGAATTTTGGTTGGTGCGTGCAGCCCCTGATCGATCTCCGACACCATCTTGATCGGCTTGACGATCTGCTGCGGCGGCGGAGGGGGTGGAGGGGGAGGTGGTGGAGGCGGCGCTGTTAGCATCGCAGTCATTGCCGTCTTCGGCAAGGCCTCCGGATACAGCAGCGGAATAAGGATCATGGTTGCCAGGATCGCGCCATTGAAGATAAAGGTCCCAATCATCCAGTACTTGGACTTGGTCTTGATCTGGCCACCGGATTCCATCAACGAGGATTCGAACATATGCAGCCTCTTTACTGTGAAGAAGAGCTATTTTTCTTTAGACACCACGTTGTTGCATTTTGTTCCCGGCTACTTCTTTTTGTTCCCGGACTATTACATCGGCAGAAGAACCGATCCCTACACCTTGGCGCGCTTACCCGCAGGTAACGTCACCGATTTGCCCTTGCTCACTCGCCAGTCCTGGTACGCCACCAGCATCGGTGCCGCAACAGCGATCGACGAATAGGTCCCAATCAAAATTCCAACGACGAGCGCGAAGGAAAACCCATGCAGCACTTCGCCGCCAAACAGGTACAACGACAGCACCGTCAGAAACGTCAGTCCCGACGAGATCACAGTTCGACTCAGAGTCTGATTGATACTCCGATTGACGACATCATGCAACGACTCTCTCCGCGACAGCGCCAGATTCTCGCGGATACGATCGAAGACGACGATCGTGTCGTTCATCGAGTAACCAATCAACGTTAGGATGGCAGCGATAACGGTAAGGGTTATCTCCTGGTTCGTCAAACTGAACGCACCCACGGTGATCAGCGTGTCGTGGAACACCGCCACCACCGCCGCCACACCATAGATCAGCTCAAACCGGAACCAGAGATAGATCAGCATTCCAATCAGCGAATACAACGTCGCGAGCCAAGCCTGCTTCTGCAGCTGCTTGCCTGCCGTAGGACCAACGATCTCAACCTGCTCAACGGTAAACTTCGAGTCGTGATAGTTGGCATTCAGCGCATTCTCCACGCTCTGCCGTCCGGCGTCGTGCGACTGATCCGTCGCCGTCGACTCAGGCAACGCGATAATCACCTTGTTCGCCGCGTGTCCGCTGGGGTCGCTCACCCGCTGGATCCGCGCATCATGAACACCGGCACGATCCATCGCCTGGCGAATATGATCCTCATTCGGCGACTGGTCGAACGCCACCCGCACCTGCGTCCCGCCTTTGAAGTCGACGCCCAGCGGAATGTGGTGCCAGAACAGAATGCTCAGCACTCCGAGAACAGAAAAAATCAGGGAAAACCCAAGGAAGTACCACTTCTTCCCGAGCCAATCGATATTCGTTGTACGAAACAGTTCCACGCTCTTAAACCCTCAGCGGCGCCTCCAAAGGCTTCCGCAATCTCTCGAAAAATCTAAATAGACAGAGCCGCGCCGCGTTCCTTCTTCTGAAGAATTGCGTCAAAGATCACGCGCGATACCAGCACTGCAGTGAACAGGTTGGCGAACAGACCAAAGGCCAGCGTTATCGCAAACCCACGCACCGGACCCGAACCAAACAGGAACAGGATCATCGCCGAAACGATCGTCGTCACGTGAGTATCGATGATCGTCACCCACGCATGCGCAAACCCCTGCTGCACCGCCGCGGCAGCCGTCTTGCCAGCCCTCAGCTCTTCGCGGATGCGCTCAAAGATCAGCACATTTGAGTCCACGCCCATACCAATCGTCAGAATCACACCCGCAATTCCAGGCAGCGTCAACGTCGATCCTGTATATCCCATGAACCCAAGCAGAATCACCAGGTTCAGAATCAGCGCCAGATCCGCGTTAATCCCCGCCCCACGGTAGTAAATCAGCATGAAGATCATGACTGCGAGCATGCCGGCAATCGCCGCGACGATACCCTGATGAATCGACGCAGCACCCAGGCTCGGCCCAACCGTACGCGTCTCAAGATAAGAGATCGAAGCCGGCAGCGCGCCCGTGCGCAACATCAGAGAGAGATCGTTCGCCTGCTGCTGCGTAAACGCGCCGGTAATCTCTCCACTGTCGCGGATCGCCGACTGAATCCCTGCCACCTCGCGAACCTTGTTATCCAGCACAATCGCCATCGATCCCGGCGTCGCGCTCGAAGCCGTATGCGCCTGCGTGTAGTTGTAGAAGCGGTTCCCGGCCTCGGTCGTCAGGTTGAAGCGGATATTCGGCCGACCATTCTGGTCCTGCCCCGGCTGCGCATCGCGGAAGTCCGTTCCTTCCACTTCACTCACTCGCTTCAGCAGCCAGATCTGATCCGGCGCCCCAGCAGAACCGGTGCCATGCACCAGCATCGAATCGGGAGGAATCACTCCGTTATTTGCCTGCAACGCAGCCTGATCCGTCTCGTAGGGTCCACCCGTGACAGCGTGGATCGAAAGCTTGGCAGTAGATTGAATAATCTCTTCCACTCGCGCCGGATCATCGACACCCGGCAGCTCCACCAGAATCTGATTCTCGCCCAGCCCGTACTTCTGAATCACCGGTTCACTAACGCCCAGTTTGTCGATGCGCTCGCGGATCGTCTCAATCGACGTATCCAGCGTTCTCGTCTCGAGGTCACGCACCGCGCCCAACTTCATCGTCAGCGTAGAGTTTCCATCGGCCGTAGTCGCAACGTCGTAATTTGCGTAATCACTACCCTGCAGCACGCCACGCGCATCGCTCAGCTTCGCAGCCGGAATCCCCGACACAATAATCGTCTGGGGCCGCGACGGGTCCGTCTTACCCACAGTCGCGCCGGTAACCCCGGCTTTCTGCAGGTCGGCCTCAAGCCGCGCCACATCCCGGTCCGTAGCCGAAGCAATCGCCTCAGCCACATGCACTTCGAGCACAAGGTGTGTTCCGCCCTTGAGGTCAAGTCCCAGGTGAATACGATCTTTGATCGACTGCGTGAGCCCGCCATGTGGAATGCCCACGATGCCGAAACAGAAGATCACCAATACCGCAACGATGAATGCCGATTTCCCGGCCAGATTCTTGCCCATGATCTTTATTGAAGGGTGCAGCCGCAGTCCCTGGCTTTCAGTCCCGCCGCCGCTATCCTTATTTCTTCCTCGTCCGTTGTTAACGGTTCAATCTCAACGTGCCTACAACTAAATATTGGTACTGCCTTTGAAATCTTCTCAGGCAGCCTGTTCGTCCGTCGTCACCGCGGCAATCGCGCTCTTGACGAACTCAAGCTTCACCCCGTCCGGCTGCACCCGCAGGACAACCACATCGTCCTTCACGGACAGCACCGTGCCGCGAATACCGCCATTGGTGGTCACACGGTCGCCAGTCTTCAACTGCCCCAGCATCTCCTGCCACTTTTTCTGCTTCCTCTGGTTCGGCGCGATCATCAAAAAATAAAGCGCCACAAAGAACAGTACCGGCAATGCAAGACTGCCCAGATTACCCAGTCCGCCCGCCGTATGCTGCAACCACATCGCAAACATCAAATAAAACTCCGTTCAACAACTCAATATCTCTGGCCCAGGCAGCAGCCCGACCGCAAACAGGCAGCCCAGCGCGCTCAACTGAACGCAACTTCGCTTACTCTGGAAAAAGAGTGCCTAGCCCCTAAGCATCGCGTAACCAACCCTGACTGTCAAGGCGAGCGCTTCGGCTTTGGCTTCGCCAAACGACGCTTCCACGCCATCTTCAAGGCCCCTTCCAGCACATCCGCGGTCACTGCATCCAGCCGTACACGAGTCGCTCCCCCACGTCCCCAGCCGCCAGGAACCGGCGAGAACACCTCCGACGCATCCTCCACAAGGCCCGCCTGCTCCTCCGGACTCAACATCAGAACGCCAAACCCTTCCTTTTCATAGGCAAGAGTACAAAAGATCTTCCCGCCCACGCGAAAGTCAGGATGCCCATGGTGCGACCCCTCCGAAGCCCCCGGCAGACTCAACGCAACCCGTCGATAATCTTTTGCCGTCACGCTCGACCTCCTCGAAAAACCGCCAACAGCTTACGCTCACGGCCCTAAATAATTCACCACGAGTCACTACTGATCTCACTCTCATAAACTGTCTCTACGCCTGCGTTTCGTAAACCAGGAACCGCGCAGAAGAATCGACAGAAGGAAATGCCGCATGCCTATCCCCGAAGACCTTGCCGCCATCGCTCGCCAGGAAGCAGAACTTCATTTCTCCAGCTTCGACTACGACACCGCCTGGCGTCTCGGCCAAAGCCTCCGCGAACTGGCCACCTCCCGCAACCAATCTCTCGTCATCGATATACGCCGCTTCGGCCAGCCCCACCAGCCGCTCTTCTACACTGCTCTCGCTGGCACGACCCCAGACAATCCCCGCTGGGTGCAGCGAAAATCGAACGTCGTCGCCCGCTTCCATCGCAGCTCCTACGCTATCGGCCTTGCGCTTGAGCAGACTAACCGCACCTTCAGCGAACGCTACAACCTCCCCGACGCCGACTACGCCGCTCACGGGGGCAGCTTTCCCATCCACGTCACCGGCACCGGAATCACCGGCTGCGTCACCGTCTCCGGCCTGCCCCAGCGCGAAGATCACAACCTCGTCATCGAAGCTCTCTGCCTCGAACTGAACCAAGATCACGTCTCCCTGCGCCTCCCCTAACCAATCCCTCACTCGCGCGATGCTCTAATAAAGCTTTGCCCGCAAAGCGTCGGCACGACGGGAGCATCGAAGCAATGTCGGATCGGTCTTACGCACTCACCCGGACACTCGCCTCCGTGTTCCTTATGGGTTGCCTTCTGCTCTTCGTCATCCGCACCTGGCATTGGCCGCTTATGGGCGACGCCGCTCTCATGCACTACATCGTCTTCCTCATGGATCGCGGCATGGCGCCCTACCGCGACATCGTCGACCCCAACATGCCTACTACCCTCCTGATCGAAGGTGCCGTCATGCATCTCTTCGGCGGCGACTCTCTCACCTGGCGACTCTTCGACCTCTTCCTCCTCGCCGTCTCAGCCACGGCCATGTTCGTCATCTGCAAACCTTACAGCCGCTTCGCCGCACTCTTCGCCGCATCCCTCTTCGCGCTCATCCACGGCCGCGACGGCCTCATCGAGCTAGGACAACGCGACCTCACCATGACCGCGTGCCTGCTCATCGCTTACGCCTTCCTCTTCACCGGCCTCAGAGCGCTCCCCACCCAAAAAACAAAGCCCTGGGTGACGGCGTTCTTCGGCATCTTTTGCGGAGTCGCCGCCACCATCAAACCCTCCGTCCTTTTCCTCGCACCAACGGTCCTTGTCTTCTCAGCCATCACACTAAGCCGAAGAAACCGCCCATTCCTCGCACACATGGTCAGTGGCCTTCTCGGAATGCTAATCCCCATCTTCCTGATCGTCGCCTGGCTTCATCACCAACACATCGTCTCCAACTTCCTCCAGACGCTCTCTCAACTCCTCCCTTACTTCCTTCTCCTCGGCGCACGATCCTATCCCCATCTCATCGTCCACAGCATCTCCTCCACCATGCTTCCCGTAGTCCTCCTCTGGCTTCCCATCGCCCTCCTGAAAAAAGACTGGATCACCTGGGAGCGCTCCGCACTTTTAGTCGGAGTCCTCTTCGGACTAGCCTCGTTTTACTTACAGAAAAAAGGCTTCCCCTACCATCGATACCCCTCCGAAGCATTCCTGCTTCTCCTCGCCGGAATCGACTTCACCACCATCCTCCAAATCAATCCAGTTCCCTCGGAACTTCGTCGCCGCGTCAGCAACAGGCTCCTGCCCGGGCTAGCAATGGCAGGCATCGTCGTCGGCGTCGCGTTCATCGGAGGTGGTTCAACCGCCCACGCCCTCTGGCAGGACTGGCACAATCAAGAGTTCGACACCATGCTCCGCGCCGACCTCAATCGCCTCGGCGGCCAGAGCCTCGCAAACCGCGTCCAATGCCTCGATATGGCCGACGGCTGCATCCCCACGCTCTACAACATGCGCCTCGTCCAGGCCACAGGCTACCTCTACGACTGCTACATGCTCTCCGCCCAACCAGGCCCAGAGCGCGACCACGCGCGCGAAGCCTTCTGGCAATCCATCACAAAGAATCCCCCCTCCGTCTTCGTCGTCTCAAGCAACGACTGCGACCCGCCGACCGCACGCCCCGCCTACGAATACAAAAAACTAAGCCGTTGGCCCCAGTTCAACGACTACCTGAACGCCAACTACCACCTCGACGTCGAACGCATCCCCCCACACATGGTCAACTCCGGCAGCAGCCCCTCAAAACCCCTCGGCTACCGAATCTACGTACAAAACGACCTCAAATAGTTACAGTTTCTCCCGCAAGTTCCCCTCTCACCCGTTCCATCGTATCCAGATAAAAAGCAATATTGTGCACGCTATTCAGCACCGCACTCAGCGGCTCGCCCGAAGCAAACAGATGCCGCAGATAAGCCCGCGTATACCGTCGGCACACCATGCACCCGCACGTCGCATCAATCGGCCCCTGATCCTCCGCATACTCCTTCTTCTTAATATTCAGCCTGCCCTCCGACGTAAACAGCAGCCCATGCCGCCCCGCCCGCGTAGGCAGCACGCAGTCCATCATGTCCACGCCCATCCGAGCATACTCTTCTATCTCATCCGGATACCCCACCCCCATCACATACCGCGGCTTATCCTTCGGCAGATGCTCAAGCGTCCGGGCAATCATCTCCCGCGTCACCTCCCTCGGCTCGCCCACGGCCAACCCCCCAATCGCATACCCCGGCAGATCCATCTCCACCAGCCGCTCCGCCGACTCCTTCCTCAAATCCGCATACATCCCACCCTGCACAATCCCAAACAGGCTCTGAGTCTTCCCATCCCTCTCCTCAAACCAGGGCACCAGATGCTTCGTCGCCTCAAAATGATCCTTCGACCGCTGCGCCCAGGCATGCGTCAGACCCATCGACTCCCGCGTCCGCTCCCACGTCGCAGGAGTCTCAACGCACTCATCGAAGACCATCGCAATATCCGCCCCCAACGCAATCTGCACATCCATCGAGTGCTCCGGCGAAAAGAAGTGCTTGCTCCCATCCAGGTGCGACCGAAACTCCACCCCATCCGGCGTGATCTTCCGCAGCTTACTCAAACTAAAAACCTGAAACCCACCCGAATCAGTCAGCATCGGCCGCTCCCAGCTCATAAACCGATGCACCCCACCCATGCGCCGCACCAGCTCATGCCCCGGCCGCAAATACAAATGATAGGTATTGGCCAGAATGATCTGCGCCCCCTTCCCGCCCGCACCAATCTCCTCGAGCAGACTCTGCGGCACAGCCTTCACGCTCGCCGCCGTCCCTACTGGCATAAAAACCGGCGTCTCCACCACCCCATGCGGCAGCCTCAAACGCCCCCTGCGCCCCCCACCCTCAGCAGTTCTATCTATTTCAAATGAAAATCCCATTGCTTCGATTGTATGAGCCTGCCCATCTCACTGTCCTTCGCGCACCTACCCAGCGTCCGCAGTTTGTCACACTCCATTAATTCATCTGCCATTCACTTTTTATTCACAAAGCCAGCTATTCCTACGCCTAACAATAGGGAGCACCGCATCTCTACCACTTTTGAGGCCTTACTAAAATGATTCGGAAACTTCTAGCGCTCTCGTTGACCACGACCCTCATTCTCAGCGGCTGCGGCCAGGGCACGGTCAGCACGCCTGCTGGCAACGGCAACGCCAACACGACCCCGCCGCCCGCCCCCCCCACGCCGACCACGGCTCAGGCAGCCATCAAGCACATCGTCGTCATCTACGGTGAGAACATCTCGTTCGACCACTACTTCGGCACCTATCCCAATGCGGCCAACACCGGCGGAACACCCTTCACAGCAGCAACCGGCACCCCGATTCCGAACAACTACATCTCGAATCCGAACCTGCTCACTGCCAATCCGAACCTCAACGGCGCCAACAACAGCACAGCCACCAGCACAGTGCAGAATTCAGTAGCCGCGAACCCCTTCCGCCTTGGTCCCAACCAGGCCGCCACCAATGACCAGGATCACAACTACAATCCTGAGCAGCTGGCGTTCGATAACGGCAAGATGGACCTGTTCCCATACTCGGTCGGAACCCCGAACAGCCCCACTCTGACCAACCAGACGGCTGCTCCTAGCATCGCCAATACAACTGCGCTCACCATGGGTTACTACGACGGCAACACCGTCACGGCGATGTGGAACTATGCGCAGCACTATGCCTTGAACGACCACTCCTTCGGTTCGACCTTCGGACCCTCCACCCCCGGCGCCATCAACCTCATCTCCGGCCAGACCAACGGCGTCATCAATCAAGTGGGCACCACCGGCGCAGTCATTCCCGACGGCCAGGGCGGCTTTACGGACATCAACGATGCAGACCCAGGCAACGACGTCTGCTCCTCGACGAGCGAGTACTTCAACATGACCGGCAAAAACATCGGCGACCTGTTGAACGCCGCCGGCGTCTCCTGGGGCTGGTTCCAGGGCGGCTTCAATCTCTCTATCACCAACACCAGCGCCAACGGAGTCATCGCCTCCGGTACCGGATGCCTTCCGAACGAAGCAACCGGCAGCCGCGCAACCGGTGCCGTCAACATCCCCGGCAATCCTCTCAAGTCGGACTACATTCCCCACCACCAGCCCTTCCAGTACTACGCCAGCACCGCCAACCCAACTCACATCCGTCCAGCCTCCGTTGCAGCTATCGGAACCGCGGCCGATACCGGTGCTTCCACCGCCAACCACCAGTACGACACCTTGGACTTCAACGCAGCTCTCAAAGCTGGAAACATGCCAGCCGTCAGCTTCCTGAAGGCTCCCGGCTACCAGGACGGTCACGCTGGTTACTCTGATCCTCTCGATGAGCAGACCTTCGTTGTCAACGAGATCAATGCCATCGAGTCTTCGCCCTTCTGGGCCAACACCGCCATCATCATCGCCTATGACGACTCCGACGGTTGGTACGATCACCTCAACGACTTCGTCAACGGCTCCCAGACCAGCTCCGACGCAGCCTTCTGCAACGGCTCTGCTCCAGCCCTTTCCGGTCCTAACTCCAACGGTCAGCCTGTTCAGGGCCGCTGCGGTCATGGTCCCCGTCTCCCCCTCCTCGTCATCTCACCCTGGGTGAAGAAGAACTACGTCGATAACACCCCAACCGATCAGGCCTCCATCACACGCTTTATCGAGGATGTCTTCCTGAGCAGTGCTCGCATCGGTGGCGGATCCTACGACGCTTCCGCCGGAACTCTCATGAACATGTTCAACTTCACGAGCAACGTCGCGCCGAATCCCAACGTCGTTCTCCTCAACCCGACTACCGGTGCCGTCACCTCAGGCAACTAACCCGAGGTTTCACAGTGCGTTCATAAACAAGCCATAAACTCAAAGGACGCACCCTGTATTTCAGGGTGCGTCCTTTTCCATTTCCAGCCTGCATCATTCCACTCATTTGGAGATAAGTTTGTCCCCCACCCGCCGCACCATACTCCAGCAGCTCTCCGCGCTCGGAGCCCTCACCACCCCACCTCTCGCTCTCGCCAGCCGTCTCCTGCAGAATCGCGATTCAGGCATGTCCATGCCCGGCATGGCATCTACCCCGCCATCCGACAAGCCCGCAATCAACGGCTACTCCCTCACTCCCTTCGTCGACGAGCTCCCTCTCTTCGAGCGCGCCAAGCCAGTCTCCTCCCTCCATCCGCACAACTTCCGCATCACCATGCGCGAGATTCACGCTAAGGCCCATCGCGATATTCCCTCTACCCGCATGTGGAGCTACGGAGACACCCCCCTCGCCCCCCTCATCGATGTCCGCGCTCACCAGCCGCTTCAAGTCGAATGGGTCAACCAGCTCCCCACCCAGCACTTCCTTCCCATCGATCACTCTCTTCACGGCTGCGGTCATGACGTCCCCGACGTCCGCACCTGCGTCCATCTCCACGGAGGCCGCACCCCGTCCAAAGACGATGGCTTCCCGGAAGACTGGTTCGTCCCCGGAAAGTCCCACATCGCCACCTATCCCCTCCAACAGGAAGCCACCGCGCTCTGGTATCACGATCACGCCATGGGTCTCAATCGTCTCAACTCCTACGCTGGCCTCTTCGGCGTGGTGCTCCTACGCGACGACGCCGAGGACGCGCTCAACCTTCCCTCCGGCAAATACGAAGTCCCGCTTTTGATCTACGACCGCCAGTTCACCACCGACGGCCAGCTCTACTATCCCGACTCCGGCGACCCCGAACACCCCTGGGTATCCGAGTTCGGCGGAAGCTGCATCCTCCTCAATGGCAAGATGCGCCCCTTCTTCGAAGTCGAGCCTCGCCTCTACCGCTTCCGCCTCCTCAACAGCGCCAACAGCAGCTTCTTCAACCTGACCCTCACCAATCGCCAGCCATTCCATCAAATCGGCAGCGATCAGGGGCTGCTCCCTGCGCCCGTCAAGATGACCAATCTTCTCATCGCCCCAGCCGAACGCGCCGATCTCTTGATCGACTTCTCTCAGGCAGCCGGTCAGAAGATTCACCTCATCAACGGCGCCGTCCAGATCCTGGAATTCCGTGTCGCCGCCAAACCCGGCCAAGCCTCGCAACCCTCCAAAACTTCGCGGCTCGCAAATGGAATCTCTACCTCGGATTCCATCCCCTCCACACTACGCACCGTAGACCGAATCCCCGAATCTGCCGCCACAGTCACACGCACGGTTACCCTCCACGAATACTTCGACAAAATCGGCAACTCCATGCTCATGCTGCTCAACAACAAGCATTGGCACGAGCCCGTCACCGAAACCCCAAAGCTCAACTCCACCGAGATCTGGGAGTTCATCAACCTCACCGAAGACACCCACCCCATGCACCTGCATCTCGTTCGCTTCCAGATTCTCGATCGCCGTGTCTTCGACGTCTTCAAATATCAAAATAATCAGGGAACACGCTATCTCGCGGCGGCTACCCCTCCCGACCTCAATGAACAAGGCTGGAAGGACACCGTCCACTGTCCCCCCGCCACGATCACCCGCATCATCGTCCGCTTCGACGGCTACCCCGGCAAATACCTCTATCACTGCCACATCCTCGAGCACGAAGCCAACGACATGATGCGCCCCTTCGAAGTCATCGCCTGAGAAACGCTGTCAAGCCCCCATTCACACCAAACCCGCTCCAGTCGCGGGAAATCGTGTGGCACATTAGTTTCACCTCGTCCCGTAAAATGAATGAAGAGGAAGCTTGGGACCCGAATACGCTCGGTGCTCCAGCTATCTTGCACATAACAAGTATTTTGCGGACAACTCCTTTTGTTTCAATATTTTGCCGGGCAGGGTGCACTGTAGGTCACTGATAAGAGAGGACTTCCCTGCAAAATACCCTCTCGCGTGGGGGGGGAGGGGTACCGCAGTGAATGTCCTGCCGGACGGGCCCACTACGCGTGGTGCGGCCACTTCGTGGCGGGTATACCTTAACTGCTCCCCAAAGCAATCCAGCGTAGTCTAAAACCCAAGGAGATCGCGCTATGCTAAGGAGAGACTTCCTTCGCCGCTCGACCCGCACCCTGGGAGCCACTCTTCTCGCCCGGTCCGCCATCGCTCGCGCCGCACTTCTCGAACCGGACCCTCTCCCCCAGAAATTTCACGCACAGGACGAGGTGATCCTCGGCAAAACCGGCATCCGCACCACCCGTCTCGCCATGGGAACTGGCACCATCGGCTTCGGCGGCTCCTCCAATCAAACCCGTCTCGGCACCTCTCCACTCACCAGACTCCTCCTCGACGGCTACAACGACAACGGCCTCCGCTTCTTCGACTCCGCCGACTCCTACGGCAGCCATCCCTACGTCGCCGAAGCCCTCAAACATATCCCCCGCGACAAGGTAGTCGTCCTCACTAAAACCGACACTCGCGACGCCGCCGGTGTCCGCGCCGACCTCGACCGCTTCCGCAAAGAGCTGGGCGTCGAATACATCGACATCGTTCTCATCCACTGCGTCACCGAAGGCGACTGGACCACACGCTACCGCGGAGTCATGGACGTCCTCTCCGAAGCCAAGCAAAAAGGAGTCATCCGCGCCCACGGCGTCTCCTGCCACAGCCTTCCAGCCCTCAAAGCCGCAGCAGCCTCCCCGTGGGTCGAAGTCGATCTCGTCCGGCTCAATCCCATCGGCTCCCATATGGACGCAGACCCCGCCACCGTCATCAGCGTGATCAAGCAGATGCGCGCACAAGGGAAGGGAATCATCGGCATGAAGATCCTCGGCCAAGGCGACCTCCGCGACAAACCAGCAGAAGCCATCCGCTACGCCTTGGGCACCGGAGTCCTCGACGCCTTCACCATCGGCGCCGAATCCAAAAGAGAACAGGACAATCTCATCCAACGCGTAGCCGCCGCCTGACACCAGGCAAGCTCACTACCGCTCGAGCATCTCCACGGCCTGCGCCACGCTGATGTCCGGCGCCAGTCGCTGAAACTCGCTGTGGATCATATGCTCGTTCCGGCCAATCTCTTTAAACAACATCGCCTTTCCTTCAATCGCGGTATTCACCGTCGCGTCCTTCCAATCTCCACCTGGTTCCATCTCATGCGTAGTATTGAAACCGCTACCGGCGTGCACCGTCCCGAGCAACCCATACCCCAGACTCACATCCGAAGGAGTCTTTCCTTCAATCCTGTGTAACTGCAACGTCCTCTGATCCACCAGAATCGTTCCCGACATTGCATGCAACACACGCTCCTCCAATGACTGCGTCTTGTACGCAGGATCAGGTCGAAACCCAATCTCCAGGTCGCTCCCATCAACCCGAGGGTCGTTAAACAGGAATGCCTTTCCCAGCAGTGTCAGCATCTGTTCTGCATGGTCTTCGTCGCTTTTCGTCGCCTGCGCCCGCCGCTGAAACTCCTCAGGGTGCAACTCAATCTGCGCCAGCTTTGCTCTCTCTAGCGTCGCGCGATCTGCGCCCAGTGGCTTGCCATCTTCAGCCAGCAACAGCCTCACCTTACCCACCGAGGTCTCCACCACGCGCTCTCGCCACAGATGCCCGCCTGTCCGCTCCGACCGCTCTTCCGAAAGATACATATAGAGATTGCGATGCTGCGCCGGATCACTCTCATGGGTCAGCATCGACTCCACAACCTGTTTCGCCGCATTCGAGCTCTGGGCGCCCAGACTCCCAGCGCCCAGCAGACAGAGCGACACCATCACTCCAGCAACAAAACGCAATAACCTGTCATCCCTTAACCTGTACGACACAAAACTCAATAGGGACACCCCGCATCAGTAAAGCACGCCGACAACACAATTCTGGTCAAGTCAAACAACCTCCATTACAGACGCGATCGCCACTACACAAGACTCACCCACAGCAGATAGCGCCGAAATATCCAATAAATCGCAATAGAACTCACGTAGACTGCCATCAATCGCATGGCTGAGTCGCCTCAAAATCCGCCGCCTCAAAACACAACACCCGATCCTCTGATGACCGAGCCCGAGCTCGTCTCCTCCGACCTCACCGCCAACGCCACTCTCCCACCCGCCCCACCCTCAGGCCGTCGCGCCGCAGCCACGTTCATCTTCTTCACCGTCGCACTCGACATGCTCGCCCTCGGCATGATCGCCCCGGTCCTGCCCCGCCTCATCGAAGGCTTTCTCCACGGCGACACCTCCTCAGCCGCCCGTATGCTCGGCCTCTTCGGCACTGTCTTCGCCGCCATGCAGTTCTTCTTCTCCCCCATCGCCGGCTCTCTCTCCGACCGCTTCGGCCGTCGCCCCGTTGTCCTGCTCTCCAACTTCGGCCTCGGCCTCGACTACGTCCTCATGGCCTGGGCTCCCGCTCTCAACTGGCTCTTCCTCGGCCGCATCATCTCCGGCCTCACCTCCTCCAGCATCCCCACCGCGATGGCTTACATGGCTGACGTCACACCACGCGAGCGCCGCGCCGCAGCCTTCGGCATGTTGAACGCCGCCTTCGGACTTGGCTTCGTTCTCGGTCCCGCCATCGGCGGCCTGCTCGGCAACATCAACCCTCGCCTGCCCTTCTGGGCCGCCGCAGCCCTCTCTCTCATCAACGGTCTCTACGGCCTCTTCGTCCTGCCCGAATCCCTCTCCAAACAAAACCGCAGCCCCTTCTCCTGGGCACGTGCCAACCCTGTCGGCTCGCTCACCCTCCTCCGCCACGGCGGCATGATCGGTATCGCCGCCGTCCTTCTGCTCGGCTACATCGCCCAGCAGGTCCTCATGAACGTCTACGTCATCTACGACGACTATCGCTACCACTGGACCAACCGCACCGTCGGCCTCTCGCTTGCCGTGGTAGGGATCTTCACCGTCATCTACGGCGCATTCCTCATCAAACCCGTCGTAGCCAAATTAGGCGAGCGCGGCGCCATGACCATAGGCCTCATCGGCGGAGCTCTCGGCTACTCCATGATCGGCTCTTCCAAAACCGGCCTCCTCGTATGGATCGCCATCCCCTTCCTTAATCTCATGTCTTTCACCTGGCCCTCCGCTCAAAGTCTTCTCTCCCGCAAAACCAGCCCCTCCGAACAAGGCCAGCTTCAGGGAGCCATCAACGGCCTGCGCGGCATCGCCGGACTTCTCGGCCCCGGCTTCTTCACCTACATCTTCAGCAAATCCATCGGCATCGGCGCCATCGTCCGCACCCCTGGCGCACCTTTCTACGTCGCCGCGTCCATGCTCCTCATCGGCCTCATCCTCACGCAGTACGTCACCCGCATCCCTAAGGCCGTGCTGCAACCCTGATTGCCGGCCGAATCCAAATCTCCACGCATCACTTTCCACAAGCGCCGCATCGAACAGCCGTATTCGTAAGAATTGAGAACCCTCACCGCCTGGGTACGGCGACGCTGGCCTTCCGTCTCCAGTCGAGCCGGTAAGTGCTTTTCAACCACGGCTGCAAGTTCAACCAGGAGGATCTATGGCAACGTCAGTCGCAGTAGGAACCATGAAGGTAGCGCAAATTCCCAAGCCCAAAACTGATTTCGAGATCGTCGAGCGTGAGATCCCGAAACCCGGCGCAGGACACGTCCGCATCAAAGTGCAGGCCTGTGGCGTCTGCCACAGTGACGCCCTCACCGTAGAAGGTTCTTGGCCTGGCATTGAGTATCCCCGCGTTCCAGGACACGAAGTGGCAGGCGTCGTCGATGAACTGGGTGACGGCGTCTCCGCGTGGAAGAAGGGCCAGCGTGTCGGCGTCGGCTGGCACGGCGGTCACGATCATACGTGCTCCGAATGCCGGCGCGGGGATTTTGGCAACTGCAAAAATATGAAGATTCCAGGCATCAGCTATGACGGCGGATACCAGCAGTACATGGTAGCCCCCGAGGAGGCGCTGGTCGCAATACCCGACAGCCTGAGCGACGTTGAAGCAGCGCCCCTCCTTTGCGCCGGAATCACCACCTACAACGCGCTGCGGCATAGCGGTGCTCTCCCCGGCGACCTCGTCGCGGTGCAGGGAATCGGCGGTCTGGGTCACCTCGGAATCCAATTCGCAAACAAGTCTGGCTATAAGGTCGCAGCCATCGGGCGCGGTCCGGAAAACGAGCCGCTTGCAAAGAAGCTTGGCGCAACTTTTTACATCGACAGCAAAGCGACGAAGGCAGCCGGGGAGTTGCAAAAGCTCGGCGGAGCAAAGGTGATTATCGCAACAGCACCAGACTCGAAGTCAATAAGCGAGTTGATCGACGGTCTCGGGCCAAACGGCAAGCTCGTCGTGATCGGTGTGTCATTTGATCCCATTGAGGTCTCGCCAGTACAACTCATCAGCGGTCAGAAATCCATTCAGGGATGGGCCTCAGGAGTTCCGTCCGACTCCGAAGACACCCTGCGCTTCTCCGAACTGACCGGCGTCCGTCCCATGATCGAAACCTATCCATTGGAAAAAGCAGCCGAAGCTTACGCACGAATGATGAGTGGCCATGCACAGTTCCGCGTCGTTCTCACTATGAGTTAACCAACGCAGGAAACATCAGTACAGCTCCGCTCGATCGTCATGTCGCGAAGCCTGGGCGATACCCAGCAACGCCCCACGTCGCCCCGGAGCCCCCGCGAGTGCTGTCTGAAACTCCTTTAACGCAAGCTCGCGTTGTTCCTGCTGCAGAAGCAAATCTCCAAGCTGTTCACGGGCAGGCAGAATCGGTCCCGGAGTCACCGGCTGCTTTTCGACGGCGTCCTCCTGGTCGGCTGCGGCGCGCAGCAACACCAACGCTTGATGCGGATCGCCACCAGCTTGTGCGGACCACGCCATGACTTCGCTCGCCAAAACTCCGGTCTGGGTGGACCAATAGGTATCACCCGAAGCGCGAAGCTGCGCCTCGATCTGCCGCAGTCGATCCACATCCTCGCGTGCGTCCTTCACATGCCCGGTCCGTGCTAGTCCCATTCCCTTAGACCACACCGCGATCGCGACAACCGAAGGCGGTGCGCCTGTTGGGACGCCAGTACTTGCGGCGTCCTTCCATCGGCCTCGCTCAACCGCGTAGCGGATAGGAATAGCAGTAGCAGCATAGGCTATTCCGAACCTACTCATATCCAGATTCGGCATCGCCTTCATGTCCTGAACGAGCTGCCTGACCTCTTTGTCACTTCCCGTCTGCAGATAGGCATAGACCAGATAGTCCATCGCGTGCAGCTCATCCAGCATATCGCCATGCTGGTGCGCGGCCTGCCTTGAGGCCAGATTGGACGCGATGGAGTCGTTCCACAAACCCAGCCTGGTAAAGATGTGCGATGGCATATGCAACGCATGGGGTGCCGACGGAGCAATCTGCGCGTAGGCTCTCGCCGCAGGCAGACCACGCTCTGCAAGCTCCTGACTGTCACAGGCGTGGATAAGATAGTGAGCGATTCCTGGATGGTTTGGGTACTCGCGGTTCAGCGGCTCCAGAAGATCGATTGCCTGCTTTTGCTTGGCGTGCGTTTTATCGGTCGGAGATGCATTGGCCAGAAGAGCCAGCGCATAAAACACCTGTGACTCAACATCCTTGTCATTCTTCCGAGCGACCTCCGTCATCGCCTGTTCGTAGGCAACGGTACGCATGCTCGGGGTGAGACTGTCGGATTCTTGATAGAGCGCGCCAAGCGCATGGATGAACCCCCGCTCCCGGTCAGACTTTGCGCTCAGACGCGTCGCCTCGAGCATCTCCTCTTGTCCCGCAGGAAACACTGAAAGCGGTAGGTTCGGGGACCAAACCTGATGAAAATAGGTCATGGCCACGCCCCAAAGCGCCATGCCACATTGCGGATCTATTCTGGCTATACCGCGAAATGTTTGTTCCGCAGAAGCGTAGGCGAAGGAGTGCAGCAGAGCTACGCCGCGGTTGAACTCTTCCTGCACCGAAGGCGCGCACGAGATCGGAAACGATACCTCTCCCAATCTTTCGGGGATGCCGTGGTCGTGCATCTCCTGCGCCGACGACAGGGATGCGACCAACAAAAGGCTCACCGGCACGAGGCGGAGACGAAGCATACTTACCTCTCACAACGTATCTGAAATGTAGACGAAATTTTCACGTCGGCACCTCACTCGCATCACTTCTTCAACGACTTCACCAGCTGTTTCCAATCCAGCTCAGTCTGGTCTGCATAAGCTTCCGCAAACGCCGCAACTGCTTCATCAAACCGAGGCGACGTCCCCAGATATCCGGCTACCATCGCACTATCTCCCGCCCGAGCATGACCTCGCGCCAGCATCTCGCCGCAAACTCCCGCATACTCCAGCAATCCAGCCGACTTCAAATTCTCCAATTGAATCGAAGCCTTGTGATCGTTCAACTGCCTCACCAGATAATCCCTGCCTTCCATCGTCGTCCATCCCAGAAACGGATCCGACTGCAACTGCATCGCGCGCTCCCCATTCACCACTCTCTGTCCGTGATGCTGCCTTGCTTTCCTCCCCTTCAACTCACCGGCCACGTACGGCGCATACCCCGACGCGACCTCCTCCTTCACCTGCAGAAAAAGAGGATCCTTCCCACCCCTGCCCTCCATATAAATCACGTAATCCCGCAGCCCCACCGACCCCGTCCCCACAACCTTGAAGGCCACATCCATCGGCGTGTACTGCGCCAGAAAGTGTCTTCTCTCCGGCTGCAGGCTATGGGCATACAGCGTCAGCGCATCCACCACCTGCTCTGCCACACCTCCTGTCAACCGCTTCAAGTTCGGCGGAATCGTCCGGAACACTCGCTGCGGCCGCTCCACCGGCTTCGCAACTTTGCTCTTCTTCACGCCCTTCTTCACAACAGACTTTTGCTTCTCCACTTCGGTCAGCGTCAGTAGCGTATGCCTGGGCGTAGCTCGCTCCGCCATCTGCAAAATCCCCGCCACCGGCGACACCTGTCCCAGCCGATGCACCTGGTACCGCGCCACCTCCAGAACCGGCATCTTCGCGAACATATGCATCTTCATCCGATACTGCTCCAGAAACACTCTCGCAGCTTCCCTGCAGTGCAGGCTCTTCGCTCCCGCCCCACGTCCCGCCAGCACCAGACTCGTCGCCATCCGTTTCACGTCCCACTCGAACGGCGCCACAATCGTCTCGTCAAAATCATTAATATCGAAGACCAGCCGTCCATCCGGCGCCGCGAATGCTCCCAGGTTCCTTACATGCGCATCGCCGCAAAGCTGATTGCAGATCCCCGTGTTCGGCACCAGCGACAGGTCGTACGCCATCACCGGCACTGCCCCGCGAAAATATCCAAACGGCGACGCCGCCATCAACTGGTTCTTCAATGCCACCAGCGCAGGAACGCGTCCGCGCGTCGACACCTCCAGCAGCTTCAGCGGACTTTCCTTCCGCTGCTTCGCGGTCCACGTCCGATGATGCATACGCCGCATCTGTTTCCGCCGTTGCTGTCCAAAAACAAAACTCTCCTTCGCACTCACCGTTCGCATACTCTCCATCGTCACTCCTCCACAAAATCTGCAACCAAGAGTCTAGTCCACTCTCATAGCAAATACCGCCAACCGTCAGCACCATGATGTATTCTTGCCCGCATAAGCTCAGGCCATCTGGCAGCTTCGAGGTCCGTCATTCCAATGTCCCGCGTCAGCACCGCCGAAATCTCCCGGACTCAGCCCACGCTTGTGCTCGCAGTCACCGTCCTTATCCTCTACTTCGCACGCGATCTCCTCATTCCTCTCACCTTCGCACTGACCCTGTCATTCCTGTTAGCTCCCGCCGTCAGCCGTCTCGAACGCCGTCGAGTCCCTCGGGTTCTCGCCGTTGCACTGACCTGCATCGTGACTTTCATCGGCATCTTCAGCGTCGGTTATGTTGTCTCCCGCCAGCTTCTCAACGTAGCCAACGACCTTCCCGCCTATCGCCTCAACATCCAGCGCAAGATGGCCACCGTCCACTCTCCCGCCGAACAATCCCTCGAGAAAGCTTTCAACGCAGTCGAGGGCATCAGCGGCGACATCACCACAACCGCACCACCCTCCGGTCTCCAGCAACCCCCCACACAAGTTCAGCCCGTCCGCGTCATCGACCCCGACCGCTCCCAGCTTCAAGCCAACGCCGACCTCCTCATGCGCTTCCTCCGTCCCATCGGAACCGTCGGCGTGGTCATCGTCTTCTCCATCTACCTCCTCATGAAGCGCGAGGAGCTTCGTCACCGCATCCTCCTGCTCGCAGGCATGGGACGCATCAACCTCATGACCCAGGCCCTGCAAGAGGCCGCAACCCGCATCAGCCAATATCTCCTCTTCCAGTTAGCGGTCAACGCAGCCTACGGCATCCTCTTCGGCGGAGGCCTCTATCTCATCGGCGTACCCGACGCCACCCTCTGGGGAGCCCTCGCCGGAATCCTCCGCATCGTCCCCTACGTCGGCACCGCCACCAGCCTCGCCCTTCCCCTCATCGTCTCAGTCGCCATCTCCACCACCTGGTGGCCACCCATCCTCATCCTCTGCCTCTTCCTCGCGCTCGAACTCACCGCCACCAACTTCGTCGAACCCTGGCTCTACAGCACCCGCACCGGCATCTCCTCCCTCGCCCTCCTCGCCATGGCCATCTTCTGGGCGCTCCTCTGGGGATGGCCTGGCCTCATCCTCTCCACCCCACTCACCGTCTGCATCGTCGTTATAGGCCGTCACGTCCCGCAACTATCCTTCCTCCACACCCTGCTCGGCACCGACGCTGAACTCTCCGCCGAAGCCCTCTTCTACGAGCGCCTCCTCGCCATGGACCAGCACGAAGCCCGCGCCGTCGCCAATCGATTCCTCGAAGGCAAGCCCCTCGTCGAGCTATACGACTCCGTCCTCATCCCCGCTCTCGCCCTCGTCGAACAGGATCGCCACCAGGGCAATCTCGACGACAAGCGATCCGACTTCTTCTTCCTCACCATCGGCGAAATCGTCGCCGAACTCACCGACTACCATCAGAAGCAGCCAGCCGACATCTCTCCCGCAGCCCCAAAACGCATCTCACGCCAGATCGAAAACGACTTCGCCGTCGTCTGCATCTCCGTCAGCGATCAGGCCGACGAGCTCACCACCCTCATGCTCGGCCAGCTCATGGAGCGCGCCTCTCACCCCACCCTCCTCCTCTCCGCCGCCTCCGTCGCAGGCGAGATCCTCGACTCCCTCGCCGCCGAGCCCACCACTGTCGTCTTCATCTCGGCCCTCCCTCCCTTCGCCTTCTCCCAGGCCCGCGCCATCTGCCAGCGCGTCCGTTCCCACCTGCCCAACAACCGCATCATCGTCGGCCTCTGGAACTCCCCCAACGATCCCGACCAGACCCCCGAACAACTCATCGAGCGCTTCGGCAGCGGCAAACCCAACACCATCGTGACCTCCCTCGCCCAGGCCCTCCAGCAGGTCACGCACTGGCATCTCCAACAATCCGGTCAGTTCATGCGCTTCTAAACGCCACCCCGCTACCCAAAGAAAGTTCGAAACCAAGCATACTTTTAGGCATGAAAACAGCGCCACCATCCCTTGCCCAGCTAAAATTCTCGCCATGGAAGACAACAGCTCGACCTTTAGTTCTGTCCTGACGCTCGCGTTGGCCCATGCGCTCGATCATCTCTCCTCCGACGACCACCGCCCCGTGAACGCTCCCGCTTCCCTCACCACCCTGCGTCAAAAGCTCGACCTCCCTCTCAACGAAGCCTGCATCGCACCCAAGACAGTCCTCAACGACCTCGTCTCAGGCGTCGAAGGCGGCATCATCGATTCCGCCGGAGGCCGCTTCTACGGCTGGGTCATCGGCGGCTCACTTCCCGCCGCTCTCGCTGCCGACTGGCTCACCTCAGCCTGGGATCAAAACGCCGGCCTCTTCGCCTGCTCCCCCGCAGCAGCCGTCGTCGAAGAAACCGCAGGCCGATGGCTAAAGGAACTCCTTCGTCTCCCCCTCACCGCCAGCTTCGCCTTCGTCACCGGAGCCCAGATGGCACACACCACCTGCCTCGCAGCAGCCCGTCACGCTCTCCTCGCGCGCAACAACTGGGACGTCGAGCAGAACGGCCTCTCCGGCTCTCCCACCATCCGCATCCTCACCAGCACCGAAAAACACGGCACCGTCAACCGCGCCGTTCGCCTCCTCGGCCTCGGCGAAAAAAACATCACCACACTCCCCGCCGACGCCAATGGCCGCCTCTCCGAAGAATCACTCAAGCAAGCCCTCGAAGCCGAACCCACAACTCCCACCATCGTCATCCTTCAAGCCGGCGACCTCAACCTAGGCGCCTTCGACGACTTCTCCACCCTCATCCCGCTCGCGAAAAAACACAACGCCTGGGTTCACGTCGACGGAGCCTTCGGCCTCTGGGCCGCCGCAAGCCCGCGCTTCCGCCATCTCCTCGCGGGCGTCGAAGCCGCCGACTCATGGGTCGTCGACGGTCACAAATGGCTCAACGTCCCCTACGACTCCGGCTACGCCTTCGTGGCCGACCGAGCAGCCCACCGCGCCTCCTTCGCCTACTACGCCACCTATCTAACCCACGACGCCAGCAACGCCCGCGACCAGATGGACTGGAACCCAGAATTTTCTCGCCGCGCCCGAGGCTTCGCAACCTACGCCGCCATAAGGCAACTAGGAATCTCCGGTATAGCTGATCTCATCGACCGAACCTGCGCCCACGCCAACGCAATCGTCACCCGCATCGGCGCTCTCCCCAACGCCGAGATCCTCGGGACGCCTCAAATCAACCAGGGCCTGCTCCGCTTCCACTACCCCAGCGCCGAAGCCACCGAGCAGGATCACGACGCCTTCACCAATCGCGTCATCGCCGAGATCCTCGCCACCGGCGAAGCCTTCTTCACCGGCACCACCTGGCAAGGCCGCCGAGCCATGCGCGTCAGCGTCTGCAACTGGCAGACCTCCTCCACAGATGTGAATCGGGTCTGCCGCTGCGTCTCAAAAGTTCTCGAGAAAGTGTCCGCAAACGAGCGAACTAGTTAACCGAAGTCCGCTGCCGCTCCACGCCATCCAGAGCAACCCAAAGCGCCTTCGCCGCGCGCACACCAGCCGCCAGCACAGCCTCTTCATCTTCAGGCGCACCCGCAAGCTGCTTATCGATCAGTTCTCGCCATACACTCGCATGCGCAACATCGGCGGTCTGGTGCAAAGTAAAGTAACGCGCCGCCGCACCCTCGGTCCCATAGTGCTCCGCCAGCCCTTCAGCCTTGGTCGTCGCAATCGCCGGCACCTTCGACTCATACGCATACAACGCCGCCATCGCAGCCGAAGCCTTCTCCTCCTGCATCAGCTCACGAAACGTCGCCATCAGTGCCGTCATCTCAGGTTGCACCGCACGCCGTTCCACCTCACTGCGCGAAGCACCCATCCCCGCAGCAAAGTCCATCCAAAGATCGCTGTGCGCACGAGCCGTCGCCGCATCCACGCCCTCTTCCTCTGCAAGATTGCGCAAAACCTCACGCCGCATCTCCCCATCCGGCAGCCGCGAGTGCAGCGCGCTCAGATAAGTCGGAAACGCCGACACATGATGCCAGTACTCCGCCGCATACTCCCGCAGATCCTCGCGCGTAAGCTCACCCTTCGACCATGCCTGATAAAACGGGTGCTGCAACAGGTTGAACGGCGCAACGCGCTCCTCGAAACGGCTCCAAAACCCAGCATTGATCGACATAGACTTACTCCACCAGAAGATTTCCCGCGACGCGCAACCCGTTCGCGATGATCTATCGAGTGTACCTCTCTTTCGCGTGAAAGGACGCTCACCGGATCACACACGACTGAAACGCGTCGCCAAGACCGCCCGCCTAAGGTGCAATATTCGCGAAACGAACTGCCGCTCACACATTGCTGCTACGTGCTGACCAGTTCGAGTCGCCTACCATTTTTGTCGTGACGCGCTGTAGCAATCGCACTATCCTTTGTGCAGGCTATTTTCGCCGAGTATTCGCCTATGACAACAAGCGTTGAAGAGTTTTTCGATGAACCCCTCGAACAGTCCCGTGTGAAGGCACGCATCGTTTCCGATTACGTCATAACCTTCACTAGAATTTTAAGCGACTATCAAAGAAGAAGAGGCAAACCTCCTAAGGTGGACTACTTGGATCTATTTAGTGGTCCCGGTTCGTATGGCGATGGCACAGCTTCAACACCGCTGCTAGTTATAAGAGCGGCGATACACGATGCTAAATTGGCCCCCGCACTTCGGACTTATTTCAACGATAGAGATATTGAAAAAGCTGATTGCCTTCGTGAGGAATTTGCTAGGTTGGGAGGACTAGACAAACTATCCCATCGTCCCCTTGTTCTTAACGAAGAAGCTTCCATCGAATTTGTTGAAGGCCTTCATCTCGATCCAGCAACACCTAAGCTGTTCTTCCTCGACCCTTTCGGTTACAAAGCTCTGACGATGCCGCTCTTACGCTCTGTACTAGAGGGGTGGTCCGAGTGCATCTTCTTTTTCAACTATCGACGAGTCATTGCGGCACTCAATAACCCCGCATTTGGATCAAACGTCGAACGACTTTTTGGCTCTAAGACTCTAGCTTCGCTAAAGCTGGAGTTGACTCAGACAACGTCTCCCCTTGATCGTGAATTTCTCGTTCTTAAGCATCTAACTTCTGCTTTAGTCGAGGCCGGAGCTAAACACGTGATGAACTTCTCCTTCAAGGTTGAGGACGGACATAGATCAACGCACCACTTAATCTTTGTAACTCGAAATCGTAAAGGGTTCGAGGCAATGAAAACTATCATGGCGCGGGAAAGTTCGCGGATCACCGAGGACGGACCGAGTATGACGTTTACACAACAACCCGCCGAGCCAACGTTGTTTGATCGCGACCCACACGAAGTCTTAGGTGAAAACCTCATGAAGAGATTCCAATCGCGGACAATCTCTCTCGATAACATTTACGAAGAAATGGGCGCAGAGACGCTATTTACGCAACCCTACTTCAGACGTTCACTACTATTGCTTGAACAAAAACAAGAAATCGAAGTTGATCCACCAGCGACTTCCCGACCTTCACCGAACGGCAGACAGTCAATGAGTGGCAACACTATGATTACGTTTCCGGAAAGGACCACATGAGCCAAACGTCTGCTATCGAATGGACTGACGCTACTTGGAATCCAGTTCGCGGTTGCACAAAAATAAGTCCGGGTTGTAAACACTGCTATGCGGAAACCTTCGCGGAGCGTTTCCGCGGGGTTCGTAACCACCCATACGAGCGCGGCTTTGATCTCCGTACCGTTCCTGATAAGTTGTTTGAGCCGCTGCGTTGGAAGAAATCTCGCAAGATATTCGTGAACTCAATGAGTGATCTCTTCCATCCCGGCGTTCCTGATGAATATATCGTCCAAGTTGCACAGGTAATGATGGATGGTCACTGGCATCAATATCAGGTACTGACCAAGAGGTCGGACCGTCTGCGGACTCTTTTGAACTCGAAACTTCGGTTCGCTACCGAAGCCAGTCATATTTGGTGGGGCGTCAGTGTCGAGAATCAAAAACATGGCGTTCCCCGAATTGCAGATTTGCGGGCCACACCTGCATCCATCAAGTTTCTGTCCGTCGAACCGCTGTTGGAAGACCTGGGTGAGCTTGATCTCGCCGACATTGACTGGCTCATCGCGGGCGGTGAGAGCGGCAGAGGCGCTCGCCCTATGGAAGAAATGTGGGTACAGAAGCTCTTAGCGCAATGCCGTGAGCAGAAGGTGCGTTTCTTTTTCAAACAGTGGGGAGGGGTACAGAAAAAAGCCGCGGGTCGAATGCTCAACAATCGCACCTACGACGAACTGCCGATACTTCAGTAGTTGCGGGCCCATTTTCTTGAGCAGTTGGTGCCACATTCATCGCGCCGCATTTGCTCTCTACCGAAAGGCAGGAGTGAAGGCGAAGCCGCAACGAAGCGATATTGCCGTTGTCCGTTCTCGTAGAACTCTCCGCCGGTCATCTCAAGATATCTACCCGCAAAGCCGCTCCAGCATCTCCTCCACTGTCAGCCCCAGCCGGGTGCCCCATTCATCGCGCCGCACTCGCGCGATGAATGGGCTCCGCTCTGCCGAAGGCAGGAGTGAAGGCGAAGCCGTAACGACAAATATTGCCGTTGTTTGTTCTCCTCAAACCGTCCGCCGGTTATCTCAAGATACCTACCCGCAAAGCCGCTCTAGCAGCTCTCCCACCGTCAGCCCCAGCACCGGATGCACCCACTCCGGCGCGATTTCCTTCAGCGGCTCAAGCACAAAGCGACGCTCCTGCATTGCAGGATGCGGCAACGTCAGCTCCTCTGTCTCCATCACCACATCGCCCCACTCTCGATCGGCATAGAGCAACAGGTCGAGATCGATCACCCGAGGCCCCTTGACCACAGCGCTCGCCCGGTCCCGCCCCATCGCCCTCTCCACCGTAAGTAACTCGCGCAACAAAGCCGCCGGCTCCAAATCGGTCGCAACCAAAATCGCTCCATTCAAAAATTTGGGCTGCTCCAGATACCCCACCGGCTCCGTATCGTAAAACGAAGAGACCGCAGTCACCTCACCAAGCTCCCCAATCAACCGCACGGCCTCTTCCAGATTCGCCTGGCGATCTCCAAAGTCAGAATCGAGATTTGACCCCAACGCAATCGCCGCGACCGCCTTCATCCCCGCACCGCCAGAAGACAGTGCGTAGCAGCCACACAAATCACCACATCGTCACCACAATCCACCATCACCCAACCACGCATTATCACCACAGATTTACGAAACAGTCGCTGGCTGCAACTGCCCCAACATCCCAGCCGGTTCCGCAACTTCATCATACCCATGTGCCAGCTCCCACGCCGACCGGTCACGCATAAGTCTTTGCACAAGAGCAGTATGCATCGCATGTCCCGCCCGCTCGGCCACCACCCGGCCCTGAATCCTGCGCCCCGCCAACGCAAGATCCCCAATCAGATCCAACACCTTATGCCGAACGAACTCATCGTTGAACCTAAGCGGTCCATTTTCAACACCTTGCCGCGAAAGAATAATAGCGCTCTCGTCCGAAACCCCACGAATAAGCCCCATATCCCGCAACATCGCCTCATCTTCTTTGAACCCGAACGTCCGTGCCGGAGCAATTAATTTAACGTAATCCCCGGTCGCCAGATCACCCTTAAACGTCTCATAACCAATGGGTTGCGGAAAATCAATCGTATATTGAATGCGGTACCCGGTCCCCGGATAGACCCCAATAAACTTCGATCCCTCCCGAACCTCAACCTCTTTCAAAATCTTCAGGTACTCCCGCTTTCGCCTCTGCTGCTTAAGCCCCACAGAATGAAAGGCTTGCACATAGGGCAAAGCACTCCCATCGAGAATAGGAACCTCAAGGTTATCCACCTCAACGATCACGTTATCCACGCCAAAGCCGATAAGAGCAGAAAGCAGATGTTCGGTCGTTGAAATCAAAACACTCTGACGCATAAGGCTCGTCG
Source organism: Tunturiibacter psychrotolerans (assembly GCF_051013365.1). GTDB lineage: Bacteria > Acidobacteriota > Terriglobia > Terriglobales > Acidobacteriaceae > Edaphobacter > Edaphobacter psychrotolerans_A. The sequence goes on along the minus strand of NZ_CP132941.1, from coordinate 2,453,366 downwards.
CATAGCTCACCTTAGCGACGTTTCGCCCGATCGCAGCAATCTCAAAGTTGTCTAAGTCTGTGCGACGAAAGACGATACCGGATCCCGCGGGCGCCGGGATCAATCGCATCAGCACAGGCGCCCCGCTATGTAAGCCGACGCCACTGAACTCTATCTCCGAACGGATTGTCTGCTCAAAATGAGCTTCCAAAGCCACGAAACGGCGCCTCCGACAAAACCATCTGTGAGACTACAGTGGAAAACGATTGCGTTGCTGTGGCAAATAAGCCACATAATCCCCTTTGAAATGACTACTTTTTTCCTCAGGAAACCATCAAACTAACGCCTTTCATTGCTATAACATCCGTCCATGGATGCCACCGCGATCCTCAACGCCGCAGACCAGAATAAGGGGTGGCTTCAGGACACCCTCCGAGAACTCGTCCAGCAGGAGTCTCCAAGTGAAGACCGGGAGGCAGTTAACGCAGCCGTCGACTTGGTCGAACTTTGGTCCCGAAACATGGGTGGACGAGCCAGACGCCATAAACAGCGCCAATTCGGCGATGTTTTGGAGCTCCGCTTCGGTCCCCCGCGCTCCCCTCGCAAGCCCGTTGTACTCCTCGGCCATCTCGATACCGTCTGGCCACTAGGAACCCTCAAAACGATGCCTTGGCGTAAAGCTGAGGGACGGCTATGGGGACCCGGCGTCCTGGACATGAAAACCGGCGTAGTAATGGCTCTGACCGCCATCCAAACCCTGCAGCAGCTAAAGTTAGCTCGCCCAGTCATTCTCCTTCTAAATAGCGACGAAGAGGTAGGGAGCACGATTTCACGTCCCATCACAGAGAAACTAGCTCAAGAGTCTTCCGCGGTTCTGGTCCTAGAACCTGCCCAGGGCCTCGCCTACAAGACTTCTCGCAAGGGCGTAGGCCAATACAATGTTCAGGTTACAGGCGTAAGCGCACATAGTGGAGTCGACTTCGAGCGCGGCCATTCAGCGGTGCTCGAACTGGCAAAACTCATCCAAACAATCTCCGGATTCACCAATCTTGAGCGAAAACTGACGGTAAATTGTGGTGTTATCGCTGGTGGAACACGGTCCAATGTGGTCCCTTCGCAAGCCTCGACTGAGGTCGACGTCCGCATCGCCAAAGCCAGCGATGCTGCCTACGTCGACAAATTGTTTCGCAGCCTCAAAGTCTCCGACCCGCACTGCAAACTCACCATCACCGGCGGCATCAACCGCCCCCCCATGGAACGCAAACCCGGCACAGTCGCACTCTTCAAAAAAGCCAGGTCGCTCGCAGCACAACTCGGCTTCGCACTCGAAGAAGCCTCAACCGGCGGTGGCTCCGACGGCAACTTCACCGCCGCCCTCGGAATCCCCACGCTCGACGGCATGGGTGCAGTCGGAGACGGAGCCCATGCCGCTCACGAGTCCGTCGTCATCGAACACCTCGTCCCGCGCACAGCTCTCCTCGCGGCGATGATCGCCAGCATCGAGTGAACAGACCGTCTAAATCTTCTCCACGACAGGCCCACTCTCCGATTCAGCCAGCGCCAGCGCCGCAATCGTGCGAGCGATCGGCAGACCGACCACGTTGAAGTAGCATCCCTCGATCCGTGGAATCCATCGCGCCGCATAGCCCTGGATCGCGTACGCGCCCGCCTTATCAAGCGGCTCGCCACTGGCGATGTACCTCGCGATCTCCACGTCGGTGATCACATTAAACGTCACCTGGGTGATATCGAGATCCCGAACCGTCCTCTTCGCGCTGATCGCTGCAATTCCCGTCAGCACCGCATGAGTGCGCCCACTCAGCATCTCCAGCATGCGACGCGCATCGGCACTATCGACGGGCTTGCCCAGAATGTTGCCTTCGACCACGACGCAGGTATCAGCGCCAAGAACAACCAGCGGGTCATCGGCCGTATCTGAGTCCCGATGAGCGTTCCAGACCGCCTGGGCCTTCTCTTCAGCAAGCCGCTGAACATAAGGGGCGGCAGCTTCATTTGGCAAAAGATCTTCGTTAAGATTTGCGGCCTCAGCAGTAAACCTGAGACCAGCCTGCGTAAGAAGTTCGTGGCGACGTGGCGAAGCGGAAGCAAGGATGAGCATACCTTCTGAGAGTATCGGCACAACGGCCCATCCGCAAAATCTCCAGCCTGAAGCGAGAACTAAATCCCAACCGTCTCCACCGTGACCCGCGCCTGCATCGTGTGCGTCGCGCCCGGAGCAAGCGTGATCGCATCCGTCGCGGCATTGACCGTTTCAATCGCCACAAACTCATGCCACTCCGTAGGATCCATATCAGCCAGCTTCGCCGCTCCCTCTTCCCACGGATTCCACACGACTGTCGTGGTCGAACCGGTCTTTGCAACCGAGATGTGGCGCTTGCCCGCATGATCCTTCAGCACGCAGGTGGCAGTCGTATCCAGATACACGCGATCGGTCGGGCCTGTAACTGTAATGTCGCCGTGCTGCAGCTTCTTGTTGAAATTGTCGACCTTGTCGAGATAGCTCACACCGTCAAGACCGGAGATGGCAATCTCATGAATATCCGTAACCGCATAGTAGGTGTGCAGAGCTTCTTCAAAGACAAGTGGCGCACCACCATCATTGGCCACGGTCAGTTGCATCGTAAGCGTTCGCCCAATCGTGAGCTGATAGGCCAAACGGAACTGATCGAATCCCAGACTGCGGCTGAGCTCGTTAGGCCCCAGCGTAAACGTAAGGTGCAGATCCTCTCCGGCAAGCGCAGCGAAAGCAAGCGTCCAATCCTGAATCCTCGCGAAGCCATGCGACGGACCTGTCTTTCCGTCATGGCGGTTCGCAAACCACGGGAACGCAATCGGCACTCCGCCACGAATTGCCTTCCCCGGTTTCAATTCGGTCTTGCGGCTGGTAAAGATAACGGGCTTGTGTTCCGCAGGCTGCCACGCCGCCACATGGGCGCCCTGCAGATACACGGTCGCGGTGGCGTGTGGCGTTGTGACGTCAGCGCGAATAAGTCCGCTTGCCGTCGCTTGAAACGCAAGAACGCCCGGCAGCCCAAAGTGTTCGTTGAGTTGATTGATATCCATACTTTCCTCTTCATGAAGCTGGGTTCCAGCAACCTTAACAAAATCGCCGATAACAACTTAGATCTGCGAATAAGCCGTTGGGCTCATGACCAGATTCGAAATATTACTCACAATCTCTTCGGAGTTGTAACGCGCCGAACTCCTTAGCTTGATCCATTCAGGATCCGCACGAAACTTATCCCACTTCGCATTGAGGTCAGTCAGATCCGAAAAGCTCAGCATGTACGTAAGATTTGGCATCCGAGGGCCGATCAGTGTATCTCCATAGAAAACCTGAGCGAACCCGGCCCGTTGAAAGATCTCAAACTCGCCGTGATGAAACATCTCAACCTTGCGAACATGGCCCTGGCTGCTGGGGCTCTCGTAAGTGCGCAGCTGAAAGATTCTCTTGCTATGCTCAGCAGTCGCAGTCGGCGGAGTCAGCTTAGGCCATCCTTCAAAGGCAATATGCAGCGAACTATCGATTCGTTGAAACGCGGGGGCGGTCGCCGGTGCATTCCAGAACGGCTCTGCCGCTTTCATGAACTGCTCATCATGAGCAAGCTGTAACTCAGCAGAGACAAGTGTCTCGAGCTTCGAACACGGCAGCAAAAGATACAGTGTCGGCGTGTCAGGTCCTATGTCCAGGCGGAAAGCCCCGATAGGCGCAATCCCCATCCGATTCAGCGCAGGAATCAATGCATCCGATATGTAACTATCAGTGAGCTTAACCTGCGGCCCCGTCTGCAGGTGATATCTGCGAATCTCATAATATTCACGCGGCTTACCAGAGGAGGTCTGAGCCGACGACTGATTCGCAAGCGCGAGAGCAGACGTTGCAAGAGTAGCGGTTAAAAAATCACGTCTTTCCATCAAAGCCTCCCAGTTGACTGAAAATTCCGACACGGAGAATCCTACACAAAAAATACAGGCCGAAATATTAAGCTCCCGCCGAAGCCTGTCTTGCTATCTCTCAGAAGGACTATGCTGAGGCGGGCTCTTCATCAACTCAAGGAAGAGCTTGTTGAATCGCGGTAGATCGAGGTCCGTTTGCACATGGACAAGCTGCAGATCCAGTCGAGGCTTGTCGTCCTCAGTCCATGTGAGTGTGTCTCCATAAAACGGACCGCGGGTCAGGTCCACATCGACATACAGTTTCTCCTCCTTCGTGATAATCCCCGGATCGAGCCACGCAGCAGCCGCAAGCTCATCCCACAAGTAATAGAACTCGCCCGTGTAGTCTGCCAGATACTTCGCAGCAGGATTGGGTGAGCTGGCAATATCCTCAAGCATCGCCTTGGTAAAATCCGTCTTTATCGAGATGTCCACCGTAGTCAGATCGATGCGCGGCCAATGCGCTCGCAGCGTTATATGAGCAGCCTCAGGATCGAACCAGAAGTTGAACTCATGGCGCGGATCGTTGGCGAACTCAGGATCTCTCGTCTGCGGACTCAGACTGCCTCCCATAATCACAATGCCCTGTGTCAGCTCCGCGAAGTGCGGGTCGATCGAAATCGCAAGCGCAATGTTCGTCAGCGGCCCGGCAGCGTAGATCGTGACCTGATGCGGATGCGCGTGCACCTGACGAATAAGAAAGTGCGCCGCATCTTCGGCCAACGGTTTTATCGTGGGCTCACCTTCTTTCAGCTTCGGCAACACATAGGGGTCATGGTATGGTTGGGCGCTCGTCTTCGCTGCCAGATCTCCCCACGCCCCGTACCAGGGCAGGGTACCGTTCAACTGCCGCTGAATCTTCGTCTCCTCTTCCGTCCGTACCAGAGGAAAGATTGCCCCTGGCACTACGGGGACATCTGTGCGATGGATCAGCTCGAGCATGCGCAGCGTGTGCTGCACCTCCTCCGGCTCCCACGCGTTTCCACTCACCATCGTGATGCCCAGCACCTCCGCCTTCGGAGATTGCAGCAGCACCATCATCGCCATCTGATTGGAGCCGCCCGGACCAGATCCGTCCTGATCGATCAAGACCATCCGCCGAGCCTGGGCGCTTCCAAACTGTGAGATCAAGCCGCCAACGAGCACGATGAAAAACAGAGAAAGTTTTCGAGTCATGGTCAGCACAGATTACCAGCCATCAAAGGCTCGACGGCAAAACAGTAGGCTCTCCTCGCATCTGCCATTATCTTTAAAACAACATGCGCCGACCCCAGCTCTACCTGCTGCTTCCCCTGGCTCTTCTGCTCTCTACATCCAGCTCTTCCTCTGCAATCGAGGTCAAAGTCTCCGCGCAAGCATTGGAGCGCACACTCCGTGCCCAGCTCTTCAACGGCCCACAAGGCCGTTACTACATCCGCGGAGACGCCACCTCTCCCTGCTACGTCTACGCCGAGTCGCCCCACGTCACCTTCATCCAGGATCGCATCGTCGTCCACGTTCACGCGAAATCGAAGCTCGGAACCTCCGTCCACGGCACCTGCCTCGGCGTCTCGCTCACCACCGACACCGACGTCTCGCTCATCCCCGAAGCTGAAGAAGAAAGCATCGGATTTCGCGATGCGCGAATCGAACGCCTCAGCGAATCCCGCGAGTTGAACTTCATCCTCGCGCCCTTCCTCAGCCACAAGGTCCCCGCACAGATGAAGGTCAACGCAGCTGTCCTAATGCGTCAGCTTCTCAGTCGCTCGACCGAAACCACTGGCTACGCCCTTTCGCTCGACTCGCTAAAGCTGCACTCCCTCCTCGTCGAAGGAGAATCTCTGGTTATGGACGCCGACGCCAACCTGAAAGTCAACTAGCTTCGATGACGTCTACTGCGGAGTCGCCGAAGCTGGCGTTACTGCTGGCGCAGGCAACGGCCGCCGCACGTCTTCCGCTCCAGCAGCAGATGGAGCGCCAGTCAGCGTCGTCGGCTCTCCCGGTATCAACTCGACAGCAGCATCCTTCGGCGCTTTGAAGCGCCCATCCGTCAGGTAAGCCACCACAAATCCAGCCGCAACCTCGGGATTCAGGATCGCCAACGGCACAACGTACTTCTTCGACTTCACCACCGCCTCCAGCACGCCATCGATGGGGTGACTCCGCTTAATACTTCCCGGAACCTGCGGAATCATGAACGTCGAAAACTTCAGATCAGGATGCTGATCGGCATACTTCGTCAGCGATCGCGCCACTTGTTTCGGCGTGGTAATTCCCAGGTCGGAAAAGAAGTTTCGATGCACGCTGTGCGGATAATAAACATCAAGCAACGTCCGCGAAAAATCGGCGCAGTTGTGAAACAGCAGATTGAAATGTCCAACATTTCGGTTGTCGTTGAACTGATTCATAAACTGCTCATCTTCCTCTGCTGTCGTCTGAATCTGAAAGCCGTAGATCCTGCGGTCGTACGACGCTCCCACAAGCTGCGTCCATTCGCCTCCGGGAGCTTCACCTACCTTCTTGCCCTTTTCTACATCGGGCGCAAGCGCAAGCAGATGGTCTCGCCTGTATTGATCGCGCAAGTTGGCCTCAAGCGCAGCATCCGCCGTCTTCGGCACATCCTCCACCCGCTCCACCGCATACAGATACGGCACCAACGGAATAGCCAGCCAATCATAGCCATCGATCTTGTGATAGCGGCTGATCACCGCACCGGGCTCGCCTGCTCCACAAGGCCGCAGCCTAGTCGGCGACTCCGCGCAAATGTGATTCAGATAAATTGCCGCATGGCCAGTTGGATTGAACGCCCCGAATTCACCGTAGGGCTCTTCCATCAGCAGCGCCGCATCCGCTCGCGCCAAAACTCCGCCCATCGCCAACGCCAAAATAACGAGCGCCGTCACGCAGGCGCGCATCTTTCCCATCCCCAAACCTCTCAGCACCAAACCTCTCTGCCTCAGATGCGATCGACAGACCTCATCGACCCAAACCCCTATTTTCGCAGGAGGTTGTGCCCTTTTCACATAGGCCCACAAAATGGGGATGAGAGGTTGAAAAGGGGTTGCAGAGTTGTAGCGCCAGCTAGAAAGAAACCCTGGCGCCAAACTGAAACTGTCGAGGATCTGATGCAGCAGTCGGCGTACCCGCCGCGGTATAGAGCAGGTTCACATCCAGCGTGTTGTTCTTATTGATCAGGTTGAAGACATCAGCAGTAACTTGGAGCGCGATCTGATGCGGAAACGTGAACGCTTTCGCAATACGCAAATCCGTGAACACGGTATAAGGCTTTACGCCGACATTGCGGCCAAGGTCTCCGGCATAGTAGTTGCTTGTCGGACCGGCATCCCCTGGTGCATCGGCATAGCACGGCAGATTGAAAGCCCCAGTCGGAGAGTACTTCGACAGCACCGGAGCGGTGCCGCAGCTTGTGGTCCCGCTACCGGGGGCGACCGCATTAGGCCGATCCGTGAGCGGATCGAAATCAAAGTTCGTATCCGTTCCGGTCAGAATATTAAACGGCCTTCCCGAAGAGACCTCAAAGATCGGCGCAACGGTGAAATTCGAGAAGACCGTCGGAACAAATCCCGAGCCCCCTAGACGGCCCGAGTTATAAACCCCCGAAAGCACAAAGCGGTGCCGCTGATCGAAAGTGGAGTTGCTTCGCTCCGCATTCGGGTTGAAGTTGCTCTGCGGCGCGTCCGACGTGGACACAACATCGGTCGAGTCGTCGATGGCATGCGACAAAGTGTAGCTGACCAGAAACTCAAAGTTCGTACTGTAGCGCTTCCTCAGGTTCACGCTCAGCGCGTTATAGCTGGACGTCCCGGTCGTAAGATTAGGTGTCATATCGCCGAATGGAACCGGAATACCGACGCCCAGCCCATCCGTCGCTGCTATCTCGCTGGCCAGCGCAACGCATTGACCACCGCCAACATTCGGATTCGCGAGAAAGCTCGCCAGCGACGTATTGAGCCCCGACTTGCGGAAGAAGTTCAGCAGCGCCGGAGTCACGAATGGTCCCGTAGGACCGACGCCGCAAGGATTGACCCCAGCCGCGGTTCCCACCGTCAACGGATTCGACGTTGGGCCTGCAGTCCCCGGAGCCGCGGTCCCCGCCTTCACCGCATTTACCGCATTGCGCCAATTTGCGGTTAGCAACTGCGGATTTACGGGATTTACGTTCACCGGCCGATTCAGGTGCCGTCCGCCCGTCGAATTGAAAGCAACGTTTAGTGACATATCGTGACCAAGATCCGTCTCCACCCCGAAAGAGATCTGCTGCACGTAAGGCGTCACGTAGTGCAGGTCTGCAGGCAGACCAGAGGGAAGAATCGCCAGTGGAAATCCGGCCGCCAGAAAATTCTGATTTGCGAATACAGAATTAGAATTATCAGGATCGAACCGCTGCTGACTCGCAATGTAGTTGACCCCAGCCGCCGCGGCGCCAAGGCAATTCGGATTTCCCAGGGATCCCTGGAACGCATTCGTAGCATTCAAATTAAGTGGACTTGCTGCACCATTCGGACTGGCGATGCTGCACGGAGAGCCGCCGCCAAGAATCACCAGAGGAACCTTCGTCGAGTTAAAAATCATCGACTGCGACTCAAGATTTCCCGGCGCACGATCGTAAAACAGCCCGTAGTTCGCGCGAATTACGGTCTTCGCATCGCCTCGCACGTCGTACGCAATTCCAATACGCGGCGCAAAGTTTGTTGGCGCCAGCCGGATGCCCTCGCGGATCCCATAGAGCCTCTCAGCTTGATTAGTGTTGTCGTTCAGAGCAAGCTGCGTCGGAAACGCCTCAACGTCATACCGAATCCCGAGATTCAACGTCATCCTGCTCGTCGCCCGCCAGCTATCCTGCAGAAACCAGCCAAGCGTCTTCAGGTCGTACTTATAGGTCGTCTGTCCGATGCCCTGCGCGAACGACTGCGGAATCCCCAATCCATACGCCTGAACTGCAGAGAAGCCTGGAAGTCCCTCAAGTAATGGCGAAACATCCGTCGCATTCAAACCCGCAAACGTGTAGTCGCCCCCACCATAGAGCTGCCCCTGCAGCAGATTGATGGGAATATATCGAAGGTCGATACCCATCTTGAGCGTGTGACCGCCGACCGTGTACGTAAAGTTGTCCTGCAGCTGATTTTGATCCTCAATCCGGTCGACAACGGAAAATGGTGTCTTCCCAAAATACGCATAACCTGGAATATTTACCGCTGTGTTGTCGCCGCCCGGCGAATTGGTATTCGCGAATCTCACCGGATGCCGCGCAAACTGGAAGCGCAGGTCATTCACTTTGTTGTTGCCGATGATGATCGTGTACTGACCCGCGATCGCAAAATCGTGCAGACTCTGCGTCGCCGTGCGGGAGAAAGAATTCTCGCCAAGATTCTGGTTCGCCGCACTCTCTTCGATTCCCGTAATGTAGCTCGGGCTCACGCTCGCATGCAGAACAAGCTGCTGATTGCTCGTCAGCTTATGGTCGATCCGCAGCGAATACACCTCGGTCTTTTCCGTGACCGGAAAGTTCCCGATCAGACTGTTGAGCGGCGTAAACGAGGCAGGCGTCGGCTGTCCAGAAGTAACAAAGTTTCTTGGCCCAATCGTCGATTGCAGAAATGCAGGATTCTGCCCCGTCGTCGCCAGCGTCGATCCCGATCCAACCAGCGCAATGTACTGTTGAATCCCTGGCGTATTCGCTGGGACGCCCGCATTCTGCAGAAACGCCTGCTGTTCCGGCGTTCCCTGAATCGTAAGAGCCCCACCCGCAACCCCGTAGAACCGGCTCACATCGATGTTCGTCAAGCCAAAGTTGTTCGATCCGATATCCGAAAAACCCGTCTCCTGCCGCCGCGTAATCTCGGTCGAAAAGAAGTAGAACGTTTTATCAGGAACAATCGCGCCGCCAATCGTAAAACCTGCCTGAACCCGCGTATAAGCCGGCTGGTACACAGTCGAAAAAGGGTTCGTCGCCTGAATATAGCGATTGCGCAGAAACCCGAACGCGCTCCCATGCGTAGTATTTGTGCCTGATTTAGTCACAATATTTACCACGCCGCCCGACGCCCTGCCATACTCCGCCGCAAAGCCGTTCGTGATGATCTGGAACTCCTGCACCGCATCCTGCGACACCGTCGTTCGCGTGCCGCCAGAGATGTAATCGCCCGCATCGGCCCCATCGACGTTGATTGAATTCGAACGCGCCCGAACACCGCCAAAGTTCAGCCCCGAGGTCGGAATCGCCCCGATGGAAGGCGCCGCGTCGCGCGCAATCTGCGAGTTCGTCAGCGTGAAGTTGATGTAGTTACGCCCGTTCGTAGGCAGGTTGTCGATGCGAAGTTCGTCTACCGTAGTGGACTGCGAGCTCCGCTGCGTTTCAATAATGTCGGCGCCCGAGCTCACCGTCACAACCTGCGTCGTCCCTACTGTAAGCGAGAGCGGAAGCTCACCCTGTTCCCCGGTGGTCAAGACCACCTTCTCGCTGACGTACGTGTTAAAGCCCTTTGCTGTCGCCCTAACTGCATAGGTGCCCGGCGGCAGCAGCAGCAGGCGGTAGTTTCCTTGCCCATCGGTAGTCGTCGTGCGGGAAAAGCCCTTCGAGTCATCTGTGATCGTGACCGTCGCGTTCGGAATGACAGCCCCGGTCTGATCGTGAACCGTGCCGTTGAGCTGCGCCGTTGAGATGTTTTGAGCCCATAGACCGGTGGAAAAAGAACTCACCAGAAAAAGAACAGCGGCCAGAGCGGTGAAGACAAAAAGCCGCGAATTGACTTTGAACATGCGTGTTGCTCCCCGTTGTGTCAGCAGGCCCCAACTCATTTGGCAACGGCCCGACTGACAACTTTAACGACGCGATGTTCTACATGAATGACCATTCAGTACGCAAGAGGAAACCGGAGACCCTGCATTTAACTGATCAATCCCCGTTATAGAAAGGTCTCCAACGTCAGCTGTTTTGTGAACTTTGCGCAGCTCTCCCAACTCCTCCCCGCTGCGGCGATCCCCGCCAGTCACCACCGCCACGCGCAGAACGGGAGCCGCATATCACGCATCTGCGCTACCGTAATTGGACTAATTGCGGGTAACACCCAACTGCTTCCCAGCCGATGACTGCAATCCCCAAGCCATACGCGGCGTATTGTGTGCCATCCCGACCCGCCCATCCGGCCCCAACAGAATAATTCCGCCGTGCCCACCCAGACGATTGAACAAATAATCGATCGCCTCATGCGCAGCCTCATCCGGACTCGCCCCAGCCGCAACTCGATCCACGGCCCACTTGCCCAGCACCAGCTTCATAATCGGCTCGCCCCAACCCGTCAGCGACACCGCCGCCGAAAGATTATCCGCATAGCAGCCACATCCGATCAATGAAGAATCCCCGACGCGGCCCGGAGCCTTATTCAGCGTTCCGCCCGTACTGGTCCCCGCAGCAATATTGCCGTGAACATCAAGCGCCACCGCCCCCACCGTATCGTGCGACTCAAGACTCCCCGAAAAAGTCACATCCGGCAGTCCCGCCAACTCATCGGCCTGAGCCTTATATAACCGCTCCCGCTCCCGCGGCACCACCAGCTCCATGTTGTCGCAAAGTGCCATCCCATGCTGTCGCGCAAACCTCTCAGCCCCCACCCCAACAAAATAGACATGCGGCGACTTATCCAGCACCAACCGCGCAGCCCGTATCGGATTCCGCAGCCGCTCCACGCACGCCACGCCACCGGTACGAAGATTCTCGCCATTCATCAGCAGAGCATCCATCTGCACCCGGCCATCCTGCGTCAGAAACGACCCACGCCCCGCGTCAAACGTGTCGTCGTCCTCCATCACCGCAACCGCAGCCTCCACAGCATCCACCGCCGAAGCGCCCCGCTCCAACAACGCATAACCGGCGGCAAGCGCATTCGCGATGCCATCTTCGTGAGCAGCAATGGCATCGTCAGGCATTGCCCACGCACCGCCATGAATTAACAAAACTGGTTGAACACTCATCGCATCTCAAGTCTACGGGATGCACCTCTCCAGTCTTAAAATCAACACCAACTCGTCATAGCATCAAAACTAATCGAGGAATTCAATGGCAAAGACAATCGCTGATCTAATCGTCGAAACCCTGAAGATCGCCGGCGTCAAACGCATCTACGGTCTCCCCGGCGACTCTCTCAACGGATTTACCGACGCCCTTCGCCGAGACGGCACCATGGAATGGATCCACGTGCGCAACGAAGAGGCCGCCGCATTCGCCGCCGGAGCAGACGCTCATCTCACCGGCTCCCTCGCAGTCTGCGCCGCAAGCTGCGGCCCCGGCAACCTTCACCTCATCAATGGCCTCTTCGACTGCCATCGCAACCGCGTGCCTGTCCTCGCCATCGCCGCCCACATCCCCAGCCCCGAGATCGGCACTAACTACTTTCAGGAAACTCATCCCCAGAATCTCTTCAAAGAGTGCAGCGACTACTGCGAGATGGTCGGCATCCCCGAACAGATGCCGCGCGTCCTCAACATCGCCATGCGCACCGCCATCAACCTCTCCGGCGTCTCCGTCATCGTAATCCCCGGAGACGTCGCTCTCCACAGCGCCGCCGAATGCGACCCCGCACCCATCAGGCTCGCCCGTCCCCTCATCCGCCCCAACGACGAAGAGCTTCGCGACGCCGCCGAAATCCTCAACGCAGGAGCCAAAGTCACCATCCTCGGCGGAGCAGGCTGCAAGGACGCACACAAAGAGCTCATCGCCACCGCAGAGGCCTTGAAATCACCGATCGTCCACGCCCTCCGCGGCAAGGAATACATCGAGTACGACAATCCCTTCGACGTCGGGCTCACCGGCCTCATCGGCTTCAGCTCCGGCTACCACGCCATGGAAGACTGTGACGTCCTGCTGATGTTAGGGACTGACTTCCCCTATCCCCAGTTCTTCCCCAAACACGCGAAGGTCATTCAGATCGATCTTCGCGGCAACCAGATCGGCCGTCGCACCAAAGTCGATCTCGGTCTCGTCGGCTCCATCAAAGAGACGCTCTCCGCTCTCCTGCCTCTGCTCACTACAAAGACTGATCGCGCCCATCTCGACGCCAGGACAAAAGACTACAAAAAAGTTCGCGAAGGTCTTACCGAACTGGCTGGCGCAGACAACGACAAGACCCCGATCCATCCGCAATACGTTGCAAAACTCATCGACCAGCTCGCAGCCGACGACGCCATCTTCACCTGCGACGTAGGCACACCAACCGTCTGGTCCGCCCGCTACCTCACCATGAACGGACGCCGTCGCCTCCTCGGCTCCTTCAACCACGGATCAATGGCCTGCGCCGTCCCACAGGCCATCGGAGCGCAATCAGCGTTCCCCAACCGTCAGGTCGTCACGCTCTCCGGCGACGGCGGGCTGGCCATGATGCTGGGCGATCTCCTCACCCTCCGTCAGCAGAAACTGCCCGTCAAAATGGTGGTCTTCAACAACGGTGCTCTCGCCTTCGTCGAACTCGAGATGAAGGCCGGAGGCATCGTCACCTACGCCACGGATCTCGACAACCCAAGCTTTGCCGCTCTCGCCAACTCAATTGGCATTCAAGGCGTTCGCGTTGAAAAACCAAGCGAGCTGGAGTCGGCATTAAAAACCGCCTTCGCAACCCCGGGCCCTGCATTGGTCGAAGTGATGGTGAATCGTCTCGAACTCTCCATGCCGCCGCACATCAGCCTCGAGCAGATGAAAGGCTTCTCTCTCTACATGGCGAAGAGTGTTCTCAGCGGACGCGGCGACGAGATCGTCGACCTGGCAAAGACCAACGTAATTCAGCGAATCCTGTCGTAGTGTGAATCGCCAGGCGCCCCCGAAGGTCGGATGAGATCTTTCAGCCGACCATCGGGAGGCCCGGGCGAAGCCGGTATACAAGTCACGAAGTGACCGCCGCCCGCGCAGGGCGCACTTACTTTGTCTGCGTAATCAGCTTCTTCCGTCGCTCAGTCTCGACATACGTGTAGCGGATGCGATGAATCACCGTCAACGTAGCAAACAGCGCCAGCACCCATAGCGCAGGAGCCATCACGCCCCACCGATTGCACAACGCACCCAGGATCACGCAAACAATCCGCTCCGGCCGCTCCATAAACCCGACCTTGCACGTCCCGATCAACGCCTCAGCCCGAGCCCGCGTATAGCTCACCATCACGCACGCCGTCATGACAAACGCCACCAGCCCCACATAAAACAACCGGTTGCCCCGCGCGTAGTAAATCAGCAGACCAAAGAAAATTGCGACATCCGAGTAGCGATCCATCACCGAATCAAAAAACGCGCCAAACACCGAGACCTGGTTTGTCTTCCGCGCCACTCGTCCATCCACCATATCGAAGACACCGGCTCCGATAATGATCAGCCCTGCATACAGAAACATCCGGTTAGCGTTATAGGGTCGCGCAAACCCAAAGAAACACGCCGCGATGATGTTGATCACCAGTCCAATGAACGTCAGTGCGTTAGGCGAGATGCGGGTCAGCGCAAGGCCGTTCACGATCTTTTGCAGCAGCCAGCCGCTGCCTTTGCCGAATGCGCTTGTCCAGGTCAAAACTAATCCTCAGGGGAGAAAACCCCGCTTTTTACCGCTTTCTTGATACCACATCGCAATGCGTATAGGACACCCGTCGACGCCCTGAGTTACTCTTCGTCGGCGACGTCGTGAATGGTCAACAGCTTCAGGATCTCAAGTTCGCGCTTGCCGTTCGGCGTAATCACCGTCGCGGAATCGCCAACCTGCTTCCCCAGCAACGCCCGTCCGATCGGCGAAGTCGTCGAGATCAGCCCCTTGGACACATCGGACTCTTCGCTCGTAACCAACTGATACTTGATCTCTTCGTCCTTGCTCGAATCGAACACCGTCACGCGAGAGCCAAACCCAACCTTGTCACTAGGAATATTGACAAGGTTCACCATGGCCAGTTCGCCCATCCGCTTCTTCAACTGCCCCAGTCGGGCGTTGACAAAGACCTGGCGCTGTTTGGCCATGTGGTATTCGGCGTTTTCACTCAGGTCGCCCAGTGCGACGGCCTTCTTAATCTCTGCAGGAAGTTCAGTCGTGAGTTCATGCTCCAACAACTTAATCTCTTCTGCAAGCCTCTTCATTACTTGTTCTGGCATGGGGCCTTCCGGTTAAAACTAGGCGAGCGCGCTTGCCTTACCGCGGCAGCGCACTCTGGTCAAAACTCGATTATACGATGGCGCAAGGCCAAAACCCATCCCACTACCCTTTCACGAGTTCTAGGACCGCCCCCGTTCATTCGCCCTCGCCTCAAGAAAAGACTGCAAAATCAATACCGCCGCCACCTGGTCGATGATCCCCTTCCGCCCCATAGCCGCATGTCCGGCATCATCCAGGTGTCGGTGAGCCTGCGTCGTCGTCAGCCGCTCATCCCACAGATGCACCGTCAGCCCAAACTCCGTCCGCAGATCCTCGGCAAACGCCTGCGCCTTCGCCGCCTGCGGGCTCTGATCCCCCGACATGTACAGCGGATTTCCCACCACCGCCTCGGTCACCCCATGCTTGCGTAGCACCCGCGCCACCGACTTCAAATCCGCTCTCCTCCCCGCCCGATGCAGCGTAAACAGAGGCTGCGCCGTATATCCCAGCGGGTCCGAGATCGCCAGTCCAATCCGCCGATCGCCTACGTCGAACGCAAGCACGCGAGCCACCAGCGCACCCGTCGATTCCGAAGACCCGGAAGACACCGAGTCAACACCCTCACCGTCCTCATCACCCCGCGGATTCTCATCGGTAGTCACAAATTTGAGTCTACTTGCTCACGACCTCCCCGGCTCAGCCGTAAAATGAAGCGACGACGCCACCGACCCGAAGCTCAGCAATCCCAACCAAAGCCTGAAGCTAAGTCTTGATCCCCAATCCCTAAGCACCAAAACCCGGAGGCACCCACTTGAAGTTTCTCGGTACCCTTCTGCTGCTTCTGCTCATCGCCGCAGCCGTCGCAGCCGGCGTCATCTATCTCCCCTACGGCCCCACCACCGAGACCTTCGTCGATATCGCCCCCGGCACCAGCACCGAGTCCATCGCCGCCCAGCTCCAGCGCAGCGGCGTCATCCGCAGCCGTTACGGCTTCTATCTCCTCCGCCTCACCAAAGGTGGCCGCCTCCAGGCAGGCGAGTACCGCTTCGACCACAAGCTCCCCATGACCGACGTGTACAACCACATCCTCCACGGCGAAATCTACACCCGAGCCCTCACCATCCCCGAAGGCTTCAACATCTTCGACATTGCCCAGGCCGTCCAGGACGCCGGCTTCGGCTCCCGCGACGCCTTCCTCGCCGCCGAACGCCAGCACACCGAACTCATCGCCGCCTGGACCGACGGCCCAACCCCCGCCTCGCTCGAAGGCTACCTCTTTCCCGACACCTACCAGTTCTCACGCCACGCCACCCCGCTCCAGATCCTCTCCGCCATGGTCCACCGTTTTCATCAGGAGTCCGCACAGCTAGGCCTCACCCACGACATTCCCCAAACCGTCATCATGGCCTCCCTCATCGAAAAAGAGGTCCGTCAGGACGCCGAGCGCCCCCTCGTGGCCGGTGTCTTCGTCAACCGCCTCGCCAAAGGCATCCCCCTCGCCACCGACCCCACCGTCATCTACGCCGCCCTCCTCGACAATCGCTGGCGCGGCACCATCTACGCCTCAGACCTGCAATCGCCATCGCCCTACAACACCTACAAACATGCCGGCCTTCCCCCGGGCCCCATCGCCAATCCCGGCGTTGCCGCCCTCCGCGCAGCCATGCGCCCCGCCCGCACCGACTACCTCTACTTCGTCAGCGACGCCGCCGGCCACACACGTTTCTCGGCCACCCTCCAGGAGCACGCCCAACAGGTCCAGTCCTACCGCCAGGCGCAAAAACACTAGCACGCTGCTAACGTTCAGCCGTTAACTTTGAGAAACACTTCGGAACCCCGAAACATCCAAGCCGTATAGAAATAATCGAGAGCGGACGCATCACGGCCTCCAGCAAGAGGAAACGAGCCGGGAAAGATATACTTGAAGTTTGTGCTCATGAGGATAAGACAAGCGGTGGCGATGGCAATCATTGGGCTGGCTCCGGCGCTCACCGGATGCCTGACCCATACCCGCATCGTCCCCAAGACCCGCCCAGCCGACGTCGTGCTCAACGCTGAGCTCGGTCTGCTCCTCAAGCAGGTCGACCAGCGCTTCGAAGCCGTCCAAACCATGAACGCGGCCATCGAAATCGTCGCCACCACAGGCGGCGGCCGTCAGGGCAAAGAAACCACCTATCCCAGCTTCGGCGGATACATCTTCATCAGAAAGCCACAGGACCTTCGCGTCCTGCTCCGCGTCCCCTTTCTCGGGTCCGTCGCACTCGACATGGTCAGCAACGGCAAAACCTGGAAGCTCTGGGTTCCCAAACGCAACCTCGCCATGACCGGCACCAGCGAAGTCACCAAGCCCTCCACCAACGGCCTCGAAAACCTCCGCCCCGCCGTCTTCTTCGACTCGCTCCTCGTCCATGGTCTCGGTCCCGATCAGGTCGTCTCCCTCACCCAGGACACGCGCGTCGTCACAAACGAAAAAAATAAAAAAGATCTCGTCGAGGAGCAGGACTACGACCTCGAGTTTCTCGCCCAGCCCGAGGGCAAAACCGCCCATGCCGTCCGCGTCATCCACATCGGCCGCAACAACCTTCTGCCTTATCAGCAAGACATCTACGGCCCCGACGGCACCGTCGTCACCCGCGCCTTCTATAGCAACTACCAGAAGTTCGGCGACACTCCCTTCCCCATGAAGATCGAGATCAGCCGCCCGCAGGACCAGTACACCCTCACGATCACCATCACCAAGCTGACCCTCAATCAAAAACTCGAAGACGACCAGTTCGAACTAAGAATCCCCGACAACGTCCCCGTCAAAAACATGGATTAGCTCGTCCGAACCGCCTCCGAGTTACCCCCTGTTCTCCTCCCACTCTCAAATAGAAACGTCGTCATCTCGACCGAAGCGGTTCACGGTCTCACCTTGAATCGCGCAATGGAGAAGCCTGCCCTGGCGAAGCCGAATGGGACCCCGTATTTCGCCGTTGCCTATTCTTCACCTCCGCACGCGAACTCCCGCCACTGGATCAAGAAAACTCCCCTTCGCATCAAAGATTACGGCTCAGGCCTGAAAGGCGACCGATGAAAGCAATGCAGCTCTATCAGTCTTCAGAAGGCGTCTCCCTCCACCTCAGCCGAGTCCCCGAACCAACACCCGGCAAAGGAGAGGTCTTGATCCTGGTCCAAGCCGCCGGCGTCACCCCCACCGAACTCGTCTGGTACCCGACCACCCACACCAAGGACGGAGCCGAACGCAAAAACGCCATCCCCGGCCACGAGTTCTCCGGCGTCATCGTCGCCTTCGGCGAAGACGTCACCGGCTTGACCCTCGGCCAACCCGTCTACGGCATGAACGACTGGTTCGCGGAGGGTGCCACCGCCGAGTTCTGCCTCACCATCCCCGCCAGCATCGCCCCCAAGCCCTCCACCCTCACCCACGCCGAAGCCGCCACCATCCCCATCGGAGCACTCACCGCCTGGCAAGGCCTCTTCACCCACGCCAAGCTCCAACCGAAGGAGCGCGTCCTGGTCCACGGCGCCGCCGGAGCCGTCGGCATCTTCGCTACCCAGCTCGCCCACCGCCACGGAGCCTTCGTCATCGCCACCGCCTCCACCCCAACACTCGATCTCGTCAAACAGCTCGGCGCCGACGAGGTCATCGACTACGAAACGTCGCGCTTTCAAGATCTCGTCCGCGACATCGACGTAGTCTTCGACACCGTAGGTGGCGAGACCCGCGATCTCTCCCTGCCCATCCTCAAACCCGAAGGCCGCCTGATCACCATCGCCGCCGACGCCGAAAGCAGCACCGACCCTCGCGTCAAAGAATCCTTCTTCATCGTCGAACCCAACCAAACCCAACTCATCGAGATCGCAAAACTACTAGACGCCGGATCATTGAAAACATTCGTCAACGCCGCAGTCCCGCTCGACGACGCAGCAGCAGCCTACGCCAAAACCATCCCGCAAAAATTAGGCTACGGCAAAGTAGTCATCACCCTCGACCCTCAATCTGTTTAGGATTTTGGGCTTCTAAAACGTGAATTGAAATCGCTTTGATCCCAACACTCACTCTACTTTTTAAAGCTGTCATCGACCGAGGCGTAGCGAAGTGGAGGAACCTGCTGTTCGATCGCTGATTGAGGGATCTCCGATCCAACGTCTTAAAATCTCATCGATGTCCCCTAGTCCTCCGCCCAACGCGCTCCGGCATCCGCAACAGAATACGAGCCACGCTCCGACCGTCCCTCGCTCTTCGTCACAGAAACCAGCGCCCCTAACAAGAGCGCACCCCCGGCATCCGCAAACACCGAGTAATTCAGCGGGCCTTTAATCCCCCCGCTCCACGTCATTGCCAACGCGAACAACCCAAACAGCACAGCAGACCCATACGCGACATACTCCAGCTTGTACCCAATCAGCAGCCCCACTCCAAACACAGTCTCCAACACTGTCGCAATCCAAGCCAGCGCCGGTATTACCGCCTTCGGCGCAAAGCTGTTCACGACTCCGCAATAAGCCACAAAGTGTGCCCAATCCCCCCACGAAGCACGCGGCGACCCATACGGTCCCCACAGCCCAAACCTATCCGCCACAGCCGAAAGCAGCGTCACCGCCAGCGCAATGCGCCCCACCCACAAAGCAAACGTAACAACACGAGAAGATCTCATAGTCAGACACTCAGACCGCAACTTCAAATAAACCCATAACAGAACTGTCGCTATATTTCGGTGAAAAGGCTAACTAGGGCGTCCTCTTGATGACTGGCCCAGAGCCGCATTCAGGAGGCAAAGGGATGATCTTTCCACCCTTCACGCCACCTTTGCCGTCGGGCATGTAGACCGGGAAGGATTCGCCATCTCCGAGATAGAAGATTGAAACGCTGGTGCGCACGGCAATCGCGTGTCCGTGCTTCTCGTAAGGTTTATATGTCCACTCCTTGATCGCTACCATCGCCGAGTCTTTCAGTTCGTCATACCCACTCACAAACTCCGCGTCACTCACTTTTCCTTTCTCATCGACGGCAACCTTCAGTATCACCATAGCGTTCGAGCACTTTTTTATTGCCCCCTCGGGCAACTTTGGCGCAACAACATGATCCAAACGCTTAGCCATAACTGTTTCGGGAACCTCCACCGCTTTAGCGGAAATTCCGCCATCCTGAGCAAAGCAGGTGGCCAGAGCAGAGACAAACAACACGAGCCGCAACAAAGAGCGGAAGTAGGCATGAACGGTCATTCCAGCCAACTATATCTCCTGTGGGGGTTTCGAAATCAGATCGCAGTTTAAAGAAATCATCGCCGTTCCCGATAGAGGACTGGCGCGCGCGGTCGCCTATCAGCACCGTTTCCAAACAGGGAAACATTCGCAGTTACATAAAGTCCCGAAGCCCTGCCCGCTCCGCATGCACCGCAATCGCCTCGTTGATCTCGAGCGCCAGCGCCAGCGCCGCACGCCCATCTTCACCGGACACCACCGGCCTCGACCGCTCACGCACAGCCTTCAAAAACGCCTCAATCTCCAGTCGCAGAGGCTCCCCCAACTCCACCGCCACCTTCTTCAGCGACAGACCCGCCGAAGGATGTCCTCCCGGAAGCGCCCCCGCCTGTTGCGCTTTCTCCGCCAGAGCAGCAAGCATCGCCGGATCCATTCCAGCAGCCGCCGTAACATCGATCATCAACAGATCCTGCCGCGCAAAATCCAGCGAAAGATACTGGTGTGGCTGAAAGAATCGCAGCTTCCTCACCCGCTCCGTACTCACCCGGCTCGCCGTAAAGTTCGCAATGCAGCCGTTCTCAAACTCCACCCGCACATTCGCGATATCCACCTTGCGCGACAGCACCGGCAGCCCCACGGCCCTCACCTCGCGCACCGGCGAAGCCACCAGGCTCAGCACAATATCCAGATCATGAATCATCAAATCCAGCACCACATCCACATCGAGCGAACGCGGCGTAAATATGCTCAGCCTATGCGCCTCAAAGAACATCGGCTTATGCAGATGCTGCTGCGCCGCAGTCACCGCCGGATTGAACCGCTCCAGATGTCCCACCTGCACCACGCGACCATGCTTCTGAGCCAGCTCAAGAATCAAATCAGCATCCGCAAGACTCGCCGCCAGCGGCTTCTCAATCAACAGATCGACACCAGCAGTCAGCAACGGCGCAGCCGCAGAAGCATGATGTATCGTCGGCACACAAACCGACGCAGCATCCAACCCACCCACCGCAGTCAGGCAAGCCTCAATCGTCTCAAAGCCCGGCACACTAAACTTCTCGGACGCCGCAGCCGCCGCAGCCGAATCGCGATCGACCACGGCCACAAGCTCAACCGCCTGCCCCGCCTGCTGAAGCTCCCGCAGCACCCGCAGATGATTGCGCCCAAAGGCTCCCGCCCCAACCACGGCAACCCGCAGCGCCCGCGTACCCGCCACTACTTTTTGACCGAAGCCTCAACCGCCTCGCGGCAGCGGGCATACAGCTCCAGCAGATGCGTCACCTGATCGTCACTCTTAGGCGAGCTCGGCAGACCAAAACCAGTCGACCCCGAGGATTTGCTTCCAACATTAGCTTGCGATGCGACGAACTTAAGTAAATCAAGCGCGATATCTTCGGTACGACGCGCCGTGCTGATGGATTCCATGAAGTGTTCCCTCTCGTTTCTCTAGCTGATGTTAACGGCCCACATGCCATGCACGCAAATACGTCACTTCACCCAGACGATAGACTTCTCCTGGAACGACAAATCACCAGAGGGTTCGCATGGAATTCTGCGACGACGATCTGACGAACTTCGAAGCCAACGGCGCCACACTTCCCACGGCCCCAGACACCGAGGGTTACGTCGAACACGAGGGAGCCAAAATCTGGTACGCCACCTACGGCTCCGGCTCCCCTGTCATCCTGCTCCACGGAGGCTTCGGACACAGCGGCAACTGGAGCTATCAGCTTCCCGACCTCCTCGCCTCCGGCCACCGCGTCATTCTCATCGATAGCCGTGGCCACGGCCGCAGCACACGCGACGCCCGCCCCTACTCCTACGAACTGATGGCCTCAGACGTCCTCGCCGTCATGAACGCACTTCACCTCGAACGAGCCGCCCTGGTCGGTTGGAGCGATGGCGCCTGCACCGCTCTCATCCTCGCCGATCAAGCTCCCACCCGCGTCGCCGGCGCATTTTTCTTCGGCTGCAACATGGATCCCAGCGGCTTAAAACAAATCAACGAACGCAACCCACTCCTCCACCGCTGCCTGTCACGTCACGCAATGGATTACGCCCAGCTCTCACCCACACCCGACCAGTTCAACGAGTTCGCCCATGCCGTCCGCATCATGATGAGCACGCAACCCAACTACACCGCGCAAGACTTATCCCGAATCAGCGTACCGGTCATCATCGTCCAAGCCGAACACGACGAATTCATCAAGCAACAACACGCCGAGTATCTGGCTAGCACTATCCCCAACGCAAAGCTCGCCATCCTCAAAGACGTAAGCCACTTCGCACCGCTCCAGCGCCCACACCAGTTCAACGCCGCCGTCCTCGCCTTCCTAACCGAACGAGCTCTCTGATCGCGACCAACGGGAGCGCCAACCGAAGGGGTACACAAGTCACGAAGTGACCGCCGCCCGCGCAGGGCGCACTAAACCCCGCACCGATAACCCACCCGCACCCCACAGACAATCTCATACGCAATCGTCCCAGCCAGCCGCGCATGATCCTCCGCCGTCACGCCATCCCCAAGCACCACCACCTCATCCCCCAGCCCCACCCCTTCAATCCCGCTCACATCCACAATCGTCAGATTCATCGACACCCTCCCCACAATCGGCGCCCGCTGCCCCCGCACCATCGCCCACCCACCATCCCGCGCATTCGAAGCCGAAAGCTCCCGCCGCACTCCATCCGCATACCCCACCGGCAGCAGCGCCAGCCGCATCGCCTGCTCCGCCACAAAGATCCCGTTATACCCAACCGTCTCGCCCGCCTCCACCTCACGCAGCCCAATCACCCGCGTCTTCCACGTCATCACCGGCTGCAGCTCTCCCCGCACCTCACTCAAACCCTCACCCTCAATCGGCAGACAGTACCCATAAAGCGCAATCCCCGCCCGCACCATAGGCCACGCACCAACCATCGCCGCAAGCCCGCGCAGCCAAGCGAGGTTCCCCTCATCGCCCTGATTATCGACCGTCGAAGAGTTCCCCGCATGCACCCACACCGGCCAAACCGCCGCATCTCCAAACGCGGAAATCGCCTCCTCGAACAGCTTCCGCTGTCTCACAGTCTGCGCCGACCCCGCCACCTCCGAGGACGCAAAGTGCGTCATCACCCCATCCACACGAATCCCCGCCGCCCCTCGCACCCACGCCACCAAACTATTCAGCTCCGGCCCCGGCTTGACCCCCTGCCGCGCCATCCCCGTATCGATCTCCACATGCACCGCCACCGGCCCCATCCGCACCCGCACCGCCGCCTCCGCCAACCACTCCATCTGCTCCCGCAGCCAAACCACCGGCACCAACCCCAGCCGCACCACTTCCTCCGCATCCTCCCGCAGCAGCCCCGACATCACCAGAATCCCCGGCTGCTGCCTCCGCGCAATCCCAGCAGCCTCCAGCGCCGTCTTTACCGCCGCGCCCTCGGCCACATCCGTCACCCCCAGCCACTGCGCCCCCGCCCGCACCAGCACCGGAGCGCACACCGCCGCCCCGTGCCCATACGCATTGGCCTTCACCACCGCCAGCATCGCCGTGTCCCCAGCCGCCTCCGTCAGCAGCCTATAGTTCTCCGTCAGCCGCCGCTCTGAAACCTCCACCCAGCTCTTCACATCCCTATCCTACCGTCGCCACCCCCTCCCGTAGATACCTCCCCAAATACCTCTTGTTCCCCATTGCACCCCGAGTGTGATACAAAGCCACGTCTACAGAAAGCACACCCGCCGCGAACTCTCCCAGGCTCGCGACGTTTCCAAGGGGTCCGTTCGTCGCCATGAAAATGAATAGCCGTTCAGTCTTGCTACCTTCCAGCCTAGCCGCAGCTCTCCTCCTCTCTGGTTGCAACAGCGACAGCCCCAACGCCGCAACCAAGGCCCAGCAAGCCCTCCAGGCCCAGCAGGCAAAGAACGCCGGCAACTTCTCCAACACCGTCTTCCTCGGCGACTCCCTCACCGCCGGCTTCCAGAGCGGCTCCCTCCTCGACACCACCCAGGTCCACGGCTGGGCCCCCGTCCTCGCCGCCCAGGCCGGATTCAACATCATCCAGCCCCTCATCGCCTACCCCGGTGCGCCCAACGTCCTCCAGCTCGTCTCCCTCGGCCCGCCGCCCGTCATCACAACCGTCCCCGGAACCTCCACCGGCCGCGATAACTTCGCCACCCAGGTCACCGACCTCGCCGTCCCCGGAGCCCTCCTCAACGACGTCATGAACACCGTCCCCGAAGTCAACCCAGCCCCCGGCACCCAGGCTCAGCTCAACCAGCTCGTCCTCGGCTTCCCCGGCCTCGGCTACGGAGTAGCGGACAGCCAGGCCAGCTTCGCCATCAAGGCCCAACCCACCACCATCTTCCTCTGGATCGGCAATAACGATGTCCTCGTCGCCGACGAAACCGGCATGCCCGCCAGCATGACCTCCGTCGCCACCTTCACCAGCCAATACCAGGCCCTCATCACCGAACTCACCACGATGGCTCCCGCCCACCTGGTCATCGCCAACATCCCCGACGTCACCAAAGTCCCCTACCTCACCCCCGCCGCCCTGGTCCTCGGCGAAGTCTCCGCCGAAACCGGCCTTCCCGCCTCCGCACTCAGCCAGATTCTCGGCATCGTCCCCGGCGACCTCGTCAACCCCGCCGGTACCGCCCAGATTCCCCTCATCCTCACCGGCCAGCAACAGGGACCCATCACGGACGCCGGCTTCCTCTCCGCCGCCGAGGTCGTCACCGTACAGTCCCAGGTCACAGCCTTCAATCAGGTCATCGCCGCCCAGGCCAAGACCGCCAACGCCACCCTCGTCGACATCAACGCCCTCTTCAACACAGTCTCCGCCAACGGCCTCACCATCAACGGCTACACCGGCAACTCCAGCTTCCTCGGCGGCTTCTTCGCCCTCGACGGAATCCATCCCACCAACGTCGGCTACGCGGTCATCGCCAACACCTTCATCGACACCATGAACACCGCGATCAGCACCAAGATCCCCGACGTCCCTCTCGGCCCCATCGCCGCAACCGATCCCTTCTGGCCCCCCAACCTCGCAACCCAGGTAGCACCCTCCGCCCGCCCCAGAATCATGCCAGCCAACGCCGGAAAACAGATCTCCGCGATCCTAAGCCCGAAGAACTAGAAGTCTCAGGCCCCAAAATCGTATGCTGGCTTGGCGAGCCGCCGTCGCACCGCACCGCACCGCACCGCAAGATCGACGCACCTGCGACCAGAGGTAGGAACGTGATACACATTCGAGGAGGGAAAAAGCACAGATGTCAAAAATCCGTGTCGCGGGATTTGCCGTTTCGCTCGACGGTTTCAGCGCTGGCGTTGAGCAAAGCCTCAGCGATCCGCTTGGCAAACGTGGACCCGAACTCTTTCAGTGGTTCTTTCATACTCGGACCTTCTGCTCAATGCACGGGCAGGAAAGCGGATCCGTCGGCGACATCGACGATCAATTTGCCCATCGTGCGATGGACAACTTTGGTGCCTTCATCCTCGGCCGGAACATGTTCGGTCCCGTGCGCGGCCCGTGGCTGGACGACTCATGGAAGGGCTGGTGGGGCGACAATCCGCCTTATCATGCGCCAACTTTCGTTCTGACACATCACGAGCGTGAACCTCTGGTCATGGAGGGTGGGACGACTTTTTATTTTGTGACCGGCGGAATCGGCGAAGCCCTCGAGCGAGCGAAGCAAGCTGCAGGCGGTAAAGACGTCAAGATTGGAGGAGGCGTCTCGACGGTGCGGCAGTATCTCAAGGCCGGACTCGTCGACTCCCTGCACCTCGCATCAATACCTGTTTTGCTCGGTCAAGGGGAATCATTGTTTGACGGGCTGGATCTGCGTGCGCTCGGTTTTTCCGTAACCGATCGCCAAGCTTCGGAATATGCGACTCATCTCACCCTGGAAAAGGTCTAGAGAGGCAGTTGCTTTAGTCAAGGTCCAGCAGAGATCCGCCATTTTCCCGGTAAAATCCTTGTCAACCCCTAGTTCTCCCTATCTCATTGACCACCAGACAGTTACACGTGGCGCATGAGTTTGGCCCGATTCGCTATCATTGAAACAGAGAACAAAAAAGAAAACCCCTGGAGACGAAAATCTAGGGGTTTTCCCTTTTACACTCGCTAACCCTCTTAGAAAGAAGAATTTAGCCGTAAACCCTTTGAATGGACGAATTTACAAAAATAAAATCGCGCAAGTAACTCATTCCAAGGAATTTACGCAGAGGTAACCCCCGGGGGGGGTACACCCCAAAAGGATTAGGCCGTGTCCAGTTCCAAGCAAATCAAAACGTCACGAGTTCAAAGGACTGACAGGCCTGATGCGCCCATCCCGCAACGCAAACAGCTCCCCCCGCCAAACCACCGTATCACCGGCAAAACTCCAGACCCAGAAGCCCAACCCAAAAAAGTCACGAAGCGGCAACAACCAAAGGTCACGCAGCACCTGCTCATCGCCCAGCACCCCCACCCCCACCGAAAGCGCCACCGCCACACGCGCCAGCAGCACAACACTCAGCAAAGAAAAACTCCAAAGCGCCAACCCGCTCGCAACACAGGTCATCACCGCCCACGGCACCGCGTACGTAACCCCCAGCCCAAGATACCCCAGCTTCCGCGAGTCCCGAGTCGACCGCGCCCAACGAAGCTGATGGTCCCTGAACCCGCGATAGTGATACTCCGGCACCGTCGTCTCCACCACTTCGTTCGAAAGCTCCACGCGATATCCGGCCCCTGCGATCCGCGCGCCCATCTCATAGTCATCCGCCAGATACTCCGCCAGCGGCTCCAACCCTCCAGCCTTAGCCAGTACCCCCTTGCTGGTAGCAAGCGTCGAGCCCAGACCAAACCGAATCCCGCCCTCGAGCCTCCGCGCCGTAAGCACCCCCGGCAGAAAGTCGGTCGAAATTCCCAAAGCTTCCAGCCGCGACCACACCGTCAGCGCACCACCCGCCTCCGCAGTGCGGCCGATATAGGGAGCCGTCACCATACCAACATTGGCATCCGAAAAACACTGCATCACCCGCGTCAGATACATGGGAGACACGCGAATATCGCTGTCGTTGATCAGCACATGCTCATACTTCGCCTCGCGCAGCATCTGCACCAGGTTGCTCACTTTACCCGACGTACCCAGCCGCTCCCGGCACTCCACCAGACGGATCGCACAGTCAGGAAACTCAGCCTGCAGCCGCTCGATCTCGCCCACCGCGGGATCGTTCAGGCTGCTCACGCCAAAGACAATCTCGAACTTCCCCGCATACTCCTGACGGCAGTGGCTCACCAGCCCCGCATACATGCGCTGATCCACGCCCTTCACCGGCTTCAGAATCGTGACATCAGGCGCAAACCCGGCATCAACGCTCTTTCGTCGCCAGTAATGCACAAAGTTCCGGGTTCCCCACAACGCCAGCAGCAGATAAGCAAGCCCGGCAAGGGTCAGCAGTGTCGTAATCGCCTCAATTGCGTGGGCCATCCAAGTAGTCTACCGAACAGTCGCGCGTTATCTGGCTCGAGTACGCCCTGCGCGGGCCGCGGTCACTTCGTGACATATATACCGGCTTCGCCCCGGGCCTCCCGATGGTCGGCAAAAAATATCTCTCCGCGACCAACGGGAGCGCTAACCGAAGGGGTATACAAGTCACGAAGTGACCGCCCCACGCGCAGTGGGGAGCGGGGCCCTACTCATAGCGCAGCGCTTCGATCGGGTTCAAATTCGCCGCCTTCCACGCCGGATAAATCCCGAAGAGAAGTCCGATCCCACACGAGCAGCAGAACGCCAGGGCAACCCACAGCGCCGACAGCATCGACGGAAAGAAGAGGTGCAGCACCAGAGCGATCGCACTGCCGATGAGCACGCCAATGACGCCGCCAACAGCACAGAGCGTAATCGCCTCCAACGTGAACTGCGCAAGAATGGTCCGCT
This sequence comes from Tunturiibacter psychrotolerans, assembly GCF_051013365.1. GTDB lineage: Bacteria > Acidobacteriota > Terriglobia > Terriglobales > Acidobacteriaceae > Edaphobacter > Edaphobacter psychrotolerans_A. The sequence goes on along the minus strand of NZ_CP132941.1, from coordinate 2,425,214 downwards.
TACTCGCGCCGATCGCCTTGCGCACCCCGATCTCCCGCGTTCGCTCCGTCACGCTGACCAGCATAATATTCATCACGCCGACCCCTCCCACCAGCAACGCCACACTGGAAAGAGCGAACAGCAGCAAAAACAGGCCACCCGTGATCGTGGTCCATAAACGAGTCAGCGAATCGGTCCCAAAGATCGCGAAGTTGTTAGGCGCCTCGTTCTTCACTTTCCGCCGGCGCCTTAACAGCTCCTCTATCTCATCCTGCACCAGCGTCTTGTTCTTCTGGTCATCAAACTTCAAACTGATCCAGTAATCCAGTACCTCCGGATGGATCTTATGGAACGTAGTCACAGGGAAGAACGCCTTGTTGTCCTCCGGGTTCTTGCCTCCCCCAAACGCCTGTTTCTGTTTCTCCATTACGCCCACGACAGTAAACGTCATACCCGCGATGGTCACATCCTGGCCCACCGGATCGATCGCGCCAAACAGCCCGTCCGCCGTATCGATCCCCAGCACGACAACGTTCGCCGCCCGCTCCACGTCGCTCTCGTTAAAGAAGCGACCATCCTTCAAGTTGAGCTCATACACATCCTTCACGCTCGCCGTGTCACCTTCAAGGGTCGTCCCCTCCATGATCTTGCTGCCGTACTTCACCGCGACCGTGCCCTCCACCCCGGTATTGTCCCGATACTGCAATCCGGGGGTCACCGCCACCACATGCGGCAGATCCTTCATCGCCATCGCGTCTTCATAGGTCAACTGCTTCCGCGTCAGCATCTCTGTCGTAGGCCGCACCCCAATCACCGGAAACCGGAAGACCCAGATCACATTCGTCCCCAGCGACTCCACCAGGCCAGCCACACTCGAGTTCAATCCGTTAATCACCGACGAGATGATAATCACCGTCATCACGCCAATCACAATTCCCAGAATCGTCAGTCCGCTGCGCAGCTTGTTCGCTCGCAGCGTATCCAGAGCCATCGTTACTGTCTCTTTTGTATCCGCAATCTGCATCAACGGCCTCCTCGGCATCTGTTCCCGCCGTGCTCGTGCTTCAATCCGCTCTCAACGCCACAATCGGATCCAGTTGCGCCGCCTTTCGCGCCGGATAGACACCGAAGAAGATTCCCGTACCGGTGGCCATCACCAGCCCGGCAACTACGCTCCACACCGCAATCGTCGAAGGAAATCCTGCCAGAATCGTAATCACCTGCGCCACCAGGATTCCCCCGATCACGCCGAAGACGCCTCCCACCAGCGCCATTGTCCCCGACTCGATCAAAAACTGCATCAGGATGTCCTTTGGACGCGCACCAAGAGCCTTTCGGATGCCGATCTCGCGCGTCCGCTCCGTCACGCTCACCAGCATAATGTTCATAATGACGATGCCGCCGACCACCAGCGAGATCAGCGCCACCGCCCCCGCCACCGCACCAAACGACCGCGTCACGATGCTGAAGAATCCCACAAGCGTATTGTTCGTATCCAGCTCAAACGAGTCCTCGGCTCCCGGAGCGTCATGCCGGCTCGATCGCACCAGAACCCTCACCTCGTCCGCCGCCGTCTCCAGGACCGGTCCGGCCTCACCCGCCTTCACATAAATCGTCAGCGTCTTCGCCGTCCCGTAGCTCTTCTGAAACGCCGTCAGCGGCACGGCGACCCAGTTATCCTGGCTCGCACCAAACGTGCTCCCCTGTTTTTCGCTGACCCCAATCACCGTGTACGGAGTGCCATCCACGCGCAACTCTTGTCCCAGCGGATCCACTCCCGCAAAGAGATGGTCTTCAATATCGGTCCCGATAATCGCAACATGCGAGGCGTGCTCCTGGTCGGCCTCCGTGAAACCTCGCCCCTGCATGATGTTCAGGTTCTGCAGCGAAGGCATCTGCCACGTGTATCCCCGGATGTTGGTATCGGTTGTGGACTCGGTCCCGCGCACGATCTTCCCTGTCACCGCCTGCTGCGCGCCGATCCCGACGCAGTGCCTGCAGTTCGCCGCCACATACTGAAAGTCGGGGTAAAGGATGTTCTTTCGCTTCTGATACCGCTGATAGTCTTCCGGGCTGGTAATGATCTGGGGCATCTTCGAGACGGTGAAGACATCTGCGCCGTAGCTGGCGAACTTCGTAGTGACATAGGTGTTCGCACCGTTGACCAGCGTCACCACCGCGATCACGCTGGCCACGCCGATGACGACGCCGAGCAGCGTCAGCACCGAGCGAAGCTTGTTCGCCCACAGCGACTGCAGCGCGATCTTTACGGCCTCTTTGAATTCCATTGCCTGTCTACCTTGGGTACGCTTGAGACTATCAGCCAGGGGTCTCCAAAGCGAGACTTGCCTTACTGTCTTATACGCAGCGGAACAGGTTTTGTTCGCTGTGGGATACACTTGTAGCTGCAGGCGGCTGGATGATCGCTGCCGCCCGGACCGCAAGGTGTTGGGCGGGGGAGGAAAGTCCGAACTCCGCAGGGCAGTGTGCCGGATAACGTCCGGGACGGAGGTTTCAAGACCTCTGGACGGCAAGTGCAACAGAGAACGAACCGCCTCAGGTTATTGATTTGCCTCGGCAAATCTGCACGTTCTTGAGGTAAGGGTGAAAAGGTGCGGTAAGAGCGCACCGCGCGGCCAGTAATGGACGCGGCAGGGTAAACCCCACACGGAGCAAGACCAAATAGGCAGGGATCTCGCCGCTCCTCTTCAGGCGGCGTGAGCGTATCGGCCCGATGCGCCCAGGCGAAGGGACTCGAAAGAGAGCCGAAACTTGCGGGTAGGTTGCTAAAGCGCCGCAGTAATGCGTCGCGTAGAGGAATGATCGTCTAAAACAGAATTCGGCTTACGGGCCGTCTGCAAACCTATGGCCTCGAAATCGCTCAAACGGTTTCGAGGCCGTCTCGCTTTCCTGCGTATTTTTTTTGGCTGTGGTGGAGGGGTGTTTTTGCTGGGGTTTTCGCGAATTGTGGCTGCGTAACGTGGTGTTTTGGATGGTGAAACGTGGTGACGTTGTGGTGTTTTGCGTGGCTGGAAGTGCACGCTTTCGCCCGACGAAAAATACGCCAACTTTTTGAAGTTTATTTTTTAGCGGATGGCAGCCATGGCGGCGCGGAAGAGGGTCTCGAAGTCGTGGGCGGAGTTGGGGTCCTTAGTGACGGCGGTTTCGATTGCTTTCTGAGCGATGGGGCGGGGGTAGCCTAGGTTGACCAGAGCTGAGAGAGCGTCGTCGCCTGCGGGGCCGTGGTGTGGGCCTCCGGTGGTAGTGGGAATGGCGGTGGCGAGGTCGTCGAGTTTGTCTTTTAGTTCGAGGACTACGCGCTCGGCGGTTTTTTTGCCGATGCCGGGGATGCGGGTGAGGGTGGCGTGATCGCCGGAGCGGATGGCGGTGATAAGGCGACTGGCGTCGATGCCGCTGAGAACCGTGATGGCGAGCTTGGGGCCGATGCCGGAGATGGTGAGGAGCTTTTCGAAGAGGCGCTTCTCCTGGGTTTCGGAGAAGCCGAAGAGGGCGATCTGGTCTTCGCGGACGTGGGTATGGATGTGAAGCGTGGCTTCGGTGCCTTCGTTGGGCAGGGCAGAGAAGGTGGCGACGCTGATGGTGACGTCGTAGCCCACGCCGGCGCACTCGAGGATGGCTTGATTGGGAGACTTTGAGAGGAGGCGTCCGCGAAGGTGGGCGATCATGCTGTTGGTGATTGTAGCGTGTTGGTTTTGGGTTTGTTCGTGGATGCTGCATTAGCATGTTGGCTTATGAAGACTTTCTCTGTGCGGCGTTTTGCGACGGTCTGTCTGCCATTGTTGGTTATGGCGGTTTGTTGTTTACGTAGCGATGCGCAGGAGAAAGGGGAGCCGGGAAAGTTCGGCTTTTACTTGATGAATCTTGCGTGGGGGCCTGAGTTCTGTTCGGTTCCGGGAGCGGGATCGGAGTGTAAAGCGCCACGCGGGTTTGTGTTGCATGGGTTGTGGCCGCAGAACTACAACGGCTCTTATCCAGTGAACTGCGGCGATAGATCGGGACCGGCGCGACCTGAGCTAAATTTGGATATCACTCCTGACCTTCCGCTGCTGGATCATGAGTGGAAGAAGCACGGGACGTGTACGACGATGTCGCCTGAGGATTTCTTCACGCTCGAGCATCAGGCGTTTCATTCGGTGAGGATTCCGGAGAAGCTGCGTAATCTGAAGCATGAGGAGCCGTTGAGGCCGAAAGATGTTCTCCACTTGTTTGCGAAGGCGAACCCTTCGTTTCCGCAGGGGAGTTTTGTTGTGAGCTGCGAGAAGGAGCGGTTGACGGCGGTTGAGGTTTGTCTGGCGAAGGATGGGCTGATGCCGATCTCGTGTCAGGGCCTGCGCGGGTGCGATGCGCAGGCGGTTCAGATCATCCCTTGAGAGGAACTTTTATCGAACCAATGCGCCTGCGGTTTGCAGGTCGTAGTCGCGGTAGTAGGGTGCGCGGAAACGAGTGACATTGGCAGCGCTCTTGCCCGGCGTAGAGAGCGAGGAGGCCAATAGTAACCACTTGTTTCTCGTTCCGTGTCGGACGCGGCTGAGGATGTAGCGATCTATTACGTCTTCGCCAACATTCCACGCCAGCCCGCCGATGGGAGTGATGAAGAAGTCCTGCATTCCGGTTTCGTTGGTGTAGCGGCCGATGTCGGGGCGGTAGTAGGTGTTGATGCCGGTGTTGCCGATGGATGCCTCGCTGAGCGGCCCCACCTTCCACTGAGCACTATAGGCTGCTGAGTAGGCCGTGGCCCGCAGACGCCCCATCCAGTAACGACGGGAGTTCTCGTACATGAGTGCGCGCTGCTTGGGATCGTTCTGCTCGTAGATGCTGTTGGTGACGGCGCCCATCATGGGATGTCCGATGTAGTCCACACCGAAGGGATCGTCGTCCTTCCATCGTGACCAGCGATAGTGTTCGACGCAGTAGGCATAGTCTCCCCAGAATCTTCCGTGGGTCAAGGCATCGCGGGTGTCGCTGTCGAGTGCGATGTTTCCGAGGTGTTGAGCAGAGAGGAAGAAGAAGGATTCGCTTAGAACCCGCCACCAGCTCACACGGCAGGGTTTGCCGCGAAGGACTGCGGTCTCGCATTGGGTGTTGCGCTGGAATTCGCTTTGAAGTTTTGGTTGGGCGGCGCCTATCACAGCCGAAGTGGTTTCGCTGTCGTGTTCCGTCTTCGTTGAGGTCAGGGCTGAGTAAGGATTCGCGAGCGCAGAGGGTGCGTCGATCGTGAGGTACGCACGATCCTCTGTAGATGGAGCAACTGAGGATAACAGAGCTCGCTGGAGACCGTCGTTTGTCAGTTGAGCACGGGATTCGGCAGGGATCAACGGGCAAAGAATGATTGCGGCTCCGCAGAATGCGCGACGCAGCAGAGTTCCGGTATCGATTTGCTGTCGAGGGAGGGGAGGAGAGCCGTTGGGGATAATCTGGTCTTCCTTTTTCGCGTTATTTTGGCTGAGACCTAGCTGAAGACGACACCTTAGACCCGGGCAGCAACCTGTCGCAAGAGTTATCGGGTGGTATGCGCCTAAAGTGGTACGAGCTGAAATTGGAGTGCGAAAATATTTCGCACAGCGAAAAGGTGAGATTTCCGGTTACGAATGAGGGGCAAGTAAAGGCGGCGGTCTTTGAGAAAAACTATCGTTTTGCAAGCCATGGACTGTTGAGCCGACCTGGCATTCCATGACTGCAACTGCAAACGCAGATCCCCTTCGGGGATGACAACAAAGGAACAAACAACAACGAAAAAGCAAACAACTGCAAGTGCAACAGCAACAGCAGATCCCTACGGGATGACAACAAAAGAACAAACAACAACACAAGAACAAGCGACAACGAAAGCAACTGCTTTTGCTACGGCTACCGTTACGGAGAGAAAAACTACAACTGCGATAGAAAAGTCCAGCAACGACTGCGATTACCCTTGCTTTGAGGGCTATAGAGTTTGCAGGTAGCTTAGGAGGTTTTTGAAGTAGAAGGCCTGGTCGTCCCACATGCAGAGGTGGCTGCCGTCGGGGCAGATGAAGGAGGATGCGTTGGGCATGAGGGTGGCCATCTTTGTCATGTCCTTTGGGTCCATCTCGTCGTAGCGTGCGCCGATGGTGAGGGCCTTGGTTTTGATTTCGTGGAGGCGATCCCACCGCTCCCAGTCTTTGAGGTTACCGGTGACGACAAACTCGCTGACGCCCTGCATCTGGATGTAGATCTTTTGATTGGAGTGGCGGAAGGCACGATCGACGGGTTCGGGCCACGGCTTGGTTCGGCAGATCATCTGCGGGTAGAGCTCCGTCATCATGATCTTTTCGTATTCGGGGGAGTCGTACGCGTTCTTTGCTTCGAGCGCTTCCAAGCTTTTGAGAGACGCCGGGGAGAGAAGCTGGTGCTTCAGTCTGGCCGTGCGCTTGAGATAAGACTGCGTGCCTGCAGTCATGTTTGAGATGACGAGTCCCTTGAGGTGCTGCTGGTAGTTGAGGGCGTACTCGATGGCGAGGATGCCGCCCCAGGAGTGGCCGTAGAGGACGAAGTGATCGAGCCCGAGGCCGCGACGCACCTCTTCGACTTCTTCGGTGTAGCGGGCGAGCGTCCAGAGCGAGGGGTCGTCGGGCTGGTCGGAGTTGTTGCAGCCGAGTTGGTCGTAGTAGTAGATCTCGATGCCTGCGTCGGGCAGGAAGGACTCCATCGCTTCGAGATACTCGTGACTGAAGCCGGGACCGCCGTGGAGCAGCAACACCTTGGTGGAACCGCTGCCGAGCCGCTTGGTCCAAACCTTGTACTTGCCTTGCACGACGGGCAACATGCGGATTCCTGCAGTGCGGATACCCTGCGGATTCAGAGTGTCTCTAGGCGGTGCGGTGTAGCGAGACAACTGCGGATTGGAGACAGATGCCAGGGCTTTATTGCCAGTCGCGGTGGCGAGTACCGATGCAGCGGTTGAAGCCAGGAAACTACGACGATTCACGAACGCCCCTTGAGTTGATGTCGCGGATTAGTTGGATGCGATTCAACAGTTCTTGTTGGAGATGATATCGAAGGCGAGGGCGGGTGATGGGGTCTGTTCTCGGAAGTGGCTTCGGTACGATAGAGTTGTGTGCTCGAGATGGTGAGAGAAAAGAAGATATGAAGGCAGAACGTATCAAGGTTACGGTTGGGGTTTGTGGGGGGATTGCGGCTTACAAGTCTGTGGAGCTGGTGCGTCTGCTGCAGGATGCCGGGTATGACCCACATGTGGTGATGACGGCTGCTGCGGAGAAGTTTGTGACGCCGCTGACGTTTGCAGCGATCTCGGGGCATAAGGTGATTACCTCGTTGTGGAGCGAAGAGGCGGGGACGGGTTCGGCGGAGGAAGACCCGGAGGGCGAGCATAGCAGCGTGGAGCATATACAGGCGGCGCAGTCGACGAGGCTACTGGTGGTGGCTCCGGCGACGGCGAATATGCTGGCGAAGTTTGCGCATGGGCTGGCGGATGATTTTCTTTCGACGATGTACCTGGCGACGACGGCTCCGGTGATTGTGGCTCCGGCGATGAATGTGAATATGTGGGAGCATTCGGCGGTGCAGGCGAATGTGGCCACGCTGCGGGCGCGTGGAGTGAAGGTGATTGAGCCGGGGAGCGGGTATCTGGCGTGTGGGATGGTGGGAGGTGGAAGGCTGGCTGAGCCTGCGTCGATTGTGACTGCGGTTGCGGAGATGTTGGCTGAAGGTACAGAAGATGAGGCGTGGCGGCAGGAGCGGCGGGATTTTACCGGCGAGATGGTGCTGGTGACGGCGGGTGGGACGCGGGAGCCGATCGATCCGGTGCGGTTTATCGGGAACCGATCGAGCGGACGGATGGGATATGCGGTCGCGGAGGCGGCGAAGCGGCGGGGGGCGAGGGTGGTGTTGATCAGTGCTCCGACGACGCTGCCTTGTCCGGCGGGTATTGAGGTGGAGCAGGTGGTGAGCGTGGAGGATATGCGGGCGGCTGTAATGGCTCAGCTGAACGAGGCTACCGTGGTGGTGATGGCTGCGGCGGTGAGTGATTATCGGGTGAAGGATGTTGCGGACCGGAAGATGAAGCGCGAGGGGGCGCAGGCCATTTCGCTGGAACTTGCGGGAACGGTAGACATCTTGCGCGAGGTGGTGGGGCGGCGGCGGGATGGAACGCTGGTGGTGGGGTTCGCGGCGGAGACTGAGGATGTTGTGGCGAATGGGCGCGGCAAGCTCGAGCGCAAGGGCGTGGACGCGGTGGTGGTGAATGATGTTTCGAAGGAAGGGATTGGGTTCGATTCGGAGCAGAACGCGGGGAGCTTTTTGACGAAGGATGGGACGGTTGAGTTTCCGGTGATGAGCAAGGTGGAGATGGCGGAACGGATCCTGGACGAGGTGTTGAAGCTGCGGGTTGGGACTGCTCACTGAGGAGATATCTTTGGGTGAGGAGAGGTTGTGTGGGGCACAAATCGTGGCGGGCGGTGCATTCGGGGCGCGCTAACTAGTAAACTAACGGCACATGAGTTTCCGCAAAGCAGTTCTCCTTCTTGCCTCCGTTGCCCTTGTCAGTACCGCCTCCGCTCACGCACAGTTCGGCGTTTATGGCATGTTCACTGTTGACCGGCTGAGCAATATTGCTTCGTCGCCGTTGCCAGCGCCCACGACGGATGATGCTAATGCCCGACTTAACACAGCCGATCCTTTAGGCGGTACAGGCGGTGTCTACTACGACTTCAAGAAGGTTGGGCCGTTCACACTGGGGGCGGACTTGCGTGGCACCATTCTGACGACCAAGCGAGGCGCAAATAACAGTTTCAACGACACTGGAACGCGCATCTACTCCGTGCTCGGTGGGGTTCGTGGTGTGATTCATACTCCGAAAAACTGGCTAAAACCCTATATTCAAGGTTCGGTTGGACTTGGTCGAAGCGACTATGGTCTCTCTAATACCACATCCACCGGCCAGGTGATCCTTTACAACAACTTCGAATATCAGGGATTAGCTGGGTTGGATATCAAGCTGCTGCCCGTCCTTGATTACCGCGTCGCCGAGTTCGGCTATGGCGGTCTTGATCCCTTCGGCACGTATAGCCATAACTATCCGATCAAACAGGTCAGCATGGGCTTTGTGTTCCATCTTCCATTCTAGGAGCGACGGTTCATGCGCGTAGCTCTCTTCGGTGGCAGCTTCGACCCGCCGCATCATGGTCATCTTGCCATCGCTGCGGCGGCGGCGAATGCGCTTCGACTTGATTCTGTTTTGTTCGCTCCTGCAGGTCGCCAACCCCTGAAGCTTGATGGGACGGTCACTTCTTTTGAGGACCGGCTTGCGATGGTAGAGCTTGCGTGCCTTGAGGACTCTCGATTTACGGCATCGGAGATCGATGCGCCCCGGGCCGACGGATTGCCGAATTACACGGTAGATACTTTGAGCGAATTAGAGCGGAGGATGCCGCAGGCTAAGCGCTTCAATCTGGTGGGAGCGGACAGCTTCCTGAGCCTTCCGAAATGGCGCGAGCCCGCACGGCTGCTGGAACTGGCTGAGTGGATTGTGGTGAGCCGGCCGGGGTTCACGATTGGCAGCCTCTCGTTGTTGGGGCTCGATGTGCATCAGCAGAGCCGTGTCCACCTGCTCGACAACGTTCATGAAGATATTGCGGCTACCGGACTTCGGGGCAGGCTGGAGGCGGGCGATCCTTGTGTCGATCTGATTGCGCCGGCCGTTTTGGATTACATACAGAGCCACAACCTTTACCAATAGCGCGAATCCATTCTGGTTTATTGTCTTAGCTACTGGCTAAAGTTCGTTTTTCTCGAAACTTTCCTGAGGCGAAATGTGTCTGTAAAGATATTGCTCCTAACGGACGTCCCTTTTATTTGTTGCATTGGATAAGCTGCTTTGGATTCATTGCGCCTGCAGAAGTAGAGTCGTGATACTTGATGACAGAATTTTTGACACTTCCCACCCTTCCTACGTTTCGCGATCCCGCGGGCAGCGTTGAGGTTCGCCCTGACGGTGCTTACCGGAGCGTTCGCGCTCCTTTCGACACCGAGATTCTCGCCTTTCTGGAGTTGCCGCTCGCGTCCGAACTGGTCGCGCAGGGACGGCTTGTAGCCAGCGAGATAATGTCGGAGCCAGGGGAGATTTTGGTGTTGCGCCATCCGCGCATTTCGTTTCAATCCTACCCCTGGGAGTGGAGTCCGGGGATGTGGCTTGCCGCGGCTGAGCTTACGCTGACTCTGTGCAGCGATCTGGTCAAAGAGGGTTGGCAGCTGAAGGACGCAACACCGCTGAATGTATTGTTCCGAGGCGCACGACCGGTCTTCGTCGATGTGCTTTCGATCGAGCGTGTCGATCCGAATCAACCTATATGGCTCGCGTATGGCCAGTTCGTTCGGACCTTTCTGTTGCCGATGCTGGCTCACTCACGTCTGGGATGGCCGCTGCAACTTTCACTGACGCGCCGCGATGGATATGAACCGGAAGAGGTCTATCCTGCCCTCTCGTTGACTTCGCGATTCACGCGACCTGCGCTGTCCGCAGTCACGCTCCCTTCTCTGTTGGCGAAGAAAAAGAGGGGAAATCCCGGTGCCGTAGCAACGCGGTCGGTAAAAGATCCCGATCTTGCGAAAGAGATTCTGCTCAGGACGTTGGGGACTCTACTGAAGCAGATGCGGAAGGTAACACCGGCTCATCGTTCCTCTACCTGGTCTGATTATGCGGATACCGCGAACCACTACAGCGACGACGATCATGAGGAAAAGCGAAGGTTTGTGAGGGTCGCGCTGGGGAAGGCGCGCCCTTCGAAGACTCTCGACGTGGGTTGCAATACCGGGGTTTACTCAAACCTCGCGGCAGAGGCGGGAGCCGAGGTGGTCTCGATCGACACCGATCTGCAGGCGGTGGATCGTTTATTCGCGGGCCTGAAGGTGAGCGGGAAGAAGATTCTTCCGCTCTGTGTCGATCTTGCCCATCCTACCCCGGCGGCTGGTTGGGAGAATCGCGAGAGCGCATCCTTTCTGGATCGCTGTGCCGGCCAATTCGATACCGTGATGATGCTTGCGGTGTTGCACCATCTGCTGCTTCACAACCAAATACCAATGAAGAGTATCGCCGAACTGTGCAGCAAGCTGACCACGGAACACCTGATCGTGGAGTGGGTGCCACCGACCGATCCGAAGTTTCAGGAGCTTCTGCGCGGCCGCGCAGCACTCTACGAACACATTACCGAGGCATCCTTTCGCGAAGCATTTTATGATGATTTCTCCGTCTCTGATGAGCTGACGCTGGCCAATGGTCGGATTCTCTTTCACCTTCGAAAGAGATAACGCAGGCTTCTGCATTGATTTGAAACCCGCTTGCGGCGGAGCGCGAACTCGCCCGTCTGGGAGAAATGAGGTCGTTATCGTCCGCGTAAAGGCTGGCTTCTGGAGGCGCGACCCGCTACCATGGAAGTCCAAGGAGTCTCATGCCCTCAATTGAAAGTAACCAGCTGCTGCTCGCCGCCGCCGCCGCGTGTGAAGACAAGAAAGCTGAAGATATTCGCATTCTCGCGTTGGATCCGGCCGAGAGCGGCCTGACCGATTACTTCCTGATCTGCAATGGAACCAATGAACGGCAGAACGTTGCCATTACGGATGAGATCGAGCTGCGCCTGAAGCGCGAGTTCGGTGTTTATCCCAACTCTGTCGAGGGGCGCCGCCAGGGTGAGTGGATTTTGATGGACTATGTCGACTTCATCGTTCATGTCTTCTCGGCAGAGAAGCGGGCGTTTTATGGTCTTGAGCGGCTGCGTAAATCCGCGACCACGATCAGCGTGGCCGATCTTGATGCAGAGGTAAGCGCCCGGATCAAGGAAAGTCGCGCCAAGAAGACGACGGTCAAAAAAGCGGCTGTGAAGGTCTCGGCTAAAAAGGCTGCTAAGAAGGCAACTGTGTCCGCCCCTGTAAAGAAAGCAACGGCGAAGAAAACTGCGTCGAAGAAGACGGTGGCCAAAGCTCCGGCGAAAAAGACACCGAAGAAGAGTTCAAAGAAATAATTTCTCGAATCTCGGTCGTTGCGCGGTAGATTCTGACTGAGGATGAAGATAACGCTAGCAGCGGTTCTATCTACGCGTTCGCTCCCCGAGGCCGGGGGGCGGTGGTTTGATGACTATGTCAGCCGCATTGCTCGATACACTCCTTGCGAATCGCAGGCGTTTGAATCGGAGAAGGCGCTGCTTGAGTGGATCGAACGGCAGCAGGGCCGCACCCGTGCTTATGCGATTCTGTTTGACAGTCGTGGTCGCCAGTACAGCTCCGAGGAGTTTGCCGGTCAGGTCGGGCGACTTCGTGATGAGGGGACCCAGAGGGTGGTATTTGCGATCGGTCCGGCGGATGGATGGTCTGCTGCAGCCAAACAGCGTGCCGATCTCCTTCTCTCCCTGGGGCTCATGACTCTGCCCCATCAACTGGCCAGAGTATTCGTGGCAGAGCAGGTCTACCGGGCCTTTACTATCCTGGCAGGCCACCCCTATCATTCAGGCCACTAATCTTCGCTGTCCGTTGTGTATCTCTACTCGTCGATTCGCGCGTCTTTGGCTTTGCGGGGTTTGGAGGTCATCGTCTCCACTACGCATTTCTCGGAGACACGCTGCGGGTTCGCGCATTTGCCGGCGGCAGCGCGCGTGAAGGCACGATAGAGCCGATCCACGTCAACCTGGCCTTTGCGACCCTGCGCCTCAAGGGCGGAGTGCATGGCGGATAGCAGCTCTGACCTTAGTTCATGGAAGACCCTGTCGATATAGATGTACGGCAATTGACCTCCGCGGCTTTGACTCACGATACATTGGCCGGGCACAATGTTGCGCGAGGTATCTGTTGCCTCCGCTTCACTTGGGCCGTAAAACGTCTTCGGGGAGCTGTTTGAAGGAGCCTTCTGCTCTCGCGAGTGATCGTCCTAATCGAGGAAACTCTTAGCGTCCATCCCACAATAGATGACTCTTTTGTGTAGGTTTAGCGCGTGTTTTTGTTTATTCGGGAAGCATCAATAGCCTACGCTGGTGCAAGCGCACATTTGCGCTCTAGGAGCCTTCCCCATGAATAAGTCGATCCGCAATCTCGCGCTCGCCGCCGCTGTCCTCCTCTCCTCCGCTGTTCCTTCTTTCGCGAATATCATGGGCACCAACCCGCACCCCCAGTTAGTGTCCGTTGGTATCTCGCTTGGTGACTACGCGAGTATCGTACTGTCCATCACCGGGCTGTAAGATCGTCTCGGTGAGACTACCGAGGCAGGGATGAATTTATCGGCTCTCGACAACCTATTGTGGGCGGCGGGCTTCCTCGGGCACGTCGCCCTGCTCTTCGTGTTGCTGATGAGGCGTCGCTGGGAGCAGTTTCCTATTCTGACCTGCTTTGCTGCTTACGAAGCGACGGTCACGATCGCGCTCTTTCTTGTGTCGCGATATGGCAGCCAACACGCCTACGCTGTCACCTATTGGATTTTTGGTGGTGGCGACATTTTGTTTCAACTCGGTCTGATCTTCGAGATCTCACGAGTCGTTCTGCGCCCGACAGGAAGTTGGGTACGAGATGCGCGCTCTTCGTTTTTGATCGCGGGAGTGATCGGCACGGCCATCGCTGTCGGGCTTTGCCTGGCGGTGAAGCCGCTAGCTCACTCTACCCTGGGGATTTGGGAGGTTCGCGGAAATCTCTTTACGGCACTTCTGGACTGCGAACTCTTCCTTGCGATGCTTTATGCCGCAAACCGGCTCGGGCTGGAATGGCGGAATCATGTAATGGCACTGGCTCAGGGGGTAACCGCCTGGGCCTTTGGCGCGTTGGTGAGCGATCTGGCGCATATTGTCCTGGGTTGGACGCGTGAATTTCACGTACTGGACTATTCCCTTTCTTTTCTGTATGTTGCGGTTTTGTGTTATTGGATCGTTTCTTTTTGGAGACCGGAAACCGTTCGAGCGCCCTTATCGGAAGAAATGAACGATTATCTGGTTGCTCTTCACAGGAGAGTGCAGTACGATCTTCAGCAGGTCACTCAGACCCGCGATCGCACGTAACCCATATGGCCCCTATAGTCATTACCGCCCTGGTTACTGTCCTGTTAGGTGCTGCGCTCCTGCATTCCTATTTGACTGCAAGACGACTGGCTCGCTGTACGTGGGATGAGTTGGTGGGAAAACTTCATCCGGTTGAGTCGACAGGCGTGATGACAGTGGCATTGAACCATCTTGTGCCACAGAAGGATTCTCTGAATCTGGAGCCCGAGGAGATGTGGAACCTTATGGGCGGCCTGGAGGGGGTTCAGCGTATGCGCGAGAATGGCCGCATATTGATCGCGCTTGCTTCCTATGTGGAACGGTGGAACTTTGACGAAGGCATCATCATTGCCGAACGTATGCGCCGCGATGGATTGCAACTTCGTCGTGCGGTGACACACATCATGCTGGCGACCTTCTTCGGCAGACAAAAGATGCGGGTTCCCTTCTATCTGCACGAGGTGGCTTCTTCGTACTACCTGATGCGGCAGAGGCTGCTGGTTCTGTATGAGACCAATCATGCCGGCCTCTACTCTCGCCTCGCTGAAGCGCTCTAATTCCAACTCAACGACCAAAGCACCGCGCACCCCGTTCAGTCGTTACAATAGGCAGGGCGACGGTCGAAAGGGCATGCAAGGATGAGTTGGTTCAAGCGCGAAGATAACGAGATCGTCAACGACTCGGAGAAGACGGTAAGGACCGAGGGTCTGTGGATTCGTTGCCCCGACTGCGGCAAGATTCTATTCAAAGCCGAGCTCGAATCTAACCAGAAGGTGTGCTGGCATTGCGGTCACCACTTTCGGATCGATGCTCGTACGCGTATCGAAAATCTCCTTGAGCCCGGCTACGAGCTGGTTGACCTGGAACTCCGTTCTACCGATCCGTTGAATTTTACCGACTTGAAGCCCTACAAGCGGCGTCTTGCCGAGGCGCAGAACAAGACGGGCCTGAATGACGCGATCATCAACGCGATTGGGCAGCTTGGGCCACACAACGTCGTGTTGAGTGTGATGGAGTATGGCTTTATCGGCGGAAGCATGGGCGCGGTTGTAGGAGAGACAATTGCCCGTGCGGTGGACCGCTCGCTGGCTACACGCAATCCGTTGATCATTGCTGCGGCGTCGGGGGGCGCTCGAATGATGGAGGGGATCGCTTCGCTGATGCAGCTGGCGAAGATCTCTGCAGGGCTGGCGCGACTGGATGATGCGAAGGTTCCTTACATCTCTGTGATGACCGATCCTACGACGGGAGGCGTTACGGCGAGCTTCGCTATGCTTGGGGATCTGAATATTGCTGAGCCTGGAGCGCTGATCGGTTTCGCGGGGCCCAGAGTCATCGAACAGACGATTCGGCAAAAGTTGCCAGAGGGCTTTCAGCGTTCGGAGTTTTTGCTCGAGCATGGGTTCCTTGATGCGATTGTTTCGCGCAAGGAGATGAAACAGTACCTGTCGCAGACCTTGAGCTGGATGGGTTCTTAGGCGCGACCAGTTCATCTTTGTCTGAATTTTTCTGGTTGGAATGCGGATTCATCGCTGACGCGACATGGCTTGTATGAGATGTCGCTACACTTAAATCGAATGCAGGCCGTCGCTCCATCCCGTACCGCTCTTCGCGTGGCGTTGCGTCGCGCAGCGCATCAACTCTATGATGCGAAGCCCCTCGTCCTCGACGATCCGATCGCTACCGCGATCTTGGGAGAGCGATACGCCGAGGAGCTGCGGCGTACACCGATCCGTCCGGATCGGCCTTTCTCTGTTGCTCTGCGCGCATTTATCGTGGCACGGAGCCGCTATGCAGAAGACATGCTCAATGATGCGGTGGCACAGGGAGTTACTCAGTACGTTCTTCTGGGAGCGGGTCTGGATACGTTTGCACATCGCAACCCGTACTCCAATCTCCGTGTCTTTGAAGTCGACCATCCTGCGACACAGAGTTGGAAGCGAGAGTTATTGGATGAAAGCACACTGCCTTCGCCCAAATATCTTGTGTACGCTCCGGTTGATTTTGAGACACAGGATCTACCCACGCAACTGCGTGCAGCGGGCTTTGATCCTGAGGCTTCCACCTTCTTCGCATGGTTGGGAGTTGTGCCATATCTTACTCACGGCGCTTTTCGGACAACGTTAGATTTCATCGCGTCGCGGCCACGCGGTTCGGGTCTTGTTCTCGACTACGCACAACCTCGATCGGCTCTTCCATTCCGAGAACAGCTGGCTTATGACTCCCTGGCGGCTCGGGTTCAATTGGCGGGGGAGCCCTTCCAGCTATTCTTCACGCCTTCTAAGATTGCGACCGAACTCGATGCTTTTTACAACCTTGATGATCTTGGTTCCCCCGAGATCAACGCGCGCTACTTGGATGGTCGAGCGGATAATTTGCGGGCGCTCGGCAGTGCCGGAAGACTACTGAGCGCCTGGCTCTAAACTTTGACGGGCGGCACAGTTTCGCGCCACATTGATAGAAGTGGCCTGCGTCGGCGATTATGTCTTATGAAGACGACCGACCAGCTGATTCCTTTTTCGAGGATGGCATGACGAAAAAGAACACCGCCATCCATCGCTGCAAGTGGGCTGAGAGCGATCCGTTGATGCAGGCATACCACGATGAAGAGTGGGGCGTGCCGGAGCGCGACAGTCGTGTGCTGTGGGAGGCGCTGATGCTTGACGGATTTCAGGCTGGGCTCTCCTGGATTACTGTCCTGCGAAAGCGCGACGCCTTTCGCAAGGCCTTTTATAACTTCGATCCTAAAAAAGTGGCGCGTATGGGAGAGGCAGACATCGAACGCCTGCTGAAGAATGAGGGCATCATTCGGTCCCGCGCGAAGATTGAAGCGACCATCAACGGAGCAAAGATTTACGTGGCGATGGCTGATGCGGGAGAGGACTTTTCTACCTACATCTGGAAGTTTGCCGGCAACAAGCCGATTCAAAATAGCGGGCCGGTGCCGGCGAAGACTCCGTTGTCTGAGGAGATCTCTGCGGCGTTGAAGAAACGCGGCTTCAAGTTTGTTGGCCCTGTCATCGTGTACGCGTGGATGCAGGCCGTCGGTATCGTCAATGATCACAGCGCAGATTGTTTTCGGCGCAAAGTGCGCTGAGCGGTAGGGACTTCGTGGGTCGGACTATTGCGCGGCTTTGGCTGCGAGCATTCCAGCGGCGGCCAGGTTTGCGGTCAGCTCCTGCGAGAAGCCATGTCGCCGCCGCAGCCATTCCGGATCATTCCAAGAGAGCAGCACTTTGCCATCCGCTCCCTCGGCGACGAGGATCTTCAGAGGTAGATCGAGTGCAGCGCTGGGCGCAGCGAGCATAATGGGAGTTCCGGCCTTCGGGTTTCCAAAGATCAACAGCTTTGTTGGGTGCATCTCGATACCTGCTGCAGCAGCCTCGCCGGAGTGATCCACGATGGTAAAAAGCTTGACGCCCTTTTCCTTGAGGAGAGCTTCTATTCGGGAGACGGTTTCGTCGACTGAGTAACGGCTGGTGCAGGTTTTAATTCCTTCATGGGTCTGCTGGTCGGTCATGAGTCGATCCTCCCTGGTTGTGTCATCGGCGTTAAACCAAGATACCTCCTTGGAAGGAGGTATCTATGGGTTCTCATCGATCGTTGTTTGTGTTTTTACTTCGGTGCGTCTACGGCGGGGACTGCGTTGGGGTAGATGCCGGGAATTGGGGCACTCATCTGCTTTTGCAGTTCGGGATGAGGGAAGGGCTTGCGCGGCATCATGGCTTCGCGTTCGCTGGTGTTGTAGAGGAAGATCGCCTCAACCACTGCTGCCTGCTCAAGGTCGAGAGCGTGCAGGCGGTCGTAGGTGTCCATGTCGGAGTGGTGGGTTCGCGTCTCATAGTCCATGGGATCCTGAATGTACTGGAAGCCGGGTAGGCCAACTGCATCGAAGGACAGGTGATCGGTGCCACCGGTGTTGCGGTAGGAGATGGTGGTTACACCAAGGTCGGCGAGGGGCGCGATCCACTGTTTGAAGATCGGAGCGATTGCCCAGTTCTCCTGCGTGTAGACACCGCGTATCTTGCCGGTTCCGTTGTCGAGGTTGTAGTAGGCATCGAGCGTCTCCCACTCCTTGGTCGTGGACAGTGGACCGCGCTGACGCATGAAGGCAGGCAGGTACGCGGGCTGGGGATCCTTCGGTTCAGCAAAGGTGCCAAAGTGTTGCTTGACGTATCCCAGCGAACCGAAGAGACCTTGCTCTTCGCCGGACCACAAAGCAATGCGGATGGTGCGCTTTGGCTTGATGCCAAGCGATTTCAGAATGCGGACGGCTTCCATCGCTACGATTGAGCCCGCGCCGTTGTCGGTTGCGCCGGTGCCGGAGATCCAGCTGTCCAGGTGGCCGCCGACCATGACGACCTGATCTTTCAACTTTGGATCGGTACCGGGAATTTCAGCTACGGTGTCGAAACCGTGCTCGTGATCGCCAGTGAACTTGGTCTCGATGTTGAGCTCGAGCGTGACCGGGACGTGATTTTCGATCAAGCGTCCGAGGCGGTTATAGTGCTCGATCATCATGACCGCGTTGGGAATGGTGACTGCGTTTTCCTTCTTCTGTGCATCGCGAGCCAGGTTCGCTCCATTGTCGTCGAAGATGATGCCGGTTCCACCGCCGTCGGTGCTATCGCGGCTTGGGGTGATCACGGCTACGGAACCTTCGTCAGCCATCATCTTGAGGGCGGCTTTACGAAGATCGGCCATCTTCAAGCGCTCGGCGACGTACTTTGCAAACTCGGGCGAACCCGGAGTGTAGCGTCCGCCACCCGATTCGTAGGTTTCCATCTCCTTCAGTTCTGCGTCGGTGTAGCGGTGAAAGAGCGGCTCCGTAATGTCTGGGGTGGGGCGCATTGCACCGAGCAGAACGATCTTGCCTTTCAGCGTACCTTATATTTTTCGAGATCGCCCATCTCCTGCACGTTCATGTAGACGACTTCTCCTGTGACCGGCCCGTTGGTCGCCGGGGACCACGGGGCTGCCTGCGCCCAGAGAGGTTCAGGGTCGGGCGAGACCATTCGCACCCAGGTGTTGATCTGCTGCCAGCCCATGCCGAACTCACCCCAGTCTTCCAGGTGTGCGTTTTCGAGGCCAATCTTCGTCAGCGTGTCGCGTGTCCAGGCGTTCGCCTTTGCCATGTTCGGTGAGCCGGTGAGACGCGGCCCGATACCGTCAGCCAATGCTCCACCAAATTCCATGACGTGTGAGTGCTTGAAACCCTCTTCGCGGATGCGGGCATACATCGTCAGATCGATGTTCTCGGTTGCAGGCTGCGGTCCATAGTAGGAAGGCGTTTCAATCGCGGTATCTTTGGTTTTCTTGTCGGCAGCGACTGAGGGGACGGCGAGGCTTGCAATTGCGGCCGTACAACAGCCCCAACGCACAAAAGCACGAACAAATGACATACTTGATGGTCCTCCAGGAAGTGTTTTGAAGAATAGCAGATATCACCAATTGGTCGCGCGGTGAGATTCTTCTGAAGGAGGTTAGCTTTTGCGGAGCTGCCGACGCACCCACAAGGTACCGAGATACAGCAGCGTCACCAACAAAACCAGCGCACCTACGGGAAGTCCGACCCGGGTGTAAGTCAGCGAAAAATCGACCGCGTGGTGCGTTGCCGTGTTGTAAAAGAGGATGCCGACGATCGCGCAGAAGGTTGCCGCGAAGAAAGCTGCAAATCCCAGCGCGAAGCTCATCAAGAGGCTGGTAAACCAGCCGAGGTCTCCCAGGGGAACACCAAATAAGTAGCCCGCGCCAAAGGTTCGGGGCGAGGACGAGCTTCCGTTCTGCGATGCACGCGCCATACCAGTAGAATACTGCTTTATGGCAGAAGGTGTTCAGAGCGAGTTGATTCAGGCGACACAGGTGATCCGCGATGCGGTGGTGCGACAGGCGCCGAACGGCATCCGTTACGCGGCATTCGGCGATAACAATCTGGGTGAGAAGGATCTCGAGCGCATGGTTCAGGCGGTACCAAGCGCTGTCTCCGGTGCGATCACGCGCAAGACTTACTATTTTGTTCCACTAGCTCTAAGTGAGGCCAGGGGGAGTGAATCTACCATGGTTGCGCCTGCCTATACGCCGGAGTTGGGGGACCAGGCGATTTGCCATCGAAACGTAACGCACGATGGCACAGAGGGTGTCTTTATCTCAACCCGCTTGCTGGGAGATCGCTTTGCGCTCGCCTTTGAGTTTTTTATCAACGTCGGTCACGCCTTTGTCGATGCGATCGGTGTTCCCCATGCCTTCGAGCAGCTAGTTTGGGGGCAGGCTCTGGCGGATGTTCGAGGCGAAACCAGTCAGGATGCCTGGGAGAACCGCAGTCAGGCGCTTGGCGGGAAGACGGAACAGACTGAGGTAAAGCCTGTGATCGATGAGAAGGCAAAAACTGCCTTCCTCGAATCTTCGTTCTCGGACGCTATCGCCATTTATCAGCTGTCGCTTTCGGTGGACTTCGACTACTCTGAACTTCGTGAGCGGGAGTATCCGTTGCTCGCACCGCTGGCGCTTGCCGACCGACTTCGTCTAGTGGCTCAACTGTTCCCGCCCAATCCGACTTACGAATTTTCGATTCGATACCGCCGGCGTGCCTGAGTTCCCCGTCAAGGGCGACTTATCTGTGGCCTATCTATAACTGGGGAACGCCGGCTGTATCGCACAGAAGGATGACGGGACGTCCGCCAAGCAACCCGCCGAGATCACAGAAGCGAAGCTTATAATTTTGCCGAACGAAATCGGTAGCTGGATGGAGACGCTTTATGCGTTCGATGCGGATTTCGATTGCGGCGATGGCGTTCTTGGGGGCTGCTGTATGCGCCGCACAGTCGCCGAACGCACAGTTGCCAACTCCCGATTCGCCGTCGCTGGAGAATCGGGAAGTTGCAAATCGACCTGCAGCGGGCTCTTCCTCAAATGCGCCTCTCTATCGTGAGCTGGATTTGCTTCGCCGAGGCGGGTTCTTTGAGGCGCCCGAGGCGCGCGTTTCGCTGAAGATCGTCGGCAAAGATGGTGTTTTACCGAATCATGTCGAAACAGATGAGTACACGCTGATCGTCAACGGTACGTCGCGGATTGGGCGGCTGCAATCTCCAAAAAAATCGACTGACGTGGTTTCGCCGCTGGTATTGCTGATCTTTCCACCGAACCAGCCGGTGGTGCATTCGATCGGAGTGCGTGAAGCGACTAAATACTTTGCGTCGCAACCGACGGAGTTACTGCCGTGGCGAGTTGGAATCTTTGATTCAAACGGAAAGTTGACTCCGTTCACGAATGGGAGATCACAGCTGCTGCTGAATCTGGACTTCGTGAATCATGCGGTCGAACCCTTTCAGTACACCGGGGGTGGGTCGATGCTTGGGGGTCGGCCGTCTGATGGAAGCTGGCTGATGAAGGCTGAGGATGCGATCAGTCTTATGCAGCGGTTCGACGGGGCGAAGGTCGTTCTGGCAATGAATCCTTTGGCGGAGTCGATGTATGGCCTCAACGATCAGATGTTCGCGCATGATGGACCTGAAGCTTTGATCGATGTAGCGAAGCATGTAGGGGCTCATATCTATGTAGCGAATGTGGGCGGGCCGGAGGCGTTCGTGCCGGGTGGGGGCGCCGCGGAAGACCGTCCGGCGCAAGTGAATGTTCCTTCGGCGGGTGGCGGCCCACAACTAGGCACTGCACCTTCTATGCACATGCAATTCGATCCCCGGCTTAGCAACGCCTTGGCCAATTCTGCGGCCCGCACCTCGTTGATGATGCAGACCGCGGAGTCGACGCTGGGCGGTTTTTCCAACTCACTGGACCAGCTTGCTGCGCAGATTCATCGAGACCTGGATGAGACCTACTCGCTTTACTTCGATATGACTCCTGCGGATCGTGACCATGGAGTGCCCTCCGTGGAGGTGAAGTTTGCGGATCACAATCTACGCTCGTCAATTATGGAAGTTTCACCTGTTGGTACGACCTCCGAGGCGAACCGCGAGGCGGTTTCCAAAGTGTTGGTGGACAAGGTCAGAAAGGCGACCTTGAAGCCTGTGAGTTCGGCGGATTTTCGTATTACGCAGCACGTCGATTACTTTCCCTTGCGCTCGGGGCTCGAGCCCTTGCTTCCTATGAGCGCTCTCGTCGAGTGGACCGGAGCTGGGCGGGGTCCAGGGCGGCTTTCTGTGGTCGAATCGGTGGACGACCTTAACCTCTCTACTCCATTGATGGAACGAGCTGTTCAGGTGAAGTGGGATGGTCACCGCGTCAGTTGGGAGAGAGATGGGAGTTTGCATCCTGGTCAATATCTCTGGCGGATTGCGGTCCACGACGGAAATGGAGCGGTGTTTGCATCAGCAGAACGGAAGATCACTGTCAGCTTACCTCGGGAGACTAGTGTTGAGGTGAGCAGCCTGATCGTCGGGAAATCATGTCGTGAACAGGCCGGAGCGGTGGATGGGTTGAGGCGGCGAACGACCGACAATCACGATGACGTTCAGCCGCCATCGCAGATTGACCCGATGCGCGCGGTGGACTGCCGGATCAAGCCTGAGGCTTCGGATAAGTTCGCATCCACGGACCGGCTTCATGCTTTTGTGAGGATTTATCCCTCCGAAAAGATTGATAAACACAAACCCGAGAGCTGGACTGCGAAGTTTACTCTTTGGTCCAAGACGAATGCTGTTGCGACAGAGAAAGAGACTCCTTTCCGAATCGATTCGGGGTCGGGTTATCTCGCCTATGTTGAGATGTCACTGGATACTCCCGGTATGGATTCAGGCCAGTACACGCTGGATGTCGTCACGCGAGGTCCGGGGATCCGCAAAGAGCTGAAAGAGTCCCGCTCAATTTTGATTCAACAGCCTATTTCCAATGACGAGACGGACGCGGCGGGAGATGTTCGTAAAACAACGGACTGACGTCATGAGACCGAATCAGGCGAAACACATCTAATCGGTATTCAGGGGGTAATGAAATGCCTGCAATCCGGACATGTAAACAGTGTGGCCAGAAAAATCGTGTTGCTGCAAATCACCTCACTGACACGGGGCGTTGCGGTGCGTGTAAGACTCCGCTTCCCCCGGTCGATGAACCGCTGCAGGTGGATGGGGCTCTTTTCGACGAAATCGTAAATGCCGCGCGCGTTCCGGTTCTCGTAGACTTTTGGGCGGAGTGGTGTGGGCCGTGTCACGCCGCCGCTCCAGAGGTGGCGCGCACGGCAAAGGACATGGCGGGACAGGCTCTTGTGTTGAAAGTTGATACCGACAAACATCAGCAACTAGCGGCGAGGTTCAACGTGCGCGGTATCCCCAACTTCGCCATCTTCTCTGCCGGAAAACTTGTGAAACAACAGGCCGGCGTGGTGGGGCACGACGTGATGGAGGGATGGCTGCGATCTGCTGCACCCGCTCCGACCACCTGAGCGGCAGGACTCGTATACTTGGCGCTGCGTAATCGCGCAAAGGTACGACTCGATGAAGCTGATCTTTCTATACGGTTTGCCCGCAACGGGAAAGCTGACAGTAGCACGCGAACTGGCCGCGATGACCGGCTACAGACTCTTCCACAACCATCTCACCGTCGATCTGCTTCTGTCGGTCTTCGAGTTCGGCTCACCGGCCTTCGTCGCACTACGAGAAGAGATCTGGCTGTCCGTGTTCGATCAGGCAGCTTCAGGCCAGGTGCCTGGACTCATCTTCACCTTTGCACCTGAACCGACGGTGCAACCCGGCTTCCTAAAAAACGTGGCTGCTACAGTCGAAAAGAGAGGCGGCGAGGTGGATTTTGTTGAACTTGTCTGCCCACGTAGCGAGCTGAGACGACGTCTAGGTAATCCATCACGGGTTGAGCATCGCAAGCTGACTTCGGTTAAGATTTTGATCAAATTTATTCGACTCGAGAGTTTGATGGATATTCGCTGCCGAAGCCCAGGCTCTCGATCGACACCAGTCTTTGTAGTGCCGCACATGCAGCCGCAAAGATAGCCGAGGTCCTCGAACTCGATCTGTCACTGACCTGACTCGTCTGCGCGACAGAAACTGCAGTGAAGTTCAGGTCGCGGGTTTACCAGTCGCGGCTATGATGAGGGATTCGTCCGCAGTCGCCTTCGGTGAGGTAGCAGCGAAGTATCCCAAAAACCACGGTAGCTCCCGCACCGATAATCATGAAGAGAACCCCGGTCGAAATTCTTCCCGTGAAATAAGGAAAGAGGAAGACAACAACTCCCGCGTACATCAGAATCGTCAATAAGATTCGCGTCATGCGCTTCGTCATGTTTTCCACCTCCGGTGCTTGTGTGGCAGCCGAATTCGTCGCTATCCGCTCAATCGAGTATCCAGCCCGAACGCAATTCCGGTCCGGAATATTCCACATCCTACTCCGAGCAGATCAGCTTTTGCCACAAATTTGATATCTGTGGCGGGCGCGACAGGCCCGGAATTAGGTTCATCTAAGGGATATTGCGTTTTCTAACGGTCAAGAAGCGCATCATCCGGTCACAATACCCATTGCCAAGATTGCGCAAAAGACTGCACTCACATCCTCGATAAGCGCCACGGGCCAATCTTTGCCGCCGCGTCGCGTCACAATCTCTCGCCGAATCAGAAAGCTAGCGAAGGTGCCCACAAGGGCGCCCGACACGCACAGAATGACCCCCTCCATTCCAGACCCGTTGAGTCCCGCAGCAACAATCGCGCCTACCAAGCCGGCGAATACCAGCCTGGCAATCAACGGAAACGGGGCTGTCCGATTCGGTGTCTTAGGTAGCTTGTCGCCGATGTATTCGCCGATCGCAAGCAAGGTAAAAATAATTGCTGTTACGAGTTTTCCGCTCCAGGCTGCCCAATTGTCGTCTACCGAAAGATGACCCGCATAGGCGAACCAGCAGAGCACCGCCATCGCGGTCATCGTCCGCATCCCTGTCACGAGGCCCAAGAGGGGGATGGCGAACAGCCAGGTCATCATTTGCATCGCCATGAGGTTCCTCTTTCATTCGAATGCTCGAAAGTTAGTGGAATGGCCAGGATGTTTCAAACACGCTGTCTACTCAACTACTCAGCGTTAGCCTTTCAATCGAAAACTATACTCGCAGATCGGTTTTTGACGATGGCTTATGAATCATTATTTGCAAGGCTGAGATTTGCCCTCCGGATCAGTTGGGTGGGATGAAAATCGTCTGATCTCGAGAAGCTATTTGTCTCGCAGCCAACCGTACAGAGGGAAATTCTTCGCCATTTCCAGCACCTGACCGCGGATTTGTTGAAGCTTCGCGGCGTCGGTCCTATGTTCGAGAGCCTGTGCAATCCAGCCTGCAATGATGCGCATCTCCGGCTCTTTCATGCCTCTGGTGGTCAACGCGGGTGTGCCGATCCTTATGCCGCTGGGCTTCATGGGCGGGTTGGTGTCGTAGGGGATGGCGTTCTTGTTGACCGTGATTCCAGCCTCTCCCAGCGCATGTTCCGCTTCAGAGCCGAGCATTCCCTTTTGGAAGACGTCGATCAGCATGACATGTGTGTCTGTGCCGCCCGAGATGATGCGATATCCTTCTGCGGCGATCGCTTCGGCGAGGACTTTGGCGTTGGTGACGACCTGTGCGGCGTAGGTTGCAAACTCCGGTGCCAGCGCCTCTTTGAAGGCGACGGCTTTTGCGGCGACGATGTGGATGAGGGGGCCTCCCTGTTGGCCTGGAAAGACGCTGCGATCAATGCCTACGGCCAGATCCTGATTGCACAGAATCATTCCGGAGCGCGGTCCGCGCAGGGTTTTGTGCGTGGTGGTGGTGACTACGTGGGCGTGGGGGACGGGGGATGGATGGGCGCCTCCGGCGACTAGGCCGGCGAAGTGGGCCATGTCGACCATCAGGTAGGCTCCTACTTTGTCGGCGATGGCGCGCATGCGGGGGAAGTCGAACTGGCGCGGGTAGGCGCTGCCTCCACCTACGATTACCTTGGGTTTTTCGCGGATCGCGGTGGCTTCTAGTTCGTCGTAGTCAACGGTTTCGGTGTCTTTGCGGACCTGATAGCCGACGATTCTGTAGAGTTTGCCTGAAAAATTGAGTTTGTGGCCGTGGGTGAGGTGGCCTCCGTGGGCCAGATCGAGGCCCAGGATGCAGTCGCCTGGGTTGAGGATGGTCATGTAGGCGGCGGCGTTGGCCTGGGAGCCGGAGTGGGGCTGGACGTTGACGTGATCGGCGTTGAAGAGCTGTTTGGCGCGGTCGCGGGCTATGTTTTCAACTACGTCGGCGTACTCGCAGCCGCCGTAGTAGCGCTTTCCAGGGTATCCCTCTGCGTATTTGTTGGTGAAAACGGTGCCTGCGGCCTCCAAGACCGCGCGGCTTACGAAGTTTTCAGAGGCGATCATTTCGAGGCCTTCGTGCTGGCGCTTTATCTCGTTTTGAATCTGTGCGGCGATCTCGGGGTCGGCGGTGGCCAGCGGGGCATTCAGGTCGATGGGCATGGGGTTATTTTATGTCACTGTTTTTGGATTTTTTTTCTGCGTGGTGCGAGGGGAGTGATCTGGTGATTTCGTGGTGTTTTTGAGGGGTGTTTTGGAAGATGAGGGTGTTTGGGTGTGGTGTTTTGCTGGTGAGAGTGTGGTGGATTGCGTGGCTGAGATGGTGGCGAAACAATGAACTTTTGTGTGGCTAACAATGCGCCACAATTTTGAACTTTATTTTTGGGTGGTTTTGCATCGTTCGTGGTTGGTTGCCCTGGAAAACGCTATATTTTGGGCGGGTTTGGGATTTGATTTCGATTCGCAACAAATAAGGTTTTTGGGTGGGCATCCATTCGTCTGTCGTTGGCGTTCTTACTATCAGCAAGGGTTTAAACAGACAGAATGGGAAAGGATCATTATGCAGACTTTATTTGTCGGAATCGCGTTTTTGACGATGGTGGTTCTTCCGGTTCTTGTCGCCAAGTGGAACGGGACTCGCAACGAAGACCTTCGTGCTTTTGAGCGCAGAGCGGAGTAGCTGGTTTCGTGCAGTGAGAAGTTGACGTTCGGGAAGCCCCGAATGAGAGACGAGGTGGTTCTCTCATTCGGGGCTTTTCTGTGCGTTCGTGACGCGCCGGAACCTAGTTCTATATCGACATGGCGAGGCCCTCGCAGCCGACTGCAGGTCCTTCGACTACGCGTCTCGCGATGAGACTGCGATACGCTCCGCTCAGGATGACAATTTCTATATCGATCCACTACTTAGGACCGGCCTATGGGTCGATATGGCCTAGTTTCGGGTAAGGGTGGCCAGCGCAGTGGAGTGGGCCTGGGCCTTTGCAAATGCTGACTTCATCATCAGTGCCGCTTTGGACGGGAGGCAGTGGCACACGTCGGAATCGGTTGTGGCGATGTGCCGGGCCGGGGTTTGGGCACCGACGGCTACTACGACTAGAAAGACTGCTATGAAGATGGCGAGACGCCGGGTGGCGTGGTCGTCGGACGGACGATACGGAGGCTGTGTCATGGGATGACCCTCTGGAGGGATGATACGGCGGCGGCGGTATAAGAGTTCCAAAATATCAAGAAAAGATTTGGGGCCCGGCGCCCGTCAGTTGTCCGAGGCCCCTTTTCGGACAACTGAGACTGCTTTACTTCCCCGATAAACCGACCTTCGCTACCGATTTTCTATGACTTGCGGCCTATCCAGAGCAGCGGCGGATGGTGGAACGCAGTCAGGGGTCGAGAGAGGTCGCGGCGCTTCGGGTTTGAGGCGCAGCCGAGGCGTCAGTTGAGTCACGCTTCGGATGTAGGCATCGGTGAACACGATTGCGCAGGCGTGCGAAAGATGAGAGCTCTCCGGTAGATAAAGGTTCTGTGCGTTGGAAAGATCGTCAGCGTGAACGCCTTTGGCTTGCGTGTAGGCGAGCAGAGGGTCCCATCCCCTTGCTCTGGGAATGTGGCCGTATTCGACCTCGCGCAGACCTGGCCCTGAAGGCGGGCGAAGGAAGACGACATCGCCGCCACGAGCACGGATTTTATCGACGGCAGTTTTGGTCCGCGCGAGAATCTCCTGGATGCTCTTGTCGTCGATCGGAAAGGGCGGAAAGAGTTCATGCCAGACAGTCCGGGCGTGCTCGTTCAAACGCTTATCGTGGTCGAGTCTTCGCCAAAGCCGGGCATTTCCATCCGGGGCGAGTTCTCCAATCTTCCAGACGCTATCGTAGGGACCTCTTACGCCGGGACGCCAATGCGGATCGAGGTGAGCGACCAGAGTGCTGAGGCCGTAGTCTTCTTCAAGCATGGCGAGAAAGGGCGCGATGACGCGCTGGATCTGGTAGGAAGCGCGCTTGGAAGGCGACTCCTTCTTGCTCAAGTCGATCGCCTCCCTTGTCCGTCCGACGGTGAAGCGGTTGTCGAAGAAGGAGGTTTCGGCCATTCCGACGACGGCGAGGCCCTTGAAGTGAGGGTCGTCCGCGATGTCCTCCAGGACGAGCAGGCCAGTGCCGCCGGGGATGCCCAGTTGAATCGGGCGAATGCCGGTGAGTTGCTGGACGCGATCGAGGTCGGTGTCGTAGAGAATGCGTGAGTCGCCGATGAGCAGAAGCGGCACGTCGCGACGATCAACTTCGCGACGCTGTTCTGCCCAGGTGTCATAGGAGCTGCTCATGTCTCCGGGAACGAGTTCGAGCCGACGCATCTGCCACTCCCAAAGCCCGGAGAGCACGAGCACGAGAATCAACACGACGAGTGAGATCCTGCCCCAGGGCTGATCGGGGATGTCGCGTTCGGGAACTGGCTGCGCCATACCCGGACGGTCGGCTGCGGTGAGGCGCAAGCCCTTGGGCAGGGCCTCGTGGGTGGTTGGCGGGGGCATGGTGCTAGAACTGGAAATAAATGAAGCCATTGCTCTCTCCGTGTTGAATTACAACTGCGAAGGCCATGATGGTCCAGAGCGCGGTTAGAGTTGCAGGGTGCAGCCGGGCGACTGCCATCTCGAGAGTCTTGTTGCGCATGAGGCTGTGTGCGAGGAGCAAGCCACCGATGATGAGCGTCGTCGTGATGAGGTAGATCGCCGCCAGGATGGGTTCCGCATGGTGATTTCTGCCGAACATACCGCTGAGGATCACGATGGCCTGGTGGAATGTTTTGGCGCGGAAAAAGACCCAGGCGATGTTGACGAACAGAAAGGTGAGCAGCCCGAGCGCGGCACCAGCGATGGGCCCAGGGTGATAGCCGCGAAACGGCTTGCGCAGCATACGTTCGACCGAGAGATACAGCCCGTGGAGGCCGCCCCAGACGACGAATGTCCAGCTGGCGCCATGCCAAAGGCCGCCGATCAGCATGGTTGCCATCAGGGAGAAGTAGGTCCGCGCATTGCCGCGCCTGTTTCCGCCCATGGGAATGTAGACATAGTCGCGCAGCCAGGCTGAGAGAGTGATGTGCCACCTGCGCCAGAAGTCGGTGAACCCAATTGCGGCATAGGGAAAGCGAAAGTTATCCGAGAGTGCAAATCCGAGGCAGAGGGCTGCTCCAATCGCGGTGATGGAGTAGCCGGCAAAGTCGCAGAAGATCTGTCCGCTGAAGGCCAGGGTTCCCACCCAGGCATCGATAAAGCCGGCTGCGGATCTGCCGTTGTAGACGAGATCTACGACGGGGCCGAGGAAGCCGTCGGCTAAGACCGACTTCTCAAAGAGCCCCAGCGTCATGAGGGCCAGACCAAAACGCATCTGATTCGCCGTTGCCTGATGGGGAACTTCAAATTGAGGGACGAGCTCGGTGGGCCGCATGATGGGACCGGCGACGAGGTGGGGAAAGAAGGTAACGAAGAGGGCGTAGTCGAGGAAGTTGCGAGCGGGTGCGGAGCGACGCAGGTAGATGTCCAACGTGTAGGACATGGTCGCGAAGGTGTAGAACGAGATACCGATGGGAAGAATGATGCTCGACTTTGGCGGGCTGTATTGGAAGCCCGCCATGGATGCCATGTGGGCGAAGTTATCGAGGAGGAAGTGACCATATTTGAAGTAGCAGAGTAGCCCCAGGCTGACGACGATGGAGACCATCATCCAGGCACGGCGCTTCCAGGGGTTTTCCGCGGCGGCGAGTCCGCGAGCAGCGAACCAGTCGACGACTGTGGAGAGCCAGAGCAAAATAACGAACGGTGGATTCCACGCCGCGTAGAAGATGTAGCTGGCAATCAAGAGATTGATCTTCTTCACTCGCCAGGAGAAAGGCATTGAGTGGAGGATGAGAACAATCGCAAAAAAAACGACAAAGACAAGGGAGTTGAAGATCATCTAGCGCACACTCCTACACACATGACTGATTTGGCCCATGGGTTTACACACGTTTCTTATCCCGGGTGCGGCGAATCATCCAGCAGGAAATAGGTTTGTCTGGTCGAACGGTAAGGTGCTCGTTCTCGGAATCATCAGCTGCGGATTGCGATCTATAGTGCTCAAACCTGATGCGTCATTTCAAAGATGACGGATTTAGTTTTGGCGTCCCGCAAGCGGCTCAGAAGGAACACGACACAGAGACAGACCGGCTGAAGGTGGCTTCACCGGTGAAGAATTCAATCTTTTAGGGCCAGTATGTTCTGGAGTGTACATGACCTTCCAGGGACTGATTGACTTTTTATCGAGCGCGTAATGAAAGGAAGCAGGCACGTCCTGCGCGCCTGCTTCCTTGTGTAAATGCCTTAAGACTATGCTTTGGAATGCGTGAAGCGTGCCTTGCCCTTGCGCGTCAATGCGACGAGCAAACCGGGGAGACCGGTGCCTAGCAGCAACAGCGAACCCGGTTCCGGCACTGGAGAGGTGTTCACCGAAACCGTCAGCGCCTGCCCCTCGTTGTCTGGCTCCAGCTTGGTCGCACCGAGCGAATCGCTGAGCTCGTACTGCAGGCCGACGCCAGGAACTACTCCGTTGCTCCACAGATCGGCCGTGTATCCGCCGGCGATGTTGAACGCTACGCCGTAGATATCCAGCACGCCGCAGAGAAGGGATAGCCCGGAGGGCCACCTGGTGTGTCGGGGGGACAAACAATCGGGGAGTTTCCATCCGCATAGAAGAGGTTGTCATACGAGAATCCGGCCTCGGTGAATGCAGGCGCCGGAAAGGGTGGGGGTCCGGAGGGAGCGACTGTGGGCTGCAGCCCTGTGATCGCACCGGAGAAGTTCGCGCTCGCGTTTGTGTCCGAGAAGAAGCCGCTGATACCGGTGATGACATCGGTGCCGGCAGTCGCTGTGGGCGCAATGGTAAGCGTGCCCGAGGCTGTGATGCCACTTCCGCTGACCGAAAAAGCGTACGAGTCAGCCCGCGCCGTCTGGGTGGCGGCAAGAGTTCCTGCTAAGGCGAGTAGTGCTGGCAGAATAACGTTTGAGCGCGACCGAGTGGGTGCGGTTCCGGGTGCGGACGAAGAGGTTCCTTGGCAGAATGCAGTTTTCATGTTGCCCTCAGAGTTAGAAGTTGCTAGGGGCCCTGTAGTGTGAAGGAGGCCAGACTACCATAGGTCGGCAGGGCTGACGGTTAGGCAATTTTGAAGATCTGCCTATTTTCCCGCGACACGAAAACGTGCGTTTGCCAGACGCACATCGCCGCTTTCCCTGACGTTCACTGGAGGCCGCTCTGGCTGGCAATGGAACTATTGGGCTTTTGCAGTTACGTGTGATTCGAGAGATGGGGCGGTCTTTGTTTGGGCGAGGCGCTTGAAGGATTGGTAGATGAAGGAGCCGAGGTACCAGCCGTCGAGGTATTTGTAAGGGGTTTCGCCGGTGGTGTAGTGGCCGCAGGGGAGGACCTTCGAGACGTAGTCGATCTTTAGGGCGTCGAAGTTGGTGAGGACGTCGAGCGAGTATTTCAGCGGGAAGGTGAGGTCGTAGGTGGCGTGGACGACGAGGACTCGTTTGGGCTTGGCGGCGAAGCGGTCCATGTAGGACATGGGGCTGACGATGGAGAAGATGTCGCGGACCTGGTCCTGCGTGAGGCTGGCCTGCTCGAAGGCGGCGCGGATGTGGCGGGTGCTTTGGCCGGCCCATACGACGTCTCCGAACCAGGTGGAGGCGTGGTTGAAGGCGCAGATTTGGAGGCGCTCGTCGAAGGCGGCGGCGATGAAGGCGTAGCAGCTGCCGAGGCTGGTGCCTAGGACTCCGAACTGTTCGTAGCCCTGGGTTTCGAGCCAGTCGATGCAGCTGCGGATGTCGACGACGGCCTGACGGCAGGCTTCGGTGGTGCGGCCTACGTTGGCGCTGACGGCGTAGTCGGAGCGCTCGAGTTCGGCGGGGCGGCGAACGTCGTGGTAGGGCTTGGAGAGGCGGAGGCAGGAGATGCCGAAGCTGTTGAAGAGAGTGCAGAGGGCGTTGTGGGAGAAGGCGTCGGCGTTCCACTGAGGCATGACGATGATGGCCTGCTTTGGTTTGCCTTTTTGCGTCTCGGGGTGCGCGGGGTACCAGCGGGCGTTGACCTGGTCGTTCTCCGGGTAGCGGGTGCGGATGGGGGAGGTGAAGCGTAGGAAGTCGGCGGCTTCGATCTCGCCGGTTTCGGCCTGGCGGCGGAGCTCGGCGTCCTCCTGGAGGGTTTCGGGGCGGACGTTGGTGGGGTAGAGCTGGGGGTGGCGGCGCTCGAGGCGGAAGTCGGTGGGGGTGTCGTAGCTGTAGAACTCGTCGGCACGGGCTACGATGTCGGCGTTGACGGCAGTCATGCGGTCGTAGTCGCTGAGGTGGGGGTTGGCGGCGAGGGCGAGGGGGCTGAAGTCCTGGAGCCAATCGAAGCCCCACTCGAGGGGGCGGACGATGCGATTTGTGTCGCGGGTGGTGAGGGCTGTCTCCCAGGAGTACATCCACTTTGCGTAAAGCCTTGAGAGCATTTGTCTAGTTTATCAAGGTGTCACCGTCTATCCCATCGATGGGGAGAAAGATTGAAAACACTGTTCCATGGTGCGATCGATCGGTGGAGGTTCGGAAGGAGATGCTTCCGCCTTGTTTCCTGATGATCTGGTGGGTGATCCATAGGGCCAACCCTGTGCGTGTGGCGCCACGGGTAGTAAAGAATGGTTCGAAGAGGCGTTCTCTTAGTTCTCTGCGAATGCCTTCGCCGGTGTCGGCGACGGTGATGCGGACTCCGGGCCGATTCGACGCCGTCCTGCTCCATGAGTCGCGAACTCGGATGATGACTTGCCCTCCGGGCTGGGTCGCGTCGATCGAGTTGCGAATGAGATGAGCAACAGCCTGCGACAGATCGTCTGCGTGGCACAGAAGTCTAAGGTCACTCCGATATTTGCGATCCAATGTAATCTCCGCTGCGCGGAGTCGAGTCATATAGGTCGAAAGTACCTCTTCGACTAAGTTTGCAGGTTGGATCGCAATCGGCGCGGTCGATTGCTTATGAAACCGCAGGGAGTTGGTGGTGATGTGCGTGAGACGCTGCAACTCGGCATCAGCAATGTTCAGATAGTTGCGCGTATCTTCGTCAATGTTGCGATCCTGCAGGGCGAGAAAGAGCGCATTGGTGACAGATTCAAGGGGGTTATTTATTTCATGAGCGATGCTGGAGGCGAGCCTTCTGACGGCCTGTATCTTTCCCTCGATGTCCCGAAGCTGCTCTGCGACTTTCTCTTCGTTGATGTCCTTTGACATGCCTAACCAGCCGTTGATACGTCCGTTCTCGTCGCGCGTGGGCAGGGCTTGAGCTCTGACATATCTGTAGGTGCCATCTCTCCGAAGCAGCCGATACTCCGCGGTGTAGGATTCGCCGGATCGAAGGCTATCCATCCATTTCTTGAAAGTAGGTGCCCTGTCGTCCGGGTGGACGAATCCATTCCACTGCCTGTCCATGGCTTCGAGGTCGCTCACTCCGGTGAAGTCGAAATAGCGATGGCTGCAGAAGGTCTTTTTTCCGTTTTCGTCAGAGGCCCATACGAGTTGTGGAAGATCTTCGGCCAGTTCGCTAAGCCAGTTGCGGTTGTGCTGAAACGACAAGCCGGTTTGGGTTTGGACCGCGATCAGGGTGGAGATGTGGCTAAGCAATATTACGCTCCGACGGTTCGTTCTGGGTCGTCACGTGGTAGTTCTGGGGAGGTGAGACTGAGCGTACTCTCAAATATCTCCGAAAGCTTCCGTTTTAGGTGGCATTCGAAGATAACGTCACGAACTTTCACACTATAAAAAATAGTGCGTGTTCGTTTCACTTGCGAGGTGGGAGCCTTTTGCGCGACCAGTTTGCGCGACCAGTATTGAGAGGTTTTGATTCTCAGGACTTCTTCGTGCGAAGGGTTCCCTGCTGCATCGTCACTCGTCACCCCTGAGAGTCGAGTTCACATGCCGAGACCAATGGTAATTACCTATGAGGTTGTCGTTCAGCCAGACTTCGTGAGGAGCCTCCGGACTTGAGATATTTCTTCCTGTGGGCAGGGGATTTTTACCCTTAAGTTTCCTGTTGCGGGAAATTTTGGCGTTTTGATTGTCGAATTGTCGTGGCCTGCATCTGATAGATGGAAGCTTTTACAGGAATCACGCAATTTTGACTATGGTGCGAAGGTTGTAGTCAGAGCTTTTTTCCACTGGGCTGCCAATTTGGGCAAAAGTGGAAAATGTTTTCCTTTCTCTTGCGGGTTTGCCCTCAGGTCTGGCGCGTTAACGGTCGATAAATTTGGGCCGTTTGTTGAGAATAAAGGCGCTTCACGACTGCTCGAGACTGGCATTGCGCTTGCAAGTATGCAAAACGTAGCACACGGATAGAGAAGATTCATAAAACTGAGAGGAGGCAAAAAATGGCGGCAATCACACTTTATACATGCCTTTGTGGAGTACAGAAGAAGACGAGCAATCACTGGGTGCTGGCGAAGGTCAGCGATAACGGCATTACTTTTATGCCCTGGGATGCTGAACTGGCACGGCGCGGAGATATCGTTGTGTTGTGTGGCGAGGGTTGCGCGGCATCGATGCTGAGCCGTTCGCTGGGCGACTGGAAGAAGCCGGCAGTGGGCGTTACCAGCGTTGGTTCGGTGACCGATATCAGTGCCGAGTATGAGTTGGCGGTAGCTTAGGCTGACTTCCCCGGAGAGCCGAAAGGGGCGCTCTGCGGGGATCTGCGGGTCGGTATGTGTCCCAGTGGGATGGGAGGCGGCTGAACGCGGGGTGGGTTGGTGGGTTTAGAAGATTCCTGGGATGAGGCATTTTGTGGTTTTGCTGTAGTCGTCGTATTCGTGCCCGAAGGCGCGGCGGAGCGCTGACTCTTCTACGCGGATTCGATAGAAGAGAGCAGCGACGGTGGGGATGAGGACCATCGCAAAGCCGAGCCAGTTTCTGGTGTGCAGGGCGATGGCGGCGAAGATGAGGATTAGTCCCGAGTAGGACGGGTGGCGGACGAAGCGGAAGAGCCCTGTTTTGTGGACGGTTTGGGTGGCACGGATGGCGACGTTGGCGCTGAAGGAGCGGCCGAGGGTGACGATGGCTGTCCAACGAATGGCGAGGCCAAGAATCAAGGAGGTGAGCGCGGCGGCTTGAGCCCAAGGGGTGATGGGGTCGATGGTGTGGGGGTGGGTGTCGCCGTAGTAGCTGCCGAGGGAGACGGAGACAACGATGACGAGCCAGAGGATGCGGAGAGAGCCGCGGTCCTGGATGTCGCCACCGCCGCGGCGGGTGCGTGTGATGGCGAGAATGGCGACCTCAGACAAGACCCATGCGAGGTAGAGGATTCGGTACAAAGCCAATACGTTCATGCTGGACCTCGTGGGTTGACCACGGATTTTATGGAAGCAGGGGGGTGATGCTTTCTACGATGACGCCTTCGGTTTCGAAGTGAGTGACTCGGTGGTCGGTGCTGTGGCCCATGTGGATCGCCTTTTTAAGAAGGGTAATGAGAGGGCGGGAGGTCTCGGGGAACCAGCGGTCGGAGGATTGATCCCAGTCGACGGCGAGGTTGTAGGTGGCGTCGCATTTCGGGCAGACGACGGGCGTGTCCAGCCAGCGCTGGAAGGAGCCGGTGGTGAGTTTGCGGACGGGGTCGGTGCCGGAACGGATGGCTGCTATGCGGAGATTCATCGCTGGGAAAAGGGTAGCACCGGGTTGAGGTGTGGATTGGACGTTCGGCGGGTGGTTGAGTAGGCTTCTCGGACGGGGAGAGAGGCGGGGGCGATGGGTGAGGGAGAGAAAGATCCGCGAGTGACGCTTGCGGGAGAACGAACGCAGATGGCGATATTTCGGACCAGCCTGTCGCTGGATAGGACGACGCTGGCTTGGGTTCGAACGACGCTGACGATGACCAGCTTTGGGCTGGGGATGATTGCGTTCTTTCGCACGATACGCATGCAGGCAAATACGCCGGAGAGTGTGCGGCTGCATGAAGCAGCGATTCACTTTGGCGTGGCGCTGGTGGTAATTGGCGTGGTGGCTTCGGGGCTGGTGGCGGTGTCGCACCTTTCTGCGCTAAGGAAGCTGCGAGCGGGAGAGATGCCGATGGCTGCGAGGTGGCCGTTGAGCATTACGCTTGCGCTGCTGCTGGCGTTGCTGGCGCTGTGGGCAATGTGGGTTACGTTTCATGGGTAGAGATCGTTAGAGCTCGGAGAAGATGAGGCAGACGCGGCCTACGATGTAGTCGGCTGGGGTTTCGTGCGAGGCGAGGGGCAGGAGCTGGACGGGGAAGTCGCGGGAGTAGGGACGGAGGATGAGACGGCCTTCGTCGTAGTCTACGAAGCGCAGCAGGAGGGCGGCGCCGCAACGGATGGCATAGAGAGTAGGTTGATGGGCGCGGTAGGGGGCGAGGGAGTTGTAGTGGCGATCGAGGACGGCGATGGCACCGGGCGAGAGGAGAGGATCCATGGCGGCGGATTGCTGGGTGTCGGCGCGGATGGCGAGGAAGCGCTGCCAGTGGGCATGCCTGGTGGAGGGGCGGGCGCGGTTGTCGTGAAGGCGGGAGGCAGAGACCTGAATGGTTTCGATGATGGAGGCGGGTGGGATGCGGGCGTCGTCCATGGCGGCGGAGGGGGAGACGACGGGGACGACTTCGATGGGATCGCTGGTTTCGGGTGGGGTGGGAGTGGAGTTGGCGTTTAGATCGAGAGGGAGGATGTGCTCGATGGAGAGTTTTTGGGAGGCGAGGACGCGGTCGAGACCTTCGAGAGAAAGGGCGCGTTTTTTGTTGAGGAAATTTGAGATATGGGCTTGCTGAAATCCAGCCTGCTGGGCGAGTCGGCTTCCGGTTAGGACGCCCCGATCGATGCGTCGGAGGAGTTCGAGACGAAGGAGCTCGTGGAGATCTTGGAAGTTCATAATGGAGGGTATCCCACGGCGAACCATATCATTGGGCAAGGCGAACATAAAGCGAAATATTCGCTTGACGCAATAAGTTTTCGGTTGAAACTACTGCTAACGAGGGATATACGGAAGTGGAATGCCTGAGGAAAGATTGCGGTTGACAGTAGTTTTGTCAAAAGCTATAACCTTGAGACTTTCCCAATACGGAATCGAAGCGGTAGAGCGACCGGAGACCTCGGAATATGGGGTGCGAGAGCTGGACTGTGTTCGGAGACGGGTGGGCGAGGAACAGGGTGATCGATTTTTCCCAAGGTACGACACTGCACGGAAGCAACGACAGATGAAGGCTGTCGCCTTGACCGACTGAACCAGCAGAGCGAAGCGGCAGGCGAACGGCGTTCCATAGCAACTTAGGCGAGCCCACTCGGCCATTGAAAAAATCGAGGCTCGCCGGGGGAGAAGTACGCTTTGAAAGGGAACGAAGTGAACTACTTGCGCATGGATTTGAAGGTATGTGAAGGGTGCGGGGCGCTTTGGCTCCGTGCGGGCTCTGACGGTGTGTACTGCCGGGGATGCGCTGGGCGACTGGCTGAATTTCCGGCACCGCGAGGCAAGCATGCTGGAGGAAGAAAGCGGCTGCAGGTGCGTAGCGGGAGTTTGCGCAGCGTGGGATGCACGGCGGCGGTTGTTGGAGTTGTCGGAGGTGCACGATGAGTGCAGCTTTGGTGATTCTGCCGGCGGTGTGGGCTACGGCTGCGCCTTCTCGTGGGAAGACGCTGCCAGAGGTGGTGGAACAGAAGAAGACGGCTCCGGAGCTGGCGTTCTACCGGAAGTATACGGAGGGGATGCTGCGACGGTATGTGAGGCTGTCGATGGAGGCGGGAAGAGCGCCGTCGTTGCTGGGTCGCGAGATGTTTCGCGGGAAGGTGACGAGCTACCGAGTGCACAGCTTTGAAGATGTGGTGATAGCGGATTTGAGTGTGCTGAAGAGCCAAATGAAGCAGGTGCTAGGGATTGGGCAGCCGGGGCGATTGACTCAATTGGAGGATCGCGTGGAGCAGCATGAGCGAAGTGTGCAACGAATGAAGGGGCTCCTGGGTGCTGGTGGCGCTGTGTTGGCGGTGTTCCATCTGGCAATTGATTATCTTCGGCGGTAGGTGGGATTAGGGAGAAAGCATGAACTTTTTGAAGCTGTTTTTACGATCGATTGCGTTGCTTCCAGGCGTGATTCAAGGAACGGAGGCTTTGTTTGGAGCGGAGACCGGGGAGCAGAAGAAGAAGGCGGCGGTGGAGATCGTTGGGGCTGCGATCAACATCACCGACGCTGTGACGATGAAGCATATTGCCGACGCGGACAAGTTCACGCAGGGGCTGAGTATGGCGATTGACGGCGTGGTGATGTGCCTGAACGCGAGTCTGTGGGCGAACCGTTCGTAGTGTTGCTGCGGGCGCGGCGTGCATGGGAAACCGTATAATCGGGCCATGGACGCCGAGTCGCAGAGCAGTGTTTTAGTTGGAGTTGTGATGGGAAGCCGCAATGACTATGCGGTGATGCGAGGTGCCGTGGAGGCGCTGAAGGAGTTTGGCATCGCGCATGAGGTACGGGTGGTGTCGGCTCACCGGACGCCTGATCTTCTTTTTGATTACGCAGAGTCTGCGGTTGAACGTGGTCTGCGGGTGATCATTGCAGGAGCCGGGGGTGCGGCGCATCTGCCGGGAATGATCGCAGCGAAGACCGTGGTGCCGGTGCTGGGTGTTCCAATACCGGCGACAGCGTTGCAGGGAATGGATTCGTTGTTGAGCATTGTGCAGATGCCGAAGGGGATTCCTGTAGGAACACTTGCGATTGGGGCTTCTGGCGCTGCGAATGCAGGACTGTTGGCTATCGCGATGTTAGCTACTACGGATGCTGAGTTGCAGAAGAGGTTGATTGCGTGGCGTGCTGCGCGGCGAGACGAAGTTCTCGCGCAGGTGGTTGGGGAAGAAGGAGTGGGCGAGTGAGCTCTGATTCTTCGGGTGCGAAACCGATTCTGCCGGGTGCGACGATCGGGATATTTGGTGGAGGACAGCTGGGCCGGATGACGGCGATGGCGGCACGCGGCATGGGGTACCGGATTCTGGTGCTCGATCCGGATCCGGCTTGCCCGGCTCGGTTCGTGGTCGACGGATGCATCGAGGCTGGGTGGGATGACTCGCGGGAGGCGGCGAATCTTGCTCGTGGTTGTGATGTGGTGACACTGGAGATTGAACAGATTTCGCCTGCGAGCATGGAGGCGGCGGCGAGTTATGCGCCGGTGCGGCCGGGCGGTGCCATGCTGGCGGTGATTCAGGATCGGATTGAACAGAAGGACTGGTTGCGACGAAACGGA
Source organism: Tunturiibacter psychrotolerans (assembly GCF_051013365.1). GTDB lineage: Bacteria > Acidobacteriota > Terriglobia > Terriglobales > Acidobacteriaceae > Edaphobacter > Edaphobacter psychrotolerans_A. The sequence goes on along the minus strand of NZ_CP132941.1, from coordinate 2,385,705 downwards.
TTCCCGGTGGGGGAGTATCGCGCCGTGCGATCGCTTGATGAGTTGCGAGATGCCGTGGCTGCGCTTGGCGGCAAGTGTTTCTGTAAGAGCGCAACTGGTGGTTACGATGGGCGCGGTCAGGGGAAGGTGGGTTTCAACGCCAGGGCTACTCTCGAGGATGAAGTCAGGGGGGCGTGGGAGGCACTGGGCGAGCGGGCCGGTGTGGCGGAGAAAGCCATCGATCTGGAGAAGGAGATCTCTGTGTTAGTGGCTCGTGCTCCCAATGGCGAGGTGAAAGTTTATCCGGCAGCGCTGAATCATCATGAAGAGCAGATTCTGGCATGGAGTGTGATTCCGGCTCCCTTGTCTTCGGAGATGGAGGCGCGGGCGCGGGAGATTGCTGAGGCGATTGCTGACACATTTCAGCTGGAGGGTTTGCTGGCGGTAGAGATGTTTTGTACGACCGATGGGAGACTGCTGGTCAATGAGCTCGCTCCACGACCTCACAACAGCTACCATGCGAGCGTGCGGGCCTGCGTGACCGGTCAGTTCGAGCAACTGGTGAGAGCGGTTTGTGATCTTCCGTTAGGAGATGTGGATGTTGTGCAGCCCGCGGCGATTGCAAATCTGCTGGGCGATTTGTGGCTGAAGGATAGGCAGGCTGTCGAGCCCAGGTTTGACGCGGCGCTCGCGGTGCCCGGAGTCAGACTTCACTTGTATGAGAAGCATAAGCCGCGCAAAGGACGGAAGATGGGGCACCTTTCCGCTGTGGGTGCAACGGCGGATGAGGCGGTGCAATTGGTTTTGCGGGCCAAAGCGCTGCTCTAGACAGTGTTGAGAAATAGAAACGCGGCAGACTTGAGGTCAGTCTGCCGCGCTTTTTATTTTAAGGATGACTGAATTACCCGATGTCTTCGGACCAGTTCTCGAGGTAGGCCTTGAAGTCGGACATGAATTTGCCCGCGTCAGCGCCGTCGACGATGCGGTGATCGAAGCCGAGAGTGAAGCGCTGGATGGAACGGATCGCGATGGAGTCGTTACCGTCCTTATCGGTGATGACTTCGGCTTCCTTGTTGAGGCCGCCGATGCCTAGGATCGCGCTCTGTGGCTGATTGATGATGGGGGTTCCGAACTGCTCGCCGAAGATGCCGGAGTTGGTCAGAGTGAAGGTTCCACCGGATATCTCATCGGGTGCTAACTTCTTGTTGCGGGCGCGGTCTGCGACGTCGACGATGCCGCGTGCGATGCCGAGGAAGTTCTTCTCTTCGGTCTGCTTGAGCACAGGAACGATGAGACCCCAGTCGAGCGCCACAGCGATGCCGATGTTGATGTTCTTGTTGTAGCGGATCGCGTCGCCTTCGACTGAGCCGTTGACGACGGGATGCTTGCGCAATGCAACGATAGCAGCGCGCGTGATAAACGGCATGTACGTAAGCTTGACGCCGTTGCGCTGCTCGTACTTCGACTTCTCCTTCTCGCGGAGTTTCACGATGCGCGTCATGTCGACCTTGAAGACAGTGTGGACATGCGGGCTGGTGCGCTTGGACTCGACCATTCGTTGCGCGATGATGGAGCGCATCTTGGTCATCGGAACAAGCTCGCCCGGTTGGGGCTGAGGAGCGGCTGGCTTCGCAGTAGCTGGGGCAGGCGCGGTGGCTGGCGCAGCAACAGATGCAGCGGCGACAGGCTTTGGACCCTGTTCCAGATGACTCACTATGTCGGTCTTGGTGATGCGGCCAGATGCTCCTGTGCCTGGGACTTGGGAGAGATCGACGTTGTTGTCTTTTGCGATCTTGCGGACTAGCGGAGATGAGCGGACGCGTTCGCCAGCCGCAGCTGAGGCGGAGGATACCGCTGCCGCAGGGGCAGCCGCCGTTGCCGTGGGCGAAGGGGTCGATGCAGCTGGAGCGGCTGTCTTTCCGGCTGCGCCGCCGATAACCGCGACGACAGTGTTGATGGTAACGGTGGCCCCTTCTTGAACTTTAATCTCCGAGAGGGTGCCGGCGACTGGGGAGGGGATCTCCGCGTCAACTTTGTCGGTTGAGATTTCGAAGATGGGCTCATCGCGCTGGACGGTGTCGCCAACTTTCTTGAGCCACTTCGTAATCGTGCCTTCGGTGATGGACTCGCCCATTTGGGGCATCAGGACTTCGGTGCCCGGACCTGCTGCGGACGGCGCGGCTACGGACGAATTTCCCTGGGCTGCGGACGGCGCGTCAGCAGCAGCAGGTGTAACCGTGTCAGCTGCAGGAGCTGCGGCGGTCTCAGCTTTTGCGGGTGCAGCGGCAGGGGCAGACGACGAGCCGGCTTCATCGATGCTGCAGACCACTGTGTTGATCTGGACCGTGGTGCCTTCGGAGATTTTGATCTCCTTGAGAGTACCGGCGGCGGGCGAAGGAATCTCCGCATCGACTTTGTCGGTCGAGATCTCGAAGAGAGGCTCATCCCGCTGAATGGCGTCGCCCGGCTTCTTGAGCCATTTCGTGATGGTGCCTTCGGTGATGGATTCGCCCATCTGGGGCATAACTACGTCAGTCGGCATGAATTTCTCTTCTCCCCTGATTTCAGGTGCGGTGTAAAGGTGCGGACGGTTCAAACCGTCTTACTTCGGCCCGGTCCGCGATCGGGCATACGCAAATGGGATTATACGGCGGCTGGATGATAGCTGGCCGCTTGGTGCGGTTAGCGAACAACAGTAACGGCGCCAGGTTTGTCATTTCACACATGCGTGGCGAGCAGCTGGTCAATCGATTCGCACCACAGCATCTGCCGTTCGAAGACCCGGCCGAAGTTACGGGCTGTGGAGTTAAAAGCCGCCTCCATAGTTGGTTCGCGGTCGGATTCGGCCTCCAATTCAAGGCTTGTTACCTGCCGATCGGCGATGCCGCAGGGGATAATCCAGTCGAAGTCTCTTAGGTCTGTGGTGATGTTGAGTGCGAAGCCGTGGGAGGTTACGCCCTGAGAGACGTGGACGCCGATGGCTGCGATTTTTTTCTCGGGGATGCTTCCGCCGGCCATGGTCCAGACACCTGTGAGCTTGGAGATTCGCTGTGTCATTACGCCGAAGTCGCCGCAGGTGCGGATTAAGACCTCTTCGAGCAGACGAACATAATCAACCGGGCCAAGATGGGGACCCTTTTTCCCCGGCAGGTCGCCGCGCAGATCGATGATGGGGTATCCAACCAGTTGGCCTGGGCCGTGATACGTCACATCGCCGCCGCGATTGATCTCGTGAAGTTCGACGCCGCGTTGCGTGAGTTTTTCGTCGCTGGCAAGGACGTTCGAGCGATGAGCGTTGCGGCCAAGCGTCAAAACCGGCGGGTGCTCCAGCATCAGAAGCGTGTCGCCGATCAGATTCTGCTTTCGCGCGGCGATGACCTGCAGTTGGAGGTCGAGAGCCTCGCTGTATGGGACGCGGCCGAGATTGAGGAGATTGATGTGCATGAGCTATTTTTGCGATTTCGCCCGCTTGTAAAAACAGCCGAGCCAGTGGCCCGGCTGTCATTCGGATACTCCCACAGGACTAAACGTTTACCGCCATTCCCTCGACGCTCGAGAAGCCATCAAGCAAGGCTTCAGCGACCGTCGGGTGTGCATGAATGGTGAACATCATCTCTTCGATGGTCGCCTCGAGCTGAATTGCAGTAACGGCTTCGGCGATGATCTCGGTTGCGGTAGTGCCGATGATGTGGACGCCCAGAATCTCGCCATGCTTCGCATCGGAGACGACTTTGACGAAGCCATCGTGCGCATCGAGGATCGTCGCCTTCGAGTTGCCGACGAAGGGGAACTTTCCGATTTTCACCTGGTAACCCTTCTCTTTCGCCTGCGCCTCAGTAAGGCCAACGCTGGCAATTTGAGGCTCGCAATAGGTGCAACCTGGAATGTGCGCACGGTTGACGGGCTTGGCGTATTTGCCTGCAATTCTCGCGGCTACCACAAGACCTGCCATGCTGCCGACGTGCGCTAACTGAGGAAGACCCGCAACGATATCGCCGATCGCGTAGATGCCTGGCTCGGTCGTTTCCATCCATTCGTTGGTGACGATAAAACCTCGATCGGGGGTAATCTTCACCTTGTCGAGACCGACATCATAGGTTCGCGGCGCGCGGCCAACCGCGACCAGCACCTTCTCAGCCTGTTTGGTTTCGCTTGTTCCGTCGGCCTTCGTAAAGTGAACGAGCACGCCGTCCTTATTCTTTTCGAACTTATCCACCTTTGCCGAAAGGTGCACGTCGATCTCGCGTTTCTTGAAAAGGCGCAGTAGCTCCTTGCTAATATCTTCATCCTCCGCGGGCACCATACGTGGCAATGCTTCGAGGATCGTCACTTCTGCTCCGAAGCTTTTGAAGATCGATGCAAACTCGACTCCGACTGCGCCAGATCCCACGACCACGAGTGACTTGGGAGCTTCGTCGATCTTCAGAATCTCGTAGTTCGTCAGAATCGTCGTGTCTGCGGTGTAGCCAGGCAACATACGAGCATCCGAGCCAGTCGCCAAAACAACTTTCTTGGCCTTTATGGTGTTGGTCTTACCGTCGGCTGTCTTGACCTCAATAGTGTGGACGCCGTCTTTCGCGGGGCCGGTCAGGCGACCGTAACCCTTGATGGCGTTGATCTTATTCTTCTTCATCAGGAAGTCGAGTCCCTTGGTATGACGCGTGATCACGTCGTCCTTGCGCGCCAAGACACCCTTCCAGTTCAGCTTCGGAGGCGTGACTTCGATGCCGTAGCGGTCGGCATGCTTCAAGTGATCCCACAGTTCGGCAGAAAACAGCATCGATTTGGTGGGAATGCACCCCCAGAGCAGGCAGGTTCCGCCTAAACGGTCGTTCGCATCGATCAGCGCCGCTTTCAAGCCATATTGTGAGGCGCGGATTGCGCAGGTATATCCGGCGGGTCCGCCGCCAAGCACCACTAAGTCATAAATCGTATCTGCCAAGGGAACACTCCATAGTATGGAACCAACACACACACCATCTTATTCGATTCGCCCGGAGCTTTTTGGATTCCGCATGGCGAGCATCAGGAAACTTGTCAAACGTGCAGCTAACTCAACACCTTCGCTGCTTCCTTCGCGAAGTAAGTCACGATGAAATCTGCTCCCGCTCGGCGGATCGATAAAAGCGATTCCATCATGGTCCGCTCCGGCTCCAGCCATCCACGCTGAAACGCGGCGTGCAGCATCGAATATTCTCCCGATACCTGGTAAGCCCCCATCGGAAGGTCGTATCGCTCGCGCGCCGCCCGAATCACATCAAGATATGGCATCGCGGGCTTCATCAACAACATATCCGCGCCCTCTGCTATGTCCTGATCGATCTCGCGCATTGCCTCACGCAGATTCGCACCGTCCATCTGGTAGCTGCGACGATCCCCGAACTGGGGGGCCGAGTCCGCAGCCTCGCGGAACGGCCCGTAGAATGCCGACGCAAACTTCGACGCGTAGCTCATCACGGGAATCTGTTCATGGCCGCTTGCGTCGAGAGCAGCTCGTATCGCCTGCACGCGTCCATCCATCATGTCTGAAGGCGCCACAATGTCCGCGCCTGCTTGAGCTAACGATGCAGCCGTCTTCGCAATCAGCACGACGCTCGAATCATTCTGAATCTCATAGTGATCGCCATCCCGCGCGACGACGCCGCAGTGTCCGTGCGAGGTGTACTCGCACAAACAAACGTCAGCGATTGCCACCAGGGAATCGAGCGTTTTATTTTGCTTGATTGTTCGTAGCGCCTGCTGCACGATCCCGTCTTCGGCCCACGCGCCGGTCCCCTCTTCGTCCTTTTGCGCTGGCAAGCCAAACAACAGCAACCCTCCCAACCCGAGCGACGCACAGATCTCTGCCTCTTTTATGGCTTCGTCAATCGATAGGTTGAAGACACCGGGCATCGAACCAATCTCTTTGCGTATCCCTTCGCCAGGGCAGATAAACAGCGGGTAGATCAGCGCACCGGGGTGAAGGTGGGTCTCGCGAACAAGAGATCGCACCGCCTCGGTTCGGCGCAGACGGCGCAGACGCGTTGCAGGAAAGTTCATACTTCCAGTTTACGTCCAGCTCTCAGCTTCGGTCTGCGATCGCGTCGTACTCCAGGCCCGAAGCTCCCGGAGCCAGCACCCAGAGCGTGTAAATTCCCAACGCAGTGCCAAAGAACGGCTTCAGCAGACTGAGGATTCCGACTACGATGGCCAGCGTCCGGCCCCATGGTCGACGCGTCAAGAGGCTATAGCCGACGAACAGCGCGAGGCCTGCCATTACCACCGTGTAAACAGCAATGACGGGCAGCAACGAGGCCATCCACGGCTGCCCAAAAACACCGTGGGAGTGGTTGAACGGCCAATCGTAGCCTCCGAATCCACGGCCAGCGAAGGCATGCAGGAAAAACATGCCCATTAGCCCGCTGATAAACCTATACGCACCAAAAGCACACCAAAGCACTCCGAGCGTCTGCAAATGCCGCTGGACCCGCGGTACAAGAACGGGCACCGGCGGCTGCGGATATGCGGCATACGTCGGTTGAGCAGCGAGAACCTGCGCCCCGCACTTCGAACAAAAATAAACGCCATCTACTACTGAAGCTCCACATGCCTGACAGACCATCTGACACCTCCAACATCGCAAGGCGCCGGCCCTGCTCTCTTCTTGCTACGCAGGCGTTCTGCTCCCGGTTCCCCGCAAGGGTACGATAAAAGAAGTGACCTCTGCAGAACTATTACCGACCATCCCCTCCCCGCTTCGCGAAGCGAGTGCAGCAGCACTGGAGTGGCCGCGTCTCCGCGAGTACATCGCAAGCCGCACTTTCTCCGCTCTGGGCCGCGCCTGGATTCTTGCGCTCGAACCCAGCGCCGACCTTGCCTGGATCGACCTGCAACAACAGCGCACGGCCGAGATGCGCTCTATGCTCACCCGTGGCGGCAGTTTCGAGTTCCGTGGACTTTTCGATCCAACGACTTTGCTCGAGAAGGCCCGCATCGAAGGCGCCGGCCTCGAATCGACCGAGATTCGCGACCTTCTCGCGGTCGTGGAACGCGTCGCTGCCTGGCGCAATCTCATCGACCCGCCGCCTAACGGAACGCGATACGAGTGGCCAGGTATCGCGGCACTCTCTGCGCCCTTGCTCGACTACGATCTGGCTCCGCTACTCCGCCTTCTGCGCGGAAAGATCGAGCCCGATGGCAGCCTCAACGACGATGCCTCGCCGGAACTGAACCGCATCCGCCGCGCCATGGAGCGCCAGCATCGAGCCATCGAGGCAAGTCTCCGCCGATCCCTACAAAGCCTCAGCGAAGGTGGTAGCACTCAGGAAGATCTCATCACGATTCGCGGCGACCGTTTCGTCATCCCCGTGAAGTCCGAATTCAAACGCAAAGTTCCCGGCGTCATTCACGGCTCGTCGTCCTCCGGACAGACCGTATTCGTCGAGCCCCTCGAGACCATCGAGCAGAATAATGAACTTGTTCGCCTTCTCGACGAAGAGCAGTCTGAGATACACCGCATTCTTGTCGCTATGACCCACGCGCTCGGCCAAAACTCCATTGCCATCCATCTCGGTGCTTGTATCCTCGCCGAGGTCGAATCCCACAGTGCCCGCGCTCGCTTCGCCGAAACCCTCAACTGCTCCCGCCCAATCTTTTCGCAGGAACTCTCGCTTACGGCCGCTCGCCATCCTCTGCTGGAACTGCGCATGCGCGCGGCTACGCTAGACGATGGGACCGAACCTAGCAGACCAGTCCCTCTCACCATTGTTCTGCCGCCCGAAGCCAAGCAACTCATCATCAGCGGCCCCAATACCGGCGGCAAAACTGTCTCTCTTAAAACATTGGGCTTACTGTCGCTGATGGCTCAGGCTGGCGTCCCTGTCCCTGCCGAAGAGGCGAAGCTCCCACTCTTTCAAAGCATCTACGCCGACATTGGCGACGCCCAATCGATCGAACGCAATCTTTCCAGCTTCTCCGCTCACGTCGTCAATCTCGATCGCATCTCCCGCGAAGCCACATCAAATTCGCTGGTCCTGCTCGACGAGCTAGGTTCAGCCACTGACCCTGAAGAAGGAGCTGCTCTCGCGGTTGCCATCGCAACTCACTTCCTCAAGCTCAATGCCTGGTGTTGCATTACCACTCACCTCACCTCGCTCAAAGTCTATGCCGCCAACCACCCCGGAGTTCTCAACGCAGCCGTAGGTTTTGACCAACAGACCCTCACCCCGACCTACGAATTACGCCTCGGCGTGCCAGGGGCCTCTGCTGGTCTCAACATCGCGGCTCGCCTCGGTCTCAGCGCCGACATCATCGCATCCGCTCGCGCCCAGATGACCACGCAGACCGCAGACATTGGTGCCTTCCTTGACCAACTCCACGACCAGCTGACAGCAGCGGCAGCTGAGCGCGAGACCATGCAGCGGCGTGAACGCGAACTGTCCCGCGAAAAAGCACGCGTTGAAGTCGAAGGCCGCGTCGAGCAGAAGGCTCGCACCAAAGAACTGGAAACCAAACTCAACTCCCTGATCGAAAACTTCGCCTACCAACTCCGCGAGACCGTCAAAGCCATCGATGACAAGGCACTCGCCCAAAAGATCGCACGCGACTCCGATCGGCGCATGGCGACTCTCCGTCGCGAGTTCTCCGAACAGTTCAACTCCACCGTCGTTGCCCACACTACTCGCGCCGATAAAAACGATCCCGCCGCTCAGCCCCACATCCCCAAAGGCATCAAGGTAGGCGATCTCGTAAAGCTAAAGTCGCTGGGCCGCCAGGCAAGAGTTGACCGTGTCATCGACGCGAAAAACTTTGAAGTATCGATGGGGCCTATGAAGATGCGCGCCGCCATAGACGACATCGCGGAGGTCGAGTCCGTTAAGGTAGTCACCCCGCTCGAAGCCGCGCGTAGACGGGGAGGCGTCACTGTGGCCACGGTCAACGACGACACAGACTATATGACGTCCGAGATCAACGTCATCGGCCGTACTGCCGACGAAGCTCAAACAGAAGTTGAACGCTTCATTGACCGCGCCTTTCTAGCCGGCCTGCCCCGAATCCGCATCGTTCATGGCACCGGCATGGGCGTACTCCGCCGAACCCTGCGCGAATACCTCCGCAATCACCCCCATGTCACCACGGTCACTGAGCCACCCCAAAATCAAGGCGGCCAAGGAGCCACAGAGGTCGAACTTCGTCAGTGATCGTCATGCGATAATTCAGCCGAACAATGAGCCGATCGCACACTTCCTCAAACGAAAGGATGCCAACATGCCGTCTCATCGTACCCGCATCACCGTCATTGGTTGTGGTCACGTCGGAACAAGCTGTGCCTATGCCATACTCCAGAATCACCTGGCACGAGAGATTGTCCTCATCGGCGACTCCGAAAACCATGTTCTTGGAGAAGCGCTGGATCTGCAGCAGGCTGTACCGCTTGGCGCGCCTGTAAAGATCTTTGCCGGCACCTACAAGGATGCGGCGACAAGCTCCATCGTCATCATGACTGTCGGCGCGCCGGGCAAATTCAGCGGATCGCGTCTCGACATGTTGGCAGGCAACGCTGTCATCGTCCGCAGTTGCATCGGCAAGCTTATGGCGGAGGGTTTTGATGGCGTACTCCTCATTGCCACCAGCCCCCTGGATGTTCTCACCTACATTGCTCAAACAGAATCGGGACTGCCTGCGAGCCAGATCATTGGCACGGGCACGCTCCTGGATAGCGAACGACTTCGTCACATCCTCGGGGAAAAACTGAATGTCGACGCACGCTCGGTTCACGCTGCCATCATCGGCGAACATGGAGACTCCTCGGTCGCCGTGTGGAGCACGGCTCAGGTCGCAGGCATCCCGCTTGCTCTCTATCCTGGAGCTGAGTCGCTTCCCTCTCAGGAGGAGATCCTAACCAGTGTCCATCGCGCCGGTCCCGACGTTGCCATACTTAAAGGCAACACTTGCTTTGCCGTTGCGGCCTGCGTAACGCGTATCTGCGAAGCAATTCTGCGGGACGAACGTTCTGTTCTCATCGTCTCAACTATGCTGACCGGTCAGTATGGCCTGAGAGATGTATCGCTTAGCACGCCCTGCATCGTGGGGAGCTGCGGTGTCGAAACCGTTCTTGAACTGCGCCTAAACGAAGACGAGCAGAGATCGCTCGAAGCCTCCGCAGCGGTGCTAAAGAATGCCTATGCCCAACTTCAGCAAGGGCAGCCGCTTAAGTGATTCCACAACGGCCGCTTGACGTGTCAGGACCGGCTAGTTGGCAGGCGTCTCCGACAAAGACATTTTATCTTTTTCGCGAGCGCTGGACATCACCGTGATAAGCGCGTCGTGGGTGGTCCTGTTGAGACTCTTCGCTTTGTCGAATTCTATTTTCGCTTCACTAGAATTCCCGGTGGAGCGGTAGAGACGACCAAGCCACATGTGAACGTTCACATCATCAGGAGCGAGCGCGGCGACCGCCTTGAATTCGCGTAACGCCTCCTCTTTGCGATTAGCCTCTGCATAGACAATTCCTAGATCGAGAAGGCCCATGGAGTTCGCGGGTTCCATCGCCACCACCCTTTCCAACAAGGGCCTTGCCTCTTCATTCTTGTTTAATTTGATATCTGAATCAGCGAGGTAGAGCATTGCCTTGGAGTAGTCGGGGGTATTCTCTAACTCGGCTTGAAACTCCTGGGAAGCTTCCTGAAACTGGAGTTGGGTCCATAATAGGTAGCCCAAACCGAAATGCGCGTTCGGCTCCTTTGGATTCGCCTGGACTGCGGCGCGAAATTCCCTCGTTGCTCCGTTGGTATCTTTCATCTCGTCTAATGCTTCGCCGACGAGCATGTCGGCTTCAGCCGACTCGGCGTTTTGCGCGATCATGCGGTGATAGACATCGAGAACACAGGGGTATTGCTTTGACAATAGACAGCTGTGCGCAAGACTCAGCAGCAACGGAAGATTCTGTGCGTCGTGATCCGCCGCCTGCTTCAGGTAGGGGACTGCAGCCGCGTACTCTGCGAGACCGTAATGCGACATCCCGACGAGAACATTCAACCGCTGCTTCTCTGGCGAGGCCGGCGGCTGCGATTTGAGCAAGGGAGTGAAAATCTGAATGGCTTCTTTATATTGCCCATCCTTGAAGAGCGCCAAGCCCAGGTTTAATCGCAGGCCGGGCATGTTGGGCTTCAGCGCCATGGCCTTTCGATAGAAGACAATTGCTTGCTGGAGATGCCCTTGCCGAGCTTCAAGAAGACCCAACCGGGCGAGAGGCATTGGATCTGTCGGGTGAGCTTTGGATAAGGCGATCAAAGAAGCTTCGGACTCGGTTTCATTCTCGTGTTGATCGACTTGCGGTGCAATTGCCGCTTGTGTCGGGACTTCCTGCGAATGCAGAGCGAGGTTCCAGACGTTGGTTGCGAGTGCCAGGCAGATTGCGAATCTGTAGTTCAAGGCACCTCCCTTGACATCATTTTCTACGGCTAAGTCGGGACACGCAACGTTCAGCAGCCAGGGTGTGAATGCGCGCGCTGCCGCTGGGCAAGGCAGGGCTAGCCCTCTCTATAGATCGCCGCGCCCACGCGAATTGCCGTCGCAGGGATGTAAATCTGGGCACGATATCGGTCCGCACGGTATCGGGACACGGTAATCTCTATGGGCACTCGATCTTCTGAAATGGTGTTCCGCGAGATTGACAAGACGCCTGTTTTTGCAGGGATCTTCAGCAGCTTGGATTCTTCGCGCGTCGCCGGCAGGATTTCGATTGTCTCGGCCGCCCAAGCAATGTGCACGCTAAATTGCTCACGAAGTGTTTGATAAAGCGATTGTTCCCCAAAGTTGATCTGTTCGATGCCTGGAAAGTGGCTGAGTGAGATGTAAGTTTTCTCGACTGCCATCGGGACTCCATCAGCCAGGCGGAGGCGGCGAAGGATCATCACTGGTGTTCCGACTTGGACGCCCAGGCTTTCGGCAAGTTCGACCTGCGCATCGATGATTCTCTGCTCTAGCAAGCGCGAAGCTGGAACCATGCCACGTTCCGCGATCTCCTCTGTGAAGCCGCGCAGCTGAGTTAGAGGCTTTTCGGGTTTTGGTTTTGCGACGAAAGTCCCGCGTCCTCTTAGTGAGGAAGCGTAGCCACTCGTTTTGAGTCCATGTAACGCCTCGCGAGCCGTCACTCGACTCACGTGATAGTCGCGCGCCAACTGCCACTCCGAGGTTAAAAGATCTCCTTCCCGTAATTCCCCTGAATGAATTTTTTCGACAAGTGCACATTGAATTTGAAAGTACAGAGGAACGAATCCTTTTCTGTCGAGAGGCCGCTCAGTTGTTGCGATCTGAGACGGCCTTCTCGACACACGCTCACTAGTTTCTGCTCCGGCAAGTGGCATCATCGTTACCCATCAAGATACGGTTTGGTTCCATTGGTTAGACCAAAGCGTCAGAAGTACATCTTTCCGCTGAACTGCATGGTGCGCGGTATATGAGCGCTTAGGGCTTGTCCAAAGGTGCCGCTTCCCAGAGTCGTATCGATTCCTCCGACTGCAGCTCCACCTGGCCCGACGAAGTTGGTGTGATTGAAGAGGTTGAAGGCCTCCGCGCGGAGTTGAAGGTGAGCGCGTTCACTGAACCTGAAGTTCTTCAACAGGCCGAGGTCAATTCTTTCGGTTCCTGGGCTCAGGAAACTTCCTACTGCGCTACTGCCGAAGTGACCCTGAGCATTGGCGAACGAGCTGGTGCTGAACCATTCGGTCCGACTCTTAGTAAGGTGAACGAGAGAGACCTGATCAGGTCTCGGGGTAACATCTGCGTTCGGGCTGACCATCCCAAGACCTCCCGGATAAGTTCCCGCTGCGCATCCATTCGCAGTTGTAGCATCCGCGACACAGCCAAACGGATCGGTAGTCTGAGAAGTGGTCAAAGAAAGCCCGGAATTAAAGGTCGTGATTCCCGAGACCTCCCAACCGCCGAGTACTTGGCCAGTCAGTCCATGCTGCTCGCGGAAGAACGGCGCTTTGTAGACGAAGTTTGCGACGAATATCTGCGGCTCATTCAACGTAGAAGGCCCGTAGTCCAACTTCGGATTATAGGCATAGGTGTTGGCAGTACCACGATCGTTGGCCTGATCTGAGAGGTTCTTCGACCAGGTGTACGCGAGGCCAAGGGTCAGGTCGCGCGTCGTCCGAATATTAAGCGACGCCTGCAGCGCGTTGTAGTTTGACGTGAAGATGGGCAGCCTGGTATGGAAGTCCGAGTAGCCCAAATAGGGACGAATGTTATTAAGAGGGGAGTCAGGATTATCAGCCCTGGTGGAAAGTGTGGGTTGATTTAGATCCAACTCACCCAACAGGTGCCGTGATACCGACCCGACGTAGGCTATTTCAAACATCATCGATGGGGCCAGTTGCTGTTGCACCGAGAGATTGTAAGAGGCGTACGAGGGAACCTTGAAATCAGGGTTGCCGGTTGTGGTCAGCGCATTTGGTCCCAAAGCAGGAGGAGCGGCAGAACCGACGCCTACCGGATTGTCAAACGACGCGTTGGTAATTGTTGTGGTCTGCACCAGCGGCGGATCGCCGAATGCATTCTGCTCCCAGATGCCGTTGAGCGTGCGGTCGAAAAATAGACCGAAGCCGCCGCGCAGTACCGTCTTGCCATCTCCGAAGGGGCTATAGGCGAAACCAACGCGAGGCCCGAAGTTCCAGCTATAGTTGGGATTGACAGTACCGCCGTAAGGAGAGCAGGCAACCTGCGCGGAGATGGCCTGAGCGGCCGTGCAAGCGCTTCCCTTAGGGAAGATCAAACCATTGGCGTAGGTCGCCGGCGTGTAGAGCTGGCCCGGGAGAAAGTTTCCGTCTCCGTCGAGCCCCGGGGCTTGACTCGGTTTGTATAACAGCGGATCGAAGTTGACCAAGGTATCCTTCGCATCGGTAGGCGAAGGGAATCTTGTCCAGCGAAGGCCCAGGTTCAGAGTAAGTCTGTGATTCAGCTTCCAGTCATCCTGAACATACGCTTCCGTGTTCCAAAATCGCAGATCGGGAACGATATCCCGGTTGGCCTGGGAGTACTGGTTGACATTCCCCAACAGGAAATCTCCCCAGGTATTAAAGCTGAAGTTCGGATTGCCTTCGGAGGCATCCTCTGTCTTTAACATCTGCTGCGCAGTAAAACCTGCACGTATGGTGTGGTTGCCCAATGTTACCGAGAAGTTGTCAAAAATATTGCGATCCAGGTTTCGCTCAAAGTATGGAGCGCTGCCCTGTGAAACGCCAGTGACGGATCCATCCAATATGGTCACGCTGGGAATGCGCCCGTAGGGGTCTGGATTTGCAAGATTGTTGGTCAGCGAGGAGAGGACGGAAGGAGAGTTTGCAGGCCCGGAGAGCGTGCCGTTAATGGTTCCCTGCGAGTAGGCAAACTCTACCTCGTTCACCATCTTCGGAGAGATCGTCCAGGTTAGATTAGCGACCACATTTTTTCCGGGCGCGTTGATGCCCACATTCACTACTCCAGGGTAGTTGGCTCCGCCCCAAAGGCCGGTGGGCAGGTTGCTGGGAGCGTCATCCTGCATGCCGCGCGCGAAGAAATGCAGCTTGTCGTTGAAGTAGTGATCCACGCGAACCAAGTCCTGCCGGAAATTGTTCAAAGAGGAGTATGAACTGAACACAGTGCCGTTCGTAAAGCCAGTGGAGGGGTTGACGGCAGTAGCGTTAGCAGAAAACTTACTGAAAATCTGAGATAGGTAAACCTTAGAATTGGAGCTGTAGCAGTTAGGATTGGCAACAGCAACACCTGTGGAAGGATCATAGGAGCTAACGCAACCTGCTCCCACGGCAGCTATGGTGCCTGCATACTGACTAGGAGTTTCGTAGAAAGTTCCTGCCAGCTCTGCCGTAGTAGGCGCCGCCACGTTGTTTGTCATCGGCTCCGTGATCTTGCGCCATTCTTCCGACCAGAAGAAGAAGGTCTTCGTTTTGTTTGTGTTGTAAACGTGTGGGATGAAGATCGGCCCACCCACTGTGAATCCGAAGTTGTTGTAGTGATCCGGGGCACGGGGAGCGCCCACCAAGTTGTTGAAGTAGTTGTTTGCGTTGGTGTTGGCTGTGCGCACGAACTCATAAGCTGAACCATGGAATGCGCTGGTACCAGACCGAGTGGCTACGAGGACCTGGCCGCCCCCACTGCGCCCGAAGCTGGCGTCATAGGAGCTTCTCTCCAGCGTGAACTCCTGGATTGCATCGACACTGGGGATGTTAAGCAGGGTTGAGTTGGAGCCGCTGTCGTTGATGTCGGCACCATCCACAGACCAGTTGTTTGCCGTCGTGCGCGCTCCGTTGACGGACACTGAGGATGTACTGTTGATTCCCCCAAAGCCAGGTTGATCGCCGAGTAGGTTCACCACGCCCGGCTGTAGCGTGACTAACTGTTGAAAGTTGCGGTTGACGAGCTCTAGCTCGCGCAACTGTGTTCCGGAGATGGTCCCAGCCTGGGAACTGCTCTCAGTATCAAGGGCTACCGGATTATCTTCCACGGTCACAGTCTGGCTCTGACCTCCAACCTTCAATTGAGCATTCACCGTGCGCTTTTGTGCAACGTTCAAAACCACATTACGATCGGCGAAATTTTCAAAGCTCGGATCTGAAACCGTAATTGTGTAGGTACCAGCCTCGAGGTTGGTCGCGGTGTAATTACCCGACTCGTTGGTCTGCACGACACGGGAGGCCTTGTTTACTCCGTTGAGCGTGATCGTGATAGTGGCGTGGGGAATTACCGCTCCGCTAGGGTCGGTAACTGTGCCGCTAAAGGTTCCGGCCAGTTCTTGCCCGTGCGCGAGAAAAGGAAGCGTAAACAAAATCAACAGAACAAGAAGAGATGTCTGGCATCTAAGCAAATCCGTCACCTTTTTAGCGACCGGCGGAAGTCCGGATACATCTTTTGAATTTTCTGGGTTTGTTTTGCGATTCAAACTTGTCCCTCTCATTAGCCTCTCCCGTAAGTCTTGCGGATTCGATCTCGTTGCCACCGTTTTTTATAACTAATGCCAGTGCCTACCAAGCTTCAAACTGAGCTGCGATGCGTCCTCGCCTTTTCGTTTGGTGAGGACGTCTCAAGTCATAAGAGAAGTCTCTGCGGATTCAGACCTGCAGCAAGCTCTTGTCAGAAACGCAACTTTGGGTCGTAAAGATACTTAGGAACCTATCGTTAATATCTAATGTCGTCAACAAAATTTTGACTTTCCTTGCTTTAAATCATTTCCCCCTTTGCAAGGGCCGGATTTCCCTGCAAGCCATCTCACTTCAATACCCTGCAAGCCGAAAATCTGGATGAGGAAAAAAGCTCAAACTCGCTATGTACCGTATGTCGGCGGTTGCGCCCGCAACTATTTAGCCCACCAGAAGCGGCTCGATGTTTGTGGGGTATTTTGATTTCTGTGCCGAAGTTAGTTGCCCAGGAGCGTTTGTTCTGAATGCCGCATTGAAACCGCTATGCCACCCCATGCAACTGCTGAATTCCCAAGACTACTTGGAAGCACGCTGGCCACCGCTACTTCGCTTTTTTGCAGCATCTCCACAGTTGGCTGCAACAGGGCCTCATGAGCACCGACATCCCCTCCAACTACGAAAAGGTTTGGATTCAGAATGAGGGAGAGATTGAGGATTACATCCTTGAGCAAGCGAGCGCGTTGCAGAACAATTTTTTGCGCGAGTGGGTCACCTTCGAGCGCGAGGTCAAAGACTTTGCTCGCTTTTCGTAGCTTGGTTTTTTGGCCGGACTTGCTACTGACTGCATTCCAGCTCCTCAGAATACCGGGGCCCCCTAACACCTGCTCAAGCGCCCCAAAATCGTACAGAGACGGCTGCATGCTTGAGACGTTTGGAACTCGAAGATATCCGATCTCTCCAGCTGACCAACTTGCCCCATGCACTATCTGTCCGTTGAGAAATATACCGGCGCCGACACCCGATCCGATCCCGATAAAGACGAAGCTCTCTTCCGCTTGAGCTACACCGCGAAAGTGTTCGCCAAGTGCAGCGAGGTTAGTATCGTTTTCGACAAAGAGGGCGCATGCAAAATGCTCTTTCAGCAGATCCCGGAGCGCAACGTTTCTCCAACTGCTTGAATCGCTGACAGAAACTACGATGCCGTCTTTGGCATTTGTGATGCCGGCCACGCCGACGGTCATCGCAACTAACTTCTTTGACGACAGATTGCGTCTCTGCATCATCGCCTTCAGCGAATTGCGCAGCACCGCGATCACAGCATCGGGGCTACGTGCCTCCTTCGGTAAAACTTCGTTTTGCTCCTCCAGAAGAGTTCCGTTGAGATCGGTAAGCAGGATTCGAAGTGCGTCTGCAGTGACATCAACCCCAGCAAGACAACCATAGTCAGCATTAAAACGTAAGTTTTCAGGCGGACGCCCTCCACCGGACACGCCCTCCCCGATCCATTGAATGAGCCCGAGATCGTCGAGGTCGGATATGACGTTTGCGACCGTAGGAGCGCTCATTCCAGTCTCGCGCACGAGATCTGCACGTGAGCAGGTACCAAGCTTTTTCAAGGACCTTAGAATTGTGCGCGCATTTGTCCGGCGCATCAGCGCTGGACTTCCGATTAATACGCCATTTTTGCTCACGCTGCGCCTCAATGGATTTTATCCAATTCTCATTTTCTGCATTGACTCTTACAGTTAGGCTGGCGCTTTCTCAGAGAAAAACACGTCAAGAGCCATATTACGATTCGTTGGCCGAATTACAAGCCGCTCTCTCGAGCGAATGCGCTTCGCAACACGGCAACTTGCTCGCTCAAAAGACGCTTCGAGATCGCCGCAGCTGGAATACTGGCAAACCCGTGAGGGATAGATGGCACTAAGTGGAGTTCTACAGCCACTCCTGATTCAGTCAGACGATTTGCGTAGGCAAGACCTTCATCTCGCAATGGATCGAGGCCCGCACAGAGAATGTATGACGCTGGGAGGCCGGAGAGATCTTTCGCCCGTGCTGGCGCCGCATAAGGAGAAACATCCTGAGGGCTTTCGCCCAGGTACCAACGCCACATAACCTCAGCCTCAGACCTGGCGAAGCCCGGCGTATCGGTGAATTGAACTGCAGAATCTGTCTCCAGGCGGTCATCTAAGGCCGGTATCAGAAGCAGTTGAAAGCATATGTTCGGTCCGACACGATCGCGTGCAAGAAGAGCGACCGCAGCGGCGAGGTTCGCGCCCGCGCTAGAGCCTCCTACAGCTATAAGATCCCGATCAATCTTTAGCGCCTCGCTATAATCCCAGACAAACTCAAGCGTTCGGTAACAGTCATTGAGGGCGGCCGGGAAGGGGTTTTCGGGAGCGAGTCTGTAGGCAACACATATGACGGTGCACCGCGCATTCAGAGCATATTGGGCACATTGTAGTTGTTCAGAAAAGAGATCTCCGCAAAAGAATCCACCACCATGAAGGTATAGCAATACTGGGGATGAACCCTCCACGTCCCTTCTGCGATAGATTCTCATCGGTATTAGTGTCTTCTCGTCGCCATATGAGGGGATATCACGATCTTCTATCTCAAGGTCAAAATCCGAGAGACATGACGACGCTTCCTGCCGCGCAGCAAAAGTAGCTTCACGCAAGACCTGTACGTCATTAAAGCCTTCTCGTGGCTGTTTGACCAGCGATGCGAATGCGGGGTCCATCCGTAGATTCGACACTTCAGGCTCCGATATCAAACGATAGAGTTTTCTTGCACTACATCCAGAATTTCTTGTCGGGAAGGCAATGCGGTAAGGGCTCCTCGGGCGCGCGTCGAAAGAGAGCCGCAGATACATGCTCTTCGCAACTGTTCTTCGATATCGGCCCCTGATAGCCACGCATCAATAAATCCTGCATCGAACGCATCCCCTGCGCCGGTAGTATCTACCACCTGAACGTCCGGAGGAGTCATTTTGTAAGAGCGATTTTGTCGCCAGGTGACTGCTCCGCGCGGACCCAGTTTGACCACCGTGTGTTCCAATCCCATCGCGGCAAATTCCCGTAACACATCGTCTGGGTCAGTACGGCCCGTAAGAAGCTGTGCTTCGCCTTCGTTTGGGAAGAAGAGGTCGACCATGCGTAATACATCAAGGCTGTCAGGATTCAAGAACCAGTCTTTACGCCAGCCAGGGTCAATGGAAAGAGTGCTACCAGCGGACCTGAGGGAGGGCAGTAACAGTCTTGCAACCTCAAGTTCAAGCGGCATTGCAAAATGAATGTGCCGCGACTTAGACAAAGCCGCAATTGTCTCAGGCAAAGCCACGTACTTTTCGAGAGCCTTATTTGCTCCGGCGTAGCTTAGAAAGCTCCGATCCGATCTCGTGGACATACTAACAGTGAGTGCATTCGGCAACTCGGACGAGTGTGCATCATCGGCATGAACTCCGAAGGAGTTGAGTCTTGATCGAAGCCATGCCTCTTCGTCTCTCCCGAAGACCCCAAAAAGAGACGTGCAGTGGCCGAGGCGCGCCAGGGCGCAAGCGGTGTTGACAGTACCGCCTCCGGCCTCTCGACGATACTGGTCGGCGAAGACCTCTTCCCCCGGCAACGGGACATGATCGAAGTCCGTAAAAATATGGTCTACGTATACTTCCCCAGCGACGGCAATATCCCAACGTTTAGTCATATCGCCTCAAAAGGCCATCGTTGCTCTTGGCGTGACTTATAAAGAAATGCGGCCACGCCTACGAGAGTCGCGGCAAAAGCAAAGAGTATGTTTCGTGCACCGCTGGAGACAAGAATCAGAAGCCATCCCATGAAAGCAACGACCGCCGGTATGGGGAAGAGAGGCATTAGGAATCCGGTATAGTTCTTTTCCGGGTGACGCCTACGCAACAGAATCACGGCAACGCACTGGGCGAGGAACTGGATCATCGTCTGGATCACAATTACCAAACTGATAAGCGTGTCGAGACTAAGCATGCATGCGCAAGCGGAAAGGAAACCAAGGATCACGAGCGAAATGTGGGGAATGCCTTTCGTCGGATGCACGCGTGCAAACACGCTAAAGAACTCGCCCTGGCTTGCGGCAGCGAAGGGAATACGCGAATAGCCAAGCAGAATCGCGAATACGGAAGCGAACGATGCGACCAGAATGAGAAGATCGGCTATTCTTGCACTCTTGATGCTGTAAACCGCTTGCATATAGTCGGCTACGATTGCGGTCGAGTGCATGCTTTGCTGAACCGGCAATACGCCCAAGATGGCAAGGTTCATCGCAATGTAGAGAACGGCGATCAGCAAGATGGAGAGGATAATCGAGTACGGAATCGTTCGTTCGGGACGCTTCAGCTCACCTCCGATGAGGCAGACGTTGTTGTAACCCACATAGTCATAGACAGCTATCAACGTCGCGGCGCCCACACCCTTCCAAAAAGTGGTGTCTGTCAACTGGAAGCCACCGTCGAGCTGAGCCCTTAGAGCGGACGGTATGTGCTCCGCTCCGCCCACGATGATCCACACAATCGTTCCGGCGACAAGTATCCAGAGACCAATGGATATTGCACCGATCGTCGTGATTCTGCGATAGAGCAACACGACGTTAATGAGACAAACCGCCATTGCCAACGCGGTCAGCCCCGCTGCGTTAACGGCTGGCCAAAGATAATGAAGATACTGCGAGAAACCCACTGCGCCTGAGGCGATAAGGAACGGAGCAGTAAGTACTGACGACCAAAGGACAAGAAAGCTTGCGACCTTTCCATACGACTGGGCGCCGAATGCTTCACGCAAATAGAAGTAAGGCCCGCCGGAGTAGGGCATGGCTGAACCCAACTCCGCCCACACAAGCCCATCGCATAGAGAAATCACCGCGCCCAGAAGCCACGCCAGCAAAATATGAGATCCATGCATTGCAATCAGAACTAGAGGGATACTTAGAAAAGGCCCCACACCAATCATGTTGAGCATGTTAGAGGTGCAAGCTCCAACTATACCCATCCGGCGACTCGAGTCTCCCTCTGCACCTGCTAGATTGGCCTGCATGAGAGGCTCCGGATATCCATGACGATGAAGTGAGTATAGGGTGGGTCCCGATTCTTTGTCAATAATCGTTAAGAAGTTTAGTTTGAGTGGCTAAGTATTAGATAGGGACTTTGTTTCGAAGTTTTTGAGACTACGAACGGGCCCTTCCAACGAGGCCAGCATTTGGAGGATCGACCGAGTCGGCAGACCACAGATGCTGCGCCGCATAGGCTCGCCAGGGTCTCCACGTCTCCGCCCGTCGGAGGAGTCTGGCCGGCGTTGCCGGTACACCATCGACCTTTGCGATGCCGCGAAGTAAGCCAACGTCTGAAGTCGGGAAAGCGTCCGTCTCGCGAATCGCACGCAAAGCAATATACTGGGCCGTCCATTCGCCAATGCCGGGAATGTCGCGCAGACGAGCAATCGCTTCTTCGATCGTCCCGAGTGGACTAAAAAGATTGGGGTCGCGCACGGCCGCTTCAGTCATTGCCGTCAACGCTTTTATACGGGCTGCGGGCATTCCAAGTCCGATCGATTCCACCGAGGCGAGACGTTTCGCCGTCGGAAACGTATAGGTTAAGCCGGGGTGATTTTCAAACGATCTTGGCACACGTTTGCCGTGAAAAGCTACCAGTTGTCCCGCGAGATGTTTTGCTGCAGCGACGGTCACCTGTTGCCCAAGAATCGCACGAATTGCTAGTTCAAACCCATCCCATCCTCCAGGCGCTCGCAAGCCCGGCCGCCGTGCAACAAAGGGAGCGAGATGAGAGTCGTTTGAAAGGTGTGCATCAATTGTTTCTATGTCAGCGCCCGTGTCGAACACGCGACGCACTCGCGTCAGAATCGCGGGGAGCGCCTTAACATTTGGGAAATGGATCGTGACACAGAGACTATTCTTCTTTGATAGATGAGAGACACGGACGGTCCCGATCGCGCCCTCTATCTCAACAGTTCTTCGATAGCAGTCGCTCTCTACGACCTCCACGCCGGGGATAGCGCGTGCCCTCAGGAAGCCAAGCATGGACTCCCAATCGTAGGGCGGCCGATATCGTACTGTGAGCGTAATACCCGCTTCAACATCTGGGCGGCTTACGGACGATTTGCGCCGCAGCGCGCTCGGTGGCCGACGGAAGAGTGTGTGAAACACCTCATTGAACCGGCGCAGGCTGCCAAATCCGGCCGCCAGCGCAATTTCAGTCATGGGCATTTGTGTTTCGTGGATGAGGTGTTTCGCAAACAGGACACGTCTGGTCTGGGCCACGGCAATCGGCGAAGCTCCGAGATGTTGTAGGAACAACCTCCGCAGCTGACGTTCTCCAATTCCTAGTCGCGCAGCGAGAGCATCAACGCTCTTGCCCTCACCATCCAGCGCGCCTTCGCTAATCAGCGCGAGAGCACGCGAAACGGTGTTGGAGGTTCCACGCCAGGAGGCGAATTCAGGTGCGGTCTCAGGACGGCAACGCAGACATGGTCGGTAACCCGCTTCCTGCGCAGCGGCAGCGGAGGAATAAAAAGTACAGTTCTCATATTTTGCAGTCCTGGCCGGACAAATAGGACGACAGTAAATGCCCGTCGTCTTCACTCCGACATATATCAAACCGTCGAAGCGAGGGTCACGGCTCTGTAACGCACGATGGCAAGTGGCTTTGTCGGGTAACTCCATAGAAAGAGTTTCCCACTTGATTCAGTCTAAAACTCGCGGTTTTCGGACATGGTCAATATTACGACCGGCAGACGCCCTCACCCAATGAGCTTTATTGACTTCAAAGGCTTGATAAGCCGTAGGGTTGCGACTCGTTGTTGCGAGTCTATCGAACGACCAGAGTAACAGTGGCCGTATGTTGCAAACTTGTGTTGCCGGCGGTGGAGGCGGATGCCGTCACAGTGATCGTGTAAGTGACGAAGATGTCGATCTGGTTGAAAACCTTCGAGGCGTTCGTAACTCAACCCGCGCCACGCTACTCACGAAACAGATGATTCAGAATTGCATTCATCAGCGGTTCGATCACCACCACGTCCGCCGGGTAAGACCAGAACCCAATCAGGTATCGCACCATCTCGCTGACGCGCTTCTTCACACCCTCGCGAAATTCTTTTTGCTCCTCGATCGACAGCTGCGCCAGCTGCAGCCCGTTCAGAGTGCTGTCGATAGGATTCGTATGCATCGGCGTATACCGTATCGGACCCAGCTCTCCCGCTTCACTCATCACAGGATCGGTCAACACCATCCTCGCCACCATCCGTCCCCGGTCATAGTCATGCACGCGATACCGCTCATCGAAGAACCCCAGAAAGCCCGTTAGGTCCGCACCCGCCAGCAGCTCCTCCGACACCGCGATTCCATAGATCCGCATATAGTCGCACTGCCCGAGATTCGCCGCCGTCTCAAACGAAAGCACCGTATCGCGAAACGCATCGGCGGCGTAGCTTCCTGCCCCCAGACTCTCAATCTCCTCTTTGTATTGGTGTTCAATCCGCCGCCTGGCCTCAGCCAAACTCTCTCTTCCGATCTTCGCAACCTGCCTCGTCCCCGTGCGCGTCGGCTGCGAAAACAACACCTTCAGCAAGCTATCCGCGGTACGCTTCAGGCTGCCGCTCTTGATTTCGCCTGAACGCAGCTTGTCTACCAGTTCGCTGGCACGAGCGTCCATTAGAGCAATCTGCTCATTCATCTCCACCGCTGTAATCCAGTCCTGAAACTCCGACTGGCCAAGCAGTACCTTCGCCCACCGTTTCATCATTTGAAAGTAGTCTGCATTCACCTCGCAAAAGCTCGAATCCGCGCTCGAAGTTCTCCCGTGAGGCGACACAAACAAATAGAATCGGCTGTCGTTATACCAATGCTTGTCGATCTCATCGACCAGGTTTTTCGCCATACCCAGCGGCTCGTTCTGCAAGATTCCGCCGTCGGTGTACGTAAACCTCGACGGATTATCCGTCCACGGCTCCAGGCCGTTTTTTGCGTACTCCTCCCGTCGGCGGTCCATCTCCTTTGCGCGAAACGCCAGCGGATATGCCCCGCTTGCCACCGAGGCGTCCGCCAACTCACGCCATACCTCCGGCTTGTCGCTTCCGTCCACACTCACCACTCGTGTCATCTGGTCTTCATGCCGCGTGTAGATAAACTTCCCGCAAGGCTGCATGTCATAGGCGTAGTCCACGCCGTTCAGGTTCGTGAGTGTCATCCCGATAGAGATCGACTGCGCTGCGGCCATGTGCGTTATCGGAGCAGGCCACTCCCCCGTCGCATATCGTCCCAGGAGCGTATCCTTTGCTATCCCCTCCACCACGTTCGACGAAAAGATCGAACGCAGCGGCGGCTCCACCGCACCGGTCGTTTCGTCCACCGTCTTCAACAACCCATGGAGATCGATGCGTTTTACCCACACGTTATAAAGTGGGTTGTCGTACGGGTCGCGGAACTCATTGGCCGAGTACAACATCTTATGCGCCACAATCGCGGCCGTCATCGCACCGGCCGAAGCGCCCGTCATGACATCGATAAGAATCTTCTCGTCATCCGTCACCCCCTCGGCGGAGTTATGCTGATGAATTGCATCCAGCACCTCATACAGAACACCCGCCTCGTAACTTCCCAGCGACACCGCACCCGCAATCGTAATAGCCAGCCGCTTCGGCATATCTCTCCTCGCAGCAGAATTAGAGCACCCTCCCGAACCGGAAACCATATAACTAATTGGGCATAGCCCCTTGAACCGCACAGTTGGTCAATAGTATGGTGCGTCGATTAGGTTGTTGGAGTAGTGATGTAATTGCGGTTGGTCACCAAGCACGGATATATGTAAGGCAGTCGACTCACATAGCAGGAGATGCGGTTCATTAAGGTCGGGAGCCCTGAATGAGAATATCCACGAAACGCCGTGCCTTCTCTGGCCAATCGTCTGCGCTGCCCGCGCTGGAGATCCCGTAGATCGCGCGAAGCATGTCCATCGGATCGACATCTGGCTGAAGATCTCCGCTGGCCACAGCGCGGCGCGCCAACGCATTGGCAGCCTCCTCCATGACGCGGGTGGTCTGCTGATATACCTCCGAGGGACCGCAAGCCATCGCATTCAAAGCCGGGGCAATAATTCTTTTCGCAGAAATGTAGTCGATGAACACCAGCATCCAGGCCCGAAGCGCTTTGATCGGAGGTAACTCGGCAGAGAGTTTTCTCTGTGCCTCAGCCAGCTTTTCGACCTCGCTGATATAGACAGCGGCCAGCAAGTCATCGCGCGAGGGAAAGTGACGGTAGAGCGTGCCCGGACCGATCTTAGCGCGCTTGGCTATCTCATCCATGCTCGCCTCCGCGCCCCGGCGGGTGAAGACTAGCTTGGCAACTTCGAGAATCCGCTCACGGTTGCGCTGCGCGTCGGCTCTGGGCTTGCGGGCGGTCTTGGGTGCTATGGAAGTTTTCATCAAGCTTTTCTGAATCCGGAGTGTCTCTCCGGTAATCTCATTCGTATAACGGAGATTGACTCCGTTTTATTCCAGGCCAAGGCCGGTGTCAAAGATTTTGTGATCGGAGCGTACAGAATGGCAGCAAAATTTGGAGCAAATTCAACGACAGAAGATGTCCTCGAAGGGATCGATCTTGAGGGTAAGCGGATTCTGGTGACGGGGGTATCGGCGGGTCTCGGCGTGGAGACAGCCCGCGCGCTGGTTGCACGTGGTGCAGATGTTGTAGGCGCAGCGCGTGATCTCGAGAAAGCACGGCGAGCAACATCGGAAGTCAGCAGCGCCGCGGCCAAGGCGGGCGCGAGTTTCGAGTTGGTCGACCTCGACCTCGCCAGCCTGAAGAGCGTACGAGCCGCTACCGACAAGCTAGTCGCCGATGGCCGCTTATTCGACGTGGTCATCGCAAACGCTGGTGTCATGGCGACTCCGCTCGGAAAGACAGTAGATGGTTTCGAGACGCAATTCGGGACCAATCACTTGGGCCACTTCGTCTTTGTGAACCGCGTGGCGAAGCTGATCAAGGACGGCGGACGCCTCGTCAACCTCTCTTCCGCAGGGCACCGTTTCAGCAATGTGGATCTGAACGATCCCAACTTTGAAACGACCAAGTACGAACCCTTCGTGGCGTACGGGCGCTCAAAGACCGCCAACATCCTCTTCGCAGTCGAGTTTGACCGCCGTCATGGTGGCCGCGGTGTGCGCGCTACGGCTGTGCATCCTGGCGGCATCATGACCGAGCTTGGCCGCCACATGGATCCTGGCAGCCTCGAACAGATGGTCAAACAGATCAATGAACAGGCCGCTGCAGCTGGCAAAGGACCGTTCGAATTCAAAACAATTCCCCAGGGAGCGGCCACCTCAGTATGGGCAGCTGTCGTTGCTCCCGCCGGAGAGGTAGGAGGGAAGTATTGCGAGAACTGCCACGTGAGTGATGTCGTCGCAGACGACGCACCGCTGGGCATGCTTGACGAAGGAGTGCGCGGCTACGCTCTCGATCCGGAGAACGCAAAGGCTCTTTGGAAGAAGAGCGAAGAGCTGGTTGGCGAAGCCTTCGCGTAAACATCGAGCGAGGCGGCCGACCCTCGATGTATATGGGCCGGCCCTATCTACCTGACCGCCGCGTGGTGGAATTCAGCTACAAATGGAAGGCAATCCGCAACAGGCCTTTCGTTCCTTTCCAAAAAGAGAACTCCACCGACTTCCAGCAAGTGTGGCATCAGCGCCAGTGGAAGTGCTCACTTGTATCTCAAGTCAGCTTACGTAAATAGGGTATAGTTGGGCCGTTTTGGCCGAACTATACCCTATCTGATAAAGCAGCGACCTACCTTTATGTTCAGATCCTCATCGGCATCAGGATGTACCTATACTTCACATCCTCATTCGCATCTTCGGGTCGCATCTGCCCGGCGCTCTGAGCATCCTTAAACTCCAGCCTCACCTCGCCCGTGTTGCCGATCGCCTTCAGAAAATCGATAAGATACTGGCTGTTGAATCCAACAACCAGCGGATCGTAGTTGTAAGGCGTCTCGATCGTATCTTCCGACTCACCCGCATCCGTACTCGAAGACGAAAGCTTCAGTTCATTCTGTTCCAGCCGAATCTTGATAGCGCCGCTCCGCTCGTCGGCAAACTGCGCTACACGCTGAATGGACCCCATCAAATCTTCGCAACGGACAATCACGAATTTGTTGTTATCCCGTGGCAGCACTGCCTCGTAGTTCGGGAACTGCCCCGTCAGCTTGCGGCTCGTCAGCACTCGTCCGCCGACCCTGAAGAACAGCGTCTGTTCATCATCGCCAAACTCGAGTGTCTCGGCCTCGGTCGCGCCCAGCAGCGAAGAAAGCTCACTCAGCGCCTTACGCGGAATCAGCGTCTTCTTCTCCCCCGACACACCCTCCAGCGTCTCTCCAAGCTTTTCAATATGCGCCAGCCGGTGTCCATCGGTTGCAACCATCGCCATGCTCTCTGCCTTCAGTACCAGCAAGGCGCCGTTCAGCGTATAGCGAGACTCCTCATTTGAAATCGCAAAGATCGTCTTCGAGACCATGTTCTTCAACGAAGGCACCGAGATCTTCACCGCGCCACTGGCCGGAAACTCCGGAACCTGCGGAAAGTTCGCCCGCGCCATCCCCACCATCTTCGTGTTCGATCGCCCCGCACGAATCTGCACCCAGTGGTTGTCCATCAGCTTGATCGAGATCTCACCCTCGGGCAGGAGCTTGATGTAGTCATACAACTTGCGTGCCGGAATCGTGCAGGCGCCAGCCTTCTTCACTTTGGCCGCGCAGCTGGTCCGCAGGCTCTGATCAAGGTCGGTCGCAGTAATCGTCAACCGGTCGCCGCCCGCGCCCTGCGTCGCCTCAAACAGGAAGTTCGACAGAATCGGAATCGTCGTCTTCCGTTCGACCACACTTTGGGCAGCAGTCAGCTCGCGCAGCAGCTCAGCGCGGGAGACCGTGATCTCGAGGTTGCCGGTTGGGGCTGGCGTTGCGCTCGTCTCGGTCGGCAAAGTCATCTCGGGCTCCTGGGTCGCACTGGTCACGGTCGGTCTCTCCATCTCGGTAGGTTAGTGCTGGCAAAACTTTACACTGAATCGAACACACGATGCATCTTAGCCTTCACCAGTCTGCTTGATTCTAGGGGCGAACCCGCCCTCAACGCGACAGATTTCTTTGTGGAAACCAGGGTCGTTGTGTGCGATGCCGAAACCGGCTTGAATTCCCCACCGGCGGCGCTACTGCTTCTAAGAAACAAGAGAAAAAGATAAAAATACTAGTAGCAGTAACCGTTCTCGCTTGAAAAGTGGATATCCTTCCCATCGATCTCATAAATAGACACTTAAGCCACGTTCCCGTTTTAGAAAACCGGTCGCGCCAAACCGCACAATCAGGAAGACCGGCCTCAATCATCGTCCCAACCGCCTTCTTATCCCACTTCTTCACAGCACCCCGTTCCGGCTTCTGAGAAGACTCGGCACCAAGCGTGGGAATATTCACCAAATAAAACAAAACGAGGAGGTTATCCCAACCACTTTTTTCACACCTGCGTCTCACAGCAGAGGATAATCAGTCCCGAACCGAAAGGAGCCAGCAATGAAAGTCGCCCTCTTCGG
The DNA here is from genome assembly GCF_051013365.1 of Tunturiibacter psychrotolerans. Taxonomy (GTDB): domain Bacteria; phylum Acidobacteriota; class Terriglobia; order Terriglobales; family Acidobacteriaceae; genus Edaphobacter; species Edaphobacter psychrotolerans_A. Next base: position 2,357,215 of record NZ_CP132941.1, on the reverse strand, counting down.
AGCCAGTGGTGCCACAGGAAAACTCCTCACCCAGCGCTGTCTCGCCGCTGGGTTCGATGTCACAGCCCTCCTTCGCGCGCCCGAAACTTTTCCCCACCGCGAACTCATCCACGCTATCCAGGGGAGTGCCTTCGATCCAGCGCCGGTATCCCAAACCATCGAAGGCGCCGACGTGGTTCTCTCCGCCCTCGGTGCAAACTCCCTCAGGAAGGAAGACGTCCTTGAACGCGCCGTCCCGCAGATCATTGCGGCGATGCAACAGACAAGCACCCAACCGAAACCCGTCCGCCGCATCATCGTCCTGGGCTCCGCCGGTGCTCTCCCTACCTCGCTCGATAAACAGCCCGCCTGGCGCCGCTGGATCGTTCAGAACATCGTCTACAACACCTTCCTCAAGTGGCCCGTAGCCTCGCAGATCTCGCAGTGGAATAACCTCTCCCGCAGTGGCCTCGACTGGACCATGGTCATGCCTCCCATGCTCACCAACACGCCCGCTCACGGCCACTACCGCATCGACGGCGACGCCCTCCCGCCCAACGGCAGCCGTATCTCACGCGAGGACGTCGCAGACTTCATGATGCAGCAGATAGAAAGTCCCAAATGGATCCGTAAAGGCGTGTACATCACCTGGTAGCGCAGAAATGCGAAAGTCTATCCTCCAGCCGCGCTAGAGCTTCGAACCGCCGTCAACAGGAATACTGGCTCCCGTGATCCAACGTGCGCCATCGGACGCCAGAAAAGCGACCACGTCGGCAACGTCCTCGGGCTTGCCGAGTCGTTTCAGCGCTTGCATCCCCAGCGCGGCCTCGCGACCAGCCTCTGTCTTCGTAAAATTCGACATATCGGTGTCGATCACGCCCGGTGCCACTGCGTTCACACGGATGCCTCGCGGTCCCAGAATCGCGGCCCAGTTCTTTACCAGAGTCTCGATCGCCCCTTTCGTAGAAGCGTAAGCAAGAATGGAGGGATTATCTACGCTGGGTTTGCCCACAACGGTACGGGCCCCAAGGGAAGAGATCACCGTGATGTTAGAGCCCTCACCAAGCATTGGGAGGAGCTGCTGCACCAAAAAGAACGGGCCCCGAACATTTGTCGCGAAAAGACGGTCAAAATCTTCCAGCGTGTAATCAGCGATACGCGCCGCCTTGCTGACTCCGGCATTCAGCACCGCCACATCCAAACGATCGCCGACGATTGAGCGAACCTGCTCAGCCAGCATTGCAGCCCCCTGCGGTGTTGCCAGATCCGCGGAGAGTGCATCTGCACGTCCACCGTTCGCTCGAATCTCCGCAACGAGTGACTCTGCCTCCTTAGCGGACCGTCCATAGTGGGCCAGGATATGTGCTCCGGCCCTCGCAAGCGCAAAAGCCGTCGCACGACCGATTCCCCTTGATGCGCCCGTGACAAGCGCACTCTTACCTTTCAGTGTTGTCATGATTTCCCCGTCAGTTGTGTTCCCCAAAAAAGATGGAGGGGCGGCGGACCGTACATAGTCGACGCGCCACCCTGCCAATCAGGCGTTTGTACCGCCATCAACGGTCAGATTCGCTCCGGTGATATAAGACGCTTCGGGACTGGCCACGAACGAAACCAGTGCGGCTACCTCGTCCACATGTCCGTAGCGCTTCAGTGCTGTGGCAGCCACCTGTGGCTCCGCCCAATCGCCCGCGGCTGGGTTCAGATCCGTGTCGATCGGGCCCGGCTGAACGTTGTTGACCGTAATACCCCGGCCCCCAACCTCTCTGGATAGCCCCTGCGTGAACATCTTCACAGCTCCCTTTGTCGCCGAGTAAGGAACAAGCCCAGGTGTCATCATGCGCTCTCCCACGCACGAGCCGATCGTAATGATGCGCCCCCCCTCCTTCATGTGCTTCAGCGCCGCCTGCGTCGCGACGAACACTCCGCGAATGTTGATGTCAATAACACGGTCCATCTCTTCGAGGGTCGTTTCCTCGAACGTCTTCGGAATGGCCGTTCCTGCATTGTTCACAAGCACATCAAGTCGGCCGAGCGTTGCGACGGTCTTCTCGACCGCAGCCTTCACGGCGGCGGCATCGGCTGCGTCCGCCTGTATCGCGATCGCCTTTCGACCGGTGCTTTCAATCTCCTTGACGACCGCCTGAGCCGCGTCCGCACCCTTCGTGTACGTGATAGCTACGTTCGCCCCATCGGCCGCCAGACGCTTGGCGATTCCAGCGCCAATACCGCGTGAGCCGCCCGTGACCAGTGCTACCTTGTTGTTTAACTTCGACATGAAATCTCCTTTGTATTTTCTCCAAATCTCCGGTCCGCTGATTCAGCGACCTGCTCTCTATTTTCCAAAGCAGCTATCTGATGTGTGATCGTGGCAAGTCGATGTGACAATTCCGGGAATACGAGCCATTCCACGTAGGAATGAATCGGGCTTGAACGAAAAATTAGTCCTGAGACGGATCATCCGAGAAAAGCCTCATGAATCCTATTCCGGAAAAATACAATCCATTCCATAACGGAATAGGGAGGTTCGTGTGGACAAATTCGACGCAATGCAGGTGTTCGTCCGGGTGATCGAAAAGGGTAGCTTCTCTGCTGTCGCGAAAGAACGTGGCATCGGTCAGCCTGCCGTCAGCAAACAAATCTCCGCCCTCGAAGACGAGCTTGGCAGCGAGCTGATACACCGCACCTCCCGTTCCATCTCGTTGACGGAGGCCGGTCGTGACTTCTTCGAGTCTTCTTTGCGCATTCTCGACGACTTTGAAAGCGCAACCTCACGAATCGGTCGAGGCCAGACCGCGCCGAAGGGTCTTATCCGAATCACCGTTCCCCCCACCTTTGCCCGTCTCCATATGGTGTCGAAACTTCCGGCGTTTTTTGCGGCCTACCCCGACATGGCAGTCGAGATGGCCGCCTCCGAGAGTCCCACAACAATCGTCGAAGACGGATTCGATCTCGCCATCTACTCAGGCGATCTGCCAGACTCTACTCTGGTCGCACGAAGATTCGCTCAGACGATCATCATTCTCGTCGCCACGCCTCAATACCTCACCCGCTTCGGTGCCCCGGAGTCGCCGGAAGATCTCAGCCATCATCGAGGGATCGTCTTCACCGAACGCGGCACGGTGAAGCCTTGGAGCTTCGGCTCCGGACAAGACGCCAAACGTGTTGTCCCCACCGGCGTCTTTCGAACCAGCGATATCGAACAGATGAGAATGGGTGTCCTCGAACATCTGGGCATCGCCCAGGCGCCCGCGTGGCTCTTCGCTGCAGAGCTTAGAGAAGGTACTGTCCTTCGTCTCCTCACACCATTTGAGCGCACGGTCCCCATCCTGGCCGTCAGGCCCGCCAGCCGTCGTATCTCGACCAAAGTCCGCGTCTTCATCGAGCATCTGGAGCAGACGTTCGCTCTCTGTTCCCAGTTCAACCCGCGATCCAGCGAATCCGCGACATCTGCCCCTTCGCCGAGCAGAACCTCTCGGGTCGCAGTAAAGTAGCTCTATCTCTCAAGGAGTCTTTGTGAAGCCAGCGAACCGAATAGCCTCCACCTTCCTGCTCGTCACACTCACGACCCTCGCCGCATCCGCGCAGACCCCAGCCACACCAACCCAGGCTCCTCCTCCTTTGATCGGTTCCATCGCAACGAAAAGCGACTGGCCCCAGGCTAAGCCCGACGACGTCAGCTCCCCCGAGGCAATCCTCAACGCCGTCTACAACGTCATCTCTGGCCCCAAGGAACAGCAGCGAGACTGGGACCGCATGCGCTCCCTCTTTGTTCCCGACGCGCGGCTCATCCCGGTAACGAGTAATCCAACCACCGGCCACGCTGACGTAGTCGTTCTCACCATCGACGGCTATATCGCCCGCAGCCAGGCTCGCATGACCACCAACGGCTTCTTCGAGCGCTCAATCCACAACGAAATCGAGCAGTTCGGTAATATTGTTCAGGTCTGGAGCACCTACGAGTCCCGCCACAGCCCGTCGGATCCCACTCCCTTCGCTCGCGGCATCAACAGCTTCCAGCTTCTCAAGGACGGCGACCGCTACTGGGTCGTCAATATCTTCTGGGATGCCGAAACTCCTACCAATCCCATCCCGGCCAAATATCTTCCGAAATAAATTTCTTCTTGGGGACTGTCCTGCCGGACGGGCTCCCTGCGCGGGAGGCGGTCACTTCGTGACTTGTGATTGCTTCGCTTTGGCTCTCCCGTTGGTCGGAGTGAAGATTGTGCCGACCAACGGGAGGCTTGATGCAGATCGCCCTGCCGAGACAGGTACACACGCCACGAAGTGGCCGCGCTCCGCGCAGGAGGCCCGTCCGGCAGGACATCAGGGTTAGCTAAGCGTCTCCATCAGCTTGTTGATGGTGCGGTTCAGATCCTTGTCGGCCCGGCGCTGCTCATCGATCTTCGCAATCGAATGCATCACGGTTGTGTGATGCTTACCCCCAAACTGCCGCCCAATCTCGGGCAGGGAAGCCTCAGTCAACTGCTTCGCGAGGTACATCGCAATCTGCCGCGGCACCACAATCTGTCGCGAATTATTCTTCTGCTTCAACTCCGCCACACGCATACCAAACTGCTCAGCCACCGTGCGCTGAATCGTCTCGATCGTAATCTTGCGCACCTGCGTATCGATGAACTGCTTCAAGCACTGCTGCGTGACTGCAAGCGTAATCTCGACGCCATGCATGCTGCACCATGCAATCAGCCGCACCAGCGCGCCCTCAAGCTCACGCACGTTCGTCCTCACGTTGGAAGCAATAAACATCGCAACATCCGTGGGCAACTGCGTCTGTTCGCTCTCGGCTTTCTTCTGCAGAATCGCAACTTTGGTCTCAAGATCCGGTGGCTGAATGTCCGCAATCAAACCCCACTCAAAACGCGACCGAAGACGATCCTCAAAGTCGGCAAGCTCTTTCGGCGGACGATCACTCGCGATCACGATCTGCTTCATGCTCTCGTGCAGCGTGTTGAACGTATGGAAGAACTCCTCCTGCGTCCGCTCCTTGCCAGCGAGAAATTGAATGTCGTCGATCAACAACACATCGACGTTGCGGAACTTGTCGCGGAACCCGGTCATCTTGTCGTACCGGACCGAGTTGATCATCTCGTTGGTAAACTTTTCGCCGCTCACGTAGCTGATGGACGCGTGGGGCTGTCGCCGCTTCACGTCATGCCCGATGGCATGCATCAGATGAGTCTTACCCATACCGACGCCGCCATAGAGGAACAGCGGGTTGTAAGCCTTCGAAGGCCGTTCCGCCACGGCCTGCGCCGCCGCAGTAGCGAACTGATTACCACTGCCGATGACGAAGGCGTCGAACTGATAGCGCGGGTTGAGCTGGGACGCTGCACTCCAGTCAAATCGAGCCTGCTCCGGCGTCGGCCCTGAGACGGAGCTCGCCAATCCGCCCAGGCGCTGCTTGGGCGCGTTCTGGCTGTGGCTTGGCACAGGAGCAAAACCGCCGTCTTCGCGAACCTTGGGCGCCCGCGGATCCTGCTCTGGAGTGGTGAAGGCAACCGTTTCGACGTCGAGTCCGAGATTGTCAATGGCTTCCTGGATAAGGTCGGCGTAGCGATCGCCGATGTGCTGAAAGTCCGTGGAGGGAATGCGCACGAAGAGCTTCTTGCCCTCAAGATGTGAAAACCGAGTCGGCTTGAGCCAGGTCTCATAAGACTGGCGGTTGATCTTCTTCTCAAGAGCAGCCAGAATACGAACCCAATAATTCAGTACGGCGGTAGCCGTCGGAACGAATGACATTCTTTAGTTTCCTTGTCTTGTTTCCTGTTCCAAACCAGACGTGGCACTTACATCAGTCGTGCAGCTTGACACGATAAGCAGCAAACAGAAGTCCATTCCTGCCCCGAAGGACAAGTGAAGTCGGCCTAGCGTTGCCAGAATTCTCTCCGCTGAGTCACCCATTGCGACTTGGTTGCGGAGAGGAGTAGTTCAACATGAATCAGAGTGCGGAACGGCTGGGCGTGCAGAAAAACGTCTTGCGAATCGGGTTCGATAGTAGCACGGAAAAGACGCCGTTTTTCGGTGCTTCGAATCAAAAAATAAAGGTTGCACCATAACAGGTGAAGAACTGAGTAGACGAACAAATACCGTGCAACTGGCGGCTGTTTCCTGAGCCAGTGCAGCTTTCTATCATAGAAGAATTGTGGGACCGATGCGCTTGCGCGACCGGGTTCGATGTCACTTTTATCCGGGATGTTTATACGGTTCTGCTGTAAGTCTCATGCAGTTGCAACGCTCCGATAGAACAGTTCACTTGCTTCGAGGTTCCAATCTTATTTCGTCTTCCGTCGTCCTGGTGAGAAATTTAGAGTCTTCAGTGACACAAACGACGCAGCAAGATGGGCTGTGAAAATCGCGTCCAATCGGGTATACTCAGAGATTGTTGCAACAGCCTAAAAGTTTGAGCAGGTGTTCTACCCTGCGCAGGAGTTTTTTGTCATGCCGAAGCGTACTTTTCAACCCAATCGCCGCCATCGCGCCAAGACCCACGGCTTTCTTTCCCGCATGAAGACCAAGGCAGGCGCCGCCGTCCTCAGCCGCCGTCGCGCCAAGGGCCGTCACAAGATCGCCGTCAGCGCAGGTTTCCGCGACTAGTTCTTTCGAATAGGCCGAGTCAGCCGCGAGTTGGCTACCGGTTTCGAAGTTCTTTATCTTCTTCTGCCATCGCACATCGTGGCTTCTTAGAACTCAGCGAGAGAGAAATTCAAAAGATTTCAGTGGTTCAAACGGACCATCGAGGAGAGCCATCGCTCGCCTTCGATGGCCTGTGTCTTTTTGACGACAGGCTTCCGCCGCCATCTCTCACAATCGAGACAGCTTCTATTCGCGCCTCGACCATTGCCAGCTAAACCCATGTCTATCCGCACATAGGTTCTCCTTTTCTAGGCAACCATCCCTTTGCAATAGGCTTCCTATTCATGGTCGGCTGGTTGTGATGCTCGTCGACAGCCGGCAAAGGAGAATCTTTATGGCGCAGAATATGAATCAGCCAAACCAGGGCAATCAGGGAAACAATCCTTCTCAGGGAAGCAACCAGGGCAGCACGACGACGAAGAAGCCCGGACAAGAGACGACTGTGAAGAGTGGAGACACCTCTTCCTCGAGCAACAAGAAGTAATTCAGCGATTTGAACGAACGACGATTCGTCGAGATGATTGCAAAAAGCCCGCCGGGCCAAGGCGGGCTTCTTTGCGTGGCCCGACAGACGAATCGTTTAGCCGGGCCAGCTTGTATCATTAGAAGAGCTCCTCGACCTGATGACCCCAACTGCAAAACCGATCTTTCGCCTGCGCAAACACGCCGACTATCAGCGCGTATATAAGGGCAGTCGCAAACAGTTTGCGAAACAGATGAGCTACTTCTTCACATTACGGCCACTGCTGGGCCCCGACGGAACTCCTTTGCGCGATGCTTCAGGTCCGCGCGTGGGTCTTACGGTAGGGAAGGTGATGGGAAAGGCCGTTGATCGCAACCGCATCAAGCGGCGCATGCGCGAGGCTGTCCGCAAGAATCTTGCGACACTCAGCACACCGGTTGACGTAGTTCTGCACCCACGCCGGAGCGTGATCGATCTCGACTTTGCGATACTCGAGCGCGAGGTAGGAGCCGTCTTTCGCGCCATTCAAAAGGCTAGCAGTAAGTCTGCGAACTAAGCCGATGAACGACCCTCAACCCAGTCTCGCCGTCCGCGTCGTTTACGGCTTCTACAAAGGAATCGTTTCGCCTGTACTGCATGTCTTCAGTCCAAGCCAGTGCCTCTATCTTCCTACCTGTTCTGAATATGCGTATGTCGCGCTGATTCGATTCGGGGTGGTAAAAGGGTCGTGGCTAGCGCTTCGGCGGATCGGCAGATGCCATCCGTTCGCTAAAGGCGGTTTGGATCCGGTCCCCTTGCGAAGCTCGGATCCCGTCGTGGCCGCACCTATTTCCACAGACCATTTATCATGAAAGGTAGCGTCTCCGGAGTGTGCAGAGGCGGCCTCACGTTTAGCTAAGAATAGGAAGTCTCTTTTGGCAGAGTTCAAAAACCCCAATCAACAGGGCGGCGGCGACAATAAATCGCTCCTCGTCATGATGTTCGTCCTCGTTACGGTCTTCTTTGGCCTGCAGTACTTCCGCGCTAAGAACAATCCGCAAACGGTCTCGCCTAATGCTGCCCATAGTGCACCCGTTGCCGGGGCGGCGCAGACTTCGACGCAACCAGCGGCTTCTACTTCCACCGCTGCCGTAGCGACCGGCTCCGCATCCGGGGTCGCGACGGTACATGCGCAGGCTGAAGCGACCACTACGGTCGAGAATGAGCTCTACCGCATCACCTTCACGAATCGCGGTGGTCAGGTCTTGAGTTGGGTTTTGAAGAAATATAAGGACTCGGACGGCAAGCCGCTGAACCTCGTTCACACTGAGGCCGCGCAGAAGTTTGGTTATCCGCTGTCGCTGTATACCTACGATTCGACGCTGACTTCGGCTCTCAGTAGTGCGCTGTATGTGCCGTCGGCCTCGGGGTCGCTTGCTGCCCCTGCAAGCCTCACCTTCAACTACTCTGACGGCGCCACGACGGTTCGCAAGACGTTCTCGTTCGACGAGACCTATGTGGTGCATGCCGACGTTGAGGTCACACGGAACGGCGCGCCGGTCCGCGCGCTGATCAACTGGCCCGGCGGCTTCGGCGATCAAGACAATGCCTCCGCGTATGCAGGGGCGCAGCTGGACATCGCGCGCAACGGCAAGGAGGAGCACCTTGCTCCGAAGAAAGTCTCCGGCGGCGACACGCTCAACGGGCCCTTCGATTGGGCTGGAACCAGCGACACATATTTTGCCGCGATCTTCCTGCCTGACTCGCCCGACACTGCGACTTTGGCGATGCTGCACAACCAGCTCGACGTGGCGAAGACAATTCGGCGCAACGGACTTGGCTCGGGTGCACCGTCTAAGGGCGCCATTGAAGTGCCAATCCTCGGCGCTGCTCTTGGTGACACCAGCGGCCGCACGCAGACTCGCGTCTATGTCGGGCCTAAGGCTGTGGACGTACTACGCGGCATCCACGCCACGGGCAATACGATGTCGCTCGAACCGTTGCTGGACTTCGGCTTCTTCGGCATCATCGGCAAGTATCTCTTCCTCGCGCTTCAGTTCATTCACAACCACCTTGTTGCAAGCTGGCCTGGCTCTTGGGGTTGGGCGATCATCATACTGACGGTTCTCATCAACTGCCTCATCCTTCCATTCCGCATCAAGACGATGCAAAGTGGACTCAAGATGCAGCGCATTCAGCCGCAGATGGACGCAATCAAGGAGCGCTACAAGAAATACAAAGCGACCGACCCGAAACGCAGCGAGATGAATGTCGAAATCATGAAGCTGCAGAAGGATAACGGCGTCAATATGTTTGGCGGCTGTATCCCTACATTGATTACGCTGCCTCTCCTGTTCGCTTTCTACACGATGCTGCGGTCCGTCGTGGAGCTTCGTCAGGCGCATTGGTTCTGGCTGCCCGACCTGGCAGCGGCCGATCCCTACCACATTCTTCCCATCGTCATGGTAATCAGCCAGTTCCTGGTGCAGTTCTACACGCCTTCGCCGGGAGTCGATCCTCAGCAACAGAAGATGATGGCCTTCATGATGCCGGCTGTGACTGGATACATGACCTGGAACTACGCCTCGGGCCTTGCTCTCTACTGGACGATCGGAAATCTCATCAGTATCGCGCAGCAGTCGGTGATGAATCGCACCAGCCTTGGCCGCGAGATGCGCGAGATCGCCGCCAAACGTGCCCGCCGCAAATCAGGGACACCCACTACCATTTCGGGAAAACGGTAAGTCTTCTTCCTTCTGAACGTCGACTTGTCCATAGGAAAGTGTTACTACTTTCAGAGAATCAAATTCGAAACCTTGGAAACTTCATTGCCCCGAAATCGGTCTTAAGAAAATGACGAACCCCCTAAAAGATCAGGGTAGTGCGGTGAAAGAGATTACTGATTTCCTGAAAGTCTTAGAGGACACAGGAAATCTCGATCTCAAGCCCCACATCCTTGCCTGCAACGGCCACGTGCAACCCAACGCTGATGTGCCAATCGGTGAGACTTCCTCTGTCTCTCCCGCTTCAGAACACTCACCTCTAATCTGCGTCGAGTTTACCGGCACAGATACGCCCCTTCTTCTTGCCCGCAACGGCGAACTTCTCCACGCCATCGAGCACATCGCGGCAAAGATCCTTGGACTCGAACCCGAAGAGCACGACCTCATCTTTTTCGATGCTGAAGGCTTCAAAGCTAACCGCGACAAGGAACTCCAACTTGCAGCGCAAACGGCTATCGAACAGGTTCGCGAGACGGGCCGTCCGTATTCCTTCCCGCCTATGACCTCCCGCGAACGCCGGATGATCCACCTCGCCCTGGCGAAGTCCGGTCTGCCGACGGCCTCCTCCGGCGAAGGCCCCAGGCGCTTCGTCGTTCTCTATCCGGAGGGCCCGGCGCCCACGCCACCGCCTGCGACGGAGGATCGTACCCGCGCCATTCGTAATAGCTTCCGTCGTCGTTAGCGAGGCCGTCGTTAGCAAGGAAGGTTCAGTTCTCACGCATCGAGACGCTCAGCTCTGCGAGCTCGGCATCAGACTGCTTGGCTCCCAGCCTTCTTTCGCAGGAGCTAAGGCCACGGTTACAGACTGTCCATCGAGGTAGCGGTGCCAGTCCTCAGACTCGGCCACTTGTTTGATCCCTCTATTCCGCTCCACCAGGAAGGCGGCAACGTGACGCCTCACCAGGACCTTCGTCGCGACCCGGCCCAGCGCCCCCAATGGAGGAATGAATCGAATCTCATCCCGCATGCGAGTGCCGTCATCCATGGCCGCGAAGTGGTGGTCATGCTCGAAGTGCGAGAACACACCAGAAACCATGACATCGCGAAAGTACGAATAGGGTCGCATCACCGTAACGCGGCTCTTGTGCCGCAGCCTCAAGCCGAGATGCCGGCCACAAAAGGTCACCGTTTGGCCTTCGCTGATCAGGCCGGTGGTTACCCCTTCTATTGCTTGCTCTCGAGAAGAACGCGCCGACGCAACATGAAGATCAATGCTCAGGGAAAGCAGGAAGCAGCGTTCTACAGGTGCATCGATCCAGGTCTCTGAACGAATCGTCTCCATGGGTCTTCACCACTTGCTCTACGGTGTTTGGCATTGCAGAAGTAGATTACGCCAGTAACAATATCTTTCCAATCCCGCCTTTGGCCGCCGCAGCCTGAGCCTCTCCTGCATCGGCCAGCGGAACCATCCTGTCGACCGGAATCACAAACCGTCCAGCGGCCTGATCTTCTGCCAGGGTTCGCAACGTCTTAGGATCCGGCACAGCATAAACCTCCTCGATCTTGACGGTCGGATGCATCTTCGCATTTGCAGGCGGTCCCAGTACTGAGGCGAAGACTCCGCCTTGCTTTACCTTGGCCAGCAACATCTCCGCCGTCTTGCCTGCCACTGTGTCGGCTACCGCGTCGATGAACCCGAGCTTCTCCATTGCCGCAGAGTCATCCAGAGCAAGCACCTGGTTTGCTCCCAGAGTCTCAGCCTGTTTTAGTTGCGACTTTCTCACGCCGGCGATCACAATGGCGCCCGCCTTCTTCGCAGTCCACACCGCTGACCGTCCAACGCCACCCAGAGCGCCCGAGACAAGCACCGTCTGACCAGACTGAATCTTCGTGCCACGCGTAATCAGCTGCTCTCCGGTTGCAGTCACAAGAGGCAGCGCCGCCGCATGGATCAGGTCCAGTTTTTCCGGAACCAGTGCCAGATCTGTCGCCTTTGCCGTTACCAGCTCAGCGTAGGCTTTTGACCCGAAGCCCATCACCTTGTCGCCGGCTTTAAAACCGCTGACCTTTTCGCCTACTTCACGCACAATTCCGGAAAAGTCGACCCCGATGATCGCTGGCAGCTCCAGCGGATAATACGACCTTGCCTCTCCGCTGCGCAGCTTGTAGTCGATGGGATTTACACTGCTCGCGGCCACTCTGATCAACACCTCACCCGGGCCGGCCACAGGGTCGGGCACTGATTCATACTTCAAATTCTCCGGCCCACCATACTCATGCAGGACAATAGCTTTCATCGACACATCCCCCAGGCTAGTGAGATGCGCACCCTGTTCTCGTAGTCATCATTAAAAGACGAATTAAAGTCGCGGCGCAGCCCTAATCCACTAGCGTCTCTTCCGGAAGGTATCTTCGCCACTCCTGACTCTCAGCAACCTTTTTCAGCAGCCTCATCCTGCGCCGCAGCACGCGGGAGATGTACGGCACAAGGATCGTGCGGGCAACAATCCTTCCCGCCCAGGAAAGCGGCAGCGTGAACCGAATCTTGTCGTTCAACACCGTACGTCCATCGATATAGAAGAGGTGATGGTCGTGCTGAAATCTCTTGAAGCGTCCGCGTCCCATCGTGTCCTGAAAAAACACAGGCCGTTCATATCGAGTGATGAGACTCTCGTGCATCTGAGGAAAACCAAACTTCCATCCTGCCCAAAGGAGCTTGTCGCCTTCCACAATCGTTCCCTTGGTCTTGCCTTCGATCGGTTTCATCCCCAGCGTCTTTCCCACCAACTCAATGTTGGTCGAAAGCATGAAACATCTCTCGATCGGAGCATTGATATGAACACTATCGCTAATCGTAAACATCGGTCCCCTGTAGATTGTACCGTCGGTCAGCCTGCCGACTCAATCTAAACCTTTGTGAGCCAACAGATGCAGGGTCTCGGCGGCGTATAGCCTCCAGACTTTCGGCACCTGATAGCCAGGTCTACAATTATGGTTTTTCGAGAATCATATCTCTCGACATCACGTGAAGCCGCGTTCCGCTTCGGCCTTCTGATGACAGCTATGACAAACCAACTGGGTATTCCTTGCAGTATACCCTTCGATTGCTCGAAACCGATCAAGCTCCGCGCCACGTTCCGGCAGCGCCGTCTGACACAACGCGCATAGTCCAAACTGACTCTTCCGCTTCGCCTCTTTCAGCTTGCGTCGTTGCGTCGGTGTCCCGCGCTCGTCGAACTCCAGCCGCTTCAGAATGTATCGCCGCAGCTGAAACAGTCGGTCGCGATCCTCGCCGGCGACGGCAGCAATCTTTGCGCGCAGCTGCTCGAGAATTGCAATCGCTGCTGTGCGATCCTCGTCAGAAAGCGAAGCCATCATCAACTCCCCGGCCAAGACTCAGAGTGCAACCGTCTTTGAGGCGACCAGCCCTTTGGCTCTCTCAATAAAGTCTGCAAGCGCAACACTTCCTTCATCGCCCTTGCCGCGAGTCCGCACGCTGACTGCCTCCGCAGCCGCTTCTTTATCGCCCATCACCAGCACAAACGGCACCTTCTGCAGCGTGAACTCGCGGATCTTCGCATTCATCTTTTCATTTCGTTCATCGAGTTCAACACGCAGTCCCGCGGCTTCGAGCTTCGCCTTCACCGCAGAGGCGTACTCGACATGCTTCTCCGAAATCGGTACGATCCCGATCTGCACCGGAGCCAGCCACAGCGGAAACGCGCCGGCGTAGTGCTCAATCAACACGCCGAAGAAACGCTCCACCGAACCGAAGAGCGCACGATGCACCATCACCGGCTGATGCAACTCGCCGTCTTCGCCCTTGTACTCAAGCTCGAAGCGGGCGGGCAGGTTGAAGTCGAACTGTACAGTCGACAGCTGCCATAGCCTTCCCAGCACGTCTACAAGCTTGATATCGATCTTCGGACCGTAGAACGCGCCTTCACCGGGGATGCTCTTGAAGGCCACACCTCGATTTGTCAGCACTCCCTTCAGAGCCGACTCAGCCTTCTCCCAATCGGCTGCATTGCCCACAAACTCGCCTGCTTTTTTCGGATCGCGCAGCGAGAGTTCTACGCGGTACTCTTCGAACCCGAAGGTCTTCAGTACCACCTCGGCGAAATCGAGGCATCCTTCAATCTCGCTGACCACCTGCTCCGGCGTGCAGAAGATGTGCGCATCATCTTGCGTAAAGCCGCGCACCCGCAACAGGCCATGCATGGTTCCGCTGCGCTCGTAGCGATACACATTGCCAAGCTCCGCGTAACGAACCGGCAAGTCGCGATAGCTCCGCGGCGAGTTCTTATAAATCAGGATGTGCCCAGGACAGTTCATCGGCTTCAGCCGATACTCCGCATCGTCAAGCTCCATCGGCGGATACATATTCTGCGAATAGAAGCCTTCATGCCCGGAGATCTTCCAAAGATCCCGCCGCATGATGTGCGGGGTGTAAACCATATCGTAACCGCGACGGATACACTCTTCGCGCATCCAGTCTTCCATCTCTTTGCGAATCAAACCACCTTTCGGATGCCAGAAGATCAGCCCGGAACCCGCGACCTCTTGAATCGAAAAAAGATCGAGCTGCTTGCCCAGCACACGGTGGTCGCGAGCCTTGATCTCCTCCAACCGCTTGAAGTGCGCGTCAAGATCCTTCGCATTAAAGAATGCAGTGCCATAGATGCGTTGCAGCTGCTGGTTCTTCTCATCACCCAGCCAATACGCGCCCGCGACCGAAGTCACCTTGAACGCCTTCACGCGACCCGTCGAAGGAACATGCGGCCCACGGCAGAAGTCCACAAATTTTCCATTGCGGTACAGCGAGATCTCGTCGCCAGGTTTTGTAAACTTCTCGATGAAGTGAACCTTCATGAACTCGCCCTGTTCGGCGTAGTCCTTCAGCCCCATCTCACGTGATTCCTCCTCGCGCATAAACTTCTCATCGCGCCCAACAACTTCCGCCATGCGTGCCTCAATCGCAGCGAGATCCTCATCACTAAACGGCGTCTCGCGGTACACGTCATAGAAGAAGCCCGAATCCGTCGCCGGTCCATGCCCAAGCTTGGTCTCGGGAAAGAGTTCGAGAATCGCCGTCGCCATGACGTGAGCCGCGGAGTGCCGCACCACCTTCAAAGCAGCCTCGTCGCTCTCCTTCAGCAACTCCAGCGCGACATCTTCCATCAGAGGCGTGGCCAGATCCACCAGCCGCTCTCCGCCTTCCGCTCCGCCGTACATTGCGGCTTCCGAGGTCTCTTCAGTCTCGGTCGCCCCCGTTGCCACCGACGTCAGCGGGCGAATCCGCGCCACCACGACTGCTGCAGCCAGCCGCGGCGAAATGCTCGTCGCTACGTCATAGGCTGTCGTACCGCGCGAAACCTCGCGCACTGAACCATCCGGAAGCTGAATCTTGATCGTCTGCTCGCTCACATCTTCAAGAATAGATGGTTGTCATAAATTGCGTCGAGACAGGTCCTCGTAGACCGATGGCGGACAGACCCTCCGCCGGTCATTGACAAGAGAGTTACTACCGAACCATACCGTCGGACAACCGTGCTATAGCCCGTTCCAACGACTCAGGCTACGGTAGTGATGTTTGGTGTCCAGATATACGGGCAATTAGTCCACAGGACGACAACATGCAGGTTTTACTCCGAAGATCCGAATTCCGACAGGACATCCACTGTCCCGTCTGCGGTCAGGGCTTCCGTCTCTACTGGGAGCTAGCTTCTTCCCCCGAACGTGCCACCATGCGCTCCATCGTCCTTGGAGAACTTGGCGACCATCACACCCCTGAGCAAGGCGGCGAAAGAACTGCAGCAGCCCACCCCTTCGATCTCTTCCGCCTGCCCGGCTGGACTGGCTCTCCCAAATTCACCAGGACCGCTATGTTGGCAGGTCCCGCAAAAAGAACTCCCAGCGAGATCTCCAAAGTCGTCATGATCTCCAGGAAGAGGCAAGAGAGATAGCTCTTTAGCCCTCTTGCCGCAACCCAACCCAAGACTGTTTGGCGGGCAGCTATAGCTGTCCGCTTTTTTTTGCCTCTAAATGAAGGCAGTCTCCAAACCATCGAACAAGAAAGCTAATCACGTGAATCAAACCCACCGACCAAAACAGAAGGACCGCACCCCCATGGGCAACGGTCCTGTTTTGTTTATCGGTTGCTGTTGTTGTTTCAGTTAGGCAATTTCTGGAAGGCTCTTCATGGTACGTTCTGCGGGCATATGATTCCTGAGCCAGACATTCGCCCTCCACCGACCAAAAAACGGGGCTACGGCGACCATTGCAAACGCGATACCGAGTGCTACACGCATAACATCTCCTTTTTTCCTCTGGGCCTTTCGTAGCCCTTCGAGGTTTGAACCGGCAGTCTAAAGTGCAAAACATTGCATGTTGCAACTGTTGATACCCCACTATCCGCCCGTCGAACCTCCCTCGATATCCCACCTTGGTGTTATCGGCGGCACGACCGTGTAAGAGCAGTGCCTCCCCGTCTCCACCCGCCAAACTACTCAAATCCAAGCAATCGCCTAAAATAACCCCATGTCTTACGCCGCAGCGGTCGATCACCTCTACGCTCTGGGCCACGAGCTTGCCCCTGCAACGCCCAACACCCCCCGCCGAAAGTTCGATCTCGCCCACATGCGAGTCCTCGCCGGAGCCCTAGGCAACCCGCAAATCACGTTTCCCTCGGTTCTGATCGCCGGAACCAACGGCAAGGGCTCCACAGCCGCCACGCTGAGCAGCATCCTCACCGCGGCCGGCTACCGTACCGGCCTCTACACCTCGCCCCATCTCGTCCGCGTAAACGAGCGCATCCAGATCGACGGACACGAGATCTCCGACGAAGACTTTGCCCGCCTCTACTTCCATGTCGACGAGTCCGCCCGCCTCCTCGTCGATTCCGGCGACCTACCCTACCCGCCCAGCTTCTTCGAGGTCCTCACCGCCGTAGGTTTCCTCTACTTTGCCGGAGAGCGAGCCGCGCAGGCCGAAAAAACCCCGGTAGACATTGCCATCCTCGAGGTAGGCCTCGGGGGGCGTCTGGACGCCACCAACATAGTCGACCCAATCCTCTCCATCCTCACCGACATCGCCCTTGACCACCAGGACTACCTCGGCAACACCATCGCCGAGATCACCCGAGAAAAAGCCGGCATCCTGCGGCCAGGCGGCACCCTCATCACGCTCCCCCAGCATCCCGAGGCCAATCAGGCCATCGGCGAGGCCGCTGCCACCCTCAATCTCCGCGCAATCAACGCTGCCAGCTACATCCCCCGCCAGACTCCAGTCATTCCACGTCACGACCTGGAAGCGCGCAGCTCCGAAACAGCGACACCCCTCCCGGCCAATCATTACGCGGTCACGCTCGACGGAGACAACCTCGAAGTCAACTCGCCGCTCTCCGGCCATCATCAGCAACGCAATATTGCCCTGGCAATCGCGGCAGCCGCCGAGCTACGTAACCTGGACAGTTACAAATTACCCAGAGAAAGCAACCAGTACGGTTACAATATCTCCAAGGCCCACATCGAAGCGGGAATTCGAAACACGCAGTGGCCCGGGCGGCTTGAGCTCCTGGCCTTCCCCAGCGGTCCAAGCCTCCTGCTCGATGTAGCGCACAATCCAGCCGGCGCCTGGACCCTTCGTGCCGCCATCGCCCAGCTTCCCGAAGCCCAGCCTCGTACCCTCCTTTTCAGCTGTCTCCGCGATAAGGATCTCAACGAGATGGCCCAGATCCTCTTTCCTCTCTTCGACCCGTCTTCCGGTGACCCCGAGCGCCGCAAAGACCACATCGTCTTCGCCCCCATCGACAATCCCCGCGCTGCCGCTATCGAGGATCTCCTTGCCGCCGCACATGCCCTCGACATCCCGGCCCACGCCGCCCCTCATCTCGCCGCTGCTCTTGCCCAGGCTCGCGCCGTAACCCCTGCCAATGGCCTCATCATCGCCACTGGCTCCGTCTATTTAGTAGGCGAGATCCGCCGCCTCGCCGGAGAACTATGAACGACTCCTTGGCGGACGGCGCAGCAACAAACAAGAACGACAGCGCTTCACAATCAGCCGAACCGAAGCCGTCGCCTACATTGACTGTCGAGGAGCCCACTGATCCCTATCCCTTCACGTCGAAGCAGCCACCCTTCGTCCTCCGCTGGCTGTCTTACCTCGTTGCCATCCCTCTTATAGCTCTCGCCACTGCAGGTTTTGGCTGCATCTCCCTCCTGGCGGGCCTGTGGGACAAGTCCGGCCGCCAGCAGCACGCCATCGCTCGACAGTGGGCGCGCACGCTGCTCCTCATTAGCCTCTCTCCGGTCAAAATCATAGGTCGTGAAAAACTCCACGAACACGAAACCGCGGTCTACGCCTCGAATCACCTCAGCTACATGGACACCCCGGTCCTTTTTGCCAAACTCCCCTTCCAGTTCCGCATCCTCGCCAAGCAGTCCCTCTGGAAGGTTCCGTTCATCGGCTGGTATCTCAACCGCTCCGGCCAGGTCCCCGTGGATTCCCAAAGCCCTCGGTCCCTGGTCGCCAGCCTGAACCGCGGCGTTGCGACCGTCAAACAAGGCCTCCCGCTTGTCCTCTTTCCTGAAGGTGGCCGCGCAGCCACCGGCCAGCTCCAGACGATGATGTCCGGCTGCGCCTACATGGCCATCAAGGCCCAGGTCCCCCTCGTCCCCCTGACTCTTATCGGAACCTACGAGCTCCTCCCGATCCACGTCTACGCGCTTCACCCACGCCCCATCTTCATCGTGGTAGGCGACCCAATCCCCACCGTGGGCCTAAGTACCCGAGACGCCGATACCCTCACCCAGCGACTCTACGGATCCATTTCAACCACCTACTCCCAGTACTCCCAAAACGGCTAACGCGCCAAGATGTTCCACGTGGAACACGGCAGTAAGTCGTATGATTAATCTGCCATGAAGCCCCGCATCGCCATTCCCGTCCCTACGAGCACTGACCTCACCTACAACCAACGCTCCTGGCCTCAGTACGCCGCAGCCGTAGAGCGAAGCGGCGGCCTTCCAGTCGAAATTCCAATCGACGCCACCCCCACCGCCGTCGCCAATCTCATCAACACCTGCCAGGCCGTCCTCCTCCCAGGAAGCCCCGCCGACGTCAACCCGCAGAAATATGGCCAGGAACCGATTCCGGAGTGCTCTCCCGCCGACGCTGCCCGGGAGAATGTGGACGAACTCCTCATCCAGGATGCCCACAACCTCTATAAACCCATCTTCGCGATCTGCTTCGGTCTCCAGTTCCTCAACGTCTGGCGCGGAGGCACCTTGGTGCAGGATCTCTCGATCCTCCCCGTCAATCACGCCGCCGGCAGAGGCGTAGCGATAGCCCACTCTGCCGCAATTGCCCCCGACTCCCTGCTGGGCTCTCTTCTCGACTCAACCGAAGCGCCCGAACAAGACGACTTTCTTCGCCTCCCCATCAACTCCAGCCACCACCAGGCGATCGGCATCCCCGGAGACGGCTTCCGCGTCGCCGCACGATGCCCACAGGACGGTGTCATCGAAGCGGTAGAGGGTGGCCAGGCCAGCGAAGGAGCCAGGTCGCACTTCGTCCTTGGCGTCCAGTGGCACCCCGAGCGCAGTTACGACATCAGCCAAAGTTCCCGGACCCTCTTCGACCGATTCGTTGCGCAAGCTGCGGCCTGGACCCCACGCCCCATCCACACCTCCGTCGCCTGAGCCTCTAAGCCAAACCTAGCGACGTTCCACGTGGAACATACCCCATTCCTCTCTGAGATACTGATACTCCTATGCCAACGCTCTCAGAGGCCAGAATCGCCACCATCCTGACCCCATTTCTCCAGTCTCCCCCTCCCAATATCCTCCCAAAGCTCTCCGCCTACCTGGAACTTCTCCTCAAGTGGAACGCCCGCACCAACCTGACCGCGATCCGGGATCCCGAAGAGATCATCCGCCGCCACTTCGGAGAAAGCCTCTTCGCAGGCCTCCATCTGGCCTCCGAAGCCGATACATTGCTCGACTTTGGATCCGGAGCCGGTTTCCCTGGCCTCCCCATCGCCATCCTGCGCCCCGAGATCACCGTAACCCTTGCCGAATCCCAAAACAAGAAATCAACCTTCCTTCGAGAGGCAGTCAGAACCCTCGGCCTCAAGGTCGAAATCTGGGCAGCCCGTGTCGAAACGATGCCACAAAGCTTTCATTTTCACACCGTTACCCTTCGTGCCGTAGACAACATGGCTGCCGCCCTGTCCGCTGCCGCGCCCCACGCCAGCAAGGATCTCCTTCTCCTGGCAGGAACCCCACCAAACCCTCCTCCGGGGTTCACCTTTCAAAAACCCCTCCCTATCCCCACCACCCAATCCAGCATTCTCCTCCGCGGGACCCGCGATTAACCGTTCCACGTGGAACAAAGATTTCCACACCGGCCCTCCCGAAACCCCTCAATCTAGGCCCTAAATCCCGTATCCCACAAGTTCTCCACAGCCGCTGCTCGTTCTGCACAGACCACTCCCATTGCCACCTCGGCCTCAGCCCGATACCCTTCAACTACCGCAATGACGACTGAACAACTCACACCCAAGTCTGACGCCGCATCCGGCTCCGCTGACCAGAAATCCCCCCCGAAGGCCTCCAAGGTCATCGCCGTCGTCAATCAAAAGGGCGGGGTCGGCAAGACCACGACCGCAATCAATCTCGCTGCCGCGCTCGCCCTCGAAGGCCTGAATACGCTTCTCATCGACTGCGACCCCCAGGCCAACTCCACCGGTGGCCTCGGCTTCGCGCGGGCAAAGGACGGCGAAGACTCCCGCCTCAGCATCTACGACATTCTGGTCGGCCAAACCACCATCGCCGAAGCTCTCCTCTCCACTGACATCGACTCCCTGAAGCTCATTCCCAGCAGCAAAAACCTCATCGGAGCCACCATCGAGCTCATCGCCCTCGACCGTCGCGAATTCAAGCTCCGCGACGCCATCGAGCCCATCCGCGCCGATTACCCCTTCATCCTCCTCGACTGCCCCCCCGCGCTCGATCTCCTCACCCTGAACTCGCTCGTCGCCGCCGACAGCCTCCTGGTTCCCATGCAAGCCGAGTACTTTGCTCTTGAGGGCATCTCCGAGCTCATGAGCACCCTCGACCGCGTCGGCCAGGCCTTCAATCCGGGCCTCGTTCTCGAGGGCGTTCTCCTCACCATGTACGACGACCGCACCAACCTCTCTCAGCAGGTATCGGAGAATCTTCAAGCCTTCTTCGACGACAAGCTCCTCAAAACGACAATTCCTCGCAATATTCGTCTTGCCGAAGCCCCCAGCCACGGCAAACCCGTTTCACTCTACGATCCCAAGTCACGCGGTTCTGAGGCCTATCGCGAGTTGGCACTCGAGCTACTCTCTCGCAACAACATGGCCAGTCCCGAAGAAAAGCGACGCAAAGCAGCCGCCGCTGCCGCAGCCAGCGCTCTCAAATCATTCAACAAACCAGAAAAGAAGCCTCGCTTCTGGCAATCGAAGCAAAGTTAAAAAGCCACGGAGTGGCCGCCCCCCGCGCAGTGGGCCCGTCCGGCAGGACACACAAGCAGTTCAGATAAATCACTAAGAAAGCCACAACCATGCCAACCGCCACAGCAGATCCCAAACGCCGCGCCCTGGGCAAGGGCCTTGAATCCCTCCTCCCCCAGCGTCCAGCCGCACCACCAACCCCGCCGCCACCAGTAGCCGAGTCAACCGGCAAGCCCCTCGAGATCCCTCTCGACCAGATCGACCGCAACCCCTATCAAACTCGCAGCCAGTTCGACGAGTCCAAGCTATCCGAACTTGCGCAGTCCATCGCCGCGTCAGGCGTAGTGCAACCCATCGTCGTTCGCCCACTTAGCGGAGGTCGATACCAGCTCATCACCGGCGAGCGCCGCTGGCTGGCCAGCAAAAAAGCAAACAAGGCCACTATCCCGGCCATCGTCCGCCAGGTCTCCGACGAGCAGACGCTCGAGATGACCATCGTTGAAAATCTCCAGCGCGCCGACCTCAACCCCATCGAGCAGGCGCGTGCCTATCAACGCCTAAGCAACGACTTCAAGATGACCCAGGAGCAGATGGCTATCCGCACCGGCAAAGAACGTGCCAGTGTAGCTAACTTCCTTCGTTTGTTGCGTTTACCAGATTCCGTCCAACAAAAAGTAGAATCCGGCGACCTCTCTTTCGGTCACGCCCGCACCCTCCTTGCGCTCGATTCACCCGAAGCGATCATATCCGCCGCTCAGAAAGTCATGGCCCTGTCCATGTCCGTCCGTCAAACCGAAACCTATGTTCAAGGTCTCATCAACCCCGAGGCGAAAGAGAAAAAGGAGTCCAAGGCTGACGCCCAACCCGAGGATCCCAACGTGCGCGAGGCCCAGGATCGCCTTCGCCGCACTCTGGGCCTCAAGGTTCGCATCGAGGACAAGAACGGCAAGGGCCGCGTCATTATCGAATACTCCGGCCTCGAAGACTTCGACTCCATCCTCACCGCGCTAGGCGGCAACTAGCCTCCCGAATACGCCGTACGTTACGATCACTCACTCATAAATTTCACGCCGACCATTTCAACACGCCGAGATTCTCGAAGACACGTCCAGGAGACTGCACATGCGTAGCGCGAACCACGTGAAACATTATCTGTTCCTTGTTTTGTTACAAATTGCAGCCTTCTCTGCTGTCGCACAAACAGCCCCCCGCACTCTCCTGCGCACCGGCCATCTGCTCGACGTAAAAACCGGCGCCGAACCCGCAGATCAGACGATCATCGTCACCGGCGACCGCATCACCGCCACCGCGCCCACAGCTTCTACGCCGAAGCAGCCAGGCGACACCGAGATAGACCTCACGCATTACACTGTGATGCCTGGCCTCATCGACGTCCACACCCACCTCACCGGCGCCTCCGCGAACTTCGATCCCTACTTTGAACTCTCGATGACGCCAGCGAAAGAAGCGATCATCGGTGTCGAAAACGCAAAGGTCACGCTCGAAGCAGGATTTACCACCGTCCGCAACGTCGGTGCGAACGACTTCACCGACGTCGCTCTCCGCGACGAGATCAACGCAGGCCACATTCCCGGCCCGCACATGCAGGTCTCCGGTCCCCCACTCGGCATCACCGGCGGACACATGGACGAGAACCTTCTCCCGTACGAATTTCACTACCACGCGGAAGGCGTAGCCGACGGCATCCCTGCCGTTCAGCATCAGGTCCGTGAAAATATCAAGTACGGAGCCGACCTCATCAAGATCGGCGCCACCGGCGGCGTCCTCTCAAAAGGCGACGATCCTCAAGCCTCGCAGTACACCCTCGAAGAGATGCAGCCCATCGTAGCCGACGCGCACCGTCTCGGCCGCAAGGTCGCCGCTCACGCCCACGGCGCACAAGGCATCCTCTTCGCCACCGAAGCCGGCGTCGACTCCATCGAACACGGCAGCTACATCAATGACGAAGACATCGCGCTGATGAAAAAGAAGGGAACCTACCTCGTTCCCACGGCCTATCTCATCGACTGGGCCCGGCAGTATGCCAACCTTCCACCCTTGTACGCGCAAAAGATGAAAGACGTCAGCGTAGTCGAGAAAGCCAACATTCGTCACGCCATCGAATATGGCGTAAAAATCGCACTCGGTACCGATGCCGCCGTTTATCCGCACGGACTCAACGCACATGAGGTGGACGTCTACGTCAATCAGTTTGGTATGTCACCCTTGCAAGGCATCCAAACCGGCACCATCAACGCAGCGGACCTCATGGGATGGACCGACCGCGTCGGCACGCTCGAACCCGGCAAATGGGCCGACATCATCGCCATCGATGGCGATCCGCTCAAAGACGTCAAGATCCTCCAGCACGTCAACTTCGTCATGAAGTCAGGCATCGTCTACAAAGACGAAACTCACAAGCAGTAGGAAAGAAATTCTAGAACCAACATGAAAGCAACAGCGCTGGAGTTCCGTCTCCGCTTCCTTCTGGGCGTCATCATCTACCTGCTAGGCTTCATCGCCCCGTGGAACATCTTCCTGCACCTCGACTCCATTCGCACGTGGCAGTTCCTCGCGGCGTGGCCTGCGCGCAGTGGCTGGCTCGGCTTCAGCGCTGCAACCATCGCGGTCCTCATCCTCGGTATCCTCTTCGCGCTTCTCGGAGCAGTTCTGCGCACCTGGGCCTCAGCCTACCTCGACCCATCCATCGTCAAGGCTGGCACAATGCATGGTGACAACGTGATGGCGGACGGACCATATCGTCATCTCCGCAACCCGCTATACCTCGGCACCTTCTTCCACACCTTCGCGCTCGCGCTCCTGATGCCGCCCAGCGGAGCCATCTTCTGCATTCTCGCCATCGCCTTTATCCAGCTGCGTCTCATCCATGCAGAAGAATCTTTTCTCACCGCAAAACTCGGCGAACCCTACCTCGCCTACTGCGCCAGAGTCCCTCGCGTCTTCCCTTCACTCACTCCGCGTGTCCCCGCATCCGCAACAAAGCCCACCTGGCTCAAAGCCTTCTTCGCCGAGATCTACATGTGGGGTGTAGTCGTGTCCTTCGCGGCGCTAGGCTGGCGCTACAACTCAGTCCTCATCATCAAAGGCGTACTTATCTCACTGGGCATCTCGCTCATCATCCGCGCCTTCCTCCCGAAACGTTAAAAGAAAAGGCGCCGAAGGCGCGTCAGCCTCGATGGCAGATCGCGCCGTGCGCGCAGCACGCAGTTGTCTCTGCTGCTAAATAAAAAACCCGCCACGCCAACGATACAAATCGTGGACACAGCGGGTTGGTCTCGTTACACGCATCAGCAACCAGACTCTGAGGCGCATCAATCGGGGAGGGCCTTTCGCATGCGACAGGTTCGCGCCGATCGGCGCCATCAGCGTCGCAGTCGAACTACTTCTTCACCGGTGCGATCGTGTCCTTTGCAACCTTGGCCACGCGGAACTTCACCACGGTCTTGGCCTTGATCTTGATGGTCTCACCCGTCTGCGGGTTGCGGCCAAGACGCGCCTTACGCTCTGCCTTTACCAGCTTGCCGATACCAGGAATGGTGAACTCGCCATTCTTCTTGGTCTCTTTCACTGCGGTCTCTGCCAGCAGTTCCAGAAAACCAGCGGTCTGCTTGTTGGTGAGTTCGAGCTTTTCCGCCAGGTGGCGAACCAGCGCTGTCTTTGTCATTCCCTTTGCCATGTATTGCTCCTTCTTGCTTTCGAAATAGAATCTCAGGTCTGTTCCCTTGACCGCATAAAAGTTTCGTAATGTGCATCCAGTTTGGCAATGCGAAATCACCAGTGTTCATGCGGGTCCGGAGAACGGTACCGCAATTCACCTTCAGCCTTTCCGCGCACTTTGTCAACTCCATTTCTTTGGTTTCCACAGGTTTTTTCCGGTTTTTCTCGGTTTTGTTCGAAAACAGGTACATTTTTCTCATAAATTCCGTGAAAATTCAGGTTTTAGGCGCAAACATCTCTGCTATCCATCCCCCGCCACAAGGGAACCGAACAGTCAGAAAAAGTGTTTTTCGCTAGCATTCCTCGTAGACGACGCCTTCTTCATCTCAACGAAAAACCTCGTCATCTCGACCAAAGCTGTTTCACAGTTTCATCGTGAACAGCGCAGTGGAGAGACCCCCGCATTTCGTCTTTGCCGTTGTATCTGTGTTTGTCCTCTTGTCGTTTCGTTTTCGTGAAAGATCCGGCCGTCAGAATCAAATCTCCTCTCTTCGCATCAACCTCTAAGAGACAATCAATCAAAGAGGAATAAAAAGATGCAGATCGGCATAGACAGCTTCGCCGCGTTGGTACCAGACCCCATCACCGGCCACATTGTCACCGCGCAGCAGCGCATCGCCCATCTGCTCGAAGAGATCAGACTCGCCGACGAAGTAGGCCTCGATCAGTTCGGCCTCGGCGAACATCACCGCACCGAATATCTCGACTCCGCTCCCGCCGTCATCCTCGCCGCCGCGGCATCGATTACAAAAAAAATCCGCCTCACCAGCGCCGTCACTGTCCTCAGCGCAGCCGACCCCGTCCGCGTCTTCCAGGAGTTCGCAACGCTCGACCTCATCTCCGGCGGCCGCGCCGAAATCGTTGCAGGCCGCGGCTCTTTCATCGAATCCTTCCCTCTCTTCGGCCTTAAACTCGAAGACTACGACGACCTCTTCGCAGAAAAACTCGATCTCCTCCTAACCCTTCGCGAGAAAAACAACGTTCACTGGTCGGGCAAACATCGCGCAGCGCTCACAGGCCAGGGAGTCTTCCCACGCCCGCTGCAAAACCCGCTCCCCGTCTGGCTTGGCGTAGGCGGCACACCGGAGTCCTTCGTCCGCGCCGGAGTCCTCGGACTTCCCCTCATGGTCGCCATCATCGGCGGCGAACCCCATCGCTTCCGTCCCCTCATCGACCTCTATCGCGAAGCAGGCAAGCGCTCCGGCCACTCTCCCGAGACGCTCAAAGTCGGCATCCACGCTCTCGGCTACGTCGCAGACACCGACCAGCAGGCCTCAGACGACTTCTTCCCCGGCTACGCCGAAGCCTTCACGAAAATAGGCAAGGAACGAGGCTGGCCCCCGGTCACTCGCAATCAATTCGAAGCGCTTCGCCGCCCCACCGGCGCGCTCATGGTAAGCGATCCCGAAACCGTAGCATCAAAACTCCTGAAGATGAACGAAGCTCTAGGCGGCATCTCGCGGATCAGCTTCCAGATGAGCGTAGCCGCCCTGAACCACGACAAACTTCTCCACGCCATCGAACTCCTCGGCACAAAGGTAGCCCCGATCATCCGCAACGCTCTCCCAATACCAGTCGCGACAAAATAAATCGAACACACTCGCTTCTGCCCTGACACGAGTCGAATCGTCGTTGCCGTTGCCGTTGCCGTTGCCGTTGCCGTTGCCGTTGCCGTTGCCGTTGCCGTTGCCGTTGTCGTTGTCGTTGCCGTTGTCGTTGCCGTTGCCGTTGCCGCTGTCGTTGCTTGTTCCTTTGTTTGTCATCCCGTAGGGATCTGCTGTTGCCTTTGTTTTAGCTGTTGCCTTTTGTCTCTCTTGTTTGTAATCCCCGCAGGGGATCAGCAGTTACACTTCTCCGCATCCCAAAAAAGCAGACACACACCCCAATCAATGAAAAGATGAGATGCTGATCGCACGCCACAGCGCCTCAAGCCCGCGGCCATCAGCAATAAGATCGTTCAAAGGGCCACTGCAAAACTCTTTCCGTCCGGAACCGCCAGGTGCTGTCGATGTTGGAGGAATTTGGTATGTCGCTGCAGCGAAGAACCAACCACACTCTGCTCCTCTGTCTCGCGTTTCTCATCGCACGCATCGCGCAGAGCCAAACCACGCCGCCCTCCGAACCAACTCCCACCACAGCAGTCCCGGCAAAGGTCCCGCCTGCCCTGCAGAGTCGCGACACCAACACCACCAAACGTCCCCGCATAGCGCTCGTCCTCGAAGGCGGCGGAGCCCTCGGCTTCGCCCACATCGGCGTCATCGACTATCTCGAGCAGCACCACATCCCCATAGACCTCGTTGTCGGCACCAGCATGGGCGGCCTCGTCGGCGGCCTCTACGCCTCAGGCCGCTCCCCCGACGAGATCCGCACCCTGGTCCAGAACATCGACTGGGACGTGGCCATCGGAGGCCGCACCCCATACAGCGATCTCAGCTACCGCCGCAAACAGGACCGTCAGGACTTCCCCAACCGCCTCGACTTCGGCCTAAAGCACGGCCTATCCTTCCCCGAAGGCCTCAACTCCGGACAAGAGGTAGGCCTTATCCTCGACCGCGCCACCCTCCCCGACTACGCCCTCACCAGCTTCAACGACCTCCCCATTCCCTTCCGCTGCGTCGCCACCAACATGAACACCGGCCGCGCCTTCGTCTTCGATCACGGCTCCCTCGGCCAGGCCATGCGCGCCACCATGTCCATCCCCGGCGTCTTCGTCCCCGTCGTCATCGACGGCCAGACTTTCACCGACGGCGGCTCCGTCGACAACCTCCCCGTCGACGTCGCCCGCGCCAACGGCGCCGACATCGTCATCGCCAGCTACCTCGACACCGGCCAGACCACCACCCAGCGCGCCGGCTCCTTTCTCTCCATCACCGGCAACACCATCAGCATCATGATCGCCGCCAACGAACTCCACAGCCTCGAAAACGCCGATGTCCTCATCCGCTCCGACCTCAAGGGTTTCACCAGCTCCATGTTCTCCGACTCCGCCATCATCGCTCCCAAAGGCCTCGAAGGAGCCCGCCAAAAAGCCGCGCTCCTCGAGCGTTTCAGCATCCCCGATGCCGAATGGGCCGACTACATCGAACAACGAAACTCCCGCCGCAAAACCACCGTCCCAAACCCGCAGTTCCTCGCCGTCACCGGAGCCGACCCCAACACCAACGCCGAGATCGAACGTCGCCTCAAACCCCAGGTCGTCGACAAACCCATCGACCCCAAGTTCCTCGACCTTCAGATGACCCGCTTCGTCGGCAACGGCACCCTCAACGCCGCCGGCTACTCCATCGTCCAGCGTGACGGAGTCCCCGGCCTCGCCATCACTGCCTACCCCAAGTCCTACGGCCCACCCTTCCTCGACCTCGGCATCGACATCGACGGCTCCGACACCCGCGACGTCCTCTTCGGCATGGCCGCCCGCGTCACCTTCACCAATCTCGGCGGCTACCGTGCCGAGTGGCGCAACGACGCCTTCTTCGGCTACAGCTACGGTCTCAAAAGCGAGTACTACAAACCCTTCTCCGCGCAGAGCCGATTCTTCTACGCACCCCGCGCCTACGCCACCAGCACCCGCTTCGACTTCTACAACGAGGGCAGCCGCACCTCCCAGTATCAAATCAATCAGCGCGGCTTCGGCTTCGACGGTGGCTACACCTGGCCGCGCGGCGCCGAAGTCCGCCTCGGTCAGGACGAGTACTGGTACTCCGTCGTCAAGCGCATCGACTTCGACAATCTCTCCATCCCTCCGCAGCAGCAAAGCGTCACCTCTCTCCGCTACAACTATCTCGGTGCCGACAACGCCGTCCTTCCCTTCCGCGGCCTCAACACCTCCTTCAGCGTCGAACGCCACGAGCGCTCCAAAGGCAACGACCCCTTCACCCTCGCCCAGGGCTCCGTCGAAGCCTTCTTCCCCATCGGCGTCAAAAACGCCATCTTCATCACCGCCTCCGGTGGAACCAGCTTCGGCGCACCGCCCGAGGTGACCGACCTGCAAGGCTTCCCCCTCGGCGGCCCATTTCATCTCGGCTCTTACGGCAAAAACGAACTCCTCGGCAACCAGTTCTGGCTCTTCCAGGGCGGCTACGAGCGCAGGCTCCTCAAGTTCAACCCACTCATCGGCGAAGGCCTCTACGTCATGGGCTTCATGGAAGGCGGCAAAGTCTACGAGAACCTCAACGCCGCCGACACTCTCCTCTCCGAGGCATGGGATGGCAGCTTTGCCGTTGTCGCCCGCACCGCAATCGGCCCCATCTACATCGGCGGTGCCGCCGGCGACAACGACCATCGCAAATGGTGGTTCGGCCTCGGCCACGTCTTCTAACGCTATGCCCCCGCTATTCCCTTGACACCACTTCGCAGACGCGACGTAGACTGGCTGCAATCTCAATCCGCCACAAACGAGATCAGGAGAACTATGAATTCGTCACGTCGTCTGTTCCTGCAACAGTCCGCCGCCGTTGGCCTCGCCGCCGCATTTCCCTTCCGGTCAGCATTTGCAAAAACCAATCTCCCCATCGGCGTACAGCTCTACACCGTGCAGGACGAACTACGAAAAGACGCCCCCGCGACCCTCGCAGCGCTGGCTAAAATCGGCTACCGCGAGGTCGAATCCTTCCCCATTCAGGAGATCCCACCCGCACAGCTCCGCAAGATGCTCGACGACGCCGGCCTCAAATGCCCCAGCGCCCATCTCTTCTTCGGCCTCGCCGACACCGGTCAGCTCCTCGAACAGGCCAATACCCTCGGCGCCCACTACGCCGTCAGCTCCGTCCTTCTCCACACCACGCTTCCAGGCTTCAACGCCGAAAAGATGCGCGACACCATCAAGGCCTTCACCCTCGACGACTTCAAAAAGGTCGCCGCAAAAGCCAACGAGATCGGCGCGCAAGCGAAAAAGGCCGGTCTCCAATATGCCTATCACAATCACAACTTCGAGTTCCGCGACTACGGCGGCCACACCGGCTACGAGATTCTCCTCAGCGAAACCGATCCCGCACTCGTAAAGTTCGAGCTCGACTGCGGCTGGATGGTCACCTCCGGCCACAATCCCATCGACTACTTCACCAAATATCCCGGCCGCTATCCCCTCATGCATGCGAAGGACTTCCCCGCCGACACTCCAGTCACCACCAACCTCGGCGTCGATCCCAAACATCCGCCCACCGAAGTCGGACGCGGCCACATCGACTTCAAGCCCATCATCGCGGCAGCGGAGAAGTCAGGCCTCCAGCACATCTTCGTCGAGCAGGATCCGCCCATCGCCGGCATGACCTCAATCGAAGCCGTTCGCATCAGCTACCAGACTCTCCGCCCTCTCGTATAACCGACGGCAACGCACAGCAGCAATACACAACCAAGCGGGATCGAAGGAGAAAAAGATCGGCGTCGCTCCCTCATCCCGCAGCCAAACTTTGCATCCTACAACGTAGAAAGCCATACGAAGTCAGCAAAGGGAGAAACACATGGCAACCGAGGAACTGGCAGAAACTCGCGGCGCATCAATGAACAGGTTGGTCTTGTTTGCAACGATCGCCTCCGGAATCATCGCAGCCTATCTCATGTACAAACGTGGCGAATCCATTGGAACCATCGCGAAAAACACAATCACCAACCCCATCGGTTCCTTGGTGACCGAAGTAAAAAACAAAGTGTGAGGCTGTCTAGGTTGCCGTATCCAGATGAAAGGACTCCGTGTATTCCTCTACCGGATATCCCTTCTCTTTCCACGCCGGCAGTCCACCCTTCAGCAGCTTCACACGCGTAAACTGCAACGCCCGCGCCTTCCCCAGCACCATCTCGAACGTCGCATCGTCGCCGCCCGTGCAATAGATCACCGAGTTCTGATCGCGAGAAAAATGAGCCGTCTGATCGGCGATATCCTTCGGCGCGATCCTGATCGCTCCTGGAATGATCTCCGGGTGCGCCAGAAAATCCAGCGGCTGACGAACGTCATAGAGCAGAACCTGTTTCGCCTTCAGCTGCGTATACAGCGCTTCAGGCTCAATCGTCTTCGCCCTCACCTCGCGCTTTGCGAGCAGTCGTCGCACAATCAGCCCCATCACCAAAACCAAAACTACCGTGCCAACAATCACAATCGCGCTCATGGAAATTAGATGTACGCCATCAACAGCCAGTTGTCACGCGGTCACCAGCATGGTGTCTGACAAGCGAACACCAGTTATCTCCTCCGCCGCATCCCACAACCGCCGCGCCGCTTCTCCATCTCGCGCCGGCTTCGGCAACGCAATCAACACCGGATCACCCTTCAGATGAAAGAAGTCCTCCGGCGCATAGTAACTCCCTTGCGCGGCGTTCTTATCCGTAGCCGCCTGCAGCGTAGGCAGCGCTCCATGTGCCGCATCATGCGACATAAACGGTGTCAGAAAACTCTCGACAGCATTCATCTCTCTTCCTGGCCCGCTCGTCTGCAGATTCGTCCGCGCAAACCCGGGATGAGCCGCATTGCTCAATACCCTCTTCCCCGCGGCCTCACTGCGCCGCCCAAGCTCGGTCATCAGCATCAGGTCTGCCAGCTTCGACTGGCAATAAGCCTTCCACGGCTTGTACCCCTGCTTCCACTGCATATCCTCAAACCGAATCCGCTTCAACCCCATATCTGCCGCACCGCTCGACACTGTAGTCACACGCGGAGCATTCGATTTCAGTAACGCCGGCATCAGCAGCAGCGTCAGTGCAAACGGACCCATGAAGTTCGTTCCCATCTGCATCTCGAACCCATCTTCGGTCTCCTGCCGCACTGGAATCCGCATCACACCGGCGTTATTCACCAACAGGTCCAGCTTTCCGCCACCCGCCACTCGCTTCGCAAACTCTCGCACAGACCGCAGACTCGCAAGATCCAACTGTTCGTACCGCACCTTCGCCTGCGGAACCTCACGCCGCACCCGCTCCACCGCCTCCTGTCCCTTCGTCGCGGTACGCGCGGTCATCACAACCTCGCCACCGGCTCGCGCCAACTCCAGCGCCGTATGCCAGCCAATCCCACTGTTCGCGCCCGTAACCACAGCAATGCGACCTTTCTGGGGGGGAATATCCGCTACCGTCCACTTCGCCATGTCATGCCCATCCTTTCAACAATCTCTATCCAGGTCATATGAGTAACTACTCACTCATTTAGATTCACAAAAACGAACTCCTACCCGACCAACGGGAGGACCAAAGCCGATCACCAATCGAGAAAAGGTACACGCGTCACGAAGTGACCGCCCCACGCGCAGTGGGCCCGTCCGGCAGGACAGAGTCTTTCAAAAAAGAGGCTTTCGAGGTTTCGCAATCAAAGGAGTATTCAAAAGCCTGATCAAAGGAGCCGCCACCTTGAACCGCTCCACCACATCCTTCAGCAACCCCGGCGAAGTAGCCCGCTCCACCGGCAAAGTAGCCGACAACCCCCACTGCTTGCCCATAATCAAATCGATCGCCGGATCATCCGCAGCAAACCCCTTAGGCGGCCGAGTCAACGAAAGCGTATCCGTCTCCTGCATCAGCGACCGCAGCTTCTTCCCCGCCATGATCTTGCGAAACTCCAGATGATGATCCACCAGGTATCGCCGAATCGCCAGCAACTGCTCCCTCTCCGGCATATAAACCCCAGCCGCGATCAGCACCTCCGTCGAACTCACCTGCAGATAAAACCCACCCCCCGAGGTCTTCTGCAGCCCGTCCCGCGCCCACCACGCCGAGACATGATGCTTGTAAGGCCGCTTGTCCTTGCTGAATCGTATGTCCCGATAGATCCGCATCAAAATCTTGTTCGCAGGCCGCAGATGTTCCGGCGAAAACTCCGCCATCGCCTCGTTCACCTCACCGATCAGCTTCAGCATCGGCTCCTTCAACTGCTTCTCGTAAACGTCCTTCCGATCTCCAAACCACTCGCGGTCGTTGTTCTTCTTCAACCCCCGCAAAAACTTCAAAGCTTCATTCGAAAACTGCGTCGCCATCCTTCAATCGTACCTGCCAACTCGCACCCGACGTAAAGCACACGCTTCGCTCCCATCTCGAAACGCATTTAGCTTTGTTCCTAAGTAACTGTCATTTTCGACCGAAGCTGCTCACGGTCTCATCGTGAGCAGCGCAGTGGAGAAACCCGCTTCTTTGCCGCCGCAACCTGCACCCGAAAATAAAGTCGAAAAAGCTGGCGTATTTCTAGTGCGCGAAAAAGACGATGTTTAAACACCACGTTTACCACGCAATTCACCACGATCACACCATCAAAACACCACGTTCTGAACACGACTTTTCGCAAAAACCCCCGCAAAACACCACAACCCACCACGCCAATTTTTTTCTCCCGCTAACATGGAAAAATCCAGGTGAGCGACTCCCACTCCAAATCCGACCCCATCTTCGAAGACACCATCGTTGCCATCTCCACGCCCCCCGGCCGCGGCGGAATCGGCATCGTCCGCCTCTCCGGGCCCGCAGCCCGCGCCATCGCCGAACCCCTTCTCAAACTCCGCCATCCCCTCGCCCCATCCCAGGCCCGCTTCGCCGAAATTCTTGATTTGACGAGCGAAAATCCCACCCTGACCCTAGATGAAGCGGTAGTCACCTACTTCCAATCCCCCCACTCCTACACCTCTGAAGACATCGTAGAGATCGCCGCCCACGGCTCCCCCGTCCTCCTCGATCACCTCCTCCGCCAGTGCGTAGCCAGCGGCGCCCGCCTCGCAGAACCCGGCGAATTCACTCAACGCGCCTTCCTCTCCGGCCGCCTCGACCTCACCCAGGCCGAAGCAGTCCGAGACCTCATCGAATCCACCACGCTCCATCAGGCACGCATCGCCGCCCAACAACTCGGAGGCTCTCTCTCCCGCCACATAACCCCAATAAAACAACAACTTATAAGCCTCATCGCAGCGCTCGAAGCCGGTATTGATTTTGCCGAAGACGACATCGATACCCTCCCAAGCTCCGAAATCAGCGCTCAAATCGCAGCGATCCAAGCTCCCCTCATCGCACTCGAGAAGTCCTTTTCCTACGGCCACATCGTCCGCGACGGCTTCACCATGGCCATAGTAGGCCGCCCTAACGTTGGTAAATCCTCTCTTTTCAACCGTCTCATCCAACGCGACCGCGCTATCGTCACTGCGACACCCGGCACAACTCGCGACTTGGTCACCGAACGGCTATCGCTGGAAGGCATCCCCGTTGAACTCATCGACACCGCTGGTCTTCGCGAAGCGACCGACGAAGCCGAATCAATGGGCATCACGAAGACCCGTGAAGCTATGTCAGAAGCCGATGTCGTGCTGCTCGTTTTGGACGCCTCTGCGCCGCACGAAGACGACAATGCCACGATAGCCGCTCTTTCCGGTCGCCCCTTCCTCATTGTTATCAACAAGCAAGATCTCGCGCATCCGGAGTCGCGAGGTCGGGAACAGTCCCTTCAAACTGTCAAAACGTCCGCTCTCACTGGATCGGGCATTCTCGAGTTGCGCCGCGCAATTCTGTCATATATCGCCAAGGAGATTCCAGACATGGAATCCGCAGTTTTGACAAACCAACGGCAACAGCGCTCAGTCTCGGACGCGACAGGAGCCCTCCATCGTGCGTATCAGGCTGCATCCGCGAACATCCCCCACGAAATGATTCTTCTTGATCTCTACGAAGGGCTCCGCGCTCTCGACGCATTCAGCGGCTCCACAACGAGCGATGACATCCTCAACTTAATCTTCGGCGAGTTCTGCATCGGCAAATAACAGCGGATCCTAGCAAAGCTCAGGGACTCCACTCAACTCGAACTATCCCCTTGTCAACAGTACTTTAGTATCCAAGCGCGTCCAGCCAAATACACGCAGAGCCGTTCCTAAAGTTGTCCACGGGAATGTACACTCGCGTCATGAAGTGTGGTTTTTCCAGTTCTGTGGACAATCCGAGGGAGCAATGCCATTAACAGAACTTCAAGTTAAAACGCTGAAGCCGCAGCAAGTTCGTTACGCGGTGAGTGACGGTCGCGGCCTTGCACTTGAGGTGATGCCGACCGGCGGCGCTTCCTGGCGGTACAGATATCAATTCAAAGGAAAGACGGAAAAGGTCTCGCTGGGGAAATATCCCCTCGTGAGTTTGAAGGCTGCCAGATCCAAACGCGACGAACTCGCGAAGGCAGTTTACGAAGGCATATCACCGGCCAAGCAAAAGCAGTTGGAGAAGTTCGCCTTGGCCAACTCCACCTCCCTCGCCGCCTTCAGCGAACGGTACTTCAAAGAAGTGATCGAGAGAGATCGAAAGGATACTAGGCAGCTTCGCCGCTATCTCGAAAAAGAGATCTACCCCGCGTTTGGATCCTGGGCACTCAGAGACGTGACAGCTCAAGATGTGCAGCGGATCGTATTCAAGAAACGCGACAATGGATTCGAAACCGCAGCCGCCCAGCTTCGCAATCTCCTAAAACGTATCTTCGATTACGCCATCGTCTGCGGAGTTGTTACTGTCAATCCTACGCACGCCACGCCCATGCGTTTTATAACGCGAGCTCGCCCCAGGACTCGCACCCTATCGCCGGACGAACTGAAGATCTACCTTCAGGTTTTGTATCGTAGTAACATCCGGCGGCAGTTCAAACTGACCCTACACATCATTCTCTTGACGTTAGTTCGCAAATCCGAGTTGCTGCACGCGCGGTGGATCAACGTGAATCTTGAAGTTGGGGAATGGGTAATACCCGAGGCACAGTCGAAAACCGGAAAGCCTCACACGGTGTATCTCTCAACCCAAGTCGGAAAGATGTTCGAGGAACTGCGGCAACTCGCCGGCGACTCCGAACTGGTACTTCCTGGCCGAGGAAGTCTAACCAAACCGTTCGCGGCGAATGCATTAAATCAGGCGATGGGAGCGATGAGTTTCCCAATCCCTCCCTTTACGATCCACGACTTGAGGCGCACAGGATCTACGCTTCTGCACGAACAGGGTTTCCCTTCAGACGTAGTAGAGAAGGCACTCAACCACACGATCGGAGGTGTGCGCGGCATATACAACAGGGCCGAGTACGCCGATCAGCGCAAGGCAATGCTCCAATCATGGGCCGACTACATATCAGCCCTCAATGACCAGCTTCACATATGAAAGGAAATAATTGATGGAGACACTAATCCCGAAGGGCCGAGCATGACTGAGAACTTAGAAAATTGGCCAACCTCGTTTACGGATACTATTCCCGTGGATGTAGACGAGGTTTCGGCGGAAGCGATGTTGCGGTCCTATCATCTCCAATTTAGCGATATACCCGATTCGTATCCTGCAATACCGCACTTCGGTGTTTTGTATCTCGGTATTCCCCGCGCAGTTTCCCTGATCGTTCGCGATTTGTTTATATTGACCCCCCACCGCTACCCGGCGAGGCCAGAAAGTGTACCAGCTGCCGAGCATACCGCACGTTTAGAAAAGATCGACGCGGGAATGGAAGCGGCGGTTGAATCGCATCTGTTGAGGGCTATAGCTAATGGCCACTTGGCCTCTGTCAAGACTAGCGGAGATATCGAAGACTTCCTTGCGCACGGAGATGGACTGGCGTCCAAACGCACGTTTATCTTTTTCAAAGACTTGGTGAATTGGCTTGCGAAGAATGGCTATGGAGAGATACTGGATTCGCCAATGACGGCCTTCGGAGAATATTTGGACTCCGAATTAGCTTTGGCGAAGGAGGTTGAAGAACTCGTTCTAAAAAGACGAAGATTGCAAGAATTCGACGACAGTGAGTTAGCTCCCTTCACCGAATATAAGGGCATCTGGTCGCTTAGGCTCGATCATGCCCTTGAGGTGGATAAGCGTCTTGAGGCCGCTAAACGCGAGATTCGGGCTCTTCAGTTGCGGATAAATCGGATGCTGGAGTCACCCACACAAAGGCGCCTACACAAAAAAGAACAAGACTCAATTCTAATCGTTCTTGCTGCACTTCTTGAGTTGAAAGGCCACAAGGAGTTGGATAAGGATTTGGTCTCAAAGATTGAACGAAAAACCGAACATATCGATAGAGGTCTCTCCACCAACACCATTCGCAGATGGCTGGGTGAGGCAATCGATCTCATCCCACGATCAGAAATATGATCTCCCCGTGCGGCAAAACGCGACGTGGAATTCATCAATGAGTGACTTGGCGATTTATCGCCAATTGCGAGAAAGGTGCCGTCAGAATGGTTAGCCCAGGGAAGGGCCAGCTCGTCTCATCCTTGGATCTCTTACAAGTAGGAAAATTTGATGCACACGGGCCGTGGAATCTCGGCTTTAGCACCAATAGGTTGTAGCCGACCAGTGTCGGAATCGACCCTGAAGGTCCGTACCTCGTTTGAGTCCTGATTGCCTACCAAGAGATACCTTCCATCCGGGCTCAGGTTGAAGCCACGCGGCGTACTTCCCAAAGTCGAAACGAGCTCGAAGGGGCTCAGCCTGCCGGTCTCGAGATCAACGCTGAAGCTGGCAATACTGTTCTCCCCACGCGTGCTGCCGTATACGAACCGCCCGCTCGGATGCACATGAACATCCGACGGCATGTTCCGCTTTCCTGAAGGAACCGCGTTGCCGGATACCGTGGGTACGGTTTGGATGAACTCCAGAGCGCCCGGCGGAGTGATGCGGTACGAACTCATAGTGGCCATCAGCTCGTTAATGACGAAGACATAAGGTCGATTCGGATGGAAGGCTGAATGTCTCGGCGCTGTACCCGGAGGAGCGTCGAAAACGCTGAGTTGTTTCAACCGGGGCCCGTTCTCCTCCAGACGATAGACGTAGATCCGATCGGCTCCTTTATCGCAAGCCAACAGATGCCTGCCCGCCGGATCGAAGTTCACGGAGTGCGCGTGCGGGCTGGCCTGAAAGATGGAGTCCAGGCCGGTTTCGTGTTCCCATCCCTTCGCGTGTTGCTGCGCGAAGACAGCCACGTCGCTGGCTGGAGATAATTGATCCTTTCCAGTAGGAAAGAGTGCGACAGACGCATCGTCGTAGAGTCTTTGCACCTCGGGGCGGCCGGCTTCCTGAACAACGCGGGTCGTAGCGTCGTAGGATCCGTGGTTGGCCACCGCCACGCAGGAGCCATCGGGAGCGACGCTGATGAAGGCGGGAAACGCCCCCATACTGGGAACTGTATCGAGTCGTTTTAGAGCCGCGGTTGTTGGGTCGACTTCAAACGCTACAACGGCTCCTCCAGCTCCCGGCTGGTGGCCGGCATCTTTGCGCTCGTCCGTCGAATACAGCTGCTTCCCGTCCGGCGAAAGGCAGATGTATCCCGCATTCAATTCCGGTGCGATGCTGCTCAGCAAGCGAAGTGATCCGTCTTCCTCGTCAAAGGAAAATACGTGTATACCGCCGCCATCTCCTCCACCGTTCGGTCCGCTCGTCCACGAGCTGACGAAGGCATAAAGACGTTTCTCGGACTTCTGTGCATGTCCAATCGCGGCTTCAATGGCGACTGCTCCACTCATTGCAATAAAGTCCCGTCTCGATACTTTGATGTTTGGCACGAGCGCTCCGGGGCGAAGGTTATAGAACGGTCTAATCATAGTGGATGACTCCAAGGAGTATGGCCGGACGGTGAGACCGCCTGGGGTATACTTCCTCGCGAACGCATAGCTTTCATCTCCAGGTTCCTGGTCGGCCCTACATGCACGCATATCGCTTCGTCCTGGCTCTCTCGGCCTTCGCGGTCACCGCAGGTGCACAAAGCACTTCGCCCACAACTCCACAACCTGCCCTTGGATACCGAACCGATGCACTGCTGACCGTCGATGGCCTCGAGTTCAAGGACATGAACCATAACGGAAAGCTGGACCCCTATGAGGACTGGCGGCTCTCCCCGGAAACCAGGGCCGCCGATCTCGTCGCTCGGATGCGGATTGAAGACGTGGCGGGCCTGATGGTGCATGGCACGCTGCCGGCGGCCGGAGATCTTGGCCGCGGCAATGCCTACGATCTCGATCGAATCCGCGGCCTGGTCGTGGAGCAACGCGTGAACAGCTTCATCACGCGACTGAGCACCGACGCCCGAACTCTGGCCGCGCAAAATAATCACGTGCAGGAGATCGCGGAGAAGAGCGCCTTCGGTGTACCCGTCACCATCTCGACCGACCCTCGAAGTCACTTCCAAGAGGTGCTCGGAGCCAGCTCTTCAGACGCCGTATTCTCACTTTGGCCCGAACCGCTCGGCTTCGCTTCTATCGGAGATCCCGCAGTCGTTCGTCAATTTGCGGATACGGTACGACAGGAGTATCTCGCGGTGGGCATACGCGAATCTCTGGCGCCCCAGGCAGACCTTGTAACCGAACCGCGGTGGGCACGCTCGAACGGCACCTTCGGATCCAATGCCAAACTCGCGAAACGCCTCGTAGAAGGCTACGTCGCAGGCATGCAGAACGGCGAAGATGGCCTCAATCACAACAGTGTCCTCACGGTGGTAAAACACTGGGCCGGATACGGCGCAGAGAAGGACGGCTGGGACGCGCATAACTTCTACGGCCGCTACGCCTCCTTCGAAGACGACCATCTCGCCTACCACCTCATCCCCTTTGAAGGTGCATTCCACGCTCACGTCGCCGCGGTGATGCCCACCTACGCCATCCTGCAGGGGGCCTCCCTCAACGGGAAGCCGCTCGAACAGGTCGGCGCAAACTTTAACACGCAGTTGATCACCGGCCTTCTGCGTGGCCACTACGCATTCAGTGGAGTCGTACTCAGCGATTGGGGCATCACCAGCGACTGCAACGAAAACTGTCAAAATGGTGTGCCCAAGGGCACCAAGCCCAGCCCCAAAGACATAGGCATGCCGTGGGGCGTTGAATCTCTCACCAAGCCGCAGCGCTTCGCAAAGGCGATCAACGCAGGTGTCGACCAGATCGGTGGTACAGAGGAAGCCGCTCTCATCGTCGAAGACATCCTGAGCGGCCTCATCTCCGAGGCTCGCGCGAGAGAGGCTGCAACCCGCATTCTCGTGCAGAAATTCCAGCTCGGCCTGTTCGAGCAGCCCTACGTAGACGAAGGTAGCGCTCAATCGGTCGTGGGCAAACCGGAGTTCGTTCAGGCAGGACAAGCCGCGCAAGCTAGCGCAGTGGTGCTGCTCAACAACGCACCCGCACCTACGACGCTCAAGCCGCTTCTCCCGCTCACCAAAACAGGGTTAAAGGTCTATCTCTACGGCGTACGGCCGGAGTCGGCAAAGGCAGCAGGTTGGCAGGTCGTGTCAGATCCGAGCCAGGCAGAGGTCGCCATCATTCGCGCACCCGCGCCCTTCCAGAGCGAACACCCGGGCTACTTCTTCGGATCAAGACAACACGAAGGCCGCCTGAACTTTCTCCCCGCCGACCCCGCCTTCGCGGAGCTGCTGAAAGCGAGCGGCACCACTCCGTGCATCTTCATCACAACGCTCGAAAGACCCCTGATCCTAACCGATGTGATGCCACACGCAACGGCGGTCCTCGGTGACTTCGGCATCGCCGACAAGCCACTGCTCGATCTCCTCAAGGGCACCACCGCTCCCTCCGGTCATCTGCCGTTCGAGCTCCCCAGCTCCGCAGAGGCCGTCGAACAACAGAAGAGCGATCTTCCAGATGACTCAGCACAACCGCTATTTCCGCGCGGCTTCGGGATGCACTTCTGAGATCTCAAACTCAAGAGATCCATGCGTTCCTCGATCAAGGGCAGATGGGATACCGGTCAATGAGTGACAACAGATTGAGAATCCGGCTTCACACGACTCACCGTCTTTCGATGAGTGCATTGGCGATTTAGCGTCAACTGAGGATACTAAGCAGCTCACTGACGAGAGCGCGTTTCAAGTTAGTTGCTTCTTGCGAAGTTGAATGGGCTTCTCTCGGCCGACACCCAAGTCAATCAGCCATTCCTTGACCTGAGAGCCGATGAGGTCGGGATGATCCTCCTGTAGATAATGAATGCCGGAGGAAAGTTGGACAAGTCTGCAGTTCGTAAGAGCCTTTGCAAAGCTGCTGCCGAATGCTGGAGAGACAAAAGAGCCCGGATCTCCCACGAAGAGCAGCTTTGGATAGGTCGATTCGGCTAGCGCGCGATGTGCTTGCTCGATGGTGGAATACACATCCGCCGGTTCCCCGGCGACGGGCAGTTCGCGCGGGAAGAGCAATGTCGGCCGTCGCGATTCTGGAGTAGGAAACGGTGCTCGGTACACGGACATCTCCTCATCCGTCAGTTTGCGGACGGTCGCCGCAGGCAGCAGCTGCTCGACGAACATATTCTTCCCGAGAATCATCTCTTCGCCCACCCCGGGCGTTCTGAATTTCTTGAAGATCTCGGCTCCTTTCGCTGGAAGATCGTCCCAGCTACGAATGGGGCGAATGAACTCCATGAATGCAAGTCCGCGGATGAATTCTGGCCTGCGGGCAGCCAAATGGAACGCAAGTGCCGTACCCCAGTCCTGCGCGATCACGAATGCTGAAGAGATGCCAGCTTGTTCAATGAAGGCGTCGAGGTATCGGACGTGATCGTAAAAGCGATACTCAATATCCGGCTTTCCTGATTGGCCGAATCCGATGAGGTCAGGCGCGATGCAATGTGCGATCGGTGCGACCATCGTAATGATCTTTCGATAGATATAAGACGAGGTTGGATTCCCATGCAGGAAAAGCACCACTGGTGCTTGCGGATCGCCTCCTTCACGGTATGCCATAGTTGAATCCAAAACATTTACTTGAGGCAAGGCGATATCGAAAGGGATGGTCATGCTGCTCCTTTTTGAAGGCTCGAACAAATCTGTTGGTTAATCGTGCGGTGGTGCGGAAGACTTCCTGGCTGACTCCAAACACGGACCGACGTCCCTTACGCATTACTTCGACTCATGAGCGCTGAAGAGCCGGCACTCAGGACAGCGTACGAACTGAAAGCACAGCCGGAAGAATAAGTCGCTTGAAGCGGTCGAGAGGCGCCGGGCTACGCTCGATTTTCATGCGGAGCATCGCCCCCTGCCACGCTTCCAACAGCGCGGCGCCAGCCTCTTCGGGGTCAATATCTGTTCGCACCTCGTTAGCCTTCTGAGCCTCCCGGATAACCTCCGCGAAGCGTCCTGACCATTCAGCGAAGATTTGACTGAGGCGCTGGCGGAGCAGTTCGCTGTGTTCCGGAGCTTCCAGCGCCATGTTCCCCGCCAAACAGCCGTAACGCCACCCGCCTGAGGCGAAGAGATCGGTAATGCGTTCAAAATACGCACCGAGACGCTCCGTTGGCTTACGGCTTTCGTCTTCCAGCGTCTGCGCCATCACACCGCGAAGCTGATCGAAGTAGTGATTCAGGACCGCCACGCCAAACTCCTCCTTCGACGCGAAATGATTGGTGAAAGAACCTTGGGCGACACCGGCCTCAGCGGTGATCTCTCGCAATCCCACGGTGCCAAAACCGCGATGATGTACGGTCTGCATTCCCGAAGCTATGATTTGGTTGCGAAATGAGGGACGTCCCATCCACCTATAATACGTCCGGACGTATTATAGGTCAAGAGATTGCGCTCCCTCACATCATTCTCGCCTGCGAGATACCTACAAATGGGATGAGCAGGTCTTTCGAAACGGAGAGAGACTATTCCCATGAAGAAGCCAGGGCAGCACCTCATCGCTGAAGTTCCACGCAGGCAAGCCAAGGTTGAGATGACGATCGGCATTGATCTTGGCGATGTCTGGAGCCATTACTGCACCCTCAACCAGGACGGAGGAGTGGTCGACCGTGGCCGCTTCAGGACCACTCCGAAGGCGATCGAGAAGTGGTTCACCGACGTGGCTCCAGCGCGGGTCGCGATGGAGGCTGGGACACACTCGATCTGGATCAGCGCACAGCTGCAGGAACTAGGACACGAAGTCATCGTGGCGAACGTCCGCGAGTTGCGGGCGATCTCGCACAGCGACCGGAAGAGCGATCAGGTCGATGCTGAGAAGCTGGCGCGTTATGCTCGGCTTGATCCGAACATCCTCCGGCCTATCGCCCACCGCACCGTCCAGCAGCAAGAGGCTCTCACTCTGGTTCGTGCGCGAGCTCTGCTGGTGCGACTGCGTACGCTGCGGTGAACGCCGTTCGTGGTCTGACGAAGTCCTGCGGCTATCGTATGCCGGCCTCCGCCACAACCTGCTTTGCTCAGCGCAGCCTCGCCGTTATGCCGCCTGGACTGGCACAGGCGCTCGGCCCGGTGCTCCAGCAGATCGCGGACATGACGCTGAAGATCAAGCAGTACGATCGGCAGATCCAGCAACTCGGCCAGACCGAGTATCCGGAGACGCAAGCTCTGCTGAAGGTTCACGGCGTCGGCCACCTCACCGCCCTGACCTTCGTGCTGACGCTCGGCAGCAA
Organism: Tunturiibacter psychrotolerans; assembly: GCF_051013365.1. Lineage (GTDB taxonomy): Bacteria > Acidobacteriota > Terriglobia > Terriglobales > Acidobacteriaceae > Edaphobacter > Edaphobacter psychrotolerans_A. The sequence goes on along the minus strand of NZ_CP132941.1, from coordinate 2,313,900 downwards.
GGAACGGTTTGGGCGAAGTCGCGATGTCGGTTGCTATCTTGGCCTACGACCTCGTCGAAGTCAGTCCGGAGACCATGATCCTCAACTTGGCATCACCCATGCCTGTAACGCATACCTCCGAAGTCTGCTGATCGAGTGCTCCAACCACATCCTCCGACCGCACGGACGAGATTCTGCGCTTCGACAGTGGGGTCTGCACTTAGCTGCTCGAGGTGGCAAGCAGGCCAAGAGCAAGGCCATCGTTGCCGTCGCGCGCAAGTTGGCCGTGTTGCTTCATCACCTCTGGAGCACCCAAGAGCCGTACATGCCGTTCTACGAACAAGCAGCCTGAGAGATCAACATGTTTACCCGTTGCGACGACACCGTGTTCCGATGACTGCGAGCCGACTTCGGCCTTCGAGGCCGACCGATAAATGGCAGCATCGACTCTCCTCTCGAACCCCAACCTGCACCGAGCTTGCATCAAGACAGCTCATCCAGAGTGCGAATAGAAACACGGTGGAGAGCAACGAAACCAAGAACAATAACAAAAGCAAAAGACCTATGAAGGAAAGAGCAAAGAACGAACCTTGACACCAGTGACCTGCTCATAGAAACCTTGACACCAGTGACCTGCTCATAGAAAGTCGGCTTGTGAGAAGTGACGGGTTCAAACTTTGTCGACGGCCAGATGCGCATCGGATGGATAGCCGCATTCGAAGTTACAATTTCGCTAGAGATTGCGACCGAGGTTTGAATGAGTTCCTTGCGGCAGAGTTTTCAGTATGGCTTGCGATCGTTTGTTCGCAGCCCAGTGTTTGCTTCGATCTTTGCGATCTCCCTTGCGGTGGGGATTGGCGCGGCGACTTCGGTGTTTTCGCTGCTGAACGCGCTGGTATTGCGGCCGCTACCGCTGCCGCATCCGGAACAGCTGGTTTCGATGAACGGGATCTACCGAAACCATGCGCGTGTTCCGATCACCTCTCCAATGTTTGCCGAGCTGGAACGGGATCAGCGCGTGTTCTCGGGAATATGCGGCTGGAGCGGTGGGGGAAGCGAGAATCTTGAGATCGACGGAAAGATGTCGCTGGTTCCGGCGCGGTCGGTGACGGGTGGGTACTACGGCGTGCTGGAGGCGCAGCCGTTGCTGGGGCGGCTGATTGGGCCGGCCGATGTGCAGGGAAGCCAGGCGTCGCAGGTGGCTGTGATCAGCTACGAGATGTGGAAGAGGCAGTTTACGGGTGATCCCACGGTTGTGGGCAGAACGATTCGGGCTGACGGAAAGCTGTTCACGATCATCGGTGTGACGCAGAGATGGTTTACGGGGATGAAGATTGGAGAAGAGGCCCCGGGGATCACGATACCGGCGGGTACATCGCAACAGTTCGACGGCGGAAACCGCACTCTGCTGTGGCTGAATGTGACGGGGAGGCTGAAAGACGGGGAGACGGTTGAGGGTGCGCGGTCGCAGCTGCAGTCGTTGTGGCCACATCTGCTGGAAAGTACGGTTTCGGCGGAGATCAAAGGGCAGAGGCGGCAGTCGTTTCTTGCGATGGGTCTGCAGGTGGACCAGGCGACGAGAGGAGTGGACAGCAATCTGCGCACGAAGGTGACGAAGCCGCTGTTTCTGCTGCTTGGCATTGTTGCACTGATTCTGCTGGTGGTGTGCGTGAATCTGGCGAGCCTTACACTCGCGCGGGCGAGCTATCGCAGACATGAGATCAGCACGCGAATAGCGCTGGGTGCGAGTTCGTGGCAGGCGGTGCACCAGTTCGTGGCGGAGACGATGTTCCTTTCCGGCGTGGGTGCAGTGCTGGCGCTGGTGCTGTCGGTTTTGGGCAGCAGGCTGCTGGTGGTGCTGCTGACGCGCAATGAGAGTGTGCCGGTGCTGTTGAACGTGAAGCCGGACTGGCGGGTGTTCTGCTTTGCCGTCGTTGTGGCTTTGTTTGCGGGGCTGTTCATTGGACTGATTCCGGCGTGGCAGCTCTCGCGGCAGGACCCGGCGAGTGCGATGCGACAGGGACAGAGGACGCTGGGGCGCGGGACTGGAGTTCTGGGGAAGGCGCTGATTGTGTCGCAGATTGCAATCTCGCTCGTGCTGGTGCAGATGGCCGGGCTGTTTCTGCGTTCGCTGGAGGGGATGAGGACCTTCGATCCTGGATTTGCGCGGGCTGGAGTGACGGAGGTGCAGCTGGCTTCGGTGCCGCGGGTCGGCGATACGACGGATACGATCAACTATCGGAGACAGGTGCTGGAGGCGGTGGGAAACATGGAGGCGGCGCGGTCGGCGGCGTTTTCGAGCGTGTCGATACCGGCGGGAGATGGCGGGTGGAAGGAGACTGCTTCACCGGCGACGAGCACGAACGCAGCGGATGCGGCAGCGGCGACGCTGGTGGAGGTGTCGCCTGGGTTCTTCAAGACGCTGGCGATTCCTTTTGTCTCGGGGCGCGATTTTGCGTGGACTGATGATGCGCATCATCCGCGGGTGGTGATTATCGACAGCCTTCTGGCGAAGCAGCTGTTTCGATCGGAGAGCGCGATCGGTAAGCGGATTCGGTTTGGCGTACAACCTGATTTTCAAGATCTAGAGATTGTCGGTGTATCGCAGACGGCGAGGATTGCCGATGTGCGGGATGCGGATGCGCCGATGATCTTTGCTCCAACCCAGCAGGACAACGGATACGCGGGTACGCTTCTGGTCAGAGGGAGCGACGGTGCGGAGTTGACGCGAGACGTGGATGCGGTGCTGCAGTCGTTTGGGGAGGAGTATTCGTCGAGCAGCAGGACTCTGGAGGCGAGCAGCGAACGCACGCTGGTGTATGAGCAGATGACGGCGACGCTGTCTACGTTCTTCGCCTCGGTGGCGTTGGTGGTTGCGGGGTTTGGACTGTTTGGACTGATGTCGTATGCGGTGAATCTGCGGACACGGGAGATTGGGGTTCGGATGGCAATGGGTTCGCAGCGCGGCGGGATTCTGCGGCTTATTCTGCGGGAGAGCGTGATGATTACGCTGATCGGCGTTGGCGTTGGACTGCCGTGCGCGCTTGCGGCGTCGCGGGTGGTGGCGCAAATGTTGTTCGCTACGTCGTTTGCTGATCCGGTGGCGGTGATAAGTGCTGCGATGGCGTTGTTGCTGACTGGAATGGCTGCGGGGTTGCTGCCGGCGGTGCGGGCCATGAGGCTGAATCCGATGGCGGCGCTGCGGCACGATTAGAAGCTTGTGGCGAAGAGAATGTTCGTTCACGGATAGCCTATTGTGTGGATATGGACAGCAGGCTGTCGCAGCGACGGTTCGACGACCTCGCGTCCGGCATCCTCTCCGCCGTGTGCGGGCTGGAGATTTCGTGGGTCGAACTGGACGTGCATGTTTCTGAAGGTGAGAAGGAGCACCGGCCCGCCGATGAGTTGCGCGCGGTACTGAGCGATCACCCGCTGACGCTTCACATCGCGCTCGATCTCTGCGGCTTTCAGGGCTGGGGCCGTCACACTGTGTGGCCGCGTGCGTTGCTGCCTGCTGAAGGTTTGGCGGTAAAGACACTGAACTGGCTCACCGTCAGGCAACAGCTTAGATATATGGATCCGCCGCACATCGGCAACAAGCAACGCGTCGGCGTCCACTCATCCTCCGACGAGAAGACCGAACTCGGTGAGTACATTATCGCCGAGTCACTCATCGACGATCAGACCTTATCCGCACTCAGAGAGTTCTGATCGATTCCAGAAGTGTCAGGAATGCATTTATGACTGCCAGTTGTTGTACATCAATGTTTACCAACCGCACCCGAGAGATGGGCTCTTTTCATACAGAACAAAGCAAATACGCTCGAGAGCAATACACAGCCCGTGCCAGGAAACAATCGCTATATGCGAGCAAGAATGCCTGACGCCAACCGCGCTGATCGCGCGCATGTGAACCGAAGACGCGTCGCTACCTTGAAACATAAAGTAAGTTGCCGACTGCTGCAGGCGTTCCTGCTCGGCACTTGTGTAAATGGTCACGGACTGTCCGATGCGGGCCGAATGGAACCGTTCTCTTACAGAAAGTGATGTCGAAGTCCAGCGATGCCTATTGAGCCTCCAATGTTTCTCATCATGTTGAAGAGTGCAGATGCTGGACCACTTTCGCGTCCCTTCGCCATGCCGGCCGTGGAGACGGAAGAAAGTGGAACCATGATAAGTGGTGGCCCAGTGCGCGGAAGATAAGCAAACTATGGAATGTAGACCCGCGAAGTTGGAATCGATGCAGAAGGTAGAAATATCGATGAACGTCGGTGATTCCAGGAGATTTTGTGTGCGCAGAATGCCAGCTGTGGACAACTTAGTGGTCAACGAGAGCAATGGAGCCAACGACAGTTCATCGCAACAATGCGGATCGCGGGGAACCCATCTCAGTTACTAAATGATCTTGAGTGCAGGGGTTATCGGCTCTATACAACGATGTTTCCTCTGCATATGAACAGGCGACGAAACATCTACGGGGTGGATTAAATAGACCGACTGGTCGGTTTTATTGAATCGCCATCGCAAAGAAGCCCATCCAATTCACTCAGGAGGGCAAACAACATGCCTAGCGAAAAGAAAGTAGCACTCATCTCCGGCGCGAACCGTGGAATTGGTTTCGAGACGGCTCGTCAACTTGGACAGAAGGGCATCACCATTGTCGTTGGTGCACGAACACAGCAGGCAGCGAAGGAAGCCGCGGACAAGCTTGTTGCGGAGAACATTGAAGCTTATCCAGTAACTTTGGATGTGACCAAGGACGAGGACCGCAAAGCGGCGGCCAAGTTTGTTGCGGAGAAGTTCGGCACACTCGATATCCTTGTTAATAATGCAGGTATCGGTGGCGAAGGTGGCCTTCTTAACGCCCACACCGTTTCGACGACGGACGGGGAACTCCAGAACGTCTTCAATACGAATCTCTTCTCTGTGGTCTCCATCACGCGAGAGTTCTTGCCGCTGCTCAAGAAGAGCCCCGCAGGCCGCGTCGTAAATCTTTCAAGCATTCTGGGTTCGCTCACACTGCAGGCGATGCCCGGCAGTCCAATCGCTCCGATGAAGTCCTTCGCGTACAACGCGTCAAAGACCGCGCTAAACCAGTTGACGGTTCACCTCGCTGATGAGTTGAAGGCGACAAATATCAAGGTCAATTCGGCCCATCCCGGCTGGGTGAAGACCGAATTGGGCACGCAGCACGCTCAGTTGGAGATCGTGGACGGCGCTAAGACCACCGTTGATCTTGCATTGATCGGTCCGGACGGTCCTAACGGAAAATTCATCCATCTCGGTAAGGAATTGCCCTGGTAGCTCCTTTGCCCTGTAGACCCCGATGGGGGAGGGTTGACCTCCCCCGTTTCCAATTTAGAGGCAGCAAGCTCGAGGAGTATCCATGGAAACCAGTTCCGGCAGAAGTCGCCGAGATTTCTTGAAGGCAAGCGTGGCAATCGCGGCTCTTGGCGCAGTTGCAAATCCAGATGAGCTCTTTGCTCAACATGACCTTGAGAGCCTTGCCAGGGGTTATGCTGCAAAGTCCGCAGATGGTATCTTGACGCCCTGGGAGTTTGAGCGTCGTGCACTTCGAGAGGCCGACGTTAAGATCGAGATCCTTTACTGCGATGTCTGCCACTCTGATATTCATCAAGTACGTGGGAATGGGGTCCCACGCCAAGGCCGCATGTTCCCGGCCATGAGATTGCCGGCCGCGTGGTCCAGGTAGGAAGGGCCGTTACCCGCTTTAAGGCAGGAGACCACGTCGGAGTGGGGTTTGTCTGCGACAGTTGCGGCACCTGTGAGTGTTGCAAGACCGGCCACGAACAGTATTGTGAGCGAGGCCAAACAACATTTACCAGTGGTGGACCTGACAAGTACCTCGGAGGGATTACACAGGGAGGCTACGCGGATTACATCGTGACCAGAGAGGATTTTGTCGTGAAGATTCCTGCTTCCATGGATCTGCAGACGGCCGCTCCTCTACTCTGCGCTGGCGTGACTACGTATTCTGCACAGTTGGCCGACAATGTGAGTCGCGGCACGAAGGTCGGTGTCGCTGGCATTGGTGGTCTGGGTCACCTCGCCATCAAGATCGCTGCAGCACGTGGAGCAGAGGTGGTTGCGTTCACGACATCTCCGTCAAAAGTAGATGACGCCCGCCGTTTCGGAGCTAAGGATGTAGTGGTGGTCTCCGACGCAAAGAGCTTGTCGAGTATCGCGGCTCGTTGGATGTGGTCGTGTCAACGATCCCGGCAGCATACGATAGCACTGCTTACCTCGGTACAGTGAAGCCGGACGGACACTACACGCAGATAGGAATCCCCGCGACAGGAACTCTTCCCGTCCCCGTCTTCGGACTGGCTGCCTCCCGGGTCAATTTCAACAGCCACTTTGTCGGCGGCATGAAAGAGACGCAGGACATCCTCAATTTTTGTGCGGAGCATCACATCGCTCCGGAGGTCGAGGTCATTGACATCAAGAACGTGAACGAGGCTTTCAACAAAGTCGTGGCGAAGAATGTTCGTTACCGCTATGTCATCGACATGAAGACGCTCGCGTAGCACCAGTATTGTTTGCAGCCGGGGACGACGTCGTCTCCCAGTCGCAGGTCTTCGTAATCGGGGCTCTCAAGCAAGCCGTTTGTCATGTCAAACTATACGGACTAGCAAATTCAGGATCTATATGAGCAAAGGAACGGAAACACGGAATAGGATCATCACCAAAGCGGCCCCCCTCTTCAATCGTAAGGGGTATGACGGCTGCTCCATGCAGGACATTGTCGAGGCAGTCGGCCTGGAGAAGGGCAGCCTTTATGGCCACTTTCCCAACAAAGAGGCGCTTGCTGTTGCAGCCTTTGCCTACGCATGGAGTGAAACGTGCAGCGCCCGAATGACCAATATGGATACGGTCACGAATGCGATTGAGAAGCTGAAGATACATGTTGCAAATGCGGTGTCACGCCCGTCGTTTGCGGGTGGATGCCCAATGCTTAACACGATTACCGACAATGATGACGGAAATCCAGTGCTCAAGAAGATGGCGCGAGAGGCTCTCAAGGAATGGCGCTTTTTTCTCCAAAGCGTCTTGAAAGACGGTCAGGGAAAGAAAGAGATTCGGGGGGAAGTTGATCCTGAAGACGTGGCTGCACTGATGATCTCTCTGCTTGAAGGAGCGTTGGCTCTTGATCGAGTAGACAGGAGATCAGGTTTCCTGGAACGAGCAGGAAAACATCTGAACTCCTATCTTGATACGATAGCTTTCCAACCGCACTCAAGGAACCCTGAATGAACTTCACGCGGTCTATAGAATATAGCTTTCTTGAGGGTTTTGGTAGAAGCTGAGGATGGCTGAGGCCAAATCGTGTGGTTTCTCCAGGGAGATCAAGTGCCCTGAATTGAATTCTATTTCGCGCGCGTGTGGGATGAGCGATAGCAGATCCTTGGAGTAGGCGAGCGGCACAATCTGGTCGTGCTTCGCCGTGATCACCAGCGTCGGACTTTTAATCGTCTGGGCCTGCTTCCGCACATCCACGCTGAGGTCGACACCAATAGCCTGCTTGATTCGGTGCCAGTCACTCGATGCGACAAAACCATCGATGATTACGTCGAGAGTAAGTTCGTCGAACGCTGATAGGAACTCCCGGCTTAATCCGCTTACCAGGATCAATTTTGTAAGAGTCACTTGATCTGTGCATGCCAAGTGAAGCCAAAGGTCGAACTGCAGCTTCATCCGTGAATCACTTCCCAGACTGAATCCTGACTGAAGTACAAGTGAATTAATCATCTCTGGATATTCCGCTGCAACGCATGTGGCTACCGCGGCGCCAAGGGATGAGCCAAACAGATTAAACCGCTGCACACCAGCATCTCGGATCTCAGCGATAACTCCAGCAACGAAGTCTGACATTGCTGGTCCAGCCTCCTGAGTATCACCGCAGAATCGTTCTCCGTAGTTCGGACGAATCACCTCGCGGTGCTTAGACAACTCGGCTACTACCTGCGACCAGTCTTCCGATCTTCCGGCGGTTCCGTGCAAAAGCACAATGGGGAGCTCATCTTCGGGGGTTTGCTGATGCTTCTTTCTCGTTGAATTCATATTTGACTTGCTTAGACCTCTTATTTATTGACTCCTTGTGCAATGAAGCAATCTGACAGCAAAGTAGTCCGCATTTCGGCGCGCCATAATTACTTGTTCCCCAAGGGAGGGTATGACCGAAGGCAAATATAACCGATCAGACGTATATAAATTGTCACACTGATGTCTCTAAACTTAATACTTCCGACTGGTCGTAAATAATGAATCTCAAACACTCCCCAGCCACTCTACTAAATACGTACCGATTACGTATGAGGCCGGAGACGATTCAATGAACCGTATTGCGGAACTAGAGATGATGGCCGTTGAGCAGGCTGAGACGATGAAAGAACAACGTGCAGTGAACCGCAGAAAGTTCATGATTGGGCTGGGTTTGGCCGGCGGGTCTGTTGGAGTGGGTCTGACGGGTTGCAGCGAACGCAACCAGACTCCATCTACCGTTCTAGCCGCTGGACCTTCGGAGACGGATATTCTGAACTTTGCTTTGAACCTTGAGTTTCTTGAGACGACATTTTATTCCTTTGCGACGCAGGGTACGGACCTGCCCGCTTCGCTCATCACAGGAAGTGGCCCAGTGACCGGTGCCCCGGCCGCTAAGCTGACTTTTATCAACCAGCAGATTACAGATGTACTGAATGAGATTTTCTTTGACGAGATGTCGCATGTTGCCGCTCTTCAGAACGTTCTCGGCAGCAGCCAAATCAAAAGGCCCGCGTTGAATCTTGCAGCGGCGGGGCAGGCGACGGGAGGGAATTTCATCACAATCGCTCGTCAGTTTGTGGACGTAGGCGCCAGCGCTTATGCTGGCGGTATCGCTCTGTTGACAGGCGCGAACCTTGCAACAGTCGCGCAGATCCTTCCGGTTGAGGGTTTCCACGCCGGAGCGCTTCGGCTTCTAGCTATTCAACAGGGACTTCCCTTTGCTCCGGCAGATGGATTCGATGTCCCGACCTCTGATCCCGGAGCACAGGTTCTAGCAACCCAAGGGCCGACGTCTGCGGGAGGCTTCTTTGCCACGGCAGGAACTTCCACAGCGACTGCCAGCGTCCCTGCAGGACTTGCTTTCACACGCAGTGCTTCACAGGTTCTGCAGATCGTCTATAACGCTGCTGGTCAAACGGGCATTTCCAAGGGAGGATTCTTCCCTAATGGCCTGAACGGCAACATCAAGACCACGTAAGAGTGGTCAATTGCCAAACATTACTGAGAGTAACTCCTGCACAGTAATCTCCTAAGCTGGCGAGCATCATTAGGAAGGGATGGCAATGTGGCGTCAAACTGCACATTGACTTGTCGCTCGTAATGCTTAGTACGTGGTGCCGTGTCGCTGGTATCTCTTGGGTTCGGCCCGCAGCCGCTTCTGCCAGATGCGGTACAAACGAGAATGAAAAGAGTCTTGAAGTGAAAATTGGCTTTATCAGTATGCCGCTCACCGGTCACCTAAATCCGATGATTGCCTTAGCCCGCAAATTGCAGTCCCGAGGACACGAAATAGTTTTCATCGGGGTGCCCGATGTGGGCCCCTACGCCTGCGCTGCCGGACTTGATTTCGTCTCCTACTGTGAAGAGGAGTTCCCCGCAGGATCATGCGCCAGCGCTCTCGCTCCAGTGGCGAAGCTTCATGGCACGGCGGCGACACGCTGGACAATTCAAGGGGCGGGCAGAGCTTTCTTCCAGATAGCATCGCAGCATCTGCCGAGCACACTCGCCGAAACGGGGGTTGAGGCGCTGGTGCTCGACACTATCCACATGTACCTCGAGGTCGTCCCTATGAGTTTGGGTATTCCGTATGCGCATGTATGGGCCATTTTGAATATCGACTTTTCCGGAGCCACACCTCCTTCTGTAGTGCCGGGGCTATACGAGGACACCTCGGCGGGGCGCACCCGAAATTCTGACGACCTGAAGAAGAATGACAACGCATTCTTTGGCCTCGTGCAACCTCTTGCAGAAGAATACGCTGAGCGGGCCGGCCTCAAGCTTGATTGGAGCGATCCCACTGCAACCGTCTCCAGGCAGGCTGTGGCCATAGTGTCGCAAACACCAAAAGAGTTCGACTTGCCGGGCATTCCCTGGCCCCCTGAGTTTCACTACGCCGGGCCTTTCTTCGATGATGCGGGCCGCGAGCCTATCCCCTTTCCCTGGGAAAAGCTGAATGGCAGGCCTCTAGTCTATGCGTCGCTTGGAACCCTGGTGAACGGCATGGCGAGCATCTACAAAACCATCTTGGCCGCGGTTGGACGGGTGCCTGAGATCCAGGTTGTCCTCGTCAAAGGAAACAATATCGAGCTCAACGAGCTTGGCCCGATCCCATCCAACGTGATAGTCGTCGACAAAGCGCCTCAGCTTGAACTCCTCAAGCGTTGCGTGCTCTGCATTACGCACGCCGGACTCAACACTGTCCTTGAATCGCTCGCACAAGGTGTTCCCATGATGGCCATCCCCATCGGCTATGACCAGTTCGGGGTAGCTATCCGCATCGCCTACCACGGAGTCGGCGAGTTTCTTGAAGTCGACGACCTCACCATAGACGGTCTCCATGAGTTGATTCAGAAAGTCCTGCTCTATCCCGCGTATCGCAAGAAAGCGCAGTACTTCAAAAACGTGATTGCGAAGCGCCGCGGGCTCGACGTCGCTGCCGAAGCGATCGAGCGCGCCTTCGAACGAGCCATCGAAAGCCGTCCTTCTGAGATCACCCGCGCATGAGGGCGGCCCCTCCCCAAATCGAATAGCCGCCAAAGTTCAATTGGCCGCCAGAACCTTGTGTGGGGGAGCATGAACTCTCCGCCGTTCGTTGGGAGGATTTCCAGCTGGAAAGTGCCGGAGGAGATCCGGAATAAGAGCAACATGGCATGAAGGGAACCGCTCTCACTCGATGCAGAAGCTCGACATCCAACATGAATACCTAAAAATTAATCGGATGCGATAGCAGAAACGATGCAGCGGTCATATCGATGGACAATGTGGATCGGGTGCATCGTCGATGGGTAGAGCATCCACCGGGTTATCCCATCGAAGCGATTGGCGCCATACGTATGCTGCGTAATTATTTACGCAGCATACGTATCTAGAGGCATCTGTGCCTCAGATTATCCACGGAAGCCGATTTACAGAACAACATGAGCTCATGTGTATAGCGTTGTGGAAAACTTAGAGAACAGCTCACTGAGGATATCCTCGAGGCGATTGGTCACTAGAGTACTTATCGAGAAGGGCTATCTGCTGAAAACTTGGATGAAAATCACAACCGATTATGATCATCTTCGGCTCCTTGCTCCTACTCAACCCCTGATCTCCAAACTAACCAAAGTCTACGGGATCCAGCGGAGCCTCCGGCCTTATCTAATCAGAGCCCAAAATCCCGATAGGGACAAACTGCCTCGTGACTTACGGACCGCCTTCGAAGTTCTTGATCAATCCCTCCTGTGGGCCGCGATATCTCTTCCCTTCCTCCTTCGCGATGGAGCGGCGCGAACGATGGGCAGGAGAAGGGGGCAACGGAGTGGCCTCCGTTGCCCCTCTTGGGGTGTGAAGATGGCGCGCGGTTATTGGGCGGGCATGTAGGTGTTGAGCCACTGCAGGACGCGTTCGCTGCGGTCGCGGATATGGTCCGGGTTCTCGAAGAGGTGGCCTTCGTTGGGGTAGACGACGAGTTGGGTTTTCACGCCCAAGGCGCGGAGGGCGTGCCAGAACTCGAAGCTCTGGGGCGCGGGGACCTCGCCGTCACGATCACCGACGAGGACCAGGGTAGGGGTTTTGACGTTGTGGATGAAGTTGATGGCGGAGCTCTTGGCGTAGACCGCGGGATCGTCATATACGGTCTTGCCGAAGAAGGGGATCATCCACTGGTCGATGGAGTTTTCGCCGTAGTAGCTCTGCCAGTTGGGGTTGCCGGCACCGGCAATGGCGGCCTTGAAGCGGTTGGTCTGGGTGACGGCGAACATGGTCATGAAGCCGCCGTAGCTCCAGCCGGTGATGGCTTCGCGGTTGCTGTCGATGGCGGGCACCTGTTTCTCTACGGCGTCGAGGCCGCTGAGGATGTCGCGAAGGTCGCCGTAGCCGAAGTCCTTGCGGTTAGCGGCGGTGAATTTTTCGCCTTGACCGAAGCTGCCACGGGGGTTGGGCTCGAACTCGAAGAAGCCAAGCTCAGCCCAGAGGCTGCGGCCCCAGCCGGTGGGAACAGCGGCAGAGGGACCGCCATGGACTTGGACCAGGACAGGGTACTTCCTGGTAGGGTCGTAGTTTGAGGGATAGGTGAGCCATCCCTGGACGTGGAAGCCCTCGTTGGTCCACTCGACGGACTCGATGTGGGCGTGGGGGGCGTTGGGGTTGTTGAGGTTGGTGATCTGGCGCAGGGCGGCGCCGGGGCCAGCCCAAAGCTCGGCGGGGGTCTCGTGGCCGCTCTTGACGAAGGCCAGGACGCCGTTGCGCGAGACGGAGAGGGGTGCATCGCCTCCGAGGCCGAAGCCGCCAAGAATGACCTCACCGAAGTCGAGGACACGGCCGGGCACCATGGCTTGCTTGTCGGCGTCGTAGGTGGCGAGGAGGGTATGGCCGCGACGGTTTTCGACGAGGCCGAGGGTTTCCTTGGTGAGCCAGATTTCGAAGGAGGGAGAGCCGTCGATGTCGGGGGTGATGTTCTGGGCGGTGTTGTCGTCGTTCTTCGGAGTCACGACCCAGACGTCGCCACCGTTAGAACCCTCGTCGGACATGAGGCCGCCGATGAAGGCGATGCGCTTGCCGTCGGGCGAGAAGCGGGGAAGGGCCATCTGCAGTCCGTGCATGGCGGTGGTGGTGGTGTTGGGGTCGAAGGCGACCTGAGGGGCGGCGTTCGCGGTGATGGCGATGGTGAAGAGCTTGGCGATCCACCAGTTGTTATCGCCGGGGGGAATAGCGGCGGTGAAGGCGATGTGTTTGGAGTCGGGGGCGAAGTCGAACTCGTAGGCGTGCAGGGTGGTGGGGGTGAGCCATGCGCCCTGGCCGGTGATGGCGTCGACGGAGTAGACGCGCTGGACTTCGATGCCGTCCTCGCCGATGACACCGGACCAGGGGGTTATGGGGGCGAGCGGACTGGATTCGCGGGTGGCGTTCTCGACGAAGAGGAAGGCGAGGGACTTGCCGTCCGGAGCCCAGACTGGTGCCTGGAAGATGCCGGTGATGTGCGTGAGCTGGCGGGACTGGCAGGTGGCTACGGAGTAGAGGAAGATCTGAGACTGGGCGTCGCCTGATTTTGCGGTGTTTTCGGTGGTGCAGGTGCTGGTGTAAGCGATCGTCTTGGAGTCTGGAGACCAGACGGGGCTTGTATTGAAGCAGGGGCCCGCATTAATGGGAGAGACGATCTTGTCGGCCGCGGTATTGGGATGGGCGAGCGGGGTGAGGTGGAGGGCGAAACCTTTGCCATCTCCGATGGTCCAGGCTACGGTGGCTCCATCGGGGGAGAGGGCGACGCCACTGGGGGCCTGTGTATGGGTGGCGGAAAAGTAAATGGCCTGAGTGTTGGTGGCGTTGGCCCAGAAATCCACGAGGCGGGGATCGTGGGTGGGGAGGGGCTGGATAGGAGCGGGGTTGCCGCTCTGGGCGAGGGCGCCGACCGTGTAAGCGGCGGCGAGCAAAATGATGCCAGGTCGTACAAGAGAGCTATATCGTTGGTGCTGCAATTGAGTACGCGTTAAAGACACAGAGAATCCTCCAAGAGATAAACAATCCGAGGCTCTATTTATTCCTGATCTGGTGCAGATCAGATAAATGAGCTCTCAAGAAATCTCGTCTGAGTGTTGCGGAACAATGAGTCCATCGAATTAAATAGCCGACGTGGCGGTCTCTTTGCCACATGCAGCAGCTAGCGAAAGAAGCGAAGCGCTACCCAGAGAATCACAGAACAGCAACAGAAATTCTTGGTCGATTGCGCGGGGTTTGCGAGTACGCCGGGTCTATACGGCGAGAACCACACGCTTACTTTGGTACGTTAGAAACTGTGATACCTGACTGAGACGAATGATCGGAGCGGACTGAACCAAAACGCGCACGAATGCGAAAGGCCGATCTCACTATTGCAGTCCAACTAGACCCACCCTAGACGAGGTTTCGCGAACCCCTTTGTGGTGCAAGAGGCGCGCGGTGCCGGATGGGTTTTACGTAGCACTCACTAAAGTACTGTATACATTGCAGTAATTGAGCTGCATGGTTTCGCTCGGAGCGCTAAGGAACCGCTCTCGATGCAGAAGGTAGAAAGTTAGGAAACCTCCATACTGCAGGGGCGTTGATGCGTAGGCTCGCCCGTCTGTGGACAATCTGGTGGTCAAGAACTCAGTGTTGGCCCTCGCTCTCGGAGAAGAGTAATGACGGGTTCGGTTTTTCAACCAGAAGACTAATGCTGTGAAAAAGCTGTCGCGGATTATTTCGCCTAGATAAGCATCATCGTCAAGGATTTGATATACCCCTTCAGCTATCTCTTCTTGGCTTGTCTGTCGTAAGCAGCCGCGAGCGCGGAATCCTCTACAGCGATCTTATGCTTTCGACTTCGTCCCTTTGGGCGTTATTAGATGTCGTAGCCACACTAGGAAGCCTCACGGCACTGCTCAGGCACAGCCGTATGGAGCGCCATCAAGATCGTACTTCGCAGGTGAGCAGCAGCCTTCGTCAGCCGCTCCCGGTCTGCCTGCATTGCCTTATCTTCTTTTAGCCAATCTAGAGTCGGGACTCGAATGACGGCTATCTTGGGTAAGTACAAGGGGGCGGAACTTGACCTAAGTTTCTTCAAATTCCCCGCTCTCGAGATGCTCCTCCACTGTCCGAGAGTCAATGAACTCTGTGGCCGCCGCAGTCTGGTGACCAAACCGGCTCCGGTTACTCCCTGCATGAACGCGATGAGCCCGTTGCTTGCAATATCCGTTCTCCCCTGTAGATCAGACGTTTATGGACACTCTTCGGACGCTTGGTACAACCGACTTGCGGGACTTAGAGACCGATGCAATACGTTCGCTTCCGAATCTTTAGACGAGCATTCATAGTTTCTTCACGGATATCGAGTACTAATTAGTCTTCGATTGCTCACCCTGTCCGAGGGCGACAAGTTGTCCCATATGGCGTAAATGTGATCGGTTTGATGCAGCTCATAGCCGCTGCCTTCAAAAAACCTCGTTTTAGGAAACTCCAAATGCGCAACCGCGCTCAACGCCGCCCCTCGTGTCAGTTAATGATAAATCGCCAACGCACTCATCCAGTGTGCTGGAACCTGGAAATGTGCATTGGCCTGAAGTCATCAATCGAAGACCACGGGAAGGCAGATCGGCGGAGCCCAGCCGACTAATGAGATGGTCCGCCGCTTGATTCCTCTGCGTGAGCAGGGAGATCGTAGAAGCAGCTTCTGACAAGTAGGATCATCGTTATGCAGCTACATTCGACATCGCTGGTTCATAAATGGGATGAGCAGGTCTTTCGAAACGGAGAGAGACTATTCCCATGAAGAAGCCAGGGCAGCACCTCATCGCTGAAGTTCCACGCAGGCAAGCCAAGGTTGAGATGACGATCGGCATTGATCTTGGCGATGTCTGGAGCCAT
Source organism: Tunturiibacter psychrotolerans (assembly GCF_051013365.1). Taxonomy (GTDB): domain Bacteria; phylum Acidobacteriota; class Terriglobia; order Terriglobales; family Acidobacteriaceae; genus Edaphobacter; species Edaphobacter psychrotolerans_A. The sequence goes on along the minus strand of NZ_CP132941.1, from coordinate 2,298,279 downwards.
TACTGCACCCTCAACCAGGACGGAGGAGTGGTCGACCGTGGCCGCTTCAGGACCACTCCGAAGGCGATCGAGAAGTGGTTCACCGACGTGGCTCCAGCGCGGGTCGCGATGGAGGCTGGGACACACTCGATCTGGATCAGCGCACAGCTGCAGGAACTAGGACACGAAGTCATCGTGGCGAACGTCCGCGAGTTGCGGGCGATCTCGCACAGCGACCGGAAGAGCGATCAGGTCGATGCTGAGAAGCTGGCGCGTTATGCTCGGCTTGATCCGAACATCCTCCGGCCTATCGCCCACCGCACCGTCCAGCAGCAAGAGGCTCTCACTCTGGTTCGTACGCGAGCTCTGCTGGTGCGACTGCGTACTGCTGCGGTGAACGCCGTTCGTGGTCTGACTAAGTCCTGCGGCTATCGTATGCCGGCCTCCGCCACAACCTGCTTTGCTCAGCGCAGCCTCGCCGTTATGCCGCCTGGACTGGCACAGGCGCTCGGCCCGGTGCTCCAGCAGATCGCGGACATGACGCTGAAGATCAAGCAGTACGATCGGCAGATCCAGCAACTCGGCCAGACCGAGTATCCGGAGACGCAAGCTCTGCTGAAGGTTCACGGCGTCGGCCACCTCACCGCCCTGACCTTCGTGCTGACGCTCGGCAGCAAGGAACGGTTTGGGCGAAGTCGCGATGTCGGTTGCTATCTTGGCCTACGACCTCGTCGAAGTCAGTCCGGAGACCATGATCCTCAACTTGGCATCACCCATGCCTGTAACGCATACCTCCGAAGTCTGCTGATCGAGTGCTCCAACCACATCCTCCGACCGCACGGACGAGATTCTGCGCTTCGACAGTGGGGTCTGCACTTAGCTGCTCGAGGTGGCAAGCAGGCCAAGAGCAAGGCCATCGTTGCCGTCGCGCAAGTTGGCCGTGTTGCTTCATCACCTCTGGAGCACCCAAGAGCCGTACATGCCGTTCTACGAACAAGCAGCCTGAGAGATCAACATGTTTACCCGTTGCGACGACACCGTGTTCCGATGACTGCGAGCCGACTTCGGCCTTCGAGGCCGACCGATAAATGGCAGCATCGACTCTCCTCTCGAACCCCAACCTGCACCGAGCTTGCATCAAGACAGCTCATCCAGAGTGCGAATAGAAACACGGTGGAGAGCAACGAAACCAAGAACAATAACAAAAGCAAAAGACCTATGAAGGAAAGAGCAAAGAACGAACCTTGACACCAGTGACCTGCTCATAGAAAGTCGGATTCTCGCCAGGAACATTCGCTGACGAGACGCGCGTTTGTGAGAACTAAACAGCTAATCTATATCGCAGAGCGCCGACGTACGAGAAACCACGACGTTGCAGCGAAAAGCGGAAGTATGAAGTATACGGAAACTCGTGAAATCTGGTGCGAGATTGGGCCGCCCTCAAGCAATCCAGCCGCTCCGTAGAAGCCAAAGAGCACTCCGGCGGTAACTAGCACCATCAGAGTCTGTTTGGGCCCGTCATCTGAAAAAGCCGCGACATGGTAGCCGGCTCGATACGCAACAGAAAGTAAATCAGCAGAATCGCCGCCGGAAGGCCAAGCACCAACAATACGATCCAGGGGGACCAACCAAACCCGCGCTCAATGGATCCCATGTCTCCGTCGCTTGTGAATGTACGGACCGGCACATAGTCGATGAAATTTGCCAGGCTTGCGACCGTGGTCCAGTAGAAGAACATGGCCCAACCCTTGTGGTTCCGGCGCTCGGCCACCGCATAGCCAAAACGGCTGAGCGAAAAGCTGATGAGGCCATTGCCAATGACCATGCCTGCCGCTGCGATAATCGCTGCATCGCGTCCGTGACCATTGGCGAAAATAGGTGCCTCGTTCACATCCTGATTGATCCCTAGCTGCGCTAAGAAGACAACAAGCGTCGGGTGAGCGTAATAGAGTGCTAGCGGATTCGACTTCCAACCCATTAGCCAAGCAGTAAACGGATGAGCATACTCATGTGAGAAGAAGGCGAAGGCGTGGGCCACCCAGAGCTGCAGAATCAGCACGACGCCGAAGACAGGCCAGCTCCAGCCTGTACGAGATTGCGCAGATTCCTTAGCTGCTGCGTGGGTATGTGCCATTGATTCAATGTAGCCTAGCTGATGCTTGAGCAGGTTCTTTAACCCGCAAAGGCCTATGAATACTGGGCAGTCGTCTTGTCGTCATCCTCCCCTATATGAGCGGATTCTGGAGCTGGCGGAGAGCGCTCTCGAGCTTTGCGCAGTGCTTGCTCACTTCCAGGTGTCGAAAGATTGGATGGGAAATCCAGAGACGTCTAAAAACGCCCAAAGTATATAGAAGTGCGTCACCAGAGTCTGTATCAAAGAGAGCACGCCGTCATTTGATTTATTCATTAGGCCGCCGCATAAGCTACTTTGCGCGCCTAGATCCCCCTGGATTGCGAATACCGCATCTGTTCTGTAGACGACGTATTGCGAATACTTGCGGCTGATATGAAGTGCGCAATTCAACGGAACACGCAGAAGCACCAATCGGATGTATGCCATCAGGGAAAAGTGAAGTCATGAAAGGCCGTCCGATGACGGCGTTCACAATCGCGTCGGCCTCATCGCGCTTTGGCGCGGCATCACCCATAACGTATCGGGGAAATCATGAATAGATTCAAAGACAAAGTTGTCATTGTGACGGGAGCCGGCTCTGGCATTGGAGCAGGCACGGCACGCCGCTTTCTCCTGGAAGGCGCATCTGTCGTCCTCAACGGACGACGTGAAGAGAAGTTGCACCAAACCATCGCGGGCTTCGATGCAGCACAGTCACTTATCCATCCTGGAGATGTCTCGGATGAAAATTACGTGAAGCGACTCGTGGAAGATACGATCGCTAAGTTTGGCAAGCTGGACGTCTTGGTCAACAACGCGGGGACAGCTACCTTCGGGCCCTTTGCGCAGACCACTACAGAGCAATGGCGAAAGCTAATGGGCACCGACCTGGATGCAGTGTATTTTGCGACTCGTGAAGCATTGCCTCACCTCTTGAAGACCAAGGGTTCAATCGTCAATCTCTCCTCCGTATCGGGTTTAGGCGGAGATTGGGGACTGAGTGCCTATAACGCGGCGAAGGGTGCCATCACAAACTTCACGCGCGCCCTGGCGCTGGAGTATGGCTCCCGTGGCGTGCGAGTCAACGCAGTGGCGCCGAGTCTGACCTCCAGTGAGGCGACCGCAGACCTTGAGAAAAGCGCAGCAGTCATGGCAGCCTTTGTTGATCGCTTACCTATCGGTAGAGCCGCTACACCGGATGAAATAGCAGGCGTAATTGCGTTTCTCGCGAGTGAAGACGCAATCTTTGTCAATGGAGTGGTTCTGCCGGTCGACGGCGGCCTCAGCGCGTCCAACGGACAACCTAACTTCCTCTCGCTCCTGGGACAAGGCTAAGATCCACATTCACGTTAGACATTCCCAGGGCCACTACACCGAGCGTCAAAACCAAGGAGGATCATGCAAACACTTCAGGAAGTTCATAGTACGGCTTCGTGGTTGCTACACCATCCATTCAGCGCGGAAGACCAAGCTGCGATGACCCCCATGCGCGCCATCGTCGAACCTAATAAAGGCAAGCTTCAAGGAGTTGCAGCTCGAGTTCCGTTCGATGCCATCATGGAGCACGTCGCTGCGCCAGCGGGCGTTGTCTATGAAGCTGGGCGCGTTGGAGGTGTTTCGGGATTGTGGTGCCGACCCGAAACAGCGCGGCCTGGTCAGGCCGTCATGCACATCCATGGCGGGTGGTTCAACTGGGGCTCTGCACATGCATTTCGCCATTTGGCAGGCCATATCGCTGCTGGTGTGGGGGTAGCGGCATTCGTGCCTGACTACCGGTTAGCTCCGGAACATCCATTTCCTGCTGCTGCCGAAGACGTGCGCGCCTGCTACTTCGGTCTGGTTGAACAAGGCTTCTCGAAGATCGCCATCACGGGCGACTCTGCCGGCGGCACCCTGGCGCTTGGATTGCTCGTTCATCTTGCGGCGAATAGTGCTTTTGGCGGTGAAGCGCTGGTCGGTGGAGTTGCGCTCTCGCCGGTGACCGATCTAACTCTCTCCGGAGAGAGTTGGTCGACACGCGCTCTTGCCGATCCGTACTTCACCCAGCCTCAAGCCGCCGAGTTGGTGGCTTCCTATCTGGATGGTGATGATCCGGCAGATCCAAAGGCCTCGCCGCTTTACGCCGATCTGAAGAACCTGGCTCCGACCCGTGTGCATGTCGGCAACGACGAGGTGTTGCTCGATGATTCCACCCGCTTCGTCGAGCGTGCGGTTGCGGCCGGAGTGGATGCTCGACTGGATGTATGGGAAGGGATGGTCCACGGTTATCTGGGAGGCGTGGGACGTCTGGCAGCTTCGACCGAGACCCTTCAACTCATCAGTGAGTTTCTGAACGACCGATTTGCCAGGGCGGCAAAATGAACGGTCGACGGAATCATTTATAGACAACGGAAGGGGGAACAAGAAATGTATGACCATGTGATCTGGCCTCTCCCATTTGACCCGAAGACCTCGGCGATCTACGCGCTCAACGACATTGACGTGAACGCGCCGCCTCAAGTGGTGTGGAAGCTACTCGTCGACGCCGAGAATTGGTCGAGCTACTTTCCTGCCGAAGATCAGGTCAAGATCCTGACCGGTGAGCCGGAACTTGAGCTCGGAACCAAATACAGCCGGGTGACGGTTGGCTTTCCCATGCATCTCATCGTGACCGAATTCGTGCTCGGCCGCAGGCTTGCTTGGTCGACACTGGTCGACGGCGATGAGACCGCTTCGAGCGCCTATCACGGCTGGGTCATCACTCCGACGGATTCGGGCTGTAATGTGCTATCCGAGGAGACCCAGCAAGGCCCCTTCTTTCTCGAGGAGCTTGGGCGGAAGAATCCCGGTGCGCTCTACCGCTATCACCAGGAATGGGTTGAAAGCCTTGCGCGCGCGGCTGAGACTCGGGCGGCCCACGCGGTCAAAGGAGATATGACAATGGCGAAAACTGACAGCGAGAAAGTTTTGACGATATTTCACGGCATCAGCGCCGGAGATGTGTACCTTGCGACGCAGCACATCGACCACAAGCGATTTGTGCAACACAATCCGTACGCGACCGACGGCGTGAAAGGGCTGACGCAATTCATCAATCAGTCGCCGCGAGACCAACTGCAACTGACCGTGATACGGGCATTCCAGGATGGCCCTTACGTCGTTACCCAGGCTAAGGGGAAGCGATCCGGACGAAACGTCTTCTTCGACATCTTCAAGTTTGACGAGGGCCTGGTCGTCGAGCACTGGGCTTTCTCCACCATGGACGCTCCTCCTAATCAGAGCGGACACACTCAAACCGACGGTCCAACCGAGGCAAAGCTCTCAGAGGACACAGAGAAGAACAAGTCCATCGTCCGGGAATACTACGAGACCATTCACGTCTCAGGAGATCACAGCAAGATCCCACAATACTTCTCCGGAGATCACTGCATCCGCCACGAGCCGGGCGTGCGTGACGGAGTCGAAAATTTCAAACGTGACCTGGAGCGACTCGTGCGAAACAGAAGCATCGATGAGATCAAGTTTGTGCTGGGAGAGGGAGACTTCGTTTTCATAGCTGCCAAGGGATCGCACGAGAGTAAACCTTGCGTCTACATCGATCTCTACCGAGTTGAAGACGGGAAGATCGCTGAGCGCTGGGGGTTTCCCGAAGAACTTCCTCCTCAGGGGGAATGCAAAAACAGCAACGGCATGCTCTAACTCAGGTTCAGGTCTGCTCCCTGGGCGGCTCGCGGTTACGCCATTGATATCGATTCCGCCTCTCCAAATAGGCAGATGCCGCGCTCACAAGGCGGCCGCCATTTCTGTGCCCCCAGTGAGGACGTGTCGTGGTGAGCAATCCGGAGCGTTGTCTCGCTAGTGGTGTTATGGCAATGGGTGAATCATCGTATTGAAGAGGTACGGAGACTTAAAGTCAGTCTGGTCGCCTGGCTTCTTATTTGGGATCGGCTGCAGCCGTGCCGATAATGGCTTGTTCCATTTCGTGGCGAGCGACGCGACATCGGCGTACATTCTGTCCATTTGCTCAATCGTTACATCGCCGGGAAGTGGAATCGTATCGAGGCCGGTACCGCATACTGAGGAGTACGCAAGCAGCGAGTCAATGTTGAAGGCCGATTCTGCCCACCGCTTTGCCATTACTTTGTCTTCTAATACGGGCACCATCAGACCTGAATAGCCAATCTGTTTTACCGGTACCGCCTTGACCGCAGCTGTGATGATGCGGGCCGCGGTAAGCGTTCCGCTGGAACCGAACTTCGCACCGGTGAAGTCTTCAATGGCGGCTGCGATAGAAACATCTCCCAGCGGCGCTGGGGTGGGGTCGAGTCCTCCGTAAGTCCACCCAGTTTCCTGAGCGACCTTGTTACCGATGGTGTCTGCTACTTTCGCGTGTGTGGTGAGCGCAGCCGTAAGGTCGGCCGTTGCTGCGGCGGCGTTTCCCTTGTCCTTTGTGAAGACTTCGGCAACTACATTTGCGCCTTCAAACCCGATGGCGAATTGTCGCCCCGCACCGGTGTGGTATGAGCCAGGGAAGAAAGGTGACAACGGCTTGAGCATAGCGGTAGCTGTGAAATTAAACGTTCCCTGGCTTCTTGGGCTATGCTCCGCGACGTATTTCACCAGTTCCGAGGTGCGATGAATCGTCTTCCAATGAATGCCCGCTTCGTCGGCAATGATGGCGCTGGCCTCGATGTTCGGCAAGGTAGAGAGGGCAAGTTCCAGCAAATGCATGGTCGCAGGATCGTCGGTGTCATGCATCATGGCGGGTCCGACATTCAGGAGAAAATCCTCTTTGACGGAAAGATGGTCGAGCAAGGCCAGATACGCGAGTGCCTGCTCATTGGACATGCCGGCAACCAGCTCGCCCAGCGGTTGGGTGGTCAAGCGAAGCGTTTCCACTTGGTAGCCCTCGGCTATGAATTCGCGCTTTGCCGTGCGCAAGACAACGAGAGCATCAGCAATTTGCTTTTGGTATGTACCCGGGTCAATTCTGACGAATCCAGTAACGGTCCTAACCTTCGGTTTGCTTTGCGCAACCAATGGAACGGACATTAGCAGTAGTGCGGTAAGGGCTATGAGTTTCATTTTATGTCTCCGAATAGGGAAAGAGTGGGAAGGTTGCCAGAATTGGACGGACATTTTGTTCCAAACTACAGGGCACAAGGCTGACGCTAAGCTGCACTCCCAGGCTGCGGTCTCGCTCGCCCCCACCAGGCCCACATGACGAGGCACACAATACAAAGTAGAGGGAACAGGAACAGGCTTCCTTCCGGTCCCACAACGCCTCCGCTCCAGAGTGGATTACCTTGCGGGTGCTCACGCAGCAGGAAGTCGCGGACCCGTATCGCACTGTCTGGTGTTCCATACAAGAAGGATTGTCCCCAGTCCCAACTGGCGTGGAATCCGATCGCCCACCAGAGTGATTTCGTATACCAAAGACTCAGGCTGAACGCGAGACTTGCGCCGCCCGTGGAAAGTAGGCCGACCGCAGATTCGTCCGCATTATGCACATGCCAAAGCATAAACGCGCCGGAGACCATCAGCGCCGCCCACCAGAAGCCGACGCCGCGAGCCAGAGTATGTTGCAGAAAGCCACGGAATAGCGATTCTTCTAGAACTCCAATCATCAGGAAGACCGCTGCCCATGCCAGACCATAGATAACAACATCCCTTCCGTGCAGCTCGACCCCATCGAAAACCAGATGGCCTGTGGACCACATGCAGCCAATCAGCACGGTTAGCGAGGCCAGCCCACACACAGCTCCGGTCCCCAGTCGCATCAATGCTTTGCTGGGCGCATATCCATAGGAGGCGAACCATCTCTTCATGATTGTTGCGATTACCCAGGTGGAACTAAGAATTACGGCGAGTTCCGATGCTTCCCGTACCAAACCTACTCCAACCGGCACGGGCGAACTCACGCGTAGAGCAGGGATGCGATCTAGAAGATGATTGACTAGCATGTCGAGCGATAAATACAGAGCCAGGAACAAGCCAACGCCCCAACCGGCTCGCAGCCCGTCTCGCCCTACAAATACTTTTTGCCATCCAGACATGATCCCTACCTCTTCACTCAAACCTCGAATGCGTTCGCGACAAGTATTGCAAGCTAGCCTGCGTTTCTGTACAGTGTACATAAATGGCGCGCCCTTTGAGTACGAATAAGAAAACTATTGTTGCGGCGGCGCTGGATCTGCTTGCGCAGAACGGTCTGCGTGGAATGTCGATTCGGTCTGTTGCGAGAGCCCTCGGGCTTGCCCCCAATGCAATGTACAGCTATTTCGTTGACAGAGAGCAATTGGAAGCAGCGGTTGCGGCTGAGGTCGCGGCCAGGCTGCATATCCTGCTTCTGGAAGCGTGCGCACGAAAGACATCCGAAGCATCAATACGTTCTCTCGCGGAAGCTTATTTGCATTTCGCCAAGGAGCAGCATTTGCTCTACGAGGCACTTGTCGTTCCCCGGCCTGCGTCGGGAGAGGACGCGATTGCGCCAGAACGACTCTGGCTGTTTTTTGTCGACCAAGTCCGGCGAATGACGGGGGAGGCCAAATCGCAGGAGGCTGCCGTGGCATTATGGGCGTTCCTGCACGGGATCGCTGCACTGCAATCTGCACAGGCATTCAACAAAGAAAAACCGGTCAGCAGTTTCGAGTTTGGTCTGTCTGCATGGATTGAAGCGGCGAAAAGAGTGCGGCCTGTCGATCCTACGTCCAGTAGAACCGAAACTCCTCGGCTCAAAGTTGCACTTCGCAGCCACAAGGTCTCGAGAAAAACACTTGAGATGTCTTGAGCGCGGCATCACCAGCAGCAGTTCCCAATGATAAGGAGACCCCTTGGACAACCCGAACTTCACGCAGCCCGCCCCCTCCGGTCTGCCTGATAACATCCTCTCCGCGCCGACCCCTCAAGACCCTCACGAGCCGCGTATCTTCCACCGCATCTTCTTCGGAGACGAGGGCCTCCGTGCCGGCTGGGGCATTCTCCTCTTCGTTCTTCTATGCTTTGGCTCGAATTACACCATCAGCCGCCTCCATCTGCTTCCAGCGCAGCCTCAGACCAATCTTGCGCAGTCTTCGCCGGAGCTGGCACCCGTACCCTCCGTCATCAGCGAAGGCGTTATGCTCTTGCTGGTCTCGCTCGCCACGCTGATCCTCTCCCGCATCGAGCGCCGTCCCGTCACCGTCTACGGTCTGGGCGGTTCAGGACGCCTGCGGCTCTTCCTTCACGGGCTCTTCTGGGGTCTCGTCCTGCTCTCCGTGCTCGTGCTTGTCCTCTGGAAAGCCCATCTGCTCATATTTGATCGCGAATTCCTCGCGCCCTTCGCGATCTTCCGCTACGCGGCTGTCTGGGCCTTCGGCTTCCTCATCGTTGCGCTCTTTGAAGAAACCTTCCTCCGCGGATATCTGCAGTTCACCCTCACTCGCGGCCTCTCCGGCCTATACCGCCTCTTCACCACCCCTAAGCGAGCTGGCGCCTTCGGCTACTGGACCGCTGGCTTCGTCTTATGCTCCGTATTCGCCTTCGGCCATGGCAACAACCCCGGCGAGAGCCCGTTCGGCCTGTTCGCCGTGGGTCTCTTCGGCCTCACCTTCATCTTCAGCCTCTGGCGGACGGGCTCACTCTGGTGGGCCATCGGCGCCCACACCTCGTGGAACTGGGCCCAATCTTTTCTCTACGGTGTCGGCGACAGCGGCAACATGATCCGCTATCACCTGCTCGCCTCCCATCCCATCGGGCAGCCTCTGCTCTCCGGCGGCACCACTGGCCCCGAAGGCAGCATCTTCGTGCTTCCTACTCTCGCTCTCCTCGTGGCGGCTACTTTCTTCGCCGTTCCCCGCACTCAGCGCTGGTATCCAGCCAACCCCGCTTCCGCGGCCACGAAGATTGACTAGCCGACCCTTTTCCAGTAGTTTGCGCCGGAAATAGGCGAAGCCCTCAGCGAGATGTCATGCACGACGGTTGGGGATTCCCTCGAGTGCCAAGCCTTCGGCAACTACAATTCTCAGTTGTTGCCATCAGGCCAACGCGCGTTTCCAGCACCGAAGAGCCTCGAATCATGCATTGACGATTTGTCTTCAATCCAGAGCCGCTCCTTCCGAGAAGTGCGGTAGATTCACTTGCCAAGAATCAGGGGCACATAGCTTCGGGCGTCTTGCAGCAATTGCTCTCGCGCAATGCCGGCCCTGGCGCGAAGCTGCAAACCCTGCATCAAGTCAACGAGCGCACGGCCTCGCACCTTGGCAGAGGGTGTGCGAGTCAGGTGTCCCGCCTTCATCTCCTTCTCGAACCGTTTCGCGAAAATATCAGCGGTTGCGGTAAGGCCCTCCGCGGCATACGAACGGATCTCGGCTACTCGCTCCGAGTTTCCCAGCACCGCGGCGGCCATCATGCAGCCGCCGCAAGCCTCATCCGACGCGGTGTTGACGGTAGCCTCGCAAAAGGCGGTCACAGCCTTGTGGATGTCCGGCTCCGCTTGGAAAGCTGCCATTCTGGGAACTCCAGACGTTATTGCATAGCGCTCGACCGCCCTAAGCAGCAGGGTGGACTTGTCTCCGAAGGCTCGGTACAGCGCGGGTTTGGTGACGTTCACGGCCCGGGCGATCCGCTCTACATCAACTCCTTCATACCCATGCTCCCAAAACATCTCAACGGCACGGTCGAGTGCTTCGTCGGGGATAAAGCCCTTTGGACGTCCCGGGGGGCGCTTCGCAATATTAGTTACCATCGCGTACGAAACTCCTTGCGTTGCATCTGTTGTTATCGTACTCTCGCGTATGTAATGCCGCAAGACAGATAAACACAGGAAACAACATGGATAGGTCCAAAGGAAAAACAGCAGGACCTTCACATTCACCACGGAGACACCATGGAACATTCGATCGCTCTAGTCACCGGCGCCACGTCCGGGCTCGGTTATGCGGCAGCCCGCGCTCTTGCCGGAGAGGGCTGGCGCGAGATCATCGTAACCGGGCGCAGCCTGGCTCGGGCCCAAGAAACGGCCACTCAGCTCGCGGATGAGACCAAAGTGCAGGTCTTCACGCCGCAGGAGCTGGAGCTGGACACGCCGTCCAGCATTCAGTCCGCGCTCACCGAGGTCGTCAAGCGAGGTCGGCCGGTCGATTTCCTACTGCTCAATGCAGGGTTGATCCCAGGTAAGAAGCGCGTGCTCACTGCGGCGGGCATCGAGGCGACTCAGGCCCCGCTCATCGGCCATCATCAACTGACTCTCGGGTTGCTCCGCGCCAACCTGCTTTCCGCCAACGCGCGGATTGTTATCGCCGGCTCGGAAGCTGCCCGAGGGGACGTACCCTTGTTCAGCTACACCGACGTGGCGGCCCTTGCGGCCACGAGATACCAGGGTGACCGAAGCGCTGCGGTGGAAGTTCTGTTGCGTAGCGGGCCGAACGTGAAGTACCAGGCCAACCGGGCGTACGCCGACGCGAAGATCGTCGTCGCTTGGTGGGTAGCGGCGCTGGCGCGCCGCCTACCCCCCGGCATGGCCGTATACGCCGTCTCGCCGGGCAGCACGCCCGACACCAAGGGAATGCGAAACGCTGGCCCAGCCTTGAAGTGGCTGATGGTTCCGCTGGTGAAGCTTATCCCCGGCATGTCCCACACTCCTGAGACCGCAGCCCATCGATACCTCCAGGCATCGGCGTTCGGAACCGATGTTTCGGGGCAGTTCTTCGCCTCGGCACCCAAGAAGCTCACCGGCCCAATTGAGGCGATGCGCCAGCCGCATTTCCACGACCGCGCCAACCAGGAGGCCGCGTGGCAAGCCATCGTCAAGGTCTCTGGCGTCGATTTCTCTCCTGCAGCAACTTGAGAGCAGTGTCCTGAAGGAGCGCCGGTCGCGGTCAATTGCTTCGTCGGGAATACAACCTTTTGGGCGTCCTCAGGCGCGCTTCGCAATATTAGTTACCGTTGCGTACGAAACTCCTTGCATTGTCGCTGCGAGTATCGTACTCTCGCGTATGTAATGCCTTAAGACAAATAAGCACAGGAGACAACATGGATCGGTTCAAAGGAAAAACAGCAGTTATCACAGGCGGAACCACCGGCATCGGCTTGGCGACTGCCAAATTATTCATCAACGAAGGTGCCCGCGTGATCGTGACTGGGCGCACCCCTGCAACAATCAAGTCGGCTCAGGCTGAGCTTGGCGATAACGCTATCGTAGTCCGCAGCGACGCGACCTCGTTTCCCGATATGGATGCCTTAGCGGCGAAGGTCAAGGAGACGTTCGGCAAGCTCGATGTGCTGTTCGTCAACGCGGGATACGGTCAATTTATCCCATTTGAGTCGGTGACGGAGGAAGTCTACGACGAGATGCTCAACCTGAACGCGAAGGGACCGTATTTTATCACCCAAAAACTGGTGCCGCTCATGCCGGAAGGAAGTTCGGTGGTCTTTACAACTTCGATGGCCAACGTGAAAGCAGTGGGGCCATTGAGCGCTTACGGCGCCGCTAAAGCAGCGCTTCGTTCCATTACTCGGAGTCTTGCTAGTGAGCTGTCCCCCCGTGGAATTCGTGTTAATGCGGTGAGCCCGGGTCCAATTGAAGCGACGGACATACTCCAGAAGGTGGGAATGCCCAAGGAGGCGTCAGATCAGGTCTACGTTCAGATGGCCCAAGCCGTTCCGATGAAGCGTCTCGGCCAGCCAGAGGAACTTGCCAAAGCCGTGGCATTCCTGGCGATTGATGCAACCTACACGACGGGAATCGAGCTTCCGGTAGACGGAGGATGGTCTCAACTCTAGTTGTGGGCCGTCCGGGAAGATGAGCTGCGGGGACAAACCAAACTGCATATGGAGAAAGTCATGAAGCAAAATCAACATGCATTAGGAAACAAACTCGTCGTAGTTGCGGGCGGAGCTGGTGAAATCGGAGAACGAATTACGCGAATGTTTTTGCAACAGGGCGCACGAGTCCTTGTTCCTTCGCGTTCCGAAGAGAAATTGAAAGCCTTGGGCGCTTCTCTTAAGGATATCTCCACTGGTGAACTCATTCCGTTGGAAACTGACGTTAGCACCCCTCAAGGTCTGAAAACTCTTTCTGCCGCCATAGAAAAAGAAGGTGTTTTGCGAGCGGCCGTAAGTTCAGTGGGAACATTTTGGCAGGGCCCCAGCTCCTTGGAAGTCCCGGTAGATGAAGTTCATCGAGTCTTTGAGGGAACGTTTTTTCCTTATGTTGGTTTGACCCAAGCGCTAATTCCAGCATTAGGTCCTGACACCCATTTCGTTAAATTGAATGGCATCCTTTCATTGCAGGCAGTTCCTAACGTTTCGGCCTTCGGTGTATCAGCGACGGCCCAAATGGCCTGGACGAGATTTCTCATCGCAGAAGCTACCGAATCAACCCCCTGGATTACTGAATTGGTCATTGATTCTCTCGTGCGGACACGCTCTTCGCAGACTTTGCCCAAGGAATACATTTCCGGTGATGACATCGCGCACGAAATACTCCGCATTGTTACCGAAGAAAACAAGCACCAGATTGCGACGATTGGAAAAGGCCCTGGCGACGCCGAAGTTGAATTTGTGCCGCTGGGGAGCCAAGCGTCAGAAAACAATGTGAAGCGGTTATTCGGGAGTTTCCAAGCGACGGGTTAGCCGTCGCATGATGCGCGACCGCGCGCGATTTGCAAGGAGAGAAATGGCAGATACTACCTACGAAATTTTTCCCAGTACGGGCTTCGCCGTGACGCTCTTTCTCGTCTCGGCGGACATAAAGAAGTCGTTGGACTTCTACTCGCGAATCCTCGGCGGGAAAGTCGTCATGGACGGCGAGAACGGTACGCCCGGCATCGTCCAGCTAGAGAATACGTGGGTCGTCATCAATGTCGGCGGCGCCCCGACCGACGACAAGCCGAACGTGTACCTCGCGCCTCCGAAGGATGGCGGGGCTGTCAGCGGCTTCATGAACATCTGCGCTGTCAGCAGCTTCCCTCACTTCGTGAAACGGCTAAGTCACAAGACATCTTTAAACTCTGGTAATCGACGGTCCCTTGCGCCAGTCACGCTCCTTGCACCATTGGCGAAGAATGACGTTTGCATCATCGTTCCTCAGCTCACAACGCTCAAGTAGCTTCGGAAAATCCTTCCTGATGCAGTCTTTGAGCTCTCCAGCCCGAATTGCGGACTGCTCTATGAACAGGTACTTATCGAAAGGATTTGACAGCCCGAGTGCGATTCGAGCGCTTCCATCCCTGTACTGTGAGGTATCGGCATCTTCATAGACTTCAGCAAACATGCCTAGATCTTGTGATCGAGATTCTGTGGGAGTACGTGAGCCAGTCCCAGCGAAAGCATCTACATACCAGGTCGTGAAGTAACTTGGCTTCAAGTTCTTAGTGAAAATCTGCTGGTAAGCAGCCAGATACTTACGCAAGAGATCCAGCTTGATATCTGTCCAGCTTCCTCCGAAGACGCGATCGACCAAGTGTTTGTCCTTTTGCTCAGCGTATCCCTAGACGTAGGACGATAACACGCTAAGGGTTGCTCGAGACCCGAAGATAGAACGCATTCCATTGTCAGTAAACATAAGGGATTCTCCTTCCCTTTCGGGGAACTGCCCCCAGGTTCAGGAAGCTTTCATCAATCAAGTAGGTTTCGATAGTCGGAACCATCGACAGCAAAGTATCCGTAATTCTTTTGGATAGTCTTCCGTTTATGTGGAATGGAAACGCAAGGAGAATCGAAGAAACAAAAACTCAGGACCATGTGGCATCGCACTCAAGTCGATCTTCCCCTCGAAGATTGCCACTGTCGCTTTGGTAATGAAGTCGCAAAACTCGATTTGGACAACGTTCTCTTGCATCCATTCGCACGTCTGTCGAACGAAGATCGAGAATCGGGATCTGCCGGAAACGTTTCTGATCAGACGTACAGGAATTTAGTGTGACGGAATGATAGGCAGCATTAGATAAGACGGATGCGAAGAATCGTGCATGGCAGTCTGACGCGCGGTCTGGGTACTCTCCACGGCCGCCGCCGGCGCACCTGTGTTTGGGTTCCGATCAAAGCGAGGAAAATTACTGCTAGAGACCTCTAATCGCAGACGATGTCCTTTAAGAAAGACCATACTTGTGGGCCATAGATCGATGTGAATCTCAGAGACGCCGGAACTGGTGGACGAGTGTGCCATCTCCGGATAAGAGTGCCTCAGAACACCATCGGAGATATTCAGGGCCAATCCGTCGCTCTGCACGTCAACCAGCTTTGCGGTGAAATCGGTGTTGAGTGCTGTCGTGGAAACATAGAGAGTAAGAGAGAGGGGACCGGTCACCTCTAGGTCATCGTCAAGCGGCGGGGTGCTGTAGACAAGGACATCGAGTCGTGTCTCGATGTCATTTTGGCGAGCAATGCCGGCTGCGGGACCGATCATTGCTCCTCCGGCGGTGGGAACGGCATGCAGCGGGTCATAAGTGTAGGTATCACTGTGCGGCGTCCCCGTGGGTACGGCAACACTTAGAGTGCCATCACCAGTTGCACTGTTGGCTCCCTTGACGCTGCCGAGATAGAAGTGGACGTAGCGGGTTCGAGCGAGTGGCCATTCATTCTCCGATCTCCATACGTTCTTGCCCATCACAAATAGCTTCACAGGCGCGATGCCTGACACTTGAACGAGGCCGGTGTTTTCATCAAACCATGGCAAACTAAGGGCAAGACTCTGGAGCCTAAAGTTTTCACCGTGTGTGCCATCGGGAAAGTAGACTTCGCTTGCATGCGTCCAGGGACCGATGATGATGCGGCTACGAGTAGCGACCTTGGATTGCGGTGAACGGCGGATTGTCTGAAAGTCATTAAGCTGCGTCGGAAGGAATGGATCGTACCATCCGGCCATTAAGAGGACGGGGGCTTGTAAAGAATGGGCTCGATCATGGCCGTCGATCTCGGCCCAGAGTTCATCACGTTCGGGATGATCAGCCCAACCCTTAAAAAAGGGTATGTCTTGACCTGTGGCGCGGTGGTCGGCATCACGCATGGGAAACTCGTCTGATGCTTTGCGGACTTCCTCTGCCGATGGCCAGTCAGGATGATCTCGCAAACCGTGACTTCGAATGGCCCAGCTCAGGGCGCTGTCGAGCGAGAAAGCTCCTCCTGGATAGAACATGCCATAGAAATCGGTGCTAGCGAAGTAGACCTGCATAGCGATTGGGCCGGGATTGATCTGGTCAGCAATTGCCCACTCGGTTTGACCGAAAGCGGAGCCTCCCCAGGTGAGAATGCGGCCGTCGTACCAGGGCTGGCTGGCAATCCATTTCAGAGTGTCGATGCCGTCCTGACGTTCGCCATGCAGAGGATAGAAGGAGCCGCCGGAACTGAAGCGGCCGCGAGTTCCCTCAATGATGGCGGTATAGCCCCGTTCAGCCCACATTTTGCCGATCGTGCTGGCGAAGAGCGAGTTCTTGAGGTCACGGGTGAGCGGAATGCGGACGAGGATTGTCGGACTGTGGGCGGTGTGCTGGGGATGGTAGATGTCGGCGACGAGACGAACTCCATCACTGGTAAAGATAGCGACATTTTTCTGCTCACGTGCGGCGTATTGCGAGCGGCGAAGGCCGAGCCTGTGAGCAAGGAGTGAGGGAGTCATTTGGAAAATCGCCCATGCCACGATGCAGAGGATCGCGGCCAAAGCTCCGATGAAATGGAATGTACGGCGGAGCGCACTGGGCGCAGGAGACTGCGGAGTTGTGCGCCAGTGAAAGCTGCCGAGCACGAGAATGAAAGACGAGAGAACCCAATGAAAGAAGATGGGAATGCAACCACCGGTCCAGCGTTCATGAGGGTAGAGGCTCATGCGCATGATGTAACGGAGGATCATTACGGTCAGGTACAGTGCTCCAAATATGAGCAGGCCGGTGCCGAGGCGTCTTCTGGGGTTGAAGAAGTAGCCGCTACCTCGATGGAAGTCGAGGCAGATTTTTCCATAGAGCAGGATGATGAGGATCTGGCTGGCAAGCAATCCGGGGTAGGGCACAAGGCCGGACATCCACTCGTCCATGGCCGGGAGCCACAATACGTGGAATGTCGCCACCAGAAATTGACCGAGAACACGTAGGCAAAACAAGAACAGGAGGGCGCACAGAATGGTCAGGTATCGCCGCTGGAGAGCGGCCGGCGGCGAGAATGAGGCTTCAGTCAAAGGGCGTCCTCGAACATGGCCCGATAGTGACGGTACCAGTCGCTTTGAAAGTGCTCTTCGGGATCGTACTTCCGTTTGAGCGAAAGAAACTCGGCAAAGTTGGGATAACAGGCGAGGACCTGCTCCCGGCGAGCGTACCGGTGATAGGTAAGGAAATAGCTGCCGTCGCGCTTGGCGGCCATGTCGATTAGGCGACGGAAGGCTTCGGCCGAGTGCTCGATGCCTTCGGGAGAGTGGACGGTGTGCAGGTTGAAGATGGTGCAGGCGTAACTTTGTCTGGCCCAAGGCAGAAAGCTTTCATCATCCCTTTCGATCAGCCTGACGGTACCGTAGATGAGGTTTACGTCGTTTTTGCTGAAGTCATCGCGGGCCTCAGCTAGAAAGGACTCGAGTTGCTCTCGGGGAACATTGATCTCGGTAATGATCTCGCTGGCCGGTGTGCTTGCGTTCCCAATCCGATCAATCTCGTGATGATAGTTTTCGGGATAGAAGCTCATCTGGTGCGTGTCCGACCAGTAGAGCTGTCCATCAGTCGAGCGATAGTAGTCGGCGTAACCTCGAAAGGCTTCCTTCTTATTACTGTGGGCGAGATAAAGCAGAGTTCGCCAGCCCTCGTCGGACAAACCCTTCTCGGGAGGGATGGGGATTGCTTGGTCGACGAGGCGATAGCAGGAGAATACGCCCTTGTTGAGAAAGTCATCCGAGGCCGGATCTATGGCGAATTGGAAGTCTCCATAGAGAAAGCCTTCGCTGATGCGTTGGTCGAAAGCGGCCATAAGGCCGGATAACCTACGGATCTCGACCACGCGCTGAATCTTCTGTCGAGGAACAAGACGGAGCGTGGCAGTTGCGATTACGCCGAACAGGCCATAACCGCCGATGGCGAGGCGGAAGAGCTCGGCGTTCTCTTCGCGGCTGCAAACGAGTAGAGTTCCTTTTGCGTCAACGAGTGTGAAGGACTCCACGTTGCTGATGAAGGGCTGCATGGTCAACCCTCGACCATGACCGTTTGCCGCGAGGGTTCCCCCGATGCTGATACTGTCCGCACCGGTCTGCTTCTGTGCGAAGCCCCATTGGGTTGGAAAATCTTGCTGAAGACGTAAATAGGTCTCCGTGAACTGTGGCCAAAACGCTCCCGCTTGAACCTCTGCGAGCCCGGTTTTTTGATCGAAGCTGATCACCTGGTTGAGATCTGTCATATCGATCAGGACCATGCCAGTGCCAAATGGCTGGCCGCCCATGGAATGACGTGCTCCTGCGATCGACACCGGTTTGCCGGCAGCTTTCGCCTTGCTAACCGCTTCTTGAAGCTCCAGGACGGTGCGGGGCTTGACGATGCTGTCTACGAGCGTGCGGTTGAGTTGGGAATGGATGTCATTGACGGCTAACGAGTCATCCGAACCGGTATATGCAGCATGAGAGCTTAGGGAGGATGCTTCCGTTACCGTACTGAACTCGCGAACAAAAGTCACCTGGTGTACTCCTCCAATCGAATGCTCTCTTGTGCCGCAATGAAGATCATCCAGAGAGCAAGGGCCTGGAGAACGTGATAAACGGCATTGTGGTTGCAGAAACGAGAATGCAGTGCCCACTTAAGCTGTTGCGCGCCCGCAGCGGCAATCATGACGCAGACACCCCAAAATCCTACCAGTAGGGCCGACTTTCCAGACCTCAAGTGGACGATCAGGAAGGCACTCGCGAGAAAGATCAATGAGGGAAGATAGTTAAGAACGGCGAGTCGGAAGTCGCTTCGTATAAACAGAATGATGACGGTGTAGGCAAGAAAAACAAGGACACTCGCAATATCAATCAGTCGAATGGCTGTGGAGGAAAACAACAGGGCTGCGCTAATGTGGATCCCTGCAAAAGCGGTGATGCCCACACAGAAGAGAGTGAATGGCCACAGGACGCGGTGGCCGAAGGATTTCTCGTCGGCGAAGAAGCCGTGGACGGTTCCGCCCGCAGTGGCGGCGACGGCAATCGACAAAAAGAAGATTATGAACGCAGTAGCCAGCTGCGAGATCGGGGATCGGGCAGGGATAAAAAGGTATGTAAAGCAGGCACATTCGGCCGTGACAGCGTAGTCGGTGAGGGTGACATCCACTTCCGTCATCGTAATCAGAATAGCTTAGCCGCTTAGGAGACCTTCCCGAGAGTCACGTTTCGGCAAATTCACGGTTGTACTACTGATCTTCCGCTGATTTGAATAGGCGTTCGTCCATCAAGACAGGGTACGGAATTTCAAACACAAACGCCCTTAAAGAGGATGGGCAAAAAGCATCAATGAGGCGCTCCAGCATTCGAAGCCGAACCAAATTAACGGCCGCTAAGGCGACCGTTTTTTATGACGATCCCATTACAATGTAGAGATCGCTTCTCCTGAGTTAGTTGTTCGAGTGTGCCTTCATCCAAGTCATGGACCTATGCTGTGAAGACGATGATGACGAAGACGGCGACTGGTTATCGCATTACGTTTGAGAAGCATGACACTGTTCTATGGACCAATTTGGGCCGGGGCTTTGCGCGGTTGGTATCCGGAATATGGGCTCCCTTCTCGATGTTTCCGCTCTCCGCGTCAGGGATGAAGCGCTATAGGTTTACGCTGAGTCTTTATCAACTAGCGCATCGATATCTCGATGAAACTATCCGCTGCAACGACAATGAGGCCTACTTCGCAGGGGGTATCGTTGGGTGCTCGATGGTCGAGACAATTTTGATGCTGGCCTGTGTCCGCGATCGGGATGTAGTTCTTCAGACTCAAGCCTGGAAAGCTTTTGCAAAGAAGGAAAGAAGGCGGGGACAGTCGTTTTCCGAGCTGATCCCTTGGATCGACTTTGGAAAACTGATCATCATCGGTAAGGAGCTGGGTTGGTTTAGCGCTCATAGGGAAACGACGGAAAACTTCCTTGCGGCCTACGCCCCGAGCACCGACGTCGACGATGTGCTCAAAGAGTGTCCTGAAATGGTGATGTCGCCACTAGACGCTGTGACCCGCGTCCACGAATTACGGAATTTCCTGCACCCTGGTAAGTGTCTTCGTCAGAACACGAAAATTGACGAGAAGATGGCGAAGCTCACCGTCGGCTTGGTTTACATCAGCCTCATGGGCGTGCTCGACTACTACCAAGGAGATCCCGTCGATTACATCGATTTAGAAATTCCGGTGGCGATCCGCAACACCTTGAGGTGGACCGAACAGCTAGAGTCTTCGGCCCCAGAGCTTACCTTGGCAGCGTCGAGCGATTGAAGGGCCAGACCGAGAAGGCAGTGGCCGGGTTACCGATTCAATATGATCATGGTTATGTGGGAGTGCTCACTCTGAAGGTTGCTGTTCATTCTGACCACAATATTGTCCACAATTAGTAAGCCTGCGAGAAAAACCTTCTCAATGCTGGCATTCCTTGATATTTCTACCTTCTGCATCGGCAAGTAGACCAGGCCACGATTAGTGAATCTCTTTCCTGCAGTCGTAGAAGAGCAGATTTCCGCGTCGGAGCTCTAGGCGCGTGCTTTCAAAGCCATTGGCTGGAATCGCTTGACGAAGGGGTAAGCCCCCCGGCGATTCAGAACTGTCTTTGCATCGGCGAAGCCAACGTCTTCCAAAGAATCGCTTCGGAGGATGTTTCTTTTACTCTTCAAATAAGCCGTTCAGATCTAACGCTGGCAGTCAGTCAACTCTTGTAAGGGGAATCGCATCAGTGTTCACCGAGATCCTTAGAGCGTTCTTATACGTAGATGGCGATTCTTTCCGTCTGCTTATCGATTCGCCCCAACACACTAAATTACGGCCCAATTCCTTGGCTTGATAGAGTGCTTTGTCTGCTGCATCCAAAAGGTCTTCCTTGCATGCGGCGTCGCTCGGGTAGCAGGATGCTCCGCCGCAGCTCACTGTCGACAGGCGTGGATGGCTGCCGGGTTCGGGAAGCGCCGGAGAGCCGGCTACTTCGACGAGCTTGCGAATGCGTTCGGCGACTATCATTGCTCCTTGCTGAGTTGTGCCGGGAAGTAGGACCACGAACTCTTCGCCGCCGAATCTGGCCGCGAAATCGTCCTTGCACCGCAAACTCTGCAAGAGCAGAGACGCGACTCGAACCAGTACACGATCGCCATACAAATGTCCGCGAGTATCGTTTGTTAGCTTGAAGTGGTCGATATCGATCACGATTGCGGATAGACATGAGCCGGAATCAACAGCCTCGCGCCACAATTTGGCAAACTGCAACTCATATGCGTGCCGATTGGCAAGGCCAGTCAGGCTATCGATGCAAGATATTCTCTGGAGCTCTACATTCAGGAAAGAAAGCTCTTTGCTTTGTATCTCGCTGCGCAGGCGCATCAGGAAACCGAGCCGCTCTTCTCGCCCGATGCTGTAGTTCGCGATTAGAGTCATCGAAATAGCACAGACAGCCAAAGTAATTCCAAGGAGCTTCTCGGACGGGTTCAGGAGGTGATCGTGTTTTATGAATACAAGATCGCTTGCTAACAAAATAGCCGATGCGCTGAGAGCGTAAACGAACTGAAGCCGCATTACGACATTGACAAAGATGACCGCCACGATGAGGCCCACCTGAGCGTATGCGGAGGAGGCTGCATTCTTATTGCTCTCGAGATAGAGGTGCGTCACTCCAATAAGGCAGCTTGCCCCGGCAATGCTGGTTTCGCGATAGATCTTATTGGGGCTCCAACGCATGCTGAGGTTAATCAGTAGGGCTAGGGGGGTGACGATGCATAGGCGAATTTGTATTGGAAGCCATGAGTTGCCTCCTTGAAGGTGGTGGTCGACGAGGACGTAGACGTTGAAGAGACCAATCGCTATCAGCCCTTCGAGCCAGAGACGTTCGGATCGTCGAGCAAGCGTGGACTGTTCGAATGCGTTCTCAAGGGGCTTCGGCAATGCCAGTCGCTGAAATCCTCTTTTTGAAAGCCTTTCGATCTGCTCAATCGCGAGTTCATGAATGGAGGTGCTCGGCATCTGAAGTTGCCTCTTCTTGCGGTCTGCCCTGTGTCTTCTGTCGGCGCGAAATCCTCTCACCATCAGCGATTGAGGGACAAATCGTCACCGAAATGACTCAGCCTGATGTTACTAAAGGAGGAACGTAATACACGCTCTATTCGCGGGTTCGCATGGTACTTCCGTGTCATGCGCGCCGTCCCCCCTTTGTTGCAATGGACCAGGGAGGCCGTTTCTAGGTGACCAGAAAGTTGTCGATCAGACGAGTGCGCCCGACATACGCTGCCACCGCGACCAGCGCGCCCTTCTCTGCAGATGCCACGGGGAGAAGCGACCTTGGATCGACTATGGCCAAGTAATCCACTTGTATGCCTGTAGCGGTGTCCAGAACGTTCCTTCCGATCTGTAAGAGTGTCGAGCTTTGGCGTTCTCCAATGGTAATACTGTGCTCGATTCGGGTAAGCGCTCGGTGCAACACCAATGCTTCTTCGCGTTCCAGCCCGCTGAGGTATTGATTCCTGCTGCTCAGAGCGAGACCATCGGCATCTCTCACGATTGCGCAGCTCACCAGCTCGAGGTCGAAGTTTAAATCCTGGGTCATTTGTCTTAGGACGGCTAGTTGGGCGGCGTCCTTCTGACCGAAGTAGGCGCGGTGGGGTGCGACGATGTGAAATAGCTTCGCTACGACCGTTGCGACCCCGGTGAAGTGGCCGGGGCGAGAGGCTCCGTCTAGCCGGTCGCCGATGCCGGGTACTGTGATGGTTGTTACGGCACCTTCGGGATACATCTCCTTCGCGTCGGGAGCGAAGAGGATGGCTACACCTTCAGCTTCGAGTTGTCTTGCATCCTGCTCGAAGGTGCGGGGATACTTGGCAAAGTCTTCTCCTGGAGCGAACTGGAGGGGATTGACGAAGATCGATGCCGCGACGGTCTGGCACTCTGCGATTGCTCGCTGGACTAGTGAGAGATGACCTTGGTGGAGTGCGCCCATCGTCGGCACGAAGCCGAGCACTACACCTTGAGTCCGGAGTTTGCGGCAGATGGTTTGCATCTGCGCAACACTCTTTACGATCTGCATCGAATGACAGCTCCTTCTCTCTACACCTTTGCGGCTGATTCCTGCTCTGTGGTCGAATCCGATTGACGCACAACGGTCGCAGCGCACTCAACGCTGGCCGCTGACAGTTTCATTCTGACTCGATTCGGTTTTCTCGGCTATTCCACCAGTTCGACTGGTTCTGCCATCAGCTCCCGGATCTCGCGGGAGAAGTGGTAGCTCTCGGCGTCGGCGGGGAAGGTGCGGGCTTCGACGTCGCGGCGGTATTCGTCGAGGGCTGCCCGCATTACTCCCGCTATATCGGCGTAGCGCCGGACGAACTTGGCGGGAGGCGAGAAGGTCATGGTCATCATGTCGTGCATGACGAGGATCTGTCCGTCGCAGTCGGGACCGGCTCCGATTCCGATGGTGGGGATATGGAGCTCGTCGGTGATGATGCGGGCGAGTTCGCGAGGGACGCCTTCGAGGACGATGGCGAAGCAGCCTGCCTCTTCGAGGGCGAGTGCGTCGGTGCGGAGCTCGTCGATCGCTTCCATTGTCTTGCCCTGTACTTTGTAGCCTCCCATGCGGTGGACGCTCTGGGGTGTGAGTCCGATGTGTCCCATGACTGGGATCTCGGCGGCTACGATTCGCTGGATGAGTTCCTTGCGTTCGCGTCCGCCTTCGAGCTTGACTGCTTCGGCTCCGGATTCTTTGACGAAGCGGATGGCGTTGGCGAGGGCTTCGCGGTCGCCGGTGTGGTAGCTGCCGAAGGGCATGTCGGCTACCAGGAGGGCGCGTTTCACAGCTCGGCGTACGCCGCGGGTGTAGAGGAGCATCTCGTCCATGGTGATGGCGAGCGTGTTTTCATGACCCTGCATGACCATGGCGAGCGAGTCGCCTACGAGGAGGACGTCGAGGCCGGCTTCATCGACCAGCCGGGCGGTGGCGTAGTCGTAGGCGGTGACGGCCACGATTGGCTGTCGCAGCATTTTCTTTTCAAGGAGGGAGGGGACGGTAACTTTGGTAAGAGAATCGGCCTGTCGCCCGGGCTGGGCGCCGGCTCGTTCGGGTGAGAACGTGGTCAAGCTCATTGCAATCTCCAGTGCAGCTCCGCCGCGTATCGCTCTTAAAGAACGACTTTGGCTGGATACCACCTGTCCCAGCAGGTACCTGGGTCCGCGTTAAACCCTACGCGTCTTTTGGCTTCGATGGCAAGAGCTGGACCGGCACCTGTTCCTGAGGGGGGTACCCCCCCGGGGGGGGTGCCTTGGTGTAAATCCCTTATTATCAGCTATTTACAAGGGTTTCAATGTTGCAAATTCGTCATTCCAAACGGGTTACGGCCAAATTCGTCAAAATAAAAGAGTTAGAAGGGACATGGAGATGTCTCAAAGCCAGTCTAGGGCTGAGAATTTCTAAAACCTCTTATGTCAATTATAACGACCTGCACATAACTGATGCGCAACGGCTAAAATGTTCAATGTAATGGGGTTATACCGTGATGGGGCTTGACAGTTTTTTCGGGGGTGCAGCCGAGTCAGGCCGTTTGTACCGGCGACGCAAGACAGCAGGTTTCTCCACTACGCGGGACAAAAGCGTCCCGCTCCGGTCGAAATGACAGATTTTCGGAGGTGCCAGATTGTTTCACGCTTCGCTGCTTTCACGCTTTGCAGCTTTCGCGCTTCGCAGAAGGCATTGCTTTAGTTGATGGCTCGGCCAATGTCTGAGAGGGAGGCTCGTTGCGTGCCGTCTGGGAGGAAGTTGGAGGGATCGAGCCAGCGTTCGAAGATTGCTCTGCGGGTCGGCCATTCGCTGTCGAGGAGGGAGAACCAGGCTGTGTCGCGATTTTTGCCCTTCACGATCATGTGCTGCCGGAAGATGCCTTCGAACTGGAAGCCGTAGCGGAGGGCAGCTTTTCGCGAGGGTTCGTTGAGTGCGTTGCACTTCCACTCGTACCGTCGGTATCGAAGTTCGAAGGCGTGTCTGGCCATAAGGTACATGGCTTCGGTTCCACCGGGAGTTCGTTGCAGACGGGGAGCGAAGAGGATGTTGCCTACCTCTATTCTCCGGTTGGTGGGTTCGATGGCAAGGTAGGCGGCGAGGCCGACGGCTTCGTTGGAGTTGTTGTCGACGATTGCGAAGTCGAGCCGGTCTTTTGCTGCCCTGGAGGCGAGGTAGGATTTAAACGATTCGAGGTTGGGTGGGGGCGTGTCCGGCAGGTAGCGCCAAGGCTGCTCGGCGTCTGGGACGTGTGAGGCATGGAAGAGAGATGCTGCGTGGAGGTTCGGATCTACGGGGGTGAGAGAGACGAATCGTCCTGTCAGGATGATGGGTTGCGGGAACTCGGCGGGTGGCCCGTCTACGATTTGATCGAGTTGCCGCTCGTCGGTTTTGTTTGAGGGATTCATGACTAATTCGATTAGTTCACAAGGGAGTCTGTTTTTATCTCCAATCGATCAAGAAGCGTCATCGTTGGGGGGCGAGTGGTAATCACGTCGATCACGTGATTGAGGCAGACAATCGCATGGTGTTCGAGCGGCCCGGGTCCGGGGTGCTCATCGTTCGCGTAGGTCGTCTTGCGAGTCATCTCTAACAGATAGGACCACCTGAATACTCTGAACAGGTTTCCTGTAAAAAGCTCCGGAGGCTCGGGATATTTGCTATAGGTTTCATTCGAAACCGTGTAGGACGTGTAATCGTAGTAAGCGATCTCAAAGAGTCGCGACGAAGAGTCCGATCTGATGGGCTGTGCGTCAGAAAAGAGCGCGGCGATACTGGAAGGATCTTCTTCGCCTGTCCTTATGAGTGGTGCTTGCAATCCAGCCTCTTCGACGATAAACCGAATCTCATTGTCGCGGGGCTCATGAAGAGCACGCATGTAGAGATACTTACATTCGTCTATTTGTTTCGCGACGGCTTTCCAGCTTTCGTCAATCATGCGCCTACTGGTATATCACGAACATATGGAGCGCTCGCTCGACTGGGGCGGGTTCGAGATCGTAAACACAAGGCCGCCTGGTTCAATGGGGCTTGAGCATGATCGCTTTCGCGATCGAGAAGTAGATGACCAGGCCGGTCACATCGACGAGAGTTGCAACGAAGGGAGCGGAGGCGCTCGCTGGATTGAGTCCGCAACGCCGCAAGATAAACGGCAGCATCGACCCTGCGAGGGTTCCGAAGGCGACTACGCCGATCAGGCTGCATAGGATCGTCACTGCGAGGATCGCGGTCTGCTCTCCGTAAGTATGAAAGATGGACTGCCAGGCAAAGATACGGATCAGACCAATAATTCCGAGGGTGCATCCGAGAGCGAGGCCGATGAAGAGCTCTCGTCGGACTACTCGAAACCAGTCGCGCAGGCGGACGTCGCCGGTGGCCATTGCCTGGATCACCAGGGTTGTGGCCTGCGATCCGGAGTTTCCGCCGCTGCTGATGATGAGGGGAAGGAAGAGGGCGAGGACAACAGCCTTGGCGATCTCGTCTTCGAAAAAGCTCATGGCGGTGGCGGTGAACATCTCTCCGACGAAGAGAATGGCCAACCAACCGGCGCGCTTTTTCACCATCTCGAAGAAGGTGGTTTCGAGGTAGGGGGCATCGAGGGCCTCGGTACCGCCGACATTCTGAATGTCGCGGCTTGCCTCCTCCTCAACGACGTCCACGATGTCGTCTACGGTTACGATGCCGACCATGCGACGATTGGCGTCGAGCACGGGGACGGCTAGCAGGCGGCTGTCGCGAACGACCGTGACGACATCTTTTTGATCCGCCTCGTCGGAGACCGTTACGAGATCTGTCTCCATCACATCCTGGACGAGCTTGTTCGGATCGGCAGCGAATAACTGACGCAGCGAAACCACACCCAGCAGATGCTGCTCCTGGTCCAGGACGTAGGCGTAGTAGATGTGTTCAACGTGTGAAGCCTCGCGGCGCATATAGGAGATGGCTGCGTCGACGATCAACTCCGGGCGCAGACGAGCGAAGCGCGGGTTCATCAGTCCCCCGGCTTCATCCTCCTGATAGGCGAGCAGAGCGGTTACTTCCTTCCGGGTCTGGTCGTCGAGCAGGCGAAGCAGGTCGTCGCGCCGGCTGGGGTTGACCTCCTGGATCAGATCCGCAGCATCATCTGGAGCAAGCATTCGAATCCAGACATGACGCTGATCCTCGGGCAGACGAAGCAGCAGGTCGCTCTGGTCACGAGCGCTGAGCTGGTGGAAGAACTCGGCTTTTTCCGCCGTATGCATTTGACGAAACTGGTTCAGGCGCTCGGCGTGCGACAGAGTCGGCCAACGCTCCCACAGTTGTTCGGTGGTCTCGGCGAATTGAGTTGCCATGTGTGCCTCCGTTAAAGAAACGAAACTTTGACTGGCACTCTATTAGCTTCCAATGTTGTGAAAGCTGGCTATTAATTTTCGATGACGATGAGCTAGGCGCGGCCGCGGGCGGAGCTTGGTGGCGGTGGGTAGTGGGGTTTGAGCTTGGCGGGTTCGGTAGGGGCGGGCTCGAGATCGACCGGGCGGTGGGTAGCGACCAGCTCGGCGATGGCGAACTTGAGCGGCTCGATGCCTTCGCCGGTGACGGCAGAGATGGCGAAGAAGGGCAGCTTGCGGCGCTTGGCCATGGCGGTGAGCTTTTTGAGCTTGTCGGGATTGGCGACGTCGATTTTGGCGGCGACGAGGATGGTGGGTTTGGCGGCTAGTGCGGGGTCGAAGCTCTTCAGCTCGTCGGTGATGACTTTATAGTCGGCGACGGGGTCGGGCCGGGCGGTGCCTTCGGCGGCGCTGGAGTCGGAGACGTCGACGAGGTGGACGATGACGCTGGTGCGCTCGATGTGTTTGAGGAACTGGATGCCGAGACCGTGGCCGAGGTGCGCGCCTTCGATGAGGCCGGGGAGGTCGGCGATGGTGAAGGATTCGGTGTGGGGGAAGTCGCCGACTTCGACGACGCCGAGGTTGGGCTCGAGCGTGGTGAAGGCGTAGTTGGCGATCTTGGGTTTTGCGGCGGAGAGCCGCGAGATGAGGGTCGATTTGCCGACGTTGGGATAGCCGACGAGGCCTGCGTCTGCGAGGAGACGGAGTTCGAGGCGGTAGGCACGCTCTTCGCCGGCGCGGCCGAGTTCGTGCTCTCGCGGGGCCTGATGGGTGCTGGTGGCAAAGTGCTGGTTGCCGCGTCCGCCGCGTCCGCCCTTGGCGATGACGATGGTTTCGTTGGGGCGTGCGAAGTCGTGGATGAGCTCGCCGGTGGCGTCGTCGTAGAGGAGGGTGCCTACAGGGACTTTGAGGGTCGTGGGCTTGCCGGAGGTTCCGGAGCAGTTGGAGCCTTCGCCGTGTCCGCCGCGCTCGGCCTTCCATTCGGGATTGAAACGGAAGTGGACCAGGGTGTTGTGGCTGAGGGACGAGGACATGAGGACGTCGCCTCCGTGGCCGCCGTCGCCGCCTGAGGGACCGCCCTTGGGGACGAACTTTTCGCGGCGGAAGGCCATGCAGCCGTTGCCGCCGTCGCCGGCCTTGATACGAATTTTTGCTTCGTCAATAAACATGCTTCAACTTCTAGTGTACTAGGATGTGCGCTCTGGTGCTGGTTTTGAGCCGAAGGGCGGCGGTGTGGAAAGAGTGATCTGTTTTTTGTGACGTAATGCGGAGATGTGTAACTGAGACTGCAACCCTTTCGCGTTTAACACGGAAGTGGCCTTTCATAATTGCTGGTTGTGCGGCTAAGCTCATTAGTGTTCCGCCGTTTTTGGCGTGGTGTTGTTGCGATGCTGTGCCCGGATAGCGAAAGGGCACGGCGAGCTTACTTTTTCATCTTCCCGTGGTTTGCGGCGTAGAGCGGCACAGGATCCGCGGAGAGAGCATGTCGTTGTGTGTGGGACGCGCGAAGGTGTGCGCGGGTGTGAGGAATGTTGTGCGGGCCTGGTTGCTGTGGTGTTGTGCCGCTGCGGTGTTGGGCGGGTGCGCGTGGGGCCAGAGTTCGGTGGATGGCGCGGTCAGCGGCTTTGTGGTGGACGCGACGGGCGCTGCGCTGGTGGGCGCGGTGGTGCAGGTCGAAAATGTCGCGAACGGATATGTCGCTGTTGCGAAGACAGTGGGCAGGGGCGAGTTTGTCGTGGTACATCTGCCGGCGGGCGAATACCGGGTGGCGGTGGACTATGAGCGGTTCGCGAAGCTGACGCTGGAGCCAGTGGTGGTCGAGGTGGGGGGCGTGACGTCGGTGGAGGCGCGGCTGAAGGTTGGTGGGGTGGTGAGTTCGGTGGATGTGACAGCGGTGCCGGAGTCTCCGGTTACGGTGAGTGTGGATGAGGCTGCGTCGGTGGCTACGACAAGTGTGATTACGCCGGAGGAGATAGAACGAACGCCGGTGAATGGGCGGCGATGGCAGACGTTTGCGCTGTTGACGCCGACGGTGAACGCCGATCCGGATGGGGACGGATTGCTGAGTTTTCGTGGGGTGGCTTCGACGCAGAACAGCAGCAGGATCGATGGCGGGGATGACGATCAGAGCTTTGGCGCAGTGCCGCGAGGGACGGGTGGGGAGAGTGCGGCGGAGATTGAAGATGCGGCGGAGACGGGGTCTTCGCGGCGGGTAAGTGCGGGGAGTGTGGATGGAGGCGGCGGGTATGGGAGGCATGCGGGTGCGGCTTATACGTTTTCGCAGGAGGCGGTGCGGGAGTTTCGGGTGAGCGGGCAGAACTATTCGGCGTTGTATGGGCATGCGGCTGGGGGGATTATTACGACGGTGTCGAAGAGCGGCACGAACGCGATGCATGGGACGGGGTTTTACCTGGTGCGGTCGAGTGCGTTTGGAGCGACGAATCCGTTTTCGATTCAGACGACGTATGTGGATGGGGTGAGCTCGAGTGCGGCGGTGAAGCCGAGTGATCTGCGGCAGCAGTTTGGGGGCAGCGTCGGTGGTCCGGTGGTGCGGGATAAGCTGTTTTATTTTTATGCGTACGATCAGCAGCGGCGGTCGTTTCCGGCGATTTCGACCCCGGAGGATCCTAACTTTTATTCGCTGACGCCGACGCAGATTGCGTTGTTGGGAAATAGGGGCGTGACGGCGTCGAAGGTGAATGCGGCGCTGACGTATCTGGATAGTTTGACGGGGACGGTTGCGAGGCGGCAGGACCAGACGATCAACTTTGGGAAGATGGATTGGCAGGTAAAGGAGCGACAGCGGCTGAGTGTACAGTATGACCGGGCGCGGTCGAGTGCAGCGTCGGGTGTGCGGACGGCTCCGGTGGTGGATCTGGGGACGGCGAGTTTGGGGAGCAGCTATGCGAAGGTGGATTCGCTGCTGGGGCGGTGGACGTGGACTGTGTCGCCAAAGGTGAGCCATGAGTT
The DNA here is from genome assembly GCF_051013365.1 of Tunturiibacter psychrotolerans. Lineage (GTDB taxonomy): Bacteria > Acidobacteriota > Terriglobia > Terriglobales > Acidobacteriaceae > Edaphobacter > Edaphobacter psychrotolerans_A. The sequence continues at coordinate 2,267,733 of NZ_CP132941.1, read as the reverse complement.
GCGGGTGCAGTATGGGCGGGACTTTCAGTATGAGACGGCGGGGAAGCCGCTGCCGCAGGAGCCGGCGGTGGGACCGGATGGGTTTGCTCCGGAGATTGCGATTGGCCCGGATGGATTTACGTTTGGGACTTCGAGCTCGGTGGGGCGAACGGCTTATCCGGATGAGAATAAGGTGCAGCTGGCGGATTTGATGACGGTGGTGAGAGGGCGGCATCAGCTGCAGGTGGGCGCGGACGTGAGCTTTGTGCATGACTATATTTCGAGCTTGAGCAATCTGCAGGGGGCGTTTCACTACGACAGCGGGATCACTTCGGGTCATGCGGGCGGGTTGGTGGATTGGATTACGGACTATACGTTCAATGTGAATGCGTATCCGAATGGAGGGTGTCCGTCGATTACTGCGACGGTGCATGAGTTTTGCTTTCGGTCGTTTACGCAGAGCTTTGGGCAGCAGGCGGTGACGTTCGACACGCAGGAGTGGGCGGGGTTTCTGCAGGATGAGTGGCGGGTGCGGCCAGGGCTGACAATAAGTGCCGGTTTGCGTTACGAATATGAGCTTTCGCCGCTGCCCCAGACACCGAACGCGACGCTGGATGCAGCGTTTGGGCAGACGGGCGCGACTAGCGTGTTTCCGGAGGATCGAAATAACTTCGGGCCAAGAGCGGGTGTGTCGTGGGAGCCGTTTGGGTCGGGGCGGGGGACAGTTCGGGTGGGGTACGGATTGTTTTATGGGAGACTGCCGGGGGCCACGGTAAAGAGCGCGCTGGTAAATACGGCGCTGCCGTCTTCGACGACGAGTGTGCAGATCTTACCTACTACGGTTACAGATTGTCCGCAGGTGGCGAATCAGGGGTTTGGGTACGCGTGCGCGTATGTGACGACGCCGCCGGCGGCGGTGGCGAAGACTACTTCGGCGACTGTGTTCGATCGCAGATTTCGCCTGCCGATGGTACAGCAGGGGAGTTTTTCCATTGAAAGGGAAGTGGGTGCGGGGACGGTGGCGAGCGCTACGTATCTGCTGAATCTCGATCGGCAGCTGCCGAACTCGGTGGATATTAATATTGCTCCTTCGACGGTTACAAAAGAGTTTCAGTTGCAGGGTGGGACTGGAGCTGTGGGGGTTCAGGATGGCGAGACTTTTTTGGTCCCGTTTTATTCCCAGAGGGTGAATACGAATTTTGGGCCGGTGACGGACATCGTTTCGAACGCGGATGCGACTTATAACGCGCTGGTGCTGGAGGCGCGGCGACGTAGTCGCGGGGGGCTGGAGTTTCGCGGGAGTTGGACCTGGGCTAAGGCTATTGACTATGGGCAGAGCGGCGGGGCGACGCCGCGGACCAACGGGCAGTTCGATCCGTTCGATGTGCGGTATGACAAGGGGCTCTCGGCGCTGAACTATCCGCATAAGGTTGTGGCGAGTGTGGTTTGGGAGCCGAGATTTTCGATCGAGCAGCACTGGTTGAGCAGCACGATGAATGGCTGGGCGGTGGCGCCGATCTTTACTGAGACGAGTGGGAAGCCTTATAGCCTCGATATCTTTGGCGGGACGAGACTGGCTGGTGGGCACGAGAGTATCAATGGCGCGGGTGGGGCGGTGTATCTGCCAACGGTTGGGAGGAACACGCTGCGGCTGCCGGATACGGGGCGCGTCGATCTGCGTTTGAGCAAGGCGGTGATGGTGAGCGAGGGTGTGAAGGTGCGCGGGGTGGCGGAGGCATTCAATCTGACGAATCGCGTGAACTATTCAGCGATTATGCAGCGGGCTTATCTGGTGGGGACGGAGACGAATGGGGTGACGCCGCTGGTGTTTCAGAATGCGGCTACGGTTGCGGCGGAGGGTTTGAATGTGCAGCCCTTTGGAACGTTTACTGCGGCGGCTACGGGGCAATCGCCGGAGCGGCAGATTCAGTTGGGTGTGAGGGTGGAGTTTTGAAGGAGTTCTATTTGTCCTGCCGGACGGGCCCACTGCGCGTGGCGCGGTCACTTCGTGACTTGTATACCTTTTCTTGGCCCTCCCGTTGGTCGGAGGTGAAAATTGGGCTCGTTTCCGTCTCTCAAGTGACCTAATGACGATCCGGCTTGATGGGTTGCAGGAAGTTCTGATCGTTTGATTGGTTTGCATTGTTGTTAAGTGAGTTGTCGGGTCGCGAGGCGAAGCGAGTGGTGGGGAACGCGTCGGGGTAGTTCTGTTGAATCCACTCGGTCATTTTTTCGCGGACGAGGCAGCGGAGGTCGAAGTTTTCACTCGAGTTGCGGGAACTCATGAGGCAGCGAAGCTCCATGGAGCGGTCGGTGAGGTTGGTGACCTGGAGGCCGCAGGTTTTGTTGTTCCAGAGCGGCGAGGGATGGACGATGGATTCGAGTTGCTGGCGAAGGGCTTCGACGGGGATGGAGTAGTCGACGTAGAGGAAGGCGGTGCCCATGATGTCGGAGGACTCGCGGGTCCAGTTCTGAAAGGAATTTTCGATGAAGTAGCTTAGGGGGACGATGAGGCGGCGGAGATCCCAGATACGGATGACGACGTAGGCTGAGTTGATCTCTTCGATGCGGCCCCACTCACCCTGGACTACGACGACGTCATCGATGCGAATGGGTTCGGTGAGGGCGATCTGAAGGCCGGCGAAGAAGTTTGCGGCGGTGGATTTGGCTGCGGTGGCGATGATGAGCGAGGCGATGCCGGCGGAGGCGAGGAGGCCGGAACCGTAGTGCCAGATGCGGGGGTCGTTGAAAGTCCAAAGGAGGGCGCCGATGTCGATGATGACGACGAAGCTGATGAGCATGCGGCGGAAGAGCTGGAACTGGGTATGGACGCGGCGGGCCTGGATGTTGTTTTCGGCGTTGAGGTCGTAGCGCCGCAACATGATGGACTGGAGGACGTAGATACAGCCCACCGCGAACCAACCGAGCGAGGCGACCATCGCCATGACGAGGCCCTGGCGGATGTTGTCTTCCATCTTGTCGGGCAGCCCGGGGACCGCCGGAAGGAGGAGGAGGAGACAAGTGAGGAAGAAGATGGCGCGGGCGGGTTTACCGAGATAACGATGCAGGCCCCAGCCGAAGGTTTTGCTCTCTTCTTCTTTGCGGCGCAGTATGCGGAACAGGACGTAGTGCACCACGTTCGCGAGAACGATGGCCGAACAGAAGAGGAAGATGGCCAGGAACCAGGTGTGACGGAAGTGAGGGACGAGCCACAGCAAGTGGGCGTGCGGTGCGGCAACGTGGGCAGGGCTGGGGGTGAGTCGAATCAAGGCTGCTCCGTCTCCTTCGTCCGGTTGGATGCAACGAAGCTGAGAGCAGTTTAAATGCTCCTGGCGGGGTGTGGTGACAGGGTTATTTTTGTTGGAGGTGATCGAGGCCGTCGAGGACTGCCTCTTCGAGCGCGATGCGCTGGTCGGAGTAGGAGTGGTCGGTTGCCATGTGGACGGTTTTGACGTCTTGATTGCCTGCTTTGTGAAGGGCTTCGACGAAGGCGTCGTTGGAAGGGGCAAGGCCGTCGTCGGAGGTGATGACGAGGATGGGGCGGGTGGCGAGCTTGGGGGCTAGTGTGGGGATGTTCCAGGCGGCTGCGTTGGCGGCGACTTCTTTGGCGAGGCTTTCCGGGGTGCAGCCGGCGAGCGGGGCCATGCCTTCGTCTGCGAGTCCGACGGCTAGGGCGGCGATTGCGGTCTTTTGCTGTTCGGGTTTGATGGATTGCATCATGTCGACGCTCATATCGGCTGCGGAGATGAGGCCTACGGCTTTGATGGAGGGGTCCTGCGCGGCGACGTAACGGGCCATGAAGCCGCCCATGCTGTGACCGATGAGAACGATGTAGGAGGGATCGGCGCGGAGCTTCTTTGCGTTCGCTGGGTCATGTAGAAAGGCGATTGCGGACTGAGTGTCTTCGATGGAGTGGGTGAAGGAGAAGTCGCCGGGCGAGCCCCAGGAGCCGCGGTAGTCGAAGTAGACGACGGTCCAGCCGGCGCGGCGAATGGTTTGGGCGAGGTCGAGATTTTTTTCGTTGCCGGGGAAGCCGTGTAGGAGAAGAACGACTGGGTGCGGTCCGGGACCGGAGGGGATGTAGGCGATGGCGTTGAGTTGGGCGCCGTGGCTGGGGATCTGGAAGGTTGCGAAGGAGGCGGGGTTGGTCGCGGTGTGTGCGGGGTCGGTGGTGATGGGCGCGGGGACTTGGGCTGCGGCGGGCAGAGTTGCGGAGAGGGATGCGCTGAGAAGCGCTGTTGAGAGAATGAGTCGCAGGGTCATGCGGTGATTATGCCACTTAGTTGTGAGTTTCTTTAGTGGAGGAGAGCTTGTACGACTTGCCGTCAAAAAGAAAATGCTCATATTGGATCGTCGTACCTGCTCCAAAGATAAAAGTAGCCATTAGATCGCGGTGACCCTTGTGAGCGCTCGGAAGAATTGTCAACGTATCGGCATGAGTTTTGAAAATCAGAACAGGTGTGCCTATTTCTGTGTGAATGATCCAGAGCGGAACGATGTGCGCGCCACGCAGGTCGCCCACTCCGATGATGAGGTAGTCGGTACCTGGCGAAGAAGAAAGAGGTAGCGTTGTGCAGAGAATCTGCTCGCTCGGCTCGTTTTTTTCGTGGTCGCTGCATCGAAGATGTTCGGATGCGCCGTTTGGGAAATCATCTTTGTCGTTTTTCAAGACGGTGAGCGCGTCCGATGGGATTTGAACTGGATTGTGAATTGAATTGATCTCAGCACTAAAGGTCAACTCGTGTTGTTGTGCCGGGCAAACGTAGGGCCAAAGTGCCGCCAGCGTGATGATTCCAACTTGGAATAAACGCATGCAAGTGAGTATGACACTAGTAAATCCAAGTAAAATATACGCTGATGGCCTTTGCGGAACAGTTCGATGTGGTGGTGGTTGGGGCGGGGCACGCTGGGTGTGAGGCGGCGATGGCGTCTGCGCGGATGGGTCTGCGCACGGCGATCTTTACGCTGAATCTGGATTTGATTGCGCAGATGAGTTGTAACCCGGCGATTGGTGGGATTGCGAAGGGGCACCTGGTCCGCGAGGTGGATGCGCTGGGCGGGGTGATGGGCGAGGTTGCAGATGCCACGGGGATTCAGTTTCGGCTGCTGAATACTTCGCGGGGGCCGGCGGTGTGGTCGCCGAGGGCGCAGTGCGATAAGGCGCTGTATCGCGTGAAGATGCGCGAGGTGCTGGAGGGGCAGAAGAATCTTTTTATCAAGCAGGCTGAGGTGGTGGACCTGATTGTGGAGGCGAGCGAGTCAGAGGGCCAGCGAGTCAGTGATTTAGCGCGTGAGCAGGACGGCGAGTTTTCGCCTAAGCGAGTCGTGCGTGGGTTGAAGTTGCGGGATGGGCGGGTGATTTATGCTGCCGCGACGATTGTGACGACTGGAACGTTTTTGAATGGGCTGATTCATTGCGGAGAGCAGCAATATACGGCGGGAAGAAGTGGGGAGCCGGCTAGTGTGTTGCTGGGCGAGGCTTTGAAGAGGCTGGGACTGCGGGAGTGCCGGTTGAAGACGGGGACGCCGCCGCGGCTCGATGGGCGCACGATTGATTGGAGCCAGTTTCAGGAGCAGCCGGGAGATGAAGATCCGACTCCGTTCAGCTTTCGGACGAAAGAGATTCCGCTGCGGCAGATCAAGTGCCATATTGCGCATACGACGCCGGAGACGCTGCGGTTGATTCGGGAGAATGTGCATCGTTCGCCCATGTATACAGGGCAGATTGAGGCGATCGGGCCGCGATATTGCCCGTCGATTGAAGACAAGATCGTGCGGTTTCCAGAGAAGACGCGGCATCAGTTTTTTCTTGAGCCGGAGGGTTTGAATACGCACGAGGTCTACATCAACGGGATGAGCACGAGTCTGCCGATGGAGATTCAGGCGGCGATGGTGCGGTCGATTCCGGGGCTTGAGAACGCGGAGATGCTGCGGCCGGGGTATGCGATTGAGTATGATGCGATCGATCCGACGGAGCTTGATCGTACGCTGCGGGTGAAGTCGTTTGCGGGGCTTTATCTTGCTGGGCAGATCAATGGGACGAGTGGGTATGAAGAGGCGGCGTGCCAGGGTTTGATGGCGGGGATCAACGCGGCGCTGGCGGTGCGGGGTGAGAATGGATTTACGCTCGACCGGACTGAGGCTTATACGGGGATTCTGATCGATGATTTGATCAGCAAGGGGACCAACGAGCCGTACCGGATGTTTACTTCACGGGCGGAGTTTCGGTTGCATCTGCGGATTGACAATGCGGATAGCAGACTCACTCCGCATGGGCGGCGGCTGGGGCTGATCGACGATGTGGCGTGGGCTGAGTATGAGGCGAAGCAGGCTCGTGCGGTTGCGTTTGAGAAGCTGCTTAGCACGGAGCGAGTGAAGGTGGCTGAGTTGCCAGTTTCGCTGTTGGGGAAGCTGGATGGCGACGCGGCGGGAGTGAGCGGGCAGACGTTTGCGCAGCTTTTGAAGAGGCCGGAGGTACCGGTGGAGGCGATTGCGCCTTTGTTGAAGCAGCGGCTGGTTGATGGAGGCGAAGTATTTGCCGGGTGGGTTGCCGCGATGGGGAGCGCCTCGGAGGGTTTGAAAGAGGACGGTCGTGCTGCGCACGATGCCCATATCTCAGAATCGAGATATGGGGCACCCGGATTATTGGCGCGATTGCCTGCGTGGGTTCGGAATGAGATGAAGACGGTGGAGACCGAGATCAAGTACTCGGGGTATCTGGACCAGCAGCGGCGCTCGATTGAGAAGATGCGGAGGGCGGAGAAGAAGACCATTCCGGGGTGGTTTGATTACTCGTCGGTGAGTGGCCTTTCGACTGAAATGAAGCAGATACTTTCGCGGGTGCGGCCGGTGACGCTGGGCCAGGCGAGCCGGATCGCCGGTGTTACACCTGCGGCGGTGAGCTTGATTCATGTGTATATCGAGATTCAGGGGCGGGCGCGGGTGGCTTAGTGCGTTGTGTCCTGCCGGACGGGCTCCCTGCGCGGGAGGCGGTCACTTCGTGACGTGTTTACCTTTTGTTGGTTTGATGAGGAGAACGAATGGGTTGCGAGTGGTCCGATTGAAAATGTAACCGCAGCGGCGGTTTTGGCGTCCAACCTTTGTCGGGAGAAGAACAATGACGTCCGCAATGAAGACAGGGTTGATTGTGCTGGTGGTTGTGGTTGCTGTTTTTATGCTGTTGGGAAGGGGTAAAAGAATGGTTATGGGGGCAGAGAGAAAAGAGCCGATTCCGGCTCCGGCGATCGATGAGCCGCACACGGGCGCGACGCATGAGACTGCGGTGTTTGCGGGTGGTTGCTTCTGGGGCGTGCAGACGGTGTTTCAGCGCGTGAAGGGTGTTACGGATACTACTGCGGGTTATTCGGGCGGGTCAGCGTCGACTGCTACGTATGACCAGGTTTCGTCGGAAGGCACGGGGCATGCGGAGTCGGTGAAGGTGGTCTTTGATCCGGCGAAGGTGAGTTATGGCACGCTGCTGAGGATCTTCTTTTCGGTGGTGCATGATCCTACGCAGTTGAATCGACAGGGGCCGGATGTGGGGACTTCGTATCGGTCGGTGATTTTTTATACGAGTCCGGAGCAGGAGAAGATTGCGAAGGCTTATATAGCGCAGCTGGATGCGGCGCATGTGTTTCCGAAGCCGATTGTGACGGATGTGACGCCGTTGAAGGCGTTTTATGACGGGGAGGACTATCACCAGGACTATGCGGAGAAGAATCCGAATAATCCCTATATTCAGGTGTGCGATGTGCCGAAGATGGCGGCGCTGAAGGTGCAGTTCCCTGATCTGTTTCAGGATTACAAACACAAATAATTTTCTGCTGGAGCGGCCCTTGGTGGAGGGCCGTTTTTGGCGGGGTTTCTAGGAATTTGTGGTGCGTGGGTGTGGTTTTTTGCGTGGCTGGACGTGGTGGGATGTGTGGTGGATGTGGTGTTTTAGCACCATGGATTTTGGTGACTAAAAACACGCCACAGCTTTCAGATTTATTTTTCCCTGGGTGTGGCAGGCAAAGGCAACCGCAGATCCCTACGGGATGACAACAAGAGGACAAACAACTGCAACTGCAATGGGGCGCCGTTGGATGGCGTTACTGGGTAACTTCGCCTTCGGGTTCGTCGGTGGGATTTTCTATTTCGGCTTCGAAGCCTTCGAGGAGACGGTTGAGGAAGGCTTCGGGGTCGGCGCCTTCGTTCTGGAGCTGGTGGGCTAGGGCGATGTGGCGGGCGAGGTCGGCCAAGACGATGCCCCAGGCGAAGGGGTCTTCCCAGGCTCCGCTGCGAATGCTGACGTGCTGGGCCTGGTTGGCAATCCAGACGCGAAGGACTTCAAAGGAGGCCTTGTCTCGTTGCGCTTCCTCGGGAATGGTGAGAACTTTTTCGACGCCCATCTTTGCTCCTGCGCGGTTTAGGTTAGGTCTTCTTACCAGCCTATAACGATTGCGTTTTGGTGAACCAAAGATGGTACTTAGCTGGCGCTCGCTGCGATCTCGATTCAGGATTAGCATGTGGGTGCCAGCGTAGACTGGATTCACTGGATTCACTGGATTCACTGGATTCACGAGATTTACAGAATTATGCACAGGATCGCCCTGCCTTCCTCAGGGTGGGTTCCGGTAGGTTAAACGTTCATGGCTACATACCCCCACATTGTCGGAGAGCAGGAGCGGCCGGCGTCGGTGCATGCCGAGATGACGATTCTCGGCGGGATGATGGTTGAGCCGGTTGCGATCATCGACGCGACCATGCTGCTGAAGACGGATGATTTTGCGCTGGATTCGCACCGGAAGATCTATGATTCGATGCTGCACCTGGTTGAGGCTGGGCATGCGGTCGATATCGTTACGGTTGCCGATTATCTGAGAAAGAAGAAGGAGCTGGATTCGGTGGGTGGGCTGCCGTATCTGGCTTCGCTGAGCGAGGGGCTGCCTCGAAAGCTGAGCATCGAAAGCTATGTTCGCATCGTTCGCGACAAGAGCCTGATGCGGCAGTTGCTGACCGTATGCGACATGGGGATGATCGAGGCTTCGGACCAGGGTCGCGAGGCGCTCGATGTGTTGAACCAGGTGTCGAGCCGGTTGACCGAGATCTCGGAGCATGCGGTGACCGGGGGATTCTCGGACATTACGGCGATTGTGAAGGAGTCGTTTGGGTCGATTGATGCGCTGTATGAGCAGGGGCGCGAGGTCACGGGGCTGGCGACGCACTATCTCGAGTTTGACCGGATGACGAGCGGGTTGCAGGAGTCGGAGTTGACGATTATTGCGGCTCGGCCTTCGATGGGCAAGACGGCGTGGGCGATCAATATTGCGGAGAATGCGGCGGTGCGCGGGGGGAAGGTTGTTGCGGTGTTCTCGCTTGAAATGAGTAAGGCGAGTCTGCTGCGCAGAATGCTGGCTTCGCAGGCGCTGGTGAACTCGAAGGCGATTCAGACGGGGATGCTGATGCGCGACGACCGGTCGAAGCTGGTTGCAGCACTCGAGCGGCTGATGGAGTCGAAGATGTTTATCGACGATACGCCGGGAATTACGCTGGCGGAGATGCGGGCGAAGGCGAGGCGGTTGAAGCAGCAGCATGGGTCGCTTGACCTGATTGTGATTGATTATCTTCAGCTGATGACGGGCTCGGCGGGTGGGCAGAAGGGCTTTGAGAATCGCACGCAGGAGGTCTCGGCGATCTCGCGTGGGCTGAAGGCGCTGGCAAAGGAGATGAAGGTGCCGGTGGTGGCGCTGAGCCAGCTCTCGCGTGCGAGTGAGCAGAGAGGCGGCGATAAGAAGCCGCTGCTGAGCGACCTGCGTGAGTCGGGTTCGATTGAGCAGGATGCGGACGTGGTGTGCTTTATTCATCGCGAGGAGTACTACGATCGCGAGAATGAAGATCTGAAGGGTAAGGCTGAGATCATCATTGCGAAGCAGAGGAATGGGCCTACTGGGAGTATTCAGTTGGCGTATCTGGCGGACTACACGCGGTTTGAGAATCTGTCGCATAGCGGGGATTCGGGCGGATATTGATTCGTAGTCGCAGAGGAATGGTCTGACTGCGCGTGCGACCCGAGTTGATTGCTGACGTAAGCGGCCTCGGCATACAACTCTAAAGGCCATTATCCTGAGAACGTGATTACCTCTAGCGATCTGGAAAAAGTGCCTCTATTTGCCGGTGTGGAAGAACAGGAACGCCGGCGACTCGCCAGACGCGCGGCCGATATACATCTTGAGCCTGGCGAGTGGCTTATCCGCGAAGGGGAGGAACCCCACTTCTTTGTTGTCCTAGAAGGGGAACTTGAAGCGGTGAAAGATATCGTCGGCCAGGGTCGTGTGCTTGGCCGCAATGCCGCTGGTGAGTTCTCGGGCGAGACGCCAATCTTTATGGGCACTGCGAGCATTGTTTCGGTTCGCGCCGCGACACAGTGCCGCGTTGCTCGCTTCGATCGCCAGCAACTGCAGGAGCTTGTCCGCGACAGTCCCTCGGCTGGTGAGATCATCTTCCAGACGATGAGCACTCGCCTGGCCCTGGCGCAGAAGCTTGCTCGCGAAACTCCATCCTCGCGCGCCCAGATCTCTGGATCAAAGTACGACAACAACTGCCGCGACATCCGAGCTTTTCTCTCGGCCAATCGCATCCAGTACGACTGGCGCCCGAGCACGCCTGAGCGTGAGAGCGACATCACCGTTACTATCGAAGGGACAGCGCTCGAAGATCCTACCGTCCGCAGCGTCGCAGAGGCGCTTGGATTTCAGACGGTTCCAAAACTTCAACAATACGACGTCATCATCGTTGGCGCGGGGCCAGCAGGCATGGCAGCCGCCGTCTACGGAGCGTCTGAAGGACTCAAAGTTCTTGTCGTCGAGCGCTTCGCCGCAGGTGGTCAGGCGGGCACATCGACACGCATCGAAAACTATCTGGGTTTTCCGGTCGGCATCTCGGGCGATGAGCTCACGGAACGCGCGCTGAAGCAGGCGAGAAATTTTGGCGTGGAGATATTATTCGAGCGCGAGGTCAAGGAAGTTCAACCATTGGAGGGCATGCACTGCATTACCCTCGACGGAGGCGATCGCATCCGCGCACGTGCCCTGCTGCTGGGCACAGGAGTTAGCTGGCATCGTCTCGAGTTTGACGGTCACGACGAGCTTCTGGGCCGCGGCGTGCTTTATGGCGCCTCTCGTTTTGATGGTGTTGCCGTTACGGGTCGGCCTATTTTCATTGTCGGCGGGGGGAACTCCGCGGGACAGGCCGCTGTGTTCTACTCCGGCTATGCTGCTGAAGTGACCATGCTGGTCCGAGGTTCCGGTCTCACACAAAGCATGTCGCAATACCTGATCCAACAGATCGAGGACAAGGCCAACATACGCGTGGAGCCGTACACCCAAGTGACGGCGGTCCATGGCGAAGACCATCTCGAAAAGATTACGACCATATACCGCCCACCGGACGGCCCGGAATCCACCTGCACTCGCGACGCGAAGGCACTCTTCATCATGATCGGTGCGGTCGCCAAAACCGAGTGGCTGCCCACCGTTCTTGAGCGCGACAACAATGGGTACATCTGCACGGGGCGCGACATGAAAACCTGGTCACTCGAGCGTGAGCCGTTTGCCTTCGAAACGAACGTGCCCGGTATCTTCTGCGTGGGCGATGTGCGCCATGGGTCTGTGAAGCGAGTTGCGAGCGCCGTGGGAGAGGGCAGCGTGTCGATCGCCTTCATCCACGAATACCTGGCAATCGCGGATGCGTCTGCGAAAGACGGCGCAAATTAGGCCTGGATGAGATGGTTTTGAGCCAGCGAAGTACTCTTTCGCTGACTCAAGTCAGAGAGAGCAAGGTCAGGACAACCGAATACCGCAGAAGGTGTTCACGATGCTAGTGGACGGAGATGCGGAGGATCTGGCCGCTCGGGGCTGCACCGAAGTTCGAGACGTAGAGGTAGCCATCCGGACCAAATGTCATACCAGTGGGAACGGAGAGCCCGGTGGCTACATCTTCGATATCGCCGGCACGGTTAAGGCGTACCACCTTGCCATCGCCAGGTGTCGGGAAGCCGGTAGCTGCAGAGAGCTCGAGGGCGTAGAGGAGGCCATCGGGGCCGAAGTCGACGGCAACGACTGTGGTGAAGCCGGCGCGCGATCCGGAGAGGCGAAGCTTCTGGGGCTCGTCGTCGCAGCCGAAGCCGAAGAGGAAGGGCCAGGGGCATGAGCCGATGTTGAAGCTCATGATCTTGCTTGAGTCTGGAGTGATAGGAAAGAGTCCGAGGTTGCCAATGTAGAACTTTCCGTTGCTTACGGCGGCGGAGGTTGGGACGATGTGTCCCTGCTGCAGGGAGATATCGAGGTCTTCGCGGATATCTCCGCTGGCGGAGGTGGAGAAGAGCTGGCCGTGGTTGGGTTCGAGGGTGTAGACGCGGTTGTCGTAGGCGATGAGGCTGTAGAAGACGCCATCGGGTTCGAAGTCGGCCTGGTCGGGGTATGCGGCGGGGTGACTTCGGAGGAATTGGCTGAGGTTGACGATGGGTTTCCAGGTTCCGGATTTGGTGTCGACGCGGGCGATGATGTTCGGGGACGAGGCGTTGCCGTGGGAGCAGCCTCCTCCGCCGGTGACGGCGTAGAGGGTGCCGTTGAGAAAGGCGATGTCAGCTACGCCCTGCAGGTCGCCTTCAGCAGCGAGAGAGGATGGAAAACCGGAGGCGACGGTGGTGCGTTTGCCGGACTTGTCGAGTTTCGAGATGCGTCCGGTGTTGCCGCCAAGGTAGGAGCCGATGGGTGGCGGAACCTGGGCACAGGAACCGACGGTTGAGACCGTTCCGCCGGTGCCTGCTTCGGCGACGTAGAGATCGCCGTCGGGGCCGAATTTGAGGCCTCGGGGGGATTCAAGTCCGGTGGCGTAGACGGTTGCATTGGACGAAGGCTGGGCATAAGCCGGTGTGAAAGCTATACTGGCGGCGGATGCGAGGCATAGAGAAGCAGTTAGTCTGATGTTCACGATTCGGACCTCTTTTCTGGGACGGGCCTTTGGCCATCCAGGGCCAAGATCAAGATTGAAGCGCGATTGGGGAAGTATCTTGCCGTAAGTTACGGGCGTTACGCCAATGGAATGAACGGGATGCCGGGAGCAGTTTTCATGGTGGACAACGAGATTAAACCGACTACGCCTGAGATAGAAGAGGAGCTTGATCGCATCCTGAGTTCGAAGGTGTTTGCGACGGCGCAGCGGAGCCAGGCTTTTTTGCGGTACGTGGTGGAGCGATCTTTGACGGATGCTCCTCCTCCGCTGAAGGAGTTTTCGATCGCGATGGACGTGTTCGCGCGAGGCGATGACTACGATCCGTCGATCGATGCAACGGTGCGGGTGGAGGCGGGGCGGCTTCGCAGCCGGCTACGGGAGTATTACGACCTGGAGGGCAGCGGTGATCCGGTTGCCATCGATGTTCCCAAGGGGGGGTATTGTCCGACTTTTACCTTTCGCAACGGCAAGGTTAGCGCGGCGAAGGAAGTGCAGCCGATGGTGGAGCAGGCCAGGCCGGTTGAGATCATGCCGGAGCGGGCGTCTTTACAGTGGAGTCGCTGGGCGGTTGCTGGTTTGGTGTTGCTCGGGTTGGTTGCAGCGGGCGTGTGGCGATGGCACTCGTCTAGGAAGCTGGTATCGAGTGATTTGGGGGGCGGCCAGCAGATTGCGCTGGCGGTGTTGCCGTTCGCAAATGAGACGGGTGACAAGGCCAATGACTACCTGGCGGATGGGTTGACGGATAATTTGATCCGGCAGCTTTCGGAGATTCCGCCGCTCAAGGTAATGGCTCGCGGCGCGGTGTACCGGTATCGATCGAGCACAGATAAAGCTGTGAGTGTCGGGCATTCGCTGCATGTGAACAGTGTGCTGACGGGCGAGATCCGCCAGGCGAATGGCAAGCTGATTGTGGACACGGAGCTGAGCAATGTATCGGATGGGAGCATTATTGAAAGCCATCGGTATTTGCCGGAGGGTGACGATCTAAGGCCGGTGCAGGCGAGCATCACACAGGATTTGATTCACGGTCTCAAGATCGAGCTCGATGCGAGAGAGTCGGCGCATACTCTGGGGCCCGTTTCGTCCAATATGGAGGCTTACCAGGAGATGCTGCGAGGTCAGGGTGCAGCACGGGGAAACTCTCCAGTTGAGCTTCACAACGCAATTGTGCACTTCCAGCAAGCGGTGAAGCTTGATCCGAAGTTCACTATCGCGTGGTCGGATTTAGCTCAGGCCCATCTGTTGCTCGGGGTCTACTTTGAGGACCCACGGCAGCACATGCCACAGGCGAGCGAGTATGCGAACCGTGCGCTGCAACTTGACCCCGAGTTCGCGGAGGCGCATGGAACGCTTGGGCTGGTTAATCTGCTTTATCACTGGGATTATGCCGCGGCAGCGTCGGAGCTGGCTTCGGCTAAGGAGGAGCAGAGCGCATTGACTGTTCTAAGTTGCACCTCGCACCTGATGGCGCAGACGGGCCGGACCCGCGATGCCGATGAGATGGTGCACCGGATGTTGGGGTACGATCCGCAGTCGGCGCAACTGATCGGCGAGCTGGGCTGTATCGACTACTATCGGGGCGACTACGACAATGCGGTGCAAAACTACCGCGAGGCGATGGCAAAGGATTCGCACTCGCCGGTACCGTATTGGGGATTGGGGAAGACCCTGTCACTGCAGGGTAAGTATGGCGAAGCGGTGAAGATCCTGCGACAGTTCAAGCTTGCGAATGGTTTTGAGCCTCCTCTGCTAACGGCCGAGATCGGCTATGCCCTGGGGCGGGAGGGCAAGACGAGAGAGGCGGAGCGGGTGATCGCGGAGCTGCGCGAAGAATCGAAGTCGGCGTTTGTTGATCCGTACCTGGTGTCACTCATTTATCTGGGGATGGGGGATGAGCAGGCTACGCTTCAGTGGCTCAATCGTGCGTATGTGGTGCGGTCACCGTTCCTGATTTCGATTTCGACGGAGCCTAAATGGAAGGCGATGATTGCGCGGCCTGGGCTGCAGGCGTTTTTGGCGAAGATGACTCCGCAGGAGCACACGCGAAGCTAAACAGATAAATACCTGGCAACCGAGAGACGCGCTTGTCGTTAGGCGGACGATACGTTGGCATTCTGGACAAGCGCGATGTTTCCCGGTTGGCGAGGGTTGGCGTGTTGCTCGTTTTTAGTGGGCGCGCTTGGGCGTGGCTGCGATGGAGTCAAGCTCGGTGATGGTCTCGGGAGTGAGCTGGATGCTTGCGGCCTGAAGGTTCTCGCGGAGATGGGTGAGCGACGAGGTGCCGGGGATGAGAAGGATGTTGGGGGAGCGATGGAGGAGCCAGGCTTGCGCTACCTGCATCGGGCATGAATTGAGGGACTCTGCGACGTCGTTGAGCTTCTCGGATTGCAACGGGGTGAAGCCGCCGAGGGGGAAGAAGGGAACGTAGGCGATGCCTTGTTTGGCGAGGTCGTCGATGAAGGCGTCGTCGTGACGGTGGGCTATGTTGTAGAGGTTCTGGATGCAGACGATCTTTGCGATTTTTTGTGCTTCGGCCAACTGGGTGGGGGAGACGTTGCTGAGGCCGAGGTGCTGGATGAGGCCTTGTTGCTGGAGTTCGGCCAGGACGGCGAGGGGTTCTGCGATGGACTTTTCGGTGGGGTCTTCGAGGCCGCCTACGCGGAGGTTGACGACGTCGAGTTTGTCGAGGCCGAGGTTGCGGAGGTTGTCGTGGACGCCGTCGATGATCTCCTGACGGGAGAGAGCGGGAAGCCAAGAGGCGTCTGCTCCGCGGCGAGCGCCGATTTTGGTGACGATGACGAGGCCGTCGGGGTAGGGATGGAGCGCCTTTTTGATGATCTGGTTGGTGACGTGAGGGCCGTAGAAGTCGCTGGTGTCGATGTGATTGACGCCTGAGGCGATGGCTTCGCGGAGGACGGCGATGGCGGCGTCCGTGTCGCGTGGTGGGCCGAAGACGTGGGGGCCGGCGAGTTGCATTGCGCCGTAGCCGATGCGGTTCACGGTCATGGAGGTGTTGGGGAGGGTGAAGGGGCCGCCGAGTTTGGTGCTAATTTCTGTTTGTTGCGTCATTCTGTTGCTCCTCTTGTTGGTTCGTGAGTTGCGGTTGTCGTGGCTACCTGTGGTTAGATGAAGGAAGCCTCGGGTTAGGAGTTCGCATTTGCCTCAACGTTCCCAAATGCTGTTGGAGCCCCGTAAACAGCCGGTTCAAGCGCGGTCGACGGCGAGCGTGGATGCCATTCTAGAGGCGACCACTCAGGTTTTGCTGAGTGTGGGGAAGGAACGGCTGACCACGACGAAGGTGGCGTTGCGGGCGGGTGTGTCGGTGGGGACGTTGTATCAGTATTTTCCGAATAAAAGTGCGTTGTTGCAGGGGGCTTTGATCCGTCATCTGGATGAGGTGACGGAGGCGATAGAGCGCGTTTGCAGGGAGCAGAGGGGGAAGACGCTGAAGGAGATGGCTGCGGCTCTGATCAACGCGTTTCTTGCAACGAAGATGCGGGATGTGAAGACGAGTGTGGCGCTCTATTCGGTGAGCTCGGATGTGGATGGGGCGAAGATTGCGCAGCAGATGCAGTTGCACACGAATAACTCGGTGGCTGGGATGCTGGCGACGACCTCCGATACCCTGACAAAAGACCCGCAACTGGTGGCTTCGATGGTGCAGAGTGCGATGGCTGGGGTTAGCCGGAGATTGCTGGAGTCGGTGGAACCGGCGAAGCAGGTCGAGGCTTTGCGTCAGGAGCTGATCTTCTTTATTTGTGCGTATTTGGAGGCTTGCTCTGTGCGGCCAGCGGGTTTGGCTACGGTGGTTGAACCAAGCTAGTAAGCTTTGCTGGTCTCTGTTGAGATTGGCGAAGACTCCTGACAACACGGTGTCAGGAGGGTGTCAGTAAGCTGACTCTGTGATCGCTACTCACAGAGGAGGCAGTATGAGGGGACAACCGAAGTCGGGCGCAGTGTGGTTTGAGATTCCATGCGCCGATCTGGATCGGGCGGCGCGGTTTTATGAGACGATTCTCGACCGCAGGATGCATCGGGAAGAGTTTGGTGAGCCGAGGGATTTGATGCGTGTGTTTCCTGCGGCTCCGGGTGGGGTGACTGGGGCGCTGGTGAAGCGGCCGTTTCGGAAGCCCGGTCGTGGCGGGACGATGGTTTATCTGAACTGTGATGGGGAGCTTGATGCTGTGATTGGGCGGGTTCGGGAGGCGGGTGGGTTGATTTTGATGCCGCGCACGGCGATTCCTGGGCATGGGGCGTTTGCTTGCCTGAAGGATTCGGAGGGGAATCATATTGGGTTGCATACTTCGATTTAAGTGATTCCTTAACTGCCCGCTGCGCGCGGGGCGGTCACTTCGTGACGGGTATACCCCTTCGGTTGGCGCTCCCGTTGGTCGCGGTCAGTATCTTGTGCCGACCATCGGGAGGCTTGCGGCGAAGCCGGTATACATGCCACGAAGTGGCTGGGTAGGATGGGTGCATGAGACGGGCCGATAGACTCTTCCGGATCGTACGGATTCTGCGCGGTGGCAGATTGCAGACGGCGCGGATGCTGGCGGAGAAGCTGGAGGTGTCGGAACGCACGATCTATCGGGATGTGCGCGATCTGCAGATGTCGGGGATGCCGATTGAGGGAGAGGCGGGTGTTGGATACACGCTGCGGCGTGACATGGATCTGCCTCCACTGATGTTTACGCGGGATGAGCTGACGGCTCTGGTGCTGGGTGCGCGGATGGTGCAGGCGTGGGGTGGGGCGTCGAGCGTGGCGTCAGCTGATCAGGCGTTGCAGCGGATAGAGGCGGTGCTGCCTGCGGATCTGCGTGAGCGAGTGGATGCGATTCTGATGTATGCGCCGGGGCACAGGATGGTGCAGCCTCTGAAGGAGCGGTTGGATGTGCTGCATGACGCTTGCGTTGGCAGGCGGGTGCTTGGGTTTGGCTATTCGAAGGAGGATGGGCAGAACAGCGAGCGTGAGGTGAGGCCGCTGGCGCTGTACTTCTGGGGCGGGGCGTGGACGCTGGCGGCGTGGTGTGAGCTGCGGAAGGACTTCAGGGTGTTTCGGATTGACCGGATGCAGGAGGTCCAGGTGCTGCGGCGCGAGTTTGTGCAGAAGAAGGGACAGCGGCTGGAAGACTTTGTGCGCCAGACGCTGAAGGAGGCCCAAGTTTATGAGGCGGCGAATTCGAACGGTGCAGGTGGTGCCGGATTGGATCAGTTGACGTAGGTCGCGGCGGGGGAGGGCTCGAGTGCCGGGGTGTGGGTGGAGATCGAGTTGTGTAGCGGAACGGCGAGGCACTCGGAGACGCGCTTGAGCATGTCGGTGGGGTGGACCGGCTTTGTCAGGGTGGTGAAGTTGTGACCTGCGTTGCGGGCTTGTTCAAGGAGGTCGACGGTTGCGGCCTGGCCTGAGAAGAGAAGGACCTTACAGGTAGGAATGGTCTGGGTAACGGTGATGGCGAGTTCTACGCCGGTCATTCCGGGCATGACCACGTCGGAGATGATGAGGTCGGGTGTCGAGTTTCTCGCGATCTCTAAGCCGGCGAGGCCATCGTAGGCAGTCATGGTGGTGTAGCCGCTGCGGGAGAGGATGATGGAAAGGGTGTCGGCGATGATGCGTTCGTCGTCGACGATGAGGACTGCGGGCCTGGTTCTTTCGGGGAGGGCTACCGTGTCGTCGGTGGGGACTTCTGCTAGAGAGACGACTTCGTACTTCAATTTTGGCGTTTTGTTGCTGGACCTGGGGCTCATGGTGATACCTCTGATTTAGACCCTAATCCATGTGCATTTATACGGGTTAACTCTTTTGAATGTGTTGTTTATGACGCAATTTAGGGTGGCTTGGGGAAAGCAACTCGATAGCGTCAGAGAACATCAATTTAAGGTCGGGTTAACGTCAGGTTATATCCAGATCACGATAAGGAGGGATCATGGGTAGCGACGGAGAGTTTGCTTCGAAGGTAATGAAGTTTGAGTCTGTGTTGCAGGTGAATGTTCCCAAGGGGAGAGATGGGAAGCATAAAGAGATTATTACGCAGCTGTTGAGCGATATTGCTCAGCTTGCGGCAGGGAGCGCGCTGAAGATTCCACTGGCGCAGCTGCCGGATACGAAGGAGAATGTTCGGTCGGCTCTGAGCCGTGCGGCGCGGCAGAAGAAGATTAATCTGGCTACTTCGAGTAATGACGAGTTTCTGTTTGTTTGGAAGACGGATAAGTAAGTTCGCCTACCTGCTTGGTCCCCCTTCATTTTGATAGTTTTGTGTCCTGCCGGACGGGCCCACTGCGCGTGGGGCGGGCGTTTCACGCCTTTTTAAGGCTTGCTTGGCGCTCCCGTTGGTCGGGATCTGGTCAGTAGGGGTTGGGTTGGTTGCTCAGGATCTCTTTGCCGCCGCTTTGGGCTATGAAATGGATTTTGCCAGGTAGTGTGGGGACGGGTTGGGAGAGATCCTGCCAGAGGAAGATGCGGCGTGGTTCCAACCACTTGATTTTGAGGGAGAGAGCATCTTCGAAGATGGGTGGGGCGTCGGGGAAGAAGGATCCGTACCAGAGGTTGGAGCTGCGGCCGTCGAGGATGTGGAGGTCGCTGCGGTGGAGATAGAAGCCGAGGGTGCTGGCGGCTTCGTACTCGCCGTGGATGACGATTAGGTCGCTGGGTTTTAATTCTGATTCGATGGCAGTGGCTAGTTGGCGGGAGCTCAGTACGGGCGAGAAGATCTGCAGGCCGAGGTGGGCGGCGAGCAGGAAGGCGAAGGTTGAGGCAGCGAGGCAGAGGTTTGCGGCGTGGGGTTGGTAGTTGCGGCGGAGGAGCCAGTTGGCGAGGGGGCCGGTGAAGAGCGCGATGGCGGTGAGGAGGAGCGGATTGCGAAAGGCTCCCATGGCCTGTGCGTTGAGGTCGAGGAAGTGACCGAAGGATAGGGCGTAGTCGCCGGGGTTTTGTTTGAGGAGAGAGGCGAGGTCGGTGCCGGGGGTGGGGGCGTGGGAGTGGAGGAGAAAGAATCCTGCGGTGAGGGCGGCGAGGGAGCCGAGGACTAGCAGGACGGTTGAGATGCGCTGGCCGGAGCGGACCAGGGGTGCGGGTACTGTGAAGGATTCGGCTTCTGTGGCTTCGTCGTTGAGCCATGCGGCGATGAGGAGGATCATGCCAGGGAGCGCGGGGAGGACGTAGTACTCCTGGCGGGTGGAGAGGGAGAAGAAGAGGACTGGGATGACGGCCCAGAGGGCGAGGAGGAGGCGGGTGCTTTCGGCTGGGGTGAGGGTGCGGATGGAGACGAGGGGGCGGAGGGCTTTGCGCCAGGGGACACTGGCTAGGGCGCGGTAGAGGAATGCGCTCCAGGGCATGAGCCAGACGAGGATGAGTCCCCAGAAGAGGAGGAGGGGGACGGTGTCGTAGTCGCGTGGGACGCGGAGGTTGAGGTAGCGGAGGAGCTGCTCGTTGACGAAGTAGAACCAGAGCCAACCGTGGACGTTGCCGTCGGTTGGGAGGGGGACGGACCAGTGGCGGTGCGAGAAGGTGAGAGCACCGGGATGGCCCTGGGTGGGGTTGGCTTGGGCGATGAGGACGTGCCAAGGGGCGGCGATGAGGAGGAAGACGATGATGCTGGATATGGGGTGGAGTTGGCGGATGCGTTTTATGACGGCGGGGAGGCTGCGGCGGGTGAGGATGAGGTGAGCGAGGACAATGAGGATGGGGAAGACGATGCCGATGAGGCCCTTGGTGAGAACGTTGAGGGCGCAGCAAGTGGCGAAGAGCCAGCAGAGAGTTGGGCTTGCGTCGGCTTGTCGGTGGGCTTGTTGGGTGGGGCCGGATTCGGTGAGCCAGTAGAAGTAGAGGGCGAGGGTGAGCCAGAGGCAGACGTCGGCGTCGGGGAGGAGGATGCGGGTGAAGATGAAGATGCCGAAGCTGGAGAGAAGCATGAGTCCGGCGTAGAGGCCGGCTCGGGCGGAGAATGCGCGGCGGGCGAAGCCTTCCAGGATGAGGGCGAGCGCGAGGACGGTGAGTGCGATGGGAAGGCGCGCGGCGGCGGTGTTGACGCCGAAGAGTTTGAAGCTGAGCGCCATGCTCCAGTAGAGGATGGGGGCCTTTTCGAGGTAGCGGATGCCGTTGGCGTAGAGGGTGACCCAATCGTTGCGTTGGAGCATCTCGCGGGCGACTTCGGCGTGGACGGAGTCGGCGTCGTCGAGGAGCGGGGGGACGAAGAGGGTGAGGCTGGCGTAGAAGAGGAGCCAGAGGATGAAGAGGATGAGGCGGTTTTTTGTTGCGGGTGACGTGGAGGATGTGGGTGTCGTCTGCATGGAAGTGGGGTGCGGTGTTAGGTGAGTTTATCAACTGCCGTGAAGGCGCCCTACGCGGGCGGCGGTCACTTCGTGACTTATATACCGGCTTCGCCTGGAGCCTCCCGATGGTCGGCATGAAAATATTTCATCGCGACCAGCGGGAGCGCTAACCGAAGGGATATAGCTGTCACGAAGTGACCGCACCACGCGCAGTGGGCCCGGCCGGCAGGCCTCGAACGAAGACGAGTGAATCGCAAGGCTATGATGAGAAGCGTGTTGTTTAGGCGAGGGCGTTTGGGTTGAGTGAGCTGGTACAGGTTGTGGGGCCGCCGACGGAGCTGATCTTTGGGGATTGGTATCCGGCGCTGCGTGCCGGTGAGCTGCGGGAAGGCAAGACGGCGAAGACTCTGCTGCTGGGGGTTCCGCTGTTGTTGGGGAGGAAGACGGGTGGGAAGCTGTTTGCGATGCGAGATCTTTGTCCGCATCGAGGGATCCCGCTTTCGGCTGGGTGGTTCGATGGGGAGACGGTGACATGCAAGTATCACGGGTGGAGGTTTGAGCCTTGCAGTGGGCAGTGCAGGGAGATTCCTTCGCTGACGAGTCATGAGACGCTGGACCCGACGAAGATTTACGCGAGTGCTTTTCCTTGCGAGGAGCGGGATGGGTTTGCGTGGGTTTATCTGCCCGCTGCGGGAACGGGACGAGTGGGTGAGGCGCTACCCGCGGTGCCGGAGGTGCCAAAGTTTTCGGCGAGGTTTCGCAGTGCGCACCTGGTGGCGGAGCTGCCATGCAATGTCGATCATGGGATTATCGGGTTGATGGATCCGGCGCATGGGCCGTTTGTGCACCAGGCCTGGTGGTGGCGGAGTAGGGCTAGCATTCATGAGAAGACGAAGCACTTTGAGCCGTTGAACGATGACAAAAATGGCGGGAGAAATGCGGGGTTTCGGATGTCGTCGCATGCTCCGAGTGCGAACTCGGCGCCTTATAAGTTGCTGGGAGTTTATGGCGAGCCGATTACGACGACGATTGATTTTGTGTTGCCGAATCGAAGGTACGAGACGATACGCGCCGGGGAGAAGTGGTTTTCAAGTTTGACGACGGTGACGCCGATTACACCTTCGACGTGCAGGATTGATGTGATGGCGGCGTGGAATGTTTTTTATCATGTGCCATTTGTAACTTCAATTGCTACGTTTTTTGGGGCGCGGTTTGTAAAGCAGGATCAGCAGACGATGGTGGAGCAGGCGGAGGGGTTGCGGTTTCATCCAGGTCTGATGCTGATTGATGATGCGGATAAGCCGGCGAAGTGGTACTTCGCTTTGAAGCAGGCGCGGTTGAAGGGGACGGGCGGCCATCCGCTGAGTGGACCGGTTACGCTGCACTGGCGAAGTTAATTAGTTGCTAGTGTCCTGCCGGACGGGCCCACTACGCGTGGAGCGGTCACTTCGTGACGTGTGTACCTTTTCTGGGTTGGTGATCGGCTTTGGGCCTCCCGTTGGTCGGCTGTTTAGCCAGTGGTTCGGGCTATGGCTGCTCGCAGGGCTGGGATGCCGCCGGTGTTGACGGCGCCGTGACCGCAGGCGAAGCGCTCGATGGGGAACGTTAACAACTTATTTGCGGTGTCTACTGCGGTGGATTTGCTCCAGGTGCCCACGTTGGGGAAGAACCACGGGGGATAACCGCTGACGGTGACGCGGCCGAGGCTTGCGAGGGCGTCTCCGGCGTAGAGAGTGCCATCGCGCTGGTCGAGGAAGGACAGATGGCCGGGGATGTGGCCGGGAGTTTCGATGACGAGCAGTGAGCCGTAGAGTTCGCCCTCGGTGAGGAGGCGTGTCGGGCGCGCGTCGATGCCGGGGAGGCCGCCTCTTATCTCTTCATTGGACTCGCCGGGTTGGAGAGATTTGTCTGGTGGTTTTTGCAGCAGAGGGAGGGAGCGGGCGTTGGAGGTGAACTCGACCTGCGTGGGGCCAAGTTTCGCGAGGAGGGCGTCGACGGAGCCGACGTGGTCGACGTGGGCGTGGGTGAGGAGGATGCGGCGGATGGGAGAGCCGAGGGTTTTGGCGACGGCGAGGATGTCGTCGTGGGAGTTGGCGAGGTTGG
This sequence comes from Tunturiibacter psychrotolerans, assembly GCF_051013365.1. Lineage (GTDB taxonomy): Bacteria > Acidobacteriota > Terriglobia > Terriglobales > Acidobacteriaceae > Edaphobacter > Edaphobacter psychrotolerans_A. Next base: position 2,244,390 of record NZ_CP132941.1, on the reverse strand, counting down.
CGTCGATGAGGGTGAAGCCGTCGGTCTCCCGTACAAGATAACAGTTGACGAGGCCGAAGCGGGTGAGTTGGTGGGCGTTGGCGGTGACCGGGGTGGTCTTCATCTGAGACTTTGATGCTTACATAAAGAGCAGAGTCGCGTTATTGCTGTTTGATAGATCGGTTGTGCTGACATAGTATTTGCCAACACCTTCTTACGGCGCGTCGGATTCCAATATGTCTTTTTTGGTTGGTGGAGCACTTGGGTAAAGATATTTGAGTTATGTGGGCTAACCACTAAGGCCTAGTCTTCGAATCAAGGAGAACTGATGCGGTGTCTTTATAGAATCTGCTTCGCGTATCTTTTGCTTCCGTTCATGATGTTTTGCGGCTGCGGCGCGTTTGGACGCTGTGAGGCGACCCAACAGATGACTCCGCTGCTGATTGCCGTCAATGATGCGCCAGTGCCCTTTAGAGGTTCGGACGGGCTTGTGCATTTGGTTTATGAGCTGTGGCTGACGAATATGTCGAGCGGTGAGGCCGATGTAGAAGAGGTCGAAGTCATCGGTGACGGCGCGGTTCTCGAGAAGCTTGATACAACTGGTGTTTCTCATCATCTTCAGCCTGCGGGTTTGCGCGAATCTTCCGAGGTGCTTGCCCGGGGCACCCAGTCGATACTTTTTCTGAATGTCGTTCTTCCGAACGGTACGCAGATTCCGAAGCAGCTTTTGCACCGGATCAAGGCGCACTACAGCGCTGCGCCTCCGGGACAACAGGAGTTCGTCGAGAGCGGAGGGGCAACGACACCGGATCTTCAGCCGGTTATGGAGATCAGTGCGCCTCTGCGTGGGGACGGGTATATCTCAGCCGATTCGTGTTGCGAATCGACGCGACACATGCGGGCTGCGATGCCGATCAACGGACGCGTTTATGTGGCGCAACGTTACGCGGTCGATTGGGAGCAGCTGGATGCTAGCAATCGGATTTATTCAGGCCCACGGGAAAAACTTGAGAGCTATACGATCTTCGGAAAGCCTGTCTATGCGGTTGCGGATGGAGTTGTCGCAGTTGTTGTCACTGGTCTTCCCGAACAGACGCCGGGAAAGTATCCTGCGAATATTTCGATTGAAGAGGCCGATGGGAACTCGATCATTGAGGATCTTGGGGGACATCACTTTGCCTGTTACGCGCATATGCAGTCGGCGAGTATTCGTTTTCATCGCGGGGATAGAGTGAAGCGCGGGCAGATCATTGGGCTGGTAGGGAACTCGGGTAATTCTGTGGCTCCGCATCTACACTTTCATGTGATGAGTTCGGAGTTGTCGCTTGCCTCGAACGGGCTGCCGTATCAGATCGATGAGTTTAAAATCACAGGCGCGACGCCAGGTACGAAGGCCTTCGATGAAGCGGAGGAAAAAGGAGAGCCGATTACGGTCACTCCTGTTTCGCCTCCGCGCGTGGTGAGGGATTCGCTGCCGCTCGATCAGCTGATCGTTTCGTGGACGCCTCGGTAGAAGTTAGAAGATGCTGACGCCTTCTTCGATGACCAGCTGATCGACTTTGATGTTCATGATCTCGCCTAGTTTTTTGAAGCCCTCTTTCCACTCGTCGGTCCAGTAGTTGCTGTCGCTGCGGCGGAGGAGATCGTTCCAGATGTTCTGGGCCTGCCAGATGTTTACCTCGAAGGGCATCTTGTGGATGGTCTCGGCGATTTGAAGGGCGGTTGGGAGAGCGTCGACGGCAGATGGATCGCCTTCGGCTGCGGCTTCGAGGCGAATCATGGCGCGCTTCATGCGTTGGCCGGTGGTGTAGCCGAGGAGTGTTGTATTGAGCTCGATCTGGTCAGCTGTGGCGCGAGTCAGGAGGGTTTCGATCACTGCGGCGTCGAAGGTGTCGGATTCGATGGCGTGGCGCAGGCTGGCGTTGATGGCGAAGCGGGCGGCGGTGGCGAGTGCGGGCGGGGCGGTCATGCCGGATTCGGTGAGGAAGTGGAGGAGCGAGGCGTGGTCTTCGTAGATCTTGCGGAGAGAGTCCTCCATCTCGGAGAGGGTCTGGTTAAGGATGCTATTGAGGATGCGGTGCTGCTCGTCGGCGAAGAGCGAGGTGAGGGAGTAGGCGGTCTCGCCGAAGAATCGATCGATGAGGCGGATGACTTCGGGGAGGTTGGCGCGGCGGATGGCGGTGCTGATGTCAGCGGAGAAGGTGGCGAAGGCTTCGACTTCGACGGGGTCGGCGGAGTTGTAGGCTTTGACCGCGGCGGATAGGTTCTGGTCGCCGAGATGGAGGACTGCGAAGCAGAGCTCTTCGCTCTCCTCGGTGATGCGGGAGTAGAGGAGGGCGCGGCCAAGGGCGACGCGGCCTCGGCCGGAGTTGAAGACCTCCTGGCCTTCGCGGTGGACGTCGAAGCAGAAGAGCTCGCCGTGTTCGGGATAGGCGCGGAAGATGGAGCTGATGGCGTAGTGGGCACCGACCTGTTCGAGGCCGATCTTCATGTTGGTGACGTAGCGGCGATAGACTTCGGCGCCGTCGCCCATCTCGGGGACATTGCTTTTGGCTCGCGCGAGGCGGGTGAGGAACTCGGCTTCGAGAGCTGCGCCGGCGGGGCCGAAGATTTTGGCGGCGAGTTGGAGGACGCGGCCTGCGTAGGCGATGATCTGGATGGTTTCGATGCCAGAGATCTCATCGAAGAACCAGCCGCAGCTGGTGTACATGAGCTGGGTATGGCGTTCGAGCTCGAGGAGTTCGAGGGCAGCGACGCGTTCGTTTTCGCTGAGGGGTCGAATCGCGTGCTCGGCGAAGAACTTGATGATGGCTGCCGGGGAGCGGTCGAGGACGACCTGGATGTAAGCGTCGCGGGTGGCCCAGAGATCGTTGAAGAAGGACTTGGAGATTTCCTCGGCTAGAGGTGCGGTGGCGTCGCGGAGGTAGTCCAGTGCTTCGCGAAGGGGGGCGCGCCACTCCTGATTCCATCCGGGCTTGCCGCCGTTGCAGCCGCAGTTGGAGCGCCAGCGTTCGATGCCGTGGGCGCAGGACCAGGAGGTGTCTTCGGCTACTTCGGCCTCCCATTTGGGCGGGAATTTTTCGAGGAACTCGCCGTAGTTGGTGAGCTTGGCTTTGCCGCCTTCTTCAATCCAGTGCATGGCGTAGGAGAGGGCCATCTCGCCGTGTTTGTGATGGTGGCCATAGCTTTCGCCGTCGGTGGCTACGTGTGAGAGCTGGGCGACTTCGGGGTCGCCGGGAGAGGCGGGGTGAAAGCCTGCGAGGAGGCGGCTGCCAAAGTTTTCGCCGCTGTTGAGGAGGCCCTCGAAGGCGATGGCGCGGGAGCTGGGGCCGTCGTAGAAGAAGACGGCGATGGTGCGGCCTTCGTCGAGTTTGACGAGGTAGGGATGTGTGGGGTCCACGTTGGCGTTGGGGGTCTGGATCCAGGTGTCTTCGAGGGGCGCGGATTTGGCTGCTGCGACGGGGTCGAGGTCGGGCTTGGAGGTGGTGGTTACGGGGGGCTCGAGGCGGCGAATGCGGGCGCACTGCAGGGGCGCGAGGATGGTGAATTTGATTCCCTCTTGTGCCATGAGATCGAGGACGCTGCGGTTGACGGCGGTCTCGGCGAGCCACATGCCTTCGGGTTTGCGGCCAAAGCGGAACTCGAAGTCGGCGATGCCCCAGCGAATCTGGGTAAGGGCGTCGCGGCGGCTGGCGAGGGGCATGATGATGTGGTTGTAGACCTGCGCGACTGCCGATCCGTGGCCGCTGTAGTGCTGGGCGCTGACTTTGTCGGCATCGACGATCATGCGGTAGGTGCGGGGTGCTTTGTCTGAGAGCCAGCTAAGGAGGGTGGGGCCGAAGTTGAAGCTCATCCGCGCGTAGTTGTTCATGATGCGGATGATTTCGTTTTGCTTATTGGTGATGCGGGAGGCGCCGTTGGGGGCGTAGCACTCGGCGGTGATGCGGTCGTTCCAGTCGTGGTAGGGGGCGGCGGAGTCCTGAATCTCTACGGTCTCGAGCCAGGGGTTCTCGCGGGGCGGCTGGTAGAAGTGGCCGTGCACACAGACGAAACGTGGCGCTTCGACGGCGGAGGCAGAGATGTCGGTCGTAGATTTTTTTCTGGGCGCCGGTTTGTTCTGGATCTTTTGTTTGGTCATGTGTGGCTCGAGATTTCTAGCGTTCATGTCTGTGAGATGCGAGGTTTCGATCTATGGCCCCGTCGCCTAGTTTCTCAGATTCGAGAGGAGATAGGGGAGGGGGGGCGAGATTCTCGTAACGCGAGAGTGCCCAGAGCGAGAAGGACAGAGTGGAGACGGAGAGGTAAAAGAAGGCGTATCGCAACTTGTCAGAGTAGAGGGCGAAGGTAAGAACAAAGGGCGCAAGAAGGATAAAGGTCGCCGCGCTGAAGAACAGGAAGAGGCGTGTGAGATTCATGGGAAGAAAAAAAGAGACGCAACTGACGAGAATCGCCAGCAGGGGAAGAGATATCTGAGGATGGATTGGGCGGGGGATGTAACGCAGCTTGAGCGCGTTTTGCTGAAGTTGTTCGAGGAGTTTTGGAAATGGATGAGGGGTAAAGACAGGCAGAGTGACAGCGCAGGCTGAGAGAAGAACGAGGAGGAAGAGCAGAGCGGTGCGGGCGCGGGAGGTGCGTTGGGAGGTAAGAGCGAGCAGGGGAATCAGGACCAGGGCGTAGATGATGCGGGAGGAGAGAGTGACGCCAAGGAAGAGTGCGGCTGGGATGGAGGTGTAGATCGAGGTCCTAAGGGATGCGCAAAAGAGAGTGATGGCGATGGTGACGTAGAAGAAGTTGGTGAGGTAGTCTCCGCCTGAGGTGAAGTCGCTGAGATGGCCGGGCGCGAGGAGTAGAAAGAAAGTCAGGAATAGGAGAGCGGTTGCGCGATAGCGGAAGAAGTGGAGGGTGAAGGCGAAGAATAGAGCGAGCCAGAGGAAGTTCTGCCAGGCGATGTGTCCGATAGCGAAGAAGGGGGCGGCAAGCAACATCGCTCCGGGTAGAGGGGTGGGTGGATTTCCGAGGAAGGTGCGGGTGGCGTAGGGGTACTGGTGGTGATGGACCGCGTTGAGCTCTATGCGAAGAGCGTCTTCGCGGTCGGAGCCGCGGTTGAGGGTGTGCTGGAGTGAGATGGGATAGAGCACCGCGAAGGCCGCTGTGAGAAGGAGAAAGAGAAGGAGAAACCAGCCGAGGCCAATCTGAAGTTGCCGCCGGTTGGCGTGGTCCAGCCAGAGCATCGCGAGGACGATGGCGGCACAACCGAGTGTGATTGCGGCGGCGGCTCTGGTGGGAGAGAGATATTTCAAGAGCGGGGCGGCGGAGGTGAGTATCCATGCCGCGCAGAGACTCACGATCAAAAGGGATCGATGTAGCGACTGGTTTTGAGGCTTGCTGCTGTCGTTCGATGCGATCACTGTGGGGTGTCCGTCTTTTTCACCGCGAGATCGCAGGCTCGCCAGAGGTACCAGCTTGCTACCGAACACCAGGGCTGCCATTTCTTTGCGCGGCGGTGCATGACGTCGGGCTTGGGGAGATCCATGGGGGTGACTTTGTCGGTAGGTTTGAGCTTGCCGAAGGTGAGGGCGAAGCCTTTGCGGACGCCGTAGTCGTCGACGGGGAGGACGTTGGGACGGCCGAGGCGGAAGATGAGGAGCATTTCGACGGTCCAGCGGCCTATGCCACGAACTGCGGTGAGATGCTCGATGATGGCTTCGTCGGGCATACGACGGATGCGAGCGAGGGTGGGGACGGTTCCGTCGAGGGTTTTGGCGGCGAGGTCGCGGAGGGCGAGGGACTTGTTGTGGGAGAGGCCGGCTGCGCGAAGTTGCTCGTTGGGGCAGTCGAGGAGATGTTGTGCGGCGAAGTGCTCGTTGCCGGTGACGGGGTAGAAGCTTTCGAGCAGGCGGCGGTGGATGGTTGCGGCGGCTTTGCCATGTAGCTGCTGATAGATGATGCTCTCGACTAGAGCTTCGAAGGGTGATTGAGTACTGGAGACGCTGAGTTTGAAGGGGCCGGCGCGCTCGATGAGCTTTCCTAGTTTTGGGTCGGAGGTAGAGAGATCGAGCAGGGCTTGTGCGGTGTCGTAGCGCGGAGGACGAGGCGTGTGGAACGGACGCGGCATGACACTGACGGTATCGCAGGATAGGCGATAAAGTCTTGTGCGCGATTAGCGAATTCGGACTAACTTGGTTTGCATTTACAAGTCCGATACGTTTCGGGCAGGGTAGATGTTGTATTGGTTTTCAGCCGATGAACAAGCGTGTACGAGATGTTGTGTCGCGGACGCGGAGTTGAGTTCGATAATCGGATGTTGCAGCAAGAAAAACTAGTTGCGCGTGTCATGCAAGAGTTGAGGTGGAGTTTTCCACTGCTATACTCTGAGTTTCGAGACAGAAATTTTTTCGGGGCACCTCCGATTGCGGACGCTCCGGCCGCCGGAGTATGGATCGCCCGGTAAGTTTGATAGCAGCAGTACCTAACCCTTGACAGCAACTTCTCAACCCTTAGCTCAGGTAATGCAGAGGAAGCAGGAAAGTACTCATGGCGCAAGTTTTTGACCGCAGTTCGAACGCGTTGGCTCGATTCAGCCTGGTATTGACGGGCGTGATCGTCATTGCGCTCGGCGTAACCCTGGACCAGCTACAGCGATCACCGTGGGTGACGCGGCAGGGCCAGCGGCCAGATCAGCCGATACCGTTCAGCCACAAGCACCACGTCGAGGGACTTGGCCTGCAGTGCCAGTACTGCCATACGCAGGTGGAGAAGGCCGCGTATGCCGGTATCCCTCCGACCAAGACGTGTATTAACTGTCATGCGCAAATCTGGACCAACGCGGAGCTGCTTGAGCCGGTGCGACAGAGCTGGGCGACGGGCGCGTCGATTCAGTGGATCCGCGTGCATGACCTGCCGGACTACGTTTATTTCAACCATGAGATCCACGTGAACAAAGGCATCGGTTGCGCGAGCTGTCATGGACGCGTGGACCAGATGCCGCTGATGTATCAGCAAAACACGCTGCAGATGGAGTGGTGCTTGAACTGCCATCGCAATCCTGCGGTAAACCTGCGGCCGACGAGCGAGATCTACAACATGGCTTGGGCGGGACCTTCGAACGACAAGCCGGTGTGGTGTACGAGCACGGGTGTCGGAGCGGCTGGATCTGGTCCGACGGCGCAGAATGTGAGCTGCACGACGACCAATCCTTCTGGCAAGGGGCCTGAGGTGGCGATGCTGCAGATGAACACCGAGTTGAATGGGCCGACGTCGAGCGATGTGCCACCGATGGGGATCACGATGCCGGCGAGCTATCAGAAGTTTACGAACCAGATGGATCTGGGCAGATACCTCACGACTCAGTACCACATCCGCAATCCAGAGCAGCTGTCGAGTTGCGAGACGTGCCACCGATGATGAAGACGACTGGGAATGGAACTGAAGACACGATGGCTGAGATGAAAGCACCGGCAGGACAACCCGTAGTGGTCACGCAGATTGCTTCGGCGAAGATGACGCTGGCTGAGGTTCATGCCAAGCTGGACGGCAAGACGGGGCGACGCTTCTGGAAGAATCTGGATGAGCTGGCGGAGACGCCTGCGTTCCATGAGTTGATGAAGGAAGAGTTTCCGCGACAGGCCGGCGCAGGCGAGTGGGTTGATGCGGTGAGCCGGCGTGGATTTCTGAAGGTGATGGGCGCGTCTCTCGCGCTGGCCGGGCTGGCCGGTTGTACCAAGCAGCCGGATGAGCCGATCTTTCCTTACATCAAACAGCCAGAGGATCTGATTCTCGGCAAGGCGATGTACTTTGCGACGGCTTACCCGTTCCCGACGGGTGCGATTCCAGTGCTGATCAAGTCGGATTCGTTCCGGCCAATTAAGGTTGATGGCAATCCCGAGCACCCGATGTCGAAGGGCAAGTCGGACGCGTTTACGCAGGCGACGCTCCTTGATCTGTACGATCCCGATCGGTCGCAGCATGTTCTGCATCGCGGGCAGGTTTCATCGTGGGGTGAGTTTCAGCAGGCGTTTTCGACAGCTGCGAAGAAGACCTCTGGCGGGCAGGGTATCTATTTCCTGAGCGAGACGATTACCTCGCCAACATTGGCGGCGCAGTGGAAGCAGGTGCAGGCGGCCTATCCGCAGGCGAAGCTGGTGCAGTGGGAGCCGGTGAACCAGGACTCGTCGCGGGCGGCTTCGAAGGCGGCGTTCGGCAGCTATACGGATTCGCAGTACAAGCTAGAAGAGGCGGATGTCATTCTTTCGCTCGACGCGGATTTCCTGGGAGGGATTGCGCATCCGGGGTTCCTGCCTCTGGCGGCTGGATATGCGGAACGGCATCGGTACGAAGAAGGCAAGCCGATGAACCGGCTGTATGTCGTCGAGACGATGCCGACAGTGACCGGATTCAAGGCAGAGCATAGGCTGGCGTTGAAGCCGAGCGAGATTGCGACGTTTGCAACGGCGCTGGCGACTGGCGCCGCTCCGCAGGGAGCTACGGCTGAGCAGCAGAAGTTTTTTGCGGCGTTGAGCGCCGACCTGAAGAACAGCGGCGGCAAGTGCGTTGTGATTCCTGGCGAGCAGGCTTCGCCGGCGGTCCATGCAGCGGCTTATGCGCTGAACGCTTCGTTGGGCGCGGTTGGCAAAACAGTCATCTATACCGAGACTGTGAATCCGATGCCGACCGAACAGGTGGCCGAGTTGAAGTCGCTGGTTGCCGATATGAAGGCCGGCAAGGTGCAGTGGCTGGTGATGCTTGGCGTCAATCCGATCTACTCGGCTCCCTGGGATCTTGGTTTCCGTGATGCCTTTACGAATGTCCCAGTGACGGTGCAGCTTGCGTCGCAGGTGGATGAGACGGGCGCGATCTCGAACTGGCATATCAACAAAGCGCACTACCTCGAGAGCTGGTCGGATGCGCGGGCGTATGACGGAACGATCACGATCATTCAGCCGATGATCGATCCGATGTATGGCGGCAAGTCGGCGCATGATGTGCTGCAGTCGCTGCTTGCCGATCCACAGCAGTCGGCTTACGACGTTGTGGTGGCGAATGCGAAGACTTACATCAAGGGTGACTTCGCTACCGCGTGGCGCAAGGCATTGCACGATGGCTGGGTAGAAGGAACTGCGTTTACGGCGAAGGCTGGTGGTGCGGGCAAGAGTGCTCTAGCCTCCTTCCCTGCAGCTACTGCTCCGAGCGGCCTCGAAATTTCGTTCCGGCCCGATCCTTCGATCTATGACGGTCGCTTCGCGAACGTTGGATGGTTGCAGGAGTTGCCCAAGCAGGTGACGAACCTGAGCTGGGATAACGCGGCGATCATGAGCATCAACACCCTGGCCGATCTGAAGCTCGACGAGTCGGACCCAGTGAAGATCTCGTTAAATGGCCGCGAGGTGATTGCCCCGGCGCTGATGATTCCGGGCCATCCGGACGGCGTGATTACGGTTCATCTTGGCTTTGGCCGTGGCGTTGAGGCTGGTCGGGTTGCCCAAGGCGTCGGCTTCGATGCTTACCAGATTCGTATCGCGGATGGATTGCTCTCGACTTCGGGTGCAACGGCGAAGAAGGTTCCTGGAACCTACGATCTTTGCATTACGAAGGTTCATAACATCGAACATCGCGGCAGCTTCGCGCAGCACGATCTGGAGAAGCCGCTCTCAGATAAAGAGGGTGTCTACTCTCTCGCAGGCCATGAGGCGGAGGAGCGATCGATCATCCGGTACGCGACACTGGATGAGGTCAAGAAGAATCCGAACTTTGCTCATGAGGGTGGAGCGAGCGGCACACTGATCGATAAGGTAGGGTATTCGCCGCAGGGTGAGAAGGTGCCGCACGATAACTCGTTCTTCCCGGACAACTGGAACTACGAGAAGCAGGATCCGTCGACGCTGAAGATTCAGAATGCGTGGGGGATGGCGATCGACCTGAACAGCTGCATCGGTTGTAATGCCTGCATCGTGAGCTGCTATGCAGAGAACAACATTCCGGTGATTGGCCGCGAGCAGGTGAAGGTTGGGCGCATCATGCAGTGGCTACGGATCGACACTTACTTTGAAGGCGATCTGCATGCTCCTAAGGCGCACTTTCAGCCGATGGCTTGCCAGCACTGCGAGAACGCAGGTTGCGAGCAGGTTTGCCCGGTGGGCGCAACGGTGCATACGCCAGAGGGACTCAACACAATGGTCTACAACCGTTGCGTGGGCACCCGGTACTGCTCAAATAACTGCCCGTATAAGGTTCGCCGGTTCAACTTCCTGCTGTATTCGGACTACGACACGGAGAGCTTGAAGTTCATGCGCAATCCTGACGTCTCGGTTCGTTCGCGCGGAGTGATGGAGAAGTGCAGCTACTGCGTTCAGCGCATTGAACAGGCGAAGATCACGGCGGACAAGGAAAATCGCGAGATTCGTGATGGCGAGATCGTGACGGCATGCCAGCAGGCCTGCCCGACCAGCGCCATCACGTTCGGCAATATCAACGACAAGGCGAGCAAGGTGGCAAAGCTCAAGGCTGAGGAGCGCGATTATCAGGTACTCGCTGACCTCAACTTCCGTCCGCGCACAACCTACACGGCCGGAGTCATCAACCCGAATCCGGAGCTGGCATAAATGGCGACCAAAGGACCCATGCAAGACCCGATCGTCGATCCCATGATCGACCCGCGTACTGGCGAGTATGCGGTCATCGCGCCGGGCCATAACTTCAAGTCGGTCACGCAGAAGATCGCCGGAATCGTGCTGACGTCAAACACCCCGCTGGGGTGGTTCTTCGGCCTGATTGTGGGCGCAGGCGTTGCGCTGGGCCTTGTGATCGGATGCACTTGGCTGTTTCTGAAGGGTGTCGGAATCTGGGGCGTTACGATTCCTGGCGCCTGGGGATTCGCCATCATCAACTTTGTGTGGTGGATCGGTATTGGCCACGCGGGTACGCTGATCTCTGCGATTCTGCTGTTGTTCAAGCAGACCTGGCGAAATTCGATCAATCGATTCGCCGAAGCAATGACGATCTTTGCCGTGGTCTGCGCCGGAACCTTCCCGTTGATTCACGTTGGCCGTCCGTGGTTGGCCTACTGGCTCTTCCCTTACCCGAACACGATGAATGTCTGGCCGCAGTTCCGCAGCCCGTTGGCGTGGGACGTGTTCGCGGTTTCGACCTACGCGTCGATTTCGGTCATCTTCTGGTATATCGGTATGATTCCCGACTTCGGGACTCTGCGTGACCGCGCGACGATGCCGGCGGCGAAGTATTTCTACGGAATGCTGTCGCTGGGCTGGCGTGGTTCGACCCGGCACTGGATCCGATATGAGTCGGCTTCCCTGCTGCTGGCGGGCCTTTCGACGCCATTGGTGCTCTCGGTGCACACGGTCATTAGCTTCGACTTCGCGGTGGCAGCGCTGGCGGGTTGGCATACGACGATCTTTCCGCCTTACTTCGTTGCGGGCGCTGTGTACTCAGGTTTTGCGATGGTGCTGACGCTGGCGATTCCGATCCGCAAGTTCTACCACATGGAAGATCTGGTGACGCTGCGACACCTGGACAACATGGCGAAGGTCATGCTGGCGACGGGTTCGATTGTGGCGTATGGATACGGAATGGAAGTCTTTATGAGCTGGTACTCGGCCAGCCATTGGGAGTTCTTCATGATGTGGAATCGTATGTTCGGGCCGATGGGCTGGGCGTACTGGATCCTTATCCTGACCAACATCGCAATCCCGCTGACCACGCTCTGGTCACGCAAGCTTCGTGTGAACGTGACGTTCCTGTTTATCTTGTCGCTGATCGTCAACACCGGAATGTGGTTCGAGCGCTTCGTCATCGTTGTGACGAGTCTCTACCGCGAGTACCTGCCTTCGAGTTGGGGCACGTACCGCGCGACCAAGTGGGACTACATGATCTACGTGGGAACGATGGGTCTGTTTACCTTCCTGTTCTTCCTGTTTGTCCGGTTCTTGCCGATGATTCCGATGTCTGAGATTCGAATGATGCTGCCGCAGACCAAGGTGACGCGCGGCGGAGCCGATGCTGAAACAGTCAGTAAGGAGACAGTCTAATGCCGCCCCGCGAAGGAACTTACGGATTGCTGGCCGAGTTCAATACGCCCAGCGAATTAGTGCATGCCACGGAGCAGGCGCGCCATGCGGGCTATCGCCGGATGGAGTGCTACACACCCTATCCAGTGGAAGAGGCAGCCGAGGCGCTGCACTTTCACAAGACGCGTGTGCCGATGGTGTGCCTGATTGGCGGCTTGATGGGCGTGACGACAGCGTTTCTGATGGAGACCTGGATCAATGTCTGGGCCTATCCGCTGAATATTGCTGGCCGGCCATTGTTTTCGTGGCCTGCGTTTATTATTCCGGCGTACGAGTGGACGATTCTGTTCGCCGGGTTTTCGGCGGCGCTCGGGATGATCGCGCTGAACGGTCTCCCGCAGCTCTATCATCCGGTCTTCAACGCGCCGAACTTTAGAAATGGCGCGACGACCGACAAGTTTTTCCTATGCATTGAGGCGGTCGATCCTAAGTTCTCACTCGCGGAGACGCGGACGTTCCTCGAGCAGTTCCCTGCGGTTTCCGTGGTGGAGGTGGATCATTAATACGCAAGTGAGATTGACATCCCGGCGCTTTGCCTTTGCTGCTGCGGCTTTGTCGTTGCTGGCTACGGTGGGTTGCCGCCAGGATATGCATAATCAGCCGAAGTTCTTTCCCCAGCGCGGCACGGACTTTTACGCGGATGGCCGCTCGGTGCGCCCGCAGGTTGAGAACACGGTTGCACGGAGCCAGCTGCGTGAGGACTCCTATTTCTATACGGGCTTGGTCAACGGGAAAGAGGGTGATGGTATGCCCTTCCCGGCGACGATGCAGGTGTTGGAGCGTGGACAGGAGCGTTACAACGTTTACTGCACGCCATGCCACTCGCGTGTCGGCAACGGGATTGGGATGATCGTGCAGCGCGGGTACTCGAAGGCTGGCAGTTTCCATTCGGCACGGCTCGAGAGCGCGCCGCTGGGACACTTCTTTCATGTGATCTCGAACGGCTATGGCTCAATGCCGGACTATTCGTCGCAGATCGCGCCGGCGGACCGCTGGGCGATTGTGGCGTACATCAAGGCTTTGCAGTTGAGCCAGAAGGCGACGCAGGCGGATGTTCCCTCGGGGTCCCATGTTGAGCCACTGGCGAGCATCGCAGAGCGGGAGGGTCTACCAACCACCTTTGCGAACGAGTGGGTGTTGCCGCCGACAGCAGTGACTGGAACACCTGACAATGGATTGTATGTGCTTCCGGTTCCTGGAGCTGCTGGAACGACCGCTGTCGCACCGTCTCATAACAACGCAGTTGCTCCGGCCGCTGGATCTGCTGGACAAACCGAACCGAAGCAGTAACCTCGGAAGCTTCCGAACGAAGGCTTGAAACGCATGTCATCTGGACACGAACATAACGGAGAAGCGGGCGGCCACCACGGCCACTATGGGCCGCGCGTGTTGCCTGCATCGCTAGCTGCACCGGAGATCCTCTCCGCATGGCGGGTGCGTGCGCTGATCGTCTTTGTGGTCGCCACGATCCTGTCGGCTTTCTTCGCCTTCAGCCATGAGGGAAAGAATCACATCCTTCGTGCTTACCTGTTGGGCTACATGATCTGCTTCAGCTTTGCCGGCGGTGGACTGGCGATGCTGATGTTGCAGTATGTCAGCGGTGGTAAGTGGGGGTTGATCCTGCGACGGCCGCTCGAAGCGATGACGCGCACTATCTGGCTGGTGGGGCTGATGTTCGTGCCAATCATCTTCCTATGGAAGCACCTGTATCAGTGGGCTGCGTTTCCGACTGCCGGCGCGGTGGCTCAGGCGTTGTCGAATCACGCTGTATCGCTTGAACAAGCGATGACACTGAACGCCAAGCGGGCGATGTTGAATCCCGGGGCTGCGATCTTCCAGACTGTCGTGATCTTTGCGATCCTCGGTCTGTTTACATTCCTTCTCAATAAATGGTCGCTTCAACGCGATGCCGATCCGGAGCGCGGCACGGAACCAAGTTTCGATCGCTGGCGGGTGAAGTTTGAGAATTTGAGCGGCATTGGAATTCTCATCTACGTCATCCTCCTCACGGATGGAGCGATCGTTTGGATCAAGTCGTTAGATATCACCTGGTATTCGTCGATTTGGGGGCTGCAGTTCCTGGTTGGGCAAGGTTACGCTGTCCTCGCGCTCGGCATTCTGACCATAATTCTGCTATCGCGGTTTGAGCCGATAAAGACGATGTTGAGAGTGACCGAACAACATGATCTTGGCAAGCTTGCTTTTGCCTTTACCATGCTCAATATCTATCTTTGCTTCGCCGAGTTCCTGATTATCTGGTCAGGCAACGTGCCGGATGAGATTCCCTGGTATCTGAACCGCATTCATGGTGGATGGTGGTATGTCTGCTCTTTGGATTTCATCTGCCACTGGCTGATTCCCTTCTGTCTGCTGCTGTCCCGCGATTTGAAGCGGAACAAACAGAAGATGATCTGGCTGACATGCTTCATGATCTTCGCGCGCTGCGTCGATATGTTCTGGCTGATTGAGCCGAACTTCGCTGATGCTGCAGGGAATCTGCACATCACTGGCAACATTGGAATTCTTGCCTACATCACTGTTCCCGTAGCTGTGATCTCTTTGTGGGCCGCTTACTACATGACGCAACTGCAAGCACGTCCTTTGATCAACGTGAATGATCCTCACGTTGAAGAGATGCTGGAGCCAGAACATGCCCACTAACGATCACGAGATGCATCAAACGCCAGGACCACACGACACGCATTTACGCGACGACGAGTCGCCGGGTTACGAAACGACGGACGTCAACGCTGGCGGCGTAGCCGTATTTTTGGCCGGCCTGTTCGGGTTTGTGCTGGTCTTCTTTGTCTTCTGCTTTGTGATGGGTAAGGTCATCAATTCTGCGATTGAGAAGTCGGATGGGCCGACAACAAAGTGGAACAAGCTGTCTGCGTTTGCCGGGGCGGAGACGACCAATGGCAAGCGGCAGGATCTTGCCAGCAACCCTGAGATGCAACAGAAAGAGTTTCAGCAGATGACGTCGACCTTCCCGGAACCTCGCCTTGATATTGATGATGGCAATCAGGCGACGGCGGACATGCATGCAAGGGAAGATCTCCTGCTGGACTACTACAGTGTCACTCCGGCGGAGACCGGTGGGGCGATTCGGATTCCAATTTCACGTGCGATGGAGTTGATCTCGCAGCGCGGTTTGCCGGTCAATAGTCAGGCTGCCGCGACTACTGTCGAGATGGCAGGGGATGAAAAACCGGTTGTCCAGGCGCCTTTGACCTCGGGGTTTGCCCGGACCGGCTACGAACTTGAGGTCATCGAAGCGCGAGAGCAAAAGATGTCGTACGGCAAAGCTGAGGCTGCGACGCAGGCGGAGCTAGTTCCAGCGAAATAATAGATTAGCCGAAGCGATTTAGCATAGAGAAGAGACGATATGTGGGCAGCGCGAACAACTCGGAATGGATGGCAGGCGGCGATTCTTTGCGGAGCCCTGCTGTGCGCTCCTGTGTTCGCGCAGGTCTCAAGCTATGGCGATAAGCAGAGCGGCGAAAATGCAGGCGACCAGTTGCCGCAGGTGCTCCAAAAGGTAGGGGTCTCGCAGCATTTGAATCAGCAACTTCCATTGGATGCGTCTTTTGTGGACGACACGGGGAAGACGGTCAGGCTAGGGGATTATTTTGGGAAGCACCCCGCGATTCTTTCGCTGGTCTACTACAACTGTCCGATGCTGTGTTCGGAGGAGTTGGACGGCCTGACGGGTGCGCTGGAGATGGTGAAGCTGACGCCGGGCAAGGATTTCGATGTAGTCATTATCAGCATCGATCCAAGCGAGACTCCGGAGACTGCGGCAGCGAAAAAAGCTTTTTATTTGAAACGTTACGGGCGTCCAGAGACCGCTGCCGGGTGGCATTTCCTTACGGGACAGCGACCGGCCATCGATGCAGTAACGAATGCGGTCGGTTTTGGGTATGTCAAGGTTCCGGGGCCGGATGGAAAGCTGACGCAGTTTGCGCACGCGAGCTCAATCGAGATTGTTACGACCGACGGAAAGTTGGCACAGTACTACTTAGGAGTTGAGTATTCGCCGAAGGACATGCTGCTGGGGCTGATCGACGCTTCGGGCAATAAGATTGGGTCCCCGGTCGCGAATATTTTGACTTATTGCTATCACTACGATCCCCAGACGAACAAACACTCCCTGATCATTGCGCGCGTTGTGCAGTTCGGCGGAATGGTCACGGTGGCAGGTTTAGGTGGCTTCATGTTTTTGATGTTCCGTAGAGATGTCAACCCAGCGCGCGAACACGACCTGACGAAGAAAGAGAACGGATAAAGGGTAACGATGCATATCAGTCCAGTCCTGTGGCAATTTTTGGTGAAGTGGCTTAACGCTTCGGCGCTTTTCCCGCGCGAGGCGTCGACCATTGCGCCCTACGCTGACGCGCTCTACTTCTTCCTGCTGTTGATCACGGTAATCGGCCTTGCGCTGGTGGGCGCACTTATCTTCGGTTTCTCGATCCGCTACCGCAAGGAGAAACACCCGGTCGCAGTTCAGGTGGAGGGCTCGACCCTGCTTGAGGCGACTTGGACTATCATTCCGCTCGCGCTGTTTCTGATTGTGTTCGTCTGGGGTGCGCTGCTGTACTTCAGGATCTACAATCCTCCGACGAACGCGATGAACATCTACGTGGTCGGCAAGCAGTGGATGTGGAAGGCGGAGCATCCGGGCGGGCAGCATGAGATCAACGCGTTACACGTCCCGACAGGCATTCCTGTTCAGTTGACGATGATCTCGCAGGATGTGTTTCACAGTTTTTCTATTCCCGATTTCCGTGTGAAGCGCGAGGTGATTCCCGGACGGTACTCGACGGTCTGGTTTCAGGCGACGACTCCGGGGACCTACCATATCTTTTGCACACAGTACTGCGGAACTAATCACTCGGCGATGATTGGCGAAGTCACGGTGCTTAGTCCGGATGACTATGCCAAGTGGACGCAGGAGTCTACCAGCGGCATGTCGCTGGCGCAGAACGGCGAGCGGCTCTTTGCCAGCATGGGTTGCAACGCTTGCCACTCGGGAAGCGCGGCTGCACGTGGACCGAACCTTGCGGGGGTTTACGGATCAAAGCTGCAGCTGACCAATGGCTCGCAGGTCCTGGTCAACGACGCGTACCTGCGTGACGCGATTTTGAATCCCTCGCAGCATATTACGGCTGGATATGCGCCGATCATGCCGACCTACCAGGGGCAGATTAGTGAAGATGGCCTGATCGACCTGGTGGAGTACATCAAAGCTATGCAGAACAACTATCGTGTGCAGCAGACGCTGACCACGTCAACGTCGAACCAAGCGGCGCCGACAACGCCAGGGGTGGTGAAGCCATGAGTGCAACAAGTCACACAATTGTCAATTTGCCTGATCAGAGAACGGCTACGATTCCGAAGCGCAATTATCTGAACAATGAGGACGGGCTGCTCAGCTGGCTGTTCACCGGCGACCATAAACGCATTGCGATCCTGTATCTCATCTCGATCACCTTCTTCTTTTTCATCGGCGGTGCATTTGCGGGTTTGATACGGCTGGAGCTGCTGACACCTCAGCCTGATCTGGTGGCTTCAGACACTTACAATAAATTTTTCTCGATGCACGGCATCATCATGATTTTCCTCTTTCTGGTGCCGTCGGTGCCGGCAACGCTGGGGAATTTTCTGATCCCGATCATGATTGGCGCGAAGGACCTTGCGTTCCCGAAGGTGAATCTGCTGAGCTGGTACCTGTACTGGATCGGTGGATTGTTCACGCTGGCGGCGCTGGTTCTTGGCGGCGTGGATACCGGGTGGACGTTTACGACGCCTCTTTCGACCCACTACCTAAACACTCACGTGGTGACTGCTGCGACGGGAGTTTTCATTATCGGATTCTCGTCGATCTTCACGGGGTTGAACTTTATTGTTACGCTCCATCGGATGCGGGCGCCAGGAATGACATGGTTCCGGTTGCCGCTTTTTTGCTGGTCGAACTACGCTGCGTCGATTCTTATGGTGCTCGGTACACCGGTGCTCGCGATTACGCTGGTACTGGTTGCGCTCGAAAGACTGGTTGGAATTGGGGTCTTCGATCCGACTAAAGGTGGCGATCCGCTGCTGTTCCAGCACCTTTTCTGGTTCTACTCGCATCCTGCTGTGTACATCATGATTCTTCCAGGTATGGGAGTGATCTCTGAAGTCATCAGTACGTTTAGCCGTAAGCGGGTCTTCGGTTATACGGCGGTCGCGTTCTCGTCCGTGGCGATCGCGCTATTTGGTTTCTTCGTGTGGGCTCACCACATGTTCATCATGGGCGTGTCCAACTATTCGGCCCTGGTGTTTTCGCTGCTGACGATGCTGGTTGCGGTGCCTTCTGCGATCAAGATCTTCAATTGGGCGTTCACGCTGCAGAAGGGTTCGATCACGTTCGAAACGCCGATGCTCTACGCTTTCGGATTTCTGGGACTATTCACGATTGGCGGCATGACGGGAGTTTTCCTGGGCGCGCTGGGCATGGACATTCACCTGACGGAGACCTATTTCATCGTTGCTCACTTTCACTTCGTGATGGTGGGGGGAATGCTGATGGCATTCCTTGCAGGCGTTCACTTCTGGTGGCCGAAGATGACAGGCCGCATGTATCCCGAGTCACTTTCGAAGCTTGCGGCGGTCACGACCTTTATCGGATTCAACTTGACCTTCCTTCCGCAGTTCATCCTTGGCTACCTGGGGATGCCGCGACGCTACCATGCTTATCCGCCTGAGTTCCAGGTGTTGAATGTACTTTCAACCGCGGGAGCGACGGTGCTTGGCGTTGGTTATATGCTTCCGTTGCTTTATCTGGGTTGGTCGCTGAAGTACGGCGCGATCGCCGGTAACAATCCATGGCAGGCTACCGGTCTTGAGTGGCAAATTCAGTCGCCGCCGCTAACCGAAAACTTTATCGAGACGCCGATCGTTGATCATGAAGCGTATGACTACGAGTGGCTCGAACACAAGACTGCACAAGAGGTG
This sequence comes from Tunturiibacter psychrotolerans, assembly GCF_051013365.1. Lineage (GTDB taxonomy): Bacteria > Acidobacteriota > Terriglobia > Terriglobales > Acidobacteriaceae > Edaphobacter > Edaphobacter psychrotolerans_A. The sequence goes on along the minus strand of NZ_CP132941.1, from coordinate 2,225,338 downwards.
ACGACCGTTGGATAATGCGATCGTAGCTACGCGTCCCCATACGCATGAGACCGCAGTTGCGGCAGAACATGAACACGTTGTTCTTCCGCAGCACCGTCATCATTTTGAGACGAAAGAACAGCAGCGCGAGGCCGCCACATTTGGTATGTGGTTGTTCCTCCTCACTGAAATTATGTTCTTTGGCGGGCTCTTCTTTGCGTACCTTTTGTATCGCAATTGGTACCACGATGCGTTCGTCGTCTCTTCCAATCAGCTGAGTATTCCTTTGGGTGCGGCTAACACGGCGATCCTGATTACCTCTGGCTTTTTCATGGCACTGGGGGTTTGGGCGGCCGAGGTTCAGAAGAAAAGTCTTCTGGTTCTTTTTCTTGTTCTCACCACCGTTTTTGGAGTCGCCTTTTTAGGAATCAAAGGCGTTGAATATCACGAGAAGTGGGAGAAGCACCACATCCCTGGTTCCCACTTCGACGTCTCGGAGTTCATTAATCCTCCCGTCAATCCCAAGACTGGCAAGTTGACAGAGAAGCCGCTGGCGCCTGACATGGCGCAGAAGACTCAGGTGTTTTTCTTCCTTTATTTTGCGATGACCGGGATGCACGCCTTCCACATGATTCTCGGGATTGGGCTGTTGTTCTGGCTTACCTGGCGGGCTAATCGAGGGGAGTTCTCTGCGGGATACGTTGCGCCGATTGAGAACTTCGGATTGTATTGGCACTTTGTGGATATCGTCTGGCTTTTCCTGTTTCCTTTGCTTTACCTCATCAACCGACACCCCGGCTACTAGCCGCGACTGCAGTTGCAGTTTGGCTGGAAGGAGAAGACCATGTCAGAGTTTCACGATCCGTCGAATGTCATCAATCCGGAGCACGCTGATCATCAGATCATCACGCCGGCCACCTATGGGATGGTCTTTTTGACCCTGCTGATCTTTACCGGGATCACTGTGGGAGCAGCTTATGTCGACCTCGGGATCTTCAATCCAGTCGTCGCGCTGGCTATTGCGAGCTTCAAGGCAGTCGTCGTGATCCTGTTCTTCATGCATGTCAAGTATCAGTCCAATCTGATCAAGTTGACGGTGGCGGCTGGGTTTTTCACTTTTATCGTTCTGATCACGATGACCATGAGCGACTATATTAGCCGCGCATGGGGCCTTTGGTAGTGCTCCAGTCTAGTTTCACAGGGATGCGGCCTGCGGGTCGCATTTTTGTTGCTGTCAAACCTGCGCTGGGAGCGGCTCGTACACTTTTCATATGGCGATCGCGCAATCTGCATCCCCGAAAGAGCTCATTGAGTGGTCGAACGATCCCCGCGTAACAGTCCGGCGGGCGGGAGTGCCGGATCCAGATGGCAAGTGCGTCGTGTACTGGATGCAGCGGGCGCAGCGCGGCATCGATAATCATGCGGTTGATCTTGCGGTACAGGTGGCCAATCTACTGGGTCTGCCGCTGGTGGTCTACTTCGCAGGAATCTCCAACTTTCCTCATGCGAATCTTCGACACTATGTGTTCCTCAATCAAGGGCTAGCTGATATCGAGGCAGATCTTGCCGCTCGTAATATTACTTTCGTGATGCGGCGTGCGCCCCATGAATCGCATGAACAACTGTTGGCGGACGTGCGTGCGGCGTTTTTGATCGGGGATGAGAATCCGATGCGCGTGCCCGAGCAGTGGCGTAAACATCTTGCCTCCAAGATCAAGATCCCATTTTGGACTGTCGATACGGATGTAGTCGTCCCTTCGAAGCTGATGGAAAAGGCCCAGTACGGTGCTTACACGATTCGGCCTCGACTATATCGCCTGCTGCCGGAATACCTGCGTCCCTACGAGAATCTGCACGCTGACCATTCATGGAAGCGACCGAAAGGATTCCATGCTGAAGATGTTCATCAGGATATGACTCGCGACTGGAAGGACCTCGACCGCAGCGTGCTGCCAGTTGAGGCCTGGAAAGGAGGGACCCGTGTTGCGCTTCAAAGACTAAAGTACTTTTCGGGGAAACTTCTGGAAGAATATGATGCACAGCGAAATCATCCGGAGATCGATGGGACCTCCTGCATGTCGCCTTACCTCCACTACGGACACATCGGTCCGATCACGATTGCGCTCGCGGTTGACGCGGCGGTGAAGAGGCAACCGACGCTGAAGTCTGCGCGTGACAGCTACTTCAATGAGCTGATTGCTTGGAGGGAACTAGCTGTTAATTTCGTCCGATACACACCGAACTATGACTCGCCTGATTGTGCCGAGCATTGGGCGAAGAAGACTATCGCCGACCACGCGCGTGATGAGCGGGAACATTTGTATACGCTTCGCCCGCTGGAAAGCGCGGACACTCATGACGATCTATGGAACGCCGCACAGATTCAGATGGTGCGATTCGGGTGGATGCACAACTATTTAAGGATGTACTGGGCGAAGAAGATTCTCGAGTGGACCCCTGACGTCGCAACGGCGATGAAGTACTCGATCCATCTCAACGATAAATATTTCCTGGACGGTCGCGACCCAAATGGTTACGCGGGTATTGCATGGGCAATCCTGGGAAAGTTCGACCGCGCCTGGGGGGAACGGCCTGTCTTCGGCAAGATTCGCTACATGTCGGGAGCGTCCACCGGCAAAAAGTTCGATTCGAGAGAATACATTCGGCAGATGGGCATTCTGCCCCAGCAAGGCTCGCTGGCGCTTTAGGCGTTTCGCTGAGCCTCGGCTATAGGGCGGTCAGCATACTCAGTTGCGTCTGCTACCCGAGATTCTTCTTATGACGAATGGACAAGCCTACAACCATGGTGAGATTGTGGCATGGTTGCAGGAGGGTTAGATTCGAGGAACCCTCGACGATCGGCAGATTGCCGCGCACATAGGTCGATGGGGTAAGCTTTGAAGAGAGTGGCCTTAGAGCCTCGTACAATTTGGAACGGCGAACATGATGAGAGATTTCTCATCCCGTTCCGGCACTGTTTGTCTTAACTTCTCCCGCTCCAGCGTTGACTCCTCCGACGTCAGCTTGCAGCATCAGTGTTAGCTGTCTTTTCCTTTGCTGATCGCAAGTTATGGGCCTGGTCGTATTCTCACAACACGAGCGTCTCGCAGATATGCTCCGCCACGGCGTGCGGGGCGCGTTTTTTGCCCTGTTGTTTTCTCTCGAACTTGCCGCACCTGTCCTTGCCTCTGGTCAATTGCCCTCGGCCTCGGCAACTTTACAGCAAGAGGGCACCGTGCCCTCAGCCAATTCCGTCTCGCCGCACCAGATTCGTTCCCGGCGTTTCCTGGGTGGCCGAACTCTAGCGGGAGCAGTATCGGCTGCACGAGCCATGGATAACGCTCGTCAGGAGCATGCGGCGATGCTGGTGCAGCAGGCGGCTTCGCCTCAACTGTCGAGCTTGAGTGCGCCGTGGCAGGCAGTGGGGCCAAGTCAGGTTGCGAGCATCGCCTATGGCAACGTGACCGGACGAGTCACGGCGATTGCGATCGATCCAGCTGATCCCACCGGCAATACCGTCTATTTGGGAACGACTGGTGGCGGCGTTTGGAAGTCGACCAATGCGGCAGGCCCATCGGCCAGTGTCACCTTCGTCCCTCTGACCGACACACTGCCTGTCTTCAGCGCGAATGCGGGAACCGCGGCCATACCATCACTCAGCATAGGCGCGATCAGCGTTCAATCCGGAGTAATCCTGGCCGGGACAGGAGATCCTAACGACGCCTCCGATTCTTTTTACGGCAGCGGCCTGTTGCGATCTGCTGACAACGGGGTGACGTGGACGCTTATCCAGAATTCGCAGGACGGTTTGTCAGGAAAGCATCTTTTCAGTGGGCTCGGCTTTGCAGGATTTGCATGGAGTACGGTGACGCCGGGCACCGTCGTCGCTGCCGTGTCGCAGGCGGCGGAGGGGGTTCTGGTCAACGCGCCGGACGCGACCAACAGCGTGATGGGGCTCTACTACTCGACGGATGCCGGCGTGACCTGGCAGATGTCTACTCTTATGGATGGAACCCAAACTGTGCAGACCCCCAAGCCCAGTGGCGGAGACCTTGGGGGCAGAGCGGCAACATCCGTAGTTTGGAATCCTGTTCGTCAACGTTTCTACAGTGCAATCCGCTATCACGGCTACTACGAGTCAGCGGACGGTGTGACCTGGACGCGTCTGGCGAATCAGCCGGGACTGGGCCTCACTGCGTCGGCATGCCCGCCGGATCCAGGTGCTATCGGCAGTACGACCTGTCCTATCTTTAGGGGGGCACTGGCGGTGCAACCAGAGACAGGCGACACGTTTGCGCTAACGGTAGATCAAAACAATCGCGATCAAGGATTGTGGCAGGATGTGTGTGGCCTGTCTGGCGCTAATTGCAACAGCAGTACGATCACCTTCGGCCAACAGTTGCCATCGTCCGCGCTGGAGGTCGGCAATGGCAGTACCCTCGTACCGCAGGCAGACTATAATTTTGCGCTCGCCGCTGAGCCATCGGGACCAAACGGCTCGAGCCAAGACACAATTTTGTATATCGGGACAACGGATCTTTACCGCTGTTCTCTTGCTGCTGGGTGCGTGCTGCGGAACACCACGAACGCGATCAACGGATGTGCGGCTCCTGCGCAGGTCGCGCCAGCTCAGCATGCGATTGCTGCTTTGGCAACCGCGTCGCAACCACTTGTGTACCTGGGCAACGATGGTGGCGTTTGGCGATCAACTGACGGCGTCGACGAACTAGGAACTCCATGCTCCACCGATGACGCGACTCACTTTCAAAATCTCAATGGCGGGCTCGGCTCGCTGGCAGAGGTCATCAGCTTTGCGCAGCATCCTACCGATGCCGGCACGCTGCTTGTTGGCCTGGGCGCGAATGGCACTGCAGCTACGTCTTCTGCAACTGTCAACGCCGGCTCGTGGCCGCAGCTTTCCACCGGGGAAGGCGGCACGGTCGGGATCGACCAGACAGATCCATCGCTCTGGTATGTCTCGACTGGTGCTGGTGTGAATATTCGACAGTGCTCGAGTGGTGCTGGTTGTACTGCCGCTGACTTCATGGGGACGCCCACGATCGGTCCTGCGCAGGTAGATAATGATGACTCCGTGATCGATCCTCCCTGGTTGCTCGACCCCGCGCTTCCTTCAAACATTCTTATCGGGACGTGCCGGGTATGGCGTGGCCCGGCGGGCGATGGGTCAACATGGTCTTCGTCGAATGCGATCAGCAATCTTCTGTCGGGCCCTCAAGGGGCATCGTGCGCGGTTACTAACCCGGTGCTAAGATCCCTGGCTGCAGGGGGAGTTCTCACCAATGTCTCGGGGGCGCAGGACGCGGGTTCGCCAGTGATTTACGCAGGAATGGCAGGGGTACTGGATGGCGGCGGAGTCGTTGGCGGTCATGTTTACTCCATCGCGACCGCGGGGACTGCGAACAATACGACGGCCTGGACGGATCTTGCCACTTCTCCAGTTACAAATGGTCAAGGGATCGGGTTTAACTCCGCGGGCTTTGATCTCTCCTCGCTTGCGGCAGATCCTCACGATGCTACTGGGGAGACCATTTATGCGACAGTAATGGGTTTCGGCGCAAATGGGATTGATCTACCGCATCTGTATCGCTCTACGGATGCCGGAGCGCATTGGAGCAACATCAGCAGCAACTTGCCGGATGCGCCGGCCAACAGCGTCATCGTTGATCCGAATGATGCCAATACGCTCTATGTAGCGATGGATACGGGAGTGTACGTTACGACAGAGGTCACGACCTGTGCCACTGCGAATTGCTGGAGCGTCTACGGCATCAACTTGCCGAATGCTCCTGTCGTCGAACTTGCGGCTGCACCAGCCATGGCTACCGGGGATGGCCGCACTGGTGAATTGCGCGCCGCAACTTATGGCCGTGGAATATGGCAAATCCCCTTGGTCACGGCAGCTATCGCAGCACAACCTTCGATTAGCCTCAATCCTGCGTCGCTTACTTACAGCGGGCAGTCGATCGGTACCGCGAGCCCTATACAAACTATTACGGTTACAAATACGGGTCTTGCCCCACTAACAATCAGTTTGGTGGCAGTCACAGGCGATTTCAATGAAACTGATAACTGTGCGGCTGCAACGATTGCCATCAACCAAACTTGCACGATTCAGGTGAGATTTCTGCCGACTGCGACCGGTAGTCGCAGCGGCATTCTCACGGCCTACGGCAACGTTGCCGGCGGTCAGGCAACGGCGGCACTTTCAGGTACCGGGTCGGCTGCGGCGGCTATCGTTCTCGATCCGGTGGTGCTCACGTTCCCTTCGACACCTCTCAATGCGACTAGTGCAGTTCAAAACATTACGATCTCCAATACAAGCAATGCCTCTGTGGGGTTGCAGTCGCCGACCATATCCGGCGGAGACTTCAGAATTACGGTCAACACCTGTGGCCCGAGCCTCGGGCCTGGGGTCGGATGCACAGTTGGTATTGCTTTTACGCCCACCTCCTCTGGAACCCGCAGCGGAACCTTCAGCATGGTCGATGACGCGGGCACGCAGACTGCCTCTCTGAGTGGAGTGGGGACATCACCAGCAACGGACGCGCTTTCTCCATTGACGCTGACGTTTGGAACGCAGCAGGTTGACACTGCAAGCCAAGCGCAGCAGATCACTCTGTCCAATACCGGCGATCTGCCGCTGACACTGATTGCGGCGCAGATCACAAGCGGCGATTTTACCGTCGTCAATTCCTGTGGCAACTCGCTGAACCCGCACTCTACGTGCTCGATGAACGTGGCGTTTGCGCCTAAGGATGTTGGTCCGCTGAGTGGCGTGCTTTCGGTGTCGGATCAATATCGAACTCAGACTGTCGAGCTGAACGGTATCGGTATTGCTCCGCCCGGTGTGTCACTTGCCCCGTTCTCGACGGTCGTGTTTCCTCCAACTGGCGTCGGCATTCAGTCTCAATCGAAGACCGTGACACTGACTAATAACGTTAGTGTTCCACTCTCGATACAAGACATTTCGATTAAGGGCGACTTCGTGATTCTGCCGAATAGTAGTACCTGCGGTGCAACTGTCGCGGCTTACACCGCGTGCGTTTTGCAGGTAGCGTTTGCGCCCACGGTTGGTGGGCCTGCTTCGGGATCTCTGACGGTGACAGATAGCGCCGGCAATTCGCCACAAACGCTTTCACTGACTGGCCCCGGTGTAGACTTCACACTGACTACGAATGGAATTACCAGCGTTACTATTACGAGTGGTCAGAACGCAGTGTTTCCCCTCCTGCTTAGTTCGAACTCAAACGTCTCCGGTGTGGTCACGTTCGCTTGCACCGGAATGCCGGTTAACTCAACCTGCAATATAACGCCGTCGAGCATCCCACTCGGAAGCATTACTACTGTCTCCGTGACGGTGTTGACCGGTGTCGCGGCAACTTCGTCGTCCAATCATCCTTTGACGAGTCGGAAGGGCGTCTTCTGGTTCGCGACCTTGTCTCCGTTAGGTTTGCTGGTGTTGCGTCGTGTACGCCGCTCCGGCGTGGCGAGTCTTGCTCTGTTATGTTTGCTGCTGGCAGCTAACGGCTGTGGCGCGGGACGCGAGATTCCTCTGTCGAGTGGATCGAATCCCGGTACGCCCTCAGGCCCTGTGACAACGGCTGGGACTTATACAGTGGTCGCAGCCGCTACGAGTGCCGGCTTGACTCGAAGTGTCAATCTCACGTTGATCGTTCAATAGGTACCAGGGCATCGATAGGCGGGTCCTTCATGCTGACTGTCCGGCATTTGCTCCGGAAGCCCACGCCCATTGGAAGTTGTATCCACCCAACCATCCGGTTACGTCGACGACCTCGCCAATAAAGTAAAGACCTGCGACTTTACGGCTTTGCATCGTCTTTGCATTGAGTTCGGCGGTGTCCACGCCCCCCACCGTGACCTCAGCTTTGGCGTAGCCTTCTGTTCCTGCTGGCGTAAGGTGCCATGCATGGAGCTGTTGTTCCATCATGGTCAGAGACGCATTGGTCCAGTCATCGGGGGGATGGATAGAGATCCATCGTTCGGCCATACGCGCTGGCAACACAGTGCGGATGGCGTTGATTGCTGCTGCGGTATCTCGTCGTGCGCTTCGCAAGAGGAGTGGGGCCATCACATGTGTATCTGGCGCGAGATCAAGTGATACCGTTTCGCCGGGGTGCCAGTAGGAAGATGCCTGCAGGATCGCGGGACCGCTTAGTCCGCGGTGAGTGAATAGCATCTTCTCGCGGAAGCTACTGCGCTGACGTCGTATTCCAGCTGCAGCTACGACCTCGGCCGAGACACCAGCAAGGTCGCACCATTGTTCGCGGTCTTCGGCGCTGAAGACCAGGGGTACCAGGCCAGGCCGGCACTCAACGATGCGCAGGCCGAACTGTTCGGCCAAAGTATAGCCGAGGGCTGTTGCGCCCATCTTTGGGATGGAGAGGCCGCCGGTGGCGACCACCAGGGACTCGGACTGGAATACTGTGTCGGGTGTGTGGACCTGGAACTGCTCGCTGCGGTTGACGGAGATGATGTTGGTGCCCACGACAGTGCGGACATTGGTTTCGGCGCACTCTCGCTCCAACATCGTGACGATGTCGTGGGCGGAGCGATCGCAGAAGAGTTGGCCTAGAGTCTTCTCGTGGTAGCGGATGCCGTGTTTTTCTACCATGGCGATTATGTCGGACGGAGTGAACCGGGCCAGCGCAGATTTTGCGAAGTGGGGATTTTCTGAGAGAAAATTTTCTGCGCGGCAGTGGATGTTTGTGAAGTTGCAGCGGCCTCCGCCGGAGATGAGGATTTTTTTTCCAACGCGCTCGGCGTGATCGAGCAGGACCACCCGGCGTCCGCGCTTTCCGGCTTCAATGGCGCACATCATTCCGGCTGCGCCCGCGCCCAGTATTACGACATCAACCTTCTGCACGTGCGATTTGTTTGGCATTGCTTTTTTTGGAAGCTTCGTTGCTTGGTTTTCTACCCCACCCGGCATATGAGGCACTTAAGGTAGCTGGTCTCGGGGAGGGTTAGGATGGCGGGGTGGTCGGGGGCGGCGCCCCGGGTCTCGAGGAGCTGGACTCGGCGGCCGGTGTCGGAGGCGGCGGCGGAGACGACCTCGGTGAACTCCTGCAGGGGGACGTGGTGGGAGCAGGAGCAGGTGATGAGAGTTCCGCCGGGGCGGAGCATCTTCATGGCGCGGAGGTTGAGCTCCTTGTAGCCGCGCATGGCGCCTTCGGCGGCGCGCTTGGACTTGGCGAAGGCGGGTGGGTCGAGGACGATGGTGTCGTATTGCTGGTCGGTGGATTCGTACTCGCGGAGGAGTTCGAAGGCGTCGGCTTCGATCCAGTCGACCTTCGCTGGAAGCTCGGGGTTGAGTTCACGGTTGCGGTCGGCTACTTCGAGGGCGCTGCGGCTGGCGTCTACTCCGGTTACGTGGCGGCAGTTCTGGGCCATGTGGAGGGCGAATCCACCTTGATAGGTGCAGATGTCCAGCGCTTTGCCAGTTGCGTAGCGGGCGGCTGCGGCGTAGTTGAGGCGCTGGTCGAGGAAGGCTCCCGTCTTCTGGCCGGAGCCAGCGTCGAAGTGAAAACGGAGGCCGTTGATGGTGAAGATGGTGGTGAGTTGTGGTGATTCGGTGGTGTTTTGGTGGAGTGGACCTGGTGCTGGATGGGCGAGTTGTTCGAGTTCGCGGATCTTTGGGTCGGGGCGCTCCCAGAGGGTGATGCCCCCGGTGTCGGGACGGAGGTGTTCGCGGAGGACTTCGGTGAGTACTTGGCGGACGTCGTCCTGGGCGGTGCCCTGGGTGAGGAGTTGGAGGATGACGAGGTCGTTGTAGCGGTCGGTGACGATGCCGGGGAGGCCGTCGGCTTCGGAGAAGATGAGCCGGCAGGCGTCGTCTTCCATGGACTCGGGGGCTACTTCGTCGCGGAGGGCGAGGGCGGCGAGGACTCGTTCGCGAAGCTGGTCGAGGTAGGTGGTGCGGGGGAGTGCGGCTTCGTTCGAGACGATTCTTACGGCGATCTGCGAGGCTGCGCTGTAGAGGCCGGTGCCGAGGGGGATGCCTCGACTGTCCATGACCGTGATTAGGGCTCCGGGCTGGATGTCGGTGGCTCCGACTGGAGGGACCAGAGACTCTATGTCCGAGCGGTAGACCCAGAGGTGTCCGGCTCGGAGCCGGTCTGCGGCGCGGCGGGTGATCGCTGCTGCTGGTCCGTGCGGCTGGGCCGCTACGACTCGCGGGGCCCGATCTTCTACTTTATTAGGCATCTTTTCATGGTCGCATAGCGTTTGTGCCTGCTGACCCCTCCCCCCTCCCCCTTGGGGGTATTTTGTACGGAAGTTGTTTTGTTTCAGTCGTTTGGCGAGGGGCGGTGTCTGTAGAATATTGATTCTAAGTGGGTTGCGTGCAAAATACTTTGAATCAACGAGTTACGGGATCACTAGGAAAGGTCCCTGGCTTAGTTTGGGGGCCTTTTATTTCTCTCCTTCCAGTATAGCGGTTGGAGGGTAACTGATGCGCCACGCGAATGCGCTGGATTGACGCGGGGATTCGTGGTTTTGGGGCTTGACAGGTTTGTTGGTTGAAATCTGAGTTAGTCGCCGAGAGTCTGGGGCGCGACGAAGCCTGGGAGAGAGCGGTTCGCGCTATGCGCGAATGCCCACATCTCAGAATCGAGATATGGCGCACCCGGCAATTATCTTCCTCGATGAGTGCATCGGCGATGATGCACTCATCGATATCGCAGAGGACGAGAAGCGCGTTTGTCAGGACTCATTTAAGTCTTCATTGACGAGAAGCTTTTGCACACGCCTTCTGACTTCATCACGTATCACACGGACCTCTTCAATGGGCTGCCCCTTGGGGTCGGGAAGCGGCCAATCATCCCGGCGCAGACCCGGAACGTAGGGGCATTTATCGCCACACCCCATTGTGATGAGGAGGTGAGCATCCTGCGCCAGATCATCCGTGAGCTTCTGTGGCTTAGCATGGGTAAGGTCGATGCCCACCTCCTTCATCACAGAAAGCACTTCGGGATGGATGCGCTCGCCTGGCTCCATCCCAGCCGAGATAGCCTCAACCTTCAGTGAATTTGCCAGTTGATTGAAGAACGCGGCAGCCATCTGCGACCGCCCGGCATTATGTACGCAAGCGAATATCACTTTGAGCATGTCGTCTCCTCTGCTTATGAACAGCAGTTAGACCCACAGCACGGCGCCGGAGCGACGGTAGTGACTTTAGGCTTGGTCGCATAGACCTTCACGCTTGCCGCCGCTGCGTTCACGTCGTACTTTCGCAAGAGGTCAGACAGCACCTCGTGAAGCGTGGCGGACTGCGTATCAGGTGCGGGAGTGCAGCATGATCCTTCATCCATCGCCGGGGAGCAACAGCCGGATTGGTTCTCCACGCTTGCGTAGGCATTGAGGTCTGCCCCGCTGTCCACAATCTCGACATGATCGAATCCAGCAGCCAGCAGGCCGGTGCGGTAGTCATCAATCTTAACGGCGCCCCCGATGCAGCCTACGTATGCGGCCATGCTACGGGCAACAGCCTCAGGCAGCTCCGCTTTGAGCGCGATGTCACTAACCGCAAGGCGTCCACCCGGCTTGAGAACACGAGCAATCTCACGGAACACGGCGGGCTTATCCGGCGCAAGATTCAAGACGCAGTTCGAGATGACGCAATCGACCGAGGCATCGGGTAGGGGAATACTGTCGATTGTGGATTGGTAGAACTCTACATTGGTGTATCCACCCGCCTCTGCGCCCGCCCGCGCCCGCTCGATCATTGCCGGAGTCATGTCGATACCAATCGCGCGGCCTTTCTCCCCAACCATTTTCGCCGCGAGAAAGACATCGAGGCCGCCACCGGAACCAAGGTCGACGACAACCTCACCGGGCCGAAGGTGCGCCGTCGCCGTGGGGTTGCCACATGACAAGCCCATGTTCGCCTCTGCCGGTATGGATGTCAGTTCCTCTGCCGAGTATCCGAAGGCCTCCGCCACAGCCTTTACGCCTGCGTGGTTGTTGGAAAGCGTGCTCTCTGCGACCGCGCCGTACTTCGATCGCACCGAATCCAGTATCTCTTCTGCCATGCCATCACCCCAGGCAACACATTCGCCAAAGTGAATATATCCATTGCTAACGTATTCGTCAACGCGTATATATAAAGCATGGCTCGAAAAGCTCAATTCGACATGCAACAGTTCTTTCAGGCGTTAGGGGATAACACCCGTCTCCGGCTGCTCAACCTGATGGGAGAGCAAGAGGTTTGCGTCTGCTATTTCGTGGAGATACTTGGTAGTCCCCAGCCGAAGATCTCTCGTCATCTGGCATACATGCGTAACGCAGGCATCGTCTCCGCCAGGCGCGAGGGAAAGTGGATGCACTATCGCATCGTCATGCCCCCGCACCTTGGGGCAACGCAGATTCTTCGGCAAACTCTCGATTGGCTGAAGGAAGAAAAGGCAATGCAGGCAGACAGGGCGCGACTCACTAAGGCTTGCTGCTCCCCTGCAAAGTACGATCTTGATGGCGCTCCATTGCCTACGGCTGTGCCTGAGGAATGCTGCGAGGCTTCCTAATGGCAAGGACACCCACCCAGTCGACACAGGGCCGCGTCTGCGGTCCGGCCCAACGTAAAAAACTCTCTTTCCTGGATCGCTTTCTAACCCTCTGGATATTCCTTGCGATGGTGTTAGGCGTGAGCATCGGGCATTTCATCCCTGGTTCGGCTGCCTTCGTCAACCACTTTCAAACCGGCACGACAAACATCCCTATCGCCATTGGTTTGATAGTGATGATGTTCCCGCCGTTGGCGAAGGTGCGTTATGAGAAGTTGGGTGAGGTGTTCCGCAATAAGCGCCTTTTGGGGCTGTCGCTTGTGCAGAACTGGCTTATCGGTCCTGTGTTGATGTTCGCGCTCGCCGTGATCTTTCTACGGGATGAACCGGCCTACATGCGCGGCCTGATCTTGATTGGCATTGCCCGTTGCATCGCGATGGTGCTGGTGTGGAATGAGCTTGCCGAGGGTGATACGGATTATGTCGCCGGATTGGTCGCGATCAATAGCGTCTTTCAGGTGCTCTTTTACAGCGTCTATGCATGGGCATTCCTGACCATTCTTCCCCGCTGGTTCGGACTGCAAGGAAGCGTCGTACAGATTGGCATCGGCCAGATAGCAAAGAGTGTGGGCCTGTATCTAGGGGTGCCGTTTGCGGCGGGGTTCCTCACCCGCTTTGCGCTCATCCGGACCAGAGGTGAGGAGTGGTACCGAATGCGGTTCGTGCCCCGTATAAGCCCGCTGACGCTACTCGCGTTGCTCTTCACCATCCTTCTCATGTTCTCCCTGAAAGGCGACTTGATCGTCCGCCTTCCGTTGGATGTGGTGAAGATCGCCATCCCGCTGGTGGTGTATTTCCTGGTTATGTTTCTGCTCAGCTTCTGGATGGGAAAACGGCTGGGAGCCGACTACGCACAGTCCGCAACGCTGTCGTTCACCGCTGCCGGGAACAACTTTGAACTTGCGATTGCGGTGGCGGTCGCGGTATTTGGGTTGAACTCTGGGGAGGCGTTCGTAGGGGTCGTGGGGCCATTGATCGAGGTTCCGGCTCTCGTCGCCCTAGTGAATGTTGCATTTTGGCTGCGTCGCAGACTCTTTAGCGATTCTGTCGCAGATGAGTACCGGCAAATGGGATGAGCAGGTCTTTCGAAACGGAGAGAGACTATTCCCATGAAGAAGCCAGGGCAGCACCTCATCGCTGAAGTTCCACGCAGGCAAGCCAAGGTTGAGATGACGATCGGCATTGATCTTGGCGATGTCTGGAGCCATTACTGCACCCTCAACCAGGACGGAGGAGTGGTCGACCGTGGCCGCTTCAGGACCACTCCGAAGGCGATCGAGAAGTGGTTCACCGACGTGGCTCCAGCGCGGGTCGCGATGGAGGCTGGGACACACTCGATCTGGATCAGCGCACAGCTGCAGGAACTAGGACACGAAGTCATCGTGGCGAACGTCCGCGAGTTGCGGGCGATCTCGCACAGCGACCGGAAGAGCGATCAGGTCGATGCTGAGAAGCTGGCGCGTTATGCTCGGCTTGATCCGAACATCCTCCGGCCTATCGCCCACCGCACCGTCCAGCAGCAAGAGGCTCTCACTCTGGTTCGTGCGCGAGCTCTGCTGGTGCGACTGCGTACGCTGCGGTGAACGCCGTTCGTGGTCTGACGAAGTCCTGCGGCTATCGTATGCCGGCCTCCGCCACAACCTGCTTTGCTCAGCGCAGCCTCGCCGTTATGCCGCCTGGACTGGCACAGGCGCTCGGCCCGGTGCTCCAGCAGATCGCGGACATGACGCTGAAGATCAAGCAGTACGATCGGCAGATCCAGCAACTCGGCCAGACCGAGTATCCGGAGACGCAAGCTCTGCTGAAGGTTCACGGCGTCGGCCACCTCACCGCCCTGACCTTCGTGCTGACGCTCGGCAGCAAGGAACGGTTTGGGCGAAGTCGCGATGTCGGTTGCTATCTTGGCCTACGACCTCGTCGAAGTCAGTCCGGAGACCATGATCCTCAACTTGGCATCACCCATGCCTGTAACGCATACCTCCGAAGTCTGCTGATCGAGTGCTCCAACCACATCCTCCGACCGCACGGACGAGATTCTGCGCTTCGACAGTGGGGTCTGCACTTAGCTGCTCGAGGTGGCAAGCAGGCCAAGAGCAAGGCCATCGTTGCCGTCGCGCGCAAGTTGGCCGTGTTGCTTCATCACCTCTGGAGCACCCAAGAGCCGTACATGCCGTTCTACGAACAAGCAGCCTGAGAGATCAACATGTTTACCCGTTGCGACGACACCGTGTTCCGATGACTGCGAGCCGACTTCGGCCTTCGAGGCCGACCGATAAATGGCAGCATCGACTCTCCTCTCGAACCCCAACCTGCACCGAGCTTGCATCAAGACAGCTCATCCAGAGTGCGAATAGAAACACGGTGGAGAGCAACGAAACCAAGAACAATAACAAAAGCAAAAGACCTATGAAGGAAAGAGCAAAGAACGAACCTTGACACCAGTGACCTGCTCATAGAAAGTCGGCTTCCTGGAAGCAATCGACCCAGGCGTTCTGGAATGATGAGAGCAGGCCAATGCACTATTGAGCTCGGATCGGACTACTCGGTGCGGAGGGCTTGCATGGGTTCGATGGAGGCGGCTCTTCGTGCGGGGAGGACTGCGGCTAGTGTGACCATGACTGCGGCTAGAAGGACTGCTCCGGCCAAGGCGAGGGAATCGGATGCGGGTACGCCGTAGAGCTGGCTGCGGAAGAGTCGGGCTAGCAGGACGATGGCGGGGAGGGCTAGTGCGATGGTGGCGATGTGGATTATCTCGTGGACTCGGCGCAGCCGCGAGATGCGCGCTCCTCGCGCTTGGATCGCAACGCAGCGGTGTCGCCAGGCTCATAGGATCGTCTTCGGTAAACGTCTGCATCTATTGGGGACAAATACATTTGCCGGGATTGAGCCGGAATCGCTAACTTGAATGGAGTTATTGGAGACGTGACGCTTACAGAACGCATCACATTTGATCGGTGAGGTTGTGATGGCGAAGGTAGACGACGCGGAGTTGCTGGAGGTAGATGGCCGCATGGTGCGCGTCAGCAGCCCGGCTAAGCCATACTTCACCCGCGGCGTGCAGCTCACGAAACTCGATATCGTCCGCTATTTTCTGGCCGTGGCACCGGGTGCGCTGCGCGGCATTGTGGATCGTCCGATCGTTCTGAAACGCTTTGTGAATGGCGCGGAGGCAGAGCCCTTCTACCAGAAGCGCGCACCGAGCGACCTGCCGGAGTGGATGCGTACGGTGACCCTGTCGTTCCCTTCGGGGCGTACGGCCGAGGAAGTAGTCGTCGATGATGCGGCTGGCCTCGCGTGGATCGTCAACCTCGGCTGTATGGAGCTGCATCCGCACCCGGTGCGCACCGGAGATCTCGATCATCCGGATGAGTTGCGGGTAGACCTTGATCCGCAGCCCGGCGTGGTCTGGACCGATGTACGCGCGGTGGCCATGGAGGTGAAGGCTCTTCTTGATGAGCTTGGCCTGGTAGCGTGGCCGAAGACTAGCGGGTCACGCGGCATCCACATCAACGTACGGATAGAGCCGCGGTGGAGCTTCATCGAGGTACGCCGGGCGGCGCTGGCGCTGGCACGCGCGGTGGAGAAGCGCTGTTCGCTGGCGAGCAGCAAGTGGTGGAAGGAAGAGCGTCATGGAGTTTTTCTGGACTACAACCAGAACGCAAAAGATCGCACCACTTGTTCGGCCTATTCGGTAAGGCCACTCCCCGATGCGCGTGTGAGTACGCCGCTACGGTGGGATGAAGTGATGACGTGCGATCCTGCCGACTTCACCGTGTTGACGATGCCAGATCGCTTTGCGAAGATTGGCGACCCGCACGCAGCGATGAATGAGCACGCAGGCGTGCTCGATGCGCTGCTGGAGATGGCTGCGCGCGATGAGGCAGAGGGCGTTGCCGATGCTCCGTGGCCACCGCACTTCCGCAAAATGGAGGGCGAGCCCGCGCGAGTGCAACCCTCGAAGTCCCGTAGCTCTGCCGTAAAGAAGAAGATCACAAAGGCGGAGGGAGAAGACGTTGATCCCGCGGCTGCTCCCGTTGGGAAGAAGGGTCGCCGGCAGTCTAGTATGCCGCTCATCGTGATTGCGCAGTCATCGGATAAGGCTGCGGCGGAGGCCGGGCTGGAACGCTGGAAGCAGGAGCACCCCGACGCTGCGGCACTACTGGCCCCGGATGATGTGCTGGTGGATCGTATGCGCGGTTCGGCGTATGTCTGGTATCGCATTCGCGTGAACCTGCGGCACGTACCAGAGGCATCGAGACCGGCGCAGGGCGTGCCCGATCCGGATGATGACCCAACCCGGGCGTGGCGCGATTCGAAAGAGCAGCCATCGTGAATCACTGCTTAGTGGATCGATTTCACCAGGTGCGTTCCGGGAAGATGCTCATCAACTCCTGCGGGGGAACGACCTCGAGCTGCTCGTAGGTACAGTCTTTTGTTTGCTTGTCAGGACGCCATCGCCGGAAGTGGGCGAGGTGGCGAAAGCGGTCGCCCTGCATGTGCTCATAGGCCACCTCGACCACAAGCTCAATGCGTAGCGGCTGCCAGCTCAGGTCTTTGCCTGCGCTCCATCGGGACTGGCCGCCGGGCATGCGGCCGCTCGCCTGTGCGGTCGCATCGGCCCAGTCTGCCCACGGGTGGTCAGGCAGGGCGCCTTCTCGATAGGGTGCGAGGAACTCTACCAGCTCCCTGCGTTTTGCCGCGGTGAAACTGGCACAGACCCCAACGTGCTGTAGCTTTCCTGCGTCGTTGTAGAGACCGAGTAGGAGCGAACCAACCGCAGTCCCTTCATTGTCTTTGTGCCAGCGGAAGCCGGCGACGACGCAGTCGCAGTCCCGTTCGTGCTTAATCTTGAGCATGGTGCGTTTGTCGGGTGTATACGGCCCCGCAACAGCCTTGGCGATCACACCATCGAGGCCTGCGCCCTCAAAGCGCGTGAACCAGTCCTCCGCAGTGGCGCGATCCTGCGTCGCAGGCGTCATATGCAGGGGGGCCTGCACATCGGCGAGAAGCCGTTCGAGTTCACGGCGCCTTACGGTGAAAGGCTCGTCACGCAGATCGCGATCTCCAAACTGAAGCAGGTCGAAGAAGACAACCGATGCCGGAGATTGCGCGGCGAGCGTCTTCACACGCGATGCCGCGGGGTGGATACGTAATGTCAACGCATCGAAGTCCAGACCGCCTTCACGTGCGATAACGATCTCGCCGTCCAGAACGCATCGTCGCGGCAGTTGTTGCAGCAGCGGCTCGCGGAGTTCGGGGAAGTAACGGTCGAGCGGCTTTCCGTCGCGGCTCTGAATCAGTAACTCTTCGCCGTTGCGGAAGATCACCGTGCGAAAACCATCCCACTTCGGCTCGAAGCTCCACCCCTCCGCGTCTCGGGGAAGCTCCCCAACCCGTTTCGCGAGCATGGGCAGGATCGGCGATGGCAATCGCAGCGGCACGATGTGTTGGATGCACGTTGCGCATACATTGGTGAGTTACGAACGTGACGGCGAATCAAAAAGAGCAGCAGGCACATATCGAATATGCCAGGTGCTTGAGCCTGATGCCCGTGCATCAAACACGTTTACACATAGCCGGGCTTCCACGACCTCAATACGTCATAGCAGGCCAATGCACGTATTGAGCTCGGACTAGACGCGGAGATTAGTCCTCATAAACGCGCGTCTCGTCGGTTGTCCGAAGAGTCGGCTAAGGGATAGGGCTACTCGGTGCGGAGGGCTTGCATGGGTTCTATGGAGGCGGCTCTTCTTGCCGGGAGGACTGCGGCTAGTGTGACCATGACTGCGGCTAGAAGGACTGCTCCGGCTAGGGTGAGGGGGTCGGATGCGGTGACGCCGTAGAGCTGGCTGCGGAAGAGTCGGGCCAGCAGGACGGTGGCGGGGAGGGCTAGGACGATGGCGATTGCGGCGATGAGGAACATCTCGCGGACTATGAGCATGACGACGCCGCTGCGTTGCGATCCGAGGGCGAGGCGTACGCCGATCTCGCGGGTGCGCTGCTCGGTGGAGTAGGCGAGGACGCCGTAGAGCCCGACTGCTGCGAGTAAGATCGCGAGTGCAGAGAAGCCGACGGCGAGGAGAGCGAGAGCGTGTTCGTCTGCGGCGCTGCGGTCTACCTGTTCGTCCATGGTTCGCATCTCGGCGACTACGAGGGTGGGGTCGATGCCGTGGATGGTTGAGCGGATCGGGGTTTCGATCATGTCGGGAGACTGGGTGGTGCGGGCATAGATCCTGACACTGGTTGGGTGCGGGTTCTGCGGGTAGGGGCGATAGACCGCCATTCCCATATCGGTGCGCAGATTCTGGTGTTTGACGTCGCCGACAACTCCGACGATGGTGGTGTCGAGAGGGTTGGGACTATCTCCACCTTCGGAGACCAGGTGGCCGAGCGCGTTTTGCGCGGAGCCGTAGAATCGCTTTGCGAAGGTGAGGTTTACGACGGCTACCTTGGGGGCGTCGTGAGAATCGGCTACGGTGAACTCTCGTCCGACGAGCAGCGGCTGCTTGATTGTGGCGAAGTAACCGGCGGTGATCCAGGGAGCTTCGAAGTCGGTTTTTTCTTCCTCGGTGAACTTATGGCCTTCGACGGCGAAGCCGCTGAAGTGGGAGTCTCCGGTGAGCTCGGCATCATTGGTGGCGGCGACGGAGAGGACGCCGGGGATGCGCTGCACGGCATCGAGCGCGCTGGTGAGCATGGGGACCATGCGGTCCTGTCCGTAGCCGGAGTCTGAGGGATCGAAGCTGAAGGTGGCGAGATGGGTGGTGTCGAAACCTACTTGCTGGTGGCGGAGATTGTTGAGCGTTCGGACGAAGAGGCCTGCGCCGCCGAGTAACAGCACGCTGAGAGCGATCTGCACGCCGACCGCGGCCTTGCGGAATCGCTGCGAGTTTTTGGAGGCGGTTCCGGCACTTTGGCGGAGGGCGCTGGCGAGGTCGGGGCGGAGGAAGTGGAGGACGGGGGCCATGCTGAAGAGCAGGCTTGCGAGTACGGCTACGCCTAGAGTGAAGAGGAGTACGCGGGCGTCGATGGCGGTGGAGTACGGCTCTTCGCCGGGATTGGCGCTGGTGAGAAGACGTACGAGAGTATTAGTGACGAGGGGAGCCATCAGCAGGCCGGCGGCGGCGCCCACTATGCCGAGGAGTCCGCCTTCGAGGAGAAGCTGCGAGACGATTCGGCTCTGCTTTGCGCCGAGGGCGTAACGCATGGACATCTCGCGGGCTCGGCTGGAGGCTTTGAGGAGGAGGAGGGTGGCTACGTTGATGGCGCACATCGCGACGAGCAGCCCGGCCATGCACATGAGGATGACGAGGGGTGTCTTCAGATCCATGCGCTCGGGGGCGAAGCCGGTGGAGTCGTCGAGGACTAAGAGGTACGTGTCGTCGAGGTAGAGTTTTTTGAAATGGTCGGTTTTGTTTTTGTAGAGCGACAGCTCGTACGCACGCAGAGAGTGCCATAGAGGTGCGAGCGATGCCTGGGCCTGAGTGGGAGTGACTCCCGGCTTGAGGCGACCGACGAGTGTGAGCCAGAGGGACTGGTGATTGTTCAGGTTGTCGCGGGAGACGGCGCTGGGGAGAACTGTTTCGACCATGCTGATGGGGAGGAAGGCGGCGGGCTTGTACCCTCCGATGGCGGACTGGAAGTTGGCGGGCGCGACGCCGAGGATGAGGAAGGGATGACCTTCGATGAGGATGGTCTGGCCGATGACGTCGGGGGATGCGGTGAAGCGGGTCTTCCAGTAGTCGTAGCTGAGGACGACGACTGGATTGGCGTTCTTCGCGGTGTCGTTCTGCGCGGTCATGAGCTGTCCGAGGGCGGGCCTGAGGCCGAGGAGGTCGAAGTAGTTTCCGCTGACTAGCTCGGCATCTTTATCTTCTGCCTGATTGTGCCAGGAGATGCCGGTGTTGATTCGGACGGCCGCGAGCATGCCGGAGAAGACCTGGTTTTGATCGCGGAGATCTTTGTACATGGGGTAGGAGAAGTAGTTGTTGAGATCGCCGCCGAAGCTGCTGGCCGAACCGGAGAAGCCGCCATGCCACTCGAAGCGAACGAGCTCTTTGGGGTGCTGTACGGGGAGCATGCGGAGGAGGACCTGGTCGAAGAGGGTGAAGACGGCTGCGTTGGCGCCGATGCCCAGGGCGAGGGTCAGGATGACGGTCAGGGCGAAGCCGGGGGACTTGCGGAGTTGGCGAAGGGCGAAGCGTAGATTTTGAAGAAAGGTCTGCATGGGAGGTCCTCTGGGCACACGGCTGGGCATGGAGGGAGTCGCATGTTTTTGGCCAAATGGGCTGCGCGGGAAGCGCTTTGTTTTCTTTAGATAGGGATGTCCGGGCGGCGGTTTGTGCGGGGATCTGTCCGAAAACGAAAATCTTCGTTCGCAAGTGAACAGTTTGGTGGCTTGGCGGAGGGCTTGCGAGGAGCTTTGGGGCGATTTTTAGACGGTGTATCGGTCGAAGCTTGATTGGGCTTCGTTGACGAGAGCTTGCATCGAGTCGCGTAGGGCTTTGAAGTCGGGGTGTTTTCGAAGTGGGCTGAACCAGGGGTCGGAGGTGAGGGTTTGGGGTGCGCAGACGAAGCCGGAGTGCGCCGCTTGCTTTAGGGCTGTGATGGCCAGCTCGGGTTTCTTGATTCGGGAGTAGTGGCGCGCGAAGTAGAGGAGGATTTCCGGCTCGCGATTTGTGTTCGCGGCTCTCATGAGATTGATAGCTTCCTCTGTTTTGCTTTCGAGAAGAGCTAAGAGAGAACTCATGAGGGCGATCATCAGCGGGGATAGGGGCATCTTTTCGAGCCGTTCGCGCAAGAGGGAGACTGCGCGTTTTCGATTGCCTAAAGCGGCCCAGGCTGCGGCGTCCAGGTAGTACGCGGCGCGTCCGCTGTAGGTCTCGATCGCAGAGGCGTAGTCGCCGGAGAGAAAGAGAGTGTGAGCGACGCTGGTGATGACAGCGGGATCGAGGCGGACGGCGCGGCGGTGCGCGTCGATTGACTGCGAGAGCATTCCGCGGAAGCGCAGGACCTGTACGAGACTTGCGAAGGACTCGGGTTCGGTGGGATTTTGTTGGAGACGCTCGAGGAGTCGGGTCATTGCTTGGGCTGCATGGCCTGTGTCTACCTGGACGAAGGTATAGAACTGATGGGCGGAGGCGAGGTCTGGATCGAGCGTGAATGCTCGCTGGAAGGCCGCTTGGGCCAGCTCAAGATTTGTCGATGAGCTGTCGCTGAACTTGTCTAGAAACCAGCAGCATCTGCCTAGCCAGGCCCATGCGGGCGCGAAGGTGGGATCTTCTGCGAGGCAGATCCAGTAGAGATGGCGCGCGAGGGTCATTGAGTCGAGAGAGCGTTGGGCGGTTAGCTCTTTTGCACGGGCGAATTTTTCGTAGGCGGCTGGTGCGATGCCGGGCTCTCCGGTCACGGGGAGTTCGAAGCGGTAGCCATGTTTGGAGACTGTTCGGATGGCGTCGCGGCCAACGATCTTTCTGAGGCTGACGATGGTGTTGGTGAGGTTTGCTTCGCTGACATGAACGGAGGGCCAGAGCGTTTGGATCAACTCTTGTTTGCTGACGAGATGTTCGGCTTTGCGAACGAGGCAGAGGAGAGCGTCGAAGGCTTTGGGTTGGAGCGGAATTGAGACGGCGGTTTTTTTGAGGAGACGTTCGTTGGGGTGGAGTTCAAAGTCGCCGAATCGATAGGCGGAGTTGGTCGAGCTTTGATTTTTCTTTGAAAATCCCTGTGTCATACGTTGGCTGATCTGTTTGAAAACAAGCCTACACTGCTTGCGAGTCAGAAGGCAGGAGGAGATCAATGATGCGTTTATTTACTGAGGTAGCTGGTGTACGAGGCGGCAGGTTTTCAGGCGAGAGTCGGAAGAGTTTCGGCTTGTTTGTTGCGTTGGTGTTTGCGTTGTGTGTTTTTGGCGGCGGAGCTGAGGAGGGTGTCGCGCAGACAGCGGGAGCGGCGTCAGACCAGGGGTCGCAACAAGCCGTTGCTGTGCGGGACGGGAAGAACGACTTTGATTTCAACCTGGGTGTCTGGCATACGCATATCCGGCGTGTGCTCGATCCGTTTTCGGGGTCGGATAAGTCGATGGAACTCGATGGGACGGTGACGGTTCGGAAGGTTTGGGATGGGCGAGGGCAACTTGAGGAGATTGAAGCCGATGGGCCGAAGGGTCATTGGGAAGGGATGACGATGTTTCTTTACAACCCGCAGGCTCATCAGTGGACGCAGTCGTTTATCGACAGCCAAGCGGGCGTGCTGACGACGCCATTGGTGGGGTCGTTCAAGGATGGCCGGGGCGAACTCTACTCGCAGGAGACCTTTCGTGACAAAACTGTTCTGATTCGGGGAACGTGGTCCGACATAAAGCCCGACTCTCACCACTTCGAAGAGGATTTTTCGAATGATGGCGGAAGGACGTGGGTTCCTGCTTTTATTGGGGATTTGACGCGGGAGAAACAATCGGGTGAGGCGGGAGCTTCATTGACACCGGTGAGCATGGAGCGCGTCGATGCTTCGAGTGGACAACATGATTTCGACTTCGATTTGGGAACGTGGAAGACGCACTCGACTCGTTTGCTGCATCCTCTGACGGGGTCTACGACGTGGGTGGATATGGATGGCGTCTCGGTGGTTAAGAAGGTTTGGGGAGGTAAGGCTAATCTGGCAGAGAACAAGGCAGATGGTCCCGCGGGACACGTGGAGCTGTTGTCGCTGCGATGGTTCAATCCGACGACGCATGAGTGGAATCTGGATTTTGCGACGCCTAGTGTCGGTACGCTGGGGATTCCGGGGGGTGGCGGATTCAAAGATGGACGCGGTGATTTCTATGACTATGAAGAGATCAATGGGCGGTCGGTGCTGGTGCGATTTTCTATCTGGAAGACCTCGCAGGATACGGCCCAGTCGGAACAGGCGTTTTCAGAGGACGGCGGAAAGACGTGGGAGGTTAATTGGATCAATAAATACACGCGCTGAGGAGTAAGACGACGCTGTTCGAAGCCATCTCACTGAATCGCAGAAGTGAGATGGCCTGTGGTTGGCTATGGATTTGCGGGTGCTGATGATGGTGGGTTTCCGGCGTGCTGCTGGCCGAGATTCGCGTCGACGGTTCCGATGCGGCCGGTGAAGCTGACTCGCACGACGAAGCGAACGCGGACTGCCTTGGGGTCGGGGTCGAGGGTGTAGGCGAGATCGACACCGCGTTCAATTCTTCCGGTGGGCGGCACTGTGGTTGGAGCGCTGGCGTGAATCAGTTTGGCGACACTCTTGAGCACCTTTCCTTTGCGATCGAAGGTGGTGACGGCGAGGACTAGGTCGGCGTGACGCGGTTCGGTGTCGGTGGCGGGCGACCAGTAGGTTCCGCTCGCGTCAACATGGACGATGAAGCGGTTGGGGTCGGTAGGCGAGGGTTCGAGTGTGACGGGAACGCCGTCGTAGACCATGGTGCTGGTGTCGGCGGAGATGATGTCCGTCATGAGACGGCGTGAGGGGTTGACGGGGTCGACGCGCCCGGGACCGCGCTGGAGGTAGTAGCCTTCGCGGGTGTAGACGGTGAGGCCGGGGCGGTCGATGGCGATCTTGATCTTGCGGAACTTCGAGGGGTCTAGCGAGGTGTTTTCAGGGCGGTAGGTGAGGGTGTAGAAGCTGGCGCCGTCGCGGATGGAGGTGCCGATCTCGGCGTCGACGTCATTTCGTCCGTAGAGGGTGCGGCCGCCAGTGGCTTTGGCGAGGATGTTGAATTGATATTCGCCACCGAAGGGGTCGTCGCGTCCGGCGACGCGGCCGTAGGCTTGAGGATCGATTTGAACGCCGGCGGGGTCGATGGTGTAGAGGGTGACGCGGGCGTCGCGGAGGATGTTGACGCAGTCCTGCACGGCGTTGTTGACGAGGTTTACTGTGTCGACGGGAACGCCTTCCCAGCGGACAGAGGGAAAGCCGCGACCGATCCAGATCATATTTTTGTGTCCGGGATGACCGATGACGGCTTCGGCGACGCGGCGAAGGGTGAGGAAGGCCAGGTTGATGCGGTCGGCGCGCCATTGGCCTTGTTGTGCCTGCCACGGGTAGGCGGCGAAGTGATGATCGAGAGCGGCGATGATGTCGTCTTTGTTCTGGGTGTAGTCGTGGACGACGGTGAAGTGCTGGAGGTCGACGGCGAGGAGCATCGTGGGGGTGTCGAGCTTGCCGGGCTGACGATTGAGGAATTTTTTGAGGGAGTAGCGGGCGAAGGCCATGTCCTCGAAGCGAGTGTTGAACTCGTCGAGGAGGATGATGTTGACGGGGGCGTTGGGGGCGAGGCGGTCGAGCTCTTCGGTGGAGTTGATGGTGACCTCGGGGTTGAGGGCGTGGGCGGCAGGGGCGTCGAAGTTTAGGATCTTCTCGGGCTCGTTGGCCTCGGTGACGCGGAACTCATCGCGCTTGAGATCGGTGACGATGTTGCCTTTGGCGTCGGTGACGACCATATCGAGAATGACGAGGCGGGCGTTGCGGCGGATGGTGTAGACGCCGTTGGCGTCTTTGGTGGGCTGCGGTGTGGCGGGTTGGGGCTGTGTTTGGGTTGGGGTTTGGGGCTGCGGATTTTGGGTTGGAGCTGCGGCCGATGATGGCTGTTGCGCAGGGACCGAGTGAGAAAAGCCGGCGGCGAGAGCGAAGAGGAACAGCGCGCGGAGGAGCGGGAGTTTCATGGGGCCCTCGGGCTTGATGGTGCAAACACGATATATCAATTGGTGTTACGGTCTTGGAAAAAAATTACGGTCCGAGAATGCTTCATGCTTTCAGGAGGGTTGTTTCTGAAAGATCGAGTGTCCAGGTTTGACCTAGAAGATTGTGGCCGAAGGATTGGTGTCGCTCCTCTTTGATGAGGGAGAATCCTTCGCGTTCGTAGATGTGCCGGGCGGAGGAGAGCACGCTGTTGGTCCACAGGGTCAGGGTTCGGTATCCGAGTTTGAAGAATCGCTCGACGCACGTCTTTACGAGGAGCGAACCGACGCCGAGGCCTCTGGCGGATGGCTCGACATAGAGCAATCGCAACTTCGCTGTGTGCGGGTCTTCGGTTTTCATGAGAAAGACCGACCCGACGATATTGCCGGCGGTTTCAGCTATCCACGCATCGTCGCGATTTGCGTCGTAATGCGCAACGAATTCGCCGAGGATGCGGGCGACAAGTGCCTCATAGGTCCAATCCCAGCCGTATTCGCGTTCGTAGAGAATCGCTTGCCGAGAGGTGATCCAGCCAAGATCTCCTACGCGTGGCGATCGCAGTTGAACTTTGTTTGCAGACACTTCTTCAGGTTTGAGCAGTGTTTGAATCGTCTGCATACTTGCCAGCAGTCGAGGACGATCGTCTGGCGGGATTCTCGCCAGGAGTCCTTCTACTTGCGAATTTGTGCCGCGATTTATGGCCGAAAAAAGTCGTCTTCCAGTTGCGGTCAATGACAGTAACTTCTGTTTTGCGTGTTGCGGGCTCGTCCGGCTCTTCACGAGGTTTTTTCCTCGAAAGCGAGCGACGATGCGACTGACATGTGCTTTATCCATGCCTAAGGTGCGGATGATGTCGGCGGCGGTCAACTCTTTGGATTGGGCCAGTTCGTACAGAACCCTGGCCTCGGCAAGGGACAGTTCGCTTGATGGCAGGTGTTCGGCCAGGAGGCCGATTTCTCGCGTGTAAAACCGATTGAAGCTTCGGATTTGATCGACTGTCGACATGACGTGTTTCGAGAGTAGTGTTGTCTGAGTCAACATACAACTAAATCCGCGATCGAGGCAAGTTTTCCGTCTGGTCGGCGACTAACATCTAACGTGGGAGGTAGCAGGTTAAAAGGAGAACAGATTATGGCGGCAAAGACGCAAGGAAATCCGGTAGTTCCACCCGACGATCTCAGTCGTAAGCTTGCGCTCGGTAAGGTTGAGAGCCTGCCACACATCGGCCTGGTGGGCGATACGTATACCGTCACGGTGACGGGCGAAGATACGGCGGGACGATTCTGTGTGATCGATATGCATGTCCCGCCCGGGGGCGGACCACCGCCTCATCGACACGATTTTGAGGAGACCTTCATCGTGCTGGAAGGTGAGATGGAGGCGACGTTTCGTGGGGAGAAGACGACGGTAAAGGCAGGTGAGACGGTGACTATTCCTGCGAATGCGCCGCATCGATTTCAGAATGTTTCGTCGGAGCCTGTGCGGCTGATCTGTATCTGTTCTCCTGCGGGGCAGGAGAAGTTCTTCCTGGAGGTTGGGGTTCCGGTGGCTACTCGCACGACTGCTCCTCCGAAGCCTACCAAGGAGGAACAGGCCGCTTTGAGGAAGAAGGCCGAGGAACTCGCTCCACGGTACCGCACAGAGTTTCTGCGGGAGGCCTAGAGCGGCGAGCTGACCTTGGCTGGCCCGCAGCCTTGTATTGCTTTCCAATAGAGGTGGGTGCATACTCCTATTGATAGGCAATAGGAGTGTGCATGGGTGAGAAGAAGGATGTTTGGCAGGGGACGCTGGCGTTGATGGTGTTGAAGACGCTGGAGAGCATGGGCGAGCTGCATGGGTATGGGATCGCGCGGCGGATTGAGCAGACCAGCGGGGACCTGCTTTCGCTGAACTATGGGACGCTGTATCCGGCGCTGTTGAAGCTGGAGCAGGAGGGGGCGATTGTCTCGGAGTGGGGTCTGTCTGAGAACAATCGGAAGGCGAAGTTCTATAAGTTGACGCGGGTGGGGCGGAAGCAGATTGAACGTGAGACCGACAACTGGGAGCAGACGACGGCGATTCTGGCCCGGTTTTTGCGGGGAACGGAGGATCCGGCATGAAGAAACTGCGTGCAGCGCTGAGGCGGTTTGCCGGGATGTTTTCGAGCGGGCGGCGGGAGGAGGAGTTTGCCAGCGAGCTTGAGGGACATCTGCAGATGCATATCGACGACAATATGCGCGCGGGCATGACGGCGGAGGAGGCGAGGCGCGATGCGCTGGTGAAGCTGGGAGGGATGGAGCGGACACGGCAGGCTTATCGGGAGCGAGGTACGGCGCCATTCTTTGAGATGCTGTGGCAGGATCTTCGCTTTGCGTTGCGGCAGCTGACGAAGAATCCTGGGTTCACGATTACGGCGGTGTTGATGCTTTCGCTTGGTATTGCGGCGAGCGTCGCGATCTTTGCGTTTGTGGATGCTGCGCTGTTGAAGCCGCTGCCTTATGAAGATCCGCGTACTCTGGCGGATGTGACGGAGAGCGTTGCAGTGTTTCCGCATGCGAATCTGTCTTATCTCGATTATCTCGACTGGAAGAAGATGAATCACAGCTTTCGTTCGCTGGATGTCTACACGGGGGCGGGTTATCTGTTGGATACGCCGTCCGGAGTGGAGCCGGTGACAGGGCTGCGAGTGACGGATGGGTTCTTTCACACGTTGGGGGTTGTGCCTTTGCTTGGGCGAGACTTCTACTCGGGGGAGGATCTGCTGAGTGCTCCGCGAACGGTTATTTTGAGCTACGCGGCGTGGCAGAAGCGGTTTGGCGGCAAGAAAGAGATTGTTGGGCAGAGCGTTTCGTTGAGTGGGACACCGTACGTGGTTGTGGGCGTGTTGCCTGACAGCTTTGAGTTTGCGCCTCGCAACAATGCGGAGTTCTGGACCACGATGCATGCCGGGGGGACGAACACGTGTGACCTGAGACGGAGCTGCCATGGGTTAGTGGGGGTTGCGCGGCTGAAGGATGGAGTTTCGATTGCGGCGGCGCTTGCGGACACGAAGGCTATTGCGCAGCAACTGGAGCGGCAGTATCCGGACTCAAACCGCGGGCAGGGCGCGGCGGTTCAGTCGCTGACGGAGGCGTTTGTTGGAGATATTCGTCCGATTCTGCTTCTGCTGCTGGCGGGTGCGGGTCTGCTTCTGCTGATCGCGTGTGTGAATGTGGCGAGTCTGCTGCTGGTGCGATCGGAGAGCCGGAGGCGGGAGATCGCGGTACGGGGTGCGCTGGGTGCTTCGCCGCTGCGGCTTGCGCGGCAATTTGTAACCGAAGGTGTTCTGCTTGTGTTTGGGAGTACGTTGCTGGGGCTGGTTTGTGCGGTGTTTGCTTCGCAGGCGTTGCTGGGGCTTATCCCGAAGGAGATGCTGCCCCATATGCCGTACCTGCGCGGAGTCGGGCTGAACTTTCATGTTGTTTGTTTTGCGGCGGCGATTGCGGTGATGGCGACGGCGATCTTTTCGCTGACGCCGATTGTGCAACTGTCGTTCGGCGAGATGCGGGAGGGGTTGACGGAGGGCTCGCGGGGCTCGGCGGGCTTGCTTTGGCGGAAGGTTGGCGCGAATCTTACGGTGCTGGAGCTGGCGATTGCTACTGTGCTGCTGGTGGGTGCGGGATTGCTTGGCAAGAGCTTCTATCATCTGCTGCATGTTGAGTTGAACTTTCAGCCTGATCACCTGGCGACGCTTTCGGTTGCATTGCCGGAGAAGGTCTATGCGAAGGATGAACAGATAGTGGCAGCGCGGAGACAACTTCTGGATCGCATCTCGGCGTTGCCGGGCGTGACCTCGGCAGCTACGACAAGCCAACTGCCAGCGACGATGAATGGCAATACCGATTGGGTACGATTCGTTGGCCGTCCGTATAACGGCGAGCACAATGAAGTGAACGAGCGGGAGATCACGGCGAATTTCTTTACGACTTTGAAGACGAAGTTGATTCGTGGGCGATTCTTCAACTCGGATGAAGACGCTACAAAGCCTCGTGTGGCGATCATCAATGAGGCGTTTGCGAAGCTGTATTTTCCTGGTCAGGACCCACTGGGTGCGAGGATGGGCGATACGACGTTGTCGCCTAAGTCCATCAGGGAGATTGTTGGGGTGGTGGACGATCTGCGCGAGTCATCGCTCGATGAGCAGACTTTGCCGGCGGTGTACTATCCCGCGGATCAAAGCCCTGACGTGTACTTCAATCTGATTGTTCGGACGAGTCAGGATGAGAGGGCGCTGTTGCCTACGCTTGTCTCGACGATTCACCAGTTCGATCGGGGTATCGGCACGTCGGAGGAGTCGACGATGATGATGAATATCGATGAGTCGGAGACGGCTTATCTGCACCGGTCGTCGGCGTGGCTGGTGGGAGGGTTTGCGGCGCTGGCTTTGTTGCTGGGGATGATTGGGCTGTATGGAGTGATTGCGTATTCGGTGGGGCAAAGGACGCGGGAGATTGGCGTGAGGATGGCGCTGGGCGCGCAGAGGGAGATGGTGCAGCGGATGATTATGAGAGAGGGTGGGAGGCTGGCGGCTCTGGGAATTGTGGTGGGTCTGGTGTGCTCGCTGGGTCTGACGCTGACGCTGCGGAGCATGCTGTTTGGCGTGCAGACGTGGGATGTGGGGACGTTGGCGGGGGTGGCTCTTCTGCTGGTTGCGGCGGCTCTGGTGGCTAGTTACGTTCCGGCGCGGAGGGCGGCGTCGATCAATCCCGTGGAGGCTTTGCGGGCGGAGTAACGAGTTTCGCAGGAGAGGATTCTGTAAAAGCAACAGGGATAGGTGGATATACTTCTCGCACTGGGAAATCTGGCTTTGGAGCGTGTGAGGATGTTGAGGAAACTCGTTTGGAAGGGTGTGTCTTGCGGTGTGCTGATGGCTGTCGCTTTTGCGATGGCGGCGGCGGCGCAGGAGAAGAAAGACAGCGATAAGAAGAAGGATCAGAAGCTGGTGGTGACGGGGACGCCGGTGGTGGAGGCTGCGGAGCCGCCGGCGGACTCGACGACAGAGGGTTCGGTGACGGTGGGCGGGGAGAAGATTGCTTATCGTGCGGTGGCGGGCACGCTGACGGTGGGTTCGACGGACTCGCAGGACGCGACGCTGGGGATGGATGGGAAGATGCTGCCGGATACGGGGGAGAAGGCGCCGGATCCGGAGAAGCCTGAGGAGGCGCCTGCCACGGCGCGGATGTTTTATGTGGCGTACTTCAAGAAGGATGCGCCCACGGGACGGCCTGTGACGTTTTTGTATAACGGCGGGCCGGGGTCGGCGACGATGTGGCTGCATATGGGTTCGTTTGGGCCTAAGCGCGTGGTGACGACCGATGCACAGCATGATGAAGGCGCGCCGTACAAGATCGTCAATAACGACTACAGTCTGCTGGATGTGAGCGATGTGGTCTTTATCGACGCGCCGGGGACTGGTTTCAGTCGCATTATGGGCAAGGATAAAGAGAAGGAGTTCTGGGGCGTGGACCAGGATGCGCATGCGTTCGATCGGTTCATTCGCAGGTTTCTGACGAAGTTCAATCGATGGAACTCGCCGAAGTATTTATTGGGCGAGAGCTATGGGACCCCGCGGAGTGCGGTGCTATCGGCTGATCTGCAGAACGTGGACTTGAACGGGATCATTCTGCTGTCGCAGATTTTGAGCTTCGATAACAGCATCGATGGACCGAAGTGGAATCCTGGGGTCGATCAGGCGTATGCGCTGGGGCTGCCTACATTTGCGGCGAGCGCCTTTTATCATCACAAGCTGCCGACGCAGCCTGCGGCGCTGGAGCCGTTTCTGGCCGAGGTGGAACAGTATGCGCTGGGCGACTATATGAGCGCGCTGCTGAAGGGGTCGGAGCTGCCTGAGGCAACGAAACAGGCTGTGGCGGAGAAGCTGCATCAGTATACCGGGTTGCCGGTGGCGTATTTAGTGAGAGCGAATCTGCGGGTGTCCGGGGCCGCGTTCAGCAAGCAACTGCAGCTCGATGATGAGACGACAACGGGGCGGCTGGATACGCGGTATAAGGGGCCTGATATCGATCCGTTGAGTTCGGATGCGGAGTATGACCCGCAGAGTAATGCGATCTCGTCGGCTTACACCGCGGCGCTGAATCAGTACATGCGGACGGATTTGAAGTATGGCGAGAACCAGACGTATAAGCCTGGAGCCTATGCGGACGCTGACTTTTCGTGGGATCTGCGGCACCAGCCGCCGGGGGGACCGCCGGCCAATCAACAGGAGGGCGGGACGAATGTGATGCCGGATCTCGCCTTTACGATGAAGTCGAACCCGAAGATGAAGGTGATGCTGGCAGGTGGATACTACGACCTGGCGACGCCTTACTTCGAGGGCAAGTTCGAGATGCATCATCTGCAGATTCCGCAGAAGCTACAGGCGAATATCAGCTATCACTACTACCAGAGCGGCCATATGGTGTATGTGAATGAGGACGTGCTGAAGCAGTTCCATTCGGATGTGGCGGCGTTTATCCGGGGGACGGAGGACGGGAAGTAGTTGGGTTTTGTCGATCGAGTGGCGGCTAGAGGGAAGACTCGGTTTGATTCGTGTTGCCCTTCACCCGCCACTTCGATTTGGTGACGATCTCGGAGGAGATGTACCACGGGCGAAGGAGAACGGCGAGGGCAGCGTTGCCGATGGTGTGGAGATATTGCCTCTTGGCGAAGTGTCCGACGGCGGCTTTGTAGAAGATCTGTGAGAAGTCGACTCGCTCTTCGTCGATTCGGCGCTTGAGGGGATACTTGCGGCGGAGGGCGAGGAACTGCTCCCAGGTGAGCTCGGGTTGGTTGCTGCGGCGACGGAGCATGGAGTCTTTAAGCCAGCGGACTTTGATTCGGGTGAGGCGAGCGCGGGAGATGGAGGCCGAGCCGCCGTGGATGCGGTAGTCGAGGAGGGTTTCGGGCTGGACGAGGATCTTGTGGCCCTGCTCGGCGAGGCGGTTCCAAAGGTCGATGTCTTCGGCTGGCCAGAACTCCTGCCGGTATCCTCCTGCGTTTTGAACGATGCTTTTGCGAAGCACGACGGCGGGATGATTGAAGCCGATGAGTTTGTTGAGGCGGACTTTTTCTTCGAAGTCTGCGTGAGTGAATAAGAAGGAGTTGTCCTTGCCGATGACTCTTCCACTGGCGTCGATATGGCGGACGAGGCTGCTGGCGACGGCGAGCTCGGGGTGATCGTCGAGAAAGGCCAGCTGGCGCTCGAGGCGATTGGGATGCATGACGTCGTCGGAGTGCATGATGAAGACCCACTCGGAGGAGGCGAGCTCGATGGCTCGGTTGAGGGTGTTGGCCGTGCCGGCGTTGGCCTGGCTGAAGACTTTGACGCGGGGATCGGTCTGGGCAAGAGACTGAGCAACGGCGAGCGAGTCGTCGGTCGAGCCGTCGTCGACGATGATGAGTTCGAAGTCGGTCCAGGTCTGGCTGAGAGTGCTGGCAATGGCGTCGTGGAGGAAGGGCTGAGCGTTATAGGTGGGCATTACGACAGAGACAGTCATTCGCTAGCCCTCTTGCTGCTCGGAGGATTGTAGAGCACGGAGAGTGGAGTAGGCATTACACCTGTGAGTCATGGGTGTCTCCTATTTGGTTTGAGTTAAAGCCTCCGAGAGAAATAAGTTGTTACTTTTGAGTAAGATGTAAATATGAGCGATTTATTGTCAAATTATATGCAACAATTGAAGCTGGTTCGCGTCTATACTAGTGCGGGGCGGTTTTGAAGGCTGCTCCCGAGACATTCAAGTATCTGAATAGGAGGGTTTTATGACAACGATGACTCGATTTGTGCCGTTGCGGACGCCTTTTGAAGATGTTGCAGGGTTGCAGAAGCGGTTGAACTCGATCTTTAATGACTTCGCGGGATCGGCGGAGGGCTCGAACGCGGGCTTTACTCCGGCGGTGGATGTTTATGAGGACGCGGACAAGCTGGTTCTGAAGCTTGAGATTCCCGGCGTAAAGCAGGAAGATCTGGACATCCGTCTGGAGAACCAGACGCTGGTGATCAAGGGTGAGCGGAAGTTTGAGCAGGCCGAGAAGGCTGAAAACTTCCACCGGATCGAACGGCGATTTGGAAGCTTCGTTCGGAGCTTTACTCTGCCGCAGACTGTGAACACGGAGGGTGTAACAGCCTCTTCGGACGCTGGCGTACTGACGATCTCACTGCCCAAGAAGGCAGAGGCGCAGCCGAAACAGATCAAGGTGCAGGTGGGCGGCTCGAAGCAGGTGGGGGCTGGCGACAACAGCAAACAGGTTGAAGCTCACACGGCTCAGTAATAGCTTTGCCGATTTCTTGAAGGGAAGGCGAGTGCCTTCCCTTTTCTTTTTCGCGAAAGTTATTGCGAGTGTGGTTACTAAAGAGACCTAAACAGCTCTATGCGCAAAGTGCTATAAAGTCCGCCGGGAAGCAGGCGCACTGTACGCTCACGGTGCGAGCCTGTTGAAATTATCACTCTCTCATCGTTCGCCGCACCTTTCCGTCGATTTCTACTGGTTCTCGCGCCTGAACAGGAGACGCGAACCGACGAGTATGGCAGCCATGTCGGCAATACGGTTTTCTGGGACGGTACTCACGCGGGGCTGGATGAGATGCGGCGAATGATGCCTGAATGCCACATTACTTGTTGCGTGAAGCGGCCCCAAGCCGATGGGACGCTCAGTCCTGCCAGTGATTTAGAGAGGCCAACGCTCAAGATAGACTATCGCGGCGGCGAAGTGGAGTATGTCGAAACAGCGTGACGTCGACCGAAGGTCTCCTGGGTGTGAGGGTGGTTTGAAGGATTCGGCTGGGACTATAGAAGCTATTTCGAAGGGACGGTGTTGGGGGCTGCGACCTGGGGCGATTCGGGCTTAGCGGCGCGGCGAAGGTTGCGGAGAGCTACGAAGAGAAGCAGCGGTTCGGTGAGCCAGAGGGAGCGGTTGGCGAGATGGGGCGCGGCCCAGGCTCCTAGAGCGGCTCCGGTGAGGAAACAGAGGGAGATGAGGCCGAGTTGGAGGCCCTGGGCGCGACCTTTTTCGCGGGCTTCGGGCGTGCCGGAGGGGTCGAGTGCGTCATAGACGCCTTCGATTGCGTC
Source organism: Tunturiibacter psychrotolerans (assembly GCF_051013365.1). Taxonomy (GTDB): domain Bacteria; phylum Acidobacteriota; class Terriglobia; order Terriglobales; family Acidobacteriaceae; genus Edaphobacter; species Edaphobacter psychrotolerans_A. The sequence goes on along the minus strand of NZ_CP132941.1, from coordinate 2,190,981 downwards.
GCGCAGATTGCCGGTGATGAAGGTGGAGTTGAAGGAGAACCGGTCGACGCGGCGGAAGCTGGCGACCTGGAAGGCGGCGACGTAGGCGACGATTGCGGTGAAGGGGATGTCGGGGAAGCTTGACGGCACCCAGCCCAGGGCAAAGAGCGCGAGGATCTCGAAGGCCAGGGCGATGATGGCGGCGCTATGGTTGCGTGTGCGCAGATGACGGGCCGAGACGACGCCGGCGAAGAAGCCCAGGATGGGCACGAGATGAGGAATGACGTCTCGCCACTGGTGGCCGAGGAGCGTGATGCCGAGGAGTGCGACGTTTCCAGTCATGGAGTTGGCGAAGACACGGCCGTGGTTGAGGAAGACGAAGGAGTCGAGGAGGCCGCCGGTGCTGGCGAGGATGAGCGCATCGGATAGAGTGCTGGACTCGGGGGTGGTGTTGAGGGTCATGAGGATCGTGGACAAGTCTATTGTCTATGGGGTGTCTGTCGGTCGCGTCTTTGATGTCGGGTCTTTGATCCTTGCTTTTTGATTTCGGCGTCACGGTTGTCCTTTGTCGGGACGTCTTAAAAAGCGATGGGTGGGGAGAGGCACGGTGGTGGATCTGGCTGCGGTCCAGATGTGAGTGAGTTATTATCAGATTTCGCATCTTCTGGTGATTTCAGGCGTCTAATTTAAGCGAAAAGCTCAAATTTGTTGAACTGGTTGAGGAGATAGAGATTTATGGCGATCAAATGGGATCGGTTGACGGTGAAGTCGCAGGAGGCGGTGCAGGCGGCCGGTGGGTATGCTGCCGAGAACGGCAATCCGGAGGTGTTGCCACTGCATCTGATGGCGGCGTTGCTGGAGGACCGCGAGGGAGTGGTGATCCCGGTGCTGGAGAAGATTGGGGTGCCGGTGGAGCAGTTGTTGTCGGGGGTGAATTCGGGGATTGCGAAGCTGCCGAAGGTTCAGGGCGGGGGGCAGCCCGGGTTGTCGAATGCGCTGCAGAAGGTGCTGGAGCAGGGGTTCAAGGAGGCGGAAAACTTCAAAGACGAGTTTGTGTCGACGGAGCATCTGCTGCTGGCGCTGTCGAAGGCAAAGAATGATCCGGTGCAGCTTGCGCTGGCGGCGCTGGGTGGAACGCATGAGGCGATTCTGAAGGCGCTGAGTGCGGTGCGGGGGAGTCAGCGGGTGACGGACCAGAATCCTGAAGGGAAGTTTCAGGCGTTGGAGAAGTATGCGAAGGATCTGACGGATCTGGCGCGGCGCGGAAAGCTCGATCCGGTAATTGGGCGCGATGAGGAGATTCGCCGTGTGGTGCAGGTGTTGAGCCGGCGGACGAAGAACAATCCGGTGCTGATCGGCGAGCCTGGGGTAGGTAAGACCGCGATTGTCGAAGGGTTGGCGCGGCGCATTATTCAGGGCGATGTGCCGGAGATTTTGAAGAACAAGCGCGTGTGCTCGCTCGATTTGGGCGCGATGATCGCCGGGGCGAAGTTTCGCGGTGAGTTTGAAGACCGGTTGAAGGCGGTGCTGAAGGAGATTGAAGAGTCGAACGGTGAAGTGATTTTGTTCATCGATGAGTTACATACTCTCGTAGGTGCCGGAGCTAGCGAAGGGTCGCTCGACGCCAGCAATATGTTGAAGCCTGCACTGGCTCGCGGAGCGCTGCGTGCGATTGGCGCGACGACGCTGGCGGAGTACAGGAAGTACATCGAGAAGGACGCTGCGTTGGAGCGACGGTTTCAGATTGTGTTTGTCGGCGAGCCGAATGTCGAGGACACGGTTGCGATTTTGCGTGGTTTGAAGGAGAAGTATGAGGCGCACCACAAGGTTCGGATCAAGGATTCGGCGATTGTGGCTGCGGCTACCCTGTCGCATCGGTATATCTCGGATCGCTTTCTGCCGGATAAGGCGATCGATCTGGTCGATGAGGCTGCAGCGGCGTTGGCGATTCAGATCGGCTCGGTGCCGGTGGAGATTGACGATCTGGAGCGAAGGGCGACGTCGCTCGAGATTGAGCGCGCAGCGTTGAAGCGGGAGAAGGATGCGACGTCGCAGGAGCGGCTGGAGGTCGTGGAGCGTGAACTCGCTGAGGTGAAGGAGAAGGCCGCGGGTCTGCGCGCGAGATGGCAGAAGGAGCGCGGCGCGATTGGGAAGATTGCGGAGCTGAAGGAAGAGTTGGATTCGCTGCGGTTCCAGATGGGAGAAGAGACGCGTAAGGGAAATCTGCAGAGGGCAGCGGAGTTGCAGTATGGCGAGATTCCGAAGCTTGAGGCGGAGCTGCGCGAGTTGACGGCGGAGCAGGATGCGGCTGTTCGCGAGGATGAAGCTGAGGCGAAGTCGGGAGTGGCGACGCGGCCCTCGCGGATGCTGAAGGAGGAGGTCGACGAGGAGGATATCGCCGCGGTGGTGTCGAAGTGGACGGGGATACCTGTCTCGAAGATGCTCGAAGGAGAGATGCAGAAGCTGGTGCAGATGGAGGATCGTCTGCGCGACCGCGTGGTTGGGCAAGATGAAGCGCTGAATGCAGTGGCGAATGCGATTCGGCGTTCGCGCGCGGGTTTAAGCGATCCGAAGCGGCCGATTGGCTCGTTTATTTTTCTTGGGCCTACGGGCGTGGGTAAGACGGAGACGGCGAGGGCGCTGGCGGAGTTCCTGTTCGATGACGAGGCTGCGATGGTGCGGATCGACATGAGCGAGTACATGGAGAAGCATGCGGTGGCGCGGTTGATTGGCGCGCCTCCGGGGTATGTCGGGTATGACGAAGGCGGTCAGTTGACGGAGGCGGTGCGACGCAGGCCGTATGCGGTGATTCTGTTTGACGAGATTGAGAAGGCGCATCCGGATGTGTTCAATGTGCTGCTGCAGGTGCTCGATGATGGGCGGCTGACGGACTCGAAGGGAAGGACGGTTGATTTCAAAAATACTGTTCTGATCATGACGTCAAATGTTGGTGCGTCGCAGTTGTCTACGGCGTGGGCGCAAGGTGAGGCTGGATTCGAAGACGCGAAGGGACGCGTGATGGATGAGTTGCGTAAGCACTTCAAGCCTGAGTTCCTGAATCGCGTGGACGATATTGTCATCTTCCATCCGTTGGGCGATGAGCAGCTGACCCACATCGTCGATCTACGGCTGAAGGATCTGCAGAAGCTGTTGGCGGATCGAAAGATTACGCTGGAGCTGACCGAGGATGCGAGAAAGGCGATCTTCAAGGCCGGATACGATCGGGCTTATGGTGCGCGGCCTCTGAAGAGAGCGATCCAACGGCTGGTGCAGGACAAGCTGGCGGTGAAGATTCTCGATGGCAGCGTTCTGCATGGCGATCACGTACTGGTGACGGCTGGGAAGAATGGGCTGGAGTTCGTGGTGCAGGGGCGCGAGGCTTTGGTGTCCTAACGACGTCGTAACAAGGAGAATGGCCCACCTTCAACGGTGGGCCATTTTTTATGGGGCCGACTGTACGGCTGGGTGGTGATAGTTCGCCGTGAGAAAGCGCAGCATCGGTTTCTCCACAAAGCCGATGGCGATGAGCGTGGGCGCTTCTCTTGATTGCACTGCTGATGCGGCTGGCTCGGCGTGTCGGATCCGATGACGCTGTGGTCGCGTAACGGTGTCATGGTTCGGCGGGGAGCTGCGACGTTACTCTTGTTTAGTTGTGAATTGCACGGAGGCGGCGTCGCCTCCCATGGCGGGGCCAAGCGGGGTGATGCTGGCGTGCGCGGCTGCCAGGGCTTGATCGGTCCAGTTCCAGCCGCTGTGCAGCAGGACGAAGACGTGGTCGCCGGGTTCGGCGGAGAGTTGCTCATAGGGCACGATTGGGAAGCCGGTGAAGCTGCGCATGTGGAGTGCGGTGAGAGACTCGGTGTCGCGTTGGCTCCAGAGCAGCTCCTGGTTGCTGGAGTAGACGAGAGCCATGCGGGATCGCAGTTCCGGGTCGGGCGCGTAGTAGCTGGCTACTTCGAAGGTGCCCATCTCCTGAAGGTAGAGCAGACCGCTGGGACTGGAGAGAATGGCTGCTTTGATCTGCGGGCTGAGGGTGAGCGAGGTCATAAAGGCGTTTGTCTTCGCCTGCTCTGCGTGAATGCGGATTGCACCGATGACTACGATGGCAATGGCGAGCGTGCAGAGCGTCAAAGCCGCCATGTTTTTACTGCGAAGCAATGGGAGTGCGGCGAATGAGAGGAGAACGCTGAGAGCGAGCATAGCGCCGAGGACGTAGCGAACTTCGATGGAGTGGGTTACGAAGAAGGCCAGCAGAAAGCCGAAGAAAGGCAGCGCGGCGAGGACGATGAGGAAGACAAGCTCGGCGTTCGGGAGTTGAAGATCTTTGCCGCGCAGCTGGCGAACGCTGCCGATGATGAGCAGAGCTGCGAAGACGACGAGGCCGATGGCCGCGAAGTGCTGGATGCTGAGACTCGCCTGGGTGTAGTTCATAAAGAGCGAGCGATAGGCCTGGGTAATGGCGTGATAGCTGACTTCTCCGGCGTTGTAGTAGTTTCTGCGGAACTCTGCGGCGGATCGTTCGAAGGGAAGTGCAAAGGCGACGCAGGCCATGCCGATGAGGATGGCTGCGACGACGGGGAGATCGAAGCGGCGGCGCTCGATGGTGCGGAAGAGTTCGGCAGCGCAGAGGGGGAGGAGTAAGAGGACGCCGAAGTAGTGGGTGTTGAGTGTGAGCGCAATTGCCAGTGCCAGAACGATGAGCGAGCCGGTGCGCTGCGATTCGCGGCGGGTTGCGGTCTGCCAGCTCAGCATGGCGAGTCCGTAGAAGCCGAGGAGCAAACCGTAGGGGCGGCCTTCGGCGGAGTAGAAAAAAATGGCGGTTATTGCTGGAAATGCCATTGCGAAGAGAGCAGCATGCTCGTTGGCAACTCGGCGAACGAAGAAGAACAGGCAGAGCTGCATGAGGAGATAGCCGAGCAGCGAGGGAAGTCTGAGGGCGAATGCTCCTGCGCCGAAGGCTTTGATGGAGAGGAAGGCCAGGGTGTGGTAGACGAGGGGGTCGAGCGAGATGGGGTAGTGGCGCTGAATGTGAAGGAGCTGAGCGTAGGTGGGCGCGCTGTCGGTTTGGAGGACGAAGATCTCGTCCTGTGACATGAGTTTGTGGTGTGACCAGAGGAGAGAGATGACTGCGGTCAAGATCAGAAAGGCGATGGCCGTCCACGGTAGGCTGAGATTGTCTGTGGTGCGTTCAACACTGGATTCTTGAGACGGATTCATATCTGACTAATGATACGAAGTTGCAGACCGGGCCTGGGTATATATGTAACGGGAGCGGGTTGAACTGCTGCGGGGGTGGTGGAGGGCAGTGTCGGGGTGAAGAATATCTCGAGACGTGGGATGCGGATAAAGAGGAGAAGGCCCATCACCAGCGCGGTTGCGGCGAAGGAGGCCATCAGCAGGGGCTCGCGGTAGAGCTTTTCGGGGTTCTGTACGGCGCTGTCGTGTTTGAAGGCGAGTTTGAGGTAGATGGCCATGGTGAAGGCGACGAGGGGAAAGCCGAGGATGAGCTCGATGCGGTACCGGATGATGAAGGCGCCGAGAAAGAGCATCGCCGTGGAGGCGTAGAAGACGACCGATACGAGTAGCGATTCTGGCGTGTAGCGCTTGAAGGAAGCGCGATAGGCTCCTGCGACGGTGCGGTCGCCGATTTCGGAGAGTTCGCTGAAGCGCTTGAGGCCCATGAAGTAGCAGCCGAGCATCCAGTAGGCGATCAACAGAGAGACCGGCGGAACGAGGACGCTAGTGACCGCGTACCAGCCGAGCAGCATGCGCAGAGGATTATTAATGGACTCGGTGAGGACGTCGAGATAAGGGACGTCTTTGGTGCGGATGGGTGGGAAGTTGTAAATGCAGCCCATGATCCAGAGAACGAGCGCGACGAGGGCGAACATGCGAGAGATGGTGAGGCCGATTGCGATTCCTGCCACCATCATCAGGAGCCATTGTGCGTAGGCTGCGGGGATGTTGACGAGTCCGCGTGCAGCGGGGCGATTACGCTTGGTTGGGTGGAGGCGGTCGAAGGGCGCGTCGAGGACTTCGTTGATGACGTAGTTGCTGCAGGCGACGAGGGTCACTGAGAGGAACGCCAGCACCAGAGTTAGGAAGAGCTGGGGAGTGAGGAGCGCGGGCGAGACGCTGAGAGGTACGATGACGCCGGGCAGAACGAAGAGATTCTTGATGGAATGATCGAGTCTGGCGATGGCGAGGTGGGCTCGAAGGCGCTCTGACAGGGAGACGTTGCGCAGGGGAGGCTCGGTCATGTTTAAGGTAGGGGCTCCTTCGCAGCTTGCCTGTTGGGTACGGGCACAGTGTAGCAAATGGAGATGAAGGAAGAAGACGACTTACGAGCTATAGCAGCATGAAGATTGTTACGATAAGCTTTAGTTCGGCGCGGCTTACGCGTCTGGAGGAAGCAGACGCATGTCGCGAAGAGCAGTAATTATCGGTGCGGGACCAGCGGGGCTGACTGCGGGGCTGGAGCTGCTGAGGCGTTCGGATGTGAAGCCGATTATTTTGGAGGCGAGCGAAGAGATCGGGGGGATCTCGCGCACGATTAAATACAAAGGCAACCGGATGGACATCGGCGGTCATCGGTTCTTTTCCAAGAGCGACCGTGTGATGCAGTGGTGGGTCGATCTGATGCCGCCAGAGGTGGAGGGTAGTGCGAGCGGGGCTCCGGCGGCTGCTCCGGAGATTAGTTATCAGGGAAAGAAGCGGGTCGTGGTGGTACCGGCGCACCTGAAGGAGGAGCCGGTGTTGCGCGGGGTGGGGCCGATTCTGCATCACGTTGAGGAGGAGGATGCCGAAGACGGGACACCGGAGGCAGAGGAGGCAGTGGCTGCTGCGGTGGTGACGCACGAACCGGAGGATAGCGATCTTGTGATGCTGATTCGTCCGCGCAAGAGCAGGATCTATTATCTGCGAAAGTTTTTTGATTATCCGATTACGCTGACCGCGACGACGTTAAAGAATCTTGGATTGGTGAAGACGTTTCGCGTTGGCGTCAGTTACATGAATTCGCAGGTGAACCAGATCGCGCCGGAGAAGAGTCTTGAAGACTTCTTGATCAACCGGTTTGGGCGACAGCTCTATCTGACGTTTTTCAAGAGTTATACGGAGAAGGTTTGGGGGACGCCTTGTGACGAGATTTCGGCGGAGTGGGGCGCGCAGCGGATCAAGGGATTGAGCCTTACGACGGCCGTGAAACATTTTTTGAAGAAGGCGTTTCGTGGGAGTGCGAAGGGCGGGGATCTGGCGCAGAAGGGCACCGATACGAGTCTTATCGAACGCTTTATGTATCCGAAGTTTGGGCCGGGACAGCTTTGGGAGCATGTCGCGGATCTGATTCGCGAGGGCGGCGGCGAGATTCACATGGGGTGGAAGGTGGATCGGGTTCACTGCTCGATGGAAGGCGGCGTGAAGCGGGTGGTGTCGATCGACGCGGTGAATGCGAGCGGAGAGCGACAGACGTTTGCGGGAGAGTATTTCTTCTCGACGATGCCGATGCGGGAGTTGGTGGAAGCGTTGGATGCTCCGGTGCCGGAGAATGTGCGCGAGGTGAGCGCTGGGCTGCAGTATCGGGACTTTATTACGGTGGGGCTGCTGGTGGACCGGTTGAAGGTGAAGGAACCGGATGGCGGGCTGCTGAAAGATACGTGGATCTATGTGCAGGAGCCAGATGTGGTACTGGGGCGGTTACAAATATTTAATAACTGGAGCCCGTACCTGGTGGCCGACCCGGCGAAGGTGTGGATTGGGTTGGAATACTTCTGCTATGACACGGACGAGCTGTGGAAGATGGCGGATGAGGATTTGAAGAAGTTCGCGATTGCGGAGGTCGCGAAGATCGGAATACTGAATGCGGAGGATGTCTCGGATGGGCACGTGGTGCGGGTACCGAAGACGTATCCGGCTTACTTCGGCACGTATGACCGGTTCGAGGAGTTGCGGGAGTTTACCGATGGGTTCGAGAATCTGTTTCTGGTGGGGAGAAACGGAATGCATAAGTACAACAACCAGGACCACAGTATGTTGACCGCGATGACGGCGGTGGATGGTATCGTGGCGGGACATGTAGATAAGGCTAAGCTGTGGGGGATCAACACGGAGCAGGAGTACCACGAGGAGAAATAGATTGGGCAAGATTCTGGTTGGGGGAACGTTGCTGCTGGTGATCTTCGTGGGGGTTTTCCGGCAGAGGATATTCCTGCGGGATCCGCTGGGAAAGATGGAGCGGAACGGTGTCGCGGTGGATGGGGCGAGGCTGTTTATCAATTTTTCGAATGATGTGCTGGTGGAGGAGCCGGGGACGGAGCGGCGATATCTGGTGCAGGGGTGGAGCGGGGTGCCGGGTGTGCCGCAGATTCTTGGCTGCGTGCAGGGGTTGGCTTGCTGGACTGACGCCGACCATGCCGCTGTCTATCCGTTGGATGGGCGTGGGGCCGGAACGCGCGCGGTGATGAGCGCAAAGGAAGTTACGTTTGTGGATGAGACGGGTGCGCGGGTGCGGGTGCAGTTGCGGTAGGGCTCCGGATAAGACGCAGGAAATAGTGGGTAACCTTTGGCGCGAAATGGGCTCTAATTGGCGGACGCTTCTGCGTAGCCGATGCTGTGCGGCAGGATGGAGTTCGAATGCCTGAGAAACCAAAGGATAAAGGGGAGCCCCTCGAGACCGGGAAGCCGGTGCCCGAGGCGATTCCAGAGACTTTGCCGGCTCGAATGGACGGGACGGAAGTTCGAGCGTCGGCGGATGAGCCGGTTGTCGCCGTTGTTTCGGCGGGCTCGGAGCCAGCAACTACGTCCGTCCCCACGAATCCGGTTGTCGCGGTCGTTAGCGAGATCATCGAGCCGGCGGTGGCGACGATTCGGTTGGAGAGGAAGCATCCGCTGGCGATTCGATGGATGCATTGGGTGAATTTTCCGGTGTTGTTCACGATGATCTGGAGTGGCCTGCTGATCTATTGGAATGACTCCGACAATGCGTACCAGCATCCGCATGCGGTGTACCGGGTTGGGGTGGGGTCGCTGACGCTGGTACGGCTGTTTCCGCCGTGGTTCTGGAAGCTGATGAATGCGCCGTATCGTGTGACCGAGGGGCTGGGCTATCACTTCTTTTTTATGTGGGTCTTTGCGATCAATGGGATCTTGTATGTGTCGTATCTTCTGATCTCCGGGGAGTGGCGGGTGCTTGTGCCGGAGCGTAGATCGTTTATGGATGCGATCCAGGTGACGCTGGTGGATCTGCATTTGCGTAAGGGGTTGCCGCCGCAAAAAAAATACAACGGGGCGCAGAAGATCGCTTATACATCGGTGGTGTTGATGGGGCTGGGGTCGCTGGTGACGGGGCTTTCGATCTATAAACCGACGCAGGTGCACTGGATTACGACTTTGCTGGGCGGTTACGAGATGGCGCGGTGGGAGCATTTCTGGTTGACGATGGGCTTTTGCGCTTTCTTTATAGTGCATGTGGGGCAGGTGATTCTTGCGGGGTGGAATAACTTTCGCTCGATGGTGAGTGGATATGAGATTGTTCCGGCGGCGAAGGCTTCGCTGGAAGAGGAAAGGAGGGTGGGATGAGCGATGGGCGCGAGGAACGGGAGGAGCAGGAGCAGCGGCGGAAGTGGGAGAAAGAGAAAAAAGACCGGGACGATGATCTTGATCGCGACTGGGAGCGGGATGGAGAACGAGAGCGGAGAGATTCGCGCGCGGTCGAGGTAGAGGCGTTGGATGCTGCGGTGCGGGCGCAGTCGGGGCAGAGGACGCGGCGAAGTTTTCTGGTTGCGGCTGCTGCGGCGGCTGGAGGGTATGGGTTTTATCGATGGCTTGATCGTAGTCCGATGAATATGCGGCTTCAGGAGCCGTTGCGGCATATGCTTCGGGTTAATGCGAAGGTGTCGCGGGCGATCTTCGATGAGCGAGGGTTGGCGCCGACGTATCCGGTTGCGAAGTCGATGGAGCTGCGGACGAATGGGAACTACGGGTTGAAGATGGATCTGGTGCCGGAGAGCTATCGGCTGCAGATGGTGGGAGTGGAGAACGCTGGACGGCTTCCTCAGTATGTCGACGACGTGACGGCGTGGGAGTATCAGTATCGGGTGAAGCAAGAAGCTGGGCCTGTGGAGCATGATACGAAGGTTCGTCCGAAGAGCGAGGACTCCGCCGGGAAGGCGGACCCCAATGGGGATGCAGGTGCTGGGTTGGGACCGATGATGAAGGGCGGCCCGGCGAGCACGATGGTGGGTAGTCGCGCGAAGGGCGAGGCGCAGAAGATCTCGCCGGAGCTTGTGGCTGCGATGGAAAAGATGAAGAGGCGGCCGCGTGGGCAGGAGGAGGCAGGGATGTCTCGCAATACCCTGATGCCGGGGACGCCGGGGCTGCTGCTGAAGATGGACGAGGTGACGAGTCTGCCGCATCACGAACTGGTGACGGAGTTCAAGTGCATTGAGGGGTGGAGCCAGGTGGTGCACTGGGGTGGGTATCGGCTGGCGGATTTGATTGCGAAGTTTCCACCAGCGAAGAAGGCTGATGGGTCGTTGCCGAAGTATGTGTATATGGAGACGCCGGATGGAGATTACTACTGCGGGTTTAGCCTGCAGGCTTGTCTGCATCCGCAGAGTTTGCTGGCCACTGAGATGGGGGGACGGCCGCTGGCGCAGTGGCACGGCGCGCCGATGCGGCTCCATATGCCGATCAAGTACGGTTACAAACAGATCAAGCGGATTGGGCTGATCGCGTATACGGATAGCCTGCCTGATGACTACTGGACCAAGCTCGGGTACGACTGGTACGCAGGGCTCTAGGGCTTATGTCCTGCCGGACGGGCCTCCTGCGCGGAGGGCGGTCACTTCGTGACTTTTATACCTTTTTCGTTTGATCGAAAACCATTAGCTGGCGATGGTGCCCTGGTGAAAGAGGAGCTGCCAGCGGTTGTCGCGGAAGGTCCATAGGGACGAGCGGTGGGAGACAGCGACGGAGGTGGTGGCGCGATAGGTAGCGAGGACGACGTTTTCTGCGGGTTGCGCGATGTAAAAGTGGTGGATGGTCGCGTGGCGAGGGCCGCTGGATAGTAAGACGTCGATGGTCTGCTGGCGGTTGAAGACGCGGCCTGAGGTGCAGAACTCTCTGTACTCGTCGGCGAAGAGCGGGATAAGGGCGGTACGGTCAGCTTCACGGTCTGGGTGGAGAAGACGCTCTTCGAGCGCGTAGAGGTGGTCTTGAAGTTCGGTCTTTTTCATGGAACTCGGGCTCCAACTGTTATACGAACGGCAGAGTTGAGGTGTTTCATTGTGACAGATTTTTGCGTTCCGGGTTGAATTAGTTGGGCTTGCGCGCCAAGACGACGCGTGGGATCTGCTGGAGATCGTTGACGAAAGAGACATCGTTCCAGCCGGCGAGCAGCTGGGTTAGGTGTTCACGCTGACCGTGTCCGATCTCGAGGGCGAGGAGGCCATTTGGTTTGAGTGCGCTCAAGGCCTGGGGGACGAGACGGCGGTAGATGTCGAGGCCGGTTTCGCCCGCGAAGAGTGCGGTGGCCGGCTCGTGCTCGCGGACCTGTGGGTGAAGGGTAGCGCGGTCGGATTCGGGGATGTACGGCGGGTTGCTGACTAAGGCGTCGAAGGTCTCTGTCTGGTTGTCGACCACGGCGAGGAGGTCGGATTCGAAGAAGTCGATGCGATTGGCTACGTTGTGTTCGCGGGCGTTGCTTGTGGCGACGGCGAGGGCTTCGGTGGAGAGGTCGAGGGCGGTGATCTGGGCGAGGGGAAGATGGACGGCAAGTGCGATGGCGATGGCGCCGGAGCCGGTGCCAATGTCGGCTAGCTTTAGGGGCTGGTTGGCGGGGAGCAGGGCGAGGACGGCTTCGACGAGGTGCTCGGTTTCGGGGCGCGGGATGAGGACGGCGGGAGAGACGTGCAGGCGGAGGCCGTAGAACTCCTGCTCGCCGGTGATGTACTGGATTGGCTCGAGTTGGAGGCGGCGGCTGATTGCGATTTGATAGAGAGCTTGCTGATCGGCGGAGAGGTCACGGTCGGGATAGGCGATGAGGGTGACGCGGGGAATCTGCAGGGTGTGGAGCAGTAGGAGTTCGGCGTCGCGGTGGGCGTGTTCGCTGAGATGTGGGTTGGCGGCCAGCTCTGCAGCGGCGTTAGTGATTGCCTGGCGGAGGGTCATGCTGGGCGGCTACCTTGACTGCGGCTGGGTGGAATCGGAGGTTGTGGGCAGGATGGTCGAGCTCGCCGCGAATCGATGATAGTTGCTGTACTTCGCGGTGAAGCGGAAGGCGCTTGTCTTTGGGGTTTCTGTGGTGAAGGCGGTGACGGTGGAGGGCAGCCAGAAGGATTTGCCGTTGAGGCTGACGGGGGCGAAGTCGACTGCGGCTGTACCGAGGACCGATTGATCTCGACCGATGGGATTCGGGACGGCGCGCTCGATGTGGACGACCTGCATTGAGGCGGAGTCGACGACGAATCTTCCGGTGGTGCCGGGCTGGATGGTGGAGCAGGCGGGTTGTTTTGCGGCGGCTTCGCGCGCGGTGAAGGTGAAGGACTCGGTACCGGGAGACGCAGGCGCAGACGGATCGGGACGATAGTCGAAGCACTCGCGGCGTTCGGCGGAGAGGAACTTGGCAAGTGCGCCGCTGAAGCCTCCGCTGAACGAGATGGGCATCTCTAATTTCTTACTTCTGGATGGATTGCCGTTGATTGATTTAACCTCGCGAGACTCTTCGAGGGTTTGGCCGGCTCGTGTGACGCGGAAGAGTGCGTCGATGGCGGTTTCGTGCTTTAGTTTTCCGCCGCGGAGTTCTTGTGAGGTGATGTGTTCGTCGCAGAGGAAGCTTGGGACTGTGGCTTTGTACTGTTCCGTGTTGGCTTCGACGTGCGAGAGAAGCTGATCTAACGTGGGGGCAGGAGCTTGCGACAGCGCCATTGCGAAGCAGCCGATGAGGCCAGCGGGAGATGTGCGTGCGATGGCTGAAGAGAGGCGCATGCGTGACTTTACGGTAGCAGAGGGAAGATGGTTCGCTTAGCGAGTTTCGAGGAGGAGGACGTTGCCGTCGGGATCGATGATGGTGAGGGTCGCGCCATTTTTGACGGCGAAGATGCCCTCCTTGTGGAGGTGGCGCGCGGCCTTGCCCAGGTTGCTCGATTCAAGGGTGATACGGGCGTGGGTGCCCGCGGTGGCGGGTAGAATCTCGATCTCCTGGCCGCTCTCGCCGGGCATGTGCATGGACATGGGATCGTTGGCGATGGGTTTGAAGTTGAGCTGGTTGATGTAGAAGTCGCGGGCGGAGGTGGGGTCGGCCATGGGGAGGGAGACGGCGACGAGTTTTTCGGCGATGCGGTCGGGGCCGAGGTGCTTGCCCTCGTCTTCGCGATGGAGCGAGCCGGGCAGGTACTGGGTGTACTCGATGATCTGCGGGCCGGAGGGCTGGGTGGGGCCGCCCATGATGAAGCGGAGATTGCCGTCGGCGGTTTTGAGGATGTCGGTGGGGGTGAGGCCGTGATTGAGGTAGTCGGTGTGGATGGCTTCAAGGTCGGCGCCTTCGAAGCATAGGCTCAGGAAACCGGTACTGGTATCCGCTGGGGCCGCGGCGTGGAGTTCGATGAACTGGGTGTCGTTGATCTTGATGAAGGATTCGTAGGGGATATTTTCTTTGCGGAGGTCGAAGGCTTGTTCGAAGCCGAGCTTCTCGTAGAAGTCGACGGAGGCGGCGAGATTTTTGACGCGAAGGGCTACGTGAGCGATGCCGTTGAAGGGTGGGGTTTTGGTATCAGGCTGCGCGCGTAGGAGGGGCGCGAGGAAGATTGAAACGAGAGCAAGGATGACGAGGCATATTACGGGGCGGGCAGAGCGAGAGCCGCTCCGGTGTTGCCTGATCATAGGTCGTTCCTTTGGAAGGCTGACCTGGATTCTTACAGTGAGGTGCAAAGGATACAGGTCAGTTGCCTCTTCGTTTGTTGCCGGCATAAAGCAGATCAGGCGGCCTCTGCTTCGGCTTTGAGTCTTTCCGCGGTGTAGTGCGCGATGAGTGCGTCGATCGTGGGCTGGATCTGACCCTCCATCACCATGGCGAGCTGATGGTTGGTGAGGCCGATGCGGTGATCGGTGAGGCGGTTCTGCGGAAAGTTGTAGGTGCGAATCTTCTCGCTGCGGTCGCCGGAGCCGATCTGCTGTTTGCGATCCTTCGCCTGGAGCTGGTGGATGCGCTCTGCTTCGACTTCGTAGAGGCGGGCGCGGAGGACGCGCATTCCCTTCTCACGGTTTTTGATCTGCGATTTTTCGTCCTGACAGCTGACGACGGTATTGGTCGGAATGTGCGTGATGCGCACGGCCGAGTAGGTGGTGTTGACGGATTGGCCGCCGGGTCCTGAGGAGCAGAAGGTGTCGATGCGCAGGTCTTTGGCTTCGATCTTGATGTCGACTTCTTCGGCCTCGGGCAGGACAGCGACTGTGATGGCAGACGTGTGGACCCGGCCCTGGGTTTCGGTCGCCGGAACGCGCTGCACCCGGTGGACGCCGGATTCGTACTTGAGCTGCGAGTAGACGTTCTCGCCTTCGATGATGGCGGTGATGTCCTTGAGGCCGTGGCCGATGCCGGACTCGGTCTGAGAGAGAATCTCGACCTTCCACTTGTGCTGTTCGGCGAAGCGCATGTACATGCGGAAGACTTCGGCGACGAAGAGCGCGGCTTCGTCGCCGCCGGTGCCAGCGCGGAGTTCGAGGATGACGTTCTTCTCGTCGTTAGGATCCTTCGGGAGGAGGAGAACCTTGAGCTGTTCCTCTACCGGCTCGAGGCGCGGCTCTAAGTCATCGAGCTCGGACTGGGCCATCTCCTTCACGTCCGGATCGGGATCGGTGAGCATAGCTTTGGCTTCGGCGATGCCGTCCCTGATCTTGCGGTACTCACGGAACTTCTCGACGGTGGGTTCCATGTCGCGGTGCTGCTTCGCGATGGCCTGGAACTTCTTCTGATCATTGACCAGAGTGGGGTCGGACATCTGCCTGCCGAGGTCTTCGTAACGGGCTTCGAGTTGGTCGAGGCGGTCGAACATAGCTACTCCATTGAGTGAGAGGTGATTTGGGGTATCGGTCGGGTAAAAGCCAGAGGAGGCGCAGCTAGGCAAAGTCGTGACGGTCGGGAGACTCGGTCACGCGGGGGGTAAACACCGGATTTGCGGCTGCGTTCATGTCTATTTAGATGTTACTCCTTGTGCGGAGGGTGCAGCTAGCCTCTTTTTGGCATCTTTACTGGACAGGGAATCGGTTGATTTCAAATGGGAACCGACAGTGAGAGTGATGAGGAAGATTCGGACTGAGTTACTGGAGATTGCTTTCGAGGAGGGCGGTCCTAAAGACGGCCCGGCGGTGATGATCTTGCATGGGTGGCCTGACGCACCTTGCGGTTGGGATTCCATCGTATCGAGGCTGCAGGCGGAGGGTTGGCGGACGGTGATTCCCTATCTGCGGGGCTCAGGGCCGACCAGATTTTTGTCCGAAGAGACGCCGCGGGTTGGCTCTGGCGTTGCTTTGGCGCAGGATGCGATCGATCTGGCCGATGGGCTGGGGCTTGGCCGGTTTTCCGTCGTAGGCCATGACTGGGGTGCCAGGGCGGCGTACACGTTAGCGGCACTTTTTCCGGATCGGATTTCTTCGGTATCTGCTTTGGCGCTTGGATATCAGCCGGGAGGTGGATTCAAAGTGCCCTCCTTCGAGCAGTCCAGGAAATTCTGGTACCAGTGGTTTATGTGTGTGGACGGTGGGGCGGAAAAGGTGCGAGAAGATCCGGTCGGTTTTGCGCGAATCCAGTGGGAGACGTGGAGTCCGGAGGGTTGGTTTGATGAAGCCGAGTTTGCGAGTGCCGCTGAGAGCTTTTCGAATCCCGACTGGGTCTCGATTACCTTGAATGCTTATCGCGCGCGCTGGCGGGACGGGGAGGTGAGGGACTCGCGGTATGACGACGAACAACGAAGATTGGAAACAGTGGAGCTTATATCGGCGCCGGCGCTGATGATCCAGGGGGTGGACGACCGGTGTGATCCTCCGAGCGAATCGGAGGGGTTGGAGAGATATTTCACGGGGGGCTATCGTCGCGTGTTGCTGGAGGAAGTAGGCCATTTTCCTCATAGAGAGGCGACGGATCTTGTGGCGGATTTAGTTGTGAATCATCTGCGGGGGAAAGCATCACGGTGAAGGCGGCCGTGTGAGGAGTTGGAGTTATGGCACTGTTTGCAGCGCTTGCAGAGCTGGCGGAAGGTTTGGCGAAGGAGGCCGGCAAGCTGAAGAAGCGTGCGGCGATTGCGGAAGCCATCGCTGCAGTGCATGCATCTGCGCCGCAGAGCGAAGATGCTGGGCTTTTTGCGCTTTATGTTGCTGGTACTCCATTCGCAGAGGCGGATTCGCGGAAGCTGAATGCAGGTGGAGCACTGTTGTCGAAGGCTTTGTTGGCGGTGAGCGGGGCGAGCAATGAGGCTTTGACTGCGGCATACAGGCGGCATGGAGACATGGGTGCTGCGGCTTTCGATCTGCTGATTGCGGCTGCCAATGAACAGACGCCGAAGCTGACGTTGGCTGGGGTGTCGGAGGCATTTGCGCGGATGGCAGTGGCGAAGACGACGGCGATTCGAGCTGCGTTGGTCGAGGGTCTGTTGCGGCGCGCGACTCCTCTGGAGGCTAAGTACCTGCTGAAGTTGATGCTTGGGGATATGAGGATTGGGGTGAAGCAGAGCCTGGTGGAGGAGGCGATCGCTGCAGCGGCTGGCGCTACGGTGGAGACTGTGCGACGCGCGGTGATGTTGGAGGCGGATCTAAGTGGCGCAACGGAAAGGGCTTTCGCCGGGACGTTGAATGAGGCGAGGATGCGGCTGTTTCATCCACTCGGGTTTATGCTCGCATCGCCGGTAGAGACGCCGGAGGAGGCAGTGGAACGGTTTACGGAAAAGCCGGTGAAGGTGCCGGTGGCGAAGATCAAGAAGCCGGGCAAGAGCAAGAAGGCCGAGGAGGCGCTGCGTCGAGCGATGAAGCTCGCTCCTGACCGCGAGGCTGAAGTTGCGGTTGCTGTGGAGGCCGACTGTGACGTGGGGGAAGAGGTTGTCGTGCCGGAAAGTCTCGACATCGACGTCGAAGAGTTTGCCGATGCTGCGCCTGCAGATGTGATTGCGCGAGATTCTGCCATGGATTCTGACGAGCCGAGGTCCAATGCCCTGGAGGTGAAGGGGGTCGAGGCATTCCTAGAGGACAAGTACGACGGAATGCGGGCGCAGGTGCACTGCGGAGATCCAGCACAGCCAAGGCGGGTGGCGATCTACTCACGTAATAAGGAGGACGTAACCGAGAGCTTTCCTGAGTTGGAAGAGGCGTTTGCTCGGATTCGGCCGGCGTCAGATGAATCCGTAAGTTCGTTGATCTTTGATGGCGAGATTCTGGGTTGGGACTTTGAACATGGGCGCGCGCTGCCGTTCGCGGTGTTGGGACAGAGGATCGGGCGGAAGCGCGTGTCGAACGAATGGCGTCAGCAGGTGCCGGTTGTGTTTATGGCGTTCGACCTGATGTGCGCCGGAGGCGAATTGCTGTTGGAGTTGCCGCTTCGGGAGCGGCGCAATCGGTTGGAGGCGGTGGTGGAGAGCCTGGTCGAGCGAGTGGTGTCGCCGCTGATGGTGGATGAGCGAGCACGGGGTTCGCAAGTGGTATTGTTTGCAGGCGAAGAAGGCCCATGCGTGGAGAGGCTGATGATTTCGCCATCGCGGCTGGTGGAGTCTGCCGAGGACATCGAGCGGGCCTATGCCGATGCGCGGGCGCGGGCGAATGAGGGAGTGATGTTGAAGGCGGCGGGGTCAGTCTATCAGCCTGGACGGCGTGGTCTTGCGTGGGTGAAGTTGAAGCGCGAGTTGGCGACGCTCGATGTGGTGGTGACGGGAGCGGAGTTCGGACACGGGCGACGCGCTGGAATTTTGAGCGACTATACGTTTGCGGTGCGCGGTGCCAACGGTGAGTTGCTCAATGTGGGTAAGGCCTACTCGGGTTTGACCGATATCGAGATCGGCGAGATGAGCACGTGGATGATGGAGCATACGCTCGAAGACCAGGGGTTCTTTCGGACGGTCGAACCGCTAATGGTGCTGGAGGTGGCGTTCAACAACATCATGCGCAGCGGGCGTCATGCGAGCGGCTTTGCGTTGCGCTTTCCACGGATTTTGAAGATCAGGACGGACAAACCGGTAAGCGAAATCGATACGGTCGAACGGGTGGAAGAGGTGTATCAATCGCAGGTGGACAAGCCGGTGGAGTGATCGAAAGTTGTAGACGAACAGACATAAGCTATATTTTTCAGTCCTCGCTCGATCGCAACGCAGCAAACCCCCATTTACTTGTTGATCTTGCACGATGCGCCCTGCTAGAGTGCGTTCAATCTTCTCTTGTCGAGGGAAAGATGATCGAACTGGGCCACGCACCACGCAGAAGTACGGGATTTTTGGTCATACTAGCCAGCTTCATCGCGCTTGATCTTCTGTCGTGGCCGATCTTCTTTTCTTACTATCTTTTTGTTTTTGCCGATAGAAGCAACTTTCTTAACCTCGACTACCTGCTGGATCAACACCTTCGCCTGGGAGTTGATACTTATTATCAGTACGGGCTGATTCCGGTCTTTCTCCAACATGTTCTGTTTTCTTTATTCGGAGGTGGCTACTGGCCGCTGATTGGTTGCACTATCGCTGTGCTGATCCTGATGGCAATGTTCTGGGCTCGTATTGTCTGGTGGGTCTCCAATCGATGGCTTTCTATCGTGGCCGTCATCGCGATCAGTCCTCTTCTCTTGATAGTCAACCCGAACCTCCCTTATTCGCTGGTCCAGCTCTCGATGTTGTTTGCGTTGCTCTTTCTTGTGGAGGGACGGTCGGACATCGCATTGGCTGTAGCGGCGATTGGCACTTTCTGTGTTCCGTCGCTGCCGTTGCTTCTGACTGGCCTCTTGGCGATCTACGCAGTGGCGGAGTGGTGGGTCAATAGTGAGCGATCGATCTCGCTGCTGGCCCGAAAGCTCGCTCCTGGCGTACTGACCTATGTTTTGCTCGTAGTCGGCTTGAGTCTGTTCTTCGGGGTCCGATCAGTCCTCGCGACTGCGCTGCCGCTCCTCGGTACGAAGGTCTACTATGGCGAGGGAAAGTTTGACTACGATGATCTGATCACCTTTCTGCACCCCCGAGGCCATAGCTCGCTGTACTACGTGGGGTACTACGTTGTCACGCCGGCGACATGGTGGATGCTCAGTACAGTCGGCCTGGTGATTCTTGCAGTTTTTGCGTTGATGGCGATGATCCGCCGCGGAAGAGTGGATCCCAAATACGCAGCCGTGATCATCTGTGCGATTGTGCAGATCTTTTTTGCTGTCTTCGCTTACAGGGGGGATGGACAGCATACGATTTACGATCCGATTACTGCAGCCGGCATGCTTCTGGGGTTGTGGCTCGTGCCCGCTCCGCGATGGCGGAGTTCTCTTCTGATTCTCTTTACCCTGATTGGAGTGGGTGCTCAGGCCGCTCAGGCTCGGCAGACTTTATGGGCGTGGCAGAATACTCACCCGTCTGCGCTCACTGCGAATCTTTACGCCGAACCGGAGTACGCTCCGCAGCTGGCGCATATTTTGAAGATTGCGGAGACGCAGAAGGTTCTCATGATGTCGAACGCGACGGGAGTGCATCACTATTACCCTAGCCTTCGTTCCGCCGACACCTGGTTCCTAGTTGATACGCAGATGTTTCCTGCAGATCATGCACGGGTGCTGGCTAACATACGAGACGCTGATGTGGTGGTTGAGGACACGGCTCACGTCCCATACTTCACGGACCGCGATCCCGAGATTCAGAGCCAGCTTCGCTCCATGTGCCTGACAGAGGTGACGAGGGACTTTCAAATATGGTGGCGGCATCCACCCAGTTCGGTTGAGTGCAAGATCAACCAGCGTAAGACGGCAAGCATTCTCTCGGCTACCGCGAAAAAATAGCTCCGCCAGCGCTCTAATGAGAATGTGTGCTGACAGAACGATCGCCATAGGCGGAGAATGCAGGTGTGAGCACTGGGATAAACAGACGAGAGTTATTGCAAGGCGCCGCTGCTGTGGTCGCAGGTGGGGCAATGCAGCGGGTCGGGTTCGCTGCGGCGGTTGCGCGACCACTTGAAGAGGTGGGTTATGGACAGGTGACGCTTAAGAGCCCGCTGCATCTCGCTCAAATGGAGAACGTGCGTACAGTGCTGATGGGGCTTAGCGACAATAGTTTGTTGATGCCCTTTCGAAAGATGGTGGGGCAGGATGCGCCGGGCGAGGATCTTGGCGGATGGTATCAATATCAGGCGGACTACAACTACAGAAGGGATGACGCGGGGCTGGCTCCAAGCGCGACATTTGGACAGTGGGTTTCAGCCCTGTCGCGGATGTATGCGATCAGTGGCGATCAGGAGCTGCGGGAACGCGCTGTGCGGTTGAACAGGCTGTACGCGCAGACGATTGCAACGGAATACTACGCAAACAACCGCTTTCCGGCGTACTGCTTCGACAAACTCGTGTGCGGACTTATGGATGCGCACAGGCTTGCCGGGGATAGCGATGCGCTGGAAATTCTCGAACGTACGCGAAAGGCCGCCCTGCCGGAGTTGCCGGGGCATGCCGTGGATCGGGAGGTGGTCTGGCGAGAGGGTAAGGATGCGTCCTGGACGTGGGACGAGAGCTATACGATGCCCGAAAATTTGTATCTTGTATCGGCACAAATGGGACCGGAGGGAGCTGCCTATCGCGAGATGGCAGAGCGTTATCTGGATGACACGACCTATTTCGATCCGCTTGCCCGCGGGGAGAATGTGTTGGGCGGCAAGCACGCCTATAGCTATGTGAATGCGTTGTGTTCGGCGATGCAGGCATACATGGTTGGGGGGAGCGAAAAGCATCTGCAGGCGGCGAAGAACGGCTTCGACATGTTGCTTGCCCAGAGTTTTGTGACCGGAGGATGGGGGCCGGATGAGCTGCTGCAGGCGCCGGGATCGGGTAAGGTCCACGCGAGCCTTGCGCGAAGTCACAATAGCTTCGAAACACCGTGCGGCAGTTACGCCCATATGAAGTTGACCCGGTATCTGCTGCGATGCACGCGAGATGGACGCTGCGGTGACAGCATGGAACGGGTGATGTACAACACTGTTCTGGGAGCTATGCCGTTGCAGCCGGATGGACATGCTTTCTACTATTCGGACTATCACTCATGCCCCGCAGCAAATGCTGGGTCAGACTCGGCGAAGGGAGCGTTGGGAGCGGCAGGAAAACGAGTTTATTCGACTCATCGGTGGCCGTGTTGTTCGGGGACGCTGCCGCAGGTTGTTGCGGACTATTGGATCAACGGGTACTTTCACGAGCCGGGAGCCGTGTGGGTGAATCTTTACCTGCCTTCTGTTTTGCGGTGGAGCGAGGGCGAGACAAAGGTTGAGATGGAGTTGGAGGGCACTTACCCGGAGACGCCGGAGGTGCGGCTGCGGATGAAGGCGTCGCATACGGTCTCCTTCGCGCTGAAGCTGCGGATTCCTGCGTGGGCGGAGGGGGCTTCGCTGGAGGTGAATGGAAAGCCTGTCAGGTTGGCCGTGGTGGCGGGATTTGCGACGGTGCGAAGGAAGTGGCGGACGGGCGATACGGTGGAGCTGCAACTGCCGATGAAGCCGCGGTTCGAGGTGTTGGACGAGGCGCGTCCCGACACGGTCGGGGTGCTGTTTGGACCGAGAGTTTTGTTTGCGCTCGCTTCGGAGCCGGTGGTTGCGAGCAAAGCGCATGTGCTGGAGATACAACGGGCGGGCAGCGGCGAGTGGACGTTGCAAAGTGCGAATGGGCCGGTAAAGATGGTGCCATTTACCTCGGTCGGGGACGAGCCCTATCTCACCTATATTCAAATGGCTGGCTGAAGGATCAGAGACGATGTCGATCGCCACGCGGAGCAAGAGATCACTAAAAATTTACAGCGGAGCTATGGCCCGCTGCATCTGAATTTCCATGGAATACAGACAGCTTGGTAAATCGGGTTTGAAGGTGCCGGAGCTTTGCTTCGGTGCAGGGACGTTCGGCGCAGCCAATGAGTTTTTTAAAGCCTGGTCGGAGACGACGCAGGAGGAAGCCGACCGGATCGTCGACATCTGCATGGACGCAGGAATGAACTTGTTCGATACTGCGGACATTTATTCGGACGGAGAGAGCGAGAAGGCGCTTGGAAAGGCGCTTGCGAAACACAAAAGGCGCGACGTGATGATCTCGACGAAGGCAACCTTTCGGTTTGGCAAAGGGCCTAACGACGTAGGGTCGTCGCGTTATCACCTGATTCAGTCAGCGGAACGCTCGCTGAAGCGGCTCGGCACCGACTATATCGACATTTATCATCTGCATGCGTTCGACGCGACCTCGCCGGTGGAAGAGACGCTACGCGCTCTCGACGACCTGGTGCGTGACGGCAAGATTCGTTACATTGCGTGTTCGAATTTTTCAGGGTGGCATTTGATGAAGTCGTTGAGCGTCAGCGAGCGTTATGGTTGGTCTCGGTATGTTGGCCATCAGGTGTATTACTCGCTGGTGGGCCGCGACTACGAGTGGGAGTTGATGCCGCTGGCGGCTGATCAAGGTGTGGGCGCACTGGTATGGTCGCCGCTCGGGTGGGGACGATTGACTGGCAAGATCCGTCGCGAAACAGGCATTCCCAAAGACAGCCGATTGAACTCGAAGATCGTGAACGATGCGGGGCCGCAGGTTCCGGAAGAGTATCTGTATACCGTGATCGACGCCATCGATGAGATTGCGAAAGAGACCGGCAAGACGGTGCCACAGATCGCG
The DNA here is from genome assembly GCF_051013365.1 of Tunturiibacter psychrotolerans. Classification (GTDB taxonomy): domain Bacteria; phylum Acidobacteriota; class Terriglobia; order Terriglobales; family Acidobacteriaceae; genus Edaphobacter; species Edaphobacter psychrotolerans_A. The sequence goes on along the minus strand of NZ_CP132941.1, from coordinate 2,168,156 downwards.
CTGAACTGGCTGTTGCGGAGGCCGACAGTTTCAACTTTGATTGTTGGCGCGAGAAACGAAGAGCAGTTGAAGCAAAACCTCGGGGCCATCGGCTGGGAACTCACAAAAGAGCAGGTTGCTCGGCTGGATAAGGCCAGTGATTTGCCGAAGGCTTATCCATACTGGCACCAGGTGCAGTTCAGCGAGCGAAATCCGTTTCCGGTATAAGCGTAAAATTGGCGATGATTTCGAGGCCCGCGGAGTACTGCGGGCCTCCGCCCATTTTTGCAGGTGTGAGGTTTGAGTGCGATCTCGAGTTCCCGTTTTGTTGTTGGCCGTTCTTCTGCTTGGCGCTATTGGATTTGCACAGGCTCCCAAGTCGCATCGATTCACGGTCGAAGGCGACCACTTTGCGCTCGATGGCAAACCGTTTCAAGTCATCTCGGGAGAGATGCACTATCCACGAATTCCGCGAGCGGATTGGCGCCAGCGATTCCGAATGGCGAAAGCGATGGGGTTGAGCACAATCACCACGTACGTCTTCTGGAACGTGCATGAACCGAAGCCGGGGGTATACGACTTTTCGGGGAACAATGATGTCGCAGAGTTTGTGCGCGAGGCTCAGCAGGAAGGTCTCTATGTAATTCTTCGGCCAGGCCCGTACGTGTGCGCGGAGTGGGAGTTTGGCGGGTATCCGTCGTGGCTGCTGAAAGATCATGCGACCGTCGTTCGTACGAGAGATCCAAAGTTCATGGTGCCTGCTGCGCGATGGATAGAACGATTGGGCAAGGAACTGGCTCCGCTACAGGTCGGCAATGGCGGCCCGATCATTTTGACGCAGGTGGAGAACGAATACGGCTCGTTCGGTAATGATCATGCCTACATGGAGCAGATTCACAAGGCTCTGGTTGATGCAGGATTCACTCAGTCGCAGCTCTACACCGCAGATGGTCCGGACAAAGTGCGGGACGGCTCGCTGCCGGAGCTTCCTGTCGGAATTAATTTTGGCGGAGAGGAAGATGGTGCGGCGGAGCGGGCGTTTGCGAAGCTGAAAGAGGTCCGTCCCAATGGGCCGTTTATAAACAGCGAGTATTGGGCTGGCTGGTTTGATCATTGGGGTGCGGACCACGCGAAGACGCATACCGACAAACAGGCGGATAATCTGCGATGGATGCTGGCTCATGGCTACTCTGTGAGCTTTTACATGTTCCACGGCGGCACAAGCTTCGGAGGCATGAACGGAGCCAACGGAGATGTTGCTGGTAGTTATGAACCGGATGTCACCAGCTACGACTACGACGCTGCTCTTGACGAGGGCGGACGGCCAACACCGAAGTACTTCGTCTTTCGCGACATCATCGCAAAATCCACTGGCGTGACTCCGCCACCGGTGCCTGAGGTTGCGGCGGCAGTTCGAACCCCGGAAGCGAAAATGGTTGAGGCTGCTTCGTTGTGGAAGAACCTGCCTGCGCCAATTCGATCGGAACATCCTTTGAGTATGGAGGATGTTGACCAGGCCTATGGCTACATTCTGTATCGCACCACGTTGAAGGGGGCGTCGCAGGGGGAGCTTGTTTTGGATGAGCTTCACAGCTATGCGCAGGTCTATCTGGATGGCAAATTGATCGGAACGCTGGATCGGCGATTGAAGCAGGATCGTCTGACGCTCCCTGCAATCGGCAGTGATGCGCGTCTGGACATTCTGGTGGAGAACACAGGCCGCATCAACTTCGGCAAAGCTATCGGCGGTGAGCGTGCCGGTATTACGAAGCGGGTGACCCTGAACGGCAACGAGCTGACAGGTTGGGAGATGTATCCGTTGCCCATGAACGACATGACGGGTCTGAAGTTCTCACAGGAGCCGTGCGATGGGGCCTGTTTCTATCGCGCCAGCTTCGATCTCAACACTGTGGGTGATACCTTCCTCGACACAAGTGAGTTCGCGAAGGGCGAACTTTGGTTGAACGGCCATGCCCTTGGCCGCATCTGGAATGTTGGTCCGCAGAAGACGCTTTATGCTCCGGCTCCGTGGATGGTGAAGGGACGCAATGAAGTGATTGTGTTCGATCTGCAGGGGAAGATGGGCGCGGCTGTTCGCGGCTTGGACAAGCCTGTGCTGGGATCACCAACCAAAGAGTCGCCCGTCGCGCAATAAATTGCTAAACAGACAAGAGAGCCTCAGGCGGGTTTGCCTAAGGCTCTCGTAGACTGCATGATGTGGCGGAGATTAGAACTTCACCAACAGGGCACCTGTTATTCGGTTCTCGCTGTTGCGAAGGTCCGGACTCCAGCCAGGGACAACGGACCCAGGGGCTCCGGTGTTTCCGCCAGGCGGCGTTACTCCTCCGGGTCCCGCGAAGTAAGGCACGTTCGCCGCACGATGGTTATATTCAAGCCGATAGGTGAAGTACTGGCTCGGCATGTAGTCTGCCGTAACCGAGGTGTCCCACGCCTTGAACTTATCGCCGGGATTCTCCGTGAAATATGGTGTGCCCGAAGCCGCCGTCGCTCCATTGATCGGTGGTAGCAGGACCAGGTAACGGCCTGGGTTGTTGATGCGTCCTCCGCCAAGTGTCAGGCCAAAACGATCACGATCGAACCAAAGGCGATCGTAGGCCATGAAGCCGAGAAAGCTCTGCTTTGGCCCAGTCTTCCCGTTGCCAAAGCAGCTCACGCCGCCGCCGCTCTCACAACCAGCGTCACCGGTCAGAGTTGCGGCTGCCTTGCTGATGAAGGAGTCGTGCCGCTCATAGTACTTGTACTGAACACTATCGTCGGTGTGGTAGCGGGTCCGCGACGCTATGCCCAGCGCATCTTCTCCAAAACCGTACTGGTTGCCGACGATCGACCAATTCCCGTTTGGCCGATAAAGGATCGATCCGCCCAGTCCGGGCCTGTTATTGAAACGGCCGTAGGACTGCCAGCCGTTAATGAACCAGGGTTCGATCTTCAGCTTGGCAGTGGGGAACCATTGCACGCGCACGCCGTTGAAGAACCAGGGCGTGTTTGAAGACACATAGGACGGCTGATAGGCCCAGTTATCGAACTGGTAAAACGAAAACAAGCCAATGTAGGAGAGGAAGATGCCGGCATCTACGTTGAGGCCATGTTGCACGTTGAAGTGGTAGCCGGCGTTTGCCTCACCTACATAGCGATAGGCGTCTGCGAGGTCCCATTGGCCGCGCGCAGGGCTGGCATCGTTGCGCGGCGTAGCTGTGGCATAAAGACCGATCTGGGTCAAAACGCGGGCCCGTACATTGTCCCAGTGGAAATCGCCGCCGATTCCAAGGTCCGTGAGTGTCACCTCACTGGACCGGAAGACTTCGCTCGATCCGACAATGGTGTCGTCCTGCGGATGGCGGAAGTCGTAGGTGTAGCTCACATCGGATCGAATCTCCGGGGTAAAGAATTTGGTCGCATACGGAGTATCCTTGGTGCGCGCGTTGCCGGTGAGCCAGGTGAAGTCGGCAAAGGCGAATGGCTCCGAGTGCGGGTTGTTGGGATCGGTGACCTCCGGTTCCGCTTCTGTCATGACGGAAGAAGAGGCAGAAGCCTTGGCTGTCGTGACGTGATGAGTCTCGGGCTCAATGGCATTGGCCTGCTTGAGCTCCGTGAGCTGCTTCTGGATCTCTTCCAGCTGATCCTGTAGTTGTTGAATCTTCCGGTCTTGAGCTGTTTGATGGTCTGGAGTGACCTGGGTGTTCTCTACGGCTGTCTGTAGATTCGGCCCTGGTGCCTGAGCCACAAGGTTTCCTCCAAAAAGCGTCAGCCCTGCCGCAAAGCTGAACGCTGTCAGACAAAATCGCTGACCACGTGATATTTTTCTGTTTTTCACTGCTGCCTCTCCAATCCTTACAGCCGCGGCGGCCAATTTAAGAACCTACCGAGGCTACTGGACACTGATATCCAGAGCGTAGTGAGCTGACCATAATGAGTTCGTCATTAAGTCGTAACGAATCCATAAAGGCCTGCTGAGACGGGGGGGCACGAGAGTGTGCATCAGCTTAGATGCGTTCCTCCCGTGAGCTGGGTGGAATCGAGGGGATGGCGCCCAGACATTCGTAGGCAGGGGCCGGATTGAGGCTAAAGCTTGTGGATATGGTCCGGGAATCACTGCCGGGACGAGCCGGAGTTCCGGCGTGCTTCCATGGTGCAAGTGCACCGATTCCAATAACGCAAAGAGATTGCGCCCCGGGGAAGTTGAATGTCAAACGGGTGTTACGCAGAATGAAAACGCACCGTTGAGGCACGGCCTACATGGTTGTATTCGGAGCTGGGCCTTCAATGCCTTTTCCGCGATGCAGACGGCGGCCGATCTTCTTAATCGTTAGTGGCCGGCGGAGGGACTTGCATGTTTCGGCGGCCGCGGGATGAAGAAGAGAAGCGGTAGCATGCAGGCGCAGAAGATGGCCATGTACTGGATGATGTCGAGATAGGCGAGCATGCCGGCTTGGCGGTGGAGCTCGTTGTAGAGATAAGCCTGTGCGGTGTGGGATCCAGCGCCAGTCATGGGGTTGCCACCGGTGTGGCCGCCAAACATGCCTTTGAGCTTCGCCACTCGATTCATAAATGACTGATTGCCTGAGGTCAGGTTGCGGACCATGTTGGTCTCGTGATTCGCCGTCCGTCGAGTGAGCATGGTTGCGACGAACGCTGTTCCAACGGATCCACCGATGTTACGCGCCAGATTCGTCAGGCCGGACACATCGTTATTCTCGGACTGCTTCACGCCAATGTACGCGATGGTGTTGATCGGGATGAACAGGAAGGCGAGGCCGGATGCCTGAAAGCAGCGCACGAAGACCAGGTAGCCGTAGCTCACGCCGAGGTTCAGCGTATGCATCGTAATTAACGAGAGCGTCAGCATGACGAAGCCGTAGCCGATCAGCTTGCGTGGATCGACCTTGCCAACCAGAATGCCGACAACGGGCATCATGCACATCATCATCAGGCCCGCGGGCGAAAGCACTAGCCCCGCAAGTTCGGCTGTGTAGCCGAGCAGCGTTTGGACGAACTGAGGGATCAGGATAGTTGTGCCGTACAGCGAGAAGCCGAGTACGAACATCAACAGGAAGCTGATGGAAAAGTTTCGGCGTTTGAAGAGCGTTAGATTCAGAATGGGACGATGGCCGTCGCGAAGCTGCTTGAGCTCCCACCAGATCATCGATACGAATGCAACGACCATTGCCACGGTAAAGAACGTGATGAGGCCCGATGAAAACCAGTCGTCCTCCTGACCCTTGTCGAGGATGAACTCGAGTGAGCCAAAGGTAAGGCCAAGCAAACCGAAGCCGAGAAAGTCGAGTTTGATGCCGCCCTTCTGCGACTGTTCGACCTGCTTCTTCACCCAGGGCGGATCTTCGACGATGCGCGATGTAAGGAACAGCGAGATCAGACAGATGGGCACGTTGAGGAAGAAGATCCATCGCCAATCGAAGTTGTCCGTGATGTAACCGCCGAGAGTGGGGCCGATTGCGGGTGCGCAGACCACGGCGAGGCCGTACATCGCAAAGGCCTGGCCACGTTTCTCCGGCGGAAAGGTATCGGCGAGAATTGCTTGCTCCGAGGGAGCGAGTCCGCCGCCGCCGATTCCCTGAAGGATGCGGCAGAAGATCAGAATTGGCAGCGAGGGAGCAAAGCCGCAGAGCGCGGAGCTGATGCCGAACAGAGCGACGCAGATCATGTAAAACTTCTTGCGCCCGATGAAGGTGGTCATGTAGGCGCCGGCAGGAAGAATGATGGCGTTGGCGACCAGATACGCGGTGAGCACCCAGGTGGCCTCATCCTGCGTGGCCCCCAGGCCTCCTGCGATGTGGGGGAGAGCGACGTTGGCGATGGAGGAGTCGAGCACCTCCATAAAAGTCGCCAGGGTTACCGTCATGGCAATGATCCACGGATTGATTCGCGGCCGCCATGGCTGGTCGACCGTCGGGTGGTGCTCGGGTTTATGCGCTTCTGAGAGCTGCGCCTCGGGGAGTTCGACTACTGTGGCTGCCATGTGTGGTTTATTCGATTGTATTGATATCGGCTGGGATTCAGAGAGTTGTACACGAAAGTTGCAGGATTCGCGGAAACTTGCCATCTCGGCGGTGGTGATAGGTTCTAGCCAGAGCTATTTTTGAGGAGCGGCTATGTACATTCCCCGGCCAAATCAGGAGACCCGCATTCCCGTCATCCATAAACTCATGGAAGAGCAGCCGTTTGCGTCGCTGGTCACCATGGGGGCGACTGGCCTCTTCGCTTCGCATATTCCAATGGTGCTCGAACGGGATGGCACTGAATTCGGACGTCTCAAGTGCCATCTTTCGCGAGCGAACCGGCAGTGGCGCGACTTCACACCTGAGGTTGAGGCGCTTGCGATCTTCTCCGGCCCACAGCACTACATCACGCCCTCGTGGTATCCGGAAAAACAAGAGAGCGGAAAAGTGGTGCCGACCTGGAACTATGCGGTTGTTCACGCCTACGGACATCTCAGGGTCATCGAAGACAGCGATTGGCTGATGGCCCATCTCGAAAGTCTGGTGACGATTCACGAAGCCGAGTTACCGGCTCCCTGGAAGATTGAAGATGCTCCAGCGGACTATGTCGCGTCGCAGATAAAGGGCATCGTTGGATTGGAGATGGTCATCGAGCGACTCGAAGGCAAATGGAAGGTGAGCCAGAACCGCTCAGAGCAGGACCGCGCGGGCGTCGCAAAGGGCCTGGCGGAGTTGGACACGACGGAGAGCCTGGCGATGAAAGCCCTTGTGGATCAGAGAAATTGAACTCTACGCAATTCCAGGGGAATCGCGATAGGCTTAAATCAATGTCTTTGCACGCGCGTCGCAATCGGTCTCTCAACATTCTGTTTTTGTTCAGTTGTATCTCGTCGGCCTTCGCTCAGACGGAGAACCCGGCTGCCAACGCGATCGCTCCGCCAGCGGTTAAAGAGCCCACCCACGCTGATCTCTTACGCGGCGCTTACGGTCCATATCGCGCGAATAATGATCTTCTCTTTTATCACCTCGATCTCCGAGTCGACCCCGAGAAGAAATTTATCAGCGGCAGCAATGAGATTCGCTTCAAGATGCTGGCAGATGGTACTCGCATCCAACTCGAGCTCTTCCCTACCCTCCAGATCGACAGCATTAAGATGAGCAAAGATCCGCTGAAGTACGAGCGTGATGGGGGCACGTTCTTCGTCGATTTTCCGAAGACCCTGCGCGCCGGCCATACCTACTCCATCGAAGTCCATTACTCAGGCAGCCCGGTGGAGACCGGCCGTTTCGGCTGCTTCACCTTCAAGCAGGACACTGCCGGACACCCGTGGATCAACACCGCCTGCGAGGAGACCGGCGCCAGCGTCTGGTGGCCGAATAAGGATCAATGGCGCGACGAGCCGCAGGAGGGCATGGAGATCAACGTTGCCGTTCCGAACGGCTTGATGGATGTTTCGAATGGAAAGTTCATGGGCAAGAAGGATCTCGGCGATGGCTACACGCGCTGGGACTGGAAGGTGCATTACTCCATCAATAACTATGACGTCGCCCTAAACATCGGCAACTACGTTCACTTCGACGACAAGTTCGGCGATCTTGCCCTCGACTATTACGTTCTGCCTGAGAATCTCGACGGAGCGAAGCGCCAGTTTGCGCAGGTTCCGGGCATGATGAAGGCCTACTACCACTACTTCGGCGAGTACCCCTTCAAGAAAGATGGCTACAAACTCATCGAGGTTCCCTACGCCGGCATGGAGCACCAGAGCGCCGTCGCTTACGGCAATCACTTCCACAATGGTTATCTCGACCGCGACTGGACAGGCGTCGGCATTAGTCCGCGCTTCGACTTCATCATCATCCACGAGAGTGGGCACGAGTGGTTCGGTAATGCGATTACGGCCGCCGACAAGTCCGACATGTGGATCCACGAGGGCTGGACGACCTATCTCGAATGCCTTTACGTGGAGTACAACTACGGGCACGACGACGAGGTGAAGTACGTCAACGCGCTGAAGAAAAAAGTAAAAAACGACCGGCCCATCATCACAGCCCGCGGCACCAACGCTGAGCCGCCGCAGGATCAATACTTCAAGGGCGCTCTGTTCATCAACACGCTGCGCAGCATCGTCAACGACGATACCCGCTGGTTTGCGCTGATCCACGGCTTCTATCAACGCTTCAAATACCAGAACATCATGACGGAAGACGTTGATCAGTACTTCAGCCAGCGGACCGGGATGAACCTGACTCCTGTCTTCGATCAATATCTGCGGCACACAGCGATTCCGACGCTCGAGCTGAAGTTCGACGAGTCAGCGGGCAGCGTTCAGTATCGCTGGGACGCCGATGAAAAAGACTTTGCCATGCCGGTGCGCGTAGGCTTGAAGGAGCATTGGGAGACGATCCGTCCCACCACCGAATGGCAGTCCATGAAGACGGAGCTTACGAAAGATCAGTTCGACGTGGCGACCGATTTGTACTACGTCAACGTCGACAAGCAGTGAGGCGCATACTTAACAAGTAGAGACTGCAGTGCTAGACTTCGAGTCTTCCTCTGTTGGCAATTTGCTTCAGTGATCGAATCGAGTAGAAAGGAGCCGCGGGATGCATCCGGATCTTGAAAAGCTAATCGTATTGCAGGCACACGACGTCGAGGCGAAGCGGCTGCGCGATGAGATGGTTGCGCTGCCGAAGCACGTGGCGGCGCTCGAAACCAAAGCGAAGGCAACGCAAGGACAGCGTGCCGTCATCGTCGATCTCATCGCAAAAGAAGAGGCGTTGCGGCGGAGGCAGGAATCTGACGTCAAAGACCAGAAGGTAAAGATCGAACGCACGCGCAAGCATATGGATCTGGCCACGACGACCGTGCAGGTAACGGCGTTCGAACACGAGATTGCATTTGCTCAGGCGGAGATCAGTAAGCTGGAAGACGCTGAAATCGAGAGCATGGAGCGCAGCGAGGGGTTAGACGCGCAGAAAAAACTCGCGGATGAAGCTGTTACTGATGCGACCGCAACTCTGGAGCGCGAGCGTGTTCGAGCGGCAGAGACAGTTGCGCTTGATAAGACACTGCTCGCAGCGGTGGAAGAGAAGCGCACGGTTGTGCGCGCGGAGATCGGCGAGGCAGCACTCTCGACTTATGATCGCATCGCAAAGGCGAAGGGGACAGCAGTGGCTGAGGCGCTCAACCAGAAGTGCATGGCCTGCCAGATGATGGTGCGGCCGCAGCGTTGGAACGACCTCCGCGACCGTAGCAACGACGACACGATGATGACCTGTGAGAGTTGTGGCCGGTTGCTGTACTACGATCCCGCGCGGGACGCCCCGCAACGTAAGACGGTTCCAGTGGAAAGCATCGCAGCATCTATTATTCGGTCTCTTTAGCAAGTAGAAGAAGGAGTCTTCGAGGTTCGGTGAAAAGAATCTGCATAGATATGGACGAGGTGATGGCAGATGCGCTCGGGGAGCATCTGCTGCGTTACAACAAGCACTTCGGCGAAAACGTTACGCTCAAGGATCTTCAGGGCAAGTGGCTGTGGGATGTAGTCTCCACCGATCGTCACGATGTGCTCGACGCGTATCTGCGCTCAGAAGACTTCTTCGAAGTGCTGGCTGTGATGCCTGAGTCTCAGCGTGTTCTGCAGCGGCTACACATGAACTACGAGGTGTTTATCGCGACTGCAGCGATGGAGGTTCCGACCTCGTTTCAGGCCAAGTATCGCTGGCTGGCGAAGCATTTTCCATTTATCCCGGCATCGCACATCGTCTATTGCGGTGACAAAAGCATTCTCCGCGCTGACTATTTGATCGACGACAACCCGCGGCAGCTGCGCCGCTTTCAGGGCGAAGGCATCCTCTACAGCTCGCCCCACAATGCCGGGGTGACGGGATTCAAACGCGTCAACGACTGGCTCGATGTGGAGAAGCTGTTTCTGGACTGACCTTGGGTGTCTCCTTTTAAGCGTAGAGATTCGATTCAAAGCGCTGGAAGGCGGCATCCGACCAGGCGTGGCTCGATTTGCGCCAGGTATCGCCCTCCTCCGGCATGAAGTTGGGAAAATCCATGCGGCAGTAGCCGCAGCGGGCTTCAAAGTCGTAGAGCGCCTGCGCAGTTCCGTCGAGATACAGCGCCGCCTGCAGCCCGTCGCGTGACCACTCCACCGAGGCGATGCGCTGTGGCTCAGGACGCTTCAACTCGGCGTCGCTCTTGGCCAGAGCGGCCACGTTGTAGATCAGCATTGCGTCCATAATGCTGTGCTCGTGCAACTCCTGCGAGCGGTCGCACGCATAGAAGTATCCAGCGACGCCTTCATCTTCAAAGACCACGGTCCACGGAACGATGGGCGAGTTAACGGAGAGAAAGGCAAGGCCAGGGGTGAAAGAAAGCGACTGCATATCTCTCACGATACACTCGAAGAGGCGGCCACTGAATGTCTTCGGCCGTGTAAGTTGAGCGACAAAGTGGACGCTAGTTGCAGCCGGAAAGCCGGATGCGAGATCAGATTGAAGGAAAGATAAAGGCCGGCCTACCTCACGATGGGAATGAAGCTCCCCCGCATTAAGTTCGGACGACCGCAGCAGATGGCTGGGCTGCTCCTGCTGGTTTTTCTCGCGGAGTGCCTCTGGGTTGTGAGCCGGCAGCAGCTGTCGCAGCAGGACTATCGCTACGCCGAATGTGGGCGCGAGATGTGGGAGCGGCCTTCGCCGCTGGCTGGTTACTTCACCACATGCGGCAATCTCAACGGCGACGGAACCTTTGCCTATCGCGTCGCTGGGCTGCCTCTGACTTTACAGCGCATGGTGATGCTCGGTGCGGACAAGCTTCGTAAGCCGGAGAACCGGCTCTATGCGCAGGGGTCACTCCATGGTTCGACGTGGGAGGCGCGGCACGAACTCTTCAGCGTCAAGTACCTTCTCCATCTGCCGTTTATCTTCTTCGCCATCTGGCTGGGCGGCGGTCTGTGGTGGGTCTGTCGGCGGCTCTTCGGAAATGAAGGCGGATTCTTCGCCCTGGGGCTTTACTGCTTTTGCCCCGCCATTATTCGGTCTGCCGTCACGCCTAACAACGAAGTTCTGGCGATGTGGGGGCTCTACGGGTTGGTGTACACCGCCATGGGCGTCGCTCACGCAATGCAGGGACCGCGGCGCAAGTGGAGGCCGCGAATCGCTCTGCTCACTCTTTCGCTGGGGCTTACTGCGGCGGCGCATCTGCTCGCGGCAATCATCGGCTTTGTGATGGCGGTGGTATGGATGATGTATCTGGCGCAGCGCCGGCGCAGCTACGTCATGCAGATCCTCGTCTTCTCCGCCGTCGGCGCGCTGGCAATCTTGTTTGCGTCTTATGCCTTCCGCGTGGCTCCCTTCAGTTATGTCTTCACCGGCGGTGGAGCACGGTTCTGGTTCGCGCTCGACGGGGTGAGGCGATTCTTCCTCAACACTACAAATGCCCCCATCATTGTCGCTACGCTCGTGGCGCTCCTGCTCTATGTTTCAATCCGGCGCTGCCGCTACTTCGGCAATACCGCGCCGCTGGTTATGGTCTTGCTGCTCTTTCCTCTGGTAACGACGCAGACGGTATCGCAGCCATGGGTTTGGGCACTCCCGTTCCTGTTCACGTTTGTGGGCGGAGTCTTCGCAGATGTGCTCGAGATGCGTCAACGCAAGATGTTCCTCGCACTGTCAGGCACGATCCTTCTCCTGCAGGCGGTTCTCTGCGTCTCCTTGCTGCCGGAGATTGCGCGGTAAATCCTTTCGCGGGGTGGGAACTGTATCTGGATTGCCAATGTTTGCTGACAGGGATTTGCTCGAATTCTCAAGAGATACTGCATAATAGGTCGGCAGACTCATAAAATTGTCGTGTTCCCGAAGGATGGTCTCCTACGTAATGATGAAAGTCTCTTTCCGCTTCGCTTGTACCGCATCTGCTCTAACGGTTTTGCTGCTTGTAAGCGGATGCCACCGTCATCGCAAGTCGAAGTCTCAACCCAACACGACGGCCTATGCCGACAAGCTGCACGAGATGGTCGAGAAGAAGGCGCTTCCGCCAGAGAAGGTCGACACCACCAAGGTCCCGAATCTGCGCTGGCCGAATTTTTCCGATTACGAATCCATCGTGGCTACCTTCTACGACGATCGCAACTATGAGGTGGCGTGGACCCGCGATGGCGCACCGACTGCTTCGGCGAAGGGCTTTATCCAGGCCTTTCAGGATGCAGCATCGAAGGGCCTGATTCCCGAGGACTACGACGCCCCACGCTGGGCAGACCGCGTTCAGGCGCTCAACAGTAAGTCTGACGACGCCATCTCGCTCTTCGATGTAGCCATGACCGTCAACGTCATGCGCTACATCTCAGACCTGCGCATCGGCCGTGTCAATCCATCGCGCTTCAACTTTGAGATTCCCGTCCAGGACAAGAAGTATGACCTGGCCGAGTTCGTCTCCGACAACGCGGTGGATGCTACCGATGTGCCGAAGCTCATCGCCGGGGTCGAGCCAGACTCTGACGAATACCGCCAGACCGAAGCCGCGCTGGCACACTACATGGTTCTCGCGAAACAGCAGGGCGAAGCGCATGCAGACCCGCTGCCGACAGTTCCGAAGGCAATCTCGGTGGGTGGCAGTTACCCCGCGCTGACTGCTCTCCTCACCAGGCTCCAGCTCGAAGGCGACGCAGAGGCCAGCGCAGCATTATCGTCTCCGAACACGACGACCTTCGACTCTTCGTTGTCCGAGGCCGTCAAACACTACCAGCATCGTCATGGCTTTACCGAAGATGGAAAGCTCACGCCGCAGACGATCCAGTCGCTCAACGTCCCAATGGACTTTCGCGTGGCGCAGCTGCAGGATTCGCTCGAACGTTGGCGCTGGCTCCCTGAGCCATACCTGCATGCGCGTCTAATGGTGAACCTGCCCGAATTCGTGCTGCGCGGCTTTGACCCCGATCATAAACTCGACTTCACTATGCGGGTCGTCGTAGGGAAGGTGATGGGACAGCACGAAACGCCTGTATTCACGCACATGATGAAGTACCTCGTCTTCCGGCCTTACTGGAGTGTTCCGGTCGACATTGCACGCAAGGAGCTGGTGCCGCACATGGAGGCCAACCACGGCTATCTTGCGAGCAAAAACTTCGAGGTGACCAACAACAAGGGTATTCTCCAAACCGACTACACCGCCAAGCAGGTAGCGCAGGGCGCCGTAATGGTGCGTGAGAAGCCGGGCCCGAAGAACTCACTCGGCTTAGTCAAATTCATCTTTCCGAATCAGTACGACATCTATCTGCACTCCACGCCGGCTGTCTCGCTGTTCGATCAGACCCGTCGCGACTTCAGCCACGGCTGCATCCGCGTACAGAAGCCCGCCGACCTCGCCGCATGGGTGTTGCAGGGGCAGGGCGACTGGGATCTCGACAAGGTGCAGGAGGCCATGAACAGCGGCCCGGACAACAAGACCGTCAGCCTCAAAACGCCACTTCCGATTGTGATCTTCTACCTTACGGCTATCGTTGAGGACGGCGGGGAGGTCCACTTCTTCGACGACATCTACGGCTACGACTCCGAGATGCAGAAGGTCTTCTCCAAAGGCCCACCCTACCCGATCAAACCCCAGCCCATCGTGCCGAAGACCAAAGAGGGCGACACGGTTTAGAAGCATGTACACTGCTGTCCTGAAAACAGGAGTCCAAGCGGATGCCAGCTGCAAACTTCAATCCCAAGGTTGATGCGTACTTCGCGAGAGTGCGCCCCTTCGCGCTGCCGATCATGGAGTATCTGCGCGAGCTTGTCCACAAAGGCTGCCCCGAAGTCGAAGAGACCATAAAGTGGAGCCGTCCCTTCTTCGAATATCGTGGCGCAATTCTGTGCAATATATCCGCCTTCAAAGAGCATTGCAGCTTCGGCTTCTGGGGCGAGGAGATCGGCGCGGTGCTGCGCGAGGCCGGCGTCGTCCAGGAGGGCGGCATGGGTTCGCTCGGCCGCATCACCAACATCAAGGATTTGCCATCCAACAAGCAGATGCTCAGCCTGATCCGCCAGGCCGCGGCCTTCATCGACCGCGGCGAGTACACCAGCCCGATCGCAGCCAGACACAAGGTGGTAAAGGCTCCGAAGGCTGCCGTCGAACCACCCTCGGAGCTGCTCGCTGCTCTCAAGAAAGACAAAAAAGCTGCGAAAGTCTTCGCCGCGTTCAGCCCAAGCGCCAAACGCGAATACGTGGATTGGATTGCCGACGCGAAACGCCAGGAGACACGCGAAAAGCGCATAGCGACTGCGGTCGAATGGATCGCCGAGGGAAAGCAGCGTAACTGGAAATATCAAAACTGTTAGAGGCGAACGTCAGCCGCGTCCCTTATCGCCGGAATTCGCGTTTGTGCTCTTACCCCATCGGCCGTACCGTCCGCTTTGTAATTTTTAGCTGTCTCCCGATTCACGAGGCTATAGACTTGCTGCGATGTCTTCCCTACCCAGGCCAGTAACACCCAACGAAGATCGAATGCAGCGCGCTGCTCCGAGAAGTGCAACACTCGACGCTCCTCTCTTCCGGCGAAGATTGATCACTTGGTACCGCACCCACGCGCGGGAGCTCCCATGGCGGAACGTCAGTGATCCCTATCGCACGTGGCTCTCTGAGGTCATGCTGCAGCAGACCCGCGTTGCGGCTGTCGTCGAACACTATAATGCCTTCCTGCGTCGCTTCCCTACGATCCTTGCTCTGGCCCTCGCGCCTGAGGCCGAAGTGCTTGCCATGTGGTCGGGTCTTGGCTACTATCGCCGGGCGCGCATGCTCCACAAGGCCGCACAGTTCCTCACGAAAGAGCGCGGCGGTGTTCTGCCCAGTACGTCCGCGGAGTTACGCACACTACCCGGCATCGGCGAGTACACCAGCGCGGCCATTGCCAGTATCGCTTTCGGGGAGAGCATCGCCGTAGTCGACGGCAACGTGGAGCGGGTGTTGTTGCGTCTCACGGGGCGTCCCGAACAAAAAAATGCGGTCGGCCGCGCCTTCGTCCAGAAGCAGGCGTCCGCACTCGTGCCCAACCGGCGCAAGGGCGAACGGACCAACTCAGCCGGCGGCCACAATCAGGCCATGATGGAGCTCGGCGCGACGATCTGTCTCCCCCGTGCTCCGCTCTGTCTGCAATGCCCTGTGTATGGAATGTGCAAGACACGCGGCGAGCATCTCACGCTGCCACGAGCAGCGCAGCTAAGTCGCCCAGCGGCCTATCTGCTCAGCCTGCGCAAGCGCGGTACCCTCACCGAGGTTCTGTTACAGCTTCGCGCCGACGACTCCAGCCTGATGCCGAGCATGTACGAGTTGCCCCCACTGCCACAGGACGCCGTTCAAGGACGCGAGCCGCTGCTGCGCCTTCGCCACGCCATTACGAGTACGAACTATTACGTACAGGTCTACGCCGCCAGCGGACCCCAGGACCGTGGCCTGCGCCGATCCGTTCCCGCTTCAAAGAGCGACCTGCACTGGGTGCTGACCCGCCGGCTCGGTTCCTTGCCTCTCACCGGTTTGGCGCGCAAAGTCCTTCAGCGGCTCGACGTCATGAAGGTAGAGCTGCCGAAGCTACCTGCTGCAAAAACCATAGCGTGAGCGAAAGCTCGATCGAAACTTCGCCTCACCCCACGACCGACTCAGTGCATCTGCGAAGAAACCTTCTTTGCAGATGTTGACTGCGGGAGAATCGCAGCCGGAACGCTGCGAACCTTTCCATTGACCCCGTTCGGTTGCTTGTTTCCGCTTCCAAGCTGCATCAACACTGGATGCTGCAATGTTACGATCACCGCCGTGGCGGGCGTCTTGCCGGCGCACATGTAGCTGTGGATCGTATTCGCGTCGAAGTAAACCGCATCCCCTGCCTCCACGTGATGCGTCACCTCGCCGTGCCGAACGTCGAGGGAGCCCGAGAGCAGATAGAGAAACTCGCAGCCAACATGCTGGTGGGCTCGCGGCGAACGGCCCTCTTTTTCGGGGAGGAACTCCGCAAAGTATGGATCGAGCTGACGGTCGGGAACCAGATACCCCAGGCTCTCGAAGAAATAGGCGGGGTCGTCCGCGCCAGTCTGGGGCAGACGTACCCGGTCGTCGCGGCGATGCACCCGAAATAAAGTCTGCGGCTCCGGGTCGAAAAAATAACTGAGGTCTTTGGAGAAGACCATCGCGATACGCGCAAGGTTGCGCAGCGTTGGCACCACGCGACCGGTCTCCAGCTGCGACAGAAAACTCGCCGAGAGGCCGGTATGGCGACCCAACTCCACCAGTCCCATCGATTTCTTCAGTCGCAGGTATTTGATGCGCTCGCCGATTCTCTTTTCAGCGATGAAGGACTCAGCGGCCTCTCCATCTACCTGAAGATGTCGAACGTCGACTGCCGAGTTCGCTCGCCCGCCGGGAATAAAGGTATCGGACGGACCGGAGATCTCTGCAGTTGCCAATATGGAGGAGGAGGAGGAAGTTTTGCTCATAGTTTTATTCGCTAGGCCAACAGACGTTGAAACCCGATCAAAAGATGTACGGGTGACTCTACTTTCTGGATTGGATGCCGTTTTTTTTCCCAGCGGTGGTCTGATCTCTCCCCGAGCCGGGTCTCTGCCCTATGATGGTCACAGCCCTATGATGGTCACAGACCAATGAAGTTTTTGCCCATCCTCTGCCATCCGCTGACCCGTCGATGGCTGACCCTAGGTGCCGGAGCGCTACCAATTGCCTTTGTTGCAGGCTGTGCCAGTCCCGGGCCGCCGCACGCTCCCTCCCTCAATCTGCCTGAGGTCGTACACGATCTCACCGCGGACCGCACCGGCGACCAGGTCACGCTTCATTGGACGACCCCGGAGAAGACCACCGATCACCTCGTGATCAAGGGTGCAATGACAGCAGAGATCTGCCGCGTCACTGCTCCAATCCCGCCACCGGCGGTTCCCTCAACCCCAGCCTGCACTGTAGTTACGCGCCTCCCGGTCTCGAGCGGGCCCAGTCATGCCGAAGAGAACCTACCCTCATCCTTGACCGTGGATCCCGCCTCCCTTCTGGCCTACCGGGTGCAGCTCTTCAACGCGCACGGCCGATCCGCAGGACTCTCCGCCGAAGCCTTCGCCGCCGCGGGTGCGGCCCCTCCGTCGGTCGAGAAGCTCCACGCGACCTCAGTCCGCGAAGGTGTTCAGCTCGAGTGGCAGAAGAAAGACACCACCTCGCCGGTGCAACTCAACCGCTTTTTGGCCACGTCCGCCAGCCCGACTGCACCTCCCGGTCCGGCCAATCCCACTTCACCCGCCGCATCGAAGCCCGCGTCTCGAAGCAGACTTAGAAAAACCTCGCCTCCTTCGACTTCTAGCTCGGCAAAATCCACCGCCGCAAAATCACAAGCGGTGCCAATGACTTCGTCGAAGACTCCAGGCGAGGTGAAACTGGAGACGACGAAAGCAGCAGTCGATGCAGGCGGTACCGTCGACCGGACCGCACAGAAGGGCGAAAGCTACCGCTATACCGCGCGGCGGCTTCGCGAGGTCTCCCTTCAGGGCCATGCGCTCGAACTCCGCAGCGACCTCTCCTCGCCGGTAACGGTCACTATGCTCGACACCTTCCCCCCCGGAGTCCCTACCGGGCTTGAAGCCATAGCCGGTGGCGCCACGCCGTCTGATCGCTCCATCGATCTTTCATGGACCCCTGACATAGATCCGGACCTCGCAGGATATAGTGTGTATCGTCAGGAAGTTACTTCAGCGGGCCAAGTTGCGGGATCAGCGACACGCCTGAACTCAACTCCGATCGTCGGTCCTGCCTACCGCGATCAAACAGCCGTTCCCGGTCATCGCTACGCCTATCGCGTCACCGCGGTCGATGCCTCAGGGAACGAGAGCGCTCCAAGCGCCGATGTGCAGGAAACATTAAGGGAGCAATAAAAAAACACATGCGTTACTGCAAGTATCTGTCGTCTGAAAACGGCACCTTTCTCCCTCGTTATGCCCTGGTGGAGAAGCGCAACGGAGCCCTCTGGGCCACGCTTCCCATGCAGGCCCCGCAGGAAGACCTGAACTCCCGCATCCTTGGCGGCGTTCCCATCCCCACCCTTGCGGTGGAGTTCGACCCAACCCCGCTCGATGACCTGCATCTGCTCCCTCCGGTCACGCCCTCAAAGATTCTCTGCGTCGGCCGCAACTACCGCGATCACGCCGCCGAGCTGGGCAACGAGGTCCCCTCCGAACCCCTTCTTTTCCTCAAGCCGCCCTCATCCTTACTCGGTCCCAAGGGCACCATCCGCATGCCTGCCATCTCCAATCGCGTTGATTACGAAGGGGAACTCGGCATCGTCATCGGCCGCCGGTGTTACAGGATCGGCCCCGACGAAGACGTCCGCCCCTATATTCGTGGCTATGTCTGCGTCAACGACGTCACCGCACGTGACATCCAGAAGTCCGACGGCCAATGGACGCGCGGGAAGGGCTTTGACACCTTCTGCCCCGTCGGCCCCATCGTCTCAGACGAGATTGATCCCTGCGGATTCGGAGACACAGCCGCCTCACCTGTCACCGTCACCACGCGGCTCAACGGCGTCGTCAAGCAGCAGGGTTCCACCCGCGACCTCATCTTCCCCATCGCCGAACTCCTCCGCTACATCACCGCCACCATGACACTCGAGCCTGGCGATCTCATTCCCACAGGAACTCCCGCAGGAGTAGGAGCCGTTCTTCCGGGAGATCGCATCCAAGTTGAAATAGACAGTCTCGGCGTTCTCGAAAATCAGTTTGCCGCCGGATGACACCTCCCGCGCTCTAACAAACAGCGCAATCGCCAAGAGCTTGATAAAATCAGTACTAACAGCCAAGGAGAAATGTTATGGCATCGTTACTCGAACAGCTTCGCGGTTACACCACCGTCGTCTCCGACAGCGGAGACTTCAACGCCATCCAGCAGTTCCGCCCACAGGATGCGACCACGAATCCATCGCTGATCGCCGCCGCCGCCGAGAAGGCTGAATACCAGCCCGTCGTCGATGAGGTTCTCAAGAAGGTGCGCAAGGAAGCAGGCGCCAACGTCTCGGATAAAGAAGTCGCTGCAACCGCCTTCCGGCCTCTCGAAGTCGCCTTCGGCCTTAAAATTCTCGACATCGTTCCCGGCCGTGTCTCCACCGAGGTTGACGCCCGCCTCTCGTACGACACCCAGAAGTCCATCGATGAGGCTCACGCCATCATCGCCCTCTATGACAAGGCCGGCATCTCACGCGACCGCGTTTTGATCAAGCTTGCCTCCACCTGGGAGGGCATCCGTGCCGCTGAGATCCTTGAGAAGGAGGGCATCCACTGCAACATGACGCTGCTCTTCGGTCTTCATCAGGCCATCGCTGCGGCCGAAGCCAAGGCCACCCTTATCTCGCCCTTCGTCGGACGCATTCTCGACTGGTACAAGAAAGACACCGGCAAAGATTACGCTCCTGCCGACGACCCCGGCGTTCACTCCGTCACCACCGTCTACAACTACTACAAGAAATTTGGCTACAAGACTGTCGTCATGGGCGCGAGCTTCCGCAACATCGGTGAGATCACTGAACTCGCCGGCTGCGACCTTCTCACGATTGCACCGAAGCTGCTTGAAGAGCTTGCAAAGACCGAGGGCACGCTGCCACGCAAGCTCGATCCCGCCAAAGCGCAGAGCCTGGACATCAAGAAGATTCCGATCGACAAGGCCACCTTCGACAAGATGCACGCCGAAGACCGCATGGCCACCGACAAGCTGAAGGAAGGCATCGACGGCTTCTCCAAGGCCATCGTCGATCTCGAAGTGCTTCTCGAAAAGCGTCTCAGCGAAATCGCGGAACCTGCCACAGCAGCTCGCTAATCTTCAACAAAATCAATGCTTTTCCTCTCGGCGGCCTGATAAGAAAGGCCGCCGAGTTGCCTTGTAACAAATTTTTTTTTGGGCCAACTCTCTCTTGTTCAACTTTCTCTAAACAGAGAGAGGTGAAACATGCACGCTTTCAAGTTTCTTGCAGCAACTGCAGTGACTACTCTCAGTTTTGCAATCGCGGCACCTAAAGCGCAGGCTCAGATCAGCGTCAACATCGGCCCTGCTCCTGTGTGCCCGTACGGCTACTACGAAGCCCCACCCTACAACTGCGCTCCCTACGGCTACTACGGCCCGGAGTGGTTTAGCGGTGGTGTCTTCATCGGTGCTGGTCCCTGGTTTCATGGCCCGGATCACTTCTACGGCCACGTAGATAACCACTTCCATCCCGAGCACGGCTATCACGGCCCATACCCCGCCCGTGGCGAAGCCCCGCGCGCCGACTTTCATCCCGAACACATGGAAAACTTCCACGGCAACGAGATGCGTGACGGACACGGCCACATAGGCGGCGAACACCACTAATTCAATCGCAACAAATCAGTTACACGAAAAAGGCAGGGACCGTTGTTCTGGTTCCTGCCTTTTCTTCACCTCGCCACATCCTGCACTCTATCGCTGCGCGCTCGCCACCGCGGCCAGCTGGGAATCCGCTGCCGTCGCAGTCAGCCCAGCTGCACTCTTCACCGGTTGAGCCCCCGGCCTCTGCTTCAGCGTATACATTCTCTGGTCCGCCACCCGCACTAACCGGATAGAATCCTGCGCGTCCTCCGGGTACATCGCCATGCCCATGCTCGCGGTCACCACCATCGGCCTGCCTTCAACCAGGATGGAACGGTTCAGCGCTCGCTGCACGGCCTCCATAAAATGATCGAGAGACTGCTGTCGTTCTATATCGGCCGCCACGATTACGAACTCATCCCCACCCAGCCGCGCCAACGTATCGGACGACCGTACGCTTTTGCGTAGATTCGTCGACACCTCACGCAGTACCTGATCGCCCGCCTGGTGTCCCAGCGTGTCGTTGATCTTCTTGAAGCCGTTCAGGTCCAGAATAATCAGCGCCAGCCGCGTGCCTGTTCGGTTGGCGCGTTCGATCGCTGTCGTCAGCCGGTCTGCAAACAGACGCCGGTTCGGCAATCCGGTCAACTCGTCATGGAGCGCCAGCCATTCGTTGCTTGATACCTGCTCCTCCAGCATCACCAGAATCATGCCGATTGAGATCAGCGACTTCTGCATATTCCAAATGTGTGACGCGATATCGGCATACTCGCGATACTGCACGATCCAGGGATGCAGCAGCAGGCACAACGACCAGATCGTAAAACCCGTCACAATTGCCAGCTTCCCCGTGCTTCCTGCCGGCAGCCTTCTCTGGAAGTTCACCGCCGCAGTCGCATACACGCAGCACAGGCTCCAGTACACCGCCGCCCGGTAGTCGGAGATATGGATCAGGTATCCCATCGCCATCCACCCGCATACATGCAACACGGCCACCGTCCAGCTACGGCGCAGATAGAGGGATGTTGAAACGCCAATCACCATTCCCGCGGCCATGCACGGGAAGAACGCGATCCCCTTGTTCAGGTGCAATCCATAGACCGTGCAGAGCGCCAGCAGCGGCAGGCCGTTCAGCGAAAGATACAGCAGCCGCGAAGCCTTCGAGACAGGGTGAACTCCCGCAGCCCATACGAAGATCATTCCGGTCAGCAGGTAGCAGTCCATCACGATGACATGAAGAATCTTCTGCGGTGGTCCGTTCTGTGCGTAAAACGTATGCGCAGCCGCTTCCACCAGAGTGAAAAACAGGCCCAGCAGCCACAGATCCGCGCGCTCCTGAGGATGCCGCCGGCGCAGCAGGACCAGAATAAAGATCAAAATCATCAACGCCAGAAGATCGGGAAGAAAAGAAAAGTTCATCGGGACCCGGGCATCATCGCACTTGGATTTGACCTCAACCCGAGGCCTCGCGGGATGCGTTTGCTACCGCTCGGTGACAGAACGAGTGCCATCACCTTAAATTCCTGAAACCTGAATCTGAACCATAGTCCACCAGGCACCATCAGCGCGATGGCAAAATCATTTTTTTTACATAACTGAGAAAATTGAGACGAAGAACAGCCCAGAATGAGAACTCTGCAGCGCTCTGCTGCTATGGGCAACTGCGGCCTCGAAGTTTCTGAAGACGGCAGAAAAATCTACAGACTCACATGCATCTAACCCGCCCGCCCGGGTCTCAAACTAGCTGAATTTATTGCGCGGGGCCCGTGTTAGCTTTCGGTCCAACAGACATTCAGACGTCGTTTGTCGCACAATTATGCGGTATTTCAGAAGAAACCAAACATAAAAATACACTACATCGCTACCTCAAACCAACTTCCCGCTGGCACTTCACCTCATTCAAACGTTGTAGTGAGTTCTGCAATTTCGCGTTCGGTCGACTAACACACTTAAGTCCGCCGAAAAGATGTCATACGCAATGGTTTAGTGATCACAATCTACAAACCGTTACACAGGAAGTTCGCTAGTCAACATTAGAACTCTACTGAAGAATCCCTACCGCATCGGTCCGGCCGCTACGGTGCTGTACGACAGTGGTTGCAAACAGAGAGGGCTGGCGCTTGTCTCTCGATCGCCAGCCTTCCGTTCTATTTTCTGCTTTGTACTACCGATGACCTCCTCCTCCACCACCACCGCCGTGGAAGCCGCCGCCACCGCCCTGAAAACCAGCGCTGCCGCCATGGAAACCGCCATTCGCGACCGCTGCTCCACGGTACCCGGCTCTTACACCACTGAATCCATACCCCCCGCGATAACCATAACCACGCCCATAGAAGCCTCGGCCATAGACGAAGCCGCCGCCATACAGGTAATACGGAGAATAGAAGCCAAAGCCGAAAGGACTGAAGAACGGTCCGCCGCCAGGCAGCCAGTCATATCCATAAAGATAGGGATCCCATGCCCAGCCCGGCGCGAATCCGCCGTAGCCGTAGGCAGGCCCATATCCCGCATACTGCGCTGCCAGATCGACATTCGCCTCGCCAAGATACTGCGAGCGCAGTTGACTCCAGCGATAGAGATCGTCCTGTGAGCGGTCTTTGTCGAAGCCCACAGGCTTCACACGCTCGCCCGTCAGCGCAAGCTGGTGTCCGCCCTTCACTTCAATCGGCTTCACATTGCTTTCGAGATCAGTGCCGGGATAAACCGCAGCCTTGCCGTCAAAGGCCCGCACTGTATTCGCATCTGCATTGAATTCATACAGACCATTCTTCAGAATCTGCGTCTGACCGCCCTTCTGATCGATCAGGATTCTGTTCTGCGGGTAGAGCTGGTCGGCCTCTACCTCTGCACGTCCTCGCTCGACCGACACCTCGGTGTGGGTCAGGTCCGGCCGTATCATCTTCACCGTGCTGTTCTTATCCAGCCGCAGGAAGATGCCCGGCGTCAACAGCATCTCCGCCTTACCGTCCGCGGTCGCCAGATACTGCCCAGCTTCCACATTGGCCTGGCCCACAGAGCGCGCCGTAACCTGTTGGCCATCAATCGAAGCCTGGCCTTCTACGTAATTGAGAGTTCCTGGGCGGGCTGGGTTCGCGCCGGGCTGCTGTCCAAAAGCCGGCACAAACAGAGTCGCCAGGGCAAGGGAGAGAAGTGAAGTTAGCCTTGGCATTTCATAAAACCTCTGTTCATTTAGATGAGACAGAGACGTTAACGTCACAATGGTATCGAACTACGCTTGACCATTGAACCCCATGTGGCTCAATAAGTTGCTACGCCTGACGGACGAATGACAAGGATCAGACACAACGCAATCAAAAACGTTGAAATCCAGCCTCTAAGCCGCCAAGTCGCCCAAAACCGACCTAAAAATCATTTGTAAAAGTCTTGTCTCGCGATTCGGTGCGAAGGCCCAGATCAAATTCAAAGGCCGGCGCACCCTCACGCCGGTCTCTTCACCGCTTCAGAAAATTACAAGATATACCGCGACAGATCCTGATCCTTCACAATCGAAGCCACCTGTTGCCGCACATACTCAGGGTCCACCACGACGACCTTCTCCACGCCCGTTGCGGTCTGTCGCTCGATCACCGGCAGTGGAGGCGATGGCACCTGCGCCTCAGACGTAAGCGAAGCAGACACAGGAACCTCGCCCACCACACCCTCTTCGGTAATCTCCGCCCTTGGGCTCTTGAACAGATCCGGCGCCTGGAAGCTGATCTCGTCGAGAACGCGCTCAAGAATCGTATGCAGCCTGCGAGCCCCAATGTTCTCAGTAGTTTCGTTCACCTTGAAGGCAAACTGCGCCATCTCTGCAATCGCTTCCTTCGTAAACTCCAGCTTCAGCCCTTCCGTCTCCAGCAACGCCACGGACTGCTTCACCAATGACGACTTCGGCTCCGTAAGAATGCGAATAAAATCATTCACCGTCAACGAATTCAGCTCAACGCGAATTGGAAACCGCCCCTGCAACTCCGGAATCAGATCGCTCGGCTTCGAAACATGAAAAGCTCCAGCCGCAATAAACAGAATGTGATCGGTTGAGACCATCCCATACTTCGTACTAACCGTAGTGCCTTCAACGATCGGAAGAATATCCCGCTGCACACCCTCGCGCGAAACATCCGGTCCATGCCCGCCTTCACGGCCTGCAATCTTGTCGATCTCATCCAGAAACACAATCCCAGAATCTTCCACTCGCTCCACCGCAAGCCGAGTCACCTGATCCATATCGATCAGCCGGTTCTCTTCTTCCTGCACCAGGTAGTCGAAGGCCTCAACAACCTTCATCTTGCGCTTCTTCGTGCGCTGCCCAAACAGGCCCGGCAGCATGTCCTTCAGGTTGATATCCATCTCCTCCGAACCCTGGTTGGAGATCACCTCAAAGCTGGGCTGGTTACGGTCGCGCACATCCAGCTCCACCGTGCGCTCATCCAACTTGCCCTCACGAAACTGCTGCCGCAGCTTCTCCCTCGTCCGGTGCTCGCGGTCTCCCGGCTTCTCCTCGTTGTCATCCACCGAAGCCGCAGTAGGAAGCTGAATTACGTTGCTCCCGGGCTCGTGCGTGGCCGCAGCCGCTGTCGTAGCGGCCGCAGGTGTCGTAGACGGCGTCGGAGGCAGTAGCAGATCGATCAGTCGATCCTCAGCCGCAAGCTCTGCCTTGTCCTCCACCTCTTCCATCTTCTCTTCGCGAACCATGTCGATCGCGATCTCCACCAGATCGCGCACAATCGACTCCACATCGCGCCCCACATAACCCACCTCGGTGAACTTCGAGGCTTCAACCTTCAGAAACGGCGAGTTCGTCAGCTTCGCCAGCCGCCGCGCAATCTCTGTCTTGCCTACGCCCGTCGGCCCAATCATAATGATGTTCTTCGGCATGATCTCGTCCGCCAGCTCCGGCGAAAGCTTCTGCCTGCGCATGCGGTTGCGCAGCGCAATCGCCACTGCCCGCTTGGCCGCATGTTGTCCAACCACATATTTATCAAGCTCCGCGACGATCTCTCGCGGTGTCATCTCATCGAGCGCAAGTGCCTGATCTTCTGCTGCTCCGGGTAAAAAAATTGCCATCTTGCCGTACTCCTGGTCGCATATCGCTGCGACGAAACTTTAGGGGTTCTACGAATGGCCGACGCTACTGGTTCGCTGTGGGTTCGGTCTTCAGCTCTTCGACCGTCATCTGGTCGTTGGTGTAAACGCAGATCTGGCCCGCAATCCTTAGACTCTTCACCGCGATCTCACGGGCGCTTAAATCTGTGTTTTCCATCAGAGCTCTCGCACTGGCCAGCGCGAAGCTGCCACCCGACCCGATCGTCGCAATCCCCTCGTCCGGATCGATCACGTCGCCGGTGCCCGAGATCAGAAAGGTGTACTTCGGGTCGGCGACAATCAACAGCGCCTCTAACTGCCGCAGCATCTTATCGGTACGCCAATCCTTGGCTAACTCCACGGCCGCTCGTCCCAGATTGCCGGCATACTGCTCCAGCTTCCCCTCGAACCGCGCAAACAGCGAGAACGCATCCGCGGTCGATCCCGCAAACCCCGCCAGAACCTTATCCTGATAGAGACGGCGTATCTTCTTCGCCGTTCCCTTCATGATGGTGGCTCCCAACGACACCTGTCCGTCAGCCGCCATCACGACAGAGTCGCCGCGGCGCACGCAGATCACGGTGGTCGAACGAATTCTCCGCCCCTCGCCAAGATCCAGAGGATGGGCAAGACCGGACAGAAGAGTGGAGGCTTGTTTTACAACAACAGGCGACTTGGTGCGGGAAGAAGAGGCTCGCTTCATGGGCAATCTCCAGTATATCGTGCGAGCGAACCTATCCCTCGAAGTCGCTTGCCGGTTCCATACCCGGAAAGTTGTGTACTGATACAGCACCTTATCGCTGACGATCGCCCTGCCATGGACTATGCTTTTGGGCAGAGACTGTGTTTTCGCTGATTACAACCCATCTGCCGCTCGCCCTCCGTTCGCCGAGAGTCCTCATCGCCATTGGTGCAACGACCGCCGCAGCAATCGGTGTCACCACCTACGCTCTTACCCGCCGCAAGCCATCGGCTGAAGAGTTGGAGCGAGAGCGTCGCGAGCTATTGGCACGAACCGGGCGTATTACCGACGGAACCATCATGGACACCATGATCGCGGAGGTTCGCAAACCGGCGCTCGACCTTGCAGACGATCCAGAGCCAGTCCGCCAGGGTCCTATGACACCCGAGATGATCGTCTACGTCTACCGCATCGCAGGCGTAACCTACGAGTGCGCGCAGGACGTCACCATGCTTCCCGAACTGGTTTACGGCGTCCGCACCGATCTCCCGATCCAGGTTCGCTACGCTCCACAAAATCCAGCGAACAGTATCGTCGTAGCTGAAACATGGAGCGGCTTGCGACTAGGCGCCCGTCCCCCCGTGCCTTATCCCTCGGAAGAGGATGAACTCGGCAACGCGGTTTAGGCCCTGCGCGGGCGGCGGTCACTTCGTGACGTGTATACCCCTTCGGTTGGCGCTCCCGTTGGTCGCGATCAAGAATCTTTTGCCGACCATCGGGAGGCCCTGGGCGAAGCCGGTATACAAGTCACGAAGTGACCGCCCCGCGCGCAGCGGGTATCTCTCTGTAACGGTGCCGTAACCCTTGTCGATTGAACCTAACCCCCGCGCAGACTACACTTAATCTCATGCACATGGTCGCAACTCCGAATAGCAAGATGCAGCGGGTTTTGCAGCTATCGATGATGCTCACGCTGGCATACGTCGGAGCGACCTTCTACTTCGGTCTGCGCGCTCACTCCCTGGCCCTTATCTCTGAGGCGGGCCATAACGTCAGCGACCTGCTGGCCATCGTGCTCTCGTTCGTAGCCGTCTACTTTCAAGCTCGCCCGGCCACCGATCAGAAGACCTTCGGCTATCAGCGAGCCGGCGTTCTGGCCGCATTCGTCAACGCCGCCACCCTCATCGTGCTCTCGGTATGGATTGCGATCTCCGCGATCCATCGCTTCAGCGAGCCGGTCGCAGTGCAGCCCAAGCTGATGATGTACGTCGCCGCGGCTGGCGTTCTGATGAACGGCACTGTCGCCGCCCTGCTCTGGAAGTCATCAGGCGACGTCAACATCCGTAGCGTCTTCCTCCACATGCTCGGCGACACGCTCTCCACCGCAGCGGTTATCGCTGGCGGCGCAGCCATATTCTTCACCGGAATGTCATGGATCGATCCCGTGCTCTCCATCCTCATCGCCGCGATGATTCTCTGGAGTTCGGCCGGCATTATTCGCGAGACACTGAATATCCTGCTCGAAGGCACGCCCCGCAACCTGCAACTCGGCGAAATTCGTCAGGCCATGGCCTCCGTCGATGGTGTCCTCAACGTGCACGACCTCCATGTCTGGAGCCTCGGCTCGAAGTCGCATGCGCTCGCCAGCCACGTCACCATCGCCGAAATGCCCATGTCCGAGTGCGGCAATATTCTGACGGATATCAAATGTGCCTTGCGCGATCGCTTCCAGATCACTCACACCACCATCCAGTTCGAAATCACCGACTGCGAGACCACCCATGGTTGTTCCGCTCCGCCGGAGCCCGAAGAAGTCGGGGCACACGGGCATAGTCATGGGCACGACCACACCCATACCCACTAGCTGCAAACGAGGTGATAGCTCAGCTCCTTGAGGCTGGCTGCCCGCCACCAGCATGACAAGAAAAAGGCACGAGACGATCGCCCGTGCCTTTCCCTGTAAACTTCAAACTGCGCCCCTGATTAGACCAAAGTCGCGTCGAGCGTAATCGTCGCAGCCTTCAGCACCTTCGACACCGGGCAGCCAACCTCGGCATTATGCGCCAGCTCATCGAACTTCGCCTTATCGATGCCAGGAATCTTCGCCTTCGTGGTCAGGTGAATCTTCGTGATCGTCGGCGCGCCATGAACATCGAGGGTCAGCACCGCGGTCGTCTCAATCGTGTCGGGAGTAAATCCCGCTTCGGTAAGCTGTCCGCTAAGCGCCATCGTGAAGCACCCCGCGTGCGCCGCTGCGATCAGCTCTTCGGGGTTTGTACCCACGCCATCGGCAAAACGCGTCTTGAAGCTGTACTGCGTATCCTTCAACGTGCCGCTCTGGGTTGAAATCGTGCCAGTGCCATCCATAATCTTGCCGTGCCATACTGCGCTGCCAGTGCGATCCATCGTATTTCTCCTTTGGTTTCAACTGTTACAAATCAACATTACCTCCTTCGATGCGCCGCTTGAACCAAAGGACCTTGAAAATCTCTCCGTCTGCGGTAGCATCTCGGAATGTTGACGACATCAGCGCCCGAAGACGCAACCAATCAGACCGCGACCTGCCCGATCCCCTCTCTCCCTGCCGAGCATCACTCGCGCTTCTGCCCCACCTGCTCTTCGCGTCTCGAAGACAGCCGCTGCAAGCTCGTCTGCCGGACCTGCGGCTTCTTCCTCAGTTGCGCCGACTTCTACTAAGCCTACTTCGTACCCTGGCTAGCCTTCCGCGCTGCTTCGAACTCATCCTTAGCCTTCCACTGGATGATCGTCGGCGCGCTCAAGGCCTCCCACCCCAGCTCCATCCCAAAGCGGTCGAGCTTCGCGTTCCCGCTGAAGTCCCAATCCTCATGAAAGTTGTCGCTGAAGTTGTGATAGTCATGCTCCGTGAAGTCTTCATGTTGCTTGTGTCCCCACGCAGCATCATGCCCTTCATAAAGATTCCCCGTCTCAATCGAGAACGCCGGAATCCCCACACGCGAGAGGCTGAAGTGGTCTGAGCGGTAGTAGCTCCCCGCCGAAGGCCGAGGATCAGGCACAATCGCAAGATTAAATCTCTTCGCCGTAGCCTCCACGGTCGGATAAAACGTAGTCCTCTGCGCGCCGTTCACATTCGTCTCCAGCGGCACGCCAATCGGCAGAATCATGTCGTAATTAATATCCAGCGCAATCTGCCCCGCAGGAATCGGCGGGTGCTGTCCCAGATACTCCGACCCCAGCAACCCCTGCTCCTCCGCCGTCACCGACGCGAAGACGATCGAATGCGGCAACGTCATGCCCGACTGCGCCCACGCCCGCGCCATCTCCAGCAGCATCCCGCAGCCCGTACCATTATCCGCAGCACCGTTATAGATATTGTCGCCAGCCATCCCCGGCACAAACCCTAAATGGTCGTAGTGCGCCGTATACATCACAGCCTGGTCTTTGCCCCCGGCATTCGCACCCGGCAAAATCCCCACCACATTCGGCGACTGGAACGACCGTACCGTGCTCTCAATATGCGCCTTCAGACGCACCGGCAACTCCACCGCCTTGAACCCGCGCTTCCCCGCCGCAACAATCTCCGCATCCGCATCCATCCCACTCGACGCAAAGATCTTCTTCGCCACATCCAGCTGAATCCAGCTCGCCGCCTCCAGCTGCGGATTCTTGTCATCCCGCAGATAAGTCTTCTCGCTCGTATTCGAGTTCTTCACCACATCCCAGCCATAGCTCGCCAGATCCGTGCGATGAATAATCAGCGCGCCCACCGCACCCTTCCGCGCCGCCTCTTCAAACTTGTATGTCCAGCGCCCGTAGTAGGTCAGCGCGTCGCCGCCAAAAAAGTTCGGGTCAGTCGAAGGTGGATCGCCCACAATGCAAAGAATCACCTTCCCCTTCACATCCACACCCGCATAGTCGTTCCACTGAAACTCCGGCGCATCCACGCCATACCCAACAAACACAATCGGAGCATCAACATCGACACTCGGCGTCAGCATGCGATTGCTCACCGTATAGTCGTCCGCATACTTCAGGTCGATCGAATACAGATCAATCGAATTCCCCGCAGGTTTCTTCGGAATCAGCGACATCGTCGTCTTCTCCGGAATCACCTTCGTGCCGACAAAGTTGATCTGCTGCAGATACGTCCCGTTGTCCCCGCCCGGCTTCAGTCCATACAGCGCAAATTGCGTCGCAATGTACTTCGCCGCAATCTCGCTCCCACGCAGCCCCGGCCCGCGGCCCTCCAGCAGATCATCGGCAAGAAATCTCACCTGCGCACGAATCTTCTCACCGTCAATCGACGCCTCCGCCGCCTTCACGGCAGGCGGAATCGACTGCGCCATTAGCCCTTCAGAAAGGCAGAAAACCGAGGCAACCACAGCGACAGCAAAACGAATCTTCATCAAATTCATGCTCCTCGAGTACGACATTCTTCGACACGATCAGTCTAATCGCATCTTCCCGGCGCCACGCGGCCATCCACTCCAACAGCGCACCTGTCCCTACCCGCATCGCAGCCGTCCGAAGTACTTTTATTTTGATATGTTTATTCGCATGGTGATGAAGCGCTTCGGTGTAGTTCTGGCGTTCCTGTTGATGGTCTCCCCGATGGTCTCCCCAGTCGGTGCACAGGACAAGGCGCTCGCTCCGACCCCGCCGATGGGATGGAACAGCTGGGACGCCTACGGCGCCACCATCAACGAATCTCAGTTCCGCGCCAACACAGTCGTCCTTGCAGCGCAGCTCAAAGAGTTCGGCTGGCAGTACGTCGTCATCGATGAAGGCTGGTATCTGCAGAACCCGGAAAACGTCTCCATGCCGGAGGCCCTTCGCTACACCCTCAACCTGCGCGGACAGTATGAGCCCGCGCCCAACCGCTTTCCCTCTTCCGCCAGCGGCGGCGGCTTCAAACCCCTCAGCGACGTAGTACACGACGACGGCCTCCGATTCGGAATCCACATCCTTCGCGGCATCCCCAAGAAGACTGTGCTGGCCAACACGCGCATCGGGAACACCTCCTATCGGGCCAGTGCAGCCGCCGACACAAGCGATACCTGTTCCTGGAACCCGGACAACTTCGGCGTCAAAGCCAACGCCGCCGGACAGGCCTGGTACGACGCGCTCATGAAGCAGTACGCCTCCTGGGGCGTCGACTACATCAAGGTGGACTGCATCGGCCATCCCTACAAGAGCGCCGAGATTCGCATGATTCACAAAGCGATCGAGCAATCCGGCCGCCCCATGGTGCTAAGTCTCTCTCCCGGACCAACGCCGCTCGAGCATGCCACCGAAGTCGCCAAGAACGCACAGATGTGGCGCATCTCGGACGACGTATGGGACCACTGGGACAAGGACCCCGAGATGCCATGGTCTCAGAGCATCAAAGGTCAGTTCCCCATTCTCGCCCAGTGGGCCGAACACGTAAGGCCGGGAAGCTGGCCTGACGCCGACATGCTCCCCATCGGCCAGCTCCGCCCCAACCCAGGCGAGGGCAAACCACGCAACTCTCGACTTACCCAAGAGGAGCAGCGCGCCATGATCACGCTCTGGGCCATCGCACGCTCGCCGCTGTTCATCGGCGGAAATCTCACGCAGATGGACGATGCGCTGACGTCGCTACTCACCAATCAGGCCGTCATCGATATGGCTCGCTACTCCACCAACTCCACCATGAGCACCACTGACGGAGACCTCGTCACCTGGACCTCGCAATCCATCAAAGCGGACAAGCGCTATCTCGCCATCTTCAACCTCGGCGATACCCCCATGCACGTCGACAAGACCTTCGCCGAATACGGCTACATCGACCGCGCCCAATACAAAGTTCGCGACCTCTGGCAAAGAAAAGAGCTGGGCGCGCTGAACTCCTTCCAGGTTGATCTCCCCCCGCACGGTTCAGTCGTCTACTCCCTCCACGATTAGCCTGCCCGAGCCACGTGCAGCAAACACCTTCGCAGTCGTCATCCTGAACAGCGTGAAGGATCCCCGTATTTGTTTCGCCGTTGCCTGTCCCTTTTTGTCATCGATGTAGCCCTGGCTCATGAGATGGTCCGGAGAGGATCGTTTCCAGGTAAAGGTTTTGCCTTCGTGATGAGGCCGAGCCGACGCCTCCGAGAACAGCGTTGATCGGTGATGATCTGGATTGCCGAAAATCCGACTTTTCTGGCAGTTCGGCAAGGGATAGCGTTCTCGTAGAGACTCTGTCTAACATCTTCCTCGACATCGGGAATGATCGACCTGTTCACAGCTAGAATAAAGCGCATGACGAAGCAGAAAAAACAACCCAGCGCTCCACAGGACAGTAAGCGACAGCCTCGCGAACAGACTCATCTCGAAGGGCTGGCTTCCATCACAAGCATGATCATCGTCTGGTCTTTTGTCATGGGCTTCGTACTTCAAAACTTCGTCATTCCGTCCGCTTCCATGGCCAGCACTCTACTCGTCGGCGACCACGTCATCGTAGAGCGCGCAACCCTGGCGCCCGCTAGCACGTGGACGAACCTTATCCCGTACCGCGAACTCCGGCGTGACGAACCCGTCGTCTTCTTCCGTCCGGCACCTAATCCCGAGGGTCAGCACGATATACTTGTGAAGCGCGTCATTGGCATCCCCGGCGATCGCATCCACCTCCGCGGCGGCATCGTTTACCGTAACGGTGTCTCACTCGACGAGCCGTACGCAGCCAAGCCCACCTCGGTTAATTACGATCCCTACAACGACGAATTCCCCGCTATCTCACCAGCAAAAGGGCGCGAAGTCACCGCCGAGTGGTCGCTTGATCTTCTCGCCCACATCCAGGGTGAAGATCTCGTCGTTCCACCCGGCATGTACTTCGTCATGGGCGACAACCGTACCAATAGCTACGACAGCCGCTACTGGGGCCTGGTCCCCCGAGCCAACCTCATCGGCCGTCCACTTTTCGTCTACTGGTCTTTCGAAACACCCGAAGACGATATGTACAAAACTTCCGCGTCAGAAAGAGCCAGTTCCACGCTCCACACCGTGCTCCACTTTTTTGACGAGACCCGCTGGATCCGGACCTTCCACCGGGTAAATTAAACTGCCCTCCAAAGAAAGTGGCCACCCAGATCGGCCTGATCAAGGCGCTCGAATGACCAATGCAAACTAATCCCCAGTTCCCGGGAAACGAGGTTTCGGAAGCTGTGACAATCAGTAACGTGAAGTCGGCTTGTGGGAAGTTATCTATTCCCCGTTTGAGATGAACATCGTATCTGATCATTGGCATACTCAAACCATCCTCGGTGCGGGACATTCAAGGCATACCGCCCACATAAAGTTGCTTCCCGCCGTTCTTCGCCTTAGTATCGCCCTCAGGGCATGCCGAAGATAGATCTCACACACGCACGATCCACGGAAGCCGAACGGCTCGTCTCCGCCGGCAAAGCCGACGATGATGACGCCTTCGAACTCAAGTTGCGTCCAACCCGCCTGGCCGAGTTCATCGGCCAGGAAAAGGCGAAAGAACAGCTCGCCATCGCCCTTGAAGCAGCGAAATCCCGTGGCGAAGCGCTCGACCACGTCCTCCTCTTCGGCCCTCCCGGCCTGGGCAAGACCACGCTGGCGACTATCATCGCGAACGAGCTGGCCGTTGGCTACCAGCAGACCTCCGGCCCCGCCCTTCAAATTCAAGGCGACCTAACCGCCATCCTCACCAATCTGCGCGAGAAGCAGGTTCTTTTCCTCGACGAGATACACCGTCTCCAGCCCGTCCTTGAGGAAAAGCTCTACACCGCGCTAGAGGACTACAAGCTCGACATCATCATCGGCCAGGGCCCCGCGGCCCGCACCCATGTGATGGAGATTCGGCCCTTCACCTTCGTCGCCGCCACCACGCGCCCCGGCCTGCTCTCCTCGCCCCTGCGCAGCCGCTTCGGCATCCTTCTCCGTCTCGAGTTCTATACCGACGACCAGCTCCGCTTCGTAGTCGAGCGCTCCGCCGAAGTCCTGGGCGTCCCCATCGACCACGACGGCGCCGCCGAGATTGCCATGCGCTCCCGTGGTACCCCACGTATCGCCAACCGCCTCCTGCGTCGTGTCCGCGACTACGCTCAGGTGCGGGCCAACGGAGTCATCGACCGTCCGACAGCGCAAGCCGCGCTCTCGCTGCTAGAAGTAGACGCCCATGGCTTCGATGAGCTTGATCGCCGCCTGCTCCGCACCATCATTGAAAAGTATGACGGGGGCCCCGTAGGCCTCAACACACTCGCGGCAGCGTTGGCCGAGGAACAAGACGCATTAGAAGAGGTCTACGAGCCCTTCCTCATCCAGATAGGCTTTTTGGACCGGACGCCAAGAGGGCGCGTCGCCACGCGCTTAGCCTACGAGCACCTAGGCATCGAAATGCCCCGCAAGCTAAGCCTCTTCTAGGCTTTGAAGCCCGCTACGCGCGGGGCGGTCACTTCGTGACTTGTATACCCTTCGGTTGGCGCTCCCGTTGGTCGCGATCAAAAATCTTTTTCGACCATCGGGAGGCCCGGGGCGAAACCGGTATGCCCGTCACGAAGAGACCGCCGCCCGCGCAGGTAGCCCATCCGGCAGGACACATCCAAAAATAAGTTTAAAAAACGTGGCGTATTTTTCGTCGCAAAATTTGTGGTGTTTCCAGCCACACATTCACCACGATCTACACCATGTTTACCATGCCAAAACACCACGTTACGCAACCATAATTTCCAAAAACCCCTGCAAAACACCACAACCACCACGCCAGAAAAAAATCCGGCGTGGTGACCAAAAAATTACTGACGCAAAGCCGCGGGAACGAAATCCGAACTCAGCATGTTCGGGGGACCGGTCAGGTAGTAGGTTGGGATCTTCGGGAACTGCTCTTCGACGAGGATGAGAGTGCGGAAGTCGAAGCTCTGCACTTCTGCGCGAGACTCCATGTGGTTACGGGTGATGGCTCCGCACAGCGCGGTTACAAACGTCTGCGGGTCAAAGGTGTGATTCGTCTTGGGCTCTGTGTGCTCGGGCAGCGGAGGAAGGGGCTGTCCGGCTGCGTCTTCAGGAAACGGGGTAATCTTCGTCTCAAGATTGAACCGCACGGTACGAGCATTTGCGGCGCGCGCGGCGGCGTCCGGGTGCGATTTGCCGGGGCCGGTGCTGTAGTAGTCGGCGTAGAAGCGCGTGAAGCGGAAGAGCTGCTCGGCATACGTAGGAACGTAGGGGCTGATGAGCTTCTCCTGCTTCGCAAAGGCGACAGCGACAGGCGAGAGAGCGAGGTCGTTCTGCTGGTCGTCGAACTTCGCGTTGCCGTAGGCGGGGTCGTGGTGAAGCTTGTCGCAGATGAAGGTGCTCTGGGCTTCGGCAAGCGTGATGTCGCGGGTGTAGATGCGCTCTTCGCGAGTGTAAGGCCTGCCATCGACGCGGCGGCATGACTCCGGGTTGAGGAACTGATCGTGCCAGATGAGGGAGACGTGGTCGCTGGTGACTCCGGTGTCGGTTTCAAGTTCGGTGGCAAGATGGTCGAGGCCAGACTCGAAGGATGGGAGTGTGTTTTCAGGGCGGAGACCGCGGCCTCCGCGATGGGCTGAGACGACGAAGGACTTGAAGTATTCAGCTTCTTCAGGGTGAGCGGCCTTCTGCTCCGCGACGACCTGTTGGAGGATGTTCGGATAGTCAGAGATGATGCCGTCGACGCGGCGGTCGATGAGGGCGCGCATCTTTGCCGGGTCATTCGTGGTCCACGGAATGACTCGGATGCCTGCCTTGTGAAGTTCGGCTACGTTGACCGGAGGGTTGGAGCCGAGAACGGTTGCATCGTTTGGAGAGAGATAGCCGAAGTGGTGCGATTAGTCCTGCTAAACGCGTTTGCCGTCAGTTATCCCTCACTTCGCCCCTAAAGTCGACTCCGTTCACGCTCCATCAACTTCGATCCACTATCATCACTCGTCATGCTACCCTCCATTCGATCGCAGCTCCTTACCACTGTCCTCCTCACCACCGCATCTATCTCCGCCCAGCAGACCCCTATGACGAACCCCTTTCTCGGACTCATGACCGCCGCCGACAAGCACGCCAAGGCGCACAACGCCCAGACGCCAGTGCCTTCATCTTGCGGCCGATGGCTGCGCAGCGGCGATCGAAGGCAGAACGATGTGTAAGATGCGTACTGACAATTCCAAGCGTTCGAGTGGTAGAAGAGTGTTGGTAAACTCAATCGCATTAGATGCTATACTCTGCCGCGTTCCCTTATGCCGCCAATTATCACTTCAGATCAGAGGACAAACCAGGTGGTCATCATCCATCTGTCTGATCTTCATTTTGGAGACAAGCATCGGTTTAATCCGCCGAAGACGTCTTCTGGAGATAGGCCGGCACGTGCTGGTTATCCTACGGCGCCGGAGAAGCTGACGGAAGATCTAAACCATGACGACCCGAAGTGTCCTGTCATTTTCTGCCTGACTGGTGACTTCGCAGAGTATGGCAAGGCGTCCGAATTCGGAGAGGCTGAGGTCTTCATCAAAGGCTTGTGTGACGCGCCCGCATTCGGTAGAAAACGCGGGCTCGATTGCATGTTCCCGGCCAGCTCAGATTGAGGTCATGGTTATGGGAATTCACTTCGTTCAGGAAGATTCACCGGATGAGATTGGCCGCGCGATCGCCGCATTGGGTACCGACGCCGGCATAAGACACGACTCTTTACGGGCGAGATAAGCCTCTCGCGAAAACATATTTGAGGAGTAGAAGCATGAAATTCGCAAAGAATGCGACGGTCGTACTTGTTCATGGGGCTTGGGCAGATGGCTCTAGCTGGGGCAGCGTAATCAATGGGATTGCAGAAGCGGGGCTCGGTGTCGTTTGCGCACCATTGCCGCTCACGACTCTTAGCGACGACATCGTCGCTGTGCGTAGAGTCGTCGACAGAATTGAAGGCCCTGTGCTGCTGGTTGCTCACGCTTACGCTGGTGCGGTGGTTGCCGGGGTAGACGATCCGAAGGTCAAGGGTCTGGTCTACATCACCGCCTTGGCTCCGGACGAAGGAGAAAGCACCGTGGAGGTATTCACACGGAACGCGCCACACCCCGACGCGCCCCAGATTGCGCCCGACGAAAATGGTTTTATCTGGATGCCTCATGTGGCAATCGGCAAAGCGTTTTGTCATCATGCTTCGGCAGAAGTAAAGGTCCGTCTTGAAGCTGTACAACGCCCCATCCATGTCGCCTGCATCGTGGAGAAAACGCACGCTCCATCGTGGAAGACAAAGCCCAGTTGGTTCCTGATCGCAGAAGAGGATCGCATGATCCTTGAAGAGACACAACGTTTTATGGCTGAGCGGATGAAAGCGGTCATCAGGAAAGCGCCTGCCGACCACATCCCCTCTCTCACGATGCCGAAACCTGTGATTGACATCGTTGTGGAGGCGGCCAAATCTACTCTGGTCGACTAAACAGTAGCAGGCCCACGGGGATGGCCTCATACGGTCTTATGAGTGGTCTAGTCGCTCTCGCTGGCTGGTAAGGAAGTAGCGGCTTGGGATTTCCGAAGGAGGGCAGAGAGGATTCCGTTGTGAGCTGCGAGCTTTGCTTCGGCGTTGATGCGGTCGAGGGAGAGCTTTTGCATGACGATGGCGGTTTTGATGTTGCCGGCTTCCGTGAGAAGTTTCGCGGCGGTAAGTTGGTCTACGCCGGTGGCGGCCATGATAATGCGCTGGGCGCGGTCGACTAACTTCGCGTTGGTGGTTTGCATGTTGACCATGAGGTTGCCGTAGACGGCTCCTGTTTTGATCATGACGCCGGTGGAGATCATGTTGAGGACTAGCTTGGTGGCGGTGCCGGCCTTCATGCGCGTGCTGCCGGTGAGGATCTCGGGACCTGTGACCGGGGCGATGGAGATGTCGGCGACGGCGGCCATTGCGGAGTTGGGGACGCAGGTGAGGGCGACAGTGAGGGCGTTGTGCGAGCGTGCGTGTGTGAGTGCTCCGAGGACATATGGGGTGCGGCCACTGGCGGCGATGCCGATGAGAGCGTCTTGCGCGGTGATGCCTGCGGCTGCGAGGTCGGCTGCACCTTGCTCGGGAGAGTCTTCAGATTGCTCGCTGGATTTGCGGAGGGCGGTGTCGCCGCCGGCGATGATGGCATGGAAGAGATCTGGGGAGACCGAGAAGGTTGGAGGGCACTCGCTGGCGTCGAGCACGCCGAGGCGGCCGCTGGTGCCTGCTCCGGTGTAAAAGAGGCGGCCACCTTGCTGGAAGCGTTCGGCGATGGCGTCGATGGCTTGTGCGATTTGGGGAAGGACGGCAGCAACGGCGGCGGCGACCTTGGCGTCCTCGTCATTGATCAGGCGGACCATGTCGAGGGTTGGGAGCTGGTCGATGTTCTGTGTGCGCGGATTGCGGGCTTCTGTGGCGAGAGCTGCGAGATTCGTCGTGTTTTCCATCTGCCTCTACTCTCCCACGCATGGCAGAGGTGTGCAAAGTCTTCGATCTCATGGGCGGGTTCGATTGCTAAGGGGATGCGTTCGGAACGATGACGACCGGGCCGCGAGCGGTCTCGTGTTTTACGGCTTGCAAGGCTTCGTTGGCGCGGTCGAGTGGGTAGACCTGGACTTGAGGCTTGATGCCGATCTCGCCTGCGAGCTGAAGGAAGTCGAGCGCGTCCTGGCGGGTCATGTTGGCGACGCTGCGTATCTGGCGCTCGCCCCAGAGGAGCTTGTCATAGTCGAAGGCGGGCATTTGGTCGAGGTGAATTGCGTTGATGGCGACGATGCCGCCCTTGCGGAGGCTGGACAGCGCGCTGACGACGACGGCTCCGCTGGGCGCGAAGGTGATGGCGCGGTCGAGTTCGACGGGTGGCTTGTCGTTTTCTGTGCCGACCCAGGTGGCTCCCGCTGATGATGCTTGCTGGCGGTGAGTTTCGCCGCGAGTGGAGACGTAGACATCGCAGTTCCAGTGACGCAGGACTTCGATGGCCTGGCTGGCGGAGGCTCCGAAGCCGAAGAGGCCGACGCGTTCTCCGGGTTGGGTTCCGGCGACGCGAAGGCTGCGGAAGCCGATGATGCCGGCGCAGAGGAGCGGCGCTACGTCGGTGGCGTCGAGCGCGGCGGGGAGAGGGTAGGTGAAGTCGGCGCGGACTAGGGTGTGCTCAGCGTAGCCTCCGTTGACGGTGTAGCCGGTGAAGGCAAGGTTGTTGCAGAGGTTTTCTTCGCCGCGAGTGCAGAAGGGGCAGGTGCCGTCGGTGCTGCTGATCCACGAGACGCCGACGCGCATTCCGGCGGGGCGATCGGGTGTGGCGCCGTCGATGACCTTGCCGACGATCTGGTGGCCGAGGATGAGGGGTTCGCGGATGAGCGGGAGGTCGCCTTCGAAGATGTGGAGGTCGGTGCGGCAGACTCCGCAGGCGAGGACGCGGAGGAGGAGGTGGCCAGGGGCGATGGCAGGGATGGGAAGATCTTCGAGCTGAAGTGGCTGGTTGGCGGCGTGCAGGACGGCGGCTTTCATCTGGTGGGCTCCTCGCGGCGAAGGCGACCTTGATCGCCATGGATGACTTCGATTAGAAACGACTGCGGATTGGTGTGGAAGAGCTGGGGTGTGCGGTCTTGTTGGTGGAGGCGTAAACTTTCGGCGAAGTACTAGGAGGGCTGGATGCTGCGACGTCTTTTCACCCTAACTGTGGGTCTGCTAATTGCGGTTCCTGGGCTGGCCAAGAATAAAGCGGAGAAGAGTGTGCCGGATTACATTCTTCACGCACACACGGTGGCGGTGATGGTCGATCCGGGCGCGGGAATCGATATTGAAGATCCGCGGGCAAACCAGGTTGCGCAGAAGGATGTTGAAACTGCACTGCTGAATTGGGGAAGGTTTCAGCCTGTGATCAGCACGCAGCAGGCGGACCTGGTCATCGTGGTTCGCAAAGGACACGCTCGGGTGGTGGATCAGACCGTAAGCGATCCCCGACAGAATAATCGAGTGGGGATGATTGATCCGACACAGAATGGGGTGTCGGTTGGGGCTCAGCATGGCAGGCAGCCGGATGGGACCGGTTCGGGAGTGCCCGATGCATCAGACCGCGACCCCGCACATCCGCAGACGGAGGTTGGAACGACGGAGGATACGTTCCTCGTCTACAACGGAGATGTCAAAGATCCTCTCGATAGCCCGGTGGGCTGGAGTTATATCGCGAAGGATGGGCTTCGTTCGCATAACGTTCCCGCTGTGGACGAGTTTAAGAAGGCTGTGGCAGCAGGGGACAAGGCTGCTGCTGCGAAGCATCCCTAGCTGACGGTGTTTCCTCATATTTTTGAGTTGTTTGACGGAGTTGAAGGCGTTTTCTGAGAAGACAGCCTGACGTAGAGATAATGTCCGATGAGGAGCTGCAGGTGTGCAAAAACCCGTAAAATAGAGGAGATACGCAAAACGCAAAGGACGATTGAGGCAGATGGCAATGGGAACGCAAGAGGTGTTGGCTGGACAGGTAGATGCGGCGGCGAAGGCTGCCGGGCTGGTAGTGATTTCGAGTGAGGTGGGACAGGACTTCTCGGGTAATCCGACGACGCGGTTCAAGTTAGCGCTGGTTGCCGATCACGCGAAGACGCAGGTTTTGGAGCTTAGCGACAAGTTCGACTTCAGCCGCGCGGATATGTTGGCCGAGGTTGGGGTTTATCTGGCGGAGGCAGCGAAGCGGTTGAAGAATCCGCGACCGGACTGCTACCTGACGCTGCATGGTCTGCCGCTGAGCTTTGAGAAGTTTACCTGGCCGTTCCATGGGTCGACCTCGGGGGCTGATACGTTTCTGGTGCATGGTGAGGTTCGGCTGCAGGATGGAGAAGAGAACCCGCTGCATGCGAAGGTGGCGGCGTCGATGACGGTGACGTTTGCGGAGATCGTGAAGGCTCCGGAGCAGCCGTTTGCGGAAGGGTTTATCTACAACGCTGTGCGCAAGACGATGGATCAGGGGCAGCTGGAGCTGGTGAAGAGCGGCAATCGGCAGCCTGTTCCCGTGACCACGCGGTTTTACAGTCCGTGGAAGAAGCGGTTCAACTTCAATGACACGACGGAAGGGCAGCGGCAGGAGTATCTGGCTGCAAAAGTGTTTTGGTTGTCGGGTGTGCTGGGTGGCGGACGGCCGGTTTGGTTGCTCGATCCTCGCGATGCGCAGTATCTGAACTCGACGGTGGAGGAGCTGAAGAAGACGGTTGTCGCACTGGCGGGCGAGGGGCTGGTTCATCTTGCGGCGGATACCGAATATGCCACGCCGACCGAAGCTTTGATGGGGCATCGGGCACAGTATGCGGCGGAGCTGGCCCATGCGCTGGCGTTTATCAAGCCTACCTTCAACGAGGAGATGCGTGGCGGCCACACCAATATGTAGTGTTGGCAGGACTTAACCACGTCGGCGACGTAAATTTGCCTGTAATTATTGGGGTATGGTAAGTTCCCTCTGGCCTTCTGGTGCATCTATTGACCTGGAAGGAAAGAGGAAAGAGAAATGAACAAGCTAACTCGAATTGCGACACCACTGATGGCAGTGGCACTTATGAGCGGTGCAACATTTTTTGCACACGCCCAGGCGAATCAGGCACCCACGACAGAGACGCGGAGCTGGAATACGCCTCCTCCGGGGACGGAGCAGGCGCAGTCGGCCTACCGTGATGGAGTTGAAGCGGCGCAGCTGGACATGACGGCGAAGCGGAAGATCGACGCGAAGTCGTCTCACTTGTATGTTCACCCACCGGTGAAGGGAGCGGCTCGTGATGAGTACCGCTCGAACTTTACTGCTGGTTATGAGGCTGCGGTGAAGCACAACTCCGGCGCGTAATTGCCTTACGCTATGCGGCTTCTGAGAGGTCGAAGGAAGGGCTCCTGAGGGAGCCCTTTTCGTTTGCGCGATGGCTACACCGCGGTCTGGGCGCTGAGTTGGTGGTGGGTGATTGCGGCTCCGCAGTGAGTGCAGAACAACGCGGCAGGGTCGATTGGGCCGCTGCAGGATGGGCAGTATGAGATTGCGACGGCTGGTTCTGTGTAGGGGTTCGAGTGAGCAAGGATCTGATTGGAGATGTAGAGAGCTTGAGCGGTGTTGTACTGGCGGACGCGGTCTGGCATGAAGAAGCATTCGATAACGCCGAGGATTGCGGTGATGCCGGTCCAAAAGAAGATGAGGTAGAGGATGCCTGCGGTGTTTCGGCGGAGGTAAAAGTGGTGGATGCCGAATGCGCCAAGGAAGAGCGCGAACAGGACGCCAGTCGTCTCGTCTTTGCGGGCGCGTTCGTACTCGGCATAGAACCATGCGCGCTGCTGGTCGGTCATGCTGGCAGTGTAGAGAGGATCGGTGATCTGCATGATTTTGCTCCTCTTGATGACGCACCAGGAAGTACGTTGCGTGATGAGCGGCGGTTCCCCGATAGTCGACGTTTTGCATCGGTTTAACCACGGTATGCCGACTCGATTGGTCGCAATTTACAGGCAATTTCAGAGGGCGTAGAGTTTCGACAAATCATGACATGCGATGCAACGTCGCGGCGTCATCGTGAGTCAGATTAAGGGAAAGCAGGAGGTTGTATGCAGCCAGTTCATAACGGACAGTGCGGACTTTGCAATCACTTTGGCGAGCATCACGCGAAGAGTTCGGTGTTGGTCACGATTTTGACGAGCAAGAAAGCTGACGCGGCGGTATTGGACGAGTGTGGTCATCCGAAGCATGCTGCGTTGCACCTGAAGGTTTCGCCCATCAGCGGATGCGATGGGTTTGTACCTGCTGCGCAGGCTTGATTTTTGAATTAGACAGGCGACGCGGTCGAGTCGGGCAGGCTTGATCGCGTCATGTTGCGTTCGCACGCAATTTAGTTTCGTTAGCGGCGGTTCATTCCGAGCAGACTTAGGAAGAAGCTTCCGAAGATGGCCTCCACTCCAAGCATGAAGCAGGTTGCTGAAGGCAGGGTGAGGCGGAGCATGCGCTGGGGAGAGAGATTTCCGAATCCGGCACCGTGCCAGATGTGAAGGGCATAGCCGAGGATTCCGAGACCAAGCAGAAGAAGTGCGGCTCCGAACAGCAAACCTACTTCGAGATTGATGTAGTTGAAGATGCGCTCGAACTTTGGATTGGGCGGGAGAAAGCCTTCTTGTGTGCCGAAGACGCGCGCGCTGACGGCGAAGACGGAGATGTGGGCTCCGATGAGGACGAGGCCGAGAGCGT
The DNA here is from genome assembly GCF_051013365.1 of Tunturiibacter psychrotolerans. Classification (GTDB taxonomy): domain Bacteria; phylum Acidobacteriota; class Terriglobia; order Terriglobales; family Acidobacteriaceae; genus Edaphobacter; species Edaphobacter psychrotolerans_A. The sequence goes on along the minus strand of NZ_CP132941.1, from coordinate 2,124,956 downwards.
AGGTGAGTGTGTCGACATCGAAGGTCCAGCGACCGACGGTTTGCGGGCCGGGGATGAGCCAGAGTGAGAGCAGTACGCCGACGAAGAAGGTGACGACGCCGGGGATCAGGAAGAGCCAACGGGGGCTGAATAGTAGAAGGAAGCGCAGGTGACGCCAGCCGTCGCGCCAGGAGCGAAGGTGGGGAGGGCGACTGCGGCCGTCGGGCGAAAGTGTGGTGGGGACCTCGGTCATGCGAAGGCCGGCGAGGGATGATTTGACGACCATCTCGGAGGCGAACTCCATGCCGGTGGTGCGGAGGTTGAGCGCGAGGATGGGGTCGCGACGGAAGGCGCGTAGTCCGCAGTGGAAGTCGCGGACGGGGATGCGGAAGAAGATGCGGCCGATGGAGGAGAGGACCGGGTTGCCGAGGTAGCGATGAAGCGGCGGCATCGCTCCGGGTTCAATGGAGCCGGAGAAGCGGTTGCCCATGACGAGGTCGTAGCCTTCGTCGAGCTTTGGGAGAAAGCGGGGGAGATGTTCGAAGTGGTAGCTGGCGTCGGCGTCGGCCATCAGGATGTATTTGCCGCGTGCGGCTTCGATCCCGGCGATGAGGGCGGCACCGTAGCCGCGGGTGGAAACGTTGACGACGCGGGCTCCTTCGTCGGTTGCGATCTTCTGGGAGCCGTCGGTGCTGCCATTGTCGGCGACGAGAACTTCGCCGGCGACGTTGTTGTCTCGAAGAGCGGTGACCGCCTGACGAACGCAGAAGGCGAGTGTCTCTGCCTCGTTAAGGCATGGCATAAGGATGGTTACGGTCAGATCGCTCATTGTTTGCATGCTACCAAAACGGTGCTTTGGGACTTGCGGGGTCAGGGGCGGCTGTTGTCCCGTGAAGGAGCCGCGGGCAGGTTGAGGGGAAGGGCGTAGAAGGGCGAGCTATCCAGTTCGCGCCAGCCGGCGGAGACGGGATTGGTGCCAGTCATGACGCCGGGGGTGAAGTAGCCGACGAGGACCTTGCCACCCTGACTGCGCACGATATCAATAACCTGGTCGCGGTTGGGCATATCGGCGAGAGCGGAGTAAACGGGAGTCTCAGCGGGCTTATAGATCTCGGTGAGGATGCGAACGCCCGCCAATCTTGCCCAGTAGTGGGTGTCGAGGCACGCCCTGTCTCCAATGCATGCGACGGTATCGCCAGGGCCGACGCCGAGGGCATTGAGGGCTCGCGCTGCTCCGTAGGTGTCAGGGTCGTACCATCCAGCAGGAGACTGGGCGACCTTGAGGTTGCGTCGCAGTTCTCCGACTATTCGAGCCGATTCGCCTACTGCCAGGAGCGCCAGTAAAAGCACGACAGCAGAGGCCGCGTTTTGGGCGGAGACTGGCACTTTGCCTGAATGACGCAGGGCGGCGAAGGCAGGCAGGAGCATGGCGAGAAAGCCAAATGCGATATATCGATCTTCTACGTTGACCATACTGTAGATGCAGAAGACGCCAGCACCGAGCAGGATGGGGGTAAGCCAGAATGCATTGGCGCGTGGTCTCCAGTCGAGGCGCAGGCGGGCTCCGATGAGGAAGAGGACGGCAAGCAGGAGCCAGGCCTCCGGATGGTTTGCGATGTAGCGGAGGATGCGCACCAGGCACGCGATCGTGACGGGGACCTGGAGACGAGGGTCCATGTGGGCTTTGATGCGGTCGTTCCAGAACGATGCATCAAACCAGTCGGGATCGGTACCGTAGGGGAGTTGTTTGTAGCTGACAACGACTGGTGATTTCAGGAGAATCTTGTTGGGATGCGTCAGGTGAACTTCGGCGGCGCCGAATGAGGAGGTCTGGTCGGGCTGTAGGTGCATTTTTTCTGTGCCGCTGACAAACCAGGCGTAGTTGAGGTTGCCGGAGTCGCCGAAGTCGAAGCGCCCCCTTTGATTCGAGAGCGCGGCGATGTATGGGCCGGCGACGATGGCGAAACAGATGAGAGCCAGGAGGCCCGCGGCTACTGCGCGGGGTACGGCGTAACGCTGCCAGGCGACACGGAAGACGACGAGCGCGATGATGCAGAGGAAAGTGAAGAGGAAGGCGAAGGATTTGGTGAGGTAGGCGAGGCCGAGAGCGATCCCCATGAGCGCGGCGTAACGGAGATGGCTGGTGGCGAGATGTTTTAAGAGCGCGGCCAAGCCAAGAAGCAGGAAGGCCTGAAGGAGCGCGTCGGGACGGACCTTGCCCATGCTGAGTTCGCGCTGGGTGGAGATGAGGAGAATGCCGACGCCGAGATAGCGGAGCGTGTAGCGATCGAGAAGGAATGGCGGGAGCAACGACTTGGAGTCTTCGCGGAGCTCACGAAGTTGGACGAGTGCGTCAGTGAAGGCGACGATGGCAAGCATCTCCAGGAGGAAGATGCCGAAGTTGACCATGTAGTAGGCGTGGAGTTCGTTGTAGCGAGTGGAATGGAAGATGGTGTGGCCGAGGGAGAGCGCGGCTGGGTAGAGTGGGTTCCAGTAGCCGTTGATGATGCCATGCCAGTTGTGAGCACGGATCAGGTCGCCGATGTCCATATAGGAGACCGCGTCACCGTCGATCTGGTAGGGATCGTAGAGAGCATAGCCGAAGGTGACGAGCGCGGCGAGGAAGCAGTAGATGGGCCAGAGACGACGCAGCCAGTAGGGGAGACGGTTGGGCTCCGGCGTGGGGAGTGTCATGCGGTGGGGAGGTCCTCCGGTGTGCTTATAGATCTTTATCATCTCAGAAGTGATCAAGGATCTTGTAAAAACATTTGTCCTGACGGACGGCGCCCCGCGCGGGCGGCGGTCACTTCGTGACTTGTGTACTCCTTCGGTTGGCCCTCCCGTTGGTCGGGAGATGGTGTTTTGTTGCAAAGGAAAGGGCGCCAGCTTTCGTTGGCGCCCTTTGGTGTGTGTTGAATTGTGATGTTTGGAGTTACATGTCTTTGACGCCGTCGACGAAGGCCTTCAGCTTACGGCTGCGGCTTGGGTGACGGAGCTTGCGGAGCGCCTTGGCCTCTATCTGGCGGATGCGCTCGCGGGTGACCTGGAAGGACTGGCCAACCTCTTCGAGGGTGTGCTCGGAGCCGTCTTCGAGGCCGAAACGCATCTTGATCACACGCTCTTCGCGAGGGGTCAGAGTGCGGAGGACCTGCGAGGTGTACTCCTTGAGGTTAACGCTGATGACAGCATCAGCCGGAGAAACGGCCATGCGGTCTTCGATGAAGTCTCCTAGGTGCGAGTCTTCCTCTTCTCCGATCGGGGTCTCGAGGGAGATGGGCTCCTGGGCGATCTTGAGGACCTTGCGGACCTTCGCGACCGGGATATCCATACGGCGAGCGATCTCTTCCGAGGAGGCTTCGCGACCAAGCTCCTGCACGAGCTGACGGCTGGTGCGGATAAGCTTGTTGATGGTCTCGATCATGTGCACCGGAATACGGATGGTGCGGGCCTGGTCCGCGATGGCGCGAGTGATGGCCTGACGGATCCACCAGGTAGCGTAGGTCGAGAATTTGTAACCACGACGGTACTCGAACTTGTCGACGGCCTTCATGAGGCCGATGTTGCCCTCCTGAATGAGGTCGAGGAATTGGAGACCGCGGTTGGTGTACTTCTTCGCGATGGAGACGACGAGACGAAGGTTGGCTTCGATGAGCTCGCGCTTGGCGCGCTCGGCGTCCATGTCGCCCTGAATCATCTCGCGCTGGGTGCGCTTGAGGTCGGCTATGGAGATGCCGGCGTCGGCTTCGACACGCTCGAGGTCGGTGCGGCAGTTCTTCTGCTGACGGCGATACTCTTTGCGCAGCTCTTCGGACTTCGAGGCTTCGTGCTTGGTCTCGAGGGTCTTGATCTGGCGCTCGAGGGTACGCATGGCATCGACGGTCTTGTTGACCTTGTCGAGCAGACGCTTCTTCTCGCCGTTGGTGTATTTCAGCTCGCGGACGATGCGATTGATGTAGACGTGCTCGCGACCGATGAGCCAGCGGGTCTTGCGAATCTCTTTGGCCTTGGCCTTCGCATCCTTGCCTACGGGGGCTTCGAGCTTTTCTTCAAGGCCGTGCAGCTTCTTCTGGTGCTTGACGATGACGTCGATGCGGCCGGCTGTAGCGCGGACACGGGCCTGCAGGATCTCTTCGGTGAGCTCTTCTTCGTCGAAGGTAACGACTTCCTTGATGTTGCGAACGCCGCGGCGAAGGTCTTCGCCCAGGCCTACGATCTCGCGGATGACGATGGGCGAGCGCGAGATGGCCTTCATAACGCGGAGCTGGCCGCGCTCGATGCGCTTGGCGATTTCGACTTCGCCCTCACGGGTGAGCAGGGGAACAGTGCCCATCTCGCGGAGGTACATGCGGACGGGGTCGTTGGTTTTTTCCAGGGTTCCGGGCGAGAGGTCGAGCTCTACGTCGTCGGACTCTTCACCGGCTTCGGGCTCGTATTTATCGCGGCCGCTGGCGCGCTCTTCCCCTGAGAGCACATCGATGCCCTGAGTGTTGATGGTAGTGAGGAGATCATCGAGGTCGTCAGGGGTGGTGATATCGCCTGGGAGGAGGTCGTTGACCTCGCCATAGGTCAGATAGCCCTTTTCTTTCCCGGTATCGATGAGCTTGTCTATATCGTCTTCGTACTTGTCAATTTCTTCAGCCACGGCTGTGCGCACTCCTGCGAAAGATTCTGATTATTGGGATGCCGCTGGTGATGATTGTGGTGTTCAAGCGGATTGATCCCTTGGTTGTAACGTAATGGGCAGGGAGCAGATCGCGGTGTAGACCGCTTTGGCAAGCCCGATTGACTCTAATAAGAGTCTGGGCATTCGAAGGCACACGTCCCCAGCGAATCACAGGATACCACAATCGTTAGACGTTTTCTGAGGGAAAAAGATTCGGCGGACTTGCGCGAAGTGGCTCTCCTTCTACGCCATTCTGATGACGGGGGCAGCGGCGCAGGTGAATGTCTTTGCCGGCAGAGCCGTAGTCATGGTGGCAGTGGCTACAACGCAAATGGTAGATGGTCTGGCCGGGGAAGGATTCTGACGGAAATCCGGTTCGGGAGATGACGATTTGGCCGTGCTTGTTCTTATATCCGGGGGTAGTGCTCTGAAATGTGGTCATTTTTTGCGCGTGAAGAATAAATCGCTCACTTATGGGTCTGGCCCTTTAGTTCGTGTGATTTCTTAGCTTTCGAAGCCGGGTTTTGAGCGGCGGATTCGCGCTAACAGGGAGGCGGGGCGAAGCGACGGTGGGTAGTGGAACATACTCGCCAGGAAGTCTGGCAGGGTGTCGTGGGCGATGCGCAGGCAGGCAGGGACGACGTAAAGGTTCATCACGATCTCGTTGATCAGGAGGGAGGCGGCGGCTCCGTAGAGGCCGTAGGCTCGTGCCAGGACGTAGCAGAGGATGCACGCGACGCTTGTGCCGAGGATGTAGTAAGTGGCAAGGCGCTGGTGCTGGTTGGTGGAAGTCATGAGTGTCCCGCTGGTGGACCACAGCGAGTAGAGGACGACGACGACGAGAAGAATGCTGAGGAGGGGGCGGCTTGGGGGAACGTGGCCTCCGGTCCAATGCACGAGGAACCATGGCCCGAAACTCAGCATGACGAAGACCAGGACCAAGGCGACCAGTAGGGCTAGCTGGCAGGCGCGGCGGAGCAGGATACGGGTGAGTTCGTAGTTTCCTGCTCCGAAGGCGATCGACATCTCCGGCTCGAAGGTGTTGTTGACCATCTGGACCATCTGGAGGGCCACACGGGATACGGTGCGGGCGGTGCTGAAGATGACGACGTCTGTGGGTCCGAGAGCGTATCCGACGGCGAGGAGGCTGCCTTGCAGGCTGAGTGCGTTTCCGAGGGGAAACCCCATATAGGCGAAGGCGGGGCGTGCGAGCTTGCGAATCTCGGCGATGCTGGCGTGCTGCCATCCGTATTCGATCCATGGGATGTCGCGGCGGACGAGAATGCAGAAAAAAATGGTGATGGCCACGTTGACCCCGGCAAAAACCAATGCGGTCGTCCTTGCGCCTGCGCCAAGTATGACGGCGCCGATCATGCAGCCGAAGGCGAACAGGGAGAACATGTTCTTGAGGAAGGTGCCGTAGGGGTAGCGGCCGATGGCGCGGTAGGCGGACTGCAGGAGCTGTTCGAGTTGGCCGAGCAGGACGGAGACGCCGAGGTAGAAGATGATCCACTTGGTGTCGGCCTCGCCCAGCGTCGTGAGCTTGAGGAGGCGGGAGGCTGGGAGGTAGTAGAGGGTTCCGGAGAGCAGGAGGATCGTCGCCGTACAGATGAGTGCGATGAGCCACCAGCAGCTTTGGAAGATACGGAGCGCGGCGGCGCGGTCACCGCGGGCGACCAGCATGGTCATCTCGTTGCCAGCCACGGAGCCGAAGCCGGCGTTGCTGAAGCTGAGATAGGCGGGGATGGAGTTGACGATCATCCACTCGCCGTAGAGGGGTACGCTCCAGAAGTGGAGGAAGACCGGGATCTGGACGAACTGAATGATGGTCGAGGAGAGTTTCCCCACCCAGTTGGTCAGGAAGCCGAGCATCAGTCTTCGTTTTGTGGAGACGTCCATGGTCATAACTGAGATTTATTTCTTAGATACACAGCAAGTCTACTTTCTCATAACCCTCTGGTCTGGCTGGAGTTCCTGAGAAATCGAAACGCGGCTTATTGTTCGCGCAGTTTTCGGTCGATTTGAAGTTTTTCTGCGGTGAGCGTGGTGAGCATGGTGTGGTCCGCCCGGCGGTCGGCTTCGGCGATGAGGGCGCGGAGTTCGCGCTGACGCCGCTCGAGCTGGCGATATTTGAGGGTTTCGAGCGCATTTTCTACGCGCTCGGTCATTGATTGCGCATTGGATGAGGCAGTGTCGGGGTCTTCTGTGTCCTGCAGGGTGCGCGCTAAGAGAATCCGGCTGGGTTGATCGGGTGCTGCATCGAGTGGGTTGGGGGGCGCAGGGGCGTTGGCAAGAGATTCGAGCAATGCGGCGGCCGGAAGATTGTCGTACCACTCCGGATGCTGTGCGAGTTGCTCGGCGGCCAGGGTGCGGGCGGGGTCGGTTTCGGGCAGAACGAGGGCGCGGAGAAGGACGCGTTCGGTCTCGCTGGCGGGGTCGTGGGTGTGGGAGCGAACGGTTTCAACGCGCTGGGCAGCGGCTTGTTTGAGTTCCTGCCGGAGGATGGCCGAGTCGATGCCTAACTTTTGTGCGGCGTCGGCGGCGAACTCGTCGCGCTGGATGCGGTTGGGCATGCGGCGAATATGGGGCAGGAGGAAGTTGAGAGCTTTGACCTTGGCGTCGGAGGTGCGGCCGGGGAACTGTTCGCGGGCGCGGTCGATGAGGTAATCGGAGTGGCGTTTGGCGTTGCGCAGAGCTGCCATGTATTGTTGAACGCCCTGCTCGCGGATGTAGCGGTCGGGGTCGAGTCCGCCTTCGAGGGTGACGATCTTTACTTCGAAGTCCTCTTCGGTGAGGAGGGCGATGGATTTTTCGGTGGCGGTGGTGCCGGCGGTATCGGGGTCGAAGTTGACGATGACACGTTTGGTGAAGCGGCTTAGGAGACGGATCTGCATCTCGGTGAAGGCGGTGCCTGAAGTGGCGAGGACGCCTTTGATTCCGGCCATGTAGACGGAGATGCAATCCATCTGGCCTTCGACGAGGAGTGCAAAGCCGAGAGAGCGGATGTCGGCTTTGGCTTTGTCGAGGTTGAAGAGGACCTGGCCTTTGCTGTAGAGCGCGGTCTCGGGGGAGTTGAGATACTTCGCGATGGGACGGCCCTTTTCGTCTTCGGCGTCGAGGGCGCGTGCGGTGAAGGCTATCGTTTTACCTTGCTCGTTCGCGATTGGAAAAGTGATGCGCTTGCGGAAGCGGGCGTAGAGCTGGCCCTGCCCGCCATCGTTTTGCTCTTTGGCGCTGAAGAGGCCGCTGGTGCGGAGGATTTCTTCGGGAAAGTGCTTGGATAGCTGCTCGCGCATGTGGTTGAAGTCGTCGGGCGCGTAGCCGATGCGGAACTTTGCGATGGTGTCGGCGGTGACGCCGCGACCGGTGAGGTATTCACGAGCGCGGGCCGCTTCAGGGGCTTTGAGTGCGGCTTCGAAGTATTGCGTGGCGGCCTCGTGGATGTCGATGAGCTGGCGGCGGGTGCCAGCTTCGCGCGCCTCTTCGGGAGAGCTGAATTCGCGCTTGGGGAGGGGGATTCCACACTTGGTGGCTACGACGCGGATGGCCTCGGGGAAGCTGATGTTTTCAAGCTTCATGACGAAGGTGAAGACGTCGCCTTTTTCGTGGCAGCCGAAGCAGTAGAAGTAGTTGTGCGTCGCGTTGACGGAGAAAGAGCCTGTCTTTTCTTTGTGAAAGGGGCAGAGGCCGGTGTAGTTCTGGGCACCGGATTTACGCAGCTTGATGTAGTCGCCGATGATGCGGACGATGTCAGCCTGCTGCTTGACGGTTTGGGCGAAGTTGTCGGACATGGTGTGGCGCGGGGCGTTCAATCGACGTCGCGGGAAGTGATGGAATTTTTAAGTGCCTGAATATGAGTTTAGACGGAGAATTTTTTTTGGTCGTGGTGCTGATCCTGGCTTTGATGAATTTGCTTGAGTTTTTGAGGGGTGTTTTGAGAAATACAGGTGTTTGGTGGTGGTTTTTTGATGGTGAGAACGTGGTGGTTTGCATGGTAAACGTGGTGAATAAGACGTGTGATTTTCGCAGCAAAAAAATACGCCACGCATTTCAACTTTATTTTTGGTCTGACCAACATCGTTGGACTTGAGAGCTTGAGACGGGAGAGCTCGTCGTCGTCTGATCGAGAGGCGGGCGAGATGCAACAAGATCGAAGCTCACTTAAGATGAGAGTTGAGGCAGATTGATCCTGTGAGCAAGGCGAGGTCAAGGATAGAGAATGCGATCTGGCTGAAGTTCGATGAGGATGATTTCTGCGCCTCTCGTACAACGATTGAGGGATTACTGCTCGATCTGACAGGAGCCTACGGTAATCGTGCGGAACTTCTGCTGAGGGAGTGTGTTCGAACGGTGGGAAGAGAGTGAATAGTCGTTGAGATTGTGGGCTATTCAAGAAAACTGTGTTCCGTGGCGAAGGTGCTGCGAGGCCAACTAAAGGATGGATGTATGAGATTGACGAATTTAGTTCGTAGGTTTGTAGTGGGCGCGGCTCTTGCGCTTTTGCCGGCTGCTTCTTTTGCTGGAGTGTTTATTTCAGTGGGGATTGCGCCTCCGGTGTTGCCGGTTTATACGCAGCCGATCTGCCCGGGCGATGGATATCTGTGGAACCCTGGCTATTGGGCCTATGGTCCTGAGGGTTATTACTGGGTTCCGGGAGTGTGGGTCCGGCCTCCGCAGGTTGGAGTGCTGTGGACGCCGGGTTATTGGGGATGGGGCGGTAGCGCTTATATCTTCCACGCGGGATATTGGGGGCCGCACGTTGGTTTCTATGGTGGCGTGAACTACGGGTTTGGCTACGGCGGCGTTGGCTTTGGCGGCGGACGCTGGGAGGGAGGCCACTTTGCGTACAACACCGCGGTCGTCAACGTGAATCGGACCGTGATCCACAATGTTTATGAAGACCGGACCGTGATCAACCATACGACGGTTTATAACCGTACGAGCTTCAACGGCGGGACCGGCGGCATCCAGGCTCGCCCCTCTGCACAGGAGGCTTCGTTTGCGCGGGAGAACCATATCGCACCCACGGCTGAGCAGCAGAGCCATGTGCAGATGGCGCATGCGGATCGGAGTAACTTTGCATCGGTCAATGGCGGCCATCCGCAGTATGCAGCGGCCCGGACAACGACTGAGTATCACGCGACCGTACAGCAGCGCGGCGGCTTCGGACAGCAGGGTGGTCAGCACACCACTCAGCAGGCGAGTGTTCATGCGAATGCTGCACCGCAGCAACATATTCAATACCAACAACAGCAACATGCACAGGTTCAACCGCAGCAGCATGCGCAGCCTCAGCAGGAGCACGCACAGGCCCAGCCGCATGCTGAGGGTGGGCATGGTGGTGGCGAACATGGTGGCGGTCACGAACCGAAACGGTAGGTCATAGCTCCAGTAAACGAAGTAGGCCGGCGAGATTTCTTCGCCGGCCTTTTTTGCATCGCGCCTAGAATCGATTTGATGAGAAACGAGCGACAGTTGGATCGAGTTGTGGTGGTGCTGGTGCGTGCGCGCAATCCGAATAACATCGGCGCAGTGGCGCGGGCGATGCATGATTTCGGGTTTCGGCATCTGCGGATTGTGAATGAGTACGAGGTGCCGTTTGAGACGGCGCGGTCGGCGGTGGATGCTTCGGTTGTGGTGGCGGGGGCGTCGTCGTTTGCCGGTGTTCGAGAGGCGGTTGCGGATTGCACGCTTGTTATTGGGACCACCGCGGTGGGTGAGCGGGCGTTGCAGCATCCTGTATATGCCTTGGCTGAGGCAGGAGAGAGGATTGGCGCGGAGTTGGGTGGCGAGGGTAGAGTTGCGCTGCTGTTCGGCTCGGAGAAGACCGGTCTTAGTAACGATGAGTTGAGCTACTGTCATTGGTTGCTGACGATTCCGATGCAGGAGCATGAGGATGTTCGACACCCTTCAATGAATCTTGGACAGGCAGTGGCGGTTTGTTTGTATGAGTTGGTGCGGGGGCACGGTTCGGTTGTTGCGGGTGGGGCTGGTGCGGTGGCTAGTGCTGGGGAGGTGGAGCGGCTGACAGAGTTGTTGACGGAGATGTTGGAGAAGACCGGATATACGAAGCGGCATCCTGCGAACTGCGATGAGGCACAGATTCGGCGATTGGTTTTGCGGATGGGCGTGTCGGCGAGTGATGCTCCGGTGTGGATGGGGATTTTGCGGCAGGTGTTGTGGCGAGTGCGTGGAAGTGATGAGAAGGCCGTTCCAAATCGCTTAGAGAGTTAGTAATCTTCGAACCATGAAAAGTGCAGCGAGTACTGTGTCTGATCTTGAGCTGGCGGTCCGCGCCGCGAAGTTGTGGCCGCACAGGGAGCACGAAGCCAACAGCATGCTTGGCTTGCTTTGCCACGTGGGCGTACATCACTGGCGTCGTCTGGACCTCGCAGCGATTGCGCCCGGTAAAGAGATCCTTCATTGTTTTTGGTGCTCGAAGGTCAAGGTGGATGGAATCGTTTACGAGGTGTAGTTTCATCCTGATCAATTGCTTCTTATGTCCTGCCGGACGGGCCCACTACGCGTGGCGCGGTCACTTCGTGACTTGTGTACCTTGTGTGAATCCGTATGACACCCACCATTTGCGGTTGAAGGAAGTTCCTGTAGGTTGAATGAGTGTGACATCTGGAGGCAATAGGAATGTTCGTGCGTAAGGCAGCCGCAGTCTTGGCAGTGGTCGGATCGTTGACGTTAGGTGGATGGGCGCAGGGGAAGCAGCTTACGAAAGAGGATTATGAGCGGGCGGAGAAGTTCATGGGATACAACGTGAATGCGCTCGTTTATCACGGAGTGTCGCGGCCTACGTGGTTGGCCGATGGGCGGTTCTGGTATCGCGATAATGGGCCGGATGGAATTACGTTCATGGTGGTCGATCCTGCGAAGGGAACGAAGACTGCGGCATTTGATCAGAAGAAGCTGGCGACTGCGCTGACTGCGGCGACGGATGGCAAGATTAAGGCCGATGCACAGCACCTGGTGATCTCGGAGATTGCGTTTTCGGATGGCGATAAGACGGTTGTGGTGGGGAGTGGGACTCGTAAGTTTCGCTGCGACTTGAGTGGGGAGGGAAGGTGTGCGGAGGTGATCGTGCCGGGAGGCAAGGGTGGCGATCCGGGCGTGCTTTCTCCGGATAAGACGAGGGCAGCGTTTATTCGCGACTGGAATCTTTGGGTGCGCGAGGTTGCGACCGGTAAGGAGACGCAGCTAACGACGGATGGTGTGAAGGACTATGGCTATGCGACCGATAATGCCGGCTGGACGATGAGCGATAAGGCGATTCTGGTGTGGTCGCCGGATGGAAAGAAGATTGCGACATTTCAGCAGGACCAGCGCAAGACGGGCGAGATGTATATGGTTCCGGTGACGAATGGGCATCCGGAGCTGAAGGCGTGGAAGTATCCGCTGGTGGGGGATAAAGATGTGACGATGATTGAGCGGGTGATCATTGATGTGGATAAGGCGAAGGTGATCCGGTTGAAGATGGCGCCGGACCAGCACCGCTCGACCTTGTGCGATGACATAAGTTGCCGCGGTGGGAGTGGGTGGGACGATGTGCAGTGGAGCGACGATAGCGAGAAGCTGGTGTTTGTTTCGACCTCGCGCGATCACAAACAGGAGTGGGTGCGGATTGCGGATGTTGCGAGTGGTGAAGTGCTGGATATGTTCAGCGAGACTGCGCCGAAGTTTTTCGAGAGCGGCAATGGGAAGGTGAACTGGAAGTATCTGTCGAAGACGAATGAGCTGCTGTGGTTCAGCGAGGAGGACGGTTGGGGGCAATTGTATTTGTACGATGCCACGAACGGTCTTCTGAAGAATAAGATTACGCGCGGCGAGGGGAATGTAACGCAGGTACTGCACGTCGATGAGAAGGCGCGGATGATTTATTTTCTCGCGGTGGGGAAAGAGGCTGGGCGCGATCCTTATTTTTCGCACTTCTACAGCGTGAAGTTTACGGGCAAGGATATGAAGCTGCTGACGCCGGAGAATGCGGATCATGCGGTGACGGTGTCGGAGGATGGGAGATATTTTGTCGATGTGTATTCGACGGTGACGCAGCCGAAGACGGCTGTGGTGAGAGATGATGACGGCAAGGTTGTGATGGATGTTGCCAAGCAGGATATTACGAAGCTGGTGGCTGCTGGGTGGGTGGCTCCGGAGCCGATTGTAGTGAAGGCGCGGGATGGGAAGACGGACTTGTACGGTTACATGTTCAAGCCGACGGACTTCGATGCGTCGAAGAAATATCCGATTGTGAACTCTGTGTATCCGGGGCCGCAGACGGGCTCTTGTGGTGGGAGAGGGTTTGAGGCGGCGCATCGGGATTGGCAGTCGCTGGCGGAGCTGGGGTTTGTTGTTGTGTGCATCGATGGGATGGGAACGCCGTGGAGGTCGAAGAAGTTTCATGAGTTTTACTACGGAGATTTAGGAGACAACACGATTCCGGATCAGGTTGCGGGAATGAAGGAGCTGGCGGCGAAGTATCCGTGGATCGATATCGATAAGGTGGGGATGTATGGGCACTCGGGCGGCGGGAATGCTACGGCGGCGGCGATGTTTCATTATCCGGATTTCTTCAAGGTGGGGATTGCGGAGAGTGGGAATCATGACCAGAGGGACTATGAGGATGATTGGGCGGAAAAGTGGAACGGGCTGCTGGTGACGAATGCGGATGGCACGACGAACTATGACAGCCAGGCGAACCAGTATGTTGCGAAGAATTTGAAGGGCAAGCTGCTGCTGGCGCATGGGTCGATGGATAACAACGTGCCGATGAACAATACGCTGCTGGTGGTGGATGCGCTGATCAAGGCTAATAAGGATTTTGATCTGCTGATTATTCCGAATGCGGCGCATGGATATGGAGAGGCGAGTCAGTACATGACGCGGCGGAGGTGGGATTACTTTGTGAAGAATCTTGCCGGGAATGTGCCGCCGCATGAGTACGAGATGAAGTCTTATGCTGCGGTGACGGCTGCGGCGAGCTCGGGGCCTGAGGACGACGAGGATCAGTAGAGCGTTTTGGATGAAGGAGCCGGCAGAGAATGATGCCGGCTCTTTTTTTGCTTGGTTATTCGACGATCTTGCCTGCGTTGGTGGATGTGTTGTTGAGTGACTTGGCGGAGGAGACCTGCCATCCGTTGCTGGTGTTTGTGAGGGTGGCCTGGGCGTTTTGAGGTGCGGCCAGCTCGGTTTGAAGAGCTGGGTATGCGCTTTGGGTTTCGGCAGCGGTGGCCCATCCGGCTGCGTCGGGGACGTTGTAGTGGTAGGCGATCTGGGTGGTGGCGCCTACGTTGTCGGTGGTTGGGGTGGAACTGTCGATGCTGGAGACTTTGCGGTGGCCGTAGCAGAAGTTTCCGTAGCCGGGCTGCGTGGTGTCGGCGGTCCAGGCGGCGCGGCCTTTGTCGGAGAGATCGTAGTTGTTGACCTGCTTGCTGGCGATGATGAACTTTTTCTTTTCGGCGGTGGTGCGGACGAGGAGGCCTTGATCGACGAGGGCGTCGTAGCCGGAGGTCTTGCTGTTGTCAGAGGTGTCGGCCTGGACGGGGAATTTTATGGGGTCGGACCAGAGGCAGGCGGGGTGGGCGCTGTAGTAGGTGTTGATGGCGCTGGTGAAGTTGAGGGTGTTGTCGGCTTTTTTGTTGCAGCCGGTGGCGAGGGCGAGGGCAGCGCCGCAGAGGGCGGCTGTGCGGAGGGTGGTGCGGATAGAAGACATATTCATTAATTCTCCTGTTCAGTGTGTGGGATGCAGGAGATGGGGTTTAGGGTCATCTTGGAAATGGTTGCCCGAAAAAGTGTTGAACAGCGGGTTTCTCCACTGCGCGAACCACGATGACGCTGTGGCTCGCTCCGGTCGAAATGACAATTCTTTTGTTATTCCTTACATTTGACCTTGCGCGTCTCGGCCGGGTGGTTTGCTTCGAGTGCAGTGAGTTCTTTTGGCGGGGTCGTAAAGGGGGCTAGAGCCAGCCTTTGGTGCGAGCTATGCGGGCGGCGTCTACGCGGTTGGAGGCTCCCAGCTTGGCGATTGCTTCGGAGAGGTAGTTGCGAACAGTGCCTTCGGAGAGGTGGAGTTCGGTGGCGATTTCGGTGCTGCTGCGGCCGTCTCCGGCGCGCTGGAGGATCTGGCGTTCGCGATCGGTGAGGGGGTCGAGCTCGGCGTTCCAGGCTTCGGCTGCGAGGGCGGGATCGACGACGCGCATGCCGCGGTGAACGCGACGGACGGCGTCGGCGAGCTCTTTGGCGGGGCGGTCTTTTAGGAGGTAGCCGCGGGCGCCGGCGTCGAGGGCGCGGCGGAGGTATCCCGGGCGGGCAAAAGTGGTGAGGATGATGGTGCGGACGTTCGGGTGGTTGGTGCGGAGGTTTGCGGCGAGCTCGAGGCCGGTCATCTGGGGCATCTCGATGTCGGTGACGAGAACGTCCGGTTTGAGGCGGGCCACAGCTTCGACGGCGTCGCGGCCGTTGGCGGTGGTGGCGATGACGGAGATGTCGGATTCGAGCTCGAGGAGGGCGGAGAGGGCGCCGAGGACCATGGCCTGATCTTCGGCTAGGACGACGCGGATGGAGGGGCTCATGTGGTTAGGAGCGGAGCTTTGATCTCGCTCGAATCTGTCGACAGCGTTGGTTCGTTGTGGGTGTCGGTGGTGTGAGGGAGCTCGATCAGGATGGTGACACCCGGGCTGGTGGTGACAGAGAGACGTCCGCCGAGAGCCTGGACGCGCTCGCGCATGCCGCGGAGGCCATTGCCTTCTCTGATCTTCGGTTGCGCGCCGTCATCGGTGATGAGGAGAGAGTGATAGCCGTCTTCGGAGCGGGCGAAGCGTATGCGGCATTGCTTGGCTTTGGCGTGGCGAACGATGTTGGTGACGGCTTCGCGGACGGTGAGACAGAGGGCGGTCTCTTCCGTTGCGTTGAGTTGAGGGACTGGGGATTCGCAGGAGAGCGCGACGCCAGCGGATTGGAGGGTTTTGCGGGCCTGCTCCATCTCGGCGGTGAGGCCTTGAGAGCGATAGCCGCCGATGGCTTCGCGGACTTCGCTGAGGGCGGTGCGGGCGGTCTTTTCTACGTCAGCGATCTCATGGGCTGCACGTTGTGGGTCGGTTTCAACGAGCCGACCGGCGAGTTCGGCTTTTAGGACGATGACGGAAAGGGTGTGTCCGAGGACGTCGTGGAGGTCGCGGGCGATGCGTTCGCGTTCGGCTACGGCGGCGAGAGCGACGTTCTCTTCCTGGGCGAGGCGTAGTTTGCAGTCGGCTCGTTTCTGCTCGGCGAAGAAGATGTTTCCGCCTCCGATGACGACGAGGAGGAAGATGCAGACGATGGCGTTGGGCAATCCTATATGGAAGAAGCCGGGGGCGCGAAAGACGTAGGCTTCGGCGAGGATTGCGAGGGACTCGGCGAAGAAGAGGGAGAGGACACGAGACTTGGACTCGATGCTGAAGGGTAGGAATCCGGCGGCGTAGACGAAGAAGGTCGTGGCTCCGGCGTTCCATGGAAAGGTGATAAGGCCGAGAAGGATGGTAGCGCCGATCATCCAGAAGCGCAGTGGGCGGCCTTCGTCGGTTGAACGGACATAACCGTAGAAGAGCGTGAGAAACGTGACGAAGACGGCGATGGTGCCGAGCCACAGGTTGCGGCTTGGCTCCAAGATGGGGTCGATAAAGAGAAAGCCTGTGTAGGCGAGCCAGATCCAGGGCCACTTGTTTTCTTGCTTGTTCGAGATGTTGTCGTTGCCGGTCATGGATTACTCCAGAGCAGTTTACGCCGTGGGTTGCGATGTTCGTTGCAATTATGCGTTCTGTTCTTTGCGATGGAAGATGAGGCGGCTGAATCCGAGCATGAGTAAGGTGAAGCCGATGAGCGCGTTCCAGTGGGTGGTGAGGGACATGGAGTCGTTGTAGTGGAAGATGCTGAGCATGATCTGGGAGAGATGGTAGGTGGGGAGTAGCGGCGCGATGCCCTGTAACCAGTGGGGCATGAACTTGATGGGCACCCACAGGCCACTGAGGAAGGACATGGGGAGATAGATGAGGTTGATGATGCCGGGGGCTGCGTTCGCGGGGACGAGTAAAGCGATGAGCAGGCCCATGCTGGCGAAGCTGATGGAGCCGGCGAAGGTGACGCCGAGCATCTTTACGATTTCGGACGGCGTGAGATGGACGTCGCCGAAGGTGATGCCGATGACGGTGAGGATGCTGACAATGATGAGGCCGAAGGCGGCTGCGGAGGCGCATTTGGCGAAGAGATAGGCGGCGACGGGCATCGGGCTTGAGCGTTTGAGTTCGAGCCACCCGGCGGCGAGGTCAGAGGAGAGACCGACGCCTATGCCGAAGAGAGCGGAGCCGATGAGGCCGAAGCAGGCGTATCCGGCGAGCATGTATTTGGCCATGTGGACGGTGCCGTCGAAGGCGTGGCGGTTGGCGAGGCCGAAGATGATGTAGAACATGACGGGGAAACCGATGGTTGCGAGAGAGAAGGAGCGGGTGCGGATGAGTTTTACGAACTCGTACTTGGCTTCTTTGCCGTAGGTGCGCGCAGGGCTTGCGGTCGCGGGAAGAGAGATTGCGGTGGCTGCGGTGGACATTGGATTTCTCCTTAGCGTGTCTTCTGGTTACTCACTGTGGCCGAATGCAAAAGCTGAATACAGGGATCCTTCGCGGTGCGAAGGATGACGACATTTAATTCCTGGTGAGGGCGAGGAAGGCGTCTTCGAGGGCGGGGCTTGCGATCTCGAGGCCGCTGAGAGTCTCGTCGCGGCGCAGCATCTCGCGGACTACGTTCTCTGCGTGAGTGGCGGTGACGATGGTGGCTTCGCCGATTTGTTCGACGTTGGTGACTGAGGCTAAGCTTTGCAGGACTTCCACGGAGAGGCTTGTATTGCAGCGGACGCGTCGTCCTCCGCTGTTGCGTTTGATCTCGGCTGGTGTGCCTTCGCAGATGACGCGGCCCTTGTTGATGACGATGATGCGGTCGGCTAGGGCGTCGGCCTCTTCGAGGTAGTGGGTGGTGAGCAGGACGGTCTTGCCCATGGCGGCGAGTAGGCGGATCTCTGTCCAGAGGCCGCGGCGGGCTTCGATGTCCATGCCGACGGTGGGCTCGTCGAGGAAGATGAGGTCGGGGTTGCCGCAGAGGGCGAGGGCGAAGAGGACGCGCTGCTTCTGGCCGCCGCTGAGTTGACCGAAGAGGCGATCTTCGATGCCCTGGAGCTGGGCGATGCGGAGGATGTCGGGGATGGGGAGTGGGTTGGGGTAGTAGCTGCGGAAGAGGTCGAGGTGCTCGCGGACTTTGAGCATTTCGGTGATGCGAGAGACTTGCAGCATGGCGCCTACGCGGGTGCGCGTGATGGCTTGGCGGGGGTCGCTGCCGAAGACGCGGGTGCTGCCGGAGGTGGGGGCGATGAGGCCGAGGAGGAGTTTGATGGCGGTGGATTTTCCGGCGCCGTTGGGGCCGAGGAGAGCGACGATTTCGCCGGGACGGAGGGAGAGGTTGAGGCGGTCGAGCGCGAGGGCATTGCCGTAGCGCTTGGTGACGCCCGTGAGACTGGCGACGAGTTGGCGGTGCGCGATCTGGGGGCCGTGGGTGGGGACGGCTTCGGTCTCGTAGGCGATGGCGGTCAGCGGCATGATCGGTCTCCTGTTTTGGATTACAGGATGATGATGCGATGGATTGCGTGAGCGCAGTAGTGTTGGGCGTCAGGAGTTTGGGGTGACAGATGTCATGCTCTGGGTCGCGAGGGTGAGGGTGCTGAAGACTACTGACAGTTTTGGGTGGCGGCGCGTGGTAGAAATTGGCAATGGAAGCCGTTACTGATCGTCCCGCGTGGAAGACTTTGTTGGCTTTCGCGATTATCTATCTTGTGTGGGGATCGACGTTTCTGGCGATTCGTGTTGGCGTGCATGAGGTTCCACCGCTTTTGTTTGCGGCGATGCGGTTTGTGGTGGCGGGCGCTGTGCTCTTTGGATGGATGCTGGCGAAGGGCGAGTGCTTGCCGAACAGGCGGCAGTGGGGGTCGGTGGTTGTGATCGCTTCGCTGATCTTTGTGCTCGACTATGGGTTGCTGTTTTGGGCGGAGCAGCGGATTGCGTCGGGGATTGCTGCGGTGATGTTGGCGATGATTCCGGCGTTTATGGCGCTGGCGGAGATTATTTTTTTGAGGACACAGAAGCTGACGGTTCGTCTGGCGTTGGCTCTGCTGGTGGGGCTTGGCGGAGTGGCGGTGCTGATGAGCCGCTCGTTTGATCTAGGTGGGGCGGCGATTGAGACGACTGGCGCGATCGCGTTGATTGTGGCATCGCTGAGCTGGGCGGTGGCTTCGGTGCTGACGCGTGTGCTTCCGCTGCCGGAGTCGAAAGTGATGAGCTCGGGTGCGCAGATGCTGACTGGCGGGCTGCTGCTGGTGGTTGCTGCTGCGGCGTTTGGGGAGTTTCGCGGATTTCATCCGGAGAGCGTTTCGCGTGGGGCCTGGTTGGCGCTGCTGTATCTGATTGTTGCGGGATCGATTGTAGGATATACCGCGTATGTCTGGTTGATTCATCATGAATCGCCTACGAAGGTGGGGACTTATGCGTATGTAAATCCGGTGGTGGCGGTGGTGCTGGGATATTTTTTGGGCGGGGAGGCGCTTGGGCTTAGGACGATTCTGGGGACGGCTTTTGTTTTGATTAGTGTGGTGGTGATTACTACGGCTAAGAAGCCGGCTGTTGGGCATTAGTTTGGGTGGATTTCTAAAAACTTAACGGCGTGCTGCGCGCACGGCGCGATCTGCCATCGAGGCTGACGCGCCTTCGGCGCCTTTTTGTGCTTCCCTGAGTTACATGTAGTCAACGCCGTATTGGACGGGGATCTGCGTGAAGGCGATGCGGGTGGGGGCGGATTCGCGGGCGGGAAGCATGCCGGCGAAGTGCAAGGTGGTGTGGCCGTACTTGAGATTGAGCTTGTCCATGGTGTTGGAGAGGTCGGCGCGGTTGTTGGGGTCGGCGAAGAGTTCGGGTTGGTGCTCGTCTTCGGGGATCAGGTTGCGCAGGGTGACGCCTACGAAGAAAGGCTTGGCGAAGTCGGGGCCTTGTGGGCGCTGGGCCCAGACGCCGCGAAGAGCTTCGAGAAGGGTGAGGGTGTCCTGGCACTCGCGGAAGCGGGCCTCCATGGCCCAGCCGGAGTGATTAATGCCGCTGGTGTGGCGCTTGGATTTGATGCGCTCGGTTTGTTCTCTTGTGAGGGCGAAGCGGATGGTGACAGTGAGGGAATTGGTGTAGAACTTCTCCATCCTGAGGCGCATGGCGGCTTTGTGGAGCAGCTTGTGAGCTACGGCCCAGGAGCCTTCATGCGAGCGGTGTTCGGGGCCGAGGACGTGGGAGTGGCCGAGGGTTTTCTGGATGCCGAAGGAGACGGGTGCGCCGTCGTCGCCGCTGTCGGCGCCGCGGAGCCAGTGGTAGAGGCGGTCGCCCCAGACGGAATCCCAGAGCTTATGCATGCCGTTGCGATCGAGGGCGAGGAGCTGCTCCATGGTGGTGATGCCTTTGGCGTTGAGGCGGACTTCGGTGCGGGCGCCTACGCCGGGGAGGTCGCGGAGTTCGAGATGGGCGATGGCGCGGGGGAGCTGGGAGGGGAGCAGGCCGATGAGCCCGTCGGGCTTCTGCATGTCGCTGGCGATCTTGGCGAGGTAGCGGTTTGGGGCCATGCCGATGGAGCAGCGAAGGGCTTCGCCTACGTTTTTGTAGATGGACTGTTTGATCTCGAGGGCGATCTTGCGGGCGCCTGGCGGCTCCTGTTCGCGGCCTATGAGTTCGCAGACCATCTCGTCGATGGAGGGGGTGTGGGAGACGGGGCAGGCTAGCTCGACGGCTTTGGCGATCTCATGCGAATACTTGGCGTATTCGGCGTGGTTGCCTGCGATGAGGATGATGTCGGGGCAGATTCGCTTGGCTTCGCCTACCTGTGTGCCGGTTTTGATGCCGAGCGCCTTGGCTTCGTAGCTGGCGGCGATGCAGGAGGTGGTGTCGGCCATGGTGGGAACGACAGCGAGCGGGCGGCCACGATATTCAGGGTGGAGTTGTTGCTCAACCGACGCGAAGAAGCTGTTGAGGTCGATGTGGAGGAAGTGAAAGCGGTCGGGTTGGGCAGGGGCGGACACGGCTCGTACTGGAGATTATATTCGCCTTTTATTTGCTTCCGTGTCTACGCCTGAACAATGGAGTAGGTGATGCCGAAGGGGTCGCTGAAGTTGAGGGAGTTGTGGCTTTCTCGGAGGATGACGCAGCCGTTAGCCAGCAGACCTGATTTGGTGGCGCCGATGTCTGGCACGGTAAAGTTCGGGAGAGGCGGCCGGGTGTTGAGCTCTTTATCGATGCAGAGGCGGAACTGGCCGGTGTCGTATTCGAGGTGGATCTCGGAGCGGTTCACGAGGGTGAACTTCATCACGTTGGTGTAGAAGTTCTCGGCTGCCGTGATGTCTTGTAGATGGATGGCGACACAGTCGGCTGAATTGAACATACCGGGTACCTCCGCAGGCGAATAGGATGTCGATGTAAACACTTCGAGATGGCAGCTGTCCAGGTATTTCGCGATAGAGAGACTGCGCTGGAGTTGCGCTGCTAGAATTCCGTTCTATGGCAGCAGCGGAGCAACCTGTTCAATCAGACATTCCTGTGGCGAAGTCACTCAATCATCAACGTAAACTCGCGGAGCTTGCTGCGCGTCACGCCATTGCGGAAGAGGGCGGGGGCGAGGAGCGGCGGGCGCGAGAGCGAAAGTCGGGCAAGCTTTCGGCGCGGGAGCGGATTGATTTTCTGCTCGATGAGGGCACGTTCGAGGAGACAGACAAGTTCGTTACGCATCGGGCGACCGACTTTGGGATGGCCGAGCAGCGGGTGCCTGGCGATGGGTTTATTACCGGGTATGGGCGGGTGCATGGGCGGGTGGTGTTTGTGTTTGCGCAGGACTTTACCGTGTTTGGCGGGTCTCTGTCGGAGGCGAACGCGGCGAAGATTGTGAAGATTATGGACATGGCGATGCGGGTGGGCGCGCCGGTGATTGGGCTCAATGATTCGGGTGGGGCTCGGATTCAGGAGGGTGTTGTTTCGCTCGCTGGATATACGGATATTTTTCTGCGGAACACGTTGGCTAGCGGCGTGGTGCCGCAGATCTCGGCGATTCTGGGGCCTTGCGCGGGGGGTGCGGTTTATTCGCCGGCGATTACAGACTTCACGGTGATGACCGAGAAGACGAGTTACATGTTTGTGACGGGGCCGGATGTGATCAAGACGGTGACGCATGAAGATGTGACGAAGGAGGCGCTGGGCGGTGCGGTGACGCACAACGAGATCTCCGGCGTGGCGCACTTTATGGCGCATGACGATCAGGAGTGCCTGGCGACAGTGCGGGAGCTGTTGAGTTTTCTGCCTTCGAATAATCTCGATGACGCGCCGCGACGGGCGACGCAGGATGATCCGGCGCGTGCGGATGCTGCGCTGGACACGATTATTCCGGAGGAGAGTAATCAGCCTTACGACATGGTGGATGTGATCTCGCGTGTTGTGGACGATGGGTATTTCTTTCAGGTGCATGAGCACTTTGCGCGGAATATTGTGGTGGGGTTTGCGCGGATGGCGGGGCGGCCGGTGGGGATTGTTGCGAATCAGCCGGCGTTTCTTGCGGGTGTGTTGGATATCAACGCGAGCGTGAAGGGAGCGCGATTTGTGCGGTTCTGCGACGCGTTCAATATTCCGCTGATCACGTTTGAGGATGTGCCGGGGTTCATGCCGGGGATTCAGCAGGAGCATGGCGGCATTATTCGGCATGGAGCGAAGCTGCTGTATGCGTTTGCGGAAGCGACGGTGCCGAAGCTCACTGTGATTACACGCAAAGCCTACGGCGGGGCGTATTGCGTGATGAGCTCGAAGCATCTGCGGACAGATTTGAATCTGGCCTGGCCTACGGCTGAGATTGCGGTGATGGGGCCTGAGGGTGCTGTGAATATTGTTTATAAGCGCGAGCTGGATTTGACCGTAAAGCGCGCAGAGGCGATGTGGCCTCAGGGCAAGGCGTTTACCGAAGAGGAGAAGCTGGCGGTTCTTGCGGAGGCTCGCAAGGATAAGGTGGAGGAGTTTCGTGAGCGGTTCGCGAATCCCTATGTGGCGGCGGAGCGGGGATATGTGGATGCTGTGATCATGCCTCGAGAGACGCGCAGGCGGTTGAACTCTGCGCTGGATATGCTGGCGACGAAGCGGGAGAAGAATCCTGCCAAGAAGCATGGCAACATTCCGCTGTAGGGCGTTTCAGATTAATTTATTTCTGACCGACTTATTTTTGGCCGACGAGGATCAAGTTGCTGGGGACTGCTCGGCACTTTGCGGAGCTTGACGGGCGCCAGCTGGTGCCGTCGGTGTAGCGGATTTCGTTCAGGTCTACCCAGCGAAGAGCACCAACCTGGTGCATCCAAATGTCGGCGTTGTTGAGGGTTTCGGCATCGGCGCTGCGCTGAAGCTGAAAGGACTTCGAGATGACGTCGCGCGTGTCAGTGTCTGCGGCCCACTGATTGGTTGGGAGGACTTGCCCTTTGGGGGAGACGCCGTAGACTGTGATCTCGACGCTTTCGATTGCGGGTTCGGCTTGGTGGTCGAGGGTGAGGTGAAGTCCCAGGGCTGGAGTGTTCTTTTGAGTGTCGCCTGCGGAGAGGATCTGTGGAGTGGCTTGGCGGTTCGCGCGGAAGCCGATGGGACATTCGGTTCCCATGGGGATGCTACGGAGTACGACAGAAGAGTTGGTGCGGGGAACGGCGGCAGACTGCGCGAACAAGGCTGTTGCGGCGAGGAGCAGGAGAGCGATGTGGAGGCGGTGCATAGGAATCTCCTGTGTTGTTATACGTTGCTAATCAAAACGTTACTCTTCTGACGGTGGCGGGTTCAAGCGGTGAGCGGAAGATGTCGGGAATGAGAGCGTCGGGCGCTATTGCGTCGTGCCGGTTACAAAGATTTGCTCGGAGTGGGCGGCGATGACGCGGTAGAGGCCGAACTGGCGGGCGTTCTGGGCGCGTAGCTCGAAGAGAAGGCTGGCGCGGTTGCTGGCTTCTACGTCCACTACATCGACGAAGCGCATGTGGGGGGTGCGGTCGAGGTGGGCGGCGTCGGTGACGTTCTGGATGGCGGGTTTGAGTTCGCCGAGGCCGTTGTCCTGCGCGACGATGGTGACGTAGCGGAGGTCGGCCCCCGTGCCCGCGGTGTGGGCGGAGTAGATGTAGGTTGCGGCACCGCCGTAGCTGAGGGTGTAGGCCTTGAGCTCCTCATCGAGGAGAGGGGTAGGGGCGGGTGCAGGTGTGGTGCGATGCGGGTGGGTTGTGGCGGTGGGTGTGGTTTTCTTTACGGCTGGGGTGGGAGCGGGGGCTTTGGGGGCTGGGGTTTTTGTGTAGGCGGCGAGTTGGGCGCGGGCCATGGTCTGCATCTTTTCGAGAACGGCAGCGTGCTGTGTGGGATCGTCCCATTCGAGGGTGAAGGGGTGGGGATCGCGATTGGCTGCGTCTGAGACGGCGACCATCTGGTGCAGGTTTTGCGGGAGACCGGAGAGCTTGGGAAGGTCGGAGTCGGTCATGGCGCTGGTCGGCTTGCCGCGATGCAGATTCGGGCGGTCAGGGTCGTCGTTCAGGGCTCCGGTGCCGACGACGGAGTTGGTGTCGTGGGCTCGCTTGGCGTCCTCGGCGGAGTGCCGCTTCAGGGTGGGGCGGTCGGGATCGTCGGAGGGGGTGGAACTGGTGGTTGTCGATGCGGTGTCGGTGGAGGTTGAGGTGTCGGAGCTGCGCTTCATGGTGGGGCGATCCGGGTCATCGGCTGGTTGGCTTGTTGTGCTGGTGCTGCTAGTTGTGGAGGAGTCGGAGCTATCGGATCGGCGCTTCATGACCGGACGGTCTGGGTCGTCGTCGGGTGTGCTTCCGGTTGATGCGGTGGTTCCGGAACTGTTGTCGGGGGTCGAGCTGTCTGACCTGCGCTTCATGGTTGGACGATCAGGGTCGTCCGAGGTTGTTGATGGCGTGGGCGTGGTTGAGGAGGTCGTTGATGAGGTGGTTGTGCCGGAGCTTGGGGTGTCGGAGGAGCGACGCTTCATCGTGGGTCGGTCTGGATCGTCGCTGGAGGTAGAGCTTGTTGTGGAGTTGGTTGCTGTTTGGGGCTTTGCGTTTTCTGATGCGGAGCTGTGGAGGACGGGAAGGGTTTTGGAGGGTTTTAGAGCGGCTACTTTTCTGGGCGCGGCGAGAGGTTTGACGGTTCCGTAGCCGAACCAGCCATCGTCGAAGGCGAGGTCGCCGGTGGAGGTGGTGGCCTCGAGATGACGCGCGAAGGAGAGGTCGAGATAGCCTTTGTCGATGCCTGCGGTCTGGAGTTCGTAGACGTTTCCGCTGAGCAGGGCGAAGGGTACGGGGCGGGCGACGTAGATGCCGGCGTCTTCGATCTTGCCGTCGATGAAGAGAGAGACGGGGATGAGACGGCTGGCAGTGGGCTTGGCGAAGTCGCCGGTCCACTCGTATACGCCGACGGCGCGAACCACCTGCTCGGGCTTGGCGACCTTGTGCATCTGAGCCCAGGTGGAGGAGCAGGAGAGAATCAGGGCGGCAAAGAGGATGCGATGGGTGTGTCTCATAGGCCTGTCATCGAGATTAGACGCTATTTGGTGGCCAAAGTCCTATAAGAGACCGCCTTCTCTTTTTGGTGAGAAAGAGATGGCCTGCCGGCCGGGCCCGCTGCGCGGTGCGGTCACTTCGTGACTTGTGTACCCCTTCGGTTGGCGCTCCCGTTGGTCGCGAGGAGATATTTTTGCCGACCAATGGGAGGCCCTGGGCGAAGCCGGTATACATGTCACGAAGTGACCGCCGCCCGCGCAGGGCGTGGTTTGTTCGCTACCATGCAGAGTATGGATGCTGCGGTGCTGCTCGAGGTGAGGGATCTGACGGTGGGCTTTGGGCAGCATGAGGCTGTGAGAGGGATCTCGTTTGAGATCAAGGCTGGGGAGACGCTGGGACTGGTGGGGGAGTCGGGGTCCGGGAAATCAGCGACTTCGCTGGCTGTGCTGAGGTTGTTGCCGGATAGTGCGCGGGTGGGCGGGGCGATTCGGTTTGATGGGGAGGATCTGTTGGCGTTGCCGGAAGAGGCGATGCGGAGGCGGAGGGGCCGCGAGATCGCGATGATCTTTCAGGAGCCGATGACGGCGCTAAATCCGGTGATGCCGGTAGGGGCGCAGATTGCAGAGGGGGTCGCGGCGCATCATCCGGAGATGGAGCGGAGGGCAGTGAGGGCGCGTGTGCTTGAGGCGATGGAAGAGGTTGGGTTGCCGGAGGTGGAGTGCAGGGCGAAGGACTATCCGCATCAGTTTTCTGGAGGGCAGCGGCAGAGGATTTTGATTGCGATGGCGATTGTGAACCGGCCCAGGCTGCTGATTGCAGATGAGCCGACGACGGCGCTGGATGTGACGGTGCAGGCGCAGATTCTGGAGTTGCTGAAGACGCTGCGGCGGGAGCATGGGCTGGCGATGCTGTTTATCTCGCACGATCTTGCGGTGGTGTCGCAGGTGGCGGACCGGGTGGCGGTGATGCAGCATGGGGAGATTGTGGAACAGGCGGAGGCAGCGAGGCTGTTTCGTGAGCCGCAACATGCTTATACGCGCAGGCTGCTGGCTTCGGCTCCGACGATGGAGACGGACAGGACAGTGCCGCTGGCTTCGGTTTGAATCTGGATTCGGCGATTTCCCTCATTGTGTAAATGTCTATAGACTCGATGATTGGGCCTTGTGTCGTTTTGCGCCCTATCTGACCGCATGCGCGCGCTTGTTATTTCGGACATCCACGGGAACCTCGAAGCATTGAACGCAGTTCTTGCCGAAGCAGAGCCGTATGACGTGCTATGGAACCTGGGCGATGTGGTGGGGTATGGCGGAAGCCCGAACGAAGTGGTCAAGCTGATGCGGGCTAAGGCGCAGGTGAATGTGCGTGGAAACCATGATCGCGTTTGTTGTGGACTGACTTCGGCGGTGGGGTTCAACCCGGTTGCTCGGGCTGCTGCAGAGTGGACGAAGAAAGAACTGAGCGAGGAGAATCTCGCGTGGCTGAAGGCGATGCCACAGGGGCCAGTGGTTCCAGAAGAGCCGGGCGTGACCTGTGTGCATGGGTCGCCATTGAATGAGGATCAGTACATTTTGAATATGCGGGATGCGTGGGCACCGCTGCAGCAGGCGGCGACTGCGATTACGTTCTTTGGGCATACGCATTTGCAGGGTGGGTTCTCGCAGAAGGACCATGAGTGGCACGAGATCAAAACACAGTTCAGAACGAAGAATGTGGCGGAGAGCTGGAAGATGGCGATTCCAGAGGGAACGCGGCATCTGATCAATCCGGGGTCTGTGGGGCAGCCGCGAGATTGCGACTGGCGGGCGGCGTTTGTGATCTGTGACTCGGAGGCGAGGGAGATTGTTTATCATCGCGTGCCGTATGACCTGACGGCGGCGCAGGGAAGGATTCTGATGGCGGGGTTGCCGGAGCGGCTGGCGGCTCGGCTGCGCGAGGGAAGATAATTTTTTTGGCTGGTTTTTGGGTGGGGTTTTGCGAAATTGTGGGCGCAAAACGTGGTTTTTGGGTGGTGAGAACGTGGTGAATTGCGTGGCAAACGTGGTGAATTAACATGCACCTTTGTGGCGGCGAAAAACACGCCAGACTTTTCAACTTTATTTTTGAAGGACGCGGTTATCCCAAGTCCCGATCGCAGGCAAAAAGAATTCGGATGCGGACACCGCAACAGCGAACCGCGAGGTCTCGCCACGGCGACTCACGATGGGATTGTGAGTCACTGGATGGGGACGACGATTACAAACGGGCGAAGAGCCCTGGAGACTCTGGCTCTACTTCCACTCCCAGACCTTTGAGACGCCGGCTCCGGCTCCATCTACGTCGAATTCATATGCACCGCAGGCGTTGTTGATGCGGGCGAGCTTTTGGGACCCTGTCCGGAAGAACAACATACCCCTGTAGCAGCTTTGCGAAGAAACATCGACACTCCGAATCAAGAACTCCGAAAAGCATATACCTCCCGGCACGCGGCAATGCTGTAGTTACTCTCAGCGTGATCAGGATTTGCGAGAGAGAATTGGTCCTCTAGTGTTACGGAGAATTTTTCCCAGTCGCGTGAAGGTTTTATGCGCCGGTGTAGGTTGACTGAGATTTCGGTCAGATAACTTTTCGGAGCGCGTTGACGACCTTTTCGCCGGCCATCTTGACAGCGGAAGCTGCCGTTTCACCCGCGGCCATGGTGTGTGTGAGCGCTGATCTCCGTGGTGTTTTCGGTTCTTCGATAGGAGAAGTTTCGATGTCGCCGCCGAAGATCGTGTGCTCCTCTTCAAGGCGATCGAGGGCTGCGTTCAACTGTTCCACAACTGCCTCGGCTTCATCTTCGATGACGATCAGTTCCATGTTGATCTTTCGATAAATCATGTGTGTCCTCGTCCTGCAATTGTATGCTTGCCCGCCTGATGATTGGCCTGGATTAGGCGGTTTGCTGCTCCTCGAGGGTTAGGGAGAGTTCTTCCCACTCGGCGAGAAGGGTTGTGCGTTTTGCGCGGAGCTTGTCGAGTTCGGCGGCGTCCCTTTGGGACTGCTCTGCTGAGGTGAAGTTGCCTAAGCGGGCTTCTGCTTCGGCGATGATGGATTCCAGGTGGGGGATCTCTTCTTCGGCGAAGCGGAGACGGTCTTCAAGTTGTTTAAGCTTGATGGGATTGAGGCGTTTGACTGGATTGGCTGGTGTGAGCGGCGGTAGAGAAGCGGGTTTCTCCACCTCGGTCGAAATGACAACTGCAGGGGCTGGTGCCAGAGAGTTTGTAATCTGTTCGGTTACTTTTTCGGGGCCGCCCTGTTTGCGCCAGAGGTAGTCCTCGTAGTTGCCGGGGTAGATGTGGAGGCGTCGGTCTTCGACCTCGAAGACGCGGGTGGCGAGGCCGTCGATGAAGTAACGGTCGTGCGAGACGAAGAGGACGGTGCCGGTGAAGTTGCGGATGGCGTCGAGGAGGACGTCTTTGGCGCGGAGGTCGAGGTGGTTTGTGGGCTCGTCTAGGAGGAGGAAGTTGCTGGGGGAGACGAGCATCTTGGCCATGGCGTAGCGGTTGCGTTCGCCGCCGGAGAGGACGCCGAGTTTTTTGAAGACGTCATCGCCGGAGAACATGAAGCAGCCGAGGAGCGAGCGGAGTTCGACGACGGGGACCTTGGGGGCTGCGCCGCTGATGTCGTCGAGCATGCCGGCGTTGGGGTCGAGGACTTTGTACTGGTCTTGCGCGAAGAAGTCGGAGAGGACGTTGTGGCCTTCGCGGATGGTGCCTGCGGTGGGTTCTTCTTGACGGCTGAGGAGGCGGATGAGGGTGGATTTGCCTGCGCCGTTGGCGCCTACGAGAGCGATGCGGTCGCCGCGCTCGATGGTGAAGCTTAGGTCGTCGAGGATGAGTTTTTCGCCGCCGGTTGGCGTGGGGTAGATCTTTTTGAGGTTGTTGACCTCGATGACGGTACGGCCGCTGGCCGGGGGCTGCGGGATGGAGAAGTGGATGGTGGACTCGTCTTCGGGGACCTCGATGCGCTCGATCTTTTCGAGTTCTTTGATGCGGGATTGGACCTGTTTGGCCTTGGTGGCCTGGGCGCGGAAGCGGTTGATGAAGGCTTCGAGGGCTTCGATGCGGTCGCGCTGGTTTTTGTAGGCGGACATGAGCTGGGTGCGGCGCTCTTCTTTCTGCGCGACGTACTTCTCATAATTGCCGTGGTAGGTGTGCATGCGCTTATTCCAGAGTTCGACGGTCTTGTTGACGGTGACGTCGAGGAAGTAGCGGTCGTGCGAGATGAGGATGTAGGCGTTGGGGTAGTCGTGGAGGTAGTTTTCGAGCCAGTTGCGGGACTCGATGTCGAGGTGGTTGGTGGGCTCGTCGAGGAGGAGGAGGCTGGGTTTTTGGAGGAGGAGTTTCGCTAGTGCGATGCGCATCTGCCAGCCGCCGGAGAACTCTTCGGTGTTGCGGTCCCAGTCTTCTTTGGAGAAGCCGAGGCCGCCGAGGACTGCGCCTACCTGCGAGTCGAGGTTGTAGATGTCGTGGACGTGGAGCTGGTCGGCGATGTCGGAGTAACGTTCGGCTGCGGTGGCGTACTCTTTCGATTTTGGGTCGGCTTCGGAGAGCGTGGTGGTGAGGGCGATGGATTCGCGCTCGAGCTCATGGAGGTGGTCGAAGACGGAGAGGCATTCGGCGAAGACGGTGCGGCCGCGGAGGGCGAGGCCGTCCTGCGGGAGGTAGCCGAGGGTGACGCCCTTGTTGCGGGTGATGGTGCCGTAGTCGAGGGACTCGATGCCGCCGATGATCTTGAGGAGCGTGGATTTGCCGGTGCCGTTGCCGCCGACCAGGCCGGTGCGTTCGTCTGGGTTGATGAGCCAGTTCGCGTCTTCGAAGAGGAGTTTTTGGCCGAAGCGTTTGCCGGCTGCTGAGAGTTGGAGCATTTGTTTCTATTTTCTCATTGTGGGGGGAAATGCGGGTGTCCTGCCGGACGGGCGCCCTGCGCGGGCGGCGGTCACTTCGTGACTTGTGTACCGGTCTTGGCTGGGTTCACCTCTTGGGCCTCCCGTTGGTCGGCTTGAAAGTTTGCTTGCGACCAACGGGAGCACTTCGCGAAGCTATTACGAGTCACGAAGTGACCGCTGCCCGCGTAGGGCGCTTTTCTTTTCTGATGAGAACCGGAAAATCCGTCTTAGGGTTGTGGTTCGTACTTGGAGTGATTATGAGATTACGTTTGGCGGGTTTTATTTCTTTGATGACTTTTGCTGTTTCGGGCTGGGCTTCGACTTCGCCGGCGCCGGCGACATTGCATTGGCAGGCCTGGTCGGATGGGGCGTTTGCGCAGGCTCGGGCTGAGCATAAGTTTGTGCTGTTGGATCTCGAGGCTGTCTGGTGCCACTGGTGTCATGTGATGGACGACGTGACGTATCGCGACCCGGCGGTGGTGCGGTTGCTGAATCAGAGATATGTGTTGGTGAAGGTGGATCAGGATTCGCGGCCGGATATTTCGAATCGGTATCAGGATTATGGATGGCCGGCTACGGTGGTGTTTGCGGCGGATGGGTCGGAGATTGTGAAGCGGCAGGGGTACTTGCCGCCGAAGTTGATGTCGTCTATGTTGCAGGCGATTATTGACGATCCTTCGCCGGGGCCGAGTGTCGAGAAGGAGGCTGCGTTTCGTCCGGCGTCGGATTCCGTGATCAAGCCTGCGCTATTGGCGCGGATTGAGGCGCAGTACGAGAAGCAGTATGACAAGCCTGTGGGAGGGTGGGGGTCTGTTCATAAGTATCTCGATGAAGAGTCGGTTGAGTATGCGATGCGGCAGGGGGCGCGGGGTAACGTGGAGTCTGCGAAGCGCGCGGCGGATACGCTGCATGATGCGACGAACCTGCTTGATCCGGTTTGGGGTGGGATGTACCAGTATTCGGTGGGACGGCATTGGACAGAGCCGCACTTTGAGAAGCTGATCTCGATTCAGGCGGATGCACTGCGGGAGTATTCGCTCGCCTTTGCGCAGACGCAGAATCCTGAAGATTTGAGTGCGGCTCAATCTGTGCATCGGTATGTTACAAATTTTCTGACTGCGCCTTCTGCGGGTGTTTTCTTTGTTTCGCAGGATGCGGATCTGCATGATGGGCAGGAGAACGAGGCTTACTTCAAGCTTTCGGATGAGGGGCGGCGGGCGCAGGGGATACCGCGCGTGGATAAGCACGTGTACGCTCGCGAGAATGGGTGGATGATCGCTGCGCTGTGCGATTACTACGCAGCGAGCGGCGATACTGTCGCGTTGGTGCAGGCGCAGCGTGCTGCTGGATGGATTGTTGTGCATCGCAGCTTGCCGGGTGGGGGATTTCGGCACGATGATGTAGATCCTGCGGGGCCTTATCTTGGCGATACGCTGGCGATGGGGCAGGCATTTCTGGCGCTTTATAATGTTACGGGCGATCGTGGGGATTTGAAGGCTGCTGCCGCTGCTGCGGAGTATATTTCTGCTCACTTTGCGCCTGCTTCGGTGGGCGGGGGATTTGTTACGGCACCGACGGCCACGGATGCTGCGTATCGGCCGCATCCTGATCGCGATGAAAATGTCGCTCTGGTGCGGTTCGCTACGGCGCTTGCGGTTGCCTCGGGGGAGGAGCGGTTTCATGCGACTGCTGCGGAGGCGATGCGGTATCTTGCGGCGGAGTCGGTCGCGTTGCGGCCGCTGTCGGCTGGCGTGCTGCTTGCCAATGAGGATAGGACGGAGGCTCCGATTCACGTGACCGTGGTAGGGGCCTGGTCGAATCCTGATGTGGTGGCGCTCCATAGTGCTGCGTTGCGGGCGATTACGTCACACGAGTTGATCGAGATACGTGACCCGGCCGATTCTGCACCGTTGCCCACGAGTGTGACGTACCCTCCGCTGAAGAGAGCTGCGCTGTTTCTTTGCACGGCGCAGGCTTGTTCGTCGCCGATCTTTCGCGGGGAAGAGGTTCGGGGGAAGATTCAGCGGGCGCAGATGCAGGCACAACGGTCGGCGATGTGTCCTGCCGGACGGGCGCCCTGCGCGGGCGGCGGTCACTTCGTGACTTGTGTACGCCGTCGGGTGGTGCTCCCGTTGGTCGCGGGCGGATATCTTTGGTGGGAGTCCGAAAGCGAACAGTGTTTTGTGAGATTGAACAGCGGAAGATGTGGGCGTTGTCGGTGGGGTAACGGTTATGTCCTGGTGAGGCTGAAGTTACAGGCGTGCCTGTGGCGTGTACTTTTGGCAGAGGAATTGCACGTTTCCACTACCAGATTGTCGATTGCGGAGGCTGGGCATGGCTTATTTTGAACGGGTTCGCGATGTGGTTTCGGGGCCGTTTAGTCCTGAGATTATGAGGCAGCGTATGGCTGCGGGATGGCAGCTGGTGTCGATTGAGTGGCGGAGGGAGTTGCCGGATCAGGAGGCTCCGACGGCGGGTGGTTTCGGCGAGGAGATTCCTTACGGGCTGCGAATCTCTGAGGATTGCACTCGGCTTGAGGTTCATCCCAGGGAGAATCAGACACTGATGCTGATGATGGATCTGCTGGGGCAGGACTTCTCGTACTCGAGCATCGTCAGCGACCTGAATGAGAAGGGTTTTCGGATGCGGAATGGTGGACCGTGGAACAGGGTTGCGGTGTTTAACATGATGCCGCGGCTGATTGAGGTGGGGCCGCGCTTGTTTTCTTCCGAGGAGTGGCGGAAGAGGGAGAAGAAGCTGTCGCAGGTAAAGGCGCCATAGGGGCTGGCTGCGAGGACCTGGTCGCGTGAGGCACGCAGTTCTTCTGCGTTAGCTTCGCTGTGTGCAAAATGCTGAATTTTCTGTAGGCGTTTGAGGGGCCGGGGGGTAGAGTGGAGCGCCAAGAGGCGTTTCCTATGAAGGATCTGATCGATAAGTTGATTGGTGCGGTTCCGTTCTTTGTGCGGAGGCTGGTTGCGCTGCTTCCTGCGCCGAAGAAAGCCGTTCTGGCGTTAGATCTTGAGTCTGACTCAGCGTTGGAAGAGGCGTTCACGTTTCTTGCGGTGTCGTTTGGGATTGCGTTTCTGGCGCAGCTTCCATTCTTCGTCGGCGAAAAGGACAAAGAGCTCGCGTTCGGCATCACTGCGGCGCTGTCTGCTTTTGGTTTTGCGCTGATCGTGTTGCAAACCGCCCTGGTGTGGAAGATGGTGGGGGCGAAACCGGCGTGGAGGCAGATCGTTGCCGCTACCTGCTACTTCTCGGGCGTTTCGACGCTGTTGTGTTTGTTCTTTGTACTCGTGGGGCAGGGGATTTTCAAAGCGCTGGATCCAACTGGGTATAAACAGGCGCTAACTGGCAGTTCCGCGGATGCGATGAACCTCTTTTCGAGCAACGGGTTCAGAATCTTTCTTGTTTTTCTTGTGTTGGGTTGTGTCGTCACTTATGTATGGATCTACTGGGTGTGGGGCGCCTATCGCGAGTTGATGCAGGTTTCGAAGCGTAAGTCTGCTATTGCTCTGATCTTCTTCTTCCTTTTCAGTCCGATCGTGTTTCTGCTTCAGGCTGCGACGCTGATGCCGACGGTGGCGCAACCGGACGGTGCGGCGGTGCCTGAAAGTCTGGTCGGGCAGTGGCAGTTTGTTCAACAATCCGATGGTGGCGGGGTCCGTTCTGCTCGATCGGTGCTCTATAGCTTTTCTCCACCGCGCTGGAGGATTATGCGAACCGGAGAGTATTCCCTGGAGGAGATGCGAGGGGCTTCAAACGGTAGATGCGTGATCTCGACTGAGACAAAGGAGCTCGGTCAAATCTCAGTACATGATTCGACCATCGACCTTATACCGGCGGGACACATTGAGTGGACCAGAGATCAGTGCACTGGCAAGAACTCGAAGGTCTTTCTGCATCCCGGCAAGACAGAGTATCAGTACAAGCTTAATGAAGACCCGAGTGGATGGACGCTTTGCCTGAATGATCGATTTGGACAGACGTGTCTGACTCCGAAGAAGTAAGGGGTCCGGCGAGTCACTGTGGGTGGAGCACCTGACGGACGATGGGGATATTTGCGGGCTGGTGACCCGGTTGGGCCTTTCGTGAAGGTGGATTCGTCTAACTGACCAGGTGCGTGGAAGGTAGCATGAAATTCCGGGGTATCTCTTGAACGAGGCAGCGGTGGAGACGGCGACAGTAGAGGAGCGCAAGCGCTGGTGGCGGAGACGCTGGGTTCTTTGGACCGGTGCGGTTTTTGTGCTGGTGGCGATTGTGGGGGCGTTGATGGTGGAGTGGGGACTGCGGCAGCTGCAGCCGATGTTGCGGAAAAAAGTGGTGGAGTCGCTTTCGGCGCGGTTTCATAGCCCGGTGGAGCTGGATCGGTTTGAGCTGTCGATGAGAAAGGGTGTGATTGTGCGGGGTGGTGGGCTGCGGATTCTTTATCTGGCGGGGCCGACGAAGCCGGATGCTCGCCCGAATGCACCGCCGATGGTGGTGGTGGATAGCTTTGAGTTCGGTACGGATTGGAGGGAGCTGCTGCGGCCGACGACGCGCATCGTCGATGTAAAAGTACATGGGCTGGCGGTGAATATTCCTCCGAAGGAGGAGCGCGGGCCGCTGATGCCGGATGATCCGAAGCAGAAGGGGCAGTCGGGGCTGGGGATTACGGTGGACCGGGTTGAGTGTACAGACGCGAAGATTACGCTGGAGACGAGTAGGCCGGGGAAGAAGCCGCTGGAGTTTGAGATCAGCAGCGTGGTGTTGACCGATGTTGGGGCGAAGAAGCCGTTGAACTATACGGCGGTGTTGCGAAATCCGAAGCCGGTGGGAGATGTGCGCTCGACGGGTCGCTTCGGGCCGTGGCAGAAGGATAATCCGCGGGATACGCCGATCAATGGCGATTATGAGTTTACGCATGCGGACCTGTCTTCGATTCATGGGCTGGGAGGGATTCTGTCGTCTACGGGGAAGTTTGAGGGGACGCTGGGGGCGATTGCGGTGGATGGGGCGGCAGAGGTGCCGGAGTTTCGTCTTGATATCAGCGACCACTCGCTGCCGATGCGGACGGAGTTTAATGCGGTGGTGGATGGGACGACGGGCGATGTTCGGCTTGACCGGGTGAAGACGCGGATAGGGCGGTCGGAGTTGACGGCTACGGGGTCAGTGACGCGGAGCGCTGGGACGCAGGGGCATACGACGGACCTGCGTGCGGTGATGGAGAAGGGCAGGATTGAGGACATGCTGGCGCTGGCGATGAAGGGGAATCCGGCGCTGATGCGTGGGGCGCTGGCGACGAAGGTGCATGTCGTTGTTCCGCCGGGGCCGGTGAGCGTTTCGAAGAAGGTGAGGCTGGACGGTACGTTTGCGATTCACGATGCGTTGTTGAATAACGTGAAGATGCAGGAGCAGCTGGATGCGATGAGCGCGCGGGCTCAGGGGAAGCCGAAGCTGGCGAATGCGCAGGATGCGCCGGTGGTGGGATCGTCGATGTCGGGTACGTTCTCGCAGGCGGACGCGGTGCTGCAGATACTGGAGCTGAACTACCAGATGCCGGGTGCGCAGGTGATGATGAATGGACAGATCGAGTTGATTGGAAGCACGTACGAGTTTCGTGGCAAGGTCAGGACGGAGGCGACGGCGTCGCAGATGACGACTGGGTGGAAGAGCATGCTGCTGGTTCCGTTTGACAAGCTGTTGAAGAAAAATGGGGCGGGAGTGGAGTTGCCGATCAAGGTGACGGGCACGCGGTCGACGTATGACCTGCGGCTGGATTTTCCGCACGATACGCGGGCGCCGGCGAAGCTTCCAGCTACTGCAAAGCTGCCAACTCCTGCAAAATGAGAGAGGTGGGGGTGGGGGAGCCTTCGCTGGTGCTTTGGCCGGAGAGACAAGCGCGAGTCGCTCTGCTAGTGTCAGACTTGAGAGTTATTCGAGTAGAAGAGGTTTTGCGCAGAACGTTTGATGCGGAGTTTGATGTCCGGACAGCCACAACTTTTCCCAAACCCTGAACCGACCGTTGAAGATGCGGCGGTGAATAAGGTTGAACCTGTAAAGAGAACAGCGCCGGTGTGGCTGCAGCGGCTGTCGCTGTTTGTGCTGGTGCTGTTCTGCG
Source organism: Tunturiibacter psychrotolerans (assembly GCF_051013365.1). Lineage (GTDB taxonomy): Bacteria > Acidobacteriota > Terriglobia > Terriglobales > Acidobacteriaceae > Edaphobacter > Edaphobacter psychrotolerans_A. Next base: position 2,088,706 of record NZ_CP132941.1, on the reverse strand, counting down.
TGTACCTGGGCGTGCTGGTGATGGTGTTGCCGTGGTGGACGCGGATATGGGATCGCAATGAGTTCATCCTGGCGCGGCCGTGGCTTGCTGCGGTGTTGCATAATGGCGCGGTGCGGGGGATGATCTCCGGGCTGGGGCTGCTGGATATATGGATCGGTGTCTCCGAGGCGGTGCACTACCGCGACTACCGGGGATGACGGGCGATCGACTGCCGGTTTTCTAACATGTGGATAGAGAGACTATGAACCCTAAGGTGCCGGATACGCTGGAGCAGGCTCCGCTGGCGTATGAGAATGCGGATTTTTTGAACTCGCCTGATGGGCGAATGTTGAGGATTCTGGCGGAGTACCAGGAGCCAATGGCACGGTTTCGGCGGGAGCGGATTCAGGACACGGTGGTGTTCTTCGGGTCGGCGCGGTTTCGGGCGCTGGACGTGGCGAACTCGGAGCTGGAGCTGCTGGCAAATACGGGGTCGGCCCAACCGGCGCCGAAGGAGGAGCAGCCCGCGAGGCCAGAGGAGATAGAGAGCGGCGAGGCGAGCGCGCAGAAGTTGAAGCTGGCCGAAGCTGCGGTGGAGATGGCTCAGTACTACGAGGACGCGCGGCGGCTGGCGGGGATGGTGGCCTCGTGGGCGAAGACACTGCCTGGGAGGCGGCACCGTTTTGTGGTGACCTCGGGTGGTGGGCCGGGGATTATGGAGGCGGCTAATCGCGGGGCGTATGAGGCTGGGTGCAAGACGATCGGGCTGAACATCAAGCTGCCGTTTGAACAGCATCCGAACCCTTACATTACGCCTGCGCTTAGCTTTGACTTTCACTACTTCTTCATGCGGAAGTATTGGTTCGCTTATCTGGCGAAGGCTCTGGTGGTGTTTCCGGGTGGGTTCGGGACGTTGGATGAGATGTTCGAGCTGCTGACCCTGGCGCAGACGAAAAAGCTGGCGAAGAAGATTACGGTAGTGATCTACGGGGCGGATTATTGGAAGAAAGTGATCAACCTCGAGCTGCTGGCCGAGAAGGGTGCGATCGCTACGGCGGATCTGGAGCTGTTTCAGTTTGCGGATACACCGGAGGAGGCGTTTGCACTGCTGAAGGCTGGATTGACGGAGAATCATCTGGAGTCTGATTATGAGCGGGAGCAGGCGAGGCTGGAGAAGCAAGAGATTCCGGATGATCCAGCGCCGAGTGTGCAGGAGATGATGGGGCCGGATATTGCGAAGACGCGGTAGCAGGTGGTAGCCGGGTTCAATGGTTGACGGGTGTCGGCTGCCCAATGACCTGATTTGCTGTCAGCTAAAGAGATGTCAGGGTACGGGGTACGCTTGGTATAGTGCGTGCAGTGGCTGCACTTCGAACGAGGTCTTAGTTGATTCGTTCATTCCGCACCTTGATTTGCGTCTCTGCGATGTGGGCATTTGCCCTTGTGGCTTCGGCCAAGATCAGTGCACCTCGGCAGCGTCCACTGAGTCCGCCACCAGAACGGGATGATGTCGCAGTCATATCTCTGGGGCGGGCCAAGGTGCCATTGTATGGGCCGTGGAAGTTTCAGGTTGGCGATTCGCCGCTTGATCCTGTGACGGGTAAGCCACTCTGGGCGGAGGCTGGGTTTGACGATTCGCACTGGGAGACGGTGGATCTTAGGCATAAGCCGGGAACGCCTCCTTCAGTATTTGGATCGCCAAACTCAGTGCCGGGCTGGACTGGGAGAGGACATCCAGGGTATGCGGGTTACGCGTGGTACCGCATACACGTTGGACTGATTGAACCGCCCGAGACGCGCGTGGCTCTCGCCGGGCCGACCGCTGTGGACGATGGTTACCAGCTTTTCGCCAATGGCGCACTGATAGGCAGTTTCGGCGACTTCAGCGGTAAGACGCCGACGGCCGGCGTTACCAAGCCGATGTTCTTTTTTATCCCGCAGGACTCTTTGCCACAGGTGGGGATCTCTGGCACATCTGCCACCTCCCTTGTGCTTGCCTTTCGGATGTGGATGGACCCCACGACTTTGGTCGGCTCAACAGATGCGGGCGGTTTTCACACCGCGCCCGTATTAGGCAGTCAGGACGCCATTTGGGATGTGTACAAATTAGATTGGCTGGCACAGGTACTTTCGACTGGATCCAATGCCGCCTTCGCGGTCGGATTCGTCGCGCTGGCGCTGCTGCTATTCAGTCTTAGATCGGTTGACCGCTCCGACTCGGTCTATCTCTGGATTGGAAGTGTATTTCTCCTCCGAGCGGTCGTTGAAGCGCTGCATAGTGCAGTTAGCTGGATCAACCTCAACGGCATCACGTGGACCTGGATGACAGATGTTCTTAACTCATTCATTTACGCAGGATGGTTGATGGTCTGGTGGGTGTGGTTTGGGCGACCACGACCTGCCTGGTTACGGTTCGCTGTGTTTGGTTTAGCAGCGCTGAACCTGATTTCGACCTTATTTGCCGGATCGACATCGGTTATTTCCGCACCCACCTCGGTTACAGCCGCCTTCTACGTCGCGGATGTTGTTTCCCGGCTACTCTTATTCGCAACTCTGATCTGGATCGTTGTTCAGGGGATCCGACGACAGGGCGTCGAGGGCTGGCTGGTCTTGCCCGCCGTTATTCTCTTCGGGGTTGGGCTTTGGGCACCCGAGTTGGCTAGTTTGAGCGTTCCTTTCTTTTGGTACCCCTTTGGCGTGGGCTTCACGATGTGGCAAGTCATAGATGTTGCCCTGGTAGTGACTCTTACATTGCTTCTGCTGCGACGGTTATTACGGTCCTTGGAGCGGCAGCGTCTGATGGCTTTCGACGTGAAGCAGGCGCAGGAGGTGCAGCAGGTCATCCTGCCGGAAGCACGGCTGACGCTGCCAGGGCTTCTCATTGAGAGTGAGTATCGACCGGCGCGCGAGGTGGGTGGGGACTTCTTTCAGATTATTCCGAATGGAGTGGATGGAAGCCTGCTGATCGTGGCCGGAGACGTAACCGGCAAAGGTTTGAAAGCCGGCATGCTGGTGGCGCTCCTGGTTGGGGCGATTCGGACGGCGGCTGATGTTTGTACGGATCCGGATCTGATCCTTCGTGCATTGAATAAGAGGCTGCTTGGGCGTAACGACGCCCAGGCCACCTGTCTTGCGCTCACGATAGCCAGAGACGGCGAAGTGGTGTTGGCCAATGCCGGGCATGTGCCTCCGTATCGAAACAGGGAGGCCATTGAGATGGAGGGCGCTTTGCCGCTTGGGATGGTCGATGGCGCGGAGCCTTCGGTAATGCGATTTCAGATGGTGGAAGGCGACACCCTGGTGCTGATGTCGGACGGTGTCGTGGAGGCCACTGATGCGCACAGGCGTCTATTCGGATTCGAGCGGGTGGCGAAACTTTTAAGGACTGCAACTACCGCCGCGGAGATTGCGAGTGCTGCGCAGGAGTTTGGGCAGGAAGATGACGTTAGCGTGATCTATTTGACTCGTACGGCCGCTCTATAACGATCTCGGAGATGGGGGGCTCGGGAAGGTGGCAGTTGTACTCCCGAACGGGAGGTCTATTTCATTGCACTTCAAGAGATGTTCCGATTCGACGTTTGGAAGCACCGGCTAGCCACTGGCTCTGATACGATTTTGCGTGGCGCGAGCCAAAAGAATTAGATCGTTCGCAGCACCCATCTTTTTTTGAGGTCTTGCATGCAACGGAAACCAAGTGTCCTTGCCGCGCTTTTTCTTGTCGCCGTCTTGATGTTTCAGAGCTTTGGGGCAATGCTTCTGGCTCAAGCGACCGCAGCGCCACCGCCACCTCCTACGGCTGCACAGCTTGATCAGTTGCTGGCGCCAGTAGCGCTCTATCCCGATTCGCTGCTCGCGCAGATTACGACGGCTTCGACGAATCCTCAGGAGATTCTGGATGTCGATAATTGGCTGGCTTTGAATAAGGGCCTGAGCGGGACGGCGTTGACGGATGCGGCGCAGCAGCAGGGTTTCGACCCGGCTTTTATCGCGCTCACCAACTTTCCTTCCGTGATCGAGATGATGGCCGAGAATATCGACGACTACGCTGCGATTGGAGCTGCGGTTACGGCGAATCAGGCGGAGGTGTCGGCGGCGATTCAGCGGTTGCGTTCGCAGGCTTATACGGCGGGAACGTTGCGAAGCACGCCGCAGCAACAGGTCGAGGTGCAGCAGAACTCGGGGCAGCCGATTTATGTGATTCAGCCGGCGAATCCCCAGGTGGTGTATGTGCCGCAGTATGACCCGACCGTCGTTTACGTAGCGCCGAGTACGAGTAGCGTGGTGGCGGCTTCGTTGATTGGCTTCGGCGTTGGGATCGGGATTGGTGCGCTGCTGGTGAGTAATCAGCCGTGGGGATGGGGTGGATGGGGATGGAACTGGGGTGGGCGCGGTATCTACTACAACCACGGACCGTGGGGTGGATGGCACGGCGGCTATATTCCACCGCGACCGTACTATCGTCCGCGTCCGGTGCCGTATGGCAGCCGCCCTGGATATGGAGGGAATTGGGGGTATCGTCCGCCAAACTATCGGCCTCCTATGTCGTGGAATCGGCCGGGCTATAGCCGTCCTGGGTCGGGTCAGCCGGGCTATCCGGGTTATCGTCCGGGGCGTCCGGTTTCTGGGAATCCCGGGAATCGTCCCGGAGGTTCGCGTCCAGGAACTCCGGGGTATCGACCGGGAACTCCAGGGAATGGCAATCGTCCTGGAACTCCGGGGAACGGGCGCCCTGTCACGGGTCCTGGAAACGGAAACAGACCGGGGACACCGGGGAATGGCAATCGGCCTGGAAACCCGGGAAATGGAAATCGTCCGGGGAATCCGGGGACTCCTGGAAATGGAAATCGACCGGGAGGTGGTCAGGGGGGCGGCCGTCCGTCTCAGCCTGGGCAGGGTGGGCGGCCGACACCACAGCCTGGGCAGGGGGGTGGAAAGCCGACACCCCAGCCTCGTCCGACTACGCGGCCGTCACAACCGAACCGTCCGTCGCCGCAGCCGCGTCCGACTACGCGGCCGTCACAACCTCGTCCCACGCCGCAGTCGCGGCCCGCACAGAGCCGTCCTAGTCCGCAGTCTCGTCCCACGAGCCAGAGCCGACCGCAACAGTCTCGGCCGGCTGGGAGGCCGTCATCGGGCTCACAGCCAAACCGTGGTGGCGGTAAGCCGAACTAGATTGTGCTTGTGAAATAAATGCTCGTGACGGCGAGGGCTGCGAACCAGCCGTGGCCCTTCTATGCGAGCGGGGACAGGTGCGTTGGCCTGCACTACTTTGACGATTGAACTAAGGGCTACAACCTTTGGGGAATCATTGTAGATACTGGGGTTACGGATTTTGAAGCTGCATTGTTGGTGCAGTTACACCCACGTCACATTTGGAACCCATACTGCATTCGTAAGCAGGCAGACAACCTGGGGGTAACCCGATGAGCCAGTCGAGCGTTTCGTACCTGTGGCGGGAACCGGAGGCGGCGAAGGGTTTTGAAACCGGGGTCTCGCTGCATAGTCACACCAACCAGTCGAAAGAGACGCTGGACTTCATCTCCGAGATGTCGAAGGACTGGAGCGTGCTGCAGCCGGTAATGCGGTGGGCAGAACGACGGTGCAAGCGGCGGCAGAGCATTGACCTGAACTATGCCCGGGGATACTGGACTCCACCGCTGACACCAAGTCTCGCGTTTGACCTGGAGCGACGGCAGATCGAAGACAAGCTGCAGATGCAGGCTCTTGTTTCGATCACCGATCACGATGACATCAATGCGCCGATGCTGCTGCGATCGGTGCCTTCGTCACGGCATATTCCGGTGTCGGTTGAGTGGACGGTGCCTTTTGGCGACACGGCCTTTCATATCGGCGTTCACAATCTGCCAAGCGCGACGGGCGCGGCGTGGATGGAGCGTCTGGCTGCGTTTACGGCGCTTCCGGTGGCGACTCGCGAGCCTCAGCTGCTGCGGGAGGTTCTGGCTGAGCTTGACGAGATTCCGGGTGTGCTGGTGATCTTCAATCATCCGCTGTGGGATCTGTACCGGGTGGGCAAGGAGAGGCACGACGTTCTGGTGAACGAATTTCTCGCGTTGTATGGGCAGTATGTGCACGCGCTGGAGCTGAACGGGCTGCGTGACTGGAAGGAAAACCGCGAGGCCGCGACCCTGGCCGGTAAATGGAATCAGCTGGTGATCAGCGGCGGAGATCGTCACGGTGTTGAGCCGAACGCAAACGTGAACCTGACGCGGGCGGGAAGCTTTACTGAGTTCGTACATGAGGTGCGGCGTGAGCGGCAGAGTCATGTGCTTTTTATGCCGCAGTATGCCGAGCCCTGGAAGCATCGGATTCTGCAGTCGACCCTGGATGCGATCCGCAACTACCCGCACTTTCCGGAGGGCTCGCGCCGCTGGGATCAGCGGGTCTACCATCCGGACGCCAATGGAGAGATGCGTCCAGTGTCTGAGTTGTGGCCCAAGGGCTATGCGCCGCGCCCGATACAGGCGGTTCTGTCGATGGTGAGGCTGATGGGCGCAGCGCCGTTGTCGGGTGGCCTAAGGATGGCGTGGAACGATAGCGTCGAGATGCAGACGACACTGGCGAAGCTGGATGCCTGAGGAGCGGGTCTGCGGAATCGATGTGTGACCGTCTTTGATCCGATTTAATCTCTTCGTTCGATTGCGGAGATACTTGTTTCCGCAGGAGAAGCGCGCGGGGTAGTCTAGAGCGATGCGTGTGCCGCGTGTTGCCTACTTTCCGGACTCCTTCCATGAGGTGAACGGCGTCGCGCATACGAGTCGCAACTTTGTGGCCTACGCGGAGCGGCATGGTCTGCCGTTTCTTTGCGTGCGTGCGGGAGGGCGGTCGGAGGCTTTCGAACAGCGAGACGAACTGAGGACGTTGGAGCTGGGGCGCAGTCGCACGTCGGTGCGGATGGAGAAGGATCTCGAGTTCGATACGCTGTTCTGGCGACATGGGGGCGCGATTCGACGGCAGTTGGAGCGGTTTCGGGCGGATGTGATCCACATCACTGGGCCGAGTGAGTTGGGGATCTTTGGCGCTTACTTTGCGTGGGAGATGGGGATTCCGCTGGCTGCGTCGTGGCATACGAATGTGCATGAGTACGCAGCGCGCAGGATGGGATGGCTGACGGGAAGAATGACGGAGCAGGCGGGCGCGACGACTGAGCGCGGGGTGGAGGCTGGGGCGTTGTGGGCAGCTTCTCGGTTCTATCAACTGGCGAAGGTGCTGTTTGCTCCGAATGAAGAGCTATGTGGCATGTTGGAGAGAGCGACGGGAAGGCCCTGCTACCTGATGCAGCGTGGGGTGGACACGGAGTTGTTTTCGCCGTTGCATCGGACACGCAAGACTGATGAGAAGACTGTTGTGTTGGGGTATGTGGGGAGGCTTTCGATTGAGAAGAATGTGAAGCTGCTGGCGCGGGTGCAGAGGGAACTGGCAGCGGCGGGAGCGGATGGAGTGAGGTTTTTGATTGTCGGGCATGGGAGCGACGAAGCAGAGCTGCGACGGGAGTTGGCGGATGCGGAATTTGCCGGGGTGCTGAGGGGAGCTGCGCTGGCGCAGGCGTACGCGAATATGGATGTCCTGGTGTTCCCATCGCACACGGACACGTTTGGAAATGTAGTGCTGGAAGCATTGGCGAGTGGGGTGCCGGCGGTGGTGACCCCTGACGGTGGACCGAAGTTTATCGTGCGGGATGGTGAGACTGGATTTGTAACGAACGATGATCATTTTGCGGCCGCGGTTGCGGAGTTGGTGAGAGATCGGCAACGGTTGGAAGAGATGCGGCTGAAGGCACGTCAGTATGCGTTGGGGTGTAGCTGGGACGCGGTGTTCGACCGGGTCTATGCCGGCTATGAGACTGCGTTACGGGTGCGCGGTGCGGAATTCAGGGTCGGCGAGCCGGCGTGATCAGGTTGAACGGCACTGGAAATAATCGTTGATCTTCGTTCGCGTGCGCGAGCGGCTCGCGTCGATTTATCCGGAATCGTGGAACCTGGTGGGTTTCTTTTGCGTAACCTCCTTCGCCAAGTCTCGCAAACAGGAGATCACCATGTCGTTTTTAGGAAATAGCTCCACAGGATCTGCCGCTTTGGTTGCGGCGGTTGCTCTTTCTCTTGCATCTTCGGCTGCGCTTGCCCAAAGCTCAGACAACGATTGGCAGAAGGTATTTCCGTTGAGCGGTGGAAATGCTTCGCTCACGGTAGAGACAGGCGACAGTGGTCTTGAGATTCACTCCTGCGGAGAGTGCAAGGAGATCAGGATTCATGTGGAATCCAATCGGAAGTTGAGCGAGTACAACCTTGAGGAGCGTCAGGAGGGAGATCATGTCTTCTTCACGTTCAAAGAGAAGCCGCATATGGGCGTGCATATCCTGTGGAGTGAAAACCGAAGAACAAAGGTGAGCGTGGAGACGCCAACGAAGCTCGATCTTGATGCCAGGGTGGCTGATGGCAATCTTGCGGCGAGCAATCTGGTTGGAAGTGTTCAGGTGCATGCGGGCGATGGGTCGGTGGCCCTAAATGACATCAAGGGAGATGTACATCTTGTGTCTTCCGATGGCAGCGTTGATCTGCATAACGCCGTTGGTACGCTTGATGCGCGAGGTTCCGACGGCAGTATGAAGATCGATGGACAGTTCTCGACGGTTCAGCTCGAGACCAAAGATGGCAATCTCGACTTTACCCTTGCTCCGGGTTCGCAGCTTACAGGGGCGTCACGGATTAAGAGCTCGGACGGGCAGGTCTCTATCCGGTTGCCGCAGGCTCTCTCTGCGGACGTGGATGTGGCCACCGGCGATGGACATCTTGATTGCACGCTTCCGCTTACGATGGATCACTATAACAGCGGAGAGTCAGGCGGGCACCATCTGCATGGACATTTGAATAGTGGCGGCGTTCCGTTCAGCATTCACGCGAATGACGGGAACGTCAGCATTACGACCCTCTAGTAGCGTAGTTCGCCTATGTAGGCGCAGTAAGGCGCAAGTGTCATCTCGTCGAGATGCATTGTGCCCATGCCCTCGTCTGAGCGCAGGATGGTGCGGAGGAAGCTGCCGCGGAGGCCAAGTTTCGTGATGTCAGCCTTGAGCGAGAGCCGGACGGGCTGCGCGGTGAGGTTGAAGAGCAGGACCAGAACAGGGGAGCCGGCGGAGACGACTTTTGGTTTGCGGACGAGGACGAGAACGTTCTGGTCGTCGTGGTTGATGGTGATGCTGGCGCCCGAGGCCAAAGTGGCGTTGCCATGATGGAGTGCGCTGAGCTGACGGTACCAGTTCAGGAGAGAGTTGGGGTTGGCATCCTCAAGAGCGGCGTTTGGTGCGGCGTCTTGGGCTGAGGCTTCGGGTGCGGAAATGAGCTGGCCCTTTGCGGGCGATGGTGGGGCATCCCAAATGATGAGCGGAGTCGTCGCGGCTGATGCAGATGACGAGCGCACGCCCAGCTCCTGGCCGTAGTAGATAAGCGATTCGGCGCGAGTGGTGAAGAGCAGGGTGGCGAGGAGCTTGGCAATGGCGAGATCGTGCTTGCCGTCGGCGTAGCGGCTCATGCTGCGCCTGAAGGTGGGGCCGTCGGTGGCGAGCAGAGGCAGGCTGTGTCCGGTTTGTTGGATGTCCTGGAGACGTTCGATGACGGGGCGGATGGCGGTTGCGCTGAGGCTTGTGATGGCGCCGAGGCGGTTGTCGAGAAGGAGCTGCGGGAGTTGTGTGTCCAGCGTAGTGAAGGTAGTGGCTGGGGCGCCTGTGGTTGATTTGCGCTGAGAGCGGGCGTGCGCATGGTGGCGGCCGCGTGTGGCTGGTTCCGGCTGCGGCTGAGGTTGAGAGGCCGGGGGCAGGTTCGGATCGGCGTCGGCGATGAGGATTCGCTGGCCGAGGTAACTGGCGTTCGCGGTGCGAAGGGTTGCGGCCTGGGTGCGGGCAGCGTCATTGGTACCGGAGACGTGGAAGCCGGCGATGCCTCGGTTGAGCCAGAAACGTGCGACGCTGGGCAGGTCGGCGGCGGGGATCGCGGGGTCGAGATCGAGAAGGACGCGGAGATGGCGGCTGCTGGCTTCTCGGAGAAGATCATCGAAATCGTCCAGGGTGCCGAGGTTTGGGGCGATCTCCTGTGCGTGGGTGGCGTCGGGTTGGAGCGGGGTGAGGAGAATGGCGTCGGTGCCGAGGGAGTGAATGTAGTCGAGACGCTCGGTGACGCCGTGGATGCCGCTGCTGCCGATGGGGTTGAAGTCGGCGGGGTTCACCTCGTAGATGATGGCGCGCTTCCACCAGAGATCGGTCGTCATGCCAGAGCCTACCCAGCCGGGTCTGGCGAGGGTCTGGGATCGAGCGAAGGGAACGGTCGCGGTCAGCGTGCAGGTGAGACAGAAGGAGAGGAGTCGTAGGGGCGTTCGGTGGAAGTTGATCATGCGCTCGTTATTGAGATGCTACCTGAGAAGCCGAGGGCGAGGATGACGGCGTGGGAGGTTGCGAGGGAAGCATCGTCGCGCATGGATTTGTTCATTCCTTGTGTTTGGAGAGGCGAGGTTTTATGGTCAATGCATCCGGTCCAGCGAAAAGGAGATTTGCATGAGAAGTATTGCCGCTTTTGGTGTGGGGGCTGCGTTGTTGTTTGGTCAGACTGGGTTGGCGCAGATGGGCGCACCAGATACGCCGCCGCCGGTTTCGATGCCGGCTTTTGCGGGGCCGCTGGCTGCGAAATATAAGGCAGATGCGGATCGAATTCTGAAGGCGTCTGAGACCGATGACGATGGGTATGTTGCGCTGACCTACTTGTGCGACCACATCGGCAAGAGGCTGAGCGGGTCGCCGCAGTTGAACACTGCGGTGGAGTGGGGTGCGGAGTTGATGCGGAAGGCTGGGTTGCAGAATGTGACGGTGCAGCCGGTGATGGTGCCGCATTGGGTAAGGGGGGGCGAGTCGGGTGCGATTGTCGCTCCGGTGACAAAGCCGCTGCATATGCTGGGGCTGGGGATGAGCGTGGGTACACCGAAGGAAGGGATTACGGCGGAGGTGGTGTTTGTGCCTAGCTTTGCGGCGCTCGATGCTATGTCGCCGGACCAGGTGAAGGGGAAGATCGTGGTGTTCAACCCGGGATGGCATGGTTATGGGTTCAATGTGATGTATCGCGGGTTGGGGCCTTCGAAGGCTGCGGCGAAGGGAGCCGTTGGAGTGCTGGTGCGTTCGGCGACGGGGCTGGCGATGCAGACACCGCACACGGGGGCGCTACGGTATGACGAGAAGGTGCCGAAGATTCCTGCGGCTGCGATCTCGGTGGAAGATGCGCTGATGATCGAGCGGTTATGCAAGGAAGGGCCGGTGAAGGTGCATCTGCAGATGGATGCGCATATGGAAGCGGATGTGAAGGCTGGGAATGTGATCGGCGAGATTGTGGGAAGCGAACATCCTGAGCAGGTGGTGGTGATTGGTGGGCATATCGATTCGTGGGACGTTGGGCAAGGAGCGCAGGACGATGGATCCGGAATCATGGGAGCGTTTCAGGCAGTGACGCTGATTCACAAGCTGGGACTGAAGCCGAAGCGGACGATCCGGTTGGTGTTTTGGGTGAATGAAGAAAATGGCGGAGCGGGCGGCGCAGCTTATCGCAAGATGATCGGCGAGAAGATTAAGGATCAGGTGGCGGCGATCGAGATGGACGAAGGAGCGGAGAAGCCGCTGGGGATGGGGTACGGCGGGTTCGAGTCGATGATGCCGGGTGCGGCGCCGTTTGATCTGAACAAACTGCCGCCGGATCAGCAGCAGTCGTTTGCCGCGTTGCAGGATATCGCTTCGCTGCTGGGGCCGATTGGGGCGGATCGGGTGCTGCCGGGCGGGGGTGGATCGGATATCGAGCCGCTGACGGATGATGGAGTGCCTGCCCTGGCTCCGCGGACGGAGGATCTGCACTACTTCGACTGGCACCATACGGATGCGGATACGCTCGATAAGGTGGATCCGAAGGAGTTTCGGAAGAATGCTGCGATGTTGGCAGTGACAACGTTTGTGCTGGCTGATATGGATGGGCGGCTGGCAGGAAAGAGTGCTGCTGCGAAGTAGTTTTTTGGAAACGAATGGCTGTAGCGGAATGTTCCGCTGCAGCCATTTCTTGTTTAGTTGGGTGGCGGAGCGGTGGACGGTGGGACCGGCTTGCCGTTTGCTGTTTCGGATTCCATGAGTTCGACGCGGGTTCCGTCAGGGTCGAATAGGTTGACCTGGCGTTTGCCGTTGACGCCTGTGTGTTGGGTGAGAGGCTTGCCGTAGGTTTGGAATGTGGGGCGGGCTTCGAGCGTGGTGATGGACTTTGCCACGTCGGGAACGAGGAGAGAGATGTGCTCTTGGCCGCCGCGCTTGTCGGGTGGCGGAAGATCGCGATAGAGCATGAACTCCACGTAGTCTTTGCCGTCGGGCACCTGCATGTCGATCCAACTTAGTTGCGTGCCGTTGGAGCTGCCGCGCCAGAACTCGTGGAAGCCGAGTAGATCGCCGTAGAACTTGATGGACTTCTCGCTGTTGCCGACGAGAAAGCCCAGGTGATAGACGGAGTCGGAGATGCGTGTGGCGGGAAGAAACTTGCCGACAGTGCGAGCTTCGAGACCGTCTGGTTGCGGCTCGTCGAATTCGACCAGATTGCCGTCGGGATCCTTGATCGTCAGAGTGAGGTCGCCGGTTATTACATTTTTGAGAACCGGAGTAATGACTTGGACGCGCCGGGAGACGAGGTATCGGTGCATCTGTTTGGCGCTGGAGACGGTGAAGGCGATGTGACCCAGACGGCCGGAGCCTGCGGGGGGCTGCAGGTTCAGGAGCTCGACGAACTGGAGATTGTTGATCTTGAGAATGACGTCCGTGAGAGAGCCATCTGGGTTCTTGTCCTCAGTGGACACCTCGTAGCCGAGGAGCACAGACCAGAATACAAGGGCTCTGGGTAGATCGGAGACGAAGAAGCCGACGTGCGAGATGCCGAGTATCCTGGGACGAATCGGTGCGGTTTGGGCCTGGATGGTCAGTGTGCAGGTGAAGAGAATGGTGCAGATCGCTGCTAGTCGCTTGCTTCGATTCATTTGATTTTTTCAGTCCTCTCTTCGGAGTCATCGTACAGGTCTCGGTGTGGACTGAGGCCTGTGTTCTCTTGAAAATTCATGGTGCTTCGATTGACAGGGCGGAGTTGGCTCGATAGCCTCGAATTCCGGCAGTGATTGGTGGGCCAATCTTTTTGCTGTCCGAATCCCAAGAGTCCTCGTCTGCGATGCACGCGATGCGATGGGGCGGAAGGCTGGACTTATGAGCACACGAGCTGATTTCAGCGTTGATGAGTGGGACCTCCTGCGTTCCTCACCGTTTATGGCGAGCATTCTGGTTGTAGCGGCTAGCCCGAGCGGACCGATCGGCCTCGTTCAGGAGTCGACTGCTGCGGGCAAGATGATTTTGACCGCTGCGGCGACGGCTCAGACGCCGCTGCTGAAGGATCTTGCCTCAGACCTGACGCAGAAGATGTCGATTCCGAGAACTCCGGCGGGAGCTACTCCTGCACAGGTGCAGGGTGCGGCTACCGAGATCCTGAAGCGGACGTCGGATCTTCTGGCGCAGAAAGCTACGCCGGAAGAAGCGACTGAGGTGAAGCAGTGGCTTGCCGGAGTTGCGAAGGCGACCGCAGAGGCGACCAAGGAAGGCGGATTTCTTGGCTTCGGCGGGACTCTGGTCTCCGATGAAGAGAAGGCCGCGCTGGCTACGGTCAACTCGACGCTGGGGCTTGCGGCCTAAATCGGCCTCGTTTGACTGCATCTAGTTGATGTCGAAGCTGACTCCTTGTGCGAGAGGCAGGTCGGTGCCGTAGTTGATGGTGTTGGTGGCGCGGCGCATGTACTGCTTCCATGCGTCGGAGCCGGACTCGCGTCCGCCGCCGGTTTCTTTTTCGCCGCCGAAGGCTCCACCGATCTCTGCGCCAGAGGTTCCTATGTTGACGTTGGCGATGCCGCAGTCGGAGCCGGTGGCGGAGAGGAAGAGTTCGGCTTCGCGAAGGTTCATGGTGAAGATGGACGAAGAGAGGCCCTGGGGGACGTCGTTGTGGAGGGCGAGGGCGTCGGCGAAGTCGGAGTATTTGAGGACGTAGAGGATTGGAGCGAAGGTCTCGCGCTTAACGGTATCTGTTTGAGAGCCGATCTCGACGAGGGCGGGGCGGACGTAGAAGGCCTCGTCGTTTGCGGTGGGGATTCGTTCTCCTCCGGTGACGGCGGCTCCAGTGGTGCGGGCTTCTTCGAGAGACTTCTGCATGGCGTTGTAGGAGCGTTCGTCGATGAGTGGGCCGACGAGGGTGCCTTGTGCGCCGGGGTCGCCGATGACGACGGAGCCATAGACCTTCTTTAGTTGTGGGATGAGCTTGTCGTAGACATCGGCGTGGACGATGAGGCGGCGGAGGGTGGTGCAGCGCTGGCCTGCGGTGCCCATGGCCGAGAAGGCGATGGCGCGGAGGGTGAGGTCGAGGTCGGCGGTGGGGGCGACGATGGCTGCGTTGTTGCCGCCGAGTTCGAGGATGGCGCGGGCGAAGCGTGCGGCGAGCTTTGGGGCTACGGCGCGGCCCATGGCGGTCGATCCGGTGGCGGAGACCAGAGGGATGAGAGGGCTGTCGACGAGTTGCTCGCCCACCTTTGCGTCGCCGATGAGCAGAGTTGCGAGGCCTGGGGGGACGCCGCCGAACTTCTTTGCGGCTCGCTCGAAGATGGCCTGGGTGGCGAGGGCGGTGAGGGGAGTTTTTTCGCTGGGTTTCCAGACGACGGCATCGCCCGCGACCAGGGCCAGGGCTGCGTTCCAGCTCCAGACGGCGACGGGGAAGTTGAAGGCGGAGATGATGCCGACGACTCCGAGGGGGTGCCAAGTCTCCATCATGCGGTGCTTGGAGCGCTCGGAGGGGACGGTGAGTCCGGCGAGCTGGCGGGAGAGGCCGGCGGCGTAAGTGCAGATGTCGATCATCTCCTGGACTTCGCCGTGGCCTTCGGAGAGGAGCTTGCCGGTTTCGATGGTGACGAGGCGGCCGAGGGGTTCGAGGTTGGTGCGGAGCTCTTCGCCGAGGATGCGGATGAGTTCGCCGCGCCTGGGGGCGGGGACGTTGCGCCATTCGAGGTAGGCGGCGTGGGCCTGGGCGATGGCCTTGTTGGCGGTTTCGGGGGTGATGGTGGGTATCTGGGCGATGATCTCGCCGGTGATGGGGGTGCGGACGGTGAGGTTGCCGTTGGTGGCGGGGACTCCGAGGTGCGCGAGGATGGCTTCGACTTCTTTTCTGATCGTCATGGTTTGTCTGGATTGTTCTCGTGGGCTAGCGTAGATGGTTTGGGTCAAGAGTGGCAAGTTGCCGAGTGGGGGGGGTACCCCCCCTATATGCCTCGTGTAAATTCCTTTGAATCAGTAGCTTACGCGCGACCATGATCTGCAAAATCGTCATAACAAAGGGCTTACGTCCAAATTCGTCCAAGCAAAGGGGTTACGGGGTGGCAATAGAAAAAGCCCTCTTACGGCGAGGGCTTGTTCGGAGTCTTGTTCCATTATAGCGGTTGGAGGGGAACTGATACGCCACGCGAATGTGCTGGATTGGCGCGGGTTTTCGCGTTTCAGGGGCTTGACAACTATTTTAACCGGTTAGACGGTGATGGACCGTTGGATCGCGGCTCTACTGCTCCGGTGTGGGCACAAAGTGTATGGAGGTGGGAGTCGCTTGACCCTGCTTGAACTGGTAGGTGGCGACGATCTCTCCGAGCCAATCGCAGGCGTGGCACTTTGCGTCGGTGCGTTGGACTCCTACCCTGGCCTCATCGGTATTCGAGGCTAATGCCCAGCAATGAGGCCAGGCGGTCGTGGCCGGGGGTTGAACGCTGGCGATTGCCCGATCCAAGGGAGAAAAATCCACGTCATGGGCTCCGCTCTTATCGAACCACCAATAACCTTCGCTGCAACCGCCGCCATTTCCATTGGCTGGGTCGAAGGTGCGCAGGATGGCGTCCTCGCCCGTTCCCAGAATTGTGGCGGAGGTCATTGATAGATAGGTGCCGTATTCAGCTTGCAGTCGGTAGATCTCAACGTAGTGGTCCGACGCATCCGTTTCTACGAGAAGACTCTTCCATTGCGTGGGCGGTACATCTTCTGACGGCTGCGAGGGTTCGCTGTCGGGAAACTTCGGCAGGACCAGACTGGGTTGATCATGAATGGTCGTGATGACCTCGACGATCCGGTGGCCCGAGATTGTACCGAGGGTGGTCACCTTCTGCTCGAAGCGGTAGTCGCGGGCGCTGATGATGTGACCATCCGCTGCTTTGATTCCAAAGAGCAGGGAACGGCCCTCGTCGAGACGGAGCGGATTTTGGGTCCACCAGGTGAGGGGATGGGGGCTGGGAGTGTCGTGGGTGGTTGCTGTGTCGGTCACAAGCATCCGTTGCAGCCGGGATGTTGTTTGGGATGTTGTTTGGGATGTTGTTTGGGATGCGCCGGAGGGAGTCTGCAGCAGGAAGACGCCTAACGCGCCGAACGAAAGTAGTTGCCGCAACATCAGTTTCTTCTCCACGCAGAAGCGGTCGTGCCAAGCATAGCATTTCGAGATCAGGGCTTTGGAAGCGCCTTCCGCGTACCTACCGGGGGCGTTCGCGACGGGTCGGCCTGCATGGTTTTCATGCTTTCTTTTTCGTCTTCGCTGGCAACCGGAACTGTGATTCCGGTGGTCGCGATATAGAGATTGCTCTTCTTTCTGTACGACACCGTGATTGTGTGAAGGCCCGGCTCTTCGTTTGGCCCACGCGGGTACTCAAGGATGTAGCGCTCCCGCAACATCTGCGTGAACTCCTTGAGCCGGAAGATGGTGGTGTGCTCGCTGGCCTGTAACTCGATCCCACCGGTGTTGACGCATATCTGTTCGAACTTGTCCTCGGGACCTCCGAAGGAGGGCGATTCTATGTGACGGGTCTCTTTTGTTTCCGTTGGCGTTTCAAGCTTGGAGACGGTCATTATGGTGGGCAGTAGACCAAAGACAGTCTCGGAGCGGATCTGTGCATGCAACATGACGTCTTTCCAGAGGGTCTTGCTGCCGGTGTCTTCGCCATCGGTGATAGCAAGAAGTACGCGTCTGCCTGGTTGCTGGTCGAGGTCTTTGAGCACCTCTTCCATGGAGTCCCATAACGGCAGGCCGATTCTGCAGGGTGGCGGAGGGATCTCCTTCTCTTTCTTCAGCTCTTCGTTTTGCGTTTGACGAATCTGCCATGGCGCCATGGCTCTTTGAACCCCGTCTGCGAGTGCCGCTGGATTTGCCCCGGTGTCGTAGATTGTGCGGATCAAGGTGCAATCAATGGCGTAGACCGAGACGCGATCCTGGGGATGGAGGAAATCGGGCGGGAGCGCGGCGATGGCTCTGATGAGCGACGGCAGCAGCTCGTTGTCGGGTTTGCTTGCGTCGATGAGGATTGCAAGGGAGATTGGGTCATCGCCCTCGCGGCGTACGTAGGTCGGGCGAAACAGAGGCCCTGAGTCGAGGCTGATGCGGAAGCCGGATGGGTCGATCGGCTTCATTCGCGCGTAGTCGCGAGAGAGGACGAGGACGGGGACTTGCTTGAGATTGGTGTAGACGCGCAGGGTGGGAGTGGGGAGGGTCGCAGTTGTTGAAGATTGTGACGATGAAGTTGTTTCGGTTTGCGATTGCGCGCTGCTGCTGGTTGCAGCAAGCACGAACAGGAGAGCGATAGCGGCGAATTTGTTTCGGTGGGAAGCTAATGGTTCCCTTCTCTTTGGGTTCGCCTGCCGCGGTCTTTTGTCCATGGTCACTTAGACCTCGGTGCTACGACTCTATAGCGGAGATTTTATTCGAAGAGACGCGGGTTTGGCATCTTGGCGAGATCAGGATGGGGAAGGCGTAGCCAGGCGAGCAGAGCGAGGGTTCCCATGAGGAAGAGGGAGACAAGAACAGTTGCGTGGAGGATGTCTGCGAACAACCACTGTCTCCCCGAAGGATCGGTAACGGCGACGACAGTTGAAGGTTGGGCAGCAAGCAGGATGTTTCCGGCGGCGGATGCAACGTAGAAGAAGATCGCGAGACGCCAGAGCTGGGGTGTGAGGGGCAATGCGGTCCGGCTACGCAGAGAGAGAGCGAAGGCCTGATAGAAGACGTAGGTTGTGAGAAACCAGCCGAGGAAGTTGCTGATCGGCACACCGAAGTAGGCGCCTCCCTGCTGCCAGACCCAGGCGCGATCGATGTTGGCCCAGATGGGGTCCATGGAGAGATCCCATGCCACCATGATGCAGCTTGCAATCAATGGGAGAAGAATGAGGCGGAGGCCTCGCGGCTGTTCGGTTTTGTGGCCGAGGATGGCAAGAGCGAGGATCCATGACAGATAGCCCATGCCGAGATAGGCGAGGGCCAGGAGAATGGGGAGCTGAAAGACTTTGGGTCCCATGAGATCGGTGAAGTAGTAGTGGCCGAAGGGGAAGCCGGTTCTGAGGCTCAGGCTTTCAAAGAACGTTCCGCTCCCGAGACAGAGTGCTGTGAAGACCAGGATGCCGCGGAGACGATAGAGGAGGCTTCCGTGAAGCAGGGCGAATGCCGCCGGAGGGAGCACTTGGAGGGCGACGATGAGGAAAGTGGGAACTCTGTCCGCATAAAGCTGGAGGATCCGACCTAAGACGTACAGGAGAAGAAGAAGTACGAGGAAGGCGCGGGTTCGGGGAACTTTGCCGTTGTCTTTGACGAGGGGCGGCATGGGGGAAATTGTATGCTGAGGCGCGCTCGGCGTGTGTGATTCTGGGTCTTTTGGGGGATTTACTTGATTTGTAACAGAAAAAGTGATATAATACTAAAGGTCACTTTTTTCGTGAACCCGACAGAGGGACTAATCGAATATCTAAGGAGCCTGGAATGGAAAACTTCGATAGAGAGATAGAAGACTTCCTCAAGCGGTATGAGGTTAACGCCAACGTTGGGAGGGCTGAAGAGACTGTGGAGCAGTTTGCGGATGTCTTTATGATGGCTGATCCAGGCGGCGTTCGCGCAGTGCCGTCTTCGGCGTTGCTAGTGGCGATTCCACAACGGAAGCGGCTATTTGAGAGCCTGGGGAGCAGCATTACTACGTTGGCATCGGTGGAACAGACGAGGCTTGATGATCGTTACGCTCTGCTAAAAACTCAGTGGCTGGTGCAGGTTGATCGAGGAAGCGGGCGTAAGGAAGAAGTAATTTTGCGATCGACGTTTGTGGTGCACCAGTCGGACGACGGGTTGAAGGTTGTCTTCTATTTGAGCCACGAGGATTTTATGTCTGTTCTGCGTGCGAGAGGACTTCTGCTGTCGGATACGGCTTAGGCTGGTGCACATCTCCTAGTCGGATTTTGAGCGGGCGAGTACTTCGGCCAGGTGCATTGGTTTTGTGTTGGTGTTTTGAGTGACTTGTTCGGCGCAGCTGAAGCCGTCGGTGACGAGGATGGTGTTGGCGGCTTTGTTGCGGACGGCGGGGAGAAGGACGCGGTTGGCTAATGTTTGCGAGACGGTGTACTTGTCTTTTTCGAAGCCGAAGGGGCCGGCCATGCCGCAGCAGCCGGAGTCGAGGAGTTCGACCTCGGCTCCGGTGAGGCGGAGGAGCGCGATCTCATCGTGCATGCCCATGGTGGCGCGGTGGTGGCAGTGACCGTGGACGAGGATCTTCTCGTTCAGTTGCGGCGGTCTGTAATGCGGGGCGCGTTTGACGAGGAACTCGCTGAGGAGGAAGGTCTGGTCGCGGAGTTTTTGCGCGCGGGGATCGTTCGGGAGGAGGTTGGTGAGCTCGTCGCGGAAGACGGAGGCACAGGAGGGTTCGAGGACGACGATGGGAGTGCCGGCTTGGAGCTGCGCAGTGAGGGCGTTGAGAGTTTTGAGGAGATAGTCTTTGGCGGTGTCGAGCATGCCGAAGTCGTAGAGGGGGCGGCCGCAGCAGAGATGTTGCGTGGGGAGCGTGACGCGGAAGCCGGCAGTGGTGAGGACGTTGTGGGCGGCGCGCATGGCGGCGGGGTGAAAGTAGTTGTTGAAGGTGTCGGCCCAGAGGAAGACCTCGGGGGCTTCGGTGGGGAGTGGGATGCGGCGATCGCGGCGGCGTTGAGGGTCGCGGGCGAGGCGGCGATCGGGGGTGAAGGGTTTGGAGAAGCGCGGGAAGCTGCGGTTTGGGTGGATGTGGAGGATTTTTTTTATGGCGGCGCTGATGAGGGGCGTGTGGTTGATGGTGTTGACGAGGTGCGGGGCGTAGGAGGCGAGGCGCGCGAAGGCGTCGATGCGGCCGAAGGCGTAGTGGGAGAGTGGGCGGGACTCACCTTCGTAGTGGTGGGCGAGGAACTCGGATTTGTAAGTGGCCATGTCGACCGAGACGGGGCACTCGGACTTGCAGGCTTTGCAGGCGAGGCAGAGGTCGAGGGACTCTTTGACCTGTTTATTTTTCCATTGATCGGGGAGGACTTCGCCCTGCATGAGTTCCCACAGGAGATGGGCGCGGCCTCGGGTGGAGTGGAGCTCTTCGCCGGTGGCCATGAAGCTGGGACACATGGTGCCGGCGTCGGTTTTGCGGCAGGCTCCTACGCCGACGCAGCGGAGATTGGCATCGGCGAAGGAGCCGTTATTTTCTGCGTAGGCGAAGTGGGTCTTCGGAGTCCAGGGGTTGTAGTCGGCGCCGAGGCGGAGGTCTTCGTGGGGCTCGTGGGCGTCGATGAGCTTGTTGGGGTTGAGGCGGTTGGTGGGATCGAAGAGGCGCTTGAAGGTGCGGAAGGCCTGCATCAACTCTTCGCCGAACATTTTGGGGAGGAGAGCGCCGCGGGCCTGGCCGTCGCCGTGTTCGCCGGAGAGAGAGCCACCGTGAGCTAAGGCAATGTCGGTGGCTTGGTCCATGAACTCGCGGAATTTGAGGATGCCTGCTTCGGTTTCGAGGTCGAAGTTGTGGCGCATGTGGACGCAGCCCTGGCCGAAGTGACCGTACATGGGGCTGCGATAGCCGTATTCGTTCATGAGCGCGAAGATGGCGCGGAGATAGCTGCCGAGTTGATGGGGATCGACGGCGGCGTCTTCCCATCCCTCCCAGCCGGTGCCGACGCCGGGGATGAAGGCGGTGGCGCCGAGGGCGGACTCGCGGATGCGCCAGACGTTTTTTGCTTCGGCGGAGGTGTAGATGCGGGTGGATGGTTGCGCGGGAAGAGTTTTGAGATAGGCGACGAGAGCGCGTGCTTTGGCGTTCGATTCGGCCTGGGTGTCGGCGCCGAATTCTACGATGAGGAAGCCATTGCCATCTGGCAGGAGCTTGAGCTCTTCGGCGAACTTCTGTTTGCGGCGCATGGCGTCGAGGAGGAGGCCGTCCATGCCTTCGAAGCCGATGGGTTTGTGTTCGAGGATCTGCGGGACGTGGTCGGCGCCAAGGAAGATGTCGGTAAAGCCAACGCCAACGAGGGTGCGGCAGGGTGGTGATTGGACGAGCTGCAAGGTTGCGCCGAGGATGATGGCGCAGGTGCCTTCGCTGCCGACTAAGGCTCGGGCTACGTTGAAAGAGTTTTCGGGGAGGAGCTCGTCGAGGTTGAAGCCGGAGACGCGGCGGGGAATGTTGGGGAACTTCTCGCGGACCTGGGTTGCGTAGGTGTCGCGGAGGGATTTTAGCGTTGCGTAGATCTCGCCGACGCGGCCGCCTGCTGCGATATGTGTGGCGAGTTCGGCTTCGGTGGTGGGGCCTACGGTGAGGCGGGTGCCGTCGTAGAGGAGGAGATCGAGAGATGCGATGTTGTCGACGGTTTTGCCGCCGAGGAGGCCGTGGACGCCACAGGAGTTGTTGCCGATCATGCCGCCGATGGTGCAGCGGCTGTGAGTGGCGGGGTCGGGGGCGAAGGTGAGGTTGAACTTTTCGGCGGCATCGCGGACGCGGTCGAGCACGATGCCGGGCTGGACTTGAACAGTGCGATTTTTGACGTCGATCTCGCCCATGCCGTTCATGTATTTGGAGAAGTCTAGGATGACGGCGGCGTTGCAGCCTTGGCCTGCGAGGGAGGTGCCTGCTCCGCGCGTGAGGATGGGCGCGTCGAATCGGTGACAGAGGGCGACGGTGGCGATGACGTCGGCTTCGTCGCGGGGGATGACGACGCCGATGGGGATGTGGCGGTAGTTGGAGGCGTCGGTGGAGTAGAGAGCTTTGGAGGCGGGGTCGAAGCGGACCTCGCCGCGGATCTGCTCGCGGAGGAGCGAGGCGAGTTCGTGGGCGTCGGGGAAGATGTCGTGTGCGCGGGCGTGGGAGCTGGGCAGCACGACGAAGGGGGAGGTGGACATAGGGCTTAACTATACGAGGATCGTGTCCTGCCGGACGGCCCTCCTGCGCGGAGGGCGGTCACTTCGTGACTTGTGTACCCCTTCGGTGACCCCTCCCGTTGGTCGGAGGAGATGATCGTGCCGACCAGCGGTAGGACCCTTGCAGCTGATTCCGGCAAGACCGGTATACGCGTCACGAAGTGACCGCCGCACGCGTAATGCCCCTTTAAGCTTTGCCGGTGGCAGTCATTTTGAATATTGCTTGCGCGTTGGAGCTGTCGAAGCCCAGGTCGAGTTTCTGTTTGCCGTCTTCTTCGGGGAGCGGGAGGCGAGTGATGAACTCGTAGAAGGAGCCGTTGACCTCTTTGGCGACGAGTGCGCCTTCGGCGGTGTGGAACTTGCGCTGAACCTTGGCGGCGAGGAACGCTGTTTGGCGAACTCGACCGGACTGCGAAGTTTCGACGGCGGCCTTCATGGGCTGGCCCAGGGCCTTCTGTTCTTCGGCGAGCTGATCGACGTCGGGGACGCGGTCGGTGGCGTGGTTGAAGGCATTGCCCTCGGTGGAGATCCAGGCCATCTCGGGAGATTCGGCGAGGAGGATGTCGTAATCGGTGAGGGTGGGCTCGGTGTGCTGGCGCTCGAAGATGGAGGCGAGGACGGGGAGGAGCGCGACGGACTCGTCGATGCTGAGGAAGCCGGTGGATTCGAGTTTGTCGAGGAGCGACTTCGCCTGCGGAGTGATGGGATCTTTGGACGTGGCGGTGACGCGCCGGACGGCGGACTGGAACTCGGGGGAGAAGCGCTCGGGGTGAAGCTCGCTTAGGAAGAATTGCGCGATCTCTTCGGGATAGTCGGCCTGGGCATGAGAGCGGCCGGTCATCTTGAGGCGCTCGAGCGGGTAGACGCCGTTGAGTGCGTAGCCGAGTGGGCGCAGGATGCGGGTGATGGCCTCCTGGCCGGCAGGGAGGCCGCCCATGCCTTCGAGTGCGACGGTGCGGACGGCGCCGTGATCGTGAAGGATCTGGCGGCCCTTGCCGAGGGTGTAGTCGGCGTATGTCTTCGCGGTGGGAACGCGGCGAAGTAGGTCTTCGAAGAGGAGCATGTTGAGTGCTTGCGCGAGGACGGCGCGGGAGACCTGCGGTCCGGATGCGGCGGCGATCTCGGGATGAATGACGAGGAGCTTGAAGAGGTGTTCGGTGCGGTCGGTGCCGATGATCTTGTCGAGTACTTCGCGTAGGACGCTGGTGCCTGTGCTCATTGTTGATTCCTCGTGACTGCCGGAGGGTTTGGTCCGGCCCTAACATCATCGTCAATGGGAGTGCGTCTGTAAAGGTCACTTCGTGACATGTATACCGGCTTCGCCTTGGGCCTCCCGATGGTCGGCAGACGATTCTCATCGCGACCAGCGGGAGCGCCCACCGAAGGGGTATACCCGTCACGAAGTGACCGCCCCGCGCGCAGCGGGTAGTTCCATGCTTAGAACTGGTCCATAGGGTCTAGTGCGGCGGATTTAAAAGCGAAGCTGCGAAGGCTAAGAGTGCGCCGTCCTGCATGGGCGCGGCGATAAGCTGCATGCCGGTGCCGAACGGTGCGCCGATTGCTTCTCCTGCGAGGGTGACGGTCGGTAGGCCCCCTAGGCTGGCAGGTGTGGTGTAGCGAAGAATCGCTTTGCGGATGTGGGATTGGTCTTTGCCGGCGAGGAGTTTGTTGACTGGGGCGCATGGAACGAGCAGGAGGTCGACTTGTTGGAAGAGCGATGAGATCTGAGAGCGAAATATATCGAGGCGACGGTGGAGGGTTTCGAGTTGGGTGGGTGTGATGGATGCTCCCCATGTGAGACGCTCTGCGATTGCGGGCTCGAAGTGCTGATAGCGGCCGCGGTGGATTTGGGCGGCTTCGCTGGCCTGGATGGTGCTGAATATCTCCAGGCTGTCGGCCCAGAAAGCAGTGTCGATTGGAGTCAGTGTTGAGCCGTGATGCGTGAGGTGCTGCTTCCACGCGGCGAATGCGGTGAGGACTTCGGGTTCGCAGTCGTGCGTGAAATCGTCGCCGACGTAGCCGATGCGGAGTTGGGTCGGCGTGGGGACTGTAGGAATGTTGTAGATGGCGTGGGCGAGTGCGGGGCCGTCGCGGAGATCGCGAAAGAGCAGGCCGAGGGTGTCGAAAGAAGGCGCGAGGTGGAAGGCTCCGGCCCAGCGCTCTTCGCCGCGGCTGACGCCGAGAGAGGCGCGGTAGCCGGTGAGTCCGCAGAGTGCGGCGGGGACGCGGACCGAGCCTCCAGTATCGGTGCCGATGGCTGCGAGGGCAGACCCTTCCTGTACGCTCGCAGCGGCGCCGCTTGAGGAACCTCCGGTGAGCAGCGTTGCATCGCGTGGTTGGACACAGTTTCCGTAGTCGGCGTTTTCGCCGGTGATTCCGTAGGCGAGTTGGTGGAGATGAGTTTTTCCGGGGATGATTGCGCCTGCTTCGAGGAGACGCTGGGCGACCCATGAGTTTTTCGTAGCGCGTGGGTTGAGCTGCGCGTAGTAGCGCGAGCCACAGCTTGTCGTTGTGCCTGCTAGGTCGAAGCAGTCTTTGATCGAGATCGGAATGCCATAGAGCGGTGGACGATTTTTAGCATCGGCGAAGATCTTCGGGAGTTGTTCCGCTCGATGGAGGGATTCAGTTGCGGTGAGGGTGAGGTAGGTGTTGTGCGATGCGTTGCCGTTGGCTTTGGATGCGGACTCGCTTGCAATTGCGCGAGGAGCGGTTTCAGACAATGTGATTGCACGGCGTAGGGATGTGAGTGGAGAGGGCGTGGTTGTCATCGTTCTGGGCCGTCAGGAAAGAAGATGGTCACTGCGCCGTAACGGCGAAGGTCTGGAAGTAAGCTTGTAAGGCCTTCGCGGCAGGCTCGCCCAGTTGCGGCTCGCAGGTCATGGTTGACTTCGGGTCGACGGACTTCGGATCGCGGAGATAGCGCTCGAAGATTGCCGGCGATGAGGAGGCGAAGTTGCCTAGCGTGTGCCACTCTTTGCCTGCTTTTGTGCCGCCGTAGGTGCCCATGTTGTGACAGCGGTAACAGTGTTGCTGGGCGATGCGAAACCCGGCAATGACCTGCGGATTCGACGTGTCTCCTGGGCGTGGTGCGATAGCGCCGTAGACCTTCTCAGCCGCGCCGAAGTCCAGCCGCGTGACTTTTGCAGGTATCTTGGGAAGCTCCTGAAAGGAGGAGACACTGAAGGCCGGCGTGAAGTACGCGTGAGTAATGAAATACGTACCGGGGTCGTCGTTGTGTGTCTGGGCAACCCATGTCTCGACGGGCATTCCGTCGATCTTCAGCGCAAGGATTGGACGGTGGGTCTTCACATAGTCGCGGGTGTAAGTCGCGCGATAACCGTCGGAGCAAAGGGCGGTTAGTAAGTCTGCTCCAGGAAGAGCACCGAGGGAGCGTTCGAGGACATCGAGGTAGACGCCGGTCACGGTCAGTTTCTGCTGAGGAAGTTCGCGAAAGTTTTCGTCGCCTGTGACGGTAACCGTTGTTTGAGGGAGCTTGAGGAGTTGTTGGTACGAGATGTAGCGGATGGTGCCGGGTGCGATATCTGCTGCCATGCCGGTGATTTCGAGATCGGAGTTTGAGGTGCGCTCTGTCGAGAGAAGATGACCGCCTGAAGGGGAGTCGGCCGCGGACAGAGTGAGACATGCGGCAACGACAGCGATCAGCTTCACTGGAGGCATGATTCAGACTATCGTGGAATTTATTTTCGGCAAGCGCAAAAATTTGAGTTTTGCACGCCGGTAATTCTGACAAAGAAACTTTTATGACTGTAGAGAGAGTATGCCTGCGAGTGGAATTCTGACCCACGCAGGTCGATTGTTGAGTTCGTACAGAAGCTCGTAGAGGGACTTCTCGAGCAGGTAGGCGTTGAGCAGGATTTGTGCCTGCGCGGGCTGAGGGATCAATGCTGAATCCTTGGCCCGGACAGTCGCGTGATAGGCGCGGAGAAACTCGGTGGAGACGGAGTTCTGCCAAAGGGTGGCCCACGGCTCGAGATACTTCGCGTCGTCGGGGCGACGTTGCGCGAAGGCATTGTGTGCGGCGTGCGCGGCGTAACTGAAAGATCGCAGCATGCCTGCTACATCTCTTAGGGGTGATTGTTTGGCGCGACGCTCGGCGAGGCTGCGTGCGGGTTCGCCTTCGAAGTCGAGGATGACGTAGTCGCCGCGGGAGCGGAGGACCTGGCCAAGGTGATAGTCGCCGTGAATGCGGATGCTTTGGCCGGCAAGGGAAGGAGTTGCGGAGGCGATGGCGCGCGCACGAGCAAAGAGTTCGATGCGACGGCTGAGCACGAGTGCGGCGTTATCGGCGGTGGTCTCGGTGAGTTGCGACATGCCGCGTTTGAGAGCGTCGAGGGTGAGTGACAGCTGGGCGTCGATGCGGTCGGCGTCGGCGACGAGGTCGGCTGTGGTGAAATCTTCAGCCATGAAGGCCGGGTCGCGAGTGGGAGTGGCGAGCGCGAGATGCATCTCGGCGGTACGGCGGCCCAGCAGCGCCGCTGCGTCGAGATAAAGACCGGCGTGTTCGCGCGCGAGTGCGGGTGATTCGCTCTCTGTAAGGAACGAAGCGGGAGTGCCGACGTCGTGAAGTGCAGGCAGAATAGCAACGCTGTCGTAGTAGTGCGAGAGTTCGTTGAGAGTCCATTGCCAGCCGTCGCCTTCGTTTTCGACGAGACCCTGGAGCATCGCGATGGTGGTGGGCATGCCGTCTTTCGTACGAAGTGTGATGTCGCCAAGAAAGGGAGCGATGCGCGGGAAGTGTGCAGTCTCGGTGAGAAAACGTCCGATTTCGGTGTCGGGGTTTTCTCCGGGTTGGAGCCGACGGAAGAGCTTCATGATGAGCTTTGCGTCGTAGAGGATGGAGGTGTTCGATTGTTCAGCTGAGCCGGTACGGGCGGGCAAGATATCGGTGCCACGGGCTGCGGCGAACGCGGTGCTCTTGCGGCCGTGGAGAGCGCCGTTCTGAGTGTGCAACTCGCCGCTGCTTTCGATGAGTTGAAGGATCGCCTGACGGACGTCTTCTCGCGCGACCGCGTCATGCAGGACTGCGGGCCCGTCGCCGGTTGAAACGGTGGCGACGATACTTGCGGGATCTGATCCGCGAACCATCTCTGCGGCTTCACCTGTACTGATCGTCAACGCGAGTTGATAGACATCGGTGCTGTCGTCCTCATAGATGAGATGGAGGAAGAGCAGAGCTGCGTTGAGGCTGGGGAGCAGTGCGGAGTCGAGGATCTCGACCGACTTGATGGTTCGGGTCTTTGCTCCGAACCAGCGCTGATGGGGAAGGAAGCTGACGAGAAGCTGCTGCAACGAAGCTAATTCAGCTCCTGTAAGGATGCCTTCGATGCCGTGACTGAGCAGGCTGACGATGGGTTCGTCGACGGGAACCTCGACCGGCTCAGGCGATGAAGGCGCGGACTGGAGTTCGAGCCATAGAAAAGAGTAGGGCGCAAGCGTGAACGGGTAGGGTTGTGCGGTGATGGTCGGGAAGGTTACGTAACCAAGCATCTCGACGGGAATCATCCCGGAGTACTTGGAAAGATCAAGCGAGACGGGTTGTGAGAAGCGGGAGAGGTTGGCAACGCAGAGGACTGTTTCGCAGTGGTCGCCTTCCTGGAACTGGCGAATGTAGGCGAGGATCTTTCGGTTTTCGGGATTGAGAAACTCCTGCGTGCCGCGCCCGAAGACGTGGAAGAGTTTGCGCAGGGCGATCATGTTGCGCGTCCAGTGCAGAAGCGACGATTGATCGGACTGCTGCGCCTCGACGTTGATGGATTGATAGCCCCAGATGGGATCCATGATGACGGGGAAGTAGAGCTGAGCCGGAACCGCCTTGGAGAAGCCGGCGTTGCGATCGGAGTTCCACTGCATGGGCGTGCGGACGCCGTTCCGATCGCCGAGATAGATGTTGTCGCCCATGCCGATCTCGTCGCCGTAGTAGAGGATAGGTGTGCCGGGAAAGCTGAGGAGGAGCGAGTTGAGCAGCTCGATGCGGCGGCGGTTGTTGTCAACCAGGGGCGCCAGACGACGGCGAATGCCTACGTTGATGCGCATGCGCGGGTCAGCCGAGTAGGCGAGGTACATGTAGTCGCGCTCGTCGTCGGTGACCATCTCGAGCGTGAGCTCGTCGTGATTGCGGAGGAAGAGACCCCACTGGCAGTTGTCGGGAATGGCGGGAGTCTGCGCCATGATGTCGGTGATGGGCAGACGGTCTTCCTGACGGAGCGCCATGTAGATGCGCGGCATCAGCGGGAAGTGAAAGGCCATGTTGCACTCGTCGCCGTCGCCAAAATAGGGACGAACGTCGGCGGGCCACATGTTGGCTTCGGCGAGCACGAGGCGATTGTCGTACTCGGCGTCGATGACTGCGCGAATCTCTTTGATCTTGACGTGGGTTTCGGGTACGTTCTCGCAGCTTGTGCCGTCGCGCTCGACGAGATAGGGAATTGCGTCCAGGCGGAGGGCGTCGACGCCCATATCCAACCAGAACCGCATTGCCGTGAGAACCTCTTCCATCACACGTGGGTTATCAAAGTTGAGGTCGGGCTGATGCGAGAAGAAGCGGTGCCAGTAGTACTGCTGCGCGACGTCGTCCCAGGTCCAGTTGGACTTTTCGGTGTCGACAAAGATGATGCGGACTCCCTCGAAGAGCTTGTCGGTGTCGCTCCAGACGTACATG
The DNA here is from genome assembly GCF_051013365.1 of Tunturiibacter psychrotolerans. GTDB lineage: Bacteria > Acidobacteriota > Terriglobia > Terriglobales > Acidobacteriaceae > Edaphobacter > Edaphobacter psychrotolerans_A. The sequence continues at coordinate 2,059,753 of NZ_CP132941.1, read as the reverse complement.
TCGCGCTCAGGGGAGCCTTTGGGGGCGAGGCGAGCTGCTTTGAACCACGGGTGCTGGTCGCTGGTGTGGTTGATGACCAGCTCGATCATGACCTGCATGCCGCGCAGGTGAGCTGCATCGAGGAACTGTTTGAAGTCGCTGAGCGTGCCGTAGCTGGGATTGACCTCGACGTAGTCGGCTATGTCGTAGCCGTCGTCACGTAGCGGCGAGGGGAAGAAGGGAAGCAGCCACAGACAGGTAACTCCGAGATCCTGCAAGTAGTCGAGCTTTGACATGAGGCCGGGAAAATCGCCGATGCCATCCGCGTTTGAGTCCATAAAGGCTCGGACATGGATCTCGTAGATGATCGCGTCCTTGTACCAAAGCGGATCGGAGGCGCTGCCGGATTTTTTCACTCTTCGTACCTCGTGCTGGAAGCTGTTGACGAATGTTGCTTATGGCGTGGGTGGTGTTTCGGCGGCGGGTTTGCGGAGCAGACGGAAGATGTGAGCCGGCATTACGTCCGGCCGTAAAGCGACGTAGTTACTGCGGTCGTGCCATTGATAGCGTGTGCCGGTGAGTAGATCTTCAATCTCGAAAGTTTCGTTGTGTGGAATTGCAAGCTTCTTGAGATCGAGGTCGATCCATCCTGCTTGCTCCTGGGTTGGATCGAGATTGACGACAATGAGAACCCGATTGTCTCCGCTCGATTTGCTGTAGGCGATGATGTTCGAGTTATCGACGTGGTGGAAGTGGAGAGTGCCGTCGGAGTGAAGGGCAGGGTTATTCCTTCGAATTTGATTCACGAGCGTGACCAGAGGCGCAAGGCTGTTGCTCGCACTGCGATTCCAGTGACGGATCTCGTACTTCTCGCTGTTGAGGTACTCTTCGCTGCCGGGTTTGGCGGGGACGTTTTCGCAGAGTTCATAAGCGGGGCCGTACATGCCGTAGTTTGCGCCGAGCGTCGCTGCGAGGACGAGGCGCTGCATGAAGGCGGGACGGCCGCCATTTTGCAGTGTGGCATGCAGGATGTCGGGCGTGTTGGGCCAGAGGTTGGGATGAAAGAAGTCGGTCACCGGAGGCTTCGTGATCTCTTCGAAGTACTGTTGCAGTTCGTCCTTTGTGTTGCGCCAGGTGAAGTAGGTGTAGGACTGGCTGAAGCCGGCCTTGGCGAGTGAGTACATGACGTGCGGACGGGTGAAGGCTTCGGCGAGGAAGATGACGTCAGGATATTTTTTATGAATCTCATCGATGCACCACTCCCAGAAGGGAATTGCCTTCGTGTGCGGATTGTCGACGCGGAAGATTTTGATATCGCGTTTGATCCAATAGGTGAAGACGTCGCGCAGGCCCTCCCAGAGCCCGCGCCAATCGGGCGACTCGAAGTTGAGAGGGTAGATGTCCTGATATTTCTTGGGAGGATTTTCGGCGTATTGAATTGTGCCGTCGGGGCGAATGTTGAACCAGTCGGGATGCTCGGCTACCCATGGGTGATCGGGCGAGCATTGGAAGGCGATGTCGAGCGCAATCTCCATGCCGTGTTCGCGAGTGGCAGCGACGAGCGCGTCGAAGTCGCGAAGAGTGCCGAGAGGAGCATGGATGGCCTTATGGCCACCCTCCTTTGCGCCGATGGCCCAGGGGCTGCCGGGGTCGTTTTCCGTTGACGTGACGCTGTTGTTCGGGCCTTTACGAAACGCTTTGCCGATGGGATGGATCGGCGGCATATATAGAACATCGAAGCCCATCGCTGCGATGCTTGGCAGAAGGGCTTTCACGTCGGCGAAGGTGCCGTGGCGTGTGGGGTCAGGCGAAGTCGATCGTGGAAAAAGTTCGTACCAGGTGGAGTAGCGCGCACGTTCGCGGTCGACCCAGAGATGAAGTTCTCTTGCGTAGCGCGTGGCGAACGCGAGGTCGGGATATCGGGCGACCAGAGCGATGAGCTCGTCTGTCAGCGGATTCTCGTAGACGTCAGATTTTGCTTTTGCCAGTTTGAGCAGGCGTGCGGCCTCGTCGGCCAGTCGCTTGCTATCGGTTCCTTCTGCGCGCTTTGCCGCCTGCTCGAGAAGCAGCGCGCCGGAACGTAGAGCGAGCGGAATATCCTGTGGAGCGGCAGCGGGATTTGTGCCTCCGGGAATAGGTTGCGCATCGAGTCGCTTTTGCAGATCCGCAGACCAGGTATCGAAGTGATCAACCCACGCCTCGAGCGTGTAGAGCCAGTCGCCGAGAGCATCGACGGTGAAGCTGGCAGACCAGAGATCATTGGTAAGCGGGGAGAGCGGAGTGGAGCGCCAATCGGCTTCGCTTGAATGGCGATAGAGCAGCCGCCCGGAGACATGGTCGTGACCATCACCAAAGACCGCAGCAGTTACGGTTACGGTGTCGCCCAGGATTCGCTTTGCTGGATAACGTCCACAGTCGATTTGTGGTTCGACCTCTTCAATAACGACACGCTTGCGGCCTTCAATGGGTTTCATACTCACTCAGATCTTATGACTCGCTTTCGTACCTATAGTAGTCCGATGGGCGCGCTTCAGAGGTCGCTATCGGGACAGACGGGACTCCTCATAGGAAGATGCAGACTGAGCCGTATGTGTTTGCTGGCTATGGGAAAGCGTGGAGAGTCATGCGCAAGTTGCTTTAGCCGGACAAGAATAAAAAAATCACGACGACGGCCGGTTTCGAGGCTCCTTTTGAGCTTCGTTTGAGGCTTTCATTCCTCTCGATTGTTGTTGCCGAAAGTGAGCTGAACTTCAAAGGAGGTTCTGAGGATAGGACCGTCGTATATGGGTTTTATGGCTGAGATGACAGGGTGTTTCGATAGAGAAACATTGTGAGACTATCGCTGCCGGGGTCTTGAATTTGAGGGTAATTTCTCCAATTGAAATAATTTTCCCCTTGACAATGGGTTAACGCCTCTGTTCGACTTGCGGGCGTTACAGGGAGGCGGAGATTTCATGACACACCTACGCAAGACCAACGCTCCTTCAGAGGCGATCAAGAACGTCAGGACACAGCGCAGAGACTTTACCTACTTGACAGGTTTTCTGAAGACCAGACTTTCCCAGGTATTTCAAACCATCCTTTTGTTGATGATTGTTGCGGGCGTTGGTCCGCAAAAGGCGACGTTGGCTCAGACCGATCTTGGCTTCATCTCCGGAACAGTCCGCGATGCCGCTGACGCTGTGGTTCCGAACTGTCAGATCGAGATTAAAAACTCGAGAACGGCGACAACGCGCAACGTCACATCTGACCAGAACGGTTACTTCAACGTGCCGTCGCTTACGGTCGGGCCTTACACTGTTTCGGCCACCGCGGCTGGATTTAAGCATCTGGTGACGAACGTCGATGTGACCACGAACGGTACGACTGCTAACCTTCAACTCTCTGTGGGGAACGTGCAGCAGGAGGTGACGGTTACGTCAGAGTCCGGCTCGGTAAGTTTGCAGACCGATAACCACGAGTTAGCAACAACAGTTTCGCCGACCCAACTGGTCAACCTGCCGAACAATACGAGAAGCATTCTGAACGTTGCGACGCTCGGCCCCTCGTCGCAGCAGGGTACCGATGTCGGCGTTGATGGAGGCGATGAAAGTTTCTATGGTCAGACTGCCAACTCAGTTATCATTTCGGGGCTTGGCAACGCACACACTGCATTTCTTCAAGACGGCGTAGACAATACCAACCTGTTGACGCAGACGGTAAACATCTTGTCGTCGGTGGAGGCGAGCCAAGAAGTCACGACGATTCTGAACGGCGCACCTGCGCGTTTCAGTCAGCCTTCGATTATCAACGTAATTACCAAGAGCGGATCGAATAAGATTCATGGAACCGCATATGACTTTCTGCAGAACGATGACTTCGACGCACAGAATTGGTTTGCTACGTCGAAGCCTGCAAAGCGCTACAACCAGTTTGGGGGTAACATCGGAGCTCCGCTCTGGAAGAACAAGCTGTTTGCTTTCTTTGACTATTCAGGTCTGCGCAGTCACACGGCAAACGTCTATCAAGATCGCGTTCCCACTGCCGCAGAGCGAACGGGCGACTTTTCTGCCGACGGTGTGACTCTTTACAATCCTGCCACCTACAATCCTGCAACAGGCACAAGCCAGCCATTTGCAGGCAACAAAATTCCCGCGATCAGCCCTTTTGCTCAGCTTTGGTTGCAGAACTATCCTGCGCCTACTCAGGCGCTCAACGCGAGTAACGTCAACTACGTCGTAAATTTGCCGGCGATCAGTAACTACGACGAATATCTCGGTCGAGTAGACTTCAACATCTCGCCAAAAGATTTGTTGTTCGGAACTGTTGCGAGGCTTACGAGCCAAGCTGGCCAGGACAGCATTACGCCGAATCTCTTCGGTATCTTCATCGCGTTGCAGGGCACTAATATTTCGGTCGCCGAGACTCACGTCTTCAACTCGAACATCGTGAATGTTTTCAAGGTCGGTTACAACCGCAGTAATCTATTTCGCAGTCAGCAAGGCCAGGGCGCATTAGATTACGCGGCATCTTACGGATTGGAAAACGTTAATCCTCAGCCTTCTCAATGGACACCTCCCCAGATAAACCTGAACAGTGATAACTACACCTCGCTTGGAGACCCGTACTCTCCGCAAGGCGCAATTCAAAATCGTTTCCAGTACACCGATGAGGTCAGTTGGAAGATTGGCAACCACACCTTTGTGTTCGGCGGTGATTATGTCAGAACGCAGTTCGATGGTGACTGGGTTGTCGGTAACAACGGCATCTACAACTTCGACGGTAGTGCGACTTCGCAGTACGTCAATGGAGTGCGCAGCTCGACCAATCAGGGTAACTCCCTTGCTGATCTCGAACTCGGATTTCCCAGGACTGCCAACGCTGCGAATGGTGTGACTCTCGGTGCATTTCGTGGGACCGACGTTTCGGGCTATGTGCAGGATGACTGGAAGGCGCTGCCGCGGCTGACCTTCAATATAGGTTTGCGTTATGACTTCGACAATCCGCCTAACGATAAGAATGGCCATGGCGGACTCTTTAGCGTGGCTTCGAACACTGTCATTCCCGGAACTTGGAAGACAAACTACAACGACTGGGCGCCTCGTTTCGGCTTCTCGTATCAGGCGGATGACCGCACCGTAGTCCGTGGCGGATATGGGATTTACTACGCCCCGATCCTCTACAACAATCTGCATTCGAATTATTGTATTCGCCAAATTTCGTAAATCAGTCTTACTCCCTCAATATTGGCGCTCCGCTCGATATTCAACATCTGTTTGTTGCTAATCCATCTTTGGCGGGACAGCAGAGTTATACCTTGACGAAGACTCTGAAAGACACGTCAGTGCAGGACTGGAACGTCAATATCGAGCGATCGCTCAGCAACAACACTCTCCTGACCCTCGGATATATCGGCAACGTGACTCGTCATCAGTCTGCGCGCGCCGATCTCAATCAGCCATATGGCTTCACCGCGGGAAATACGAACGGCATTCGCGACCTGAAGCCGAATCCGATCGTTGGACCGACCGATGGACAACCTAACGCCATTTCGGCCAACTACAACGCACTCGCGGTAAAGCTAGAACGAACGTATACCAACGGTCTGCAGTTTCTGGGGGCCTATACCTATTCGAAAGCTATGGATATCCTGGATGGCGATAACTCTGATATTCAAAACCTCTATAACCCTGGGCTGACCTACGGACCCGCGGGCTTCGATCGCACTCACAACTTCATCTTCAGCGGAGTGTACGAGCTGCCCTTTGGTCCGGGCAAGAAGTTCTTCAACTCAAACAGTCTGCTCAATCGCGAGATCATCGGCGGCTGGCAACTCTCCGGCATTCAGCTGTTCTCCACCGGGCAGCCGATCCAAATTACCGCTAACAACAATGCTGATACCAGCTCAGTTCATAGCGTTTATGCAAATCGGATCTGCACAGGGAATGCTCCGGCAGGTCATCCTCGCTTACAGTTCTTCGATCCTTCCTGCTATGTGCAGCCTGCGACTGGCCAATATGGAACAGCCAGAAGTGGACCGCGTCTGCCGGGCATCGATACGACGAATATAAGCCTTCAGAAGGCGTTCGCGATCACCGAGCGGCAACAGCTCCAGTTCCGCGCGGAGGCGTTCAGCGTCTTCAACCACCCGAACCTGGCGACTGGAAGCACCAGCATTACGAATTCTGCTGCCGGTCTGCTTACAACCGAACCGGTTGGCCAGCGAGTGCTGCAACTGGCTTTACGCTATGCCTTCTAACCGCATCGGCGTCTAACCACAGGGGTCAGAGGCTTCCCTTCTGACCCCTCTCAGCTTAGGATTGCTCGACGAAATTCGTTTCGCTTTACTTGCTTGCAATACCGAAAAGAAAGCATTGGAGATTGGTCATGGCTGTGACACGACGTAAGTTTCTCTTGAACTCCACTTATGCAGGAGCGGGGTTTGCTGTAATTGGTGCAATGAAGCCAGTGGTTTTGTTAGCGCAGGCTGGCGAGAAAGATATGGCACCATATCTGACTGGAATCAGAATGGCCGCAACACCTGCGACGAACTATCGCGCGTATCGCTCGAAGGTGTCTGCAACACCAGATGTCACAACCTGGGTTCAGGTGGATCTGAAGAAGAGTGTTCCTATCTCCGCCATTCAGTTATTTCCTGCCTCCGAGCGAATGTATCCGGGCCGCGATCAATACTACGGAGGTGAGGGATTCCCTCTGCGTTTCAAACTGGAGGCTTCCGACGATGCGGGCTTTGCGAAGGCTGAGACCATTGCGGACTTCACTCAATCTGACTTCCCAGATTTGAAAGACAACATTACGCAGTACGCGGCGCATGATGTTCACGGGCGGTATGTGCGGTTGACGGCCACGCGCCTTCGCCCCGTCAAGGCACCTGATACCGACGGCACGCCGCTGGGCAAAGAGCCGAAGGATAGCCCCGACTACACGCTGATGGTTGCGAAGATGGCTGTTTTGTCTGGCGGGCACGATGTCGCGGTGGGCTGCAAAGTAACAGCAGATGAGAAGTACGGAAACAACGAGCTTGTCGCACAGCTTACGCGGCCTCCACGGCAGGACGGAGAAGGAATTCGCGTCGACAATCCTCATGCGGTGACCGATGCTGCAACCTGGAAGCCCGCAAAGTTTAAAGCAGAAGCTCCGAAGACGGGAGTGACACTGGATGGCGGCGTCTTTCAAACCGCAATGCAAAACAACATTCAATATCTGCTGAACTCTTATACGACTGACGATCTTCTCCGCCAGTTTTACGAGCGAACGGGCAAGATCAAGAACTTCAAGCCTACCGGCTCGCAGGTTTTCTGGGAGGAAGATCTCGCGGGTTCAAACGCAGGTCGTTTTCTGATGGGCGCGGGCAACACGGTGCGCTGGATAGACGACCCTGAGTTGCGTCGCCGTCTCAATGTTGTGGTCGACGGTATTGAAGAATGCCGTCAGTCGAACGGATACATCATGGCGTATCCCGAAGACACGATTTTTTATTCTGAGCGTGCAGCCTACACTCGCGCGTGGCTCACGCATGGACTACTGGAAGCGGGATATGCCGGCAACCCGAAAGCACTTCCGATGCTGCGGGGATACTACGATTGGTTCAACCAGCAATCGTTCCTGCCGGTCATGCTGCGCGGAGCGATTCAAGGCGGCCAGGGCATGGTTGCGAATACGCGCGTGTGCACAAGCCCAGTTGGAAAACCAGCGGATGCACAGGTGATTCAGCGCTACTACCAGGAAGACGGCTGGATGGAAGGGCTGGCAAAGCAAGAGAAAGAGCAGGTCTGGCAGTATCCGTATGACCGGCCGCATTGCTATCTGCTGACTAATCTTGAAGCGTACCTGGATATGTATCTTGCCACAGGCGATGTGCGGTACCGCGACGGTGTGCTCGGCGCGTGGGAGCTCTATCGCGCACACTGGCAGCAGGCGGGCGGAAGCATCTCGATTATCGAGTTCGAGAAAGATCCGCCGAACAGCAACTATCTCCACCAGAAGCTCGGCGAGCTGTGCGGCAGCAGCTTCTGGGTTTTCCTGAGCCAGCGTTTCCAACTCCTGAATCCTGATGAAGAGCGCTATGCCACTGAGATCGAGAAATCGATTTACAACGTTGGCATGGCAAATCAGGACGGCGGCGTAGGCCTTCGCTACCACACGATCATGGAAGGCAAGAAAGAGAAGTCCACGCACGAGAACACGTGTTGCGAAGGGCAGGGAACACGGCTGCTAGGGACTTTGCCGGAACATATCTACTCCATTGCGCCCGATGGTATCTATGTGAATCTCTACGAGCCCTCGACGATTCGTTGGCAACAGGCCGGACAAGCGATGGAGCTGAAGATGAAGACGCGCTTCCCCTACGACACGCATGTGAGCGCTGTGGTAAAGGTGTCGGCGCCTACACAAGCTAACCTGCGAATTCGCGTTCCTTCCTGGGCCGCGAAGGAGATGGCAGTGTCGGTCAACGGAAAGGTGGCGGGTTCGGGCAAGCCTGGTTCGTATCTCGCGGTCGATCGTAAGTGGAGCGACGGAGATGTCATCGAGTTTGTGCTTCCTGCAGAGATCCGGGTGAAGCGCTACAACGGAGACGACCAGGTTGCGGGTAAGAAGAGGTACTCGGTCGAGTACGGCCCAATCCTGCTCGCTGCTGTGGGAGCTCCAACAGCAAATATCACGGTGGACAAGGGCAAGGAAGCAGAGCATCTCGCAGATCATTTGGAGCCGGTCGATGGAGCGCCGCTTCACTTCTCCGTCCGTGGAAACACGGGTCAAAAGTTCATGCCCTACTGGCAGATCTCGGAGGAAGAGTTCACCTGTTATCCGGAAGTGACGGCAATGGCGTGATCAGTCTGGGCGGACTGCTGTTGATCGGCAGTCTGCCCGCTCACTCGAGCAAACAAGTTTGAAGTTAGTGGTCCCAACTTTGTAAGTGTTCCGGTCAACCAAACTCATGAAAATTCTGCGCTCTGCAATCTCTCCGCTCGCCTCCTCCGCGCGTGCTCTGTTCGTTGCTTCGGTCTTTTCTCTTTGCGCAGCACAATGCTTCGCGGCACCAGTTCATCTTCGCGTTGATCAACGGGTTGATCCGCTCGGCATCGATTCGGCTGCGCCCACGCTGTCCTGGCAGAGTGATTCCACTGAACGAAACTGGACTCAGTCTGCGTACAGAATTCTGGTCGCAAGCTCGCCCGCCGCGCTGCGAGCCGAACATGCAGATGTGTGGGACAGTGGGAAGCAAACGTCATCAGAGTCGGTCAATGTGGCGTATGCCGGGCCTGCGCTGAAGTCTCACCAACGTTGTTACTGGACCGTTCGCACCTGGGACGCGAAGGGAAAAGAAGAGCGTTCCGCCGAGGCCGCGTGGTGGGAGATGGGTCTGCTGCAATCGTCTGACTGGCAGGCCCAGTGGATCCGCCGCAGTGATGACGACGAGACCGCAATCTTGAAAAAGATCGCGTGGATCTGGTTGCCGGTTGGGGATGCGCAGCATGTCCCTCAGGGGGTAGAAGCGGAGTTTCGCTACAACCTGCATCTGAGCAAAGTTCCCGCGTCAGCCAGCCTTCACGTCTTCGCAGGTGGAATCTTCACGGCGCGGGTGAACGGCGTCGTCACCGGTCATAAGGATCAATGGGGATCTTTCGATCGCGAGGATATCCGCGACCAGCTTCATGCAGGCGACAACCAGATCGTCATTCACATAGAAACTCCGAAGTCGAATGAAGCGAACAAAACCTTTCGCGCTGCCCTGGCCGCGGCTCTACAACTCACAGACGACTCAGGCAAAACGAGCTGGATCGAGAGCGACGATACTTGGCAGGCTCAATCGATCAAACCTGCGGAAGGCAGGGAGTGGGCGCCAGCAAGGAGGCTTGGGGCGCTTGCAGATCTTCACTTTGGCGTCTACACGGATCGCGAATCACCTGCTCCCAATCCCGACAGAATCGATTCGGGCACTGCGCTATTCCGAAAGCAATTCACTTCAGAGCGCAAGGTGGCCTCGGCGCGGCTTTATATCACCGCGCTCGGAAGCTATGAGGCCTTTCTGAATGGAAAGCGAGTCGGCGATTTCAGACTTACGCCTGGGTTTACTGATTATCGAAAGCGGGTTTTGTACCAGACGTACGACGTCACTTCGCTTCTCACACCGGGACACAACACCGTTGCTGCCATTCTGGGGGCAGGATGGCACGGTAGCCCACTCTTATGGTCGGGCTCTAGGTTATTTCCTGGCCCGGATCGTCTGCGCGCTCAGTTGGAGTTGACCTTCGTCGACGGCACTCATCAAATAATCGCAACTGACTCCAGCTGGCAGACAGCTCCGTCGCCTATCGTGTCCTCCGAAATCTACGGCGGGGAAGCGTACGATGCCCGGCTTGAAGTGAAAGGCTGGAACACTTCAGCGACGCGCAGCCCGTTCAACTGGACGCCGGTGGTCGTTGATGACGCAAACACGAAAATTCTCGTGACCGCTCAACCGGACACACCGGTTCAACCCAGGGAGACGATCACTCCAATCAACGTAACGATGGTTGGATCCGGTAACGCGCAGGATGCTGTCTTCGACATGGGCCAGAATATGGTCGGCGTGGTGAGTCTCCATGTCCGAGGCACGCGAGGAACTACAGTGAAACTGCGCTTCGCGGAGCGGCTCAATCCAGATGGAACCGTATATACGGAAAATCTGCGTGACGCCGATGCAACGGACTACTACACGCTTAGCGGCAACGGAGACGAAACGTGGATTCCAGCGTTCACCTTCCATGGCTTTCGGTATGTGCAGATGTCGGGCTATAGCGGTAAACCTCCGCTATCGACTTTGCAGGGTGAGGTGTTGAATAGTCTTCCCGCTTCACCCTCAATTCGATTTGAAAGTTCAAGCGAACTTCTCAACAAGATGAGCCAGCTTGGCTTGTGGGGACAGCGCGGCAACTTCCTTTCGATCCCCACCGACTGTCCGCAACGAGACGAGCGCATGGGATGGATGGGCGATGCAGGCGCCTTCTGGCGCACAGGCTCGTACAACTTCGATATCGATGCGTTCTCCCATAAGTTCATGCTGGATGTAACCGACGCGCAGACAGCCGATGGCGCATTCTCGAATATCTCGCCGGATCTTATGCTGGGCGCTAGCGATCATCCGGGCGCGCCTGGTTGGGGAGATGCCGGCGTATTGGTGCCGTATGCAACCTGGCTGCAGTATGGAGACGCGTCGTTGATCGAAAAAGACTGGCCGGATATGGAGCGATGGATGGACTTCATCCTGCGCACAAATCCGAACTACATTCGGGAAAAAGCTCTTGGGAACAACTTCGCGGACTGGCTCGCACCTGATCCGCGCACGCCGTCTGATCTTGTTGCGACGGCCTACTGGGTCATCATCGCGCGACAGATGCAGACGATGGCGGTCGCGCTTGGCCGCACTGCAGACGCTGAGAAGTACGCGACGCTGATCTCCCATATTCAGTCGGCGTACCAGCAAAAATACGTGCACTCTGACGGATCAGTCGCGGGAGACACGCAATCAGCCTATGTGCTGACGCTCTATACGGGGCTCGCTCCAAAGGAGCTTGAGAAGTCGATGACCGATCGCCTGGTGCGCGACATTGAGGCTCGCCAGACGCACCTGACGACTGGCTTCCTGGGTACGCCGTTCCTGCTTTCCGTGTTGGAAGCGGAAGGCCGCTCGGATGTAGCGTACAAACTGCTTCTGACGACTACCTATCCTTCCTGGGGATACATGGTCGACAAGGGTGCGACGACATGGTGGGAGCGTTGGAACGGCGACACCGGCGATCCTGCAATGAACTCGTACAACCACTACGCGTTTGGTTCCGTGATGGCATGGGTCTTTCGACGCGTGTCCGGCATCGACGCAGATCCTGCGATGCCGGGGTTCCATCATATTGTGATTAGCCCACACGTCGAGCCCGGCCTATCCCATACGCATACTGAGTACGATTCTGTGTACGGGACGGTCGTGACAGACTGGACCAAAGACTCGAATGGGCAACTCCAACTGAGCGTGAAGGTGCCGGCGAACACTACAGCGACAGTGTTCCTGCCCGCGACGTCTACGAGTGTCGTGAAGCAGGATGGAGAACCTGTCTCGATTCCTTATAAAGAAGGATCGATGGTGCGCGAGATTGGCTCAGGAAGCTACAGGTTCTCGATCGCTAGCAACTGAGTGTGGTCTGCTGTTCGAAACGACGTGCGACATTATCAATAGCCCGCTGCTTTGCCGTAGTTGCGGCGGTTATCATGCCCGCCTAGCAGTTCGTGGGTTTTAGGATCGACGGCGATGAGTTCGCTGTCGCCCCAGGTGCCTGGGTTGTGTTCGTCCGCGACGGCGAGTCGATTCACCGTATAGCCCATCGTTTTGAGTTGGTCTGCGACGTCTGGCGAAAACTTCTTCTCCAAGTCGAGGCGGTCGGGAAGGTATTGGTGGTGGAATCGAGGAGCGTCGGCGGCCTGCTGGATGTTGAGGCCGTTGTCGGCGACGCTGAGGAAGTCGTTGGCCACCGTGGTGATGATGGTAGAACCGCCCGGAGTGCCGAGCACGAAAGCGAGTTTGGCGTGATGGAAGAGGCTGCCCTTCGTGGTGACGATAGTGGGCGTCATCGCAGAGAGTGGCCGTTTGCCTGGGCCGATTGAGTTAGCAGGGCCTTGGATGAGGCCGTACATATTTGGCACGCCCATCTTTGAGGCGAAGTCGTCCATCTCGTCGTTCATCAGAAAGCCGAGTCCATCGACGGTTACTCCTGAACCGAAGGTGTTGTTCAGCGTGAAGGTGTTTGCGACTGCGTTGCCTTCAGCGTCGACGATAGAGAAGTGTGTTGTCTGGGTAGATTCGTGTGTGGGAGGTTGAAGCTGCGGAGGAGGCGGCATGAATCCGGCTGGGCGTACCAGGTCTTTCGAGGGTGTAGGCGTGTTGGATTGAATGGAACTACGCCATGCGTCGGCGTAGGCGCGGTTCGCCATTTCCTTTAGTGGCTGCGGCGTGAAGTCGGGATCGCCAAGGTAGTCGGCACGGTCCATGTAGGCGCGGCGAAAGGCTTCGGTGATGATGTGGACCTGTGGGGCTGAGCGGTCGGCGCCTAGCTTGGGTAGATCGTACGTGGATAGGATGTTGAGAATTTCGACCAGGACGATGCCGCCGGAGGAAGGAGGGGGGGCGGTAATTATTTTGTAACCGTGGTAGCTACCTTTTATCGGGTCGCGATCTTTGACTTCGTAGGCGGCGAGGTCGGCTGCGGTGATGAGGCCGCCGCCGGCCTGTTCAAATGCGGCGATCTGTTTCGCCATCTCCCCTTTGTAGAATTCCTCGGGGTTTGCGGCGATGCGTGTGAGAGTTGCTGCGAGCAGAGGCTGCTTAAAGGTGTCGCCCTCTTTATAGAAGTCGCTATCGCGCTGGAAGATGTGCGCGGTGGTGGGGAAGCGGGAGAGCAATTTGTTGTGGAGATTCTTTGCCTCTTCGGCGGAGAGGACATAGCCATCTGTCGCGAAGTGGATGGCGGGAGCCATGTCCTGTTGAAGAGTGAGCTTGCCGAAGTGGCTCTGCGCGTAGACGAGGCCGGCGACGGTGCCGGGGACGCCCGACGCCTTGAACCCAACCGTAGAGAGTTCAGGGATGACGTTCTTCTGTTCGTCAAGGTACATGTCGCGGGTTGCGGCGGCGGGAGCCTTCTCGCGGTAGTCGAGGAAGTGGGTTTTGCCCGTGTTGTTGCGGATGAGCATGAAGCCGCCGCCGCCGAGATTGCCCGCCTGCGGATAGACCACGGCGAGAGTGAAGGCGACGGCGACGGCTGCGTCGATCGCATTGCCACCTTGCTTGAGGATCGCGAGGCCGGCGTCGGTCGCGTCGTGATGGATGGTGACGACCATCGCATGTTTGGAACGAACGGGTTCTTCGGAGACTGCGGTCTGTGCATGAAGCAGCATGCCGCGAGAGAGGAGCAGAGAGCAGAGAGTGATTGCGAGGCAGGACTTCGGTTTGGGGGAGGCGAGGGGCAAGGACGTTCTCCGTCGATGTTGTTTTCAGATGTGGAGAGGACAGCATATCGCGGATCATCCGCAGTTTTGGATCGTCCTCAATGCGTGCGACTCTCCAAGACCTTGGACGATAGAATCAAAGGCTATGTCGACGCGCGTTCGTTCGTATTCGAAGATCAATTTGGGGTTGGCGATCGGGCCGACGCGGCCTGACGGGTTTCACGGGCTGACGACGCTCTATCAGACGCTCGACCTGCACGATCTGGTGACGGTCTCGGCCAAGCGCTCCGCCGCAACCAGGATTTCGCTGACGACAAATCATCCGTTTGTTCCGCGCGATGGACGAAACACGGCTTGGCGGATGGTGGAGCGGTGTCTGGCGCGGCTGGGCGTGACGGCTGTGGTCGAGATCCACATTGAAAAAAGGCTGCCGGTGCAGGGAGGGATGGGGGCTGGTTCGGCGAATGCCGCGGCGGCGCTGGTGGCTCTGGAGAGGGAGCTTGGCGAGGCTCTCCCGGGAGTGGAACGGCTGAAGCTATCGGCCGAGATTGGCTCGGATGTCCCTTTGTTTCTGTTAGGTGGAGCGGTTCTTGGGTTGGGACGGGGAGAGCAGGTGGTGCCGATGCCGGATCTGCCGAAGACCTGGTGCGTCGTGGCGGTTCCTTCCGTGGGGGTGTCGACGCCGGCGGCATTCAAGGATTGGGATCAGCGGCGAGCGGCTGAGGCAGCAGCTACTACATCCAGGGCTGATGACGCGGAGCCACCTAAGACCGCGGACGCCTCGGAGGAGGGCGAACTAGGGGAGGGCCATGGCGTAACGCTTGCCGTTGACTTGACTTCCGGCCCACAGGTTGATAAGCTACATGAGTTGAGTCTTGCTTACTCATCTCTCTCTGCCCCGACAGGCCTTAGTCTGAAAGGGAAGACAGAAGATAGTAGGTCCGGCACCTCCGGTATCGTTCGCGATCCTAATCCCGAGAAAAAACGGGGTTTACCTGTTGAAAATCAGGCTGACGCGATGAACGATCTGGCCGAGAATACCCTTTTCGCGCTTGTCCGCACCGGGATTGGAAGCGATGGTCTTCAGAACGATTTTGAAGAGGTCGTCTTTCCTCAGTATCCCTCCTTGCGAATAACCAAGCGTCAATTGATGGGTAGTGATTTGGATGGTTCCGCTATATACGCGGCTCTATCGGGTTCTGGCTCTGCACTGTTTGGACTTTACCGGTCTGAGCGGGATGCCAAGGCTGCTCAACAGCGCGTCCAGTCCTCTGTCGATTCGTCTGACGAGGGGATCGCGGTACAGGTCTTCCTGACGGAAACCTTGCCCCGGTCGGAGTACTGGGACAGAATGTTCGCGGAGTGACCTCGCCGGTCAAGTAAAATCAAACTGCATCCGGCGATGTACTGGGCGATCGACTAACGGTAGGTCAAGTGCCTTTGGAGCACTTTGTCTAGGTTCGAATCCTAGTCGCCCAACCAATAAGTCGACGCCAGATGCGACGAGACGGATTAGGGATCTTAGGCGGCAGCAATAACTTGCCGCAGCAGTAAGACGATTTTGGACTTCGCGGAAAACAGCGCGAAGAAAGAAGTACGAAGTTTGAAGAGCCGAAGTCTTTTAGTTTTTTTGAGTAGTCCGCAACAAGGATTTCAGAAGAAGTAACGGGGCCGCAACAAGGCCTCCGAAGACAATGCAGCAGGAACATTCAAGGTCAACCAGCCTGGAGGGTTTCACGTGAACGAACGAAACACGACTGCGGTTCTTTCCCCTATCTCAGGGCAGTCTGAAGAGACAGAAACAATCTCTCAGGCTGCACCGGCGCTCTCCTCCAACGGAATTCTGGACGGGAAGCCAAAAACATCTGGAACGGACAAGACGGCCCCGGAAGAAAAGCGCCCCGGCAGGCTGGCAGATGATAAGCGCGTCAAGATTTTTTGCGGATCGTCCAATAAGGCCCTGGCCGAGGAGATCTGTAAGTTCGTCGGTGTGCCGCTGGGCGAGACCCGGTTGCAGAGATTCTCCGACGGCGAGGTTCATTTTCAGCTGCTCGAGAACGTTCGCGGTGCGGACGTCTTCGTCGTGCAGCCTACGTCTTTCCCGGTCGATCAGCATCTTGTCGAACTGCTGATCATGATGGACGCGTTAAAGCGCGCCTCAGCCGGACGAATTACGGTTGTCATTCCTTACTATGGCTACGCCCGGCAGGACAGAAAAGACCGTCCGCGTGTTGCCATTACGTCGAAGCTGGTTGCCGATCTTCTGACCACCGCTGGTGCAAACCGCGCTCTGCTCGTTGATCTGCATGCA
This sequence comes from Tunturiibacter psychrotolerans, assembly GCF_051013365.1. Taxonomy (GTDB): domain Bacteria; phylum Acidobacteriota; class Terriglobia; order Terriglobales; family Acidobacteriaceae; genus Edaphobacter; species Edaphobacter psychrotolerans_A. The sequence continues at coordinate 2,043,486 of NZ_CP132941.1, read as the reverse complement.
GCCCAGATTCAGGGTTTTTTCAATATTCCGGTGGATCACCTGTTCGCCAGCCCAGTGCTGGTGAGTTACTTCCGGAAGCTGGATCTGCCCAATCTGACGGTAGTTTCACCGGATGCAGGCGGCGTGGAAAGGGCGAGATTCTTCGCCAAGAAGCTTGATGTACCGTTGGCCATCGTCGACAAGCGGCGGACCGACATCAATGTCACCGAGGTAATGAACGTGATCGGCGATGTACAGGGCCGAACGTGCTTGATCCTCGACGACATTATCGACACCGCCGGAACCCTGGTGAAGACGGTGGATGCGCTGCTGGCTGAGGGCGCAGAAAAAGTTTATGCGTGCGCAACGCATCCGGTGCTTTCAGGCCCGGCGGTCGAGCGTATCGCAGCATCACGGTTGGAACAGTTGATCGTGACCAATACCATCCCTCTTCGCGAAGATGCGTTGAAGGTGGAGAAGATCAAAGTGCTTTCGATTGCCGGTCTGCTTGGCCGCGCGATCGAGAGTATTCACATGGAGACCAGCGTCAGCACGCTGTTCAACTAGGTCGCAACCAGCTACAGGCGGCCTGGACTAACCCAGGTAGCAAAGGGAGCAGAGCTCAACTCTGTGCCCGAAAGGAAGATTTCATCATGGCAACATCCACCATTGAAGCAGTCGTCGCAACGCCCCGCGAGGGCAAGTTCAACAAGAACGCAGCTCGTCGCGTTCGTGTCTCCGGCAAGATCCCCGCCGTTGTTTATGGCGCAGGCCAGGACGCAGTCGCCGTTGCGGTCGACCCCAAAGTCATCACCAAAATTCTGCACTCTGACTCCGGTCACAACACCATCTTCGATCTCAACGTCGAGGGTTCCGCCGTCGTCAAGGCCATGATCGTCGACTGGCAGCATGAGCCCATCAAGGGTGCGTTGCTGCACATCGACCTGAAGCGCATCGCGATGGATAAGATGATGACGGTTTCGGTGCCGATCCAGCTGGTTGGCGTTCCTGTCGGCGTCAAGTCGCAGGGCGGCATTCTCGAGCACGTCATGCGCGAAGTCGAAGTTGAGTGCTTGCCAAACGACATTCCGAGCCACTTGGATGTCGATGTCTCTGGCCTCGAGTTGCATGGAGTAATCCACGTCTCCGATCTGCCGCACTCTGGCAGCATCAAGTTCCTGGGCGATGAGCATGCGACTGTCGCTCACGTTACCGCGATCAAGGAAGAGGTTGTGGCTGCTGACGCGATCGTCGCTGCTCCGGCCGAGCCAGAGGTTGCCAAGAAGGGCAAGACAGATGCAGCCGCTGCTGCACCTGCTGCCGATGCCAAGGACGCGAAGAAGAAGTAGTTTTGCGCGGCCTGCAAGTCTTTCGAGACCTGCAGGCCGCCTGAGTTTGCTGGAAAGGGAAACAAAGCGTGAAGTTGATTGTCGGTCTCGGCAACCCCGGTATCGAGTATCAGTTCACGCCGCACAACGCAGGCTTTCTCGCTGTGGATCGCATCGCGGACGACTGCGGCGTGGTTCTCTCTAATCGCCGGGGACGGGCTCTCACGGCGAAGGCGAGGCTTGCAGGACACGAAGTTCTGCTGGCTAAACCTGAGACGTACATGAATCTGAGCGGGCTTTCCGTAGCCGCCCTGATTCAGGAGCTTGAGTTGGAAATTCCGTCGGAGGATCTGATCGTCCTCTATGACGAGCTTGCATTTCCGCTGGGCCGACTACGCATCAGCGCGAACGGCAGAGCAAACGGGCACAACGGAGTGAAGTCCATCTCCGGTGCGCTTGGAACGGAAGAATGGTTGCGCATTCGCATCGGCGTTGGGAAACCGGCGCTGGCGGATGGTAGAGAGATCAAAGCAGGCGGCAGGGATTATCTGCTGTCGCAGTTTCGCAAGCAGGAGCTTGCGGTGCTGGATGAAGTGCTCGACAGAGTGGAAGACGCTGTCAAGACGGTGCTGACAGAAGGCGTCAGTGCTGCCATGAACAGGTTCAACCGTCGTCCAGACGATCCGGAGAATGGATCGGATGTGTCGGGGGCGAAGTAAAGCGGGAGAAGTGAAGCAGCAGCAAATGTGTTGTTACGGAAACTAGACGCAGTCGAAATTCCAAACCGGGTTGGCAGAACAGACGCCAGCACGGTGCGAAGCAGAACTTCGCAGAAAGAAGTAATCGAATGAATCGTACCTACGAAATCATGTTCATCGTCCGTCCAGACGTTGAAGAAGCCGAACTCGACAAGCTGATTGAAGGCTTCTCCGCGAACGTCACCAATGGTGGCGGCGAAGTGAAGAGCGTCGAGAAGATGGGCCGCCGCCGGCTCGCCTACACCGTCCGCAAGTTCAACGACGGTTTCTACATCCTGCTGAACGTCGCCGCAGCCGGTTCGCTGATCACCGAGATCGAGCGTCGCCTCCGCGTCTCCGAGCAGGTCATCAAGTTCATCACGGTTCGCATGGACGAAGAAGAGAAGCGTCTCGCGAAGGTTAAGGCCATCCGCGACACCAAGGTCAAGCGCAGCGCGCAGCCGATCGCAGCTCCTGTCCACGCGCCGGTCGCAGCAGCTGAGGCCGACACCGAAGAAGAGAAGAAGCCCGTTGCAGCAGCTCCTGCCGAGCACGTCGCCACCGACGCACCGGCCGAGACTGTCTCCACCGCGGTCTAACTTCCGCCTTCGCCAGAACATCTGCGATGAGGCTCTTAATCCGCATCGCACAACGCACTACGAACACCGATCTTCGCTTCCAATCGATTGCACTTCGTCGGTTGTTCAGAGGCTCCAACGCGAACCTGGAGCGAGGAGAGGCACAACGTACCTGAGAGGGAAATATCATGGCTGACGAAACCAGCACGCAATCTACTGAGCAGCACGCACCAACATCTCGCCCGGCGCACTCTGGCCCCGGCGCCGGTCCTCGCACCCCACGCCCCGCAGGCGCACCCGGCGGCGGACCTGGCGGTCGCAAGTTCTTCCGTCGCAAGAAGGTCTGCAAGTTCTGCACCGAGAAGATCGACGCTATCTCTTACCGCGACGTTCGCCTGCTTCAGGGCTTCGTTGCCGAGCGTGGCAAGATCGTTCCGCGTCGCCTGACCGGCGTCTGCACCCGCCACCAGCGCAAGCTCAGCCTGGCAATCAAGCAGTCGCGCAACATTGCCCTGCTTGCCTTCGCTGCACGCTTCTAACTTTTTCCGCTTCTGCGGAACTATTGGATACGCAAGACTGGCGGCATCATAGCCAGAGACGAAATCGGAGAAATGCAATGGAAGTCATTCTGAAGGAAGACGTAAACAAGCTCGGACATCGCGGCGACGTGGTTAAGGTCGCTGACGGTTACGGGCGCAACTACCTGCTGCCGGAGAAGCTCGCGATCGAAGCGACCCTCGCAAACAAGGCAGTCATCGAGCAGATGAAGGCATCGGCGGTTCGCAAGTCCGCCAAGGAGAAGACCGGAGCCGAGCAGTTGGCGACCCAGCTCTCCGAGGTCGAGCTCGTGTTCGAGCGCAAGGTCGGCGAGAACGAGCATCTGTTCGGCTCGGTCACCTCGGGCGACATCGCGCAGCAGCTCGAAGCCAAGGGCTTCACCATCGATCGCCGCAAGATCTCCCTCGAGGAGCCTCTGAAGACGATCGGCGAATACCACGTTCCCGTGAAGCTGCACCGCGAGGTCACCAGCCACGTGAAGGTGACGGTCAAGGGCGATCAGCCCGAAGCCGAAGCAGCCGCGACCGCTTAATCGAATCAGCTTCGAAACATCAAAACGCATCGGCCTTCGCGAAATCTGCGCAAAGGTCGATGCGTTTTATTTTGTAACAGCAAGTGCTCGAATGAGAAGAAACCTTACTCGTACTTCAGCGTTTGCACAGGATCGAGCCGTGCGGCGCGGTTCGCCGGAAGCGTCCCAAAGAGAACGCCGACAAGCACAGAACTGCCAAGCGCGAAGACTGGCGACCACGGATTGACAGGGATGCTGAACGGCGTAAGCAGCCCAAGGGTCAACGGCAACGCAAGGCCTATGATTGTCCCGATGACGCCACCGCTGAGCGAGAGGAAGACCGACTCGGTGAGGAACTGCAGCCTGATCTCGCGACTCGTGGCACCCAGCGCCTTCCGGATTCCAATCTCTTTCAATCGCGACTGAACATTGGCGAGCATGCTGTTCATAATGCCGACGCCGCTGACGATCATCGTAATACCCGCGCCAAGCGTGAGAACGATGGTCAGCATGTCCGCGATCTTTGCCATGCTGCTGAGAATATCGGTGAGCGTCGCAGCGGTGTAGACCGAACCCGCATAGTGCCGGGAACGTACGATTTCGAGGATGCGCTCGCTGGCCGGAACCACCATCGACGCACTCCGCATGGTAAAAAATAACTCCTTCAGCGTGTTGGTTCCCGTGAAGTAGCGCACCACCGGGTAGGGCACAAGCATGGTGTGGTCGCTGATCTCCGATTGACCGTAGGTATCGAAGGCCTCTTTGAATACTCCGATGACGACGAAGGGAATGCCCTTGATGCTGATCGTCTTCCCGACGGCAGCCTTATCGTTGCCGTAAAGTTCCTCCGCGAACGGCTTCACGATCACAGCGACCTTCTCATGGGCAAGTTCATCCTGATCGTCGAAGAAACGTCCGGAAACAACGACGAGATTACGCACGACTCGATACTGGGGAGAGACGCCCAACAGCGTCGTCTGCTTCGTGATGCCGCCGCCAAGACTCACGTTATCGTGATACTCCAGCATGGGTGACGATGCGACAATGCCCGGAACCTGGTCGAGGACAGCGCGCATGTCGTCGAGCGTCATGTAGTCGGGCGTGCTGGTGTTGTCGGGACCACTGATGTTGCCGCCGCCATACTGCAGCTCAATCTTGTTCGGTCCGATGCTCGTCAGCTGATCCAGGGCATACTGCTTGCCGGTCGACCCAAGCGTTGCGACAAGAATGATCGAGGCCGAGCCGATGACCATACCCAGCATGGTGAGCAGAAACCGCGTCTTGCTGGCGCGGAAGCTGTCCACCGCAAGCCTTGCCACCTCGCTGAACATCATCGTGGACCGCGCGCTGGCCAGCGTACGGTCGAACGAACTCGGCTTGGGGGGAGTAGTGGTAGCCATTGGCCTAGAAAGTTAGACGCCTACCAGTATCGCAGCGGTTCATGGTTTCTTGCCAAAACCTTCTGGCGCGGTCCTCTGTCGGCACTGTCCCTGGCATCTTCACTTGGGCCGTTCGCTGGTATTTTCCCGACAGTAGCTTGATGACGCACGCGAAAGTCACGGAAAATCACTACATCGGAGCATTTTGCATCGAATCGCAGTATATGAAGTCCCTTCGAATCGGTACGGCTGGCTGGAGTATTCCGAAACAATTTGCAGCCACCTTACCGCACGGCACCCACTTGGTCCGCTACTCTCAAATCTTTAACTGCGCCGAGATCAACTCCTCTTTCTACCGCTCTCACCGACACTCTACCTGGGAGAAATGGGCGAATTCGGTCCCAGACGGCTTTCGCTTCTCCGTCAAGGCGCCGAAGACGATCACTCACGAAGCCAAACTCGCTTGCACCCAAGCGCAGTTACAAAACTTCCTGACCGAAGCGAATGCTCTCGGCGGCAAGCTGGGGACGATCCTCTTTCAGCTTCCACCGAGCTCCGTCTTCAATCCAACCACCGCCAAGAAGTTCTTCACCATGCTTCGCGATTTATATTCAGGGAATACTGTCATAGAGCCGCGCCACGCAACCTGGTTCATCCCCGAGGCCGACGATCTCCTGCAGCGTTTTCGGATCGCAAGAGTTGCCGCCGACCCTGCCCGTGTCCCTCAAGCTGCATACTCCGCTGGCTGGGGCGAACTGATCTACTGCCGTCTTCACGGCAGCCCTCGCATTTACTACTCGTCTTATCCGGCAACGTATCTGCGGGTGCTCGCTGCCATCATCGCGGCTCATCCAGCAAAAGAGATCTGGTGCATCTTCGATAACACTGCCTCTGGCGCAGCATTCGGAGATGCCCAAAGCCTCAAGCATTTCGCCAGCTGACCAATCTACTTGCCACCCAGTGTCTTATCGATCGCCGCCTGCGCCAGCGGCGCCATAATCGCGTATCCCTGCGCATTCGGGTGCACGCCATCGAAGCTGATGCCGGGCTTCATCCCGCCATCCTGCCCTACCATCGCCGAGTAGTAATCGAGGTATGTCACCGAGTGGACCACACAGTACCCTTTCAGCCAGTCATTCAGTATCTTGATCTTCGGCGCGGGAACCAGGCCCGTCTTCCACGGATAGTCCGCTGCCGGCAAAATCGACGCGATAATCACTCGAATCCCATTTGCCTTCGCCAGATCGATCATTGACCGGAAGTTGTCCTCGGTCATCTTCGGCGTCATCGGCCCCGTGTTCCCTGCGATATCGTTCGTTCCGGCCAGAATCACCACCGCTGCCGGATGCAGATCGATCACATCCTGCCGAAACCGCACCACCATCTGGGGCGTCGTCTGCCCGCTGATCCCGCGATTGACATACGGCTTCCCTGGAAAGAACTCCCCCGTATCCGCCCTCCGGCCCCAGCTATCCGTGATCGAGTCCCCATAAAACACCACCCTCTGGGCGCCCTCCGTCGCCGGAGCCAACGCTGCGTTGTCCGCTCGATATCTTCCCAGCTGCGGCCAGTCCTCCAGCTTCGCTTCCATGGCAGCGATCTGCTTCGCCGTCGCTTCCTCTGTTGTGGAAACCGGCGTAGGAGCACTCTCAGCCGGAACCGTACCCCCAACCTGACCGTGCGCCATCCCACTCCCCGAGGCGATACACCCAGCTAAAATCACCCCAGCAGCAAGCTTCATCTAAACCTTCCTCGACTCAAATTTTAGCCGAACCCCCTGCCGAACCCCTTCCGCTACACCACCAACCCTTCCGCTGCTGTACCCTAAAAGGTGATGCAACCCGGACTTTCCACCCACGTCTTCCTCCCGCAACGCCTGCACCCCGGCCTGCTCGACGCTCTCCACAAATCCGGCGCTCAGGTCATCGAGCTCTTTGCTGCCCGTCATCACTTCGACTACACCGACCGCGCCGCCGTCCGCGACATCGCCACCTGGTTCAACTCGACCGGCGCAGGAGCCACGCTCCACCAGCCCCTCTACCTCAGCGACCGCGCCGACGCCCAGTGGTCGCGCCACGTCGCCCCAAACCTCAACCTGATCGACCCCGAAAAATCCCGTCGCATCTCGGCCATGGACGAGGTCAAGCGCGCCCTCGAGTCCGCCGAGCAGATCCCCATCTCTGCCTGTACTCTCCACCTCGGCTATAAGGATGACGCCTGGAACCTCCGCGCTCTCGAGAACTCCCTCACCGCCATCGAGCACCTCAAAGCCTTTGCGCACCCCCTCGGCGTCCGCATCCTGCTTGAGAATCTCCAGAACGAGATCACCACCCCCGAGCACCTTCTCGAAATCATCAATGTCGGCCACTTCGACCGCGTCGGCGTCACCCTCGATATAGGCCACGCCCATCTATCCGCGCCCGAAGCCAACAAGGGAATCGACGAAGCCTTCGAGCTCCTGAAGCCGCGCATCGCCGAGCTTCACATCCACGACAACCTCGGCGCCAAGGACGACCATCTCTGGCCCGGCACCGCAGGCCCGGGAAGTTTCAATATCGACTGGCACAACATCGCTAAACATATCGCCACCCTCCCGGCCAACACCCCGGGCATCCTCGAGATCGCCCACGAGCTGGACGAAACCCCCGAGTCCGTCATCAGCAAATCTACGCAAGCCTTCGACCTCCTCAAACGAGCCACCGAAAAGGTCGCATAAAGATCCGCACCGCTTCCTGGGGAATAAACCTCCCTCACTTGTGTTTATTCGATGAGACACAACGATCTAAAACAGGATAAGCGACGGCGATGGACGAACCACAGATGGATCAAATCCTGCAGACAGGTCTTGGCTTCTGGGCCTCGAAGACCTTGCTCAGCGCAGTTGAATTAGAGCTCTTCACCGAGCTGGCCAAAAACCCCGGAACCCTGGCCGAACTCAGAGACCGGCTCCGCCTGCACCCGCGCTCTGCACACGACTTCCTCGACGCCCTCGTCGCCCTCGACTTCCTCGAGCGCCGCGACGGCACCTACTACAACACGCCCTCAACAGACCTCTACCTCGACAAGCGCAAGCCATCCTACATTGGCGGGATGTTGGAGATGGCGAACAATCGTCTCTACCAATTCTGGGGCGGGCTCACAACAGCCCTCCGCACCGGCGAGCCGCAAAGCGAAATCCTGACGGGGGTACAAGGCTTCTTTGAGCTCATTAGCTCGGATCGGGAAAAACTCCGCGGCTACCTCCAGGCCATGACAGGTCTCAGCCGTGGCTCCAACATCGCCATCTCTCAGAGATTTCCCTGGTCCGAATTCAAGACCGCCGTCGACGTCGGCACCGCACAAGGCGGCCTCATCACCCAGGTCGCCCTCGCCAACCCGCACATCGCCGGAATCGGCTTCGACCTGCCCCAGGTCCGCCCTGTCTTCGAGGACTATATCGCCGGCAACGGTCTCGCAGACCGCATCTACTTTCACCCCGGCAGCTTCTTCGCCAACCCCATACCCAGCGCAGACGTCGTCATGATGGGCCACATCCTCCACGACTGGAACCTTGAAGAAAAGAAGATGCTCATCCGCAAAGCCTACGAAGCTCTCCCAGCCGGAGGTGCTCTCATCGTCTACGACAGCATCATCGACGACGACCGCTCCAAAAACGTCTTCGGCCTTCTCATGAGTCTAAACATGCTCATCGAACACTCCGGCGGCTTCGACTACACAGGCGCCGACTGCATCGGTTGGATGAAAGAAGCCGGCTTCACCAGCACCTTCGTCGAGCACCTCGTCGGCCCCGACTCCATGGTCGTCGGCATCAAGTAAGCCCTAACGCTACAACCACTCGCTCTGGCGGACGCCGGGTGCCCCATTCATCGCGTCTTTGTCTCAGGCGATGGGTGGGACATCGAGGAAGCGAGACCCCGCTCCTTTCCAGCACGATAAAGCCTAAGGGAGCCCGACCGCCGAGCCCCGCCCGACAAAACCGCGTAAACTTAAACCTTCATGGACACGACAGCAACCACAGCCCCTCCTGCCCCCATCACCACGATCTCCTCCCTCTCGTCGCACGAAGGCCAGACCATCACCCTCCGCGGCTGGCTCTACAACCTCCGCGCCTCGGGTAAGCTCCTCTTTCCCATCTTCCGCGACGGCACCGGCACCATCCAGGGCATCGTCCCCAAAGCCGCCGTCTCCGAAGAGGTGTTCAATAAGCTGAAAGAATTAACCCTCGAGTCCAGCCTCACCGTCACCGGTAAAGTCCGCGCCGACTCTCGCGCCCCGTCCGGCTTCGAGCTCGATGTCGAAAGCATCGAAGTCCTTCAGCGCGTCCCCGAAGACACTCCCTTCCCGATCACCCTCAAAGAGCACGGCGTCGACTTCCTCATGGAGCACCGCCACCTCTGGCTCCGCACCCCGCGCCAGTCCGCGATCCTCCGTGTCCGCGCCACCATCATGCGCGCCGCAGCCGAGTACTTCGACACCAACGGTTTCATCCGCACTGATCCGCCGATCCTCACGCCCAACGCCTGCGAAGGCACCTCCGAGCTCTTCGAGATGGACTACTTCGACGACGACAAGGCCTACCTCACCCAGTCCGGCCAGCTCTACATCGAAGCCACCGCCCTCGCGCTCGGCAAGGTCTACAGCTTCGGCCCCACCTTCCGCGCCGAAAAATCCAAAACCCGCCGCCACCTCACCGAGTTCTGGATGATCGAACCCGAGGTCGCCTTCCTCGAGCTCGACGGCCTCATGAACCTCGCTGAAGGCTTCATCACCCACATCGTCACTCGCGTCCTCGAGTCGCACCGCGCCGACCTCAAGGTCATCGGCAAAGACATCGCCAAGCTCGAAGCCGTCGTCGGCACCGCACAACCTTCCTCTGATGCCGTCATCCTGAGCGAGCGCAGCGAGTCGAAGGACCCCGAAGCTGCCAGTCCCGCCACCACCGCTGCGACCTTTTCAACGACGAACTCAACAGCGTCCGGCTCAGCCACCAATCGTTTCCCCCGCCTAAGCTACGACGAAGCCCACGCCATGCTCGAAAAAGCCTTCGCCGAAGGCAAACTCGAAGCTCCCCACAAATACGGCGACGACTTCGGCAGCCCCGACGAGACCTACATCTCCAGCCAATTCGACAAGCCCGTCATGATCCACCGCTATCCCGCCGCCTTCAAGGCCTTCTACATGCAGCCCGACCCGCTCGACCCCACCAAGGCCCTCTGCGTCGACGTCCTCGCCCCCGAGGGCTACGGCGAAATCATCGGCGGCTCCCAGCGCATCGACAGCTACGATCTCCTCAAGTCCCGCATCGAAGAGCACCACCTCCCGCTCGACGCCTTCCAGTGGTACCTCGACCTGCGCAAATACGGCAGCGTCCCCCACGCCGGCTTCGGCATGGGCATCGAGCGCGCCGTAGCCTGGATCTGCGGCCTCGACCACGTCCGCGAAACCATCCCCTTCGCTAGAACCTTGAATCGCATTTATCCGTAGGTAAGATCACATGCAACGAAAGCAGACAGCTCACATCACCCAAGCCAATTACTCTTGGTCAAAGAGTCATAAATGCTTTGCCGTGAGCGTTGCCCTTCTGTTGCTCGCTCTCAGCCGCCCATCTCTTCTTCTCGCGCAAGCTTCACACAAACAGCCCTTCAACCAAGTTGGTCACGCGACGATTTACCCTCAAGAGCTTCCCCCGGTTCAGTTAGTTTTCGAGTCTGCCCACGTTCATGATGGCTTCACACGAATTCGATTTCTATCCGGGACAAAAGCTTACGAGATAGTGACAGCGTATAAGTTGCGCCGAATTAATCCGCAGAGCGATTCGGGAGGCGATAAGCCAGATTTCAATGTGCCTAGCCTGCCCTTAGACAGATCACGATACTTTCGCATCGGCCATTACAACGATTCGAATGGTGAGCACACCCTCCTATTCTTTATTGGATCAGCGTCCGCAAGCGATACTTGTCCGCTGCTCGTTATTGGCTTCGATTCTGAGGCGCAACCCTATAAGCTTCTTGAAAAAGAAAATCTGGAAGTTACCTTCTTTCGGCCTTCGACAGTAGATAAGCCAGCGCTCATCATAGGAAAGCCAACTTTATCCCAAATCCAGAGTAAAAACATTGAGAACCCAATGTCCGGACCGTACGCCTCAACATACGATCCATTCGCTGTCTATGTGGTCCCAACTAGTTTTGAGAAAGCTACATATTCGCTCGAAGAATCGCGGATCTACAACCGGCAGCATTATTTCTGGGCTGGACCTCATTCTAGTGAATCGACCCTCATCTATTACAACATCCCTGGCCGTCCAAGGCCGCTTGCAGCACCTGCGAGTGATCTCGATAAAATCATTCCTTAGAAATTATCTTGCAATTCCAATTCGTAACTGGCAAAGTAACAAAGCGTAGGAGAGAGTCCGATGAACACCAAATCGCACAACACGATGCGTAGATCACCGCAGAAGATGTTTGTCTGGGGCGATCGCCGGACTTTGCCTCTCGCCTGCCGTTAACCGTTAGCGGGCGATCTTACGCAATCCACATCAAACAGAATCTCCTGAGCGGCGAATGGCCAGCTACCGAGACACGTCGTTTCGACGATTACTCTCGAACTGCCCTGCCGTATTCGCCAACTCGCATGCGCCATTGCGCAGCAGCAAAACTGCGCCAACACTCCAGCCAGCGCTGGTTAGAAAGGCTTGCCATGGGCAAGGCATATATCAAAGGCGGAACTCCGATTGGTTCGGATTCGCTTTGCAAGACATGCTCCTACTCGCACATCATGACCGGCTATCGAGAGTCGGAGATGGTCACGATGTGTAATGAAGTGCACCCCAACATCGTCGTCCCGTTTCTTATTTACGAGTGTTCTAGCTACTACGATAAGAACCGTCCGAACTGGGAACAGATGGAGAAGCTCGCCATCGATGTTGCTCCCGCTCCGATGAAGCCCGTAGGCTTCAAGGTAGGCATCGGCTTCCGCGAAGCGGCTATCGTAATTCGTGACGACGAAGACGATGAATGATTAGACTCGCGTTGTGACTCATCTGAGAACCGGCTCCTCGCGGCTCAGATGGGTCACAACGCGTAAGGTCAGGTTTACCACAACATGACAAATTGCCCGGAAAGGCGTCTGATAGTGATAGAGCCGGAATCAGCCGGTCATGAAGAACAACGCAGCAGGAGCGAACCATGGCACTGAACGACTACCGCACGAACACCTATCCCGGCATCATCGACGTCCCTCGCGAGGAGACCTCCTCACTCCTCGCCAAGGTGCTTGCCATCACCTCGTTCGGCTTCTTCGTCACCGCCCTCGGCGTCGCTACAGCGCCTAGCTGGGGAACGTTCGTCGGCTTCATCGTCGTTCTCGGCCTTGTCTTCGCCATCAACTTCACCCGCAAGGCCAACCCCGCAGTCGCGCTCGGACTCTTCCTCACCCTCACCTACTTCATGGGTTGGGAGATCGGTCCCCTCATCCAGCGCTACATCCACAACTTCGGCTCCGCGATCGTCTTCAACGCCGCCGCCACCACCGGCGCTGGCATGGCCGTCATGGGTTGCGTAGCGTACCTCTTTAACATCAACTACCGCCGTATCGCCGGCATCGGCTTCGCCGCGCTTCTGTTGCTGATCATCGCCGGAATCGCCAGCATGTTCTTCCACTTCCTCTCGCCGGACACCTATTCCTGGCTCACTCTCGGCATCTTCGGCCTGCTCACCGTAGGCGACTTCGCCCGCATCCGCGCCGGCGGAGACGGTCGCTCCGCCGTCTCGCTGTCTCTCTCCATCTATCTCGATGCCATCAACATCTTCCTCGCCGTTCTTCAACTGATGGGTGGCCGTCGCCGAGACTAACTCACGCGGCAACTCGCACCTGCATCCAAGCCTCTCAGGTGTACTTCCTGGGAAGAACTGATGTCGCGAAAGAAACGCTTAGAGATAGTTACTGATCCTGTCGAGTCCGCAAAAGCCGCCGGGTTGCGTTACGTCACCGACACGAAACCCGGCATCCAACGCAAACCGTGGCGCAAAAGCTTCCGCTACCTCGACCCGAGCGGAACTACAGTCCGCGACGAAGAGACGCTTGCGCGAATCAAATCCCTCGTCATTCCTCCAGCCTGGACCGAGGTATGGATCTGTCCAAACCCCAAGGGGCATCTTCAGGTCACAGGCCGCGATGCTAGGGGCAGAAAGCAAAGTCGCTACCATCCGCGTTGGCGCGAGGTACGCGACGAGACCAAGTACGAACGCATGATGATCTTCGGGGCAGCTCTGCCAACCATCCGCGAGCGCGTCGAGCGTGACCTCTCGCTGCCAGGTCTGCCTCGCACTAAAGTCCTCGCCACCATCATTCGCCTCATGGAGACAACGCTCATCCGTGTCGGCAACGAGGAGTACGCCCGTCAAAACCACTCCTACGGCCTCACGACGATGCGTAACAAACACGTCGCGATCGACGGTTCAACCATAACCTTCAACTTTCAAGGCAAAAGCGGAGTCAAACACACAGTCGACATTACAGATCGGCGCATTGCAAAGATCGTGCAGCGCTGCCAGGACATCCCTGGCTACGAGCTCTTCCAGTACGTCGACAAAGATGGCACGCAACACTCGATCGACTCCGCCGACGTCAACGAATATCTGCGCGAGATCTCAGGACAGGACTTCACCGCAAAAGACTTTCGCACCTGGGCCGGATCGGTTCTCGCCTGCGAGTTGCTGCATGAGTTCGAAGCATTCGACTCCGAGACGCAAGCCAAACGAAACGTAGTCCAGGCAATCAAATCCGTAGCATCGCGATTAGGAAACACTCCTTCCGTCTGCAGAAAATGCTACGTGCACCCCGCCGTCCTCGACTCCTACATCAGCGGCGCCATGCTCGAAACAGTCAAACGCCGCGTACAGGACAAGGACTCCCAATCACCTGAACTGCAACAACAGGAGTTCGCTCTTCTGAATCTTCTGCGCCGCCAGGTCGACTCAGCAGTGGCCTAGAAATGAACCTACTTCCCGCTCGGCGGATATTGCTTGAACATCTTAGTCACGGCCTGATCGATCTTCTTGCTATTCTTTTCCGGCTTATCCGACAGCGTCCCCTTCGCCGCCCCGCGCCAAAGCAGCTGCTTCGTCTTCCCGTCGTTGATATCCACCACCAGCGTTCCCACGTTGGTGACATACTGATTCACCGTCGCCATGCCGCCGCCCCATCTCCAGCCGCCACCCGTTCCTGTCGCGACAGTCTGAGTCTGCTGCGAGATCCCCGCGCCGTATGTCACAAACAAATCCGGAGAGTCATCGACTTTCCTCATCCCCTTCGCGGCCAGTTGGCTGTCGATTGCCGCAACAATACGCTGATCCATCAATGGATTCGGGGTTGGCCGAGTCGGCTTTACCCACGCATAGGTCTTGAACTGCGAAAAGTTTCCGGCGCTGTGGTCCCAATCAACAACTACCGTCTGAGAAAATCCAGCGAGCGTAAAGAAAAAACTAACAGCCATCAGCAGAAAAATCTTCGTGCGTGGTCTCATAATTTGCCTTTCTTTACACTGCTTGAGATGAACTACCGAACGCCGCCATCTTAGCAAAGATGCAGCAGAGGTATGGCAGGCCGCACAATTCATCGCGTTCCCTGAACGCTTTTCTCCGGGCCAACCCTGCAAGCCGCCGGAACATTCGTCATCTGCTTCGCAAACACCCGATAGCTCATCGTTCCCGGCCGCAGCGTCGACCAGTACCCCGAAGGCCAAAGCAGCGGTTTGTGCTTCTCAATCAACTGGTGATCCAGGATCTTCACTCCGCACTCAAGATTGTTCTTCGGCTGCAAAATCGTCCTCGACGGATCCTTCACCGGCAGCTTCTTATCCGCGTCCCAGTCGAAGTCGCACCCATACCGCTTCTGGTCTTCATACGTTAGCTGCAGCAGTCCCGATGTATGCCCTGCCCGACCCGACACCTCATCTTTTACCTCCATCTCCGGCTGCGTATGCTTTGCCTGAACCGTCGGCTCGAGTCCAGCCTCCGCCCCCGCAAGCGCCTGAAAAAAGTAAGCCCAGAACGCCCGCTTATCATCCTCCGCCATCGTGTAGAACCGCGGACAGAATCGCCTCACATCATGCGGCACCTGCCCCGACAGTAGCGCAGGCGGCAGCGCCAGCTCCACAATCTTGTCCCACTCCGGGTCCCACGTCGGCCCACCCACCTCTGCCTTCTTCGTATCGATCGGAGTCGGCGGCGCAGGCTTCATTGCCGGTGCCGGGGCAGCCGTAGCCTGCGCGGCCTCATGCTTCCCACACCCCGCAACCAGCATCGGCGCTGCCAAACCAACCAGCGCTAACGCGACCCTCAAAACTCGGTTCATCTTCTCACCTTCTGAAACAGGGCCCATCACAGGGAGATGCGATCCGCAGGCGTGCAGTTGCAGCGACACCACGTGATCGCCTCCATTTCTCGTCAGATCCGCCGGATCGTCCCCTGATCCATCGCCCCGCCAAAGTACTTTGCCAAAGCCTCTTCAAATACACCCGAACCTTCTGCGGCCTTCGCGAGCGGCGCCGCGGCTTTCGCAAATAACGTCATGCTCGAATGAAACTTCATATCGTCCGGAGACCCGAAGATCTCCCCCGCCGTCTTTCCCTGAACCCCCACCACAATCCCCGCCGACTCCCGCAGCCTCGGCCCCAAAACAACATGCTCGAGATAAGCCCGCGCTTCGTCCAGCGAAGAGATTGCATATCGCACCGCCATCGGACTGCTTCCGAGCCCATGAATCTGCGGAAACACAAACCACATCCAGTGGCTCCGCTTCCTCCCCGCACGCAACTCAGCACAGGCATGCTCATACACCCCAGCCTGCGCCTCTAAAAATCGCTGCAAATCGTAAACATCTTTTCCGCCGGCCATCTGTCTACGTCACCCCATTGGGATCTCAAAACCCGCTGCAGTTTCCGCACTTGCATTATCCTCCAAACTCCACGAAGCATCGCGCATTTCCATCTCCTACCCACAGCTTCACCACATAAACAATTCACGAACGAATCGTCCTTCCAGCCTTGCGCCTCTTTCAAACCCGAGCGTAGAGTGGCGGTGCCCAACAAAGGAGGGCTCCCCACATGTCTTCGAACATCACGCGCCGCAGTCTCTTCGGCATGGTCTCCACCGCTGCAGTTGCGGGCGCAATGCCATCTCTCTTCGCCTCCCCATCGGCCCACGCACAACTTGGTCAATCAAATCCTCTCGCCACCGCGCAGGATTTCGCCGCCTCCATCAATCGCGCCTTCACCTTTCAGAACCTCATGATGGATGCCTACGCCTCCGGCGCAACCATCCGCCTCTCTCAGAGCTACAGCGACGCAGCCCTTAATGCCACCGGCTTCACCTACGACAACGCCGTCGCCATCCACGCCTATCTCTCCCGCGGCCAGCAGGAGGATCTCGCCCGCGCGAAGACTCTCGGCCTCGGCCTTCTGCACGCGCAGGCCACTAACTTCCCAGTTGCCGACGGCCGCTTCGCCCAGGCCTACTTCGTCAACGCGCCCGACTCCAGCGGTGCCTTCATCACACCCGCAGCTTTTCCGTTCTTCTTCTACGGCAGTTCCGTAGGCGATCAAGCCTGGGCAGGCATGGCTCTCGCGCAACTCTACCGCCGCACCCGCGACACGCAGTACCTTACCGGCGCCCTCTCAGTCGCAAACTGGATCGTCACCAACACGTACAACACCCAGGGCCCCGGCGGCTACTCCTACGGCACCATCATCAATCAGTTCAACCAATCCCAACCTTCGCCCAACGGCAAATCGACCGAAGGAAATCTCGACACCTACGCCTTCTTCACAATGCTCCACACACTCACCAACGGCGGCCACGCCAACAACGGTATGACCTGGGCAGCGCTCGCACAACACGCCTTCCAATTTGTCTTCGCCATGTTCAACGCGCAGGGTCCATTCTTCTACACGGGAACCCTTCCCGATCAGATCACCATCAACACCACACCCATCCCCGAAGACTGTCAGACATGGTCCTTCCTGGCATTCCTCGACACACGTTCTCGCGGCACCATCGACTGGGCGCTGGCAAATCTCCAAACCACAGACACCGCATCCTCACCGAACTCCAACCTCACCGGCACCCAAACCGTCAGCGGAATGACATTCTCCACCGCGAGTCTGGTCACCCCAGCCAACGATCCACACGCCGTATGGCTCGAAGGCACAGCCCACACCGCAGCCGCACTCACCGCACGCGTTCTGCGTGGTGGCGACTCGATCTCGTCTCTTCTCACGGATATCTCGCGTGCTGTTCAACTCCTCAAGGACGTCGAGCACGCACAAGAGATCCTCGGCGTCGGTCAAACCGCAGGAGGAAAGGTCATTCCCAGCGGCCTTGGTGTCGTCGCATCCTCCAGCGTCCTCGACACCGGCTTCGGCTTCACCTACGGACCATCACTCCACATCGGCGCAACCGGCTGGTACCTCATCGCCAGTCTCGCCGCCAACCCCTTCCAACTCGGCTACCGAGTCATCGGCTAGAAAAAAGAGTGACCGAGGCCCAAACCTCGGTCACTTCCTACTTCACACCTTTACTCGGATCCCAAACTCCCTGCTCCTTCCGCGCGTAGACCATCTGCCCAATGTGATATGCGTTGTGCGTCCCGACGTGCGCGATCCTCGAAGCCCACAGCGAGACCTTCGCGTCATCGGCCGCCTCCACCGCGTTCTCCCAGTCGGTCATCACCTGGTCAAGCTGCTTCACCGTCGTGTCCCAGCTCTTCGCGTCGAAGTCGTTGAAGGTCTCGTCATTGTTGCCGTCGAACTTCGCCGGTGTCTCGCCCTTGAACTTCGCCAGCATCTCGCGATCCCAGAAAACCAGATGATTGGCCAACTGCCCCACCGAGTGATTGCCACTCTTATCCGTCCAACTCGCCTGCGCCGGTGTCAGCCCAGCCACTGCCGTATTGGCCGGCACAAACCACTCAGCCTTGTTATGCGTCGACCGCAGCTGCTCCAGCAGAACAGCCTTCAACGTCATCGGCTTCTCCTGCTGCGCCACGGCAAAACCAGACGAAGCCACAACAAACATCACCAGCCCCAATAAAGCTCGCTTCATAGGAATCTCCTCGATTTACTACTTCTTCACCGGATCGGTTTGACGAATCATTCTACGGAGCGAACAGGACCTCGGTTCCGTTGGAATCTGGCGAACTTAGCAACGAAAAAATCCTGTCAAGCCCCAGACAGTCGAAAACCCGCGCCAGACAAGCAGATTCGCGTGGCGTATGAGTTATCTCCGTTCCGCTATACTTGATACAGAAAGCAGAAACAGAAAGCCCCGGGCTCGAACTCCGGGGCTTTCTCCTTTGTTTGGACGAATTTAGCCGTAACCCTCGTAGAATGACGAATTTGCGGTGCTCGATGAGTGCCAAATTGTTGCATCGAAAGGACTTAGACGCGGGCAACCAGGGGGGGGGGGTACCCTCCCTGGAGTTATTTCTCGCTGGTCGGTGGCGCCAGACCCTTCAGGCGCAGATAGAGGGAAAGCGTCGCATACTGTTCGTTGTCATGTGAGACCGTCCCCCACAGGATTCCGATGCGGGAGCGCTTCGCATTGAAGACATCGAACATATCCGCGAGGTTCGCATCCGTTACGGAGGCGAACGCTTTATCGCACTCGGCAAACGAGGCTTTCAGTCCGTCAATGATGGCTGCCTTGTCCGCAGTATCTGACGGCACCTTCGCAAGATCGTTCGGCGCTGTTCGATTGACCGCACCGCATGTACGCAGTTGCGCTTCCGTGACGTGATTCACGACACGCGCAAAAGTTCGGATGTCGGGAGTTGGCTTGAACTGGTAGTCTTCCGCGGGCATCTTATCGGCCGCCTTTAAGATGTTGCCCTTCTGCGACGCGTAACTTCGCTGCACTTCACCCGCAGGCCCGCTTGGCCCGGCTGGAGCCGCCGGTGCCTGACCCACTGCCACACCCGAAACCATCAAACCCGCAACCAAGCACATCACACGAATCTGCTGCATCCTTGTCACCTCGCACCTCCAAGCCTAACCCGGCCCCACGCCGAGCCCCAAAAAAATTGTCAACACGCTGTAATTTTCAGAAGGAGAAGTTAACAATCCGCGGAAACGCAAACAAGTCGAGAAACCGTCTCTTCAGAAGGTTTAGGCCACCAATGAACTATCCTGTAAGAGACTACCCGCGATGCCGAAACCAGCCTCGTAACAAGCTCGCAAGAAGGAAAACAGAACAATGCCATTGAACTGCGGAATCGTTGGTTTGCCCAACGTAGGAAAATCAACGATCTTCAACGCCCTCACCTCGGCCAAGGCGCAAGCCGCAAACTACCCCTTCTGCACAATCGATCCCAACACCGGAGTGGTGACGGTGCCCGATGAACGCCTCGCCAGGATCGCCGAGCTCATCAAGCCCAAGTCTCTCGTACCCACGACCATGGAGTTCATCGACATCGCCGGTCTAGTCGAGGGGGCGTCGAAGGGCGAAGGTCTCGGCAATCAGTTTCTCGGCCACATCCGCGCCACCGATGCCGTAGCGCATGTGGTCCGCTGCTTCGACGACCCCGAGGTCATCCACGTTGCAGGCGGCGTCAACCCGCTCCACGACATCGACATCATCAACACGGAACTCCTCCTCGCCGACCTCGATACGGTTGAAAAGCGCAACACAAAAGTCGAGCGCGCAGCGAAGGCCTCGAGCGACGGCAAGATCAAGGCCGAACATGCAATGCTGCAGAAGCTCCTGACAGCGTTGAATGCTGGAAAGCCCGCTCGCACAGCCGATCTTACTGAAGAAGAAAAGATCCTTTCGCGCGAGCTCTTCCTCATCACCTCTAAGCCTCAACTCTATGTTGCGAACGTCGATGAGGCTGGTCTCATCGAAGGCAACGCGTATACCGCAGCCGTCGAGAAGCGCGCCGAAGAAGAAGGTAGCCAGGTCGTTCGAATCTGTGGCGCGCTCGAATCGGAGATTGCGCAATTAGAACCGGCTGAGCGCGACGAGTTTTTGAAAGACATGGGCCTCGCCGAGCCTGGCCTCAATCGCCTGATTCACTCCGCCTACCGCCTGCTCGATCTCATCACCTATTTCACTGCTGGCGTGCAGGAGGTTCGCGCATGGACCATCCGTCGCGGCACCAAAGCCCCCGGCGCCGCAGGCGTCATCCACTCGGACTTTGAAAAAGGCTTCATCAAAGCTGATTGCTATGCCTCCGATGATCTCTTCAAATATGGCAGCGAACAGGCCGTCAAGGAGAAAGGCTTGCTTCGTTCCGAAGGCAAAGAGTACATCGTCAAAGATGGTGACATTCTCTTCTTCAAGTTCAACGTATAGCCCGGAGGTCTTTATACTTGAGGAATATGCCTACGTTTGCATCGCTGGAAGACCAGCTGGATTTGATAACCAAAGGTGCTGCGGAGATTGTTCCGCTGGAGGCGCTGAAAGAGCGCATTACGAAATCGATCGCCACCGGCACGCCCATGCGGATCAAGGCGGGATTCGATCCTACGGCACCTGACCTGCATTTGGGACATACCGTCCTGTTGCGGAAGCTGAAACACTTTCAGTCTTTGGGGCATACCGTAATCTTTCTCATCGGTGATTCAACGGCGCTGATCGGCGATCCGACCGGTCGAAACGTGACGCGCAAACCGCTGACGCCGGAGCAGATCGCGGCGAATGCCGAGACCTACAAAGAGCAGGTGTTCAAGATTCTCGATCCGGAGAAAACCGAGGTTCGGTACAACTCCGAGTGGCTGGACAAGCTGAGCTACTACGACATGGTCAAGCTGATGGCGCAGTTCACCGTGTCCCAGATGCTGGAGCGCGAGGACTTTCATAAGCGGTTCAATGAGGAGCAGCCGATTGCGCTGCATGAGTTGATCTATCCGATCGCGCAAGGCTATGACTCAGTGGCGCTCAAGTGCGATGTGGAGCTTGGCGGCACGGATCAGAAGTTCAATCTGATGCGTGGGCGCGATCTGCAGAAGCACTTCGGCCAGCCACAACAGATTGTGCTGATGACCTCCATCATGGAGGGGCTCGATGGAGTACAGAAGATGTCGAAGTCGCTGGGCAATGCGATTGGCATCCATGAGCCTGCGGTAGAGATGTACGGGAAGTTGATGTCGGTGTCGGATGAACTGATGTGGAAGTACTGGACGCTTCTGACGGATCTGCGAAGTTCGGAGATTACGCAGATGCAGGCCGATGTCGCTGCTGGTGCGCTGCATCCGATGCAGGCAAAAAAGAATCTGGCCTGGACAATCACACGCGACTTTCACTCTAAGGAAGAAGCAGATGCTGCAGCAGACGGCTGGGCGAAGATGTTTCAGCAGCGCGGAGTCAGCGACGATGTGCCTGTGGTGAAGGTGTCAAAAGCCGCCGAGGATCTGGTCGTAACCAATGGGCCAGTTGGGTCGTCAGTTAAGATGACGAAGCTTCTGCAACTTTCGGGTTTGGCGAGCTCTGCAGGCGAAGCAACGCGCAAACTGGCCGAAAATGCTGTCAGCGTAAATGGCGAAAAGTTTGCCGAAAAAGTGATAAAGCTTGAAATACTCGGCGAATCACCAACGCTGCGACTGGGCAAAAAGAGCGTGAGGCTTGAGTGGACGAACTAATTTGTTTACGTCGGTGTGTCCTGTGAACCATCCTTGGCAGAATGACTGTTTGATAGAGTCTAGAAACAAGGCTCCGTCGGAGAGTCTGCATCCAAGTACACGTGGGGCTATGAAGAATTTGAAGTTTACTTTGCGTCCGGGCGTATTGAGTGTCTTTTTACTCGCGGGGTTGCTCCCGTTGTATGCGCAGGCTCCTCAAGAGCCAAGACAGATCGTTCGATCTGCCATGGAAGCCGAGCTTTCGGCGGATCTGAACGACCACTCGCGATGGAAGTATCGTGATGCGCAGAAAGACGGCATTGATACAGTTTCGATTGTGGTGGAGACTGATCACGGGGCAGTGAAGCGCTTGATCAGCAGGTGGGGGCGGCCGCTGAGCGACTCAGAGGCAAGAGTCGAGGACGCGCGCGTGCAGACGTTTATTCACGATCCGAGCCAACTCGCCAAGCAGAAGCGAGATGGCATGCAGGATGGAAAGAACGCCGAAGAGTTACTGAGGATGCTTCCGGATGCTTTTACCTGGAAGATCCAGAGCGAAGATGAGAAAAATATCACCCTGCATTTTGAACCGAATTCGAAATTCAGTCCGCCGGATATGCAGGGGCGCGTGTTAGGCCAGATGGCCGGCGAGTTGGTGGTAGATAAAGGACAAAATCGAATCGTTACGATCAGTGGAAAGCTGACGGAAGACGTGACAATCGGTTGGGGGCTTCTCGGCCGGCTGCGTCAGGGTGGGACATTTCGTGTAGAACGCAGAGAGGTCGCGCCGGGTTTGTGGCAGATCGTAGAAACCCACGTTCATATCGAGGGAAAGGTTCTGTTCTTCAAGAACATTGGGCAGCAACAGGATGAGGTACAGACTGATTTCGTAGAAGTGCCGCATGGAACCACTCTGGAGCAGGCGGCGGAGATGTCGAAACCGGTGAAGTAAAAAAACGGACGCTCGCTGTATGCTCGGAGACGATGGCACATACTCCCTATCCGCAAACTGATCGTGAATTGATGCGGCTCATCGAGCGCTCGCCTGGGCATCGCGCTGGCTATAAGCAGTTAATTCGCGAACTTGGGTTGGGCGGCGGACGTGAGCGCAGGTTGCTGCTGGAACAACTCGCCAGGATCACCGCTCGGGGAGAGTTGGTGAAGGTCGATAGTGAGCAGTGGAGTCTGCCGACAGCCACGCCGGAGAAGACAAAGCGGGTGAAGCGCGGTGCTGTCGAGATGCCAGTGGAGCATCGTGCGACGCGGGACAGACTACTTGCCGGTCGATTGGACCTGCATCGGGATGGATATGGGTTTGTTCGACCGAATGGGAGCGTGGATCGAAGCGATGATCTCTTTATCCCTCCGAATGAGCTGAATGGTGCGATGCAGGGCGATGAAGTGCTGGTGGATGAAGCCCCGCCGGGGCGGGATGGGCGTCGATCCGGGCGGATTGCGCGAGTGCTGAATCGAAGAAATCCAACTGTTGTGGGGATCTTTCATTACGCGAGGACACATCGCGGAAGAAGTCCTTGGGAAAACGCTCCCATGATCAACGGCAACTACATTACGCCTCTAGATGAACGGATGACGCAGGCGATCTTAATTCTGGAGGGTGCTGAGGTTCCGTCGATGCCGCAGCAGACGCCTCACCGTGTTCTCGGTGAAGAAGCACAGGCACAACAATCTCACTGGTCGGAAGAGTTGGATCCGCACAGACCGCTTGAAGGGCTCGCAGTTGACGTAGAGATTACAGATTTTCCGACGGTCGGAAGGCCGGCGCGCGGCCGCGTGATTGAGGTGCTGGGCCCCCCGGACGCTTTTGGGGTTGATGTCGAAATCATCATTCGCAAACACCATCTACCGCACGTATTTCCGGCGAACGTGCTGGCCGACGCCTCGGCATCCGCCGACCAGACCGTCGCAACACTAGATGCGGAAGAGATCGGGCGGCGGAGAGACTTTCGTGGCTTGAATATTGTCACGATCGATGGGGAGAGTGCGCGAGACTTTGATGATGCGGTGCTGGTGACGCCCCTGCCGAACGGGAATTGGGAGCTGCAAGTTCACATCGCTGACGTCAGTTATTACGTTAGACCAGGGACCGCGCTGGATCTCGAGGCACGACTGCGTGGGACCTCGGTTTATTTTCCGGATCGTGCTATCCCAATGTTACCGCCACAACTTTCGAGCGGCATGTGCAGCTTGCGGCCAGACGAAGACCGGCTAGTGTTGAGCAGCATCATGGAGATAGACGGACGTGGCGAAGTGCTTGGATACGAGGTCTGCGAAGGCATCATCCGCAGCGCGAAGCGAATGACGTACACGCAGATCCAGGGCGTCCTCGACGGGAATGTCGAGACGCGGCAGGAGTTCGCGAAGTTGGTGCCAGAGTTCGAACGGATGTATGAGCTGGCGCTGAAGCTGAACGCGAAACGTCATCGCCGCGGATCGATCGATTTCGATCTTCCTGAACCAGTGATTCAATTCGATCCGGACGGAAACATGGAAGCCATCGTGCGGTCGCAGCGAGGATGGGCGCATCGTTTGATCGAAGAGTTCATGTTATCCGCGAACGAATGCGTCGCTACCTGGATCGAGTCGCAGGATGTGGCCAGCGTGTACAGAATTCATGAGGTTCCAGATCCGAAACGGATTGTCGATTTCGAGGAAACAGCAAGCCAATTTGGTTATTCGCTTGGCTTCAGCAGCCTGCCGGTGAAGCGTATTCAAACGAAGGGCGATCGGCGTGATTCGCGTGGGACTAACCGCCAGGCGAAGACGCATGAAGTAGCAGAGTCAATTCCGGTGACACCGCAGATGTATCAGAAGTTGACGGCAAAGATCGCAGGGAAGGCAGAAGAAAGGATTCTGTCATACCTAATGCTCCGTTCCCTAAAGCAGGCGCGATATAGCGAGAAGAATGTTGGGCACTTTGCATTGGCGAGTCCGAGTTACACGCACTTTACGTCGCCGATTCGCCGGTATCCGGATTTGATTGTGCATCGTCTGTTGCGAGAGCTGATTCAGAGTGGCGCGGACCCAGCGGGTGCGGCGATTTTGTCGGATGGGCCGCAGCCGTGGGGGGAGAAATCTGTTGGCAAAAGACGGCCGGAGCACGTTGAACGCTCCGCTGTGGAGGGACCGATTCCAGAGGCGGAGCTGGGAGCGATTGCAGCTGAGTCGAGCCAATCGGAGCGACGAGCCGATGATGCTGAGCGCGAACTGATCGAATGGAAGAAGATCAAATTCATGCAAGACCGGGTGGGCGAAGACTTCAACGCCATCATTCTTTCTTGTACGAAGTATGGGTTTTTCGTCGAATTGAATGATCTGTTCATTGAAGGGCTAGTTCCTCTGACTTCCCTGCAAGATGACCGTTATATGTTTCGCGATACAGATCGTCAGATCGTCGGAACACGTAACGGGAGGGTGTTCAAGATGGGGCAGCGCGTGCATGTGCTGCTGGATCGGATTGACCGGCAACAACGGCGATTGCAGTTTGCATTGCTGCCATCAGACGAGGATGTTGCAGTTGCGCCAAAATCGCTGCGGAGGTCGAAGACCGCCGCGACAGCGAGTGGAGAACGCCCGCACTCCAGTCCTAATCGCTCTGGCAAGAGAGGGAAGACAAAAGCAAAGGTGCGGGAGCGGAATAAGAAATCGAAGGGCAAGCGAAAATAAGCGTACGGCATCGTAAAATAAAGGTTCCAAGGAGTTCAAAGAATGGCACACATGGTTTTCGACACACGATTCAAGGTTGAGATGGAAGGGCTGGATGAACCGCCGTTCGATTCCGACTTTGGCCAGAAAATATTCAAGAACGTCTCGAAGAAATCGTGGGGCGAGTGGGTAGAGCGGCAGAAGATGCTGTTGAATGAGTACCGTCTACAGCCTTGGACACGCGAGGCACAGGAGTTCTTAGTCGAGCAGATGAACGAGTTCTTCTTTGGTGAAGGTGGTTCGTTGCCGAAGGAATATGTGGCGCCTACGACATAGATAGAAGGTTGCCTGATTCTCGTAAAGATGGCCGCTCGTGTACACTTAGAACTGCAGGATACCCCGCCGTCGCCCACTTGGGCCGACGTGCAAACCAATAGTCGGGACGTGGCTCAGCCTGGTAGAGCGCACCCTTGGGGTGGGTGAGGTCGCTAGTTCGAATCTAGTCGTCCCGACCAATACTTCCTGTAAACCACGCTAGAGTACTAAGCTTTCCCATGATTCTGGTCTCTGAAGATTTGAGATGAGAGGTTTGCGTTAGTGGCTTATTGCGAGAACAGTCTGTTCCAGAATTGAACAGGCTGATTCACAGTGCTCGCGTGGGCTTGATGGGTGCTTGTGGCGAAGTGCTGGTTGCCGCAACCGCGGTGTCTTCCTTTTGGCGATGACGATGGTCTCGTGGGGCGGGTGAAGTGGATGAACTCACCTGTGTGTCGTCGTGGAGCAGGTGCCTACAGGGCTCTGAGAGTCGTGCGTGGAGCAGGAACAGTTTGGAGCCGAGGCCGTGCCGCCGCATTGTGCTTTGTGCGCGGGGGTGAAGAAGGGGGACCATGTTGTTGTTGGCTGCGGCGTCAGACACGAGGACTTGGCAGCCGTTGCCGACCATGATACGAATTCTTGCTTCATCAATAAATATCTTTACTAGCCGAGAGTAGTTTGCGAGCGGAACAGGCTTCAACTCTGGACGTGATTATGTCGACATCTTTTGAGAGTGGTGGACGCTCGCGGGAGACATTAGTTTTACATTTCGTAATCCTCTCTTAACCGCAACATGCGAGTCTGGTCAGGACTCGAACATTTGATCAGATCATCGGCCCATTAGCAGGCGATGCAGAAGTGTGTGCAGTCTGCAGGGCGAGTCAATTCAGGAGACCAGAATGAAGATTTCGGGACTAATTATGCGGTGCGCGCTAGTTACGGCGTTCTGTATGGGCACAGGGCCGCATGGCTACGGGCAGTCGGCTGTCGACGGCGCAATCGGCGGTACGGTGGAGGATTCTAGCGGTTCCGCAATTGGAAGCGCGGTCGTAGTCGTCCACTCGAATGCGACAAACGCCGAGCAAAATGTGAAAGTAGACAACTCTGGTGTCTTCCGGGTGATCCATCTGCAGCCTGCAACCTACACGGTTACAATTACGGCGCCGGGATTTCGCACCTTTCGTTCTGGCGAGGTGATCGTCGAAGTTGGCGTGCTGACAGATCTCTCTCCTAAGCTGCCGGTGGGCAATGCAAGCGAGACGGTGGAGGTGACCAGCGAGGCGCCTGTGCTCAATACGACATCGCCGGACTTCTCCGGGGTCATCAATCAGAAGACGCTGCTGGATCTGCCGGTCAATAACTATCGGTGGTCGGCCTACGCGCTGTTGACGCCAGGAGTGGTTGCGGATTCGAGCGGGTTTGGTTTGTTGAGTTTTCGTGGTCAGAGCACGTTGCTTAACAACGTGACGATCGACGGCGCTGACGATAATCAGGCCTACTTCTCCGAGGAGCGTGGACGCACGCGCGCAGGTTACTCGACGGCCAAGGCTTCGGTGCAGGAGTTTCAGGTCAATACGTCAAACTATTCGGTGGAGTACGGCAGGTCCGCCGGTGGCGTCGTGAACTCGATCACGAAGTCAGGGGGTAATCAGTTTCACGGCGAGGCATACTTTTACGATCGCGATGCGGAGTGGGGTGCTGCGAATGCGTTCACGACACAGACCGTTCAGCTTGTTCCAGGTGGTCCGTTTACGACGGAGAACTTCAAGCCGACCGATCGACGCAAGCAGTGGGGCGGGGCGGTGGGTGGACCGATCTTGCACGACAAGCTGTTCTTCTTCTTCGCGGCTGACCGCTTTCAGAGAAATTTTCCGGCGGTGGCAGCAGCGAGCAATCCCTCAAGCTTCTTCGCAACTCCAGACGCGGCGCTCCCAGCCGGTAAGGTGTGCGGCGGGACAGGTGCGACGGCGCCAAGTACGATCGACGCGTCGGCGTGTACGTTGCAGACCAATCTGAAGCTGGCCACGTATGGCGCAGCCGCAACCGACTACGTCAGCGGGCTTACGAATCTGAATACACTGCTTGGCACCGTGCCGCGTACGGGCGATCAGACGATCTTCTTCCCTAAGCTGGATTGGCAGATCAACGGAAAGAATCATGCTTCGTTTGAGGTAAATCGGCTGCGCTGGATCTCGCCCGCCGGCATTCAGACGGCTGCAACGGTCTTCGACGGTTCGCATAGCTTTGGGAACGACTACGTGCGCGATACATTCGGCATTGCGAAGCTGGATACGGTGATCACGAATAGCATCAGCAACGAAGTCCGGTATCAGTATGGCCGCGACTTTGAGTTCGAGTTTGCCCAGGATCCGTCATCGTACGAGACATCGAACCTGGTAGGCCCGACGCTGGGAGGCTACACAAATCCCTTTGGCGGCCTCCCGCCGAGTGTCGCGATTACCAACGGCTTTACTTTTGGAACGCAGACGTTCCTGCAACGTGCCGCGCTGCCGGATGAGCGTCGTACTCAGGTTGCCGATACAGTGAACTGGATTCACGGAAACCACAGCATTAAATTCGGCGGCGACTACATCCATACCTACGACCTGATTAACAATCTCTTTGCGCAGTACGGTGGCTACAGCTACTCGACGCTGACGAACTACCTTACGGACCTGTACCTGTCGCAGAATCCCCAGACGGTTTCGCAGGCACACAATTACAGCTCGTACACGCAGGGCTTCGGTCGGCCTGGTCTCGACTTCACTACAAACGACTATGCTTTCTTTGTTCAGGACGAGTGGAAGTTGAACCCGCGTCTGAGCCTGACCGGTGGTCTCCGCTATGAGTACGAGCAGTTGCCTTCGCCGGTGAGCGACCTTGTCGTTTCATCGATTCCTCAGACTGGCTCCATGCCGAGCAACAAGACCAACATCGGTCCGCGCGTTGGATTTGCTTACGATGTGTTTGGAAGCGGTAAGACAGTTCTGCGAGGTGGGTATGGAGAGTTTTTCGCTCGCGTCATCAACTCGACGATTTACAACGCGCTCATCAACACAGGTTCCCTCAACGGTCAGCCGAGCTTTAGCTACACTTCGACGAGCGCAGGCGCCCCTGTGTTTCCAGAGGTGATTCCGGCTCTGGTGAACACTGGAACGCCTCCGAACTCTACTTTTTTCGACAAGAACTTCAAGCTGCCTGAGATTCACCAGGCAGACCTCACGGTTGAGCAGGATCTCGGCTGGAATACTGTGGTCAGCGTCACCTGGCTGGGATCGTTCGGACGACGTCTGCCGAGCTTCGTAGATGAGAACCTTCCAACTCCGACCTCTGTGACCTACACGGTG
The DNA here is from genome assembly GCF_051013365.1 of Tunturiibacter psychrotolerans. Classification (GTDB taxonomy): domain Bacteria; phylum Acidobacteriota; class Terriglobia; order Terriglobales; family Acidobacteriaceae; genus Edaphobacter; species Edaphobacter psychrotolerans_A. The sequence continues at coordinate 2,014,479 of NZ_CP132941.1, read as the reverse complement.
GTGGACACGTCAGGAAAAGGCCCGCTGGCAAACGGTTCCACCTTTACGTCAAACTTTTTTGCGAAGAGCACAGTATCGTCGAAGATATGCCCGAGTCAGCGCCCTGACTGCAACTTTGGATCGAAGACGAACATCTTCAGCGGTGTGAACTCGAACTACCAAGGGTTCGTGGGTCAGATCTCGCATCGTCTAACACACAACCTGCAATTCATGGCGAACTACACGTGGTCTCATGCGCTGGACTATGGGGAAAACAACCAGACTGGTACCTCTGCCAATGCGTTGGTGGATCCGACTAATCTTCGCGCGGAGTATGGAAACTCCAACCAGAATGTTCCGAACCGGTTCGTTTTGACTGCAATTGCCACAGCACCATGGCACTACACGGGATGGAAGAGCTACCTTCTGAACGACTATGAGATTTCGCCAAACTTCTCTGCACAGAGCGGTTTGCCCTATTCATTGGCCACTAGCGGAACGCTGTCGACCGGGCTTGTCAACGGTGCGCAGTTGAACGCGGTGGGGAGTGGCGCAAACGGATCGGGCGGAACAGGCACAAGCAACGGGACATTCCGACTACCGGCGTTCGAGCGCAACGGACTTCAGCAGCCGAACACAAATGTTCTGGATCTACGCCTCTCGAAGCGCTTTACTGTTGCGGAACGGGTGAAGTTGGAGTTGCTAGGGGAGAGCTTCAACATTCTGAACCGTCAGAATGTCACGTCGGTGAATACGACTGGATACTTCATCGGAACTACCACCAATGCAGCGAAACAGGTAACGGGAAACCTGCTCACGTTCAACACGAGCAGCGCGAATTCAGCGTTGCCGTTGTTTGGGTCCGTGACGAATTCAAACGCCAGCGGGTTCACTTACACGCCACGCCAGGTCCAGTTAGGAATTCGGGCACAGTTCTAACCCTTACCGTTGTTCAGAAGGGCGGCGGCTTCGGCTGTCGCCCTTTGTTTTGGTTAACACAGAAGTTGGTTTTTCATAGAGGCTGTATCGGGCATCGTTGCCCGGTCGCCATCGAAGTCAAGGGCAAATAAGGCTTCCAGACCTTTCGTGTTCTCCTCTCCACGCCTCCGCACTGCATTTACCGATAACCACTAGGCCGCGTCCATTGTTCTGTTGCCAAGAGGATGTGGATCTCAGTTCCAGATCCCATGCATTGGTCGACCACGACCTCTATCCTGTGGCCGAAAATTGCCCTATAACGTCAAAGGAATTTGATCCCTGTGAGCTCTTCGCAAATCTTCCATAACCGAGTGGCGGTGGCAGTGTCATTTCCTTGTGGAGCTACCTTTGCCGGTCCCACTTCTTCACCACGCATCTCCTGGAAACCCTGCGGGCCATAGTAGCCGGCGTCTTTCGCGTTGATCGAGGTTGCGGCATAGAGCGTCGGTAGGGCTCCTTCTGAATCGGTATTGAGCACGATACCGATGACATGACCAAGTAGAGTGCGAAGGCCGTTTTCAACTGCGGAGTATTGGCCCGACTTAAAGAGGTTGGTGTTAGCGACGCCGGGATGAGCGGCGACACTCATGATGCCTAAGTTCGCAGCGCGTAATCGGCGGTCGAGTTCGAAGGCGATTAGAAGGTTGGCAAGCTTTGATTGTTGATAGGCGCCCATCGGAGAGTACTTTCGCGCGGACTGCAGATCGTCAAAGTTGATGCGCCCCCGTTTATGCGCAATCGACGAGATGGTTACAACTCGAGGTCTTCCGTCTACTGCAGCGGAAGATTCAGTATCAGCCCGTTCGAGAGCAGGCATGAGGAGCGCAGTAAGCGCGAAATGACCGATAACGTTAGTGCCGAATTGCAACTCGAACCCATCAGCCGTTTCCAGGCGGCGTGGCGGGGTCATAACACCGGCGTTGTTGATCAGCAGATGCAGGGGGCAATGCTGCGCGAGCTCCTTAGCGGCAAAATCGTGGATAGAGGCTAGAGACGCGAGATCGAGGAGTGCCAACTCGGCATGTGTACCCGGCGAATCGGCTTGCATGCGGGCGAGAGCTGCCTCGCCTCGTCGCCGGTCACGGCAGGCGAAGATGACATGAGCTCCTTTACGAGCGAGCGTCAAAGCTGTGTGGTAGCCGATACCGCTGTTCGCGCCGGTAATGAGAACACGCTTGCCTGTCAGCGATGGAATGTCCGATGCTTGCCACTTCTTGCTCATTGGTATTGGACGTAACCGGAGGCTGGTAAAGATGCGAACTATTTCTTTCCCTCTGGCCGAGACGTTTGTTCCTGCGCCAACAATTTAATCGAGCGAAGAGTCGGTTCTAACTTGGCTGAATCAGAGTCCAGTAGATTGAGATGAGGAGAAAATATGCCGCTTCCTACCGATGAAAGACTTATTGCGCTTAGCGATCAGATTCTGCAACAGTTCGACACGATCTTTGGACTGAACCCTGGCTTTCGTCCAGCCCATGCCAAGGGCATCATGCTGACTGGCACGTTCACGCCGTCTGCGGAGGCCGCCACATTGACGAGGGCACCGCATATCGTGTGCGATTCGACGCCGGTGACTGTGCGATTCTCGGACTCGACAGGCATTCCTCTGGTACCGGATAACGATCCGAATGCGAATCCTCGTGGATTTGCGATTCGGTTCAATCTTGGCGAGCACGTTCATACCGATATTGTCAGTCATTCGACCGATGGTTTTCCGACTAGGACAGGACAAGAGTTTCTGGAGCTTCTGACGGCGTTGGCCACGAGCGACCCCAAGAATCTGGCTGGAACTCCGCTCGAAGCGTTTCTCGGTTCTCATCCGAAGGCGTTAGCTTTTGTGCAGGCTCCGAAGCCTGCGCCTTCGAGCTTCGCTCGCGAGAGCTACTTTGGCGTGACCGCGATGAAGTTCACCAATAAGGATGGAGTCAGCCGCTTCGGTCGGTATCGCATCGTTCCTGAGGCGGGGAATGAGCATCTTGACGATGCTGCTACCGCAGCGAAGGGGCCGGACTACCTGATGACCGAGATCGTGGAGCGGGTTGGAAAGGGTCCGGTCAAGTTCAAGATCATGGTGCAGATCGCGAACGATGGCGATGTGGTCGATGATGCGACGATTCATTGGCCGGAAGATCGCAAGGTTCTGGAACTTGGCACACTCACGCTGACTGCTCCTGTTGCCGACACGGCGCGTGAGCAGAAGCAGATCATCTTCGATCCGATTCCGCGGGTTGATGGAATTGAGCCTTCGGACGATCCTCTGTTGGAGCTGCGGGCGGCGATTTATCTGATCAGTGGGCGGCGTCGAAGATCTGCTCCAGCGAGCTAGGGAAGGGTAGCGGCTTTCCGTTTCGGAAGAGGCGGGAGGCCGCGTCTTTTCAGGGCCATTTGATCTCTGCCGGGAACCTGCTACGCTTAACGCTGTGCTGATTACTCCGCTCCAACTCGTCGATGAACCGCTTGAATTCAATGAAGTGATCCCCCAGGGACAGCTCGACTATGCGCCCGATATCCGGCAGGTGGGTCCGCTCCCGGTGAATGGCGTGGCGGATCTGTTGATCGAGCATCGCAGCTCGAGCTCGCATGTGAACGATATCCGGCTGCGCGCGAATTACAGTGCGAACTTCGAGATTCTGTGCGCCCGGTGTGTCGATCCGGTCGCAGTGCCTCTTTCGGGGGACTTTGACTTGATTTTTCGTCCCGAATCGGCCGATGCGGATGCCGGAGAGCGTTCTATTACTGCGGACGAGACCGAAATCGGGTATTATCAAGAGAGCGGTCTTTTGCTGGAGGATGTGGTGCGAGAGCAGGTGTTACTCTCCCTGCCGAGTCGCACTCTCTGTACGGCGGACTGCAAGGGGCTTTGCCCGCGCTGCGGTCAGAATCTGAATCAAGCGAAATGTTCCTGCGATGAGGCTCCGGCCGATCCGCGTTGGAATGCGCTTGCGGGTCTGGCGGACAAGCTCGAGTTGAAGCACTAATCAAGTTTTTGCCTCGTCGACTGCGTGCTTTTTGCGTGATTGCCGCGGCCGATTGAAAGGGATACTGCAATGCCTAATCCAAAACGGCGCCACTCCAAGCAACGGACTGCCAAGCGCCGCAGCCACGACTTTTTGACCCCCACCGGCCTCTCCGAGTGCCCCAACTGCCACGAGCGCAAGCTTCCCCATCGTGCCTGCCGCAAGTGCGGTACGTACAAGGGTCGCGATGTGCTTGTGACCAAAGAAGCCAGCTAACATCTCTTCCTTAAACCCTGCTCTTCCCTGCTGATGCCGATAGACATCGTTGTAGACGCAATGGGTTCCGACAAGGCCCCCGAACCTGAGGTTCGCGGGGCCGTCCTTGCTGCTCGCCAATATGACGTCCGCGTGCACCTGGTTGGTCCGGAGGACAGGCTTCGTCCGATTCTGCGGCAGGCGTTGCGGGGGCAGCGGCTGCCGGTCTTCATTGTGCCGGCCACAGAGTGGATCACGATGAGTGACAAGGCTGCGCAGGCAGTCCGGTCCAAGCGCGATTCGACGATGCGGGTGGGGCTGAAGATGGTCCGCGAAGAGCGTGCTGCAGGGTTCTTTACTGCGGGCAATACAGGCGCGGCGATGGCTACGGCCAAGATGGTCCTGGGAATGCTTTCTGGAGTTGACCGTCCTGCTCTGGCTACGATTCTGCCGACGATCAAGGGCGTTCCGTCGCTACTGCTCGATGTTGGGGCGAATGTGGACTGCGATCCGGACAACCTCGTCCAGTTTGCGGTGATGGGTTACATGTACGCGAGGAACGTGCTGAGGATCCACAATCCCAAGGTAGGCCTGCTTTCGATCGGCGAAGAGGATTTGAAGGGAAACTCGCTGACCCGCGATACGCTGCCGCTGCTGAGGGCTCTGACGAGCATCAACTTCATCGGCAACGTGGAAGGGCGCGATCTGTTCAACGGCCATAGCGATGTCGCGGTCTGCGACGGTTTTGTCGGAAATGTTGCGTTGAAGTCCATTGAAGGAACGGCACAGTTGTTGAGTGCGTCGCTGCGGGAGTCCCTGAAGTCGACTGTGACCTCGCAGGTTGGCGCGCTGCTGTCGCGGAAGGCGTTCGCGGAGTTCAAGAAGCGGCTGGACTACTCCGAGTATGGCGGCGCGGTGCTGCTGGGCGTGCGCGGCGTTTGCATTATCGGGCATGGGTCGTCGAACGAGAAGGCGATTATGAACGGCATTCGTGTGGCTGCGGAGTTTGCGCAGGCCGAGGTGAACTCCGGCATTGAATCGGCTCTGCGGTCTTCGTAGGTTTTCTTGGCTCACTAACCCCCCCCCCCTATTACCGGCGCACAAGTCCTTTGTTATTAACGGTTTGCGAGAGGGTTACCCTCGCAAATTTGTCATAACAAAACAGTTACGTCCAAATTCGTCATAACAAAACAGTTACGGATAAATCCTGCTTTGCAAAAAAGAATGGCCTCGAGGATTAACAACCTCGAGGCCATTCTTTTTTGCTCTGGATTTAAGTATAGCGGTTTGGTGATAACTCATACGCCACGCGATTGTTCAGGATTGGCGCGGGTTTTCGTGTGCAAGGGGCTTGACAGGATTTTGGAGGTGAAGGCGAGACGGCGGTTATCTGAACCCTTTCTGCTCGGCATTTCGAAACGAGACTCGGGACGGAAATTCACGAATCGCATAATTCACATTTGACATCAACCGATAATCCACTACCATACGGTTGTGAATAAATTGGATACGACATTTGCGGCTTTGTCTGATCCAACCCGGCGAGCGATGATCGAACGCCTCTCGCATGGGCCTGCCTCTGTGCATGGATTGACGGAACCGTTTGCACTCTCGCAACAGATGATTTCGAAACATATCGCCTACCTGGTGCGGGCGCGAATTGTGATCAAGACAAAGCGTGGACGGGAGAGTGTGTGCACGCTCAGGCCAGAGGCGATTAAGACGGTCAGTGACTGGGCGATTAGCTATCGCCGATTCTGGGAAGAGAGCTTCGACAAGCTGGAAGTCGTTGTCAATCAAATGAAGAAAGAGGAGGCCAGAGATGGCAGAAAACACGGCTAACGAGATTGAACGGATGGTTGTGACAAGAGTTTTTGATGCCCCACGCGAGTTGGTTTGGAAGGCGTGGACCGACCCGAAGTACATCATGCAGTGGTGGGGACCGAAGGGCTTTACTGCGCCCGTTTGCAAGATGGATTTTCGCGTTGGCGGAAAACTTCTCTGCTGCATGAAGGCGCCGGACGGGCAGGAGGGCTGGAATGCGGTTGAATACCACGAGATTGTTCCGTACGAGAAGATCGTTTCCTCCATGTACTTTTCCGACTCGGAGGGAAACAAGGTTGACCTTGCGGAATTAGGAATAGAACATGAGGCCATCGACGGTGCGTACGACGTGACTCTCTTTGAGGATCTCGGAGACGGCCGGACGAGACTCACGCACATTGGAAATGAGCCCATGGAGAGCGCGAAGAATAGCGGTCAAATGGAGGGCTGGATCGAGATACTCGATAAAGTTGCCGCAGTAGTGGCGGAGCTGGCCCAAGCGAAATAAGAAGCTGAAGTTTTGATTCGCGAAACTCAATCCTGGAGAAAGAAATGAAAAGACTACCGTTTCTCGCTATCGTCCTGGTGGCATTCGCATTTGCCGCCCAAGCCCAGGATGCGATGAAGAAAGATGCAGCCAAACCTGCCGATCCGGAAGTGAAAGTCGTGCTCGATTCCTGGAATGAGATTGGCCGCAAGCTGACGGCGATGGCCGAAGATTTTCCCGAGGACAAATATGACTCCAAGCCGACACCCGCGGAGCGGAGCTTCGCCGAGCAGCTGCTGCACGCGGCGGGTTCATGCTACTACTTCACGAATCCTGTGATGGGGCAGAAGCCTCCCGCGGGAGATCCGAGCCGCAATCAATACAAATCCAAGGCCGACATCGTTGCGTTCGTCAAGAAATCCTTCGCCGATGGCGCAGCCGCCATCCAGGCGAAGGGCGAAAAAGGCATGACGACGGAGGTTGTTTATTTTCCTCAGCAGAAATCGCGCGTGATGGACATTGCGTACGGCATCATCGAGCATAGCGGTGAACACTACGGCCAGCTCGTTGTGTACTACCGCCTCGCGGGTCTTGTACCGCCGGAGTCGCGGCCCAAGAAGTAAAGGCAAAGAGGTCCCCCGTCCTTATCGCGCCCTTGGCGCGAATGGGCGGGGATTTTGGTCTTTGGATCTTCAATATTCAATGCGCCGCGCAGCCTTGGTGGAAACCTGCTTCTCGTCCGTTGCGATCTAGATGAGTGCGAGATCGCCAATGCTACTCATCTAGAAAAGATAAGTAACGATAAGGCGTCTTTACCGATGTCTGATTCTGCTTGTCCGAAGTGGCGACTCGGAGGAACGGCAGAATCAACGACAACCGCAGATCCCCTTCGGGGATGACAACCAAAAGGACAGGCAACGGCAAGAGCAACCGCAGATCCCCTTCGGGGATGACAACCAAAAAGACAGGCAACGGCAAGAGCAGATGCCTTACCCTTTTCGTTTACCTCAGCGGAAGAGGCTGATGATGAGGATTGTGAGGACGGCGATGCTGACGGCGGTGTAGAGACGGTCGCGTTCGATGGCGAAGCCGATGACTCCGAAGAGGACGCGGGCGATGGGGGTGGCGATCAGCAGGAGGATGCCTAGCTGGATGATGGCGGTGGGGTCTCCGGCAGCGAGCAGAGGGAGAAGGTGCGAGGGGTGGCGGAGGTTGGCGGACTCGGCGGAGAAGGTGCGGTAGTTCGCGGGCTGGTTTGCGCGTGCGATGAGGAAGAGGACTCCGCCTATGAGAACAGTGACGGAGGCGAGGAGGACGCCGGTCTGTAGGAGGCGGCCCATGAGCATTTCGAGGCGATGGTCGTCGAATGTTGGCGTGGGCGATGCGCCGGTGGCCGTGGTTTTTTGTTGTTCTGTCATGATCTGCCCAGCCAGCCGTTGACGATCATCTCGATGCCGAGGGCGAGGATGACGAAGGTGAAGATGGTTCGCAGGAGGGAGACGCGAGCTTTGACGAGCAGCTTCGCTCCGAGCAAAGAGCCTGCGAGGACGCCGATCATGACAGGAAACGCCAGGCCGGGGTTGATGTAGCCGCGTTGGAGGTAGATGCCGGCGCTGGCGGCTGCAGTGACGCCGATCATGAAGTTGCTGGTGGTGGTGGAGACTTTGAAGGGGATGCGCATGATGCGGTCCATGGCGAGGACTTTCACGGCGCCTGAGCCGATGCCGAGGAGGCCGGAGAGAGTTCCGGCACCGAACATGGTGGCGAAGCCGGCGGGGATGCGGTCGACGGTGTAGTCGAGCTGGCCGCCGTTGCCGTCGGGATAGGAGCCGGACATGCGGAGGCGGTCGGACCAGGGATTTTTTGGGTGCGGGGTGGTTTCGGGGTGGTGGGTTTGTTGCCAGGAGAGCCAGGCCGAGTAGAGCAGGACGAGGCCGAAGACGATTGCCAGGGCGTGGGTGGGGATGCGGGTGGCGAGGAAGGCTCCGAAGATTGCTCCAAGGGTAGTGGCGACCTCGAGGAACATCCCGATGCGGATGTTGGAGAAGCCTTCGCGGACGTAGGCGGCGGCTGATCCGGAGGAGGTGGCGATGACGGAGATGAGGGAGGCGCCGATGGCGTAGCGGATGTCGACGTGGAAGGCCAGGGTGAGGAGGGGGACTAAGACGACGCCGCCACCGAGGCCGGTCATGGCTCCGAGAAGGCCGGCTGCGAGCGAACCTGCGAAGACCAGCGAGGTGAAGAGAGCGAGCGGCATTCGAGTGTGACGATTATGGCATGAGGCTTTTAGGGGATGTTAGGAGACTTTCTGCGGAGCGATGGAAGAGGCGGATTCCGGCGATTCCGGTCGCTCCTGCTTCAAGGCAGGAGGGGATGTTCTTCAGGGTGACGCCGCCGAGCGCGTAGATGGGAATGGGGGCGGCGGCGAGACAGGCGGCTCGAAGCTGGTCGAGTCCCTGGCCGGGGAGCGGTTGCTGGTTGGGGAGGGGCTTCTCGAAGACTGGGGCGAAGAGGATGGCGTCGACGTTTTCTGTGCGGGCGCGTTGGACGTCGGCGAGGGTGTGGCAGGAGATGGTAATGAGAGGTACGGGGTGGTTGGCGGAGATGGAGAGGTCGTCGACCTGGGCGGGGGTGAGTTCTGCTGGCGATGAGGAGAGGTGGACGCCGTGGGCGTTGGTGGCGAGGGCGATGTCGGGGCGGGAGTTGATGAGCAGGCGCGTTGGGCTGGCGGTCAAGTTGATGGTTTGGAGGAGTTTACGGGCTATGGTGGCGAGGGCGGCGGCGGGGAGATCCTTCTCGCGAAGCTGGATATAGTCGATGTGGTCGGCGATCCAGCGGGTAGCTTCGGCGAGGAGGGCGGCTTGTTTTTCCTGTTCGCTGCCGGGGTAGAGGGCGCGGTTGGTGATGGCATAGCGAATCATGGTCCAATCAGTGTATGGTGCCAAGGTCCCTTGAGTGCAGCCTGTGATGTTGGTGTGGTAGTTTCAAGGCAGTAAGGCGAATGCGCACACAGTTAAGTAACTGGCCCCTCACGATCGCCACTCGAGGGGCCGATAACGGGACAAGAACCAGCCTCGAGTTGGAGTGTATGTCCATGAGTATGTGCCACTATGAGTAGTGTTTACGATCTGATTGTCATCGGGTCCGGGCCAGCCGGGCAACGAGCTGCAATTTACGCATCCAAGCTGGGAAAAAAGGTCGCGCTGGTGGAGATGCGTGAGGTCGTCGGGGGCGCCTGCATCAGTACTGGCACGATTCCTTCGAAGACCATGCGTGAGGCGGTTCTTCACCTCTCCGGATATAACTACAAGTCCATCTACGGGATGAACTACCGGGTGAAAGAACGGATTACGATGGCGGACCTGGCTTTCCGGGTGCAGCACGTGATCAAGACCGAGATTGACGTGACCGAGGCGCAGCTGTCGCGCAACAACATCGAGATGCTGGTGGGTGTGGCGAGCTTTGAGGACGAGACGCACGTGAAGGTGACGAACTCGCGCGGCTCGACGGTGTATGAGGCGAAGAACATTCTGATTGGGACCGGGACCAAGCCGGCGTCGTCGCCGAAGGTGCCGATCAATGGGCGCAGCATCATCAACTCGGACCTGGTGCTGGAGCTGGTGAACCTGCCGAAGACGATGATTATCGTCGGTGGCGGTGTCATCGGCGTTGAGTACACCTGTATGTTCTCAGCCCTCGGAGTGCGGGTGACGCTGATTGAGCGGAGACCGCGGCTGCTGGAGTTTGCCGACCAGGAGATCATCGAGGCGCTGAGCTACCACCTGCGGGATTCGCGGGTGACGATGAGGCTGAACGAAGAGGTGGAGTCGGTCGAAGAGATGCCGGATGGGACCGTCGTGGCGAATCTCGAGAGCAAGAAGAAGGTTCAGGGTGATGCGTTGTTGTATGCCGTTGGCCGACAGGGAAATGTCGACGAGCTGAACCTGGCTGCGGTGGGGATCGAAGCAGATTCGCGTGGGCGTATTCCGGTGGACAAGGATTTCAGGACGAAGGTGCCGCACATCTTTGCGGTGGGTGACGTGATTGGATTCCCGTCGCTGGCGTCGGTGTCGATGGAGCAGGGCCGTGTGGCGTCGGCGCGGGCGTTCGGCGACGATAATGTGCTGTCGAACCCGGGACTTTATCCGTATGGGATCTATACGATTCCTGAGATCAGCTTTATCGGGAAGACCGAGGAACAGCTCACTGAGGAAGATGTTCCGTACGAGGTGGGCGTGGCTTACTATCGCGAGATTGCCCGTGGGCAGATTCGCGGCGATACGACGGGCCGGCTGAAGATTATCTTTCACCGGATGAACCACTTGATCCTCGGCGTTCACATCATTGGCGAGGGTGCGAGCGAGTTGCTGCACATCGGCCAGGCGGTGATGGCATTGGGCGGAAAGCTGGATTATTTCGTAGATACCGTCTTCAACTACCCAACTCTCGCAGAATGTTATAAAGTTGCGGCTTTCAACGGGTTGAACCGCGTCAGCAAGTTTGAGTAGAAATCGGCAACCCAGGACGAGGCGGACAGGGTAATGGCAAAGACAATTGGGGTAATACTTTCGGAACGGATTTCGGCTGGGCTGGTGGTGGATCACAAGCTTGTGGGGCCGGTGCGACGCTTTCCTGAAGATCACGACGACGAAGATGCTCTGGTAGAGCAGCATACCGAAGCGCTGGTGGAGACGATCACAAATCAGGTGCTCCTCGCGGCCGATGGGGCGAAGGATTTCACCGCGGTAGGCGTGGCCCTGCCGGGGTTGGTGAAGGATGGCGTGGTCGCTGAGGCGCCGAACCTGCCGCAGTTGAAGGGTGCGAAGATTCAGGAGCTGCTCATCGCACAGTTGCGCAATCACGGGCTAGATGTCAGCGTTACGGCGGTGAACGATGCCGATGGCATGGCGGCAGGCCTGGCTTCGATGCATGGCAAGCTGGACAGCATGATTCGAGTGTGGACGCTGGGCGTTGGAATCGGCTATGGGCGGTATCCGTTTGCTCCCGGCGCCTGGGAGGGCGGACATTCCGTGGTGACGCTCGACGAAAAGGAGCGCTTCTGCGGGTGCGGCGGCCGCGGGCACATGGAAGGGATCATGGGGCATCGTGCGATGCGGCTGCGGTTCCTTGATATGGAGCCGGAAGAGGTCTTTGAAGCAGCGAAGCAGGGCGATGCCCGCTGCGTGGACTTCAAGCGGCTTTGGCATAAGGCGTTGGCCGCAGCATCTTCAACTACGATTCACATGGCGGGGCCGGGAAAGATCTTCATCTCAGGGTTCAACACGCGGTTTCTGGATATGTCGATGCTGAAGGACTACCTCGCGCAGATGGTGAAGATGAGTCCGTTGCAGGGCTACTCGCTGGAGATCGTCGAAGATACGCCTGAGGTGCGGGTGATCGGAGCCGCTGTCTCGGCTGAGCAGGCTGCTGCCGCCCGGTAGGCGGTACACTCCCGGCTATTTCTGGCAAGTGGTGCAGTAGTGCGTGCTGCGACCTCCTACTACGACGCGTTTGATGGGTGCGCCGCAGATGCGGCAGGGCTGGCCGGTGCGTGAGTAGACGTGGTGGTGCAATTGGAAGAAGCCAGCGACTCCGTCTGCGTCGACGTAGTCGGAGACCGACGAGCCGCCCAGCTTGATCGCGGCAGAGAGCACCTTGATGAGAGCAGAATGAAGGCGAGTCAGTTCGGCTCGGGTGAGACGACCTGCGTGGCGTGTGGGACGAATGCCGGCGTGGAAGAGACTTTCGTCGGCATAGATGTTGCCTACGCCGTGTAGTAGAGACTGATTCAGCAACGCTGCTTTGATGGGAGTTTTGCGGCCACGGAAGAGTGCGATGAAATCCTCAAGACCGATGGTGAGAGGTTCCGCGCCGGGTCCTATGTATTTTTCCTCGGGGGTGGCGGCTTCCACAATCGAGAGCCTGCCGAAGCGGCGAGCATCGACGAAACGAAGTTCCTTTCCGCTGCTTAGAGTCAGGATGGCGTGTGTGTGTGGCGGGATTGGTGTGTCGGGCGTCGAGACGAGCAGGCGGCCAGTCATGCCGAGATGGATGAGGAATTGCGCGGTCTTCTTCCCGTGTTCTTTTGAGCGTGTCAGATCGGCGACGATCGTTTTGCCGACGCGGTGGACGCGGTCGATGCGGCTGCCGGTGAGAACTTCGATGATCTCGTCGGGTGAGGACTTGAAGGTTTGAGGCTTGTTGCTGGTCCAGACGGAGCGGATGGTTTGACCGTGGATGCGGGCGTGGACGCCATTGGCAACGGTTTCGACTTCGGGGAGTTCAGGCATGACTGTTTAAGTATAGGAGCGTGCGCGGCTTCGTCGGAGATTAGTGGTGTGACAGCTGCAGGATGGGGAGGATGCTGGAGTAGTCGTCGGTCCAGACACGGAGGCGTGCGTCTGTGGGGACGGTGCTGGCTACGGCTGCGACTTCCGGTTGATCAAAGAACGCGGTATTCGAGCTGAGCAGGATCCACGTGGCGCGGTAGGCCCCGAGTGAATCGTCGGGCTGGCTCTCGATCAGTCTGGACTGCATGTTGGCGGCGGCGGCGAGTGCAGCGAGCTCTGGTGGGAGATTGAGATATTGGTTGGAGACGTGAAAGGCAATGATGCCGCCCGGCGCGAGGTGTTTCTTGTAAAGCTCGATCGCCTGGATGGTGAGCAGATGGATGGGAATGGCGTCGCCGGAGAATGCGTCGATGGCGAGGACGTCGAAGTTCTGTGGGGACTCGCGCGTCAATGAGGTGCGCGCATCGCCGTCGGCAAAGGAGATTTGCGCTGGGGAGTCGCGCATATAGGTGAAGAGGTTTTGCGCGATGGGGCGAACGAGCGGGTTGATCTCGTAGAAGCGAATGCGATCGTTAGCTGTGCCATAGGTTGCGATGGTGCCGGTGCCGAGGCCGATGACGCCTATGTTGCGTGGGCGTGAGTCGCAGCAGTGGTTGAGCGCAACTCCGATGCCGGAGTCGTCGGCATAGTAGGTGGTGGGAGTACGAGTGAGTCCGGGCGCGAAGAGCTGCGTGCCGTGCTGGATCGTGCCGTTGAGCAGCATGCGCTCGGTGCCGCCGTGGGGGCCATTGCGCTGCTTCACGCGAAGGCTTCCGTAGAAGTTGCGAGCTTCGAGGATGGCCTCGTGGGCGTAGGCGGTGTGCAGCATGATGCTGAAGAAGAGGAGCAGTGCCGCGGCGGTGGACCAGAGAAGACGCTGCGGCCATCCGTCGTTCCAGGTGACGGCGATGGCGAGAGCGGCGGTGACGAAGAAGGAGATGGCGAGGTCGTAGTTGGCGGAGAAGATGAGCGGACTGGCTATGCCGATGAAGAAGGTTCCTGCCGCTCCTCCGGCTGCAATCAACAGGTAGAAGAGAGTTGTTTCGGTGGGGCGCTGCGGGCGGAGAGCGTAGGTCTCGGCGTGGCAGAAGAGGCCAGCGAGAAAACACTCGGCGAGGAAGAAGAGGATGGCGATGCCGATGGGCAGGCTGACGTCGGTCTTCGAGATGGCGTAGCCGAGGCTCGCCAGCATGACGACGAGCAAACGCACGATGATGCCGCGACGGTACAGGCTAGGGAACTCGAACGCGAGGATAAAGGTGAGCAGGTAGACGGCGAGCGGAAGCATCCAGAGCAGAGGGATCGCGGCGATGTTGACGGTCAGATGGCTGGTGACGGCGCTCAGCTGCATGGCGGCGGCCATGGGAAGGAGAAACCAGAGCCACTTGGCTCGGCGTGGTGCGTTGGGTGCGGGTTCCGGCTCGTCGGCCGGTGTTGGGGTGGGATGAAGTTGGCGTGCGAGGATGGCGCAGAACACTGCGTAGAGGAGGAAGCCGGCTGACCAGAGAGTTCGCTGGAGCTTGAGCGTGAAGTGCGGTTCGACCAGGAATGGGTACGAGATGAGTGCGAGAAGAGAGCCGAAGTTCGAAAGCGCGAAGAGGCGGTAGGGGATGGTGCCGCCCTTCGTGCGCTGAAACCAGACTTGCAGAAGAGGGCTGGTGGCGCTGAGCAATAGGAACGGCAGGCCGATGGTGAACGCGAGTGTCGTGAAGATCGTGGTGACGGGGTGATCGAAGCCCTGGCCGATCTCCGGCGGGAAGATCTTTTGCGCGATCAGCAAAACGGCCGCTGCGGCGAGGGTGACTAGGTAGACATGGCGGCGCCAGGTGGTGGCCTGGCAGCGGGTGATCCAGTGGGCATAGAGATAGCCGAGGAGCAAGGTGGTCTGAAAGAAGACGAGGCAGGTGAGCCACACCGCGGAGGAGCCGCCAAGGATGGGCAGAAGTTGTTTCGCGGCCATCGGCTCGACGAGGAAGAGCAGGAGGGCGCCGAGGAAGATAGTGATGCCGTAGAGCAGGCGTGGGGCTGGCATTTGGTTCTGTGAGTCTCCCGTGATGCGCGGTTTCGGAGTGGTGTGTTCGTTCTTGATCTTGAGCGACCGCGATTCAGTTCGCCGGGGCGCAGGAGGAGGATATCGGGAGATTTGTAACTCGCGCCATCGAAAAGGACGTTCTGAAGATTTTTGCGGGACTAGGCGGATTAAAAAAATGCGCAGAGGAATGAATCGCTGAAACTACTGGCGTGGGTGCGACGTCTTGCTGCTAGAGTGGAGACGCGTCAAATGGCAGGTCGAGCTCGTAGAAGCTAGCTAGCTCATTGATGTTGCGATAAAGACCTCGAGGTGAGTATGGGTACGCAGAGTCGGGCCACGCTGTTTCTACTGTGTTTTTTGGGATTTTCTGCCTCGGCATTCGCGCAACATTCGGTGCAGGCGCCACCGCAGGACCAGGTACCCGGGAACGTCACGCCGCTTTCAGATGCGCAGGATTCTCACCTTGTGCTGGACGTTGTGGTGGCAGACCGTTCTGGAAAACCCCGCACCGGCCTGACTCAAAACGATTTTGTTGTGCGTGACAATGGGCAGCCGCAAAAGATCCTGTCGTTTCGCGCGGTTGACGGAGTCGCTGAGCCGCCGGTCAAGATCATCCTCCTTGTGGACGAGGTCAATACGACCTTTAGCCACGTCGCGTATGAGCGTGACCAATTGAGAAAGTTTCTGATGCAGAACGGCGGACAGCTGACGCATCCGGTATCCCTTGGCTTCTTCACCGACACGATGGGAACCGAGCTGCAGCCCAATTCCTCGACCGATGGGAAGGCTTTGCTGGCGTCGTTCGATGACCATGAGACCAAACTGAGAACGATCAGGCGTTCGACGGGCTTCTACGGTGCGGAAGAGCGGTTCAGTCTTTCGCAGAAGAATCTGGGAATGCTTGCTGCCGCCGAGGCGAAGTTGCCAGGGAGGAAGCTTGTGATCTGGATTAGTCCGGGCTGGCCGATTCTGAGCGGACCAAACATTACGCTCACTTCGAAAGAGGAACAGGGGCTGTTTTCGTCGATTGTGTGGCTGGCCAACGCGCTTCGTCAGGCTCGAATTACGCTCTATAGCGTCGATCCGCTTGGAGTGGAGGACGCGGCTACGACTCGACTGAACTACTACGAGGAGTTTTTGAAGCCGGTAGCGGCCGCGAGGAATGTGCAGGCGGGCAATCTGGCGTTGCAGGTGCTTGCCAGGCAGAGCGGTGGTCAGGCCCTGAACTCCAGCAACGACATTACGGAGCAGGTCAATCGCTGCGTGGCGGATGCCGACGCGTTCTACACGCTCACCTTAGATCAGGCGCCGTCAGACCGGCCAAATGAGCTGCACTCTTTGGATGTGAAGGTGGAAACGCCTGGACTGACAGCCAGGACACGGAACCTGTACTACGGGCAGCCTTGAGATCCTTTGTTCAGACCCGATTTGGTTGATGACGCGCGCTTTGCCGGGTGCCGAACGCCGAAGCCACGTGACGCTATATGATAGATGTATGTGTGCATTCGCCTGGTGCGGTGCGCGTCTTCCGGCCAACAACCATCCTTGGAGAACACATTCGTCGTGAATCAACGCAAATCAGCGGTTATTTTGGGTGCCCAGTGGGGCGATGAGGGCAAAGGCAAGATTGTGGACGTACTGTCGGAGAAGTTCTCCGTCGTTGCCCGCTATGCAGGCGGCCACAATGCCGGCCACACGGTTATCATCAAAGGCAAAAAGTTTGTGCTGCAGCTGATTCCATGCGGTGTTTTGCGCCCGGAGTGCAAGGGCGTCATCGGCAATGGAGTTGTGCTGGACCCGATGGCGTTTTTGAATGAGGTGAAGAAGCTGAAGGATGCCGGCCTGCCGGTGGATGGGCAGCTCTTCGTTTCCAATCGCGCGCAGGTAATTCTGCCGTATCACCGGATGATCGAGCTGGCTGCGGAGAATGCGCCGGGGCGGACGAAGATTGGAACGACCAGCCGCGGCATAGGGCCGGCCTACGAAGACAAGATGCATCGCAGTGGGTTGCGTGTGGTGGATCTGCTGAACTCGGCGCTGTTGCGGACGCACATCGAGAATGCCTGCCACGAGAAGAACACGATCGCTCACGCTCTGTTTGGCACCGAGCCTCTGGACCCGAAGACGATGTACGAGGAGTACTCTCGTGCGGCGGAGCAGATCGCGCCATTTGTGACCGATACGGCGGTGATGCTGAACCACGCGATCGACAACGGCGAAAAGGTGATGTTCGAAGGCGCGCAGGGTGCGTTGCTGGATATCGACCACGGAACCTATCCCTTCGTGACGTCTTCGTCTTCGACAGCGGGTGGTGCGGTGACCGGTACTGGAGTTGGTCCGACCAGGATCGGAACGGTGATTGGAGTGACCAAGGCCTATGTGACGCGAGTGGGCGAAGGGCCTTTCCCGACCGAGATTCACGATTCGACCAGCGATCTGTTGCGGGCCCGTGGGCAGGAATATGGCGCAGTCACAGGGCGTCCGCGACGTTGCGGCTGGCTCGATCTTCCTCTGCTGCGCTACAGCAACATGATCAACGGGACCGAGTGGCTCGTAGTTACGAAGATGGATGTGATGGACGAATGCGCCGAGATTCCCGTCTGTACCGGGTACAAGGTCAACGGCAAGCTGACCGACCTGATCCCCGCGGATATGCCAGGGTACAACGCGATCGAGCCGGTCTACACGAAGTTGAAGGGCTGGAGCAGTTCGACCGAGGGAATTACGGAGTTCGACAAGCTGCCGCAGTTGGCTCAGGATTATCTGAAATTTATTGAGCAGGAGTCCGGCGCAAAGATTGGAATGGTCTCCACAGGCCCAGACCGAGACCAGACGATGACGCTGCCTGCATTTGAAGATGCGTTGAAGGCGTAGAAAAGGCGGATTATGCTCAGTTTTAGCGTGCGAATGACCTTCGACCAATCGGACCGTGACGAGATTACCGAGATCCTGTGCCACCTGACCGCCGCTTCCAGGAAGGAGCCGGGATGCGCGAGTTATATTCCTCATCTGGTCGAAGGGGAGGCCTGTACTGTTCTAATCTACGAACAGTATGTTGACGACGCGGCGTTGGAGCATCATAGAGGGACACCGCATTTTCATCAGTACGCGGTTGGAGGTCTGTACCAGAAGATGAAAGATCGTCAGGTCGAGAATCTGACGGCTGTTTGTTAAGACTTTCTTTGAGGCTCTTTGCGCCGTCTGATCGTATATGTGTGAAAGACGTGCGTACGACTTAAGTAGTTTTGACTCAATGCGGTAAATGGATCTACCATCCGGTACGCTTATGGGCTTGTGTCGTCGTCCAATTCGTAGGTCGCTGATGGGCACTGCCGTGTTGCTTGCGGTTGTCGTAGTGGGATGGCCTGCGCCGATCGCGTTTGCTCTTCATATGCAGCCGCTGCATGAAAAAAAACATGACGCCAAACGGCAGGTGGAAGCGCTTGAGGAAGAGTGGCGGCAGGCCCAACTCGCGGGCGACGTCGCCGCCATGGACAAGCTCCTCTCCGACGATTACATCGGTATTTCGGTGACCGGACAGGTCAACACCAAGATGCAACAACTGGACCGCATGCGGTCTCACAAGTTCGTGCTGACTAAGCTTGAGCTGGGCGAGATGCAGGTGAAGCTGGTCGGTTCCATCGCAATTGTTACCTCTCGTGCCGAGGTAGAAGGAAATAATGAAGGTGTGCCGGTTCAGGGGACCTTCCGCTACACACGCGTCTATCAAAGGCTGCCTTCAGGAGCTTGGAAGATCACCAGCTTCGAAGCAACGCGGGTGCCGGGATCGAGGGAGTCGGGTAATCGCGATACATCCGGGCCCAAGGCAGCCACCAGCACGCCTATCACCGGGCCGTCGTTGTAACCAACCTATACGAATCAACAATTTTTCAGGTAGTTTCATGAAAAGACCCTGCTCAAGGGCAGGGTCTATCATTTGCGCGACTTCGTGACGGCTGATGGCTGTCCTCAGGCGATTTTGGGTGCGCCGACTGTGGGCAGCTTCACTTGCTGCGAGACGGACTCGGGCGAGAGAGAGCTTGCCGCTGGACGAGGCAGATTGAGTGCCAGCAGTCTACGGTACAGGGAGCGGGTCGCGCCGGTCAGGCGTGCATCCTCCGATTCGTGAGGAAACAGGGAGAGATATTGGCGAGTCGATGCTGCTGGTTTACGAGCTGGAACCGGAATGAGGTAAGGACGACGATCTGATACGGGCGCACTGCCACTTGCCCGCGAAACGACGGTGCTAGATCGTAAGGATGCTGGAAAGGTCTGCGAGAAGCTTGACATGGGGCCCTCGAAAGACTAAAGACGATGCCTTTGTCTACTCCAAGGTTGGATGAAGAGCGAGAAGTATTAGTTGTATCAATTTTCGAATACTGCTCGAAGCTTCTCCCATGTCACGTCGAGCGCTTCGGGAAGTACGCGAGTCTCCGCAATCACGGTCATGAAGTTCGTATCTCCGCTCCAACGTGGCAATGCGTGAACGTGCATGTGGTCGGCAATGCCGGCACCCGCAGCCTCCCCGAGGTTGAGGCCCATATTGATCCCTCCCGGACGATAAACCTCGCGAAGAGCCAACTCTGAGCGTTGGGCGAGAGTCATCAGCTCATGGGCAACGTCAACGGGAAGCGCGGCAAGTGAATCGAGGTGCTGATAGGGCAGAAGCAACAGGTGTCCGGTGGAGTAGGGAAAGGCGTTGAGGCAGATAAAGCAGTGCTGCCCCCGGTGAACGATGTGGGCGGCCTTTTCAGCGACCTCTCTCTCGGTTCCATGATCGATGGCGTAGTCGACTGCGGCGATCATATTGCAGAAGACGCAGTGCTTGTCCTCGGCTTCGGTGGGAGGCCACGCGCTGAGGGCGGCAGGAACCCCGCTTTTAGCCTGAGGATCCGAGCGGGTGATGTAGCTGTAGCGCCAAGGCGTCCAGAGGCGATCCATTCGGCGAGTATAGCGCGGCTCCGGAGGGAGTTTGGACAGTCCGAAGCGATCGAGTTGGAGGTCCAGCCAGTGATCAGGTCGGTTCTCCGGCGACATTTTGCATACTTCGGAGGCTGGTCTGCATCAAAGTATGTACGATCCATGAAAATTTTGTCCGCCCACGAGCATGACATGGTGATGAAAATGCAGGCGCCAAGGCCAGCTTTTGTTGACGTACCGTATGCAACGTTCTATGCTTTACGAGTGAGCTATTGCGTGTGGGACCCAAGTGCAATAGCTCCCCTGCAAGGCCTGATTCCTTCCATCCTGCCGAAGCTGTCGCGGGGATAGAGAAAGCAGCTGGCGTTTCCTCTCGGATTCGCTGATTGCTCCCGCCCAAAGCGCCGCTCTAGAGGAAGAAATCTCTTGGATCCCGGAGTCCGCATTCACCATGGTAGAAAACCATAATCCTGACCACAACGAGAGCAAACCCCTGACCACCGAAACGGAAGTCCTAGCGCCCGAAGCGACAGCGGCTCACACAGACCTGTCTTCTGAATCCACCTCAACCCAACAGCATGAGACCGCCCACGACGCGTCAAGTGTAGCTGCACAGCATGTTGCACCCGCTGTCGCCGCTCACCAGATTGCAGACCACGGAACCGTAGCCACGGTGACCGCTGCAGCCGACGAGTCTGACGATGATTTGAACTACGACGCTGCTGACTTTGCTGCCGCCCTTGCGAACTTTGATCGCGAGCAAGCTGCCGAGTCCGCCGCTGCCCAGAACCTGACCGCAGAAGAGGTCATTGTTACCGGCACCGTCGTCAAGATCACCGACAAGCATGTTGTTGTCGACATCGGGCTCAAGTCTGAAGGTCTCATTCCTCTGGAGCAAGTTCTGGACATCAATGGTGTCTCGAAGTTCCAGACAGGTGACACTGTTGAAGTTGTTGTGGAGCGCGAGGAAGCCGAAGGCGGATACCTGGTCAGCTATGACAAGGCTCTCCGTCACAAGGTTTGGGACAAGCTCGAGGCAGCGGCGAACGATAAGACCCCTGTCAAAGGCATGGTTCTCAGCCGCGTCAAGGGTGGTCTCACCGTCGATATCGGCATCAAGGCGTTCCTGCCTGGTTCGCAGGTCGAAGTCCGTCCCGTCCGCAATCTGGACGGCTACATCGGCACCGAGATCGAAGTTCGTGTCATCAAGCTCAACAAGAAGCGTGGCAACGTCGTCATCAGCCGCAAAGAGCTTCTTGAAGAAGACCAGAACGCGAAGAAGTCTGTCACTCTCGCCACCCTGGAAGAGGGCAGCGTTCTCACCGGCACCGTGAAGAACCTCACCGACTACGGCGCATTCGTCGATATGGGTGGCCTCGATGGCCTGCTCCACATCACCGACATGAGCTGGGGCCGTCTCACCCATCCCCGCGACCTCGTCAACGTTGGCGACGAGATCCAGGTCAAGGTGTTGAAGTTCGACAAGGATAAACAGCGCGTTTCGCTTGGCTTCAAGCAGCTGACGCCTGACCCGTGGCTCGACGCAACCGAGCGTTACCCGATCGGTGCGCAGGTTCGCGGCCGCGTTCTGTCGGTCACCGACTACGGCGCGTTCGTTGAGCTGGAGCAGGGAATCGAAGGTCTCGTTCACGTCTCTGAGATGACCTGGTCCAAGCGGATGAAGCATCCGTCGAAGATGGTCAAGCCCGGCGACGAGGTCGACACAATCATCCTCAGCGTCAATCCGAACGACCGCCGCATCTCGCTCGGCATGAAGCAGCTGCAGGACAATCCCTGGGAGCAGCTCGAAGATAAGTACCCGACGGGTGCCATCATCGAGGGTCGCGTTCGCAACCTCACCGACTTCGGTGCCTTCATCGAGATCGAAGACGGCATTGACGGCCTCGTCCACGTCTCGAACCTGAGCTGGACCAAGCGCATCAAGCATCCTTCGGAGGTCCTGAAGAAGGGCGAGAAGGTTCGCGCGATCGTTCTGGGCGTTGAGCCTGAGAACCGCCGCCTGTCGCTTGGCGTCAAGCAGCTTCAGCCGGATGTCTGGGATACGTTCTTCGCTCAGCACCGCGTTGGCGATGTCATCAAGGGCAAGATCCTGCGTACCGCTCAGTTTGGAGCCTTCGTTGAAATTGCTGAAGGAGTCGAGGGCCTGTGCCACGTCTCCGAGGCGATCGATGCAGAAGGTAAGCCAGTCTCGATGGATGTGGACTCGGAGCACGAGTTCAAGATCGTCAAGATGAACCAGGAAGAGAAGAAGGTTGGTCTCAGCATCCGTGCAGTCGGCGAAGAAGCCAGCCGCGCAGAGGTCGAGAGCTACAAGGAGCGCGAGAAGTCGCCTAAGGGCAACAACTCCGGTTCGTCTTCCTCTTCATCCTCGGGCAACAGCAGCAGCACCACGCTGGGCGACCTGATCAACTGGAAGCGTTCCGAATCTGAGCGCGACTAAGCTCGAAACAGACAAACAGTAAAAGGGCCATCCCGCTTTGGGATGGCCCTTTTACTTGGTGGATTTTGTGTCCTTCGGAAGGACCGGTTGATGTCGTCGCTCTAAGCCGAGAGAGAATGCGCGGGTGCCGAGGCCTCGATTGCTCCTACAGCCATCTTTGCGGAGGCACGGCGCATGACCTCTAACTCAGCCGGTGCGAAAAGCTCCGGTGGGATTCCGCCGACTGCCACATGTCCAGGATCGTCGCCAAGAGCCATGGAGATCTGGTTCCAGCGAAGAAATGGCGATGTAGTCGGCAGGGTGATGATGCGGCGCTTCGGCTCAGGAAAGGCAAAGTAAGCCGACCACGTGAGCAGGGTTAATCCGACAACCAATCCGTTGACGAAGCTAATCGTGGAATACATGTTTGGGCTGTGTGCAAGCCAAGCGGAATCGATCAGACTCGCGGTCGCCATCATTCCAAGACCCAGGCTGACACCGAAGATCCGGCTGCGATAGGAGAGTCCCATGGGCCGAATCGCAAAACATACAAACAGAAGCAGACATAGCGTAAGAATGCTTGATGTTTGTTGAAGCTGCGTAATCATGGCAACCATGAAGTTGATTCCTGAGAGGTGCGGCGTGACTGCGACACCAATTGCCACTGCAACAGAGATTGCTGCGACCCAGCGGAATATCAGCATTCCCAGCGTCTGCAGCCCTTGGAGAGGAGCCATCGCCAGCTTGAAAATGCTATAAATCACAAGAAGGGAGAGGATCGCTTCCAGAGCATATCCTGTCCAATAGGCATAAAAATAAATCTGGTACGCTATATGCCTTTCAATTGTGTGCCGGCTTAGATAAATCAGCGGCAGGCAGATAGCAGAGCATGCGAGTCGAACGCAAAGCAGGGCCACGAGAAAACCGAAATTACGGACCGTTTTGCTGCGTATAAGGAAGAAAAGGAGCATGCCGCAAAGAACTGGCTCGAGATATTCCATGTGCCCGGTCAAACTCGTTATAAAGCTAGTCATGAGCGCCGTCCTGTTATGACTAGGTCAGGCTAGCGTATTCCCGGGGTCGAGACAAGATATTAATTGCGCCAATCTGCAATAAATTGCCGAATGTAATCAGCGAGTTCCCATTCCGCAGGCGTTGGGGTCGTTCGGCGCACAGCTGGGGATCGGCAACATGCTGACCCGGGTGGCAGCGACCTTGCTTTTCGCAGCGGCGCTTGAGGTTTGGGTAGTGGCTGCTGCGCCGGTTAGGACGAGGACGGCGACGAAAGCGCGAACGATGTTCTTCATATCTGGGACCCCTGATCTTGTAATCTATTGATTCTTATTGAGATTTCTTTACTTTCGGCCTGAGATTTAGCGCGTACCCATACCGCAGGCGTTTGGGTCGTTTGGTGCGCAGCTGGGGATCGGCAACATGCTGACGCGGCTTGCGACGATCTTGTTCTTGGCAGTGGCATTGGAGGTCTGGGTGGTGGCGGCGACACCGGTGAGGACGAGAACGACAACGAAAGCGCGAACGATGTTTTTCATAGCTGGATTCTCCTGGGTCTTATAACTTATTGATTTGTATTGAGATTTAGTCGGATTCTACCTGTGTTTAGCGGGTACCCATACCGCAGGCATTAGGATCATTCGGCGCGCAGCTTGGGATCGGCAGCATGCTGACGCGGCTTGCGACAATCTTGTTCTTGGGGGTGGCAGTGGAGGTTTGAGTGGTGGCGGCGACACCGGTGAGGACGAGAACGACGACAAATGCGCGAACGATATGTTTCATAACGAGATTCCCCCAAAGTTGTATTTATGTAAAAAGATTTCTCTGGACAAACCAGATGATGTAACAATAGGATACAAACTGAACTAAGTCTAATGTAATCAGTGATATACAGAAGTATGAAACAGTTTGTGTTACTAAAGTAACGTATCTACTCGCGCAAATGGGTGATGGCGCGGGTCAAGATTCGAAAACCTGACATTAATTCAGACGACGCCAGCCTTCGCGAAGACGCGCTTCCTTACGTGCAGCTTTGCCCGATGCGTAAGAGTTGGACTCTTCAACCTGAGGTTATTCCGATGATTAAGGGTATCTGGGTAGCGCCGGCTGAAGGCCCGCGCGTAGATCTCTCCCCCAAAATAGCCAGCGAGACAGGGGAACATCATGGGCGAAAGATCGCCGCTCTGATTCCTGGCTCGCATCTTTGTGTAGAAATGTTTTGCGCACCCACTTCAGCCTAAAAATGAGGCGAAATGGGTGCTTTATCAGGCTTGAGCTGGCGTGGGAACTGCAGGCTCTGTGGGTTTGGTCCCGGCGGCCGGAGTCGCTGACGAAGCAGCTTTTTTGGGAGCTACCTCTACCTTTTTCGATGGCGCCAAAATCGCGTGAAGCGTCGTGCCTTCCATGCGGGGCATGAACTCGACCAGACCAGCGTCGCCGATATCGAGGATGAGACGGTTGATAATCTTGTAACCGAGATCGCGATGGGCCATCTGGCGGCCTTTGAATCGCAACGACGCCTTGACCTTATCGCCTTCTCCCAGGAAGCGGACTGCCTGGTTCTTTTTGGTCTGGTAGTCGTGCTCGTCGACCGTCACAGAGAATTTGACCTCTTTGATGACGATGACCTTTTGCTTCTTCCGGGCAGCGCGCTCGCTCTTGTCCTTCTCGTAAAGATACTTGCCGTAGTCCTGAATCTTGCAGACGGGGGGAACGGCGTTGGGGGAGATCTCTACCAGGTCGAGGGAGCGTTCCCGGGCCATCTTGAGAGCGTCAAAGGGGGCCATGACGCCGAGCTGTTCGCCATTTTCGTCGATGACGCGAATCTCGCGGGCGCGGATGCGTTCGTTTGTGCGGATAAAAGACTTGGCGGAACGTTTATCAATCGGTGGAATAAGTCGCCTCCACAGCAGGTTCTTCTCACCCGCTATGCGTTGTTTAGGGTTTAGATGCAAATCTCGGAAAAGGTTGCACCGCAACGTGAAGTATACCACCTCACACATGAAGTTCCCGAAGCCAGCGACGCGGATTTGGTCCCAGCGAGCGAGTCTCCGTTGCCCGGTCGACGGCCAACTTTGGAATCGACCCTCCAATCATGTATGTTTGCTCCGAAGCATCAGAAAGGAACCGAATGAGACGCCGTATTCTTTTGGTCGATGATGAAGTGCCCGTCCTGCTGACACTGAAGGCCGTTTTGGAGATCAGCGGCTTTGATGTGGATACTGCCGCCTCAGCACGCGAGGGCGTCTCGAAGCTGCACACCCGCGAGTATCAAATGTTGATCACCGATATGCGCATGGAGCACGACGTCGCCGGCGTCGAGGTCATCAAAGCGGCGCGTGCGGCAGACTACCATCCGGCGATCGCACTACTGACAGCCTTCCCCGTGGCCGAAGAAGACTGGCAGGAGATGGGCGCGGACAAACTCCTGGTCAAGCCCATGCACACTCGCATCCTCCTCCAGCAGATCGAAGATCTCATCGCCTCACACGAGAGAAAACTGGCCGCGCTCGGCTTGCCGACTACCGCCGCGAAGGCGCCAGCTAAGACCGCCGCGAAGAAGAAAGCTGTAGTCAAGAAAGCCGTCGTCAAGAAGGCGGTCGTCAAGAAGGCAGCCAAACGGACGCTGACCAAGAAGCTGGCACCCACAAAGACGGCCGTCAAGAAGAAACCTGTCGCAAAGAAAGCTATCGCAAAAAAAGTGACGAAGACAGCTGTCAAGTCTAAGCCGGCACGCCGCCGCACTTAGTCCCGACCAACAATCACCGCGCTCTCCAACTAGTGTGAGGAATGTTCTTTAATGTAATTGCGCAGGGATTGATTCAGCTTCATCGCTTTTTCCACGCCGCCATCGAGCATGCGCAGCCACTCCGACGCAGGCTCCTTCAGATCTGCCGTGCCGAGTAGATAACTCGTCTGCACGATGACCTCGAGCGCATTGCTCAGGTCGTGAGCAATTTTGCGCATCTCGACCGAGATGTCTTCAGGAATTCTGTCTACGTTCGCACCTGGTGAGGAGATCTTCAGTTCGTCCATGATAAGAGTGTCAGCCCTTCTTTCGGGTCCAGAAGCGCTTCCTTGGGGATAAGACTCGCAATCTCGATCCAGTGTTCCCAGCTTAGATGCACAAAGACCTCCTCACATAGTATTCCTGTTCAGCCAAATGGAATTCGCCGCGACCTGCGCGCATTGACATCGGCCTCTGCGTTTGTAAAACTAAAAGCTCGCGGTTAGCGTGTTCCGGCCATTCCAGGCGGAGCGAATGACACCGTGCCGTAGTGGCGGAATTGGCAGACGCGCATGGTTCAGGTCCATGTACTCGCAAGGGTGTGGGGGTTCGAGTCCCCCCTTCGGCACCAAAGTTTCAATCTCGATCGCACGCAGGCAGTTTGTAGCTGCCAACAGCGATCGGGTGCGGGTTAAACCCCAAAGAAGCGCAAGAAACCCTAGAAACCCACAGACACGCAAGAGACAAAGGGACTATGCCCACTCAACTCGACCAGATTCTTGCGCACACGCTTCTCGAGGTAACGGCTCGTAAAGCGGTCGCGGACTTCGGTCTGCTCGAGAGCATGGCTGCCGCCCACACCCCGCGCGGCTTTCGTGCCGGCCTTCAGGCCGCGGCGAAGAGCGGGCCTGCGATCATCGCCGAGATCAAAAAAGCTTCTCCCTCAAAGGGCCTCATTCGCAGCGACTTTCATCCCGCCACCCTCGCGAAGACGTTCGAGGCCTCAGGCGCCGCCGCTCTCTCCATCCTCACCGACGAGGAGTTCTTCCAGGGCTCGCTCGCTTATCTACAGCAGGCCTCCGCAGTCGTGAAAATCCCCTGCCTCCGCAAGGACTTCATCCTCGATCCGTTCCAGATCCTCGAAGCCCGCGCCTACGGGGCCGATGCGATTCTGCTCATCGTCTCCGCGCACACCGATAAAGCGCTCAGCGACCTGCGCGACGAAGCGAACTCGCGGGGGCTCGACGTTCTCTGCGAAACGCACAACCGCGAAGAGATGGAGCGCGCCATCGCACTGGGCTTCGATCTGATCGGCGTCAACAGCCGCGATCTGCGCACCTTTTCCGTACGCACCGAAGTCTTCTTCGAGCTCGCCGCATCGACGCCGAAAGAAATCGTCACCGTGGCCGAGAGCGGCATACGCACTGCCGAGGATATCGCCAGGTTGCAAGAGGCCGGATACGATGCCTTCCTCATCGGCGAGACACTGATGCGGCAACCCGACCCTGCGGCTGCGCTTGCCACCCTTCTGGATCGCGAGTACTCCTCCGACATCTAATTCGCAAGCCTGCTGGCGGCCGACAATATCATGTGGATTAAAATTTGCGCCAATACGAATCTTGACGACGCAAAGCTTGCCGCCGAACTCGGCGCCGATGCGCTTGGCTTCGTCTTTGCGCCCAGCCCACGCCGTGTCACCTCCGCAGAGGTCGCAAAGATCACACCGCATCTTCCAGCGAACGTCGAACGCGTAGGCGTCTTCCAGTCGCTCGATGCCTACGAGATCGCTCGCGCCTCCCACGAAGCTGGCCTCACCGCAGTTCAGCTTCATAGCGGTGTCGACTTCGCACTTCTACAGCGCCTGCATAAACTTTTCGCCGGAGACGTCTCGCTGATCCAGACCATTCACTGGCAGGTTGATGACGACGGAGCGAACGCCGCCATCGTAGCCGGACACCTGCGAAGGATCGCCGCAGACGGTTTCGTGGATCGCGTCCTGATCGATTCGAAGGTAGGAACGGCGCTGGGAGGCACTGGCATCTCCTTCGATTGGGACGCAGCGCGAACAACCCTGACTGAAGTCGCACCTGACCTTAAACTGATCGTCGCAGGCGGCCTCCGCCCAGAGAACGTAGCAGAGGCAGTACAGAGACTCAATCCCTGGGGAGTAGATGTCGCAAGTGGTGTGGAGTCTGAACCAGGCCGCAAGAGTCCCGAAAAGCTGGCTGCATTTATCAGGAAGGCGCGGGAGTCGAAGGTCGATTCGATCTGAGCTCAGCCGCTAACGCGAGAGCTTAGGCGTGGTGTCCAGACGAATGCTCGATGTGAGCCTTCGGAGCGCGGTCGTGAATCATCTGCGGACGCTGGTGTGCACCCGTTGTCCTTGGCCGTGCCGAAGCCAAAGCAGGAGTAAGGGCAAGAAGCAGTGCGATAAAGATTTTCGGTTTCATGAGGCAACCTTTCTACGCATATATAGGACGCGTAGAAACCGCTTCCGGATTCATATTTCCACCGCGGATCAACACCAGAAGCAGAGTCTATGAACATACAACGAATGCGGAATCACCCCCAGTGTCGCAGCAAAACAACAGGGCTCGCGTGAACTTCGTAGAAAGGGTGCCTGCGGCTTTATTGCGCAACTGGTTATTAGTCTTGCGGCGTCCCTGCCTTCAACTCCCTCACTAGAAACGCGTACTGATCAACAGTGGCTTCAATCCTCTTGCTGAGCGGCATCCCCGCACCATGTCCGGCCCGAGTCTCCACGCGGATCAGGATCGGATTTGTGCCGCTTTGTGCGGCCTGCAGAGCTGCCGTGTACTTGAAGCTGTGCGCAGGGTAAACGCGATCGTCGTGATCGCCTGTCGTGATCAGTGTCGGAGGGTACACGGTGCCAGCATGAATATTGTGTAACGGTGAGTACTTGTAGATCGCAGTGAACTCCTCTGCATTCTCCGACGGCGAACCGTACTCCTCCTTCCACGCCCATCCGATCGTGAACTTATCGAAGCGCAGCATGTCCATCACGCCCACCTGCGCAACGACTGCGCCGAAGAGATCCGGTCGTTGCAGCTCACATGCTGCGACCAGAAGACCGCCGTTGCTTCCTCCGGAGATAGCAAGCTTTTTTGGCGAGGTGTACTTGTTTGCGATCAACCATTCAGCTGCCGCGATGAAGTCGTCGAAGACGTTCTGCTTCTTCAAGCGAGTTCCTGCTTCGTGCCAGGCCTCGCCGTACTCTCCTCCGCCGCGCAGGCTGGGTTGCGCGTAGATGCCGCCCATCTCCATCCACATCACGTGCGCAGAAGAAAACTCCGGCAGCAGTGGCACGTTGAAGCCGCCATACGCATAGAGTAGAGTCGCCGCCGAACCATCGAGAACAAGACCCTTCTTGTGGCTTACAAACATGGGGACGCGCGTGCCGTCTTTGCTGTTGTAGAAGATCTGCGTCGTCTCGTAGAGCGCGGGATCGAACAACAACTTCGGTTGCCGAAACAAAGTCGACTGCCGCGTCTTCATGTTAAGCCGATAGATCGTGCCCGGCGTCGTGAAGTTGGTGAACTGGTAGAAGGTCTCAGTATCTTCGCGCAGCCCACCGAAACCATAGGCCGTACCAATCGCCGGCAGCTTCAGCCTCTCGATCAACTGCCCATCAAGACTGTGAAGCTCGATCAAGCTCTGCGCATCCGCAAGATAGCTGGCGATGAATGTGTTGTCGATGATCGAGATATCGCTCAACTTATTTTTGCTCTCGGGGATAACGGTCTTCCAGTGTTCGCGCTCGGGATGATTTAGATCGATTGAAATGACCTTGCCGTTGGGCGCGTCGAGTGTCGTAAGAAACCAGAAAAGACTGCCGTCATTGTTGATGGGAGAGTAGGTCGCGTCGGCAGTAGGGATCAATCGTACGATTGGCGATTCAGATTTCTGAAGATCCTTGACGGCGATCTCATTGTTGGGGCTGGTTCCCTTCGATTGATACAGCACCAGGTATCGTCCATCGTCGGTTACATTTGCGCCCAGGTTCAGTTCCTTGTCGTCCGGCCGATCGAAGATAAGCTTGTCTTCGCTTTGCGGCGTGCCGAGCTTGTGAAAGAAGACCTTGTGAAAGTAGTTTGCTGCCTTCAGCGCTTCGGCTTCGGGCGCGTCGTAGCCCTGATAGAAGAAGCCGCTGCCATCCTTCAGCCACGCGGCACCGCTGAACTTCGACCACTCCACGATATCGGGGAGATCCTTGCCGGACGCAACGTCGCGCACATGCCACTTCACCCAATCGCTGCCCGCATCGGCGATTGAGTACGCTGCCAGCGATCCATCGTCGGTGATGCTGAGGCCGCTAATCGCAACCGTGCCATCTGCCGAGAAGGTGTTTGGATCGAGCAGCACCTTCGGCTCGCCCTCAAGCCCCTCCTGCCAGTAGATGACGTTCTGATTCTGCAACCCGCTGTTGTGCGAGTAGAAATACCTGGTGCCACGCCGCGCGGGAGCCGTGTACCGCTCGAAGTTGATCAGCTCCATCAGCCGCTTCTGCATTGCTTCGCGAGAAGGAACCTCAGCAAGGTAGCTTTGTGTCAGCTCGTTTTCGGCGTCGACCCATGTCTTCAACCCTGCCGAATCGACATCCTCCATCCAACGGTACGGATCGTTGACCGTAGTGCCGAAGTAATCATCCGTCTGCTCGACTTTACGAGCGGCCGGATAGGTGAGAGCTGAGGTCGTTTTAGGGGAGAGCGGTGCAACAGCGGAGATCATAGTCATCAGGGCAACTTTCGGGTCACATTGGCGGACATAACGTCTCGCCGCCGGACTATAGCTTAGATGAGTGAACGCGAAGTAAGTCGCGCACCAGGCGATATTGTGTCTGTGTCGCCAACAAAATGGGAAAGCTTGCCCTCTTCACCTTGGGAAGCGAAAATAAAGTTGCGAAACGTGGCACATTTTTCAGCGTTCAAAAAGTTACGGTTAAAACACCACGCCAGCCACACCATTCACCATATCGTCACCACAATTTCACCATCGCAAAACACCCCAAAACTCAAAAATCCCCTTACAAAACCATATCTTCACCACGAATATTTTTTTCTGGCGGAGCTCCAAATTCCATCCGGTTAGACTTGAAGGATGCGGACCCTTCTCCCCGTCCTCCTGTTCTGCGCCACCCTGCCAGTGCTGGCCCAGACTCCCTCAGCGACGGACGATCAGAGCTACACCCTCAAAACCCAATCAAACGTCGTCCTCGTGCCCACCACCGTCCAGACCAAACACGGCGAAATGATCTACGAACTCAAACCAGAACAGTTTGTTGTAGAAGACAACGGCGTTCCGCAGAACGTCCACGTCGACGAAGACACTGACTCCCTCGGCCTCTCTCTTGTGGTGGTCGTTCAATGCAGTCGTTCCGCCGGCTACGAATATCCCAAGCTGGGCGGCCTCGGGGCGATGATCGACGGCATTGCAGGGGACGCCCCACGTGAGGTTGCCATTGTCACTTACGGCTCCGCGCCTCTTCTGCTGGGCAAGTTCTCCAACAGCGTCGACGCCATGGCACGTGCGCTCGCGCAGCTCGAGCCCTGCGACGATCCCGACGCCTCAACGCTCGATGCCGTTGCCTATGCGACCAGGCTGCTCGAAGCACGCCAGAACCACTTTCGCCACGCGATCCTGCTGATTAGTGAGACCCGCGACCACGGCAGTACGGCCAAACCGGTAGAGGTTGTTGCGGCGCTGGGGCGAACGAACACTGTTGTCGACTCCGTCGCATTTGGCCCAGGAAAGACGGAGGTGATGAGCGATCTGAAGTACGGCGGAGGAAGCGGACCCATTGGCCTGCTGGTAATGGCAGTGAACGCTCTGAAGAAGAACGCGGCGCACGAGCTGGCTGCGCTATCGGGCGGCGAATACATCAACTTCACCACGCAAAAAGGCTTCGACGAGGGTCTCCACCAACTCTCGAATCATGTGCATAACTATTATCTGTTGAGCTTTCAGCCCCATGCAGAGGCGAACGGAGAGCCTGCGTCAGGTATGCACAGGATACGCGTGCGTATTCCGGATTATCCTGATGCGCGGGTTCGCTTTCGCGAAAGTTACTTCGCCGGCGAGTTGGATTCCGCGGCGGCAAACGTCAACTGAAGGGCGACCGTGCTGGGAGAGGGGCGCTGAGATATATTCGTTGGTCGGTGCCACTTTCAGGAAGGGAGAATCTCAGGAGTCAGAGGCCAGGCGATAAAGCAGATCGTCGTGTTTGCCGATGAAGTGACTTCAGGCTGGCTATGGTTATTGGTTCTCGGGATGAGACCGTGGATGACCGCTTACCGTCCCTTCGGCGTCTTGCGATAGCCGCGCTTGCGTTGGTGTGTCTGGGATTTGCTGCGTTTCTGCTGAACGTGCGTAGCTGGGATAACGGCGGGGTTACGATTCTATGGCCCTCGAACGGTCTTCTTTTGGGGATATTGTTGTGCAGTCGGCGGAGACATTGGCCGGCCTACTTCGCGGTAGGTTTTGCCGTCGATCTTGGGATCAATGTCGCGATGGGATTTGCGCCCGGGATCTCCGGTTATCTTGCCGGCTGCAATATGGTTGAGGTTGGCATTGCAGCCGCGTTGATGTACCGGACGGTCTCGCCGAATCCGGATCTGACCGAACGCAAGCAACTGATAAGCCTGCTGCTCTACGGTGTCGTACTTGCACCGGCGATCGCGTCGGTACTGGCTCAGCTGAGCACGTCAAACCTCTATCTGGTGCCGAGATTTGCTGCAGCCAGGCACTGGTTTGTGGCCGATGCACTTGGTATGGCGGTGATGACGCCGCTTTACCTGTCGTTTCAGAGGCGGGAGCAGTTTCCTGGCCGATCCCGGCTTGAGGTTACTGGGCTCCTGGCGTTGCTGGTCGTTGTCACGGTTGGAATCTTCTGGCAGACACGGTTTCCTCTCCTGTTCCTTCTTCTTCCGGTGCTGCTGCTGCTTGGCATTCGTCTGCGACTGGCGGGATCTGCGCTTGGGCTGTTGATTGTGTCCATCATTGGCGGCTATTTGACCATTCGAGGCCGCGGCCCCGCGTCGCTGATACGCTCGGGTTCCACCGCAACTCATGACCTTGTTCTGCAGGTCTTCGTTGCGTTCTCGATGCTGGTGCTTTATGTCGGCGATGTTGTGATTACTGAGCGTGAGCGGCTGCAGATCGATTTGAAGGCCAGCGAGACGTTGTTTCGTCTTCTGGCCGAGGCATCGAACGATGTCATCGTTCTGTCATATCTTTCCGGCGAGCGGCGGTATGTTTCACCGGCCGTGACTACGGTGTTGGGTTGGGAGCCGCAGGAGTTAGTGGGCCCCGGCGGTCGGCAGATCGTCCATCCCGATGACGCCGGGGCGGTGGAGGCTTTGATGAGGGCCTGTCGTGAGGGCAAGCCGGTGGAGACTTTGACCTATCGGTGCCTGAGGAAGGATGGGGGCTATGTTTGGATGGAGGCTAACCTGCGGCTCTATCACGACGAGAGGACTGGGGAGCCGATCGGTTTCGTCAACGTGGTTCGGGACGTTTCGGGGCGGAAGGCTGCGGAAGAGGAGCTGAATCGCACTTTCCGGCTGGTAGAGAACCTGGCGATGGTAGATGGT
The DNA here is from genome assembly GCF_051013365.1 of Tunturiibacter psychrotolerans. GTDB lineage: Bacteria > Acidobacteriota > Terriglobia > Terriglobales > Acidobacteriaceae > Edaphobacter > Edaphobacter psychrotolerans_A. The sequence continues at coordinate 1,980,929 of NZ_CP132941.1, read as the reverse complement.
TTGACCGGGATCGCTAACCGGCGGCGGTTCGAAGAAAAGATGGATGAGGAGTGGCGGAGGGCGATGCGGGATGGATCCCTGCTCTCTGTTCTGATGATCGATGTCGATCACTTCAAACCTTACAACGATATCTATGGGCACGTGCTGGGGGATGGCTGTCTGCGCCAGATCGCGGTGGCGGCACAGCGGGTGATTCATCGGTCTTCGGACCTGTTCGCTCGATATGGCGGCGAGGAGTTTGTGGCGGTGCTGCCGAATACCGACAGTGGCGGAGCTCAACTGGTTGCCGAACAGATTCGCCTGGCGGTGGAGATTCTTGGCCTGCCACATTCCGGTAATCCGCATGGAGTAGTAACGGTGAGCATCGGGTGTGCTACCCAGGCTCTCGGGCATGACGCTGTCTCGACAGTACTGGTGGAGGCTGCAGATCAGGCGCTCTATCAGGCGAAGTCTGCCGGTCGGAACCGGGTTGAGGTGGCTGCGGCTTCTACTATTCTCGGCTGATCGACCCTCCCCCCTCCCCCCTGGGGGTATTTTGCGCGTAAGATTTTTATAATCAGTAGCTTGGCGACAGGTAGTGCCTGTAAAATATTGATTCTTATTGGGTTAGCTGCAAAATATTACAAATAAAAGGGTTATGTCGTTAAGGTAAAAGCCCCGGATTGTTCCGGGGCTGATTTTTGTGTTGTATTCATTATAGTTGGCGGGACATAACTCATACGCCACGCGAATCTCCAGCGTTGGCGCGGGTTTTGGTTGTGTTGGGGCTTGACAGGTTTTTGATCTTGCTCGGGTCGAGGTGACGGCAAGGACAGACGCCTTCCAAGACGAAATACGGGGTCTCGCCACTTCGCGGTTCACGATGAGACCGTGAACCGCTTCGGTCGAGATGACGATTCGTTGATGGTGCGGAATGTCCGGACAAGTGCGCTGGACTGAGGTGGCTCGTATCTGCGCAAGGGCCCTGGGCCGAGGGTTACCGAGGGTTAGGTGATGACGGGAAGTTGGAGGGTGGTGCCGACGGAGACTTTGTTGGGGTCGGCGATGTTGTTGGCTTTGGCGATCTCGGGGTACTTGTTGGCGTTGGCGTAGAAGAGCAGGCTGATGGCTGAGAGGGTGTCGCCGGATTTGACGGTGTAGGCCTGGGTGTCGCCGCCGGTGTTGGCGATCTCGTGGTGGAGGTCGGAGTAGGTGGGGTCGGCTTTCTTGATGGCGTCCCAGACGCGCTCGAGGATGACGCGGGAAGGAACGGTGCCTTTGATGTGGAGTTGTTCTCCGTCGAGATCGACCGCGTCGAGGGTGGCGCCGTAGGGGGCGAACTTCTGCAGGGCATCAATGACACCGGCGTACTTTTGCTTCAAAGCGTTGAGATCTGCCATGGCGTAGCTCTCCTTTGTCAGTTTGACTGACTGTTGTGTGATGCAATTTGGAGGGAGAACGCGGGGGCCCGTGCGCTCTTTGGAGGTCAAACCCGCGATTGCTGGCGGGCTAGACGAATTTGCTGAGAAGCTGCTGCGCCATGCTGCCCATGGAGCTGGTCGGGGTGGCCTGCCCGTTGGGGGCGAAGTGCTGGATGACCATTGGCAGGACGGTGGCGAGAGCAACCTGAACGACCTGAGGCGAGACGCCGGCTTTTTCTGCGGTTTTTTCGATGAGGCCGGTTCCACCGAGGCCCTGCTGGACCTGCTCGGGAGTGGCTGTGGTGGCCTGACCTGCGCCCCAGTTGTTGACGTGCTCGGCCATTCCATTGTTCTTGAAGGCGTCGAGAACGCCCTGAATGCCTTCAGGATGCTGGGTGAGAGCTTCGATGAAACCCCCAGCAACTTTTGCCTGATCGGTGCCGGCTGCGGCGCCCGTCTGACCGGCGAGCGATTGAATCATGTCCATAATTCCCATGTTGTTCACCTCGCACCCAATATATGACTGATTCCAGGGCAGTGCGACGGGGAAAAGGAAATATTTATCGATTTCTTATGTGACTGAAAAGTCATGTCGTGCGCTTGTTCGAGACGGACTAGGCGATTCCAAGCTCGTGGGAGGCAAGCGCGGTGCCCTCGACGCGGGCCTGGATTTTGCTGAAGGCTGTGTCGCGAGCTGTGGAGGTGTCGTCGGCGAAGGGAGCGAAACCGCAGTCGTCTGTGGTTCCGAGCTGTGCCATGGGGAGGATGGAAGCGGCTTCAAGGACGCGGTCACGCACTTGAACCGGGGTTTCAACCTTCGGATCGATAGGATCGATGACACCGATGAAGATGGTTTGGTCTGGCTGGAGGAGCTGGTTTACGAGTTGAAGCGTTCGTTTTCTGTCGGGTTCGCTTGCCATCTGCAGGTAGAAGCGCCCGACGTTCAACTGGAAGAGGTCCGGCAAGAGCTTCGAGTAGTCGACGTCGGCGCTGTGGGTGGAGTCCTGATCGCCACCGGGGCAGACGTGAACGCCGATGCGAAGGCGTTCCTCTGAGGTAAATCGTTCGAGCACCTGATTGTTGATGGCGATGAAGCTGCGCAGTAAGCCGGCTGAGGGGTCGAGTTTGAGAGAGAGCCTGGCTTCGGTGAAGTCGATCTGGACGGAGTCGGCACCGGCCTGGAGGGCTCCACGGATGTCGGCGGCGGCTTCGTCGATGAGGTCGGCGAGAAACTCTTCGCGCGGATAGCAAGGTATGCCAGTTGATGGATAGAGCAGGCTGAGGGCAGAGGCGGAGATGACGGCCTGTTTGATGGGGGAGCGGGTGTAAGGGCGAGCTGCTTTGAGGTAGCTGGCGGCGTGCACGCCGTAGCGGAAGGGACCTGCTGTGAGGCGAGGCAGCTGGCGGACGTGCCCGTCGGCGAAGGGGATTTCGACTCCGTCTGGAGCGAGGTTGGTGAGCCCGGCGAGGGGATAGGTTGCGAAGCTGGGCTTGGTCTGTTCGCCGTCGGTGATGATGGGGGAGCCGGTTTGTTCAAACCGCTGGATCGTGTCTCGGAGTGCGCCGGCGTTGGCTTCTTCGAGCGCCTCGTTGCTTACTTTTTTATTGTGGAAGGCGATGATGGTTTCGATGAGTGCAGCTGGACGGGGGATGCTGCCGATGGGTTCAGTGGGGATCGCCATACGGGGGAGCATATCGTTTTGACGTTCGAGGGAATATCCATCAATAGATTGATCTTGATGTTTTCTAGCGGCGGGAGTCCCAGGTGATGCAGTTCTTGGTGGGGTCGGTGGTGTTGAGCGCCTGGCAGCTGGCGACGCTGGTGACTTGAGGGGTTTTGCCGCCGAAGGTTGTCAGCTTGGGCGGTCCGAGCACGCCGAGGGTGGGGGCGTCCCACGAGGTTGCGGTGAGAGTGCCGTGTTTGAAGGTGAAGACCAGCGGCTCGGGGACGGGTTTGTCGCCGGCGGCGTCGTAGGTGAGGGTGACCTGTTTTTTGTCCTGCTTCCAATGGGCGTGCCAGGTCTGGGGGTCTTTGTCATGCCACTTCTGCTGGAGGATGGCGGTGCCGTCGGCGGCGAATTCGATGAGGAGGACGCGATGGACATCCTGGGAGAAGCCGCCGCTGCCGGAGTAGAAGCCGTTCAGCTTGTCGGCATGGAGCGGGTAGGAGAGAGTCGCGAGCAACAGGGCAAAAGTTGTGATGGCGCGGAGGCGAAGAAGAAGGCGCATGGCAGCCATCGTACACAACATAGGCGGACGATTTTCAACGAGTCACGTAACGGGATAGACTTAGCGGCATGAGCGATCAGAAGAAGACTGCAATTTCTACGAAAGAGGCTCCCGCCGCGATTGGGCCCTATTCTCAGGCGGTGCGGGTGGGCGATATGTTGTTTGCGTCAGGGCAGGTGGGGCTTGAGCCGGCTACCGGGCAGATGGTTGCTGGCGGGATTGCGGAGCAGACGGTTCGGGCGCTCGAGAACGTGAAGGCGGTGCTGGCGCAGGCTGGGCTGGATTTGAGCCATGTGGTGAAGACGACTGTGTTTTTGAAGACGATGGGTGACTTTACGGCGATGAACGAGATTTATGCGAAATACCTGGCGCCGGAGGGGGTGGTGGCGCCGGCACGGTCGACGGTGGCGGCGGCTGGGTTGCCGAAGGATGCGCTGGTGGAGATCGAAGTGATCGCCAAGGGCGGGGCATGAAACTTACAGGGCGGCTGGGGATCTAATTGGTTGGACGACAGGAGGTTTGAGTAATGGCCGAAGCGACAAAAGTACAGAAGGTTCATAAGACGGAGGCAGAGTGGCGCGAGCTGCTGACTCCGGAGCAGTTTCATGTAATGCGTGAGGGCGGAACGGAGCGGCCTTTTACCGGGGCGCTGGTGAACAACCATGAGGACGGGGTTTATCACTGCGGGGCGTGTAATGCGCCACTGTTTACCTCGGATAAGAAGTTCGAGTCCGGGAGCGGATGGCCGAGTTTTTGGAATCCGGTTTCGCCGGATGCGATTGTTTCGATTGAAGATAACTCTCTTGGGATGAGGCGGGTCGAGGTGCAGTGCGCGACCTGCGGGGCTCACCTTGGGCATGTTTTCCCGGATGGGCCAAAGCCTACGGGATTGCGGTATTGCATCAATAGCGCATCGCTGGGATTTGAGAAGAAGTAAATCGCGGAGAAAAACAGGAAAAGCCCCAGCCGGCATAGACGCGGCTGGGGCGTTCTGTTTCTGGAGATTGGAGGCGGTTAGCCTTTGACGACTTTGCCGGTCTTGATGCAGCTGGTGCAGACGCGCATGCGCTTGCTCGCGCCGTTGACCTTGGCTTTGACGGGCTGGAGGTTCACGTTCCAACGACGACGGGTCGTGTTGTGGGCGTGAGAGATGTTGTTGCCGAACTGCGGGCCTTTGCCGCAAAGATCACATTTTTGTGCCATGACGAAGTGCTCCAATCCTGAGTCGCAGAAGATTCCCGGGGCGTGCGCCTGAGTGAAAGAAGCCTCAAAACAGTGCCGGGGAAGGGTGGTACGAGGAGCGTTGGCTCCTGACCGCTACCCAGGTGAAGGGTAGTCTGCCGATTCGTAATGATACCACGTGGGGGGCGGTGGGCTCAATCCATGGCGGATCAAGGAGCGATCCGGGAGCGACCCAGGAGGTGGAGGAGTAGCATCGCGTTTCAGCGGATGGGCATCTTATTGAGGAGTCACCGCTTATTGGGCCTGTCCACACACAATGTTTGACGCTCCGAGGATAAGTTGAGTCTTTAAGTACCGGATGATCCGTCGATAGAAGACGGACCTGTTTCGCACACCTGTCCAGAAGATCTCTGATGTGACGAGGGAGACGTATTGTCAGACGAATCAAAAGAACAACACTCAGTCATCGGGCCTGATCATCAGCTTCCGGCCCCGCCCCCACCATCGTCCCGCAGTAAGCTGGCTCGGGTTATTGTGTGGGTCGTTCTACTGCTTGTCTTTGCGCTTGGTTTCTTTTTGGTGTTGCGTCACCACGACGATACGACCAAGAGTGCAGCGCCTCGGCGGGGTCCTGGTGGTGGACCGGTAACGCTGACGACGGCTACGGCGCAGAAGGGAAATATTGGCGTTTATCTGGATTCGATTGGAACAGTCACGCCGGTTTACACGGCGTCGATTACGAGTCAGGTGACTGGACCGGTGATTGCGGTGCGGTTCAAGGAAGGGCAGGTCGTTCGGAAGGGCGACCCGCTGATTGAAATTGATCCGCGGCCGTTTGAGGCGACTCTGTTGCAGGCTCAGGGTGTGCTCGAGCGGGACCAGGCAGTGCTGGCGCAGGCGACGATGGATCGCGATCGATATCGCGAGGCCTGGGCGAGGAACGCGATTCCAAAGCAGACACTGGATGACCAGGAGAAGGTGGTGCTACAGGACGCAGGCACGGTGAAGAACGACGAAGGAACCGTGAAGTTCGACCAGATACAGGTGGACTACTGCCATATCCGAGCGCCAATCGCGGGACGGGTCGGACTTCGGCTGGTCGATCCGGGGAATGTGGTGCAGGCTTCGGGGACGACGACGCTGGCGGTCATTGCACAGATACAGCCGATCACGATTATTTTTACGGTGCCGGAGGACAATCTGGGGCAGCTTCAGCCGCGGCTTCGTCAACAGGCAAAGTTGACGGTGGATGCGTATGACCGGGCAGCGTTGAAGCAGATTGCGACGGGAACGCTGTTGACGCTGGACAACCAGATCGACACGACGACTGGAACGGTCAAGGCTCGAGCGACGTTCGCGAACAAGGACGGGTCGCTGTTTCCGAATGAGTTCGTGAACACGAGACTGCTGGTGAATACGCTGCAGGGAGCGACGCTGATTCCAACGTCTGCGATTCAGCACAATGGTGCGGCGTCGTTTGTTTATGTACTCACGAACGATACGGCGCACATGCGCTCGGTGAAGCCGGGGGTGGTGGAAGGGCAGACGACCCAGGTGACGGGAATCAATCCAGGGGATGTGGTTGCCAATAGTAGCTTCGATAAGTTGCAGGACAATGCGAAGGTTATCGTGTCGACCAAGCCGATTCCTGCAGCAGCCACAGCCGGGAGTAGCGCTCCTTGAGTCCATCCCGTCCGTTTATTCTGCGACCTGTCGCGACCTCGTTGCTGATGGCCGCGATTTTGCTAGTCGGTATTGTGAGTTACACGCAGCTGCCGGTGTCGGCACTGCCTGAGGTCGACTATCCGACGATCCAGGTGCTGACGTTCTATCCCGGCGCGAGTCCGCAGGTGATGGCGACGACGGTGACGGCTCCGCTGGAACGTCAGTTCGGCCAGTTGCAGGGGTTGAGCCAGATGACCTCGAGCAGCTCGGGTGGGACCTCGGTCGTTGTGCTGCAGTTTAATCTCAGCCTGAGCATCGATATTGCCGAAGAAGAGGTGCAGTCGGCGATCAATGCATCGCAGAGCTTTCTGCCGGCCAACCTGCCCGCACCTCCGATCTACAGCAAGACGAATCCAGCAGATGCTCCGGTGTTGACGCTTGCGATCACGTCGAAGACGATTCCGCTCTCTCAGGTCGAGGATTTGGTGGACACGCGGTTGGCTCCGAAGATCTCGCAGTTGAGCGGCGTCGGACTGGTGAGCATCAGCGGTGGACAGAAGCCTGCAGTGCGGATCCAGGCAAACCCGACTGCGCTTTCATCTTATGGGATCAATCTTGAGGATTTGCGTACGGCTGTGACGCAGAGCAGCGTGAATGCCGCGAAGGGAAATTTTGACGGTCCTCGGCAGGACTATCAGATCGATGCGAACGATCAGCTGGTGACGAGCCAGGACTACAGGAGCGTTGTCGTTGCGTATCGCAATGGCTCGCCGGTGATGTTGACCGATGTTGCGCACATCGTTGACGGGGTGGAGAACTCGACCCAGGCTGCGTGGATGAACCAGACGCCTGCGGTGATTTTGAATGTGCAGCGTCAGCCGGGCGGAAACACGATCAGCGTGGTGAAGAGCATCAAGAAGCTGCTGCCGCAGCTTGAGGCAAATCTTCCACGAGGGATCGAGGTTACGACGCTTACTGACCTGACGACGCCGATTCAGGCTTCGGTGAGCGACGTTGAATTTGAGTTGATGCTGACCATCGGGCTGGTCGTGTTGGTCATCTTCCTGTTCCTGCGAAACCTCTATGCAACGATTATTCCAAGTGTGGCTGTGCCTCTGTCGCTGATTGGAACGTTTGCAGCGATGTACGCGCTTGGGTACAGCCTGGATAACCTGTCGTTGATGGCGTTGACGATCTCGACTGGATTCGTGGTCGATGACGCGATCGTGATGGTGGAGAACATCTCGCGCTATCTCGAAGAGGGTGAGACGCCGATGCAGGCGGCTCTGAAGGGCGCCGAGCAGATAGGGTTCACCATTTTGTCACTCACCGTTTCTTTGATTGCAGTGCTGATCCCGCTGCTGTTTATGGGAGACGTCGTCGGTCGTCTCTTCCGTGAATTTGCGGTGACCCTGGCGGTGACGATCGTTGTGTCTGCGGTGGTGTCGCTGACGTTGACGCCGATGATGGCTTCGCGCATTCTGAAACACAATCCAGAATCACAGCAGGGTCGTTTTTATCGCGCCTCCGAGCATGTTTTTGAGCGGATGATCGCCTTTTACGGACGCACGCTGAAGGTGGTGCTTCGCTACCAGACGATCACACTGCTGGTCGCTCTTGCGACGTTGATGCTGACGATCTTTCTCTACATCATTATTCCCAAAGGATTTTTTCCAGTGCAGGACACGGGCGTGATCCAGGGAATTACACAGGCTCCGCAGACGATCGGCTCAAAGGCGATGGCGGTCAAGCAGCAAGAGCTCGCGAAGCTGATTCTCGAGGATCCGGCCGTAGAGAGTCTCTCTTCGTTCATTGGTGCAGACGGGACGAACATCACGACAAACAGTGGGAGGATGTCGATCAATCTGAAGCCGCTGGAGGATCGTGATCTGAGCGCTGCGGATGTGATTCGCAGGCTCCAGACGAAGCTGAAAGATGTGCAGGACATACAGATCTTCATGCAACCTGTGCAGAACATTACGGTCGATGACCGGGTGAGCCGCACTCAGTATCAGTACACGCTGGAGGATCCGGATCAGAACGAGTTGAATGATTGGACGAGCCGGTTTGTAACCAAGCTGAAGCAGCTGCCTGAGCTGGAAGACGTTGCCACGGACCAGCAACTGGGTGGACTCGCGGTATCGCTGGTGATCGACCGTGCAACTGCTTCGCGGTTGGGCGTGGCTCCGACAACGATCGACAATACGCTTTATGACGCCTTCGGCCAGCGTCAGATCAATACGATGTATACGCAGTTGAATCAGTACCACGTGATTCTCGAAGCAGAGCCGCAGTTTCAGATCGATCCGAATAAGCTGAACCATCTTTATATTCGTTCGGGGTCGGCTTCGGGGACGACGGGCGCTGCGGCAACTTCGTCGTCGGGGAATGGTTCGACGTCGGCGGGATCGAATGCTCTGACCAGCTCGGTTTTGTACGCGGGGTCCGCGAATACGTTAACTCCTCCGGCCAATGCACTGACTTCAAGTACTGATAATTCAACTTCAAGCAAAGGGGCAACGTCAGCCGGCACTACAAGCACTACCTTCAATAATGCGGTGCCGTTCAGTGCGTTCTCGCACTTCGAGACGACGACAGAGGCGCTGTCGATTATGCATCAGGGACAGTTTCCGGCGATTACGGTGTCGTTCAACCTAGCTCCGAATGCTGCGCTTGGAGGGGCGATCAGTGAGATCACGAAGGTGCAGAAGGATATGCACATGCCTGCGAGTCTGCAGGCGGATTTTCAGGGAACGGCAGCGTCATTTAGAAATTCGCTCTCAGGAATGCCACTGCTGATTCTCGCGGCGCTGGTCACGGTGTACATCGTTCTCGGTGTTTTGTATGAGAGCTTCATTCATCCTGTGACGATTCTCTCTACATTACCTTCAGCCGGTGTTGGGGCGTTTCTCTCGTTGATTCTCTTTCATCAGGATTTGAGCGTCGTTGCGATTATTGGGCTGGTTCTGCTGATCGGCATCGTTAAGAAAAACGGAATTATGATGGTCGACTTCGCGCTGGACGCGGAGAGAAATCGCGGGTTGAGTTCGACGGATGCAATCTATGAGGCGTGTTTACTACGCTTTCGTCCGATCATGATGACGACGATGGCGGCGCTGCTCGGCGGATTGCCGCTTGCGTTTGGTCACGGTATCGGCTCGGAGTTGCGCAGGCCGCTTGGAATCGCGATGGTGGGCGGCCTGCTGGTGAGCCAGGTGCTGACCCTGTATACGACGCCGGTTATCTATATTTTCTTTGACAATCTATCGCACCGATTTTCGCGGAAGTCGAAGAAAGCGGAACACGGCGGGGGCGAGTTAGAACCGGCGGGGCAGTCATGAACATCTCTGCGCCGTTTATTCATCGGCCTGTGGCGACTACGCTGCTGACGGTGGCGATCGCGATTGCGGGAGCTATCGCGTTCAATGTTCTTCCGGTGTCTCCGCTGCCGCAGATGGATTTTCCGACGATCTCGGTGGCTGCAAGTTTGCCGGGAGGAAGCGCCGAGATTATGGCGTCATCGGTGGCGACGCCACTGGAGCGGCAGTTTGGTCATATTGCCGGGGTGACGGAGATGACGTCGGCGAGCAGTTTAGGTACGACGTCGATTACGATCCAGTTCGACCTGAGCCGGAATATTGATGGAGCTGCGCGTGACGTCGAGGCAGCGATCAATGCGGCGCGGACTTATTTGCCCGCGAATTTGCCGGCGAATCCGACGTATCGCAAGGTGAATCCGGCTGATGCGCCGATCATGATTCTCGGTTTGACCTCGGACAAATATGGGCCGGACAAGCTGTATGACGAAGCTTCGACGGTGATACAGCAGAAGCTGTCGCAGATTCAGGGAGTGGGGCAGGTCAGTCCGGGCGGCGGTGCGTTGCCTTCGGTTCGCATCGAAGTAAATCCGACTAAGCTTGCGAGCTTTGGGATGGCGATGTCGGATGTGCAGGCGGTGGTGAGTCTGCAGAATTCGAACCTGGCGAAGGGACAGATTACGAACGGGACTTTCTCTGCGGATATTGTAGCCAACGATCAGATCTCGCATGCGGAGGACTATAAGCCGATCGTCATTGGTTACAACAATGGCTCGGCGGTGCGTTTGTCGGATGTGGCGGACGTGGTCGACTCTACGCAGAACATTCGAACGGCGGGATATCTGAACGGCAAGAGGGCCGTGGTGTTGATTATCTTCCGGCAGCCTGGCGCGAACATTATCGATACGGTGGATCGCATTCGGGCGGCGCTTCCGTCGGTGGTGGCGTCGATCCCGAATGGGATTGATACGACGATTGTGCTGGATCGTACGACGACGATTCGTGCGTCGGTGAGCGACGTGGAGCGGACGCTGATGTTGTCCATTGCGCTCGTGATTGTGGTGGTATTTATCTTCCTGCGCAACGGAAGAGCGACGTTGATTCCGGCAGTGGCTGTTCCTGTGTCGCTGATTGGAACGTTTGCGGTGATGTATCTCTTTGGGTACAGCATCGATAACCTGTCGCTGATGGCGCTGACGATCTCGACGGGCTTTGTGGTCGATGACGCGATTGTGGTGATGGAGAACATCACGCGGCATCTTGAAGATGGGATGAAGCCGTTCGCCGCTGCTTTGAGAGGCGCCAAAGAGATCGGGTTTACGGTTCTGTCCATCAGCATCTCGCTGATCGCAGTGTTTATTCCCCTGCTACTTATGGGCGGGATTGTCGGGCGGTTGTTTCGCGAGTTCGCGGTGACGTTGTCGACGGCGATTCTTGTATCGATGGTGATCTCACTGACGACGACGCCGATGATGTGCGCTTACTTGCTGCGAGATGAGCACGCGCGGAAGCATGGGCGCGTTTATATGGCGACTGAGAGATTCTTCGACTGGATTCTGTCGGTATACCGTCACAGTCTTCATTGGGTGCTTGAGAATCCGGGACTCACGCTGACTGTTTTGCTTCTCACGATCGCGTTGAACGTTGTGCTGGTGATCAGAATCCCCAAGGGATTTTTTCCGCAACAGGATACGGGTTCGCTTGCAGGAGGAGTTCAGGGGCCGCAGGACTCGTCGTTCCCTGTTATGAACGAATCGATTATTCAGCTTGGGAAGGTTATTAAGAGCGATCCGGCGGTGCAAAACGTGATTGCGTTTACGGGAGGGCAGGGCACCAGCAACTCAGGCAATATTTTCGTCGCGCTGAAGCCGCTGAATATTCGGAAGATCGGTGCGCCCGACATTATCAATCGCCTGCGCCCGAAGCTGAATCGGCTTCCGGTGGCTTCCGCTTTTCTTCAGGCTTCGCAGGACCTCCGGATTGGAGGCAGATCCAGTAGTGCGCTGTATCAGTACACAATTCAGGCGGACAACCTGACCGACCTCAATACGTGGGGGCCGAAGTTGCTGACCGAGATGAAGCGGCTGCCTGGATTGCAGGATGTAAATACGGATCAGCAAAATGGTGGCCTTGACGAGATGCTGAACTATGACCGTGTGACCGCGGCGAGGCTGGGCCAGACAGCACAGTCACTCGATCAAGGTTTGTATAGTGCGTTTGGGCAATCGGAAGTTTCGATTATCTACACCCAGTTGAATCAGTACTACGTTGTGCTGGAGGTAGCGCCGGATTATTGGCAGACGCCCGCAGGCTTGAACAATATCTATTTTCATCCGACGGGTACGAGCAGCGTCACTGCGAGTGGCAATGTGCCACTGGCTACGATGACAAAGAACAAAACGAACACGATACCGCTGGCGATTAATCACACCGGGCTTTTTCCTTCGGTTACGGTGTCGTTCAATCTTGCGCCGGGTGTTTCGCTGAGCGATGCCACACTTGCTATCACGCAGATGCAACAGAGGCTGGGTACGCCGACCACGGTGCATGGATTTTTCGCGGGAACATTGCTGGCATATCAGCAGTCACTGGGGACCGAGCCGCTTCTGATTTTGACTGCGCTGCTTGCGGTTTATATCGTCCTTGGAGTCTTGTATGAAAGCCTGGTTCATCCGCTGACGATTCTTTCGACGCTTCCCTCTGCGAGCGTGGGCGCGATGCTTGCGCTGATGCTTTTCAAAGTGGATTTGAATGTCATCTCAATTATTGGCATTGTGTTGTTGATCGGCATCGTAAAGAAGAACGCGATTATGATGATCGACTTCGCTTTGCAGGCAGAACGCGAAGGCGGCATGAATACAGAAGATGCGATCTTTGAGGCGTGCATGCTGCGTTTTCGTCCTATTTTGATGACGACGATGGCGGCGCTGTTTGGCGCGTTGCCACTGGCATTTGGTACGGGCACAGGGTCTGAGTTGCGCCGACCGCTTGGCATCACAATTGTTGGAGGCTTGATCGTGAGTCAGCTGCTTACGCTCTACACCACTCCTGTTGTTTACCTCACGCTGGACCGTTTGCGCCTGCGTGCACTGGGAAGGAAACGCGATACGTTTCATCCTGGAAACGGCACGGCTGCCGCCGCGGCGGAGTAGATTGGATGTCTAAAACTATGAATAATCCTCGATTCACCTTTGCGATATGCCCGACACTTGCGACGCTTCTGCTGTCTGGATGCATGGTTGGGCCGAAGTACCATACGCCGCCGGCGGTGGCCCAGGCACCTCCTGCGACTTACAAAGAGTCGCCGACGCAGTTTCAGGATACTGATGGCTGGAAGGTCGCGCAGCCGCAGGATGCCATGCTGCATGGGAAGTGGTGGGAGATCTACAACGATTCCGAGTTGAATGCGCTGGAAGAGCGGCTAAACATCGATAACCAGAACATCAAGCAGTTTTTCGCGAACTTTATGGAGGCACGCACACTGATAGCCCAGGCGCGGGCGCAGCTTTATCCGACGGTGACGGTAGGACCTTCGTATCAGCGTGCTAAGACGTCGGCAAATCTGGGAACCTCCAGTGTTGCTAATCCTGGGCGGCAGAGTTCGGTTGGGTCCCTACCGGCGACGGTTTCGTGGGAGCCTGATCTTTGGGGTAGAGTCCGGAACACGATTCGTGAGGAGCAGTACAACGCGCAGTTGAGTGCTGCGGATCTGGAGAATGAGCGACTGACGGAACAGGCTAGTCTCGCTACGTTCTTCTTCGAGATACGTGGTCAGGATGCGCTGCAGGCGATTTTGAATGACACGGTGGAGGCAGATAAGAAGGCGCTGGAGTTGACGCAGGCGCAGTATGACACCGGGGTCGGCGATCGTATTTCAGTGGTGGAAGCGCAGAACACGCTGCAGAATGTACAGGCGCAGGCGACTAATCTTGGTGTGGCGCGAGCACAGTACGAACATGCGATCGCAATGCTGGTTGGAGCTAACGCATCGGACTTTTCCATTCCTGTAAAGCCTGTGAGTGTAAGTCCCCCGCCGATCCCGATCGGTCTTCCTTCGGCATTGTTGGAGCGGCGACCTGATATTGCTGCTTCGGAGCGGAATATGGCCGCCGCGAATGCAGAGATCGGCATCGCTACGGCTGCGTATTATCCGGACCTCACCTTGAGCGCGTCGGGAGGGTTCGAGAGTTCGACGTTCAAGCATTTGTTCGACTGGCCGAGCCGGTTCTGGTCGATTGGGCCAACAGTGAGTGAGACGGTCTTCGATGCTGGACTGCGTCGGGCGACGGTGCGACAGTTCGTGGAGGTTTATAACGCAGACGTTGCCAGCTATCGGCAGACGGTTCTGACAGGGTTTCAGCAAGTGGAGGATGCGCTCTCTTCAGTCCGGATTCTTTCGCAGCAGTTGATTCAGCAGCAGCAGGCGGTAACGTCGGCTGAAGAGTTTGTAACGCTGGAGACGGCTCGGTATCAGACGGGCATCGATCCATACGTCGATGTAGTGACGGCACAGACGACTCTGCTGACCGATAGGCAGGCGGTGGCGACCCTGCGAGTGCAGGAGATGACGTCTTCGGTTCAGCTGATCGAGGCGTTGGGCGGAGGATGGGATCGCTCGCAACTGCCTACTCCAGCGCAGGTGTCGGAAAAACTCACGAAGGCGGAGACGACGGTTCAGCGCTGACGCCGCGGTGTGACCTTTGCTCGAGGATCGTGTAGGGTTTTCTATGTCTGACGCGGTGTAACTTTGCGCGTCACAAATTTCGGCGAGTCTAGAGATCGATAGATCAGAGGCGTGGGTTGAATGCGAATGAAAGTCTGGGGATGGGCGTTGGTTTTGCTGTTTGTTGCTGGATCGATGGGGTTGGGTTCCGTGGCTTTGGCGGCTGACTCATCTTTTGCGGAGCCGGTAAGTTTGGGGGCTGGTTGGCAACTGCAGGATGCGGCGAAGGTGACGCAGACCGGGGATGCGATCAGTTCTACAAGCTTCAGGCCGCAGGGTTGGTACTCGGCAACCGTGCCGGGAACGGTGCTGACGAGCCTGGTGAATGCTGGGGTTTATCCAGAGCCTCTGTATGGCGAGAATAATCGTCCCGACAAAATTCCCGATAGTCTCGCTCGTACCTCGTACTGGTATCGCACCGTCTTTGAAGTGCCGAAGGCATATGCCGGAAAGCATATTTGGCTGAATTTCGAAGGGATCAATTTTTCGGCTCAGGTATGGGTGAACGGAAGACAGGTTGGGACGACGAAGGGCGCGTTTCGGCGCGGGATCTTCGATATTTCGCTGGATGTGAAACCAGGGAAAGGGGCGGTGCTTGCGGTGCTGGTGTCGCCGCAACCTCATCCTGGCGATCCGCATGAACACACGATTCGCGATGGTGTTGGCAGGAACGGCGGCATTACAGCGATCGATGGACCGACGTTTCTTTCGACGATTGGCTGGGATTGGATTCCTGCGATTCGCGATCGGGATACGGGGATCTGGCAGAAGGTTTTTATTTCGGCGAGTGGGCCGGTTGTGATTAAAGATCCGCTGGTGACGACGGATCTTCCTCTGCCGAAGGTGGACTCTGCTGATGTTTCGGTGCAGGCGAGGGTGGAGAATGTGACGGATACGCCGCAGAAGGGCGTGTTGAAGGGAAGCTTTGAGGATGTGACGTTTGCGCAGACCGTGGAGGTGGCGGCGCACAGTTCGCAAGTGGTTACCGTGGACACGAAGAGTACGCCGGCGATGCATGTGGAGCATCCAAAGCTGTGGTGGCCGAATGGCTATGGGCCGCAGAATCTTTATAAGCTTCATCTCAGCTTTGAGGTAGATGGGAAGGCTTCGGATAGCAAGGATGTGAGCTTTGGAGTTCGCAAGTTTACGTATGCGGTGCCTGACTCGGAGAATTTGACGATCTCGGTGAACGGCGTTCGGGTGTTTATTCGCGGAGGCAATTGGGGACTGGATGAGGCGATGAAGCGCAATCCGCGGGAGCGGCTGGAGGCGCAGATCCGGATGCACCAGATTGCGAATATGAACTTAATTCGCAACTGGGTAGGGCAGAGCACGAGCGAAGACTTCTATGAGCTGTGCGATAAGTACGGGATCCTTGTGTGGGATGAGTTTTTTCAACCGAATCCCTCGGATGGACCTGACCCGGACGACTTCGACACGTACATGGCGAATGTGCGGGATAAGATTCTGCGGTTTAGGAACCATGCTTCGATCGTGTTGTGGTGTGCGCGGAATGAAGGATATCCGCCGAAGAAGATCGACGATGCGCTGCGGGTTTTGATGACGGAGTTGGAACCGACCCGGTTGTACCAGGCGAACTCGGCTGATGGTCGGGGAGTCAATTCACATGGCCCTTATCATTGGCGAACACCTCGGGAGTTTTATGTCTACGATGAAGCTTTCAAGACGGAGATTGGAAGCGTATCGGTTCCGACGCTTGAGTCGATTCATGGCATGATGCCGGAGAAAGACTGGGAGACGATCAATGACGACTGGGCGGAGCATGACTTCGCCAAGGGGGCAGCGGATGGTGACACGTATCCAGCGATGATTGCGGAACGGTACGGCAAGGTTGCGAATCTCGCGGATTTTGTGCGGAAGTCGCAGCTTGCGAACTATGAGGCGTTTCGAGCGATGTATGAAGGTCGCAATGCGAAGCTGTTTCATCCGACGACCGGTGTGATTACGTGGATGAGCAATCCTGCGCAGCCGAGCTTTGTGTGGCAGCTCTATCATCATGATCTTGAACCGAATTCGGCGCTGTTTGCGGTGAAGAAGGCAGCGGAGCCGATTCATATCCAGTTGAATGAAGGCACTGGAGAGGTTCAGGTGATCAATAATCTGAACACGTCATTGGAGAACGCGCACGCTCATCTTGCGATTTATAACCTGGATGGGTCGATGCAGTATGAGCATGACTTTGATGTGTCTGCTGGCGCGAGCGTGGCGACGACGCTTGGATCAATGGCCTGGCCTGCAAGTCTTTCGCCAGTTCACTTTGTGAAGCTGGAGTTGAAGGACGCGACTGGGAAGGTGATTTCGGAGAACTTCTACTGGCGTGCGCTGCCAGAACATCAGGATGACCTGAAGCTGCTGGACAGCCTGTCGACGATCACGCTTGATGCGAAGGTGAGCCGAAGCGACGCTGACGGAAAGAGCGTGGTCTCGGTGACGCTGCATAATCCCGGCAAGCAGGTTGCGCTGATGACGCATCTGCAGTTGCGCCGGAAGCGCTCGGGTGAGCGCGTGCTGCCGGTGTATTACAGCGATAACTACATTTCGCTGCTGCCTGATGAGACGAGGACGATCACGATGGAAGCGGCGACTTCGGACCTAAAGGGAGAGGACGCTATGGTGATGGTGGATGGATGGAACGTTGGAGTGGTGGCTGGGACGTCGGCGGGAGCCGCGATTGAGGCCAATGTTGAAGCGCTCGTGGAGCACTGGCCTGTGACTGGTCTGCCGATGATTTCGGCGAAGTGAGTAGATCGATAGTCTCTCACCACAAGTGGAAGTGAGGGCGTACTGGAGAGGATGCATTCTTTGGGCGTGTGACGACTATCAGGAGAAAAATGATTGCACTGAGAACCGCGAGACCGAAGTATATGTCGATGTAGGAGAGCAGCCGGCTCTGAGTGATCACATCCGACTGGAAGATTTGGATGGCACCGAGGGCAGGATTGCTGGCTGCTCCACCGTTGCGTTCGATCAGACTCGAGTATTGCGCCAGGGTTGATTGAAGGGTTGGGTCGAGGCGGTTAGCAACGTCGACAAGACGTGCGGAGTGCAACGTCTGGCGACGGTCGAACATGACGGTTGCGGCGGTGACTCCAAAGGTGTTTCCCAATTGTCGAATAAAAAAATAACTTGTGGAGATGTCGTTCACGTGGAAGAAGGCTGCCTGGCCTGTGGCAATGTTGGAAGCACCCCTCACTAGCGGCGCCATCGACAGACCTTGCAGGAAGATCGACAGTGCGAGAAGCCAGGTTGGTGTGGTGGGCGTCCAGATGTATATGAAGTTGATGCTGGAAGCGCACATCATCACTGCGCCGAGGGCGACTACTCTGACTCCGCCAAGCCGGGGCTGTACGTAACGCACTGTAACTAGCAAGCCGATTCCCAATCCGATGGTGTACGTCGAAATAAAGCCGCCTGTCTGAGTTGCGCTGTAATCCTGCACGAAACGCAGATATTGAGGCAGAACGTACAGTCCGGCGCTCAGCATCGCGCCGACGATAGCGACGATCAGTACGTAGGATCGTAGTGAAGCTTCCCGCCATATGGTGCGTAGATGAAAAACGGGTGCGGGATTTTCAGGTCTCCAGTCCCACCAGAGAAAGCCCGCGAAGCAAACGACTGCCACGACCAGGCAGCACACGATCAAAGGCGATTGAAACCACAGGTCGCGCTCTCCTCTACTGAGCGCAATCTGCATGGCACCGAGCGCCGCAAGCAGCAGTCCTCCACCCCACGCGTCGAGGTAGGACTTTTCGCTATGTAAGGAAAGATGTCCCCAGGGCAAGTATTTCCAGATTAGAAATGTGCCGATAGCAAGAAAAGGAAAATCCAACAGGAAGGCGTAGTTCCAGCGCAATGTATCGGAGATCCAGCCCATGGCAACGGGGTAGACGGCTTCGAAAACGGAAAGTTCCGCGTAAAGACAGGATATGGCGAATATGCTGGCGTTTCCGGGGAACATCAGGCGGATAAGGATAACGGTGCGAACCAGAAACGCTCCACCACCAAAGCCCATGATGACCCGCGAGATAAGCAAGAGCCTGAGGCTGTGGGGACTTAAAAAGCATCCGATGGCCCCTGTAGCGTAGAACGCAATGCTGACGAGCAGATGGCGGCGTGAGCCGAGAACGCGCGTCATCCAATAACTGATAGCCATCGAACACAAGAACCCGAGATTGTAGAGAATGACTACCCAACTCACTTCGTCCGAGGTGCCCGCGACGTTGCCCTGCAGGTCCGGAAGCAGGACATTGATGGAGAGTCGGTTCGAGACTTCGATTGCGGTGATAAGACCGACGCTGAGCAGAATGATCAGTCTGTGTTTCTGGGAAAGTTGGGCGAGCGATTGGCTTACATGTTGGCTGTACTCCTCCTCCCATGGTTCGAGGCCGCCAGGACTGTTGCCAGCAAGATAGCTCATGACCCTCCGCCAGTTCAGCGAGTGTAGATGGTAGCTTCGACGTTCATTCCCGGGCGCAGGACAAAGCGCGAGTCCTGGCTTTGGTTCACGAGAATTTTTACTGGAAGACGCTGCACGACTTTGATGAAGTTGCCGGTCGCATTTTGCGGAGGCAGAAGCGCCTGCCGGGATCCGGCTGCACCTGCGATGGAGTCTACGATGCCTTCGAAATCTCGGCCGTAGGTGTCGACGTGAATCTTCGCGCGCTGGCCAGGGTGAACGTGAGCCATCTGTGTTTCTTTGAAGTTCGCGGTGATGTACACCTTATCGAGAGGCACGAGTGTGAACAGCAAATTTCCAGGTAGAACGTATTGTCCGAGGTGAACGGTCAACTGGGTTACCTGGCCAGTGATCGGCGCAATGATGGTGGTGTAACCAAGATTGAGGAGAGCCTGGTCCCAGACGGCTTTGGCGCGTTCGACGCCTGCAAGTGCGGATTTGTACGTTGACTCGGTGATCGGAATTTGTTGCTCGCGGGCTCTCGACTCCAGCAGGAGAGATTGCGAGCGCGCCAACTTTGCCTTTGAGGAGTTCAATGTTGCTTTAGCGATCTCTACATTCTGCTCCGCTGCGACGAGTTGTTGTTCGGCGGCTGCGAGGTCGCTTTGCGCGACGCGTGCGGTTGCGTCGACGGCATCGAATTGAAACTTGGATACGTCATTGGTTTCGACAAGTGGCTTATAGCGTTCAAGGTCGGCCTGGGCCCGTTGGTTGGTTGCCTTTTTGGCGGCGACTTCGGCCTTCGCCTGAAGCAGGTTGGCGGTGGCGGCACGTTCCAGTTGAGTCTGTGCCATCGAATAGTCGGCGGTATCTGACTGGCTCTGTGCCACGGCTCCGCCAGTGCTATGTGTTGTGGTGCCCCGTGTTAGTCCGATCTGAAGTTTGGCTGCGTTCGCCTCGGCTTCGGCAAGATCGAAAGAGGCTTTGGCCTGATCGACCTCCGCTTTGTATTCCCGGGGATCGATCTGCACCAGCACATCGCCTGCTTTGACGTCTACGTTGTCGTTGATCGGCAGCGCGACGACGTAGCCAGAGACCTGGGAGGCGACAGCCGTGATGTGAGCGTCGACCTGCGCGTCCTCTGTGGTGACTTGTCCCATCCAGATATACCAGCCGACGAGCAGGATGAGCAGGAGCGCAATCAGGGCGATCTTCCCGAGGCGAGGAAGCTCGCGAATCGCTTTGCTGACGGTGGCCAGAAAGGAAGGCGTCGTCTCCGGCGCCGATGCCGGTGAGGATTCTGGCGGCGGAGCGGGTGGTGTAGGTGTCGAGCTCATCGATGCAATTTTCTTTCGGCGTTCTCTTTACTTGGCATATGTGTTCTGTACCTCGCCCATAGCCTGGGCCAGATTGACTCTGGACTGGTTGAAACGGTAGAGCGCGTCGATCTGATTCGAGTTTGCGCGGGCTAACGCGTCCTGCGCGGTGACAACTTCGATGTTGGTGGTGACTCCGGCAGAGAAGCGGCGTTGGGCCTGCGCGACTTCGTCGTTCGCTAGTTGAAGTCCGAGGTTCGCGACGTCGACGTTTTTGCGCGCGGCGTCGAGTTCGACGATGGCGGACTTCACTTCGCGAACGATGCGCGCCTCCAGAAGTTGGCGGTTCTGCGCGATACGCTTTTGTTCCAGGCTTGCGCGGGCAACTTCGGCGTGGATGCGGCCGCCGGTGAAGAGTGGCACGTTGAAGGCGATTTGATATCTGTACGCGGGAATGCCGTTGTCGAAGCGCGAGCCCTGGTAAAGCCATATTCCAGTGAAATCAATCTGTGGTGCGCGCTCATCCAACGCAGATTTCCGCTCCAGATTGGTGATGCGCTCTTGCGACGCTTGCACTTGCATCTCTGGACGACTCACAAATGCTGTGTTGATGGCCGCCGTTTCTTCAAACTCCGGCAGATCGAAGAACTGCAATTTATCTGTGACTACTGGCTCCTGATCACGCGGAAGGTCGAGCAGTTCGGCCAAGATGTAGTTCGTTGTGTGTGTCTCGGTTTCCGCGTCGATCAGATTCTGCCGTTCGTTCTGCAGCTCGACCTGAGCACGAGTCGTGTCAATGTTCAGGCCGATTCCCGTCTTCTGCAAACTTGACGCTTGCTCGTAAAGGCGTTCGGCGAGAGCGACGCGGACTTTTGCGGCGTCGTAAGTCGCAAAGGCGCGTAGTACGAGGATGTACTGAGTTACGACCGAGGCGGTGACGTCTTCGCGCGTTATATTCTCTTGTGCGTTTGCTTCGCGAACCCCTTCGCTGGAGATCTGGTAGTTGCGAAATAAGGGAAGATTAAAAAGCGACTGCGAAAAGGCGGGGCCGGCCTGGATAAATTGAAAGGGGCCGCCCGTGCCGCGCGTGGCCGAGCGCACGACCGAGGCCAGGTTGTACTGCCTGACCACTCCAAGGGCTGTGAGATTTGCCTGCGGCAGTAGAGCGGCGCGTGAGATTTGGCGATCGCGGTCGCTTTCCAGAGAGAGCAGCCGCAAGGCCACAACTTGCGGGTTCTGCTTCAACGCCAGCTTCACGGCGTCCTTCAGCGTGAGAGGAAGAGCTTGAGGGGACGAAACAGGAGCGGTTTGGCCGAGTGCGTCTTCATAGAAAGCAGCGGCGAATAACAGAAGGCAGAGGACTGGTGCCACAATGCGCGATGGGCAAGAGATGTACGCCCCAGTTCTCATGACTCCTCCGCGACGCGCACATGTCGCTGCTGTCCGATAGCGTAGAAGCCTGTTGCATCTTTTGACAACCGGGAGCGGTCTTCGACGTGCGACCCAAAGAGGTCAGCCCGTATCGCTTGAAGCGCGAAGAAACCCGCGATTACCGCTCTCCGAGCTTCTTCAACGCACGGCCTGCATTCCACTGAGGGACCTTCCCTGCAACCTGTCCAGGTAGGAGTGATGCGGTTCACGTGAAAATGTTCAGCAGGAAAAACATATCATAGAAGCAATGAAACCAGTGGGCGCTGTTCAGTCAGTGTGCGTGGCTCTTTTACCAACTGCCTGACTCAGTAGACGTGCAATCATGCCATCGCAAATTTCCTTAACAACCTTTTGCAATGTTGGTTGAAGAGGAGAGTAATGTGTTGAGCAAGTTTCTGAGGGTTGCTGTCAAGGCTACCAGCGTCTGAGCTACCTTTTGTGGTAAGTGCTCTAAGAGATGGTAGGCACGAGCGGATTCGAACCGCTGACCTCTACCGTGTCAAGGTAGCGCTCTAACCAACTGAGCTACGCGCCTGTGCGTTGTTTCAGTCTAAATGGAGATTGACGCTGGGGCAACCTTCGCGGGGTTGGGTTAGGATGGATTGATCCCGCATCGTGCCCTTTCTAAGCCAATTTCGCGCTGCGCCGAACCTGCTTACGCTGATGCGGCTCTTTATCATCCCCTTCCTTTTGATTGAGATTCTGGATGGGCATTATGGCATCGCGTTCGCGTTGTTTGTGCTTGCCGGAATCAGCGATGCGCTGGATGGGTTGCTGGCGCGATGGCTGAGCCAGAAGACCACGCTGGGGCAATATCTCGATCCGATCGCAGACAAATTGTTGCTCAGTTCGCTATTTGTGGTGCTGACCCACGTTGGAATGATTCCGTTGTACGTTACGGTTCTGGTCTTCAGCAGAGATCTGGGGATTCTCCTGATTTCGACACTTCTGTTTGTGACGGGAACTCTGCGCGACTTCAGGCCGAGTGTATTCGGGAAGCTGAACACATTTGTACAGATCGTCGCACTGATTGCTGTGCTTTGTCAGAAGCTTTTTGTGTCACCGGAGCTGGCGACGTTTCGGGATGTTTTGGTGCGCTCGATTGCCGTATTGGCGCCGCTTTCCGCGGCGCAGTATGCCTGGATTGTGCTGCGAAGGATGAACTCGCCACCGGAGCAGACGGTAGTTTAGTCGTCGGAGGGACTCTCGGCGAGGGCGGTCTTTTCCTCGATGGCGATGTCGCTGTACTCGGCCGAATCGAAGACCTCTCCGCACTTCTGACACTCGACGAATTCGGCGTCATCCTCGCGGGCGACGATTTTGACAATGGGATGTTTGCAGATGACGGTCATTTGGGGAGAAAAATGTGAATGGTATGGATTTTGCCCGTCTACAGACCCCTTGTCAACCTGGATTTGCGGACTTTATGTTGTAGAGTGGCTGTGAAACTCAGTACTGGCGTACTTCGATCGCCTGTTGCACACCTGGAATTTTGGACGTACACTTATCTAGGACTGGAATTGTCTGAGTTTCGGCCAATTTCCGGCGGGAGCACAAACCTGACATGCTGCGTCTGACCAAAAAAGCCGATTATGGTCTGATGGCTCTGAAGTATTTAGCGGAGCAAAAGGACGGTAGTGCGCACAGTGCGAAGGATATCGCAGAGGCCTACCATATTCCCCCGCAGTTGTTGGCGAAGATTCTACAGACCTTAGCGAAGGCTGGACTCCTGGTTTCCCATGCCGGGACCAATGGTGGCTACGCGCTGTCGCGGGGCGCCACGGAGATTACGGCGTTTGAAGTGATTCGCGCGATCGACGGGCCGCTTTTTATTACAAGTTGCATTACGATTCACGGAGCTTGCGACCTGGCGGGGCATTGCACCATCAAAGAACCATTACGCAAGGTGAATGACAGCATCAAGGATCTTTTGAACGGAATACGTATCGCCGATTTGATCGAGACCGGGGATACGGAGCATGTTGGATCAGGCGCGCCGGTGGGTGGCGGGCTTGTAAGTATCGCAGTCTAGCCAACGCTGATTGGCGGTGGTTAGAGTTTGAGATCAGAGAAGAATCAGGAGTTATGGGTTCGGGAGATAAGATGAGCAATGAGATGAGCAACAACGGCGTGGTGGTTAGTGAATCCTCGGCACCATTACCGGCTGGCGTTACGCTGCCGATCTATATGGACAATCACGCGACGACACCGATGGACCCGCGAGTTCTGGATGCGATGCTGCCTTACTTTGGCAAGGTGTTTGGTAATGCCGCGAGTCGCAACCATGTGTTTGGCTGGGAAGCGGAGCAGGCAGTTGAGAAGGCCCGCGAACAGATTGCCAAACTGATCGGTGCGACTTCGAAGGAGATTATCTTTACCAGTGGTGCGACCGAGTCGAATAATCTCGCGATCAAGGGAATTGCCGAGATGTATCGCGAGCGCGGCAACCACATCATCACGCAGGTGACCGAGCACAAGGCCGTTCTGGATACCTGCAAAAAGCTTGAGAAGCAGGGCTATCGAGTGACGTATCTGCCAGTCCAGGCAGATGGCCTGATCGATCTTGAGGATCTGAAGCGCGCAATTGATGACAAGACGATCCTGGTTTCGATCATGTATGCGAACAACGAGATCGGCGTGATTCAGCCGATCGCCGAGATCGGCAAGCTCTGCCACGAGAAGGGTGTGATCTTTCATACCGATGCTGTTCAGGCGGTGGGTAAAATTCCCGTCGATGTGCAGAAGGACAATATCGATGTGCTCTCGCTTTCGGGGCACAAGATTTATGGGCCGAAGGGCGCAGGTGCGTTGTATGTTCGTCGGCGTAACCCGCGGGTCCAGATCTCGGAGCAGATCAATGGTGGCGGACATGAGCGCGGCATGCGTTCGGGCACGCTGAATGTTCCTGGGATCGTCGGGCTGGGTGCCGCTTGCGAGATCGCAGGTCAGGAGATGGAGGCCGAGGCGAAGCGTGAGAAGGAGTTGCGCGACTACATGAAGGCCAAGTTCGAGAAGGCGTTGGATTATGTGCATGTGAACGGCAATATGGATCATCATCTGCCGGGTAACCTGAACATGAGCTTTGTCTACGTCGAGGGCGAGAGCCTTTTGATGGGAATCAATGATATTGCAGTTTCTTCGGGTTCTGCTTGCACCTCAGCGACGCTTGAGCCATCTTATGTATTGAAGGCTTTGGGCCTGGGCGATGATGTGGCTCACAGCTCGATCCGATTCGGTCTTGGCCGCTTCAATACGAAGGCTGATGTCGACTACGTTTCGGACAAGGTCATCGATGTGGTTTCGAAGCTGCGGGAGCTTTCGCCGCTGTATGAGATGGTGAAAGAAGGCATCGATCTTTCGAAGATTGAATGGGCGGCGCACTAAACAGGAACTTGCGCTTAGGGATTTGGAAGAGAAAGATAGGAGAACAAGATGGCTTATAGCGATAAGGTCGTAGACCACTACAATCATCCACGGAACGTTGGCACGCTGGATAAGAGCGCGGCGGAGGTTGGCACCGGGCTTGTAGGCGCCCCGGAGTGCGGTGACGTGATGCGGTTGCAGATCCGCGTGAATCCCGAGACGAACGTGATCGAAGATGCCAAGTTCAAGACCTTCGGCTGCGGTTCGGCGATTGCTTCTTCCTCACTCGCGACCGAGTGGGTGAAGGGCAAGACGATCGACGAGGCGATGGCGATTACGAACACGGACATTGTGAAGGAGCTTGCGCTTCCTCCGGTGAAGATTCACTGCTCGGTGCTCGCGGAAGATGCGATCCGTGCGGCCATCGGTGACTGGAAGAAAAAGAATAACGTTGCCGAGACGGCAACGGTTGCGGCTGCTCACTAAGTTTAGAGCTGCGGGTATTGGGTTGAGATAACGGTAGCGGCGCATACTTCAGTCGCGTCGCTGCCGTTATCTGTTGGGCTTGATTGGTATTAGCAAGGACGGCGATATGGCGATGGTGACACTACAAACCGCGGCGGAGATGGAGTCGGCCCAGAAGGCTGCTGCATCGGGTGAGACGAAGAATCCGCTGGCGGGGATGAATGTGCTGACTGCGCAGGGACAGGAACCGGGTCAGAAGGGCATTCAGATTACGGAAAAGGCGCTGAAGCGAATTCGCGTTGCGATGGCCAAGGAGGGTGTTTCGCCGGATCAGGGTGGGCTGCGGGTTGGGATACAGGGCGGTGGCTGTTCGGGGCTCAGTTACAACATTCGCTTTGATACACAGCCTCGGGAACGGGATCGTGTGTATGCGTTTGGCGAAGGGTTGGCTACCGCGGGCGATCCTACCGACGGTAAGGCGATAAGGATCTTTGTCGATCCGAAGAGCTTTATTTACCTGCATGGCATGGTGCTTGACTTTGAAGAGACGCTGATGCGGCAGGGATTCAACTTCATCAATCCGAATTCGACCAAGAGCTGCGGGTGCGGGTCGAGCTTTACGGCGTAGATGGATTACTTCACTTTCTTCAGGCTTCCACGAAAGCTGGCGCTGGATGTTGTGGCGCTGGAGAAGCAGTTTTACGTGCTGAGCCGCAAGCTGCATCCGGATCGGTTCGCTTCGAAGCCGGTAGCTGAGCAGGAAGCGGCACTGGCGGAGAGCTCGTTGTTGAACGATGCTTACCGGACCCTGAAGGACCCGATTTCGCGGACTCAGTATCTGCTGACGCTCGAGGGGGTGGAGCTTGAGGAGCAGTCGAAGGCGGCGACCGATGCGGCGCGGGAAACGGGCGAACAGAAGAAACAGATTGTCCCTCCGGAGTTGCTGGAAGAGGTCTTCGAGCTGAACATGCAGTTGCAGGAGATGCGCGCGGCAAACAAGATGGGCGAGGATGAGCCTGAGCTGCGGCGGGATCTGTTGACTGCGAAAGACACGTTCGACGCGAAGATGGTGGAGACCCAGGCGGAGTTGGAGGGGCTGTGGTCGGTGTGGGACGCCGGTGTGGATACCGGGGATGAGGCGGCGAAGACTCGGGCCAAGGACGCGATGGTGGTGCTGCTGAATAAGCGGAGCTACCTGCGGAACCTTGTGCGGGATGTTAATGAGGCGTTGGGAGTCTAAGCCGTCTGTCGGCTGATTTGTCCGCATCTGTTCTTCCTCCCTTTCAAGGGGGGTACCCCCCCCTATATGACGCGTGTAAGTTTATTTGAATGAACGACTTGCGAGGGTAATAATATACTTGACACACAGTAGCTTTAGGCGTAGATTTGAAGCATGGAAAGCCCGAAAACACTGCAACAGGCGATAGTTTTCTTCTCCGACAAAGACCGGGCCTTCCAGTACGCCCTCAACCTTCGCTGGCCCAACGGGATAGTCTCTTGCCCCCGCTGCGGTGGGGAGAATCATTCCTTCATTAAGACTCGTAAGATTTGGTACTGCAACCCCTGTAAGCAGCAATTCACGCTCAAGGTGGGGACGATCTTCGAGGATTCCCCCATCGGACTTGATAAGTGGATGACTGCCTTCTGGATGATGGCTAATTGCAAGAACGGAGTCTCCAGCTATGAGATGGCACGTACCATCGGCGTCACCCAGAAGTCGGCTTGGTTCATGCTCCACCGCATCCGCGAGGTGATGCAGCCCCGGACGGGAAAACTCAGCGGATACGCCAAAGACCCGGTGGAGATTGACGAGACCTACATCGGCGGCAA
Source organism: Tunturiibacter psychrotolerans (assembly GCF_051013365.1). Lineage (GTDB taxonomy): Bacteria > Acidobacteriota > Terriglobia > Terriglobales > Acidobacteriaceae > Edaphobacter > Edaphobacter psychrotolerans_A. The sequence continues at coordinate 1,953,591 of NZ_CP132941.1, read as the reverse complement.
AGCCAAGAACATGCACATGAAGCGTCGGATCGCTTACCAGAACGGCGACAAGAAAGCTGTCGTCATGGGTATGCGGACGCGCAACAGCCGCGAGGTTCGGGCGATGGTTATCCCGAATGCAAAGCGCGAGACATTGCAGAACAAGATTCTGGAGAATGTTGGTTGGGGTTCGCGCATCTATACCGACCAACACGTGGGCTATGAGGGGCTGAATGCTACTCGTCTGTTTGTCCATCAGACGGTGAATCACATGACGGAATATGTACGCGGCGAGGTACACACGCAAGGCATCGAAAACTTCTGGAGTCTGTTGAAGCGGACTTTGAAGGGAACGTATGTTGCGGTTGAGCCGTTTCACCTTGATGCATACCTCAATGAGCAAGTATTTCGTTTCAACAACAGCGGTAAGAAAATGAACGATACCCTTCGCTTTGAGAAGGCGATGAGAAACGTCGCGGGACACCGTTTGACGTACACCGAACTAACCGGCACTGGCAGTGCTACCTCACATTCAGAATCGGCAGGGACGTGGTAAGAGAGGGCATAAGCACGTCCCCGCCGTCAAGGCTAAGGCTAAGGCTAAGCATCTCCCCGAACAGTTGAATCTTTTTGGGCCTTGGTAGATGGCTTCGTCGCTTTCTTCGAGGCTGTCTTGGCCGCTGGTTTGGGTGCCTGAAACAGCTTGGTCATTCCCTTTTCAAACCGTTCCAGAGCTTCCGGGCCTTCGTGGTATTGATGCTTCATATATGGCCTTTAGGGATTTACTGGTTTAAGTCCAATTTCGACGGTGTAATAACCCTTTGAAACCAAAGGGGATACTTGCCCTTTGCAGGGTATACCCAAAGAATTAAGCATGGTAATCATATCCATTGCCCCCTTGGGAGGAGAGTCCTTATCCTCTCCATTTACATCTACGAAAACCCCAAATTGTGGAGAAACCTGCCCTATCCAGACTGGTCCATCTATCGGCCAGTTCTTTTCCTTGAACACATCCTTAAAATCGCCAGCGTATATCGTACTGTCGCGATCACTGGAGCTAAATGAGATGCCAGCAAAATTTGTTGATGGTGTTTTAGCAAGATAGTTCTTGATGCTTTCTATTTGCTCCGTGCTCAATCTCCTTGTCTGACCTTCACGCGCAATTTTTAGTAACTGATCCAGCTTGGAATTAACGGTATCCAAGTCGTGCCCAGCCAAAACTTCCTGCAATAAAGCAATTATTTTGTCGCCTTGTTCCTTACCAACCCCGCAATTTTTTATAAACACGTTAATCGTGTCGTTGTTTCCACTATGCGAGGTCACCCCGCAAGTTCCCGATGATGTGGCTCTTCCAGTTGTGGTTGTTTGACTTTGTGTCGGTAACCCGTAAAACGCAACGATTAGAAGGATTACGATTGCAGCTTTCATTAAGCACCTTAGTTTTTAGGATTAGCAGGCGGTGCTTGAGGAGGGGCGGCGTTAAAGTTATCACCATTTCCGGAGTGCGCATTGACATCGCGACCGCCACGCGCAGTCGAAGGTCCAGTTTTTTGTTCCGTGATTGGGCAGGTAATGGGTTTTTCAACTTCCCTCGTGACCGTAACAATCTTTGGTTGGGGTGGGTGATAGCCCATCCACACTCCAATGAAAGCCGACAAGCATGCGCCAATGATTAGAAGCCATACGACGAGAGGTATCGAGGGCTTATCTGTCATATTTCCCTCCTTTGTTTTCTGCCAAACCTTGTGCTCGCCTTTGATGGTGAGAAAGGCAGAAATCCCCTGTAGAACCGCAGAAATCGCGCAAAGAATCGTATAAAGTCCCATATGGCGTAGCGTAACTCCTTGAAAGGATTATCCCCTCGCAAGTTTTGTGCGTCAAGTATATTATGTCCCTTGCGAGGTATCATGTCTTTCAAATTCTTCATTCTAATGGGTTTACGGCCAAATTCGTCCAAATAAACGACTTAGTTGCGGGCAATAGAAAAGCCTCGGCGTTTAGGCCGAGGCTTTTCTCTCATCTGTTTCCATTATAGCGGTTTGAACATAACTCATACGCCATGCGAATGATCAGGATTGGCGCGGGTTTTCGCGATTCAGGGGCTTGACAGAAATTTTGGCCATTTGGGTTTGTGTATCGAGATGAAAATATGACGCTCGTGACAAACCCTGACGCGCAGTAGATGCGAATGATCGCGTTTGCCTGTGCTGTCACTTCAGGAATGCTGCGATGCAAGCCGCCTTAGCTTTCCTGGTTTAGTTTTTCAAGCCGCGCGGCCCATGCTTTGGGGGGCATGCCGAAGGTGCGTCGAAAGATTTCTACGAAGGCGCTCGGTTGCCGGTAGCCGATGCAGAAGGTGATCTCCTTGACGGAGCGGCCTTGAACGAGGAGCTCCACAGCTTTCGTCAGTCGAACCTGCCGCCGCCATAGCTCAAAGCTAGTGCCAGTGTCTTTACGAAATACCCTCTGAATCGTTCTGACGCTGACTCCGGCATCACTGCACATGGCAGCGAGAGACCTGGTTTGCTCAGGCGCTGACAGAACTGCCTGAGCAACGTGCAATGCTCGTTCGTCTTTCGGGAGAGCCACGAATGTCGGAACCGGAGATGCGATTTCCAGATGCAGGATAACCAGGTCGCGCAGCGCCCGTTCGTGGTGCTGCCTCGTTCGCAGTCTCCCAATGCGCACTGTTTCCAGCGTAAGTTCGCGTAACAAGGGCGTCACGTGAAGTACGGTGCTACCGGAGGACCGCATATGGACCAGACCGGGCCGGAAGTATAAGGTCCGCATCGAAACAGCGCCCGGCATGTGGATGCGGTGGTATGTCTTTGCGGGAACCCAGAGTGCAAACCGTGGAGGAACCAACCACATACTTTGACCGGAGAATACTTCCATGACTCCGCGGATGGCATAGATAAGCTGATCGGCCCCGTGCGCATGTTCCGGAACCTGAAAGTCTGCAGAGTATTCGTAGGCCAGCGTTGCGATCGAAACGCCGCGCTTTGGATCGAATGCTCGGAGAATCTTGGATTGTCGCATTATCGATATATATTGGCATACTGCCATTCTTGCGCCACTCAAAATTTGCGCTCATTATGGCTGCATGACTAAACAACTCGGACTCAGCGGGTACAGCATCATTGGATTTGTAACGATTGTCGACGTGGATCGAGCGAAGAGCTTTTATGGCGATACGCTTGGGCTGCGCCTGATAAGCGAAGAGCCGCCATTTGCTCTCGTCTACGATGCGAACGGCATCATGCTTCGTCTCGGTATGGGCAAGGAACTGCCGCCGGCATCGGGCACAGTGTTAGGTTGGCAAGTTACCGACATAGAGTCAGTCGTTCAAAATCTGAAGACGGCTGGCGTCCGGTTCGAACGCTATGAGTTCTTAAAGCAGGATGATTCTGGAATCTGGACGTCGCCCACTGGAGCCAGAGTCGCCTGGTTCAAAGACCCCGATGGGAACACTCTGAGTGTCTCGGAGCATCCGGAGGGAAAGTGATGTGTGTCAGGTTCATCGAATGGGCAAAGCTTAAGATTTGAGTTCTATGTTATGCCGATTCGCGATAGTTCAGGAGGATTAAGCCGACGAGGGCGAGGCACAGCGGCCAGAGGTAGCCGGCGACGGTGGTCATGCGGCTTCTGGGGAGACGGAGCTCGAGCCATCGGGTACAGCCTGCTGAAACGCCAAGGAGCGCGATGGGGGTGTGGCTCATCTCTGCAAGCAGCGCTTCTTTTACCTTGGCGGCGTGCTCGTGTGTCAGCAAGGTCGCAGCACCGAGAGCACACATTGCGGGAAAGATGTAACTGGCCCACCGTGCCTTCAACTTGCCTGCCTGCACCGCGCACTCGAAGACGGCGAAGACCACGATTAAGAGTGCGCCGAAGCGATGTTGCACGATTTCGGGTGCTGTGAAACTTTGCCAGAAGGGACGTGGCCCGAGGGGCCAGTTTTCCGGGTCGGCGCGCAGGAGGATGAATACGGCCAAACCAGCGAAGGTCACCGGCCAGAAGCGGGCCCAGCGCATACTAGGGAGTCGGCTGAGCAGCGCCAGCAGACCTGCAACAAGCACAATGAGCCCTGCCCAGTGATGGTTGTACTCGGACCATGCATTGTCATTCGCGTCGCTGTTGATGACAGGCGCGAACTCGTTGGCCTTGACCGCGGCCTCGAGCGAAATAGGAGGAGCCAACGCAGCCAAGGGAGGACTGGTCATGCGTGGAGGCACTGGATGCATGCGCGCGTAGATCTCTTGAGTGCTCAGCCTATCCTGAGCGGTAACATCGATCGCAGGGGCCTGGGCGGTGAGTGAAGCGGCTGTCAAGACTGCGGCGAATCCCAAGCAAATCTCCGCCTCGGCGACGCGGCGCAGACGAGACAGCAGGGGTTTAGGATCGCTGGCCAGACGCCGCACTACCGACCAATTTCCTGCGCCCAGCGCGGCAATCGCCACCACCAGGTAGATTTTGGCAACGACCATGACGCCATACGTGGTCGTGTAGACAGCGTTCCACGTTCCGATGTAGAACACCGCCATTGCTACTCCGGCCGAGACGAGGGTGGCTGCGCCCAGCAACGCCATGCGGGAGTAGCGCTGGCTCATACGCCGCGCCTCATCCACGTTTTCGGCACGGCCTAAGGAGATCCATAGATAGGGCATTGCGCCAAGCCATGCGGCTGTGCCAAGGTGATGTGCTGCGGTGAGAATCGCCAGCGGAACTCGGTGATCGATGCGTGCCGCTGCATGGCTGATCGAGACCATTGCGACCAGCAAGAGGAGACTCAATAGAAGCATCGCGATCGTTGCTGTTCTGTTCTTCAGGCGTGCGCAGATCCAGAGCCCGATCGCACAGAGGATTGAAACAGAGTAGGCGCGGAAGAAGCTTGTGGTGGTTACATCTTTGAGCGTCAAATCAGAGCCGCTCATCAGGAGGGTAGCGGATGCTGTCACCAGAGCGACCTCGCCAACGGCCAGTGCGATCGCGGCCATGCGGATGCCCCTGCGACAGAAGTCTTCGACGGCCTGGCTTGCCATCGCCGGCAACGCTACGACCAGAAGATATGCGACGCCTCCCAGGAGCAACGCTTCGAATGCGAGCGTTGCCGCGCGTAGCAGAACTGTCAGGAGATCGATGTCTTTTAGGAACCAGATCATGTTTTTTCTCGGCTCTACTTTACCTGGAAAGGGATTGTTCCCCGAGTGATATGTCCGTCCATGGCCAGGATCTGCCAGCGTAGCACGTAGGCCCCTTTGACTAGCCCGGTCAATCTGGCCGATAGCGATCCGGGCGAGGGCTCGCTATTGATCGTGACTTTCTCCACTTTGCCGTCAGGGTTGAGTAATGTGAGGGTGGAATGCTCGAGATCGACCCTTGAACTGTATTTGAGGAGGACGGCGACCTCAGGGCCGGAGACCGTGCTGTTGATTGCCGGCTGAGAGCTCAGTAAGATTGCGTGCGCTAACGCAGCGCGAGGAGAAAACAGCACGATACTACAGACAGCTAAGAGAATTGTTCCAAGTTGCCGCGTGAAGATCCAAGTTTTATTTCGCATGTCCAACGTGCTCCTCGAAAGTAAGTCATAACCCTTATGCGGAGACAAAGCACGGGGTGGCCTCATGGCCGAGAGATGTTTTATTTCATATTTGATTCGGTTTTGACTCTGATGGTACCTAAAAATCTCAAAAGGTCATTTGATAGGAAAACAATCGAGGTCGTTCGCGAAGTGGATTGGGCCTGAATACCGGCGCTTGATTTCGGTTTGCGTTTCGTTTTCTTTTCCCAGGGTCCGCAGCATTCGATGGGAGAGGACCAGTTGCTTGACGTGAGCGTTGGCGGCGGTTGCTCCGATGACTGAGGGAGGCATGTGGAGGCGTCGTTCTACTCCGGTGGCGCCCTCCGGTACGGCGTTGTGGGCGACGAACAGGTCTGCGTGCGACGCGAGCTGGGTGAGGCCTTCGCCTTCTCCGTTTGTATCTCCGCTGAAGACGATTCGCTTGCCGCCAATGTCGATGCGCCAAGCCAAGGCGGGAACCTGGCCATGAATGACGGTCACTGCGTAGAGGGCCATGTTGGCGTTGCGGAAGATGAGAACGGGAGTTGAGCTCGGCGCGACATTATGCGGTTGGAGTTGGTAGCTTCCCTGGCCTGGCTCTACGAGTTCGCTGAGATAGCGCCAGGCTCCGTGTGGATCGGCGAAGAGTTCGTGCAAAAACTCTGTGGTGGAGGGCATGAAGTCGTTTCCTGTGGGGCCGTAGACAGGGAGAGGGCGCTTGCGGTCTTCGAACCAGGAAGAAAAGATGAGGGCAGGGAAGTCGCTGGTGTGATCGACGTGAAAGTGGCTGAAGAGGAAGACATCGGGCTGGGACATCTGCGCTCCACTCTCGCCGAAGCGGAGGGCAGTGCCTCCTCCGGCGTCGAGGATGACGCGGGCGCTGCCGTGATCCCAGACGAGGTAGCTGGTGGAGGCGCGTTTATCCTGCGACTCGGGACCGCCGGAGCCGAGGACCTGCACGGCTAATTCTGAGGCTCCGCATGATTGTGCCGGTGCAGGTGAAGGGGCGCACGTTGATAAGAGTGACGCGAGGAGGAGCAGAGTTTTTCGTGTTGGTTCTGGCCACTGCATCTTAGTCCTCACGCCCTTTCTGCTGTCCGCTGGTGGGTGTGGCAGGCACATGTTACTAGAGCGGATGCTTTCGCGTGGGCCAAAGGACGCGTTTGTTCGTTGAAGATCATTGCCTGGCGGCAAGTCGGCCTCAATGTCGATCTTTTTTCTTCTTAGATTTTTTGCCGGCACTTTCAGTGACAGTCGCAGCGTATGGCAACCCGTTGAGCAATGCCTGGAGGCCTTCTTCGAAGCGATCTTTGCGGTTTTCGATGCGGCCTTTGGCGAATATCTTCGCGATTCGGGGAAAGGCACCGGTGGCTAGCTGGGCGGCGGCGAACTCGGTGTCGATGGCTGTATCGTTGGCGGTTTCGCGGAGAGCGTGGCCGAAGACGAAGTCGTCGACAGTGGCGAGGAGGGCAAGTTTTTCGCTGTTGGTCATGTGGGTTTCTGCGAGCGCTTCGAGGCATTGCTCCATGTGGCGCATGGCATTGAGGCCGGGGGGCGCGGAGAGCATGGAGACCAGTGCCCAGGGGTGGCGGAGGAAGAGGGCGTGGGTGTGTTTGGCAATCTCCGTCATTGCTTGCTGCCAACCTTTCGGCACTTTGGGAAGGAGAGCTTCGCCGAGGAGTGCGTCGTCCATGACGGCGATGAGGTCGTCTTTGGTTTTGACGTAGTAGTAGAGGCTCATGGTGCCGACGTTGAGCTCCTGCGCGATCCGGCGCATGGAGACGGCGTCGAAACCTTCCTTGTCGGCGATCTCGAGGGCTGCTGCGGCGATGGTTTCGCGGCTAAGGTTTGTATTTTGCCTTGACATTCGTACACTGTACCATTATGTTGTTTCGTACAATGTACGAAACAATGATCCTTATCGCTGGAGCCGGGCCTACTGGGTTGACCCTTGCGGTCGATCTCGCGCGACGGGGCGTCTCGTTCCGTTTGATTGAGTCTGCTGCTGTGTCCTTCGAGGGGTCGCGAGGCAAGGGAATACAGCCGCGCACGATGGAGATCTTCGAGGATCTTGGCGTCATCGATGCGATGCTTGCGGCGGGTGCGATTTATCCCAAGTTTCGGACTCATTTTGGGGGCTTATCGCTCCGGATGGGTTCGCTTGGTTCAGCGAAACAAGCGACGGAGAGCATGCCGTATCCGAATCTCTGGATGGTGCCGCAGGCGCGTACTGAGGCCATTCTGCGTGAGCGGCTGTGTGAACTTGGAGGTGCGGTTGAGTTTGGTAAGGCGTTCGCATCGCTTACGCAGAATGAGCAGGGCGTCGAAGTCGCGCTGGGCGATGGGGAGGTGGTGCGGGCGCAGTATCTTGTGGGGTGCGATGGCGGGCGCAGTGCGGTCCGCAAGGCTTTGGGGCTTCGGTTGGAGGGGGAAGGTCTCGATGAAAAGCCGATGCTCGTGGCGGATGTTGAAGTCGAGGGATTGGATCGGTCGGACTGGCACCTTTGGCCGTTTGCTAAGGGCGGGGTGATCGGGCTGTGCCCGTTGCCGAAGACGACGCTGTTTCAGCTGACGGGGAAGGCAGAGGTTTTGGAAGACGATATCGAGGGTGTCGTGCGGAGGGCTACTGGACGTCGCGTGGTGCGCGTGGCGTGGAGGTCGATCTACCAGCCGGCAGTGCGTATGGTCGATCGCTATCGGGTTGGGCGTGTGTTGCTGGCGGGGGATGCGGCGCATGTGCATCCGCCGGCGGGTGGGCAGGGGCTTAATACGGGGGTGCAGGATGCGTATAACCTCGGATGGAAGCTTGCATATGTTGCGCGTGGGGGGCCAGATTCGCTGCTCGATAGTTATGAGGCGGAACGTTTGCCGATTGCGGCGGCGGTGCTTGGGTTGAGCAAGAGGCTGCTTCAGACGCGGTCAATCAAGCGCGGTGATGCGACGAACCAGCTTGCGCTGCACTATCGCACGAGTGCGCTTTCGTTGGGTGGGTCGATTGGAGGCTTGCAGGCTGGCGATCGGATGCCGGATGTGCGGCTGGAGGATGGGAGGCGGCTGTTTGTGCCGATGCGGGGTATGCATGCGACCGAGTTGGAGACGCCGGAGGGGCGGATTTTGATTCGTCCGGATGGATATATTGCGTCCATCGGCGTGGCGCTGTTGAGTGAGTATGCGGGAGTGAGTGTTCGTTCCGTTCGCACTTTGAACCACGTGGGTCGCAAGAGTACGGGCTTAGCCTGAGAACCGCAGCGAATGGGTTAGCAGATAGCGACGTTTGTGGAAGATGTACGTCTGATCTTCACGTGGAATTGCGATAGGCCTTCGTTGAAGTGATGATCGGCTTCGCGCTCGGGAGAGAGAGTCTTATGGAAGTAGTGTTGCTGCATGGGTGAGACGGAGAGCGAGCTGTCGCGGCTGGTCGACCAGCTTAATCGTTCGGCGAACAGTTCGAGGTCGGGCGAGAAGAGATCGCTTGATCAGATTCTTAGCGTAGCGTTTCAGCGGCATGCGTCCGATATTCTTCTGGTTGCCGGTTCGCCAGTGACCCTGCGGGTGAATGGCGCGTTGACGCCGGATGTGGGAGCAGCGCTCTCGTCCGAAGAGGTTCGGGGGATGCTGCAGTCGCTGCTTTCTGCGGAGCGATTGGCTGAGCTGCAAGAACACAAGTCGGTGGATTTCTGTTTTGTGCGGCCTTCGATTGGGAGATTTCGAGCGAACTTTCATTATCAGCGCGGCACGCTGGCAGCGGCGATTCGCGTGCTGCCGGAGCAGGTGCCTTCGCTGGAGTCACTGCATCTGCCTGCCGGGCTGGCGATGTTGACGGAGCGAAGGCAAGGGCTGGTGCTGCTAACGGGGCCGACGGGGTGCGGGAAGACTTCGACGCTGGCGGCGCTGGTGGATCGGGTGAATACTCTGCGGCGCGACCACATTATTACGATCGAAGATCCGATTGAGTACCAGCATCTGAATCGTAGTTCTTTGGTGGAGCAGATCGAATTGGGGCGAGATACGCATGACTTCGCGCATGCGGTGCGGTCGGTGTTGCGGCAGGACCCGGATGTAATCATGATTGGGGAGATGCGGGACAGCGACACGATGGCGGCGGCGTTGACTGCGGCAGAGACAGGTCATCTGGTTTTGTCGTCGCTGCATACGAACGATGCGGCGCAGACGGTCTCGCGCATTCTGGACACGTTTCCTTCGGGGTATCAGTCGCAGATTCGACAGCAGCTTTCGCTCGCGTTGCTTGCTGTGATTTCGCAACAGCTACTGGCGGCTGCGGATGGCGCTGGACGATATCCGGCTGTTGAGATTCTGGTGGCGAACGGCGCTACGCGGAATTTAATTCGGCGGGGAGACGATCATCAATTGCGCGCGAGCATCGAGACCGGACGCGCGGACGGAATGTTGACGATGGAGCAGTCGTTGGCGGAGCTTGTGAGGGCAGGCAGGATCTCGCGTGAGACGGCGTTCGCGCACTGCTATCACCTGGAGGATCTGCGACGGCACCTGAGTTAGCCGGGTCTGGCGGTGAGTCGGTCGAGTTGCTGGAGGTGGTTAATGTCGTGGCCGGCCATGGTTTCGACGATGGTCCAGAGGGTCATGGTGCCGCGTTCGGGATGGGTGGCGGAGCGATGGCGTTCGTCGCCGGAGATGGTGGCAAGGAAGAGAAGATTCCAGTTGCGCATGGCCTCGAAGAGCGCGAGGGCAGGCTCGATGGGGTAGACGGCGTAGCGGTCGGCCCAGGCCTCTTGATCGAAGGGCTGGATGATGTGGTGGGGCTGGTCGGTTGGGGTGGCGAGGGTCTGGCGGAGACGAAAGCCGAAGACGGTTTCGGTGTCGGCGAGGTGCGCGATGATGTTCGTGATGCTCCATTTGCCGGGAGCGGGTGGGGCGTTGAGCTGCCCGTCGGTGAGGCCGGCGGTGAGAGCGTGGAGGCGCCCGGAGGTGCTGGTGAGGACGGGGAGTGGATCCTGATTGGCGAGGTATTTGGCGTATGGGTTTAATTCCATCTGGAGACGGTATCACGAGGGGTAGGGGGGAAGGCTAGAGCTCGGTATGGCGTTATTTGAAGTGGAGGTACATTCCGATGGAGCGTGGTGCGGTGGGTTTGAAGCCAAAGAGTGAATAGAGGTGGTGGGCTTCGCCGTCGGCGATGAGGCTGACGTAGGCGCCGGGCAGTGCGGTTTTATGGAGGTGATCGACGAGAGCGTGGACGATGCGCTTGCCGAGGCCGCGCTTCTGATGTTTCGGGTCGACGGCGATGTCGACGATTTGGAAGAAGAGGCCGCGATCGCCGATGATTCGGCCCATGCCGATGGCTTCGCCGTCTTTGCGGATGACGACGGCGTAGATCGTGTTGGGTAGTCCGGCTGCTGCGGCCTCTGCGCTTTTTGGGCTTAGTCCGGCTGCGATGCGGAGGCGCCGGTAGTCGTCCGAGGATGGTGTTGTTTCGACTAATTCGTATTCTTCGTCGGTCATCTCCCTGCGCTTTCGTGAACGGGCTCTTTTGCGGATTTGGAGTTTTGCTGTGATGGCTCGGGCGCCCAGGGGTCGTAGGTGCCGATGCCCCAGGTGTGGCCTTCGAGGTCGCGACAGGAGAAGTGGCGGCCACCGTAGTCCATGTCACGGATGTCGATGATCATCTCGGCTCCGGCTGCCTTCGCGGTGACGTAGACGGCGTCGGCGTCGGGGACTACGAGGTAGGCGCCCGCAGTCTCGCGGAAGCCGATCTCGTCAGGTTGGACCATGAACTTGCCGCCTTCGCCGCCGTTGTCAACGGAGCCGATCATGATCATGCCAGGGCCAAGGGTGAGCTGGGCGTGTTGTACGGTTTTGTTGTCGGGTGCGACGAAGACGGTTTGTTTTTCGAAGCCGAAGGCTGTGACGAGCCAGTCGATGGCGGCGAGCGCGTCGCGGTAGCGGAGGCTGGGGATGACGGTTGATCCGGTGGTGGTGATTTGAGTGTTCATGGTTAGAAGCATGTCATTTGCGAGGGTTGTGGTCTTGGAAAAATCGGCGGTGGTGAAGAAGCATGTCCTGCCGGACGGGCCTCCTACGCGGAGTGCGGTCACTTCGTGACATGTGTACCCCTTCGGGTGCCGCTAGTCGAGGGGGATGTGGTTTGCCCAGATGCGCTTGGTGGTGGAATAGTCGGTGGCGCTGAGACCGGAGAAGGCGCGGAAGTCGTTAGCGAAGTGGGACTGGTCGTAGTAGCCGCAGGTGAGGGCGAGCTCGGCCCAGGGGACGTCGGCGCCACAATTCATTTGTTGGATGGCTTGCTGGAAGCGCTGGATGCGGCAGTAGAGTTTGGGAGAGATGCCGACTTGCTCGTTGAAGCGCTCGGAGAGGCGGCGGGGGCTGAGGCCGGTGGTGCGGGTGAGTTCGGCGATGGTGGTGGTGCCGGGTGAGGCGTGGAGATGGGTGAGGGCGTAGTCGAGGACGGGGTCGCGGTGCTGGTGTTTGCTGAGGGCGAGGCGCGTGAGGAGGGCGTATTCGAGGAGAGAAAATTTTTGTTCGGGGGAGGAGGCCTCGCGGAGGTCGTTGCGGAGGTTGAGGGAGGCGCGGCCCCAGAGATCGTCGAGGCCTGTTTCGCAGTTGGAGAAGATGCTGGCGTTATCGGGGAAGAAGGGCACAGTGCCGCCGGGATGGAAGACGACGCCGATGAGCTCGGAGAAGTCGATGGCGTCGATCTGCTGATAGCGGGAGAAGATGCCAAGGAAGATGGCAGCTGGGGTGTGGGATAGGGGACTGATGGGATTGTTGGCGTCGGTCAAGTGGTCTCGGGCGAGGGAGAGGACGATTTGAGCGCAGCCTGTGGGGAGGACGCGTTCGTGGCGGTGGATGGCGTGGGGGTCGCGAACGTACCACAGGGCTTTGATGAAGGGTGCGAGGGCGGGAAGGGGGTGGTGCTCAAGATAGAGCATGCATCGGCCTCGGGTTGGAGCACATCTGAAGATGATGCGGGTGGGTGACGGTGTTCGTGGTGCGATTGTAGGACAATAGAAGATGGACTAATAGAGGGTTTGAAGCGATGGCGGATGAGCGGGTTGTAGGGATTGATTTGGGCACGACGAATTCGCTGGTGGCGTTTATGGAGGGCGGTACGCCGGTGGTGATTCCCGGGGAGGATGGCGAGCGGCTGGTGCCGTCGGTGGTGGCGTGGACGGATAACGGCGTGGTGGTGGGGAATGCGGCGCGTGGAACGCTGATGGAGGATTCGGCTAGCGCGGTTTATTCGGCTAAACGGTTGATGGGGCGCGACATCGAGGACGTGCAAGGGGAGCTGAAGCTGTTTCCGTTCAAGCTGGCGGAGGGGTTGAAGCCGGGTGAGGTCCTGAAGGTGAGCGTGGGCGGGTTGATGCTGACGCCGCCGGAGATCTCGGCCTATGTGCTGCAGCAGCTAAAGAAGAATGCGGAGAGGTTTTTTGGCGGCCCGGTGACGAAGGCGGTGATTACGGTTCCGGCGTACTTTAATGACGCGCAGCGGCAGGCTACGAAGGACGCTGGGCGGATTGCTGGCCTCGAGGTTTTGCGACTGGTGAACGAGCCTACGGCGGCGGCGCTGGCTTATGGGTTGGATAAGAACAAGGACGGCCTGATTGCGGTGTATGACTTTGGAGGCGGGACGTTCGATGTTTCGATTCTGAAGCTGCATGAGGGGATCTTTGAGGTTGTCGCGACGGGCGGGGATACGCATCTGGGTGGGGATGATATCGACAACCTGATGATTGCGATTGCGCTCGATGATATTGCGGGTGATTTGGGTGAGGATGTTCGCGGGAATGGCGAGGCGGTGCAGGCGGTTCGCAAGGCGGTGATCGAAGCGAAGATTCTGCTGTCGAGTGCGGACAACGCGACGTTGAATGTGGAACTGCCGAGTGGGAAGAGATATCTGCGGCAGATTTCCCGAGAGCAGTTTGAGGGATTGATTGCGGGAGTGATTGCGCGGACTGCGGCTCCTTGCAAGCAGGCGCTGAAGGATGCGGGTCTGTCTGCGGCGCAGATTGATGAGGTGGTGCTGGTGGGCGGGTCGACGCGGATCCCTGCGGTGCGGGCTCTGGTGGATGATTTGTTTGAGATGAAGGCTCGTGGGAAGAAGCCGCATACGGAGTTGAATCCGGATGAGGTGGTGGCGCTTGGTGCGGCGGTGCAGGCGCAGATTCTCGCTGGTGGGTCGGCTGCGACGGAGGATTTGCTGCTGCTGGATGTGACGCCGCTTTCGCTGGGGATTGAGGCGCTGGGCGGGGTAGTGGCGAAGATTATTCAGCGGAACTCAACGATTCCGGCGAGTGCGACGGAGCACTTTACGACGGGCGTGGATGGGCAGACGAATGTTGCGATCCACGTGGTGCAGGGAGAACGTGAGATGGCGAAGGACTGCCGATCGCTGGCGCGGTTTGACCTCAAAGGGATTCCGCCGATGGTTGCCGGGCTGCCTAGGATTGAAGTTAAATTTCTGATCGATGCAAATGGGATTTTGCATGTGAGCGCGCGCGAGCAGAGGAGTGGGAAAGAGGCTGAGGTTGAGGTGAAGCCGACGTATGGGCTCACCGATGAGCAGGTTGAGACGATGATTCTGGATTCGTTCGATAACGCGGAGACCGATATTCAGGAGCGGCAGACGATTGAAGCGAAGAACGAGGCGGAGACGATTCTGACTGCAGTAGAGAAGGGGAAGAGCCATGCTGCGTGGCAGATGTTGTCGAGTGAAGAGATTGAAAAGATCTCGACAGAGGTCTCATTTTTAGAGGCTGCGGTGCAGGGTGGCGAGTACAAGGTGATTCGCACGGGGATTGAGCGGCTGGATGCGGCGACTCGGCGGTTTGCGGAGTTGATGATGGATAACGCGGTGTCGGGCGCGATGCAGGGCAAGACGATGGAGGCCGCAGGTGAGAGCATAGGAGAAGGGCCTACCGCCCCGCATCCGTTTGCGAAGGCGCAGGTGAGCAGCTCGCATGATGATGCGGATGCTGAGACGAAGGATTGAAGAACCCATTTACGATGAGGCTACGGCCGGAGAGTCGACGGAAGATTGAATGATGAGTGAGACGAAGAAGATTGAGGATGCAGTGGACCTGTCGAAGCCAGCGGGTGAGGGAATGGTCCGCGTGACGTTCCTGCCTGAAGGCAGGACGGTGGAGTTCCCGTTCGATACGCTGCCGTATGAAGGGCATGGACTGCCGATGTCGTTTTTGGATGTTGCAGAGAACTACAATATTTTTCTCGACCATGCGTGTGGTGGGGTGTGTGCGTGTACGACGTGCCATATCCATGTGAAGGAAGGCGCGCAGGGGCTCAGCGAGGCAGAGGATCTGGAGTTGGACCGGATGGAGACGGCGGCGGATATTCAGTTGAACTCGCGGCTGGGATGCCAGGCGGTGATTGAGAAGCCGGGAACGTATGTAGTGGAGATTCCGAAGTGGAATCGGAACTATGTGCAGGAAGGCAAGCCTTCGCATGGGCCCGGGGCTTAGTAAGGCTTCCTCTTTGGGTGAATCTTCAGGCGGGGAGAATTCCGTACTTCGCTTCGAGAAAGTTTTGCAGATCTTCGGGGAGTGCGGTGGTTAGCTCCTGCCACGTGAGGAGCTTGAGGCGCCAGGCGAAGCTGGGATAGTGGACTGCAGCTAGGACTGAAAACCAGATCTCGATGAGGTCGCGGCGGCGGGCGTCGCAGAGGACGCAGAAAGATGCGTCGGAGTCGTAGGCGGCGAGAACGTTGCGGATGAGTTGATACCCCTGGATGACGGTGCGGGATCGAGCCGGTGTTGCGATTGGTGACATTGTGGCGTGGGGCTCTTCGAGGTCGGAGAAGTCTTCGGTGGATGGGTGTGAGGGAGCGGACGTGATGAGTTTGCTCGGTAAGCGCGCGACGTCGAAGATGGTTTCGAGATCGCGGTAGCGTTCGATGAGGCGTGGGTTGGCGGTCTGGAAGTTGGATTCGGTGAGCTTGGCTTCGAGGAAGAGGTTGCCGAGCTGGAGGTCGATCTCGGTGCGGTCTTTGAGATGATTTGGTTCTTCCGGCTGTGTGGGGGCGTTGGCATCGTTGAAGAGGGGCGAGGTAGGTGCTCGCTGCGCGTTGCGCGTGGTTTTCTTTTTAATGTTCGTGAGAGATCTTTTTAGCGGAACACCGGGGTGGATGCCGAAGTTTGGTTCAGTGTTTGAGGAAACCCCTAGAAGGCTTGCGACGGTGGCGTTGAGGCGGCCTTCGGAGAAGACTTGGGGGTGGCAGAAGATGTTCATCAGAAGCGCGTCGGAGCTGTTGGCGCAGTCCAGTTCCATCCATTGCCAGTCGGCTCTTGCGCGAACGCGGCGGTGTGCTGTGTGGGTCTTATTAAGGCGGCGGGACCATGCGGGGTTGGCGCAGATGGCGGTGTAGGTGGCGGGATGGAAGTTACCGTGGCGGGCTTGCTCGGCTTGTTCATTGCGGCCGAAGATGATGCTGGGCTCGGAGCCGGTGGTCTGCTCGTGCAGGAGATTGCTGGTGGTGGCTAGGTGTTGGGCGCGGGCGTTCAGGTCGCGGCGGAGGAGGGATGCGGACCAGGGGGTTAAAGCGGTTTGCGGGGTGTGAGTCATAAAACTGTTGCCGGTTTCTTGTAGTCTTTGTGTGCAGCTGTTGTGGCTGTACACAAGTTATTTTATCGGGGGACGTCATGGCGTTTGAGTTTGATTGGACCAATGCGGAAGAGATTGGGATTCAGTTGCAGGAGAAGTATCCGGAGATTGAGCCGTATTCGGTGCGGTTCACGGATCTGCACAAGTATGTGACCGGGCTGCCGGGATTTGTGGGTGATCCGACGAAGTCGAATGAGGGAATTTTGGAGGCGATTCAGGCGGCGTGGAATGAAGAGTATGAGGATGAGAAGTAGGTCGAAATTTAGAGGTAATGTGATTTGCCTATACGGGCTGCAAAGGGCGATGAGGTTCTGCAGGCAGCTCGATTTCGATGGCGTCTCGCGGTTGAACGGTGCCCCCTTGAAGGACGATGGCCATAATTCCGGCGTTGCGATGGAGATTTCCATGTTGATCTCGTTTCAAGACGGCTTTCATGAGACCGGAAGCCAGTTTGTCTAGCTTGAAACAGGGCTCCCTAAGACCAGTCGCTTCGAGAATTACTGATTCGCCGACGCGAAGAAGCGCGCCAGTTGGAAGTGTCATGAGTTCGATGCCGCGAGTGGTGATGTTCTCCCCCATCTGACCAGGGAGGAGCGTGAAGCCTTGAGACGAGAGCTCGTCATGAAGTTCCGCGTGGAGAATATGCACCTGGGTGAGGTTGAGACGCGTGGGATCTTTCTTTACGAGATAGAGATGTTGTGTGGTTTTGCCTGAATGGGCATCGCCTTGAACGCCAATACCTGCGAGCAAGGTAATGTTGCTCTGCGGATATTTGCTGAACTCGTGAATCGGGTTGAGTGAGACGGACGTCACGATTGGTTTCATGCGAATGGCTCAGGCGATGCGGGAGCGGATTTGCTGCAGGAGTTTTGAGCCGGTGAGGTGGAGAGTTGCGAAGCAGAGCGCAGCCCAGACCAGTGTCGCGGCGGCGATGATGAGCAGGTTTCGGATGTGGCCGTGGCCCAGGGGGATGAGGTGGACGGCGGCGGCTGCTCCGGCGAAGCTGATGACGGCGGCCAGGAGGGATCCGGATAGTTCGCGCAGTTCGAGGCCCGAGAGGCGGACTAGTTTGCGGCGGTTGAGGAGGAGCGCGAGGGTGACGGTCTGGATGACGATGCCGATGTCGGACGCGATGGTGAGGCCTTTGAGCCCGAGGGTGTGGAAGAGAAACGCGTAGATGGGGATGGAGACCAGGGTGACGATCCATCCGGCAGTGGCGGGGGTGATGGTGTTGCCGGCGGCGTAGAAAGAGCGGGCGTAGATTCCCTGTGCGGCCCAGAACGCGATGGAGAGGGTGAAGAGGGTGAAGTAGAGCGCGGTGGCGTGGGTTTCTGCGAAGGTGAAGGAGCCGCGTAGGAGATTGACGATCGGGTTGGCGAGGGCGATCATCCATGCGCCGAGAAGGAAGGACGCGGCGATGACTCGCGAGACGGAGCGGTTGACGGCAGAGGCGAAGTCTTCGAAGCGGTGCTGGCTGTAGAGCGCGGAGAAGAACGGGAGTGAGGCGGCGCCGGCGGCCTGGCCGAGGATGCCCATGGGAGCGGTGAAGAGGGTTTTGGCTACGGTGAGCAGAGAGATGCCGCCTACGTCGTTGGAGGCGAAGTAGCTGAGGATCCATTTGTCGGCGGTGACGAGGGAGACGCCGATCATGAGGGGGAAGGTGAGGCGGAGCCACTCGAGAAAGGCAGGGTGGCGGAGGTTGAGGATGGGAGTGTAACGGAGGCCGTCGCGAAGTGCGCCGAAGAGGTTGAGCGTGGCGGGGCCGAGGATCACTCCGACGAGAACGCCGATGGCGAGGGAGTAGATGCCGAAGCGCTGATGAAGAAAGATGGCGCCGAGGATAATGCCCGCGTTGTAGATGAGCGGGCTGATGGCCTGGTAGAGGAAGATCTTGCGGACGAGAAGACGGGAGCCGATGACTCCGCCGAAGAAGAAGAAGAACTGTGCGGGGAGCAAGAGGCGAGTGAGTGTGGTGCAGAGAGCGGCACGGTGAGGGTCGAATCCGCGGAAGGCGATGTGGGTGTAGTAGGGGGCGAAGATTTCGGCTAAGACGATGCCGATCAGGAGGACTGTCGCCATTGCGGTGAGGATGATGGAGAGGGCTCGGTCTGCTCCGGCTTCGTCGTTTTGTGCGCGGTAGCGACTGAGGATGGTGACGAGGGAGATGGAGACGACGCCGCCGACGAGGAAGTAGGCGAGCATGTCGGGGAGTTGGAAGGCGGCGTTGTAGGCGTCGGTCTCGGGGCTGGCTCCGAAGATGCGGTTGATGTAGTAGGTGCGGACGAGGCCCAGAACGCCGGAGAGGAAGGTGGACGCCATTAGGAGCAGCGTGGCGGAGAAGGCTGACTGAGAGGATGGGCGAAGAATGGCGAAGAGGCTGCGGCGGGGTGTGGGTTCGATGCCGGGGGCTGCGATGAGGGGCTCGTGGGTAGCGGATTCGAGAGGGTTGACGGCCGGATTGGGATCTTCGTTGATGGACACGGGGTAATTTGATTTTATCGGGTGGGCTTATGCTGATGGGTGGCGGGGCTGGTTCGTTCGAGAAGGAGAGAGTTTGGAGAACTTTCGGCTGAGGGTGTTTCGTGCGGTGGCTGAGGAGTTGAGCTTTCGCAAGGCAGCGGAGGTGCTGCATCTGAGCCAGCCGGCAGTGAGTCAGCATGTTCATGCGCTCGAGGAGGAGGTTGGCGTGCAGTTGTTCGATCGGGCTCGGGGTGGCGGACATGGGAGCCAGATCTCGTTGACTGAGGCGGGACGGGTGTTGCTGGGGTATGCCGATCGTGCGGCGGAGACGATGGTGGAGGCGCGACGGGCGCTGGCGGCTCTGAATGACGAGACGGTTGGTCCGCTGCGGCTGGGAGCTTCGACGACGGTGGCACAGTATCTGTTGCCGAGGATTCTGGGGGCGTTTTTGAAGCAGTATCCGCAGGTGAAGCTTTCGTTGGTGAGTGGGAATACAGAACAGATTGTGGATGCGGTGACAGAGAAGAAGGTGGCTCTGGGGATTATTGAAGGGCCGGCAATGCGGCGCGAGGTGAAGACCGAGCGCATGGTGCAGGATGAGATGGTGCTGATCGTGAGTCCGAATCATGCGTGGGCCGGGCGGAAGGGTGGGGAGATTGAACAGAAAGAGCTGGCGAAGGTGCCGTTGTTGTTGCGGGAGCGAGGTTCGGGGTCGCGGCGGGTGGTGGAGCGGGCATTGAAGAAGGTGGGGTTGCCACTCCGGTCGCTGCAGGTGGCGATGGAGCTGGATTCGACGGAGGCGATTATCTCAGGCGTGGAGGCGGAGCTGGGGGTGGGGTTTGTTTCGCGGTGGGCAGTGGGGAAGGTCCTACGGCTGGGGACGGTGAAGGTGATTGCGGTGAAGGGCCTGGAGATTCGGCGGGATTTCAGCTTTGTCCGGCTGGCGGGAGCGGAGATGACTGGGGCGGCGGCGGCGTTTCAGCGTTTTGCGATGGGGACGAAGAGCGGAGTTAGCTGATTGGGTTGATAAGTAATACTTATCGGCGATTGTAAAGTACGTCTCGACTGTGGGTTGTCAGGACGCGCATGCTTTAAGCATGTGGAAGAAGAATCTCTTTTATATCGGGATCATTGTTTCAGCGAGCGGGTTGATCGGGCCTCCGCTGGCGTTGGCTGCGGGGCTCGCGTTTGGTTTGAGTACCGTCCATACGTTTCACGGGGAGAGCCGGTGTCTTTCGAAGTTTTTATTGCAGGCTGCGGTGGTCTGCCTGGGATTCGGGATGAACTTGAAAGAGGTGGTGCACGCGGGTGCGTCGGGGTTTATGTATACGGCGATCAGCATCACGTTTGCGCTGAGTTTGGGAGTTGCGTTGGGTAAGCTGCTGCAGGTGGGTAAGACGCAATCGTTGCTGATCAGCTTTGGGACGGCGATTTGCGGAGGGAGCGCGATTGCGGCGATGGGACCCGTGTTGAATGCGAATGAGGAGGAGATGGCGGTCTCGCTAGGGACGGTATTTGTGCTGAACTCTGTGGCGCTGCTGCTGTTTCCGTTGATTGGGCACTTGATGAACTTTTCGCAGACGCAGTTTGGATTGTGGGCGGCGCTGGCGATTCATGACACGAGTTCGGTGGTAGGGGCGGGCGCAAAGTATGGGCCTACGGCGTTGGCGGTGGGGACGACGGTGAAGCTGGCTCGGGCGTTGTGGATTGTGCCGCTGGCGATTGCTACGGCGATGTTGAAGAAGAGCAAGGCGAAGGTGGCCTGGCCGTGGTTCATCCTGTACTTCTGCTTCGCGGCGGTGGCGGCGAGTTATCTGCCGCGATATATCCCACAGGCGGTACCGCTGTTCAGTGCGCTCAATCGGCTGGGCCGCGCGGCGTTGACTGTTGTGCTGTTTCTGATTGGGACCGGCATTACGCGAGAGACTCTGAAGGAAGTGGGTGTAAGGCCGATGGTGCAGGGGATCGCGCTTTGGATTGTGGTGGCGAGCCTATCGTTGTGGGCGATTCATGTTGGGTGGATTTCGTTGTAGGAGCTAGCGGTTCCCTGAGGTGTGTGCGGAGATCAAGCTCAGGCCTCCCACAAGATCGAGAGGGGCTTAGCGGTCCTGCTGGCTTGATGGGGCTTGTGGTTGGTCGCTGGCGCCGCCTTTGAAGGGATCTTTCCAATGGTCGGGCAGGGTGTTGCGATGTCGTCTTTTATTGATCTTGATGCTGGAGGAGATCGAAAGGCCGGCTACGGTGAAGCTGACAAGTTGCCGCTGGCTGCAGCGAAGGCAACGGACGGGGTAACGCATGAGGAGGATTTCGGTGAGGTCTTGCGAGCGAAGGCTGGAGCGGCGGAAGCTTTGGCCGGTGCAGAATTGGCATCGGATGGGCGCGCCGTTTTGAGGATCGACTCCGAAGAATGGTTCGCGTTCGTGGGAAGAACGACGTCTGCGGCGGGAGCTGTCAGTGTTATCGGTGCTGAATTTCATCTTCAACTTTTATTGTCTTCGGGAAGAAGTGGGAGATCGAAGAGCTTTTGCGGAGTCCGACGCGAGATGCTGGGGGTACGCGAGGCGCGGATGGGATGAACGGTGGGGCGAGATGGCGACTTGGAGAGCAGGGAGTGCAGGTCGCGGAGATCCTTGTGCAGTTTCTGGAGCTGGCGCGAATCGACGCTGGGGCTTGGGCCTTCGATGGTCAGGGCCAGTTGCGGCTCTCGATGTTTGAGCTCACTTTTGAAGACCTGACGGGCGCCAGGGATGGTGTAGCCCTCGTTGTAGAGGAGGCTCTTGATGCGCAGGGCCATTTCGACGTCGCGGCGGCGGTAGAGGCGCTGGCCGGTGCCACCTTTGTGCGGCTTGAGCTGAGGAAATTCGCTCTCCCAGAAGCGGAGAACGTAGGCCGGGACGTCGCAGAGCTTGGCGACTTCGCCGATGCGGAAGTAGAGCTTGTCCGGGATGTCGGACCCGGAGGTTGGGGTGGTTTTGCGGATTGGCTGGTGCTGCGCCATGCCAGGAAGCTCCGAAGACCGCCTTTCCGGCGGGGGTGGCCTATGGTCCGGCTGCTGCCAGTATAGGCCACTCGCGATGGCACGGTTTGTAATTTTCCCTGGTTAGGACTGTTGAATTTTCAGGCACCTGGGGTGGAGACGGGCTGGCGCGGCTCGGTTTTGCCGCGGGCGCTGCGGAGGTACTGGACGGGCCAGGTGGTGGACTGGTGGAGGACAGCGGCGGCGTGAAGGGGCCAGTAGGGGTTGCGGAGGAGCTCACGAGCGAGCAGGATGAGGTCGGCCTGACCGGTGCGAACGATCTGGTCGGCCTGGGCTGGTTCGGTGATCATTCCGACGGCAGCGGTGGGGATCTGGGCTTCGCGGTGGATGGTCTCGGAGTGGTGGACCTGGTAGCCGGAGCCGATGGGGATTTGCTGGGCGGGGTGGTTGCCACCGGTGGAGACGTCCACGAGATCGACATCTGCCTGCTTGAGGAGTTTGGAGAAGGCGACGGATTGGGCGAGATCCCAGCTTGCGCCGAGGGACTCGGGGGCCCAGTCGGTGGCGGAGATGCGGACGAAAAGCGGCAGGTGTTTGGGCCAGGCGGCGCGGACGGCTTTGACTACTTCGAGGGGGAAGCGGGTGCGGTTTTCGAAGCTGCCGCCGTACTCGTCGGTGCGGTGGTTGGAGAGCGGAGAGAGGAACTGGTGCAGGAGATAGCCGTGGGCGGAGTGTATCTCGACGAGGTCGAAGCCTGCAGCGAGGGCGCGATGGGCTGCTGCGACGAAGTCGGCGACGACCTTGTCCATGCCGGCGCGATCGAGTGCGGTGGGGAGCGGGTATGGCTCGTCGAACCGAATGGCGGAGGGGGCGACGGGCTGCCAGCCGCCTTCGGAGGCGGGAATGGTGCGGGTTGGCTCCCATGGGACGGCCATGCTGGCTTTGCGGCCTGCGTGGGCTAGCTGGGTGCCGGCGTAGGTGCCGTGCTGGTGCAGGAAGGTGGTGATGCGCTTGAGCTCGGGGATGTGCTCGTCTTTCCAGATACCGAGGTCGGCGGGGGTGATGCGGCCTTCGGGGTTTACGGCTGAAGCTTCTGTGATGATGAGGCCAGCGCCGCCAATGGCGCGGCTTCCGAGGTGGACGAGATGCCATTCGTTGGCAAAGCCGTCGACGGAGGAGTATTCGCACATGGGGGAGACGGCGATGCGGTTGGGCAGAGTGAGGCTGCGGAGCTTGAGGGGGGCGAAGAGGTGGTCGGTTGGCTGGGTCACAGCTTTTGGATGTCGTTGAAGGCTCGCTGGATGTGGCTGGAGGGAGTTCGAACGGCGGATTAAATTTTTCTGTGGGGTCTTTGGAGGTTTTTGGGAGGGTTTTTGCGAAAGTCGGTCATTTTTTGTGGTTTTTTTGTGGTGAAGATGTGGTGGAATGCGTGGTGAACCTGGTGAGAAAACCGCGTCGTTTTGATGGCGGAAAAATACGCCGTCTATTTCACTTTTTTTTCACTTTTTTTTGCCACTTTGAAAAGCGGAACTAGAAGGTGCGAGAAGGCGTATTGTTTTCTGACCGATGGAGGAGTGAGATGCGGGTGAACCAGGGTGTAGCGGCGGCGATGTTGGTTGCGGCGATGGCGGCGTCGACCATGCTGATGGAGGGCTGCCGGATTGAGAACGATAAACATGGCGATGCCGATAATGTGAAGATCGCTACGCCGTTTGGCGGGATGTCGGTGAAGACGAACGAAGCGGCTGGTGTTGAGGGGATCGGGCTGCCGGTGTATCCGGGGGCAGTGATGGTGAAGAAGAAGGATAAGAACGATGGCGCGGCCGATATCAATTTGAGCTTTGGCAGTTTTACGCTGAAGGTGAAGGCCGCCAGTTATACGACGCCGGATAGTCCGGACCTGGTGACTGTGTTTTATCGTAAGGCGCTGGGGCGGTATGGCGATGTGATTCAGTGCCAGAATGACAAGCCGGTGAGTTCGCAGACGCGGACAGCAGAGGGGTTGACTTGTGCGGACGATCAGAAGAACCACGTGAAGGTGGACAACGATCTGTCGGGCAAACTGGAGCTGAAGGCTGGGTCGAAGCAGCACCAACATATTGTCGGGATCGATCCGGATGGGAGCGGGACGAAGATCGGATTGGTGGCGCTGGATCTGCCGGGGCATCTGTCGGTTGGCGATGACGAGGACTCGAGCAAGCAGTGACGATGAAAACCGCTACGCTAGGCCACCCCGCAAACGAAGACCTGTTTGCGGGGACCCCGGTTCGCGCGGTCACTTTGTGACTTGTATACCCCTTCGGTTGCCGCTCCCGTTGGTCGCGATGAGAAAGTTGCGCAGTGCCATTTCAAAACCGTTCGCTTGCCGCGCCTTGTGGGGTGGGGTAGCTTCATAAGATATGCATCAGTATTGTCATCGTTGCGGCGGCGAGCTTTCGGCCAGTGTGGGCGATTCGCCGTTCTGCCCCCATTGCGGTTCGCCGCAGATCTATTTGCAGGACTACGAGGAGCAGAACAACGGCTCCGAAAAGAGCACGACGGGCGCCGCACCACCGCCCAGCCCGCAACAGGTGGAGTGGAAGACGGCGATACGTTGTGCGTTGCTGGTGGCTGGGGTGGCGGCGGTGCTGAGCGTGGTTTCGGCGAAGGTGCAGCTGGTGTCGCCGATAAGCTGGCTTTGGACGATCAGTGGGTCGATGATTACGCTGGCGCTGTATCAGAAACGGCGGCCGCTGGCGTGGATGGATGCGGGAGTGGGCGCGCGGATTGGCGTGGTGGTGGGCTTGGCGCTGGTCACTTGTCTTGCAGTCGCGATGGCGGGTGCAGGGCTGGTGGCGAGGTATGGGCTGCATAGCATGGCGGGGTTCGATGCGGAGCTGACGCAGACGCTGCATGCTCAGGTTGAGAAGGCTGCGGCAACGGCGCCGCAGCCGCCGGAGGTGGTGCGGTTTCTGTATTCGCCTGAGGTGAGGGCGGGGATTATGCTGGCGGGGTTCGCGATGGTTGCGGGGGTGCTGCTGGTGCTGTCGACGGTGGGTGGAGCGCTGGGTGGGTTTATGCGGATGCGGCGGAAGGTTTCGGCTTAGGATGGTTTGCCTAGCTGTTGTTGAGGCAGATCTGAGAGGATAACGGCCAGGTTTTCCGAGGTAGTCCCTGGACGGAATTCCTTGAGGTCCTGCGCGTTGAACCGAAGCGTTCACGATGGCAAACAGACCAAGAAGCGTGAAATTGCATCTATAGGCAAAAGACAAGCAGCTGCGACTCCAGGCCGTTCTTTAATGAGCCCTGCGGCTAGTAGTTGCGAGGGAATTTTCTTTAAGAGCGGGGGGACTACTTCGTGACGATTTCTCCGGCCGTGATCTCTGCACGCTCTTCAGTTTCCCGGCGCAAGCTGTTTCTGAAGTTGTTCCTCGCCTTAGCGGGTCTATCGATAGGCCTCGCGGCGTGGCGGGTCGTCGCCGCCTACTGGCCTTATCGTTACCGCAATGTTGAGCCGTTGCTGCAGAAGGTCTTTGCGAGTCAGGTCAAGATCGATCAATACCATCGAATTTACTTTCCTCATCCTGGTTTTGTGGCGACCGGTTTGACGCTGCGCCGCAACTCGGCCACAGATCTTCCGCCGATTGGCTCGGCTCGCGAACTGCTGGTTGAAGGGAATTGGCTGGATCTCATCCTGCTTCGAGACCGGGTCCGGTTGGTGGATGTCAAGGGGCTGCATGTGGTGATTCCGCCAGTGGGGAGCCGGGCGAACCATGAGGATTTTCCGCCCGGAAGCAGCGGTGACTTCGCGGGGCCGACGACGGTGGTGGAAGAGTTCAACGTACGCGATGCCGTTCTTGAAATACAGCGAGTGGGCGGGGGCTCGTACACATTTCCGATTCGCCAAGTGGTGATTCGCAATTTGCGCAAAGGCAGTTCGATCACTTATTTGGTGGATATGCAGAATGCGGTGCCCGGGGGGCATATTGTGGCGAACGGGAGCTTCGGCCCGCTCAATCCTGATAATCTCGGCGCGACGCCCGTCTCAGGTGAGTTCACGTTTGCTCCGGTGAACCTTGGAGATGTCGACGGAATAAGCGGGAATCTTTCGAACAGAGGACACTTTAAAGGGACGTTAACGGCGATTGAAGCAGATACGGACTCGGTCACGCCGGATTTTGCGGTGGGTAGCGGCAAGCCGACTCGGCTGGAGGCGTTGGGACACCTGACTGTCAATGGTCTGAACGGAAACATCGTGCTTCATTCGGTCGATGCACACGTTGGTTCCACCACTGTTCACGCGAGTGGTCAGATTGTGGGCGCGCCAAAGGTGACCGATCTGGACCTGAGCGTGGTTAAGGGTAGGTCGCAGGATATTCTTCGACCGTTCTTTACGGACGCGGTTCCCGTGACGGGAGATGTATGGCTGCGCAGCCATATCTCGATCGCTGCGGCGCGGGGTGGAATGAAGTTTCTGCAGCGTCTACGGATGGATGGCGCCTTCGATATACCGAAAGAACGGCTGACGGATAAGGGGACGGAAGAGTCGCTTTCAGCCTTCAGCGAGCGGGCCCAGGGGCTAAAGCAGTCAGGAGGGAATAAGTCCGGGTTAGAACCTGCCTCCGCCGAAGTGGAGGAAGTGTTCTCGTCGCTGAAGGGGCCAGTGAAGATACGGAACGGCATCGTTTCGACGGATGGTCTCGATTTTCAGGTTCCCGGAGCTGAGGTGAAAGTTAAAGGAACGTTCAGTCTTTACGACAGAAGTGTCCGCATGGCGGGCGATCTTCATATGCAAACGGATTTGTCGCACGTCACGACGGGTTTCAAGTCGGTGTTGCTCAAGCCGTTCGCTCCTTTCTTCAAGAAGCAGAACGCGGGGACGGTGATTCCCATTGCGATCACGGGGTCTCCGAATCAGTACAAGGTGACGCAGGATCTGATGCATAACAAATAGCACCAACGATGCGCCTTCTCGCATTCGATTTGCTCCGTCTGCTCCGGGGAGACGCTCTCCCGGCGAAGATTGTGGTTCGTAGGGTGCGGTATCTAAGAACCCGCTGTGCTGGAGCCTTGGTGGATACAGTTTGGCTGGTGTCGGCGGTTGTTCTTTTCGATGGGGGGATGCTGATATCATCAAGCGCAATTGTATGAGTGCAGATACTGAAGTTCGGAAGCCGAAGTTTCGCGAAAAGGGCAGGCTGATGTCGGCCTCAGAGATCGAGCGTACGCTGGTAAGGCTGGCGCATGAGATCGTGGAAAAACATGGCGGCAGCAAGAATGTCGGCCTGGTGGGGATCAAGCGGAGGGGTGTGCCGCTGGCGCAGAGGCTGGGCGTGCTGATCGAGAAGATCGAGAAGCATCCGGTGGATGTTGGGGTGCTGGATATCAGCTTTTATCGCGACGATCTTTCGACCGATGGGGCGCGGCCGAAGGTGACGCCGGGGGCGATTGGGTTTGATGTGACCGGGCGCGACATTGTTTTGATGGATGACGTGCTGTATACGGGTCGGACGATTCGGGCGGCGCTCGATGCGCTGTTTGATTCCGGCCGGCCGAAGAGCGTGCGGTTGCTGGTGCTGATCGATCGCGGGCATAGGGAGCTGCCGATTGAGGCGACGTATGTGGGGCGGCTGATTCCTACGTCGAAGCGGGAGATTATCGAGGTGAAGCTGAACGAGGTCGATGGGCAGGAGCAGGTGCTGCTGGTTGAGCTGGTGGATTGAGCTTCGATGACGGTCTTGGAAAGCTCTCGTGCGATGAAGAATTCTGAGTATGCTGCGGGTTCTTTGCTGACGGTGGCGAACCTGTCGGTGGAGGATGTGGCGGCGATTCTGGCGGCGACGGACCGGCTGGAACGAATGGCCGTGGGGGAGCGGGTTAGGATTCTGGCGGAGCGGCGGATTGCGCTGCTGTTTTATGAGTCGAGCACGCGGACCAGGACGTCGTTTGAGCTGGCGGCGAAGTCGCTGGGGGCGATGACGACGCTGGTGAGTGATAAATCTTCTTCGATTGAGAAGGGTGAGAGCCTGAAAGATACCGGGCTGACGCTGAGGGCGCTGGGGGCGGAGTGCATTATTCTTCGGCATGCAAACTCGGGTGCGCCGTATCTGCTGGCGAAGGCGACGAGGTTGCCGGTGCTGAATGCTGGGGATGGAATGCATGAGCATCCTTCGCAGGCGCTGCTGGATCTGCGGACGATGCTGGCGCGGTTGCCGGGGTTGAGTGGGCGGCTGGTGAACGGGAAGACGCTGGATGGCGTGACGGTGGTGATTACAGGGGATATTCTGCATAGCCGCGTGGCGCGGTCGAATGCGATGTTGCTGCCGAAGCTCGGAGCGAAGGTGGTGTTGTGCGGGCCGAAGGAGTTGTTGCCGGAGGATGCGTTGGGGTTGGGCGTCAAGGGTACGAGCGGCAGCGTGGTGATTGAGCGGGATTTTGATAAGGCTTTGAAGCAGGCTGCGTCGCATGGCCAAGGGGTTGTGATGATGCTGCGGATTCAGCGGGAGCGGCTGGCAGGACTGGAGCTGGATCTGGGGGATTATATTTCGCGGTATCAGCTGGATCAGGAGCGGTTGGCGGCGCGGTCGCCGGAGGCTCTGGTGATGCATCCGGGGCCTATGATTCGTGGGTTGGAGATCTCGGGTGAGGTGGCGGATGGGCCGAACTCGGCGATTGAGGAACAGGTGCGGCATGGGCTGGCGGTTAGGACGGCTTTGTTGGCAAGGGCGCTGGGCGTGGGTGGATTTGAGAGTGTAACGGTATGAGTGACATATTGATTTTGAATGGGCGTCTCGTGGATCCGGCGAGTGGCTTGGATGCGGAGCGGGACGTGCTGCTGCGGCATGGACGGGTGGCTGCGGTGGAGATGCCGGGGGAGCTGCGTGCGGTCAGGGGGAAGGAGATTATCGACGCGAAGGGGATGATCGTCGCGCCGGGGCTGGTGGATGTGCATGTCCATTTGAGGGAGCCGGGGCAGACTTATAAGGAGTCGATCAAGACCGGAACTGCTGCTGCTGCGGCGGGTGGCTTTACGAGTGTTGTTGCGATGCCGAATACGATGCCGGTCAACGACACGGTTGCCAGGCTGGAGTGGATGCTGGATGCCGCGCGTGGGGCTTGCGTGAAGTTGTTTGCGATGCCGGCGGCGACGTTTGGAAGTATGGGCGAGGAGATTACGGACTTTCACGAACTGCAGCGTGCTGGTGCCGTGGGTTTTACCGATGATGGGAAGCCGGTGCTGGTTGATCGCGTGATGCGGGCGGCGTTGGTGGCTGCGGCGGGGATTGGAGTGCCGGTGTCGCAGCATGCGGAGGATACGCGGCTGACCGGTGGATGCAGCATGAATGCGGGGCCGGTGGCGTTTCGGCTGGGGCTGCGTGGGATGACGGTGGAGGCGGAGTCGAAGATTGTGGAGCGGGATATTCGTCTGCTGAAGGATATCGAGCAGCATGATGGGTTGCGGCCGCATTTGCACGTGCAGCATGTGTCGACGGCGAAGGCGATGGAGGCGATTCGGCAGGCGAAGCGCGAGGGGTTGCATGTGACTTGTGAGGTGGCGCCGCATCACTTTACGCTGACCGATGAGGCTATTGGGGAGTACGACACGAATGCGAAGATGAATCCTCCGCTGCGGAATGACTCTGACAGGTTGGCGATGATTGCCGGGTTGATGGATGGGACGGTGGACTGTATTGCGACCGATCATGCTCCGCATGCGCTGTTTGAGAAAGAACAGGAGTTTGAGCGGGCACCGAACGGAATTACGGGGCTAGAGACGGCGCTGGGGCTGGCTCTGCGGGTGTTGCATAAGGGCCATGGGATGCCGATTTCGCGGGTGATTGAGTTGATGAGTGCGCAGCCGGCTGGGATTGTTTCTCTTGAGGGGCGCGGGACACTGAAGGTGGATAGTTTCGCGGATATGGTGATATTCGATCCGGCGGCGGAGTGGAGTTTTGCGGCGGCTAAGTCGAGGTCGAAGTCGCGGAATACTCCGTTTGACGGCGCGCCGATGCTTGGTCGCGTTGTTACCACGATTAGCGAAGGCATGGTCGTATACCGAGCATAGATGCTTCGTCTTATGCGGAGATCGATAGGAGTTTTAGCGTGCGCGATGTCGCTCGCGGTTTCTTACGCGCAGCCCCCGCATCAGGTACGAAACGCGGATTTTCCGAGTTTCAAACTGCTTTCAGGTGCGACCGATTCGGATGGTTTCCCAACTTCGGGTGCGAAGCTTTGTCTTTTGAAAGCGACAGGGATCTGTTTTCAAATGCCATCGTACAACGGATACTCCGGCGGTTCTGTGACGTATGAGTTCGGTCTCGACCCTGTTGGTGAGAGGGTTCCTGTCACCGGTGACGGATCAATGATTTTGTTTTCGGCGCAGTTTTCAGGCGGGGGAAGCGGGACGTTGGATCGTCTCGCCATTTTGCGATATGGAGCAGATGGGAGGATTGTTAATTTGCTACCGTACGTCGGAGTGACGAACCAGAGCGACAGAGCAATTTGGCAGATTGCGACGGTTTCGAATTTTCCGATTCTGGTGACTGCCGACTTCGACTGGGCTGAAGGCGAGACGCATTTTTCCGAACATCGATATGTAGTGAAGGCCTATAAGTTCGATCCTGAAAAGGATAGATATCTCGAAGCTCTGTCCTACGAAACCTCCAAAAAGTATCCGGGGCTCGATGAGGTTGATCGAGTTGATGTGTTGAATGCAGAACGAGCACAGATACTCAAGCGGATTGAAACGCCTTCTCAAACCAAGAGATGAAGGTTCTTTTCGCGGACTTCACTGCAAATATGCGGAAGGCTGCGTTGTGCCGCGGGCTACTTTATTCGCGCTGCATGATGGCTAGTTCGTTGCCTGCGGGGTCGGTGAAGTGGAAGCGGCGGCCGCCCGGGAAGCTGAAGATGGGGAGGGTGATCTTGCCGCCGGCTTTCAGGATGCTCTGCTGGGTCTCTTCGAGATCTTGCGATTCGATGACAGGTAGCGGGGCTTTGGTGCGTTCGGCGGGATCCGCGTTGAAGCCGCCTTCGGTGCCGCTGTCGGAGAATGCGGCGTAGGTGGGGCCGTAGTCCTGGAAGGACCATCCGAAGAGGTTAGCGTAGAAATCCCGGGTTGCAGCCAGCTCTTGAGCTGGTAGCTCGAGGTAGACGATTTTTAAGTTAGGCATGATTGTCCTCACGGATCCGCGTCGCTGACTCCTCCATCCGCACGGCCGCAAGGTGGTTAGCAGGGCAGGTAGAGACCGGCTGATCCGGCCTCGCGAGGGACAGGTTCAACATAAAACGGGATGGTAGCGCGGTCAACGAAATCGTTTGGTGGCGGAGAAGCTTGGAACGGAGTGAGAGCAATTTCGTATAGTGACGCATGAGAACTTTGCGGTGGGTGGCGACGCTGATTCTTGTTTTGACGGTGATGGTGGTTGCGCGGGCCGGGTTTGGGGCGACGACGTATGAGGTGGGGATGAGTTCGCGGGTTTTTAAACCTGCGCATGCGCGGAACTGGCGCGGGGCTAAGACTGAGGCGCTAGTTACGACGATCTGGTATCCGGTGAGTGTGGACGCGGCGGTTCATGAAGAGCCGGTGGTGATTGGGCCTCCTGAAGGGCCGTTATTTTTGGCGGGGAGTGCGGCGGCGGATGCTCCGATCGCGGCGGCGCCGGCGAAGTTTCCGGTGGTGATGCTGTCGCATGGGACGGGTGGGGCGGCGCTGCAGTTGGCGTGGCTGGGTACGGTGCTGGCGCGACATGGGTTTATTGCGGTCGGGGTGAATCATCCGGGAAATAATGCGCTTGAGCCTTATACCGCGGAGGGGTTTGTGTTGTGGTGGGAGAGGGCGACCGACATCAGCGATGCGCTGGATGCGCTGCTGAGCGATCCGACGTTCGGGCCGCATGTGGACGAGGGCCGGATTGGGGCGGCGGGGTTCTCGATTGGCGGATATACAGTGCTGGAGCTGGCGGGTGCGCGCACGGATCAGGAGCGGTTTTTGAAGGCTTGCGAGACTGACCCTACGCTGCACAAGTGCGTGGTGCCGGAGATGAAGAACATGGGTGACCCGGAGCGGATGCTGGCGAAGGTGCGGGCGAGCAGTGCGGAGTCGATGGCGCGTGGAGGGGCAAGCTATCGGGACCAGCGCGTTCGCGCGGTGTTTGCGATTGCTCCGGCGGTGGGGCAGGCGTTCGATGCGGATGGGTTTCGCGAGGTGACGATTCCGGTGTCGATGGTGGTGGGAGCGGCGGACCGGATTGCTCCGGTGGCAACCAATGCGGGGAGGTTTCTGGCGTTGATGCCGAATGCGCACCTGACGGTGCTGCCGGGTGGTGTGGCGCATTACACGTTCTTAGATACTTGCACCGATGCGGGGAAGGCGAAGCTTCCGGTGTATTGCGGGGATGCTGAGGGAGTGGATCGCGAGAAGGCGCATACGACAGTGTCTGAGATGGCGGTGAAGTTCTTTGATAGGAATTTGCGGTGACGGCGGCGGCCTGCAGTGAGTGTGTCAGACGGGGTGCAACTGCAAAATCGATAGGGTCTCTTCCTTGCGCCGCTCACGATGAAACTGTGAGCGGCCTCGGTCGGGATTCCGATATCTGATTGGAGGGGAAGCGAAAAGCGGTTTTGATTTTAGTGGGTGTGGAAGACATATTTGTTGGCGGTGGGCCACCACTCTTTCCACCAGAAGTTGAAGCCGTCGATGATATCGCTGGTGAGCCACTTCTGACCGACCTTGGTCCAGGTTTGGTACTGTTTGGGGTACCAGAGAGTGGAGAGGCCGGCTGAGGCGCCGGAGCCGATAACCTCTGAGAAGTTGAAGGTCGGATCTCCATCGTCTTTGCGAGAGACTACGACGCGGGTGATGGCGTACCAGGACCGTTTGCGAAAGCTGCCATGGCCAAGGGTGTAGAACCGATTGTCCTGTTTGAAGACGATAGGGCCGAGGCCGCCGACGAAGAAATTTTCGGAAGTTGTGTCGGCGAGGGTGTGCCAGTAGTAGCGGGCATAGCCAGCGGCGCCCTGGTGAAACTCGGGATAGGATTTGCTGTTCATCGCGACGCCGGCCTGAATGCCTGCGACGAATAAGGCGGAGTAGTCGAAGGTGTCCTTGCCAGCGATGATTAGCTTGTCCTTCGGGCTCATGGGGGGAAGCTTGATGTCGGCGGAGACGGTGCGGAAGTTGGGCACGATGCCAAGGACGCGCTTGGTCTGGTGATCGCCGTTAGGACTGACGGCGTAGGGGTCGGTGGACTTCTGTGGTGATGGAACGAGATCGGAATCCTGTTTCTGCTGATCGAGCAGGGCACTGGGATCGTCGGGGAGATCGGTATTGGTGATGGTGGCGGGAGTGTCGTGGGTCGTATCGGCGTCGTCGTTGAGATTGTGAAGGCTGGACGACTCTGTGGCGGAACTCGGCGGGATTGCGCTGGTGAGGAGTGGCTGTTGCGCGTGAAGTGTGACAGTTGCCCCGAGAAGTGCGATCGAGAGTGCAGTGCCACGCAGGAGGCCGGTTAGCCTCAGCTGGCGGAGGTTGTAAAGGGGCATACTTTTAAGACGCATATTTTTGACAATAGTCTCGCGGGATTGTGTGATTGGTGAAATTTGGGCTGTTTCGCGCGAGAGGCGTCTCGATCGATACTGCTTTGCTCCACTGTTGAAATATTAGCGCTGAAGGCTTATAAGACCCCTGTTTTCTTCGCGACGGAGGCGAAGATCTCGAGTGCCTGATCGATCTGCTCACGGGTGTGTTCACTGGTCATGATGGTGCGAACGCGCGCTTTGCCTTCGGGGACGGTGGGGAAGGCAATGCCTGTTGCCATGACGCCAGCTTCGAAGAGGGCGCGGGAGAAGTCCATGGTGCGGCGGCCGTCGCCAATGATGATGGGGGTGATGGGGGTTTCGCTTTTTGGTGTGGTGTTGCCGCCTACGTCGAAGCCTGTATCTGCGAGTTGTTGCTTGAAGTAGGCGGTGTTGTCCCAGAGACGCTGAATGCGGTCGGGTTCGTTTTCGAGGATGTCGAAGGCGGCGATGCAGGTGGCGGCGACCGAAGGCGGATGCGAGGTGGAGAAGAGGAATGGACGCGCGCGGTGGTAGAGGTAGTCGATGAGATCGCGACTGCCGCAGACGTAACCGCCGAGGGCTCCGATGGCTTTGGAGAGGGTGCCGACCTGCACGTCGACTTTGTCGGTGGCGTGAAAGTGATCGACGGAGCCGCGTCCGTTGCGACCGAGAACGCCTGAGGCGTGGGCGTCGTCGACCATCATGATGGCGCCGTATTTCTCGCAGAGGTCGGCGAGCTTATCGACGGGGCCGATGTCGCCGTCCATGGAGAAGACGCCGTCGGTGATGAGGAGCTTGCGGCCGGGCTCGTTCTGGACTTCCTGGAGGAGCTGCTCGGCGTGGGCGACGTCTTTGTGGCGGAAGACTTTGATTTTGGCCTTGGAGAGGCGGGCTCCGTCGATGATGCTGGCGTGGTTGAGTTCGTCGGAGAGGATGAAATCTTCTTTGCCGAGGATGCTGGAGACGGTGCCGGCGTTGGCGGCGAAGCCTGACTGGAAGACGACGCAGGCCTCGACTCCTTTGAAGGCGGCGATCTTTTCTTCGAGCTCCATGTGGATGTGCATGGTGCCGGCAATGGTGCGAACCGCGCCGGAGCCTACGCCAAATTTTTTCGTCGCGGCGATGGCGGCTTCTTCGAGTTTTGGATGGTTGCAGAGGCCGAGGTAGTTGTTGGAGGCAAGGTTGATGACGCGCTTGCCGTCGTAGGTGCAGACGGGAGCCTGCTGGTCGTCGAGCACGCGCAGCTTGAAGAAGGTGCCGCGCTCGCGGAGGTCGTCGAGCTGGGCGGTGAGATGGGCAAGCTGGGGGCGTTTGGCGGCTGCGGTGGACATGAATATATCTTAATCCTTTTGTGGCTGGGCGGTCTCTGGAACGGAATCAGCATCTTAGGGTATGGGCCGCTTGCGAAGATGCGTTTCGCGGTGGCAAAACCTTTTGATTGTGGAATGAGGACGCTACGATGACCTTTCAAAACGCAGGGAAGATTGCCAGCGCGACGGTGCTTGCGTTGGTGATGCTGAGCGGTTGCAAGTCGAAGAAAGATGCCGCGATCGATCAGGCGAAGCAGCAGGCTGCCGCAACTGGGCAGGCGCAACAGGTGGTATCCACCGATGGCAACGGCAATGTGACGACAACAACGGTACAGCCGCCTGCACCGGGGCAGACGACGCAGGCGATGACGACGACAACGACACCGGCAGCTTCAGTACCTCCGGTGGCGGCGAATACGCCTGCTACTGCGCCGGGTGCTGCCGCGCCGGCAGATTCGGGACAAGCGATGACAGGCGCGCCGGTGACGGCGGGGCAGGTGGATTCTTCGGGACAGACGGTGGGAGCGCCGGCTCCTGGGGAAGCGCCGATTGTGCGGCCGGCAGATGTGAAGGTTGCTGCGGGGACGAACCTGGTGATTCGAATCAATCAGCACATCAGCGTGAAGACGAGCCATGCAGGGGATCGATTTACCGGGGAGGTGGTGGAACCGGTGGTGGGACGCGGCGATCATGTGGTGATTCCGAAGGGTGCGCCGGTGAACGGGGTCGTGGTGGCTTCGCATCGAAGAGGGCACTTCAAAGGATCTTCGATTCTCGAGCTGCGACTTACCTATCTCACGCTGAACGGGACGCGGTATGCCCTGGATACGTCGGATTTGACGCAGACGAAGAAAGGGAAGGGTAAGCGTTCGGCGGCAATTATTGGCGGCGGCGCGGGAGCTGGGATGTTGATTGGTGGCATCGCTACAGGCGGCGTTGGATTGCTGGTTGGTGGGCTGGTTGGTGGCGGGGGTGGAACGCTGATCAGCGGATTGACCGGGAATCGGGATATCGAGATTCCGGCTGAGTCGATTGTGCGGTTCAAGCTGGCGGACAACCTGGTGATTCAGCCTTCTTGATTTTGCGGATTGCTGAGGGAAGAGCTCATCCTTGCGGGTGGGCTTTTTCTTTTGCGTGAAGATGTGCGGAGACGAGGCCGCGGGCTTGATCTGTGATGTCGGCGTCGCCGCCGCAGCCAGCTAGCCAGTGGATTTCGGGATCGCGGCGGAACCAGGTGAGTTGGCGCTTGGCGTAGTTGCGATGGCCTTGCCGGGCCTGGGCGATCGCCTCATCGCGGGTGAGTTCGTTGCGCAGGACGGCGGCTGCTTCCGCATAGCCGAGTGAGGTGAGGGGACGGCAGGCTTCGCCATAGCGGGCGATGAGGCGCTCGGTCTCTTCGATGAGGCCGCGGTCGAACATGGCGGCGGCGCGTTGGTTGATTCGTTCGTAGAGGAGCGGGCGCGGTGGGTTGAGGCCGAGACGCAGGATGCTGTAACCGGTGAGCGCGTCGCGACCCTGCTGCCATTGGATCGTCATGGGCGTGCGCTTGTTTTGGCTCTGGCTCGTCGCCAGGGAGACCTCGATGGCGCGGACGACTTTGGGGACGTCGTTGGCGTGGATGGCGGTGGCGGCGGCTTTGTCGAGGCGAGTGAGGATGCGGTGCAGGTAGGCGGGGCCGCGGGCGGAGGCGATGTTGCGAAGGCGTTCGCGTTGACCGGGCTTTGGCGGTGGGGCGGGAAAGAGGCCGTCGATGAGGGCGCGGAGGTAGAGGCCAGTGCCTCCGGCGACGATGGGGAGGTGGCCGCGTTCGGTGATACCTGCGAGGGCTTCGCGGGCGAGGCGGCTGTAGTCGCCTGCGGTGCAGGGCTCGTCGGGCCACGCGACGTCGATCATGTGGTGAGGGATGAGGGTGCGCTCTTCGTGCGAGGGTTTGGCGGTGCCGATTTCCATCTCGCGATAGACGGCGACCGAGTCGCAGCTGACGATCTCGCCGTTGAAGTGCTGGGCGAGATGAATGGCGAGAGAAGTTTTGCCGCTGGCGGTGGGCCCGACGAGAACGACGAGTGGATGTTCGGGAGGCTTTACCACAGGCGCCACCAGCCTGGATGAAATATGTTGTGGACGCCGGCCCGGAGCAGGCTGAATAGAAAGACGACAAACGCGAGCAGTAACAGGCCACGAACCTGGCTGCGGCGCTCTATCTGGTGCGGGGTGACCTTAGCCTGAGATGGTGTTGGATTTGCGATGTGAGCCAGCCGGACCTCTAGTCGATGATAGTGCGACGGACAATTTAGAGCCAGCGATCTTCCGTCGCGATGCGGCACAGGCCAAATGTGTTGAAGCCGTTGTTACAAGAAGCGATAGCGGGGTGAGCGAACGATTCTTTTGACACGCGACTGGTCACAATATGAGTGAATTTGTCTGCATCATCAACGTCGAGGCTGTTCGCCACCGAATTCATCCAGCAGGGACTGCGACAATGCCATCCTACAAATCGGTGGCTCACGGAGTGCTGCCAGCTATGATGAATCTCCTTCTCGTTCCTTCCTCGCGAACTGTTTCGAATGTGGCGTTAGCTTACTTTGTAAATCCTCGAAACCTGCATGACGCTGCAACCGACCTTTGCCTTGCTGGCTTCAAGGCAGACGCGATCAATATTAGCGGGCTGTTTCACGGATTCGGAATTGAGAATCCAGAGGCTGCACGGTCGGCTGCGACGGCGGCTTTCGCTGAAGAGCATACTCTGCGCTGGAAGATGCGACGTTTTCTCATTCATGACCGTCAGCGACGCGGGGCGGACCAGATGTCGGGCGATGATAGAGATTCAGTTGGATTCCCTAATCCGGAGTGCACCTGGATCGATCTGAGCGGCGTGCTGGCAGAGATGAACGTTCCCTGGTCCGTCGTTCAGCTTTTGCGAACCGATACAAGGTCAGAACGCACCTTTCTGCTCGTTGATGCTGAGGATCGCGTTGATGAAGCCAGTCAGATTCTGCAGATGAATGGTGGAGAACTACGAACGGAGTATCTGTACTCGGCGTAACTCTGACTGTTTGAATCGACGAAGTCGTAAAGATAATCCAGTGATATTGCGTTTGCGTCGATTTCAAAGCCTGTGTGTTGCGAGAAGGCTGATGGCAACGCTCAGCACAAGAACGGAGAGCGCGGGCAGCGACTTCTTCAGCGGATCTCGAACTTTGAGATGCATGGCGAGGGCGCCAAGCATTAACAGGCAAAGCAGCAGTGCTGCGGGAAAGACCAGCGAGTGGATCCACAGTCCAATGATGAAGCAGAGAGCCACCGCTATCTTAAGTGCTCCTACGACGTAGACGAGCTGAGCTGGTAGCCCGTAGAACGCGAACTCTTCTTTCATCGAGCGGGCGTCTCCTCCTCTATAGCCAGTGTTTTGATGAAAGCGGAGCACCCAGACATTCAGGAGACCGAGGGCGACGATGATCTGGAGAGCTGACTGGAGAAGGTTCATTTTCCTCCGCGACGATGAAGATGGCTGGGTGGAGGTGTGACGAGTGTATAACGGATTACCTCAATGAAGTTGATTCTCGAGATCTGCCAAGGTATTTCGACTGCACTTTTCGCCGGCTACGGGTTGAGCTGCTTCTTTTCAAAGAAGATGATTGCGGAGTTTGATCGCTATCGTCTCCCGGGCCAGCGTGTGCTTACGGGAGTACTCCAAATTGCTGGTGCGATTGGGTTGGTAGCAGGCCACTTTAACCGCCCCATTCTTCTTTTATCCTCCGGGGGACTCGCTCTGATGATGTTTTTGGCCGTGGTCACGCGGTTCAGGATTCGGGATCCTCTATACGCCGCAATTCCTGCGTTCAGCCTCTTTCTGCTGAATGCTTATATCTTTGGAGCGGCACTGTGACGTCACTTGGCATGGTTGTGCGCGGCTTCCGTGATCTTTGAGGTTTTGCATCTGGTTCGGCGGGATTTGCTCAAAGGGTGGTTGGGTGTGATCCTTGATAGATGAAGTATGAGAGATTGTTGTGCGCGATTGTTGGATGGGTGTTGGTCTGCGGCGTGTCCGCCAGGGCACAGGAGAAGGGAATGTGGCGCGCGGCAAGCTCGACGGCCCAGTCCATTACGGGCGATATCGCGCTCTCTGATGAAAAGATATCGATCAACTTCATGGGATTTGTGATTGCGCAGATACGGCATCTTGAGCCGGGCGAGGTGAGCGCGGTTTTTGATGCAGACAGCGCAGCCGGTGGGAGTGGTAATCTCTACCGTCTGAACATTCCTTCGGCGAAAAAGTTCATGCATCACAACTCTCTCTGTGGCACTGAGGATACGCAGTGGATGGCGACTTATGTTGCGGGTCGAACTTTGAAGCTCGCCTTTTTCTCGGGGCCAAACGTGCCGGAGTTCACGTTGAATGCGATTGCTAATTCAACGGAGCTGTGCGGCACGTTTTCTTACGTGCGTTGAAGCGGCGGCTATGAGATGAGGCTTCCGTGCTTGAGTTTTTTTAATTTGTGCAGCCTTGTTTTTGACGCGGCCAGAACAATATGCCTCTGGTAGACTCTCCGGACTACCAGCACCGTGCAGAGTTATGGTGCGAAGTCATAACAGGAGAAGTACATGGCAAAGTTCAACAGAGTTCGTTCGATCTTGCACGTACGCTATCTCGCTCTGCCGGTTTTAGTGGCGGTAACGGCAGCCGTGTTTTGCGCAAGCGCAGACGCGCAGGCAAAAAAACCTAACATCCTTGTCATCTTCGGCGATGACATCGGACAAGCGAACATCAGCCGCTACACTCATGGTCTGGTCGGCTATTCGACGCCCAACATCGACCGCATCGGCGAAGAGGGAATGACCTTCACGGACTACTATGCGGAGAATAGCTGCACAGCTGGTCGATCTTCTTTCATCACCGGGCAGTCACCCATACGGACGGGGCTCACCAAAGTCGGTGCGCCGGGTGCGCCAGTAGGTCTGAAGGCGCGGGACATCACGATAGCTCAGGCGCTGAAGCCGCTCGGTTACGCTACGGGGCAGTTCGGCAAGAATCATCTTGGTGACAAGGACGAGTATCTGCCGACGAATCATGGTTTCGATGAGTTTTTTGGCAATCTGTATCACCTGAACGCGGAGCAGGAACCGGAGATGCCGTACTGGCCGAAGAACGATCCGGTCTTCCTGAAGGCTTATACCGTGCGTGGAGTCATTCACTCGTACGCGGATGGAAGAATTCAGGATACGGGGCCGTTGGACATGAAGCGGATGGAGACGATCGACGACGAGACGACGGGCGCCGCCATCGACTTTATGACCAGGCAAAACAAGGCTGGGAAGCCATTCTTTGTCTGGATGAACACGACCAGGATGCACGTGTTCACGCATATACGCGAGTCGATGCATGGCCAAAGCGGCATGCCGGGCAACGACTATGCCGATGGCATGATCGAGCACGACGGAGATGTAGGTAAGCTTACGAAGGCTCTCGACGACCTCGGAATTAAAGGGGACACGATCGTCATCTACACCACAGACAACGGGCCCAATATGTTCAGCTGGCCTGACGCGGCGATGACGCCGTTCCGCAGCGAGAAGGATTCGAACTGGGAGGGCGCGTTCCGGGTTCCGGCCATGATTCGTTGGCCTGGACATATCAAGCCGGGGGTGTGGTCGAACGATATCGTCTCTGGACTTGATTGGTTTCCGACGCTGCTCGCCGCAGCTGGAGATACGACGATAAAGGAGAACCTACTCAATGGGACGGGACCCGGCGGTGTGGCCCACAAGGTCCACCTGGACGGATACAACATTCTCCCTTATCTCACAGGGCAGGAGGCGCATAGTCCGCGAAAGGACTTCTTCTATTTCGATGACGACGGCATGCTGGTGGCCGAGCGTCATGAAAACTGGAAGTTCGTCTTTTGCGAGCAGCGTGCCGTGGGCAATCTGAATATCTGGATGAACCCATTTACCTGTCTGCGGCTTCCAAAGATCTTTAACCTGCGCATGGATCCGTATGAGCGAGCGGATTACACGTCGGACCAGTACAACGATTGGCTGGTTCACAACGACTACCTGGAAATACTCGGGATCATCGCGTCGGAGGAGTTCATCTCGACTTTCAAGGAGTATCCGCCGAGTCAGGCTCCTGCGAGCTTCACGGTGAATCCTGATGCAATCCTCGACATGCTGCATCAACAGGAGACACGCAAGGGGCATGACTGAAGATCATTCTCCTTTCGCTCAAAGGCCCATTTGTGCAGCAGGATCGCATGAGTGGGCCTTTGTGCTGAAACACTCGCAGTGGGCACGTCAGCAGGACATGCTTTATGGAAGCGGTTTGTTGGTGAGGAAGTCGATGCGGAGCTCGAGGTTCGGGCCGTGGAAGCTGGCCGGGAGAGGGGGGAACTGACCTTCGCCGGTGATGGCGCCCCAACAGGCTCTGTCGATGGACTGATCCTGGCTGCTGCCGTCGAGGTTCATGGCGGCGATGCGGCCGTCGGGGAGGATGGTGAAGCGGATGAGGGTTTCGCCCTGTTTGTTGAGGGGTGGGCGCGCCTCTTCGGGGATGAGGGGGTACCAGTTGCGTTTGATGTCCTGAAGAATGCGGCGAATGTAGGGGCCGAAGTCGACACCCTGGGTGTCGGAGAGGATTTCGGCGCCGGTTCCCATGCCGCCGCGTCCGCCGGGTTGACCTCCAGTGTCACCGGCGCTGCCGTGATCGCGGGCTGCGCCCTGGGCGGCCTGGCGGATGGCATCGCCGGCGGTTTGATTAGGATTGCCGAAGTTTGGGCGG
Source organism: Tunturiibacter psychrotolerans (assembly GCF_051013365.1). Taxonomy (GTDB): domain Bacteria; phylum Acidobacteriota; class Terriglobia; order Terriglobales; family Acidobacteriaceae; genus Edaphobacter; species Edaphobacter psychrotolerans_A. The sequence goes on along the minus strand of NZ_CP132941.1, from coordinate 1,912,381 downwards.
GTCGGGACGGGCTTTGGTGCCTCGACGAGAGCCTGCTGGGCTGGCTGCTGCGTTGGCTGGGGCTGTGGGGCTGGTGGAAGTGGAGTCGCCTGTTGTGGAGGGGCCGGTTGCGTGACCGGGGGCGTGGGAGTCGGCGGAGGGGGAGCGGCCGGAGCTGGCGGAGCGGCTCTGCGCATGGCCTGCAGCTGCTTCAGCATCTTCTGGTCGACGACGGGCCGCGGCGGAGGAGATTTCGGAGTTCTGGACGCGGTCTTGGGAAGATTCGTTGGATCATCGAGGCGGGTTAGCTGCTGCTCGCGATCTTTGAGTACTTGCGCGGGGCTGATGAGGCGCGGCTGATGGAAGAGCACGCGAGGGCCATAGAAGAGGAACCACAAGATGGCCAGGTAGATGATGAGGGAGATGTAGATGGACTCGCGGAAGCGCGCTTTGGAGCGCTCGTCGTCGAGTGAGTCGAGCAGGTGAATGAGCTCGTGTTCTTCGAGTTCGCCGTAGCGGCCAGTGCGCACCTTGAGGGGTTGATTGGGAGGTGCGGAATTGGGCGGAGTCTCGAGTGAGGGCATGGGCTATGTGGTCTGACGGCTGCGGGAGGCGAAAGTTTCGCGGGCGGAACGGATCGTGGTCCCCGGTGGGCTGCACCGGTTTGCATAGTCCCTTCTATTTTCTCACCTTTGATGCTCGTATTGGGAAAGAAGAATCGGCAGGAATTTCCGGAGATGTGGAGTGAAACCGTAGACTGGGAGGGTGACTCTAAGATTTGCGCCAGATATTCGTGCCGTCGTGCTGACGATCAGCGATCGCTGTTCTCGCGGGGAACAGATAGATCTCTCGGGGCCTGCCGTTTGTGAGCTGTTGGAGGATGCAGGAATCGGTCAGGTGCTGAGCGAGATACTGCCGGACGAGATCGACCAGATCGCCGAGGCGTTGCGACGTAACGCTAAAGTTGTAGATCTGATTGTGACGACCGGAGGCACCGGGCTGGCGAAGCGGGATGTGACGCCGGAGGCAACGCGGATGGTCTGTGAGCGGTTGGTCGATGGTTTGTCGGAGCGGATGAGGGCCGATGGGCTGCTCGAGACGCCGCTTGCTGCGTTGAGTCGTGCGGTTTGTGGGACGCTGGGCGATGCTTTGATTGTGAATCTGCCAGGAAGCCCGTCGGGGGCGAGGAGTTCGCTGGCGTCGATTTTGCCGGTGCTGCCGCATGCGCTGGATCTGCTGGCAGGGCGCACGGCTCATCAGGAGTTCACGGAGAGCGATCAACATGGAAGGGCCGACGGCAGTTAGAATGAGAAGGACCCCGTGAAGATCTCTCCCGTTGCACTGCTCCATAAATTGAATGTCGTGATGCTTGCGGCACTGAAGCCGCTTGGCGTGTGGGGTATTGGCGCGCTGGCGGTGATCGATTCTGCAGCGATTCCGGTGCCGATTGATGCACTGCTGATCGACTACGTGGTTCACGATAAGTCACGTTTTCTGCTTTATTGTTTTATGGCTGCGCTGGGTTCGGCGGTGGGTAGTTTGTTGCCCTATTATCTCGGGCGTGCGGGCGGAGAGCTGTTTCTGCTGAAGAGGATCAACCGACAACGGTATGAGCAGATGCGCGACCGGTTCGCAAAGCAGGAGTTTCTCGCAATTATGATTCCGGCGATGATGCCACCGCCGACTCCGGTGAAGCTGTTTGAGTTTGCGGCGGGCGTCTTCGAGATGAAGGTGTTCTGGTTCTTTTCCGCGATCTGCGTCGGGAAGTTCATACGATTTTTGATCTGGGCCTTGATCACGATTACCTATGGGCCAGCGATTCTGCATACGATTACGCATATGATCCACCAGCACCTCAGTTATGTGCTTGGGTTCAGTGGAGTCCTGATCGTGCTGTTGCTGGTATTCGTGTTGCGGAAGGTCTTCGACAAACGAAGGGGTACGAGTCTTCCTGTCGAAGAGAGCTAGGGCGACTTTCGCCAGTTAGTGCTGAATGCGGTTGCCCAACTCCATGCGAACGATGCGGCGGTCTGCGTTGAGAAATACGGCGCCCGAAAGAGGGGGATCTTGGCGGCCAGACAAAAATGGCGTGCCGTAGAAGAAGCGCAGATCGCGAAAGGTGACGGTGGTCAGGCCTTCTTCGTTGGTGCCGATGTCGGTGACGATGGGATATTGTGACCAGTCGAGATAGGCCTCGCCAAGCCAGCTTCGTTTGGCTACGAGGGTGGCGAGAGTGGTGGGAGGTTTATAGAAGACGTCGGCCTGGGTGCTGGTGGCGGCCAGGTTGTTGAGAGTGTCGACTGAAGCGAGCTGGTAGAACTGTGGGGTTTCGGCGATGGTCTCCCAGTGAAATGGATTGAGGGGGAAGGGGCTGGCGAAGACGCGGGAGACAGGGGCGGCGTTGTAGTCGGTGGTTCGGGCGAGTTCGAGGGCCTTGGCGTGTTCGATAAAGCGAAGTGCCCACAGGGCGACGATGGCGAGCAGAGCGAAGATGGCCCAACCGCGACCTCGGAAGGCTGGTCTGCGAGCGCCTATTTCGCTGTTGATGAGTCCGAAGAGGGATGGGGCGATGAGGGCGGTAAGTAGAAGAATAAAGATGACGGGTTCGAATATGAATACGATGGAGCCGGCGTACCAGTGGGGGTCGAAGGGGAAGAAGGGGCGGATGCCGTAGGTGTTGGTCCAGTCGAGCAAGAGATGGCTGAGCAGGGCGATGAGAGAGAAGCAATAGAGGAGACCCCATCGGACGGGCGCGGCCTGTTTGCGTTGATGGAGGGTTTGCTGGTCGGTTTGGGAGCCTTTTCCGCGCAGGCGCCAGCGATGGTAGAGCCATATGAAACCTACGATTACGGCTGCTTCGAATGGTAGGCCGATGAAGGTGTGGGTCCAGCCGCGATGATGTTGGAAGTTTGCGATGGGGCCGCGAATCAACCACAGAGTATCGAGGTCGGGAGCTTCGGCGGCCAGGGTCATCGCGAGGGTGGCGTAGGCGGCCTTGCGGTTGAAGCCGGAGCGGGCGAGGACGGCACCGGTCATGAAGTGGGTGATGGGTTCCATGTCTGCTGTGATGTTAGCTTGTCGGTGGCCTGACAAGGCGTCAACTGCGAGAGTTGCACGCGCTTGTTAGAATCAAAGGTGAAAATGCCTACTTTGACGCAGATTACGCCTGAGATTCTTGCCAAGTACCAGCCTGTGATTGGGCTGGAGGTTCATGTTCAGCTTTTGACGGCTTCGAAGGCTTTCTGCGGCTGCGTGAATAAGTATGGGGGCGAGCCGAATACGCATATCTGTCCGACGTGTTTGGGGTTGCCGGGAGCGCTGCCGGTTTTGAATCGCAGGGCGGTGGAGTTTGCTGTGCTGGCGGCGAAGGCGATCAACTGCGAGATTCGCGAGACAAGTATTTTTTCGCGGAAGAACTATTTTTATCCGGACTCGCCGAAGGGCTACCAGATATCGCAATTCGATAAGCCGATTGCGGAGCATGGATGGATTGAAGTGCCCGCGCTCGACGCTGCAGGGGCCGCGGTGACGAAGCGGATTGGCGTGACTCGACTGCACATGGAAGAGGATGCGGGGAAGAGTATTCATGATGGGTTCGCGGATTCGGTGTCGAAGACTTATATCGACCTGAATCGGTGCGGTACTCCCCTGGTGGAGATTGTGAGTGAGCCTGATCTGCGCACGGCGGATGAGGTGTTCGAGTACCTGACAAAGCTGAAGGAAATTCTGCTTTATACCGGCGTGAGTGATTGCAATATGGAAGAGGGCTCGTTGCGCTGCGACGCGAATGTCAGCGTGATGTTGAAGGGTGCGAAGGAGTTTGGGACGAAGGCTGAGGTGAAGAACGTCAACAGCTTTCGTTACATTCGTGCGGCGGTGGAGTACGAGATCGAACGTCAGATTGGCGTGCTCGAGGATGGTGGGCGGGTGGTGCAGGAGTCGCGGCTCTGGAATAACGCAGAGGGGCGGACCTACTCGATGCGGAGTAAGGAGCAGGCGCATGATTACCGGTACTTTCCGGAACCGGATTTGCCGCCGCTGGTCGTTGGGGCGGAGTGGCAGGCGGAGATTTTGAAGATGCTGCCGGAGCTGCCTGAGGCTCGGCGGGCGCGGATGATTGCGGAGTATGAGATTTCGGCTCAGGATGCGGCTACGCTGACGGCGACGCGGGAGTTTGCGGATCGGTTTGAGACGGCAGCGAAGAAGGCGAAGAGCCCTCGTCGTGTGGCTGCGCTGCTGACGAGTGAGTTAACGATGCGTTTGCGGGCAGCGGGGCTTGAGCTGGAGCAGTCGCCGGTGTCGATGGAAGGCGTTGTGATGGCGGCAGACCTGGCGGAGTCGGGTGAGCTGTCTAGCAAGATGCTGAAGCAGCTGCTGGATTCGGCGTTTGAGAAGAATGAGGACTTTCCTGTTGTGTATGAGCGGGAGAAACCGCAGCAGATCTCGGATACGGGCGCGATTGAGGCGATGATCGATGAGGTGATCGCGGGGAACGCGAAGCAGGTGGAGCAGTATCGCGGAGGCAAGAAGACCGTGGCTGCGTTCTTTGTTGGGCAGGTGATGAAGCTCTCGAAGGGACAGGCGAATCCGGCGTTACTGAATGAATTGGTGACGAAGAAGCTGGATGCGCTGGGCTCGCTGTAGGGTGAGAGGTTTGCTCTTAGGTCTCAACGCATGCAAGTCGCGATTCCTTACTGTCGGTAAAAGCTAGTATTTTTGAGTTGAAATAAGTCCGTGCGCGTGGCGCGGCGTAGCGTTTAATGGGCGGATGCGTTTACGTCTCTCGTATTCCAGGAATGTTTGTCGTGGAGTGTTTGTGAGCGTTTTTCTGGCTCTGATCGGGTGCAGGAGCGAGGCGCCGTATGTTGTGCCGGAGGAGCCGATGCCGGCGAACACGGTGCTCCTTTCGCAGATGATGCGGGAGCTCTCGGCCACGCCTGGCTTTACCGACGCCATGCTGGCCCGGCTCAATGAGGGAGGTAAGAAGGGTCCGGCGTTGATGACTCCCGCGCTGATGAAAAAGCTTCGAGAGCTGATTCTGGGCAAGGATTGGCAGGCGCTGGATCGGTTTCCGGGGTGGACGATGCAGGAAGTTAATCCGACGGTGGGGGTGATCACGCGCGTGGTCAAGCATCCGGACACGCCGCCGGGAACACCTTCAGGTGCGCCGACGGAGACTTGGACAACTGGTGCCGACAAAGGTTTGATTACGGAGTATCTGGACCTGGGAAGCTACTCGCCTGAAAAGGCGGAGACGGTGAGTCTGAATGAGCCGTCGACGCTGCCTGGGCTTTCGAACGCGACGCTGGTGACTGAGATGGGCGCGGGTGTGGTGAAGGGGGATGTAGTGAATCCGAAGCTTGCCCCGATGCATGCGGATAGCCAACGGCTGGCGGATGTGTTGAATCGCCTGGGGCTGAATGCGTTGGATGGCGCTGCGACGGTGACTGCTGAGGTCGGCGGTGAGACGGCGACAACTCCAGAGGCGTTGATGCAGGCTTTGGTGCGGTCGGGTCATACGGTGAGGGTGTTTGATTCCCGGTATTTCGCGAACTTCGGCCACTTTCATTTCAAAGGCCAGGATGTAATGATGCCTTTCTTTGTGAACTCACAGATTGGGATTCCCGGGACAAAGCGATCGCTGCTGGTGCCGGTGAGCCATGCGGAGTATGAGTGGGAGATTCGCGGGCCGAAGGTGAATGCGGATGTGAGCTGGTACTTCGGCATCGACGGCAAGGCGGAGTTTCGCACGATGGATACGCTGGACCAGGCGTGGGTGTTAGGCCGTCATGCGCATGAATATCGCGATGCGGATGCGATCGAGGTGACGCGGCTGGTTGGGAAATTCTTGATCATGTATATGCATCAGCACTTGTCGCGGCCCGATCTTCCGTTTGGTGGGTACTATCCGCTTGGTGTGTGTCAGGATGGTGTGGCTGCGATTGAGAAGAAGATGACGGGACATGACACATTGTTTCCAAACACCGCGGATGCAGCGCTGTTTGATGATCCGCGCGACGCGGAGGCGAACGCGATGATGCTTGCGATACCGAAGGATAGGAGTGGAGCGCCGCCTTCTCCAGAAAGGATCTTTGGTTCGTTGCCGGTTACAGACTTCCATTTGATTACGATTCCTGGGTTGGCTTCGGATTTGGAAGCGGTGCATGCGGCGTGGCAGGATGGATCGCTGGAACGAACGCGTTCGTGGATACGCAAGATGACGCTGCGGCTCGTAGGTGTAACGGCATTGGTGGTGCTCGCTGGAATTGTGGTGTGGCGGCGACGGCGTAGGCAATGACTTTGCGGTGTTGTGTTCCGAATTCGATGTAACCTCTTGATGCAACGTTGAAGCGGTGTGGTGGCCTCTTACAATGAGGAGGCAAAACCATGGCAACTAAAAAGGCAGCGGCAAAGAAGGCATCGATTCAGAAGACGGTCAAAAAGAAGTCTGCAACAAAGAAGGCACCAGCGAAAAAGGCGGCATCGAAGAAAGCGGCGAAGAAGAGCTCGACGCGGAAATACAGTCCTTCGGCGAGCAAAAACGTCGAGACTGAGATGAGAGAGATGAAGAAGGGCACGTTGAAGAGTGGTCGCAGTGGCAAGAAGGTGACCAGTCGAAAACAGGCGATTGCAATTGGTTTGTCAGAGGCGCGGAGGGCTGGCAAGAAGGTCCCTCCGCCACCAGAGAAAGGGTAAGATGACGGAGGTTGCAAGGTATCGCGCGATGCTTGAAGTCGCGTTGCAAGAGGCTCGCACCGGTCGGAGTGAAGGTGGTGTTCCGATCGGTGCGGCGTTGTTTGATGGGGATGGGAAGCTGCTGGCTTCGGGACGAAATCGGAGAGTGCAGCAAGACGATCCGTCGGTGCATGGAGAAACGGATGCATTTCGTAGGGCGGGAAGGCAGCGGTCTTACAAGGACAAGATCATGGTGACGACGCTTGCGCCTTGCTGGTACTGCAGCGGATTGATTCGTCAATTTGGGATTCGTACTTTGGTGGTGGGGGAGAGCAGAAACTTCGCCGGCGGAGTGGAATGGCTTAAAGACCTTGGAGTGAAGGTGATCGATCTGGATTCGCAGGAGTGTTCGGATCTACTCACGGGTTTTATCGCGGAGAAGCCGGAGATCTGGAATGAAGATATCGGCGAGGAATGATTTGCTCGGTTAGCTGGTTAAGAGTTGAGGGGTGCGGTTGCGGGTGATGAGATACCATGCGATTCCGCAGAGAAGATAGATGAGGTAGAAGTAGGGAAGCCAGTTGAGGGGTGGGGCGGGGACTGGGTAGAGCGTTCCGGCGAGTGCAAGCAGGGTGGCGACTGTGGCGGCGATGGAGAGTGCAATGGTACCAGGGGTAAGGGTGCGGTTGCGCTTGAGGTATATCGGGAGTGCGATTGCGGCGAGGCCGTAGGTGGTCATGAAGCCGTAGACCGAGAGCGAACCCATCCAGCCGTAGATGTCGATGCCGGAGATGCCGTGTGCGGCGAGTGCGCAGACCGGGAACGCAGTGAAGAGGCCAGTGAGCAAGACGGCGGAACTGGGTGTGGCGTTCTTCTGGTGAGCGGTGCTGAGATGGTGGTGCGCGAGGCCGTTGTGGGCCATGCGCATCAGCACGCGGGCCGCCGCTGTGATGCAGGCGAGAGTGCAGGCGAACATGCTGACGAGCGCGCCGAAGTCAATGAGTGGTCCGAGCGGCCGCACGCCTACGAGGGTTGCGAGGACGCTGAGTGGTGCGGTAGAGGTGCCGAGGTCCTGGTGGGCTGCAGCCATGCCGAAGGTCTCGACGTATGCGCAGAGGATGAAGAAGAGGCCGCAGAAGATGGCGGATTGGATGACAGCGCGTGGGATGGTGCGGAGGGGGTTGACGGCTTCGTGGCCAAGTGTTGTGGCGCTCTCGAAGCCGACGAAGCTGAAGAGGGCCAGGACGACGCCGAGGCGGACTGCGGAGGGAGAGACTCCGGTGAGGTGGAGTTGCGGGCGGTCGATGTGGAGTCCGTTGTGCCAGAGAAGGAGGATGACGACGATGGCGATGGAGAGGACGGAGAGCGCTTCGATCCAGAGCATGAGGCGTGCAGAGACCTGGACGTCGCGATAGGCGATGGCGGTGGCGGCGGCGACGCAGATCAGGCCGAGGATGGTGGTGGGAGCGGTGCGGCCGAAGAGGACGGTGAGGAAGACGTTGGCGTAGTTGATGAAGCCTCCGGCGACGGCTGCTCCTGTGGCGACGTAGGCGAGAAGGAGAGCCCAACCGGCGATGCTGCTGACGACTGGAGGGAGGCTTGAGGTCGCGTAGGTGTAGAGCGCTCCTGAGCAGGAGGTGTAGCGGGCGAAGCGGCTGATGCAGAGGGCGATGAGAAGAACTGCGACTGTCGCAAGCAGGTAAGCGAGCCAGGTTCCGTTGCCGGCCAGGGCGAAGACGAGTGGGATCGTCATCGTTGGAGTGGTTGTTGGAGCGATTGTGGAGATGGATTGAGCGAGGGTCTCGGTCGGCGAGAGGATGTTGACGCGCAGGCCTGATGGAGCTTTCGACTCGGGGATGGTTGCGACGGTTTGCTCCATTGCTTGGCCCTTCTTGCGAGATGGGAGAGGCGACGGCGATGCTGCGTCTGCGGCAGAGCTGCTTGCTCGATGGAGCGATGACTGGATGACTGGATTTAAAGCGAGGATAGCGGAAAGATGGCCGGAGCGCGAAGCATTATCTTCTTGCTCTTATCTTCCGGCCTTCGAGGTTGCGGCGGTTTGCGACTACTTCTTGTCTGACGACGAGGAGGCTGCTGCAGGCGATGCTGTTGGTGTAGACGTAGCGGTCGCCGGGGCGCTGCTGCCTGAAGAGCTGGAGTCGGTGCTCGACTTTGAGTCACCGGACTTTGAGTCGCCGGACTTCGAATCACCAGATTTGGAGCCGCTGGTACTTGATCCTGATCCGTTGCTGTCGCCACTGGCGGACTTTGGTTTGGCGTTGCCGTAGCCGTCGGCGTACCAGCCGCCGCCTTTGAAGCTGACGGCAGGGGCGGAGAGGACGCGCTCGAGGTGGCCGCCGCAGTGGGGGCAGACGGTGATCTCGGGGTCGGAGAACTTCTGGATCTTTTCAGTGTGCTTGTGGCAGGTGGTGCATTCGTATTCGTAGAGCGGCATGGCTTTTCTTTCTCTATCTCTTACTTATTGGGATGCAGGACGAGGCTTGAAGGTGCGTTTTCAGGCCTCATCCGTTTTGGAGCGTTAGAGTTTGCCCAGTTCGATGAGTCGGACGCTGGCGATGGCTTCTACTTTGCGCAGGGCTTCCACGGCTGCGGTGGCGGAGGCGGCTTTGGGAACGTCGATCTGGACGACGGCGAGGGCCTGGCCGTGGGGTACGCGGTGGCTTTGGGTAGAGTGGGCGCGGCCGAGAGCGAAGTTGGCGATGTTGACTGATTGCTCGCCGAGGATGGTGCCGATGCGGCCGACGACGCCGGGGACGTCGTGGTTGCGGATGGCGACGAGGGTGCCGTGAAGCGGGGCCTCGATGTCGATGCCGTCGTAGCTGAGCAGGCGGGGCGAGTTTCCGTGGAGGACGGTGGCGGAGGCGCTGGCGTCGCCATCGGAGGAGTGGAGCACGATCTTGAGGACCGAACCTGCGCCGCCGGGGGTGAACTCTTTTTTATCTTCCTGGATGCGGATACCGCGCTCGGCGGCGATGGCTGCGGCGTTGATGCGGTTGGCGGTGCTGCCACCATCTGCACTGCTGAAGATGCCGGCGATGGCGGCGTTGCGGATGAGGTCGGTTTTGCCGGCAGCGATACGGCCGGTGTAGGAGATCTGTATGTTTTCCAGGTTGCCGGGAGTGGCGTGGGCGAGGAATTGACCGAGGCGGTCGGCCATCTCGATGTAAGGAGCGATCTCTTTGTACTCTTCGTGCGAGAGCGAGGGGAGGTTGACGGCGTTCTGGACTACCCCGAGTTTCAGGTAGTCGCGGACCTGCATGGCGAGCTGGATGCCGATGGCTTCCTGCGCTTCGTCGGTTGCTCCTGCGATGTGGGGGGAGAGGATGACGTTGTCGAGGTTGTAGAAGGGCGACTCTTTGAGCGGCTCCTGGTGGAAGACGTCGAGGGCGGCGCCGCCGACGTGGCCGGATTTGATGGCGTCGGCGAGGGCCTGCTCGACGATGAGTTCGCCGCGGGCGCAGTTGATGATGCGGATGCCCTTCTTCATGATCTTGATGGAGGTGGCGTTGATGAGGCCTTCGGTCTGGGTGGTGAGGCCGACGTGGAGGGTGAGGTAGTCGGAGGCCTTGAAGATGTCGTCGATGGGGACGAGGGTGACGTTGTTTTCGCGCGCGATGACGGGAGCGACGAAGGGATCGTAGCCGATGATGTTCATGCCGAAGCTGGCGGCGCGGCGAGCGACTTCGAGGCCGATGCGTCCGAGGCCGACGATGCCGAGGGTTTTGCCGCGGAGCTCCTGACCCTGCAGGGACTTTTTGTCCCACTTGCCGGCGTGCATGGTGGAGTTGGCGCGGGGGATGGCGCGGGCGAGGGAGATCATGAGGCCGAGGGTGAGCTCGGCGACGGCGACGGCGTTGGCGCCGGGGGTGTTCATGACGACGATGCCGCGGTGGGTGGCGGCGTCGGTGTCGATGTTGTCGACGCCTACGCCGGCGCGACCGATGACGCGGAGTTTGGGGGCGGACTCGAGGAGCTTGGCGTCGGCCTGGACGGCGGAGCGGACGACGAGGGCGTCGGCGTCGGCTAGCTCGGCGGCTAGACCGTTTTTGATCTGGTCTGGGGTGACGATTTGCCAGCCGGGTTCTTGTTGGAAGACTGCGAGTGTGGCGGGAGAGACTTTTTCGGCGAGAACGATCTTCAAAATTGACCTCTGCGTTCGGTGTCTGTTCACTGTGACTGGTCGTTGGGAGGGGTACCCCCCTCCCCATTACCCGCGCACAAGTTGTTTGTTTTCATTTAGATGGCGAGGGTGTTAGGCGCTAAATTCGTCTATCTAAATGGGTTACGGCTAAATTCGTCCAATGAAACGAGTTACGGTGCTTCTCGTCGCTGCTGGAATGCAAAAAGGGCTAATTTTTCTATGCTGATTCTATTTTACGGGATGGAGTGGAACTCATGCGTCACGGGGATGTCGTTGTTTGATATGGCTTTAGAGGATTTGGGGGCTTGACAGAGGTTTTTCGTGGATTTTGTTGTGAAGTAGAAACTATTTTGATTTCGGGACGACTTTGATCTCGAAGACTGCGGGCCACTGTTTGCCGGTGACGAAGATGCGGTCTTTCTTTGCGTCGTATGCGATGCCGTTTAGGACCGATTCTTCGTTGACGCGCTGGTCGGCAGGGAGGAGACCTGTGAGGTCGATCCAGGCGATTACGTGTCCATCGATGGGCGAGATGCGTGCGATGCGATCGGAGTGCCAGACATTGGCGTAGATTTCGCCTTTGATGTACTCGAGTTCGTTGAGCTGGTCGATGGTTTTGGGGCCGTCTTCGACGACGATGTGATGGGTTTCTTCGAAGGTGTTGGGGTTGCGGAAGCGGAGGGTGGCGGTGCCATCGCTGGTGATGAGTTCGTTCGCTGTGCGGGTGATTCCCCAGCCTTCGCCGGTGTAGTGGAACTGGCTGAGGATTCGCAGGGAGAAGCGGTCGAGCACGAATCCGGTATGGGTCTGCCAGGTCCATTGCAGGAGGTTCGGACCCCAGTCGATGATGCCTTCGCCGAAGTACTGCGAGGGCAGATCGAAGCGCTGGACGGGCGTGCCGGTTTCGGGTTGGGTGACCACGATGCCGGAGTGGCCGTTGAGACCGACGCCCTCGTAGAAGAGACCGTTGAGGTAGAAGAAGCCTTCGGTGTAGCTGCAGGTGGAGTGGGGATACTTCGCGACGACCTGATAGGTATAGACGGGTGCGGCAAAGCAGGGAGCGGCCCAGACGGTGAGGGCCAGAAGGACGTAAGCGGCGAAGATCTTTCGGGATATCAAGTGGCTACCTGTTTTCTAACGTTAGCAGGCGGCTGAGGCGGTTTATTGCGGGGCGTGCGCAGAGCAGGTCTGCGGTCGTTGATGACAGGGAAACAAATATGGGTATAGGATTAGGCCGCTGAAAGGCGGACGTCTCAGAGTCAGGCCATTTCGACTGCCTGATTCTTACAGTGCAGATGCCAGGGCGTGGCATCACGCACCTTTCGCAGGCCCCAATCTTTTTATGACCTAAGGCGTACGACCCGAAAGCGGGCCTGCGCCTGCCTATTCGCGAGTTTCCAACCGAGGAGATATTGCAATGATGAGAGCTCGATTTGTTTCGTCGTTTTTGTGTGCCGCCGTGGTTGCGAGCGGTGCTTCGGGAGTTCGGATGCTGGCGCAGCTGCCGGCGAATGCAACGTTGTATGCCTCCGGGCTGGAGGGGCCGAGGGGATTAGCCTTTGGAAGCGATGGGAGCCTGTATGTTGCAGAGGCAGGGCTGGGCGGGACTACAGCAACTTTGCCAAGCACATGCATGCAGGTGCCGGCACCGATCGGACCTTACAAAGGCGGACTGAGTGCGCGGATCTCGAAGATCGATACAAAGGGGAACAGGACGACGGTCAGCAGCGGACTTCCATCGGCTGTGGACGCTCAAAAGGATGTGCTTGGGGTTGCGGACGTGGCGTTTCAGAACGGACAGCTGTATGCGCTGCTGGCGGGAGGAGGCTGCTCGCACGGAAACCCAGGCTTCCCGAATGCAGTGCTTCAGATAGATGTGACAGATGGTAGCTGGAAAGAGGTCGCAAACATGAGTCAGGCTCTCGTGGCGTTTCCTGCGAAGTATACGAGCAGCGATGACTATGAGCCGGATGGATCATGGTATGGGCTCATCAGCGCGAACAGCAGCCTGCTTGCAGTAGAGCCGAACCATGGGCAGATTTTTTCCGTGGCCAGCGGCAACAGGGTGAGCCAGGTGATCGATCTGTCAGCATCGCAGGGTCACATCGTGCCGACCTCGGTGGTGTTGAACCAGGGCGTGCTGTACGCTGGCAATCTGAACCTGTTCCCGATCGATCCGCAGTGGGCGAGGGTGATGACCATTGCAAAGGGGGTCCTGGTACCCGGCACGCTCCCGGGATTTACCGAGACGCCCGGTTCGGCATCCAGCTACAAGGTGGTGAGCTCGAAGGCTGGGTTTACGACGGTTGTTTCGCTGAAGATCGGGCCGGATGGACTGCTGTATGTGCTGGAGCTCTCGGATGCGGCGGGATATCCGACGCCGGGGGCAGGGAAGGTTGTGAGGGTGACACAGTCGGGAGACATCCAGGATGTAGTGACCGGGCTTGCGGTGCCGACCGGTATGACGTTCGGGCCGGATGGGGCGCTGTACGTGTCGAACCTTGGAGCCGCCCCACAGGGAACTCCTGGGCAGATTCTGAGAATTGTGGTGCCTGCGGTGCAGTAATTGGTTGAAGGAAGAGGCGAGTCTGGGTGAGACCCGGGCTCGCCTCTACGCTCTCGTGGCTGTTATCTCGCGTGTTTGGCGAAGAAGGTTTGGGCGGCGATGAGGCCTTTGCCGAAGGTGAAGTTGGGGGCGGGGAATTTGGTTTTGTGGATGACTTGCTCGAGGGCGCCGATGATGGCGATGGTGTCCATGTAGTCGAAGAAACCGATGTGGGCGATGCGGAAGAGCTGGCCCTTCATCTCGCCCTGGCCGTCGGTGACGATGGCGGCGAACTGCGATTTGAGGCCTTTGACGAGGGTGCCGGAGTCGGTGCCTTCGGGGGCTACGATGGCGGTGGCTGCGGCGGCTTCGTTGCCTTCGGGGGCGAAGAGTTTGAGGCCGAGTGCTGTGGCTGCGGCGCGGGTCATGGCGGCGCAAGTGATCGCGTTGTCGACCAGTTTGACGCGGCCTGCGGCTAGATCGCCTTCGGGTTTTTCCGGTGTTGCGGCTTGCGCGGCTATGTAGTTGAGCGCTGCGCCCAGAGCGGCGATGAGCGCGACGGAGGGAGTGTAGGCGGATTCGCCTTTGGCGGCGTTCTTGCGCTCCTTGCGGAGGTCGAAGTAGTAGCGCGGGTTGTAGGTGGCCTCCATGCGGTCCCAGGCGCGAGCGCTGACGGCGAGGTAGCTGAGGCCGGGGGGAATCATGACGGCTTTTTGTGAGCCGCCGATGAGGACGTCGATGCCCCAGGCGTCCATGTCGAGATGCGAGGTGCCGAGGCCGGTGATGCCGTCGACGATGAGGAGAGCTTCGGAGTTTTCGGATTTGAGGAGCTTGGCGATGGCTTCGATGTCGTGGCGTACGCCGGTGGAGGACTCGGTGGCCTGGACGAAGACGGCGCGGGTTTCGAGGTGGAGGTTGGCTTTGACTTCGTCGAGGGAGAAGGTGCTGCCGTAGGGGGCGCTGACGACGTCGACGTGGCAGCCGAAGGCTTTGGTGATGCCGGTCCAGCGCTCGCCGAACTTGCCGGCGGTGAGAACGAGGACGCGGTCGCCTGGGGAGGTGAGGTTGGAGACTGCGGCTTCCATGGCTCCGGAACCGCTGCTTGAGAGGATGATGACGTCGTTTTTGGTGCCGACGAACTCTTTGAGCTGGGAGAGGACGCGGGTGTACATCGCGCGGAACTCGGGAGTGCGGTGGTGAATATCGGCCGCAGCCATGGCGAACTGGGCGGCGGGGAGGAGAGGGGTCGGACCAGGGGTGAAGAGGCGCGTTTTGCGGATCATAGGATTTATTGTAGCGGGGTCCTGCCGGACGGGCCCACTACGCGTGGGGCGGTCACTTCGTGACTTGTGTATCTTGGGCCTCGCGTTGCTCGGCTTACTTATAATGGGGGATTGATTGGAGATGCGATGACGATTGGCGAGAAGATTCAGACGGATATTGTGGTGGCGATGAAGGCGAAGGATGAGCATAAGCTGACGACGCTTCGGATGGTGAAGTCGGCGCTGAGGAACAAAGAGATCGATAAGCGCGAGAAGCTGACGGACGCGGAGGAGCAACAGATTCTGACGACGCTGATCAAGCAGCGGAGGGAGTCGGTGGAGTCGTTTACCAAGGGTGGACGGACAGAGTTGGCGGAGAAGGAGCAGGCGGAGATCGGGATGATCGAGGGCTATTTGCCGCAGGCTGCCGGGGAGGCGGAGATTCGGCAGATTGTGCATGGTGCGATTGAGTATTTGCAGAAGGATGCCGGTGGGGTGAGGCCGGGGCCGAAGGATATGGGGACGATGATGACGGTGACCAAGCAGCGGATTATGGCGAGCGGGCTTTGGGCGGATGGGAAGCTGGTCAGCGATATTGTGAAGGCGGAGCTGGCGAAGCAGGGTTAGGTTTTGGTTGGGTAAGGAATATATGGCGCCGGTGAGCCGAGGCCCGAATCAATTGTTCGTAAGGAGTTCCGCTTCGATGACAACTGCTCCGGTAAAGCTTGCGAAGTCTGACGAAGCTTTGTCGCACGTGATGCCTGGCGAGATCGGGAAGGCTCAGGGTGTGATTGGGTGGTCAAGTCTGCTGTTTGCGGTGCTGCAGAGCGTTTGTAGTTTCTTTGTTGCGTTGGATGGGCTGCGTCTTTTGATTGGGGTGGGTGCGTTGGCCAGCGTTGTCGGTGCAGGCGAGCGGTGGGATCGATTGCATACGGATTGGATTCGCGTGCCGATGGTGGCGCTGGCGCTGGTGGGTGCGCTGTTGAACCTTACGGTGCTGATGCATGTTCGGCATTTGCGAAATCGCCCTTCTTCACAGTGGCGTCAAAAACCTTTGACGCCTCACAAAAAGAGAATGGAGCGGGTGCAGTTTGTGCTGTCAGTGATTACGCTCTCTTTGATTGCGGTGGAAGAGGTGTCGCATTGGCATACTTTTCATCGGCTTTGATGGGTTCTATCGGCGGGACCAGTTGAATTCGGTGCCGGCGATGATGGTGCGGCCTTGCAGGGGGACTTGCGGGATCTCCTGGTAGCCGGTGTTGCTGAGGTTGAGCAGGCGCAGGTAGGGGCGCAGGCGGCCGGTGTTGCGGGAGAGGGCTACGTCCCATAGTGGGTAGGCGGTGTGCTGGGTTCGCTGGACGATGTTGACCTGGGTGTGGGCGTTGATCTGACGACCGATGTTGCCGGGGAGCTGGCCGTTCCAGGCGAAGATGGCGTTTTGCGCGGCGTAGTTGTAGGCGTACTCGGAGATGAGGTTGGCGGGTGGCGAGGCGGCGTGGGCGGCGGTGTAGCTGAACTGGAGTTGCTGCGTGGTGGTGAGGCGGAGACGGAGGGTGGTTTCGGCTCCAGTGATGTTGAGGTTCTGGATGTTGACGGCCTGATAGGGTTCGGCGAAGGTGAGGGCTGGGGTGGCGAGGGCTAGTTTCGAGTAGTCGATGGTGTCTTTTTGCTGGAGGCGGAAGCCGGTGGCGGTGAGAGTTAGGCGGCCGTTTGAGGGTGTCCAGTCGAGGCCGGCTTCGTAGCTCCAGGAGGATTCGGGTTTGAGGTTGGGGTTGCCGATGGTGGTGGGGTCGGAGTAGTAGAGGTCGACGTAGGTGGGGAGGCGGAAGCCGTGGCCTGCGGAGGCTCGAAGGCGCGTGGTGTGGGTGAGGGTGTAGGCGGCCGCGATGCTGGGGGAGAAGACGTTGCCGTTGCTGGAGAGGACTTCGTCGCGGGCTCCGAGGGAGAGGGAGAAGCGGCCGAGGGCGCGGAGGCTGAGGTTAGCGTAGCCTGCGCCCTGGTTGCGGGCGTGTTGGCCGAGGGAGTTGGAGTGGATGGAGTCGCCGTCGGCTTCGAGGCCATAGGAGAGGGTGATGTTGGGTGAGAGGGTGTCGGCGCGGCGGAGGGCGGCTTCGTAGCTGGTGGTGATGTGGTTGTTTTCGTAGATCTGGGGCTGGTCGGCGAAGAGGACGAAGAGGTCGGTGTGGCGGCGGTAGCCGTAGCTGGCGGCGGTTTTTTGGCCTAGCTGCTGCTGGATACTGGCGAACCAGCCTTTGGTGCGCTCCCATGAGTCGTAGGGGCCGTAGAAGAGGTTGGCTCCGTAGGGCCGGTCGCTGGCGGCGAGGAGGATGTCGGTGGTGCCGGGTTTGAGGGTGAGCCAGGTTTCGGAGGCTAGGGCGTTGCTCGAGTAGTTACGGTCTGGGATGAAGCCGTCGGAGGTGTCGCGGCTGCCGGTGAGTTGGGTGGCGATGGGGCCCTGGGTGTAGGACGCGCGGAGGTGCTGCTCTATTGAGGAGTAACTGCCGCCGCCTGCGCTGCCGATGACTGTGAGGCCCGGGGGTGGGGCTTGGGTGAGGAGATTGACCGCGCCGCCGATGGCGTCGGAGCCGTAGAAGGTGGAGCCGGAGCCGTGGAGGATGTCGATGCGGGTGACGGCGTCGAGGGGGACGGGGATGTCGAGGTTGAGGTGGCCGGTTTCGGGGTCGTTGATGCGGAGGCCGTTGAGGAGGATGAGGGACTGCTCGAAGGTGGTGCCGCGGAGGGAGAGGTCGGCTTGTACTCCGTTGGCGGCGCGGGCCTGTAGGTTGAGGGAGGAGTCCTGGCGGAGGAGGTCGACGACGGAGTTGGAGACGAGGGGCTGGTCGCGGGGGGAGATGAGGTTGACGGAGCGGTCGCTCTCGGCGAGGGGGAGGGGCTCGAGGGTGGTGGTGACGGAGATGCTTTGGGCGATGGGGTCGGGTTTGTTTGGGGCTGGGGTCGAAGGCTGCTGCGCGACGGACAGGCCGCAGGCTAGTAGGGGGAGGCAGAGGTGGGGAGGGATCTTCATGCGGTTGAGGTCTACTTCCATCATCCGCTGGAAAGAGATCGGGGTGGGAGTAGTTCTGTTTTGCTATAAATAGTTGAGCTGCTTAACTAAAGCAGATTTTGCTGTTGATGTGAAGGAAGGCAACAGTAGATTTCCTTCGGGAATGACAACAAAAAAGCACGGCGGGCTCTACGGAGTGACAACAAAAGAGCACGGCAGCTCTACGCCAGCTGCTCCTTTGAGCTAAAGGTGAGGTCGGGATGCGGATTGAAGCTTTTTTGCGGCAGAGTCCTGTGTTTCAGGCTAGCCGGATTGCGCGGAGGATGGATGCTTCGCTCAATCTGGTGCTTGAAGGCGAGGGGGTGAGTGCGTTTGAGGCGCTGGTGCTGGCGGCGATCTTCTTTGAGAAGCGCGGGCAAATCAAGCCATCGGCGCTGGCGGAGGCGTTTGAGACTACGCGAAGCAATGTGAGTCATTGCATCTCGTCGCTTGAGGCGAAGGGTCTGGTGGAGCGAAGGATCGATCCGGAGGATGCGCGGGCGGTCCAGTTGCTGCTCAAGCCGCTGGGTAAGAGGCGAGCGGTGCGGGTGATGGGGATTCTGGATCGCATGCAGAAGCGATTCGAGGATGGGATGGGGACGCAAAAGCTGGAGACGATGCTGGCGCAGATGGCGGCGGTGGAGGAGCTTTGTTCGCGGATTGCTGCTGCCGGACGCTGAGGTTATTTTTAATTTGACGACGGATCAGTATTGGTTTGGTGTTCGATAAATCCAGGAGAGAGCAATGATTGCCGAGACAGTTTGGACGAAGGAGATGGAGTTTGAGGGGCACTCGGAGAGTGGCCATAGCGTTGTTTTCGATGCCGGGGACCGGCACGACAATGGTCCTTCGCCGATGGAGGCGGTTTTGTTGGCGCTTTGCAGTTGTACGTCGGTGGATGTTGTTTCAATCCTCAAAAAGAAGCGTGAGCCTCTGGCTAGCCTTACTGTTTCTGCAACTGCGGAGCAGTCCGCTGCGCCGCCGCGGGTGTTTACAAAGATCTTGCTGACTTACCGGATTGGCGGGGCTGTCTCAAAGAAGGCTGCCGAGGACTCGGTTGAGCTCTCGAAGAATAAGTACTGTTCGGTTTCGAAGATGCTGGAGAAGGCTGCACAGATCGACTTCAGGATTGAGTACGCGAACGACTCCAACGGAGAGGGCTCGAGCAAGTAGATTTTATTCGCGGATGATTTTTACGAAGATGCCATCGGGGAGGGTGGCGCCGCCGAGGATGTGAACTACGCCGTCTTTGGTGAAGCCGCGGAGCATGGTGTCGGCTTTGGCGTAGGGGTTGGGCGGGGCGTCGGATTTGGTCGGGTACGGCGTGGCTTTGATGATTGGCGGGGCTGCGGGCTGGCTGGGGGAGCTTGAGCCGGTAGCTGGTGTGCGGCGCATTCCGCGGTCCATGGCTTCGTTGGCGAGACGGTCGGCGTCTTTGTTTTTGTGGCGGAGGGCGTGGGTGATCTCGAAGGCTTCGAGTTTGGCGATGCGGCGTTTGGCCTCTTCGTAGAGTGGCTTGAGGTCGGGGCTTTTGACCTGATATTTGCCCTGGATCTGCTTGACCATTAGCTCGGAGTCGGAGGTGACGCGGAGGCGGGGGTGGTGGTGGTCGAGCGCGTATTGGAGGCAGCCGAGGAGGCCGGAGTACTCGGCGTAGTTGTTGGTGCGCATGCCGAGGAACTCGGAGAGTTCGGCGAGGACGGTGCCTTCGTTGTCCTGGATGAGAGCTCCGTAGCCGGCGGGGCCGGGGTTGCCGCGGGCTCCTCCGTCGCAGTGGGCGTTGATCCAGTCGGTTTTTTTCGTGGCGGGAGGATTGGGGGTGGGGGCTTCGGAGAAGAGGCTGGGGACGGCGGTCGGGCGGGGAGGCATTGGGTGAGTTTACCGGACGGCTCCCCCTTTAGTGGTATCCGGTGATGCTCACCTTTCGGAAGTTTGTGGGTCTATTGGGGTGTAGTGATTTCCTGACCTCCGGAGTCAGAACGATGAATGTAGAAGTCGCTGGATTGAATCCTGGCGGGGAGTTGTCTTCTCCGCTCACTGTGGGGCTCCGAAAACGGCACGCTAGTCCGTTTGCTGCGGGACTGATTGGCGGAACAGCGGTAGAATCGTTGCCAGCGATGGCAAAGGCAGCGGCTCAACCCGGAACCCGGAACAGCGGCAAGCTGACGCAGGCGCAGCTGGACGCGCGGGCACAACAGCGGACCGAAGATGACGAACTGATTCGCGAGGCGCAGAAGGGCCAGCGAACTGCATTCGATGCCCTGGTGCGGCGATATGACCAGTCTGTGCTTCGGCTGGCGCTGCATATGCTTGGGAATGAGCAGGATGCGCAGGATGTTCACCAGGAGGCCTTCATCAAGGCGTATCGACACCTGGGGAACTTCCGGTTCGAATGCAGCTTTTATACGTGGCTTTACCGGATTGTGACGAACCTTTGCCTGGACCAGCTGAGGCGGCGCAAGAGCCGCAGGGAAGATCCGGCGACGGTGCTGGATGCCAGTGGCGATGAGATGGACCTGATGGCCAACATCACGGATGACCGGGCGATGGCGAACCCGGGGCGGGAGCTGGACCGGAAGGTGATGAGTGAGCGGATCAGCGATGCTTTGAGCAAGCTGACTCCGCGGGAACGAACGGTGTTTGAGCTGAAGCACTACCAGGGGCTGAAGCTGCGGACGATTGGTGAGATGTTGAGCACGACAGAAGAGACGGCCAAGAATACGTTGTTCCGGGCCACGCGAAAGCTGCGGGCTAATCTGGCGGAGCTTCGATAAGATTTGCGGCTGGGAAGTAGAAGTTGATACGGAATGATTGGATAAGGGCGCACGTAGAGCCCAGTAGAAAGTGAAGAATTTGAGGCTGGTTGAGGTAGGACAATGAAGTGTGAGAACGCAAGAGACTGTCTAGTTTTGCTGAACTATGGCGAGTTGCCGGATGAACTTGCCGGAGGGCTGGAACAGCATCTGACCGAGTGTGAGGGTTGCCGCGCGGAGCTCGAGGCGATCCGGTTGTTCGAAGATCGGCTGGCATTGCTGCCGGTGCTGGAGCCTACGCCGAATCTTCTGGCGCAGTCGCGGATGCGGCTGGATGATGCGCTGGATATGATTCCGCCACATGGGTTTCTTACTCAACTGAGAGTGAACTTTTATCGATGGTGCGGGCATGTGCAGAGCGCGCCGGCCTTGGCGACGCTGTTGCTCGGCGTGGGTTTTCTGGCAGGGAACTTTACTTTGCGCTACCAGGTAGCGCATGCGCCGAAGCCGCCGGGTGTGGTGACAACGGAAGAGCCGGGTGTGATTGGAAATGTAACCGGGATTGTGCAGACGCCGAACTCGGAGTTGGTGCAGGTGAAGTACAACCGGGTAGTTCCGGAGACGATGGAAGGCTCGCTGGATAGTCCGGAGATTCGGAACCTGCTGATGGTGGGGACGAATGCGGCTGCGACCGATGGGGTGAGGAAAGATTCGGTTTCGTTGCTGGTGAACGAGTGCAAGGCTGAGCATGGATGCCAGCCTTCGCCCGATGGCAAGGGGATTCGCCATGCGCTGATGGTGTCGCTGCGGTATGACCAGGATGCTGGAGTTCGGCTGACTGCGCTTGAAGGTTTGCAGCGCTATGTAGGTCAGGACCAGCATGTGCGCGATGCGGTGCTGGAGGCAGTGATGCATGACCCGGATGCCGGGATTCGGAAGACTGCGATTGGACTGCTTCAGCCGGTGCAGTCAGATTCGAGTGTGCGGCAGGTGCTGCGAACGGTTTCGACGCAGGATGCAAATCCTTATATTCGGACCGCCTCGTATAACGCGCTGCAGAACTTCGCAGATATTCAATAGAGATTTCCACTGGGCGATGGAGCTCTTTCGATCACAAGGATGCGAGAGCTAAGCGGATAAGGTTATGCAGATGAATTACCGCAGGTCGTTGGGGATTGTGGCGCTGGTGGCCGGCACGGCTGTTCTTGGTGGAGAACAGAGGATGCTTGCAGCGCGGGGCATCCCGTTCTGGTTTGGTCCGCGGATGCTTGCGATGGGGGAAGGCTCACATAAATATCTGCCGCAGGGGTACCTTGGGGTGGAGTCACGTGATGTGAGCGAGGATCAGCTTGGTGCGCTGAAGCTGAAGGAGGTCCGGGGCGCGGAGATTGTGAGTTTGGATCACGACGGACCTGCGTGCAAGGCGGGGATGCGGATGCATGACGTGATTCTGCAGATGAACGGTCAGGCGGTTGATGGGCAGGAGCAGTTGAAGCGATTGCTGCGCGATCAGCCGGTGGGACGGACGGTGAGTTTTGTCGTGAGCCGCGATGGGCAGACGATGACGATGACGATGCAGATGGCGGACCGGCGGACGGTGGAGCAGCAGGCGTGGGAGCAACACTATTCGGTTCCGGCTCCTGGCGAATCGATTTCGGGTTCGGTGCGGGGAAATAGTTTTATGGGCGCCTCGACATCGTCCGGGACGACTGCGATTCCGAAGGGTCACCGAGAGATGCTGGCGATGAACATGATTCTGAGTTCGTCGTATACGGGCGCGCAGCTTGAGGTGATGGGACCGCAGCTGGCGGGATTTTTTGGTGCAGATGGTGGAGCGGGATTGCTGGTGCGTAGCGTCGACAGCCACAGCCCGGCCGAGGAAGCGGGCCTGAAGGCGGGAGACGTGGTGGTGAGGGTGAACTCTATCCCGGTTTCAAGCGGGGCCGACTGGACCAAGACGGTGCATGACAACAGGAACAGGCCTGTGCCGGTGGTGGTGATTCGCGACAAGCATGAAGAGACGCTGACGCTGACGCCGGATAACAAGAAGCGTTCGAGCGTGATCCCCGGGTTTGGGCTGGAAGAGTTTTTTGGCGAGACTGGCCAGTACACGCGCGAGTTGCTGGCGAAGCTGTAGCGTGGTGGGGTTGAGCTTGCGTTCCATCTTGGCGCGCACGACGGAGTGGGGCTCGAACGAAGAGACAGCTCTGGGCGATCCTGTGGGAGTTGGGGAGGATATGTGGGCGCGATCCGTAGGGTGGAGGCCCATAGTTTGAGAATAAGGTCTCATTCGGACAGTAGCTCATCAGTAAAAGAAGACGTTTGACCATGTTTCGATATACTTGATGGTGATATGTCTTCTGCTTCTAAAACTGCCTCGGTGAATGGCAGACGTCCAATGACTGCCAAACGCCGCTGGCGGGCAGTGACGCGCAAAATGCGTGAGCTGGGTTCAATCGGTTCTGCGGTGATGTCGACCGGGCACCCGTATATGGCGCATATTGTGCCGATGCGGCGATGCAACCTCGCCTGTACGTACTGCAACGAGTATGACGATCACTCGGACCCGGTTCCTCTGGATGAAATGCTGCGCCGCATCGACCATCTGGGACGGCTGGGGACGTCGGTGATCACGATCTCGGGTGGGGAGCCGCTGTTGCACCCTGAGCTGGATCAGATTATTTCGCGGATTCGGAAGACAGGCGCGATCGCCGGGATGATCACGAATGGATATCTGTTGATGCCGGACAGGATCGAGCGGCTGAATAAGGCCGGGCTCGATCACATGCAGATCTCGATCGATAACGTGATGCCGGATGAGGTCTCGAAGAAGAGCCTGAAGGTGCTGGATAAGAAGCTGCAGATGCTGGCTGAGCACGCGGACTTTCATGTGAACATCAACTCGGTGGTCGGCGGGGGGATCGCGAACCCAAATGATGCACTGACGGTGAGTGAGCGGGCGCTGGCGCTGGGATTCAGCTCGACGATTGGGATTATTCACGATGGCAGCGGGCAGCTGAAGCCGCTGGGCGATGCGGAGCGCAGTGTTTGGGACAAGGTACGGAACCTGACGCGGCGTAGCTATTCGCGGTTCAATCACTTCCAGGAAGCAATTGCGAATGGGAAGACGAACGATTGGCGATGCCGGGCGGGCGGGCGGTACCTGTATATCTGCGAGAACGGTCTGGTGCACTATTGCAGCCAGCAGCGTGGGTATCCGGCGGTGCCGCTGGCGCAGTATCAGACGGCTGATGTGAAGCGGGAGTTTTTGACGGAGAAGAGTTGCGCTCCGAGCTGCACGATCAGTTGCGTCCACCAGGTGAGCTACATCGATCATTGGCGTGCTCCGCAAACCTCGTCGGTGACCCCGGGAGCTTCGGGCAATAGCGAGCTGGTGCAGATTAGTTGATCGTGTGGGTGGGGTTGTAACTGACGACCGGTGGGATTGCCTGAGTTCGCAAATTAGCGGATGCTGTTGGGATGATGTGTTCGACGCGGCTTGGGCTGGGTAGATTTTTTCTTGGGTTGGCTTTGGTGGTTGGAGTGGGCTTGCCTGCTGGTGGGCAGACGGGCACGCAGGATGTGACGCAGCGACCTACGAGCACACCTTACTCGGGCGACCTTTCCATCTTTGAATATCCGGATCGGGATAAGAAGCTTCAGATCGATCGTGTGATGGATCTGCTGGGGATTGTGCCGGGGAAAAACGTTGCGGATATTGGTGCGGGCTCTGGCTGGTTTACGGTGCGTGCGGCGCGCAGGGTGGGGCCGACGGGCGTGGTGCTTGCAGAGGATATCAATCCACTGGCGATCGAACACATCGGTAAGAGAGTGTTGACGGAGAATCTGTCGAATGTGCGGACGGTGCTGGGGAGCGCCGACGATCCGCGGCTGCCGTCAGGTAGTGTGGACGCGGTGTTGATGCTGAAGGTGTATCACGAGATCGCGCATCCGGTGCCGACGATGAGGGTGCTGCAGAAGGCGCTACGGCCGGGGGCGAAGGTGGGGATCATCGACCGCAATGGCAATGGAGCGGATCATGGTTTGAACCAGGATGTTGTGGTGAAAGAGATGGGCGATGCGGGGTACAAGCTGGTTGGGACTTACGATTTTACGAAGCCGGATAAGGAAGATTATTTCCTGATCTTTCAGGTCCGGTGAAGCGGCGCGAGGCCAGTTGGCACTGGCCTCGTGGGTTGAATGAGCTCCGGGAGCTTTGTTGGGCGTTGGTTATCGTGACAATCGTGGTGAGCAGCAGGCCTCGGAGGAGACGCTGAGCCCTGATCGTTGATCAATCGCTTCCTAGCGCTTCGCTGTGGTGGTCTTTGGTTTTGCGGCTGCGGGGGTTGGATTTTCGGCGATTGCAGTGTCAAGCATGGCGTAGAGCTGGGTGACGTCGTTGACCTCGGCATATCCCTTCTGGGTGACGATGAAGATGGTCGGGGTCTTGGTGAGGCCGACACGCTCGCCCAGGGTTTGGTCGGCGTGTACTTCGGCGGCGAAGAGGCCGTTTGGATCAATGACGAAGGGCATTACCTTGCCGTGAGATTGAAAGTACTTCTGCGTGAAGGCGTTGAGGTCTTCCTTCGAGGCGATGGACATCTGGTTGGCGAAGACGGCGCGGCGATAGTCCTCAGCGAATTGGGGGGAGATCTTGTCTTGCATGTAGCGGGCCGTGACGGCAGCGTCGAAGCTCCAGATGTGCATGCGGAGGGGAAAGTCGTGGCGGACAAGGGGGATTTTGTACTTGTCTACGGCTGCGTGCACGATGGGGAAGGCATGGGCGCAGGCGGGGCATTCGAGGTCTTCAAACTCGTAGATGGCGACCTGGGAGCCTTTGGGGGCGCGGAGCATGGAGGTGTCTTTGAAGCCCTGAGCGAAGGCCGGGATGCTGGCCGGAAGGGCGAGGAACAGGGCTGCTGCGAGAAGGATGCGGGTCATTGATGTAAGACGCATAGGATTATCTTTTGTATTTTAGCTGACGGCGGGGGTTGAACGGTTTTCCTTCAATTTCTGCATCGGCAGGGGAGTGTGGCACTCTAATAAGAGAGCATGAAATCCCTAACTAGAAGATTAAGAGGAGTGAAGGCCTGGCCTCTGGCATTGATCCTGTGCGGCCCACTGGTTGACGCACAGACTCAGAGCGCGGATCTGCCTCCGGCTCCGACGCCTAATATCGTGAAGTTTCCTGGCGGAGTGCTGGTTGAACAGGGGACGCCTGGGGCGATGCCGCTGAGTCTCGACGATGCGATTGCGCGCGGAGAGAAGCGCAACCTGCAGATGCTGTTGGCTGTCCAGAACGAACGGATGGTGCGGGGCGAGGTGCTGACGGCCGAGAATAGTTTGTTGCCTAGCTTGACGGCCAAGGGGGCGATCGAGGCGCAGCAGATTAATCTTGCGGCGGAGGGCTTCAAGGGTTCCTCACTGGAGGAGTTCGGAATTTCGCCGGCGTCCTTCAGTACGATCGTAAAGGTGAACACGGCTTCGGCGCAGATGAGCCTGAATCAGCAGCTCTTCAATGTGCCGGCTTATTATCTGTATCGATCAGCGCAACAGGCTTCCAAGGCGGCGAATTTTACGACGCTGAACCAAGAGGATAGTGTGATCCTTTCCGTGGGCACGCAGTATCTGCTGGCGTTGGCGGATGCTTCGCAGATTGCGAACGCGCAGGCTTTGGAGAAGGCGGATGAGGTTGCGTACGAGCAGGCAAGGGCTTCTCACGAGGCGGGCGTTGGGACCAATCTGGATGAGTTGCGTGCGCGGGTTCAGTTGCAGACGCAGCAGCAGGCGCTGATCAATGACGAAAATGCGTTTGCGAAGGACAAGATTGCACTGAACCGGCTGATTGGGTTGCCGGCGGATCAGGAGATTACGCTGACCGATACCGCTCCTTACGGGGAGTTCGCGCAGCTGCCGCTGGAGGATGCGAAGAAGCTGGCCTACGAGCGCCGGAAAGATCTGCTGAGTTTGCAGGCGCAGCTTGAGGTTGCGGTGAAGGCGCGGAAGGCTGTGCGGGCTGAACGGCTGCCGGTGTTGTCGTTCGACGGATACTACGGAGTGCTCGGTGAGATCGGTTCGCTCTACCACGGCGTGTTTACGGCGACCGGTAAGGTGAGCGTGCCGGTATTTGAGGAAGGGCAGCTTCGTGGCGAGCGCGAGGTAGCGGACGCGCAGATGATCGGGCTAAAGCAGCAGATCGGGTCGTTGCGCGTGACGATCGAGCAGCAGATTCGTTCGGCGATGCTGGATGTTCAGTCGTCGAATGAACTCGTAAGAGTGGCCAAGAGCAACGTGGATTTGGCGACGCAGGAGTTGCAGGATGCGAGTGATCGTTTCTCCGCTGGCGTAGATGACAACCTGCCGGTGGTGCAGGCTCAGGCGACGCTGGCGCAGGCGCAGAGCACGCTGGTGAATACGCTGTATCAGTACAACCAGTCGAAGCTGCAGTTGGCGCGGAATACTGGCGTGGTGGAGTCGCAGTACAAGGTTTACCTGGGACGATAATACTTGGGCCGGCAGGACTGCACCGGTGGGGTGGTGTTAGGATTCTCCGCATGAAGAACGCGGAGCGTTCATCGCCGGGGCGGTTGGCAGCGTGGGCCCTGGTTGGCAGTCTGGTCATGGCGGCCGCGGCGTTCTTCGAGGTTCTGCTGTCCCCGAAGCTGTCGAATCATGTCACAGCGTTGCCGGAGTGGGCGTTTCGATTGTTCACTTTCGGCATACCATATCTGGTTGGACTTGCGATCATTGTCCTGGTTGTGCAAAAGCTGCGCGGCGTTATGAAGAAAGGTGCTTGGACGGATGCTGAGCTAGAGCCATTGCGGCGACGGCTCCAGAACCCGGTTTGGGGTCTGGTATCGGGTGCGTTGTTTCTCCTGGCGATCGGCGTTGTTGTGACAGATCGCGGATTCGGTCATGCGGGCTGGTTCTGCTTTCTGATTTTGCCCTTCCAGATTCTGATACAGATGGTAAATGCGGTTAGACCAGCTGCGCATGAGCGTATCGATTTGAATGGCTCTGCGGCGATGCGGTCGGAGCATTGGGGCGACCCGCCCTCGGGAACTGTTGACTGATTGTTACTGGGGTATTGAAGATGCGGCGATAAGTCTGCGATGGTGAGGCGCGTTCGCGGCGAAGTATGAAAACATAGGCTATGGCGGATGGTTCGGAACGAGGGGTGCCGACGGTAGAGAAAGATTACCGCTCGGCGTTTAAGTCGCGGGACTTTCGGCTATATCAGACAGCGCGGTTGATGGTGATTCTGGGGGCGGAGGCGCAGTCGGTCGCTGTGGCGTGGCAGGTGTATGCGCTGACGCATTCGGCGTTGGATCTTGGATATACGGGGCTGGCGCTTTTTCTGCCTGGATTGTTTGTGATGCTGGCTGCGGGGCATGCGGCGGATCGGTATGACCGGCGGAAGATCATTCTGCTCTGCTATGGACTGCAGGCTTGTTGTACGGCTGTGTTGTTGTGGCTTTCGTTGAGTGAGACGGCGTTGCAGCATGGGCGGGTGTGGCCGATCTATGCGGTGCTGGTGGGGATTGGGTTGGGCAGGGCGTTCAGCGGGCCGGCGGCGAGCGCAATGCTGCCGAGCCTGGTGCCGAAGGAAGATTTTGTGAACGCGGTGACGTGGGGAGCGACGGTCTACCAGATTGCGAATATGTCGGGGCCTGCGGTGGGGGGGCTGTTGTTTACCTTGCCGCTGGCCGGCGTCGCGGCGGTGTGTAATGGCGCGCCGCTGGTCTATAGCTTCACGCTGGTGATGCTGCTGGGATTCGTTGTGCTGGTGAGCATGATTCGGGCGAAGATGGTGACGACCGAAAAAAAGGCCTTCAGCATGAAGACGGTGCTTGCTGGGCTTGAGTATGTGTGGCGCGCGAAGCTGTTGCTGGGGTCGATCTCGCTGGATCTGTTTGCTGTGCTGCTGGGTGGTGCAACGGCGCTGTTGCCGATCTTTGCTACTGATATTTTGCACGCTGGGCCGCGTGGGCTTGGATTGTTGCGGGCGATGCCTTCGGTGGGGGCGCTGGCGGTTTCGTTGTTGATGGTAGTGCGGCCGATTAAGCGCAGAGCTGGGTTGACGATGCTGGTGTGCGTTGGAATCTTCGGTGCAGCGACTGTGGTGTTTGGATTGTCGAAGAGTATTTACCTGAGTGCGGCGGCGCTGGTGATTGTCGGCGCGAGCGACATGGTGAGTGTGGTGGTGCGATCGAGCGTGCTGCAGTTGGCGACGCCGCCGGAGATGCGTGGGCGGGTGAGTGCGGTGAACTGGTTGTTCATTGGGGCGTCGAACGAGTTTGGCGAGTTTGAAAGCGGAGTGACGGCGCAGTGGTGGGGTGCGGTGCGAGCGGTGGTGATTGGTGGAATAGGCTCGATGCTGGTGACGGCTTCTGCGGCTGGGCTGTTTCCTGAGCTGCGCAATGCGAATGCCTTGACGGAGGAGGCTTTGAGGGGGAAGGATTTGGAGTTGAGTGTCGCGGAGCCGGTAGATTAGAGTGCTGTGATTGGGTTCTTGAGGAGAGTCGATGCAGAATGGGGCTAAGGCGGCGATTGGGGCAACCGTAGTGCTAGTGTTGGCGGTGGGGATTCGGGTGGGCTTGATCTATCGGGAGCGGAATGCTCCGGACACTTCGGTGAAGGCACCGGCGCGTGAGGTGATTCCTGAGGATGATCTTGTTTTTTTGAAGAAGAAGCGGCCTGATTCGCTGAAAGACATCAAGGATCTCGCGGGAACGACGGTTTGGGTTTCGGCTGGCGGGCAGCTTGAGTACTATCCTCTCGTTGGGCACTCGGCGCAGTATGGCAAGGCTGCTGGAACGCTGCTGGGAGCTGAGCCGCTGGTGGTGAAGGACGCGATCGAGCAGGTGGCTCCGAAGGCTGCGACGTTTCGGATTCCGGGCGGCGACAAGCAGGTGCTGATGGTGTTTACGCGGCCGGATGTTGCAGGCGATACGAAGGAATACGCTGTGCCGGTGGGGTATAAGAAGGCAGGCGAGTACACGTTCTATACGGATGAGATTTTTTTCTATGACGATCCGCATGAGCTTTACAAGCATTGGGGAACGGAGATCTGGAAGGCGGTGGATGCGCACCAGGTGATTCTCGGAATGAACGAGCGGCAGGTTGAGCTTGCGCTGGGTCAGGTGAGTAAGAGCACGAGCAACACCTATGGAGATCGCATGGTGGTGTTTGCGAATCTTGGCAAGCCAATGGCTGTGACTTTTGTGAAGAACAAGGTGACGGCGTTTCGGGCGGATCAGGGGTATTGATTGCTTGGCCGAGGCCTGATGAAATCAGCCGGTGTTGCGGAGCCCGGCGCTGATGCCGTTGATGGTGGCGGAGATGGCGCGGTCGAGTTCGGGTGAGTCGAGGTGTCCCTTTGCCTGAGCGGCGCGTTTGCGGCGCATCAACTCGACCTGGATGAGGGACATCGGATCGACGTAGGGGTTGCGCAGGCGGATTGAGCGCTCGAGGACTGGGTTAGTTTGGAGAAGTGATTTTTGTTTTGTGATCTCCAAGATCATGCGGTGCGTGAGGTTGAACTCTTCTTCGAGGGTCGCGAAGACGCGGTCGCGTAGGGCTTCGTCTTCGACCAGTGAGGCGTAGAGGCGGGCTATGCCGAAGTCGGCTTTGGCGAGGGCCATCTCGACGTTGCGGATGATGTCGAGGAAGAGGGGGAAGTCGCGGGCCATGGTTTGAAGCTGCGAAAGGCCTGACTCCGGACCCTCGGGATTGGATTGGATGAAGTGATGGAGCGCGTGGCCGACACCGAAGTAGGCGGGGACGAGTTGGCGCGACTGCATCCAGCCGAAGACCCAGGGGATGGCGCGAAGGTCGGCCATGGATTTTTTGCCGCTGCGTTTGGCGGGGCGTGAGCCGAGGCGGGCGTGCTCCAACTCGGCGACAGGCGTGGCCTGCTCGAAGTAGGTGAAGGTGTCGGGGTTGTCGACGATGTGTTTGCGGTAGAACTCATACGAGGTGGCGGAGAGCTGGTCGAGCGCGGCCTCCCATGCGGGAAGGATCTCTCCTGTGAGGTGGGGGATCGCTGCTCCGTGTTGCAGCGCTGCGTCGGGGCGGGCGAGGGCGTCGAGGCTGGCGGCGATCATCAGTTCGAGATTGCGCTCGGCAAGGACCACGTCGGAGTACTTCCAGTTGAGGACTTCGCCTTGCTCGGTGATGCGGAGTTCGCCCGTGAAGCTGTCGACGGGTTGAGCGAAGATGGCGCGGTGTGTGGGGCCGCCGCCGCGTCCGACAGTGCCGCCACGGCCATGAAAAAGGCGCAGGGCCACGTTGCATTCGCGGGCGACTTCGTGGAGCGCGCGGTGGGCTTTCCATATCTCCCAGGTGCTCGTGATCATGCCGCCATCT
Source organism: Tunturiibacter psychrotolerans (assembly GCF_051013365.1). Lineage (GTDB taxonomy): Bacteria > Acidobacteriota > Terriglobia > Terriglobales > Acidobacteriaceae > Edaphobacter > Edaphobacter psychrotolerans_A. The sequence goes on along the minus strand of NZ_CP132941.1, from coordinate 1,881,594 downwards.
TTGTTCGAGTCGGAGTAGCCGAGCATGACCTCCTGGTGGCGGTTCCAGCTTGCGAGCAGAGGCTTATAGATGTCGCTGGTCCAGAGCTTGCGCATGATGGCGGGGGCGTTTTGGAGATCCTCAATGGATTCGAAGAGAGGGACGGGCTGGAGGCCGGGATCGTCGATTCTCCCGTCTGCGTCTGGTGGCGTGGCTTCGACGCTGACTCCGCCTAGGCGCGCGAGCCAGATGACCTGGAGTACGTCCTCCGCGCTGGTGGCGCCACTGATGACGTACTGTCGAATGGATTCGGGGGAGTAGGTTTGTTTGAGCTCGGCGATGGTGCGGAAGGTGTCGAGGACCTCGGCGGTTTGCTCGCTCAAGGCGGAGGGAAGATTGAGCGAGTCGGGAGAGCTTGAAGGGCACCAGGCGGAGACCTCGGCGACGGCGGCGGCATGGACGCGGGCGTGCTGGCGGATGTCGAGCGTCTGGAGGTGCAGGCCGTAGGTGCGAACTTCGATGAGTAGAGGATCGATGAGCATCTCGGCGAGACGCGGGCCGCTATTGTTGATCAGCGAATCACGGAGGGTGGTGAGATCGGAGAGGATCTCGGCGGCGCGGGTGTAGGGCTTGAGCGCGGGGTTTGCTGGAACCGGAACGGCGGATTGGGGAGTGGCTCCGAGGCGCATCATGATGCAGGCGATGAGCAGTCGGATGGATTCGTGTGGGAAGCGTTCGCCAAGAGCGTTCTGGCCGGCGGTGCGGAGTTGGCTGAGGTAGCGGTCGAGCAAGGCGGTCAGTTCGGCGGAGACGGGCACCTGCTGGGTGGAGCTGGCGAGCTGCTCGAAGATATTTTGCAGGCGGCGGCGGTAGTGCGTGAACAGGAGAGAGCGGGCCATCGCGAGGGCGTCGCGAGTGGCTTGCGGGGTGACGAAGGGATTGCCGTCGCGGTCGCCCCCGATCCACGAACCGAAGCTGATGAGCTGCGGAAGATCGGCGATGCAGGGAGTCGGGGAGGGTCGTGAATCTTCAGATTTATTTGTAACCGAACTGGAGCTTTTGTTGTTGGGATACTCGGCGCCGAGTGCGGTGGCGATCTCGGAGTAGAGGACGGGGAGGGTGTCGAAGAGGCTTGACTCGTAGTAGTCGAGGGCCATGCGGATCTCGTCGAGGACGGTGGGGCGGGCGCTGCGCACGTCGTCAGTCTGCCAGAGCGCGGTGATCTCGGCCAGCAGGTCTTGCTCGAGGGATTCGAGGTCGTGCTCGGACACGGGAATGCGGTCGAGTTGCTCGAGCAGATCGGAGATGCGGCGGCGTTTGAACATGACGCTGCGGCGGGCGACCTCGGTTGGGTGCGCGGTGAAGACGGGGGAGACGCAGATGCGGTCCAACAAGGCGTGAACCTGTTCGGCGGTGAAATTGGCTTCGCGGAGACGGCGGAGTGTTCCTCGCAGGTCGCCGCGTTGAATGGAACCTGAGCTGGAGTTCTGATTCAGTTGGAGGGAGAGGCGGCGACGCTTGCGATGGTTGGTTTCGGCGAGATTGATGAGTTCGAAGTAGAAGCCAAAGGCCCGTGTGAGCTGGTAGGCCGCGGGCAGATCGAGGGTGTGGACGCGGGCGAGAGCCTGTTGGAGGTGGGCGGTGGCGGTTTCCTGATCGGCAGCTCCGATCTGTGGCGCTTCGGCTTCGCGGCGGGCGATGGCGATGCGGCGAAGAGCTTCGACGGCTTCGTAGATCGGCTCGCCGGCCTGTTCACGTAAGACTTCGCCGAGCAACATGCCGAGCGAGCGGACGTCGCGGCGCAGAGGAGCTTCTTTCAGCTCGCCGGTGGGGGCCTGTAGTTCGGCGAGTCGCTGGGGCCAGTCGGTTGGAGACCAAAGGGACGGCATCCTTTGATTATGCCTTGTTGGAGGGCGATGGGTGGCGTGGTTATCTTCTCGCCCTGGAGAGTGCCTGACCTGACGATTGATATTTCGTCATAGGCAAACTAACGCTTGCGCCATGAAAATTTGAGCGCGGACCAGACGTTATCGATGGAGCAGACTTTGTAGTCGACCAAACCTGCGGCGAGGGACCGATCGCGAACGTGGTTCTGGTTGAAGTCGACGGGATGTCTTGCGGTTTGCTTGGGATGAACGATCCAGACGGAGACTTGTCTGGGAAGACGAAGTGTCAGCAGGTCGAGGGTGGCGGCTAGGTCCGCAAGCGAGCGGATGAAGCAGAGCGCGAGGCTGGTGGTCGGCTGGATGCGTGAGGTAAAGATGGTGTTCTCGGGGAGATCGCCGAGGAGTTCTTCAAATGCGTCAGGCGGAGCGATGAGAGCTATCTCCATGTTCGGGTTGATACCGAGCTTTTTCAGCAGGGGCGTTGACGAGAAGTTGCGCGGTGGTGCGGCGGTGGGAGTCGAAGGCGGATGTTGGAGAAGCTTGGTGAGGGCGCGTGGTGCTTCGGTCCAGGTGGCGTAGCTGGCGTTGGGATTTTCGCTGCGGAGGCGTACCGTTTTTTCGGGCTGGCCGCCGGCGAAGAGAATCGGTATGTGGTGCGCGGACTTGCTGGAGCGCAGGAGTTCAGCGATTTCGCGCGAGTTCGACGGTAGTTTGTCCAGGTCGAGGACGAGCACGGCGGGGTTGAGCTGGGCCAGCTCGCCGATGAGCCCCGACGTTTTGATCAGAGGAGACGCGTCGATCTTGAGACCGCGCTGTCTCAACGAGGCAGCTTTCGCGGCGATGTCTTCGTGCCAGGAGAGAAGTTTGACGGTTTTCATAGACTCTCTCCGTTTTAATTTTAAAGAGAGGCGGCTCGGCAGAGAGGTTCTTTGCGGATCTCGTTGAGCAGCGGAGTGGTGAGAAAGTCGGCGGAGTTGTTGCCGAGCGTGAGGCGGAGCGTGGGAAGAGCAAGCAGATAGCGGAGATAGTAGGCGATCTCTTCCAGATTCGAAGAGCCGGAGCCGGGTGGGTTGTAACGATACTGGCCCGGTGTCTGGACGGGAATCTCCCATTGGCGGCGGATAGGTTTTACGTGGGTGTAGCCGAGGAAGTCCATCGTCATGATGACTTTTTCAGTGGGCGGAGGGAAGAGGTCGCCTTGTGGGGTCCTCGTCCAAGGAGGATAGAACGCCAGGTCGGTGGCGCGTCCGAAGTTTGCGAAGAGCTCGAAATAAGATTTTCCGTTGGGGCGCAGGGTGCACTGGGCGATCAGTGTGGGCGAGGGGGACGGCGCGGAAGAGTCCACAGCTGTGGAGAGACGAAGGGTCCCTGGCAGGGTAAGGCGAACGTACTGGATCTGCGACGTTGGTTCTTTTCCGGCGATTCGATCGATACCGTCGGCGAGAGTCGTCTTTACGAGCTGTGGATGGTCAGGTTGCTCCGCGGCTTGTTCTTCGCTACATGCCGATGCGGCTCCAAGGAAAGCGAGCGTCAGTGGGAGAAGGACAAGGCGGAAGGTGGCAGGCATGGCGATAGCGTAGTCGACGACGTTGACGTGCGACAGATTTTTTTCGGCTTAGCGATGGTGCCAAGGGGAGATTTCACATCAATTGCGCGATCTTTTCCAACTCCTCCTGCAGGCAGGGCAGCGAGCAGCTGATGGATTCCATGCGGAACGCCGCTTTGCGTGCGTCCTGCGTCGAGACGCCGTAGCCGCGCGTGACGAGAAAACTGCTAATGAGATCGGCTGCCTGCCAGGAGTCGAGGCCCGACTTCATCAGATCCTCTCGCAGACCCGAGAGATCGGCCTCGGCAAACTTTTCGACATGGACACCCTTTGCCTTTGTCATCTGCACTACTCCTGAGAGGCGTGTGTCCTCCCTCGGCCTGCCCTTGGTGTTAGACGTCCTGAGTCCACCGAGGTCGCGTAGAGACTCATTCCTTGGCCCGACAGATTGCGTAGCCCGAGAACGTTACGAAGAGATGGCCTGGAAAGTTTCCTTAAAGGAGCTCAATCAGAGTACGCGGTCCGCAAGCAGTACGGGAATTCCATCGAGAATAGGATAGCGTCGTCGGCAGCCCTGGCAAGAGATGATATCGCCGACGCTTTCGAGCCGCTGATGGCAGACCGGACAGACGACCCATCGAAGATCTGTGGCCGGTAGGGATTCGGCGCTCATATCCCTATCTTACCGGCAGAAGATCCGAAGAGCGCGATACCATGGAACAGATATGAGTGAGATGAAAAGAACTCCCAGAATCTTAGATGGCATTGCGATTGCGGGGCAGATCAAGGCCGAGGTCGCAGTCGAGGTTCAAGCGCTCGCGGCCCGTGGGATTACTCCCGGCCTGGCGGTAATTCTGGTCGGAGAGGTGCCCGCGTCGCAGATTTACGTTCGCAGCAAGGTGAAGACCTGCGGTGAGTTGGGAATCTTCAGCGAGATGCTAACGCCGCCGGAGAGCATTACGACCGATGAGATGTTGGCGCTGGTTGCGGCGTTGAACGCTCGCGAGGATATTGATGGCATTCTGATTCAACTTCCTCTTCCAAAGTATGTAAACACCAAGAGGCTGCTGGAGGCCGTGTCGCCGGACAAGGATGTGGACGGATTTCATCCCATGAATGTGGGCCGCCTGCAGAGTGGTCAGCCGGCGTTGGCTCCCTGTACGCCGGCAGGGATTATGGAGATTCTGGGACGGAGCGACTTGCCGGTTGCCGGCCAGAATGCGGTCATCGTGGGGCGCTCGGATATTGTGGGCAAGCCTGCGGCGATGATGTTGCTGAACGCCTCTGCCACGGTGACGGTGTGCCACAGCAAGACTGTTGATCTTGGCAGCATCACTCGTAAGGCCGATCTTCTGGTGGCGGCGATGGGCAGGCCGGGATTTGTGACTGCGGAGATGGTGAAACCGGGAGCGACGCTGATCGATGTCGGGATCAATCGCATCACCGACGCCGATGAGGTCGATGAGTTCTTCCCCGGCGATGAGGATCGGGCAGCGACCTTTGCCAAGCGCGGATCGGTTGTTGTCGGCGACATTCATCCGGCAGCATTCGCGTTGGCGGGAGCGTATACGCCTGTTCCGGGTGGCGTTGGCGCATTGACCATTGCGATGCTGATGCAGAACACGGTAACGGCGGCGAAGCTGCGGCGCGGGATTTCGCTGGGGAACAAGTAGCCTGCATGTTGCGCGTTGGCCTTACCGGCGGGCTGGGAAGCGGGAAGTCTACCGCGGCGAGATTGTTCGCCGCGCTTGGGGCGCGTGTGTTGCAGTCGGATGCGATTGGGCGCGAGCTGATGGAGCCGGGGCAACCGATCTACGACGGGATGGTCGCGCACTTTGGCCTCGGCGTGGTTCGGCCCGATGGGACGCTTGATCGCGCTGCACTGGCACGCATCGCTTTCGCAGAGGGGCGTGTCGAGGAGTTGAACGCAATCGCGCATCCGCTGGTGATCGAGCGCCAGATGGTGTTGACTGAGGAGATCTTTCAGCGGGAACCGCACGCTGTTGTGATTGTGGAGTCGGCACTGATCTTCGAGACGAACTACGGGAGTGTAGATGGCGCAGGATGGCAGAGACGTTTCGACAGGATCATTCTGGTGACGGCTCCCGAAGAGGTGAAGATCGCACGATTTGTCGCCCGCTCCTCGGGCGGCAAGGCCATCAGCGAAGAGCAGCGTGCTGAGTTCGAGGATGAGGCACGCCGCAGGCTGGCGCAGCAGATCTCCGACGAGCAGAAGAGCGCCTTATCCGACTATGTGTTGACCAACGGCGGCGCTTTGACGGAGTTAGAGTGGCAGGTCGATCAGCTTTGGCCGATCCTCGAGGCTGCGGCATAGACGAACGCCTGTCGTGGAACATGCCGGGTTGAGACTCCTGAACAAATTGAATGTCCCGGGATGATGCATTTCAGTCTTCTGCCGATGAAGGGACTGTGTCAGACAGGCACACTTTATCGAAGGACAAGGAGACGGGCAGATGATCCGGCAAGCGATCAATTGCGATATCTGTGCAGCAGAGAAGCAGACGAGTAACTACTGGTTCGTCGCCTATGAAACTGGCGGAGAGCTGAAGCTTCGCGGTTGGGAGTCGCCGCAGAACTCTCGCAAGGGTGCCAAGCATCTGTGCGGACAGAAGTGTGCCCAGCGCATGATGGCGAACTTCATGGCTTCGCTAATGGCGACCGTTCATAGCAACGAACAGGACGGCGAGTCGGCTTTAGAGGGTCTCGATCTTGTCGCAAAGGGCGAAGAGGTTAAGGTGATCAACCGTGCCGAACGCTCCGAGCGCGGAGAGAAAAATGAGCGTACGGATCGGCTCGATCGCACCGATCGCTCTCTGGTGGGACGCGCCAACGTTGCCAGCGCAGACCTCGATGCGGAGTCCTGGGCTGGTCCGGTGCGGGTCAAGGAGGAGACGTGGGAGGCGCCGGCCAAACGGCAGCCCGAACGCGAGAATTTTCTCCACGCTCCCCGTATCAAGCCGTCCGCTCTCAATCGGCTGCAGCGAATGGTGTAGGTAACGTGCAGGCTTAGTCCCTCCCCGGGAAGATGTGCTGGAAGCGCAACAATCTGCAAGGCTCTGATCCTCCGAAAAAGCGGGACGAACCTGATCCCGCTGCAGTACCCTTCGGCTTTGCCTGGTGGTCACTGTTGACGGGATCGACGGCGTACCGCCTGCGACTGAGCAGCAGAGCGCGCGGCTCGATACAATTGAATTGGCCGGTTTTTTGCGACGGCTATTTGAAAGTTCAGGTCGTGCTCACGATGAAATTGCGTCCCGTTCTGCTTGTGGTCCTTCTTCTTTGCGGCTTTTATTATCTGACGACCCATGTCTGGTCGACCGGAGCGGTCTCCCCGTGGCTGCATCGTGCTGTGCCATCTGCTCCAGTCAGTGCGACAAGAGCTGCGGCCGTGACCGGGCCGATGGGGAACTTTGAACTGACCGAGGCTGATGCGGCGCCTGCGTACGACACCGAGGAGCAGCAGAATATTGCCGTTTATAAGAAGGCCCTTCCGTCGGTAGTAAACATTACCTCGACAGCGGTGGCATTCGATTTCTTTTACGGGCCTGTTCCGCAGCAGGGGCAGGGTTCCGGTTTCATTCTGGACAAGCAAGGACACATCCTCACCAACAACCACGTGATCGACAACGCGCAGCGGGTCGAGGTGACGCTCTCGGATAAGCACAAGTACAAGGCGACGGTAGTTGGCGTCGACAAAGGGCACGATCTTGCGTTGCTGCTGATCAACAATGCACCGAACCTGCAGCCGGCGACTCTGGCTGAGTCCCAGAGCCTGACCGTTGGCCAGCGGGTCTATGCGATCGGCAATCCGTTTGGCTTGTCCGGGACGATGACGCGTGGAATCATCTCGGCGATCCGGTCGATTCGTGGCCCGAACAACAACCCTATCGAAGACGCGATCCAGACCGATGCTGCGGTGAATCCTGGAAACTCGGGTGGCCCGCTGTTGAACTCTCGCGGTGAAGTAATAGGAATCACGACGCTGATTGCAAACAACGGCGCGGACCAGTCGTCGGGAATTGGGTTTGCTATTCCTGTGAATACGGCGAAGGCGGTTATTGCAGACTTTGCAAAGTATGGGCGCGTACGTCGTCCCACGCTCGATATAGCCACTCTCGAGGTTGGGCCGGAGGTAGCAGCACAGATCGGTTTAGCCGCTGACTACGGTCTGCTGATCGAACGCGTCCTCCCGGGTGGTGCTGCGGAGAAGGCCGGCCTGCATGGAGGAACTCAACGAGCCTACCAGGGCAATATGCCGGTGATGCTGGGCGGCGATCTGATCGTCGCAATCGACGGCCAGGAGATCACGAATGCACAGGATCTATCGGCGGCGATGAACTCGCATAAGGCAGGAGATGAGGTGACCCTCACGGTCTTCCGCGGGCATAAGCGGCTCGACGTCAAAGTGAAGCTGAACGACGCGACGGAGCAGCAGGGACAGGCTGGTCGCGAGACGTAGTGCTCCGACGCGGGCGTCGTTGAACGGATAAAATGATAGATGCTTCTATGACTGATCCTGCAGTGATTGAAACCAGCCCTTCGGCTGGTACCCCTGACCCGATTCATAACTGTCCCGAGTGCAGTTTGTGGCTTCCGCCGATGACCCTCGCCTGCCCGGAGTGTCACACGATCGTCTACGCGGACTATTTGAGGGGGCTTGGGCAGCTGGCGATGTCGCAGGAGCAGGAGCGGGCATGGCCGCAGGCGCGCGAGACATGGCAGCATATGCTCCAATGGCTGCCGGCGGGGGAGCAGAGTCAGAAGGTGGCAGCGCACCTAGCGACGATCGATGAGCGCATTCAGGCGGGTGAGCAACGTACTGCGACGTGGAAAAAGAGGCTGGGGCCGCTGGCTCCGGTTGCGTTCTTTCTACTGAAGGCAAAGACGTTTTTGTTCGCCCTGCTCAAGTTCAAATTTCTTCTGAGCTTCTTCGCCTTCTTCGGGGTGTACTGGGCGCTGTTTGGATGGAAGTTCGGGCTGGGTTTCGCTGTGTCCATCTTGATCCACGAATTCGGCCACTACATCGCGGCGCGGCGGCGTGGGTTGAAGGCGGATCTGCCTGTCTTCCTGCCTGGACTCGGGGCGTACGTGCGGTGGTACAGCATGGGGATCTCGCTCGACACGCTGTCGAGCATCGCGCTCGCAGGGCCATTCGCTGGGCTGCTGGCGGCCGCAGCGTGCGCGGGTATCTACTTTTATACGAAGGTCGAGTTTTGGTCTGCGCTGGCCCATGCAGGTGCGTGGCTGAACCTTATCAATCTCGTGCCGGTGCTGGGTCTCGACGGCGCGCAGGCAACGCATGCGCTCAATCGTATGCAGCGTGGCCTGATTTTGGCCGCCGCGATTCTCTTCTTTGCCTCTCTGCATGAAGGAGTCTTTCTGTTTATCGCTGCGGGTATGGCTTGGCGGCTCTTCACGGGCACGGCTCCTGAGAGCCCGAGCAGCGCGACGATGATTCGCTATACGCTTTTGCTATTTATGCTGGGCGCGTTGATGGGCCTTATGCCTGAGACGATGCGGCGGTTCTAACTTCGTCAGGATTTGCGCCGGACATAGCGGCGATCTTCAATCACATACTCTCCACTCAGCACCGTGGAGATCGCCTCCGGATAGGCGCGGTGCTCCTGCTCGAGGATGCGAGCGGAGAGAGTTGCCTCAGTGTCGTCGTCATGAACGGGCACGGTCTTCTGCAGAATGATGACTCCGTGATCTACCGCCTCATCGACAAAGTGCACCGTGCAACCAGCTACCCTGGCTCCATACTTCAGCGCCTGCCCCTGTGCGTCGAGCCCTGGAAAGGCCGGCAGCAGCGAGGGGTGTACGTTGAGGATGCGGTTCGGAAACGCCTGCACAAACACAGGGGAGATGATACGCATATAGCCCGCCAGGCAGACCAGATCGACCTTGTGTTGATGAAGACGCGCGATCATCTCCGCGTCATGCTCAGCGCGTTTGTGACCAGCCGAAGGGATCGCAAAGGCGGGTAGATTTAGTTCGCGTGCCGCCGCTAGGCCGGGAGCATCTTCTACGTTCGACAACACGACTGCAATCTCTGCGCCGAGCAAACGACGTTCGTGAATAGCCTTCGCGATGGCAAGAAAGTTCGAGCCTCTGCCGGAGAGAAGAATGCCAAGTCGGTGCATGAAGGATCCTTTGCTTCGATTTTAGGCGAGGCCGCGTTCTATGTCTTCGTCGGGCATATTGTTCGACTCAATTCATCTCTAGAAAACATGCGAGGGTTTGCGGCGGGCTCTGAAGTATGATGGCCTGAACCGTGAGGGCTCCATGTGCTTCTCTGCAACCGCGAACTTCGTCGGCAGCGCCGTTCTGGGCGCAATTGGCGTAGTCACTCTCACTGAGGTTAAACACCGCCGCGAACTACTCTTCGCCGCGATGCCTTGCCTCTTTGCATTCCATCAGTTTGTCGAAGGCTTTGTCTGGTTAGGTCTCGATGGGATTCTTTCGCCCGCAGTTGCCCATAACGCTGGGGCAGCCTACGTTCTCTACGCACAGGGACTGCTGCCGTTCTTGCTTCCACTTAGCGTGCTGCTGCTCGAACCTACTCGAAAGCAGCGCCGCCAGATGCTGCCGTTCGCTATCCTGGGCTGCGCACTCACGCTCTACATGCTGTGGGGGCTCATTGCTTATCCGCTGCAGGTCTCAGTTCATGACAACAGCATCGTCTACGTTAATACGATCACAACGACGACGCTCATCGCGATCCTTTACGTTATCGCGACCTGTGGTTCGCTCTTCTTTTCTGGCTATACCGATCTGATTACGCTGGCGTGGCTGAATCTTGTGGGCCTGCTCGTGGTTATGGTGGTCAAACGATATGCGTTCACTTCCGTCTGGTGCGCGTACGCCGCGATCGTCAGCGTCATCATCTACTTCTTCTTCCGTCGCAGCCGTCCGCTTCGGCCGTCAAACTACGCCACGGCTTGAAGCCGCAGGGATGATCAGCCTTACGCAAAAACCCGCTGACCACGCGCGAAGATGCAGTGACCAGCGTGCCGGTAAGACGACGCTCCTAGTGCTCTAGTTGTAGCTGACCTTGCGTTCGCCGCGCACGATTCGGCCAATCAGACAGTGCCGTTCGTTCGCGCGATTCAGAATTGCCTTGGCCTTCTTGATCTTCTCGGCTGGAATTACTGCGATCAGCCCGATGCCCATGTTGAAGGTCCGCAGCATCTCGTCCTCCTCCACATTGCCCAACTGTTGCAGGTGTTCAAACAGAGGAGGAACGGTCCACGATGCACGGTCGACCAACGCCCCCATGCCCTTCGGCAGAATGCGCGGCAGATTCTCTGTAATCCCGCCTCCGGTGATGTGCGCCATGCCGCTTACCACCTCGGCTCCAGTCAGCTTCTTGATCACCGACAGATAGCTGCGGTGGGTCCGCATTAATGCTGCACCGGTCTTATCTTTCAGTTCGTTGATGTACTGCTCCGGGCCATACTTCGCGACTTCAAACAGGAGCTTCCGCGCGAGCGAGTATCCGTTCGTATGGAGGCCGTTCGAAGGCAGACCGACCAGAACATCGCCGATCTGAATCTGCTCTCCGGTGATGATCTTGTCGCGACTCACTGCACCGATGATTGTGCCTGCAAGGTCATATTCGCCGTCCGCGTAGAAACCCGGCATCTGCGCGGTCTCACCGCCGATCAACGCGCAACCGTTGGCTTTGCAGGCCTCGCTGATGCCCTGCACCACGCGCTCGATCACCATGTCTTCGAGCTTTCCGGTGGCCAGGTAATCGAGGAAGAACAGCGGCGTCGCACCCTGCACTGCAATGTCATTGACGCAGTGATTCACAAGGTCCTGCCCAACGGTGTGGTGAATGCCGAGGTCGAACGCGACCTTCAGCTTTGTGCCCACGCCGTCCGCGCTCGAGACCAGGACGGGGTTGGGAAACTTTTCGAGATCCAGAGCAAACAGGCCGCCGAAGCCGCCGATCTCGCTCAACACCTGTTTGTTGAAGGTCTTCCGCGCGAGCATCTTGATGCGTTGTTTGCTGCGGTCACCCGAGGTGATGTCGACGCCGGCATCCGCATAGCTGATGCTCTTCTTCGCCGTGCTCTTGGCCTTTTCTTCTGAAGAGGATCGCTTCAGGGCAGTGGCCTTTCTCTCCGCACTTGCGGACTGTAGCGGAGAAACTCCGATGGATTTGTCCTGTTCGGACGTGGGACGGTGCGTGGCAATTGAATCAGGCGGCGGGGAGGTCTCATCCGGCAAGGTCGTGCTCCATATCGTAGTGCTTGAAAAGAAGAAGTTTAGTCTAGCAGGGCGATCTTCAAAGTATCGTAAAGTGCCGTTATTCGTACACGCCCAAAAGTTTTCGGCGCTGGTCCAAAGGTGGTAGCGGACAGGTATCGTAGCGGCCCAGGATGCGGTAGCGGAGGCGAGCGACGATCCCGTAGCCGAATTCGCGGAGGGTTTTCGGCACCAGAGACAGCAACTGTCCGAGAAGTCTCCAGGGCGCCGGAAGCAGCTTCAGAGCTTTAGCGACTGCGTCGGAGCGGTTGTAGAGCCGTTCCTGCGGTTTCAGGGCGTCTGTCAGGAGCACGACTCCATCGGGGAAGGTGCGAATCCCAAAGCGACCAAGAATCTCACGCCCAAGCGTGCTCTGAAGGGGGGCGTAGCGCAGCTGGTCTTGCCGATCGTGTTTGAGCAAAAACTGAACCACGCCGTTGCACAAGGCGCAGACGCCATCGTAAAGGAGCAACGCCCGACCCTCAATCTCTGCACGCTCTGGCTCGGTCATGTCTCTATGATATGCCTCTTTATACTGTTGATATGTCCCGTCCCCTTACTCGCTCCCGTCAGTTGCAGCTTCGTGCTGAAAAATTCCTGCCTGGAGGCGTCGACTCGCCGGTGCGGGCGTTTCGCGCAGTAGGGGGAGATCCACCGTTCGTCGCCCATGCCGAGGGCGCGTATCTGTTTGATGTGGATGGAAATAAATACCTCGACTTCTTCGGATCCTGGGGGCCGATGATCCTCGGGCATGCCTTTCCCCCGGTCGTCGAGGCGATTCAGAGGGCGGCTTCGCAGGGGGCGAGCTTTGGGGCCTCCACTGCGGCAGAAGCAGATCTGGCGGAACTGGTGACTCGGTGCTTTCCTTCGGTCGAAAAACTGCGCTTTGTCAGCTCTGGCACAGAGGCCTGTATGTCGGCTGTTCGGCTGGCGCGCGGCTTCACTGGTCGCAACTTTGTGATCAAGTTTGAGGGGTGTTATCACGGGCACTCGGACGCAATGTTGGTCAAGGCGGGTAGCGGCGTGGCCACGCTGGGAATTCCTGGGTCTGCGGGCGTGCCGGCAGAGACCGCGATGCACACGCTCGCGCTGCCTTACAACGATCTTGATGCGGTGAGAGCGGCGTTTGCAGCGCGGCCGGAGGAGATTGCCTGCGTGATAGTGGAGCCGGTCGTGGGCAACGCGGGCACTATTGCTCCTGCGGTGGAGTACCTGCAGGGGTTGCGGCAGATTACGGCGAAGTATGGGGCTTTGCTGATACTTGACGAAGTGATGACTGGGTTTCGTCTATCGCTTGGCGGCGCGCAGCAGGTTTATGGAGTGACGCCGGATATCACGACGCTGGGCAAGATTATTGGCGGAGGCCTGCCTTGCGGGGCTTTTGGCGGGCGGGCGGATGTGATGGAGTTTCTGGCTCCGCTGGGGCCTGTTTACCAGGCGGGGACTTTGAGTGGGAATCCGTTGGCGATGGCTGCGGGGATCGCGACTTTGAGCCATCTTCTTCGGCATGAAGAAGAGATTTATAACGGTCTTGAAAGTACGTCCGCACGCATTGCGGAAGGGGTGGCGGGGGTGGCGCGGGAGGCGGGGATTTCGTTGACGACGAATCGTGTTGGGTCAATGTTTACGTGGTTTTTTACGGATGAGCCTGTGACTGATTTTGCGAGTGCGGCTACGTCGGATACGTCTGCTTTTGGGCGGTTTCATCGGGCTATGCTGGATGCGGGGGTGTGGTTGCCGCCCAGCCAGTTTGAGGCTGCGTTTGTGTCGACCGCGCATGGGGAGGCGGAGATTGGGATGGTTCTCGAAGCTGCTCGCAAGGCGTTTTCGATGGATCGGCCGGAATAATTTTTAGAAAAGCTGGCGGAGTTTTTGAGGGTTGAGGATATTTTTTTCTGCCGTGGTGGATGGGCGAGAATGTGTGGATTTGTTGGGGTTTTTGAGGGGGGGTGCGGGGAAATTGCGTGTTTGGGTGTGGTTTTTCGGTGGTGAAGACGTGGTGGGATGCGTGGTACATGTGGAGTTTTAGCATCATGTTTTCGGACTTCGAAAAATGCGCCAACTTTTGAGATTTATTTTTCGGCGGGTTGGAGATGAAGATGAACGATCCAGGGAGCGAAACGACGGTACTTTGGAACTAAGGATCGTTGGGATCATAAATGTTCGTAAAATGGAGCTGATCTGTGACGGAGACAACCTCAATGACGACCACAGCGACCGCAGGTCAACCTGCGCCCGCTTCTCCTGCAAAACCTGTTCAGCCGCCATCGACTACCAACCCATACGTGGGGATTTTTGCGGTGTTTCTGGGTGCGGGGCTCGCTACGCTGACCAGCCGATTACTCAGCGTCGGGCTGCCCGATCTGCGAGGCGCCCTTGGCATTAGTTTCGATGATGCATCCTGGCTTCCGACTGCGTTCAACATGGCGACGATGTTCAGTGGTGTATTTGTCGTCTTCCTGAATGCCTTTTGGGGGCCGCGTAGAATTCTGCTGCCGGCTGCCGGGGTCTTCACGGCCGCAACTTTCCTGCTGCCGTTTGCGCCGAACTACATGGTAATGTTGGCGCTGTTGATCGTCGCAGGTCTTGCGTCGGGAACCTTCTACTCACTGACGATGACTTTCGTGTTGACCAATCTGCCGAAGCGGCTGATCATCTTCGGGATCGCGGCGTATGCAGCGGACATTGTCTTCGTCAGTAACATTGCGACACTGCTGGAGGGGTGGTACGTCGATCATCTTTCCTGGCACTGGATCTTCTGGACTGCGGCTCTGTTCACCCCATTGATGATGGTGTGTATCCATTTCGGAATTCCGCGCCGGATTAATACAGACCCGAAGCCGAGTTGGCGCGGGTTCACTTACTTCAGCTTAAGCCTTGCTCTTTTGTATGGGGCGCTCGATCAAGGCCAGCGGCTGGACTGGCTGAACTCCGGCACGATCGTCGCGATGCTCGTCTCGGGTCTCTTTCTGCTTGGGGCGACCGTCGTGAGACGCATGGTACAGCCCAACCCAGAGGTGAACCTCAAGTTTCTGAACACGCGGAACATCATCATTGTGGCTACGGCAATCTTCGTGTTCAAGTTCATGCATCTGGCAGCGATTGTGCTGGTACCAGGGTTTCTCAGCAACATTCAACACTACCGGCCGCTCGAGACTGGACACACTCTTGCCTGGGTGGCGCTGCCGATGTTTGCGGTGGTTTGGCTGGTGGCCGCAATCATCGTTCACGGGAACTCGCGGCTGATCCTGGCGCTTGGGCTTACCGTGGGAGCGATATGCTGCTGGCGTTGGTCCCATGTGGATACTTCGTGGGCAGGGAATAGCTTTGAAATGGTTGAGCTTCTGTTCTCTGTCGGATTGGCATTCACCTACATCGGATTGGTGAGCAGCATCGTTCTGGAGGCGCTCGAAGCGGGGGCTCTGACAAGCGCCGCCAACGCGGCTACGTTTTCTGGATTCATGCACCTGATGCGACTGTTTGGCGGCCAGGTTGGCGTGGCTGCTTTGACGCACTTCATTGCGGTGCGGGAGCAGTTTCACTCCAATATGCTGGGGCTCTATGTACAAAAAGGCAGCTGGATTACCAATCATCGATTGATGATGCTGGCAGGCGGAGCATTGCCGCAGTCCACTGGTAAGCAAGAGGCTCTGCAACGCGCAGGCACTGCTCTGGGCCTGCAGGTGCGGGCGCAGGCGTATACGCTGGCGACGTCCGATGGATTTGTCCTGATCATATGGGTGGTGATTGCTTATCTGCTCATCATGCTGTTTCTAAGACCAGGCAAGATCACCTTCGCAGCCCTCAGCAAGATGCAGTGAATCGCGATACGGCAGGTGGACGCGGCAGCGTAGGTGGGGAGGTCGGGGACTTGAGGCATTTATGCGATGGGTTGTGGTCTTTCTGCCACAGGCGCAATGCGCACCGGATGCGGTAAGCTGACCCCGGAAATGGCAGTAGAGCTTATCTTACGGCCTGCTCCTTACGAAAATAGTACGCATCCCCGGAGGTCTTATGCGTCGTTCGTTCCATGCCTTTGTGTTTCCAGCCCTCACTCTTTTTATTTCCTTCGCCGGCGCTTCCGTGGCCCGAGCTGACACCATCAGCCTATCCATTACACAACAGGCAAGCGGCACTATTGGCAATGAATCCTTCACCGATCAGAATGTAACCTTCACCGGAACATTTTCAAGCCAGCAGCTGTTGTCCTGTATCGCTGCGAACACTTGTCCTGGTCCTCTAGGGCCGGGCACGCCTGGCGAGTACACGCTCACGACCTTCACCGATCCTGAAACCACGACCACCTTGGTAACGACCATCAGCGTCGGCGGTCTCGGGACCTTCCTCGCAAACAGCGGCATCAACTTCATCGATGTCAATTACTCGGGAGGACCGCTGACAAATGTCTCCATAGCGGATGGCGGAGACCCAAACGGCCATCTCATCTTTCCGGTGGATCCGTTTAACCTTAACCTTGAGAACTGCCTGGGGGACTTTCCCGCGGACGATTGTCCTCTCAGCGCCTCGACTTCAGGTGGGACGTTGATCCTGACCTCGGCGAGCGAAGACTTCACGACCTCTGCGACGGTCACTCCTGATAACGCCACTGTTCCCGAGCCCTCGACGCTGGTCCTGCTGGCAACTGGTTTCTTAGCACTCTCTGGATTTATCCGCGGACGCTTTCGATCCGCGTAGGTTCGCAGAGTTGGTTTCTACGGAGCGTGGGCGGAGATTCCAGAACTGATTGCGATAGAGATCGAAGGGTACTTTGGCAAGTTGCACCTGCCTGAATGTGAGGTCAGGCAGGCTGCGTGGCTGCGGGCTTTGGTTCCATCCAGATCTTTCCGACGGCCATGAGGATTAGCAGCATCGCGGCGCAGAGGGCGAAGACTTGACGGACGCCGATGTATCGCGAGAGGAAGCCGGAGAGGACGAGGCCTGAAATCTGGGCGGTGAAGATGATGGACATGAAGGTGGAACCTACGCGGCCCATCAGCTCGGGTGGGGTGGCTTTTTGGAAGAGGGTTTGCGAGGGGACGATGATGCCTGCCACGGAGAAGCCGATGATGAGGTTGCCTAAGATTGTCGACCACAGGTGTGGCAGGGCTGTGAGGATGACGAGACCGACGGCGATGCCGCAGAGGCCGGAGTAGACGAGGACTGTGTCCTTCAGCTTTTTGCCGAAGGTGTTGAGGCCGTTGATGCCGATCAGCATTCCGAGGCCGATCATGGCTGAGGCGATGGCGAAGGATTTTGTGGAGGCGTGGAGGGAGTCGCGCACGTATATTGCGATGAGGGGGCCGAAGCAGCCGAGGACGAACATGCCTGCTGCCATGGCGAGGATGGTGAACAAGAGAGCGGCGTGGTGCATGATGAAATTGATGCCCTGCTTCATGTCGAGCCATACTTTGCCGATTGCGGAGTTGCCTGCGGCATTGGGTACTGGCGTGGTGGCTTTTGGTCCGGGGGCAAGAAAGGTGACGGAGGCAATGAGCAGGGCGGAGCCGACGAAGCTGACGGAGTCGAAGGCGTAGCAGCTGACGGCGCCGAGGTAGGAGACCATGAGGCCGGCGATGGCAGGGCCGATGATGCGCATGCCGAACATGACCTGCTGCATGAGCGCGTTGGCGGAGCGGAGGCCGTGCAGAGGGACGGCGGAGCGGATGGCGACTCCCTGGGCCGGGCCGAAGAAGCTGGAGATGACGCTGATGGCGGCGAGGATCGCGTAGAAGTGCCAGATCTGCGTGGCGAAGATT
This sequence comes from Tunturiibacter psychrotolerans, assembly GCF_051013365.1. Classification (GTDB taxonomy): domain Bacteria; phylum Acidobacteriota; class Terriglobia; order Terriglobales; family Acidobacteriaceae; genus Edaphobacter; species Edaphobacter psychrotolerans_A. Next base: position 1,864,153 of record NZ_CP132941.1, on the reverse strand, counting down.
AACAGGAGGCAGAGGCAGGCGCGGATGGAGTCGCTTGAGACCATGGTGGGCTTGAGAGGCCAGCGGTCGACGAAGACTCCGGCGAGGATGCCGAGCACGGCGATGGGAAGCATGTAGGCGATCTGGACGCCGGTGACCTGTTGCGCGTTGGCGTGCAGCTTGAAGGTGATGACGTTGATGACGGCGAAGAGAGCGAGGAAGTCGCCGAAGACGGAGATGATCTGGGCGTACCAGAGACGGCGCATCATGGGGACGCGCAGGACGTCGCCCATGGATAATGGCGCGGGGAGTTCGGGATCGATGACGGGATTCTGCTGTGCCGCGGTTGGGTTGGCGGTTGTGCTCATCGGGGTTCCTTTGGGTGATGCTACATAGTACGGGATCGGGGTGGGGTCAGTTCCAAATCAAAGAGTGGAAATTAGTTCCAGGAATCGACTGTGACGAACCGGATCTCCGGTCGATTTTTATAGTGCTGAAGAATCAGGGATGTGGCTTCGACGCTTGGCAGGCGAGGTTGGCCGAGACCGGACTGTCCGCCGTCGTGCAGCACGATATTGGATGAGCGATTTTGGCGCTGGTTGCGGATAATTCCGCTGAGGGTGCGGTCTGCGATCTCGCGGGCGGAGATGGGCTTCCAGTCGCCGGGGAGGAGATTCCATTGGACGGGGGTGAGGCCTAGCTCGTGCGCGATGCGAAAGACTGCGGGACGGCGTGCGCCGTGGGGGGCGCGGAAGTAGCGGACGGGAGTGCCGAGGGTGTCTTCGATTGCGGCGTTGCAGCTTGTGAGTTCTTCGCGGATGCGGTTGGCGGATTGCCAGGCGAGCCAGGGGTGGGTCATGGTGTGGTTGCCGATGAGGTGTCCGGCGGCTGCGATGGCGCGAGCGATGGCGGGACGTTGCTGAACGTAGCGGCCGATGAGGAAGAAGGTGGCGCGAGTGTTGTTGCGGGCGAGGACTTCGAGGAGACGTTCGGTGGCGATGTCGTTGGGGCCGTCGTCGTAGGTGAGGGCGATTTCGTTGGGGTTGGGGGGGGCGATGAGGAGTTTGCCAAAGAGTTGGGACTGCGCCGAGAGGGCGGCGTAGGTGAGGGTTCCTGCAGCGGCGGCTGCCGCGGCGAGGAGGGTGGAGGTGGCTAGTTGAGTTTGTGTCATGCCTGCGCGATTCGCTGATTCCATTATAGGGAGGCGGGGATTGAGGCTGGGTGCCTGGATTTTTCAACGGCAACGGCAACGGCAAAGGCAAAGGCAACGACAACGACAAAGACAAAGACAAAGACGAAATAGGGGGGTCTCTCCACTGCGTCGCGCGATGAGACTGCGCGACTTCGGTCGAGATGACGATTCAAGAGGAGTTAGGGGTTTGGTCCGATTCAAGGGTGTGGGGTTTTTGAAGCGCTGGGATCGGGCGGTATCGACGACTGCGACAACCGCAAGAGCAATGGCAACTGCGACAACGGCAAGAGCGATGGCAACAGCAACGACTGAAGGGCAACTATTGATGGGCTTGAGTTTCCGTGAATCGATGTGCCCTGCGAGTGGAGAGCGGGTCTGGGGAGGCTCTCCGCATCTTTTTGCAAGTTGCAGAATTTGTTTGATTTGTGGAGTTCAAGTACCTACTATTGCGCGAATCATTTCCATTCGTTTTCGGTGATCCGGGAATACTCGTTCCCGGGCACTCGGGCTGTTGATGGTCGCCCATGCCTGCGTGCCCGCCCTGCACTCGACCTATCCGCATAAGAAATTGGCGAGTTTGTCGGCTGCTTGCTCTTTCGTTTCTCTTACGTTCGATCCAGGAGAAAACTGTATGAAGATGCCAATTGATTTTCGCTTTGCTGTGCTCCCTCTGTTGCTTGTTGGTTTTGTAGGCGGCGTGACTCTTAGGGTCTCGGCGCAGGATAAGACGATTGCGAGTCAGAAGATCTTGACGATTCAGCGAGAGTTCACCAAGCCGGGCAAGGAAGGTGCAGCCCACGAAAAAAGCGAGGCTGCGTTTGCACAGGCCATGGCCGGGGCGAAGGCTACGGACTACTACTATGCGTTGTCCTCTCTTTCGGGGCGGCCGAGGGTGCTGTTTATGAGCGCCTATCCGAGCTTCGCGGCGATTGAGGCGGAGCGCAAGAAGGTGAATGGGAACGCCTCTCTTTCGGCTGAGCTTGATCGCGCGAATGAAGCCGACGGCGATCTGCTTGCGGAGACGAACTCCAGCATGTGGATGCGAAGGGACGATCTTAGTTTTAATCAGGGATTTCGGGTTGGGGCTCGCTATGAATCGATCAGCCAGTTTGTCGTTCGCCCTGGTCACGTGAGTGAGTGGGACGAGCTGGTAAAGCTGGTGATCGATGGTTATAAGAAGGGGGCTCCCGATGCACACTGGGGTACCTACGAGATGCTTTATGGCGGGGAGACCGCGTTCCTGGTGATTACGACGCTGAGGTCGGGCGAGGAGATTGACGCGGACTTCGCCAAGGATTCAAAGTTCATTGCGGCGTTGGGGCCAGACGGGTTGAAGAAGCTGGAGGCGCTGGAAGCTTCGTGTGTCGTGACGCGAACGAACAATCTGTTCAGGATCGCACCGAAGATGAGTTATCCACCACCGGCGCTTGTACAGGCAGAGCCGGACTTCTGGACTCCGAAGCCTTAGGGCTTTTCGGGTTGGGTTCTTGCGACTGATGGGATTGTGGGTTCAGGGGACGACGGTCGTCCTTCGGACGATGCCCACATCTCAGAATCGAGATATCAGGCACCCGGCTGTAGCTGAAAAAAAAGCCCTGCGCTGGTTGGCGCAGGGCTTTTGTATTGCGTTGATGCGGGTTTGGGTTAGTAGAGGATCTTCAGGCCGAACTGGAAGATGCGAGGCTCGAAGGTGCTGGTGATCTGGCCGCCTCCGGTTGGGTTGTTGAGGCTGGCTGGTGCAGTGGCGGTGGCCGGTGTACTGAGCGTACCCGTGAGACCGCTGCCGGGGATGTAGAAGTTTGTGTGGTTGAAGAGGTTGTAGGATTCGGCGCGGAACTGGACGCGCAGACTCTCAAGTGGAGTGGTGAAGGTTTTGTTGAGGGCTACGTCGGTCTGGTAGAGAGCCGGCGAACGACCTGGGTTGCGTGAGGCGTTGCCGAAGGGGCTGACGAGATTTCCGCTGCCGTCTTTGGTCTCCGGCAAGGTGAAGGCGGCGAGATTGATGTACTGAATGTAGCCGCTGCTCAGCTTGGTTTTCTTGATGGCTTTCTGGCCGGGGACGATGTTGGGACGATACTCATTCGCACCGCGATAGGTTGCGGGGATCTGAGGGGAGACGGCGTTGGCGGAGTTGGGTGAGTAGCCGACGTTGAAGACGGTGCCGGCCTGCATGGTGTTGATGGCGCTGATCTGCCAGCCGCCGAGGACGGTGTCGGCGAAGCCGTTGGCGGTGTTCATGAAGTGGCGGCCACGTCCGAAGGGAAGATCGTAGACGAGGCTGGTGACGTTGCTGATGGGCAGGTTGTAGTCCGACTGTGCGTAGTCGGCCTTGATGTTGTTGGCGTCCTGCGGTGAGGGGCTGTTGCCTTCGAGGGAGGCACTGGCGTTGTCGAGCGAGTGCGACCAGGTGAAGGAGTTGAGGAGGGTGAGGCCGGCGACGAAGCGCTGCTCGTAACGAACCTGAAGGGCGTCATAGTGCGAGTAGAACTCGTTGAGGGCTGTGGTGATGTCGCTGGGCCAGTTGCCGTAAGGGCGAGTGAAGCCAGCGGAGGGGTTGATCTGGTTGCCGTTGAGGAAACCCTGGAGCTTGCTGCCGTGGTTGCCGACGTAGGCGATGTCGAGGAGCGTGTTCTTGTGTAGCTCCTGCTGCACGCTGAGGAAGTAGCTCTGGACGTAGCTGTCGCGGGTGTTCTTGGGGACCCAGGTGATGTTGTCCGTGGCCTTGTTGAAGGTAGTGGCGATGCCGGTGGGGAAGCCCTGGTCGGTGGTGACGTAGCAGCTTGCAGCGGCTCCGCCGACGGGGCAGTGATTGGTGGTGGATGGTGTCTTCTGGGTGACAGAGACGAACTGGGCCTGCGGGGCGTTGATGGCGAGGATGTCGCCTGAGCCCGCGCGGGTGTAGTGGACGTAGCTGGTGCCGTAGCCGCCGCGGATGGAGGTGCGCGGAGTGGCTGCGTAGGCAAAGCCGAGGCGTGGGGCGAAGTCGTTGAGGTCAGGGTTGACGAGCGTGTTGCCGTAGACGCCGCTGCCGGAGGTTGGGGTGATGCCGTTGCCTGCGACTGCGCCGGGGCTGAGCGTTAGGACCGTCTGAGTGATGGGATCGAAGTTGGAGATGTAGTTGTGCTGCTCAGAGTAGGGCGAGCCGTACTCCCAACGAAGGCCGAGGTTGAGGGTCAGCTTGGGATCGACTTTGTAGTCGTCCTGCGCGTAGACGCTTTGTAAGGACTGGCGGAGGTGGGCGACGAAGAGGTTGGCGAGAGAGTAGTTGTTGGTGGTGCCGAAGAGGAAGTCGGCCCAGTAGTTGTCGGTGACCGCGCCGCTGATGTTGGGGCAGTTGGGGTTGGTCGCGGTTTTGACTCCGTTGACGGTAGTGCTGGGGCAGAGGCTGAAGCCGCCTGAGTAGCTGAAGGAGCCATAGAGCGGGTTGTTATCGTTGACGGCCATCCAGATGTGCTCGTACTCATAGCCGAACTTGAGGGAGTGACGGCCTTTGATCCAGGTGAAGTTGACCTTGGGATCGAGCAGGGAGGGGTTCTGCCACTGGGGGTTGGTGCTCTGCCGACCGAAGGCGGTGAAGCCGCCACCGATGCTGGTGGAGGGAAGGCCGCCGGAGACGGTGGGATCAGAAGGGAGGCCGGGTAAGGTGATGGCGTTGTCGCCGATGGAGGGGGAGAACTTGCCGGCTTTGGTTTTGGAGAGGCCGATGCGCGCATCGACGACCTTGTTGGCGCCGATGAGGTGGGTATAGCCAAGGGCTATCTGCTGGTCTAGGACGCGGATGGTGCCGTTGGTCTGGCCGTCGAGAGGAAGCGGGAAGACGGGAGCGTTGAAGCCGGTCTCTTTGCGGTCGCTGACGCGGAGGAACCACGAGCTGTTGGGGTTTTGCTGATAGTCGAGACGGAGATCGCCCTTATCGGAGTTGTCGGTGAAGGGGACCTGAGTCGCGAAGTTATCCTGCGCGAGGCCGGTGGAGGCGAGGCCTGTGCCCTGGGTGGGGATCAGCTTGAAGTAGTTGATGATCTGCTGCGAGACGGGGTTGATGGCGGCGGCTGGGATGGGAGTGCCGGCGGGATAAACCTGGCCGGTGAGTGGGTTTTGTACTGCTACGACGAGCTTGCCGTTGAGTTCGTTGGTGGTGGGGACGGTGTTGACGCTGAGGGGCTTGAGGACCTGGCGGAAGCCCTCGTAGTCGACGAAGTAGAAGAGCTTGTCCTTGAGGATGGGACCGCCGAAGTTGACGCCGAACTGGTTGCGGTTGAAGGTCGGCTTCTGGAAGGGGACGACGTTTCCGCTGCTGCCGATGAGGGTTGGCTTGAAGTAGCCGGCGGCGTTGAGGTCGGTGTTGCGGATGAACTCGTAGACGGTGGCGTGGAATTTGTTGGTTCCGCTGGCGGAGGCGACGTTGATGGTGGCGCCGGAGGAGCGGCCGTACTCTGCGCTCTCGTTGTTGGTGACGATCTGGAACTGGGCTACGGAGTCAGGCGGGATGGCGATGATCTGGTTGTCGAAGCCCTGGTTGCTCTCGCCGTAGGCGTTGTTGTCCATGCCGTCGAGGAGGAAGTTGTTGAACATGCTGCGCTGGCCGTTGATGTTGTAGGCTCCGGCGCGGACGAGGGAGTTGATGGAGCTGGTGGTGGCGGCGGTGGGAGCCTGGCGGGAGCCGGTGACGAGGCCGAGGAGGTCAGAGTAGTTGCGGGAGACGAGCGGGAAGGCCTCGCTCTGATATTGCGTGATGGTCTGGCCGCGCTGGCTGGTCTCGGTTTCGATCTGGAGGGCGACGTCGGAGACTTCGACTGTGGTTTGGGTAGAGCCCACCTGGAGGGAGAGGTCGATGCGCTCGCGTACGCCGACGGAGATGGTGATGTTGTCTGCGGCTGCATTCGCAAAGCCGGGAGCACTAGCGGAGATGGTGTAGACACCTACGCGGAGGGAGGGAACTTCGTAGTCGCCGGAGCCGTTGGAGGTGGCTTTTGCGGTGATACCGGTTGCGTTGTTGGTGATGGTGATAGAGGCACCGGAGACGCCGGCTCCTGATGCATCATGGATGGTTCCTACGAGGCTGCCGTTTTCATACTGAGCATTCAGATGGGAGCACAGGAAGAGAAACAGGAAGGCCGCCGTGAGGTTCAATGCAGAAGAAAATCTTTTTTTTCGCATAGCCCTAAGTTTTAGGGCAGCCGATTAACCTCCGATCAAAGAGATGTGAACGAGGGATTACGGAATGTGCATTCTTTGGGGAAAATCAAATTTCGACTGTTTGATTTGAGTGCGGCAGAGGCTTGTTCGATCAGGCGGGTATTTCGAAGCCGAGGTCCCGCATCATTTGATCGGTGACTTCGTAGTCCTGATTGGGGTCGGGCATGACGTCTCCGCCGGGGTCGGATTTTCCGAAGGAGTGGAGGTAGAGGCCGGCTTTGAGGAAGGCTCCCTGGAGTTTTACCTTGTCGGGGTAGGTGACTCGCAGGGGGCTGGCTTCGTGGGTGATGTCGCCGACGCGTTCGTACTGCATGATGATTCCGCCGGGGTGGGTGGGGTCGGGATGGGTTTTGAAGCGTACCTGGTAGGCGTTCATCGATGAGGGTCTCTGCTGGTTCGATGCGGGGTCGTGGTTGGTTGCTGTTGCGATGAGGTTATTTTTTTGCGTGAGCTTTTAGGAGCGCGAGGACTTCTTCGGCGTGGCCTTCGGGTTTGACTTCGTCGAAGATGTGGATGAGGCGCTGGTCGGGACCGATGAGGTAGGTGGTGCGCTTTACGCCTTTGACTAGCTTGCCGTACATGTTCTTGGGCTTCACGAGGTCGTAGCGGTTGATGAGCTCCATATCGGGGTCGGCGAGGAGGTCGTAGGGGAGGTCGTACTTGTCTTTGAATTTCTTCTGGTCTTTGACGGTGTCGCGGGAGATGCCGAGGACTACGATGCCTTGCTTCTGGAATTTTTCGAAGGCGTCGCGGAAGCCGCAGGATTCGATGGTGCAGCCTGGGGTGTCGGCGCGGGGGTAGAAGAAGAGGACTACGGGCTTGCCCTTGAAGTCGGTGAGGGAGACTTCTTTGCCGTCTTGATTTTGGAGGGTGAAGTTTTCTACTTTGTCGTTGATTTGCACCGTGATTCCTCTTCGTGTCTCAGGAGATGGTTCTTCGTCTTCGTCCTATCTTAGAAGATTTCAGGACGGCGCGAGGATTGGCGCGGAGAGGATGGAGCTTCCTTTTTTCTGTTGTCAAAATGCTGGAAGCTATTCTTCGCCCTGAGGGGGTTCGAGTGTATCTTTGCGTTTGTCTCGTTTGATCCACCATGCGTCGATGGCTTGCTGGCGTGAGGAGCCGGGGTTGTCGCGGAAGAAGTCCCGGAAGTGCTGGTTGTATCCGAGCTGTTGCGGGATACGCGTTTTCTTTGCGCCGGGGCAGACGCTTGTCTGGTAGCAGATGGCTGCGTCGGCGAGGGTTTTGCCGGGTTTGGTGTGGATGAAGTCGCGGGTGGGGGCGTTGAAGTGGAAGCCGGGGCCGAGGGTCTGTTTGAAGAAGGCTCCAAGGGAGGGATTGCAGCGCCAGCCTTCTCCGATGATCGTGTCCATGGTGAAGTGGGTGGGCATTTTTGTTGAGGTGCGCTTTGGGGTGGGGCGCGTGACGGGGTTTTTTCCGCTTAGATAGTCCGTGATTCTGGACTGTAGTTGGAGCTTGGAGCCGGAGGGGGAGATCTGATGCTCGCGGCAGAAGGCGACCAGTTCCTCCTTGAGCCAATACCAAGAGGCGAAATCTTGTGCGGTGAGGCTAGCGGAGAAGAATGGCCGCTTTGGCATGGATTCTTTAGGTGCTTGAGACGAAGCTTATCGCCTAACAATGAAGCTAACGAAAACCTGACTTTTCGGGCACAACGGGTCACTTCCGATATCCTGCCGACGCTGGAGGAACTGGAGTCTCTACCATTTGAAATGGTCAGTGCGCAGGTGCGGTCTCCAGCACCTGCAGCTTCTCTTTGGCATCGTCATTCGCCGGGTTCAGTTCCAGGGACTTCTTGTAGCTGTCGATTGCCAACTGCTTCTGCCCGGCCTTCATGTACGCCTCGCCCAAGCTGTCATAGCCGTTCCACGAACCCGGAAATACTTGCACGTCCAACTTGAAAAGGTCGGTTGCCTCAGACAGGTGATTCTGCTCCATCAGGTCGTACGCCCACCGGATCACTGCGTCCTCATCCAGCTTAAAATCCGGCTGGTCCTTCAGCATCACGGCATAGATCGCCGGAGCATGATCGAAGCCCTGCCGTCCCAACTCAGCGCGGAACGCATCGAGAGTAGCCGGTATCCCTTTGCCCGCGCGAAAGTCCACTGTCATCATGTGCGGCGGAACGCCCACATCCGCGGGCGCCTTCTTCAGGAAGGCGATCGCCTGCGTATCGTGCTTGAGATACGCATCCAGGAACTCCAGCGTGTAGCGCGCTACCCAGGCATAGCCGACAATCCCATCCGCGCGCAAGTAATCCGCTTTGCGACTGCTCGGATAGTCCTTCCATATATCCTCATTTCGCTGGTACATCGAGCTGTGCTCCGTGTGTACAAGCGCCATGTCGTCAACCGTAATGAGATCCCCGTGCGTCCACGCATTTAGCACGTTAGGACCTTCGGTGTCTTTGCTGATGGAGTGTCGCGCCAGCTTCTCCAGCGAGGTCGGTCCCTGTGTAAAGAACAGCATCGGTATCGTCATTTGCTCCGGATGCACATCGGTCGCCGCCTTCACCAGCCCCGGGAAATAGCGCATGCTGCCGTCGAGCGCTACCAGCGCATCAATGCGGTTGTCGCGCGCCGCCGCAAACAGATTTGAGATCCCACCCCAGCTAAACCCTGCCACCGCAATCTCCGACATCTCCGTATCCGGAAGCGTCTGCGCGTACCCAATCAGAAACGAGATATCCTGCGCCTGCGCATTGATACCGCCAAGGTCGCTGGTCATATCCCGAGATGTCGTACCCATATCGGGGCTCGCCACCACCACATAGCCGTGGCTCGCCAGGTACTCGCATAAGTCCGCGTTCTCCCAAGACATCGAAGAAAGACTTGGCGCATAGATCACTACTGGAAATCGTCCCGCCAGCAGCGGAGCGTTGCGCACCGCCCACATTGAATCCTTCAGCGTAGGCTTCATGCCGTCGATCCACTGCTTCCAATCGGGCGAGAGTTCGGGTCTCCCAAAGCTGGTCTCCGTAGCCAGCAGGTCGCTGTAATCTCCGACCATCATCGGTTTGCCGCTGCTCTTTTGGGCCGGGTACCAGATCAACGTCTGCAATGGTCGCGCGCGTTCTCCTTGATACGGCTTGCCCAATTCATCGGTGACAGAACGATAGCTGCGCGAGAAATCATACTGCTCCACAACCTTCAGTCCCACGGCATCTGGTCCGGGCTTCTCAGTGAAGTGAAAACGCTGGTTTCCGGATGCAGCCACCGGAATATCTTGGGTGTGCGCGGCTGCAACAAAAGCGATAAGAAGAAAAGAGACTGCAAGAACAATCGAACGCATCGGGCGTGCTCCGTTATGAAAGAATTTACAATCAAACGCCTCGCGGATCTGACGCCACGGTTCATGGTGGTTCGCGAGGAAAGTGTTTCAGGAAAGAGACGCGAGTGTTTTTTCTAAGGAGGCGGAGTCTTCTACGTTGGAGGTTTTTTGAGTGCGGTCGATTTGGCGCATTAGGCCGGAGAGGACTTTGCCGGGGCCTACTTCGATGAAGTGGGTGGTGCCTTCGGCGATGAGGAGCTGGATGCACTCGACCCAGCGGACGGCGCCGGTGACCTGACGGATGAGGCAGTCGGGGACTTCGGCGCGGCGGGTGAGGAGGCGGGCGTCGACGTTGGCGGCGATGGGGAAGGCCGGGTCGTGGAAAGTGACGGCTTCGAGGGTGGTGGCTAGGGCGTCCTGCGCGGGCTGCATGAGGGCGCAGTGGAAGGGTGCGCTGACCTGAAGGATTACGGTGCGCTTGGCTCCGGCAGCTTTGCAGAGGTCGGCGGCGAGATGAACGGCTCCTTCGGCTCCGGAGATGACGGTCTGGTCGGGGGAGTTGAGATTGGCGGGGGAGACGACGGCCAGAGCTGCGTTGAAGGTTTTGGCGTCGGGCATGGTGGGGAGCGGGGTGAGCTGGTCGGTGACCTGGGAGCAGACCTCGGCGATGAGGGTTGAGGAGAGGCCGAGGATGGCGGCCATGGCGCCTTGTCCGGCGGGGACGGCTTGCTGCATGAATTGACCGCGGGAGCGGACGGTGCGGACGGCGTCGGCGAAGGTGAGGGTGCCGGCGGCGACGTGGGCGGAGTACTCGCCGAGGGAGTGGCCTGCGGCTAAGGCGGGGCCGGGGATGCCTTTTTCTGCAAGAATGCGGGCGGCGGCGACCGAGACGGTGAGGATGGCGGGCTGGGTGTGCTCGGTGAGTTTGAGCTGGTCTTCAGGGCCTTCGAAGATGAGCTTGGAGAGAGGGAAGCCGAGGGCTTCGTCTGCTTCGTCGAAGATGGCGCGGGCGGTGGGGAAGTTGTCGTAGAGATCGCGGCCCATGCCTACGGATTGCGATCCTTGGCCGGGGAAGAGGAAAGCTATTTTCATGTCGAGGTCGATGATAAATGACGGAGGGGGTCCTGCCGGACGGGCCGCCTGCGCGGCGGGCGGCCACTTCGTGGCGTGTTTACCTTTTCTTGGTTGATCGGCTGCTTTGTCCTCCCGTTGGTCGGGGTCAAGAGCTGAGCAACGCGAGGCCCGATGCATCTCGCAGTGCCTCGACCGGTACAAAAGTCACGAAGTGACCGCTCCACGCGTAGTGGGCCGTCGGCAGGACTTATCTTTTCAATTTTTTAGAGTAAAGCAGCTAGATGCCGAGGCCGGTGTCCATGTCCTGCTCGTCGCCCGAGTGTGCGTAGAAGTCGTAGGGGGTGCGGCGGTTGAACTTGTAGCGCTGGCGGAGTTCGCGGCCAACGAATAGACCGAGAGCAACGGCGCCTAGACCGGCGGAGATCCAGCCAACCGTCTTGATGAGAGCGGTCTCCTGGTCTTCCTCCCCGTTTTTTCCGTTGCGTTCGAGGCTGGGGAATGGGAGCGCGGCGGTGGTGGGGATCTCCTCGGTGGTGTCTTCAGTCCGAGGTTTAGAGCGGAACATCATGCTTTGAATTTTAGCGCAGGTTTGAACGAGGTTGGGAGAACCGAAGTTCGAGAGGTACTGCTTCAGTGGCATTGAACAGTTGGACGCAATGCGGCTGATAAGGTTGCCGCGCGTGAGGTTAGGGTTCGGTGAAATGGGTAGTCTTAGGTAACGTCGACTTGATGGAAGCCGAGGCTGTAGAGAAGAGTTGTTACGGTGGCGCGGGCGTTCTTGCGGGCGGTGTCGAGGATGCCGTCGGCGAGTGCGGACTGTTGGAGTTGCTGCTCGGCTTTGGCGCGGGTGTCGGATTCGAGGTTCTGGTCGGCGGGAACGAGCAGGCCGGTGGAGCGAGCGTAGACGCGGGTGTGCTGGTTGTCGAGTGTGGTGGCGAAGAGCTGCGAGGCGGGCAGGGTGACGTGGATGGATTGTCCGTTGTTGTCGATGCGGACGTCTTCGGGCTTGAGTTGCGCGAGATCGATGCCTGCGATGGATTGGCCGTGGACTACGAGGAGGAGACGGTCGCCGGCGAGGAGATCGGGCAGGACGGCGCTGGATTTCGAGCCTTCGACGACGGTGTCGATGGAGTAGACGACGGTTTCGAGGCGGCTGAGGCGCTGGATGCGTTGGACGACTGCGGGGACTGAGGTGTCGAAGGTGGCGGTGCGGCCGGTGATGGCGGTGGCGATGCGGGCTAAGACGCCGGAGGTGGCGTGACGGATGAATACGGCCAATGCGGCGGCTCCGAGGATGAGCGAGAGCAGGACGACGAAGAACGTTCCGGAAGATCTGCGACCTGAGCCGTATGAACCGTATTGGGTAGTCATTGTTGTTTGGATGCTACTACTTCGCGAGGCGGGCTGGTGGAGGTGAGTCGCTGCGCTCGGAATGACGGCCTAAAACTAAACAACAGCAGATCCCCTTCGGGGATGACAGAAAGAAAGGCAAGTGCAACGGCAAATGCAAGCGCAACTACGAATGCAAATACAGGGATCCTTCGCTGCGCTCAGGATGACGACAAATTAGATGGCCGCGATCACAGAGGCAACTGCAACCAATCGCAGCTACAGATGTCGCTACGATCGGTTGCGGTTGGGTTGAGTTAAGGCTTGAGGTAGGTTTCGAAGTGCCAGAGGATGCGGCTGAAGAGTTCGTCGCGCGCGGTGGGGCCGGCGATGGAGTGGGTTTTGCGGGGGAAGAGCTGGAGGTCGTAAGGGATTCCGGCGTCGATGAGGGGTTGAATGAATTGGATGGTGTTGGCCATGTGGACGTTGTCGTCGCCGGTGCCTTGCGCGATGAGGATTCGGCCTTTGAGCTTGGCGGCATCGGTGATGGGTGAGTCAATGGCGTAGATGTTGTTCGGGTCTGGCGTTGCGTTTGTGGAAGGAAGGCCGAGGTAGCGTTCGGTGTAGATGGAGTCGTAGTTGCGCCAGTCGGTGACGGGGGCTACGGCTACGCCGGCGAGGATGCGGTCGGTGTGGGTCATGGAGTAGAGGGTGAAGTAGCCGCCCCAGCTCCAGCCCCACCAGCCGATGCGTTTGGAGTCTAGCTGCGGGTATTGGGCGAGGATCTGGTCGAGTGCGGCCATCTGGTCGGAGAATTGGACGGGGCCGAAGTTGCGATAGGCGGCCTGCTGGAAGTCGCGGCCACGGCCTCCGCTGCCGCGGGTGTCGATGTCGAGGACTGCGAAGCCGTGTTGGGCGAGGAGTTCGTTGAAGATCTGAGATCCGCCCCACGAGTTGCGGATGCTGCTGACGGGAGTGGGGCCGTTGTATGGGTTGAGGATGAGGGGGACGGTTGCTGGGGTGGTGGCGGCTGGGGTGGTAAGGCGGCCGTAGAGTTTGGTCTTTCCGTCGGCGGCGGTGACGGTGACGATGGAACTGGTGACGCCGGTTGCGCGGGCGACGGGCTTGGACTTCCAGATGGGAGTGCAGTTTTGGCTGATGGTGCAGAGGCTGAGGACTGGCGGGGTGGTGGCGTCGCTGTAGAAGTCGGTGAAGTGGACGCCGTCGGGCGAGGTGCTGGTGCCGTGAGTGCCGCGGCCGGTGGTGAGCTGTTGCTTCGCGGTGCCGTCGAGTTTGATGGACCAGAGATTGTCTTCGAGGGGGGAGCCTTCGTTCGAGGCGTAGAAGACGGTGTTGGATTTCGGGTCGATGCTGTCGACGGTTTCGACCTCGTAGTCGCCCTGGGTTAGCTGGCGGGTGAGTGTGGCGTCGGCGGCGAGGGGATGGTGTTCGTCGTAGCTGTAGAGGTAGAGGTGAACGTGGCCGTCGCGCCAGCTGCTGATGAGGAAGCGTCCGCCGGGGAGGATATTGAGGTCGGTGCTGAAGTCTAGGTATTTGGCGTCGGTGTCGGTGTAGACGAGGCGGGTTTTGCCGGATTTTGCGTCGGCGAAGTATAGGTTGAGGTGCTGCTGGTCGCGGGTGAGGACTTCGATGTAGACGGTGTTGGCGTCGACCCAACCGAAGCGGGGGATGTAGTCGTTGTTGGGGCTGAAGGGGACTTCGATGAATTTGGTCTTGCCGCCTTTGGTGGAGACGATACCGACGCGGACGGCGGGGTTGGGGTCGCCGGGTTGCGGGTAGCGCTGGTTGTCGATGGTGGCGTGGGTGGGGATCCAGTCGGTGATGGGGTACTGGGGGACCTTGGCCTCGTTCATCTGGAGGTAGGCGATGGATTTGGAGTCGGGCGACCAGAAGTAGTTGCTGCGGACGTCGAGCTCTTCGAGGTAGACCCAGTCGACTTCGCCGTTGAGGAGGGTGTCGGTGGTGTCGTGGGTGAGGGCGGTCTCTTTGCCGGTGGCGGATACGGGGTGGATGTAGAGGTTGTGATTGTGGAGATAGGAGACGTTGGCGGCATCGGGGGAGAATTTGGGATCGTCGCCGGAGCCTTCGTGGGTGTCGACGATGAGGGTGCCGGTTCCGGCGGCGATGTCGTAGAGCCAGAGGCGGCCGCCGTTGTCGATGAGGAGATGTTTGGAGTCGGCGGACCAGAGGTAGGCGGACATGCCGTAACGAGAGCGGTGGTCTGCGTCTTTTTCGTTGACGGCGGCGGAGGTGAGTTTGCTGAGCTGCTCGGCGGTAGCGAGGACGCTGGCGCGGCCGGTTGCGGCGTCAATCTGGACGATGTCGCCGGCTTTGCCAGGAGTGGTTGCTTCGGGCTCGTCGACGATGAAGGTGAGGAGCTTGCCGTCGGGGCTCCAGTCGATGCCGTGGGGAGCGCGGCCGGTGAGGTTTTTGTTCGCGTCTGGGATGGTGCGGATGCCCGGGTCGGTGGCGGCGGTGGTTTGAGCTATGACGCTAGAGGCCGAAAGGCTGAGGAGGAGAGCAACTCGCAAAGAGAGAGGCATGGTTGGGACAAGTCTACAGAGAAGGTGGAGACGGACCAAACTCTTGTTGTGAGAGGGCGTCTATTTGCTGGCGGATTTTTGCCTATGCGCGAACGAGGCGAATGTCGACTTCGCAGTCAACGTATTGCCATTCTCTGGTTCCGCGAAGACGGGAAACGAGTTCTTCGAAGATATTGCTGTGTTCGGGCGCGTATTCAAACCATGTTAGGAAGTCGAAGGGCTCTCCGAGGTCGCGGCTGTGATGGAGACGGCGCGCGATCGCGGGGAGATACTCCATGCCGATGCTGGTGTGTCTGGATTGTTCTTCGAAGATGCTGTGGCGTTCATCCTGAGGAAGATCCCACCAGGTTGATGTTTTACGTATGGGGATGAGCGCTGCCCGTGTCGCCTGAGGACGGTGAAGGCCTTGTTGCTTCGCGAGGAGAGCTTTGGTTTCTGAACGATTCGTGTATCGCGTATTGCTGGTTACGCCATGGAGAGCCCAACGGGGTGCGATTGGGTCGAACTCGCAGCCTTCGATGACGTCGAGCCTTTCCGCTGAGGGAAGGCCCTCGCCGGTGACGCTTTCGATTCGATCGATGCGCCAGGGACCGGATGCTCCGGCGACGAATGAGACTAAGAGGGGTCGTGCCATATCGCTCCCTGAGAGGTTGCGAATGGTTCGACGCCCTGCCTGTTGCTTTGGTTACAGAGCTTCCATGCTGGAGGAGGTTGAGATCTCGTGTTGCATGGCTAGGCGGTTCTGGTAGCTGGCGGCGATGAAGTCGCGGAAGAGTGGGTGTGGCTCTAGCGGCTTGGATTTGAACTCGGGATGGAACTGGCAGCCGAGGAAGAAGGGGTGCGTGGGGATCTCTACGATCTCGACGTAGGTGGCGTCGGGCGTGGTGCCGGTGAGGCGAAGGCCGGCGCCGGTAAGGATGGCTTCGTACTCGCGATTGAACTCATAGCGATGGCGGTGGCGCTCGCTGATCTCGGTCTTGCCGTAGGCGTGGGCGGCGAGGGAGTCGGGCTCCATGACGCAGTCCCATGCCCCGAGGCGCATGGTGCCGCCCATCTCTTCGACGCCGGTGAGCTCGCGGAGTTTGTAGATGATGCGGTAGGGGGTGGCGGGGTCGAACTCGCCTGAGTTAGCGTCCTTGAGGCCGCAGACGTTGCGGGCGTACTCGATGCATGCGGTCTGCATGCCGAGGCAGATGCCGAAGTAGGGGACGGCTTCTTCGCGGGCGTAGCGGATGGCGTTGAGCATGCCTTCGATGCCGCGTTTGCCGAAACCGCCGGGGACGAGGATGCCGTCGAAGTTGCGGAGCTGTTCGGCGTAATCGGGGACTTCGAGACCTTCTGCTTCTAGCCAGGTGACGCGGAGCTTGAGGTTGTGGGCCAGGGCGCCGTGGACGAGGGCTTCTTTGAGTGACTTGTAGGAGTCTTCGTACTCGACGTACTTGCCGACGATGCCGATGGAGACTTCGTCTTTGGGATTGTAGGCGCGGCGGACGATGTCCTGCCAGCGGGAGAGGTCGGGGGCCTTGGTCTCGATGCGAAGATACTTGAGGGCGAGGGTGTCTACGCCTTCGGCTGCGAAGGTGAGGGGGACCTCGTAGATGCTGGGGACGTCGCGGGCGGCGATGACGGCGGCCTCTTCGACGTTGCAGAAGAGGGCGATCTTGTTGCGCATCTCGCGGGGGACGGCGCGGTCGGAGCGGCAGAGGAGGATGTCGGGCTGGATGCCGATGGAGAGCATCTCCTTGACGGAGTGCTGGGTGGGCTTGGTTTTGAGCTCCTGTGCGGCGGCGATCCAGGGGATGAGGGTGACGTGGACGAAGCAGGTGTTTTCGCGGCCGAGGTCCTGGCGCATCTGGCGGATGGCTTCGAGGAAGGGAAGTGATTCGATGTCGCCAACGGTGCCGCCGATTTCGACGATGGCTACTTCGCAGTCCGCCGCGACTTTGCGCATGGCGTTTTTGATCTCGTTGGTGACGTGGGGGATGACCTGGACGGTCTTGCCGAGGTAGTCGCCGCGGCGCTCTTTGGTGATGATCTGCTCGTAGATGCGGCCAGTGGTGAGATTGTTGTCGCGGGTGAGCCTGGCGTGGGTGAAGCGCTCGTAGTGGCCGAGGTCGAGGTCGGTTTCCGCGCCGTCGTCGGTGACGAAGACTTCGCCGTGCTGGAAGGGCGACATGGTGCCGGGATCGACGTTGAGATAGGGGTCAAACTTCATGAGGTTGACCTTGATGCCACGGGCTTCGAGCAGGCAGCCAATCGAGGCTGCGGCGAGACCCTTGCCGAGCGAAGACACGACTCCGCCAGTTACGAAGATGTACTTTGCAGACATGTCCGCGACCTCTTTATATGTATTTGAAATTTGTGCAGGGTGGGCACGGTTAAGTATCGCAGGGTCCGGGCCCGGAAGCAATGGGTTGACTTTTTGAGAGGAAGTCAGGTTGAGTCATGAATCTTTTGAGAGTTTGGCGACTCAAAGCTCGACAGTTCTGGGCTGCTTTACGGCTTAGGGTCGTGCGGGATGCCACGGGAGATTTTTTTGATGAGGAATTCCTGGAGGAGAGAGGAGGCTGCGCCTGAGGCTGTGTCGATCAGGGCGTTTGAAATCGTCAGCCCTGCTCCGTTGCGATCGGTGGAGGGGTAGTAGAGGTTGGAAATGCCGGCTGAGGCGAAGTTGCCGAGGATGAACGAGTAGTTCGGTTGCCAATGGCCGTTGTCACCTTTGCAGATGAACGCGGTCGACATGGCGTAGAGCGCGCGGGAGCGGATGGTCCCGGTGCCTTTGTAGAAGTAGCGCGGGTCTTGATGAAGGATTGAAGGAAGGATCGCGTTGCCGATCATGCTGCCGATGAAGCCGTCGCCGTAGGAGGCTGCGTAACGTTTGAAGTAGCCGGATGCGCCCTGGCCGTAGCCGCTGAAGCTGTTTTGCGATTGCTCGATGCCCGCGATGATGGCGGGGATGGCGAGGGAGACGGGATCGTATGCATCTCGCAATGCCAAGCGGAACTTCTGCCCGGAGCTGAGAGGGACCGCATCCCAGGTATAGGAGACGTAGAAGTTGGGAATGATGCCGAGCACGCGCTGCTTCTCCTGGAGCGATACCTGCTCCTCTGCGATGTCGTGCCGCGTGAAGTTTACGTCGACGTTCGTAGTGGCGGAGGAGACTTGCAGGGTAACGGTCGGCAACTCGTACTGCTGGCCTTTCAGGAGTACAAGGGCAGAGGAGACCCAACTGGCAAAGCCGGGTGATATGACTTCTAACTTGAAGGTGCCGGCGTTGACCGCAGTGAAGTTGAAGGAGCCGGTTGCGTCTGTTCTGAGCGTGCGCTGGGGCCGTGAGTCCAGGAATTGGATGGAGACCAGAGCCCCTTCGACCTGGGCTCCGCTGGCGTCGAGTACCGTGCCGCTGATGGTGCCGGCTGTTTGCTGGTCGGGCGGCATGAAGCTGGAAGACTGTGGGCTGGGTGATTGCAGCCCTGGTGCGTCTGGGAGTTCTATGCCGGCGGGCTCTAATGCGGCGATTTGGATGAGGGGTGGCGGCGACGTGATTGGGTTGGAGGGGGATGGAAGGGAAAGCGTTTGCGCGTGTGCATGGGTACTGAGCGGTGTGCACAGTAGGATGGTCAAGAGAAAAGGGCCCGGATTTCGCAAACCATGCATATCAGCTACGTCTTCCAATTGTAGATGTTCATGCGGGTGGCCTCACGGGAATACGGTGTGAGGAGCCGATTGCGCCGACGTGATGAATCTTGGCTTATTGACGGCCAGTGCCACAATCACCCATCAGTCCGATCAACCGATAGTCTTCGCGCTTCGAAACATTGGGTCAGTCGATTTTTACAGTTCGTACGGTCGTGTGGTTGTCGTTCGATCGCCGATTATTTTTCTGAGGGTGACCGGAGAGTGTTAATGTCTTTGGATTCAAGGACGGGACGGGGGAAGCCGTGTTTGACGACGAGGAGCATTGCGCGGCCGATCTGCTCTGTGGTGCCGATCTGGGTGGGAGAGATCTTCCTCATGAGAGGAAGGAATGGTTTTATGGCCGAGTAAAAGATTCGATACGACGTCGTTTTTGAGACGATTCCGTGAAGTGGCTGTATGAATCCCGGCCGGAACATATAGGCCGCTTTGAAGGGGAGTTTGAGGATATCGTTTTCTGTTTTGCCTTTGACGCGAGCCCACATGGTGCGGCCGCGCTGGGTGCTGTCGGTTCCGGATCCGGAGACGTAGATGAACGTCATGGACGGGTTGAGCTTTGCGAGTGTGGTCGCGGCGGCGAGGGTGAGGTCGTGGGTGACGCGGGTGTATTGGGTCTCGGACATGCCGGCGGAGGTGACGCCGATGCAGAAGAAGCAGGCTTCGAAGCCGGTGAGATCGGTTTGGATGGCGGAGTAGTCGAAGAGATCGCTGTGAACGAGCTCTCGTAGCTTGGCGTTGTGCTGGCCGGTTGGATTGCGCACGATGGAGAGGACGAGATTGACCTCGGGATCAAGGAGGCATTCGCGCAGAGCGGCCTGGCCGACCATGCCGGTTGCGCCGAAGAGAATTACGTTCATCCGTTTGCCTTTGTCAGGAACCTTGCGCGTAGTTGAGACGGCGCATCCACGAGATGCTTTGAGGATCACGCCGATGGTTCCATGCTACAGGCTTCGTGCGATAGAGATATTCGCTACTTGCGAGTTTGCAGAACGGGGGATTGCGTGTTGAGGATGTTTGGTTTCGTATTGCCGATCACTAAGACAGACAACTGCCCATCGGTGAGGAGTTCATCGCCGGTTGCGTTTGTGGTTTTCTTCGGAACATGGGGACGGTCGACCAGGGCGTAGGAAGTTGCAGTGCCTTTGAAGAGGAGATCGGTTTCAATCCATTCGCGTTCGCGGTCGATGTGGGGGTCGATTCGGTGCGACCACTTTGTTTTCGCTTTTTCGGTTGAGATTGCGATGTCGTGTGTGGCGGCTCCAATCCAAACGTCGCGGCCCTGATAGGTTCCGGGCTCTTTCCAGATGCGGATGTGATGTCGCTTGGCGAAGGTGTCGAGAGATTTCTGGAAGACGAGGTCGGGTGGTTTGCCGTTGATCATCAGAAGAGAAACAGGGGCGTTGGTGTAGCCGGCCCCGCGTATGGTTGCCTGAATCGATTTTGCGGCCGAGCCCATGCTGAGAGAGTCTGCTTCGAACCAGCCGGCTTCCTGAAAGGCGGCGATGAGTTCCTGCTGAGAGCCGATGAACATGAGATTCGTCAGGTCGGAAGGCTTGTTGTCTTTGGTGTAGACACGCAGAGGGGCTGCTGTGACGAGCGTTTTCAGTGGGGGATCGACCGGCATGAGCGGCCAGCCAGACCAGGCATCTCGCGTCTTCAACATGGAGGGACGGACGACCTGGATCTGGAGGTCGGTTCCTGCGGGAAAGAGAATCTCGCGTCGGATAGAGAGACCGTAGACCGCGGAGACGCCTTTGATGGTGTATCCCGCGATGGGATTGACCATGCCCAGGCCGGCGAGGGCCATGGAGGCTTTGGTGGTGGCGTGTGGCTGGACGATGCCGAGGATTTCGTTGTTGCGGACGGTTTCGCGGGCGTTGTCGACGTCAATGACTCGGGCGTAGAGCGGCGAGCGTGTGCCGTCGGCGTGGATGATGTTGGAGAAGTCGAGCACGAGGCGAGGACGGGAGTATTTGTCTGGAGCTTTTTGGGCGAAGAGAACGGTGGCCTGGACCTTGGTGCCGGGTGCAATGACGAGCTCGTCTTTTGGACAGCTGATGTTTTCGCCGCTCTTGCAGAGGGGATAGGTGACGGTGGCTTCGACGGGGTCGCCTGTGCGTGAGTGTTCGCTATAGACGGGACCGTTGAGGCGGACGCTCAGGGTTTGACCGGGGGCAAGGTCGGCTTTTCTTGATTGTGCGACGCTGGCCGCGATGGTGTGGGGCATATCTCCGTTTTCCTGATTAAACAAGTGGAAGAATGCTGTGAGGAATCCACTGGTCGCTCCGTTTTCGATCAGGAGGGTCTGGATCTCGAAGTTGGGGGAGTAGAGGAGGTAGTCGAGGGCGGTGTCGTTGTAGATGTCTTCGTGATTGATCTCGACGCCGTGCTGAATGAGTTGGTCCGCGACCTCCTCGTAGGAGACGATGATCTTCGGCTTGGTGTTGTAGCTGGAGCCGAAGATGGTCCAGTGAAGCGCGGTGCGGCCGTATTGGTCGGTTGCTTTTACGTCAGCACCGTCCGCAATTAGTCTTTTGGCTTCGGAGAGTCGGTCGAGGATGGGTTGCTCTTTGGTCTCGCGGGTGGCTTGGTAGAGCTTTTGAATCAGCGGGGAACTATGCGAGACGTCGAGAGTGACGGCAGCGGTGTCGAGCTCGTCGTCTGGTGTCTCCTGAGTGTCTGCGTCGGCGGAGGCTTCGGTTGGGGACGTCGATTGTTGGCTGTCTTTGGCTGACGCTGCGGACTTGGTTTGAGCGGCTGCTTGAGGTCCGGCCGAAGATATTGTCGAAGCCAGGAAGACTCCGAGGACTAGGAGCAATACTCTCGATGCGGTTGGCATGAGCGTGATCACCTCTGATTTTTTAGGGGGCCCGGTCTGAGAGTTACTCGGTAGCGTTCTGAAGACAGCTGCGCCGCTGCCACGTATTCTACTCAGGAGATGGTGGATGAATGATATACGAGAGTACGAATGATAGCTGCGATGTGGATTGATCTTCAGACGCGAGTGATGCGAGGGATGAACTCGCTGGCGGTGCAGCGGGCTGGCGGAAAGAGCGGGCCGGCGCACCTCGCTACGGGTGAGCTAGGGGAACGGGAGGCGCTCTTTCATTTGCGGAAGCTGGGGTATACCGTCGTGGCGCGACGGTGGAAGAGTGCGAAGCTGTGGGGTGATATCGACCTGGTCGGTTGGGATGGGCCGACGTTGTGCTTTGTCGAGGTGAAGACGCGGAGTGGAAGAGACGCGATTCCGGCGGAGTCGGCTGTGGACCGGGATAAACAAGATATGTTGCGGCGGATGGCGCGCGCGTACCTGAGGGGGTTCCCGGAGAAGTTGAGGGCGGAGGTTCCGGTCAGGTTCGATGTGGTGTCGGTATACTTGCTGCCATCTAGAGTTGAGTTCACGCTTTATCGAGGAGCGTTTGGATGGTGATGTACGCGCAAGCATCGGATGTTGCGCTGCTGGATTCGACAGAGTTGAGCAATCGCCTGTCGGAGGTACTGCGCGGTGCGATGCCGTGGCTGGTCACGATCTCTGAAGCTGAGGCCAGCGTGCCGGAGCGCGAGGGGAAGTGGAGCGCGAAGCAGGTGATTGGGCATCTTATCGATTCAGCGGTCAACAATCTGGGACGGATTGTTCGGCTGCAGATTGAGCCTGGGCAGAGTTTGCCTGGGTACGAGCAGATGGCATGGGTGGATCTGCAGCATTATGCAGAACGCGAATGGGCGCAGGTGCTGGCGCTTTGGTTTGCGCTGAATGAGCATGTGGCGTGGACGATTGGGCGTATTGAAAGAGGACGATTGGGAAATGTTGGAGCAGTGGCGGGCGATTCTCTGACGCTGGGATTTCTGATTGAGGACTACATCGCACATATGCAGCATCATCTGCGTTTGATGCAAACATGGATTGGGAAGCGGTGACGATCGGTTATTGGTGGTTGGCCAAGGCCGGAGCATGAGCTGGTGTTTAGTATGTTGATTGACTATGTTGGCCGATTTAGATCTGTGAGGATGAGAAGCAATGACGCTGCTGAATGCACCGGAGTTTGATAGCCGCCGCGAAACGCGGAACCGCAATTTATTGATCGCTTTCGGCGTTCTTGTTGCGCTGACGGTAGTGTTAGGCGTGGGCGGCTATCTGCTGGGTCACGGGTGGTTCTTTTCGAATCTTCCGGCTGAGCACAAGGTTAGCAACTTCTTTAGTGCTCTTGAAGCGAAGGACTACGGCAAGGCATTCGCGATTTATACAAACGATCCGGACTGGCAGCAGCATCCGGAGCGGCATAAGGACTATCCGCTGCAGCGGTTTACCGAAGATTGGACGACGGCGAGCCCAGTCGGCGAACCGATTCATTCGCATCATGTCGATATTTCGAAGACGGATGGGACGGGAGCGTTTGGAAGCGGGATCATTGTTGCAGTGCGCGTGAATGGGGATCACAAACTGTTCATGTGGTACGAGCGTAAGGATGGAACGCTGACCGAACCGGCGCCGCACATGCTTCAGTATGACTAAATGGGTGCACTGTTCGGCGTTCCGCAATGACACAAGCCAAAGGCGCATGCACGAAGTCGATGCGTTACGATAATTTTGTAGATGAATACTAAAAAACAAGCGGAAGACATGATCAGCCAAACGTCGTCGCCATTGAGCGACGGCCCTCTAGACCTCCTGGACATCTTGGTAGTGTTGGCGCGAAAGCGTCGAATGATCGTTGTGGTCACTTTGATAGCTTTCCTGCTAGGTTCGATATTGTCGTTTTTACTCCGGCCGAAGTTTACTGCCAAAGCTGTGATTATGCCACCACAGCAGCAAACATCGTCGTCAGCGCTACTCAACCAATTAGGTTCACTAGCCTCCCTGGGCGGCGGCGGCGCGGCGGCCTTAGGGCTCAAGACACCGGCCGATTTGTATATAGGCATACTTCAAAGTCGGACGATTGCAGACAATATCATCGCGAAGTATGACCTTCAGAGCGTTTACAAGCGAAAGACATCAGAAGACAGTCGCGCTATGCTGAAGTCGCGAACGGACATCGAAAGTGGAAAAGATGGTTTGATCCAGATCTCGGTTACAGATAGAGACCCGAACCGGGCAAGAGATCTCGCCAATGCGTATGTGCATGAACTGTATGACATGAATTCAAATCTTGCCATCAGCGAAGCCGCTCAACGGCGGGTGTTTTTTGACCAGCAATTAAATGGTGAGAGGAAAGAGCTTGCGCAGGCGGAAGAGGATCTCAGAGCGACTCAACAGAAAACGGGTCTTATTCAGCTTACGGGGCAAGCTCAAATGCTGATCCAGTCGATCGCTCAACTTCGCGCTCAGATTTCCAATCGCGAAGTCGAATTGGAATCTCTTCGCACTTACGCAACCGATCAGAATCCAGATGTGACTCGCTTAAGTCAAGAAATCGCTACGATGCGGGCGCAGTTGGTAAGACTGGAAGACGACCCGCGTAGTCAAACCCAGCAGGGAGACATCACCGTGCCGGCGGGACGAGTGCCTTCGGATAGCCTCGAATATGTCCGCAGGTTCAGAGAATTGAAATATCATGAGACGCTTTTCGATCTGCTCTCGCGTCAATATGAAGCGGCACGCATTGATGAGGCCAAATCCGCGCCGATCATTCAGGTGGTCGATAAAGCCGTGACCCCGGACAAGAAGTCGAGTCCAAAGCGGACACTGATCACGGTTGGATTTGCGGTTTTCGGTTTCGCTTTTGCTTCAGCGGTTGCTTTTGCGCAAGACGCGATTCGTCGAGCAGAACGAAGCCCTCAACGAGCGATGAAGTTAGACGATCTGCGATCACAATTTCGACGTGTTTCCTAAACTAACTTGTAGCCCTGGCCGCGATCTAATGTGTGAGGTCTTGAGTTTTAAAGGTAGGGTGCGGCGACGAAACGCCGATTTCGTTGGTAAGCGAGAGCATGAGTATACTCAAGCCAAACGCGCTGCCAAGAGAGATGATGAGCGGGTTGGTAAACCCGGCAAGAAGCCAGAGCGAGAAGACGACGAGAAAAACGCCAGTTTTTCCTGGCGATTTGCAGCAGATTGACAGCGGGGCAATTAGGTTCACGAGAAACCATGCAAGTCCGAGAGACCCAAATTGCATGGTCAGGGCATACCACTGAACTTCATATGAAAAAGGTATCGTGCCGCTCCGCTTATATCCGTTGACGCTTGAGCCCATTCCTGTACCCAAGAGCGGATATTGCACTATCACATCCGTCAAGGATGCGATCTGTTCTGTTCGAGTACTGTCGGAGTCTTGGGTTCCGCGAGCTGAGAACCGGCTAGAAAGGGACACGCTGAATATTGCTCCAACAATGAGTATGGAAGAGAGCGCCGCGACTGATACGGTATCGAGTTTTCTTACTCTGACGAAACGGATAACCAGGCAGAGCGCATAAGCCGCAAACAGGTAACGAGAGAAACTCAAAAAGACACTCACGGTGACGCTGAGCAGGAATAAGAGATCTATGATCTTTCTCCGCCCTCCGAAATAACATGCGACGAAGAAAATAAGCGCGATGTCAGAAGGGAACTGTAGTCTCTGCAAGCCAAAACCTATGTCGTCGGTGACGGTTTCGAACCCCAGACCCTTTTGAGCAGCTTCTAGCGTTATTCTTCCGCTGAGGATGGCACCCAAAATCAAGGCCTTCAAGATGGCGGAGAGGAACGCCAACCACAAAATGAGTCTATCGGTCGTTTTGCGATCGAACACTCGAGAATCTGCCATCGAAGCGCCTATCCCTAGACAGAGGAAGAAGAGGACAACCCTGCTGAGTTGATTGCCAGTGTCTACCGGAGGGACATCATGGAGGAATGCTACTTCGCAGCAAAACGCGACATTGAGTATGACAGACAAGAACCAGAAGATTGAGCTCGCGCGCACAGAACCGACAGAGGTCGTGTAGGCCCATAGGCAGAGAATACATAGAGCTTTAAGAGCGGCAAAACCCGGAATGGCGACGCAAAGAATCGTAACGAAAAAGAATAGCTTCTTTTCGCGTTGCAGCGACGGGGCTTCAAGGCTGGTCTCGATCATTGTGTCGATTTCTGTCTCGCTCTTCCCTGGCGAGGTTCAATTAGGATCATGATCAACCCTTTTCTACTTGAAAAATTCGCAAATGTCGGATGAATCAATCGTTCGAGAGGATTGGATCAGAGCCCGCTTCTCGAGCATTCGCGAGAGGAGTTTGATTGCTTTCGGAACAGCCAGAAGGGTGTCTGGGGTGAAGACAGCAATAAATAGGAGCATCGCGATCTCTCTGATCACTATTTGTGGGAGATCTCGATAAAGACACCATCCGAAATCATTTTTGATGATCGCAAACAGGTGGTTTCGCCAGCTCCACTCTCTTACCCAAAGCGGAAAAGACTTATGATGTTTTACAAAAGTCCCAAAGTTATAGAGGCCTCCGGGACTAACGCCCACAGCCCTGACGTGTTCCACGACAGCTTGGGGAACATATACACATTCGAATCCACAGAGACGGAGCCGCCAAGATAGATCGAAATCCTCCCAATAAGCAAAGAAGTCGGGATCGAAGTACTCCATATCTCCGATTTTAATAGCCTCAAGGGCGGTTTTACGGTAGACAGCAGCTGTTCCAGAGACTCCAAAAACTACACGATTGTGATCGTATTGTCCGTGATCGGTTTCGAGCTGACCACGTTCACGAGCGCGACGTGAACGGTAAATCTCAATACCGGTGCCGTCCAATACAGCCTCTCCGTTTCCAGGTAGGCGAGGCTTCAACATTTTGCCCGTCACCGCCCCGACTTTGGAGTTTGAAAACGGAGTAATGATATTTTCCAGAAAGAGTCGATCGATAACCGCGTCGGGGTTCAGGACCATGAGCAACTCGCTATCGGTTTCTGCAAAAAACTGGTTATGGGCACCTGCGTAACCAAGATTACTTTCGTTCCGAAAAGTCCGAAGTCTAGCGTCTTGACCGAACTCCTGCTTTACTTTGTCGATCAACGAAGGAGCTGACGGATGGAAGTTCTCTGTATAAAAGAGCTCGAACGATTGGAGGCTGGAGTTGAGGACAGCGGTAATGCATTGTTGGACCTCTTCCCAAGGCGTGCTCCATCGCAGTAAGTTGATTGATATCTTCGTCATTATCTACTGATGCTGTTCAGGTCGGGGCACATGCGGTCTAGACTGCTTTTGAAACATAACTCAGATGCATGGTAATTACGGGATTCCTTGGGAAGGTGTTGAGAGTTGCTGCAAAGGGCTCCCGGTTCAGCTCGCATCCTGGAGGGGCCAGGTTCGGCAGGAGCCGATGGCTGGAGTATTCTTCTATTGATAGTATGGCTCAATTCCTTATTCAATGTGTCGTTGTTCTTTATAAGCAGCGTCCTAACCAATCTCAAAGTCTATCTGACCTTCTCCGTATCTGCGGATCGGATCCGGCAATCGGCAATCAAATTGCGATCATGGTTCAGGACAACTCTCCTTCGATCGAGGAGTCCGGCCTTGAGCGTCCCCAGACGGGTTTACCCATCGGCCTAGAATATCATCACAGCCCTGGGAATCCGGGTCTGGCTTATGCTTATAACCGTGCCTTGGATCGCGCTAAGGAGCGCAAAATTCCCTGGCTCTTATTGTTGGATCAAGATACACGAGTTTCTCACCAGTTCCTGACACAGCTATTTACGAATATTCAGCAATCGAGATCTGAGAGTTGCTGTGCTTTCGTACCCCAGTTGACATGCGATCAACTGGTACTTTCCCCTCAAATTGCGGGCAGTGTGTTTTATCGCAGGTTGACGAAGGGGTTTTCTGGTGTGGCGGAAGAGCCTCTGATTGCGTTCAACTCGGCCGCCTGTATCCGGGTCCAGGCTCTGACGGCGATTGGAGGATTTCCAGAGGAGTTCTGGCTTGACTATCTGGATCACATGGTCTTCCATAGCCTTCAGAAGGCTGGCGGACACGTATTCGTCCTGGATTCACAGCTTGAGCATGCCCTTTCCGTTTCAGACTTGGAATCGAACGTGTCGACCCAGCGTTACGAAAATGTTTTGAACGCGGAATGGATGTTTGTGCGTAAGACGGGCTGGGGTGGAGGCTCTCTTGTGCATCGTCTCCGCCTGTTGAAACGCTCTTTCAAACATTTTATGAATCTTCGCGACAAACGGTACGCTTTGCAGACTTTGCGGTCGGCATTGACCTGATGGCGGAATATTGTGAACAGAGGATTTGTTGGGACTATGTTGGCTCAATGAAAAACTCTTTTAAATAAGTCTTGTGTTGGGGAAATCCAGTTCGGGAGGATCAATTGGTTGAAAAGCTGATCAAGGGTCTCGTTCTGCTGGCTATATGCGGAAATGCATCGGATGCACAAACCGGTGCCGACAAAGTTCTAATTGCGCATGAGAGCGGTCCAAATGGCGCCGTGAACGTCTTGACATTCCCCGGTTCTGACATAGGTGTGAAGCTTAACAATGCCATAGACACCGTACGTTCCAGTTGCGGATCGGTAGCGCTTCCGTCAGGTTCATATCGCTTGAGAACACAGGTTTTGAAGCCACGCTGTGTGTGGATTGAAGGCAATAACGCTCTGATTACTTCAGAAATTACCGACGGAAATACGCCAGCAATCGTGACGGGGAGCCTGGATGCAGATTCACATCCATACGCGACTGGCGGTATTCGAAATCTTCGGCTAGCAGGTCCGGGACTTGATAGTGGCACCGTTGGGATCTATCTCGGTGGTCCTATTGGGTCGATCGTCGCGCCAAAAGGCGCTGAAGACTATCTCGACAGTTTTGAAAACGTTGCCATAAGCGGTTTTGGCAGCGGATATGAAAAAGGCACGAATGTTTATCAAGATGTGTGGTTCGGCGGCTCATCCACTGCTAACCGTTATGGCTTTAGCGATGTGGGACTGTATGGTTCGGAGAATATGAGTTTCTACGGATGGGAGGTTTTGAACAACCACGTCTACGGTTTCTATTCTTTGAATACGGCCTCTAGCGAATATCACTTTATCGGTTGCTCGTTCGATTACAACGGGACAGCGACGGCCGGTGTGTATACCGGTGGTGCCTTCTATTTCGCAAATGCCACCATGAGACTCGTCTCTGGACATCTTGAGCAGTATGGGGGGAGGTTTTTTGATGGGCCCTCTACCGCCACGGTGGGATTCAATTGGGACCTGCACATCAGCAATGGCACACAGTTTGTTGTCGGTTCGACTGGAACCGATGTCCTGGTAAACGTTGTGGGGTTTGAAGGTGGGGTATACATCGACCCCGGCGTACAGATCGTAAACGTCGGCCCAATCAAAAGCTTTTTAAATTGGGCTGCTGTTGGCGTCAATGGAGTCCTGATGATCGGGCCTTACTGGAATCCGACCGCTCGTTCAGGAGTGACTTTTCCCGCATTCATTCAGTCGGCCGGGACAATCACGTATGTTGATATCCCTCATTATTCCCAGTACTCTCCCGATTACCAAATCCGTAAGCATGAAGTTATTCAAAGCCTTTCAGCCGGCACGGCGACCGACACGGGACTTGTGGGCTCAACCGGCAATAGTAACGGCTCTCAGCCCTCCACGTCTGGAGTGTTGCCGGCGTACGGAAATTTTTTGGGCTGGAATGCGGATGGAACGGGTGGCGCAGACTTCTACAACCCATTCGCCAGTGTGACGGGCAGCGCGTTTCATTGGCGAACTTTCAATGGCCAGCGATGGGATAATCCGATGTCGTTGAGTCGCAGCGGGGATCTCACGATCAATTCCGTGAGGCCAGCCAATGGTTTTACCGGAAAGAAGATCGCGGGGTCATGTGTGTTTACGATCGAGAGCGGAATTATCACCAGTGTCTCTGGATGCTAGGTACTTCGAAAAAATATAGCTCAGAAAGATATTTACGTATACGGAGAGCGGCAGAATATCGGTGATCTTTACCGCAACGTCGTCGGGATCTTCATGAATCAGCTCTGGCGGGACGAACCAATGACAATTTTTGGGGACGGAACGCAACAGCGGTCATTCACTCACATTAGTGACGTTTCCCCTGTTATCGCTGCAGTTTGGTTTTGGGCTCAATGAGCGGTTTCTGCCGCTGTCTCTGAAGCGAAACCTGAGTCCTTATCGGATATACGATACGACGAGTGGTAATGATGTTTCGTACAGACTTTGATGCTGGTTATAGACGGCGCTTTCGGGGCAGCGTCTTCCAGGGTGGCGATCAAAGAATTCTGCTGTAGCGCAACAATCATATGGCGTTGAGTAATCGGTCCCCAACGCTCGTGGTCTGCTAAACGAAATATTTCTACGCAAGAATGAGATTGCGTTTTGACGACAGACCGGAACAGCTGTCACTCTCGTGTGCGATGCGTCGCGGCATCGCTTTCCCCAAACCTGAAATGCGATGATTGAAATCTGGATAACTTCGGTTGCTCCAACGTATAATTGAGCAATTCGAGGAGCGTAAGACCGTCTACATATGGCAACTCGGGAAACGCCTCGGGAGCACGTTACGGGGACCAATACCTATCCAATTGGGATAGTTATTCCAACATACAATCGCGTCGATATACTGCAGACCTGCCTCGAACGACTTGAAGCACAGACATTTAAGAACTTCGAGGTCATCGTTGTTGACGACGGGTCGACGGATTCGACACCTCATGTGATGAACGAGTATCGGACTCGCGCTCCGTTTGCCTTCCAGTATCTCAGGCAGTCCAACAGTGGTCCGGCTCGCGCGCGCAATCAAGCGATAAAAAACCTCGATTCTACGACATGTCTTCTCCTTGGAGACGATATTCTCGCATCCCCTAACCTTGTGTTTCAACACTATGAACACCATCGTTTGCATTGCGAGATGGAGGCAGTTGCTGTTGGCTTGACTCGCTGGAGCGAGCAAGGACAGATCGTTACCCCTTTCATGCGGTGGCTTGATCGGGATGGTGCGCAGTTCGCATACGGGGATCTCTTGGGTGGGCTTCCACCGACCTGGGAGCATTTTTACACGAGCAACTTGTCACTGAAGACCGATCAACTTCGTCTTCATCCGTTTGATGAGCGGTTTCGCAAGGCTGCCATGGAAGATATTGAGCTGGGATATCGTCTCTCGATGAACAATAGACTCACTATGTCATTTCTGCGTGATGCTGTCGCCGAGCATTTTCATCCGACAACCTTTCGCCAAGCATGTCGCCGCATGGTTGGACTAGGCGCAAGCGCTTATTTGTTAGGGAAAATATGGCCGGAGCATCGACCGAAGCCTGTCTCAACTTCTAGATTACGATTCCGCACATTCTTGCAGCAGTCGTGGTTACTCGCACGGCTCACAGATGCCGCTGATCTCTGGACTCAGATTCGTGTTCCTAATCCGCTAATGCAAAGGGTTCTCTCACTGCACAGCACGCTCGGTTATCGAGAAGCCGCACAACGGGACGGGTCATAGGGCATTTTTTAAGAGATCGATACGGTGGACCGGGCCCGCCCTCCAGAGAGTCCGTAAATCATGACACAGATCTGTGTGAGCAAGGGCCCAAATGCCGAAAGCAGGGAGAAAAATACTGCGTCTTCTGTAGTACGCACTCCATGAGCCACGATAAATAGCACCTGCGCCGAGAGTATCAGCACTATTTCAAGGATTGTTCCGCTCCAGAATACCCATTTTCTTGACCGATTCACTATCCAGATCAGCATGGCAAGATAATTGACTGAGCCGGTCAACATCGCCCACCCAACGACATCTCGCAGACCCTCATATTTAGAACCTAGCAGCCATAGAACCAGACCGGGTTTTGTAAAAGCAAGTAACACGATGGGGGAGCAGAATAGTACGGCAAGCAGAATCAGTATGAAGTAACGAGAAAGTACCTTCGCCTCGGGTAGTTTTGCCATTGCTGGCTCTACTACTACTGTATTGAAGATTGTAAAAATGCTAAATATTTGGCTCAATCTTCCAAGCGCCGATATTTGGGCAATGCTAGTGCTTTGGCCGAATATGCCGATTAGAAATACCGAACTCTGTAGTTGGAATGCAGCAAAGATCAACGCGGGAATCGCTGGCAGCACATATCGAATTACTTCTCGATCGATTTTTGGATCATCTTGTTCTGGCCACTCCAGATGCTTATGTGCCACTTTCTGGAGAATTTCGCCATTGATAGTGCTGTTAATAGCGGTAAGGATCGCCGCAACCCAGCCGTTTAGAGCACCAACGGAGCGAAATATCCAAAACGCGAAGAGACGGCCAGTAGCAGAAAGGGTCTGTGGGACATAGAAGTCTTTGAGGCGGCCATAAAGAAAGAGCGGTGCGGAGTAGTAGGATACTTTGCCGCCCGAATACACAGACAGAAGCACTGACCCCATTAGGAGAACTTCAGTCACCAACGACCATCTCTGCCGGCGCATGATTGCGAAAAAAGCGATCATCGCAATGGGAGAGAGTATCCAGAACGTGCGATCGCGCAGATGTTTAGCTGCGCGCACGTATTTTCCCACGAGCATTTTGTTGTCCCCCTGGTCGCCCACCAGAGGAATGATTGTGCTAGTAAAGCCAAGGTCCATTAGCAGCCCGACTGTTTGCTGAAATCCGGCCGCCAAACCAAATTGGGCATATGCTTCGGTACTCATCGAGCGAACGAGGTAAAGCCCCGCCAAGATATTTATTCCTTGCAGAACTCCCTGGCCCAAGAAGAACGTTGTCAGAAGTTTTGAAATACGGTGTCCGCGCTGCCACAGACTATTCATAAGAGCGGATGGCATCGGAAGTTTCGCGGACCTGGGGTAAGAAAATCGGCATTCGGGTGCTTCTTTTTGGCGGAATCGGGTTTCGTGCGGCTGATGTACGAGTTGAGAATAGGAGATCCTACTAGAAGCGTAAAGTTCGACCGATCACGGAGTAAATTCTATCTTAAGCAGAGAACCGCGTTGCTGATTCACTCTTTGAATCGTGAACCTTTTTCTTGAGGCGCCGATTGATCTTTAAGGAATAACGTTGAAAAATCGATCACATACTCTCAAATTACACTCAGTTGAGGTGAACGGCCAGTGCAGCGAAACGGTCATAGCGGAGCACAAAAGGATGAAGTTCATGAATGCTGGGTCCCGTCGACACTTTTGCTATTAACCTGATCAGACAACTGGCACGATTGAAATCTTCGTATGGCAAGTGCAATGGAAGTGTTTGGTTGCAGTCCGTGAGCAAAGGTAGTGGAAAGGCATTGGCGAGTTCTCCCGGTATCATTTTGTGGATGGAAAGACGCGAGGTCAGAGACGTCTTTCATCTGAAAGACGGACCGTGCAGACAAAGATCGAGTTGCTAAAGGCAGTAGGAAAGATTCTAGGATGAACATTTGGAAAAGCGGAGTGGTTAAGGGCCCGGTTGTTCTCATCGCGTTAGGGATACTCATTGCTGCATTGGGGTGTTCGCAGTCGCTTCCGGATGGCTCGGTGGGAAACATTGGAAGGTACAATTACTCGCCCTCAGTGATTCAGACCGGTAGCGTGCGCCAGATTTGGTGGTGCGGCCAAGGAAAGAACCCAAACAACACATCTCAGGACACGGATGCCATTTTTTACGAATCCATCAATTTGTCCACAAAAGTGGTCTATGGCCCGGTCTTAGTTCTGGCAGAGACTCCAGGTGCGTGGGATTCCTTTTACCTATGTAATCCGAAGGTTATCGGAGGCTCTTTCGAAAATCCTCTTGGCGACGGGCAGAGCTACAGCTATGCAATGTATTACGTTGCAACTTCATCGTCGCAGGGAGTGAATAACAGTATAGGGGTGGCTTTCTCCAATGATGGAATTGCGTGGAAGAAATATCCCCAACCGATAATAGCGCCGACAAGCCTAAACGGGTACGGCGTGGGTCAGCCGGCACTTTACAATTCGGACAAGAAATCGGGGATCTCAATGTTCTACGAGGATGACTTCCCGACTCCGCAGCATGTTGCCGCAACTTCAACCGATGGGGTGCATTTTCGAATTCAAGGGACAATAACGTCAAATGGGTTGGACCCTGATAATCCTGGAGCAGGATGGGGCGACATGGCGTATGATTCCAAAACATTTGAGTGGTACGCAGTTTTCAATCGACCGCTTCGTCCGCCATCGACCACAGGGAACATACCAGAGTATGGGCAGTATGGAATCGAACTGTATAAGATTTCGCAAAGCGCACTGCTAAGCGGATCTACCCCTTGGCAACAACTCGCAACCTTTGACACAAATGCGACCTTGTACGAATCCAATTTCATTGCAGGTTTTGTACGCGACGGCTTTGGCAATCTCAATGTTGGGTCTTACCCCACGATCCAAATGTACACATCGGTGTCGTATCCATTGCCGTATTGGGATGCGAGTCCCGCTGATGCAGGAAGATCGGCGCAAATCAACCACTGGATACTCACACCTCTGCAGTGGGTGCCGGGTGACAACGAACTCTTATCGCTCAATCGATATTTCAATAAGAGTGTGCATGAAGTCACGACAGGACCGGTGAGCCCCGATGCAGGTTTTCAGCTGGAGGGGCTTCTCGGTCACCTCTATGCAAGTCCATCCCACGGGGCGGACCAGCCTTTCTATGCGTGTAAAGGCGGGCAAACTGACTACTTTGTGTCCCTGGACCTCAATTGTGAGAATCAACGTGTCCTTGGTAAGAACGGTTATGGATATTCGCAACAAGTCTCCGGACTGAACTTGGTTGCGCTATACCGCTGTAGCTCAGCGCACGATCACTTCGTCAGCAACGATCCGAAGTGCGAAGGTCAGAAGACTGACAGTCTCCTGGGCTACGTTCTACCGTAATCAGATGCGGGGGTAGCCTGCGTCCGCGACCGTCTCTGACTACTCGTAACACGATCCTCTGTCAGGATTTTGGCTTTAAGACCCATGAACAAAGCTCTGACGGAGAGTTGATTTTCTTATCGATGAGAGCGTCCAATAGTTGACGAGTAGCTAGCGCAGGAAAAGGATTGGAAATTCGACGGCCTTCATGTTGATTAGGTAGCTTTAGGATGTAGGCAGGGCGGTCATCAAATTGACCTCCATGGCTCGCTGTCTCGTCTTCTCGAGTCCAGGCGGGGGATGAAGACCATATAAGTTTCGTGCGCCAAGAATGATCACCCATGATCAATACGGTAGAGGAGTCCCATTGGTGGTTTGTCTCAAGCAGAGTCCGCAAATGGGCCAAATATTCGTCTGCAAGTGCGAGATTGTCGAGGTAGCTCGCCCCGTGCGTCACAAATTCTCGCCTTTTCCGATCGTACATTCCGGGGGGGTGAGGAATGGGCATATGAAGAAGAATGAAGTCAATCGAGCGATCATTGATCAGACGATCCGCGTCGGCTGTAAGTATCTGGTAGCCGGATATTTGTAGTTGAGCGATACGATCGCCAAAGTTCGGAGCGCCATACCGCTCAGAGACGAAACGATCGATGACGGGAAAGGCAGATAGATAAGGTTGAAGCATATTCCAAACAATCGAACCGTTTGGCACCATATTTCCCGTTTGCGCAGGAGCGTCGAACCGCCAAGAACACACATCTAGAACCGCGGGCAGGATGCGACAGTATGGAATGTACCAACCTGCAACGCCAGTTTTGTAACCGGCATCCAAAGCGTCTTGAAATATCGTGACATGTTGATCGAATTGGAGCCATTTTTCTGTCGACGCAATGTGGATCGATGCTTGTCCGTGGCTGGAGGACCGAACTTCATCAATGGGCATACCTGTGATCAACGCCGGCAATACCTTTTCTGTTCGTATGCCGGCAGGAACAACATCGGTAAACACGGATGACTCAGAAGCAAGTTGATCGAAAGCCGGAAGTCTCAGCCCCGGTAAACGCTCTAAGTAGACCTGTTGCAAGGAGAGTTCGTCGAAGACTATCCAAATTATTCGCGGTTTGGATGGAGGCGTGCCGAGCGTAGAAGCCGAAGAATGAAGTGCCGGGTTAGCGTTTATCGAGCGCGCCTGCCATGCGAACCAGACAAGCTGGCACAAAATTAATACTCCGACCACTGCAACAAAGCCAAGAATCGATGCAACTATTTTTTGGAGACGCAGGATGGTGGGTTCTAACGAGTAGCGCCAAAAGATCATACCGAACAGGAATATGAGCAACGAGACTGAGAGAAGCGTATGACTCACCTGACGGGAAAGAACAGAGCCGGAGCTAAATGCCAGTTCTTTGAGCAGTATCCACGGCAAGCACACGACAATGCCAAGCCGGAACGCGACACGTAAGCGTTCCGGGCGCTGAGTTATGTGCAGGAACGCAATAAGAAGAGCCCAGAACGCGACGAAGTCTAAGATTGCTGGTGAGAAGAGCGCCGAAGCTGGTCCGCTCCAGTGGAAGATTACGTCATGGTTTGGATAGATGAGAGGATTGACAATCCAGAGATTACATAGAGTAGTAATACCAAGCGCGACAGCAGCCACGTTTACCAGTCGTTTTCTCTTTGCAATAAGCTCGGGTGTCGCTCGCCGTTCCGAAATTTTGATTATCTCCTGAAGCGAATCTCATTGATTGAAACTACCAGCGTTTTCAATGGTGTATCTACAAATCATTTCGATACCAACGCTTCAATCAGTTCGTTCGAAGTTTTCCAAACTACTGTTAATTATACGATAGCGACTTTCCGGATTGAGAATTTGAGGGACGAGTCCTTCGCTGCTTCCTGTTTGGAGTTGCTGGGAAACGAGATCGAGACGTTGGTTGGGGACGGGTTCAAAATTTGTTGTTTGAATCGGAGAAGTACCTGTTGAAGCTTAGAAATACTGAGGTCTAGCAGTCACTCTACGATTAGAGGAAGGACCGGATGCGTTTTGAAGCGTAAGACTCACGAAATAATACGCAAAATGCGTTATTTTCAACGCAGGATGCGTAAACCTTTTATTCTAGAAGATTCTTCACGGGCCGCCTGCTTCAGCCGGAGAAGCGGCGGTTTCTCAATGGTTGGCTCAGGATTTGGGCACTCATCGCTCGAACCATTACGGTCCAAACGGCGGATACCATCCGAACGGCTATGATGGGACCAACGGCTTCCATCACGCCGTTCCCGTATCAATCCAACCAATCAGCCGAATGGGGCAACAATTGCAATCACGGTCTGATCGGCGGCAATGGCGGAGTACAGCAGAGCGCCGACCAGGGAGCGTCGGCTACCACTTGGCATCGGAGCTCAATATAGATCAGATGGTGGAAAATAACGGTGACCGCGGCCAGTTTGGCGGCGATGCCTCGACGCAACGTGAGCCATGGGACAACGCAGGCGGGGCTAATCCTTATAGGAATAATCAGTGGCGTTTTCGCATCAGCGCAGACGGCGCGGCACGAACTTCGATGAGT
This sequence comes from Tunturiibacter psychrotolerans, assembly GCF_051013365.1. GTDB lineage: Bacteria > Acidobacteriota > Terriglobia > Terriglobales > Acidobacteriaceae > Edaphobacter > Edaphobacter psychrotolerans_A. The sequence continues at coordinate 1,827,503 of NZ_CP132941.1, read as the reverse complement.
ATTCCTTCCGAACCCTCAGGCGCACAGGAGGGGATGCCAAGGACGGCGCCAAGAATTATCTGGTTAATGGACAGATGACAAGGGCTCCGCGATCATAACCGGCCCCGTCAAATATCCTGATTCAGGAATTGTGACTTTCATTGACCCGGGAAAGCGTCGTTCACCAGAAAGACCTAGGCGATAAAACGGCGGGTATCATTGCAAAATCAATAATTGAATAATTACCCGAATCGAACCTACAACTTGGTTATGAGCTTGGATCAAATTGATCGGGGTAGCGAGTGAGTTTTCTGAGGTGTCCCGTACCTCCATGATGTCCGCTCTCGGACGGTATTTTTCCGGGAATGAACTGATGCACTCCAGCATTTATCAGACATTATCCATGAAAGTCACCAATATCGACCACCAATGCAAACCAAAATAACCAAAATACCTATTGTTATCCCATACGTGCATATGCAAGTATGTATTGGATGGCAATAGGAGAGCGGCGTGGGCGGTAAGACGGACATTTGGCAGGGCACATTGGCCTTGATGGTACTCAAGACTCTGGAGTCAATGGGGTCGCTTCACGGCTATGGTATTGCCCGGCGTATAGAACAAACGAGTCGCGGTCTTCTGTCGTTGAACTATGGGACTCTTTATCCTGCATTGCTGAAGTTGGAGCAGGAGGGAACCATCGTCTCTGAATGGGGCGTATCGGAGAATAACCGACGGGCAAAGTTTTACAAGCTGAGTCGCGCCGGCAAAAAGCAGGTGGAGAGAGAAACTCAGGATTGGGAGCAGACGAATGCGATCCTCCCGCGCTTTCTCGCTCCCAGGCAGGAGGCTTGATGCGAAGATTGCGAGCGCTTTGGATTCGGATCTGCGGCACTTTCGGCAACAAACGAGAAAGTATAGAGTTGGACGAAGAGCTTGAAGGTCATCTCCAGATGCATATTGCGGATAACGTCCGTTCGGGGATGTCCGAAGCTGAGGCGCGACGACAAGCGTTGATTCATCTCGGTGGCCTGGAACAAACCAGAGAGGCTTATCGCGAGCGACAGGGGCTTCCTGGCTTGGAGACGTTGTGTCAGGACGTTCGGTTCGGCCTTCGAATGCTGCTGAAGAGTCGAGGATTTACTGTTGTGGCGGTGCTCACACTAGGGCTCGGCATCGGAGCCAATACCGCTCTGTTTTCTGTCCTCAATGCGGTTCTTCTGAACCCACTTCCGTATCCTCGTGCGGAGGAGCTAATAACAGTTCATGCGGCTAAGCAGAACTTCAATGAAGGCTCAATCTCCTATCTAAATTTTCGCGATTGGCAGCGGGATAACAAGGCGCTGGCGGCGCTCGCCGTCTCGCGAGGCACAGGATACATTCTGACTGGCACGGGTGCTTCGGAAGAGGTGCGCGGAGAACTCGTCTCTTCGGATTTTTTTCCTCTTCTTGGGGTGAAGCCTGTAGCGGGGCGGTTATTCGCCTCCCATGAGGATGAGATTGGACAGGCGCCCGTAGCGATGATCAGCTCCGGGTTCTGGAAGCGGAAATTCGGAGAGCGACCTGATGTAATCGGCAAGGCTCTCACGCTCGATGGACGGGACTACACTGTCGTCGGCGTGCTGCCTGCGACCTTCAATCTTGCGATCAGCAACTTTCGCGCGAGCGATATTTATGTGCCAATTGGTCAATTTCAAAATCCCGCTCTCAATGATCGCAGCGCGGGGTTGGGGATTCACGGTATCGCCCGACTCCGGACAGGAGTGACGCTCCAGCAAGCGCAGGCCGATATGGAGAGAGTCTCTCGGAATCTTGAGACGACGTTCCCGTCAGAGGATCAAGGAATACGCGCCAAGCTTGTGCCGTTCAAGGAATCGCTGGTGCGCGATGTCCGTCCACTTCTGTTGGTCCTGATGGGTGCTGTCGGCTTCGTACTTCTGATCGCTTGTGTCAACGTTGCGAATTTGCTATTGGCAAGGGCGAATGCTCGCGCGCAGGAGTTTGCGGTGCGGTCGGCTTTGGGGGCAAGCCGAGCTCGTTTGCTGCGGCAGTTGTTGACTGAAAGTCTGACTTTGTCTGTGCTCGGTGGCGTATTGGGGCTAACGTTAGCTGCGTTGGGAACGCGCATCATTGTCAATATGCTGCCGGAGAATCTGCCGCGAGCGACAGGGATTCATATCGACTGGTTAGTACTTTGCTTCACCGCCCTCATCTCACTTGCGTCGGGAATCTTGTTCGGCTTTGCTCCCGCACTGAACATGTTCAAGCGAGATGTCCAGAGCACCCTGAGATCGGGAGGCCGTAGCATCGGCAGAGCGAAAAACCGCACGCAGGATTCGTTAGTCGTCGTTCAAACGGCTTTGGCGCTGGTCTTGTTGATCGGCGCGGGGTTGATGATTCGAAGCATGGTCAAGCTATCGAATGTTGATCCGGGGTTTCACTCGAGAGGTGTCCTGACGTTTGGCCTGGAAGCGCCTCCGGCGATGAGTGGCGCAGGACCGGATGCGATCAGAGCCTATCTACGTGAGGCGCAACGAAAGATCGCGATGACTCCCGATATTGAAGCGGTCAGCTTTTCATGGGCCGCTCTTCCAATGATGTCAGACGACGAGCAATCATTCTGGCTTGAGGGAGAACCAAAGCCCGCGAATCAAAATGCTATGCGATCGTCGATACGCTACCTGGTCGGAGCAGATTATCTGCGGGTCATGGGGATTCCACTGCTCAAGGGACGATTCCTGTCCGAGACGGATGATGACCGCGCGCCGAGAGTGATTGTGATCGATGAAGTATTTGCGAAGAAGTTCTTCGGCGACGCTGACCCGATTGGCAAGCGTATCCATCTGGACCAGTTTGACGATGCAGCGACTGTCATAGGTGTTGTCGGACATGTGAACCAATGGGGGCTTGATAACGACGCGGTGAATCCGCTGCGCGCTGAGACTTATCAATCTCTTATGCAGTTGCCGGAGCAACAGTTGAGCTTGGTTGCCTTTGGCATGGACGCGCTTGCTCGTTCAAAGTCTGGAGGTATTCCGAGTTTCAAGAGTATTGAGAGCTCGGTAACTGAGATGAATCACGAGCAAGTGGTCTATAACCCCGAGGCGATGGAGGACGTCGTCTCGCAGACGCTCTCGTCTCGGAGGTTTGGCATGATCCTGCTGGCCGTGTTTGCCTGCACCGCACTAGTGCTAGCAAGCATTGGAATGTATGGCGTGATCTCTTATATCGTGGGACAACGCGCCCGCGACATAGGGATACGGATGGCGTTGGGCGCGAACCGTGGAAAGGTGCTCAGGTGGGTGCTAAGGCGTGGCAGCAGGCTTGCGTTGATCGGTATCGGCTGTGGGTTGTTAGGTGCGCTGGTTCTAAGTCAAGCAATCTCTGACTCGTCGCTGCTCTATGGCGTTCGGTCCTATGATCCATGGACGTTCATCGGGGTGACTGCGCTTATGATGGCAGTCGCTCTATCCGCGTGCTACCTTCCGGCACGACGAGCAACGCGTATAGATCCGATGGAAGCGCTGCGTACAGAGTAACTCTGGGCCGTGGCTCAATAGGGAGCGCCTATCCAGCAAGCTGGAAAGCTGCGATGCCATTGATCTCCTTGGGAGGCCGGTTAGCCCCGATTGAGTTCCGAACAGGTTCATGCCCTTAGACGATTCGCACCGATTCTGCCTCAAACGACTAGACACAGCGCGCAGCTCGGACTATTGAGTCTGATATTCCTATTGATATAGGACTGATCCTGTCGTATATTCAAGACACCGCGCTTGAATTTAGCTTTGAAAAGTCTTATTGCAGGGTGTTGGGAAGTCAGGGGCCAGACCCCCGTGGGTAGTTTCTTGGCGGAAACCACGAGAGTCTGGAGCTACAGCCGGAAAGGACTGCAGTTGTCTGCATTGTAAATGCCCGGCTCGAGATTAGCGCTTGGTCTTTCCAGGCCATTGAGGTTGTGGCGCGCGTCTCGCTGATTCCAAACTCATTGACTGTTGTTGTAGCTCCGCCGCTGGCTAACTACCAGGCGGGGCTTCGGGATTCCGTGTGCCATTGGCGCGATGACGCAGGCCGGAGAGCATAAATGTGTCTTTCCGAAGGGCCGGAAAGACATGAACGCAAGGAGAGATTTGTGAAGTGGACAAAGCATACCAGGAGTGGTCTGAAGTCACTGGCACGGAACAAAAAGGCGAGCGGTCGGCCGATGTTCGGCCGAACGAGGGGATGGGTTGCTGCCGGCACTCTGGCAGCGTACACCGTGATGGGTGGCAGTCGGCAGGCTTTGGCAGCTGTGAAGGAGACGGCGTTGACGGGGGGCTCTGGCGGGGATGCAACGCTGCCTCTCAAACGCTTCGACATACCGGCAGGCCCGCTGGACGTGGCCATCAAGGCCTACGAAAAGACGACCGGTCTGACAGTAAATATAGTGCTGCCGTCTGGAACCTTAGCTGGATTCAACTCCCATGGTGTGACCGGGCTCTATCGCGAAGATGAGGCTCTGCGTCAGTTGCTGGATGGCACGGGGCTGAACTATCGCGTTGAAGACGCAACGACAATGGTAGTCGGGGTGCAGGCGAAGGATACTGTGTCCGTGGAGGCTTTGGCGAACGACTCAGTTTCGATGGCGAAGTTTACAGAGCCGCTGCTCGACACCCCGCAAAGTATCACTGTTGTTCCGCAGTTTGTACTGCAGGATCAAGGAGTGTCCACGCTGCGGGATGCGTTGCGAAACGTGCCGGGTATTAGCTTAGCGGCCGGTGAAGCAGGAGCACAGGGCGACAATCTGACAATTCGAGGCTTTACGGCGCGCAACGATATCTTCCTGGATGGTATACGGGACTTCGGAAGCTACTACCGCGACTCGTTTAATTACGAACAGGTCGACGCTCTTGAGGGACCGGCAGGAATTCAGTTCGGTCGCGGGTCGACAGGCGGAGTCATCAACCAGGAGAGCAAGGTTCCGGAGATGAGACAGTTTGTGAATGTACAGGCTCAGTTCGGGACAGACTTGACGCGCAGGATTACAGCAGACATCAATGAGCCGGTGGCCGATGTAGCGGGTGGAACAGCCTTCCGGTCTAACATCATGGCGCAGGAGGGAGGAGTTGCAGGTCGGCCGGATGCGGAGATACGGCGCTTCGGAATAGCTCCCTCCGTCACGATCGGTCTGGATACCAAGACCCATGCGACTTTGAGCTATGTGCACCTCACAGAAAACGACACTCCGGACTACGGACTGCCATGGTTTAACAATTCGGTGGCGCCAGGATCCATTCGTCATAACTACTTCGGATTTCCAGACGAAAACTATCTGAAGACAAACGACGATATTATGACGCTGCGAGCTGATCACGAGTTCTCGCCGGAAGTGAACCTGCGTACGATCGCCCGGGCGGCAAATTACCCACGCAGCGCGCAGATTACCGAACCACAAATCTGCTCCAATGCGCCGGCAAGTGTGCCGGTGGGGGGCATCGTAGCTACCCTGCCGACCTCTGCTGTAAATACTGCTCTTCCCTGTGCGTATATGGCAGGGACTGATCCCAGCAACATCGTAGTGAACCGGAACCAGATCCAGGTAAAGAGTGTAGAGGGCGATCTCTGGGATCAGACTGAGATAGTGGCTCGATTCAAGACCTTCGGTGTGAAGCACGCCCTTGTAGCTGGTGTCGAAGGTGGGCAGGAGATTTCGAATCCGATCAGAACCAGTTACACAATCAATAAGATCAATACGGTGCCCTCGGCGAATCTGTTGAACCCGAATGTAGATCAGCCGTTCGGGGGAACGGGTTATATCACTTCGATCGTTCACACGAAATCGAAGAGTGTTGGATTGTACTTCGTGGACACCTTGAAACTGGGCAGGTTATTTGAACTGAGCGGCGGCGTGCGTTGGGACCGCTTTGATACCGGTTATAACCTCTACCAGCCGACTCCGCCAGCGGGAGGGACCGTAACCGCTCCAGTGGCTCCGATCAGCAGAGTGGATGAGCAACCAACCTATCGCGCGGCTCTGGTATTCAAGCCTTCGAGCCACGGCAGCGTCTACTTCGACTACGGAACCAGCTTCAACCCGGCAGCAGAATCGCTGAGTTTGAGCATTGGGTTGGCGAACAGCTCGGCGGCACCCGAGGAGAATGAATCGTATGAAGCGGGTGCTAAATGGAGCTTTATGAACGAGCGTTTACTTCTGGAGGGATCATGGTTCCGCACAGAGAAAGATAATGCGCGAGAGACCGACCCGACGAACTCGAACAATATAGTGGCAGCTGGAAACCAACTCGTAAAAGGAGTGCAAGTTAGCGTTGTGGGGCGCCTTCCGCAAGGAATGGACATTGTTGCAGGATATGCATACCTGGACAGCTCGGTCATCTTTTCAAAGTTTTTTCCCGCGTCGGTGGGATATCCGTTGGCGAATGTGCCGAAGCAGACATTCAATCTATTTGTGACACACCGGCTACCCTGGCGATTAAATGCAGGTCTGGGTGGTAACTACGTGGGAAGCAGGACAGCGAGCTCGACCGTGCCCTATGTTCCGACAGGATACGCCGTGAATCCAAATGGGCCAGGCTTCGTCGTGACCAGTGTAGCGATGAAACAAGTGCCGGGATATTGGGTGTTTAACGCGATGGTCAAACGACCTTTGACAGATCGGCTGGAGCTGCAGGCGAATGTATATAACCTGTTGAACCGGTATTACATCGATCTGCCGCATCCGAGCCACCTGGTTCCGGGAGCTGGCGCGAGCGCGCTGATCGGCATGAACTTCCGGTTCTGACAAAGCACGTTTTAGCAATCTGCCCAGCGTTTAGACCGGGCAGATCTTATTTGTAACCTCAGGAGTACTTTGATGTTGATTACGATTGCAGATGTTTTAAGTGTGGGTGAAGTTGCAGAATCACGTGCGCTACTGGATGCGGCGCAATGGGTGGACGGCAAGGTCACAGCTGGATATCAAGCCCAGAGCGTAAAAGAGAATCTTCAATTGCCCGAAGGACATCCGGTGGCGGTGAAACTGGGAGAGATGGTGCTGGCCGCACTCGCGCGGTCACCGTTGTTTATGTCGGCTGCACTGCCTTTGCGTGTATTTCCACCGATGTTCAATCGTTACATGGGCGGTGGGCACTTCGGAACGCATGTGGATACTGCAATCCGCGCCAACGCCTCCACGGGACAAAGAATCAGGACAGACGTCTCCGCGACACTGTTTCTGTCGGCCCCTGAAGAGTACGAAGGTGGAGAACTATTAGTCGAAGATACCTACGGAATGCATAGCGTGAAGCTACCGGCAGGGCACATGGTTCTGTATCCGGCCACAAGTCTGCATCGAGTGAATCCGGTTACTCGAGGTGCACGGGTGGCTTCATTCTTCTGGATACAAAGCATGATTCGCAGCGATTCGGATCGCGCCTTACTGTATGACCTGGATACAACAATCCAGCGGCTGGCTAAAGAGGTTCCCGAGAATACCGCTGGCATCCAATTGACTGGAATATATCACAACCTACTGCGGCGCTGGGCGGAAATGTGAGATCACGTCACGTGGAGGGCAAGTTCAAGCACGCCTTTCACTGAAAGCCCCTTAATGAGAAGTGACGATTCAATCTACGAGTCAGACTGAGAACCTCTTTTTCTGGTCACTTCGACGATAAGTCGCAAGATCGACACTTGAACCCACGCCGTCCCGATCTTTGCCTGTCAATGAGTCCCTCTCAGACATTTTGTTTGCTCATCTCGCTCGCGAGATACTCGGAAGCGCGCATCGATAGCGCCAGGATCGTCATCGTTGGGTTCTGCCAACCGGCACTCACAAAGCTCGCTCCATCGACGACAAATAGATTCTTGTGATCGTGGCTCTGACACCACTTATTCAGCACGCTCTTCTTCGGATCATCGCCCATACGGCAGGTTCCGACTTCATGAATACTGTAGCCCGGAGGATTTGGAACATCATTCTTCGACAGCACTTCGAATCCGGCCGCATCGGCTACGGCGCAGCCGACTTCTACGGCGTCCTTCGCCATATTGAATTCGTTGTCGGTGTACTTGGTCTGGATGTTCAGCACGGGGATGTCCCACGCGTCCACCTTCTCCTTATCGATGCGAACGTGGTTTTCGTAGCGCCCGAGCACCTCTCCCATCACGGTGATGTGGAAGGCACTCCCGTTGTATTCCTGCAACTTCTGCTGCAACTCTGCGCCATACGCCGCAAAATTTCGTGGTTCGATAGCACCCATGCGGCTGGTTACATTCAACGCATAGCCGCGCAGGAACTTGTCATATTTCGTCGTAATGTTGCGAAAGCGCGGCACAATTGCCCCGCCACCCATCAACTGTTTTGTTGCCTTACCGTTGCGCGCCTCAGGCACTGAGCAGGTGATCCCTGGCCCGTAAATCTGGTCCATCAGATAGTGACCTATCATGCCGCTCGAGTTGCCGAGGTTCGAGTTCAAGAGTAGGCGCGTGCTTTCAAGCGTCCCCGCGGCCAATACCACCACGCGAGCCTTCACATGCATCTCCCGACGGGAGAGCCGATCGACGAAGAGGCACCCATTGGGCTGGCCGGTGTTCTTGTCGACCGTAATCTGTCGCACGACCGCATTGGCAATTGAAGTGAGCTTGCCGGTTCGCTCCGCATCCGGTAGCAGAAGATTCACTGAGCTCGCCAGGCCATCGCGGCCCAGTGCGCGGCGCTGCTTGCAGACCGCCATGTTGTATGGCTGCGAGGCCTTGATAAACCGCTGCATCGACTCCGACCACACTTCGTTGACGGGAACGAAGTTGCCATTTGGCATCTGTGGAGGACCGTCCTGCGCGCCCTCTACCTGGAAGATCTCTTCCACCCGTGAATAATAGGGTGCCAGATCGGCGAGGCTGATGGGCCAGTCTTCGCCGAATCCATCATGCGATTTGCCTTTGAACTCGTAGTCGCTCAAGCGGAACGATTGCCGTGACCAGAACAGCGACCGGCCGCCGAACAGACGGACCCGCACCCAGTTGTACGGCATGGAAGGATCGAAGGTATACGGAACCTCCTCCTCATCCACCCAGACGTTTGCGTTGAATTCGCTGGCCTGGAAGACATGCTCCAGCCGCCCCGGTGGTTTGAAGCCGCGATACGGCAGTTCGTACGCTGGTTTGCGCTGCGCATCTCTAGCTACGTCGGCCACCGGGCCCGCGTTCAACATCAGGCAGTGGATGCCCTTCTCGGTCAAGATCTTCGCAGCCATTCCACCGGCATGGCCCGACCCAATAATCAGTACATCGTAGGTTGTCTCTGTCATTATCTGCGGGAGTCGCTCACTTCTAGCGGGGGTAGGATGGGATGGTGTGTGGGGCCTTAGGAACAGCCATCACATGCGGAGGTAGCTGCGTGGAGGTCGTGCCTAGACCTGCCATGTCCGGCTCGATCGGAGACCAGTATAGTCCGCCCGTTACCCAGTCCTGCCCCGCGGCCACGCCTGCGTCGTCCCAGGCCTTCGAGTTCATCGTCGCAACTCGGATGTCTTCATGCGCGATGTTGATGAAGTCGGCGTGCTGCTCGGTTGGGGGATGATCCGTCATCCAGGTGCGCAGCCACGGTTTGATGAGCGCGTCGGCCTGAGTTGCGTTTAGCTGAGCGAACGGGAGCTTATACTTCGTCTTTGACGCTGCGTCGAGCCAGTCCAGGCCGCCGCTATAGACCTTCTTCCGCGGCATGGGCGAACTGCCGATCAGGAAGTCGAGGAACATGGGTGTCCCCGCCTGAAGAGCGCCTGGCTTACTGTCGAGCGGTGGCAGCAGTAAATCGCATAGTCGCGTGAACGTCGCAAGTTGAGTCGGAGTGAAAAAACTTGCCTCGGTCTCCGCAATCCCATCGGCTGCCTCAGTGACTGGCAGAGGTGTCTTAGGATTTAGCCCCAGTGTCCACGGCACCGGAGCGGGCGGAGGCGGGGCGGGGTTCGCTGTCTGCTGGGCAAGCAGCGCCTTCGGTAGAAGTCCTACCGAGACGACAGCGCGCACGAAGTCACGACGCAACATAAACTCTCCTTGTGCTGGCAAAAGATTACACTCCGCACTCTTCCGTCGTCCAACGCGTGCAGCGCAAGTCACCGATATGCACAGCCATCTACACGTCAAGATTCCACATCAAGTTCGAATTTAGAAGCGGAAATGGATCAGGAGGATCTCCGCTGGGCGCGGGATCTGCGTTTGGCCTGACGAAACAGGAACAACGACATTTCGCGGGTACCCGAGTTAGACGCTGAGCATTAGAATGGCGAATCGCGCACCATCGAATAGGTCAAATCCCGCATACGGCCATGAGCGCCCGGGCTGTTGGCTTCTTCCGATCATTAGCACATCGGCATCCGAGTCTAGAGCAGCGGCAAGCAGCGCCTCTTTGACTGAACCAACCTCAACACGGACCGGAACATCCGTGCCAACCTTACGAAGAGAGATTTATTTTGCCGATGTACAGGAGGCGAGACGGCGCATCGATGAGCTTGGGCAGATGGCTTTGTTTTGCCAGACAAGTAGCGGTACAAGCGCGCAGCAAACAGTTGCCATCGAAACGCAGGAGTGCGAGAAATCCACTGGATAGAGGATGTTTGCGATTGAGGACATAAATACCACTCTTCGGAAGATCTCAAGATTCTGCGCGTCACGTTCTTTAGAACTACGAATCCGCAGGGTTAATTTAGGAATCTGCGGCTCGCCGATTCACTCCAGCTTACGTGTTAGCCATCTACTCAGCTTCGGGCCAATTCTGATGTTCTCTTGAGATGGTTCCGTGTGCTCATCTAACCCAAGCAATAAATTAGGTTGTGCCATTCCGTGTTTAGGGGTGCCACATACAGGGCACGCCTCAGCCTTCAAAGTGATCTCTGCTCCACAGCATCCACAAAAAGCAGCCACGTTATCCCATCTCCGCAATTTCCATCCCCTTTGGATGAACGCAAGAAGTGCAAAGATTCGCGAGGAGTCATTTCGCAGTATCCCGGCGAAATCGTTAAATTTGCTCGGTTCAGATCACAGGCAGCGCACTCCTTTCAGTTGTCATATTTAATTCGACTCTCCTCTGCTAACGGCAGTGCCGCCTCGCCATGACGGGGCGATTGATTTGTTTAACCCGGGCCTGAATGAACAGAACGATCTGTTCCTGAAATGGGGCCGCTCCTCGCTGCAACTGCCGCCATCATATCGTCAGCACAACGCGAAACTCTGCGTCACCGCTCATCATGCGGGCATACGCTTCGGCAGCTTTTTCCAGAGGATAGGTTTCGATCATGGCGCGTACGCCGCGTAGTTCGGCGAATCGAAGTGTGTCATCCGAATCTGCCGGCGTTACCCCTCCCCACCCTTCAATGGTCTTGCTACCCCTGATGACTTGAACCGGAGCCACCTCCATCGGATCGGAGGTTACGCCGATCAGCAGAAGCTTGCCGTTCGGACCCAAACCACCAATCAGTTCGGTCATTGCCTTGGAGTCCGGCGCGGTCGCGACAATGACTTTCGCACCGCCCAGCTTTTGTAGTTCCTCGGCAGGGTTCTTCACTTTGCTATCGATATATACATCAGCGCCGAGTTTCATTGCCAACGATTCAATTTGCGAGCCACGCCCGATTGCAGCGACCTTGTAGCCGAACTTATTAGCGAATTGAATTCCGAGATGACCGAGCCCACCGATCCCTTGCACCGCGACCAGGTCGCCTGGCAATGCGCCCGCGTGCCGCAGGGAGTCGAAGGTGGCAACGCCAGCACAGAGCAACGGCGCCGCTTCGACATCGCTGAGAGTGTCCGGGATTGAAACCAACGCTTCGACCGGCGCCAACATGTACTCCTGATAGCCGCCGTCATAGCTGAGACCGGGATTCTTCTCATTGCGGCAGTTTCGAAAATCTCCGCGCCGACACTCGAGGCAGGTGCCGCAATGGCCGCCATGCCAGCCGACGCCAACACGCTGACCTGTTCGCCATTCATTCACTCCAGTCCCGAGCACATCCACCACGCCGGCTACTTCATGCCCCGGAACGCGCGGATAAGCGATTCCTGGTCGACGGCCTTCGGCGACGATCGAGTCGCTATAACAAACACCACACGCCTGAACTTTGATGCGCACCTGTCCTGGACCTGGCTCTGGGATCGGCAACTCAACGATCGTGAGGCCGACTCCAGCCGCAGTGACCTGGGCGGCTTTCATGGTTGGTGCTGCGATTGTGGTTGTCATAGGTCCTCCTGTTTCTGTTCTATTTAGTGGTTTCGCGCAAAGCGTCACGATTGTCTTATCGCCATTATTTGACTATCCGGTCAGTCAATAATGAGATGCGCCAAAATAGGCAACGACCCGCATTTTTAGCTGCTTGGAGCGGTGCCTTTTCTGACAAAGGCAATCACCTCTGCGGTATGTCTGGCCAACGACTGTTTGCTCAAGGGATTACGGCTTCTGCCTGGAATATGGGAGATGTTGTTAGCAGCACAAAAATAGAAACCGCACAGGCCGACAATATTGATGGCCCCATGTCCGGGATCCATTTCCCTGAACTCTCCCGACGCAATCCCGTTCTTCAGCAAGACTTCGACCTGGCTGTAGAGAGAAGGCATACCTAACTTGCGAACGCGTTCGCCCCCGCCTTGAATGCTCTCCAACATAAAGATAGTGGGCCACAAGGGATGCTCCGTCCATGTGGCGAGCAATCTCTCGACAAAGGTCAGCAAAACGTCCGTGGCGCTGAGGTTTCGGTCGAAAGACTCATTGAGCGCCTCCCTGACTGGCTGGTAGGCCTGCACGAGAACCGCCTCATAGAGCCCTTCTTTGCTCTTGAAATAGTGAAAGATCAGGCCCTTTACTACCTTCGCCCGCGCCGCAATACTCTCCGTGCGCGCTGCGGCGAAACCATTTGTGGCAAACTCAATCTCGGCCGCGGCCAGAATGGCTGGTACGGTCACGTCTCTGTCTCGTTTTTGGGTACGAGGGGGCACCTGTAGGATGGCTCCGATGGATTCCATTCGTTTCCGTATGAACTATATGGGTAACTGACTGTATGGTCAATTGGACCTGTGAGTCGAGTCATTCTTGAGGGAGTCTGCTCCTAGTTCGAGAGCACGTGACGGTTGGGGACTCGGTTCATTTGCAGCCACAATCGCATCAGCGCTCCGCTCGAACAGTGGACGTTTGGAGCGGGCGGATCGTACTCCGGCAGCGTTGTAATCCGTTCGAAAATCGCGTAGTGTTCCTGATACTGAATCAATACCTTCGTCCAATAGAACCAAGCTCCTTCTTCTGGCTTAATCGCAACTGTGAGTTTGATCTGAAACACTCGCAATCGTCGATTTCTGATCACTAAAGCCCTGTCGCGCTCAAATTTACTCATTGCGCGAGAAAAGGAAATGCGTGATGCCTTTCGATGCGGTCGGGCAAGAACGATGCAACCACGCGGATGCCGCCTGCTCACGCGGATCGCGGACAGTGGTCCGGATCACTAACATCATCGTTGTAGGCTGGTCTCCTTTGTTTAGTGATGGGTAGCATGAGCGGCCGCAGTAGGTATCTCGACGGAGTACCAAGCAGAGCAGACTTGTACAACACGTGCCGCGAACGAATGATGGAAAGTTTTCATTATGAGATTGGGTCATCAAGCCAAAAACACTCAGTCGGGCGCAATCGTCTTAAGACTGCTCGCGGTTGCCGTGACGATGACATCGCTTCTATCTATTGGAGCATCCGGTCAAAAGCCTCCGATTACGCCGAATGCGCCCTGGATTTCTGACCATCACACGTTGGAGCGCCACTCAACTGCAATTCCTGTGCATGAAGCCGCGTTAGATGATGGCCACGTCTACAGCCTGGGTGAGCTAATCGACATTGCTGAATCGAACAGTCCCGCGACACAAGCGGCGTGGAATCGAGCCAAGGTGACAGCCGCCACCGTTGGGATCGCAAAGAGCGAACTGTATCCGACAATCATTGCGATGGCGGCTGGAAGAACCTATGTCAACGCACAGCTCTACAGCATGACCTGGGCTGTACAGGACATAGGCTACTTTGATACTGCGGTTCATCTGGCCTACACTCTCGTGGACTTCGGTGCGCGTCGCACAGAAATTACGGCGGCTCAAGCGCGACTGGTTGCTGCAAATCTTTCCTTCAACAATGAGCATCTGGTCCTTATCCGACAGGTCAGCCAATCGTATTTCGGTTTGCTCGAAGCGAAAGGACTGCGGGAAGCGGCTGAGGTCTCCCTCAACGACGCCAAGACGTCAGAGACCGCAGCCCAAGAACGACGTAATAACGGACTCGCTACAGTGCCAGAAGTGCTGGAGGCCAAGGCCGCGACCGCAAAAGCGAACTACGAATTGCAGAGTGCGCTTGGGGCTGAGCAAGTGGAAATCGGAGATCTAGCGACAGCAATCACCGCCAGTCCACTGAAACCGCTCAAAGTGGAAGTGCTGGATCAGCTGAGAATTCCAGACAAACTGGACCTATCAGTTCAACACGCTGTAGAAATGGCGTTCACGGCTCGGCCTGACCTGCAGGCTGACGAAGCGCGCGTGAGCGCCGCGCATGCTGAGGTAAAGCATGCTACCTCAGCCTACTACCCATCGCTCACATTTGAAGGCTCAAAAGGCTGGCTTCGTGCGTTCGGAGAGCAACAAGGGTCGCCCGGTTTCTATGCCCAGGCGCCAGTCTATGACGCCACGCTCGAACTGAAGTGGACGGTATTTGACGGGCTCCTTCGGGAGAATCGGATCGCGGAGGCGAAAGCAGAAGAGAAAGGAGCGACTGACGAGGTTCACAACCGTCAAGACGAAATTTCAAATCAAGTCTGGGCCGCCTACTCAAATGCAGCGACCGCCCTACACCAAAGGGATGCGGCGACGGCTTTGCTAACTGCTGCTGAGGAGTCGTATTCAGCGGCGTTGGAGTCGTACAAAGAAGGCGTCCGCAATTTTCTGGATGTGCTGGCAGCGGAAGATGCCTTGGCGCAGGCCCGCGCCATAGACGTTACGGCTCGCACCCAAGTGCTTAGGACTTTTACCGATCTCGATTTTCGCACAGGGGATCTGCTGGCAAATCACCCGAAAGGCAACAATCCATGAGATCGAATCACCAGTCTCTTTGGCAACGAACGGACAAACGTGAGAGCTGGATAAGCTTTGCAATCACGCCACTTCTGCTGGCAGCTGTCGGGTGCTCCGGATCCCCGGAGTTCAACATCCTGGGATCGTACTTCCCGTCATGGCTTGTATGTCTCGCAATTGCGATTGCGTTGACGTTTTTGGCTCATGTGTATGCCACAAAGAAAAAGCTTACGGAAGAACTTTGGCCACTACCAATTGTTTACTCGGCGCTTCTTTGTCTCTTAAGCTGCACACTCTGGCTGATCTTGTTCCGGTAGAGAGGAAAATATCTTGCAGATAACCAACTCACAATCGGCGATAACACGTAAAGGAACGATCATCAGCGCGTGCATCGTCGCAGGTGCCCTTATCTCCGCAGGCTTGGTAGTTCGCGAGGTGGTGTTGTATCCGCGTACTGATGACGCGGAAGTGACAGCGAACTTCATCGGTATCGCTCCGGTGGTTGAAGGCCCTGTTATGGAGTTGCCTATTCATGACAACGAATTCATCAAAAAGGGAACTCTCCTTTACAAAATTGATGATCGTCCTTACCTGTATGCCTTGCAGAGTGCACTCGCTGCCCAGGCGGCACTGGAGGGTGAGATCGAGAATGAATCTCGTCGAATTTCCTCCCAGGTCAACGGGGTCGACGTGGCGCATGCGGGCGAGCAGAGCGCACTGGCGAACGAAACAAGAGCGACTGACGAAATTGAAATTGCTAAAGCGGCAGTTGCGCGATCGGAAGCCGCGCTGAAGCAGGCGCAGGCTGACGAAAACTACGCCACAGCAAATTTTCATCGCATCCAGCCTCTTCTGGCCAAGGGCTTCGTCACTGAGGATGATGTTCACAAAGCACGATCGACATCCGAAGCGAAAGCGGCAGCGGTGGAACAGGCTCAGTCTCAATTGCTATTGGCGAAAGCGAGTTTGCTCTCTGCTTCGGCTCAAAAACAGCAAGCTGTCGCACAGATTACCCAGAGCCAGGCTCAGGTCAAAGAATCGGCACACTCTGTTCTCGTTCTAGCGCCCTTGCTTGCTGAGCGTGAGAGCCGTGCTTCTGCAGTTCGGCTGGCTCAATACAACTATGAGCAATGCAGCGTTCTCGCGCCATTCGATGCCCGCGTTACAAACCTGACAATATCCGAAGGCGAATACGCCAAGGTGGGCAAGCAACTGTTCACTCTTATTGACAATAGAAACTGGTGGGTGCTCGCGAATTTCAGAGAAACGCAAATCGGCCATGTTCAACCCGGAACGCCCGTAGACGTCTTTCTTATGTCTGATAGAAACACAAAATATCGCGGCGTTGTCGAAAGTGCGAGCTTTGGTGTGACTCCTGATCCGGATGTTGTGGGGAAGCTTTCAGAAGGTTTGCCGGAAGTGCAGCGAACGCTAAATTGGGTGCGTCTAGCGTCGCGATATCCGGTACGCATCAAAATTGTCGATCCGCCTCCGGGGATATTTCGTGTTGGTCAGGTCGCAATCGTCGTGATGCGACCTCCCCATCGTCAGGGTTGAGGTCAGTCATGCCAACATACGGGGAATACAAACCGCCAGTCTGGAAGCCCGTCGAGATGCTGCGCGCTGAGCTGGCGTGGTACCCGGGGCGGACGATGCTGGTGGGAAGAATCGTACTCGCATGTACGAGTGTGATGTTGCTCGCGTTCATCTTTCGGATTCCGGGCGCGGCATTGGGCGCCGGCTTCCCGATATTGATCTCGCACGAGAGTCCCAAAGCGGCGAGAAAATCCGCGTTTGACATTGGCTTGGCGTGCTCAGTCGCAACCGCGGCAGTAATTTTGGGAGGAGTACTGACGAGTGGCTCTCCATTCCTCCATGTGATCTGGGTGATCGCAATTCTCTTCGTTGCATTTTTTGCAATCAGTGGCTTGAACTTTATTAATCCGTCTCTCACGGCCAGCGTTACCATCGCGGTTGCGATTCAAGTATGGGACTTGCCAATCCGTTCGGAAATCCGCGTTGAACGTACGCTCTACACGTTGCTTGCGATTTTGATAGCGTGTGCAATCACTGCGCTGATTGAGAGCTTATTTGCGAAAAAGCAATCGCCTGACGCAATCCTGGATGGAATCAATCACCGCTTAGGTTTGATTGAGACCCTCCTGAGTCAAGCGCAAGCGGAAGATTTTCCCCCTTCGGCGTTGACGATCCAACTCAGTCGTTCTGCTGCCAAAGGTGTGGACGATTTGTCGGAGTTACTCGCGCACTCTTCCTATGAACCGGGCTATCGCGATTTGCTCGCTACTGTGATCGCCCTCACCAGGCAACTGTTAGAGCTCGGGTCGAATCTTGCCGAATCTGCCCGAATCTTATCCATTGATGGTCAGGAGCGTTGTCTAGCGATTGCGCGGAACCTGTCTGCCATACGGTACTGCCTCTTATGCAAAAGCCTTACGAACTGGATCGATCTACCGCTGGTAAATCGCACTATGAACCCAGTATTGGTAGAAATCGAACGCACAGTAGATCTGATCGCTCAGAGCTTTTCTGATGAAAACCTTGCGGTCCATCGGCTCTTACCAGCGGCGGAACCAACAGTGTCGATAGGTGCATTTGTTGTTGATGCGCTTCGAAACGCAGAGCATTACAAATTTGCGGTGCGCGGCACTCTCTCTGCTCTACTCTGCTATGTGTTCTATATGAGCACGGGCTGGGTGGGATTGGGCGCATCAATCATAACGTGTACTCTGACGGCTCGTCGATTCACTGGCGCCAGCCGCCATCGACAAAGTCTCCGATTCGCAGGGTTCATTGTGGGAGCTGGCGTCATTGGATTAGGAACTGAGGCACTGATTCTTCCTCAAATAAACAGTCTCATGCAATACGCTTTTCTCTTCGCGTCGGTCGTTGCGGTTGGGTCATGGGTGGCGACCTCCGGCCCGCGAATTGCGTACGCCGGGTTCCAGATTGTGCTCGCCTACAACCTGGTCAACCTCAATAGGTTCACGATCAATACGTCCCTCGTGCCCTCTCGCGACGCGCTTCTGGGTATCCTGCTGGGCGTTGTAGCAATGTGGCTGGTGTTTGATCATCTCTGGGCAGAGAACTCCAGCGCATCTGTCCGCACCTTGCTTCTGAGCACACTGCGGAATTTGGCGGACTTTAAGACTGTCAACGCGGAGACTGCTCTAGAGGCCAATCAACGGCTGGCCATGACGAGTTCCAGAATTAACCGTGATTTCGACAAACTGCGGGACCTGGCAGATATGTACGCTTTCGAGTCTTTCCCGAAACAGCCGTACGAAAGCCTTGTGAACCGTAGCATTCGGACGCTCTCGCCAGAATTGCGAGCCTTTCTATTCGTGAAGACTGGACTTCTGCAGCACAGGAACCTGACAGCGGAGGAACCAGATGCGCTTGTTCGAGAGGTGGAAGAGCAAGCTTCCAGTGTGCTTCGCAGCTTAGCCAATGCTATCGAATGGGAAGAGGCTAAACATCTCTCGTCGTGGAATTTGCATGCTGAAGAACTCCGGGTCCGCGTGCAGATCGAAGAAGAGAAATCGATGTACGCGGAGGATCGACAGAAGAACATCGAGATGCGGTTGTGTGGGTCCTTGTTGAGCCTGGCGTCTCATCTTGAATGGCGAGCTCGATTGAATTTTGCGCTGGAAGCTGGAAATCAAGAGGTGGTCGAAAACTGGCCTATCGGGACAATCGCCAAGACGGAAAGAGGGCGCTCGCAGTGACCGAAGACTGACATGACCTTTCAGGAGGTAGACTGTCATCGCATATGGAAGGTGATTCGGAATGTCGACGACGAAGCCAACGAAGAGAAGAGCAAATGACTGCAATTGAATCATTCCTAAACAGATTGATAGATTACGCGGGGCTCTTTCCTCCCGCAAGCCTCAATATGCTAACGTCGATCCGGAACTACGCCAGTTACCGCTCGGGTAAATATGCATGGGCTCTCGGACGCTTGATCGTTCCAGTTGCGAGGCTGACAGAATTCAGCGCGGCATTGACGGAGGTTGGCAGCGACGAGCAGCTAACACCATGGCTCCTGGGCGCACTCAGCACGGGCGATGTGCAGCAAGATGCTCGCCTAATATCTGGGCTCGATCCCGGGGTCGCAGTTGTTGACGTCCTCGAGTCCAAGGCTACAAATCTGACTGAGGTGCACAAGCTGCTCTTAGCCACACCTCCAAAGACAACTCTCTACGTTGAATTTCCACTGAAGAATTGCGGGCAAATCATTCCTGCACTGAAGGAAGGGAACGCGCGCGCAAAGATTCGCACCGGAGGAGTTACTGCCGATGCCATCCCAAGCGTTGAGCAGGTCGCAGAATTTCTCGCGGCCTGCGCGAAAGCGAGGGTTCCCTTTAAGGCGACGGCTGGATTGCATCATCCTCTGCGTTCCGTTCAACAGCTCACGTATGAACCGGGAAGCGCATCGGCTCTGATGCACGGTTTCATCAATGTCTTCGTCGCGGCAATTATCGCCCATTACGGAGCAACAGAAGAGAAGGTTTTAGCAGTGTTGAATGAACGGGATCCTACCGCCTTTCGCTGGAGCAAGCACGCTCTTGCATGGCGTGATCAGGAACTATCCGCGGAACAAATCAGAGAAGCGCGAGAGACCGTCGCTATCGGCTTCGGCTCCTGTTCGCTTACTGAACCTATCGCTGACCTTTTGGATCTCGGATGGCTCGCATGAAAGAAGATGAGCTGGGTTTGAATCATCTAACAACCGCGTTATCTGCTTGGCCATATGTCATTTCAGACAACGAAGCGTTACTAAGGTGCAAGCAGCAGCGGATTCACAATGCTTCTTTTGGATGCAGTATTTCACAACGAAAAGCGAGACTATTCGAAAACGTCCTTTCCCTTCGAGAAATCGGGTCTTCGAAGACTACTATTTTGAACTTGCCGCAAACGTGACCTTTCACGGATAGCGGGATAGTTTCCGGATAGCCCGTCAATCAGCAGCCATCTGCAAAAGACTCAACCCACGAGGAGACGATCTTCAACCTTTGATCTTAGTTGAGGAACAGTTTCGGTTACCCGCTTCTAAGTCCCTTTCAACAAAAAAGACAAAGTAAGGATAGGGTATGTCGATATTCAAGCGCGGGAACGTCTATTGGTACAAGTTCATGTGGAACGGCACGATGATTCGCCAATCCACCAGGCAGGGAAGCGACAAGAAGGCGCGTAACATCGAATCCGCGCACAGGACGCGACTGGCCGAACAACAGAAGGAAGCAACAGCCGCTCGCGTCCGTCTGGACTGTGCAGAAGTTCTAACTTGTCATGAATGCGAAAAGCTTCTCAACGCAGACAAGGCCTTGAGAAAAGACCAGTATGTCTTTTGCACTCAGAAGTGCGCGGCAACTTGGGGCAAAGCGCGCACCATGCCTAGTTTGAAAGACTTCTTGGAGAATCGATTCCTTCCAGATGCAGAGACGCGCCACAAAGCTAAGCCAGCCACCTATCGGTATTACAAACAAAGCAGCGATATGATCAAGCGTTCCAGGGTAGCACCTTGCGGTTGGATGAATTGACGGAGGAACATGCACAGGTCTATGCCTCCGAGTTCCGTCACCTGTCCCCCCTCAGGCATCAACCGAGGCCTGAGAACACTCCGGCGTGCTCTCAACCTTGCCTTTAAGTGGAACATCATTGATAAGCCGGTGAAGGTGGAATTGGCGAAAGGAGAGGTACAGAGGGATCGCGTCCTGTCAGTGAGTGAACTTGATGCGTATCTCTCGAAGTGTCAGCAGCCATGGAGGGATTGCGCTGCCATTCTCGCGGATGAAGGAATGAGGCCGAGTGAAGTATTTTCGCTGCAATGGCAGCATATCCTGCTGAGCGATGACGAAAGCGAGACTGGGATGATTCAAGTGATAGACGGCAAGAGCAAGGCCGCTCGTCGCATCCTGCCGATGACTCCCGCAGTTCATCGCATTTTGAAAGCGCGTCGCATCGCAGCCGACATGCCTTCGACTGGATGGATATTCCCAAGCGGATCGAAGGATGGACATCTCACTGTAGACGGTCTTGCGAAGGCTCAGCACAAGAACGCACTGCAAGACTCGGGAGTGACTCCGTTCCCGCCTTATACGTTGCGGCACACGGCCCTGACGCGACTCGGAGAGGCTTCAGGCGGGTATGTGTTCGCCTTAGCGCGGATCGCCGGACACAGCTCCATATCGATTACCCAGCGTTATGTTCACCCCCAAGCAGAAACGATTGACCGAGTCTTCGCGAAGGCGTTGAAGCTGCGAAAACGCAGTCAGCTGGAGGCCCAAGGGGGCAAGAAGATAAAAGGCGGACTTGCATCAGCCAGCACGAACTAAACAGTTTGCTTTACGAGGAGATTTGTTCGTAGGTTTCCGAAAACCTCGTTTATACGGGACCTCAGAAAAATTTTGGTAGCCGGTGGAAGCGACGGTGGATGGTTAAGCGGCGGCGAACTGGATGCCGAGGACGGTGATGTCGTCGTCCTGGCCGAAGTTTTGGACGTGATCGGCGATGGCGGCTGCGGGCTGGTTGCTGATGTCGCGGGTGCGGTCGAAGCCGTAGAGTTCCTTGGCTGCGTTGGTGGCTTCGACTACGCCGTCGGTGATGAAGGTTAGGTGGTCGCCGGGTTGGAGTTGGAGGGTTTGGGTGTCGTAGGTGGCGTCTTCGGCGATACCGAGGGGGAGGGAGCCATCGAGGTCGAGTTCGAGTCCGTTGCGGTAGGGAGGGATGTGTCCGGCGTTGGCGATGCGCATGATGCCGGAGGGGGAGATCTCGGCGGCGAGGCAGGTGGCGAAGTGGCCGCCGGAGCGGCCGATCATGCGGCGGTTGAGCATGGCGAGCATGGAGGCGGGGTCGGAGGTGAAGTCGGCGTGGGAGCGGATGGCGCCGACGAGGACGGCGACGAGCATGGCGGCGCTGATGCCTTTGCCGGAGACGTCGCCGATGACGAGGATGAGGGTGCCGTCGGGTTTGGAGAGGGTCTGGTAGAAGTCGCCGCCGACGGTGAGGGCGGGGCGGTACTCGGATTCGATGGTGAAGATGGGGGAGTGGATGGTGTCCGGGACGAGGACGCGCTGCTGAAGTTGCTGGGCTTGTTCGAGGTCTTTGCGGGCGGCTTCGTGGACGAGGGATTCGCGGACCTGGGTGCGGAGGAAGCGGCGAAGGGATAGCGCGGCGACCACGAGAATGAGCAGCATGGAAACGATATCTGCGACTGTCATGCCGAGGCCGAAGGGGAAGAATACGTCGGGAATGTGGAAGGCGTGTCGAAGATAGGTGCCGAAAGTGCCATACATGAGCAGAAGGATGGGGAAGGCAGCGAGCAGGGCCTCGGTGCGGTCGCGGCGATAGCCTTCCACAAGAATGACGATCAGCAGAAACTGGTAGGGGACGTTGACCCAGACGGATGCCCCGTTGAACCAGTGCAGTGACGACAGCGGAACGAAGCTAAAGCTGAGATACGGCGACTTCAGGCAGAATTTCAGCAGTGTAAGAGTCGCTGCCAGGAGCCACGCGGCACGGGGAATCCAGCGTCTCTCGCTCAGGCCGAACCAGTTCCACCAGAACATGGTCCACAACGGCAGCGTAAGAATCGAGACCCAGTTGGACTCGACAGCGCTCAGCAGCGTGGTCAGGTTCGCGAGAGCGACTACCACGCTGTCGATAACAGCCCATCCCAAGGCAAGGAAGAGCCATACCAAGCGCGCTCCTGAGGGTTGTACCATAAGGCCCACAGGACCAACGGCATCACCAGCAGGTCGAGGAAAATTCTCAGGAGACCTCCGAACTGGGAGTGGAGGGTGGCGTCGTCATCTGAGACCTGAAGCAGATGCACGGTGGAGGCCAGCCCGAGGATGGGGGGACCGTGCAGGCCGCCGGCGTCGGAATCGCCGAATGGGGTGGAGGTATTCATGTAGAAACGGACGGCGAGATCGAGGTCTCCGTCGGGGCCGGGCGCAGGCAGAGGGAAGGAGGCGGGGTTGGCGACGTATACAGTGACATGCTTTGCGGAGAAGTTGCCAAACTGGCCGAGGAAGCGGCCGTTGGCGAAGACCTGGTAGGCATCGTCGAAGTTAATGGGCATCTTGAGCCAGAGGGGCTGGGTGGGGTCTGTGACATGCACGCGGAGGCGATACCAGGCGTAGCCGCTGAGGTTGGGATAGCCGGTGCTGGTCCAGCCGGGGACGTAGCCGGAGGTTCCTAACACGATGTCAACGGACCCGGCCTGGGGAGCGAGGCTCACGGGCCCAGTGGGCGTCGTCGAATTGCGGCTGGGCCCAGAGGGGGGAGCCGTTGACGATGGGGGAGTCGCCGGGCTGGAACTTCCAGGGCCCGGTGAGGGCGAAGGCGGCGTTGCCTAGCGTGATGGTCTGGATCGAAGTTTGGGGAGGAGTCTGGCCCGAGGGACTTGGTGCTGTGGTTGGAGATCGGGCCGGAGCTGTGACCGCCTGGGAGAAGGTCGGAGGACAAATGGGCAGCACAACGAGCAGAACCAACCCTAACTTTCGCATTGCTGCGAGAGTATCACTCGCTAGCGAGTAAGCAATAGAGGTGGGGTTGGCTGGTTGGACACAGCACGCGGATTCCACTCCTGACGCTTCGCGACCGTCCGCTGTGCTGTGGCAGCGTCAATCGCGGCACGAGACGTGTACGCTCTCGATACTCCCGTGAAGTCGATGTTTGCGGCAACTCCGCCAGCCGGAAAGCGTAATTTCCCAAAACCCGTTTTCGGCAACTTCGGCTCGCGTCTAGATTGGGGCTCGCCCCCCCGGCGTTCCGTGGGTTAATAAACGCAAGCGCGTTTCTGAGAAAGATCACAAGAGTGCCTCAGTTGGAGTGAAGATCCATTTCAAGGGGTTACATCGACTGCGAGACCTGTTATTGTGAGCCTCTGTTCTCCTTCCTTGAGTCTCGGCACGACCTGATAATGTCCTGCGGGGAGTGTATACATCGAGCCGAGGTTCTTTACGAAGTCGTAGCCGGGGTGGTCGAGATCGCCGTGAACGCAGCTATGCGCCTGGATGTTGATCGGGAAGTTCCTAGTACACGCCATGAGTTCGCGCATCGTTGGGTGCCCGGCCTTTACTTCCTGCTTGGCGAGCACGCGATTTCCGCTTTGGTCGAGAACATCAAACCCTCCGAGGAATAAGCCATCGAGGTCCATGCAGGTCATGACGCCGACTTCTTTGTCGGTAGGGTTGTAGACCCAGATTGCCAGTGGCGCGTTGTCGCGGAAGGCGCTGGACCGTGCCGAAAGGCCAAACTGGACTGTGCCATGGGATGCAAACATAAGAGGACGCCCCGTCGCAGGCGTGATCTCTTTGGCGCATGCCTCGGGCAGATCAAGGGGTTCATCAGTGCTTGGTTTCGAGCGCACGTAATGGAGGTTCAGAGGGTCATTGTCGTAGGCGCCGTCGCGCCAGGCAGAGACATCAATTTGTCCGCACGCCGGGAGCCCGTAGTCGAGCCGGGTGGTGCTTCCAGCGTTAGCCAAGAAAAGCTTCAACCGGAAAGCGCACGGGCTGTGATAGATGCCGTATACAGGTTTTGCGGTCACAACAAAGTGCGCCGACTGCGTTGGCTCCAATTTGCTCCAGTGTTGGCTACGCCCTGCGAACAAGGCGTCAGAACAATCGCGGCAAACGCCTAGGCCAACCTTCCTACCTGAAGATTCGGACCATCTCTGGCTGGAGCAGTGCGGGCAGGCCTGGATTGCCTCCATGCGAGCTGGCCCCTTCGTCCCAGGTGAAGAATTATCTGCGGACTGGTTAGCCCGTTACGGTCTGCATCGAAGCGACATCGCGGAGCCGCCGTCGTCGATTGCACCGACTAGGCTCCGCAGCTTCGATTCGATTCAATATCTAAAGAGCACGTTTGAGTCCGGCTACAGCGGCTGGTTTGTGCTCTGGCTTGAACGCCTAAGCGGTGATACCGGAGCATGCGCATTTCAGACACTGCGCAGGCGGGAAGCAGATGGGCAGACGACCGTAGTCGTCAATCACTGTGCGCCCGTCAAAGCACACTCTCCCGAAGGCCCAAAGCGATTCTCCGAAATCATGCTCCGCGACTACAAAATTCTTCCCGAGCGCGTTGGTCCGGTGGACTACGAAACGACCACCGAACTGATGCATGATGGAAAGCCTGTCATTGCAACTGGAACTACCAGCGTTTAGGTTCGTGACCCAACCGATCCGATGCTCCCGGCAATCGGTTGACTGTCAGAATTGGTTGGTTGCGGCCAAGAGTAGCGGTAAAACCATCGGAGGAGAGGCAGTCATCGTAGGCGGGTTGCTCCTGCGTTTGAGGGACCGATGACCACGTGATTACCCTGTGAACCTCATCGCCGGGTGCCATGCGGAATTGGGCGTCGCTAAATGTCTTCGCAGCCACACTGTGGTCCATTCCGCCGCCAAACCGGTAGCTGTTTCCGTCCTCGATAGGCAGGTGAACGTCAAAATTGATCAGGCTGCATAGTTCCGTCCCGCGATTCCGCAGATCGAATACAAGTAGATGTGCCAAGCTAGGCCCGTTCGATGGTTCGGGCGGGAAAACAGATGCACATCCAGCATTTCGGCTGTGCACCACGGCACATATGTCTGAGCGTGTAAACCGCCACAAAAGGTGAACAGGAACAACAAGAACACATGATTTCTAGGACGCATTCAGAGAGAAATCTTTCTAGATGAAACTTCGAACCTCAACGAACAGGAGCGAAGCATCGGCGTTTTCCCTATCACTATAAGCCTTAGCTGAGAGCCGATGATGAAAACTGCCGCGTTGGCTTATTTGGCGCAGAATTGGTACCGGAATGTCGGCTTCGCGGAAGTGATCTTCGCAGTGCACGTAATGTCAGGTTTGGGGCAAGTTCGAAACTGATCGGGTGCCCTGGTGGTCGAAGTTGCCGCAAACGCCGTTTTTCGGCAGTCCAACGGCTCGAGCCGTCGTCGCTTATCCCTAAGAGCAATTTCCCAGCACGAAGCGGGTGCGTTAGACGCAAGAAAACAAGAGGCTCTGCGGCAAGGAGCGTGGTACTCTTTCGCCCAAGCGATTCCTGAAGGTACTTTGCCTGCTGACTGCGTGCAGCGGAGCCGTCAAGGCGCAAACGGACCAGCCCGGAGTCTTCCATGAGACGGCAACGGGGTTGACCATGCGCTTCCCCGTCGAACTTGTGGTGCGCGATGCGCAAATGAGCATCGACGAGGGTCACGTCGCGGTGTTCGGCTCTATGCAGAACCAAGCTAAGGAGCATGAGCTTGCCAGCCGCTGCATGAAACCAATTCTGTTGGCCGACCTTCCCGGCGGCTCGCCGCAAGAGAACCCCGCCGTCGAATGCGAACGCCTCAACGCTGTTGTTGTTCGAGTTCATCGCCAGCAAAGAATGCAAGGCAGGCTTCAAGTACAAGGACGACGAAGGGGTGGCGGGAGGTATTGCCCAGACAACTCTGCAGCTTCCCGGAGCGACCCCTATAAGCCCCCCACTCTGGTTCGACTTCGGCAAGCAGAAGCTCCACGCTGCGTTCGCGGCTTTCGGGCTTCAGAACACGTCACCCGATCAGCCTCATGCCTGATTGCGATGGCGGCGATGCGGTATCACGGACACATTCTTGGCTGGTTAATGTCTGCGGGCCAACTGAATACCTTCAATGACCTCACTAAGACGTCGATAGAATTGGACGATGGGAAGACCTATGCGCTCGTTCCGTTCAACCTGGACGATCATCTGCGGCTTCCGAAAACATCGTGAAGTGAGGAGCGTTGCAGAGTTAGTGCGGCGGGACTGCCACGAGCCTCTTAGGCGAATCTCCTGAAAAGTCAGCTTATCGGCAAGTTCAAGGTCGAAGTTTCTCATAACCCAGTTTTACGCGAGGAACGACGCGCTTGTGTAAGGATTCAGCCTTGAGCAATGTCGTTAGCCGCGCCGAGGCACGCATGTAGTTATGCGATGCTCGACGAAGGATCAGGCATCTAGCGAAAGACAAGTGGCCTGCCAAGCGCGCGGCTGATGCTCTCTACTTTGGGACAAAAACTTTGAAGTGAATCCTCCAGCGAAAGCTCGTTAGTGCACATGCTCCGCTTCGTAAATAGGGTCGCGAGGTGATCAACTAATCAATCCTGATCACGCTAGGTTTCTATAACTTGAAATCGCACTACCAAATCTAATATTCATCTCTCAAAATTCCTTTTTCAAATTCTAAATTATGCGAATGTCGGCCAACTTTCGTTTGGTCACTTGAATGCAGTGACCGAACGAGACGCGCTCTCATAGGAAGAATTATCTCAAGCTGCGGGAACTTTTTCTGAGCTTTTGACTATTACGTGGGAGCCAAATTTGTCATGGAGTTGCCTATATGCGCTTGAGAGTTCTTCTCGGAATAGTGTCCGTTATCGGACTATCAGTGACCGGAGCGGTAGCTCAGACCGGCAGCATCACCGGTCAGGTTCTCGACACATCCGGAGCCGTCATCTCGAACGCACAGATCACCGCCACCGCTCCTGCTACCGGCATTACTCGCACTGTCTCGAGCAGCTCCGCAGGCATCTATGACTTCGCCGCCTTGCCGCCAGCGGTCTACAACGTGTCAGCCACCGCCTCCGGCTTTCAGGAGGAGACTCGCAAGAATGTCATTCTCAACATCGCCGCCACTCTCCCGATCAACTTCACGCTAGGCGTCTCCGGTGGGAACACCACAGTTGACGTGCAGGAGGTCACGACTGCCCCTGTCGAGACCGACAGCTTCCAACTCTCCACTGTCATCGACTCGAAGCAGATCCTGTCCCTCCCCCTCATCCTGCGCGACCCCTACCAGCTAGTGCTGCTCTCTCCCGGTGTTGTCAACTCTCTCAACAATGACGGCGGCTTCGCAGTCAACGGCCAGCGCGACCGCAACAACAACTTCCTGCTTGACGGCGCCGACAACAACGACACCTCCGTCCCCGGCATCCCCGGCGGCATTACCTCCGCCAATCCCGACTCCACCCAGGAGTTCCGCGTCATCACCAACGGCTTCGATGCCGAATTCGGACGCAACACCGGTGCCATCATCGACGTCATCACCCGTGGCGGCTCCAACCAATTCCACGGTGACGTCTACTGGTTCGGCCGCTATAACGCTCTCGGCGCACGCGACTTTTTTAACACAAAAGCCAACGGACCGCAGGATCCATACGTCCGCAATGATGTCGGTGCCTCTGTCGGCGGACCCATCTGGAAGGACCACACCTTCTTCTTCCTCAACGCTGAGGTCCAGCGCTTCCAGACCACACGCACTGCCTCAACTGTCACCCCGACTGCCGCCTTCCGAACCGGTATCTTCAACTATGTCGGCTCCGACGGCACCGTCACCCCCGTTGACCTCACAAATCCCGCTAACCCTAACAACCTCTCAGGTCTCCCGCTCGACCCCACCATCCAGAAGATCTTTGCCATCACCCCCGTCGGCCAGCAGGATCTCGGCGACGGCGCCAGCACAATCTATAACTTTCCCTCGCCCGACTCGCTCAACAACTATGCCCTCACTGGCCGTTTTGACCACAAGCTGACCAACAAACACCAACTCACCATTCGCTATAACTATTTCCACTCCGCTGAGAGCGATCCCTTCCACGACGAGAGCCTGCCCGGCTATGGCAACACTACCGTACTCGACACCGCGCACAATGGCGTCGTCTCTATAGCTTCCGCGCTGTCCAGCAGTGCCACCAATCTCTTCCGCGCCTCCTACAATCAGAACAACAATGGCTTCTTCTGCAACCACGCCGCCTTCGACGCGTTGCTGGGTGTAGACAACTTCGGAAACGGTTTCGACGTCAACGTCCCCGGCTTCTTCAACGGCAACAACTTCGGCTGCTATGACCTCGGCGACAGCAATGGCCAGGCCCGCCTCAGCTCCACCCTCCTCTTTGGAGATACCTTCACCATCACCAAGGGACGTCACACCATTAAGTTCGGTGGCGAATTCCGCAACGTCAAAGACACCAGTTACGATAACTTCTTCTCCCGCGCCTCTCTCGCGCTAGACAACTACTTGAACTTCAACACCCCTGCTTACACCTTCAACGGCTCCCCCAACGACATCGAGACCTTCGAGGACTACATCTGGGGCGCGCAAGGCTCCGTCGCAAACCTCTCCGAGTACCAGTTCTTCACTGCCGACGGCACCCGCCGCAGCACCGATCTCACTCGCTTCGTGCAGCGCGAGTGGGCCACCTTTGCACAGGACACCCTCAAGGTAACGCCTCGCTTCACCGTTATCGCCGGTCTGCGTTACGCCTTCAACGGCGTTCCCTTCGAGCGCGATGCGAACTTCTCAAACTTTTACGGCAATGCCTCGGTCGCCACGCCTCCCGGCGGATTCCTCTTCACCCAAGTTGGCCCCGGCACCGGCCATCAGCTCTTCAAAGATAACTGGAACATGTGGGAACCGCGTGTAGGCTTCGCCTACGACGTCAACGGAGATGGGAAAACCGCCATCCGCGGCGGCTTCGGCATATTCCACGACCGCATCTTCGATAACCTCTTCGGCAACGCCAAGTCCAACCCTCCCTTCCAGGCCTCACTCAACGCCTTATACAACCCGAACGACCCCGGATCGTTCACGGTCTCGAACGTCCAACTTCCCGGTAACCTGACCCCATCAGCCTCCATCACCGATGGAGATTATCTGGAGCCCGTCGTCATTGACCCGAATCTCAAGATGCCCACCAGCTATAGCTGGAACATTGGCATTCAGCGCCAGATCAACGCACGCCTCACCGGCGAACTCAACTATGTCGGCAGCCACTCCCTCCACGCCCTGCGCGAGATCGACGGCGCACCACCGCAGCCGAATCTCGTTCAGGCGGAGATTGCAGCAGGCATTGACCCCGCCGCGCTCACCAATACTAGCCTCTACACCGGTGGTACCGACGTAAACGGAAACGTATTCAACCCTGCCGTCAACAACACTGCCTTCTTCCACGAGCTCTTCCAGACCTCCATCGTCGACGGCAACTACAACTCTCTTCAGGCGACTGTAAAGGGCCAGTACAGCGGCGCCGTCATAACCGCCAGCTACACCTATGCCCACTCGCTGGATAATGGCAGCGACCCGCTCACGCCTGGCGCCGGCAACAGCGGCCTGCCACGCAATACCTTCGATCTCGGTCCCGAGTACGGAAACTCCGACTTCGACGTCCGTCATCGCGCCACAGTCGCCGTCGTCTACGACCTGCCAGTCGGCATCGGCGCTGCCCACCTCAACCACGGCCTCGTCGGTCACCTCCTCGAAGGCATCCAGATCTCCGGCATTGAGACAGCCCAGACCGGCGAGCCCTTCGATCTCCGCGGTACCGTAGATAACCTTCACACCGCTGTCAACAACCGACCCGAGCAAATCGGCCCAGCCTATCCCTCCGGCCGCGGCAGCAAAGTCTCAGGTGGCGTCTTAGTAGGCCCCAATGTCGAATCTTTCACCAACGCCCCCTTCGACGAGAACGTGGCCATTCACCGCAACAAGTTCTTTGGTCCCGGCTACGTCAATACCGACGCGGTCTTCCAGAAAACCCAGACCATTTTTGAGCAGACCAAACTCGTCTTCCGCGTCGAAAGCTACAATGTACTCAACCACCCCAACTTCGTAACGCCGGGCAACTCCGGCCTATCAACCGGTACGATCACCCTTGGATCCCCTCTGTTCGGTCTCACCACGGCACAAGTCGGACAGAATGACGGCACCACGGGCGCCCGACAGATCCAAGCCGCCCTCAAGCTGATCTTCTAATCCAACAAAGTCTCTCGGCGAGGCAGCCTCGCCGAGAGATAAGATCAGTTCCCTATAACCCACCCTCCACTTCGCCTCATGTCACTTAGAAGGAGGGTGTCGAGTTCATCACCGCCGCCGACGACATCTATGAAATTGTCTTCTGGCTTCCGTGCCGGCGACATCGACCATCATGTTGGATCAGACGAATCTTGTGCGGCATGTGTCGCTATCAAGGTATTCGCATAGTTGCTCGGGGTACTCCGGCACAGTTTGAAGTGATTCGCTGTGGCACTTACCCATGGGTGTGTCGATCATGTGTCGGTATTCGCATCTGACGCATGTGCGCAATGTCCGGGCCTTCGTGATGGACGTTGGCTTGGCCTAATGTCGTGGTCGATTTGGGCATCCCTCCAGAAAACTCTCAAATATCACACCAAAATGGTGATCAAAACTCCAGACGTTCTCCCCTTGCTCCGAGCGCAGCCGTCTAGCCGACATTCCTCGAAAGTCATAGTTTTCGGCAACTTCGATTCACGGGGTAATGCGACCGGCATTAAACGCAAGGTGGATTCCGAAAAAGCGGCACGCTTTTCGATTGACTAGGCACAAAATCAGGCACAGTGCCTTTTACGAGCATTTCGCGCTTTCCTAGAATAGAGCTATCAAACCTAGTAAAATGTGTAATTTAGGTGGTGGGCCCGGAGGGATTTGAACCCCCAACCAAGGGATTATGAGTCCCCTGCTCTAACCGTTGAGCTACAGGCCCGCCTTTATTATCAGTAGTTTACGAGCGAGATCCCAGAACTCGGACTTGCCCTGTATCTAAAGTCGTACCTACTACTGGCCACTTGTCGCCTCTAGTGCGCGATTGCTCAGGGCCTCTAACCTGTCAAAGGCTAGAGTACGGTCTCACCTGTTGGGTGCACGTACCGCTGAGAGATAGTCACGCTAGAGTGGCCAGCCAATTTCATTATTGTAAACGCATCGGCTCCAGCCTCTCCTAAGCGAGTTAGCGCGGTGTGCCGCAGCGAGTGAAGCACGAAGTCGGAAGGGAAGTGGTTCTTTCGGCTTTTGCCTTTTCGCGGGCGACACACCTTCGTGTGCATGTGAGCCAAACTCGTTCCCAGTATCGGCTTGTTTGGAGCGTCGCCTGCGAACACCCAATCGGATTTTGTTGTCTTCTGTTCTTCTATCAACAGAGAGCGAGCCTTGCAGTTACTGGCACAGTGCGGCGTGCGTTCTTCGACTTGCCGTCCCTGACCTGTATCCATCCGTAACCCGCCAACCCTCCATGGTGCGGTCTTTCTGTGATTTACATCACTCTTCGGGGGTGTGCCCTTGAAGTACTATTACTTCCGTTTAGTGTGCAATCTTTTGCGCATTGCAACGCGGGAGATCGATAATTCGCCTGAATCTTTGGAGTTTCTTTTGGCACCACGCGTGCTTATCTGCATGGCAGCTAAAAGCCAAAAAATTCAGTACAAGCGGCTTCGGGCGCAGTTTCTGATTCAACGACATTGCAGATCAATTAGAGAGTCCTTTCTGGAGGAATACAGAAAATGAAATATCTTCTTCGCGTCCTTTTTGTCGTAGCCCTGCTATGCGGTGGTTCCGGCTTTGCCCATGCTGACGGCGTCGACTACCGCATGACAGTTCTTGACCCGCCTACGTGTGAAATGGGCAACACGTTTTGTCAAGAGTTCGATGGTAACGATACTCTTACCACAGTTAATCTTTCAACGGCCGCCTGTAACTCCGTGGGCATAAACCTAGGTCCGAACGCAACACCATACGGATGCTTCGTTTTGAGTAACTTTTCGGGCCAAACTATTGACAGTCTCACGCTCCACTTCCTTCTCGCACCACTTGACGACCAGCCTGCAGGTTGCGATTCACAGGGTCAGAGCGGATTGCCGAGTGGACTGGACGTCGTGTCTTGTACGAACAACGAGGCGACTGGATTTTACGATCTCATCTTTGGTGGTGGGCCAGGTGTTCCTACCGGCAATAACCTCATCGTGTTCGAACAGGGCGCCGACCCCGCTGATTTCCAAGGAGGAAATGGAACAGTTGGCGTTACCCCTGAGCCTGACTCCCTGCTGCTTTTTTCGACTGGAGTCATGATGGCTGGCTTGTATATGTCACGTCGGATCTGGACGACTGCTAGAAAGTAGGCCGACGGCACCCGCTGAACAAGCGAAGTTGAATCGGAGAAACTTCGGACAGGACAATCGGAGAAGCCCGGACTCAGGTCCGGGCTTTCTTGTCTGAAGTGCGCCGGAAAAGCCAGGGTTGACCGGTGCTATCGTGCAGGAACGGGCTCGCCGTGAACTCGTGGGATCCGACGGTCGTCTGCCGCAAAGTCTCATCGTGTCAAAAGGATGACGTTGACAGCAGAGTGCCGATTTGCGTAACCTGCGGATCAGGCATCCCCTTGGGCTCCAACCTCCTCACCCCAGAATTCATCTGCTTGGCGCTCATTGAGAGAGGCTTCCAAAAAGCCCAACAGACGTCACTCAGAATAAGACGGTTGGCCGTTAGAGCGATCATAGGGAGCTGCGTTGCAGCCCGAAGTAATCGAGCAGTGCATCTGTCTACAGACGAATGAGACGGCAAGAATTGTGCCTTCGAGTAATTTCTACTTCCGTCCTGCCACTGATAGGGCGAAGTGACCAGCTGATGGGTATATTAAGCAGATCTTGAGAGTTGCACCTATGCGCTACGCAGGAACTTCGGTTGTGTTGTTGCTGCTTTTTGGTTTTGCGACCGGACTGCGGGGACAGAAACCCTCGGCGGCCCTCCCAGCACCAGCGCAGCTCGAGGCTACTCTGGGCGATGGCACTGTCGAGCTCTCCGGCATCTGGAAGTTCCACATCGGCGACGATATGGCCTGGGCAGCGCAGGACTTCGACGACTCAAGTTGGGGGACTCAAGATCTAACGCCGCCCGCTGGATCCGCAAATCCCGAGCTAGGCAGCAGCGGGTATATCCCCGGCTGGACGGCGAACGGCTATGAAAACCATGCAGGGTTCGCATGGTATCGGCTGCGAGTCAACGTTCAGAGTTCTCACGGCAGACTTGCGATCAAGATGCCGAACGAGGTCGATGATGCATACCAACTTTATGTGAATGGTCAGCTCCTCGGTGAACTTGGCCGATTTGGCGAACGCAAAGCGACGGCATACAGCACGCTTCCTCGAGCCTTCCGTCTGCCCCGAGAACTCCGCAATGGACCAATCACCATTGCCGTGCGCGTTTATATGGATAGCGCATCTCTCTTCCAGACTCCCGATGCGGGCGGGATGCATGAGCCCCCAATTCTTGGTCACGCTGGAGTAATCGGAACGCTGATTCAGATGGACTGGGACAATACCGCTCATGTCGTTGGCAGCGGCTTCCTCGAGATGCTGATTCTGCTACTTGCGTGGATGGTGGCGGTCAGCCTTCTTTCGATGGATCGCACCGAACCTTCTTACCTGTGGCTGAGCCTGGTTTGTGCCGTCACGATCCTTGGGAACGGCGTTGTCCTTATCGTCAGTTTTGTACCGTGGATCGCCCTGACGACTGGATTTTTCCTGCAGTCCGTCATCATTGGTCCGATCAGGATCGGACTGTGGGTCATATTCTGGGGATACTGGTTTCGGATTGGCCGGATGCAATGGGTTCATCGCGTAGTGTGGGGATTGGTAGCTCTTACGATGGTCGGAACGGCCATGATAAGTGCTCCGCTCTACGGCGAGCACATCCCTGTGCATGCCGCCGCCTACATCACTCCTATTTTGCTTCCGCTGAGAGTGTGCTTTGGAGTGCTGTTATGCGCAATTACTGTTCAAGGCATCCGGAAGCAAAAAACTGAGGGCTGGCTGGCTTTTTCGGCAGTGCTTTTGATTGCGATCTCTCTCTTTCAGACCCAGCTCAGCCTGCTCCATATAAAGACGACGTTCGACCTACTTGGATTCGCTCTCCATCTGGGAACCATCTCGACGATCTTCTCTCTCTTCCTGATTACGGTGATGTTGGTTCGACGATTTCTGCATACTCAGCGGATACGCGAGCAGTGGAAGGCGGAGATCGAGCAGGCGCGACAGATTCAGCATGTGCTCATTCCAGAACAGCTACCAAAAATACCTGGTCTCGCGATTGAGAGCGAATATCGTCCGGCACGTGAGGTTGGCGGGGACTTCTTCCAGATCCTCCCCGTGCAGGAGGATGGCAGCGTATTGATTGTGGTTGGTGACGTCACAGGGAAGGGCTTGCAAGCTGGAATGCTGGTCGCGCTGATCGTCGGTGCGATTCGAACCGCAGTCCAATACGATTCCGATCCTTTAGTCTTGATGAACAGTCTAAACGACCGGCTGTGGGGTCGGGGACGGGCGAGTGCTACTTGCCTCATCCTCCAGATCGGTACCGACGGGCATGTAACTCTGGCAAACGCCGGACATCTGCCACCTTACCGGAACGGCGTAGAACTCGAGATGGGAGGCTCGCTACCGATCGGTGTCGTGCCGGGAGCAGAGTTCTTTGTCTCGCATTTCACGTTGGCGCCTGGAGACACATTGATGCTGATGTCCGACGGAGTCGCAGAGGCACAGGATCAACACAAACAGCTGTTTGGATTTGAACGTATCGAGAAGATGCTGCAACAGTCGATCTCGGCGGCAGAGCTGGCGTCTGCAGCTCAGGACTTTGGTCAAGAGGATGACATTCTCGTTCTACGAATTCAGCGTCTGCAAACGCCTGGAAATGTTCCTGATCAGAAGATCGTTCTTGCCGCGACTTAGCGAGTTGAAATTCAGCAAAATATCTTACTCAAAGCCTGCGCAGGCGGCCGCTTCGTCAGGGTAGATTTTGGTGTATTTCGTAATCCCTACCATCGTGAAGACCTTTTGAAAGTGCGGGGTTAGGCCAAACGTCTGCACCTTCTGTCCCTTCTGGCTGGCGGCGTAGAGCAGTTGAATGATCAACGCGATACCGCTGGAGTTGAGATACTCCACCTTGGAGAAATCGAGCAGGATGCGTTTGGATGTTTCGGGTGCCAGACCCGCATAGGTCCCCAGGACTGCAGGCTCAGACGAACTTGTAATATCGCCGGCGAAACGCAGCACAGTGATGGGATCACCTGAGGCGCACTTGACCTGTTCCATTTTGACCTTAGTATTAAACTCCGCCATGGTGTCTCCTTCAATCCTCTGTGTGATTCAAGCGTATGACGAGTCGCGCGTAACTACCAGCGGGAGGTGAGCTGACCCACTCCGCCTCGTCCACCAGGGACTGAATGAGAAACATTCCCATGCCGCGACTTGCCTCTTCTCCGTGCATCTTCTTGTCCATATCCGGGGTGTGGACACCGCTTGGAGGCCCAGTACCAGTATCGAGTACCTTTACTTCCAATGAAGTCTCATCCATAGAAAGAATGACACCTACGATGAGGGACTCGTCGAGTTTATTCCCGTGCTCCATCGCATTGATACAGGCCTCGGCAACGGCGGTTTTGAGGTCTTCCACACGATCCGGAGCGAAGCCCATCAGCTTAGCGACGCTGGAGGCTGTACTCATTGCGACCTTTTCAAAACCGAGACGCGAAGGAAGACGAAGTTCGATAATGTTGTTCTTACCTTCCAATTCCCCTCCTACGGCTTGCGTCCAATTACAAGTGCGGTCATATCGTCTGACTGATTTTCCTGGTTGGAGAAGGCTTCCAGTGTCTGCCAGATCGAGTTCAGTGTTCCAGTCGCATCAGTGTGGCGGGAGGCGCGGAATGCCTCCATAAGGCGGTCTTGGCCGAATTCTTCGTTACCTTTAAACACTTCAGTCATTCCGTCGGTGTAGATTAGCAGCTTCGCCTTATCGGACAGTACATATTTTTCTGAAGAGTAATCAGAGAAAGGCAACATCCCTACGGGTGTGCCGCTGGCTTCAATCAACTCAGGGACATCGCTGCCATTGAGGAGAAAGGCGGGATTGTGCCCGGCGTTTACTACTTCGACAGTATGAGTCTTGGGATCGAGCCT
Organism: Tunturiibacter psychrotolerans; assembly: GCF_051013365.1. GTDB lineage: Bacteria > Acidobacteriota > Terriglobia > Terriglobales > Acidobacteriaceae > Edaphobacter > Edaphobacter psychrotolerans_A. The sequence goes on along the minus strand of NZ_CP132941.1, from coordinate 1,790,695 downwards.
CAGGAACATGGCGGTGACATAACGGCGACGCGACTCTTCCCCCTCTTTGTAATGTAGAAGGTTCATGTTTGTTGCCATGTCGACGAGCGGCATCTCGGAGTTTGCCATGGCTCGTAACGCCGCCCGAAACGAGCTACCAACCAGCGCTGAGGCGAGCCCCTTACCAGCGACGTCGGCCACAACGACCATCAACTCTCCCGATGGAAGCTTAATGAGATCGAGATAATCGCCTCCAACTTCATAGCAGGTCTGTGAACGCCCGTCGATACTGTAGCCCGGGATATCCGGAAAGACCTGCGGAAGAAGGCTTCGTTGGATGTCACGGGCGCACGAGAGATCCTGCTTCACCCGCTCCATGTCGAGCGTTTGTTCGTGATATCGGGCATTCTCAATGGCGACTGCGGCCTGGATTGCCAGATGCTCTAAAAAATCCTGTTCGTAGAGAGAGAGCGGCGCGCCATCACGCGTAATGACGACCATCTCAGTCAGAGCCGTTCCATGACGGTCCAACAGAGGGAAGCGGTAACAGCCGCGCCTCGGATCGGAGGACGGCGGATGCAAGAGGAACCGTGGGGGAATCTCTCCGTACGAAAAAGGAAAGGTCGTGAAAAATGCACCCGCCATCTCAAGCTCGCGCACGGTGATCTGTAGAACACTGCGTAGAACACTGTCCAACTCGATCGTGCTATGGATTCTGTGGGTCGTGTCAAGTAGGGCCTGAAGCCGTGCGATTTGCTGTTGTAGATGGAGACTGCTTTCGATTTCCATGGAACTGCTCCTTCAGGTGACTGGTCGGACGCCAATAAGCTCTCAAATCCTTGCTACGTATCGCCAGCGAAGCCGTTCGCTCCTGTTGTTATCCATGTCGGACTCTACTCGTCGCGACTTGAAAAGAAGCGAAAACCCGACGGAAGTTATTTGGGTCGAGAGGTGTTGACGTCTTATCAGCCCTTTCAGGAGATATCACGGATGGTAGGCATTGAACAGAACAATCTTATTTCTTGCCTGTGCTGCCGGGGGTTGTGTTGGCATCTTCCGGAGCAGACGGATTGATGTGACCCAGGTTGTTTTCAGGAGTATTGGAGCTGACCTTCGTAGGTCCCGGGCCAGCGGTGGAAGGGTCATCCCCTTTAGGGCCCGAGGGTTCAACTGCGTGTTTTGCGTCAATCCGAGGATTCTGGTAGCGGGTTTGATTCGATTGTTGATCATTCGTGGTCATGTGTGGTCACCCTTTCGCTTCTCAATGGTCATTGGAGAGAAGGGATGGCGATTGTAGTTGCCTGCTTCCACGTGAAGTTAGGATCGGAAGCAGACACGCAAGCTGCAGGAGTCTTCGGATGGCGCCGTTTCCGATGCCCGGCGTGAATGAAATTGCATTTGGCCTATATTAAGGATTGGAAGCAACTCGCGGAGGAACCAGCAGCAACATGAGATTAGCGGGGAAGACAGAAGAAATTACATGCAGTGACTCCATTCTGGTGACCGGTGGAGCTGGATTTATCGGAAGCAACTTCGTGCTGGATTGGCTGGCTGCTGATTGTGGGGCAATAGTCAACTTAGATAAGTTGACGTATGCGGGGAATCCGGAGAATCTGGCGTCTGTCGAAAGCAGCGGAGCCTACACGTTTGTGCAGGGTGATATCTGCGATGCAGAACTAGTTGCCAGTCTTCTGCAAAAGCACAAACCACGTGCAGTTGTTCACTTCGCCGCGGAGAGCCACGTCGACCGTTCGATTGTAGGACCTGAAGCTTTTCTGCGAACCAATATCGATGGCACGTTTACGTTGCTGCAGGCAGCACGCGCATACTACGGCAGTCTGGCAAGCGCCGATCAAGGTAGGTTTCGGTTTCTCCACGTGTCGACCGATGAGGTGTATGGCACGTTGACTCCGGAGGCTCCTGCTTTCCATGAGGAGACGCCCTATGCTCCAAACAGTCCTTACGCGGCATCGAAGGCGGCGTCAGACCATCTAGTGAGAGCCTGGGTGCATACGTACGGTCTGCCTGCCATTATTACTAACTGCTCCAACAACTACGGACCGTATCAGTTCCCGGAAAAACTGATTCCGCTGATGATTGCGAATGCCCTGCAAGGCAAGTCGCTACCAGTGTACGGAGACGGACAACAGGTAAGAGACTGGCTATATGTCGGAGACCATGCGAGTGCGCTGCGCACAGTCCTTGAGCGGGGACGTGTGGGTGAGACCTACAACGTCGGCGGAGGCAACCAACGGAGCAACCTCGAGGTGGTGAAAACGGTTTGTGCACTACTGGACGAATTGGTCCCTGAGTCAAAGTTCAAGCCGCATCTGCAATTGGTGAAATATGTGACAGACCGGCCGGGACATGACCGTCGATATGCGATCGACGCCCGCAAGCTCGAGGCGGAACTCGGATGGCGAGCGCAAGAGAGCTTCGAGACCGGATTGAGGAAGACGGTGGAGTGGTACCTGAGGAACTCACCGTGGGTGGAGAACGTGACCAGCGGAGCGTATCACCAGTGGATGGCGCAGAACTACTCCGGACGCGGAGAAAAAGTTGCAACTGGTGAGAGGGCTCGATGAAGGGGATTATTCTCGCCGGGGGGTCCGGTACCAGGCTTCATCCAGTGACGCAGGTCATTTCGAAGCAACTGCTTCCGGTTTACGACAAACCAATGATCTACTACCCGCTTTCGGCGTTATTGTTGGCCGGTGTTCGCGAGATCTTGGTAATCTCGACACCAGAGGACACACCACGCTTCGAGCAACTACTTGGGACTGGTGAGCAATGGGGCATCGCTCTGAAGTATGCCGTACAACCGTCTCCGGGCGGTCTGGCACAGGCGTTTTTGATTGGGAAGGATTTTCTCGCGGGAGAGGGTTGTTGCCTGGTGCTTGGAGACAATATCTTCTACGGGCATGATTTCGCCAAGACCTTACGGGAGGCTGCCGAAGGTGGTGCGGGAGCGACGGTCTTTGCTTATCCTGTCCTCGATCCAGAGCGATACGGGGTAGTGGAGTTCGACGAACACCGTCGTGCAATCTCGATTGAAGAGAAGCCGCTGAAGCCAAAGTCACGCTATGCAGTGACGGGAATCTACTTTTATGACGCGCAGGTTGTAGGCATTGCGGAGGGCCTAAAGCCGTCGCAGCGCGGTGAACTTGAGATCACCGATGTGAACCGTTGGTATCTGGAACATGGGCAATTGAGTACGCAGGTACTGGGACGGGGAATCGCGTGGCTTGATACCGGCACACACGATTCGCTGCTCGAAGCTGCGACGTTCATCCATACGATCGAGAAGCGGCAAGGTCTCAAGGTAGCTTGCCCCGAAGAGATTGTGTACCGGCTCGGTTACATAAGTGCTGATCAGTTACGAACATTGGCGGCGAAGATCGCGAAGAGCACGTATGGACAATACCTACTCCGAGTGCTGGAAGAGACGGTGTACTGATGGGGTTTGAGAAGCTGCCGCCCGGGGAGCGGATCCTTCTGACGGGAGCTACAGGCCAGGTTGGTGGGGAGTTGTTGAAGACTCTGAAATCATTGGGAGATGTTGTCGCTCCGGACCGCATGACGATGGATCTTGCGAATTCGGACTCAATTCGGCAAACGATTCGCGCCATACGGCCGAGGTGGATTGTGAATCCCGGTGCTTACACCGCGGTTGACAAAGCAGAGGGTGAACCGCACCTGGCATATGCGATTAACGCTGAGGCCGTGAAGACAACTGGAGAAGAGGCACATGCCCTTGGTGCTGGCGTCATCCACTTCTCTACGGACTATGTTTTTGATGGTTCTGGGAATGAACCGTACGCTGAGACTGATACGGTTGGACCGGTGAGCGTATACGGCGCGAGCAAACTCGCGGGCGAGAAGGCGCTTGCTGAGAGCGGCGCAGGGCACATGATCTTCCGCACAAGTTGGGTCTACGGAGCAACTGGGAAGAATTTTCTGTTGACGATTCTAAAACTGGCGCGGGAACGCGAGACCCTGAAGATAGTAGCCGATCAGCACGGTGCACCGACCTGGAGTCGTGACTTAGCGAGAATGACTGCGCAGGTAATTCAAGATTGTGAAGCAGCGGCACGACAAAAAGGATTGAAGGCCGTGCTTTCGGATGCAAGCGGGATCTACCATGCAGCTGGCAGCGGAGAGACTACCTGGTTTGGATTTGCAGCAGAAGCGGTTCAACTGCAATACGCGAGCACGCCCGGAGTGCGGCTTGCTACGATCGAAGCGATACAGACCGCTCAATATCCGACTCCTGCGAAGCGGCCATCAAACTCACGGTTGAACTGCAGCAAGCTGACGGAACGATTTGGGTGGAACATGATGGATTGGCGGGACTCGTTGCGCGAGGTGCTGTCAGAGTTATGAAGCAGAGAGCGTTATTCCTCGATCGGGACGGAGTAGTCAATGAAGAGGTGGGATATCTGCATCGAGTTGAGGAAGTGCGGTTTGTCGATGGAATCTTTTCGCTTTGCAGGACTGCGGTGGGGCTGGGATATCGCCTGATCGTTGTCACGAATCAGGCGGGAATCGCGCGTGGCTATTATTCGGAGGCCGATTTTCACGCGCTGATGACTTTCATGCGAGCAGAACTCCGTGCGCAAAGCGTTGAGCTCGATGCCGTTTATTTTTGCCCTTACCATCCCGTGCACGGGGTAGGGGCGTACAGACGTGAGCACGAGGATCGGAAGCCTGGCACTGGGATGCTCCTACGAGGAGTTGCCGAATTTGGCGTAGAGTTAAGCGAAAGTGTGATGGTTGGGGATCGGTGCTCGGATATAGCGGCTGCGAATGCGGCCGGACTACGGCAAGCTTTCTTGGTCTGTGGAACTGAGACTGCCGGGTGTGATGGCGAACACCTAAAGGTGGATTCCTTGGCCGAAGTAGAACGGTGGCTGCTCGCACAGGGGTAAGCCAACCTCGATCCGAGGTGCACTGCGGCTCGATCCAATCTGCTGAACCACGACTCTCTCCAGGATGGTCTACCTTCGTCCCCACGACGGAAATTTCTAAACCAAATGGGGTACCTCAACTGGCGGGAGTTCGGCTCCGAGGAAGTGCTTGCCCAACGCATCCTTAGGGCTGACAGAGGGTGGGATATCATTAAGCGCTTCCAAAGGCCAATCAATGGCGAGGGTAGGGTCGTTCCAGACAATGGAGCGCTCTCCCTGCGGGTGATAGGTGTTCGTGGTCTTGTAGAGGACTTCTGCGGTGTCTGAGAGAACCAGAAAGCCATGCGCAAACCCTTCGGGAATCCAGAGCAGCTGAAGATGGTCGGCTGAGGATTCGGCCTTTAGGTGGAATCCAGTCCATTTGCCGAAGTCGGGAGATTCGCGCCGCAGATCGACCGCGACGTCCCAGATATGACCGGAGAGAACACGGACAAGCTTGCCTTGCGGTTTTCCGAGTTGATAGTGGAGGCCCCGAAGCACTCCTTTTACCGAGAAAGACTGGTTGTCTTGTACGAAGTGCGACGACAAGCCGGCAGCCGCAAAAGTTGATTGATTGAATACCTCTGCGAACCAACCGCGACTATCTCCGAACCGTTGGGGTTGAATTAGCTTAACGTCACGTAGAGGTGTTTCCAGAACTTGCATTCGTGTAGTGTAGTGGCCATAAAGCGTATATGAAAACGGTCATGCCCGATCGTCCCAAAGTGGAACGAATAAAAGGCGAATCTGGCAAACGTAAGCTCCGCTTTCAGAATGCGGTCGGGTAGAATGAAGCAGTTGCACAAATGCGCTTTGATTCCCAGTCGTCGGCTTGGTCCAACCCGGTCTAACAGAGAGACCATCGTAAGGTCCATGGGCGGGTAGCATGAAGCAATCAGGTGGAAGTGATTTGGAAGCGCGGCCGTCTCCGGGCTTGATTTCGGAAGCGGATTAGAGAAAGTACCGCGACACAAGGCGTGTAACAGGAACCAGTCCGACTGATGTGATGCAGAAGATGCGAACATACGAGTCGGTCAGATACAGGATTCGAATGCAGGCTGAATATCAATCTCCCGAGTCGCGGACAGCGGCTATTGAAGGTTCTTATTCGTATCCGGAGTCAGTCGGCCGCTCGTTAGATAGCTCACATCGAGCATACGAAACTCCGTCACAGTTTTTCCGATATCGGGTGATCAAACGCTGTGTCGACATTGCGTTGGTTCTGATTTCGATGCCCGTCGTTCTCGTCTTGTTGGGCATAGTGGCGGCGACAGTAAAACTAAGTTCGCCAGGACCCGTCTTTTATTCGCATCGGCGGATTCGTAAGAGCGGCTCTTTCTTCTCGATGTGGAAGTTTCGCACGATGTGTATCAACTCGGCGGAAGTTCTGGAGGCGCATTTGGCGCGAAATCCTAAGGCCCGCGCGGAATGGAATAGAACCCACAAACTTCGTAAGGATCCGCGAATTACTCCTCTCGGGCTATTTCTCCGGCGATACAGTCTCGACGAGTTGCCGCAACTTTGGAATGTGCTCGCCGGACAGATGAGCCTTGTAGGACCCCGGCCGATTGTAGCTGCAGAAGTGGAGAAGTACGGTGATTGCTTCGACTGCTACTGCAGGGTCAAACCAGGGTTGACTGGTCTGTGGCAGGTATCGGGACGCAGTGCATTGAGTTACGAGAGACGTGTCGCTCTTGACTGTGAATACGTCGAGACATGGTCCTTGATGCGAGATATTTGGATTCTGACGAAGACGTTTGCGTCGGTTGTGAACCAGGACGGAGCCTATTAGGCTGACGATTCATTGCAGGACAAGCAGCAGCCGTGGACAGAAATCGTATGGACATCATTGACGAACCATGATGCAATTCCTCGTCTATAGGGGTCGTCTCTCGACTTTGCCTCCCCGTGTTCTTGATCTATCGCAAAACGCCTCTTCCATGGTCTGCCGCCGAGATTCAAACTGAGAGTGGCGTTCGATTTGGCATGTTGCCGATCTGCCACCAAAATCCTTAGAAATAGGCCCGTGATCTCCTTAGCGACAACTTCCTTGGAGTTTTTCTAATGTCTTTAGAAGGAATGCGGGACATGTTGAAAGGGGCTTTAGGGAGAAGCCTGCAAGCATTGCAGGCGGAGGACAAATTGTCGGCGGCATGGCCGGTCGCATGCGGGAAGGCAATGGCTGAGCGGGGACAAGTCGTGGGATTTGAAAACGGTGTAGTGCGAGTAGAGGTAGAAGATGGCGTGTGGCTCCGGCAAATGATAAGTACGCGTCATCTGCTTGCCCGAGAGTTAGCTCGTATTTCGGGAGTTTCGGTGAGCGAGATACACTTTGAGAGGAAGAGGAACTACAAGTGATGAAGGAACAGGTTGGAGTAACTCTGGACGATGTTCGGCGGGTGGCGGAGTTGGCGAATCTGGAGCTGACCACGGAGGAAGAGCCGAAGATGCAGAGAGACCTGAACGCCATTCTTGGCCACATCGACCAGTTGAATGAGCTGGATACCGCTGGAGTTCCCGCAATGGCGCAGGTGAGTGAAATGTTGGGCGGTACCCTGCTCAGCCGAGGAGAGGCTTTGCGGGCGGACGAAGTACGCCCGTCGCTTGATCGCTCTGAAGTGATGTCCTCTGCGCCGGAGACCGATGGGCGGTTCTTTAAGGTTCCGAAGGTGATTGAAAGGTGAGTGAGAAGGTAGTGGATTTGCAAAATCTAACGATCGATTCAGCGCGGGAGGCGATAGCTTCAGGGAAGACGTCGGCGACGGCGCTCGCCGAACTGCACTATGACCGCATCGCCTCTCTTGATGGCAAGATCAATAGTTTTCTGGCGCTAAGTCAGGTGCGAGCGATGACGCAAGCTCAGAAGATCGACGAGATGGCCGCGAAGGGTGAGGCTTTGCCGCCACTGGCCGGGGTGCCGGTGGGGATCAAAGATGTTCTGGTAATGCAGGGTGCTCCAGCGACGGCTGGTTCACTTATCTTGAAGGGATACCGGCCGCCATATGATGCGACCGTAGTCGCGAAGCTGGAAGCAGCTGGGGCGATACTTTTGGGCAAGTTGAATTGCGATGAGTTTGCGATGGGGTCGTCGAATGAAAATTCCGCATATGGACCTGTACTCAATCCCAGGGACTTGAGCAGGGTTCCCGGCGGCTCGAGTGGCGGGTCTGCGGCCGCTGTTGCAGCTGACTTCGCCGCGGCGACCCTGGGTACCGATACCGGCGGGTCGATTCGACAGCCAGCGGCTTTCTGCGGAGTCGTCGGCGTCCTGCCGACCTATGGAAGGGTCAGCCGGTATGGATTGATTGCATTCGCCTCCTCTTTGGACCGTGTCGGACCGCTGACGAAGACAGTGAAAGACGCTGCAAGCGTGCTGCAGGTGATTGCGGGGAAAGATGTTATGGACCCGACCTCATCAGGCAGGCCGGTTGACGATTACGTCGGCGAGCTTGTGAAACCGGTTGAGGGGCTACGGATCGGCGTGCCGGAGGAGTACTTCGGGGAGGGACTGGATTCAGAGATTCGACGTGCAATTGATGCCACAATTGATGGTTTAAAGATGGCGGGGTGCGTGGTAAAGCCGGTAAGTTTACCCCACACGAAATATGCGATTCCTACCTACTACGTCATCGCTACGGCTGAGGCTTCATCAAACCTTTCCCGGTTTGATGGGGTCAGGTTCGGGCTGAGGGCGGATGAGGCAAACACGCTGTCAGCGATGTTCAGGAAGACTCGGGACCAAGGGTTCGGCGTCGAAGTGAAGCGTCGAATCCTGCTGGGCACCTATGCACTCAGCGCGGGCTATTACGATGCCTACTACCGCAAAGCGCAGCAGGTTCGAACTCTGCTGACACGGGACTTTATGGCGGCATTTGCTGAGGTAGATGTGCTGGTAGCCCCGGTAACTCCGACCCCGGCGTTTAAACTCGGCGAAAAGACAGACGATCCCGTCCAGATGTATTTAGAGGATATTTACTCGGTGGCCGCGAGTCTGGCGGGAATCTGCGGTATCTCCGTTCCGTGTGGGCAAACGAAGGAAGGGTTGCCGATAGGGGTGCAGATCATGGCCAAGCACTTCGATGAAGCCACCATGCTGCGCGTCGGGCAGGCCGTCGAAAAGCAGCAGGCGCATTAGGTTCGGCAACTCAGCGAGCTCGTCAGTGCAGGGCGCCGATGGGTTCGTTTGAAGATCGCGCCAGATGCCTCGGGAAGGCAGAAGCCACCGAGACTGTTCGTTGCGACAACTAGAGTTAACTGTTCGACAACTCATTTCAACGAGTTATCGGGCGCTGATTGTATGATGAACAGTACAGGCAAATAAGGTTACGAGGATTAGAGCAGATGCAGTTTGGTAGTTCCCCCAGAGTATGCAGGTTTGGATTTGTGTTTCTGTTTACTGTGTTCGGGACGATCACGTCATCGGCTCAGTTAGATCAATTCGGTCAGGGACTGGGAGGACAAGTCGGACAGCAGCCATCCTGTGACCCGAATGATCCGACGTGCCAATCTTCGGATCAGGGCAATTTTCAGACACGTAATCCGTCGAGCAATCAGCAACAGCAGACGTTGACGCCGCAGATTATTGTGCCCGGGCAAGACACTACCCAGACCAATACGCAAAATAATCTTCAGAATCAACAACAAAGTCAGAATCAACTGACTCGTCTCCCTCTGGATTCGCCAACGGAATTTCAGCTTCTCGTTGCCAATTCGATTGGCAAAATGTTGCCGATCTATGGAGTAAATCTGTTTCGGAATCTGCCTTCCACGTTTGCACCGGTCAATTTGGTTCCGGTTACGCCAGACTATGTCGTCGGGCCTGGGGACGAATTAATCATCCAGATGTGGGGTCAGGTCACCCTTAATGGCCGCTTTTTAGTGGATCGATCTGGAAGCATCTTCGTGCCGCAGGTAGGCTCCATTCACGTCGCTGGCGTTAAATCCGATCAGATGCACGACTTCCTGAAGAGTCAGGTCAGTAGGGTTTTTAGGAACTTTGACCTTAGTGTGAATCTGGGCCAGCTTAGGTCAATCCAGGTGTTTGTCGTCGGCCAGGCACGAAGGCCCGGCAGCTACACAATCAGCTCTTTGAGCACGTTGACCAACGCACTTTTCGCCACAGGAGGCCCATCACCGCAGGGGAGCCTTCGACATATTCAGCTAAAGCGCGAAGGTAAAGTCGTTGTCGATTTCGATCTGTATGACCTGTTGCTGCGCGGCGATAAATCGAAGGACGAGAAATTGTTGCCCGGTGATGTGATTTACATCCCTCCCGCTGGTCCGCAGATAGCTGTCTCAGGCAGTGTCAACAAACCAGCAATTTATGAACTGAAATCGCAGGGCGATACGACAATGGACGACGCTCTCGAGCTTGCTGCGGGGCTATCAAACGTGGCTTCGAGACAACGAGTTCGGTTAGAGCGCGTGGACGATCACCGAGGACGAAGCATGACGGAGGTAGCCCTTGATGCACGGGGAAGGGCCACCGTGATGCAGGATGGCGACCTGTTGGAAATCGATGCAGTGGTCAGCCAGTACAAAGATGCAGTGACGTTACGCGGAAATGTAGCGAACCCCGGACGTTATACCTGGAAACCCGGAATGCGCGTTCGCGATCTCCTGCCGGATAAGGACGCGCTCATCACGCGTGATTATTGGCTCAAGCGAAGTCAGCTCGGGCAGCCTACGTTGACGTATATCCCCACATGCCTTCCTTTAACCCCATACGGTATACCCAACTTACGTTACGGAATCCCTATTGGAGAAGAGGGAACGAATCCAAACTGGAGATATTCCTCCACCAGAAATCCGAATCTGATTGGATTGGCTTTCGGGAATGAAGAAGGAAGCAGCTATCGAACGCCAGATCAAGATGCGAACGCCGACGTCGACGCTTCGACTGACGGCGGACTTGACTGCATGAAAATTCCTGCATCGCAAACCTCTTTGAGTGGTTCCAACGATCGGTACGCCCCGTCTGCAGCGGCAAATGCGGCAAATGGAACGAATGCATCTGGCTCCAATAATCAAAACGCTAACCCGGGAAGCAACTCCAACACATCCGGATCTACGTTGCCGCAAAACGGCTTCCCAAATACGCAACAACCGCCTGCGAATCGCATCAGCGCAGCAAGCGCCAGTCTAGGCTCGACCGTGGAAAACTCGTCGGCCGGCCAATTCAGACCGAAGAACAATGTCAAGCTGGGCGAGCCGGATATCGATTGGAGTTACGCCGTCGTCGAGCGTCAGAGCAAGGAAACCCTGACGACATCTCTCCTTCCTTTCAACCTTGGAAAGGTTGTTCTGGAGGGAGATAACACTCAAGATCTGGAACTGCTTCCCGGAGACGTGGTTACGATCTTCTCGAAGGCGGACATTAGTGTTCCGCAAGAGCAGCAGACCCGATTCGTGCGGTTGGAGGGAGAGTTCGCCTCCTCGGGCGTATACAGTGTTCAGCCTGGCGAAACTCTCAGACACTTGGTAGAACGCGCCGGCGGGTTTACCTCGGAAGCTTATTTATATGGTTCAGAGTTCACCCGCGAATCGACACGTCGCGTTCAGCAAGCGCGTCTGAATCAGTATGTCGATGAGATCGCGCTTCAGGTGAGCACAAACGCGACCAATAACGCCGGGAGAGCTATCAGCGCTTCAGACACAGCCGCGGCAACGGCCGCTCAGTCACAGAATCAGGCCATTATTGCCAGTCTTCGACAAGTTAGATCCACTGGACGAATCGTATTGGATTTGAAGCCAGCCAGTCACGACTTGAGCCAGATACCTGACCTCCCACTTGAAGACGGAGATCGCTTCATCGTTCCGCGTGTTCCATCTACCGTAAGCGTGGACGGAGCGGTCTACAACCAGAACTCATTCGTGTTCGACCAGGAACGTCGGCTGGGGGGTTACATCAGACTGGCCGGTGGAACGAATCGAGACGCGGATAAGAGCCGGGCTTATGTGATCCGTGCGAGCGGCTCTGTGATCAGCAAACAATACAGTTCTTCTCTGCGGGGAAACAACTTCGATTCACTGCATTTGTATCCAGGCGACACCGTTGTAGTTCCTCTGAATCTGACAAAAGGCAATACGATACGGTTGATCGTTGATATTGCGCAGATCGTCGGTCAGTTTGGCATCGCTATAGCGGCGGCCACAGTGGTCTTCTAGGAAATAGCTGGTGAAGACTGTGCTTCAACCTCTCGATTGTGAAGCCAGATCGAGGAGTACAACTCGCGTAAGAAGCCTGTTCTAGTGATACGCTCTAAACGGTGAATTTTTTCGTCGTTGTACCTACTTTGAATGCCGCTGAAGATTGGCCTCGCCTTACGACACCGCTTTTAGGATGTGTTCCAGCGGACCGGGTGCTAATACTTGATTCCTCTTCCACCGATGAAACAGCGACTCTGGCGACGGCTGCTGGCTTCCGGTTGCACGCAATTCCTCGATCGGATTTCAATCACGGCGGGACAAGACAGCTTGCGCTGAAGCTATTGCCCGATGCCGAAATACTCGTATTTCTAACCCAAGATGTAGAAGTGGCGGGGCCGGACGCTATGAGTCGTTTGCTCAGAGCCTTTGCCGATCCAACGATTGCCGCTGCTTATGGGCGTCAGCTTCCGCGTTTAAACGCGACCCACATTGAAGCGCATGCTCGCTTCTACAACTATCCCGCACAGTCCAGCATTCGCACATTGGCTAGCCGAGAACAACTCGGGTTTAAAGCGATCTTCATCTCAAATGCCTTTGCGGCTTATCGACGCGACGCTCTCATCGCCGTTGGTGGCTTCCCACGCGACGTCATCTTCGGAGAAGATACAGTCACAGCCGCCAGGCTACTGCTGGCTGGGTGGAAGATAGCCTACGTGGCGGATGCACAGGTCTACCATTCCCATAGTTATACTTGGATACAGGAGTTCAAACGCTACTTCGATATTGGAGTCTTGCACACGAAAGAAAATTGGCTGTTGGATGAATTCGGAGGTGCAGCCGGCGAAGGTGGCCGTTTTGTACGATCGGAGTTGAAGTATCTTTGGAGGTCATCTAAACCGTCGATCCCCTCAGCACTTGTTCGGACCGCACTGAAGCTATTGGGCTACAAGCTTGGGCGCCAGGAAAGTAAAGTGAACTCGAAATGGAAGCGCAGGCTCAGCATGAATTCAGGATTTTGGAAGTAAAGGGCATGACGAATGGACCGTGCATTACATGTCCTTCCCTTTTAGACCAAGATATGGGTTATCGATCACTACGTGCCCGTGATCCTTGAGCGTGGTAAAGCGAGCGGGATGATCTAAGACGTGTAACGTGTACATTTGGTCGATCCACATCGCATTTTTGAATAGTCGTGTGACTCTCAGAAAATTGACTGGCGCAATTTTGCGAAAATTATTTGCGGAGTTAAATTCGCCAATTGCTGCTAACTCGCCGCACCATGGATTATGCGCTATCGACGCCACATCATCGAAATACATCGTTACACGTGGTAAGTAAAGTTTCGGCTCTGCGATCAGAGCTGCGAGCGCATTAGTGGCACTCCAGTAGTAGTCAACGTCAACAGATACGAAGCCGATAGGCGAATCACTCGATAGCGTTGTCAGATATCTCGGAACTGTATCGGTGATGTCGCCGAGGATGAGATTTGCGTTTGGAGGCAACTTGGCGCGAAGTCTTTCAGGGTCTTCCATGGGGTACCAGCCAGGCTTATAAAGTTCTGGATGATCGCGGTAGTCTCGCAACGGTGGCATGCCGCTAACATTATCAAAACCGACAATATTGAAAGATACGCCAGTGATCTTGGTGATTTTCTCAGCCAGCAGGCAAATATTGAGAAGCCCAACGCCATTGGCAACGCCAAACTCAATGACCGTGACTTTTTTGAAGCCTGCGGCCCGAGCATCATCAGCTGCCGTTAGAAGTCCGAAGGCATGTTGCTGGCGGATGCAAAGGTCAAAAAGGATCTTTGCTCTTAGTGAACCGAAAGCAGCAACGAAGAGAGAAAGCAGATTCAAATGCAGGGGTTCAGAAAACCGCTCAACAAGTAGACGTTTCCAAATATGTGGACGTGTAAGCCTGCGAAATAGTAGTGCCAATGGCCCTCCATCTACAATAATATACAGGTGCGGTAAGGGATGTGCTATTGAGCAGTTGCTGAAATTAGGTTTTCGGTGAAACACAAACAGAGATGCGGAAGGAAAGCAAATGGATCGCAGTCAATACGCAGCAATAATAGAAAAAAGACTCCGGGAAGAACTAGAACGTATGCGTGACGAGTTTCGAGAGCATACCGTTCAGAGTTGCGTGATCGACCACCTCCTGCCTGAAGAGGAAGTCGTGACTATTTTTAAAGCATTTCCTGATAAAGACACGATGATGCTCAAGAAGAGTCTTCGTGAAAATAAGTATGTTGCCGCGCAAATGAATAAGTACTCCTCCCTTCTCGAGGAAATAGTTTTTGCATTTCAAGATCCAAGAGTGTTGAAGGTCATAGAGGAGATAACCGGCATTCATGACATGATCCCGGACGAGCATCTCTATGCTGGCGGAATCAGCTTGATGGCCAAGGACAATTTTCTAAACCCTCACCTTGATAATTCTCATGATAAGAATCGCCAGATGTATCGGGTATTGAATCTTCTGTACTATGTGACACCTGATTGGCGCGAAGAATTTGGTGGAAATTTAGAGCTTTGGGATAACGGGCCCAAAGAATCTCAACGTGTAATTACGGCTAAGTTCAACCGACTTGCACTCATGGCGACCCATGAAAAATCCTGGCACTCAGTAAGTCAAGTTGTCGTCGATCGTTCCCGTTGTTGCGTATCGAATTATTATTTCTCTGCAAAACCATTAGAGGATCATGACTACTTTCACGTCACCTCCTTCCGTGGCCGTCCAGAGCAACCGGTACGAGATCTCGTCTTGCAAGGCGATATCGCGTTGCGCCAAGCGGTCCGCACGGTTTTCAAGAAAGGTATTGTCGAAAACAAGCACGTATATAAGAAGGACTGATCGTCTTACATGGCAGTCCAGGAAGGCGCGCCAACTCAACCGGCGCGCCTTCCGACATTAATAGTGTTTAGCGTCTTCCCGTCGCAGGAAAACGTGCGCCATTAATTTCTCAAGTCTGAAGTCTTAGTGATGAAGATGGACTTCCGGGTTCCAGGTAATTTGCAGCCATCCACTCGTATTATGTTGTGAGCCGGGCATGTATGAGGGGATGAGGAATCGCTCGTATTGCGTGAAGATCTGTGCTTGCCAATGCGCATTGATAGCGTACGAACCGTTTACAAATCCGTCTGTAATCGTGCTGCCGCCGGGGAGAAACAATGTTCCCCCTTTATTTTGCCGATATCCGACCTCGAGTCGAGTGCGTGCAGAGAACCAATAACCGGTCCGGCCTTCGATCGCACGAGAATCACGGCCCACTGCATTCCCCAGGAGGAATCCCTTGTTGGTGTTTCCATCGAGGTACTGATTGTTGATGAAGAAGTGAGTGCCACCGAAATCATTCGCGAGGCCCTCAGAGCTTACAGCCTCAACGCGTAAATCCATGTGGGGAAGAAAGGGGAGCCTCGCGAAGTAGATGCCGGGATTCCATACCGCACGCCGAGGCGCATCGATCGGACTTGGGTCATCGTCGGAATAAGCGTCCGCGTAAAGAGTAACTATCCGGCTCAGGAAAGGCAGACGATAACTGAAGTCAAAATTACTCTTTCGATCGCCGGGATCTTCTCGATCTCCATAACCTCCGCTGCCGCCGTTCCCGTTGGTGACATCGCCGGTGGAATTAAAGCTAAACACGTTCGCTTTAAAACTGTGAAACGTAATCGGATGACCAACTCCCCAGAAGATCGACCAACGGGTAAAACTAATCTCGAGATTGTCGCCGAAGTTAAGATCTATCTTTTGTCCGTTGTACCAGGGCCGCGCCGGGTAACTATGTCCGGAAAGCTTTCCGATTACTGCGTCGAATCGGTAGGTGCCGAGGGATGGCACCAGCGGAAAAGGGTGGGGCCGCGTCGAGACGAACCGGAGGCTGTAAGTTGGCTCCGCGTTACTAGAAAACGCGAGCGGACCCATCGTGGTGGGTCCCCAGTATAGTTCTTGCTTGCCGAAGGAAAGAGCATTTCCTTCGAACGCAATGCCTCCGTAAAGCTCTATCGGTCGTTGGCGGTCATAGGCTGATTTGCCAGGTATCGGCTCTATAAACGGATCGGAGTCTGGGGATATCCGGTCCAGCTCGTTGATCAGTTGATTTGTCGCTTCTGACTCCGCCGGATTCCCGGGACCGTGCTGCAGTTCCTGACGGTCGTAGAAGAATAGCCGCCCGTAGTTGGCGCGCACTGAATAGCCCAGGATTGCACTGCTTCCGCGGCCGAGGGGACGGCCAAAGTCGTTCCACCACGTCTGGCCAAAGTGGAAACTATCTGCGAGTGCTGGACCCGCAATCGTTCCGAATCGCCCGTAAACCGATTCGAGACTCGCCGACTCGTAGTAGTTCGGTGCGGTTTCGAACTCAGCGTGGAGGTCGGCTATCAGCAATCGAGCTTGTTTGAGTAGACTTGGACTGCTGTAGTCCTCCCGATCGGCCAGATCCTCTGCCACTCTCAGCTGTCGCAGGCATTCCTGCCGGGTCCATGGGCGAATCGAGACGCTTTGGCCAGGAATGAATCCCATAGCGGCCAGTCTTTCAAGCGCAGGATAAACCCAACTATCCATCGGTACATTCGTTGATCCGATGGTGTCTGGATCATCCTCTTCCGTAAAAAGCCGCGGGGGATGATGAGCGACCGGCACTGGCTGCGATGGTCCACCTGCCTGCTGTGTCTTGTGTGTCCGTGGAACCCCGAAATCTCCTGGCATTGGCGTGGAATCGAAGGGATTCAAGCTAAAGTTGTGATGCGCCCGATAGACGTAGTGCCCGATCAGCCATCCAGTCACGCTTCCGATCAGGACATCCGACGGGAAGTGTTGTTCCGCAAGCACACGGCTTGCACTTACTCCGGTCGCAAGGCCATAGACCGCGGTGCGGGTAATCCAGCCAGGATATTCATCTCCGATTACTGCCGCCAGGGCCCATGCCGCAGTCGCGTGATTCGAAGGGAACGACGACTCAGTGGGGCTCGAACTGAAAAAGTCTCCCTTGGCATTGTTTACGAGGGGACGATCACGCAGGGATATAAATTTCCCAACTTCGCTGACGGCCAGGCTGTCAGCTACCGCTTCGCCAGCCAGCAGGCCGGTCTCGCGAGCTTGTGGCGCATAGTTGAAGAGACTCCATAGGTACATACTCGCCGGCATTGCACCAAGCGCAGCGACCCCCGCGTCCGACAGGGTGTTAAACGTGTGTTGATCGTTTGAATTGATGTTGATCAGCGACGTCATGGTGTGTTGGTCGCTGCCTATCAATAAGCCCGTTGCCGTGCCTAGCGGCAGCAGCCAGACTGCGTCGCTCGGCCGCACGTGGAGCGGGCTGGTCCAGATGGCCTTTTGGTCGAGCAGAAACCGCTTCGGGGTGCCAGCCAAGGTGACGTCCGGTCGGTCGGTTGGGTCGACCGCTGAGCTTGAAGGAGAACCGGAGGTGACCTGTGGTTCCGGTGCATCGGGCAGAGAAGTAGAGGTATCTGCCGAAACCGTGCCTGACGAGACCGGCTGTGTCGAGGCAGTTTGTGCGTAGCACAACGGACCGATTGGAAGCAGAAAGGCTAATGCGAAAAACAGGAATCTGCCAGGATTTGGGTGCATTACAGGCATCGGTAACGGTTCGGGCTGCGGGTCTCGAATAATGCAACCCCTTGCAGGAGGCTACCATAGCCTGACGCTCGCCGATGAGACGCTGACGAAAACGTGACAACTTCCCTGCGCAGATGCCTGGGCCGCCCGCGAACAGCAAACAAACCGAGCACCGCGCAGTAAACGTCGGTTTAGAGATGAAAAAAGTGATTAGCCCCAAGAACCAGTAGTAAAGTGATGGCGGCGATAGCCACCTCTCCAACGGCTCCGACGATGAACGGCCTCGCTCCCTGTTTGAAGAGGTCCTTCAGATTCGTGCGCAGTCCTACACCGGCGAAGGTGAGCAGAAAGGCCCAACGGCTTAGATTCCCAAGCGCCGTGAGCTGAGGTTTCGAGAAGCCCAGCGCAGCTACGTGTGGGTTAGCCGACGACCCGAGCGTCGCAAGAAGCGAGATAAAGAGAAAACCGAGGACGAACTTGGGGAACTTCTTCCATAGAAACGCCGCCTTGTTCTCCAGTTGTGCCGTGGCTGCACGGCTGGCGAGGCCTTTGCGAGCCCACTGTATCGCGTAGGCCAGCACGACGAAGCCAATAAGGGCATTGCGGCAGGTCTTAGCAAGCACGGCGAACTTGCCTGCAGCATCGGAATAGAGGGCTCCGGCGGCAGTGGCTTCGGCAGTATTGTCGACGGCGAGACCAGCCCATAGACCATAGGCGCGGTCGCTCATGTGCAGTGCATGACCGATGAGCGGAAATGTGAACAGCGAGATCGCACCGAGTGCCAGGATCGCAGCGATAGCGGTGGAGGAGTCCTCTTCGTCTGCGTCGATTGCGCCCTGAGTGGCGATAATGGCAGAAACACCGCAGACACTGGAGCCAACGGCCAGAAGCGTGGTGAGTTGGGGACCGAGTTTGAACGTGCGCCCTAGCCAAGTCATAAATGTCAACGAGAAGGCGAACGCTACAAAGACCAGGGCGAGCGAAATTCCGCCGAGTTTGAGAATATCCCCGAGGATGAAACGTGCGCCAAGCAGGATAATTCCGGCCTTCAGCCAGAACTCGTAAGTAGCAACTCCAGCCCGGAAGATCCGGGGAACGCCGACGGTATTGGCGATCAGGATGCCAAAGAGAATGGCCCAGAGGACGTATTCGATGTTAGGGAGAACGTAGTGGTGAGCCTTCCCATAGGTATTGATGAAGTGCTCGACAAACTTGCCCGCGTACCCGACGATCGCCAGAAGTGCGATGCCCGGAAGCAGCCCCAGGAGCGAGGAGCGCTCAGCGGGAACGCGGCCCGGGGCGTGCGGGGGATACTCGGTGCGAAGATCGGGTAGATCGAGTGAGGCGGCCATAAGTTCTCCTTCGTGCAGAATTTGTTGGGGGCGCGGACTTCGATGCTTACCAGCCGACAGTTTTGAGCAGGCCGACGCGAACGGCGATGGCAAGTGCAAGGGACAACACAATTGCCCACGTATCGGTAGAAAAAGAGAGACGGGTGCGAGGCATAGACATGGAGAAATCTCCTTGGAAGAAGCGTGGTACACGCAAAAAATTACGCGTTAGCTACGGCATTAAGTTTTCTAAAGAGGGGGTGTTGCGCAGAAGGGGACTAGCTACAACAACAGCGAGTGGGCATGAGGTGCAGGGTCGCGAATTGGCGGAAGACCGTCATGTTGAGGTTCAGTGTACACCAGGGGCATAAGCAATCCGACGACTTAAGCCTTCAGCAGATGAGCCGCTTCGGACTCAGCCCGGCGCCGCAGTAGCCCAGTCTTTGCGTAAAGCCTTTCAGTGAAAGGGCTTTTGCCCGGAAGGCTGGCATGGGCCTGGTTCAATAAAAGGAGACAATCGTGCCATGCTCCGGTAGTCTGCTGGACGTTTTCCATACGCTTTGCAAACTTCGCCGCGGTTTTAGAGGATTTGCCGCCGATCTCCGCAATATACCGTGCTGTCTTGCAGGCCTTGCGGATCGAGTGAAGGTCCTCATCCTCATGAGGATTAAGACCGCGCACCGCCGGGGTCAGCCAGCTTCGCGCTGCGTCCGCGAGGTTCTCGCCGCTGAGGTTGAGATCGGTGAGTCCCGCAACAGTTGCTTCGAGCCTGTCGAGAGTAAGGCGGATTTCATCTTCATCCGCGAGGATCTGCCGATGCAGTTTTTTCACTTTCTTCTTTCTCAACGCTTGCAGCTCCTTGTCTAACTCAGCCGCGCCGCTTACTGCATGGTAAGAGCCGAGGAGTTCACGGTGAACATCAACATCGCGTACTTCGCCCGAGGTGCGGCGAATCTGGCGAAGGGAACGCCTGAAGGCTTTGGATCTCTTCGGAAGCGTAGGAATGTCGGCCGAAGAGTTCAGCACTTCGAGCACCGCTTCCAGGCGGCGAGTGCTGGAACGAAGCTTGTGAACGGCTTCTGGCTTGGGATCGTCGAGGCAAGCGGCCATTGCGGCCTTCAAAGCCAGAGAGTGACGAAGAAATGTGAGGACTGGTTGCGGCATTCAGGCACCTTGCTATTACAGATGCAGAATCTTCCGACTCCGGCTTCGCGACACCGAATCACCATGATAGTTGCGCGCAACCGCTAGTACGGAGGCGTGTTTCATTTGGTGTAGGCAGGAGGTTGTTATGAAGATTACAAACGTAAAAGCGATGGTTGCAAAGGCTGTAACGGTTACTTTACTCGCAGGTGGGGTCGCGTTGGCTGTACCGGCGAAGGCTGACGCACAGCAGCTTGCCGTAGGCGTCCGGGTCGGTTATCCGGGCTACTACGGTTACTATGGACCGGACTACTACGCTCGGGTGCGTTTCGAGCAGGAGCGTCGGCATGCTGAGTGGGTACGAGCCCATGAATATGCACGCTACCACTACGACCATCGCGGGCGTTGGTAGTCGACGCGAGACGCTGCTTCTGGTAGCGCCTAACTAACAATGTTCGCAGGCCGGTTGCGGAGAGGTTTCCGCGCCGGCCTCGCTGTTGGTCCCAAAATCCCTCTCTGTGAGCGGTCTATAGTAGCGGCCCTCGGGAAAGGCACAAGCCTGGCAAAGTGTTCGCCCACTGCTCAGGTGCTCCCGATCATAATTAATGCCTTCGCCGCACTGCGCGCAAGTGATCCGAGCCGACTTATAGCCAGGCATCTCACGAGGATGAATCGGGACCGCCACCCACTCTTCATGGAAGAGGTCATCATTCGGAAGCTCGCGATAAGCAAGCATCTGCTGCTGATTTTTATTCTCGATATGCGGAAAGAGTTCACGAGCACGCTGTTTGGAAGATTCAAGCGCAGCAATACGAACGGCTTTAAACACGGGAGTATCGTCTTGCGGTGCGAGAGACAAATTGAGGTCGACGAAGGTAGCGGCCATCTTCCCCCAGTCGCGAAATTTAATGGCGCGCTTGCCAAGACGGCAGCCCGTAACGACCGCAATCGCGTCGGTGGCGCAGCGGTCGATCTCGATAAAGGTCACTAAGCGCTTACGGTCGACTCCCTTCGGATCCTCGATGCCGAGCCGTTCGCAACCGAGCATCGCCAGTCGGACGCCGAGAATCTGCCCGGCACATAGGTGGCCGTGGGCGATCTCTGCCTCGCGGAGAAGAGCGTCAAAAGACTGCATATCTTGATGATACTGCTGGCGCAGGTCGCCTGTCTTTTTAGTATTTGCACGTGGTTGCACCCCCGGGGTACTATTCGAGGCCCGAGGTGCTCCATGGCTGAATTTGCAACGACAATCGGTATGGTACTCAAGCAGAAGTCTGGTGGAGTTGCGGCGATCGCGCCCGACGCCTCCGTATATCAGGCAGTCGAAATGATGGCCGATCGGCAGGTTGGCGCACTGCTCGTGATGGAGCAACAATCACTGCTAGGCATCATCTCCGAACGCGACTACGCGCGGAAGGTCATCCTGCAAGGGCGCTCGTCAAAGGAGACGCAGGTAGCAGAGATCATGAGCAGTCCGGTGATCTCCGTGTCGCCAAAGCACACTGTAGGAGAGTGCATGCGAATCATCACAAAGAATCGCATTCGGCACCTCCCCGTGACGGAAGGTAATACAGTTGTCGGCGTTGTCTCAATCGGCGATCTGGTGAACTCAGTGATCAGTGATCAGGAGATGACTATCCGGCACCTCGAAGCCTATATCTCGGGTGCGGCTACGACGTAGGGGACGATCGCGCCAACGTGGCAGATGGGGCCGCCCCAAGTGCCTCAAATGCATCGACCGCGTCATGAAGTCGGTTGAAGATCCACGAAGGGCCGATGGCCACGGTGAGATGATGGCGGTCGAAGTCGGCCCGTGTGTTCCACGGTAGCCGAGCGAATCCGAACTGGACGCCCATGCTCGCCAAATTTTTCTTCAACTCTTCAACCGCGCGGGCCGCACTGAAATCCAGATTCGTGATCGCCTCGCCATCGATAATGACCCAGCGCACGTTTGTCGGCGACGGACCAACCAGCCTCAGGACTTCGTCGCAAAAACGGCTTGCGTTTGCGTAGAAGAGCGCGGCCCCAAATCGATACATCACAAGTCCCGGCGCAGTAGTGGCGCCCGGATCGGGGGGAATCAGCTTCCATATGCTGGTCTCATCCGGGACCATGACGCCGGTGCGCGGGTGATAGATGTGGTGCACTATGCGCAGCAGAGAAAGGACCATCGCCAGAATGATGCCCTGCTCTACCCCCGCGACAATCACGACGATGGTGGTGGTCACTGCGAGCGCAAACTCTCCCGGGCTCTCGCGGCGGATGCTGGCGAGGCTCCGCAGTTTGATCAGGCGGATCGCCACCAGGAAGACCAGGGTACCGAGTACGCATTGCGGAAGAAACTGCAGCGGTTTGGTCAGAAACAGCAGGACGAGCGCGACCACACAAGCTGTGGCAACCTGAGCGATCTGACTCTGGCTTCCCACACTCTCGACCATCGCAGTTTGCGTGGGGCTGCCGTTGACGACGAAAGTCCCGCTGAAGGCAGCAGCCGCGTTGGCCGCGGACAGGCCCACCAGGTCCTGATTCTCATCCAATCGGTCGTGATGACGCGCTGCATAGACGCGAGACGTCGCGGCGCTCTGGGTGAGAATCATAACCGCGCAGGACGCTGCGACAGAGAGAAGCGGAGGAATGTCCCTCCAGCTGATGTCCGGCATAGCAAAATGCGGCAGGCCGCCCACCACTGGGCCGATGATGGCAATTCCATGTCCGGCAAAGTTCCACAACGCGCTGGCCGCTATGGCCAGAATGACGGCCAGCATCGGACCGGGCACCTTAGGCGCAGACCAACGGAGAGCAAAGACGAAAGCAAGCACGGCGAGGGTCACCGCCAGCGTTGGCAGATGAACCTTCGGGAGGCCGCGGCTAATCTCCACGAGTTGGAGGATCGATCGACGCGAGGTGACCTGGATGCCGAGCATCTGACCCAAAACTGCGATGCCGACCTGAAACCCAATCCCCGTCAGAAAGCCGACAAGTACCGTCTGCGAGAGGAAGTCTGAGACGAAGCCCAGCTTGAGCAAACGGCCAAGTAGTAGGAACACAGCGGTCAGCAACGCAACCAGGCCCGCCAGTGCCACGTACCGCGCGCTCGCCGATGGCGCCATGCCGGCTAAGCCGCTGCGAAGAATCGCCGCCGTGGCCGAGTCGGCCGCGACCACCAGAAATCGCGACGAACCGAAGGTCGCAAATGCAAGCAGCGGCAGTAGAAGGGAATAGAGGCCGGTTACTACCGGCATTCCAGCGATCCGGGTGTACCCGAGCGCCTGGGGAATGTTCATCGCGGCAAAGGCAACACCCGCAAACGCGTCTCGTAAGGCGCCCCCTCGCTTCAACGGCCTGATGCCCTGGAATAGATTCAGCAAATCAAGGTCTCCTGCACGGTAAGCAGTGCAAATTTACAGCGTCGCAGCTGTCGAATTGCAAGTAGACGTTGATGCTAAACCAAATAACGTATTTTGACCCACGCTGGGTCAGGCGATCGAACCCTCACCGTAGAGCAGCGAGACAATTCAAATCATGTCGGGGGCCGTTGTCAGGCGAGAGAAGACACTGCGAAGCTACACCACCGTGTCGGACGGTTCAGTGATGGATACTTGCTGCTTTGTGACGGTCGCGGTGCACTTTCCGCAGACCGGGCAGCTTCGCCCTTTACGATGCAGCACGGCAGAGACGATGAAGACCTTACCGCACGAGGTGCACTGGACAGCTGCGTTGTTGCCATACCAGTCTTCAAATTGGCCCAGGGCGGCTTTGTCCAGATAGCGCATCGAATACTCCTACCTCAAACATTATGAGCGCTCTTGCTGCTCCGCTTTACTGGTCGTCCGAATTCTCGCCCTCTTCCAACAGGGAAACGGTGCCGACTACGTCATAAGTGGCGGCCTCGCCACCAGTCGGCTTCAACGTGACCCGCGTAGGCAATCGCTGCCATTGCGCAGGTTGACAGACGGGAATGAAGTGGTCAGCCTCCGGCCACTTGCCGATCTGCTTCTGAACCACAGGACGACGCGCTCCCAGCTGCGCCACAACGGCAAAGAGGCCACCCTTGGATGTCGTAGAGATGCCGCAATACGCCGCATAGTCACGGAACCAGACCACATCCGAGACAGTGAAGTCGAAGTCGGGCAGATGAAGCACTGTAATGTGGCCGGTGACGCGATCAACCGAGAGCCACGGACCGGGCTGCCAGATCCAGTGCGGCGCGGCATCGTTGGGCAGGGCATCGTTGAGCCGAAGCGCGCGACGGACTGTGAACGTCCGATCAGTAACGTCGTGGATCTCGCCGGTCGTCCATTCCTTTTGGCGGTCGTCGACAAGGAGAGGACGCACCTTCAGGCTGCTGGTCTCATCCGCCTTGGTGTCCGGAGTGGCGTCAGGCTGAGTATACGGGACCTTGTGATACGGCCCAAGCGTCACGGTATGAACCTTCGGACCAGCCGCAAGCAGAGAATTTTTAGAAAAAATCGACGGCAAGACTAAAAAAAATAAGGTCGACAGAAGAGGAACTATTTGCCGCCTTACGCGGGTCGCATGGGGAGTCGAACTCAAGGGATAGGGCTCTCACAGGAGATTTTCAGTTGTTGTCATGCTACCTGACGCACAGTCTTTTCTATGCGGTACGGGTTCTGGGACGCATAACACTTTTGGGGTGGAAGAAATGGGAGAATATGCGGAAGAAACTTCAGTGAAGCCCGTAAGAACTCCATGGGTAACGGAAAAGGTTCAGACGTTGTGGAATAGATTGTGAATACTGGGCAATCCGTGGGCCTTTGCAGAGTAGTATCGTGGAAAGTATGCGTGCTGCCGTCGTGGTAGCGCGTGCGACAGACCGCGGCGGATCATTTTGAAGCAGTACGAAAGGATACAAACGAACATGTGGAAACCGAATCAGACTGGAAGCAACACTCCCTCGACTCCAGAACCGGTGCGTCCGTCGACTCCAGCGACGAACTTCGAGGCGAGCCCCACCCGTCCCGCGACCGTTGGCGCTGGCAATGCATCAGCCGCTGTACCAACCGGCGAGCAGGCCACCATCGGCAAGTCCCTGATCGTCAAGGGTGAGCTGACCGGCTCTGAGTCACTGTACATTGATGGCAAAGTCGAAGGAGCAATCAACCTCCCTGGCAACCGCGTCACCGTGGGCCGCAACGGGCAGGTAGCGGCGAACATCGTTGCACGCGAAATCGTCGTGCTGGGTAAAGTTCGCGGCAACTGCCAGGCCAGTGATCGCGTGGATATTCGCAGCGAAGGCTCGCTCACCGGCGATGTCATCGCAGCACGTATCTCAATTGAAGACGGTGCCTTCTTCAAGGGCGGTATCGACATCCGCAAGCCTGGTGGCACGGACCTGAAGGGTGGTTCTGCAACCCCCGCAGCAGCCGAGCCGGTTGCGGTCGAGGCATAACTCTTCTTCAACGCCGTTCGCGATCGATCAAAACGGTCCTGCTAATTATGGGGACCGGCTTTGCTTTTATCTCAACAAGCCAAGCGGAAGATTACGAACGACCGTAAAGATCATGGCGGCAGCAAGTGCGGTGTAAATCGCAATTCGCGGCACCTGCGGCCAGTGATTGACTTCGCGCCGCACAAAACGACGATACCAACGCACACCACCGATCATCGCGATTGGCAGCAAGATCACGGCAAAGCCGTTCAGATGCATTGCCTCGCTGAAGTGACCATGCAGCAGCGCGGCGAGTGCACGTGTCGTTCCGCACCCCGGGCATTGCAGATGCAGAAATTCGTAAATAGGGCACCGCAGATAGAAGCTATTCTGTGCAGGCGGAAAGCTCAGCAGAACGCCGCAGCCTATGGCGACCACAACCAGTGGCGCGACCGCACGCAGGATCTCCGTGAAACGGCCGCGGGCGACCGCAATCATCTCACTACGTTCTGGTAGCGAAGGTTCTGCTTCAGTTGGTTGATCTCGTTGAGTTTGTACTGAAAATAGATCCCTCCGAAGAAGAACGTCATAATTGCGTTCAACCGCAGACCGAGCGGCTCGGGTCCGTTGAAGTGCTGTTCAAGCGTGTCTCGCAGGGTAAAGCGAGCGATGAGCCGAGCGACCCAGGAGGCGATGCCGATAAATCCTCCCACGAAATTTTGATGCGGCTGCTGATGATGGCTCATCGAAATCATCACTCCCCAGGAGCCGCCTAAGTTGAGCACGACCAACACAGTGGCGATGATGTAAAACATCAAAGCCTTGCTCGCCGGCTGCACTCGGTTTGCCCATGCGGCAATAACCAGATTCCACACCACCACGAATAACGTGCAGGTCAGAAAGCCCAGTAGCAGTTCGAGGCCCCAGTTCAAATTGGGTGGATCAGGGTAGATCCCGCCCGCCTGCGGATACGCAACAGGAGCCGCGTAAGCCGGCGTCGCCGTGACGCCAGTCGATCCGAGAACTTGACCGACGGGAATCCAATCGGGCATCGTGTCACTCTTGGCCATGTCGGTCAGCAGAACGTTTCCCGAGGCGACGTAACGCTGGAGATCTTCGAGGGTGTAAGGTCCGTACATCTGCCCATTGCGCGAAACCTGGTAGGTCATGCAAAGCTCCTGAGAGGACTGCAACGCACCTGCAGACTCGATCAAATCACGGACTGGCAGTTTCACACAATCAGATTCGGAGGCTCGCCCCGATGTCGCCGGTTCTGTTTCTTGGATTCGAAGTATGAGAGTCTTGCAGTGTGCATCACGCCACTTTGGTCGTAAACGCGTCAGCAGGGCGAAAGAAAGATCTGCAGACGCTGGTTCATGCCTTGGCACAGGTTCTTGAACAAAGCGGCGTGCAGGCGACCGCAGTGTTAACGGCAGCGGCCGGGGAGGCGCAATCCATCGGCGCCGCTGCGGCCAACAAAAGCGATGCAGTCTTTGCCTGTGGTGGCGACGGCACAGTTCACGAGGTTCTACAGGGCCTCGTGGGCACGACGGCTGCGCTCGGAGTCGTGCCGCTCGGTACGGCAAACGTCTTTGCGCGTAACCTGAACCTGTCGCTCAACCCAATCAAAGCTCTCGAACAGCAGCTCAACTTTGCACCACGCGCGATTTCGGTTGGCGAGGCGCGATACACCACCAGAGAATCCGAAGTGACCAGGTACTTCACCGTCATGGCAGGAGCTGGCCCTGACGGCGCGCTTGTTTATCGGCTGCTTGCCGGAAAGAGATCGAAGCTCGGTCGAAGCGCCTACTATGCCCATGCTCTAAGGCTCTTCCTCACGCGAAATTTTCCGCCGTTTCGTGTGAGGTACCGAACAAGCGACGGCGAGTGGGTGGAGCAGCGCGGTGTCAGCGTTATGTGTTCTCGTGTCGCAAATCTTGGAGGCGTATTCAGCCGTCTGACAAGTGAGAGTTCCAAATCCGAGAGCGACCTCCTCCTCTCCATCGTGAAGCCACCCGCAAGGGTCGGTTTACCCGCCTGGTTTGCTCTCAGTCGCATTGGATTGAAGGCACAAAATCCCTGGCTGAATGAGGTCCGTGTCTCCGAGTTTCTCTGCACGCCTATCGAGACGAATCATCGCATTCACGCCGAACTCGACGGGGAGTGGGTTGGGAACCTGCCGATGTCGGTTCGGCTCAAACCTCAAGCAGTTTTGTTATTGATGCCCAAAAACAACGCGGAAGAGAGAATGACATAGCCGTCCATCTCTTCAGGATCGTGCCCATGGTTAGAAATCATCGTTGCCGGTCGGTCGAAAGCGATAGCCAATCCACGGCTCGGTAACGATATACGCGGGCTCATCGGTGAGTTCGATCTTCTTGCGCAACTGTCCAATGTTGACCCGCAGGTACTCTGGCTGGTCGGCGTTGGTCCCCCACACCGCATGGAGTAACGCTCGATGCGTGAGCACCTGTCCGGGGTGCTGCGCCAGACAGACGAGAAGGTCGAACTGTTTCGGCGTCAGGTGTGTATCTTGCCCTCGAACCGAGACGCGATGTTGTGGAATGTCGATATAAAAATCGCCAGCTGAGATGATCTGCGGAGTCTCGGACTCGGCGGCCAGACTGCGGCGTAGTTGCGCGCGAACGCGAGCCTGCAACTCCTGAATGCTGAATGGCTTCGTCACATAGTCGTCGGCCCCGGCGTCCAGCGCTTCGATCTTCATCGCCTCTTGATTGCGGACCGAAAGAACGATGATCGGTACCTCGGATACCGCCCGAATCTCGCGGCAAAGCTCGATCCCATTCATCTCCGGCATGGAAACATCCGTGACAACGAGATCCGGCTTCCACGCGTGTACAGCCTCCATTCCCTCAACGCCATTCGCGGCGATACGCAACGAGTAGCCTTGAGTAGAAAGTGCCGTGCGAAGCACGCGAGTGATCTGAGGTTCGTCATCGACGATAAGTATCTTCGCGTGTTGCTGGTCGTGCGGGATCTGCTTCATTCGCGCTCCGGATGTTGCGTAACGATATGGACGTCCACATTTGGCGATTCGCTGAGAAAGTGCTGAATCGCCCAGTAGTAAAGGTATTTGCGAAAGCCGTGAACCGCCGCCCGGCCGAAGACGATGTGAGTAATGCGTTTCTCGCGAACGAAGTTGGCTGCGGCATGCGCAATGCTTTTCCCTTTGACGGTGAAGACCTGCGCATCGAGATTGCGTGCAAACTGTAGGTTGGCTGCGAGCGTGCTTTTTTCTTCTTCAGGCAGGTCTTCATCGGTGTCGACATGCAGAACGAACAACTCGCCTCCGACGCCTTCCGCTACTCGCGCACCGCGTGCGATCAGCATCTGCGAGGAACTGTTAGAGCTGATGCAGACGGCAATCCGCTCGCGTACGGCCCAATGCGCCTCAATGCGCTTCGCATCCATGTACGCGGTCAGCGTGCGATCGACCGCCTTGGTTACATGCTGCAACGCTAGTTCGCGCAGCGCAATCAGGTTTCCCCGGCGAAAGAAGTTCGCCAGAGCCTTCTCCGCGCGGTCAATTCCATAGATATCTCCGCGCCGCATTCGTGTTTGCAGAGCTTCCGGTGTTAGATCGGCCATTACGATCTCGTCCGCGCGCTGCACCAGCCAGTCGGGAACTGTTTCGCGAATGATCACGCCGGTGACACTCTGCACAGTTGGCGCGACGCTCTCGATGTGCTGCACATTCATCGTGGCCAGCACGTCGATATTTGCTGCCAGAACGTCGAGAACATCCTCGAAGCGTTTCCGATGCTTGCTCCCTTCAATGTTGCTATGCGCCAGCTCATCGATAAGGACGATCTGAGGCCGCCGCGCCAGTATCCCATCGAGGTCCATCTCCTCGAAGACCACGCCCTTATATTCGATTCTCTTTCGCGGAATCTGCTCCAGTTGCCCGGCCAACTCTGCAGTACGCGGTCTGCCGTGGGTCTCGACTACCCCGATCACAATGTCCTCACCACGCTGATGCCGGCGGATCGCCTCACTCAACATGTTGTACGTCTTGCCGACGCCAGGTGCGTAGCCCAGGAAAAGCTTGAAGGTTCCTCGCATCTTCTCTGGTGCGACCTTTTCCAGCCATTCTTCCGGGCTCTTCAGCGTCGGATTCGAATTGTCGCGAGTGCCCATAAGGATAAGATAAAGGAGTGCAGCGAAAGCTTATACGCAGTATCGTCCGCTACAGTATCTCCACAGCGAGCGCAGCTGTCATTGTAGCGGTCTACTTTCTCCGGCTGCATGTTAACGAAACCACCGTAGCCTTAACGTTCCTGATCGGCATCCTTCTCGTAGCGGCGAACTGGGGTCTCCGTCACTCGATTTACTTGTCCATCCTCTCAGCTGCAGCGTTCAACTTCTTCTTCCTCCCCCCGGTCCTTACCTTCACTGTCGGGGATGGCCGCAACTGGGTCGCGCTACTGGCATTCCTCGTGACAGGTATTGTCGCCAGCCAACTCGCAGAGCGTGCGCGCCGCGAAGCAAAGATCTCGCGCCGCCGCCAGCGCGAGGCGGAACGACTGTACGAATTCAGCCAGCAGATGCTGGTCACCGGAAATGTGATCGACCTTCTCAACGTCCTGCCCCAGATGATTGCGGTGACTTTCAATCTGGCTGGAGCCGCTGTTTACCTTCGCGAAAGAGATCGCATCTATCGTTCAAGCCCAAACTACATGGACGTAACCGCTGCTGAGCTACGCGATGCGGCATTCACCCGCGATCATCGTTATGACGAAGCACGCGCCGTCACGCTGGTTCCCATCCTCCTCGGAACCCGACCCATCGGCGCAGTCGGAATCACCGGCAACAGGACTTCGCCCGAGGCGCTCGATGCCGTCTGCGGCCTGGCCGCCATCGCCATAGAGCGCGCCGGCGCAGTGGAAACCCTCACCCGCGTCCAGGCCTCCCGCGAAAGCGAACGTCTGCGTAACGCCCTCCTCGACTCCGTGGCGCACGAGCTGCGAACGCCTTTGACCTCCATCACCGCCGCCGTCACGACCCTGCGTAGCGAACCCTCTCTCGACGCAGAGCAAAGCGGAGAGATGCTCCAGGTGATCGAGGAGGAGGCCGCGCGGCTCGACCGGCTCGTAGGCCAGGCCATGGAGATGGCGGAGCTCGATGCGAACGACATCAAACTTGACCTCCGCCTTCATTCGATGCGAGAGGCCGTTGATCTAGCCCTTGAGGCCGTACAGGGGCCGCTCAAGAATCATCCTCTCGAACTTCGTCTCCCCGACACGCTCCCTCCAGTACTAATAGACCTGGAGCGCATCGCCAAAGTTCTCCAGCACCTATTGGAGAATGCAGCAAAATATTCCCCGGAGGGAAGCCCTATCTTCGTCAGCGCTGAGGTCTCCAAAGATCAACTCGTCACCAGTGTCGCCGATCGCGGCGCGGGGGTCGACGACTTCGAGAAGATGATGATCTTCGACAAGTTTTATCGCGGTCAAGGACAGCGCTATCGCGTGCAGGGTACAGGCATGGGACTTGCCATTGCGAAGGCAATAGTCGAAGCCCACGGCGGCTCCATCGACGTAACCAGCCAGCCGTCGCAGGGGTCAGTCTTCTCGTTCTACCTGCCCCTCAACCTCTCTGGCCGCTAAGACTAAAGCTTCGGCAGGTTGGCGACGTTCCAGCCACCACCCAGCGCCTTGATCAAAAGAACGCTCGCATCCATCTGCCTTCGCATGATGTCGATATCGTTGCGTTCGTTATTCAACTCGGTCGTCTGCGCAGTCACAACTTGAAGATAGGTGTCGAGCCCGCCCACATATCTGTTGTTGAATATCTGCTCGGCCGACTGCGCTGCCATCGTAGCCTGATGCTGATGCCCGGCCTCCTGATCGAGTACGCGGAGAGCGACAAGATTGTCTTCCACCTGTTGAAACGCAGTCAAAGTAGTCTGTCTATAGTTCGCAACGGTCTCGTCATAGCTGGCATTTGCTTGCTCCGAGACAGCGGCTCGTCGTCCCGCATCGAACACCGTCTGCGATAGCGTAGGTCCAAGCGACCACAGCAAACTCGCCGGATCAAACAGATTCGCAAACGAGGTTCCCTCCACACCAATCGATCCGCTCAATGAAATCGTCGGATAAAAAGCAGCCCGCGCAATTCCAATCCGGTCATTCGCCTCCGCAACCCGGCGTTCCGCAGCCGCAATATCCGGGCGTCGCTCCAGCAACTCCGACGGCAGCCCGGTCGGAATCATCGGCGGACGTGCACTAAGAGGAACCGTTGGCAGAGTGAACGACGCTGGAGGTTTCCCAAGAAGAATCGCTATTGCATGCTCAAACTGCGCTCGCTGCAAGGTAATGTCACGTGCCAACACCTTGGCCGCTTCAAGCTGCGTCTTCGCCTGATCGACGTCTGACTTCGGAGCGACGCCTCCCTCAAAGCGATTCGTCGTAATCCGGAGTGCCTCTTCAAAGTCTTTGACCGTATCATTCAGCAGCTTCTCCTGCGCGTCTGCACTGCGAGCTTCGAAGTAGTCGATCGCTAGCTCAGCCTGCAAGCTCAACAGCACCGATTGTCTGTCTCCCGCGCTCGCCTGAGCTTCCTCGCGCGCAGCACTCACGGTGCGGCGAACTCGTCCCCACACATCAATCTCGTAGTTCAAATCCACCGGCAGTTGAATCACCCCAGAACCGTTCCCCTGGGCATTGTTTAAGTTGAAGTACGGCTGGTTTGATGATTCGCGTTCGCCCCCTGCAGATGGAGCCACTCCTACGGTCGGAAATAGTGCGGCATGGTTGAATCGAATCAACGCTCGAGCTTCACGAAAGCGAGCATCCGCTGCCTTCAAATCCTGATTATTCTCCGCAACCTGCGGCTCAAGGATGTTCAGCTCCGTATCGCCGAAGATCGTCCACCAATCCCCGCGTTGCGCAGCATCCGACGGCTGAGCGACCTGCCAATTCGAATTCTCCTTGTAGGCGTCCGGACCTGCTTCTTTATATCCAGGAGCCATGGGGACCGATGGCTTCACATACTTCGGCCCGACCATGCACCCGCTAAGCAGAAGCACTGTTGCGCCAGCCAGAGCTGCAGGTCGTAGCGTCACTGATCCCCCTCTTTCTTCTGCATCTGCTTGGCGGTCTCACTCAGCTTGCTCTTCACCTGCACCTCCTGCCCACTCGCCAGCGAGTCGGACGGATCGAGAACGACAGCATCGTTAGCAGTCAGGCCCGAAGCAATCTCAACATTGGCGCCAAGATCCTTGCTGATCGTCACAGGTACCAGTTGCACACGGCCATCACGCACGACTCCCACCTGCAGGCCTTGTGCACGGAACAGAAGCGTATTCGATGGAATCATCAAATTCGACGAGTGTACCGGAACTTTAAAGTGAACGAAGACATAAGCCCCCGGAAGCAACTCGCCTTTCGGATTATTAACGTCAACTTCGACGTTCAGCGTGCGCGTCGCTGGATCGATCGCGTTCGAATTTCGCGCAATAGTACCTTCAAACTCCCTGTCCGGATACTCATCCAGAGTCAAAGTCGCCTTTCCGCCCGACTTAATAGAAGTTGAGTAGGCCTCCGGAACCGAAACGAACACGCGAATCTTTTGTATAGCTGCCAAATGAAACAGCTCTTTCGGCGTTAAATTCTCTCCAGCCTGGATCAGTCCGCCAATATCGATATTGCGCGCCGTCACAATTCCATCGAACGGCGCGTAAATCTTCTCGAACGACTGCAACTGTTGCAGCCTGCGCACAGCGGCGTTGGACGCCTCTACCGCGGCTTTCTTTGCGGCCGCATCGCTCACCGCAACATCGGTCTCCTGCTTCGACACCGAGTTAGTCGTCAGCAGATTCTGGTAACGCGCCGAAGTCGTATTCGCCAGGTTGAGATTGGCTTCAGCACTCTTCAGGTCAGCTTGCGCAACCTGAAGCTGCTCATCCAGCTCTGGCGTCTCGATGACAGCCATCAACTGTCCCTTACGAACATGCGCGCCTATGTCGAAGTACCAGTTCTTCAAATAACCACTTGTGCGCGCATAGATCGGTGTGTCCACATACGCCTGCGTGTTTCCCGGCAACGCCAGTCCCGAAGACAAGACAGAGCTGACAGGATGAATCACATTCACAGATGGAATCGATGCAGCCTTTGTATCCGTCTCCAGCGTGCTCTCCGACTTGTGGCGCGCAGCAATCCCGAAGATCACAACCAGTGCCACGATCGCTGCGATCACGGCCAGTCCGATCCACGTACCCTTCGTCAGCCGAGGCTCCCGAACCTCTGCCTCTCCCTCTGAGAACTCGCCGGAAGGCGTGGTCATATCCTCGTTCATGCTGGGCTCGACCTTTGTCCCACTCGTCATTGGTTCTCCTTCAATTTTCATAAAACCTCTCAAGCTCCGGCCGTCAATCGATGCTCGGGGCTCACACTTGGGGCGGTGGCTTTCTTCTTATTCGAACTATGGAGCAGAGCGAAGACCGCCGGAACGAAGATGAGGGTTGCGACCGTCGCGCAGCATAGTCCGCCGATCACTGCACGTCCCAACGGAGCATTTTGTTCTCCGCCCTCACCCGCACCCAGCGCCATCGGAATCATGCCGATGATCATCGCCAGAGCCGTCATCATGACAGGTCGGAACCGGGTCGCTCCCGCTTCGATCGCTGCCTCAATCGCATTTCCATGATGCAACAGCCGTTCCTTCGCAAAGGACACAACCAGAATGCTGTTCGCCGTAGCGACGCCCATGCACATAATCGCGCCCATCAGCGCCGGAACACTCAACGTTGTCCTCGTCGTAAACAGGAAGAGCACAATACCCGCCAGCGCCGCCGGCAGAGCCGTAATGATGATGAAGGGATCGAGCCACGATTGGAAGTTGACCACGATCAATAGGTAGACCAGCACGATTGCGAACGCCAGGCCGGCAAGCAGTCCGAAGTAGGAGCTGTTCATCGTCTCGATCTGTCCGCGAACTCTTACGAAGCTGCCGCGTACCAGGGACTTTTCATTCCTCGCCACAATCTTGTTGATGTCCCTTCCCACAGAACCAAGATCACGTCCTTGAACGTTTCCATAGATATCGAGCGTCCGCCGGACGTTGTAGTGCGTCACCACTTCCATCTCGCTGCTGCGGGTGATCTTCGCGACGTCCGTCAGAATCTCCGGTTGTTTGGCGGTTGGAGACGAAATCGGAATATTCTCGAGCGAGTTCAAAGAGCTGATCTGATACTGCGGCGTCTGCTCCACGATGTTGTAGGTATTGCCGTTCTTCCAGTTTAGATAGAAGAGCGGGTTCAGCTGGGTGCTACCGCCCAGTATGTTCAACAGACTGCTGCCCACATCGCGCTCGGTATATCCGCCCTGCGCCGCTTTCGTACGGTCTACAGTAACGTCGAGAACAGGATAGTCATCCGGTTGCTGGATGCGCAGGTCCACTAAGCCCGGAACATGGTGCAGCTCGCTCAATACCTGGTTCGCGACTTTGCGATTCGCTGCAATATCCGATCCCTCGAACTGGATATCGATTGGCGCAGGCAGTCCGAAGTTCAAAATCTGGGTAACGATATCCGACGGCAGAAAGTAAAACGTCGCTTCAGGAAACGCACGCGGAAGATCCTTCCTCAGCTTCTCAACATAGTTGGCGGTCGGATGGTGGTCTTCTTTCAGGGACACCAGAATATCCGCGTCTCCCGCGCCGATTAGACCCGAGGTGGCATGCTGTGTATTCAGCGTGCTGTACGGCAGTCCGATGTTGTCCAGGATGTTGTCCATCTCAGCGGGCGGCACGATCTTCCGAATATCCTGTTCGATCAGATCGCACAGCTTCGCAGTCTCCTCGATACGTATACCGCTCTTGCCGCGAACGTGAAGAATAAAGGATCCGTTATCCGTGCTCGGAAAGAAGTTCTGTCCAAGAAACGGCACGAGCGCGAAGGCACACAAGCAGAGAAGCAAAAAAATCGGAACGAAGAAAACCCGCGCCGCCACAAGCCGGCCGAGCAGATCTTGATAGCCGGTGCGTATCCTCTCGAAGAGCCGCTCGAACCCGCGCTGGAATCTCGCAAGAATATTCCTTGAGGGAGCAGCATGATGGTCCTTCGCCTTGAGCAGGTACATAGCAAGTGTAGGCACCAGCGTGCGCGAAAGAATATACGAAGCCAGCATGGCAAAAACGACGGCCTCAGCCAGCGGTACAAAAAGATAACGCGCAACCCCACTCAAAAAGAACATCGGCAGAAACACGATGCAGATACAAAGCGTCGATACCAGCGCCGGCACAGAGATCTGCGCAGCGCCTTCGAGGATGGCGTCGTGTAGCTCTCTCCCCTCCTCAAGGTACCGCTCGATATTCTCAATCGTCACTGTTGCATCATCCACCAGGATGCCGACCGCCAACGCCAGTCCGCCCAGCGTCATGATGTTGATCGTCTCTCCAAGGAGCCCGAGGATAATAATCGAGCTCAGGATCGACAGCGGAATTGAAACCGCGATGATAATCGTGCTGCGCCAGCTGCCCAGGAACAGAAGAATCATCAACCCCGTCAGCATTGCAGCGATCACGGCCTCGCGGATGACGCCCTGTACCGACGCCCGAACGAAAACAGATTGGTCGCCGATCGGCGTGATCTTCAGCTCCGGTGGCACCGTCAGCTTCACCCTCGGCAAAATATTCCGTATGCCACTCACGACGTTCAGCGTCGACGCTGTTCCGGACTTCAAAATCACCATCAGCGCACCGCGACGTCCGTCCTGCCGCACAATGTTCGTCTGCGGAATGCTCCCGTCAGCCACACTCGCAACGTCACGCAGATAAATCGTGGTGCCGTTCACCTGCTTAATTGGCAGATTGCTGATGCCCTCAAGCGTCACCGGAGACGAGTTGATGTGAATGTCATACTCGTCCTCACCGATCTTCGCCGTTCCGCCGGGCTGCACCACGTTCTGTTGCGAGACCGCGTTCAGCACATCGACCGGCGACAGCCCCTTGGCCTGCATCAGCTTCGGGTCGATATTGAGCATGATCGACCGCTGCTTGCCCCCATAGATATTCGGGATCACAGCGCCCGGCACCGAAATCAGTTGCGGCCGAACGAAATTCGCACCCAGGTCATTAAGCTGCTGCTCGCTCAACCCCTCGCCCGACAACCCGAGTTGAATAATCGGCACACTCGACGCACTGAAGTTAATAATCTGCGGCGGCAGAATTCCAGGCGGAAGACTTCGTAGCTGAAACTCCGAAGCAGCCGACACCTGCGAGTTCGCCGTATCCAGACTCGCTCCCGGCTGCAGGTAGATCTTCACAATCACCTGCCCCGCAAACGTGGTCGACTCGACGTGCTGAATGTTATCGACCAACACCGTCAGTGCCTTCTCATACGGTGTCGTCAGCCGTCCTTCGAGCTCCTCCGGATTCAACCCCGTATATTGCCACGCGACCGACACCACTGGAATGTTGATATTCGGAAAAATATCGGTCGGCGTGCTTGAGATGACCACAGGCGCAGCAATCAAAATCAAAATTGCCAGCACGATGAAGGTATACGGTCGGCTCAGAGCAACTTTTACGATCCACATACGAAGAACCCTCTTCCGCTTCGGGTAAATCTTTCTATAGAGTAAGACATTTCTTACGCGTGAAGGTATCTACAGTTATTTCCGCGAGGCGTCATCGGAAAAACCGATATCCTAAAAATAGGGATTTCAATTCCATGGAATTAAGACACCTCCGTTACCTCTGCGCCGTCGCCGAGCACTCCACCTTCAGCGAAGCGGGCCGCCGCCTGCACATATCGCAGTCCGCCATCAGTGAGCAGATTGCCGATCTTGAGCGCGAAGTCGGCGGCCCGCTTCTCTACCGCAACTCAGGCCGAACCCGCCTCACACCTCAGGGCCAGCTATTTCTTGCCGAGGCGCGCAAAACCCTCGCCGCCGCCGACCGTGCCCTCGAAATCACCCAGCGCTCCCTCCTCGGCCAGATCGGCTCTCTCAGCATCGGCTTCTTCCTTTGGGGCGCCGGAGGCTTCTTCGCCCGCATCATCCGCGACTACCGCAAGCTCTACCCCGGCATCAAGCTCTCCCTCTACGAGATGCGCACGCCCGAACAGATGGAGGCCCTCACCGCGGGCAAAATCGACATTGCCTTCGCCCGTCCCCTCGAGCCGCCCTTCGACCAGACCCTCCGCGCCGAGCTTCTCTACCGCGATCCCATCGTCGTCGTCCTCCCCCGCGACCACCCTCTCGCCGGCAAGCCCATCTCAATCGCCTCCCTCGTCACCGAGCGCCTCGTCCTCTGCGATCGCCAGATGACGCCCGCACTCTACGACGGCATCGTCGCTCTCTGCTCCGCGGCAGGCTTCTCCCCCAACATCGTCAACACCGCCGCAACCTGGTCCAGCGTCCTCACTCTGGTCGAATCCGGAGAAGGTGTAGCCCTT
This sequence comes from Tunturiibacter psychrotolerans, assembly GCF_051013365.1. Lineage (GTDB taxonomy): Bacteria > Acidobacteriota > Terriglobia > Terriglobales > Acidobacteriaceae > Edaphobacter > Edaphobacter psychrotolerans_A. Next base: position 1,752,760 of record NZ_CP132941.1, on the reverse strand, counting down.
GTCCCCTCAGGTGTCCGTTACCTCCGCCCAACCGGAGTCGTCTTCTCTCCCCTCGTGCCGCAAAACCTCCACATGGGCCTCGCCGTCGCATGGAACCCGCAGAACGAAGATCCGATCCAGCAGAACTTCCTTCGCCTCGTTCGCGACAACAAGGATCGCATCCAGCGCGCCCACGGCAACTGATAACGACTCAAACGGAATCGTCCAGCGCACCGCTTTTAGTGTCTAATGCTGTTTATGATCAGGCCGTGCTTTCTAGTCATCGACCGGGAGTTTCCCGGCAGCATTTCCACCCGCAAGCTTGTGATCGAAACAGCCAAGTTCAACGTCATCACGGCCTACAGTGGCCAGGAGGCGCTCGAACTCTTCACCCGTTTCCCAGCCGTCAGTGGCATCGTCCTCGACGGCGGCCTCGACGACATCTCCTGCGACGAAGTCGCCGAGAAAATCAAACTTCTTCAACCGATGGTTCCAATCGTCGTCATTGCCGCTCCAGGCTTCAAAGGCTGTCCCGCCGCCGACCACCAGCTCGAATCCTTCGACCCCGCAAAGCTTCTCGAAATCCTCCGCAGCCTCAAGCCCCAGGCGTCTGCTGAAATTGAAAAACGCAACGAAGAACTCAGCCGCGAAAAGCTCTCCTGATCCCACAAAGCAAAAAAGGCCCCGCCTTTCGCGATCTTCCGCGAAAGGGAGGGCTATTCTTACCCTTCTGCTTATTTCAATGCTTCAACGTCGATCGTGAACCGAACCTCATCGCCCAGCGCAGGCTCGGTAAACTTCGGACCGAAGTTGAAGTCGCTCCGCTTCAGTTTTCCAGTCGCAGAGAAGCCACTCGCGAGTTTGCCACCCAAACTCTTCTGCGGAGGCGTCGGTCCGTCCACATCCAGCGTCACGCTCTTGGTCACGCCAGCCAACGTCAGGTCGCCAACAATCTGCAGCTTGCCGCTCACGCCTGTCACTGCAGTCGACTTGAACGTCATCGTCGGAAACTTCTCAACGTTGAAAAAATCAGGCGACTTTAGGTGGCCATCGCGCTTTTCGTTATTGGTCGTAAGCGTTGTCGTGTTAATCGTGGCTTCCACGCTCGACTTGCTGGGATCTTTGTCGTTCCAGATCACGGTCCCGGTTACGCCGCCGATCGAACCTCGAACGGTGCTCACCTGGATATGTTTGATCGCGAAGTCCACCTGCGTGTGGTAAGGATCAATCGTCCAGGCTGAGGGCGAGCTCTGGGCGAACGCACTGACTCCGGTCAGGAGCAGGGAAGAGAGGGCAGCGGTAAAGATGCGACGGTTCATAGGTCGTTCTCCTCGGAAAATGTTAGGTCTGCTGTGAGATGTCGATGTTAGAGTGACCGACTCAAAATATGTGCCGGTCACCGTTGCAATTGCAAAAAATTAGTTGAGCCCGTTTCTACAGCAGGAGTGTCAGGCAAGGTCGAACAACAAGATCTCGCTGTTCGTCTTTCCCTTGGCGCTCACTTCCAACGCCTGCTCGTCATCGACCGCGACAGCATCGCCCGTCTCCAGCGCTTTGCCGTTCACCGTCACCTCTCCGTGAATCACATGCAGCCACGCATGCCGCTTGTCACCCAGCGGATAGGTAATCTGTTTGCCCGGCGTCAACTCTGCAACCGACACCTTCGTGTCCTGGTTGATCGTTGCTGCTCCGGCCGCAGGCGTCGGCGAAGCCAGCAGCTTGAAGCGGTCAAGCTTCTCTTCCGCTTCGAACTTCAACTGCTCATAGCTCGGCGTGGTGCCCCGGCTCTTCGGCTCAATCCAGATCTGCAGAAAGTGAACCGGCTCCGTCTCCGACCCGTTGAACTCGCTATGCACCACGCCCGTGCCGGCCGACATCTTCTGAATCTCGTTCGGCCCCAGCACCTCCACGTGGCCCATGCTGTCTTTGTGGGCGAGTTTGCCCTTCAGCACATAGCTCAAAATCTCCATATCGCGGTGCGCGTGCGCTCCAAATCCACGCCCCTCCGCTACACGGTCTTCATTGATCACGCGCAGCGAACGATATCCCATGTGCTTCGGATCATGGTAGTTGGCAAACGAAAACGTATGGTGCGAATCCAGCCATCCATGGTCGGCATGGCCTCTCTCGTTACTCTTGCGAACAGTCAACATAGTGCGTCCTTTCTTACTCCTCACCGGCTCATTGCTTAGGGCCGCGTGTCCTGCATATTGAAACCGCTTCACACTCTCAAAACTGTCGTCATCCTGACCCTGAGCGAAGCCGAAGGGGAAGGATCTCTGTATTTGTCCTTCTGCTAATGCCCGCACAGCAGACCGATTTCTAAACAGCCTCTTTGCACTTCTCCGTCGGAACCGCGACCTTCGCCGCCAGCCCGACTTTCTTCAAACCTTCGTACATCGTCCGGCGGTCATCCTCTGAAACCCCAGCCATCAGAAACTCCAGATCCTTCTCGTGCCGCGCATAGATCTCTTCGATAGAACTCTTTCCCGCCGTTGTCAGCTCCACCAGCCGAATCCGCCGGTCCGAGTTGCAACTCCTCCGCAGCACCAACCCCCGCTTCTCCAAACGGTCGATCGCCGAAGTCATCGAAGCGCTGGCCAGCAGCACCTTCTCCCCGATCACCGAGATCGTCAACGGCCCCTTGTGCAGCAAAACCTCCAGCACCATGAAGTCGCTGATTCCCAATCCCTGCGCGTTGATAGAACGCTCAATGAAATCCACCATCGAACCGTGAGCTCGCGCCAGCACCAACCAGAGCCGGGGCGCCGAAACTATATTCTGCTCATCTGCCATCTCAGCCTCCCCCAAACTCCTACGACATAAGATATCTCGATATCGAGATAAGATTCAAAACCTTCGTCTTCCGTGCTATCCCGTTATTTTTCAGCGCATTTCGATTTTTGCCTTCTCCAGCTTCATGGCGCGCCGCCAGCGTCTACGAGGCGAGTATCCGCGATTTGGTGTGGCTATAGGAAGGTTGTCTAGGGTGGCCATTGGAATTAAGCCAGCGGCACTCAATGATCTGTCCAGGCGGTAGTCTCAGGCGCTCCCTGAGCCCGCCAGGAGGCTCGCCGTTGCATTCACCGTTCCTGTCGCTGCTCGCTTTGCCGGTGCCCATACTCGTTATCTTGTCGTCGGCCCTGCTGCTGCCGTTGGTGCCGTCCTTACCTTGGTGCGCTCTCTTCTTGTCTTTCCGCAGCGCGACCGTGGAATCCGTTGTTCCTCACCTTGCTTCCTCGCACTCCGTTCACTCGTCTCTCTATCGCCTCTGCCTGGCTCTCGCTATCCTCGTGTCGATCCCCTCTCCGACGATCAAGAGACGGTCCAACCTCTGGATCATCTTAGGTCTCCCGACTCTGGCGTTCCTCCTCTCCCTCGGCGCTGCCCCGTCCACAAGCGCACAGAATCTCTCCCCATCTATCCGGGGAACAGTCGACAGCCCCGAGGGCTCAACGATTAATGGAGCCAAGGTTGTCCTCACCAACCAGAGGACGGAGGCTATCTTCCGAACCCGCACCAACTGCAAGGGAACGTACGAGTTCCGCCAGCTTCCCGTTGGCACCTACTCGCTAAGCGTTCAGGCACCCGGGTTCCAGACCTTCACGGTCTACGGAATCGACCTCACTCCCGACTCGGACTACACCAGGCAAATCGATATGCTGCGCGGCAGTATGACCCGCGCCATCCTGGTTCCGGCGACAACTCCGCAGGGGACACAAGTTGTCAGGTTGCTCCCACCGTCGCAACCTTAGCCAGTCCTCAAATCTGTTCCCGTCCAAGCTGGCGTCCAACATCTTTCATTCGCTCCGTGGCATCGCTCGCATCTGAGACCACTGAAGGCAACGGCGTTATTCCAGCCGCAAGCAAAGACTCCTCCACAACCCTCTGCGCCTCTGTCTGTCCAGCGTCTGCCTTACCGATACCTTTCGCACCAAACGTCCACGCCCTCTTCCCCTTCATCTGGCCCGGATCCAACTCTTTCAGGATCACAAGAAGCCCATCCAACTCCTCCGTTCCGGCCCGTTCACCCTCAAGCCCAACCACAACGGTATCGGCCCAGAGCAGATCCGCCTCCCTCAACGTTCCGTACCCCTTGTGCCCGACCTCAACCGCACCAGGCGTCCTCAGACGTCGCAACCGAATGCCCGCCTCCGACTCCACCGCACCCACCCCGACGGCTAGCGCCAATTGTTCGGTCTGCTCCGTATCGGCCTGAAAGATAACTAATACATGACTCATCTCAGAAATCTCCTCACGGGATGATGGCCGAAGCCGGCATCCTTAGAACTACGATCAACTTCTCCGACGTTCTTCTCGAACACGGAAAAGATACATCTGATGGCGACCGGCAAAAATAAAGTTCGAAAAGTTGGCGTATTTTTCGAGCCCGAAAAAGTGACGGTTAAAACACCACGCTAGCCACGCAAATCACCACAGCTTCACCACGATTTACCATCCAAAAAACCCCCCAAAAAAGCAAAAACCCCCAAAAAACGCCACTTCCACCACCCCGGGTTTTTTTTGCGCAAAACCCAAAAATCAACCTTCCGCAGTGAGGGGTTTCCTTGCGAAGTAGTAAAGCGAAAACGCCAGCAGCGCAAACATAACGACGCTCACCGGATCGTGATGCAGCGGATTATGCTCGCTAAACCGCGGAATCGAGCGATCCGTAGCAGCTTCGTAAAGCTTGACGCAAACCCCCAGCAATCCAACAATTCCGCCCGCCGCAATAAGCCCAGACGCGTAGAGAGACCCGGGTGAGACTTCCGATTCGATCGTAGCGTCGCGAGCAGTGATGGTGTTGGGAAGGGGAAGGCCAGTGGGGTCGGCGTGGGTTGGATCAGTTGGGTCGAAGTCAGGATGCTGGGCGAGCCAGGCTTCGCGATCGGAGTGCCACAACGCCAACGAAGCCTCATGTTCGAGGTGGATTTGCTTCAATGCCTGACGATGTAATGCACGGTCGACCATCCAGCGCATGACGCCACCTACGAAGATAGCAAGGGTTGTGGCGATGCTGAGGTAGGCTCCAACAGCGAAGGTCAGTGAACGGACACCAAGAAGTTCCACAACGACCACAATCGCGACACCGAGCAGAACCAGTGCCCATGGGAGCTTTCGACTGAGAATTCCATTGATGACTGTGGCCATCAGACGGCCCTGAGGGGCTGCGGCCTTTTCACTACCGATTCCTTGAATCCACTGCACTTCGATCTCGCCGGAAGCGGTGTTGTAGAGATACTTGCCGTCATCGAGCGTGGTTGATCCGATGGCGTTCAGCAGAACGTACTGTCTAGCGTTGGAGAGTTCTTCTTTGGCGTGGTCGGCGGTGTGAGAGGTGAGAGCGATCCTGTCGTTGCCAGTGAAGTGGCCGTTGTTCTGAACGCCGTCAGGGAGTTTATCGAGAGAAAAGACGATCGGTTTTGGGAGCCGCTGAAAGGTCTCGAGGCCTTTGTTCATTGCGTTAAGTGTGGCGCCGATGGAGAAGATGGAGACGATGACGCCGATCATGATGGCGATCTGCTGCTTCCACGGAGTTGCGCCGATGAGGTATCCGGTTTTGAGATCCTGCGAGGTGTCTCCCGCGTTTGAGGCTGCGATGCAGACAACTCCTCCGATGGTGATGGCGAGGGCCCCGAAGGCAGGTGCGGTCCAGCCTTTGACCAGGAAGATGGCGGCGGTGGCCATGAGCGTGGCGATGGTCATGCCAGAGACTGGTGATGCGGACGAACCGACGATGCCTACGATGCGTGCGCTGACGGTGACGAAGAGAAAGCCAAAGACGACGACGAGGAGAGCGGCGGCGATGTTGGCGAAGAGGCCGACCTGGGCTCCGGGAATGGGTTTGAATTCGAGGAAAAGAACCATCAGGACGATGAGAAGAAGGGAGCCGCCGAAGACCATGATGGGAGGAAGATCATGTTCTGTGCGAGAGGGTTGTGCTGCCGATTTTCCTGAGCCTGTCTTCTTGAAGCCTTGAGTGAGTGCACCAACAATAGTGGGCAGGGTGCGGAGGAGTGTGATGAGGCCAGCGGCTGCGACTCCACCTGCACCCATTGGACGGACGTAGGTTCGCCAGAGGTCCGACGGCGACATCTGCGTGATAAGGACGGTGCCAGGATAGAGGGGGCTGGAGAGGTGCGAGCCGAAGAAGTAGATCGCTGGCATGAGAACCAGCCACGAGAAGACACCACCTGCGAGCATGATGGCCGCGACGCGAATGCCAATGATGTAGCCGACGCCGAGATACTCGGGGGTACAGTCGGCGCGGATGGCAGAGCCTTTGAGGAGATGTTGCGTGCCGAGATCGGGCTGATAGTCGGGTTGGCTGGGCCAGAGGGCGAAGAGGTTGTCGTTCTGGAAGAGAGTGTAGAGACCGCCGAGGCCGAGACCAAGGAAGACACGCGAGGCGAATGAGCCGCCGCGTTCGCCAGCGATAAGGACGTCGGCGCATGCGGTGCCTTCGGGGTAGATAAGGTTGTCGTGCTCTTCGACGATGAGCTGGCGGCGAAGCGGAATCATGAAGAGAACGCCGAGCCATCCGCCGAAGAGAGCGAGCGCGAAGATGCGGGACGCTTCGAGATCGAAGCCAAGGAAGATGAGAGCGGGAAGTGTGAAGATGACACCGGACGCGATGGATTGGCCAGCGTTGCCGGTGCTTTGAACGATGTTGTTTTCGAGGATGCTGGCTTTGCCGAACGCTCGCAGGATGGAGATGGACAAAACCGAGATTGGAATGGATGCGGCGACCGTGAGACCAGCACGGAGACCGACATATACGGTGACAGCACCGAAGAGAACGCCGAAGATTGCCCCGAGGATGAGCGCTCGTGCCGAGAGTTCCGGGCGGGTTTCTGTAGTGGAGACGAAGGGTTTGAAGGTTGGTTTGGTCGGTGTGGATGTTGCCATGATCGTGCGTCTCCCGCGTTGGTCAAGCTTGGTTTTCGGCTTCGATGGAGTGTATCAGCGGGGGAGTGAGGACCTATTTGGAAGTGTTTTCCAAAGTGTCACTCTGAGTCGGTGGTGAAGGGCTCCTGATGCGATTTGCGAGGAGCTGTGAGTTTGTAGCGGAGCAAGGCCGCGAGGGCGCAGGCGATGAGGAAGAGCATGGGGCCTGTGAAGAGGAAGCGGTCGGTGATCCACTTATCGTCAAGCAGATTGGGATTCTGTCCATAGAGTGGGCCGAAGAAGCGTTCTAAACGGCCGCTTGATCGATGCGCGTCGAAAACGCTTGAGGTTCGAGACTTCCAACTCGCAAAGCGGATCAGGAAGGCGAGAGTGACAGGCAGCCACGCCCAAAGGATTGGAGGTACTGGTTCGGAGTCCGATGCATGTTCGGTCGATGGGGAGTTAGAGAGCGATCGACGGAGGTTTCTTGCGGCTTCGAGTAGTCTCCCGAAGGGAATCAGGCCAAGCAGAAATCCTGCGACCGCAAACATCGGCAGAAAGTAACTGAGGACGTAGCCAATACGATTCAGGTTTGTCCAGTGCATCGTGGTTGCCAGTTGCCATATGTATGCCATCGAAATCGGCCAGAGCCGAATTGCGGCAATGGCGACGAGACAGTACAGAAACAGCATTTGGCGCACCAAGTTATAACTCTCAACATGGGCTAGGTGTAGCACAGGCGCATCTTTTTTGGTGCAGAATTGTTTGTTACAGAAGTGGCTAAGGGGCTATACTGCGTGAAATGGCGCGGTCCGACCGACCTGGAGCGCCAGCGAGTGAGGTGAGTCTTCAGCGATTGCTTGAATGACAATGCGCTCGGGATTGGTTCCGGGGGGCCACCCGGTGCTCCGCCGGGTGGGGGAGTAGAAGGGCATGCGATGTCCCGCTGGTGGCAGGGGCCGGGACGGGCTGTTCGGGCTGCGCTGGATGACTTGGTTACTACGTTGTATCCGACCGATTGCAGGGCTTGTGGTGGGCCGCTGCTGAGAGCTGGACTCTCTCCTGTATGTGACAGCTGTGTGGATGGAGTTGCGGAGCAGTCCATGACGCTGTGCGTCCGTTGTGGCGAAGCGTTGGATATGGAAGGTGTGCGGTTCGCGGGGCAGTTTCCGGTAGAGGGGCTGGTGTGCTCGCCTTGCCGGATGGCGCCTCCGGAGTTTGGGCGGGCTGTGTCCTACGCGGTGTATCAGGATGAACTGCGAGAGATGATCCACCTCCTGAAGTATGAGCGGATGCGCTCGGTGGCGAAGCCGCTGGGGAGATTCCTTGCGCGGGCGATCGAGATGCTTGAGGGTGAGGCTGGCAGCGATCTGCTCGTCGTTGCGGTGCCGCTGTTTCCCTCGAAGGAGAGAGAGCGGGGATACAACCAGGCTGTCTTGCTGGCCGATGCTGCGTTGGCGGAGTTGAAGAGGAGTCATCCGCAGTGGAAGTTAACTGCGGCGCATGGTGTGATTCGCCGGGTTAAGGATACGCGGAGTCAGTTTGAGTTGACTCCCAAGGGGCGTCGACGGAATCTGCAGGGTGCATTTGCTGTTGGCGATCGCGCGGCTCTGACGGGCCGCGAAGTTTTGTTGGTGGATGACATTTATACGACGGGGGCTACTGCTCGCGCTTGTGCGCAGGTGTTGCGGCGGGCGGGGGCGGCGAAGGTTTGGGTGGCGACGGCTTCGCGGGCTCAGCCGGAGATGATCGCGGCCTGGGATGATTCTGCGTCGCGTGATGCTGGCTCGAGCGTTGCTGTTTGGGATGCTGGTTAGAGGATTGGGAGTGGCAGAGAAGCTTGGCGCGGAGTGCTAACAGTGGTTGGAACCGGAGGGCTTTGAGATGCAATCGGGGAAGATGCGGAAGCAAGGGCTGAGTGGAAAAAGACACGCAGGGCATGGGGGCGGACATGGCGCGGGCCGTGTGACGACGGAGCGCGAGGTCAGGGTCGGAGTGTTTCGCCAGCCGGCGATGCAGACTCCGGTGCTGGTGCTGAATGCGTCGTACGAGCCGATCAACATCTGCGGTGCGCGGCGGGCGCTGGTATTGGTGCTGAAGGGCGTTGCGAGGACCGAGGAGGAGCAGGGCGCTGTGCTGCATGCGGCGCGGATGCGGGTGGCGATGCCGAGTGTGATCCGGCTGCTGGAGTACCGCAGGATTCCGCACCAGACGCGGGCGCTGAGCCGCAAAAACATTCTTCTGCGCGATCGAAATTCGTGCCAGTACTGCAGCGTCATCCTGACCGCGGGGGAGTTGACGCTGGATCATGTCATTCCGCGGTCCCGTGGCGGGCTGTCGACCTGGGAGAATCTGGTCGCCTGCTGCCACAACTGCAATCGGCGCAAGGGCAACCAGATGCTGCATGAGTTGACCGATATGAAGCTGCAGCGGGAGCCGAGGCCGTTTTCTTTGCACACTTCCCGGCATATCATGCGGATGATCGGGAGCGCGGATGCGGCCTGGCGGAAGTATCTGTACTTCGAGGCGGAACCGGCAGCCTGATCTTCTACCCGAAAACGTTGGTCAGGTACCCCCCTCCCCCCGGGGGGGTATTTTGCGTGTAAAATACTTATAATCAATAGTTTACGAGGGGTGTGTGTCTGTAAAATATTGATAGCAGGCGGTTTATGGCTAAAATATTCAAAATGAGTTATTTAGGCTGCTGAACATATGTAAGCCCCGGAGTGGTCCGGGGCTTTTTCTCTCTTGATTTTATTGTAGCGGTTTGAAGGTAACTGATACGCCAGGCGGAAGTGGTTTTTTTGTAATGAGTTGCGAGACTTAGGGGCTTGACAGTTCTGTTGCCTGGAGATTTTCTGGTTCGAAGCGGCTTCGTTTTACTCCTGTGCCTCCTTCCAATCGAGATAACTTCCGATTCGGTTGTGGCGGGGCACTCGCGCGGAGTAGGGGACTGCCTTGCACTTGTGGGCCTTTTCGAGTTTGACCAGTTCTTCGTCGGAGGTGCTCACTCCGACGGTTTTCAAACAGGTCAAACATATCGATTGCAGGTGGCCATCCTCCAGGCGCCTGTGCGGAAAAAATGGAGCGGGCTGTTTGTCCATTGCGTGTCCTCCTAGGAAGAACGTGCTGCAAGGAGGCCCAGATTGCCCGATTGTATGAAATTAATCGGTTGGCTTGGCAGTGTACTCCTTGAACGAGGTGATGAGATATCTCATGCCACGCTTTATTGCCGATTCAAGACCCAACGGTAAAAGCGAAAGACGAGATACGGGGGTACCATTCGGCTTCGCTCAGGGCAGGCTTCTCCACTGCGCTGTTCACGGTGAGGCTGTGAACAGCTTCGGTCGAGATGACGGTTTTGCGAGTAGAAGAGGCGAAGGCGACGGAAGAATCCGCTGTGCGGCGGAACGACAGGCAAAAGAGACGAGAGAACGACAGAGGGCGGGGAGTTTTTGAGCGGATTCCGCTCGTTGGGGGCTGCAAGTTGAAACTCGGATGTGATAGTTTCAGCGGCAGGAGATTGAATGTCTTACATCGAGAGTTATCAATGCGACGTGTGCGGGGATAAGAAGGGTGAGGGTGGGGACTGGTGGCTGGCCTGGGTGGATTGTTTTCCAGGGGAGAAACCGGAGGAGGATCAGCCCTTGATCAAATTGACCCGGTGGCAGCATCATCATGCGCACTCGGCTGGCGTGAAGCACCTTTGCGGGGCACGATGCGCTGGGACACTGATGGATCGGTGGATGACTCAGCAGCATGCCGATCCGGATTCTCACTGTGAGACGAAGTAGTCTGGTCGTCGCCTCAATTAGCTGGCTGGCACGGAAGCAAGACAAGATGGCCCCTAGGCTTGTGAAGGGGCTATTGCACTTCTGATTGAACCAGGATAGGTCACGCGTCAACTACTTGCGAGAAGCGCATTTGTCATGACCAATCAGCCGCTCACTCCCTCTCGCCGCTGGATGGTCGTGTTTGAGGTTGGAACCTCATTCTAGTAGCCAATCTTCGATACGAATGTCATGCCGGAAGCTCCTGAGCAGTAACAGTGTCGTTGTCTGGTCCGTTCCGAACAGGAAGGGTCTCCGGAATCGCTGTCCACAGCAGGACAAATGCGAGGGCGGCAATGGCCCCTAGAGCCAGGAAAGAGACGCGATAGCTGAAGTGTTGAATCAGTTTGCCGCCGAAGGTCGTGCTGAAGGCTGCACCGAGTCCAACTGCTGTTGCCAGAGTTCCCTGGACAAGGTTGAATCGGCCAGTGTTGCGGGTTCGATCAGCGATTACAAGGATCGATACGACACCGAAGATGGCGTTTGCAACGCCATCGAGCAGCTGGATTGCGATGAGGCTTCCGCTGTTGTGAGTGAGGGTGTAGAGGAGTGCCCGGATCGGGAGGACGCCAAAGCCTAGAAGCAGCAGCGGCTTTCTGCCGTGTAGATTGGCGAACCGTCCGATCGATGTCGCGAAGAACATGATGACTAGCTGAGTGACGATAATGCACGCTGACATAAAGGGAGCAGCCGTCGCCCGTGCACCGTGCGACAGCATTTCACCGAGTTGCGGGAGCATGGCAGCGTTCGCAAAGTGGAATAGGAACGCACAGACAAGGAAGATGAGCAGGACCCTATCCCCCAGCAGCGTTTGCATCACGGATGCTCTCTCAGGGACTTTTTCGCCTTCGACTTGCTTGGCTCCGCCTCGGGCGAGGTCGTAGTCGATATCGCTGCTCTTTATAGAGCGAATGGCGATGACGGTGGGGATCGTCAACACTGCAGCGGCAATAAAGATTGCCTTATTGCCAAACAGATGACTTACGAGCGCGATCAGAAGTGCGCAAGCCACATTGCCACCTGAATTGAATGATTGGTTCTTGCCAAACTGGCGGTCGAAGAAGGTCACGCCGACTATCCCCATCGTAATCGCGGCCAACGTCGGTGCAAGGAACGGCCCGGCCCCTCCGATCAAAACCTGGGAGGTATATACGGCCCATGGTGCAGCGGTGATACTGAGCACGATAGCTCCAACTGCGAGGACGGCGGATGCTAGAACGAGAACCAGCTTTTTAGATCTGAGCTGATCGACGATGGCACCTGCAGGCGTCTGCAGCGCAACGGTAATGATGCCGCCGAGGGTCAGAGCCATCCCGACGCGCCCAGGCTCCCACCCCGCTCCAGCCAAGTACGCTGCGAGAAAGGGACCGAGGCCCGTTTGCACGTCGGCGAGAAAGAAGTTTGTCGCCTCCAAGGCGTGGAGACTTCGCTTCTTTTCGGAATCAATATCCATAAGGAACGCCGTCTCTCGTTGCTTTCATGGCTTACGAGTTCGATGCACACAACGGCTCCGGCAAGTTGCAAATGGAACGTCAATTTCTTACCGACATTCGTGCTCATGAAACAGATGAGACGCTGAATTTTACATAGTCATGCTCGGCGCAGGCGTGCCGTCGGACCATTTGTTTGCGCCTACCAGAAACACGGTTATGGGAGGAAAGCTCAGGAGCTGGGGATACGACTTCTCGGAGAAATACCAATAGTTCACCCCCATCATCGGAGAGTTGGGAAGATTGGCGCCCCAGGCTGCAGCGTCTTTTGTTGATGCGTAAAACATGAGGTGAGGGACGTTGTGGTTGCTGCCGTCGGTAAGGTAGGCCGACTTCGACATCATGTAGGACACGCTTCCCGGTTCGAGGGCCGGCAACTCTTTCTTGTCGAATGCCGCCTTGATTGCGGCGATGGTCTCGACCTTGGAATGGCCGTCGAGCAACAATTTCGTCTGCAGAGAAACAAGCGGAATCGTGGAGCGCGCTGCCGGTGGATTGACGCAACTCGCGGCTCGAATCTTGGGGTTCCAAAACTCGGGCGCATCGAACATCCCCCATCCGCGTCCTACCATGCAGACCCAGCCATTCGTGCCTTTGACCGCTGTTTCGAAACCATGGCGTGCGAGAACGAGGACCTCTGCGTCGCGTGAGATGGACTCGGGCGCTGCGCTGCGCGCTAAGGCGATCTCAGCTGTTCGGTCCATGAGGTACTGTTCGATCGGGGCCATGTTCGGGTAGGTTGTTGCGGCGTCCTGTGAGATCGCCTGGTACGCCATGCCGAATACGATCAGCAGCGCGAAGCCCTTGATTACGATTGTCTCAACGTTCTTTTTGCGCATTATTTTTCTCCTGAGAATGGTTTTTTTCGCGAGGTGATACCTTAGCGCGCAGCGTTCTATCGCTACTCCCTTACCTTGCGCTGTTCGTTCGAGTTTTCGGTTCAGTTGCTATTCGGTGATGGGACGAAGAAGATCTCTCGCACCTCGACCTGTCCGCGGATGGCGGCGACGCCTTTGCGCGCCCATGCCACTGCCTCGTTCATGTCGGCGCACTCCAATATCCAAAAACCGCCTATGTGTTCCTTGGTCTCAAGGTATGGCCCGTCGGTGATGAGGACTTTGCCATCGGTCTGCGCTCGCAGGGACTTCGTGGCACCGAGACCGCAGGCGAATTTCGTGACGCCGGCCGCGTCCATCTCGTCATTGAGTGCGTGGATGGCTCGGACCGTCGCTTCGTCGATCGTGGATGGGTCGAAGTCGTCGGGGTTGTAACCAGCAACGAGATATTGCGGCATGGTGTCTCCTGGGATGGTCTTTAGGCGGGCTAGTTGGTCTGCCTTCACCGTATAGTCGAACGACGAGGCCGGAATTCGACAGATTGCTCAAAGAATTTTGATTGTTCCCCACGCTTGAGAGACGCCCTCATGAGCACAGGGCGCCTCGCACTCAAATTATTACGATGTGAACCAGTGCCGGGGGCTACTGCTAAATCGGCTGATAGCCGGAGTTGGTTGTGGTGACTACGAGCTTTTTTGCGGTGGCGTTGAGAACTGACTCCTGAACGTAGTTGGTGGAGTCGGGAAGGCTGGCAAAGTGCACGGCTAGGGTGACGACGTCCTGAGGATTGTCCATGTAGGTGTTGACGTTCAACGCGCTGATCTTCTTGTCCGCGGTGTTGAAGGAGATGGTCATCTGGTCGCCGGGTTGAGCGTAGTCCTTGAAGACGATCTGGGCGACACCTGAACCGCCGCCTGGGACGAGAGAGACTTTTTGCTGCTGGAAGGCCTGCTGCATGCGCTGGGGATCAGGTGGGACGTACATGGCGAGCAGGGTTTTGACCTGTCCCATGTAGTCCTTCATCTCTTCTTTTTTCTTTGCGACGATTCTTTGTTTGAAGCGGCCGCCACTGGGGGCCTGCTGCGCCTGAGGAGGGCTCATGGGAGACTTTTGCACTTTTCCGTCGGGGCCGTACTGACACATGGATTCTGTGGCAGGTTTGGCGTTGCCGTTGAGGGTAAGTTGAGTGGTCTCGAGCCAGCGGTACTGGTGCAGTTTCTGCTGGTTTGCGGCGACTGATTGTTTTAGGGCTGCTATTTTCGCCTGGAGGTCACCGCCTGCACCCTGACCGCTGGCGACTGCGGCCGTGAAGATGACAGAGGCGAGTAGCGCTGTCGCGAGGAAGGCGTGCGAGACGGAGCTTGCGTTCGATCGGTTCATGGAGAACTCCTGTGGGGGGGAAGCATCGACTCAAAAAGGCTTCGCGGAACTGCCAACTCGACAGTTCCGCGAATGATTCTTTAGAGGTTCGGGTTCCTTGCGAGAGATAAAAGGCAATAGAAAGATTCCGCCTGTGGCGAGGAGTGACAACAGTGATCGGAAAGCAGCGCACGAAGACTAAGTGCTGGTACGAGGAATGTGTGAAGCGACTGCGTGTAGACAGAGAGCCCGAGAGTTATTTGGCGGCGGTCTTCTTGACGTGCGGGATGCGGTTGACCGAGCCGTCGGGCATGACGATGTATTTGTCTCCGGTGGCGTCTTCGATGTAGGAGTTTTTGCTTCCGGGGACGAGGGTGACCTCGCGGGCGTCGGTCTGGCCGGGTGCGGTGAGGACGAAGTGTTTGCCGTCGCCTTCATCCTGTACGGGGGACTTGGTCGGCATGGGTGCGGGAGCTACCGTTGCTACCGGAGCGGGGCCGGGGGCGGGCGCGGGAGCGGCGGCAGAGCTGGCGGCGAGCGGTGCTCCGGTGAAGGCGGTCATCTGGCCGGTCTGGCGAAAGTGGACGTACTCGGGTCCCTTGATGCCGTTGACGCACTGCTGGTAAGCATCGACACCGACGGTCTGGCTGGTGGCGGTGGTGCTGGCGACGTCGGCGCTGTTGCGGTTGGTGCGCTGGGTGGCTCCGGTAGCGGCCGCGGTGTTGGCACCGTTATTGTTGCCACCGCCCCACCAGCCCCAACCGCCCTTGCGGGAGACGGCGCTGGTGGCGAGTCCGGTGGCTCCGGTGATGCCGCCCTGGGCCATCTTGTCCTTGTCCTGGCCGTGCTCGCGGTCGTGCAGAGCCTTCTGCTCGTCGGTGAGCTGGCCGGAGGCTTGTTGGCGGCATTGGGTGAGTTGGTCCTGGGTGATGGGCATCATGTCCATGGTGATGCCGTCGGCGGGACCTGCCGCGGGCGCAGGGGCTGGCGCGGGGGCAGGAGCGGGTGTCTGGGCCAGGGCATAGCCAAGGCTGAGGGTGGCGACACAGGTAGCTTTGAGAAGGGATTTGATGGGCACGGCGGCCTCCCGAGAGTTCGATCGTTCCCGACGATCTTCCGCTTGTGGGGGCCCGTGATTCCGAGGAACCGGGAACAGAGTCATCCTAAACTCGCGGGTGAAAGCAGGCAAGCGAATCTTCGGTAACTTTGATAAATTCTTGCTGCGAAGCTGAGGCTGGTTGGGAGATACGTCCTGCTGGACGGGCGCCCTACGCGGGCGGCGGTCACTTCGTGACGCGTGTACCGGTCTTGGTGGTTCAGCTGCTTAGGGCCTCCCGTTGGTCGGCATAAAGTCAGCTTGCGACCAACGGGAGCACTACGCGAAGCAATCACAAGTCACGAAGTGACCGCTGCCCGCGCAGGGCGCCCGTCCGGCAGGACTATGGCTTGGGGTTCTGCGGCGGATTGGCTGGAGGCTGGGTGGTGTCCTTCTTGTCGGTGATGTCTTCGCCGTTGTAAATGATGCGCGCGCTGGCGTGGTACTGCTTGTAGTCGGTGTATTTGACGATGTTGCGCATGTGGACGTCCTGCGAGAGGGCGCCTTCCTGGGCGACGAAGTGGAGATTGCCTTCGGCCTTGGTGTAGGTGGGGAACCAGTACTTGCCGTCAACCTGCTCGTAGTAGGTGGTGAAGGGCGGGGAGAGGTCTTCGTGGCCTTTGCGCTTGTCCTGGGGGACGGTGATGCCGTTGACGAGAACGATCTGGAAGTCCTGCTGGTCGACCCAGACTTTGCCCTGGAAGTAGCGCTTGCCTTTTTCAAAGGTCTTGGGGGCGGCGGAGAAGACGTAGGTGTCTAGTTCGTCGATGTGCTGACGGCCGAGATAGGTGATGTCGTATTTGGGCAGGTCTTCGGTGGTGAGGATAAAGGGGAGGCGGTGCTCGATCTCGTCGAAGTCGGCGGGGGTCATCTGAACGCGCTCGAGGGTGTTCTGGGGGGCGAAGACGACGTGTTCTTCGCGCTTGCCTTCGCGGTTGAAGGTGATGTCGGTGACCTGCTGGTACTCGCCGTCGATGCGGTTTGTATCTTCGGCGAGGGTGTCGACTTTGACGGTCTGGCGGAAGGTGTAGTTCTGGCGGGCGAGGTTAAAGAGGGTCTCGCGGGCGGCGAACTTTTCGATGATTTGTTGTGGCGTCATGTTGGCGGGGGGCGCGGGGTCGAGTGGGCCGAAACCGGCGGGGTCTTGAGCGGCTCCGTCTGGATTTGCGACAGCGGCGATGGCCTGGGTGCCGGGGGCCGATAGCAGGAGGAATAGTCCGAGGACGGTCGCGGAGACTGAGGCGCGGCTGAGCTTCATGTGGAGAACTCCATGGGCGGGGCTGGGTTGCTGCGAATGCCCTGCACGCTACTAAGAATAGACGCGATTTGGGGAGGTTTGGTGATGTGGCCTGGAGCGAGGGAGATGAGCGGGTTAATCGGGCTGCGCTGGCTGGAGTTGTCGCTGGCTGGCGGAGGCCTGTGGGCGCTCTGGTGCCGGGTGCAGGTGGGAGTGGCGGCGGGAAGGCGGGAGCGGCGGGAGCAGGAGGAACTGCGGGCCTATGCGGGGCTGGATGTGCGGCTGGCGGCGGATGCGGAAGTAGTCGAGCTGGCAGGGCAGGTGAGCCGGTTGATGGCGGAGAAGAGTGTGTTTCGCAGGACCGCGATGCTGGTGCGGGAAGCGGACGGCGGGTTTTCGGTCGCGGCTAGCTCGGGGATGGAAGAGACGACGGTGCAGTCGTTGAATGAGTGGGCGGAGGGAGTTGTCGAGGCGGAGCGGAAGGGTGGAGTTGGCACGCGGCGGAATGAGGGCGGGCTGGGTAGGAGGGTGAAGAACAACGCGTTTGCAGTGGTGTTCGGGAGGAGGCGGCTGGAGGAGGAGCCGCGGGGGGCGATCGTGATTCCGTTGTGGACGACAGCCGGACGAATGATAGGGGCG
Source organism: Tunturiibacter psychrotolerans (assembly GCF_051013365.1). GTDB lineage: Bacteria > Acidobacteriota > Terriglobia > Terriglobales > Acidobacteriaceae > Edaphobacter > Edaphobacter psychrotolerans_A. The sequence goes on along the minus strand of NZ_CP132941.1, from coordinate 1,735,406 downwards.
CTGGCGGTTGGCGCGGATGGGTTGCTGAGTATACGGCAGAGGGAGCTCGAAGAGGCATTGTGGCCGCTTGAATCGCTTGGGGTGAAAGTGGCGCGGGCGATGGAAAATGCTGCTCTGGCAGAGAGGTTGATGCGCGCTGAGAGGCTGGCGGGACTGGGAATGCTGGCGGGAGGGATGGCGCATGCGTTGAGTAATCCGCTGACGGCAGTGCTTGGATTTGCGGAGTTGATTGCCGGCTCGACGGGCGAGGCGCGGGTGAAGGCGGATGCGGAGATTATTGTGCGGGAGGCGTTGCGGATGCGGCAGACGGTGGAGACGCTGCTGGAGTTTCGCAGGCCGGTGGGGCAGGGCGATGGGGCTGTCGATTTGGTGGAGATGGTGCGCGAGCTGGCGGTGGAGTGTGGGGAGAAGCTGGAGGGTCGCGGGATTCGGCTGGTGGTGCAGGACGATGGAGAGGTGCCCGGGGTGAGCGGGAACAGGCAGAGGCTTCGGCAATTGCTGGAGCATCTGCTGAATAATGCCGCGCAGGCGTTGACTGGAGTGCGGGGCGTGAAGACTGCGGAGGAGATGGTGATTCGGATGTCGCTGAGTAGTTTGGGGAGCGGCGCGGATGATGCATGGGGTAGAGATGGGCGGAGAGTTCACCTGATTGTGAGCGATACGGGACCGGGTTTTCGTGAGCCGGGGAGGATGTTCGATCCGTTTCATACGCTGCAGGATTCGGGCGATAGCGTGGGGATGGGGCTGAGTCTTTGTTATTCGATTGTGCAGGAGCATGGGGGAGAGATCAGTGCGTTCAACCTGCACCCGCATGGTGCGGCGGTGGCGGTGGAGTTGCCGGTGGTGCGTGCTGCAGGAAAAAAATCTGTTGGGGCGGACGGATCGGCTCGTCGCGTAACTGTTTGAGGATGAGTTGTCTTCTTTGCAGTTTTTTGTGGTGCTGAACGTGGTGGGATGCGTGGTGGTTGTGGTGTTAAGTGTGGTGTTTCGCCGTCAGGCTTTTGAGATTCCTTTGCCCTGCGCGGGCGGCGGTCACTTCATGACTCGTATACCCCTTCGGTAGGTGCTCCCGTTGGTCGCGATCAAGATCTACCGCCGACCATTGGGAGGCTTAAGGCGAAGCCGGTATATAAGTCACGAGGTGACCCATTTTCTTGTCTGATTCCCTTTCGGGTTAGATCTTCGAGTTGCGGAGTTAGACTGGCGCGATGAAGAACCGGGCGATTTGGGCAGGTGTGCTGGCGTTGATTGTGGCCGGCGTTTGGAGTGGGCCATACAGCAAGCTGCTGGCGCAGGAGTTCGGTCCTGATTCGGATGCTTTGTCTGGCGGCGCGGCGGTAAAGCGGCCGATGACGTTCGCCGATCTCCAGCGGATGAAGAGGGTGAGCGATCCGCAGGTGTCGCCGAGCGGCAAGTGGGTGATGTTTTCGGCGACTGATGTTGATCTTGAGAAGAACTCGAAGGTGAATCATCTTTGGGTGGTGCCGATGGCGGCTCCTCCGGTGCCTGCGGCGGCGGCGAGCACGGCTTCGAGTGTGGGCGCTGTGACGAAAGAGCGACAGCTGACGTTCTGGAAGGATGGCGAGTCGGGCGGAAGGTTTTCGCCGGATGGGAAGCAGGTTGCGTTTGTGGCGACCGATAGTACCACCGGGTTGTCGCAGATATTTCTTGCCGCGTGGGATGATGCGGCCGGGACGATGGGAACTCCGAAACGACTGACGAATGTTAGTACGGAGGTTGATGGCGCGGTGTGGTCGCCGAACTCGAAGAGGATTTTGTTCGCGTCGCGCGTCTATCCGGAGTGCAGTGATGAGGCCTCCTGGACGGATGAAGATCTTTGCAATAAGAAGAAAGATGATGCGGCTGCGGCGAATCCGGTGAAGGCACAGGTGTTTGAACATCTGCTGTATCGGCACTGGAATAGTTACATTGGTCCGAAGCGGAGTCACGTGCTGGTGGTGTCGGCGACGGATGGAAATGCTGTGCGGGATCTGACTCCGCGGAGAGACATTGGAGATGCGGAGGCGCCGACGTTTACGCTGGGTGGTCCGGTGGGGTATGCGTGGGCACCGGGATCGGAAGAGATTGCATTTGTAACTAATGTTGATCTTGTTCCGGCGGCGAGCACGAATAATGATGTGTTTACGTTGCTGCTGGATGATGCGGGTGCGAGGCCGCGCAAAGTTTCGACGTCGACGGGGAGCGATGATGCGCCGGCTTACTCGCCTGATGGGAAGTATCTTGCGTTCCGGTCGCAGGCGCGAGCGGCGTATGAGAGTGACCGGTTTCGTTTGATGTTGTTTGATCGGCTTGCGGGCACCACGAAGGAGTTGTTGCCGAAGCTGGATCGCTGGGTGGATGAGTTTGTGTGGAACCCGGAGAACCCGGAGATTTGTTTTACGACGGCCGATCATGGGGAGGAGCGGATTTTTTGTACGTACCCGAATCTTGGCGATTCGCTGTTTGCTCTGCCGGGGAAGGGCGAGTATGGCGAGCTGCAGTTTGCGGCGCTGAAAGATGTTGGGTATGAGCTGGTGGCGACAAAGATGACAGTGGAGTCGCCGGCTGCGCTGGTCGCGCTGTTTCGCGGCGATGTGAAGGAGTCGGCGGATAGGGATATCCCGACTGTTTCAAGTCAGATTTCGACGATCGAGGTGCAGCTTACACATTTGAATGATGATCTGGAACAGCATCTCGATCTGCCGAGGATGACCAGCTTCACGTTCAGTGGTGCGGAGGGTGCGTCGGTGCAGGGGTTTATGATTCCGCCGCCTAAGTTCGATAGTGCGAAAAAATATCCGCTGAAGTTTTTGATCCATGGAGGGCCGCAGGGCGCGTGGGGGGACGCGTGGAGCTATCGGTGGAATGCGGAGCTGATGGCGGCGAATGGATATGTAGTGGTGATGGTGAATCCGCGCGGGTCGACAGGGTATGGGCAGGCGTTTATTGATGGCGTGAATGGGGACTGGGGTGGGAAGGCCTATGTCGATCTGATGAAGGGTCTGGATTTTGCGGAGTCGAAGTTTCCGTTCATCGACAAGACGAGGGAGTGTGCGCTGGGCGCGAGCTACGGCGGATTTATGGCGAACTGGATTCTGACGCATACGGATCGTTTTGCGTGCATTGTGACGCATGACGGGATGTTCAACCCTGAGAGTGCGTATGGAACGACTGAGGAGATTTGGTTTAACGAGTGGGAGTTTCGGCGGAGTGGGGACGTTGCGCCGGGACAGCCGTGGAGGTATGCGACGGGGCCGGCTGCGAACGATCCATTCAGGAAGTGGTCGCCGATGCTTGCGATTCAGAATGCGAAGACGCCCACGCTGGTGGTTCATTCGCAGAGGGACTATCGGTTGGATGTGTCGGAGGGGTTTCAGCTTTTTACGGCATTGCAGCGGCTGAATGTGCCGAGCAAGATGCTCTATTTTCCGGATGAAGGGCATTGGGTGTTGAAGCCGCAGAACTCGAAGCTTTGGTATGAGACGGTAGGGGATTGGTGTGATCGATGGACGAAGACGAATCTGTATGCGGCGATTGCGCTGAATAAGGGAGCGCCGGGTGCGGGTGCGACGAAGGAATCGACGAAGGCTAAGCGGTCGGTTGCTCCTGCGCCTGCTGCTGCTCCGGTGGTCGCGGCTCCATCTTCGGTGGCGTCGTCGCCGGTTGCTCCGCAAAATGTGGAGGAGACTCCACATCAGGGTGTGGGAGGAGAGGACTTTACGATTGCGATCAGTGCGCCGGAGGATGAGGTTCGAGTGGGAGGCGATGCAAAGGTGACGATTGCATTGAGAAATGTGTCGGATCACCAGATTGCGTTTGCGCATCGGCCGGGCGCGAATAATCCGGAGTTTTCTTACCGGATTGAAGTGAAGGATGCGGCGGGGCATGTGATGGAGCCGACGGCGTACGGGCGTGAGGCGTTGCAGCATCAGCAGGAGGAGAGTCGCATGGTGGAGTTTGTGCAGCCGGGGAAGGCCGCGCTGCAGACTGCGCATGTGGCAAAGCTGGTGAGCTTTAATCGGCCGGGGCGGTACACGGTGCAGGTGTTTCGGAAGGATCCGAAGACGGGGAAGGTGGTTCGGTCGAATGAGCTCACGCTGAATGTCGTGCCTTAGTGATCGCGTGAAGAGCGCCGTGAATGCCAGAGGCCAGAGTTTTTCTGGATGCAGGCGATGAGCCAGGCTCGTTGGGAGACAGATCCGCGGGTCGAAGTTTTGCCGGCTGCGTGGGAGCAAGAGCCGGTTTTGGCGAATCTCCTGGAGTTGTATGCCCACGACTTCAGTGAACTGCGAGATCTGGATGTTGGGGAAGATGGTAGGTTCGGCTATGGAGCACTTCCGCTTTACTGGACGGAGCCGGGGAGATTTCCATTTCTTGTGCGAGTGGGCGGCAGACTTGCGGGTCTGGTCCTGGTGCGGAGAGGGTCGGTGATCTCTGAAGAGGAAGCGGTTTGGGACATGGCGGAGTTTTTTGTGGTTCGTGGATACCGAAGGCGCAGGATTGGGACGCAAGTGGCGCATGAGGTGTGGCGGCGGTTTCCGGGGCGGTGGGAGGTTCGGGTGATGGAGAAAAACGATGCGGCGCGGCGATTTTGGCAGGGAGCGATTTCATCCTTCACGGGAGAGAAGATTCATTCAGTTGCTTTCGAGCGTGAAGGGAGTGCGTGGGTCTTGTTTTTGTTTGAGTCGCGAGTGAAGTGAGACGTAGAGTGGATGCCTTGGGTGAGAATGGATTGAGGGCATTGTGATGGCGTTTGCACGACCGAAGAAGCGGGAGCCGGTGGGTGAAGCTGGGTTGTTTGAGTATGCAGTGGGGACACTGGCGCGAAGGATGCGAACGGTGCGGGATCTGCGGCGGTTGATGAAGGCTCGCGCGGAGGAGGGTGAGGCGGGGGAGCGGGCGATGGACGCGGTAATTGTGCGGTTGAAAGAGCTGAACTATTTGAGCGATACGCGTTTTGCCGAAGACTACACGCGGGTGCGGAAGGAGCATGAGAAGTTTGGGCGAAGGCGTGTGCAGCAGGATTTGATGATGAAGGGTGTAGGGAAAGAGTTGGTGGCCTCGACGCTGGAGACGGCGTATGAGGATGTTGATGAGGTGGCGCTGGCGCGGCAGTATATTGCGCGGAAAAGGATGAAGCAGCCGAGTGGGGAGAATGCGCAGAAGGAGACCGTGAGGACGATGAATCGGCTGATGCGGGCTGGGTTTTCTTCGAATGCGATCTTCAAGTTGCTGAAGGCCTGGGATCTGCCGGAGGAGGCTTTGGCGGGAGTGGAAGAAGGTGGGGTGGATTCGGATTCTTATGCGGAGCCGGAGGAGCGGACGGGGGACTCGGATGGTTATGCGCGGCAGAATGATGATGAGTGATTTTGTGTCCTGCCGGACGGGCCTCCTACGCGGAGGGCGGTCACTTCGTGACTTGTAATTGCTTCGCGTGGTCCTCGCGATGCTCGGAGTGGAGACTAGCGCCGATTAGTACTCGCCGCGAAAGCTGTGGATGAGGCGGCGGTCGCGTTTGGTTGGGCGCTTTGACGGGGCGGCGTATGCGATAGGGCCCCGAAGCTTGCGTTCTTCGGCAGCTTTGCGGCGGGCCTCTTTGCTTTCTTCGGTTTCGCGGTAGAGGGTTTGGGCGATGGCTGCAGAGCCGCGCTGCTGGCTTAGGGCCAGGACTTCTATGTCGAATTCGCCCGCTTCGTTTTTGATGCGGAGCTTGTCGCCTGTGCGGACCTCGCGGGAGGGCTTGGCGGAGATGTTGTTCGAGGTGATGCGGTTCATGTCGCAGGCTTTGGATGCTTGCTCGCGGGTTTTGAAGAAGCGAGCGGCCCAGAGCCACTTGTCGATGCGTGTGCCGGTCATGGATCTATTTTCTTCTACTTCTGCAAGTGCGTGTTAGATGGCGCGGAGCATGCGCACGGGGAGGTAGAAGAGTGCGGCGATGAGCTCGAAGGTTCCGCCGACTACGATTCCGACGAGACGGAAGGGGAGGAGGATGAGCCAGATCAGCGGATAGAGGAGGAGCGCCGCGAGAGCGAGGGGCCAACAGAAGACCATGAGGATCAGAAAGAGCAAGAGGTTGAGCATTCGTATTTCTCCTGTAGAGATTAAACGGTCGGCTGCGGAAAAAGTTCCCTTGGGTGGATGATAGAAGGATGGTTCAGAGCGGGTTGCAGCGGGTGGTGGGTGTGGACTGGTCGGGCGATAAGGGGCCTGGACAGAGAAGGAAGATTTGGGCTGGGGTTTGGACGGCCTCTACGGGGCGGGTGACGCTGGAGGGTGGGAGGACGCGGGAGGAGTTGATTGCGTGGCTGATTGAGATGAGCGAGGAGACTCCGCGGATGGTGGTGGGGTTTGACTTTACGTTTAGCTATCCGGCTTGGTTTTTGAAGGAGTTGGGAATTGGGTCGGCGCCGGAGTTTTGGCGATTGGTTGCGGATGGGCAGGGAGAAAAGTGGCTGCATCGGGACTGTGAGGATGTGCGGTTTTGGGGCGTGCCGGGTTCGCAACGGCATGGGAAGAAGCCTGCGGAGTTTTCCGGGGAGCATGCACACAGGATGTTGCGAAGGGCGGAGACGGTGTTGAAGGTGAGGGCAGAGATGACCGATCCGCTGAAGATCGCGAGGATTGCGGGGATCGCGCCGAAGTCGGTGTTTCAGATTGGCGGGGCGGGGGCGGTGGGGACGGCTTCGTTGCGGGGGATGCCGGGTTTGCTGGTGCTGCGGGAGGCTGGGTTTCGGATCTGGCCGTACGATGAGCCGGATGTGAAGCGGGCGCCGACGGTGGTGGAGATTTATACGCGGTTGATGACGGGAGCGGTGAATAAGAGTTCGGAGGTGGCGCGGACGGCTTATCTTGCGAAGAAGCGGAAGGAGAGTGCGATGTATGCGGGGCTTTCGAGATTGGTGATGGCGAAGGCGCGGGCTTCGGAGGATGCGTTTGATGCGTTGGTGACCGCGATGGTGATGACGGAGCATCGACGGGAGTTTGCTGCGTTGCGGAAGACGGAGGAGGAGGTGTTTCGAATGGAAGGGCAGACGTGGGTGCCAGGGTTGGTGGGGTGAGTGCGGGAAACTCTCGTGGATGGATGGCGTCTAAGGTGAGATGAAAACGATCACGCTGGAAGAACATTTTTTGACTGAGACGTATGTGCGGGCTACGGCGGAGTACTCCGCGAAGACGGGGATGCAGTTTCCTGAGATGCAGGCGAAGCTGCTGGACCTGGGCGCGGGGCGGATTGCAGCGATGGATGAGGGTGGGGTCGATTTGCAGGTGATGTCGCTGGTTGCGTTTGGGCTGGAGGGGTTGAATGCGGCTGATGGGACCGCTGTGGCGCGAGAGGTAAACGACGAGTTGGCGGCGGCGGTGAAGGTGAATCCGACGAGGCTGGCTGGATTTGCTACGCTAGCGCTGAAGGATGTGGGTAAGGCGACGAGGGAGCTGGAACGCTGCGTTAAGCAGCTCGGGTTTTGTGGAGTGATGGTGAATGGGACCGTGGAGGGACGGTTCTTAGATGATGCGCGGTTTCTGCCGTTCTTCGAAGCGGCGGCTGCGCTTGATTTGCCGGTATATCTGCATCCGGCGCCGCCGCCGGAGCCAGTGCGCGAGGCTTACTACTCAGGATTGCCGGGAGAGATGGGACGGATGCTGTCGATTGCGGGTTGGGGATGGCACTCGGAGACGGCGCTGCATACGCTGCGGCTGATTGTGTCGGGCTTGTTCGATAAAGTGCCCGGGTTGCAGTTGATTATTGGGCATATGGGAGAGGGGCTGCCGTTTGCGCTGGCTCGGTCGAGCGGGATGTTGTCGGGGGCGGCGAAGTTGAAGCAGACGGTGGCGGATTATTTCAAGACGAATATTCACATGACGACGAGCGGGTACTTCACCTTGCCTCCGCTGGAGTGTGCTCTGGAGGTGGTTGGGATTGAGCGGATGATGTACTCGGTGGATTATCCGTTTAGTGCGAATACGAAGGGGAAGGATTTTTTGGAGAAGGTGGCGGGTCTGTTGTCTGTGGCGGAGATGGAGATGCTGGTGGGTGGGAATGCGGCGAAGGTGTTGGGTTGATGCGTAGCGCAAAAAGCTTAGGACGATTCCAGAGCTTCATTTTTTTACTTCCTCCTGTCGACTAGTGGCGGCCAGTGGAGAGCGGAGGAGATCAAGCCGAATAGACCGGGCACTGCAAGAAGACCCAACATATACCGATCGCCGTGATAGATTCTCGTCTCGGTATTAGTTAAGACCAAGAGTATTGCAATTGTAATCAGCCAGGTAGAGGCTATGATTTTGTGCCAGAAAGCTAAGACGCACGCCGGAAAGACTGTCACGCACGTCAAGATGGAAACTATCGTTTGCAGATTGAGGTGTGAGGCGGAGAGTACAAGTGGCCATCCAAAGAATGGCAGTGTGCCTAGGGCTGCGCAGCCACCGAAGATGATTCGGCTCCAAAGAATCTGGTCGATATAGCCGAGATGGCTTTCAGTCGGAGTCGAACTCATCGGGTTTCATCTTACCGCTGATAAACTTGGTGCTTATGATTAATCGTTCGGGTAGCCAGATTCGGGAAGATTTTTTGCGGTTTTTTGAGGGCAAGGGGCATCGGCGGGTGCACTCTTCTTCGCTGGTGCCGGTGAACGATCCTACGCTGCTGTTTACCAATGCGGGGATGAATCAGTTTAAGGATGTCTTTCTTGGGAACGAGAAGCGGGATTACACGCGGGCGGCCAGCTCGCAGAAGTGTGTGCGGGCCGGGGGAAAGCACAACGATCTGGAGAACGTTGGGTTTACGCGGCGGCACCATACCTTCTTTGAGATGTTGGGGAATTTTTCGTTTGGAGATTACTTCAAGAAGGATGCGATTGCCTATGCTTGGGAGCTGCTGACTTCGAATCATGATCATTGCTTTGGGATCGATCCTTCGCGGCTTTATGTGACGATCTTTGAGGGTGATGCGAAGGTTCCGCGGGATGATGAGGCGGAGAAATTCTGGATTGAGATTGGGGTGCCGAAGGAGAGGATCTTTGGGATGTCGGCCAAGGATAACTTCTGGCAGATGGGCGACACGGGGCCTTGTGGGCCTTGTAGTGAGATCTTTTACGACATGGGGGTTGAGGCAGCTGAGGAGGCGGGAGTTGATAAGCCGTTTCCGCAGGATGATCAGCGCTATGTCGAGGTGTGGAATCTGGTGTTCATGCAGTTTGATCGGAGTAGCGATGGGACGCTGACTCCGCTGCCTAAGCCTTCGATTGACACAGGCATGGGGCTGGAGCGGATTGCGGCGGTGCTGCAGGGAGTGTTGTCGAACTTTGAGACGGATTTGTTTACTCCGCTGATTGCGCGGGCGGAGGAGCTGACCGGGCATAAGGTTGAGCCCGAGCATGCGGTCGATGAGCGGTCGCGTGCGAGCTTGAGGATTATTGCGGACCATGCGCGGGCGGCTACGTTTTTGATCTCGGATGGCGTGCTTCCTGCGAATGAGGGCAGAGGGTATGTGCTGCGGAAGATTCTGCGGCGCGGGATTCGGCATGGACGGCTGCTGGGGCAGGAGAAGCCGTTTATGTATCAGATGGTGTTTGCGGTTCGGGATGAGATGCAGGTGGCTTATCCGGAGTTGAAGGAGTCGGCGGAGCGGGTGAGTAAGGTGGTGTTGGCGGAGGAGGAGCAGTTTGCGAGGGTGCTCGCCACCGGTCTCAAGATTTTGGATACTGCATTGCAGTCCGCGAAGGTTCAGCGTTTTTTCGAATTGCATCCTGAACTTAGAGCCTCGCTCAGCAATTCTTATTCGGTTACCGAAGAGGTTCTGGACTCATTTACGTGGCCTTCATCGAATAAAGGCGTTTTGAATGGAAAGATGGCGTTCGGTATCTATGAGACGTACGGTATGCCGCTGGATTTTATGGTGGATGCGGCGCGTGATGCCGGTATTGCTTTCGATCAGGCAGGGTTTGATGCGGCTAAGGAAGAGGAGCAGCAGCGGGCTCGGGCTTCATGGAAGGGGGGGTCGCAGAAGTCGGCGGCGCCGGTTTATCGGGAGTTGCCGAAGACGGAGTTTGAAGGGTACTCGACGCTGCGGGTGGATGGGGCGAAGGTGTTGGCGCTCGTGAAGGACGGCGTTGGTGTGCCGGAGTTGAAGGGCGGCGAGTCGGGTGAGGTGGTGCTCGACGTTACGAGTTTCTATGCGGACTCGGGTGGGCAGGTTGGGGATCAGGGGTGGTTGTACTCGGGGGATCATAACCTGGTGGTGGCTGAGGTGAGTGGTGCGACCAAGCCGGTGCAGGGTGTGTTTGCGCATAAGGTGAGGGCGAATCATACGATTGCGGTGGGCGATACCGTGGATACGGTGGTCGATGGTGCGGTGCGGGCGGCTACGACGCGGAATCATACGGGGACGCATCTGTTGCATGCGGCGTTGCGCGAGGTGCTGGGCAAGCATGTGAAGCAGGCGGGGTCGTTGAACGATGCGACGCGGCTGCGGTTTGATTTTTCGCACTTTACGGGTGTGGCCGAGGAGGAGTTGCGCGAGGTCGAGGAGATTGTGAATCGGCAGGTGATGGGGAATACGAAGGTGGAGACGCTAGTGGATGTGCCGATCGACGTGGCGGTGAATGAGCTGGGTGCGATGGCGCTGTTTGGCGAGAAGTATGGCGAGAAGGTAAGGGTGGTGAAGATCGGCGACTTTTCGACGGAGCTTTGCGGTGGGATTCATACGGGGGCGACGGGCGAGATTGGCGTGATCAAGGTGGTGGGTGAGGGGTCGGTGTCTTCGGGCGTGCGGCGCGTGGAGGCGGTGAGCGGGACGGGTGCGCTGCATGAGTTCCGGAGGGATTTTGAGGTGGCTCGTGTGGTGGGGGCGATGTTGGGGAGTTCGTCGGATGAGGTGACTCCGGCGGAGGCGTTGCGTGCGCGGATTGCGGCGCAGGAAGAGGAGATGAAGAAGCTGCGGCGGGAGCTGGATCAGGTTCGGATGAAGTCGGCTTCGGCTTCGTTGTCGGATGCGAGCTCGTCTGCCGTGGAGGTGAAGGGCGTGAAGGTGTTGGCGCAGCGGGTGGATGGCGTGGAGAAGGCACAGATGCGGGAGCTGGTGGATTCGCTGCGTATCAAATTAGGGAGTGGTGTGGTGGTGCTGGGCGCTGCTGTTGACGGGAAGGTTTCGTTGATTGTGGGGGTGACGAAGGATCTTACTGCGAAGGTGCAGGCGGGGAAGATTGTTGGTCAGCTTGCGGCGCAGGTTGGAGGGAAGGGCGGGGGACGGCCTGATCTGGCGGAGGCTGGTGGGAGCGATGTGGGGTCGCTGGATGCGGCTTTGAAGAGTGCGGCTGAGGTGGTTGGTGGCTTGTTGGGCTAGGACTCCAACCCGTTTTTGGTGGTTCGAGCAAGATGCGGGAGTCTCTCCACTGCGCAGCGAACGGTGAGACTGTTCGCTGCTTCGTCGAGATGACGAAATTGCGGTGGCTGGCGAGTGGATGGATGGGATTAGAGGGTGAGCTAGAATCTATCGACGGCGGGTGAGATGCGGTGGTGAGACTGTCTCGCCGGTAGGACGATCGCGAATATGCGGTTAGAGGAGGGACCTTGGATGTGCATGCTCCGCATGAGCCGATACACGGCGTGAAAGACTTTCTGCTTCATCTGCTGACGATTACGGTGGGGCTTCTGATTGCGGTGGGGATTGAAGGATGCGTGGAGCTGCATCGGGAGCACAAGCTGGTGAAGGAAGCCCGCGCGACCTTGCGTGAGGAGATCCAGAGCAACAGCAAGTCGATGAACGGGGCGCTTGCGAATCTGGAGAAGGAAGATAAGGCGATTGCGAACAACATCGACGTTCTGACGAAGCTACTGCGCGATCCCAAGGACAAACAAGTGAAGGATGCCGATATCGCAGCTGATTTCTCGATCGTTGGTCTGAAGGATACTGCATGGAAGACGGCGCAGACGACGGGAGCTCTGACGTATATGCCGTATGAAGAGGCACAGCGGTACGCGTCGGTCTATCACGAGCAGCAGAGTTTTCTAGATATGCAGGACAAGATTCTGGACGACGAGGCTCAGTTTGTCGGGGTGATGCGGAAGACGGACTTCGGACACGGAGGTGTCACGAAGGAGCAGGCGAGCGCTGCGCTGGAGCGATTTGGGGTGTGGCAGGCTCATCTTTCGTATCTTGTTCTTTCTGCTAAGGTGACTGCGGCTGATGATAAGGCGTTTCTTGAAGGCAAAGAAGGGCCGCAGCATATGCGCTACGACCTTCATTAGGGCAGCGATGGCTTTGTTGCGGAACAGATTTGGGTGGCGACAGTGGTGGCTATTTGGGTTCTTCGGATTCGAGGAGCTGGCGAGTCTCTGCGAGGTTGAGGGTGTTGCCGTCCACGACGAATTCGTAGTCGCCGGCGTTGTCGGGGACTTTGAATATGCCTTCCACCTTGTGGCCGCGCTTGCGAAGAGCTGCGACGAGAAGATCGATATCTACCATGCGGGAAAGTGTACAGGAAGTTTTTTGGGCTGGGTGATGAAACGTTGAGCTTGAAATGGTGACTGGCGTTGGGTAGTGGGTTCGCGGGGACACCATAGATTGTGTTTTGGGAATCGCAGGGGGTATCGGGGGGTGTACGGGGGTTCTTTTCACACGCGTTTTGGGGTGGGCTCTCTTAAACTTAGCCAAGTCTCTCGATTTTTTGAAGAAGACAATGGGCTTAGGGAAGACAACTCGTTTTTTGTGGAGTGGTGGTTGCGCCGTGGTGCTGGGCTGCGCGATGGTGCAGGTTCTGCCTGCGAAGCCGGCGCAGAAGAAGCATGTGGAGTTGAGCGCGTGGGAGCAGGCGGAGCGGGGTCGTGAGACCTTGGAGGCAATGCCGGAAGGGACGCGGACAAAGGCGGACTATACGCGGGCGATGGATGGATTTCGCGCGGTGTATCACGAGTCGCCGAGGGATGTTCATGCTCCCGATAGCGTGAATGCGGTGGCGGAGCTGCTGGCGGAACAGGGACGCGGGCTGCATGATGCGAAGAGTCTGAAGGCGGCGGTGGGACAGTATGAGTTTTTACGGACGCAGTATCCAGGGAGCTCGCTGCGGGTGAGTGCGCTGCTGGCGGAAGGACAGATCTATGAGAATGATCTGCATGATGTGGAGGCGGCGCGGGAGAGATATTCGCTGCTGGTGAAGCAGTATCCGCGAAGTGAAAAGGCGGAGGAGGCGCGGGCTGGGCTGGCTTCGTTGGAGCAAGGGGCAGGGCGTGGGGTACAGGATGCTGCGGTTGCTCCGGCTCCGGCTCCGGTTGTGCCTTCTGCGACGAAGGAGATTGGAATGGGTGGGGTTTCGGCGACTGCTTCGGGTGTGGGTGATTCGAAGGCGGCGGGTGCAGTACCGGCGGGAGTTTCGTCGCCGATGGATGAGGCCGTCGATGCGGCTGCGGGTGGGGCTTTGGCTGGTGAAGCGCAGGGTGCGGGGGCGCAGGGTGCTGCGCCGATGCATGTTGCGAAGACGGTGCGGCGTGGGCGTTTGGCACAGGTGTCGGGGATTCGGCACTGGTCGACGCCAAACTATACGCGGGTGGCGATCGACCTGGGCGACGATGTGACATATGAGGCGGCGAGGGTGCCGAATCCGGATCGGATCTACTTCGATCTGCATGGGACGCGGCTGGCGCAGGAGCTGGTGGGGAAGAGCTTTGCGGTGACCGATGATGGATATTTGAAGAGGATCCGGGCGGCGCAGTTCTCTAACGACATGACGCGCGTGGTGCTGGATGTTAATGATGTGACCGAGTACTCGGCGTTTCTGCTGCCGAATCCCTATCGCTTAATTATAGATATCCACGGGGGGAGCAAGGCGGAGCCGGGTGCGCCGGCGGTGAGCGTTCCGATGCAGAGGGCGGCATCGGCTGCTCCGACGGTGCCGAATACGACGGCGGTGAAGTCGGGGAGTTCGTTTGATGTGGCGGCGCTGAGTGCACAGCCGGGTAAGGTGGAGGCGACGAGTCAGCCGACCTCGCAGCCGATCTCGGCGGTGGTTTCGGGGAAGAAAGATTCGGGTGCGGAATCGTCTGGTGTGGCTGAAGGTGGCGTTGCGGCTGCAGTTGGAACTGCTTCGGATGTGCCGGTGGCGGTGGCGCCGAAGCGGTTGAAGAAGGGTAAGGCCGTGAAGGACGCGGATGCTGTGCCGGCAAGGGCGGCGGTGCCTACGGCGGATGGCGAGACGTCGATGGTGCGGGCGCTGGGGTTGAAGATCGGGCGGATCGTGATCGATGCGGGGCATGGGGGGCATGACTCGGGGACGCTTGGCGTTGATGGGATTGAAGAGAAGGATGTTGTGCTGGATGTGGCGCTGCGGCTGGGCAAGCTGCTGCATGACCGGCTGGGGGCGGAGATTATTTATACGCGGTCGGACGATACGTTTATTCCGCTGGAGACGCGGACGGCGATTGCGAATAAGGCGCAGGCGGATCTGTTTCTTTCGATCCATGCGAACTCGTCGGCGGATGCGAGTGCGCGTGGGGTGGAGACTTATTATCTGAACTTCACTTCGTCGCCGGATGCGCTGGAGACGGCTGCGAGAGAGAATGCGGTATCGGATCAGTCGATCCATCAGTTGAGCGATCTGGTGAAGAAGATTACGTTGAAGGACAAGATCGAGGAGTCTCGGGAGTTTGCGGCGGATGTGGAGCAGAGTTTGTATGGTGGGTTGCAGCGAGGCAATGCGGGGTTGAAGGATCGCGGGGTGAAGAAGGCTCCGTTTGTGGTGCTGATTGGGGCGAATATGCCTTCGATTCTGGCGGAGATTTCATTTGTTACGAATGCGAAGGACGCTCGGCAGTTGCAGCAGCCGGATTATCGGGAGCGGGTGGCGGAGAGTCTCTATAAAGGGGTCGCGAAATATGCGGGTGGGTTGAGCGGGGCCAAGGTGCCGACGGAGCGGGCTAGCGGGAATTGATTTTTTGGCGGGTGGCCTTTTGTTGGTGGGTTGGGGTGGCACGACGGTTTGATTGATTCTTAGATTCTTCCAATCTGGATGTTCCAGGGATGGCAAGGCATTTGCTGTTGTGTCGTCGCGGATATTTTTTCGCGCGAAGATGCGTTGCGAGCCTCGTGCTTTCGAGACGACTCGGCGTGCTTCCTGAGGAGGTCCATGAGGCCGGAGACGCAGAAGATTCAACCGCTTTACGGGAGTGCTTTTCACTGTATCGGGACTGAGTGCGAGGACTCCTGTTGTCATGGCATGAGCGTTCTGGTCGATAAGAAAACGTACGAGGGGTATCAGGCGTTTCCGGAGGAGAAGCTGGGTGCTCTGGTGAATCAGTATGTCTCGATTCTTCCTGTGGGGGCGACCGATTCTCTTTACGCGAAGATTCAGCCGGATGCTTTGGGGCGATGTCCTTTTCTCTCGGCTGAGCGGCTCTGTGGGGTGCAGAAGGAGTTTGGTTCGGAGCTGCTGTCTGCTACTTGTTCCACTTATCCTCGTGCGTTGAACAGCGTGGAGGATGAGCTTGAGGTTTCGCTCTATCTGTCGTGTCCGCAGGCAGCGCGGCAGGTGTTGCTCGATGCCGACTCGACGTGGGCGGTGGGGAATGCTAGTTCGGGTCACTTTCGAATGGATCAGTTTTCGCGGCTGACGAGTGGGGATGGGCCGATTCATAAACCGACGCGCTACTTCTGGGAGGTTCGGGACCTGGTGGTGGCTATGATTCAGGATCGTGGGCGTCCGCTGTGGCAGAGGCTGTTTTTGCTGGGGATGCTGAGTAAACGTCTGAACGAGGTGGTGAGTGCGCAGGAAGACGATGCTGTGCCGGAGATTCTGAGGAGCTATTGGGAGATTGTGGAATCGGGAGCGCTGCGCGACAAGCTGGAGATGGTGTCGGCGCGGCCTGCGGTGCAGTTGGATGTGGTGCTTCGGCTGATCGACCAGCGAATTCGTGCGGGCTCTTGTGGTCAACGATTCCTGGAGTGCTTCGACGAGTTTTTGCAGGGCATCGGATATTCTGCGGGGTCGACTGCGGCAAGCGATGCGCTCCATTACGTGGAGGCGGAGGCGAAGTATTGCGCGCCGTTCTTTGCGGCGCATCCGCATGTTCTGGAGAACTATCTGCTGAACTATATCTATAGGACGCTGTTTCCGTTTGGCCGGGAGGCGAGCGCTCATATAACTCCGCAGGGCATTTTTGACGAGTACATGTTAATGGTGACGCAGTATGCGCTGGTCTATGGGCTGTTGGTTGGGATGGCGGGTCATGCGCGAGAGGCGTTTGGAGAGGAGCATGTGGTCAGGCTGGTGCAGTCGTTTTCGAAGACGGTGGAGCATAGCCCTAGTTATTTGAAGGAGATCAATGAATTGATTGCCAGCAGGGGGTTGGGAGATCCCGAGGGGATTGCGACTCTGTTGAGGTTTCCTGTCGAGTGACGCGGGTTGATTGTCTTCGGTGGCGAGTTGGGAGGGGAGGATTGGGTCGGCGGGAGAGGGGCGATGGTGAGCGACGGGGTTTGACATCTAGGCTTACGTTCAGGCGCTGGTGTAGTCTGACCACGTATGGGTTTTTCTTCTCGGATGCGGGTAGTGGCGGCGGTTTTGCTGGCGTTTGCGATGGTGGGTGTGTCGGCGGTTTCGCTGGAGGGGCAGACGCCGAAGGTGATGTTGGCGGAGCCTCCTGCTCCGTTGCTGCCGGAGTCGCTGCGGGGAGGGCCGGACCATGATGCGGGTAATGGCGTTCCTTCGTGGAGTGGGGCAGATGGACCGGTGCTGATGGAAGATGGGATTCGGCGGTATGAGCGCGGAGGGCCGCAGAGTGCGGTGGCTGGCGCTCCGGCATCAAGCGGCACGATTACGGTCTATCAGTTTGTGGATGCTACGGGAGCGGCGGCGGCGTATGACTACCTGTACAAGAGTGCGCCTTATGTCGTGCGGAGCGGTGTGTCTGTGGTGGTCGCGAATCTGAAGGGTAGTTCGGCTTCGGCTGAGGCGCTGTTGCGAACGGTGGAGACTGGGCTGCCGAAGGTGGGAGGGCCTAAGGGGATGTCTCCCCTGCTGCCGACTTATCTGCCGACGAAGGGGTTGGAAAAAGGGTCGCAGCGTTATGCGCTCGGTCCGGTGGGTTACAAGGCGATGGGTGGGGTGTTGCCGGCGGAGATTGTTGGCTTCGATAAGGCTGCGGAGGTTGTGACGGCAAAGTATGAGGGGAAGGGCACGCTGACGATGCTGCTCTACCCGACGCCGCAGATTGCGGGCGACCACGGGCGGCAGATCGAGACGGAGATGAACCGGGAGGGTGGTGCGGCCGGAACCGTGATGCTGAGGCGTGAGGGACCACTTGTGCTGCTGACGACCGGAGCGTGGAACGCGGAGGAGGCGAAGAGGTTGGTGGAGGGGATTCATCTGCGGAGCGAGGTGACGTGGAACAAGCCTGTACCGCCGGAGTTCCATGCGGAGATCAAGAAGACCGTGAGCCTGCTTACCAGCATTCTGGTGTTCTGCGGACTGGGGGCTTTGGCCGCGGTAATTCTGGCCTTGTTTCTGGGTGGCGGGCGAGCTGCGATCAGGGTACTTCAGGGTAAGCCGGCGGCGACTGAGCCGGAGTTCCTTCGGATCGATCTGAGCGGAAGTGCAGCCCGAATTCAGACGGGGGATCCGAAGTCGACCGGCCGTGGATGACGGCTGGCTGGTATATCTGCACTGATGATGGTGCATGGAATGGGCTAAGCGGCTGATAGGAATGCCGTTTGAGATTTCCTGGGCAGGCCTAAAGCGAACGTAAGGCGAACATCGGATGCGATGTTGTCATGTTAGTAACCCCCGTAACGGTATGTTTAACAAGGACTTACAGCAGACGAGTTTTGGCCTTGACACGTCATATCGCCAAACTTAGTATTTCGCCAGAAAGTTCTGATGGCTTTGCCTCCGTTGGAACTATTCTCCCTAAAGAAGAGGCCACCTCGTTGCCGGGTGGCCTCTTCGCTTGTTTGGGAGGTGTTTTGAGGGCGACTTTTTCGATGTGGATGGTTACCAAAGTGGGAGATCAGCTGACGAAGACCGTATGCGCTCGAGCCACTGTCTCATGGCGGAGCGCGTCGTTGTCGATGCAGAGAGCAGGGAACTGAAGGCTCTTCGAAGGAAGAGGCGTTTTATGTCTCAGGGTCTGCATCCGGTGTTTCAAATAGCGATCGCTCAGGCTGCACTTGCGATGCTGGTGTGGCCAACCGGTCTGGAAGAAGGGATGGATTGCAGGTGGGAAGACTCTGACCGGACTGATGCGCCGTGACACGGAGGAGCGAGTCGCGTGTTGTGTTTGATTTTGAAAATGGAGCGACTTGTGACGACGTGTCTCTACGGAGTGGGGAAGGATAGTTCCATCGAGACGTCTGCACGGGCATAGGGAGAAGGCACTACGCGGTCGGGCGGAAGCCGTCGGAAGCCGACTGCCTCGTAGAGATGAATGGCAGGGGTGAGCTTGTGGTTGGTCTCGAGGTAGAGGCGGGTTGCGCCTGAGATTCTTGCTTCCTCGACGACCTTTTCGAGGAGACGGCGGCCGATTCCGCTACCCTGACAGGCCTGCGTTACGGCCATTTTGGCTACTTCAAACTCTCCGGGTTCCATGGCGACGAGGGCGCAGCAGCCGACGGCCTCGCCGTTTTGAATGGCGAAGAAGATTCTGCCGCCGCAGTCGAGAATGGTCGCTTGGGGGTTCGAGAGGGAGTAGACGTCCTTCGGCTCGAGAACGAACTCGCGGGTGATCCACTCTTCGTTCAGGAGACGGAAGGCGATCTCGTCTCCTGGTTCAAATTCCCGAATTTTGAAGTCGAGAGCAGTGTTGTTCATGGGGGCTCCATCGGTTCTTGTGAACGGGGAATGAACGGCGTCTCCCTGAAGTCAACGCTACGAGGAGTTTCGCAGGATGTCCAATAGGTGAAAGGTCGCAATCTATATCATTGGCGTATGAGCGACCAGATCGAGTTGCGACATCTACGCTACTTTCTCGCGGTCGCAGAGACGCTTCATTTCAGTAGGGCGGCCAGGCGCCTGGGGATGGCGCAGCCTCCGCTAAGCCAACAGATCAAACGGCTGGAACAGCTGCTTGGTCATGCTCTTTTTGAGCGAACGACGCGGGGGGTGAAGCTGACGCCGGCGGGACAGCTGCTTGCGAGGCGTGCTCGAAGCACGATGGAGAAGGTGGACGAAGACCTCGCGCAGGTTCGCAGACTCGGGCGCGGCGAAGAGGGGACGCTGACCGTGGGGTTTAGCGGCTCGGTGATGTTTACGGAGTTGCCTGCCGCGATTCAGAGTTTTCGGCATCGTTATCCGAAGGTGGAACTGCGTCTGCGTGAGCTTGTGACCTCTGCGCAGATCGCGGCGCTGCTGAATGGGCAGATTGATCTTGCGTTTTTGCGGGATGGGGACCCGACTGAGGGGATTCGCATCACTACGTTGTTGAAAGAAAAGTATGTGGCTGTGCTGCCGGAGGCGCACGCGCTGGCTCGGCGAAGAACTTTGAGCGTCAAGGCTCTGGAGGGAGAGCCGTTCGTCATGTTTGCTCGACGGATGGGGCCGCTTGCTTACGATCGGACCATCGCCTGTTGCGAGCGGGGTGGATTTCGCCCGAACATCGTTCAGGATGCGCCGCAGTGGCTGACGCTAGTGCGGTTGGTGTCCGCGGGGCTTGGTGTGACGCTGGCGCCGGCCTGTGTTGCGAGGGTCGCGGTACCGGGGGTGGTTTATCGAGAGGTGAACACGGCGTGCCGGACTTCAATTGATCTCGGGGTTAAGGTGGGAGTAGAGAGTGTTCTTGCACGGAACTTCACCGAGATTGCGAATCGACACCTTGCGGTTTAATTTTCGATGCGGTTGGTTATTTTGGCTTTGCAGCGCGGCCGAGAGTACCGGGTCAGATAGAAGATTTGGCGGATGGCTGCGAAGCCGCTAGAATAGAGGGACAGGCCGATGTAGCTCAGTTGGTAGAGCAACTGATTCGTAATCAGTAGGTCAGCGGTTCAACTCCGCTCATCGGCTCCATTCCTTTCCTCCCGCAAACGCGAATTTGATCTTATAAATCATGTATTTACATTATCCCCTCGCGGGGTGCAGTCTTCTAGATTTGACCCATCTTCGCCTAGTTTTCGTGTTGGGGTACAATTCGGGAACAGTGCTGGGACGCAATGTTGAGCTGGAGACCCGATGGCAACCCTATTTAAACGCCCTTCTGGAAGCTGGAAAGCTGTAGTGCGAAAGACCGGCTGGCCGATGATCACCAAGACGTTTCGAATTAAACGAGACGCGGAAGATTGGGCACGACGGACGGAAGATGAAATCGTTCGCGGAGTCTACGTCAACCGTGCGACTGCGGATCGGATGACCGTCAAGGAAGCTATTGAACGTTATTTAGCCGAGATCACTCCGACCAAGCGTCCCAAAAGCCAAATATCTGAACGTGGCTTTTCAAAACCTCTGTTGCAGCATTTGGGAAGATACTCCCTTTCCGCAGTCACTCCTTCTCTAGTTGCTGGCTATCGAGACAAACGTCTTGCCGGTGAGCACCGGCGAGATAAGGAGGGCAATCCCATTCCGTTAGCTGCTAACACTGTTCGCCTCGAACTCGCTCTCTTAGGGCACATGTTCCGCATCGCGATGAGAGAGTGGGGTGTTGCGATCGCGTCGAATCCAGTTCTGAATGTTCGCCGTCCTTCGCCTGGTCCGGGTCGCAATCGCCGCTTGACCGAGAAAGAGGAGAGCAGCCTGCTCACCGCTGTCGATCAACATTCGAATCCCATGCTTGGTTGGATCGTCAGGATCGCACTGGAAACCGGGATGCGCTCGTCCGAGATCGTGACGCTGCGTCAGGGGCAAATTGATCTGAAACGCCGCATCGTCACTCTAATCGAAACCAAAAACACGCAACCGAGAACTGTACCTTTGAGTGCCGTTGCAGCAAATCTGTTTATACAAGCGCACAACATCTCGACAAGACCGGGTGACACCGACCTTGTTTTCTTCGGTGACCCCGGCAGGCATGGGAAGCGTGGACCATACACTTTCAACAAGATTTGGCTGAAGATCAAGAAGGAAAACGGACTAGCCGATCTCCACTTTCACGATCTGCGTCACGAAGCTGTAAGTCGATTCGTCGAATCGGGCTTCTCAGATCAAGAGGTCTCGGCCATAAGCGGACATAAATCAATGCAGATGGTCAAGCGCTACACGCACCTAAGAGCGGAAGATCTTGTAACAAGGATTGATCAAGCTTCCAAACGAAGGGATCCGGGAACAGGTCCCAGAACGCTAACTAAAAGACTCCCGACAAAAAGCCGCCCGCGCACGTCGCGCTTAGAAAAACCATCGAATGGTTCGATGAACACTGAGATTCACTTGGTAGGCGAAACTCGGCGCGACTCGCGATAGCGCCCACTTCTGGGGTCTGAGCGACCCAGGGAGAAATGCTTTTGATGATGGATTATAAGTTTTGGCTTATCGGTGTAAGTTTATGATGACAAAGAGATAATTGGCGGAATCTCGATCAGGCCTAAGTAGTTGGCATCCGTAGTTTAGAGCAATTTATTGTCGCCAGGCGAAGCTGATGTGTGTACCGCTGTTGCACCTTATTTCTCTCTCGCTTTCAGCACGGATAGTTGAAGATCCATCACGCGCCAATTTGACGTGCGGAATTGCCACCGATCCACAATTGAAGCCCACTACGTCCTGCTAGTCCTCTTGTTTCTTCTTGCACATCTTGCTTCCTTTAAGCAAACGAAAACCATACCCCGAGGTCCCCTCTTTCATACCCCAAAGTCCCCTTTCCCATACCCAGAAGTCCCCCTCTATATACCATGAAGTCCCCTTCTTCTGGCGGCGATCAACACGGATTGTCATTTTGATCGATTGGAGATTCAGTGAAGTGAGCTGCGTGTCTGTCGACATCCCGTCCGAATGGATTTGCTATGGAAGATTCCAGTTGGAAGGTTTGAATCTCGTCGCATTCAATTCCAAGTGCGGCGACAGGAACCTATCGCAAACAGGCGCATAACAAAGCCTCAGTCGACTGATACAAGTGGCCGGTCGCGTAGCTGGCGGAGTGGGCTTTGAACTACATCGGATCGGCGCCGATGTCGTCCAGCTAACGTTCGCGAACAGACTTTGTTCGCTGCCCAAATTCGAGTAAGCTGTTTTAGTTGTTCACTCTTGCTCAATGCCAAATGAAACTCCAAGCCCTCTTAAAGCTGAAAGAATTCATAGGAATCTGATCCAGGGCAAGAGTCAAATGGCCGACCTGATCCGAGACCATGACTGGAGTTCAACTCCTCTTGGGGGAGTCGAGGACTGGTCTGAGGGTCTTTTGTCCTCCGTGAACCTCATGCTTGCGTGTGCCTTTCCCTCGCTGGTGTTCTGGGGGGAGGAGTTGGTGCAACTCTACAACGATGCGTTTATCCCCCTTCTCTCGGAGCGCCATCCATCAGGTCTAGGCCAGAAGGCAGAGGAGTGCTGGTCCGATGCTTGGCAGATCGTTGGCCCAAATCTAAGAAGGGTCATGGATGATCGGGAGACGGTATACCACCAAAACGCGATAGTTCCGATCATCCGGGACGGCAGGTTGCAGGATATCCGGTGGACCTATAGCTATAGCCCGATCTTTGGTTCAGGTGGGGATGTTCTGGGAGTGCTTGTCATCTGCCAGGACATTACTCGCGAAGTGGATGCAGCCCAAGACCTCAAAGAGAGTGAGACTCGCGCTTCGCGCATACTGCAAAGTATTGGAGACGCCGTGATTGTGACGGACCCGGAGACTCGCATAACCCAGATGAATTCCGTCGCCGAACAACTGATTGGCTGGAAGATTGGAGAGGCCAAGGGCGAGCTGCTGGCAAATGTCTTTCAGATCGTCAATGAAACCACTCGGCAACCTGTGGAGAGTCCGGCCGACAAAGTCAGGAGCACAGGTTCGGTGGTTGGGCTCGCCAATCATACTGTTCTCATCTCCAAAGACGGAAGAGATATCCCTATTGATGACAGTGGCGCTCCTATTCTCGATGAGAGAGGAGTCCTCAACGGTATCGTTCTTGTATTTCGTGACATTGAAGAAAGGCGAGCCGCTGAGCGGGAGAGAGATCGGCTCACCGAGCGCCTGACTCAAGTATTGGGGACGACGACGGATGCAATTGTGGCAGTGGACCGCAACTGGGTCATGACCTACCTCAATCCAAAGGCGACTGAGCTCTATGCTTCCGATCGGCAGATCCTCGGCCAGAATATTTGGGAGGCATTCCCAGACGCTGTCTACGAGGGGTCTCCATACGTCGAACATTACTACCGGACGATGAACGAGAGGGTTTCTGGTGGGTTCGACGCGTATTATCCTGCGCCCCTTAATTTATGGCTTCACATCGATGTCTACCCAACACCCGAGGGAATCGTTACCTTTTCTCGAGATGTGACTGACGAGAAGAGTGCTCGCGAAGCGTTGAAGAGTAACTCCGAACAAGCAGAACGCCAGCTTGCAGAGATCGAAACCGTCTATCGTACGGCTCCGATCGGTTTGGCTTTGTTTGATACACAGGATTTCCGATATCTGAGGCTAAACGACAGGCAAGCGGAGTTTTTCGGACTGAAGCCGGAGCAGGTAGTTGGCCGTACCCTAACCGAGATGGCTCCGATTAAGGGGCTTAAGGAGTTGTTTGAACAAGTGCTTGCCGGTCAGCCGGTCGTCAATTTTCCTCTGGAAGGAGAATTGGCCACACGCCCCGGCGAGCACCGCTACTGGACTGTGAGTTACTTCCCAGTGTTTGGGGCGGATGGCACCGTTCAGGCGATTTCGGCAGCATCGCTCGAGATTACCCACCAAAAGAAGGCCGAGCTTGCTCTGATGCAGAGTGAAAAGCTAGCAGTGGTGGGACGGCTCGCGTCCTCGATTGCGCACGAAATCAATAACCCGCTTGAATCTGTCACGAATCTCTTATATCTGGCGGAACGTTGCGACGACATGACGGAGACCAGGACATATGTCCAGACTGCGGAACGCGAACTGCGTCGAGTGTCAGTCATCGTCAATCAAACTCTTCGCTTTCATAAGCAGTCGAGCAGTCCCCAGGAGATCTCCGGGGATCAGCTCATAGATAGCATCGTCTCGATGTTTCAGAGCCGCATTGTGAACTATGGCATACGCGTCGAAGAGCGCAAACGCATAGCGCCAGCAGTGCGGTGTTTTGAGGGAGAGATTCGACAGGTGCTCAGTAATCTGGTTAGCAACGCAATTGATGCCATGCAACCGTTGGGTGGCGGCCGGCTTCTGTTGCGTAGTCGCGTCGGAAGAGAATGGAACACGGAACGACCGGGACTTGTTATCACCGTTGCAGATACCGGCAGCGGTATGTCAACTTCGGTCGCGACACGCATATTTGAGCCGTTCTACACGACGAAGGGCATCAGTGGAACTGGTCTCGGACTTTGGGTAAGTAGCGAGATCGTTCTTCGACACCGAGGAACATTGCGCTTTCGGACCAGTGAGAGGTACGGTCGCAGCGGAACGGTCTTCTCATTATTCCTCCCGTTCGACGCGGTGACCAGGTAAGAGCCCAGAGCCATACAACATCCTGTACTGAAATCGTCATCTCATTGAGGCTAGGCAAGCCAATCAGGATCAGTGCAATAGGTTCGAGACGGTTTGAGTGAAGTTGGCTCGGCTCGGTGGCATCGCTTGGATCCGTAGCCAGGAGCTAACGTGACGAAAACCCGATTACCAAACCAAAAGTTACCGAACCAAACTGCAGTGAGACTTTCGACTCAAATTGCTAAAGAGACGAGAGGAGATGCATTCGGAAAGTTCGCAACTGTGGCTTCGGGATGGTTGGGATCGAAGTGGGCGTTTCTAGCGGCCATCTTGCTTATTGTGATTTGGGCAGCTACGGGGTCGCTCTTTCACTATTCAGATACGTGGCAGCTGGTCATTAACACGGGAACTACCATCGTTACTTTTCTCATGGTCTTCCTGATTCAAAACACTCAGAACCGGGATGCCCGAGCGATCAATCTCAAGCTGAACGAGCTTATCCATGCCATCGACGCTGCCGGCGATCAAATGATGGACATCGAGAAGTTGAGTGATGAGGAATTAGATGTCCTGCAGTCTCGTTACGAAACGATTCGGGCTGAATGCATGGAACGAAACAAACGTAGCAATGTGGGCAAAAAAGAGGTAGAAGCATGAAGTCCTTGGCGGATCCAACAAAACTGAAACCCCTCGATAAAAAAGAAGGACTGGTACAAATCATCATCGAGACACCTGCCAAAAGCCGAAACAAATTCGCCTATGATCCCGATCAGGGGATCTTCGCACTCAAGAAGGTGCTCCCTGCTGGCATGGTGTTTCCTTATGACTTCGGCTTTCTTCCTCAGACCCTTGCACCGGATGGTGATCCTATCGACGTTCTTTTGCTGATGGATGAGCCCGCGTTTCCAGGGTGCGCGGTACGTGCTCGACTCGTGGGTGTGATTGAAGGGGAACAACTGGATGGGAAAAAGAAGATCAGAAACGACAGGTTGATTGCGGTAGCAGAAGCAAACCACCAGTACGCCAATGTTCGAAAGCTCAAAGACCTCCCTTCTCAATGGATGAAGGAAGTGCAGGACTTCTTCGTGAACTATCACAATCTTGAAGGGAAAAAATATCGCCTACTGGGATGTAAAGGCGCCGACGCGGCGATGACTTTGATTAAAGAGGCGATGAAAGCCGGCTGAGATGAAGAGGTTTTACAGCCAATGAGCGAGATAATCTTTCGATTCCTTATCGGGGGCTTCGTAGTAAGTTTGTTTTCCACGATTGGAGATACACTTCGCCCCAAGAGTTTTGCCGGCCTGTTTGGAGCAGCGCCATCGATTGCTTTAGCAACCGTCGGGCTCACGATCGCAAAGAGCGGGGCCCAATACGCTGCGATCGAATCGAGATCTATGCTTCTTGGCGCAGTTGGATTTTTCTTTTACACAATAGCTGTCTCGCAAGTTCTCAGACGCTATAAGCCCTCGACGCTCGCGGCGACGATAAGTCTTATGCCTGTATGGTTCGGCGTTTCATTGGGCTTATGGTTTCTGATAATGAGGTCACACTGAGATGATCAGGGTGGATCTGTCTTCGCTTCGGGAGACCAAGCCGCATGAGTACGCGATGAGGTTTCTCTTTGGTGGGATATGTACCGTTTTGGCGGGGCTTATCGCAAAGCGATTCGGCCCTGCCGTCGGGGGCTTTTTCTGGCATTTCCGGCCATCTTCCCGGCAGGTGCGAGTTTGATTGAAGATCACGAAAAGAAGCGCAAGGCTGAATATGGATTAGATGGAACCGTGCGAGGACGTCTGGCGGCCAGCATTGATGCGGCGGGTGCATCCCTCGGATGCATCGGCCTTATGGCATTTGCAATCGTTCTTTGGCGCGGACTACCCGGCCGCAATGCATACTGGGTAATTTCCATTGCTTCGTGCGCCTGGATGCTGCTTTCGGGAGCACTTTGGGCACTAAGAAGAAAGCGCCTCTTTCATCACGGACCAAGATAACGGGCCGCATGCTACACTTCCGAGCATGCCTCTGATAGTCATTCTCATCATCTTGTTAGTTCTCTTCGGCGGTGGCGGCTACTACATGGGCCCCGGAATCGGTTACTACGGTGGTGGCGGCATTAGCCTGATTCTCGGTGTGATCGTTATCTACTTGCTGTTTGGGCGAGGACGAGGACGACTCTAAGCAATCGATCGTCGCCGTAACGACCAATGCATCTCCATCAATCCCCTGACTACTCATCTGCATCAGACTGCGTGGAATGATCGCACGCATATGGAGTAGCAGGAGTACAGGTCATGGAAGATAAGTTGGCTTTAGTTACAGGCGCGTCAAGTGGCATCGGCCTTGAATTAGCGAAAGAATTAGCAAACAGAGGATATGACCTTGTCATTTCTTCTTCCGGTGAGAGACTGAGCGCAGCCGCAGAGGAGATACGGAGCGGCGGACATCAGGTAGTTGAAGTGAATGCCGATCTCGCAACCAGAGCAGGCGTTGATCAGCTATGGTCGCAAGTCCAATCGCTTGGTCGGCCAGTCGACATTGCTTGCATCAACGCAGGCGTGGGAGTGGGCGGATTATTCTCCGAGACTGATCTCGACGCCGAGTTGAATATGGTTGAACTTAACTGTGTCGGAACCGTGCAGCTCGCTAAATTTGTGGTGCAACACATGAAAGAGTTGAATGCCGGGAAGATTCTCTTTACTGCGTCCATTGCAGGTGAGATGGTCGCGCCACGTGAAGCGGTCTACGCTGCGACAAAGGCATTTGTTCTTTCGTTTGCTCATAGCCTTCGGTACGAATTGAAAGAAACCGGCATCACGGTCACGGCACTTCAACCGGGCCCGACTGATACAGACTTCTTCCATCGTGCAGGGATGGACGAGACTGAGGTAGGACAGAAAGGTAAATCTGAAAGCGAACCAAAGGATGTCGCCCGCCAGGGAATTGATGCCTTGTTGGCCGGTAAAGATCACATTTATGCTGCGTCGTTCAAGACGAAGCTGGAAGGGGCTCTGGCTAATGTCGTGCCGGGTAATCTGAAAGCTGCAATGCATGAAAAGATGGCCAAGCCCAACTCTGAAAAGTAGCAAGCGAAACATGTTGGTCCCGGAAGCCCGTCCTTGACGGGCTTCTGATCGTTAACACACAGACCACGCGATCGCCAGTTTGTGCGTCTATGTTAGTACGTCCGTGAGCAAGTCGCCGGACGATCCCAAGCATTGCGTTGCACGGATGCGCAAAGGAGATTGCGATGTCCTCTGCCTTAAAGGAAAAGCCCTATGCGGAAGAAGTGCCCACCGCCAGCCCAGCGAGTGTGATTCTCAATGGACGTTATCTTCCTCCTCCTGAGGACAAAGATGGCAAGCTCTGGGTTAGAACCTCCGCGCTGATTCAAGCTAGCGCCGACGATTTATACGCTATGTGGCGTAACGTTGTAGCCGCACCTGGCTGGCAGGAGCAAATTACGCACGTTACGGTCACAGGTGAGAGAACTTCACATTGGGTGATGCAGTCCGGAGAGAAGACCATCGAATGGGATTCCGAAATCCTGGCCGACGAACCTGGGAGGCGGATCGCGTGGCGGTCTATCGGTGGGGACTCGGACAATGCGGGTGAGGTGATCTTTGAAGAGGCTCCTGGTAGCCGCGGTACGGTAGTGACGGTGCTGCAGGCGTTCCGCATGGGCAAACTGACTAGCGCCTGGGAGACGTTCACGGGTCGCAATCCGAAGCAAGCCGTGATTGAGAACCTGCGACACTTCAAAGCTCTTGCCGAGACAGGCGAGATCCCGAGAACTCAGGGACAACCTCATGAGGACCGCGGCTTGATTGGAAAGATGAAGGCATCGACCTATGGTGAAAAGGTTCCTACGCCTTCGGGATCAAACTGAGCGAAAAGCTCGCATTGGACATTGCCAGGAATCGAATTGGAGGAAGTCATGAAGGCTGTTTGTTGGATGGGAAAGAGCAAAGTAGAAACGCTTACGGTAGCAGACCCGAAGCTTCTGAATCCGCATGACGCGATTATCAAGGTCACGCGAACTGCCATTTGCGGATCAGATCTTCATCTCTACGACGGATTCATACCTACCATGGAATCGGGAGACATTCTGGGCCACGAGTTCATGGGTGTCGTCGAAGAAGTGGGGAAAGAAGTCACCAATCTGCGGCGCGGGGATCGAGTCGTTGTTCCATTCACGATTGCCTGCGGCAACTGTCTCTTCTGCAAGAAGAAGATCTGGGCTGCGTGTGACAACAGCAATCCCAATGCCCATCTGATGGAAGCCGCATACGGATATTCAGGCTCAGGCCTGTTTGGCTACTCCCATATGATGGGTGGTTACGCTGGTGGGCAGGCGCAATATGCGCGTGTTCCTTTTGCGAATGTAGGCCCATTGAAGATCGAAAGCGATCTTCCGGATGAGAAGGTGCTTTTCCTTTCCGATATCTTCCCGACCGGATATATGGCGGCTGAAAATGCGCAGATCCAACCTGGAGATACGGTCGCGGTGTGGGGTTGCGGACCGGTAGGTCAGTTCGCAATTGCAAGCGCGTTCATGCTTGGGGCTGCACGAGTTATCGCAATTGATCGTCTACCGGAACGACTTGAGATGGCGCGAAGCCTCGGGGCAATCACGGTCGACTATTCCGAGGAGGATGTCAGCGTTCTCACCGCACTCAAAGATCTAACTGGTGGCATTGGCCCGGACGCGTGCATTGATGCCGTTGGTCTCGAAGCTCATTCCGCTCAACTTCAGGGCACCTACGACAAAGTCAAAGTCGCTCTGATGATGGAGACTGATCGACCAAGCGTACTCCGGCAGGCAATTCAGGCTGTCCGTAAAGGGGGCACCTTGTCGGTGCCTGGAGTCTATGGTGGCCTTCTCGATAAAGTGCCGTTTGGAGCGGCTTTTGGTAAGGGCATCACCATGAAGATGGGGCAGACGAATATGCATAACTACATGAAACCTCTGCTTGAGCGAATCGAGAAGAGGCAGATTGATCCGAGTTACATCATCTCGCATCGCATCACGATTGAGCAGGCGCCTGAGATGTATAAGGTCTGGAGAGACAAGAAAGAGAATGTGACAAAGATCGTGATCGATCCCTGGGCAGACGCCGCAGCTTAGCGAAATATCTTTCTTAGCGTTATGCCATAACGCGCACCGTAGTCTTTGGAGTTACCCGAATATGAGTTCTGACAATCCGATTTCCCGCCGCGATCTCGTAACCCATCTTGGAGCCGGGATTGCAGGCGCTGCGATTACCGTGGCTGTTCCCAATGCGCAGGCCCAGACGGCGGCGGGGAATACCACTGCACCATTTGTCGATCCAACAACCAAATATCCAAAGCCGCCTTATCCGGGACAATCACAACCCTGGCCTGGTCTCGCCAGTAAGATGAATCCTCGACCGGATCACGGCGAGACGAGCTATAAGGGGTTGGGCCGGCTCATGGGACGCAAAGCGCTTATCACGGGCGGCGACTCTGGCATGGGACGCGCTGCTGCCATCGCCTATGCGCGGGAGGGCGCTGATGTTGTCATCAGCTATTACCCCACGGAGGAGCCTGACGCTCGCGAGGTCATTCAGCTGATCAAGGCTGAGGGCCGCAAGGCCATCCCGATACCAGGTGACCTTCGCGAGGAGAGCTACTGCAAGGAACTCGTTACGAAGGCCGTCGCTGAACTTGGTGGGCTCGACATTGTTGTGTCCAATGCGGGACGCCAGCAGCAGTGCGAAGACATACTCCAGCTCACGACAGAAGCTTTCGATGCGACCATGAAGACCAATATCTATGCTCCTTTCTGGATCATCAAGGCAGCACTCCCGCACATGCAGCCGGGCTCGTGCATCATTGCCACAACGTCTGAGCAAGCCTACGATCCCGCGGGCAACTTGTATGACTACGCCCAGACAAAGGCAGCGACGATGAATTATGTGAAGTCATTGGCCAAACAGTTCGGTCCTAAGGGGATTCGCGTGAATGGTGTTGCGCCGGGACCAATCTGGACACCACTTCAGGTTTCAGGCGGAGCAACCCAAGATCACTTGATTCACTTTGGGGAAACGTATCCGCTAAGACGAGCAGGCCAGCCGGCTGAACTCGCGAGTATTTACGTGCAGCTCGCAGCTAACGACGCCAGCTATACGACGGGGAATATATATGGCGCGGGCGGTGGTGCGGGCCAGCCGTAAAGGTCTGAGCTACTTCTAAAACTTCACCCATGTTGATAACGCGACTAAGGAGCTGGCGTGATCTTAATAGCGCGGCCTAGCGCTTCCAAATCACGTTCGGCGTGAGACTGGCGAAGATAAAGGTCCAGCTCCTGATAGCGTTTAGAAATCTTCTCGTCCATCGCGACTGGATGCGGTCCATAGGCTCGCGGTAATCTTCTCAAGATGTCTGAGCAAGCTTGCTCAACAAGGTGTCGAACGGTTAGGGCGCGTACTAGAGCCCTTTCACGATCTTTCGGAGCAACGTCGATCTCACGGCCAGCGGAGTCGAGGTAGCACAATGACGCCCATATTGAAGCCCGCATTGCACCAAGGTGCGCCAATGTGTGAGGGTCCTTTCTGGATTGTTCGTTCGCATACTCAACAAGTCCTGCAGCGCCTCCAGCCCAACAGGCTGCGGGTCCGCATGCCCCGTGCCAGAAGCCCGGTCGCTGAAGGTACCAGCCCGGGGCTCCGATTAGTTCCTCAGGGATGATAGGTAGATTCTCGAAGGTCACGGTGGAGGTCCGAGTTTCTCGAAAGGCGTTCGTCTTCCATTCTGAATCATCAAAATGTAGGAAGCGATCGTTGTCTCGAAGATCGGCATCCACAAGTTGCGGCTGA
The DNA here is from genome assembly GCF_051013365.1 of Tunturiibacter psychrotolerans. GTDB lineage: Bacteria > Acidobacteriota > Terriglobia > Terriglobales > Acidobacteriaceae > Edaphobacter > Edaphobacter psychrotolerans_A. The sequence goes on along the minus strand of NZ_CP132941.1, from coordinate 1,704,063 downwards.
GGACCGCCCACTGTGATGAGTGCGCGATCAACTAGTCCGGCCCCACTGCAAAACATCTTTTTTCCATTGATCCGAAAGGAGGAGTCACGGTTCCGTTCCAATGTGATGGCCTGTCCTGGGCGCTCGGACGCCCACACTCCGTAAAGGCAATCTGGTTTAGGATTGCTGCCATTCTCTTTAAGGATAGCGACTGCATCCCAATGTGCTTCTGCCATACGGGCAAGAGAGAGATTCCTGCGGCCAATCTCAAACAAAGATCGGTAACGCCTGTCAGTGTTGCCAGCACCAGGCAGAGGAATTTCTTCTGCAACTGTCTTGCGAAGCTGAACGACAAACGCCTCGGTCGTCATGCGCTCATCTCATTATGCGCGGCGAGAGCGCCCGCAAATCCATGGGGTGCGCGTCCAACACGCCTACCACTCGTCAGTACTTTCACTGCATTTGTTGAGGTGCGTCGCGCAGCAGTTTTCAGAAGGCGATCCCATAGATCATGATCCTCAGCCGTCGTAAGTCCTTTCCATCCGCCTGAGCGAAGGTAGACATCACCACGAATTCCCAGGTTTGCCCCATGAACATGTGGATGGGAACCATCCTCATGGATGAGGTAGCTCTTGCGAAACCGCACGCCAACGCCGATATCATGTTCCTCGAACGAATCGACATCAACAATACCGGCGACGGTTTCTATGCCTTGGTCCGCGAACAAAAGCTGGTCGACGAGCCATGACCTTGGTACGCAGCAGTCAGCATCAGTATTTGCCAGCCAACAACACCGGAGCTCGCCTGAATAACGTCGCAGAGCCAACTCGGTGGCGAGCGAACGCGCGTGGCCCACAGCCCCCGCTTCTGTTGCCACAACTGTTCCATGTTTTGCCAGGGTCTGCTTCGCGATTTCAAATGTCAGGTCGGTAGAAGTATCACACGCGACAACAACATCCGTGGTGACCGATACCGGAAGAAGTGCACACGCCTCCAACACGGATTTCAGGCATCGAGGAAGGAGAGCTTCTTCATTCCGAGCAGGAATCACCACCGCTACGTGCCATGGGTTACGACTCATAGGCGCACCCATCGATCAAGGCGGAAATCTGCGTGACGTTCCGAGTGTTCCAGACTCAGGTCCTTGATATTCGAAATGGCCTGATGGACATGGTCCCCGCTCAAAAGATGATCGGGAGAGGAGCCGAGCCAATGTATAGCAAGAAATGTCCCACCACGGCTGATTTGGGTGATCAGTTTGTCTACGAGAGATGCCAATTGGGATTCGGCGAAGTAATATCCGATCTCGCTGAATACGACCAGATCGAACTCACCGGTTGGCATCTGGTCTGGCATCGATGCGCACACAATGTGGACGTTTGTTCGGGTGCTGCAGCGTTGACGCGCCCGATCGACTGCGATGCAGGAGATCTCCATCGCCTCTACCTCGTCACAGATGGAAGCTAGTCGCTCTGTCAGAACTCCGATAGAACATCCCGGTTCGAAAGCGCGTTTGTATCGACTACAAGGGAGAGCTTGAAGAATGCGCTCGTAACGGCCAAGCTCATAGCTACTCGACGCGAAGCTCCACGGATCCGGGCTGCTCTCGTAGAGCGCATCAAAAAAGGCGCGACTTGTAGTGTTCCTGATCATGAAGGCAAAAAGATTTCGGTCGAACGTCGGGCAGGCCAAAGCAGCTCATCCGGAAGGATGGGTTGTCCCGAAGGATGCTCCAATTGAGAACGGTACTGAGATAACGCAGTAAGCTTTGAGCGCCGATGATCAGGACTGAGAGAAAGCGACCGCAGAGGCAGGTTCTTAAGCAGCTGTGGTGTTCCGCGGTGCCACGTCCAAAAAAAATAAAAAGTGAGAGATGCTCCCGCACGCTGCGCAACTGTCTGCGCTACGCGACCGCAGGCTTCATGGTCTGGATGAAAGTCTCCTATCCATGGAGCAAAGATGTGGGTTTCTCTAGAAACGAGCGGGAGGAGGCGTTCTGTGAGAGTGCGTTCTTCAGAGCTGACCGCGCTGTCAGTAAGCCCGAGACGAATAACGTCGCCGGGCTTCAAACCCAGTTGCTTAACTGCCGCACTTTGTTCCATCCGTCGGTTCGCAGCAAGAGTAGAGTCGCCCCGGCCATATGCGTTCTCGCCGTCTGTTACGGCGACTACCTGCACAGGAACGCCTTCCGAAACTTGTGTTGAAATCAAGCCCCCGGCTCCGAGAGTTTCATCATCCGGATGTGGTGAAATCACAAGGACATTCTTCCCAGATGGTTGCCACGACGTCGCGGCTTCCCACATGGGTGACCACTCTTCTTCTAGAGACAAAGGTACGATCATAAGTCGACTCAAATTGTCTGATGCATGAAACTCCTGAATCGCCAAAGCTAAGAGACGATTCGGCCGTGTGTTTTTGATAGCACCCACGTTCTTTGCAATTCAACGAGCAGGTGATGATTCCATGGCTGGAGCAAGGAAGGGCTTGGCGATCCTGCCGCGTTTTACAGCGTTAAACCTCACCCGCTTGAAGAAACGGCTGGGAGTCGGATTGAGACTTATCAAAGGATGCTCGAAGTTCGGTCAAAACCATATTGCGAAGATGCTCTGAGGCGTAGCTACTGCGCCAAAGTCCTAAACGTAAGTGAGTAGCGTAGCGAGTCGACGGGCGGGATACTATGCTCCCATCGCGTTCGAACTTCGCCTTCCAGAATGTAGATCGATCGTGGTTTGAGTATTTGGGATTTGCGAATCCAGCTGGCGCCGGTTGAAAGGCGAAGGCGCATTATTGCTGGTGCCAGAAGCGAAACCCCAACGATCACACCAAATTGCGGCTTGTCTTTATGCCAACCTATTCCTGCGCCTGCCGGATATTGATTTACTCCGCCTTGCTGAATTTCATCGATGTTCCTCCCCGCGTAATCTGCGGCCTTTCTGCGGAGCTCTTCGATAAACGGCGGAAACCTTTCCGTTGGCTCAACCGTACGACGTGCATAGTCATAGCGAAGACCAAAAGATGTAACACGTCGATTGCCAACATGACCGTGAAATTCGAATGGTTTGAGCTCGAGTGTTGCAAGTGATGCGACGAGAGCAGCCTCATCAGGTTCACTGATGATGTCTTCTTGATAACGAAAGCCACTCGGCATAGTCGGCGCTTGGGTACTCTCTAGTTCAGCGAAGAGACCTTTCTGCGTTGCCATCAGAACCTCCTGGAAGTCTTCAAATATAGATTCAGCTGAGACGTTGGTGCCGACTGTTTGTCCTGTGGCTTGTCATCAAGAACCGTCCTGCCGCCGATCGATGCAGAGATTGCTCGCTCGTGAGCTACCGCGGTGTCGAAATCTGCAAACGGCTGCCGATTCGCCTCGACATTACGGGTCAATTGATCCAATCGCCGGAAGCCCTCAAGTTTTTCGGTGTGGCCCAGTCGAGCTGCTTCCAGAGAGCGACGCAGGATGGCGAGCGAGTCATCGTAGACCTTTAGTGGAACCGGAAAAGGGTGCCCATCCTTGCCACCATGTGCGAATGAGAAGCGTGCCGGATCGGAGAAACGGCTGGGGGCACCATGTACGACTTCGGCAATGAGAGCAAGAGATTGTAGCGTTCGTGGACCGAGACCTTCTACCAGGAGTAGCGAGGCGAAGTCTCGTAGGTCTTTTTCATGTGCGACTGCCAGGACTGCGCCAAGTCGCTCCAAATCGACATCCGTGGCACGGACATCGTGATGCATTGGCATCGAAAGCTTGCGGGCGTCGCCTAAGACTTTTTCAAAAGGACTTTTTGCAATTACAAGCAAAGCATCTCTTGCCCTTTCGGAACGGGCGTCCACCAGATTCCGAATCTCACCCTGGGGTTCGCCTACGATGGCGGTGTGTGGGTCGGACACGAAGTCCCGCACTGTCGCTGAATGCCAGTGATACCGTCGTGCTAGGCGATTTTGAGTATTCATTCCCTGCTGAACGACGGCCCATTCTCCGGATCGCGTGACTACGAAGGAGTGCAGATAAAGCTGGAATCCGTCTGCAATGGCGTTGTTATCCACTCGCGCCGTGAGCCGGCTCGTGCGTGCCAATGTATCTCCATCAAGTCCAGTCTTCATAGAAAAAGCACGAAGTTCGTCCGGGGTGCGGATGGAATGTCGGCCACGACCTCCGCAGACCATCAAACCAAGATCCGAAAAACGCGGATTGAGACCACGCTTCAGCGCTCCGAGTACCGAAGTCGTGATGCCAGATGAGTGCCAATCCATACCCATGACTGCTCCATAAGACTGAAACCAGAATGGATCACTCAATCGCGTCAGAAATTCGGATTGGCCATAGTTTAGAATTACTTGCTCGGCGATGGCTGTTCCTAACGCAGTCATGCGATTGGCCAGCCACTTAGGCACACGCCCTCCGTGAAGCGGAAGATCGGCAATGCCGGAGCGTCTCAATGGTCGGTATCCGTATTTATTATTCGCCATTTGTTCGCTTTAAGCAATGATGACTGCTCCGTAGCAATGATCATCATGCAGGAGCCGTCAGCTTTATTCTTAGCACCAGCCCTGACTTCAGCGCCATGCATCGAAGAATGGCAGTACCGAAGAAGGCCGAGAAAGCTCAGCGGAAAGCGGACGCGAATAGAGAAAGCGATGTCACTCTTTGACGATCAGGGCTAACGAACCACAATAGCGGGCGAGGTAACTAATCCCGTGCGCTGTCCGCCACTGGAAGGACTAAGAAATGACCTCAACGATTACACCTTCCGAACCTCGTAGCTCTATAAAGTTGCCGACCTGCTCCGAGTCACGACGAGAATCGGTCCCCGTGAGAATTATCCCGGCTCCTGTCTCCGCATGAATCGGACTTTGACCTAGATTGAGCAACACCACCAAGCGCTGGCTCCCGTCGCTTCGTTCGTAGCATAAGAGATCTCCTAAAGTTGTGAGGACGCCCAATTGGCCACCTACCAGCATTGGGTAAGCACGCCTGAGAGCGATCAATCTGCGATACAGGTTCAGGATGGACGCTTCATCGCTTTCTTCAACCTCAACATTCACCGTCTGATGATCGGCCCCGATAGGCAGCCAAGGCCGACCCTGCGTGAAGCCGGCTTTCTCGGATGAGTCCCACGTCAAAGGAGTACGTTCGGGATCTCGTCCCATCCCGATTCCCGGCTGCCTCTTTTCCGCAGGATCTTGCACGTCTTCCGCCCGAATCAAGGCGTTCGTCATACCGATCTCTTCGCCATAATAGATCGTCAATGTTCCGGGAAGAGTGAGCAACAGCATAGCTGCTATCACGCTTTGTGAACGGCCAACTCTTGTCGCGATCCGCGCATTATCATGATTTCCCAATACCCAATTCGGCCATGCTCCATGCGGTAACACTTTCATATATTCGGAGACAACCTTGGCAATGGCTTGCGTGTTCCAAGGACATTGGAGCAGTAGGAAGTTAAACGGCAGATTTGCGCCGTTCAAATCCAGTCCGTAGTAAGTCATCAAATCTTTTAATGGGAGATATATCTCTCCTATCAGGACGCGTTCGGGATAGCTGTCAATCAGAGATCGCATCTCTGCGACGACCTCGTGCACCTCGGGGCGGTTGGAGTTGTATATCGTTAGCAAGCTGTTGCCGGAGGATTGGGTTGGACTGAACTCAGGATTCGGTGGATTGTCGCGATATTGATCGTCCTTGATGATGAGCCACATGACATCAACGCGAAATCCGTCCACCCCTTTGTCCAGCCAGAACCGGAGCACGTCGAACATAGCCGCGCGGACATCAGGGTTACGCCAGTTCAGATCCGGTTGTTCTTTTAAAAAGGAGTGATAGTAATACTGATTCGTCCGTTCATCCCACTCCCAACCCGAACCACCAAAGTTGCTCCTCCAATTGTTCGGCTCATCGCGCCACAAATACCAGTCTCGTTTCGGATTCTCACGCGAAGATCGACTTTCTAAAAACCAAGGATGTTGATCGGAAGAATGATTGGGGACGAAATCGAGGATCAACCTAAGATTTCGGCGGTGTGTTTCCTCGAGAAGGCGATCGAAATCCTCCATCGTTCCGAAAATTGGATCGATGCTGCAATAGTCAGCGACGTCATATCCGAAATCGGCCATGGGAGATCGATAGATCGGCGCTACCCATATAGCGTCGACCCCGAGTCGGACCAGATAATCGAGCCGCTGGATGATGCCGTCCAAGTCCCCGATGCCATCACCGTTGCTATCTTGAAACGATCGAGGATAGACCTCGTATATCACTGCGGATTGCCACCAAGCAGGATTGTGCATCTAATGTTACTCCCGGGGAAAATTTCGAACTGAAAGATTGCTCGTATGATCAATGATCTCTGGTACAAGAACGCAGTTATCTATTGTCTTTCAGTCGCAACTTATATGGATGCAAATGGAGACGGCTGCGGCGATTTTCAGGGACTAATGCGCCGTCTGGATTACCTGCAAGGACTGGGTGTAACTGCGATTTGGCTGATGCCGTTTCAACCATCTCCCTGCAAGGATGATGGCTACGATGTCGCCGACTACTACGGAGTCAACCCTCGCTATGGGACGCTCGGCGACTTTGTCGAGTTCACGCATGGTTGCAAACAGCGTGGATTGCGCGTGCTGATCGACGTGGTGGTTAACCATACCTCTAACGAACATTCTTGGTTCCAAGCGGCACGTCGCGATCCACAATCTAAATACCGCGACTGGTATGTGTGGTCGAAGAAGAAGCCGAAGAATGCCGCCTCAGGAGTAGTGTTCCCCGGTGTACAGAAGTCCACATGGACCTACGATGAGGTTGCCAAGGCCTACTACTTCCATCGCTTTTACGATTTCCAACCGGACCTAAATACTTCCAATCCTGAAGTACAGGCTGAGATCCTCAAGATTATGGGCTTCTGGTTGCAACTTGGAGTCTCCGGTTTTCGCATGGACGCCGTTCCATTTGTAATCTCGCAAAAGGGTGCAAAGGTAGCCAAACCGGAAGAACAATACGATATGCTGCGGACTTTTAGCCAGTTCCTAACCTGGAGAGAAGGAGAAGCAATCATTCTGGCCGAAGCGAACGTCCTGTCAGGAACCGACATGAAATATTTCGGATCAGCTGGTGAGCGCGTACAGATGATGTTCAACTTCGAGGTAAACCAACACCTTTTTTATGCGCTCGCCACCAGTGATTCTCGACCCCTTATCAAGGCGATGCGCTCGACAAAATCGAAACGGGACTGGTGCCGGAAGGGCTGGCTTACGACACCAGACGGGATGTGTTCTATTTGAGCAGTCTCAATCGACGAAAGATTGTCAGTATATCGAGAACCGGCATCGCATCGGATTTTGTTCCCGAGAGCCGCTACAGTCTGCTTCCTATCCTAGGGATTAGGCCTGATCCGGACACCGGCACAGTTTGGGCCGCATCCTGGGCCGAGGAAACAAACAAGTCGGAACTGCTCCATTTTAACGGCTCGGGCACTTTATTGGGACGCTTCACACCGACCGGAACGAGGGAGCATGGATTCAACGATCTCGTGAGAGGCGGGCATGGGGACATTCTGCTCACCGATAGTGTCTCGAATGAAGTGTTTCGGTTTGACCCGGTCTCACATACGTTTCAATCCTTGAAGGTGAACCGCGGTCTCTCTGCCCCAAATGGAATAGCCATCAGCCCCGACTTGAAAAGGCTCTACGTAGCCGACGACTTTGGAATCGTGCTCGTTGACTTGCAAATCGGATCGAGTTCCGATCTCAACGCAGGGCCACACTGCACCGTTGCGGGCATAGATGGGCTTTATTGGTGGAAGGGCAATCTAGTTGCAGTGCAAAACGCGATCTGATCGCCACGCATCGCAATGTTCCGGCTTTCAAGGGACGGCAAACGGGTGGTTCAGACCACTGTGCTTGAAAACCGTCCCCCGTTTCGCTTTCTTCCAACGACGGGTGCCATACGAGGGAGTAATTTCTACTTCATTATTGATAGCCAGGCAGACAAGATGAACGGCGATAGAGTGATCGACAGTGCCAAACTTGGCCCGACCTCGGTCGGAGCATTACGCTTGCCGACAATGTAACTTCGGGATGCAGGAACGGGAATTGGATAGAGTTGCCGTCTCGATTCCCGACGACGGCTGGCGCGCACTCCTGTTTCAAAACTTCGCGCGGAGTTCCGCTGCACCGCCCTTGACGACCATTCATGATCTCATTTGAGGCCGTAGTACCCGGCCAGACCCGTTGGTCGGCGATCTACTTCCTTCACTCCGCTGTGGCCTGATTCGCGTCGGCTGAACATCATCAGCACCCCGCCTGGCCTCAAAATGCTCGCAATCGCTTGACATGCGTGAGCGTAAGTATTGTCTTACCGTAAGTGAATACTCACCAATCGCAACAGTTCGATGCTCTGGGGGATGAGACCCGACGGCTACTCATTGAACGGCTTCGCCGCGGTCCAATGTCTGTCGTCGACTTGGCTGATGGTTTGCCTATAAGCCGGCCCGCTGTTTCGCAGCACCTTCGGATTCTAAAAGACGCCCAGCTAGTGCGGGTCAAACCGGTTGGAACGCGCAGGTACTACGAACTTGATATCCGCGGCCTAGCGTCGTTGCGTTCGTACTTCGACGGCTTCTGGACAGAGGTCTTGGAAGCATTCAAAGCAAGGGTAGAGGAGAAATAGGACGATGCCAGAGAAGCAAACAATCAACGACGCATTGGGCGCAAGCATCGCTGATGTCGGCGATATCGAACCCGTGAGAAAAAGCATTCGAGTCCGCGCAAGCGCCGAACAGGCCTTTCGCGTATTCACAGAAGAGATGGATAGCTGGTGGCCGAGGACTCACCACATCGGAACATTACCGATGACGAGGGTGGTCATGGAGGGCTGGCCGATGGGCGCGATCTATTCCGAACAGGAAGATGGAACAACGTGCAGTTGGGGAACGGTGCTGATTTGGGATCCGCCTCATCGCTTTGTTATGGCATGGAGAGTTGACCCTGCCTGGCAATATGAGATGGATCTCGCGAAATGCAGCGAAGTTGAACTGCGGTTTCTGCCGACCGACGACGGTGTGACCACTCTCGTGGAACTCGAACATCGTGACTTCCAACGCCACGGAACGGGTGGAGCTGGGATGCGTGAGCAGGTGAATGCAGAAGGCGGATGGGGGTCGTTGCTCGCTATGTTTGCGGCGAAAGTTGAGGTGGCGTCGTGAAGCCGGTTTTATGGTTCCGGATTTCCGCCGTCCTGCTGGCGCTGTTCGCGGTAGGACACACGTTCGGTTTTCTGACCTTTCGTCCACATTCGGATGAGGGCCGCGCGGTTTTGGCGGCGATGAACAACGTTCAATTTTCCGAAGGCTCGTCAACCTTCAGCTATGGCAACTTTTACTTAGGGTTTGGGCTTACCATTTCCGCGTTCCAATTCTTTGAAGCGTGGCTCGTATGGATGCTCGGCTCCGCAGCAAGACGGGGAGAAACGATTGCTCGCACGATCGTGTGGGGAATCTTTGCGCTACAGGTCATTGGTCTCGGACTGTCGTTACGGTACTTCTCGGTCGGGCCAGCCGCACTTTCTGGAGTCGCGGCCTTCTGTCTTGCGATGGCGGCGCTGTCGGTGAGAGGTCCCGCTCCTCTCCCCGCTTGACATCCGGACACAGCTACTTTGAGAAGTATTGGGGATCACGAAAGCGTCGGAAGCTCTTGGCCGCACTGAAAGACGAATCGGAGCGGAATGGATCGCGGAAGCGTCTTCGGAGGAATCGGGGTGTCAGATCACATAGGTCGCATTCGTTCGATACCGTCCTAAACGTTCAAGATCGGAGAGACCTGCATTGTTACTGTAGGTGTATATCCGAATTCCTACAACTGGAAGCATGTAACCATCTCATAAGGAGTTCGCGCATGACATCTTTCCGAATTATCTCAAATGACACTCTCGTGCTGTTCGCCGAGCTCCAGAGGGGAATTGCAAATCTTCCGCTCACCGTGAAGCCAGCGAAGCTGAAGAAGGGCGTACTCGCGTTGGGCAAGCTCGCCAAATTATTTGATCTTCCTGTGATTGTGACGGCCGTCGCTGAAGATGGCAGCCCCAAGATCATGCCCGAGATAGAAGAGGGCTACGGAAAGGTGCCGACTCACACACGCAAAACGGCGGATTCGTTCCTGAATAAGACCATAGCGGAGACAATCCAGAAGTCCGGTCGAGGGACGATCCTTCGCCGGTGTCGCCACAGAGCTAGCTGTGCAATTGCCTGCGTTGACCGGAGTGGATTTGGGCTACCGGACATTTGTAGTAGTTGATGCTTGCGGGGGGACCAGCGAAAGGACCGAACAGGCGGCCCTGATTCGAATTACCAAACACCGCGGTTCGACAGTGAGCGTGAGGACTTTAGCCGGAGAGTTGGCCGGCGACTTTCGCGAGCGGCGCGCCCAACAGGCAATTGGCCTTATATTCTCCATGGCAAAAGATTGAGGCCGCCTCAGGCCATTCAATCTGTTCCAGGATGAGCCTCGAAAAAGATCGGCTCCTCAGAACTCATAGATTCCGAGAAGAGTGCCGGAAGGAATCGCTCGACATGACGTCCATTTCAGAACGCTAACTGTGGCTGGAGAACCGTTGTATGAGTGAGTTCGCAATGGCTCGTACTTTCGATACCAAGGGGGGAAAAGAATGAAACGGTGGTCGCTGCCAAGCGTGATACTTGTACTTATGTGTCAAATGGTTGTTACTCCTCAGTCTCTCCCACAGAAAGTGACGGGAGACGTAACGGTATTGCAGGCTTATGAAGGCTCTTGGAAGCTTGTGATCGACAATGTTGCAACAAAGTATTCGACCGTCTCTCACGAAGAAAAGTATCTGAGAAATGACTGTTGGCATAGCGGAAGCTACTATGCCTGTAATCAATATGTCGACGGCGACTCCAAGTTGCTCTTGGTGTTTACGTTCGACGCCACAAAGCAAATTTACACCAGTTACCAGGTTCCTCTGGACGGAAGTGCTGCCTCGTCTGGGACTTTAGAGATCCGCGACAACACTTGGACCTATCCCTGGGTAATTGTTGATGGTGGCCACGCGATTTATTTCCATGTCGTTAACGTGTTCAAATCTCCGACTGAAATCGAATATCGGAGAGAGTTTTCATTTGACAGGGTGAATTGGGTGGTCATGGCAAGAGGAAAGGAGACCAAAACTAAGTGACTTCTGTCCGTAGAGCTTGAGTTTTCCCATTGCGGACGATGTACGCGAAATGCGGTTGTCAGCCATAGTCATCAGGCTATGAGGCTTAGCGGGTTGGTTGGACGCAGTCCGAGACGGCCGAGCGACGATGAGCGAGCTCGCTCGTTTGTTGATCCGCACGGCGGCCTATACGAGGTCATCGTTGCGGCTAGTTCGCGCGGCGTTCACCTGGTTGAGCTTACGGACGATAAAGGCCGCAAGCTGGTCGCAGCGAGTCGGCATCCGTTCAAGACCTTGTGCTAACGACAGGAACCACTTCGCTCTGTATCAAAGGGGCAGGGGTTAGTCTACGCTTACGGTTCGTATGAAGTAACGATGTTGCCGCCGCACTTTGTGCAAGGAGGCCAAGTTTGTGCCGATATCTACTTGATAGGGTGCACGCCCGATCCGAAAAGTACGCTTGTCTGGGGATCGTCGGCGGCGTCATGCTGGTCTTCTCTGCATTCTTGACGCACTTTGAAGATGCGTTTCGCGCGTCAGACTCTGTAGTCTCCCATCCGAGCAACCTCGTTCGCTTCTGCGTTCTTGTATTATGCTTCCTCTGGCTTCTCTTTGGGCTGACAGCTTGGGCATCGCGAAATGAAGGCGAAGACAACTTAATAGGGACCTCTACCGCCTCATCGCAGCCAGGTGCCACTGCCCTCGCAGCCATCGTGACCTTCGTAGAGCTACGTTTTGTCGGTATAGGCTGGAACGCGGTCATCTCTCACCAGCACCTTCAATCCCGTAGCACTCAGTTCTTCACCATTTCGAACGACCGTCAAGCAATCCTGTTTCTGTTTACTGCGATCAGTGCCGGGTTCGTCGAAGAGTACGTCTTCAGAGGGTACCTTCAGCGGCGATTCACTAAACTGACTCGAAGTGTTTGGACAGGTGCGTTGCTCCAGCTTGGCTTCTTCACACTTGCACACCTGTACCAAGGCCCGTCGGGGCTGCTTTCCGTGTTTCTGTTGGGCATCGTCCTGACGCTTACTGCCGTCACACGCAGAACGCTGGTGCCTGGAATGATTGCTCATGCTCTCGGTGATGCACTCGGCCCTCTCACGTTCCTTGCCCATCACGTTATGCGGGGGGCCGTTGAGAGGTGTCACCTCGTTCGGTTCGCTTTGTCTGATCGCTATCCTGTCGTTCTGTCTGCAGGCTGCCGAAGCCACTTCAGACAAGGCTTCGCCGAGTACGCTTGAAGTTTCCGCCCTCCCCGTCACACCGTACATCGAGATCAGGGGACAGCAGCGGATGGTGAACGTGAACCTGCTCATGCGAAACCACGGTGCGGAATCCTATCAGCTGATCGCCCTTCGACTCGCTGTCCTTGATCGGCACGGGAGCTTGGAGATCGAACGCGAAGTCAATCAAAACGGCACGTCACTGGCGCTGGCGATCGTCGGCGACCTTGCTCTACCGCTATCTGGCGCAACCGATGTCTTTCAGCCGTTCACCACCCTTTGATCCATCCGTGGATCTGAGCACGATGTGTTTCACGCTCTTGTCCAGTAAGCTTGGGCAGGAAGTCGCCGCCATCCCGTCGACCGCTGCCGCTTCTCTGACTGTCGATGTACATCCGAGGCCGGTGCCATATTGCCTGCCCTTATCGGGCCTAGTTGTTGTCCACGATGGACACGACCTGCTGTCTCACCACCGACGATTCAATTTGATTCATCGCGTCCGAGCGGACCCATCGACCGCTGTCTGTGCCAACCTGTACGCCTATGACTTCATGCGAACGACCGCCAACGGTGCCCTGTAGAGCGGCGATCTCACGCGCAAGGAAGACTGGTTTCCTCTTCCTCCTCGGGCGAGGTGCGAGATAGAAGCCGGACAAGGGTGTCGAGACCATTAGACATGGAATTCAGTTCTTCTGGTGAAGCTGTGGACAGAGCCTCCAGCAAGGGGTGAAGCGCAAGTGTCGCCATTTGCGTATCAAGGAATTCTCGAACAGGTTGCGAAACGACCAAAACCGTTACCCGGCGGTCGGTAGAATGCGCCTGACGTTTGATCATGCCTTGCTTCACGAGCCTGTCGACGATACCAGAAACGGTACTGTGCGCCAGACTGACGTCTGTGCTCAGTTGTTTCAGACTGAGGCCCTCGGAGCGGACTAATGCGGACATTACCAGGCGTTGCGGCCCAGTCAAATCTCCGCGGGCAAACTCTGCCCTCAGACGTTGTCGCATCTGCCGCTGTATGACCCTTAGCTGTCGTTCAGTTTTCTGCGCGAGTAGATGAAGCTCGGCAGTGGAAGATGTCTTCTCCTGCCGAGTCCCCACTCCACTGCGAACCGCACCTACCTTGATTGCACCGCTTTTTTTCATTGTTAACACCGTGGCACAAGCGAAATCTAAAAGACAAAGGGCACAAGGGCACTCACTTGCATACGGTAGCGACGATAGTCATTGCCGAAGCGTTGGACCATGAAATGCTCTTCCACTGATACCTTCATCCAAAAGCCAATAGAGCATATAAAGACGCCGAGGAAGCTGCGAATGAGTCCATGCTGCAACGCAGTCCCAAACAACGCAAGCAGCATGCCGGTGTAGATGGGATGACGAACCGCGCGGTACGGCCCTCTCACAATCAACGAGTGGTCTTGTTTGATTGTGGCGATGCCACTCCAGTTCTCTCCGAGAATTAGCCGCGCCCAGATGCTGAAGCCGACTCCGCAGACTACGACAAAGAGCCCAGCGAATGCGATCGGCAGAGTGACTGCAAACAAGGGCCGGCTGAGCCATTCTGGCGACGCGAGTGAGCCGAAAAGCAAGTACAGCCCGACGATGAGGAGAGCCGTATGCTTGATTACCGACGGCTGTGACTGTCTCAGGATGGTTGTTTTTACGAATGGCAACGATCCGAGCCATACGGCAGAGAGTGCCAGCCAGAGGTCGGTCGTCCAGTGAACGGCTTGCCCAACTGTAAAGATGTTCATATTCTTGCCTTCAGGTCAGATTTATACTCGTCGTGTCCGACGCGTCGTATGCGACTATTTATTCAATGATTGACATAAATGTCAAGTCCAGACTCTTTCCGGCGTAAATGCGTAGCCTTAACGTTGCCAATTTGACTGGGGCGCAATGAAGAGAAGACATTGTTATTAAGTAAGATACCGCAGCCATCGCCGCTCTCGATATGCATTATGGGTTCGGAACCCTCGACTTCGCGATTACTACTCATCGCCTCCAAGAGGAGATCTTCCAGCGACCCTAGTATCCACTGATCGAGCGCCGGATGGAGTAAACGCGGTGCAAGCTCCTGCAAAGATTGGGAGCCGTCGCCGACTTCGCCGTTAGATTGATCCGTCATTTGTTTCTTGGGTGGTGCGGCCTTCAGCACTTTGACAACAAAAGGGAATAGGCTTCCTTCCCTTGCGACGCAGTAACCTCCACAACTTAAGTCTTGAGTCGGTTCCGCGAAACAGCATGCCGGCTGCTGCGTTTGCCAAACGTTATAGAGCGGGAGGGGCTTGTGCTTGAAAGGCCAAGCTCTACTAGAACAGGAGAACTCCGATGCTCGTCAAGATATCTAGAGTCTTGAGGTGGAAAGAGGCTTTCGCCAATCTGCGGTCCGATTCGGCTAAGGCGCTCAACCGTGGCTGTTTGCTCGGTTTGATCACGGCCTTATCCATCGGCAGTGTCGCCCGGGCGCAGACCTCGCATTTCCACGACAGCGTCGCCCGAACAGATGCAAAGAACCATGGGAAAATGGTTCGCCTGGTTCAAAGCGCTTGGCGCGAACGGCCACATCAAGGACCCGGCAATTCGCTGGCACATGCTTTTCTAAGCGAACACCGTCAAAGACGACTGTCGGAGGCGTCGCGAGGGGAGCCAGAAGATCATCACCGACGGACCCTATACGGAGGCGAAAGACATTGTTAGTGGCTACATGGTGATCGACGCCACAGATCTGAGCCAAGCTTTGGAATTGGCGAAGGGTTGTGCAAACTCCAAAATGTCGGCGGCAATCCGGAAGCGTGCCGGAAGGGCTGGCTTACGACTCCAGACGGGATGTGTTCTATTTGAGCAGTCTCAATCGATGGGAGATTGTGAGTATCGCAAGATCCGGCATTACTTCGGATTTTGTTGCCGAGAGCCGCTACGTGTTGCTTCCTATCCTGGGCATCAGGCCTGATCCAAGCACAGACACGGTCTGGGCCACATCACGGGTCGAGGAAGCGAATAAGTCGGAGCTGCTTTATTTTGACGGCTCGGGCACTTTATTGGGACGCTTCTATCTTTACCGAGATAGGCCCTCTCAAGTCTGACAAATTATATTTCTAGTCGCCAACTTCTCGACCAACGTGGCCATGCATGCGAAGGACGAAACAGATCGATTAGATTTGCAAGGCTGATCGGCGTCTTAGGTCCATTCCCGACACCTTGATGACGACTGCGACAACTATCCACAATACAAGCGCATAAGCACCGTACCAAAGCGCTTCCTGACTGGCGCTCACCCGGGCGGGGCTTAGAACTACAAGAGAGGCCGTGGAGCTTGCATGCATCATTTGCGCCAGTAAAACACTTTGCGTGTTTTGATAGAGCCAAGCGATAAGCACTCGGATTGCCATCATGGCTGCGGTAAATGCTAGGAAGTAATCAAACCAGAATGAGCCATGCGGCGTCGCAGTTCCTAGATAGTCCACAGCCGGGATGTGCCAGATCCCCCAGATTAGACCAAGGGAAAGGGCGCTCCACATGGCACTATGCTTGCGGAGCATCATCGGGAATGCAAAGCCCGTCCAACCGATCTCTTCGATAAATCCGGCCACGAGCCCGAATAGCAGGCCGTGAAGGAAGAGGTTGGAAGCGAAGCTCGGCGAGACAGCTGTCTTGAAAGACCACAGGGTGGAGAGAACTAGCAGTGGTGGAATCAGAAGAGTGGCATACCAGCCAACATGAATTCGCACACGGCGCATTCTCAGCAAGAGATCCAGCAGACCAACTCGGCCTCCGACTAGCCAAGTGAGCACGGTGCCGGCGATAAGGGGCCCGAGGAGCAAGATAGGAAAAATAAGCAGTCCGAAAAGCTTCGGTACCGCCTCGCCACGAAGAAGCTTGGGGGCGAGTACCGCAAGCGCTCCTGTCCAGGAGATCGCGAACGTTAGAAGAAAGAAAGTCGCGACGGGATCACGTCGAACAAAATTGTCGCGGCGTCCTGAAATGTCCGTCCCTGTTGAATTCATTTTCATCCTGGTGTGTCGCGTCAAACCAAATGCTCTGATAAGTGGCTGTGCTTCGAAAACTACAGATATCCGATGGTGGCGGGTGTTGCCTCGAAGTATTGGTCGGTACGACTTAGAGCCTTTGAAAGTTCCGTAAAGCGCCTCCGTGAGATTGAGTGGCGAGTTTCCCGTTGATCAGGCAATGCAGACCGCCCGATACAAGTGTGGATCCGCCTGTCCGAGTGGGTTCTTCTCTCGAAACGTATTCGAAAGGGCCTTGGCCATCGTCATCCAGTCTTCCTGACTTTGCCACTGCGCAAAATTGACGACACTTGTCCCATGGGAGCTGCAGTGAAGAGCGGCTGCCTCAAACCCTGGGAAGGCCTCTGCATCCGGCGCATTCCTGATCCACGTTTCCACCAACTGTTGCTGACGATCACGGGATGTCGAAAAGGCATTGATCAACGTGATGGGACTCGCGCTTGTAGTGATCGAGAGCTCTTTACCATTGCTCTTTTGACTTAGATAGATCATCTCGTATTCGTGGGTTTCATAGTTTGTAGCGATTCTCGGTTCTTCATCTATCGCGGCGTTTTCCGGACCCGGAGGTCCGCTCTTGTAAACAATTGCGCGGGTACCGTCAGTGCTGGCGAGCAGCGCCGCCGATCCCCCCTTCCCTGGAATCCTCCCAAAACGGGCAGCAAGAGACTTAATGACGAAAGACTGGACGGATTGTTCGCTGCGGAATATTGAAATGGCAATTTGACTTCCCCGCTGAACAGATAGAAGACCCGGTGAGCCTTGGTTGGTCTGAGAGGAACCCTTGGGAAGCAGATTCTGTGATGACGCGAGCGCCAGGCCGGAAGTAAGAGCTCTCAATACGCAACGACGATTCATGACCAATCCTCATTTCTTGACTGCAGTATTTGCTGGTTTGCGGCGTTGACAAATGGAACATAGATCGCTAAAGTGAATAGCGTTCACCATGGCATTAACCACATTTCGCAAGAAGTTCAAGCTAGAAATTAGGAACGAGATTCTGCGCCATGCACGAAATGAGTTCGTGCATGAGGGATATGGCGGATTTTCAATGCGGCGGCTGGCGGAGTTGGTCGGCTGCGTTCCGTCTGCCATCTACAAACACTTCGCGAGCAAAGCCGAGGTTTTTGACTGTCTAGTTCAAGAAAGTCTCGCCGCGCTCATGCAAGCATCTTCCAGCGTTCCGGATCTCCTAGGCGAAGATCCGATCGACCGTCTCAAGCGGGGACTTTGGGCGTATGTGACGTTCGGTCTCGAAAATCCCGACCATTATCAATTCGCCTTCGTTCTTCAGAGCCCCGATAGCAAGCGCCTTAGGGTTCCCAACGTTACCTACGAAGCGTTAAAGGGAAGAATTCGTAAATGCATTGACGCAGGCCATTTTCCGAAGGGCGATCTGGATTTGATGGCGCAATCTCTTTGGGCATCCGCTCATGGCATCACATCTCTGTTGATTCAGAAGCCGCTTTTCCCATGGGTGCCTCGTCAAAGACTGATCTCGCAAATCATCGATGCTTCGGTATCAGGCCTAATGCATCCCCAGCGTAAGGAGCGCAAAACGAATGGTGTGGGTTGAATCGACTTCCGAGCGAAGTCTGAGACATGTGGGTTTAGAGTGGCCCTCGCAGGCGTCTTCAAACTCCTGGTGGTGGTTCTTGGCCGCCGCCATCTCGTTACTGTTCGCGGATGGTAGAGACACAATTGCTGTGGCTGCATGGATTGCACCAGCTTGCCTTCTTCGGTTCGTGCGCACCCAACCTTTGTGGCGAGGCCTCGCGTTCATCTCGTGGTTCTTACCATAATGCGAGGGATTACGTACCGCGGAATGATTCCTATTCCAGGTATCTTCTATTTCCTATTTCTGGCTGTGGGAAGCCTTTTCGCGGCAGTCCCCTACTTCATCGACCGCCTTTTTGCGCGATCATCCTTGCGCCTGCTCTCCCGATCAGTCGCACGCTGCGCGCGTGCGCCACGATCGCCTCATGACCGAGTTCGCTAAGCAACCGGCTTACCCACGGCGAATGCGTGCCGGTTTCCAGTGCGGTAACGGCTCCGAGGCATCGCTCCGAAGATCCCTTTTATCGCCTTGGGCGGCGTACCCAACCTCTGCTCCATCAGGACGTCACCTGCCTCATCGAGCAACGCAATAAAAGCTCGACCTGTCGCCCAGATCCAGACCGACGGTCAGGTGTTGTTCCTGCTTTTTGTTGAGTGGCCGCCGCATCATCGAAGTGGTAAGCCTCTTCAGCGCCTGTCTCCTTGCCTCCCGCGCTTCAAGCGCGTCGATACCTTCGGAGCCTAACGCATCACGCTCGAGACCGGCCTTGTTCATCCCCTCTGTTATCACAGTTCGAGGAGTGCATCCGGACGATAGGGTCCGGATTCTTTTGCTCTCCAGACGAATTTGCAAAGGGTGACTTAGATCCTTTAGATTCAGTGGCAAAGCCTATCGTTTCGAGGAGACAGAGGCAGCAAGGCGAACTTTTCGATGACCGCGGCGTTGGCCTTTCGCATGAGTGCATATGCGCCCACTGCTGTTTGCATCCATCGCACTAGGTAGTACCAGTCATGAAAGCGACCCTCAAGTAACCCAGGGCTTTTCCACGATAGGCAAGATAGAAGATTTTTATGTGGAACTCCTTGACACGGATTCCGGTTAATGCGAAATTTACCACGCTACTGACCGTCAGACCTGGACGTGCAAAGTTGAGTACGATCGATACTGCTGACTGAACGCCTGTCGCCCTCGTCTCACAGACTCTTGCAAATTGCGCTGCCTGCGTTCAATTAAAGTTCGTCCAAACCTAGTCAAATTGTGCGGCGCGGAATCCGATGCGTCAGCGATCCGCGCCTCAGTAATTGGGTCGGAACTGGAGGCCCCACTGCGTTTCTCACTAAGCACAGTTTCAGGTGCACGCAACAAATGGTTGAAGCGGCGACACGAGTATCTAGACAAAAGAACGACGAAGCTAGGCCACATTTCTTTTGGGAAAGTGCACTGCGTGCTGCAAATGTTACTGGCGATATGCCTCTCTATTTCTCCAGTAGATCCACAGAATGCGTTGACGAGGTGACGCGCCTAAGAACAAGTTAGTTTTCGTGTGAGGAGCATTCATGTCTTTGCGTCGACGTGTCATGTTGATCAACTCGCTCGTCCTCGCAACCATCTTTGGGCTGACGTTTGTCCTTGCGATTGCGACGCAGCGTCACTCTCTAAGAGCCACGAAAGACAGAGAGCTCACGAATATCGCAAATATCACGACATCCGCAATCCAGGATCGGGAGCTAGTTGCCTCTGGAGCAGCTGAAATTATCTCGGATCAATCTTGGCTTGCCCAAGCTATGCGTGCTGGTGATCGCGCGGCACTGTTGCACGGTACGCAGCGGATGTTCGAACGAATGCGAAGCATTTACGGAGCAAGCATTTTGCAATTCTTTACACCGCCTGCCGAAGCGCTTTTGTTTGTCGAGAACCCCAGCATGCCCATCAAGGACTTTCGATCTACCCGACAAATGATCGTCTCGGCAACAGTTCACGGTGTAAGCCAGCGTGGCTTAGAACTCGGGCCGGCCGGGTTGGCAGTTCGTGGAGTTGTACCAGTAAAGGATGATTCGAGTTTAATTGGCGTCGTCGAGTACGCGGGGGACTTTCAGGAACTGCTCAAACACATCAGCACGCTGAGCGACTCTCAGTTAGCCGCGTTTATCAATGAAGATCTGTGGGAAAAAGCGCGCCAGAACGACGTGGAATACATCCCTGCGCGAGATGAGCTTCTTGATGGCAAACGTGCTGCTTACTCCACTGATTGGAGTCTGACTAGTAACGCCATCACGCCAGACGTAATTGCGCCAACGAGCGACATGCGCACTACGTATAGAACCATCAACGGCACAGAATACGGCATTCTCACCATGCCACTGATGGACTATAGCGGCCGTCAGATTGGCTTTATCGTCAGCGTGCGCAACTTCTCCAATTTGAACACAACATTTGTAAACGAGATGCTGTTCACCGCCATGCGGTTGCTATCCGGCTTTATTCTCACGTTAGGCGCAGTGACCATCGTTTTCAATAGCCTTTTGTTGCGCCCGATAAACGACCTGAACGAAAAACTTCGCGATCTTGCCGGAGGCAAAACTGATACACCAGTTGCCGGGCACGGCCGAATGGATGAAGTAGGCGATCTTTATGAAGTGGCGGAGAAAATACGTCGTAAATTGCGGTCTGCTTCCGGCGTCCCGTCGGGTGACCTATGACGCGCTTTTTCTGTTTGACTTTATCTATTGGACTGCTATGGATGCAATGCGTATTCACGTGTGTGGCAAGTGATCTTACACATATACCAGATAAGGCGCCGCAACCACTTCCCGTTGCAATGTCGCTTTCAGTTCTTGACATCCAAGGAATTAGAGAAAACCTCAATATCATGGCTGCGACCATCCAGTTGCGGGAGGTCTGGCAGGATCCGCGCCTCGCTTTCGATCCCATCAGAGAAGGTGTCGATCGATTAATTTATGCAAATCAGGACGCGACCTTATTTCTCGAACAACATTGGAATCCTCGCCTCGTCATTACCAATCTAGTTAATACGACAGGAACGCCTGAAGTGGGTGTCGTAGTACAGCCGGATGGCACAGTCACTGAGATCCGCACTCTTGATGGCGGTTTTTCGATCCATAGCGATTATTCGGACTTCCCTTTCGACCAGCAGTCTTTTCCTATCGACATCGCCTCCGATCGTTACGATCGCACGAAGTTGATGCTTCTGTATGGTGCAGACGAGAAAGCGTCTTCAACGATTAGTCGAACGGTTGATTTGGCACAGTGGTTGCTGCTCGGATTGGCTGGCAATCACTACACGAGTGCTGGATGGGATGGAGCAAGCTATGAACATCTAAGCATCCATCTTATTGTCAGACGAAACACTCTACAGTACGCGCCACAGATCTTTCTTCCCTATCTCTTCATCATGCTCGCACCACTACTTATTTTGGTTATACGAGTTGATGATGTTTTCCAGAAGGCGACGATGCTTAGCGGCGCTGCACTGGCTACGATCGCGCTTCAGTTTTCGGTTGGAACGAGCCTGCCCGAAGTCGTACTTACCGACAACATTGTGTCACGAATGTTTTGGTTCGCTTACGGCTTCCTGGTCGTAATGTTGCTGTTGAGCATCACCATCTATAACACCACCTTAAAACTGCTCAAAGACAAGCATCTACTTGAGGAATTGAGGGTGCAACTGAACTGGATACCTGCGGCCCTCTTTCTAGTGCTGCTAGCGGGCACTATCTTGGCACCTATGTTGCGGCGGACGTTTTCCTGATACGACACCACATGACTTAGGGCCCCTGCTACGAGCTTTGTGCACCTGAATTATCAACAGGAGGATGGCCACATGGACGTTAAACGATCTTCAGCGCGTTCGCTTGAACCCTACGAAGCGACGCCTAAACGCAATATAACGGCACTTAAAGTGCCGCCTTTCCGCTTTCACAGGGTGGCGCTTAACGCAATGTTAACTTGCATCGCCCTCGCCGTGAATACGACCTGCACACAGGCGAAAGAAGACCCCACCGCGACGGCTTCTTTACCCATGTACGAAGTATCGGAATCGGTGAAAAAAGCTGATGACATCTTCTGGAGTCATCTGCAGGCGAAACTAAAGTCTGAAGGCATAAGCGGACCTGTTTCGCTGGCTCGTACGAGCGGAGAACTGATAGACCAGTGGGAACAGCCGGACCTTCTGCTATCGCAAGCGTGCGGCTATCCCTACGTGCACACGCTGATGGACAAGGGCGTAAAAATCGTAGGCACGCCGATTTATGCGACAAACAGTAATCTGCCCGCCGGCGAATATCGCAGTGTGATCGTTGTTAATTCGGCCACCCCTTACAAAACATTGGCAGATTTGAAGGGAAAAAGGGCGGGCGTCAACGACTGGACTTCAAATAGCGGGATGAATCTCTTCCGCGCTGCCGTGGCGGAGACTTTCCCGGAAGACGTCTTGAGGCAGGGCGTGTTCTCTTCGGTGACGGTCACTGACGGGCATCTCAAAAGCGTGCGGATGATCGCTGCAGACCAAATCGACGTAGCATCCATAGATGACGTGAGTTATGACCTGATCCGACGCAACTACCCGGACCTCGCATCAAAGACGCGCATTCTGGCCGTGACGCCAGCTGCACCCGGTCTTCCGATGATCACCAGCACGCAAACGGACGACGCCACTTTGCAAATGATGCGTACGGCAATCAAGGACCTTGTCGAGCATCCCGATGACGAAGCGTTGCGCGAAGCGCTTGCGACGATGAAGCTCACGGGCTTTGCCGTGATAGACAAGCAGGAATACGTAGATCGCGTGCATCAGCTGGAGGATTTAGCGCGAAACAAGGGTTACCCCACGTTGAAGTAAGTCTTTGATTGAAGCGACATCGTTATCTCGCTAGTTGGTTGTAAATGCTCTCTCTGGAGGTTATGCATGAACAGTCAGCGTCTCGTTACGCTTTTCTATGCGTGTATTGCGCTATTGCTGTATAGCGGGATGGCTCTTTGCCAGGACGCTCGCGAATCTGCCAGGGCAAAACCTACTCCCATCGTCTTTCCCACAGCAGCATCACCGCAGGCCGAAGCGCTCTTCCTCGCCGGTGTAAAAATGCTGCACAACTTTCAGTATGATGACGCCGTTCTGACTTTTCGGAATGCGATCAAAATGCAACCCAGTTTCGACATGGCGTATTGGGGTCTTGCGATGTCTTACAACCATCCGTTGTGGGGTGAGCAGGATATGCAAACCGCACAGGATGTCCTGACGGAGCTCGACAAAGCACCTACAACGATGATGAGCACGAGAGAAAAGGGATTTATTGATGCCATACGATTGCTATATGGGAATGGCGACAAGGCTCGTCGGGATACCGCTTACGCTGATGCCATGGGACGTCTCTATGCGCAGTATCCAAAGGACGATGAAGTGGCCAGTTTTTACGGGCTGGCACTCCTGGGGGAGGAATCGGACGAGGGCCGTAGCTTTCTCCTCACGATGAAGGCATCGGACGTACTGGAACAGGTATACGCGCGGAATCCTACTCACCCGGGAGTCTTGCATTATCTGGTGCATTGTTACGATGATCCCAAATACGCTGGACTTGGGGTGACCGCAGCGGACCGGTACGAAGAGGTCGCCGGCGATTCAGCCCACGCTTTACATATGCCGTCACATATCTATCTTGATCTCGGCCTTTGGAAGAGATTCGTCTACGCGAACGAACGATCGTGGGTCGCCAGTGAAAACCTGATGATTCAAGGCACAGTTAAACCCGGCGAGTATGACATCCACGGTCTTCACACACTGCTATGGTTGCAATACGGCCATCTTCAACAAGGTCAACTTGCTCAAGCGCTAAATTGTTTGAGAACTATGGAGAAGATCTACGCTCTGAATCCCAGCCCGATGGTGAAGTGGTATCTAGCCATGATGAGAGCTTCATATGTCGTGGATGCACAGAACTGGAAGGAAGTAAACATGTCGCTCGATTTAGACGGTATAGAGCTGACGGCACCGACCAGCGATCTCTTTGCGAGCGGACTTGCGTCACTGCGCGAAAATCATACCGACATGCAACCAACGATCAAGCAGATCGGCGATTTGGTCGCGGACAGGCAGAAGGCCAGCGAAGAACTCAAGGGCCACGATATGCATCACGATGTCTCGTTTTTTACCAGCTTCTATATCACCAGTATTTCTCCCGCCAAGATCATGCAGGGTGAATTGCAGGCTATGCAATCGCTGGCTGAAGGCAACGACATTGAAGCTGTCAATCGCTTGATCGATGCTGCTGCGGAAGAAGATAAATTGCCGATCGGCTACGGGCCGCCCGTGCCGGTGAAGCCATCCGAGGAGTTGCTGGGTGAGATGTACTTGCGCCTTGGGCGGCCAGTCAACGCCATGCGTGCATTTCAGGTGGCGTTGATACGATGTCCGAACCGTGCCGCATCGCTGATTGGATTGAGCGAAGCGGCGAATCTTAGTGGCGATCGCGAAACTGCGGCCAAAGCGGATGACAAGCTTCGCGACATGGGTATTGACAATGGCAATCGTTATCAAGCTTGGAAAGTTTGGCCATGCAAGGACTGCGCACAGTCTAAATAAATGACTCATCCTGATCGCGTCGAATTTAGGTCCCCACCGAGCCGGTGAAAGCGAGTTAGAGGAAGCGGAATAGATCCTCGGAAACGCGCTAATGAGTTCAGAGCCGCAAGCGAAAGGAGCCGGTCAGAAAGAGAAGTTACGATTTCGGGTTGGGGGTCCGTTCAGCTTTGAGCTAAATTGGTCTAGACGAGTTTCTGGATTTCCTAAAGAAACATTGGTAAAGACCGGGGCTATCAAGCACGCGGTGCACTCTGAGGCGTTACAACTGGGTCGAATTTGTCCGGACGAAGGGCTTTACGTGACTGAGCCTTTGTCAACCTCGGGTATGATTGCGGGAACAGTTCCCTTCTCTCAGTCCCAGAGATGACTATGACGCGCGCGGAAATTTTGCAACGACTTCAAGCTATCAGAGACAAAGGAGCTCAAGCTTTAGGGCTTCTTGAGCTGGTACCCATCCCTGTGGGCACTGAGTATGAGATTCGTGCTCTGGTCAACTGGATCAAAGAGGAGCTACATAATGAACACATTCGCATGTTGCCCGTGCGGGCGCAAAAGACTATGTCGGTATTCGAGCTGAGCATTTACTCGCCAACAATCGAGGAAAACTGGAAGAAAAGCGGTATCAGCCGTCTGAAGGTCGACGGCGCCATCGATCGCAGATGGCAAGAATCGTTGGAATCCGTCGTCTATAACGCCGGCAAGTATCTAAGTTAGGTATCCGGGAATACTGACTTTGCGAACATTCGTCCCAGAGCGCCCCACATCATCCGGCTGTTTACTCTAACTTCACCAGCCACTCGATAGATCGATGATTCTTTACTGCACCTTCGATAAGTTCCAAGCGATTCCCGGAACGTCTTCGGGGAGCAAGTCTCCACAGAGCCAACGTGGAGGAAGCTATAACGGGTCAGATTCGATAAGGGCGGCGGTGTTGCATACACTGAGTGCTCCCGATTCGGCTCCGTAGTTCATTGTGCAACAAATTCTGAGCCGATGGTGCAAGCTGCCTCGCTCTACCCCGTCTATCGGTTGAGTCGTCTAATGATCCGCTATGCTTTGAAAACGGGGTTCTGGGAAACTTCGACCCGCCGAGCCGGTCTGATCGTCCGAGATTGCCGACAACCGACTTTGCAGGAGGTGGTCGAAAGCACCCATACTAAGATTGGCTCTATGGACGGCATCCGGTGATGGCTGTGTGAGCTTATGTGGCGGGTGAGTTGGTCACGATCGATGAGTTTCGCCCGTTGTCGCCGTAAGAATTGGAGACCATGCACATACTCTAGGAAACAGGTGAATCAACCGCGAACTCGATTCATGTGAAATCGTCGAGTCACTCGCGGCCGCTTGTGAGGCTCCCACTAGTATTCTGGGTTACAAAAGGCTTTTGAGATTGATGTTCAACCATTTTTCCAAAAAAGCAGCGGTGGAAATGACGGTCTGATGGAAAGAGAGGAAAACATGAAGCCGTTTCCCTCTCTTTCCCACAGCCCTTGGAAATCGCAAGTGCGGCGATTACCACATTCCCACCGCACTACGACTACTATTGAGTTTGGACATTACTACTTTGTAGCGATGAGGACATTTAAGCTTTGCAGCAACATTTCTTGTATGGTAAATTCACTTGTTTGTCAACAAGCAAGTTATAGCAACCCTTTGATACGACAGGCGCTGCGAATTAGAGGTCCTCAATGTCCTTCAGTTCTATTATCCATGTCGGCAAGTCCTGCACAGCCGGCGAACAGAAGAAAGCGGACCATCCGAGCGCGGAATAGGAGCGGGTTTTCTACTGCTTCTAGTGCGCAGGCCACAAATGAGACCGGGTCGCGAGAAATGGGTTCCTGAATAACCTCTATAACGACTGCCCTGGTCGCGAGAGCGTTGTTGGCAACTCCGAGGTTTAACAGCGATGAATCATCTAAGGCACAGGCGTCAGCCGCCAATGGCTACATAGATGCTCACGGACACTAAATCACTTCTTTGACACCGGGAATTCGACTGAGACCGATTGAGGCTCCCCTACTCAACTCGATTGCTCCAATCAGCACGGCCGCAAATTTTAAGACCGCTGGTGCGGCGGTTCTTGTCATCTTTATTTTGCTTCCGTTTTTACCCCAGGTTTTTCGCTCTCGATAAGACGCTTCGATCGAGCCCCCAACATTGAGTGACTCCTTTTGGGGACCTCAGCCGTTTTATAAATACGTAACGCTGGTCGGGTAGTGGAGCGCATGACGATCGGGGACAAGATCGTTTCGGCGCACTGGCGAATCCCGCCATAGGGGGCTGGAAACATTGATGACGAGAGGAATATCATGAATCTGAAAAATCGCACCATCTTGATTACCGGCGGCTCTGCCGGGATCGGGCTCGCGTTCGCCCTCACGTTTGTCGAGCTCGGCAACAAAGTCATCGTGACCGGTCGCCGCCAATCGGCTCTTGACGAAGTGAAGGCGCGCCACCCCAAATTGCACACGATCCAGAGCGACGTCGCGGATCCTATGCAAATTGCTATGCTGGCGGCGCGCGTGAAGGTGGACTTCCCTAAGCTCGACGTGTTGATGAACAATGCCGGTATCAGCGTCTATAGAAACCTGCAGGCGTCCACCGACGACCTGATAGGACTCATGAATGAGATGAACATCAATGTCGGCGGTGTAATTCGAACAACCTCCGCGTTCATCGATCTACTCACCGCCAATAAGGGCACCTTGATCAATGTTTCCTCGGGCCTCGCGTTTGTTCCGCTACCGTGCATACCGATCTACTGTGCCACTAAGGCGGCGATTCATTCCTACACCCAATCGCTCCGGTTTCAATTGGAGGATTCTGGAGTAGAGGTGATCGAAATCATGCCGCCTGCAGTGAAGACAGATATGACCGCAGACCTTCCGGAGGGCGACGGCATAACCATGATTACCACAGACAAGCTCGTGAAACTCACCTTTGCGTCGCTCAAAACTGGTGTTCTCGAGATCCGGCCGGGACAATCCAGACAGCTGGCGTTCATGCGGCGCGTCGCTCCCGGTTTCATCAATAGGCAGCTCTGGAAGGCGGCCAAGAAATTAGTGCCGATCGAAGACCGCGTCCTTGCAGGAGGTCGTTCAAAATGAAAGGCATTGTCACTCTTCTCGTAGTTTTTTTGAGCCAGGCTCTCGCCGCCCAAAGAGTCCTTCCATCGCCAACGCCTCCGAACAGCGAGATGGCTCTTGCCGAAAGTTCCTCGCCTCCAAGTGTCGGCCAGCAGCAAGCGGAAGCACAGGACGTCAAAGCGCCATATCCGAGCATGGCCCCTCTCGACCAATACCTCATCGCTGATCGGGTCTCCGAGACAGCCCTGGCGCGCAGTGCCGCACCGGAGTCCATCTCGCGCGACGCCGAGATCTTGGTCCTCGGACGACATGGATACGAAACCGCGGTCAAAGGCAAAAACGGCTTCGTATGCATTGTGGAACGATCATGGACCGTCGAAAGCGATGATCCTGAATTTTGGAATCCCAAGCTCCAGGCACCACTCTGCCTCAACACGCCAGCGGTGCGATTCTACCTTCCCCGCACCTTCAAGAAAACCGAGTTAATCTTGGCCGGACGTTCCAAAGCCCAGGTCTTCGAAAACATCAGAGCCGCCGTCGACAAGAACGAGTTGCCCGCGATAGAACCCGGCGCGATGTGCTACATGATGTCAAAACAAGGGTACTTGAGCGATCATGTCGGGCACTGGCATCCCCACCTGATGTTTTTCGTTCCACTACTGGACTCCGCAGCTTGGGGCGCAGGATTGCCAGGCTCCCCGGTAGCAATGGCATTTACTAACACCGACGAGCGAATGACCACGTTTCTGATTCCGGTTGCCAAGTGGTCGGACGGCACCGAGGCTCATCCTGATGACCACTGACATCCGGCGATGAGCGCAGTGGAGTCGCTCACGAGAGGTCTATCCTCTGAGTTCGCGCCTCACGGCATTCGAGTAGTTGGTCTCCGTCCGCTTGGGATGCCGGAGTCAGGCACGATCAAAGAAGTCTACGGGGCTTCTTGCCAAAGCACGGGGAATCTCGTGGGAGCAGTTCCGCGAGGCGATTGCAGGCAGGACACACGCGCGACGACTCTCGTCACTCACGAGATGGCCAACATCGCAGCCTTCGCAGCTTCTGACGAGGCGAGCGGGTTGACCGGAACGATCATCAATCTGGGCTTGGGGAGCCTGGACGACTAGGGTCTTTGCCTGGAGCGATTGCGTAGTCCGTGGCGACGCTAATCGACTCCTTGCCGATGTGTTAGTCATCAAGCGCATTAATTACAGCTAGACACGAGGAGAACTGATGAGCGTTCGAGATAAGCAAGTCATTGTTACTGGCGGAAGTAAGGGGCTAGGCCTGGGGCTAGTCGAGGCTCTGGTTGCGCACGGCGCCAAGGTGACGGTCGTTGCTCGCGACGTTGATGCTCTGGAATCTGTCCATACGCGGTTGGGTGTCGCAACCATTACTGCCGATATCACCAATCAGAATGCCGCGCGCCAAATCCTGGCTGAGGTTCGACCGGACATTCTGGCATTGAACGCCGGCACGAAGCCGCGCATGGATCGGTTAGACAGGATCAGTTGGGAAGACTTCACTGCTCCCTGGGAGACCGATGTTAAGGGTGGCCTCTACTGGGTGCAAGCCGCGCTTACTCTGCCATTAGTGCCTGGAAGTCGCGTTTTGTTGGGATCGAGCGGCGCAGCCCAGAACGGTTCGCCACTTTCGGGAGGCTATGCGGGGGCCAAGCGAATGCTTTGGTTGATGGCGAAATACGCCGACGGCATTTCAAAGCAGTGGAACCTCGGGATCCGTTTTCAGGCCATCGTGCCGATGCAAATGGTCAGTGGCACAGGTGTGGGCGATGCCGGAGCCAATGCGTACGCGCGTGCCTTAGGAGTTAGGATTGAAGAGTATCTGGCACGTGCCGGCAAGCCGCTGCCGCCCCAGGACTTCGGAGAAATGGTGGTTTCCGTGCTCAACGATCCAAAGTATGTCGAAGGTCTGGCTTTCGGACTCAAGGGCGATACTGGAATCACAATTCTCGAAGGAGTGGGGCCATAAAACCCCTCGGACGAGGCGTAGATAACACAATGAGTAATGGAGCGATGGCTTGAGTTCGGGACCTCTCTTATCGCAAGATGACCACAGAGCGAGACTCCTCTCGCTGGCGGAGGAACTGCGGCCCGAGCTTCATCGCTATTGCGCGCGCCTTATGGGATCGGTCATCGACGGTGAGGATGTTGTGCAAGATACACTCACGCGGGCTTTCGTCGCGTTCGAAGACCTTGAAGAGCCACCGGCGCTTCGCCCCTGGCTATTTCGGATCGCCCACAATCGTGCCATCGATCTGCTTCGGGCCCGGGCGCTGCGAATGGCCGAGCCGATCGATGCCGCCTGGGACCTAGCCGACCCGGCTAGCCCTGACCCCGAGGAGATGCTCATGCGCCAGGAAGCAGTCAAGACCGCAGTCTCGCGTTTTGTGGAACTCCCCACCCTTCAGCGGAGCGTCATTATCTTGAAAGATGTGCTCGATGAGTCGCTAGTGGAGATCGCTGCATTGCTCAATCTCACGGTTGACGCCGTTAAAAGCCATTTGGCAAGGGGGCGTGCGCGCCTTCGAGAGATAAATGCGAAAACTGACGGGGCATCGGCTGTACCGCCTTCGTCCGATGCAGTCGCTCGTTATGTCACACTCTTCAACCAGAGGAACTGGAATGGTTTGCGCGCGCTCTTGGCCGACGACGTAAAGCTTAATCAATCAACCTATCCTCTTCGCGTCGGCGCCGCGGACGTCGGTCGGTTCTTCACTATCTACGCGAAGATCGATGGTGTATGGCTCGCTCCCGCTTGGCTTGAAAACCGAGAGGTGATCGCTGTCTTTGAAGGCCGAACCGCGACCAAGCCCAGCTACTTCATGTGGCTCGAGTGGCGCGATGGGCGGATCATATTTATCAGGGACTACCGATACGTTCGGTATGTCGCGTCAGACGCAGAGTTGATTTGGGCGCCAGACAATCGCTCTGCCACAGATGCTCACTGATCGATCCGACAAGTAAGGTCTGGGTTCTCTATTGCAGCGTCGCGGAGCATCCGCCGCCGCGGAGTAAGGGAGCGTAATGCGATGGTTATTTCAACTTCATTCCAAAGCAGTGCACTTCAGACCGCGCAGTGTAGTCTCCACGGCCCCCAGCAACGGTGTATGAGGTTCCTTACCGAGAAAGTGCAACAACTTCGTGTTGTCCAGTTGGATAGGCGTCACCCACAGTGGCCGAGTTGCATACAGTTCGCGCATGGTTTCGTTGAACGGAGACGCTAGCCGGAGGAGCCACCACGGTAATGCTTTCACGGGAATATCTTGATTGTCACAAGCTTGGCGGATAGCCGCTATCATTTGGGTGCCATCTTCATCCCAATGCCCCTGAAAATGGAAGCTCTCGAATGCCGCAAGTTCCTCTGCGCGGTCCATCAACTGAGCGAATGTCTCTCCAGCGTCCGGCAGGTAACACCAAGCATGACCGATACCTCTTGCTCCTGGATAAAGGACGCTTGTCACGGGCCGGTTTGGTTTAACAAGTGCCTGGGAGAACCAGCTATTGCCGGTCTTCGGCCCAAAGAAGTCGCCGAAACGCACAATGAGAGTACGCACGCCTTCCCGCCCAGCTGCTTCGAGCTTCTGTTCAAGAGCAATCCGGATTTTTCCTTTGTGCGTTTCCGCCTGTTGCGGTGAGTCTTCGCGGAGTTTAGGGAATGCGTCTGCACCGAAGTTATAAATCGTCCCTGGCAGCAGGACGCGGGCGCCGCTGGCCTGGGCCGCGGCGATGGTGTTCTCGACCATCGGCAGAACAAGCTTTGCCCATTTGCGATATCCGGCAGGATTGACAGCGTGCACGATGGCGTCAACGCCCTGAGCGGCCATCACTATGGAATCGCGGTCAAGGGCATCTCCCTTGAACCACTCATACGAGTCAGCGGAGTCCTTGGGGCATCCGTTTCTAGCAAGCGCGCGGATGTTCCATCCATGGTGGGCGAGCGCGCTCGCTGTTTCGGCTCCGATGCCTTTCGTGGCGCCCACTACGAGGGCAGTTCGCGTCGCGTTTTTTATCGTATGCCTCCTCTCGCTTATATTCCATCTTGATAGATTATGCGGGGTGGGGGGAGGATTCAGGTCTGACTGGTTAAGTTGTTGACTGCCGGCAAGAGCCGCAACTACGGGGACTAGCACCTGCATATCTGCGGGTGCTCAGTCGCAATACTCATTTGTATAAAAGCGTCGGGTCAGGGGTCGATCCTCATTGACGTTCTCGTTTCATACCCGAATCGAGCGCGGTAGTCGGACGGAGGAATGCCGAAGCGTCTTTCAAATGCCCTGCGGAAGGCATCGTCGCTGGCAAATCCGACTGAGCTCGCGAGCTGATTGATACTACAGTCCGTTTCGCACAGGCGTGCTCGCGACTCATCCAACCTGACAGCCTCAACAAAAGCTGCCGGCGACGTTTGGAAGACGGACTTGAACCGACGGCTGAACTGGCGCTCGGAAAGATGAGAAATCTTCGCAAGGGCCGGCACCGAAAGGTCACGATCCAGATGCGCCTGTATATACGCGGCAACTTCCGTCGTGCTATCCGTCGCAGCGAACTGAAACCGCAACGGCTCGGAGTATTGTTCCTGTCCTCCGGAACGCTTCATATGGACGACGAGCTCGCGCGCAACTGCGAGCGCTACGGTCTGTCCAAAGTCCTCTTCGATTAGCGCCAGAGACAGATCGATCCCGGCCGTAACCCCCGCGGACGTGTAGAACTGTCCATCCTTCAGGAACAGGGCATTAGCATTAACCCGGAGCGCAGGAAACTGATGAGCTACGTCGCGCGCAAACGCCCAGTGGGTTGTGACACGCCGGCCATCCAAGAGACCAGCTCCGTATGGTTAAAAGTCATGGTCTGGAGGGCGTGGTCGCGAAGCGCGTCGATGGCGTAATCAGCCCGGTAAACGAACCGGACTCTGGGCGAAGCATCGTATTCACCTTGGTCAGGAGTTCGTGATTGGTGGATACAGGCCCGGAAGTCACGGGATCGACGCTATCATAGTCGGCTTCTACCGGGATAAAGAACTTATTTACGCCGCCAGGGTACGGGCAGGGTTTGTACCGGCTAAACGACGGAAGGTATTTGACGAGATCAAAGGTCTCAAGGTGACGAAGTGTCCCTTCGCGAATCTACCTGAGCTATCCGATGGGCGCTGGGGGGCCGGATTGACTGCGGCGAAGATGAAGGACTGCGTGTGGCTCCTATGCCGCATCCGGCATAGGAGCCACAATGTCGAATGCCGGACTATGCCGCATGGCTGCTGCCAGAGTTGCCCTTACTGCATTGAGCGCCACTTTGTTCGGCATAATTAGTCTGAGTTTTCCTGCACGGAAACACCGATTGCCATTCCACTGGAGAGGGCAAATCAGCTATCAGAGGACCGAGTTCAGGCGCCCATCACGGCCCGAATATTGGTGAGATTGGCATACGCGTCACTTGACTGCGCCGGGCCGGAACGTCATGCGCAACTTCCGGTTGGCCGGTAATCCGCCCAGACCCCAGAAATCTGGAAGGTCTTGTGTCCGCGCTGTTCGGTGAGTGAGTTGGCGATTTGGACTAAACCCGCTTCGCGGGTAGCGGGAAAGTAGTACGATTTGGCAGGACAATTTGCATGCAGCACACCATCAGAGCCAGCTCGATGATCAGAACTTTTCTGCACAGGTCGATGTCGGAGTCGGCACGAAATTGCTGCACTGCAATGAATCTCCATAAAGCAATTGCCCTGCCAAATCCCCACACGGTTTAGTCCAAATCGCCGTATCCACACCCCTCCCTTCAAGCGACACGGCAACAGCAAAACTCTGCTCGCGGAGCGCTGTCGATACGGCACTAGAGATTTGTCACTCATTGAGATTTGCGGCGGGATTGCCTTCCGAGTAACCGACCACTCGCCAGCATTATTTCGCGTCACATGCTTTACTGATCCGCTTTCGTCGACTGGGTCCAGTAGGACCCGCGCAGGCGCATTGACTTGGACTATGTATTTAATCGTGCCAGTCGTCGTTCATTTTTGACCCACTCTGACCTGAAGAACA
The DNA here is from genome assembly GCF_051013365.1 of Tunturiibacter psychrotolerans. Classification (GTDB taxonomy): domain Bacteria; phylum Acidobacteriota; class Terriglobia; order Terriglobales; family Acidobacteriaceae; genus Edaphobacter; species Edaphobacter psychrotolerans_A. Next base: position 1,670,387 of record NZ_CP132941.1, on the reverse strand, counting down.
TAAATGAATGTAAGTCTTGTGGCGTCTATCGGATTAGAATGCTGAGATGTTCCGGTCGATTGTTGCTCTTGTCTGCCTATTGCCCAGTCTGTTGCTCTTCGCAAGTGAGGGGCACAAGCCTGCCTATCCGTCCTTTGACTATCAGGTGGCGCGCGACCACGAGATCAAGCCTCATCGGCGGGCGATTCCAGTGGTCGGGATGGGCGAGGAGTACACGTCCCATCAGCTACACCTGGAACTGACGGTTTCGCCGACAGGTGATGTGACACACGCGGAGGCGATCAACGAGGACGGGGATACGAGGTTCTGGCCACAGTTAGAGAGCGAAGTCTACCGGTGGAAGTTTACGCCGTTTGAGGCAGGTGGCAAGCCAGTGACGGCAATGGTGCAGGAGTACATCGACCTAGTTCCTCCGGAGAGGCTGCCGAAGACGCACATTCCCCCACCAGTGATCACGAAGGATTCGAAGGTGGCGATCACCCTGCTGCAATGGATGTGCGACGGACCATGTCCGTTACACTCCGTGACGGTGAGCACCGATGGGATTGTGTTTGAGGGGTTTAATGTGGCCACACGTGGAAGGCACACGGACAAAATAGATAACGATGCAGTCATTGCTCTGGCGAAGAGGCTTGTGGCGGCAGATTTTTACTCAATGGAAGACGACTACCGCTACCGCGGGTGGGACACCCTGTCGTCCTCGCTTTCGATCACGATCGACGGACACACGAAGAGAGTGAGGGACTACGAAGGGCAGTGGGTGGGGATGCCATCTGTGATCGTGGAACTGGAAGACGAGGTGGATGCAGTCGCGCACACGGACCGGTGGATTGGCGGAGGTGACGGGCTTGTAGCGGCGTTGCGGGCGGAAAAGTTTGACTTCACTAGCTACGACGCACAAGTGATCCTATATGAAACAGCTGCTCGCGGACAGACAACGACCGTTCGTGAGCTGCTGGCAGCTGGGGTTCCGCTCAAACCTCTGCCTGCTCCAACGACGGACAACCCGTACGGTGGTCCGTTCGGGAAGGTTCGCTTGCTGACAGCCGCAAGCAGGCATCCTGATACGCTGCGAGTCTTTCTGGATTTGGGTGCGAGCAAGGAGGACCAGGAGGACAAAGACCGGGCATTGGATGGAGCCGCTTCCGCCGGCAAACTGGAAGCTGTCCGGGCGTTGATTGCCTATGGCGCGAATCCGAATGTCGATTTCAGCAAGTTGTGGAGTACAGGCGGCGGCTTGTTTAGTCCAGGCGCCACCGCCAGCGTGGCCGTGGGCGGAGAGGGCGCGGGAAGTGTGCTAATCGACGCAGCGAGGTCGGGTAATCCCGACGTGGTGAAAGAGATTCTTCGCTATGGTCCGAAGCTGGAGGCGAGGGACCGCAAGGGCAAGACGGCGATCTTTGTAGCCGGAGTGTCAACGAATAGCGACGGGGATGGTAGGAGTGTGGAGTGTGTTCGCGTGCTGGCGAAGGCGGGGGCAAGAGTCGATGCGCGGGATAAAGACGGAAACACACCCTTGCATAAAGGGTATCTGCTTGATGTAGAAGAAGAGCTATTGAAGCTGGGCGCCGACGTGAATGCACGGAATCACGACGGAGAGACGCCAATCTTCACGATTATGAATGACAGGGTCATACCGCTTTTTCTGCAGCACGGTGCAGATCTTACCATTCGCAATAACCGAGGAGAGACGGTGATGGACGCCCGCACGGGAAGAGGATCTCGTTGGGATGAGGCTCTTCGCGAGGCGATTGCTCAGATGAAGCACCCACAATAGCTTCCTTTCTCGGAAATTTCTGGCCTAGTCATTCCTGAAAGTCTGCTTTTCGACGAATCAGTTGGCGATAACAGTCGTGGCTGTTGAAAAACTCATCTAGGGAAAACTCGCTGAAAATTCGTAGCGCCAGGATGGCCTACAAGCGATTTCCTCGGATTTGGGAGACATTTTCTATCACCGGATTTTAGGCCGTTTGCGCAGAAAACGAGTTTTTCAACAGCCACAGTCCAATGCGCTCATCGAGTAGCCATTGGTTCGTGTTCGGGGTGGTTTGTCGGCGACACGGAAGTAATCCACGCGCGTCTATTCGCCAAGGTTGATCTGGCCGACGTCACATCCGAGCCGGCGGCCCAGGTTCACTTGCGATACAGTCAGACTCCTCTCCAGCGATCCTTAATGAGGAGGAGAAGACATGGTAGAGACATTCTTTACACGTTCATGCACCATCCATGGTCTACGGCAGGGCCCATTGGCAGGGCACATCGATCTGCTCGCCGATCACTTGGCAGCCCACGGCTTTTCTCGCGTCCACAGCCGAATCCAGCTCCGGCTCGTCGGGCATTTCAACCGTTGGCTAGAGCGGAAGGGCATCAGTGCGGAGCAACTCGATGAAAAGGTCATCGAGCGCTATTGCCGCTGGCTCAGGCGTCGGAAGCACGTACGGGCTGAAGATGTGTGCTCATTGGTCCGGCTACTCGATCTCTTGCGCGAGCAATGCATCACGCCGCGTGGCACGACCAAAGCCGTTCCGACGGCGCGGGAGACACTGCTTGAGAAGTACCGATGCTACCTGCTCGACGAGCGCGGACTTGCCCAGGGGTCAGTCCGCAATATGCTGCTGTTCGTGGACCGTTTTCTGGTGGAGAAGTATCCGCGGGACCATTTCGATTTTGCAGCGCTGAAGCCAGAGCACATCACAACCTTCGTTCGAAGGCAGGCGACGGAACTTGGTTCGGTACAGGCCAAACACGTGGTTACAGCCCTCCGTGGCTTTTTCAGATACCTCCGGCATCGCGGCGAGATCGATACGGATCTCGCTGGCTGCGTTCCTCGCGTCCCAGATTATTCGTTCTCCACGTGCCGAAATTCCTGCCAGCTGGCAGCGTGGAGAAAATCCTGCGGCGCACCGACCAGAGCACACCGCGAGGACACCGAGATTATGCGACCTTAATGCTCCTCGCCAGGCTGGGGCTCCGCACCTGCGAAGTCGTCCGCTTAGAGCTTGGAGATATCGATTGGGAATCTGGCCAAATCACAATCCGGGGTAAGGGTGGAAGGTGGTCCAAGTTGCCGCTGCCGCCCGATGTTGGCGAAGCCCTTGCCGTCTATCTGCAGCATGATCGGCCACGCTGCTCAACACGCCGATTATTCGTCACTCAACGCGCTCCGATCACGGGCTTGTCCACGGGCTGCGCAATCGTGAAGACGGTGACGCGTGCTCTGAAAAAGGACGGCATCGTTTCTGAACGGAAAGGCGGCTACCTGTTCCGCCATACGCTGGCGACTGAGATGCTCGGCCGGGGAGCATCTTTGCAGGAAATCGGTGAAGTGTTGCGTCACCGGAAGGCAGATACAACACGGATCTACGCCAAGGTGGACTTTCGCGCGTTGCGAAACCTCGCTCAGCCGTGGCCAGGAGGTGCACGATGAGAGATCTGAGAAAAAATCTGCGGGAATACATCGATCTCCGCCGCGCTCTTGGATTTAGACTGCGCAAACACGAACGGCGGCTGAGCGAATTCATCACTTTTCTCGAAGCAAGGCGCACCGACCATGTCACGACCAAACTAGCCATCGCCTGGGCAATGGAGTCTTCGAAAGGCCATAAACACAGTTGCTTTGAAAGGCTGAGCTTCATTCGATCCTTTGCCACATACGTGAGCTCGATGGATGCTCGAACGGAAATTCCACCAATGGGCACAATGCGCCGGCCGGCAGTCGCTCTCCGGCCGTACATCTATACGCGGGAAGAGATCGGCCGGCTGATGGCAGCGGCACGCAACCTGTTTTCACCGCACAAACTCCGCTGTCACACGTATTACCATCTGATCGGATTACTCGCCACGACCGGCATGCGCAGCGGCGAAGCGGTACGGCTCGCAAACAGCGACGTGGACTTGGCCGAAGGATTGATAACGATCCGTGAAAGCAAGTTCGGCAAGTCGCGCGTTGTTCCGCTTCATTCCACGACGGTAAAATTACTGGCCGCGTATAAGGCTCGTAGGGATGCATTTCTCAATAAAGTCGAGGCGCCTAGGTTCTTTATCAGCGAGAGTCGCGGGCCAATCAGCAGTCCCCATGAAAGCTTCCGCGAGATCCGTCGGGCGGCGGGACTGGAGAAAACCCGCAATGGAATTCCTCCCAGGATGCATGATCTACGTCACACGTTCGCTGTCCAGACGCTACTCGCCTGGTACCGGAACGGTGTAGATGTCGAGCGTAATCTGCCGATTCTTTCAACCTTCCTCGGGCACAGCCACGTTGCAAACACCTACTGGTACCTAACGTCCACGCCAGAGTTGCTGGGCGCCGCTTGTGAGCGGCTCGAAACACGATGGAGGAGTTCACAATGAGTTCGACAAATTTCGCGGCATTGCTTGAGACATTCTTCACAGACAGGCTGATTGCTCAACGGCGAGTCAGTCCTCACACAGTGGCATCGTATCGGGACACCTTCCGCCTGCTGCTGCAATTTGCTCATAACGAGTTGGGGAAGTCGCCATCCAAACTCGCCATGACGGATCTGAATACGACGCTTATTGGCGCGTTCCTTGACAACCTGGAGAAAGCTCGAGCCAATAGCTCGCGCAGCCGAAATCTTCGGCTCACCGCGATCCGGTCCTTCTTTCGCTATACGGCGATGGAGTGCCCAGAGCACTCGGCAGGAATCCAGCGCGTACTCGCGATCCCACCAAAACGGCAATCCAGCCGATTGGTTGATTTCCTGACGAGACCTGAGATTGAGGCTCTCGTGGCCGCACCGGATCAAACGACTTGGCTTGGTAGACGAGATCGTGGCTTGTTGCTGTTCGCCATTCAGACCGGGCTTCGGGTCTCGGAACTCATCGGACTCCGACAGGGTGACATCTACTTGGGTCGCGGTGCCCACGTCCGTTGCGAAGGTAAAGGGCGAAAGCAGCGCTGCACTCCGCTTACTCGTACGAAAGTACAGGCTCTCAGGGCATGGGTGCGCGAACAGGGGAGGGACGAAACCAAATTCCTTTTCCCCAGCACTCACGGTGGGCAATTGAGCCATGACAGCGTTCAATACTTGGTTGCAAAGTACCCCACATCCGCGGCGATATCCTGCCCGACGCTGCGAAAGAAGCGGGTGAGCCCTCACGTGTTGCGGCACACCACCGCGATGGAACTATTGCAGGCGGGTGTGGATCGCTCGGTGATCGCCCTCTGGCTGGGACATGAGTCAGTTGAAACGACGCAAATCTATCTTGACGCGAATCTTGCGTTGAAGGAAGACGCCCTTAAGAAGACGTCGCCTTTGAACGCCAGAGTCGGACGGTTCAAGCCAGACGATCAGTTGCTGTCATTTCTGCGAGACCTTTAAAGGAACGGACTATGCCGCGAAAAATCAGGACCACCCGGTGCAGATCCCCATCAAACAACCTCCGAAATCGTCTGCCCACAATGTATGCGGCATAGTCCGGCATTCGACATTGTGGCTCAAGCCGGAGACCGTCACGCAGGTCGAATTCCTGGAGTGGACCGGCGCTGACCATAGCAGGCATACGAAGTTTATCGGCCTGCGCGACGACAAGGATCCACGGAAAGTCGTGAAGAAACCTAGAATACTTCCTCATTAATGACAATCCACAGCACAAACACGACCGCTTTTGACCGAGCCAACTCGCGGGCCGCGGACAAGGTCTAACTCACTCAAGGAGTCGACGACTCCTCCAGGAGAACTCAAATGGGTTTGCTAACGCCGAACAACATCAAAAGCTTCCATTCTTTGTACACGCTCCAGCTGCGCTATCTTCTTTCCACCGAGAATCAGATCGTAAAAGGGCTCGAAGCATGATCGAGCACGCCAACGATCAGCAGCTCAAACAAGCCTTCCAATCCCACTTGCAGGAGACTGAAGTTCACGTCACTCGCCTTGAGGAATTGATAGGTGAAGTGAACGAGGGCGATGTTGATGACAAGAAAGACGCAATTGCCACTGCGCTGATTGGATCAGGCGAGAACATTGTCAGCGAATCAGACGAAGGTCCCCTGCGCGACGCTGGATTGTTGGCTACGGCGCAGAAGATCGAGCACTATGAGATTGCTTCCTACGGATCTGCTCGTGATTGGGCAAATCTTTTAGGCCTTTCGAAACACGTCGAGCTGCTTCAAAAAACGCTGGATGAGGAAAAGCACGCAGATGAGCTTCTCAGCACCCTCTCGCAAAGCACGAACAGCGCTGCTGCCGCCGCTGTGGCTGTTGCTTAACGAGTATTGGATATTATGCATTGAAGGAGGGGCTAGCTCCCCTCCTTTTTTCGTGCCATAAACATGCGAACTCATGGAGCTACTGTTCTTGCATCCAACGGATGAGGAGACCACCATGAATGCTGTTACGAGGCACTTCCATTGCAAAGACGTAGGCTACGACTGTGACTGGCAGCTTGAGGGCCAGAGCGAGGATGAAATGCTTCCAGTCATCGAGAAGCACGCTGCTGAAGTTCACAACTTGACCCACTTCAAGTCCGAAGCCGTGGAACACGTGAAAGAGGCTATTCGAAAGAACGACCAGTGACAAATTTGCTTTCGGGGACATCACTTCACCTCTACCACGGCACCATGGCAGCTCCTCACGTTAACTTGTATTATCGAAGTGCCCCATGCCTACCCCGCAAGAATTCGCTAAGATCGACCCCTCAAAGCCTTGCGCTTGCGATCATCCGTTGTCCGCACATTCCTCGGAAGGTGCTCGCTGGTGCCTTCAATGGGAGTGTGGCTGTACACGCTTCACGACACTGGCGGAGATGGAACAGGTTCGCCGAAAATGCCAATCAACCCTATATACATAACCTCACAAACGCGGCTCTATTTGACTGTTTTGTTAGGAGCATGACAGATAAGCGCTGATCCGCGAGCGACAATCACGCATGCTGGTTCCCAACCGACCTCGTATTCTTACAGCGGATAGGCTCGATGGCAGTTTCCTGATCGCGTTCGATGACGGCTACTGCGCTCTTTATTCCGCAGCCCTGCTCGTTGCAATGAGGCCCGAAGCTGAGCAAGTCAGCGAGACGGATTTGGAGGACTAACGTGGTCTACGCGACGATGCCGCTATCGAACTCGGTGTAATTGTCGAGATGATCTTTGATGACGTGGTAGCACTCACATGCCTTCTGTTCGAGGAGTTTCACGTCCGGAATGGTAATCACGCCCCTGGTATAGGTGATTAGGCCTTTTTTCTTCAAAGCTGCCGCTGCCATCGAAACTGTAGGGCGAGAAGCACCCAGCATGTGGCCCAGGAATTCGTGGGACATTTTGAAGGTGCTGCTGTGCGCGCGATCGGCGCGATCAACAGCCATCGAGCCAGCCAGCCTTTGATCGACCTCATGCTGCGCATTGCACCCGGCCGACTGCATTGCCTGCACGAGCTGGGCTTGCACGTATCTCAAGGTTAGCGATTGGAAGGCTCCGCCGCGTCGAAACTCACTTCTTGCGGCTTCGAGTGGACACGAGTAACCGTGTCCTGCAATTTGGGTGTATACCCGATTGAGACTTCGCTTCGTCCCCATGAGGGCTGAAAACCAATCACAGATTCATACCCAAACATCCCAACCTCAACTTGAGCGCCATTCTCGAAGGTGGTCGTCAGGGACGCCATGCCCTCTTCCACGAAGTAGAGGTACCGAATGGATTCACCAGGAAATTCGATCTGATGCTCCAGCTCGAAGGTAACCGGCTTCAGGGTGAGGCGTTTGATAACTTTTGCGTCTAGATTCTGCAAAACAGAATTCTTATACGGGCTTGCGGGCACAGGAACCTACACTTTCGCCGTTTTCATAAAAGCAACATTTCATGCCCCTATGTTCGGCCGACCATTTAGATTGGCTTTTGTGTTCGATGTCTGACAGATCGAAACGAAAAAGAACGGTCACAATCAGGTTGTATCGTTTATACATCCTTTTCTTGGAGTCATCATGGTCTCTCCCATCTCCGTGCTCGTGTTCGGACGTGACGCGCGTTTGCTTGAAACCAGGAGATGGCTCCTAGAGGCGGCCGGATACCGAGTACGCACGACAGCAGAGTACCCGGAAGCCATTCGAATCTTAGACGCGGCTAACATTAGGCTTCTTATCCTCTGCCACACGCTATCGACCGAAGAATGTGGGCGCGTTCTTACCTCCGTTCATCGTTCCCAAGCGTTGAAAACACTTGCGCTCACTGCCGGAATGTGCGGTTGTCATGACCGCATGGGTACTGAAGTTCTGGATGCGATGGAAGGGCCAGCAAAATTTGTCTCTACCGTTGATAAGTTGGTCCGCTCTACTCCAACCCGGAATTAAAAGCGCCAAATCATCGACCAGTCTGTTAGGCCATAAGACAAATCACTAAAATCTTGCATCACAAGTGGACAGGTTAGGTATTCTGCTGAGCTAAAGGGTGCCTCCTCTCGCGCGAAGGCGTCGGAAAACGTCTGCCAAACAGTGATCTGAGGCCCTAATGGCACAAGGCACAGTTTCGGATCTTGAGGCGAGGTTGTCAGTCGCAACCGAGTCGTTGAAACGTTGGCAAGAAAAAGCGACAGCAGGCCAACTCGCCTTAGAGTTGATGCATGAGGTGAAGAATCCCCTCGAAGCGCTCGGACACTTGACGTATCTCACTCTTAAAGAGCCTGGCATCAGTGAAAATGTACGCAAGTATATGGAGTTAGCCGTAGAGCAGATGGCGACAGTGAACCAGATCGTAGGACAAACCCTTGGCTTCGCTCGGAGCTCTCTTAACCCCACTCCCATGAATCTTGTCGCACTGGCAGAGGCCGCAGTCCGCATTCATCAGCGGGCAATCAAGGCGAAGAAAATACATCTCGTTAAAGATCTCCCAACGGAAGCGCTGGCCGAGGTACACAAAGGAGAGATACTTCAAGTCATTTCCAATCTATTGGTGAATGCTCTGGACGCCTTGCCACCTGAAGGAACTCTCGTTCTCCGGCTGAGGAAGCATCACGGCGAAGTTCGATTCGTCATTGCTGACAATGGTCACGGCATTTCGGAAGAGCATGTGGAGAGCATCTTCCGGCCATTTTTTACAACCAAGCAAGATCGCGGGACCGGTCTAGGACTAGCACTGTCTAAGAAAATCATAGAGCGCCATCAAGGCAGTATTTCCATGCGAAGCTCCGTTCGCCCAGGAAGAAGTGGCACAATATTCAGGATTTCTTTGCCGGCCTGAATGTACGATTTTGACGTTTGGGTGGTGGCCCCAAATAAACCCCCCAGAGCGAAGCGATTCTGAAGAAAGCACAATAGTTCGACTCACAGGCAACAGGCCACATTCTTGTATTCTTTTCGTAATAGATCGGAAATCCTCCGAAGGTAGGAAACAGCCTGGCGAGCGAAGGCGTAGGCTCAGGTCAGCCTTCACTCTGCGCCGACATTCCCGCCAGCGCAAACATCGGCTCTGATCGGAATGCCATGTTATCGATCCTCTTGGTCGGGCTGGACGAGATGCTTCTGACTACACGGGGACTTGTCCTAAAGCAATTAGCCAACACTGACACTGTAGTGCAGGGAAGTCCCGAGGCGGCTTTAGTCGCGCTCGGCAAGCGTAACTTTGATCTCATCATTCTGTGTCATACCCTCGATTCAATCGATGCGAAAATGATCGTCGCCGCCGCGCACTCCTTCACACCGAAAATAGCCGTCGGGCAAGTGAGCGGGGCGCCGCTTAGTGAAGGAAACTATGACGATCCGAATGCAGATTGGATCATAGATCCCCTTCCCCAAGAACTCGTACGCGCCGTCTTGAACTGCCAACACAATCTCTCACTTCCACGAAGAGACCAACGGCGGACCGTCTCATTGAGGAAAACTTACGTAGTCAAAGCACCAGCAAAATACGGGCACCTCCGCCCCCACAAAATTGACTGCAGCCTCAACGGATAACACCCCTTTAAAGCCTCCTCCTACGCGAACTTACCCTACAATCTACCCGCCGCCGTGATCGCAACCCTCAACAACGGCAGCTGGTGCAAACCACGGGTCCGGGGTCTCGGAGCCTCCCCTACTGCTAATTGCGGCGTAGCCCGAGCGTCTAAATTGTGCGCATGCGAGAGGGCCTCAATGTCTAAAGTTGTAAAAGTCAGCAAGCCAAAGGTTACTGCGGTGGGAAATCATCCGACAGAAACAGCGTGGGACGCTCCCGAATTGAAGGGAGTGACTAAAGGCCAAATTCACGAATACTACGAGCGTATGGGGCACGAGGCTGCCGCCCGTGTGAGGAAGCACTCAAGGACGCCCACGAGGCCTGGATTCACGGCTGGATGATGGAGATGGAGGGACAAAACAAACTAGAACATTTGAAGACAATAATAAAAGCAAACAGCCACGGCCGTAGGGGTAGTGGAATGATAAAGACTGTTTGCGTTAGTGCGCGGCGGGAGCTTGGCAGTCACGCTTCGCGAACGCGTTAAGAGAACAAAAGAGCAACAGGTTCTACCTTAGTTGCATCCCATCCGCGTTGCCTCAAAAGGCTTGTAGATAGGAGGGATTTTGTGACCAACTCGCTTAATCGAGATGTTGCGCAAGCAGATTCACGATGCAGAAAGAGAGATCGAAGCAATTGAATGCAAGATTCAGTTCGCCGATCTTAAAACGACTTATCCGCACGAGTATGCCCAGATGCGCTCCGAGCAGGAGGAACACCGTCAGCAGATACTCAAGTGCAAATCCACCCCGGGGCGATCAGCTGGCCGCAGAGCACCCCGAATATTCCTGCGACATTCGATAGAGAATGGCCTTTAGGCATTGTTGCCTAAGGACGACAAAGATCGGCGCAACGTGATCCGAGAAACGTAGAGTGATTAGGATCATGATCTTTGGGAAGCCAACGTGAGGCGTGAATGTTTATGGAAGAAGCCAGCTGGAACGTGAATTCGATTCGCGCGCGCCTTGAACATGTCACAACCTGGCTAAGCAGCCGGAAGCCTGATGTTCTTTTGCTGCAAGAACTGAAAGACATTGAGTTCCCTGCGGCTACATTTCAAGACCTTGGCTACGAGTGTGTAGCCGTGACGCAGAAGGCTTACAACGGTGTTGCGATCCTGTCGACGCATCCGATCCAGACAGTAAGCAAGACTCTTGCAGGAGACGAGGCAGATAGTCACTCGCGTTACCTTGAGGTCATGATCGAGGGGATTCGATCTCAACATCTACCTGCCGAACGGGAATCCTGTAGGCAGTGACAACTTCGCCTATAAGCTTGCGTGGATGGATCGTCTCTATAGGCAACTGAACATTTGGCGGAAGAAAGAAACGCCAACGCTAGTTGGTGGCGACTTCAACGTTATCCCAGAAGATATCGACTGCCATAAGCCTTCATCCTGGATTCGTGACGCCTTGTTTCAGCCTGAGCCCCGCGCTAAGTACCGCGAGTTACTAGAACTCGGCTACGTGGATGCCTTCAGATCGCTACACCCTGGGATCGACCATACTCCGATCGTCATTAGGCTACGTTAGCCTCTTTTGTCTTCGATGCTAGATTAGCGATAGCTGAACAGCTGGGTTATGCGGACTAGGCGACGTTCATGGAGAGTTTCACACGGGTGGCGGAATTCCTCCAGGGAGATATAGACGCGGACGCGGAGCACCAAATGAATAAGCTTAAGACGGCGTTCGGGGCGCCGGCAGTGGACAATAAAAATACCGCCGGAGCTCGCGGACCTACGTTGTTGCAAGATATTTGCGTTGTTTGGCGCGCAAATCAAAGTTCAGGAACGCCACATCGGGAACTGCGCGGAAGCCGATCCATTATTACGAGTTGTAACGAAGGCGTTGCGTAGCGAAGCCTGCTTGGAGGGCCGTGATGAAGTTAGCTAACACACGATGGCTTGGACACACCGGGAAGCCGAAATCATTTGTTTCACTCGCGAGTTTATCTCTCATTTTCTTAGGATACTTCTCGCCGGTCCTCGCGACCGCAGAAACACGAAGCCAGCGTGCCGCCGCGATCCTGCATCGGGCAATGCAAGACCGAAAGATCCCAGGCATGCAGGCAGCCGTGGTCATCGATAGGAGGATCGTCTACTCGCGGTCATATGGCGTTGCGACTCTACAGACGCCTGTCCGAGTGACCTCGAAAACCCTCTTCTCAATAAATTCCATCACGAAGGCGTTCACCGGAATTGCCGTCATGGAGGAGGTGGAGAAAGGGCGGCTAAACCTGTCGGTTCCAATCTCCACTTATCTGACGGACATCCCGGCTACCTGGGGAAGAGTGAATACACTGCAACTTCTTGGCCAGATCTCCGGATTGCCGGACATCGACGCATACGACGACATCGACTTCAGCGGCATCAGGGACGAGAAGGCAGCATGGGCTTGGGCGCTTTCCCAGCCGGCGTCGCCTCCGGGCGAAAAGAGAGATTATTGCCAAACCAACCTTCGACTGGTGCAGCTAATTATCAACAAGCTTGAGGGACGAGATCCCGACGCGTCTTTGATCGACGAGGAACTCGCGAAGGCTCACATGGTAGCCACTGCTTACGGTGATTCTCGAGATGTCATCAAGAACAAGTCGCAGCCGTATCGACTTGGTGATAATGGTGTAATACTCAATCACTTCGAGCGGTTTGGACCGATGATGCGAGCCAATTCGGGCCTCAACACCACAGCAGACGATATGGCGCGCTGGATGATCTCGGTTCTCGATGGCAAGCAGATGAGTCGAGAATCCCGAGAAGTCATGTGGACACTCGTCTCCCTGAACGACGGTTCGCGGAGTTCGTTCGCCCTTGGCTGGGATCGTGAAGAGCACGCCAACTATACGTCTGTCGGAGGGGTGGGAGGAACTAGATCAGCCTTTTCGCTTTACCCCGGTTACAACGCAGGCGTCGTAATCCTCACGAATCTCATGGGCGCGAATCCGGAGGAACTCGCGGATGAATTGGCAGCTTCGTTCGTTCCCGAAATTAAGTTGTCCGGCGTCACGAAGTTTCGTGCCGAAGCGGAGAAAACTCGATACGTAAACCTGGCGACAATGCTCAATGCCGCCAAGGCGCAGGGCGCAAGCAGCAATTTTGACCAGGAGGAGCTTGAGAGTTGGATAGGGAGGCTCTTGTTCAGCAAGAAGGCGCAGCGCGCTCTAGCAATAGCGAAATTCGATTGCGAGCTCTTTCCGACTAGCATTAGGCCGCTGGAATTGATCGCGGAAGCCCAGGGCGCCAGCGGCCAGCTTGAAGCTGAAACTGGAACTTATAGAAAGATCCTTTCACGAGATCCCAGCAACGTGACTGCGCTCGCCTTTTTCAAGAGCAGGTGAGATCGCCAGCATTTTCGGCGGCGTAGGCTCGGTGCATCAGTAGACAATTTCCGACAGCGCCCGCCGGTCTGCAGCGAAGTGACGAGTGTGGATAAGCGTCATATGTATCCAAAAGGGCAGAAAAGGTCTATCATAGATGGAATGGTAGCGACCGTTAAAGAACTCGAGCAGAACGCAACGTCGGTGGGCCAGCGAGGCCCAGCGGAACATCAGCGGAGGGAGCAGATTCTCCAAGCGGCGGGAGAGCATTTCCGGCATTACGGATACCGAAAAACGACAGTTGCCGACTTGGCGAAAGCAATCAGTCTTTCGCCCGCATACATATATAAGTTTTTCGTATCGAAGCAGGCAATTGGTGAAGCTGTTTGTGCCCTTTGCCTCGGAGAGCGAACAAACGCATTGGAGAAAATTGTCCAAGAAACGGCCTCGCCCGTGGAGTGTATGCGTAATATTTACAAGAGTTTAGCTCTTAACGGGGCCGAACTCTTCTTCAAAGATAGAAAGATGCACGATATCATTACGGCTTCATTTGAGGAACATTGGGGCAACCTTGAGGCCTATAACCAGGCTTTGATCGAAATCATCCGGCGTGTGCTTGTCCGAGGGCGCGAACTCGGGGAGTTTGAGCGCAAGACTTCACTTGAAGAGGCGTGCCGCGCTATATATAACACGATGCAGTCATTCTTCCATCCCATTCTGCTCGAACAGAACTTGGATCACCTCGAAGAAGACGCCACGGCGGTCGCAAATCTTGTGCTTCGCTCTCTTGCTCCGTGAAGTATGAGAGTTGATCGTAACCATCACTCAATCGGATGTCTAAGTACGGCCTTGGCTCAAACGATTCGTCGATTATGGAAATTTCAACTTGTCTAATCGCATCTCAGAGTCCTTCACAAGCAATTTCTGGGTGACTGGAACCGCCATGACTCGATACTCGCATCGCGCCATACGAATGCCTCAAGTGGATGGCATGGCGGCGTTCTTCAGTGAAGCTAAGCTGGCCGAGTATCATACCCAGGTCGCCGCTCTCAAATCCACGTCTACTCACTGTTGGGGGACAATGACGGTAGATCAGGGGCTGCATCACCTCAACGTGGCATGCGGACATGCGCACGGTTTCTACAGGCTTGAGGACGAGAGCTACCTCACGGCTCGCACTCTCTTCCGTTGGATACTTGTGGACGGGTTCCCGGAACAGCCCGTCGGGTTGGGGCTACCCACCGGTTTCAAGCTCTCGCACGCCGAGCACTTCAATTTCTTCGAAGAGCAGGCAAGTTATTGACGATCATCCAAGCGGCTTGGAATAAGCGATCGGCGAGCGAGTGGGGTCCACACTGCATGTTTGGGAAGATGTCACTCCGGGAGTCGGGCAGGCTATTACAGATCCATATCGATTACCACATCACGCAATTTGGGGCTTGATTGAGCCCGAGGGCCGTGCGGTTGCGGCTCTATAAGCAAACAGGCCAGCCGGCTGGTAGACAGGATGTCATTGTGATTCCGATTGAGGCATTTCGAACCCTCGAATTGAAACTCGTGGTCAACGGACTTCCGCGAGCGGTAAACGTGGACCCCTGCGTCACTCTACTGGACCTATTGCGGGAATATCTGCATTTGACGGGATCGAAGAAAGGTTGCGATCACGGCCAATGCGGAGCATGCACAGTTCTGCTTGATGGCAAACGTGTGAATAGCTGCCTCATTCTGGCGGTGAGTCGTGAAGGCTCGACGGTAACCACAATCGAAGGGCTTGGATCTACGTCGAAGATGCATCCGCTGCAATCCGCCTTCATCCGATATGACGCTCTTCAATGCGGCTACTGCACTCCGGGTCAGATTTGTTCCGCTGTGGGCTTATTGCGCGAGGGTCAAGCAAAGTCGCGAGATGAGATTCGTGAGGGCATGAGCGGAAATCTCTGCCGTTGTGGAGCTTATATCGGTATCGTCGATGCGATCGCGGACGTTATGGCGTCAGGATCAACTCTCTTAGAGGACCAATGAGACATTTCCGCTATGTGAAAGCAACCGACATAAAGGAAGCGATTGCAATGATGCTGTCGGAACCTAAGGCTGCATTGCTGGCTGGCGGCACCAATCTGCTCGACCTAATGAAATATGACGTCTCGACGCCCACGCTCGTGATCGACATCAACGGACTTCCGCTCCGGGAAATCAGGGAGACCCCTGAAGGTGGTCTTAGAATCGGGGCTCTTGCGACCAACGCGGACGTCGCGTATGACGAACGTATTTCCGCACGATACCCGTTGCTTTCCAGCGCAATACTTGCGGGTGCGTCTGGGCAGCTACGAAATATGGCAACCATCGGCGGCAACCTGCTTCAGCGCACGCGGTGTTCCTACTTTTATGACATTCAAATTCCATGTAATAAGCGCGTGTCCGGCAGTGGGTGTCCAGCTAAGACAGGTCTAAATCGCGGGCACGCCATATTGGGTGCCAGCGAGCTTTGCATTGCAACTCATCCATCAGATATGTGTGTAGCTCTCGCCGCAATTGACGCTGTCGTCATTGTGGAGGGGCTTCGTGGAACGAGAGCGGTCGCGTTCTCGGACTTCCATCGCCTACCCGGCGAGACCCCACAGTTGGACACGAATCTGCTGCATGGCGAGATCATCATTGCTGTGGATCTTCCTCCCATTTCTGCGCAGATAGGGCATAGCTATCTAAAAATTCGCGATCGGCTTTCCTACGCTTTCGCCTTAGTGTCCGTTGCAGCACTGGTGAAGGTAGACGATGGCGTCATAACGCGCGCCGCGCTCTCTGTCGGTGGTGTTGCCCACAAGCCATGGCGGGACAGGGAGGCCGAGACTTTTCTAGTCGGCGCGAATGCCGAGAGAAGCGTGTTTCGCCAATTCGCGGATCGGTTGCTCCATACAGCGGTGGCAGAGGAGCATAACGGCTTCAAGATTGAATTAGCGCATAGAACTGTCGTCCGATGCCTGGAGCAGGCGGCAGCACAGACACCCCAGTCGCAGTCCGATAAGCGGATCCGTTAGGAGAATTCATGGCCGATGAACCCGTCAGTACAGGTAAGCCTCTTGCGCGTGTCGATGGTCCGCTTAAGGTAACCGGAGGAGCAAAGTATGCTGCGGAATACGAAGTCCCGGATTTGCTTCACGGGGTGATCGTTCCCTCCTCAATCGCAAAAGGCAAGATTACTGGCTTCGACACGGAAGAGGCGATGGCCTTTCCTGGCGTAATAAAGATATTCACACATCAGAATCGGCCGTGGGGACCACACTTTAGCCTGTTTTTCAAAGATCCGATGGGGCCTCCCGGCCGACCGTTCAGACCGCTCCATAATGAACGAGTCCATTTTAGCGGACAACCGGTGGCCCTCGTGGTCGCCGACACGTTCGAGGCGGCGCGAGATGCCGCCGCGCTGGTCAGAGTCTCTTATCGTGAAGAGGTCCACGCTACTGATCTTGAGAAAGAAGCGGTAAGCGCATATGAACCGCCAAGGCATCGTATCGGCGTTCCGCCCACCCCGAAGCCGACCGGCGATGCGGGTACCGCCATGGCGGCCGCACCGGTGAAAGTCGAGGCCACGTACCGCACCTCCCCAGAGAACCATCATCCGATGGAACTCTTTGCTACCACCGTCCACTGGGGCGCGGATAACACAATTACCGTATACGACAAGACCCAGAGTCCCAAGAGTGTGCAGATATATCTCAAAACTGCATTCTTGTTCTTCAGGCGCCATGTCCGTGTGCTGAGTCCCTACGTTGGCGGTGCTTTCGGCCTCGGTCTTCGTCCTCAACAATCCGTCTTTTTAGCGGTGCTGGCCGCTAAAGCTCTCAAGCGATCCGTCAGGATCGTCATCCCGAGAGATCAGATGTACACGCTTGGCTATCGAGCTCACGCAATCCAGACGGTAGCTCTTGGTGCAGATGAGTTCGGGCTCCTTCAGGCATTAAAGCAGGACGCAATTGCAGCCACATCCCGCAATGAAGATGCACAGGATCCAATGCTTTACTTCTCGGGTCTGCTGTATCGGTGTGAGAACGTCAGCCTCTCGTACAAGCTTGCGAAACTCGACACGGTCTCGCCTTGCGATATGCGCGGACCTGGAGCGACTACCGGAATGTTCGCACTCGAATCGGCCATGGACGAACTCTCCTACGCTACTGGTCAGGACCCGCTTGCTCTGCGCTACGCGAACTACACCAGCGATGATCAAATGGAGCACCGGAGAATGAGTAGCAAAGCCCTAATGGATTGCTACGCGCAGGGCGCTGAAAAGTTCGGGTGGTCTCTGCGTATCCCCGCGCCACGCTCCATGCGCGATGGACGGGAACTGATCGGCTGGGGCATGGCGACCGGCATTTGGGATGCAGCGCTCTCTCCGCTCCCGGCGCGAGCTACCGTCACCCTGACGGCCGACAACTGCCTCGAAGTCGCAACCTCAGTGACTGACATTGGTACCGGAACGTACACGATTCTCACGCAACTCGCCGCCGACGCGATGCAACTTCCAGTCGATCGCGTTACAACCCGTCTCGGAGATTCGTCCCTTCCTTACAACCCAACTCAAGGTGGATCTTGGACTGCTGCGACCGCTGGATCCGCTGTGCAGGCTGCATGCGACAAGTTGAAGAAGAAGCTTCTCAAGCACTCAACAGGCAGAGATACCTTCAATCCAGGCGTGGTCCCAAGACATCAATTCGTAGATCTTCTCAAAGCAGCAGGGAAGTCGAGTATGAAGGCGACTGCCACGATCACACAGCTCTCCGCAGGCAGGGGGTTTACGAGCGCTACTCATTCTGCAGTTTTCGCAGAAGTCCGCATCGACGAGGAGCTTGGCGTAATTCGGGTGACCCGTATTGTCTCAGCGATTGCTGCGGGCCGAATTCTCAACCCTCTGACGGCGCAAAGTCAGATTAGAGGTGCGTCTGTCATGGCCATCGGTAAGGCGCTTCATGAAGATGCAGCCTATGATCACAATCTCGGTCGGTGCATGGCACACAGCTTTGCCGATTATCACATTCCGTCAAATGCCGACATCTTCGATCTGGACGTGATCTTTGTGGACGAAAAGGACGAAGAGGTCAGTCCGATTGGAGCAAAGGGGCTCGGGGAGATCGGCTCCGTGGCCGTGGCTCCCGCCATCGCTAACGCCGTTTTCCATGCTACCGGCCACCGTGTCCGGGAACTCCCCATCACAATTGATCGACTACTTCCGGGATTACCACGCACGGGCGGACATTAGCAGAACGAAGAACAGCTATTCAGGCGCGTTCAGGCAAGCTCTCCCCCAGTAACGTCCAGAGCCTTCCGGGTAATTGAACCGGCAGAGGGCGAGACCAAGAACATAACAGCCCTGACCACGTCATCCGTTGTTACGGCCTCTTCATAGATGTCTTCTTGGGCGTAGAAGCCGCTCAGGTGGCCTTTACGCGTTTTCGGGTCTCGAACTTCAAGGTGCCAGCCAAGACCACATTCGCAGTGATCTTGCGGCCTGCGAGGTCTCTGGCGAACCCCCTTGGTATAGCCCAGCACTGCCGCGTTTGTTCCTGCGTAATCAGCAGCTCCCACGATTCCCACCCTTTGGGCCAACGAAGAGGTCAAGGCAATGATGCGATCGCCGGGGCGCAGGTTCAGAACAGCAGAGCGTACCAAAGCAATGTAGCCTTGAACATTCATCTGCCATTGCAAATCTAGTGTCCGATTGTTAATTGTTGATTGTCGGTCGTCGATAGTTTCCCGTAATTCGCGAAGGATGAAGTATGAATCAGGATGTCGAGGTGTTTGAACGCCCTTGTCACGTCCCGGAGGAGTGATGCAGCTTGCTTAGTATCCCAGGATCGTGTTTGATTGCCGTTGCACGATTGCCCCGAGCCTTTCTAGGATTTCAACGTGCTCCCTTGCTCTTGCCTGCGAAGCAGATTAGGTAACAGCCACGTCCGCACCGGCGTGAGCAAAGGCAATCGATACGGCTGCACCGACGCCGCGGGTTCCCCCAATTACTAACGCGACTTTCCCTATCGGGGACGACATCTGCTGGAGGTTTGACTAGCTTCAAGAAAGCCAGTGTTCAAAATGCTCGCGTTCGCCGTTAGGGCTCCCGGTAGTGCCATTTCGCTGAACATCCCTAACATGTTCGTGGTGTTCTTCACAGATCGCATAGAGAGAGGCCCGGCCGTTAGGCCGGGCCCAAATTGATCGATCACTCCAAAATGTGCTAGTTCATCTGCTTCAACACCGTTTCGCTAATCGTGGCCTTGGGTACCAGGCCAACGATGCGTTCAACTTCTTTCCCGCCCTTGAAGAGCAATAGTGCCGGGATGCCGCGGATGGCAAACCGGCTAGCCGTTGCGCTGTTTTGATCGACATCTAACTTCATGACCTTGAGCCTGCCATCGAATTCAGCAGCAATCTCTTCCACTGCCGGAGCGAGTGTTTTGCACGGGCCACACCATGTTGCCCAAAAGTCAACCAATACCGGCTGTTCCGATTCCAGAACATCCAGTTGAAACGTGCCGTCGGTGACATCGGTAATATGCTTTTCTGCCATGGTTACTCCTCGTTGCTTTCGCTGCTACTTGCGTGGTGGGTGTGCTCGATCCAGTGCAGCTTTTGTTATCCGTCCCGAGCATGAGGCCGGCAACAGGATGGGGAGATCCCGCCGCTGGCCTGAGCGTTATGCCTCCGCTAAGAGAACTTCTCCCTTGTTCGCCGTTACAGAATTCGGCTTGACGCCATACCAGATCGAATAGAGAGCTGGAAGGAACGAGAGCGTCAAAACCGTGCCGACGAAAGTACCGCCAATCAGGGTGTATGCCATTGAACCCCAGAAGACGGAGAACGTGAGAGGAATGAAAGCGAGAACAGCCGCGAGAGCTGTGAGCAGTACCGGCCTTGCGCGTTGCACCGTTGCCTCGACCACGGCATCGTAGCTGTTCATGCCCTCTTCTTCCTGATTGGATTTGATTTGGCCGATCAGGATGAGGGTATTGCGCATGATGATTCCCGCCAAAGCGATCAGTCCGAGGATGGCATTGAAGCCAAAGGGCTGATGGAATAGAAGCAACGTCGGCACCGTACCAGCAAGCCCGAGTGGGGCTGTCAACACCACCATGAACATTGCGGAGAACGATCTGACCTGCAGCATGATTACGGTAAGCGTCAGGATGATCATGATTGGGAAGACGCTGGCGAGGGCGACATTTGCCTTGTTGGACTCCTCGATGTTGCCGCCAACTTCAATTTTGTAGCCCGATGGCAGTTTGGCAATGATCGGCTGAATGGACTTCAGCAGTTCACCCGATACCTGTGGAGGCTGGAGCCCCTCGGCGATGTCGCACTCCACGGTAATCGTCGTGAGCCGGTCGCGACGCTTCAGGATGGGTTCCTCCTGCCGGACTTCTACGTGTCCGATCTGGCTGATTGGGATTAGCTTCCCATCGTGGCTGATGATGGTCATATCTTGCAGTCGGCTTGGATCGAGACGATCCGCTCCAGCACTCCTAGCTACGATATCGACGGTTCTGATGTCTTCCCTAACCTGCGACACTGGAATTCCAGTGAGCAGGAACTGGATCTGAAGACCAGCGTCGCTTGAGGTCAAGCCGAGGAGATGTAGACGGTCTTGATCGAGGACAAAATGAACAGTGGGAGCCTTTTCTCCCCAATCTTCATTGGCTTGCCGCGTGTTCGGACTGGCCACCATAACCTGTTTGACCTGTGCTGCTATGTCGCGAACCTTTTCGACATCAGGTCCCATCACGCGAAACTCGACCGGCCAGGGCGTGTACGGACCAAAGACCAGTTGCGAAGCGCGGATTCTGGCTTCAGGCGCGATGCCTGCTGCGACTTGTTGCTGCAGACGAAGTTTCAGGGCGTCACGCTGCTTTTCATCCGGTGTCAGAACGATGATCTTTGAAAAGTTTGGGTTGGGGAGCTCAGGGTTGTAAGAGAGAAAAAACCTTGGTGCGCCTCCACCGATGTACGCAGTCACGATCTTTGCTTCCGGCTGCTTACGAAGCCAGTTTTCCACCTTGGCACTTGCCCCGCTCGTGGTTTCAATGCTGCTGCCCTGAGGCAAGGTGACTTCAACCAGCATCTCGGGACGGTCGGAGGCAGGGAAAAATTGCTGTCGCACGAAGCCCATGCCAACGAAAGATGCCACCAGGATAGCCACCACAATGCCCGCTACGAGGAACTTTAACTTGACTGCACCAGCCACGAGCCTGCGGAGTTTTTGGTAACCGGGGGTCGAATAGATGGCCTCGTGCCCTCCCGCGATGGGCGTTACGTTCGGAAGAAGAGTTACGCCGAGGTACGGTGTAAACGTCGCCGCCACTAACCACGACACCAGCAGGGCGAACGCTACAACCCAGAAGATATTTCCCGCATACTCGCCTGCCGTAGACTTACCGAAACCTACGGGCATAAGTCCGATGGCGGTCACAAGAGCTCCTGCAAGACGGGGTGCGGCCGTGTGACCCCAGGAATACCCGGCCGCCTGAACGCGGTCCCAGCCCTCTTCCATCTTGACAACCATGCTTTCGATAACAATGATGGCGTCGTCGACAAGTAGTCCTAGAGCAAGGATGAGTGCACCGAGCGTCACGCGGTCAAAAACGCGGCCGGTAGCAAACATGACCACGAATACAGCAGCAAGTACAAGGGGGACGGCTGCAGCGACCACAATACCCACGCGCCAGCCAAGACTGATCAAGCTCACAATCATGACGACCGCAAGCGCGACACAGAACTTGAGCATGAATTCGTCATAGGCCTCACGGATGTTTACAGCCTGATCCGTGACCTTGCTGAAAACCATACCGGCAGGGAGTTCCGTCGAAATCTTCTTCTGCTCCGCTTCGAGTGCCTTGCCGAGATCAAGGCCATTCCAGGCTTCCTTCATCACGATGCTGAGGACGAGGGAATCCTCGCCGTTGTGCCGGATCATGAAGGTCGTAGGATCTTCGTATCCGCGCTTCACCTCAGCGATGTCGGATAACGTCAATGTGCGTCCGCCCGCTACGATCGGTGTGTCCCGAATTTTTTGTAAGTCGTTGAGCGCACCGTCCAATCGGATGAAGACCTGCTGGTCCTTTGTATCGACCGAGCCGGACGGTGTCACAGCATTCTGCTTCACGAGTGCGTCGAAGATCTGCTGTGGACTGACGCCGAGCGTCGCCAGCCGCGCATAGGAGAACTCAACGAAGATGCGTTCGGGACGCTCACCAACAATATCGATCTTCTTTACACCAGGCACCTGCAACAGTCGTTGGCGCAGCGTTTCTGCTTCACGCGTCAGCGTGCGCAAAGGTAGACCATGTGCTTCTACGGAATAGAGTGCAAAGGTGACGTCCGAATATTCGTCATTGATGAACGGGCCATACGTGCCCTGTGGCAGCTTATGTGCTTCGTCCCCTAGTTTCTTACGAGCCTGGTAAAACTCCTCAGGAACCTCCTTGGGGTTCATGCTGTCCTTCAGGGATACCTTCATGAGGGCCAGGCCGGGACGTGTAAACGTCTCTACCCGATCGTAGGTCCGGAGTTCCTGCATTCGCTTCTCGAGCGGTTCTGCGACTAGATACTGCATCTCTTGTGCGGTCGCACCCGGCCAAACGGCGGCGACTGTGAAAACTTTCACGGTAAACGTGGGGTCTTCAGCTCGGCCAAGCTGAAAGAACGCAAAGACTCCGGCTCCGATTACGGCAAGAAGCAAGAAGAACGTGACGGCTTTTTCGCGTACCGCTATCGCTGAAAGATTGAGGAACGACTCGGTGACTTTCTCCCGGAACTCGGGTCCAGTCGTGTCGTGAACATGGAACTCGCTGTGCTCTTTGTCGTGAAGGTTCATCGTTTAACCTCCGCGCGAACTTCCTCTACGCGAACACGTTCTCCGTCGTGAAGAAGATGGACCCCAAGCGCGATGATCTTCTCGCCCGAATGCACGCCATCTGTCAGAATCGCTTCCTCTTCGGTCAGATTATGTATGTGAACAGGATGGAAGGCGACGGTGTTAGTTTGAGTGTTCAACTCCCAAACGCCGGTGCCTTGACCCAAATCTATGATGGAAGCGATGGGAACTGAATACAGGTCCTCGCTTCCGCCGTCGAGTCGCACCGTGACCGTTGCGCCGAGAGGTGCATTCGCGCCAGGGCCCCCCAGTACATAGCGAGCCTCGAATGTCCGCGTGAGAGGATCAGCGGCGTCAGAGAGTTGTCTCAGCCGGGCGGTTACCCCACTTGTTTGGCCATACACCGATGCATTCGCAGCGGTTCCCAGCTTTGGGCGTACGGTTTCTGGGAGGTTTATTGCCGCTTCGCGTGGGCCGGCATGTGCGAGACGCACGACGGTCTGACCGGCGGCTACCACCTGTCCTGGTTCGCCCATTGTTTCGACGACAGTTCCGTCAGCATCTGCGGTGAGTTTTGAGTAGTCGCCTTCGTCCTGTGCGACATGGGCTTGCGCCTGCGCGGCCTGCAGTTCGGCCTGAGCAGCATCAGAAGCTGCCTTCACTTGGTCATAGGTGGAGGCTGAGATCGCTCCCGTCTTCACCAACCCGCGGTAGCGAGCCTCATCTGCGGCAGCTTCTTCAGCTCTAGCCTTCGCTGCGGCGACCGTCTCGTTCCTTGCGGTAATCGCATGCGAGTAATCGGTCTGGTCGATGGTCATCAAAAGCTGACCGGCGCGGACAAATTGACCGGTATCTACGAGACGCTTTGTGATCTTTCCGGGAATTCGGAAACCCAAGTTGCTTTGGACACGCGCGGTAACGACGCCGGTAAATGAACGAGTGGAGCCGGATGAGACCACCACCTCTGCGACCCGGACTAATTCGGGCTCGGTTCGTGGATCGGCTTCGACCTTGTGGTTGCAACCGGCAAGGCCGATTACATATGCGGCAAGGGCCAGGGCTGTAACGTTGAATTGAAAATTCCTCACTGGTTGACTCTCCTGATGCTCCTGAAGGCGAATCTATACACAAGTGATGAGTTTGTCAATTCGTCATTCATCATAAAATTAGCGATCTTCGCACTAGCTTTGCCACAGCGACGGCCTCCTCCGGCAGTTCTCGCGGATTCTGTTGAACAAGAATCGGATAGTAGAAAGGTTCCATGGTGTAGTGAATTGCCTCGCAGGTCTCATCGAGGGGCGTGTTCCTTTCAAATTCGCCTATTTCGCGTCCGCGAATCACCACCTCGCGAACGATTTTTAGGAGGTCGGAACGGTATCTTTCCGTTGAGGCCCACTTCTCTCGAAATGACAGAGCGATGAGATCATGCATCTTTCGATCCTCGAGAAACATACTTGTAGAGGCTGTAGCTATATTGCTAATAATAAACATGATACAGTCCCCCGGTGAGTCTATCTGGGCCAACATGTTCGCCAAATTCTTGATTAGATCCTCAAGCATCAAGGTACACACGGCTTCTCCGATTGCCTGTTTTGAATCAAAGAAGTGGTACAGGTAAGCAGGGGAGAGCTGGATGGTTTTTGCGATGTCTGCGACGGTCGTTTTTTGGTAACCGTAATGGCGAACATGCTCACTGGCAGCCTGCAAAATGGCCTCGCGTCGACCAAGTTCGAACGAAGTGCGGTGGCTAGTATTTTGACTCATAGTGGATTCAGATTCAGAGCTTTCCATAGTTTTGACCAAATTAGTTGGCCAGCTTAAGCATACAGTTTATTGACAATGTGTGATGATTTCCAATACTCTTCACTAACAATGAATAGCCGCGATCATTCTCGTCAACTAGAAAGCAAGTTTCCCCGCAGCAGTGAGTTCAGCCGCCAGCACGTGGCGGCTGTCAGTTTTGCGGTCCGGCTGGGGTTAGCCCTCACTCTGACTGCGGCAATCAGTGGCTGCCGGGTCGGCCCCAACTACCATGCGCCGTCTGTCCAGTTGCAGCCCTTCCATAACGCCCCGTCGATTGAGGCGAGGACCGACGCCCCACCCGCACCGTCACTCGATCAATGGTGGGTCGGATTCCAAGATCCGAAGCTCACAGAGGTAGTGGAACGGACTTTGGCCGAAAACCTTGATCTGGCGGCAGCGCTGACCCGTGTTCAGCAGGCACGAGCCGTTGCAAAAGGGGCTGGTGCGGCAAGGCTGCCCGCCGGTAGCTTATCCGCTTCGACTACTTCCCTTCGACAATCATTGGAGAGCCCATTCGGTCGCATATCCCCTGTCATCCCGGGATATCAACGCGATCAAAACTACTATGATCTCGGCATTGCGGCCAGTTGGGAGACCGATCTCTTCGGGAGCTTGAGAAGAGGTGCGGAAGCAGCCACTGCAGAGGCGCAGGCGGCGGAGGCTATGCGTACGGGTACACGCATTTCAATTGCGGCTGAAGCCGCAGATGCTTACTTGCAGATCAGAGGTGCGCAAGCGAGGTTGAGTTTCGCGCATGAGCAGATCGAGACCGATCAACACCTCGTGGATCTCGTGCGCCAACGAAAAGATGCAGGCGTTGCGTCCGATCGGGAACTTGCGCAAGCAGAGGCCCTGCTCTCTGGTGCAAAGGCAACGATTCCATTGCTCGATACAGTCCTTGAGTCGGAGCTCAATCGTCTCGATGTCCTGATGGGAGCGCAACCTGGAACCTATGCTGCCGACCTCAAAGTGGTGGCAGACATTCCCGTGGTGCCGAGCATTCCGAATACTGCCGCCCCTATGGATCTCTTGCGCCGACGGCCTGACATCATTGCAGCCGAACGCGAGGTAGCTGCTTCAAATGCCCGAATTGGCCAGTCGCTCGCGGAATATTACCCGAAGCTTTCGCTGTCGGGCATCGTCGGCTCTGAGGCACTCGCACCCGCTCATCTGTTTGAGCAGCAAGGGTTTCAATCGATCGGCGTCGCAGGTCTTCGTTGGAGATTATTCGATTTCGGCAGGGTGGATGCAGAAGTCAAGCAAGCCCGCGGAGCGAATGCTGAGGCCCTATTGCGCTACCGGAGCTCTGTTCTTCATGCCGCTGAGGATGTTGAAGACGCATTCACTCTCCTAGCGCAGTCTGAGAACCGCCGTTCGGAGCTGCTCTTGGAGATAGCACAACTGCAGCGGGTACGTGACCGCTCGCAGGAATCATACAACGCCGGCGTCATTGGCCTCACCGATGTACTAGACGCAGATCGACAACTACTTGCCGCAAAAGACGAGTTGGCAGTCAGTCGTGAGGGTGCCGCCCGCGCAGCAGTAGGGTCTTTCCGCGCCCTCGGCGGGGGATGGCAGCCGTAAGACCGACAAGTCTCTTGAGGTGCATCCTTATGTTCACGCTGAAGCGCAGACTGAAAGCCGCCAATCAAAGCTCTATTAGGCACCGTCGGGAACCCGGTAATTCGGAAGGCGCTGCGAAGCATGGATCTGAGTTGGGGAGCTGTTCATCCAATCATTTGCGCAAAGTTTGTCATGGGAGGAATTGCTATGTTTGAACCTGTGTTTCTTATTGCAGTCGGCTCATTAGCGGTGGTCTCTGGGATCATTTGGATGCGACGTAGAGCTAGACGACGAGAGATGCTCAGTCACACGATCACCCCTGAGACCTTGCATGACTTGCTGGACTCAGACCAGAAACCCGCGGTTGTGGATCTGCGCTTGCCTCTCGACTTCCTTGTGCACACAGAGATAATTCCAGGCGCACAGAGAATCTCTCCGAGAGAGATCGTAGCAAATCCCGACATGCTCTCTAAAGATCAAGACTACGTGCTCTATTGCACCTGTCCAGGTGAGGACACCAGCGGAATCGTATTAGAAACCGCCCTGAAGATGGAGTTCTTGAGAGTGAAGATGCTGGCAGGCGGGCTTGAAGCATGGAAACAGAAAGGGTACCCCGTAGCCCCCTATGACAAGCCATTTCGTCTTGACGTCCAGTAGCAGTTTGGGCCACCGCTGGTCGTGCGCGGTCGCGTGACGAGGCCCCATAGGGTCATCTCAAGAAAGGAAATTTATGTACGCTAAGGCCCTGGGCGCGATGTTCGCTGCTATCAGGGGGTACTACACCAAACGTGTAGAGTCGAGATGTGACGCAGTTGTTTAGGTCTGGCGTATCTGTGTCCGGCCCTTTCGTCTGCCGGTGCCTCATTATCCGAACCGTGCTCCCAATACCCCGGCGGAATCGCAGAGTGCACATTTCGCTCTCTTCCCCCACGATGGCAGCCTTCCCCGATTTTTGGGCGGGTCGGCTTCCGCGTTGCGACTTTCGAGGCCTGCTCAGCGTTCGCTCACGTTACGGGCTGCATACTTGCCAAGTCAGTTAGATGATCCTACAAAGGAGGATCAGCCGCTTCGTTGCCACGGCTGCTCCGATTGCTACCGGCTGGAGCGACCTTGCCGGGCGGGATTCGCACCCGCTGAGAAACGTGCCTTAGCACGGCGCACCCAAAAAAAATCGTACGCTAATGGCAAGTTCCACGTCTCAGACTTCCACGATTAGTGCCCGAACACCCCGGCGAGGTTCGATGAGTGACTCGGCCTGATATCGGCACTTGAAAGCAAAAGCCCGCGAGCCGATAGGCGGGACCAGCCAGAAAAGGATCAACCTCAAGTTACACCCAACCCGCTGTAAAGGTTGTGGCGCTCACGTCTGAGTCGTAGCTGGTCGATCGAAGTTGCATTGTCTGTCGACCAACTACGACGTAGTGCGCTAGCGCCAACCCGTACGTTCATCGGTCCCTCAATCCTCAATCGGGGAAGACCAGAAAGTCTTCATCACTTCCAATCGCCACCCAGGAATTGCCTTCGTCCAGACCGTGTGACGACGACGCCCGTGTCTTGACAGATACCTTGAAATCCGACTCCGTTCTCATCGATCACGAAGGAAAAGTGCGAGGTAAATCCTTCGGAGGTTTCGGTGAAAGTGCCCGTGCAATCGTCACTTACCGTATAAGCGCCCGTTCCGGTTCCAGGGCCTATACTGCCGTTTGTGCTCGCATTGTATTTGAAGCTGACGCCGCCTCTCCCGTCGAAGTATTGCACACCAACCTCGGCGGACGGTCCAAGTATGGAGGCGGGTGCGTTAGCAACAATAGGTCCGATGGAGGTGTAAGCGAAGTGGCCCTTCAGCGTAGCCTCAGAGCAGTCAGCCTTCGCGTTGGGTGCAAAACCCAGGGCAAGTACGGTGAATGCGGCGGTTGTGAGAGCGATGGCGTTGAGTTTCATGATAATCTCCTTTGCATTTCGTAGATTGACTCGATTCAGGGAGAAGAATCGGCCTGACCGCCTCTTCTCCCCTCGTTTGTACTGGCGGAAGTGACAGGCAAAAGCGGCCACGCTTTGGTATATTTCTTTTGCCTGGGGGGAGCGAGGTTATCCATGGACGAACGCTCTGGAGAAATCACCCAACTGCTAAAGGCCTGGGGCGGTGGTGATGAAGCAGCCCTGGGCCGGTTGGCGGAGTACGTCTATCCTGAATTGCGCCTGATGGCGCGTCGTTACATGAGGAACGAAGGCCTGGGCCACACTCTGCAGGCCACCGCTATTGTGCACGAGGTCTACCTTCGCCTGATCGATGTGTCCAAGGTCGAATGGCAGGCGCGTGCACAGTTTTTTGCGATTGCGGCGCGGATGATGCGGCGTATCCTGGTGGACGCAGCCCGCGCCCGCGGTTCGCAGAAACGCGGCGGAGAAGCCAACAAAGTTAACCTGGACGAGACCGCCGTCTTGTTACCGGCCCCGGACCGGTCAATTCTTGCCCTGGACGACGCGCTAACGGCGTTCTCGCTTTTGGCTCCGCGGCAGGCCAAGGTGGTCGAGTTGCGATACTTTGGCGGATTGACCGAAGAGGAAATCGTCATGGCGCTCACAATCTCTCCTCGCACGGTCAGGCGCGACTGGAATTTCGCCAAGGCGTGGCTGCATCGAGAGTTGAGCCATACTGTAAGGGACGATCGTAACCCCGGCCATGACTAAGGAGCGCTTCCGACAAATTGAAGAGCTTTACCACGCGGCTCGCGAAGCAACTGCCAATGAGCGCGCCGCGATATTGGCGCAGGCCGATCCTGAAGTGCGCCGCGAAGTGGAATCGCTGCTGGTAGAAGCAATCGATGGCGACTTTATCGAGCGGCCTGCCATCCAGAACGCCACACACCTGCTCGAGGATTCACCTGTCGCCGAACTGATGGCCGGCGCCATCCTTGGACCATACCGTATCGAGGGCAAACTCGGCGAGGGAGGCATGGGCCAGGTTTTCGGGGCGGTAGACACGCGATTGGGCCGTTCCGTGGCGATCAAGATCGCTCATGAACAGTTCAGTTCCCGTTTCGAACGCGAGGCGCGCGCGATCTCATCGTTGAATCATCCCAATATCTGCACGCTTCATGATGTCGGACCTAATTATCTGGTGATGGAACTGGTAGAAGGCGAAACGCTTGCCGCCCGGATCAAACACGGTCCCGTGCCTCTCGAAATGGTGGTGCGATATGGTGGGCAGATTGCCTCCGCACTGGCGGAAGCACATGCCAAGGGCATCGTTCATCGCGATCTTAAGCCGGGAAACATCATGATCGCGAAATCCGGAGTGAAGGTTCTGGATTTTGGCTTGGCGAAGTCCGTTCAGGATGAATCCCTCACAGCCCGCCAGATGGTGATGGGCACGCCCGCCTATATGGCGCCCGAGCAAAGGCAGGGGTGGCCGGCCGATGCGCGCTCGGACATCTATTCGTTCGGCTGTGTCCTCTATGAAATGCTGACCGGTGCACGAAGCGGGTCGATGCGAAAGCGTCTTCCGTCTGCAAAGCTGGAAAGAATTGTAAGTCGATGTTTGGAAGAAGATCCCGCACACCGCTGGCAATCGGCTGTAGAACTGGAAACGGAGCTGGCTAATATCACTGCCGGCGTAAGCCGGAGGGAGCTTACATTTGCCTTCGGCAAGGGTATTGAGAGCGTCTCCCGAGCCTGGCTGTATGGGGGTGTGGTGTTGGCGATTGCCGCTATCGCCGGCGGAGTGTATTTCTACTTGACGAGAAGATCATCGGCCCCCATCGCGACTGAGGCCGAGTGGACGCCGCTCACCGATTTTGCTGATTCCGTCGTCTCCCCGGCTATTTCATCCGACGGTCGCATGCTGACTTTTATTCGCGGCCCTGAAACCTTCTACGGGCATGGCCAGGTTTACGTGAAGCTCCTCCCCAATGGCGAACCGGTCCCATTGACCCACGACAATCTGAATAAGATGAGCCCGGAATTTTCTCCCGACGGATCGCGCATCGCTTTCACCGCCGCCCCCGGTGTTGCCTGGGACACGTGGGTGGTTCCGGTGCTGGGCGGCGGGTCCCGGCTGATGCTGGCCAACGCCGAAGGCCTGAGCTGGATCGACGAAAAGACCATTCTTTTCTCTTATATCCGCATGGGCATTCATATGGCGCTCGCGACCGCCGGTGAAAATCGTGAAAACAGCCGTGACATCTACGTGCCTCGCAGGGAGAGAGGCATGGCACATCGCTCGGCGATATCCCCCGACCATAAATGGGTGCTGGTGGTGGAGATGGACAACGGCGGATGGCAGCCTTGTCGTCTGGTTCCATTCGACGGCAGCTCAACGGGTCGCATTGTCGGTCCCGCAGGCGGCGGATGCACTTACATGGCCTGGTCTCCCGATGGCGCCTGGATGTATTTCAGTTCCGACGCGGGTGGCCGTTTCCACATCTGGCGGCAACGCTTTCCCGACGGGGTGCCCCAACAGCTGACTTCCGGCGCGACCGAGGAAGAAGGCATCGCGATGGCTCCGGATGGCCGATCGCTGATCACCTCGGTGGGGCAGGCACAGAGCACGATCATGCTGCACGACGCGAAAGGAGATCGGCAGGTCTCCTCGGCAAATTATGCGGAGGGCCCGCAGTTTTCTCAGGACGGCCGATATCTTTTTTATGTGGTCCCGGTTCATGGGGCGGCTGGCCACCAGTATGTCAGCGGAGAGATTTCTCGCGTCAACGGAGAGCTCTATCGGGTGAACCTGGAGACTGGCGCTAACGAGCATTTGCTGCCCGGGTTTCCGGTCAGCGGTTACGCCTTGTCTCCGGATGAAAAGCGAGTGGTGTTTTCCGCGGTCGACCCGCGGGGCCGTACGCATCTCTGGATTGCCGATCTGGATCTTGGCTCATCGCCGCGGCAATTTCCCTCCCTTGTCGAGGAGGACGAGCCGAATTTCGATCAAAACGGTGACATTTACTTTCGCGCTGCCGAACGGGGATCAAATTTTCTATACCGCATGAAAGAGGACGGAAGCGAAAGGGTGAGAGTGCTCCCAACCGAGATTCTTGGATTCATCGGCGTCTCGCCGGACGCACGGTGGGTGATTCTTTATCAAGCTGCCCCCAAAGGTGGGGCTTATTCTGAGACAGTTGCAGCTCCGCTGAGTGGAGCCACTCCAGTGACGATCTGCCACACGGTCTGCTTTGCAATGTGGGGCGATGATGGTAAGGTTCTTGCGATTCACGTCGACACAACGGAGCCCAACAGAACGGTTCTTCTGCCGGTTGCGCCCAGTGGCGGCATGCCCTCGCTGCCCCCCAACGGGCTTGACCTTGACCCAACCAATCAGCTGGCGACTATGAGAGGTGCTGAGACCATCCTTGATAAGTTAATCATTCCTGCTCCAACCTCCACGCAACATGCATGGATGAGCCAGAGTGTCCATCGCAACCTTTACCGCATTCCATTGCGTTAGTGATGTTCTTCGGTTTGTTACCGGCGACTTATCCGTCGTTAAATAGCGAATCTCTACCAAATGCGTCGTCGAGTCAGTCATTCACCAAAGCTCCAGCCGTTCTCGATGAGCGATAAATCGCCGATGCGCTCATTGAGGTAACAGCCCCGCTCGATAAGTGACTCGGCGATTTGGCGTTCCTCGAGAAGTGAACCTGTGCTTCCCGAGTTGTAAGAAAGGGATGGGAACCGCATTTTAGCAATTTCCGGTTCGCGCATTTCGCTCGGGTCCGGGATCAAACGGTATCTTGGTTGGCTTCGATGCTCTTGCTGCAACCTGTCGAGGGCGTATGCTCGGAGGACATACAATTCCATTTCATGTGCCTTGAAACGAGAAAAGGGTGTCCTTGATGTTGCGAGCAAAAGCTGCGTGCTTGGTGTTGTGCTGGTTGTCGATGGTTCCAACTGGTATATGGGCACAGGCGCCGTCTCCTCAGGTCTTTGCAGCGCATGATCCGGGTACCGGGTCGGTCGCGGTGGATGGTCTTTGGGAGTTCCATACTTCCGATAGCCCGGTGACCGGGGAAAAGCTCGCGTGGGCGCAGCCGGGTTACGATGACTCTGGGTGGGAGCGATTGCGGGGAGACGAGACGTGGGGCTCGCAGACCCATCCAGGGCACACCGGTTGGGCGTGGTATCGCAAACAGATCGACATCAGCGGGGCAGGCAGCAAACTGGCGATCCTGGTGCCGCCAGTCGATGACGCTTACGAAATCTTCTGGAACGGCGAGCAGATCGGCGGCTATGGTAAAGTCGAGCCGCCTGAAGACTGGTGGGTGTACGGGCATGAGGCTGTCTATCCGCTGTCTGTTAATGGCGAAGGGAATGCCCGGGGCACACTGGCGATTCGAGTATGGAAGAGTGCACTTTCAACGATTGATCCCGGCGACATGGGCGGCCTCAACGGAGCCCCGGTTATTGGCGATACGACTGTTTTGACAACGCGAATTGCCGCGCGCATGGATCGGAGTGAGCGGCATCATTTGCTTACGCTCCTCATGTCCGCAGTCACCTTTGTCAGCGGCATCTTCGCGCTTTTGCTGTTTATCAAGGATCGCCAGGAAAAGCTCTACCTCTGGCTTTCCATCTACCTTCTGAGCGCGGCTTTGCTTGGGATGGTCTTCTTAAATATCGTGCGCTATGGCGTCTATTATCCCGTGCTCGAGCTGGCGACGGAGTCTTTGAACTGCGCCCGGGACGGCTCTTTGTGGCTCATCTTGTTGTCTCTGTTCGGGTTTTGGAAGGATAGGCTGTGGCGAAGATGGACGATCGGTTTGATCGTGGTGTACTTGGTATCCCAACTGGGGGATGGTGGGATGTTCTTTTTTTGGTGGGATGCAGGTCCGGGCATGCAGTGGATCGACGGAATCTTCACGCTCATCTTCTGCTTTACGCCGCTTTACATGCTGATCATTGTCTCGGTTGGCCTGCTGCGCCGGCGAGTCGAGTTGTTGCCCTTGGCGTTCACTGTCTTTGTGGCAGGGGTATACGCCTTTACGGATCAGATCAGGACACAGGGCGTTCGCTTCACCCACTCTACCTTCCTGCAGGATCACATGACCAGGCTGATCATGCATGTAGGGATTTACGTGATCAACCCACAGTTCGTTATAGATACGCTGTTGTTCGTCGTCCTGGTCGCGACAGTAGGGCGGCACCAGATCAAAGAGCGTGCACGGCAGGAGCAGATAGAACAGGAGGTGAAGTCGGCTCGGGAGGTGCAGCGTGTGCTGGTGCCGGAGACGGTCCCGGCGGTTCCGGGTTACGCGATTGCCAGCGTGTATAAACCTGCGGCAGAGGTAGGCGGAGATTTCTTTCAGGTGATATCGCAGCCTGACGGTGGCGCGGTGGTGGTGCTGGGAGACGTGAGCGGCAAGGGGCTCAAGGCGGCGATGACCGTATCGCTGATCGTGGGCACCATACGGACGCTGGTGGATTACACGCAAAGTCCGGCGGAGATATTGGACGGCCTGAACCGCAGGCTGCGAGGCCGTATGCAGAACGGCTTTGCAACCTGCGTCGTCTTGCGGATCCAAACCAACGGCGATGCGACTGTGGCGAACGCAGGACACTTTGCGCCGCTTCGCGATGGAGTCGAGGTGTCGGCCGCGAGTGGCTCGCTACCGCTCGGTCTGGTAGAGGACGCCGACTATGAAGAGGTCACATTCCGGGTGGAGGAAGGCCAGACACTGATGCTGTATACCGACGGGATCGTCGAAGCACGGAGTGCAACCGGCGAGCTATTCGGATTCGACCGAACGCAGGAGTTGGTTCAAAAAAAATCGACAGCGGACGAGATTGCGGCGACAGCGTGCGCCTTCGGACAGGATGACGACATTACAGTGCTGTCGATCAGCCGGTTGGGGGCGCATGAGCCAGCGGAAGCAGCTCTGTTCCGCTTCAACAGGCAAATAGCGACCGCCTGAACGCTAAGAGATAGCGGTTTATGTTTACTAAACGATCAAGCGCGTTTCGTCGTCCATTGTCTGCCAACAGGCCGAGTCACTCATTGAGGCGACAGCCACACTCAATGAGTGACTCGGCGATTTCGGGTCAGGTGACCGAAGGCATCCTGTCGCTGAATTGTGGAAAGAGCATTTTTCCCTTGGCTGAACTATGAAATGAAGGTTTTAAACCGCTAGAGAATTAACCGCGAATTACTGTCAATTGCTTTCGAAGAGCCGAGAGACCGGATTGTCCTAATCTGTTCAACAAAGACTCTCTCAAGCTGGGCCAGGGTTTTTGCGGGGGTTTCACCCGTAAACTCGGCGAAGTCATGAATCATATGCATCTGGTCGTAATATCCATATTCGTGCGCGACTTCTGTCCACGACTTACTGTCGAAACGTGCCTTATTCTCGAGGGCCGCTTCAAACCTCGCGATTCTCGCGAACAGTTTGGGACGCATACCGACCTGTTGAGTAAATCTCCGCTCAAACTGGCGCATGCTTAATCCCGCATTCAAGGCGAGAGTGGCGATACCCGCGCGTCCTCCAGCGATGATGATCCCATTGGCCGCAGCAGAGACACCGTCGAAGCAAGTCGATGCAACGGCCAGCGGCAACAACGCTTCCTCTACGATGTGCACACGCTCTGTGAAGGATCTTAAGTTGCCAAGCCGTTCCCCGAGTCTTGAAATGAAGCTTCCCAGGACTGAATGCGCCTCAAAGTCAAGGTTCGTCAGTTCACGCATGGGGATGGAGAACAGCCGGTGCATTCCGTCTGGCTGAAAAGCAATCACAAATGTATCGAGGGCTCCGCGCAGTCGCATTTCCAGCCGTCGATACGTCTGAGGCCCTACAACAACAGTCAAAGGGGATCTCACTATAGCCTGTTTTTGATAGAGGAAGACATCGGTCGGATCGTCAAAGTCAAACACGATCATCGGTGTAGGACGAGCAGGGATGGGATGCACCACGGTTGGGCCAGCAATCCAAGCTTTACGCTGGATGTAGAAGCGAATAGATTGTTCAAGGCCCCGCCCAGGCGTTGAAAACTGGCTCCGATGCATAGACCGAATCCTTTCGCCGGATAGCGTTAAGGGCCGCTGGGAAGGACGCTTGACGGTATTGTGCCAGACAATTGGCGAACGGTCTCTGTAAAGATTCGAAAATTAGCTATTGGGAGATCCAGGCGGCGAATCTGTGCCATGCCGGGCTCGGTCCAATGAGGGCTCCCCACATCGGAAAAGATGCGAAACTGCCGACAGCCAGAAGGACTGTGAGGGGATGAATCCGCCCTGCCAGTATGTAGTCTCTCGCAAGACCGGTTAAGAGCAAGATGAAGATGGGCACTAAGACTGCAGGAGGGGTGAGCACCAGCGGCGGGTTGTGACCGATGAGATGTGTGATCGGCGCGCCCATCAGCGAGATGTTTGCATAAAGTATGAAGCGTTTGTGGATCTCTGGTCGCCGCCGATAATAGATTGCGGCTACGGCGAGGGAAGCGAAGAGGAGCAGGCCGCCGAAGTTGAAAATTGATGCTTGGTATACGTCAAGAGATGCGGCGCCATCAGCGTGTTGAACGATGTGTTGATCCCCGCTCAGATCGAAGCCACGCCGCACCATGGCAGCAGTAGTTTCGAAGCCCAAGGGGATCATCAATGCGAGCAGGCCGATTGAAGTAAAGCCAAGTGCCCGATGCCAGCGAACATTACCTTTAGCAACCAGCAAGCTCTGAGTGAGGAAGAGAAGAAGCCAAGCCAAGAATACGATGCCATGCGTTGCGGCGAGGAATGTAAGAGGTGCACGCCGTCCGACAGGATTCACAAGTGCGGGTATGAATCCAGCGAGAGATATGACTAACATCACTATCGCCATACAGGTGAAAAACCATCAACCCACAAATGTTGCCGTTGAAGGGCCGCCGGTGAGGTGGTTGAAGATGCCGCGCGCATCGAACGACACGAGCGGCAAACTCGTCAACGCGCTGCTCCGTCCGTATGGCTATCGAGCGCAAACAGGGTAGGCGAAAGATCGTAAGTCAGACCGCTTGGCTCGACCAGCGTCAGCATGAGCACATTCATCCGGTAATACTTGGCCCAGGTCGCCTGATAGGCTTCGTACCAGCGTGCCAGACTTGTCACAAACTCGGGGGGCATCTTCTGCCAATTCAGTTGATCACTGGCATAAAGCCAAAGATGCTGAGGGGCGCGTTTTTCCGAATTCGCTGTGCTCACATCTTCGGGCGCGACGAAGATCACAAGGGGCTTGCCGCTTCCACGCGTATCAATCCAAACCATGCCGCGCGCACTACACGCATGGGGTACGCATCCATCCATTGTCACGTAACGGTCCTCATCGACCGACACGCCTCCGGGGACGCCGATAAACTCCTCCACCAACTCCGGTACGGATGGGAATTTCCCATGATCCCGCCAGAAGCTCTGTCGTTGAGGAAACGAACCTCGCATCAACGCGCGAAAATGTGGATCCCACTTGTTATCCCCATCCTTCTTTTCCGGCGAGGCAAACGCACGAGCCCATGCGAGATCGTTCGGGGTTTCCGACCTCGCGGTGCTGGCACCCTGAGATGCCGCGCTCCTGGAAAGAAGAATGCTGCAGGCAATCACGATCATCACAGAAATGGTCTTCTTGTTCATCGCTGCCCTCAAATATATTCCACGACACAACGCTCTAGGTGACCCCATCTTGTTCGGCTTCCGCGCTGAGATCATCTCGCATCGCGCAATTCTATTTCGTTCGTCATCGTCGCATAAGTGAGCACCTAAGCTAGGTTTATGGTTGGCACGCTTGCAATCCTCACCGTTCTCTCGACATGCGAAGAGGCAGACTTCCTTTTCCTGAAGCGCGCCACGAAACTCACACGAGGCAATCTGTCTGTACAACTCGTCCTCTTCTCTTCTCAAGTAGAGGTTGCGAGCACGCCTTCTACGGGTACACGGTGCCTGGATGGCCGGGCGCGCTTAGGACTGCATGCCGGTGCAGTGAATCGAGGCTGCGGGATCAGCAGATGAATAAAGGCAGCTTGCGTGTTTCGTATAAGCAATATAGTGTTCTTCCTAAGGAACTCATGCTTTATAACCGCATTGCCGTACTTCGTTCCGAACGTTCGTTGAGCCGTCAGGCACTGGCACAGGCAGTGAGCGTCAATACCCAAACGATCGGATTTCTGGAGCGAGGCGACTACACGCCGTCCCTGGAACTGGCGTTCAAAATTAGCCGGTTCTTCAAACTCCCGGTGGAGGCGGTGTTTTCTCCGGATCCATTTCGGCCGCTGAGCGAACAGGTGTACATGCTGGAGAAAAGGGAGGCATAGCTATGACTGAACCGAAGGCAGGCTTCATTTCAAAGCAGCCGAGGAAGACGCGAACTCGAAGACAATGGCCCTGGCTCGTGGTTCTATCGACAGTTGGCCCAGTGGGCTTCTTCCTAATTGGAATCTTCAATCTTTCTTCGCTAAGGGACAGCAGCCGCCTTTACGGAATGGGGGCAGCGCTTGACTGCCTGCTGGCTTTGGGTCTGGGACTATTCCTGTTGCGACTCATACGTCGCATGTCTTCCGTGGCAACGGAAGAGGACCGGGCAAGATGGTCTTACGGGAAGACGTTTGGGGAACTTACCGAGATGGAGAAGGACCGGGTGAAGCACCAGATGCGTCACGAACTCGAGGCTGAAGGAAAAGTGCAAGATGAGCGAGAAGCAGCGATGCAGCGGGACGCGGAGGGACATGCGTATCGGCTACTTCGACCCGGCTTGCCGGGGCTGGTCTTGGTGTGGTGGGCAGTAGGTTTGTTCATGCCGATCGGGCAGGCGCGCACCGGAGTGCTATTCAGCGCGCTCGCCTCTACTGGACTCGTCATCGTGGTGCTGTCATTGCCCGAGCTGATTCGCGTGTGGATGATGCCGAACCCTCTCGGAGAGCCGCATTTGGTGATGGGTGGGCCAAAGGTATAGCCATGCTGAACGATGCAAAGAACCTCCGGTTCATCGGAATCGATATGCAGGCACGTTGGCGACGGCGAGTCGCTGTGGTGGCGTCATATACGGTCCTTGCTGTGGCGATGCTGTCGATCCAAGCACAAATATGGGATGCCTTCGGACATCCATATTGGGTGATGTGGGTGATGTCGTTTGTGCTGGTCTTTCTAGGTGTTTTTCGTGACGGCACCCTCGTAAAAACTTTCTATGTGCCGAAGCAGTCGCCTGCAGAAATGTTAATGATTGGCAGCCTGGATGAGTGGGCACGATACAGGTATGGGACAACAGGATTTGAGGGGAGCACAGCGGAACAACAAGAGGATCTTCTAAAGAAATATCGTGTCGGGACATACCTGATGCCGCGGAGCGGAAGCCGTGAGCATCGTCCCTGGCTTCCGGATGAGCGCGAGGCCGGCGAGCGGGACCGAGCGTCGCGGAGAACACTGGTTTTGCTGGGCACCTATATGACAAGCATGGCAGCTGTTTATTCAAACCAATCAGACCGCCTGACGAAGACGCAGGATGTTGTGGCCCTGTTACTCCAGCTCGTCGTCATGGCGATTACGCTTCCAAAGGCAATTGTGCTTTGGGAGGAGCCGGACCCGCGCGAAGGTTCCGGGGAGATGGAGCTCATCGAGAAGAAAGCGTAACGACGCCAGAGCGCAGCTGCTGCTGACGTCGCTGCCTGAGGCTTCTGTGTACCATAAGTTTTGGAAGGGTTTGACTTAGGTAAGAGTGGCCGAGACAATTGCTTAAGTGATGTTTTGCTTGTCGCGCATGCATCTTGCAGACGGTGGTAGAAAGGGAGGCAACCATGACTCGGAACTTGCTGTTCAGCATAGCTTCGTTTGTTTTGGGCGTCTCTGTCACCGTTGCACAACAACCACAAACCGTGATTCGCATCAAGCTCCTCAACGGGCTGAATGGAAACCCTTTGAAGCTCACTAAAGTTGGACTTGAAGTTTCGCCCGGCTACCGAAAGATTGCTGTCCAAACGGATCAAAACGGCGTTGCAGCCATAAGCATCTCGAAGGACTCCACGATCTTTACTCACAACACAAAGCTCTACGTCGCCTGCGCCGATGAGCCAGGCGGATTGGTTCACAATGACTTCAAGGTGAGCGAAATTTTATTAAGGGGGATAGTGCAGCCGGTCGCAAAGCCAAACCGATGCAGGAAGACTACTGGCACCTCTGTTCCAGGAGAGCTCGTACTTTTCGTGCGCCCTTGGGAATTCCTGGAGAATAATCCACTCTAGTAAATGCCTCTATATAAAAGGCCTTTTTCATAGCCAAAGGGCACAGAACAGCGAGAGGCTATCAGGGGCGTCGTTCTAATTCTGCTGATGAATGACACTTTTAGGAGGACGGGTGAAGCGACTACTATTGACGCTGGCCTTCTCGGCTTCTGGAATTCTTGCCCAGGACTTCTCCTCACCTGTGACCCTGATCCAACACGTCACCGTCATCAACGTAGTGACGGGCGAAGAGGCCAAGGAACAGACTGTCAAGCTTCAAGGAGGCCGAATCCTCTCTGTCGCGTCGACAGAGCCTGCAGATGGCGCATCTCCGGGTGCGGTCGATGCCCACGGAGGCTTTCTCATTCCTGGCTTATGGGACATGCATGTCCACGTTCATGAGACGGGCGAGCTGCCCCTTTACATTGCGAACGGCGTAACGGGAGTTCGCATGATGGCCGGGGAGCGGGACACGGCAGCTCTACGAGTTGAGCTCTCCGAAAAGAAACCCTCGCCCTTTATTTATTTGGCAAGCGCAATAGTCGACGGCAGATCTCCAATGTGGCCCGGCTCGATCGTCGTCAAGAAGCCTGCGGATGCGCGCCGCACAGTCGATGAGATCAAAGCTGGCGGGGCAGATTTCGTCAAGGTATATGACGGAGTTCCACGCGACGCTTACTTTGCTTTGGCGGATGAGGCGAAGCTGCAGCACATCGACTTTGAAGGCCATGTTCCGGAGACCGTGACAGCACAGGAGGCCTCAGCGGCCGGTCAGCGCTCGATCGAACACCTTACGGGGATTGCCCTGGCCTGTTCGAGCAAACAGGAGAATCTGACCGCCGCGGTCGAACATGCACGCTTCTTCCTCGATCGGCTCAGGGTTGAGGCTGAAGGCTATCGCAGCTTCGACCAGGCAAAATGCCAGGCTCTCTTCGCGGAATTTCGTCAAAACGATACCTGGCAGGTACCGACTCTGACTGTAAATCGCATGTGGGGAAGGCTGGACGACTCCAAGATGACCTCAGATCCCCGATTGGTTTACGTTGGTCGTAGGTCAAGAAGCAGATGGGACGAAAGAACACAGCCGCAGATCAGGCGCTGGAACAATTCGGACTACCAAATGGCGCGGGGGATCTTCGGGGTGGAGGAAAAGATTGTGGGCGGCCTGTACAGGGCTGGCGTACCGCTCCTGGCGGGGACGGATGCGATGAATCCCTATTGCTTACCGGGTTTCAGCCTTCATGACGAGCTAGCGCTCATGGTCGATTCAGGCCTCTCGCCGCTCGCCGCCCTGCAAACCGCAACGATCAATCCTGCTCGCTTTCTGCATCGGACATCTGAGTTGGGAAGCGTTGAAGCGGGCAAGAGCGCCGATCTGGTCCTGCTCCGTGCCGATCCGCTTGCCGACATTCACAACACGACTCAGATTGAGGCAGTGTGGCTGCATGGCCAATACTTCGATCATGCTGCGATTTTAGGTCTGTTGGAAGCTGCAAAGTTGGAGACTAGACATTGACATTGAAAATAACTCTGCCGGTGCATAGTTATCTTTTCGTCCTGTCAGTCTTCGCGATTGCTGCGATAAACCCGCCATTTTTGCTCGGTCAGGTCGTCCAAATTGGCACCTCAGACCCCAATTTTTGCGAGAAGGCTGAACACGTTAAGTCCAATCTTCAACTGAGCATCCCCGTACGCATCTCTGGCCGGGTGGTTGATCAGGCTGGAGCGCCCTTGAAGACCTCAAAAGTCGAGCTTCGGAGCTATCTTTCGGCAAAGCAGCAAATGCCAGTCAAAATCGTCACCACAGATGGCGACGGTCGATTCGATCCTCCGGCAAATATCGCTTGCTTCCTTCGTCTACAAGGGAATTTGAACAGCCCCAGCACTTCAGCTGCCCGAACGAAGAGTGCAAGCTCGCAATAGAACTCAGAGCTAACCCTACCGATCTTCCTCTATCAGTTTGTCCAATCCGCTGATTCTTATTTAGTTTCTATCTTTCAGGCCGTGAGGAAGCTGTGACGTGAGTCTCTGAGATGGGCGTTTCCTAGATTAAGAGCGTAGTCATTCAGGCTTGAACGGGCGTTTCAGTGAGCACAAACGCACAGCACTCTTTCGCTTATCTCTGGCCTAGGTTTACGATGAATCGCAGTGGAGGTCAACTTTGATGAACAGCACCGACCGAAATAAGCTGCGTCATGCTGGGCGAATTCCTCAAGAGACGCTGAATTATTTAGCTTCGAAAAGTCGATGGGATAACAGGCTGCGGTGGTGGGAACTTCCTATCTACCTCACGTTGTCTGTCTTAGTGATTTTGCTAGTCATACTGCTCTTTCGTAGCCACAAGCCCATCGATTCGTTCTTCATCTGCGTGTTGATCTTTGTGCTGTCGACCACATTGCTACGCAGAATTCGACTACGTTGCTTGAGATAGGAAGCCAGCGGCCCAAGCCACGTCGGGATCTTGCTAAAACTTGCTGTTGCCAATTCGTCCCTTAGCAAGCCATCCCGGCCACACACCGCTGCTAGGTAGCGAAACCTCTCCTCTCTGCGCTACCCATGACAACTCCGGTTGTCGAGGGTGAAGATCGCGAACTCCGGTTGTCGTAGTTAACCCAACATTGCCGTCAACAGGGGCAATCTTAGGAGATCCAGAGTCTTGGGAACTTTCTGTGTGCCGAGTGGGTCACGACCTGATCTGCGCATCAGTCGCTAGTCTCTAAAGTCCTCTTATCGGGAAAGTGGAGAGCGCATTCCTGACTTCCTTCATCACGGATTGCCAATCTCCAGGTCTTGGCTGTCGGAACAGCCGAACACTCGAATACCAGGGGCTATCTGTGCGGTTTTCTAGCCACCGCCAGTCGGCTGTGAACGGTAAAAGGATCCACGTTTGTATTCCCAGGGCACCTGCGAGATGCGCTACAGCGCTATCCACCGTAATGACCAAATCCAGCTGCTGCAGCTGGGCAGCGGTATCGGCCATGTCGCTCACAAAGGGGGACAGGTCAATTATTTTCCTCGGAGCTGTGGCTATCTGCGCAACGGCGTCATCGATCTGTAGAGAGAAGAGCTCCACGCCGTCCACCTCCATCAGCGAAACAAAAGTTCGAACGGGACAGAGCGAAAGCGAGCCGCGTCATTTAGAAACGTTGGAGTTCCGCTCCAACACGGCCTAAACCCAACATTGATGTCACCAGCCGCAAAGTAGCCTCATAGTAATGGGTATCTTGGCTCTCAGCATTCGTTCATCATCGAATGGTAGCTTGCGACGAGGACGTTTTTTTAACACAGGACTTACCTGTTGAAAGGCTCCTCCTGAATCCAATGAAAGCCCCTCGTTGTGAGGGGATATGCAGATGGTGCGGTTCGAGCCTCCACCTCGCGATATCGACTGACCGATGAAACGACGGTTCGAACAAGAAATATTGCGAGAACCGTGAATTTCAACACGAGTGCTGTTCTTCTTACGGAATTGTGGCTGAGAACCGGTTCACGCAGGTTTGATGGTTGAGCCGAAGCGTTCAATACGAAAATATTGAACAGGCGT
The DNA here is from genome assembly GCF_051013365.1 of Tunturiibacter psychrotolerans. Taxonomy (GTDB): domain Bacteria; phylum Acidobacteriota; class Terriglobia; order Terriglobales; family Acidobacteriaceae; genus Edaphobacter; species Edaphobacter psychrotolerans_A. Next base: position 1,627,208 of record NZ_CP132941.1, on the reverse strand, counting down.
GAGGTATCCGGCAGGATTAAGAACATGGAGAGCAAAAGGAGATTGAGTGAGTAGAGCTTCACTGGAACGTCGTAGCAAAAGTTCAGCATAACGACGTTTAGCATGACGGCAAAAGCTAAGAGGGAGCCGAGCAACGCGGTGCGCCGAAACAGAAGAAAGACCGCGGGGAGAAGCTCTGCACATCCTCCAAAAAAGGTATATGCCGTTGAATATCCCATGAACTTCCAAAGCAGTCCCATAGGGGAGGACCGCCCATAACTTTCTGCCAACTGCGAGTTTTGAAGATGGATAAACTGTGTCGGAATGACTTTTGAAAACGCATAGGAGAGAAGCGCAAAAGCAAGTGCGTACCGTGCCAACACTCGTAACCAGCCGTGAAGACGGATATAGCTGCTCCTGCGTCGGTCGAAAATAGACCAAGTGAGACCCATTACCAGCGCGAGAATAAGAATTACGAGTTGCAAAATGTACGCACTGAAAGTATCTCCGCTCCCTGTCGGCTGTAAGGGGGCTGGCACTCCTACCATCCCGTATACCAGCAGTATCCATGAACGGGAGAACCAATTGACCAGCAGTACGGTGCCAGGCACAGCTCCCAATACGTAGGGTACGTAGTAGAGGACGATGTAACAGAATGAGAAGCGAAAAATAATACGTTCGCTCACATGCCAAGACAAGTTCTGTGTTCCCGCTGAGGGCTCATTAGATATGCTCATTTACTCCCTTTCAAATCAACATACCTTCTTCATCTCAAAGCTCAAGCGTCTTTGTGGCCATCAAAGCATCGCACTTTGAAGTACACGATGCACAGAGTCTATTTATCTACGATAGGTGTCAGAATGCGGTAGAGGGTTGCAGGATGGACGCTGAACGTCCGCGCGATTTCGCGTACGGATTTGCCCTCTTTGACCAGTCTTTTGGCGAGTTTTCTCTGTGCCGCTACCTCGGATCGCTGGAGCTTCGACGTGAGATCAACGAGGGCCTCAACGTCATCGAAAACTGGAACAGCGCCAACAATTTCATCTTCTTCGGTAAAGGGGGCGAGATGGCCTCGAACCGCGCAGACGACCAGGAGATCAGTATGCTTTCGCTTCATCTGCTGCAGATCTCCCTCGTCTACATCAACACCCTCATGATCCAGCAGGTTCTGTCCGAACCTGCATGGTCTGGCCGTCTCAATGCTCAAGACCTTCGCGGCATCACCCCTCTCCTCTATGGCCACGTCAATCCCTACGGCAGCTTTCTTCTCGATCTGCATTCACGGCTGCCCATCGATCCGCCTCGATTTGGTCCTCAGTCTGTCGGCACCCAAATGGGGGTCACCTCAAGAAAGGGAAATTTATGTTCGCTAAGGAGCATCGGAGGCGATTCTAGGCGTCGATGACCTTTGAGAGGATCGTTGCTGAGGCAGTGAATCGCTGTATTCACGGACTGAATCGATCGCATCGCAAGCCAATGCGAGTCCATCTTCCGTAGCCATTTGTTCTCCCACTGCTGTCGCGCGAAGAGAGAAGCGTGAAGTATCCAGCAGCGCCTTCAGTGCTGTTGTTGCTGTTTCGACAGAGTATTCGGTGCGTGCAAGGTGGAGTCCTGCACCCAGCCGTTGCACCCTGACAGCGTTGTCAGGCTGATCCCAACCATAAGGAACGATCAGCATCGGTCGGCCCGACCGCAGCGCTTCGCCCGCCTGAGATGAGCGCGCCGAGCGAGTGTGCCACGATGACGATTTCATCGTAGCCCTGCCCTTCGGCATCCCTGAATCTGGCGATGTAGCGGATGGTGGACATGTAACGCTCGAAGATCCGGGCGCGGGGCGGGGCCTCGCGTGGGGTGTCGCGGAGGTAGGTGTCGACGTCAAGAACGATACCGTCCTTTATCATTCACTGCTTCGATGGACACGGTTTGATGGAGCCGTGTCCTTCTTTACGGGCACGTTGTTTCAGGAGAGCACTTTTATTCCACAAATCTTATCGCTGAGCTCGACGGAACACACGGTGATTGTCCAGCGAAGGTTGCAAGCCTTGAGCAGCAGTTCTCCAATCGCCCTCTCGCGGGATTTGAAACTACGATCGGCGCCGCAGCAACACTCCATAAGGAATCCTTCAAAGTCGCCGAAACAATCAAATACGACTTCTTTGACCTTTCCTGTACAAAGCTCTTGGTGGACTGGGTGCGGACATGGTTTGGTGCTGACCGGTAAGCCAACCGGAGATGGCAGAATCGATCCGGCATTGCCTCCCGAAGCGTCTACCCTGGCAGACAAGTATCCGATGTACCTCTTGACGACCGGATACCACCGATATTGAGGCGACATCTCCTGCAGACGCCACTTCATTACGGCCAGTGTGTTTTCATCCCCAACAAGCAGATCTGCGTCGTTGACCACAGGAATCGTCACCAGAAAGGCCCCGGTCACCATACGAACGGGTTTAAGGCTCGATGATCTTACGCTCGCAACCGCAATTTTCGCGTTCGCAGCGCCCGGGACGGTCTTGGTGGTGAGCCGCCTTACCACTATCGTGAAAATTTGGCCTGCCGTAATGCCCATCGGCAAGTCGATTGTAAAGAGTCCCGCAAAATTCTGGTTGGCTGCCGACGGGATGGGGATATACGTCGCCCCTTTCACCGTTTTGCACGTAATCGTATTGGCGTCAGCTGCTGAGAGAAAATGTGTTACGTAAAGCTGCGACGCCAGATCGAGTACATCCGAAGCCAACACTTGAGGCCAGTAAATGTAGGCAGTGCTTCCCGGCGGAGTATTTCCCCAATCGATCATAATCTCATCGGGGATACCGGTCTTTCTGCCGGCCGCGTTCGTGAAGGGCAGGCTGGGCCTTGTGTCGAACGCTTGCGGTACGCGGTGAGTGGCTGCCGGACCAGGATTTCCGGACTTTGTGATTTGCAAGTTACGCTGGGCGAGTTTGTCGCAATTTCCAGTGGTGGTGGTTGCGGCGCTGGAGTAGGGGATGGGAGCGTTATCGTACGCGATCTGCGCTACCAGGCAATGGTGCGTACCTGGATATAGGGGATTATTGCTGGCGTTAAAAACGTCAAGATAGCATCCGTAGTAGGTCCAAACACTATCCTGACCCGGCCCGGTTGGGATTTCAATCGTCTGAATGTTATTGTTCTGCGACGAGTTGTTAAACGTCGTGTCGTAATCGCTGGTGCCCCCGCTGGTTGCATAAAAGGGCGTAGTCTGAAGGCTCTGTCCAGAGGGATCGGTGAGATTGCCGGACGGATTCGGAGAGATCGGCAAATTGTAATCAGGACTAGCAGGATTCGTACCCAGATTGCTTGGATACGTGGTGTTGGGATTGTAATCGGTATCGTAAGACGGAGCCGTCCATAAGCGGAAGAATACCCGAGTGTTTAAAGCTTCTCCGGCCACGCCCTGAGTATCGCTCGTCATTCGAACTCTGGCGATGGCAAAGTTATAGTTTTGATTGCCGTTGCCATCCAGAGCCACAGTCGATGAAAGAGAGGTCTCGTAGCCCGATTGATTGGTCAACCCGTTCAGAGGGTCGGGCGAAGTCGGCGGCACCGGGACCGTGTAAGCGTCGGAATTATTCAGATACGCCAGCAAGGTTTGAATGTAACTATAGCCCGACTGACCAGCGGCAAAGAGAGGCGCGTTGGGATCGTTGGGCAGGACAGAATTTCCCGCCGTAACGGTGCAAACCCGCAGGTCCTGACTCAAGTACGAAACGGCACTGCTGTCTTCCACGTCAATATTTGAAAAGCGGGGATCGGCGCCGGCCAGCAGATCGAAATTGACCACATCCTGCGAATGGCCCGTAGTGCCCCCCAGCGGCTGGTTTCCATTCATCAGGAAATTCGCGTTCAAGAGATACTGAGAGGGGAATGTTGGTTGCAACGGGATGTCGAACACGACATCGTACGACCACCTCATCCGCTGTATGGTTGTGTTGTCGCTCGGGGCTTCAAGCACTGGGTTGGGCCCTTGTGTTAACGGAGTCAGTTGAATGCTCACGCCGGGAATGATCAAAGGGTTGCCACTTAAATCGGAGAACGTTGGAGTGGGTACTGTGATATTGAAGGACTTGAGAGTATTCTGGCTATATTCGTCCAAGGCCACCCAAAAGGCATTCGAGAAAATTGCCTGTGTGGCTCCCGAACCCGCGGCGTCGATCGCCTCCTGCACTTCATCCTTTCCGAAGGTATTCTTGTTCATGAGCAAGGTAACCGTTCCAAGTGGCAACACGCAGGCGTTGTCAGCCTCGCTCCAGTATCCCTGCATAGTGCATTGAAGCTGATTCACCCAAACGGTAACGAATCCGGAACCCTGCTCGCAGGCGTCCCCTATCTCATCGTCGCCATCTTCAATTGGATTGCCACTACCGTCATTCCCGGGAGCTTTGATCCCGTTTCCGGCTGAGGACCCACGCAGAGTCGGATTACTGCAGCCTTCGACGAGTTCGTGACCGAATGGAGCCACGTCGCTGAGGCTATCGTTTCCGTTCACCCAGGCGTACACACAGCCGATACCGTTGGATGAAAAATGTTGGTGTTGGCCACCAGCACCCGCAATAGAGTTTGTGACACCGTTGGGTGAAATAACCGCGTAGAACCTATTGTGTCCATTGGCCGGGGCGACCGTCGGATTATTTGTGAAAAAATTCGTGAGCATGAACTCGACGTCCGCATCGGTGTAGCCGGTGACGGGCTGCGTGACATTGCTTGCGTTGGGCGCCGAAGGCACGACGAATTGACCCAGCATGGTCCCCGGACCCAGCCCCCGATATTGATTCAACCTTGTCATATACGGGCCGGTGACCACACCCGTGAAAGCCGCATAGTAGTTGTCGATCGACACGTTCGGCGCCGGAGAAGTAACGTTCCAATAGTCCCCCCAGAAGATAACCGTCACTTCCACATTGGTTAAAAGTGCGTCTCCACCATCCGTCGTGCCGGTAACATTGTAATTAGTGGATCCTGGCCCCGTGAAAATCACATCCTCTCCGGTTATCTGAAAAGTGCTAGGATGGTGCGCGATACCACCCGGGGATGGACTTCTTTTGGCCTTAGTTGTTTTTTCGGGATTCTTTTCGCTCTTCACCGAAGCCCCCTTCTCAGCTGCAACAGCGGCACCAATGACACACCCTACATTGCCTGCTCGTGCAGTGGGACGCGATGGTCATATGAATCGGGGTTTCATCGTGGCACCCGAGTGGCTGCGATCATACACTTGAATAATGTCTACTTTTGTGTGTTTTTTCGTGTATTTTATCCAGGAGACTCCCGAGCCTCCAGTTACCACGCTTTGGCGTCAGCCGCGGACCGATGCTCATCTTCCGTGGATTGGCGGTCTTATGCCGGACCGATCGAGTTTCTAACTCCCGCAAACTCCGGTACATGGGCACGGCGCCTGGCATCTTCTGCTGATTCCTGCGCTTGGATTGAGAATGAACGGGGAGCGTAGGCTTGAAACTTCCTGGTCGCGGCCCAAGGTGTCCTTGTCACATCGAACGCACAGACTGGGACGAACTGACTCGATTACTCCGGAGCGACTGTTTTTGAAGGTGCGATTTGCGGCAACATCACGACTAGCGCCGTTGTATTATCAGATGTTTTTGGGCTCACCTGGTCGAAAAACCGGCACGCTAGTACCCCCAAGACCAATTCCAGGCTGGCCACTCAACTTTGCTCATGATAAAGGACGTTATCATGCATCGGATCTCCAGACCGGGATCACCTGCGCGCCGATCGGAATCTGGTACAGCGCACGGTACTCGTGGAGTGCTTGCAAGTTATCTTCAATCGATCTGTAAGCGCAAAGCGATAATGTCGTAGCTCCGCAAAGTTGAACCGTCCATACTTGCCCCTCTGGACAAAGTCCTAGAGGTGCCGATTGGAACAGTTTGTTATGAGCGGAAGCGAATTGCAGCGCATAGAGGTCCTTGCTGAGGTTTTATCTAGGAGGCGCACGGAAGCGTCGGCGGCTACGATCCTGGGTATCGGCACAAGACAAACGCGTCGTCTGGTTGCGGCCTACCGAGCTAGCGGTGGAGCGAGTGTCATACACAAGAGCCGGGGTCGCCCGTCGAACAACAGATTAATAGGTATCTCGATCAGCAGGGCGTCGCGGTCACGAAAAGTTTTAATGCGAGTTCAAGGTCACGTGCCGTTTGAGGCGTGCGTAGCCGAGGATTCGATCAAGACGCGATTGCCCTGGAGCCCAGGGACTGCAACCGAGTCTACGGCAAACTTCTTGAGGAATTTAGAAAGACTCGCGGCGACAGTCTTGCATTCATTAGACCATTTTGCCTTTAGGTGTAGTCGCCGAAGCGGAGTCTGAGCGAAGCCTTGGCGTCCTGTGCGGTGATGGTCTGGAGGGCTTGTGCGGTGGCGTGTTCGAGTTGCGGCATAGCTCGTGCGGCGCGCGCGCGCAGACGGGCTTTGAGCAAAATCTCGTCGGTCTTCCTCGATCAAGTGGCCAATGACCTGTTTGACGCACCAGGCTTTTCGATCGCGATGATGATCAAGCATGCCTTCGGGATACTCCAGAAGGCAGGAAACAATGTCGAGGGTTGAAAGAAGTTGACGTGATAGCTCACTGCACAATGCTTCCTTAACGAACTGCATTCCATTACTCCCTTGGGCGTCCTCTAGTCGAGAGCGCAACTCTTTCGACTGCCTTCGTCCGAAGCGGCAAATCTCTACCGTGAATAGTGAATGCTTCATCCACATCGCATGAGTACTATGTGCAGACTGCGCTGCTCGTAGCTCATGGCGTCCGCGGGGAGGATCCGGGCGGCGGAGGGCGCGGCAGGTAGTTGAGCACGCGTGCGTTCGGTATGTGCCTTGACGGGATGGCGGCCGGTAAGCCAATCCTCGTTGGGGTCAATCACAGCGTCAATAGCCTGAAGCACCCCGACCTCTTCCATGCGCCAAACACGTCTTTGCACAGAGACCGCAGAGAGATTGACTTGGTCAGATATGACGCGCAGCGAAGTGGCGTTGTCATGTCTGCAGGTGCTTATTGAGTGAAAAGTACTTTGCGGTCGACCGTGCTTGCGGCAACAAAGCTGAGTAGACGGCTGCCCTCTAAGGTAAGCGCTGCGATTTCTCTTCGAGACGACCGCTCAAATAGGGATATGGCAAGGGTAGCGACCGCTTTGTCTTTGATGACCTTCCATGTTCCGCGGACGAAACCATCGACCAATACGGTCGGAATGCCTATGCCAATACGCTGGCGGTATTCCTGAGGAATGATTCGTGTTCGATCAGCGTGTGCAAGGAGAATATTGTCGTATTCAGGCAAAAAACGCGGCGGCGCCGGGGTATCGGGGTCCGGCAACAGTCCCTCAGGGACGTCAAATAGCTCACGATTCCGCTCATCATAGAAGGTACGCAAGCGTGGACGGAGGGATTCGAATATTTTGCCGAGCCCCGTCAAACCGGACCATGTCTGGATGTCCGCCACCGTGGCCGGCCCGAACGCCTCCAGATAACGAAGGATCAGCGGTTTGGGCGAAGTATCTGCATCGAAGGGATGGCCGAGCCATTCTTCGGCGGAGGCCCACGTTGACCGGCCACTCAAGCCCCAGAGCCCTCGCGGGGGGCTTGCACCATAGGGATGTGAGTGCGAAGAGCATACGCTACAGACTGACCGTTCAGGTCCGGCAGATGTTGCTCTACTAGCTCTGCGATCGCTGCATGCGTCAACAATCGGTCTTTGATGAGAGCTAGCCCGGTGGAGACAAGCTTTTGAGTATCTATTCCTGAGAGGTTTTTACCAAACTCCGAACTGTGGAGATGACGTTCCAAAACTGGCCGAACGACTGGCCACCATCTGCTGCAGTCGCCTGCGGTTACCAGATGGAGGGTAGAGCGCATCAGCACAATACGCACGACGAGCTTGTTCTTGATCAGTTCAACCAACTCGGACGGGAGAAAGCCGTCGATCCGTGCCCAGAGACCTATATAGGGTGCATTGGGTAACTGAGCCTGCATCCCAGCCAGTCGTTCAATTGTCTCCACCACGGACAGCTTCGATCGGCGTAAGAGAAACTGGCGTTCAAGGAGAGCCCTGTTGAGAGCGCGTTGGCTCAAGACATTGCCGAATCCACTGCGATCATGAAAGTTTGCAGGTTCTTTAGACATTGTGTTGAAGTGTAGGCGATCTCACCAGATCTGACTCATGTGACTAGCAATCGGACTCCCGATTATCCCTGTGCCGTCGTGCGATGCCGCGAACGCCCCTAGATGCCGTAGACACTCGTGAGACGGAAACGTAGTCAGGCTTGTTACGGAATGATCCGCCGTTCTCTGAAGTCTTGCAGTATGTTGAGGAACATTTGTTCCGTATCAATATCTCGTGAAAGCCAAACCTCCGCGCCTTCGAGCCGTCGGCAAAGAAGTCATAGTCCCAAGAGAAGACAAAGTCTCCGAAGCTCCAGGAGGACACGTCCTTGTAGGGCGTGCTGGTCAAGCCATGCTTCTCAACCATGTCCACCCATAGTGCCTCCTTGTCCTTCATGATGACATCAAGATTCATAAATAGCGGCGGAGCTACCTCTAGCGCGAAGAATCGCGCAATGGTCGGCCACATTTCGCTCCAGCGGAACAGATCCCCGTTATTGATATTGAAGGAGTTATTCGCGCATCGTGGCTCCGTGGCTGCCCATATCGTCGCCTTCGCTAAAAGACCTGCGTCTGTCATCTCGATAAGTTTGTCATATGCTCCAGGCTTGCCGGGGAATCGAAGAGGAATACCAAGCTCCTTCGACATCGCCGCATAGACTGCGATGACCATCGCCAGGTTCATCGGATTACCCAGCGCGAATCCACAAACGACTGAGGGCCGAATTGCTGACCATGTCCATGCCTTGCCGGACTGGCGCAGTTCGAGGTGGTTTTGCTGGTCCACGTTAAACTCGGGCGGCATATGAGAAGGATCGCTCTCCTTCGCCGGCGTTTTAAATGGCCCGAGATGCGCTCCATAAACCTTATATCCGTGCATGAGGCTGATGTGCTGGAGGTGTTCAGCAGCAGACTCAACATGTTCCACCACATTCTGTAACATCGCGAGATTGGGAGGAACCAACTCAGCCCATGTCGGTCTCTCTTGATAAGCCGCATAAAAGATGTGAGTGACGTCATGCAGCGCCGGCAGCTTTGCTCGACAGTCGTCCGGGTCAAGAAGATCAACGGATACGTGCCGGAGGCTTCTGGTGTCCTCGCCGGGACGCCGAGATAGACCGATGATCTTCCAATCTCCCAGGGACACGAGATGATCGATAAGATTGCGACCGATCACACCTTGCGCCCCTGCGACCAAGGCCGTTTTGGTTGCGTCTTTCATATTTCTCTCCCCCAAGTGTCTCTATTAACGCGGATCACGTTGTCCTGACACGATTTCCTTCAGAAGTGTTTTTTGGCGGTGCGGGATCGAGTAGTGACAAGTCGACGCCATCCATTGCATAACGCGCAAACAGGAAGTCATGGATCGAGATCACGCGATCGCCGTCGAAATCCAGCGCAACAAAATAGGCAGGCGTTCCGAGAGAGACCTCGCGGTCGTATACGAGCATCGCGGGCCGGCCATCGACGACGGCCGCCGAGTAAGCCCATTGTTTAGCGGCCGCATAGGCAGCGTAGTACTGCCCGACCTCGCTCTTGCCTTGCTTGTGGAACTTCGCGACAAGGTCGAGTTTCACGTCTTCGGCCAGCATCGCGCGGACCATGTCGAAGTCTCCGGTCTTGAACCCCTCGACGTACTTGATCAGGCGTGCGCGCATTCCATCCGACATCATAGGCAGCAAGACGTCGGGATCCCTGGCAAACTCGCGCAATCGGACACGCCCCCGCTGGAGTGCGGATTTCGCGGCGGCTTCGCTCGCACCGGTAATCGCGGCTACCTCCTCCAGCGAGTGTCCCAGCACGTCCTTCAGGATGACTGCGCTCCGCTGAAGCGCCGGAAGACGCATGAAAGTGCGGAGGCTCATCGAGGCGGTCTCATGATCGTGACTGGGGGAATCGGTAGCGGCAATCATGTCGAGGTCCTCGTCACTCTGGATCGTCACACCACGCGCGCGGCGGCGCAGGAAATCGAGCGCCGTGTTGTGGGCGATACGGAACAGCCAGCCTTCAGGGTTGTCAAGGACACCGACGTTCGGCAGCGCGGTAAGAGCTTTGATGAGCGCGTCTTGCACAATGTCCTCGCCATCGACGGCGGAGCCGGTCATGCGTGCGCAATATCGATGGAGCTTTGGCCGAAGCTCACTGGCTAACTGTTCGAACTTCTCGCGCACAGGATCAGTCATTGCATATCGTGTCCTCAGGGTGGCAGGCTGATAGCAATCATACGTCGAGCGGCAGGATGTCGCTCTCGTGGCGAAAGCCGTAGGCGACGCCGTTGCCATAACGCGGATCTCCGAGTAGCTCGGCGACCTGTTCTCCAATCTGCGCCGGGCGCAGAATCGAGCCATACCGTCGCACGACAAGCTCGTCTACGGTGATACCCTCGATCGCCGCGTAGGCGGCGGCCGCCTGATGGCCGAGCGCTGTGCCGGAAATCAGCTGGCATGGCACCAGCACCTGGAAGTGGATCCCGAGGTCGCGCTCGCGCGATACCGCGTTTGCACTGTGGGCCATGAACCACAGCATCCGTTTGGCGCCTATATAGCCTCCGGACAGCCGCAGGGTTTCGGGGGCGATGTACGGCACTGCAAGCACCATCGCCGCGCCGCTCGACATGACCAGAACGCGCCCACCTCGCTTCATCGGAGTGTTGAGTGCGGCCTGAATGCCGACTAGCCCCGCCTTCACATCTGTGTTCCAGATGGTCGAGAACTCTTCCCAGCTCTGATGGTCGATAGGCTTCATGGGCAGCCGAGCGCCTGCGTTAAGGATGAGCACGTCGGGCATCTCTTCGTGGACGACTGAGTTCATCAGCGTGGCGTCGGTTGCGTCACCCGCGATCACCGTAGCACCGGCCTGCTCAGCCGCATAGAGCTTCGCTCGATCGCGGCCAATTGCGGTCACGCTCGCGCCGCAGGCGGCGAGCGACTCGACCATGGCGAGCCCCAGCCCCTGGCTGCCGCCAGTGATGATTACGCGCTTTCCGCTCAGGTTCTGCATGTTCCTTCTCCTTACCCGAATTCGTCCGTGTTCATGGATCGAGACCTATGGAGTTTCCGCACTCTGCTCGGCCAGGGATTGAACATAAATGTCGACGAGAATCTTCGATATGGCGGTGGGTTGTGAAAAGAATGGCGAATGGCTGCTTTCCAATGTGTGCGTCGTTGTCTTGCCGCCGATGGCAGCGTCAACCGTCGCAATCATGTGATCCTGACCGGTCAACGGAATCGCGCGATCCTGTGTGGTACGGATGTAATGGCGGGGCACCGTACCAAATCGTTCAGGCGTGATTTGGGATGGCGCGAGGGCTCCGGCGTTCGATTCGTCGCAATGAAGTTGGGACGCCGCATGCGCGAATTCAGACTCCGAGACGTCGGCGTAAAACGAGGCCTTAAGTAGCGATCGGTAGGCTTCGTCGGTTGACCCGGCATGAATCCGGGTCGCGCCGATGGCTACTGGATCTCCCACGAACAGCCTGGGCGCAAGGGCAGACGACAAACTTTCATGCTGCAGCATCGCGAGCAGCGGCATGCCGTTCGGCACCAGGAACCCGGAAAGATATACGACCGCGAGAAGCAGGTTCGGAACCTGCTCGGCGACCGCCGAAACTGTCATCCCACCGGCCGAGTGCCCGACCAGGATAACTCTGCCGTCGCTGAGTGATGCAGCTTCTTTTACCAGCGCGACTACGGCTTGTGTCCGCTCTTCCTGCGTAACGGCGCCGTTAGGCGATGGCTCGGCGGCGAACGCAGCGGGGTCGAACGGGCGAAGGCCGAGCGACGTTGGTGCTATTGCATTGACCCCGGCCCCAGGAAGGTCAAGCGTCAGAGCCACGAAGCCGTGAGCTTCAAGGATTGGCGTAACCTTGTCCCAAGACGAATGGTTGTGAAATCCGCCGTGGACCAGGACAAATACTGCTTTGGTTGCTGACATTGCTGCTCCCTCTTTCGTTTGCTTTTGCGATCTTTACGATCTGTGTGAGCGGCCATATCGCCATTTTGCACCTCGCCTGCTGAGACGAACAAAGGGTGATGACTTCAAACTTCCCTGTTGTCGAAGAGGAACATTTGAACGCCCGAGTCATCAGGCGCAAAGAGCCGACGATCCACCCCAGCCACTTGTCCCTCCGGGCTTGCAAACGCCTTTTCAATCGCCGCAAGGTCGTCGAAATGCAGTATTGCGATTAGATGAACATCGGAGGTTCCTACTGGCGTTGCGATAACGCCGGCGCTGACCTCGTACTTCCTAAGACCCGGAATCTTCTTGGCCAGAGGTACATGGATTTCGAAGTAATGCTTGTCAAATGCCCAGACGTTCTTCGGTGTCCGGTAAATCACTACCATCCGAGCCATTACAGTTCTCCTTGGTTACTTGGGTGAAGAGAAACTCATTTGCGTGTGCTGTCGACTGCCCTTGAGACAGAAGGCCATCGCCGCGGCCGTTCCTGAATCCGCCGATCAGAGGTTGATGTTGATTCAGTACACCCGCTGCGCTGGCGGAACAGTATTGACTCCACTGATGCGCATGCGGGTTGTAAAGATATAGTGTGAGGCCTTCGAAATGTCCGATCGAACCGTCTGCCTCGATCTTCTCGAGCTGCGCTGGGCCATCCCAAACCTTCCGGATATGCACGGTTCCATTCAGATCCGCCCAGTCCTTGGAACCCGTAGGCGGATGCAGGAGGAGGCGAGTATGAATCTTCCATGCCCCAATAAGGAAATCGAAATCATGCTGCCCGTTCTGCAACTAGCCGGACGGTGTCTGCGCGGGCGCTGCCGCCACAGCTTGGGCGAGTGCGCTCATCGAAAGAAAACAGCCGACGAGCAAGCTTGATAGCAAAATTCTTCCGGCCTGCCGATTCAACATTTTCATCATCATCATCTTTCAGTCCTCCGGAGTCGGGTTTTCTAGGGCGTCTTTGGTAGCCATCATTCTGTCGTTTGTCAGGCGTGGTGTTGGATTCAAACGAAGTACGCCGTTGTGGACTCCTGAGTCTTACACCATGAAGACGATCTCGTTCGTGGAAACGAATCGGTCGGACGCAGAAATTTCACGAATAACCAAAAAAAGTCATCTACCGATGACTTTGAGCCCTCATGGCGGTTTTACAGAGTGGAGTGCCCGGCTTCTTTTGTACCAGTGAAGTTGATTGAAACTGGACTCATGAGGGGCCTGAACAATCTGTACCAAGTCGAAGGTTAGTTTTCAGCTCAAAGGAGCGTTCCATGGCACGAGGGAAGAAGCGACGGCTGTGTCGCGGTAGATCATGCTCAGGCTGGTGAACCAGCCATGCGGCACCCCGCGTTACTATCTAACGCAACGCGAAAACAAAGATGCACTTACCCCGGCCATCATCGATCTAGCCAGCCAGTATGGCCGATATGGTTACCGACGGATCACGGCGCTGCTGATGCGGGACGGATGGCAGGCGAAGCGGCCAGGAAATTCGAACTTGCTGCAAAGCCGGGCGGTCTCAACCGGTCGGTGCAGCACGGGTATCTAGAAACTGTGGGACTACGACTAACATTCACAAGAGAACCAGTCTTCCAGAACTCGCAACCGAAAGACTTCTCGAAACGGAAGAGACTGTGACCGTATATGTTTGAAAGGCAAATCATGACGAGATATCAAAGATCTTATTTAGCGATTATTTTAGTTATTGTCGTCGCGATCGTCCCATACCCGGCCCACACGCAGCCCAAAACCCCTTCCGTAAAATCCCTGCGAGTCTATCTATTCGACTGCGGTCTAATCAAAGGTGAAAATCCTCTGGACTCTGGCTTGAAGAGTGGCGACGTAATGAACGCCGATATGGTAGTCCCGTGCTATCTCATCGTTCATCCCAAAGGAACACTCATGTGAGACGTCGGCGTGATCCCAGACAGCGATTTCACAACCAATGCACCAGTGAGCAATACTGAGGACGCAGACGTCGTGAGTTCTCCAAGACCACTCATACCTCAACTAGCCGTCTTGGGTTATCCGCCCGCAGCCATCACCTACCTCGCATTCTCCCACTATCATTTTGATCATGTGGCCAATGCGAACGCGTTCACCGGCTCCACCTGGCTTGTTCACCAAGCCGAAAGTGACGCGATGTTCGCCGTAAAGCCTCAGGAGCAATCCGCTTACAACCGCCTTAAGACCAGTAAAACCGTGATCCTGACAGACGCTGACTACGATGTGTTCGGTGATGGCACCGTAATCATCAAAGTCTGCTCCCGGCCACACCCCCGGCCACCAAGTGCTGGCGTTGAAGCTGCCGAAAACCGGCCCTGTTCTCATTGCCGGAGACCTCTGGCACTACCCGGCCGAGCGAACAACCTCCGCCGCTCCCAGGTATGAAGCGAATCAGCAACAAACACTGGCGAGCCGAGCGACCATGGAGGCCTACCTCAAGCAGAGCGGTGCGCACCTCTGGATCGAGCACGACTCAGGAACGTTTCGTTCGGCTTAAGAAAGCGCCTAATTACAACCAATGATCAGCGACCGTTTAAGAAAGCATCTTCGCGTCCCAGCTTTGAATGGCGCCTCAATCGTCGACTGCCTTACATGTCTTTCTACGGCTTCTAGCGAACTAGCCAACACAGGTCTTAATACATTGCTTTGAATTCAGGGCTAACCGGAAGCGCTTCTGTCGCTTATGGTTTTGGGTTGGAGGTGGCGAGTTTGCAGTACCGCGATTAAGGCCTCAGTTCCCATGGTTAGGGTGCCGCTGCTCCGGTCTGTTTGAGCTCCAGGTCGCCTTTGTGGGGGCCCGGTTGGATGGTCCAGCCGGGTTTGAGCGTGAGGCTGAATCCCGCGCCGTGGAGCGTGGCCGGGTCGAAGCCGATGGCCGAGACAGTCGCGATGCTGGGCTGCTTGCGCAGGAGGACGCCGCCGCTCTCGACGTTGAGGGTGCCCCAGGCGTCCTCAAGGGTTATGGTCGGGTATACGGTGCCGAGATCACCGAGCGGTACCAGGGACTGGGGTTTGAACTGCATGTTGTAGTGCGCAAGCGGCAGCGCGAGCACAGGGCCATCGACTAGTTTGGCCTGGTACGCAGCAAGCTCAGTTCGCTTCTTCTGTTCGTTGGCAACCTCACGGGCGCGCAGACTGCCGTCGGGGTCATACACTGCCTCCCGCGCCTTTAGTTCGGTGAAATCCGGCGGCGGAAGATGGAGCGCGGTGCTGAGGCGCTGGTCGAAGCGCTCGCCGGATGGGTTGGTGGCGAAGTCGTGCAGCCAGCCAGGGTCGGCCTGATCCAGCAGCAGCCCATACGCGGGCCCGGTAGCGTACGCGAAGGTACGGACAAAGCTCGGAAACTGGACAAAGGCCGAGAGGTCGCGCACGGCGTAGCGGGTCCGCTCCTCGGGCGTGAGCAGGCCGAGCCTGACGCCGGTGTACTCGGCGATGCCTTCATTGGATTCAAGTGCGGCTTCGTTCTCCGCAGCAGCCGGAAAGAGACGATAGCGTTCGCGGCGGAACAGGATGGCGTCAGAGATTGCGGTGCGACGGGCAGCGTGCGCGGGTGCCTGGAGAGCGGCGGCAAGTGCCCGCCATTCGAGTTGCAGGAGGTAGCGGCCGTCGAAGGTGTCAAGCTGTGAGTTGTCGCCGTCGTTCTTCGGGATATGGAGGTCGTCCTGCTGGATGCGATGAAAGAGCTCATGGGCCAGCGTGACGTGGCGCATATCCGGATCTTCGCGCATCGGCCACGGCCAGAGGAGCTCGCACCAACGGGTGCCGGACCAGGTCATCGTGGTGTCGGATATCGGCTCGGATGCTGGCAAGACGCCGGTAAAGACGGAGCCGGATGGCTTGAGGACACCGTCGGCATCAGCCTGGTTGGCGACAACAGAGCGGTCGTCGGGATCGACCAGCAGCATGGGACCACAGAGGGTATGTCCCCAGAACGGCGCCTCCGTCGCGGGTGCAGATCGTATTCGCCTGCTGGAAGATGGACTCCGCCTGTGCGGGATCGATGGCCGCCGCGGCGGGCGTCGGGGCGAGAGCGGCTAAGACCAGGGCAACAATAAGGGCCTGGAAGGAACGAAAGATAGCGGAGGCGGTTGGCCGCATCTTCATCATCATAGGAATATAGTCATAGCAACGATCAAATCCTGCAGAAAATTGCCGCCTGCTGCGCAGCACCAGCATCCGACGTCCCCAGTAGCCCCTGTGACGGCGTAACCTCGCTTTCGCGAGAAGCAGGTTCGGAACCTGGTGGGCGACCGCCGAAGCTGTCATCCCACCGGCCGAGTGCCCGACCAGGATAACCCTGCCGTCGCTGAGTGATGCAGCTTCTTTTACCAACGCGACTACGGCTCGTGTCCGCTCCTCCTGCGTAACGGCGCCGTTAGGCGATGGCTCGGCGGCGAACGCAGCGGGGTCGAACCGGCGAAGGCCGAGCGACGTTGATGCTATCGCGTTGGCTCCCGCGCCAGGAAGGTCGATCGTCAACGCCTCAGGGCCATCGGATTTAAGGATTGGCGTAACCCTGTCCCAAGACGAATGGTTGTGCCAACCGCCGTGGATCAGTACAAACATTGCTTTCGTTGCTGACAACGCTGAGCCCTCTTCGTGTGATTTTGAGATGTGTATAAACGGCCGCCCGCAGTTGTATGCCCTCGCCTGCCGAGTCGAACAAAAGAGGGGCGGATTCAAACTTCCCTGCTGTCGAACAGAAACATCTGCACGCCCGAATCATCCGGCGCAAAGATTTGGCGATCCTCTCCGCAGCCTGCCCCGCCGGGCTTGCAAACGCCCTTTGGAGCGCGCCATGTCGTCGAAATACACGTGCCAATTCTAAACACATCGGGGCTTACCAACAGCGTTACGATACTGCCGTCGCTGATCTCGTACCTCTTCAGACCCGCAAGCTTCTTAGCCAGAGGCACGTGAATCTCGAAGTAATGTCGGCAAATGCCTCAATGTCCTTCGGTGTCCGATAAATGACGACCATATGAGCCATTGCAACTCTCCTTTGCTAGTTTGTCTGAGCAAACTTACGTGCACATTGCCATCGGCTGCGCGTGCGACAGAAGGCAACGGCAGCTACTTGCCGGTCGCGGTCTCTTCATCGCGCGTCAATGTTGCGACAAAATTCGGTTCCCAGGTCTTACCGCCGTCATCGGAAAACGCTTGTTCAACGTGATGTGAATTTGGAGTGATGTCCGAATATACGAGTCGAACACAAATCGTCCGACCATTGAATGATTGCTGGCCGAAGAGTTCGCCGCGGCCGTTCTTGAACTCGCCGATCCGAGGTTGACTCGGTACACCCACTGCGCTGTCGACAAAGTATTGACTCCACTGATGCGCCTGCGGGTTGTAAAGAAGCAGTGAGCCGCCTTTGAAATGTTCACCCTCGATCTCCTCAAGCTGCGCTCGGCCATCCCAAACCTTCCGAATGTGCACCGGTTCATTCACCTCCACCCAGTCGTTGGAGCCCGTAAGCGGATGCAGCAGGATGCGGGTATGGGTCTTCCATGTCCCAATGTTGAAATCGAAATCATGTTGCCCATCCCGCAACTCGCCAGCCGGTGGCTGTACGGGAGCTGCAGCCACAGCCTGGGCGAGTGCGCTCATCGTAAGTGAGCACCCGACGAGCAAGCTTGATAGCAAAATTCTTCCGGCCTGCCGAGCTCTTTTCAACGTCTTCTTCACAGTCATGATCTTTTGTCCTCCGGAGTTGGGTTTTCTAGTGCGAGTTCAATAGCCATCATTCTGTCGGTTCTCAGACCTGGATATGGTTTTGGATTCAAACGAAGTAAGCCGTTGTGCATGGCTGAACCTCGCATCATGAAGACGATTTCGCAAGTCGAAACGGATCGGTCGGGCGTAGAAATTTCACGAATAACAAAAAACATGTCATCTACCGATGACTTTGAGCCGACCTGGCGGTTGTACAGAGTAGAGAGAGACCGGGCGGCCAAATGGCAGCTCCAGATTGACCATGCGGACGCCTGATAGACGCCCTCGATGATGCTTGTTCCAAGACGTGTCTCACCACCCGCCCATATAAAGGAGAGAGAACAAATGAAATCTCAATCGTTCGAGAAACCTAACCAACCCAAGGATGCGATAGATATGGCGACTTGGCATGAATATCACGAGCGTTTCTGGTCAAACCTTTTGTTGCAACTTAAAGTGCGACTAGAAACCTTGCGCCCGTCATGTGACAAATGATTAGCCACGGAACGCCGTTAAGAATCGTTAATTGAGACATGAAACACGGTGCTTCTGGAAAAGCTGGACGTAGAAAGCCTCATCGGACTGCATATGTCACCAATCTCCTGGTGAATCTAGAGGAGGCTGTAACAAACCATCTGGAAGTTCGGCGTCGACTTCACCTAAGCGCCAGGGAAAAGGCATTGAAAGATGATTAGGAGCTCTCAGGATGCGTCTGAAACCGGAACTTTATTTTTTCGCCGTGGTAGTTGCACTGAGTGCGGCTGGATTGGACTCTTGGGCCGTCGCGCAGTTGCCGTCATTGTCGATGAGTCCAATGCTTGACTGTTCGGGCTTACCGTGTGCGGATGTGACCGTGGGAGGCAGCACTCACCTCAAGATGCTTATAGACACGGGGAATCCAAACTCGGTGCTGGATCTGTCGAAGGCGACCGAGCTTGGCGTAGAGCTGAAGCCACTGCTTGGGCGTGACGGCAAGCCCTATGCCCGCTATTCCGCCGGAACAGTCAAGGATGTTCGGCTGGGAGATGTCGCGCTAGGAGATATCGAATTTCTAGTATCCACTCTGCAGCCGGGCATTCGAAAAGGAAGCCGTCCATCGGGGGACGGATCACTCTCTTACACCGCGTTCGAGGGCCGGATACTGAAGATGGACTACAAGGGACAGCGAGTCGGTATCTCCGAGTTGCTGAAGGCCGACACCCCTTGCCCGGAGATCTGCGGCACGCCGACAACGCCAACCTTCGGCAAAGAGGGGCCGCCCATTCTGGCAACGACCGGCTTTCAATTGAATGGGAAGCTGATCACGGTACAGATCGATACCCTCTACGGTGGCACGATGCTGATCTATCCCACCTCGGTTGAGAAGCTCGGCCTGGCTGCTGAGTTGCAGTCTACGAAAATACGCCGGTTTCCCTATACCGATGGCGGCGTTGAAATGATTGAAGGACTCGCAAAGACGGAGGGCTTCGAAAAACACGCATTAATGAAGAATGCGCCGCTGTACTTTGCCACACCCAAAGTTCATCTACCGGACGGGCTGTTCGATGGGACCGTCGGACAGGAACTCTTCCTCGGGCGCGTCGTGACCATTGATCTTCATGCACATCGCTTCTGGATCATCTGATCTCCAACGCCTTCGGGCCGCTGTCTTCAATCAAAGACGCGGTTGAGGACATCGATCATGGGATATTTCATCGTCTGCTCACATTCAGCCCCGATCTCGCTCTCCGACCGCCTCAAAACTTATGCCGTTGCTGCACTGAGCGCCTAAGTGCCGTGAGGTCGTGGTCTCAGGCTTTTACGCCATGTAATGCAAGGCCGCTTCTGGCGCCAACAAACTTAACGACATATAGCGGAAGGGTCCGCAAAATTGCGCCAAAGCGTCTGGTAACGCTTTTAGGGCCGCAGTGCAGCTCCATTTTCAGGCTGTGGAGCGAGCACTGTCATATGGAGTTGGAAGCCACAACAGTTAGCATTCACTTACTGTCTTCTTAGGAGGAGCCTTGGTTGCAAAAGTCATTAGGCCGATCACAGCAACCCTCTTGTTGGCTTTGGTTGTCCTGATCATTGTTTTCCGCCCCGACCGCGCAGCGAGGGCCGCTGTTGGTCTGACGGCCCATAGTTTATGCTCGGCAGTCTTTGTTGAGAAAGCGGATCCAGACGCGACTTTCAGAGAGATGATTCGACCAATGGTCGGACCAAAGATGGTAGGTTTGATCGGGTATCAGGTCGATCGCGCGAATTTCTCAGTTTCCGTTTCATTCGGGGGGCTGATCCACGCAACTGCGCACGATACACCTGGCTATGGCTGCAGAGTCGAATACCCTGCAAATCTACCGTTGTCTGGTTTGCCCCAAACTTCAGAGGCCGCTTCAACATCCAGCGGGTTCGATTCCGACGCTTTGGTGGTGGGATCCGATCCTGCGATCCGTATCGCTATCAATCGGATATTCGCCGAAGAACCCGGTCAACCGACTAAAGACGTCAAGGCGGTCGTTGTGGTCAAGGACGGTCAAATCATCGCGGAACACTACGCTCCGGGGGTGGGGGTGGAGACTCCGTTGCTCAGCTATTCGGTCGCAAAATCACTTACCAATGCATTGCTCGGCGTCTTGGTCCACCAAGACCGATTACATGTTGATCAGCCTGTCGGAGCTCTGGAGTGGAGCGACCCCGGCGACGCGCGCAGGAAAATTACAATCGAGGACTTGATTCGGATGCGGAGTGGTCTGAACGCGGCGGAGGCCGGCAACGGTTTCGATCCCGTATCGCAGATGGAGTTTTGCCAGAGCGACATGGCCGGTTTCGCCGCAAAACACCGTCTGAAGAAGCCACCAGGCGCGGAGTGGGAGTACACCTCCGCCAATACCTTGATTCTTGATCGACTGCTGGGGCAAGTAGTCGGGGGAGGAGCCGCCGGTATGCGCACGTTTGCAGATCAAGAGTTATTCAACCCACTTCATATGAGTGGCGTCACAATGGAGTTCGATGGCCGCGGTGTATTTGTGGGCTCTTCCTATATGTATGCACCTGCCCGGGCATATGCCCGGTTCGGACAACTCTACTTAGACGACGGGGTCACTCCCGAAGGGCGCCGGATCTTGCCTGAAGGTTGGGTCGCGTGGTCGAGCCGCTCTACCTTGGGTGCGCCTTATGGGGCAGGTTTCTGGACCAACGATGGTTCCAGTTCGACCGCAGCGTGGCGGGTAGAACATGGTTTTCCGAAGGATGGCTTTTTTGCGAGTGGCATCCTTGGACAGAGAATCTATATCGTGCCATCTAAGCATGTAGTCGTGGCCCGATTCGGCTACTCCCGCCCCCCAGATTTTGGCATCGCTGACGACATTGCCCTCATTAAAGTGGCCGTCCTCACATTGCCGCAAAACCGCCAACGAGCCAATGAAAAATAGAACCCACCAATGCCAGCTAGTCCATATCTGCTTTTCAAACACTATGGAGGTTAGGCGTGCGAGAGTGAGTCGACGATCCGAAATATTTCGACTCAGATCGTTAAAACATAGGATAAGCGGTTCACGGTTCGCCGATCGGCAAGGTCAGTCCAACCTCAACCCGGTCCATCACAACGATGGATCGGAACCATTTGACGTTTTTGTTTTCGTAGAAGAGACGACTGGCAAGAACTTCGTTAGTCTGCCATGGTCGCAACAGTAACGACCAGTACGAAGTCGGCATCGCCGGTGACGTAGTAACACTGCTGAACTTCCGGTCCGGACAGATGGGCCTTCATCGCGCCAGATCTTCGAGGTGCGTGCGCTCGGCATGTACCTCGACGAGGATGGTGATCGGTAGTCCAATCCTTGTTGGATCAACGACAGCGACATTTGCCTGAATAACGCCGAGTTCCTCCATGCGCCGAACACGTCTTTGCACTGAGGCGGTTGAGAGATTTATTTGGTCGGATATGGCGCGAAGCGGGGTGGTGTTGTCTGCCTGCAAACGCTCAAGGATGGCATAGTCAAATCGATCAAGGTCAGGAATTTTGTTTGGCATGATGTCCAGTCTCTTTGAAACGAGAAAATTTCCCAAATAGGGACGTAATTGAGGGCACCCTTCTCGTCTTTGTCGGGATATATTCTCATCATAATCCCTTCAGCGCGCACGACTATTGGGGCGTGACCTAGCTATCACTGGCACAGCTGATCGGCGGAGATTCCATGCACTGGCGCTCAAAACTTATCCATCCGGCGGGTCACGCTCCAGCGGGTTTTCGTTCTCTGGTGATGCCAACTTATCGGGCGTCGACCGTCTTATTCGAAAGTCAGGCGGACGTATCGGACGATTGGCGTCAAGGTGAGAGTGGATATACCTACGGCCTATATGGTACTCCGACGGTCCTGGAACTTGGGGCGCGCATTGCAGAGCTCGAAGGTCACCATACCTTTGTCGTGCCGGGCGGACAAGCCGCAATAGCGCTCATCTATCTCTCTTTCTGTAAAACAGGAAGTCACGCTCTTGTCCTTTCACAGCCTACGGGCCTAACCGTGAACTCGCAGCTGGATTGCTAAAAGGACTCGGTATCCAGGTTGAGGCCTATGACCCTCTCATCGGAGCCGACATTGCCAAGCTCATTCGAGACGACACCGCTCTGGTTTGGACGGAGAGTCCCGGCTCGGTAACGATGGAGGTGCAGGATGTGCCGGCTATCGTTGCAGCTGCGCATGTGTACGGTCTGCCGGTCGCGCTCGATAATACCTATTCTGCGGGCGTCTTGTTCGACGCCTTCGCCCATGGTGTCGATGTCAGCATGCAAGCCTTGACCAAATATGTTGGCGGACATTGCGATCTGCTGCTAGGTACAGTGTCAGCAAGTACTGAAACCGTATATGAGAGGATAGGGCCGGTTCTGAAGCAACTCGGCATGGCAGCGTCACCAGATGATGCGAGCCTCGCGTTACGAGGGCTCCAGACTCTCGCCGTGCGATTGGATCGACTAGAAGCCTCAACGCTCGAGGTCGCTCGATGGTTGGCTGACCAGCCGGAGATCGAAGCGGTATTTCACCCCGCTTTGCCTACATGCCCGGGGCACGAGGTCTGGAAACGCGACTTTCTAGGTTCGAGTAGCGTGTTTTCGGTTCTTTTTGACAGCAGAGTCGACCCAGATCGAGTCCAAGCCTTCGCCGATAGTCTCAATCTCTTCAAGATCGGCGTTAGCTGGGGTGGCGTCACATCTCTAGTTGTCCTTTATCCGAATCTCGACCGGCCTGACAAAAACTACGATCGTCGGCTAGTTCGACTGAACGTCGGACTCGAAGATCCGTCCGACCTGATCGCCGATTTGGATCAGGCGCTCCGTCCGACGAGACGGGCTGTTGAAACATGATGAACCGTTCGGGTCGTTTAGCAGCATTTTGCACTTCGTCATAGTTACGGCAATAAATGGAGTGATCCCAATGAAGAACCCGCCAATTCGTACGCCCAAGCCGCCCTACTATGCCGTCATTTTCGTCGCGAAGCTTCGTGACTGCGACCTGCAGGAGTATTTCGAACGAGCCGAAGCTCTTACGAAGAGAGCCTGGGAGTTCGGCTTCATGGGGGAGGATGCAGTTCGGCTCGAAGACGGTCGGTTCATCGGAGTTCAATACTGGCCGACACTCGAACATGTTGCGAAATGGCGCCAGGACTTCGAGCACGGCATAGCAATCGACGGAGGATGGAAGCTCTGGTACGAATATTATTACGAACTAAGAATTGCAAAGGTGGAGATTGCCAAATCTTTCTATCCTGACGGCCAGCTGGATTTGCAGTAGCCGAGTCCTCAAGACTACACGGTAAATAGCTGTGGTTGGCTGCGCTAATGTAGTGCGGTCCTCAACGGGGAAGTCCCTTGGCTGAGGTCAGCGGCTCGTCTTCTTTCATGACCTCGTTGCACCTCCTCTGAAGGAGAGAGACATCCCCAATGGACACGTCTACAGAGAAAGCTTTGACAAGAGCGAGAGAATCTAAAGCGGCCTATATCGAGAAGAGAGTTGCAGTGGATCGCGATGATACGAGCGCTGGTGGTTCCAGCAATGCCGGCAAGAGCACATCATTGAAACTTAGTGAAAAGTACTTTGCGGTTGATCGCGTTTTGAGCGACGAAGCTCAGTAAACGGCTGCCCTCTAGGGTAAGCGCTGCGATTTTTTTTCGAGACGGCTGTTCGAATAACGAGACGACAAGCGTAGCGACGGCTCTGTCTTTGATGATCTTCCAGGTTCCGCGGACAAAACCATCGACCAATATGGTCGGATTGCCGATGCCGATACGCTACCGGTATTCCTGAGGAATAATTCGCGTTCGATCGGCGTGTGCAAGGAGAATATTGTCGTATTCAGGCAGGAATCGTGGCGGCGCTGGGGTATCTGGGTCCGGCAATGGTCCCTCAGGGACGTCAAATAGCTCGCGATTCCTCTCATCATAGAAGGTGCGCAAGCGTGGACGGAGGGATTCCAATATGTTGCTCAGCCCCGTCAAACCGGACCACGCCTGAACGTCTGCCGCCGTGGCTGGTCCGAACGCCGCCAGATAACGGAGGATCAGCGGTTTGGGCGAAGTATCTGCATCGAAGGGATGGCTGAGCCATTCTTCGGCGGAGGCCCACGTTGACCGGCCACTCAATCCCCAGAGCCCTCGCGGGGGGCCTGTACCATAGGGATGTGAGTGCGAAGGGCATACGCTACAGACTGACCGTTTAGGCCCGGCAGATATTGCTCTAGTAGCTCTGCGAGCGCTGCATGCGTCAACAATCGGTCTTTGACGAGAGCCAGCCCGGTGGAGACAAGCTTTTCAGTATCGATTTCCAAAAGGTTTTTGCCGAACTCCGAGCTATGAAGATGGCGTTCCAATACTGGCCGAACGACCGCCCACGATCTGCGGCAGTCGCCTGCCGTTACCAGATGAAGCGTAGAGCGCATCAGCACAATACGCACGACGAGTTTGTCCTTGATTAGTTCGATCAACTCGGACGGAAGAAAGCCGTCAATCCGTGCCCAGAGACCTATATAGGGTGAATTGGGCAACTGAGCTTGCGTCCCAGCCAGTCGTTCAATCGTCTCCAGCGCCGACAGCTTCGATCGGCGTAAGAGAAACTGGCGTTCAAGGAGAGCCCGGTTGAGAGCGCGCTGGCTCAAAACATTGCTGAATCCACTGCGATCATGAAAGTTTGCAGGTTCTTTAGACATTGTGTTGAGTGTAGGCGATCTCACCATATCAGACTTTATACGACTAGCAATTGGACTGCTGACCAAGGTTGCAGTTGCGCTGTGTAATGAATTGGAATGCTGATCACGTTCTAGCCAGGCGCTAACATCTATCTCAGCTGCACCTGCCGACCGACCAAGAAGCGATCCGAATCGTCCCCGCTGATTCTCGTAATTGGGCTTATAGATCAAGCTGCGAGTCTTCTTTTTTGAGCTTTCGTACCAATACCTCGGCAAGCGCGTCAGCAGCAAGCGGAGCAAACCGGAAAAACAAGACCGGCTCGATCAGTTCAACCTCCATCACCAGCATGCGCCCCTCAGCAGGAACAATATCGACGCGCGCATACACCGGTTCGCTCGGAAGCGTATCCAGCACGCGCCGCCCAAATGCAATCTCTTCTGCATCCGCATGGTGAACCGTCTCCAGGCTCTGCCCCCCGGCTGGCCCGGCAGAGAACGGCGCCTTGCGCGCTGCATGACTAAAGCCGCCATCGATGAAAACCAGCGAGCGTTCCCCCGCGCTCTCCACCTCGTTCATGAACGGTTGAATCATCGTGTCGCGCTCTAGAACCAGTTCCTTGAGGTACGAGCAAGCCTCATCCGCAGCCCCGCCAAGCTTGAATTTGCGTGCCCCAAACGCGCTCCCGGCGACGCAGGGCTTGATCACAATCTCGCTCCATCCGCGACTCCTGCACACCTCCATCAAGTCTTGCGGTTCTTTACGCTTGAGGAAAATCGTTGGAACAACCGCAACTCCACGCCTCTCGATATCCGCGATGTACCGCTTATGCATATTCCAGCGAACAAGGTCGCAATCGTTGACCAGCGACGTCGATTGTTCAACCCGTCTCAACCAACCTTCAAACTCTGTCGTGCGATGGAAGTAATCCCATGTGGAACGGAACATCGTGACCGTCGAATTCCCCCAAACAGTACTTGCGTCGCTCCATGGTGACACTCGAACCCTCACTCCCTTGCGTTCGAGAGCCTGTTGCAATAGTTGGTCGTCCGGGGTCAGTTCGGGCTGTTTCTCATAGGTAAGTAGGGTGACATCGAATGGCTTCATAGCAAAATCATAAGAATTATGAGTGGTATGTTCGAGGACCATTTTGCTACGCTAACACCAGACCACTTTAGAGGGCACAATGCCGAATCGCACGGAAGCACTCCTGCCCGTTGTTCTTGATCCGTCTAAACAGACCCTGATCAAACGGCAGCTTTATCTGGGACTGCGTGACTTCATCCTTGCCGGTACGCTTCCGGCGGGCGCTCGTCTCCCGTCGACGCGCTCGATCGCTGCTGCGCACGGGATCTCTCGCTCAACCGTCGTCGATGTCTTCGAACAACTGCTGGCGGACGGGTTTGCGACAGGAACGATTGGTTCCGGAACTTACATCAATAAGGTTGAGAAAGTGCCTTCAGATAGGGCGCAATACCCTCTCAAAGGGAACTCTCGCCTCTCGGAGCGGGGTCGGCGCATCTTGCACACCCCCGTAACATATGCAACTCGTAAGCGCATCACTGGGGCGTTCCGGAATGGCCTCCCAGCACTCGATCTGTTTCCTAGAGAGAGTTGGGCGCGTCATCTGGCGAGTGCGGCGCGCCATGCCTCGGCGGCAATACTCGATTATGGGGATGCGGCCGGCTTCTTGCCTCTAAGAACCGCTATCTCAGAACGATCGGCGAAGATAACCGGCATATTTGGACGCAGAAGCGTAACGATGTCCGCGTCGGCAAGAAAATGGAAGCCAGCTGGCAGAACTCCGATGACCGTATAGCTCTTGCCATCCAAGTCAATTGAGCGTCCCACGACGTAAGGGTCTGCTCCAAAACGCTCTCTCCAGAGATGGTTGCTTATCAGGAGGACCCACTGTCCATTCGGCTGGTCTTCGGATGCCGCAAAATCCCGCCCAATGACCGGCTCAACGCCAAGTGTCGCAAGAAAACGAGAAGATGCTCGAATCCCTAGTATGTGTGCGGCTCTTCCCGGAGCTGTTAGATCAAAATTATGAAATGTCACCGCAGACATTCCGTCAAATGATCGCGACGTACGTTCCCAATCCTCAAAATTTGGATACGAAACAGCCAATTGCGGAATTCCTGGCCGGTTCTGCCAAAGGAACACGAGGCGATCGGCGTTCGGGAATGGCAGCGGCGCGAGTACCAATCCTTGCACGATACTGAACATCGCAGTGTTCGCTCCGATGCCGAGCGCAAGGGTGATTAGACAAACGGACGTAAAGCCAGGGGATCTTCCTAGCTGGCGCAATGCATATTTTAAGTCTTGAGATAGTCGCTCGAATGACGCCCACCCCCAGGCCTCGTGAGTCTGTTCTCTTATCAGGGTTGTGTTGCCAAAGGCGCGTCGGGCTGCATAACGCGCCTGTTCAGGTGAGAGCCCTTTCTCTCGCTGTTCTTCTTCTTCCAATTCGAGGTCGGAGCGCATCTCACGCTCCAGGTCCTCGTCTCTCTTCCCGATCTGCCACCATCGCATCTCAGATCTCCTCGGCTGCAGGCCACATCACGCGAGCAACTGCGTCGGCCATCTGCTTCCATTGCGATTCTTCGATCACAAGCTGCTTTTTGCCTTTTACCGTCAATCGGTAAAACCTCAATTCCCGATTGCGATCCGGGGCCGTCTCCCATTTGGAAACAATCCATCCTCTTCGCTCCAGACGATGCAGCGCGGGATAAAGTGAACCGTGCTGCATTTGCAGAAAGTCGTTAGTGGTTCGCTGGATGTGCTTGCCTATCTGGCGACCGTGTGAAGGACCGTAAAGAAGTGTGCGGAGGATAAGCATATCCAGGGTTCCCTGAAGAAGGTTCCCGCGAGAGTTTTTCTCCATGTAAGAGATCCAATCCTCAATACGAAGCGATGGTAGACGTTCGACTATCGTTCGTCAAGAATGGTTTTTTACGTTCACGGTCAATGCCCTTGAGGGTCGGTAGGAAGCTATCTCATGTTTTGTGTCAAAAGATCGGTTTATCTCACGTTTTATGTCACGGCGGACCACTATTAGCGTGTAATCATGCGGTCTTTTCCTTTGCCGTCAAGGGTCGAGATCCAGGAATATGTGACAACCTACAGTTCGATATCCCTCCCCTTCTCCTTCCGTTTGATGTTCCGTGTTGGGACACTGCTACGGTCAGCTTCCGACAACTTAGACATCTGCGCCGAACCGGCTTTCAAGAGGTTCGAAAGTTGAATCCCCTTCCCCTCTGCCGGTATGACAGTAAAGATTGGCGTCGCTCCGTCCGCACCGAGACGAGCTTCGAGAGTGAAGACACCTTTTACGGTGATCGGTGAGGCTGCACCCGTTTTCAGGTCGGCTTGTATGCTGTCGAGCAAGCTGCGTGCCTCCGTAATGCCAGTGACCCCGGACAGGAAGACATTAGCTGCCGCGACATCAGTGAGCTGGAAGGCTGCTTGCGGCGCTTTCGCCACTCGGAGCTGAAGGTTGGCAAGCTGGGTCGCCATGACGCCGTATTTATCCAGACGCATTTGCATATGGGCTGTGTGCCCGATACGTTTCAGGATGGATCTTGTTCACCATGACGTGAACGTGGAAATGGTGTTTGTCATCGTGAGCTGCGATCAAGTATTGATGCTCAGCGAAGCCCAATTCTTTGATTGCGGTTTTCGCCGCGTACTCCCACTGATCCTTCGTCGGTGTCTCTCCTGGCGGCCAAGCTATCTGGAAGTGGTACACCGCATCCTTATTCGTCTCGTTCTCTCCAGCAGTTCCAAGCATCTCAAGGTCCGCTGTTTCTACCGACAGGAGGTTATCTGAGATCAATACGATGCCCCTCTCTATCTCTCTACCAGTTTCAGGATCTCGCTCGCGAACAAGATAGTTCTTTAGCTTCGTGAAACTTGTGCCTTTGTCACGTCTGTCGCTCGAAACAGGTGCCAGCATTATGCCCCCTTCTCTCTCAGGCTTTTCAGCGTGAGCATGATCTCAACAATCACTGCATTCAACTGAGGGCGGTACTCCGGTGCTTGCGTGATACACAGCTTCTGCAATCCCCCCAAGCGATTCAATTCCGCCATCGCCTTCACGTTGAGCTTCGAGTGCAGTCGTTTCCCCAAGGCGCACCGACGTATGTACTCACTAGTGTTGAGGCCAGCTTGATTCGCCAACATCTCTACTTTCGCCTTATCCTCGTCGGTCATTCGGACCGGCACTATCTTCTTCGTGGTTTCCGTTTTCGGTCGTTCCATTTCACTGCACTCTCTTTCCTGTTTTATGTCCTACATTCACTACCGGGTCTCGGGGCGGAGCCCTGAGTTCATTGCGAAAGGACAAACACGAGTAGCCGAAGGCGGATTGGGTTTGGAGTGGTGGATATGCGAAAACACCCGAAGGGGGTTTTTGTATATACATCGCATGACTTGCCCGCTAACTTTAGACGTTTGATCGACTGGTCTGATTTGACGGAGATCAGATGAACATTCCCGAATGCAAAACCGTGAAGAGAGTGTGGAGAAAGGCGTCACTAAAGTGGAGACAAAAGACGGACGGAAGTGGAGACAAAAGACGGACTGAAGTGGAGACAAAAGACGGACTGGAGTGGAGACAAAAGACGGACCGAAGGGGAGACAAAAGACGGACTGGAGGGGAGACAAAAGACGGACTGGAGGGGAGACAAAAGACGGACTGGAGGGGAGACAAAAGACGGACTGGAGTGGAGACAAAAGATGGACTGAAGTGGAGACAAAAGACGGACTGAAGTAGAGACAAAAGACGGACTGGAGTGGAGACAAAAAGACGGACTGAAGTGGAGACAAAAGACGGACTGGAGTGGAGACAAAAGACGGACTGAAGTAGAGACAAAAGACGGACTGGAGTGGAGACGAAAAGACGGACTGAAGTGGAGACAAAGACGTCACTAGACCGAGACAAAAGGCACCATCGGACCGAGACAACAGGCCTTACTAGACCGACGCAAAAGGCGTTAGTCGTAACCGACGCAAAGGCGTCGCTACACCGCCGCAAAAGCGGTCAGAAGCACCGCTAATAAAGCGTCACTAAACCGACGCAAAAACGGTAGAGTCGTTGGACCCGACTAGCGGAATATTGGAGCGGCCGGTTCGCTGAAACCAGTTCGCCCTTTCCTAATTTGGAAGTGGGGGGAGTCGGTAGCCGGGACAGTTTGAATGTTTCAGTCATGCACACAGAATTTGCCCCGTATTTATTGTCGGGCTCCTAACAATAGAGATAGTTAGAAATCAGGCGAGAAGGCAGTTAACATACAACCTATGGCAAAGCTTGATCGTTCTCCAACCCCCCTTCTTGAGCTATGGTTGGTATCGCACTCAGCGGACCTCTCAGCGACGGATCGGAGTCGCCAAGAGCTACTAATCAATCTGTATAATGCGATTGCAGACAGGCTAGACCCTCCCCCTGAAGAAGAAGCCGCTCTCTGGTCAAAAGGTATCCGCGTGATCGATCACGCCGACGGCACCAGTAGTACGGTTCCTTGCTGGACCTCGCGGTTGGAGTACGAGGCTTGGCATCGGGTTCGCTTTCCAGGTACTTTCGTATCGCCTAAATCAGGAACGAAGAGGTAGAATCGGCTGTAGCTTTGCTTGGGCCAGCAATCAAAGTGAAGGGGACAAGTGAGCGTTCAGACCGCGGGCTTGTTGAGTCGGACATCATGTTGAGTGTTGTGACACCGGTCCTGTAACTTGCAGGGCCGGTCGTCTTTTGCCCGGTTCAACTCTTTCTCGTGGGGAACATGAACGTTCTTCTAACCAATATAAATACACGATTAGCATTGATCGTGGCATTGCCAGATTTGCCGTGTGCAATGGTGTGAGCCCTTCGATGATTGGACAGAGTCAGAGGACTCTGAACCCGCAATACCCGGAGGAAGCCCCTGGACGCCTCTCCTACCCTTTGAGAACGGATATGCCAAGCAATGGATTCATCGCGTTCATGCAGGGAATAACCGGAGCAGGTTTGTTCACCAGGCTGCGGCGCCCCGGCGCACCGACAGAGTTCATTGTCTCCCGTACAGTGGAGGAATATCTCGAGAGCGGGGAATTCGAAGAGACTATGGTCAAGGACCGCTTCCACGTACTTCCCCCGAGATAGCCGTCATTCCGAACCCAGAGATACTGGCCCTTTACGCCCGGATAGGTCCCGACGTGCTGACGTTCATCGTGAAGGCGGTCGGATCATAGTCTTCGGACGGACAGCTCATTCGCGCTCTGGCCGCGTCATCGCCATCGAAGGCGACACCGAGATCAGCCAGCTCGTCGAGCAGACCATCTATATCCCCCAAGGCCCCCGAACTACTCCTACCCATCTTAGAAGTAGTCCCCCTCCAACTCCTCGCCTACCACATAGCCGTACCCCGAGGCTGCGACGTAGACCAACCCAGAAACTTGGCCAAGAGCGTTACGGTTGAATAACCTTTGATGTATGGCAGATAGAGATCCCGACGAGCAATACCTAAAGGTACTCAAGTCCTTTCGCAAGTTGAGTAGAGAGGCACGGTGGGCTCTGTTTCAGGCTCAAGGTCTCGCTGGCGGCGAACGTCGTCATTGGAGTTCCGTCCTCCAAATTCGCATCTGTCTCATCAGCGAGAGTATTGAACATCTGTGCCCGGACGAGAGCAGTCCCGAGGCGGCAAAGCACTGGGATTTTTCATCCATTGCGAGTCTTTCGCGAAATCTTTTCGAAGCCGTGGCATTTTTCAACTACATTTCAACACCAGTCAGCCCAGAGGTTTTCACTTTCCGGGTTCTTCTTATGGAATACAACGATTGCATGAACCGGCTACGAATTTTTAGGCAGATGGATATGCACGATCAAATCACTCGCGGAGAAGTAGAGGCTGCTACGTTTCAATCGCAACTAACCGATGATAACCACTTTAGGACCCTCGATCCTCATCAACAGAAGCGAGCAATGACAGGTCTCTATCCAACTCTGATTAGCCTGCGTGAGATGGCTGGACGAGTAGGCCAAAAGGCAGAGACATGGGGCATATATGACTATCTATCGACTCATTCTCACACGCTTCCAGTAAGTTTTTTCCGAATCACAACGCAAAGCAGAACAGGAAAAGAAAATGAGAGCGAGAAGGCGCTTCTGACTGGAACGCTGGAGATGCTAGTTGAACTAGTGGACGAGAGTGTAACCTTTTATCGGAACGATCATGCTGAATTTGTGTCATTCAAACCGTTGCTTTGAGAGGCGGATGGCCTGCTCATAAAATAGCGGGCTGAGGTTCTTGGAGTTGTGCACGCACGAGGTTAGGTGTTCGAAACTACTTCGAAAAGTCCTTCTTCACTTTTGCGTGTCAAGATGACAATGCTTCCTGATCCGAATGTTCCATCAGTGACTCTGTAGTATTCGAAAAGAAGGATATCTTCGATTCCGTCACCGTTAAAGTCCGCTCTAGCTACCTCGATCAATTGTTGCGACATTCCACCGCCCGCTTCCTGAACCGATAGGAGATTCTGGCTCACCTGCGTAATAACAATAGATCCGTCATCCACTTTTTGTTGGTATGTAGACGAACTGTTTGTCACACCATCGGTGTCTTCCCCAAGTACGGGAAACATAGTGAATGGTAAAAGCTTCAAATCAACTATGCCTACGCGCGGTTCGGCTATAAAACTCTTCTGAGCGGTCGTCGCCTTTCGGAGAACGCTTAACAATCCGCATTGGTGCCGAAAAAAAACTTCCATTTTCATGTCGAAGGTGGTCCGCGCATAAAACCCATCTTTGATCGCAGCGTCGTACTCTCTGCAAGTTCGAACATATATCTGTTCAGATGGGTCCTTCGTTAGAGAGACTCCGTTGATGTCTTCAACTTTGTTTTGGCCGAGCTTGATAGGACGGTCAAGGAGATTCTCTATATCTGTCTTTGCTACAGCACTAACCTCGTCCTTGTCGGCGAATTGCAATCCCTGAAGTAGCGTGAAGATCTCTTCAGGATGTTTCGTATATTTCTCGAGGATTTCTGTAACTTCCGTCGGCGTCAACTGCCCCTTCTCGATCGCTTGCTGCAACAGAATGATGGCACGGCTGGCTAGATTGCGATTCGCGATCTCAGCCAAGTGTTTTTCAACGGATGGTTTGTTCTTCGATGCTAAGGATAAAAAATAACGCGTAGCCCCCTCATCAAGAATAGAGCTGCCTTTCTGGAAATTTGTTCCAGCGTCACACGGTAAAAGGTTTTCATAGCCGTGCACATCGAAGTCAGCCGGCAGTCCCAATCGAGATTTGAGTACTTCCAACTGCGACGGAGTGTCGAGCAGACTTTCAGGAATAATGTGATCAATATGAAGACTTCTCACATCGAGCAACCGGCTTGTGTAGGGGCATTTCTTTTGGCACGCCAGCCAAATCGCTTCTCTCTGCGCCGCACTGAAGTTTTGTTGAGACATTCTTACTTGCGATCCTTCATGCTTTTGGGTACGAGTTTGACGCGCCAATTCGCAAGTTTTTTGCCTGGGCGCACATTCATTAAATGACCGTCCAGCGGTTGAACACCCGAATCAGATCTTTCTCTTCCATATCATCTTGAAACCTTTTACACCGTTTGGATGACTTCTATTCTCGCCGGATACGTCAAACTGATCTAAATTCGGCATGTGAATTATTCTATGTATTCCATTCTCATCGCCTTTTGTATATCTGTAATACCGGGTAGGGGGATAGGAGGGAGGAAAAGTGCACCCTCTCGGCGAGCCAGCGATAGTGAACAGTGAAAGATCTTGAGGACTCAAAGTTCCCCTCCTAAACACTGATTTCGTAATCACCACATGATCTGTTGTTATATCGGGGAAAATAAAAAAATAGATATGTAGAAAAACCTTGCAAATTAAAATGTTTCTGTTAGTCTGCGCGTACCGATTTACCAAGTACTTGCTGAGCGGGATCTGTATTTGAAGTATCGAGAAGGCTCGACGGCTTCCAGCCGCGCGGCCATCCCACCCTGTAGAGCAGTTCCGGGCCCTATCCATCGCAAACATAATTCGCGTTTGTCTTCGCTACTCTAAATCTTTGGAGGCTCTATGGCCTGCACACTTGCGATCTGCTCTAGTGCAGAGGCAGACTACCAAGGCGCTACGGGCGCTAATTTTGAGATAGCTGTCAGCTCTTCATCTGGCACTGCCACGCTAAATTACGCGCGCTACAACGGCGCTGGTCTTACATCGGCTCCTTGGACGTTTGCCATCGCTGCAGACGTCAATGTCCTCACATTGGTAATTGAAAGCACTGCGATGGGGGATCGAATCTCCATCAACGAGATCACCAATGGTTGCAAGAAAGTTCTCGATGCCTTCGACTACACCCCATCACTTGCACCGGAAGGACTGGAGATCAAGGGCTTATGAGAGCCATTCTCTTTTTGCTTTTTCTACTAACGTCGCTGCCATCGTTCGCGCAAGCACTGGCGAATGCCCCTGGCAACTATGCTCGTTGCCACAACAATGATGTCTTGACAAAGGAGAACCGTGCGAAACCCGAGAATGCGGAAGCCGTTAAACTAGCCATTGGCATTTTGCGCCCCTGCAACCTACCAATCGTCGAGCAATATGTTCTGGCACATCCACCTCAGTTTTCCGAGGACCAACAGCAACAAATGGCTCAGGATCTCCTTACCTACGTGGAGCAGGCTCGACAGGACAAGCAGGTTGGGGCGTCGGCCAGCTCGGACGGTACCACTTCGCTAGTGAGCAAGGGCGTCGGGGCGATTGTGGGTGTGGCCCTAGAGAGTGGGTCAATCCAGCAGACTACCAGTGGCAATGTCACCACAGTGACGCTCAACACCGCTCAGGCTGTCAACTTCTTAAGCGCAGGAAATATCAAACCATGCCCCGTCATCGAATCAGATTGTGGCTTTGGTCGGAAGCTCTTGACCGGGCTTACCGTTGTTACTTCCTACGATGTCTCGCAAGCCAATACCTCCACAAACAGCACGCCAGCAGATGACGCTCTTTCCAGCTTAGTGGGTAGTAATGCTCCTGCTTTTACAGGTGTTTCTGCTCGCTTTGACTTCCACGCCCGTAAAAAGAATGTGCTGATTGGTGACCTCGTAAAAACCTACCAATCATCGGCTTACCAAACGCCGACAATCGCTTACGCCGCTGCTTACGAAAATCTGGCAAAAACGATAACGTCCGACCCCGACTATCAAAAATACATTTCCAACGCTTTAGTCGGCCTTGAAAACACCGCTGTCACCGACACGGATGCAAAAGTGGATGTCATTCTCACTGACTTGGAAATCAACATCGCGAACCTCATTAATCAGAAGGCACCCGCAACAGTGGAGTTTAAGACCTATGCTTCCGCAGAGAATGCCTATAGAGGTGCACGCGACGCCGCGCTCGGCGCTATTCTTAATAAATGGACGGCTTCTTTCGAGTATGACTACGACCGTCTACCCAGCCAACCCGATCAATCGAGTTTCAAGGGTATCTACAGCTATCGGAGCGATGCTAACAAAGACAAAATCTTGCAGCTGACGGCGAACGCGAGCACCACCATATATAACTCTCTCCTTGGCAGCTCGACTTCGCGCATCCGAAGCGCACAGGCGGCTTTCCAACTTGACTACACTGCAACATCTACTGCCTCCAAGGTGCAGACAGCGGTCAGCGGAGGTTACTACTTTCAGTACATGAATGCCAACGGGCTGCTCACTTTGCCTGCGACTCAGCTTGCGCCGGGTACGGCGATCCCGTTACCCGGTAATGCTTCTGAGCTGCTTAACACGACCGGCCCAATCCATGTCGGACAAGGCAAAATAACTCTTAGTTTAAAAGGAACAAACGTGAACGTTCCGTTGGCGCTGACTTTCTCCAACCGCACCGATTTGATTAAAGCAACGAAAGTAGGCGGCAACTTTGGCATCACATACGATTTCAGTTCACTCTTTGGCGCACTGAAAAATTAATCCATACCTCAGACGATTAGCTCGGTGAAAAGTCGTTGACAGCTGAATCAGCTTGAATCGCCATATTCAACGGGTCAGAGCAAAGTATGCGATTGACGAATCGCAACGTTGGTACTAGAGTTTTCGCTACCATGAAGCAAATGAAACCGGGCCAGCTTCGTTTTGGGGGTATGACTTCGAAGCGCATCACAGTGTTCGTGCTCAACTGCCTACGCTTTGAACACCCTAGACCCGGTCCCCGATAGCCAATCGGAGGCAACCATGCCGGACAATAACGGACGGCGTCTCGGTAAAGGACTACTTGTCGTAGGCGCACTGGTGATCCTCGCGGCCGTCTGGCTAATTAACGAGGTACCCCACTGGAAGCTCGAGCACGCCGTCCGCACGAAGTTGTCGGAGGGCGTGCCAAAAATCGCAAGTGTTCAGGATGCTCGAATAGATGCGATAGAGCGCTCCCGCGCTTCGCTTGCCCCGAACCGAATGCCAACACTGGAACTTTACTTCAGCGTGTCGCCTAAAAACCTAGAGCAAGTCTTACCGGCTTTGCTTAAAGATCACATTCCTGCGATAAAGTCAGCGAAATTAATAATGGGCCATCAGGAACTAATAATAGACGTAGCTTTCGAACATTTTGAGCAGCGCTATAAAGCAAGGATTAGGGGCAATGCAATCGTTCACACGACCGTGGCGGTTGCTAATGGAAAGTTGAAGCTGATTTCTCACGTAAGCGATCTTGAGATCAAGTCCGTCTCGATAGGCCGGTTAGGAAATGTAAGTATCATCGCGGCGGCTTTTAATGCCGATGTTAGTGAATTGAAACGTCAAATAGATGCCCAACTAGACCAGCCCCCAGATCCAATACCCCTCAGCATTGTGCAAACGGTACAGCCTAAAGACGTCCTTTCGGATGCAGGCTTCATGAACGTATCTGGTCCGGACATCACATTGGCGGCAGCAGTGGGCACCTCCGCCATCCTAATCGACGACGATGGCTTACATGTTGTCGCCAATTTGATTGAACTGACGCCGTCGCGAACTAAACGGGTTATCGAAGAGTTGAAGACCATCGCCGAACAGATGAAAACGGCTCGCGGTCAGCTGTCCTCAGAACAGATCGCAATGTTGTCAAAGTGTTCTTCTAAGCCTGTCATCGACAGCGCCGAGGAAGCTGAGGAGTACAACGGGTTTCTAAAGGCATGCTCTGCGCTTAAAGATAGTGGAGACGTTGAATTGGCGATAGCCAAGAAATCGGGTATGTCCGCGGCTGATGTGGAACACGAATTTACAATGCTTGTAGGCGAGTTTCAGAAGTCAGCCAAGATCATTGCCTCTTTGGACGAGCTGGGCTGGGGTAAGACGGACATAGCTGTTTCAAAATCTTTCGTTTCATCAACTCTCAATGATTTCGCTAACGACCCTCATTACAAGGGAACTTATCGACCTACAGATACATCTTTTGCAAATCGCCAAGAAGTCACTACAGATAAAGCGCCAGACCTTAAGTGCGACGATATCCAATGTAACCCAGATTACGGCAAGTGTGTTCCGACCTGGAGTTGTGAGGGCCGCGGGTGTCCCGGAGGATGCGGACTGTTTGATGTGGGGTGTCATGCATGGAAGCCCATATGCGAAGCTCTCAAAGCTGCAGAGCAAACCGGGTGTATGGCTGATAAGGTGAGATTTCAAACCCAGTGCAATGCTACGACGGCTCTCGACAAAGCCACATGCGAAACGAAAAAAGCTGGCTGCAAGACTAACCAGGAATGGCTGAACACCTGGTCTGAAAAGCAGATTGGGCTAGTAGAGAGTTCGGGCTTGGTGCAGGCACTCACCGTGAACTTTGAGGTCAACAGCTTTAACACTTCGGCCTTACTTGATCAAGTCACGATCGGCGCAGTCTTCTCCGCATCCGGGGAGATTAATGGAAATGCAAAGTTCACTCCCCGAGATCTCGGTAATTTGGCGTGCGTCGGTCAGTGGAACGCTGGCCTTCATGCGGGAATTACAAGCAACACTAGTTCCTATTCAATAACTTCGAAACTGGTGCGCGTTGAGAGGCAAGGCGAGGATCTAGTTCTCACATACACCAGCGATCCCTTGCCCATAGATATCAAATTTCACCCGTCTCCTTTTCAAGCTCTGCTGGATAACAATCCCAAACTCTACATTCAATGTGCTGGTGGAGTGATCGGAAGACTGTCAGGGACGGGGTTCAAGGAGGATTATCCCTACACGATTCCTTCGAAGGAAACAAAACTACACTTTGCGAAAAATACGACAATCATTCTCGGTACTACCCTTGATCTCTATCCGGAATGGGGGGGTACCAGTAAGGTCATACGATTTTTACCGCACTCACCTCGTTGGAAATTATAGGAGAAAAGATGAAATTACTAGCTTTTGGTGCAAGCCTCATTGTGATTCAGCTAGGCAGTTGCCTGAGCGATCTTACTGGAGGCGGCGAGAAGTGGAAGGTCGTAAGAGCCCCCGGCACGAATAGTTGTGCCGCGATTAAGGACACTGCAATGGATCCGAGCCGTCCTGAGGTGCTCGGTACATATTCTGGTGAGGCAGCGGCTACAGGTGCTTTGAGCGACTTTAAGAGTAAACCAGATCCAAACCATGCGGGCATGGAGGTGTGTATGTAGCGAAAGTGCGTGGCGCCGTCGATTTTCACGCAAAAAAATAGATAAATAAATATCTATCTGAGCGAGTCAAAAGAAAACTTGCATGTCTACGCCAACTCAACCAGCGCTAAATTCCGTGCCAGTTCATCCGTCCACCTAAGTTTAGCTAGTTCCGTCAGTTTACGTCTGTCATCGAGCACATGCATCCGCCGATGGCAGTTCGGGCACATCGCGACCGTGTTCTCAATCGTGTCGTCTCCGCCGCGCGCCAGCCAAACAATATGATGACACTCAAGATAGGGTTGTATCCAATCCTGATTTCAACTTCCAGTCGATCGATTGCTAGGAAGCTTAACGTTTCGCGCGGTTATGCAGCCAATATTAGAAAAGGGCGAGTTCCCCATCCGAGACACTGGAAAGCGCTTGCTGAGCTAGTTACATCAGAACGCTAACGCGACTACATAACCATTTGACTTGTGAGTAATCTTGCCCTCCCATAGCATTTGAGATCAGAGCCAGTAAATAAAAAGCCGAAAGCCTTGTGGGCTGGGGTGTGGATTAGCATAGAAGCTTCAAAGTTGAGTTCGACCGGCATACCATAGTGAAATGGCGCGAATTCCCGGCACCAATCTAAACATGCTTGAGTTACCTCCCAACCCGCCAAAAAGCGCTGACCCGTGTTGGTGTACCTCGGGCCTTCCTTACGAAAAATGCCACCTTAATCGCCAAGATCAGATCCCGGAATCGAAGTGGGATATCTTGCATCAGATGCGGCAAATGCACAATTTGGCTTATTGCACACATCCGGAGGCGTCGGTCCAGACGTGTAGCGGAGATATTGTGCGCGCCCACACACTTCAGCGTTCTGGAGCCTTGGCCATAATATCCAAGGACCGCCACGTGTATGGGATCGTCGAAGGTGATCTCCCGGACAATAACGGAAATCCTCGCTATAAACTTATCGGAATCAACCAGGCTTCAACCTTTACGGGATTCTGCGCACGGCATGATGCGGAGTTGTTCAAAGAGTTGGAAACGAAGCCTTTCATTGCTTCCAAGGCTCAACTATTCCTCCTTGCTTACCGCTCGATGGCCAAGGAGATCTACGCGAAGCGTTCCGCAATGAGATTGATACCCCTATTGCGCAAGGGAGACGTGGGTAAGGACGCGGTGGAACAAGTGCGCCTCCAGAGCGAATTGTTCATCCATGCTCAACTCCAACAACAGGGACTAGACGACCTGGAATCTTCATGGGCTGACTATCAAGCGGCCTTCCTCGCCGGCGACTATGATCGGTTCTCCGCGTATTTGATCTTTGCATCCAGTACGCCAGATTTTGCGGTTAGCGGCGGATTTTATCCCGAGTTCGATTTTCAGAGTCGGGCCCTTCAGAGCCTAGCCTCACTGGAGCCGCTGGATTTCTTGTCCTTCTCGGTCATTCCGTTTCAATCGGGAGGAGTCATTGCGCTAGTCTGGGATTCAGAAAGTGCTCGAGCCTGCCAGCAATTCGCGGCGAGCCTCGACCGCCTTAACAACAATGAGATTCCCGACGCATTGGTGCGATTGACCTTTGAGCATTTTGAAAACACCTACGCT
Organism: Tunturiibacter psychrotolerans; assembly: GCF_051013365.1. Lineage (GTDB taxonomy): Bacteria > Acidobacteriota > Terriglobia > Terriglobales > Acidobacteriaceae > Edaphobacter > Edaphobacter psychrotolerans_A. The sequence goes on along the minus strand of NZ_CP132941.1, from coordinate 1,587,087 downwards.
AACCCCCGATGGTGGGAAAACCTCTCGGACGAACAGCGGCAACAACTTCTTGGGCGACTGGGGAAATCCGCATCCAACCAAGTCAATCGTCTGGCGGATTGTCTGTCAGACGATGGCTTGCGAACCGCCACGTGGAAAGTTATCTCCAAAGAATGGAGATAGATTGTTGCATGTCAAAAAAAAACGTAGCACGTCCCGATCGTAAATATGTAGCACCTCAGGGGCAATCATGCCCCCTTTTCGGACTGTGAAGCGTTAGCCCAAACATTGGATATCTTAGCGCCAGAATATACTCATCTCAGCAATGTCTAACCCCATTCCACTTGATGCTTGGCCTCTTCCTCTCGCCCACTGCGGAAAGCCGCTCGTCGAGGCGGCTGACGAACGAATTACCATTGCAGAAATTAGCGATGATTCGATAAACGGCTATACCGGCACTCGAATTCTCCACACAGCTCTGGTCCCTATAGAGGATCTCGATGGTGTGATGAATACCATTGACGGTTTGGGTCAGAATGTCCGTACGATTTCAGAGAACAGATCGTTTGACCAAGATGGAGTGTTTTCCCCTACTTTTTGGATGTATGGGCTGAAGGCAACCAAGCGTTTTGAAAGCCTGATTAATTATTGGGGCAACGGCACTAAGGAAATTCTTCTACCCGATAATGGATTTCTACTGCGCTTTAAACTCTTTCCACGATTCCTCGATGATGAGATCGCATGGGATGACTACGATCTTCCGTTGTACGATGTCGTGCGCTCCAGTCCCGTCTCACACTATAATTTTCCCAACGGACGATCGGGCGCACGCATTACCGTCCGACGTGACTATCTCGACCGGTACCTCTCACATAAAAATTGTGCAGCCGTCGCTACTTATTTCGACGAACGTTTATCGACCGGCGACCCCGAGGTGGCCGCGCTGATAAAGGCTGGCGTTTACGATCTCAAGCAACCTGGACGAGAACTTTGGTTTAAGAATCTACTTCATCTTGAATATGAACAGATCTCGCAGGTATGGGCACGGCACTTTTGCTTAAACCCAGCGGCGTCTCGAGCTATCAAAAGGCCACACCGATATTGACTTGGCCGGACCGTGCTGACCCGGTCGACTCAGAAAAACAAGGCGTCTTTAAGGTGATGGAGACGGTGTTCGTGAAGGACGAGGTTTTGATTGAGTATGAGGATAAGTCTGACTACGAAATTCACGCGATCACGGGCTCCGTCGGATACGAGAACGAATGGACTGTCGGCCACACGCATCGCATTGGTCGAAACCATATAGAGCTAGAGCTTCGAAAGCTCTACGAAGGTGCACCCACAGACGTCATCCTTCACTTCCACAAATTTTCCGTAAAGGAGGCGGTGGCGGAAAAAGATCAAGAAGTGAACGGAAAACGGAATGTTGGCGAACGCGCGCAAGAGTTGATCCTAACCTATCTTGAACTTACGAAAACTATCTCCGAGCTTTCCACTTCAATGGGGTTTCCGATCAGCCAAGAAGACATCTGCAAGTACGATTCGGTGAAAGTGGATTACAGCGGCTGGTGGAAGTACGAGGGTCTGAAACCCCTCGGAAACGTTATCCCTTTGGGGATGACCAAAGCCGCCTTTTTGGAACGCTGTAAAAACGTGTTCTCTGTGTTTGACGATTTGCAACAGCGACCGCTTCGTAAGATTGTGCTCGCGCTCGGCCTAGATAAGGATCTGTTGACGAGCTTCAAAAGCATGAAGCTCCTCTCCTGTCTATGCCAGATGTCTCAAATCGGTGTCGATTCGGGATTCAATCTAATCGACGATTCTCAAGCAATTGCCGTGAACTGGACTCCAAAAACACCGGTGCTCAAGGAACTTGAATCCTTATTCGCGGTGCAGACTCTGCGTGTGAGCGGCGCTCATAATCTTAGCAAGGAAAAAAGAGGAGAGCATCTCGCAGCTCTACAAGTGTTCGGTATCACCGAAAAGCAGTGCGCGGGAGGCTGGGGATTGGCGATGGACACGATTTATGACCGACTCATCGCTGATCTCATAGCACTAAACAATCTGATTATCGAAGCGTGGATACATACCGGGCAGTCATTCTGAACAACATAAAATCGCGCAGGCGGCCTTGGAAAGGCTCACCCACGCGGTCATGTACCCTCTCAGCGAAGACTACTGACGCATAATCATCGCCCCCCAAACTCCTAAGGGCTTCGGGAGAACCGCCACGCCCTCACCTTCTGAGGCAGTAGCTGCATGCACTATAGAGCCGCGTCAAATTGGCTACGCAACGCAAGCAGCGAGTCGGAGAGGTAGGGAGCGTTTCATGAGCCAAGAAATAATCTTGGTCATTTTTGCTCACCTCCTTTACGTACTATCTCCATGATATCGCAACGGGGAGTGGTCTCACTGAAGGGTGCACTTTTGGCGGCTCCTATCCCCCTACCCATATCTGTAATACCCAGCGCCTAAGACGTCAGTACACTCCCCGATGCTGATTTCGCCTTCCCATAGCACCTAATCCGACAATGTAAGTGCTGATGCCGTGAATTTTCGCCCCCCGTAGTAAGTTAAACTCACTCTGCCGCCCGTTGTGCGCGGTTCGGAACCTGCCTGACGAGCAAGTTCGCAATACTCACCCTGCAAAACCTCAAACGTGGCCTTTAGTTTGCGTTCGCTCCACGCCGCCGCATGGAGAGACGCCTTCGCCGTCATCGACATCCCCCTCGACATCGAAACCCTCCGCAAACAGATCGGCAAAGGCGGCGACCAGCTCATCCCCGTCTTCGTCCCCTGGTGGAAACGCCCCATGGTCGAGGAGCCCCTCAAAACCTACCGCAGCTTCCTCTTCCATCAGGACTACTTCGCGCAGGTCAAACCCTTCCCCCGCGTCCGTGATCTCTTCCTCCGCTTCAAGCAATCCGGAATCCGCACCGCCCTCGCCTCCCACATCGACAGAGCCGACCTCGACACCTACATGAAGATCGCCAACATCTTCGACCTCATCGACGAGACCACCTCAGCCGATGATGCCGCCCGCTCCAAGCCCACCCCGACATCTTCTCCGCCTCCCTGAAGAAGCTCCACGCCAAACCCACCAGCGTCCTCGCCCTCGGCGATACCCCCTACGACGCCGAGTCCGCCGGTAAAGCTGGCATTCGCACCATCGGCGTCACCACCGGCGGCTGGTCTCGCCAGGAACTCCTCGACCCCGGCTGCATCGAGGTCTACCAGGACGTAGCCGAACTCCTCGAACGCTTCGACCAAAGCGCCCTCACCCACTACGGCCCTTCTTCGAAACACCCTGTCCCGAGTTCCGAGCACTAGAACAGGCTTCCAAATAGCGCCCCTGAACCGTCCCGCACGTCTTCACCTTGATATCGAAGATCGCGGTAGCACAGCATCCTACGCTGTCGTGCCGCGCCGAAGGCAGCAGAAAAGCCCGTACCTGGGTGGTAGGGCTCGGCTCGAAAATGACTCGAGCTTGGCTCGAATAAAGGCAAGTTATTCGGAAAATGGGCGGTTTGCCGATGGTGGCTGGAAAAAGCCCGAACCCGGCTGGAAATAATGGCTGGAAAAGCCCGAACCCGGCTAGAAAAAGCCCGTACTTGGCTGGTAGCTTTGAGAGCATAATCCCGCATCTAGAGGGCGGCAAGAGCGTTCGTCGTGGCCTTTTTCCATAGCTTTGGCTGGCTCGATCTCGACCAAGGGCAGCTCATTTCGCAAATGAGTGGTTTGCGGATCATGGCTGAAGTAAAGCCCGAACCTGGCTGGAAAAAAGCCGTAGCAGTGGGAAAAGAGAGACGAAACTCAGCCTTTGTACCAAAAGATTTCTCCTAATCGACAATTCCCTTATCGAAGTGATCATCACCCTCACCGTACCTGGCTGGAAACAAAGAACTAGTTCACTGGCACGTCCCTTTTTTGCGTATCGATTACGATCCGACGATAGGAACGAGTCACGGAGTCTCGCCGATCTGAATTTGTCTGAGACCCGATCAAGGATCCACAGCATTATGAGAGTCGTCGGACAAAACCTGCTTCAGGCGTGAGATAAATACGACCGCGTGGAGGAGCCACAAGTAGACCCTCTCGTCGTGCGTCAGCGCGCAACTCTGGCCAGATTGTTTGCAGTGCCCTTATGGCGGATGAAAATCGAACCTTTATTCGAGGAAGATTGGTGTCATCCTGCCATAGTTGCTCCCGGAGATATTTCCACGGGATCAGGGACTCGTTTTCTGCGGCGTAGGAGCGCCAATATAAATAAAGCGTCAGGTCCTGAAGTTGTGATTGCCGGCGAGTCGCCCAAATGATCTCTTTAGGAATAGGGACATGGTGGCGCATCAGTTCGTCAAAAAAAACTTCATCAAGTTCGACGCCATAGTTCGCGTTTTCATATACAGGTAGTCTGGGTCGTCCCGTTTTTACCATCTCCTTATCCAATGAACTTGGCAGATGGGAACGGCGGATCACGGGCATAATCTCGGTTTCGGCGCCCCGGCTGCTGCTACGTTGAACGCCTATGGTCAATCCGCGAATTCGCTTTAAACGTTGTCGCAAGTCCCGCCGATTTTTCCCGCCGAATTGCATGTTCATATCCCTTAGAAATTCCGTGGCAGTTTCCCAACCGACGTATCGAGACTTTGTCTTTACAGCCCTGTCCAAGATGAAATGCAGCAAGCTACGATCACTTCCATATGGCAACTGACCTTCCAACGCTGTGCTGAAGGTCACCGCAACAATGCTCCCGTCACCGAGTCTGGCCTTTCGAGTGACTTTGGTTTTCGACGTGGGCGCATAAGGAAGACCACAGATGATGAGCGCTTGGGCCACCTGATACACATCACCGCTGAGTGTCCCAAGGCGTCGTGCAACTGCGATATCGATCAGCTCGAGAGATAAGCTGGCCGATATCTTGGCGCCTGAAGGATTGAGAGGAGGTTGCACCAGAGATCCCTAGTCAACCCCGATAATTGCTGCGATTTTCACGCTGGAGAAATATACGCGGCGACCAAGACGTATCCTGGCCTCATTGACACGACATGAAAATTCGCTTTGGGAACGGAGGCTGATTCTAAGGCCTTCCGAAGAGCGGTCAAGTATTTTGGCGAGCTGCGCCAAAGTCAGTAAAGGGCCGTATTGGGTAATGAGTATTTCAGCTATGGACACCGTAACCTTCTCCTAAATGGCAATAAGGTGACGGTAGACAATTCCGCTTTTGAAGTAATGATGCCTCAACAATTGGCCGATATGGTTGACATGAAAGGTGAGATCAACCGAAAAGCGAAAATCCCGATCCACGAAGGCTGCGATCCGAAGGTCGCAGCCGCGATCAAGAAATTTGCAAATCGATTAGACAAGTACTCATCCGGATCGCGTCGCTATTCGATTTACACATTGCTGTCGGAGACGACAGATGGCGCCTGGCGAGATTACATAGCTTCACTGCCTGATGAATACGTAGGGAAGACGCTTTGCCGGACCCAAATTCTTAGCCTTATGGCAGAGCAGAACGGGTTCTCATGCTTTCATTCCGAATTCACTTTCATCGTCAGATTGGCTGAACAATGCCATGCGAAAACATCCACTCAAGCCAAAAATGCGATGGGTGTCGTGCTCGCTGCTTCAAACCACGATCTCCGTACGATTCACGAGAAATTCCGAGCGACGGTCAGCTCCGTACGAGAATTGGCATCTAGGGCCGAGCTCAAGAAGCCACGAAGAACCTCAGCAGGACGACTCAACGCGCGCCGAATTAAACCGCATTGTGAGCTATGTGGCAATCCTCCTGAATTGGCCACCGTAATTAGGGGAGCTGAATGGCCGCGGGATGATCCTACGCGGAAGGCGAATCTGAGTTCTCAATATTGTTCCGATCACCGCCCAAAACACCATGATGGAAGTTGGAACCCAGCTTATCGACGGGCTCGAAGAAGCAAGGAGAAGTTTGAGTCCGAAATTATCAGGGTTGAGCATCACACATGTAATCTTCGGGGCATCGACGCAGCTAAAAGAAAAGGTCTCGAAGACCCTTTTCTTTGGGTATTGGCGCGAGTGCTGGATTTGTATCTCTTCGAGGACGAACGTTGCCGCGATGTCGTCCGTTTCCTAGTCGACTCCAGAATCGATTTGCGAAAAAAACAGATAGTCATGATGTCAGCGGAAGGTTTCAATCAATCTGAGATTGCACGGCAGCTCGGAATCTCCCGTCAGGCAGTCTCAAAGACTGTCTCATCAGAGGCCTTCAAGAATATTTCTATCATGTACCGCTCCGGCGTTTGGCCACGTAATCCATCAAAGCTACCGAATCTTCCGCTCCCTGTATCACCGGCCAAGCCAAGGCTCAAGCTTGTTGACGGAGTTCCCGCTGTCCAGTTGCGACGCGTCAACCAAGGTTAAAAAGTGCATCGGCAGGTGCACAACTACTCGAGCTCCTCACCGAGCAGTTCTTCCGCCACAAACCCTGCGTCCTCTCCAAACTCATCGGACTGGAACGCCGGAAAAGTGATCCCTGGTGCCTGGGCCAAATCAGAGAAAAACGTGTGGCCGATGCTTCCTGGCAGCCACAGATCACGGAGCGCCTCAGCAGGTGAGATGTGGCTTCGGTCAGGAGGGAGGGGCCCCGCTCCGGCGTAGAAGCCGCTTGACCTCGAGATCGAATTATTCAGGAGCATGCCTCGGGCGCGCTGCCCGAGGTCGTCGCTCTTATCGGTACAAAGTGCTAGAACATGCATCGCGAAGAAGGGGTGCCGCAATGCAAAACATCTCTGGGCCTTTTGCAGAAGATCGATCACCAGACTGGCTCCGGCGCCCCCCTCTTCATGCAGGAGCTGGTCCAGAACAGACTGTGTCGCGACATCGAAGGTCGCAAGGTGCCAGAAGAGCGGAGCGAGATAAAACTCATACCTGGGGAAGCGCCTGATCAAAGCGACAAACTGTGTAATCGCCTCGGCATAGTCGACATGCTCTCGGGCCTGTCCAAGGCTTGACCATGAATTCGAATAAGGTATCGCCTTGTAGTCGGTGAAGCCGTCTTCCTGACGCTCTTGCTCTTGCTTCAAAATCCTGGCTTCATAAAATCGTACGATGGCTAAGGGAGCGACGGCGCCGACATAGACCATCAGGCTTCCGATAGCGTGAGCGTCCAGATCTTCAATGTCGACCAGATTGTTTAGGACACGTTCGGCCATTGGGCCATCAACCAAGGCAGGCGGGATACCGTATGGGCCGATGTCGTTGCAGTACTCCTTCGCGAGCAACTTGTCATTCCCGATGTGGATGTTTGCGAACAGATTCAGGGCGATAGGCCTGTAGGCATGGAAGCGTACCAGCCATTTGATGGAACTCAGAACGTCACCCAGGATGTGTCCTTCCGTGCGTTCTCCGGCCAACATGGTGAGCGCAACATCCTCTGCGATAGGGGACTGCGTGTAGGGCCGGCCGGCAACGCAAAAACAGACGGTCCTGCTCAACAGCAGGTTCGACGACTCCAAGAAGAGGCGGCCGTAGTGGAAATATCGGGAGGGATCGATGCGCCGCCACTCTGACAATGGAATGTTGGCGCGAGGGACGAGGATTGAACGCTGATGATTGACGAGATGCTCCGAGACAGCTTCCAGAAAGGCTCGATCGCGGCACAGTTCGAAGAAGGCATTCCCGAATGACTGGTCGTTGATGCGGGCATCCCGCGCTTGCATCGAAAGATCCTCGATCACAGCAATCTGCTGGCCGACCTCAGGGCAGCTCTGTCTCAAATCGGCAAAGGCGCGCTGTTCCTGGTCTGTGCGCGACTGTGGGATAGAAACATGCCCCATTTCGCTGACACCATCCTCGTATTCGTTGGTGCAGATGATGTCGAAGAGATCGAAGTGTTCGAGTGCCGGCAGGGTGGTGCGCAGCGCTTCTGCGCGTTGCCGGACCGCAGGCGTCTGTCTCTCACGCTTCGCCGTATCCTTGAGCAGGCGATTGATACGCCACACGAGCGGCAGCGACAGGTTGCCCGCCGTGATCCGGGCATCGAGCAGATCCAGCATGCGGCCGCGTTCTTCGTCCTGCCACTGTTGCTCTTCGTGGGTGAGATCATTCCTCAGAGTCGGCACGAAAACTTTGAGTACCCCGCCGAGGGAGCCCACGGCCGCGACTGAAATGCGCGGGGAACCAGACTGCAAGGCGTTGTCGACAACCCGCAGCGCACGGTCTCGGAGAGGACGAATTGCGGGGAAGTTGACCGGCAAAGCGGTAAAGGTGAAGGACCCTGCCCGGTAACTTGTGTGTTCCACCTCACGATCCAGCAGTTCATCCATGAGGTTCAATAGGGTGAACTCGCCGTCGTATGCCGAGGATTCCATGGCCTTCTCTTCGGCGAATGTGAGTATACGGTCGTTGAATACCAGGTTCTTCAGCTTGTGATACCCAATCGCCTTTTTGAGTGCGTTTCGAGCGGGGTTATGGATCTTGTTCAATGCGTGCTGCGATAGAATCCACAGTCGATTGAAAGCATCCCTCGCTGTGGGTTCATGGTAGATAGTGACTCCGAGCAGCGGGACGAGTTCCTCGAGGACATCTTCCTGGGTCTTCGTCCTTCCGCCCCAACCACGCCTGGTTGCGGCCTCCTCACTCATCGCGATGCGTGCGAGCTCCTGCACCTGGGATGGCTGAAAGACGGCGATGTCTTTCACTTCGAGCAAAAACAACTCACGCTCTGGTGCGTCCTGCTCGCGAAACCGGGCATAGAGAGAAGTCCAGATATTGTCGAGTAACCTCGATTCTGGGTTCTCTTGGGTGATTCTCCAGTCCAGTTCGGCGAAGTTCTTGAGCAGGTTCGAGAGATGGGTGTCTCCGAACCGCCTAAACACCTCATCCGCGAACCCGTTGGGAGCTCCATGGTTCGTCACTGACGCGGTTTCGAGGAGGAAGTCTCCATAAAGGTCCGGAGCAATCCGAGCTCCGCCTTTGCCTCGCACGAGAATCCCACGATTTTCGAGATCGTCGAACCCTTGCCATAGCTGATCTGGGCGAAGGGAGAGGAACGCGGCGGCCCGGTCGGCGAACTCCTCATCCTGGTCGCGCACGGGCTGTACCGCAGCGATCAGCTGTAAGACCTCTTTCCTCTCTTTGCCCCCGACGGGAATCAGACCCTCGCACTCCTCGCCAAACTTCGTGAACACAGCTTTGCGAAAGGCAGCGTGGTTTCCAAGAAGAGAGGGCTGGATTTCGCCCCGTGCAATCAGACGACCTCCCACGACCGTAATGAGTGGCGTGTCCAGCGACACTCTGGTGAGGTCTTCGGCCCATTGCTGATGATCGGGGCCCAGAACCTCTTCCGCGATCTCGAGCGTGGCGTTTGATCCTGGCTCCGGCAGCTCGTCGAAGCGTGTCACCAGAAACTCATCGCTTTGATGAGACAGCGCTTCATCCACTCGCTCATTGCCGCTGGGGCGAGTCGCGATTACCAGTTTGACCGGATGCCCTCCGTTGAGACGTGTCACGTAGTCGACCAGTTGATCGAGATCCGTGTAGCGGTGCGCATCGTCGGCGATCAAAAGAGCAGGCCCTGCAGGAATCCCGTTCGGAGAGTCTGCGGTCCAGCTCCCATATGGGTTTACCCAAAGTTTCTGCCAACCGGAGACATCGCGGGACCAGTCGCGGAGCAGCTTCGTCTTGCCAACACCGCCTCTGCCGGGAAGAATGGCAATCCGCTTGGTGGAATCGTCGAGGAAACCATTCAACTGTTGTACCCGCAGCCTGCGGCCGCGCAGCGTCTGGTTGTAGTCAAACAGGCGCTCGGTCGGAGGGGGGCTATCTTCATCCAGCGGTCTGAACGTCGGCAATGGATGGCTACTGGTGCGGCTCTCAAGCGAATCAATACGACTAGAGTGGTCGACGAGGCTCGCAGCATGTTCGGCAAGCATCGTATCGATTGTCTCAATCCAGCGCCTCAGCTTCACGCCGAGGAGACGGTCTTCGAAGGTCACCGACGTCTGGGCCAGTTCCGTGACGAGGAGAGGGGCAGTGAGTTCTTTGGGGCCCTTTTCAGATAATAGTTTCAGAACGAAGTTGAACAGGTTGGTGTACTGAATCCTAGCGTCTTTCGAAGAGATGCCGGGATCGAGCGCCATTAGGAATACATTGATCTCTTCTTCGACCACCTTGTGGTCGCCTGATTCCGTAGCCCACTCAAAGTTGTCGACCAGGGCTCCGAATACTCCGATGTCCGATGAATTCAACACCACCTGCAAAGCCGTCGGCTCCGCGTCGGGGGCGCCAGCAATGTTTGGGAGCTGCCGCAAAAACGCTCGAAGTGTCTCAAGCGCAGCTATTCGTCCCGCTGGAGTGAGGTGGCCGCTCCTGACGGCCTCCCACACCTCGATACCGCGGCGTTGGTCGCTCCACGGCGTCTGCTCCCGGCCGACGGTGGCTGTTGTGAGGAACCGGAAGGTCAGTCTCGCCCCTGGATTCAGCCGGCGGTGTTCGCAGAAGTTGCCGATGCTCTCTAGGGCGTCGCCACTGCGAAGAGTGAGCGATCCGGCAACGTGCTTGAGTTGTTCCATTACCCGTTCCGGGTCGGGCTGCCTGCCGTCTGACTGAGAACGGACCGTGTCGATGTCCTCACCCGCCTCAAGCTCAAGAGTGGTATCAGTGGCCAGGTTGAGCCAACGAAGAACCGTCACATTCACTTGATACAGATACCCGGCGAACGTGGCGTTTGCGTCGCGGCCTGGGATCGGAACGAAGCTCATGTGTAGGCCTATTTTACTCCCCGCCCGACTACACCAAATCGGCGCAAGTGCTGCCTCGAACGGCAAAGGAACGGAATACATGCAACCAATTCAAAACGAACGGCACTTCATGAGAAGGCTATGAGCCGATGACACCGCGAAAACAGGCCTAAGTCATGAAAGCTGAACAGGAGTCCATTTCCACATGCGCGAACTGCTAAGCCGAATCGAGTATGATACCGATCTTCCCGATTGCGGGAAATCGAATGGAAATTGTCGAAACGATCGGCTCAATTTCTAACTTCAGAGACCTTGGCGCAAATTGCTCTGATGGATTTTCTCAAGCAAGTTGCAAACCAGAGAGCTGGGACGACGTCACCTCTCAGTCAAGTTCACAGAAATATTAGCTAGACTGCCAATATGCTTGGAATGAAGATCAAGAACGTGAGCAACCTGATTGTTCAATGCTGGAACTCTGCTGAGCTTACGATTCGCCAGGAGATGGAAAGCAAACATCCTGACAAGAACGAAGAATTCATCACCGAATTGTTTCAAGACGAGCTTCGATTGAAACTCGAGGGCGTGAGCGCCTCGGGAGCTGTAGAACGCGCGTTCCTGTTGGACTTGGAAGGCGCTTTTCCCAATGTGTTGTCTTCAGATCTCTCGCGTATTTCAAATGGCCTCGTCGCGTTGGTGAATTTTCATGCCAGATCCAGGGAGGGGAAAACCGGGGGAGACTTTGGCCTTGTCCTGGTTCGGCCCGATGTCACCCGTGCCAGATTTGGCGGATCGGACCTCATAATCGACAAGGATTACCGAAGGGGCCTGCTTTGCCAAGCGAAGATTCTTGGACGAGACGCGAAATGGGGAGATTTGACTGGAAGCCAGAAGCGAGTCTTGACTGACCGACTGGGCTATTTGGGAATCGTACTTTATCAATACCTCGATAACGATAGGAGAAGGTTATCCGAGTTTCATTGGCAACTCGCGGCTGACAACTCGATCGAAGACGTGACTCGCTGGCTAAAAACCGGGCAGTTTCCCGATTTGCGTGGATCGGCCCAGATTCTTGGATCACTGGCGCAGGATCGAATTGGTACCGATGACAAGAAACTCATTGCCGAATTCATTGCACCTCCGACTCGACCTTCCCTCGAAATCCGAGTGACGTGGCGAGATGGCGACGGGCCGGGGCCGACAGTCCACACCCACGTCAACACACATGTCCAGCAGCACGTTATCGTTCGGCATTAGGAATCGTTTTTCTAATTTTCGTGTGGTGAATGAATCGAGCTAGCCGCAGCCGAGGCTGTGCGAATCTGTGAAAGTGTTCTTCGCCTCCCGATTTGCATAGCCTAAAGAGTACGGCTTGCAGAAATTCTGCCAATAGAGTGCGTTCCGACTTAGTGATCGCTATTCGTTCTCGCGGGTTTTTAGGTACAACTGGGGAACAATCATCAGTTCTGCTCAACTACTTCCATTTCCGCTAAGCTACTCTCAAGCAATGACTTAGGACCACGTTAGATTACGCTCAATTTTCCTTTATTATCAATAACTTACACCGTGAATTGCAAATTCGTAATCAGTAGGTCAGCGGTTCAACTCCGCTCATCGGCTCCACAAACCCCCAGCAAAATGAATTACTTAGCAACTCCTCTCCCCAACAGCTTCACAGCGGGTTTCTTCGCTGTGCCTAATTTTGTGCCTACCCTCTTCCTCGCTGTCTCCGCCGTTGTGCCTAGTCGTGAGAAGACTTCGTCTATAGTGTCTGCCTCAGGATGGACGTATTTTTGAGTTATGGTGATGCTGGAGTGTCCGGCGATCTTCGCCAGAGCGAACACATCACCCCTCGCTGCTTTGCCTATTGTCTAAATTCTCTGCTGTGCAACTAGGACACTTCATATCGTGCGTAGTCCTCTTCTGCTCGTGCGAACGGTTTGTCCAATCATTATCTCCTAGATGAGATTCGCTTTTTCTTCGCCTTCCACAGCTTTTTCGCCTATGCTCGGAGTTGAAAGAAAACGTCCCGCAACAATTACCCGATAAGCGAGTTCATCTATGCCCATCCTCAAGATGTTCTTTCAGGAAACGATGATGCGAATCAACGTCTGTTTCCTTCAAGGGAATACACAGATTGGCACTCATTGGGAGTTTGCGGACGCGGAGAAGGTTATCGCCTTGATGGAATCGGCCAACTGCCGGTTTAGAGAAATCCAGTTGGTAAGACAGACTTTGAAGGAACGAAGATCAGGCTCCATCGATATTGAACTGAGTCAGGAGCAGTTCGACAGGCTCAGAAGTCGCAGACAACGGACGAAGCGGAAGGAACAGTCGTTCCGTGGTCTCCCGAATTGAAGTGTCAGCCCAGAGCATCCAAAGAACGTCTAGAAATTGTGAGGTAGAAGATATGCCAGTGAAGACCGAGGCGCTATTGTCCCTCTGGGACATCGAGAACATGCCAGCGTGCGACGAAGGAATGGAGCTTGCACGGAGGTTCCTAGAGGCCGCAGGGGAATGCGTGAAGACTCTTGGTCATGGCAGAACGAGTACCCCTAGTGCGTCAACTAACAGTCACCGACTGCGGTCCGGCTGCCTTAGCAATGGTGTTGGGCTTCTTTGGCAGACGCATGCCCCTGGCCGACTTGCGAAAAATTTTGCACGCCGGTCGAGATGGAGTGGACGCGGCCGCGATTGTTCAGGCAGCTCGCATTTACGGTTTGCGCGGGCGTGGTGTCCGGCTCGAAGTGGAGGATCTCGACCAACTACCAATGGGTGCAATTCTTTATTGGCGTTTTCGTCATTTTGTAGTTTTCGAGCGGTTACACAAGAAGCACGTTCATATTGTTGACCCGGCGGTAGGTTACCGGACCGTACCAATAAGCGAGTTTCGCCAGTGTTTCACTGGTGTGGCTTTGGTGCTTGAACCGTCCGAATCGTTTGAGCGGGGGGGAAACAAGAAGAAACGAATATCACGGTGGGTTTTCCAGATTCTTGAATGCCGGGGTCTCTTGACCCGGATTGTAACTTCTTCGATTCTGGCCCAGACTGCAGGGGTTATGGTCCCATTACTCACCGGTCTAGTGATCGATCGTGTTGTTCCACATTCCGATATGCCCCTGCTATTTGAATTATTTCTCGGCTATTGCCTGTTCCAAATCTTTAGCGTTCTGGCAACGTTTGTACGTGCACATCTCTTCATTTATTTAAAGACTCAGTTGGAAACAACCTTCACCCTCCGCTTTCTGGACCATCTAATCGACCTTCCCTATTCATTTTTTCAAGAGCATTCAACTGGCGATCTGATGGTTCGTCTAGGTAGCAATGACGTAATTCGTGACCTGCTGACATCTGCAGCATTATCGACTGTGTTGGACGGTGCGATGGCCAGTCTTTATTGCATGTTGCTATTTTTAGTAAGTGTCAAGCTAGCGCTATTTGCCTTAATCCTTGCGTCTACCCGCTTCGTACTTTTAACCGTAATGCGCTGGCGGCAGAAAATTTTGTTGAGTGAGAACCTTGAAAACCAAAGCAATGTGCAGACCTACCAGGTGGAGATGCTCGCTGGAATGGAAACACTTAAGGCGATGGGGCTGGAGAGTCGAGCCGCAGAACGCTGGACTAATCTGTTCATCGAAGGCTTGAATATTTCGATCCGACGTGGCCGTTTAGACGCGGCGTTCGAAGGGGTGGTGAGTTTATTAGGGAGCGCGACAACGCTAACATTCTTGTTTTATGCGACATACATGGTTTTGCAGAAGGAACTAACAGTCGGAACAATGGTAGCCGTAAGTGCTCTAGCGGCTGGGTTATTGAGCCCTCTCAATAACCTGATTGGCACATTGCTGCAACTACAAATAGTCGAAGTCTATCTTGACCGACTTAATGACGTATTGGAGACGCCACCAGAGCAGAATTTGCAGACGGTGTCGATCCCGGAGGAGATGGAGGGCGATGTTGCAGTTGAAAAGGTGAATTTCCGTTATACAGATCAAGGGCCCTTGGTCCTTCAAGATGTTTCTTTTAGTGTGCCGCGAGGTTCGCGAGTAGCGTTAGTAGGACCATCAGGATGCGGAAAGTCCACGCTGGTTCGCCTAATCGCGGGCTTATACAATCCCTCCGACGGTAAGATCTTATATGACGGTCGGAACCTTCACCTCTTGGAGAGACGTAGCGTTCGTAGTCGTATCGGGGTCGTGACACAAGATACACAACTATTTGGTGGTTCGATCCGTCTCAATATCGCGCTTTCCGATCCTGAGATGGAGTTGGGGCGCGTAATCCAGGCGGCGAATGATGCTTGTATCCACGACGATATAGCACAGATGCCGATGGGGTACGACACTGTTTTAACCGATCGCGGATTGTCTCTGTCGGGGGGACAACGTCAACGCCTTGCGTTGGCGAGAGCTCTGGCCAACAATCCGGTGTTGTTGATCTTGGACGAAGCAACTAGCCATCTTGATGCCGTTACAGAGGAACGAGTCAACCGGAGTTTGGCTTCCCTCAAGTGCACACGTATCGTCGTTGCACATCGACTTAGCACTATTCGGGATGCGGATCTGATCGTAGTGTTAGACGGCGGTCACCTTGTCGAAAGCGGACGTCACGAAGAGCTTCTAGAGTTGGGTGGCATTTATTCAGCATTAACTGCAGCACAACGGGATCGAATCACACAGAGTTCGTTCTCCGTGCATTAATACTCAAGCCGGAGTAGAAGAAGCCTATGCAGAGGATGAGTGGCTGGCGAAAATACGATATGGTGGCTGGACTTTTCAACAGAAAAGGCTATAAGGCAATCTTGGTGATCGGTTTGTCCGTACCGCTGTCGCCAAATCCTCATTCTGGAACTGAATCGAGCGACTACGCGCTGAAACACGACGCTCGTACTTTTGATTTGGAAAATAGAGGGTTCAATAGAACAATCGCGGACTTTCACGCTCGTGCAGCGAGAAATGTTGGGAAAAAAGAGGTTTTAGATCGGTTGGGCAGTAGCGTCCTCGACCCTATCGATAGAGTTGCCGGCGCGCTATCAGGATTCGAACCCAACGAACTAGTTGGACTGCTATCTGCCCAAAATATAAACAGTTCTGTGAATCTCTTGAATCGTGCAGACACCTCCCGCTTGGAGACCGAGGACACTGCACAAGTTTCTCAACCTCAGGCTCAGGGTCCAGGAGCCGATCAGGAATTTAACGATGGCTCAGGAATTCAACTGAAAGAGCTAACGGCCCTTCAAATTGAAAATCTGGCTACCTTGGCGAAGGTTTGGGGATTTCTCAAATACAACCACCCTGTGGTAACTGCTGGTATGCGTAATTGGGATTACGATCTCTTCCGCGTGATGCCGGCTGTGCTCCGCGCTCATAGTCGTGTTGAGTCGGATCAAATTCTCGTGAGATGGGTCGACAGCTTAGGCCCGGTTAGTGGTTGTCACCCATGTGCCTCACTCGATGATCGAGGGCTGAAGTTGAGACCAGATCTCTCCTGGATAAAAAACTTTGAAACTCTCGGCGTTCCTTTGAGCCATCGTCTTCAAAATGTCTATGCCAATCGAATCGCAGGACAGCAACGCTATGTCACATTGGCGCCAGGAATTGGGAATCCCATCTTCATCAACGAAGCTAGCTACCCTCCAGCAGAGCTACCGGATTCCGGAATTCAATTGCTTTCGCTGTTCCGCTTCTGGAACATAATCGAAAATTGGTATCCGGATCGCGATGTGATTGGCGAAAATTGGACTGGTGTTCTAGCGGAATTTATTCCTCGAGTTGCACTTGCTTCGAATCACAAGGACTATGTTCTTAGTATGATTTCTGTAGTTGCTCGACTACACGATACTCATGCTAACCTTTCGGTTATACCCAAGCTGACACCTCCGGCAGGGGCGTGTAGCATACCTGTAAATCTCAGATTTATAGAAGGAAAAGTGATCGTGACTAATTTCCTCCCCAAGATTCAGGGCCAGGACTCTGGCTTTGAACGGGGAGATGAAATCACAGCCATCGACAGCGTTCCGGTAAGCCAACTTTTTGCCGAATGGGAGCCATACTATGGTGCATCCAATGATCCGACCTTGCACAGAAGTCTATCTTTAGCTCTTACGAAAGGCGATTGTGGGCCGGTGCGAGTCGAGATTCGTCGGGGCAGCATCCCGCAATCCACTAACTCAATTCGAGTTCAACCTTCCGAGATTGGCTCGCTATCGCTATGGTCAGATCTAGCTGGCCCTACGTTTCGTCTACTTTCTCCCGATATCGCTTATCTCAAACTTTCATCCGTCAGGGAGGCTGACGTTGGATCCTACATAGAGGCAGCGAAGAAAACTCGTGGCATGATTATAGATATCCGCAATTATCCCGCGGAGTTCGTCGTTTTTGCTCTCGGAAATCGGCTGGTCACACAGCCGACGCCTTTCGCAATGTTTAGCAGCGCGGACCTCTCTAACCCCGGAGCATTTCACCTCACACCTCCGGTCATGCTCACTCCAGACGACCCTCATTACCGTGGCAAAGTGGTGATTTTGGTGGACGAATGGACGATGAGCCAAGCAGAATATACAACCATGGCTTTTCGGTCGACGCCAAACGCCATCGTAATCGGCAGCATGACTGCAGGGGCGGATGGAAACGTGTCAACAATTCCGCTTCCGGGGAACTTGAGTACTTTGATCAGCGGCCTCGGCGTGTTCTACCCGGATGGTTCACCCACGCAACGAGTTGGCATTCATATTGATGTTGATGCACACGCCACACTCGAAGGTGTTCGCTCGGGTCGCGATGAAGTGCTTGAGACTGCAATCCACCAGATTTCACCAGAACTGTCGTATTCCGAAATTGAACTTTTGGCTAAGCCTGATCGTTCAACTACTTCACGACCGGCGAAATGAGGGAATGCGCTCGAAGGCCGAATATGCAAGGAGCGAATCTAAGCGTTCAAACGTCAAAGTCGACCAGCCTGAATAAACCTCAATCGATTCATTAGATGTAAACACCTTAAAGTTTCTGACGAACCTGTGACCAAACTCTACAGCCTTCTCGCAATGCCGCTGCTATCTCGGAGCGCATTGCCGTTCAACGAGAGAATTTGCAGCCGTCCGACCGGGCCAAGCTGGTCACACAAGTTAATTTCCCTTTTATGACTTCATAGAGTACTGATGACCAAGCCGGTATAAGGTTTGGCGTGACTCCCTTTGCCAAATGTGTTTGGGTTACTACTTCTCACGACCACGCGCGCTCGGATGCTGATCGCTATAATTCTGGTCCATGAAGGATTTGGTCGAGCACATCAGGACGGTTCACTTCACTTTGCTCGTTGTTGCTCTAGTGCTGACCGCTGCACTTCAATTTGAGAAGAAAAGACCTCTAGAGCGCGCGGCTGACGACGCAGAAGCAATACTTCAACTAACGGAACGTTGGCAGGAGACTGTTAGTTCGATCTATCGGCAGCTTGATATTCAGGCCTCAGAAGATCATCTGCGGTTCCCAAAAATACCAGAAGATGGGTCCGTATTGCCCAAACCTGGTTTTTACGATCTCGCTGTCATGAATAGGGGCAAGATCGTTGATGGTTATCGTGCCCAATTAACGATTACAGAACACTGGATTTTCTTCAACGGAAAGCACCAATCTCCGGAGAGAGTATCTGGATCAGTTCCCCAATGGACAACACTTTCGGACTTCCTCGGATTTTGGGACGATGTGCACAATGGGAAGAGCGTTTTTCTCCCGCTGATCTTAGGTTCAGATCCTAAAGACTCGGGTTATTGCGGTAAACTATTGCCTCACACCCGTCCTAGTAGTGATTTCGTCCTCGGGAATGGGAAACTCTTCTATCTAATCAGCGGGCCGACTAAGCACTTAGAAATAGAAACGTGGGCTGTCCAGCCGATGATCGACGAAGCCGATGGATGTAATTTCACGACGGTCGATCTTTTTCAAGAGAATGTTTCCCTGGCGCATGTATTTCAAAAGCTCATTCCACACGCATTTCAGTGGGGCAACCGGGATTCCGCAGACGAGTTTGCAGAACTGATATCAGCCGCCAAGTACTACGAAGACACCCCCCTACCACACTTGGCCAGTGCACTCCGCGATCGTGCGAATACTGATACCGAGCGAATCGAGCTGTTCCAGGCCAAATTGCCTACATCTGCAATCCCAACGTTTGGATCAGTTGTATTACTGTGCTGCCAGTTTTACCTTTTGGCTCACCTCCTCGAACTGCGAGACATGGCACAACGGGACCAAGATGAAGCGTGGCCGACTGGCTACATCGGCCTATACAAAAATCAACTGGTATTTGCGTTCACAATCATAACCTTGACCATTCTGCCTCAAGTCCCGCTCTTACTCAGCATTCACATAGATAACGGCATCCACATTTGGGGTATTTTCGCCCTAGCCGTCTCTATCACACTCGGTATATTCACATCTCTCATATTGTTCGCAGTACGCAAGACCATCAGCAAATTCCGATAACGTTTCGTGACCAGATCGCGCCTTCGCTGAAACCGCCAACATCCACACACAGAAGTCGACCTTTCGCAAGGGAATCAGGGAATAAGCTCAGACCTTGTTAGCGTTCGTCACCCGAACGGAACTCGTCGCATCATATGATCTTGAGGGTCTTTCAGGAGATGCGATGCCAACTCGTCCCGCATGGTCTGGATCTATTCAGATTTCACTCGTTTCCATTTCGGTCAATATCTTTCCCGCCACCAACCCCGGACGGCAAGTGGAATTTCATCAAATTGATCGAAAGACGCACAAGCGCGTTCACCATCAGAACGTCGATGAAAGTGGCGAGGTCGAAAAGGCTGATATCGTCAAAGGTTTCGAGTACGCGAAAGACAAATACATCGAGATCGATCCGGACGAGTTAAAGGCTCTCCGAATTCCAACCGCGACAACAATGCAGATTAAGCAATTCGTCAAAGCGGATGAAATCTCCTATGCCCTCTTCGATAGACCATATTTCGTTGTACCTAAGGATGAAGTCCAGGCGAAGGCGCTCACCATTATGAGAAAAGCCCTGGCGCAGACCGAGACCCTGGGCATAGGAGAAATTGCTTTCAGTGGCCGCGAGCATCTGGTCGCAATCGGAGCCCCACTTGATCCTAAACAGAAGGGCCTGATGCTCTATATGCTTCGCTACGAGGATGAGTTACGTGATCCAAAATCTTCTCTTTCAGGAGTGAAAGAAGCCTCTGTCGATTCAGACGAGCTAGCCTTGGCAAAGCAACTGATCGCCAAAAGCACCTCGAAATTCGACTTGTCCGCCTATCAAAATGATTATGAGGCTGCGGTAAGGAAGCTGGTCGATGCAAAGCGAAAGGGCAAACCGCTTCCCGAACCAGAACCTACACCAACTAAGGCCAAGGTGGTTAATATAATGGACGCGCTTCGGAGCAGTCTGGCTAACGATAAACCCAAAAAGGCAGCTTCAAAGAGGACTGCACGCAAGAAGAGCAAAGCTGCCTAGTATGCTGGTGAGAACCATGTGTGGACGCTACGAAGCTGGACAGAAACAGAAGATCGCTGAGGCATTCCAAGTCTCCGTCACACTTGAAGACCACTACTCGGTGCCAACGTTGAGTGCGCTCCAGGTTCCATACAGCCGGTCATCCGCATTAAGGATGGTGAACGACAAATCGTTGAAATGCGGTGGGGTTTCAAGTTTTCAGATCGGCTCGCGTTTAACGCACGTTCAGACAAGCTGACGACATCGCCATTTTGGAGAGAGCGTTTGACTCAACGT
The DNA here is from genome assembly GCF_051013365.1 of Tunturiibacter psychrotolerans. Classification (GTDB taxonomy): domain Bacteria; phylum Acidobacteriota; class Terriglobia; order Terriglobales; family Acidobacteriaceae; genus Edaphobacter; species Edaphobacter psychrotolerans_A. The sequence goes on along the minus strand of NZ_CP132941.1, from coordinate 1,566,631 downwards.
TGCATCGTCCCGGCAAGTTCCATGTTGAAGTGGAAGAAGACAGCGGCAGGTCCGAAGCCGAAATACCGCCTCTCAGTGAAGGGTCGTCACGTCCTTGGCATGGCTGGATTGTGGGGACCGTGGATAAATCCGAAGACCGGACAGTGGGAAGATACGTTCGCGATCATCACGGACGACCCCAACACGAAGATGAGTGAGATTCACGACCGACAGGCGATCATCCTCGAACCACGCGAGTATGCCGAGTGGCTGAACGAGGGTGATAGACCGCCGCTTCATTTGCTGCGGATACTGCCTGATGAGAACCTTGAAATTGATCTGCTCAGCCCACTACCAACAGAACCAACGAAATCACCACCTCAGCGCGGATTGTTCGATGGAATGTGATGGACGACGGGCACTAATGTTAGCCTGACCACGCCATGCACGATACGCTGTTGGGATGGCCGGAAGTCTATTGGGTCGCGGTACAAGCCGGTTGCGCGGTCGTGGGTCTGATTGTCTTGACCCTTTACACCATCTACACGCGTCGAATGATGAAGCTCGCTGAGCAAACGAAGCGGGCATCTATGACACCAACTTTTAGCGTGACCAAACAGAATATTTCAGGCCCGACGTTCGATCCAGCGACCCTTCGGCCATTTGTCGACAAGAGATTCACGCCGCCCCGATACATATTTTCACCATCATTTACCGTCCGCAATGTCGGTCAAGGGCCAGCGATCCTAATCCGTTGCTGGCATCAGGGGGTAAGCAGCGGATTTACGTTGCGTGATTCCATTCGATTACTGCCAACGCCGATCAGCGAACCCGGCACGGTAAATAAGCAAGATTTGGTGAAAGATGAGAGGTGTCAGGCTAGTTTTGAGAACGCCGATCTTACAAGACCGTGGCTCTTCGTGATCGAAGCCAATGATGCGGCAAAAGGTACTAATCAGTTGCAAATACTCATGCGGCCTCGTCGCGAAGATGAGGGAGACGGCCCCGAATACATAACTCACTGGGTGATGATGTATGGCTGGGGAGACACTATTGCTGAGCGATTCGTGGCCGCTGCAACGCGCTTCGTCCAAGTCATCAAAGCTATCGAGAAAATGGTAAACGATCTTGATAGCCGCGACGAACATTGACGCATCGCCTCTGGCTCTCGACTGTGCCTAAATTCGTGCCTACCGGCCTTCCCCACCTATTACGACCGGATACTATTCAAGTCAAGACAACTTACTGAACTCTAACGACTTGTAGCACTCCATAGCAATTGACTGTGCCTACCTCGTAATTGGTATAAGTCCTTTAGATTTAGTTATTTGATGATTCGTAATCAGTAGGTCAGCGGTTCAACTCCGCTCATCGGCTCCATTCCTTTCCCTCCCGAAAACACAATTTTAATTCTGTAAATCAAGCTTTACGAGGTATCCCCTCACCGGTGCGCGCTTCTTCTAGGCTTGACCCTCTTCGCCTAGTTTTCGTGTTGGGGTGCAATTCGGGAACAGTGCTGGGACGCAAAGTTGAGCTGGAGACCCGATGGCAACCCTATTTAAACCCCTTCCGGAAGCTGGAAGGCTGTAGTGCGAAAGACCGGCTGGCCGATGATCACCAAGACGTTTCGAATTAAACGAGACGCGGAAGATTGGGCACGACGCACGGAAGATGAAATCGTTCGCGGAGTCTACGTCAACCGTGCGACTGCGGATCGGATGACCGTCAAGGAAGCTATTGAACGTTATTTAGCCGAGATCACTCCGACCAAGCGTCCCAAAAGCCAAATATCTGAACGTGGCTTCTCAAAACCTCTTTTGTAGCATTCGGGAAGATACTCCCTTTCCGCGGTCACCCCTTCTCTAGTTGCTGGCTACCGTGACAAACGTCTTGCCGGTGAGCACCGACGAGATAAGGAGGGAAATCCCATCCCGTTGGCTGATAACACTGTTCGCCTCGAACTCGCTCTCTTACGGCACATGTTCCGAGTGGCGATGAGAGAGTGGGGTGTTGCGATCGCGTCGAATCCAGTTCTGAATGTTCGCCGTCCTTCGCCTGGTCCGGGTCGCAATCGCCGCTTGACCGAGAAAGAGGAGAGCAGCCTGCTCACCGCTGTCGATCAACATTCGAATCCCATGCTTGGTTGGATCGTCAGGATCGCATTGGAAACCGGGATGCGCTCGTCTGAGATCGTGACGCTACGTCAGGGGCAAGTCGATCTGAAACGCCGCATCGTCACTCTAATTGAAACCAAGAACACTCAACCGAGAACTGTACCTCTGAGTGCAGCTGCAGCAGACCTATTTATGCAAGCGGACAACATCTCTACAAGACCCGCCGGAACCGATCTTGTTTTCTTCGGAGAGCCCGGTAGGGACGGTAAGCGTGGGCCTTACACTTTCAACAAGATTTGGCTGAAGATCAAGAAGGAAATCGGTCTAGCGGATCTCCACTTTCACGATCTGCGTCACGAAGCTGTGAGTCGATTCGTCGAATCGGGCTTCTCAGATCAAGAGGTCTCGGCCATAAGCGGACATAAATCAATGCAGATGGTCAAGCGCTACACGCACCTAAGAGCGGAAGATCTTGTCGCAAGGATTGATGAAGCGTCCAAGCGCAGGAATTCGGGAACGAGATCCAGAACGCTGACTGAAAGACTCCCGACCTAAATGGGCGTTCCATATTTGGACGCCAGAACCAGAGGTTACAACAAAGGGTTATTTCTAATGTCGATGTTCGCTGACTCGGGCTGCCAAGTGGTACGAGTTGTGTCTATTTGCTCAAGTGACGATTCCGCCGCCCTGTGTCATGGAAAGTTGTCTTGAAAAGGGAATAAAACTTACGCCCTTCAGTTTTATAAACGGGAAACCGATGCGTCTTAAAAGCACACTGGCTCACGATTATTAATTATGAATGTTGGATGATCGACGCCGAACGACTGGGGATGGATTGGAGAACTCACAATTTATGCGCACCGATCTGATTTGTGATGCCCTAAGCGAAAAGATGCCTATTTGTTCCCCGCTCAATCGTTTAGTCCACTGGTTTATGGAACCTCCTGACAAGGCGCCTCCATTCGCTGCCGCCATCCTCGACCGCTTCCCGGTAGGAGCGATATTTCTTATTGAAGGAATATTGAAGTTTCGCTCACCTCAAGAATTTGGCATTGGACGCTTTGCCAGAATTGGCATCCCCATACCACAATTCTTTGCGCCGTTTGACGGAGTATTTGAAATCGGATGTGGAGTTTTGCTTCTGCTTGGCCTCTTTACGCGACCGGCTGTAATTCCAATGATCATTAACATGATCGTGGCAATCTACACCACAAAACTACCCGTGCTTGCTAGAGAGGGTTTTTGGAAAATGGCGCATGTTGCGCTCCTTGACTACGCTATGCTTTTCGGCTTGATCTCCATACTCATTGCTGGCGCTGGAACGTGGTCTTTAGACGAACGATTAGAGTACAGATGGAAAGACCTCTTCAAGTAATCCCGGCTCTCGGTAAATGAGCACGGCTATTAGGTCCGTTACAGCCACGGAAACCATTGGATCGTTCGACTGAAGCGTGCGGCTATCCAAGCAAACCGCCGCGGGCTCTCCGCAACCAGTAAAGGTCAATTGAATGTCTATTGTAAGTGTTTCTGCCGGGCTAGCTGAAGCCCAGCTCCCCCTTGAAGCCGACAAAGAACTCGCCGGTCCGCCATGCCTTTGCTTTTTAAATCCCGATGCGCTCGACCGAATGTTTTTAAACGGTTCGGCGGTTCCACCAGTCCCTTTAACAACAATGTTTCCATAGCCGAGCATTCGTCTCAACAAACCCTGGTCGACGCGAACACTCTCTATCTTTGGTAGAAGAGTTCAATGGTGTCCTTTCGGAGAAAGCCAACCTTCACGATCACACGCTTGCTAGTGAAAGCCATTTCTGTCGTGGTCCGAGCAATAAAAGCTAAAGCAATCACTAGGGCGCCCAATCCTGCGGTGAAAACCCAACCCCCACTGACCCACCTATTAATATGACGGCTCCCAAGAGCACGAGAAATCCACCACATATTCCTGGAACGAGCAGCACGATCCAATGCAAACCAGTTCTGTAGAGGATATTTTCCCCAGTAGCCAAGCTCTTTTCGATGTAGCTCAACGTTCAATTTCTCCGCGGTGTTGAGTGAACCGAAGGTTCCTTGATCAGGATAGCGTGTGAAATCGCTTTGTCATAAATAAGATGGCGACTCCCTCCTGGATCGCCGGAAGTTTTGTACCAGTGAAGAGTTGGTGTAGCGCAGCGACCTCGGGGTTCAGATCGATGCAGAGTTTGGCAGCAAGGGGAGCCGGGAGCGTAGCGACTGGCTCCCCATGCTGCCAGGTGGTCGACGTCATCCATGCCTCGGGTGCTGGAGGTTTGTATCCCAGTGAGGAGTGTGGCCTGACGGTGTTGTAGTGGACGCGCCAGCGCTCGGCCAGCACACGCAGTTCTTTCATTGAGTAAAAGAGTTCGCCGTTGAGGAACTCGTCGCGCAGTTTGGAGTTGAAGCTTTCGCAGTAGCCGTTCTCCCAGGGAGAGCCGGGTTCGATGTACAGTGTCTTTGCACCGGTATCGTCGAGCCATTTGCGCAGATCCTTGGCGACGAACTCGGGACCGTTATCCGAACGCAGGTGTTGCGGAACGCCCTTGATCACCATGACATCGGCCAGCGCTCCGATGACCTTCGCCGAGGACCAGCGCCGTTCCGCGCGGATCAGCAGGCACTCACGCGTGGACTCATCGATCAGGTTCAGCAGGCGCACACTTTGACCATCATGCGTCCGCGCGCTGACGAAGTCGTAGCTCCACACGTGGCCTGCATGCGTCGGCCTCAGCCGCACACACGAGCCGTCGTTCAGCCATAAGCGACCTCTCGGCTTCTGCTTCTGCGGTACCTTCAGCCCTTCGCGACGCCAGATGCGTTCGACTCTGTCCTTGCCCACCTTCCAGCCACGCTGCAGCAACGCCGTGATCCGGCGGTACCCGTAACGCCCATACTGACTGGCAAGAGCAACGATGGCCTGAGTCAGACGATCCTCGTCTTCCCGCTGTGTCGGACGGTAGCGCTGCGTGCCCCTGGGCTGCCCCAGCAGATGGCACGCATGTCGCTCACTCACGCCATGCTCACAAGCATGGCTCACCGCACTGCGCCGTCGCTCAGGGCTTAGAAGTTTCCCGAGGAGATGTCCTTCAACACAAGGTTGTCTAGGCTCAGGTTCGCGACCAAACGCTCAGCTTTGCGTTCTCCTGCTCCAGTTCCTTCAACCGCTTCGCCTGGTCTATCTGCAACCCCCCATACTCCTTGCGCCAGCGAAAATATGTCTGCTCCACGATCTCCGCTTCCTTGCACGACTGTGCCGTCGTCTTCCCGTTCGCCACAGCCACTTCAATCTGCCGCAACAGATTTACCACCTGCTCTGGCTGGTATCGCTTGCCTCGTGCCATCTTGATCTCCTTGTTCCAGTGTGTCTCTTATTCACTGGTACAAATCAAGCCGGGCACTCCAATCTATGGAGACTCGATATTACGTTCCAAGAACGAACACTGCCCTTTTTCATCAAAGTTGACGAACCAGGCATTGCATTAGGTTCTGGCCTGGATGCGCAGGGCTCGAAAATTCTAAAATTAACATTGGAAGTTAGCGAATAAATCGGAAGTCGTCGAGTTTATGGAAGGGTAAAGTCCGGCAAATTCGTTCGACACCGAGTTGGAATATGCGCTTTGCCATCGTTTCGCTTCCATGTTTGGTTCTGATTCTTGCCGGCTGCTCGAGCCATAACGCGCCCACAACGCCCGTTCCCGCGCCCACTCCTGTTCCGACTCCAGCTGCAGCCACTCCGACGTTCTCGGTTGCCGCGGGGACGTATACGGCAGCGCAGATGGTAACGATTGGCGATGCGACCACCGGCGCGACCATCTACTACACGACCAATGGAAGCGCACCGACCGTCTCCTCCACCCGGTTCACGGGACCGGTGACAGTGAGCTCGACGGAGACTTTGATGGCAACGGCGATCGCGCCGGGGTACGTGCTCAGTACAGTAGGGTCAGCCCTGTACACGATCGCTCCACCCCCACCTCCGCCCCCCACCGGCGCGGTCCTTCATGGGCAGCTTCCCCTGGCTGGAGCCCATGTCTACGTCTTCGCCGCCAACACCACCGGTTACGGAAAGGCATCCGTCTCGTTGCTGGAGCCTGCTCTGACAGGAGCTTCCGATTCCATCGGCGCCTACGTCACAACCGTTTCCGATGGAACCTTCAAGATCACCAGCGACTATACCTGCACGGCCAACACGCAGGTCTATCTCTACGCGCTTGGGGGAGATCCAGGCTCCGGCAACAATCCCGCCTCAGGACTTCTGGCAGTGTTGGGCAATTGCCCCAACTCCGGTAGCTTCTCTACCACGACGGCCAAGGTTACGGTCAACGAGGTCTCAACCATCGCGACAGCATACGCTATAGCGGGCTTCGCGACCGACGCCACCCATGTTTCCAGCTCAGGCACGCCGCTGGCCCAGACAGGCATAGCCAATGCCTTTGCTAACGCTGCCAATCTGACGGATCTCTCTACCGGAACGGCGCTGACCGCGACACCGGTGGGCAATGGAGTGGTGCCGCAGAGCGAGATCAACACTCTGGCCGACATCCTCGCTGCCTGCGTTGGTGCGGCCAACTCCAGCAGTTGCTCGTTGCTGTTTGAGAATGCCACCGCCGATGGCACGACTGCCGGCACGCCTCCCACAGACACGGCCACTGCGGCCATCAACGTCGCTCATCATCCCGGAACGAACGTTGCAACCCTATACACACTGGCCGGCGCAAGTACCGCCTTCGCCCCTGCGCTTGCCGCCGAGCCCAACGACTTTACCGTCGCCCTGCAGTTCCCCTTGCCGGATGGGACCGCTGTAATCAGTGGGGCTGGCGGCGGACATCCCATCGCGATCGACGCCGAGGGCAGCGTGTGGCTTGCAACTCCAAACCAAAAAAGCGTGCTCAAATTCTCCAACTCCGGAGCGTTGCTCTCCCCGGCTGCGGGCTATACCGGAGGCGGGCTGAAGAATCCGGGAAGCATTGCTATCGACGCTTTGGGCAATGCCTGGATAACAAATTTTCTTGGTAACACACCGCAGCCTAACGGCACAGTCATCGAGTTCTCCAACTCAGGCACTCTTCTATCCCCATCCAACGGCTTCGGCCCCTTTGCTCCGTCGTATCTGTTTTCCATCGCCATCGACGCGTCCGACAACGCGTGGGTTCCGTATGGAGACGGTATTGCCGGCCTGTCCAGCGCCGGTGTAATTATGGTCGCAGTGGCCAACCCAGCGGGCACCAGTGGTGATGTTGGAATCGCCGGTACCGCGATTGATACGAGTGGCAATATATGGGGGGCGCTTCCATTTGGATCCGTCCTCTTCAATGAGTTTTCCATGTCGGGCGCAATTGTGAACCCGCCAACGGCTGGTCAATTTAGTTGCGGCGCACCATTTGAGCCCGAGCAGGAACCGGAAGGAGTCGCCATCGATGCTTCGGGTGACGTTTGGATCACCAGCGGGCAAGGTTTTACTAAGGAATCGAAATCACCTATACACGCCTGCTCGGGTAAAGGCGGCGGCATCAACCCTGCCCCTGAAGGAGTCGGCGGAGACATTGCCATCGATGGAGACGGAAATGCCTGGATGGTCAATGGGGCGTTAGCCGAGTTTTCTAACTCCGGGGTGCCCATCTCCCCTTCCAACGGCTATACGATTCCGATCGTTCCCAACAGTATCGCCCCGGATGGCTCGGGCAATCTCTGGGTCCGGGGTGGGGAAGGCGCGAACTTAACAGACACTCTCGTCGAAATGATCGGGGCATCCGCGCCGGTGGTCACGCCCATCGCGATTGGGGTCAAGAACAATACCCTCGGCTCCCGCCCTTAAGGCTAATCGACAAGCAGGCATTTTAGTGCCAATTCTGGAACAAAGACGCACCATTCGACGGTTGGCTGTTCATTCGCATCGTGAAAGGCTTTTTCACAGTGATTTTTTCTATCTGTTGTCGGGATTCGCTTCAGAGAAGCAAATCCGCTCATGGCTACCTCGTTTGCTCAGCTCATCTCGTGTTTTATCCATTGCCTCCACCAGGACCACTGCAGTCTTCTCCTCTGCCGTAATAGCTCAGGAAATAGACTGCCCTCGAAACGGAAGGGCTGCCAACGCACTACGCCGGGAACTTCTGCCTTGGGGCTGTTTCCAACTTGGGTAGCCTAGAAGCATCCACATCAAGGTTTGTTGCACACGCTCAAGAACCTACGCGCGTGTTGCGCCATGAGGGAGTAGCGAATGCAATCGAAATCAAATACGAGACAAAGAGAGCTCCTAACTTCGGATCTCACGTCCACGTCATTGCTGGGTTGCGGCGGTTGGCAGCCCAGGTGATGTCGGATTCGGTTGCAGATGCTGTATTACTTCCTTTGAGATGGCTGAGGCGGTGCTTTTAACCGTTTTTTCCGGCGCATTCTTTTCCATGACAAACTTTGCTGCGGCTACATAAGGATTCAGCGTGATGACGGCACCGGGTTTGTTCTTGCTCGCGCCATCTTCAGAAGCTTCGTAGAGCGGCTTCTGGGGCCTTGCGAGATCGGTCAGGGTTACAAATAGCTCCATGGTCGCCTTACCGGATCCAAAGCCAATTATCGCGCGATGAACACGACTCCCTTCATCGACCTGCGTGAATACTCCATGTACCCACGCTCCCGTCGCAGGCTTTGGATCATCCGCTGCTAATTTTTGAGCTTTGTAGCCAGCCTTCTGGAGATCACTGACGATACTCGTCGCCATCGTATCGACCAACTTTCTTGCTTGGGCCTCCGGGTCTCGTTGCGCTTTCTTCGACGGCCTTTCTAGAATGCCTGGTCGCACTTGACTTATCGCCGACCCCTGATCTACCTGAACATTCTCAGCGTCCAGCTCAAAGTCGCTCACATAAATGGTCATGTCTTTTGTGAAGGAAAAGGTTGGCAGCTTCTGCGGCGTAGTAGCGTCTTGCCCGGATGGGACTTGAGCGACAAGGTTGAAAGCTGCGAACAAAAGGAAGAGTGCAGAAAACCGTCGCATGAGTTTCATTTGGGCCTCAGGTAAGGAATTGCCAAGATGTTTTGGCGACATGTGGGGGCCCGGATGCGCGTATGTTTGAGAACGCGCCAATTTTACGAGTTGATCCATTTTTCCTGCAAATACTTTTTTTGAATTTCTGTCTTACGAGTTCTTGCACACTGTTGTGGTAACTCTTTACCACAATTACTTTTCCTGCCAGCTTCCTTCAAAAAAATACCGTGAACGTCGAAATTATCGAGTTACAATCGGTTTCGCACAAAAATGGGCCCAGTTCTATCACTTCGAAGATCAAAGTAGGCCATTTTTGAAAGAACTTAAAGGCAATGTAGTTCTTGCGATGACGATCTGCTTTCTAGGCGGGGCAATCTCCTCCTCTGTGGCCCAGAAGGTCTCTGCGACAACCAGCAAACCCACCAGTTCTCCAGTTTCTTTTCCGTCGTGGCCACGGGTCTTCGACCGCAACGGCGTACATCTGGTTGTCTACCAACCGCAACTCAAAGCGTGGCAGAAATATCGCACAATGGTTGCGGATACAGCGATTTCAGTAACGGACAAAGGGCAGAAGCCAATCCTTGGAGTTATTTCCTGGCGTGCTGATACTCTCGCCAATGTAAGCGCGCAGACAGTCTATGTAAACGACATCGTAGTGCTCGACGCTCGCTTTCCTTCGCTCAGCCCTGCGCAGGAAGCTGGGATGAAGCAGCGCGCCCACCAACTCTATCCAACTATCACCTTCACTATCGGGCTGCCTCGCATGATAGCCAGTCTGGAGAAGGTAAATGAGCCGGTGAGGACGGTTGCTGCCAATACGCAGGCGCCTACGATTCTTGTCTCCACCGCGCCAGCGATGGTGCTCCTGGTTGACGGAAAACCGGTATTGGCTCCCATTCAAGGCACAACCTTGGAATACGTCGTCAACACGAATTGGGACCTCTTCTTCGATAAAACTGACTACTACTTGCTAAACGGCAAGACCTGGCTCAAAGCCAAAGATCTGCGTGGGCCATGGACTGCAACTGTAAAGCTGCCACCAGACATAGGAAAACTGCCTGCCCACCAGAACTGGGATGACGTTTTGAAAGCTGTGCCGCCGGTCCCCAGCGGTCAGGTTACACCTCAGGTTTTGTTCACGGAGAAACCGGCCGAGCTGATTGCCTTCATGGGTAAACCGGTCTACTCAAAGATTCCCGGCACCAGTCTCAGCTATGCGACCAATACAGAGAATAAGGTGTTCGTTCATCAGCCCGATGGTCAGGTCTACGTCTTGATCTCCGGACGATGGTTTCGCGCTGCCAGCCTGGCAGGCCCATGGACCTACGCAAGTGACTCACTACCCGGCGACTTCGCGATGATTCCAAGGAGCAGCCCCGCTCACGATGTGCTTGTCTCCGTGCCGGGGACGCAAGAGGCCAGTGATGCCGTGTTGCTGTCACAAGTGCCCACAACGGCAGTTGTGAATCGCGCTGCTGCGGAGGCACAGGTCAAGGTCTCCTATGCCGGGCAACCCCAGTTCGACAAGATTGAAACTACAACCCTCTCCTACGCGGTGAATACGCCTGACAAGGTAATTCGTGTCGGTGATCTCTACTACCTTTGCTTTCAAGGTGTCTGGTTTATCTCCCGAAGTCCCAGTGGCCCGTGGAAGACCGCGGATTCAGTGCCGCAGATCATCTATACGATTCCGCCAAGCTCTCCGATGTACAACGTGACTTATGTCATTGTTTCAAACCCGACACCAACGACCGTACAGACAAGCTATTCGAGCGGCTATCTCGGTGTCTTTGTCATAGGGGCGGCAGTGGGAGCAACTGTTGTATACGGCACAGGCTACTACTACCCTCCCTATGTTTACTGGGGGCCGCACCCCGTCTACTATCCCTATCCCTACACCTACGGAGTAGCTGCCGTGTACAGTCCCTACACCGGAGCCTATGGTGTAGGACGGGCCGTGTATGGGCCCTATGGTTCAGCCGGTTCAGCAGGCTGGTACAACCCAACCACTGGAACTTATGGGCATGCGGTTACTACCCAAAATGCCTATGGCGGTCATACTTACGCCCAAACCTATAACCCCTGGACCGGAACCTCGGCCGTGACCTCGCAGGGCCACAATCAATATAGTCAATGGGGAAGTTCGGTAGTTACCAACGGCGACAACTGGGCGCAGGCGCAGCATGTAACCAACAGCAACGGAACAGCAGGATCCTTCCAAACCTCCAAAGGCAGCGCCGGTGCCGGCTATTCGGGTGCGAACGGGAACAGCGGTTTTGTTGCCAAGGATGCGAATAACAACAACGTCTATGCTGGAGCCGATGGCAACGTCTACAAGAAAGACTCCAGCGGCAACTGGAGCAAGTACGACAACGGCAGCTGGACTCCTGTAGATCCGTCTACGGGCGCAAACCAAACCCGGCAGCAGAAGCAGAACTCCGCCAGCCCGAACCAGAATCAGTCTTCGAATCTAGGCTCGCAATCAGGAAACACGCCATCGACGGGCGGCAAAGGATCCGATCAGACGAACTCTCGTGGTGCGGGACGAACCAGCCCGAACCAACCTGGTCAGTCTCCGGCACAGACTTCTCCAGGCAGTTCGACCTCGCCCGGTACTATGGGGCAACTACAGAATGATTCACGATCTCGCTCGCGCGGCGATCAACTTGAACAGATGCAAAATCGTGGAGGGGCCAGCGGGGGCGCACGTGGTGGTTCGCGCAGGCAACGTTGAGTAGGAGCGAAATGAAGGAGTCGATCGTGCCATCCGTCGCCGATCGCTTGAACTCGTTCAAGGAGGCGGAAGCAGACTGTACTTCCTGCGCCTCGGTGCTCCTGTTGCTCTCAATGCACAGAAATCTCAGAAAGCAGGATCTATGAAGAGCAAGCGTAAGGCGATCATTTCCTCTGCCATCCTCATGGCGACTTCGATTATTTCCTCCTCAGCGTTCGTCAAAGCTCAGGACGAGCCTAACCCGGTAAAGGAAAAGTTTCAGGACGATCTCAAAGCTGCGGTCATGAACGAAAGCATAACCGTTGCTCAACTGAAAGAGATAAAGGAGAACCTCGCGATCCTCAAAGAGGCAAAATCCGAACGACAACCGGGCGCAGCCGTCGATCTGATGACGCCCTACTCAGCTGTCACCAAAATTAGGGCGACCATGGCAACGATTAAAGAGCCCGACCGGACCACCCTGCGGCAGGATTTTCAGCTTGTGATGGCCACGAAACAACCGGAACCCTCTGCCGAACCTGACACGCCAGGAAAAAAGCTCGGTAAAGATATCTTTGCCGCGGTCATGCATGGAGAGCCGACTCCTCCACAGGTGCAGCAGCTTCAGGACAGCCTGAACTCTCTTGAATCCATCAAGACCAGCGGAGGAGGCATGCTGGAAAAGTTCAGAGCGATGAAGACTGCCAAGTCGCAGATCGAGGAGACGATGAACACTGGCTCGTTCCGGCCGGAGGATAAGCAAGCGGTTCTCGACGACTTAAACAATCTTGGAGGTAAAGGAGGCGGTGGCGGCGGCTTGAGGAGACAAGGATTGTAGTTCGATTGCGTGCGGCGTGGAGCCCTTCTCAATCACCGCGTAAACCTGTATCGCCCAATTGCAATGAGACGAGCAATGCGCGCAAGATTCCTCGGCTGCTTCTCTGCCACTCTGGTTTCGCTGTGGAGCATATCTGGCTTGAGCCAGAGCCCAGTAGACGAGCCACAGGAGCTCGCACTCGTTGACGCTATCCAGATCGCGTTAGGAAACAACAGGCCAACCCAGATTGCACGGCTGGACATTACAAAGTCTGCGTGGGAGGTTGCAGAGACCAAGACTCATCGATTCCCCGAAATCAAGACGGAGCTATTTGCTTCAGGAAATATCAACTCTCCCAGCTTCACTTTTCAGAAAGGCATCTTCGGGACTGTAGATAATCAGCCTGTTCCATCTACAGACACGAAGGTTAGCCTCTCAAGCGGATTGACCGGGTATGCCATCGCAACGGTGGCTCAGCCAATCTCGCAGTTGTACCAGATACACCTTATGGTTCGAGAGAAAGAGCTCTCCGTCGATCTCGCAGGAGAAAAATACCAGCAGCAGAGGCAGACGACAGTGGTAGATGTAAAGCAGGGCTACTACGCGATCGTTCAATCCGAGAGCGCTCTCGAGGCGGAGCAGGCTTTGATCAAGGAATATGAGGAAACCGATCGGGTCACCACGGACTATCTGAAGAAAGAGTCCGTCTTGAAATCCGACAGCCTGCAAGTCAAAGCGCAACTTGCCCAGGCGAGACACCAGCTCATCACGCTAAGCGACGATCTGCAAACCCAGAAAGAACACTTCAACGATCTTCTGGGGCGCGATCTCGATACATCTTTTCGCACTCAGCCTGTCCCGCCGGCCTCAACCGACGAGATGGATCTGAAGGTCGCCAGAAAAACTGCGCTCGAACAGCGTCCTGAACTCAAGGAGGCAAAGATCAACGTCGAGAAGGCCGGCTACGACCGCAGCCTCGCAAAGGCTGAATATATTCCGGGAATCGGTGCGCAGGTCCAATACCTCACTCCGATCAATACACAGATTCTTCCGCAAAACATTCTCACTGTCGGTTTGAAGATGACTTGGGAGCCATACGAATGGGGTCGGCGGAAAGACAATGTGAAGGGAAAGGACATCCAGTTGCAGCAGAGTCGATACCAACTGGACCAGACGCGCTCGCAGGTGCTACTGGATGTGGACAACACCTTTCGCAAACTGGCAGAGAGCCGCTCCATGCTGGAGGTTGCACAGGCTGCCCGCGACGCTGCGAAAGAGAAGTTGCGCGAAGTGAATGATCAATTCAAAAAGGTGGCTGTGCTGCTGCGCGATGTTTTGAAGCAGGAAGCCACAGTTGCAAACGCCGATCACGAATACGAAGAGAGCCTGTTGGCGTTCTGGAACGCAAAAGCTGAGTTCGAGAAAGCTCTGGGAGAAGAATAAAACAATGACTCGCTTTGTCATGCCGAGTCGCCGTAGGTTTGCAGCTCTTGCGAGTTATCTCGCTCTCGTTGTCACCGCCTGCAAACAGGAAACTCCCACGGCAGCACCTCTGCTGCCTGTGCATACGGCAGAAGTGCAATCAATATCCGCCGACTCCGGCACAAAATACTCCGCCAACATCGTTCCGTACGCACAAGTGGATCTGTCGTTCAAGTCAAACGGCTACGTAGAGCGCATCCATCAAGTTAAGAATCCAAGCGGCGGCATCAGGAATGTCGATCAGGGTGATCGCATTGCACAGGGAACAGTGCTTGCCGTGGTCAGCCAGCAGGACTACATCGATAAACTTCAGCTGGCAGAGGCTCAACTTGCGCGGGGGCAAGCCGAACAAGAAAAAGCCAAGCTTAGCTTCGATCGTGTCTCCTCCCTGTACTCGACGCAAAGCGCTACCAAACCTGACTACGATTCAGCCAAAGCACAGCTGGACAGCACGAATGCCTCGGTCTCAGGCGCGCACGCGCAGGTCAGTGAGGCGAAGGTGGCTCTAGACTATTGCTCCCTTCGAGCCCCTTTCAACGGGTGGCTGGTAAAGCGCAGCGTCGATATCGGAAGCCTCGTTGGCCCAATCACCAATGGCTTTACTCTGGCCGATACCAGCTCGGTCAAGGCTGTCTTCGGTGTACCCGATATCCTCATCAGCCGCGTCAGACTGGGCCAACATCTGGTCGTCTCCACCGACGCACTACCGCACACCGTGGATGGCCGCGTCAGTGCGATCTCTCCAGCTGCCGATCAGAAGAGCCGCGTGTTCTCCGTCGAAGTCACAATCCCAAATCCGAAAGATGAGTTGAAGTCTGGCATGATCGCCTCGCTCAGCCTCGACGGCGGGAGACTGCAACAGTCCGCTCTGGTCGTGCCGCTGGCCGCGGTCATCCGCGATCCCGCGCATGCAAATGGCTTCGCCGTCATGATCGCAGACGGCAGTGGAGATCTCGTGTCGGCGCACTTGCAATCGGTGGATCTCGGCGACACCTCTGGGAACATGATCGTCGTGAAGGGGGGACTCACCTCCGGACAGAGAGTCATAACCACGGGCGTCACACTGGTCAGAAATGGTGATACGGTTCGCGTCATACCGTAGCCAGCACATCGAGTTGGAATAGCAATCAAGGGTGCACGAATGCTATGAGTCACAAGTCTGAAGCCGAATACATCGCTCATACCCACAACACGGCGCGCTTCTTCGTGGAGAACCGGCAACTCTCGCTGGTCATTCTCATCGCGCTCTGCTTGTGGGGTTGGTACAGCTTCCAGCACATGACAAAACGCAAAGACCCGAAGATTCCCGTGCGTGTAGCCGTAGCGTACACACAATGGCCCGGCGCCACCGCGCAGGAGGTCGAACAACTCGTCACTCGGCAAATTGAGCAGACCATGGCGCAGAACTCCTTCCTCAAGCCACCATCTGCCTCCGACTTCAGCATTCGCTCCTTCAGCTTTCCTAATCTTTCGATGGTCTACGTTCAACTCGACGACCAGGTGAGTGATCCCAAAAAACAGTTCACCGACATGAATCTGAAGCTGAACGCGCTCAACAGCAGCTTGCCACAGGGTGCAGGCCCCATTCAGTTCAACAGCGACTTCGGCGACACGGCGGCTCTAATGCTCACCGTTGCTAGTCCCCCAGCGAATGAGGTCGAGGTCGCTTTGCGTGCGAGGTCCATTCGCAGCGCGATCGTGAAAACACGTGCCGCTGAACCACAAAAGTCGCCACAGCCGCGAGTAACCATCGTCAACGCATTCCCCCTCTCAATCTCCGCTTCCTTGATGCGCGACTCTTTTGTCTCGTTTATCCAGTCTGCTGTACAGACGAGAATGATCTCCGATCCCCACTTCTTCGAAGGCAGCGGCTTTATCGGCGTTGATGTCGGCACCGTTCTCACTGACGGAGAACTGCGCAAAGGCGGCGACCAATTGGTATTGGAGAAGCTGCATCGCTCCGAGATCCATCCCGACGCGTGGCCCGCCGTCTTCATCCGCAACCCCGACGACGCGGAAGCGCGACTCTCTGCGGTGGCAGGTGACAGGTACTCGTATCGCGAGCTCGATGACTTCACCGACCTGATAAGCAGGACACTGCAGGGGGCCCACGAGGTCGCGAAGATTGAGCGCAAGGGTGTGCTACCTGAACAGATCTATCTTGATTACTCGCAGGAGAGGCTAGCCCAATATGGCATGACTCCCTCCAAACTTAAGGACATATTGGGCGCTCGTAACACGACGCTGCCTGGTGGCCAGCTTGAGGTCGGCCCCTCCAGCATTCAAATCGATCCTTCCGGAAAGTTCACTGACCCGAGTCAAATCGGCGATGTTATCGTCGGGTCTTCTTCATCCGCCGCGCAGAGTCCGGTCTACCTTCGCGATTTAGTGAATATCTCTCGCGCCTATCAGAGCCCCGCGCGCTATCTGAACTACCTCTCCTGGGCAGACAAGCAGGGCCAGTGGCACCGCAGTCGCGCCATCACTATTGCGGTTCAGGTGAAAGACGGCGAACAGATAGACGCCTTTGGCCGCAGCGTGTCCGACAAGCTCGCCGCCGTAAAGCAATATCTCCCCGAAGATCTCGTCTTCGCCCGGACTTCCGATCAGCCCCTGCAGGTAAAGGAAAACATCAGCCTCTTCATGGATTCACTCTATGAAGCCGTCGTCCTCGTCGTGCTGGTGTCGTGGATTGGCTTCTGGGAGTGGCGCTCCGCGTTGCTGATGGCCATTGCCATTCCTATTACTCTGGCCATGACCTTCGGTGCTTTGTATCTCATCGGTATTGATATCCAGCAAGTTTCAGTAGCCACTCTTATCATCGCGCTTGGGCTCTTAGTCGACGACCCTGTGATAGCCGGCGACTCCATTAAGCACGCCCTCGCCGAAGGCCATCCAAGCCTAATAGCTGCGTGGCTTGGCCCTACCAAACTTGCCACCGCTATCGTGTACGCAACCGTCACAAACATCGTGGCGTACCTGCCCTTCCTCATGATCACCGGCAGCACCGGTGAATTTCTCTTCAGCCTCCCCATTGTCATGACGGTGGCGCTGGTCGCATCGCGTCTCGTTTCGATGACGTTTCTTCCAGTGCTCGGGTATTACCTGCTACGTCCTGAAAAATCGGCCGAGAAATCTCTGGAGGAACAGCGCAAGCACGGCTTCTTCGGCGCCTACGCGCGTGTCGCGAAATACTCCATTGAGCATCGTTGGAAGTTCTTCTTCGCCTCCCTCGTGTTCCTTGCCGCCGGGATCTTCATCTTTTCGAGGCTTAGTACCTCCTTCTTCCCAGAGGATGTGCAGTACTGGTCTTACATCGACGTCTGGTTGCCGAATGATGCCAACCTCGGAACCACTAACGCGACCGCGTTTAAGGCGGAGCAGATCATTCGCGAGCAGGCCGCGCGCTTCACCAAAGAGCACGAGCATGAGCTGAAACAGCATGACCTGCTTCGGTATGTCACTACTTTCGTCGGCGGAGGTGGTCCTCGTTTCTGGTTCTCTGCCTCTCCGCAAGGCCAGCAATTGAACTATGCACAGATCCTGATTGAACTCCGCGACAAAGAGATGACGCCGGAGTTCATCAGGAAGCTACAGCCCGTACTGACCTCTTCTATTCCGGGAGCGCATCTGGATGCGCGTCAGTTGCTGACAAATCCCATGGATTATCCCATTGAAATTCGTGTCTCCAGTACCGCGGACCTGAGCGCGCAACAGGAGATCGAAGACACTCGCAAGCTGCAGGCTGTCGCATCCAAAGTGGAAAATATCTTGCGTTCGATCCCAATTGCGGAGCGCACCCGCAACGAGTGGGAGCAGCCGAATGCGCAGATTGCTCTCACCATCGATCCTGACCGCGCCAACCTCGCCGGGATCACCAACATGGACGTAGCGAACTCTTCGACTGCAGGCATCAGCGGGACGACTGTCGGCGTCCTGCAGGAAGGGCAGAAGCAGATTCCGATCATAGCCCGCCTGCGTATGAATGAGCGTGCACAGCTCTCGGACATTCAGGATCTCTACATCTACGGTTCGCAGGACAACAACAAGATTCGGCTTGCACAGATTTCAGACATCAACCACGATCTGGTGACCGGGCGCATCGTCCGTCTGGAGCAGTTCCGCACCATCAATGTGCGCAGCTTTCCTGTCGCGGGACATTTGAGTTCCGAAGTCTTGAAAGTCGCCATGCCAAAGTTGCGCGAGCTCAAAGCATCGCTGCCACCCGGCTACAAAATTCAGATTGGAGGCGAATACGACAAGACAAAGAACGCTTTCCGCAACCTCGCCATGGTGATGGTGATCTCAGTTGCGTTAGTCTTCCTGGCCCTCGTCTTCCAGTTCAAGAACGCCATCAAACCCGTGCTGGTCTTGGCCGCTGCGCCCTACGGGATGATCGGCGCCTTCGCTGCACTATGGATCATGGGTGAACCCTTCGGATTTATGGCGTTCCTTGGAGTCGCCAGCCTCGTCGGCGTCATCGTCAGCCACTCCATCGTTCTCTTCGACTTCATTGAAGAGCGACGCATCGCCGGAGACAACTTCGAGCTCGCTCTAATCGACGCGGGAATCCTTCGACTTCGTCCCGTGTTGATCACCGTGTTCGCAACTGTGTTGGCACTCGTGCCCCTGGCTATGCATGGTGGCCCGCTTTGGAAGCCACTCTGCTACGCGCAGATAGGAGGGCTCCTAGTCGCGACCGTGGTTACGAAGCTCCAGGTGCCGGTGATGTATGCAATCTTTGTACTCGATCTCAAAATATTAAAGTGGGATGTGACCAAGAAAGAATCCGCCGCTCAAACTACTAATGCCTAACTTCTTTTACAGCCAGATCACAGGCAGGAGCCACAAATGAAAATCCCGACTCTTCTTGTTCTTTTGCTGTCATGTATCGCCGCGCCCCTGTCCGTTCTCAGCCAGGAAAGTCCGAAGTCCTCTGACGCTTCCACGCCGCAGATTCTACGGGAATACGATCAGGCCATCGACCAGGTCGCGGAACGGGCTATGCAGTCAGTTGTCAAAATCGAAGTCACAGGTTTTGGCAAACCCGAAAGCAGCAGCGACGAGGAAGACGACCAGGCTCTGCGACGACAACGCGCGATTGGGTCAGGCGTCATCGTCGATCCCGACGGTTACATTGTCACGAACAATCACGTCGTCGCGGGAGCCCTGCGTATTCGCGTGATCGTCTCCCCAGCAACGGTGGAGTTAGTTACGGGTCATACCCAACTCTCGAATCCTCAGCGCGTATACGAAGCCAAATTGATCGGCACAAACCGCTACGCTGACCTCGCCGTGGTGAAGATCGAGGCTCATGACCTGCCTGCTCTCAACTTACCCGAGTTGTTCAGTGTCCGCTTAGGAGAAACCGTTCTTGCCATCGGAGCACCACAGGGGCTTGATCACACCGTTACCAAAGGGATCGTGAGCGCCGTAGGGAGACAGCCCGATCTCGATCGCCCCATGGTCTACGTGCAAACCGATGCGCCCATTAATCCCGGCAACAGTGGTGGTCCGCTCGTCGACCGCGACGGAAATCTGGTCGGTCTTAATACATTCATCTATAGTTCTGGAGGCGGCAGCGAGGGCCTCGGCTTTGCTATTCCCGAGCCAGTCGTTCGCTTCGTCTATCATGAATTGAAAGCTCATGGATTTGTACTTGCTGTCACCATTGGAGCGCATGCGCAAACCATCACCCCTGATCTAGCTGCTGGACTGAAGCTGCCTCAGGACCATGGTGTCATCGTCTCCGATATTGACACAGGTGGCCCCGCGGCAAAGGCAGGATTGCGGCCCGGCGATATTGTGGAGCGCATCGACGGCGTCCTTATCGACTCGTTTCCAAAGTACACCGCCTTCCTCTATCTTCACAAACGAGAAACATCGCTTCGCATGGACGTCCTGCGTGACGGCAAGCCTGTGGCGCTTTCTATCACGCCAATCGATTCGCTTCCGTTGGTGGATAGCCTATCGGACCTTGCAAATCCGAGGAAAGACCTGATCCCGTCTCTCGGCATCTTTGTGATCGATCTCAACGACGTCATTGCTGCGGCGTTGCCCGGCCTGCGTTCAAAACATGGAGTAGTCGTCGCTGGCGTCTTATCTGGAGAACCAGCGACCCTCTCGAATCTCGACACTGGCGACGTCATCCTCTCCATGAATGGCAAGTCGCTCAGGACTTCCGACGAGTTGCGAAAGCAACTTGCTGATCTCAAACCAGGCGATTCGGTGGCCTTCCAGGTGGAACGTCAATCGCTTGTTCAGTATGTCGCCTTCGAGGTCGAATGAATTCTTGAGAGCTTCAAAGCAGGATTCTCGAGGAGGTTAGGACGGTTTCACCGACTGCTTTTCAGCCGTCGACGAGCATGAGTAGGCCTAATAAAACGACATGGCTTTAGCGCCCCCTAAACCAGACGTGGGTCTATTTGCGGACAAGATATTCCAAAAACGTGGTGCGACGGCTGGCAGATTATGTAATCTCTTGCTTATTGAGTTGTTTTTTTGGGTCAATTCCCTGGCCCTTTGCATTTCTGCCTCTCAGAAAGAGGAATCGACTTCGCTAACAGTCAAATACTGCGAACATTTCGAGGAACATGAAACCTTCGCCTTACACTTCCTCCTTCAAAATGCATCGATCGAATACCCTTCTCGTGTTCGTGAGCGTGGTTCTCTCTGCCTGCAATTCGAGTAATGTTCCTCTCAAGCCAAACGTTCAAATTACGCTAGTGCCCGCTGCTAATCCTGGAGGTCCGGTAGAGCTGGACTTTATCGAAGGGCTAGCGAACGGCGCCAAACCTGGTCAGCAGATCGTACTTTACGCACGCAGCGGTATTTGGTGGATTCAACCATTTGCGAATCAGCCCTTTACGAAAATTCAACCCGATTCGACGTGGAGAAACTCGACCCATCTCGGCACAGATTACGCAGCGATACTAGTTGAGCCCGGTTTTCATCCCGCAACAAAGCTTACAACTTTGCCCGCAGAAGGCAACGGCGTAGTTGCAATTGCTACTGCGACGGGCAAGCCTGTAGCCCCTATTGTTTCTAAGGTCATTCACTTTAGTGGATATGACTGGAGAGTGCGTAACGCGGCGAGCGACCGGGGAGGGCAACCTAACTCTTATGATCCGTCGAATGTGTGGACCGATAAGAACGGCTATCTGCACCTTCGAATGGAGGAGCATGACGGCATATGGACATGTGCGGAGGTAAGCCTGACCCGCAGTCTGGGTTATGGTTCGTACATCTTTGTCGTTCAAGATATCAGTCATTTTGGCCCATCTGCCGCTCTGGGGTTGTATACGAATGATGACTTTCGACCGGATGACATTCGAAATGAACTTGACATCGAATTGAGCCGTTGGGGTATCGCAGACAACAAGAATGCGCAATATGTTGTCCAACCTTTTTATATCCCTGAAAACGTCTCTCGATTCATGGCCCCTGCCGGAGTGCTAACTCACATGTTACGTTGGGAGTCCGGGCGCGCTTCCTTTAAGACTGTCCGCGGATCGGTGATAGGCCCCAGAACGGCGACCGTCAGTGAACACGTCTTTACGTCGGGGGTTCCGACTCCCGCCAAAGAAACGGCTCACATGGGCTTGTACAGTTATCGTCATTCGCAGAGCCCATCCCAACAACCGGTCGAGGTTGTGATTGAAAAATTCGAATTTCTGCCGTGAAAACATGGTGCTGAGGCATCGACTACGTACGGGACTTGTAAGTGGAATCGCGCTCTTGTGTCTTGTGAATGCTGCTTTTGGATTAGACCCGACCCGGAGAATCTCACAGTACGTACATGACAAGTGGGGCGAGGACAAAGGATTCCTTGGAGGAAGGATTTACGCCATCCGCCAATCGTCCGATGGTTATTTGTGGATTGGAACCGAAAGAGGTCTGGTTCGATTCGACGGGTTCAAGTTCACTCTGATTCAGCGACCAGTTCCGAACTCGCCTCCGATTAGTCCCGTGCGCGGCCTCGCTACAGACGCAAGCGGGAACCTCTGGATTCGTCTCGAAGGCCCCCGCATGCTTCTTTATCATGACGGCAAGTTCGAAGATCCATACACCCGGTTTGATCTTCAGGACATCACCTTTACGTCGATCGTTTCCGACTACGAGGGTCGCGTCATTCTGCCCGGGCTCGGGGAGCGGACCTTCCGATACGAGGGTGGGCGCCTGGAGACGATAGTCGGCGCAGAGCAAAGTCCCGGTAATGTCATCTCACTAGCTGTGACGCGAGACCAGAGTATCTGGCTCGGTACACAAGATAACGGTCTCTTTCGCCTCAGCCAAGGGCACTTTTCCAAAGTTGCTAAAGAGCTCAAGGATTCGAAGATCAATGCCCTTCTACCCGCAGAGACTGGCGGCTTGTGGATTGGAACTGATAACGGAATTCGTTTGTGGGAGGGTGGCGGACTGACCAATCTCAACCTTCCTTCCTCGCTTAAGCAGCTCCAGATTCTGGCGATGGCAAGAGACTCGGACGCAAACGTGT
The DNA here is from genome assembly GCF_051013365.1 of Tunturiibacter psychrotolerans. Classification (GTDB taxonomy): domain Bacteria; phylum Acidobacteriota; class Terriglobia; order Terriglobales; family Acidobacteriaceae; genus Edaphobacter; species Edaphobacter psychrotolerans_A. The sequence goes on along the minus strand of NZ_CP132941.1, from coordinate 1,544,038 downwards.
GGATTGGAACGAACCATGGCATCGTGCGCATCACTCCATCCGGCGCTGTTTCACTCGACCAACTCAATCCAAAACCTGGGTTCGAAGTAACAGCAATCTATGAAGACCTCGACGGAGATATTTGGTTCGGCGGCTCGCGAGGAGTCGAGCGACTTCGAAATGGGATGCTTACAACGTATTCGACTTCTGACGGTCTTCCGTCAAGCGGCATTGACTCAGTCGACGCCGACTCCACGGGGCGGATCTGGTTTGCGCCACCCTCCGGTGGTCTTTACTGGATGAAGGAGGGACAAGTTGGCCATATAACCGTCGACGGACTGGAACACGATGTTGTGTATTCCATCAGCAGCGGTGACGGTGAAGTCTGCGTTGGCCGGCAACATGGCGGCCTCACGGTGCTGACCGAAAGGGGCGATTCCTTTACTGCCCGCAGCTACACACAGGCGGACGGCCTTGCGCAGAACAGCGTTTATTCTGTGCACCGTGATCGCGATGGGACGATCTGGGCTGGGACTGTGAGCGCTGGCGTCAGCAGATTGCAGGGTGGGAAATTTACGAATTATTCGGACTCCAGTGGACTCCCAGCAAATGCTGTTTATTCCATAGTCGAGAGTTTCGATGGGACAACATGGTTGGCTACCCCAAGCGGTCTGGCCTCGTTCGCGAATGGACACTGGACCAACTACACAGCCAGTGATGGCTTGCCATCGTCAATGGTAAGAACCGTCTTTGAAGACACAAAGCATGTGCTCTGGATCGTAACGTCCGACGGCCTGGCGTTCGTATCCTCCGGAAAGATCAAAGTTCCAGCGAGGCTGCCGGAGGCATTACGGGAGCAAATCTTCGGAGTTGCGGAAGACGGCATGGGTTCGCTCTGGTTCACCACACCAGATCACGTACTTCGGGTGAACCAGGAGAGACTTCTGAGCAGTTCGCTCTCTGACACAGATATTCAAAGCTACGGAATCGACGACGGCCTCTTGGGGTTAGAAGGAGTGGGTCGCGACCGCTCCATAGTGACCGATCGTCAAGGCCGGATATGGATCTCACGTAAGCCGGGTTTGTCCATGGCCGATCCGATGATCTTCTCCAAAAATTCGGGTCCAGCCGCAGTTCGAATCGAATCCATGTTTGCTGGCGGAAGTCAGGTGAATCCGCAGACCCCCATCAAGATTCCCCCTAGAGTCCAGAGCATTACATTGAACTATGGGAGCACGAACCTAGCTGTGCCGGAACGCATCCGCTTTCGCTATAAGCTCGATGGCTCCGATCAAGGTTGGAGCGACACCGTTGCTTCAAGGCAGGTTGTCTATAAAAACCTCGGTCCTGGGGCATATCTTTTCCGCATTATTGCCTCTAACAGCGTCGGTCTTTGGAATGGCCCGGAGACTGCTGTCGCTTTCGTCATCGAACCCGCGTTCTGGCAAACGTTGTGGTTTCGAGTGGCTTGTCTTGCGGGGTGTTGCCTGACCATCCTCGCCATTTATCGGTTGCACATTCATCAATTGACGAAACGATTGAATGTTGGTTTCCAAGAACGGCTCGCCGAACGTACGCGGATTGCGCAGGAATTGCATGACACGCTGCTGCAAGGCGTTCTGAGCGCCTCTCTCCAGCTTGATGTAGCTGAAGACCAGCTCCCAGAGGATTCTCCAGCTAAACCTCTCTTGAAACGGATTCTGCAACTGATGCATACAGTCACTGAAGAAGGTAGAAATACGCTCCGCGGGCTCCGCGCAACCGAATCGGGCAACCAAAGCCTTGAGACTGCCTTCTCGCGATTGCGACAGGAGTTCCCCCTCGACGGCAAAACTGACTATCGCGTTATCGTTGAAAGTGGAACGCGTCCATTGCGGCCGCTGATTCGCGATGAAGTCTACCGCATTGGCCGCGAGGCTGTTTTGAATGCTTTTATGCACGCGCACGCGAACCGTATCGAAGTCGAAGTAGAATATGCGAGCAGACATCTTAGAGTATTGGTGCGCGACGATGGCCGTGGAATCGATCCTCAGGTGCTGCATTCAGGTCTTGAGGGGCACTGGGGACTCGTGGGCATCCGAGAGCGGTCCAAAAGAATTGGCGCGAATCTAAGACTTCGGAGCCGTATTGGCGCAGGAACTGAGGTGGACGTGACCGTTCCTGGCTCGATCGCATTCGAAAAAGATTCGAATGATCCTATATCGCGCTGGTTCCGTTGGCTTAGCCGAGAACGACTCGAGATGCCGAAGCATGACAAAGAGAAGCGAGTACATAAATGAACGCTCCCCCCAGGATTCGAGTCTTCTGCGTTGACGATCATCCTCTCATGAGGGAAGGTATTGCGACTGTCATCAGAAATGAACCCGACATGCAATTGATTGCAGAAGCATCAACTGGACACGATGCCATTCAGGGATTTCGTGAACATCGGCCCGACGTAACACTTATGGATATTCGGATGCCGGATATGGGGGGCATCGATGCATTGCTCGCCATTCGCACAGAGTTCACGAATGCCCGTGTGATCATGCTCACAACGTTTGAAGGAGACGCCGAGATTCAACGCGCACTGGAGGCGGGAGCGCAAGGCTACATGCTCAAAAGCATGCCCCGAAAACAGCTCGTAGATATGATCCGCAAGGTGCATGCGGGGCAGAAACACATCCCTATCGAGGTTGCAGTTCATCTCATGGAGCATCTTGGGGCTGAAACGTTGAGCAAGCGAGAGGTTGAGGTCCTGCAGAAGGTTGCCGGAGGAAATCGAAACAGCGACATTGCAGCACTCCTTTTCATCTCTGAGGAGACAGTAAAGGGACATATTAAGCACATCATGGAGAAGCTTGGTGCAAGCGATCGTACCGAGGCTGTCGCTATCGGAATTAGGCGCGGGATCATACATCTCTAGGTCCACCCTTACTCCAGAGACAAAGTACGAAGAGGCTGCGGTAGTCCCAGAAAAGCACTCGATCTGGGGGTCCAATTCGCGGCGAAAGAAGCTAGTCTCTTGCTGGCACGTTTGTGCCCCGAGGAGGCATTCGCTGCAACGACTCTTTTCCAGCTTCCCGGAGGGTTGGCCAGGCATCGGCCTCATCTTCCTGCGGCTTACGGTTGCAGTTAATGCGATCATTTGCGGAATTGACGCGATCGATGGGCCCAACAGCCACTCGATCAGCGTTTGGGTAGTTGGATCGCTTGCAATCGCTGTTGGATCGGCCATTTTCGTTGGCTTTCTTACACCTGCCGCAACCGCCATGGCGACAGTTGGTTATCTCATGAGGGGCGCTTCGCCGTTTTTGATGACGGAAGCGAACAACCACATCAGTGAGTTAGCTGCTTTCAATCTGGCTGCGATATCCGCCGCGCTTGTCTTGCTTGGCCCCGGCGCCCTTTCACTTGATGCGCGGCTCTTCGGTCGTCGCGAAATAATCATTCCTGAGGGCCGCGTTGACCTCGTCGATGATTCCCGGGAAGATCCCACACTTCATTGAGATTGAACGCAACAGTTGTGCACACCCTTGAGGTATTAAATCCTCCCTCAATAGTGGTGTCGGATGCACCCCAGTCACTAGCGTTGAAAATACCTTCCTTCGCGGGATGCAATCATCAGAGTCTTCCGTCATAGTCACTTCAACAGGATCGAGCACGGAAGACGGATCAGCGGACGGCTCTCGGATGAGGCTTGGTATGCGGCATCGTAAAGGTGCTTCCTAAATGATCTCGGCAAATCTATTGCAATAAGACAGTAGACGGGTTACTAATCTCGACCCCACGCAGTTTCATGATTGCTTTGTAGCCGATCTGCTTGTTGAGTCGGCTGTCTTTCGGGCCTCGAACGGTGGCATGCCGTCGGAGCGGGGAGCCAAACAATGGAAATCGCAGGCGCTTGTCCTTCGATGTATGTCTCCAGATCATGGGGGGAACGGTGAGAACACACCTTAGGAAATCAAAGATTTCAGAACACGGCAATATTCTTGTGTTTGATAAGGGCGTTGGTCTGGACCTGCGAAACGAACCGCAGCGGCCTGCATCACGCCAACTGATAGAGACAGAGAGGATGTCGGCAATCGGCAGGATGGCATGCTCGCTATCCCACGATATGCGCCACTCGCTCACCGCGATCTATGCGAATGCCGAGTTCCTCGAGCGCAGCGATCTATGTGCGAGCGTGCGAGATAATCTGCTGCTCGAAATTCAAGAACAAGTGCTCGAGATGACGGAGCGCATTGATTCCTTACTGCAATTCGGAAGAAGCGGACGGAAAAACCCGTTTGTCCATGCGAGCGTTTCCTCGGTTGTTGAGAAAGCCGTTGCGGCAGTGAAGTTCCATCCAGATGGGCGGGACGTGTCCATCACAGTTGGCGAATTCCCGCCGGCGGAAGCAGATATCGATGCGAGGAATCTTGAAAGTGCCATTTATAATTTGCTGCTCAATGCCTGCCAAGCTGCGGCACGCTCAACTCACGTGCCTGAGGTGAAGGTCCACCTTAGGGAAGTCGATGAACGGATCTACGTCACAATCCTAGACAATGGCCCCGGGATACCTGCCTCTGTCCGGAGGACGTTGTTCGAGCCGTTCGTGACCGCAGGAAAACCCAATGGAACAGGCCTGGGGCTCACCATTGCTCGTCGAGTAGCTGAAGAGCACGGTGGTAGCGTCTGCCTTGAGGAATCGAATCGAGACAGAACGGTATTCGCACTGAGTCTGACGACGAATAAATCGGGACCTTTAGATCTCATTGTTGTAACGCCTACTCTCTCCGATGAGAAGATCAGCGGTTCCTTTCGGGGCATAGAGGCTGGCAACGACAAGCTCGACGGAATAGTTGCGCCAACCTCAACCGGTGACTAGGGCACAAATCGAAGGCTGTCATGCAAGTAGACAGAAGCTCCCGACTGATCTAAAGGGAGAGTGCCTTGATCAATTCAGTACCGGACTCTGATTACGGTTGAGAACGAATTGGCAGCTTTTGTCTCGGCATCACGGCCGAGCAGAGATCCTCGAAGTTAGCGCAGCCGAGGATATCGTTATACCGTTCGCGTTAGGGATTACCACTTTGAAATTCTGGGCGCAGAAAGTATGCGTCCAGTTGCATCTGTGCGTTTTTTCAGCCCTTTCATCCCGGAACGCTTGCAGATCGCCTACTGCTAGTCCAGGAAGTAAGATCGAAAGGATTGCGTGGACCGATGCTCTTCCCATGAGTCCTTCGCAAGAGACTGGAGCGTTTTGGTCGCTTCCTTCGTTGCGAGATCAAACTCTCGCACAGAATGCGCCTGAGCCTCAGATGGTTCTCGATTAACACGGTAGTACCGGTCCTTGAGCAGGGTGCGGCACTGTGCCTCGGCAAGTACTTCCTGAGCAGACAGAGTCGACTGGAAAAGCTCTCTTCTCAGCATCCACGAGATCGTGGACGGACTGCCGGACGTGTCCAAAGCTGCACCTTTTCTCCGCGAGGCAGTTCCCATCCCGAGGACGTAAAGATCCCGCAGGGGCCAACCAAGAGTCCCACACGCTTCGCTGACGGCAAGAACCTCTGGGGCGTTTGCAATGATACCGCCGTCAATCAGAGTCTGATCGTTGACCTTCTGAGGCGGGAAATATGTGGGAGCCGCGGTGCTCGCAAGGACCGCTTCGAGAACAGTCGCATCGGTTGCAGCGGTTCCAGCCAGGCCTTTGGAGCGGAAGATGTAAGGAGCACCCGTCGTGTAGTTTACCGCGACCACTGCAAGAGGCTTCGTCACTGCCTTCAACGAGAGCTGGGCATTCGAGCGTCCAATCGTGTCAACAATCGCCTCTTCGAGAGTCTTCGGAGAGTAGGGCGCGGTGAAAAAGGTCTTCTTGGTCCAGGTAATCATGCGCCTACGGTCAAAGATCTTCGGGCCATGTTTGATGAATTTTCCGGCGATGACCGAGGCCGGAATCTCAAGAGCGAGAGAGACGCCAAGAAGCGCGCCAATCGAGGTGCCAGCGATCAGGTCGAATTTGCTCGATACCGCGCATCCGAAGTGCTTCTCAACATGCTCGAAGAAAGTGGCGCCATAAAGCCCGCGGTATCCTCCGCCGCTAAGGGCAAGAACCTGGATTCGTTTAGGCTTGCGAGGTCTCGGCGCCTTACCGCTGGGCAGATCCAGGTTGATTGCCGACACCACGGCTTGAGGATCTTCCTCAAGGTTGCTCGTCATGGGGCTACTTCGGCGGGATCTTCGAGATCCAGATTCAGCTCGCGATGCGCCTCCTGGCGTCGATCGACCAGGACAAATGGCCGTCCTTCGATTCCTTCAAGCGCTGTCGCGAGGACCAGCTTCTCATGGAAGGTGTACTTGTGCGTCACGCCGGCGTCATCTTTATAGGTTAAGGGTTGGGGAAGGATCTTGCCCCAACGGTCGGCGATCTCCTTGGTCACGGGAGCGATGAGCTCGCGATCAACGAATCGCTGGACGATGGTCTCTACGTTCTCTCGAAGTTGCTGGATATATCCGGAAACGGGTGCCTTGTCTAACGCGCCGAGGAGAATCATCGGGCTCACGGCGCTGATATAAATATCAGTCATGTCGATTCCGCGTTCTTCCGCGGATGCCATCCAGCGCTCTGCTTGCAGATCGGCGTGCTTTGCAATATCCAGCAGGCATTGGACACCCAAAAGATAGCGGCGCATGATCTAGAGGGATAGATCCGGAAGCTCTTCGTCGTTATGACCGTGGGTTATCGAATCAAAATCAACATTGAGTTTTGATAGAGCCGGAATCGAGTGGAGCCCCATGAGAATCTCGGAAGGTGAAGTCCTCTCGACCTGTAACTCCACCGATCTTTGAATCAGCGACATGAAAAGCCGATTGAAATTTTCAAGAGAGATCATCACGGTCGTCCCTTGTTCGTCCTTCACTTCTCCGCGATTGGCGACTAAAGCAACCGATCCGGCGTGAACACGATGGCGCAGCTGAGGAAACACTTCACGCATCTTGCCTACACCTAGCACTTCTATTGGAAGATCGTCCAAGCCCGCCAATAGACGCATCGCGTGTCTGCGAAGAATTGGGTCTTGAACCAAATTTGAAGTGTGTTCCAGTTTCCCAAGGAGCGTGTCCATATTCGAAGATCCTCACGACTTCAATCGTATCTCATGTCGTGTACATAATCAAGCTATCTTGTACATGATGACGTGGGCGAAGCTGTCGGAATTACTTCTAGACTGAACAAGATAGGGAAAATAAACGAAGACTAGACGCTCAGTGGGAGCTCGGATGGCAGTCCGGCTCCAGCAATGGATTACCGGCTTTTAGCAACCCGCTCGGCAGAATATATCCGCTAAAAAATCGGCCCTGCCGAACGTGAGGAGGCAGCGGGACTGCCCCCTCACATCGCGGCGTGCGGTCTAGAACTGTTTCTGCTGCCTACAACCCTTGCCGTCGTTGACGGACGTCAGCACCTGATTCTCGGCTGTGAGCGAACGGCTGAAGCAGTTACCGAGCGAGTCATTGCTGTGAAAGGAAGCACTCGAGTTGCCGGCCGCAGCCGTGATCTGGTCGGCGGCATTGATCGACAAGGTGTCCTTGGAGATCACCTGCTCCTGGGTGTTGCTCTCGAACAGAGGGAATCCGTTGAGAGCCTTTGTATCGGTCTGCTGATTCTGCTGATTCACCGTCGTTGCCTGGGTGAAGGATCCATCGGAGTTAGGAGTGAAGGAAAAATCCACTGTCAGCGGATACGACACATGCTTACTGACTGTCTCCAGCAAGAAGCCCTGCCGTGTCGTGGTCTGCGAATCGACAGTGCTGGTCTGAACAGCGTTTTGTACGTCAGCGCCGATGTTCGGGTTGACATTGAAGGTCTGGGTGCTGAGGAAGTCGACCTTTTGTTCGACCGTGGTTTCGACGCGGCCGTGCGAGGTGTTGACGAAGCCGCTGATGGAGAAGGTGCGGTTGGAGCCGACCGAGACTGTGCCCGTTACGATTCCGGTTGAGCTGGTTGTCAGGTTCTCGTCGACGTGCGGAGTTGGGGCCGCGCTGAGGGTGTTGCTGATCAGCCCACCACTGACCTCGCGGCTGCCGTGGTCGGTGAAGACGAGCAGGTTCGCGGTTGCATTGAAGAAGCTGTCGGCGTTGAAGACGCTGACGGCAACGGTGTGCTGGTTACCATCGCCGAGCACGCCGGCAAAAGGAGTAAGGTCGACGCGATAGGGCTTGAAGTCGAGGGTCTGGACACCGGGGATGGGCTCCCAAAGGAAGGGATCGATGCCGCCGGTGAAGATGAAGGGATAGACAGGCGCGACACCGGCGGGCTTGCCGTCGATGCTGATCTCAGTCTCGCGGAAGGCGGTGTTGCCGCAGCTCTCGAGCGGGCCGGTCTGGTCGTTGGGCACGCAGAGGTACCAGAACTCATCGTCGATCTGGCTCTGGGCAATTACGTCGAGATAAACCTTCTCTACGTTGCGTGGCAGATTGACGGTTTGGCTGACCTGGTCAGCTGTGGTGTTGAGCGCGGCTGGATTGCTGCCGGAGCTGAGACCTACGACGATGTCCGGCGTGGCAGGAGCGAGGGCGAGCGGCGAAGCAGGGAAAAACTCCAGCGCGGCGTTGGCAAAGATGGTGCTTGTGTCGGTGGAGTTGACGATGTTGCCGATAGTGGCCGATCCCGGCTGTGCGGTTTTGAGAACCGCGGTGAGGTCGGTGACGTCGCGTTCAATGTGCCACGAGGGGCTGAGGTTGTTGCGGGGCTCGGCAGTAGTGCCGAAGAAGATGTTGACATCGCCGAGATAAAACCAGGCGGAGCGGTCGAACTGGTTTCCCGCGGAGACGGTGAAGTCTGCCGTAAGGACGACCTTGGCCCAGGGGCCGGGACAAGCTGCGGGCGGTGCGTAGTTGAACGTGGTCGCGTTGAAGTTGTCAAAGGGTGCGTTGCTAAGCAGTGAAACTATGCAAGGTTTGACGTTGGGCCGCGTAACGGACGGTTCCGCGCTGGCAGGATTGGAAGAGCCTACCTGAGGGGTTGAGGGAACGACGACGACTTGCGCCCGAGCAGCGCCAACGCAAGTTAAGGCAAGCAGAAGTAGATTTGAAAGTGTGTGTAGGGGTTTGACGACGCGCGGGCCAGTTACTATTTCCTGCATAGGAACACCATCCTTTGTGTAACGGGAGGACAATAGCACAATGATCTAAAAGGTGACCATATGCCGGGTACGAATTTCATAATCATGAAAGAAAATGAAGAATCTAGGTGTCGCCACGGCATAGGTTACGGGAGTAAAGGTATTCGACCAGGTGGGCAGCCCAATGATCATGCCTCCGGTCGCAAAGGAAACGCCACGCTCGACGGCGCCCTTGGGCGTCCCAAGGAGGGAATCGGTCCGATGTAGCGGAGACGACAACTTCTTCTTACGCCACCCCACCCATTGCAGGGTCCGTGATGCTCGCCGATCCGGTCTCAACGCGCCCAGCGCAGCGCACTTCAACATCATCAACTCTTAACGAAACGTCATACCAACCGTGGCTGTTGCCTGACCGCACCACAACACTTTCCGTCGCACCTGCCGCCACGTTCTTTATCACCGAAGCCGAGCCATAGGAGTAGTCCTTCACGATAACCTGCACTGGAGTCTTTCCTGAATTCCTCAGTTGCAGGACGATATTGCCGCTCAGCTTTCCACCTTGCTTCTCATACAACGCCTGCACCGTCACCGGCACTTTCACAGTTCCGTTGAAACTTCGAAAGAACCCGTTCGGCGCGTGGACATCAAGAGAGTATTTTCCGCCGTTAACCGGGAAGCTCTGCGTCAACGTATCGCCGGCCTTCACCGGATAGGTTCCCGCAACCATAGTCCCGCCATCCCGCAAATACACATTGAACGGAGCCCCCTTCGATTTCGTTCCATGAACTGTCGTTCCCGCCTTCATCGTCAACACAAAACTCTTACCATCCGCACTCAAAACACCATCCGCATACAACTCGTACGGCAACGGATTCGCAGGCCGGGTTCCCGGCTCCTGCTTCGACATCCACTGCGACGCCGACAGCTTCTGGTTCACGTCCGCAACCTGCTCCGCGGTCAATGCCTTGAAGTTCGCAGGCAATTCCTTGTCCTTTGCCTCGCGAATCTGAATCACAAACTTGTCGCGGTTGAGATACTCCAACTTCACGTCATCATTTGTTTGCACTCGGAAGCAGTTCGTCAAATCGCCTGAAATCGCACGCCGCCATGCGCTCACGTTCTCCTCGTACACCGCCTTCCCGGTCTTCTCTTTCACGAAATGCTCGATGAACTGGATCATCGAAGTGTGATCGAATAACTGCGAGTTCACCCACCCACCGCGGCTCCAAGGAGAAGCGACAATCATCGGCACGCGGAAGCCCATGCCAATCGGCCCGTTCCGCGCTTCTTCATGGGTAACGCCTTGGGCCAACTCATCTTCCTTGTACATGTAATCCAGCGACGTATCAATCCCCGAAGAAGCTTTACCCGTTTCAGGGCGCTTCGGATCAGCCGCCACATACGATGGCGCGTGATCGAAATACCCATCATTCTCGTCATAGGTCAGAATGAAGATCGTCTTTCTCCACACCTCAGGATTCTTTGTCAGAATGTCCATCACTTCGGACACATACCAAGCGCCATACCAGGGCGATGTCGGATGGTCCGAGAAATGTTCTGGTGAGCTCAACCATGAAACCATCGGCAATTTATTGTTTTGCACGTCATCGCGGAACTGGTACAGAATGTCCCCCTTCGGCACATTCATCTCATTTCCATCGAACTTCAGCGCTTCAAGCGATCGGTAGTGCGGATCGTTCACATTCACGACAAACGCAGCATCGTGCAACCCCTGTTGCTGCGGCGAAAGCTTCGCATACAGCTCCTTGCCTGTTCCTGACGCTAGCTGCCGAGACAACGCTTCACGGTCCAGCTCATCTCGCTTCAATTTTTGCTCCAGTTTGGCCTTCATCTGCGGATCGGTGTTCTTCGCCAGGAGCTGCTGTGTCTTTAGAATGCGCTCCTCACGAATCGCCAAATCCTTCTGCAAATTAGCCCCGGCATATTCATAGGCCGGCGTGTTGTAAGCCGAAAATGCCTCCAGCACATTCGTTCCAAAGTTCCCCAGCCACGACTGCTCTTCTCCACTCAATCCAGAGGTCTGCGTCAAATCGTTCTGATAGAACTTCCAGCTCACCCCCGCTTCTTGCAGCCGCTCCGGAAAGGTCTTCCACTTCTGCCCACCGATCATAATCTGGTCGTTGCGCATAAACACTCGCGATGCCGCATGCTGCTCATCGCGCACCGTCCCTGTCCAAAAGAACAATCGATTCGGCGTTGTGCTGGTCATAGCAGAACAGTAGTTCTGATCGCACACTGTAAACGCATCCGCCAGCGCGTAGTAAAACGGCAGATCCTCGCGAGTGTAGTGCCCCATCGTGATCGGCATATGTTGATATGCCGGATTGTAGGAGCGCTTAGCGTCAATCCATCGGTCATGGTGACCTTCATTCCACGCATCTACCTGGCTATCTCGGCTATGTGGAACCGAGCCCATCCACGTGATCTTTGTATCCTTGATATCCAACCGCCACGGCGCATAGGTCTCACCCGCCGCATTCGTCTGCAGGAACACAGAATTGCCATTGGCCTGCCGGATCGCCCGTGGATCGTTGAATCCGCGCACACCCTGCAGTGCACCCAGCGCGTGGTCGAACGATCGGTTTTCCTGCATGAGGATCACGATGTGCTCGGCATCCCGATACGTCGATCCCGGCGCTGGTTCAATTGCAAATGCCCGCTTCACCGATTCAGGAATAATCCCCGCCATGCCCGCGCCGCCAGCCAAAAGCGAAGCAGCCTTCAAAAAATCACGTCTGGTTGCCATATTTCTAGATTGTCAATGCAGAGCGTTACGCAACCATAAACAAAAATCGGCCAGTAATCTTTAAGCTGCATCGCAATGCCGACCCGGCTTCGTACGGATACCCTTCCTGCAAAGTTTTCGATCTTGCGCAGGAAGAAGCGCCGTCAATACCGTTATCTGAGTTAGGAATAAAACAGTCGCCGTGTGTTCACTCGTGGCAGCGAAAACGCGAGTCGAAACCAGAAGATATGCAACGACACAGAATCAATGCTATAAACACTGCACCTTAGCTTTGTTCCCGAACGGGTGCCGTGCTGGCTTTTTGCAGGCGCGGGATCGGCAGACAGAGTTTGGTACTCTCCGGGTCCCTGTATATCTCGTTTAGTTGGACACTTTCTATATATCAGCGAGGAGATAGTATGGACATGCTCAAATGGACCACTCAGCACTTAGTAAAGCGGCCGACTCCATGTAGCTTAAGTGGCGTTCATCCGGATTGGGCGATGCACCCTTCCTTGATCGCCGGACTTGAAGGATTGGATGCTTATAACAGCTGGGTTTGTGAAGTGCTTATGCCAATTGCGTTCCAATGGATCGAGGAGCACAAGAGTGATGTGTACAAAGACGTACCAGATGATCTGAAGGATGACGTCGGCGTAGTGATCGCATCGGCCTTCGAGATTGTCAAGACGCTTGACAGCTATAAAAACGGACTGCAAAAAGCCAAAGACTTTGACGAAGCGCTCGCGAGCGAGAAGCTGAATCTCAAGACCATCAATCCGGTCTGGACCGCGATCGCGGAGAACGTTCGAGAGCACACGAAGAGAAGTTTCGGCGCTAAAGCGGAAGTTCTCAAGGATACGATTCGCTAATTTGGAGCCAGCCGGCTATTTGAAGTTCGGGTCAGTTTTCAGGTTGCTGGCAAAGAAGTCGGTTGATTCATCGCCCATGGGTACACGGACCAGGGTGACGACGGTGATGTCGTCATCCTGGCCGAAAAGTACCGCGGCTTCTGTTGCCGTGGCGGCGTCGGGGAGCGTCGCGAAGAGTTCGCGGACCCGGTCGAAGCCGTAAATTTCCCCGGTCTTGTTGCGGGCTTCGAGTAAACCGTCGGTGTAGAGGGCAAGGTGATCGTTTTCCTGCAAGCGCAACCAGCTCTCTTCGTAAGCGACGACAGGAAACAATCCGAGTGGGAAGGAGCCGGGGACTTCGAGCTCTTGATCGTTGAGATAGGGTGGGGGATGCCCGGCGCTGGCTATGAGGCAATTACCTTGAGAATCGACACGCAGGGTTAGACAGGTGGCAAAGCCGTCTCGCAACCGACCGCACAGGCGTCGATTAAGTTCTGTTAGCAGTTGGGCAGGGCTTTGCGTCGTCTCAACCAGGACTCGCACGAGTCCGACGATGAGTGAGACCGCAATGGCGGCCTTGATGCCTTTGCCGCTTACATCCCCAAGGATGACGAGGGTGAAGTCGTCATCGAGAGGAATGACCTGGAAGAAGTCTCCACCAACTTCAAGTGCGGGACGATACGAACTGGTAATTGCGAAGCCACGGATAGACGGAACCGTTTCGGGGATGAGCACCTGCTGAAGCTCACGGGCACTGCTCATCTCCTGATCGAGAAGGCTGCGACGACGGCGGTCCTCCATCGAAGTGCGATAGATCGCATAGACAAGGGCGGCGAGTAAGAAGGTTCCGGTCAGTGTGGGTAAGGACACAGCACTACCGTGGATCAAGAAGATGGGCTCACGCAGTTTGTTGGCAAGAGTCCAGTGCGTGAAACGACTGCCCTGGGGAGCCAAACCCTGAATAACCTGCATCATGCCTGAAAGAAACGCGGCGATAACCAGAAGCCTGCGAGCTAAATCCAAACGGCGCCGTTGTTTGATGGCGAGTGCGACGATGAGAAGCGGCATGGCAGCGGTGATGAAGTAAATCCCCGTGAACATGGCGTCCAAAATCTGGATAAGCCAGAACCATCCCACGCTGGCATCCAGCAGGGACAGAAGGCCATCGAGGATGGTTGCGCACAAACTGACAACGGCGCAGCGGCGGATGAGGCGAATCAATGTCGGGTTGTGGCCGAGATGAAGAAGCCAGATCAGCAAAAACCAAAGAGAGATGTCGCGGATTGAAGAGACGGGAGGCCCCAGAGCGTTTGATAATCCGACGGGCCACGCGATGCGTAATCCATAGAGGGCTAGCCGGATCAGAGGACTCAGGGCGAAGCCGGTCATCCATAAGAGAGTTCGCTGCTGCCGGTCCCGAAGCCAGGAGAGGAAGCTGAGGAGACCAGCGATTCCGTATAGCAGATACTCGCTGAAAGAGACCAGGTTGGTGCGGAGCCACTGGTAGTCCAACGTGGTTTTGTAGGCGGCGACGGAGTCGGGAGTGCCGACTACCGGGGCTCCCTCGAACCCCCCGGATAGCCCGGAATCGTCGGAGAAAAGAGGCGCTTTCCAAACGCGGATGGCGAGGATGCCCTGAAGTTCGCGCTCCGGCGACTGAGTGGTTCCGGGGCTAAGAGTGTAGATTGCGGGCTCGGCAGAGGATCTGTACCAGATCGGATAGGGAGGAAACCTTCCGCTGCGGCCTATGGAGCGTCCATTCCAGTAGACCTCGTATACATCGTCAAGGTGCGGCACAAGCAGGGCGAAGTCGCTGCGATTGTCCGAGGCAGAATTGAGCGAAATGTGCAGGCGGTACCAGGCGAAGCCGGTGTAACTGGGGTGCCCTTGCTCGCCCCAGGGTCTGAGTGCCATTTGTTTTTCCCACCGGGAGTCGTCGTAGGAGGGGAGGGCCCAGAGCGGATCGTCGCCCAGATGGAACTGCCAGGGACCGTCGAGAGGTGCGACCGCTCTACCTAGTCCTTCGATCAGCGTAGGGGTTGAAGATGTCGTGGGTGCTTGTCCTGCCGACGGCTCGGGCAGAGCTACCAGGAGGGAGACGACGTAGAGCAGGAGTGTGGACAGGCAACGCGAATGCGACGGGCGCCAGCCAGGCGGAAGCATGTGGTCAGCATACGCTGGGTCGTCGATCCCGAGATATGCAAAGCTATTTTTTGCGCTGGCCATGTCTTTATAAAGCGGCATTTCCCGCGCTTGATTTCACTCGAAAATCAGAGTCTTGATTTTTATTGCAAATTGCTATATAAATATTGCGATTTGTAATACCCATGAAGCTACATGACAAAATCCGTTATCTTCGAGAGGTCGAAGGTAATCTTCGCGGTCTCAACCGCGCCATGACTCAGCAGGAGTTGGTCCGCGCGATTCAACAAGAGAATGGCACGGGCAAAAAAAAGATAGGCAAGGCGACGATCAGCCAGTCCTATCTGTCGCAGATCGAGAGCGGTGCACGTCCTCATCTGACAAATACAACGCGATTGCTGCTGGCGAAGTTCTTCCAGGTGCACCCCGGCTACCTCGTTGATGATCCGGAGGGCTATCACTCTGAGTTGATCTCCGACCTGCGTACTGCTGAGGACAAACTCGACCTCTGGCTCGTCGCCGGCGCGGAGCGCTTTCGTCGCGATCCGGCGCTCTGTCAGGCGTTGCTGGCTCTGGCGAACCATAGCGATTCACGACGCTGCTTTCTTTTGATCGAGAGCATTCTCGAGACCCCCGCTTTGCTGGATCGCCTCTTCCACGTCCTGCGGCCCGATGCGTCTTCGCTTGCGGCTGCATCAACTCAACCCGTGCCACCAAAGGCTGCCAAACGGAGAACCAAATAATATGGACTCCTTCTATCTCATCTGTTTCGGTGTTGGTCTGATCCTTAGCCTGATCTCTGTCGTCGGAGGTTTTGCGCATCTGCATATCGGCCGCTTTCACGTTGGTCATATGGCTCATGGTCACTCGGCCCACGGGGGGACACATCGCAGCTCAGGACTCTCTGCTGTCAATGGGTTCACACTTACTGTTTTTCTTTGCTGGTTTGGGGGGGCAGGTTATTTGTTGCATCATTCCAGCATCTTTAGTGGACTGCTGGTTTTGATTATCGCTCTGGTCAGCGGCTTTGCCGGAGCCATGATTATCTGGGTGATTCTCTTCAAGCTGCTTCTCCCGCGCGAGCGTGTATTGACGCTTGAAGAGACCGAGATGGCTGGTGTGCTGGCTCAAGTCAGCGATTCCATTCGGGACGGCAATGGCATTGGCGAGATCATCTTTTCGCAGTCTGGAGCTCGCCGCGCCTCTGCTGCGCGCAGCGACGACGGCAGCGCGATCGAACGGGGAGTCGAGGTTGTTGTGATTCGTTACGACCGCGGCGTTGCCTACGTTCGTCGATGGGACGAACTTACGAATGGGCTACCGTGACGCATTCATGACTCTTGAATTCTTTCGGCACAGGCGGCCTCACTTGCCGAGGCACTCCCCCGCCACCTATCTCTTTGAGGCAAGCAAATAACACGCTCTCTCGTCCTTCACGGACAAAGGAACGATATGCCGAACTCGGTCATCCTTATTGTTGGTCTGGTTGTTTTTGCCACTCTTGCACTGGCGCTTCTGATGGCCAAGATGTTTCGCAAGGCGGGCCCAAACGAAGCGATTATTGTGTACGGATTTCGCGGCCCGCGTGTCATCAAGGGCGGCGGCGCCGTAATCTTTCCCGTCGTAGAGAATTCTCGGCAGCTCTCGCTTGAACTGATGAGTTTCGATGTAGCGCCGCAGCAGGATCTCTATACGAAGCAAGGTGTCGCAGTAACTGTAGAGGCAGTGGCGCAGATTAAGGTTCGCTCTGATAAAGAATCCATTCTTACGGCAGCGGAGCAGTTTCTTACGAAGTCTCCGGACCAGCGTGAGGGACTTATTCGACTGGTGATGGAGGGCCATCTGCGCGGTATTATCGGTCAGTTGACGGTGGAGCAGATTGTGAAAGAGCCGGAGATGGTGGCCGAGCGTATGCGCTCTACGTGTATGGATGACATGAGCAAGATGGGGCTCGAGGTGATCTCCTTCACGATTCGCGAGGTGAGGGACAAAAATGAGTACATCACTAATATGGGGCGTCCCGATGTTGCACGCATCAGACGCGATGCGGAGATCGCCGCGGCAGAGGCGGAACGTGACACTGCAATTCGACGTGCCATTGCACTGCGCGAGGCAGCTGTTGCCAAGGCGTCTGCCGATCAGGATCGGGTAATCGCCGAGACGGCATCGCTGGCGAAACAGGCCGAAGCTCAGCGTGACCTCGATATTCAAAAGGCACAGTTCACCGAACAGAGTCGTAGGCAGGAGGCACAGGCGGATAAGGCTTATGAGCTTCAGACCAATGTGATGCAGCAGAAGGTCGTCGCCGAACAGGTGAGAGTGCAGCAGGTTGAGAAACAGGAGCAGGTAAAGGTGCAGGAGGCTGAGATCCTGCGTCACGAGAAGGAGCTTATTGCGACGATTCTCAAAGGTTCTGAGATCGAGCGTCAGCGAATCGAAAATATCGCTCAGGCGGACAAGGCTCGCATCATGATGGAGGCCGAAGGCCGCGCCGCCGCTACGAAGTTGCAGGGTGAGGCGGAGGCGAACATCATCTTCCAGAAGGGCGAGGCGGAGGCGAAGGCAATGAACGTCAAGGCTGAAGCCTACCAGGAGTGGACGCAGGCGGCGGTCGTCGACAAGCTGATCACCAATATGGCAGACGTCGTGCGCGCTATGGCTGAGCCTCTCGGCAAGGTCGACAAGATCACCATCGTTTCTACCGGGAATGATGGAGCGACGGGTGCGAGCAAGGTCACCGGTGAGATGACTAAGATCGCAGCCCAAGTTCCTGCGCTCTTTGAGGCTCTGTCGGGAATGAATCTTCATGACCTCATGGCGAACGTCAAGGCGATGAAGCCTCGTGAGAACGGTGACGGCCCCCAGGCTTGACCTACAAATCGGCGCGGAGACTGCTTCCGCGCCGAATGCAGCATCCGCAGCAAAGGAGGAATTCCATGGCACTGCTCGAACGTGTAGGAACGCTCTTACGAGCCAACATTAATGATCTCATCGAGAAAGCTGAAGATCCCGAGAAACTCGCAAAGCAACTCGTCCTGGATATGGAAAATCAGCTTCTCCAGGTCAAGACGCAGGTCGCCATCGCCATTGCTGACCAGCACCTTCTTCAGAAAAAACTGAAGGAGCATGAGGACGCCATGAACCAGTGGAATCGAAAGGCCGAACTCGCTGTTCAGAAGCAGCAGGATGATCTGGCCCGCGCTGCGCTCGAGCGTAGTTTGAGCAGCCAGCAACTCGCGGCAAGCTTCTCTCAGCAACTCGAAGATCAGACGGCGGAAACAGAGACTCTTCGCAATGCCTTTGGGCGCCTTCAACAGAAACTGTCTGAGACGCGATCCACTTGCGAGATGTTGATAGCACAGCACCGCCGCGCCCGAACTGCAGGCAAGGCGAATGCCGCCCGCACGCTCGCCGCCTCGCACGAGAGATCGAACGTCCTGAGCCGACTGCGTACTACCATCCAGCGCAACGAGGCAACGAATGCTGCTAGCCATGTGATCCTCGAAGCCCAGTCTCTTGAAGACCAACTCAACGGCTTGGAAAAGGAGGATAGGATCGAGCGTCTTCTTGAAGATCTCAAAAGCCGTCAACCGCGGCTCACTTGAGTCGAGAGCTGTTGCGAGTATGAATATTCGTTGAAGTGGAGAGAACCCATTTTGGTACGAGTTATCCACTGCTATTTGATAAGGTTAGATGACTTAGGTCTTGATTGGCGCGGGGTTCGAGGGCATACTCCAGAGAGAGTTCGATGGATGAATCTCTAAGACGGTGCCAACTGAGACACACCTGTGAACCGATATAGCCGTCAAGACGTAATCCGGATCCTTCACTTGCAGGCACGCCAGTTAGCGGCGTGGGAGCGAGCGGGATTGATCTCTCCCAACGACGATTACTCTTTCGAAGCTCTGGGCCAGTTGCGCAGACTGCGCGATCTGCAGGCTACGACGCGGATCTCTGCGAAAAGTATTCGTGCGTCGGTCGATGCGATGCAGCGATTGGGAGGGGTACGAAACCCACTGCTTGAGGCGAGCTTCGTTCGCCGTGGATCGCGGCTGAGCTTTCGGCACGGTGGTGCGTTGATGGATCCGCTCACGCAGCAGCTTGCCTTTGACTTTGAGACTGCGCCGGCTCGTCAGCTTCGTGTAGTGGGGGCTGGTGATATTGCTCTGCGCCAAGCCGCTGAAGTGCAGGAGATGTTCTTGCGGGCAGTGCAGTTGGAGGAAACGCCGGCTACGATCCAGGAGGCTGCCGAGATCTATGACGCGATTCTGGTGATACGACCGCAGCACGCGCCGGCGTTGATCAACCTTGGGACGATTCACTACAACCTTCGCCGATTTGAAGAGGCCGAAGGGCTTTATCGGCGCGCTACATTGGCCGATCCCGAATATGCACTGGCGTTCTTCGATCTGGGCAACGTGCTGGACGAGATGCAGCGACTGGCCGAGGCAACAACGGCTTATCAGAAAGCTGTAGCACTGGTGCCGCAGTACGGTGACGCGCACTACAATCTGGCGCTGGCGTATGAGCGGCAGGGACAGCGTCGGAGAGCGTTGCGGCACTGGCTGGCCTATGTGCGGCTCGATCCGGTTGGGCCATGGGCCAATCACGCGAAAGAACAGGCTCGCAAGATTTTGAATACCGAGAAGCTTTCGATTGTCAGCCGCCGCGGGCGATCAGTAAAAGTTGCCGGATAGCGATTTATCCTTCGTCCATGCAGGCTTGGACGGATTCGCCGTACGCTCCCAGACTGAATGAATGGCTATTCAGTTGCGTGTTCAAGATGTTAGACTCACCTTTTCCCGAATACGGTTTGAGGTGAGTAGATGTCGCAGCAGGTTGGTCCGATGGCGTTGACGCAGTTGGGGCAAGACGAACAGCTCTTTCGTGACACGATAAGACGCTTTGCGGTGGAGCAGATCGGCCCGCTGGTACGCGGGATGGATGAGTCGCAGCAGATGGATGCCGGGCTTATCCGTAAACTCTTCGAACTCGGGTTGATGGGTATTGAAATTCCCGAAGAGTATGGCGGGGCAGGCGGAACATTCTTCAACGCGATCCTTGCGGTTGAGGAGGTCTCAGCGGTTGACCCATCGGTCGGAGTGATGGTTGATGTGCAGAACACACTGTGCGTCAACGCGCTTGTGCGCTGGGCCAATGAAGACCAGAAGAAGAAATATCTGACGCGGCTTGCGACCGACACCATAGGATCTTATGCGCTTAGCGAAGCTTCGTCTGGATCGGACGCGTTTGCTTTGCAGGCACGGGCGGGGAAGCGGGGCGACGACTATGTTCTCAACGGCCAAAAGCTCTGGATCACCAACGCGAAGGAGGCTGGACTGTTCATCGTCTTTGCGACGATTGATCCGACGGCGGGGTACAAGGGAATTACAGCGTTCCTCGTGGAAAAAGGTGCGCCGGGATTTACGCTTGGCAAGAAAGAAGACAAACTTGGCATCCGCGCTTCGAGCACATGTGAGCTTATCTTTAATGATTGTGTTGTGCCGGCTGCGCAAGTGTTGGGCGAGCCAGGCAAGGGGTACAAGATAGCGATCGAGACTCTGAACGAGGGCCGCATCGGCATCGGCTCGCAGATGCTGGGGCTAGCGGCGGGCGCCTGGGGTCATGCGGCGAAGTGGGCCAAGGAGCGCAAGCAGTTTGGCAAAACGCTGGTCGAGTTTCAGGCCATGCAGTTTCAGCTTGCCGAGATGGCGACGGAGATCGAAGCGGCGCGGCTGATGGTCTATAACGCGGCGCGACTCAAAGATGCGGGACTCGATTTTTTGAAGGAGGCGGCGATGTGCAAATACTTCACGTCGCAGGTGGCGGAGCGGGTTGCCAGCCTTGCCGTGGAAGTCTACGGAGGGTCAGGTTTTGTGAAGGATTACCCCGTCGAGAAACTGTATCGAGACGCAAAGATCGGAAAGATCTATGAGGGAACCTCGTTCATGCAGTTGGCTACGATCGCTAAGTTGACATTAGGAAAGATTTAGCCTCTTCGTACGATCCGCGCCCACTGGTCCAATCACTTCCCAGGTTCTACACTAGGGGAGAGCATTGGTATGACCACTTCTACGGTTTCGACAAAATCCGGACCAAGAGCACCTCTCCCTTTTCTAGGACTTGCCTGCGCCGTCGGCGTTTCGACGATGTACTACAACCAGCCTCTTTTGCTGGAGATGAGCCATAGCTACGGGGTTACCGCGGGACGTGTCGGCTTCGTTGCGGTTGCGACCCAGGTTGGCTATGCGGTCGGCTTATTTACCTTCGTTCCGCTAGGCGATGTGCTGGAGCGCCGCGCGCTGATGATGCGAATGTATGGCGCGGTGACAGTTGCTCTGTTGCTGGCCTCGGTTGCTCCCGGACTCGGCTGGCTCATCGCAGCAAGCTTGCTGCTCGGGCTCTTCGCCTCGGTCACGCATATTGTCCTTCCGATTGCACCCGATCTGGTTTCGCAGGAGCAGCGGGGGCGCGCCATTGGTACAGTCATGACCGGTTTGCTGCTGGGAATTCTGCTGGCGCGCACCTTCGCGGGCTGGGTAAGTGGAATTCATGGCTGGCGGTGGGTCTTCGTAGTGGCTGCGGTGATAAACGCGACGTTTGTTCCGCTCATCTGGAAGGTGATGCCGAAACTTCCTCCGAAGCAGCAACTACGCTATGCCGACGCGATGAAGTCGCTTTGGACGCTGTATCGTACTCAGCCTCTTTTGCGCGAATCTTCGATTGTCGGCGCGCTTGTATTTGCGTCTTTCAGTTGCTTCTGGACTACACTCGCTTTTCTGCTCCAGAGCCATTACGGACTTGGCGCGGGTGTTGCGGGAACTTTTGGCGTGGTTGGCGCGGCGGGGGCGTTGGTCGCGCCGCTGGCAGGTAGGTTATCCGATCGTCACGGATCGCGCTGGGTTATCTCGCTGGGCATGGGGTTGCTGGCGTTCTCGTACGTTCTACTTTGGGTGGAGGAGCCGGCGGGGATTTCGACCACGTTCCACATCATTGCGCTCGTAGTCGGAGTGCTGGTGCTCGACGTCGGTGCGCAGATGACGCAGGTGGCCAATCAGACGAGAATCTTCGGTTTAGTGCCTTCAGCACGCAGCAGGCTTAACACGGTTTATATGACGGTGTACTTTACCGGGGCCGCAGTCGGGTCGGCGTTGGCGACGATGGCCTGGGCGCATTGGCAGTGGAACGGAGTCTGCTGTCTGGCGATCGGCTTCATCGCGCTGGCTGGGCTGCGGCATGCGATCGGTAGCCGACATGTTCGGGAAGATCATCCTGTGACTTCGGAAGAAGATCTTTTGCTGGAGGCTTAGGTGCCGCGGACACCTGGAGCGGGTGGTGGGCGAGGCGGGGATCGAACCCACAACCCCGAGCTTAGAAGGCTCGTGCTCTATCCAATTGAGCTACTCGCCCGCGCGTGTCCTGTTCTGATTGTAGCGGGATCGAGGGGCTTCGGACTTCAAAAATTGGTGGGGCCTAGCCTAAGGCAAGATCCTTACTGCGCAATAAGGCGACTACCGCGTCCAACGCCGAAGCCCAGTTCTGCTCTGCGGTTTGAGAATCGTGGCCGAGAGCTTTTATGTAAAGGCTTACGGCGAAGCCCTCCTGCGGGCCGGTAAGGTCGACCAACGCCGGGCGGATTACGCAGTCGAGCATGGCAAGGGGATGGTCCAGAGGAGAAGAGTGTCGCGTAAGGCGGTGCATCATCTGCTCCATCTGATGATAGGAGGCGAAGAGAGATCGCTCGCGCCAAACAGTGTCGATATAACTGCCGAAGCCAACGGGGCCCTCATCGGAAGTTACGTCGAGATTCGCGCGAAGGTCGTTGAGCTGCTCTTCGTCGAGCGGCCACGCATCGCACTTGGCGGTGAAGACGGGCGATCTGGAGGCGTTAAGCGCGCGCAGAGCATGCATCAGGGGCGGATGCTGTTCAACTTCGGGAAGATGGTCGAGATCGTAAGGGTTTTCGCGCAGATCGATAAAGCGGCGATTGCCAGAGGGGTCGGAGGGGTCAGACCAGGGAACGACAAGCACGGGATCGTCTGAAGAACATTCGGCAGACCAGTCAGAGAGCATTAGCAACTATCTTAGCGTCACCGACCGCCAGATGTTTGGAGTGCGGGCACTGAGTTCGCAAGCAGGAAACGCAGCAGCGTGTGCTCAGCCCAGTAGCCGTCGTAGCCGGTGTCGGCGTCTGGTTGGGCGAGAAAGGCGCAGTGTCCGCCGTGATGGGTGGTAATCAGATGAATATTTGGGTTTGCTTCAAGTCTGCTGCAACTCTCGTCGGTGATGCGAACGAAGGGATCGTCCAGTGCGTGGAGGATGAGCGTTGGTACGGCGATCTGGTCGATGACGCGGGCGGCGGCGGCTCGGTAGTAGTAGTCGGCTGCACCGGTGAAGCCGGAATATAGTGCGGTGATGCGGTCGTCCAACTCACGGAGGGAGCGGATACCAGTGGCCAGATTTGGATCGTAGACATGTGGAAACAACGCGACCTTGCGACGATATCGCATCAGAAGAGCGCGAAGGAACTTCAGTTCGTAGACGCGGTTCTGTGGGCGATGAAGAGCGTCTGCCGAGGCGCCGAGATCAAGCGCGGGGGATACGCCGATAACTGACCGGAGTTCTGACGGCGCTGAGGTGCCCAGTTCGCCCGCAAGTTTGAGAACGAGATTTCCTCCCATCGAATACCCGATGAGGGACATCGACTGCAGGCCGTGTTGCGCGACAAAGAAGTTCATCACTTCGAGCACGTCGTTTGAGAGGCCCGAGTGATAAAGCGTTGGCGAGAGCGCTTCGGTGCCTCCGCAGTTGCGCATGTTCATGCGGATGATATTGCAACCGGCACGCCACAGCTTGTTCGAGTTGCCGATGACATACTGAGAATTCGACGAACCCTCCAGTCCATGCACAAGGATGGCTGTCGGCCGCGATGCACGCACCTCTTCTGGCTGCCAATGGCAGTGGCAGAGGACTTGGCTTGCAATTTGCGTGGAGGTAGCAGGTGATACTTCGACCAGCGTTGCCTCAGGCGTGGGCAGCCCGTTTATCCGAGGCAGGTAATTGCCCATGATCGTTTGCAGATGCCCATTGATGATGAAACGCCGGGGCTGAAACTCTGCCGCGTGGCTCGCGATACTTTCTATCTCGCCTGTCTCCATTACTGTTTCCCCGCCTGAGCTTGGATGCGAGCGAGAAATTGTACGGCGTTAAGCGCTCCGGTCGGTTCGTCCTCGTGCTTGAAGTAGATATAAACGTCGCGTTGTTCGGCGAGTGCTAAGAAGCGTTGCGCGAAGGCGTCGAGTTCGGTCACGGAATAACCTTGGCTTCTACGGAGCCGGTAACTGGTATGAGTCGCGGCCGTCTGCACCTCGGGAGTCAACAGTTCGTCACTTTCGGCAATGCAGAGTGCCGCGTTGTGCTCGCGTAAGACCGTGTAGATACTCTCGCTGAACCACGACTCGTGGCGAAATTCGAATGCAATCTGCGGAGCGCTCGCTCCGTGAAGCTGGGAAAGAAAGAGGAAGGTACTGAGAAGCTCGGCGTCAGCTTTGAAATTAGGAGGAAGCTGGAAGAGCAGGAGGCCGAGTTTGCCTGCCTGACGGACCGGCTCAAGGATTGACACGAACTGAGCCACCAACTCCTCGCAACCGCGCAATCGCTTGAGGTGGGTGATGCGTTGCGGCGCTTTGAAGCTGAAGCGAAAGTCAGGTGGAGTCGCGGCAAGCCAGTCTTCGAGCATCTTGGCTGTCGGCAGGGCGCGGAAGGTGTAGTTCACCTCGACCGAAGTCAACTGTGTTCCGTAAAACTGAAGGAATTTCTTCGCGGGTGTGCCGGCAGGATAGAACTCCGGCTTCCAGGTCGGATACGCCCAGCCTGAGGTTCCAGCATAGAGATGCACTGGGAGCTTAGCAGCGGCGACCGGGACGGGCGTAGAGGAAGCTTGGGGTACGCGGGACAAGGTTGATCCGCAGTCTGAAGATTTGAGAAGTTTGGGGCGGCTAGTGGGTTTCGAACCCACGACATCCGCTGCCACAGAGCGGCGTTCTGCCACTGAACTATAGCCGCCGTATACTGGAATTATAGCACTGGCCGCCAACCGGGCAATCTCTGGGCGGGGCGGGAAGGGGTCCGATGCCATTTACCGCGAAACCCGAGGTTTTGTCGCCCCGATTGAAACGCGGTGGGCGAGCTTTCGATGACGAAAACCTCGACCTGTTGTCGCACGTGCTCGACGATTTCATCAGAATTCCCGGCACCTCGATCCGCTTCGGTCTGGACGGGATTGTGGGCCTCATCCCTGGCGTCGGCGATCTGATCGGCGGAATCGCCTCCTGCATCATTATTGTCGCGGCCTGGGTGCGCGGTGTTTCCTATGTCACGGTAACGCGCATGGTGGCGAACGTCGCAATCGAAGTGCTGGTCGGCTCAATCCCGGTTGTCGGCGATATGTTCGACATTGCGTGGCGTGCAAATCGCCGCAACTATGCGCTGTTGGTGGGCAGCGTCGATGAGCCGCGAAAGCATACACTCCAAAGCTGGCTCTTTCTCGGCGTGGTGTGTCTCGTGCTGGCGGGACTGGTCATTTTGCCGTTGCTTCTGCTCACCTGGGTCTTTGACGGCCTCTTCCATGCCCTCT
Source organism: Tunturiibacter psychrotolerans (assembly GCF_051013365.1). Classification (GTDB taxonomy): domain Bacteria; phylum Acidobacteriota; class Terriglobia; order Terriglobales; family Acidobacteriaceae; genus Edaphobacter; species Edaphobacter psychrotolerans_A. Next base: position 1,518,601 of record NZ_CP132941.1, on the reverse strand, counting down.
TCGGTACCAGCAGCCACGGTCTCTTTCACACGCTTTGATCGCGGTAACCGACTTGATGCGATAAACTAAAAAAAGTCGGGGCGTAGCGCAGTCTGGTAGCGCATCTGGTTTGGGACCAGAGGGTCGGGGGTTCGAATCCCTCCGCCCCGACCATTGATAGAACAACTTACGGCCATAGTGCCTTCCCTCGAAAATCGAATGTAGCGGAAATTGTAGCGGCTGGCTGTCTTTCCGTAGGATCTTCGTGTCGCAGCAACTTGTCTACTGCACGTCGCCGAGGAGCAGCTTCGGGGCTTGTAGTCGATCGAAAGCATTCATGACAGCGCTTTCGCTGGGATGGACTTATCGTTCACACATCGCAATTGATGAGTGACCGGCGATTCTCGCCAGCGTCCATGCATCGCATCCCGCCTCACCCAAACGTGTCAGAAATGTATGACGAAGAGAGTGGATGACAAAGGATCGCACGCCACTGAGGCGCGCAACGCCTTCTGATGCTGCTTCTTTGCAATCGCCAACTGAGAACGGAACAAGATCGCTGGTCTGCCGTGCTAATTCTCTATTCATCGCAGGAGGCACGACGTCAAGCGGGGGCGGATAGTCATGAAACGCGGGTGGCAACCGACCGTTTTGAAGCCAGTTCTTTTTCGTTTAGATGGCACGGAGTTTATTACAACGAATATTCACACTACGAAAGCTCAGAAGAGCGCGGTGCAATTAATACCTCGGATCGCGACTAGGCTATTGAGAACAGAACAATTGGGCTCAGAACTATGCGCAGAGACACAGGAAAAACAAGACCTTCACAAGTTGTAATAGTCGGGGCGGGACCGGGGGGACTGGCAGTGGCGATGCTCCTGGCGAAGTCGGGAGTTCAAGTTACGGTACTCGAGAAGCGCAACCAAGTTGGAGGTAGGACCTCGACGATTGAACGGGATGGCTTCAAGTTCGACTTTGGACCAACGTTTTTCTTGTACCCAAAAGTCTTAAGGGAAATCTTCAAGATTGCAGGATACGATCTGGATGTCGAAGTGCCAATGACTCGGCTTGATCCTCAGTACAGGTTAGTGTTCGGCGCTGGAGGGGAGTTGTTGGCAACGCCAGATGCTGAACGCATGAGGCAGGCGATTGCCACGATCTCGCCGCAGGATGCGGCTCGCCTCGATAAGTTCATGACGCAAAATCGAAAAAAGCTAACTAGCTTTATGCCGTTTCTGCAATCTCCCTTCGAGAGCTGGAAGGATTTGGCCAAACCAGGAATGATCAAGCTTCTGCCTTTGCTGTCCCCGTGGAGGTCGCTAGATCAAGATCTGCAGCGACACTTTAAGGACGAGAGGATCCGACTCGGCTTCAGCTTTCAGTCGAAATACCTGGGAATGAGTCCATTCCAATGCCCTAGTCTCTTTTCTATTCTTTCGTTTCTCGAGTATGAACATGGAGTATTTCATCCAACAGGCGGGTGCGGGGCCGTCACGCAGGCAATGGCCAGAATCGCTCGTGAGCTGGGTGTAAAGATTTTACTCAACGAGCCGGTAGAGCGAGTGTTGGTGGAGAACGGAAAAGCGATCGGCGTGAAAACAGCGCGCCACAGCCTGCCTGCGGATGCCGTAGTGGTGAATGCAGACTTCGCAGGTGCGATGCGACAGATGGTTCCGAATCATCTGCGAAAGAAATGGACAGATGAAACGCTGGCCAAGAAAGATTACTCATGTTCGACGTTCATGATGTATCTGGGAATCGATGGGTGCTACGACGCGGTATCACATCACACGATCTACCTGGCTGAGAATTACAGGGAGAACCTTCAAGATATTGAAACGCTACACCGGCTCTCAGATAACCCGTCGTTTTACGTTCAGAATGCTAGTGTCACAGACTCAACGCTGGCCCCGAAGGGTAGGAGTACCCTCTATGTACTGCTACCAGTTACACATGAGACTGGATCAAAAGGGAGCAACTCTGTGGATTGGGAAAAGGAGACCCCACGGTTCCGAAAGCTAGCCTTTGAACAATTGGAGAAGATCGGAATCACAGATGTAGAAAGACGAATACAAACAGAGAAGATTATGACCCCATCCGGTTGGAGCAGCGAGTTTAATCTTTACAAGGGAGCGACCTTTAGCATGGCGCACTCGTTGAAACAGATGCTTCATCTACGTCCTCACAATCGATTCGAGGACATCGGACAGATGTACCTGGTCGGTGGAGGAACACATCCGGGCAGTGGATTGCCTGTCATCTTCGAATCGGCCCGAATTACATCACGACTCTTGCTGCAGGACATGAAGATTGAGCCGCGCTGGGAGGAGTCCGCATCCCCGATCTCCGACGATGAGCTGGTCGGCGTGGCGTCATAACGATGTCCATCTCTACGATTGGGGATGAGGCGACTCACAGTAGATCATCGTGTAGGGACGAAGCCGCGGAAGTCACCGTCATTGAATCTTCACGTCACGAAGCGCAACTGACATGGGGCAAGTTGCCGATTAAGAAACGACTTGACGTGCTGCAGCGTGCCCGGTTTGCGATGTCGCGCATGACCGAAGCATTCTCTGACGCAATACCATCTCAATTGTCGCGCACGCCCGCAGATACCAGAGTCGCAGAGATGTTGCCACTGCTAGCGGCGTGCCGATTTCTGGAACAAAGAGCAGAGAAGATTCTCAAGGCCCAACGATTGGGTAGCCGAGGGCGTCCTTTTTTCCTAACGGGATGCATCAGCGAGGTTCAGCGCGCGCCCTACGGAGTTGTTCTTATTTTGGGACCAGCGAACTATCCGCTTTTCTTACCCGGAGTACAGACTTTGCAGGCATTAGCTGCGGGCAACGCCGTCGTGTTTAAACCTGGGCATGGCGGCCGTCCGATAGCGAAACTTTTTGCCGAAGCGCTTTATGCTGCGGGCCTCCCACGTTCTTTGCTGGAGGTGACGGATGATTCGATCGAGGCGGCAGAAAAGGCTTTACGGTCTTCCGTAGATAAGGTGATCTTCACGGGGTCTGCTCAGACTGCGCGAACAGTACTGCGAGTATGCGCGGAAAAGATAATTCCATGTGTGATCGAGGCATCGGGATGTGATGCTGTCGTGGTGCTACCTTCGGCCGATTTGAAGCGAGTTGTGAGGGCTATAACGTTTGGTATGCGTCTGAATGGCTCGGCTACGTGCATGGCACCGCGCAGACTATTGCTGCTAGGTGCATCCGAGGCTCGAAAGAAAACACTGATAGGCATGTTGTCCACTGCGTTCAATGAATGCGGCCCGGCGCATCTCAGCGAGACCGTGCGAACGAACTTGGGCCAGATATTGCACGAAGCAGAGCGTTTGGGCGCTTGGGTGCACGGTTCTATCAATCAAGAGCAGCGGCCCATTCTGGTGACTGAAGTAAAACCCGGGATGCGTCTTGCTCAGGCCGATCTGTTCTCTCCCGTGTTGTCGGTGATCGACCTATCGAGCGAGACAGAATTGCTGGCGGCGCAGGATGCCTGCCCTTTCGCGCTGACGGCGTCCGTATTCGGCGATGAGCAAGAAGCCAAACGTTTGGCATCGGTGCTCAACGTCGGCAATGTACTGATTAATGACATCATCGTTGCTACTGCGGATCCACGGATCCCGTTCGGCGGACGAAAAGAAAGCGGCTATGGAGCCACCCGAGGCGCTGAAGGGCTCCTCGAGATGACTGTCGCCAAAGTGGTCACGGTGCAACGTAGTAAGAGCGTCCGTTCCTACGAAGTAACAGGAGATCAGCATCGCGAGTTGTTCGATGGAGTAATCCTGGCATTGCACTCGCAAACGATACGTCAACGAGGTCAGGGCTTAGCTAAAGCAGTCGGAGCCGCAATGCGGCTCCGACAAAAGTAGCCAAAGGAAGAGCATGCAGGACGGCAAAATAAAAGTTGGAGTGATCGGTAGCGGATTGGCTGGGCTGGCGGCGGCTTGTACGCTGGCTGCCCGGGGATACCAGGTGGAGGTGTTCGAGAAGAATGCATGGATTGGGGGGAAGGCTGCACAGTTGCGTGCCGCCGGCTTCCGTTTCGACATGGGACCGACGATTTTAATTCAGCCTTCGGTGCTGAGAAGAATCTTCGAAGAAGCTGGACGACGCATGGAAGACTATGTGCCCATGGTAAGACTCGATCCACAGTGGCGATGCTTCTTCGAAGATGGAACAAATATGGACTTGCGCGACGACGCCTCCAAGATGGCGAAGGAACTGGAGGCTCTCTGGCCAAGGATGGGCGCCGGCTACCTCAAGTTTCTTGAGACTTCAAAGCAATTGCACTCAATCAGCGACCGGTTCTTCTTTTGGCGATCGATCGGGTCGATGAAAGACACGATGGACCTGGGCGGAGCGTTTGACATCAAGGTTCTTAAAGATGTGATGAGGATGAGGCTGGGTAAGACGGTTGCGGGCACAATCCGAGAGTTCATCCCGGATGCGAATGTGGCACAGATGCTCGATCACTTTGTGCAGTATGTGGGAAGCTCACCCGATGCTTCGCCTGCGATCCTTTGTGCAATCGGACACATGCAGATGGAAGAAGGAATCTGGTACCCACTCGGTGGAACACGTGCGGTGCCAGAGGCTCTGGTGAAGCTGGCTGGCGAACTTGGTGTGGTGTTTCATACAGAGACAGACGTATCACGGATTCTAACGGACGTCCCTCGGCACGGAGGACGAGCCGGCGGTAAGGTAACTGGGCTCGTGACGACGCTGGGCAAGGTCCATCATTTCGACGCTGTGGTCTCGAATGAAGACGCGGTGCGAACCCACCGTGAACTCGTCGGCGGAGCCGCCGCACAGCAATTTGAACATAAGCGACACTATGAGCCAGCGTGCTCCGGCGTAGTACTCTATCTCGGGCTGAATAAGCGGTACGAACATCTGGCGCATCATGACTTCGTCTTTTCGCGTGACCCTCATGAGGAATTCCACTCAATCTATGAGGTGGGTGAGCCCGCTCCCGATCCCACGTGTTATCTTGCCGCAACGGCTTCGACCGATCCAACCAGCGCTCCTGAAGGCGGCGAAGCGTTATACGTACTCGTACACACACCGTATCTGCGCGAACATCATGATTGGTCCAAAATGCTACCTGAGTATCGTCAGGTGATCTTGAATAAGCTAAAGCGGACCGCAGGCCTCGAGGATATCGAAAAACGTATCGTCTTTGAAGCGGCGCTAACCCCTCAGGATATTCATGAACGATACAGGGTGCTGAACGGAGCGATCTACGGGATCTCAAGCCACGGTGTCTTCCAAGGCGCGTTCAAGCCGGCCAACCGCAGTAAGGAACTGGCAGGAATGTATCTTGCCGGGGGAGCCGCACATCCCGGCCCCGGAATGCCTATGGTAATGATGTCGGGATGGATCGCGGCGGATTCACTCGATCATGATGCTCACCGATGACGAATGCGCCAGCTATTTCGATGCCAGCCCTTCGATTCTTCCGAAGAATCGTTCGCGGCTACTTTCGAAGGCACTTTCATGCCATAAGGATCAGCGGAGCGGATAGATTTTCCGCGCTGGCGCATTCAGAGGCTGGACCTGTGATTGTGTTTGGAAATCACAGTTCATGGTGGGATCCGATGGTTTCGATCTATCTCGCGGAGAGACTCATGGACACCCGGCGGCACTATGCTCCGATGGATGCAGTTGCTCTCGAGCGATATCCAGTTTTGAAGCGGGTAGGCATCTTTGGAGTCGAGATGAACTCAGCTCGTGGAGCGGTGACCTTTTTGAGAACCAGCGAAGCAATCCTGGCGTCGGGCGGAGTTGTATGGATAACACCGCAGGGACGCTTCGTTGATAGCAGGGCGCGGCCGCTAGAGTTCAAGCCGGGTCTCTCTGCTCTGGCGTCGAGAGTAGCTGCAAGCACCGGTTGGTGCACAGTAGTCCCGCTCGCCATCGAGTATCCTTTCTGGGATGAGCGTTTGCCAGAATGTTTGCTGCACTTTGGTGAGCCACTTAGGGTTGACTCACCACAGGATTTGGAGAAGTTGCAACTGGAATTGATGCAATCGTTGGAGACGGCGATGAACACTCTACGCTTCACCGCCATGCAACGCGATGCACGAAACTTCGATACCTTATCGCATGGAAAGCTCGGCACGGGCGGTCTATATGGAGGATGGCAGAAACTGAAAGCCTCCTTGACCGGACGGCCTTATCAAGTGGAACATACGGTCCTGCCAGAGTGCGGTAAGGATCTTGCCTCCTGCAAGGAGCGTAGCGATGATGTTTGACGTCTTCACAATAGCGGTGATGCTCTGTTCTTTGGCGCCCGCGGTATTGTTTTGCGTAAACTGGCGGCGATATGTGCCTCCTCCGCAAGCCGGGTCCTTGTCCCTGCCCGCGATCTCTGTTCTGATTCCAGCGAGAGATGAGCAGGATGGAATTGCCGCCGCAGTGGAAAGCGTTCTTGCAAGCACCGGCGTGGCGTTCGAAGTGATCGTGATGGACGATGGCTCGACCGATCGAACGGCTGATATCGTCGAGGCGATCGCGAAGAAAGATGCGCGGGTCAGACTCGAGCGTACTCAAACGTTGCCGATCGGTTGGAATGGCAAGCAACATGCGTGTTGGGACCTGGCGCATGCTGCCAGGCACGATCTGCTCTGTTTTGTCGACGCGGACGTAAGACTAAGCCCGGAGTGCCTTGCTCGTGTGGCAGCGGTCCTGATACGAGGCCAACGGGGGTTAGTCAGTGGTTTCCCTCGGCAGATAACAGAGACCTGGCTTGAATGGCTTCTGCTACCTCTCATTCATTTTGTCCTCCTCGGGTTTCTTCCGGTCGAAAGAATGAGAAACACTACCGATCCGTCGTTCGCGGCGGGCTGCGGGCAGTTCATTCTCGTTCAACGCAAAGATTACTTTGCATGCGGTGGCCATGCGGCTATCAAGACAACGATGCACGACGGGCTTCTTCTTCCGAGGTTGTTCCGGCAATGCGGATATCAAACAGATTTAACCGATCTCACTAATCTTGCAACGTGCAGAATGTACCGCAACGCTTGGCAAGTGCTGCAAGGGCTCGCCAAAAATGCAACGGAGGGACTCGCGGCGCCGGTAAGAATTTTGCCGATCAGCCTGCTTTTGTTCCTGGGTCAGATAGTCCCTTTCGCGCTGGCAGCATGGCTATGGCTGGTGGGAGGATCTTCCGTTGCGGAGAGTGTCTATGTGCTGGTCGCAATTGCTGGAGCGTGGCTGCCACGTTTTCTGGGGGCATACCGATTTCGCCAGAGCTGGCGCGGGGCGTTGTTGCATCCCCTCGGCATTGGAATACTGCTCGCTATCCAGTGGTACGCTCTTACGCGAAAATTAGCAGGCGGAAGTGTTACATGGAAAGATCGATCTTATTCTGAATTATAAGAATAAGGCACCTAGACAGGATCTTTTTGGGTACGAGTCTGCGAGACGTTCAACCATGATCCGCAATACCTCGCGAAGCTGGTTAAAGACTTGCGCAGCATTCAGACGCATCTGCCCGACCCAGTACCTGCCGGCATCGACAAAAAGACCTACTTCACCAACAACTATCAAAAACTAGGCACCGATCCAATGGCCTGCGGATGGTGCCAGTTGCAGATGGTGCTGATCGCTCGCGATACCACGCGACCCCGATGCGGTTGGCGGCTACTTCTCTCCCCGACATGTGGCCTGCCTCGTTCTTGGCGGTAACCAAGTATTCAGAAAACTAATCAGCAGTTGACATTTGCCGAGATCGTTGGTTACTCTCCAATTTCAAACGATTTAATAGTGCGATTGCCGGCGCGAGGAGGTTCGCAAATGACGCTGCTTAATCACCATTCATCCGTTTGCCTTCAAGGGTTAAAGACCGGTCTCTTTGCGTTGACGCTTTCGCTATGTGCTTGCGTTGCGAGTGGCGAGTCGGCGTATGTACGCGTGAATCAGGTTGGCTACGAAGCGGGGGCTCTTCCTGCACGTGCGTATTTGATGTCGACCGCGTCTGAGGCTGGTGCCCTGTTCGAAGTGATCGATGACGCGGGCAACGTCGCGTATCGCGGCAAGGTCGGCGCTCTCTCGGGCAATTGGTCGAATAGCAAGAAGCTCACTTATCAGGTCTACGCGCTCGATTTCAACGTTCCATCCGGACACAGCTATTCCATCAGTGTCTCAGGACCGGTGCCGGCGAGCTCGCCCCGTTTTGCGGTCGACCGACCGGAGGTTCTTTATCCCGGGCTGCTGGTGAACTCGCTTTTCTTCTTTGAAACGCAGCGCGACGGGCCGGACTTCATCCGCAATGAACTGCGCACCGCTCCCGGACACCTGAAGGACAAGAGTGCCCAGACTTATCTGACTCCTCCGCTGGACGACAATGACTTCATCAACAATGTGCCTCCGGTTCCGCCCCTGAGCCCGGCTAGCTCGTCGAAGATCGATGCCGCGGGTGGCTGGTGGGACGCTGGCGACTACGAAAAATATGTGCAAACCGTCAGCTACACCGCGGCTCTCATGCAGATCGGTGTCCGTGACTTCCCCGATCAGATGGGAAGGTCTGCCCAGTTCTATCCGCCAGCCCCGCCGAACTCAGTTTCTTATGCGGGAAACAGCCACGGTGGCCCTGTCTCCTCAGATTTCAGCTCCGAGGCGAAGTTCGGCGTCGATTGGCTCTTGAAGATGTGGGATGATTCGACGGGAACGCTCGCCTACCAGGTCGACAATTCGCAGGACTGGAACTACTACGGAGAAGGCGATCCTTCGTCAGCGAGCGGCAATTGTGGAGGGACCTACAACACTCCCTACTGCCTGATCACTGAGTACGACATCTGGACGCTTCCCCAGGCCGCCGACAAATTCCAGCAGCCTGGTGACCCGCAGCCGTGCGATCCGCTCACTACTTTCTATATCTGCAACCGACCGGTATTCGTTGCGCCGCCGTCGGCCTCCAAAATCAGCCCGAACCTCGCTGGACGCCTCGCGGCGGACTTCAGCCTGTGCTACCAACTCAATCGCAAGCAAGATCCGGGGCTCGCCCATCGATGCCTGAAAGAGGCCGAAGATGTTTTTGCGCGTGCGGACACGACCTATCCCGATCCCGCACCTTCTGACGGGGGCGGCTCATGTCCAACGTGTCTGCTGACCATCGCACCCTTTGACGGCTACCCGGAGAGCGTCTGGGAAGATGACATGGAACTCGGCGCTACGGAACTTTACTTCGCGCTACGTTCCGCGGCAGAGGAGCAAGACGTCCCCCCAGGATTGCCGCAGGTCGATGCAAGCTTCTATCTGAGACAAGCGGCGCAGTTCGCTAAAAACTATGTTGTGAACATCTACGAGCCGGGCTTCACCGATACGCTCAACCTCTACGATGTCAGCGGCCTCGCTCACTTTGAACTTTACCGTGCTATGCAGCTGGCTGGTGATCCGGGCGGCCTGGCACTCTCGAAGTCGGCTATCCGCAGCCAACTACTCCGCCAGGTGGACGACGCCATCGCCCAGGCTGACTCCGATCCTTGGGGCTTTGGCGTCCAATGGAGCGCGGGTGATACGACATCGCATGGGGCCGGTCTGTCGGTGATGGCAAGCGAGGCATATGTGCTTACGAACTCTCCCCGCTACAACCAGTATTCACAGCGCTGGCTAGCCAATATCATGGGCGCTAACTCGTGGGGATCCTCTTTCATCGTTGGCGACGGCAGCACGTTCCCCAACTGCATTCAACATCAGGTTGCCAACCTCGTGGGAGCCCTGAATGGGACGTCCGGAGGAACTCCGATTCTATGGGGTGCTGCAACTGAAGGCCCGGCCAGCTCTGCGACCAGCGGCGTCGTGGGAGACATGATTCTCTGTCCTGCCAACGGAGTGGATACCTTCAAGAAATTCAATGGGAATAGTGGCACGTTTAACCGATCCCAGGCTGCGGTCTTCCAGGACAATGTGCAGTCTTACAGCACGACGGAGCCGGGTATCGACCTTACTTCGACGTCCTTCCTCATGTGGTCATGGAGATTGGCAAAACACCCTCAATTCTAGCGATTCATCTCTTCATTCTTACCAGCACACGCTCCAGGCCGTGAACCAATCTCTCGTTTTCTGCTTCCGACCGCACTGCGATCCGTAGATGCACCGGTGCCAATCCTTCAAAGTTAGCGCACGAGCGAAGCACAATTTGTTCCTCCGCGATCATCTTTTCCCAGAGCAGTTGCACGTCCACATCTGCAGCGAATCGAAGCAGCAAAAAATTTGTGCTCGAAGGATAGGTAAAGATCTTCAAGCGAGCCAGCTCTCGCTCCAGCCACACTCGTCGCAGATGATTCTCTCGACGGGTCTCCTCGATGTAGGCGTCGTCATGGAGAGCGACCGAGACAGCCTCTGAAGCCAAACTCGAGACCGGCCATGGAGCAAGCCTGTTATTCAGGTTCTGAATAGACGAAGCCCCACCGACCGCGTAGGCCACGCGCAGCCCGGGAATCGCAAAAAATTTCGTTACCGAACGAAACACGATTAGATTTTCGAACTCGATCGCGGATCGGATTAGGGAGTGGGTCGGAACATAGTCGATGAAGGCTTCATCGAGCAGCACCTTGATTCTGTGCTTTGCTGCCATTTCGATCAGGTCTCGCATCCTGCGGGCCCCGCAAAGTGCGCCAGAGGGGTTCTGCGGATTGGCCAACAGAAGTACATCGCAATCACCTTGCAACGCAGCTCGTAGCAGCGTTTCGGGCTGGTAGGAAAATCCCTCGTCCTGGGCCAAATGATAATGAGCAACCTCGACGCCAGCGTTCGTGAGTGTGTGCCTATACTCGCTGAACGATGGCACAGGTAGAAGGCACCGAGCAATCTTGAATGAACGCAGAGCTGCTTCGAGGAGTGGCACAAAACCATTTGCGACTGCGATATTTTCGGGGAAGATCCCCGAGGCTTCTGCCAAAGCTTTCTTGAGTTCGGTCAATTCAAGATCGGGATAGGCAACTAGAACGGCAGGATCAGCGAGAGCCTGCTGAAGTGCGATGAGCACCGACGCAGGAGGACCAGCTGGATTGATGTTGGCGCTGAAATCAATGAGCTGCCCCGGCTCGAACCCATACCGGGCAGCGATCTGACGAAGTTGACCGCCATGCGCTGGCAGCAAAATCTCCGTGGGTGGCGTCATCGTTGTCCTCGGTGCAGCAACAACGCAGTAAGTGCTCCGACTACTGAGACAACTGCGACCATTCGAATTGACTGCTTCGCCTTCTGTACCGTTGGTCCTGCAAATTCCTCTCCAATGAGAGGCGAAGCTAAGAGCTCGCCCGCGTAATAATTCTCCCCGCCCAAACGAACCTGGAGTGCGCCGGCAATGGCGCTCTCCGGTTGTCCGGCATTCGGACTTTTGTGTTTGGCACTGTCGCGACGCCATGTTTCAAGCGCAGCTGTGGGACTCGCATCTTCTATAAGAGCGGCCGTGATAATACCTAAAGCCGTCAGCCGGGAGGGGACAAAGCTGGCAACGTCATCCAGTCGCGCAGCAATTTTGCCAAAGTGAAAGTATCTGTCGTCTGCATGACCGATCATAGAGTCGAGCGTGTTGACCGCCTTGTAGGACATGGCGAGCGGAACCCCTCCGAGCGCCAAATAAAAGAGAGGCGCGATGACACCATCCGAGCAACTCTCTGCGACGGTTTCGATCACTGCGCGGCTAATCTCCTGTTCGCTCAGCGACTGAGTATCGCGACCGACGATTCTCGAGAGACGTTGTCGTGCCAGAACGATGTCGTGTTTTTCAAGAGCGTTCACTACAGCAGAGGCCTCATCGTGCAGACTGCGCGATGCGAGGCATGTCCAAGCCAAAAGCGTCTCTGCGACAAAGCCCAACCGCCTGTCTCGCTCCTTCATCCATGCGATGGTCTTCGCCGCACTCAGATAAGCCACAACGACCATGCCCAAGGTCAGCACCCCGCCCGCCGCAAGCTCAGCTGCGTGAGTCTGCCCAGGGCGTCGTAAAACTCGCTCTCCCTTGTCGATTCCTCTACCGATCAACCGCACGGGATGCGGGAACCATTCTGGATCGCCGGCAATCCAGTCGAATAGATATGCCGCAGCAAGAACGCTTCGACTGCTCATCTTGCCACACCTTCACCTCGGAGTGAGAGCATGTCTTCCGAGAGAGGCGGATCATAAGTGAGGCCAGCCCAAGCGAAGATTGCCCGCATGTCGAGCGTTCTTTCGACCTCGCAGGCGAGTCGATTCAGTGAGTCTTCTCGAAGGTGTTTCCATAAATTCACTTTAGGCGGTGACGAGAGTTTGTAAAACCCACGAGCCGCGCTAAGAAACTGATGCCGAAAACTATCCTCTTCAAAGATTCCATGCAGGTAGGTGCCGAAAGTGCGCGTGTCGGCACTTATGCATCCGTCTCTGCTTGTGTTTGACCGCTCGTCTTTACATGCAAGGCTAGAGAAGTGTTTTGCTCCCGCTTCATAGTCGGTATGCCCGATGTGAATCTCGTACCCTGCAAGCTCCTTTTGTGTAACTTGCTGTCCGAATAAAACCTTGGTGGCCATCTCTCCTCGCGCGTTGCGAGTTACCTTCTCCGTTTGCATAGTAGTGCGAATAGGCAATAAGCCAAGTCCCGAAACCGATCCGCTATGCTCCATTCCGGAGGGATCACTAATTGTCTTGCCGAGCATCTGCATGCCTCCGCAGATACCGACAATAAGACCTGTATGGGCGTACTCTTGCAAGGCAATATACAAGCCGGATTCTTTCATCCAAAGGAGATCATCCACGGTCTGCTTGCTGCCCGGCAAAATGATTACATCGGCCTGGGCAATTGCCTCAGCAGTTCGACAGAACAGCAAAGACACAGACGGCTCCGCTCGCAAGGAATCAAAGTCGGTAAAGTTCGAAAAAGAGGGCAGCGCAATCACGCCTATCCGCAAAGCACGGTCAGCGGAACTGTTTACAGTTTGCTCTACGGTCCACTTAGTCTGGGTTATAGTCGGCAGGCCAAGACTGTCTTCTTCTTCGAGCATCAACGAAGGTAAATACGGAACGACACCCAGACACGCCTTGTTCACTCGTTCTTCCATCATTCGAATGCCGGGCTCCAGAAGCGTTACGTCACCGCGAAATTTATTAATCGCGAATCCCCGAACGCGCTCCCGTTCTTCAGTGTCCAGTAGTTCGAGCGTGCCAAGCAGAGAAGCGAAGACTCCTCCACGATCGATGTCGCCGACCAGCAGGCAGCTGGCATCTGCCATCTCAGCCATTCGCATATTCGCGATGTCATGCTGCTTCAGATTGATCTCTGCGGGCGAACCGGCACCTTCCAGAATGATGACATCGAACCGGGAGGCAAGGTAGTCATAGCTTTCGCGGACAATCGGCAACAGCTCTTCGATGCGTCGTCGATGATAGTCGGCCGCAGTCACACGCCCCCAGATCTTTCCGCGCACGACAACTTGTGAGGATTGATCTCCTGACGGCTTGATGAGAATAGGATTCATGTGAACCGATGCCGCAACTCCAGCGGCCCCCGCCTGCAGTGCCTGGGCACGGCCAATCTCCAACCCTTCAAAGGTGGCCGCAGAGTTCAACGACATGTTCTGCGATTTGAACGGAGCAACGCTATAGCCATGCTGCGCAAAAATCCGACACAGAGCTGCGGTCAGCAACGACTTGCCGACATGCGAACCCGTTCCCAGAACCATAATCGCTCGCGCTCTCGTCAAGCTAATCCTCCCTCACCCCAATCGCTGTTGTACTCGTCGAACGAGAGCACGCTCTTCAGCGGTGTTCTCTTTTCCCAGCCTGCACGTTCCAAATCCGGCTCTTTCGAAAACGCGTCAACATAACCAAGGCACAAATAAGCTACTGGTGTAATTTGCTCTGGAATCTTCAGCGTGCTGCGCAAGGAATGTGGCTCCAGAATGCTCACCCACCCAACGCCGATTCCCTCAGCTCTTGCGGCGAGCCACAGATTCTGAACCGCGCAGACGGCCGAGTAGATCGCAGTCTCAGGCATCGTACGTCGCCCCAGCTGATGCCCTTGATTACTCTGCGAATCACAAACGATGCAAAGGTTTTGTGGCGCTTCGAGAATTCCTTCGAGCTTCATGCCCGAGTAGTTCTGCTGTTGTTCTCCTTCGTAATTCGCCATCGCCTGTTTATTTGCTTTGAGAAAAATCTCATGTACCTTCTGTCGCACAGCGAGATCACGCACAACAATAAATCGCCATGGCTGCATCAGACCGACGGAAGGTGCGTTATGCGCGGCGTCAAGCAGTCGATGCAAAAGCTCGTCTGGAACAGGCTCAGGCAGAAAGCCACGACGCACATCCCTCCGCTCGCGGATGGCGCGGTAGACAGCATTCCGCTCATTCTCATCGAATCCTTCAGCTCTGGTCATTTCCAGGCCCTTGACCACTTCGGTCCTGCAGTATCGCCACTGCGCAGCCTAGCATCCACGCCGGCCTTAACTTCAATGAGTCTGCCGAAGAGCCAGATCACATCCGACAGCCGATTGAGATATGCGAGTATCTCAGGCTTTAGCTCTACTCCACTGTTTGCAAGCCGCACAGCATTGCGTTCTGCCCTGCGGCAAACCGTGCGAGCCACCTCGTACGCAGCCGACTCAGTATGTGCCCCAGGTAACGACCAATCAGCGAGGATGCCGTCAGTTGCTTCGATCTGATGCACCAGCTTTGTTAGTGCTTCGACATCCTCCGGCAAAACAGACGGCGGAGATTTCTTGCTCTCGGGAGGAGTAGCTAGTGCCGATCCTACCCGAAACAGCGTGCGTTGAATCGTTTCGGTCCAGTCGCAGATCTCTTTGTCCGTGCAGATGCTTCGGGCAAATCCCAGAGTTGAGTTCAACTCGTCAACTGTGCCGTAAGCCTCTACTCGCAGATCTGCTTTCGAGATGCGTATTCCACCAGCCAACCCGGTCTGTCCGCCATCTCCACGTTTCGTTGCAATGCTCATGATCTTTCTCCTATTTTCCTTCGGTCGCGTCAAATGGTTCCAGCGATTCTTCGATATGAATTCGAATGACCTTACGAAGAGCTGTCCTCTCGTAGCGCAGGATCAGATTGTCATCGAGAAAATCAGTGACCTGCGGAGGACGATCAGAAAACAACTGTTCCTCATTGAAAAACCATGGGGCAGTTGCCCCCACCTCCTCGATGCTCCGGGCATAGATCACCACAGCCGGCACGCGATCGACTCCCGCCTGTAGCAGATGGTAGGCGCGATGATAGCCATCGCGCAAAAACCATCGTCCGCGAAACTCTGTCACCTCGAAGAAGGGACTGCCCCCGTAAAGCGAAAGCGGCAAACACTCACCTGGGCTCGTCTTCGGATGAAACCGCAATCGCAGGTCCGGGTTGCTCGAATGGAGACGAATCTCCAATCGATCGTCTTCGCTCAGGTCATGAATCACAACATGCTCGGTGCTTCTTTGGGAGCCAATCGCCATCGAGATCAATTGTGGCCAGTCATGCCGTTCTGGAGTGACTAAGACCTTCGACCCGGAACTGAAGACCAGTCTGCGCTGAAAAGCCAGCAGGCAGCGCAGGTCGATCACGGCTAAGGTCCAGTCAAGATTTTCGTACTCCTGCCGCAAATCCTCCCGTTGCGCGGCAACTGTAAGCAGATCTTGAATGTCTTTGGTCTCTCGTTCGAGCAGTGCAGTGGTCCCCGCGTATAGATCTCGTTCGGCCAATTTGGCGCTCGCACGCTCAGTTCTTTCGCGCAACTCTGCTGGGCCAAAGCCTGCGGCTGCATCCCGATAGGGGTAGTCATCCAAATCCCAGGCGATCAGTTCACGCACGATAACCTTCGCGGCGGTCATGAGCGCGCCTTCACGAAATGCATTTGAGGCGGTGCCACAACAGTATGTCGAACGATTGTGCAGTAAGGCTTCGTCTGTCGCCACGCATCTTCTTCGCTGTATTGATGGAGTGAGCACAGCACAGTACGTAGTACCCCTGCGTGAGTCACAACCGCAATACTTCGCTCTGCGGCTTGCGCAGCTAAGAAAGTAACTTCCCCGAGGACACGCTGTTCAAAATCGCGAAAGGTCTCGCCTTCGGGCGCTGGTACCAGAGGATGTTCGGCCATCCACCGACGAGCATAGGCTACATCTCGCTCCTCAATCTGTTTCCAGGTGAAACCTTCCCATTCGCCGAAATTGATCTCGCGCAGTGCTCGACGCGTTATGCATTCGACTCCGTATGCGCTGGCAATGGCTTTTGCCGTCGTTTGTGCTCGACGCAGATCACTCGTGTAGACGGTATCGATCTCTTCTGAACGGAGTTTATCGATCAGCTCAGCAGTTTGCTTGTGGCCGCGTGCATTCAGATCGGGGTCGGAGTGGCCACAGAAGGTTCCGGCCATGTCCGTCTCTGCGTGTCGAATGAAAAGGATGCTGTTCATACGATCCATACTCCGCAGAAATAAATCGCGATCTCCGTAAGCTGATTGGTTGCACCGAAGCAGTCGCCAGTTATACCGCCAATCTTTTTGTTGTAGAACCACCCACTCACTAAAACGATAAGTGGAGCAACAAGAAGAGGAGCCACGGAAGATCTCCGCAGCGCAAAGATAACGATCGCGGTGCTCAAAGCAGAGCCGAACAGAAGCGAGGAGAATGAGGTCAATTTGGCAATACGTGCCCCCTGCCCCTCCTGTTCGCGCGCTGGAGGGAGAAAGTAACTTAGCGGCAGCGAACTCCACCGGCACAGGACATGCGCAGAGATGACGTACGCGATAAAGCGCTCCATAGGTAGGGAAGCGAGAAGCAGGTATCGCGCCAGTAGAGATAAGACCAGCGCGATCGCTCCGTAGCTTCCAATCCTGCTGTCCCTCAGGATGGCCAATACGCGCTCTTTGGTCCAGCCTCCCCCAAATGCGTCCGCCGTGTCCGCGAGTCCGTCCTCGTGCAGGCACCCGGTGATCAACACGAGATAGGTCAGCACCACGAACGTAGTAAGTGGGCGAGCCAGGTGGACTATCAGGACACTCTGCAGCAGCGCTGCTCCAGAGCCTACGGCTAAACCGACCAATGGAAAAAATTTAACTGACCGTGACAGCGAATCCTCTTCGAATGTTGCCGAGGGCATGGGGAGTCGCGTAAGGAACTGGAAGGCAGTTGCCAGCTCCCATCCTAAGTTGCGAATCTGTCGCGTTGCACTCAATCCTTCGCCTCACTGACGCCGGCTGATTCAAACGTCGCCATCTGGTTATAGAGGCACAGCGCAGACTCGAGGATCGGCATCGCCAGAACGGCACCTGTTCCTTCGCCGAGCCGCATATTTAGCGCGAGAATAGGCTTCAATCCAATGTATTCAAGCAGCACCCGATGGCCTGGTTCTTCCGATTGATGCCCTGCAAAGAGATAGCCGCTTACCTGTGGCGCGATTGCAAATGCGATCGCCGCGGCTGCAGCAGAGATGAACCCGTCCACGACGACTGCGATCCGATGTCTTGCCAAACCCAGTATGAAGCCAGTCATCGCGGCAATCTCCAGACCGCCAACACAACGCAGCACGTCGAGTGGGTTAGCAGGGAGACTATCAAAATGCTTCGCTAGAGCAGCTTCGATAACCAGACACTTGCGTTTGAGGGTCTCGGCGTTCAACCCCGTTCCTTTGCCCGTGATGAGATTAACCGGCTCGCGCGTGAGTGCAGAGGTAATTGCACTGGCTGCCGTCGTATTGCCGATCCCCATCTCTCCGACTGCAACCAGATTGTAGCTGTTCTCCATCGCAGAATCCGCAAGCTTGGAGCCAACATCGAGCGCTTCGGACAACTCATTCGCACTCATCGCCGGCTCTCGCATCATGCTGCGTGTTCCTCTGCGCACTTTATGGTGCAGCAACCCGTCGATGCGGTCGAAGTCGGCATCGACACCAACATCCACGACGTTGATATCGACTCGATGGAGCTTCGCGAGCACATTGACTGCAGCTCCGTGAGAAAGAAAGTTGAGCACCATCTGCCGGGTTACCTCGCTCGGATAAGCGCTGACACCTTCAGCTGTAACTCCATGGTCCGCGGCAAAGACGTAGACTGCCTTTCGCATCGGCTCAGCAAATGCCTCCCCACGGATCGACACCATCTGCGCCGCAAGATCTTCAAGTGTGCCGAGGCTGCCCAACGGCTTGGTCAACTGATCCAAACGCGCTCGTGCCCTCATTAGCCATTGCTGACTTGGGGGCTCAATGGTCAACATGATTTTAGAGTCGATCATCTGACTTGATGTGTTCACACCGTCCCTCCGGTCTCCAGGTCCGCTCACGCCGTCACCGTCTGCAAGGTGCGCGCCCGTCGGATCGCAGCGACAAAATCTCGCGCTATTGTGGGATTTGCGCGCAGATGCAGATGAACATAACTCGCCAGAACATTCCCTTGCCGGAATCCTTCAAACTCCTCTTTCCCCGACATCGAGTACTCCACGCAATAGCTCGTCGCAATGTCTCCGCGAGAGACGATGGACGAGTAGTGAAAGCTGTGTCCGCGGACGGTCGTTCCTTTGGGGCCCAGGAGACAGTCTTCGGTAAACTTCACCCTGACGTATCCGAACTGCACAAGTTTGCCGGTCATCTTTATAGAAAGTGGCAGGACTCCAGCCATCTCGTAGTTCATGCCTTCGGCGGTCTTAAGACTCTCGGAGAGGTAAATCATCCCACCGCACTCCGCATAGATGGGTCGTCCCGAAGCAGCAAAAGCACGAACTTCCTCGATCATCTGACGATTGCTGCTGAGTCGTTCTGCATGAAGCTCCGGATATCCTCCGCCGAGGTAAAGCGCATCGAGCCCCGTTGGAAGAGACCTGTCGCGCAGCGGACTGAACCGAACGATCTCAGCGCCCTGTTCGCGAAGAAGATCCAGATTGTCCTCATAGTAGAACGAGAAAGCGTGATCAGATGGAACACCGATTCGCACGCCTTCAGCCACTCGCGAACTTTCTATTCCGGCAACTCCCGTTTCATCCAGATCCAACTCACAATGCAGCTCAACCAATCTATCAAGATCGAAATATTTCTCCGCAAGCGCCGCCAGCGTATCAATTGCAGCATCATCTTCTACCGCAGCTTCAGCCGCTCCTTGCAGACCGAGATGGCGCTCGGGAATCGTAATCGCCGGATCACGTGGCAGCCAGCCTAGAATTCTCGTCTTGCACGAAGTCTCAATCGCCGCGCGTAGCATCTCGTAGTGTCGTTCTGTCGCGACGCGATTCAAAATCACTCCTGCAAGCCGCAGCTCTGGGTCGAACATCTCGAAGCCGAGCACCACCGCCGCGATGCTCCTGGAAGTCTTTGCCGCGTCTACGACGAGCACGACAGGCAGCTTCAAAAGCTTGGCAATCTCCGCAGTGCTTCCAGTCTCCGTGTTCCCGCTCTTTCCATCGAACAACCCCATCATGCCTTCAGCGACGAGAACATCCGCGCCACGCGCGGCATTTTGCAGAACACGTCGATTCGCCTCTTCGGTCAGCATCCATGTATCTAGATTTCGAGCCTTTCGCCCGCATATCCTCGTGTGGTGGCCAGTGTCCAAAAAGTCAGGCCCACACTTGAATGGCTGCACCGCAAGGCCGCGTCGCCGCAGACCAGACATGATCGCCAGCGCGACCGTCGTTTTTCCCACGCCACTCGCTGTGCCTGACACTAGTAGAGCTCTCACAGGGTCACCTCCAGGTGTCCCTTCAAAGCGAGCGGAAGTCCAGCCACCATCAGCACCACATCATCGGCGATCCTTGCTACGCTCTGATTGATCTCGCCTAGCAGATCGCGGTATCGACGCCCCAGGGGATACGCCGGTACCACTCCGCTGCCCACCTCATTGGACACCAACACAACGGAGCAACTCGCCGATTGCAACGCGACACACAAAGCCCCAACACGTCGTTCGATGGCATCCTGGTCGTCGCCTTCAGTCTCTAGAAGATTCGCCGCAAAGACCGTCAGACAGTCCACAACCATCACATCGCAGTCGCGTGCTCGCTGCTCCAGCACCTGAACCAGTTCCAGCGGCTCTTCCACTGTGAGCCACTCCGCAGGGCGTTCTCTACGATGCCGCTCGATCTTGTGATGCATCTCGTCGTCGGAAGCCTTCGCTGTCGCCACAAAGATCACGTGGCTCTCTCGCTCTGCAAGCTGTTGCGCGTAGCGGCTCTTGCCGCTGCGAACGCCGCCAAGTACGAGAGTGATGGAACTGTGGCGCATCTCCTGCATCGTTAGCTCCTTGCCCGGCATCTTTCGAAGCAATCGAGCAGAGCGGGAATGTAGTTAGGCAGCGCTCGTGCAGACCCTGAATGCAGTCGGCGAGAATGCTCTTCAGCTCTCCCAGCGAAGCTGAATCAGCCTGATCGGCCCTGGCAGGTCTCCTGACTTACGCTTCAGCGAATCTTGACTTACCTTCCCAGGACGCATCCCAGTGGCTTAATACCAATCGCCAAAACTCTCAGCGTTTACAGTTACGGGGTAGCGACGGATTTGCACCGTCTTCCCAACACCAGATGTAGAAAAGACTATCCCGCTCAACCCGCCGGGTCAAATCTTTACAATTCCGCGACTTTCGCGGCATCTCTTCTCATTCTTCCGCGATCTGTCTCGCCGCAGTTCTCGCATCCCGCACCAGATCCGGCACTCCCACGCCGCGATATCCATTACCAAGCAGCCACAGTCCCTTGATCGCTCTCACTCGCCCATCGAGTTTCTTCATCCTCTCCAGATGCCCCACGGCATACTGCGGAAGACTGCGCGGCCACCGACGCACAACGGTCACTTGCGGCTCAGGCAAAGGCCCCAGGACTCTTGCCAGCTCCATCCGCGCCACTGTGGCTGTCTCGTCATTCCCGCATCGCATCAATCGTTCGGCAGCTTTGCCTCCGAAGAAAGCTCGCAAAAGCCGCCCCCCCTGGGGCACGCGGCCTTCAAACTTCTGATCGACGAAGGTCGCTGCGAGCAGCAGGCTATTCGATCCCGGAGGCACAAGAAAACCGAACCCCTGCGGCAAAGACACCTTCGCGGCGTCTGGAAATCCGAATCCGACCACTACCGCAGAGCTGGCATCCATCTCCATCAACGGAGCCATCTCGGCGTCAACCGGCTGCAGAAGAGAACAAGCGACGTCAACCGGCGCCGCCATCATCACAGCATCGAAACGCTCTACGCCTCTAGCAGTTCCGACGAGCCACCCTTCTTCGCCACACGAAATGAACTGTACCTCCGCAGCAAGTCGAATCCAATCCTCGGGAATCGCTGCGACCATGCGATCCACCAGAGTTCCCATTCCGCTGCGCAACGTTGTAAACACTGAACTCTTCCTCGCTACAACACTCCTCGCCCGCAGCGCGTCTATCAGACTGCCGTGTTCTCGCTCCATCATGACAAACGGAGCCATAACCGCCTGCACGCTCAACTTCGTCACATCGCCACCAAAGACGCCGCTCAGCAGCGGAGCACCGATCTTCTCCAACACCTCGTCTCCAAAGTGGCGTCGAACAAACTCCGCAACACTCTCGTCTCCTACAGGAGCCGCCGCTCGCAACTCCTCCGCTCTGCCGGGCTCTTCGCGATAAGCCCGCTTGGCCTCTGCGCTGAACAGTTCGGACTGATCTAAAGCATCGAGGTCAGCCGGCACCATCATCCGCATGCCATCCGGCATAGCCTGCAGCTTCTTGTCGATCAGCACATACGTCTTACGCGTAGCGTCATTCGAAGGCATCACTTCATCAGCCAATCCAAGCTCTTCTGCGAGCTCGCGCGCCCACGGCTTTTCCGTCAACCAGGCATCCGGCCCACACTCAATCACAAACTCACCCTCATGGACCGTCTCGATGATTCCACCCAGACGCGTCGAGGCTTCGAACAACACTCCCTGCAGCGGTACGCCCTTGCGAGCCTGCTGCGCCAGCTCATACGCTGCCGTCACCCCGGCTACCCCACCGCCCACAATTGCAACCCGTTTCATCGTTTCTCCAGAGATTCCCGCAAACAAAAGCGGAGGCCAGAGCCCCCGCCTTCAGCCCTCATGACAGCCTATACCTACGCCGGAACCATGACCTCGTCGACAGTCGCTTTATATCTCCCGGAGACGACCTCCACCAGCGCCTCCACCAACCCCGGGGAGTCGTTCAAGCTCTCGGCTCGCCACAACTTCAGGCCCAACTCGTTTGCGGTCTGCCGGAATGCGATGTCGATGTCATAAAGGATCTCCACGTGATCACAGAGGAAGCCCACTGGCTGCATCACCACGCCCACATGTCCTTCCGCCTTGATCGCTTTGAGTGTGTCCTCCACCGTTGGACCGATCCACGGACCACCGCTCATACCCTGACTCTGAAACGCGAAGTACCAATCTTTGTCACCAAATCCAGCCGGGGCCATCCGCTCCGCCACCATCTGCGCAGTCCGCTTAGCCTCCACCGGATAGGGGTCCGGAGAATCCTGCACAGGAGTTCCCGGCCGCGCGCCAGCGACAGAGGCTTCGCCCGTCATGATCGTTCGACACGGCACGCTATGAGCTGTGAACAAAACTGGCACGCGCTGTCCCACTTCAGCGCAAGCCTTCGCCCACACAGGCTGCAGCTTCTCCGCGAACGCCTCCGCCAACAGAGGACTCTCAGCCCAACCCGCGACGAACTCAACCTCCATCCCCGTGGCCGCAGCGTGCACGGCCCTGCGATAAAGCCCCACGCTCGTCCGCGAGTTCTGCGGAGCCAGGCACACTGCCTTGATGTGCGTCACGCCATCCAACCGCATCTGTGCCACCACATCAGCGATATAGGGGTGCCAGTTTCGCATCCCTACATAAACTTTTCCGGCATCCAGCGCGTGCTCCAGCATGTGCGCCTGCACCAGCGTCCACTTTGTCAGCGGCGGCGGCTCCATGCCCGGCGACTCTTGCAGCCCAATCTGCGCATACCGATGCTGCAGCTCCTGCACAACCTCCTGCGGCATAGCTCGGCCGCCGGTCACTTTGCTCAGATACTCCGCCATCTCGCCCAGCATATCGGGCGTTCCATGCGCGAGCAGCAGCACCGCACTCTTGCTTGTCTCAGAGCTCATCGCGCGCTCAACTCCCTGACCCACTCCACCACGCGGATCACACTCTCAACCGGGGTTCCCGGCACAATGCCGTGGCCAAGATTGAAGATATGTCCAGGCCGTCCCGCAGCCGCATCGAGAATCTCGCGTACCTGCTCCTTCAACACATCTTCCTGCGCAAACAGCGCAATCGGGTCAAGATTTCCTTGCACCGAGCAGCCGGCACCAACTGCCTTCCAGCCCACTTCCAGTGGCGTCCGCCAGTCAAGCCCAATCACATCTGCACCTGTCTCACTCATCGCCGGCAGCAGGGAAGCGGTCTCGACCCCAAAGTAGATCACCGGCACACCCAGCGCCTTGATTCGCTGTACCAGCTCGGTCGTCCAGCCAAGACAATATTGTCGATAGTCACGAACGCTCAGCTTGCCCACCCAGCTATCGAAGACCTGAATTACATCTGCGCCCGCTTCAACCTGCTGCTTCGCATAAGCAACCAAAACGGTAACAATCTTCTCCATCAGCAGCGACCACGCAGGTCCATCCGAGTACATCATCTTCTTGGTCTGGATGTAGTTGCGATCTCCACCGCCCTGCTTGCCACCTTCGATCATGTATCCAGCAAGCGTCCACGGAGCGCCACAAAATCCGATAATTCCCAGCGTGTCCCCATCGGCACGCGGCGCGGAAAAGTGCGTGGCAACTTTTTCAATCGCTCGCGCAACGTACTCCAGCTCTTCCACGCGATCAGTCCGCAGCGCCTTTACATGCTCCAGCGTCCTCACAGGCGTGTGCACCACTGGTCCTTCACCAGCAACAAACTCGAAGTCCAGACCCATCGGCGTAAATGGCAGCAGCAAATCAGCAAAGATGATCGCAGCGTCCACATCCAACCGCTCTGCTGCCGTAATCGTCACCTCCGCCGCAATCTCAGACGTCCGGCAGATCTCCAGCAGGGAATGGTGCTTGCGCACCGCCATATACTCCGGCATATAGCGCCCCGCCTGCCGCAAAAACCACACCGGTGTTTTGTCGACTGGCTGCCGCAGGCAGGCCCGCACAAAACGGCTCGCTCCCGTCTCTCCGCCAACAGCCGTCACTGCGGCACTTTCCACGATCGCATCACTCAAAAGGCTCGTCCTCTATAACCTTTTAAGCCTAGCACTCATGCGCGCCTGCGCGAACCGGCGCCCGTCGGAACTGTTTCGTGACACGCGAAAAATTCATGCCAAATTAGCGCCCGAGTACCGCACAAGAACCTTCGCTCAGGCCTCCAGCCGAAACGTAAACTCTTCAATAACAGGGTTTGTTAGAACCTCGCGTGCAATCCGCTCCACCTCGGCCTGCGCGGCGTTCTGTTCCAGTCCATCCTCCAAAGTCAGCAGAAAATATTTCCCCTGCCGTACATCGGCAACGCCGCGATATTCCATTCGCCGCAATGCATCTGCAACTGTCTGCCCTTGGGCATCCAGCACCGTTCGTTTCAGCGTTACATAGACATGAGCCTTCATCTTGTCTGATTATAGACAAGGTGCGGCTTTCGCCCTCAATCGAGGTAGCGAACCTCCACCAGGCAGCTGGGCCACCGAACCGCGAAGTCAGCCAAGCCTACACTTTCGATTGGACAAGAGAAGAGACACCAGCCTTTATGACGAATTACCTGGAACTCCCCGTCGGGCCTAACAGTCCGGAAGTCATCAACGCAGTCATCGAGATCCCCTACGAGGGTGTCAACAAGTACGAGTACGACAAAGAGCTCCACGTCTTCCGTCTCGACCGCAACCTCTACTCCCCCGTCCACTACCCCGGCGACTACGGCTTCATCCCCAGCACCTTAGGCGACGACGGCGACCCCCTCGACTGCCTCGTACTCGTCGACACCCCCAGCTTCTCCGGCTGCGTCATGCAGGTCCGTCCCATCGGCGTTCTCGAGATGCTCGACCAGGGCCTAGGCGACGAAAAAGTCCTCTGCGTCGGCCAGGACAATCCCCGCTACAAGGACGTCTGGAACTTCTCCGAGATCTATCCCCACATGCTCCGCGAGATCACGCACTTCTTCGCCATCTACAAGGACCTCGAAGGCAAGCGCGTCGAAGTCAAAGGCTGGCGCGATGCCTCCTTCGCCCGCAACAAAGTTCTCGAAGCCCAACAGCGCTTCATCGAAAACAAGACCAACCCCATCCCCAAGCCCGTACCAAAAAAGTCCTAGCCATCATCACCGCATCACCGAAGGGGTCGCCGCAAGGCGGCCCTTTCGCATTCCCCGAGCCACAAAATAAACCACCGGCCCTGCCGCTGCCACAATCGCCGCAAACCCCAGCGAAGGCAGCCCAGCCACCCGCTCCCCTCGCGCCGCCCACAACGCAAACGCAATCAACGCCACCGGCCCAACACCCATCCCCACCGCACCCCACACACCACCCGGCACCTTGAACGGCCTAGCCAACCCCGGCTCCTTCACCCGCAACACCACCAGCGCCACAAACTCCAGCACCAGCGCCCCTCCATACAACACCAGGTCAATCGAGATCAGCCTCTCAAACGACAGCCTCAACGCCAGCGCCCACCCCACCGAACACAGCACCACGCTCACCCAGGGCACCCCCCGAGCATTCGTCTTCGCCACCACCTTTGGCAGCATCCCCTCCTCGGCCAACGCATAAGGCACCCGCGTATAGCTCATCACCAGCGCGTTGAACATCCCAAACCCATTGATCGTCCCACCCAGCACCACGCAAAGCGCCAGCCACGGCCCCACCAACTCCCTCGCCGCATCCGTCCACGCCCCCGTCGAAAACCTCTCCGCCGGAATCCCCGCCATCGCCATCGCCGCCAGCGGCAGAACATACGTCACCGCCACCAGCCCTACCGCCGCCAGCATCGCCCTCGGATAATTCTTCTGCGGCTGCTCCACCTCCTGCGCGACCGTCGAAGCGTTATCCCACCCCATGTAGTTCCACAGCGTCACCGACACCGCCCCCGCAAAGTCCGCCCCCGTCCTGGGAACTCCGAGCACCGCCATCGTACCCAAACCACGCCCCCCCACCAGCCCCTTCCAGACCCCCACCGCCGTCAGCACCACAAACGGCGACAGCAGCAGGCAGAACATCCCCACCGAACCCTCGCCCACCGCCCTCGCGCCCCACAGATTCCACACCATACAAAGCACCACCACCGCCAGCGCCCAAAGCGTCCCCCGATACCCGGCCGTCCACGCCGGCTCAATCCTCCCCAGGTACAGCACAAAGATCACCGGATAGATCGCCATATCGAACACACTCGCCGCCAGGCTCAGCCACGCCTCCTGAAACCCCCAAAATCTACCCAGCGCCCGCCGCACCCAGCAGTAGTACCCACCCTCCATCGGTATCGCCGACGCCAGCTCCCCCACCATCAAACTCGTCGGCAGACTCCACACCACCGGCACCACCACCAGCAGCACCAGCGCCCACCCATACCCCGCCATGCCGAGTATGTCTTCCAGCCCATACGGCCCACCCGAAACCATAAAGTACGTCGCCGCAATCAGAGGCAGCAGCCGTATCTTCCCCCCACCCGCCATCGTTCTTCCCAAACCCACCCGCCCCAGCGCCATTCAGTCTTTATATAGCGAGTCCCGCCCACCACGAAGCCAAAGCCATCAACACCCACGACCCTCTATTCTTTCCGTCTGCAAATCGTCGCGGGTCTTTAGATCGCTTAAGTCTTTTTGGTTGTCATCCCCGAAGGGGATCTGCGGTTGCTTTCGCCTTGCTCAGAGCGAGATTCACCGCGTCATCTTGCAGCACCTTGTCTTCCTCCCCCAGCCTCAAGCTATAATTGCCACAGCCGGGCATCGCGTACCCATGATGCTCACCGCAACACAGACGGAGAGTTGGCCGAGTGGCTGAAGGCGGCGGTTTGCTAAACCGTTATAGGGCGAAAGCTCTATCGGGGGTTCGAATCCCCCATTCTCCGCCATATCCTCCTCTAAGAAGTTTCGAGACATCCTAAGGCTAAACGAGAAGATGTTCAGGTACCAGCACTGATAAAGGTGCTACGCCGAAGTGATTCGTTACTTCCGAGAAGCCGACTTCCCAGTATTAATCCGTTGTCGGTGGGTGAATTGGCGACGATGTGCTCATTAAAGTGGCTGCCGTCGAAATCGGAGCTTCGCTGAAGCATGCCGCGTTTACCGACACTTACAATGAACCTTAAATCGTCAATTCGACTGGCAATCTCAAATGCACATTCCATCCGAAGCTTCCACATGTGTCTTACTTGTAGCAACTAAACAGAATTTGCGGAGATTGACTCGATGAAATGGCCTCTACGGGCTGTTGTCTTAGGAAGTAGGTTGGTCCGTACCTGTCTTATTGCGCTGATGATCGCATCTGCCGTCTGGTGTTCTACGCTGTTCGCCCAGAATCCGTCAGTGCAGGAACCGACGGACTTAAAAGTGGAGTTGCGCTCTTCAACCGGAACGAATCGCTTTCAGTTGGGCGAGGTGATTCCAGTGCAGGTTCTGATTTCGAGTAGCACCCCCGATCGCTACCTAGAGCCGTGCACGATGTTTTGGGAGAGCTGCTTCGGTTACCCTCGGTGCCGGTTCCAAGCCCACTGGTCCTTCGACATCAGCCCCGGCACGGGATGGACAGATATTGGTTGGCACGGCTGTAGCTCGATGAGCGGTCCTACCTTTGAGGTCAAGAGCTCCGATCTCACCATGGAGCCGAAACAGTATCCTTACACACTGACCAAGCGATTCCGTTTTAACACACCGGGCAGGTACACCGTGCGGTTGTCGCTCACAGTGGGTCTCGACGACGAAACCAACCAGCTCCGAACGCCGGAGACAACTGCGGCGAAGCACGATTCTGTGAGCAAGACGGCCGAAATGGTTCTGGAAATTGTTCCAGCTTCAGATGCATGGGAGCACACCGTACTTCAGCAAGGACTGGCCGCGTGGACCGCGACGCCTCCGAGATACACCAATCCGCCCTCGCCTGAGTATTTGAAGTACCAGCAGGAGAAGGATGCTTTTTGCAATCTGGGCACGTCGGAAGCTGCGATCGCGTTTGTGAATCTTTTGAGTAAGGGAATCGATACCAGAGACTGCCTCGAGATCAATGCGAATAAAGAGGCCGCTGAGACGGAGATGCGCCGTTTGCTGGTGGATCCGAATGTAGCGGTACGCGCGATCTACTTTGCGGAATATGCCAAGCTGCTTAGCAAACATGAAGGGAAGCCAGCTCTACCCCCAGCGGTGCTGCCCAAGGTTGTGAACGAGGTGCGCGATACGCTGTTTTCATCGCTGCCGAAGAAGGCTCCTGACGCAGAGATTGTTTCCTTTGAAACGGTACTTAGGAATCCAATGTCCGGTTACTGGGTTGTGCCGGGTTCGGCATACGACCTGCGCGAGCTTTATGCTCCCAATATCATTGCCATGGTGGCGGCAGTCTATGATCGCCTTTCACAGGAAACCCGGGAAGCACTGCTGGACAGCGAGTGGGACCATGTGCGATCACCACTGATGCTGCCTGTGGTTCGGCGCGAGGCCGAGAGGGGCGATGGCCATGCGTTATTGCGGTGGCAGGAACTTGACCATGCCGCCGCGACGGCCTTTATGCGCGTGGAGGTGCTTCGTCCGGCACCTAGGTTCTCGTCGTTGTTTATACGTCTTCCAGACGAGTCACTGCCTGGCCAGGAACACCAGATGGCCACAAACTTTGCCGCGCTCCGCGACCCGCAACAACTGATCGCGGAAGCTACGTTGCTGCATCGCTATGCAACACGTGCGACATTGCCTGCTTTGCTCCCGTTTATCGATCAGCACCTCGCCGCTTGGCCGTGCGAGGTCCAGATTCCCGTCCTGGCCTATCTTCTGAAGGTCTCGCCGAACGATGCGCGTACCAGTCTGGAGCAGGTGCTTAAAACGGTGCGGCCGCTCTACTGTCCCCGAGGAGAGTTTCTCCCGAGCCTCGGGTATATGCAGACAGGCCCGGTACTCGACATTCTGGCAGCCAAACAGGTTGAAGATGGAACGCCACTGAGTGACGATGCGGCGGAGTATTTGAGGAGGGATGGAAGCGCTTCCATGAAACCCGTGGTGTGGGAGCAGCTTTCACGCTGGCACAAGAAATATGCGGAGAGCGGAGCGGAGCTGCGTATGGGAAATGGAACAGGAACACAAGATGACCACTGGCTCTACACCCTTGATTCGAGACTGCGCGAGGCGTATGTCAATGCGCATGGCTGGACGCTTTCGCCTGAAGATGTGCGCAAACTGTCGGAGTTGCTGGGTGCTAAGAAGACGGAGGGCCTTGCATGCACCTTCAGCTGTAGCAGCCAGTTAAGCGTTGGACCCGAACCGGGGAACTACTACGTCTACGGACGTGTGAGCGATCCGATATACCCGCCCCAAAGTCGCATCGACTATCTGATGCCAACGGAGCCGTTTGTATACCAAGTCAACCAGTACGGATGCCGAGACTTGAAGAATCTCGAACAGAAACTCTTACAGTTCCCCGCAGGCTCGAAGTTCAGCTTTGCGCACACCGGGAGCGGGCGGGATGTGGGAGATTGGGCAGCGATCAGCGCATTTCTGCACAGCCATGGCTATGTGGCTGGTAACTAGCTAAGGCGGTCAAAGAACAGTCGGCCGGTGTTCAGCATTCCGCGAACTCCTGTTTCTCGATTGATGAATTCAGGGCTTAGCACTCATTGAGATCCATGCGAATTATCGGTACCGAGAAACGCAGTTACCGGAAGTTGGCCGGGTGCCCCACCCTTTATCTAAACGACGAATCTCGGGTGCTTCATCCTTCGCGCTTTTGCGAAGGGCGGAATGTAAACTGCCAATAGCGCGAACCGCTCTGCGGCCTAGCTAAAATGGTCTCCCGATATTTCGGAAATACTTTTGCGCCCCACGCAAACTGATACGTCCGGGACCCCTCAGAGATACAACGCGAAGCCGTAAAACTGCCTCTCACGCCCTGAACGAACTTCGCGGCCACCCCGCAACATCGGAGAACACATGAAAAAATCTACGCAATGGATATGTTGCGCAATGCTGGGCATTGCTGCCACTCTTCTGCCAGTCAAAGCAAAAGCAGTCACGGATGACGACAAGAAGTTTCTCGCGACGGCGGCTCAATCCGACCAGAACGAGATAGCCCTCAGCCAGCTTGCAGAACAGAAAGCCACCAATCCCGCAGTCAAGGCGTTCGCTGAAAAGATGGTCAAAGAACACACCCAGATGACCGCCAGCATGAAGCCCTTCGCCGACTCTTGGGGCCTCACTGCTCCAACCGGCCCCGACTCCGACCACCAGAAAGAACTGGATAAGCTCAACGGTCTCTCCGGAAATGACTTCGACAAGGAATACATGGACCAGATGGTGACCGATCACTCCAAAGCCCTGAGTGCCTTCACCAGCGAAGCCAAGGACACCAAAGACGTAAAGTTCCGAGCCGCAGTCCTCAAAGGCAAGACCGCCGTCGCAGCCCATAAGAACATGGCCTACGACCTCAAAAAGAAGCTCTAACAAGGAAGCAACCACCACCAGACGACCATCCTTCGCATCTTTGCGAAGGATGGGACTAAGAAATCCCGCTACCGCATACCCATCACAGTTCCCAAAACGGGAAGCCCGAATAATAAACCCCAAAACCCTGTCACATTTTTCCCACCCAAAAAAGTGACTGCTAAAACACCACACCAGCCACGCAAAACACCACGCTCACACCACCAAAACACCACGTCGAAAACACCCACTTTTCTCAAAAACCCCAACAAAACACCACAAACCCACCGCCCCAAAAAATAATATTTAATACTCCGCCTTCTCGCCTGCCGCAGGGACTGAGGTTGGAACCCCTGGGGTCCCCGCATAAGTGATGAGCAGCACGGTGGGTTCGTCCCCCGACTCCCCTCGATGCACATCGTCCACTGACTCCCCTACCGCTTGTCCCTGATGAACGACCTGAGTCTTGCCACTAGCCTTGTCATGTAGGGTAAGAGTGCCTGAAAGCACGTAGACGACATTTGGAAATGGATGCGTGTGCCATGGCAGGGCAGTGTGTGGTGCGATGGTCAGCTTAATCGTCGTGAGTTGTGGCTGACCCGTCGGGTAGTGTGTGTACGGCTTGCCGTTCCAAGATTCGGTCGTTTGCAACAGGATCTCGCGTTTACCGCTTGCGACGCTATTCGCGCCGTTCTGAGCGAACACGGTCGTCAGAGACGCTCCAGTGACGATAGCTGCGATGCCGATGCTGTGATATTTAGAAGTCATGTCAATTGTCTCCATTTGGGTTCGCGGTCTGCGCCGACCTCGACAGGATAATGCTATTTTCCGGTGTAAGAAACGCGCCAGACGCTGCGAGAGCCGTCATCTGTAACGTAGAGAGCGCCATCGTGACCCACGGCTACTCCTACCGGCCTTCCCCAGACCTGTCCATCCGCGGTGACAAACCCGGTAAGAAAATCCTCATACTCGCCGGTGGCTCTGCCGTCCTTCATAGGAATCCGGATCACCTCGTAGCCCCCGCGATTCGCACGATTCCACGACCCGTGTTCAGATGCGAATCCGTCACCGTCGTACTGGGATGGGAACATGGATTGACTGGTAGGGTAAAACGTCATTCCGAGCGATGCCATATGAGGTTGAACTAGTACGTCTGGCGTAATGACTTTGGATTTGAGTTCAGGATGAGTGCCCATAAGTCGTGGGTCCTGATGGCCCCCCATATAGAACCAGGGCCAACCATAGAAGCCGCCTTCTTTCACTGAAGTCACATAGTCCGGAACGAGATTGTTCCCCAGCGCATCACGCTCATTTGTCGAACACCAGAGTTGACCCGTAATAGAGTTGATCGCCTCGCCCACACAGTTACGAATGCCGTAGGCGTACACCTCGACAAATTTCCCCTCAGGGGTGTATTCCAGAACATCCGCTCGATGGAACTCTCCGGGATGCGTGTCAGGATCGTCTGCATTCGATCCGCTTCCCACAGAAACCAACATATGCTTGCCGCTGGCAGAGAAGACAACGTCTCGTGTCCAGTGACCACCGCCACGCAATTGAGCATAGCCGGGAAGATCGGGCACGATTGTTTCAGGCGTGGAGGCAGCCTTAAGATCACCTGACTTGTAAGCGAACCTGACGACGGTCGTGGCATTTCCAACGTAAATCCATTTAGGATTCGCACCAGCGGGATAAAACGCAATGCCAAAGGGATGATCGAGGCCCGTAGCGTAGGTGCTGATCGTAGCTGCTTTACCGGCGTTGGTAACGCCCCGCAACACAAGTATGGATCCAGCCTGTGAGTCCGCGACGAACAGATCGCCATTAGGCGCAGCATGGATGATACGAGGCATCACGAACGTACCGGAGGTAGGCGCGTGAATCTCTTTCTTGTTTTCGGATCGCTGCATAGGCGTGGCTGCATCCCCACCTGCATAGAGTTGGACCGTAAAACCAGCCGGGGCAATAGGCCACGCGCCCTCAGGCCTTGGTACGAGGGTAGGACCGTTGTCCACAGACTCAGACGGCTTCGGCTCTGGCAGGTCTGCCACGGTGATCTTTCGCCGGACGCCCGGTTTTTGCTGCGTGTAGTCGGCGAAGGCAGCCTGGCCGGTGATCGTCTGCTGGGCGTTAAGCGCAGAATTAAGAAGAGCAGTGAAGGCGAGAGGGGCTAATGCGTGAAACTTTACGAAGCGTGAACGTCTCATAATTCTCATCTCCAGGTTCGTATTATGGCTACAGTCGATCGTGCAGCGGGTTCAGCAAGTCGCCCCAAAGCCCTTGGGCCACCTTAACCACGTAGACTTGCGGGAGGATGGCTTACCGCAGCCAACTTGTCGTACGCGGCCTGAGGAAGTTCAACACCCGCAGCAGCAATATTCTCCTCCAAATGCTTGACCGAGGAGGTTCCGGGGATTGGCAGGATCACTTTCGACCGTTTGAGGAGCCAGGCCAATGCGACCTGTAAAGGAGTTGCATCAAGATCCTTTGCAACTTTCTTGATTGCATCATGTGCCTCCTTCGCTTGACCGAGTGGGGCCCACGGAAGAAAGGCAATCTTGTTCTGTTCGCAATAATCAACAATAAAGTCTGACTCCCGATCAGCGAAACTGTAACGGTTCTGCACAGAGACAATTGGTACGATTCTGCGGGCTCTCTCCACGTGTTCGCGAGTCACATTCGACAGCGCAACATGGCGGATCTTACCCTGCTCGCGCAGCCTGGCGAGCGTTTCAACCGACGCCTCGAAGGACACTGCATTATCCGGAGCGTGTAGTTGGTACACGTCGATACGATCCAGTCGCAGCCGCTTCAGACTGCCCTCAAGTGCTTCGATAAGATGTTTCGGGCTGGCATTGTGCGTCCATTGGCCGGGGCCCGGACGTTCCCATCCGCCTTTGGTCGCGATCACCAATCCAGCGGGATAAGGGTAGAGTGCTTCTGCGATCAACTCTTCGGATGTGCCAGGCCCGTAAGAGTCGGCCGTGTCGATCAGGTTCACTCCGAGTTCAATCGCGCGTCGCAAGGTCGCAAGAGCTGCTGCCTTGTCTGCGGGAGGTCCCCACACGCCTGCCCCTGTGATGCGCATCGCACCATAACCCATTCGGTTCACCGTGAGATCACCACCGATTGTGAACGTGTCTGCTGCTGCGGCTGTAAGGGTCTGCTGGTTGTTCATATGACTGCTCCTTTTTTGTGTTGAGAATTTGGAATGGATGAAATGCCCGATGCCCGCACTCAAGCGGGCACTGGCGCATCTTGCTCGATCAGATTTTGAGCCTTGAGATCAGCCCAAAACTCAGAAGGGATTTTGGTTTGCACCGAGGTGTAATCCGCAAGAATTTGTTGCTCACTGCTGGCACCTACAACCAGGGCTGCGGCTACATCAGGCGCGGCAGAGAATTGAAGCGCAGCAGTTCGAAGGTCGACCCCGTGGTCACTGGCAACCTCGCGAAGTCTCGTGCGTTTTTCAAGAAATGCCGACGGAATCAGGTATGACTCTTTCCCATAGTTGTAACGTGGACTACCTGATATAAACCCCGCATTCAGTGATGACCCAATTACGAAAGACACATTCTTGGCTCTGGCCGCCGGAAACAATTGATCCAGTGCGTTCTTGTGGTCGATCAGAGAATACTGCGAGGCAAGAAGACATACATCCGGATCCGCGACTTCAAGCAGTCGCATAATTGGTTCAGGAGTATTGACGCCGATTCCCCAGCCTTTGATCAATCCCTCTTCCCGCATACGAGTCAGTTCAGGAAATGCACCCTTTCGCGCGATTTCGAACTGCTCTTGCCACGGTGTCGGAAGATTTTTATTGTCCGATGAGATGTCATGAACGAAGGCGATGTCCAGGCCGTCTATACCTAGCCTTTGCAAACTGTCTTCAATGGAACGTCGCACGCCAGACGCTGTGTAATCGTAGACCACATCGTTAGGCGAAGGAGAAAACGGGAAAAACTCCCTGTTCTTCGCAGTCTTCGATGCCTTCAGCAGCTTACCGACCTTCGAGGAGAGGACGAATTCACTTCGATTCTTGTTGTGAAGGAAGTTGCCGTATCGACGCTCTGCCAAGCCGAGTCCGTACCACGGAGCCATGTCATAGTAGCGAACCCCAGCATTCCATGCGGCTTCGATGGTGGCATACGCATCTTCGTCGGTGACGACTGCAAATTCATTCCCAAGTGGAACCCCTCCTATTCCGAACCTGAAGGGCGGCTTGTAGTGCTCCTTATTGTCCCCGCCGATGGCCTCCTCCATGCTGTCGCTCATCTCTAATGTGATTGCGGCTGAAGCTGTCCAGGGTAGAAGTGCTGTTGCGACCGCTGCGGCCGATCCTTTGGCAGCGCTACTCAAGAAGTCTCTTCTCGTATTCATCGAAATCTCCTCGCTATCGGTTGTAGGTAGTGTGAGTCCAGAAATCGTCAGGCAGATTTACAACGATCGGCTCTGGTGTACTTCGCACCACTACCCATCGAAATGGATTCTTTCTAGAAGGGTTGAACTCCTGATGTGGCAACCAACTCGGCACATGCAGAAAGTCGCCCGCTCCAACGGTGACCGAGTGCTCCCCGAAGTTGCCCCAGCGCACATTAGCCTTTCCCTCAAGCACGTAAACGACAGTGTCCTGTTTGCCGTGGTGGTGGATGCCTGTCTTTCCGGAAGGCTCGACCACAAATATGCCTGCCCAAAGCGACGACTCAATGCCATTCATTGCCGCAATAGCCGACATCCGTAGCGATCCTGAAGTCTGCTGTGTTTCGCTGCTCAGTCCAGCGGGATGCACAACGCTGATCATCGGATCCGAATCCGATTGAGCTCCCATCCGAATAGCGACCTTTCTCTGCATTGCAAACGAGTCAGTTATCGAGCGAGTGAACGAATCATTGAGTTTGCTTCCCATGTGAGCTCCAGCTGGCATGTGACTGCCAAGACAAAATGTAATGTACTGTACAGTACATTACAAATAAGATGCACTCAGGAATGAGTTCGACGCACCATTAGTCCAAAAAAGTCGCCCATACTCGTCTCTAAAGCACGTCTTTGAGGGCACTACCACTGACTAGATTGTTGCGGTAGCTGCCGGCGGTGCAGATCCAATTAAAGAGCCTCCTGTTCAAGGGGGGGGACACTTTTTGTCGTTTACTTCAATCCCACCAAACTTGCGAGAGAGCTGGAAAGAAAACTGCGACGATCCAATGAAGTCTCCTTGGGAATTACCTAACTTTAGTCCGAACATTTTGAGTTGATCACTTACAACATTGATCTTCGGCTTAGTGCAAGGATGGTGGTCACAGAGATTCCGACGGCCACGGTAGTGCAGTATATTTATGAAACACTATGTACTGTACAGTACATTACAATTGTATTTTGCGACAAGCCTGCAAAGTATCGCAAGCCGAGTGCTATGAAGGAAAAGGTCGCATAAGATACTGCTAGTACAGGGGATTCAAGCTGAAGATTGCACTACATATTTTTTGATGCGATCAAGACTTGAGAGGGGAGAAATGAATGCCTAACAAACGGTCGCGAGGAGAGGTCCGAAACGGCAAACTTCAAAAAGTCGCAGCGGACCTGTTTCTAAAGCGCGGCTATGAGGGCGTCACTATCGACAGGATTGTCGAGGTGGCTGGTGGTTCGAAGAGTACGGTGTATAGCGAATTCGGTGGGAAATGTGGGTTATTTATCAGCAGCATCGAGAACCTGTGCCGCGAGTCGAATGAGCCGCTAGCGAAGATTGACTACACAGGGTTGGACCTTGAAGCGAGTCTGAAGAAACTCTCCTTTCACATCCTGAAACTCATCACCGCGAAACGGTCGGTAGACCTTCACCGTCTCGCTATAGGCGAAGCCGCAAATTGTCCCGAAGTAGGCGAGGCATGGTACACACACGGTCCCGCCAAAACAGCCTCATTTATACGATCTCTGTTGGAAAGTCGACACAAAGAGCTGCGAAAGACGGCCATTCCAATTGATCGGATCGCCGTGATCCTTCACGACTCGTTGACGGGAGACATCTTATACCGTCTGTTAGCGGGGGTCGGTAAGCAGGAAAATGACGCCGAGCTTAAGCGGTTGGCTG
This sequence comes from Tunturiibacter psychrotolerans, assembly GCF_051013365.1. GTDB lineage: Bacteria > Acidobacteriota > Terriglobia > Terriglobales > Acidobacteriaceae > Edaphobacter > Edaphobacter psychrotolerans_A. Next base: position 1,482,022 of record NZ_CP132941.1, on the reverse strand, counting down.
GTGCCTCCGTCGACCTCATTCTCGGGAACGTTCTTTGCGATTAGACTCAATAGCCTTCACCCCAATTTCAGCAGCAAACATTCGAAATGGACATGGTAATAGCTCGAGGTAGAAGGTTACGACCTCCGGCATGAAGTCATAAAACGCGCTACTCATCACTTCCCCTGACTCCCAGATTGCCGTGGCTCATAGCAAAGCGCCACGGTCTCTTAAATTTGATCAGATCAGATAACCCGAGACTGTCACAAACAGCGTACCCGTCGAGCCTGTCGGGCTGTACGTCGTAACGGAGACAGCGGTGCCAGGATCAACGTACAAACGCACAGCCTGCAGTGCGACATAAGTGTCGTACCCATTCGAGGGCTGTCCGTACGCAAAGGTTAGCGGGACGAACAGCTGAACGCTCTTCCCTCCGCAGGTGAAGTTGACGAACGCCTCCAGCTGACTCCCCAGCGGCGTCACATCCACTTGAACACTCACAGTTTCTACGACCAGGTGCTTCCCAGCCGGAACTGTGACAGACGGAGATCCGGTCTCGCCGAAGGGATTGGCCGGCAATCCGGGCACATCCAGAACAGAACTGATCGCTGCAGCCTTCTTCATAAGCGCCTCCCAAAACAAAACTGTATTCGGGGCCCGGACGCACCACCATACCAAACCTCCCTCTTGCTGAAAACCGCCAGATAAAATCTGGGCGGTATACTTGTGCGTCGAACTCCGCCGACGACAAAAGTGAGGCGAGCTGATGGCGCAGTCGAACTCTGATTCGCACAAAATCGAGCCAACTGCTAAGCGCTACGGCCTTGCGGTTATCTCCGTTGTCCTCGCCGTTATGCCAGCGCTTGTGCTGCAACACTTCAAATTTCGTGATGTCGAACTTCCGCTGCTGTTATTCGCAATCGCTCTAACCGCATGGCATGCCGGGGTGGGTCCGTCCGTACTGGCCATCGTGCTCGCGAGCCTTTGCTTCGATTACTTCTTCGCGCCTCCCCTTTTCTCTTTTGCCGCAACTCCGGCTGACATTCCGGCAATTGTTGTCCTAATCTCCTTCGCCGTATTAATTGCCCGCTTCAGTGCCGTACGACGCCGAATCGAACGAGATCTCCTGCAAACTCAAGACAAACTCCAGGCCGAAGTCGTCGAGCGGACCCAACAGGCCAGTCTGCTGAATCTCACCCACGACAGCATCTTCGTCCGCGACATGAGCCATGTCATCACTTACTGGAATCGAGGTGCCGAGGAACTGTATGGTTGGCCGTCCTCCGAGGCCGTTGCAAAACGCTCTCACGATCTCCTCCAGACCGCCTTCCCGCTCCCGATCGAAAACATCACCGCAGAGCTACTGCAAACCGGGCGGTGGGAAGGCGAAGTCAGGCGCGTAAAGGCCGATGGAACCGCGGTGATCGTGGCGAGCCGATGGTCGTTGCGACGTGACCAGGACAATCAACCTGTCGCCATCATGGAGACCAATAACGACATCACAGACCGCAAACGTCGTGAAGAGGAGATTCGTGGTCTCAATCAGCAGCTCGAGAAGCGGTCCGCGGATTTGCAGACCAGCAATAAAGAACTGGAAGCCTTCGCTTACTCTGTCTCCCACGATCTACGCGCCCCCCTCCGTCACATGGCCGGATATGCAGAGTTACTTCAGAAGAACGCAGCTTCCGCACTGGACGAGAAGGGGCTGCGATACCTGCGGATGATTCTGGACTCCGCAAAGAAGATGGGCAATCTGATCGACGACCTGCTGGCGTTCTCGCGAATAGGACGCACAGAAGCGCAGAAAACATCAGTCAATTTAGAGCAGCTGGTGAAGGAAGCCCTCAGTGAGGTACAGCCGGAGACGGGCGGTCGCAGCATCGTTTGGAAGATCGAAGCACTTCCCATCTGTTATGGAGACCGTTCCATGCTCAGGCTCGTTCTCGTCAACTTGCTCTCAAATGCTGTGAAGTTTACTCGCCCTCAACCGAAACCGGAGATCGAGGTAGGGTGCCTCGACGGAAATAGTGATGAAGTCGTGGTATTCGTAAGAGACAACGGCGCCGGGTTTGATATGAAATACGTAGATAAGTTGTTTGGTGTGTTTCAGCGCTTGCATCATGTGGATTCGTTTGAAGGTACTGGCATAGGTCTTGCAACGGTTCAGCGCATCATTCACCGTCACGGAGGCAAGGTGCGGGCAGAAGGTGCAATCGATCAGGGCGCGACCTTCTATTTCTCGGTACCAAAAATCTAAATCAGGAAGATGACATGCAAAAACTGGGACGTATCTTGATGGTCGAAGACGACTCCAAAGATGTCGAGCTTACCTTGACCGCTCTGGAGGAATACAACCTCGCCAATGAAGTGGTGGTCACTCGAGACGGCGAAGAGGCTCTCGATTATCTCAACTGCCGAGGCAAATTTTCAGCGCGTTCCCGTGAAAATCCCGCGGTCATTCTACTGGACCTGAAGCTGCCCAAAGTAGACGGACTCGAGGTGTTGAAGCAAGTTAAGGCCGACGAGAACTTGAGATATATTCCTGTCGTCGTGCTTACCTCTTCCCACGAGGAGAAAGATCTGGTGACCAGCTATAAACTTGGCGTCAACGCTTACGTCGTAAAGCCCGTCGACTTTCATCAGTTCGTCAACGCCATCAAAGAACTTGGGGCCTTCTGGGCGGTCATCAACGTTCCACCCCCCGAGAGCGTAAATAAGTGAGCGCTTATCCCTGCCTACGAATCCTCTCCCTGGAGGACGACCCTAACGATACAGAACTAATTCAGGCGGCACTCGAGGCAGAGGGCCTGGCCTGCAAGATGATAAGGGTCGATACTCAGGCCGCGTTCCGCGCCTACCTGGAAAAGGGAGAAATCGATCTGATCCTTGCCGACTACACGCTTCCTTCCTTCGATGGACTTTCGGCGTTGAGGCTGGCGATGAGTACCTTGCCTGAGGTGCCGTTCATCTTTGTCTCCGGGACGCTTGGTGAAGAGGTCGCCATCGAAGCGCTGCAGATCGGCGCCACGGACTATGTTCTCAAAACCAGGCTGTCGAGGCTCGCACCATCCGTGCTTCGTGCCCTGCGTGAAGCAAGCGGCAGAGCCGAACGCAGGCAGGCACTGAAAGCGTTGCGCCGGAGCGAAACTTTCTTGGCAGAGGCACAGCGTCTGAGCCGAACCGGTAGTTTTGGCGAGAATCTGTCGACCGGAGAAGTCTATTGGTCCGCAGAAACCTATCGAATCTTCGAATGCGATCCGGCGATCACTCCAACCGTCGACTTGGTGATTTCGCGAACCCATCCGGCCGATCGCGACCGGCTCCACCACGTCTTCGAACATGCCTCAGCCGACCAGGGCGACTTTGACATTGAGCATCGTCTCATTGCGGACGATGGTTCGGTCAAGTACGTCCGTGTCGTCGCACGCATCGTCAGAGGCGACGAACCGGAAGGTTTGCAAATCATCGGGGCCGTCACGGACGTCACGGACGCTAAACGAGCCGAGGACGCATTGCGACGGAGCGAAGCTTATCTTGCAGACGCGCAAAGCCTGACTCGCACCGGCAGTTGGGCCTACGACGTGGCCCTCGGAAAGGGAATTCACTGGTCACGAGAGAACTTTCGACTATTGGGCTTCGATCCTGAAGGAGGAGTGCCACCGCACGAAGACTTCTTGCAAAGAATTCATCCGGAGGATCGAGAAAATTACATCAAAATCTTTGACGGAGCCATCGCGCAGCAGCAGCCAAACCTTGACTTCGAATACCGGGTCGTTCTCCCAAGTGGAGAGACGAAACACATCCACTCCGTCGGCCATCCTGTCTTCGACGCATCCGGGAACTTCTCCGAGTACGTCGGTACGGCCGTGGACGTGACCGAACAGCATGAGGCAAGAGCCGCGCTTGAGTCAGCTTTTCAGGAGATACAAGCGCTCAAAGATCGACTCTACAAAGAGAACATCGCGCTCCGCGAAGAAATCGTCCGAACATCGATGTTCGAGGAGATCGTAGGCGAATCACCAGCTCTGCGGACCGTGCTAGCACGCGTCACCAAGGTAGCGCCGACCGACTCTACCGTGATGATTACCGGCGAGACGGGTACCGGCAAAGAGCTGATCGCCCGCGCGATTCACAAACGCTCCCGTCGTGCAGCCGGCGCCTTTGTGAGTGTCAACTGTGCTGCAATCCCCGCCTCTCTTATCTCGTCGGAGTTATTCGGCCATGAGAAGGGAGCCTTTACCGGCGCCACGCAACGCCGTCTCGGCCGCTTTGAGTTAGCCGAAGGAGGCACACTCTTTCTCGACGAAATCGGGGAGCTTCCCCCCGAGACGCAGATCGCTCTCCTGCGGGTTCTGCAGGAGCGTGAGTTTGAGCGTGTCGGGGGCACCAAGGTCATCACTGCGAACGTGCGCGTCATTGCCGCAACCAACCGCGATTTGCAAACCGCCATCGACGCCGGCACATTTCGCGAAGACCTGTACTACCGCTTCAACGTCTTTCCCATCGCCATGCCGGCCCTGCGCGAGAGAAGGGAAGACATCCCTCTCCTCGTCGAGTACTTTATCGATCGCTACTCGAGTAAGACCGGTAAAAAAATTCACAGCGTCGAGAAATCGACACTCGACCGACTAAAGCAATACGCATGGCCCGGCAATATTCGCGAGCTGCAAAACATTGTCGAACGTTCCGTGATCCTCTGTGAGTCAGAGACCTTCGTCGTTGATGAAAGCTGGCTCACCGGACGGTTTGATCCACCCGATCGAACCGGTCCAACGCTCCTCAAGATCCCGCCTTCTGAAGAGAAGAAAGCGATCGAGGCCGCGCTCGCCGACGCCCAGGGCCGCGTGTCGGGCCCGACAGGGGCTGCAGCCAGGCTCGGCATTCCAGCCTCAACCCTCGACTCCAAAATCAAAGCACTCAACATCAATAAGCACCTGTTCCGAACGAACTAAGAGCCCCAACTTCACCGCCAGCTTTCACGAATTTCGTGAATTCCCGAAGTTCGTGAGCAGCAAGAGTCTAAATTCCCCTATCCATCAGCCACTTACGAATGGCCGCGCGATTGCACAATAGTCCGCAATGTTCAAGATTCGAAGATCCCAGGACAAGGATGTCGTGACCTTCGTTTTAAGTGGCCGAATCGAGGAGGAGCAATTATCGGAGTTGCAGAAACTCCTCAAAATCGAGTCTGGTGCCGATCCAACACCCATAGCGTTTGATTTAGGAGATGTGAAGCTAGTCGACCGGGAAGCCATAAAGTTCTTTGCCGCCTGTGAAGCTCACGGAATCCTCCTAAAAAACTGCCCATCGTACGTCCGCGAGTGGATTGAAACAGGGAGGGGGAGAAGCAATGAACCTTAGCGTCGAGCAAACCATGTCTGTTCCAACCTTGGAAACCGCTTCCGCCCGCGATGTGGTCTCGTCGATCAAGCAGCTAATTCAAAGCCTATTCTGTCTTCTCGATCACAACTACCTCGCCCGCGAAAAACAACAGAGTGAGCAAGCGCACATCGCACGCAAGTCACGCGACACCTTAAACCAGAGCTTCCCCGGTGCCTCCATGCTGCTAGACGAATCTCTTGAAACAAATTCTGTAGATCCTTCCGATAAATGCTCTTTTGCGTCCACCACCATCGAGCAATCGCTCTCCGGAGTTTTGAGGCAGTTCTCGCCCGCAGGGGTACGTTGTGAAATCTCCGTGACAGGAAAGCCGAAGTCATTACAACCGGCGATCCTGGAGCAGATCACTTCGATCGGCCGGGAAGCGCTGGTCAATGCGTTGCAGCATTCCGACGCGACCCTCATCGAAGCCGAAGTGGAGTACTCACCTCGCAGATTGCGACTCATCGTCCGTGACAACGGCCGCGGAATCGACCCACACATAACGCGCTCGGGAAAGCACTCGAACTGGGGCCTTCTCGGAATGCGTGAGCAAGCCGCAAAAATCGGCGCGCAGCTCAGAATATGGACCAGGTCCGGAGCTGGCACCGAAGTGGAAGTCTCAGTTCCCAATCACATCGTAGCCAACGCCTGCGCCTGACATTCGATACCCGCCAGGCCATCAGGTCTTCGTCTTTCATTTGCTTGCCGGAAGTCCTGCCGCAATCTCAAACCGTGTGACGTTCCAGATCTCTTTGCAATAATCCCGAATCGATCGATCCGAAGAGAACTGGCCCATGCGCGCAGCGTTATAGATCGACATCTTCGACCATGCCTCCTGGTCCCGATACGTCTTGCAGACTCGATCCTGGCAGTCGACGTAGGACTGATAGTCCGCGAATAAAAGATACGGATCGCTGTTGAGCAGACCATCCACCAGCGGACGGAAGAGGCTGCCATCGCCGCGTGAGAACCTGCCGGATGCGATACCGTCAATCACCTCGCGCAGCGCCGCATTTGACTCGTAGATCTGGTGAGGGTGATAGCCGGCAGCCTTCCTAGCCGCAACCTCCGCCGCGGTCAGTCCGAAGAGGAAGAAGTTTTCGTGGCCCACGGCATCACGTATCTCAATGTTGGCGCCGTCGAGAGTCCCGATCGTAAGAGCTCCATTCATCGCGAACTTCATGTTGCCCGTGCCCGAGGCCTCTTTGCCGGCGGTCGAGATCTGCTCACTCAAATCTGCCGCAGGATAGACCAGCTGACCGAAGGTGACATTGTAATCAGGAAGAAAAACCACCTTTAGATGTTGGTTCACCTCGGGATCGCTGTTGATTACCTCAGCGACCGAGGTAATCAGCTTGATAATCAACTTCGCCATGAAGTAACCCGGCGCAGCCTTTCCGCCGAACAGGAACGTCCGAGGTGAGATCTCCAGCGTAGGATCTTTCTTCAGACGATAGTACTGCGTCAGGATATAAAGAACGTTCAGATGTTGCCGCTTGTACTCGTGAATCCGCTTCACCTGCGCATCGAACATCGAGCTGGGATCAACCGAGACCCCAGTCTTTTCCGCAATGTACTGCGCGAGTCGAACCTTCACCGCATGCTGCACTCCTTGCCACTCGGAGCGGAAGGCAGAGTCCTCTGCATAACGCTCCAGCTGCGAAAGCTGGTCCAGGTCACCGATCCAGTCGTGCCCGATCTTGCTCGTCATCAGCTCTGACTGCTCAGGATTGGCGACGGCGAGCCAGCGTCGAGGCGTCACTCCGTTGGTTACGTTGATAAACTTCTCTGGCCACAGTTCATAGAAGTCACGAAGCACGTCGCTCTTCAGCAGGTCCGTATGCAATTTCGCAACGCCGTTGATGTGCGAGCTTCCCACACACGCAAGATAGGCCATGCGAACATATCTCTCTCCATGTTCGTCGATGATCGACATCCGGGCCACTCGCGCCTCGTCGTTCGGGAACCTCGCGCGTACAAGACCGAGAAAGCGTGCATTAATCTCATAGATAATCTCGAGATGGCGAGGGAGCAGCGACTGAAACATCGGCAGCGGCCACCGTTCGAGCGCCTCCGGTAGAAGCGTGTGATTGGTGTAGTTGAAGGTGTGAGACGTGATCTCCCACGCCTTATCCCAAACGAGACCGTGGATATCTATCAGCAGCCGCATCAGTTCGGCGACTCCAATCGACGGATGGGTGTCGTTCAACTGCACCGCACACTGCTCATGAAAATTCTCAATGGACTGGCCGGCACTCTCATGCCGCCGAATCATGTCCTGCAAGGAACAGGAGGTGAAAAAGTATTGTTGCTGCAGGCGAAGTTCCTTGCCGCGGATCTCTTCGTCATTCGGATAAAGTACCTTGGAGATGTTTTCGGCAAAGACCTTAGCGCCGACCGCGCCCTCATAGTCGCCGCTGTTAAAGCGGTCGAAGTAGAACGATTCGTTAGCTTCGGACCTCCACAGTCGAAGCGTGTTCGCGACTCCCGAGCGATATCCCACAATCGGCGTGTCAAACGGAACTCCCTTGACGACCTCATCGGGCGTCCATAGCACCTTGTACTCCCCAAAGGAATCGGACCACGATTGGGTGTGGCCGCCGAAGCCCACCTCAACGCATGCCTGCGGACGCCGAATCTCCCACGGATTCCCGTACCGTAACCAATAATCGGTCAACTCCACCTGCCAGCCGTCACGAATCGCCTGGTGAAACATGCCGAACTCATAACGAATGCCATAACCCATCGCAGGCACGCCCAGCGTCGCCAACGAGTCGAGATAGCACGCTGCAAGCCGCCCGAGGCCGCCGTTTCCCAGCCCAGGCTCGCTCTCCTGACCAATTAAATGGTTAAGGTCGAGGTTGAGCTCTCCTGCAGCCTGCCGGATCACATCGTCGATTCCCAGGTTGAGGATGTTGTTTGCAAGATACGGGCCCATCAGAAACTCGGCCGAAAGATAGTAGACCGTCCGCACATTGTGCTTCGCATAGTCTTCCTTCGTCGTAAGCCATCGAGCCAGGATTCGGTCCCGCACCGTATAAGCGAGAGCCATGTAGTGATCCATGTCGGTCGCGACCTCGACCCGCTTGCCAACGACATAGAAGAGATTGTCCAGAATCCCTTGCTTTAGAGCCGCAACCGTGTTGCTGGTCCGCTCGTCATCCACTATCAGATCATGCTCTTTGGATATCTGCTTCAGCATGGCGCGCCTCGTTCCTGTTGGGTGGAGAAGTGCGAATCGTGAAATCGAGCCCCGGCAGAATACTTTAGCTGTGAAGACGATCCTAGAGAGGCTTTTTACAGACAGCAATAAAATCTCGCGAAAACTTTACCTCATTCTTAACTAAGAAGATTTTCTCAGAACCTGCCTGAAAACGCGTCTCAGTGCGACGTGCGTCCCCATGCGAATGGATCTGCATCACATATACTGAGTACTGGCATGAGCGAAGAAAATCTCAAACAACGGCTTGCTTACTTTCAGCAAAGGCTTGAAGAAGCCAAACGCAGACACTCCGCGAAAGAGCCGCACCCGCGGAGCTTCGATGCGGGCTACACCACGGAAACCTTCAAGACCTGGGGCGAATCGATCGCGCTTATAAACGAACGACTTGCAGCCATCAACGATCAGCTGAAAGCCGAAGCCCGAAAGTCCAATCCAGCTCGCGAAGACCTTTGAGCAAAGCCGCTCGCTTGGAGCAGCGACCGCAAGTCAAGACCTGCGGTAAGTTCCGGTGAGCCAAGGCAACTCTTCCTCGAAAGCAATCATCCATCAACAAAAGACACAAACCTTCCCCGAGGAGACCATCATGGCCGAGCAAGCCTCTGCACCACATCCCCATCGACCGAAGATGGATGGATCATCTGACTCAATTTGTTTGAACTGCCTGGCGACCGTCGCTGTACAGCACGATGCCGATCAGCTTGACATTTCGTTGCACCACGTCTGTCTTCCTGCCTTCTCCCCCAGACGGAATGCCCCTTTACAGCAGACCGCTTGAATCCATACATGGGAGTCTCGCTCGTACCAGGCGATTCCCGATTCCACTCTGCAAAAAATAAAGTTGAAATCCGTGGCGTATTTTTCGCACCCTAAAATGTGACGGCTAAATCACCACGTTTACCACGCGTCTCACCACAACTTCACCATCAAAACACCACAGCGTGCCCACGGTTTTCTCAGAAATACCCCCGAAAAAACGCCCATATGGTGCCCCCAAAAAATTATTTCACCGCCTCAGCAACCGAGCCGGGGACGTGCGACGGCAAACCCTCTGCATGGTCCCTCTGATGGAAGCTTCTGCCTCGCTTCTCAGGACCGAACCAGAAGATCAGCAGCAGGGAAACGATCACCAGCGTCTCGAAAGAACACAACGCCCACGGATAACCGAACCTGCTCCGCAGCAGATTCTGCAACGGCAACACCGGTGAAGCAAACAGCACGCCAAGCTGATACACAAACCCAGGAAACAGCCCACGAATCGCATCCGGCGCCAACTCGTTTAAGTGAGCCGGAATCACTCCAAACGCGCCCTGCACCCCGCTCTGCATCAGGTACGATCCAACCACAATCGCCAGCACCGACCCACCGAATGCCCACATCGGCATCGCCAGCAGACACACCCCCAGTGCAGCGATCACGGCAAATCGTCGTCCAATTCGTTCCGACATTGCCCCCACAACAACCGCTCCAATAATCGCCCCGACGTTGTAAATCACTGGAATTCCCAGCGTAGCTTTCATCCCCAGCACCGTTGCGCCATTCATCCAAGGCAACGTCTTCAGGAAGTCAGGATAAAGATCCTGAGTCCCATGAGAGAGGCATGTGATTGCAGTCATCAGCAGCAGAAGATATCCAAAGACGCCCATATGTTGAAACAGTGTGCCGAAGATCTTCCCGAGTGACGGCGTCCGATGCATTTGCCACGCAGCCGATTCAGGCGCGAATGCGGCCAGCGCCACAATAACGACAGTCACTCCAGCCCCAACAAAGAACATCATCTGCCAGCCAAACGCCGGAGCAATGGTCTGCATTCCGATCGCTGCCATCAAATATCCGAAAGGATAACCTCCTTGCATCAGCCCAGAAAGAACACCGCGCCTGTGCCGAGGTGCACTCTCCATCGCATAAGAAGCGCCAATCCCCCAATACCCGCCCATCCCCAGACCGTATAGCAATCGCATCGACAGAAAGATCCAGTACGTTGGCGCTAGACCGCTCAGCACAGTCACGGTCGAAAAATAAAGAACGCACGCAATGAGCGGTTTCTTTCGCCCAAATCTATCGGCCAGAGCCCCGAAAAATAGAGCCCCTATCGGTCGCATAGCCAGAGTAAGTGTCATGCTCCACACAATCGCTGCCTTCCCCACATGAAACTTTCCCATCAACTCCGAGATAAGAAAGACAACGACAAAAAAATCGAAGGCGTCGAGAACCCAACCGAGGATGCCGGCCGCCACGGCAAACCTCCATCCTGGAGCTCCATCTTCGGAAGTTGCGGCAGCGGCTTCGGTCTCTTCAAAGTTCATAAAAGAGGTCTCTCTTCCCAGTTCTGATTCTTGCAGAAAATACTATAGTGCGTCGGTTTGGCGCGTTTAGACCGACAAGATCGCTTTCATCGGAAAGCCACTTGCCACAGCGGTGCACGCACGTACGTCGGCACGCTGTACTTACCGTCGAAATCACTAACTCGTAACGCGTCTACATATTCCTTGACGAAGACATGGCATCGCAGGAGACAATGACGGGAATCCGAACGCTCAGCGGGATGAAGATTACTCAACGCGGTGACATTCAGAGGTCAAATTCCCCGCGATAGAGTCGGACGAAAAAGTAACTCCTCGGCCTCCCGCATCCCACCAGATATATTGCAAAGCCGCATATCGGGCACCTGAGCCCGACATTACGTTCGCAAAGATCAGCGAATGTCCACCGACGGGAACAATTGCAAGACTGTTGCCTCCCCCGTTCACGTATTCCACCGAAAAGGCGTCCCCAGGCAGGCCCATCTTGCTTCCCTGGGCGTCACACTGGTACCTCACCGTCTTCCGCGAGATCGGTTCCGAACCGTTCAAGTGAATCGTAAGATCGCTTGCCGATCCAACAACGGTCCAGGATAGAGCAGCTAAGCCGGCCGCGACCTTCAACGATGGTGCGTTCATAGATTGCCTCCTCAGTCTGGATGAACTCGAAAGTGCACCCATCATAACCTTCAAGAGCCATCAGCCTTACGAAGGCCTGTGACTTTCATGGGTTGGCCGGATTCGAAGTGACTCGCAAGACGTTTTCGCGCCGATGGAGGCTGCTCCAACAGATTGAGAAAGAGAAACCTGCGGAGGTGATGTCTCCCGTCACCTCTCGCAGGCATCACCAGCCGAAGAGCTCAACTGGCTGGAACTCAAGATCGATCTGTCTGCACTGCTCTGAAAAGAAGCAGTTCATGCCTGCAAGATTTGTCGGCTGGGAGAGTTGTTTCGTATAGCCATCGTCTCTCCCATCGCATATCCGGGCACGCACGTCACGTAGTGATGGTCGTGCCACACTCGTTTCAATCATTCCCGGAAATTGTTTGAGATTCTTTTTTAATTGATCCGGCTGTCGCCTATGCGGCTCATATAGAACGTCTTAAAAGACTGCTTCGCGCGATGTACCAACACTCTCAGATAATCACGGGTGATACCAAACTCGTTGCACACTTCATCCTTGTCGCGCTCCTCAAGAAGCACGGATTGCAGTAGCCTACGATCTCGGTCAGTCATTTCCTTCAAAATTTGGTGAACGATCCGTTGCGCATCTTTTGTCTCAAGAAGGCTGAGCGCACTCGGATCATGATTCACTAACGTCGCTTCCGCGTCGCTGTCGAGAAACGACTCGGTTTTGTTCTTGGACCGGTAATGCTCCAACAACACATGGTTGCAAACCGAATTTACAAATGCTCCCAGGCGATCGGGTTCTCTGAGACCATTCGCCGAGCGAACCAGTACCAACACTCGTACAAATGTCTCCTGCCTGACATCTTCGATCGCTTCTCTGGAGCTCAATCGAGAACGCAGCTTCAGTTGGATCAGTTCTCCGAAGTAGCGGACAAAGTGCTCCTCGGTGCGGGCGTCTCCGGATCGAAGTCTCTCAAGATACGCCGCATCGAACGCAAAAAATTGCAAGTTCTCTCTCCCCAGGCGGCTATACTGCGCCCAAGTTTACACTGTAGGAAGAGCTTGTTACGAACCCTCACCGCAATCGTGCGTTACCTCTTTCCCGAACGTTAGTACCTCACTCGAAGGCCTCTTGTCCCGAGAGATGCCGGGTCGTATAACACGGGGAGCCGCCATTTTTGTCGGCTTCCGCCCGTATTTGCGTACTCCCGCCCCTCAGACCTGTCAGGTCCGAGGGGTGGCGGCATTCAACAGCGAAACCAGTGAACCAAGACAGAGAAGCGTCGAAAAATAGGACAAAGAGATTCCAGCCAGGATGACACTCAGATTGTGATCTGAAAACGAGAGACGTTTCACAATCTCCGAAATTCCGTGGACTGGGGCGGAATGATGTCCACACCTCAAAGCCGCTCGGGCTCGCAGCCGATCAGCCGATCGCCAGACAGATTCGGCGTTCCTTCCAATCGGCTGGTACGATAGTCCTCTCAAGAGGAGGCTGCCTATGTCTGCCACATCCACTCTGCCCGCGTCCCCGTCCCTGTCCGCCGAACGCCAGCTCCGTGAGGTCCATCACTGGGTCAACGGCGAGACTATGCGTGGAACTTCGGGACAGTTCGGAGACGTGTACAACCCGGCGACCGGTCGGGTGCAGGCGAAGGTCGCTCTCGCAACCAGTGCTGAGGTAGACCTCGCTGTAGCCGCGGCGGCTCGGGCATTTCCGGCATGGTCCGCCCAGCCGGCACTCCGCAGAGCCCGCGTCCTCTTCCGGTTTCGCGAAATCTTCGAGCGGCGCCTCGACGAAGTGGCCGCGTTACTCACCAGCGAGCACGGCAAGGTCTTTTCGGATGCAAAAGGCGAGGCAACCCGAGGCCTCGAAGTGGTCGAGTTCGCGACCGGCATCCCTCAGCTGCTCAAGGGTGAATACACCGAGCAGGTAGGCTCCGATATCGACAGCTGGTCCATGCGGCAACCTCTCGGCGTCGTAGCGGGGATCACTCCCTTCAACTTCCCGGCCATGGTCCCCATGTGGATGTTCCCCATAGCCCTGGCATGCGGCAACACCTTCGTCCTCAAGCCCAGCGAGCGCGACCCGAGCGCATCGCTCCTCCTCGCGGAGATGCTCAAAGAAGCGGGGCTGCCGGACGGCGTCTTCAATGTCGTCCACGGCGACAAAACAGCGGTCGACGCTCTGCTCTCCCACCCCACCGTACAGGCGATAAGTTTCGTCGGCTCGACCCCCATCGCCGAATACGTCTACCGCGAAGGAACGAAGCACGGCAAACGCGTCCAAGCCCTCGGCGGTGCTAAAAATCACATGATCGTCATGCCCGACGCGGACCTCGACCAAGCCGCCGACGCGCTTGTCGGCGCAGCCTATGGATCGGCAGGCGAGCGATGCATGGCGATCTCGGTTGCGGTCACGGTAGGAAACGCTACTGCAGACAAGCTAATCGACAAAATCGAACATCGCATCGAAGGCCTACAGATGGGCGATGGCATGAAAGAAGGCGCAGAGCTTGGCCCACTTGTTACGAAGGCGCATCTGGATCGCGTAACCGGCTACTTGCAACACGGTCAGACCGAGGGTGCAGAACTCCGCGTCGACGGCCGTGAGAACGCCCTCGCAAAGGGCGAAGGCTTTTTCCTTGGCGCTTGTCTCTTCGATAACGTAAAGCCGGAGATGAAGATCTATCGTGAAGAGATCTTTGGGCCGGTATTAGGTATCGTACGAGCCAGCGACTTTGAAACTGCGCTGCAACTGATCAACGATCACGAGTACGGCAACGGCACTTCCATCTTCACACGCGATGGGGACACCGCACGAGACTTCGCGCACCGCGTCCAGGCCGGCATGGTCGGTATCAACGTCCCCATTCCTGTGCCGATGGCCTTCCACAGCTTCGGCGGATGGAAGCGTTCTTTGTTCGGCGATCACGCAATGTACGGACCCGAGGGCGTACGTTTCTATACCCGTCTGAAGACGATCACGGCTCGCTGGCCGACAGGAATTCGCAAGGGAGTAGACACCTCGATGCCGACTCTGGGATAAGTTCTCCTGTCCCTACTGCCCAACAGCAGCATCTGCCATCCCGAGATGCTTATCGAGCACTGAAATCCCGTGGTCAATTTGCTCCTTGGTCACAATCAGCGGCGGAGCAATCACGAAATGCGAGACCCAGGCCTGGATCGTAACTCCATCGGCCAGTGTCTTCGCGGCGATCTGATCCACCAGCAGCGGCTTTCCGGAAACCTTGTCTGAATACGTGTTGAAAGGCTCTTTCGTAGTCTGATCTTTAACCAGATCGACCGCCCAGAAAAGCCCCTTTCCACGAACGTCCCCGATGCTGGCATGTTTCGCCTTCAACTCTCTAAGCTTGCCTTCGACATAAGGCGCAAGCTCCCGCGCCCTTTCGACAAGTCCAAGACGCTGCATCTCACGAATCGTAGCGACTGCCGGCGCAAGCGTAAGCGGATGAGCCTCATACGTATGACCATGGGCGAAGTAATGATCCTGAAAGTACTCAGCGATCTTTTCACTGGTTGCGCAAAGCCCCAAAGGAACATAGGCCGAAGTAATTCCCTTTGCCGTCACCAGAATATCCGGGACAACTCCCCAGTGATTCATCGCAAACCACTCGCCAGTCCGTCCCCACCCCGTCATCACCTCATCCGCAATCAATAAAACTCCGTACTCATCGCAGATCCGGCGAAGCTTAGGCATGTACTCTTCCGGAGGAACGATCACTCCATTGGTCCCAACGATCGGTTCCACGAGAACAGCCGCCACATCCGATTCGTTGCGAATCATATGCTCGATGTAGTCAGCGCAGGCGATACCGCAGCCCGGATACGTGTGTTTGATCGGACATTTGTAACAGTGAACCTCCGGCGCGAAAAGAATCCCCGGCCCTTTGCCACCAGGTTCCATGGCCCACCGTCGCGGATCTCCCGTAGCCGCGATAGAGCCGGCAGTCGAACCATGATAGGAGCGGTACCGCGCGATGATCTTTGATTTGCCCGTGTACATGCGAGCAATCTTGAAGGCCGCCTCATTCGCTTCGGTACCAGACGTGGTAAAGAAAAACTTATTGATTCCCTTGGGAAGAACTTCCAGAAGAATCTGCGACAGCTCCGCGCGTGCCGTAGTCGCGTACCCCGGCATCGCATAGCTCAACTGCTGAGCCTGACGAGCAATCGCATCCACAACAGCCTGATTCTTGTGTCCGAGGTTCGAGCACATCAACTGCGACGAAAAATCCAGGTACCGCTTTCCCGATCCGTCGACGATATAGCATCCCTCAGCATCGACGATATGCATCGGGTTCCAGCCCTTTTGAAATCGCCACGTGCCGTAATTATGCTGGCGCGTAAGATCGACAACCTGTTGGCTGGTAAGCGGCTGTGACTTATTGGAGCTCTGAGGCTCGACTACATCGATGGGGCTCATAAGTGCAATCCTATTCTTATAGCGTTGGGTCTGTCACGGCATCGGGCGAGCGCAAAATAGCTGGCCGATATCGCAGCATGAGGACGTAGTAGCTGACCGCCGAGACAAAAAAGCCGACGAACCAAGCGTAGTCGTAAAGAGATTTCAAAGAGGGAATTGCGAGCCCGATCAACGCCACGACGACACCCGCGACCAGCGCAACGATTGCCCTGGGATTCACGCCGCGCGTGTATTCGTAGGGGCCTCCGCGTCGATACAGGGAGATCGTATCCAGCCGCGTCCCCCGAATCAAAAAATAATCCGCCACCATAATGCCTGCAACAGGCCCCAACAGTCCTGAATAGCCGATGAGCCACCCAAAGATATAGCTGCCAAAGCTGCTCATCAGCTTCCATGGCATCATCGCGAGACCCAAAAAGCCCGTAATCAATCCACCTGTACGAAAACTAATCAACCCAGGAGCAAGGTTCGAAAAGTCATTGGAAGGCGAAACCACATTCGCGCCAATATTCACATTCAACGTCGCAATTAACAAAGCAACCAGCGCGAGCAACGCAGCAAGCGGTTGATGGAAACGTCCAAGCAAAGTGATCGGCGACCAGACCGGCTCTCCAAAGATAACCTCTGACGCTGAAGTACAAGCGATCCCGATGAAAGAGTAAAGCACCATCGCGACGGGCAGACCAAATGCCTGTCCGACGATCTGAGAATCCTGCGACTTCGCATAACGCGTAAAGTCCGGAATATTCAGTGACAGCGTCGCCCAATATCCCACCATTGCCGTCAACGACGGAAAGAAGAAGTGAAGAAAACTGCCCGTCGTGTGAAACCGGCTCGGGGCCGACAGCATCGGTCCAAATCCGCCCGCTTTATGCAGCATCCAAAAGAGAAGCGTCAGCGACATCACAAGCATGAAGGGCGCAGAAAAGCTCTGCAGAAATCGGATTGATTCAACACCTCGCCAAACCACATACATATTCAAGAGCCAGAATCCAAGAAAGCTAGCCCACAGCACAGAAGGTGCATGCGCCGTTGCAGGCCACAGCACCGCAATCATCGCGGCAATCGCCTGCCCGCCAAGCCACGACTGAATCCCAAACCATCCACAAGCCACGATAGCCCGCAACATTGCAGGCAGATTCGCTCCACGCGTGCCAAAGCTCGCCCGCACAAACACAGGGAAGGGAATGCCATACTTTGCCCCTGCGTGCGCATTCAAAAGCATCGGCACCAGCACGATCAGATTCCCCAAAAGGATCGTCAGAATTGCCTGCTTCCAATTCATGCCGCCAGCAATCAACGAAGACGCGAGCATGTACGTCGTCACTTCCATCGACATGGAAAACCACAGTGCGATGTAGTTGTAAGTTCCCCAGGTACGTTGCGCAGCGACAGTGGGAGCAAGATCGTTGTTATAGAGCCGCGAGTCATGTTCCGCAGCCAGCATCGCGGAAGTCTGATCAACGACTCCAGACGTGATCGAGCTCACTGCCATGCCCCTCCCCTGGCCTCTCGTCGCAGATATTGACCACGACCAACCGCGGCAACATATCGTCCCCCATCGGCAACGAGCTCCCCACGCGAATAAACCTGCCGCGCATTGCCATTAACCTTCCACCCTTCGAACATCGAAAAATCGCATCGCATGTTGTGTGTCGCTGCGGATATAACATGCTCGGCATCAGGATCCCACAGCACAATATCCGCATCCGAACCTGCAGCAATCGTTCCTTTCTTCGGATACATTCCGAAAATCCGCGCCGGCGCAGTGGATGTAATCTCGACGAACCGCTGTAACGAAATCTTCCCCGCATTCACACCGAAGTGATACAGCAGTTGCATCCGATTCTCCACCCCCGGGCCACCATTCGGAATCTTGCTGAAGTCATCCTTCCCCAGTTGCTTCTGGTCGGCAAAGCAGAACGGACAGTGATCGGTCGAAACCACCTGCAAGTTATCTGTAACCAGTCCATCCCAAAGCTTCGGTTGATTTTTCTTTTGCCGCAGTGGTGGAGTGAAGACATACTTTGCCTCCTCAAAGCTCTTCCCGGGCATCTGGTCTTCAATCGACAGCAATAGATACTGAGGACACGTCTCTGCGAATGCCGGCACGCCACGATCCCGCGCCTCCCGAACTTGGTTCAGCGCGTCTTCGCTCGAGAGATGCACAATATAGACGGGCACGCCAGCCATCTCAGCCAGCGCAATCGACCGGTGCACCGCCTCAGCTTCTGCCTTCGTCGGCCTCGTCAGCGCATGATAGACCGGCGCCGTCTTACCCTCCGCAAGCGCCTGCTGCACAATCACATCAATCGCGCTTCCATTCTCGGCATGCATGCACACTAATGCACCGTTCTTTGCCGTCTGCTGCAATGCCTTGAAGATCGTTCCATCATCCACCATCAGTACGTTCGGATAAGCCATAAAAAGCTTGAAGCTGGCGACACCCTCCCGCACCATATCATCCATATCGTGCAGCCCCTGCTTGCCATTATCGGAGCCAAGATCGGTCACGATCATGTGCAGACCATAGTCAATGCAAGCCTTGCCGTCAGCCTTTGCCTTCCAGATATCCAGCGCATCCCGCATGCGCGTTCCCTTGGCCTGGATCGCGAAATCCACGATCGTGGTTGTCCCACCGATCGCAGCCGCACGCGTGCCGGTGAGGAAGTCGTCCGCAGAGACAGTCCCCCCAAACGGCATATCCATATGAGTGTGCGCGTCGATTCCGCCGGGCAAAACAAAAAGGCCCGCCGCATTCACAATCGTGTGCCCCGCAGGATCGATGTTGGCACGTACCTCCAACACAGTGCTGCCATCAATCAGGACATCAGCTTTTTCAACGCGGTCAGCCGTGACAACGGTGCCATCCTGAATCAGAGTTCCCATCTTTGCTCCAAACTATTTGAGCGCTACAGTTGCATGAACAAAATGACGCCCCACCCTCAAAGACAGAAGTTGCTCACGTATTGGTACTCATAACTTCGCGCGCACCCGACGGGACCAGGTCCTTTGCGACACGTTCCTCCCAGCTTTCAGCCGGCAGATCTTTATCAATGCGCTCCATCGTGATGCAGTTCTCAACCGGACAAACAAGCGAGCAAAGATTGCACCCCACGCAGTGGTCCTCATCCACACGTGGGATTCGTTCAAGCGGGGTGATCGCAGAGATCGTTCTAGCACTCCCCGTATCGAGTTTTGGAATCGGCGTGGTCGAAATCTTTCGCGCAGCTTCAACCTCAACCATCGCTGGCGTTCGCGTCGTATCGGGCACTGGAGACGTCCGGTCAAGATGGATGCACTGATGCGCCCCATCCCAGCAAGCCGTATAACAAAGCTGGCACCCAATGCATAAATCCTCGTGGATACGAGCAACGATCTGATAGTTGAGATTGAGCTGCTTCCACTCGCGAACATTCGGAAGCGACAACCCGCGGAAATCTTCGAGAGTAGCAAACCCCTTCTCTGCCATCCAATTCAGAAGTCCGTCCTGCATATCTTCGACGATTCGGTAGCCGTAGTGCATCGCAGCGGTGCAAACCTGCACCGTGCTGCAGCCCAGCAAAATAAACTCCGCTGCATCACGCCAGCCTCCAATCCCGCCAATCCCCGAAAGCGGAAGCACGCTCCCAGCATCTGCCTGAATCTGCTGAACCATGTTGAGCGCAATCGGTTTCACCGCGGGCCCGCAGTAGCCGCCATGCGAGCTTTTACCATCCACATTCGGGTTCGGCTGAAATGTATCGAGATCAATGCCCGTAATCGAGTTGATGGTATTGATGGCCGACAGCGCATCTGCCCCGCCGCGTTTGGCAGCACGTGCAGGAATCCGGATATCCGAAATATTCGGAGTCAGTTTAACGATCACCGGCGTACGTGCCTTTTCCTTAACCCATGCCGTAATCTGCTCGCAGTACTCCGGCACCTGTCCCACCGCGGAACCCATGCCACGCTCACTCATTCCATGGGGACATCCAAAGTTAAGCTCAAGGCCGTCCGCACCTACATCCTCCGCGCGCTGTACGATCTCGTGCCAACTCTCGCGCTTACTCTCAACCATTAGCGATGCAATCACCACGTGTTTCGGATACCGCCGCTTCACCTCCGCGATCTCCCGCAGATTCACTTCGATCGGACGATCCGAGATGAGCTCAATGTTATTGAAGCCCATCATGCGCCGCCCCTCCCAATCGATTGATGAGTAGCGCGAGCTCACATTCGTAATCGGCTCCCCAATCGTCTTCCAAACGGCCCCTCCCCAACCTGCATCGAAGGCCCGCATGATCTGCTCTCCGCAGTTCGTCGGCGGTGCAGACGCCAGCCAAAAAGGATTAAGGCACGGAATGCCGCAGAAGGTAGTTTCCAGTGTCGGTTTAGACGGTGACATGTTGCGCCTCCAACCATGCAGCGATGCCGACCCCTGCGCGCTTTCCATCTGCAACTGCGTCTACCACCTCGCGTCCGCCGTTCGTGCAGTCCCCACCCGCAAAATATTTCGGGTTGGAGGTCTGTCCCGTCGCTCTATCAATCACAATCCGACCACGTTCAACTTGAATCTTTTCGGACTTACTCGAAGAGTCAGAAAGAAAGCCTGAGTGCGTAGCCTGTCCAATCGATAAAACAATCAGGTCAGCTTCGAGAACGAACTCCGATCCATCACGAGGCACAATAGAACCATCCTCCGTCGACTCAAGCTTCGTCAACTCGATCCCTTCCACAGCTCTACTGCCACGAATGCCCATTGGTTGAACATGCCACAAAAACTTCACACCCTCGTTCTTCGCGTGCTCGAACTCAAACGTGAACGCGGACATCTGTTCAGGTCCTCTTCTGTAGAGGATATGCACATCAGTAGCCCCAAGCCGAACGGCTGCAATCGCTGCATCAATTGCAGTGTTGCCGGCTCCTACCACGACCACCCGATTGGGTACTGCCGTCAGCGAGCCGGACTTATATCCAGCAATCAGATCGAGTGCATTCGTCACTCCGGAGAGCCCTTCTCCAGCAACTCCCAGTTGATGAATTGCGCCCAGTCCGATGCCTAAGAAAACCGCATCGTGCTTCCTCTCAAGCTCGGCAAGTCCCGCAGCATCGATTCTAGTCTCGAAGTGAAAGTCCACCCCCAGCTGTGCAAGCATCTCAATCTCACGCAGGCTCTCCACCAATGGCAACTTGTACTCTGCAACTCCGTACGTGTTTAAACCCCCGGGTAACGGTCGCGCATCGTAGAGATCGGCACGAATGCCACGACGCCGAAGCTCAGCGGCGCAAGCCAGTGAAGCCGGTCCCGCGCCAATCAGCCCAACCGACAGCCCAGTCTCAGCTCCAGGCTCAAACGGCAGCGGAGCGCCGCTTTCGTACAGCGCATCCATCGCAAAACGCTGGAGGCGTGCGATCTGAATCGGTTGTTTGTTGTAGCGATGCATCACGCAGGCGCCCTCGCAAAGCACCTCCACCGGACACGCCCGAGAGCAGCTCGCCCCCAGAATATTCGCATCCAGAATCGTGCGCGCAGAGCCCGAAAGATTCCCGCTGGCGATCTTCTTGATAAATCGCGGCACATCAATATGTGTCGGGCATGCATTCGTGCACGGCGCATCGAAGCAATACAAGCAGCGATTGGCCTCAGGCACAGCAGCCTGCCGGTCGAGTGGCGGATGCAGATCGCCAAAGCGTTCTGCCAGCTCTGGCGCAGCCACGATCTGCCCAGGAAAAGGAACGCGTTCGCTCATCAAAGTCCGATCATCCCATCAGGCTCAACAAGATCATAGCCGCGGAAACATCCATTGAATGTGGGCAATTGCATCATGGAAGACATTATGACCCTCCTAGACCGCGCATCTTTTATCAGGAGTGACTATTATGCACTATCTCGCCAAACCCACCGCCAACCCGAGAAGTCCAAGATCACTTTGGATCAGGAAACAGGGCGAATCGATCTTCAGCTTCAATCATGATCCTTGTTCGCTTAACCATCTCAAGGTCTTTCTCGCAAGCCGATCGAATGCCTGCACAGCCAACGTCAAATCTTCGACCCTCGTATCTTCCGCCTTATTGTGGCTCAGCCCGGCAAGCGATTGAGTAAACATCATGACAGTCGGAATCCCAGCGCGCGCAACCTCCGCCGCATCGTGCAGCGGACCGGAAGGCAGTCGATGAGACACGCTAGCAGTCTCCCGGACTGCGTCCTCACAAAACTCAACAAGCTGTGGATCAAACGGGATCGGTTCAATGCTCCAAATCCTGGACCAATCGACAGTGCAGCCTTCTTCCCTCGCAAAACGCTCACTCGCATTTCGAGCGTCACGCAGCATCGAAGCCAGCACCTTCTCATCAAGGTCACGCATATCAAGCGTAGTCTCGCAACGTCCAACCACAGCCGTCACAATCCCCGGAAAAGTCTTCACGCTTCCCATCGTCGCGACCGCATCAGGATGTTTCCGCGCGATTGGACGAATCTCAAGCGCCAGCTTCGCCGCAGCCGCCAGTGCATCTCGTCGTACACCCATCGGGGTCGATCCCGAGTGAGCCTCCTGCCCATGGAACGTAATGGCATGGCGTTCCACTCCCTTGGTCCCCAGCACTACTCCTAACGGCAGACTCATTCCCTCGAGCACCGGCCCTTGCTCGATATGCAACTCCAGATACGCACCAGCGTTCCTGCGCTCTTCGGCCGCGTTCCCAATCTGCTCTACTTCAATCGCACAATTGCGAAGAGCATCTTCAAGCCGCACGCCATCGCGGTCCGTCCGGTTGCGATCGGCCTCAATCGTATGAGTCCCTGCAAATGCGGAAGACCCGAAGAGGCTACGGCCGAATCGCGCACCTTCTTCATCCGCCCAGTCGACCAGCCGAATCGTGATCGGCGGCCGTCCGCTAAAGTCTTCTGCCAGGCCACGCACTACCTCTAGTGCAGCAAGCACGCCAAGGCATCCATCCAACCAACCCCCATTTGGCACAGAGTCAAGATGACTCCCAAGAATAAGAGCTCGATCCGAATCGCCCCGAAGTGTAGTCCAGGAATTTCCCGCAGCGTCATAATGATGTTCCACCGGAAGCCCCTTCAGCTTCTCCTGAAACCACTCGCGTGCCTTGAGCCAGACCGGAGTCCACGCCACTCGCTGAGCGCCATCAGCGTTACCCGTCAACGCACGAAGTTCCTTAAGATCAGAGATGACTCGAAGCGGATCAACAGGCACTCATCTTCTCCTGAAAAAATAAGGTTATACCTGTCGCAGGTTTGTTGTGAATTTGAATGCCCATCAACTTCGAGTCCAAAGCACAATTACAACTTTCATTCCTCTTTATCCGGAAGCCGTTAAAATAGTTTAGAACTGTTGGCCTTTCTTCCATCCAATAACCCCGCTCATTCGGTGAGCAAATTCGGGAGCAGCATTTGTCCGTTCGCCTATCCATTCTCAAAACCTGCGTCTTTGCCGTTCTCCTCGCTCTCTTGGTCCAGAGCGTTCAAGCCGAATCTCCCCAAAGCTCAGAAGGCGACAAAGTCGTAAAAATCGCCGCTCCCCCGAACTCACCCAAGCAACAGAAAAAACACTACGTCGTTCTGGTCTCGCTCGACGGTTTCCGCTACGACTATCCACAAAAGTTCGGCGCCCCACATATCGCCGAACTGGCGCGCACCGGGGCAACCGCACCAGAGGGCATGCTACCGTCCTACCCCTCCATCACCTTTCCGAACCACTTCACCCTCGTCACCGGTCTCTACCCCGAGCACCACGGAATCGTAGGCAATGTGTTTTACGATCCCGTTCGTGGCGAGACATATTCCTACCGAGACCCGAAGAACACCACCGACGGAAGCTGGTACAACGGCACTCCTCTATGGTCACTCGCCGAACAGCAGGGAATGCGCGCCGCATCCTTCTTCTGGCCGGGCTCCGAAGCAAAAATCGCCGGCGAACGGCCCGACGAATATCTTCACTTCGACGACGCCTTCGACGACCAGAAGCGTATCGATCAGGTAATCGCCTGGCTCAAACTCCCCCCATCGGAACGTCCGCACTTCATCACCCTCTACTACAGCAACACCGACCACGCTGGGCACCTATATGGCCCCGACTCCCCTCAAGAGCAGGAGCAGGTCCATCATGTCGATCAACTCATGGGCGACCTAAAAGCCAAACTCGACGCCACGCATCTCCCTATCGATCTCATCATCCTCGCCGACCACGGCATGATAAAGACAGATGGCGACTGGATCACTCTTGACCAATACGCCGATCTATCCCACTTCAAATCCGAAGGCACTCTCCTCTATCCGGAGACCGAAGCGGATGCACAGAAAGCATACGAGAGCTTCCGCGCACATCCAGACCCGCGTTTCACAGCCTATCGCCGAGCCGAAGTCCCAGCCTATCTCCACTTCAACGAAAACCCACGCGAAGGTGATCCAGTCATTGTGCCCAACGGCCCCTACAACATTCGCATCCACGACAGTGCCCGCAAGCCACCGACAGGCGAACACGGCTACGACGTAACCCGCATGCCCGAGATGAAGGCGATCTTCGTCGCAAATGGCCCCGACATCCGCTCAGGAGCGAAACTCGCAAGTTTCCAAAACGTCGATGTCTACGATTTCATCGCAAAGCTGCTCGGACTCAAGCCCGCGGCAAACGACGGGGAGTGGAAGCCGTTGCGCCGCGCCCTAAAATAACCTTCAAGATTTTCGTCGCCGAATGGAACGTTCCGCCAAAACAAATGCACCTCCTCCTCCGACACCGCGGCATGTGCTAATTTGGAAATGAAACATCCTGGGTGCCCGCGAGGGCATAAAAGGGAAGCCGGTGTAAGTCCGGCATGGTCCCGCCACTGTAATCAGGAAAAGACTCTTCACTAGCCACTCGATTTTTATCGGGGAAGGCGAAGAGTCAGGAGCCGCTCAACAGCAGCTTCGCCTGTAAATCAGGAGACCTACCCAGGAGAAGTCGTGATTTTACCCCGCGTGGAAACGGGGGCGATCGCTCACTCATCCTGAGCTTAGCCTGATTACCACGCCATCTGTTGAGGCGTAAATGCTGCAATTGAAATCAAGCTCTCCCGTCCTCAAAACGTTTCAGTATCTCTTGGCGTTCGCATTCCTCTTCACGATCACATCTCTCCTGCATGCAGCAACCGGCGGCAGCATCTCCGGCGCAATCACAGACCGAAGCGGCGCTATTGTCATCGGAGCAACCCTCAAGCTGGTCAACACCGCCCAGCATACGACCTACAGCGCAGTCTCCGACAAACAAGGCTTCTACACCTTCCCCAATCTTCCCGTAGGCCACTACGACCTGGACATCACCGCGGCAGGCTTTAACACGCAGCGAAAGATCGACCTGGCCATAGACGCCGACTCCGCTCTGCGCATCAACGCCTCCCTCGAAATCGGTACCCGCTCCGACGTCGTAACCGTCACCAGCGAGGCCGCCGTTCAAGTCGAAACCACCGCAACTCACCTCGGCGAAGTAGTCTCCTACGACCAGATGACCGCGATCCCCCTGAACGGTCGCAGCTACACCGATCTGCTCGCCATCCAACCCGGCGTTGCTCCCGTCTCCACCCTCCTGCCCAACTCCGTCATCATGGCCGGAGTCACCGGCAGCATCGATCCCTCAGGCGACGAAAATCCCGGCAACCTCTCCATCAACGGCCAACGCGAATCCTCCAACGGATTCATGGTCAACGGAATCAATGTGGTGGAGCCCATGAACGGGGGCACCGCCGTCATCCCCAACCTCGACTCCATCGAAGAGTTCCGCGTCCTCACCACCAACTTCGATCCCGAATACGGCAACTACAACGGCGGCATCATCACCGTCGTCAGCAAATCCGGAACCAACCACCTTCACGGCAAAGCCTTCGAGTTCTTCCGCAACACCAACCTCGACGCGAAGGGATTCTTCGATCAAACCCGCGCCGCCTACAAACAAAATCAATTCGGCGGAGCCATCGGCGGCCCCATCAAGCACGACAAGATCTTCTTCTTCACCGACTATCAGGGCACCCGGACCACACAAGGCGTCTCCACCGGAAACATCTCCGTCCCTTCGCTCGCCCAACGCACCGGCAGCTTCGACGACCTCACCGGCTTCGTCAGTGGCCCCTATCTCGCATCCCTGCTGAGCCAGCAACTAGGCCGCCCTGTTACCGCGGGCGAACCCTACACCAGCGTCTTTCCTGACGGCAACATCCCTCAGACCGCATGGTCCGCTCCCGCAAAAAGTCTCCTCCAGTACATCCCTTCGCCGAATGTAGGAAACAATCAGTTCTCCTCCTCCGCCTTCTCGCAAACAGTTAGAGACGACAAGGGCTCAGTACGCATCGACGGCAACAGCCGCTTCGGCCAGCTCTCCGCCTACTACTTTATCGACGACTACAACCTCGATAACCCCTACCCCGGCTCAGTCGCCGGCGCAAGCATCCCCGGCTTCGACGCCCTCTTCATCGGCAGAGCGCAACTCTTCTCCGTTAGCGATACAAAAGTCATCGGCGCAAACACAGTCAACGAACTCCACATCGGCTACCTCCGCAACGCCAACGTCATCGGCCAGCCAAAAGGCGGCCTCGGCGTCAGCCTCGCATCTCAGGGGTTCACAGACCCCGCCAACGGAGGCATCTTCGTTCAGGCCCCGCAGTTTGAAGGTGTCGAGAACATCACCTTCCCAACCTTCGTCATGGGCGTCCCCATCACCAACGAAACCCAGGTCAATAACACCTACTATCTCAGCGACGGCCTCTCGCGCTCCGTCGGCGCGCACACTCTCAAACTCGGCGTTCAATTTCACATCGATCAGGTCAACGAGCATCCCAACGCAACCTTCAACGGTACCTTCAACAACAACGGCACCGAAACCGGAGACCCCTACGCCGACTTCCTCCTTGGTACGCCCAGCAACTTCACTCAATCCTCCGGCCAACCCTTCTACCTGCGCAACCACTATCTAGGCCTCTACGTGCAAGACAGCTGGCGCGTCCGCCCCGATCTCACTATCAACGCAGGCTTCCGCTGGGACGTCATCGCCCCCTGGTCGGAAAAATACAATCAACTCCAAACCTACATTCCCGGAGCACAATCAACCCTCTACCCCGGAGCTCCCGAAGGCTTCGTCGTAGCCGGGGACCCCGGAATCCCAAGCACCATCGCCCCCACCAGCTACAAAAACTTCGCCCCGCGCATCGGCTTCGCCTACTCTCCAAAGATCGACCATGGCTTTTGGAGCAAAGTCTTCGGCGCAAACGGCCAATCAAGCATCCGCGCCAGCTACGGCCTCTTCTACACCGCCTTCCCCGGCCTCACCGCGGGAATCATGTACGCCGTACCGCCCTTCGGCTTCAACTACCTCAGCCCCGGCCCACCATTACTCGCAACTCCCTTCGTCACCGCCGCCACCGGAGTCAATAACGGCCAGCGCTTTCCCTTCCCATTCCCCTCGCACTCAGTCTCCCGCACCAACCCCGACACCTCAGTCAACTGGGCCAACTTCACTCCCATCGCCGCCGATCCATTCTTCTACTACCGCAACCGCGCTCCCTATACCAGCAACTACATGTTCTCCCTCCAGCGCCAGCTCACCGGGCACACCTTGCTCACCGTAAGCTACGTCGGCAATCAGGGCCACCGCATCCTCACCCTCATCTCCGCCAACCCCGGAGACCCCGCACTCTGCCTCAGCCTCCCCGGCTGCGGCCCCTTCGGCGAAGACTCCACCTACACCAACAGCGCTGGTGAAACAGTGCAGGGAACTCGCGTAGGTCAGGGCCCCAACTACGGCGAAAACACCGCTGACAAATCCGCCGCCAGCTCCAACTACAACGCCCTTGAAACCACCCTCCGCTACCAGCACCACGGCTCGCAGTTCCTCTTCAGCTACACCTACGCCAAATCCATCGACCAGGGTTCAAGCCTCGGCGAACAACTCAACCCCATCGACCCCCGCCAAAGCCGCACCATCTCCGCCTGGGACCTCAAGCACAACTTCGTAGCCAGCTACTCCTGGGCACTCCCTGTCGCCACTCTCTTCCACAAGAGCAACCGCCTCACCGAAGAGTGGAGCCTCTCCGGCACCACCCGCTTCGCCTCTGGCTTCCCCGTCACGCTATTCGACAACTCCGACAACTCCCTCCTCGGTACTCTAGGCAACGGCGCCAACAACTATCTCCTCGACACCCCGCAATACCTCCCCGGCAATCTAAAGATCAACACCAACGGCCGCAACGGAAGACCAGCCTTCAACACCGCTCTCTTCCCTGAAGAAAACCTAGGCCAGCTGGGCGATGCAAAACGCCGCATCTTCTACGGCCCCGGCATCAACAACTTCGACATGGCCGTCCAGAAAGGTCTCCGCTTCGCAGAATCAAAATCCCTCGACTTCCGCCTCGAGTCCTTCAACACCTTCAACCACACTCAGTTCTACGGTCCCGCCGCCGTCGACGGGCAAGTCGAAGACACGGAGAACTTCGGAAAGATCGTCAGCGCCGCAGCCCCACGTCTCGTCCAGCTAGCAGCCAAGTTCTCCTTCTAGCGCAGAGCCGCTCGTCTCCAGCAGGTAAACTGTTCGCACTGCCGCACCAGTCGAACACCCTGCACCAGGAGACAAGCAGTTCATGCAGAACAGAAAGTGTCTCAAGCCCCTAGCCACACTCTTCGCAGTCCTGCTATCAACCGCCCTCCTTCACGCAGCAGAAACCGCCGAATCCGCCCGCTGGAAACAGGAAGCTGCAAACGTCACCATCACCCGCGACGACTGGGGCATCGCCCACATTCACGGCAAGACCGACGCCGATGCCGTCTTCGGCATGGAGTACGCCCAGGCCGAAGACGACTTCAATCGCATCGAGACCAACTACATCAACGCCACGGGCCGACTCGCCGAAGCCGAAGGTGAATCCCGCATCTATCAAGATCTGCGCATGAAGCTCTTCATCAACCCCATCGAGCTGAAGAAACAGTACGCGGCCAGCCCCGCCTGGCTAAAAACTCTCATGAGCGCCTTCGCCGACGGCCTCAACTTTTACCTTTACAAACACCCCGACGTAAAGCCTCGAGTCATCCAGCACTTCGAGCCGTGGATGGCTCTCTCCTTCACCGAAGGCAGCATCGGCGGCGACATCGAACGAATAGACCTCCTCCAGCTCCAATCCTTTTATTCGCATCCCGCTGCCATCCACGCCTCCACCCGCACAACCACTCACGAAGAGCTAGCTTACATCCACGACAGCGATCCCCCCGAGCCCACCGGCTCCAACGGCATGGCCATATCGCCCTCCAACACACGCGACCACCACGCCCTCCTCCTCATCAATCCCCACACCTCCTTCTTCTTCCGCTCCGAACTCCAGATGTCCAGCGACCAGGGCCTCGATGCCTACGGAGCCGTCACCTGGGGCCAGTTCTTCATCTATCAAGGCTTCAACGAGCGAGCAGGCTGGATGCACACCTCCAGCGGAGTCGACGCCGTCGACGAGTATCTTGAAACCGTCCAGAAGAAAGACAATCGCCTCTTCTACAAATACGGCAACGACCTCCGTCCCCTCACCACAGAGCAGATCACCATCCCCTACAAAACCGACCACGGCATAGCCGAAAAGAAGTTCACCATCTACCGCACCCATCACGGCCCCATCATCCGTGAAGCCGATGGCAAATGGATCAGCATCCGCCTCATGCAGGAACCCATCAAGGCGCTCACACAGTCCTACATCCGCACCAAGGCAAAAGACTACAAATCCTTCCGCCAAACTCTCGAGCTCAAAGCAAACTCCTCCAACAACACCATCTTCGCCGACGCCGACGGCGACATCGCCTACTTTCACGGCAACTTCATCCCCCGCCGCGACACCGCCTTCGACTTCACCAAACCCGTAGACGGCAGCAACCCCGCCACCGACTGGAAGGGCCTCCTCGCCGTCGACGAACTACCCCAACTCCTCAACCCAAAGAGCGGCTGGCTCTACAACAGCAACAACTGGCCCTGGTCCGGCGCCGGCATCAGCAGCCTCCGCCAAGTCGACTATCCCGTCTACGTCGAAACCGGCACCGAAACCGCCCGCGGCCAGCACGCCATCCGCGTGCTGCAAGATAAAAAAGACTTCACCCTCGACTCCCTCATCGCCGCCGCCTACGACAGCTATCTCCCCTGGTTCGACCAAACCCTCCCCGTACTCCTCAGGGCCTACGACGTGCTCCCATCCTCCGACCCCCTCAAAACCAAACTCGCCGATCCCATCCAACAGCTCCGCACGTGGAACCATCGCTGGGCCATCGACTCCGTCCCAACCTCCCTCGCCATATTCTGGGGCGAAGACATTCGCCGCAGCACCACATTAGAAGCCAAAAAGGAAGGCCTCCGCGCCGAGGACTACATCGCCACGAAAGCCTCCTCCACACAGCTTCTGCAATCCCTCTCCGCCGCCGCCGACAAACTGGCCAACGACTTCGGCACTTGGAACACTCCATGGGGCAACGTCAACCGCTTCCAGCGCCTCACGGGCGATATCGTCCAACCCTTTAACGACGCCGCCCCCAGCATCCCAGTAGGCTTTACGTCCTCCTTCTGGGGCTCACTCGCCTCCTTCGGAGCCCACCCCTACCCCGGAACGAAGAAGTGGTACGGCACCAGCGGCAACAGCTTCGTTGCCGTCGTCGAGTTCGGCGACAAAGTTCACGCCAAGGCTGTCACCGCAGGCGGTGAAAGCGGCAATCCCTCCTCTCCTCACTTCAATGACCAGGCGAAACGCTACAGCACAGGCGACCTCCGCGATGTCTACTTCTATCCCTCCGATCTCAAAGGACACATCGAGCGCCAGTACCATCCCGGAGATCAAAGCTCCCATTGATCTCCGAGCTGTGCCCGTAAGCCCCAACCATACGGCCTCGGGTTCTGAGTCGTGTAGAATCCTCGAGACCACCACCATCATGATTAAGCTGGCTAAAATCCCAAATCTTACTGAGCTTACCTACCGGAGCATTAAGCAGAGTGTGCTGAATGGGACGTTAGGGGAACTATCCCGGCTCACCGAAGAATCCCTCGCCACCCAACTCGGAATCAGCAAATCTCCCGTACGCGAAGCACTCAATCGATTAGAAGCGGAAGGCCTCGTCCGGATCGAAGCGCGGCGCGGTGCCTACGTTCGTCAGTTCTCCGCGAAAGAGATCAAAGACCTCTACGAGCTCCGCGAAGTTCTCGAGACGCACGCCATCGACGCTGCCCACATCACGCCGAAGTTGCTCAGCGATCTGTCAGCCAGCATCAACCGCACCAAAAAGTTTCTCAAGAATGGCAACAAGCTCGAGCACATCGAAGAGGACATGCGGTTTCACAACCTGATCACCGCGGCCACCGGCAACCAGGAACTCTGCCGCGTCCTCGACAACGTCCAGCAAAAAGCCCTTCTCTGCCGTTCCAAGTCCTACGAGCTTTCGGCCTCAACGGCTCCCGTCGCTCACACGAAGATCTATCAGGCTCTCAAAAAGGACTCCAAGCGCGAGGCACGCCTAGCGATGCGCGACCACATCGTCTTCGTTCGCGAACGCTTACTGGCTACCTTTAAAACATCGAGTTGAGTTTCTAACAAGACCCACAGCACACCACACGACCACTTCGAGGAGGCGCACTCCTCTGAAGATCGATGTGGTGTCCCGCTGTAGCAGAAACCCGCGATGTCGTCGGAACAGAACGGCCTGAAGAATTCAGGCAATCTGTTGCGTCGTGCTTTCTAAGTGGTTGATTCGAAAACCACGCCGCGTGAATCCTCACCATCCATCAGCGTTTTTAGGAAACGCCACGAAGCCGAGCATGCGGTCAGTACCTCCTCAATCCCAACTTTTTGCTTGCATGTTAGTACAGTTGTCTATACCATTTTGCCTTCAAGCGAAATCATCATTTTCCGAACGTCTAAATCGGTATCGAAAGTTTTCTGCTCGCGGTTTTTCGCAGGATTTCGCGACAACCGCAATGTCCGAGGGAATGGTCATCAAATAAGACGCAAAGGATTGAAGTCACTGCGCAACGACACACTGCAGTGCTACTCAACCTCAGGCGCAAACACCCACATAAATCTGAGCGACAGTCGAGGTCGCTTGAAAGAAAAATGAAATTGGAGGCCACCAATGAAAACACGCATCGCTTTATGCAGTTTCTTCATGTTCCTGATCTGTACCTTTGCCCATGGGCAGGACATCAGCGCTAAGATCACAGGAACCGTTACCGACGCCTCAGGCGCTGTCGTCGCAGGCGCGCAGGTCACAGCCCGCGAGATATCCAGAGGCACCACCTATGACACCCGAACCAGTGCCTCCGGCTCCTACTATCTTTCGCCCCTCCCTGTAGGTCAGTACACGCTCAAGATCACAGCTCAGGGATTCTCTTCGGCAGAGCGTCCAGCGATCACGCTCGACCAGGCGCAGACCGCCCGTATCGACATCGCCTTGACCGTTGGACAAGCCTCGCAGACCATCGAAGTCACAGGCGCGCCGCCTCTCCTGCAAACCGATGACAGCTATCTCGGCACCGTTCTCGATGCTCGCGCCAACGTCACCCTCCCGCTCGCGACACGCAACTACAACCAGCTCACCCTGCTCTCGCCCGGCGCCGTTACCTTGAACCCCAGCTCCTTTACCGGTCCGCAGGCCAGCTTCCAGGTCGGTCGCCCCTACATCAACGGCAACCGCGAGCAGACCAACAACTACATCCTCGATGGCATGGATAACAACCAGATCGACAACAACGACGTAGCCTTCGCCCCCAGCGTCGACGCCATCCAGGAGTTCAACCTCATCTCCCAGAACGCACCATCCTCCTACGGCAACTACCTCGGCGGCATCGTCAGCGTTACCATCAAATCCGGAACCAACCAGTTCCATGGCGACGCCTTCGAATTCATCCGCAACGACGTATTCAACGCCAACACCTGGGCCAACGGCCTCCTCAAGACCGCCACCACCAGCGCAGCTCCCACACCGAAGCTTCGCTGGAACGAGTTCGGCGGCTCCATCGGTGGTCCCATTGTTAAGGACAAGCTCTTTTTCTTTGCCGACTACCAAGGCTCCCGCTTCGACCAGCCCGCAACTTCGGCACTATTTACCGTTCTCACAACGGCCGAGCGGAAGGGCGACTTCTCCGCTCTCTGCACAGCTGGCTTCAATGCTCAGGGAGTCTGCAACAACCTCGCGCAGCAGCTCTACGATCCCCACTCCGCGACAACAGATCCCACCAAGCGCTTGCCCTTCCTGAACAACCAGATCACAAGCAACATCAGCGCCGCTGCTTCTAATATCCTCAACTCGCCGCTCTATCCCCAACCCATCAACTCCCTCCTCACGAACAATCAGATCAACCTCACCCACAGCTCGACCAATTCGGACCAGGGCGACCTCAAGATCGACTGGGTAGCCACCCAGAAAGATCACATCTACGGCCGCTACTCCCAGCAGAACATCACCAATCCCACCACCAACAGCCTCCCGCTGCAGGGCAACTCGCTCAGCACCTATCCGCTCTATAACGGTGTCATCGACTACTCCCACACCTTCAACGCAACGCTCCTTAATAACCTGCGCTTCGGCGGAAGCTACTTCCCCGTCACCTTCAGCAACACCAACCCCACAGGTCAGAATCTTCCTGCAACCTTCGGCATCGCCGGAGCTGCACCAGGACAGACCTTCCTGCCCCAGATGCTCTTCGCCGGAGCCTTCAACGCCTCCGACTTCGGCAACGATAACCTCGTCCAGCAGTTCCACGACACCGTCGTCCAGGTCGAAGACACCGTTACCGTCATCCACGGCAAGCACACCTTCAACCTCGGCTTCGAGTTCTTCCGCTACATCACCAACATCCTCTACGTCGGCAACTCCGGTCTCGCCGGCCAGATCACCTTCAACGGTTCTTTCACCGGCAACCCCGGCGTCGTGGTCCAGGGCGCAAATGGTACCACCACCCCCAGCGGCTTCGCCGAAGCTGACTTCCTCCTCGGCCTGCCCCAAAACGTGGCCGTCGGAACAGGCACCGGTCACAGCCTGCGTAACAACCTCTACTCCGGATTCGCTCAAGACGACTGGCATGCTCTCCCCAACCTCACCCTCAACCTCGGTCTCCGCTACGAGGTCATCAATCCTCGCGCCGACGCCCACGACGAGGCAGTCAACTACGGCCTCTTCACTGGCGACGTACAAATCGCCGGCATGAACGGCAACTCCTCCGCGCTCTATAACCAGTACAACGGCCCCACCAACTTCCAGCCTCGCGTCGGCTTCTCCTGGCAGCCCAATGGCGACAAAGCCATGGTCGTCCGCGGAGCCTACGGCATCTCGAACTTCAGCGAAACCACCGGCACCGGCAACCTGCTCTTCCAGAACCCGCCCTTCGCCGTCCAGCCCAACGTAACCTACGCCGGCGGCACCTTACCGCTCCCGGGTTCCACACTCGATAACGGCTTCTCCACCCTGTCCGCCCCCGGCTGTACCGCGGCCTTGGCCATCGCACAGTCACCCCTCTGCTTCGCCAACGCTGGCATCCACGCCTTCGACCCCAACAACACCCGCCCTGCCGTCTCCCAGCAGTACAACCTCACCATTCAGCGGCAGATCGGCAACTCCTCTACCTTCTCCATCGGCTACGTTGGCCAGAAGACCGATCACCTTATGGCCATCTCGCTCATCAACCAGAAGGTCCTCGAGGCCAACGGCAACATCGCACCGAGCCCTTACCTCAATCCCACCCTCCAGTCCCTCGTCGGTCAGGCGCGTCTCACCTCGTCCGTCGGTTACTCCAACTACAACGCTCTCCAGACCAGCTTCCAGCAGCGCCTCAGCCACGGTCTCGAGTTCCAGGCCAACTACACCTTCGCCAAGTGTCTCGGCAACACCTCCGGCTTCTTCGCCCAGTACGGAGACTCCAACGCCTCCTTTACCCAGGCCGGCAACAACCACTTCTTCTTCCAGAACACCTACAACCCCGCAGCCGACTACGGACGTTGCGACCAGAACGTCACCAACTCCTTCAACGGCTTCGTCACCTATGACCTGCCCTTCGGCCGCGGACGGCAGTTCGGCTCCAACATCCCCCGTGCTGCGGATCTCGTCATCGGCGGCTGGCAGGCGAACACCATCCTCCAGTTCCACGATGGCTTCCCCTTCACCGCACAGGCGACCGACAACTCCGGCACCACCTCCGGCTTCGCTCGTGCCGACTGCAACGGTCAACCCAGGAACACGCCATACCAGCGGTCTACTCTCGCTGGCAACCCCGGCTACACCTGGTTCGATCCCAGCTCCGTCTCCCAACCCACCAGCGGCTTCGGCAACTGTTCGGTTGGCAGCTTCACCGGACCCGGTCTCCAGGCCGTCGACTTCAGCGTCTCCAAGAGCTTCCACATCGTTGAAAGCCAGAGCCTGCAGTTCCGCGCCGAAGCCATCAACGCTCTCAACCACCCCATCCTGAACGCTCCTAACTCCTCCATCGGGCCCACCTTTGGTCTCGTCAACGCTTCACAGGGAGAACGTAATCTTCAATTCGCATTGAAGTACATGTTCTAACCCTCACCGAAACGTTTCCCTTGGGGGAGAGCGCATCAACACCTTGCGCTCTCCTCTCCTTTATTTAAAGGAGTAACCAGTCTGAGTCCCAAAAAGGGTCTCTTTCAATCGTCTGACCAATCCCCAAACCCGCCTTTGGCTTTCCTCAATACTCCCCGAATTGAGCCCCAAACGGC
This sequence comes from Tunturiibacter psychrotolerans, assembly GCF_051013365.1. Classification (GTDB taxonomy): domain Bacteria; phylum Acidobacteriota; class Terriglobia; order Terriglobales; family Acidobacteriaceae; genus Edaphobacter; species Edaphobacter psychrotolerans_A. Next base: position 1,446,354 of record NZ_CP132941.1, on the reverse strand, counting down.
ACAATCCACTCCTCGCTCCCATTGAGAGTCCCCTGGAAAATATCAAACTGGTACGACCAACACTGCAGGACTGTCTCCACAGAGTCTTCGGAGTCACCCCCGCGCCAAAAACTTTCTTGACAAGCAATAGTTCAATCCAGCAGAATCCTCAGCCGGGGAAGACTAGCATCATTTCCTCTACTCAAACGTTTGAAGTAAATGCACCACGAGCTTCACTTGCATCAAAATAGGACGATTTTTCCATAAAACAGCAAAATGCATTTCCTAGTTTGTTGAGCAGAATTCAACGAAACTCTGCCAGCCAAGCACTGCAACGAGAAATCGACTTAAACGATTTACAAACCAAGCACCGAAGGGCAGGACACTATGATCTACGATTCGAAATCCCAGATGAACCGCATAGGCCAGTGCGGACGCAGAAGATCTCGGGGATGGAGTAAGCCGGCTTATCTCTTGGCACTCCTTGTCCTCTTTACCTCAGCAGCCATCGCGCAGCTGACCACCGCCGACATCCTCGGCACTGTTACCGACGCCACCGGCGCCGTCGTTCCCAACGCCACCGTCGTCCTCACCAACAACGGCACAAACGAGAAGCGCACTACGGTCTCCAACGCATCCGGCGACTACAGCTTCAACCTCCTGCCCGTCGGACACTACTCCGTCTCGGTCAAAGCCGCCGGATTCCAGGCTTCTATCACCAGAGACCTCGACGTACTCGCTGGTGACCGCGCCCGCAACGACGTTCACCTGCTCACAGGTTCACAGGACACCGTTGTCGAAGTCACCGCCAGCACCCCACTCCTTCAGGCTGATAACGCCACGGTGAGCTCGACTGTGACGGCAAAGGCTGTGCAGGATCTGCCCCTCAATGGTCGTAACTTTGTCCAGCTCGTGGCACTGACTCCGGGTGCGAACCCTGGTGCAGGTAACTCACTCTCGAGCGGCGGCCGACCAGATGATCGCCGTACTAACGCCGCTGGCCTCTCGGTCAACGGACAAGACGAAGTCCTCAACAACTGGATCGTAGATGGCGTTGACGACAACGAACGCATCATCGGCACCATCGGCGTGAAACCAAACGTCGAAGGCATTCAGGAAATCACCGTCGAAACCAACAGCTACGCCCCCGAAGCTGGACGCACCGCAGGCGGCGTCATCAACATCGTCACCAAGTCCGGTACGAACAGATTCCACGGGTCGGCTTACGAGTACTTCCGCAACGACATCTTCGACGGTCGTAACTTCTTCCAGACCACCGGTCCCAAACCCGAACTCCGCCAGAACCAGTACGGCGCCAGCATCAACGGTCCTATCATCAAGGACCGCACCTTCTTCACCTTCGACTACGAAGGCTTTAGGCAGGTTCGCGGCACCACCGATACTGGCACCGTTCCTACCCAGCAGGAATACAACGATGTCAACGGTGTCAACGGAGGTTCGCTCGCTGACCTCTTCTCGAGAACAAACAACGGAACGGTGGCAGCTGGTGGCGTGTCCGCCGTCAATCCCATCCTGCTCAACTATCTAAGGCTCTATCCTGCGCCCACCAATCCTGGTGCGGCACCCGGCGCGGCAAACTTTACCATCAGCCCGAACATCACCCAGACCTCCAACACCTACGATGCCCGCGTAGATCACAAGCTCAACGACAAGAATCAGATCTTCGGCCGTTTTACCTACAACAGTGTCGACACCTTCAACCCGCCCGCATTCGGAACAGTAAACGGAGTACAGATCAGCGGTGGCCGGTACAACTTCGACGGTCCCGCAACTAACATCGCTCAGCAGTACCTGATCGGCTATACCCACATCTTCACCCCTGCGCTCCTCATGGACCTCCGCGCTGGGTTTACCCGCATCAACAACCTGTCTCTCCCGCTCAACTATGGCATCGGAATCGACCAGAAGATTGGCTTTCCTGCCAGCATGACCAGCTTCAGCCCGTTCGCAGACTCCCTCACACCGGTCTCCATCGGACCCTTTGGCGACATCGGCGACGGTGCGTACGTTCCACTGCAGGACATCGACAACACCTTCCAGTACAGCGGCAACGTCAGCTGGACAAAGGGCGGACACAACTTCAAGTTCGGTGCCGTCTTGATTCGCCGTCAGGCGCGCAACGTTCAGAGCGCCTCAGCAGTCGGAGCCTACAGCTTCAATCTGCCGAGCGACACCATCAACAGCAGCGGTCAGGGGCAGACTCAGGACAACCAGATTGCCTCTGCTCTCCTCGGAGCCTTCAACAACCAGCAGCGCAACTTCAACCTCTCTCCTCCTGACTACCGCAGCTGGGAGCCAGGCTTCTTTGCGCAGGATAGCTGGAAGCTGAACCCGAGAGTAACGGTCATCTACGGGGTACGTTACGACGTCTACACTCCGTTCACTGAAGCACATGACCACATCTCCAACTATGACTTCCTCGAAGCGATCTCCAATCCGGCTGCAGCCACCTCCAGCGCATTGAAGATTGCAGGCGTCAACGGTGTCAGCTCTACCGCAGGCATCCCAACTCAATACAACAACGTTGCCCCTCGTGTCGGTTTCTCCTACTCACCACAGCCAGGAACCGTCCTCCGTGGCGGCTACGGGCTTAGCTACTTCCCCGGCAACTACACCTCGAACGGCGATCTTAAGAACGCTCCGTTTACCTCGGTGTATAACCCCGCCTGCCAGGCCGATATCGCTGTTCAACTCGAAGCCTCTCAGGGTGCGACTGCCGGTCAGAATCCATCCTGCTCCAGCGTCGGACAGCCTGGGTCGATCTCGGGCTCGGTAGCTATCCCCCCACCTGCGCCTCCTACTGCAGGCCAACTTGCTAACCTCGCGACACTTCCCGGACTTGGGTTCGTTGCCGAAGCTCCTCACTTCAAGAACGCTCTCATCCAGCAGTTCAATCTGCAGATCGAGCAGCAAATTGGAGCCAACGTCTTCACCATCGGCTACGTCGGCAACCTCGGACAGCATCTGCCAGAGTCCATCAACAACATCAACCAGCCTCATCCATTCAACCCGTTGCAGCCCCTCGGAAGCCCCACCAACCCCACTGGTGCAGCACGTCCGCTCGATGCAGCCTTTATCAACGCTTACAATGCGGTCAATCCGTTGAACCCGACGACAAGCTCGAATCTGGGCGGTATCAGCTACCTGGATAGCGGCGGCATCTCCAACTACAACGGTCTGCAGACCTCCTTCCAGCGCCGCTTTACCAAGGGCCTAGCTTTTGATGCGAACTACACCTGGGCAAAGGCGTTGACCGACATCAGCAGCTACTCTCAGCAGGGCGACCAAGGCTGGAGCAACGCGGATCCGTTCAATATCCGGGCAACCGAATATGGCAAAGCCGATACGAATATCCAGAACCGCTTCGCTCTATCCCTCAACTACGAACTGCAGTACGGAAAGAACTTCACCGGTGCTAAGAAAGTGTTGCTCTCTGGCTGGCAGGGAAACATCATCTCTGTCTGGCAGAGCGGTAAGGTCTTCTCGATCGTCGAAAGCGGCTCCAACGCCGACAACCCGATCGACTGCGACTATACGGGAGTTTGCAAAGCGCGCGGATTCAGCAACCGTGCCGTGCCGCAAAACTCCGGTGGCTCAGACCGTCCTGACACCATCTCAGATCCGCGCTCAATTGGTAACAAGAACAACGCGCATTACTTCAATACGGCGGCCTTTGCTCCTCAAGCACTGGGGACCATCGGCAACACCCAACGCAACTCCTTGTTCGGACCTCACTTCCGTGATGTGGATCTCTCTGTCTTCAAGAACTTCCCCATCGCTGAAAAAGCTACCATTCAATTCCGTGTGGAGTCGTTCAACATCTCTAACACCCCTAACTTCTTCATCGCCAACAACAACAGCAGCAATCAGCAGTTCGGAAACTCGAACTTCGGCACAATCACACAAACCGACCCGGGTTACAACCCTCGCGAATACCAGTTTGTTCTCAAGGTGCTGTTCTAACTAACACGCCTCTCAACCCTACCCGTCGGCGAAGAGAAACCCTCTTCGCCGACGGGTAACTTTTGCCCCCACTCTCAATCTGCAAAAGAAATTACTTAAACCGATCTAAAAATAAACCTCAAAAACGTGTCACATTTTTCGAACCCAAAAAACTCGTATCCAAAACACCACGTTCACCACGCATCCCACCACAACTTCACCACCAAAACACCACATCTCTGACCAGGTTTTCCCCGAAACCCCCTTCAAATTCCGAGTCTTCTCCATCCCTTATTTTTTTAAGCCACAGCGACCTCAAAACAATCCACCCGGAGACTACCTGACATGAATCGCCGAAGTTTTCTCACCCAAACCTCTGCGTGGGCCGCTGCAGCCGCGCTTCCCAAGTTTTCGGAAGCCTCCATCCTCCCCACTCTCAACGCCGTCGCAGAGCAGACTCCCGCCGCAGGCGAAGTCAAGTTCCCCAAGGACTTCCTCTGGGGCACCGCCACCGCCGCCTATCAGGTCGAAGGTGCCTGGAATGTTGACGGTAGAGGAGAAACAGTCTGGGATCGCTTCAGCCACTCTCTCGGCAACGTGAAAGGCGCATACACCGGCGACGTAGCCTGCGACGACTACCATCGCTACCCCGAAGACATCGCCTTCATGAAACAGATGAACATGCGCAGCTATCGTTACTCCATCGCGTGGTCACGCATTCAACCCACCGGCGAAGGCGCCATCAACCAGAAGGGAATCGACTACTACAAGCGCCTCACCGACACAGTTCTCAAGGCCGGCCTGCGCCCACTCGTCACCCTCTACCACTGGGATCTCCCCCAGCCCCTCGAAGACAAAGGTGGCTGGCCCAACCGCGACACCGCCGCCCGTTTCGCCGACTACGCCGAGATAGCAGTCAAGGCGCTAGGCGATCGCATCAACACATGGGCCATCTTCAACGAGCCCTGGGTCTTCACCTACCTCGGCTACGGAAGCGGCGTTCACGCTCCTGGAAAACAGGATTTCGACCTCTTCCTCAAAGCGTCACACACCGTCAACCTCGCTCAGGGCGACGCCTTCCGCGCCATCAAAGCCATCGCTCCGAAGTCAAAAGTCGGCACGGCCTTCAGCATGTCTTCCACTACGCCTGCGACTTCCTCACCCGAAGACGCAGCCGCAGCCAAACGCTTCGACGCATTCAATAACGTCTGGTTCCTCGAGACCGCCTTACGCGGCCACTATCCCGAAGCCTTCGTCCACGGCGTTCCGCTCGAGACCATGGGCTTCCAGAGCGGCGACGACAAGCGCATGACCGCGCCACTCGACTACATCGGAGTCAACTACTACTTCCGCCAAATCGTCGCTAACCTCCCCACCCCTGCTCCCACGAAACCCTCCTACGACGCGATGGGCTTCAACCACTACAACGGAAAAGAAGGTTCCCTTACCGACTTTGGCTGGGAGGTCTATCCACGCGGCATGTACGAGATCGTTCAGCGCGTCTCCAAGGACTACGAACTCCCCATCGAGATCACTGAAAACGGCTGTTCCTACGGAGACTATCCCGACGCCAGCGGTCGCGTCGCCGACGTTCGCCGCATTCACTACTACCGCGAACACCTTCGCGAACTCGCCCGCGCCATTCAGGACGGCGCCGATGTTCGTGGCTATCACTCCTGGTCCATCCTCGACAACTTCGAGTGGTCCGAAGGCTACACGCAACGCTTCGGCATGGTCTTCGTGGACTTCCCCACGCAGCGCCGCTTCATGAAGGACTCAGCCAAGTGGTACGCTCGCGTTGCCTCCACGAACACCGTTGAAGCCACCGCTGCAACAACGTAGCCAGCCTCCGGCGAGGCACAGAGGGTAAGCGATAATACCTCTGTGCCCCCGTCCGATCGATCTCCCTCCGAAGAGTACAAACAACGCCAGCAAGCCCGCGAGCAGCGCGTCGCGCACTTCGAAAAACTCCATCGTCGCTTTGGAAACCTCCGACTCCTCATAGTCACTGCAACTCTGATTGCTGCCTGGTTCTCTCTCCACAATGACACCTTTTCACCCTGGTGGCTGCTAACCGGCCCCGCGCTATTCCTTGCGATAGCCATCCTTCACGCAAGCGTCCTTCGCAGGCGTGACTGCGCCGAGCGCGCCGTCGACTTCTATCGCAAGGGTCTCGCCCGCATCGAAGACCGCTGGGCCGGCACTGGCCCGACCGGCGACCGCATCGACACGCGCACCAGCCTCTACGCCACAGACCTCGACATCTTCGGCCCCGGCAGTCTCTTCGAACTCCTCTCCTTAGCCCGCACCCGCATGGGCGAAGATACCCTCGCCAACTGGCTCCTCGCCCCATCCCCGGTCGCCGACATCAAGCAGCGCCACACCGCCCTCTCCGAGCTCCGCACGCGCCTCGATCTTCGCGAAGACGTCGCCGTCCTCGGAGAAGATCTCAAAGTCGGCATCCACACAGAAGCCCTCACGCACTGGGCCGAAGCACCGAATGAACTCAAGCACCACGCTCTCCGCTGGTTTTCTCTCGCTCTCTCCCTCGCATCGATAGCATCAGCCATCTACTGGGCCGAGCGTGGAGAAAAAACTCCCTTCTTCCTCATCCTCGCTCTCGCATGCATCATCACCGCCTCGCTTCGCAAGCAAACCGCCGAAGTCCTTCAATCCACCGAGCACGCCCTCAAAGACCTCCAACTTCTCTCATCCCTCCTGGCCCGCCTCGAACGCGAAACCTTCGAATCCCCCCGCCTGCAAACCCTCAAAAGCGATCTCTCCTCTCATCACCTTGCTGGCTCTCAAGCCATCGCAGGCCTACGCACCATCGTGGAGTACATCAACGCGCTCGAAAACCCCATCATGCGCGCCCTCAACGTGCCTCTGCTCTACGCCGTTCAGGTCGCCTACGCCGCCGAGGCCTGGCGAAGCTCCCACGGATCTGCCGTCCGCACCTGGCTCACCGCCATCGGCGAAGCAGAAGCCCTCCTCTCCCTCTCCGCCTACACCTACGAGCATCCCGCCGATCCCTTCCCTGAGTTTGTCAAAGGCCCGCCCTGTTTCACAGCCGAACAACTCGGCCACCCCCTCATCCCCGCCGCAAAGTGTGTCCGCAACGACGTCAGTATCTGTGGCGAAACTCGCGTCCTCCTCATCAGCGGCTCCAACATGTCCGGCAAAAGCACTCTCATGCGCGCCGTAGGCATCAACACCGTCCTCGCCATGGCCGGTGCCCCCGTCCGCGCCAAAAGATTGCAACTTACGCCGCTACAAATAGGCGCGAGCATCCTCATCAATGACTCTCTTCAAGAGGGCAGCTCCCGTTTCTATGCCGAGATCACGCGTCTCCGCCAGATCTGCGACCTCGCCGAAAATCATCCTCCCGTCCTCTTCTTACTCGACGAACTCCTCCAGGGCACAAACTCAAAGGACCGCCTCATCGGAGCCCAGGGAGTAGTTCACGCCTTACTCGACGCTGGCGCCATCGGCCTCATCAGCACCCACGACCTCGCCCTCACCAACATCAGCGAGCACCGCGACGCCCGCCTCCACAACGTCCATCTCCAGGACGAGATTGAAGACGGCAAGATGAAATTCGACTTCAAGCTGCAGGAAGGCGTCGTCACCAAAAGCAACGGCATCGAACTCATGCGCCTCATAGGCCTCAAAGTTTGATTCTCGTAAGACCGGTACACAAGTCACGAAGTGACCGCCTCCCGCGCAGGGAGCCCGTCCGGCAGGACAGCGCCTTTAAATCGTGCAAACCCACGCGTTGACGAACTGAACACCCATTCAGTATCCTTCTCGCGTCGGAGCAAAGCTCTTTTCATCGCACGATCTAGTGAAGTCCGCATCGTTCTCTCGATCAAAGGCAAACGCGGCAGCGACTCACAACGCCAGGCCGCTTCGAAGAGTCAAATCCCACGACGCACAAGGATAAGGTAGAGAACACATGCGCATACTGACCTACATTCGGCAGGTACTCGACGCCGAAGAGAGCGTGCACATCGAGAACAACGCCGTCGCGCTCGAAAACAGCAAGCTCGTCATGGACACCATGGACGAGTATGGCGTCGAAGAAGCTCTGCACCTACGCGAGAGCGGCATCGAAGCCGAGATCGTCGCCGTCGCCGTCGGCCCTGCCCGCGTTCAGGACGCCCTCCGCACCGCCCTCGCCATGGGAGCCGACCGCGCCATCCACGTCGAAACCGACACCCGGCTCGACGCCATCGCCCTCAGCAAAGTCCTCGCCCAGCTCGCCACGCAGGAGCAGGCAACCCTCATTCTCTCCGGCGGCCAACAAGCCGACTGGGACTCGCACGCCCTCGCCGCCGCCACCGCCGAACGCCTCAACTGGCCCCAAGTCACCTGGACCAGCGCCCTCGAACTCAAAGGCGCCACCCTCACCGGCAAGCACGACGCCGACGAAGGCAGCGAATCCTTCACTCTCGAACTCCCCGCCGTCGTCACCACCCAGCAGGGTCTCAACGAGCCGCGCTATCCCACACTTCCCAACATTATGAAGTCCAAGAAAAAAGAGCTACGCAAAGAGTCTCTCGACCAGTTCGCAGTCACACCAAAGCTCAACTTCGTCAGCGCCGAAATCCAGGTCAAAAATCGCCTCAATAAAATCCTCGACGGCAAAGACGCACCCGCCGCCGCCGCGCAACTCGTAGATCTTCTCCGCAACGAAGCAAGGGTGATCGCATGATTCTCATCGTCGTGGAGTACGCCAACGGCAAAGTAAGCAAGAGCACCTGGGAGATGATCACCGCCGCCCGCGAATCCGGCCGCGAAGCCCCCCTCACCGCACTCGTCCTCGGCAGCAACATCGCCGCCATCGCCGCCGAAGTCGCCCGCGCCGTCGATCAGGTCCTCGTCGCAGACCTCCCCGCGCTCGCCCAATACGACCCCGAGCTTTGGTCCGCCGCCGTAGCGCAGATCGCGACCGAAGGCGAAGCAAACCTCGTCCTCATCGGCGGCAGCCGCAGCGGCCGCGAGTACAGCCCCCGCGTCGCCATCAAACTCGACGCCCCTTTGCTCGAAGACGTCATCACCCTCAAAGCCGCCGGCGAATCCATCACCGCCCAGCGCTACACCTTCCTCGCACGCGTCACCGAAACCATAGAATCCAACGCGCCCATCGCCGTAGTCACCATCAAACCCGGAGTCTTCAACCCCGCAACGCCGAAGACCGAGGCAGCAGAGCAGTTTGACGTCGATCTCAACTTACCCACGCCCCGCCTCAAAGTCACTGGCAAGACCGCCGAACGCAGCTCACGCATCTCGCTGTCCGAAGCCGAAATCGTCGTCTCCGGCGGCCGCGGCGTCGGCAGCGCCGAAGGCTTCACCCAATACGTCGAAGCCCTCGCCGACCAACTGGGAGCCGCCGTCGGCGCAACTCGCGCCATCGTCGACGCAGGCTGGCGCCCCTACTCCGAACAAGTCGGCCAGACCGGCAAAACCGTCCAGCCCAAGACCTACATCGCCATCGGAATCTCCGGTGCAGTCCAGCACCTCTCCGGCATGAACAAAAGCAAAACCATCGTCGCCATCAACCGCGACGCCGAAGCTCCCATCTTCAAAATCGCCGACTACGGCATCATCGGCGACGTCACCCAACTAGTCCCCGCCATCCTCACCGAACTGAAAAAATAGCACGTAGCATCTATTCAACCGACTGCAAATGAGTCGTCAACCGGCCGCAAAGAATCGTCATCTCGACCGAAGCGACAGACAGCATCACCCTCTGTCGCGCAGCGAAAAGACCCCCGCATTTGCTCTTGTCTGTTCCAGCTCCGTCGAATAGCGTTAGCTGAAGCAGAATTACGGAAACCTGAACAACGAACGCGAGCGGTGCCGGCCCCATGCTTCCATTCCCTCAGAAGATCGCCTTCCTTCTCTTCGCCGCCGTCACTCTCACGCTGGGTTTCTGGGGATTCTATCGCCTCTATCTCCGCATCCGCCGCGGCACCTCAGACCCCGAAGCCCGCTTCAACCATCTCCCCCGCCGCTTCTTCTACGCCCTCATCACCACGCTCACCCAGCAGCGCACCTTCAAAAAGCGCCCCACAATCGGGCTCTTCCACTCCTTCATCTTCTACGGCTTCGTCTTCTACGGCTTGGTCAACCTGGTCGACGCCGCCGAAGGCTTCCTCCCTATATCTTCCGGCCAGATAAGTTTCTCCTTCAGCCCTCCTGCCCTCAATCAAGCGTTCCTCTACACCCTCATCACCGTCCTCACAACCTACAGCTTCCTCGCCGACGTACTAAGCTTCCTCGTCCTCCTCGGCGTCGTCGCACTCGTCATCCGCCGCTTCGCCTTACCCAGCCGCGCCGATTTCCGCTTCAACCTCCGAACCCTCCTCCACAAAGACGTCCAACAGGAAAAGATCACCCGCGACTCCCTCATCGTCTCCGCCTTCATCCTCTTCCACGTAGGCAGCCGCGCAATCGGAGCCGGAGCCCGCATCGCAGCCGAAGGCCCCTCGTACCACGAGCCCTTCGCGACACTACTCTCCCACCTCTTCACTCCCGCCAACGCCGAAGCCTTCCGCATCTTCGGCTACTGGGGAGCACTCGGCTCCGTCCTGGCCTTCCTCGCCTACTTCCCCTACACCAAACACATCCACATCTTCATGGCTCCGGCAAAGTACTTCGTCGAGCGCGAACTCACCTCCGGTGTTCTCCCTCCCGTAGCCCTCAACCTCGAAGCTGACAACGAAAGCGAAGACGAAGCCAACGCCAAAACCATCGGAGCTGCAAGACTCGAAGATCTCGCCTGGCCGCGCCTCCTCGACGCCTACGCCTGCATCCAGTGCAACCGCTGTCAGGACGTCTGCCCCGCGACAGCCACCGGCAAATCCTTAAGCCCCGCTGCGCTCGAGATCAACAAGCGCATGGAGCTTAACGACCTCGCCGCTGCACAAAGTCCATTCTCGTTCACCGCCGCCCCCTTTGAAAAAGACGCTCCAAGCCCTCACCCGCTCCTCAAATTCGCACTCACTCCCGAAGCCGCCTGGGCCTGTACCACCTGCGGAGCCTGCATGGAGGTCTGCCCCACGCAAAACGAGCAGATGCTCGACATCATAGACATCCGTCGCAACCAGGTCATGATCGAAGGAGAGTTCCCCAGCCAGCTCCAATCCGCCTTCCGCGGCATGGAGCGCGCCCAGAACCCTTGGGGCATCAACCACGAGCAGCGTCTCGCCTGGGCCGATGGCCTCAACGTCAAAACCACCGACGAAAATCCCAACCCCGACGTCCTCTACTGGGTAGGCTGCGCCGCCAGCTACGACCCCCAGGCCCAGAAAACCGCCCGCGCCTTTGTCGAACTCCTCACCCACGCTGAGGTCAACTTCGCCGTCCTCGGAAAAAAAGAGTGTTGCACCGGCGACAGTGCCCGTCGCGCCGGTAACGAGTACCTCTACCGCCAACTAGCCGACAAAAACGTCTCCACGCTTAACACCGTCCAGCCCAAACTCATCGTCGCCAGCTGCCCTCACTGCATGAACTCCATCGGCCACGAGTACAAACAGATCGGCGGCGACTACAAAGTCCTCCACCACACCGAGTACCTCGAAACCCTAGTCGCCAACAAGCAGCTCACCCCCACGCCGAGCGAAGCGACAATCACCTACCACGACCCCTGCTACCTAGGCCGCCACAACGGCGTCTACGAAGCCCCCCGCAATCTCCTGAACATCCTCTCGAACAACACCCCCGAACTCCCCCGCAACAAGGAAAATTCCTTCTGCTGCGGAGCCGGCGGCGCCCAGTTCTGGAAAGAGGAGGAGGAAGGGAACGAGCGCATCTCCGACAACCGCTTCCGCGAGGCCCAGCAAACCCTCGCCCCTGCCGTAGGAGAAAAAGTCCTCGCCGTAGGCTGTCCCTTCTGCAAGAGCATGCTGGGCAGCACTCCCACCAAAGCCGACTCCGAAGACATCATCATCAAAGACGTAGCCGAGCTCCTCCTCGAAGGCGTCCGCCGCAGCAAAGGCCTCACTGCCACCCCGCAAAAGAGCGAACCCAGCACATCACCCATCTCGCAATCAGTGCCCGAAACCACAGCCGCCGCCCTTACCGCAGCACCGTCTCCCACAAAAGAGATTCTCCCCGTCGAACTCCCCCAAGCCGCCGCACCCACTGCAACCCCCGAACGAAAGAAGTGGCAACCCAAAGCCGCCACCGCTGGCCAGCCCGCCGAAAATCCTCCCGCAACGATTCTGCCCACCGGCCAACCCCCAGCGACTCAGACCACCGCAGCCCCTCCAACTACCGAACGCAAGAAGTGGCAACCCAAAACATCGACGCCCCCACCTGAACAAACGACCACCCCAACCCCGGTCTCCGAAATCCCCCCAATCGAACAGTCAGCCGTCACGCCTGACCTCGCCCCCGCGCCGAACCTCAGCCCGTCCCCCGCAGCGCCTACCTCCGAACGCAAAAAGTGGCAACCAAAATCAACGCCCCCGGTAGCCGCTCCACAAACCCCATCCCCCTCACCCGAGGAATCCACCGCTCCCACGGACCCATCCCCCGCACGAAAAAAGTGGACCCCAAAGAAACCCAGCTAGCCTACCGACCCGCCTTCACCCACTCCGCCACCCTCCGCAGCATCTCCTTCGCCTGCGGCAAAAACGGAAACTCATTCGCCGAAGCCGCGAACCCATGGTTCATCCCCTCGGCAAACACCTCCGTCACCTCCACCCCAGCCTCCGCCATCCTCTTCGCATAGGCCTGGCCTTCATCCCGAAGCACGTCATACTCTGCGGTCACCACAAAGGCCCTGGGCAATCCAGCGAGCGACTCCGCCAGCAGCGGAGACGCGCAAAAGTCCTTCCCCTCACTCTTATCATTCAGATAGTGATCCCAAAACCAGATCATCGCCAACCGGGTAAGTCCATTCCCCTCCGCATTTTCCAGATAAGAAGCCGTAGGCGGATCATAGTAAGCCGCAGCCGGATAGAGCAGAATCTGCCCCGCCAGCCCGGTCACGCCCTTATCCCGCAGCAACAAAGCCACCACCGTCGCCAGCGTCCCCCCAGCACTATCGCCCCCTACCATCACCCGCGACGCATCCCCACCCATCTCCCCTGCATGCTCGAGCACCCACTCGGTCGCCGCCAGGCAATCCTCGAGTCCCGCCGGAAATTTATGCTCCGGCGCCAACCGATAGTCCACCGAAACCACCAGCACACCTGCCTCTTTCGCAAGCGCCCTGCAGTAAGGATCATGCGTCTCCAGATTCCCAGCCACCCACCCGCCACCATGAAAGAACACCACCACCGGAGCCGGCCCATCCCCGCCGGCAGAATAAGCCCTCACCCGGATCTTCCGCCCCTCCGCGGCGATCATTCCCTCTTCCACCCACACGTCGGCATACTCCGGCATCGGCACAAACCGCGCCATCATCTCCACCCGATGCACTCTGGCCTCCTCCGGCGTCAGTTCGTGCGCTGGCGGATGGCCCAACGCCTTCGCCTCATCCAAAAGCATCTGCAATCGGGGATCGAGCGGCATAGAAGCAATATACCCGGAGCCTGCCAACAGACGCACTTACCCGCCCAAGGAAGAAATCCTCAGAAGCAGGAAAGCGCAGCTAAAGCGAAGTCAAACTCAGCCGATAAGGTCGGAAAGCTTAGTTCTGGTAGCTGAGCAGTTCCAGTCTCACCGGATCGACGCCCGTATTCACCATCCGCAGCTGTCTCGCCGCGGCAAGCGACAGATCAATCACCCTGCCCGGGAAGAACGCCCCCCGGTCGGTGATCGTCACAATCACGGAGCGCTGGTTCCGCAGATCGGTCACCTTCACCTTGCTGCCGAACGGAAGCGTCTTATGCGCCGCCGTCATCTCGTTCATATCGAAGATTCGGCCGCTGGCTGTCCGGCGCCCCTGCCACATGTCGCCATACCAACTCGCCAGTCCGCTCTTGATCCTCGTCAATACCGTAGCCTTTGGCATCCGCACCGTCGTCACGATCTCAGAGGTCGTGACCTCATGCATCACCGGCACCGCTTCCGCCGCTCGCGCGGTTGCCGGAATGGCACTGTCCGTCGCAAAGGCTGACAGAACGACCATCGCCGCCAAAGTAAAAGCGGTTCTGGCCCTTCCCGTCATGGTTGCTATACGTTCATTTCCAAATCTCGGTTCCATCCCTTAAGTATAAGAAATTCAAGGCTTAAAGGGTATTTTTAATACACAAAAATGGCCCTCGGTTCATCACACCGAAGCCGCCTTGTCAACCATTTTTCGGGTTGCCTCAAGCCCCAAAAAAAGTGCAAAATAATTCCCATTTTGGCAACTCTAGGTTACCAAAGGAGTTACCAAGGGGCCATGTGCCGTCCGCATCCAGAAGCTCCCGTTGGCGCAGACCGATTTCGCTTGTCGAGTTGGACTTGCTTTCAAAGAAGTCCGGGCACATACTTTCGGCGGGATGGAATTGCCTCCGGCGACGGTCGCATTTTTCCTGAAGTTGCAGCGGGCCGATGTGCTTCTGTTCTACGTAGCTTCATTTGGGATCAGGGAACACTACGAGAAACAAATCCAGCGGGAAAAGGAAATCCTATGAGATGTGGTTTGCAAATCGTACTTGCCGGTGCACTTTTGTTGGCGTCCCCAATCATCGCTCTTGGCGATAACGTGAGGACAGACTACAACCATCAAATTGACTTCAGCCAGTACCACACGTATTCCTGGGGAAAAGTCACGACCAAGATCCCTTTCTATACCGACCGTATTAAGCAGGAGGTCAACCTACAGCTCCAGGCCAAGGGCTGGCGACTCATGGAGTCGGGCGGTGCAGTCACCGTCTTTGCGTCCGATAGCCTGCATAACCAGCAGGAGACACAGACCATGTACGACGGCTTTGGCGGCGGTTGGGGTGGTGGCTGGGGCTGGGGCGGCTGGGGTTGGGGCGGAGGATGGGCCGATCCTGGGCTCGGCCAAACCACCACGACCACGACCAACCAACAGACAACCAACCTCGTCATCGACATCTTCGAGAGCAACTCGAAGAACCTCCTGTGGAGGGGACTCGCCACAGCGGATCTTTCGAGCAACGCGTCCAGGAACGCAAAGTCCATGGACAACGATATCTCTAAGATGTTCAAAGGCTTTCCGCCGAAGCCGACCAAGTAAACCAGCCGCCCTATTCAACGCTCCCATAGCATTTATGGGAGCGTTGATGTTTCGCGTCACCCGAAGAGCATCAGACGCGGCGCTATTTTGCAGAAAAATTCCAGCCACCACTAGCCCCTATTGCCCGCCCGGCCGGTGACAGGCAGCGCAGTTCACGGATTGCTGATAAGCTTCTCGCTCCCCCCGGAATCCACCGAATCACGAAAGGAAGTTTATGAAGATGAGATATCTGGCAGTGCTGCCAATTCTTGCCGTACTTCTGGCGCCCCTAAGTTCGGCACAAGTTCCGGTCTTCAAATTCGACAAGGCCAAAAGCGAGATCGGCTTCAACGTGAAGGCCTCGGTCCCCATATCCGGTAAATTCGACAAGTGGGACGCCACGATGATCTTCACCTCCCCCGACGTCAAAACCGGCGTCCTGGACATCAAGGCCCAGGCAGCCAGCGTCGACACCGGAAGCGGCATGAAGGACGGCAAGTTGAAGAGCAAAGACTTCTTCGACGCCGAGAATAACCCCTACATCACCTTCCATTCAGACAAAATCGTTCAGACCAGTCCGAACACCTTCGACATCCCCGGCACCTTCACCATCCGCGGAGTCACCAAACCTCAAACCCTGTCTCTGACCGTCTCAGGGATAGGGACAGGCGAAGGCGATATCAAGGGAATACTGGCCTTTGACCGCAAAGACTACGGGATGAACAGCGGAATCCCCTTCATCAAAATCGCCGACCGAGTCGAGGTGGAGGTCAACCTCCATGGCAAGCGCATCAGCGGCCCGCCGATGAACGTCAAGCCATAACGTAAACGGTCGTTTCACTTTGGCCGCGAGGACTGAGTCGGAAACTCAGCCCTCGTGGTCGCCGTCACTTCCTGGCTTCAACTCTGGTCAATTGTGTAGCAACCGAGACCCAGCGCCCATCTTGCTTCTCCCAGACATCCAGCCAGTTGTAGGTCCCGCTATTGTCTTTCCCCTTGTAAGAGCTCACCTCATCATCGAAGCCCTGCACAAAGGCCACATCGCCGACCACGCGAACATGAACGTCGTGGAGCTTGAAGCTTTTCACGACCAGCGCCCCCGACCTCACATCGTCGAGGAAACCCGACTTCGTGCCCATGGTCCCGCTGTCACTTTGTATGGTCCAGTCCGCCCCAACCAACCTATCGAGCGTCCTGAGATCCCTGTGAATCATCGCCTCGCCCAGGGCGGCTTCAGCGTCGTTAATTGTGGTTTCGGCGGTGGGCACCTCCATCGCGGCGGCCGCGATACCTGCCAGCAGAATGCTCATTGCAAATAAGCTAATCGTTCGCTTCATAGGTATTCCTCCTTTGGACATCTCGTTTCGTACTCCACAAACCAAGCCCGAATCGGCCCCCGTCCCTTTGAAGGCGTCTCCTATTTGTTCTTCTGCTGTTGCCGGTAGTACCGGCGCGCCTTCTCCCTGTTCCCACAGTCCTTCATGTCGCACCAGCGCCTGCGCTTCCCTCGGCTTTCGTCGAGAAAGAGCCATCCGCAAAGCCCGCCTCCACACATGCCGATCCGAGCCGACCTCCGAGAGCAAAACAAAGACAACGCCTCGCCCGCCAGAACCGCCCGCAACTGCTGCGAAGCGAACTGCGAATCAGGCCGCCAATGCACTCTGCCGCCTCCACTCACCACCATCGGCTTAGGTGCGTTCGCCTCTTCGCGAATCGCCACTAGATCGTGCTCCGCAACCGTCTCCCCCAGGGCAAGGGTCAGTCCGACATGGTAGATCTCCTCCCGAAGCTCCCAAACCTCATCGATAGGCGACGGAGAATCCACCAGTTCGCCGTACAGCTCAGGCTCGATCAATCCAACCTGAACCGTCCATCGGACAAACGACTCCCAATCCTTAAGTAGTTCGTCAGGCCGTTCGGCGAGGTGCTCCCCCGCCGTATTGCAAAAGTCGAGTGCAAGGTGGCCCCCAACCTGAGAAGCGACAAGCTTCGCAGGTGCAGCTTTGACACCAACATCGCTCTGGCGATCCTTCATCAGAAAACCCGCTCCCTATTGACCGTCCACCTCGAGGCGATGTCTTTATACTATCTAACCGGTTAGATAGTCAAGCCACTCGATAACAAATATTTACGCGCTCAGAGTCGCGAACCATCTTTCATCGCGACCTGCGGGAGCGCCAACCAAAGGGGTATACAAGTCACGAAGTGACCGCCGCCCGCGCAGGGCGCACTTTACATTAAAAAAGCGAGAGTCAAACCTCGAACCCCAAAGACTCTGTCAAGCCCCAAAATCGTATAACCAACTTCCATTCAAATACATACGCTTGGCGCATGAGTTACAGACGAGTCACTAGAATGGATACATAGACAAATAAGCCCCGGCTCCAAGCGCCGGGGCTTATTTCTATTGGCAACGTACTACTCTGCGGCTAACTAATTGATAATAAGTATTTTAGGCGCAAGTCATCTGTTTTCTATATTTTGCAGGCAATACCCCTCTGCAAGTTACTGAATAGAAGTAGTTTACCTCCAAAATACCACCCAGGGGGGGAGGGGGGTACCCAAGGGGATAGAACCCGGAGATTCAAAAAAGGAGCTAAGCAAACACCAGGCACTGTGGCCGCGACAACGGAAAACTCTTACCCGAGTCCGTCAGCTTACCCGTCTTCGGGTCACGAGCGAGCACCGAAATATTGTCCGACTCCTGATTGGCTATCAGAAGCCAATGCCCACTCGGGTCGAGCGTAAGATGGCGGGGAACCTTCCCCCCGCACGGCATCCGGTTCAATAGAGTCAGCTTTCCATCGGAGGGTGAGATGGCAAACGTGACCACGATATCGTCGAAGCGGTCCGTCGCATAGGCAAACTTGCCCTCGCGGTCGATCACAATATCGTCCCCGTTCGTCTCGCCCTGGAAGTCGGCAGGCTTCATCACGATCTCCTGCACAGTCTCGAGCGCTCCCCGCTCCGAGTCCCACCGCAGCACCACCACCGAGGACGCCATCTCGGTGACGCAGTACGCAACCTTGCCGTTCGGATGAAACCGCAGCGCCCGCGGCCCGGCTCCCGGAGCCGATCGCCACGCCGCAGGCTCGTTCGGAACAAGCTTCGCCGTTGAAGCATCCAGCCGATAGATGTGAATCGTATCGAGCCCCAGGTCGTTGACCAGCAGGAACCGGTTATCCGGCGACACCGTCACCCGATGGGCATGTGGAGCCTCCTGCCGCGCCTTGTTTGGACCCTGTCCGGTGTACTGAAAGAACGAAACCGCGGGACTCAGCGCCCCGCCCGACCCAACCGCAAACGAAGCGGCGCTGCCCCCACCGTAGTTTGCCGCAAACGCATCCCGCCCGGTGTGGTCGAACGCAACATGGCAGGTCCCTCCACCAAGGGAAGCAACCTGATTGACCTTGGTCAACCGCGTCTTGGTTCGGTCCAGCGTAAAAGTCGACACTGCACCACCATCTTTGCCCTCGAACTTATCCAGTTCGTTCGCAACAAGGAGGACCTTGCCATCAGGAGCCAAAGCCAGAAAGGTAGGGTTCGCAGTCTCTGCAGCAAGACCAAACGCCGTCAAATCCCCGGTCTTCTCCGAGAACGAGTACGCATAGATCCCCTTGCTCGTACCCGAAGTCTGAGTCCCAATCAGCAACGGCACTCCCTCCTTCTCAGCCGCAAACCCCGCCCTGCCCACGACCGACAACGCTGCCGAACCGAAAACAAATCCACGCCGAGTAATCTGTCTCAATCTACGCTCCTTTTTTCCCTCATCCACAATAACCCGATTTGCAGATAGTCTGTCTTCTACAGCCGCATGAGCATTTCCTTAACAGCTGCGTCCAAGGAAACAAGCAAAGTGTCTCAAGCCTCAAACGCCTCCTTCAACTCGCTATTCCAACAGCTTCACGGCAGCATCGTCGTCTCCTGTCAGGCAGACGAAGGCGATCCGCTGGACGACCTCAACACGCTCACCCGAATCGCAACCTCGGTTCTGCGCGGCGGAGCTGGTGGTCTCCGCGCTGAGGGCGCAACCCGCATCGCAGCCTTCCGCTCTCTGACGCAACTGCCCATCATAGGTATCATCAAGACCTTCGACACCAACGGAGACGTCTACATAACTCCCGACTTCCGTTCCGCGAAGGCCATCCGTGACGCCGGAGCTGACATCATCGCCCTCGACTGCACAGCGCGCCGTCTCACCGCTCCCGAACCCTGGACTGAACTCATCCCCCGAATCCACGCCGAGCTCAACCGTCCTGTCCTCGCCGACATCGCCTCCCTCGAAGACGCCCTCGCCGCCCAGCGTGCCGGAGTAGACGCCGTCGCAACCACCCTCTACGGCTACACCGCAGAGACTGCCGGCATTCGCACCCCTTCCTGGCCCCTCCTCCAATCCCTCGTGGCGCACTTGACAGTACCCATCCTCCAGGAAGGCCACATCACCCATCCCCCAGAGGCCCTGCGTGCCCTAGCCCTGGGTGCCACCGCCGTCGTCGTCGGCTCCGCCATTACCCGCCCCGAGAGCATCACTACCCGATTTGTAGAGGTAACGCGGCCGAAAGATCTTCAATTTTCGAGTAATCGAGCAGCTCGAAGCAGTATAGTCATCTAGACATATCAAAATGCGGTTGATCGCAACAGGGGAAAGAAATGGCAATTGGAGTCGCGGGAGAACCTATAACAACAACCGTCAGCAATGTAAGTAAGAATTACACCGTTCCTCTGATGTTG
Organism: Tunturiibacter psychrotolerans; assembly: GCF_051013365.1. Taxonomy (GTDB): domain Bacteria; phylum Acidobacteriota; class Terriglobia; order Terriglobales; family Acidobacteriaceae; genus Edaphobacter; species Edaphobacter psychrotolerans_A. The sequence goes on along the minus strand of NZ_CP132941.1, from coordinate 1,426,559 downwards.
ATGGTTTCTCTCTATTTCGGCATTGGTTTTATTACCGCGCTCAACGACATCCTGGTTCCTCACTTCAAAGATCTCTTTCATCTCACTAACGTCACTGCGCTGTTGGTCCAGTTTTGCTTCTTCGGGGCGTATTTCGTGATGTCGGTGCCTTCCGGCTGGATCGTTGGCAAGATCGGCTACAAATCAGGGATCGTCGTGGCACTATCAGTGATGGGTCTTGGCCTGCTTCTCTTCCTACCCGCTTCGGCCGTCATCTTCTATCCCCTCTTTCTCTTCGCTCTATTTGTAGTTGGTAGTGGCCTAGCGCTTCTCCAGGTAGCGATCAATCCCTACATCGGAGCGCTAGGATCTCCAGAGACTGCCTCCTCCCGGCTCAATCTGGCAGGGGGGTTCAACTCGATTGCAACGACCATCGCACCCAGGGTAGGCGCGGCCTTCATCTTCATCGCAGCCGGTGCTTCGGTAGCGCAGTTGGCTCATTCTGTCCGGATGCCCTACGCAATTCTGGCCATCTGTGCCTTTGCCATGGCGATCATCACGGCCTTTGTACAACTACCGGACGTCATCGAGAAAGGCGGAGCTAAGTCCCAAGCGGGTGGAAGCGCATGGAGCTTCTCACACCTTCGCCTCGGCGCACTCGCCATCTTCTTCTATGTCGGCGCCGAGGTCGCCATCGGAAGCATCATGATTACCTACCTCAGCCAACCATCGATGGGAAGTTTGAGCCACGAGGCAGCCGCCCGATACGTCTCCCTCTATTGGGGAGGTGCCATGGTTGGCCGCTTCATCGGCTTTGTTGTGCTACGCAAAATTAGAGCTCAGCGAGCACTCGCATTCGTCTCGTTGATCGCAGCTCTTCTGATTGGAGTCGCAATTGCGACTCACGGACACATCGCGATGTGGGCTGTTGTTTCGTGCGGGCTGTTCAACTCAGTTATGTGGCCGTGTATCTTCCCGCTATCGGTGCGTGGGTTGGGACGCTTCACGAGTCAGGGCTCCGGGATCCTGATTACCATGGTCGTCGGCGGCGCAATAATTCCGGAAATTCAGGGTTTTCTGTCTGATACCGTGGGCTATCAGCGCAGTTTTGCCATCGTCTTGCTTTGCTACGTGTATATATTCTTCTTTGCCGTCAAAGGGCATCGAAATTTGAGTATCACGAGCAATACGTCCGCGGTCAGCTCAGGGCTTACTCAATAGACGTGGTTGGCACGCGGATCGACGCCCGGTAACGATCGCCACGATAACGGGAACAGGCGACTTCGATTGGGGTCTCTTCCGTGGTCATAATGGTCCGTGAGATTGAAAGGATGCTCGCTTTTTTTGGAATCGTAAGCAAATCGGATTCTTCGCGAGTTGCCGGTAATGCCTCGATTACCTCGTCTGCCCACGCTACCCGAACACCGAATGTTTCGCGAAGCACAAAGTAGAGAGATTGTTTAGCGAAGTTGATCTTCTCCAGACCTGGAAACTGCTTCAGAGGAATGTGTGATTCTTCGAGCGCCATCGGAATTCCGTCGGCCAGCCGCAGCCGCCGTAGCCGCATAACGATTTCTCCTGCATTCAGCTTTAATTTTTCCGCGAGTTCCGCAGACGCTTTCACCCCCGTCTGCTCGATTAGTTTTGAGCTCGGTACCATGCCGAGATGCTTCATATCTTCGGTAAAGCCGCGCAGATGCATGATGTTCTTCTCAAGCTTAGGCCGAGTGACAAAGGTGCCCCGCCCCTTCTGACTAACAGCGAAGCCGCTGGTCTTCAACCCGTGAAGCGCCTGTCGTGCAGTCATTCGGCTTACGCGATATAGGCGCGCCAGTTCCTCTTCGGAAGCCAGGGGGTCTCCTGTCGCTAGCTCTCCAGAGTGAATCATTTCCATAAGAGCCCGTTGAATCTGGTAATACAACGGTATGAAACCGCTTTTATCCAGAGGACGCACTGTTGAAGCAGGTTGAGGTTCAGGCTTCGGCACTCTAGCTCCCGAGACGTTTCGAAAATCACTTGTGTCTTGATGGTTCACAGCTGTATGGGCAGCAGTTTTCTAGTCAGCATTTTGAGATACAACTTGTCGGTTATTTGCGTACCTTGTCTTTTTAGTCTTATCCCAGTTCAGTTGTCTATACATACTTGTTAGGAGCGCGGGCAGTTAAGGGGGCAGATTCGGCCAGGTAATTTGATCCCAGGCAAGAGTATAAGAGCCTACACCTTATGCGATCGTCGATCTTCCCGCCAAAAAGGTTTGCATAACCTGCGCTGATGGCGACAATACCGTAATATTGGCGGCGCGACCCACTTCGAGACTGCCCCAGCTCTCATCAATCCCCATTAGCCGTGAAGGATTGTGCGATGCTGCAGCCACTGCCATACTCAGGCTCGCGTCTGTAAAGTCGATGAGATTCTGTACTCCGCGGTCAAGGGTCAGGACACTGCCCGCAAGTGTGCCATCGGAGGTGCAACGCCCGTTATGCACCTCCACCTTCATATCACCCAACATGTAAGTTCCGTCGGGCATTCCGGTAGCACTCATGCCGTCGGTCACGAGAATGACACGATCTTTGTCCTTAGCTTTTAAAAAAAGCCTGACCATAAGCGGATCGACATGAATGCCATCACAAATGATCTCTGCAAACAACGACTGCTTATCCAGCACGTAGGCGGCAAGTCCGGGCTCGCGATGATCGATCGCACGCATTGCATTGAACGTGTGCGTTGCGGAACGCGCTCCAGCCAAAAAGCCGGCCTCTGCTTCACATACTCTCGCATCGCTGTGTCCCATGCTGCAACGAACGCCTAGTGAGGTTGCATGAGCGATCAATTCGATCGCTCCGGGCAGTTCCGGAGCAATCGTCATAAGGCGAATTTGCCCTTCTGCTACCTGCCAAAAACGATCGAAAAGAGAGACGGCAGGAGCTTCCAAAAGAGCCTCGGTATGTACGCCACGTTTCAGATGCGAGAGAAAGGGGCCCTCAAGATGTATTCCGAGCGGAGTAGCACGATAGTCGATCGTCTCGGCCCTCCGTTTGATTTCAGTCGCGAGGCCAGCCAAGGCGCGCAGAGTCTCATCTTTGGGAGACGTGACAGTTGTGGGAAAGTATGCTCCGACACCACGGCTGGAGAGATATGAACCAATGGCGTTCAGAGCCTGCGGGTCGGCTTCCATTACGTCGTGTCCAGCGCAGCCATGAATATGAATGTCGACGTAGGCCGGAACGAGGGTGGCCTCACGAAAGTTATATGTTGCCTGCACTCGTTCGTGGTCCGCGGCGTTGAGGCTTTCTATTTGGTTGATGCGACCATCTTCTATCCTGACGAGCGGATACTCCACCATTGAGTCTGACCTTATGAGTCTCCGCGCCGCTATAGTACTGATCATTGCTACCCTTTCCTGATTTCACCTGAACGCAAGCTCTAGTTAACCATGTTTCTAAATCTTCGGCGCCGACATGGTGAAGACGGTGAGTCGAGGGCGTCTGGCCAAGCGAATAAACTCTATCTTTGATATCGCGAATCCAGTATAGTCGTACATACAAGTTTGAAGGTGTAAAGATTTATCCGTGTGTTCAGAGTGGCGTCATCAAAATAGACTTGATTGGATCTGCCCATCGTCCAGTTTGGCTGATAGCGCTCATATCGACTTCAATAGGTCAGCTGGCCGTTACACAATTAGAGAAAGCAGTTTGATGCCAAAGCAAATGACAGACCCGACGCCCATATCGCAGGATCTCGTGACATTTCCTCATGCTATGCTGCGTGAGATCTATGAGCAGCCTCAGGCTCTAGCCGCGACCATCGAACAATACGTCCCGGGCGGTCTTTCAACAGCAGAGACATTTCAACCGGTTGTCGATGCTCTTGGAGGTCGAGAGCGGCTCGTTATTGCCGCCAGTGGTTCCAGCCGACACGCTGGTCTGGCCGGCGAAATCATGCTTGAAGATCTGACGGGGATCTCCGTCGACGTCGAATACGCAAGTGAGTATACCTACCGCTCTACGCATACTCTTCATAATCCCGGCGTTGTGGTCATCTCGCAGTCCGGGGAGACTGCCGACACGCTCGCCGCTCTCCGAGAAGCGCACGCTCGGGGACTCACCACCGTCGCAATCACCAATAACGCCGATTCCAGCATGGCAACCGAGGCGAGTGCCTCACTACCCACCTTTGCTGGTGTTGAGAAGGCCATACCGGCAACAAAGAGTTTTACCACCCAACTCGCTGTACTTTACTCTCTCGCGCTTCACCTGGCGCGAGTCCGGGGACGCATGACGCTGCAGACCGCTGAAGCTCACGGCCGCCAGTTGCGAGAAATTCCCGATCTCCTCCAGGGCGCACTGCCGGGCTGGCAGAAGCAGATCGAAGCCTTGACGCCTCAGTTGGCAAGCTCTAGCACTTTGCTCTACCTCGGTCGTGGTGCTCACTATGCGATAGCTAGGGAGGGTGCGCTTAAGCTTAAGGAATCCGCATACCTGAACGCCGAAGGATATCCCTCGGGTGAACTGAAACATGGCCCTAACGCTCTGGTCAGCAAGGATTCTCCGCTGATTATGATTGCCACCGCCGACGCGGGTGATCCCGATTCGCTCCTGCGATACTCAAAAGTCCTGCAACTAATGAAGGATATGAGAGCGCAAGGCGCAAGAATTATCGCCCTTGCAACAGAAGGCGATCAGGATGTTCCTCAGTGTAGTGATTCCTGTCTCTTTATTCCCCCAAGCAATGACCTTCTATCAACTATTTTGGAGGTCGTGCCATTTCAGCTGCTCGCTTACACTCTGGCGATTAGTCGTGGCATTGATGTTGATCGGCCGAGGAATCTGGTCAAGGCCGTCATTGAAGAGTAGTTCTCACACGAGCCTCCCGTATCAATCGACTTAGAAGTCTTGTGCGCGTCGAATAGCTTCTGACTCTGACCGTAATGGCGGCCTTATTCGCCCAGGTTGAGACGAACTATTCCGCTTTTCCCCCCAATCCTCGCAAATACAGGTCGCGACAGGTGTCAGGCGCTCGTGCAGGCAAGCCTCCTTCCATTCCATTTCACCTAGTTAAATTGCTCGTTCCCAACGCGGCTAGCGCGATCGGGGCCAATCGACTCATCCTCACGGTGCAACTTTCGTGTAATAGGTGAGTGCTTACTTGGGAGGTTACGTTGAGTACTAAAGTTTGGTCGAAGTAACGAGCCAAGGGGAATCCTATGACACGCTTGTCTTACCGTTCGCCTTGTTTTTCTGTCTCGACTTTTATGAGTCTTTGCCGCATGCGAGTGTTTTTTTTCTTCATCTTCTTATCCGTCATCTCGCCCGCGGCCTTTGGAACAACCCCCACCCCAATAGCAACCGTCACGACGTTGGCAATCTCTGCGACTTCAGTTGCCTATCAGACTCCAATCATTCTGACTGCAACCGTGACGGCAGGAAATTCGCCAATCACGGCCGGATTAGTGCTTTTCTGTGAAGCGACGGCAAAGTATTGCGAAAATAACTCTGCCCTGGGAATCGCTCAATTGACTTTTCCTGCAGCTACCGCCTCTGTCAAAATCGGCAGTGGACCGATCGGAAATCACAGCTACAAAGCGGTGTTCAGGGCGAACAATCTTTACGCAAGCAGCGAATCAAACACTGTCACATATTCAGTGACTGGTACTTATGCATCGTCCTTGACTTTGACCTCAGCGGGATCTATCGGCAACTACAGTCTTACTGGAACTGTGGCAGGTTTTGGCTCGCTTAACACTGGCCCCAGCGGCACTATCTCGTTTCTGGACACGAGCACAAGCAATAGCCTGCTTGGCACCGAAAATCTTGTAGTGTCGACGCTCTCAACGACATTTGTCCAAAACCAGCCATTCGCGATAGGTGGTAATGGCACAACCCTTCGGTCAGTCGCCATCGCATCGGCCTATCTTAATACCGACAACAATCTCGATGTGGTCACTGGCGATGCCGCACAGACGATCTCCGTGCTCCTCGGCAATGGAGATGGGACCTTTCAGCCGAAGGTAAACTACGCCGGTTGTAACGTTGGAAAAGCGCTCCAGATTGTCCTTGCCGATTTCAACCGTGACGGGGTGACCGATATTGCGCTTGGCTGTTCCGACGGCACTAATGGCGGCCTGGTTATTATTCTCGGTAGCGGTGATGGAACCTTCAAGACTCCTGTCTACTATCCTACCGGCGATGTCGCGAGCATTGCCATCGGCGACTTCAACAACGACGGTCTTTTGGATATCGCGCTCTCCAACAAGTCACAAGAGAATGTCACATTTTTCCTTGGCGACGGCACTGGCAAATTCCTCCAGGAGAAGGTATCTATTTCAACTCCTGCCCTTGCCCATGGCGTAGTAGTTGCGGACTTTAACATGGATGGCAAGGATGATGTTGCTTACGCTGTCGATACAGCGACGCCAAACAGTTCGTTGTCAGACCTCTACCTTGCCTTCGGTAATGGTGATGGAACATTTCAAATTCCGACCTCTCCCGTAGCTACCCAGATAGGGGAGTTCCTTACCGCCGGCGACACAAACGCCGACGACTTTCCAGACGTTGTATCGAGTTCCATTACACGACCGGGTAGTGGCAACAGTAATATCGGAAACAGCCTGTTTGTCCTTCTTGGAAATGGGCAGGGAGCTTTCCAGACATCCACCTACGTTTCGGATATTCCATCAGATCCTCATCTTGCCGACGTAAATGGAGACGGAATTCCTGACATTATTGCAGGAGGTAGTACCGGCGCTCTCGTCTACCAGGGTAATGGCGACGGAACCTTCCAAAATTACCAGGAGCCAGGCATTGGCGGCTTCGCCCTCACGTATGCTGTCAATGCCGGAGACTATAACAACGACGGCAATGCAGACCTCATTGGAACAGACGCAGATACCCCCCGCGCTGCTGTTTCTTTGAGCCAGGTTCAACAAACGTCTGTCGCCTCTGCCCTTACTCATGTGGCCGTCTTCCCGCTTGGAAGTGGTATTCACAATGTGGATGCGAGTTACTCTGGCGACTCTGTTTATATAGGCAGCACCTCTGCCACAGTGCCACTCACTGCGGCACCCGTCAATACAACGCTCACCTTGACGTCGTCGGCACTCTCATCAATTTTTCCGGGTCAATCCGTAGTGTTGACAGCTATGCTGGCCCCCTACACCGTGGGACCACCAACCACGACCACCAACAATGAGCTTGTCACATTTTTCACGGGAACGACTTCCCTGGGCTCTGCCAAACTAGTGAACGGAGTCGCTACGCTTACGACAACTGCCCTGCCAGTAGGTGCCGACGCACTCACCGCCGTTTTCGCTGGAGATTCTAACTACAATCCTAGCAACTCAAATACGGTTACAGCCACAGTTTCTAATGTCCTGCTAAGCTCTTCCCTCAATCCTTCAACTTATTTGCAATCCGTCACCTTCACTGGAACCGTACCTGCGGGGAAGACCGGGACAATAGTCTTCTTCGACGGTTCAACTAACATTGGAAGCGGAGTCATATCCGGAACCACCGCAACATTCACGACGTCTAGTCTTTCGGTCGGCTCGCACAATATCACCGCGCAATATAACTCGACCAGCTCAGCTGTTCTCGTCCAGGTAGTGAATAAGGCGACTCCAGCCGTAAGTGTTACCACCTCCGGCCCAAGCATCTACGGTGGTTCGGTCGCAATTACTGCAACGGTTCCCTCGGGCACAACTGGCACCATTACGATCACCAGCGGGGGATTGACTCTTGGCTCCGGCGCCGTGAATCCGGCCGGAACAGTAACCATCACTACGACAGTCCTTCCAGTTGGGAATGATCCAATCACCGCTTCCTATGGCGGTGACACGAATAACAATCCGGCAACGGGTTCGACGACGCAGACGGTGCGGACAGCCTCTCCTGCCGAGACGCTGTCGTCATCGATCAATCCGTCGGTCACAAATCAGTCAGTCGTTTTCACCGCATCTCTTCCATCGAACACAACCGGAACCGTGACCTTTACCAACGGTTCAACCATCCTAGGCACGTCAACTTTGGCAAATGGTGTGGCAACCGTAAGTACTTCCACCTTGCCTATTGGTGCTGACTCGATCACTGCAACCTACAACGGCGATGCAAATAACAACACGGCTACAGCCACTTTAATCCAGACCGTGAATAAGACGACCCCGACGGTTGTCGTCACGACCTCTGGTTCGAGCACCTACGGAAACCCCGTCACGATTACAACGACGGTCCCGCCCGGCACCACCGGCACAATAACAATTACCAGCGGCGGAACGACTCTCGGCTCCGGCACAGTGAACCCGACGACTGGCACTGTGACTATCACCACGACGACTCTGCCCGTCGGCAACGACCCAATTACAGCGTCCTACGGAGGTGATGCCAACGACAACCCAGCCACTGGCACCACCACTCAAACCGTGACAAAGGCCACCCCGACTGTAACTCTAACTTCGTCCACCAATCCGTCGACGGCAAATCAGTCTGTGACCTTTACTGCCTCCCTTCCCTCCGGTGTAACCGGCACTGTGACTTTCACCAATGGTGCGACTGTCCTCGGGACAGCCACACTTGCCAGCGGCTCAGCAACCGTAACCACTTCTACTCTGCCATCAGGAAACGATCCCATCACAGCCACCTACAACGGAGATACCAATAACAACTCCGCATCCGCTAGTCTCACCCAGGTGGTTGGCAAGGCAAAGACAACTCCAACTGTGACTGTCACGACCTCCGGCCCGAGCATTTACGGGGGTTCGGTCACAATTACGGCGACGGTTCCTTCGGACACAACCGGCACGATCACAATCACCAGCGGCGGCGCGACTTTGGGTTCTGGTACAGTGAACACCACAAGTGAAACAGTAACTGTCTCTACAACCATTCTTCCAGTGGGCAGCGACCTGATTACTGCCTCCTATGGAGGCGACACAAATAATAATCCCGCCACTGGCACAACCACACAGACCGTGGCCAAGGCCTCTCCAAAAGAGACTTTGTCATCGTCTCTTAATCCTTCCTCCGCCAACCAACCAGTCGTCTTCACCGCGTCTCTTCCGTCGAACACAACCGGCACCGTGACCTTCACTAGCGGTTCAACAACTCTGGGCACGTCAACTTTGGCCAATGGTGTAGCGACCGTAAGCACTTCCAGCCTGCCTATAGGTGCTGACCCGATCGCCGCGACCTACAATGGCGATGCAAATAACAATACGGCAACAGCAACTCTGACCCAGACAGTTAACAAAGCTACCCCACCGGTTACTGTCACTACGTCCGGTTCAAGCAGCTTCGGCAACCCCGTTACCATTACGACGACTGTACCCCCCGGCACAACAGGCACGATCACGGTCACCAGCGGTGGAACGACGCTTGGCTCCGGAACGATAAACCCGACGACTGGCACCGTAACGATCACAACTACGACACTCCCGGTGGGCAGTGATCCAATCACTGCTTCCTACGGTGGCGATACAAACGACAATCCAGCTACTGGCACAACCACCCAGATTGTGACAAAAGCAACTCCCACGGTAAACCTGACGTCTTCTGTCAATCCGTCTGCATTGAATCAATCTGTAACCTTTACAGCTACGCTTCCGTCCGGTGCCACTGGAACTGTAACCTTTACCAACGGTTCGACAGTTCTGGGCACCTCGACGCTGGTCGGCGGAGTTGCAACTGTGACCAGTTCTACACTCCCAACAGGAAGCGACACCATCGCCGCTACCTACAATGGCGATGGAAACTACAACAGCGCGGCGGCGACTCTCGTCCAATCTGTCGGTAAGACGACTCCGACCGTCATCGTCACCACCTCCGGTTCGAGCACATTCGGCAACCCCGTCACGATTACGACGACGGTTCCCCCTGGCACCACTGGCACCATAACAATTACCAGTGGCGGAACGACTCTAGGTTCCGGCACAGTGAACCCGACGACCGGGACCGTGACCATCACCACGACGACTCTGCCCGTCGGCAGCGACCCGATTACTGCCTCCTACGGAGGTGATACCAACAACAATCCGGCCACGGGCACTACCACCCAGATCGTGACTAAGGCCGCCCCGACTGTAACTCTAACCTCTTCAGCCAATCCGTCAGTGGCGAACCAGTCCGTGACCTTTACCGCCTCGCTTCTCTCTGGCGTAACCGGCACTGTGACTTTTACCAACGGTGCGACTGTCCTTGGAACCTCGACGCTGAACAGCGGAGCAGCAACTATCTCCACCTCCACCCTGCCAGCAGGAAACGACCCCATCACGGCCACCTACAACGGAGATACCAATAACAACTCCGCTTCCGCTAATCTCACCCAGATCGTAGGTAAGATGACTCCGATCCTGCCTCCCCCGATCGTCTCGTCTGCTAACCTTCCCATCGATACGCCGGAGACCATCACCGAAAAAGTCCCAGCAGGTGTTACTGGCACAGTGACCTTCTCCGATGGCACGACACCGCTAGGAACTGCGTCTATTGTGGCTGGGGTCGCAACTCTTACTGTTCCGTCGCTACCGCTTGGAGTTCATTCCATTACAGCGGCCACTTCGGGAGACGCGAACGACAATCCAGCTACATCGCCGCCTACTCTTGTTACAGTCGGCAAAACGGCCTCCGTGGTGACTCTAACCTCGTCGACCAATCCCGCGGCGTTCAATCAGCTTATAACTTTCTCTGCCTCCGTACACTCCGGAGCAACAGGCGCGGTGACTTTCCTTGATGGTTCAACAATTCTGGGAACGGGAGCGCTAAATGCGTCGGGAGTTGCAACATTTTCTATATCGACGCTGACGATCGGATCTCATCCAATCACAGCTTCTTTTGGTGGCGATTCTAACTATAGTTCCTCGACATCTTCGGTGTTGACACAGGTCATCAATAAGATCCCAACCACTATCACTATTACCGAAAGCACGCCTGCTCAACTGATCAAGACCGGAATTACGTTCACGGCAAACGTCACAGCTTCAAGTCCTAACGCAACGGGCACGGTAACGTTCTTGGACGGTACGACCGTATTGGGAACGGCTTCGCTCACGTCAAACGGGGGCGTCGCAGTGTCACTCAGCACGAATGCAAATGCAGCTTTGCTCACTTCAAATTTGGCAATGGGGGCACATCAGATCGTAGCTGTCTATTCTGGGGATGGCACTTTTGCTCCCAGCACGTCAGCTCCCGCGAACGACACCGTGGAAGACTTCACGAACACTAATAGTGGCCCTGCTAGCCAGAACATTTTTCCGGGCGCGACGACGAGCTTCAACTTTAGCCTCGCTCCCATAAGTGCGACAACCTTCCTCAATGAGGTAACAGTAACGGTCACTGGATTGCCAGCTGGCTCAACTTACACTTTTACTCCATCGACGGTTGCCGCAGGTAGTGGTACCACGGGAGTGGTTCTCAGCGTACAAACCAGCAGTTCTCTTAGCGCGCGAAACTCCCCATCACAAGGAACTACTTCAAAGAACGAACTGTCGATCGCTCTGGGAATGCTTAGCCTTCTGGGGCTCGGGACAATGAGGAAGCTGCGAAAGAAGATACCTCGTACCTTGATGCTAGCTCTCTTGGCTCTCGGTTCTCTTCTGCCAATCGCTGCACTGAGTGGCTGCGCAGGCGGGTATTTCACTCTTACCCCCACGACTTACACCGTCACTGTAACCGGCGTCGAAGGTACAGTCCAACACGCGGCAACCGCGACCTTGATTGTTCAGTAGGAGAAGGATGATGCATCTTCGAAGCGTCCTGCTAATGGCACTTCTATCCGTTCTATCCGGCGTTCTCCATGCCCAGGCGATATCCATGGGCGGGTTCCACGACGACATACCTCGATTCGAAATCGGCGCCAACTATAACTACTTCCACGCGAACGCACCTCCGGGCCAATGCGGCTGCTTCTCGCTCAATGGAGGAAGTGGAACAGTACTTATGAACGTGACCGCGAGATGGGCTGCCTTAGCGGATATCGCCGTGGCCCACGCTAATCAGGTAAACAACACGTCGCAGGACATCACCATTGTCAACTATCTGTTCGGTGCGCGGTACACTCGGCGCAATTCCAGCCGTTTCGTTCCGTATGGTGAAGCATTATTTGGAGGAGCGGCGGAGGACGTGAACTTTCAGTTCACAATAAACCGTAACTCATTCGGCTTGGCGGCAGGAGGAGGCGTAAGTACACAACTAAAGCGAAGGTGGGGCGTGACCCTTGGTCAATTTGACTATGTCTACACCCAGATTCCCAACGCTAAGAACGACCGCCAAAACAACATACGAGTAAGCACTGGTGTTATCTATAACTTTGGCTTCAAGTAGTCTGATCGAATATCAGCTCTAATTCATTCTAGCAATTCTGTTATGCGTCTGCTCTTTCCTCATCCTTCTCTGGTTGCCCACTATCGAACCGTTGGTTTGTAGACTTTGATCAATCACGTTTGTCGTCGATGTCAACTCGTTTCGGAAGCGCTCCGGATCCTTTTGTGGCGCAACGCATACACAACGGAGCCTGCTGCCAGGATCAGCCCGGCAGTACGTATATCTCGCAGGAAGTTAGGTCGCGAAAAAAGAATGAAGACGAATCCGCTCAGCGCTAGCAGTATAGGCAGCGGATAAAGCGGCATCCGAAATCCTCGTGTCTTGCGCTCGCTGCGATGCCGGGGTAGCAGTGCGGCTAGTCCCTGCAGGAGAAATTGGAACAAAATGCGGACCACTACGAGGGTTGTAATGACCTCCTGCAGCCTAAAAATGCAGCAGACCAGTGTTATGCCGCCGAGCGTCAACAGGGAATGCAGTGGAGCTCGATGTTTCGGGTGAAGAACTCCAAACCACGGGGGGAAATTGCTGTCCCGTGCGGCTGCAAAGGGAATTCGCGAATATCCGAGTAATAACGCAAATACGGAGGCAAGGGCTGCGAGGGCGATGAGTACGACAATCACTCCCGCAGCGGCATGTCCATATAGTTTTTCCATGAAGACGGCCATGGTGAACATGCGGGCATGGCTGTCGCTGCTCTGTGCCATCTCTCGCCATGGGAGCACGCCAAGAACGCTTATGTTCATCAGCACATAGAGCGTTGCGACCACGCCGATTGAGCCCAGGACCGCGCGCGGAATCGTCCGTTGGGGATCGCGGACCTCGGCTCCCACGAAGCAAACACCGTAATAGCCCCAATAGTCGTAGGCAGAGATCAGCATTCCAGCGCCAAGTCCGGCGAAGAATGCCGCGTTGAGATGAAAGGCGCCGGCCGGGAAGTCGAAAGCCAGATGAGCGTTGAAGTGCGTGAATCCCGCGACGATAACCAATACCAGCGTGAGACCGACAGCCATCCCAAGCCAGCGTGCGATTCGACCGATTGCGATGATACTTCGGTGGAGAACCAGCATCGCGATTGCGCACGCCGCCATCGCGATGAGCGTCTGTCCGCTCAGTACGATGGGCACTCCTAGAAACGACGAGGATGCGAATGGACGGCTGGCGTTTGGAAGAAAGAACGAGATGTATTGCGCGAATCCGATGCATCCTGAAGCGATCGAGAGCGGTGCACTGAACAGGACCTGCCAGGCGTAAAGGAACGAAAATGCCCGCCCCCAGGTCTTTTCGCCGTACAGATGTTTCAGGTAGGCATAGGAACCTCCGGCCTCTGGATAGGCGGTGCCTAGTTCGCTCCAGATCAGGCCGTCGCAGAGGGACAAGGCGGCACCCATGATCCATCCGAGGATTGCCTGAGGGCCGCCCATCACTCCGACGATCAGGGGCAGGGTGACGAACGGACCTACTCCGACCATGTCGATGACGTTGAGGCTGAGTGCAGCACCGGTCGACAGGCCGCGATGGAGCTCAGGTGGCTGGGGCTCGGAGTTCATCCGGCGCTTGCCATGATCCGCTTGCCGAAGATGGAGGTTCCGATGCGGACGCAGGTGCTGCCCTCTTCGATCGCTATCCGGAAGTCATTCGACATTCCCATCGATAACTGCGTCAGCTTTGGGAAGTTGGCGAGCGACTGGTCCCTCAATTTGCGAAGGTCGCGAAAGTAAGGCCGGGCAAGTTCCGCGTCCTCGGACCAGGGGGGAACCGTCATCAGGCCTACGGCCTGGATCGACTCGAGCGGTTCCAGTGCGGCGAGTAGATCGGGTAGTTCTGCTGGGTCGAGGCCGTGTTTGGACTCTTCGTGGCTTAGCTTTACCTCGACTAAGACGGGCAGCTTCTTTCCTAGTGCTTTGGCGGCTGCGTCGAGCCGCTGGGCGATCTTCAGCGAGTCTACCGCGTCGATTGCGTGGAACAACTCTGCGGCGCGGGCTGTTTTGTTTGACTGCAGCGGACCGATGAGGTGGAACTTTGCGTCGTTCAGGGCGGTGAGATGCTGGGATTTTTCCTGAAACTCCTGTACCCGGTTCTCGCCGAAGAGGCGGTGGCCGGCTGCGTAGGCTTCCAGGATCACCTCGACTGGATGGACCTTGGTGACGGCCATCAGGGCTACTTCGCTGTCGGAGCGGTTGGCTCGGCGACAGGCTTCGTGGATCTGTTGTTGGAGTTGAGCTAGGTTACCGGCGATGGTCATGCTCTTTGCATCTTATCGTTCAGCTTCCCATTTGATTGCATGGAGATTGAAACGAACTATGTGGACTATTTTTTTGCTGATCGGCTCGAACATCTTTATGACCTTTGCCTGGTATGGGCACCTGAAGTTCAAGGAGGTGCCGCTTTGGAAGGTCATTGTGGTCAGTTGGGGCATTGCGTTCTTTGAATACTGTCTGCAGGTGCCGGCCAATCGGATCGGGTCGAAGACCTTCAGTCCGGACCAGCTCAAGGTGATTCAGGAGGTGATTACGCTGACTGTGTTCGGTGTCTTTTCGACCTTTTACTTTGGGGACAAGCTTCACTGGAACCACTTTGCTGCGTTCGGCTGTCTGGTGGCTGGTGCCTTCTTTATGTTTCACAAGTTTTAGGTGGGGTACCCCCCCTCCCTGTTGCCTGCGCGTAAGCCCTTTCTATGCAATAGTTTAAGGGGGATGACTGCCTGTAAATTCGTCACAATAAAGGGGTTACGTCCAAATTCGTCTCCTGAAAGGACTTAGCCCCGGCGAATGCTCGGGGCTAAGTCCTTTCAAGAGATATATCCAGTATATCGGGTTAGATATAACTGATGTGCCAACGGCATGTTGTTGTTTTGAAAGGGGTAATGGGAATTCGGGGCTTGACAGACAAATACGCAGTTAATTGTGGCCGTATTTAAACAGGGACGGAGCGCCGAATGAGGGTGACTCGTCGTATAGCTCCTGAATGAAGCTATCGCGATCGTTCACAAAGCGGCGGACGATCTGGAGGGCATGGAGGAACGGAACTCGGTTCCTTCAGCATAACCTGCGGATTTTATATTTGTGGGTGCCTCAATCTTTCGGCAGGGTGGCGATGAATGCGTTCATCTCACGGAGGGTGTCGGCTTCGTTCGAGCGGAAGACGTAGTGGTCGGCGTTTCGCAGGCGAACAACATGGGCGGATGGTATTCCAGACTGGAATGCGTCCGCCTGAGCCGTGCAGCGAGCCTCGTCTTCTTTTACGATCGCTGCTTTGCCTTCGGGAGTGGCGTGGACGTCATCGCCGAAGTCATGCGGGCACGCCACGATGGAGAGGATGGGAGCGTGGATCTGCGTGTATTTTTGCTGACCGAACATGATTGCCAAGCCAATTGGCGGAGGCGGCGGTGGATAAGGAGGCTTCATCATCGCCAACTCCTTTTTCGTATCCTGCATATCTTTTTCGAGTTGGGCGAGGCTGATCAACATATTGTCCACAACTTTAGGCTCAAGGACCGCGCCTGCCTCCATCGCGTTAATCTGATTCCGAACATCAACCATGTCCAAGATCCAATCGGTGATGGCGTGGTTGTAGAAGGCGTATGGGAAGGCTGCATCGAGGTAGATGAGTCCGGCGACTTTTTCCGGGTGGCGGCTTCCGATGGAGCTCAACTCTTCGCCGGCGATGGAGTGGCCCGCGACGACGGGGTGGTTTAGGTTGAGAGCAGAGATGACGGCGAGGACGTCGTCGCCGAGGCGGTCAGCGTTGTAGTTGGCTACGGTGGGTGACGGCGCGCTTGAGGCACCGAAGCCGCGGCGGGTGATTCCGTAGACGTGATAGTTCGGAGTTAGCTTGAGCGCGAAGTTGTCGTAGACGTGGGCGTCGTTGCCCAGACCGCTAAGCAGGACGAGTGGGCGGCCGGTGCCTCCCCAGTCGAGTACTTCGAGCTTGACGTTTTCCTGAACGGGAACGAACTGGACCTTGTGCGGCGTGGAGTCGGTCGGCCATGCGGTGGCTTCGGTGGCACGGTCGAAGGTGAGGGGTACGGATTTGCCCTGCGTAAAGGTTCCAGTGATGGAGTTCCCGTCTGGAGAGATCGTTCCTTCATACGACGCGTGGAAGTCGTCGATGGTGAATTTGATGAGAGCGCCTGTGATGTTGAGGCTGGTAGCGGGGTAGCCTTTGTGCGACTGGTCGATGCTGTAAAGCGTCCCCTTCCAGGTATCGGAGGTGCCGTTCGTCTCGCTCTTGTCGATCTTCAATATGATGCGGAGCTTGTGCGAGTCGGCAGGCAGTGTGGCTTGCCAGGATCCGACAGGGCTCTGAGCATGAAGGTGGGTTGCAGCAGAGAGAGCGATGGTGAAGAGGGCGAGGAGTTTCAGGGCCAGTTGCTTCATCTGGGGTCTTCTCATACGGGGTCTTCTCATCTGGGTTCTCCGGATTGTGGGTTGCGGGCTGAGAGAGATCTTTCCGACGAGGAGTTGGTGATGTTGAGGGCAATAGCGGGGTAGCCTTCGATTCGATAGAGATGCCAGTAGGTGAAGCTGTGATGAATTCTGGAGGAGGAGACCAAGGGGGAGTCGGAGAGTCTTGGTTGCGGACCTTGCGAGCCGGACAGATGGGTGAGGGTTAATACGGTGACGATGGAGAGGATCGCTGCATGGACGATTCGACGCAGGGGTGGTGTCGAAGAGATTTCGGAGTAGAAGCCGGAAGGCTGTGGCTGGGGGTGAAGTTGAGTGTCGATCTGTTGAACGAGGAGCGAACGCAGGATGTCGATGAGGAGTTGGAGGGAACGACCTTCGCGGGTCTGCTGGTCAAAGATCCAAAGCATCTCTTCGCCGAAGCGATCTCGAAAGGCAGGCGGGTGGAGATGAAGGATGGAGCGATAGAGGGCACGGAGGGGAGGGTTCATACTCGGCGTGGCCTCTTTTCGTTGAGCCTCAGCCGGGCCTCTTGTACGACACTGTGCAGGCGGTCGATCTCTGCGGAGAGCACGGTACGGCCTTGAGCGGTGAGGCGGTAGAGACGGCGGGTTTCGTCATTGCAGAGAGAGGATTTGGGCGCGTCGATGACGAGCTTCTGGTCCATGAGTCTTTTGAGATTGTCGTAGAGGGTGCCGGGGCCAAGTTTGTAATGTCCGTGGGATTGGCGCGAGATCTCCTGGATGATGCCGTAGCCGTGGAGGTCCTCGGCGGCAAGTGCCAGAAGGATGTGCAGCATGGCGGGGGCGAGAGGCGGGCTGGAATCGGCTTTCATAGTCGGAATCCGACTATATCAGATTCCGACTATGCCGCAAGTTTTTTTGGGCCCAAGGTTCGCCAGGAGACGAGCGAAGGCGATTAGACTTGGCTGGCCCACATTCAAGGTGACTGGTTGCATTCAAGGAGAACCAGCCGAAGGAGGTGTAAACCGTGCCGACGAATCAGTCCATTTCATCGATAAAAGTTGGTCCACTGAAGGAGAGTGAGCTAGGAGAGGCTGACCGTATTGTCAGGCTGGCATTCGGAACGTTTTTTGGACTGCCGAATCCGTCGGATTTTATGGGGGACCGTCACTACATGACGCCACGCTGGCGCTCGAGCAACGTCAAAGTGGTTGCGGCGCGGGACGGTGATCGGCTGGTGGGGTCGAATGTCATTACGCGTTGGGGATCGTTTGGGTTCTTCGGGCCTTTGACGGTGCAGCCGGAGTACTGGGATCGCGGCGTGGGGCAGCGTCTGATGGAAGCCACGATGACGACGTTCGATCGATGGGGTGTGCGGCATACCGGGCTGTATACCTTTGCGCAGAGCGCGAAGCATGTCGGACTGTATCAAAAGTTCGGCTATTGGCCGCGCTATCTTACCGGGGTGATGACGCTCGCTCCGGATGAGGCTCGATCGGTGTACGCGAAGGCGCCGATGCTGCTGTCGGCGCTGAAAAAGAGCGAGCGGGAGAGTGCTATCGAGGCGTGCGGGAAGCTTACACACAAGATTGATAAGGGGCTTGACCTTGGTGGTGAGATTCGCTCTGTGCTTGCGCAGCGTACGGGCGATGTCGTGTTGACGTATACACGCAATGCGTTGGATGGTTTTGCAGTGTGTCTGCATGGAGCGGGATCGGAGGGTGGCGAGAAGACATGCTATGTCAAGTTCGGGGCGGCGCGAGGAGGTGTCGGCGCGGCGGAACGATTCGACAGATTGCTGGAGGCTTGTGAGGCATTCGCATCTTCGCGTGGAGCGACCGTAGAGGCTGGTGTGAACATGGCTCGCGAAGACGCGTATCGGTGTCTGCGTGCTCGCGGATATAGAGTGGCGATGCAGGGTGTCGCGATGCAACGCCCGCATCTGGAGGGATTCAATCGGGCTGATGCTTTTGTGATCGACGATTGGCGTTAGGGGCTTGCGAGCACAATTACTGAGCTGGTTTGTCGGATTTGGGCAGGAGGAGAGCTAGCGGACTGAGTGGGCCGAGAGGGATAAGTTGGAAGGTCATCAGCTTTGCCTGGCCGAGGGGGAGAGCTTCGAGCATGGTGTGGGCCTCTTCGACGGTGGATGCGTTGAGGATGAAGACGACGCCGTTGTCATTTTGAATGGAGTACCACTGGTCGATTTTGCCTGCGAGGAAGAGGCGCAGGGTGTCGGGTACCTCTTGCGAGGAGAGGAGTTTGAACTGGTCGGGTGTGGGAGGTGCGTTGAACCTGCCGATGGCGAGGATTCTGTTGGTGGGGGTGAGTGGGAGAGGCGAGGGTTTCGGGGTCTGTGCCTGCGAGGAAACTGGAATGAGTAGGAGAGAGAGGGCAAACATGCGGGCTAGTGTGTTCATGGGCTGCTCCGTGAAACGGATGGATGCGTGAATGGAAGGAGTGGAGCTGATCGCGGTTAGGCGATCAACTCCGCGCGGTGCTTTGCGATGAAGGCGGGGAGGCTGATGGGTGGTTGACCGCCGATTTTTTCGACGAGGTCGTTGGTGCCGGCAAAGATTCCGTTCTGGAAGTCGATGGCGATCTCGTTGAGGTGCTGCCAGAAGAAGTCACCGAGGTTTGTGCCGTTTTCCTTTGCGAGTTTTGCGAGCGTGGGGGCGTCGGTGAGTTGATAGCGAACCGGCTTGCCGATGACGTGGCCGATCTCTTCGGCTATCTCAGGGAAGGTGTATTCTTTGGCGCCGACGAGGGGATAGATTTTGCCGACGTGGTCTGCGGGCGCGATGAGGATGTTGGCGATGACGCGCGCCTGATCTTCGGCAGCGACGAGGGCGACGCGGCCTTTAGTGAAGGGCAGCGGAAGGATGCCTGCCGCTTTGATGAAGCCGCGCCAGTAGAGGACCCACTCAGCGAAGAGGGTGGAGCGAAGGTGGACGGTGGGGACGCCGGACCAATCGAAGACTCTTTCGGAGAGCCAGTGATTTTGAGCGGCGTGACTGGTTGCTTCGCGGCGGGCAGATGCCTGCGACATGTTTACGATGGCCTGGACGCCAGCTTCTTTGGCTGCCTGGGCGAAGTATGCAGTTCCTTCGAGGATGCCGGGCTCGATGGGGAAGACGAAGTAGGCACTGCGAGTGCCTTCGAGAGCAGCACGGACAGATTCGAAGTTTCGGAGGTCTCCAAGGACGATCTCGGCGCCCTGCTTGCGAAGCGCTTCGGAACGATCGTCGTTGGTTCGCACCATGGCGCGTACGGCTTGGCCACGCTCGAGGAGGAATTTGACGGTATCTTTGCCGGTTTTTCCGGTCGCTCCGGTTACTAGTATCTTTGATTCGCTCATTACATCTCCTTTGCAGCGGTTAGGCTGCTTGATGGGAGGATTTCGTCCCATCTGAACCTTTAGATAACAGTTGTCATCTAAATGATGCATGTTTTTTTATGAGGTAAGAACGATGCGCAAGTCTCGAAGTGAAGCGGCGGAGACGAGAGAACGAATCGTCTCGACAGCTTCGAAGATGTTTTTGGAGAAGGGGCTGGAGTCGGTGGGGATGCGCGACATTATGGCTGCCGCGGGCCTGACGCCGGGTGGTTTTTATCGCCACTTTGAGTCGAAGGAACAGCTTATTTGTGAGGCGAACTCTGCGGCGTTTGATCACCTGATGGAGATGTTCGCGGCTAAGACGGCAGGGAAGTCGGCGGACGAAGCGCTGGAGATTGTTGTGACGCTTTATTTGAACCAGTCGCGGCAAGAGGGGGACACGTTTCTTTGTCCGTTGTCGATGAATGGTGGGGAGCTAAGCCACTGTGTGCCGGAGGTGCGGGCGGTTGCGTTCAGTGGTTATCAGCGGATGGTGGAATTTATTGCGGATCGAGTGACACATGTGAGCACGGTGGAGGCGCTTGCGGTTGCTGGTGGTGTTGTGAGCACGATGGTTGGAGCAGTGACGATGGCTAATCTTGCACCGACCAAGGCGGCGGCGAGCGCCATTCTGAGCAATGCACATGGGGTGATCAGAGCTCTTCTGTCTGTGCCGGTTGCGAAGACAGAGGCAGTCGCGAAGGCACGGGTGGGTGGCGCGAAGAAGCTCTCTGTTCGTTAATGCGCTTGTTGGTGGTGAACTTCAGTCGGCGACCATGAGTTCGCCGGGGATGATGGGGCGGGTGCGGGGGAGAGTGCCGCGATAGGCGGCTAGTCCCATGAGCAGAAGGGAAGCGGCGAAGATGATGAGCTTTGTCAGGCTTGCGGTGCGGGTCGCGGGGAGAGTCTTCCAAAATGCCAGGAGGAGCGCCTGCGAGATGGTGACGGCCCAGACAGAGCCGTAGAAGTAGCGGCGCTCTGTGCCTTCTCCTTTGGTGGAGGGCCTGACGCGCGGGAGTACGCCGAGCACGCCCAGGAGCAGGATCGTCGCGCAGAGAGGGAAGTAGGCGTAGGTGTAGATCTGCTTCATGTACCAGGTGCCGGTTGCCGCTGCGATGAGGAGGCCGGTGAGGTTCAGGAGTGCGAAGCTGAGGACGGCGTTCCAGGCGAACGTGTAGCAGACTCGTCGGTAGAGGGGATTCGGCTTGTCCTCGTCGAAGCGGAGGATGTAGGGGCGGGGTTCGGAGCCGGGGAGGCTGCCGCGTAGGGCTGCGATGCCTGTGCCGCAGAGGACCGCGATCAACCAGGTGAGGTTGCCGCGTCCGAAGCCGCGGGCGAACAGCGAGAAGGTGAGAGGGCCGGGGGCGAGAAAGAAGACCCAGATCCAGATCGGCCAGTGTGCGAGACGGTAGAGAGCAGTGTTGCGTTCGCGGATCTTCCGCTGCTGAGCGTATTCAACCTTGCCGCTGTATTGCATATGGGTGAGTCTCGCAGGGGTGGCGAGGGTGCGTCAATTTCCCACTGCCTCCCACTGCGCGTGGGGCGGTCACTTCGTGACGGGTATACCGCCTTCGGCCGGCGCTTCCGTTGGTCGCGGTCAAAGTCATCGGCAGCTCGTCCCAAGTGTTGAGCTTAGCGACCGTGTTCTTCGAGGTACTTTTCGACCTCGAGAGCGGCCATGCAGCCAGAGCCGGCGGCGGTGATGGCCTGGCGGTAGCGGCGGTCCTGGATGTCTCCGCAGGCGAAGACGCCGGGGAGGATTTCGCCGTTGAGGGTGGTGAAGACGTTGTTGCGGGTGAGGATGTAGCCCTCGGAGTCGAGGTCGAGCATGCCCCTGAAGGCTTCGGCGTTGGGGATGTGGCCGATGGCGAGGAACATGAAGGAGACGGGGAGGACGTATGCTTCGTTGGAGACTTTGTTTTTGACGCGGAGGCCCTTGACGTCCTTGTCCTCTACGCCTAGCACCTCTTCGACGACGGTGTTGGAGAGGAACTGCACCTTGGGATGAGCCATGGCGCGCTCAAGCATGATCTTGGAGGCGCGGAACTTTTCGCTTCGGTTGATGATGGTGACCTTGGTAGCGAAGCGGGTGAGGAAGAGAGCCTCTTCCATCGCGGTGTCGCCGCCGCCGATGACGGCGATCTCTTTGCCCGAGGCGAAGAAGCCGTCGCAGGTGGCGCAGGAGGTGACGCCGTGGCCTATGAGAGCCTGCTCGGAGGGAAGGTTCAACCAGCGTGCGCTGGCGCCCGAGGCGATGATGAGAGTGCGGGCGTGGATGGTCTCCTTGCCGAGGTTGAGGGCGAAGGGACGTTTGGAGAGATCGATGGAGTTGAGGTGGGCGAGGCGCAGCTCTGCTCCGAAGCGGACAGCCTGCTTCTTCATGTTCTCGATGAGGTCGGGGCCTTGAACACCCTCGGGCCATCCGGGGAAGTTTTCGACGAGCGTGGTGATGGAGAGCTGGCCTCCGGGCTCGTGGCCTTCGAGGACGAGGGGTTTGAGGTTGGCGCGGCCAGTGTAGATGGCGGCGGTGAGTCCGGCGCACCCGGAACCGAGGATGACAGTGTCGTGCGTGATGTTTTCGGGCATATAAGCTCTCTTAGTGTAAATGCGCCAGCGAGCGAAAAGATGCAAACCGGCCTTTTGGGCGCGTTTGGTGAAAGAATTGAGGCTATGGCAAATCTGACCTTAGTGTATGGAATGAGACTGTTACCTGCGGATGAAATCGCATCGGTGGGCGAAGCGCCCGTAACCCTGAAGAACGGCAAGGAGGCACATGTGACGCTGCATGTGCTGGAAGGCAGCCGGGAGGAGATTGAGGCGCAGCTGCGAATGAGTATCGACGCGTTCTTTGATTTTTATCCGGAGATCTAGCCGCAGTAGTGTCCGAAAATAGGACAACCGTTCGTAACGTGACTCTCCTGACGAAGAACAGGGAGAGGGCGGAGGGACGGGATGGCGGGGATGCTGCGAGTTTTTGTTCGGCTGAACGCTGCTGTCGTGCTTCTGATGGCTCCGATGGGCTGGGGGCAGGCCTCGACTTCCGCCGGATCGCAGACCGTGACAGATGTTCTGCACCAGATGTCAGATCGTGCCGACGTCATCTTCATGGGGCAGGTGCTGACGGTGCATCTTCCGGAGGGTGGCAGTCCGGCTTCTGGCATTGTAGAGATCCAGTTTCGCGTCGATGAGGCGATTCGCGGGTGCCAAACGGGGCCGTATGTTTTGCACGAATGGGGAGGGCTGTGGGCAGGAGGCAACGGGAGATACCGTGTCGGTCAGCGATTGCTGATGCTTTTGCATGCGCCTGGTGCGGGAGGACTGAGTTCGCCGGTTGGCGGGCTCGATGGGGCAATTCCCATTCGGCAGAGCGGGATTGTGGCTTCGCCGGCGGAGAGCACAACGCCGCCGCCTTCTCTTCCGTTTGTCGATCTTCGCTGGCTGGGAACGAGAGTGCCACGTGCGGTCTCTTATCGCGACAAGGCGGTGCGCCCGGCGAATGCGTTTCCGCAGTTGAGTCCGGGACAACAGCGGGTCGAAACGGTGGTCGCATCGGGTGCTCGAGCCGGAGATGTGCCAGTGATTCTGCCGCTCGGTTATACGAGTGTTGCCGACGCGTCGGTTCCGGCGCAACAGGCTTCAGTGGCGGCAGTGCTGGGGTTGTTGACCACATGGCAGAAGGCGGAGCATGGCGCGCCCTGACACCATCTTACGAATTCAATGCAACGTGTGGTTGCAGACTTTCCTGTTTGTGCTGTTTTGCTGGTTTGCGACCGCGGCGACTGCGTGGGCTGGCGGTCCACGCTGGGTGACGGGACCGCCGTACTTTACGACCTCGGGCGTTCCGGTGGTTTGGTATACGAACCAGCCACTTTATTTCACCGATCCTGGGAATCTAAGCTCGACGGTAAATCACGCGGCGGCGGACGCTCTTGTTGCTGCTGCGGCGGCGGTCTGGAATGTTCCGACTGCGACACTAGTGCTGTCGCAGGGCGGAGCGCTCGATGAGCATGTCAGCGGAGCCAATGCATTTCTAGGATCGAATGGACCCATCTTTCCTGCCGATGTGCAGAGCAGCAACTATCTCGCTAAACAGATCGCGGTGATTTATGACAGCGATGGCTCAATTACAGATCTTCTACTGGGCAATGGGGCGAGCGATCCTTCGGGATGCCTGCAAAATGGCGTGACGGAGAGCGTTGATTCGATCGTACCGGCTGGTTTCATTCAGCATGCGATTCTGATTCTCAACGGCCGGTGCACTGGCCATGCGCCACAGCAGCAGATGCAGCTGCAATATCAACTGATGCGGGCGTTCGGCCGGTTGCTTGGGTTGGGTTGGTCGCAGACCAATGACAACGTCTTCACGGACAGCCCGCAACCTACGTTTGACCAGGCGATGTTCTGGCCGGTGATGCATCCGATCGATATCATCTGTGGCCCGTATACGTACCAGTGCTTGCCGCAGCCGTTCACTCTTCGTCCGGATGATCTGTCGGCGCTGGCGCAACTCTACTTTATCGATCAAGGACAGGCGGGCCCGGGCAAGACGGACAGCCTGCTGAACGCGAACCTGTTTTCCGGGCATGTCAACTTTCCTACGGGAGAGGGGATGCAAGGGGTCAACGTCGTCGTGCGCCGATGGGCACAGTTTACCCTGCCGTCGGCGATCGAAGACAGGTATACGGTTTCCAGTGTGTCGGGTGCTCTGTTTCGCCAGTCGAACGGTAATCCTGTGAGTGGTCCAGACACGTCGTTTGCCGGAAGCCAAGGGAGCCAGAATTCATCGGACGAAGGCTATTATCTGCTGGACCGAATACCGATGCTTCCTGGCACCTGGCAGGTGCTGATCTTAGAGACAGAGCCTGTCAATCCGCTCTACACGGGACAATATGCCGTGGGTCCGTACGTCGCCAATACCGTAACGCCATCTGGATCGGATCCGGTGTCGACTTATGGAATCTTCGGCAGCTACGCCCAGCCATTCGTAGATTTTGTGACGAACGATGCAGCGGCTGACTGCAATACTGGCACGGATGGAACCGAAGCGGCTCCTGCTGCTGTGACGCCGTCGGGGTGGTGGTCCGGGTTGCTCTGCGGGTATGGGCACTCCGCGTGGTCTTCGCTGTCGGTCAAAGCGAACCGCTCGGCGACGTTCGAGGTGACGGCGGAGGATGAACAGGGATTCGCGACCAGCGCCAAGGCGATGCCGGTGATTGGTGTTTGGAATGCGACCGACGCGCTGGGCTCGTTGCCTGGCGTTGCGGGTGCTGGAGAGGCCTTCGACGGAGACGCCAACGGCATGACTACGCTGACCACTGCCTTTACGCAACCAAATCAGTTACGAATTGGGATCGCCGACCAGCGTGGAGATGGACGCCCGGACTTCAACTACGAGGCACGCGTACATTTATGCGGATTCGCTGAGCCCCGCAACGGTGAGCGCTGCGGGCGGCACGATTAGGATCAGCGGGATGGGCTTTCGTACGGGCAATACGGTGACCGTCAACGGGGTTGCTGCTACGGTTTCGAGCTGGACCGCAAATACGATTGTCGCTACGGTGCCTTCGATTCGCGCACTCGGCTCGACCACGGCGCTGGTTGCCGATGTCGCAGTTACGGATTTGTCTACCGGTGGGACAACGGTGATGACGCAATCGCTGAGCTACGCTGCGCCGGTGCCTGTGCTTAGCCTAGTGAGTGCGCCTTCGGGTCAGGTGCAGCTCTCGCAACCTGCAGCGACGCCGTTTGCCGTGAAGGTGCTGAATGGTGATGGGGTGACTCCGGTCGTGGGCGAGGCTGTGACCTTTACCGCGACGAATGGCTCGGTGCAATTCTCTGCTTGTGGAGCGGCCAGTTGCACCGTGAGTACAGGTGCCAATGGTATCGCCTCGACACTTATTACACCGATGAGCGCGGGCGGGATCACGTTGCAGGCGACCGGGGTGGATGGTACTGCGGTTGCATCTTTCACGGCGGCTACGCGCGTCCAGGCCGCGACGGCGATACAGGCGTCCGAATACATCGTGGAGGGCGCGACTGTGGAATGGGGTCCGCAGCTTAGCGTTACCGATAATTTTGCTTCGACTGCTGGATTGCCGGTTGGCTGGCAGGCGATTTCAGGGGCGGTTTCGGTGTCGCCGGCCAGCTCCCAAGTCAACTCGCAGGAGATTGCGCAGACTGTTGCGACGGCTGGTCCGTTGATGGCTGGCGGACAAGCGATTTTGTCTGGCTGCGCGTGGACGAACACTTGTGCTTCGTTTACGACGGTGGGCGTCGATGTTGCAGACCTGCGTCTGATTGCGGTGAGCGGAGCCGGTCAAATAGTTTCTGCGAACGGCACGCTCACGCCGGTGGTGTTGCAGGTGACGGACACGGCATCCCATCCGGTTGCTGGGGCGGTCGTTCAGATCTACCAGACGGTCGATGCCTGGGAGGCGGCGTGCCCGGACCGAGGCCGTTGCCCTATCCCTCCCGTGCTTGGCTCGTTGCAGTCTTCGGGTGTCTCCGATGCGAATGGTCTTTTGACGAGTGTCCCGCAGCAGATTCCGGGAATTGCCGAGACGACGAATCTGGCCGCGGCGACCGGTACGCAGGGGTTTATTTCGCTTGCTCTGCAAAAGCAGCCCTGATGCCTTTTTCCTACAAGGAGCGTTTTCTTGTAACTCCTTCAGGTGCAGACCGTCGAATCTGGAAAAAGCCGTACGGCTCCATTCGGCATCAGATAAGAGACAAGTACAGTGAGGAGCCTGAACGATGGCGGTAGCGACGACAGTGGGAAGCGGACCTGTACGGAAGCGGGTCGTCATTCTGGGTGGAGGTTTTGGCGGCATCAATGCCGTGACGGCTCTGGGAAAACTTCCAGTTGACGTTACGCTGGTGGATCGCAGAAACCATTACTTATTTCAGCCTTTGCTCTACCAAGTGGCTCTTGCGGTTCTATCTCCGGCCGATATTGCGCAGCCGATCCGTGCGCTTGTCCGCAATCATCCGAATGTCGACGTGTTGATGGATGAGGCGGTGGGATTCGATGTGGCACAGCGGCGGGTCCATCTGAAGACGGGTGTGGAGCTTGAGTACGACTACCTGATTGTCGCGACGGGTTCGACACACTCTTATTTTGGCAAGGACGAGTGGGCTAAGCTTGCGCCCGGCCTAAAAACTATCGAAGATGCAACCGAGATTCGCCGGCGGGTTTTGCTTGCTTTCGAACTCGCAGAGCGGCAGATGATGGAGACCGGAACTCATCCTGCGCTGAACTTTGTGATTATCGGTGGGGGGCCGACGGGGGTTGAGCTTGCTGGAGCAATCAGCGACATTGCGCGACTGTACATGGTCCGCGACTTTCGCCATATTGATCCTTCGATGGCGAAGGTTCTAATTCTGGAGGGTGGTCCGAATATTTTGGCGGCTTATCCGCTGGATCTGCAACAGAAGGCGATTGAGCAGCTTGCCGAGCTTGGTGTGATGGTACGGACGGGCGCCCACGTGAGTGATGTGCAGCCGGGTTATGTGATGGTAGGGGAGGAACGCATCGATACGGTGGTTACGCTGTGGGCGGCTGGCGTGCAGGCATCGCCGCTCGGGAAGATGCTTGGCGCGGAGACAGATAAACGTGGTGCGGTGATTGTCGATGGGCATCTGAATCCGCCGGGGCATCCGGAGATCTTTATCTGCGGGGATCTTGCGCACTTCGAGCAGGATGGCAAGCAGGTGCCGGGTGTGGCCCAGCCTGCGATGCAGATGGGAACCTATGCTGCGAAACGCATCGGCCGGTTGGTCGCTGCCGCCTCAGGGAGTGATGGGAGCGGCAAGAACGAAGAGTTTCGCTACTTCGATAAAGGCGATATGGCAACAATCGGGCGCAAGGCAGCGGTGGCTAAGATCGAGTGGCCGTTCAAGGCACATTGGAGCGGTTTTCCTGCGTGGATGACGTGGCTGGTGGTGCACATCTTTTTTCTTATTGGTTTCCGGAATCGGCTTGCTGTGTTCCGCCAGTGGGCGTGGACTTATCTGACGTTCAAAGATGGGGCGCGGTTGATTACGGGCTCGCAGGAACTCCCTGGCTGGAATGCGCAGGAGGAACACACGGGAGTTGTTACGACCAAACCGTTGGATATGAGTTCGCCCAAGACTTAATCCGGACAGGTCTAACAAGAAAGAGCCGCAAGATCGCGGCTCTTCCTGTTGGTAATGGTTTTTTGATGGTTATTTTGCGGAGTCTTCGATCTCTTTCCATTCGGCTGCTGATAGTTTAACGTCGGCTGCGGCTACGTTCTCTTCGAGGTGCTGCACCGAGGTCGTTCCCGGGATGGGGAGCATTACGGGGGAGCGATGGAGCAGCCAGGCGAGTGAGAGCTGCGAGACGGTGGCCTGGTGTTTCTTCGCAGCGGAGTCGAGCTTGCCGCCGGGCTGAGCGAGCTTTCCTGCTGCGACAGGAAACCAAGGGATGAAGGCGATTTTGTGTTTGGCGCAGTACTCGACGACATCCTCGTGCTGGCGGTCGCCGATGTTGTACTGATTCTGTACGCTCACGATTTCGACCACTTTGCGAGCCTGGTCGATTTCGTGAGGCTTGACCTCGCTTAGTCCGATGTGTCGGATCTTGCCCTGTTCCTGTAGTTTTTTGATTGCGCCGAGGGACGCTTCGACGGGCACTTTCGGGTCGATGCGATGCAACTGCCAGAGGTCGATCCGTTCTATTTTCAGCCTGCGCAGGCTCATCTCAACTTGTTGGGTCAGGTACTCGGGGCGTCCGACGGGCAGCCACTGATTTGGGCCCTGGCGCGTAAGGCCGCCTTTGGTTGCGATGACGACGCCTTTTGCGTAGGGGGCCAATGCCTCGCCGATGAGTTGTTCGCTTACGTCAGGACCATAGGCGTCGGCAGTGTCGATGAAGTTGATGCCGAGTTCGACGACGTGTCGCAGAACTTTTTTGGCGCCTTCGATATCTTTGGGCTCGCCCCAGATCCCGTCGCCGGTGATCCGCATTGCCCCATATCCCATGCGATTGACGGTGAGATCCCCGCCAATTGAAAACGTGCCGCTTGCTTTCGCGTTTACGGTTGAAGTTGTCATACCCTATCGGATGCTGGCCGCCGCGTGAAGGTGCATCGTCTCGCCTTCGCCGAGAATTTTTATTTTTTGGTTAATTCCGAGTCGTTGTGCCTCCGCTTCGAGGCGCTGTACGGGCTCTTCCATCGGCTCGCGGCCCAGGCGGAAGGTTCCATAGTGCATTGGTACCATTTGATTGGCTCCGAGTTCGACGAACGCGCGCACGGCTTCTTCCGGGCTGGTGTGCACGGAGCGGTAGGTGTCTGGAAAATAGGCGCCTATGGGCAGTAGGGCAACTTCTGGGTTGAGTTTTGCGCCGATCTCGCGGAAGCCATCGAAGTACGCGGTGTCTCCAGAGTGATAGACCGACTGGCCTCCGCCCTGGACGACATATCCGCCGTAGCCACGATGGGTATCGCGAAACATTCTTGCTCCCCAATGCTTGCAGGGAGTCATCGTGATAGTGAGGCTTTGTATTTCAATCTGTTCCCACCATGCCAGGCCGTGAATCCGCGAGAAGCCAAGGCGTTCCACGAGATCCTCGACGCCGCGAGGCACTACAACTTCGGGAGTCTGGCCGGTTAGCTTTCGAGTTGCACGGATGACGCGGCGCAGAGACGCCATATCGAGGTGGTCCATGTGGGCGTGGGTGAGAAGAACCACGTCGATGGCTGGCAACGCTTCGACTGTGACGCCAGGACGCCGTTGGCGTCGCAGGACAACGAGGCGTTTTGAGAAGACTGGATCGACGAGCAGCTTTCGCCCGTGAACCTGCAGGAGAAACGAGGAGTGACCAATGAAGGTGATTCCAAGTTCGTTGGGGTCTACCAGTTCGACGGGCCGGGAGATTCCGGTCATTGGTTGCTCGTGACTCTCGCGCACCAACCGCCAGAGCTGTTCCATCTTTCTAACTGCGAATGGTCTGCCTCGCCACGTTCTCTGCATTCATGTCACCAATAAATGAGATGCTCCATCGCGATGTTATGCATCACAACCCGGTGGAAATCGGGTTTGTTATGGGTTTCTATTTGGGCTGGAGTGGCATCTACCTTGCCAGAAGGCCTGCTGGAACTCCTCGTGAGAGTGAATTAGCGCGGGAACCAGCGAGCAGAGGGAGCGCCGCCATCTCTTCCGTCGATCCCATCCTCGATCCCGTTCATGGCGTGCGAGTTCAGCGGCGTATATGGGATCTTGTGTCGCGTTCGCCGCTTCAATCTCTCTGGAATTTTGAAGGCATACCGGTTCGGGCCGTGGCGAAGCACACCTGGAGATCTCTTCTGGATGACAATCTGGTGGGGCGTGCCGCCGAACTTGGTTTCTACTTTATCTTCGCGTTGTTTCCCAGCTTGTTTACAGCGACGTCGCTGCTTGGATTGGCCGCTCGCTCGGCATCGCATATCTATTACTCTCTGCTGGGCTATCTCTCAATTGTTATTCCGCATGATGCTATGGGGACGGTGCTGGAGACCTTTAACCAGACAACTGCCGCGGCTACGGGCGGCAAGCTTACCTTCGGTTTTGCCGCGGCGGTGTGGAGTGCTTCGGTGGGGTTTTCTGCGATCCAGGACTCGCTGAATGTGGTTTATAAGGTCAAGGAGACTCGCTCTTACTTTGCAGCTCGATTTTCCGCGATTGGCGTGACCATACTTTTGATGGGGCTGGTAACGCTGATGCTGGCCTCACTGTTGGGGGGTGACTTTTTTGCCCGCCTAGCTCACGTGCATATCTACGACCACTTTTTGGCTGCGCTCGTGGCACTTGTGGTTCGCGTGTTGGGATGGCTGTTTGCCGTAATTCTTCTGTCGCTGTTTTTCGCTGTTATCTATTACTTCGCGCCGGATGTAAAGCGGAGTCAGTGGCATTGGCTTACGCCAGGCGCGGCTGTTGGCATCGTGGGATGGCTCATCACTTCGCTCGGACTGCGACTCTATGTTCACTACTTCGACAATTATGCGGTGACGTATGGGTCTTTAGGCGCTGTCATCATTCTGTTGACGTGGTTCTATTTGACGGGTCTTATGCTGCTGCTGGGGGCTGAGATTAATAGCGAAATAGAAGCCGCCGCTGCAGCGAAGCGTCTGCTCGTTCTCGAGCAAAACAGCCTTGCTGCAGCGGCGGCTTCGGTTCATCCAACGCTGGTTTCTGCTGCAGATTCGTCAAGCGCTGAATCTGCTCCTAAGCCTGCGGCCTAAATTTACTTCGCTGCGGGCTTCAGAATGTCATCCAAGCGATCAGGCACGGAGGAGACGCGCTCGAGAAGTGGGTAGCGTTCGCCATCGTGATAGTCCAGTTTCACTACTTTGTAGTAGCCGGTGTTCAGGATGATGAGCTCGACGGCCGGACCGGAGTCTTTGGCGTCGTGAATGGCGGCCTTGAGCACATCGGGGGTGTAGGCGCGGCCGTTCACTGCCAGGATCTTCATCCCAGGACCGATACCGGCTTTATCGGAGACGCCGCCTTTGAGGACGTCTGAGATATTGCCCATCTTGTTTGCGTGGAAGCCGACGGAGTACCAGAAGTCGAAGCTTTCGGACTGCTGGTCTTCGAGCGTGCTCCACGGGTTTGGCTTGTCTGTGTAAGTGAGCTTGTAGCCGCCGTTTTCGATACCCCCCATGGGTGGCTGCGAGGAGTGTGAATCGAGGCGCGAGCGGAGGAAGGTGGCCCAGTCGTTGGGCGCCACTTCGTTGAGTACAGCGACCACGTCGTCGAAGGTGTAGGGAGCAACTTTTGGTCCTGTGTCTCCGCCGAGGCCGTGAAACTTCGCGACGAAATCGTCGATCGATTTTTTGCCGTTGGTCATCTTGCGAATCGTGGTGTCGACGTCGAGCCAGATGAGTTCCCCCTCGTCGTAGTAGTCCACGTTGAGGCGCCAGTTGTCCCAACCCACGCCAGTGGAGTAGAAAGTCTGGGCTGCGGTCGCGGTGTCCTGAATATCACGCCAGGTGCGGCCTGGCCGGTTGTTGTACTCTGCCGCGATGGTCGAGAGCCGCTGTTTGTACTGTTCGGCTGTCCAGATGCCGCAACGGGCGGCGAGCACATCGCCCAGGTACTCGGTTAAACCTTCGTACACCCAGAGGAGGTCGCCCTCCATCGGCTTCTGATAGTTGCTGGTGGCGAGGCCGGCGGGGCGACGGTATTTACCGTTCCAGCTATGAGTGAACTCATGCGGAAGCAGTAGGCCATCGAGCACAAACTCGCGATCGTCGGTGAAGGTGGTTGCCATCACGCGATCGTCGCTGGACTGATGATGTTCGAGGCCGAAGTGCGCGACCTCGTCGCTGAGGGTGACGAGGAAGTGGTAGGAGCCGTAGTGGCGCGACTTATAGAGAGCGCCGGTCTCGCGTACCAGTTTGTCGAAGTCGGCGATGTGTTCTTGGGTTAGGTTGAGTTGTTCGGGGCCGTCGGCGGCCATGTCGAGGTAGTGCTTCGGCGAAATCTCGGGAGCGAGAGGAATCTCACGGAAGTATCGACCGGCGAGGACGGGGGAGTCGACCAGCTGCTCGAGGCTCAGGGTTTTGAAGGTTGATGTTTGGCCGGAGCCGCCATCTTTGTCCAATGCTGTTCCGAGGTTCCATCCGACTGGCAGTTTCACAGAGGGAGTGAACATCACCTTGGTTGCGTCCGTATCGGCGGGGTAGACCAGAAGCGTGTTCCAGCTGAGAAGAGCGAGGTTTTCGCTGGTCGATCCACCTGCAGAGTATCCAGAGGCGCCGGCGGTTGCGAGGAAGTCGATTTTCATCTCTAACTGCGTGACGCCCTGCGGAACGGTGATGTGGTAGGCGAACATATCCACCTTGTCGCGCTCCCATTTGACCGGCTGACCGTTTGCTGTGATGAAGAAGCCGGCCATGTTGTCGATAGGACCGGTTGGGCCGTGCTCTCCGGGAATCCACTTGGGGTAGACCAGGGTCAGGGGGCCGGCTGACACCGGCATGATCTCGGTTGCGTGGAGGATCTTGCGGGGAGCATCGGTGAGATCGACACTGAGTGTGATTGGCGCGGTCTGCGCCCCTGCCACTAAACTGCTTACGGTTGTGGCCAGAGCTACTCCAGCACACTTCTTCCAAAAACCTGCCATCATTCCGCCTTCCGCTTTCTAGGGTGTAACCGCAATCAGTCTATCCTTGGCCGACCACGCTTTGGAATGGATTGGCGTGCTTTACGGGCGTTTTTACAGATAGGATGGTGCACACAGGAGAACTTATGCTCTCGAAGCTTCCGGTCGCCCTGGCGGCCACTGCACTCTGCCTTGCCACGACGCGCCTTCCCGCACAAGAAGCGGCTCAGCCGTTTCAATCGATGCCTTATTCGCCGTCGCTCGATCTTTCGAGCCTGGACCGCTCCGTGGACCCATGTGTCGATTTTTATAAGTTCACGTGTGGTGGTTGGCAGAAGAAGAATCCGATCCCCGCAGACCGTGCCAGTTGGAGCGTCTACGCCAAGCTTGGTAATGATAATGAGCAATTTTTGTGGGGGATTCTGGAGGCTGATGCGAAGGCGACCGATCGTACGGCGGTTCAGCAGAAGGTGGGCGATTACTTTGCGGCCTGTATGAACACGACGGCGATTGATGCGCTCGGTGTAAAGCCGGTGCAGCCTGGACTTGCGCGGATCGACGCATTGAAGACGCGGCCGGAACTTCTTGCGGCGATAGGCTCGCTGCATCACGAGTATGAGGGCAGCTTTTTCTTCGGGTCGAGCACCGACCAGGATGCGCTCGACTCGTCTCTGGTGATTGTGGCTCTTGATGCGGGTGGACTGGGTCTTCCTGACCGCGACTATTACCTGAAGACGGATGATAAAAGTGTTAAGCTGCGCGAGCAATACGTCGCCTATATTCAGAAGCTGATGATGCTTGGCGGCGAATCGGTGGCCCAGGCGAAGTCCGATGCTGATGCGACTCTACGCATCGAGACGGCTCTCGCGAAAGCATCTCTCACACGGGTCGAACGGCGGGATCCGCATAATACGTACCACATGATGACGATCGAAGAACTCGGCAAGATTGCCCCATCCTTCGATTGGCCACGCTACTTTGCAACGCAAGGTGCGCCGGGCGTTGCGAAGGTGAATGTTGCGCAGCCGGAGTTTATGAAAGCAGTTCAGGCGGAGCTTACAACCGAGTCGCTTGACGCACTCCGCGGCTATCTGCGGTTCCACTTGCTTACGTCTGCGGCACCGTATCTGGCACACCCGTTGGAGCAAGCCGACTTCGATTTTTATTCGACGACGCTGCGCGGTGTTCCTGCAATGCCTCCGCGCTGGAAGAAGTGCACTCGGGGCGTTGATGGCGACCTGGGAGAAGCGCTGGGGCAGGAGTTTGTGAAACGCACTTTTTCTGCCGACACGAAGGCCAAGACGCAGCAGATGACCGAGCAGGTGGAAGCTGCCATGCAGCATGAGATTGAGAATCTCGATTGGATGAGCCCTGCGACGAAGCAGGAGGCACTGCGAAAGCTGAAGGTGATTCGCAATAAGATCGGCTACCCGGATCAGTGGCGCGACTATACGGCACTTGAGATCAAGCCAGATGACTACATCGGCAATGTGACGCGCTCTTACCGCTTCGAGGACGCGCGCCAGTGGCACAAGCTGGGGAAGCCAGTCGACCGGAACGAATGGGGCATGACGCCGCCGACGGTGAACGCTTACTTCAACTCGCAGATGAACGACATCAATTTTCCTGCGGGCGTTTTGCAGCCGCCGCTCTACGATACGAAGCTGGATGATGCACCGAACTATGGCAACACGGGAGCGACGATTGGCCACGAGCTGACGCACGCCTTCGATGATGAAGGACGGCAGTTTGATGACAAGGGGAATCTTCGCGATTGGTGGACGGCCGCCGATGCAAAGGGTTTCGAGGATCGTATCAACTGTGTTCGGGATCAGTATGCGCAGTACGTTGTTGTCGACGATATTCATATCAACTCGAAGCTGACCAGCGGCGAAGACGTGGCCGACCTGGGTGGAACGCTGCTCGCTTATATTGCTTGGAAGAAGCAGACTGCGGGGCAGCAGCTGGAGAGTGTGGATGGGTTTACGCCGGACCAGCGATTTTTTGTCGGGATGGCGCAATGGGCTTGCGAAAACCAGCGTCCGGAGGTGCTGCGGGTTCGGGCGATAACGGATCCTCACTCGCCGGGATATGCTCGCATCAATGGAGTGGTTTCGAATCTGCCTGAGTTTCAAAAGGCGTTTAGCTGCAAGGCAGGCCAGCCGATGGTGCATGCTCCGACGTGCAAAGTCTGGTAGGGAGTGCTCCCATTTTGAGTATCGGCCGTCTGTGTTTTCTTGATGCGGTGCGGGCGGTGTTGTAATCAGCCTTTAGACAGTACACTTGACCCTACCAAATGAATCTTTACGCGATTGTTCTTTCGGCTATTGTTGTCACCCTGCTTACGGTATCGCTCACTCGACTTGGCAAGGTGAAGACCAAGGCCGACTACCTTGTGGCAGGCCGCTCGCTGCCCGCCTTTGTCCTGGTCTTTACGTTGTTGTCGAGTTGGATTGGCTCGGGGTCGCTGCTCGGCGGCGCAGAGAATGCGTACAGGCACGGCTTTGCGGCGCTATGGCAGGGCGGCGGCGGCTGGGCTGGATTGCTGCTGATCTATTTCATTGCGCCACGTGCGAGAAAGTTCGCGCAATTCACTATTCCGGATCTCCTGGAGGTTCGTTATAACCAGGCTGCGCGGATTCTTGGCGTCATTGCGATTCTGTTCTGCTATACGGCTGTGACTAGCTATCAGTTCGTAGGTGGGGGGGATATTCTTCACCTGATCTTTCCGGATCTCATTACTCCTGACTTCGGCAAATATATTATTGCTGCGTTCGTCATTGTTTTTACGGCCATTGCTGGGATGGCCTCTGTCGCCTATATGGATGTGGCGATTGGACTGCTTGCTACCTTCACGATGATCATCGCTTTGCCCATTCTTGCTCATCATGCGGGAGGGTGGACTGCGATTCATGCGAGTCTTCCAGCCACACACTTCCAGGTCTTTGGCGATCTCTCGTTCATTCGATGTCTGGAGCTCTTTCTTCCGACCTGCCTGTTGCTGCTTGGGAATCAGTCGATGTATCAGAAGTTTTTCTCGGCCAAATCCGAGAAGGACGCCACGCGGGCGGTGGTCGGGTGGATCATCGGCACGGTTATTCTCGAGACCGTTATCGTGGCGCTCGCGGTAACGGGGTCGAGTCTGTTTCCTAGTGGAGAGGTCCAGGCGCGTCCTCGGGAGATTCTTGCTTACCTTGGGCTGCACGGTTTTTCTGGTTCGGGCCCGCTTCGCCTGTTGGGTGCGTTGTTGATGGGAGCTATCTTCGCAAAGATTATTTCAACGGCGAACAACTGGCTGTTCTCTCCGTCGACCAATCTGGTCAACGACATCTACCTCCGCTATATCAATCCGGAGGCGTCCAATAAGAAGACCCTTGCCGTCTCTCGTCTTATGGTCGTTCTGCTCGGGCTGTGGGCGCTCTATCAGTCGCTCCATATCGAGTCAGTGCTGAAGAAGTCGCTTTACGCTTACACGATTTACGGTGCTGCCCTGACGCCAGTTATCCTTGCCACTTTTTACTGGAGACGCGCGACGTCCGCAGGGGCTGTGGCCAGCATTGCGGTCGGCACCTTCGTTACCGTCTTCTGGGATACGGGATTGGTCCACTCCCACCTTCCGGCGATCATCAACGAACGCGACGCCATTCTTCCGGCGCTGCTTGCCTCGCTTCTGTGTCTGGTTATTGTGAGCTTATTGACCAGCCCGCCTACGGAGAAGCAGCTCAAGCCATTTTCGGAAGCCTGACGGGCTATCCCTTTGCAGCCGATTAACGGTAATGTTCGATACTGGACTACTCTCTCCCAGCTGATACGTGATTCTTTGGACCGAATGCAGCGACAAAGTCGCATGAAAGACAGATGAACTACCGACTGACTCCTGACCTGGCCGCAATGGCGACGCTTCTCACGATCCTTTACTTTCTGCGCAAACGCCATCCGCAGGAGCGGGTCGATCTTTGGATCAGTGGCCTGCTGTTTATCTTTCTTGAGGCCATTGCTCACGCTTTTTATTCGCCCAAGGGCCCATTGCATCTTGGTTCGCACGTTGTTGCGCTGGATGCGTACCTTGCAGCCGGAGGCATTTTTCTGTGGGCTGCCGCGAAGACTCTCTTTCCGCGCAGACAAACGCTTTACTATCTTTTTCTGAATGCTCCCCCGCTCTTTGCGGTTCTTACGACGTATGGCCTTGATGTCCGGACGCCGGGGATCTACCGCGTTTTCATTGTCTGCGGTTTTTTGGTCGGAGCAGTCAGCCCGTTTTTGCTTGCCCGTACCTGGAAACTGGGGGGCGCCTGGTGGATTGTTGCGGCACAGATCAGTGTCTGGGGCTCGGCCTGGTTTTTTGCCTCTAACGGGATGTATCGCGACACAGCCTATGTTCCGCTCTTCGCCATCTACCTTGGGACGGCCATCGTCTTTCAGCTCAGCCTGCCCAGCCGGAGCC
Source organism: Tunturiibacter psychrotolerans (assembly GCF_051013365.1). GTDB lineage: Bacteria > Acidobacteriota > Terriglobia > Terriglobales > Acidobacteriaceae > Edaphobacter > Edaphobacter psychrotolerans_A. Next base: position 1,388,981 of record NZ_CP132941.1, on the reverse strand, counting down.
TCGGCAAGGTTGCGGTTGTTCTCGGTTTTACCCTGTGGGCTTTGGTCTTTCTGCTGCATTCATGGGTTACCAACCGCCCGCAGTACATCGATATTGCGTCGCAGATATGGGACATGCAGAAGTTTCTGGTTACGATCGGCATGCTGCTGGTGATGTTGGAACACCAGGTTTCGAGCAACGAATGGTATGCGTTCCATGACCATTTGACGGGCCTGCCGAATCGGCGGCGCTTTGAGGACCTCCTGGTGGAGGCGCTGAGGCGGTCGGAGCGTAACGGTACCCGTACCGCGTTGCTTATGCTCGATCTCAACGGATTCAAGCAGATTAACGATTCCTACGGACATGATGCGGGCGACGAGTTGCTGCAACGGGTTGCGCATAACCTTCGGGCTGCCATCCGAGCTCCGGACACCATTGCGCGACTCGGGGGGGACGAATTTATTGTGATTGTTACGGATCTGCCTGTCGATGGACCAGTTGACCATATCGCGGACAACTGCGTCGGGCGACTCTCCGGGGCGCTTAGCAAGCCTGTGGAGATCAACGGGAACGCGGTTACCGTGAGCGGAAGCATCGGCGTCGCCGTCTACCCTGACGACACGACCGATGAGGTATTTCTGCGTCGTCTTGCGGACCAACGCATGTATCAGGAAAAGCGTCAGATTCCGCTAATCGTTCAATTCGGGGAAAAGTGAATTTTCACACTCACTTTTTTCAATCTGCTGCATCCTATCCCAGTACACATTTTCAACAGGAGATTTTTATGGCACTTGAGACCCTAACCTTCGACTTTCACGCAACGTTTTTCCCTCTGGGTCCGGATTTCATTGCCGCCTTTGAATACAGCTCGCTTGACTCCCCTGCAGGCTATACCACGTCTGAATCCCTCAGCGTCGCGAAGAAAGCAGTCGAAGACGACGATGATGAGTTCGAAGATGATGATGACGAAGAAGAGGATGACGACGACGACGAGGATGAGTTTGAGGATGACGACGACGAAGTAGATGAAGACGACGACGACGATGATGAGTACGAGGATGACGAAGACGAAGATGAGGATGACGACGATGAAGACGAAGACGATGATGACGTCGACGAGCTTCAAGTTGGACGGCGATTTTAGCCTAGCGGTGGGAATCCCCGTGGCCGGGTTGCCAGCTTCTATCCTTTAGTGCTGTCGCAATGCCGCGCCTGAACGGGTGAGGGGCTGGCAATTCACTGCGAGGAGCGGGGAGGGCCAACGCGGGGAAGTTTATCTGCCCTGGTGGGTTACGACACTTTGCAAGTTCACTCCTTGATCGTGGGAGCCAGGGATCGGCTCAGCGCGCTGTTATCCTATGGTCATTCGGGCTTTAACCGACCACACGGCGACTCAGCTCTTTGGTGGAATCGTCACTTTTAACTCTGCACTATCGAAGTATTTGAGGAGGTCCATGGCTGCACTGATCGATGCCATCGACGTAAAGCGCAAGATGTCTTTTGAGTATGAAAACGTTCCGTTCTGCTGCCTGGAAGCGGAGATCTCGACCCCTACTGCCAGAGGCGGACAGACGCTGGTGCGTTTGCGGATGCGGAATATGCTTACGCGCGCTGTCTTCGATAAGACATTCAAGGCCAGCGACAAGTTCAAGGAGCCGGATCTTCAGACGGTTGAAGCGTCTTACCTCTACAGCGACGGTGAGGGCTCCTATTTTATGGATCAGGAGAGTTTTGAGACTCTCGTTCTTAGCGATGAGATGGTTGGGGACGCTTCGGACTTTCTAGTTGAAGGAATTCTGATTCAAATTGATAAATACAATGGCAATCCCATTGGACTGCAGCTGCCAATCCACGTGGAACTCTCTGTCGCACAAACAGAACCGGCAGTTCGTGGCGATACTGCAAGCGGAGGCGTGACCAAGCCAGCCAAGTTGGAGACAGGTGTTGAGATCCGGGTGCCCTCATTTATTAAAGAGGGCGAAAAAATTAAGGTGAACACAGAGACCCGTGAGTTTGCCGGGCGAGCCTGACTGCTTGAGGACACCCTGGTGGATTGCGGCCGGGACGAGCCAACACCGTCCCCGACGGAAGACCTGCTTGCGTAACTGCATTTTCAGGCACAAGATGTCCATGTACTGAAAGTGTTGCCGGAAGCAGTCCGAGGGGGAACCCGTGGATGGTTGGGACCGACATGCGCCGCCGATTACGGAGATCGATGTTCTTTGGATTGCGGCTGGGCTAAGTTGCGATGGAGACACGATCGCGATGACAGCCGCAACACAGCCGAGTATTGAGGACATCGTCCTCGGTGGAATTCCCTGGACTCCCAAGGTGAACTTTCATAACCCTTTTCTCTCTTCCGAGGTTGGTGACGACTTCCTTCGTCCTTTCCATCTGGCTGCGGAGGGCAAGTTGGCGCCTTTCATCCTCGTGGTTGAGGGCTCTATCCCGAATGAAAAAAATAAATCGGAGGGGTACTGGGCGTCGTTGGGAACAGATTCGGCGACTGCGCAGCCAATTACGACATGCGAGTGGATCGACCGGCTGGCTCCACATGCATGGGCGGTGATCGCGGCGGGTACCTGCGCGACTTATGGCGGAATTCACGCAATGGCTGGCAATCCAACCGGTTGCATGGGCCTTCCGGATTATCTGGGATGGCAGTGGAAGTCCAAGGCTGCGATTCCTATCGTTTGTGTTCCAGGTTGTCCTGTTCAGCCGGACAATTTTATGGAGACTCTGCTGTATCTGCTTTACATGGCTACGGGACGTGCACCTATAATTCCCCTCGACGAGGCGTTGCGCCCCACGTGGCTCTTTGGAAACACCGTTCACGAAGGCTGCGATCGTGGCGGTTACTATGAGCAGGCGCAATTTGCGGAACAATATGGATCTCCGCTGTGCATCGTGAAGCTTGGATGTTGGGGCCCAGTGGTGCAGTGCAACGTTGGCAAGCGTGGCTGGATGGGCGGGATCGGCGGTTGTCCTAATGTAGGCGGCATCTGCATCGGATGCACGATGCCGGGATTCCCGGATAAATTTATGCCGTTTATGGACCAGCCACCCGGATCGCTCTTGTCTTCTGCTGCTGTTCAGACGTACGGGCGAGCAATTCATGCGCTGCGCAAATTTACGCAGGCGTCGCTCAACAAAGTGCCAAGCTGGCGGCATCAAACTATTTCGCCGAGCCAACAAGGCTGACCGCGAAAGGCGTCGGCCGAAGGGAGCGAGGAATGGCTTCACTTGCACAAGCCGACCGAGAAGATCGCAATCCCGAGACAGAAGAGATCGCGCAGCTTCCGGACGTCGCTGAGGCAGAAGCTGTCCTGATCGAGTTGGCAAGCATGTTCAGCGGCATGATCTCGCCATCATCTCGGGAAACTGACGAGCCAGCAAGCGGCCAATCAGCGCAGACTTCTGAAGCTCAGACGTCAAGTCTCGAAGCGAAATACCGTGCGTTGCTGGAGCAGATTCCTGCTGTGGTCTTCATGGTGTATCTGGATCGCGGCATCAGCGAGGCCTATGTGAGTCCACAGATCGAAGCGGCGCTTGGATTCTCGCGTGAGGAATGGCTGGAAGATCCTATTCGCTGGTATGAACACATTCATCCGGATGATAAGCAGCGGTGGAGCCTGGAGGCCGCGGGGATGTTTCTGTCGGGCACGCCGCTGCGATCGTCTTACCGTGTCATCGCGCGTGATGGGCACGTGATCTGGTTCCACTGCGATGCGAAGATGATGCGGCGGCCGGATGGCCAGCCGTGGTTCATTCACGGCGTCGCCTTTGATATCTCGGATCTGAAGCATACGGAGGAAGCTCTGCATCAAGAGCGCAACGTGGTCTCCGCCATTCTCGATACGGTGGGAGCGTTGGTTGTCGTTCTCGATCCCGAGGGTCGCATCACGCGATTCAATCGAGCCTGCGAACTGACCACCGGATATTCGCTCGAGGAGGTTCGCGGCAAACGTATCTGGGATTTTTTTCTTGTGCCTGAAGAGGTGGAACGATTTAAGTCGATCTTTATGCAGCTGAGTGCAGATTTGCTGCCTGAAGATTACCAAAGCTATTGGATGACACGACATGGGACCAAGCGACTCATTGCATGGTCAAGCACCATGCTGCCGGGTAGTAACGGGACGCCGACTTATATTATTGCAACCGGCATCGACATCACGGAACGAGAGCAGTTGGAGAAAGCGCTCCTGAACATTAGTTCCAGGGAGCAGCGACGTATTGGGCAAGACCTACACGATGGTCTTGGGCAACAACTTACGGGCATCGCTTTCATGGCCAAAGTGCATGAGGCGAAGTTGACTGAGAAGCGTCTGGCGGAGGCCAACGATGCAGCGAAGATTGTGCGGCTGGTGAACGAAGCGATTTACAAGACGCGAGAGTTGGCGAGAGGTTTGTTGCCAGTCGTCTCCGACGCGCAGGGATTGATGTCTGCACTGCAACTCTGGGCTGCAGAGGTGGAAGATATCTTTGGGATATCGTGCCATTTCGATTGTGAACCGGCTGTTTTGATCTACGACGACACGATGGCGACGCATCTTTACCATATCGCACAGGAGTCAGTGAACAACGCGCTGAAGCATGGCCATGCGCGCAACATCCAGATCAAATTGACCACTGAGAATGGCCGCGGTTTGTTGGCGATCAGCGATGACGGCGCTGGCATGGCCGAAAACCACGGAAATAGTCATGGTATGGGACTCCACATTATGAACTATCGAGCGGGCATGATCGGCGGAACGCTTGAGGTTGCACCGGACCCGATACAGGGAACGATTGTTACGTGTGTCTTTCCGCTTAAACCTGGCAGGTAGACTATGGCTGCGACAAACGCTCAGGAGCAATTTCGTCACGCAGGCAAAAGAGCCGTCTTCGTCGTCGACGACCATCCGCTCCTGCGTCAGGGGCTGGCTTTGTTGATCAACCAGCAGAAAGATCTGGAAGTTTGCGGCGAGGCCGAAGAGGCGCAGGCTGCTATGCGAGCCATCGCACGAAAGAGACCTGACATTTTGATTGTAGATATCTCGCTGAACGGCCCCGACGGATTGGACCTGCTCAAGGCCATTCGAGGATCGTATCCCGACCTGCCAGTCCTCATTCTCTCAATGCATGATGAGGCCATCTATGCGGAACGCGCTCTGCGTGCCCGCGCTAATGGCTACATCATGAAGCAGGAGGCGACAGAGAAGGTGCTGGTTGCAGTGCGCCGCATTCTTGGTGGCGAGGTGTATCTAAGCGATCGCATGGCCAACAAGATGCTTCAACAGTACATTGGCGGCTCTCCGGCTGCGCTGCAATCCCGCATCTCAGCACTCTCCGACCGTGAGTTAGAGGTCTTTTGTCTGATCGGCGAGGGTCGAGGCACACGTGAGATTGCCGAGGAACTGCACCTCAGCATTAAGACTGTCGAAACTTATCAGGCCCACATCAAGGAAAAGCTCTTCCTGCACAGTGGGCGTGAGCTGATTCAACATGCGATTCAGTGGAAAATCGACGAGAAGATGGGATGATAGGTGGAGGGATCGGTAACTGAAGCTCCGGTTGATGTTCCGTCGCCCGCCTAAACGTTTTTGGGTCAAAGCGTTTTTCGACGACACCTGGACTGAGCCGGTGTGCTTAAGAGTCGCGCCTCAATCGGTTAGACCCAAAACTTAGCAAACGACAATCTAGTTTCGCTCAATGCGAGACCGGGGAATCCCCTAGGTCGTCAGAGTATTAAGTAGGAGAAAAGAATAGGGTGCGTCCCGCTTGCGGGTTGAGTACACCAACCCCTCTACTGGCTACGCTTCGCAGATCGTCGAGGAGTGTCGATTCGACGATTGCATGTCAGGTTGCGTCCCCGGGCGCTCCCTGCAATCTCCAGGAAAGACCAGCCAGTATTCCGAAGAGGAGAGCACAGGTTATGGCTCACGAAACTGTTCCCTACGGTCGTGTCACTCAGAAGAAACCCGCTGTGGCCGAACTGCATATTCTGTGGATCACTGCCGGTCTGGGGTGTGACGGAGATTCAGTGTCCATCACCGCGGCCACCCAGCCAAGCATCGAGGACGTACTTCTGGGAGCTATTCCCGGGCTACCGAAAGTTCATCTGCACAATCCCGTGCTTGCGTACGAAGTGGGCGATGATTTTATGAAGCACTTTTACATGGCGGAGAAGGGAGAACTTGAGCCCTTTGTGCTTGTGGTGGAAGGCTCTATCCCGAACGAGAAGATTAAGAAGGAAGGTTATTGGGCCGGCCTCGGAACTGATCCGCACACGGGGCAGCCGATTACTACAAATGAGTGGATTGATCGCTTGACGCCCCGCGCGCTTGCAGTCGTGGCGTGTGGCACTTGCGCTACTTATGGTGGTATTCACGCGATGGAAGGTAACCCGACAGGTGCGATGGGGCTCGCGGATTACCTGGGCTGGGATTGGAAGTCCAAAGCCGGCCTTCCTATTGTGAATGTTCCTGGATGTCCTGTGCAGCCGGACAATTTTATGGAGACCGTTCTCTATCTTCTCTATCAAGTTGCTGGATTGGCGCCGATGATTCCTCTCGACGATCAACTCCGGCCAACGTGGCTTTTCGGCAAGACGGTACATGAAGGCTGCGACCGGGCCGGGTATTACGAGCAGGGTGACTTCGCCACCTCCTATGGCTCGCCGAAGTGCATCGTCAAACTGGGATGCTGGGGGCCGGTGGTAAATTGCAACGTTCCCAAGCGCGGCTGGATGGCCGGGATTGGCGGCTGCCCTAACGTGGGCGGCATCTGTATTGGATGCACGATGCCGGGATTCCCCGACAAGTTCATGCCGTTCATGGATGAGCCTCCGGGCGGCAAGCTGTCGAGTACTGCGGTCGGAGTCTACGGCAAAGCGATACGGGCTTTGCGCAAACTGACCAATGACACAGTCAATAAAGAGCCTAAGTGGCGACACCCTCGCGCCGAGCTGACGACCGGCTACCGTCCCAATTCCTACTAACGAGCTAAAGGAGACACCACGATGGGCACGATTACCGCTGTACGTACAGAGGATGCCGCCGAAAAAAGCCAGTTAGTAGAGATGAACTGGGATCCGATCACACGAATCGTCGGCAGTCTCGGCATCTTCACAAAGATCGACTTCGGCAAGCGCAAAGTTGCAGAGTGTCATAGCACCTCTTCCATCTTTCGCGGCTACAGCATCTTTATGAAGGGTAAGGATCCGCGGGATGCACACTTTATCACCAGCCGCATATGCGGCATCTGCGGCGATAATCATGCGACTTGTGCGACGTATGCGCAGAATATGGCATTCGGTGTGCGTCCACCGGCTATTGCTGAGTGGATCGTAAACCTCGGTGAAGCTGCGGAGTACATGTTCGATCACAATATCTTTCAGGACAACCTGGTGGGCGTGGACTTCTGCGAAAAGATGGTGAAGGAGACCAATCCGGGCGTTTGGGAAAAGGCAACGAAGACCGCTGCGCCACACGCGGAGTTGCATGGCTTCCGCACTATCGGCGACATCATGACGGCACTCAATCCTTTTACGGGGTCGTTCTATCTTGAGACTCTGCAAGTGAGTCGCTACACGCGTGAGATGTTCTGTCTGATGGAAGGTCGTCATGTTCATCCGTCCACTTTGTATCCCGGCGGCGTAGGTACAGTACCCACTGTGCAGCTTTTTACCGACTATATCGTCCGGCTGATGAAGTATGTGGAGTTCATGAAGAAAGTCGTACCGCTTCATGACGATCTATTTGATTTCTTCTATGAAGCGCTCCCCGGTTACGAAGAAGTAGGCCGCAGGCGGATTCTTCTTGGGTGTTGGGGGTCGTTTAACAATCCTGATGTCTGCGACTATACCTACGAGAAGATGACAGATTGGGGCCGCGGAATGTTTGTGACGCCGGGCGTTGTTGTCGACGGCAAACTGGTGACGACGGATCTCGTGGACATCAATCTGAACATCCGTATTCTGCTGGGTAGTTCTTACTATGATGACTGGCAGAACTCAGAGACCTTCGTTCGGAAGGATCCGCTGGGGAACCCAGTCGATCAACGTCACCCGTGGAACCAGAGTACGTTCCCTAAGCCACAAAAGCGCGATTTCAAGGATAAATACACCTGGGTGATGTCTCCGCGCTGGTATGACGCACGGACAAAGGACTATCTTGCACTCGATACCGGGGGCGGTCCGATCGCGCGCTTCTGGGCTACTGCACTCGCTGGCTTGGTGGACATTGGTTACGTGAAGGCTACGGGACACAGCGTCAAGATTTATTTGCCTAAGACGGTATCGCTTCCAGAAGTGGAGCTTGAATGGAAGATTCCAAAGTGGAGCAATGCGATTGAACGGGATCGGGCACGCACTTACTTCCAGGCTTATGCCGCTGCTGCTGCGCTTCACTTCGCAGAGCAGGCGTTGGCGGAGTTGCACGCTGGGCGCACAAGGACGTGGAACGATTTCAAAGTTCCAGAAGAAGCAATTGGTTGCGGTTTCCACGAAGCGGTCCGAGGGGTTTTGTCGCACCACGTTGTGATCCGTAATCACAAGATCGCCAACTATCATCCTTATCCGCCGACTCCGTGGAATGCAAACCCGCGAGATATGTACGGGACGCCGGGGCCCTATGAAGATGCGGTGCAAAATACGCCGATCTTCGAGGAGAATGGCCCCGATAACTTCAAGGGCATTGATATCATGCGCGCTGTACGCAGCTTCGATCCGTGTCTGCCATGCGGCGTGCACATGTACCTTGGGAACGGAAAGGTGCTTGAGACGTCCCACTCGCCGATGTTCGGTGTTCAGCTTTAGCTTGTTGACTGATCGACGGTTGAAGGAGGCGTGTGGCTAACGACGAAGAATTTCAGGAACAGATCCGGCAACTCGGCAAGTTAGTCGCACAACTCGACGACCTGCCGGATAGTGCTGCGAAGTCTGCGAGCGGGGAGTTAGTGCAGCTTTTGATGGATGTCCATGGAAGAGGCCTGGAACGGGCGATGGAGATCGTCTTTGATGCTGGGGATTCTGCTCCCGTCATCATCGATAAGCTGGGTCAGGACCCAATCGTCGGGAACTTGTTGCTGCTCTATTCCCTTCATCCAGACGAGTTGGAAACCCGCGTGAACAAAGCCATTGAGCGTATGCGTCCTCGTCTGCGCAAACTCTCCTGCACTATCGAGCTTGAGCACCTGCACGAGAGCAGTGTGCGTGTACGACTGACAACCTCGGGCCATAGCTGCGGATCTTCTGCTGGAGATATTCGGTCGATCGTGGAAGACGGGATGTATGAGTTCGCGCCGGATGTGACATCACTCGAGCTTGCCGGGTTGGAGGAGACAGCACCTGCGGGCTTTGTCCCACTGGAGAGTCTGTTGGGGCAACGGCTCGTAACGGTCGGGATCCCGACAATCACGGAAGGGGCCCACGATGAATGAAGAGACTCTACCAGCCTTCGAGCAGGCCTTCGGAGCATTACGTCAGTTCACCCGGGCGCGGCGGCCAACATCGCGTGCGACGGAACATTGCGAGTTGTGCAGTGCCGGGCTGGCGCAGGAGCACCCGCACCTGGTGGAGATAACCTCTCGGCAGATCTTGTGTGCGTGCGACGCATGCGCCATGCTCTTCGATGGAATGGAGAGATCAAAGTACAAGCGCGTCTCGAGGCAGGCTCAGTACCTTTCTGACTTCGAGATGACGGATGGCCAATGGGAGAATCTGTTGATTCCGATCAACATGGCGTTCTTCTTTCGTTCGAGCATCGAAGGCAGAGTGATTGCGCTATATCCCAGTCCGGCAGGCGCAGTTGAGTCGCTGCTACCGCTCGAGGCTTGGAATGAGATTGCAGAGAGCAATCGAGCGTTGAGCCGCCTCTTGCCTGATGTAGAAGCGCTGCTGGTCAATCGGGTCGGCCATGCCCATGGAATCGCGCGGGCCGAGTATTACATTGCGCCTATTGATGAATGCTACAAGCTCGTTGGACTGATCCGTTCCAACTGGAGAGGTCTTTCTGGAGGATCTGAGGTTTGGACAGAGATAGGGCGATTTTTTTCCGACCTGCGATTGAAGGCGTACGTGGTCAGTGGGGAAGCGAATGCCTGATCTTAGTTTCCAGATCGAAGGGGCGAGCGTGCTTCCATTCGCTGCCACGCCGACGCTGGCTTTCAGGCTCAAGGTCAGCAATGCCTTGGCCAATGAGACTATCCATACCATCGCGCTGCGGTGTCAGATTCAGATCGAGGTCACACGCCGCCGCTACACGCCGGAGGAGCAGGAACGTATGCTCGACCTCTTCGGAACGCCTGATAGATGGAGTCAGACGCTGCGGAGCCTGCTCTGGACGAATCTCAATATGGTCATTCCCGCTTTTGCCGGCGCAAGTACGGTAGCCGATCTCCATGTGCCATGCACCTTCGATTTTAATGTTGCTGCTACGAAATACTTTGATGGCCTCACGGAGGGAGACATTCCTCTCAACATTCTGTTTAGCGGCACTGTCTTCTATGCACCGCCGGATTGCGGCCTGCAAGTCGCGCCGATCTCCTGGGAGCAGGAGGCGAAGTTCAAGCTTCCGGTGAAGGTGTGGCGCGAGATGATGGACTCCTACTATCCCAACAGTGTCTGCATTAGCTTGCGCCGTGATGTCTTCGATCGCCTCCATCGCTATAAGATGCAGCACGGCATTCCGACCTGGGAGCAGGCTTTGGAAGAGGTGCTCCCCATGGAAGTGGCGGTGAAATCGTGAATTTTGACCAGGTGGAAAAGATTGCCGACGCTGTGCTCTACGAGGGATACATGCTGTATCCGTATCGGCCCTCTTCGGTGAAAAATCAGCGGCGCTGGAACTTCGGAGTGCTCTGCCCACGGTCTTATAGTGAACAACAACAGGGATCTGATGCATGGATGATGCAGACGGAGTGCCTAATCAACGCAAACCCATCGACTCGCCTGGTTGTGAAGGTTCGTTTTTTGCAGATTGTTCGACGCTCAGTCGGCAAACTTCGAACTCCGGAACAAGAGACGCCCGAAGGTGTGGAATCGGAGATTGATTTTGTTGACCGTCTCGAAGTGGGCGGGCGAGTCTATCATCCATGGCAGGAGGCGGTTGAACGTGAATTTACGTCCGCCCTGTTAGATCCTGCATCGCTTTCGTCTCTTGCTTCCTTACATCTTCCGTTCCCGGCGGGGAGACAGTGCGAGTATCTGCGCGATGAACAGGGAAGGGCAGTCGGGGTGATTGTGCGGGAGTGGGAGCGTCTGACTGCGTTGGTTCAGTGCGATTCGACACGTTGTGATGATGGAGTCTTCAGAGTCACGGTGCGTGTCAGCAATCTCTCCGAGTTTGGACCGATTGCAACGATCGACCGTGAAGACGCTCTTGGATTTTCGCTCGTGTCTGCCCATACCATCCTGGGAGTCGAGCATGGAGAGTTCGTCTCTCTGCTTGATCCTCCTCCAGATCTCAAAGACCTTCCGGCTCTGTGCCACAACGTCGGCACGTGGCCGGTTCTTGTTGGAGATGAGGCTGAGACTGTTTTGTCGTCGCCCATTATCCTGTACGACCGTCCGCAGATCGCTCCGGAGAGCGCAGGTAATCTCTTTGACTCAACTGAGATTGACGAGATCCTATCCCTACGCATTCTCACCCTGACGGATGAGGAGAAACGTGAGATGCGGCAATCCGACGAGCGGGCGCGTGAGATTCTGGAGCGCACCGAGAACATGCCAGAAGAACAATTCATGAAACTTCATGGTGTGTTGCGCGGTCTGACTCCGCTCAAGGAGGAGGCGCGATGAATCAATGGGAATGGAGCCTTCTCGAAGACAAAGAGCAAGTGGACTACGTAGTGATTGGTGAGGCCGAGGTCAGGAAAGGCAGTCGCGTCTGTTTGCATCCTCATGAGGGAGGCGACATATTCGATCTTGCGCTACGCGGTCAGATCGCAACCGTCGAGAGCATCGAGCAGGACTACGAAGGCCAGCAGCATATTTGTGTGGTTCTCGAAGACGATCCCGGGCGCGATCTGGGAATGATGCGCCAGCCTGGTCACCGTTTCTTTTTCAAGGTGACTGAGGTTGAGCCGCTTCCAGAAGCGGAACAGCATGAGAAAAAGAAGGCGCTGCCGCCAAGCATTTTGATTGCCGGTATCGGCAATATCTTCCTTGGAGACGACGGTTTTGGAGTGGAGGTTGTGCGCCAGTTGGCAGGCCGTATTTCGCCGGACTCCGTGCGGATCGTTGATTTTGGTATTCGCGGTTTGGATCTTGTCTACGCGTTACAGGACGGCTATGAGACGACAATCCTCATCGACGCTTATCCCCACGGACAGACGCCTGGGACGGTTTCTGTTGTAGAACTCGACGCAAACGAAGCTGCTGATTCGACTGGCAACTTCCTCGAGCCACACAGCATGCATCCGGTGAACGTCCTGCGGATGGCGCGTTCGATGCACGGTCCTCTAAAGCGAGTGCTATTGGTTGGGTGCGAACCGGCCACGCTGGGTGGCGAAGAAGGTTACATGGGTTTGAGTGGGCCGGTTGAGGCTGCGGTTGCCGAAGCGGTGAATGCGACGGAAGCGTTGGTGAAAAGAATTCTGGAAGGCGAGACGGTCATCATGCGTCCGGGGAGGGAGCTACCCAATGTGCCTAGCCATACCAGGGAAGATCGTCGAGTTGATTGACGGCCAGAATCAAGTGGGCATCGTGGAGGTAACCGGGGTTCGACGCAAAGTCCAGTTGGGTCTTCTCGAGGACGACATGCCGAAGGTTGGTGACTGGGTTCTGATCCACGTCGGATTTGCGATGTCCAAAATCAGCGAGCGCGATGCAGAGGAGCAGATGCGTCTGCTGATGGCGTTAGGCGAAGTGGAACAGGTTATGGAGGAGGTCCGTGGATATGGTTTGGAAAACAGCGCTGACCGTGCCGGCCCCGTCGAGTTGAATGGAAAACGCTACGCCTGAGGGAGATCCAAGATGCAATATGTGGACGAATTCCGCGACCCCGATCTGATCACGAAAGCTTCTCAAGAGATTCGTCGTCTCGCTGATCCTGCTCGGCACTATCGCATCATGGAAGTATGTGGTGGCCACACGCACGCCATCTATCGCTTTGGGCTGAAGGATATCCTTCCTTCCAATATTGAACTCATTCATGGCCCGGGTTGCCCGGTGTGCGTTTTGCCGATGGGAAGGATCGACGACGGATTAGCGATCGCTCATGATCCTAACGTCATCTTCGCGGCGTTCGGCGACATGATGCGCGTGCCGGGCGCGCATGGTAGTCCACTCGAGCACAAGGCCCGTGGAACCGATGTTCGTATTGTGTACTCTCCTGCGGACGCGCTGGAGCTAGCCAGAAAATATCCTGAGAAAGAAGTTATCTTCTTTGCAATCGGATTTGAGACGACCGCGCCCTCCACCGCTCTTACGCTAATGGCTGCCAAGGCTCAGAGCATCGGCAATTTTTCTGTCTTCTGTAATCACGTCACCATCGTTCCCGCTATTCGCGCAATTCTTGATTCGCCTGATATGCGGCTCGATGGGTTTATTGGACCGGGGCATGTTTCAACTGTGATCGGTTGCAGGCCGTACGAGTGGATCGCCAGGAACGAAGGCAAGCCGGTAGTAACTTCGGGCTTTGAGCCATTGGATCTTCTGCAGTCCATCGTGATGCTTCTGCGCCAGCTGCAAGCAGGTGAGGCCAGGGTCGAGAATCAATATAAGCGCGTGGTGCCTTGGGAGGGCAACACCGCGGCTCTGAAAGCGATGGCCGAAGTCTTCGAGCTGCGGCCTTACTTCGAGTGGCGCGGACTTGGATTTATCTCGCAGTCCGCATTGCGCATTCGCGAGAAGTACGCTACGTGGGATGCGGAGCAACGCTATGTTGTCCCTGAGACGCGCGTGACAGATCCGAAGGCGGCGCAGTGTGGAGAAGTTTTGAAAGGTGTTTTGAAGCCGGCGCAGTGTAAGTTGTTCGGGAAAGAATGCACTCCTGAACATCCGATTGGCGCACTTATGGTTTCTTCAGAGGGCTCATGCGCAGCATATTACAACTACGAGTACCGCAAATCGATGGTAGCGAGAGTCAGCTCCGTGGCCTGAAGACTCAAGCGCTGGTCGAACCGCCAGCAGTGATTCGCTTCCGTGATCCGCAGATCGAGATGGCGCACGGAGCTGGTGGAAAGGCCAGCCGCAGACTGGTGGAGGGATTGTTCGCGCCTCTCCTCTATCCGGGCTCTCAAGAGCCGCTCAGCGATGCGGCTCATATCGATATAGGAGGTGCTCGAATTGCCTTTACGACCGATAGTTTTGTCGTCAAGCCTTTGCGATTTCCCGGGGGCTCAATTGGCGAACTCGCGGTCAACGGCACGATGAACGATCTGGCTGTCTCTGGCGCGAAAGGCCGAGCCATGGTTGTGACGTTCGTTCTCGAAGAGGGCCTTCCCTCGGCTGTTCTCGAAGCTGAAGTTCGCGCTATGTCTGACGCGCTTAGGCAAGCAGGCGTTGCGATGACTGGTGGAGATACCAAGGTCGTCGAGCGGGGCAAGGCCGATGGCATGTACATCACGACGGCCGGGATCGGCACGCCATTGCCTGGCGTTCGAGTCGATGCGCGCTCTGTGTGTCCGGGGGACAGGATTCTGTTATCCGGGCCGATCGGCGATCACGGAATCACCATTCTTCTGGCGCGGGGTGAACTCGACTTCGAAGCAGATTTATCTTCTGATACACGTTCGGTTCTTCCGCTGGTAGAAGCGCTGGCAATGGAATGCGGCCCGGGAGTTCGCTGGATGCGCGATCCAACGCGAGGCGGTGTAGCGACGGCCCTCAATGAATTGGCGCGAGATAGCGGCCTGGGGATTGAGTTGTTCGAGGAAGAGATTCCCATGCACGACGCGGTTCGCGGCGCTTGTGAGTTGCTGGGATTGGATCCTCTGCACATCGCGAACGAAGGCCAGTTTCTTGCCGTCGTTTCTCCGGAGTATGCGGACATGGCTGTCAACGCGCTGCAGCAGGCGGCAGGTGGTGAAGAAGCCCGAATCGTTGGACAGGTCTGTATCGAGCCCGCCAACGCAGTGTTAGTCACCACTCGCTACGGTGGCAGCCGAATCGTAGACATGCTGGTCGGTGATCCTCTGCCGCGGATTTGTTAGGACAAGATATGCAAACTGCCTATACTCTCGCCACACAAATTGAAGAGCGCTTACTGCTGCGCAACGAGATCATGGAGAGCTTCTTCTCTAGGCAGGCGCGTGCGCTCGCGATAGCTTGTCGCGAGATGTCGGAGCGCTTTTTACGTGGTGGGCGTTTGCTTGCCTTTGGGCGTGGTCCATACTCGACCGACGCCCAGCACGTCTCCGTCGAGTTCGTGCATCCTGTGATCGTTGGCAAACGCGCTCTCCCCGCGCTCGACCTGTCGACACTCATGCGTCCGTGGATGGATTCGATTCTCCGCCCCGAAGATATTGTGATCGGGTTTGGCCCACCCGAAGGTGATCCTGAGGTGTGGGCGGCCTTGGAATCGGCTCACTCACGAGGGGCGATGACCTTTGCGCTGCCAGGGCCAAGCGGAACCTACGCGCTTGAGACGGTGACTGAAGATCCTTTTATTCATCAGGAGCTTGTCGAGATCTTCTATCACACGCTATGGGAGACGGTGCACGTCTTTTTGGAACACCGCGAACTGGGTCAGGATGTGGGTCAAACGGAGTTCCTCTATCCTTTCCTCGGCCAGAAGAAGCAGGAAACAGGCACTATTCTGGAGGATGTCGCTGCTTCGATAAAAATGAAGGTGCACGATGACACCTTGTTGCGGACACGTCTTGCCAGAGAAGAATCCGAACAGATTGGAGCGGCGGCCTTAGCCATACGAGGGCGCCTGTCTCGTGGAGGCAAGTTGATTCTCTTCGGTAACGGCGGTTCTGCAACCGATGCCAACGATTGGGCGATGGATTGTGTCCTTCCTCCCGCCGGGTATCAAACTGTCCCGGCAATCTCTCTTTCCATGGAACCGGCTAACATAACTGCGTTGGCCAACGATGTGGGCGTTGAGGTTATCTTTTTGCGGCAACTCCTTGCGCATGCGAAGCCGCAAGATGTGGCGATTGGAATCTCCACCAGCGGCGGTTCCCGCAACATCGTGATGGCGTTGGAAGAGGCGCGAAAGCGTGGCTTATTAACGGTCGCTCTTCTGGGCAACGACGGTGGGGAGATTTATCGTCGGGATCTTGCAGATCATCCCATCATTGTTCGGAGCGACTATATTCCGCGCATTCAAGAGGTGCAGGCGTCCGCATATCATGTGCTGCGCGAGACATTGGAGGCGTTGAACCATGGCCACTCTTGAGCTTTATGGAAGTGCTCGATGTCCGTACACCCAGGAGTTGCGAGAGTGGCTAGAGTGGACCCGGAGAGACTTCAGGGAATACGACGTGGATGCCGATCCTGAGGCGCGGGCTCGGATGAATGCTCTCGACAGCAGTGTGCGTACGGTTCCTGTGTTGGTGGAAGACGGCAAGGTGATACAGGTGGGATGGCAAGGCAGAGGCTGCGTCGTGGAGACATATTAGACATGGCGAATGCGTGCTCAATTCGTGTACGCGGCGTGGTGCAGGGAGTGGGCTTTCGCCCTTTTGTGTATCGTCTAGCGCGCGCCAACACACTAGCCGGGTGGGTGCTCAATGGCGACCAGGGGGTAGAGATTCATCTCGAAGGCGCTGAAGATGACATTATGGCGTTTGTCCAGCAGATGCAGAGCAAACGTCCATCCGCGTCGACGATCTCTGAAGTCGACGTCGCGCCAGCACTATTGGAAGGGTTGAATGAATTTACCATTCGAGAGAGCCATCACAGCGCTGCACCTACTGTTGAAGTCTCACCCGATTTGCCTGTCTGCGACGACTGCCTGAAGGAATGCTTTGATCCGTCCGACCCGCGTTACAGATACCCGTACATCAACTGCACCAATTGTGGCCCGCGCTACAGTGTCGTCCTCGCGCTGCCCTATGACCGGGCAAATACGACAATGACAGATTGGCCGATGGACGCATACTGCGACTCGGAGTACCACGACCCGCTTAATAGGAGGTTTCATGCGCAGCCAATAGCGTGTTCAGCTTGTGGGCCAAATTTCGTACTCTGCCAGAATGGAGTCAACACGGCCGATGGCTGGGATGCGATTCGGAAGGCGGCTGAGCTTCTCTGGGAGGGGTGCATCGTCGCGATCAAGGGGCTAGGCGGATATCATCTGGCCTGCGACGCGCGGAACCCAATCGCGACTGTCGCGCTTCGCACCAGGAAGTACCGCAAGGAAAAGCCTTTCGCCCTCATGGTGAGAGACGTCGAGGTAGCAAGCAGGTTGGTTTTTTTCACCTCTGAGTCAGAGACCTTGCTGACTTCCTTAGCTCGTCCAATTGTGCTGGCACAGGCTCGTCTTGAGCTCGAAGGCGTTGCACCCAACAATCGAGACCTGGGTGTGATGCTGCCCTCGACACCGCTTCACCATCTGCTCTTTGCCGCTGGCGCGCCAGAGGCGCTTGTCATGACGAGTGCCAATCGCTCGAACGAGCCAATCGCGTATGAGGATGCCGACGCATTGAAGCGGCTCTCTGGAATCGCAGATGCGTTTCTCATCGGAGAACGCCCTATTGCGCGTCGGGTGGACGATTCAATAGCTCGCGTAGGAGCATTCGGTCCGGCGGTTCTTCGCCGGTCGCGCGGATATGCACCCGGTAGAGTGGCGAAACTTCCGACAAAGCGGTCGGTGTTAGCTTTGGGAGCGGACCTGAAGAACACAATTACGCTCGTGGTGGACGGTAACGCTTTTGTAAGCCAGCACATTGGCGACCTCTCGCATTATCAGGCCTTCCAGGCCTTCACGAAGACCATTGAAGACTTGATCTCGATGTACGACATCAACACCAGCGATTTGCTTTTGGTGCACGATTGCCACCCTCAATATGCTTCGACGAAGCATGCCGCTGCGCTCCCCGCCTATGAAACACGGGCGATACAGCATCATCGCGCTCATTTAGCCTCCGTTCTCGCTGAACGCGGCGAGTGGGAAAAGAGGATTACTGGGGTCAGCTTCGACGGAACCGGCTTCGGGGATGACGGAAGTATCTGGGGCGGCGAGATATTCGTAGGGAGTCTTGAAGGAGGCTTTGAACGCGCGAGCCATTTGCGCAGTGCGGCTCTCCCGGGGGGCGATGGCGCCGCGCAATATCCGATGCAGGCAGCATCCGGCTTTCTTGCGCAGATCCAAGATCTGCCCGATCTCACGCGTCCGCCCTTCAACTTTACTTCACGCTACGAGGATGCGATGCAACTGGTTCGCCGGGAGGTACGCACCTTTTCGACGACGTCGGTGGGCAGGCTCTTCGATGCCGCGGCTGCGCTGTTGGGTTTCGTCAGGGAGAGCACGTTTGAAGGTCAGGCTGCCATTTGGCTGGAACAACTGGCGCGCGACTCCTCGAACCTTGACGCCTACCCTTTTCCGCTGACTGAGGACGGCCTTGACTTCCGACCCCTTCTGGATGCGGTAGTGCGTGACCGGCTTCGCGGCCGCGCGGTACCCGAAGTCGCGCGCGCCTTCCAACATGGCGTCGCAGAAGGAACGGCCGAAGTCGTTGTGCGGCTTTGCCATAGCCGCTCGATTGATACTGTCGTGCTCTCGGGTGGAGTCTTCCAGAACGAATTACTACTGGAAGACCTAAAATCGCTCCTCGAACCTCTCCATCTTGAGATATGGACCAATCATGACGTGCCTCCCAACGACGGAGGAATTAGTCTCGGGCAGGCCGCACTTGCAGCATTCGGCAACTTCAATGATGCAGAACGATACATCTCTGAAGGAGTCGCCCATGCATGAACTTTCGATTGCAATGAGCATTGTGGATATGGCGCAGGAAGAGGCGGAGCGGCGAAAGGTGCATATCGATGCTGTCCATCTCGAGCTTGGAGCTCTTTCGGGAGTGGTGAAAGAGGCTCTTTTGTTCTCCTACAAAGTAGCTTGCGATGGAACACCGCTCGAGGGCTCGCGCCTTGTGGTGAAGGATGTGCCTATAGAGGTCTACTGCTCGGTGTGCAAAGTCCCAAGGAGACTGGCCTCGATGCAGTGGTTTTGTTGTCCTGACTGCGGCACACAAACACCTGAAGTAATTCACGGGAAAGAGCTTGTTATCACTGCTCTGGAGCTCAAACAATGAATCCTGAACCGCGTCTGTTGGAAGTTCGGAAGAACGTTCTCAAACAAAATGATATTGTGGCGCGCTCTCTGCGAGATAGATTTCGCGCCCAGGGAACATTTGTCGTGAGTCTCGTCTCAAGCCCCGGCGCAGGCAAGACTACCTTTCTCGAGAAGACTTTGACATTGCTCAAGCCGCATTATCGTGTAGCTGCTCTGGTCGGCGACCTGGCAACGGAGAATGATGCGCTGCGGTTGGCGCGCAGTGGAGCGCCGGTTAAGCAAATCACGACCGGAACTCTCTGCCATCTAGAAGCGGCCATGGTCGAACATGCGTTGGAGGACTGGCGTCTTGGTCCACTCGATCTTCTCTTCATAGAAAACGTGGGCAACCTGGTTTGCCCTGCATCCTATGACCTGGGGGAAGATCTCCGCCTTGTGCTACTTTCCGTAACGGAAGGCGAGGACAAGCCGCTCAAGTACCCAACCATCTTCAACAGCGCTGACGCAGCGGTGATCACTAAGGTCGACCTGGCAACGGCGGTTGATTTCGATGAACTGGCGGCGAACGCGAACATCCAGGCGGTACGCCCCGGGATGAATATGTTCAAAGTCTCGGCGAAGACGAATGAGGGAATGGACGAATTCTTGCAATTTCTTGCGGAGACGCGAGAGCGAAGTCTACAAAAGACCCCTGTGTAGACGTCAGTTCGCTGAAATGCATCGAAGCAAACAGTATGACGAGGTGATCGACATGATGAAACTTATAGCTGCTGCTGCTGGAATCGGAGCGATCGTGGTGATGATTCTGATTGCTCCCGATATTTCGCGCTATATGAGAATTCGGGCCATGTGAAAGCGCACGATTCGCAGGATCGCTGAGCAGAATACAGAGCCGTAGAGACGTTCTGTCTGAAGTATTACCGAACTCTTACCTGCGCACCCTAGCCACGCGCCATGCCGGGCGTTAGCCTCGACACCAGAGGCAAGCCCGCATGGCAACTGTTGCAGCAAGACCACAGAAAACTGATACACCTGAAATCGCACTGGTGCAGGCTGAGTCGAACGATTTCAACTGGGTATTTTTTGTTGTGATCGCGGGGTTTCACCTAGGGGCCATCGCAGCGCTGTTTTTCTTCCGTTGGTCTTCGGTCGCCATATTTCTCGTGATGTGGCTGCTTGGTCAGAACGTGGGAATTGCGATCAGCTATCACCGCCAGCTCACGCATCGCAGTTTCACCACGCCTAAATGGTTGGAGTATGCCATGGCGATCTGTGGGACCATGGCGCTGCAGGGCAGTCCAACCTACTGGGTCGCCGTGCATCGCATGCACCATCAATACACTGACAAGCCGGGCGATCCGCATTCTCCCCGCGATGGTAAGTGGTGGTCCCATATGGGTTGGATCCTTCGCGGTTCGATTCATAGCGAAACGACCAGGCTCTCCCAATACGCTCCCGATCTAGAACGCGACCGTTTCTATCGCTGGCTGGCTGTGTGGCACTGGGTTCCGATCACTCTAACCGCCATCGCTTTCCTCGGTGTCGGCACGGCTCTTGGCGGGTGGCGGCTGGGTGTCTCTTGGCTGCTCTGGGGCGTGTTTTTGAGGATTGCTATCGGCTTCCACACGACGTGGCTGGTCAATTCGGCAACCCATCTGTGGGGATCGCGCCGCTTCAAGACGCGCGACGACTCAACCAATAGCTGGTGGGTTGCGTTGTTGACAGGAGGCGAAGGTTGGCACAACAACCACCACGCTCATCCCGTGTCTGCGAACCACGGAATGGCCTGGTGGGAGTTGGACTTCAACTACTGGGGTATCAAACTGCTGGCCTTGGTCGGCTTGGCGAAGAGCGTGAAAGTGACCCACCTCTCCGCTACAACTTCACGTTTGAACCAGTCGCCACTGGAGTAATTCCCTCACTGATCAGATCTGTGCCGTTCCGCCATCTACGAAGAGTTCGATGCCGTTGACGAAGCTTGAATCGTCAGAGGCAAGAAAGAGCGCTACGGTAGCAATCTCTTCTGGGCGACCGATCTCTCCGCGTGGGATGAGTGTCTTGAAGTACTCCTTCGCGTCGGGCCCGAGAGGATCGAGAATTGGAGTGTCGATCGTCCCTGGGCTTAGGACGTTGACGCGAATTTTGCGATCCTTAAGGTCATTGAGCCAGGTTCGAGCGAAAGAGCGTACCGCGGCCTTGCTGGCGCTATAGACACCGAAGGCCGGGAAGCCCTTGATGCTGGCGATGGAGCCGTTCATGAAGATGGAACCGCCATCGCTGAAGAGCGGAAGAGCCTTCTGCACCGTGAAGAGCGTGCCACGCACGTTTAGGTCGAAGGTCTTATCAAAGTGCTCTTCAGTGACTTCCCCGATCTTGGCGAACTCGCCTTGTCCTGCGCTCGCAAAGAGAACGTCAATCTTTCCCTTCTCCCTCTTGACTGTCTCGTACAGGCGGTCGAGGTCGGCGAGGTTTGCTGCGTCGCCCTGGACGCCTGTCACGTTCTTGCCGATTGCCTTGACTGCTTCATCGAGCTTGTCCTGGCGGCGGCCGGTGATGAAGACATATGCGCCCTCTTTGACGAAGAGTTTTGCCGTGGCTAGCGCCATGCCCGACGTAGCTGCTGTGATGACTGCTACTTTTCCATCTAACTTACCCATGTTATTCATCCTTTCCTATTAGCGAATCGAATTGTTATAGGCCAACATGCGGGTGGCCCTCCTGAACGCGCGATGTGCGCTCGAGAAGGCCCTGCTTGGATTAGCGGAGACCGCCACCAGTGATAACGCGCTCGCCGGTGATCCACTTCGCGTCGTCGGACGCAAAGAAAGTAACGACGGAGGCGATGTCGTCGACCCGGCCTGCACGGCCGAGAGGGGTTTGCGCCACAAGACCTTTCTCGAAATCAGAACCGATGAAGCCTGCGCTCTGAGTGCCTTCGGTATCGACGATGCCGGGATTGACGGAGTTGACGCGGATCTTTTTCGGACCGAGTTCCTTGGCTAGGACGCCGGTGATGGCATCGAGAGCGCCTTTGGTCGCGGTGTAGACGGCGCTGTTGGGAGGGGTGAGGCTGCTGACGCCGGAGCCGATGTTGATGATGCTGGCTCCTTCGCCAAGATGCTTGACCGCTGCCCTGGAGGTGAGAAGTGCGCCGAGTACATTGATGTTGAAGATCTTGTGGAACTGTTCTTCCGTGAAGTCTTCAATAGAGGAGAACTCGTAGACGCCGGAGTTGTTAACGAGAATATCGAGACGGCCATAGTTTTTGATCGCCGCATCGATAATGCCCTGTGCCTCGGCAGACTTTGAAACGTCTCCACCGACGGCTACTGCTTTACCGCCTGCAGCGGTGATCGCGGCAACAACTGTGTCTGCACCAGACTTGCTGGAGGCGTAGTTGACGACGACGGAAGCGCCTTCCGCGGCGAGCGATTTGGCGATGGCGGCTCCGATACCCTTGGATGCGCCCGTGACGACTGCTACTTTACCTTTTAGCTTGCTCATGACTTTTCCTCTTCGATTGAGATCTTTCGGCCTATTTGCGACTGGCAGGTTTCGGTTGCTGGTGAATAGATTGCGTTCGGAGGTTGATGGATTCATTAGTTCAGAATTTATGTACTATTGAACTTATCAATGAAAAGGACTATTGTTGTGTTCGTGAGACCCCTATTTCATCCCTCGGTCCAGGACGTTACGGTTGAAGCCATCCTTCATGCCTTGTCTGATCCCGTCCGAGTGGCGATCTATGCCGATATCGTGGGGCAGGACTGTTCGCACAACTGTGTTGCGTTTTCGAATATCAGTGAGAAACCGATACCGAAATCAACGCTTTCGCAACACTTCAAAATCCTTCGCGAGGCGGGGTTGATTCGGGGCGAACGTCATGGCGTCGAGATGCATAACACCTCTCGTTGCGAGGAGATCGATAAGCGCTTCCCCGGCTTGATTGGGTCCATTGTTACAGCGCACAGGATCCAGTTGGCAGATGAGGCATGGCTCGCTAAAGCGACCAAACGAAAGTCTGTTCAACGAATCGCGAGAAGCAGATAGGCAGCGCTCACCCCGGATAGAGCTATTTGTTGCGACCCTTTAGGTGAGGCGAACAAGAGTCTGAAAATGGATTCACCAGGAACGTACCCGCGATTCCAGAGACAAGGATCGTTCCGTCGGAGTTGAAATGGGCAGTGCGAAACTCTTCTTCTGGAAGATCATTGAGTCTTCTCCACCGCTGCCCGCCGTCTTCGCTTGTGTATACGCCTGTGAGCGAGGTTACGACCTCGCGGGTCGGCTTTGACGGGTCTACCTCGATGCTGTAAGCGCGAAGGTTGGAACCTGCTTCATCTGTCGTTCTATGCAAAAGAAAGCTCGCGTTGGTCACTCTTCTCACGGTGCCAGGGCCTGTCGGGTTATAAACCCCCCAACAGGCTGCCAGATGAAGACCTCCCACGACGGTCATTCCATGGATTGCAGAGTCCGGGCCTACTCCCTCGATGCGACTCCATTTGTTCGTGTGCAGATTGAGAAGGTAGACCTGATCGCCGGTTCCCACATAGAGGAAGCCTGGGTCTACTTTCTTTAAGTCGTCGAACTGCATGGAGAGGATGTCCATGTCAGTGGGAAGGCCGGTGAGAGATCCATCTTCGATCCATGAGCCATCCTTATCCTGGCGGTAGGTGAAGATCTTTGGGTTGAGATCGAAGTAGCCGTAGCCAACGATGAGATGTTTTCCATCTGCGGTCATCTCAATGGCGTTCGCCCTCACGGGGTCGCCTGCCTTCTTCGGAATCGGAACCCTCGGGGGTAAAGAAGAAACCCGAGGGCCCTCGATAGCCTTCACTAAAGATTCAGAAGTCGCCGACTGAGGAAAGACCTGAAAGGCACCCCGCTGTGTTGTGATCACAAAGTAGGCTCCACCGGGAGACACGCTGAAACCATTGCGCAGTCCCTCTCCTATCTTTGCATCGAAATATTGGGGACCTACCCTTGCAACTTGAGTCCATGTCGCGCCCCCGTTGGTTGATTTTGAAATGTACATGGCTCGATCATGTGGCGGAACCTCACCGCTAAGATCTGCGGTGAGACCCCATATAGCGTCAGCGTCTTCAGCGGATGGATCCGGGTCGCTGGCGATCGCCTCAACAAAATCACTGGCGAACTTGTGACTTCCTGGAAGGCTTGTGACTCGATGAATACGACAGCTGTCCATGTCATCTTTCAAATCGCCACTGCTGCTCTCAGGAGACGATGATGAGCTGGTGGCGCTGGAATGATTAGGTGCAGGAGTTTGAGGTTGGAGAATCTGTCCCGCTCCGAGCACGGGAATGGCCATCGACAACAAGAGGCTTCGGAGGGCGGCCCGACATGTGTTTGTGAGCTCCATGACCAGAACACCTTCAATGTACCTTGCGGCCATCAGAGTACCAAGTAACGTGTCGCCTTGATGGCAATCGCTCTATTCGGTGCGGCTCGTGAAGGTGAACGAGGGGCCTACTACCTTGCTACATGCGGAACCTTATTTCATTGCAGTGAGTGGTTGTGCGGGTTTCGATTCTCCAGCTTTCTGCGCTGTCTCCGCCCGCTGTAGCGACATCACGCAGCGAAATCCTAAATGGTTGGTACCCGTATCGACGTCGCCTTTGCCGCGTGTGCCTACTATGTAGCGCGAGCAGTACTGATCAGTGCATAGAAAGGAGCCTCCGCGCTGCGCCTTCTTTGAATGGCCAGGCTCCGAAGGATCGTAGGCGGAATCGGGTCCCTGCGGATTGCGCGCGACACCGTCAGCTTCGAGCTTCTGATAGTAGTCGGGGCGATACCAGTCGCTGGTCCACTGCCAGACATTTCCCGCCATGTCGAAGAGGCCATAATTGTTCGCGGGAAACTTTGCGACAGGAGCGATTCCAGAGAATCCATCCTCTCCCGTGTCTTTGTCTGGAAAATGGCCCTCGTGAGTATTGGCCATCCATCTGCCTTTGGGGCGGAACTCATCTCCCCATACATATGGCTTACCTGCGAGGCCGCCGCGAGCAGCGAACTCCCATTCAGCTTCCGTGGGAAGACGCTTGCCTGCCCATTTCGCGTAGGCAAGGGCATCCTCATAGGAGACATGGACGACAGGATAATTCTCCTTGCCAACGATGCTGGACTTCGGACCGAGGGGATGCCGCCAGTTTGCACCTGGTACGTAGGTCCACCACTGATAGTAGTCGTTGAGGGGGACGGGATGATCTGGCGGAGCAAAGATGACTGATCCTGCCACCAGGTTCTCCGGGGGAGCGCCGGGATAATCTTCGGCGCGCGGCATTCTCTCCGCGACTGTGACGTAGCCGGTTGCTTTCACGAACGCGGAAAATTGAGCATTGGTGACATCTGTCTTATCCATGAAGAATCCGTCAACGTAGACGCGATGGACGGGGCGGGAATCAAGTGTGGCCTTCATCCCCACTTCGTCCATGTCCGGCGGATTCTGTGCACCCATGGAGAACTCTCCGCCAGGAATCCATGCCATGCCCTGTGGAGCTTTCGCGGGGGGAGATGTGGTGTTCGGGGTGGTGGGCCCGAAGGCGACCTGTCTCATCTCAGGAGCCGGGGTCTTTGGGGCCGGCGATGCAGAAGTGCTGGGTGCCGATGTTGTTCTTTGGTTAGCGTCAGCAGGCGTCGCGGCAACAGGAACAGTAGACTGCAAGGGCGATGAGTGCTTGTAGACCGCAACACATGCGCCGATTGCCAGCGCAATGACCATGCCTGAGATCCAAAATTCTCTGGTCGACTTTTCTTCGATCTGCCCCTTTTTGATTGAGGCCGTTCGCGTCTTCATGTGTACCTCTAACTACTTCTGGGCCGTTATGGCTCGCGTTCTTAGTGGTGAGCAGACGGTGGCAAGAATATATTGAGCCAAGTGATACCGATGACGAATACATTGCCCTGCGTTTTGGCTTCCACGCCGAATTGTCGCTCATAGCGGAAGTCTAAGCCGAGGTGTTTTACAGGATCGGTGTACTTGAACTCCGGACCGATACCGTAGGACCGGTCGATGTTGCCCGCTACCAGGGGTGAGATGCCGCTGCCGGAGTCAGGCGAGAGTTTCTCGTAAACGTATCCGGCCGCACCGAGATTGATCTTGTACTTGTAGATACGTCGGCCAAGACTATATTCAAGATTGAACATCGGCCCCGGCTTCACATCAAGCCCGCTTTTGCTCTGGTTGATCTCCCATGTTGTGAGCGCGGAGGCATTCCATAGCTTGAGCTTGTCGAAGGAGTAGCCAACGCCGGCCTGGACCTGGTGTTCCCAGAAGCCGAGGCCGGGATTGAGCGCCAGCGCAGGATCAAAGGCTCCAGATGGCGCATAGAATCCGTAGTTCAAGGTGTAGGTAGCCTTGCCTTTCGCCCATCCAAGAACAACCGGCATTAAGAAGATATCGGAGACTCCTGCTGACTGCGCTGAGGCGTCGAAGATGTCTGCTGTGAAGCGGGTGTTAACGATGGGGATAATGGCGGATAATCCGTAACTCGCGCCCAGGATCCTCTTCTCCGTAGTCACTTGATAGACGACGTTATTGGCCACGATAGTGATATCCGGCTTAAGCAGGGTGTTGCCGTTCGGACCTTCCAAACTGTCAACCTTGTAGATGTAGGGCAGATAAGTTACGTAGACGCCTGGTGGTGAGGTCGAGCCATTATCCAGACCGGTGAACCCTTGGAGATAGTGCCCAGACTGCTGTCCGTGCGCCAGATGACAAGATGTGAACAGCAGCATCAAACCGGCTAGAAGATGCCGAGAACAGGGACGCGGTCGCAGATGTTGCTTCAGGAGGCACCTCCACACCGGCAAACATTTTTCTAAGCATCAGAGCAAACGCGGGAGTCGGATCGACTTGCTGAAAAATTCTTGAGTCTGGAATATATCTGCGTGGGGAAGACGAACTGCAATGCAACAGAGATGCAGTTAGACGCGCCTTCGCCTATACAGCCGAACCTCATCGTATACAAAGCCCTTTCTATTGGCAAGCGAGATGACTCAAGCTTACTTGCTGCAGAAAACGCGTCTGCCAGTCTCAAAATAGACCTTGTTTCTATAAGAAGACGCTGACAATTGATGAGCGACCTTGCAGCCTCAACGGGCATCGCCGCTCCAATATTGGCCTGGAATCAGCTGTTCGCATCTCGATTTACGCATGTAGGCACGGACTAAACTGGCGCAGTTGAGGATCTCTATGACCTATTGCTCGAAGTCGTTATCTCGGATGATGGTAGAACGGCGATTCGAACACAATGCACGCAGGTTCGTTCAAAGGTGGATGGCTTTGTTCCTGCTTGCGCCTTGTGTCGCACTGGCGAGTAGCCGCACCAAGACCGACACCGTCTACATGCGCAACGGCGATAAAATCACAGGCGAGATCCAGTCTCTTTCGCAGGGTCAGCTCAGCGTCAAGCCCAAATACACGAGTACCGCTTTCGTCATCGATTGGGCTGAGGTGGATCATCTGGAAAGTACGCAGGACTTTGTTATTACCGATCCTGAAGGAAAGATCTACACCGGTACCCTTGGCGAGGGTTCGGCAGACCGTACCCTCGCGATCGACAAAAACGTCTCCATAACGCTGCCGCTTGATTCGGTAATCCAGATAGACCAGCTTGGAGAGACCTTTCTCAAACGTATGCGCGGGAACTTCGACGTCGGGTCAAGTTTCGCGAAATCGAACGGACAGAAGAACCTGACCGTTCAAGGTGATCTGGGTTATCAATCGAAACAGCATCTGTTCTCCCTGGATACGAGTTCTCAGTTCTCGAGCCAGAAAGAAACCTCGGACACCAACGAGACTACGGCCAAGATTGCCCTCTTCCAGCAACTGCGCAAATCGAATTGGTATGGTGGCGGGCTGACAAACTTTCTCTCAAGTACGGAGCAACAGATCGCGCTCCGCTCCACTCTAGGAGGCGGAGTGGCGAACCGGCTGATATTCACCAACCGCACTAATTTGACAGCTATGGGTGGACTCGCCTTTACCGTTGAGCGAGATGCTCAAGGCGCCGTGAGCACCGCACGAACGAAGGCTTTGGACTCCGCCTTTGCAGCGCAGTACTCAACCTTCCGATTCGACTCGACGACTTTCAACACTACTGTCTGGCTCTATCCAAGCCTTACATCGCCCGGTCGTGTGCGGATGACCCTGAATCAGGACGTTTACCATAAATTCCTGGGTGACTTTTATGTCCGTGTCAGCTTCTACGACAACTACGATAACCGGCCGGTCGTCGGTGCGCCGTCAAATAACCTTGGCGCTACGTCAACGGTAGGGTGGTCGTTTCATTAGGTCTAGGATGGATGGAACCCCGTAGGCCGGTATTTCGCGATTCGTATTCATCGAGGAGCAATGCCAAAACAGAAGACCCAACGGTGCTTCGCGATCCTGCTGGTGGTACTCGTTTCCAGCCGGGGGCTGTCGGCTGGAATTGCGACCAGTCCCATCGATCAGACACAAATAATTGACTTCTTAAACGAGACCATCAACTGGTATCAGCAGATAGCTGTTGGACAACCGGAGTCTCCATCTCCGAATGACATTCTCTTCGCTGCCAGCAACGCTCCCCTCGCGGATCAGGTCGTCAAACTTTCGTTTGATTTTGGTCACGCTGGAGCCGCCCTCTTAGGTCAAACGACGGCTGGAGGCATTTCCTCGGCTTTTGTTGACTCCCGCTATCAATCCCTGGCGGCATCGGCGTCTAAGCTCGACGGTCAGTTAAACCAGACTCAATCGGAACTGGATTCACTCAAGCAAAAACTGAAGACCACACCACTCAGGAAGCAAAAAGATATGCTTTCGGCGATTGCTGAGACTGAGAGCAAGCTGGCGTTGCTCCGAGCCAGGCGTGATGCTTTGAGCAGCGTGTCACAGTTCATGGAAAGTGCGTCCCAGCCAAGCGGCTTGTTATCTCACATTGAGGACCTCGAACATTCTGTTTCGATCGGAGGAAGCACCTCCGCCACAAGATCTGTCGCGAACATGAGGCAGCAGGCAACCACCCGTCCGGCTGAACTCTTTGGCATCTGGAGCAAGCTAGGTGCGGTCTATTCTCTCTCGCGGAAAATTGAGACGATCGACGACGCGATCGGTACCACGAGGGCTCTCGATCAGAGCGCACGTAGACTACAGATCCCTCTTCATGAGCGGATCAAAGCCCTGAGTCTTCGAGGGGACGCTATCGCGAACCGGACGGATTCGTCGGATCCAGCTGTGCTCCTTCAACAACGAACTGCACTGGACTCGCTCACCGCGGAATTCAATCTTGTCGCCGCACCCCTCATCCCTCTGAGTAAACAGACGATCCTATTGCAGACCTATCAGAGAAACCTGGAGGATTGGAGAGCCGCCACAAAGAGGGAATATCTGGACGCGAGAAAGTCGCTGCTGATTCGGCTGATTCTTCTCGCTGCGATTATTGCCATTGTTTTTCTTTTGTTCCGATTATGGAGACGGGCGATTTTTCGCTATGTTCCGGACTCTCACCGTCGCTATCCGTATCTGCTGTTGCGGCAGATCGTGCTGTGGTTCGTCGTAGCGATGGTGGTTACGTTTGGTCTTGTGAGTCGTCTGGGCTCAGTCGCAACATTTGCAGGGCTCCTGACGGCGGGAGTCGCACTAGCGCTACAGAACGTAATCATTGCTATCGTGGGTTACTTCTTGCTGATAGGAAAATTCGGCATCAGAACGAGCGATCGCGTGCAGGTAGCTGGAGTGAATGGCGAAGTCATCGAGATTGGTTTGATTCGCTTCCATGTCATGGAGCTAATCGGAGTCGAGTCCGACGTCCAGCCTTCCGGTCGAGTAGTGGCGTTTTCCAATGCCATTGTCTTTCAACCCACTGCGGCCCTTTTCCGACAGATCCCTGGCACCGACTTCCTTTGGCACGAAACCACCGTCACCCTGGCGCCGGATAGTGATTACCTTGAGGTAGAGAGACGTATGCTGGCTGCACTCAGCGCTGCCTTCAGTGACTACCGGCAAGATTTTGAGGACCTACGCCGCAAGATGGAAACAAATTTGTTACTGGTGTCGGTCGGGCCTTTAGAACCAAAAGTCCGTCTTGTGCTCACCTCGGTGGCCCTTCAAGTCTTTATCCGCTATCCGGTGAACGCAAAGAATGCGATTGCGATCGATGACCTTGTGAATAGTGAACTGCTCCGTGCGGTCGAGCTAGAACCCAGGCTCAAAGTAGTAGGGGTTGAGGTTCCCATTGTTCGTCGTCAACCTCACGACCCTTCGGCCGGCGACCTGGGTGCTTAGTGTGTCCATTGCGTGTCTTTGTTCGAAGGTAAATGACCGCTCCTGGAACGGTAAGAGATTCGCCCCCCTGCTGAGGCAACAGCGAAAGCATCATAGGATGCACTTATCAAAACACCAACATTTGAACGATTTGAATCCCAAATGAGTCGAGTAGGTGGAGGTGGTTTTGAAAAGTCTTAGTTGGCTTTTAGATAGTTTCCGTACCCGACTATTAGGGTTGAACTGACGAGCAGAAAGAGGCCGCAGGAGACTAGGAGTTTAGTGCGGCGGCTTGTGCCGTGCCATTCCTTGAAGATGAGACCCCACAGGGTAGCGAAGATAATGATGCTGGCCATGTGGAGAGTCCAACTTGAGAAGTCGTATTTGCCCATCTTCGTCTGGCCCATGGAGTAGAAGAAAAACTGAAAATACCAGATGATCCCAGCGGTGGCAGCGAAGAAGTAGTTGGCAGCGAGGGTCTTGGGGGCGAGTCGGTCATAGGTAGAGGCATCGAGCGGGTCAAAGTCGACGAGGGTGTCGCCTGAGGAGTGAGAGGCGCGCATCGGGTTGTAACCAGGTTCACCTGCGAACTGCTTGATGGAGCGATTCTTCAGGATGAGAATCGCGGACCAGATGAAGTTAGTTAGAAATCCTCCCCAGAGAACGACAATAAGGATGGGGAGATTCTGCCAGAGATCCAGGCGATGGTTGGCGAGGAGTTGAGTTTTGGCGATGTCGCCGATGGGTTTGCCTGCCTTAAGTCCGAAAGCGAAGAAGCTGCTCATAATGCCAGCGAAGATGGCGACGGCAATGCCTTTGCCAAAGTTGTAATCCGATTCTCCGGCTTCGGCTTTCTCTTCTGGCGTGATCTCGCGGTCCTTGGAGAGACCGGCGGCGCCATTGATGGCTACGGCGATCACGCACACGAGGACACCGAAGAGGATGATTTGGCCGGAGGTTTCGTGCAGGATGGTGTGAATGGAGCCATCGTAGATGGGTGGTATCAGGGTGCCGAACGCAGTGCAGAGGCCAAGAGCGATGGCGTAGCCGAGAGCGATGCCGAGATATCGGATGGCGAGGCCGAAGGTGAGGCCGCCCATGCCCCAGAGCGCTCCCCAGAGAAATGCGTAGCCAATGGCATGGCTCGTGGGGTCGGCATGGACCTGGCTGAGGATGCCGAAGACGTTGGGAACGAAGATAGAAGCAAGTACGATAGGGGTGATGATCCATGCTGCGAAGCCCTGGACAAGCCAGTAGACCTCCCAGGACCAGCGCTTGATGCCGCGGAAAGGGATAAAGTTTGTGGCGGAGGCGAAACCGCCGATCCAGTGAAAGATAACGCCGATAAACGGGTTGGTTCCCACGATACCTCGTTCCGTGATTCACATTGGTTGCCGAGCGCGTACTATCGTACCTGACCGAAAGTTGCATTGGGAAATATAATCCCTATTGAATTTAATAGTTGAGAGATGGAGGCTGTCCTGCGAGTTGCTCTATTTATTACCTGTTATAACGACACGCTGTTTCCTGATACGGGTAAAGCCGTGGTTCGGGTGCTGGAGCGGCTGGGACATACCGTGGAATTTCCCGCGGGACAGACTTGTTGTGGGCAGATGCATTGGAATACAGGGTACCAGTCTGAGGCCTTGCCGCTGGTGAAGCGTTTTGTGGAGCAGTTTCGAGGGGCTGAGGCTGTCGTGATCCCTTCATCCTCTTGTGTCGCGATGATGCGGGATCATTATCCGAAGATGGCGGTGGAGATCGGGGATGCTGCATTGGTCGAAGAAGTTTCGCAGTTGCTGCCCCGCGTGTTTGAGTTCTCAGAGTTCCTGATAAAGCGGTTGGGACTGGAAGATGTGGGGGCCTACTATCCTCATCGGGTGACATATCACGCCAGTTGTCATGGGCTACGAAATCTTGGACTGGGCGATGGACCGATGCGGTTGCTAAAGGCTGTGCGGGGAATTGATCTGGTTGAGTTGACTGCGCTGGAGCAGTGCTGCGGGTTTGGCGGAACGTTTGCGGTTAAGAATGCGGATGTTTCGAGTGCCATGCTTGAGGAGAAGACCGGGGCTGTTTTAGCGACTGGCGCGGAGGTTTGTACGGCTTGCGATAACAGTTGTTTGATGCACATTCAGGGAGCTTTGCACAGACAGAAGACTGGTGTGAAGACGCTCCATCTTGCGGAGATTTTGGCTGCGGACAAGGAGATGGAACTGTGAGCGGGAGCGCGTTGGACCCGAAGACTGCTCCGGTTTTTCCGATGGCGGCCAGGACTGCGATGAAAGATGGGCAGCTGCGGCGGAATGTTCGCCATGCTACGGATGTGATTCAGGCCAAGCGGGCTCGCGTGGTGGCCGAGATGCCGGATTGGCACGAGCTGCGCGAGGCCGGGAAGCAGATTCGTCAGCACACAATGGAGAATCTGGATTTCTATCTGGAGGAATTTGAGGCCAATTGCACCCGGGCTGGTGGGATGGTGCATTGGGCTCGGGATGCGGCGGAGGCTCGACAGATTATCGTCGGCTTGGTGAAGGATTCGGGGTCGGATGAGGTGATTAAGATCAAGTCGATGACGACTGAAGAGATTCAGTTGAACTCGGCGCTGGAGGCTGCGGGGATTCATCCCTACGAGACGGATCTGGCAGAGTTGATTATTCAATTGGGGCACGACCAGCCTTCGCATATTGTGGTGCCGGCGCTGCACAAGAATCGACAGCAAATCAGAGAGATCTTTCGGCGAGAGATGAATCTGCCGGAGCTTGGCGAGCGGCCTGAAGATTTGGCAGATGCAGCGCGGACATTTTTGCGGGAGAAGTTTCTGCGGGTGAAGACGGGAGTGAGTGGGGCCAATTTTCTGATCGCAGAGACTGGCGGTGTTTGCATCGTGGAGAGCGAGGGCAACGGACGGATGTGTTTGACGTTGCCCGAGACGCTGATTACGGTCGCAGGGATCGATAAGATAGTGCCGCGTTTTGCGGACCTGGAAGTTTTGTTCCAGTTGTTGCCTCGTTCGGCCACCGGTGAGAGGATGAACCCTTATAACTCGATTTGGACTGGCGTAAACGCCGCGGATGGCCCGCGCACGTTTCATGTGGTGCTGATGGACAATGCACGCACGGAGATTTTGGCAGATGCGGAGGGACGGCAGACGCTGAACTGCATCCGATGCGGAGCTTGTCAGAACGCTTGTCCGGTGTATCGGCAGACCGGTGGGCATGCCTATGGCAGCGTGTATGCCGGGCCGATTGGAGCGATTCTGACTCCGCAGTTGCAGGAGATGCATCATGCGCAGTCGCTGCCGTATGCCTCGTCGCTTTGTGGAGCCTGCTATGAGGTCTGTCCGGTGAAGATCAATATTCCGGAGGTGCTGATTCATCTGCGAAATAAAGTTGTGAAGCAGAACGGGCCGCTGAATGTCGAGGCGTTCGCGATGAAGATGATGGGGATGATTTTTCTTAGCGAACAGCGGTTTCGGGCAGCGCAGCGTATGGGACGCATGGCTGAGGCTCCGCTCGTGCGGAGAGATGAGAAGGGCGAGGGCTGGATCGGATGGCTACCGGGGATCCTGGGTGGATGGACGAAGGTGAGGGATCTGCAGGAGATGCCGCAGGAGACGTTTCGTGATTGGTGGGAGAAACGGGGGCCGCATGGGAGTTGATACAGGTGCTGCACCTTTGGGTTCAGCGAGGGCAGAAATATTACGGCGGATTCGTGCGGCTACCGGCGGGGTGTCGAATGCAGAGGTCGCCAGGGCTGGGTGGACGCGACTGCCCCGTGAGTATCGGCGAGCGGCTTCGCGTGACAGGGAGGCTGTGTTGGAGTTGCTGGAAGATCGGCTTCGGGACTATGACGCAAACGTTGTTCGTGCTGGACGAGATAGGGTGTCGGCGATCGTGGCCAAGATGCTCTCCGAGCGGGGAAAGACGCGAATGGTTGTGCCGGCCGGGATTGCAAAGGAGTGGTTGCCGGCAGGGGTTGAGTTCGTTGAAGACGACGGTTTGTCTGCGGTGGATCTGGACAGATTTGATGGCGTAATGACCGGATCGACTATGGCGATTGCAGAGACCGGCACAGTGATATTGCAGAGTGTTCCGGGGCAGGGAAGACGGGCGGTAACGCTGGTCCCGGACTACCAGCTATGTGTGGTGCGTGAGGAGGATGTTGTGGAGACTGTGCCGGAGGCGATGGCTCGCCTGCAGGAGACGGCTGAGCTGCCGACAACTTTTTTCTCGGGACCATCCGCCACCGCAGACATTGAAATGACGCGGATCAAAGGGGTGCATGGGCCGCGCTATCTGGATGTAGTTTTGATGGGGTTTGGGTTCTGAGAGAGAAACTCTTTGACAAATCCCCTTGAAATGGTGCAACCTTTTGAATGTTTCAATAGAGAGTATATTTCTACTTAGAGAAAATGAGCCTGCAGATGGATTTGGGGATGGCAACAAACGCAGTACGGGATCGGGTATGGACGGCTCTGGATGGTTTTCGCATCGAGTTGCCGTCGTGGGGTTTCGCGAATACTGGTACCCGGTTCGGCAAGTTTGTGCAGGGTGGCGCGGCAACGACAATTGAAGAAAAGTTCGCGGATGCTGCACAGGTAAATGCTTTGACTGGGGCGAGTCCTACCGTCGCACTGCACGTCTTGTGGGACCTTCCGGGTGGGAAGGCAGATGTTCCGGCGATCCAGGCGTTGGAGAAGAAGTTTGGTGTGAAGTCGGGATCGATCAATCCGAACCTTTTTCAGGATGCGGAGTATAAGTACGGTTCAATTGCGAATCCAAGCGCAGAGATTCGCGGCAATGCGCTGGCGCATCTGCTGGATTCAGTCGAGATTGGGCGTGCGCTGGGGTCGCAGGACGTTTCGATGTGGATTGCGGATGGCTCAAACTATCCGGGTACGCAGAGTATTCGGAAGCGCATCGGATGGATGGAAGAGGTGCTGGGTGCGACCCACGCGGCTCTGGGTGAAGGACAACGGATGCTCGTGGAGTATAAGCCGTTTGAGCCGGCTTTTTATCATACGGATATTGCTGACTGGGGAATGGCGCTGGAGTTGGCTCGGCGGGCGGGACCGAAGGCGAAGGTCCTGGTGGATACCGGTCATCATTATCAGGGCACGAACATCGAACAGATTGTTGCATGGCTCCTGCATCTGGGGGCGCTGGGCGGATTCCACTTCAACGACCGGAAGTATGCAGATGACGATTTGACGCTAGGGTCCATTGACCCTTACCAGGTATTCCGAATCTTTCATGAGATTTTGAGCGCTGGGAACGATGATCAGGCACAGATTGCGTTCATGATCGATCAGAGCCATAACCTGAAGGGTAAGGTCGAAGCAATGGTGCAGACGGTGGTCACTGCGCAGGAACTCTATGCGAAAGCGGCGCTTGTGGACAGGCCTCGGCTTGCCGAGCTGCAACAGGAGTGCCGTCTGGTAGAGGCGGAGGAGTGCTTCCGTGGGGCCTTCTGGCAGGACGTTCGTCCGATCGTGCGAGAGTGGCGGGAGGCACGCGGGCTTCCTCCAGAACCCTTGAAGGCTCTGAGGGAGAGCGGTTATGTGGAGAAGATCACGCGGGAACGGAACAGCCAAAATGCCCGCAGCGAATTCCGGTATGCCTGATTGTTTATTTCATTAACGAAACGCGGTTGCCTTGCCACATAATGGAACGGCTGACTGATTGATCCTCAGCGGGAGACTATGGCGGCACGTAAAACGACGAAGCGACTCTATTTGATTCCTGTCCTGTCCAAGGCCCTGGATATTCTCGAACTGGTACAGGCGGAAAACCAGCCAATGACGCTTGAGTCGGTCCATCGGCAGACACGCATCTCAAAGACCACGGTCTATCGGGTTTTGAAGACGTTTGTGCACCGCGGGTATCTTTCGCAGTCGCCAGATGGCCTCTACCGGCAGGTGACACGGCAGAAGAAGCTACGCTTCGGGTTCGCCGGGCAGAGCGCAGAGATGCCTTTTTCCAATGAGGTAACAGAGAGCTTAAAAGATGCAGCGGCCTCAGTCGGAGTCGACCTGCTGATCCTTGACAATCGTTACGATGCAGCGACTGCGCTAAAAAATGCGGAGGAGTTCGTTCGGAGCAAGGTTGACCTGATCATTGAATTCCAGGTGGAGCAAGAGGTTGCTCCGATCATTGCGGACAAGATTGCGGAGGCAAATATTCCGTTGATCGCGATCGATATTCCGCATCCTCACGCCACCTACTTTGGAGTGGATAACTACCGGGTGGGAATTGAGGCGGGCGAGACGCTTGCGGCGTACGCGACAGCGAACTGGGGTGGCCGAGTGGATTGGGTGATTGGACTGGATCTGCCCGAGGCTGGGCAGCTGGTACAAAGTCGAATTGTGGGTGCGTTCGAGGGGATTCGCAGCGGGATTCCCGATCTGCCGGTGGAGTCGTTTGTGAGGATTGACGGACGTGGGATGCGGGACCGGAGCAAAATGGTGGTCTCTGATTTTTTGCAGCGGCATCCGAAAAACAAGCACATCCTGATCGCCGCCGCGACAGATTCAAGCGCATTAGGCGCGGTCGATGCAGTACGAGAAAACAAGCGCGATAAGCATGTTGTGATTGTGGGACAAGACTGCATTGCGGAGGCGGTTGCGGAGATGCGGAGAGATCGATCGCCACTGATTGCGTCGGTGTCGCATGAGGCTGCGTCGTATGGACCGAGTCTGATGCATCTCGGACTGTCGCTGCTGCGCGGCCAGACGGTGGCTCCTTACAACTATGTTGCCCACAAGGTGGTGACACGGGAATTGCTCGACTGACCTCCGCACCTGGAAGAAGAGGCGATCACAAACGTCGCGGTCCAATAAGCGGCATTTGGACGTTGCAAGTTCTGCAGATCCTGCGTGCTCCTCAAAAGAGGGTCACCGTCGCTCTCGGGTGCCTATAGCGGCTACTTCTCGTGCATTTTCTCATTGGAAATAGTTGCCGTATTGGTGTTTGGTGTGGAATGATGATCCTGGCGTTTCAGGGAGCCGGTACGACGGGGGAATGTATGACAGCACAGAAGGGTCTTCGCTTTCTTGAAGATCGTTGGGATGAGGCGGTTGCGAAAACTTTAGATGGGCCTGAGCTTTTGAGATATAGGTCGAATCTGTTGGGATCGGACCTGCGAATCACGAACTTTGGCGGAGGCAATACAAGCTCGAAGCTGCATCAGTCCGACCCCCTGGATTCGAAGCCAACGCAGGTTCTCTGGGTGAAGGGAAGTGGCGGCGATCTCGGGAGCATCAAGCGCACGGGCTTCGCCACTCTTTACATGGAGAAGCTGTTGTCATTGGAGAGGGTGTACCGCGGCGTCGAGTTAGAAGATGAGATGGTTGATTTGTATCCCTTGTGTACGTTTGGGAATAATCCTGTAGCCGCATCCATTGACACTCCTCTCCATGCGTTTCTGCCGTTTGCACACGTGGATCATTTACATCCGGATTGGGGGATTGCGCTGGCCGCGTCCGCGAACGGGAAGATCAAAATGGGGGAGTTCAACAAGGAATTTGGCCATAAGTTGGTCTGGTTACCCTGGCAGCGACCAGGCTTCGAGTTAGGGATGATGATGCGGAAAGTCGTCGAAGCCAACCCCGGTTGCGATGGAGTTGTGCTGGGTGGCCATGGGCTATTTACATGGGGCGACACGCAACGCGAGAGCTATCGAAATACGATTACGATCATCGATCAAATAGGACAGTTTATTGACCGGCATGCGTCGGTCGCCGGACACAAACACTTCGCTGGCGCCCAGGTAAAAAGTCGCGAGGATCGCGCTGAGATTGCGCTGCGTATTATGCCGTATCTGCGTGGTGTTGTTTCGCGAAAGCAGCGATGGATAGGGAGCTTCAGCGATGCACCAGAAGTTTTGGAGTTTGTGAACTCCGCTCAGGCCGAGAGGCTGGCTCATCTGGGAACAAGCTGTCCGGATCACTTCATCCGCACTAAGATTCGCCCAATGTTTATCAAGTGGAATCCAGAGGGTGATCCTGCTCAGTTAGAGGAGTTGATCGACACCGCTCTCGAGACGTACCGTGCGGAGTATGCGGAGTATTACAGCCGTTATGCTGTGAAGGAGTCGCCCGCTGTGCGCGATGCCAGCCCGACCGTAGTGCTCGTGCCGGGTCTGGGCATGTTTAGCTTCGGAAAAAATAAAGCTGAATCGCGGATCACGGGCGAGTTCTATATCAACGCGATTGGTGTGATGAAGAGCGCCGGTGCTCTTGGGAGTGGTGTGGATTGCAAGGAGATCCCTCAAGCCGGTCCAGCGGCGACAGCCGATCAATTTACAGTTTATGAAAACTACGTGGCGCTGCCTCCCAGCGAGGCCTTCCGGATTGAGTACTGGAAGCTGGAGGAGGCGAAGATTCGACGCCAGCCACCCGAAAAAGAGTTGAGCCGGCGGATTGTTTTCGTTGTCGGCGGAGGTAGCGGGATAGGTCGCGAGGTTGCGTTGTTGGCGGCTGAGCATGGTGCGCACGTGATGGTAGCGGACCGCGACGTGAAAGGCGCGGAGGCCGTAGCACTTGAGACCGCGTCAATCTCAGGCAAGGAGGCCGTGAGTTGGACGAGCATCGATATTCGAGATCGCAAGGCGATCAAAGCTGCGCTGGACGAGACGATCAAACAGTTTGGTGGCATCGACATTCTAATCAACACGGCGGCGCTGTTTCCGTCCTCGCCTGATGGGATTATCAGCGACGCTCAATGGGCATTGACCTTGGAAGTAAATGTCACAGCTAACTATCTGCTGACGGACGAGGCTGCGAAGATATTTGCGCAACAGGGAATTGACGCCAGCGTCGTGCTAACCAGTTCGGCGAATGCGGTTGTGGCCAAGCGAGGGAGTGAAGCCTACGACGTTAGTAAGGCAGCTTTGAGTCATCTGGTGCGAGAACTGGCGGTTACGCTTTCTCCTCATGTGAGGGTTAATGGCATCAGCCCCGCCACGGTCGTGAAAGGCTCAACGATGTTTCCGCGAGATCGAGTAGTCGCCTCGTTGAAGAAATATAAGTTGCCTTTCGATGACAACAGTTCCGACGATGAACTACGAAATGTGCTGGCCCAGTTTTATGCAACGCGCACGCTGACCCATCAGCCCATCGATCCCAAGGATTGCGCGCGAGCGATTCTGTTTCTTGCCGGGCCTCAGGCGCGATGCACGACAGGGCATTTGATTCCCGTTGATGGAGGCTTGACCGAGGCCTATCTGCGATGAAGGCGGACGCCTGACATGCTGCTCTCGCCTGTGGATCAGCGGGCTTTAATTGCGGTGGACCTGGGGGCCGAGAGTTGCCGCGTTTCGCTGCTCCGCTGGGTGGACCGTCAAGCGGTGATTACACTGGTGCATCGTTTTGCAAATGCCCCGCGCGACGTGGACGGCGAACTTCGCTGGGACCTGACGATGATCGAGGCCGGGCTCGATCATGGCCTCCGGAAGTGTGCAGAGATCGCAAGCGAAGGTGTGCGTTCGATTGCCGTTGATGGTTGGGCAGTCGATTACGTGCGGATGGATAAAGACGGTAGAGCGGTAGCTGATCCGTTCTGTTATCGCGATGAGCGAACCCTGGATGCAGAGTGGTCTCTGCATCGAAAGATCCCCCCCCGGAGATTGCGGGAATTGACCGGCGTTCAATTGATGCGAATTAACACCCTGTATCAACTTCATGCGGATGCTTTGCAAAGACAGCCGAGCGAACTGCAGTGGCTGAATCTGCCGGAGTATATTTTGTCGCGATTGGGTGGCGCGCGTGTGGCCGAGCATACGAACGCGACTCATACACAGATGATGGAGTTAGATCGTCGGCATTGGTGTCAAGAGATCTTCCAGGCTGCTGAACTGGATCTTGCATGTGCGCCGCGGCTGGTCCCCCCAGGAACCAAAGTTGGCCGACTGACTGGGCCACTGACAGAGTTGCCAGCTTTTCGCGATACGGTGCTAATTGCTCCTGCATGCCACGATACCGCTTCAGCGATTGCCGGGATTCCAGCAACCGGGGATGACTGGGCGTACATTAGCTCGGGTACATGGTCGTTAGTGGGAACGCTGCTGGAGGAGCCGAAGAACGATCCGGCAGCCCGCGAAGAGAATTTTACGAACCTTGGGGCCGTGGGCGATCGAATCTGTTTCCACAAGAATGTAAACGGGATGTGGCTAATTCGTCAGTGCATCGAAAAATGGGCTGAGGATGGCCGGGTGTGGACAGTTCCCGAGATTGTGACAGCGGCTGAGGCCGCAGTGAAGCCAGATGGCCTGTTAGATGTGGATGATGCTGACCTGCTGCTGGCTGGGCAGATGCCGCAACGTATCAATGCCCAGCGAGTGCGGAAGGGCTTCGTTCCTTTAAACGAAAGCCCAGAGAATGCTCCTGAATTTGCGAGTCTCATCTTCCATAGTCTTGCAGCTCGGTATGCGAGCGTGCTGGAGCGGGTAGCATTTCACAGCGGGAAGAAGTTGAGTCGGCTGTTTGTTGTTGGTGGTGCGAGCCAAAATGATTTTCTGAATAAGCTAACCCAGGAGGCAACGGGGTTGGAGCTGTTTCGGGGATCAACGGAGAGTGCAACCCTGGGAAACTTCGCGGTGCAGCTTGCAGTGTTGGAAGGCAAGCGCGATGCAGTGACGGGGGCGTCTGCGGAGCTGGTCTCGCAGTGGGCTAGCCACCTGTCGAGTCCCCCCTGAAAAGCGTTCACAGACTTCGCAATATCTGCATGAAGCCCTCGACCTTTCGCGCTCCTGCCGTCTTGGTTGTAGCGAGGTTCTGTTCGAGGCTGGTGCCAACAAAAAAAGTCATTACGATGTCAGCAAGCGATCCCGCCGGCATGCGCGGTTGCTCCGCCTCGATGTTCTTAACGAGTAGTTGTCGCAGGGGTTTGAGACTGTTCTGAACGATACTATGAGCTTCCGCCGGGAGAATCGCGAACTCCCTCATTGAATTTGTGGCGAAGCACCCCTTTTGCCCCTCAACACATCCGAGTGCCACCTTAAGGTAGCTGTGAACATTATCCCAGCCAAGTGGTTCGGTCGTGAGCGTGTCCTTGATCCCGCTCGTCTCGATGTAGTAGCGAAGGGTCTCAAGAAAAAGATCGTCCTTATCTCGGAACTCTGCATAGAGACCCGACTTGTTGACCCCCGTGGCCGCCTCGAGATCCTGAAGGGTCGTATCTGCGAAGCCATGTTCCCAGAAAACGGGAAGGGCTTTTTCAAGAACCCCTTGACGGCTGAAATTTCTAGGACGAGCCATACCTGATCCTCTTCCTCCTGGATGATGTCTCCACAGCTCTATCCGCCATGTTGAT
This sequence comes from Tunturiibacter psychrotolerans, assembly GCF_051013365.1. Taxonomy (GTDB): domain Bacteria; phylum Acidobacteriota; class Terriglobia; order Terriglobales; family Acidobacteriaceae; genus Edaphobacter; species Edaphobacter psychrotolerans_A. Next base: position 1,347,258 of record NZ_CP132941.1, on the reverse strand, counting down.
ACCACTCCGCACTGAAACGTAGAAATAGCCTCTCACTATTATGAACCATTTAGTTCTAGATGTGTAAGAGCCAGATAGGAGGTATCTCCAGAATGCTCGATGTTCGAGCTCAATGTGTTTCGTATTTGGTACGCGTGATTTGCCGGCTGGGAGTGCCTCGACCTTACCGTAGAGCGGGACCTCAGTCATAAGGTCAATAGAACGTCATTACCAATGAGCTACTCGCTCATCTTTAGCGGGCGGGCAAGCTATACAGTTCATCTGTACAGGTGAACTGTATATAGGGTAGAATGGCCTTCATGGATGAGCGAGCAAATCGTCCTCGAATAGAGCGGACCTCTGCACTTGCAGCGGAACTGCGGGCGATCCTCGGCAAACTCAAGCGAAAGCTGCGCGAACACTGCGGGCGCAGCGATTTGACTCCTTCGCAAGTCTCCGTCATTCTTCGCCTTGAGAAAGATGGCCCCATCGCAGTATCGAGTCTTGCTCGAGCGGAGGGCATGCGCCCTCAGTCCATGAGCGCCATCGTCACTTCGTTGCTGGAGGCCGGATTGGTAAGTGGTTCTCCGGATCCGAACGATGCCCGCCAGACTTTGATATCGCTCTCTAGGAAATGCCAAAAGTTTCTTAAGGAGGGCCGTGCTGCCAGGCAGGATTGGCTCACAACCACAATTCAGGAGAAGCTCTCCGTTCAAGAGCAGGACAAGCTTGCGGCTGTTCTCCAATTACTCGCGCGACTCGTTGAGGACTGACATTGTCCTGCGCGCATCTCGTACCTTACAGAAATTCGCTTTCAAGGAGAAGACACCTGTGCCTGTTACGACGCTAGACCCGAAAACCGCCCTGATTGTCGTTGATCTTCAGAAGGGTATCGTTAGCTCGCCTTTCCTTCATCCGGTCACCGACGTCATCAAAAACACTCAAGCCCTGCTCGCAACATTTCGCGAGCTTCACCTCCCCGTGGTCTTGGTCAATGTAACCGGCGGTGCACCAGGACGGACAGAGCAACCACGCCGTCTCGCGACCTTTCCCGAGGGATTTGCCGATTTGATCCCGGAGTTAGATCGCCAACCCAACGACATCGTAGTAACGAAGCGAACATGGGGCGCCTTTGCCAGTACCGATCTTGAAGCCCAGCTCAAGACGCACGGGGTAACGCAGGTTGTCATTACTGGCGTCGCCACTGGCACAGGCGTAGAGGCGACAGCGCGCCAGGCGTATGAGGCGGGATTCAACGTTACGCTGGCCACCGACGCCATGACCGACCTGAGGCCTGAGGCCCACGCGTACAGCCTCGCACATGTCTTTCCCCGCCTTGGCGAGACGGGCTCAACAGAGGAAATCATCAATCTGCTTGGCAAAAGGAGCGCCTGAATATGAACTGGCATCATCTCGTGTCCTACTTCTTCGGAGGAGCCTTCCTGGCCAACGCTGTCCCACATCTTGTCAGCGGAATGATGGGACGACCCTTCCAGAGTCCCTTCGCAAAACCTCCGGGCCAGGGTTTTTCCTCATCGACGGTAAATGTGTTGTGGGGCTTCTTCAACGCCGTTGTCGGATACCTTCTCGTAGTGCGCGTAGGCAGCTTTGAGCTGAGATCGACAACCCACGTCCTCGCCCTCGGGCTGGGCGCGCTGCTCATCAGTCTTCAAGTAGCCCGGCACTTCGGCAAGTTCAATGGGGGCAACGAACCGGAGCGTTCATGAAGAATTCAGCGACGGGTACCTTCCGCGCTTTGAGCATCTTCAATTACCGAGTGTGGACAGCCGGCTCTCTCGTTTCCAACATCGGCACATGGATGCAGCGCGTCGCGCAGGATTGGCTCGTACTCACGCAACTGACGCACCACGATGCCTCAGCTGTGGGCTTCGTCATGGCCCTTCAGTTCGCACCGCAGTTTCTTCTATTGCCCTGGTCCGGTTATGCCGCGGATCATTTCAATCAACGCAAGCTCCTGATTCTCACCCAGGCGCTAATGGGCGCACTGGCATCGGCTTTGGGAGTTCTGACGGTTGCAGGTAGTATCCGCCTCTGGCACGTCTATGTCTTTGCGTTCTTGTTTGGTTCTGCAGCGGCACTTGATGCTCCCGTACGACAGACTTTCGTCGCAGAGTTGGTAGGAGATCAGCACTTGTCCAATGCCGTCGCCCTCAATTCGACCTCCTTCAATGCAGGCCGCATGATCGGTCCCGCGGTCGCTGGTATCGTCATTGCGAAGGTGGGAACTGGTTGGGCGTTTGTGATCAATGGCCTGTCGTTCGCCGCGGTTCTGATCTCCATGTCGCTGTTCCGCGTATCCGAACTGTATCCAAACACAAGGGCTCGACGCACCGAGGGAGGGTTTTTCGAAGGACTCCGGTACGTCTGGGGCCGGCAGGATCTTCGAGCGATTCTGGTCATGCTGTTTTTGATTGGAACGTTCGGCCTCAACTTCCCGATCTTTACTTCGACCATGGCGGTCAAGGTCTTCCATACAGATGCGCGGGGTTTCGGGTTGCTGTCCTCCATCATGGCGATCGGGACGATCTCCGGCGCGCTGATCGCTGCCGGCCGCGACAAACCGAAGTTCGGCTCGTTGCTAATCGGCTCCGCGGTCTTCGGTATCGGATGTACTCTCGCTGCGCTGGCTCCCGGTTACTGGTGGTTCGCCGCGGCTCTCGTAATCATAGGTGTGGCAGCACTGACGCTCACCAACACAACCAATAGCATGATGCAACTCTCGACTGAGCCAGTCATGCGAGGCCGAGTCATGGCGCTTCGCCTAGCCGTTGCGCTGGGAGGCACCCCCATAGGAGCGCCTATCGTCGGGTGGGTTGCAAACCGTTTCAGTCCCCGTTGGGCACTCGGAGTGGGCGCAGCATCGGGCTTCGCTGCCGCTATCGTTGCTGCGTATGTCCTGACGCGGCCCGCGGGACGATCCCACTTGACCGCAATCGATGACTTCACTTGTTAAGCTCAAGCGAGCCCGGATGTCTGCATAGTGCAGTCACTTCGACATGCATGAAAGGATAAAGAGGAAGCGAATTGAGCACCTCATGTAGCTCTGCCGGGTCAGCAACATCGAAAATACTGATGTTCGAGAACTTCCCAGCCACGCGCCACAGATGAGTCCACTTTCCTTGCAACTGAAGCTCCTTTGCCCTTTCGTGCTCGCGTTCGCTAAGCTGCTTCAGCATGTCCTGATCGATGCCATGTGGCACCTGAACGTCGATGTGTACGTGAAATAACATGTCTTCTCTCCGATTCGGTGGTTGGTTGAGAGCGTTCTTGCTCTGAGCCACCACGCTTACGGCGTTAGGACTCAGAGTAAGAGCTCAATTCCTCTCATCGTTCGCTGTCGGCTCACGCGAACGTTACAGGCGAATGTCCAGTCATCAGGTGCAGGAAGGCGAGTGCATATTCCGACGCAGCCGACTGATCCTGCCCAGTGATCAACTTGCCATCGACGATGACCTTCGGCGTGTAAGGCTGTACGCTACTGTAAACAGCGCCTGTGCTTTCAAGGACGGTCTGAGGATAGTGCGGAATCACAAAGCTGGCGCCAAAGAGAGCCTGGAGCTGCTTGTCGGCTTCGAGTGTGATCCGGTCACCTGGCGGCCCTTGATACGACCAGGGATATTGCCGAGCGCAACGGCACCGTGGCAGATGGCGCCGACGACCTTTTCCTTCGCCCAGAAATATTCGAGCGCCTTCGCCACGTGCTCGTTCGGGTACAGATCGAAGGTGGCACACGGTGCTGCTCCTCTCGGGATGCAAGACAACTGCACATACCGGCGATCCCCTATTCCGGGAAATGCTCATCACGCGACTCGTAGCCCATCTGCAGCAGCCTCCTTCGAATCCGGGGTGGGCTTTGCATTTGGATAAGGCGAGAGTGATGACTCCTTTCGCTCTGAAAAAGGCCAAGGATTACGCTTACGACCATCTCTCTAAGCCGCTCACGTTGAAAGATTGGGCGGAAGAGATCGGACTGAGTTCGTTTTATTTCATGAGAAGCTTTCGTGTCACAACCGGTCTTTCTCCTCACCAATATCTGATCGACCAGCGCATTCAACTGGCTCGCCACCTCTTAGAAGCCGGTTGGGCCGCCTCATCGGTTGCTGCACACCTGTGTTTCAGTTCGCCAAGCCACTTCAGTGTGATCTTCAAGCAGCGGACGGGGCTCTCACCCGCAGCTTGGAAGGATGCGCACCTAACGCGAAACTCAGCGATCTTCCGCTCAGTGAAAGCCTTCGATGCGCAAAATTTTTACCGACCAAATAGGGTCTCCTGACCCACCAGCATTGCATCTACCGCTCCGCTTAACAACGATTTGCAAGTTTTGATCTTGCATCATGCCTCGCACAGTTCACTCTAAAAGCTGACAGCGACTCACTGACTTTAGCGAGCAATGGGCGCTCGCGCAGTAGCGAGGTATTCCATGCCGGTTACGCATTTGGCGATTGATGGCCCCATCGCGACGATTTCGCTCGATCACCCGCAAGGCAATCGAATCAACTTCGCGATGCGCGAGGAATTACTCGCAGCGTTTCGCTGCGTAGGGCAAAGCGACGCCAGGATACTCCTGATTCGAGCGGAAGGCAGAGACTTCTGTCTCGGAGGCGATTTCCGAGACTGGCCTGGCGTCTCCTCCGCAGAATTACGCCCAAAGATCGAGCTGTATGCCGAAGCTTTGGATCATTTGGACCGACTCGCGATTCCGACGGTAGCGGTCGTGCAAAGCCGCTGCCTTGGCGGGGGATTGGAGTTGGTCCTGTGCTGCGACCTTGTGGTAGCGGGGCGCTCCTCCCAGTTCGGTTGTCCAGAAGCGCTCCTCGGAATCGCGACACTTCAGGGAGGCGTCTTCCAACTGGCGCAGCGAATCGGCCGCACCCGTGCAGTCGAGTTCGCTTTTCTCAGTGACATGTATACCGCCCAGCAGATGGAACAGCTTAACCTTGTCAACCGAGTTGTGCCCGATCATGAGCTTGATGACGCCACGGGCGCGCTGGTGGATCGGCTTGTGGCTGGCTCCCCACAGGCATATGCGATTACGAAGACTCTTCTGCGCACCTGGGCTGCGGGAGGACTGACTGCCGCCAGGTCAGTGCTCTACGACATCGCGATGCCGCTCTTTGATAACGAGGATGTTCAAACGGCGCTCCGCAATGCCGCCTGCGCAGCCGATCAAGGCAAGCCTTTCCCTATGGCCCGATTTGGAGACGAGCAGTAAGTTTCAACTTTAGAGAAGGAGCATTAAATGAAGGCTGTCCAATATTCCTCGTTTGGCGACCGCACCGTACTTGAATACCTGGATCTTCCGGAGCCGGCCGCAAAGGACGGCGAGGTCTTGATCGACGTCACCGCCTGCGGAGTGAATTATGTCGATATCCGTGAACGCCAGGGAGTCTACCAACGTCCAGAGACCCATGTTGGATCAGACAAGGTCCTTCCTCGTATCTCCGGGCTGCAGGTGACCGGTCGTGTCAGAGCCGTTGGTTTGGGAGGAGACAACAGTCTGGTCGGGAGGAAGGTTGTCGCGGAACTCAATGGAGGCGGCTATGCCCAGGTGGTAGCTGCGCCCGCGTATTCAACGGTGGTGGTCCCTGAATCTGCCGACGACTTCAAACTCGCGGCCCTTCCAACACAATGGTTGACCGCATGGCTCATGCTGAATGCGTCCACGCACCTGCGAAAAGGGGAAAGCGTTCTCGTGCATGGCGCAGCAGGTGGCGTCGGATCAATCGCTGTGCAACTGGCCAAGGTCATGGGAGCCGGCTTGGTCATCGGCTCCGCCAGTTCGGAAGAGAAAAGGGACTTCGTCCGCAGCCTGGGTGCCCATGCAGCCATTGACTATAGCGTGCCCGGCTGGGTCGATGAGGTGCTTCGCGTTACAGAGGGGCGCGGAGTGGACGTTATTCTGGAGTCGATCGGTGGCGACGTCTTCGAGCGGAACTTTGCGTGCCTCGCGAAGTTTGGAAGACATATCATCTTCGGCTCTACTCGCGGCCCCGGCCAACCCGTGCCGCCAAGGCAACTCATGGCAAAGGCGCAGGCAATGATTGGAATCTACCTACCGGTCTACTTCGCGCGTCCGGACTTGATCCGAGAGGGACTACAGGACATGGTCGAAAAGTTCGTCAGCGGATCGGTGCTGGCGCAAGTGGCGTCGGTGCTACCACTAAGCCACGTTAGCGAAGCCCACCGCCTACTCGAAGAAAGAAAAATTTCCGGCGTGATTGTGCTCGATCCCGCTAGCTAATAGGTCTTCCGACGACCCACGGCAAGTGGCTAGAGGAATGACCATCTGGTCATACGGCTGGCTTTCGCTAATCTATTGATTTTGTAAGGGGCTGTTTGGTGGACCTGATCGGGATCGAACCGATGACCTCTTCCATGCCATGGAAGCGCGCTCCCAGCTGCGCCACAGGCCCACTCTTAGGAAGGACTCTTTCTATTCTGGCCGACAGCTCAATATTAGTCAATGTCAGTGGGAACTTATCTACCCTGCTCCGGTGTCTAAGTCTAATAGAGTGAGCGAGCACTCGGCCGCCGGCGGCGCAGTTTCTAACACCTTCGTGAGCGTCGCGCGCTCCATAGTTGCATAGCGATTCATCAAGTCGTAATGTAAAGGACACCCGATATGCAGGCGGGCACGATAGTGGGTAATCTAGCAAGCGCAATAGGCATCACCACCGAAGACGTAGCTCTCGTCGCCGACCTCAAAGCCGGGTCCGAGGAGGCGTTCGCCGTCCTCATCGCGCAATATCATCAGCCCCTCTACTCCCTCATCGCCCGCAGCCTCAACGACCCCGCCGACGCAGCCGACATCACGCAGGAAGTCTTCATCAAGGTCTTCCGCAGCATCCGCGGCTTTCATGGCGGATCCAGCCTGCGCACCTGGCTCTACCGCATCGCTCTCCACGAAGCCTCGAACCAAAGACGCTGGTGGTCCCGCCACAAGAAACAGGAGATCACCATCGACTCCTCGTTCGAAGCCGACCCCGACGCCGAGAACAATCATCTCAGCCTCGCCGCAACCCTTGCCGATCGCTCCGATTCTCCCTTCGACCACGCCGCCCAGGCTGAGATTCGCGAGCGCGTCGAAGCCGCCCTCCGGCAAATTCCAGAGGCCTTCCGCACCGTCGTTATCCTGCGTGAGATCGAAGGCTTCGCCTACGAAGAGATCGCTGAGATTCTCAACGTCAATCTCGGCACAGTGAAGTCGCGACTCACCCGCGGTCGTTCTGCCCTCCGCACCATCCTGAATGCGGATGGCATCGTGCCCGCAGCAAATTCTGAGTCCTCCCCGGCCTCTCAGGAATCGAAGCAGATGGTGACACCATGACCTCCCTAAGTTGTCAGAAGTGCCAGTCTTCTTTCTCCGCGTATCTCGATGGCGATGTCAGCGGGAAGCAGATGCAGAAGATCGCGAAGCATCTGGAAGACTGTGCCGACTGCAGCCAGGACTTCGCCTCCTTGCGCGCCACCCAGCGCATCCTTTCAACCGTTGGGCAAGCGAAGGCTCCCGCCGACCTCGGGCTCAGGCTCAGGCTCGCCATCTCGCACGAGCATTCCAAGCGCAAATCAAGCTGGATCGACACCATCAGCCTCAAGTGGGATAACGCTGTCCGTCCTCTATTGCTTCAGGTCTCTGCAGGTTTTGCCGGCGCAGTCATGCTGGTCGGCAGCATCGCCCTCCTGCTCGGTCTCGTCGCCGCACCCGAGCCCGTCATGGCAAACGACGAGCCCCTCGGCGCCATGACCTCGCCCCACTACCTCTACTCCTCGGTCAACCCGCACGCCATCCTCACCGATCACGACGGCGTCATCGTAGTCGAAGCCAGCGTGAACTCAGACGGGAAGGTCTACGACTATCGCATCGTCTCCGGACCCGAGAGCCCCGCAGTCCAAAGCCAGGTCGTCGATCAACTCCTGACCAGCGTCTTCCAGCCGGCCAGCGTCTTCGGCGCCCCGGTTCGAGGCCGCGTCGTGCTGACCTTCTCAGGCATCTCCGTCCGCGGCTAATAACCGCCACTCGCCGATTCAAAAGTAGAGGTCCATGCAGACTGATCGCGAACTTCTCGCCTCTGCCTACAAGCACTTCAACGCACGCGACATCGACGGCGTACTCAATCTCATGCATCGCGACGTCGACTGGCCCAACTTAATGGAAAACTGTCGCGCGCACGGTCACGCAGAGGTTCGCGACTATTGGACGCGCCAATGGGCCATCTTCGACCCGCACGTCGAACCCACCGACTTCACCCCCGAAGCCGATGGCCGCACCACCGTTCACGTCCATCAGGTCGTCCGCGATCTCACCGGCAAAGTCCTCGCCGACCAGATGGTCCACCACGTCTACCTCGTGCAGGATGGCCTCATCCGCAACATGGAGATTCGCGATAGCGATCCTTCCTGAACATCGCTAGTGGATCAGTTTGAGTTCCACGCCAGCGAGAATTTCAAATACATCGCATTCAGTCTGTCAGGCTCGAAGGGCACTTGTCCGACTCGCCGACGTTACGGCCCAATGACGGAAAGCGCGTTTACGGGGACTAAGAATCTAGGCGAGGTGAACCCCCGCCTAAGTCCAAGAACATGCCAGGAAACTGCTTAAGTTAAGAGATAAGTCGGGACCACAATCGGATCGGCTGGGATCAGCGTCGCCACCGACACATGCGGCCAGGTAAGAGGACCGAAGTTCAGGAAAACCGTCTGGCTGTACTGAATCTGGATGAACGGCACAACGATCTTCTTCGGTGCGCTGATGTCCTTGGGGGGCGTAAGCGTAAAGGTAGGTCGAAGCAAGCTCCCCGCGCGCGGCGCAGCCTGGATCGTGATTGGCAATCCATTTGCCGGGCAAGCCGGAACTACGATCGTTTCAAGAACCGTTTCGATCCAGAAAACCGCCTTCATCTTGAAGGCGTGAGCGTTCGGATTCTGGGGGGGCGTGTGATTGTCTCCCGTCAAAAACGCGATCTCCGCAGGACCTCCCGCAAAGCCGGGTGCTGTCGGCACGGGTGCGGCGGGCGGATTTGTCGGATTGGGAGGCGGCGTCGGCAGCGTACCGGCAGAGTCTGTTGTCACGATCAGCGTCACGAAGCTCTGCATGTTTTGCGACGCGATCTCGTTCTGCAGGACTACATTCGGATTGTCAAGCATCGCCTGCGTAATGGTTCCTGCGGCGATAAAAGACGTAAGATCCTGCGGAATCCTGGCAGTGTTCGGAGTCGTCACGGTCTGGTTGGGAAAGAAGCGGGTACCGGGTGCCGAAGGTTGCTGGGCTCCACCGATGGGGAACGGGTTGATGTTAACTTGCAATGCCGGGTTCGTGAAATCAGGCTTGCCGGCCGTCCTACCCAGAGAGATGCCTTGCGCATTGATCGTCACGCCATGCGGAATTGACGCCATGCGCGTGTAAATCGTCGCCGCCTCGGCGGGCTGGGTCGTTGGCGGCACGGCGAGCCACATGCCGGGCTCGAAGTGGATGCCCGTCGCCGGCAACGAGGTAACGTCGGTGACTGACTGTACATAAGGGACAGCGTTCAGGAAGATGTCTCCCTGAGTTCCGAAGCCGCGGTTAGGCACATTGCCCAGAGGTGCGGCAAAACTGAGTGTCTCGGTGGTCAGGTTTAGTTCCAGAATGTTGTCGCTGGTGGGAACCTTGACGGGAAGAGCCGTGGTTGTCTTGGGACTCTGAGGGCGAAAAATCGTGTTGAAGCCCCTGCCGGCAAAGACAAGGCCCTGCGTGGGATCCACAGGATTGACAAACCCCACCAGGTCGCCCAGCGGTTCGGACACGACATTCGTTTGATCTTCCAGCGTGGTTTGTGTAGACAGCAGAGCAGCAAGGCCGGGATTAACCGACAGCAGTCTGCGAGTTTCCAGATCGACGGGTTTGGAAGTGGTTGGATCGACTTCGTCGAAATGGAAACCGGAGTCGAGTGAGATATTGGATCTGCTCATGATGTACCTTTCCCTTCGCTTGGCTAGCAAGAGGCAGTTTGGTTGAACCCTTCTACAAACGCCGAGTGGTAGCACTAGATCGCGCGCAACAAATCGGTCTGCACGATGGTTGACTCAGTGACGTGAAGGATATGCGTGTGTCGTTTTAGTTTGCGGATGGCCCTGACAGCGTCTCTTTCCCTACTTGAAATTGTGGGAATCCATTGATCGCTGTTGTTCCAGAAACATGGCCGGTACGTAGCCCGAGGTTAGTGAGCTTTGCTATGCGCCTGCTTGAGAGGCCTTCAGAGAAAATCGGTTTCCGAGCCTAGTCGATCAGAGGAAACTCGAAGAAAGAACGCGAGCCTTAGCCACAAAACCGGGGGAGGAATTCCTCGTACTCAATCCGAGGCTGAAGTGCAACAACAAAATCGGCGAATTTTCAGAAGTTGAAAATGATCTGATCAGGCCTATAAGAAAGCAAGGTGATCGTTTGTAAGGTCATCGGTACGCTACCAGATTGGTGTCGAGAAGTCGGCTTCTGTTTACGAATTGTTCTTTCACTTGGCCATGCAACGGGCTGATCGGACATATGCTTTTTCCGACGCTGGATTCAAACTGACCCTGCCCGTTTGCCACCCCTCCCTCTGCTCCCATAAACTTCACAGGAGCGTCCTATTCATATCGTGTCTTTTCCCACAAAATCGTTTCATCGGCAACGCCTGCTCCTCTCGCTGTGCCTGGCATCGTCTCTCCTCCTGCCCGCTTCCGTTCTCCACGCGCAGTCGAGCTCATCAAGCAACAGCACCCCAGACACGGCCCCAGATACAACCGTCTCGAAGGAGGCACCGACCAAGGTTGCGCCTCGAATCGCTCAGCCCGAAGCCGGTGGCTCTGCCATCACGCTCGAGACCAGCGAGCCCCTCTTCTATCTCGCCACGGCGTTGAACGTCTGCGGTTACGACACCGATCTTGCTAACTCCGCCCCCGTCCGCCTCAAAATCCGCGATGAGATTAACGCAGAGTTAGCCGACTCCGCCGAGGCTCGCACCAGTAGGGACGCCCTCTGCGGCTACGTTCGCGAACACACCCTCGGCGACGCGAGCCTGAATCTCGCCCAATACATTTCGTTGGCTCTCTACCTCACACCGCCACCCGAACTCACCCCCACGGTAGGCGAGACAGAACTCCCCCCAGACTCCACCCAGGTCGTCAACATTCTTCCGCTCCTCAGAACCTTCGCCGAAGATGTCCATCTCAACGCCCTCTGGATCGAGCATCGCCCCGAGTACGAAGATCTCCTCAAGCGCGTTCACGATCCCCTTACGAAGACAGTCCTCGCCAGCAATATCTATCTGCATCTCCCCGTCAGCAGCTACGACGGCCGCCGCTTCCTGGTGCTCCTCGAGCCGATGCTCGCGCCCTCCACCACCAACGCCCGCATCTACTCGAACGACTACATCGTTGTCGCCTCGCCCGCAGCCGAGCCCCTCGGCGCAGTCCACATGGACGACATCCGCCACATCTATCTCCACTATGAGATCGAGCCTCTGGTCTACTCCCGCTCCTCCGCGATGGAGCGCCTCCAGCCCATGCTTAAGGCAGTTCAGGATGCGCCGCTCGACTACACCTACAAGACCGAAATCGTGCCTCTCATCACCGAGTGCCTCATCAAGGCAATCGAAGATAGAACGATGGATGTAGGCATCGCCAAACCGGCCAAGCCCACCGCCGTCAAGCAGCGAGCCGAAATCGAACAGTACAACGCCGAGCTAAGCACCTACGAGCACGACGCCGAAGCCATTCGTCGCAAGGCCGTCGATCTCGCCATGCGCCAGGGTTGGGTTCTCACCGAATACTTCTACAACCAGATCGGCCAGATGGAAAAAGATTCTGTCAGCCTCAAGGAGTACATGGGAGAGATGGTCTACGGGATGGACGTAGAGCGTGAGAGTCATCACGCCAGGCAGATCGCCTTCCTGCCCTCCGGCAGCCGCGACGTCCTCCGCCGCGCTCCGCAGCAACTCACCGGCCTCCAGCTTGCCGAAGAAAAGATCTACAAAGGCGATCTAACGGGCGCCTCTGACATCGCGAACAAAGTCCTCGCCGACCCCAACGGCGACCACGCCCAGGCCCACTACGTTCTCGCTCGCGTCAATCTCATGCAGCGCCAGCCCGGAGCAGCCTTCGCCGACTTCCAGGAAGTCCTCGACTCCTCCAAGGATCCCCGCACCCTCGCCTGGTCGCACATCTATCTAGGCCGCCTCTACGACGTCAAAGACGATCGCAAAAAAGCCGTAGCCGAGTACCAGGCCGCACTCACCGTCCGCGACGCCCAGCCCGACACCAAAGCCGCCGCGGAGAAGGGAATCAAAGAGCCTTTCGTCGCACCAAAAGTCGCGCAGCAGGCCAAGGACGAAGATGACGACGACGCCCCTCTCGACCCCAGCGGCAAGGCCGAAAAGGACGCCTACCGCCCTCCGCCCCCCCACTAACTGGATTCATCACGCGCAAACCAGTCGCGAACCACCGGTGCACAACCGCCTCCGTCCGGTAAAGTAAAGCAGGGGAGTTCCATGACGACGCGCCATAAAAAGCCCGGACGATCCCAGTCGAACGACGCCCCCCCGGCTCTGTTCGACCACATCTTCCAGCGTCCCGACCTCCTCACCTGGGCCCTCACCCACCGTTCCCTCGCCTACGAGACCAACCCCGAAACCCTCCCAGACCCAGCCGCCGACAACGAGCAGCTCGAGTTCGTCGGCGACGCCGTCCTGGGCCTCGCAGTAGCCGAATCTCTCTTCCGCCGCTTCCCCTCCTCACGCGAGGGCGAACTCACCCGCCTCCGCGCCTCGCTCGTCAGCCGCCGTCATCTCGGCGAAGTAGCCGCCCGCATCGACCTAGGCTCACTCCTCCGCCTGGGCCGCGGCGAAGAACAATCCGGTGGCCGCAAAAAGCCCGCCCTCCTCGCTAACGCCATCGAAGCCGTCATCGCCGCACTCTATCTCGACGGAGGCCTCGACGCCGCCCGCGCCTTCATCGAAAAGCACATCATCGAGCCCGCCCTCCCCGACCTCCACCTCGCCCTCGACGGCAGCAAAACCTTCAGCGGAGCCATCGGCGACCACAAATCCGCCCTCCAGGAGCATCTCCAGGCCACCGGCGCCGGCCAGCCCCACTACGTCCTCACCGACCAGAGCGGCCCCGACCACCAGAAGCGCTTCCGCGTCGAAGTCCGCGTCGACGACAAATCCGGCGGCTCCCGCGCCCTCGCCGAATCCGAAGGCACCACCAAAAAACAAGCCCAACAGGCCGCCGCCCGTCTCGCATTCGAACGCCTCATCGCCGAAGCCAACCTTGTCGCCGACTCCGCCTCCCTAGACGTAACCGCGGAGGTGGTCGAATGACCCAACTCGCCGCCGTCTCAAGCAACCCCGCAATCCCAGTCGCCCCTGTAACGTCCGAGGCGACGTCCGAGGCCCCGCAAAACCGTCCGCCAAGCCCCCACCCCGCTTCAAGCCATCCCCGCCGTCACCCGCACCACGACCGCCCCAGCGTCGCCACCGCCCTCCAATCCCTCCTGCACCTCATCGTTATCGCCATCTTCATCATCACCTTCTGCGTCCAGCCCTTCCGCATCCCCTCCGAATCCATGGAGTCCACCCTCCTCGTCGGCGACTTCCTCCTCGTCGACAAGCAGGCCGCCGCCCCCGACGGCGCAGGCACCCTCCTTCCCGCCGCAACCGTCCACCGCGGCGACATCATCGTCTTCCACGATCCCGTCGACTCCACTCTCCACCTCGTCAAACGCGTCATCGGCCTTCCCGGCGACCATCTCCGCCTCCACAACGGCCTCGTCTACATCAACGGCCACGTCCTCACCGAGCCCTACGCCGTCTACCGCCCCAGCCCGCCCGACAACTTCCGCGACAACTTCCCCCGCCTCCAGTCCCCCGATCCCGAGATCGACTCCCGCTGGTGGATCCGCATGCGCTCCCTCATCGAAAACAACGAGCTCATCATCCCCACCGGCAACTACTTCGTCCTCGGCGACAACCGCAATGACAGCGAGGACAGCCGCTACTGGGGCTTCGTCCCCCGCGAAGCCATCGTCGGCAAGCCCCTCGTCATCTACTTCTCCCTCCAGCCGCAAGAGCCCGACGACACAACCGCAGCCACCCTCACCCAACCCGACGCCGCTGCCAAACCCAGCCACCCCCGCCCCAGCAAACTCGAATCCGTAGTCGACTTCGCCCGCTGGAGCCGCACCTTCCAAATCGTCCGCTAGCCCATATCGACCGTTACGCCGGGCCTAAGTAGTTGATCGATATAGGCGGGGCATAAGTAGTTGATCAATATAGGTAGTGCGTGAGTAGTTGATGGATAGAGACCGTGCGTAAGTAAGCGATGGAGCAGGCCGGGCGCAATTAGTTGATTGATATAGAACGTAAGTAGTTGATGGATATAAAAATTGTCATCCTGAGCGGAGCGTCTCGCAGTCTCATCGCGAGACGCGCAGTCGAAGGACCTGCAGTCAACTCGCGAGGAGGAGACTGTCTCGTTATCTTTCAGCACATTCTCTCCTCGTTTTCTATAGATCGAAACAGCCCAGCGCCATCCATCTCAAAGCTCGTCCCATGACCGTGAAGTAGTTGAAGGTAGATTCCTGTACTTGTCTGACAACCTCATGTGCTAAGGTTTCCTCCAGTCCCACAACCATCTAGGCCCTGGAAAGATTGACCACCCCGTATGATCTGCCGAGTTGTTCCGCCGTCCATTTTGACGGTCCTGCTGTTTTGCTCTTTTTCTGCCTTTGCCCAAAAGCCCACGCCGCGCCTAACCCGTAACATCGCGGATTCAAGCCGAGCCGCGCTCGTCGGATCGCGCACCCCACAAGCCAGCCGCGGACAGGATCTCGGCCCCGTACCCTCGCAGATGTCCATCCCCGGCATCACTCTGGTCTTCAAGCGGTCGCCCGCGCAGGAAGCTGACCTCCAGCAACTGCTAGCCTCGCAGCAGAATCCGTCCTCACCCCTCTATCACCAGTGGCTCACACCGGACACCTTCGCCACCCGCTTCGGCATGGCCGACGAGGACATCGCCGCCGCAGAAACCTGGCTGCAGTCCCAAGGCTTCCACATGGAATCCATCGCCCGCAGCCGCGATCGCATCACCTTCTCCGGCACCGCCGCACAGGTGCAATCTGCCTTCGGTACTGACCTCCACTACTACCAGGTCGATGGAGAACAGCACTTCGCCCCAGCCGCCGACCTCACCCTTCCAAACGAACTAGCCTCAGTCACTGCAGCCGTCCTCCACCTCTCAAACTTCCGCCCCAAACCATCCATCAAAGTACAAACCCGACCCCAACCCGACTACACGGCACCTTCAACGCAAGCCCACTACCTGGGGCCGCTGGATATCGCTACCATGTATGACCTGAACACCCTCTCAACGAGTGGATTTTCTGGTGCGGGCCAGGCGCTGGCTGTCGTCGGTCAGTCCTTTGTAAACACGACGGCAGATTCTTCTGAGATTACTTCCTTTCAGATATTTTCCGGACGACTGACTCCAATCACTCCCGTTCTGGTTCCAGGTTCTGGGGTAGAAGCCATCTCCCCTGGGGATCAGGGAGAATCGGAGATCGACCTTGAGTACTCTTCCGGTATCGCCTCAAATGCCAACATCTTTCTCGTCTATGTAGGCAACAACCAGAACTACGATGTCTTCGATGCCCTGGCGTTCGCGATCGAAGAGAACATCGCTCCCGTGGTCAGCATCAGCTACGGCGTCTGCGAATCGCTTATGAGTCCGACAGACCTCGATCAGGGAAACTCCATCTTTGAACAGGCTTCAGCTCAGGGGCAAACTCTCGTTGCAGCCTCAGGCGACAGCGGCTCCACCGAGTGCGCTGATTTCACCTCCGCCGGACTGACGCTTACCCAGCAACAGGCTCTTTCGGTCTCATATCCGGCATCCAGCCCTTATGTAACAGCCGTCGGCGGAACTCAGATGGCGGCGGGAACCTTTGCTGCAGGATCCAGTCCGTATTGGAGTTCAAGCTCCAACGCGCCATTTGGCTCGCTGCTCTCCTACGTTCCTGAGGTGGTCTGGAATGAGGGCTCAGCTTCATTTGGCATTGCGGCAGGTGGCGGCGGTACCAGCTCTCACTTCTCTCGTCCCACTTGGCAAAGCGGTGTCCCCGGCATACCCTCAGGAGCATTTCGCCTTCTTCCCGACATAGCTCTCCAGTCTTCTATTGAAAGCCCAGGCTTCCTTTTATGCTCCAGTGACCCCACGCTCACCGGGAGCCAGACAAGTTGCAGCAATGGCCTTCAGGACAGCAAGGGGAACTACAGCGTGGCCGGAGGGACCAGCTTTGCCGCACCCGTCTTCGCAGGCTTCCTCGCAATCCTGAATCAGATTGAGCAAACAGACGGACAAGGCAATATCAACCCCCAACTGTACGGTCTGGCTTCCAATTCAGCTTCCTATGCCGCCGCCTTTCACGACATCACGTCCGGCTCAAACGCCTGCATCTCTGGCACCGGCAACTGCGCTGCAGCAGGAGAATCAGGCTATGCTGCAACGCCTGGCTATGACGAAGCGACCGGCCTGGGCAGCGTCGATTTCGGCAATCTGGTGAGAGCGTGGCCCACAACCAGCACCACGAGCCGAACCCCCACGAACATTCAGCTCACTCCATACTCAGTTTCGGCCTCGCCGGGGCAAAGCCTTCAAGTCCAGATCACTGTTGGATCCTTTTACTCATCCAGCGGGGTTCTCAATGGAAATAACGTGCCCACAGGCACCCTCGCGGTATCTGTCGATCACACCGTCTCACAAGCGGCTCTAGCGTTCTCCTCAACAAACGCGTCTGAGTCAAACGCGATCGCACTGTACACATTCGTCGCGCCCGCAACCCCCGGCTCCCATTTGATCACCGTCACCTACCCCGGTGACGCCACGCATCTGCCCGCGGTCGCAACCACGTCGATCCTCGTCGGAAACGTAACGGCGACCGGCACCTTCACTGTTACAGCCGCGAATCTCACGGTCGCAAGCGGCAGTCAGGGAAGCATCCCAATCAGTGCAACTCCAGCTGCGGGCTACAGCGGCAGGGTCGTCTGGTCTCTCGCCGCTACAACTACGAATGGCACCGCAGAAGTCTGTTATTTCATCAGCGCATCGACCACCAACAATCCGAACGCGGCCACACTCAACATCGGCGTAGGATCGATATGTAACTCCACAGCCCCGGCCGAGCGCTCGAACTTCCGCACCCTCACCTCACACGCTTCCTCGACAAAAGAAAACTCATCACCATGGCGCAAAACGCCAGGCCTCGTCCTCTACGCAAGCCTGATAGCCTGCGGATCCCTCTTCACGAGAAAACGAAGACTAAGCCCATCCCTATGGCTCGCCATCGCTCTCACAGTAGCCAGCCTGGGACTCTCGGGCTGCGGAGGAAGTGGAGGCGGAAGCTCCAGCGGAACCGGCAATTCAACCCCACCAGCCGGCGCGACCACCTACACCCTCACGCTAACCGGGACCGATTCCGTAAACACCACGATCACAGCCTCAACCAACTTCACCCTCACGTTGAAATAGCGCATCGTCTACTCGCCGTGTGCCCCCATATCTCGATTCTGAGAAGTGGGCATTCGCGCGCCGAGCGCAAACCGCTCTACCGCCCTCGGAAAACTTCGACGCAAGCCTACTTCGCCGCAGCCGCAGCCTTCTCCAAAGCAGCGATATCGAGCTTCTTCATCGTCATCATCGCCTGCATCCCACCCGGATTGCTGACCAGTTCAGTAATATTTTTCGGCACCACCTGCCAACTGACGCCAAACTTATCCTTGCACCAGCCGCACGCAGTCTCCGAGCCTCCCTCAGTCAGCTTCGCCCAATATTTATCGATCTCCTGCTGACTATCGCACCGGATCACAAACGAAAAAGCATCGCTCAGCTTGTTGCTCGGGCCACCGTTCAGAAAGGTGACCTGCTGTCCTTCCAGCTCAATGCTGACCACAACCAGCGAGCCCTTCGGCCCCGGCCCGGCCTCGCCGGAGCGAAGCTCATCCAACTTCCGGCCACTCGGAAAGATCGAAAGATAAAAATCCGCTGCAGCCTCAGCGTTGTTATCGAACCAGAGAAACGGAGTGATCTTGTTCAAAGATGAACTCATCGAATGACTAGCCTCCTCGAAAATCTGTCTTTCGCCGTCGCCCTGCCAAGGGTAGTCCGGCCCAATGAAAGTTTGAGATGCCCAACCCCAAGTCTAAAGACGCCCAAAACAACCAGCCAACAAAATAAATCCCAAAACCGTGGCGTATTGTTCAGACCCGAAAACACGACTGCCAAAACACCAAGTTCACCACGCATTCCACCACAGTTACACCACCAAAACACCACATCCAACCACCACGCTTCCCCCAAAACCCCTTCAAAAACACCAAAACCCCTCATCCTCACCACGCCAGAAAAAAATCCCGCAAATCCCACCACCAAAACCTCCCGCCACCCCGCCCCCATCAGCGATACACTGATACTTGCATCTGTGGAGAAGAGTCTTGCCCGAAACCATCACAACCGAAGCCGCCACCCCCGACGTCGCCCAGCAGGAACAGGCCGAAACTCCACTAGAGTCCCTCGCCTCCATCTGCACCGTCCTCGCCATCGGTCTCTTCGTCATGACCTTCATCTTCCAGAACTTCGAGATCCCCTCGGCCTCGATGGTCAACACCCTCCTCATCGGCGACCACGTCCTCGTCGACCGCATCTCCCTCGCCCCGCCCGCTAAGTGGGCACCCTTCACCTTCTATCGCGACGTCCAGCGCGGCGACATCATCGTCTTCTTCAAGCCCGGCGAGCCTGATCTCTTCCTCGTCAAGCGCACCATCGGCATCCCCGGCGACCGCATCCACCTCCGCAACGGCGTCGTCTACCTCAACGGCGTCGCACAAAACGAGCCCTACGCCGGCATGCCCGTCAACGACGACAATCCCCAGCACGCCTTCGATCCCTACCGCGACGACTTTCCCGCCGTCCCACCCGACAACTACGGCAACGTAACCGCCAGCTGGGGCTACGAGCTCCCCAGCCACATTCAAGACGGCGACCTCATCGTCCCCCCCGGCAAAGTCTTCGCCATGGGCGACAACCGCACCGAAAGCCTCGATGGCCGCTACTGGGGCTTCGTCCCACGCGAGAACATCGTAGGCCGCCCCCTCTTCGTCTACTGGTCTTTCCAAACTCCCGCCGACCAGATCAACAAGCAGAGCATCGGCGAGCGCCTCAGCTTCATGGGCCACATCCTCATCCACATCTTCGACCAGACACGCTGGAAACGCACCTTCCATCTCATCAAATAAGAGGTTCCTCCGGCGCGATTCATCCCACCGCGCCGGACCAACATTCATGCAGGAAACCGATCCCACCTTCGAGCGCCCCCTCGACCCCGGCGACGCCGCCGAACACGACACCGCTCCGTCCCTCAGCACCCACACGCTGCGTCGCCTCCTCTACTTCGCCTTCGCTGTACTCGCAGTCATGCTGCTCATCCTGCTGCCGCCCTACATCAGCGTCAACCGCTATCAGCACCGCATCGCCACCAGCATCGGCAACAGCCTGGGCCGCCCCGTCCACCTCGACAAAGTCTCCCTCAACCTTCTCCCTCTACCGGGCTTCACGCTTGAAAACTTTGTTGTAGACGAAGACCCCGCCTTCGGCTACGAGCCTGTCATCCGCGCCAACTCCGTCCGCGCCACCCTCCGCCTCAGCTCCCTTTGGAGCCGCCGCGTCGAGTTCTCCACCATCAGCTTCACCGAACCCAGCGTCAACCTCGTCCATCTCTCCAACGGCAAGTGGAATCTCGAAAGCATCCTCCTCCACGCCGCCCGCATCGAGGCTGCTCCCACCGCCCAGAAAACTTCCGGCTCCGCCCCCCGCTTCCCCTACATCGAAGCCACCGGAGCCCGCCTCAACCTCAAGCTCGACCGCGAAAAATCTCCCTTCTCGCTCACCGACGCCGACTTCGCCCTCTGGCTCCCCGACCCCCAGCAGTGGCATCTCCGCCTCTCCGCCCATCCCGCACGCACCGACACCAACGTCTCCGACACCGGCCTCTTCGAACTCGAAGGAACCCTCGGTCGCGCCGCCTCGCTCGGCCAGGTCCCCATCATTCTCCGCGGCACCTGGCGCAATGCTCCCCTCGGCGAAGTCAGCCGCTTCCTCCTCGGCCGCGACGCCGGCCTCCGCGGCGAGATGGATCTCACCGCCAACGCGCAGGGAACCGTCAGCAACAGCCTGGTTCAGGGCCACCTTCGCCTCACTGGCGCCCGCCGTGCCGACTTCGTCCCCGCCCAGCCAATGGATATCGATCTCCAGTGCCTCGGCACCGCCACCTCCGACTTCCATGGCTTCGAGGACCTCCGTTGCAGCTGGCCACCCGCCGGCTCCTCCGACGCCCCCATCCTCGCCCTCACCGGCACCCTCCCCGATCTCCGCAATCCCAAATCCTCCTCTATTCAGATCGGAACTCCCGGCCTACCCGCCACCACCCTCCTCGACTGGCTCCGCGTCGCCAGCTCCCGCGTCCCCGCCGACGTCACCGCCGCCGGCGCACTCACCGGCAACATCGACTACGCTCCCGGCCCATCCGGCACGCTCCCCTTACACGGCGGCCTCCTCCTCACCAACGCCAGCCTCATCAACCCCCACGCCGGCCCAGCATCTCTCGTCAGCGGCGACATAGCGCTGCGTTCCACAACGGCAACCCCTCCCACCCCCCAGCAGGCCAAACACCATAAACCAGCTCCTCCAGCAGTCGACGGCTTTCAACTCTCCCCCGTATCTCTGGCCTTAGGCGGTAAAGATCCCGCAACCCTCGAGGGCCGCTTCGACGCCAACGGCTGCACCTTCCACCTCACCGGAATGGCCTCCACTGCCCGCCTCTTGGCCCTCGCCACAGCAATCCCCCAGTTAGGCGACGGCCTCGCCGAAGTCCTACCCACCAACCGCGCCACCGGCCCCTACCGCATCGACCTCACCGCCACCCGCCCCTGGGGCCAACCTCAAACCTGGACCGACACCTCACCCCGCACCCCAGCCCCGCACTCCCACCGCTAGTCGCCGCAAGGTTTGCTCTCTCGCCTTTCCTCCCCAAAGAAAAATCGTCATTTCGACCGAAGCTGCTCGCGACCTTTCGCGACTAGCGCAGTGGAGAAACCCCGTATTTCGTCTTTGCTCTCGCTGTCCCACCGAAAAAGCTGTCAAGCCCCAAAAACACCTAACCCCTTCCCGCACAATAAGATAAGCGTGGCGTATCAGTTACCCTCCAAAAGCTATACTGGAAACAGCAAAAAAAAGCCCCGGGAAATATCCGGGGCTTTCGCATTTAAACCCATAAATCCTTTGACTGGACGAATTTAGCCGCAACCCTTTTCGAATGATGAATTTACAAAGGACGACCCCAGCTAAGTTGTTGAAAATAAAAAACTTACACGCGGGCAACCGGGGGGGGGGCACCCCCAGAAAGGAGACCCTAATGCGCCTCAATCTGCTTGGTATGGATCGAAGCCGTCACCTCAGGCACGCTGCCGTCGTTGACGATCACCTCATCCGGAGTCCCTTCGAACACGACTCGCGTAGAAGCGCTCGAGCGCCCCGCGATCCGAAGCTTTTGCGTGGAAGTCAGCGTCCCCGATCGGACCGTCACCGGCACTTCAGCCGCCGCATCTCCGTCGTTCTTTACCTCCACCGACACCAGATACCCCTTACCCTTGTCCCCGATCTTATCGAGTGCCCGAGGCGTTACATTGGCAATGCTCAGGTCCGGCAGGCCGCGATCTCGATACACCCAGTCATCAAAAAACCAGGCCAGATCCCGCTTTGCCGTTCGCTCCAGAACCCGCTGAAACTCCTTCGGATCGCTGTCAAGCTTATCGGTCCGGTAAGCCTGCAGTGTCTTCTTCAAAGCGTCATCGCCCACCAGCGACCGCAACATCCACAGCACCGCCGCAGCCTTCGTTCGGTAGTACACATCGTCGCTCGCCTGAATCAGGTTCTGTCTAGGCTCGACGGGCTGATCGTTAGCTCCTCCGACGATAGAGGTTGCCGCAGTGGTGGCCACCGGAGCAGGCTCTACCAACGCAAGCGCATTCGTCCCCTCCTGCAGATGCTTGATGGCAATTTCGCGCCCCTGACTCTGCTCGATCCACAGCATCGACAGGAACTGTGCCACACCCTCATCCAGCCACACATGCGACGAGCCAAACCAGGCGTGGCTCAACGAATGCACCAGAGAGGGAGCCAACTCATCCGGAGCGGCTGCGCGCATCGGCACCACCAGCAAAGCATCGTCCTCAAACGGCTGCCCCTCGTGATCCAGCACGTTGAGCATCTTCAACGGCCCAGTCCCCAGCCACTCAGTCAGCAGAGGCTGCACCTTCGTCGACGCTGCGCCATAGCTCGGCAGCGCATCGTAGTGCTCGGTCACCGCCGAGATCAGACTGTTGTCGGTCACTGTCCCCGCCCGGTCGGTAAGAAAGAGACTAGGGGTACGAAATCCCAACGGCTGCTCGGGGAAATCAGCCGTAGCAACTCCGGGCGACTCAGCCACCGGCAGGTTCTGATTCTCGTTCACCTTCGTCAACTGCTCGCGTCGTCCACAGAAGAACGCAGCATCCGGCGCATCCCCGACGTACTCCACCGTCAGGTGCATCCGAATGGTCGCATCAGCCTGCCGCAGCTTGTTCAGCCCCACACTCTGGAACAGCTTCGCGCCATCGCCCAGAAACACCGGTGCCGCCGCCGTCGGATACCATAGAACATTGCCGAACCCCCGCAACGCGGTGTGCTCCGAGGTGACTACATCCCAGTCCGCATGAGACGCCTGGTCGAGTGGCGCACCGATCCGCTCCAGCCGCTCCGCCGACTGCACCACCTCGCCCGAGTAAAAGCCCGTAAGCGCAAGACTTGCACCCGGCTCAAGCGGCTTAGGCAGAGAAACCACCGCCTCGGTCGCCTTGCCCGTGTGATCGGCGTCTGTATCGATCGCATGCTGCGTGAAAGTGAGAGGTACCACGCGCCCCTCACTCTGCATCGCAAAACTCTCCCAGCTCAGAGCCGAAGAGATCTGAAATACAAGCCTCGTCAGCGGGGCCTTCCCCGAGTTCTTCACGGTGAATCTCGAATGTACCGCCAGCAGCGACTGCGCCGGGGTGACATGAACATCCAGATCGTACGAAATGAAAGTGAGCGACGTGCGCTCCGCATCGCTGACCTCAACCGCCACCTGGCTCTCCGGCGGCTTCTCCTTCTTCTCGATCTCTGGCGTATCCAGATTTCGATCGAACAGCACCTTACCCTGAGGCGGAGGAGGCGCATCAGCAGGGGGAGTCTCCTGTGCCCGCGCTAAACCAACTCCAAACACAGCCGCCAGAACCAGCCAGCGACCTCCAGCCGAAACAACATCAAAACTCTTCAAGATCCGAATCCCTTACGTTCTTTCAAAGGCTTTCGTGCAGCCGGCGGAGCTGCAGGTTGACGGCGCTGTCGCATCGCCTCATACATCACAACCGCGCCCGCAACCGACACGTTCAGCGAGGACACTTGTCCCGCCATCGGAATCCGCAGCAGATGATCGCAGGTCTTCTTCACCAGATCGTGCAATCCAGCGCCTTCGCGCCCCAGCACCAGAACACAATCACTCTTGAAGTCATACTCGGTGTAATCCGGTGTTCCGCGTTCATCCAGCCCAAGCACCCAGACATGCTTCTGCTTCATCTGCTCCAGCGCACGAACCAGGTTCGTCACCCGAGCAATCCTCACATGCTCCGATGCTCCCGCCGAGGTCTTCGCCACCGTCGCCGTCACCGGCGCCGAACGTCGCTCTGGCAGAATCACTCCATCGACGCCCGCTCCATCCGCAGTCCGCAACAGCGCCCCGAGGTTATGCGGATCCTCAACTCCATCGAGCGCCAGGAAGAACCTGTGTTGTCCCTCCGCCTTAGGAGCCAGCAGATCCTCGATCCCCAGGAACTTACGCTCCCGAACCACAGCGAGCACGCCCTGGTGAGCATCCGTCCTCGCCAACCGGGTCAACTGATCCCGAGACTCCAGAGACACCCGAACCCCAGCCGTCCGGCACAGCTCGATCAGCCTCTCCAGCCGCTCATCCCGCCGCTCCCGGGCCACACTGACATGGTCAAGCTGCCGCCCCCCCGCCCGAATAGCCTCCTCGACCGGGTGCAGCCCATAAAGAACTTCCATCCCTCAAGTCTACCGCCCAGGCCGAGAAAAGAGGCGAGGCCTTAGAATGACTGAAGGGTAATCGCGGTAGGCAGGCGGGACGGTTGGTTTCTTGAAGGAATCTTTTTTGGACCAAGTCAACAAAAAGCGAGTCTTGCCAAGGCAGATGAACGTCTCTAGAAGTGTGCAAAATGGTTCCATCTCGCTAACCTCTGCGCTCGCCCAAGTCTCGAACGAAAACGCGGCAATTGCCCAAGGACTTAAGAAGCAAAACCCCGAACTTCTGGACACGCTCATTGAGCTCTATCAGCATCGCCTTCTGCGATATCTACTCTTCCTCACAGGGAAGCGTGAGGTTGCCGAGGATCTCTTTCAGGAGACGTGGATGCGGGTCCTCCTGCGCGGAGCACAGTACAACGGAAAGGCGCGATTCGACACATGGCTCTTTACCATTGCTCGAAATCTCGTGATCGACCTGTCGCGTAAGCGCGTGATGGCCAGCCTCGACGAGATGCGAGAAGGTAAAGAGGACGATCGGCCATTTGAGGTGGCAATATCCGAACCTTCTCCTCTGGAGCAGTTTCAATCCCGTGAAAACGGCGCTGAGATCAGTGAGGCGATGCTGAGGCTCGAGCCTAGCTATAGAGAGGTTCTAGTCCTTCGGTTCTATGAAGAACTCTCCCTGGAAGAGATCGCAAATGTGACTCGTGCGCCTCTATCGACGGTAAAGTCGAGGTTGTATCGCGGACTGGTAGCGTTGAGGCCTGAGATGGAGCGGCTTCGCTCTTCTTGTCGCTCGGCGGAGGTCGAGTTATGAGCGAGGCTCGCGACAGATCTTTTTCGCAGGACCATGCCAGGACGTCTCCTCAGGAGGCAATGGGAGGAGCACGTAATTTTGGGGTTCGAGCATCGGTGGTCAATCGAACTCATCGCGTGGTGCGGGAGCGAGCGAAGATGCTTGCGGTACGGCGTAGTCGAATTCGTAGTCTGTGGATTCCGTTGGCGGTTTGTTCCTCGCTGTTCGTTATTATTTGCACTGCAGTCTGGAATGTGCTGGATGCCTACGACGTGACACCGAACGGCGTTCCGGATGCGAGTAATCAGTTTCTTGTTCTCTGTTTGTGGTTTTTGCCTGTGTCGATGGCTTTGCTCGCTTTGGTGCTGTTTCGCCGTGCCCGTAAGCGCGAGGTGGCTGGATGATGAGATTTTGGAGCCAGGGGTCGGATCGATCGCAGGGGAACCTGGCAGAGGGTGAGGATGAGCTGAGCATGATACCGACTTGGTCGGTAGTGCTGGCCATCCTGGTGTTCGGCGCGGTGCAATACCTTTTCCATCATGTGTTGCCTCATAACAAGCACGAGTTGCTTCCGATGCGGCTGCTGATGGGGTACTCGTGGGGGACGGCGTTTGCGAGCTATGTTCTGCTGGTGGGGTATGTGAGCCGCGACGTTCGGCGGCGGCGAATGCCGGCTGGATTGTGGATGCTGATCGTGGTGGTGCTGCCGGGCGGAATCGGGGCTGTCGTGTACTTCCTCTTGCGGCAACCGATGCTGATGCCTTGTCCGCATTGCAGTACCGAGATCACCTCGAGCGTGCACTTCTGTCCGCAGTGCCAGTTCCAGTTGGCTCCTGTGTGTGGGCGCTGCTATCGCGGGGTGCAGATTACGGATGTTTACTGTACGCAGTGTGGGCACGATCTTGCCAAAGATCAGGCGCCGGCGCGGCTGCGCGTATATAGTGACTAGTTGCGAGCATGTCACTGACTGCACTCATCATCGACGACGAACCATTGGCCAGGCAGGAGCTGCAGTATCTGCTGGAGCGCGCGGGCGGGGTTGAGGTTCTGGCGCAGGGAACCAATGGTATTGAGGCAGTCGAGCTGATTCGGACGCATAAACCGGACCTGGTGTTTCTGGATGTTCAGATGCCTGGTCTGGATGGCTTTGGCGTGCTGAAGAAGCTGCTGGATCGCAAGGTTCCGATGCCTCAGGTGGTGTTTGCTACTGCGTTTAACCAGTATGCGGTTCGCGCATTCGAGGTGAATGCGGTGGATTATCTGCTGAAGCCTTTCGATCGGAAGCGGGTAATGCAGACGATTGAAAAGGCACAGGCGCGGCGGGTGGCTCCGGCGGAGTCCGCCAGCGATGCCAAGCTGGATGCGCTGCTGCGGCTGGTAGAAGAGCAGACGCAGGCGGCGCCGAAGGCGAACTCCGGCAAGGTGATTGTCCGGGCGCAGAGCCGGTTGCTGCTGGTGGATCAGCGCGAGATCTGTTTCGCGTCGATCGAAGAGGGCACGATCAGTGTCGTGACGCGGGCGGTTGAGGGGCAGTCGAACTGCAGGACGTTGGAGGAGCTGATGGATCAGCTCGATCCGGAGACGTTCTGGCGAGCGCACCGGTCGTATGTGGTGAATATTCAGCACATACGGGAGGTGGTGCCGTGGTTCAAGTCGAGCTATCAGCTTCGAATGGACGATGCCCAGAAGACTGAGATTCCGGTGAGCCGGTCTCAGACGAAGCGGTTGCGGGAGCTCTTCAACCTGTAGTCTTGAGGGGGTACCCCCCCCTGGGTTGCCCGCGCGTAAGTTGCTTATTATCAGTCGTATACGACCTGCGATGAGCTGCAAATTCGTCCATCGAAAGGGGTTACGGCCAAATTCGTCTTTCTAAACGGGTTACGGGACCTCCCCACGATGCTGATGCTCGATTTGCGCAGCCGGGATTCATTTTTGATCTCTATTCTTCTTCTTTGTCGACAATTTGTTAGTCCGTCGTGTGCCTCCTCCAAATAGAAAAAGCCTCGGCTTCGCCGGGGCTTTTATTCACTATATACAGTATAGCGGTTGGAGGATAACTCATACGCCACGCGAATCTTCAGGATTGGCGCGGCGATTTGCGACTAGGGGGCTTGACAAGTTTTGCCGATTTCTCAGCACTGGTCCTTATTTTTCCCGCTACCTGGAGGGCCACGTTGTGTTGGGCTCGCCCACCCTCACCGTATAGGGATCACAAATCGCATCGGCTCGGTCGCGCTGCCGTTGCGGCTGACGCGATGGAAGCTCGCCTTATCCTGGAAGCTCTGGCCTGGAAGTATGATTTCGTCGGCATCGTCGTCAACTTGTGGCGTGTACCATCTTTGCCATTTGCCCGAATGGAAGTGAGGGGGCGAAGCGGCTCATCAGATAGAGAACGTTGCTCAGGCCGGGGCGAATTTCTGTCTTGCCTGCTTCGATCCCCGCGATCGCCTTTCTGACCAGAACATCAACGGGCATGCCCTTCTGTCCCTTCATCTCCTTCTCGAACTCGCCGCGGAACAACTTCGTCTCAACTCCCGGGGGAGCAAGTTCCACGACCGCGACCTTTGAACCTTTTAGCTGGACGCGGAGGCACCGGGTGAAGGCGTGGATACCGGCCTTGGATGCGCTGTAGATCGGAGAGAGTGGAAACGGAACAAAGGCCAATCCCGACGACACGTTCACGATCAGGGCATTCGGCCTGCTTTTGAGATGTGGAAGGAACTCCTGCACCATCTGGACGGGTGCATTCAGATTAATGTTGAGCTCTCGCGTGACGTCCGTCAGCGACCGCGGCTGGTTGATATCGAGATTTCGCATGATGCCTGCGTTGTTGAACAGGGTGTCACATGCCGGGAACTCTGCCGTGACCCGTTGCCGCAGGGATTGAATGTCCTCCGGTTTGCTTCCGTCACTCTGAAAGGTATGAACGCCGGGCAGGGCGGACTTGGACTCTTCGAGCTTTTGCGGGTCGCGGCCTGTGATGAGGACAGTGTTGTGACGTGCTAGCAGCTGCCTGGCCATTTCGAAGCCGATGCCGCTGGTGCCGCCTGTGATCAGAATTGTTCTTCCTTCGAGTTTCATGAGATCTCCTGGGTGCTATAGGGAACAAAAATCTGGCTGAGTGAGAGGACTCAGACCGTAAGAGCAGCGCCGAGAAGAAGGACTGCAAACAGAGCCACCGTCTTTCGTGGCTGGGTGTATTCGAGAAACATGATGCTGAGGACGAACCACGAACAGGCCGCCAGAAGGCCCAGCGTGATACCGGACCATTGGCCCATCGCAGCCACGCCTTGACGAATGGCAAACAGAGCCAGCATCGCAAACAGGATCTGGCCCACGGCGTAGGAGCTGTTCAGGCCGTAATACAGAGTAGTCGCGGGACCTGGAGCGCGTTTGCCGCGAATGTACTGCGAGACAACATCGATTCCGAAGTGCAGGAGTCCGCTTAGCAGAAGCCAGCTATACGCCCCATAGAGCAGCGTGCGGTGAAGCCGGGTGACGTTATTGAACAAGTGCATCTTCACCTCAAGTTGCCGGCCGTAGGTAAGAGCCGGCCTTATGTGTCACTATAGGCTTGCCACTCTCTTATAGGAAGAAGGCACTTTAACGTTTGATATGCACTGAATGGAGAGTGTAGAGGACATGGGCAAAGTGAAACTGTCAAAGGAACAAATCGCTTCTCTGCAGGCGTATGAGAGTTGCGATACACAAGATCTCGCCGATCCGCGCGTAGAGGCGCTGGTTACGGAGCTTATTGGACGCGTTGCCGACAAGTGGACGATGTTGATACTCGAAGTGCTTACGGAGCGAGGAGAGCTACGCTTCACCCGGCTGAGCGAACTGGTGCCGGGGATCAGCTACAAGATGCTCACGCAGACGCTCCGCTTGATGGAGCGTGAAGGCCTGATTGAACGCACAGTGCACCCGGTCATTCCTCCGAAGGTCGAGTACAAGCTTACGGAGTTGGGCCTTAGCCTGGGAGCTGCGTTTTGTGGCGTTTGGATGTGGGCGGAGAAACACCTTGAGCAAGTAGAGCGGGCGCGGGCCGCATTTGATCAACGATCCAAGTCCTGATCCTGATGACCATCGAATCTTAGATGACGCCAAGCGCGCTTACGTTGAGAAAGGAGCCGCTCTTCAGGCGTTCCAGGAGGGGACGGTGCGGACCATGTTCCACATCATTTGGTCGATGGCGGTATTGATTTCGTTCATGGGTTGGGTGCGGGTGTTGGCAAGGGCAGCCCAGCAGAAGCCGGTCGGGGTGCGAACCATGATGGTGGTGGTTCCGGGAAGACTGCCGTCGTGCCACCAAGTACCTGCTCCGTCGTTGCGAACCATCCAGCCGCGGGCGTAGCGTGCGTCTCCGGGTGGGTAGGCGGGGGCAGGGGTGGTCATGAGCTTGATGGTTGCGGGCTTGAGGATGGCGGGGATGCCGGGCGCGCCGGCGACGTGGTTGAGGAATTGAACGAGTTCGGTTGAGGAGGCGATCCATCCGCCGTGCGAGTCCATGCGGGTGACGTTGAGCTTGTAGGGGTCTTCGGAGTACTGGCCGTAGTAGACGACCTCGTTGGGTGCGCGCTGGCTCTCTTTGTTGGCGGCGATCTGCATGGTGGAGATGCCGCAGGGAGCGAGGATGTTGGCTTTGACGTAGGTGTCGTAGGGCTGGCCGGTGATCTGTTCGATGACGCGGCCGAGGATGCAGTAGCCGAAGTTGGAGTAGGCCCAGTGGGTGCCGGGCTGGTTGGTGAGGGGCTGGTTGGCGATGGTTTCGGTGATGAGTTTGGTGTGGTCCCAGCCGTTGTTGTGCATCATGGGGTCGTTGGCGTCGTTGGACCAGCCGCCGCAGGTGTGGGTGAGGAGCTGGTCGACGGTGATGTCGGTGACCCATTGCTTGTAGGGGGGCTTGCCGTACTTGTTGTCGAAGATGGCCCCGGGGCCGAAGACTTTGTCGGTGAGGTTGAGCTTGCCCTGCTCGAGGAGCGTGAAGATGGTGACGGAGGTGATGGGTTTGGAGAGGGAGGCGATGCGGAAGAGGGAGTCCTGCGTGACCTGGGTCTGGTGTTCGCGGACGGCCATGCCGGCGGACTGGTCGTAGGCGAACTGGCCGTTGCGGGAGATGGCGATGGAGGTGGCAGGGACGGAGAACTGCTGGCGGAAGGCTCCCGCGATGCGGCCCATCTCGCCACGTTGCTGACCGGTTGAGCCGCCGTATTGCGGTTGGGCTGTGAGTTTGGGCAGAGGGACGGCTGCGGCGGTGAGGGCTAGATTGCGGAGGAGGGTTCGGCGGGTCAGGGGGCGGCTGATGGGGTTATGAGTTGTTGGGTTGGGCATAGCCGCGGGGTGTCCTTTCGATGAACCGCTCGGTGCTGCAATGCTGGACTTCGACTGCGGGATTCGATAAGGATTTTATCCCGCCATTTATCTTCGCTGTGGTTAAAGGATGAAAGAGGTCGGGAATTGCTGTAGATTTTGCTATGCAGTTTTGCTGTCAGGAGGACGTGGTGAAGAGATTTGGCTTGAGGGTTCTGGCGTTTTGTTTTGCTTTGATGATCTTCGGCGGTGGTTTTCTGTTCGCGCAACAACCGCCGCCAGAACAACAGCCGGCCAACGTCGCGGGTAAGTGGACGCTGTACTGCAAAGACCCGAACGGAAGCACCTCTTCGAAGTTTCTTGAACTGCAGCAGAAGGGGAATGTGATCTCCGGGCATTTCAAGGGGCCGAACCAATCTGGGGGCGTGGAAGGCACGATTGACAACCAGCATCTGGTGGTTCGAACAAAGACGCGCGATGTGTTGACGTTTCGCGGGAGGGTGGATGGCCCGCGAGTTGAAGGCGTGGTTCAAGGCAATACCTACAACGGCAACTTCCACGATCGTGGAGGGACGGGTTCGTTCCAGGGAGAGCGAACGAACTAAGGGCTGTTGAGTTGTTCGGCATGGCTGCCAGCCTTAGTGGCGGCGGCTATTCAAAAGCTTCTGTTCTTATTGCTCGCAGGGGAGCCGATTGGACGAACCGGCTCCCCTGGTTGATGACGGTGTGGAGCTTACTTTGCTGCTTTTGGTTTGGCTGCGGAACCCTGGACGATGAGGTCGTTGTCGACGCTGAAGGTGCCGGGGGTTGAGTTGGCCTGCATGCCTGCAATGGCGGAGTCGGATTGATTGAGGACGACGCCGTAAAGGGTGACGTTGCCGTTCTTCACGATAATGTGGATGGCGTGGTAGCCCATGGGCGGCGTGTTGGTGATGCCTCCGGCGGCGAGGGCGATGCCGGCGCCGGGTCCGATGGCGCGGCCGATGCTGCCCTGGTTGGCGTTATATTTGCGCAGCGAGGGCTGGGTATAGATGTTGTTGTAGACGGCGGCGCGGATGCGGTCGTCCATGGGGGAGTAAGGAAGGACCTCGATCTCGTTGTCGATCGAGTCGATGCCCTGGATCTTTTTGACGGCGTTTTCGGCGTCACTCTTCAAGACGGGGCGGGAGGCGTAGCCCCTTAGGATGAGGGTCTTTCCTTTAATGCCGAAGGTGAGCCAATCGAAGACGCCATAGGTGGTCAGGTTGGCGAGCTTTTGTTGAACCTCTTTGACGATGCGAAGGGTGTCTTCCTGCGACCAGGTGGGGTTGGCCGCGGGAGCGGGTTCCTGAGCGATGAGGGGAGCAGAGAGTGTGAAGATGAGAGATGCAGCAAGGGCCGGGATCACGCGATGGGTTGAACGAGTCATTTTTTTCTCCGGTTGCTATGGATTTAGCTTCCCGACAGAAAGATACGCTGTGCCGGGAGTGGAGTCCATAGTCGGAGAACGATTCGCGGTTATTGGGCGTGGTGGTGACGGGGATTGAAGTCGAAGATGTAGACGGCGGCGAGGGTCGCGGCCTTGGGGCTGATGCTGCCGGAGGCGACGGTGGGGGTGTTCCAGTGTTGATATTGGAAGTCGACTTTGACGGCCAGCTGATGGGTGAGGTTGTAGTCGAGCCCGACGCCGGGGGAGAGGACCAGGGTGTTGGAGCTGAGATAGCGAACATTGCCGAAGATGTAGCCGCCGCGGATGTAGTCGATTCCGCCGCGACCGATGAGGAAGTTGGCGTAGGGGTGGAGACGACCGATGGGGTAGTCGAATTTCGGGCCGAGGAGGAAGTTTTTCTGACTGCTGATGGTGCCTTCGTCGATGGGGTAGGAGCCGCGAATCTCGGCGGCGGGACGGAAGCGACGGAAGGTGAGAACAGTGATGTCGGCACCGGCGGTGATGTCGAGGTTTTTTCCGCCAGCGAGGTCGGTAAAGGTGCCGGTGCCTCCGACGAAGGCTGAGAGTTGAAGTTGCTGGGTGGCGGTGGGCTTGCTCTGCGCGAATGCGTTGCGGGCCAGGGGCAGCGCGGAGAGCAGGGCCAGGCTGGTCAGCGTTTTTTTGAACTTCATTTGATCCTCTGACTTCTGTTTTCTACGTAACGCAGTGCGGTCGCTGTGAATGGCTCGTCGCGTAGAGTGCGGGCGTTGCAGGAGTGTCTCCTTAGGAGAGTTATCGGCTTGTTGGCCGTAATGCTTATTACCTTTGTGCAATACTTTGGCTGATGGAACTCTGGATTGGGCGGCTGGTTCGGTTGCTGGTGGCACTGGCTATTGCGGCTGGGGCGTTGTGGGTGGGGGATTGGGCGGTGCTGCGTGCGCGCGTGTCGCATGGGACGGCATTTGCGACGGTGCAGGTGAATCAGTTTCTGGCTACTCCGCTGAAGGGCAGCAAGATGGAGTATGACTACATGGGCACGGTGCCGGTGACATGCAGCCGGTCAATCTTTCCGCAGCAGGGGAATTCGGCCTGCTGGTGGGTGGAGCGACATAAGGCGCAGTGGGAGTGATAACGCAGGATTTCGATTCGCGAGGCTAGAGCTCGAAGAGTATCTGGAGGATGTGGCGGGCCAGGTCTTCGGGTTGATGGAAGCGCTTTGGGTTGTCGTCGAAGGCGTCCTGAACGTAGAGGGCGTCGTCGTCGGTGACCTGGAAGGCGAAGTTGCGGGACTTGCGATCGATTGCTGGATCGCCGGCTATGCCGAGACCTTTGGCGTAATCGAGAGTGATGGTGGGGTCGTGATGGGTGATGCGGGCGTCAAACCAGGGAAAGCGGCTCCGGGTGAGTTTGACCTCGGTGAGACCGGTGGTCTGGATGATGGTTTCCGAGGCGGTGACGTCGCCCTGAAGCTGACGCTTGATCTCGGCCACGTCTTCTTCGAGACAGGAGACGAATGCGGCGAAGAAAGGCTTGCCCTGAGTGGTGATGATGCCTGCCTGGTGTTGTGAGCGACCGTACTGTTCTGCTGCTTCGTGGGATTTTTGCTTGATGTCCTGGGCGAGATTCGCGATCCACTCCTTTGCCATGCTGGTGACGACTCCTTCATCCTTTTGGCTTCGCTTGAAAGGCTTGCGAAGAGGATGTTGTTGGTTGGATGGCAGAGGCGGACGAAAGGCAGTATGAGCGGGGCGGGATGATTTTGGTTGCCGGCTGTGAACGAGGAAGTATATGGTGTCGCCATGCTTGGCGGACGGAGTTGGGAGAGTTGGATCGCGGAGTACTCGGAGAGCCATCAGCATCCGCTGAACAGGCTGACGCATACGTTTGGGATCCCGATTATTATTTTGTCGCTGCCGGTGCTGTTGGCGACCATTGTGTGGCACCGCTTGTTGTGGATAGGGGTGGGGTTGTTTTGCTTTGGGTGGCTGCTGCAGTTTGTGGGACACGCGATTGAAGGAAAACCTCCGGAGTTTCTGAAGGACTGGCGATTTCTTCTGGTGGGGTCGCGGTGGTGGGCGGCGAAGATGCGCGGGAAGGCTTAGGGTCTTCGCGGGGGCACGCCGCTTCGGAGCAGTGTTGGGAAACTTCGATGACGAATGAGTGGGTGGCGCTCGCCTGTTTTTCTTTTTTTGGCGAGTGCGTCTCGTTGTTGGTGGTTACGGCTGCCGCTTTTTGTCTCGGTACAACTTTTGTGGCAGCTGTGCGTGCCAAAAGGTAACTAGTTCCGTAACAAATCGCAGATAAGCTGGAGACGAATTCGTTGCTGATCCACTGACTCTTTGAAGTTGTGGAAGACATGCCTCACTTTGTACGAACGCGGGGTCGCTCATGCAGCATAGATTGAAGTGCTTTCCTTCTCCGAAGATTGCATTGATGTTGGGCTTCTGCGCCTTTATGAGCGGATGCGGATCGGGTTACGACAAGGGTTTTCCGTCGTCGATCTGGACGACTGGCAGTACGGTGAGAGTTAGCCAGACGTTGCAGTTGGGGACCGAGACTGGCGTTACCGGGTCGCCTCTGACGTACTGGGTAAACGGGGTCAAGGGTGGGAACGCACAGTTTGGGACGGTCGATAGCAAAGGTTTGTATACGGCGCCAGCGCTTGTTCCGACGCCTGATAATTCGGTGACGATCACCAGTCTTGCGAATGCATTCCCGCAGGATACGCCCGGGATGGCGAAGGTCAGCGTTTTGAATCCGATTCCGATTATTAGTTCGGTGACGCCCTCCATGTTCTCTGAGGGGACTTCCACAATAACGATCATCGGGGCGCAGTTTATTTATGGTGCGCAGATTTTTTGGAACGGAGTAGCGGTTCCGACGACGTTTGTTTCGAATACTGAATTGGCTGCATCGATCTCGGCGCCTAATCCTGGGACCTACTCGTTGATGGTGAACAATCCCGATCCGGGTTCGGCGAATTCAGCGGTTGTCTCGGAGGTTGTGGGACCGGGGAAGGTTGTGCTCGTCCTGCAAACGAATGCCGGCACCACTGTGCGGGTTACAAACAGCGTGAAGATTGGGTTGACGGTGAGTGGGACGAACAATACGGGTGTGACCTGGACGGTGAATGGTACTCCCGCGGGAAACGCGCAGATAGGGACGATCGTTGCGAACGCAGACGGTAGCGTAACCTACACGGCTCCCGCGATTGTTCCGACGCCGAACAATGTTGTGCAGTTGACGGCGGTCAGTGTGGATGATCCGACTGTGTCGATCAGTCAAAACATCTCGGTGTACAACCCAATTCCGATTTTGAATTCTGCTGCGCCGATGGCTTTTGATGTCGGACCGTCGACGGTTGTTCTTACCGGCAGCAACTTTATCAATGGGGCGCAGGTGTTGATGAATGGTGCGCCGGTGCCGACTACATTCAATAGCGGCGGGCAGTTGACCGCAACTGTCAGCCCGACAGATCCGGGTGATCTTGATCTTCAGGTTTTGAATCCGAGCCCTGGGCCGGCGACTTCGACCGATCTGATTGCGCAGGTGAACGGCACGCCGCCGGTGCCGCTGGTTTCGCCGGAGGATGCGTCGCGCTTTCTGGCGCAGGCGACCTTTGGGGCGACGGATGGTGACATCCATCATCTGTCGAAGATTGGCTATACGGCGTGGATGAATGAGCAGTTCAATATTCCTGCGACATTGCATGAACCTGTCGTCGAACAGTCTTTGGTGCTGAATAATCCGCTGTGCGCTGTGGGTGATGTGAAGTGCAATGCGGCTCTTTTTGTGCAGAACGATGGGGATGATGCCTATCTTGAGGGGAGCTTCTGGCAGCAGGCGATAGCGGGAAGCGATCAACTGAGACAGCGTGTGAAGTATGCGTTGACGGAGCAGATGGTGGTTTCGAGCCAGGACTTTGCGCTGGCTGAGATGCCGCGCGGCATGGCGAACTACTACGACGTGCTGGGAGCGGATGCGTTCGGAAACTTTCGACAGCTTCTGGAAGATGTGACGTTGAATCCGATGATGGGGCAGTACCTGTCGGTGATGGGCAATGACAAGGGAGACGCTACGCGCGATCCCGATGAGAACTATGCGCGTGAGGTGATGCAGCTGTTTACGATTGGGCTCTATCAGCTCAATCCGGATGGCACGCAGAAGTTGGATCAGACGGGGCAGCCGATTCCTACGTATTCGAATCTGGATGTGATGGGATTGGCGAAGGTGTTTACCGGCTTTAGTTGGAATATACCGGGCGATCAGAGCAACACGGCGTGGTCTAACTGCTGCGCGTATGTCGGGACTGGGTTCGGCGAAGACATTTTGCCGATGCAGAGTTTTCCGAATCATCACTCGACGGAGGAGAAAGATTTTCTTGGAGTTACGATTCCGACGCAGTCGAACCCTGATCCGGTGGGGGATTTGAAGATCGCGCTGGATACGCTGTTCGATCATCCAAATCTGCCGCCGTTTGTTTGCAAGCAGCTGATTCAGCATCTGGTGACGAGTAATCCGAGTCCAGCGTATGTGGGCCGGGTGTCGGCGGTGTTTCAGGATAACGGGGCTGGGGTTCGCGGAGATATGAAGGCCGTGCTGACGGCGATTCTGTTGGATGACGAAGCGCGCAATTCCGCTGCGGCGAGCAGTAATCCGCAGTATGGGAAGGTGCGTGAGGCGCTGATTCGCTACGTTGAGTGGGCGCGGGCTTTTACGGCGCAGTCGCGGAATGGTTCTTACAATCTCGGGAGCACGGAAGACCCGATCTATGGATTGGGCGAGATGTCGCTTCGTTCGCCGAGCGTCTTCAACTGGTTCGCGCCGGGATATGTTCCGCCGGGGACGAGCATTGCGAAGGCTGGGTTGCTGGCGCCGGAGATGGGGATGACCGATGTGTCGACGGTCGTCGGATATCTGAATTACATGCAGAGTGCGATTGGAGCGGGTGCGACTACGGGGCCTGACGTTTTTTCGAACTACGCGACGGAGATTGGATTGGCGGGTACGCCGGATCAGTTGCTCGATCGTATCAATCTGCTGTTGATGGCTGGCGAGATGGATGGGACGCTTCGCGGCCAGATTCTTTCTGCGGTCAATTCGATTGCGATACCGACGGGAGATCAGAATGCGATCAATGCTGCACTGGCTAACCGCGTGAAGACGGCGATTTTTCTAACGATGGCATCGCCATCTTTTAGTGCGCAGTTTTAGACGGAGAAGATGATGAATAAGCACGAACTATCGCGGCGGCAGTTTCTTCGAACAGCGTCGATGGCATCGATGGCCGGGTTCTCTGTGAGTCCATTTCTGCTTGAACTTAACTCGGTTGCTGCGATGGCGCAGCAGAGCAGTCCGACGGACTATCGCGCGCTGGTCTGTATCTTTCTGGCTGGCGGTAATGACGGGCATGGAACGGTGATTGCGACGGATGCGGAGTCGTTCAGTGCCTTTACGACGGCGCGGTCGGGAGCGCCGGGACTTGCTTATAGCCAGAGTAATCTTCTGCCAATCGTTTTGAAGACGCCGCAAAGTGGGCGCACGTTTGCATTGAATCCATATTTGACGGGAGTGCAGAATCTTTTTAATGCCGGGCGTGCAGCGATTGTTACAAATACGGGGACTTTGATCGCTCCTACGACTAAGGCGCAGATTCAAGCTAACTCGGTTCCGTTGCCGGCCTCGTTGTACTCGCATTTTGATCAGACTGCGGCGTGGCAGGCGATTACTGCGAATGGCGGGAGCGCGGTTCACGAAGGATGGGGCGGGGCAATGGCAGACATCATTGCGTCGATGAATTCGAATGCCGCGTTTACGTGTATTTCGACGTCGGGAATCGCTTTGTTTCTGTCTGGGCAGACGTCGTTTCAACTCAATGTAACGTCTGCAGGCCCGATACCAATCTCCGGTCTGGCGAGTCCGCTGTTTGGGCAACAGGCTGGATCGAGTGCGCTGTCATCCATTCTTTCTGCCGAAGAGACCAACCTTTTTGCGAAGGAGTACGAGGTGATCATCGGCCGCTCGATTGCGGCACAGGCTAGCCTGGCGAGTTCGATGTTGCCTGCTGGGCCGGGAGGAGTGGCGAACCCGCCGCAGTATCTCGATCCGGTGCTGAATAAGCTGACGGACAATTCGCTCGCTATTTCACTACAGACCGTAGCGCGAATTATGGGTGGGAGAAGCAGCCTGGGAGTGAGCCGTCAGATATTTTTTGTTCAGCTGGGCGGCTTCGATACGCATGACAATCAGGCACCGCAACATGCGCGCCTGCTGACGCAACTGGGTGAGGCGCTGGAGTATTTTGATACGGCCATGACGACCGCGGGTCTGAATAGTCAGGTGACTACTTTTACTGCGTCGGATTTTGGCAGGACGTTGACGGCAAACTCGGACGGGACGGATCACGGTTGGGGGAGCCATCACATTGTTACGGGGGGGGCCGTGAACGGTCAGGATATGTATGGGCAATATCCGGTGATCGGCTCCAACCAGGCAAATGATATGGGAGCCGGTCGGTTAATCCCTACAACTTCTGTTGAACAATATGCCGGCACGCTTGCGCGCTGGTTTGGACTCTCGGATGGTCAAGTCAAACAGGTGTTTCCGAATTTCTCTAACTTTGGCTCGAACCCATACATGGGATTTTTGAGCTAAGGATCTGTCGCTATGCGGTCTGGTAGCACACTGAGCGCAGCCGATTTGCAGATTCAGGGAGTTTTCCGAACGGGCAATGAGCTGTCGCTATCGTGAGTTCGGCTCGAGTCTTCGAATGCTGTTCCATCTCAAGCAAAAAGAGATGAACCACTGATGACGGAGCGCGAGCATCTGTCGCATATCTCATGCAACTTACGGGTAATTTTCCATTCCGGGACAGTTGCCTAAAGTCATGATTACCAAAGGGCAACATCCCGTGTTACCTGCGATCTCTGGCGCTTCCTCCCCACTTTGGAGCTACGTCGCAACCTCCATCTGCTGTTGAGCTCCAGAGGTGAAACCATGCACGCTCCTGTTCGATTTGATGTAAAGCTTTTCTGTCTGCGTTTGTCTCTGGTGTCGTCAACCGATCGGGACAATGCGGATCTGCGCTCCCTAAGAGGACGGCTTCAGTCGCGAGTGTGCATCCTGCTAGCTCTTCTGGTGTTATGCGGAGCGGCGACATACAGCTACGCGGCGCCGGTGACCTTGCCTGGGGTGACTGTCGTGGGGAATACCTCGGCGGCTCAAACAGTTTCTGTTGTCGTGACGGCAAACGGTCAGTTGGGAAAGGTTAGCGCGCTCACGGGCGGCGTTGCGAATCTTGATTTTGCGATTTCGGGGACTGGGACCTGCTTGACCGGGAGCACGCTTGTTGTGGGTCAGACCTGCAGCTTTCCGGTGACGTTCAGCCCGAAGTACCCCGGTCAACATATAGGAGCAGTGGCTCTGTTCGATCCGACGGGGTTGCCATTGGGTAACACATGGCTGGTGGCGACTGGTAGCGGACCGCTTGCCCTGTTTGTGCCGGGCATCATCAAGACGGTTGCCGGAGACGAATCGTGGATCTACCGGGGGGACGGGCAGCCCGCTACAGCTTCGCCGATCTTTCTTCCGTTCGGACTGGCGGTGGATCCGGCTGGAGATATATTCATTGCCGATTCAAGCAACAACCGCATTCGACGTGTGGATGGCGGGTCGCAGTTGATGTCGACGGTGGCGGGTAACGGCGACGCGGGCAACACGGGCGACGGCGGCTTGGCTACGATGGCTTCGCTTAGCCTTCCGACCTCGGTGGTTCTTGATGGAGCGGGGAACCTGTACTTTGCCGATAGCAATAATCATGCGATTCGCATGGTCACGGCGGCGACGGGAATCATAACGACGGTAGCGGGTGTGCTGGGATCGCAGGGTTACTCGGGCGATGGCGGGAGCGCGATTCATGCTCATCTGAATACGCCCGATTCGGTTGCGATCGATCCGGTGAATGGCTTTCTCTATATTGCGGACAGCGGAAACAATGTTGTACGGCGCGTCGATCTTTCGACTGGGATCATCTCTGGGTTCGCGGGCAACCACATTGCAAACTATGCAGGGGATGGGGGGCAGGCGACGAGTGCGAGCCTAAACGGACCGTGGGGCGTAACGGTGGGCCCGGATGGCCAGATCTATATTGCCGACCAGAACAATCACAGCGTGCGCAAGGTCGCGCTCGACGGGACTATTACGACGATTGCGGGAAATGGAACCTCGGGGTTCACCGGCGATGGCGGACCAGCAAGTGGTGCTGTGCTGGACAGCCCGGCGGGGACCGTGATCGACGCCGCTGGAAATATCTACATCTCTGATGCGGGCAACAACCGGGTTCGGAAGGTGAATGCCGTGACCGGCGAGATCGACACGGTTGTCGGTAGCACCCTGGAGTCGTTCAGCGGTGATGGTGGACCCGCGAATGCGGCGGGTATGTATGGACCGTACGGAATGGCGCTTGATGGAACAGGAAATCTCTACGTCAGCGACGTATTTCACAACCGGATACGCCTGGTTCAAAGTATCAATGCCGTGTTGAATTTTCCAGCGATTCGAGTGCAACGCGTCTCAAGCACTCAAGATCAAGAGCTTGAAAATGATGGTAACGCTGCGCTGAACATTTCGGATCTCAACCCTGGCGTCAACACACAACTGGACCCGGTTGCTACGACCTGCTTGACTACTGCGCCGATCCCTTCGGCTTTCAACTGCATTATCGGTGCACAGTTTGCGCCGACGGTGATTGGCAACCCGGTGAAGGGAACGATTACCGTCCTGTCGGACTCTCCAAACAGTCCGCAGACGGTTACTCTAAGTGGCCAGGTTCTGACGCTTGATCCATCGACCATTACGCTGAACACCAGCGGCTCTCCGTCTGCTACTGGGGCGCTTGTGACGTTCACTGTTGCGGTGACGAGCACGGGCGTAACACCGACTGGCACTGTCACTTTTCTTGATGGATCGACGACGATTGGGACCGCTACTCTGAACAGCTCTGGCGTGGCGGTGTTTCCGACGCTGTCCCTCGCGAGTGGAACCCACATCATCACGGCGAGTTATGCCGGAGATAACAATACTGCACCGGCAACATCCGCGCCTGTAACTCAGATCGTAAAAGATGGGACCACTACTACCGTAACGTCGAGCCTCAATCCCTCTTCGGCACAGGCCAACGTGACCTTTTCTGCGCTCGTGGTTGGGACGTCGGGGATTCCAACAGGGACCGTTACTTTTAACGATGGGGGAACGCATCTCGGGACGGTCACTCTGAATGCATCCGGAGCGGCTAGCTTCAGCACGACTTCGCTGATTGTTGGAACCCATCACATCACGGCGAGCTACAGCGGAGATGCCAATTCGATCGCTAGCACGTCGACGCTTACCCAGGTCGTTGCCGCTTCCTCGACTGCGACTACATTGATTACGAGCAACCCAGATGTTCCGTTCGGAACACCTGTCACTTTTACAGCGAGCGTTACCAGCGGTGGCTCGGTGACACCGACGGGCACAGTTCAGTTTGAGGATGGCACTACGATTCTGGGGACGGTGACCCTGGACATTCACGGTTCGGCTGCTCTTACTCTTTCGACTTTGTCAGTGCAAGGATATTCGATTCGCGCCGTGTATGGAGGCGATGCGAATAATGGCGCCAGCACTTCTGCCGCGGTGCAGGAGACCATTGAACAGATCACGACGACGACTAGTGTTACGTCGAACTCGGCGAATGCGCCTGCAGGGTCGAACATTCAGCTGACTGCCACAATTACGCCAGGGTCGTCGGCGCCATCGAGTCCGATCACCGGGACTGTGACTTTCATGGATGGCGCGACGACTCTAGGCGCTGCCACAGTGAGTGGCGGTACGGTGACCATTACCCTGAGTTCGTTGGGAGTTGGACAACATTCGATTTACGCAATCTATGGTGGGTCTTCTATCTATGCCGGAAGCATATCGCCGACGATGACGCAGAAAGTACAGCAGGCGGTGACATCGGGAACACTGATTGCGTCGGCCAATCCGTCGGTCGCCGGAAAGAGCGACACGCTGACTGTTTCGATCACGAGTAATGGAGGCGTTCCAACTGGCATCGTGACCTTTATGGATGGCACGACAGTGCTCGGCACGGCTGCGCTTAATGCGCAGGGGATTGCGAGCTTTACGGTGCCTTCTTTCTCGACGGGCACGCATTCGATTACGGCCGTGTACCTGGGAGACAACAATAATCTCGGAACGACTCCTGCGCTGACGCTGACGGTTCAGCAGGCGACAACGGGAGTTGTGATTTCAACTTCGGGAAGCCCATCGACTGCAGGGTTGCCGATTACATTGAGTGCGACCGTTACCGGAAATGGCTCCGCTCCAACTGGCTTTGTGACCTTTTACGATGGCGCTGCTGCAGTTGGTACTAGCCCGATCAACGCTGCTGGTCTCGGAACACTATCGTTGTCGTCTCTTACGGTGGGCTCTCACTCGTTGACCGCTGCCTATTCGGGAGATGCTTATAACGCAACCAGTGTGTCGCCGGCGATTACGCAGGTTGTCGTGAAGGCGACGACGACGACTGTCTTGACGGCGAGCGCTTCGACGACGCCAGTAGGCGCTCCCGTGACGTTCACTGCGACTGTGACCGGAAGCTCGGGCGCGTTGGGCGGGACTGTTCAGTTCATGGATGGATCTACGGTGATCGGCAGTCCTTCCCTGGCGGCGAATGGAACAGCGGTGTTCAGCACGTCGACGTTGATAGTGGGGCAACACATCATTACGGCTGTTTATCTGGGCGATACGAATGATTCGGGGAGCACATCAGCCGGGCTGACACACATCGTCTCACCGGTGACGAGTATTGGTCTTGCATCGAGTCAGAATCCGGTTAGCGCCGGTGCGAATGTGACGTTTACGGCGGCGGTTGGAGGCTCGGAGCCAGCGCCGACCGGGGTTGTTACGTTCCATGACGGCTCTGCGACGTTGGCTGCGATCACGCTCAATGCGGCGGGGGTTGCGGTGTTCAATACTACGAGTCTGGCTTTAGGTACGCACTTGATCACGGCCTCCTATGGTGGAGACGCGAACAATAATTCGGCACTCTCTTCGACTCTGAATGAGTCGGTGCAGCGTGCGACCACGCAGACTTCAATGGCGGTCAGTGCGGTGACGTCGACGGTAAACTCTACCGAGACCCTGACTGTCACCGTTACCGGATCGGGCGGTATACCTGGTGGACAGGTGACGTTCCTTGACGGCACGTCGGTGCTCGGCACAGCCATCCTCAGCGCGAACGGCTCCGCAACTCTCTCTGTTTCGAGTCTTGCACTCGGTCAACACACCTTGTCGGCAAGCTATGCGGGAGATACGAATGATGCGGCGTCTTCCTCTCCGCCGCAGACGATTACGGTGAATAA
Source organism: Tunturiibacter psychrotolerans (assembly GCF_051013365.1). Classification (GTDB taxonomy): domain Bacteria; phylum Acidobacteriota; class Terriglobia; order Terriglobales; family Acidobacteriaceae; genus Edaphobacter; species Edaphobacter psychrotolerans_A. The sequence continues at coordinate 1,304,162 of NZ_CP132941.1, read as the reverse complement.
AGGCGCACCGAGCCTGACGCTGGTATCGAGCAGCAATCCCTCGGTGGCCGGGCTTCAGGTGGTCTTCACGGCAAACCTAAGTGGGACGACTGTCGCTCCGACTGGCAGTGTGACGTTCACGGACGGTACTGCGGTGCTTGGCTCTGCACCGATTGCAGCGAATGGAAGCGCTAATTTGCCGGTATCAACCCTCTCGGTGGGACAGCATACGATTGTTGCGACATACACAGGTGATGCGAATAACAGTGCTGCCACGTCGCCTGGCGTTGTGGAGACGATTCAGCAGTCTACGAGCGCGATCAGCCTTAGCTCTAATAAGAATCCTGCGCTTATTGGAGACGCAGTTACTTTCGCGATGATGGTGACTGGGACGGGGGCTCAGCCAACCGGTACGGTGGTGCTCCGCGACGGCGCCAACAGCATTGGCACGGTTGGAATTGATGCGAACGGTCTGGCTACTCTGACTGCCTCTACCCTATCGATTGGGGCGCATACGCTTATCGCAACGTATAACGGCGATTCGAGTCATCCTGGGAGTGTGTCAGGACCACTGCAACAAGCGATTCTGCAGCCCACTGCCAGCACTCTTGTTTCGAGCAGCAATCCATCTTTGTCGGCTACTCCAGTGACGTTCACAACGGTGGTGTCAGGTAGTGGTGGGTCTCCTGTTACAGGGACCGTCACATTCCGTGATGGGACGGTTGTTCTCGGAACGAGCATTGTGGCGTCGGGTACTTCGACGTTCACGACGAATGCTTTGAGCCCCGGGCAACACTCGATTGTTGCGACCTACAGCGGCGACAGCGTCAGCCAGACAAGCAGTAGCCCGGTGCTTATCCAGACAGTGCAAAACAGCAACACTACGACTGTGCTGACTACATCCGGTTCGCCGTCGGTGGCGGGAGCTTCTCTCACACTTACTGCACAGGTGACTGGCAAAGGGACAGCTCCCACCGGTCCTGTGACCTTCGAAGATGGGACCGCGGTCATCGGCACGGCTTCGGTCGGCGTCAACGGCATCGCGACTCTTACAACGTCCTCGCTCACTGCTGGTCAGCATATTCTTCTCGCGATCTATCAGGGCGACAGCAACACTCTAACCAGTACGTCCAATCCAGTTCTGCAAAATATCGAACAGCGTACTACGGTCTCGCTCACTGCGGTGAATAGCCTGGGAACCATCAGTGGGACGAGCAGCGGCCCAGCTCTAATTGGTAGCCCGATTACGTTTACCGTTTCGGTGACGGGCAGCAGTACGAATCCACTTACGGGCCTCGTCTCTTTGTCTGATGGATCCACTATTCTGGGTACGTCGGGTGTTAATAGCTCGGGGGTCGCGACCTTTACGATTTCGACTCTAACGCTCGGGTCGCATACTCTTACCGCAAGCTATGCTGGCGATACACAAAATTTCCCTGGCACTTCGCCTGCACTGACTGAAGTTGTGCAACTTCACACTTCGAAGAATACGCTGACGATCTCTTCCAGCACTGCCATAGAGAATAAGCCGTTTACGCTGGTTGCAACGCTGCAAGGTGACGCGGCCGTTCCTCCGTCGGGTACGGTGGTCTTCAGTTCTGGAAGTACGACGCTTGGCAGTGCGACTTTGAATGCTTCCGGTATTGCTACTCTGACTACCAGCCTGGGGTTGGGAACTTACAGTCCGATCGCGACCTACCAAGGGGATTCGCAGTATTTGGGGTCTGTATCGAGTCCTGTTTCTTTGACGGTGATTCCGGCGACCAACTTCACGATCGCTTTGAATCCTCCAACCATGCAGATGAAGAGCACACAGCATGGCACCATTCAGCTGACACTCACCTCGATTGAGAATTTTACCGATCAACTTTCGCTCGGCTGTGTTGGCCTCCCGCGCGCGGCTACCTGCACGTTTACTACTGATCAGGTATCGCTTGATGCGAATGGCAAGCAGACGATTAGCCTGACGATTGATACAGGCTCTCCGCTGACGGCTGGGAGCATCGCGAAAGCGGATGGACCCTCGGCTAGTGGTATCGCGCTTTGTTTCCTGCCAGGTGGACTCATTGTCGGGTTGACGCTTCTACGATCGAGGCGTGGCCATAAGCTGCTCAGCGGCCTTCTGCTTGCCTTGCTCTTTACGGGAGCGATGGCGATGTCGGGCTGCGGTGGACTCGATGTGCATGGGACACCGGCAGGCTCGTACACCTTCAATGTGACTGCTATTGGCGCCAAGACGGCGGCGACTCAGTCTGCTCCTATGACTTTGACGGTGACTCAGTGATCAAATGGTTTGATGGCTCACAGCCTCTTTGGAGATTGTCGAGAGTGCTCGTTGTTGTGGTGTTTCTTGCTGCTGCAACATCTCTCGTGAACGGCCAGGCGCTGCCAACTGCGACAGGGCCGGGGCCGCGATGGCTGGTGGGGGGGACCTACTCTTTCTTTGCGGCGGATTACGGCAAGCGCGATCTTGGAGGCGGGTCTGGCTTTGTCGATTACTCTCGCTCAGAGAGAATTAGTTACGAGGCTGAGGTTCGTTTTCTTACCATTAACGAAGAGGTGGGCACTCATCAGTCGACCTATCTTGTTGGGGGAAAATTTCCATATCGCAGACGATGGTTGACGGCATATGGAAAAGTTCTTGTTGGCGATGGGCACTTTCATTTTCCCTACGATTACGCGGATGGCAATTACTTTGTGTTGGCTCCTGGCGGCGGTGTTGATCTGGCGTTGGGCAGAAGCCGGTATAGTGTCCGGCTTGTTGATTTCGAATATCAATGGTGGCTCAATTTTCCGTTCGGAACGCTGCGCCCGTATGGAGCCAGTACGGGAATTGCTGTTCATTTTCACTAGCGGCTTGTGAATGGGATAGCTTCACGATTCGCTAATGGATGATTTCATCGAATCTGTAGACCTATTTATTTGGCGCTGTGGCGACAGCTACGAGCGAGTCCGCGCATCCGTAGTAAAGAAACCACCGGTTATGAAAGTAAACCAGACCTTCGGCGAAGGTGGTTCCCGCGGCGTATTGTCCGGTCTTCTCGTAAGGCATGATCGGTTTCAGGACAGGATTTTCTGTCTGTGCGAGGAGATGGGCGGGATCCTTGATGTCGAAGAGGGCCTCGCCGGCTGCATATGCGTTGGGGCCTAGATCCGGATCTCCGCCTGTCACTGCATTTTTTCCGTTGTAGAGGACGACGATTCCGGCGGCGGTCAGGATTGGCGGGGGTCCGGTCTCAGGAAACGTGCCGTCAAAGTGTTGAGGACGTGGGCGAAGCACTTCGATGGGATCGCCCTGTGCATGCTCGAGTGGACTCCAGTGAATCAGATCGCTCGAGGTCGCGAGATGGATGGCTCCTTCTCCCCAATACATCCAGAATCTTCCGTTGATTTTGGCGGCAACGAGGCGGCCGTTGTGGAGATGCGTTACGATCCCTGCCGACTTGTATTTGAGGTGGGCATACTTGGCGTTCGATGCGCTTGCAAAAGCGGGACCGTGCTTGGTCCAATGTATTAGATCGGGGGAAGTCGCGATTCCCACGGAGTAAGTACTGCGGTTCCACTGGGTGTACGTGAGGACGTAGGCGCCGTCACTGGTTTCGACGAGGCGCGGGTCTTCGACGCCGCCTGGCCATTCGCGAGACTGTTCAGTGTCTTTTGAGGGATAGAAGACGGGTTCGGCTCGTCGTGTGAAGTGAATACCGTCGTTACTCTCCGCTAAACCAAGACGTGAGGTGTGTTCACCAATCTGCATCGTTCCGGAGTTATCTTCTGCGCGGTAGAGGACGTAGACCTTGCCGTTGCGAACGATCGCTGCAGGATTGAATGTGTGAAGAATCTCCCAGTGAATCGGAGCGTTGAGGACAGGATCAGTGAAGGTCGACTGCGGATTAGGAGTGATGACGGGATTGCCGCTCGCAGGCCGGGTGAAAGGGCCGATCTCCCATGTGGCCGCACTTTGCGCAGGGAGGATGCTGGTCGTAAACAGAGTCGCTGTGATGATCAGCATGCGGTCTATTTTCATGTGGTCTAAAGTACAGTGCTCTAGAAGTGGTAACAAGGCATGATTTTAACGACGGATTTCGACGAGTGGTTATGGCGTTGGTTGCTTCTCCAAGGTGTAGGGAATGGCGAAGCGACCAATTTGAAGAATCGAGTTGATGGTGGGAGGCCATATGCGAAAGGATTCGACGCGTGAGCCGGTTGCCAGATGATGAGCGGTGACGGCACCATGTTCTCGTCCGGTTGCGGCATCGTAGAAGTTGACGATGAGATCGTCGTCACCACGGTGCCATCCGATTACGTAGTTGCCGGCAGTAAGTGAGAGGTTTCCGAAGGTGATGGGAGATTGAACCAAGAGGTAGTGGGAGTATTTTCCGTCGGCGGAGTAACCGGCGGTGATGAGAACGACACCCGCGATGATGTTTCCGCGCGAGTTGATGATGCCCGAGGCGGTGCGCATCTCTGTTTCGATGCGTTCTTTTTCGACCGGTGCGCGGGCTGGTAGAGCCATCTGCAACTCTGTTGGAGTCGCTGCGCGCCAGGAAGCCTTTGATTGGGCGCCGACGAACGACGGTGGCACAAGGATCAGGAGCAAGGCAAGGAGAGAGGGCTTCATTGGGCGGGTCTCATTTGAGATGTACGATACCTCGTTGGAGGGCGACGGTTGCGGCGTGAGTGCGATCGCTGACACCAAGTTTCCCGAGCAGGCTATTGATATGAGATTTGACTGTGGCTTCACTGATCTGCAGGTCGGAGGCGATCTCCTTATTTGCGCGGCCAGCCACGATGCGTTCCAGAACTTTCAGTTCGCGGTTGGTAAGGGCTTGAGTGCTCATTCTTTCGGCGAGCTTTTCCGCGATGGCGGGAGAGATGAGGGTCCTTCCGCTGTGAACTGCTTGAATGGTCGAGACGAGTTCGTCGAGGGTCATTCCCTTGAGGAGATAGGCTTTTGCGCCAGCCTGGAGGGAGCGGAAGATGTCTTCATCTCCGTCGAAGGTGGTGAGCACAATGAATCTTGCGGCGGGATCGTCTGCGCGAATCTTCAGGATGGCGTCAACTCCGCCGAGGTTTGGGAGCTGTAGATCCATCAACGTTATGTGCGGTTGCAAGGCCTTGTGGAGCTCGATTGCCTGAAGACCATCGCTGGCTTCGCCCACTACTTCAATGTCGGGGATGATGTTGAGCAGCGCAACTAGACCTTGACGAACGACATGATGATCATCCACTACGAGGATACGAATACGTTCAGGCATTGATTGCTGCCTCTTTTCCTTCTGTGATGGGTGCTGCTAGCGTGACGATGGTGCCGTTACCAGGACTACTTTCAATCGTTAGTTGAGCATGAATTTGAGCCGCGCGCTCGCGCATCCCCTGAATGCCAAAATGCCCGCTTGATGCAGGAGCATTTTCCGTCGCATCGAATCCGGCACCGTTGTCGGAGATGCTTAGTATTAATAAGGTTGCATCGTAGCGAAGGCTGATGGATACCTGAGTAGCGTTTGCGTGGCGGGCAGCATTTGCCAAAGACTCCTGGGCGATGCGGAAGACCTCGTCTTCAAAGGGTTGGGCGAGAGGGCGATAGGTGCCGGTGATGTTGAGTCGGACGCTGAGGTTCTTTTGATTGGACTGGTCAGCCAGGCGTGTGAGGCGTGTTGGCAAGCTGTTCTGCGCAGTAATGGCGCGTAGATTCCAGATGCTTCGGCGAGCTTCGGCTAGTCCCTCGCGGACGTAGGTGCGGGTCTGGTCGATTTGTTTTCTCGCTGCGTCAGGTTGAGAGTGGGCGAGAAGCTGGGAGGTGAGTTCGAGCTGCACGGAGACGCCGACGAAGCTTTGAGCGAGAGTGTCGTGAATTTCGCGGGCGACGCGGTTTCGCTCGGCGAGAACTGCCTGGAACTGCGATTGAAGACCCCGAACGCGGAGACGATAGAGTAGGAGCGCGATGGCGGCGGCGAGACCGAGGACGAGCGGGAGAAACCAGAGTCTGCGATAGAAAGGAGGTCGCACGTTGAAGATGATTTGCGCTCCAGTTTCGTTCCAAATGCCATCGTTGTTGGCTGCCTGCACGCGAAAGCGATAGTGGCGGGGCGGGAGATTAGTGTAGAAAGCGATGGGGCGTGAACCGGCTTCTGTCCATTGCTGGTCGAAGCCTTCGAGAAGGTAACGATAGCGGACTTTGGCGGGTGCCACGTAACTGAGGCCAGCGTATCCAAATGCGAAGCTGGTGTGACCAGGCGTGATATTTTGTTCGGCGGATGTCAGGGGCATGTCGACACCGTCTACTGTGAAGCGTTCGATGACGACCGGGGGAGGGATCAGGTTTTCCGTGAGGTGTGTGGGATCGGTGACTGCGACACCTTTGCGAGTCGCGAACCAGAGAAGTCCTTCAGTGGTTCGCCAGGCGGCGGGATGACCTACGCCGACAGCCTCTTCGGTGGGCATTCCGTCGGCGCGACCGTATGAGACTGGATGAGGATCGCAGGTTGATAGCAAACCACACCTGATAAGCGCTGCAGCTGAGACGCGGATGATGCCTCGACTGGAGCCTAGCCAGAGATTGCCGAGATCATCTAGGAGGATGGAGTCGATGGTCTGAGGCAGGTCGTTTCGGTGAAGGGAGATGACGCCTGTGTTCGTAAGGGCGCTGAGGCCGGCTCCTTTTGTTCCGATCCAGAGCGTGCCGTGAGGGTCTTCCGCAAGAGCGGTGATCGTGTCACCGGAGAGGCCGTCCGTTTTTGTGAAGGTCTTGATATGGCCATCGCGAAGGCGCGAGAGCCCGTCGAGTGTGCCGATCCACAGGTCGCGCGAGTTAGAGGCGTGGGATTTGAGAAGAGCACCGACGAGGTCACTTCCGAGGCCGTCAGAGTGGGTCAGTGTAACGAATCGATCGCCCTGCAAGTGTGCGAGACCATGGCGAGTGCCGATCCAGAGTGAGCCATCGTCGTCGCTAAGGAGAGAGCGAATCAGATCATCGGGTAGGCCGTCGGCGGAGGTGTAAGTTCGGATCTTCGTGCCGTCGATATGGTTGAGGCCGTCTGGCGTGCCGATCCACATAGTGCTGTCTGCCCCTGGGGCCAAAGCGAGAATGGTTTCACTGAGGAGGCCCGAGTGAGTGGACAGGTGCTGGATATTTCCTGCTTGCCATCTGTCGAGTCCGTCTCCGTCGGTGCCGACCCACATGGCGCCGTCGGATGCCTGTGTGATGGCAGTGATCAGGTGATCGGAGAGGCCGGGAATGGTGCGGAAGTTTTCGGGTCTTAGGATTTGGAGGCCGCTGGATTCTGTTCCGACCCAGAGATTCCTCTCCTTGTCTTGTGTGAGAGACAGGATGCTGTCGGAGCCGAGGGGCGCGACGGCTTGTGGATGGTTGCCGATTTTGTCGAGGGCGAAGAGTCCTCTGTTGGTGCCTATCCAAAGCGCTCCTTGCGAGCCGGCGAGAACAGACTGGATGCGCGAGGCTGGGAGGTCGTGGCCTGTTGTTAGAGTTCGGCTATGTCCGTTTTGCAGCACCGTGAGACTGGTACCAGTGCGCAGCCAGAGACTGTGCTCGGGGAGAAAACCAATGCCCTGAATCTCTTTTGGCGTAGAAGGCGAGCTGATTGGCAAAGGGAGAATTCGGCCACGGACATATTGAAAGATTCCGGAGTTCGATGCGATCCAAATGCTGCCGTCGTGTGCTGTGGCTATTGCGGATGGGACGGCAGAGGAGGGAAGGTAGATGGTTGAGAAGCGGCTGCCGTCAAAGCTGACGATGCCTTCGTTCGTTAGGAGCAGGAGTGAACCGTCGTCTGCGGCAGCGAGGTTGATGATGCGGCTGGAGGGTAAATCATCTGCGATAGAATAGCGGCGAAATGTTCCCGCCGAGTACTGGAGAAAGCCGTCGGATGTTGCGATCCAGAGCGGGCCAGTGGGACTTTGGGTGAAGCAACAGATGTCGTCGCCGGTGATTTCGGGAGTCGTTTCGTGGCTGAAGATTTTGAAGTCGGTGCCATTGAAGCGAGCTATGCCACCTTCCGTTGCAATCCAAATGTAACCGTCGGTGGACTGGAAGATCTGATGGACGCTATTTTGGGGGAGGCCGTTTTCTGTGGACCAGGATTGATTGCCCAAACTGTTTGGGTCCTGGGAGTGAGCGGACTCGCAGAGCAATGCGGTTCCGCATAGCGTCCAGAAGAGGGAAGAGCACAGGACGAGATGGAGGCGCGAAAGAGAATTCATGCGGACGTTCGATATGCGCGAAAGCATGATGGCTAGATTCGCTTCCATTCGGATGTTACGTATCTCCCGATCTGAGAATGCTTAAATTATTTCGGCTTCTTGTCGCGACAGGAATGCAGGTAGGCGACGAGGTCATCGACTTCCGATGCCTTCAGAATGTTGCCGAAGGACGGCATCTGGCGACCACCCTGTGTGATCTGAGTGCGGATCTGAGTTTTGTTCAGGGTGCGGCCTACTCCGGACAGATCGGGGCCTCTTTCGCCGCCTTGACCGTGGATGGTGTGACAGTGCTGGCAGCCGTTGTCGACGAACACGGTGGCTCCGTGTTGCTTTGCGGACTCCCCAAATGCCGGGAAATAAAACGTGGATGCCATAACAATAACTAATGCTGAACGCAACAAATTCATTGAGCAGATTTTACGTTGTGGTCGGTGGGTTCGGGAGCAAAATCGGTGTGTGTGTGCCAGGGGACGGTCTCCGATGCGACTTCGTTGTGTTTGCGCAGGTACTCGAGTGCGTAGGTGCTTGCGGTGGGGTCGTCTTTTTGATCGGCAAACATCGCTGCTTCGTGGGCCGCTTTCTCTTTCATGCCGAGGCGGCGGTAGATGATGGAGAGGATATAGTGTGCAGCCAGATCGTCGGGATCGATGGATTGTAGAGTCTCGTACTCTGTGCGGGCTTCGTCATACTTGCGCTGCTGATAAAGAGAGAAGCCAAGCTCTCGGTGAGCGTCGCGTGAGTTGGGGAATTTTGTAATGACTTCGCGGAGATCTGCGATGGCGTTGTCGACCTGGCCCTGGTTCCGTTCGACTAACGCAAGGTAGTAGAGCGCACGGGAGTTGTGCGGGCTAAGCGCGAGCGCCTTGTCGAGGCTGGTACGGGATGCTTCGTAGCGCTCCCACTGGAAGTCTGCAATGGCGATGTTGGTGAAGGCGTCGGCGTAGTCGGGTCGGAGCTGGGCGACTTGCTGGAATGCGCGGACACTCTCGGCGTATTGCTGCGCATCCAACATGGTGATGCCGTAGTTATTCCAGCGCATCCAGATTTTGTTGTCCTGTGCGTCGACCGAGGGGGGATTGTCGCCGAGGGTGAAGGTGCGTGTGCGTTCGGACATGGTAACGACTGGCATCTCGTAGTGCTTGCCCATTCCGAAGTCCATGAAATGCTGATCGAAGCGGCGATAGTTGACCTTAGCTGTAACGGTGATGGGTCCCGTCGCGTCCGCGGGTACTTTGAATTGGTAGCGGACGACCTGGGAGCGACCGGAGGCGATCGTGTTGTTGTAGGCCACGACCCGATTATTCCAGACTTGATGGAGATCGTTGATCGTTCCCCTCGTGTTTACGAGGCGATTGGTGAAGCTGTGCGCGCGAGGATCGAGGTCGCCGTTGGGTTGAATTGTGCCGGAGTGCATGAGGGTGTGACCAGCGGCGTCTTTGGCTTCAAACTCGACCCAGCTCTCGTACATGTCGCGCTGCTCGGGTACGTGGCTGTGAGCGATGCCTGTGTTTTGGATGATGATCGTGGTGGTTAGGAGATCGCCTGGGGCGACGGCGAAGTTTTCGTTACCGAGTGGGGCGATGATTTTGTCTTGATTTCTCTCAAGCCCGAAGATGTCTACGTTGAAGACGCCGGCCTTGAGGAAGGCTACGGTCTTCTCCATCTGAGCGTCGTAGTTGTAGAACTTCGGGAGAACGGTGTTGGCACCGAGCCATCGGTGGGAGGCGAGTTTTCCTTCCTTCGCTCCTGAGTCAGAGGTGCTGAGATCTTCGCGGGTCATGTGACAGGTCTGACATGTGGAGACCTGGTCTTTGACGTAGAAGGGAAGGGGCGACTGTTTGGCGAAAGAGGAGAGCTGCCACTCGTCGGAGAGGAAGATGGCGCGTTGCCATTTATAGTCGTTCAGTTGCTTGGGGAGAGCCGCTTTATGGCAGGCCGCACAGAAATTGCTAGTGCGGTAGAAATCCTTCATTACTGCTTTGGAGTGGCGGTCGAGGTGGGCGAGGATCTCCTTGTCAGAGACGTCGCCGTAGATGGGTTGGTCGTTCTCATCGAGGAGAACCGTCGGTTGTGCGAGTACATAACTGCCGGTGCCACGGGCATCGACCTTCTGGATGGAGTGGCAGACGGAGCAGGTGATGCCATCTTCGTCGAACTTACGATTGACCGGTGATCCCTTGGTGAGAGCTCCTGAAACGAGTGCGATGGGGTTGTGGCAGCCTTCGCAGTGACGGGTGTATTCAATGCCTTTTTCGGCTGTCAGCAGGCCTGTGTTCCTGATGTACCAAGGAGCGCGAAAGGAGTTAGCGTGAGCGGATTGGCGCCATTCGGCATGGGCTTCCTGGTGGCAATGGCTACAGTATTTGGCAGTGGGGAAGGCTTTGGGATTGATGAACTGGCCGGTGTCTGTAGTGGCGTTCGACGGCAGGAAGGGTTGATTGGCGCCGAATCTGAAGTTGTAATGTTCTTTGACTGCCTCGGTATAGATCTCTCGCTGGGCAGGCGTAGTGACGGTATCGGAGGCATGGGCTCCATCCGTCTTCAAGGCAATGAAAAATGAGGTGGCGGCTGCGCAAAGGGCCGTACAGAGGATGATGCGACCGATCCGTCTGTAAGGCATTTTCATAGGAGAAGTGATTGTAATGATGCGTCAGGTGGGTTCGCTATCGTTCTGCGGGTGGAAGGTTGTGTCGATCAAAAGTTTGAGGTCAAGAATTTGCGGCGACTAAATCTTTGTTCCTTTGCTTTCTGTCAGAGTGATAATTTGGTCCACCTTCGTGATTACGAACTTTTCTTTAGCTCCGCTGGGCCAGTGTACTTCGATTGAATCGATTGTGGCGGCGTCGCCGAGGCCGAAGTGAACGCGAGGATCATGAGTGGAGGCGAAGCTGCCTCCTGAGGTTACATCGCCACGCTGTTTTTGGCCTCCTGCGGTAAGGTAGACCGTTGAACCGATAGCGTCTCGAGGGCTTTTGGGTCCGCCTACGAGTTTTAGCTCGATCCAATGATGGTTGTCAGCGGAGACGTTACGGAGCAGGCCGGGGTGGTGGTCGAGTGCGTTGATGACAACATCCAATTTGCCGTCGTTGAAGAGGTCTCCGACGGCCATTCCGCGGCCGGTGTAGAGAGCTGCGAGTCCGGTGCCTTCGACTGCGGGTTCGAGATCGAATTTTTTTCCGTCAATGTTGCGGAAGAGGAGCGGGCGTTGTGCCCAGGTGGTTCCCCAGGTTGTTTGGTCGACCTGCGGGTAGACGTGGCCATTGGCGACGATGAGATCCTTCCATCCATCGTTGTCGAAGTCCAAAAACGCCGTGCCCCATCCGAGGAAGGGAATTGTGGGTTCCGCGATTCCCATCTGATAGCTGATATCGGTGAAGTTGCCATCTCCATCGTTGCGATAGAGCGGGTTGTAGTCGTCTGAAAATGTTGTGTTGTAGATGTCGAGAAGGCCGTTGTTTTGGTAGTCCCCGGTTGCGATGCCCATCGATGCTGTTTCGCGGCCGTTCTCGTTGAGAGCGTATCCGGAGGCGTAACTAGCATCCTCGAAGGTGCCGTCGCCTTTGTTGATGTAGAGGTAGTTTGGTGTGGAATCGTTGGCGACGAGAAGGTCTGGTTTGCCATCGTTGTTGACGTCGACGAAGACGGAGGCGAAACCGTAATAGCCATTGCTGTCGGAGACTCCGGCTTTTTCGCTTATGTCGGTGAAGGTTCCGTCCCCGTTGTTGTGGAAGAGGTGATCGGGTTCGCCCTTGAGACCACGCGGGCCGCACATGACTTTCACTCCGCGAAACTGGCAAAAGCTGTAGGAAACCTCTTTGCCTCCGGACCCAGGCTGGTTTGCGATGTCGTAGTGAACATAGCCTGGGACGAAGAGATCGAGCCGGCCGTCACCGTCGTAGTCTCCCCAGGTGGCTCCAGTGGACCAGTTGCCGAGAGTGACCCCGGCTTTCTCTGCGACGTCGGTGAAGGTGCCGTCATGGTTGTTGTGATAGAGGCGGTTTTTGCCGAAGTTGCTGACGTAGATGTCGGGCCAGCCGTCGTTGTCGTAGTCGGCGATGGCAACGCCGATTCCCCAGCGGTCATTGGTAACGTGTGCGTTTGCTGCGACGTCGGTGAAAGTGCCGTCGTGATTGTTGTGGAATAGGGCGGCATGGGGCGGTGTCGCTTTGCCGCTCATCGCGTCGTAGGTAGAACCATTGACCAGATAGATGTCCAGCCAGCCATCGTTGTCATAGTCGATGAGTCCCACGCCAGATCCGTTTGTCTCGATGATGAAGTTCTTCTCCGGAGTTCCCATTGTGTGGGTCCAAGAGGTCAGGCCGGCTTTTGCGGCGATGTCCTGGAAGATAATGTGGCCACTCTTTACGAAGCCGCCGGCGGTGATGGGTCGTTTTTCTGCGTCGAGCACTGCGGGGTGTGCTCCGCCAGTGTTGGCTCCTCCCGTTGCAGGCGCCTGTCCGCCTTCCTGGGGTTTGTCAGATTGTGTATCTGTGGTGTGGGAGTTTGGAGCGGTGGATTGGCCTATCGATATTCCTGTACTCACAAAAAGGATTGCCTGGAGGACAAAGGCCAGGTGGTGCGAAGTATAACGGCGGCGATGATGAACGGTCACGAATGTGTCCTTGTGATTCCCTATTTCAGTTTGCAGCGGCAGTCGAGTTGTGCGCGCATTTTTAGTTCTCTCGATGGACTCACGATCATGTTTACCATACGAGCCTCGCATGTGATTGCGACTTTGTTGTCAGAGATAGCTCGGTTAATTTGACGCTGGCACGGGGCGACCCTTCCCTTCGCTGAGTTCGATGATGCGATCGATCTGTGCGGGAGGGTCAAAGAGTTCCGTTTGGCCGCTGGGCCAACGGATCTGGATGCTTATGAGGCGAGTTTCGAGGCCGAGGCCGAAGTGGAGGCGAAGATCGTTGGAGGAGTTGTAGCTGGAGCCGCTTCGGACTTCGTCGACCCAGAGACGGCTCGCAGATTTCAGGGTCGCGCGTGCGCCGATGGCATCGCGGTTCGAGGAGGTGCCGATGAGGTGCAGCCCGAGCCAATGGTTCTGATTCCTGGCGAGGTTGACCAAGAGCATCGGTCGATCGCTGAGGTTGTTGATGACGTCTTCTAGACGGCCATCGTTGAAGAGATCGGCGATGGCAAGGCCCCGACTTGAGCGGGGATCGGCTAATCCGGGGCCAGAAGTTTTGCTGATGTCGCGGAACTTTCCGTTGCCGAGATTGCTGTAGAGGAAGCGAGGTTCGCGGTAGGAGGAACCTAGTTTGGCGGAGTCGACTTCGGGATAGACGTGGCCGTTTACAACGAGCAAGTCGGGCCATCCGTCGTTATCAACATCCGCGAACATGGCGCCCCAGCCGAGAGCATCGGCGTTGATGCCTAGTCCGGCGGCGAAGGTCATGTCTGTGTAGGTGCCGTCACCGTTGTTGCGATAGAGGGTGGAGGTGTCGTCGGAGAAGTTTGTTTTGAAGAGGTCGAGTCTACCATCGCCGTCGTAGTCGGCTGCGGTAGAGCCCATGCCCGCCTGTTCACGTCCGTCTTCGTTGAAGGCTACGCCGGCGTCTGCGGCAGTGTCTTTAAAGGTTCCGTCGTGGTTGTTGCGATAGAGGATGGCAGGGGTGGAGTCGCAGGCGACATAGAGATCGGGCCATCCGTCGTCGTCGTAGTCGAGAGTAGTGATAGAGAAACAGTAGTGTCCGTTCGTGTGTTCAAAGCCGCTGGGCTTGCTGACGTCTTCGAACTTTCCTCCGCCGAGGTTGTGATAGAGGATGTTCGGTGCGCTCTCGAGGCCACGGGGACCGCACATGACGGGAACGCCTTTCCAGATGCAGCCTGAGGTCTGGCCTGGAGTAGGCGTGTGGGCAAGGTCGAAGTGTACATAGTTGGCGACGGCGAGATCGAGTTTGCCGTCGCGATCATAGTCGACGAAGGCACAGCCCGTTCCCCACTCCTTGCCGGTACCGGCAACGCCTGCCTGCTCCGCGACTTCTTTGAAGGTTCCGTTGCCCTGGTTGTGGAAGAGACGATTTTTGCCGTAGCCGGTGACGTATATGTCGTCGAATCCATCGTTGTCATAGTCTCCGACACAGGCACCTTGACCCCACCCGGTTGAAACGAGGCCTGCCTTCACGGTGACATCTGTGAAGGTACCGTCGTGATTGTTGTGGAGGAGATGATTGGTGGGTTTGGCCTGGTTGGGTGCGGAAGTTGTGCCAGGCATGTTGGTGCCATTGACGAGAAAGATGTCGGGCCAACCGTCACGGTCGTAGTCGAGGATGGCGACGCCGGAGCCGGTGGCTTCGATGATGTAGCGCTTGGATTCGACGCTACCGTTGACGTCGCGAACGGTGATGCCTGCTTTGAGTGCTACGTCGACAAACCAGGCTGGGGGAGGATGATCAGTGGTTGGAGGGTAGGGCTGCTGGCCGAAGGCCGTCGTCGCAAACGTAGCGATGACGGACATTCGAAAGAGCGACTGAAGCGTCATGGTTTTGAGGCCGGGGCAGGAGTTGTCGATGTTTTCGATTGCGATGACGTGCCCATAGCAAGAGTTTTCAGAATCTTTCCACCTTCCTGAATGACGTAAAGATGGTTTGCTGCGAGGTCGGTGAGCGTGTCTGTCGTTCCGGATGGCCACTTGATTTCGACCGAATCTGCTTTGGTGGAGTGGTCGAGACCGAAGTGGATGCGGAGATCGTTTTGCGAGTAGTAGCTGCCGCCGCTGCGGACTTCGTCGATCTGGGTGAAGGGTTTGGCTGCGCCTGGTAGTGCTGTCGTGACGCTGATCTTTGCTCCGATGCCGGAGCGATTGGACTTTGTGCCGACTGTGCGAATTTTGATCCAGTTCCGGCCGGTGGTTGAGTCGCAGTGAAGTAACTGCGGGAGGCTGTTGATGCAATTGACGACGACGTCCAGCACACCGTCGTTGTCGTAGTCTCCGAAGGCGCAACCACGGCCGGGGGCGGGAGTCGTGATGCCGGGGCCTCCTTGCGCGGTTACTTCTTCGAATTGCCCGTTGCGCAGGTTGCGGTAGAGATATTTGTGTTCAGCGTAAGGTGCGTCGATCGCGGTTCCATCGACTTCTGGGTAGACGTGGCCGTTGCAGATGAAGATGTCGGGCCAGCCGTCGTTGTCCATGTCGAAGAAGCCGACGCCCCAGCCAAGATAGCGGGTGTTTACGCCAAGTCCGGACATGTAGGTATGGTCGTCGAAGTTTCCGTCGCCGAGGTTAACGTAGAGGGAATCGGTGTCACCGGCGAAGTTGGTTTTGACGATGTCGAAGCGGCCGTCGCGATTGAAATCTCCAATGGAGACGCCCATGCCGGCTTGTGGCTTGCCGTCAGGCGAGTAGGCGATACCGGCTTCGATCGCTACATCTTTGAAGGTCCCGTCTTTTTGGTTCTGGTAGAAGGTGGCGGCGGTGGAGTCGTTGGCGACATAGATATCAGGCCAGCCGTCGCCGTCGATGTCGGAGACAGCTACCGAGAGGCCATAGGTTCCGATGGTGTCCCACATGCCTGCTTTTTGCGAAACGTCGGTGAAGGTTCCGTTTCCATTGTTGCGATAGAGGATGTTTTTGCCACCCTGAAGACCGGGAGGGCCGCAGGCTACCTGAATTCCTTTGTAAGCGCAGCCCGCAGCTTCGGGGAGAGGTGCGGTTTTGATGTCGAAGTCGATGTAGTTGGCGACAAAGAGGTCGAGATGCCCATCACGGTCGTAGTCGAGAAAGGCACAGCCGGAGTTCCAGCGCGTCTTTGATTGGAGAAGGCCTGCCTTCTCTGTGACGTCGGTGAAGGTTCCGTTTCCGTTGTTGCGGTAGAGGACATTTTGGCCGTAGTAGCTGACGAAGAGATCGTCCCAACCGTCGTTGTTGTAGTCGCCGACACAGCATCCCTGGCCCCATCCGGCGCGGCCGAGTCCGGCTTTGAGGGTGACGTCGGTGAAGGTACCGTCGCGATTGTTCTTGAAGAGTCGCGAGATGGGCTCCTGCCCCTTGGGGAATCCGTCGAGGCGCGTACCGTTGACCAGGAAGATATCGATCCAGTCATCGTGATCGTAGTCGTAGAAGGCCACGCCGCAGCCTGTGGTTTCGAGTAGGTATCGATTTTTGTGTTCACCTCCGTAGATTGTTTTTGCGTTCAATCCCGATTGACGTGCCACGTCGGTGAAGGTGATGCCGAGCGCGGTACCGGCAACGGGGGAGGGGAGCCCTTTGGGTGCGGGGCGAGGAACAGCGTCGTAGGTGGGGCGCGATCCCGCTTGTTGGGGTGGTTGCGGATTTTGCGGCGCTGCCAGGGCCAGAACGTCGTCGAGCGAAAGAACCAGTGCAGTGGTGGAGAGCGAGGTGAGAAAGTTACGGCGGGACCAATTCAAAAGGACTCTCCTCGGGTTATTGACCCGGACAGGCGTTTCGAGGCTCTCTATTCGACGTGGTAATTGTAATCACAAAATTGGATAGGGTTGAAAGAGTGTTGGAAGTGGCTCACGTAGGAGATCTGTTGGAGGCACAAAGCTGCTTGGGAGAGCTTGCAGTGCTGACTCTATGGGTGAGAGGAAGGGGCGTTGGCTGGTGCGGAAGTATTTGCGATGAGCTTCTTTGCTTTTTGTCGTTCGAGGGCAGCATCGGCGCTTCTCCCTTGCCTATCGAGAGCATCTGCTAAGGCAGAGTGAGCTTCACTGTAATTTGGGTCGGCGTCTACTGCAGTTTGCAGTTGGACGATTGCCTCTGCAATCTGACCCTGTTTTAGAAGAGCTTTGCCGCTATCGAGCGCGAAGTTGGCACGCTGGCGGCTGACGGCAACGCGGCTGAGGGTTGCGGCTGTTTTCCGTTCGGCTATCGCGCCTTCTGAATCTCCCTGCTGGCTGAGGACTGCGGCAAGACTGATATGCGGGCTGGGCTGGTTGGGTAACAGGTCGATGGCTCGTCGCAGCGCGGCGGCGGCCTTTTGCGGATCGTTGTTGTTCTTATAAACATTGCCGAGGAGAGCCCAGGCATCGCCGTTATCGGGGCGTAAGGCGGTGGCCTTTTCGAGTTCAACCTGGGACTCTGCGAAACGCCCGAGTTGGAGATAGAGAACACCGAGCGTGTATGGCGGATCGGGTAATTTCGGATCGAGCTCTTCTGCGCGTTGGAACTCAGGCACTGCTGCGGTCGGATTGTCTTTTAGCTTTAACGCTAGTCCAAGATCGTAGTGGAGATGTGAGTTGTCAGGTTCGACAAGGAGTCCTGCACGAAACTGCTCTATGGCGTGGTCGAGATCGCTTTGCTGAAGGTAAGCGACGCCGAGGTCCTGAAGCAGGGTCGCATTCTGCGCGTTCAGCGCGAGGGCGCGAAGGTAGAAGACGATCGCACCCTTTGCGTCGCCCGTCTGCACGAGCGCGAGTCCGAGATTCGTAAGTGCGGCGGAATCCTGAGGACGTGCCGACACGACCTGTTTGAAGAGAGGTAGAGCTTCACGGGGGTTGTCGTTGGCTTGCAGGGTGAGGGCGAGTTCGTATTGGATGTCAGTCGATGCAGGATCGACCGCCAATGCTTGTCGCAACACTGTGAGGGCGGCCTCTTCCTGATCGTTTGCGCGAAGGGCGCGGCCAAGCTGTAAGACATACTCGACATTTTCTTTGGCGAGCTCGTTCGCTTTCGTCAGTTCGCTAACGGCAGATGCGGGGTTGCCTTGATTCAGAAAGACGGAGCCGAGGTGATAGTGCGCGGATGCCAGCGATGGGTCTAGTGAGATAGCGCGCTGAAAGTGAGCGGTGGCGTCAGGGTACTTCTGCTCTTGCGCAAGGATGGTACCCAGACTATCGTGCAGAACTGCATTGTCGGGTGCGCCGGCCAGAGTGGCTTCCAACTGCTTTTGGGCTGCTGCCGGCTCTCCCGTTGCGGCGAGCGCGGCGGCGTAGGCGATGGAAGCCTGCGGCGTGAGCGTCTGCGTCGAATCGCCTTTCGTTCCATCAAGGAGCTGAAACATCTGCACCGATTTCTGATATTGGTGTAGTTGAGAGTAGGTAATCGCCAGGGTGAGGGTGGCGTCCGAATTCTGCGGGGCGAGTCTGTGCGCCAATTCGAGTTGATCCGCTGCATAGGCTAGATCTCCTTCAGCAAGCAGGACGGTTCCGAAGGCACTGTGCCCGGCGGCAACTTCAGGGGCTAGTTTGACCACCTTTGCAAACTGTATGTGCGCAGTAAGAAGGTCATTTTGAAGATAGGCTGCGGATCCGGCACGGAACGCTTCCTCTGCTTCCTTCACTCTGTCGGATGTAGCGGCTGGTGCGGGAGCTGCCGGCGTTGAGGGAGTCTGTGCTCGAGCCAGTGGGACGATCGCGAATACGCTGAAAAGCAGAAGCGAACTTGTCTGGAAGCGTTGCATCTCAGCCGATTGTAATCATGGACGAAGGGCAGTGGTGTTGTTCGTTTCGGGCGAGTGGGCGAAGTCGATATAGTCACGACCTACGTAGAGTCGGTATCCGGAGCCGTTGGGCATGGGAAGGACCTGAAGGGGAGTGGGCCGGTGGAAGGTGGCGTCCTTGGTTGAATGGATGGAGAAGAGATCGTGGCCTCCGATGTCCATGACGACGAAGGCATTGCCGGCCAGGAAGCCGCAGCCGTATGCGCCTGGCGGAAGCCGATGCCCTTCGATGTCGAGGGATGCTTCAGTGATCAGATACGCTTGATATTTTTCCTGCACCGAACTTGAATAGCCCGCAGTGTCCACGAGGGTAACAAGAAGCAACTCGTTTTTGTTGAACTGCACTCCGCTCGAGTTTCGTGCCTGAATGGGTGCGCTCTGGCCACGGAAGAAGACTGTTGCGGGCAGTAACTTCGCCGCTTCTGACGCCGTCAAAGCTCTAGACTCATTCGCGGTGCTTGAATCGCTTTGGTATCTGCTGACAGCGCGAGTTGCTCTGTATGTAGAGAAAATCGTGAGGGCAAACAAAAGGGTGGAGCGCAAAGGTTTGCGGAGCATGATCGGCCTCTTATCAATGGCATCGTACTTGGTTCGGAGAGAACTCAGCAACATGTAGACTGGTGATCTTTTGAGAGGGAGGCTCTATGCGGGCTGCTTTTTCTGTTGTCGCAATGCTTGGCGGAATCGCGGGCGCTCAGACAGGGATGTTGCGGCCGGTCGATGCTTTTCCAATCAGAGAAGATAGTCTTGTGATTCAACGGCACGTTGAGGCGGGCAAGCCATTCACTGTTGCCGGGACAAGCGGCGCGATGCCTGGGCAACAGGAAGGAACGTTTGAGGCATGGGTGCTGCCCGTAAAGCTGCTTAGCCACTTCGCGATTCGAGCCGATGTGGAAGGGTATTCGGTGCCTATCGATCTAAATGCAGATGCGGCGGAGATCGAGGTGTCTCCTGATCGTACGGTGATCACGTATTCGCATATCGCGTTTACGGTGAGGCAGATTATGTTTGCCCCAGATGATGCGGAGGATGGCACAGGTGCGGTGGTGTTGTTTCAGATTGATTCGACGCGACCGATGGATTTGACCTTCAGCTTTACGCCCGAGATGCGGCCGATGTGGCCACAGCGAAGTCAGGGGCTTCCATCGGCGGATTGGGTGAAGCAAGGGAATGGGGGATTTTACGTGCTGCATACTGACTTTCCCGATCTTGCGGGGGCTGTAGCGATACCGAATGCGCAACCGGGAATATTGGCTCCGTATCAAGAGAAGCCACGTTTTTATCCGCTGGAACTGAAGTTGCATTATGACCCTAAACGAGATACGAATCGCTACTTTCCTCTATTGATGGCGATGGGGACCACAGCGGAGACTGCGACGAACGCTAGGCTACAAGGGAAGCTCGAACGGTTGAACAGCGAGTTGCCGCGAATATATGCGAAGCACGCGGAACGATATCGACAGATGCGAGATAGTTTGACGGCGATTCGCACTCCGGATGCTGGATTGAACGATGACTTTGCCTGGGGAGAGGTTTCGATTGAGCAACTAAGGGCGAGGGCGCAACCGAGTGGGGAGATTGGGTTGGTGGCTGGATATTACTCGTCTGGGGATTCTGCGCGGCCTGGATTTGGTTGGTACTTTGGGCGCGATAGCTTGTATACGCTCTATGCCGTGAATGGATTTGGTGACTTCGGGCTGACTCGTGCTGAACTTGAGTTCCTGATGAAGAGGCAGCGCGATGACGGGAAGATCATGCACGAATATCCGCAGACCGCGGCGTATTTTGATTGGAAGGACTTCTCTTATGCATACGCGGCAGCGGATTCTACGCCGTTGTTTTTGACTGCGTTGCTGGATTACGTGCGGACGAGCGGCGATGTTGAATTTCTTCGGCAACATCGGGAGGCCGTTGAGAGAGCGTGGCGTTTTGAGACGACTCATGACACCGATGGCGATGGCATTTATGACAATTCGCAGGGGACGGGTTGGGTGGAGAGTTGGCCGACCGGGATGCCGCATCAGGAGATCTATCTGGCACTGCTCGATCAGCAGGCTTCGGCTGCGATGTCGAAGCTTGCTGGGTTGCTGGATGATAAGGCTACAGCCGATACTGCGGGTGCTCGTGCTGTAGATCTGGCGAAGAAGATCGAGGCTGAATACTTCGATTCTGCGAGTCAGCAGTATGCGTTCAGCCGAAACGTTGATGGGACTCTTGACCGGACGGCTACTGTTTATCCGGCGATTGCTTGGTGGAACGGAGGAGTGGGGTTGGCGCATCCGCAGACGAGTTTTCGGCGGTGGGCTTCGCATGATTTTTCTACCGATTGGGGGCTGCGTGATGTGGCGGAGAGTGAGCCTATCTATGATCCGATCAGTTATCACCAAGGGTCGGTGTGGCCTCTGTTTACAGGGTGGGAGGCGGTGGCGGAGTATCGTGCGGGACGCCCGCTGGCTGGTTATGAGCACTTGATGCAGAACGCGGATTTGACGACGGCTCAGGATCTCGGCGCGGTCACGGAGTTGCTGTCGGGCGCATTCTTCCAGCCTTTCGGGCGGAGTACCAGTCATCAGCTCTGGTCTTCGGCGATGGTGATCACTCCGGCGCTGCGGGGTTTGTTTGGTGTGGAGGCGGATGGGCTCTCCCACTTGATCGATCTTGATCCACATCTTCCTGCGGATTGGGATTCGGCTACGGTGGAGCGACTTCATGTGGGGGCGTCGGTGTGCTCGCTGACCTATCAGCGTCAGGGGGCGAACATGGTGGTGAAGGTGTCGAATGCGTCCGGGCCGGCGGTTCGGTTGGCCAGTGCGGTGAAGGGTGCGAAGGTCGCCTCCGATGGGGCGTCGATTGCTTTTGCGTTGCCTCCGGCGGAGGTCGCGGTGCCGCATGGGCTGCCTCTGCCGGGTGCGCGGACTGCTCAGATGAAGGTGTTAGGCGAGACCGCAGATGCGCACTCGTTGAAGCTGGATTTGGAGGCTGAGGCGGATTCCGTAGTTGAGCTCAAGGTGCGGAGGAATGCGGCTAAACTCAATCTTCATGTTGAGGGCGGGACGATCGAGGCTGCTCCGGCTGGAAGCGCCGCGGGCGTCGAGAAGCTCGTCGTTAAATTCCCTTCCGGCGTTGGCTATCAGGGGCAGACAGTCACACTTCGCTGGTAACGATGGCTGCAACCTTGCCCCCCCCCCCTATATGCAGCGTGTAAGTTACTTGTATTGAGTAACTTAGGAAGTGCAGCCACTCGCAAATTCGTCATAGCAAAGGACTTGCGCCCAAATTCGTGCAGCCAAAGGACTTACGGCTACAAACGACAATTCCCCGGTTTGTGGCCGGGGATCTTGTCTTACTGGTTTAAGTATACCTATTTGAAGGAACTCATACGCCACGCGTAAGCGCTTGTGTTAGTTAGAGTTAGGCGTTTCTGGGACTTGACAGGTTTTTAGGATCTCTAGCGAGAGAGAGGACTCGGGCGGCTACTCGTGAGCAGCTTCGGTCTAAGAAATTTAGCGAAAGAGAACAGAGGTAAGAGCGGTTCCCCTTCGGGGATGACAGCAAGAAACGCAAAAGCAAAGGCGGAACGGTTCGTCACTTCGCTCACAGTGACGAAGTGGGAAGGCAGAACGGTAGGTAAAAAAATGCAACCGCAGATCCCCTTCGGGGATGACAACAAGAAAGGCCCAGGCAAAGACAAGACCCAGGCAAAGACAAGACCGAGGCAAAGACAAGACCGAGGCAAAGACAAGACCGAGGCAAAGACAAGACCGAGGCAAAAACAAACACCGAGGCAAAAACAAACACCGAGGCAAAGACAAAGACCGAGGCAAAGACTAGGACAACGGTTAGGAGGCTGGCCAAAGAATAGAGGAGCGTGGGATGCAGAGAATGATGGTGTTCAACGTTATTGCGCTTCGGCGATCCAGGTGGCGTATGGGGCCAGGGTGATCGGTTTGGTGAGCGGGGTGTGGTTCAGGGTTGGGTCGTCGGTCTCTAACGTTTTGGTTGGTCCTTTAGACAAGCCTAGTGCGGTGTAGTCGTACTTGAGGGTCTGGGGTTTGTCGGAGAAGTTGAGGGCTACGAGGACGGAGGGTTTGCCGGCGGGGCCCTTGCGCAGGTAGGAGACGACGTTTTCGTTCGGGTTGAGCATCTGCATGCTGCCTTCGTATAGCGCAGGGTTGATGCGGCGTAGCTCGATGAGGCGCTTGTACCAGTTGAGCATCGATTCGTGGTCGGGAGTTTCGACGGCGACGTTGACGGTCTTGTAATCGGACGCGACTGGAAGCCATGTAGTGTTCGAGGTGCTGAAGCCTGCGTTCTTCGAGGCGTCCCACTGCATGGGAGTGCGTTCGCCGTCGCGGCCTTTTTGTTTTGGCCAGCCGGTGATGCCTTCGGGATCGCGAACGTCTTCGATTCGAGTGGGAGTGGATGTGACCATGCCGATCTCGTCGCCGTAGTACATCTGCGGCGTGGCGCGCGAGGTGAGTAGCAGAGCCGCCATCATGCGGGCGATGCGCGCCTTCATCGCGGGATCGTTGACTCCGATGCTGTAGCGGTCCCAGAGGCGGTCCTGATCGTGGTTGCCGAAGAAGAAATATGGCTGGCCGTGAGCGGGATTGTTTTCGACCTCATCGAGAAGCTGACGAAATTTAGGGGCGTTGAGTTCATTGACGTCGGCTACCTGGAAGTCCATCGGGAGTTGGACCTCGTCGTTGTTCTTGCCGTACATCTTGGAGAGCTCGAAGATATTGGGCTCATCGGCTTCGCTGATGAGGACGGGGTTGCCGGGATATTCGTCGATGACCTTGCGCATCTCGCGCAACATGTCGTGAACTTCGGGGAGGTTGTCGGTGTACTTGTGTTGGATGTTGGGGTCGCCGAAGGCGTTGAGGCCGGGCTGGATGGGGTCGTCGTGGAGGTTGGGGTCTTCGAAGAGGCGCGAGACGGCATCGACGCGGAAGCCGTTGACACCTTTGTTCATCCAGAACCGGAGGACATCCATCATGGCCTTGACGACTTCAGGGTTACGCCAGTTGAGGTCTGGTTGCTGAACGTAGAAGTGGTGGTAGTAGTACTGCTTGGTTGTTGGATCCCACTCCCACGCGGAGTGACCGAACCAGCTTTGCCAATTGTTTGGTGGAATCGGTTTGCCGTCGGCGGTGTAGCCCTTGGGATCGCGCCAGATGTACCAATCTCGTTTGGGATTGTCGCGGGAGGAGCGCGACTCTTTGAACCATGCGCTTTGGTCTGACGTGTGGTTGGGCACGTAGTCCATGATGACGCGAATGTTGCGGCTCTTTGCCTCCGCGGTCATGTGCTCGAAGTCTGCCATGGTGCCGTACATCGGATCGATGGCCTCGTAGTCGGCGATGTCGTACCCGAAGTCGATCTGAGGCGATGGGTACATGGGCGAGATCCAGATGGCATCGACGCCAAGTTGCTTGATGTAGTCGAGACGTGAGGTGATCCCTTTGATGTCGCCGATGCCGTCGCCGTCGGTGTCCTGGAAGCTGCGTGGGTAGATCTGATAGATGACGCCATGCTTCCACCATGGGTCGGAGGTGGTGTTCTTTTGATCGACTGCAGGTGGGACTTGAGTTGCAGTTTGCGCCCAAGCGCCCGGTAAGAGACTACCGAGCGCGAGGACTGTGCAGAGGAGATGGTTCGTAATAGAGGACGTGAGAAACCGCTTTTCGTTCAAGAGCGTCTCCTTCTGTCGTGACTGTTGCTATTTGATGGAGCCGATCCATGAAGCGTACGGCGGTAGGGTTATGTTTTGCAGACTGGTCGTTCCTTGAAGCGACGGCGCGTCGGTGAGAAGCGTAGTGACTGCTGTGCCCGTGACGTTCGCCTGTTTGGCGTCGAGTGAGACTGTCTGCGGTTGCGTGGTGAAGTTCATCGCCACAATCACTGCAGGGTGGCCGTCGACTCCTTTGCGAACGTACGAGAGAACGGAGGGGTTGCTCTCGTCGATCATGATTTGCTCACCGTCGCGCAGTGTGGGGTCGGTCATACGCATTGCAATTAGCTTTTTATGCCAGTTCAGGAGCGAGTTGGGATCGGCTTCCTCGGTCTTGACGTTGACGGTTTTATAGTCCGACGCGACGGGGAGCCATGTCTTGTCAGCGTCGCTGAAGCCTGCGTCTTTCGAGCTGTCCCATTGCATGGGGGTGCGCTCTCCGTCGCGGCCTTTTTCTTTTGGCCAGCCGGTGATGCCGATGGGATCCTTGACGTCTTCACGGCGTGTGGGCGTGGAGGTGACCATGCCGAGTTCTTCGCCCTCCCACATGAGAGCGGTGGCGCGACTGGTGAAGAGAATGGTGGCGAGGATGCGGGCGATCTCCTGGTTGTGAACGCCGTCTCCGTAGCGCTCCCAGGAACGGACGTTGTCATGGTTGTCGAAGACGAAGAGGGGTTGTGAGCCGTTGATCTCGGTCTCGGCTTCGTTGATGAGTTTGCGGAAACGCGGGGCGTCGAGCTTGTCATGGTCGCCGTGGAATCCGACGAGCATGTCCATGGGGAGTTGCAACTCGTCGTGTTTGGCGCCGCCGTACCAGTCATTGAGCGAAGCTGTGTTGGGGAGATAGGTTTCGCCAATAAGGACGCGCTCGCCGGGGTAGGTTTCTATCATGGCGCGCATGCGGCGGATGACATCGTGAACCTGGGGCAGGTTGCTGGTGTAGATGTCTTTGAGGTTGGGATCACCCTGGGCGTTGATGCCGCCGACTTCGGGTTCGTCGCGGAGTTGGGGGTCTTCAAAGAGAGTGGGGATGGCGTCGAGACGGAAGCCGGCTACGCCACGGTCGAGCCAGAAACGCATCGCGTCGAAGCAGGCTTTTTCGACGGCGGGATTGCTCCAGTTGAGGTCGGGCTGCTGCTTGTAAAACTTGTGGTAGTAGAACTGATGGACGGCGGGGACCCACTCCCATGCAGAGCCGCCGAAGCCGGATTCCCAGTTGTTGGGTGGTACGCGGCCTTCGTGTTCGAAGCGCTTTTGATATGCGGTGACGTGGGGGCCGTTGGCGGGGACGCCGTCGTTCCAGACGTACCAGTCATGCTTGGGATTTGTGCGGGAGCTGGCTGATTCGATGAACCATTGGTGCTTGTCCGAGGTGTGATTGAGGACCATGTCGAGGATGACGCGGATGTTTCGCTGCTTGCCCTCGGCGATGAGGTGGTCCATGTCGGCAACGGTGCCGTACTTCGGGTCCACTGATTCGTAGTCGGAGATGTCGTAGCCGAAGTCGACTTGAGGTGAGGGGTACATGGGCGCGATCCAGATGGCGTCGACGCCTAGACTCTTGAGGTAGTCGAGGCGCTGGGTGATGCCGTTGAGATCGCCGATGCCGTCGCCGTTGGAGTCCTGAAAGCTGCGGGGATAGATCTCGTAGATGACGGCGTGTTTCCACCAGGGGCCATCGTCATGATGGGAAGCGACGGTCGTTGCCTGTTGCTCCTGGCAACGTGCGATGCCTGCGGGGTTCCATGAAACAGTGGCGGCCAGGATCGCGAGGGTGGCGAGGTGACGCAACCAGGTAAGAGATGATGCGTTGCGATGGCTTCTGTTGGTGGTCAAGTTGCGCCTCCCGGAGTTCGCAACACTATAGCATTCGGCATGTGGGTTGGGACTGATGGTCATAGCATTAAGGTTACGACCCAACAGGGCGGGAACAGGTTTGATTGCGCGGATTAAGTGAGTTTGTGGGCTGAGGATGGATGGGTGCCGCAAGAACTGCGAAGGACGGTCTTCGTTTGCAGGAGGATGTCGCGTGTGGGGAGATCGGGTTTCTCCAGCCGCTGGAGCATTGTTACAAGAGCCATAGCACCAATGTCGCCGGAGTTTTGATGCTGGGTGGTGAGAGGGACTGGCAGAAGATTAGCGTATTTGACGTCATCGATTCCGACTATGCGAATGTCTTGCGGGACACGTATTCCGCGAGTGGTGAGACCCTGCATGATCCGAGCTGCGGTGATGTCGTTGGCACAGACGATTGCGTCGGGGCGACTGTCTCTGAGCACGGCCTGCAGGAAATGATGATCCTCTGGATCGCCGATGCATACCAGATCTTGTTGCTGGGCGAGACCGCGAGCGAAGAGAGCTTCACGATAGCCGGCGATTCGTCCGTGAACGGTTGAGGCAGAGAGACGCCTGGCGACAAAGGCAATGCGTTTGGCTCCATGAAGGATGAGGTGCTGCGTGATGAGGAAACCCGCACTGCGATTGTCGATCCCGACGAGGTCATACTTTGAACGAAGCGGATATGGCGCGTAGCACCGGTCGAGAAGCACAACCGGGATGCCTGCGCGATCGAACGCGGATGCGATTCGCCGGTTTACGACGTCCTTTTCCGGCGTGAATTCCAGCGGTGCGAAGAAGACTCCTGAGACTTTTTGCGCGATGTACTTGTGGCAGAGTTCCTCTGCCTCCTTCTGCTGTTGCGCTAACTCGCCCATGGAGTGTCCCCATAGGAGAGAGTGCGGCTTGGCGAGAGGAGATCGCATCATGCCGTTGCAGATTGGTTCGAAGATTTCGGTTCTGCCGAGATCGGGAATCAGTAAACCGAAGACGTGATCGGTGGAGGCAATAGATGCGAGAACGTGTGTGCCTGAGCCGGGGTGTCGTGATACGAGGCCTTGCACCTGAAGATCTCGCACGGCTTTCGCTATCGTGATGCGCGAGGTGTTATAGCGTCGTCCGAGTTCGGCTTCGCTCGGAAGACGATCTCCTTTACGAAGAGCGCCAGTTTTTATCGCCGAATGGAGGTCCTCGTAGACCAGCCGATATTTCGGCGTATCGGTCGCTTTTTTCTTATTTTCTGAGCGGATTTCTGGGTCGCTCGCTCCGGGTTTTGCCTCTGAGCGAAGGGTCTGGCTGCTCTTCATTCAATCCATCCCGAGGAAATCGTTCCAAAGATCTTTGGTTAATGTATAGACAAAGATATGCCGGATCAGCCTGAACTTTACTCGCCAATGGAGGCGGTGGTCAACCTTTTGGTTGATATTTCTTTGCATCCCACGGTCTTCCAGGCTGTTGGCTCTGTAGGCGTAAATGGTTATTCACTCATTAGCTTGGCGGGGGTTCGACCTTGAGGCGATCGCATTGTTTCTTGGAAAATGGTCAGACCAATTGTCCTTCTCCTGTCCCGATTCTTGTATCTCCGATCGGATTGTCAATAACTTGCAAAAATCATCCGAGCAAATGGTTGACATGTGGTGAACCTCTCGGTTATTTTCGGGCGACTCAAAAAGTGTGATCACGTCGCATTCGAACGCGATGAGGACTAAGGGCCCAGTCAGGAACGTAGAAAGCGTTTGACTTTCGGCGGAGTTCGGCGGCGCTGACAAGATGATTGACAACAGCAAGCGAATGCAGCACTTTTTTGGAGGTTCGTTATGAGATTTGTGACGCGCGTAACGGTGGGTTTGCTATTTGCCGTGTGTGTTCTGGCGTTCTCGCCAGTTGCGTATGGCCAGGCGGTCTATGGCTCGATCTTCGGATCGGTCGTTGACACTACAGGTGCCGCGGTTCCTGGAGCGACAGTTACCGTCACCGATGAGGGGAAGGGGACATCGGTCACTGCAACTTCAAACGCGAGCGGCGAATTCACGATTGAACATCTCATCCCAGACCTCTACGACGTTACTGTAGCTGCTCCGGGCTTCAAGGGCTTTTCGCAAAAGGGCATCCAGCTCTTCGCAGATACGTCGACCAAAGTCGTCGCTTCGATGACGGTGGGTGGATCCGATCAGACTGTTGAAGTCGATGCGGATTCGGTTCCGCAGTTGAAGACGGATCGAGCTGATGTGTCGACGATTTTTACCCAAAAAGATATTGGTGACCTGCCGGTAGGCGGCCGTAACTTCACTAACCTTCAACTTCTATTGCCCGGCGCGCAACTGCTGGGATGGAGCCACGCTCCTGATGAGAACCCGCAGGGCAGCGCCCAGATTCAAGTCGATGGACAGGCGTTCGGTGGCGTAGCTTTCATGCTGGACGGTACTGATAATCAGGATCCAATCCTGGGAATCATCGTCGTCAATCCGAATCTGGACTCGCTTTCAGAGACCAAGATCACCACGCAGAACTTCGATGCAGAGTTTGGTAAGGCAGTCTCTTCGGTTGTGACTGCGCAGACGAAGTCTGGCTCGAATAAATTCCATGGTTCGGCGTTTGACTATCGCACCGGCAACGCAAATCTTGCGAAAGATCCTTACCAGAACTTCCCTGACACCCCAACGCAGGTAGGAAGCCACATTCCGGCCGGGCTCAAGAATCTATTTGGCGGTTCAATTGGCGGTCCAATTCTGAAGGACAAGTTTTTCTTTTTTGGTGACTACCAGGGAGCGCGTCAAAAAGTTGGAATCAGTGCCTCCACCATCGTGCCGACAGCGCAGATCACCTCTTCTTGTCTAAGCGGGAACGGCTGCAACTTTAGCGAATACAATCAGCCGGGTCTGGGGTTGAATTATCCCATTTATCACAATGTCAACGGCGTATCGACTCACTATCCGGGTGACATCATTCCGCAAAGTGATCTGTCGGGACCGGCATTGAATTACATCAAGGCAATCTCTCAATTCGTTCCCAACAAAGTAGGTGCTAGCGGATTGGTTGACACCTACACGCAGGGTGGCACGGGCATCTTCAATAGCGATCAATGGGATGTTCGGCTGGATGGACAGATTACGCAAAAGGCGCATGCGTTTGTTCGGTTCAGCCGATTTACGGACACTTTGACGGGAAATCTGCTGCTTGGTGCGGCGGGTGGTCCTGGTTTTGGATTGGGTGGCTATGGCGGAAATTCGTCTGGCGCAAACGACAGCACAGCTGCTGGTATGGACATCGCCATCAATTCGTCACTCGTTACAGATTTTCGGCTTGGCTACTACCGCTACAACATCAATGATCAGAAGTTTGATGCTGGGACGACTGCAGCTGCGGATCTCGGCTTTGGTGGACTGAATACCGGCGATCCGATTACCAGCGGCTTGCCAGGCTTTCAGATCAATATGCCTAATAATGGGCAGACGGAGTGGGGCGCGGGACTCAATATCAATCGTTGCAATTGCCCTCTGATTGAAAAAGAAGATCAGTACCAGATTGTAAACAACTGGACGAAGACAATACGCAATCACGCAGTGAAGTTCGGAGTGGATCTGCGTTATGCTCGCAATCTTCGCGTACCGAGTGACGTGGATCGCACTGGACTATTCAACTTCAATGGAATTGCAACTGCATTTACGCCTGCGGCTGGAGATCCCACGCCGTCTTCTCCGGGACTTGGACTTGCTTCTTTCGTCCTCGGAGATGTGAATCAGTTCAATCGCTACGTCAGTACTTCGACTAATGCGAAGGAGTTCCAGAAGAGAACCTTCTTCTACGCGCAGGACACCTGGCGCACAACCCCTAAACTTACGCTAAACCTCGGCGTACGTTACGAGCTGTACTTTCCGGAGGTGGTCAATGGGGACGGCAACGGCGCTCTCTTGGATCTCTCCACCGGCTACTTGCACGTTGCCGGGGTAGGTGGCGTCCCAACAAATATGGGCTGGCAGGCGGGAAAGAATACGTGGAATCCGCGCGTCGGCCTGGCCTACCAGGCTACAGACAAAACTGTGGTGCGTGCAGGTTACGGCCGGAGCTTTGACCTTGGCGTATTTGGCTCGATCTTCGGTCACGTAGTAACGCAGAACCTTCCTGTTCTCGCGAACCAGTCGATCCAGGGAGG
Source organism: Tunturiibacter psychrotolerans (assembly GCF_051013365.1). Lineage (GTDB taxonomy): Bacteria > Acidobacteriota > Terriglobia > Terriglobales > Acidobacteriaceae > Edaphobacter > Edaphobacter psychrotolerans_A. The sequence goes on along the minus strand of NZ_CP132941.1, from coordinate 1,273,831 downwards.
CGGTTCGCAGGCCTCGAGCTATGCCCAACCTTTCAATCTCGCTACGGGGCCGGCACCGAACCAAACCGTCACTGTTCCATCTGATGGTCTTTTGCCGAACCCTGGATCGCAAGTAAGCACAAAGGCACGGCCTAACCCGCTGAAGCTGCCCACGTTGGACGCCTGGAACATGAGCGTGCAGCAGTCGATTACTCCAACCTTATCTCTGACCATGGCCTATGTCGGTAATAAGGGAACCAATACGCTCAGCGCAGGTGATGGCAATAATACGAATCCGAATGAAGCAGGAATCTTCCTTCCTGGAGCGCAGAGCATCACGGGAACTCCTCTCCATTACGATCCGAATGGCGGCACTTGTTTCCCTGTAGGTCCGGGCTGCCTGGCCAAGGACGCAATAAATCCCGCAACTGGGGCTACAGGAGCACAGAAGTTTTTGGAACGTTACTATGCCGGAGTGCTGCCAGCGTGTCAGGACCCAAACTATGCGCAGCCTACCGGTGAGAGTCTGCCACCAGGGGCTTGCGGTTGGAATCAACCGATTGGATATTACGGAGACAATCAAAACACCCACTTCAATGCGCTGCAGGTTACGGTCGCAAAGCAAATATCTCATGGCCTCTCGTTTACCGCGAATTATGCGTGGCAGCGTGGGTTTAACTACAACAACAGTTATGCGACATGGGAGAAGGCGGCTGCTTATGGCCGTGACGATTCGATTCGTGAACAACAGTTAGTGGTATTTGGCGCTTACGAGTTGCCGGTAGGCCGCAACAAGCTGTTGCTGCCCCATGCATCGCGATTTGTAGATGAGATCGTAGGTGGATGGCAGCTGAGTCCTGTACTCAACGTCTCGGGTGGCCTCCCTTATAGCCTCTCAATGTCGAATTGCACTACATCAGTTGGTGGGAGTGGAATCGGCGATAACAGCGGCCACCCGACTGCAGCGCCGTGCTATCCGAACGGAAACCCGGGCGCTTTCCATCCTAAGCAAGGTAAGTTCAACCCAGTCACTCACTCGAGGCCTTATTTCACGGCTCTTCCTCAACTTTGCCCAGGAACAGGCGCTGGTTCTGGCGGGTTTACCTGCCCTGCTCTCGATCAGATCGGCAACACTGGTCGCAACAGCAACTATGGCCCGCATTTTTTCAACACTGACCTTGCGGTACAGAAGACTTTCCCGATCAAGGAGAGCGTTTCTGCGCTATTCCGAATGGATGCCTTCAACGTATTCAACTACATCAGCTCAGGGACTCCGAATGGGAACTCTAACAGTGTTCCTATCGACGGCAACGCTTCCATCACGAATGGTATCGGCGGCAATGGTATAGGAACCGTTGGACAGTCGAGTCCGCGTCAACTTGCGTTCACAGCTAGAATAACGTTCTAGCCAGGACGTTTTTCGAGAGAGGGGAGCTACGGCTCCTCTCTTTTTATTTGAGTTACACTCGGTCCAGATCTTCTATGTGCAGTCCGTTCAAACTAGCCTTATTCCGTTGTCTGTTTTTTCCTGCTGTGATGTCCGTGTCACTCGGATTTGCGCAGTCCTCGACATCAAATGCACCTACAACGCTGACGCCAGATGCAGTGGTCTCTGCGCCAGGGACTGCTTCTGCCGATGCTTCGTCGAATCTGACACAGTTGCGAGCGATGATTGATCGCGGGCGTTCTGACGATGCACTAAAGCAATTGGATGCATTGGCTGCGAAACAGCCGGCGACTGCAGGAGTGAATCGGTTGCGCGGTCTCGCACTGTACTCAGAGAATGACTTTACGGATGCGGATGTTGCGTTCGCGAGTGCTTTGAAACAGGACCCTCACGATCAGGAGTCAGCACAGCTGCGGGGTCTGACGTTATTTCGAATGGGACGGCCGGCGGATGCGATTCCTTTGCTTGAGTCCGCTTCTAACTGGACTTCGCAGACGAAGATCGATCCAAACTATGTCCTTGCCCTTTGTTATCTCGATACCAATCAATACGACAAGGCGCGTGGGGCGTTTGCGACACAGTACGGATTTCCGGTTGATTCAGCGCCGGCTTATCTTTTGGCTGCGCGAATGTTGTTGCGCCGGGATTATCTTCCGGTGGCGCAGCAGTTTGCTACGAAGGCGCTGGAGTTGGACCCGCAGTTGCCGCTTGCACATTCTCTGCTTGGCGAAGTCGCCCTTGCGGGCGAACATTTGGACGTAGCTGTTGCGGAGTTTGAGAAGGAGCGAGTGCGCAACCCGCTCGATGGCAGTATCTATGACAGGCTGGGGGACGCGTATAGCCGAGCCGGGGACTATCCGAAGGCGCAGCAATCCCTGCAACGCGCGTTGCTTCTGGAGCCGAATTCAACGGGACCGTATATTCTGCTGGGAAAGGTTCTGCTGAAGCGGCAAGATCCTGCAAGCGCGTTGATGTATCTGCAACGAGCTGAAAAGATGGATTCGAGTAACTATATAACTCATAGTTTGTTGGGACAGGCGTACCGGTCGCTTGGTAGAGCAGATGATGCCAGTCGAGAGACGGAAATCTCTCACAAGATCCAAGCTGCGAGCGAACCTAAACTCGAAACGCTTCATTGAAGCCGGGGGCATGATTGTCGGAGAAGATGCCGAGGCGAGTTTTATCGCAGGTTGAGTCTTCCCGATGGAAAGGTCCGTCTTTTCAGAATGAGAGTAGATCCGCGTGGGCGAATGCTAGTTTTCCGACGTCTGGGTACGATCTTTTCTCTCGTCTTGTTGGCGGTTTTTTATTGGGTGCCGAAGTGTCGGGTTCGCGCTTTTGGTCATACTCGCGAACAGACTAACGTGGCTACACCGCGAGCAAATCCAGATGAGGTTTGCGCGAGCTGCCACAAAGAGATCTACGAAAAGTACGAGCGTACTGCGATGGCGCGAGCTAGCGGGACAGCTATGGAAGGGCTGTTGCAGGGCGATTTCTTTCATGCTGCTTCCGGAATTCGCTATAAGGTTTTTTCCCGGGAGGGGCGGGCCTGGATGTCGTTTGATCGCGATGATGCGCCGGAGGCATCGAATCGGGGGTCCGTTCTGGACGGAGAGAAGGAACTGCTCTACTTTATCGGCTCCGGACATCGTGGCCGTACTTACCTCTACGAGGAAGAAGGGGAGTGGTTTGAGATCCCCATCAACTTTTATGGGAAGAAGCAGTTGTGGGACATGGCTCCAAATTATGGCGCAACGAAGACCATGCCTGCAGCGTTGCCTGTCGATTCCAACTGTCTGCATTGCCACGCTTCGGCAGTGCAGATGGCGTTACCTGAAGCTCGCAACCGCTATGCGGGGCCACCGTTCCTGCAAGGGGGAATTGGATGTGCTGCCTGCCATGGTGATGCTTCGAAGCATCTGGAGGCGCAGGGGCGCGGGCCGATTGTGAACCCGGCTAAATTGGCTGTCGCGGCGAGGGACAGCGTTTGTCTCCAGTGCCATCTTGAAGGAAATGTAGCTGTCTATCGTGCGGGGAAATCACTGGCAGAGTTTCGCGTGGGAGACGATCTCGCGGACTACGTCGTTTACTCCGTGAAGGCAAACGAAAAGACGGGCGGTAGCCGGGCGGTTAGCCAGTATGAGGCGCTTCTGCGTAGCGCCTGTAAGCTCGCCAGCGGCGATAAGTTGACCTGCACAACCTGCCACGATCCGCATAGCTCGCCGAGTTCAGAAGAGCGCGTCGAGTACTTTCGCAGCAGGTGCCTGACCTGTCATACGGGCGCGAAGATGGCGACGGCACACCACCCAGAGCAAAAGGACTGTGCGGTCTGTCATATGCCCACTCGTGAGGCTGCGGATATTTCCCATGAACAGGCGACGGATCACAATATTCAACGGCGACCGCACTCGGCGACATCGACGGCGCGATTTCTGAATGCTACGGAAGAGGACGACCTGGTGCCGGTCGGTAAAGTGCCGTTTGGAGACAGGGAGATGGGATTGGCATATGCGCAGTTAGCGGAGAACGGAAATCCGAAAGATGCGGAAAAGGCGCTGCGTCTTCTGCTAAAAGCGGAGAAGAATGGCGCAAGCGACGCAGAGCTTCATACAAAGCTCGGATTTATTGAGCAGATGTCTGGCGACAAAAGTGATGCACGCAAGGAATATGCCGATTCTTTGAAGGAAGATCCATACGATGCTACAGCTTTGGGTAACCTTGCAGTTTTGGATGCGGTGTCTGGACACACTGCCGATGCTGTCGACCTGCTGCGGCGCGCCGTGGAAGCTGATCCGAGCCAGATAACGGCAGGACTAAACCTGGCATTTATTGAGTGCCGGGTCGGCAACAAGAAGAGAGCAATAGAAATACTAACGGGGCTGGCTCGATTTGATCCCGATGATCCTGCTCTACGCGGATTTCTGTCCTCCGGTACCTACGCGGGCGAGCGGTGCAGTCTTGACTCACGATCCGATGTCCCACACGGGCGAAATGGCTATTGATAGCTGGAGATCACGTCTCAGGAGAGGCGAAGTTTTGCGAGTTAGTTGCCGCCCACTAAAGTGCTTGCCTGACTCAGCAGGAATGCTGTTTACTCGGAGAACGATGCGGCGCTTTCTGTTTATGATCTGTGCGGTTGCTTGTTTAGGTTCACACGGTACGGTATGTCAGACGCAGACGAGACAGGCAAGCTATGGAAACTATTTGAACGGAGAGCCGGTTGGAAGCCTTGCTCCGTCCGATGCTTCTGCCGTTGTTCTTTTCTTTGCCGCAACCGATTGTCCGATCTCCAATCGCTACGTGCCAGAGATGCGACGAATTGAGCAAGAATTTGCAGCGCGCGGTGTTGTGCTCTGGTTTGTGTATCCAAATTTTGGAACGACTGCAGATGCTGTGAAGCAACATGAAGCAGCTTACGGCGCTGAGAATCACGTGCTTCTTGATCCGGATCATGACCTCGTCACTCTTGCTCACGCGAAAGTCACGCCTGAGTCGGCCGTTCTTATTCCGGATCGGCGCGGTGGGGGCACTTTTCGCGCCGTGTATCACGGACGCATCGATGATCGCTATCTTCGTCTTGGACAGGAACGGCCTAAGGCGACTCAACATGATCTGGAGAGAGCGATCTCTGAAGTTCTCGAAGGTCGCGTGGTGCAGCAGCCAAATGGGCCTGTAGTGGGCTGTGGAATCATAGGACATCCATGACATCACCGGTCGCGAAACACGTTTCAGCGGCACTCTTATGTGCCGGTGTATTTTTTGCGCCGTGGATCAAGCCGCTTCATGTCCGTGTTCAGGCTGCTACGGCTCCGGTTACTTTTAGCCGGCAGATCGCTCCCATCTTGTATAAGCAATGCAGTAGCTGCCATCATCCTGGTGGCTCTGGCCCGTTCAGTCTGCTTTCCTATGCCGATGCGAAGCGATGGGGAACCCAGATTGAAACCGTTACTCAAAGCCGTTATATGCCTCCCTGGTTACCCGAACCGGGCTTCGGTAATTTTGCCGATAGCCGTCGACTCTCTGCAGAAGATATCGCTCTGCTCAAAGAGTGGGTGGAGGGTGGTATGCCTGAGGGTGATTCAAGAGAGGCGCCGAAAGCACCTGTCTTTTCGGGCGAATGGCAGCTCGGCACGCCCGATCTCGTTTTGAAAGTGACTTCGCCGATGCTGGTTCCCGCGTCCGGAAGCGATCTCTTTCGCAACTTCATTCTGACTGTGCCGATCACGGAGACCAAGTATGTTCGAGCGATGGAGATCAGGCCAGGAGCCGCACAAGTGGTGCACCACGCGAATATGCTGGTCGATCGTACTGCCTCGTTGCGTCGTCAACATCCCAACGACTGGATGCAAGGAGTTCCTGGCATGGAGCTCACGGTCGATTCTGGAGACGCTTTCGATCCTGATAGTCACTTTCTGTTTTGGAAGCCGGACTCTCCGGCTCTTATCGAGCCGAGTGGTATGCCATGGCGGATTGATCCGGGCAATGACTTGATTCTGAATATGCACCTTAAGCCCACTGGCAAGGTAGAGACATTGCAAGCTACCGTGGGTCTCTATTTTGCGGACAAACCGGCGACGGCACATCCTATGCTTTTGCAGTTGGAGCATGACGGCGCTATCGATATCCCCGCTGGAGACGCGGCGTTTGTCATCGAAGATGAACTCAAGCTTCCTGTCGACGTTGACGTTCTGGGCGTTTATCCGCATGCCCATTATCTTGGAAAGAGATTGGAAGGCTACGCCGTACTGCCCAATGGCGAAAAAAAGTGGTTGGTTCTTATTCGAGATTGGGATATCGATCGGCAGTCAGTTTACCGTTTTCAATCGCCGGTATTTCTGCCGAAAAATACGGTCCTGCACATGCGCTACACCTACGATAATTCGAAGGGCAATATTCGCAACCTAAACAGTCCGCCTTTGCGAGTGAGGGCCGGGAACCGCTCTGTCGACGAGATGGGTCATCTGTGGCTTCAGGTTCTGCCGCGAGCTCTGCCGCATGCTGACGAAGATCCGAGGGTTTTGCTCGAACAGGCATGGATGCAGAACAATCTGCGGAAAGATCCCCAGGATCACACTGCGCTTTACAATCTTGCTTCTGCAGATATGATTTCAGGCGACTATAGGCCTGCTGTCGACCTCTATCGACGCATTCTGACAGCGACACCGACAGATGTCCGAAGTCTGATTGCCCTTGGAACGGCGCTCGACGGCGCCGGAGACTGGCAGCAAGCACAAGGCGAGTACGAAAAGGCATTAGCTATCGATCCTCAGAGTGCGGACGCGCGTTTCGACCTCGCTCATCTTGAGGCCAAACACGACAATTACGTGGCAGCCGAACAGGAATATCGCCGCTTGCTGGCGGAGAATCCAAAGGATGCTGCTGCACATAATGAGCTGGGTGGAGTGCTCGTTACAGTTGGCCGGACTGCAGAGGCGAAGCAGGAATTTGAGAGGGCGATCGGCATTTCTCCGAATGACTTCGATTCTCTGTACAACCTGGCCGGCATTGAAGCGGATGACAACGAGTTGCCGCGCGCCACGGAGTTATTGGAGCACGCTCTGAAGTTGCGTGACGACGCTGATGCTCATCAGTTGCTTGGGAACGTTTATGCTCAGTCCGGAAGGCTTGCTGACGCGCTGGATCAGTTCAAGGCGGTTCAGACTATGCGGCCCAAAGATGCGGTGCCGCATCGGCAGCTTGCCCAACTCTATTCGCAGATGGGACAACTGCGTGACGCAATTCGTGAACAGAATGCTGCCATCAGTGTCGAGCCAAAGAATGCAGATGATTGGAATAATCTAGGTGTATTGCACGCTCGCAATGGAGAAGCTGCGCTTGCCCGCAAAGACTTCGAGCACGCTCTGATGTTGGATCCTCAACATGCGGCGGCGCGGGCAAACCTGGCGCGTCTCTGATCGTTGCAGCGTATCCTCGATGCCGTTGGACTTAGTTAGGTAGCGATGTTCTTTAGTCAAGGATGGGATCTGAGTTCGCGCAAATTCATGGATAAACTTATGCAAAACGGGCTCTCTGTCTTGACGGCGGCATTGATTGCTCCGATCGCTCTCTCGGCCCATGGGTTCTCGCAAGAACCTTCGGCTGCCTTGAGAAAGGCAGATGCGGCGTATCATGCGGGGCAAGCTGCTTTGGCTAAGAAAGATCTTAGCGCGGCGCAGGCTGACTTTGAGCAGGTGGTGCAGTTGGCTCCTCAAGCTGAGCAGGGACATAGCGCACTTGGTGCGGTTCTGGTGAATCGCGGATATGTGAAGGAAGGCATTCGCGAGCTTGAAAGAGCGCTCGCGATCAAGAGCACTGACAGCACCGCGCAGATCAACCTCGCGATCGCTTATGAGCAGATTGGCGCGTCCGAGAAGGCTATCGTTTTGTTTTCCAAACTGGAGGCGGACTCACGCTTACAGAAGCATGTACTTCCTTCTTATGTGATGGAGGGGTACGCGCGCTCGCTTGCGGCGAATCGACAGTTCGGCCCGGCGATTACGAAGATGAAGGCTGCGCTCGCGACAGATTCGCAGAATGCAGAGTTGCATGATGAGCTGGGATCGCTCTATGCGCAGCAAAAGGACTGGAACCATGCGCAAGAGGAATTTACGACGGCGATTCACTTGAATCCAGATTTAGCAGCTGCGCATTTACATCTTGGTTTGGCGATGCGGGCTCGAGGCGAAGGGGACGCGATGCCGGAGATGATGGAGGCATCGCGACTCGCTCCAGCGAATGCGACGATCGCGTTGGAACTTGGTAAAGCTCTTGTTGCGGATGGAAAGGACGAGCAGGCGATTCCGGTCTTCGAACATGTGTTGCAGCAGGAGCCAGAGTCGGTCCAGGCATCGTATCAACTCGCGCTCGCTTTGCAGCGATCGGATAAGGTGCCGGAAGCGATTGCATTGTTGAAGAAGGTAGTAGCCGCCGAACCGAGCAACGCTGAAGCTATGACGAATCTTGGAATGGCGCTTAGTCAAGCGCAACAGGCTAAAGATGCGGTCCCGGTTCTGCAACGAGCCATTTCCATTGCCCCGGAGAGCGTGACGGCGCATCAGAATCTTGCAGCCGCGTATGTGCAGTTGAGCCAGTTTGGCGACGCGGTGGCGGAACTGCATCAGGCACTGAGGCTGGCGCCTGATGCGCCACAGTTGCATTATGACCTTGGCCTTGCGCTCAAGATGCAGGATGATTCGGCGGGAGCTATGCCAGAGCTAGAGACGGCCCAGAGGCTTGATCCGTCGGCGGCGGAGGCTCCTTATCTTCTTGGGGTCCTCTACATGCAGTCCGGACGGTACGAAGATGCGGCACGTGAGATGAATATCTCTCTCAAGCTTCGTCCCGAGAACGGAGATGGATGGGCGGCGCTAGGAAGCGTCTACGAGAAGTTGAATAAGCTGCCTGAGGCTACGATGGCGCTGCGTGAGGCTATCCGTCAGCTTCCTGGTCAACCGGACCCGCATCTGACGCTTGCGGCAGTCTTGACCAAACAGAATCAGCTTGGTGAGGCGGCGGCGGAACGAAAGAAAGCAGCTGAGCTTATGCGGGGCAATATGAATCGTCAGCGTGCCGAGGTTGCTACCAATGCCGGTAACTCTGCGTTGCGCAGTGGCGATGTGGAAGGGGCTAGTACTCAATTTCATGGTGCGTTGAGTTATGACCCGAATTATGTGGAAGCGCATCTTGGGCTTGCAGCAGCACTGGAGAAGCAGGGCAAAAGCGCGGAGGCGGCAGAGGAGCGTCAGAAAGCCGAGGCACTGAAGACGACGGGAAATCCTTAATTTCGCGCAAGAATTCGACACGGACCGAACACGATGCGCAGACGAAAGGTGTTTGTGTACAGTGCCTTTGAGTGTTCGCTATAATTCAGCCCACGGCTGACAGGGCGACTTATTGAGGTACGCTCTTATGCGAGTTGTCCATACACACTAACCTGCTGCATACCTTCGGTGTTGGGGCTTGGGAAATTTTGAAAAGACAATTCAGTGAATTGAATCGCCGTAAATTTATTGGATCTCTCAGCCGCACCGCATTGGTGCTTCCGTTCGCGGATATTCTAGCGCTGGCTTCGCCGTTGCGGCAGCAAAGTCCGCCACCAGCGAAGGGCATAGGCCCGCAGGAACGCAGCTATGACGCAAAGCCCGCACCTCCGCCGCAGGGAGAGAAGTCTCCAATAGAGGACACGCCGTTGGGGGTGAGTTTCCTCGACGTCGCGAAGGAAGCAGGCCTTACGGCGAAGACGATCTATGGGGGCGAAGCAAAGAATAAATATCTGTTGGAGACCACTGGTTGTGGTTTGGCGTTTTATGACTATGACAATGACGGCTGGCTTGATCTGTTCCTCGTGAACGGATGGCGACTGGAGGGTTTTCCTACGGGACAGGAGCCTCGTTGCCACCTGTTCAAAAATAATCGGGATGGAACGTTCACTGATGTAACTGCCGGCTCCGGCCTGGAACATAAGACGGGCTGGGGGCAAGCCTGCTGCGTTGGTGACTATAACAACGACGGCAATGACGATTTGTTTGTGACGTACTACGGACAGAACGTCCTGTATCGCAATAACGGCAACGGAACCTTTACCGACGTGACGCAACAGGCAGGTCTTATTCAGCCTGGACCGAAGGTGCGCTGGAATACGGGATGCACGTTTGTCGACTACAACCGTGATGGACACCTTGATCTGTTTGTAGCGAACTATGTCGATTTCGACTTGAAGACCGCGCCGTTGCCGGAGGATGGACCGTGTACTTATAAAGGGATGCTGGTGGCGTGCGGCCCTCCGGGCCTACCTGGCGGCCGAAATATTCTTTATCGCAACAACGGCGATGGGACCTTCAGCGATGTCAGTGAGAAGTCCGGAATGTGGACTGCTGTAGGAACCTATGGGCTTAGTGTTGCTGCGTCGGATTTGGATAACGACGGTTGGCCGGATATCTATGTTGCGAATGATTCGGCGCCAGCTACGCTCTATCTGAACCAGAAGGACGGAACCTTTCGCGATATCGCAATCGAGGCCGGGGCGGCACTGTCGGCCGAGGCCAAACCGCAGGCAGGGATGGGCGTCTCGATCGGAGATTATAGCCACAGCGGCAACCTCGACATTGTGAAAACGAATTTTGCAGGTGACACGGATTCGCTGTACACCAACATGGGAGATGCGACGTTTGAAGATCACACCTATCCTAGTGGTCTGGGCGAAAATACGCGGTTGCTCGGGTGGGGGGTTGGCTTCTTCGACATGGATAACGATGGATGGCTCGATATTCTGATGTCCAATGGTCATGTTTATCCTGAGGTCGACAAATCGAAGGCCGACCTAAAGTACGCAGAACATAAGTATCTTTATCGGAATTTGCGCAACGGCCGTTTTCAGGATGTCACGAATAAAGGTGGCACTGGGATTCTGGAGGATGTGCCCGCTCGCGGCTGTGCTTTCGGCGACTACGATAACGACGGGGATTTGGATATTGTCGTCAACTGCATCAATGCGGGGCCTCAGCTTTTGCGTTGCGACTCGACGCTGAATCGAAACTGGATCAAGATCAAACTGGTTGGAGTGAAGTCCAATCGTTCAGGGATTGGAAGCCGTGTGATTGTAACTGCCGCAACAACACCTGATGCGGCGAAGCCTTCGAGACAGCTCGATGAGTTACGGAGCGGCGGAAGTTATTTTTCGCAAAACGATATGCGTATGCACTTCGGGCTGGACCAGGCGAAGAAAGTAGATTCGGTGGAGATTCGCTGGCTTAGTGGGCAGATCGATGTCCTTAAGGATCTTGAGGTCAACCAACTCTATGTCGTTCAGGAAGGTGGAAAGATCTTGAAAGCGGGCCCACTCAAAGCGGGAAAACGAAAAGCTTAGTCGCTTAGGTTCGCCTCCATAGCGCGAAATTTGGTTTAGTCCTGAAGGAATCGTAGCTCGTTTGGTTACATCTTCTGTTGACAGCGAGGCAGAGACCGTTCAAACTCAAGCACCATGCGACTATCTATTCTAAGTCTTGCGGCAATCGTTTTGCTACCGTTGCCAAGCCGGGCACAGGTCCCTGTCTTCAAAACGACTCCAGAAGGCAGCGCAATCAAATTCTATGTTAAGGCTTCAGTCGCTCTCGTCGGAAAATTCGACAAGTGGGATGCCAATCTGACCTTTAGCTCTTCGGATGTAACGACAGGTGTTCTGGATATTAAGATTGCTGCAGCTACAGTGAACACTGGAAGCGGGGTAAAGGACGGCAAGCTGAAGAGTAAGGATTTTTTCAATGTCGAGCAGGATCCGACGATCGAATTTCGATCGACAAAGGTTGTGCAGACTAGTCCAGACACTTTTGATATCGTGGGGAATTTTTCCATCCGGGGTGTCTCCCGACCCGAGACGTTGAAGCTGACGGTTACGGGCAAGGGCACTGGCGCGGGCTTTATCAAAGGTGTTATGGCGTTCGATCGGAAGGATTATGGCATGACGAGTGGGATCCCGTTTGTGAAGATCGCCGACCGCGTTGAGGTAGATGTGGATCTGAAAGTACAGCAGGTTAGCGGGCCCCGGCTGGTCTACAAAGAATAAGCTGTTCGTTTCTGATTTCTCCGTGCATGGCTGTTAATGGGTAGAGCCGCAGTCAAATCCTTCTTTGAATTCAGATACCGTTGTCTCCCCAAACAGTGGGTGCTGGCGAGACTGCGCCGCGAGAGGATCGATACTTGTCTTCGAGACCTGTCCGCGCACAAACTCGTCGCTTCTTGCGGACCTATTCGACTTTTCTAATATGGTTTTGGGCACGATGGGAGTAGAACGGTTTTTGACGTTGCGGTGGCTATGTCAAATGTCGCTGAGGTGGATCTGGTACGCGCGATTGAATGGTGAATCAATGGTGTCAAGGCTGGTTTCGGTAGCCACGAGCGGGGGCGGAGATGGTTCACATTCGTTGCATGATCTTGGCGGGGTTGGTTTGCGAAGTGGTGTTGCTGACCGCATTGCCGGGACACGCCTGGCAACAGGACCAGCAGAAGGACGGCATGGCCGGAATGAACATGAGTGGCGGCAAGGGCAACATGAACGATATGGCTGATATGAAAAATATGGGGCCGAGTATGGCTGCCATGGCCGGTCACATGACTATTACTCCGGTGTGGCCGAAGCAGCCTGGCGATGAGGCGCGGGCGAAGGAGGTAGTGGCCGAAGCCAAGGCGACCATGGAACGTTACAAAGACTATCGAAAGGCTTTAGCCGATGGATATGTGATCGCGAATCCGAAGCTCGAACAGCCGCAGTACCACTTCACGAAAGAGGACAACGCCCGAGTGGCGGATCTGCACTTTGACCCAACCAAACCGACGTCGCTGCTTTATCGTAGAACTCCTTATCAGCAGTACAAACTAGAGGGCGTGATGTATACGGCTCGGCCAAACGCAACCGAAGAGGACCTGAACGGCCGCATTCCGCTCAGCATCGCGCGCTGGCATGAGCATACGAACTTCTGCGAGGCTCCTGCAGACCGGGTTAAGGACTACCAGGCCGCCCATCCGAAGTTCGGCATGTTCGGCTCCATCAACACGAAAGAGGCCTGTGAGGCCGAGGGGGGCATCTTTCACCCTTATATGTTTACCTGGATGATCCATGTCTTCCCTTATGAGAGTGACTTTAAGGACGTCTTCTCGATGAATGATGACGTGCCTCATGTCCACTGACACTCTTCGGAAGCAGGATGATTGCTATCTCGAGATCACGAAGGATTTCAGGTGGGTGCCATCGTAGTAGAACTGATTTGCTGGGCCTACGAGTTTTTCGTAAACGAAGGACTCTCGGGAGATTGTGGCTTTGGTGCCGTATAGGTCCTGGTAGTGGCCGGGTCGGAGTTTCCAGACGACGAATGGGTCCGCGACCTGGGTGGGAGGGACGACGACTGCGGTGACGGGGAGGTCTTTCTTAAAGAAGACGAGGGTGAGCTTCTCAGTCGGGTTTTTCTGATCGTCTCGGTGGATCGTCGCGACCAGATAAGACGACTTTCCTTTGGGGTAGAAGTTTCCAACAGTTACTCCCGGGCATTCGCCTGGATGATTGACCCGGAAGATTTGAGGATCGTTGCCTGAGAGATCCTGCGGTTGCACGATCGTCCAATTGTCCTGCTCAACGGCCGACCTGACAGACTGGGGCAGGTTACTCAGGCAGTCTTCTGCGCGGGAATATGTGGCGAGGCAGGTGAAGATTGCCAGGAGCATGCCTTTATAAAAGCTCATGGGATTAGCTTCATCCCGCGTGCTGGGTTTGGGCGATACATCCTTTGGGGGAGAGAGAACGGTTGGGATCCAGCGAAGACCCCCACATCTCCGAGTCGAGATGTGGGGGCGGTGGAATGCCAGGCGTCTTCGCCAGTGACGGCGACTGGAGTTAGAGGTTTCGAGCTCTGTTACCGGTTACCAGGCGCAGGAGCAAGGTGAGGAGAACAGCTCCGACAATAGCTACGATGACGGTGTAGATGAGGCCACCGGAACCGGCATAGCCGAGTTTCTGCATGATGAAGCCGCCGACGATGGCTCCGATGATGCCGATGACGATATCTCCGATTGCGCCGTAGCCGCTGCCCTTCATGAGCTTTCCTGTGAGGAAGCCAGCGATGAGGCCTACGATGATCCACCAAATGATGAACATTTGTATTTCTCCTTATTATTTTTGAATTGGGCCCGCGTCGAGTGCCTGACAGACAAGCGGAATGGCGTCCGATCATTACTTGCGGCTCACTCCGGCGTCTTAGGTGTCAGACCCGTTTCTTTCGCTGTGGGTTGTTTGTCTTCAATACTTTATGCATAAATTCGACGGATGACTCACGAAAAAACTTCGGGGATTGCAGCATCGCCGATGGCTGCCCGGCGACCATGGACGGGATGCCTCCCGCGAGTTGTGACGTAAGATTGCCTGCGTGATAGCAAATCATCTTCCCTGGCACTCTGCGGTGAGCGCCCTGGGGCAGACAACTTTTGGGCGACTCCTATCGGCCTTGACGCTTGGCGCTTGTGTGGGCGCGGAGCGCCAGTGGAGACAGCGCGCGGCGGGCTTGCGCACCAATACCTTGGTCTGCTTTGGGGCTGCGGCTTTCGTCGATCTAGGAGTGACGATTGCGCCGGGAACGACGCAGGTGATCGCATATGTAGTGTCTGGTGTGGGATTTCTCGGCGCGGGCGCCATCATGAAAGACGGTGGGAATGTGCGCGGGTTGAACACGGCCGCGACACTGTGGTGCTCTGCCGCTGTTGGGGCCTATGCTGGCGCAGGCAAGATCTTTGAGGCTGCTTTTGTTGCGGCTTTGCTGGTGGCGATCAATTCGGTGCTTCGTCCACTGTCGCGGTTTATCGATCGACGTTCTCTTTCGGTGGTGGAGACGCATGCGCTTTACCGATTGAGGCTTATCTGCGATGTGGAACATCAGACGGAGGCGGAGTATGAGTTGACTCGCGCGATCGCGGAACGTTCCCTTGTGCTGCAAAAGACGCACGCGGAGCGGGTGGAAGATACGGATCACTCGATTATCCAGGTGATTCTGGAATCGCCTACGCACGATGCCAGTGTTTTGAATGCGCTGGCGGCGGAGATGCGGGCGTATCCGTGGACGGAGTCTGTGGAATGGACTGAGACTGGAGGCGAGGCGGAATAGAACGTTGTGTTTTCGTCGACGGAAACATGGTGTGCGCCGCATTATTTTTTCTGGCGGGAGATTCTGTGGTTGTGCTGGGTATTTTGCGGAAAAGCATGTTTCGATATGGTTTTTTGGTGGTGAGAACGTGGTGGAATGCGTGGTAAACGTGGTGTTTTGGCAGTCGCTTTTTCGGTGGTGAAAAATGCGCCAGGTTTTTGGGATTTATTTTTCGGCTTCCCGTCTTGGGAGGCTAAGCTCGAGTGAGCGTCGGGAGCGTGCTGTTGGATTTATTTTTGGGGAGATTGGTCGGTGAGGGGTTTGACGTCGCCGCAGTTTGAGGAGAGAAACTTTGCGGTGAAGGTTTTGCTCATCTCCATGTTGATGGGATGGTCGTGGGAGGTGCCGATGACTGTGGAGTGACTGGTGCCGGTGAAGTGTTCGGAGTCCGCGAGTTGGAAGTCGGAGTGAGACTTTGAAGTGGCGTTGGGGCCGGTGCAGGTGGTGTCGAAGGCGATCTGGTTTGCGGTCTGAACCTTGTTGGACATGGTGCACTGGACGTTTGGCGCGGATTTGGTCATGGCGGCGAGATAACCGCTGATGGTGGTTCCGGCGGTGAAGCAGGCCTGGCTCACGATGGGTTCGTTGTCGTTGTCATTAAGGCCGATCTTTGCGACGACCTGGGTATTCCAGAGTCCCGGTTTGATGGGGATGTCGGCGAGCTGGCCGGGCAAAGCTGAGACGCCGATGAGGAAGAGCGATGCCGTGCAAAGGGTGAGGTGGCGGGAGGGTCTCCGAGGGTTCATTTTGGATGCTCCTGGAGTGGATGGTTACCGGTGCACGGGAGGAGTTTAGCACGCAGGTTTACTGACGGTTGGAGCGGAAGAGAAGCGCGCTGCTACACGAATGCTCACTCGTACGATGAAGCCGCATGAGTGAGCACCGTGGGATCGAGGACGGCTATCGCTCACAGCTGGGTCATCCTGGCCTTTGTCATTTTGGATGACCCTCGCTGTGGTTTTCCGGCTGGCGTTGTTGCAGCTGTTGCTGTTGCGCGGTGTGGCGCTGTTCCATTTGCTGAGTTTGCTGTTGGTGCCGTTGCTCCATCTGCTGTTTTTGCGCGTCGTTTGCGGCCTGCTGCGTCGCTCGCTGATGCTCAGCATCCTGTTTTTGCTGAAGCTGCTGGTGCTCCTGGTTCTGTTTTGCGATGAGTTGGTTCTGCTGCTGCTGATATTTTTGATCGAGTTTGGCGTTTCCAGTATTGGGCGGTGGAGGCGCCTGGTGGGGCTGTACCTCGCTCGCATGGTTCGTGTTCGTTGGGTGAGATTCTGTGTTGGGTCGATTGGCCGGTGGGTGATAGGGCGCACCTGCTTCGTGAGCGGCGACGACGTCATGGCCGCTAAACTCGCCGGGTCTCGCGGTTGCGGCGATTGGAGGCTTGCCCTGATTTGCGGAAGCGCGGAGCTGTGGGTTGGAGCGTGCTGCCTGGAGATGTTGCACCTGCGCGGGGACGGGTGCGATGTGCCGTTCGCGCTCCGCCGCTTCTTCTTGTGGGGTAGCACGTGCTTCGATGCCGCCATTGCCACCGTTGTAGCTGACGCGGTTGATGACGGTGGTGTTGTGAACGATGGTGGTGTTGTAGGTGTTGTGAATGTTGGTGACGTTTATGTTGTTGACGGTGCGGTTATAGAAGAAGTGTCCACCGTCCCATCGGCCTCCCTCGTAGCCGTTTCCGAAGTAGCCGAAGCCGTAGCTGATGCCGCCGTAGAAGCCGACCTGGGAGCCCCAGTAGCCCTGATGAAAGAGGAATCCGCTACCACCCCAGCCCCACCAGCCGGGGGTCCAAAGATAGCCAACCTCGGGGGCGAGAACCCAGGTGCCTGGAACCCAGTAGTAGTCGCCGTAGTCGGGGTCCCAGGCCCAGTAGCCGGGGGTCCAGATGTAGCCGTCGCCCGGGCAGAGGGGCTGCGTGTAGACGGGGAGAGCGGGTGGTCCAAAGGAGACGGAGATGCCGATCTGCGCGAAGGCAGTCGAGGAGATGACTGCTAAGAGGAAGCCGAGTAAAAGATTTCGAATGGATGGTTTCGTGCGCATGGTGTTTGCTCCTGAGAGAAACTCGCGTTGCAATTATGAACGAGGAAGTTGAGGTTTAGTTGTCGTTATCTTTGACAAAAACGGTCGCCCCTCGTGCGCCGTAAGGTTAGTCCACAGGAGCCTGCGGTGTCACATCCTTATGTCGTGTTCTCCGACGATGGTGAAGGCCGGGAGCAGGTTGGTCATAATGAGGAGGTCTCGAACCTTTTTGCCAATGTGGCGCAGCTCGAGCTCGCAGCCCTTAGTGCGGGCAGAGACGTAGATGCGGACGAGTGCGCCGAGGCCCATGCTGTCCATGTGGGTGAGGTCGGAGAGGTCGAGGGTAACGCGCTGGTGTGTGGGGAGGAGCTGGGAGACAGGAGCGTAGAGCAGTTCGGTGTGGCCGGCTAGCAGTTTGCCGTGGCAGCGGACGACGGCTGTGCTGCCGCGGTCTTCGATCTCGAGCGTGAAGGGTGGAGTGGCGGCGACAGACATGGGAGCTCCTCTTGGAAGCCCATTCTATCTTTCCTGAATCGAAGAATGGTTCGTGCTTTCGCACAAATGCTTACATCTCAGAATCGAGAGATGGAGCACCCGATTTAGAGGCTAACGGTTAGATCTGGCGACGCGCACGGTTAGTTGCCTTTGTCTGCGTGGCGGGTGTATTTGCGCAGGACAAACTCCTGTACCAGGGCGTTGGCGATTCGGCCACCGGAGTTGATGAAGAAGCTGGAGAAGACGATGCCTGGACCACGATTGCTATTCGGATAGTAGGTATTGGTGAGGGACGATGCGATCAGGTCGCCGCCCATGCTGGAAAAATTGATTTCGTTTTTGCCATTGTCCCCTTTGCAGATGAATGGGGCTGAGATGGCGTGAAGGGCGCGAGATTTTTTGGTGCCGGTGCCCTGGTAGAAGTAGCGCGGGTCCTGATGCAGGAGCGAAGGTAGAATAGCTCCGCCGATCATGATGTTCGAGAAGCTGTCGGCATAGGCGGCACCGAAGCGCTGACCGTAGCCCTTCCAACCTTGCTGATAGTCGGGATAGTCGGCTGCCTGATTGAGTCCTGCGATGAAGAAGTCGCCGGCGATGCTGGCCACATCGGTACCGGCTTTGAAGGCGAGTTCATACTTCAACTTCGAGGTGAGCGGGACGGGGTTTTTTTCGTAGGAGACGTAGAAGTTGGGGATGATGCCAAAGACTCGTTGCTTCTCTGCTTCCTTTGTCTGTTCGAGAGCGAGCTGCTCCATGGTGACGGCGGAGACTGTGGTTTCGACGATTGCTGCCTTGAGCTTGATGTCGGTGAGTTCGAATGACTGGCCAGGACTGATTGTGACGGAAGGCGAAGTCCAATCGCCGAACCCATTCGCTTTGATGACAATCTTGTGAGGGATCGTCGGGTCGATATTTCTAAGGACAAAAAATCCTGTTTCGTTCGCCGTGACGGTCTGAGAGTCACTCGAAGATGGTTCGTCGACTGTGATTGTGGCGTCGGGGATAACGAGGCCATCGACATCGGTCACGTCGCCGCTGATGGTTCCGCGCTGCGGTCCGGTCGTGCCGGCCTGTTGGCCTGACGCGGTGATCGGAGCGACACCCAGAATCAGTGTCAATAAAAGTCGGCGGAAGTGCATTCAGATTAGCCCTTTAGCGATGGTGTCCTTAAAAGGATGCGGCAGCCTTGCTGAAAGGTTCAGTCATTCCTGATTGTTTAGACGACGGAAGCGTCGTGCGCGTTTGTTGCTTAGCTTATGTTGAAGATCACAGGCGCTTTATCAGGGGCGGGCGTTCCACCGCTGATTTTAATTTGGTTTGCCGAGCCAGGAGTATTGCCACGCTAGCGAGACGTTCTGATAGTTTCCGCCGAAGCGGATGTAAGTGCCGTTGCTGTAGTTGATCTTGATGGATTGATGCTTGCCGAGCGGGACGGAGGCTGTGCCTCCTATGCGAGAGCCGGTCTGCCTGGTCTGCAGATTTTGTATGCCGTTGAGAGTGGTGACACCGCCAAACCAGAAGTTGCCATCGAGCGAGATCCAATAGCGCGGCTTCAAGTCGTAGCTTAGGTGGCCTTCCAAGGAGCCGATCGGTGCTTCGGTCTGAGGCTTTGGTGTGGGTTGATCGTAGGACGCGGGATTGGTGGTGTAGAACCACGCTCCGCCGTAGCCGTCGAGAACCCAGTGGTTCCAGCGTTTTGAATAGCCGAGCTCCGGTTTGAAGGCCCAGCGATTGATTCCCCAGTTCACCAGCTTCGTTGGTTCATATTGTCCGGTGGGGGCGATGATCTTTACGCTTAGGCCGATCAATGTCTTTTGTTTCCACTTCGAGAAAACTTGTGGCGTCATTGCTGGACCGCCTCTGAGGTTTACGGAGAAACGGATGGATGTGTCCAAGAGGCCGGAGCGATAGATTGATTGCTGTTGGCCCATTAGCGTACCAGTGAAGTTTCCAACTGCGTAAGGCAATGACGCGGTGAGGTTCGCAGAGCGTCTGAAGAAATTCAGAGTGTGGTAGAGGCTGAAGATGGGGACGTTGTAGGTGCCGGTTGCGCCTGAGATGGGGACTGTTCCATTGAAATCTACACCTCCGTCAAAGTAGGCCCAGGTGAGGATGACTGCGTTCGTGTGAATGGGCGTGATGACGTAGGCTCGCGGCGACAGATCCTGGGCATGGATCGCCGCGGCCAAGAATGCGAGCAGGCTTGACAAGAGCAGGACGGAGCGACATCGCATGGGATACCCGCTCCGCCACTATACCAACCCCTTGAAGGCGTTCCGTTCGCTCCTACGGCGAGCTGCGGGACACCACTGCGGCCACGCTCTTCGGACGCTCTGATCGTCTTGTGGTTGCTTTTAGATTTGTTCGCGGAGTAGCTGGGTTAATGACTGAAGACTGTGCTCAGAGAGGCTGGCGTAGTGACGTACCTTTTCCGGGTGCTCCGCGTCTTCGCAGATAAGGTAGATGAGGTTGGAGAGAGCCTCAGCGTGATTTGCTGCGCTGCGGATGAATAGCTCGTGGTCCGCCCAAGGGATGCCTGTTTCGAAGTCTTCCATATTTTGCCTTATCCAGACGCGTGATTGCGTGCGGCCAAAGCCTACTTGCTGAATAAAGATGCGTTGGGTAAGTGTTGAGATGTATGGAGTTAAATGTGCCTGCTGGCCGACATAATGCGAAGGCTATTTCGAGGGGCCGTAGTGGGTGAGGGCGCTTTGGTCGAAGCGGTCGAGGAGTTCGGCTACGTCTTTGTAGACCTCGATGCAGCCGGCGTCGAGGAGTTCTTTGCGGGACCAGCCGCCGGTGGTGACGCCGATGGTGCGGATGCCTGCTTTGCCGGCGGACTCGGCGTCGTAGGGGGTGTCGCCCAGGGCGAGGACGCTGGTGGGTTTGGCGTGTAGCTTGTCGAGGGAGGCGGAGAAGATGTCGGGATGGGGCTTGGAGCGGGCGGCGTCGTCGGCTGAGGTGGTCTCGTCGACGAGGTCGGAGATGTTGGCGATCTTCATGTAGGTGTCGAGGTCGGCTTTGGCGGAGGAGGAGGCGAGGGCGGTGCGGATTCCGGATTGTTTGAAGCGGAGGAAGAGGTCGCGGACGTGGGGGAAGGGTGTGACTTGGTGGAAGTAGTCCTGATGGAAGAGGAAGCTGCGGTAGGTTTTGAGGGGCTCCTCGACCATGGGGCGTTTCCACCAGGGGACGAAGACGGGGATGAGCTGGTCGCCGCCTTTGCCGATCTGTTTGCGGAGGGTTTCGATGTCGAGGGGGATGTCGATGACGGCGAAGGCGTCTCTCCATGCGGCGGCGTGGAGCCAGTTGCTTTCGACGAGGGTTCCGTCGATGTCGGATAGGACGGCTTCTACCATGTGGGCCCACCTTTGGGAGTGCAGATGGTGGGTTAGATGCGATTCGTGCTTTCGTGCGAATGCCCAGTCGTGTGGCTTCGAAAGTGGTATCTAGAGTTCCATTGAAAGTGGATATGCACAAATGCCACAAGCTGAGTCAATCTCAATAGTGGCATTAGCTCAGTGTGATTCCGGAGGGGACGATGGACGCGTATCGGCGAAATGGAGTTGAAGCGTTGGTGAGAGTTGGCTGCCGCCGCAGTTCAAAAGGGGGCATCGTGAGTATTTACCAACCTTCGGTCATGATCGCGGTGCTGAGTCTGTGTCTGGCAGCGCCTGGACAGTTGGCCGCACAAACGCACCAGGATTCGGGCCCGGGCGTGAATCAGACAGACAGTGCTGTCCCCGGTCTTTCCCGTCTTCACGACTTCGACTTCCTGGTTGGTCAGTGGCACGCCCATCATCTAAAGCTGAAGCAGCGACTCGCCAATAGTCACGAGTGGATTGAATTCGACGGCACGTTGTCGAGTCAACCGCTTATGGGGAGTTACAGCAATGTGGACGATACAGTGCTCAACGTTCCCGGTGCTCCTTATCGCGGTGTCGCTCTGCGCTCCTTCGACGCGAAGACCCATCAGTGGTCCATCTGGTGGCTCGACAGCAGGACACCATCCGACCGATTGGATCCGCCGATGGTTGGAGGCTTCCACAATGGCGTCGGCACTTTCTATGGGGAGGATATGGTCAAGGGAAAGCGAGTTCGGGCGCGCTTCCTCTGGTCCAACATCACTCCGACGTCGGGCCACTGGGAGCAAGCGGACTCGCCAGACGAGGGCAAGACCTGGGAGACAAACTGGGTTCAGGACATCACGCGAGTTCGCTGATTGGCGGTTCGTGCTTTCGCGCGATGCCCACATCTCAGAATCGAGATGTGGGGCACCCTGGGTCAGATCTGGGCCACCCGCCTGTAGGTCGGCGGGGGAGATGGGGCGTTGGGGGTTTGGATGATGTCTCTTGCCATGGGCCAACCGCCCTAGTTGCCTTTTTCTTGTGCTTCAATTCGCTTTTTGAATTCATCAAGGTCCAGGCGCGTTTGACTACGAAGCGGCTGGTCTTTAGATACAGTCCAGAGTTCATTATCAGTTTGATCGCGTACTGAGAGAATTACGGGGGTAGGTGATATGTCTATATCATTGCGTGGCGGCATGGGTCTGCCTTTGGTGTTTGCTGTGAACCGAAGGACCAAATCGGCGTCCTTTGCGTCCTTCACGATTTTGAATCGCCCCCACTTAGTTAATGCATCGTAGGCTCGGTCTGAAATTTCAGGGTGGCCCGTTTGATTGTCAATGTAGACGGTTTTTGCAGCTATCACGCTGGCCGGGAGCGGAGCATATTTATCCTTCGCATGAATCGGCGACACGGCGAGAACCAGGGCAAGTGCTACTGTGCTTGCTGCTTTCATGCGATCTCTCCCTAGAGAACTATAGTCCACAGACTTGTGGAGCACACTCATAGTTGCGGATGACTTTATCGGCTTTCGCCAGAGCTTCGGCTCGCATCTCTGCGACTGAAGGTGATGAAGTGGAGTCGTCCTGTGTTCTGACGTCGTTCTAAGCCTAAGGGCATGGATGGATTTTATCGGCTGGGGAGGGAAGGCGGTTCGTGCTTTCGCACGAATGCCCACTCATGCGGTGAGACTGCATGAATGGGGCACCCAAGGTTGTGTTTGGTTTTATGTATGGGCCACCCGCCTGCGGTAGGTTTTGAGGGGCTCCTCGACCATAGGGCGCTTCCACCAGGGGACGAAGAGGGGGATGAGCTGGTCGCCGCCTTTGCCGATCTGTTTGCGGAGGGTTTCGGTGTCGAGGGGGATGTCGATGACGGCGAAGGCGTCTCTCCATGCGGCGGCGTGGAGCCAGTTGCTTTCGACGAGGGTTCCGTCGATGTCGGAGAGGACGGCTTCTACCATGGGGATCCACCTTTGGGAGTGCAGGATGGTGGGTTAGATGCGATTCGTGCTTTGGCACGAATGCCCACTCATGCGATGCGACTGCATGAATGAAGCACCCAAGGTGTGGGCTGGTTTTATGTATGGGCCACCCGCCCCTGATCTACTTCACTTTTGGAAATAGAGCTGTCACGAACAAGCCCGTGTACACACCAAAAATGCCCTCAAGCAGTCCAATAACAATTTTGAATTGGTCGAATGTATCAAACCCGATATTCACGGCCTTGAGAATAGTCGCAGTGAAAAGACAGACAACGAAAACTGACGGGATAAGCAAGGAAAAGAGCGCGTAGTCTTTTGAGACTTCACTGGATGTTGCTATGGCCCGAGTCCTTGTGGCAATAGTGGATCTAACTATAGTTGCTGTGTATGTAGCGAACATCGGAACAATTAGGGCTACTGTGGTTGTCATCTCGGAAAAAGTGAAACCATGAAAAACCCACAAAATCATCACGAGCAGTATTATCGACAGATGAGAGAGGACCAACCCTCTCGAAACGTACTGGCGATTCTGATCTTCAGTCATGTCGCTCTCTTTTCTGCAAGTTCACAACGAGGCCTTGCATGAATCTTCCCACCTCGTCCTGCATCTTTCTGGTGTAAATCGGTTCAAGATCTTGGAAGGAGGAATCGGATGGCTCGTTCGGTCCTACCCCGGCCGCAAATTGACCGTCCATCACGCAACGTATTTTGATCTCTGCGGCATTTGACCTATAGATGATCAGAGAATACCTAAGCTTCTCCCAATAGTTTTCTTTGGTTACTGTGCCCTTGACGTTCTCAATCAGGAATTCGAAGAATTCTCCTCCTTCATCCGAGTCGTTACTCACAAGAGAGATTCTTGAATGGCCTTTCGCATAAAAACCATTGAAGACATCTGACACCCACTCAATAGTCGGAAGCTGTGATCCCGAAATAGCAGCTCTCTTAGGAATCTGAGTAGATTTTGGCCGTTTACCAGTGGCAGGCTTGACATCTTGTTCCGGTTCACCGCGTATGGTTGTTGATGTTTGAACCGACGTCTGCGCTGGCCACGCCTGATAGTCGGCAAATGCGACGTCGGGCTCAGACTTCCAAATAGCGAGCCATTCATTTTCGGTTCCGGGCACCACCGAAATCGTTGCAGTGGGTGGTTCTATGAGCCATTTTGGCACGATGCCGCTTGGAAGAAGTGAAATGAATTTGTCTTGCAGCGCAGAGTCGTGCTGAAGGTCCCCGTAGACTCTAAAAGTCGTTTGATCGGGAGCCAACGGTTGATCGCGAGTCTTGACAATGACGCTGCGCCCCAGCGTATGTTCCCGATTGAGATTTCCAGTGAATGTTTCTATTTTTTCTCTGGAGTCTTGAGTGTCATCTATCAACAAAAGACCAAAGACATGTTGCGAATATAAATCGAACTTGACCTTATAAGATCGCAGTATCCATCGAGCTTCGGAATCTGAAGTCCCTTCCTTGAAACTGACGACAATGGAGCCGGGTACCGACTGTCCATCCGATCTGATGGACGCGAGACATACAAGAACGACCAGAACGATGATTGATCGATGTGGAAATTTGTTTTTCATTTCCTCTACTGACGAATCGGCATCTTCGCCACAAACGAATCTCTCATTTGTTGTAATGGTGCTGTATCTAGGAGGTCTTTAAGTTCGTCGACGGGAATCACCGTGGATATGCCACTATTTTCTTTACTAGATTCAGGCAAAGTGGGGCTTACCTCTATTTCAAACTTTTCGGACTCGTTCATGTATCCGCTGACCACTCCGAGTAATCGAAATGGAAAGCCCCCGAAAGTGAGTGCCCCATTGTGCAACCCCCCGACATTTACGAACATGGGCGACCCGCTGTTCCCGTTAAACACGTGCACATCCGCAAGATAGAGATCGCCCGGCTTGTGCATTGTTGTTGTCATCTTTTCTTCTGGCATCATCGCTAAAACACCTTCTCGAACAATGGGCTCGTTCTTCTTGAGACCTGAGAATTGATAAAAAAAACCTGCAAAGAGAATCGAGTCTCCTTCGGCTATGGATTGAGACTGCACTACATCTCTTGTTGCCATCAGGGACGTAGGAAAGGCTGAGTAGTCGTATATCGCTTGATCAGGCGCCAAGGGTAGAACAGCAAGATCTACGGAAGGGTCGTCGTCGCGAAAGTACCAGTGGGAACTGTTGATAGGGAGCATCGCTTCAAATGCGGTGCTTGTTCCATCCAATGATCGCTTGTTAAGCTTCAACGAAAAATTGGTCACAGCGAATGGTGCACCATCTTCAAATCCGGGCTGTACCATATGGCGGTTTGTAACTAGATATACGAAACCCTGACCTGGACCAAGCCGCTTGTCCTCGTAAGCAACAAAAAATGATGTGCCCCGCTTCTGCATGATGCCTATGGGCGTTTGATATGTGACCGTTAGAAAAGCGACCATTTTTTTAATTTGCGAAATGGGTGAGATAGTGACTGGGCGAGTGGGCTGGGAATTTGGAGCCGCTGCTGCTGGCGGTGTGGAGCTGGGCGCTGGAGGAGACACCTGAGCGGGCAACTGAACTAACGCCACCGCTGTAAAAGACCACACCAAAACTGCCACACTTCGTAACTTCACGGATCGATCTCGCACTTGCAACTCAGCTTAGTTTGATCTGGATAACATCCCTGGATGCTGAACATAGCAGTCGGCAGCTTTATAAACAACATAAAAGTTTCGTTTTAGGGTCATCAGCCGATCGCAACCTTTAGCGATTATTCCACTGTTACGCTTTTGGCCAAGTTTCTGGGTTGGTCTACGTCGCAGCCTCGGCGTACGGCGATGTGGTAGGCGAGGAGTTGGAGGGGGACTACTTCGAGGATGGGTAGGAGTAGTTCGGGGGCCTGGGGGATGTAGATGGTCTGCTCGACGAGCTGGCTGATCTCGGTGTCGCCTTCGATGGCGATGGCGATGACGCGGCCAGAGCGGGCGGTGACCTCTTGAATGTTGCTGAGGGTTTTTTCGTACTTGAGGACGCTGCTTGGGTCGTTCGGATCTTTTGTGGCGATGCAGACTACGGGGAGGGATTCGTCGATGAGGGCGTTGGGGCCGTGCTTCATCTCGCCGGCGGGGTAGCCTTCGGCGTGGATGTAGGAGATCTCCTTGAGCTTGAGTGCGCCTTCGAGGGCGATGGGGTAGTGGATGCCGCGGCCGAGGAAGAGGAAGTCGTCGGAGGTGTGGAAGAGGCGGGCGAGCTCTTCGCACTGGACGGAGAGTGGCTGGCGGGGGGTGGCGCGGCGGTCGGGTGCTGACCATTCCGGCTCTGTGGGATTAGGCGGTAGAGAAGCGGGTTTCTCCACTCCGGCGCTTTGCGCCTCCGGTCGAAATGACAGATCTTTTGTAGGGTCGGAGGGGGTGCTTTGCGTGTTCGGTCGAAATGACAGATTTTGGTTAAGGCCAGAGGGTGCGCTTTGCGGCTGCGGTCGAAATGACAGATTTTGGGTGGGGCCGAGGCGGGCGTTTCGGGTGGGGCCTGTGGGTGCGGCGACGCCTTCGGAGGAGCCGGGGGCGTCGGGTGAGTTGATGTTGAGCATGGAGGCGAGCTTGCCGGGGAGTTTGGAGAGCTCGGTGACGAGATGGAGGGATTCTTCGTCGGAGATGGTGCCGCGGACCTGCGCGAGATGGAGGGCGAGGATGAAGAGGGCGGTGAGCTGGGCGGTGAAGGCCTTGGTGGAGGCGACGCCGATCTCGGGGCCGGCGTTGGTGGTGAGGGTGCCCTGGGCTTTGCGGGTGATGGCGGCGCCGACGACGTTGCAGATGGCGAGGGTTTTGGAGCCTTTGGCAGCAAGCTCGGCCTGGGCGGCGAGGGTGTCGGCGGTTTCTCCGGACTGGGTGATGAGGAGGCCGATGGCGCGCGGGTCGGCGATGGGGTCGCGGTAGCGGTATTCGCTGGCGTAGTCGACTTCGACGGGGAGGCGGGCGAGTCGCTCGATCATGAACTTGCCGGCGAGGCCAGCGTGCCAGGAGGTTCCGCAGGCGGCGATGGTGATCTGGCTGGCGTTGCGGAAGTCGGCTTCGGAGAAGTCCATTTCGGGGAGATGGACTTTGCCGGTTTCGAGGGAGACGCGGCCGAGGGTGGTGTCGCGGATGGCGCGGGGCTGCTCGTTGATTTCTTTGAGCATGAAGTGCTTGTAGCCGGACTTTTCGGCCTGGATGGGGTCCCAGGTGATGCGCTGGACTTTGAGGGGGAGCGGGTTGGCGTCGAAGTCGGTTAGAGCCACGCCTTCTTTGGTGAGGATGGCGACTTCGCCGTCGGCGAGGAAGTGGATGTTGCGGGTGTGGTGGAGGATGCCGGGGACGTCGGAGGCGAGGAAGAACTCGCCGTCGCCGATACCGATGACGGCGGGTGGGCCCATGCGGGCGGCGACGAGCTTGTTGGGCTCGTGTGCGGAGAGGACACCGATGGCGAAGGCTCCGGTGATGCGCTTGACGGCGCGGCGGACGGCTTCTTCTAGGGGGATGGTGGGTTTGGTGCTGAGAGTTAGGACGGCTTCGGACTCGTTGGCTTCGGGTGCGTCGGAGGTTCGGGTTTGAAAGGTACTAGCGGCCTTGGTTGTGCCGAGTGCTTCGGGGTCCTTCGGCTGCGCGCTGCGCGCTGCGCTCAGGATGACGCTGTCTTGATGATGGGCGCTTTTGGCGGCGAGGTTTAGCTCGTCTTCGATGAGGTGGGCGATGATCTCGGTGTCGGTTTCGGAGACGAACTTGTGGCCCTTGGCGATGAGGGCGCTTTTGAGGGAGAGATAGTTTTCGACGATGCCGTTGTGGACGACGACGAGGGTGCCGGAGCCGTCGCGGTGGGGGTGGGCGTTTTCTTCGGTGGGGCGGCCGTGGGTGGCCCAGCGGGTGTGGCCGATGCCGAAGGTGCCGTCGATGGGGGAGTCGTGGATGACGGCTTCGAGGTTGCGGAGCTTGCCGGGGGCGCGGCGGAGCTCGAGGCCTTTGGGGCCTCCGGCTACGGCGATGCCGGCGGAGTCGTACCCGCGGTACTCGAGGCGGCGAAGGCCTTCAATGATTACGGGGACGACAGACTGAGGGCCAATGTATCCAACGATTCCACACATGGAATGAGTTTAGATGGCGACGGCCGATTCTGCCTCACGGAAGGGCTGGGACTTTTGGGGGAGGGGTTCTGCGAGGGCTGAATTGCGGACGAAGATGGCGTCGACCTGGAGGAGCCTGCCGGTGGTCGGGTCGCGAAAGGAGGGCTCGAGGTCCCAGAGATGGAAGCCGTGGTCGGACATGGCAGCGGACATCTCAGGCATGAGGGTTTCGCCCTGGTAGAGAGGGAGGAGGGACATCTCCAACTGCACGGCGAGGGCCTGGGAGAGGATTCTGGGGGCGCCGGTGAGGACCTGAAGTTCGAAGCCCTGAACGTCGAGCTTGAGGAGGGTGCGACTTTTGAATGCGGGGGGAGGGAGGACATCGTCGAGGCGGCGGATGAGGACTCTTTCTTTGTGGAGGTAGCCGGAGCGTGGCGCGGCGGAGAGGTGCGAGTCGAGCATGGGGAGGATGGAGCTGCAGAAGGAGTCGGCAGAGACGTTGATCTCGGTTTCGCCGGTGGTGGCTCCGAGGGCGATGCCGGCTACTGTCCAGAGGGGATCGGATGCGGCGGCGGTTTGGAGTCTTTGATAGGCGGTGCTGCTGGGTTCGAAGGAGAGGATTTTGCCGCGGTAGTCGACGGTGCGGCAGAGCTGTGCGAATTGGCCGGCGTTGGCACCTACGTCGAGGATGAGGTTGAGGTTGAGAAGAGAGAAGAGGCGGCGGTAGCGGAGTTTTTGTGAACTGTATACGTCGGTCTTCCGAATCTGATGTCCGGTGGCTTCTACTACGGAGCGGATGGAGTGTCTTATGGAGTGCGTCATGTGGTTGTTGTCTCGAGAATGGCGCTTTCTTCCGGCTGCGTTTGGGGAGTGTGGCAGGCCAGCAGGATGGAGAGCATGGTGAGGAGCCAGAGCGGGTAAGAGAAGTCGTAGATCTGGGTGTCGGTGAGACCACGTACGAGAGCGAGGAGAAGTATGGTTCCTGCCAGCGTTTTGAGGTTAGATGCAGAAGCGCGACGGATCTGGCGAAAGAAGGTCCAATAAACACCGATAGTTAAAAGAACCCCGATGGCTCCGAAGGAGAAGAACTGCTGGAGGAGTTCGTTATGAGCTTGTTGAGCTTCGAAGGTCCCAAATCGCGGGACGATGAAGCGGTAGGAGTAGAACCCGTAACCGAAGATGGGCTTTTTGAGGGCGTACTCGAAGGAGACGGCCCAGATGAAGGTTCTGCCGGTGAGCGTCTCTGGATCTGTGCCTGCGGTGTAGGTGGTGAAGTAAGCCTCGAGGAGACCGGAGAGCGAGGCAACAATGAGTCCGGCAAAGATAGCGAGTCTGATCTTGATCTTGCGCGATAAGGCTGAGTCGCGGATGAGATAGATGCTGAATGCGATAAGGAACGCGAAGATGGAGCTTTTGCTGATGGTGCGGAGAAGCGTGCAGGCGAGGAAGAGAGCGGGCCATCGCCAGAGCGTGGTTTCGTGGGCGAGGTGGACCGCCAGTAGTGTGGCAATACTAAAGACAAAGCCGAGTACGTTTGGATGCAGGAAATCCAGATCGCCCAGACGTAGATCGAACGCTGCCGGGATAATCCAGGCGATGATCGCGACGATGCAGGCTCCACTGACAAAGCCTTTCATGATGGCGGCGCCCTTGACTTCAGGGTCTGCGTCGCGAAGGAGAAACCAGACGGTGGCGACGTCTGCTGCCCAGGAGAGCCAGTAACCTGCGGCTGCTTCGATGGGCGCCTCAGACCATAAGAGACTGACGAGGCTAAAGCCAAGGATGGCAGCGGCCCAACGGATTGGGACGGTGCGATAGGCCGTGGGTACGGTGACGGGGCTGCTGATAGAGAACAGCATCGCGAGAGTGAGAAGGGCCAAGCTTAGCGCCAGCCAGACGATGGTTCCGGTTTGCGGCTCGTCTTGAAACCAGAGATAGGTCAGGCAGACTCGGAAGGCAAAGATAAAGCCAGTTGTGGCGGAGAGAAGCGGGAGGTCACCGCGGATTTTTTCAACTGTGGATGCCATAGTCTGCTTCACGGGTGGTTGCTGTGGGGGCAGGGCTGCAGGATGCAACGGCGCTGCTCGTCCGCATCTCGTTTGAGTTTATGGGTTGGTAGAGGTGGTGAGTCGAGATTGAGTCTGACGCTGCAATCTTTTTACAACGACGAGACAAATGCTCGACAGTTGAGCGGCATCTAGTAGATGAAAGCATTTAGGCCTGAATTTACGGGTTTGTGATGGCCCGGGTGTAACGTAAGGGCTTACGACCGGGAGTGCTGTGCACATACTCGTCATCAATAGTGGATCTTCGTCGATAAAGTTTTCCCTGTTTGAGGCGGGAGGAGACGAGGTTCGCTCGTTGTTCGAGGGAGAGGTGACCGGGATTGGCGGAGCGCAGGGCGGCTTCAAATTTCGCGATGCGGGTGGGCTGGATTTGAGCGGTGGACGTAGCGAGGTGGAGGCGAAGACGCCGGTTCAGGCGATCGGGCTGGTAGTGGGGGCGGTGAGTGGGGAGGGCCTGCCGCGGGTGGATGCGGTTGGATATCGGGTGGTGCATCCAGGGGCGAAGCTGGACCGGCATCAGAGGATCACCGATGAGGTGCTGAAGGATCTTGAGGAGGCAGTGGTGTTTGCGCCGCTGCATGATCCTGCGGTGATTGAAGTGATCAAAGATATGATGGCCAAGTTTCCGAGTGTGCCGCACTACGCTTGCTTCGATACGGTGTTTCACCAGACGATGCCGGAGGAGGCGACGACGTATCCGATTCCGATGGAATATCGTGAGCGGGGAGTTCGCCGGTATGGGTTTCATGGTCTGAGTTGTGAGTCGATTGTGCGGAGTCTGCGAGCGGAGAAGACGATTTCCTTCCCGAAGCGAATGGTGATTGCGCACCTGGGGAGTGGATGCAGCGTGACGGCGGTGGTTGATGGATGTTCGATCGATACGACGATGGGGCTGACGCCGACGGGGGGCGTGGTGATGGGGACGCGGCCGGGAGATCTCGATCCGGGGCTGGTGCTTTATCTGCTGCGGGAGACGAAGGGAAATCAGGTGGGGGCGCTTGAGAAGATGCTGAATCATGACGCGGGGATGGTGGCTCTCTCGGGGATGCCGAACGATATGAAGGCTGTTCGCGAGGCTGCGGCGAAGGGCGATGCGCGGGCGAGGCTGGCTACCGAGATCTTTACTCGAAGTGTAAAGAAAGCGCTGGGCGGCTTTATCGCGTTGATGGGCGGGATTGATGGGGTTGTCTTTGCGGGCGGCATCGGGGAGCACGATGCGCGGTCGAGAGAAGAGATTGTTGCAGGAATGCAGGGCTTAGGGATCTCGATTAATTCTGAGTTGAACGAAGGCAGGAGCGACGCGGTGCGGGTCGTAAGTGCATCAGACTCCTTAACGGCGGTGATTGTTGTCCCGACGAAAGAGGATTGGATGATCGCGATCCATGTGCGTGAACTGGCCGGATCGGCGAATTAGTTCTTTGTAAGTTACAAAACTATTTTTCTTTTCCAATCAATGGATTTCGACTCAAGGAGCTTTTATGAGCAGCGTGGTGAAAGAAAAAGAATTGTCTAAGGATAAGAGCCAGGGTGGTAAGCCGCTTTCGGCTGAGGAACTACGGAAGATGGACGCTTACTGGCGGGCGTGTAACTACCTTTGTGTTGGGATGCTGTATTTGCGAGCGAATCCGCTGCTGCGCAAGCCGTTGGAGCCGGACCATATTAAGAATCGGCTGCTGGGGCATTGGGGATCGGACCCGGGGCAGACGTTCGTTTGGGTTCACTTGAATCGGCTGATCAAAAAATATGATTTGAATCTGATCTATCTCTCGGGGCCGGGACACGGCGCGCCGGCGACACTCTCGAACAGTTATCTGGAAGGTGTTTATTCAGAGGTGTATCCGGATAAGAGCGAAGACGTTGCCGGAATGCTGAAGTTCTTCAAGCAGTTTTCGTTTCCTGGTGGAATTGGGAGCCACTGTACGCCGGAGACGCCGGGGTCGATTCATGAGGGCGGCGAACTGGGATATAGCTTGTCGCATGGGTTTGGTGCGGCGTTTGATAATCCGGACCTAATTGTGACGGTGGTGGTTGGGGATGGAGAGGCGGAGACGGGACCGCTGGCGACCTCGTGGCACTCGAATAAGTTTTTGAATCCGGTGCGGGATGGTGCGGTGCTGCCAATACTGCACCTCAATGGTTACAAAATAGCAAACCCTACCGTATTGGCGCGCATTTCGCCTGAAGAGCTGGAGTGGATGTTCAAGGGATATGGCTGGGAGCCGCATGTTGTCGAAGGAGATGATCCGGCGACGATGCATCAGCTGATGGCGGGAGTGATGGAGGATTGCGTGACGGAGATTCGCGCGATTCAGAAGAAGGCGCGGAGTGCTCCTAAGGGAACAGAGCCGGAGCGGCCTCGGTGGCCGATGATTATTTTGCGTTCGCCGAAGGGATGGACCTGTCCGAAGGAGATCGATGGACACAAGCTGGAGGGGTCGTGGCGAGCGCATCAGATGCCGGTTCTCGATCCGGTGACGAATCCGAAACACTTGAAGCTGGTTGAAAAGTGGATGAAGAGTTATAAGCCTGAGGAGTTGTTTGATGAATCGGGCAAGCTGATCGCTGAGTTGAGAGAGATGGCGCCGGTAGGACAACGGAGGATTACTGCAAATCCGCATGCGAATGGAGGGTTGCTGCGGAAGCCTATGGAACTGCCGGACTTTCGCGACTATGCGGTGAAGGTGGAGAAGCCTGGGCAGATCGAGGTTTCGCCGACTGATGTGTTGGCGCACTTTTTGCGCGATGCGATGAAGATGAATATGACGAGCTTTCGTGTCTTCGGGCCGGATGAGACGGCTTCGAACAAGCTGCAGGCTATTTATGAGGCCAGCGGAAAGACGTGGATGGCGAGGCTGCTGCCGGAGGATGCGGACGGCGGAGATCTCGCACGCGATGGCCGCGTGATGGAGATTTTGAGCGAGCACACTCTGGAGGGATGGTTTGAAGGCTATGTGCTGACGGGGCGACACGGATTCTTCTCGACGTATGAATCGTTTGTGCACATCATCGATTCGATGTTCAACCAGCATGCGAAGTGGTTGGAGAAGAGCAAGCTGGAGCTGAGGTGGCGGGCTCCGATTTCTTCGATCAATCTGCTGATTACTTCGCTGGTGTGGCGACAGGATCATAACGGATTTACACATCAGGATCCGGGGTTTCTGGATGTGGTGACAAATAAGAGTCCGGAGATTACGAGGATCTATTTGCCGCCGGATGCCAATTGTCTGTTGAGCGTGGGAGATCACTGTCTGCGCAGTGCAAACTACGTGAATGTGATCGTCGCGGATAAGGCACCGCATATGCAGTATCTGAATATGGATGATGCGGTGAAGCATTGCACGAAGGGAATCGGTATATGGGATTTCGCGAGCAACGATGCAGGAGATGAGCCGGATGTGGTGATGGCTTGCGCGGGAGATATCCCGACAGAGGAAGCGTTGGCGGCGGTGGCGATTCTGCGAGAGCGCTGTTCGGACGTGAAGATACGGTTCGTTAATGTAGTGGATCTGTTCCGGTTGATGCCGGAGACGGAGCATCCGCATGGGCTTTCGGAGAAGGAGTTCGATGGACTGTTTACAAAGAACAAGCCGGTGATCTTTAACTTCCATGCGTATGCTTCGCTGGTTCATAAATTGACTTATAAGCGGACGAACCATGAGAACTTTCACGTGCGCGGGTACAAGGAGAAGGGGAATATCAACACACCGCTGGAACTCGCGATCCTGAATCAGATTGACCGATTCAATCTGGCTATTGATGTGATCGATCGAGTGCCGCGGCTGCAGTTGACGGCGGCGCACACGAAGGAGTGGCTGAAGGGACAGATCATCGAAGCAGTGAACTATGCGCATGAGAACGGCATCGACAGTAAGGAGATTCGGGAGTGGAGATGGCCTCTGTAGATCGGTCGTGAGGAAGAGAAAAGCCCCTGCCGCGATGTTCTGCGACAGGGGCTTTTGGTTTGGTTTGGTGTTTGGTTAGAAGAGGACCTTTAGAGCGAACTCGGTGTTGAATGGTTCTCCGGGGCCGATGGTGGGATTGCCGAGGTATGGTCCAAGGGTTGAGCCGATGGTTCCACCCTCGCCGGTCGAGGGGAATCCGACTGGAGCAAGGTTGGTGTGGTTGACGAGGTTGTACATGTTGGCCGTGAACTTGATCTGCACTCTCTCGGTGATTGCGGTAGTTTTTGAGGCGGCGAGGTCGAAGTCTTCGTAGCCCGGGTTAGAGTTCTGTCCGCGACGGGTGGGCGAGTAGGTTCCGGTTGCCGGATCGACGAAGGCGTTTGGATTAAACCACTGAACAGAGCCGCTGACGATGGAGTGGGAGACGTTGTTGGGGTTTGCGATGACCTGGACTGCGCGATCAGCACCTTCGCCGTTGCCGCTGACGTTCGAGCTGGCGACGACGGTGTAGGGTGTTCCGCCATGGAAGGAGAAGCCGGAGGTCAGCTCCCAGCCGTGGGTGAGGCGTTTGGGCCCGCGGAAGACGGGAACGGCGTAGCTGAAGTAGCCGGTGAAGGTGTTGCGGACGTCGTAGTCGGAGTTGCCGTATTCGGCCTTCTCGTTGGTCGGGTCCTGCGGGAGGTAGGGAAGGAGGCCGGTCTCATAGTCGAGCGCATGAGACCAGGTGTAGTTGAGCTGTGAGGTGAGGCCGTGCCAGTTCTGCACGCGGAGGGTGGACTGGAGGGAGTGGTAGATGGAGCCCAGGTTGCTTCGAGCTTCGTCGATGACCCCGAAGTTGGGGAACTGTGAGTTGTAGGGGCGGGTCTCCTGCTGGGTGTTGACGTTGCAGGAGCCGTCCGCGTTGGATTCACCGGGCGGGCAGGGAATGTAGGCGCTGCCGAGAGCGGCGGCGTTGATATCAAACATGCCCCACAGATGGGTGCCTTTGGAGCCTACGTAGCCGATCTGCATGATGACGGAGTTGGTGATGCTGTGCTGAATGTTGAGGTCCCAGATCTGGGTGTCGGAGGGTCTGAAGTGCTTGTCGAAGGTGGAGATGCTCTGGCTGCCAGGCGAGGGGTTCTGGCTGGCTTCGTTGATGGTGGGATAGATGTCAAGGCCCGGCTGGATGACCTGATTGAGTCCCTGAGCGTTGACGACCAAGTTGCTGCCTGCGGGATTGAGACCGGGGCCGAAGACGGAGATGTTCTGGATTCCGTTGTTCTGGAGGATGGCCTTTACATAGACCGAGTCGTAGTAGTAGCCATAGCCTCCGCGAAGAACGGTGTTGCCGGTGTCATCGAGTTGATAGGCGAAGCCAACGCGAGGGCTGACGCCACCCCAGAACTTGGGATAGATGTTGGAGACGGTCTGCCCGGCGACGGCGAGGCCGGAGGGTTGAGTGGGATCAAAGATGGAGAGGTTGGGGTAGTTGGAGTGGACAGGGCCTGCGTAGTCGTAGCGAACGCCGTAGTTGAAGTTGAACTTCTTGTTGACTTGCCAGCCGTCCTGCGCATAGACGGCCCAGGAGTTCCCGAAGACCTGCCGCTTCGGATTCCCGAGGATGATGCTGGATGCCGATGGGTTGATGCATCCTGCGAGGAAGTCTGCGAGGAACAGGACGTTCGATGGAGTTCCGTCGGGGGCTGCTACTCCCTGGTTCTTGGTTGCCAGAGCAGCGCATGGGGTTTGCGCGGCACCGTTAACGAAGTTTGCTGTGGTCCATGGCCCCTGGGAGCCATCGAAGTAGAGGGTCCCGCGCTGTCCGGTCTGGTAGAAGTCATCGACCTGGGCCTGGCGGAACTCGCCGCCGAAGTGAAGTTGATGAGCTCCTTTGGTCCAGGTGAGATC
This sequence comes from Tunturiibacter psychrotolerans, assembly GCF_051013365.1. Lineage (GTDB taxonomy): Bacteria > Acidobacteriota > Terriglobia > Terriglobales > Acidobacteriaceae > Edaphobacter > Edaphobacter psychrotolerans_A. The sequence goes on along the minus strand of NZ_CP132941.1, from coordinate 1,237,953 downwards.
GTCATCGAGATGTCCAGTGATGTCGTTTCTTCCGGAAGGAGCGGTGACGCCGGTGGGGTCAAAGCCTGTGTTCCCAGCGGTGAGGCCCGAGCCGCTGCCGGTGGGGCCGATGATTAGGTGCGGTGCGCCTGGCAGAGCCGGATCTGTGACGCCGGTGTTGAGGCCGAGGCCGATCGGATCGAAGCCGGTATCAGAGTCGCTGAAGACCTGGTTGAAGTAGCTGACGCCTGCGGAGAGTTGGTTGGCCATCGAGTTGGAGATCACGCGGTTGTAGATGATGGAGTAGTTCTGAACGTGAATAGGCGCGTTCTCAAAGTAGGGGGTGAGGTCAGAGGAGGTTGGCGCGGTCTGGGTGCCTTGTGCGACGAACCAGCGGGCGGATATATGGTCCTTGTCAGAGAGTTTGTAGTCGAGTTTGATGAGGCCGTTGAAGCTATGTCCTGTGAGGTTTCCTGTGGCCTGGTAGTTCTCCGGCTGGGCTGGTCCAGTCAGAGCTTCCGTTGGCCAGAGACCAGCAAGAGTGCCGTTTCCGTTCAGGAGATTGGCGGCGACGGGGCTATGGGGGACGCCGTAATAGTCGAGTACGCTATATGCCTCGGTCTGGTAGGCGGCTGACGGTTCTGTGGCGTGGTTGAGAGCGCCGATAAGGAAGTTCTGGTGTTCTCCGGCGAGAAAGAAGAAGAACTTGTCGTGGATGATAGGCGCGCCTACGGAGAAGCCGTAGTCCTGAAGCCTTGATGCGGGCTTGACGTCGGAGAATGGGTTTTGGCGCTCGAAGAACTCGTTGTGGTTGAAGTAGTAGGCGGAGCCGTGGAGGGAGTTGGTTCCGGATTTGATGACGAGGTTTGCGGTGCCGCCGGGGTTGCGTCCAAGCGAGGTAGAACCGGTGGTGACGAAGTTGAAGCTCTCGATGGCGTCGATGGGGAAGATGACGCCGGCGATGGCGGAGACGCCGCCCTGGTTGACGGCTGGGATGTTCCACCAAAAGTCGTTGTTGTCGGTGCCTTCGATCTGCCAGTTGACAGAGTTGGTTCTGGTTCCGTTGACGCTGGAGACACCACCGCCGCCGCCGGTGTTGAGGCCGGCGAATCCGGTGGTCTGGGCGACGAGCTGGGTGAAGTCGCGACCGCTGTTGGGGATGTTCTGCACGACGACTTCAGGCAGTACGGTGGCCTGGACGTCGGAGGCGGTGTCGAGGGTGATTGCCGCTGCAGTTATTTCAACTGTCGAACTGGTGGAAGAGAGTGCCAGCTTCGCGGAGATGAGGTAACTGCTACCGGCTTCGATCTGGACCTTGTCGTATTTGGCGGTGGAGAAGCCCGTGAATGCGATGGTGACGGTGTAGCTGCTGATAGGAAGATTGGTGAAGCTGAATTCGCCGGCACTTGTGGATACGGTCGTGTAGGTCTGGTTGGTTGCGGTATCGATCGCAGTGACGGTTGCGTTGGCGATGGCGGCGCCGGTGTGGTCGGTAACGCTGCCATTGATCCCGCCGCGGTAGGTTTGAGCGTGCGCGAACGGCGTTGCAAGGATGGTGAGCAGAATGGCGGCGAGACTGTAGAGCACAGCCTGTAAGGGCGTTACCGAAAACCTACGCATAGAACCTCCGAAAAAAGACAAAGAATCTCCTTGATCGCTCTGGGCGATTTTTTTGAGGTCGATTTAAACAACAAGCCTGCGTCGCAGCGGAATGCTGCGAGTACGTCACTGTGTTCCAAGGGCCAAGCGGCTGCTAGAAGTGTGGCGAAAACGGCAAATTAAGAAAGAGTGAGCCAACCGTAAATGGCTTTCGCGAATATTGCAAGAATTTTTTTGAGATATCACGCAATGAGATTGGGTGGACTTGAGGGGTTCGGAGTGCGATTCAGCCAGGAGATTTGTAACTCCGAGAGGTCCGAACGAATCTCATCGTGTGCTGAAAGCTGGAGAACTGGCGGAACGATTTGGCCGCGGGCGCAGTGACCGCTACTCTGCGAGAATAAATTATGATTGTCATGTAAACGGAATATTCGTCGAACCGGCTTGTCGACTGAGGATGATGTTGCGAGGACCGCTGGCCGCAACAAAAAGAGGGAGTTACGTGACTTCGAAGACAAAGATGAGAGAACAGTTTCGCGTGGTCGTGACGGGCGTTGGATTAGTGAGCCCGGTGGGAATTGGAACTGAGGAGAGCTGGGTCGCGTTGTTGCGTGGGGATTCCGGCATCGACAGGATTTCGCTGTTTGATGCAGGGAAGTACAGCTGCCAATTTGCAGGAGAGGTGAAGGGATTCGCGCCTGAGAACTACGTCGATCGCAAGGATGTGAAGAAGATGGGACGCTTCATCCAGTTTGCGATGGCAGCGGCACAGTTCGCGATGGAGCAGTCGAAGCTGGATATGTCTGCGGAAGATGCGGAGCGCGTGGGGGTGTATGTAGGGAGCGGGATCGGCGCGTTCGAGGTGATCGAGCGCGAGCATACGAAGCTTGAGAGCAGCGGGCCGGATAGGATCTCGCCGTTCTTTATTACGGCGACAATCGCGAATCTGGCGGCCGGACAGATCTCGATACGTTATGGGGCGACGGGGCCGAATTTAACTTGTGCGACTGCGTGCACGACGGGTGCGCATGGAGTGGGCGAAGCGTTTCGGATTATTCAACGGGGCGATGCGGATGCGATGATCTGCGGAGGGAGCGAAGCAGCTGTTACTCCTCTGTCGGTGGGCGGGTTTAGCGCGATGCGGGCTCTGTCGACACGAAATGACGATCCTGCGCGGGCTTCGCGGCCCTGGGATCGCGGGCGCGACGGGTTTGTTGTGGGTGAGGGTGCAGGGGTTCTTGTCCTTGAGGAGAGAGAGCACGCGCTGAAGCGGGGAGCCACAATACTGGCGGAGATCGTGGGGTATGCGGCGAACTCGGATGCGTTTCATACGAATGCTCCGCCGGAGGATGGGCGTGGAGTTCGCCGGGTGATGCAGTTGGCGCTCAAAGATGCTGGTCTCGAGCCGAGTGCGATTCAGTATTTGAATGCGCATGCTACGTCTACTCCGCTGGGAGACAGGGCTGAGGCGAGGGCGATCGCGGAGACATTTGGCGATCACGCAAAGTGTCTTCTGGTGAGTTCGACGAAGTCGATGACGGGGCATCTGCTGGGTGGGGCGGGCAGCCTTGAGGCAGGGATTACGGTGTTGGCGTTGCGAGACCAGATCGCTCCGCCGACAACGAACATCGAAGATCTCGATGAGGTATGTCAGTTTGGATTGGTAAGGGATAAAGCGGCCAATGCTCCGATGGAGTATGCGATGTCGAACTCGTTCGGCTTTGGCGGGACGAATGCTTCGCTGATTTTTCGGGTGCATCATCCTGACGTGTGAGCTTATGCTCCGCCACGGCGAAGCTCCTTGGTCTTGAGGACGATGAGGTACTCGTAGAAGGCCTGCAGGGTGGCGTAGGTGAGGCCGGCGGCACCGTCGAGGATCGCGCCGCGAAGGAAGACCATGTAGAGCCACTTGATGAGAGGACGGCCGGGAAGGCGGTAGAAGATGGCCTTCTGGTGGAGGCGGCGGGTGTGGAAGTCAGGGTCGCGGAGGGCTGTGACGAGAGAAGGGTTTTGCAGGCCCTGGTTGCGGACGATCAACTCGGCTTCCATGGTTGAGTAGAGATTGTGCTTCTTGACCCAGCGGGCGATGCCTTTTGAGAAGGGGAAGTGATCGAGCGGATAGCTGAGCTCGGCGACGGGGCCGTCGATCTCGAGGACCTCGTTGATGGCCCGGGTGTAGCGGGCGCGTTCGGGTCGGACGAGACGGATATAGAAGGGCGAGATCTGGGCGTGCTGGAGCCAGGTGTCGAAGAGGAAGTCGCGGCGGCGTACGCGAAATGCTGCCGTCTGATCGGGGGCCGCGAGCGCGATTTGCTGCATCTCGCGGGATAGGTCCGGGGAGGGGCGCTCATCGGCGTCAGGGAGGAAGACCCAGGGGTGTTTGAAGGGGATGCTGGTGAGGGCAGCGTTGCGGTGGGTGGCGTAGTCGTCGAAGGTGCGGGTGTGGACATGGGCTCCGGCAGCTTTGGCGATCTCTACGGTGTTGTCGGTGGAGTGGGAATCGAAGACGTGAATGTCGTCGGACCAGGAGACAGAGGCGAGGCAGTCGGGGAGATCGCGCTGCTCGTTGCGGGTGAGGATGAGAACGGAGATCATCTATCGGGTATGGTATCGCGACGATCTCCGGTTACGGCTAGAAGCGGATGACGAGCCCGGTGGTGAGGCTTTGCGGATGACGGGTGACGCCTTGTTGGGAGATACCGGCGGGGCTGTAGCTGTAGTCAGCGATGCGCCAGTCGAGGTGGGGGAGGATGGTTGTGTCGACGCCGCCTACCAAGCGGTAGTTCGCGCTGGTGGTGTCTTTGGCGCCGTTGTTTGTGCTGCTGTAGGAGGAGAATCCGCCGAGAACCTCTACATAGGGTTTGAGGGGGAAGAGAGGAAGCTGAAGGGCTACACGTGGGCCGAAGAGACCACTGTTGATGTTGTCGGAGAGATCTCCGCGGGCATCGACGGAGATCCTGATGGGCCCGGCCTTGAAGAGTCCGTAGTAGAGGCCGAAGGTTCCGGCGGTCGTCCAGCCTTCGTTTGCGACTTCGGTCTTCTCGCCGCCCACCGTTCCGTAGATCGCGAGTTTTGCCTGCGCGTGGAGGCTTAAAGTGAGAGCTGTGGATAGAGCGATGGGGAGGAATAGCTTTCTGCAGTTCATAATTAAGGGTATCCGTAAGTCTTGAGGCTGCACAAGTAACGGACTTTGGTCGAGATTTTTGTAGTAGGCGGCAGGAGCGAAAACTACGAAGAGAATGAGGGGGCGGCGTCCGTTCGTAGTTGCTGATTTGCTGGTATGATCGGCGGCGGTGGGGTGAAGGACCATGCCGAATTTGCCTTGTGAAGAAGGCGCGATCCGTAGTGTGGCCCACGCGCCAGACCAGACACGTAGAGGGAGGTGGGTTCTCGCCGCTACGATTCTAGGGTCAAGCATGGTGTTTATAGATGGGACGGCGGTGAACGTCGCGCTGTCGGCGTTGCAGCGTGCTCTAAATGCTACGGTGACTGATGTGCAGTGGGTGGTGGAGTCGTATGCGCTGTTTTTGGCGGCGCTGCTGCTCGTGGGGGGATCGCTAGGCGATCTTTATGGGCGTCGGAAGATTTTTATCATTGGGGTGGCGATATTTGCAGCGGCTTCGGCGTGGTGTGGATTTGCTTCTGACATACGTGCGTTGATCGTGGCTCGCGGTCTGCAGGGTGTGGGTGGGGCATTGCTTGTGCCGGGAAGCCTGGCGTTGATCAGCTCGTCTTTCTGCGAGGAGGAGCGTGGGCGAGCCATAGGGACGTGGTCTGGGTTTACGGCGATAACGATGGCGCTGGGGCCGGTGCTGGGTGGGTGGTTGATCGATCAGCTCTCGTGGCGATGGGCGTTCTTTATCAACCTGCCGCTGGCCGGTCTAGTGGTATTGATTTCCTTGGCGCGAGTGCCGGAGAGTCGCGACGAGAAGATGGTTCAGAAGCTGGATGGTTGGGGTGCGGTGCTGGCTACCGTGGGACTGTGTGGGATTATATTTGGCCTTATCGAGGCTGGGCGTGGTGGATGGCGGGCGCTCGTTGCTGGTGTCGTTGGGGTGGTGGCGCTTGCGTTGTTCTTTGTGGTGGAGTCGCGATCTGAGGCCCCGATGTTGCCGCTGGGGCTGTTTCGGTCGCGGACGTTCAGCGGTGCGAATCTGATGACTTTGTTTCTGTATGGTGCGCTGAGTGGGGTGCTTTTCTTTCTGCCGTTGAATTTGATACAGGTTCAGCACTACTCGGCTACGGAGGCTGGCGGGGCATTGCTTCCGCTTATTTTGCTGGTCTTTTTGTTGTCGCGGTGGTCGGGTGGGTTGGTTGCGAAGTATGGTGCCAGGCTGCCGCTTATTGTTGGGCCGTTGATTGCTGGGGTGGGGTTTGGCTTGCTTGGCCGGGGTGGAGTCGGTGGTTCTTATTGGGTTACGGTGTTTCCAGCTGTGATTGTGCTGGGGTTGGGGATGGCGGTAAGTGTTGCGCCGCTGACGACGACGGTGATGAATTCGATCGATCAGAGCCGGGCGGGTGTGGCCTCGGGGATCAACAATGCGGTGTCGCGCGTGGCAGGATTGCTGTCGATTGCGGCGATGGGGCTGGTGTTTTCGACTGTGTTTTATGGACGGCTTGAGCGGGGGCTGGACGGGTTGGGACTGTCGGCGGCGGAGCGTCAGGGGGTGGAGTCTCAGAGGGCGAAGCTGGCTGCTGCGCGGAGCGAGGATGTACGGGTGCAGCGGCTGATCGGCGAGTCGTTTGTTGGGGCTTATGGGGTGGTGTTGTGGATTGCGGTGGGACTTTCGGTGGCGAGTTCGTTGAGTGCGGCGGCATTGATTGAGTCGAAACCGAAGCCGCAGTCAGCTGTGTGACTTTTCTGCTGGCGCGTTGGTGCGGTCGGACTACTCGGCGGGGCGGATGGCCAGGACGGCGTTCAGGCCTCCGAAGGCGAGGGAGTTTGAGAGCGCGATTCTGGGGGTGACGGCGCGGGGGGAGCCCAGGATGATGTCCAATTTAATGGCGGGGTCGATTTCGGTGACGCCGGCGTTGGCTGGGAGGCGGTTTTCTTCCAGGGCGAGGACGGTGGCGAGGGCTTCGAGTGCGCCGCTGGCTCCGATGGAGTGACCGTGGAGCGATTTGGTGGAGCTGACGGGGATCTTCGCGGCGTTGGGACCGAAGACTTGATAGATGGCGGCGGCTTCGGTGGTGTCGTTGACCTGGGTGCCGGTGCCGTGGGCGCTGATGTAGCCGACCTCGTCGGGCGAGGCGTTGGCGTCGCGGAGTGCGTTGCGCATGGCGGCGGCTGCGCCGTCGGGGTGGGGCTGGGTGACGTGGCTGGCGTCGGCGGTGCTACCGGTGCCGACGATTTCGGCGTAGATGTGGGCGTTGCGCGCGCGAGCGGAGTCGAGGGTTTCGAGGGTAAACATGGCGGCGCCTTCGCCGAGGGTCATGCCGTCGCGGTCGGCGGAGAAGGGGCGGCATTGGGTGGGGGAGACGACGCGCATGGAGTCCCAGGCGCGGAGGAAGCCGAAGGTGAGGGGGGCTTCGTGGCCTCCGGTGATGGCGGCGTCGATCATGCCGGCGCGGATCATCTGGAAGGCGAGGCCGATGGCGTGGGCTCCGGAGGCGCAGGCGGTGGAGATGTTGAGGGAGGGGCCGGTGATCTTCTGGTCGATGGAGATGTTGCTGGCGCCGGCGGAGGCCATGGTACGGACGACGGTGAGGGGATGGACGCGGGCGTCACGGGTGTAGAGCTTGTTGGTCTCGGTCTCTTCGGCCTGGCGTCCACCGCAGGCGCAGCCTACGACGATGGCGATCCGGTCTGGTGCGTAGTGGTTGGTTAGCTGGGACTCTGCGACGGCCTGGCGGGCGGCTACGACGGCGAAGTGCACGGTGCGGTCGGTGGCGGTGATGACGCCTGAGTCGAGGTGCTGGGTCGCGTCGAAGTTTTTGACGGCGGCGGTCTGGGTGAAGCGGAGGCCCTGGGTCTTGTCGTGAGCTTCGCGGGCCGGGGCTTCGGGGTAGGGCGGGAAGGGGGCGATGCCGGTCGCTCCGGCGAAGAGGGAGGTGCGGAAGTCCGCTACGGTGTTGCCGATGGGGGTGATGCATCCGAGACCGGTGACTACGACACGATTCACTTCTTCTCCTGTGGTGCTCTGGTGATTGTAGATTCTCTCGGAGGACTAGCTTACCCTCCCCCCTCCCCCCCTGGGGGTATTTTGTGGCTAAAGTACTTGTTTTGATGAGTTTGCGGGTGGTGGGTGTCTGTAAAATATTGCATCCAAAGGGGTTGGCTGCAAAATATTCCATCGAAAGGGGTTAGGGGTCTGAAAAAGTAAAGCCCCTGTGGGTGGCAGGGGCTTTTTGGTGGTCTTGTTTCTATTATAGCTGGGTGAGTGTAACTGATACGCAATGCGTTTGTGCTGGATTGGCGCGGGGATTTGACGGTTGGGGGCTTGACAGAAGTTGGAGAGGGCAGCGGATGAGAACTTTAAATAGAAGCGATCCGTATCTTCTTCGAAATAATTCACTTCAGATCGGACCTCAATGACAAATCGGCTTCGTTCGTTCTTTCGAGTCTCTTCTTGGATAACTTGTACCTCAGTTTTGCTTTGCGGAGCCAAGGGGGCGCTCTCGCAGAAGCCGGGCACGAATGTGGAGTTGCATGCGAACTCACACATTACAGCGAGGGATATCGGTTTGCCTGCGTATCCGGGAGCGACTCTGCTGAAGGACGACGATAACAGTTCGTCGGTGGATCTTGGGGTGACCTTCGGCGACTTCCACTTCAAGATGATGGTTGCGAACTATTTGACGGGACACTCTCCGACAGAGGTTCTAGCGTTTTATCGCAAATCGCTGTCGCATTACGGGGAGGTGCTGGAGTGCGATCATGGCAAACCAGTTGGCTCTGTGACTGCAACGCGCAGCGGGCTGACGTGTGCGGACGACGAGGGCGGACATGTGCAGGTAAATGACAGCAAAGACTCCTCCAACGGTCACGAACTTCGTGCGGGATCTCCGCTTCGATATCGGCTGGTTGGGATAGATAAGCCGAAGGACGGTGCAACTCATTTCGGGCTTGTGTATCTTGAGTTGCCGAAGGACAGTGACGAAAAACAAAAGTAGGCGGAGTGGTTTTCAAAGCGCGGCTTCGTACGTGATGGGAAGACGTGTGGCTGGCACTGGGATATTCGCAGATTGGTAGTCGCAGATGAGGAGGGTCAGGTCGTCGGTCCGGGCGCTGGAGGACCATTGTTCGAGGGAGGAGATGATCCGGTCGGCTGAGTCTTCGGCGTTGAGGTGGGCGGCGTCTTTGAGGAGGGTGTGGAGACGGGTCGATCCGAACTCTTCGCCCTGGGGGTTGGTGGCTTCGAGGATGCCGTCGGTGTAGAGGAGGAGTCGGTCGCCAGCTTGAAGGGGGTATTCGGCTGTGGTGTAGGTTGCGAAGGAGAAAGCTGCGAGCATGAGGCCGTTTTCGGTGAGTTCGGTGATGTCTCCGGCGCGGAACAACATCATGGGTGGATGAGCGGCGGCGGAGTAGCGCAGGGTGGAGGATGCGGCATCGAGGTAGACGTAGGCGGCGGTGACGAACTGATCCTGCGTGTTGCCGCAGAGGACGGAGTTCATTCCGGAGAGGAGCAGGGCGGGGTCGGCGGCGTTGGTTCGCTGGGAGGTGGCGGCGAGTTTGACCATGGAGGCGATGAGCGCGGCGGGGACGCCGTGGCCGGAGACGTCCGCGATGAGGAGGCCGGCTTCGGTTTCGCTGCTGATGAGGAAGTCGTAGAAGTCTCCGGCTACGGCGGTCATTGGGACGTAGCGCGCGGCTACGTGGAAGTGGGCGGATTGAGGGTAGGGTGACGGGAGGATCGAGGTCTGGATGCGGCGGGCGATCTCGAGTTCTTTTTGGAGAGCGTTGAATTGCTGATCGCGATGGAGGCTGCGTCTTGCGGCGACGTAGCCCAGGGCTGCGAGGAAGAAGGCAAAACCGATGGGCTCTTTTTGCGGGAAGCGTCGGAAGATTCCCGCGATGTTGTCGAATAGAGCAAATGCAACGAAGACCATGATGCCTACCCTGACGATGGTGAAGTCTTTGTCGACTTGCTTGCGTCGGATCGATTCAATGGTCAGGGCGGCGAGCATGATGATTATGATCGCGTTGTTGATGTAGACGAAGACCAGCGAGTTGCCGAACCAGAGGTTTCCTATGGTGATGCAGAGAAACGGAAGCGTAAGGGCGATAGCAATTTTACGTCCGCGGAGACCCAGGAATCCGGCCTCTGCGAAGTAGAAGAAGGCGGGGATGGGGACCAGATAATTTGCGGCCCTTGGCAAACGATTGAAGAAAGCTGTGTTTGGCAGGAGCAGGGCAAAGAATCCTCCGCTGAGCCAAAGGCGCGTTCCGTAGAAGATTGCGAAGAGGGCGAGCCAGAACAGTACTGCGTCAAACTTGCGACTGAGGAAGGCGAATGCCATGGAGACAAGCCCGAGGGAGGTGAAGGCTGCGCCGAGGAAGAGGTAGAGTTCGTCGTGTTGAAAGGTCCGTAGGACCTGACCGGCGGTTAGTTGGGGGTCGCCTACGTACATACGAGCGAATGATACACGGGTGGGTCGGGACCAAACGACACTGGGTGTTGATGCGGTTGAAGAATATGGCAACCGCAGACCCCTTCGGGAATGACAACAAGAGAGGCAAAGACAAGCGCAAAAGCAAAAATGCGGGGGTCTGTTCGCTGCGCTGTTCACGGTGAGACTGGGAACAGCAACGGTCGGGATGACGACTCTTTTGTTGTTTGGAAGGGCGATGAGGCTGCGCGACTTCGGTCGAGAAGACGGCGCTTTTTGGCGCAGTTGAGGGATTTGCTAGTGGGTGGTGATGGTGGAGGGGGTGGTGGCTGTGAGCTTTGCTACGCCTTGGACCATGTCGCCTACGGTGCGGAGAGTGCTGAGGGCTTCGTCGGGAATCTCGATGTTGAAGGCTTCCTCGACCTCGAAGGAGATGTTGATCTTGTCGAGGGAGTCGATGTTGAGCTCGTCGAAGGTGCTGGCCAGGGAGATGGTGTCCGCAGGAATGCTCTTTGATTTGGCGATGATGTCGATGCAGCGTGTGGCGATGTCGTTCATGTTGCTCCGGCGTCCTGGGATAGCCCCAACTTACAGGGATGCAAGGGCCGCTGTAAAGGTTATGGGGGCCACCCTGATTAACTTTAGCTTGTCAGCAGGTGTAATCCGGTTGCAAGGCGTTCGTCAATACGCCAAAAGGGCAGTGCCGATGACCGATGTGGAGATGGAGGAGATATTCGAGGAGGATGGGATGGCGTTGAAAGGAGCTGAGGGTGAGGGTGCGGAGGTGAGGGAAGCTGTCGAGGAGGAGCAGACCGTGGGACATGATGCGGGCGGGACGCTGGATGGTGCGGTGAGCGCGCTGGTAGAGGGCGAGGTCTTCGGTGTTGAGAGAGTTGGCGAGGGCGACGGCTTGACGGAAGCAGAGGCCGAGACCGGAGCCGGTGATGGCGTCGACTGATCCGGAGGCGTCGCCGATGAGGGCAATGGTGTTTGATGTGATGCGATGGAGAGAGCGGTCGAGTGTGATGGATCCGCGAGGGGCGCCGCTGGGGGTTGCTGAGGCTAGCTGGCGTTGCAGGGCGGGGAAGTGGGCGAGGGCGTGGTTGACGGTGGGGAATTTTTTGTTTGAGACGAAGGCGACGCAGATCTCGTTGGCGGAGGTTGGAGTGACGTAGGCCTGGCCGTGATTGCTCCAATAGACTTCGACGAAGTTGGTCCACGGGGCGATGGAGTAGTGCTGGCGGAGGCCGATGCGACGGGAGTAGATGGTGGCTTTGGCGAGGCCGGCCCACGTGGCGATGCGGGAGTGGTGGCCGTCGGCGCCGATGAGGTAGCGGGCGCGGAGGGTTTGACGATTTGTGCGGAGGAGATGACCGGTGGTGGTTGGCTCGATGCCTTGGACGGAGTTCTCCCAGTGGAAGCGAACGCCGAGAGCGAGAGCGCGGTCGAGTAGAAGCTGATGGAGGGCGATGCGGCGGATGCCTCGGCCGGGGCTTGCGGGGAAGGTGGCTTCGGCAGAGGTGGCCGCTTGCTCGTTGTGGAAGCGGATGCCGCGGAGGAGATGGCTTTCGACTTTGCGGAGATCGCGATTGAGATTGAAGCCAAGGCCCGCGAGGGAACGCATGGCGTCGGGCATGAGGCCTTCACCGCAGGCCTTGTCGATGGGGGGCTGCATGGCGTCGATGACTTCGACGTGGAGGCCCTTGTTTGCGGAGGCGATGGCGGCAGCGAGGCCAGCGGGGCCAGCTCCTACGATGAGGACATCCGGTTGTGTCGTTGGAGTGTGAAACGGCATGGAATAGCGGGGGCCCTCTGTGGATAGGACGTCGCCGGGATAAGGAAGATACAGGGCTTACAAGCAAATGACGAGACTGAGACGAGAGTTTGACGGAAGGTGTTTGGTGGGAGCGCGCCTTCAGTTGCGGCATAGACGCTTTGAGTTGCTGCATAGAAAGGAAGACGGCTGAATCCTGGGGGGATTCAGCCGTGGGTTTTGAAGATGAGGTTTTAGTTGGCTGCTACCACTGCAGGAGAACGAGTTCCGAACAGAAGGCGGGCCCCATCGCTGCGAGGATGCTGTAGGTGCCGGGCTTGCCGGGGGCGTTGACGAGGACGTCTTCGAGGACAGCGAGGACAGAGGCGGCAGAGAGATTGCCAACCTCGCGAAGGCTGCGCCAGGATGGCTCGAGGGCGTTGTCGGGGAGGTTGAGCGTGTTCTCCATCGCTTCGAGGACCTTGGGGCCGCCAGAGTGGAAGATGTAGCTGGAGATGTCGCTGAGAGAGAGGCCGTTGTCGGTGAGGAAAGACTCGACGTTGCCACGGAGATGTTCGTTGACGACCTTGGGGACGTCGGGGGAGAGGACGATCTTGAAGCCCATGTCTCCGATGTCCCAGCCCATGATGTGCTCAGTGTGCCGGTAGAAGGTGGAGCGGGTGTCGAGGATTTTGGGGCCGGAGATGCAGGTGGCGCAGGTGCGCTTGGCGAGCGCGGTGTCGCTGCCGGCGATGACGACGGCAGCGGCGCCGTCGCCGAAGAGGCCGCAGGAGATGAGGTTGGCGATGGACTGGTCGTTGTCCTGCCAGGTGAGGGAGCAGAGCTCGACGGAGAGGAGCAGAGCGTATTGGTTGGGGAAGGCGCGAACGTAGTCGGAGGCGCGGGAGATGCCGGCGGCACCGGCGACGCAGCCGAGGCCGAAGATGGGCGTGCGCTTGATGCTGGTGGGGAAGGGCATGCGGTTGATGAGGCGCGCGTCGATGGTGGGGCTGGCGATGCCGGTGACCGAGGCGAAGAAGATGGCGGAGATGTCGGCTGGGGTGAGGCCTACGCGGGCGAGGGCGGTGTCGATGGCTTTTTCGCCGAGTTCGACGGCGGCTACGATCCAGGCGTCGTTGGTGGGGCCGAAGCCGGAGAGATTCTCATAGACGTCGAGGGGGAAGACGAGGTTGCGGAAGTCGACCCCGCAGTTGACGAAGAGCCGGTTGATGAGGCGAGGCTCTTCCATGCGATCCTGCCAGCGCGCCGTGAGTGCTTCTGAGATTTGTGCCTGGGAGTAGCGATGAGGTGGATAGGCAGTGCCGACGGATGCAATACGCATGCTTGTGAGGACCCTTTGTGGTGACTTTCTAAATCGAAATGCAGTGGCAATGGTACGCCATTAAAGTTGCACGCCTGAGATGGTTTCATGAGGCGTGGGTTTGTCCGATGGGTTAAAGGTACACGCTGAGTGAGATTCAGTGTTGAATTTCATGGGCGAATGGCGCGGCGGCTAGTGGAGGCGGGCGATCTGACGCTGGTAGAGGGTGTTCTTGGGGAACTCCTGGGAGAGGCCGATGAGGATCTGTTTGCCGGATTGGGTGCGGCCGTCGCGAAGCTCTCCGACTGCCAGCATGAGGCGGGCGAAGGGGGCGAGGTAGTGGCCCTGCTCGGCTGTGAGTTTGAGCAGGCGCACGCCCTCTGCCTTGTTGGTGCCGGCGCCGGCCATGCCGAGGAACCAACGGATGGGCGCGGCCTTGAGGCTGAGCATGTAGTTCTCGATGCCTACGGCCAGGTTGGCGTCGTAGAGGGTGGGGTTGATGGCAAGGGCCTGCTTGGCGTATTTGCTGGCGAGCTCGCTGTATTTGAAGGCGCCGTACTCGTGGCGGTCGATGAGCGAGGCCCAGTCGGCCTGCATGCCGGAGGTGACGGCTTTGCAGTAGAGCGCGTTGGAGTCATTGGGATTGCGCTGGAGGGCTGCGTCGGCGAGGCGATTGGATTGATCGATGCGATCGTTGAAGCCCTTCTTGAGAGCCGGGTCGACGGGGGGGCGGCTTCGGGACTCGAAGCGGTTGTCGTCGGCGAAGAGTTCGATATCGAGCACGCCGAGGAGGTTGAACTCCGTGAAGATGTAGGCGGCGGCGTCGGAGGCGGAGCCGAGGCAGTCCTCGGGGTGGGCCGTCATCCATTGACCGAAGTGCGCGTGGGCGGCGTCGAAGTCAAGGTTATAGAGGGCGTAGTAGCCATCGTTCAGCGGGGTTCCGGTAAGGGGCGCGCTGAAGGCGAAGACAGAACCTGTGAGGAGAAACAAGAGAAGACTTCCGGAGAGCGCGATGCGCCGGGCGATTCTGGCCAAGGACGGAGCGGGTGCTGCTGCCGGAGATGGAACATGCATTCTTTTCTTTTACCTCATGGGCCCGAAACATCGTCTTTTGATTTGGTGGTTTTGCGCAAGGAGTTTTTCCGGCGCGAGGGATGCCAAGCCTGCTTCCATGACTGAGATGCAAAAGCGAGACCGTGGAACGGGAGGCAAATGTCGGAGAACTTGAGGCATGACCGCGTGGGAAATGAGGAAATTTTGACTCAAAAAGTGGCAAACATTTTCACTTTGGCAGCTTCATTATGCAATAGTTTGCGGTTCATGTTTAATTTTCGCTCCTAAGTTATTGATAGGGAATGAGATTCATTTGGGTCAAAAGCTGCATAGGTAGTTGCATGATCGCCTTTCCTGACTCGCCACAGAGAGACTGCCCTGACGACCGGGCAAAGACGGGCGCGCATGTACGAGACCGTGGCAAACCACGGTTCAGGAGTAACCGCCTTTACGCGGAATCCAGGAGGCCCTTGTGAAGCTGTTTTCAAAACTTTCTGCCTTAGGAGCGGTGTTCGTGGCGGCAACCACGTTCGCTTCTGCTGACACACTTTTTCTGGCCAGCTATGGCCAGGATGCAGGTAATGGAGGCAACAACAACTCGGCGTTGGCGGTAATTGCGCCACCAAGCTATGCGTACAACAATGGACTGCCGGACTTTACGGCTCCGGTAAGCCCCTACGGAACGCTGTATCTTCCGGTCACAAACAGTTCGGTTTGGAGTTTGCCGATCGGCAATTCGAGCTGGGTCTCTTACAACACGACCGGTCCCGAATCAAATCCATTCGTCAATACTCCGAATGGCAACTACTTTTTTACCAGCACGTTTGATATCGACACCAAAGATCCATCGATTTACAACGGTTCTCTGTCAGTCCTCGCGGACGATACCGTGGCAGTGTTTCTGAACGGCCAGTTATTGAATACACCGACGGGGACGGCTTACCCCCATTGTTCCAATGGGACGCCAACCTGCACGGGCGACGGCACGCTCATCTACCTTCCTTCGAATGACTTTGTTGATGGTACGAATACTTTGACGTTCCAGGTTGTTCAGGCTAATAAGTCAGATTTCGGGCTCGACTTCTATGGGTCGGTCTCGACGGTCCCTGAACCAGGGTCACTGCTGCTGCTGGGAACCGGCCTGATGGGTTGTGCCGGTACCCTTATGCGCAGGATGCGCGCGTAGGTTCGATTTGCTTTGTGGGTAGCAGACTGGACACCAGCAAATCGCCCACTGGAAAACAATTGAAGTGCAGATTCGACGGCTGCCGGACCCTCCGGCGGCCGCCGTTTTGTCATGGCTCGTTTGTTATGACTTGAGAGCGACCACTTCCTTTTTCTGTTTTTCTTCGAGGTACCAGGCGACGGTCTTCTTCAGGCCTTCGTGGAAGTGGGCCCTGGGTTGGTAGGAGAGCTCCTGGGTGGCACGTGTGATGTCGGCGAGGGAGTGCTGAATGTCGCCTGCTCTTGGGGGGCCGTAGTGGGGCTTGGCCGTGAAGCCGAGCTGGCCGGCGATGGCGGCGTAGACCTCGTTGAGAGTATGGCTCTTTCCGGTGCCGACGTTGAAGACGCGGCCGGTGGCCACTTCGCTGGGCGCGAGGCAGGCGAGGAGGTTGGCGCTGACGGCGTTGTCGATGTAGTTGAAGTCGCGGCTGGTGAGGCCGTCGCCGAAGATGGTCGGGGTGATGCCTTCCATCATTTTGAAGGTGAACTGAGCGATGACGCCGGAGTAGGGCGAGTCGGCTGCCTGACGCGGGCCGAAGATGTTGAAGTAGCGCAGGCAGACGCCTTCGAGGCCGTAGGCGCGATAGAAAGATTGGATGTAGTACTCGCAGGTGAGCTTCTGGACGGCGTAGGGCGAGAGCGGCCGTGGGAGCATGTCTTCCTGCTTGGGTTGAGTGGGCTGGTCGCCGTAGGCAGACGACGAGGCCGCGTAGACGATGCGGCGAACCTTGGCGTCGCGCGCTGCGATGAGGAGGTTCAGGGTGCCGTTGATATTGGATTCGTGCGAGGTGAGGGGATCTTTGACGGAGCGTGGGACCGAGGCGAGGGCCCCCTGATGGAGGATGTAGTCGATGCCTTCGCAGGCGGATTTCATGCCGGCTGCGTCCTGGAGGTCCATCTCCTGGAAGTCGATGGAGCGGCGAATGTCGGCCAGGTTGTCGAGATCTCCGGTGGAGAGATTGTCGATGCCGCGTACGTCGTGTCCCTGTTTGACGAGTTCGTGGGCCAGTGACGAGCCGATGAAACCTGCGATTCCGGTGATGAGATAACGGGCCATCTTTCCTCCGCCCAGACGTAACGTGCTGGGATCTTCAAAAATGTGTCGCGCTGGGAGCTTCCTTTATTATCAGGGTTCGCGGGATGAAAGTGAGTGCAGGTCGCGGATTGGACACATGATTTAAGTTTGGCGACCGGGAGGATTCAAGTCAATGCGACTTTTGTGCGACGGAGACGACGGAGGGGGACTGATTGATTTGCAGGGAGATCGAATAGAAAGAGAGTAGCGTCTTCTTGAAGCCTCTTTTTCAAAGGGTATGCCGTATTGTTCCACGCGGTTTGAGTTGCCGAAGAGGATGGAGTTGGCAGACAGAATAATTTCTCGGGAATTCGATCGTTTTTGTCGAGTTTCGGAAGATGGAAGCACAGAAGGGTGGATGCGATAATCGAGACTATGTCGACATTGAGTCAGGTTGCTTTACCGAAGATTGCACAAGTGCGCATGACGCGCCTGGAGAATCGTACCGCGAAGATCGGAGTGATCGGGCTTGGGTACGTGGGGTTGCCGTTGTCTCTGCTTCTGTCTGAAGCGGGTTTCAAGGTGACGGGATTTGATATTGATACTAAAAAGGTTACAGATCTCGAGGCTGGGCGATCTTATATCTTTAGAATTCCCGCGGAGGAGATTCAGAGCGCACGCGCGCAGGGTTTCAAGGCTACGGCGGACTTTGCCGGGCTGGCGGATCAGGACGCCATCATTATGTGCGTGCCGACGCCGCTCACGGAGCATCGTGAGCCGGATCTGAGCTATGTGGAGAATACGGCGAAGGCGGCCGCTCCGTGGCTGCAGGAAGGGCAGCTGGTGGTGCTCGAAAGCACGACGTATCCGGGTACTACGGAGGATCTGATGATCCCGATCCTCGAAGCGGAGAACCGCAACGGGCTGAAGGTGCAGAGCAAGGGGACTGCCGCTGAGCAGGGAGTGTTTTATGTGGCGTTCTCGCCGGAGCGCGAAGATCCGGGCAATACGACGGTCGCGCGACGCGATATTCCGAAGGTTGTGGGCGGTCATGAAGAGATTGCGACGGAGCTCGCGGCGGTGATGTATGAGGGCATCTTTACTCGCTCGGTGCGGGTGTCTTCGACGCGCGCGGCTGAGATGACGAAGCTGCTCGAGAACATCTATCGCTGCGTGAATATTGCGCTGGTGAATGAGTTGAAGGTACTGGCGCTGAAGATGGGGATGGATATTTGGGAGGTGATCGATGCTGCGGCGACGAAGCCGTTCGGGTTTCACCCGTTCTATCCCGGGCCGGGGCTGGGTGGACACTGCATTCCGATTGACCCGTTTTATTTGAGCTGGAAGGCGAAGGAGTACGACTTCAATACGCGCTTCATCGAACTGGCGGGCGAGGTGAATGAGGCGATGCCCGCGCATGTGGTGCAGTATGTTGCGAAGGGGCTGAACCAGAATAAAAAGGCTGTGAATGGGGCGCGGATTCTGATGCTCGGAATGGCTTATAAGAAGGACATCGATGACCTGCGGGAGTCGCCTTCGCTGACTGTGATTGAGCTGTTGCGGGAGCAGGGGGCGGAGGTGCTTTATAACGATCCCTACTTCCCGACAGTGGGCAGAGGGCGGCACTACAACCTGAATATGACTTGCACGCCGCTCGATGATCTTGGGCAGTATGACTGCGTTTTGATCATGACCGACCACACGGACTACGACTACAAGGATATTGTGAGCAAGTCGCGGTTGGTGGTGGACTCGCGCAATGCAACGAAGGGGATCAAGTCGGACAAGATCGTTCGTTGTTAGGGGAGACGTCGCTCTTGATCGAGAGCGATTGTTCCCGTTGGGTTTGGTTTAGTGAAGCTGTATTAACTCGGAAAGGCCGGCCGCGTGGGATTACGCGACCGGCCTTTCTTTGGTTTGTTTATGGTTCCATGGCGCCGATGGCTGGCGGGTTGGCTCTGGTTTTTCCGTTGAAGTCGGTGGTGATTCCGGAGATTGCGATGCCGGAGTTGATCGCCGCGCTCGAAGAAGTGAGATTGGGATTAATGTGGTTGATGTCAGACTCCGCCGCCATGGCGGGATCGCCGCAGGTGTAGATCGTCTCAGTGCCAATCGTGCTGTCCGGGCATCCGGTATCCATCGTGCTCCACAGGTTGTGGTCGGCTACCGAACCGGCGTTGGCGAAAGGATTGCCCATTCCGAAGTAGAACCCGGAGGCAAGCCTGTTTCCGTTGCCGGGATCGGGATATCCCTTGCTGATGTTGTTTTTGAAGATAAAGGTCGCTCCGTTGGAGAAGCAGTTCGGTGCGAGCGCAGCACAGCCGACGTCGTACATGGTGGTGCCGTAGCCAACGGAGGTATTGTTCTCCATCGTGATGACCGTGCCGTTGTTCTCCTGGAAGGACCATTCATCACCCGCGGCCCGGCAGGAATCTGCTCCGTCCAGGGTCCAGCCTGAGGGGTTGAGAGGGAACGCGGAGGCGATGGTAAGAATCCGGCAGTTGCTGATGGACACATTGTTGATGGCGGTCGAGGAGGCTCCGGCTCCGATCTTGAAGGTTGCACCGGCATTGCCCTCCGACCAGGATGTTGAGATGTGGATCGCCGGAGAGGTCTTCACGTCGTCACTGAGATGGAGCCCGTCGAATCCGTCCTGTGTATTCCAGCGGAAGTAGCTGTGATCCACATTGAGGCTCATGTTGCCTGCGGCGATCTGGACGAATCCGTCGCCGTAGCCTCCGTCACTCTGACCGTAGCAGTAGTTGAAGGCGTTCTGCGTATCGGGCTTGGTCATGTCGTAAGGCTCGACGGCGACGCAACCATTCCAGTCGATCGTCGCGTAGGAGATATTCATGGTGCCAACGGTCTCGCAGGAGGTGCCGCAACCTCCGCCGTCGCCATTCCAGCCTGCTCCTCCGTTGCCGATTACATAGATATCGGTTGCGGAGAAGACATCGCTGCTGGATTTGTTGAGATGGCTTCCGAGGATGCCGCTTCCTGCCAGGCCAACGACGGCGACATCAGTCAGGGTCAGGTTGGAAGGACCCTGATCGGTCCCGTAGTTGAGAATGAGGCCGCCGTAGTGGACGTAGTTATTGGAGTCGGTGCACTGTCCCCTTCCTACGGTGGCGGTGCAGGTGTCGGGCTGGGTGATCTCGATGCAAGAGATATCTACGTAGTTCGTTCCGCGGGTATCGAGAACAGCGAAGGCGTTATCGATACCACTCAGTACGGTCGGATTGACTAAGTGAGTGTGAGCGGAGTCGTGGCAGCTGCCTGCATTCTGGCCGAGGATTCGGGTGTGCTGTGCGGCTGTTCCCGAGGGAGGAGCAGGAAGGATGCAGCTTGAACCAGCGCCGCCACCGGCATTCGCCGCGGCGCAGAGTCCCCCGAGCTGCGTGTGCCAGTCTGTTCCAACGCCCGCATTCTGCTCGCCCATGTAGTAGGTGTGTGCGGCAGAGGAAGGGTCGGCAAACTGGATGGTGTCGCCGCCCACCATGTTCGCCCAGCCGCCAGAGTAGTTCAGCATCTGGTAGGGATGGTTGAAGGCGCAGGCTTGATTGGTGCCAGATCCGGGATACGCCGCGTTGGTCTTGCCTGTGCACTGCGTGTTGGAGCCACCGTCGGCGCGGATGTACCACGTCGTGCCGGGGCCAGGAGGCGGCTGTGCTGCACCCAGCGTGATCGACACCGAGACTGACTTCGTCTGGACGGGATTGCCGTTGTCGCTTACGGTTGCGGTGAAGCTTGTTGTGCCAGTGACCGAGGGCGTACCGGAGATCACGCCGGTAGTTGCTGCGAGCGTGAGTCCGGCGGGCAGGCTGCCGGTACTGATCGACCAAGTGTAGGCAGGTGTTCCTCCGCTTGCCTGCAGAGTGCCCGAATAGGCTGAGCCGTCGGTGCCTGAGGGCAGAGTGGAGGAAGTGATTGTGAGTGTGGGAACGACAACGACCAGTGGTATTGTGGCCGATGCGGTCTTGGCTGGGCTCTGACTATCGGTGACGGTGACAGCGAGAGAGAAGTTGCCGGTTGAAGTGGGGGTTCCGGCGATGACGCCGTTGCCGCCGAGGCTGAGTCCTGTGGGCAGCCCGGTGACGGACCAGGTGTAGGGGGCAGTTCCGCCGGTAGCGCTGAGTGTGGCGTTGTAAGAATGGTTGGAGGTTGCGCCTGCGAGTGTGGTGGAGGTGATGCTGAGAGGCGCGATGGCCGCCGCTACCGATAGAGGGAGGCTGGCCGATGCGGTCTTGGCCGGACTCTGACTATCGGTGACAGTGACGGCGAGAGAGAAGTTGCCGGTTGCGGTGGGAGTTCCGGCTATGACGCCGTTGCTGCCGAGGCTGAGTCCTGCGGGTAATCCGGTGACAGACCAGGTGTAGGGGGCGGTTCCGCCGGCAGCGCTGAGCGTGGCGCTGTAGGGCTGGTTGGAGGTCGCGCCTGTGATTGCGGTGGAGGTGATGGTAAGAGGCGCGATGGCTGCGGTTACCGAGAGAGGGAGGCTGGCCGATGCGGTCTTGGCTGGGCTCTGACTATCGGTGACGGTGACAGCGAGTGAGAAGTTGCCGGTTGAAGTGGGGGTTCCTGAGATGACGCCGTTGCTGCCGAGGCTGAGTCCTGCGGGTAATCCGGTGACAGACCAGATGTAGGGGGCGGTTCCGCCGGCAGCGCTGAGCGTGGCGCTGTAAGGCTGGTTGGAGGTCGCGCCTGAGATTGCGGTAGAGGTGATGGTGAGAGGCGCGATGGCTGCGGTTACCGAGAGAGGGAGGCTGGTCGATGCGGTCTTGGCTGGGCTCTGACTATCGGTGACAGTAACGGCGAGGGAGAAGTTGCCGGTTGCAGTTGGGGTCCCAGAGATGACGCCATTGCCGCCGAGGCTGAGCCCTGCGGGCAATCCGGTGACGGACCAGAGGTAGGGAGCGGTTCCGCCGGTGGCGTTGAGCGTGGCGCTGTAAGAATGGTTGGATGTCGCGCCTGCGACTGTGGTGGAGGTGATGGCGAGAGGCGCGATGGCCGCGGTTACCGAGAGAGGGAGGCTGGCCGATGCGGTCTTGGCCGGGCTCTGACTATCGGTAACAGTAACGGCGAGAGAGAAGTTGCCGGTTGCGGTTGGGGTCCCGGAGATGACGCCGTTGCCGCCGAGGCTGAGTCCTGTCGGCAGCCCGGATACGGACCAGAGGTAGGGGGCGGTTCCTCCGGTAGCTCTGAGTGTGGTGCTGTAGGGCTGATTGGAGGTTGCGCCTGCGACCGCGGTGGAGGTGATGGAGAGAGGTGCGATGGCCGCGGTCACCGAGAGAGGGAGGTTGACCGATGCGGTCTTGGCTGGACTCTGGCTATCGGTAACGGTGACGGCGAGAGAGAAGTTGCCAGTTGCGGTTGGGGTTCCGGCGATGACTCCGTTGCCGCCGAGGCTAAGGCCTGCAGGTAAGCCGGAGACGGACCAGGTATAGGGAGCAGTTCCTCCGGTGGCGCTGAGCGTGGTGCTATAGGACTGGTTGGAGGTTCCTGGTGCGACTGCGGTGGAGGTGATGGTGAGAGGCGCGATGGCCGCAGTTACCGAGAGTGAAAGGTTGGCCGATGCGGTCTTGGCTGGGCTCTGACTGTCGGTGACGGTGACGGTGAGGGAAAAGTTGCCGGTTGCGGTTGGGGTTCCCGAGATGACGCCGTTGCCGCCGAGGCTGAGGCCTGCAGGAAGCCCAGAGACGGACCAGGTGTAGGGAGCGGCTCCTCCGGTCGCGTTGAGTGTGGCACCGTAGGGCTGGTTGGAGATGGCGCCTGCGACTGCAGTGGAGGCGATGGAGAGAGGCGCGATGGCTGCGGTTACCGAGAGTGGGAGGCTGGCCGATGCGGTCTTGGCTGGGCTCTGACTGTCGGTGACGGTGACGGCGAGGGAGAAGTTGCCGGTTGCGGTTGGGGTTCCCGAGATGACGCCGTTGCCGCCGAGGCTGAGTCCTGCGGGCAGCCCAGAGACGGACCAGGTGTAGGGGCCGTTCCCTCCCGTCGCGCTGAGTATGGCGCTGTAGGGCCGGTTGGAGGTTCCGGGTGCGACCGCGGTGGAGGTGATGGTAAGAGGTGAGATCGTCGAGCCTACCGAGAGTGGGAGGATGGCCGATGCGGTCTGGGCGGGGTTCTGGCTGTCGGTGACGGTAACGGCGAGGGAGAAGTTGCCGGTTGCGGTTGGGGTTCCCGAGATGACGCCGTTGCTGCTCAGGCTGAGTCCTGCGGGAAGTCCGGAGACAAACCAAGAGTAGGGAGCGATTCCTCCGTTAGCGCTGAGTGTAGCGCTGTAGGTTGAACCATCCGTGCTTGAAGGCAACTTGACGGAGTTGATTGATAAGGATGAGGGCGCGATCGAGAGAGATAGCGTAACCGACTGCGTCAGTGCGGGGGTGGAGGAATCTGAAACCGTCAAGGTTACAGAAGTGCTGCCGCTCGAGGTTGGATCTCCGGAGACTGCGCCGTTGCTGCCGAGACTCAGTCCTTGGGGCAGTGCGCTCGATGACCAGGTGTAAGGCGACGTACCTCCACTTACCTGCAGCGAACCGAAGTACATCGAGCCAACTGCGCCGGCGGGGAGTGAAGGCGTGATTTGTAACGGTGTGGGTGCGGTCGGAGGGGGAGGCGTCGAGACAGGAGGTGGAACTGTCAAGCCGAATTGCATTGCTGCGGTTTGCGTCGGGGAACTGGAGTCCGACACTGTGATAGTGAATGAAAAAATTCCGTTCGAAGTCGGCGCGCCGGAGATAACTCCTGTCGTCGAAGACAGGCTAAGTCCAGAGGGTAACTGTCCTGCTGTGACGGTCCAGTTATATGCGGGAGTGCCTCCGCTTGCGGCCAACGCCACGCTATATGCAGTGCCTAGAGTGGGCTGGGGGAGAGATGTCGTCAAGAGCGACAGCGGAGAGACCGAAGCGCCGTTCGCGGGCGACGTGATTACGACGGGCACAGAGGTTGAAGAAGCTTTTGTAGCGGTGTTCTGAACCTGCAACTCAACCGTGGAGGGCGTTGCAACGATGCTGCTTGCGAGGGGGCTCGAGAGAGTGTTTGAGTCAACGACGGACGTTGCGATCGCGCTGCCGTTCCAGAGGATGACGCTGTCACTCGTGAAATTCGTTCCCGAGACCTTGAGGGTCAGGTTTTTTGAACCCGCGGCGATCGTTTGGGGAACGACCTGGTTGATACTGGGTGCGGCCTGTGTTTGAACCAAGCCGGCGCCGCAGCCGAGACAGAGATGAAGGAGCGCGAAGCTTACGGTCGCCGCAATCGCCTGAGAGAGTTTCGCCAATTCGCACCTCGATCTACTTCAAGACTTATCGACACTGGAACGACTTAGAGTTTGTGAAAATTACTCGAAGTGGTCGCATCAACTGAAAACTACAGTGAGAAAGTGGTTACTACAGCTACCCGATAGGGGATGCTGGAGTGCCGCTTTCGTGTGATTAAGGCAAAATTGTCTCGGCTTTCGGCGCAAAAACGCCTATGCAGAGAGAGGAACAATGTGGCAGGCGAATCAGAGGTACTAATTTGGTCGGAGACAAACCGAAGTAATACCTGCCAAGTATCGAAGAACTACCGCTGCTGGGGACATACCACGGAAGTAGTAGGTGAGATAAAGCGGCCTATCCAGCTGTCTCTATTTCGGACACGATCGATCCGGACCAAGGAATCCGGCGATTTGCTACTGCATAAGTTACTTATTTAAAAGGGATGGTTTGTGTTCCAAGAATTAGCTCGTGAGCGTTCAGGAGACAGGCAGATCCTCAACTCTTGCGAGGCAAATAAGTCTCACAAGCATGCCGAAGAGTTTTGCTTCAACGAGTGATTTGGATTGAAGGCGGGGAAACGAGCATCTAGGAAGCTGTCGTCAGCGTCTCTGTCGACGGCACCGGGGAAGGAGCGCCCGCGGCTTTCGTGACAAGGTAGGTTGTGAAGATTAGGAGTAGCGCGAGCAGGCAGCAGTTAATTGCAAGATAGGTATTGGTATCGTGCAGAGAACTACGATCGAGAAGAGGGAGAAGGAACCAGAAGGTCAGGACCCCGCCGAGGAGAATTCCTTTAATCTTTCTGCTCTCCTGGGTAAGGACGAAGCAGAGCAGGACAACCAGAAATATGTAATCGTAGACGAGGTGTTTGACGAAGAAGAGGCTGGCAATTGAAATGAGGGTGAATTCGGCGGAGCGCGAGAGCCTGAATCGGCTCAACAAGAGAGCATAGGCCGCACTGCCGAAGAGCCCGATCGCATAGGCTAGCTGACGTGCGTGAGAGACGTGGGATTTGAGAGTTTGCTCAAGCAGGGTCATCAAGTCCGCGAAACCGGGGCTGACCGCGGTGGGAGAAGCGGAGACTGCAAGCGGTTCGAGCGCAAGTTTGAGAAATGGCGTCTTGACGAGCAGCCACACGCCAACCAGCCCAACTAAAGGAACAACGGCAGCATAGAGAAGAAAACGAAGTCGACCACGGAAGAGGAAGAGCATGACGGCCGCTGGCGAGAAGCTGTATTTCGCCAAGCTGACACCAAACGACAGGCCGCCGAGTGCGGTCGAAGCAGCGAGAAACGCGCCGGTGAGGAAGAACAGTTCAAAGAATGACATTTGGCCGACCTCCAGCGTGACGCGGAAGGGAGAACTCATCCAGAGCAGGCAGAGCGCCAGCAGGGTGTGGAAGCGGCTCAGATGGAAGAGCGATTGAAGCATGAGAACGCAGATGATCGACAAGATGACTGTGGTTGCCGTCCAGACAATCTCAGCAGATTCGAAGCTAAGAAGACCGAAGGGGAACAGGAGGAGATAGAGGGAGTGAAGATAGTTGGGTGTGACGAAGTGATCGTAGTGGTGAGGGAAACGCGCGAGTTCTTCTTGCCACGGATCAATCCCTTGTCCAACCAGACGGACGCCCATCCACTGGAGATCGTGACAATGGTACTCGATGGCGTGGCGGATTCCCGTGACAAGCGAGATAAGCGCAGCGATACTAAACGGGACAAGGATAGCGCCCTGCATTCGATCTAGCTTCCAGGCATTGCGCATCGAACTTCCTCATCTCTTCAGGCAATTGAAATGGTCTTTGTTGCCTTTATTGAGCAGCAGAATAGCATAAGAGGAAATGCTGCTTCCGTGTGATGCTGGTCGTCATACAGATGGTCATTTCATGCTGTTCACCGATCATTACTTTAAGTAAGATGGCGGATGTGGGACACCCTTCTTCCTTCCAGTAACGACACGCAGCGAGTGGGGATAGAGTTGAAATGATAGTTGGTTGCGATGAGCCACGATCTAGAGATTGAAGGGCTGGCGTTCGAGATTTTTCTGAAATGTGAAGTCAAGTGGGTATCGCGTTCACACCTGGCGGCTCAAGGTTCTGATTGGAGATGAAACGATGTCGTTCATTGATCGCTCACCGATACTGGCTGGGCTCAATTACACAAAGGGTCAAGTTCTAAACCGGCTGAAGCTACGTGGGCATCTTTCGGGGTCGACCGGTCTTAGCATGTCAGTCGAAGACGCGGCCAACTATGCGCGCCGAGTAGTCGCCGACTACATTACGTACGGAGCGGATGGCGACCCGGAACGATTGAAGGGGAAAGATGTTCTTGAAATCGGACCAGGGGACAATCTGGGGGTTGCTTTTCTCTTGCTGGCACGGGGCGCGCGCACGGTAACTTGTATCGACGGATTTGCGCCGAGCTTCGATGCCCAACACAACTCACACATCTACCGGGCGATCTATGACGGTCTCAGCGCTGCGGAACGGGAGCGCGTTCACGACGTTGTAACGCTTCAGCCTGATGGAACTGCGACCGTCGGGGGGGACCGTCTCATCAGCCGCTACGACGTGCCGATAGACGCAGTTGCGACGCCTCTTGAAGCCAGAAGTTACGACATTATTATTTCTCGTGCTGTGTTGGAGCATCTAGGAGACCTGAAGAGGGGTTGGAAGAATATGGTCGCGTGTCTCCGCGTGAACGGCGAGATGTGGCATAAAGTGGACTTCCGGAACCACAATCTCTTCGGCGAAATTCATCCACTCTACTTCCTGACTATCTCCGACAACCTTTGGAATCTGATCTCACGTCCCGACCCGACCCTGAATCGTCTTCGAACGCCTACGTATCGCGAACTGGCCGCTCGCGATTTTCATGATTCGCGTTGTTATCTCACGCACATCATCGGTGAGAGCGAGATCGCGCCTCATGTTGACAACCTAGTTCCGGGGACGCACTACAGCCAACGACACCTTGATATGGTTCAAGCGATTCGGCCGCGGCTACTACAAGATTTTTCTGATTACAGTGACGAAGACTTACTTGTGACGGGAGTATTTCTCATCGTTCGCGGTGTCCGCACGTAGGCAATTCCAAAAGATTTTTAAGGTGTGAAAGTACGCAAGATGGCTAAGGTCGACGTTGTTATCCCCGCGTTCAATGCTGCTCATTACTTGCCGTTGGCGATTGAGAGCGTCGTCTCGCAGACGTTTGAGGATTGGCAGATTTGGATCGTGGACGACGGCAGTACCGACAATACTGCGGAGGTGGTGGCTCCCTACCTTCTCCGTCTCGGATCGAAGATGAAGTACATCAAACAGGAGAATCAAGGACAACCAGGGGCGAGAAACACTGCCGTTCGCGCCTCAACAGGCGAGTTCGTTGCCCTGCTCGACGCCGACGATATCTGGTTGCCTTGCCGTCTGGCCGAATCGTTGAAGACCCTTGCAGAGCGACCGGAGGCTGGTCTTGCTTACGGCCTGGTGACAAACATCGACGCGGAAGGCCGGCCTGAAGGGACATTTCGGGGAAATCCAAAGTACTCTGAAGGACACATCGCCCCGCACATTTACATGCGCAAGGTTGAGCTTCCGTGTCCTACGGTTACGTTCCGAAGGCGATGCATCGACGAGGTGGGTGTCTTTGACCCGGCGATGAAAACGATCGAAGATCGCGATCTTTGCCTTCGTATCGCGTTGCGACATGAAGTTGCGTTCATCCCCAAGGTCATCGCCTACTATCGGGTGTCTGCGGGTTCTATGTCGAGCGATCCCGACCGAGTCACGAGGGCGCAGTTAGCGTTCATTCGCAAGCACTACGGCGAGGAAGGTTGTGGATTGCGCGAGCGACAGATCTCTTTGGCGCGAGTTTACAAGCAGCGAGCAGAAGCGTTGAAGCGGCAGAGGCGGCCATGGGCAGCCCTGATGAGTTCCTTGCGAGCTGTAGCCCTCTATCCCCTAGACGTAGATAATCCGAGGACCGCAGGGTCACTGCTCCTAAACCTGATTGTGCACCCCAGGCTTAGTTAGGCCTTCGTTGCTCGCCCACGCAGGTATCGCCATGCCTGCCATACGCCTGTCACGAACACTGCTGCTCCCAGGGACTCCATCACGGTAGAAGCATGCGAGGTCGTGTTAGGAGTTTCAGATGAGGGCTGCGAAGAGCTCTTGTTTACTGTTTTGGTAGGTGAAGCATCCCCGTAGCCGTATGGATGCCAGGTTTCATCCTTCAGATGCGGGTCACTACAGCTTCCATTGGTCTCATGCAGCCGGGTCGCAGGACACTTCCAATCGCTCTTTGGTCGGAAGGTGACATTGTTGTTGAAGCTGGCTCCCGGATTGGTCAACATCTTCAGATCGGAGTTGCTGTAGATCGGCGACGGGTTGTTCCCTTCCGAGTTGGGGAAGCCGATAAAGATGTTGTCGTCATATTTGATTGCGGCCTTGGGTGAGGGATCGCCTGCGTACTCGACCTCCAAAGCAACGTGGTTATTGGAGTAGATAATGTTGTGTTGGAAGATCGCAGGCCGATCTTCCGGCATGGTGATGTCGATAGCGGTGTCGCCTGCGCGGCAAAACAGGCCCAGTTTGGCGTTGTACCCGGGAGGTGTGCCTGGGATCGCATGCGACATAGCGTCGCAGTTACCGACGACGTAGTTGCCGATCAATGTCGCCGTCGCGCCACCTACTTTAAGCTGCTGTCCCATGTTGCTGAAAGCGAGGCTGTCCGTAACGGTCATGCTGGATCCGGCTCCGCCGATATGGAGCGCGTCCAATCCGTCCTGCGTGTTGTAGCTGGCAGTTCCCTTATCGAAGTGCACTTGCCAGCCGGGAGGGTCACTATCTTTTGTGGCCGTTCCGAAGCCGTCGCCATATCCGCCATGGTCCTGATCCGTGCAGTCTCCATAGGGCAAGGGATGCACAATGGGGTATTCTTCGGCGCAACCATTCCAACTGATGTCGTAGTGTTGCACCAGCAGGCTACCTTTGCCGGTTATTCCGTCGTTCGCGTCGGCGTTCCAACCAGCACTGGCGTTGCCCAGGATGTCGATGTAATCCATGACCACGCCATCTCCGGTCGGGCCAGCGATTCCTGAGCCAGCGAGGCCGTGAATATGAAGGTCAGTCAGGGTGAGGTTTGTCGTCTTGTTGGTGAGCCGGATTCCAACCTGCGCGAAGTCCTGATTCGAATCGCAGCCAAGTTTCTGCGAGGCTCGGCCGCAAGCCGAGAAGTCTGTAATGTCCAGACAAGCAACATCGACATACGACGTGCCGGAGAGGTCGAGAACGTTGGTGGCTGCCCAGCCGCCGTGAAGCTGTGTCTTGGCCGAAGCGCTTCGGCACGAAGCATAGTTCTCGCCGAGAATGCGGGTGTGCTGCGCGGCGGTGCCCGATGGCGGTGGAGGTGCTCCGGAGACGTAGGCGTCTCCCGCGATGCCCCAACAGGTGTTCTTCTCACAAGACCACGAGGGATGGTCCCACCCGACCCTGTAGGAAACACCTGTCCCGATCGAACCGCGGATGATAACTGTATCGCCGCCGGCGATGACCCATCCCCAGTTGGGAAATTTCGTACCCGTAGCGTAGCTGCCATCCTGCCACAACATACGAACGTCTTTGAACGCGCAGTGCTGATTGGCTTTTCCGCCAGACGGTGCAGCATCGGCCTTACCATCGCATTGACCGTTTGTAACGTTAGTGGAGTATCGAGTACCTCCATCAGGCCGCACATACCAGGTTGTGCCATAAAGCGGTAAGGAGACGCATCCCGCAATCAGTACGCAAAGCACCTTGAGACAACTGCGAAGGTTCATAAGCTCCAGTCTCGGACGGACTCTATGAGAGTTGCCAGTATAGACGGTCGAGATTGAAGGTCGTTGGCGAGTGCTGGCACAAGGGAGCAAGTGCGTTTAACGAGACGCAAAAAAGCCGGCCGTGTGGAGTCACGCGGCCGGCTGGTTGGTTTGTGGTTTGTTTATGGCTGCATAGCGCCGATGGCTGGCGGGTTGGGTCTGGTGGTTCCGTTGAAGTCGGTGGTGATTCCGGAGATGGCGATTCCGGAGCCGACGGCGGGACTGGAGGAGGTGAGGTTAGGATTGATGGCGTTTAAGTTGGACTCGCTGACCAGACCGGGATCGGCGCAGGTGTAGATCGTTTCGACCCCAACCGAGCTGTCCGGGCATCCTGTATCCATCGTGTTCCAGAGGTTATGATCGATCGCGGATCCGGAGTTGGTGAAAGGATTTCCCATGGCGAAGTAAAATCCTGACGCGAGCCTGTTTCCATTGCCAGAGTCGGGATAGCCCTTGCTGATGTTGTTTCGGAAGATGAACTTTGCTCCGTTGGACATGCATTTGGGAGCCAGAAAAGCGCACTCCACGTCATACATGGTGGTGCCGTAGCCCACGGAGGTATTGTTCTCGAGCGTGATGGTGGTGCCGTTGTCCATCTGGAAGGACCACTCATCCCCGGCGGCGCGGCAGACGTCGGAGACCCCGGCGTTCCAGCCGGAAGGGTTGTTGGGGAAGTTGGAAGCTGTCGCCATTACGCGGCAGTTGCTGATGGAGACATTGTTGATCGCCGTGGAAGCGGATCCGGCTCCGATCTTGAACGTCTGTCCTTCGTTGCCCTCCGACCATGAGGTGGAGATGTGGACTGAGGGCGAGGTGGTGACATCGTCGCTGAGGTGGAGCCCGTCGAATCCGTCCTGGGTATTCCAGCGGAAGTGGCTGTGGTCCACATTCAGGCTAAGGTTGCCGGCGGCGATCTGGACGAATCCGTCTCCATAGCCCCCGGTCGAGTCGTCGTAGCAGTCGGTGAAGGCATTGGCTGTGTCGGCCACCGACATGTTGTAGGGCTTGACGGCGATGCATCCATTCCAGTCGATCGTCGCGTAAGAGATATTCATGGCGCCCACCGATTCGCAGGAGGTGTCGCATCCTCCGCTATCGCCGTTCCAGCCTGCGGCTCCGTTGCCGATCACATAGACATCGGTGGCGGAGAAGACGTCGCTGCTGGATTTGTTGACCTTGCTGCCGAGGATGCCGCTTCCTGCGACACCAACGACCGCGACATCCTGGAGGGTGAGGTTGGAGGGGCCTTGACTTCCCGCGCCGTAGTTCAGGATAAGGCCGCCGTAGTGGACGTAGTTTGCATCGGATCCACACTGTCCTTTACCTACGCTATTGGTGCAGGTGTCGGGCTGGGTGATCTCGATGCAGGAGATGTCCACATAGTTGGTGTTGCGCGTGTCGAGGACCGCGAAGGCGTTATTGATTCCGCTCAGTACGGTCGGATTGACCAGATGAGTGTGCGCTGAGTCGTGGCAGTTCCCTGCATTCTGGCCGAGGATGCGGGTGTGTTGTGATGCTGTTCCCGAGGGAGGAGCAGGAAGGATGCAACTGGTTCCAGCACCGCCGCCGGTATTTGCGGGAGGGCAGATACCGCCAAGTGTGGAGTTCCAGTCGGTGCCGAGGCCGCCGTTCTGCTCGCCCATGTAGTAGGTGTGGCTGGCAGAGGCAGAGTCGGCAAACTGGATCGTGTCTCCGCCCACCATGTTCGCCCAGCCGCCAGAGTAATTCAGCATCTGGTAGGGATGGTTGAAGGCGCAGGCTTGGCCTGTGCCAGACCCAGGATACGCCGCGTTAGTCTTGCCCGTGCACTGCGTGTTGGTCCCACCGTCGGCGCGGATGTACCACGTCGTGCCGGGGCCGGTCTGCTGGGCCGTCTTGGCTGTAACGGCAATCGAAGTCGTGGCGGATTGGGTCTGGTCCGGGTTGCTGTTGTCGGTAACGGTTGCGGTGAAGCTGGAGGTGCCAGTGACCGAGGGCGTACCGGAGATCATGCCGGTCGTTGCGGCCAAAGTGAGTCCTGCAGGCAGTTTGCCGGAGGTGATCGACCAGGTGTAGGCGGGGGTGCCTCCGCTCGCCTTCAACTGCGACGAGTAGGCTGTGCCATCGGTACCGCTTGCGAGCGTCGAGGAAGTGATCGTGAGTGTTGGTGCGGAGGCATTTGTTGTTCCAACCACCATCGAGAGCGAAGCAGATTTCGTCAGATTGGGGCTTGAGGAGTCTCTTACCGCGAAGGTGATGGGGAACGTTCCGGTTACCGAGGGTTTGCCGGAGATGACCCCTCCTTGCGCGGCAAGGATGAGTCCAGCGGGGAGTTTGCCGGAGGTGATCGACCACATGTAAGAGGGAGTGCCTCCGGTTACCTGAAGCGCGCTGGAATAGCTTGCGCTCTTAGCACCAGCAGGAAGCGAGGTGGTGCCGATCGCTAGCGCCGGGGTGGCAATGACCATGGTAAGGCTTACGTTCTTGGTCTGCGCAGGCTTTGACGAGTCTGTAACCGAGAAGACAAGCGGAAACGATCCGCCCTTTGCCGGTGTGCCGTAGAACGCGCCCGTGCCTCCATTGAGAGCGAACCCTGTCGGATGGGTGCCAGAGACGACCTTCCAGTTGTAAGGCAAGGTGCCACCGGTCGCTTTGAGCGTGGTGGTGAAAGCCTTCCCGAGGGTCGCTTGTGGCAGCGAGGTTGTGCTGATGGCAAGTGCCGTGGCAGCGTTTGCTGTCTGTGACGGGGAGGCCGAATCCAGACAGGAGAAGATAAGCGCAAGGGTGATGCTCGCTACGAGGGTACTGAATATCTTTCGCAAAATATGCTCCGTACAAAAGAGGAAATTGGTTAGTCAAATCACGCTGCCTGAGCCGAAACTAACGCGGAACCCAGACATCCGGATGAATATTTTGTTTGGAAATGGTTACTACAGTTACCTTGTAACGGAAACCGGGGCCCCACTTCATGTATTGCGAGGCAAAGGTCCTCATCTGCATGTCCAGCTGGTGTTACATGCAGTGAATTCGCAAATGAAACAAGAAATTACAGGAGGGGAACCAAGGGGTTAATTACTAAAGTAACTTACAACTGCAGTACAAGCTACTTCGGCCGATAGAACTATCCCACGTTGGTTGTACACACGATCCGGAGCTCGACAAGGCAGCCGTCGCAGCGTCCGCGAAGTATCTTCGGGACAACGGACCAGGTCCAGCGCGATACATGGAGTTTGGGAAGGGAGAGGATTCGGATTTGTAAGCTCTATAACGAATTATCTTGCCCGCCTGAGAGAGAGATTGCTCTTGAAAGAGCGAATCACCTAACACATCAGAACCGGCAGATAGAAAGAGCGATGACTTAAGAACGAACGCTTCAGAAGAGGTACTTAACTTTTATACCATAGCTAAAGACCCTGAACGAATTTGTAACATTCAATTGTTTTCGCCGCAATTGACAGCCATGATTCCTCTCCAAAGTTCATGCTCCGCACATTCTCTGCAAGCCGGGCCCTGAGGCGAGCGTCCTGCGATAACTCGATGAGTGCGTTGGCGAGTGCGCGCGAGTCTTGCGGGTCGACCAGCAACGCATTTTCTTTGTCGGTGAGCAGTTCACGAAAGACTGGGAGGTCGCTTGCGACGATGGTTTTGCATAGAGCAAGACCAGTGGCAAGAGCTCCGCTCGTCGTGATCGCACGATAGGGATAAACCACGATGTCCGCTGCGCGGTACAGGGCGACGAGCTCTTCTGCGGAGATGAAGCGAGGATGAAGCTCGACGCGTTGCAGGTTTAGGCGGCGAATTTGTTCGCGAATCTGTTCGAGCAACTGAGGTGAACCCGTGCCTGCGATCAGGAGATGCGGTTGCTCTGTGGTTGCTTCAACGTGTTGCCAGGCCTCGAGCAGAAGATCGATTCCTTTGTAGGGAGAGATGATGCCTTGCCACAGCACGAGCAGCTTTCGCGGGTCGAGCGCGAAACTTTGCAGGATCTGCTCGGGGGTTACTGGGAGATCGTAGAAGAAGGGTCCATGAGCAATCACAGAGACCTTCTCTAACGGCACAGCGAACTCCTGCGCAAGCCTCTCTCTGACGGAGTCGGAGTGGCAGATGATGCGATCGACCATTTGATAAAGATCGTGGAAGGTCTGCTTGTGGCTCAGGCCCGAGTTGTGAGGGAGGAGATCGTGAACTGTCAGCACGATCTTGGAGCCGCGCCGTTGACAAAGCAGGACGAACCAGAGATCGAACGGCAGACGCTGGGTCAACATGGGGAGGAACTGCACGTGAACGATGTCGGGCGGGGAGACGACGAAGCGCACCGACAGTGCGGCGAGATTGAGCAGCGATTCGAGGAGCTTCAAAACTCGTCGCGGCAAGCGGGGTAACCGAAACCTGCCGACTACATCCATGAGCCCGGGGTCGAGCTTGATGCCTCGGCTCGAGAAACATTCGGGGTCGAGATAGTAGGAGATGGACCCGACGGTCACGTCGACGCTTTTGGCGAGGAGTGCCTTCGAGAGATACGCCGTGTAATAAGGGACGGTGGCCCAGAGATCCATCATGAAGACTGTTGGCTGCCGTGTGTCTTCGTTCACTTTGTCTTTCCTTGTGAGATTGCGGAAGAGATTGCGCCGGCCGCGTATTGCTCTTTCGTCATGATGGCCTGGTCGTAGATGTGGAGATAGTCCGCTGTCATTCGTGCAGCCGAAAACTCTTTTTCGATGAGTTTTTTTGCGGCTACACCCAGGGAATCTCTTTGCGTTTGGTCGTTCAGAAGGGTCACAATCTTCGCAGCCAGAGCCTCAACATTCTCAGAGGGAACGAGCACTCCCGTGCGGCCATCCGCTATTACGTCTGGCACCGCGCCTACCGCTGTTGCGACGACGGGGCGGGAACTTGCCATGCCCTCGAGGATAGCCATCGGCAGACCTTCGTGGCGAGACGCCGAGACCATGATGTCGAGTGAGGCATAGACGCCGGGCATGTCGTCTCGACGTCCGAGCATGAAGACATTCTTTCGAATTTGTAACTCGTCAATGAGTAACTCAAGTTGTTCGCGGTCCGGCCCTTCGCCAATTACTACAAACTTCGTGGCTGGGAGTTCTGCCAGGACGCGTGCAGCAGCTCGAAGAAAGATGTCAACGCCTTTTTCGGTGGCCAATCTGCCGATGAGTCCGACGATAGGAGAATTAGCTGGTGAGGAGATCTCACGCAGCGACGGAGTGGCGTTGTCGAAGGGGCGCAGGTCAATGCCATTCCGAACGATGTGGACCTCATCTTTGCGGACTCCTGCTTTCAGGAGGCGTTGTCTTACATCTTCCGAGACTGCTACTACGGCCGCGTAGTTTCGCAAGATGAAGCGATCCGCCGCTCCGTAGAGGGAGACCGTCAGATCGTTGTCGTACCAGGTGTGGCAGGTAGAGACGAGCGGAACATCCGAGGTGCGCAAGGCGAAGTAGCAATAGATATCAGCCTTGTAGCCGTGTGCATGGACGATGTCGGCGTTCGTATGAGCAGCAAGCTCTCGAATGCTCGAGGGTACGGTGCGGTCGATTTGTCCGGTGCAGGAGATCAGATGGGACTCGATTCCCTGGGCGGTCGCGGCCGCGTGAAGCTGCAGATTCGGATTTGCGGAGTTTGAAAAAACGCCGAGAATGCTCGAGTGCGAGCTCTCGTTCAGCGTGCGCGACATGTTCAGGATCACGGCCTCTGCACCGTACATTCCGCCGCTACTGATAATGTGCAGGATTTTCATGCGCTGCTGCTTCTCCCGCGTCAGTGGTTGGCTCATGTCGATTAAGGAGAGCCCAAAGTCTTTCGTAGAGCCGGTCGCCCAGCAAAGTTTTCGCGGTGGCTTTGATCTGATGTTGCCGTTGAAGACCGGATAAAACGCCGCTCTCAGGTTGGAAGAGTTTTGTGAGCCACTCCAACGTCATGTCGCCGCGAATGTTGAGGCGACCAACGGCGGGTCCTGCTGGCTGCGGTTCTGCTTTCGGGACTGATGTGAAGACCTGTTGATAGCCAGCTTCTCGGCAGGCAGCGAGGACTCGCTGATTCGACCTGCCTCCGGGTAACGACATCGTCGTGATGGAGGTTCCCAGTTTGTCTTCAAGCGTGAGCCGTGCCTTGAGGAGCTCTTTTTGTAACTGTGGCTGATCGCAATGAGTAAGTAGTGTGTGTGACCATCCATGTGCGCCGATCTGTTGGCCGGCACCCTGTAGAGCGCGAAGCTCCGCCCAACCCATGTAGCCCGGTTTTTGGCCAGTCCAACCCACGGTGATGAAGAACCACGCCTTGATCGCACGCGAGTGCAAGATCGGCAGCGCGAACTCGAAGTTTGAGATGTGTCCGTCGTCGAATGTGATCTCGGGGTAGAAAACGGAAGTCTTTTCGTTTCTTAATTTGAGGAACAGATCGACGTGTTTTTCGAACTGGTTTGTCTCGACCACGTAGGAGTAATCGCTCCGGGCGGGCCGAAGTTCGTGGTAGAGAAGGTAGAGTCTGTCCGGCGGTTGAGTCACCTGGTCGTCTCGATTCAACGAGCAATTTTTTTTTACTTCAAGCGGATTGGAACGTTGGCTGAATCATACAGATTGCATCGACTAAATCGGAGCCTCGACGAGTTCGAAGAGCTGACGGGAGCGTGTGTAGATCCACGCTATCTTGCGGCCGTTGAAGGCAACAGCGGGAACCGGCGGGCTGACGATGATGCATCCGTTCGCTTTCGCATGAGTCACAGCCTGTTCGATGTCGCTGGTTTCGAAGCAGAGGTGGTATGCTGCGCCGACGCCCTTGGCAAGCATCGATGTGATGGGAGAGTCTTCGCTCAGCGGTGCAATGAGCTCGATCTCAGCTACGTCGCTTTCTGACTTCGCGAGGAAATTAACGCTGACTTTTTGGATGGGATCGTCGAATGGGCCGGAGACGACCTTGTAGCCGAACAGCGCCTCGAGGGCGTCGGTCGTCGGGCCGAGTTTGGGAACTGCGACTCCTACGTGACGGAGTTTGAAGCCGAGGTCTTCAACGTTCAAAGTGTCGCTCCCTTGGCGATCAACTCTGCCTGGATGAGCGAGACGGTGGTCAGTTCCGGGATACGAGAGGGATCGAACTGAACGCTGTACTCTCCCTCGACCGCGAGGATCGCTTGCAGATGGCGAAAGGAGTCCCAGTTGTCGATGGTGCCGACACCAAGCTCGGGTGTGACCTCTTCGGGCGAGATTTCGAGGACATCGGCGAGAATGTCACGAAGCGACGACGGCACTTGCTGAGAACTCATTCGATTCATTTCCTTCCAGGGTTAGCCACCTTGGACTCTCGGGAGCCGCAGTGGTCAGGTCAAGTTGATAAAAGATGGAGTCGGGAGAATTGTCTCTCGACGTAGCGTCTTTGACGAAGCGGTGATCGACGTAGAAGTCGGCGCATGGTGCGTTCTTTTTGGTCGGAATGAATTCGCCCACCAGACGCGTGGCGCCTGCTCTGATGGCGTTCTCTCCAAGGTGCGCCAACAATGCGGTTTCGATGCCGCGTCCGATTACCCGGCACGATAAGAGCAGGGAATCGATAGTGCAAATATCCCCCTGTGTGCGCGCCAAGGCGAGACCGACGACGCCGGCATCGCCGAAACGGTCGCGTACACGGACCGCGATTGCCTGACCTCCACGAGCCGAGGCGAACTCTTCGACTTCAGCTGCCGAGTGCCGGCGTGTCGTGAGGTTGAACTGGTTCGTCTTGGCGAGAAGCTGCACAGAGCGTGCGATGGGGGCGTCGAGAGCGCTGAGAAAGGTGCATATGATCTCGAGGGAGGCGAGAAACTCATCGCGGTTGCCTGCGCTGGTTTCCAGTGCTGCTCGTTGAGCCTGCGCTTTGTACTCACTAAGGCGGTTGGCATCATCGTCTGTTACAACGGCTGCATCGAAGAACGGCTGCGCGGACAGAAGCTCGACCAGCTTCCAAGGTTCTTCTAGGGGTGCCGCGATGACGGCTACCTCCGGCAGTTGCTGGCGAATGGCTTCGCACTCCACCGGGTTGTCGTCGACAAAGACGAAGGAGTCAAGGCCGAGAGAGAGCTCTTCGGCAAGTTCGCGAATGGAGGCTGCCTTTTCGTTCCAGCTAATCTTCGTTGCAACGAAGTCGTCCAGAGTTAGTCCGAGGTCGGCGGCGCGGATTTGAAAGGCCTCGCGAACATCTGCGTCATTGTTTTTCGACACGATGGCGAGCAGGATACCTCGGGACGATAGCTGCTTGAGATATCTCTGGTACTCGAGATAGCAGTTGCCTGGGAAGGCACTTCCAGTGGCGATTCCTTCGGGGCCGTCTTCTCCGAGAACTCCGCCCCACATGGTATTGTCGAGGTCGGTGCATAGGACTTTGCGGGGAGCACGGAACAGTGGCGAGAACGAGCGGACCAGGCCGCCTGCATAGAGTCCGAAAAACGCTGAGGAAACAGGGAGCCGCGATGCCAAGAACATTCGCGTATCGCGCCAGTTTGCGCGACCATGACGGGCCGCGAGATGATCCACATCGAAGAAGACACAGTCAGACACCGTGCGGCACAGAGCTGCGAGTCTTTGGTTCAGTTGATAGACGGCGTTGGTCAGGCTGTGGGGGAGATTCGCTTCACCGACGTCGCCAAGCGAGGTCTGGTCAGGCACGACGCAGCCCTGAAAGAGGATTCGAGCTGAGCTGCCGGAGCGAAAGCTCCTTAGCAACTGCTCCACTCGAGCAACGGATTCTCCGATCTCGGTTTCGACTGCATCGCCGATACCATCCGCGCACAACGTGGGCAGCCGACCTGCAATGTCTTCGAGATCAAGAAGGATGAAGACAAGGTCAGGCTTGAATTTTGCGAGTGCACTTTGCAGATTGAGCAGCTCATCGACGTAGGAGCCGTAGCCGCCTACGCTCAGATCGAGCACATAGTTTGACAACACAGCTTCAGTCGTCAGGAACGGAAGGATCGGTTCGATCGTGACGGAGCGGACGATGTAGGTTTTGAGCCGTTTGGCCCGCAGTTGAGTGGTCAGAGCGTCGGCTATGCCTGTGAACGTGGTAGCGCAGAACATCACGTCAGCCGGTTTGCCGGAGACCGCAACGAGTCGCCGAGCATGGGTGACTGCGGCGCCTGCATCCTGTGAGGCGGCGGCCTCTTTGATGCGCCGACGGAGCTCCTGTCGCTCTGTATCATTTTGCATCTGTGGTCTCCGCTACGGGCGCTGGGGATTCGACAGGCTTGGGCGCACGCATAATGATGCGACCGGGTACGCCCATGACCGTTGCACCGTCGGGAATGTTGCTCATGACCAGCGTGTTGGCGGCGATCTTGGCTCCGCTGCCAATCTTGATCTTGCCTACCAGCGTTGCGCCGGTGCCGATGTAGACCCTGTCGCCAAGGACCGGCGCGCCTTTACGACCCATCGCCGAGGCGCCGATCGTTACGCGATGGGCGATGTCGCAGTTGCTTCCGATGATCGCCTGAGGGTTGATGTGAACGCCGCCAATGTGCGCGATGTAGAGGCCGCCGCCGATCGTAGCCTGGGGATCAAGGCACATCTCCATGACAACTTCCGAGAACATATAAGCGAAAAAGTACACGATCTTCAGGGGAATGCGAATCAGGATAAAAGGCTTCGCAGCGTACAACCAATGACCCAATCGATAGACCGCGATTGCCCACAACGCCGAATTCAACCAGAGCCGCGTTCCGCTATGGCCCAGGGATCGGTATCGTGCAACATCTTCCGAAAATTTAGACATGCTCAATGCCGGAAAACTCCTGGCTCGTCGCGGATTATATCTCGGTACAGCTGAATCTTATCAGTCCCGCGTGGAGTTCCGTGGCATGACCAATCACCCTAAAGTTTGCACCGGGAGGGTTGACAAACTCGTGTTGCTAAGACGGCAGACCGGTTGCTACAACCGGCTTTGTGGTTCACGTACTGAGTCAAAATCTCACTTTGCTAAACCTTTGGGTGTGCAAGTAGGTTAGGCTTTGTAAGAGTTACCGGATCTGTTCGTCAACGATAGGAATCGCAATGGTTTCAAGCTCCCAGGAAGGTTTTTGAACCACCGTGAGAACGAAAGTTACAATTGTCGTTCCCGCCTATAATGCTGAGCGGTGGCTCCGGGACGCGTTAAGCAGCGCGGCTGCCCAGACCTATGAGGCACACGAAATCATTGTTGTCGACGATGGTTCCGAGGACCACACAGGAGAGATAGCGCGTAGCTTCGGCAACAAGATCATATACATCAAACAATCAAATCAGGGTGTTTCGGCTGCAAGAAATACAGCTCTTCGGGCGGCGACAGGTGATTGGATCGCACTTTTGGACAGTGACGATTTGTTTGATCCCGAAAAGCTCGAAAAACAAGTAGCCGTGATCGAGGCCAATCCAGAGTTGGTGGTAGTTTATTCTGCGTTCCAGTACCTGTATTCCAATGGGAAGACCCATCAGATGCCTTCTTTTCCCGCCGTGCAGCTCTGGCCGGGACTTCGCTACCGTACGCCAATTCTCCCTTCAACTTCGATGATTCGACGCTCAGCTCTTGAGGAAGTTGGTGGTTTTAGCACGGAATACCACCACGGCGAGGACTGGGAACTCTGGTTTCGTCTCGTAAGGCGCTACAGTGCGAAAGCATTTCAAGACGTGCCTGAAAACCTAACGACCTATCGTCATTGGGAGAACAACGTCACGAGAAACTTTGCGCGAACTGCGGCCGCTGCGTTGCGATTGCTGGATACAGTTTTGCTCGAAGATCTTAGCGGCATCCAAAGAACCATTTGGAAACGCAAGATAGAGTCGAGAATTTTTTATCACGTCTCGCTCAACTATAGAGAGGTCGAGAACGAACGCTATTGGGCCTATGCGATCGAATCGTTTCTCAAGTGGCCATTGTGGGGAGCTGTGGTGCCTGCCGATAGGTATAAAGCCTTTGCGTTCATGCTGTATACGAAGTTGAGAAACTTCCGCTTGAGTAGAAACTACTGGTGGCCGGAACGAAGATGCCGCGAATCTCTTACGAGACAAGCTGTCCCAAGCGAAGTGTCCGTCTCTTAACCGCCTGTAAATTCCGAAGCAAACCTGCGCGATGCGTCCATTCAGCCTTCATCTCGTTAGGCCATCCCCTGGAGCACCGGGCGCCGCGATGCCTGCCATTGTCTAAATGCACTGGACAAAGGTTTGTGGAAGATTGCGAGGACTGCAAGAAAATATACCGGTAGAGTGAGCAAGATCTGACCAAAAAAGGCCACCAGAGAACCAGGGTGAAAATGACGGTCCACTAGCAAAGATGCAACTCCGAACGGGATAGAGCAGGCTACGATCTTCCCCCAACCGTCCCAAAGATAGCTTCGGGGCGAAACACCAAGCTCCCTGTTTACGAATCGTGGCCAGAAGATCAGGTGAACGACGGCCATCGAGATCGATGTTCCCCAGGCTACTCCGTATAGCCCTATCACCTTCACCAGCACGAGACTGAGGCCTAGATTAAAGGCGGCTTCAATCGCCGCGCACGTGGCAACAGATTTGTGCTTATCGACTCCATACGCGATCTGCCCGGCAGTTGAGTTGCCGATGGTGAAGAACTGACTGATCAATAGGATTTGAAGAATCGTGCCGGAGGTTTCGCTGAACTGCGGTCCCATCCAGAGGCCGATGAACGTTTTACCCCGTAATAAGAGAGTGATGCCGATTGGCAGCATGAGTCCAAGCATGGCCTGGGTTCCACGAATCAGTAGTTTTTTCAGGCTCTCCGAGTTGCCGCTTGCATCGAGACCGCTTGCCATGGGGATAAAGGTGGTCCCCATCGCGGTAGATATCTGTCCTGAGTACATCGCTAGACTTCCGGCGATCGAGTAGAACGTGACGACGCCCACTGACAGGAACGCGCCCACTACGACGTTGTCCGTATAGAAGACGATCTGCACGGCGACGATGATGACGAATGTTTTGAAGCTGTATGACCAGATGCTCTTGAGGGTTTCCATATCGGGTCGAAGAACCAGAACCCGGCACGGAGGGTATAGTTTCAACGCCGAAAGCATCTCTGCAGTGCTGGACGACAGGACAACTGCAAATTCCCAGATGGCCAAAACCACAAGACCATGGCCACTGCGAAGAATGAGAATGACTCCAACCGCTCTTACCAGAGTCTGGGTCATGGTGATCGTGCTGAGGACATCGAAGCGGTTGATCGCTCGGATCACTCCCGTGTAGACACCCGACAGCAGCGAAGTAGCGACTCCTAAAGCGCATAGCAGAACAGTGATTTGTGCTGGGCGCTGTAAGTCATGCGGGATTTTAAAGATATGGGGGAACCAGACGGCCAACCCGATGCTGATGATTACTACAAATGCCGCGATCACCACGCGAAACCAGAGTGCAGCGCCAATAGCCTTCTGGGCGTCCTGGGTCTTGCCCTCGGTTGCGCTCTTGGAGACGAACCGGGTGATTGCGCTACGCAATCCCAGGTCGAGCATGTTGAGATACGAAACGGTGGAGACAGCCAATATCCAGATGCCGTAGATTGTCGCGCCCAGATGACGAACAACGAAGGGAGCTAGAAAGAAGGGGACGACCATGCTGACAGCCATGGCTATCCAGTTCGTTACGACATTGATCGCGAATCGTTTTTTGCTGGACATTGAACTCGAATGGAAAGCGCGCGTGGCGGCGGGTTTTGAAAGACGCTTTAGATCTTTACCTGATCACGGTTCTTGAAAGCAGTTGCCTTTAAAAGTTGACGGTAAGGCGCGCTACCAGTTTAGTCGAGAGGGTTGGATTTGCCAGCGGCGTTGGTTACGCAGGATGCCCTGAAAGAGGTAGGTGGTCCGTTTTGGGATCAACGTATCATTCCGTAGAGGATATCGCCGAGTAAACAGGACTGGATATGCTGTTCGGTCGCATACTGGTCCAAAAACCGTTTAGTAGAATGACGTCAATCGAGGGATTGTGAAACCTGGAGCTGGTATGTGGAGGATTGCAGGGTCCGAAAGGGAGGGGCCGATTCTTTCCTTTGCAACGAGCCGGAAGTGCCGTTCTCTTATGAATATCGATGTTGGCTCCAACAGGATCGAGCGGTGAAGGTTCTTTTCTGGATGTGCCTCGCGCTCACAGGCTACGCGTACTTTGGGTACGGCGTCCTGTTGTGGATCTGCGTATCCCTTCGAAGGCAATCAATTCAGAAAGCAGACTATACGCCTGACGTCTCTATTATTATTGCGGCGCGCAACGAGGAAGCCAATCTTCCATCGAAGCTCGAAAACCTTCGTATGTTGGACTATCCAAAGGAGCGGCTGGAGATCGTGGTTACCTCGGATGGATCGACCGATAGGACTGCAGAGATTCTTTTGGAACAGCCTCCGCCGGTTGTCCCTATTCTTCTTGAAGAGTCCGGCGGCAAGGCGCGTGCTTTGAATGCGGCCGTCGATCGCGCTAAAGGGGAGATTCTGGTTTTTCTGGATGCGCGGCAGTTTCTCGAACCGAACGCTATCTCGGAACTTACTTCCTGCTTTGCAGATCCAACCGTGGGCGCAGTGAGCGGGGAGCTGCTACTTGAAGATTTCGGGGCGCATTCGCACGAAGGACTCGGCATCTACTGGAAGATTGAAAAGATAGTGCGGAAGCTTGAGTCTGCTTCGGGGTCAGTCGTCGGCGTGACCGGTGCAATCTACGCCATCCGCCGTGAGCTCTACACCACGATTCCTCCGGGCACGATCCTGGATGATGTCTTTGTCCCAATGAACGTTGCGCGGCAGGGAAAACGGGTTGTTTTTGAACCGGCGGCGATTGCGCGGGACCGATTTTTTAACGAAAAAGGGAAGGAGTTCTCGCGAAAGGTTCGCACCTTGACCGGAAACTATCAGTTGCTTCAACTGGCGCCGTGGCTACTTTCGCCGTCAAATCCGCTTCTCTTTCGCTTTGTCAGTCACAAACTGCTTCGCCTGCTGATTCCCGTTTTTCTTCCTCTGATGGTGATCGCGTCCGGTGTTCTCGGAGGGCCTTTTTACGGCGCAATCTTCTGGCTTCAAGTGCTATTCTACGTTGCAGCCGCCTGCGGATCCTTGATTCCGTCCGCCAAAAGATTCAAGCCCGTTGGCATCGCCTGCACCTTTGTGATGCTTAATACGGCTGCGGCAGTCGCGTTCTATAACTTCGCTGTGGGGAAAAAAGTATGGTTGTGACAGCGAACGCGAAAACTGTGGCGTCGAGTCTGGTCGGGTCGGTTTGCCGACAGCGGGAAGGGTGAATCTTGGGACTAGGACTAGGACTCATCCATTATGTTCCGATGATCGCCTACATTGGGTTCTGGATCATGTGTATCGTCTCTTTGACGGGACGTCCCTTACTGGGTCTTTACTACATGATCCCTTTCTTGCCCTATCGCACGCTGCGGGATCACTTTTTGGATTTTCCGCTCGGCGGTAATATGCTGACCATTCTCGTGGTTGCCGTCATTATCGGTGCCCTCCTTAAAGGAAAATCGATCCCCAAGTCGTCGCTCTATACCATATGGCTGGTGTTCGGGGTCTACCTTTATCTATCGATGTGGTTTGGTACGGCGCTCGGCAATGCGCCTCCTCCGCTCTGGCTCGGCGACGTCAACTTTGAGACGTGGAAAGATTACATGCTGATTCCTTTGGTCTTCATCGCGGCCGGCATGGTCATCGAGGACAGGAAAGCGGTGCGGACGGTGGTTCTTATCACAGCCGTTTCCCTCTTAGCCATCGACAGAAGTTGTCTGCTCGAAAGTATGTCCAGAAGCTGGGGCAGTTTCGACGAGAATAAAAGAGATACGGGCCCGCTCGCGTACGGTTCGAATCAGACGGCAGCCTTTCTTGCCCAGTTCGCCATGTTCTTTTGGGGTTTCGTACAGTTTGTCCAAAGAAAGAAGCTCAGGCTGATCTTCTATGGGCTTGTGGCCCTAACAATATTCGCTGACTTGTACACGTTCTCCCGCGGATCGTATGCGGCTCTCCTCGTCAGCATCGTCGTTCTGGGATTTTTGAAGGACCGCAAACTTATCGTAATTGCTGCAGTCTTCCTCTTTACGTGGCAAGCGATTGTTCCAACCGCAGTTCGTGAGCGTGTCGAGATGACGCAAAACTCCAATGGACAGCTGGAGATTTCAGCTCAGGAACGGGTCAACTTATGGGAGGCGGCAGAACAATCCATTATCAGCAATCCTGTTTTGGGAATTGGCTTCGCCACCTATCAGATAGGGAATCACGTGGATGGGCTGAAAGATACCCATAACTGGTACGTCAAAGTGATGGTGGAGACAGGAATCATCGGAATGATCATCGTGCTTGCGATGCTGCAGCAGGTGCTTGCAGTGGCATACCGCCTCTTTAAGCGAGCAGAGGATCCGCTCTATCGCGGGCTTGGATTGGGATTGTTTGT
Organism: Tunturiibacter psychrotolerans; assembly: GCF_051013365.1. GTDB lineage: Bacteria > Acidobacteriota > Terriglobia > Terriglobales > Acidobacteriaceae > Edaphobacter > Edaphobacter psychrotolerans_A. The sequence continues at coordinate 1,192,979 of NZ_CP132941.1, read as the reverse complement.
CGCCATGTGTTCCTGTATCGTCGCGAATTTCTTTGGGGATCGATGGACTTATCTCGAGATCACGGGAATACTTTGGGTCCTTGTGGCAGCTGCGATTCGTGCACTGCAGTTGGCCGAAACCGAACCCGCGACGGAATCAGCTATCTCCGAAGCCTCCGTCGCAACTAACCCGTTCCTGGCGTACCGATAATGTGCGGGACCATCGTGGTCTTCCGCCTGGCACCACAGTGTCTTTGGCTTCGGGAAACTCTGAATAAGAATGATTAGGGCCTTACACCTTGAGGAATCGACAGGCAACGACCCAAGCTACTTTAAGATGCCTCACGTGCTGCTCGTCCTCGATCAGTTTCCCAAAACACTTGGCGGCGGCGAACGGATCGTACTTAAACTTGCCGCTCTTCTGCCGAAATATGGATACCGCGCTTCGATCCTGACATTTTCAGCGGATCCCGCGAGCGCTGGTCTCCAGTCGCCGCCATGCTCCGTGTATCTTCTGCCTTTGCAACGGACGTATGATCTGACGGCGCTGCGAGGCAGTCTCGAGCTGCGGAAGTTCCTTAGAGAGCAGAAGATCCGGATCGTTCAGACGTTCTTTGAGAGCTCTGATCTCTGGGCCGGATTTGTAACCAAAGCGATGTCGAGCGCGAAGCTTATCTGGAGCCGCAGGGACATGGGCATCCTCCGAACAGGCAAGCATCATGCCGCTTACCGCCTGATGGCAAGGGCTCCTGACCGAGTGTTTGCCGTCTCCGAGCAGGTCCGCCGACACTGCATTGACGTGGACGGAATCAAACCGTCGCGCGTACAGACGATCTACAACGGACTCGATCTGGCTGACTGGAGCTCGACCTTCTTAGCAGCGAAACACGAAGGCGAAGTTCTCGTTACGACGGTCGGCAACATTCGCCGCGTGAAGGGGCACGATGTCTTTATCAGAGCCGCAGCGTCCGTCGCAGCACAATTTCCCAAAGTAACGTTCAGCATCGCGGGGGACGTGTTGGAACCGGATTATTTTGCGGAACTGCAGGTGCTGGTGCGGGACCTGAACCTTTCTGGCAGATTTCGTTTTGCTGGCGGCGTAAAAGATCTCAGGGAACATCTCGCCACCGCCGATGTCTTCGTGCTTCCGTCACGGAGCGAGGGCTTCTCGAATGCAATCGTCGAGGCCATGGCCGCATCGCTTCCGGTTGTTGCCACGAATGTTGGTGGAAATGCAGAGGCCGTCCAGGATGGGGTCAGCGGAGTCATTGTGCCGCCCGAGGATTCGGGTGCTCTAGCGGCGGCGATTGTTCATCTGCTCTCCAATCCTGCGAAAGCAAGGCAGATGGGGGCAGAGGGAAAGAGGTTGGTGGCCGAAAAATTCACAACCGAAGCCATGATGACCCAGATCATCAATTTCTACGGAAGTCTGCTGAAGGGTTAGCCCAGCCGAGCGAGCTCCCGATCAGCATCCTTCTCAATTTGGCTGTTTGGGGCCAGAGCCACCGCTTTCTTCAGATGGGTCATCGCCTCGGAGTTGTTGGACAGCTTGGTGTACGTCATGCCCAGGTGATAGTGGATGGAAGCGCTGTTAGGAGCCGTTTTCACGGCATCCTCCAGAAGATCGCGGGCTGAAGCGAAGTTGCCCTTCTGGTAGTAGATCCAGGCCAGGGTGTCAGCCGTGTTCGGCGAGGAGGGCATACCGCGCCGCGCTACCTGGGCCAGAGAGAGGGCGACGTCAAGATTCTGTCCGGTATCCACCATGAGGTATGCAAGGTTGTTGGCGGCGATGGGCTGCTCCGGCTGAATCGCGAGGGCCTTCTTGTAGGTGGCCATGGCGCCGTTGCGATCACCCTGCGACTCCTGCATGGTGCCTAGCATGGTGAGTCCCTGGACATCGGTGGGGTGGTCGGTTGTCCACTGCTGCCACTTGGCCACGGCCTTGGCGGGATCACCCGCGGTGACTTCGGCTCGAGTGTAGGTGATGACGGCTGAGCTGTCGTTCGGGTTCAGCTGCATCGCCTTTTCTGCAGTGGCAAGCGCGTCTTTGGCATCGCCCGTGTTCAGCTGCAACTCAGCCAGCAGGTTGTACATGTCGGCGTTTTGCGGAGACTTTGCAATCTGGTCCTGCACCCGGGTGATCGCTTTGGCCGGTTGCTTTTCAAACATCAGAGCGGAGGCCAGCAGACGCAGAGAGCGGGAGGAATTCGGGTTCAACTCGAGGGCCTGCTCGAGGAGGGTCGTGGCTTCAGCAGTCTTCTGCTGGAAGAGGCGCAGCTGGGCGAGTTCCAGATAGCCGGCGGAGTTTTTGGGATCGAGCTTGATGGCCTGATGGAAGTCTGCGTCGGCTTTGTCGTACTCCTTCTGGTTGTCTTCAGCAATGCCGCGCCAGATGTAAGGGGCCGCGACCTGCGGATTGATGGCAATGGCGGTGTCGGCTACCTGGTGGAGCGTGGTGAAGTCGTGGGTATCAATGGAGATCTCGGCGAGGCCAGCCTGCGCTTCCATACTGCCGGGGCTAATTCTGGCTGCGTCGCGGAAGCTCTGCTGGGCAACGCTCATGTCGCCTTTAGCGCGTGCCGCGCGGCCGAGCCAGAGCTTGACGACGAGATTGTCGGGATTGGCCTTGGCTGCCTTCTGCAGCGAGTTGAAGGCGTCGGCGGTCTTGCCGTCGTTCAGCAAAAGCATGCCATTGAGAACGGCAACTTCGGGAATGTTGTTGTCGGTCTTGGCCAGCTCCGCGCCAACGGTTCTCGCCTTGGGCAGATCTTTATTGAGAATCAGCAGGCGAAGATATGCGATTTTGAGTGGAACGCTCTTTGGGTGCTTCGCGACCAGGTCTGCGTAGGTCGCCTCCCCCGGGACCAGCTGATTGGTGCGGATGTAATAAGTTGCCAGCATTCCCGCCCCACTCTCGGAGTCGGATAGATCCTCAGATGCCTGGCGAAGGGTCTGCTCGGCCTTTGCAGTATCTTTTTGGCGCATGTACAAATCTGCGAGACTGGCGCGCGCCATCACGCTCTTTGGATCAGCGGCGATCGCGGCCTTCATCTGTTCCTCTGCGCCTTGAAAGTCTCCTTTTTTCTGCAAGAGCGATGCTAGGACTACGTGTGCGGTTACGTTCTTCCCGTCCAGAGAGACGGCTTTGCGGAGCTGGTCTTCGCCCTCAGCGGCCGTAGCTGGGTCGTTACTCTGCAACAGGCCGAGAGTGGCATGGAAAGTGGCGCGATTGGGATCTGCGGCGAGGGCCTGCTGAATCTGGGCCAGTGCCTCGATGCGATCTCCCTTCGCTGTGGCGATGTTGGAGAGCAGGGCATGAGCGTCAGCATTATTGTTGTCGATCGCGAGGACCGCAGCGGCCTGCGCGGCGGCGCGGTCGACCTGCTTGCCCGCAAGCAGAATATTGCCTAGATCAATGCGCGCCTGAAGATTGCCGGGCTGCAGATCGACCGTGCGCATCAGTTCCCCATACGCAGGCATGACTGATCCCTGTTTCATGAAGACCTTGGAGAGTTGATAGTGAGCGTCGGCATAGTTGCGGTCGACCTTGAGGGCGTTGGCAAACTGTATGGTCGCCTCTTTGTACTTGCCCTGGTCGGCGTAGCGCTTGCCGCTCTCAAGGTAACGCAGCTTCTGCTTGTTCGGATCGCGATGGCAACCGGAGGTGAGTCCGAGAGCAAGCGAGATGGCCAGCACTGTGGTGATTCGACGGGCTGCCAAGGGAAGGGTAGTTCTCATCGCAGATTTCCTCAACTGATCTTCAGGGGTCTTGTCATTCTCGCACTGTCATTCTCGCACTGTCATTGACATCGACGGGGCCAGACGTTGCACCGCGAGATACAACTTAGGTGAAACTTCGGCTCATCGGCGGTCAGTCGGGGATAAACCGGGGCAGGTTCGGAGCCATCTGCTGGGTGAATTGAATAGCCCGCTCTCTTGCGCTTTCTAACGACTCCGACGGCAGAACCTGGGTGATGACGCGAACCAGGGCGCCATCGGTGCGGTTCATCCGGATAGCATCGGCGATCATATAAAGCTTCGCCTTGTACTCATTGGGGATGCTGCGGCCATGCGCCTGATACCAATAGATAACAAATTGTTTGATCTCTCCGTTGCTGATGACGTATTCGCCCACTTTATAGTTCTTGCCGTTGACGTCCTGAAGGCTGGCGTATTTCTGCGAGTCAAAGGTCCATCCGGCGCCAGGTAGGCAGTTCTGTGGAGAGTGCATGGTTTGACCCGTGCGCTGGCTGGGGAAGTAGCCAATAAACAGGCTGATAGGGATCGAGTGACTATTCGTGGATGCTTGCGGACCGACGTAGACGCGATTGAGGAAGTCACCTTTACCGAGTACAGCAAGGGTATCGTCGGTGAGGGGAATGTCCTGGGAGGTCAAGCCGTCCAGTTGCTCCGGCATCTGACTTAGCGGCTGACTGGCGGGCACATAGTCCGTATCTCCACGGGTTTGTAGCACGAAAGCCGTGGCGGCCAGTAGAAGAATCACGAGCCAGAAGCGTGGGGATTTCATGTGGTTTGCGCCTTTTCGGGGGAGATCAGCCGCATGGCACGGTGGACCAAATAGAGACAGGCGAGAGAGATGACGAACATTACCCAGCCGGAGAACTCATGGAAGAAGCCAAGCGCCTTCTCCGGGTCCCAATACTGGACACATAAACCTGTGCCTACGATGCGGGCTACGTTGGCAGTGACGGCTATGGGAATGCTGGCCAGGGCGAGAATGACGCGGCGCCTGGTGGTGTGCTCCAGGAAATAGCCGTAGAAGACTGAGAGCGTGAACAGACTCATCAGCGAGCGAATGCCGCTGCAGGCCTCGGCTACCTCGAGCTTCATGACGGGCAACTCGATCACGTTGCCCTCGTGCAGCGTGGGCACTCCGAGCAGCGGCAGGATGTCACTAGCAATTCGCGAGGCCAGCAGTTGAAGAGGGAAGGTGATCTGGTTGAAGACAATTGCGGGAAACGGAATCGCAAGAATAAGAACCAGAAGAGGGAAGCGCAGCACCCGCACCATCGCCCAGCCGAAGAAGGTCCAGATCAGGCCAGCCATCAGGAAGATGAAGGACATGCGCGAGGTGAACAGTTCGACGCCATAAATGCCAAGAATCAGTACGGCAAGGGAAAAGATGACGAGAGGAACCCCGAGCCAGCTCTGGCGGATCGGCGTGGACTCGATCACCTTCCTCTTGTCCCAGATGAGAAACGCTACGAAAAAAGGGACCAGGAAACCGTGAGAGTAATCCGGGAGGGTCGACCAGTCGTATACCAGTTTGATTCCGACACGGTAGTACAGCACTACCAGCAGGAGGACAATTGAGGCGTATGGCAGCCACTCAAGCCGGGCCTTCGCGCCGGAGAGGGAGGTAAGCGGTGGCTCTGGATTGGCCACCTTGGCGGCCGAGTCCACTGCATAAGGCATGGTGTGAGTAGTCCCCTGTGTTGCTCGTATGACGTTATACTTCACCTGAACCCTGTAAGCAATTTATATGCCTCTTCGAACCTCGGTTTCTTTATCCGTTTAGGGTCTATCGACACAAAAGTGGTACGGAGAATCCCCCCAAAGGGAAAAAAGTTTCACACAGGCACTGATAATCTGCACATCTAAGGAACCCATGAGGGGCAATGCGGTGATTTTCTACCGAATTTATGCATTTTTCAAATTTCCTCGACAAATATTCGGCACACATCGAGCTTTGGCATACGCATTGCCTGATAGGTAATAATTGCCGATAGAAGATCCAGGATCTTCGCCGCGAGGTCTTCGGTCGATGGGGACAAAAGAGTGTTCGCTATCTAAGACGAAATGCTCTCGGCCACAGAGGGATGCGTCAGAATGGATGTATCTATCCACAGCAGTCAAAGGCGAAGGAAGGATGAGGTTATTTTGATAAAGCGGTTCTGTTCCATGGGCGCTGTGCTGCTGCTCTTACCGATCGCGGCCGGGTCACTCGCAGCACAGGTCACATCAAAGCCGGCGGCGACCGCAGGCGCAACACCAAATGCGACGCCGGGGGGGCAGACCACGGCTCCAGTTGATCCAAAAGTCCCCACGGCCGCGAGTGCGACCTACGCAGGGCCGATGGATGCGAATCGATACGTAATCGGGCCAGAGGACTCTCTGCAGATCACTGTTTGGAAGGAGCCAACGCTCTCCGGTACGATTCCGGTGCGACCCGACGGGATGATCTCTCTCGTGTTGGTTGGAGATATTCCCGCTGCCGGAATGACGCCCACGGCGCTTTCGACTGATATCAGTCAACGGCTCAAAAAGTACATTCAGGATCCTGTGGTCACGGTGGTAGTTCTGGGAGTCAACAGCCAACGCGTCTTTCTGGTTGGCGAAGTCGGGAAGGTTGGTCCAGTCGTGATGACTCCGGGCATGACTCCACTGCAGGCGATTGTCACAGGGGGCGGTATCACGCAGTTTGCGAACTCCAAGCGCATTTATATTCTGCGAACGACGGCAGGAAAACAACAGAAGATCCCGTTCAATTACAAGCAGGCGCTAAAGGGAGAAAATTCGGGGGTCTCGCTGCTTCCGGGAGACACAATCGTCGTCCCATGAAGGAAGGTATGAAGATCCAAACACTGATTTCGGCTTTGTTGCTGTCGATGGTCTCCTCCATCGCGCAAGGCCAGGCTCTGCCCACCGCAGAGTCGTCGATGGTTTCCACCCTGGGGCCGAACCTGCCTAATCTCGATGGGGTTTTTCACTATGCGCTTAGCGCCTCGGAGGTGATCCAGTTCGGATACTACCAATCGGGTGAGACGACGTACGCAACCGATCTTTCAGGCAATGCCGCCTATACGTCGCCGAGTGCGACACGGCCGTTCAGTGTACTGTTCGCGGGGGGTGTCGTTCTGGCCAACCAGGCTGCTGGGGGAACCACCTCGTTTTGGAACATTTCGGCGTCACAGGGCTATGTGACTCGTCACTGGATCTTCAATATCTCTGACTCTTTCAGCTTTCTGCCACAGTCGCCCACGACAGGGCTCTCGGGAATCGCCGGTGTAGGAGACCTTGGAGCATTTCCGACCCAGGGTCCAGGTTCCGGGCCGATCGGGGCAATCATCACCACCTCCGGCGATCGCATCGGGAACGCCCTCAGCGGCAGTGTGGAGCGGACGCTTACAAGCAATACTTCCATCAGCGGCTCAGGCACCTGGGGAGTCCTGCATTATCTGGACAGCGATGCTAACAGTGGACTCGATACCAGCCAGGTTTCAGGAACTGTCGCGCTGAATCATCGAATTGATGCGCGAAGCTCGATCGGCGTCTCGGCGGTCTACTCGACGTACTCTTATAGCGGCGAGGAAGCCGGCGTAAATACACCTGACTTCCAAACTCGCGGCCTCAATCTTCTCTATCAGCGGGTGCTGAGCCGTACGCTCAGCGTCAACGCCTCAGTCGGTCCGCAGTGGGTTTCGAGCTCCGATAGCGCCCTTATTCCCGACTCGACCGGTGTCGCTGTCAACGCGGGAATCTCTTATGCGAATCGGAATACGCATGCGGGCGTGAGCTATAGTCGAGGCGTGAATAATGGGTCCGGCGTACTACCCGGGGCGTTCTCCGATTCCGTGGGAGCCTCCGCAGGCCATACCTATGGTCGGAACTGGGTTGTTGGTCTCTCCGCCGCTTACACTCACAGCTCCGGCCTGACGCAGTTTTTCAACGGCCCTACTCTCGCCACGACCAACGAAACGTACGACACAGTCTACGGGGGCATCCAGGTTACTCGCCGGTTCAGCACCCATTTCTCCGGGTATGCGAGCTATACGGGTGCAAGTCAGTCCATTAGCAACAGCAATTTGATTGTGCCGGTGCCACAAAACGCGCTCGACAGCACCTACCAGACGATTGGATTCGGGGTTACATTCACGCCCCGTTCCACCGATCTGGGGCAATTCTAAGGAGTCATCATGCTTGGTCATCGCGCATTGACGGTCCAGGACTACCTCACCATCCTGAAACGAAGATGGTGGATGATTGCCATTCCCGCGATTATCTTTCCCATCGTCGGATATGGGCTTACTTTTCTGGTGCAGCCGCAATATATCTCCCAGACGCTGGTCTTGGTGGAGCAGCAGAAGGTTCCGGAGTCCTACGTCAAAGCGGTTGTGACCGAGGATCTGAGCGGACGATTGGCCTCGATGAAGGAGCAGATCTTAAGCCGGTCACGCCTTCAGCCCATCATCGAGCGCTTCAACCTGTTTGCCAACGGGAAGCTGTCAATGGACGATCGCATCGACCTGACCCGCAAAAATATTGGGATTACGCCTATTCAATCGGAGATTGCCCGAACCAACGGGCTGCCAGGTTTTTTTATCTCCTTCAAGGCGAACGATCCGCGCACGGCCCAGCTGGTGTGCGGCGAGATTCAGTCGCTCTTCGTCAGTGAAAACCTCAGCGACCGGGCTGCTTCGGCCGCGGGAACGACCGAGTTTCTGAAGAGTCAGCTAGCCGATGCCAAGGCAAAGCTGGACGAACAGGACGCACGCCTGGCCAAGTTTCAGCAAACTTATATGGGTAAGCTGCCGGGTGCGGAGACGTCGAACATCAACATGTTGACGACACTCAACACGCAGCTGGATGCCGCGACCCAGGCGCTCGCCCGCATGGAGCAGGACAAGAGTTACGCAGAATCCATCCTGTCCATGCAGCAGGCTCAGCAGGTCCAGCAGTCGCAGGCCACGGAGCACGGAACTGCGGCTCCCCAGGCTCAGCAGCTGGAACTCCAGCAGCTTCAGGCGCAACTGGCTGATCTGAGAGCGCGCTACACCGATGACTATCCCGATGTTGTTAGCGCGCAGAGAAAGGTCAATGAATTGGAGCGCAAAATAGCCCAGGCACCCACAACGCCGGTCTCGCCGGCATCTTCCGCGCCTAAACCGACCGACTCTCTCAGCGTGCAACAGATGCGTGCCCAGATCCGCGCGATGGACCTCGGCATTGCTCAGAAGAAGCGAGATCAGGCTGAAGTTCAAGCGCAGCTTCGGACGTATCAGGATCGCGTCGCCTCCAGCCCTGCGGTGGAGGAAGAGTATAAGAGCATCACACGGGATAACCAGACCGCACAGGCGTTTTACGATGATCTGCTCAACAAGCTGAATCAATCCAAGATGGCAACCGACCTCGAGCGGCGCCAACAGGGGGAGCAGTTCCGGGTCATGGATGAGCCAAACCTCCCTGAGTCACCCTCCTCTCCCAAGCGCCCGGTCTTCGTCATGGGCGGCCTTTTCCTTGGACTGGCATTAGGCTTGGCCTTCGTAGCTTTGCTCGAATATCTGGACACCGCGATTCGCAGCGAACGCGATATCTGGGCGTTTACGAAGCTGCCGACGCTCGGCGTCATTGGCTTTACCGGCGAACAGGAACCGGTCGTTGCGAAGCGCAAGCTTTTCGGCCGCGGTAGTCCGGACATAACCGCGGGTGGCAAGCCGCTCATGAATGCGGGGGGCTGAGATGTATAACACCTTCTTCAAACTCCAGAGCAGTCCCTTCGGAACCAGTCCCGACCCTCGGTTTCTTTACATGATGCCGCACACGCGGGAGGCGTTGGCGTGCCTGGAGTATGGAATCTCGGCACGAAAGGGGTTCACAGTACTGACAGGCGAGGTCGGCACCGGCAAAACCACATTGCTGCGCCGAGCGTTGAGTTCCTTCAGCGGCCGTAAGGTCTCCACCGCCTTCGTCTTCAACCCGCGTCTCGATGTATTGGATTTCCTCGAGTTTGTATTGACCGACTTCGGCATTGTGCCGGCGACGCGAACCAAGTCGGGCATGCTGCTGCAGTTGAACCGCTGGCTGATCGAACGCTTTCGCATGGAAGAGACCTGCGTGGTGGTCGTCGACGAGGCGCAGAATCTGTCGTGGGAGCTGCTCGAAGAGATTCGGCTTCTTACCAATCTTGAGACCTCATCCGAAAAGCTGTTGCAGATTGTGCTGTCGGGACAGCCTGAGCTTGAAGAGAAGCTGCGCCATCCAAGCGTGCGGCAGCTCCGGCAACGCGTTTCGCTGTGGTGCCGCACCCAAGCCCTGACCGAGAGCCAGACGCACGCCTATGTGGCTGAACGTCTGCGGATTGCAGGAGCAAGCTGGTCGCTGTTTTCACTTGAGGCGCTGGATCTGATTCACCGGGCCAGCCGCGGAATTCCGCGCATCATCAACTTGCTGTGCGAGCACTCGCTGATCGTGGCGTATGTGGAACAGGTGGAGCAGGTGACCGCCACCATCGTAGAAGGCGTCGCGGCAGAACTGGAGTTGGAGGTACAGCCCTTCATGCTCTCTTCGGCTGTGATCGGCAACGGGGACAAGCAGTCCGGTCTGAACTCGAAAGAAGATAATTTTATGGCAGCTTTCAATAAAGAGCCGGGAAGGCACGATCGATGAGCCGCATCTACGAAGCACTCCAGAAGGCAGAGTCTGACCGCAAATTGGACCGGCGCGAACCGGAGCCGCGAACTCCGGAGGCCTCCGTCAAATCGGCCATCTATGCGACCGCCGTGGCCACCGCTGAGGAAGAGCCAGCCAGCGCACCTGCAGAAGCACGGCCTTATGGTGAGTCCTACGTCGCGCCGGTGGACCCCAACGCGCTCGATCTCAGTACGATTCCGCTGCGCCCCTGGGCACTGTCCCTCGAACAACTGCCGTCGCTGCTCGAGCGCGGACCTGCGGTTGAGCAGTTTCGCAGTCTCCGCTCGCGAATCTTCGAGCTCCGCGATATCAGCCCGCTTAAGACCATCATGGTTACCAGCGGCCTGCCGCAAGAGGGCAAAAGTTTCATCTCGACCAATCTGGCCATGAGCCTCGCGCGCCACAAGAATAGCAAGGTACTCCTGATCGATGGAGATATGCGTCGCTACACCCTGCATCAACTTCTTGGCTGCGAGTCTCATCCCGGCCTCGCGGATTATCTCGGCGGCAAGGCGAGCGTGATCGAGGTGATGCAGCGGTCGGAGTCGTTTGAGGGGATGAACGCGGGGACTGCCGCGATCGCGCAGAACCTGACCTTTATCGCGGGCGGCAATGGCGGCGACAAGGCAGCCGACCTCTCCGGAAGTCCCCGCTTCGGCGAGTTGATTCGTCTAGCGGCGCCGCACTTCGACTGGATTATCGTTGACTCTTCACCAGTTCTGCCTGTCTCCGATGCCGTCAACCTGGCCCGTTCCTGTGATGGAGTTCTTCTCGTTGCACGCAGTGGAGAGACCAAATTCCCCATTGCGCAACGGGCGCAGAGCGAGCTAAAAGCCTCGAATATTCTTGGATTTGTTCTGAACGCCGTAGAGGAGCAACCTCAGGTCGGCAGCTACTATGGATACGACGCCTCCAAACCGTAAGTGGGAGCAATTGACCAGATGATTCGGCTCTTCAACGTGTACTACCCCACCCGTACCATCGTTCTCCTGCTGTGCGAAGCGCTGATTGTGAGTGGTAGCTTCCTGCTGGCGACGGTGTTGCTGATGGGGCCGGACACCTACCTCGTTCTCAATTATGAGAACGGGGGATTGAAAATTATCGGTCTTACCGTCCTGACGCTGCTCTGTTCCTACTACTTCGATCTCTACGAACCACAGCGCATCTCCGCAAGCTGGGAGATCTATTTTCGCCTGCTGCTCGTTCTTGGATTTCTGTCGTTTCTGCTGTCGGCGATCATCTACGTCTTTCCCGCTCTCGACATCGCTCAATATGTCCTGCTGCTCGGCCTCATCTTTCTCACTCTCGCGCTGGTGGCGTGGCGAAGCGCCTACGAGTGGGTCATTGGACGAGAGATCTTCCGGGAGCGGGTTTATGTTCTGGGCGCAGGCGACCGCGCCCAATCCATCGTTAACCTGCTCGAATCACGCAAGGATGCAGGCATGGAGGTGCTCGGCTGGGATGGTGTAGTGGTCGACCGAGACCAGCGCAAAGAGGCCATCCATGTGGCTCTCGAGAAATTCTCCGGGCCCAAGCCACCTGTCGATCGCGTCATCGTCGCGATCGAGGACCGTCGCGGCGAATTTCCCGTTCGCGAGTTGCTCAAGCTGCGATTCAACGGCGTTGTCATCGAAGATGCCGGAGCTCTGCTCGAGCGGCTTACCGGCAAACTCCATCTCGACGGCCTGCATCCCAGCAGCTTCATTTACAGCGAAGGCTTCCGAGTCAAGCCGTCTCAGCAGATTGCACGAAGGATTGTCTCGACACTGACAGCCGCAGTGGGATTGCTTCTCTTTCTCCCCTTTTTCCCGATCGTTGTGCTCCTGGTTCGCCTCTCGTCGCCGGGACCAATCTTCTTCCGGCAGACGCGAGTAGGTTTAGGTGGCAAGAACTTCACGGTCTACAAATTTCGTACGATGCGCACTGATGCCGAGGTTACCGGCGCAAAGTGGGCGACCAAGAATGATCCTCGCGTGACAGGCGTAGGTATGTTTATGCGGAAGACCCGCCTCGACGAAGTCCCGCAACTCTGGAACGTTCTGCGTGGCGACATGGGCTTTGTAGGTCCGCGTCCAGAACGGCCCGAGTTTGTGCCATGGCTTACCGAACAGATCCCATACTTCAATCTTCGCCACATGATTCGCCCAGGCCTCACGGGCTGGGCTCAAGTCCGCTACGGCTATGGTTCGACTCTGGCCGAAGCGCGCGAAAAGCTGGAGTTCGATCTTTATTACATCAAGCACATGACTCTTGGGCTCGATCTGCTGATCATGTTCGAGACGATCAAGACGATCATTCGTCGGCAGGGCGCGCAATAATACCGCTGTCGAATCTTCAAGGAATCGGCTTCGAGTAAAGGGTGCGCGTGTCGGTGGGGCGTGCTAAGGAATCAACATCGGGGAATCAGTAAATCCGCGTCCGGGACGACAGTGCAGTCTTAACGGTGCGCTCTTCTTTCTTCACCAGATGAGGTATTCGCAGGGGCCGAGGTGGCACCTCTGGCATTCCGACCTCGCTCAGTTTGTAGAGCAGCGACCGATAGCTGATCTGCAGCCACTTCGCCGTCTTTTGCCGGTTCCAGCTATTCTCCTGCAGCACTTTGAGAATGATCTGCCGTTCCAGGTCCTGGGTCGCCTTCTTCGTAATGTTCTTGAGCGAAATAGGCTCGCTGAGGTCGATATCGGTTGTGATTCCGCCGCGCGGTGTCTCGGGCATAAGTTCCGCTACGAGCGCCTCCTCGCTGCCGATCAAAACATAGCTACGAATCAGGTTTTCCAATTGGCGGATATTTCCCGGCCAGTGATAGTTCTGCATCAGGCGAACCGCGCTCTTCGAGAGCAATTCCGGTGCATTGTGGAAGATTTTTGCATAGTGATCGATGAAGTAATCGATCAGGATGGGCAGATCGGCGATCCGTTGGCGTAATGGCGGGAGGTTGATCGTAACCGCATTGATGCGGAAGAGAAAATCCAGACGGAAGGTTCCATCCTCGACCTGACTACGAAGGTCGGTGTTGGAGGCCGAGACCAACCGGGTAACAATGTTTCGGGGTTCATGGCCGCCTACTCGGACGAACGTTCCGTCCTGCAGCACTTGAAGCAGTTTCGACTGAACTCCAAGGTCCAGGCTCCCCACCTCATCCAGAAAGAGTGTACCGTGGTGCGATTGTTCCACGCGTCCCAGCTTCGTGGACATAGCGCCTGTAAACGCCCCTTTTTCATAGCCAAACAGCTCTGTCTCGAGCAACGTGTGGGGTATCGCAGGGCAGCTTACTTTGACCAGAGAACCCCTGCTCCGCAGAGAGAACGCATGCAGCAGGCGTACGCAGATCTCTTTGCCGGTGCCGCTTTCACCTTGGATCAAAACAGGGACATCGGTCTCGGCTACTCTCTCCAGCTTGTTTCGAACCGCCTGCATAGCGGCCGTCTTGCCGAAAAAAATTTCGAGAGGCGGGAGATTGAGCGAGACGGCGGATTCGACGTGGTGATCCAAGGTCATTTTTTCCTATCGGCGTTGGGTAGAAACCGCAACTTTGCAATACGGTTCACATATGCACGTCAAGCGCCATTTGTCATAGATTAGAGGATGGAAGCGTGGATTTCGTGGGCCTAATTGCAAGCCCGAATATACGAATAAACTTCAGAATCGGATTGAAATAGCAGTTTTCCGTGGGATTTGAAGGTCACCAGGGCCGCTTTCACCAAAGTAACCAACAAAAAAAATTCTGCATTTTTTTAGTTTCACTTATGCCAGTACCATGTAAGCTAGGCCTACTCGATAGAAGAGTGGTAAACCTTTATCTCTTTTGTCGGCAAAGTTCGTAACATTTTTTGCAAAGTGCTGTGTCGGACGAGCTAAAATCTGCTGGCGTGGGGTGGTCAGGATGACCGGCCCGCGTTTGCAACTGTCTAGATCGAGTACAGCCTGATCCAGGGGGCCAACCGGGTTCAGGATCACCGTAGGTTTGGAGAATATCCAACCTGCAATTTGAGGTACTTTGTATGTCAGCTGCGCTTTCGTATCCCGTCCCTGCCTTGAAGTCTACGCGGCCACGTTCCCAGATCCTTATTCTGGAACCGGATCTCGCCGTTCTTGATTATCTTCGCTCTACCCTCGGATCCCGTTATTCCCTTAGCCTCTTCTCGGACGAGCAGGCGCTGCTTGAGCGTTTGGACAAGTCGGAACAGCCTGATCTGCTTCTGCTTGCCTTGCATACCAATCGCGACCCGATGCCTCTGTTGACCCACATCCGGTGTACCAAACCCAATCTCGCGGTGGTCGTCCTATCCTGCTCAGCGGAACTTCGCGACCTAGAGATGGTGATTCGTCTAGGGGTCCGCGCGATCGTGATGAAGCCGTTCACCGGCAGCGACGTCGAACAGGCCATTGAGGAGCACCTCGCCTCATCAGAGAAGAAGGTTCCCGCAGCCGATGCACTGAAAGAGATTCCGCTCAACGAAACTCATTCGTTTGTACGTTCCAGCAAAAGAATGCGCGAACTGGAGGCTCAGGCCGCTCTCGTAGCCCGCGCCGACATTCCACTCCTGATCCTAGGGGAGAGCGGAACGGGGAAGGAGATCCTCGCGCTCTACACCCACAAAATGTCTGCCCGCAGCCAGAACATCTTCCTCAAGGTGAACTGCGCTGCAGTACCGGCCGATCTGCTCGAGAGCGAACTCTTCGGTTACGAGCAGGGCGCCTTTACCGGAGCGGTGAAGACCAAGCCAGGTAAGTTCGAGGTCTGCACCGGCGGAACGATCTTTCTCGACGAGATCGGCGAGATGCCCGCCATCCTTCAGGCCAAGCTCCTGCAGGTGTTGCAGGACGGAACTTTCTCTCGCCTTGGCAGCAGGTCTCCAATGAAAGTGGATGTCCGCGTGATCGCCGCCACCAACATCAACATGAAGGATGCGATGGCCAACAAGACCTTTCGCGAGGATCTGTACTATCGCCTCAACGGATTTACCCTCAGTATCCCTCCGCTGCGCGAGCGCCGCGAAGAGATTCCGGTGCTGTCGGAGTACTTTATGCGCAAGGGGGCCAAGCGGTATGGCCGGGATCCATTGCCGTTCTCACAAACACTGCTCAACGCTCTGGCCGACCACTCGTGGCCTGGCAACCTCCGCGAACTCGAAAATGTAATCAATCGGTACCTGGTGCTTGGCGAAGAAAGATCCATCGTCGACGAGCTATCCCCCGCTACGGTCTATCAGGGCGGAGCGGCAGCAGCAGTAGCCCAGGAGACACCGAATGGCGCTGGGCTCAAGGCAATGGTCCGCAACCTCAAGGGTGATGCGGAGTCGACGGCAATTGCACAGGTACTGGAGGGAACTGGATGGAACAGGAAGGCCGCGGCAAACGATCTGCAAATCAGCTACAAGGCGCTCCTGTACAAGATCAAGCAGTACGACCTGTCACCACGGAACAATCACGCATCCTAAAATCTCAGGGCAAATCCCAAGTCGCCGAAGAGCTGTCCGAACCGTATCGAATTGTTGTCCGCTACGAGAGCCATGCCATTCGCGGACTTGCTGAATCCCGCGAACTTGGTTCCATCGAGCAGCTTCTACGCAACGACCCCGTCTATCCGCTGGACTCCATCCGGCTGAAGCTTCTCGACACAGACGCCGTAGAGGACGTTCCGACCCGTGATGCCAAGGCCGTTTTCTTCGTCAAGACCTTCGATGGCGATCTTCGCCACCGGGCTCTCCACTTTCACGAGCATGCTCCCATCGTGCCGGGGTTGTGGGTGCGCGTTTATTTTTACGACGGAGAGATGATCGAAGGAATTATCAGCAATACCCGAGACTTTGTGCTTGAGTCAGGCTTCTTCCTAAGACCGACCGATCCGAACGGAAACAATACGCTGGTCTACGTTCTCAAGGGCGGACTCAAGGACTTCCATGTCCTCGGCATGCGAAACGTCCCGAAGAGCTCGAACCAGTCCGCTTGAAGAGCGGAATGACCTCAATGACACCGATCGTTAGCCGGCAAGCCGTCGAGCATTACAAATGGGGTGGTCCCCACAACGACGACTGTGAAGGCTGGCACCTCGTCAGGACACCCAATCTCAGCATTATTGAAGAACTCATGCCGCCCGGCACCAGTGAAGTCCGTCACTTCCATGTTCATTCACGGCAGTTTTTCTACGTTCTTGAGGGAGAGTTTACCCTCGAAGTAGAGCAGCACGGTTTTATCCTCCACGCTGGTGAGGGTCTCGAAGTATCGCCTGGACAGGCACATCAAGCCTTCAATCGAAGTGAGAACCCGGCTCGGATTCTCGTCACCAGCCAACCTCCCAGCCATGGCGACCGAGTGAATACTGACGACCAGGGTTGAACCAATTAACGCGATTGATCGGAACTCGTTTCATTCGCAGTGCCTGAAACTTAACCTGCCAACATTCTAGATATCTAATATCCTGAATTGGCAGGGTCGACCAACAGCGGTGATTCGACATTACGGAGGACGTTGGAAGTGGAACAGGAAAAGGACCAGGCAAAGGTAAGCCGCCGCAGATTTCTCGAAGCCAGTTCGGCGATGTTGGTTGTTGCAGCAGGTGTGCAAGCCGCTCAGGGACAAGAGAAGCAGATTCGTTCGGCAGACCACCACCTTCCGAATGAATCACAGCCCGTTCAGAACAACGATCCCCTCGATAAAGAGAATCCGAGTTCGGTATGGGCTCCTCCGACCGACTCCGGCGGACAGCCTCCATTCAAATACTCTTTTTCACTGTCCCACAAGCGGCAGGAAGAGGGTGGCTGGACGCGGCAGGTCACCGTACGCGATCTTCCCATCTCGAAGAAGATGGCAGGTGTTCAGATGCGTCTCATCACCGGAGGCATCCGCGAGCTGCACTGGCACGTCGGCGCAGAGTGGGCTCTCATGCTCTACGGCAACGCACGCATTACGGCAGTCGACCAGGAAGGTCGCAGCCACGTCAGCGATGTCACCAAGGGGGATCTCTGGATCTTTCCCGGCGGAATTCCGCACTCCATTCAAGGGCTCGGCCCTGACGGCTGCGAGTTTCTCCTCGTCTTCAATGATGGCAACTTCAACGAGTTCGACACCTTCCTTTTGACCGACTGGATGACCCACACACCGCCCGAGGTGCTGGCGAAGAACTTCGGCGTTCCAGAGTCGACCTTCGACAAGGTGCCGAAGAAAGAGCTGTTTATCTTCGAACGCCCCCTGCCGCGCCCTTTAGCCGAGGAACAGAAACAGGCGGAGGCAGGCACTGGCCGCGTTCCACACAGCTTCGACTTCAAACCAGCCGAGATGAAGCCCACCAAAGTTTCACGCGGCGGCGAGGTAAAGATCGTCGACCAGAAGATCTGGCCTGCGACCAACATCGCTGCGGCGATCGTCACTCTGAAACCGGGCGGCCTGCGTGAACTGCACTGGCATCCGAACGAAGACGAGTGGCAGTACTACGTCGAGGGCAAGGGCCGAATGACGGTCTTCTCAGCCGGTGGTCACGCCCGCACCATGGACTTCCAAGAAGGCGATGTCGGCTACATCGACAAGTCCGTACCGCATTACATCGAAAACACGGGCGACACAGACCTCACGTTTATTGAGGTATTCCCCACTCCGTTCTACGGAGACATCTCTCTCGCAGAATGGCTGGCTCACACCCCTTCGCGGCTGGTTGACCAGCACATTCAAGTTGGCGAAGACTTTCTGGCGAAGATACCGAAGAAAGAGATGATTATTACTTCGGAATAAAGGCATCACGACAGTCGCAAAACAAAAGAGGCAGCCTCTATGGCTGCCTCTTTATTTGTTACCAAATAAGTTGCTTATACGCCAACGGGCTCGGCGACCTTCACGTTGACCGGCGTCAGCCAGTTGTAGCGGTCGGGAAGCGTGCCATGCACGATACCGAAGAACTCATCGTGCAGCGCCTTCGTGATCGGCCCCATCGTGCCGTCGCCCACGAGAATGCGATCGACAGAACGAAGGTGCGTCACTTCGGCGGCCGTACCCGTGAAGAAAGCCTCGTCGCAGATGTAGAGCATCTCGCGGGGAAGAGCCTGCTCAACCACTTCAATGCCGAGCTGCTTCGCCAGCGTAAGAACCGAGCTGCGCGTGATGCCGTTGAGCACCGAGTTCGCGAGCGGAGTGGTGTAGAGAACGCCTCCACGAACCAGGAACAGGTTCTCACCCGACCCTTCGGACAGGTAGCCGTTCGTATCCAGGCCAATGCCCTCGGAGTAGCCGTTGATCTCGGCCTCCATGCGAATCAGCTGCGAGTTCATGTAGTTCGCGCCGGCCTTGGCAAGCGTCGGCATGGTGTTCGGCGCCAGCCGGCTCCAGCTCGAGACGCAGACATCCGCTCCCGATGTCCCCGGAACATACTTACCCCAAGGATAGTTCGCGATATAGACCTCAACCGGCGACTTCAGAGGATTAACGCCAAGCTCCCCATATCCACGAAACGCGATCGGCCGAATGTAGCAGGGAGCGACACCATTGGCTTCCACTACATCGATCACCGCGGTCGAAAGTTGGTCCACGGTGTAGGGAAGTGGCATCCGGTAGATCTTGGCTGAATCAACCAGTCGAGCCATGTGCTCCGGCAGGCGAAAGATGCCGGCAGCGTTTGGCTGCGAGTAGCAGCGAATGCCCTCGAAGACGGACGAGCCGTAGTGGACGACGTGAGACATGACGTGGATCTGCGCTTTGTCCCAGGGAATGAGGTTCCCGTTGTGCCAGATGTTCGTGGTGGTATGTATGGGCATGTACGCTCCTAAGCGTTGAAGGACCATTATAACGGCTGGCCGGCGTGGGAGAATAGAGAGTGATGTTCAATCCCCATGCCGTAAGCCTCTCGGGGCTGGAGCACTCGGCGTACGTTCAGTTTTCTGTTCTCGCGCTCAGCTCCATCTTCTTTCTCGTCGACCCGTTCGCTGCTCTGCCCACCTTTCTCGCGGTGACCGCAGGGGCGGATGCGCCGCGTCGGCGAAAGATGGCTTGGAAGGCTTCCATCACGGCGCTGGTCGTACTCAGCGCATTCGCCGTCGCGGGGCAGTACATCTTCAAAATGTTCGGCATCACGCTGCCAGCTTTCGAGATCGCAGGCGGCATCATCCTCCTGCTCATCGGCCTGGACATGCTCGAAGCCAAACGCTCGCCCACGCAGGAGTCGACCGAGGAGACCACAGAAGCCGCTCAGAAAGAGGACGCCGGCATTGTTCCCCTTGGAATTCCGATGCTCGCCGGTCCTGGCTCAATCACCAGCGTCATGGTTCTGGTCGGCCAGGCCCAGAATCGCTGGCAGATGGTCGCGATCCTGGTGTCGATCTTCATTACCGCGGCAATCTGTTACCTCGTCCTCGGAAACTCCGACCGCGTCGCCCGTGGTCTGGGTGAGACTGGCGTCAGAATTCTTGTCCGCATCATGGGATTGCTTCTGGTGGCGCTTGCAGTTCAGTATTTCGTGAACGGCATGGTCGACCTGGGTGTGATCAACAAACCTTAAGTTGCCAAACCCAGAATGTCGTTGAGCCGCGTCTAAAGGGTGAGCATTAATCGGGCTTCAACCTCGGTAACCTTTCGGCAACTTCGCCTTCTAGCAGAGCATCAAAACTTTGTTCGCTATCTCTTCACCAAGCGAGAAGACATATGTCCCAGACCGTGGAAGCCACCGCAGCAGCAACTTCGCTCCTCGCTCGCTACAAGGCTATTCGCCAAGCGAGCAAACATCTTTGTAGTCCGTTATCACCCGAAGACATGATGGTTCAGTCCTGTGCAGAGGCCAGTCCGGTGAAGTGGCATCTCGCCCATACCAGCTGGTTCTTCGAGACCTTCGTCCGTCGCGAGTTTGCCGCCGGCTACCAGCCCTACCATCCCGACTTTCACTGGCTCTTCAATAGCTATTACAACTCGCTCGGCGAGATGCCGGACAAAAAACTCCGCGCCTCGTTCTCACGCCCTCCGCTCGACGCCATCCTCGCCTACCGCACCCACGTCGACGCCGCCATGACAGCTCTGATGCAGCATCCGCTCGAAGATGAAGCTGCCCGCCGCATCGCTCTCGGCCTCGAGCACGAACAGCAACATCAGGAACTCATCGCCACCGACATCAAGCACGCACTGTTCACCAATCCGCTGCATCCAGCGTACGTGCAGGCACCTGCAAAGGAAAAGTTCGACGCCATCGCTCCGCCTCTCGACTGGATCGACTACGCCGGCGGCCTCACTGACATCGGCTTCACTCCAGACCCGGCAGATCCTCTCCAATCGGTCTCCTCTTTCGCTTTTGACAATGAGACCCCCCGCCATCATGTCTACCTCGCGCCCTACCGCCTCGCCACACGCCTGATCACCTGCGCCGAGTACCTCGCCTTCATTGACCAGAACGGCTACAACCGTCCCGAACTCTGGCTCTCCGAGGGGTGGACCACCAACCGCGCCGAAGGCTGGCAGGCTCCTCTCTACTGGCGCCGCGACGAAGCCACCAACTCCGGCTGGTCGATCTACACCATGCACGGCTTCCGCTCGCTCGACGACCTCAGCGAAACCCCCGTCTGCCACCTCAGCTTCTTCGAGGCTGACGCCTATGCTCGGTGGGCCGGCCACCGTCTCCCCACCGAATTCGAATGGGAACACGCCGCCAGCCAACTCGGACTCCAGCGCAAAGAGGTCGACTTGCAGCCCGCGCTCCTGACGTACTCGACGCAGAACTCTACGCAGACGACGCCCCCCACCGTCCAGGCCAATCTCATCGAAACCGGCAACCTCCATCCCACCCCAGCCTCAGCACTCCCCGGACTGCAGCAGATCTTTGGCGACGTGTGGGAGTGGACTTCCAGCGGCTACACCGGCTACCCGGGCTACAAGCCTCTGCCCGGCGCGCTTGGCGAGTACAACGGCAAGTTCATGTCCTCTCAGGTCATCCTTCGTGGAGGCTCATGCGTCACGCCAGCCACCCACATTCGCGCCGCCTATCGCAACTTCTTCTCGCCCTCAACCCGCTGGCAGTTTTCAGGCCTCCGTCTCGCCCAGGACGCGTCTAAGTAAACGCAACACCAGGGGAATTTCGAACGCAGAAAAAAGCCTCCACGACTCGCACTCGGCGGAGGTTCCCTTTTAGCAGACATCCTTGCGAAACTCCTTCACGTGAGCCGATTCGAAGCCGCCACCCGCCCATACCAAAGTCCGGAATCCTTCACGATCCGCCTCTGATCGCGAAAATCTACATACGTCAGTCCGTACCTTTGCGTATATCCGTCGGCCCATTCGAAGTTATCTACCAGGCTCCACGCGTGATACGCACGAACCTTCGCCCCATCCGCGATCGCCCGCGCCAACTCCGCGAGTATCCCTCGATGAAATGCGATTCGACGGACGTCGGGAACCCGCCCGCTGCGGTCAGGCCCATCCAGATAGCAGCAGCCGTTCTCGCTGATCTCAATAATTGGATGATCGTACTCCCGAGAGATCTGTGTTACCAGGTCATAGATGCCTCGCGGCCAAATCTCCAACCCAGCTTCAGTCAACGGCCCCTCCGTCGGCATCTCCACGTGCATCTGCGTCAGCGGATCCCGCCCCGACGACCCACCTTCGCCCTCGGTCTCCGTGCCAAAGTGCCCTCCGGCAGCCTGAGCGCCGTCACTCGCATTCGAGACAATCCGCCGCGTATAGTAATGAAACCCAACCCAATCCAGAGGCACTTTCATGATCTTGTCATCGCCGTCCTTGTATCCCATCGCCTCATACGGCGTCGCCCCGACAAACGCCTTCGGATACTGCCCACGCATCGCCGGGTTCAGAAAGTAGAGATTATTCATCGCGTGATAGCGCGCCGTCGCCGCTCGATCCGCCTCACTATCCGTCTTCGGATAAGCCGGAGCCATCCCGTAAGCGCTCCCTACCGTAGCTTTCGGCGATGCTGCCTTGATCGCCCGAAACGCTTCTCCCTGGGCCAGATTCACAGTATGCGCGGCCTTCAGAAACTGATTGAAGTCTGCCTTGCAAGGAGGAAAAACTCCCACGCCATAGCCGTAGTAAGTAAAAGTCCACGGCATATTGAACGGCGCCCAAGTCGTAATCCTGTCACCCAGATGCTTCGCCAGAATCCCCGCAAAGTCTGCATAGTACGAGGCCAGATCGCGATTCGGCCATCCACCGCGATCCTCCAGCGCCTGCGGCATATCCCAGTGATAGATCGTGCAGAACGGACGAATCCCCGCCTCCATCAACGTATCCACCATCCGGCTGTAATGATCGATGCCTTTCTGATTTACCGGCCCCGTCCCACTCGGCTGCACCCGCGCCCAAGACGTCGAAAACCGATAGCTCTTCTGATTGAGCCGCTTCAAAATCGCGATATCGCCTTTATACAAATGGTACTGATCGCACGTCACATCGGCGGTCGCGCCACCTTTCACCTTCCCAATCGTATGCGCGAAGCGGTCCCAGTTAGACTCGCCCTTCCCATCGATGTTCCAAGCCCCCTCCACCTGGTAGGCCGCCGAAGCCATGCCCCACAAAAAACCATCCGGAAACCGCGCGCCTTCAATTTCGGACTCTGTCACGGCTCCCGGAACACTAGCCTGAAAAGCCTCCGCACCCGCCGTGCTTGTTGCACCTGAAAAAAGCGCGGCACCTCCCGCAGCCAGGGAACTCCTCAAAAAATTTCTACGATTCATCCCAGACCCTCGTTAGAAAATGGTCCCCGCAGCGGACTGCCTGCGCATCTCAGACTGGACTAGGATTATTCCAGCAATGCAGGATCCCATCAAACCCGTCGTCGCCCCGCCAACCCCACCGCCCGAAGACACCCCTCCGGAGCTCCTGCCTGAAGACTTCTACTACGAAGGCCCATACCTCGTATTCACCTCCATCTACCATCAAAAACGTGGCTACTGCTGCAACTCAGATTGCCGTCACTGCCCTTACAAATAGTTCAATCCGCACAACCTAATCATGGGCCTGTGGCAGCGAAGGAACTCCGCCGGTCCTCGCATCGGCAACCGAGATCTTCGAGTTCCGCAGAGCCGTCGCTGTTCGAACCAGGGTGATTACGCGCGGGTCTTTGCGATACTTCGCCAGCACCTCATCCGAACCCATCGAACCGAGTACATCGAACCCGCCCTCACTCGAGAGCGTTAGGTAGCGAAGCATATTTTCTTCATCTCCCCGATGAGCATAGAGCCGGGCGATCTCGAAACAATAATGCGCATGGTCCGCCGGCGAGAGCATATGGGCCTCTACGCCGCTCGCTTCGTGATGTTGCATCATGTCCGGATCGAGCGTCAGCGCAATATCAAACTGCTGCCGTGCCCTCTCGAAGTTCTTTTCTTCGAAGTACGCGGTTCCAAGGTTTGAGTGATAGATCGCTGACTTCTTGTCCAGCTTGATCGCCTTGCTGTAATCGGAGATAGCGGATCCATAGCGCCCCTCCACGTACTCGGCGGCACCAAGGTTGTTCCATCCCTGTGCGTTCTTCTTCTGCAAACGAACCACCTGCAGGAAATAAGTCCGCGCAAGCGTGATGTTTCTCAGTTCAAGTTCCGTCACGCCCATTCGAATCAGAAGGTCTTGTTGCGGACCGCCGCGACGCATCGCATAGCCGTAGTAATCGAGAGCATCTTCAGGAAACCGTCGGGCACGCAGCACATCAGCCGCAAGCTCCAACTTTTGCCAGCTGGCTGTTTGCGGATCAGGGAGGTGTGGCTCGATTGCGAACCAGTCTGCGCTTTGGTGTCGCAGATCGCGGTCAGCGTCGGGAGCGGCGGGTGTCGCAAGCTTCTGCGAGGACAATGGAGAGTTTGAAAGCACCAGACCAAGTAAGGGGAGAAGGAAAGTAGAACGAAGAAGCGGTCTCATGGGAGAACCTCACGAACTTCGGCATCATCATCGGCTCCCCATAAACCACTGTCAATAGCCACCTTGCTACGGATTCATAGGACCACCGGAGTTAGGTGTCGCCAAGTAACCTACTGCGGTAATCCCGGGGTCGCCGTAGCGGGAGCCACTACCGGCGTCGCCCCCGGCCACACATTCATCGCCATCCTGGGAAAGCTGAAGCTCCCGCCAGCATCGTCGATCACGTTCACCTGGCACACATACGTTCCCGGCTTCAGTTGCGTCAGCGGCACATCGAACTGGAACGCTACAGCCCCACGCTCCGGAATATTGACCACCTTAGCCTCAACTAGCGGTGTTTCATACACTTTCACGCCACCGGTCAGAAACTCAATACTGGTCAGAACCCGTACTGGTCCGCCCTCACGCCGTGTCAACCCAGGAGAACTCGCTGGCTCAGCCGCACCCTTTTCCTTCGCCGGGTCGTACACCTCATACAGAAAGTAGAGATGCTGATCCTGCCGAAACACATGCGGCACATTCGGAATCCACTCCACCCCATCCCGCACCAGCGGGCTAGCCGCCTTCTTCGCGGTATTCGGTACCCGCTGGCTCGACAGCACAATCGAGCTCAGCTTCAGGGGACTCTTCTTCAGATCCGGCACCTGCAGATCAGTCTCGAAGCTGCCCATCGCCCCCGTCTGGTTCTCCCGCACCACAAACTTCAGGTGGTATCTCCCCGGAGCCAGCGTGAATCCGGTTGAGTACTGGATCTTCTTCTGCTGAACTTGCTGCGCCGCATCGAGCGCCAGCTTCACCGTATCCCGAACGTTGCCGACGATAATCCCTTCAGCGTTCTTCACCTGGCCAATGATGTCGATATTTGCCTTGTCCCGATCGCCGTTCTTCACGATATGAATCTGCGATCCCGGCACGATCAACGACACCGGAACAAAGAACTTGTTATCACCCATCCGGAAGTACAACGCCTGCAAATAAACAGCGACATCGGTCGCCGGAAGGTCGCTCCGCAGCTCCTCCATCAAAGCCTGCTCACGATCTTCAGTCTTCTGGTGCTGAAAGTCTGCCGGAGCGTAGTATCCGGGCCGGTATTCCAGCTTCACGTCCCTCAGATCGTTGCGATTCAGACGCACGGTCAGATGCCGAAAACTTCCATCCCGCGCCGTGTTAGTCGAGCGGAATCCAACGATGTAATAAGCCTCCGTATCATGCTGCACCTGCTGAAAGGCCGGAGCAAAATCGTTCGAGTCAAAGAAAGCTTTGCCGCCTGTATCGGAGGAGAGCGTTGCTAAAGTTTCCTGCGAACCAAAGTTCGCGTCCAACTGGCTCTGCATCGCCCCCCCGCTGTAAGCCGCTGTGCCACGTAGACTTCCGGTCGACGCGTTACCCACCGGCGGCAGAGCCTCCAGCCCGCGCGAGTCAACACTATAGATCGCCATGTTAGCCTTCACAGCTTCATTCGTCGCTGCACGCATGCTTGCCTGGTTCTCAATCCCTTGCCGCGTCAGCCCACCGCTGAAGTACAACAGGCTCTTCCGCTGATCCACCCTCTCCAGACTCTTAGCAATCGTCCGTATCGCATAGAGCTCGCGATCCGTGTTCAGCGCGTTGTACTCGCTATCGTCCGAGGTGAAGCTCGATGCATCGTCCGCCGTACCGCCCGAGTTTCCCCCTTCATTTCCATTCGCAAACCCGGTTCCTTCCGTTCCGTTGTACTTGCCGAGTCCTCGCAGCAGCGCCTTCTTATCCGAGGTGAAGTCCTGATCCATGGTCAGCCCGGTAGACATGCTCACCAGCGCCACCAGGTCTGCCGGCTGCATCTTCTTATTCACGTAGTCCTGCGCAGACTCGACCGCCCGGTCGATATCCTCAGGCTGCATGCTGCTCAGGTCGAAGAACATCACAATCAGTCTGTGATCCCGCAGCGTAGCCGGATTCGCAGCAAACTCCCCATTCACCAGATCCGCAATCGTAGCCTTCCCAATTACGGTCGACTTCTCCCGCAGCACTGCAGCTTCATCGACATTCTGATAGTCGAAACTCTCAATCTTCTGCGGCTTCCCATTCTCCAAAATCGTAAAGTCGCTCGCCTTAAGGCCCTTCACCACCTCGCCCGTCTTCTTGTCCCGAACCACCACGTTCGTCAGCACAATATCGCTCTGCACCTTCAGCGTGAATCCACCCGACTGATCCGGCTGCTGCGCCCATCCCCCGCCCGCAGGCATCCCCGCAACCACACTCACCAGCATCGCAGCTATAGCTCGTCGCCACTTCAAATTCACCGCCCGTCGCAAGCTCATAGCCCGTAGCAAAGTCATCGCCCCGCTCCTCAAAACCGGTACCGCGCCAACACAGTGAGCCGCCGCATCGACGCCGCCGAGGTCACCTGCCCAAACGTCTGCGAGTTCAACGTCGTATCGATCCCCGAATACTGAACCGTATTGAAGACATTTGTCGCTGTCACCCTCATCTCAAACGACCGCGTCTCTCCCAGCGCCACTGTCCGCGACAGGGAAGCGTCCGCCACAGTAATCCCCGGCCCCTCGATCGAACCACGCGACGCCGTACCGTATTGATTCGGCGGGGGGGCTGTGAATGCCGTCGTATTGAACCAGTCTAAAATCGTCCCTTGTCCTGAAATTGGCTGCGAAGACACCCTGTCCGGACGCAGTGTATTGTTGGTCCCTGTAGCCGTCTCGGACACCGTCGAAACATAGTGCGGCGTGAAGTATGTTCCCGAAGCGAACGTAAAATCCCCCGACAGCGAAAACCCATCCAGCGCCTTCGACCAGAATCCGCCCTTCGTCAGGAAAGCCCGGTTCGGCCCAAACGGCAGCTCCAGCACCCAGTTTCCCGTCACCTGGTGCCGCACATCGAACGAGCTGTTTCCCTCCTCCGCATTCAAATCCATATCGTTCTGTGCCGGAACCACGGCCGTCCCGCCAATTGACGAAGCATTATCAATCGAGTGCCCATAGTGATACGTCGCCTGCAGCGAAACCCCCTTCTGCAGCCTCTTTCGCACATTTACGCTCAGTTGTTCAAACCGCGAAAACCCTTGCGAGTCCTCATAGTTGAAAGGCTGCGCCCCCGGATTCAACACCCCCGACGCCGTTCGATTCGGAGCCCTCACAATATCCAGCTCTCCGCCCTTCGCCCCGTTGTACCCAATATTCGCCACGATCCCAAGCGGAAATGTCCGCTGAATATCCAGATTCCAAACCTGCACATGCCCAAGCCTGTAGTCCACATTCGCCGCGTAGTTGTTCTGCACAGCTGTCGTCGAGCAGCCAAATCCATTCGCCAGCGTCAACGTCGTCGGCGAGCATCCCGTCTGCCCCACCACGTTCGTCTGCGTCAGCGCAAACGGAACCTGCGACGACAGATTCCTCGCCAACGTCGCATACTGCCCCGTGTTGAAGTTAATTCCATACCCCCCGCGCACCACCGTATCCTTGAAGATCTTCAGCTTCGGCCGATACGCAAACCCCACACGCGGCGAATACATATTTCTATCCGGATTCACCAGCGAACGCACTGTCCCTGCGCCGCACGCCCCCGCGATCGCCACCGGACACACCGGCGCCACCACCGAGAAATCTGCATTGTGATCCAGATTGACCAGCCGATCATCCTTCTCCACGTAAGGCGAAAAATACTCATACCGCAGCCCATAGTTCAGCGTCAGATTCGCCAGCACGCGCCAATCATCCTGCGCATACCAGTCAAAGACATTCGCCCGCAGATATGTCTTCGCCGTCGCCGCCTGTATCGCCGACTGCTGCGGCAGCCCCAGCAGAAAATCCGCCAGCCCATACCCACTCTGCGACAACACCGGACAAGTCACCGTCGACGAAGGTGTACACGCACTCGCAGGATTCTGTGTCGCATATCCCGTAAACGTAAACGACCCCACAACATTCGTTCCGCCCACCGAATCCGCATGTACCCGCCGGATATCCAGCCCATAGCGCATATTGTGTTTCTTGTATCTGTAACTTACAAAGTCCGAGAACGAAATCGTCTGGTTCACTACATCGCTCGGCAGCGCTTGCGTCAACCCGGTGAAGTTCGAAATCGCGACACTCGGCAACCCGTTATAGATCCCCGGATTCCCTCCAATCACCGGCTTCGGAACACTGATGCCCGTCCCATCCAGCGGATCGGTCCCATCCGTAAAGTAATTCCGCGCAGTAGCGTGCGACCGGTTCCAGTTGATCGAAGCATTGTTGGTCAGCTTGCCATATCCAATCGTGTAGCCCGCAGTCACGCCGTACCCGTCCGTCTCGGTCGTACCACCCAGCGGCAAAAAGATATTCCGATTATCCGCAGCCGAGTGCGAATAGCTCCCATTGAAGTTGATATTCTGCCGGAGCGTCGCCGGCCCGTTCCCCTGCTGCCTGCGCCCGCCACCGAAACTGTTGCTTTGCCCGAAGTTCCGCACATACCGCAACGCTGCCGTAGTGGCGTTGTTCCCCGCAGTCGTAATCGTCTGGTAGTTGTACCCCTGTCGCCCCGTCGTCGAGATATTCGGAGCAGGATAATAGTTCAGCAGCGCCGCAGCCTGCGGAGACACAGGTACTTGGTTATTCACAAACGGCTGCCCCGTCGCAGGGTTATACAGCGTCACCGGAGTCGTCACACCACCGACTGTGTTGGTAAGCCCTGAAAAATCTCCATCCCTCTCCGCTAGCGTCGGCACCGTGCCGTACAGATTCGAAGGTGTCGTATTTCGCTGCCCCGTCACATTCAAAAAGATGAACTGTTTCGTACTCGCCTTCACCAAACCCGGTATAAACGGAGACCCGGTAAAGCTCACTCCAAATCTGTTTGTGCTGTAGTCCGGCTTCACCACCGGAGCACCCGTCAACGAAAAGTTCGTAGCATCGAGCGCGCCGTTTCCGCCCTGGTAGAAGATCGCTCCATGCGGCTGCGTAGGATTGAAACCCCTAAACCCCCCCCCTCCTCCACCGCCGCCCCCACGTCCGCCACCCCCACCTCCGCCACCCCCAAACCCTCGGCCACCACCGGGCCCGCCAAACCCTCCGCCCCCGGCCAAACCACCCAGCATCCCCGCCACTGAATTCGCAATATCACCCACGGCTCCACCCTGTCGCTGCGCCTGTGCAATCGCATCCTGCACACGCTCGCGAATATCATCCTCGCTGAATCCCGCAAGACCATTCGTCTGCCCAGCAGCGCCAGTCACAGTCACCGAATCGCTCGCCGCCGCCTCGCCTCCTCCGAGCCCCGACAGCGTCGGCACCTGCGCCCCTGCAGCCCCTCCCCCACCTGCCGTTGCATCCGCCGACCCCGACGTATCCCCCGTCACGCTCAACGCCTGCAGCCCACGCGCAACTCCAGCGCTCGTCGCCGCGGCCTGACGCTCCTCCTGCTGTTGCACCCTTGAGGCCAGTTGCAACCCAAACTCCGCCACTTGTGCCGGTTTTCCGCCGTTCTGTCCAGCCGCGTTGATCAAAACCTCTTTTGTATCGGCCGCAAACGCCGCCAGTTCCGCCTTCACCACATAGCGGCCATTGCGCGGAACTGTCATCGCAAACGCCCCATTCACGTCAGTCGTCGTCGCATACTTCTTCCCGGTCAAAGTATTGCTCGCAGTCACCGCGACTCCAGGCAAAGGCACCGCTCCCGCCTTCACCGTCCCCGAAATCGTCCCACCGCTCGCCTCACTCGCCGCAGACGTCGGAGCAACCGGCACGGGTGTCGTGGCAGGGGGCCCAGACGTGCTCTGCGCATCAGCCGGTGCCGGTGGTTGAACCGGCGGCACCGCTTGACCCCACACGCTACCCGTCAGCACCAGGCCCACTACTAAACCTTGAATCAGTCCCTGCACCTTTACCTCGCCTCGCTTCATCAACCCCATCTATTGAGGTGCCGTACCCGTCTTTGCTGGAGCCGCTGCCCCACTCGGAGCCGCAGCAGACGCGCCGCCGCCCTCAAGCTCTCGCCGTCGTCGCCGTGCCGTAGGATCCGACACACCCAACTCCGTCGGCACAAACATCCCATTCTTCAGCGCCCCTCGTCCAGCCACTGCATCTCCAACCTTTACATCTGCAAGCGTGATGCTCTCTCCACCAGCGGTCCCGTTCCCACTTCCCGACCCATTGCTTGAAGCCGCTCCTCCGCTACCACTCCTTCCGCCACCCGACCCCAACTCAGTAACGCCGGCACCACTTGCAAGCATCGACATCCCACGCCCGCCGCGTTTGAACGACGTCTGCTCATCCACCCCAATCACCTGGCTCACGCCATCCGGCCGCAGCACCGTGATCTTCAACGCATCCATATCGATCGCAGTCACGCGCCCCGTGATGTAGACCTTGCCCATCCCTTCGCGCGCCTTCTTCACCTGCTCCGCATCCATCACGCCGATAAAGACTGCATGTACCGTCTTGGTCGCAGGGTCGAGGACTCCCATCGCCCCCACGCCATCTCCCGCCTTGATATCGACCATCTTCGCCGGCTGCCTGTCTTTCGTCACACGCGTGTTCGCCGAGACCGCCACCTGGTAGACCTCGCCCGCCTCCGTCTTCACCGTCAGATGATCGGCACTCGCGGTCGCCACTGTGCCGCGCACCATCTGCCCGCCCGCAAAAGCCGGCCCCTCGCGTTCGTCATCGCTCTGCTGGGCGTGCACCGGCAGAGGCAACACTGCCGTCACCATCAGCAGCAAACTCGCTCCGCAACGCCATATCCACTGCTGCCTCATTCCGCACCATCCGCCTTGCTTTTATCTCAACTCTCGTGCTCATACAGACGGTCTGCTAACGCGAAAGACTCCCCGCCGTCCGCAAAAACCTCCGTCCAACCACCTCAACGTGCATCGCTAGCCTTCCTTTGCAAGCACTGCACTACACTACCGGAATGCATGAGGTAGCCCACACGCCCCACACCCACGGCCCCCACATCGAAGGTCACTTCGAATCCTCCGAGGTCGTTCGCGATATCGTCATTGGCCTCTCTGACGGACTCACCGTCCCCTTCGCACTCGCCGCAGGTCTCTCCGGTGCAGTCGCCTCTTCTCACATCGTCGTCCTCGCTGGTCTTGCAGAGATCGCCGCTGGCTCCATTGCCATGGGCCTCGGCGGCTATCTAGCCGCACGCGGAGACGCCGAACACTACGTCTCTGAGCGCCAGCGCGAAGAGCGCGAGATCATCGAACGCACCCGCGATGAAGAAGAAGAGATCTACGAGATCTTCGAAAAGTACTCAGTCAGTCGCGCCAGCGCAGAGCCCGTACTCGCAGCACTCAAACAAAACCCGACCGCATGGGTCGACTTCATGATGCGCTTCGAACTCGGACTCGAAGAGCCCGCCGCAAACCGCGCTCACCGCTCTGCCTTCACCATCGCGATCTCCTACATCGCGGGCGGCCTCATACCTCTACTCCCTTACATGCTCGTAGCCGACAACCTCACCGCTCTCAAACTCTCGGTCGTCATCACGCTGCTTGCGCTCGCCATCTTCGGCGCACTCAAGGGCAAGTTCGTCGGAACCGGCTGGCTACGCAGCGCTCTCCAGACCGTTCTCATCGGAGGAGCAGCGGCCGCCGTTGCCTACACGCTTGCGAACCTCCTCAACACCCATCCAAGCTGATCGACCACGCTCGATTTGCCCGTTTTGCTCACGCGAATACTCACGAAGTAACGATTGCGATCGCATGCAGGAAACCAGGAACTAACGACGTAAGCTGATGAATGTAAATAACTTGTGATGAAATGGGCTCGCCGATCGCGCGATCGAAAACTTAGTGAAGCAGCAGCCCCGAACAGGCCACGAAGACCCCGACCGCCCCAAGAGTAAGCCCAAGTAAGAAGTAGTGCCGCCTGCGCGTGAAGAGCGTAATCGAGCAAAGCACCACCGAAATCTGCAACAGGGCCTCGCCCAGATCGTAGCGAGAAGCCTTAGCCTCAGCCTTGGACACCTCAGCCTCGAACTCACGAGCCTTCGCCTGCTCCTCCACAAGATCGTCCTTCCACTTCTCAACGTGAGCCTCGTACTCTTTCCGCTTCGTCTCCAGCAGAGACGAGTTCGCGGTGGGCTCTATCGCAAGAAGGTCCAGCGTCACCGATAGATTGTCCATGCGAATCTTCTTCGCCTGGTACTCGTTCCACTGGTCGCCCGCGCGCGATTGCATCAGCACAGCCTCAGTGTGTGTTCGATGTCCAAGCACCGTAACCATCGCAACCAGTACGGCGAGAATCGAGATGCCGAGCGAGATACTCTTCAGCGACTCTTCTCCACCGGACTCTCGCATCTGATTGGCAAACTCTGAAACTTCGTTAGCTTCCATAGTGGAACGATTCTAGACCGTCCCATCGGATTGTCATTAGTCAAAACCGCCACTCAGGCGCTATTCAAACAATCTCAAAATAATCGGAACTTTAATAACCCCGTCTTTACTGGCCAAAAGCGACTTTTCGACAGGAAGCCCCGATTATTCACAGCCTTGAGCTTGCACTGAGCCCCAGTCGCTGATAATCTCAGGAAGTCGCAAAGAGGCATACGGCCAGAAACGAAGTGGAAAGCAACAAGCTTGCACGGAAACAAAAAGCACGATACTCTAGGTGAGAAGTAAAAGCAACACTGCTTCGCACCTTGGCTCTGGCAAGATAAGAGCAAGTAACAAGGGATGACGGAGCGCAGTCCAAGCGTTTGATATCGGTTTAGAGCCTAAGGGCCTACCGGAGATCCAAACCCAAGCCACTGCAGTTGATTTGAGATTTACCAGGAGCTAAGTGCTCCGCGCTCATTTTCGAGCGTCACGATGTTTTGATATTTTTGCGCTGAGTGAATATTGTTGACTTGCTTTGGAGTCTTCAGGCGGAAATCGAGCTTGAAGAAAACGAAAATAAAGTTGACAAGCGAGATAGAAGTTGATAATCTCAGAAAGTTCGCTAAAACGTCACGCGCTACTGAAGCGCTCCTCATAGAGTCGAAGCATGGCCAAAGAGAGAGCTACAAGTAAGTAGCAAATACAGACGACAACAGCGCATCAAGTTCGAGGACACGAATATGGCTTATGCCGATTCAGTCCTTGATCCAAAGCTGCCCGCTTAGGTGGATGCAGTTCGGATCTTTGACAACATAGTTGAACGTGCCAGTCGTGAGATGATACGAAATTTGGTTTAGTCATTCTCACTAGTTATAAACCTCCGGGTGTTTTCGAGCACCGGGGGCGCTTGATCCGCACCGACCCCTGTCGATGTGCGGCAAGCAAACCAAGATTAAACGAGAGTTTGATCCTGGCTCAGAATCAACGCTGGCGGCGTGCCTAACACATGCAAGTCGCACGAGAAAGGGGCTTCGGCTCTGAGTAAAGTGGCGCACGGGTGAGTAACACGTGACTAATCTACCCTCGAGTGGGGAATAACTGAGAGAAATCTTAGCTAATACCGCATAACACTTACGAGTCAAAGCAGCAATGCGCTTGGGGAGGAGGTCGCGGCCGATTAGCTAGTTGGCGGGGTAATGGCCCACCAAGGCGATGATCGGTATCCGGCCTGAGAGGGCGCACGGACACACTGGAACTGAAACACGGTCCAGACTCCTACGGGAGGCAGCAGTGGGGAATTTTGCGCAATGGGGGAAACCCTGACGCAGCAACGCCGCGTGGAGGATGAAATATCTTGGTATGTAAACTCCTTTCGATGGGGAAGATAATGACGGTACCCATAGAAGAAGCCCCGGCTAACTTCGTGCCAGCAGCCGCGGTAATACGAGGGGGGCAAGCGTTGTTCGGATTTATTGGGCGTAAAGGGTGCGTAGGCGGTTTGATAAGTCTGATGTGAAATCTATGGGCTCAACCCATAGTCTGCATTAGAAACTGTCGGGCTTGAGTATGGGAGAGGTGAGTGGAATTTCCGGTGTAGCGGTGAAATGCGTAGATATCGGAAGGAACACCTGTGGCGAAAGCGGCTCACTGGACCATAACTGACGCTGATGCACGAAAGCTAGGGGAGCAAACAGGATTAGATACCCTGGTAGTCCTAGCCCTAAACGATGATTGCTTGGTGTGGCAGGTACCCAATCCTGCCGTGCCGAAGCTAACGCGATAAGCAATCCGCCTGGGGAGTACGGTCGCAAGGCTGAAACTCAAAGGAATTGACGGGGGCCCGCACAAGCGGTGGAGCATGTGGTTTAATTCGACGCAACGCGAAGAACCTTACCTGGGCTCGAAATGTAGTGGAATCCGGCAGAAACGTCGGCGTCTAGCAATAGACCGCTATATAGGTGCTGCATGGCTGTCGTCAGCTCGTGTCGTGAGATGTTGGGTTAAGTCCCGCAACGAGCGCAACCCTTATCTTCAGTTGCTACCATTTAGTTGAGCACTCTGACGAAACCGCCTCGGATAACGGGGAGGAAGGTGGGGATGACGTCAAGTCCTCATGGCCTTTATGTCCAGGGCTACACACGTGCTACAATGGCCGGTACAAACCGCTGCAAACCCGCGAGGGGGAGCTAATCGGAAAAAGCCGGCCTCAGTTCGGATTGGAGTCTGCAACTCGACTCCATGAAGCTGGAATCGCTAGTAATCGTGGATCAGCATGCCACGGTGAA
Source organism: Tunturiibacter psychrotolerans (assembly GCF_051013365.1). Classification (GTDB taxonomy): domain Bacteria; phylum Acidobacteriota; class Terriglobia; order Terriglobales; family Acidobacteriaceae; genus Edaphobacter; species Edaphobacter psychrotolerans_A. Next base: position 1,158,152 of record NZ_CP132941.1, on the reverse strand, counting down.
TACGTTCCCGGGCCTTGTACACACCGCCCGTCACATCACGAAAGTGGGTTGCACTAGAAGTCGGTGCGCTAACCGCAAGGGAGCAGCCGCCCAAGGTGTAATTCATGATTGGGGTGAAGTCGTAACAAGGTAGCCGTAGGAGAACCTGCGGCTGGATCACCTCCTTTCTAAGAGAGAACGTCTTGGCACACTTCAGCGTCCTGCGATTGCAGGCAGCCTGGTTTTGCGATCAGGTTGAGCTTGATAGTGATGTTGCCAAGTACCATCTGCATGCACTTCGGTGACTGCAGATGAGCCTGAACTAAACCTTCTCTTTTTCGATATCTGTCAACACCGATGGTCAATAGCGGCGTAGCTGCTATGTACGTTCAACTGTGTCCTCGAAACCTTTCGAGAGAGCTCGATTCTTGATTCTTCGGAGTCAACAACAGAGCAGCCTGCGCATCAGGCGTCCTTGCTGATAAGCTGGAAGTCTGGTGCTGTAGAGTCGGGCCTGTAGCTCAGTTGGTTAGAGCGCACCCCTGATAAGGGTGAGGTCGGTAGTTCGAATCTACCCAGGCCCACCACCTTTATCCCGACGGTCAGGTAATCTGATCATCAAGGGGCTGTAGCTCAGTTGGGAGAGCACCTGCTTTGCAAGCAGGGGGTCAACGGTTCGATCCCGTTCAGCTCCACCATAACTTCTCGATTGGCATGTTCGATATGTACATGTAAGACAAGCGATGTCTGCTTGAGGTTGAGTCTCTGCACCGCGGAGATTGAACCTTGAGCAGGAATGCTCAAGCCGCCTGAGGGCGCGAAGTGATGACGCAGCAATGCGAATCGCTCCATGATTTTTGACAACTGAATAGATTGGGTAAATATAACTACAAGGCTGAGCAGCTAGCTTTCAGGTTGTTTCTGATTGCGACGCTGTCGTCAGTATTGAGTGTCTTTAGAATAATTTTCGTGTTACCGACCCGATTCTCGCAAGTTGAGATGAAGGTTGTACGACACAGGCGTGGACTATATCAAACGTAGATAGCTCTATGTTGCAGAGGTTGTCACTCTGCTGCGTGCGAGTAAATTCTATGGTCAAGCTACTAAGGGCGCACGGTGGATGCCTTGGCAGAAACAGGCGATGAAGGACGCGGCAAGCTGCGATAAGCTTCGGGGAGCGGCACACACGCGTTGATCCGGAGATTTCCGAATGGGGAAACCCACCCAGGTAAAACCTGGGTATGTCCAACTGAATTCATAGGTTGGAACAGGCGAACGGAGGGAAGTGAACCATCTCAGTACCTCCAGGAGGAGAAAGAAACCTCGATTCCGATAGTAGTGGCGAGCGAAATCGGAACAGCCCAAACCCGTACTATTTCGGTAGTTCGGGGGTTGTAGGGCCTGCAAAAGTAGAGTTACCAATCTGGTTGCTAGTCGAATCTTCTGGAAAGGAGATCCAAAGAGGGTGACAGACCCGTAGACGAAAGCGATCCAGACTCGAAGCAGGTACCTGAGTAAGGCGGGGCACGAGAAACCCTGCTTGAATCCACGGGGACCATCCCGTAAGGCTAAATACTCGTTTCTGACCGATAGTGAACCAGTACCGTGAGGGAAAGGCGAAAAGCACCCCATTGAGGGGAGTGAAAAGTACCTGAAACCGTGTGCCTACAAGCAGTGGGAGGACTATGCCCGCAAGGGAATGTCTGACCGCGTGCCTATTGCATAATGAGCCGGCTAGTTATTCTTGTCAGCAAGGTTAAGCGTGAGCGAGCCGCAGCGAAAGCGAGTCTGAATAGGGCGATAAGTTGGCAGGAATAGACGCGAAGCGGGATGATCTACCCTTGGCCAGGTTGAAGGTGAGGTAACACTCACTGGAGGACCGAACCGGTGTTTGTTGAAAAAAGCTCGGATGAGCTGAGGGTAGGGGTGAAAGGCTAATCAAATTCCGTTATAGCTCGTTCTCTCCGAAATAGCTTTAGGGCTAGCCTCGGGTGATTTGGATCGGTGGTAGAGACATGGATAGACTAGGGGGCTTTCCGGCTTACTGAATCTAATCAAACTTCGAATGCCGATCACAACCAGCCCGGGAGTCAGACTGTGGGGGCTAAGCTTCACAGTCGAGAGGAAAACAGTCCAGACCGCCTGCTAAGGTCCCAAAATTACAGTTAAGTGGGAAAGGAAGTCGGAACGCTCAGACAGCCAGGAGGTTGGCTTAGAAGCAGCCATCCTTTAAAGAAAGCGTAATAGCTCACTGGTCAAGCGGTCCGGTGCCGACAATACAACGGGGCTAAAACTGTATACCGAAGCAGCGGATGCACACCATTAGGTGTGCGTGGTAGGAGAGCATTCTGTCGTGGATGAAGCGCAACTGGGAAGATGCGTGGACATTACAGAAGAGACCCTGCCGGCATAAGTAGCGATAATGAAGGTGAGAACCCTTCACGCCGAAAGTCTAAGGTTTCCTGAGGAAGGTTAATCCGCTCAGGGTTAGGCGGTCCCTAAGCTGAGGCCGAAAGGCGTAAGCGATGGAAATCCGGTTAATATTCCGGACCTCCCAATATCTCGTTATTACGATGGGGTGACGCATAAGGATAGGCAGGACATTATATGGCTATGGTGTTCGATACGCGTAAGCTGGTTTCTCTAGGCAAATCCGGAGAGGCTTAACAGTGAGGCGTAAAGCAGTAAGCCGAATGGCTGAAAGCTGCTGATTTCATGGTGCCAAGAAAAACCTCTAAGGAGAGAGATTGGGAACCGTACCACAAACCGACACAGGTAGACGAGGAGAATATCCAAAGGCGCTCGAGTGAAAGCTTGTTAAGGAACTCGGCAAATTAGACCCGTAACTTCGGGAGAAGGGTCGCCCTTCAGGGTGCAAGCCCAGAGGGGCCGCAGTGAAACGCGAACGGCGACTGTTTAACAAAAACACAGGTCTCTGCAAAGTCAAAAACGACGTATAGGGGCTGACTCCTGCCCGGTGCCGGAAGGTTAAAGGGAGAGGTTAGGGCGCAAGCTCGAAGCTTTGAACTGAAGCCCCGGTGAACGGCGGCCGTAACTATAACGGTCCTAAGGTAGCGAAATTCCTTGTCGGGTAAGTTCCGACCTGCACGAATGGAGTAACGATCGTTCGACTGTCTTAACGAGTTGCTCGGCGAACTTGTAGTACCGGTGAAGATGCCGGTTACCCGCAGCTAGACGAAAAGACCCCGTGCACCTTTACTATACTTTTACTATGAGTTACGGCCACTGCTGCGCAGGATAGGTGGGAGGCTTTGATACCGGACTTTTGGGTTCGGTGGAGCCAACGGTGAGATACCACCCTGCGGTTGTTGTGATTCTAACCTCCTCCCATTATCTGGGAGAGGGACATAGTAAGACGGGTAGTTTGACTGGGGCGGTCGCCTCCTAAATTGTAACGGAGGCGCGCGAAGCTACACTCAGGTCGTTTGGAAATCGACCGTCGAGTGCAAAGGCATAAGTGTGGTTAACTGCGAGACCTACAAGTCGAGCAGATGCGAAAGCAGGCCTTAGTGATCCGGTGGTTCTGTATGGAAGGGCCATCGCTCAACGGATAAAAGGTACGCCGGGGATAACAGGCTGATCGAAGCCAAGAGTTCATATCGACGCTTCGGTTTGGCACCTCGATGTCGGCTCATCACATCCTGGAGCTGTAGAAGGTTCCAAGGGTTCGGCTGTTCGCCGATTAAAGTGGTACGTGAGCTGGGTTCAGAACGTCGCGAGACAGTTCGGTCTCTATCTGCTGTGGGCGTAGGAGATTTGAAGAGGGCTGTCCTTAGTACGAGAGGACCGGGATGGACGAACCTCTTGTGTTCCAGTTGTCCTGCCAAGGGCACGGCTGGGTAGCGAAGTTCGGTTGTGATAACCGCTGAATGCATATAAGCGGGAAGCACGCTCTAAGATGAGATCTCCCAACCCAAAAGGGAAATGAAGGGCCCTAGAAGACCACTAGGTTGATAGGCTGGAGGTTGAAGTGCAGTAATGCATGTAGCTTACCAGTACTAATCGCCCGTTCGGCTTGTCCATAGAATTTACTCTGCGCAGTGAAGTCCACTGTTCTGGAGTCATTCAATACAAGCTTTGTAGTTATATCTTTTGGAAACTACGCAAAAAGTAACAAACGTCTAATCCCAATCTATTCAGTTGTGGAAGATCGCGAGAGCGAGATTTCTAAAGTTTGCCGGTGAGTTTACCGCGAGGGTCACACCCGTTCCCATCCCGAACACGGAAGTTAAGCCTCGTTGGGCCGATGGTACTGCACGCGTAAGTGTGTGGGAGATTAGGTGATCGCCGGCATATTCCAGAGCCCCATTCTTTCGAGAATGGGGCTTTTTATTTGTTTCGCTCTTCCCTTAGACGACGCCGAGACGGCAGGAGAAACTCTGGTTGTGATTAGATTGATTACAAGCCCTAATTCTCTTTCTGGAGACTCTGCCTGTGAGACCTGTCTATCGCTTCCGGCGCTATTTCTTAGTGCTCGTTCTTCTGCCTTTATTTGGATACCTCCATCAGTTGCCCGCACAGGAAGTTCCTTCCCATCAAAAGCCTTCGCAGACGGAAACGCTCCGCACCATCGGATTCATGACCGACTTCGATGTAAAGGACGATGCAGTTGGGATATGCAAAGCGGTGATGAATGGAGTAGCGCCTGGAGTCCAGGTCATCGACATCACCCACCAGGCGACACCTTATGACATCGCGGAGGGAGCTCGGTTTCTCGCTGGCTCGGCTCCCTACTTCTCTAAGGATGCAGTCTTCGTGGTCGTCATCGATCCCACAGTAGGCAGTACGCGGAGAGCCATCATTGCACGATCGAAGACAGGGCAATTTTTTGTCTTACCTGACAATGGCCTATTGACCTTGGTACAGGATCGAGATGGAATCGAAGGAGCAAGACAGATAACCAATCCGGAGTGGATGATCGGCGCGAAGACCTCCTCTACCTTTCACGGAAGAGATATCTTTTCCCCCGCTGGAGCTCACCTGGCCCGGGGAGACGATTGGACCACGGCCGGCCCCCCTGTTGACGTCGCTAGTCTGGTAAGGCTGGATCTTCATACCGCAACTGTGGATGACACAGGATTGCACGGCGAGGTTATTGGAACCGACGGCCCCTTTGGAAATCTGGTCCTGAATGTGCCAGGAGAGACGTTCGCGAAGCTGGGGTATAAGTTAGGCGACACAGTCCCGGTGCAAGTTGGCGGACAAACCTATCAGCTACCGTTTGTGAAGACTTTCAGCGATGTTGCGGTCGGAAAACCGCTGGCTTACATCGATTCGCGCGGACGGTTGAGCTTAGGAATTAACCAAAGGAGCTTCGCCGAGATATATAAGATTCAGGCACCGGCTGCGGTGGTAATTGCGAAAAAGCCATAAGCCATGAGCTCGATCTCCCTCGACATGAAAGACTGAGGAAGTGCGATTACTGAGATTGCGTCTTATTCGTTTGGATCCTTTTGCTGTTTTGCATCTCTTGCTTCGCGTTTCGCTTCGTCGGCAGCTTCTTTAGCCTCGCGCCTGGCTTCGTCCGCAGCCTGTTTGGCTTCGCGTTGGCCTTCCGCAGCGGCCTCTTTGCCTTCACGAGCGGCTTCACGTGCCTCCTGCTTCGCTTCTTCCATCGCCTGACGCGCATCTGGTGGCATCGAGGTGATCTTTGGCGGCATGGGAGGCATCGGGGGCAGTGGCATCACGCTTCCCTTCTTCACGGAGATGTCGCCCTGGCTAGTCGAGATGTGCAGGAGTGGACCGCCTTTGCCAATGGTGCCGCTGATGACGTTCTTTTTGTCATCATCATCGTCGGACTTGATTTGAGAGAAGTCGCTTTCGATGTTTCCGTTCGTGGCATCGAGCTGGTAACCGAAGTTCGATTGCTCGGGAAGAGTCAGATTCACAGAGCCGTTGCGATTCTCCACGGTGACATTCCCAAGGGGAGGAGCACTCGTAAGGTCGACTGACCCATTACGATTCGTGACTGTGACATCGCCGGCGACGCGATCGAGAGTGACGTTGCGGTTGCCGGCGGTGAGAGTCAGAGGCCCGACAGCTTCACTGGCAGAGATATCGGCGTGGCTGATGTCGATCTCGCCGTCGAGCCGAGCAAACTGGAGGTCAGTGCGGCTGGTATGAAACTTGATTGGACCGCGGATCCGCTCGTAATGCGTAGTGCCGAAGAAGTCGCCACTCATGGTCACGGGACCGCTGAGATCAGAGAGAGTGGTGTCGTGTCCGCGGCCCTGAATGGTAAGTGGGCCCGAGACGCTATGCGCGGAGAGGTCAGAGTCGCTGTTGTTGACGTGCGCGATGACTGGGCCGGTGATAGCGCTGAGTTCGATGTTGCCGTGATTGGCGGTGACCTGGAGCGGTGCCTTGAGTGCGCTGACATGGACGTCGCCATGGTTGGCGGTGACGATGGTAGGAGCTGTTGCCGGCAGCATGATGGTGAGGTCGGCGCGGGTACCGTCAATTGCGGGTACGGAAAGATTTAGACTGTCGCCCGAGCTGCTGAGGGTGGGATTGAGGCGTTGGGCCTTGCTATCGGCGTCCGAATCAGAGCGAGTGTAGACCTCTTTGTGCACGGAGACGTGGATCTGGTTGTCGTCGCTGGTCCCGGAGATGGAGATGTCGCCGCGAGGATTGTCGACGGTGAAACCTGAGCCGGCAGGGAACGACTGAGAAAGAGTCTGATCGCTCTCATGCTTATCGCCAAGGAATTCGTCAATGTTGTCCTGGTTGAGATTCAGCCCGTTGAGGACGTAGCTGTGACCGTTCCCGTTTCGAACGCTGCTGAAGACAATGCCCGTGATGCCCAGAATCAGCAGCAGCGTGAAGACTCCACCACCGAGACGGCGTCGATATCGGGGCTGGGTAGCATCCGACTGCATGTACTGGTCGTATGCCCATTCCAGAAGCATCACGACTCCAGCGCCGATGAGTAGGAGCGGCCAAAAGCGCCCGTACCAATCCCAGAGAGCATGCGCCTGCAGGCGTCCGGTCTGCACGAGCAAGAAGAGGATGCCAATGGTGATGAGCAGCAGGGGACCGAGGATGGAGCTACGGCGTAAGCTACGAGCTTGGTAGCGGTAGGCATCACGCTGAGCGCGGGCCATGTCGCGCTGTGCGCGGGCTTGTTCCTTGAGAACTCGCCGCTGATACTTCCAATCCCCTCCGTAGGGAGGGCCGGGCGGAGGGGGATAAGGTGGTGGCGGATAGCTTCCCATGGTTTAGCTCCCTTCCTGATCGTGCTGGCTGGAAGGAACGATGCTCGTGCTGGCCGGGGGAGGCGGTGCGGCCGGGGAAGCGGGCGGGGCTCCGTAGGGATAAGCAACTGCGGCAGCAGAGTTGAAGCTGGTCCGCTGAAAGACTGCCATAAGACCGGCGACGATAATAAAGAGCGGCCAACTGTGAGACCAGGAGAGGATCTCGAAGGAGTCGAGCAGGAACAAGACGCCTACGAGAATGACCCATATGGAGCCTCGAAGAGCGCTAAACAGGCGGTATTGGTAGGCTGGCGTGCCATCGTCCGCGATGCCATTGCCTGTACCAGTCATCTTGTGGACGAAGAGCCAAACGCCGAGTCCGATGAGGAAGAAGGGGATGATTCGGTGGATGGGAAAGTGATGGAAGAGGCCAGCATTTCCGACCAGGAAGACGCAGCCTAGGCCGATGAGCCAGAGAGCGCCCGCGGGAAAGCGATTACGCGGAAGATTCACATTGGGATCGACTGGGTAGGCAGCTGTGCCGTAGGGCGGGATCGGAGCTACGGGTGGTGCGGCGTAGCTCTCCCACGGAGATCCCCAGGCAGCTGAGGGTTGCTGGGGAGGGTAACTTGCGGCAGGTGGGGTGTAAGAGCTGTTCGCAGCGGCATCGGAGGTGCCGGTCCTTGTGGTGTCCTGTGGAACGAAGGGAGCAGGAGGAACCGAATGACTGGTGCCAGGCCAGGATCTTCCGAAGCCAAGACGCTCGCCAAGATCGTTCAGGCCAAAAGGATTTGGGAGAGGAGTGCCATCGCGACGAGCTTTCGCAGTGTGGTAGGCCTCGATCACCTGGTAGCACATCCAGCCGGCGATGAAGAGTCCGAAGATGCCGTGCTCGTCGGCGAGGCTGACAAGAATCGCGAAGATTACCAGGTGCACTACACCCTTCGCGTACTGGCCGTTGTACATGGCGCCGACGCCGGGGATGAAGCCCAAAAGCGCGGCTAAGCCGGGATTCGGTGCTCCGGGAGGAGTCGGGGGCGGGATAACGCCACTAACGGAGTAGTTCACGCCAGGTTCGTTTCCGCTGTAAGCGTAGGTACCGCCCGACGGGCCGGTTGTGTAGGTTCCGCCAGCGGGTGGGGGAGATCCGGCAGCCGCGAGTCTGGCAGCAAGGCAGGGTTCGCAGAAGACAGCAGAGCCGACAGTGCGGGTGCACTCCTGGCAGAGTGGTTTTCCGCAGTTCTGGCAAAAAGCAACACGTTCACGATCAGGATGGTTTGCGCAGTTCATACCAATCCCCCTTCCGACTTAATGACACTGGGAGTAAAGACAACAAAATTCTGAGACTGGAAGGGGAGAGGGGCCCGGGTACGAACAGACGCTACTAGCTGGACACTTCCGCCGGGAGTTTCGCGACGGCTGGAGCCAGGGTTGGGTTTGGGGCTGTTCTGCTTCTGGTCATTCTTCTGGTCGTTCTTCTGGCCGGGCTTCTGATCCTTAGGATCATCCGGCTGCTGCCCCGCAGGTTTGCGGTTCTGCTGAGCGGGGTCGTTCTGGTTGGCTGGCGTGCTAACCGTTCCGGCCGATCCCTCATCATCCGAGGAGCGTTGCAAATCGCGGACGCGGGACTCGAGTTCGTAGACAACCCGAAGGTTGTCGGAGTAGCGCACGACTTTTGCTTTGGCCTCGTAGCAACTGCGCAGGATGCTGGAGGGCTTGAGGTCGCTGGCGCGAAGCTGACTGAGCCGGACCCCGGTGAGGTTCATGGTGAGGGCAATCGAGAAGAAAGCCATGGCAGCAGTCATCGCAAGACGCGGCTGCAACATCGTCTGGCCTAAGGAACGAAGCCCATGGGTGACGCGAGTTCGGAAGGGAAGAACCTTGCCAGATGCGAAAGGATTCGTTGCGAGGGGCGTACCCAAGGGAGGGAGCAGGGACGCATGGCCGGGGAGAGGGGTCGGGGTACGAAGGAAGTCAGTTCTACCGAGGATGATGGGGGGCTGGTCTTCTTTGACGGGACCAAGGGAGGATTTGCCGCTGGTCTGGGCAAGGATGCTCTCAAAAAGTGAAGCCGGTGGCTCAGGACGGGGAGACTTGAGCATCTCCATCCAGGCGGCTCCACGCTGCGCGTCGGCGAGCAGTGCTGCACAACTGGGGCAGCCGATCATGTGGGTGTCGAAGGTGGCCTGATCTTCCTTCGATAGAGTTCCGTCGAGCGCATCCACGAGCATTGCTTCGCATTGCGCGCAGCGCTGTGGATCGCCGGGTCCACCGGGTCCGCCGCTGCCGAATTTGTTGAAGTCTGCCACTTTAAACCACCTGCCCTTCTATACGTTGCAGAAGCCTTGCAAGTTCCCCGCGACCGCGACTGATGCGGCTTTTTACCGTACCTTCGGGTATGCGCAGAACCTGTGATATCTCTTTGTAATCCATATCCTCGAGATCGCGCAGAATAACAGCTTCGCGAAGCTCGGGGGAGAGTTGTTTGAGCGCGTTCTGAACCCGAACCTTGAGCTCCAGGCCGGCGACATGATGCTCTTGAGATGGCCGGGGGTCAGCAAGCCGGTCGCCCATGGTGGGGCCATCTTCCTCGCCTTCAAAGGTAGCGTCCAGAGAGTCGGAGGCGCGCTCGAGCCGGGTACGGCGGAAATGATCGACCAGAAGATTGCGGGCCAGCGTGGTAATCCAGGTCTGAAAGCTGCCCTTTTGCGTGTCGAAGCTGGAAAGATTCTTGTAAAGCTTGAGAAAGACCTCTTGTGTTAGATCCTCGGCGTCGCTACCCGAGCCGGTGAAGCGGTAGCAGATGGCGTAGATGCGGCGATGCTGGGAGGCGACCAACTGCTGCCAGGCCTGCGAGTCGCCTGCCATGCACTGGCGCACCAGTTTGGCAACTGCTTCCTGCGCGGCTTCCTGTTCCGGGGTACGCTCCAACTTCGCCTCAAGTGATTTTGTCGGTGGGAGCAGTGTACCGCGTGGAACGGGAGCCGGATTGATTTGTTGGTGGACCTGTAGCCTATCGACAAACCCGGGAGCCGGCTGATTGACGTGCTGCGTGGCAGCTCGGGGCAGGCGGCGAGCCACGGACTTCAGCCCTATGTGCCGGTTCACCGTCGGAATCGCCATGTGTAAAACGCCCATGCGTGACTATACGCACAGGCGTTCAGGTTGGTTCAAAGACAGAGAATATGTACGAGTTAGGGCGTTGGAGCTGAGATCACGCCACAAGCGATTCGATTGCCGGAGTTGCCTGAAGGGTCGGTCTTCATGTCATCCGCCTTTTCGTGGATGACGATCGAGGTCCCGCCATTGGCGAGGATGCTGTTCGCTGCAGCGGGGTCCATCGAGAGATAGTCCACGTTGAAGGTGGCCTGGCCGATATGGCCTTCGCCGATGGTGACGTTGGTCGGAAGGTCGCCCGCATGATGGCCCATCGGGTTCTGGAAGCCGTGCTGTTTGTCGGTCGGATTGAAGTGGCCACCGGCGGTCTTGAAGTCAGGTGCGTCGCAGAGCGGCTTGGCGTGGATGTGGACGCCGTGATCGCCGACAGGCAGGTTCTTGAGATCCAGCTTGATACGGACACCCTTTTTCGAGGGACTGAAGGTTGCGGTGCCTGCGTCTTCGCCAGTGCCGGTCTTGATGGGAACGACGACAGCGTTCTTCGGCTTGGCGAAGGCGGGAACGGCAACAAGGCTGAGGGTCATAGCGGCGGCGAGCATCTTGCGCATTGGCGTATTCTCCAGATCGACTACCTGTTGAGAATACCGAAGTATTTGTTTAGGTTGCGTGACGCCTCGCAACATCTATGTAAAATTTGGAGATGATTTCAGCACGGTCGCCGTTTCAGTCGAAGCTCCTCGTTTTTTCTTTCTTACTCACAAGTTTCTCTTCTCTCCCATCCGCAGTTGCCCAGGCTTCTCCGGATGCGAAGCCCGCTGACGCCAAGCCTGCCGATGCGAAGTCTGCCGCCACGCCGGGGATCTCCCTCACGTTGCCTCCGCTGCCGCCGGACGCTCATGTGGAGCAAAGCATGCAGCTTGAGGGCAAGGCGCTGCACTACACCGTAACGGTTGGAACGCTGCCTGTGCGAGACAGTAAGGGCGCATTGAGCGGCGAAGTCGTCTATACCTCCTATGTCGTTGAGGGTAAGGACCGGCCCGTAACGTTTGCGTTCAACGGCGGCCCGGGCGCGGCGTCAGTGTATCTGAACCTGGGCGCGATCGGACCGAAGAGGGTGGCCTTTGGTGCGGAGGGACAGAGCCCGTCTGATCCAGCAACGCTCACGGACAACCAGGGGACGTGGCTCGACTTCACGGATCTGGTGTTCATCGATCCGATCGGGACAGGTTTTTCGCGTTCGCTCGTGTCGGAGGACGAATCAAAGAAACAGTTCTATGGACCGGACCAGGATATTGCCTATCTGTCGCGGAACATCTACGACTGGCTGGTGAAGAACGGGCGGCTGCAGTCTCGAAAGTACATCGTGGGCGAGAGCTATGGCGGGTATCGCGGACCGAGGCTGACAGCTTATCTGCAGTCGCAGACCGGCGTCGCCGTGAATGGGCTCGTCCTGGTATCTCCGGCGCTCTCCCCGCAGGCCGGTTCTCAGGATATCTCGCCGATTCCATGGATGATGACGCTACCGTCGATCGTCGCAGCGAACTATGAGCGGCAGGGCAAGCTGACGAACGAGAGCATGGCCGAGGTGATTGACTACACACGTGGCGAGTACGCGGTGGATCTGATGAAGGGCAACAGCGATCCGGCCGCCACTCCTCGGCTGGTAAAGAAGGTGACAGAGCTGACGGGACTTGATCCGACGTTCGTCAAGCAGTCGGGCGGACGGCTGGAGACACAGGCGTTTTTGCGTGAGGAGTTTCGCGAGACGGGCAAGCTGGGCAGCCGGTACGACCCGAACGTGACCGCGTACGATCCCTTTCCGTATAACCCGACGCAGGAGACGCAAGACCCGATTTTGTTGAGCATTATTGCGCCAACCACTACCGCGATGGTGGATTTTGTCACTCGAACGGTGGGTTGGAAGACGGACGCGAGCTATAACGCACTCTCCTTCGATGTGAACAGAATGTGGGATAACAGTGGGCGTAATGGCGCTTTTGCCGGGTCAGCCTCTGCGACAGATCTGAGAGTGGCGGTAGCGACGGATCCCAAGCTGCGTGTTGTGATTGCGCATGGATGGGCGGATCTATCGTGCCCGTTCATGGGCTCTGTTCTAACGGTGAGCCAGATGCCGCCGATGGGCGATCCAACGCGCGTGCAGGTGCACGAGTATCCCGGCGGCCACATGTACTATGCGCGCCCGGCCAGTTCGTTGGCGCTGCGCAAGGATGTGATGGAGATGGTGTCGAAGCACTGATCTTCGTTGCCGTAAAACCAAGATGAAACGCCAGGGAGAGTTGGTTCTCCCTGGCGTTTTTGTTGGGTTTTTGCTGCGATTTCGTTAGATGGAGACGATGGCAGGAAGTTCGAGCTGCTCGGAGTGGTGCTCGTCGAGCAACGGCTCGAAGTGAGTGCGGCAGCGTGCTTCGTAGAGGCCGGCGGCGCCTACGAGAACGAGCTCCTGGCTTTGGCCGAGGCGCTGGGTGTGGATGGCGGGAGCGCCACAAACCATGCAGACGGCGGAGAGTTTGGTGACCTCGTCGGCGATGGCCATGAGGGCGGGAATGGGGCCGAAGGGCTCGGCGTTGAAGGTGGTGTCGAGCCCGGCGAGGAGGATGCGTTTGCCCAGATGAACCAGCTCTACCGTGAGTGGGATGATGGCGTCGTCGAAGAACTGCGCCTCATCGATGCCGATGACGTCGATGTCGTCTAACTGCGGGAATAGCGCGGATTTCAGGTGCTCGACGTTGGTGACGGTGGTGGCTTCGTGGGTCTGCGAGCTGTGGCTCGCGATCGAGGTGCGGTGGTAGCGGAGATCGATGTCGGGCTTGTAGCAGGCGACGCGCTGGCGGGCGATGCGAGCGCGCTTCAGGCGGCGGATGAGTTCCTCGGATTTGCCGGAGAACATAGGGCCTACGATGGCTTCGATTCTGCCTGGGATGGGGTGGGTCATTGTGCGGAGGCCTTTGTTCGGGGTATCTGGCTATCCTAAACGCGGGTCGCGGTGGATTTCCGGTACGCAATTTTTTCTTTGGGGAGAAAACGTGGTTTTTGCTGGGGGTTTTACGGAAAACGGCGTTTTAGGTGTGGTTTTTTGCTGGTGAGAACGTGGTGGATTGCATGGTAAACGTGGTGATTTGGCAGCGTGTTTTTTGCTCTGAAAAATGTGACACGTTTGTGAACTTTATTTTTACATCATGCAAAGTGATCCGGAGGCTTGACCGCAGGGTTGGGGCGATCTTAGTATTCGTCCACCGATCTCCCCGGGCCCCCCAAGAGGACGCTTCACAGACCTGCTCGCGTTGCAGCCATCTTCTCCCAAAACCAATCGGACAGACAAACCAATTTAACGAGTTAACGAGGATATTGCCATGACGCAGCACTCCTTTCGTAGACGTGTGTCTCCTCCCCTAACCTTCGCAGCGCTCGGACTTATGGCGCTGATGACAGGTTCGGCATTCGCTGCCCCAGCTGGCCAGACGGCGAATATAGTCGGGCCGGAAGACGAGTCCAAACCGATCTCCGTGACGGTCTGGCTCAATCCGCATAACAAGGCAGCTTTGGATACGGCTGTCGAGCAGATGTATGACTCGAGTTCCCCGACCTACCATCGATTCCTGACTTTTAAGCAGCTGAATGAGCAGTATGCTCCCACCGACAAGGAAGTTGGTACGGTTCGCGACTACTTGACGGCTCACAACCTGAAGGTGATGTCGACGGAGAAGAACAACCGCTTTGTGGTGGCGCAGGGCAACGTCGGCGACGCGCAGACGGCGTTCAACACCAAGATCAACAAGGTGATGGTGAATGGAGTGATGCACCATGCCAACGCGACTCCAGCCACGGTTACTGGAGCTGCTGCTCCGCTGGTGGCGACGGTGCAGGGGCTGAGCGATCTTCGGTACAAGGCGATGGCGAGGCCTGCCGTTAATCCTGAAACTCGTGTGCCCTACGCGGGAGTTTCTATCTCCTCTGCCGGCCCGGATGGACTCTTCTTCAGCGCGGATTGTCTCCGTCCAGCGGAGTCGCACGTCTTCAAAACAGATGGGAGTTTCCCGGAGGCGTTCTATGCCGGCAATCGCTATGGAGCCAACATCGCCAATGCCGCCCCGCCCAATCTACCGCCGTGCGGCTATGACGCGAATGAGATCCAAACCGCGTACGGGCTGAAGCAGCTCTATAAAAAGGGCCTGGATGGTACGGGCCAGACCATCGTCATTGTGGATGCTTTCGGTTCGAACAGCATTCTTTCCGATGCCAACCTGTTCTCTCAACTCAACGGATTGCCCGCTCTGACCCCCGCGAACTTCCAGATCGTCACGCCGACCGGACCGGTGACCTGCACTGCGACCAACGGGTGCATCTCGGGGGACTGGCAGTTCGAAACTACACTCGATGTGGAGTGGGCGCATGCGATCGCTCCCAACGCCAACATCGTCCTGGTGTTGACTGTCGACAACTCATTGACCAATCTCGATCTTGGAGATCTGGCTGCCATCGGGAATCAATATGGCAACGTGATCTCGAACAGCTTCGGGCTTTCGGAGATAGCACTGAAGGAGCTGGATCCAGCTGAACTCGTGGTAGAGAACGGTATTGCGCAGATTGCCGCTGCGTTAGGGATCTCGCTCAACGTCTCTACGGGCGACGACGGGGATCAACTGATAACCAACAATGAGGACTTCGGGATCAACGCGGTGTCTGTCAACGCAAATGCCGACTCTCCGTTTGTGACAGCGATTGGCGGTACCAGTACGTTTCTGGACTCGAAGGACAACATCAAGCTGCAGACGGGATGGGGTTTGAACGTTGCCTTCCTGACCACTCCGGCTCCGAATGCGCCGCTTGTTCCCCCGACCTTTGAGGGCTTCGAGAGCGGGTCCGGAGGCGGCACAAGCGTGGTTTATGCGAAGCCGAAGTTCCAGAAGAGCCTGAAGGGTAAGTTCCGCCAGGTGCCTGATATCTCCATGAATGCTGACCCGCAGACCGGCAGCGAGATCGTCGTCTCTCCTGATGGCAATCCTGCAAACGTGACGGTTGAGGTGTTCGGCGGGACCAGCCTGTCTTGTCCGATGTTTTCCGGCCTTTGGGCGATTGCGAACCAGGCGGCCGGGGGAGGGCCGATCGGAGAGGCGGCGCCAATCCTCTATGAACTGCCTGAAAAGGCAATTATCGACGTCAATCTGACGCCGGTTGATACGCTGCTGAACGTGTCCGGACTGATCATCGATCCGCCGAATGCTCCGATCTTTGAAAGCCAGACCGATTTGGCGCAACCGCTGCAAAATACGAAGCTGTTTGTCAGTGCGTTGTACAACAGCCCTAATTCGACTCGCTGGGACCTGTTCACCTTCGGGACGGACTCGTCGCTGGTTACAGGTCCTGGATGGGACAACGTGACTGGACTGGGCACGCCGAATGGGACAACGTTCATTAATCAAGTCGTGAAGGCTGTGCAGTAGGGGATCGGGGATAAGACTTCCTGAAAACTACTGTGTTTGCGTTACGGGGCAGGCGTTCTTCTAGAGCGCCTGTCCTTTATTTTGCCTGGACTTAGCGGGTGCCGAACATGTGCAAGTTGCTGAACTTAATTTTCGCCTTATGCAAAAAATATTTTCGAGCTTGACCTGACCCGGAGGACAACCGTAGTATTCGTCCACCGTCGAGACCTTGCATCAAGCACGAACCCCCGCAATCCCACGTTCGTTGTACGTCTTACGCTTCGCCCGCAGTCGATTCAGACCGCTAGACCAATTCAATGAGGCTACTTCTATGAAGCTACGTTCTCTTTGCACCACGATGGTGCAATCTTTCTGCCTAACGGCGATGGGATTTTCCCTGTTGCCGGGCGCTCAAGCGCAGACTTCCACGACCGCAAGGTCAACCGTCACAGCCCCAGTCTCGGAAACCAACATGGTCACGCTGGCTGGCAATGTTCGCCCTGAAGCAAATGCGCGGAATGATCGAGGCGCCGTGGATGGCTCGATGCAACTGGAGCACATGCTGCTGTTGCTCAGGAGGCCTTCGGAGCGGGAGGCAGCGCTCACTGACCTGATCGAGCGGCAGTATGAGCCGGGAAGTCCTGACTTTCACCATTGGCTGACAGCCGAGCAACTGGGATCGGACTATGGCCCGAACGCCAAGGATATTGCGGCCGTCACGGGATGGCTTGAGAAGAATGGATTCGCGATCAACAGCGTGTCCAAGAGCGGACTGGTGGTGGATTTCTCCGGGAACGCGAGCCAGGTGAAGGCTGCATTCCGAACTGAGATTCATAACTTGAGCGTGAAGGGTACGCCGCATATTGCGAATATGTCGAACCCGCAGATTCCTGCGGCGCTGCAGGATGCAGTCGTCGGAGTGGCCTCATTGAATGACTTCCGTCCGAAGCCAGCGAACAGGGGCATTAGCTCGGCGCGCATTAATGGGGCTTCAAGAGCAATTACGCCTAAGTCAAAGCCGGAGTTTACGGTAAACGCCGATTACCAGCTGGTGGTGCCGGATGACCTGCACACCATCTACGACTTCGACCCGGTCTACAAAAGCGGCGTGACGGGGAAGGGCGAGACAGTGGTGGTGATCGAAGATACTAACGTGTACTCAACCAAGGATTGGGATGTGTTTCGCAGTACGTTCGGTCTGTCGAAGTATACAAAGGGCAGCTTCACGCAGATTCATCCGGGAGGATGCAAGAACCCGGGCGTGAATGGCGCTGACGGCGAGGCGATTCTGGATGCGGAGTATGCGAGCGCGGCGGCTCCGAATGCGGCGATCGTCCTGGCGTCCTGCAAAGACACCGAGACGACCTTCGGCGGACTGCTTGCGATGCAATCGCTGGTGAACGAGAATCTACCGCCACCGATCATGAGCATCAGCTATGGAGAGTGCGAGGCAGAGAATGGAGCCGCGCAGAACGCTATGTACAACCAGACCTACCAGCAGGCCGCATCGGAGGGCGTGTCGGTGTTTGTGTCGTCGGGCGATGAAGGTGCTGCGAGCTGCGATGCCGATGAGGCCGTCGCTGTTTATGGCATCGCGGTCAGTGGATTTGCTTCCACACCTTACAACGTGGCCGTTGGCGGAACTGATTTTGGCGACGCGTACGCAGGAACCGTCACGGATTACTGGAAGTCAAAGAACAACTCGATCTATGGCTCGGCGAAGTCATATATTCCAGAGATTCCCTGGAATGATTCCTGCGCCAGCACGCTCATTACGAACCTAGTTGGGTATAACGTGCCATACGGCGCAAACGGTTTTTGTAATTCGCCGGAGGGTGAAGAATATTTTCTGTCTACGGCGAGCGGGAGCGGTGGTCCGAGCAACTGCGCGTATGGATACAGCCTGATTTACACCCCGGACTATAACCCGCCGAGCGGACTGCCAGCGAAGAGCGGGACATGCAAAGGTTACTCGAAGCCAAACTACCAGCGTGGGATGTATGGAAATCCGACCGATGGAGTGCGGGATATTCCTGATGTCTCGTTGTTTGCGGCGAACGGGGTGTTTGGACATTACTACGTTTTCTGCTACAGCGATCCTACGCCGGGCTACTATGGCGCACCTTGCACGGGAGATCCGGCCAACTGGTCAGGCGCAGGTGGTACGTCGTTCGCGTCTCCGATTCTGGCAGGTATCCAGGCGCTGGTGAACCAATCGACAGGTACGCCTCAGGGTAATCCGAACTATGTGTACTATGCGCTGGCGAATAAAGAGTATGGAGGGACCGGCAACAACTCGTGTAACTCGACGCTGGGTAACGGTGTCGATAGCTCGTGCACGTTCTACGACATTACGCAGGGAGATATTGACGTGAACTGCCTCGGTCCATACAGCTGCTATACGCCTTCTGGCACGAACGGAGTCTTGTCCGTTACGAGCAAAGCTTATGAGAAAGCGTACAACAGCAATCGAGGTTGGGACTTTGCGACTGGTATTGGCACGGTGAATGTAAACAATCTGGTGAAGAACTGGAATAAAGCTTTCCAGTAACAAGCGGTGCTTGTTAACGAAAGGCCACTCTAACGAGTGGCCTTTTTTTAAAACCAGCAATGCTGACTATTTTTCTTCTGTGTAGAGGGACTCTTCGAGGGCGTCGGTGGGACTTTCGAAGTCTAATTTGTAACCGTCGGGGTCCGTGAGGATGACGACCCACATGGCGTTGCCGACGAACGGGCGTTGGGGGTGAAGGCCTCGGGCGATCGCCTGGTGGTAGATGGCGAGAGCGTCGTTGCACTGGAAGCAGATGGAGACGCCTTCGCCTCGTTTGGTTGAAGGAGCTTTGCCTGGCTCATACTCTTGGAGCATGTGGGCTGCGCTGTCCCGTTCGAGCCAGCACCAGCGCAGCTTTCCGTTGTGGATCCATTCTTTGGTCCTGGTGTAACCGAGGCCGTCGACGTAGAAGCGGAGGGATGCCTCCATGTTCGAGACCCAGAAGAACGGGACGGCCTGCTTGATGTTGAGAGTGCTCTTTTCGGCTTCGGTCTCGAGAGTTGGCATGAGATTTTCCTTTCGGCCGCTGATGATCAGTCGGCGAGCGGTTGCCAGAGCTCGATGCGGTTGCCTTCGGGATCGGTGATCCAGGCGAAGTGGCCGTAGTCGGCGCTATGGCGTTCGGGGTCAATGGGGATGTTCTCCGCTGCGAGCTGTGCGAGGAGTTCTTCGAGGTTGTCGACGCGGTAGTTGATCATGGCTTGCTGCGGGCCTTTTTCATTGCCTGGGCCGAAGTTCTTGGTGTTTTCGGGGAAGAGCGACCAGGTGGTCATGCCGGTCGTGGGGGGGACCTCGTCGGACCAGAGGAAGGTGGCGCCGCCGTAGTCGGAGAGGGTGATGCCGAGGTGTTTGACGTACCAGGCTGAGAGGGATTTGGGGTCGCGTGCGCGAAGAAAGACGCCGCCAATGCCGGTGACTCGGGCCATGAAGCCTCCTTGAATTTGAAGTCGAGTATATACACAAGAGATTGATTGCAGGGAGTCTCGGGAGCGGCCGGGTTTGCGCGTTGACCTTTGGAGTTTGCGGCGCGTATGCTCGTCGGCAGTTGATGGGCCCCGAGGATCTGCGCGACGTAACGTGCCGGTACGTGTGGCTAATCAAGAGCTCCTACACCTTCATGGACGTTACCGCGATCCCGGATTGCTTTTTTCCGAGGAGATTGCGATGTCTACAACACAACAGGCCGCTCCACAGGGGCGGACGATCAATCCCGATGCGCTGAATGCGCTGTTGGGTCGTGTCGTTCAGGATATGGGTGCGGCGATGCAGGCACCTCTGATTCTGATCGGCGACAGGCTTGGCCTCTACCGTGCGATGGGGGATGGAGTTCCGGTCACTCCGGCGGAGTTGGCAAAGAAGACAGGGACTGCGGAACGCTACGTGCGCGAGTGGCTGAATGCGAATGCCGCGGGGCACCTGGTGGAGTATGACGCAGAGAAGGGGACGTTTTTTCTGACTCCCGAGCAGGCGATGGTAATGGCGCTCGATGACACGCCGGTACATCTGCCGGGGTTTTATCACATGATGGCTTCGGTGATGAAGGATGAAGAGAAGCTGACGGAGATCTACCGGACCGGTAACGGGATGGGCTGGCATGAACATGAGCGGGGGCTGTTTGAAGGGTGTGAGCGGTTTTTTCGACCGACCTATCTTGCGAACCTCGTCTCTAGTTGGATTCCGGCGCTTGAAGGAGTGGAGGCGAAGCTGAAGGCTGGCGCGCGCGTTGCGGATATCGGGTGCGGACATGGAGCGTCGACGCTGTTGATGGCGAAGTCGTATCCGGCGTCAAAGTTCTCTGGGTTCGACTATCACAGTCCGTCGATTGAAAAGGCACGCGAGAAGGCGAAGGCTGCTGGAGTTGCCGATCGTGTGACATTTCAAGTGGCTCCTGCGAAGGCGTTTCCGGGGAAGAACTACGATCTTGTGGCCTTCTTCGACTGTCTGCACGATATGGGCGATCCGGCGGGAGCGGCGAAGTATGTGAAGACGACTCTGGCACCGGGCGGGACGTGGATGATTGTCGAGCCGTTTGCCAACGACGATACAGCGACAAACCATAATCCCGTGGGGCGGATCTATTATTCTGCTTCGGCGACGATCTGTGTGCCTTGTTCGCTGGCGCAGGAGGTTGGTCTCGGCCTCGGTGCGCAGGCTGGTCCGGCGAAGATTGAGGAGGTGGTGCGAAAGGGAGGGTTCACGCACTTCCGCAAAGCTGCAGAGACGCCGTTTAATATGGTTTTCGAAACGCGGGCTTAGGGGAGGCTTCGGTTGCGCTAGTGCTTTTCGACGATGACCGCGGTGCCGTAAGCGAGGACTTCGGTGACTCCGTTCATGAGCTCGTTGGCGTCGTAGCGGAAGGCGATGACGGCGTTGGCGCCGAGTTGTGCAGCGTGGAGCGTCATCATGGCGAACGAGTCCTGGCGAGTCTTCTCGCAGAGCTCAGTGAAGAGTGTGATGTCGCCGCCGACGATGGTTTGGAGGCCTGCGCCGATGGTCGCGAGGACGTTGCGCGAACGGACCACGATGCCGCGGACGACGCCGATGTTCTGGACGATTCGGAAGCCGGGAAGTTCGAGGGCCGAGGTGACGAAGGCGGGGTTGATGGAAGAAGACGGCGGCGGGTAGGTCGACATGGTGGAGAGAGCTCCTGACTGCTGAGATAAGGTACGAGGCGGGAGTTGGTTTGGTTCCGGTTGATGGAACGTCGCTAGTCGAGGTGGAAGACTTCGTCGATGGGCGACATGAGCTGGTCGGGGTCTTTGACGGCAGTTTCGACGAAGAAGTCCTTCATCTCCGACTGCCAGCGCGCATTGACGGGCTCGTCGCGCATCTTCCTTTGAGCGAGTTGGAAGTCGTCGGTTTCGAGGTAGCCGATGAGCTCTCCGCGAGGCGTGAGGAAGAGGGAGTAGTTGTGCCAGCCGGTGCGTTGCAACGCTTCAATCATGTCAGGCCAGACGGCTGCATGGCGCAGACGATACTCTTCGAGGCGGTCGGGTTTGACTTGAAGCATGAAGCAGACTCGCTGCTTGCCGATCTGTTTGCCGGTCATCTTTTCTCCACTGCGCGCTTAAGGATGGGTTCTCAAATTGTCGATGAGTTTGGTGACGGCTCCGGAGTCGATGGTTTTGGCGGCGAGGGCGATGCCGGTCGGTAGATCGAGGGCAAGGTCGGCGACGACGAGAACGGCAGCAGCGTTGAGCAGGACGATGTCGCGGCGGGGGCCTCGCTCGCCGGAGAAGATGGAGGTGAGGATGGCTGCGTTGGCTTGCGCGTTGCCTCCGCGGAGCGACTCGAGGTCAGAGCGTTGGAAGCCGAGATCTTCGGGGGTGATGGTGGTGATTGTGACGACACCGTCGTGAACTTCCGCGAGTTGGCTGGGGCCGCTGATGGAGATCTCGTCGAGGCCTTTTTCGCCGAAGGTGTTGCCATGGACCACGAAGGCGTGGCGCGTGCCGAGCAGAGCCATGGCTTCGGCGACGATAGGGACCATGTGAGGAGAGTAGACGCCCATCACCTGCGCGGAGGCTCCGGCTGGGTTGGTGAGGGGGCCGAGGATGTTGAAGATGGTGCGGACTCCAAGGGCGCGGCGGACCGGCATGACGGCCTTCATCGCGGGATGAAGGCTTGGGGCGTGAAGGAAGGCGAAGCGGTGAGAGCGTAGATTCGTTGCGGCACCGTCGGGGCTGAGGTCGACGGGGATGCCGAGGGCTTCGAGGACGTCGGCGGAGCCGGTCTGCGAGGTGACGGCGCGATTGCCGTGTTTGGCGACCATGAGGTTGCAGCCGGATGTTGCTCCGGTGGCTGCGGCGACGAGGGCTGCGGCAGTGGAGATGTTGAAGGTGCCGCTCGCGTCACCACCGGTGCCGCAGGTGTCTACTAAATTGAGCCGCTCCGTGTCGGAGAGTGGAATGGAGGTGACGGCGGTGCGCATGGCGTCGACGAAGCCGGAGATCTCGGAGGCAGTTTCGCCGCGGGCAGCGAGTGCTCCGAGGAGAGCGGCGATCTCGATGTCGGTGAGTTGGCCGCCGAGGATCTGATGCATGAGGTCGCGGGCTTGTTCTCGGGTGAGAGAGGTGCGGGCTTCGAGGATCTGTTGAAGATGAGGTTGCGGCGGCATCAAGTTAAAGCGTAGCAGGTAGGAAGAGCAGCGAGTCGGCAGTCAGACGGTTAGCAAGTGAGCGAGTCTGTCGGTGTTCAGCATTCTTGTTGATTCGTTAATCTGCGTGCGCGGTAAACGCACGGTTGTGCGAGTTTGCGATTGCGAGCTGTTGTTGGACTCCGCTACACTTCTCGCGCGGGACGAAGTTTCCGAAGACAACTTATGAAAATTCACGAGTATCAGGCTAAAGAGATTCTGCGGAAGTACAGTGTGCCGGTTCCGGGCGGCGAGATGGCAACAACCCTGGAGCAGGCAGACACTGCTGCGAAGAGCCTGTTTGGCGCGGGAAATAAGGTTGTCGTGGTGAAGGCGCAGATCCATGCTGGTGGGCGCGGAAAAGGCGGCGGCGTGAAGCTTGCGAGAACGCTCGAAGAGGCGAATGCGGCGTCGAAGGCGATCCTGGGGATGCAGTTGGTGACGCATCAGACGGGGCCTGCGGGGCAGAAAGTGCAGCGGCTGCTGATTGAAGAGGGATCGGCGATCGAGCGCGAGCTTTACCTTGGGTTGGTGCTCGACCGGGCTTCGGCGAAGGTCGTGTTTATGGCCTCGCAGTCGGGTGGAATGGAGATTGAAGAGGTCGCGCATGCTACGCCGGAGCTTATCTACAAGGAGTACATCGATCCGGCCGTTGGGTTCGCGCCTTATCAGGCCAGGAAGCTTGCGTTCAAGCTGGGGCTGAAGACGACGCAGATCAACGATGCCGTGAAGTTCATGACTGGCCTCTACAAGGCTTTTGTTGAGACGGATTCGACGCTGATGGAGATCAATCCTTTCATCACGACGAAGGATGACAAGCTGCTGGCGCTCGACTGCAAGATCAACTTCGACGACAACGCGATGTTCCGGCATAAGGATCTGAAAGAGCTTCGCGATCTGGCGGAAGAAGATCCGTTGGAAGTTGAGGCGAGCAAGTTTGCGCTGAACTACATCAAGCTCGATGGCACAATTGCCTGCATGGTGAATGGTGCCGGCTTGGCGATGGCGACGATGGACATCATTCAGTACGCCGGCGGCAGTGCGGCGAACTTCCTTGACGTTGGCGGTGGTGCGAATCAGGAGCAGATTGAAAATGCATTTGGCATCTTGCTGAGCGATCCGAATGTGAAGGCGATCTTCATCAACATCTTTGGCGGAATCTTGCGCGTGGATGTGCTGGCGCAGGGCGTGGTGAACGCCGCGAAGAAGCTGGGCGTGAAGATACCGATTATTCTGCGGCTCGAAGGAACGAACGTGGAAGAGGGCCGGAAGATTCTGGCTGATTCGGGATTGAACTTCCAAGTGGGACAGACGATGAAAGAAGCAGCTGATTTGGCGGTTGCTGCGGCGAAATGATCGCGAAGAGACCGACAACGAGCGGATTTGTAGTTAAGAGTGATAAATCTTGTTCAGTAAAGGGACACGTTGTCCGTAATGGTAGGTCTCATACAGTCAGAGCAATGATTAGTCAGGAGAGAAACATGGTCTGTCCTGAATGCGGCGCAAGTTTTGTACCTGCCCTCGACGAACTTGCTACAACAGGTGAGTGCAGAGGGTCGAGTATGACTGAAAGGTTTGGTGGCTAATGGCAGTTCTCGTTGATAAGAATACGCGGCTGATTGTGCAGGGAATTACCGGACGTGAGGGGACGTTTCACGCGAAGGGCTGCGCGGAGTATGGCACGAAGGTGGTTGGTGGTGTGACGCCGGGTAAGGGTGGGACCACGCATGAAGGCTGGCCGGTGTTCAACACGGTCGAAGAAGCGGTGAAGGAGACGGGCGCGAATGTGTCGGTGATCTTTGTGCCGCCGCCGTTTGCTGCGGATGGGATTCTGGAGGCTTCGGCTGCGGGGGTGCCTCTTGTGATCTGCATCACCGAGGGGATTCCTGTTCTCGACATGGTGAAGACGTGGGAGTTCGTGAAGGGAACGAAGACGCGTCTGATTGGACCTAACTGTCCGGGTGTGATCTCTCCGGGCAAGGCGAAGGTCGGGATCATGCCGGGGCGGATTCATAAGGAAGGCTCGGTGGGGATTGTTTCGAAGTCTGGAACGCTGACGTATGAGGCGGTGTATCAGTTGACGACGCGTGGGATTGGGCAGTCTACGGCGATTGGAATTGGCGGCGATCCGATTATTGGGACGACTCATATCGATGCGCTGAAGCTGCTGAATGAGGATCCGGAGACTGAGGCGATCATCATGATCGGCGAGATCGGCGGCTCGGCGGAAGAGGCTGCGGCGAAGTACATCAAAGAGCATGTGAAGAAGCCGGTGGTCGGGTTTATCGCGGGGCAGACAGCTCCTCCGGGACGACGCATGGGGCATGCGGGCGCGATCATCTCTGGCGGTGAAGGTACGGCTGCGGAGAAGATGAAGGCGATGACAGAAGCGGGAATTACGGTGGTCAAGTCGCCTGCTGAGATTGGCGAGGCGATGGCGAAGGTGCTGGGGAAGGCCTAGACCGTTGTAGACAGAAGGGCGAAATACAGGGATCCTTCGCTCCGCTCAGGATGACGACTGTATTAACGAGAAGAAGAAAGGCCGCAGAGTTGATTCTCTGCGGCCTTTTCTGTTTGGAGTGCGTTATTTGATGATGTTGCCGGTGGTGTCGCGGTACTCGATTGGACCGAGGTTTAGTTCCTTCAGGCTTGGTTCGATCTTTGCGCGATCGCCTACGGCCATGAGGATCAGTTGATCGGGGTGGACATCGGTTTGAGCGGCCTTCGAGACCTCGGCTGGCGTGACGGCCTCGTATCTTGCGGGTAGCTTGGCGAAGTAGTCGAGTGGGAGGCCGTAGACGAACAGTTGACGAAGTCCTCCGATGGAGGCCTTGGTGGTTTCAAAGTCGCCGGGGAGTGAATGGAGGAGAGAGTCCTTTGCGAGCTTGAGTTCGGCCTCGGTGGGGGGATCGGTGCGGATGCGGTTGAGCTCCAGCATGAGTTGCTTGGCGGCGGGAGCGGTGACGTCGGTGCGGACCTGGGCGCCGCTGTAGAAGGGGCCTCCCGTGCGGTACATCATGAAGCCTGAGCTTGCGCCGTAGGTGTAGCCATGCTCTTCGCGCAGGTTCATGTTGATGCGGCTGGCGAAGAGGCCGCCGAGCACATTGTTCATGATCATGACGGCGGGATAGTCTGGCGTGGTGCGGGGGAGACCGAGACCGATGGCGAAGAGAGCGGTCTGCGGCGCGCCGGGTTTGTCTACGATGACGATCTTGAGGCCCGGTGGAGTGGGTGCAGCAGGAACGGCGACTGCTGTGGAGGCTGTGCCCGTCCAGGATTTGAAATACTTTTCGGAGAGGTGTCTGACCTCGGATTCGCTGACGTCTCCCGCGAGGACGAGCGCGGAATCTTTCGGGCCGTAGTGGGCCTGCCAGAAGCTTGCGATGTCGTCGCGTGTGATGGACTTGATGCCGTCGGTGTTTCCGATGGGCCGGATGCCGTAGGGGTGGTCTCCATAGAGGGTGCGGAAGCCCACGCGGAGAACGGAGGCTACGGGCTGGTCGCCTTCCTGCAGAATGGCGACGAGGCGCTGTTTGCGGATGCGCTCGACCTCTTCAGGCGCGAAGGTCGGGTGCTCGATGACATCGGACAGCAGATCGAGGCCAGCTTCGGTGTTGTTGCTGAGTGCATTGAGACTGGCGTTGGCGCTGTCCACGTCGGCGGCGGAGGTGAGCGTGGTGCCGATCTGCTCGGCCTCGTCGGCGAGTTGGGTGGCGGAGCGTTGCGTGGTTCCTTCGGTGAGGAGGCGCGCGGTAAAGCCGGCGAGGCCAGCCTTCGCGGGAGTGTCAGATTCGCTGCCGGCGCGCGCTACCACTGCAGCGCTGAAGACCGGGAGCGAGTGGTCTTCAAGCAGATAGACCTGCAGTCCGTTGGCGAGGGTGAAGGTCTTTGGAACGGGAAGATGGAAGGCCGTGGTTGGGCCGGGCGCGGGTGCGGTCTTACGCCAGTTCTGTTGATCCTCAAACTGCGCCGTGTAGGGAGCGGTGAGCTTGACGTCGGCGTCGGTGTTGTCGGGGCTGCGGGGGACGTCGTCTACGACCTTCTTGCCCGGGACGCAGTTGACGACCACGCTTTGATCTTTGCCGAGGTATTGTGCGGCGGCCTGCTTGACCGAGGCGATGGTGGCTGCCTGGTAGCGAGCGATGTCTTTCGGAAGATAGCCAGGGTCGTCGAGGAACTGGTTGTAGCGATCGAGTGTGTCGGCAACGCCGCCGAAGCCGCCGAGGCGCTGGAGGCCGCTGATCTTCGCGGTCACGTCGACGGTGCGGGCGCGGTCGAGTTCGGCCTGGGTCGGGCCATCTGTCTGAAGGCTGGCTACCTCTTTCCAAAGCGCTGCTTCCAGGGTATCGAGCGAAACGCCAGGTTTGGCAGTGATGTCACAGTTCGCGACCGAACCCAGCTTGAGAGCGTTGAGATTGCAGGTGACGGTTTGTGCGACCTGCTGCTCGTAGACGAGCTTGCGATAGAGTCGGCTGGCTTTGCCACCACCCAGGATGTGAACGAGGATGTCGGTGTCGGCGTCGCCTGGAGTGAAGACCGGAGGGGTAAGCCACGCGACGGTGAGGCGCGGGAGTTGGACGGTGTCCGTGACAGTGGCGCGCTTCTGAGCGGTGATCGGCGGGGTTTTTATAGTCACTGGCTCGACGGCAGGGCCGTGCGGGATGGGGCCGAAGTATTTCGTGAGGAGCGCTTTTAGCTTCGCTGCGTCGAAGTCGCCGGCGATGGCGATGCTGGCGTTGTTGGGCGTGTAGAAATGCTGGTGGAAGTCGCGGATGTCGTTGATGCGCGCGGCTTCGATGTCGGCGTGGGAGCCGATGACGGAGGCGTAGTAGGGGTGATCCTGCGGGAAGAGCATGTGGTAGGCCTGCTCGTCAGCCAGTGCGTACGGAGTGCCTTCGCCCTGGCGGCGCTCATTGCGGACGACGTCACGCTGGTTGGTGAGCTTGGTCCGGTCGAGACCTTCTAGGAGGAAGCCCATGCGGTCGCTTTCGAGCCAGAGGCCCAGCTCGAGCTGATTGCTGGGGAGCGTTTCGAAGTAGTTGGTGCGGTCGAAGTCGGTGGTGCCGTTGATGTCGGTCGCGCCCGCGCCTTCGAGATATTTGAAGTGGGCTTTTTCGCCGACGTGCTCGGAGCCTTCAAACATCATGTGCTCGAAGAGGTGAGCAAACCCGGTGCGTCCTGCGCGCTCATTGAGAGGACCGACGTGGTACCAGAGATCGATTGCGACGAGCGGCAGGCGATGGTCCTCGTGGGTAAGGACGACCAGGCCGTTCGGCAGAGTGTACTTTTCGTACTTGAGTTCGGGTAGCTTCAGCGGCTTGGCGGATGGCAGATTGTCTGCGGCCATCGCCATCGACGCGGTTGCGATGCCGCAAGCGAACGCCGCTGCGGCGATTTTCTTGAGTGCGAACTGAGGTGCTTTCATCTTTTCTCCACGGAGGCCCGGCCAGGTCTTTGAGAGAGTGCCTGCTTACTCGGATAGCAACGGTGAGAGGATGATACCAACCCAACAGGACAGATGGCCTGAAGATAATGCCACCTGCGGAGCCGCTGCTTTGTATACTGCCCCAATGCGTCTCTTTTCAATTCTTCGCGCCATAACGTTTGCGGTTGCCTGTCTGTCTTTGATTGCGGAGTCCGGCAATGCTCAGACCGGTGTTCAGGCGGTTTCGGTTTCTTTTCCTGCTGCGCAGTCGGCGAAGCCGCTGGACGGACGGGTGCTGTTTCTGTTGTCGAATGATCCGTCGGAGGAGCCGCGGATGCAGATTGACGACACGCCGCGGAGCCAGATCGTCTTTGGTGTGACGGTCGATGGGTTGAAGCCGGGACAGAGCGTCGTGGTGGACGATAAGGCCGCGGGATATCCAATCAGAAGTTTGAAGGATGTTCCTGCCGGCGACTATACGGCGCAGGCAGTTCTGGATGTGTACCAGACGTTTCACCGTGCAGATGGCAAGACGATCAAACTATCGCCGGACCGCGGTGAAGGGAAGCATTGGAATCTTGCGCCGGGGAATTTATACAGCAAGCCTGTGAAGGTGCACGTCGGGACGGGTGGTGCGCCGATCGCGCTCTCGCTGGATCAGGTGATTCCGCCAATTGTGCCTGAAGCGGATACAAAATATGTTCGGCATATCCGCATTCAGAGTGCGTTGCTGACGAAGTTCTGGGGGACACCAACGTTTCTAAGCGCAGTGGTGCTGGTGCCGGAGGGGTTCGATGAGCATGCGGAGGCGCACTATCCGCTGATGATCTTTCACGACCACTACGTCACCGGGTTCGATGATTTTCGCACGACTCCACCTGACCCGAATTTGAAGCCAAACTATTCAGAGCGGTTTCATCTTGAGGGATACAACCGGATTCAGCAGGAGGAGGCTTACAAGGAGTACCAGCAATGGATCAGTCCGAAATTTCCACGTGTTCTGGTGATGAAGATTCAACATGCGAATCCCTACTATGACGATTCGTATGCGGTGAACTCCGCGAATCTCGGGCCATACGGTGATGCGATCGAGACCGAGCTGATTCCTGCGGTAGAGAAGCAGTTTCGTGGGATTGGACAGAGCTGGGCGCGGTTCATGTATGGCGGGTCGACGGGTGGTTGGGAGTCGCTCGCGGTGCAGATCTTCTATCCCGACCACTACAACGGAGCGTTTGTCGCCTGCCCGGACCCGGTGGACTTTCATGCGTACATGACTCGGGATCTTTATAAAGACGAAAACATGTTTTACCTTCAGGGCGCGAATAAGCGGGTGGAGCAGCCGGCGATGCGCGATTATCTGGGACACACACTGATCTCGATGAGGGACAACATCGCGTACGAGGCCGCGCTGGGCGACCACGGGCGGTCGGGCGAGCAGTTCGATATCTGGCAGGCTGTGTATTCTCCTCAGGGCAAAGATGGATATCCGGAGCCGATCTTCGACAAGGAGACTGGAGCGATCGATCACAAAGTCGCCGAATATTGGAAGGAGCACTACGACCTGAACGCGAAGCTACAGCGAGACTGGGAGACGTTGGGGCCGAAGCTCCAAGGGAAGATTCATCTGTATGTTGGCAGCGATGACACGTATTTTTTGAACGACGCGGTCTACCTGATGGAGGATTTTCTGAAGACCACGGGGACACCGGGGCATGGCGTGCCGTACGACGGCGAGGTGTTGTATGGGCCGAGGGCGGAGCATTGCTGGAATGGAGATCCGACGCTGCCGAATGCTTTTTCGCGCCTCCACTACAACACGATGTACCTGCCGAAGATCATGGATCGAATCGCCAAGACTGCGCCTGCGGGAGCGGATGTGACCAGCTGGCGATACTAGGATTTTTTCGTGCCGCGGTTGCAGGCTTACCTCAATGTGGGTAAAGAAAATGATCTTTTCTTCGCCCTGATCAACTCTTATCTCGAAAAAATCGTAAGGTTGCGAATAAGTTGTCACGAAATTCCTCTGGCGAGCATCAAATCGACGCAGCAGTGGAGTTCCATACTTGAGGTGCGCCTTCCACTCATCTTCAAATCGTTAGGGGATCCGACGTGCCATCAACGACCTTCGCTCTAGACGAACCGCTGATTAGTACTCTTGATGCCGTCGCCAATGAAGCCCGCGTCGGCCTTTCCAGCGCTCCTAAAACCCTCTCCCCATGGCTCTTCTACGACGAGGAAGGCTCGCATCTCTTCGAACAGATTACGGAGCTTCCAGAGTATTATTTGACCCGGACCGAGCGCAGTATCTTCGCCGCTCACGCTGGTGAGATTCTTCGTGAGGCTGCCCTGGGACAGGGGCCGAGCGGAAAACTTACCCTTATCGAGTTGGGCGCTGGCACTGCAACCAAGACCGGCATCCTGCTGGCAGAGGCTGTTCGTCAGCAGGGAAGCGTAGTCTACCAGCCCGTCGATGTCTCGGAGACTGCTCTTGCAGAGGCCAGCGAAAATATCCTCGCTAACATTCCCGGTGTTACGGTTCGCTCTCAGGTTGCCGATTACACGCGTGAGGCTCTCCCGCTCAATCGACTTGTTGAGACGAGGACCCTGGCTCTTTACATCGGTTCAAGCATCGGGAATTTCATGCCGGAGGACGCCAAAGATGTCCTTCGCAATCTGCGGGCTCAGCTCCTTCCCGGCGATGCTCTGCTGCTTGGCACAGATCTCGCGCCCAGCGGTGGCGCCCATGCCAACAAAACTCCGGCCACGTTGCTTGCCGCCTACAACGACGCAGCTGGTGTGACAGCTACCTTTAATCTGAACGTACTGACTCGTCTGAATCGCGACCTGGGCTCAGACTTTGTGCTTCGAAACTTCCACCACCGGGCCTGTTGGAACCCAACGCAGTCGCGAATCGAGATGCATCTTGAGTCGCTGATCGATCAGCGTGTCCAGATTCCAACGAACTCCAGCGGTCCCGCATTTACGGTCGATTTTGCGCAGGGCGAAAGCATTCATACCGAAAACAGTTACAAATTTACCGCCGCTGCAGTGGAAGCTCTTCTGGCTTCGGCCGGGTTCAAGCGGACAAACTCCTGGCAGGACCCGCAACATCTCTTCGCCGTCACACTCGCAGCTGCTATCTGACCTAAAGACGCCGGTAGTCGCCGCTCTTTCCGCCGCTCTTGCGCACCAGCGCGACCTCGCGGATGCGAATCCCCTTGTCGAGCGCCTTGGTCATGTCGTAGACCGTCAGCGCTGCAATTGAGGCTGCTACCATTGCCTCCATCTCTACGCCTGTGCCGGCGACTGTAGCTGCGGTCGCCTCGATCGCGACGCCACCGTCGACCACTTTTGCCTGCACGTCCACGTAGCTGAGCGCTAGTTGATGACACATCGGGATCAGGGCGGAGGTCTGTTTCGCGGCTTGAATCCCTGCGAACCGCGCTACCTCCAGCGGATTGCCTTTGGGATTCTGCGGCAGCGCCTCAAGCACCGCGTCGGACAGCTCTACAAACGCCGCCGCCACAGCCTCGCGCCGCGTCAGCGCCTTCTCGCTCACATCCACCATGTGAGCCTCGCCGGCCTGGTCGTAGTGCGAGAGATGCAAGGGCACCGGAGCTACGGGCGGGAAGTCCGCGTCATTGCCGAGAGGCTCCGGGTCGTCGTCGTTCAGAAGTTCGGAGGTGTAGTCCACGTCATCCATCTCACAAGCCTACCGCAGCAGCCCCGAACTAGCGCAAGAGCACCGTAATGACGTCGCCGGCCGCGAATCGCTCTCTGTCTGGCGGCAGCACGGCATAGCAGTTCGCTCGCGCATTTGCCGCCAGATCGCCTGACCCCTGCCACCCCACCAGCCGCACCTCCGGCCGTACGCGGTCGGCTGTCCACCGCGCGGGCAAAACCCTCGTCAGATCAGCTCTTCCGGCTACATCCTCCGCCAGCGTTGCCTGCACGAAGCGCGGCCCCTGAACGGCGGCCCCACTCATCGCTCGCAGCAATGGTTCAACAAAACAATGAAACGTCACCTGCGTCGAAATTGGATTTCCAGGCAGGCCGAAGAAGAACTGCGAGGGGAACTCGTCAGTAGCCGGCAATCGTCCAAAGACGAGAGGCTTTCCCGGTTGCATCTTCACTCCGGTAAAGAAAAACTCCGCTCCGAGATCTTCCAGAACCTCCTCCACCAGGTCATACTTGCCCATGGAAACGCCGCCGGACAAGAGAATGAGGTCAGAGTCGCGCGCTGAGCGGACGGTCCGTTCAAGCTCTGCTCGTCGATCGGGAGCGATGGGCAGCTGCACCGGTTCGCCGCCTGCGTGCGCCACCAACGCCGCCAGCCCGTAGCTGTTGGAGTTGCGAATCTGCTGCGGTCCCGGCGTTGCATTCAGGGTCACTAACTCATCGCCTGTAGCGACGATTGCGACTCTCGGTCTGCGGAACACCTGCAGCTCGGAGCGCCCGCAGGCCGCCGCAAGCGCGATTTCAGCGCCTTCGATTACCGTTCCAAGTGGCAATACCGACTGTCCCGCTCTGGCCTCCGATCCCTGCGGAACGATATTCTCCCCGCTTCGAATCGTTCGCCCGGCGGTCAGACGAATCGAGTCTCCGGCGCGTTCAGTATGCTCGATCATGACGACGGCATCGTAGGCGAGCGGAATCGGTGCACCCGTCATGATTTCAACGGCAGTGCCGTGCTCCAGTGCGCCGCCCTGCCACTGCTCGCCGGCTCTTACCTGGCCCACGACCTTCAATGGGGCTGCAGTATCGGCGGCACGCAGCGCAAATCCGTCGCGGGTCGACCGGTCGAACGGCGGCTGGTCACGATCTGCCAGGATGGCCTCCGCCAGCACACGATCTGCGCAAGCCAACAATGCAAGTGTTTCGCTCAGCGGGCGTGGAAGTGTGGCTGCGTGCTCCAGCACTCTTGCCAGAGCTTCATCGAAGCTCAAAACCCCAGCCCCAGCGTGCATTCTCTTCTCCCTCTCAGCCACTAGCCCAAAACGAAAGGCCCCGAGCAGTGTCGCCCGGGGCCTCTTACTTGTTCCAGAAGCTACTTCTTTCCGGCCTTGAACGTCGACTTCACCGGTGCCCCGATACCCTCGAGGATACCCTTCACATCTGCAGCATGCGGACCGTCGGGAGCCAGTTCGAGATACTGCTGATAGGCCTCGACGCAGCCCGGCGGCGCCACAATCTTCTGCGTCTTGGGATCGACGGTAGCCAGCGGAATCAGCGCCTGTCCCTTGATGTAATAAGCATCTGCCTTCTTCGGATCGGCTGCGATTGCTTTGTCGGCCGCGGCACCCGCCTCGGTCATCTTGCCTGCGTTGTAGAGGGTTGCGGCTTCGTTGTAATAGTACATTCCAGCCTTGTCCGGCTGAGCCTTGGCAGCCTGATCGTAGGCGTCGGAGGAAGCCTTGGCGTCCCCTAGATCTGCCTCTGCTTTGCCTAACTGGTTGTAGGCCACGCCAGAGGTCTCAGGGTTTGGCTTTTTAGAGGCGGCGTTCAGATCAGCGGCTTTCTTATACGAGGTAGCAGCGTCAGTGTACTTCTGCAGGATCGCAGGATCAGTTGGAGAGGTGCCTGCAGCTTTGGCGGCTTTGGCCGCAGTCTCTCCGCTACCGAGCTGCGCATCTCCAAGTGTGACCCAGAGAATTCCTTCATCGGGCTTGCTCTCGGTGGCCTGCTTCATGGCAGTGATTGCGGAGTCGTAGTTGCCTGCCTTATTGTCTGCACGCGCTTGGGTCAGCAGCGCGTTCAGGTTCGCAATCTTCGAATTGTTGGCGACTACTTCGGCGTTCTTCTTCTTGTACTCTTCGAGCGCCTTCCGGTCTTCGGGGCTCATCTTGCTGATGTACTCCGGACGGGACATGTCGAAGTTCACCAGCTTGTCTTCGTCTTTGGCGATTGGAACACTCTCGTTGAAGTCCAGGCTCTTATCGTCCTGGAAGACGAATACGACATAGTTCCCCGGAGCTATTCCGGTGCCTTTGTAGTCCCCATTTTGATCGATGGGAAACTTGTACGGGTATTTGCGATCCTTTGCTTCCGAGGAGCGATCCGTCGTCAACCTGACTTCGCCTTTTGTAAGGGCGATGCCTGCAGGATTGAGAACATGTCCGTGAATACTTGCCGTTCCCGCTGCTGCCTGTGCTGTCAAGCGAGTGGGCTGTGCCATCGCCAGGATCACCAGCAGAGCGGCTGCCAGGGTGCTGCTTACCTTGAATCCAATACGTTTCATGCTCTTATCTCCTGGCCCATCGGTGCGGGCGTAAGTGTTTCCTGCAAAGCGGATTGTACTTCCTCAGATTTAACGCACTCAAATTTGATGCAAAATACGGCGGTCACAGGACCGCATACGGTATGGGATCGACCGCGCCGGCTTCACGAAATGCCCGCAGTCGCAGAACGCAGCTCTCGCACACGCCGCAGGCCTTGGTCTCGCCGGAATAGCATGACCAACTTACATGGAACGGTGCACCCAGTTCAACTCCCAGGCGCACGATCTCGCTCTTACGCATCTCGATCAACGGTGTCACGACCCGAATCTGCCCGTCTTTGGTGCCCATCTTGATGAGTTGATTGAACGCCTCATAGTACGCGGGACGGCAGTCGGGATAACCCGAACTATCCTGCTCCACCGCTCCGATAAAGACCGTCTCTGCGCCCAAAACCTCGGCCCAGCTAACCGCTGCCGAGAGAAAATGCGCATTTCGAAAGGGAACATAGGTAACCGGCACCTCGCTTCCGATGGCCGCCTCGTCGCCTGCCACCGGCACCGCGATGGCGGTATCGGTCAACGCCGACCCGCCGATACGCCGAAACAGGTCGATCTTCAGGTGAAGCAACTCTTTCACCCCAACTATCCGAGCCACTTCCTGGGCGGAGTGCAGCTCGCGCGATTCGGTCCTCTGCCCGTAGCTGAAGTGGACGGCGAAGACGTCATAGTCCCGGGCCGCGAGCGCCGCACAGACACTCGAATCCATGCCGCCCGACAGGCAGAGCACGGCACGCGGACGGCTCCCGTCAGCCTTTGTCATCGCCTGCCTCCAACTCGTGTCGCTCCTGTTCGGTCAGTTCATCCCCAGTCAACTCCCCAACTGCCTCGCCTAGAATCTCCCGCGCAGTCTCTTCGTCCTGCTTATGCACCAGCAGGCGCGCGCGAAACGCCAGCGCCAGCAGACTGTTGGCGTTCTCGCCCTGCAGAAAACATTCGATCCCTGCTGACTCGAGCATCCCCTTCGCCATCTGGGCATTCACAGGCTCGAGAAACTTGCCCACCGTTACGAACTTATCCGGATCCATTCCTGCATCCTGCGTTGAATCTGTCATCAAAAAGCCGTCTTTCGTCTTACTTTGTTTCGTACGACTGCAAGTGGAAGGTGATAGTTCCCCAAAACAGTCGCGCCTGAATCTGCACCGGCATGTGCCGCGCGTCGTCGGTATACCAAACCCAGATATGCCCGCGGTTTTTTACAATTCCCTCGTCAGCAGTGGGCTCGACTTTGAGCGTCTGGAAGGTTCCCGCCGGTGTTTTGATCTCTTCCTTGGACTCCACCTTCATGGCCACTGTCACGGTATGCATAGAGTCAGCCAGGGGAAACCGGATACTCTGGCCGACGGCCATTGGCTGCGACGCCGCGTAAAACATGGCGGAGAGCGAGTCGGTCACGCAGGCCGGAATCGACGCCACCTGCTCCTTCGAGGTTCCTTTTACGAGATTCTTCTCAACCTGCTTCTGCTTGCCCTGCGAGTAGTCGAAGCTCAGCTCGCTCGAAACCTTCCGCCGTCCCTCCTGCACCTGCTTGCTGAAGCCGGTCGAGCAGCCTGTTTTGGTGTCGAATCCGGCCTGAAACTTATCCACCACGGGAAACAGCATCGTCACCGCGCCAGTTGTGTCGGCCGTAGCTGTGATCTTTTGCACGGTCCCCTGCTGCTCTATTTGAAACACGGCCGTGCCCGCGGTGAAGACTCGCCAGTCAACGGTAAAAGTCAGCGTCTGTTTGTCTGGAAAGGCGAAACTCGGTTGCGGCGGCTGAAGGGTGGGGATGACTACCGGCGTCGGTGCCGGCTTCGGTCCCAATCCCAGAAGTTGCGCCCTCGCGGTGAGCGAGCCGATGGAACACGACATCAGGAAGGCAAACGCAAGAAAGATCCGTTCCGGCTTCAGCAAAGGGCAGCACTCTCACGAGTTGAAGTTTGTGGGCCATTCCGCCCCAGCCTCCGCGCCTTCAGCGTGGACCCCCCGTCACCCCGTGGTGATTGAGAAAAAGCCGGACCGCCAGCGCAAGATAGATCGCGCCAGCACCCATAAGAGCATTGTACTCGCGGTGGTGCTGCCACTGCCCCCAGGAGAACCTGCCCAGGCTCGCGTTCTGCTCAGCCGGAAACGACGCCGGCGTGAGCCGTGGCAGCAGGCGCGGGACCTTCGCCGCATAGTCGTCGAAGCCCGCAAACTGCTGCCGCAGATAGTTTTCTTCACTTTGAATGGTGGGAATGTAGATCACCGCAAACAGCGTCGCCAGCGCAATCAGAATCACCCAGCTGCCCGCTGCGGCCGCAAATCCGAAGGCGATCAGCATCGACCCCAGGTAGAGCGGATTCCGCGTGTACGCATAGGGCCCGGTAAATGTCAGCTCAGCATTCTTGCGAACGTACCCAGCCGCATAGGCGCGCAGCCATACACCCGGCACCACCAGCAGAAGGCTCAGCAGCATGGTCTTCCCGGTGGGTCGCGCCAGCCACAGAAATACCGCAGCAAAGACAAATCCCAACGGCACGCGAATCCGCCGCGCGATTCTCTGCCAACTCGTTCGTTCGCTCACACCTTCACTTTATCCTGTCCGGTACGCAGTAACTCGAGCGCGGCCTCCACGACCTCCTCCACGGTTATCTGCAGCAACCCGCTTTCGGTGTTTGCGTGTCGCGAGTGGTCCGTCTTGCTGGACTCATGCCGCAACACACGCGCCCTTGAAGCGTCCGCCATGTAAGGGCCGTTTCGTGCCGGATCGGTAGGCCCATACAAACCAACCAGCGGCCGCTCCAGAGCAGCAGCCAGATGCAGCGGGCCCGTATCTCCAGCAATCACGACCCCCGTCCTGCGCATCAGCGCGAGCATCTGCTCGACCGAGCAGGGAACCGAGATCGCCACGTCGCCACTCGCCTCGACGACCGCATCGGCGAAGCGGTGTCCCGGAGATTCATTCACCAGTACGTGATATCCAGCTCGACCCAAAGCTGCCGCCACGGCGCCGTATCTCTCCGCCGGCCATTGCTTCGCACCCCACCCGGCCGTAGGTGCGAGATAGGCAAACTTGCCCTCGATCGATGAGGTCTGAGTCAGGAGTCTGTCGCACCATGCTTCCGCCTGCGGATTGACAGGAAGCGTAACCGCCGCTGGCTTCAGAGTCTCGCTAACCGCCGCACCCAGCAACTCGCACCCCTGCTCCACCACATGGGTCGAGGTCGTCGTTACCTGTCGCCCATAAAGCCAACGAGCCGCTGTCTCGCGTGCCTTCGCTGGTCCAACAAACACGTGCGCCCCGGCGATCCGCCCCGCCGTCGCAGATTTGAGCGATCCCTGCATATCGACGCAGAGATCGTACTCGCATGCCCGCAACTCTCGGCTTACCGAGTAAATCTCCTTCAGAGTGGATAACGCAAAAAGCCGCTTCTTCCACCCTCTCGCAGGAAACGGGTGCCACCGATCGACCAGTGGCCTGCTCTCGCTGCGCCCCGCTTTATGCGTGATCCGATGATGATCCGTCGAAGCCTGCAGCAGAACACTCCACGCAGGCTCAATCGCCCAACCAATAAACCAATCCGGATGCAGATCGCGAAGTGCAGCCACCGCCGGCATCGCGTGCAGCACATCACCCATCGCGCCGATCCGCACAATCAAAACACGCTTCGTGCGATCCGCCGAGTGGCTTGCGATATCGTGCGACGAAGAGAGAGTGCGTTCAGTGGCCAAGGCTCGATTTTCTCATGGAAAACTTGCGCCTCAACATCTCTAACGCTTACGTCGATCCAGTCGGCCCACCAAATTCACCAACTGCTCCAGCGACTCTTTCTCGTCCAACAGCTCCACCTGCAGCCGCGCCACAACAATTGGCCCGATCGTCTCCAGTCTGTCCCGCATTATCGGCGTCAACTTTACGGCATCCTTTTCCGTCGTCACAAATCCATTCGCTTCGACCGCCCGTGCCTCGTGCATCAGGCGCAAAATATCAGCTTCCGTGTAGGCGTGGTGATCTTCAAAGGCGACTGTCTTCACCGCTTCATACCCTTGCCCGGCGAGCATTCGCGTAAAGCCTTCCGGCCTCGCAATCCCGCAAAAAGCAAACGGCATCGTCGGCAGCGCCACCTCTCCAGCCTTCCCCAGGCTCAGCTGCCGTCGCGTCACCCAGATCGCCGGCTTGCCGTTCGGCCCACGGAATCCACGAACGACACTCCTCAGCGAATCCGCCTCCTCCTCGCGCAGAATCACAATATCCGCCGCTGCCACGGCCTCGAGCGGCTCCCGCAGATTGCCCGCCGGCAGCAGCGTGTCCTCGACATCCTCCCGCGTCAGCAGAACGATATCGATATCACGAGCCAACCTCCGGTGTTGAAATCCATCATCCAGCAGATGGACGACGAGTTTTTGCGACGGCTCGCTCTGCTCTGCCATCACGCCAGCCTGGTAACGATCCGCTCCCACGTACACCGGCACGCCCGATCGCTGCGCCAGCAACACCGGCTCATCTCCATGCCACCTCGCATCGTCAAACGGCTCGACCCGTGCAATCGTCTCCGAGTCGCGCTTATACCCGCGCGTCAGGATCCGCACTGCGTAACCACGATGCCGCAGAATCTCAGCCAGCATCAGAACCACCGGTGTCTTCCCCGCACCACCGGCCGACACACTGCCCACACTGATGACAGTGCTCTCGAGATGACCCTGCTTCAACCATCCCCACGCAAAAAGCTGCCTCTTCAGCGCAAGCGCAGCCCCGTACAGCGGAGTCAGCGGCAGCAGCCATGGTCGTCGTATCTTCATCGCGCTGCGCCAGCCCTCTGCTCCAATAACGAAATCAGAGCTTGCGCCGTCCGCGCCGTCGCTCCCGCCTCAGCTTCAAACACTGTCCGTCCACGTTGCCCAAGTGCCCGCGCATCGTCGTTGCCCTGCAGGAGACCGATCAAAGTCGCCGACAGTTCGTCCGTGGTAACGATACGAATCGCCTCCGCCTCTCGCATGGTCTTCACGATCTCACGAAAGTTCTCGAACGAAGGTCCGATCACCACCGGCACCCCAAATAGAGCAGGCTCGAGCGGATTATGTCCACCCTTCGGAACCAGACTCCCCCCAACGAAGGCCACCGTCGCAACTCCATACACCGATGCAAGATCCCCAATCGTGTCGAGCAGAAGAATCGTGCTTGCGGCGACAGGATCGTTACTCAGCGCCAGCTGGCTGCACCGGTAAACCGCAGTTCCGCTCCTCCGAATCAACTGCCAAACCTCTTCGAACCGGTCCGGATGTCTCGGAGCGATCAACAGAGACGCATCCGGAACGCTCTTCAAAATCGCGGGCCAGGCAGCCAATAAAGCCTCTTCCTCGCCCGCCAACGTACTCCCCGCGACGATAAGTTTCGTTCCGGAGAGTACGGACGCGATCCTTCTGGCCATCTCGGTGTCGCTTCTCGACTGAACGTCATACTTCAGATTCCCCATCACTCGCACCCGCGCCGTCGGAGCACCAATCTTCGCCAGCCTCTCTGCGGTCTCTCGACTCTGCGCAAGAAACAGTGAAATCATCTCCAGGAACGGTCGCCACAGCCGTCGCAGCCGCATGTACCTGGGAAACGACCGATCCGAGATCCGCGCGTTGACTACTGCAATTGGGACGCCATCCTTCGCGCACTCTTGGATCAACCGCGGCCAGAGCTCGCTCTCCATCAGCACCAGCATTCGCGGCTGCAGCACCCGCAAATACCTCCTCACGGAAAATTTGAGGTCCAGGGGCAGATAAAACACCGGCGAATCCGGCAATCTCTCCTTTGCCAGCCTCTGCCCCGTCTCCGTCGTCGTCGAAACCGCCACCACCCAGCCTGGCAGCCTCTCCTTCATCTCGCGAATCAACCGGGTCGCGGCCATCACTTCGCCCACACTCACCGCATGGACCCAAACCACACTTTGCCCGGTCACCGCCGCATGCAGCCCTTTTGGCACCATCCCGAGGCGCCCTCGCAACCCGGCCCTATATCGCCCGCTGGTTGCCATCCGCACCAGCCAATACGGGGCGCCCACCACCAGCACGGCCAGCAGCAACGAGCTATACACCACCATCATCACCGTCGCCGTGTCCTCGCTTTACCTTGTACGCCAGCGCAGATGATAATCAACTCTGGCCATGATGTCCTACCGGTTCCGCACGATTTCGATCCTACTAGTAACAACTTTCTGCATCTTTGCAGCTACTACCCAGGCAGCCGACAAGAAAGCGCCCCCCGCAAAACCTGCCAATCAGTACGCCGCCTTCGAGACGCACGCCAACGAGAAAGTCACGGTCGCCGCCGACCCCTGCGACGACCCCAAAGACTGCGACTTCTTCCGCCTCCCCTACATCCAGCACGGCTTCGTCGCCATTCGCGTCATCTTCACCAACGACAGCGACACACCGCTCTCGCTCGCCGATGCGCGCATCCAGTTCATCTCCATCAACAACGACAAGATTCCCGCCGCCACCGACGATGATCTCCAGCGCCGCCTCTTCTCGACCAAAGGCACCGCTGGCCGCAAAGTCCCCATGCCGATGCCCCTGCCGCCGATCACCCTCCACGACAAGCCCGTCGACAAATCGATCACCAAAGACGACAACGATTTTGGCTTCAACGGAACCACCGTCGATCCGCACAGCACCCTCGCCGGTTATCTCTTCTACGACGTTCGCCAACTCCCTGATCAGCCTCTGAAGGGCGCCGAGCTCTACGTCAAGATGGTCCACACCCTCGACGGCAAAAAACAGCTCTTCGACTTCAACATCCCCTTCGACAAGTGGCTCGCCGCTCAACCGGGTGCGAAGTCCGCCGCCGACTCGTCCAAACCATGAGCACAGGAAAATCAGCGATGACCGACCGCCAATTACGCACCGACGCCGCGCTCAGTCTCCGCCCCGCGACGCCTGCCGACGTTCCGCAGATTCTCACCTTCATTCGCGATTTGGCCACGTACGAGCGCGAACCGGATGCCGTGCTCGCCACGGAAGCCGACCTCCTTCGCGATGGCTTCGGGCCCACCAAACGCTTCCACTGCATCATTGCCGAGCTGACCAGCGAAGACACAACCACCGCCGCGGGGTTTGCTCTCTACTTCTACAACTACTCCACCTGGCGCGGGCACGCAGGCATCTATCTGGAGGACCTTTACGTCAGCCCTGAGCATCGCGGGAAGGGAATTGGCAAAGCCCTCCTCACTCGCGTCGCCGCAATTGCCGTTGCCGAAGGCTGTCCTCGCTACGAATGGGCCGTGCTCGATTGGAACACGCCGTCGATCGACTTCTATCACCAGCTGGGAGCTGTGATGAAGTCCGATTGGAAGGGCATGCAAGTCTCTGGCGATGCCTTGGCCGCCCTCGCCGCGCTATCCCGCTAGAAATCGATGCCGCTGGAGAAACTAGGCGCCGAGGAATTTGCCCATCGTGCCGTAGGTCCGCTCATGCTTCGGCTCTTCGCGTAGTTGAAGTCTGGAAGACGCCGCCCGTATGGTCGGAATCTCGGTAGGAATAGCGGCCGCAGCAACAGAAACAGTAACGGGAACCGCTTGAGGAGGACGCCTGGCGTTTTGAATCCAGTTGCCGATCATCGTCACGATGCGTGCCGCCGCCAGACGCTGCGATCCAGCTTCGTCCTTCGTGCCACCTTGAAATTCGCTCAGGACCTCCATCTCATGGCCGTCTGCGAGCACCCGAAGAGTCCAAGTGTTGCCTTCATTGGGAGACAGAAGAAAGATGGCCCGCAAACTCCTGACCACAAACTCGACGACCGCCACGCCGCGCTGCACATCAAGACGCGGTTCCAGCTCGAGCTTTTCCCTGCTGGTGAAGTCGAAAGATTCTTCGATTCGGACGCCGAGCTGCTGCAGCAGACCTGCCCGCTCGCCTTCTCTGCGCCGTTCCTCTTCTTCTGCGACCTTACGATCGGCAGCCGCAACAACTATGCGAGCCTCTTCAAACACATCTGCTAGCGTCTGTTCCATGGGGAACCTCTTGAGTTAAGGTCATTATGATCGAGACGCCGCCAGCCCCCAACTACACAAATGGGTTATACCCAAGGCAAGATCTTCTGTTGCAAATGGCGCGCGATCTGTCTATATGGCTCCTAGTTGCTTGACGCGGCCGTTATAATAAGAAGCAGGGGGCAAGACCAAATCCAAGCCAGTTCATCCTGCAACACCGCAGGTAACTCCTGTGGATGGAAGACTTTGCTCGAAGCTGGTCCTTGGTATCAAGGGATGACGCACGAAGTCCAGACGTAAGTTCCTTTATTGGAATACTTTGACCAAAAACGAGGGGAGAGGGGGAGGCATGACAACCAGACGAATCAAAATCATCGGCGGCGGTCTCGCTGGCCCCGAAGCAGCCCTCCAGGCAGCCAAGCGCGGCTGCGAAGTCGAGCTCTACGAGATGCGCCCCACTCGTTCCACCGAAGCTCACCAGACCTCCGACTTCGCCGAACTGGTCTGCTCCAACTCCCTCAAGTCCGAGTCCGAAAACACAGCCCCCTGGCTCCTCAAGCAGGAGATGCGCCAAGCAGGCAGCATTCTCCTCGCCGAAGCCGACGCCACCGCCGTCCCCGCGGGCCACGCTCTAGCCGTTGATCGCCTCGAATTCTCCAAACGCGTCGCCGAACGCATCGCCGCCGAGCCCCGCATCCGCGTTCACCGCGAAGAGGTCACGACGCTCGACGAGCAGGCCCCCGACACCCTCACGATCCTCGCGTCGGGCCCGCTCACCTCTCCTACCCTCGCCGCCGAGCTCCAGCGCCTCACCGGCTCCGACCATCTCGCCTTCTACGACTCCATCTCCCCCATCGTCGACGCCACCACCATCGACATGTCCAGGGTCTACTTCGCCGCCCGCTACGACAAAGGCACCGCAGACTACATCAACTGCCCCTTCACCAAAGAAGAGTACGACCGCTTCATGGACGCTCTCACCACAGCCGAAGCCGTCGAATCGAAGGACTGGGAAAAGTTCCCCGTAACCGGCACTGCAGAAAAACTCCAGTACTTCGAAGGCTGCCTCCCCATCGAAGAGACCGCTCGCCGCGGTCGCGACACCCTTCGCTTCGGCCCCATGAAGCCCGTTGGCCTCACCGACCCGAAGACCGGCCGCTGGCCCTACGCCGTCGTGCAGTTACGTCAGGAAAATCTTCGCGCCGACAGCTACAACCTCGTCGGCTTCCAGAATCACCTCAAGTACGGCGAGCAAAATCGAGTCCTCAAGCTCATCCCCGGCCTCGAAAACGCAACCTTCCTCCGCTACGGGCAGATCCACCGCAACACTTACATCCACGCGCCATCGCTGCTCACCGAAACCCTACAGCTCAAGGCACATCCGCACATCATGATCGCCGGCCAGCTCAGCGGCGTCGAAGGCTATACCGAATCCATCGCATCAGGCATGCTGGCAGGCATCTACGCCGCCGCCATCGCGAACGGCAACGTGCCGAAACCAGCCCCGCGCCTCAGCGCCAACGGCTCGCTCACCCACTACATCACCCACGCGGAAACAAAAAAGTTCCAACCCGCCAACATCACCTTCGACCTCCTCCCTCCACTCGAAGAAGATCTCCGAAAAAAGATTCGTGACAAGAAGGAACGCCACAAAATCCAGTGCGACCGCGCCCTCGCCGCATGGGACGAGTGGCTCGCACTGACCTAAATCAAGTTGCTTGTTTCAGTAGTGTTATTACCACGATATATATCGTAATGCGATATAATAAAACAGATGATGAAACCCCTTCAGTCCACTGATCGGCAAAGAGTGCAAACCCTGGCGGAGTTTCGTTACACCCTTCGGAAGTTCCTCCAGTTCAGTGAAGAACGTGCAGTAGAAGTCGGCCTGCATCCTCAGCAGCATCAACTCTTACTGCATGTCGCCGGTGCTCCGGAAGGCGTCGAAACGACCGTCTCCTACGTGGCAGAGAGATTGGGCCTGCGCCACAACAGCGTCGTCGAACTCAGCAAACGATGCGAGGAGGCGGGGCTAATTCGTCGCATTCACGACACCTCCGACCGCCGTCGTGTGGTGTTGCAGATCACCGCACAGGGCAACAAGATTCTCCGAGTCCTCTCGGACGACCACGAGCGCGAGCTCTACGAACTGGTCCCCACACTGATCAAGGCCCTGACGCGCATCCGTCGT
Source organism: Tunturiibacter psychrotolerans (assembly GCF_051013365.1). Taxonomy (GTDB): domain Bacteria; phylum Acidobacteriota; class Terriglobia; order Terriglobales; family Acidobacteriaceae; genus Edaphobacter; species Edaphobacter psychrotolerans_A. Next base: position 1,113,885 of record NZ_CP132941.1, on the reverse strand, counting down.
CACCGCGAAACTATACGTCCAGACCTAGTTGAACCCGGAAGGAAGAGCCGATGAAACAAACCATCCTCGAAAGGAAGACGGTTCAAACCATCGCTGAGACGCTCGTTATCGCATTTATCGGAGTCGTTGCCTGGACAGCTCACTCTACCGGCATCGCTCTCCTTCTCTTCCCCGAACTCGCCGCCTTGTCGCACGATGTCATCACCCGCCCACGCGGCAAGTGGGCTAACCAGCCTTGGCGCCTCGTCCTTACCCCAACGGTCACGGCCATCATTGGCCTCTACCTCACCCGCCACCTCAGCTACGGCGCACTCAACATCGCACTCATCGTTGCCCTCAGCCTTATCTGCATCAAGCTGATGAAGTCGACCATCGCCCCTGCAATCTCCGCCGGCGTTCTCCCCATGGTTCTAGGTGAACGAAGCTGGCTCTATCCATGCGCCATCTTTCTCGGACTCGCTCTACTGGCCATTGTTTTCCTACTGTGGCGTCAGTTTGGAGTTGGCAACGATCACCCCAGCCGTAGCGAAGCCGAGCACTCAGAGTTGGTCGACGCACTCGAAGCGCCAGCGCACGACCGCTTCTGGATCATCGGACTCATGACGTTCGTCCTGATCCTCGGTGCCGCCGCTCAGATCACGGGTCTCCGCTTCCTTCTCTTTCCCCCCTTGATCGTCATGGCCTATGAACTCTTCGGACATCCCGAGATCCCCGGCTGGATGAAGCATCCCGTGCTCTTTCCCATCGTCTGTCTGCTCACGGCATCGATAGGACTCATTACGCACCACGCTCTACACGCAAACTTCATCGCTGTGATGACGACGGTTCTGTGCTCAGTGGTGATCCTTCGTCTCTTCGACGTGCATATGCCGCCAGCCCTAGCGGTTGGGTTGCTCCCATTCGTCATGACCGCCCCGGACTACAGATTTCCCCTCTCCGTACTCCTCGGCACGGTAGCCCTTACCCTCTACTTCTTCGGATACAAGCGCCTGCGCCAGCGATACTCTACCGAATTTGTGCCGGAAAATTTTGTCAAGCCCCAAAACGCATGAAACCCGCGCCAATCAAAGAGATTCGCGTGGCGTATTAGTTCTGTGCAAACTGTTAAAATCAAAGTATGGATTCAAAACAAGCCCTGTCCAAAAAGCCGGGGCTCTGTCGTTCGGGGGCAAGAAGTCAACTTATTGAAAACAAGTATTTTAGCCGTAAGTCGTTTAGATGCAATATTTTGCAGCCAACGGAACCCTGCATCTGAAAGAAAACACGAGACTTAGGCGCAAAATACCCCCCGGGGGGAGAGGGGGGTACCTGGCAAATAGCTATTCCGTCTTCTTCTTGTTTCGCGCCTTGATTTTGAACCAGATCGGGCTTCCGATGAACCCGAAGTTCTCCCGAATCTGGTTGCCGAGAAATCGCTCGAAGGAGAAGTGCATCTTCACATCCTTGTCGGTAAACAGCACAAACGTCGGAGGAGCGACAGCCGCCTGCGTCATGTAGTAGATCCGAACGCGCTTGTTCATCGGAACGCTCGCTTTCTGGAAGTCCACTTTCTCCAAGAAGCGATTCATCTGTCCCGTGGTCACGCGCTTGCGTCGCTCGCGCGCGACCAGCTCCACCTTCTTGAACACCTGCTCGATGTTTTTTCCATCCGCCGCAGAAATAAACAACAGCGGAGCGTATTCGAGGTATTTCAACTTGTCTCGAACGTCCTGCTCGTAGAGCTTTTGATCCGCCGGGGGCTTGCCATCAAACAAACGCATCCCATCCTTGCCGGTCCGGGTCATAAGATCCCACTTGTTTACGACGATAATCACGCTGCGGCCGCTCTCATGCGCATAGCCGCCGATGTTCGCGTCGAGTGCCGCGACTCCCTCCGCCGCATCGATGATTAGCAAGGAAACATCCGCCGCCTCAAGATGCTTCCGAGCCATGATGACCGACAGCTTCTCAGCCATCAGCTTCGTCTTGCCCTTCCTGCGGATTCCCGCCGTATCGACGAATCTGAAGCTGTGGCCGTCTCTCTCGACGACTTCATCCACCGCATCGCGAGTCGTCCCCGCGATCGGAGAAACGATCGCGCGCTGTTTGCCAGTCAGAGCATTCAGCAACGTGCTCTTGCCTACATTCGGGCGGCCAATGATGGCAATCTTCGTCTCGCGACTCTCATACTCGCCGTGCGACCGCAGCATCCTCGGACGCTTCGGTGCGACAATATCTGCGTCTTCGGAGACAAGCTCAGCTCCAGGGGCGACCGAATAGTCCGGCCCCGTCTCATCCTCCTCCGCCTCGTCGTTCTCCGTGAGCATGACCTCTGGCTCTTCGATCACCTCGGCCGGCTCCGGAAGAACCTCAAACACTGCGTCCAGAAGGTCGCCGATACCAGAGCCGTGCTCCGCCGAGATTGGCAACACATTTCGGAAACCCAACTGCCGAAAGTTCTCTGCCTGCGACTGCATCGCGTCGGTGTCCATCTTGTTGACCGCGAGAAATACCGGCTTACCACCGCGGAGAAGCAGACGAGCAAGTTCGAGATCCGGCGAAGCCAGCTCCGTCCGCCCATCGACCACCATCACAATGGCGTCCGCCTCTTCGAGCCCGACCTTTGCCTGTCGGAAGATCTCCGCAGGAATCAACGCTTCATCATCAGGTACAACTCCGCCCGTGTCGACGATTCTCGCGTCGCGCCCCATCCACTCGATCTCGCCGTAGATGCGGTCGCGCGTAATGCCCGGCTCATCGCCCACAATCGACCGCCGCGAGCCTGTCAGCCGGTTGAACAACGTACTCTTGCCCACATTTGGCCGCCCACAGACCGCAATCAGTGGCAGATCACGAGCATCTACACTCTCGGTCTCAGTGACCATCTGAGAGGCCAGCAGCTCGATATCGCGCCAGTCTTCTTCTCGCCCGTCCATATTCGACGACCGCGGCGTCTGTCTCCCCACAATTCCATCGGTCGGCCTAACCTGCTTCACCCGTGGAGCTGTCCCCTTCGGTGTTTTGGCCGAAGCCGCCCCGTCCGTACGAATGGTCTTCCGCTTCTCCCGCTCCGGAGACTGCTTGGTTATCCGCGAGGCTTTATCCGCTGCCGCCCGCTTGGTCGACAGCACCTTCCGCTTCCGGGGATCCACCGCGCCGGTCGTGGGCGTAGTCTTAGGGGCACGCCCCTTCTTCGGTCGCGTAGACGCCTGCCTGTGCTTCTTGCCTAACCGCTTCCTATCGTCTCTCTGAGCCACGGAACGTCCAACTTTCTCCCGCGCACCATCTAGGCGGTCAGGCTTATTACGCTAATTCTTCGCTTCACTTCTATTATAGAAATTGCAAAGCCTCTGTGCCGCCCGATCCTCAGCAAAACACTGTGTCCACCTCGGCCCCCATCTCGACCACGCCCGCCCCTCCGGAGAATCTCCCGAACCTCCAAGACTTCTTCGCGCCTGGTGGCATCCTTTCTCGCTCCACCCTCGCCTTCGAGCACCGCCGCGGCCAGTACGACATGGCCAAAGCTATCGAATCCGCCTTCAAAGACAAGCGCCACCTCATCGTAGAAGCAGGCACTGGCACAGGCAAAACCCTCGCATACCTCCTACCCGCCCTACGTCTGGCGCGCGAGCGGAATCAGCGTGTCATTATCTCCACCGGCACCAAAAATCTGCAGGAACAGCTTTATTTCAAGGATGTCCCGTTTCTGGAGTCTCTTCTCGGCCCACTCAAGGTTTGCTACATGAAGGGGCGCGCAAACTATCTTTGCCGCCACAAACTTTACGCGCTTCGCGACAATCCGCTGCTCAATGGACTTGAAGAAATAGATCAGTTTCATCAGATCGCCACGTGGGAGAAGGTCACAGAGACCGGTGACCGCGCCGAGCTGAACCATCTCCCCGAGTCTTCACCGCTCTGGCAAAAACTGGACGCCCGCACCGAGGTCTGCATCGGTCAGACTTGCCCCGACTGGGAGCGCTGCTTCATTACGGCCATGCGTCGCAAGGCTCTCGAGTCGGACATTGTCATCGTCAATCACCATCTATTTTTCGCTGACCTCAACATCAAACAGCAGGCCGCCGGGGCACCTGACGCTGGCATTCTTCCTGAAGCTGCCTGCGTGATCTTCGACGAGGCGCACGAGCTCGAAGAGGTCGCCTCCAATTACTTCGGCATCGGTCTCTCGACCCAGCGGATCGACGAGCTTACCCGGGATGTAGAGATCCTGCTTAAGGCAAAGCAGGCGAGCAGCAGTGCTATCGAAAGCGCTTGTGCCACCCTCAAAGACCGTTCTCGCATGTTCTTCTCTGTGCTTCCGGCTGACTCTGGTGCAAATTTCAACGGCGGTGGTCGCATGCCCTTTCTCCACCGCGAAGCTTTTCTGGAAGAAAGTGGCGACACCTACATCGCGACCAAGAATGCTCTCACCCGTCTCGAGGGCGAACTCGATCTCCTCAAGAATGTGGAAGAGTCCTCGGGCCTTCGCAAACGTACCGCCGACATTCGCGCCCACCTTACCTTTCTCCTCGAATCTCCCGACCGCAACACGGTTTTTTGGATAGAGCGACGTGCTGCGGGTGGCGTTCGTAATGCTGCTCGGGGCGTAGGCTATGCGAGTTTTCACACTCATCTGCAGGCCACCCCAATCGACGTCTCTGAACTTCTGACTACTACTCTTTTCGACAACTACAATTCCGTTATTCTCACGTCGGCGACGCTAACGGTATCGGGTGGATTCGACCACATCCGCAAGCGCCTGGGCCTCCACACAACCCGCGAACTCATCGTCCCTTCGCACTTCAATTATGAGAAGCAGGCCCTTCTCTACCTGCCGCCTAATATGCCTGATCCGCGAGAGCCAGAGTTCCCCGAGCGCGCCGCAGAGCGCATTCGCCGCGTCCTCGAGATCACCAAGGGACGGGCTTTCTGCCTCTTTACCAGCTACTCGCAGATGCGGAATACCTACGAGCGACTGCTTGCCGAGCTTCCGTATCCATTGCTACTGCATGGCTCGGCTCCTCGCCACGTCCTTTTACAGCAGTTTCGCGATACGCCCAACGCCGTCCTCTTCGGCACCTCTAGCTTCTGGCAGGGAGTCGACGTGCAGGGTGAGCAGCTGTCCTGCGTCATCATTGACCGCCTCCCCTTTGCCGTTCCCTCCGACCCCATCGTCGAAGCCCGCATGGAAGCTATCGAAGCTCTCGGCGGCAAGCCTTTTTTTGACTACCAGATCCCTAACGCCGTCATCACGCTTAAACAAGGCTTTGGCCGATTGATTCGCTCGCTCAACGATCGGGGTGTACTCATGCTCCTCGATCCACGCATCCAGCGTCAGCGTTACGGCCGCATCTTCCTCGAGTCCCTTCCACCCTACCGCCTCACACAAGACATCGCCGACGTTGAACAGTTCTTTGAGCGTCCCGCATAGTGCCTGCTTGACGCGCCTAAAACTTGCGTAGACCATAGTCCGGTGAAGACTCCTTCTCTCGCCACTTCCTTCCTGCTTGCTTTCGCCGTCCTCGCGCCTGTGTCCATGATCCAGTCAGAAACCGCCGATCCTGTTCCTGTGCCCGCCCTCGTCAATGGCTATCAGCCTACGTGGTGGAAAGAGGCGGTTGTCTACCAGGTTTATCCGCGCTCCTTCAAAGACTCGAACGGCGACGGCATTGGAGATATCCCAGGAATTACCTCTAAGCTGGACTACCTCCAACATCTGGGCGTCAACGTCATCTGGCTCAGCCCGCACTATGACTCACCCAACGCCGATAACGGTTACGACATCCGGGATTACCGCAAAGTCATGGCCGAGTTTGGAACCATGGCTGACTTTGACACGATGCTCGCGGGCATTAAGCAACGCCATATGCGCCTCATCATCGACCTCGTCGTGAATCACACCTCCGATGAGCATCGCTGGTTCGTCGAAAGCCGCAAGTCCAAGGACAATCCTTACCGCGATTTTTACTTCTGGCGCGACGGCAAACCTGGCCCGGCAGGCCCCGACGGGAAGCCCACGCTGCTCCCACCGAACAACGATCCGTCGTTCTTCTCGGGCTCCGCCTGGCAGTTCGATCCCACCACCAGTCAGTACTACCTTCACTACTTCGCAGTAAAACAACCCGATCTGAACTGGGACAACGCCAAAGTTCGCGAAGAGGTTTACAGTCTGATGCGCTTCTGGCTCGACAAGGGCGTTGACGGCTTCCGCATGGACGTCATACCCCTCATCTCAAAGAATCCGGCCTTCCCCGACCTCACCCCCGACCAACTCCACAACTACGGCAATGCCTACGCCAACGGTCCCCACATGCACGAGTACCTTCAGGAGATGAACCGCAACGTCATGGCGAAGTATGATGTCATGACTGTAGGCGAAGCCCTCGGTATCTCTCTCGAACAGACTCCACTTATCGTTGGCGACGACCGCCACGAACTCAATATGATCTTCAACTTCGACGCAATCCGTTCTAACCGCGTCGGACGCGACGACTTCAAACCCACAGACCTTCCGACTCTCAAAGCTATCTACACCCGCCACGCTGAGAAACTGGACGCCCACAGCTGGGACACTGTCTTTCTCTCCAACCACGACAACCCGCGCATCGTCTCGACTTTCGGCGACGACTCACCCGAGTTCCGCGTTCCCTCGGCCAAACTCCTTGAGACCATGCTCCTTACATTGCGGGGCACGCCCTTCCTTTATCAGGGTGACGAACTGGGCATGACCAACTACCCATTCAAAGCCATCGGAGACTTCGACGACATCGAAGTAAAGAACGCCTACAAGGCCAACGTCGTCACCGGCAAGATTCCCGAAGACGTCTTTATCGCAAACCTCCGTCACACGAGCCGCGACAACTCCCGAACGCCCATGCAATGGGACTCTTCCGCCAACGGGGGCTTCACCACCGCACTTAAACCCTGGCTGGCCGAAAACCCCAACTACACTCAGATTAATGCGGCCGCGGAGGTCGCTGATCCAGACTCGGTTTATAACTACACGAGCAAACTTATCGCTGTTCGTCGTACTCATCAGGCTTTCGTCTACGGCGACTACAAGGATCTTGATCCCGACAACAAAGCGATCTTCGCCTACACTCGTACCCTGGGCACAGAGCGTTACCTCGTCGTCCTCAACTTTTCGAAAATTCCCGTCGCCTACGCTCTGCCCGGCGCCCTCAAAGCTGAGTCTCTTATCCTTTCGAACCTCGCGACCAGCGAGCAAAATACGAGTACGCTTCATCTTGCTGGTTGGGACGCCCGCATCTATAAGGTGCAATAGCGGCGATGGTTTTTTGGTCTGCCGCAATATGACACGCCTCGGACAGAAGTATCGATGGCCGTCTCGCCGTAAAATAAGTCATCCGCATGGGACGCAACCTCTTCATTCTCGCTGGCAGCCTGGTCTTATTCGCCTTCATCTCTTGCGGGGTTGCGTACACAAATATTGCCCAGCAGCCCGGTTCGCCAGGCGACTCCTCTCTCTGGCGAACTATGGGTCTCAGCCTCTTCGTCATCGGCTTGCTCGTCGCGCTTGCTGGCATTCTCTCTTCGCTCTTCGAACAGGCTGAGCGCCGTGCCGAAGAGGACCGGCGTACGAAACGGCGCCGCTAGCCCCGTATCGCCACGCAAAACGGTACAATCGAAGTGAGGCTGCCGCCACGTCCCCAGCCCACGCTCACCCCTCCAGACGCGGCCACTGAAAGATCGAAGGGATTCCCAGACTGATGTTTGAAATAACCGTAGAAGCCGGTTTTTCTTCCGGCCACTACCTCCGCAATTACAGAGGCAAGTGCGAAAACCCGCATGGCCACAACTACAAGGTCTTCGTCACCCTGATCGGCGAAGAACTCGACGAAGCTGGTATGCTTCTCGACTTCAAACTTCTTAAGCAGGTGATGCGCCCTACCGTCGACTACCTTGACCACTTCATGATCAACGACTTGCCACCCTTCGACAAGGAGATCAATCCCAGCGCGGAGAACCTTGCTAAGTATTTTTACGAACAGACCAGCAGCCAACTGCATGAGATGACGGGCGGACGCGTCCGCGTGAAAGACTGCGCCCTCTACGAGACCGACACCAGTTTTGCTCGTTACTACAAATAGTGGCACTTTCGGTGGCGAGACACAGAAATGCATTTAATCGAATTCTATAAATCGGTTCAGGGTGAGTCCTCCTTTGCTGGTCTCCCTTGTATTTTCGTCCGTCTTGCGGGCTGCAACCTTCGCTGTGCCTGGTGCGACTCCGAGTACACTTTTACTGGCGGTAAACCCTTTAGTGCCGATGAGATTGTTGCGGAGATCGAAGGCCTCGCACCATGCCGCCTCATCGAGTTCACTGGTGGCGAGCCCATGCTTCAGTCCAGAGAACTACTTCCTCTCATGGACCGTTTGCTGGCGCAGAATTACACACTCATGCTCGAAACCAGTGGCGAGCGCCCGTTGGCTGATGTTCCTAAAGCCGTTCATAAGATTGTCGACGTCAAATGTCCGGGATCAGGTAGTGCGGCCAATAGCTTCCGCATGGAAAACCTCGAAGCCCTCACAAAAAATGACGAGGTAAAGTTCGTTATCTCTCACCGCGAAGACTACGATTTCGCTTGCGACTTCATTCGTACCCATGGGCTTCAGCAAAAGGCAGGCGAGATACTTATGAGTCCCGCGTTCAGCAAGACTCCAAGTCTCCTCCGCACAACCGACAATGCCACCCTGGACCCCCGCATCCTTGTTGAGTGGATGATGGCTGACGGCATCGACGCGCGCTTGTCGCTCCAGATACACAAATTCATCTGGGAACCTATCAAAAAGGGTGTTTAGCTGGAATCAGTTGAGCAGGCCGAGTGAACACACCGCCGCTGCTATCGTGAGCAGGACGGCCGTTTCATATCCACTTCCTTTCTTGGTGCGGCTTGAACGCTTCATCTCGACAACCCGACCTCTTTCGTTTTGTCGCTCGCGTTCAGGTAGCTTTCGCATCGTTTTTTCACAACACATGACCAAGGGAATCCAGGCGGCCATCACAACAAAAAAAGCGACGGTCACCACAACAGCAGCAGTATCTTCAGACATTGCAATCTCCTTCCTACTAATGCTGGAATAGTGCATTCATCCATGCCTCCGTTACAGGGGATACCAGCCGCTACGCTACCATTACCTATGCGCATTCTTTCTGTCCTTTTTCTGCTCGCGACCATTGCCTGCGCGGCCGTCAAAGCTATTGCACAAAATGATCTTCCGCCGCCACAGAAGCCGCTTGAAATCAAAGTGGTCGTTATCAACATGTTCGAGGTCGGTGCCGACACTGGCGATGCGCCAGGTGAATATCAATACTGGGTGGAGCGAGAGCACCTGGACACGGTGCTTCCGTTTTTTGCGGGCTACCACGACCTGCGCCTCAACGAAAAAAGCGGAATACTGGGGGTGTTAACAGGAGTCGGAACTGCTCGCACCGCTGCCACCATCATGGCTCTTGGTCTCGACCCACGCTTCGACTTGACTCATGCCTATTTCCTTGTGGCTGGCATTGGCGGGATGGATCCTCGTATGGGCTCCCTTGGCTCGGCAGTCTGGTCTGATTACATCGTCGATGGGGACCTCGCCCACGAGATCGACGCTCGAGAAATTCCAAAAGACTGGTCGACGGGATACGTTCCGCTTGGTAAGTCCACTCCGTATGAGCAACCACGTACTGCCCGATTCGGCGACGACGGCAACGTCTATCACCTCAATACCGGCTTAGTGGACTGGGCCTTCGCGCTGACTAAGGACACGGCGCTGCCTGACACACCTGCGATGGCGACTCGCCGCCAGCAGTACACCGAAGAGGCGGCTCATCGGCCTCCCTTCGTTCTGCGAGGTGATAATCTATCAGCTTCGACGTTCTGGCACGGTAAGCTCCTCAATCAGTGGGCGCGCGACTGGGTTAAGTACCAGACTGATGGCCGTGGCACTTATGCCATTTGCGGCATGGAGGACACCGGCACGATGCAATCGCTTACTTGGCTCAGCCACGCATATAAGCTTGATATCAACCGCGTTCTGGTCCTCCGTACCGCTTCCAATTTCGATCAGCAGCGCCCCGGTGCTACCGCCGCCGAAAGCCTTGGCGAAACCAAAGTTCGTCAGTACAGCGCGTATCTTCCAGCGCTCGACGCTGCTTATCGCGTTGGACACCTCGTGGTCGACAATCTGGTTGTTAACTGGCAGCAGACTCGAGACCACATACCCACTAGCGCTACCTCGCTAAAATAATCTCTGGAGCGCACACTGAAGATTCTCATTCTCTCCCCGCACCGCGATGATGCAGCTTTCTCGGTTTCGCTTGCCATGATTCATTGGCTTACTTCACGCCACACGGTTACGTTGCTCAACGTCTTTACTCGCAGCCGCTATGCTCCTTACTCCGATGCTGCGTTCGTTCACGAGAACGACGAACTCTCTTACGTCTCGGCGATGCGCCTTCGCGAAGACGAACTCTTTCTTCGCCGCATCAAGGAGTCCCTTCCCAAGGGGCTGAAGAACAACCTGAACATGCATGATCTAAACCTCAAAGATGCGCCCATCAGACTGAGGGTGCCGATCGATGAGGTTTGTAATACTCCGGTTAACTCAGCAGATCCTTCACTGGAAAAGATCCGCAGAGCTCTCACGCGCCAGTCGGAACTGGGAACGATGGAGGCCATTGTCCTTCCTGCCGGCCTGGGCAATGATGTTGACCATCTTGTAGTCCGCGAAGCTGCTATACCGTTCACTGCATCGCTGCCGGCTGCCTTTTACGAAGATCTTTCTTATCTAGCTACTCAACTTTCCTCTACTAACGACCTAGAGACTCTGAACTCGGCAGCTAGCGAACGTAACGATCCACTTACTGAGTTCGTTTGCCACACCGGCGAGCCTGCGACCGAAGCCATTGTGCGCAAGCGAAAGTTGGTCCTCAATTACGCATCGCAGATTGACGATGAAGCTGGCGATATCATCAGCAACTTTGCTGCCCGCTACGACGGCGGAGAGCGCTTGTGGGCTAACAAACTGTGGCACTCGTCCTTCGCCTAGTCATGTAGACGCCAAGAAGGAGTGCCACGGTTCTGACATTCCGTGCATTTGAGACTCTACCCCAACATCTTTCTTGCTCTCCGACGAACTGTCTCGGTCACCACTCCGTACACGACGTGGGTGGCCATCTCGCTGGTGCGTTCGCGCGTTGTTTGCTCGTGCGCATCGTCTGGAAGACCCAGTGCAGGAAGTCCTGTTCCATGAGTTAGAGAAGTCAACGCCATTCCAAATGCGGCGCCGTCCTTCGCTGTAGCTTGCGGATAGTATTCTGCCAGCGCTCCGTATGCGGCACCGGTTAGAGCTCCGAATCCCCACTGAAGCGTCTCCACAGCAGCTGTCTTCTGCGTGCCCACAAGTTCGTGCCCGACGAGCTTCTCTGCCAGTATTGCGAGTGGGTCTGGTTCTCCGTGAGTTCGCCGACGGTAGATCTTCTCCGTAAGCGTTTTCGCTGCGGTCGCAACCAACCCGCCGATCAAGCCTGCCAGCATGCCCTTCGCCAACGACCTCGTAACTGTCTTCTCGTTAAACTTCTTCATGGCTCGACCTCAAAATCAATTCATCTAGCCTACGATGCGTCGCGGGCTCCTTCGGGGTGTGTCGCATGAAACATCGTTTTTCTGGATCTCTTGTCTCGTCACAATACAAAGGCGCTGCAGGAATGCAGCGCCTTTGTATTGATGCTTGATGATTATTTGGATTCGACTTTGCTATGCCAGGAGTGGGCTGACTTTAGTGCGTTGTTGACGTTGGTGATGTTTTCTACGCCGGTGGTGTTGAGCCAATCTTCAAAGGCCTTGGCACCCTGCTTGGCGTAGATTGCGATGCCGTCTTTCCAGGTGGCGCGGCCGCAGAGGACGCCGTTGAAGGTGGTTCCGGATTCGACGGCCAGTTCGAGGGTCTCGATGAAGACGGGGTTGGAGACGCCGGCAGAGAGATAGATGAAGGGCTTGTGGGTCATCGTGGCGGCGTCGCGGAAGTGTTGCAGGGCTTCCTTGCGGGTGTAGGCTTTCTCGCCCTTGAAAGACTTTGTGCCTTCGACGAAGGCCATCTCGACGGGGACTTCGACCTTGAGGACATCGACGTTGTAGTGAGCCTTGCCGAACTCGGCCATGGAGCCGGAGACGATCTCGGGCTTCTTCTTGGCGTAGGCTACGGACTTTTCATCGCCACCTTCGGCGTCGTAGCCGACGAACTCGAGGAAGAAGGGGATGTCGTGAGCGATGCACTCGGCGCCGATTCGTTCGATCCAGGCTTGCTTGAGGTCATTGACCGATGTCTTCTCGTAGGGCGTGTAGTAGAGGAGGATTTTGATGCAGTCTGCTCCAGCTTCCTTCAGTCGGCGGACGCTCCAGACATCGAGGAGGTCGGGCAGGCGGCCGGGGGTGGTGGCGTCGTAACCGGTCTTCTCGTAGGCGAGCAGGAGGCCCTTGCCGTTGCGGTGCTTGGAGGCTGGGAGGCCGAACTCGGGGTCGAGGAGGATCGCGGTGGCGTGCTTGGTGAGGACGGAGGTGACCAGGGTCTTGAACTCCTCGAGGTCGTGGGCGTCGGCGGCTGCTCCGCGCTCCTTGGCGAGGGACTTCTGGAGGGATCCGCGCTGGTCCATGGCGGCGGCGGCGATCACGCCACGATGGTCGGAGACGGCTTTGAGGCCGGCTAGCTTTCCTGGGGTCAACTTGATCATGGGGTGCATGTCTCCTGAGACGGTTCGAGTGATGGAAGGACTACGAAGGGTCATTTTACACAGCGAAGTGTATGTTCGGCGTGAAGGGTGAGGTGATGTTGCCTTGCTGCCGATGTTGCGTGATTTTAGATGTGTGACGACGTCGTTTGTTGGAGATGAGATGCGGTGTCGGCTCGTTCGGTGTCACCACAGGTTGGGACGGCTAGGTGGCTTGAACGGTCAAGGCGGTTGGGCTGGCCTTATCTGTTTTTTCGCCTCATCGCGGACTTTGGAGAACCCACCGTCAACTGTTTTGGCCGTCCTGAGGGGGTACCCCCCCCGGGGGGTTACCCGGGCGTAAGTCTCATGAATGCAGTGAGATAGCCAAGATGGTCGCGGCTAAATTCGTGCAGGCAAAGGGGTTACGGCCAAATTCGTCTCAGGAAAGGACTTAGAGGGGTTCGTTCCTTAGCGAGGGTGTCCGTGAAGTTTTTTGGAGTTTCCTTCAACCCACCAGCCTCTAGTTTACCGGATTGAGGGTAACTGATGCGCCATCGGTAAGTGATTGTGGGGTAATAGGTTAGTACATTTTCGGCCTTGACAGGCTTTTTTGGGGTGAGTGGAATCTAAGACATTGGGCAAAAACAAAATTTGGGAGTTTCTCCACTGCGCGTCCACGATGAGACTGTGACCGCTTCGGTCGTAATGACGGTGCTTTGGTTCGAGCGAGAGAAGCAGAAATAATCAAAAGGCAACGTCAAATCCTTCCCCCGTAGCTAGAGAGACTTCAGTGCACCCTCGCGGATGTTCTTCCTACATAATTTAGGTTCACTCTTGCAGTTTTAAGCGACCGCCGCGGCAGCTATGCGCTCTATCTGATTGTGGTACCGATCCCAGCCCATAGCTGAAAGAAACGAGGTTTGAATGGTTCAGTCTTCTGCATCACCGAAAGATTTTCGGCTTTGGCCGTTCGTTGTGATTGCTGCTGTGGTGGGCATCGCCGCGATCTGTTTTGCATATACGGCTGGATGGCTGTCACCAAACAGGCTGACGCCCAAGAAGCTGGTGGCGGGGTTGGCTCCTCCCGGAGGCCCGGCACTGGGTCATCGCCGCAACCACGCTAAAGGTATCTGCTTTACCGGAACGTTTGAGGCAAACGGCGAAGGTTCATCACTCTCCAAAGCGTCGGTCTTCGTTGCGGGACAATATCCGATTGTGGGGCGATTCAACCTTGGCACTCCGAATCCGAATGCTGAGGACGCAATGGTGCGTACGCGCGGCCTCGGCATTCTCATCACCACGCCGGACGGGCAGCAGTGGCGCAGTGCCATGATCAATGCGCCGATCTTTCCCGTTTCGACTCCGCAGGCTTTTTACGACCTCCTGACTGCCTCGGCGAGCAAGGACCCCGATGCGATGAAGAACTTCATTGGCGCAAATCCGGAGTTCCTTACGTTTCTCCCCTGGGCTAAGAGTGACCAATGGACCGAGAGCTATGCGGAGGAGCCTTACAACAGTCTCAACTCGTTTCTGTTCGTCGATGCGTCCGGCGCGAAGCATCCGATCCGTTGGTCGTTGATCCCGGCTGCACATCCTGTTTCTATTTCGCCACAGGAACTGGCCAAGCGTGGTCCCGATTATCTCGAGCAGGAGATCACGCAGCGTGTGGCCGCGAGCCCTCAGCACTGGCACCTGATGGTCACCGTTGCCAACCCCGGCGACCCAACAGCAGACCCGAACAAGGCGTGGCCTGCCGATCGTCGTACGGTCAACGTTGGAACAATGACGGTACAGCAGATTGAACCGGAGCGCGACGGCCCGTGCCGCGATATTAACTACGACCCGACGGTACTGCCGGCCGGAATCACTACGTCGGATGACCCATTCCCCGCGGCACGCTCGGCAGCGTATTCCCGGTCGTACAACAGCCGTACAGCCGAAGAGGCGGATTACCCGCGTACCGCGACAGGAGCCAAGCAATGACAACGACCCGCACACGCTTTGCAGTTCCGCAGCGAATACTTCACTGGCTGATGGCAATCTGCATTCTGTCCATGTTGTTTATCGGTGTAGGTATGGTTTCGACCATCAGCGCCAAGTACCTGACACTGGTGCAGATTCATAAGCCGCTGGGGATAGCCATCCTGGTGCTGGCGCTTATCCGTCTGGTGCTGCGGCTCTACTACGGTGCACCTGCGTTGCCCGCGGATCTGCCGGCGCCGATGAAGCTGGCCGCGGAACTGTCGCAGTACATCTTTTACGCGCTGATGATCGCGATGCCGCTGATCGGCTGGGCTATGTTGTCCGCGGCGGAGTACCCGGTGGTGCTCTTCGGCGGTGTGCATCTGCCATCGATCCTGCCTGTGAGTCCCAGCCTGCATACGCTGCTGTGGCATGCACATTACTACCTGGCGTTTGCGTTTTTCGGACTCATCCTGATGCACGTCTCCGCAATTCTCTTTCATAAGCTTGTGAGAAATGACGGAGTGTTTGAAGCTATGGCCTCAGTATCCACAAAGGACCAGCCAGAACGACCCACTCACTGAGTGGGACCGCAATACAGTGTTTCTGGCACGACTTTAACGTCGCGGCACTCCATCGCGCTCGCTGTCTATGCGCCGTTTCGGAGCTTCACGTACTTATTCTTTTTGCGTGGGCCGCTTCAGATGTTGGTTGGCTTTCATGTTGATCGAACTCGTGGAATGAAGCCCGGGACACCGGTCTTCATCACTTCGTTGAGTCTCTGCCTGGTCTGAATGCGATTGATTTCGTCGAACGCGTCTTGCGGAAGGGCGGAGACGTTGAAGTTCTCTTTCGCGCGAACCGCGGTTGTGGTCTTGACGAGCAAAGCCGTGCCGCGCTGCAACGCCCATGCCAGCAGCACTTGTGCCGGAGTCTTTCCAAGTCGTGCGGCGATAGATGCAATGACTGGATCTTGAAGCGGCCCCGACTTCATTCCGTGGCCCAATGGCGCGCCCGCCAAAAACACGATGCCCTTTTCCGTGCAGAACTCCAGAAGCTTGGGCTCCGGGAGATATGGATGTGCTTCGACCTGGATCACAGCTGGCTTGATTCGCGCAGATTCAAAGAGGGGCGCCAGTTCGTTCAAGCCGATGTCAGACAACCCGATGGCCCGGCACCTGCCATGGTCCATAAGACTTTCCATCGCTCTCCAGGTGTCGAGTAAAGTCACACCGTGGTCGTAAATAATATTTCCGTTTTGATCCAGCGAATCGAGGTCGTCCCCCGGTTGAAACGCAAACGGAGTGTGAATCAAATAAAGATCGAGATAATCGAGCCGGAGTCTGTCCCGACTGGCCTCGAAAGCGGGCTCGACGCGCTCGGGCCGATGATTGTTGTTCCACAACTTCGTCGTAACAAAGATGTCTTCGCGCGAAATCCCCGCGGCGGCACATCCCGCTTGTAACGCTTCGCCTACCTCACGCTCGTTCCGGTATCGCTCCGCACAATCGACGTGTCGATATCCGATCTCCAGTGCGTCTTCGGTTATAGTTCTCGTCACTGCCGGATCGGGAATCAGCGTGCCAAAGCCGATTGCAGGCATCTGGCCGTTTCCGTGGGTGAGTGGGATTCTCGCAAACCGAAAATCAGAAGAATCGATCATAGTGAGCCTCGGCACTCTCTTGCATTCAGCGTCGCCGCCTTTCTCCATAGTGCGTTGTCATGCGATCCGCTGAACCCACTGGCTTCGCCAAGACGGGGCCTCGAAAGGGTCCGCGAAATACTGTGTCTCGTGCGCGACCTTACCGTCGCGGAACTCCATGATGCTAACGGTGAATGCTGGACGTCCCTGGTAGACGATGGTGTACTCCGTGATCCAGAGGTCGCCTTTTCCGAGAATTCGCTTGACCTGGAAGCCCGACGGTTTTCCGGGATGATGACTCCGCAAAGCCTGCAAGTTTTTTCGCCCGAGGATTCGCTCGCCTGACTGCGGATAATCGCAGATGGCGTCGTCGTGGTAAATATCGTGTTCGGCGTTTGCGTCGCCGTCTGCAGACGCTTTCCAATGTGCGTTCAGGACTTCACGTATTTGTTCCTCTTGCATGACCGCTCCAGGTGTTGCTCCGCTTTTATGTTGATGCAACTCGGGGAATGAAGCCCGGGCTGCCGGTATTCACTACATCGTTGAGTCTTTGCCTTGTCTGAATGCGATTGATTTCGTCAAATGCGTCTTCCGGCAGGGGGGAGATGTCGAAGTTTTCTTTCGCACGACCGGGACTTTTTGGAGTGGTGAGCAAAGCCGTGCCGCGCTGCACCGCCCATGCCAGCAGCACCTGCCCCGGCGTCTTTCCAACTCGTGCGGCGATTGACGCAATGACTGGATCCTCGAGTAGTCCCGGCTTCATTCCGTGACCCAACGGCGCGAAGGCAAGGAGCACAATGTCCTTCTTCCTGCAGAAGTCCAGAAGCTCCGTCTCCGGCAGATAGGGGTGTGATTCGACCTGGACTACGGACGGTTTGATTCGCGCCGATTCGTAGATGGGCAACAGTTTTTCCAGGCTGATGTCAGACAGTCCGATGGCGCGGCATTTGCCGTGGTCCACAAGACTCTCGAGCGCTCGCCAGGTGTCGAGCAGAGTCACGCCGTCGTCGTAGATTACTTTGCCGTTTTGATCGCGTGGATCCGGGTTGTCTCCGGGGTGAAATGCGAATGGAGTGTGGATGAGATAGAGATCCAGATAGTCGAGCTTGAGTCTTTTCAGACTAGCCTCGAAAGCCTGCCCGACGCGCTCGGGTCGATGATTGGTGTTCCACAACTTTGTGGTGACGAAGATGTCTTCGCGCGCAATGCCTGCCGCGGCAGATCCCGCCTGCAACGCCTCGCCTACCTGAGACTCGTTCAGGTACCGTTCCGCACAATCGAAGTGCCGAAATCCGGCCTCGAGCGCCTCCCTGGTGGCAGTTAGCGTCACGGCTGGGTCGGGAATCAAGGTGCCAAACCCGAGTGCCGGGATACGGCCGTCTCCGTGGTTGAGTGGAATTCTCGTAAACCGAAAATCAGAAGGCTCGATCATAGGGAGGCCTCGGCACTACCTTGGATTCAGCGTTACTGCCCTTGGTAGGTAATTATTTTTTTCGGCAGACGGGGGGGGGGCGCGCGCCTACATAGTACTACTCGTTTCTACGTGTCCGGATAATCGGCTGCTGGACATTGAGACCTGCAGGAAACTTGCTCTAGTGTGCGGCGGCTGCGGCGCGTCTGGGATCCTGATCGATGTCTTTGCGGCGGGAGGCGATGAAGCCGAAGAACGCTATATAGACATAGCAGACGGCGGGGATGATGAAGGCGTGCTGGACGCCGATGCGGTCGGCGAGGTGGCCTTCGGCGAGGGGAAGGAGGGCGCCGCCTACGATGGCTTGGACCAGGAGGCTCGAGCCTTTGCTGGTGAGTTCGCCGAGACCGGCGAGGCCGAGGCTGAAGATGCTGGGGAACATGATGGAGTTGAAGAAGCCGATGGCGAGGACGGTGTAGAGGGCGACGGGGCCTCCGGTGGCCATGGTGGTGAGGACGAGGCAGAAGGCGATGAAGGCTGCTGCTGCCAGGGCCTTGCCGGTGCTGATGTAGCGCAGAACGTAGGAGCCGATGAAACGGCCGACCATGGCTCCGCCCCAGTAGAAGGAGACATAGTGGGCGGCGGTACGCTCGGGAAGGTTCATGATGTGGGGCAGGCCGAGGTAGTTGATGAGGAAGCTGCCGATGGAGACCTCGGCACCTACGTAGACGAAGATTCCTAGGGTGGCCATGAGGAGGTAGGGCTGCTTCCAGATGCTGCCTGCTGGGCGGCTGGCGAGTTCTCCGGGGCGGAAGTCGCGGGTGAAGTCAGTGGTGGGGAGTTTGATGAGGCCGATGGCGACGGCGAGAACGAGAAGAGTGAGAGCAATGACGAGATAAGGCATCCTGACGGACGATGCCTGCTGTTCGCGGTAGGTCTGGAGCGCTGCGGTGGAGAAGGATTTTAGCGTTTCGGGAGAGGCCTGGATGGCGCCCAGGATGAGCGCTCCGCCGAAGAAGGGAGCGATGGTGGTGCCGAAGGAGTTGAAGGCCTGGGCGAGATTGAGACGGCTGGCGGCGGTGGCTTGTGGGCCGAGGTTCGTGACGTAGGGGTTGGCCGAGACCTGGAGGCAGGTGATGCCGGCGGCGAGGATGACAAGTGCAGAGAGGAAGAGAGGAAAGGATGCAGTGCTGGCAGCAGGGAGAAAGAGCAGCGCTCCGGCAGCCATGACGATAAGGCCGATGACCATGGACTGTTTGTAGCCGCGCCAGTCGACTAGTTTTCCGGAGGGTAGAGCGAAGATGAAGTAGGAGGAGAAGAAGGCGAACTGGACGAGCAGGGCTTGACCGTAGTTGAGGCTGAAGATGCCCTTGAGATGGGGAATGAGGATGTCGTTGAGACAGGTAAGGAAGCCCCACATGAAGAAGAGGACCGTGGCGATGCTCATGGCGCGGATGTCGGTGGCCTGAGGGTCGCGGGTGTAGGCGGTCTGCTGTGTCGTGGCTATATTCAATGTTTTTCCCTGCCTCTTCGGTCTAGTTATGACGGCGTGAAAGATTCTACAGGGTTAGAGCGGGATTATCAGCATTCCGTCGCAGGGGTGACTCAGGATATTGCAACCCCTTGAAAGAGGAAGCCATCCTAGAAATTTAGTCGGTGCTCGTTCTGACTAACAAAATCCTTGCCGAAAGCCCAAGGGGCATAGGGTCTTTGACGGGGTTGTTTATGTCCGAGCGCAAAAAGATCATTTTGATTTTGGTTTACGTCATCGCTACGGTGCAGTTTGTGTGGTGCTACCTGTGGCTGACGAGACCGTACGTCAATACGCTGTTATATGAACAAGGGCTTGAACGGATGCCGTTTCAGGGGCGCAGCCTGATGATGCTGCCGATGCGATGGGCGCATGGGAGTAGTCTGATGACCTGGCTGGCGACACCATTTTTGAAGTCGCACTTCTGGTTTCCGAAACCGGTGGCTCCGGAGGTTGTGGTGCAGGCGGCGATCGATGTCTTTTGTCTGCTGGCGGCGGGGTACTTGACGACGAAGATCTATCAGGCAAGCTCGAGCCGTCGGCTGCTGACGCCGATGGTGTATCCGCTGCTGCTGGTGGCGTGTGGCGCGACGTATGTGATGCATACGGTGCAGAACTTCCGGTTTGTCTACGATCTGCCGAGCCTCGCGTTCTTTGCGGCGGCGATGTATTTGCTTTATTTCCGACGGCATTGGATTTATTTCGCAGGACTCTTTGTGGTTGCGACGATGAATCGCGAGACGACGCTGCTTTTGCTTCCTTTGTTTTTGCTGAACGGCGCGGTAGTCGGCGGGCGGGTGCGATGGTCCCGAACGGTACGGCTGAGGAGCTTAGCCGTGGTGATGCCGCTCGCGATGTTCTGGGGGGGGTGGCAGATCTTCGTTCGGCACGTGTTTGCGGGAAATGCGTCGGAGTTCTATCCGCGGATCGACTGGAACGTGAAGTCGCTACTGTTTCCGCAGGCGTGGCCGCAGATGCTGAGCGCGTGTGGCTATCTGCTGATGTTTGTGGTGGTGATGCGGCGGAAGATTCGTGATCCTCAGTTGGAGGCGTGGCTTTGGCTGCTGCCTATCTGGTTCGGCTTCATGTTTGTGTACGGGATTCTGATTGAGACCAGGGTGTTTGGCGAACTGATCCCGCTGATCGTCTGTTCGACGATGCTGATTGTGGAAGACGGGCTGTTGGCGCGGATGGCGAAGCCAGCCCGGGCGCCTGCACTGGAGATGGCCTCGGTGCCGGGAAGTTCCAGGGAGGCTCGCGAGGCCGCGTGAGGTTGCTGCTAGATGGCTTCTTTGAGAACGGCTAGCTGGGTGGCGAGGAGTTCGAGGATGCCCTTTTCTGCGTAGTCGAGCATCTGGCCAAGCTGGGCGCGGGTGTAGGAGTCGTGCTCGGCGGTGGCTTGGGTCTCGACGAGGCCGCCGTTGGCGAGCATGACGACGTTCATGTCGACGGCGGCGCGGGAGTCCTCCTCGTAGGCCAGGTCGAGCAGGACGTTGCCGTCGACGATGCCGACGGATGTGGCCGCGACCATTTGCTTGAGCGGGGATGTCTTGAGCGTGCCGGCCTTGACCAGCTTGCCGAGAGCGAGGGCGAGAGCTACACAGGCTCCTGTGATGGCGGCGGTGCGAGTGCCGCCGTCGGCCTGGAGGACGTCGCAGTCGAGGATGACGGTGCGTTCGCCCAGAGCCTTCATGTCGACGACGCTGCGGAGGCTGCGGCCGATGAGGCGCTGGATCTCGTGGGTGCGACCGCCCACTTTGCCGCGTTCGCTCTCGCGTGCGGTACGGGTGAGAGTGGCGCGAGGGAGCATGCCGTATTCGGCGGTGACCCAGCCGCGGCCGGAGTTGCGAAGCCAGCCGGGAACGCCCTGCTCAATGGTGGCGTTGCAGAGGACGCGGGTGTTGCCAGACTCCATAAGGACTGAGCCTTCGGCCATGGCGACGTAGTGCGGAGTGATGCGGATGGGGCGGAGTGCGTCGGCGAGGCGGTGGTCGGGGCGGAAGAGCTGGGGGGAGGGGGTTACGGTGGTTACAGACATGGGGGAATTATAGTTGGGAGATTCTTTGCGTGATGGGGAGGGTTCGGCGTGAGCCATTTGTGGGAGTGTTCCGAAATGGGCTTAGTTCCATAATGGGAGGACTTGGTTGGATTGCAGTTTGTTGAGGATTTGGCTTGTGGGTGTCGTTTGCGGTTCCGATTTGGGAAGTAGCCGCGATGCGCGGGGGAGGTGGACGGGAGGCGTTTTCGGTTGATGTGTAATCACTTAGGAAAGGAGTTCCAGTTTGGCACTTAAAGTGATTACAGAAGTGTATCCGCGGTAACCAATAACGAAGCGGAGGAATGGTGGATTTACGGAATGCAGGCAATGCAGAGCAGTACTGCCTTGGGGCCAGAGATTTGTTCGGGGAAGTTTGCGGCGCTTCGCCATGTGACACGCCAGATGAACCTTAATGGTTCGGCGATGCCGACGGCACGGAAGACGCCGGATGCGCCAGCGGCAGAGGTGGCTGCAATCGCAGGCGTGGCTGAGGGCGCGGGATTGGCGCATGACGCTGGAAATCTGTTGGGGGCTTTGAGTCTTTACTCCGACTTGCTGGCTCTGCCTGGCGTGCTGCATGAAGAGCACAAGGAATATGCCAATGAGTTGAGGATGTTGAGCGATCGCAGTTGGGCGATGATTGACCGGCTGGTGAACCATGCGCGTGCGGGTAGGCCGGTGAAGGTGCAGGGGGAGTTTTCGGTGCTGCCGGATGTAGTGGACCGCATGCGGGGGCTGTTGAGCCGGGTGGCTGGGCGGACGGTGGAGATCTCGTTTGGCGTGGGGGCATTTCAGCCGGTGAAGGTGCCGGTGGAGTCGGTGGAGAGAATTTTGACGAACCTGGTGAAGAATGCTGCGGAGGCGACGCCGTGGGTGGGGGCGATCTCGATCCATGTGGAGGGTTTGCGACGACAGGCGGAGGACGAAGGCGAGGAGCCGCTGCGCCAGGTCGTGATGACGGTGAGAGATCGTGGCTGCGGGATGGATCAGACGGCAGTGCGGCGGTTGATGCAGACTGGCGGGATCTCTTCGGCGAATGGGCGTGGGCTTGGTTTTCGAGTGGTGCGGGAGTTGGTAGCGATCTCTGGTGGCGCTTTGACGATCGAGAGCCAGCCGGAGGTGGGAACGAGCATCTCTGTGGAGTGGAGTGCGATGAAACAGGTTGAGACAGCGGCACAACAGCGGAAGGACTTTGAGATGGAGGCAATGAGAATGAATGACTCTGGAGTGAAGACGGTTGTACGGGGAGAGGCCGGGTGGATCGCATGCTAAGGACGACGGGTTTTGGAGCGGCAGGAGTGAGGACGATTGGGACGGGAGACGTTTCGGTGTTGAGCGAGAGGATGGGTGCGGAGCAGCTCAGAGAGGATGCGGGCACGAATTCGCCTTCTGGTGTGCTGGTGGGAGTTTCGCCGGATGCGCGGGCGCACGCGGTGAGCTCTGCGGAGCATCTGGGGTTGCTGCATGTCCTGGTGGTCGACGACGACGAGGCGGTGCGGAAGGCCTGCTGTCAGATTGCCGCGGGAATGGGGTTTGAAGTGGTGGGCGCTGAGAGTGCGACGGCTGCGCGGGAGATTCTGAAGCAGCGGCGGATCGATCTGCTGCTGTTGGATCTGAAGTTGCCGGGCGGCGGTGGGCTGCCGCTGCTCGAGCAGGTGAAGGCGCTGCATCCGGATACGGCGGTGATTGTGATGACGGCGTTTGCGACGGTGTCGTCGGCAGTGGAGGCGATGCGGATCGGTGCGGGGGATTATCTGACCAAGCCATTTGCGCTGGAGGAGTTGACGGCAGTGCTCGAGCGGACGGGACAGCAACTGCACATGGATGTGCAGAGCCGGCAGCTGCGCGAGAGACTGAGAACGCAACAGGGCATGGGCGGGTTGGTGGGCCGCTCTCCGGAGATGGAGAAGCTTTATAGGATTTTGTCGAAGGTGGCTTATTCGACGCATCCGGTTTTGATCCTCGGCGAGAGCGGGACGGGCAAGGAGCTGGTGGCGCGGTCAATTCACTTCAATGGACCGAATGCGGCGAAGCCGTTTGTGCCGGTAGACTGCGGATCGCTGGTGCCGACGCTGATTGAGAGCGAGTTGTTTGGGCATGTGAAGGGAGCCTTTACCGGGGCGGATCGCGCGAAGGAGGGACTGCTCGCCTCGGCTGAGGGTGGGACGGTTTTTCTGGATGAGATCGGAGAGTTGCCGCTCGATCTGCAGGCGAAGCTTCTGCGGGCGTTGCAGGAGAAAGAGGTGCGACCGGTGGGTGCCACGCAGGCGAGGCCTATCTCGGCTCGAGTGCTGGCGGCAACCAATCGTGATCTTGCGACGATGGTCGAGCAGGGGCGGTTTCGCAAAGATCTTTACTTCCGGTTGAATGTGGTGAACCTGCGGATTCCTCCGCTGCGGGATCGGCGGGAGGATATCGCGGTGCTGGCAACGCATTTTCTGAAGCAGATGGAGAAAGAGACAGGAGTGGAGCGGAGTTTCTCGGACTCGATGTTGCGGACGATGGCAGAGTATGACTGGCCGGGCAATGTGCGGGAGCTTGAGAATGCGATCGAGCGGGCGTGCGCGCTTTCGTCGGGGCCGGTGCTTCACCTTGGCGATCTGCCGACGCAGTTGCAGAATTTCCGCATGCAGCAGGGGCCGGCGATTCATGTGATGGCGGACAATGGGCTGGAGCAGAGTGGGTCGGTGGGTGCTCCGGAGGGTGGGATCGTGTCGATCGCCGAGATGGAGAAGCAAGCCATTCTGGGGACGATCCGGCAGCTGAACGGCGACAAGTTGATGGCGGCGAAGTTGCTGGGGATTGGTAAGACGACGCTTTACCGGAAGCTGAAGGAGTATGGGATTACCGAGGGGTTGGGCGATTGATGAGGAGTCATCGAGCTACTGCGCCGTCCGCGCGCAACTTGGTCGATGTGTGATTGAGAATTGCTGCACAGAAAGGAGTGTACGACGTAGGGGAAGAAGATCCGTGGCGGTTTGCGTTCGTGTGTGCGCTGAAGGGTAGAATCATGGCGAAGGAAGGTGCACGGAAATGGAATGTACGCACATGGACCAGATTCGGAAGGTGAAGCCTTCGGCGAAGGGTTGCGAGGAGTGTTTGAAGATCGGCAGCAGCTGGGTGCATCTGCGGATGTGTCTGGAGTGCGGTCATGTGGGGTGCTGCGATTCATCACAGCATAAGCATGCGACCAAGCACTTTCATAAGACAGAGCATCCGATCATGCGGTCGATCGAGCCGGGTGAGAGCTGGGGATGGTGCTATGTGGATGAGATGGAAGTCGACGTGGTGTGATTGAAGGTTTCCTGTCTTCGATGACGCGGGGGAGGTTGGTCGTTTGAAGAGAGGCCGAGTTTGAAGGCGGAGTCTGCGCGGATTTGGCCGCGGATGGATGGTGTGGATCTTCTTCGCGGACTTGCGATTTGCTTTGTGTTGATGAATCACGTCAACATGCAATTGCTGGGCGCCAAGGTCTCGTACACCCAAGGGCTGCCTCGTCAGTTGGTGTCTTCGCTGGTATGGAATGGTCAGTTTGGCGTTCAGATATTCTTTGCGATCTCTGGATTTCTAATAACTTCGACAACACTGCGGCGTTGGGGTTCAGTGGCTGCAGTGAACGTGTTTGATTTTTATCGGTTGAGGTTTGCTCGTATCGCTCCGCTGATGATGCTTCTTCTCTTGGTTCTCAGCGTCCTTCACCTGACGCACGTCAAAGGGTTTGTGGTCGGGGAGAAGACAGGCGGATTGGGGCGGGCTTTGGCCGCTGCGCTTACTTTTCATGTCAATCTGCTTGAGGCTCGAAGAGGATATCTGCCGGCGGGTTGGGACGTTCTGTGGTCGCTGTCGGTTGAGGAGGCGTTCTATCTTTGTTTCCCGTTGGTGTGCCGAATATTTCGCCGCACCAATTTTCTGTCGGCGCTACTTTTTGTCTTTGTTTTGTTAGGGCCCTTTGCCCGCTCGGAGGCCTTGAACCATAATCCAGTGTGGAGAGAGTACTCCTACCTGGGGGGCATGGACGGCATTGCGCTGGGTTGTTTGACTGCGCTGTTCTCTGCGAAGGCTCGACTTTCCAAGTCGAAGCTTCGAGTGGCTGGGACAGCAGGAGCGTTGATGCTTCTCTTTGTCCTTTGTTTTTCGATTCGCGCCGATCGTTGGGGGCTTGGCCGTAGTGGATTGGATATGACGGTTCTTGGTTTAGGCACTTGTCTGTTGCTTGCTGTGGTTGCGCAGACGCAATGGAAAGCTCCGGGATTTGCTGGGCCTTTGGTCCGTCTGGGAAGACTAAGCTACGAGGTTTATCTGACGCACATCTTTGTTGTTTTGAGCGTGTTTCATCTTTTTCTGATTCTGAATAAGCCCCTTCGAGCTGTTCCGGGAATGTTCGTTGTGGTTCTCTTGCTTTCGGGGCTATTGGGTGCCGTTGTCTCGCGGAGTTACTCTGAGCCGATGAACCGATGGCTGCGGGCGAGGTGGGTGAAAGATGCGACGAGGTTTGGCTCGATTCCTCAAGGAGAGGCGATGAGCGTCTAGAGCTATCCGCTGTCTCCTCGTTGTGATGAGGCGATGGCGCGTTGGTCGAGGGGTGTCGTGACGATTTGCGCCTACGGATTTGCTATGCTGAACGCATCCTTTGTAAGAGAGAGAGTAACGAGCGATGTCGGAAGAAGCGGTAAAGATTACAGTTCGGCCTAATGGTCCGCTGCGGGTCGAAGGGCATATTGTTTTGAAGGACGCCGATGGCAAGGAATGGGATTTGACGGGTAAGCCGGCGATCTCACTTTGTCGCTGCGGGGCGAGTGAGAAGAGGCCGTTTTGCGATGGCTCGCACAACCGAGTGGGCTTTCAGTGTGCGGCGAGTCCTAACGCAGTTCTTACCTAGAGAAACAAGACCGCAGACTTCATGGAACGGGGCGGGCCAAGAGTAGCTCTCGGCCGCTTCTTTCTGGGCGTCTGCGGCTTTTTTGTTATGCGTAATGATTTCATTTTTTGAGGCTGGGCATGATGAGGATTGGCGACTGTTGCGCGGTGGTTTTTTCTGGATGGATCATGGCTTCGGCCGCAGTGCTTGGTGCGCAAGGAGTTCAGCCAGCGGAGAAGACGCATGCGATCGCGTTGCCGGCGGGGCGGGTGAATGAGTACGTGGGGCAGTATCGCGATACAACGGAGCCGGATGTCGTGAGTTCGGTGTACCTGGATGGGGACAAGTTATTTATCGAAGGGGCGCGGGAGCCGCGGATTGAGTTGCAGGCAGAGTCGGCTGATCATTACGTTGCGCATGGGCTGCGAGTGGTGTTTGCACGGGACGCAGCTGGCAAAGTGTCTGCTTTGACGAGCACGTTTGGTGAGCGTTCGGAACAGAGCGTTGTGAGGAAGGAGGAGCGCTTCAGCGATGTGGGGGTGCGACTGAATCACTTCAGCGAATACACGCGCAGTGAGGCAATGATTCCTGTGCGGGACGGGGTCAAGCTGCATGTAGTCATTCTGCGGCCGGCGGGGTCGGAGACTAGTGGGGAGGCGCTGCCGTTTTTGATGCAGAGGACTCCGTATGGCACTTCGTGGGTTTCGTCGGCTGCAGTGAACGGAAGTAAGCCGGAACTGGCGGCGAGTGGATACATCTTCGTGTTCGGGGATATTCGCGGACGGTACGAGTCCGAGGGAAAGTTTGTGATGAACCGCGCGATTGTTGCCCACACGACGAAGAACGATGTGGATGAGACGACGGATACGCGGGACACGATTGATTGGCTATTGAAAAATGTGCCGAATAACAACGGCAAGGTGGGAGCACTTGGGGTTTCGTATCCGGGGTTTCTGGCGATGTCGGCGGGGATCGATGCTCATCCGGCGGTGAAGGCGATCTCGCCGCAGGCTCCGATGACGAATGTTTGGATGGGAGATGACTTCTTTCATAATGGCGCGTTTCGCGAGACGTATGGATTCGACTATGTGCAACAGTTAGAGGCACAAAAGACGGATGCGCGGGTGGACAGCAAGGAAGATACGTTTGATTTCTTTCTGCATAATGTGAACTTCGCTGGTGCTGCGGATGCTGCAAAGATGGAGAAGCTGCCGACAGCGAAGGTGTTCTTGACTCAACCTGCTTATACAAAGTTCTGGCAGGATATGGCGGTGGAGAAACACCTGACGAAGGTTGAGGTGCCGACGCTTGAGGTGGGGGGATGGTGGGATCAGGAAGATATGTGGGGGACGCAGGCAGAGTATGCTGCGCTGAAGCCGCATGATACGAAGGATGAAGTGTTCATGGTGCTGGGGCCCTGGAACCATGGGGGATGGGGGCCGACGACGCGGCATCTTGGAGTATTGGATTTTGGGGCGGCGACGGGGGATCAGTACAGGAAGACGATTGAAGCGCCTTTTTTTGAGAAGTATCTGAAGGGGCGGGCAGGATTCGATTTGACCGGTGTGGCCAGCTTCAGGACCGGTGTGAACCAGTGGGAGCGGTATGAGGCGTGGCCACCGAAGCAAGGCTTCAAAGAAGCGAAGCTCTATCTGACGGCGGATGGCGGTCTGGAGATGGAGGGGGCGCCTGCGGCAGGTGGAGTTGGCGGCAAGGCTGCGGTTAGCTACGTCGCTGATCCTGCGAATCCGGTGCCTTATCGTAATCGCCCGATCCAGTCGACGTATGGGGACGGGTCGAAGTGGCGAACGTGGCTGGTGGAGGATCAGAGGTTTGTGAGCGGGCGGAAGGATTTAGTGAATTTTTCATCTCCTGTGCTCGACAAGGATGTCACGGTAACCGGGGATGTTGTCGCGGATCTGTTTGCGTCGACGACGGGGACGGATGGGGACTTTGTGGTGAAGCTGATCGATGTTTATCCGGATGATGCGCCGGCGCCGTTGGCGGGGTATCAGCTGATGATCGTGGATGAGATATTTCGCGGGCGATATCAGAAGAGTTTTGAGACGCCCGAAGCGGTAACCCCGGGAAAGGTGACGGAGTACAAGTGGAGCCTGCATGGCGCGGATCACACCTTCTTGAAGGGGCACAGGATGATGGTGGAGGTGCAGTCTAGTTGGTTTCCGCTGTATGACCGGAACCCACAGACGTTTGTGCCGAATATCATGACGGCTCCAAAGAGCGCGTATCGCGAGCAGACGATTTCGATTTATGGGTCGGAGAAGTATCCGTCGCATCTGGAGTTTTTAACTCCCGAGTAAGCAGAGGGGTGAATGCGGATGGGGGTGTTGTGACGATCAAGACGATTAGTAGCCGGGAGGTTTACCGGAATCCCTGGACGCGCGTGCGGGAAGATGTGATTGAACGCGCGAATGGCAAGCGCGGCATCTATGGGGTGATCGATAAAGATCCGGCTTGCATCGTGATTCCACTCGTGGAGACGGCGGAAGGAGAGTTTGTTTATTTGATTGAGCAGTTTCGCTATACGGTGGGGGCACGACACTGGGAGTTTCCGCAAGGAGGATGGGAGGTAGCGGAGGTGGTGCCCGAGGATCTGGCACGGGGGGAGTTGCGGGAAGAGACGGGGTTGGCGGCGGAGCGGATGACGCTGCTGTCGACACTGCAGATTGCGTACGGAGTGATGAATCAAAGGCAATATGTGTTTCTGGCTGAGGGGCTGACGATGGGGGAGCCTAGCCCCGATGCGGAGGAGAGCGATTTGTTAGTGAAGCGGGTCAGCGTGCGAGCTTTCGAGGAGATGATTGTGGACGGGACGATCGTAGACAACTGCTCGGTTGCGGCGTGGGGGTTGTACCGGCTGTGGCGAGAGCGACGTTAGATGGGTTGGTGTTGCTAACGGCTTGTTGAGGGAGTATGGTCAGTCGCCGGGGCTTCGCGTTCCGTATTTGCATCTAATAAAGCCATCATGCTGCGATCGATCTACCTTTTCATTACGATCTTCGTAAGTGGATTTTCGGGGCTGGCGCAGATTGTCACTACGCCGCAGGCTCCGGGGCGGCAGACTCCTGAGCAAAAAGTGGTGTTGCTGCGAAATGCGCGGGTGATTGATGGGACTGGCGCCGCGCCGCGGGAGCATGTTTCCCTGTTGCTGCGTGATGGAAAGATCGAACAGATCGGGGGGACGGAGATGGCGCCGCCGGCGGGGGCACAGGTTCGCGATCTGACAGGGAAGACAGTGTTGCCGGGATTGATCAGCGCGCACTCTCACCTTGGGTTGATTGTGGATGATGCCGAGTCGTCTGCGAGCGGATATACCCGCGAGAATGTGACCGCACAGTTGAAGCAGTTTGAGCGGTATGGGGTGACTGCGATTCTATCGCTTGGGCTGAATCGCGATCTGGTGTTTGTGTTGCGGGATGAGCAACAGGCGGGACGACTGGGTGGGGCTTCGATCTTTACTGCGGGGCGGGGGATTGGAGTGCCTGATGGGGCGCCTCCCCTGCCTGCGGCGACGGACCAGATCTTTCGTCCCGCGTCGGTGAAGGAAGCGCGGAGTGATGTGGATGAGATGGCGGCGCAGCGCGTGGACTTTATCAAGATCTGGGTGGATAAGCTGCATGGCAAAGTTCCGGAGATGTCGCCGGAGATCTATAAAGCTGTGATCGATGAAGCGCATAAGCGGCATGTGCGGGTGGCGGCGCATGTGTATTCGCTGGATGATGCGAAACAGCTGGTCGCCGATGGGGTGGATGTGCTGGCGCATTCGGTGCGGGACCAGGTGGTGGATGATGCGTTTGTGCGATCGATGAAGCAGCACGATGTCTGGTATGTGCCGACGTTTACGGTGGATGAATCAGCGTATATCTACGCGGAGAATCCGGCGTTTATGAAGACGCCTTTCTTTCAACAGGCTGCGGGACCGAAGCTGATGGCGAAGTTTGCGGCGCCAGGGTACACGGAGAAGATCAGGCAGGATCCGCAGACGGCGCAGCATCAGAAAGACTTCGAGATTGGGCAGCAGAATCTGAAGAAGCTGTTTGATGCGGGAGTGAAGGTTGCGTTTGGAACGGATTCAGGCGCGTTGCCTGGGCGCATTCCTGGGTTCGCTGAGCATCATGAGCTTGTGTTGATGGTGAGAGCAGGGCTTACTCCCATGCAGGCGATTACGGCGGCCACGGGAGAGAATGCGAAGCTGCTGCATGCGAGCGACCGTGGGACGATTGCGGTCGGAAAGCGGGCAGATCTTTTGGTTTTGGATGCTGATCCGCTAATTGATATTCGAAATACGCAGAGGATCTTTGCGGTGTACCACGATGGTCACAACATCGTTGATTTGCCGGGGCGAGTGAAGTAGTCGGTTACTTCGTAATTAATTTGCAGGCGAGTTCTCTTCGAAGGCGATGCTGCAGGTTTCTTTGTCCGGTGCGGCGAGACGATTGCAGTTTTTGAGAGCGTCTTTGCGTGCGTCGTCAGAGGTCATCTGTGCGACCGAAGAGGCGTAGTGATGGGCTGAGAGAGCGAAGGCTTTGTGCGGGCCGAGGGTGAGATAGCCACGAAAGGCTTGCTGGCCGCGGTCGGAGAGGCCTGCAGGCGGTGGAATGTTGGGGGGAGCGATCTCGGGAAGCGGCTGCGGGAGAAGTACAAGGTCGTGTGCTTTGAGGAAGTCGTCGATCATGGGAGACCAGATGGGAATGCCATGGCTGAAGAGGGTATGGCCGTCTTCGCCGAAGGCTGGAGCGCGGAGGAACTGGTCCTGTCCGCCGGTGGAACGGAAGGCGGCGTCGAACTGCTGGGCGATCTCTGGCCAGAAGTATTTGTCGTTGTCGGCGTAGATCCAGAGCATCGGCGTGCGCGAATGCCGGCCGAAGTCGCGATAGGCGTCGACCAGAGCTTCGGAGTTGCATATCTGATGGTCGGCATTTGATCCGCGGCCACCGGCAAAGTTGATGGCTGCGACTAGATTTTCGGGAGCGTTGGCCGTGAGAGCGACGGTGGCCATGCCGCCGGTGGAGATACCGACGGCGAGGACTCGAGTGGGGTCGACCTGAGGGAGCTTGCTGCCGAAGTCGATGGCGATGCGGAGATCTTCGGCGGATTTGCGGGCGGCGCCCTCGTAGTCGATCTGGGGGCAACGGCCGTTGCCGAGGTAGTCGGGTTTGCCGCCGGAAGAACCATAACCACGACGTATGACGACGAGGGCAACGAAGCCGCGGCGAGCAAACCAGCGAGCCTGGGGGAGGAATAGCCAGGGAGTGATGTTGTTGCGCGGTTCGAGCTCACGGGAGGTTCCGTGGGTGATGACGACGAGGGGATGTTTGCCGGGAAGGTCGGCATAGACGAGGAGCGCGGTGAGACCGTTAGGCGCCGCTTGAGTCCAGGGGATATGCGTGGGCTCTTCGCGCATCTGCACTGCTTGTGCGGAAGACGCCAGAAGGAGGAGCAGAAGAACGAGATCGACGATGCGGGGCTTTAGTGGCACGGATAAACGTAACTTAATCTGCTGCGGCAGGATGGTTTTTATTGCAGGCGGGGATTCTGCAGTGTTGCCTTAGATTGAATGCCCTTGCATGGAACGTTTTATAGCTTTTCGGCATCAAAAAATATCACGTACGTTGTGATGAAAGAAAAAAGTATGAATGGAATTGTGAGCGATCCGAAGATTGCGAAGCATCGCGGTGTGTGGGGCTGGGTTTTGATTTCGCTGCTGATTGCTGTGATTGTTCTCGCGGTGATCGGCGAGATTATGGTGCATCGGGCCATGCCGATTCTGAAGGGTCGGGTGATCGAGACGCTAAGTGCGCGCTTCAACAGCAGGGTGGAGATGGATGGGTTTTCGGTCTCGGTACTGAAGGGACTTGAAGTTTCGGGCGATGGATTGCGGATCTATCCTGAGGATGAGGTGGTCGCGGCAGGGGCCAAGGATCCACTGATCGCGCTGGGGCATTTTTCGTTTCATGCAAATCTGTTGGGGCTGTTTGTTAAGCCGATGCGTGTTGGGACCGTGTATGTGAAAGACATGGCAATTCATATTCCGCCACGCGAGATGCGACAGCAGGCACCGAAGGGACAAAGGCATATTGGCAAGATCAAGATCTTGGTGGATGAGATTGTGTTTGATGATTCGAAGCTGATCATTGGGACGATCAAGCCGGACAAGGATCCGAAGGACTTTGAGATGAGCCGCATTGTGATGCGGAACGTTGGACCGGATGAGCCGTGGAAATATGACGCGACGCTGGTGAATGCGATTCCGAAGGGCGATATTCATGCGACGGGGACGTTTGGGCCGTGGAATAACGATAGTCCCGGTGACTCGAGTGTGACTGGGCGCTATACGTTTGACCACGTGGACTTGAATACGATCAAAGGTATTGGCGGAATGCTGTCTTCGGTCGGTGAGTTTAGTGGGCAGTTGAACAAGATCGTTGTGGACGGGACGACAGAGACGCCGAATTTTTCGCTGGATACAGCGAATCATGGCGTTCCGTTGCATACGAAGTTTCATGCAATTGTGGATGGAACCAGTGGGGACACTTATCTGCAGCCGGTGGATGCGCGATTGGGTGGATCGGATTTCACTTGCAGCGGGGCTGTGGTGAATATTAAGGGGAAGGGGCACACGATTGATCTGGATGTGAACATTCCTGCCGGGCAGATTCAAGACTTTTTACAGCTTGCAGTGAAGACATCGCCCGTCGTGATGACTGGAAGGTTGCAGATGAAGACGAAGCTGCATATTCGCCCGGGGCCGGAGAGCGTTTCGAAGAAGATCGGATTGAAAGGTGGGTTTACGCTAAGGCAGATTCACTTCACGAATCCTGAAGTGGAGGACAAGGTAGATATGTTGAGTCTGCGCGCGCAGGGCGATCCAAAGGCTGCGAAGCCGGGTGCGGAAGATGTCTACTCGCAGATGGTGGGGCAGTTTGTGATGGCGGATGGGAAGCTTAGTTTTAACAAGCTGGACTACACGTTGCCGGGAGCCGATGTGTCGCTTGCGGGAGAGTACACGTTGAATGGAGAACGGTTCGAGTTTGAGGGAAAGGTGCGCACGAAGGCGAGGGTGTCGCAGATGGTGGCTTCGAAGTGGAAGTCGATCCTGCTGAAGCCTGTGGATCCGTTTTTCAAGAAAGATGGCGCGGGTGCGGTGATCCCTGTGAAGGTGAGTGGGACTAGGTCTGCGCCGAAGTTTGGGTTGGACCTCGGGCACAAGGGGAAGAAGGACAGGGAAGAGCAAAGTGGCAAGTAGGTTGGTCTGTAGCAGCCTTGCTGGTTTAGTGGACAGTTTTCATTCGGCGGGACATGAAGTCCATCAGGAGATAGTTGCCGAGATTTTGTGGAGTGGTGAAGTAGGCTTTGCCACGGCACATCGCGCTGACCTGCTGGACAAACTGCATGAGGGAGAAGTCGCTGGCGAGCATGAAGGTGTTGATCATGATGTTGGCGCGTTTGCAGCGGGAGACTTCTTCGAGGGTCTCGGAGATGACGAGTGGGTCGAGGCCGAAGGCGTTCTTGTAGATGCGGCCGTCGGGGAGGGTGAGGGCCGAGGGTTTGCCGTCGGTGATCATGACGATCTGCTTCATGTCTTTATTCTGACGGGCGAGGATGCGCTGCGCCATGCGTAGGCCTTCGCGGGTGTTGGTGTAGTGCGGGCCGACCTTGACGCGGGAGAGTTGCGAGACGGGGATCTCTTCGGCGGTGTCGTGGAAGAGAACGAGGTTGAGGGTGTCGCCGGGGAACTGCGTGCGGATGAGATGCGAGAGGGCCATCGCGACGCGCTTGGCGGGGGTGAAACGATCTTCGCCGTAGAGGATCATGGAGTGGGAGCAGTCGAGCAGGACGACGGTGGCGCAGGAGGACTGGTAGTCGGACTGGTGGACGTGGACGTCGGAGTGATAGATGTTGAGTGGGGCGTGCTCTTCTCCCTCGATAGCAGTGGCTAGACCCTCGCGGGCGAAGACGCTGGAGAGGGTGGCGGTGATGTCGAGGTTGAGGGTGTCGCCGAACTCATAGAGCTTGCTGCTGCCGTTGGTTTCGACGCCGGCGGCTTCGTGACGGGTGTCGTGGCGGCCAAGGTTGGATTTGCCGAGTGGGCCGAGGAGTTCGCGGAGGGCTTTGTAGCCGAGGAAGTCCATGCCCTTGTCGGTGACCTCGAAGCGGGCTTCACCGTTGCCGTCGCCTTGTTCGCCCTGGCCTTGTTCGGGCATCTCGGCGTTGATGTAGTTCTGCTCCTGCATCTTCTGGATGATCTGGTCGATGAGTTCTTCTACCTGATCTTCGGAGAGTGCTTCGTATTTTTCCTGGGCTTCGTCGTCGAAGAGTTCGCCGGAGTCGAGGGCCTGGCGGATGGCCTCGCGGAGGTTCTCCATGGTCTGATCGCCGTCGAACTCCTGGAAGCGCGACATAGGGTCGTTGAAGCCGGAGTCGAGCAGGAAGTCGGAGAGAGCCTGCATGAGGTCTTCGAGGCCGAAGGAGGAGGCGAGGTCGCCGGTGAACTTTGTGTATCGGACGCGCTTCATAGTTTGGACCTAGTGGACCCAGCGGGTGTTGACGACGGTGAGTTTCGAGCAGCCTGCTTTCGCTGCGAGTTGCTGGTCGGTGAGAGCGGGCGCTTGTGATTGCTGCCTGATCTTCGATTGGAAGGATTTGATGTCGTCGAAGCGAAAGACTTCGCAGCCGCGGAGGAAGTCGACTATCTGACCTGTGGTTCGGTCGACGGAGTACATGCGGACGAGGTGAGCCTTTTTGTAGATGCCTATGCTGTCGAAGCCGTCGTCGGTGTCGGGATGCATGGGGTCGAGCGTGTAGTCGGGGTCGCCCAGGGGCCAGCCTTCGTCGTGGGCGAGGATGGTGGCGATGTCGTTGAGTTGGGTGGGGGAGATATGAGGGCGCGGCTTTTCCGGCGGAACTGCAAGTGCGATGAGCGCGAGTGTGGAGGTCAGGAGCATGGGATCCATGTACAGGCCGATTGTGGAAGACTCGAGTTTATGCGGTCTTCCTCAGAAGCGGCTGTGGTTAATTGAAGCCACGGCGGGTGCGGCTGCGGGCAGCTTCTTCGCGGTCGATCTCGCGTTCGCGCATGCGTTCGGCGTATTGCGAAGCCTGGTCGTTGCGGGATTTCTTTTCTGCAGCGCTGAAGGCGCGCTCTTCGGTGCGGCTGAGACGCTTGTGGGCGTACATCCCTTCGAGGAGAAACTCGGCGGCGCTTACGGCGATCTCAGGTTTGGATTTTGAGTTGATCTCGAGCGGTGAGAGTTTTTCGATGAGGCCCTGAATCTGCTTGAGCTCTTCGAGGGAGCCGCTGGCGGGTTGCTCATCGTTGAGTTGAACGGTGCCGCCGAGGTTGAACCACTGCTCGATCTGCTGGGTGTTAGTGTTGGCGAAGTATTTATCGAAGACGGTGGCTACCGATTGGCGGATGATCTCGCGGATGACGGTGTCGGCGCCGCGCATCTCGCCTTCGTACTCGAGTTCGATCTTGCCGCTGATGCCGGGGAGCGCGGTGTAGATGTCGCCTACGCGGGGGACTGCGATGGTTTCGTCGTGGAGGAGGGCGCGCCGCTCGGCGTTTGAGATGACGAGCTCCATGGTGCTGATGGGGAGTCGCTGAGAGACGCCGCTACGCTTGTCTACCTTCTTGTCCTCGCGTGCGGTGAAGGCGATCTGCTCGACGATCTGGCGGATGTAGTGGGGGATTTCGATCTTGGAGGCAGGACGTGTGGACCAGGCTTCCTGCGCGGTGATCGTGATGCCCTCTTCGACGTCCTCGGGGTAGTGAGTGCGGATCTCGCTGCCGATGCGGTCTTTGAGTGGTGTGACGATCTTGCCGCGAGCGGTGTAGTCCTCGGGGTTGGCGGAGAACACGATGGCTACGTCGAGCGGGAGGCGAACTGGATAGCCCTTAATCTGGACGTCGCCCTCCTGCATGATGTTGAAGAGAGCTACTTGGATTTTTCCGGCGAGGTCGGGGATTTCGTTGATGGCGAAGATGCCACGGTTGGCGCGGGGGAGCAGGCCGTAGTGCATGGTGAGCTCGCTGCCGAGATCCTGATTGCTGCGCGCGGCCTTGATGGGGTCGATGTCTCCGACGAGGTCGGCTACGGTGACGTCGGGTGTCGCGAGCTTTTCGACGAAGCGGTCGTCTGGCGTCATCCATGCGATGGGAGTTTCTTCGCCCATTTTGGCGATGAGGTCGCGGCTGAACTTCGAGATGGGCGCGTAGGGATTGTCGCGGATCTCGGAGCCAGCAATGTAAGGGCAGTGTGGGTCGAGCAGCGTGGTGAGTGAGCGGAGGATGCGGGATTTGGCTTGGCCGCGGAGGCCGAGGAGGATGAAGTTGTGCTTGCTGAGGACAGCGTTGACGATCTGGGGTACGACTGTGTCCTCGTAACCGACGATGCCGGGGAAGAGGGGGGCCTTTGACTTCGCGGAGGCGCGCAGTTTCGCGATGAGATTCTCGCGAAGCTCGTCTTTGACGCTGCGAGCAAGACGGGCTGGGGTGAATTCGCTGGCGCGGAGGGAGCCTAGAGTGGTCGGGAGTGAGGTCGCCATGTCTAAGTATAGATGTTTGGCGGGGATCAAAGGTTCAGAGGCTCTGCGCATGAACAAATGCGCCTGAAATTTCGATGGGAAAGCAGAGGCGTTTCTGCGGGATCAGGTGGTGAGATCGTCGCGGAGGGCTTCCATTTCGGCAAGGGCGTGCTGGTTGTTGGCGCGATTGGCGGTTGCGATTCCATGATGGAGGCGGTTGAGGGCCTCTTTGGTGCGACCTAGTTTGGCAAGCGTCTGGGCGGACATCTGGTAGGCGGGGACGTAGTCAGGATTGTGCTGGATGAGGGTGGTGAATTCTGCGAGGGCGGTGTCGGTGTTGCCCTGGCTGATGTGCTCCATGGCTAGGCCGTAGCGGGCGAAGGCGTTGGTGGGGTCGGCAGTGAGGATTTCGGTGAGAGCGGCGATCTTGTCCATGAATCGATGGTGCTGTGTTGGGGGTGGGGTTGGCAAGTTTTGTGATTTGGGTTGAGGTGGCTTGTCTTCGGCAGATAGCGTTGTGGCGATTTAGACTTGTAGGAATGAGTGATTTGGTTTTAGAGCGGACAGTGGCGGAGTCGCAGTCGGAACGTAGTGAGATTGTGTTGCCGGCGGACTCGAATGCGCTGGGGAGCCTGTTTGGCGGGCGTTTGATGCAGTACATCGATCTGGTTGGTGCTATGGCTGCCAGCCGGCATGCGCGAGCATTTACGGTGACGGCGAGCATGGATCATCTGGACTTTGTTGCTCCCGTGCGGGTTGGGGAGTTGCTGATCTTGAAGGCGAGTGTGAACCGGGCGTTTCGAACATCGATGGAGATTGGCGTGCGGGTGATGGTGGAGGATGTGCGGGAACAGAGGTTGCGGCATGTCTCTTCGGCTTACCTGACATTTGTGGCGGTGGATCGTGAAGGAAATCGGCTGGTGGTGCCTCAGGTGGTGCCGGAGACGGAACATCAGAAGCGCAGGTTCGAAGATGCGGGACGGCGCAGGGAGATGCGCGCGGGAGAGACGCAGAGGAAGAAAGAGATGCGGGCTGCTTTAGGGGCTGGATGGCATGTTTGATGAGGGCCAGTCGGATTCGTCGTTACATCTGAAGAAACTACAGGTCCTTCGACTGCGCGACTCACGATGAGACCGTGAGTCGCTTCGCTCAGGATGACACGGTTTAGGAAAGTTCAAAAATAGGAGAGGGTTATGGGACATATGGGAGCGGGAGCACCGCAGGGGCCACAGCCATTGCCTGGTGTGGCACACGTTGTAGCGATTGGAAGTGGTAAGGGTGGAGTGGGGAAGACAACGGTTGCGGTAAACCTGGCAGTTTCACTGAGTAAGCTGGGGTATCGGGTAGGGTTGATCGATGCCGATATCTATGGGCCGAATGTGCCGATGATGCTGGGCGTGACGCGGCAGCCGAATATTGTCGGCGAGAACCGGATTGAGCCGATTCTGTCGTATGGGGTGAAGTTTATTTCTGTGGGGCTGATTTCGCCTGGCGATAAGCCGATGGTGATGCGTGGGCCGATGCTGCACCAGATTATTCGACAGTTTCTGCAGCAGGTGGAGTGGGGAGAGTTGGATTATCTGATTGTCGATCTTCCTCCGGGGACGGGCGATGTGGTGATTTCGTTGGTGCAGACAGTGCCTCTGACCGGGGCTGTGGTGGTGTCGACGGGATCGGGCGTGGCGCTGCAGGATGCGCGGAAGGCGCTCGAGATGTTTCACCAGGTGAAGGTTGAGGTGATCGGCCTGGTGGAGAATATGTCGCAGATGACGCTGCCGGATGGGCAGGTGATTGACGTGTTTGGCGCGGGCGGAACGGAGCGGACGGCGGCGCAGTTTGGGCTGGAGTTTCTTGGCGCCGTGGAGCTTGATCCGCAGATTCGCGAAGGCGGAGATAAAGGTATGCCGGTTGCATTGGCGGGGCCGGATTCGAAGCTTGCGAAGGATTTCTATCGGATAGCGGCGAAGGTTGCGGAGAAGGCGAAGGAGATTGCAGCGAAGGATACGGATGTGCTGGAGATCTCGTAAAAACTTGTTCCTGCCGGACGGGCCCGCTGCGCCAAGCCACCCCTCAAATGAGGACCTGTTTGCGGGGACCCCGGTTGGGCGGTCACTTCGTGACTTGTATACCTTTCAAAAACCTTTCGAACCGTGTCGGTGCTTCCGTTGGTCGGGTAGTGGCTTGACGGCTGGCGTAAAGTTATAGGTGGAGGGAAGAATGGCGGATGCGGAGCGGGTCACGGCGCGGCAGAGAGCTATTCTGACGGCCATTATTGAGAGCTATATTGAGACGGGTGAGCCTGTGGGCTCGGGCACCATTGCCCGACTGCAACATGGTGAAAGTGCGGGGCTTAGTCCGGCGACGGTGCGGAATGAGATGGCGGAGTTGGCCGATGCGGGACTGCTGGAACAGCCTCATACGTCGGCTGGTCGGGTGCCGACGGCTCGTGCATTTCGGATGTTTGTGGAGCAGTTGAGTGGTGGGGTAAATCCGCGGATTGATGCGGCGCGGTTGTCTGCGCGGTCACGGTCGCAGATTGACTCGAGTTTTGTTGGAGTTGCGGGGACTCAGGCGGTGCTGGAACGGACGTCGCATGTACTGGCTACGCTGTCGAGTGGGGTGGGTGTGGCGATTGCGGCGGCGGCGGATGGGGACATGCTGGAGCATGTGCATTTTTCGCGGTTGGCTGCGGCTCGGGTGTTGGCTGTGGTTGTGACGCGGAGCGGGTTGGTGCGGGATCGGGTATTAGCTCTGGATAAAGACTTGACAGTAGGGGAGTTAGAAGTCGCGGCTAATTTTTTGAATGAGAATTTTCGTGGGTGGAGCGTGGAGCGGGTGCGGGCGGAGATTGCCCGGATGGTCGAGCGGGAGCAGAGCGAGTATCAGCGGCTGCTGAACTCTGTGCAGCAGCTTTGGGTGAAAGCGGTGCCTGAGGCGGGGGTGCCGGTACAGACAGTTTATGTGGATGGCGTGGCGAATCTCGTTGGTTCTCAAGAGGATAGGGAGAGGTTACGGGAGGTGTTGACGGCGCTTGAAGCGAAGCAACGGTTAGTGGAGTTGTTGAATGCTTACATCGATGCGCGGCAGGAGAGCGTGAGGGTGGTGTTTGATCTGGAGGAGCAAGCTCCTGAAATGGCGGGACTTGTGCTGATTGCGGCGCCGGCGCGGATGGGCGGCGAGAGCCGCGGGACCGTTGGCGTGATTGGGCCGAAGCGGATGCACTACGAAAACACGATGAATGCGGTGAGTTATATTGCGCAGGTCTTCGATCGGATGTTGCATCCTGTTGATTAAATTTTGATGGTGATTTTTTTCTGGGCGTGGTGGGGGAGTGGTTTTTGCTGGGGTTTTTGAGAAAATAGGGTGTTTGGACGTGGTGAATTTGTGGTGTAGGCGTGGTGTTTTGCGTGGTGGATGTGGTGTTTTGGACGTCACTTTTTGGGCCTCGGAAAAAGTGCCACGTTTTGGAGATTTATTTTTAGCCGGTTGTGAGCGGGGTGGGTTTTGAAAAGGCTTGAGGTGGGGACGTTCGAAGTTGGAACGGTTGGCAGAGGATTTTCGCGATGAACGCCAAGGACCAGTTCGCGCGATGGGCCCGAATGGGCAACAATAGAAGAGGTAATCCGATGAGGAGTTCTAAAGAGATGCAGGATGAGATGAACGGGCAGGGAGTTGTTGACCCGGAGGTGGCTGTGGGTTCTGAGGTTGAGCCGGTTAGTGAGATGAACCCCGCTCAGGCGGAGTTGGAGCAGGTGAAGGGCGAGCGCGATCAGCTGCTGGATCGGCTGGCGAGGCTGCAGGCCGAATTCGATAATGCGCGCAAGCGCGAAGTGAAGGAGCGGGCCGACTCGCGGGACTATACCGTTTCGAACACGGTCGAACCGTTTCTGGGCGTGATGGATAACTTTCAGCTGGCGCTGAAGGCGAATGGTACGGCGGAACAACTGCGCGGCGGTGTGGAGCTGATTCTGAAGCAGATGGAAGATGCGCTGAAGGGGCTGAATGTGCAGGCGGTTGAGACGGTTGGGACGCAGTTTGACCCCCGAATCCACGAGGCCTTGGGGAGCATCGAAACTAAGGAGTTTCCGGACCACCAGGTGCTGGAAGAGATTCGGCGGGGGTATAAGATTCGCGAGAAGCTTTTGCGTCCGGCGTTGGTGAGGATTGCGGCGAATCCGGATCAGGTTGCGGATTAGGTTTGTGTATTGGCCGAGGCGGTGGAGAAGCGGGTTTCTCCACTGCGGCGACAAATACGTCGCCTTCGGTCGAAATGACATTTTTTTAGCAGAGTTTTCAGTGCCAAGTTAGCAGAGTTTCAGGTGCAAGACTGTATCGGTTGAATGTTGCAGACAGTAGTGCGGTGAGCATGTTTTGTTGGCACATCGATCAGACTGCATAGATTAGGAAAGATTTCAGGGACATGGCGACGGCAAACGTGACGAAGGTTGACTACTACGAAGTGTTGAGTGTTTCGCGAGATGCGAACGACCAGGAGTTGAAGACTGCGTATCGCAAGCTCGCGATGCAGTATCACCCGGACCGGAACCCGAACAATCCTTCTGCGGAAGAGAAGTTCAAAGAGTGCGGCGAGGCTTACTCCGTGTTGAGCGATCCGGAGAAGCGCGCGGCGTATGACCGGTATGGCCATGCTGCGTTTCAGAATGGCGGCGGCGGGGCCGGTGGTCCGTTTGGCGGTGGGTTTAGCGGCAATGCGCAGGACCTGGGGGATATCTTCGGCGATCTGTTCGGCGAGATGTTCAACATGGGCGGGAATGGCCGTCAGCAGGCTTCGCGAGTGCAGCGTGGGCGCGATCTGCGGTACGACATGAAGCTCGAGTTCGAGGAGGCAGTCTTCGGCAAGGAGAAGGAGATCACCATTCGGCGGATGGAGACTTGCATTGATTGCAAGGGCTCGGGTGCGGCGAAGGGTAAGGCTCCGGTGACTTGTACGCAGTGCGGCGGGCGCGGGCAGCAAAGATTTCAGCAGGGGTTCTTTTCGGTGGCGCGGACCTGCTCGGTGTGTGGAGGGACGGGGACGCTGATCGTTGACCCATGCAAGACGTGCCAGGGCGAGACGCGCGTGAACACAGAGCACACGATTCTGGTGAAGGTGCCGGCGGGCGTGGAGCAGGATACGCGGATACGCTACCAGGGTGAGGGCGAGTCGGGTAAGTTCGCCGGGCCTGCGGGTGATCTGTATGTTGTGCTGAGCGTGAAGGCGCATAAGTTCTTCGAGCGCGATGGCGATGATCTGCATTGCGTGATGCCGATCTCGTTTCCGCAGGCGGCGCTGGGGACGGAGCTCGAGATTCAGACGCTTGAAGGTGCAGCTACGATCAAGATTCCCGAGGGGACGCAGAGCGGGAAGGCGTTCAAGCTGAAGGGCAAGGGCGTGCCGCATCTGAACTCGCATGGGAAGGGCGACCTGATCGTGGAGATTCGCGTGCAGACGCCGGGCAAGCTGAATAAGCAGCAGAGGGACTTGTTGAAGCAGTTGAGCGAGACGATGGTGGTGGAGAATACCCCGACGTCGCGTGGGCTGTTTGATAAGGTGAAGGATATCTTCAGCTAGGGGCCAGCTAGTCAGCTAAATGCAGCCAGTCAGCAAGTCAGCTACCCGATACGCGGAGTGCAGGAATGGCAGATCCTTCGGTCTCCGACGTCGCGAAGCCCTATCTGGACTATCTCGACAAGGAGATGACGATCGAAGGGATTCTGTCTGCTTTTTGTGTTGCTGTGGGCGGAGTCGCATTCGATAGAGTTTTGGGAGGTAAGGCTGATGGGGCCTCCTCCTTCGTTGGACAGCTTCAGGAGTTTTCTTATCCTTTTGTGCTGGCGGCTATCGCCGGCCTTGTGACAGCGGCGCTCTTCTTTTATTTGCAACGGTCCACGTTGGCGTGGCACTACGGCGAGATTAGTTTTGCTGTTGCCACGGAGTTAGCTGAGGGAACGAGTGCAGCTGGGAACGCTGCGATTTTAGTCAGCCTGGATGACGCCCATTCGTGGAGTACATGGAACCGCTATAAATTTGGATGGTCTTTTCTTGCGGTGACCGCCGTAGAGATTTTGCTGGCGCTGTTTTGTGCGATCAATCGATCGAGTCTTCGCGGACATTGGTTGGTTGCAAGTATTCCGTTTGTCGTGGCAGCGGTCGTCGATCTGTTGCTATTGAATGTGATGAAGAGGCGAGACGAGCGCGATTCTTCTCGATTGTGAGCTATAGCGGTGAGGGCTGCGTCGGAGGGTGGCATGGTTCTGGCGATCTGGCATGCGGTGGTGATGGCGTTGACGATGGCGTGGGAGATTCTGTGGGCGCTGATTCTTGGGTTTCTTCTTTCGGCGGTGGTGCAGGCTGTGGTGTCGAAGGAGGAGATGTCGCGGCTGCTGCCGGATGACAGGGCGGGGACGATTGTGAAGGCTTGCGGGCTGGGCGCGGCGAGTTCTTCGTGCTCGTATGCCGCGGTGGCGCTGGCGAGATCGATGTTTCGGAAGGGCGCGAATTTCACGTCTTCCATGGCGTTTCAATTTGCTTCGACGAATC
This sequence comes from Tunturiibacter psychrotolerans, assembly GCF_051013365.1. Taxonomy (GTDB): domain Bacteria; phylum Acidobacteriota; class Terriglobia; order Terriglobales; family Acidobacteriaceae; genus Edaphobacter; species Edaphobacter psychrotolerans_A. Next base: position 1,070,661 of record NZ_CP132941.1, on the reverse strand, counting down.
TTGTGATCGAGTTGGGGATCCTGCTCGCGGTGCTGATGGGTTGGCGGTTTACGGTGGCGGAGTTTGTGGGTGGGCCGCTGATGATATGGGTGCTGGTGGTGCTGTTTCGGATGTTTCTTCCGCGGTCGTTGGTGGAAGAGGCGCGGCGGCAGGCGGAGCTGGGAGTGCAGGGACGCATGGAAGGCCATGCTGCGATGGATATGAGCTTGCATGAGGGGTCGCTGTGGCAGCGGGCTAATTCGCAGGAGGGACGGACGGCGATCAGTCACTTCTTCGTGATGGATTGGGCTTCGCTGTGGATGGATCTTGTGGGTGGGTTGCTGATAGCGGGGGCGCTGGCGGCTTGGGTGCCGAAACACTTCTGGCAGGTGTTTTTCTTTGAGGCGCACCCTGTGCTGGCAAAGATCTGGGGGCCGCTGATTGGGCCGGTGGTTGCGGTGGTTTCGTTTGTTTGTTCGGTGGGGAATGTTCCCTTGGCGGCGGTGCTGTGGAATGGTGGGATCAGCTTTGGGGGCATGATTGCGTTCCTTTTTGCCGATTTGATTATTCTTCCGATCCTGAATATCTATCGCAAGTACTACGGGTGGAAGATGAGCGCGTTTCTGTTGGCTACGTTTCATGTTGCGATGGCGGTGGCGGCGCTGGTGGTGGAGTTGGTGTTCGGTGCGCTGCATCTGATTCCGCAAGAGCGGAATGCGAGGGTGATGGAGGAGGCGATCTCGTGGAACTATACGACGTGGTTGAATATTGGGTTTCTGGTGGTGGCGGCTTTGTTGGTGGTGAGGTTTCTGCGGACGGGTGGGCCTGCGATGTTGCGCATGATGGCGGGGGAGAAGATGGCGCATAGGCACGGATAGTTGCGCATCTTCTGTTGGCCGCTGTTTGAGCCCATTAGAGGAGATGGGTGGAGGCGATTGCGATGGCGGCGATGGCGGCGGTTTCGGCACGGAGGATGCGGGGGCCGAGGGTTACGGGCTGCCATTGATGCTGGGTGAAGAGAGACATCTCTTCGGGGGTCCAGCCGCCTTCGGGGCCGATGGCGAGGGCGGTGTCGGTTTCTTGTTGCGACGAGGTTGCGGCTTTGAGGGCGGCGGTGAGAGTGAGGGTCTGCTCGGTTTCGCTGAGGAGGATGCGGGTGGGGGAGGTTTCTTCGGCGAGGGCTTGCTTGAGGGGGATGGGGTCGGCGATGTGGGGGATGTCCGTGCGGCGGGATTGCTTGGAGGCTTCGAGGGCGATGCGGCGCCAGCGTTCGGTGCGTTTGAGTGCGGATTGGGCGAGGTGCTTTTCGGTGCGGCGGGCGAGGATGGGAGTGATGCGGGCGATGCCTAGTTCAGTGGCTTTTTCGATGGCCCACTCCATGTGGTCGAACTTGAAGACGGCGAGGAGGAGATGGAGGGGGAGGGCGGCGTCGGATTCGAGCTCTTCGTGGAGGGTGAAGAGGACTTCGGCATCGGAGACGCTGAGGATCTCGGCGCGGTGGAGGAAGCCGTTGGAGACGACGTCGTAGATCTGGCCGGGTTCGGCGCGGAGGACGCGGGCGAGGTGAGCGGCTTGGTCGCCGGTGAGGGAAGCGGTGGTGGCGGTCCAACGGTCGGCGATCCAGCGACGGCGGGTCATGAGGTTAGTTTACGGTTTTGGGGGGCTGATCGAGGGTTGGCGAGTTGTGCATCGGGCCCGACGGTGGTTGAAGCGGGTTTCTCCACTGCGCGGGACAAAATCGTCCCGCTCCGGTCGAAATGACAGATTTTTGGTTGGTTTGGTGCGGCTGTCGACCTGCTAGTTGGCGAGCTTGGAGGTGGGGTTGGGGATCGCTTCGCTGGCGCGGCTGATCATGACGCCCTGCTGGCCCTGGTGGTAGAGGTCGACGTTGAGGATGGCGGTGCGGCGGTGGTCCCATACGCCCTGGGTGACGGGGAAGTGGAGGAGGATCATTCCCTGGGCGGACTGGCCGGGGTTGATCATGGTCTCGCGGAGCAGAGGCTCGGAGGCGAGAGGCTTGAGGGCGGGAAAGGCGGAGTAGACGCTGGCGATGTCGTCTTTTTCGATGGCGCTGGTGGTGATCTCCTCGCCGTCGCCGGTGGTGAGGGTGGCGGTGAAGTCTTTGAGGAAGAGGGGGAGACGGAGGCCGTCGGTGACGCGAAGGGTGGTGAGGACGTAGAGGTCGTCGCGGGCCTGGTCGTGGCCGACGAGGATGGATTCGCCTTTGAAGACGGTGTGGGCGGGATAGACGGTGGTGTGGACGATGTCGAGGTCCGCGGTTTTATGCGGCGTGAAGCGGATGGCCAGGGCGAGGGTGATGCCGAGGATCAAAAACGCCAATAGGACCGGTGCCAGGAGGTTGCTTCGAGCGGGTTGGGCGAACTTGAGGTCGGACACTGCGATGAGAATAGCAAGGGAGATTGGTTTTCAGAAGGTTAAAAAAGCTAGAAATTTACGTAATCACCTAGATGCGGTTTCGGTAAGCGCTGATGGAGATGGGAATGCGGGATTTCGTACCACAAGAGTTGTAGGGACGGGTGAGTCAGTCCTTGTGGACGGCGTACTCCTCCAGAAAGACGGTGATGAGAGCGGCGGTGGGGACGGAGACGAGGGCGCCGACGATGCCTGCGAGGGCGGTTCCTAAAAGCAGAGCGACGAGGACGGTGAGGCCCATGAGGTTGACGCTGGAGCGCATGATTCGAGGGGTGAGGAAGGCGTTTTCGACGTTGATGTAAATAGCATAGAAGGTGAGGACGCCGGCCATCTTGGTCCAGGAGTCGAGGGCGGCGACCCCGGCGGCGATGACGATGGTGATGACTCCGCCGGCGATGGGGATGATGTTGAAGAGGCCCATGAGGAAGCCGAGGAGGAGGAAGTAGCGCACGTGGAGGAGTCCGAAGACGATGGTGCTGGAGACTCCAAGGACGAGCATGAGGAGGCCCTGGCCGAGGAGCCACTTGCTGACTTTGCGCTCGGCTTTCTTGAGGGTTTTGTCGAGGCGCTGGCGCTCGGTGGCGGGGAAGAGAGAGAGGAAGAAGTCGTAGGCGTGCTCGCCTTCGAGCATGAAGTAGATGCAGAGGAAGGCGGCGGTGAGGATGTCAAAGACGTGGGAGAGCCAGAGGGGGAGCGAGGTGAAGAGATAGCTGGCGGTGGCATCGAAGGCACCGGCGGCGCGCTGGGCGAAGGAGTCGATGCCGAGCTTGTCGGCGAAGGGGAGCTTTTTGACGCGGGAGACGATCTCGGGGATGCGTTGGGGGAGTTCGGCGGAGAAGTTGCGGAGGTCGCTGAGGACGGGTGGGAGGCCGGTGGTGAAGAAGATGGCCAGGACTAGGGCGACGACGGCGATTAAGAGAACGATGGCGACAGCGCGGGAGGGGTGATAGTTGCGGATCTTCAACTTGCGGATGCGGGTGACTGCGGGCATGAGGACAACGGCGAAGAGGCCGCTGACATAGATAATCAGTAGCTCTTTCTGGAGTGTCCATGCGAGGGCGAGCAGGAGGATGACGGCGAAGAAGAAGAGGATATTGCCGTGGACCTGGGCGCGGGTCTTTTTCTCGTAGGGGGTTAGATCGTCGGGCGTGGGGTTGGTCAGCCGGGTTCTCCTGTGGGTGCTGACGTTGAGATGCAGAAAGTGTGCGCCGAATTGGCCGGGTGGGGGAGTGTGGAGTTTGAGTCGTGGGTTTGGGGTTGCCGATTCGGCGGCATTTTTTGCCGCCTTCGTGGAAGATCGCATTTCTTTGATAGGGTATTGGATCTTATTTTTTTGCCAGGGCCACTAGCAGGGCGTCGACGGTTTGGGCGGGGGTTTGGTCGGAGGTGGCGATGGTGAGGCCTGCCATGCGGCGGTAGAGGGGGTGGCGGCGCTCAAAGCGGAGTTGGGCGGCGGCGGGGTCTGTGAGGACGGGGCGGGCGATGTCCTGCAGCATGCAGCGGTCGAAGAGGGTGGGGAAGGGGGCGTCGAGGAAGATGGTGAAGGTGGCGGGGGTTTGCTCGAGGAGGAGGCGGTTGGTGAGGTCTTCGGGGGTTCCGCCGCCGAGGGCGAGAACGATGTTGCTGTAGCCGAGGGCCGAGGCGAGGGCGGTGGATTCGAGGCGGCGGAAGCGGGCTTCGCCGTGCTGCTCGAAGAGCTGGGGGATGGTGGCGTTGGTGCGGGACTCGAGGTGGGCGTCGAGGTCGAGGAAGTTCCAGCCGATGCGGGCGGCGAGGAGGCGGCCGATGGTGGATTTGCCTGCTCCCATGAAGCCGGTGAGGACGAGACGTTTGAGGTGGGTTGGGGCTTGGGCCATGGTTTCGGTTTCGGTCTTGGACTGGGGATTGGACTGGGGATTGGACTGGGGCTTGATTTGGGTTTCGGGTTCGGTGGACGTCATTGCCTCTCCTTAGTGTGCCTGTAAACGTTGCAGAAAACGAAAGAGCCGCAACCTGGTGTGGGTTGCGGCTCGGGAAGGTCGAAGACTCTGAAGTTTTTTAGGTTTTTTCAGAGATGCATGCGAGGACTCCACTGGCCGCTGGATGGCGCCAATAGGAGCAGGTAAAAAAAGCGAATTGGAAGCGGCTCGACATGCTGGTAAGACGATACACCGGGTGTTTGGGGGATTGCAAGTGATCCTGGTGGGCGCGAAAGACCCAATTCGTTCTGTTTTAGTTTCGTGACTTGCCAAACCTCTTAGCAGCCGCCGCCGCGATTGCAAAAAACTACACTCGCTCCGGGCCTACGCGCATATACTGGCCACGCCGCCGGGAGAACCCATGCGCACTGCTTTCCTGCTTCTCATGATCCTTGCTGTTCCCTGCAGCGGCCAGCTTCAGACCGCGCCGCCCGTCGTAGTCATTGCCGACGGAGGCACCAACGGACGAATGGAGAGCATTTTCATTCCACCTATAGCCAACGCTCCCTTTACCCTCACTCTGCTCACCGAGTGGTCTCGTCCCTTTGCCAACGGCGGTACCTACACCCTGACGAATCAGCGCCGAATCGCTCGCGACGGCAAAGGCCGCATCTATGAAGAGCGCTGGCTCCTGGTACCTAAGGGCGGCAAGATGGCCTCGGTCATGGATGTGCGCCAGTTCGCCGATCCCAATCGCCACACCCTGTACAACTGCTTCACGGACGGTAAGGTATGCCAACTTGTTTCTTACTCAGGATCGACGCAAGCGGTATACAAGCCAGCAACGGCACCTACAGGCCCCCTTCCCGACGGCACAGGTTTTCACCAGCATGAAGATCTGGGGGTCGCCAACACTAACGGCGTAGACACCACTGGCTATCGCGAGACCACGACGATTAATCCGGGCGTCATGGGCAACGATCAACCTATGATCTCGACCCGCGAATTTTGGTACTCGGCTCAGCTCGGTATCAACCTCATCTCCAAAGTCGACACGCCGCAGAGCGGCAAGCAGGTCTTCAACGTTAAAGACCTCACGACGTCTGAGCCCGACCCAGCCCTGTTCGAACTGCCCGAAGGCTACAAGATCGTTGATCGCACCAAAGAATAGATACGCCTGAGAAATCAGGCGTATCTCGGCCTTGAGGGGCCCTGGACGCAGCCTTACTCGTAGCGGAGGGCTTCTATTGGTTTCATTTTGAGTGGCGCGGCGGACGGATCTGGAGTGCCAGATAACCCTTACAGTCCTAGTTTATAACGTCCACGTGGGCTTGCGGCAACACCGGATTCTGCGTCATTATCGTCATCCGATTTGAGAGACCCGCGTCGCGAGCGAGATGCGGGTGCGGGTCTCCCACCTCGGAGAGGAGGCAGCAGGACGATGTCGTCAACGGATAGCAGGTTTCGTCGACAGTTCTTTCATGGCACGCGCGCGAATCTTCAGCACGGAGATCTGATCGGAGTTGGTTACACATCCAACTACGGCGAAGGGAAAGCTTTGTCCTGGGTATATTGCACGGGCACGCTCGACGCTGCGATATGGGGCGCGGAGTTGGCCGTTGGGACTGGGCCGGAAAGGATTTATATTGTGGAGCCGATGGGGCCAGTGGAGGACGACCCCAACCTGACGGACAAGAAGTTTCCTGGCAATCCAACACTGTCCTATCGCTCCCGCGAACCGCTTCGTGTGGTTGGAGAAGCCACAAAGTGGCAGGGACATTCACCCGACCAGATTCGACAAATGAGGTCAGGTCGGGAACGACTGAAGAAGGAAGGTGCCGAAATTATTGACTAAGTTAAATGGCTTTGGGACACAGCCGCGGGAGATCCACGGAATGTGTAACACCGAGTCCTTCGATCTAAATCCTGAGAGACACACTTGTCGTCGCCCGCAATAGAGAGGGCTTCTTCGATTTAACATGAGAGTATGCGAGAGATTGTGATTGGCGGCAGAGAGAAGATCGACCTTGAGACTTGGGAGCGACGCGCGAGTTTTGATTTTTTCAAGAGTTTTACTGAGCCTTATCACGGTGTCTGCCTCCGCGTTGACTGCACGAGGACCTACAACTATGCGAAGGAGCATCGTCTGTCAGTTTTTTTGTCGCTGCTGCATCGCTCACTCGTAGCTGCGCACGAAGTTGAGAACTTCAAGACGCGTCTTGTTGGCGGCACTGTCTGGAGGTATGAGCTGATCAATGGCGGAAGTGCGGTGGGACGCGAGAATGGCACTATCGGCTTGGGACACTATCAGTTCCGACCGCAAATCGATGAGTTCGTGCGGGAGGCGGCTATCGAAGTCGACCGGGTGCGGCAGAGAGATGATATTGAGCGCTATCCGGAGGCCAACCTGATCCGTTATTCGGTGCTTCCGTGGTTCGACTTCACCTCCATTTCGCATGCTCGCGACTTCTCCCACGAAGACTCTGCGCCCCGGATTACGTTCGGCAAAATTACTGAGGCGGGTGGCCGCTGCACCATGCCCGTATCGATTCATGTGCACCACGCTCTCGTCGATGGGCTGCATGTGGCTCAGTTCGTTGAGAAGTTTCAATGTCGCCTGGATGCCCCAGATGCCAAGTCCGCGTAGCGATGCGCCGGATCGAGCGGGGCGGGGTGAGTTACTCGTAGCGTAGGGCTTCCATCGGCTCTACCTGGGTCGCGCGCCGGGCGGGGATGCCGCTGGCGATGATGACGACGGATGCGAGGATGGCGACCGCGAAGAGCAGAGGAGTCAACGTCTGATTGGTTGCCGATGCCCAGTGTGCCAGTCCTTTTTGCAGCAGGAGAGTGAGGAGGATTCCTATTGCTACGCCGATGCCTACGCTGATGACGGCGGAGCGGGCGACCAACTCGAGCACGCTGCTGCGCGGGGCACCGAGCGCCATGCGGATGCCGAACTCGTTGGTGCGTTGGGAGACGGTGTAGGAGACGACGCTATAGAGGCCGACTGCGGCGAGTAGCAGAGCGAGTACGGCGAATCCGGCGAAGAGCCAGGAGATGAGTTGACCCTGCGCGTACTCGGGTTGGGTGCTGATCCAGTGTTCGAGGTCACGGACCAGGGAGCCGATCTGCTGATCGTGATCGACCGAGGCGACCTGCAGGCCGATGGTGTGGATCATTGGCATCGGCGGACCGTCGGTGCGGACTAAGAGCTGGGTGAACTGCCACATCGCGAGAGTGTAGGGGACGAAGGCTTCTGGTACGACTGGATTACGCATGCCGTCATCAAGTTTGTCTTCGGTGACTCCGATGATCTGGAGCCAGCCATCTGCTCCCATATGTGTTGTCACCATTGGGGGCGGGTCTTTGAGAGCGTCCATGCGGATGGAGTGGCCGATGGCGTCGCCTTTGGGAAAGTACTTGTGGGCGAGTGTTTCGTTGATGATCGCTACGGGGTTTGCGTTGTGATTTTCCGCTTCGGTCCAGATGCGGCCCTGGATCACGGCGTTTTTCAGGAGTGGGAAGTATTCTGCGCTGACAAAGTTGAGTCGAATCTTCTGATCTTCGGAGGACGGTTGGCCGAGGAGTTCCATCGGGGTGTTGAGGCCATTGTTGGGAGGAGTGGCGTTGTGGGAGACAGCCACCATGTTGACGCCGGGAATCTCTGCGACCTTGTTGCGGAGCAGTTCCAAGTAGGCGGCGCGTGCGTCGAGGGTGGCGTAGGAGTCCCGCAGCGGGATGCCGATGGATATCGTGTTGTGCGGGTCGTATCCGAGATGGGCATGTGCGAGTTTGATGAAACTTTGTACGGCAGCGCCTGCGGCGGAGAGGAGCAGGAGTGTCAGTGCGATCTGGCCGGCGATGAGTGCGCTGTGGAGAGCCCGGCCGCTGACTGTGCCGGCGACCTTGCGGGTACCAGTCTGCATGGCTTCACGTACGTCGGGGCGCGAGAGACGGAGCGCGGGCCAGAGTCCGAAGAGAATGCCGGTGAGGAGAGCCACTGCGACGGAGAAGGACAGGACGGGGAGGTTGATGGCGAAGGCGGCTTCGTGAGGGAAAGAATATTCGGGCAGAAGAGCGATGATGCCTGCGAGGAGTTTGTAGGCGAGGAGGACGCCCAGCGAGGCACCGGTGACTGAGAGCAGAAGGGCTTCTGTGAGGAGCTGACGAATGATGCGGCCACGTGAGGCTCCGATGGCGGCGCGTATGGCAAACTCATGTTCGCGCGCTACGCCGCGGGCGAGGAGCAGGATGGACACATTGCCGCAGCCGATGGCGAGGAGCAGGAGCACGGCACCGAAGAGCAGCGCGAGGGATGGGCCGATTGCTTTGAGGAACTGCTCATTCAGGCCGATGACGGCCAGCGGTCCGGGCTTGGGAGGGAAGTTACGCGGGGTTTCCTTTAAAAAGCGGGCGATGATCGGTTGCATCTGTTGCTCGGCGACATGGTGGCTGACTCCTGGTTTGAGGCGGGCCTCAAACTCGTAAGGGTCGGGGCCTGCGGTCGTCTTCAGGGGGAGATAGACATCGGCGTCGCTCCAGGTAAACCGCTTTGCGGCTACGCCTACTACGTTGTAGGGTTGGTGATCCAACTGGATGGTCTTACCGAGGATGGCCGGGTCTCCGTTGAAGCGGCGTTGCCAGAACTTGTAGCGGAGCACGAGGACCGGTTGCGGATCGTGGCCGTCTGCGGCGTCGGATGGCAGGAGGCCGCGGCCGAGGAGAGGCGGGACACCGAAGAAGTTGAAGCCATTGGTGGTCATCTGGCTGCCCTGAACGTCTTCGGGCAGGTCGCTGCCGGTGATGGTGAAGCGTTTGTAGTTGAGGAGGGCGGAGTCTTCGATGGCGGGAACCTGGCGGAGTTGCTGCCATTGCGAGGCCGTGATGGTTATTGGCTGGTAGCCGTCGGCTGTGGTGCCTCCGAAGGAGAAGTGGACCATGCGGTCGGAGTTGGCGTAGGGATAGGGATTCATGATGACTCCCCAGACCACGCTGAAGACGGCGGAAGTTGCGGCGATTCCACAGGCGAGAGAGAGAATCGCGGTGATTGCGAAGCCGGGACTTTTTAAGAGTTGGCGGACGGCATAACGTACGTCTTGAATGAGAGACCTCATACAGACTCCTGGGCGCAGCCGATTGGACCTGATGGAGTAGTTGCAAGTGGGAGGCCAATTGGTTTGGGAGGGCGAGGTGGCTGGCTGCCTGCGTTTTTATGGGGATAGCGATTTTTGTGAGGCGGAGTTTGGTTTAGGGCTGTCCGCTATTGGACGGAGGAGTTCGTATCCGTACACCTTGAGAGTGCGTCGGCGGGTGTCAGATTTATCCGTAGGTGACGAAGGAGATTACGTTGCCGTCGAGGTCTCGGACGTGAAAGTCGGTTCCGCCCCAGGCTTGTTTGGTGAGGGTTTGCGCGAACTCTGCGCCTTCCGCTTTGAATTCTTCGAATAGGGTGTGTGCGTTTGAGACTTCTATGGAGGCGAGGATCAGCGATTTTTCGTGAGCGGCCATTTGTGCGAAGAGAGGCTGATGCACGAAGCGGAGATGCAGGGTGATGCCGTCTCGCGAGACCGCGCCGTAGAAGGGTGGGAGGCCGTGGAGGAAGTCGATCTCGAAGCCTAGCTTCCGTTGGAAGAAGGTGGCGGAGGCTGTGACATCCTTCACGAAGAGGATAGGTGTGATTTTTTTGAGGAACAGGCGTTCGTCTGGGACGCGAGGCGTTTTGGGAGATTCTGCGGTGGCTGCTTTTAGTTCGGCCCAGGTTTGGTGGCCGGCTTCGACTGCGATGATTTCCTGGGCCAGGGTGAGGGGGAAGTTGAGGGCTAGTGCTTCGCGGTCGGTTAGGGATTGGTAGCGTTCGAGGCGGCGCACGTGCTCGCCGATGGAGTAGTTTTTTTCGCGGTGCCATCGGAGGAGGAGCTTGGCTTGCTTGCGGTATGTTTCGAGAGTGGGCATGGACGTATTCCTGCTGAGATTTTTTCAGCGGGCGGGCCTAGCCCTTTCGGCGGGTGCCGATGTGCCCCACGAGAACTAGCTCATGCTAGGTGAGAAGGGTTTGAGTGTCAATTTTTTCTCGGTCGAGATGACGAGTTTTGGGCGGAGAGGTAAGGACAGCAAAGACAAATGCAACAGCAGATCCCTACGGGATGACAAACAAAGAACAAGCAACTGCAACTGCAACTGCAACTACAACTACAACTGCAACTACAACTGCAACAGCGGGTCAGGCTTTGATGGAGGGGGCGAGGTAGCCTTCGGTGGCCAGGTGTTGGCCCATTTTTGCGTACATCTCGGGGTCTTCTGGTTGCCAGGTGGCGAGGCCGTCGACGTAGCGGTTGAACATGCAGAAGGCGGCGGCGATGAGGACGGTGTCGTGGATTTCGAGGTCGGTTGCGCCTTGTTCGCGGGCTTTTGCGACATCTTCTGGGGTGACGTGTTTGCCGCCTTGTTGGACTTTGCCGGCGATGGCGAGGAGGGCTTTCAGTTTGTCTGAGACTGGTGCTTGTTCGTAGTTCTGTCTTACCTGTTCGGTTAGACCCCAATCGTTGTTGAGGTGTGCTGCAGCGGCTGAGGCGTGACTGGTTTGGCAAAAGTAGCAGTCGTTCTGGCTGGAGACGTAGGTGGCGATGAGTTCGCGCTCGGCGGGGGTTAGGGAGTTGGAGTCGTGGAGTAGGACGTGGGCGAGTTCGCGCATTGGCTTGGCGGTTTCGGGGCGATAGACGAATCCGCTGCTGATTCCGGCGAAGCCTTCGGGTAGTTTGATGTGTGGCATGAGTCCCTCCTTAGTATGTAGCGATCTATTGTGGCTGCGGCTGCGTACTGGAAATTCTAAGAAACTGGGGTCTACGGTGCGGCAAAATGCAGGTCCTTCGATTGCGCCTCTTGCGATCAAGCTGCAAGAGGCTCCGCTCAGGATGAAACCATTTATAAAATCAATCGTTCAAAACCCACCGAATAGGTCGGTGCGACCTAGTGTGCGGCTTCGGCGGGTAGATATTCTTTGCTGACGTTGACGTATCCTTCGCGTGCGATCCACTTGCCGCGCTCGCGATACATGGCTTCGTCGCGCGGCTGGATGGTGGCAAGGCCGTCCACGTAGCGGTTGAACATGCAGAAGGCGGCGGCGATCAGGACGGTGTCGTGGATCTCGATGTCGGTTGCGCCTTGCGCGCGGGCTGCGGCTACGTCTTCGGTGGTGACGTGCTTGCCTCCGCGCTGGACCTTGCCTGCGATGACCAGGAGGGCTTTTAGCTTGTCGGAGATAGCGGCGTTGTGGAAGTCGTGTTTGACCTGCTTGACGAGGGCTTCGTCGCCGTTGAGGCTTGCGGCGGCAATGGCTCCGTGGATGGTTTGACAGTAGTAACAGTCATTTTCGGAGGAGACGTAGGTTGCAATGAGTTCGCGCTCGCCGGGGGTGAGGGAGTTGGGGGCGTGGAGAAGGACTTCTACGAGATCGTTGAGTGGCCTTGCGGTTTCGGGGCGGAAGGCCATTGCGCCGCGTATGCCGGGGAGACCTTCGGGAAGTTTGATGTGTGCCATGAGCGGTGTTCCTTTCAGGATGTGATTTGTTCGGGGAGTGGGTTGGTGGTGACGGTTGACTTTGCGAAGAAGAAGCGGCGGACGGGGTCGCCGCAGAGGACGATGATGAGGCCTACGAGTGCGGGGATGGGATCGTGCATGAGGATCATGAGGTTGATGATGGTGCAGCCGAGGAGGAAGACGATGGGCGCGGCGGGGAACCACCATCTGCGCACGGGCTGCGGCATGCGGAAGAGGGTGGTGACGGAGAGCGCGAGAAAGCAGACGGCAGAAAAGATGATGAAGGAGAGGATGCGGTTGAAGGCTCCGAAGGTCAGGACGAGTAGGGCGAGAGATGTTTGGAGGAGGACGGCGTTGGCGGGGGTTCCGAAGCGTGGGTGAAGTTTGCCGAATGGCGCGAAGAAGGCGCCGTCTTTTGCCATAGCGTAGTAGACGCGGGGGGCTGCCATGGTGAGGGCCATGAGTCCTCCAAGGACAGAGAGAAGGACGCAGGCCGAGAGGACTTTGCCTCCGATGGTGCCGAAGAGTGCTTCGCCGAACTGAGCGACGAAGGCAGTGTTGGAGACGATTTTTTCGAGCGGTACGACCATGAGGAATGAGGCGCTGACGAGGAGATAGACGGCTGTGACGAGAAGCACACCGCAGGTGAAGGCGAGCGGCATGTTGCGGCGTGGGTTGCGGACTTCGCCGGCGATCTTGGCGGCCTCCCACCATCCGCCGAAGCTGAAGAAGGCGCTGACGGTGGCTCCGGCGATGGCGGCGAAGAGTGGCTCGGAGCCGGGGCGGCGTGCGGTTAGGGGTAGGAGGTTCGAGGTGGTGGCGTGGCCGGAGATCGATGCCCAGAGCACGAGGCAGACCAGGACGGCGATCTTGAGGAGGTTCGCGGTCGTCATGACGCGGCGGCTTAGACGAGTACCTATGTAGTTGAGGATTGCGAGGGCGATAAGGATGATCGCGGGGATGATGATTTGAGTGCGGGGTGAGAGGCCGAAGAGGGAGAGGACATAGGGGGCTGCGCCCACGGCGAGCGCGGCGGCGATGCCTGGATCCATGACGGCGGCGGACATCCAGCCGTAGAGAAATGCGAGGCGGGTGCCGTAGCCCTGGCGGAGGTAGACATACTCGCCGCCGGTGAGCGGGTAGGTGATGGCTAGTTCGGAGTAACAGATGGCTCCGCAGAGCGTCATGAAGCCCATGCCGCACCATACGGCGGCTAGCAGGAGAGGAGAGCCCAGCGATCTTGCCATTGCGGCGGGGGTGAGGAAGATGCCGAGCGCGATTGATTCGCCCGTGACTACGGAGAGGGCGGCGGCTAAACCCATCTGGCGGCGCTGTTCCATTAGGGAGTCATCGTACGCGACTGGGATGGGATCGCCCATCCATCAAAGGGTGGAGATGGGTGGTCGCATTTAGTTGTTGGATGATCGGAGCACGGTGGCGAGGACGGAGATGCCGCGACGTTGTCGGAAGGTCGAAAAGTGGACTGGTTCGACGTTTGATTGTGGACCTGTTCGATGATACAGAGCTCTTTTAGTCTGAAGGTGGAGGAAATAACGATGAAAGCAAGAATCGAACCTGACAAGGCTTCTCCGGCGGCGTATCAGGCAATGATAGGGCTGGAGATGTTTGTTAGTAAGTCTTCGAAGCTGGAGCCGTCGTTGCTGGAACTGGTGAAGATGCGGGCTTCGCAGATCAATGGGTGTGCGTATTGCCTGGATATGCACTCGAAGGATGCGCGTGCGAAGGGCGAGAGCGAACAGCGGCTCTATGCTTTGAACGCCTGGCGGGAGACGCCGTTCTTTACGGATCGGGAGCAGGCGGCGCTGGCGTGGGCCGAGGCTCTGACTCTGGTGAGTGTGGACCATGTTCCGGATGCGGTGTATGAGCGTGCGAAGCAGCAGTTTTCGGAGGAGGAGCTGGTGAACCTGACGCTGGCTGTGATTGCGATCAATGGATGGAACAGAATTGCGATCTCGTTTCGTATGGTGCCGGGTGAGTACCAGCCGGCGGTGCGCAAGTCGGAACATAAGTGAAGAAGGGTTCGGGTGCGGCGAGGGCGCATTTGGGTGGATGGCGCCCTCGCTGGCTGTAGTGATTCGTTGACTGAGTTTTAATTGTGCCTGGGAACTTCGATTGGCTGGTGGACGTATTTGGGGGCATGAGTTTACTTCTGCGCTCGGCTTTGCTTTTTGTGGCGATGGGATTTTGCTGTGGTGTGTATGGGCAGGATTCGACGCCGGTACAGGCTGATGCTTGGTCGACGATTCATGTCTCGACGAAGTTCGTGGTTCTCGATGCTGAAGTTGAGAACAAGAAGACAGGGAATCTGATTGGGACACTGAAGCCTGATGACTTTGTGTTGTCGGAGGATGGAGTTCCGCAGCAGATTACTTACTTCAGCCATGATCAACTGCCGCTTTCGGTGATCTTTCTCTTTGATTTGACGCAGTCGGTGCGTCCGGCTCTTGCTTCGCTTGGTGGAGGTGCGCGTGAGGTGCTGGGTCATTTGAAGCCACAGGATGAGGTGGCGGTGATGGTTTTCTCTTCGCATGCGGAGCTGCTGCAGGGTTTCACTACGGACCGTTCGCTTGCCGCTGATGCTATTGGGAAAGCCTCGAGTATGAAGACCGGCGAGGGAACGTTTATTCACGAGAGCATGTATGAAGCGGTGGACGAGGCGATGAAATCGACTGCTCCGGGGAGCAGGAAGGTGTTGGTGTGGCTCACGGACGGAACGGCGAACCAGGAAAATTCGCGAACGCGGAAGATCATGGGGAAGGAAGCTCCTGCGTATTCGCACACGAAGGAAGAGGCTACGGCGAGCCTGCTGAGGTCGGGGGTGGTGGTCTCGGCGCTGATCGACCGAACTGCAGAGACGGATGCTGTGATGGTCGCTTTTTTCTTTGTTGCGCATATGGGGGATATCCGAAAGTATGCGGATCTGACGGGAGGGCCAGTTCTGAATACGAGCAAGAAGGAGGTTGCGGATCGGCTCGCTGAGCTGATCGATCAGCTTCGAGGGCGGTACACGCTGGGATACAAGCCTACGAATGTGAAGCCGGATGGAACGTTTTGCAAATTGGAGCTTCGGCTAAGACCGGATACTTATGCGAAGCTTCCTGAAAAGCAGGACGTTGTTGTTCGCACGAGGACTGGCTACTTTCGGTAGCTTTAATAGCAGCTCGTAATGGTGTGGAAGGCAGAAGCAGAGATGAAATACAGGGATCCTTCGCTACGCTCAGGATGACGACTCTTTAAAGATGACGACTTTTTAAAGGTGATCGGCCCATCCATTTTGAGTGTGGATGGGCCGATGTGGTTGAAGGAAAGCTAAACGGTTTGTGGAACGGGCGAGTCGTCTTCGCCACTGACGCTGACGCCTTGCTTGAGCTTGTTCTGGATGTTGCTCCAGACGGCTTCGCTGGGCTCTTGGTCTTCGCTGGGTTCGAAGAGGCTGCGGGCCTGGTCGGCGATGGCTTCGAGGTCGCGGACGAGAGCGGCGCAGTCGGGATTGTTTTGAAGGAAGGTCTGGAGGCGTGGGTCGGTGCTGACGTGACCATCGCCGTTGGCAAAGAACTCTGGCAGATATTGCTCGAAGTCGGCAGGGGTCATGGTGTCGAAGTCGAGCGATTGGAATTCAGTCATACCGCCACCTCCTTGAGGCCGTTTGGCTGGGCAGCCGGTTCAGGCTGGCGGAGGAGTTCGCGAAGCTTGAGGCGGGCCTTGTGGAGCTGCGACTTGCTGTTGCCGGTGGAGCACTCGAGCATAGTAGCGATCTCGTTGTGCTCGAAGCCCTCGACATCGTGCAGGACAAAGACCATGCGGTAGCCGGGGGGCAGGGAAGCTACGGCGCGCTCCAGGGCTACGCGGTCGACTGAGCCCGTGAGAGCGAGGTCGCGGCTGCCGAAGTCGCGCTTGGGTGCGTCTTCCTCCGATGGGTTGATGGTCTCCTCGAGCGAGACCAGATTGAGGCCTTTTTTGCGGAGATGCATGAGAACCAAGTTTACTGTAAGCCGGTGAAGCCAGGTGGAGAAGGCGGACTCTCCGCGGAAGCTGCCGATTTTCCGGAAGAGATGCAGGAAGGCTTCCTGGGTCATGTCTTCGGCTTCGGAGACATTGCCGAGCATGCGGAGGCAGAGAGTGTAGACGCGGCGTTTGTGGAGGGCATAGAGACGGGAGAATGCTTCTGCATCGCCATTCTTTGCCGCTTCGATGGCTTCAGCTTCACCCGCGATGGGTGGATTGCGTTTGAAGACGCCGGGAGTAACGGGTGTTTGTTGGGTCATTTGTAGGCCTTGGACGTCCATAGCTAGACTCCGGACTGATTCGTCGTTCTCAGTTAAAGTTTTCGCTTGCATCGAGCCTACCGCAAACGGAGATTAAGTTTCTGTGCACATAGTTTTGATGGAGGACAGAAAGGAAGGGTTGTTTCGGGCAAGCACTAAGAGCCGCAGGGGTTAGGAGCCGATGAAACGAGCGTAGAGGGAGCGTGCGAGGGTGATGTCGGTGGTGCCCTGGATGAGGGCGCGTCCGTCAGGAAAGAGTGTGAAGGTGTGCGGGCCGCGTTTGAAGCGGAGGAGAAGGTCGTTGAAGCGGAGGTCATGGATGTCGGCGTGAGGTGCGAGGCGGTCGCGCATGGCGGTGAAGTCGACGGGGCGGTGGTGCTCGTGGATCTGGACGGAGTTGCGGCCGCAGAGAGTGATGTGAGGGCGGCCGACGCCGGCGAGATGGGTGAAGATGCGCTGGCCGCAGACGGTGCATGCGGGGTTGGGTTTGGCGGTAGTGATTTCGCTTTGCTCGTTCGACCAGAGGTCGTGGGAGAGCAGGGTGCGACGCATGAGGTGGGGTTGGTTGGTGAGGAGCTTGAGGGCTTCGGTGGTTTGAATGGAGGCTGCGAGGTTGACGGCGGTGGAGAGGATGCCGGCGGTGTCGCAGGTTTCTACCGGGCCGGTGGGCGGCTTGGGGAAGATGCAGGCCAGGCATGCGGTGGGGGCGTAGGGTGCGGGTTCGTGGCTTTGCTCCTCCGGGAGAGGGAGGATGTTCATGGTGGCGGCGTAGGCGCCGATGGCTGCGGCGTAGATCCAGGGCTTGGATTGCTGGACGCAGTAGTCGTTGAGGAGGTAGCGAGTCTCGAAGTTGTCGGTGGCGTCGAGGATGAGATGGGCGGGGGCAAGCAGCTCGTGGATGTTGGCTGGGACGAGGTCCGCGATGTGAGAGTGGACCGAGACGGCTGAGTTGAAGAGGGCGATCTTGCGGCGGGCGGCTTCGGCCTTGGGGAGGGATTCGCGAGCGTCGGCCTCGTCGAAGAGGATCTGGCGCTGGAGGTTGGAGGGCTCGACGAAGTCGCGGTCGATGAGGGTGAGGGTGCCGACTCCGGCGCGGGCGAGGAGGGAGGCGCTGGCGGCTCCGGTGGCTCCGATGCCGATGATGGCGACGTGGGCGGAGGCGAGGAGATGCTGGCCGGTGGCTCCAATGCCAGGGAAGAGAATCTGGCGGGAGTAGCGATCTGACTCGGGGATGGCGGGTTCGGTCCGGTTAGGCAGAGGCGTTTCGGAGGGCTGCGCGTCGGCGGGGGTGCCGATGTGGATGCTCGGGGGCCGTTCTTCAAAGGTGCTTGCGGGATGCTTTGACATGATGAAGATCGCACCGTCTAAAAAAAGACGGCTGTTTCGTAGTATAGGGAAGGACGGATGTGCAGGGAACCCGGCTGCGGCCTGAAGGCTTTCGGCATCCTAAGAGAAAGAAGAGCAGGCTCGGATGAGGAGTCGGTGCATCATGAAAGACTTGCTGGGCTCCTGAAAATTAGATAAGGAATGATGGGTGGTTTTTTGGGTCAGGTGCTTCGAGGTCGCGCGCGAATATCACGGTGGATGAGGTGCGGGTGCGGCGCGGCGGCGTTGTGGCTTGGATTGTGGGTGATGGTGGGTGTGGCTGCGGGACAGGAGGTGCCGCAGAGTCCGACTCCATCTGGTGCACAGGGTGCCACACCCGGTTTGGCCGGTACAGGAGCGACGCCTGCCCAGGGGCAACAGACCAAACCGGTTGAGGAGAAAAAGGCAGATACGCCTCAAGATGCGGAGCCGACGACTTCGGTGTGGCAGTGGAAGGGGCTCCTTGTCGAGAAGATCGTGTTCGAGGGCGTGACGTTCGATGCGACCGATACGCTGCCGAAGGAGTTAGCACAGAAGGCTGGTCAGCCGTTGGATCCGCAGGAGGTGCGGGCGGATTTGCGGCGATTGTTTGCTAGCGGGCGGTATCGTGACATTGCGGTTCGTGGCGTGCGACAGGGGGATCAAGTGACGCTGATCTTCGCTGGCGTGGCGCGGTACTACGTGGGACGAGTGACGATCACTGGGGTGAAGAGCGAACGGCTGGCTCCGCTGCTGGAGTTTGCGACAAAACTCTCGCCCGGGACGGCGTTCACCGACTCACAGATACCGGCGGGGACGGAAGGGATTAAGGAGATTCTGCAGCAGCAGGGGTATTACGAGCCGACGGTCTCAGTGAAGTCGGAGACCGATGAAGTAGGCCACCAGATAAATGTAACGTATACGGTTTCAATTGGGCCGCAGGCAAGAGTGGGACAAGTCAAGCTGGTGGGCGACGATACCGGGTTGACGCCGGAGGAGTTTCAGAAGCAGTCGAAGCTGAAGGAGAACAGCAAGGTGCGGCGCGATTCGACCAGCAATGCACTTGACCGATTGCGGAAGCTATACCAGAAGAAAGATCGGCTGGAGGCGACGGTTTCGCTGCAGAAGCAGACGTATGACAACGTGCGAGACAAGGTTGATTATGAGTTCCATGCGAACCAGGGGCCGCAGGTAAAGGTGTCGGTTGAGGGGGCGAAGATTTCGACGGGTCGCCTGCATCTTTTGGTTCCGATCTTTGAGGAAGGGACGATTGATAATGATCTGCTGAACGAGGGCGTCTTCAACATTCGCGACTACGAGCAGCAGCAGGGCTTCTTCGATGCGAAGGTAGCGGTGAAGGTGGTGGGGAACGCTACCACGACGGAGCAGGTGGTATTCACTGTGGAACGCGGGCTGAAGCACAAGGTCGTTGCGGTGAATCTGAAGGGCAACAAATACTTCACGGATGATCTGTTGCATGAGCGGATGAGGGTGCAGAAGTCAAATGCGTATCAGCGGAGTGGGCGATATAGCCCGGCGCTGGTGTCCGGCGATGTAAACGCGATTCAGTCGTTGTATCGCGCGAATGGTTTTGATGACGCGAAAATTACGACGGATGTAAAAGATGTCACCGTGGGGAAAGACGGAAAACCGTTGAAGGCGGGTGAGATTGCTGTGACCTTCACCATCGTTGAAGGGCCGCAACAGAAGTTTGGCAAGGTGGACCTGGCGGGAGTGGATGCGAGCCGGCTGCAGGATGTGCGGGGATTGATGAATGCTCAGCAGGGCCAGCCTTTTTCGCTGGTGACGCTGTCGGGCGACCGCGATACGGTGTTGCAGTATTACCTGGCGCATGGGTTCGACCAGGTGAAGGTTGAGATCAAACAGACGAAGGAGGCAGCGGGCACGGACAAGACGGACGTGTCGTTGGATGTGACCGAGGGGCAGCAGGTGTTTGTGAATCGAGTTCTGCTGTCGGGTGTGGAGAAGACCAAGCCGAGCGTTGTGGCTCAACAGATTCTGGTACACCCGGGGGATCCGCTGGACCAGACGGCGCTGCTGCAGACGCAGAGAAATTTGTACAACATTGCGTTGTTCAATGAAGTGATCGCGGCGGTGCAGAATCCCGCGGGAGACGCTCCGCAGAAGAACGTGGTGCTGCAGGTGACGGAGGCTAAGAGGTGGAACGTGACGTATGGTTTCGGCTTCGAAGCGCAGACGGGAACACCGCAGCCTGGGACGATCTCGGAGGCTTCGTGCATCCAGCTTGGACTGACCTTTCCCTGTAACCAACTGTCTCCGGAGGGCAAGCCCGGCGTGAGCCCGCGGGTTTCGCTGGATGTGTCGAGGATCAATCTGCGGGGAACTGAGGATTCGCTGACGCTGCACACGTCGTATGGGTTGCTGGAACAAGTGGCGATTTTGACACTACAGAACCCGCATCTCTATGGAAGCAAGAACTTCAGCGCGGCGCTTTCGGGCGGATACTCGAATGTGCAGGACATTACGACGTTTGCGGCATCGACGCTACAGGGGGATTTTCGAATCACGGAGAAGTGGCGGCGGACGCATACATTTATTTACGACTTCCTGTATCGCCGCGTAAAGGTTGACCCGAACAGCCTGCAGGTGTCGGCCGATTTGATTCCGCTGCTGTCGCAGCCGGTTCGCGTAGGTGGGCCGGGAGTCACGTGGTTTCACGATACGCGATCGCCGGGGCCGCTGGATGCAGTGAAGGGAGAGTACTCGACGATACAGGGGTTTGTGGCGTCGTCGAAGTTTGGGTCGCAGACCGATTTCTGGAAGCTGGATGGAACGAACTCGACGTACTACCAGTTTGGCAAGCTGAAGTATGTGTTCGCACGTTCGACAAGGATTGGGTATGAACGGGCGTCGGGGATAAATCCGAACGCGGGAAACAGTGCGTGCGAGGGAGTTCTACTGACGACGAATCCGAGCTGCAATGCGATTCCACTACCGGAGCGGTTGTATGCCGGCGGCGCGAACTCGCATCGAGGATTTCCGATCAATGGGGCGGGGCCCAGGGACTTGCAGACTGGTTTCCCGGTAGGTGGTTCGGCGGCGTTTGTGAATTCGTTTGAGCTGCGTTTGCCGGCCCAGACGTTGCCGCTGGTGGGCAATAGCGTGAACTTCGTGATCTTTCACGATATGGGTAACGTGTTTCAGAATGCGAAGGATATGTTTCCGAGTTTCACGCGGTTCACTCAACCGAACAAGCAGACGTGTGCGAATGTGTCGGGGATCATTGGGACTTGTGACTTCAATTATTTTTCCCATGCGTTGGGGCTGGGCGCGCGCTACAAGACGCCGGTCGGGCCGGTGCGTGTGGACTTCAGCTATAACCTCAATCCACCGGTGTATCCGATCATTTACGACTTCAACAATAACCCTCCGCATGAGAGCCAGGCTTCGCATTTCAACTTCTTCTTTAGCATTGGAGAGAGCTTCTAGATGCGTTGGATGACGCACAATACGATGGAGCGGTTGTTGCTGGTGACGTTGGCGACGGCGCCTGTGTGGATGGGGGTGCCGGTCTGGGCTTCGTTGCAAGCGGCGTCTGGGCAGACCGCGACATCGCAGACTGGGGCCGCGAGTTCGGCGCCAAATGCTGTGGCCGGGTTGCCTGCGCAGCAGGGCGTGGTGCTGGATCGCGTGGTTGCGGTGGTAAACGACGATGTGATTCTTGAGAGCGATGTGGATGAGGAGCGTCGGTTTGAAGAGATTCAGCCTTACCGCCGGGTTACGGGGGATAACACCAGGGAGAGAGTTCTTGAGCGGCTGGTCGATCGAGCGTTGATTTTGCAGCAGGCGGCGCTGGAGCCGGAGGATGTGATCTCCGACAAAGAGCTGGACGATCAGTTGATGACGTTGCGAAAGGATATTCCCGATTGCAAAGTGCAGTATCACTGCGAAGCCGACGACGGGTGGAAGAAGTTTCTGAACGCTCACGGGTTTACGGAGGCGGAGTTTCGCGAGCGGTGGCGGCTGCGGATGGAGTTGCTGAAGTTTATCGAAGTACGCTTTCGGAATGGGATCAAGGTCTCGGATGCGGAGATCAAGGAGTTTTATGAGAAGAGGATGCTGCCGGAGTATGCGAAACGAAATGTGACCCCGCCCCAGCTGGATACGATCCGGAAGAGGATCGAAGAGGTGGAGTTGCAACAGCAGGTGGGCGCTCTGTTGGTGGATTGGCTGAAGTCGCTGCGGGCGCAGGGCAGCGTGAAGATTATGACTCCAGGTGAGGTGGCGCCATGAGCGATCTGGAGAAAAAATTCGAAGAAAAGAAGGAGGAGATTGAGGCAAGTGTTGCCGGCGAGGTCGCGAAGGTGAAGCGATCGCTGGCGAAGCGGATGTTGCTGTGGATTGGTTGGACGGTCGCGGCGCTGCTTGTGCTGGTGTTGGTGTTGTTTGGGGTGTTTGCCTCGTACTCGAAGACGGAGGATTTCAATCGACGAGTGGCGAAAGAGGTCGTCAAAGTTTTTGAGGACGCCACGGGTGGAAGGGTAGAGCTGAGCAAGATCAGCTTTGATCTGTGGCATCTCGCGGTCGAGGCAGACGGGCTGGTGATTCATGGGTTGGAGGGGCCGGGTGAGGCTCCTTATCTTGCCGCGGACAAGATTCTGCTTCGAGTGCAGATCTTCGATTTCTTCACGCATGTTGCGGGGAGTGGGATCTCGTCGCACGTGCGACTTAACTATCTGGGAGTGGAGCATCCTCAGTTTCATTTGATCGTGGATAAGGATGGGAAGACGAACCAGCCAGTGCCGAAGCATCCGAGCACGAGTAAGAAGCCTGTCATCGACACTCTCCTGGATCTGAAGGCCGATGAGGTGACGCTTTCGAATGGATTGGCGCTGCTGAATAACCGTGCCATTCCGTTCAATCTTGCGGCTCGGGATTTGAGTGCGGAGGTGCACTATATCGCTTCGACGGATCGCTACGGCGCGACGGTGGATTTGAAGGATCTGCGGACGAAGATGGGTAAGCAGGTGGAGGCGCAGTCAGCGTTGAGCCTGGCGGTGGAGTTGGGAAGAGATGCGATTGAGTTGCAGCGACTGGACTTCACGACGGGTAGGAGTTCGAAGCTCGATGCTACTGGAAGTTTCAAACACTTTGCCAACCCAGAGTGGCAGGCGAAGGTGAGTGGCACGATCGAAGTGAAGCAGATTTCTGTGCTCGCGGATGTGGATGGTTTGAATGCGGGCACGATCGATCTGGATTTGAATGGGCATAACTGCGCGACGTCGCCTTCGGTGGCGCAGAAACATCCTCCTTTTTGGGAGCGAAGCCATCCGAAGGAGACGCGAGTGCCGCCGCGGCCATTGCCGCCCGATCCGGATTGTGTGGCGGGGTATCTACTGGCGGGAACGGCGAAGGTTCATAAGGCTGCCTACAGGGATCAAAATGTGCGATTGCACGATATAGATGGCGGCGGGACACTGCACGTTACGCCAACCGAGTTGTTGCTGACGGCACTTACGGGATATCTGCCCGGCGGTGGAAGTGCGGCGGGTGAGTTGCGCATCGTGAACTGGCTGGGCGAGGTTCCTCCGCAGGATGTTGCGGCCAACTCCTCGACGACGAAGGCCGCCGTGACGACGGCGAATACGACAGCCAAGACGATTGGGGCAAAGGAGCCCATCACGGAGCCAGTGAAAGTGCCTTCGGTGCAGGTTGCGCATGCCTACCTGAAGGCAATGGTTACGAGGATTCCGCTGCGAACGATTATGGATGTGACGGCGCCTGAGCACTATGGCGACCTCGGATTCGATACAGCGGTGAGTGGACCGGTGACGGTGGAGTGGGGTGGGCCTGCGAAGAGTATCGACGAGACAGTGGAAGTGGATGGGAATTTGACGTTTGCGCCGACGGGGGTGAAACGGCCGGGAGCGTTGAATGATGTACCTGTGACCGGGCAAACGCAGGCGCATTACACGGGCCGGAATGAGACGGTGCGGATTCAGCAGATCTCGCTGCAGATGCCAGAGACGAACTTTGAGGCTTCGGGAATATTGGGGGTGAATGAGGGAGACCCGCTGACTGATCTGCGAGTAGATATGACGGTGCGGGATCTGTCGGAGTACAACCAGTTGCTGACTACGCTGGACCTGGAGGGAAATGGGAAGCGGGGTACGGCGGCGATTCCGGTGGTGCTGCATGGCGCCATGCAGTTCAATGGAACGGCTCAGGGGAAGATTGCGAATTTGGATGTGAAGGGGCATCTGCAGGCGACAAACGCGGAGTTCGCGCTGGGAACGACGGATGTGCTGATTGATTCGGTGGTGACGGATGCGGAGTACTCGCCGAACAGTGGCGTGGTCGTGGCCACCTCGACGATCAAGCGTGGGACTGCGGTGCTGAATCTGGAGGGTAAGATCGCGCCGCGTAAGGTGGTGTCGCGGCGCGGGGTTACGACCTATCTGTGGGACGACGGGATGTCTTTGGATGCGAAGGCGCAGTTGGCGAATGCGCAGGTTGTCGACGTCTTGCAGATTGCGGGGCAGCAGGAGAAGGTACCGCTGACGGGATTGGTTGCGTTGAATGGCCACGCGGTAGGAACCCTGAGGAGTTTGAGTGGGGAGGGCCATGTTTCGCTGAAGAATGGTGCCGCTTATGGAGAGCCCTATGAGTCGGCTGTGGCGGATGTGTCGGTGCAGGGAAAAGATCTGGAAGCCAAGAATGTGGTCTTGCGGCTGCATGGTGTGCAGATTGCAGGTAATGGCGGATACGACATGGGCACGGATCGACTGCATGGGCATGTGGAGGGACACGATATTTTGCTGTCGAAGTTCGAGACGGTGAAGAAGGCAGAGAAAGATGTGGATGGCACCGTGAACCTGGTTGCGGATGCGAATGGAACGCTGACGCAGCCCGGATTGAAGGCGAATGTAACACTTCGTGGCGTGACTTATCGAGGACAGGGGATTGGCGAGGCCGCGGTGGAAGCGCATAGCCAGGGGGACGTCGTGTACTTCACGGCGAATTCAACGCTGGTGGGGGCGAAGCTGGATGCTTCGGGGCAGACGCGGCTGGATGGTGATTACCAGATGCAGGCGAAGATGACGCTGTCGGGCCTGGATATCGGAAAGCCGTTGACGATGTTTGGACCGGGGACGATGAAGGCGCAATCGCTGATCAATGGAACAGCTACTGTGAGTGGACCGTTGAAGACGCCGAAGGCGCTGAGTGGGGAGGCAGAGTTCAGCCAGATGGATGTGAAGCTGCAGGGAATAGAGCTGAAGGCGGCTGAGCCGCTGCGCGTGGGGTTGCGCGATGGTTTGGCGACGCTCGATCAGGTTCATATTACCGGGCAGGATACGGATATGCGGGCGAAGGGCACGGGGCAGCTGTTCGGATCGACGGATCCGAAGGGCGGCAAATTGGATGTGAGCGCCACTGGAAGTGTGAGCATGACGCTGCTTCACACCTTCGATTCGGACATTCTTTCGACTGGCAAGGTGGAGTTCACCGTGAGCGCCGGCGGGTATGTGATGAATCCGCAGCTGGGGGGGAAGGTGCAGTTCGACAACGTGAATGTTGCGGTCGATGGCGTACCGAATGGGTTGAGCAATATGAACGGCACACTGGTGTTCAGCGACGACCGACTGCAGGTACAGAGCCTGACCGCGACGACGGGCGGAGGCACGCTGAAGATCGGTGGGTTCATTCGCTATAAGAAGGGTTTGTATGCTGATCTTACGGCGACTGGCGATGTCGTTCGGGTGCGGTTGTATGGGTTGAGTGCGACGGCGAACGCGAATCTGAAGCTGCAGGGAGCGCCGGATAGCGCGCAGTTGAGTGGAACGATTTTGATTACACGGTTTGGCGTGGGAGCGGACGTGGATTTTGCGGCGTTCGGCTCCGCGGGTGGGGTGGCTCCGCCGCCTGATCCGAACGCGCCGGCAAACAAGATTCGGCTTGACGTGCATGTGACGAGTGCGCCGCAGTTGGACTTTCAGAACTCGTACGCCAAGCTGGCCGGGATCGTGGATCTGCAGATTCGCGGAACGGCGGCGGTGCCTTCTGTGCTGGGGCGGATCGAGATCAATGAAGGGAGTGCGACGTTTGCCGGCACGAAGTATCAGTTACAGCGGGGAGAGATCTATTTCACGAACCCGGTTCGGATCGATCCGATTATTGATCTGGATGCGACGGCGCAGGTGGAGAACTACGATATTACGATCGGGTTGCATGGGACGGCGACGAACCTGAAACCGACGTATCGGTCGGAGCCGCCCCTGAGCGAGTCGGATGTATTTGCGCTGTTGGCGTTGGGTAGGACGCAGGAGGAGGCTCAGCTTTATCAGGAACGGCAGGCTCAGCAGGGGACCGATCCGACGACGAGTGCTCTACTGGGTGGCGCGTTGAACGCTACGGTGAGCAATCGCGTAGAGAAATTGTTCGGTGTGGGAAGCGTGAAGATCGATCCGGCGTTTGTGGGAACGCTGGGCGGGTCGTCAGCTAGGATTACAGTGCAGCAGCAGCTGTCGCGGCAGATTACCGCTACGTTTGCGACCAACGTAAATACTTCGGCGCAACAGCTGATTCAGGTGCAGTATGACCTAAATCATGACAACTCGATTGTGGTGGCGCGCGACGAATCGGGCGTATTCAGTATTGTTTACAAGCTGCGGAAAAGGTATCGTTAGCGCGCTGAGCGGAAGCTGCATCGTATGTGTGTGAATGATGAGGCTTCACGTCGTTTATCGCGGCGCTAAGAGTTTCCGGAGGAAGGAATGAGGATGATGAAGAATTTTGCGTGCGTCTGTGTACTAGGATTTGCCGGTGTGGCTATGTTGGGCGGGCCATCGATTGGCGTGGCGCAGAGCACGGCCAGCAGCGTTAACCCGGGGCCGAACGACGCACAGATTCAGGCCGATGTGACGAAGGCGCTGGATAGCAAGCGCTTCAAAGAGGTGAAGAGTTCGGTGCAGAACGGTGTTGTGACGTTGACGGGAACGGTGGAGCTTTACAGCGCAAAGATGGACGCGGACGATCGCGCACATCATCGCAAGAATGTGAAGGGTGTTGAAAACCTGATTGAGGTAGCGGGACCAGACGTTGATGACGTAACTCTGCGGAATAAGTTGGCGGAGAAGCTGGCGTATGACCGGGTGGGATATGGGACGACGGCGTTCAACGCGTTTACGATCGGCGTCGAGAAGGGCGTTGTGACTCTGGGTGGTACTGCGTATGGGCCTACGGACAAGGATTCGGCGCTTAGCCTGGTCGAAAACTATCCGGGGGTGAAGGATGTGATCGACAACGTGGAGGTGGCGCCTGTGTCGCCGATGGATGATCGGATTCGACTGGCAGAGGCGCGGTCGATCTATGGCTTTCCGCAGCTGAACAAATATGCGATTGATCCGGCGAAGCCGATTCGGATCACGGTCGTCAATGGGAATGTGACTCTGTCGGGAGTGGTGGACAGTCAATCGGACAAGGATGTGGCGAATATACGGGCGAATACTGTTTCGGGTGTGTTTAAGGTGGTGAACAACCTGGAAGTGGTTGGTGGTGAGGCGGAGAAATCGGACAAATAGATCGATTTGTGCCGCATTGATTAGGTCGGCGCGGCCGGACTCTTTTACGATGGAGTTATGGCATCGTTGTGGAAGAGTACGGTTGTAACGCTTGAGATGATCAAGTGGGAGCATTCGGTGTTTGCGCTGCCGTTTGCGCTGACAGGAGCAATGCTGGCAGCGGGTGGCTGGCCAACGCTGCGAGTTCTAGGCTGGATTATTGTCTGCATGGTCGCTGCTCGTTCAGCAGCGATGGCGTTCAATCGGCTGGCGGATGCGCAGCTGGATGCGGCCAATCCGCGTACAGCGATGAGGGCTTTGCCTGCGGGCACATTGAGCAATGGGTTTGTTGCGGGATTTGTAGTGGTGTCGATTGCGCTTTTTGTGTTTGGCGCTGCGATGCTCAACCGGTTGACGCTGGAGCTTGCTCCTGTAGCGCTGCTGGTGGTGCTGGCCTACAGCTACATGAAGCGTGTGACGCGGTGGTCGCACCTTGTGTTGGGGTTGGCGTTGGGAATCGCGCCTTCAGCAGCGTGGATCGCGGTGAGGGGGTCGCTGGACTTAAGGATCATTGTGTTAACGGCTGCGGTGTTGCTGTGGGTTGGCGGGTTTGATGTGCTCTATGCATGTCAGGATTTCGAGCATGACCGCAGCGTTGGATTGAACAGCGTCCCTCAGGCATTTGGTATTCCGGCGGCGTTCTGGATTGCGCGCTTGATGCACGTGGGGATGCTGCTGATGCTGTGCTGGCTGATGGAATTGTTCGGGTTGGGACGGATCGCAATGTTGGGCGTTGCGCTTGTCGCGGGGCTGCTGTTCTATGAGCACTCGATTATTTCGCCGAACGACTTGCGGCGAATGAACGCGGCTTTCTTTACGCTGAACGGTGTGATTTCGGTGGTGTTCTTTGTGTTTGTTGCGGCTGACGTGTTAGTGCGCAAATAGAAAGGCCCGCTGGGCGCGGGCCTTTTGGGGAGAGCATTTCGACTTCGATTAGCTGCGATGTTCGCGTTTGAAGTTGTCTAGTTTTTCATTGACGCTATCTTTCACATGTTGCGCAGTCGCCGCTATTTTCTCGCGTGTGTTGTGAGCGGCATCCTCAGCGCGTTCCTTGTAGTCCTCGGTTCTAACGTCGGTACGAGCGCGTGCGTCGTCGCAAGCTACGGCAGCAGCATCTTTGGCATTGCCCCACGTTTCCTTTGCAGCACCTTTCACCTGATCGGCTACGCCCGAGTTGGCGAGGTTTTGATTGCCAACTGCTTCGCCAACACTCTGCTTGATCTTGCCTGCTACCTGATCGAACTTACCTTCTACTTTTTCTGTGTTCATGGGTTACTCCTTATTTGAGAGGGAGGGCTGCTCACCTACGCTGTGGTTATAGGGCTCGTCTTCCTGACATCAAGTTGAAGATGAGAACGATGATGGCAAGGACCAGAAGGATGTGGATCCATCCGCCGAGGGTATAGCTGCTCACAAGCCCAACGACCCAAAGAATAAAAAGAATAATGGTGATAGTCCAAAGCATGTCGTTCTCCTAGACGCTTGCCGGATTTACTTCCCGGTTCGCCGTGATGGCATTCAAGAATTCAGATCCTTCTTCTGGTAAGTTGCCGGGTTCGTCGAGCGGGTTGCCAAAGGGAATAAAATATGGATCGAGTAGATACGGATACGCGAGGTGATTGGATTGAGGGTGGCGATTCAGGGGGAGTTGGGCTCGAATAGCCACATGGCGACCGTCGAGATGCTGGGCAACCAAGGGGATTTAGAGATCATCGCGTGCACGCTATCGGTACAGGTGCTGGCGAAGGTTGTCGCTGGAGAGGTCGATGCCGCGGTGCTGCCGATCGAAAACAGTTTGCATGGGTCGGTTGCCGAGCACTACGATCTTCTGCTGGATTCGCCGGTGCAGATTGAAAGAGAGAGCTTGCTGCGGATTCGACACAACGTGATTGCAATGCCTGGCGTGAAGCTGCAGGAGGTGCGGAGAGTGATGTCACATCCAGTGGCGTTATCACAGTGCCGTAGATTTCTGGCCTCGCATCCTGAGTTGGAAGTAGTTCCCTTTTATGACACGGCGGGAAGTGTGAAGCACGTTATGGAGGCGGGTCTGCGTGATGTGGCGGGAATCGCTCCGATGCTTGCGGCAACGGAGTACGGCGCCGAAGTGATCGTAGCTGGCGTCGAAGATCACGCAGAAAACTACACGAGGTTTTACCTGGTGCGGGCCGACGGCGCGACTTTGGACGAAGCGGGCGTAGTGGGCGAGAACAAGATGAGTTTGGCGTTCGCCATTGAAAACCGTCCAGGAACTCTGGTAGCTGCTTTGCAGCGACTGGCGGAGGCCGGGGTGGACCTGACGAAGATTGAGTCCAGGCCGGTGCCGGGGAGCCCGTGGGAGTACGTTTTCTACGTCGATGTGCGGTTTGATTCGACGGCGGAGGCCGAAGCCGCTTTAGGTGCGTTGCGCGAGCACTCCCGAATGGTGAAGGTTCTGGGACGGTATCGGGCCGCCTAGAAGGTCAGGCCTGGTGAATCTTTTGGGCCTCGGCCTACAGTGGCGCTGCGGCAGGTGGAGGCGTAGCATGCCCATTACTATGAGTTTCCCTGCAGACCGACGTACGGCGGCGACCGTCTCCTATTTCAGCTCGCGGCGCTCCCGTTGAGATTTGGCGGGACTCGGATGACCTTTTCGTTTTATTTGGGGATGAGGCCGGAGAAGTCTTTCTAAATCAAGTTAACCACAGATGGGAATGGGGTTATGGCCGATGACGGAATGTGACGAGACACGATCTCCTGAGCGAGGGCCATAGTTTGCGACCAGATGAAGACCTGCTGCATCGAATAGTGGATAATCTGATAGAGGTACACTCAATGCCAAGCGATTTTGTAAGTGTGATTCAACCGACGGCAACAAAAAGCGGTGAAGGGGCGGGGGCCGAAGCGGTCGGAAAGCGCCCTGTTCCAGTGTTGCCAGTACGGGATACCGTTTTGTTTCCCCACGCGGTTCTGCCTCTGACGGTAGGACGCGATAGCTCGATCCAGCTGATTCAGTCGCTGGGCGAGGAGAAGACCATTTTGGTGGTGGCACAGCGGGATGCGCGGCAGGATGCGCCAGTGGCCGCGGATCTGTTCGCCACCGGTACGCGGGCGACGGTTCATAAGGTCGTCAAGATGCCGAACCAGAGCCTTTTTGTGTTCACCGAGGGCAATGAACGTGTCCATCTTGGCGAGTTTGTGCAGTTGACGCCGTTTATGACGGCCGAGTACGAGCCGATTGCTGACGTGGAGCCGGAGCAAACGCCTGAGGCAGAGGCTCTGCAGCGGAACGTCGTGAGCCAGTTTCAGCAGATCGTGACTTCATCTCCCACGTTGAGCGACGATCTGCAGACGATTGCGATCAATATCGATGAGCCGGGAAGACTGGCGGACTTTATTGCTTCGTCGCTTCCATTCTTGACGACATCGGACAAGCAGGAACTGCTCGAGACGCCGGGTGTATCGGCTCGTCTGGAGCGTATTAATAAGCATCTCGCGAAGGAGCTTGAGGTGCAGCAGCTGCGCAATAAGATCCAGACCGAGGTTCAGGATTCGGTGCAGTCTTCGCAGCGGGACTACTATCTGCGCGAGCAGTTGAAGGCGATTCAGAAGGAGCTGGGCGATGTAGATGACACACAGAAGGACATCGCTGAGTTGAAGGAAAAGATCGAGACGGCGGGGATGCCGGAGGATGTGAAGAAGGACGCACTGAAAGAGCTTGGGCGTCTGAGCCGGATGAATCCTGCTGCGGCGGACTACTCGCTGACACGCAATTATGTGGAGTGGCTGGCGGTGCTGCCGTGGTCGAAGACATCTTCGGGCGAGGTCGACATTCTGAAGGCGAAGGCGATTCTCGATGAGGATCACTACGGGTTGAAGAAGGTGAAGGATCGTATTCTCGATTACCTTTCTGTGCGGCGTTTGAAGCCGGATATGAAGGGGCCAATTCTGTGCTTCGTTGGGCCTCCGGGCGTGGGTAAGACCTCGCTGGGGCGGTCAATTGCGAAGGCGCTGGATCGGAAGTTCTCGCGAATCTCGCTGGGCGGTATGCATGATGAGGCGGAGATTCGCGGACACAGGAGAACGTACATCGGCGCGCTGCCAGGGCAGATTATTCAGCATCTGAAGCGGGTTGAGGTAAAGGATCCTGTGTTCATGCTGGATGAGATCGACAAGCTGGGACGCGACTTCAGGGGAGATCCTGCGAGTGCGTTGCTCGAGACGCTGGATCCGGAGCAGAACAATACG
The DNA here is from genome assembly GCF_051013365.1 of Tunturiibacter psychrotolerans. Taxonomy (GTDB): domain Bacteria; phylum Acidobacteriota; class Terriglobia; order Terriglobales; family Acidobacteriaceae; genus Edaphobacter; species Edaphobacter psychrotolerans_A. The sequence goes on along the minus strand of NZ_CP132941.1, from coordinate 1,039,359 downwards.
TTCCGCGACAACTATCTCGATCAGCCGTTCGATTTGAGCAAGGTCTTGTTCATCTGCACGGCGAACCAGTTGGATACGATTCCGGGGCCGCTGCTGGACCGTATGGAGATCATTGAGCTGACCGGTTACACGGAAGAGGAGAAGGTGAATATTGCCATCAAATACCTTATTCCTCGGCAGATCAAAGAGAACGGCATTACGGAAGAGCAGATCGAGTTTCCGAAAGACAGCGTGCATCTGATCGCGCGGCACTACACGCGTGAGGCTGGTGTTCGTAAGCTCGAACAGCAGATTGGAACGGTTTGTCGCAAGGTTGCGCGCAAGATCGCGGAGGGCACGACGGAGAAGGTTGTAATTACTCCTGAGGTGGTTCACGAGTTTCTTGGTGGCATTAAAGTGCGCGTGGATACCGAGATTGCGGAGCGGACCAAGCGGGCCGGCGTTGCAGTTGGACTGGCTTGGACACCGGCGGGCGGCGATGTTTTGTTCATCGAAGCAAACCGGATGAAGGGCAAGGGCGGCTTCACGATCACTGGTCAGATTGGTGATGTGATGAAGGAGAGCATGCAGGCCGCGTTGACCTGGGTGCGTTCGAATGCCGCGTCGTTGGGGCTCGATGAGGACTTTACCAAGGATACGGACCTGCACATTCACGTGCCTGCAGGGGCGATTCCGAAGGATGGTCCCTCGGCTGGCGTGACGATGGCGACTGCGCTGGTGAGCCTGTTGACGGACACTCCGGTGCATCCGCTGACGGCAATGACGGGCGAGATTACGTTGAGCGGCAATGTGTTGCCGGTTGGCGGAATCAAGGAGAAGTTCCTTGCTGCGAAGCGTGCCGGCGTGCGGGATGTGATTCTGCCGACGGACTGCAAACAGCAGGTAGATGAGGACTTAACGCCGGATCAGATTGAGGGCGTGACGCTTCATTACGCTACGCGGATCGAGGATGTGCTGGCGGTCGCGTTACCTAAAACTCGAGCGGAGAAGGTGAAGGACGAGGTGGTTCGCGAAGAGGTTATTCACGCTTCCGTGTAACCTGGATTGAGAAAAAAGTGGGCGGTTCGGCGGTTGCCGGGCCGCTTTTTTTTTGTTTTGGTGCAAGATTTTTTTGTTTTGTGGTGGAGTGGCGTTTTTGCAGGGGTTTTTGCGCAAGATGCGTGTTTTGGTGTGGTGTTTTTGTGGTGGCGGTGTGGTGATTTGCGTGGCTGATGTGGTGTTTTTGCAGTGATGTTTTTGGCGTCTAAAAATGTGACACGTTTTCGAACTTTATTTTTCGGTGGTGCAGGGGATGATGACGATTGGGCACTCAACGCTGGAACTGGAGGCGTTTCTGCGGGCACTGCGGGAGAACGAGTGCCACACGTTGGTGGATGTGAGGAGGTATCCGGGGTCGAAGAGGTATCCGCAGTTTGGGCAGGAGAGGTTGTTTGCTTCGCTTGAGGGGATTGGGATTCGCGGGGTTTGGCGCGTAGGGTTGGGTGGGAGGAGAGCGGCGCGGAAGGACAGCGTGAATGCGGGGTGGCGGAATGAGAGCTTTCGGGGGTATGCGGACTATATGGAGACGCCGGAGTTTGTTGCGGAGCTCGATTGGCTGATGGGGCTGCCGGAGTTGGACCGGACGGTGGTGATGTGTGCGGAGGCTGTGCCCTGGAGGTGCCACCGGTCGTTGATTGGCGATGCGGTGCTGGCTCGCGGTGGCCTGGTGGAGGACATTTTCGTGACGACCGATGGTGGGAGTTCGCGGAGGCTGCACGGGATGACGGAGTTCGCGCGGGTGGAGGGCGAAAGGGTTTGGTATCCGGGCGTTCAGGAGGGAAGACTGTTCGATTGAGTTTCGGATCATGTGCCGGTGCGCGCTTTCTTTGAAGAAGGCCTCAGTTTCCACTGTCCGGCCAACCTATCGTCCGAAGGATGAGAAGGGCGTTTCAATGACTAATCCTTGAGGGGCGCAGAAGCAGTTTTCGATGAGTGCATTGGCCTGTTGGCGCAAGTTGAGATCTGGATCGGCAAGCACGCAGACGTTCTCGGGCGGCGGCGAACAAGAGGACGGCCATAGCGGCCGGGGCGTTTGGGTCGGTGGAGCGGTTGCTAGAAGGCCCTTTTGCCTGCGCCTGTCTCTCCCTCCGACGCTGACGGGGCGGAAGGCTCTTCCGGCATCGAAAACGCGGAGCTTAGGGGTTTTGCCGCACGCTCCGTCACACTGCGGATTGTCCATAGGTCCGTCGTCCATTGCGGCGACAGAATGTAGTCGTACGGCATCGTGCCGTACCCCTGTTGCCCCCACTGCGTGCCCCACGAGTTCCGCACAAGGAACGTCCGGTTCGCATTGTTGTAGCCGACGATCAGCATGCAGTGCCCGTCCTCCGAGGTCTCCGTTGGTCCCGGCATCGGGATCACACCGTCGTCCCACGTGTGGTCCATCGACGGAAAGCACGTATATCGGAAGACAATCGGAAAGCCTTCCATGAGACAGGCCTGCAACAGCGGTAGAGTCTGCCCTACGCGGCAATACACGGTTACAAGATCGAGCTTCGCTGCCGCATACGCATCGGGATGTGGCTGAGTGAACACTGCGGACTCGTCATACGCCCACAGGTCTTCAGGTGGCGCTCCCAGCCGCACCACTGTCTTGATTCCATTACGAATCGTCGCTCCCGCATCCTGCTTGATCGTGCCTTCCAGCACACGCTCGTTGAAATAAATGAACAACCGCGACGGCACAAAACTCTGCTTCCCCGTCTGCATCTGGTTGTACTCGATCGCCGCGCCAATCGCATTCGCGGTGCAGCTTCCCAGGTTCCCCTGGTTGTACACCGGCGGGCACAATGCTCGAAGGTCCACACTCTCCGGCAGGGTTGCTGTGTCCACCGGAGGAACGTAGTGCACATCGCGCGCATCCGGAACATCCGGGATGCATCCGCGACGGCCGCGTCCTTCCGGCTTACCTGTCCCCGGGGCTTTGCCCGCGACGTCATTGCTCGCCAAAACAGCTACGTCTCGCGTCGATGCCGGCGCCACGCCCGGTTGCGCCCCCTGTCCGCCTGTCTGACCACTCCGTCCGGCAATGTTGCCCGCGCTTCCACCCAGGTGACCTGCGTTTCCATTTAACGAGGTCGAGTCCTCACCCTGCGAACCCTCGAGCATCTCCAAACAACCTGCCGTCTCATTTACAGACATCATCCCTGCTCTCTGCGGCACGCACGCGCGCCGATCTATGTCCAGAATCTTCACATCATAAGATCAAGCTGTTGTGTCCTGAACAACGAACCGCAAAGCTTGTATGAGACTTTCGGGTCATTCCCAGGTGGTGACCGAAAGGGATAGCGCAATCAGATCCGTCCTGAAACGACCTTGCCCACTGCGCCAATCAGAGAAGCCCACAGAAAAGGCGTGTGGCTTCGGTGGAAATCTTCCCCCGGGCTTTAAAGGCTCACCCGGTTTGGGAATGAGCCTTATGGCTCGTCGCTGACATCTCATCCTTCCTCTTGACAATAGTTGTTATAAGGAATATCGTTATAGAGTAGATGAGAGCCCCTGTCCAAACCGAGCGCAAGCCAAAGCCGGGATCCTCCCCTGAAGAGGTCGCGCACCTTGAGATGATGCGGACGATGGAGGTTCTGTCGCACCGGTTTGCGCAGGTGTTGAAAGCCGATGATCTTTCGGAGACACAGTACAACGTGCTGCGGATTCTGCGGGGCGCCCCGGAGGGCATTCCATGCGGGGAGATCAGCAACCGTATGGTGACGCGGGACTCGGACATTACGCGGTTGCTGGACCGGTTGGAGAAGCGATCTTTGGTCTCCCGTTCGCGGGAGAGTAAGGATCGGCGGACCGTATGGGCGCGGATTACGCCGGAGGGACTGAAAGTGCTGGCGCGGCTGGATAAGCCCGTGCTTGCGACTCATGTCGAACTCCTAGGCCATCTTGGGGGGAAGCGATTGAAGCTTCTGACGGATCTGCTGCGCCTTGCCCGCCAGCCTCACGATTAATTTTTTTGCTCTAATAGTTGTTGCAACGAATGTCCTTGCAACGCATCAAATCCACTGAACAGCACGGTGCAAACCACCGGAAAGGAAACACCACCATGAGCACCACAGTCGCAACCCCCGCCATTACCACCTGGAACGTCGATTCAACCCACTCCGTTGTCGAGTTCAAGGTCAAACACATGATGATCTCCAACTTGAAGGGTAACTTCACCACCGTGACCGGCACGTTATCGCTGGACGAGAATGATCTGACGCAGTCGAGCGTAGAGGCATCGATCGAGATTGCGTCGATCCACACACGGGATGAGGGCCGCGATGCCCACCTGAAGGGCGCAGACTTCTTCGACGCCGAGCAGTTTCCGACGATGCAGTTGAAGTCGACGCACATCGCGCTGAAGTCGGATGGGGAGGTCGTCGTCACGGGCGACCTGACGATCAAGGGTGTCACCCACAGCGTGCAGTTCGCGGTGGAGGGGCCGTCTGCGGCGACGAAGGATCCGTGGGGCAACACGCGCATTGGTCTGTCGGCGACCACGAAGATCAATCGCAAGGAGTTCGGGCTGACCTGGAACGCGGCGCTCGAGGCAGGCGGTTTGATGGTGGGCGAGGATGTCAGCATCACTCTGGACCTGGAGCTTGTGAAGCAGGCATAAGGGCGGCGCTGGTGTTGGAAAGATGATTGCCGCCAGAGCACAGATCAACGCGTGTTCTGGCGGCGCACGAATTTGAACTTAGCGCGTCTCGTCTCATGAGGATCGTGCCGCAACCCTCCAACATTGGGATGTTGGTTCTTGCAAAAGCTGCACAGAAGGCTACGCAACTATGGAACTCGGTCTTTACACGCTCTCCGATCTCATCACGGACCCCAAGACCGGCATTCAGATGAATGCCCGTGACCGCATCGACGAAACAATCAAAGCGGCTACGCTCGCGGATCAGGTGGGGCTCGACGTGTTTGGCGTTGGAGAACACCACCGCCTCGATTTTGCCGTCTCGTCACCGGCGATCGTGCTGGCTGCGATCGCTCAGGCGACCAAACGCATTCGGCTCACGAGCGCAGTGACGGTCTTGAGCGCTGCCGATCCGGTTCGTGTCTTTCAAGACTTTGCCACTGTGGATCTTATTTCGGGAGGTCGCGCAGAGATCATCGCAGGACGCGGAGTCTTTACAGAACCGTTCCCGTTGTTCGGCGTCGACCTGCGTGACTACGATGAGCTGTTCTCAGAGAAGCTCGACTTACTGAGACAGCTCAACCGTTCGGAGCGGATCACCTGGAGAGGAAACTTCCGCAGTGCCTTGCAAGATGCGGAGATCTCGCCGCGCCCCATACAGCGGGAGTTGCCGATCTGGATCGGTGTGGGGGGTACACCGCAGAGTGCGGTTCGCGCGGGCGCTCTCGGTCTGCCGATGGCATTGGCGGTTCTGGGTGGCCCGATGACTGGCATCAAACCGATCGTTGACCTGTACCGGGAGGCCGGTAAAAATGCCGGACACCCTCTGGCGAATTTGAAGGTCAGTATCAACAGTCATGCCTACCTTGGTGAAGATGGACAAGAGGCACGGGAGTTTCATCGGGCGTTCTACCAGCAATATCTGAGCGAAGCGATGCCGCGGGGCAAGCGACCAGTGAGACTCTCGCCGGACGAGTTCCAAAGCATGACCGGACCAGGCACAGGGCTGATGATTGGCTCCGCGCAGGAGATGATCGACAAGATTATGCGGGAGTACGAACTCCTCCACCATGATCGTTTTCTCGCGCAGATCGACATCGGGCGGCTTCCCTTCCGTGAGGTCGCAAAGGCGATTGAGCTCTTTGGCGAGAAAGTCGCTCCAGTCATACGAGCCGAGACAAGGACCGATAGTCCAACGATAGAGGATGAAATTCAGCCTCCAACCTCGGATGGAGAATCATCCGATGAAGATGAGTTGGCTGTGACTCGGGCGTGATACGGCAGCGATCGGCGTGACCCTGTTGGATTCTATGCGGTCTTCAAAGGCCCGGCGGTCTTGTAGTGACTGAGGACGACGCCGGTTGGCGTTGTTTGCGTGCTGACGAGTTCGAACGAGTGTGCCGGGGTTCCCTCCGCAAAGAAGCGCTTCCCCGTGCCCACCAGGACCGGATAGACGACGAATACGACTTCATCCGCAAGCCCATGTTCGAGCAGCGTCGAGGTCAGCGTGGAGCTGCCCCAGAGGATGAGGTTTGGGCCGTCCTGCGACTTGATGCGGCGGATGCTCTCGATGATGTCCTGTCCGACGGCCTCGAACGGGCCCCATTCAAGGCTTTCCGGACGGTGGGTCACGACATATTTCTTTGCCGCATTGAGGCTGTCTGCCATGGGACTACTCGGCGCCTTTGGCCAGTAGCCCGACCAGGCATCGTAGGTGCGACGGCCAATCAGCAGATCGTAGCTCCCGCCATGTGCGGCGATGAGTGCGTCCCTGCCGACAGGGGTTCGATAGGGCGCGGTCCAATCACCGTAGTGGAAATCGCCGTCATCGCCGGAGGTGGCGAGCACGCCGTCCAGCGAGATATGCTCCATGATTTTGAGCTTTCTCATTTGAGTCTCCGTGATCCGTTTTTATTGTTTTGGCATTGCGAGGAACTCGCGCACCTCGACCGATGCGCGGCAGGCAACGACGGCTTTGCGTCCCCACGCGACGGCCTCATCCATGTTGGCTGCGTTGAGTATCCAAAAGCCGCCGATGTGTTCTTTGGTCTCGAGGTATGGTCCATCGGTGACGGACACTTTTCCGCCGGGCTGTTTGCGCAGTGATTTTGCGTGGGGCGCCGATTGGAGGCCGCCAGCGAAGAACCTGGCACCGGCAGCCGCCATCTCTTCGTTGAGCAGATGAATATCACGGATCATTTCTTGGCCCTCTTGGGACCCGTCGTAGCCGTCGGGGTGGTGGATTGCAACCAGATATTGCGGCATGTTTTCTCCTGTGATGGTCCTTCAGGCGGGTTTCTGCCCGGCCTTCACTATATCGACGAACGGAGAGACCGGAATTCGACAACGCGGCGGGGAAATTTTATTTTTGGGGAGTTTTATTTCTGGCGGCGGCTTCAGCCTTGGCGAGGCAGTTGTGCTGATTCTGTCCGTTTGCTAGTTTGACATGCATGCCGCCGACTGCGCCCGAAGATGTGAGCAGATTCATAGAGACTCTTTACCGGTCTGAATCGGGCAGGATTCTGGCTACACTGGTGGGCCTTCTTGGCGATCTTGATCTTGCCGAAGAGGTGATGCACGAGGCCTTTGCCACTGCTTTGGACAGATGGCCACATGACGGCATTCCGGAAAAACCGCGCCCCTGGCTGATTTCAGCCGCACGCTTCAAGGCCATTGACGGGATTCGCCGGCGGACGCGCTTTGACGGAGTAGAGAGAGATCTTACACTGCACCTTGAAGCGCATATGGACGAAGCGCGCATCCACGATGCGTGGCAGGAAGAGGAGATCGAGGACGATCGACTGCGTCTCATCTTCACGTGTTGCCATCCCGCGCTGCCACCGGAGGGACAGATTGCGCTTACGCTGCGTGAAGTCTGCGGCCTGACAACAGAGGAGATTGCGCGGGCATTTCTGGTTACGCCGGCGACGCTGGCGCAACGCATCGTTCGCGCGAAAGCCATCATCCGCGATAAGGCGATTCCTTACCAGGTGCCCGGGTCGCAGGAGTTATCGGCAAGGCTAGGGGCCGTGCTTCTGGTGGTGTACCTGGTCTTCAACGCAGGGTATTCCGCGGTGGCAACGGGAGCGGAACTGAGCTGCGAGGCGATCCGTCTGGGTAGACTGCTGCTCGACCTTCTTCCGGAACCCGAGGTGATGGGCCTGCTGGGGCTGATGCTGCTGCAGGAGTCGCGCCGCGTTGCGCGAAGCTCTGCGGAGGGAGATCTGATCCTGCTGGAGCAGCAGGATCGCTTGTTGTGGAACAGGGATCAGATTGCGGAGGGGGTCTCGCTCACGGGGCGCGCGCTTGCATCGCGCCGTTTTGGTCCCTACACCCTGCAGGCGGCGATTGCGGCAGTTCACGCCGAGGCTTCGTCGACGGCGTCGACGGACTGGCGCCAGATCACGCTGCTCTACGACGGGCTGATTCGAATTCAGCCATCTCCGGTCGTGGAACTCAACCGCGCCGTTGCCGTCGCGATGTGCGAAGGTCCAGAGCAGGGGCTCCGTCTCATCGATGACTTGCTGGCGCGCGAGGAACTCGCCAATTACCACCTTGCGCACTCGGCCCGCGCGGATTTGTGTCGCAGGCTGGGAAGGATTTCGGAGGCGCGTGCTTCGTATGAGAAGGCGCTGGCGCTGGCTGGGCAGGACTCGGATCGCCGTTTTCTCGCGGGGCGGCTGCGGGAGTTGAATTAGAAACTGGCTCTACTGTCGATTTCCCCTGCGCTCGACGACTATAACGTGAACGACTCAGTGTGCGAGGTGAACCCGCTGACCAAAAAAGGAGAGGTCCAATGAAATACATCTGCTTGGGATACTACGATCCAGCAAAACACGCGAGCATGACTGAGGAGGAGCGAAACGCAATGTTCGACGAAGGTTTCGAATACGACGACTATCTGCGCGCTAACGGGCACGCTGGTGCTGGAATAGCTCTTCAGCCTAGTGAAAACGTGTTGACGTTGTCCTGGAAGAACGGGAAAGTCGCGACGACCGACGGTCCCTATGCGGAGACCAAGGAACAGCTCGGCGGCTTTGGTGTGCTCGAGGCGCGGGACATGAATCATGCCATTCAACTCGTGTCGGTGCATCCGACCCTGAAGTATGGAGCGGTGTTCGAGATACGTCCAGCTGCCGACATGAGCGAAATGATTCAGAAGAGCGAACAGCGACGGCTAAAGGGCGCCGCGCAGTGAGGACTGGAACCGGATAGAGGTCGCTACACAGAAGCTATGTGGTTCTGCAGAATATTTTGTGTAGAACCGCGGATATCTTTTGCGTTATAGCTGTCCTACTCTGGTGTTGAGTGTGAGCGGATCAAGTCGCTCAGGTGATTCATAATCTATCTATCGTTTGGAGAGAACTATGCTGACTGGACTTTTACCGCGAAGTGTTGCCGAGGCAGAAGGACCTGCGTACTGGTTTCTCAACAATCTCTGCATCGTCAAAGCGACGACGGAGTCAACCGGCGGAGCCTTCTCGATGGTGTACCAGATTGCAGCGCCGGGGCATGCCACTCCTTACCATCTTCATCATGTCGAAGATGAAGCCTTTTATGTGTTGGACGGCGAGTACACGTTTATCTGCGATGGTGTGAAGACAGTAGTTGGACCGGGAGGCTATATGTTTCTGCCACGGGGAATTCCTCACGGAATTCGTGCGAGTGGTTCTGTTCCCGCGACGATGCTGATCCTGGCGACGCCCGGAACCGGGTTCGTTGGAATGATGGAGGAGATGGCGGAGCCTGCACTGGAGAGGGTCTTGCCAAAACCGAAGCAGCCGGATCTGGTGAAGCTCGGTCGCCTTTGTGCCAAATATCAGATCGATATTCTTGGGCCGCTGCCGGAGTAGCAACTGCCTCGCACTCGTCCAAATCTTTGCGGTTTGAGTACGTTGCGAAGGCCTCTCGCGATTGCTGCGGAAGAATGACAGCGTGAGCGCTTGAGTTCCGGTGTCAGTAGGTGGCAGCTGATTCGGGATACGGCCTTGACTGGGTACCTACCGGTGGGTATGGTGTTTTCCTAGAATTCCCAGGCGTAACTTTGTGTCCTTTGGGAGTGAACTTGATTCGGGTTCCTGCGTATTTCTGGAAGACGGTGCTTCGTGAAGATGTTGCTGGGTGGGCTCGGCCCGGTTTATCGACGACCGTTGCGGTGATTTCTGTTCGATCAATGAAGTTCGATCAACCAAAAGGAGAAGACGATGACGCTTGAAAATGGGAAGGGTGGGCCTTCGAATTTTGTCTGGTATGAGTTGGTGACTTCGGATGCGAAGGCTGCTGAGGTCTTCTATCGCGGGGTTGTGGGATGGGAGGCCGATACGCAGCCAGGCATAACTCCGGGGGAGCCTTACACGATTCTGAAGGCTGGAAAGGTTCCGGTTGCGGGAATGATCGCGATGCCGAAGGAGTTTTTTGCCAGCGGGAACAAGCCGGGATGGATCGGCTACATCGGCGTGGATGATGTGGACGAGTACACGAAGCGAGTGCAGGCAGCGGGTGGGAAGGTGCATCGTCCGGCGCGGGAGATTCCGGAGGTTGGACGATTTTCTGTAGTGGCTGATCCGCAGGGGACGGTGTTTGTGCTGTTTCAGGCCAAGGCGGGAGCAGAGAGGCCGCCGCAGCCGCCGGCTGGGACGCCGGGCTTTGCGAACTGGCATGAGCTGCATGCAGTGGATGGGAAGTCGGCGTTCGAGTTTTATTCGGGGATGTTCGGCTGGAAGAAGACCGAAGTGATGGATATGGGGCAGGCGGGGATATACCAGATGTTTGCTGCGGATGGGCCTACGCTAGGTGGGATGATGACGGCGATGGACCAGGCGAATCGTCCGGGTTGGATCTACTACTTCAACGTGGAGAGCGCGGATGCTGCGGCGGCGAGAGTTGGGGCGAGAGGCGGCAAGGTGTTGATGGGGCCGCATGAGGTTCCGGGCGGGAGCTGGATCGTTCAGGGGATCGATCCGCAGGGGGCTTTGTTTGCGGTGGTTGGGCCTAAGTAGGTCGTTGGAATTAGCGGCGACTTACCTGAGGTAGTGGCACGGTAAGGGTAAAAGCGGGTTTCTCGACTGCGCCGCTCACGATGACACCGTGAGCGGCTGCGGTCGAAACGACGATTTTTATTTTGCTTGGAAGAGAACACGCAACCGCTTATCCCCTGCGGGGTGTCAACAAGGAAAGCAAAGACAACGGCAAAGATCACGACGACGGCGGCGATTAAGGAGAGGGAATGCAGACAGTGATGGTGTTCAACAATGTGTCGGTGGATGGCTACATTGCGGATGATAAGGGAGACATGAGCTTTGCCCGTAATGATGACGCAGAGTGGAATGAGTTTACCCGAGGAAATGCCAAAGGCGGCGGGACGCTTTTATTTGGAAGGAAGACGTACGACCTGATGGTGAGCTTCTGGCCGACGCCTGCTGCGACTGCGATGATGCCGGAGGTCGCGGAGAAGATGAATAGCGCGCAGAAGTTGGTGTTTTCGAAGACGATGGAGAAGGCGGAGTGGAAGAATACGACGCTGGTGAAGAGCGATCCGGTGGAAGCTGTGCGGAAGATGAAGGCGGAGGCCGGGGAGGGGATTGTGATCTTCGGGAGTGGGACGATCGTTGCGCAACTGGCGGGTGCGGGGCTGATTGATGAGTATCAGATCGCGGTGATTCCTGTGGCGTTGGGTGGCGGCAGGACGATGTTCGAAGGGCTGGAAGAGAGGCAGCGGCTGAAGCTGACGAAGCATCGTGTGTTTGGGAATGGGAGCGTGTTGCTCCACTATGAGCCGGTGCGGTGACTGCGGATTTTGCGTAAGGCGGTTGCGGCGGGTTTGCCGTTGGGTATGACCTGATCGCCGTTGGAATGGTGATGTTGCTCCGTCGTGCGGTGATGTTTGAGCTGGTGGTGACGTCAAAGACTCGTGCTCGCGTATTCTGATGGAATATGCGGGTGCGAGTTCTTTATTTTGGTGTGCTTAAGGATGTGTTTGGCCGGGGCGTTGAGGAGATGGAGTTGGCGGAGGGAGCTTCGGTGGCGGATTTGATTGGTGCTTGTCGTGAGCGGTATGCGGGGGTGGGGGAGATTTGGGATTCGATGGCTGTGGCGGTGAATCAGGAGTATGCGCGGGCGGTGGTGGTGTTGCGGGAAGGAGATGAGGTGGCTTTGTTGCCGCCGGTGAGCGGGGGTTGGGAAGGCGAGGACGAAATACAGGGCCCTTCCCCTTCGACTGCGCTCAGGGTCAGGATGACGACAGTTTGTAATGAGAGGCGCAAGGTTGATGCGGGTTGAGATTTTGGATGAGTTGATTCCGGCGGAGGAGATTGTCGCGGAGATCAAGGCCGGCGAAGATGGTGCGGTGTGTGTGTTCGACGGGATCGTGCGGAATAATACCCGGGGAAGGAAGACGCTTTATCTCGACTACGAGGCCTACCGGGAGATGGCGCTGGACAAGATGCGGGGGCTGGCGGACGAGGCGGTGGAGCGGTTCGGCGTGCGGGAGGTGGCGCTGGTGCATCGGCTGGGCCGGCTGATGGTGGGGGAGACGAGTGTGCTGATTGTGGTGGCTTCGGCGCATCGTGGCGCGGCGTTTGAGGCTTGCCGGTGGCTGATCGATACGTTGAAGAAGACGGTACCGATATGGAAGAAGGAACAATTTGTGGATGGGGCGATCTGGGCGGATGGAGAGCCGTTTCCAGATGAGATTGCGGTTGCTGGGCCGGAGAGACAGGGATGAAGTGGTCGGGGCTCGTGTTAGGTGCGGGGCTGCTGTTTGTGCGAGGGGATCTGCTTTCGCAGGCTCCGGTGGTGCGGGAACCTCCTCCGGTGGATGGAGCGCAGGCTCCGAAGGATCCGGACGATGTGCAGACGCCGCCGGTGGTGGTGACGCAGACGGGCGGGGGTAAGACGAATGGCTCGCAGGGTGGATCTCCTGCGGGTGGATTTCCGACGATCAAAGTGGAGACGCGGTTGGTGAATGTGGCGTTGAACGTGGTCGATGCGAAGGGCTCTCCTGTGGGTGGGCTGGGACGGGATGATTTCCAGATTCTGGAGGACGGGAAGCCGCAGAAGATTGCGGTGTTTGAGAAGGAGGCTACGACGCCGTTGTCGATTGTGCTTGCCATTGATGCGAGCGAGACGGTGTTGAGCAGCGAGCGGCTGGAGAAGGAGGCGGCGAAGCACTTTGTGCGGGCGCTGCTGCGGGAGCAGGATGAGTTGGACCTGATGGAGTTCTCGGATGTGGTGCGGGAGATTGTGCCGTTTACGAATCAGCCGAAGAGGATTGAGGCTGGGCTGAATGAGATTCAGCGTGGGGATGCTACGGCGTTGTATGACGCGATCTATCTGGCGTCGGACAGGCTGGCGGGGACTTCGGCTGCGAATGGGCGGCGGAGGGTGATTGTGCTGATTACTGATGGCGGGGATACGGTGAAGGGGTCGCGGTATACGCAGGCGCTGGAGCAGGCGCAGAGGGCGGGCGCGATGGTGTACTCGATCATCATTGTGCCGATCTATGCGGACGCGGGAAGGAATGAAGGCGGGGAGCATGCGTTGATTCAGATGGCTGAGGATACCGGCGGGAAGTACTACTATGTCGTGGATCCGAAGGACCTGGAGCCGGCGTTTGCGCATGTGTCGGATGATTTGAGGACGCAGTATTTGCTGGGCTACTATGCGCCGAGGCGGGGGGCGGATACTTCTTTTCGGCAGATCAAGGTACGGATGACCGATGCGGAGCTGAAGGGGAAGTATGATCTTCGCTACAGGTCGGGGTACTACGCGGATGCGAGGTAGCGACAATGCTTAAACGCGGGATGCAGTTCTTGATTGCGGTCTTCGTGTTTGTGCCGTGCGTCGCCCATGCTGCTGAGATGAGAGATTTTGCCGGGACGTGGGCGATGCGGTTGGGAGCCCGCAGTATATTCGTTTTGCGTTTGGTGCAGGATGGTGAGAGCTTGCGCGGCAGCTGGGATCGACCGGCAAAATTTTCAAGCAATGGTTATGGGTTTGCGAATATGCGCGGGGGCGTGCGGAAGGACAGGGTGTCTAAGTTTCGAATGGTTGATGGGGCTTTGCACTTTACCGTTCAAAACGTCGCCGACCCGAAGGACGTGGACGCATATGTAATGCGGCTGGATGGGGCTCGGGCAAAGGTGATGTTTGATGATCTTCCTGCGAACGATGTAGAGGAGCCTGATTTGTTTGAACGAGTCGGAGTTGGAGCGACGGTGGCGTTGGATTGGGAGCCCAACCGGCTTTATACCGCACGCGATTCCGATGCTTCGAACACTGAGATGGAGGCGATCTATAAAGAGGATCAACGACTCCGGACGGTGGAGAGGGTCGATTGGGAGATGGTGAATAAGACTGATGCAGAGCGGCGAGAGCAGACACGGAGGCTGCTGGCCAGTGAGTCGCTGCATACAGGCAAGGACTTCGAAGAAGCGGCAGTTGTGTTTCAGCATGGAGATACAGCGGAAGATTATCTGCTGGCTCATACCCTGGCGATTGTGGCTGTGTCGAAGGGAGATGCGACCGCCGTCTTCATCGCTGCGGCTACTCTGGATCGGTATCTCTGGAAGGTCGGTCAAAAGCAAGTGTTTGGGACGCAATACTCCGGTGATGCAAAACATGAGTGGACGCAGGAGCCTTATGACCGTGGGTTAGTGTCCGATGCGGTGCGGGAGCAGCTAGGAGTACCTTCGCAGACCTTGCAGCTTATGCAGCTAAAAGCGTATGAATCACAAAAATGAGCTTAGGCGTCGGCGTGGGTGGGGTCGATGGTTGACTGGATGAGGGTGATGACGTTAGCGGGGAAGCCGCCTTCGAAGGCGTGGCGACGGATGATCTCTTCATCGGGAGCGATGTAGATGCAGTAGATCTTGTCGGCGGTGACGAAGGAGGTGAGCCACTGCACGTCGGGGTCGAAGCCTCGAAGGGTGCGGCAGGAGCTTTCGGAGATGGCGACGAGTTGTTCGCGCGTGAGGTGGCCGGTGTCGGGGATGTCGCGTTCGATCAGAAACTTTGGCATGGCTGACCTCGGGAGAGATAAAGTTTCGAGCGGAGCCGGCGGAGCACAGGATACTCTGGAGGACAACGATAGCACTGGAGACGGCTGCGGTCGATGGGAGGGTTACGGTGAAGAAGTTTGAGTTTGCGCATATTGCCGAGGGGATTGCACGGCAGGCGGGGGCGTTGCTACGTGGGTTTTATGCGAAGGGCGTGACGACCGAGTACAAGGGCGATGTGGACCTGGTGACAGAGGCCGACCGGGCGAGCGAGCAATTGATTGTAGAGAAGCTGAAGGCGGCGTTTCCTGCGCATGGCGTGTATGGCGAAGAGGGGACGCGGAGCGGGCTGGAGAGCGAGTATCGATGGTATGTGGATCCGCTGGATGGGACGACGAACTTTGCGCATGGGTTTCCGGCGTTTTGTGTGGTGCTGGGGCTGGAGAGGCGTGCGGCAGGGTTGGCCGCGGATGCAGATGGGGAGATGGTTGCGGGGGTGATCTACGATCCACTGCGGGATGAGATGTTTTCGACGGAACGGGGCAAGGGCGCGTGGCTGAATGGGCGGAAGATCTCGGTGTCGAAGACGGCTTCGTTGCAGGAGTCGCTTACGGCTACGGGGTTTCCGAGCAAGAAGAGGCATGAGAGCCCGAATATTCATTTCTACAACGAGATTACGTTGCGGTCGCATGGGGTGCGGCGGGCAGGGAGTGCGGCGCTCGATATGGCTTACGTGGCTTGTGGGCGACTGGATGGATTCTGGGAGTTCAATTTGAATCCCTGGGATACTTCGGCGGGATATCTTCTGGTGGAGGAGGCTGGCGGGACGGTGACTCACTTCGATGGAGGGAAGTTCACGATGGATAGTCGCGAGACGCTGGTTACGAATGGATTGATCAAGAAGGAGATGGTGCACCTGTTTACGGAGATGTTTGCCGGGCGAGAGTTGACGGCGATTCCTTCGGCGGCGGAGTTTGCAGCGAAACGGATGATGGCCAAGTAGGGTGCGGAAGCGAAGGACGGCCCGGGTGATGTTGTTTGATGAGGCCGGAAATGTTTTGCTGATTCGCTTTGTGGTGCCGAGGGTGGATGGGGAGTTTGTTTTTTGGGCTTTGCCGGGTGGTGAGATTGAGGCGGGTGAGACAGAGATTGAGGCTGCGGTGCGTGAGGTGAGGGAGGAGCTGGGGCTTGAGCTGGCGGTGACGGGGCCGGTTTACTGCGACAGGAATCAGTTTCTTCATCAGGGCGAGATGCAGGACAATACTGATTTTCTTTTTCGGGCGAAGTGTCGGCGCGAGGAGCCTCGACTGATTGGAGTTACGGCCGATGAGAGGGAGATCATGCGCGAGATTCGGTGGTGGAGCGAGGAGGAGATCGCGACGTCGCGGGAGAAGATCTTTCCCGAGAATCTGGCGGAGCGGATGCGGGAGCAGAGTGGTCGAAGTGAGTGAAACAGGGGCTAAAGCGGTCGTAGTTGCATCAAGGGGCGAGTTGCGGATGAGTGCGGTTGTGCTGCTAGAATCTAGGAACGAGCATATTTTTGCGCGACGAAATTAGACGGGAATAAGGGAGATTTTTGAGATGGCTTATGTGATTGCGGAACCGTGCATCGGGACGAAGGATTCGGCTTGCGTGGATGCCTGCCCGGTGGATTGTATCCATCCGAAGAAGGATGAGTCTGGGTTCGGCGAGTCGGAGCAGCTGTTTATCGATCCCGTGGAGTGCATCGATTGCGGCGCGTGCGTGCCGGTGTGCCCTGTGTCGGCGATCTATGCGGGAGATGATCTGCCGGAGAAGTGGGCGGAGTATCAGACCAAGAATGCGGCTCACTACGGGCGATAAATTTCGTTTGGTAATTTGAAAAGAGACGCGTGGCCTTCGGGCTGCGCGTCTCTTTTTGTATGGCGATTGGTTTAGTTGAAGTTGACTGGTTATCTTGTGATCGTGTCGATGACGAGGCCGTGGGAGCCGTTTCTGGCGTAGTCCTTGCCGGTGACCGTGACGTGCTCGCCGGCGTAGGGTAGTAGCTTGGCGTTTTGCGATGCAGAGGGTGTTGCGCTGTCGATGGGCAGGTAGATGGTTCCATCATCCTGCAGGATGACCAGAGGCGAACCGTTTTTGGCGCAGGCTTTCGCGCAGGCTACTCCGATGGGTTTGCTGAGGCCCTTGGTGTAGGCACATGCTGAGTCGATGACCCAGCCGGTGACTTTGATGTTTGACCCGGGTTCTTCTGCCATTGCGATCAGGGAGACCGTCATTGCGGCTGCGATAAAGAGTCGTTGTGTTTTGCTCACGCTATTCCTCCAGAGGTGCTGCGGGCGGCAGAGGGTTTGCTCGCCGAACGCAATCCTACACCTTGCATGGCTGGAAGAGAGCGATTTCGCGCTTATTTCGAAACCTCAATCGATCGATTGAATCAATTAGAGATGCCAGGTTTTCGCTGGAAGATGTGGATTCGTTCATCTAGAAAGGTTTTATGTCGAAGGTTTGGTTGATTACAGGAAGTTCTCGTGGGCTTGGAAGGGCGTTTGTGGAAGCGGTACTGGAAGCGGGCGATCGCGTGGTGGCGGGGGCAAGGAATCCGGCGCAGCTTACTGATTTGGTGGCGAAGTATGGGACCCGGGTTCGTGCGGTGTCTTTGGATGTGACGAGCGAGGCGCAGGCGCAGGGCGCTGTGGATGCGGCGATTGAGAGCTTTGGTGGATTAGATGTGCTCGTGAATAACGCGGGCTATGGAAATGTTGCGCCAGTCGAAGATACGACGCTTGCGGAGTTTCGTGCGCAGATCGAGACGAATCTTTTTGGCGTGATTATTATGACGAAGGCGGTGATTCCTTATTTTCGCGAGCGCAAAGCGGGTCATATTGTTCAGGTGACTTCTATTGCAGGGCGGCTGGGGCCGGTGGGACGTGCACCTATGCGGCTGCTAAGTTTGGCGTGGAGGGTTTTTCGGAGTCGCTGTCGAAAGAGCTTGCGCCGCTTGGGGTGAAGGTGACCATTGTTGAGCCGGGTGGGTTTCGTACGGATTTTGCCGGTTCGTCTACTGAGCTTCGGGAAGGGCGCGCGGAGTATGACTCGACCGTGGGGGCGACGGTGCGGTTTCAGCGGAACTACAACGGGAAGCAGCCAGGCGATCCGGCGAAGGCGGCTGCGGCTCTTTTGAAGCTGGTGTCGATGACGGAGCCTCCGCTGCGGTTGTTGCTTGGGAGCGATTGCTATGCGGCTGCGGAGAAGAGCGCTCTGGCAACGATGGAGTCCGATAAGAAGTGGAAGGATCTCAGCGTCTCGACCGACTTCTAGTTGGCGGTGGAATAGTCTGGTAGGGATGATTGAGCGGCAGGGAGAGGCGATCGTGTTACGGGTGTGGCCGTTCCAGGAGGCGGACCTGCTGGTGAGCCTGTTTACGCGAGAGCAGGGCAGGGTGAAGGGCGTGGCTCGGCATGCGATGCGGTCGCGGCGGCGGTTTGGCGGGGCGCTGGAGCCGATGACCTATGTGCGAGCGACGTATGCGGAGAGGCCAAAGCAGGAGTTGATGCGGCTGGATGCGTTTGAGATTTTGAGTTCTCCGCTTTCGCGGCCGATCGATTATGCGCGGACGGCGGCACTGCAGTTTGTCGCGGAAGTGGTGGAGGAGGCGCTGCCGGAACAGGCTCCGGAAGATGCGGTGTTTCGGCTGGTGCTGGCGGTGCTCGACCAGATACAGGTGGGTAGGGTGTGGTTGCCGGTGATGTATTTTTCGCTGTGGATGAGCCGTTTGATGGGGTGGATGCCGGAGTTGGGGCACTGCGTCGTGTGTGGGCTGGATTTGCGGGGTGGGACGGTTTGGTATTCGGCTACGAGCGATGGGGTGACTTGTGCGGATGACCGGCGGGGCGGGAGTGTTGCGCTGTCGGCGGATTCCGTGGGAGAGGCGGTGAGGATCTTTCGCGGGACGGTGGGGGAGTTGGCGAAGGAGGATTGGCCGAAGGGGCGGGCGGCGGATCTGCGGAGATTTGCGGTGGAGACGTTGGAGAGGCATCTGGAGCGGCGGTTGGTGAGTGCGCGGGCGTTGGGGCGCGCTTAGGGAAGGTGGAGGAGAACGGTTCGCGCGCGCGAATGCCCACATCTCAAAATCGAGATATGGGGCACCCGACTGTGTGTGGTTTGGTCAACGTTTTGATGGCCGTTTGGAACGTGTTGGGCGGAGCTAGACGTGGCTCCGGCCAGATCATCCGACGGTTTACCTATCCTGGTTATGACAAGTCCTGGTTATGACAAGTCCTGGTTATGACAAGTCCTGGTTATGACAAGCTGCGACAGGCCGCTGGTCTTGAGCCTCATTTCGAAACGAGCCTCCTCCGCAGTGAACTTGCCGTGTTGGTTGGGTGGTCCGTGCGATTTGTGAAGTTGGCCGTCCATTCCAGAATGGAACATTGGCAGATGGACGGCCTTTTGTGAGCTAGTGCGTACCTGCGGCCATGGCGTCGTTGAACTGGTTGAAGAATGCGGCGTATTTTTCCGGGCCGTTTTGCTCGGAGAAGCGGAGGGGCTTGACGCGTTCGACGAGGACTTCGGCGACGTCGGGTTGGGTTTTGAGGATGTTGATGGTTTCGTTTAGGTAGTCGGCGAGTGGCATCGCGCGGGGGTCTGATGCTTGCTGGCTGCCCATGAGTTCGGTCTGAACGTACGGGGGGATGATTTCGATGACCTGTATGTTAGTGGACTTGAGCTGATAGCGGAGAGATTGCGTGTAGGAGTGGATGGCGGCCTTGGTGGCGTTGTAAGTTGGGGTCATCGCCAGGGGAATGAAGGCCAGGCCTGATGTAACGGTGAGGATGGCGGCGTGGGGCTGCTTTTGGAGATGAGGGAGTAGAGCCGCGGTGAGGCGGATGGGGCCGAGGAGATTGGTGGTTATGATGGCCTCGGCGTCGGTGAGTTCTTCGGGTTGGGCGAGGAGGTTCTCGGGACGCATGATGCCGGCGTTGTGGATGACTGCGTTGAGGTCGGGAAAGTCGGTGACGAGCTTTGCGGCGAACGCGCGGATGTTGGCGGCGTTTTCGATGTCGAGTACTGCGGAGGACATGCCGGGGTTGGCGGCGACGGTTTCGTCGAGGACCTGTTTGCGGCGGCCGGCGATGATGACGTGGTTGCCGAGTTTGTGCAAGGCCTCTGCGAGTCCGCGGCCGATTCCGGAGCCGCCGCCGGTGATGAGGATGGTGTTGCCGGTGGTGTTCATGGTGGTGGTTTCTCCTGAATTGATAGTAGGATGGTTTGTATCTATTGGGAAGTAGGCACCTGAAATATCTATACTTACTCAAAAGAGAGTGGCCAAATTTATGGCAAAAACGATGGTTGAGGCTCAGAGTAAGAGTAAGAAGAGTGCGGCGAAGGAGATCGCCGCGAAACGAAGGCCTTCGTATCCGGCGGAGAACGATCCGAAGGTCGAGGCTCTGGTGCGAGAGATCATTGCGCGCGTGGCCGACAAGTGGACGATGTTGGTGCTGGAGGTTCTGGAGGAGCATGGGGTGGTTCGGTTTACGCGACTGGGGGAGTTGGTGGGCGGTGTGAGCCAGAAGATGCTGACCAAAACGGTGAGGCAGATGGAGAGGGATGGGCTGGTGACGCGGACCGTGCATCCGGTGATTCCGCCGCGGGTGGAGTATCAGTTGACGGAGCTTGGGTCGAGCCTGGGGGAGGCATTTTGCGGAGTGTGGATTTGGGCGGAGACGCATGGTCAGGAGATTGAGCGGGCGCGGATTGCGTTTGAGAAAAATGAAGTCGAACGACGGGATTCTTTCTAGCGGATGTTCCGGCTACGCTCTGGCATACTTCTGAGATGGCGAAGGAGAGCTGGTTCGCGTTTGGGCGGGGAGCAGTGACGGGGTTTTGTGTCTGGGCCTTGTGCTTATGGATGGCGGGGAGCGTTGCGGCAAGTGCTCAGGATGCGGATGTCTTAACATTGCATGTTTATACGAACACGATCCAGATTCCTGTGCTGGTACTCGGAGAGGATCAAAGGAAGATTGCGCCGATCGCGCCGGACAGATTCAGGGTGAGCTTCGATGGTGGATCGCCGCTTCGCGCCTCGCATGTTCGTCTGGAGGGCGATGATCCGATTTCGCTTGCGATTCTGCTGGATATGAGCGGGCCGGAGCTGGAGTTATCCACGAAGCTTGAGAGCGCGATTGTTGAGCTAGCGCCGCTGTCTCTGCGGGCCAAGGATCATGTTTCCATCTACGGGCTGGATTGCGAGTTTACGCAGTATGCGAGTGACGTGCCAGCAGATGAGGAGCACTTGAAGAAGTCGGTTCATGAGGCGGTGCAGTCGGCGAGTGACCGACGACATGTGAAACCCGGTTCGAAGTGCGAGTCGCAGGTGCACCTGTGGGATGCGCTGGCCTTCGTGACCAATCAATTGTCGGGACAGCCTGGGCGGCGAGTGATTCTTGCGGTGAGTGATGGGCAGGATAGGGGAAGCACTCATAAATGGAATGAAGTAAGGGCATTCGCGCAGAATAGTGCGGTTGCGGTCTTTGGTATGAGATATGTGCCCTGGCTTTCGGATGACTCTCCAGCTATGGGCAACGTCATGGAAGATCCTTATCGTTCCATCTGTGAGCTGAGTGGGGGCCTCGTGTTTTCGGCGAACAGAGCCGATGTGGCGAAGAGGCTACAAGGCTTTGTGGCAATGGTTCGGGGGCGCTACATCGTCGAGTTTCCCCGGCCACGCAACTCGACGAAGGGGCAGCACCAGTTCGTGGTGACCATTGATAAAAGTAAGGCATTTATTCGCTCGACGGGAATCTCTGTGCCTCTCCCGGATGCGAAGGTGCTGGCTGACCCTACGACTGTTCTTCCTTCAGATCGGAACCAGGCGCCGAAGTAGGGTAGAGGGTACATACTCGAGCCACCTCAGTGAAGAGGGCCACTGAGGTGGTGCGTCACCGGAGACGAAGGCGTTGCTTTGGGCCGCGCCTCCGTTGAGCGGTTAGAATCGAAAGATTGCGGATATTGAAGAGAGAGATATGACTGGATCGGTTTCTGAGGTTGCTGGGAAGAAGCGCGCGCTGACGTTTCAGGAGCTTTTGTTTATTCTGCAGAGGTTTTGGGCGGATCGGGGTTGCGTGCTGCAGCAACCTTACGATGTGGAGGTTGGCGCGGGGACGATGTCTCCCGATACGTTTCTGCGAGTGCTGGGGCCGAAGCCGGTGCGGATTGCGTATGCGCAGCCGTCGCGAAGGCCGGCGGATGGGCGGTATGGGGAGAATCCAAATCGACTGTTTCGGCATACGCAGCTGCAGGTGATTCTGAAGCCGCCACCGGTGCGGATTCAGGAGATGTACCTCGAATCGCTGGTGGCGATTGGGATTGACCTGAAGGAACACGATATTAAGTTTGAAGAAGATAACTGGGAGTGGCCAGTGGGCGGCGCGTGGGGCGTGGGCTGGCAGGTGATGCTGGATGGGTTGGAGATTACACAGTTCACTTACTTTCAGCAGTGCGGCGGAATGGATCTGGACCCGATCTGCGGAGAGATAACGTATGGGTTGGAGAGGATCGCGGGCTTTTTGCAGGACGTGGATTCTATCTACGACATTGTGTGGGCCGTGGAGCCGGATACAGGGCGCAAGGTGACCTATGGCGAGATGCGGTTGGCCGAGGAGGAGCAGTTTTCGGCTTACAGCTTTGACTATGCCGATGTGGGGAAGCTTTGGGAGCATTTGAATTTGTATGAGGCGGAGTGCTTGGCGCTGCTGTCGCAGGTAAAGGATTTTGGCGAGATGGATGAGCTGAAGTTGAAGCGTTTTCCGGTGCTGGGAGCGTATGAGTTGGCGTTGAAGTGCTCGCATCTGTTTAATCTGCTGGATGCGCGGGGGGCAATCTCTGTGACGGAGCGCGTTGGTGTGATGGCGCGAATTCGGGCGCTGGTGGTGGGAGTGGCGAAGGCGTATGCGGCGCAGGGTGATCGAGTGAGCGAGTTGGCGAGTCAGCAAGTTAGTGGGATGGTGGGATAGAGATGGCGGATTTTTTGTTTGAGATTGGGTTGGAAGAGGTTCCTGCGCGGATGATTGCCGGGGCACAGATGGAGCTGGAGCAGCGCGTGGTGAAGATGCTGGAGCGCGAGCGGCTCGTACGGTCGGGTGCGGTGACGAAGAGTTTTGCTACACCGCGTAGGCTTGCGGTGCGGGTTGAGGGTGTCGCGGAGCGGCAGGAGGATGTGGCCGAGGAGTTGGTGGGGCCTTCGGTGAAGGTGGCCTACAAGGATGGTGTGGCGACGGCAGCGGCGGTGGCTTTTGCTAAGAAGGCCGGTGTGGACGTTGGTGAGTTGAAGACGATTACCAATGCCAAGGGAGAGTATCTTGCGGCGACCTCGGTGAAGGCTGGGCGTGGTGCTGTGGAGGTGATTGCCGCAGAGATGCCGAAGGAGCTGGCAGGGATTTATTGGGCCAAGAATATGTACTGGCGGGCGGGGCGACCGGAGAGGTTTGTGCGGCCGGTGCGTTGGATAGTGGCGATGCTGGGCTCGGAGACGGTGCCGGTGGAGTTTGGTGGATATGTAGCTGGGACAGTTACGTATGGGCACCGGGTGTTGTTTGGCGAGCAGGAGATTTCTCTGAAGGCTCCTGGTGATTATGAGGACGCGTTGCTTGGCGGCTTTGTGATTGCGGAGGTGGAGGCGCGGCGGCAGAGGATTCGGAAGGCTTTGGATAAGGTGACGCGGGCAGGCGATTCTGGCGGCTCGGGGCTGCGGTGGCGTGAGGATCATGAGCTTGTCGATAAGCTGACGCAGTTGACGGAGTGGCCTTCGGTGCTGCTGGGTGGGTTTGAGAAAGAGTATCTGGCGCTGCCGAAGGAGGTTTTGGTGACGGTGATGCGGGATCACCAGAACTACTTTGCGGTTGAGGATAAAGATGGGAAGTTGGCTCCGCACTTTCTCGCGGTGTTGAATACGGAGGCCGATGAGGCTGGGATCGCGGTGATTCGGCATGGCAATGAGCGGGTGCTGAGGGCGCGGTTCAATGATGCGAGATTTTTCTGGGAGTTTGATCAACGGGTGTCGCTGATGGACCGGGTTGCGCTGCTCGAGAACGTGACCTTTCAGAAGGATTTGGGCAGCTATTTTGCGAAGACGGAGCGGGTGCGAAAGATTGCGTCCGGGCTTGCCGGGTTGGTTGCTGCGCGGGGAGTTGCGGTGGATGCTGTGTCGCTCGACACTGCGGCATTGTTGGCAAAGGCCGACCTTACCGCGGAGCTGGTGAAGGAGTTTACGGAGTTGCAGGGCGTGGTGGGTGGGCTATATGCGCGGGCGCAAGGCTTTTCGGCAGCGGTGGGGGATGCGATCTACGACCAATACCTACCGGCGTCAATGGAAGATGGAGTGCCGAAGAAGGTTGAAGGGGCGTTGCTTGCGATAGCCGATAAGGTGGATACGATTGCGGGGATGTTCGGGCTGGGACTGGAACCGACCGGGTCGAAGGATCCATTTGCGTTGCGCAGAGCGGCGAATGGGATTGTGAAGATTTTGGCGGAGACGACGGTGGAGTTACCGCTCTCACTGGATGAGATTGCGGCGCTCGGCACCGAGGACGCTGCTGTTGTTGCGAAGACGCGGGGATTTTATGCTGAGCGGTTGGAGTTTTATCTACGCGAGGTTTGCGGGCAGGCTTATGACATTGTGAAGGCGGTGTTGGCGGCTGGCGCGAGTGATGTTCGGGATGCTGTTGCGCGCGCGGAGGCGGTTACGGCGGTGCGTGGGTCAGAGGATTTTGCGGCGGTGTCGGCTGCGTTCAAGCGGATGAAGAATATTCTTGCGCAGGCCAGAGAGAAAGAGCTTGCTGCGGCGCCGGGTGTTGATGCTGGGCTGCTAACGGAGCCTACGGAGAAGGCGCTGGCGGAGAAGTCGGCGGAGTTGGCGGAGAAGGTGAGTGCGCTGCGGGGGAAGAAGAGCTACACGGCAGCGCTCGAGCAGATTGCTACGCTAAGGCCGCAGGTGGACGCGTTCTTCGAGGCGGTGATGGTGATGGCGCCCGATGTGGCCGTGCGCGCGAACCGTTTGGCATTGCTCGAGAAAGTGCTGGGAGACTTCTCCGGGATCGCGGACTTTTCGGAGATTGTCGTCTCAGGCTAGGTGGTGATGAGCATGACGCCGAGCATGAGAAGGAAGACCGCGAAGAGCGAGCCCAAGGGGATGAGAACACCTTCGCAGAGTCCGCTCCAGTGACTGCGGTCGAGCTGACCGTCCTCGGCGCGGCAGTTGGATTGGAAGGTCGGTGCGATCTGTTGTGAGTCGATGTAGTTCATTTTATTTTCCTGTTCGAAATTCGTTTGCTCCGGCAGAACGTTTGAAACAAGCACTGCAAGATTCGGTTTCGCACAAAGGTACTGGATGCGAGATGCGAAGAATGTAGTGGAGGTTGCCATTCTACGCGGGTTTTACGTTGTTTGTCATGATGCATGCGCAGACTGTTGACGGCAAGGGTAACCTGAAAAGGCGGTGCCTTGAATGACACTTCCGGGTGATTGGTCAGACCTGCAGTTGTACTAACTCCGTGGCTTGATGGGGCAGGAAGAAATCAGCTCGTGGCAAGTCTCGTGGGGCGGGAAGCTCGCCGAGTGCCATTGCGGTTTCGTCGCAGGCGTTGCGACGGGCGCAGTGGAGGCAGTCTTTGAGGACCTTGTCGGTAAGAGCCTGACGCTCGGTGGTGCGAAAGTGGAAGTGCTCGAAGAAGTTGGGGATGCGGGTGAAGAGGCAGAGGCACTTGATGCCGCGCGCTTCGGCCTGGCGCATGAGTTCGTGAACGAGCTGGCCGCCGGCTCCGCATCCTTTGATATCGGGACGGACGACGATGGAGCGGATCTCGGCGAGGTGTGGGCCGTAGACGTGGAGAGCTGCACAGCCTAGGAACTGATGGGTGTGAGTTTCGACGATGGTGAAGGTGCGGATGTTGGCGCAGATTTCGGCGTAGGAGCGGGGAAGGAGGGTGCCGTCGTGAGAGAAGCTGTCGATCAGCTGATGGATGGCCTGGGCGTCCTGCAACTGCGCTTTGCGAGTTCTGAGGAAGAGGCTCTTGAGGTCACTGCGGAGGGTGGCGGAGCGGCGTTGCGACGGAGTGAAAGGAGTTTGTGTTGTTGTTGACGCGATGGTGGATTGGGAGCTCGGAGGTTCTAGTACAGGGGACAATGCCATAGGACACTGCGCTTTTCTCTTTGGTGAATCGTGGGCCGGGGCCGGTTGGTGAAGGTTACGGTTGGGTTTCTGGCTGGAGGAGTCGCTTAGCTGCCGTAGTGGCGGCCTTCGCTTGAGGACTCCCAGGGAATCGGAGCGAAGGTGCGCTGGAAGAAGGTGTTGTCTACGATGTAGCGCTCGTGGTTTTCGCCTTCAATGATCCAGTCGCCGGGATAGGCTTTGCGCTGGCCGGAGTCGGTGAGGATGAGGGTGGGGTGGAGGCACTGAGTTGCGTTTACAAGAAGTGGTCTGCGGGTGCGGAAGGTGTTCATCAAACTCTCCTGTCGGCTTTCGTTCTTGCCGACTTGATATATTTCAGCACTGCTTTCGTAAAGAAGGCATAAGAGATTTCGATGAAGTTCGTAAAGGACTTCGTCTTTATTTTCTTCGTTTCCTGGTGCGTCCGGGGCCTTGAAATTTGGACTCGAAGGTTCGGGCGACCGAAGCGGATTGGTTGTTCGAACGTCTCAACGTGAGAGACAGAGTGGCTTTTAGCTGGATCAAAAAGAAGCGGATTTTGTGAAGATGCCCGCTTCTGCCTGACCGCCTATGCTGAAGGTGTGCTTTTTTCCGGCGAGGATTTGACCTGTGATTGTGAGCGATCCAAAGACGCAGAGAAGGCCGGAGCTGGATGCGCTGCGGGGACTGTTCCTGGTGTGGATGACGTTCACCCATATGCCGACGCACTTCAGTGACTTTGTGAATCAGCCGGTTGGATTTGTGTCTTCAGCCGAGGGATTTGTGTTTCTGTCGGCGATGCTGGTGGGCACGGTCTATCTGCGGGAGGCTATGGAGGACGTCTCCGGTGTGATTGTGAAGCTTTGGCGACGGACGCTGAAGATTTATGGCTATCACCTATTGATGCTGGCGTTCGCGTTTACCGTGGCGGCGTTGTTTGCAGAGAAGACACACCGGGCGGCGATCTATAACCTGATCAATTTTTATCTGGCGCATCCGAAGACCGCGATCATCGGAGGTGTGTTGCTCATTTACTGTCCTCCGCTGCTCGATATTTTGCCGATGTATGTGTTGTTCATGTTTCTGACTCCGATTGCGCTGGCGCTGGGCGTGCGCTATGGCTGGAGGTGGGTGCTGGGTGGGAGCGCGATGCTCTGGATTGCAGCACAGTTCGGATTGAGGGAGCTGGTGCATTCGTGGGTGGTGCGGATCACGCACTTGCAGATTCCGCTGCAGGAGACTGGCGCCTTCAATCTGTTTGCGTGGCAGGGGGTCTGGATCGCGGGGCTATGGCTGGGAGTGAAGAGTGCTCAAGGCGAAATGCCGCTGAAGCGGGTTCCACGATATGTAGTTGTTGTGTGTGGGGTGGTTTGCGTGTTCTTTCTTGCGGTGCGGCATCACTGGTTGGGGCCTGTGTTGACGCAAGAGTCGCTGGGAATTGGATTGGACAAGTGGCAGATCGGACCGATGCGGGTGGTCAATCTGGCGGCGTTTCTGATCGTTGGCTATTGGATGCGGCGGTACCTGGTCAAGCTGATTTCGGTTGAGCCGTTCTTGACGCTGGGGAAGGCTTCACTGCAAGTGTTTTGCGCGCATGTGTTCTTTGTTTTTGTGGGGCTCGCGCTGTTGTATGAGGATGTTCCCCAGTTGCATGGTGCGCGGGCTTATGGGATGTTGTCGCTTACGTTTGCGGGACTGATGCTGGTGGCAATGCGAGAGGTGAGGCTGCGCAGAGAGGCGAAAGCTGCGGCTACAGCGGCGAAGAATGCGGCTACGGTGGCCGAGAGCGCTAGTTGACGCGTTGGAGACGGTCGATGAGCTTCTGGGCGAGAGGTTCGCCGGATTCTGTCCAGAGGAGGCGGCTGCTGATGCCGCAGTTCTTTTCAACCGAGAGGGTAAAGGCTAATAGCATCTCCACGTTTTGCTGGATGTGCTTGGTGGCGTCTTCATCGAGTTGTTCGTCTTCGAGAGTCTCGGCGAGCCAGGGCGTGTCGAGGCCGAAGTCGATGCGGATGTGGCCGTTCTGGTCGAAGCTGGCGTCGTCGAACTGCGGGCCGAAGCCGAGGATGCGGACGGTTGAGGGCTGGAGCTTCCAGAGCGGATCGAGGGCGGAGGACTCGTACTCGGGATCGACGTCGGCATCGGGGTCGAATTGGGGATTGATGTCTGGGTAGTTGGAGGTGACTTCAGGGGCCCAGAGTTTCCATCGCATCTCGAACTCGTAGGCCATGTCGTCGTGGAGCTGTTCGGTGGCTTCGGCGACAGCGTTTTCGATGATGGAACCGGAGGTGTCCTGGTTTTCTTCGGCGCGGTCGTCGTTGACGTAGATGCGTTGGTAGGTGGGTGCCTCGGTGAAGCTAATGGGGTAGACGCTGGCCGCAGCTACGCGCTTTTCTCCGCTGATGAGCGCGAACTGACGCATGACCGAGACCATCGTCGCGGGGAGGGCTTCGAGGCGGAAGTTGGGAAACCAGAGACTGAGGTAGAGCTGATCGGCCATTGGTCTAGTTTAGACCTTTTCGTTGTTTTGATGACTTGTCCTGCCGGACGGGCCCACTGCGCGTGGGGCGGTCACTTCGTGACGCGTATACCGCTTCGCTTGGCGCTCCCGCACGAAGTGACCGGAATGAGAAGATAGAAGGTGAATGAACGTTTCGGTAGAGCGGCTGCGGGTCTGGTTGCTGGCGGGCGCCGGCCTGCTGGTGCTGGTGATCGCTTCTTTTCTGGGGTATGCGCACTATCGAGCGCACCGGTTTTTGACGAATCTGCCGAAGAAGCTGGGAGTGAACGTACGCCGAGAGACCAATGGCTTTACGTACTCGCAGTCGGTGCAGGGCCGGACGGTCTATACGATTCATGCGGCTAAGGCGGTAGAACGCGCCGATGGCAAGGTAACGCTGCATGACGTGGGAATCGTGCTGTACGGGCGGAAGGAAGACCGGGCCGATCGAATCTACGGAAAAGAGTTTGAGTACGACCAGAAGAACGAAATCATTCGTGCCGATGGGGAGGTGCATATTGATCTGCAGGCCCCTGCGGCGGCTGATGCGAACGCGAAGATGGACTATGCGGCAGGAAAGGACTTGCATCAGAAGGCTGAGCAAAAGCAGGAGCATGAGGCTAAGGATGGACGGCTGATTCATGTGACGACGAGCGGGCTGGTGTTTTCGCAAAAGCAGGGTGTGGCCGCGACGGACAACGATATCGAGTTTGAGACAGGTGGACTGACGGGACACGCCGTGGGGGCGGATTACAACTCTGATTCGGGAGTAGTGGTGCTCCACTCGGCGGTGAGGGTGACTGGGCTGGAGCGTGACAGGCCGGTGGTGTTGACGGCGTCTCGTGCGGAGTTGGATCGGCAGCATGAGAGAGCGTTGCTGACTCAGGCGAAGTATGTCGCGTTGGGCGGCAAGGGCGGTGCGGGAGAGACCGCGGAGGCGAGAGATGTTGTCGTGCATCTGAGGCCGGATGGAACGGTTGAGCGAGTTGAGGCTGAAGGAGACGTCAAGCTGAGGAACGGGTTGGGTAGCTCGATGGAGGCTCCGCGGGGGGAGATGACGTTGAGTGCGCAGAGTCAGCCGCAATCGGCGGTTATGCAGGGCGGGGTAAAGTACACGGCTGATGAACCGCTGCGACAGGGTAAAGGAGAGGCGGCCGAGGTACGGACTGCGTTTGACAAGGCGGGTCATCCGGAGCATGTGGTGATGACTGGCGCGGTGCATTTTAAGGAACGGGTTCGAACGGATGCGACGAGTGAAGAGACCTGGGGGGAGCGAGAGTTGAACTCTGGACAGATGGATGTGACCTTGTCTGCGGATAAAGCGGGGAAGACACTGCTGCGAGACGCGAAGGCCACGGGAAGTGCGCATTTGAAGGTGGTGAATCCGGCTGTCAAGGGTGGCGGGCCGACGAGCAGCGCTTTGGCGGGGGATGTTTTGACGGCTCATTTTGTGAGAGTGGGAGATGCGGACCATCTTGCGGAGGTGCATGGAGATGGACATACCTCGATGCACAGAGTGGATGCGAAGGGAGTGGTCGAAACGAGCTCTGGGGATTCTTTGGTGGCGTACTTCAAACCAGTGATTGCGGGTGCGACGCGTGGATCGGACGGCAAGGGGCAGGGGGCGGATGAGATTTCGAGCGCAACCGAACAAGGTCATGTGGTGATGACGGAGCTGCCGGTGAGGAAGCCGGGGGACTCGGCCGCGCCGGTTGAAGAACGCGTGACGGCGGAGCGCGCGGTTTACGACGGCGAGTTGGAGCGGACAACGTTGACCGGAAATGTGCAGGTGAGCGACGGAACGAGTGTGCTTTGGGCAGATCGTGTCGTGAGCGAGCAGAAGACAGGGGACGCCACTGCGGATGGTTCGGTGAAGGCGAGTTTTAGTCAGGCGGGCAGTGCGCAAGAACCGGCGCACGTGCTGGCGGCAAGGGCAGAGCTGAAGCATGACTCGCAGGTAGCGATATTTTACGGAGTGAATGGCAAGCCTGCGCGATTGTGGCAGGGGGCTTCGCAGGTCGATGCTCCGGTGATTGAGTTTGAACAGAAGCATAAGAGACTGCTGGCGCATGGCGAGGGGCCTGGTGCTCCCGGGGCAGTGCATACGGTGTTGGTGAGTGGTGGGTCTAACGCGAAACCAGAGGCGGCCAAGGCTGGCAAACAGGTGGTTGGTGGGAAGACGAGCGTGGTGCGGGTGGTCAGCCGGGAGTTGGTGTATTCGGATGAAGCGCGGAGGGCAGACTTCACGGGCGGGGTGCAGGTGGATGGCTCCGACGGAAGTATGCGGGGGGAGCGGGCTGTGGTTTATCTGCAGGCGGCGAAGACGGCGGTTGCGGGGGGTGCTGCGGGGGAAGGGTTTATGGGCGGCAGTGTGGAGCGAGTTGTGGCGAGTGGGCATATCGAGATGCAACAGCCCGGCAGGCGGGCGAGCGGAGAGCAGTTGGTGTATACGGCCAGTGATGGCATGTTTGTTTTGACTGGAACAGCGAAGGTGCTCCCGAAGGTTGTGGACGACCAGCGAGGGACCGTGACGGGTACGTCTTTGCGATTCCATGCTGGGGATGAGAACGTCGTGGTTTCTAATGAAGGAGACAGTGGCGTGGGGCAGCACGTGCGCACGGAGACGCGGGTGAAGAACAAGTAATGAAGACATTATCGACGGAGGAGATAGGCAAGTCGTACGGCGGCCGCCAGGTGGTGAAGGGGGTGAGCCTCCAGATCGAGCAGGGCGAGGTGGTGGGGCTGCTGGGCCCGAACGGTGCGGGGAAGACGACGAGCTTTTACATGATCGTTGGGCTGGTACGGCCGGACGCTGGGCGAGTGTTGGCGGATGGCCATGACATCAGCCGGTTGCCGATGTATCTGCGGGCGAGGAACTATGGCATCAGCTATCTGCCGCAGGAGCCTTCGGTATTTCGCAAGCTGACGGTGCAGGACAATATTCTGGCGGTGCTTGAGGCGCAGCAGTTGAGCTGGGAGAGTCGTCGGACGCGCACCGAGAAGCTGATTGAACAGCTGAATCTGGGGCATGTGCGGAAGACACGGGGTTATGCGCTGAGCGGGGGAGAGCGCAGGCGGGTGGAGATTGCTCGGTGCCTGGCGATCGAACCGGCATTTATTTTGCTGGATGAGCCCTTTTCGGGAATCGACCCGATTGCGGTGCTGGATCTGCAGGAGATTATCTTCGGGTTGAAGAAAAGCGGGATCGGGGTGTTAATCACCGACCACAATGTGCGAGAGACGCTGTCGGTGACGGACCGCGCTTATATCATTGCGGAAGGGAAGATTTTTAAGACGGGAACGCCTGGGGAACTGGGGCGGGATCCTGAGGTGCGACGGATCTATCTGGGCGAAAACTTCTCGATGGGTTGAAGGCTGCGATCTTTACAACTTCTGTTGTAAGTCGGAGATGCTATCGGTGCAGGGCGCTCAGCCTTTGACAGCGTTAGACTTACAGCCAGATCGAGATAGGCGTTAGACTATGGCAAAGCCCAGGGAATAGCGCTCTGTTGTAATTAATTGCACAATGAGCACGAGACGTGCCAAACGGCGCATTCAGAGCAGAGTTAAAGTGATCGAGTCGAAGAGGGGTTAAAGTGCTGCTGCAACCGAAGCTGAACTTGAAAGTCTCGCAACGACAGGTGTTGACGCCTGGACTGGTGCAGATGGTCAGCGTATTGGCGTTGAACAAGCTTGAGCTCAGGGAGATGATCAACACCGAGATGGTGGAGAATCCGGTGCTGGAGGAGTTGGAGGAGACGGTCGTTTCGCTCGACGAGAGGTCGGGAATTGAAGGAGACCGGGAGCGATCTGCCGAAGAGGTTGCGGCGGAGAGCGAAAGGGTAGAAAAAGACCCGTTCGATGAGATCGATTTTGGCAGCTACTTTCAGGATTATCTTGATCCGGGTTTTCGTACAGCCTCCAATTTTGAAGAGTACGACAAGCCTTCGTTCGAGAACTTTCTTTCGCAACCGAGTACTTTGAGTGACCATCTGGCGTGGCAGCTGGGATCGTTGACGCTGAGTCCGGAGGTCCGGGCGGCTGCAGAGCTCGTTGTAGGGAATCTGAACGAGAATGGCTATTTGACGGCGAGCGATGAGGAGTTGGTCGAGGCTCTCATGCAGATGCGGGAGCCGGAACGGTCGGAGCCTATTCCATTTGAGCGGGGAAACAGGAGTAAGCCGCCTCATGTGTGGGATTTTCCTGAGGTTGGTGGTGGGGAAGACGGCGCTGTGGAGGATGGGGCGGTCGATTTAGCGGCTGCGTCGGACGAGACGGTTGGACCGCTTTTAGCTGCCGTTCACGAGGCGCGGAAAGTGGTGAATTTTCTTGATCCGGTTGGAGTGGGGTCGAGAGACTTGCGGGAGTGTCTGCTGATTCAGATATGTGCTCAGCAGGGTGAGGCATCGTTGGTACTTCGACGCCGCCAAGCTCACGCAGAGGCTGCGGCTGCAAAAAACGGTGCGGCTAGTGAAGAAGATTATGGCGCGGTAGAGGCAATTGCCGCTGCTGATGCTCCCGGACGCGAGGACGTTTTCAGTATTGCGACCCACATTGTGACGAACTGCCTGCCGTTGCTGCAGAAGAAAGATATGCGCGAGCTGACAAGGAGCTGTGGACGCACGGCGGATGAGGTGAATGCTGCGGTTGAGTTTATCCGGACGCTCGATCCGAGGCCGGGGCAGCGCTATAACCAAAGCGAAACGCGGCTCATCGAACCGGATGTTGCGTTTGTGAAGCGCGATGATGTCTATGTCGTATTGATGAACGAAGAGGATATGCCGACGCTTCGGTTGAATCAGGGATATCGCAAGATGCTGCAGCAGAAGCAGACGGAGAAAGAAGTCAAGGAGTATGTGAAGGAACGATACAAGTCGGCGATTCAGCTGCTTCGAAATATAGAGCAGAGGAAGAATACGATCGTGCGGACTTGTGAGGTGATCGTTAGACGGCAGCAGGAGTTTCTCGAGCATGGCGTGAATGCGCTTAAGCCGATGATGATCAAAGAGGTTGCGGAGGAGATCGGAGTGCATCCTTCGACGGTCAGCCGCGCGGTGGCGAACAAGTATGTTCATACTTCGCAGGGCGTATTCGAGCTGCGCTTTTTCTTCTCCGAAGGAGTGAATGGGCCGGAGGGCGGCGATCTGCCGCTGGTTCTGCTGAAGCGCAAGGTGAAGAAGCTGATTGAAGAAGAGGATGAGCGGAAACCTCTAACCGATGATCAGCTGGCGGCAGAGCTGCAACGGCAGGGGATTCAGGTGACCCGCAGGACGGTCGCGAAGTACCGGGAAGATATGCAGATTCCAAGTACGCACCAACGTCGTGTACGCTGATCGTCTGCGAGAGATCCGGATCGATCGCAGGGACGAGGTGAACGTATGGACGTGGAGTACACCGGCAGACAGACCACCATCACAAAGAAATTGAAGTTACAGGCTGAGGAAGGGCTGGCGGCGATTGCGAAGATTGTCGGCAATTCTGCTAGCGTGCATGTGATTCTTTCCACGGACAAATATCGTCAGATCGCCGAAGTGACGGTAAAGACCAAGCACCAGAAGATGGTGGCGCGGTGCGAGGATACGGAGATGATCGTCGCGTTGCATGACGCGCTCGCGAAGATCGAACAACAGGCGATCCGCCATAAGAAGAGGTATGGGACGATCAAGCGGCATCCGAAGACAGATTCGAAGGCCGCGGCGGCTGAGGTTGCGGCGCCGGCTGCAAGGAAGACTGCCATGGTGAAAGTGGCGACAAAGACCAGCGTGGGACGTAAGGCGGTGCCGATGCTGGTACATTCCTTTCCATCGCACTCGCCGCTTGCGGAGCCGCATGTGGTGCGTTCGAATGAAGCCGTTGCGCTGAGGCCGATGTCGGTGGAAGAGGCGGTGAAAGAGGCTGCGTTTCGTGACCGCGAGGTGTTTGTGTTTCGCGATCACGCGGGACAGGCGATGGTGCTCTATCGTAAGCGTGATGGAAAGATGGAGCTGATCGAGGTTCCTTGAACCGAGGTGCTAGGATTTCTGCATGGCGAGGAAGCAGGTCGGAAAGAGTTCTGTGAGGTCGTCCGCGAAGGCAAGCAGGAAGAAGGTCGTAGCGGCCGTGCTTCCGAAACATCAGGGAGAGTTAGTTATTCTGACGGGGCTTTCCGGGTCGGGAAAGCTGTCGGCGCTGAAGACGTTTGAGGACCTGGGCTATTACTCAGTCGACAATCTGCCGCTGGAGTTAGTGCCCCGCTTCGCGGATCTTGTGCGGCAGTCCGCGGAGATCAAACGTGCAGCGCTGGTGGTCGATGTGCGTGAGGGAATGCGGCTGGATGAATTTCCGGCAATTCTAAAGAAAGTCCGCAAGGTACTTCCGACACGGGTGCTGTTCCTGGAAGCTAGTGAGGACGCGCTGATTAGGCGATTTTCTGAAACACGCCGGCCGCATCCGATGGGACGCAGCGATACGGTGGTGAAGTCGATTCGAGCGGAGCGCAAGCGGCTCGACCCGATTCGCAACGTCGCCGATATTGTGCTCGATACTACCAAGTTCAACGTGCATGATCTTCGGGCGCATATCAACTCACAGTTCGAACGCGAGGAGACTGGCCGGGGTTTGGTGATCTCGTCCAACAGCTTCGGTTTCAAGAATGGTGTGCCTACGGAGGCGGATCTTGTATTCGACGTGCGCTTTCTACCGAATCCTCATTTTGTCCCGGAGTTTCGCAAGCTGACGGGAAAAGATCCCAGGGTGGCGAAGTACGTGCTGCAATTTCCGCAGACGAAAGAGTTCCTGGATAAGACTACGGAGATGTTGAAGTTTCTCTTGCCTCACTACATCAAGGAGGGGAAGAGCTACCTGACGGTGGCGTTTGGATGTACTGGTGGGCAGCATCGGTCGGTCTTTATTGCGGAAGAGATGAAGAAGCGATTGGCGCAGGAGGGGTATCGGGTGAATACCGCTCACCGCGATATGCCGAAGTAGCAGGCCGCGGAATTGCTGGAGCGCAATAGAATAGTAAGATGCGCAGTGCGATGGCAACGATCGGGAGAGTGACGGCTTGAAGCGCATCTGGCGGTTGCTCCTGTACGTTCGCCCGTATGCTCTTTACTCTTTGGCGTCGGTGGTATTGATGGCAGTGGTGGGCGCGATGGCTGCATTCCGCGTCTTGTTGGTGAAGCCGATCTTCGACAATGTACTCAGTCCGGATGCTTATACGCATGACGTGCTGGTGTTTCCCCATGTGCCCGTTCTTGGAAGACCTCTGAACCTGCACTTTTTAGTGCCCAGTTCGTTTCACAATGCGTGGACGGTGGTGGCGTATGCGTTGGTCGTCTCTGCGCTGGTGAAGTCGGTATGTGATTACGCGGGCACATACATGGTGAACTACGCAGGTTTCGGAATGATTACCGACCTGCGGAATGACTTATACAACGCAGTGTTGAGACGGTCGGTGGGGTTCTTTCAGAAGCACACGACGGGCACTTTGCTGTCGACGCTGATCAACGATATAGAGCGCGTGCAGACGGCCATGTCGAGTGTGCTCGGTGAGTTTTTGCAGCAGATCTTCACGCTGATTTTTATGATTGGCGTGGCGATTTTTTATGGCGGGAAGCTGGCCTGGGTGCTGCTGCTGTTCGTCCCCGTGGTCATCTCTTCGGCGCGGCGGATAGGAAGGAGAGTGCGCCAGACTACGCGCAAGGGCCAGGACAAACTGGCGGAGATACAAAATATTCTCCACGAGACGATTACGGGGAATCGAATCGTGAAGGCCTTCGGGATGGAGTTGTGGGAGATGAACCGTTTTCGGCGCGCGGCACGGCGATTATTCAGCGCCAACCTGCGGTCGGTGAGCGTACAGGCCATTAGCTCTCCTTTGATGGATGGACTGGGTTCGGTTGCAATAGCGCTACTCCTACTGCTTGGGCGCGAGCGCATCAAGAGCGGCTCGATGACGATCGGGTCGTTTATTTCTTTTCTGATAGCCGTGTTTACGCTATATGATCCCGTGCGTAAGTTCGCTCTGTTTTATAACAGCTTTCAGCAGGCGTTGGGTGCGAGCGAAGAGATCTTCAAATTTATGGACGCGCAGGATGATGTACAGGAGAAGAAGCGCGCCTTTGTGTTGAAGGGCTTCGAAGAAGAGATTCGATTTGAAGATGTCGGCTTTGCCTATGAAAGCGATGGAGAAGTGAAGCAGGTTCTGCGCGGGATCAATTTGAATGTGAGGCCAGGGGAGGTCATTGCGTTTGTGGGGCCGAGTGGTGCAGGGAAGTCTTCGCTGGTGAACCTGATCCCACGATTCTTTGACGTGAATGAAGGAAGGATTTTGCTGGACGGACACGACCTCCGCGACGTGACGATTGCGTCGCTGCGGGAGCAGATTGGCAAGGTGACGCAGGAGACAGTGTTGTTCAATGACACGGTGCGGAACAATATTGCGTATGGTCAGCCGGATGTGCCGATGAACAGAGTGGAAGAAGCGGCGCGGATGGCGCTGGCGCATGAGTTCATTCTCAACATGCCCGATGGGTACAGCACGATGATCGGTGAGAAAGGGACCCGACTGAGTGGGGGAGAACGCCAGAGGCTCGCGATTGCGCGAGCTATTTTGAAGAATGCTCCGATCTTGATTTTGGACGAGGCAACGTCCGCGCTCGACATGGAGAGTGAACAGTTTGTCCAGGCGGCGTTGGCGAATCTAATGCAAGGGCGGACCGTGTTCGTGATTGCTCATCGGCTGTCGACAGTGCGTCGAGCCTCTCGGATCGCGGTGATTGAAGCTGGGAGAATCACGGAGATCGGTACGCATGATGAGTTAATGCAGCAATCGGGAACCTATCGACGGCTTTACAACATGCAGTTCAGCGAGGATGACATTGCGCCTGCCAGCAGCGAGGGCGCTTTGCAGGTCGGGTTGGAGGGGATTGCGTGAGGGATATTTACTCGATGACTGGGTATGCCAGTCTGCGTGGTTCGGTGCAGGATAGCGTCGGGTTTACGTTAGCGATGAAGAGTGTGAATCACCGGTTTCTGGATCTTCATCTCCGGCTGCCTGGTTCCTGCGATGGGCTGGAGGTTCAGTTGCGCAGGATGCTGAAGGAGAACCTGCGGCGGGGACATGTCGAGGTGACGCTGCAGGTGGAGCGCAGGGCTAACGTTGAGATTCAGCTGAACCCGGGATTGCTCGAGGCCTACATACAGGCCTTTCGCGAGGCTGCGAGATTGCATGGAGTAGTGAGCGAGCCGGACCTGAATGCGATGCTGCGGATACCGGGTGTGATGAGCACTGAGAGTGTCAGTGGAGCGGCTGAGGTTGAGGGTCTTGAGGCAGCGGTGCTCGCGCAGATTAGGCCGTTGATTGGGAAGCTGAACGAGGGGCGAGCGCTTGAAGGTGCTTCGCTGGCTGCGGAGTTGAAAGCTTCGATGCTGCGGCTGCAGGCGTTTGCGGAGGAGATGGCAGCCTTGAGGAATGGAGTGCGCGAGGCGCAGTTCGAACGGCTGCGTAGTCGGCTGATGGAGCTGACACAGGGCGTTCCGGTAGGTGAGGAGCGGCTGCTTGCGGAGGCTGCGGTGCTGGCGGAGAAGAGCGACATCGAGGAGGAGATCGTTCGTCTGCGGACGCATGTGGAGCGCTTTGTGGCGATGCTGGAAGAAGGTGGAGAGCTGGGCAAGCGGCTGGACTTTCTGCTGCAGGAGCTGAACCGTGAGGCGAAT
This sequence comes from Tunturiibacter psychrotolerans, assembly GCF_051013365.1. GTDB lineage: Bacteria > Acidobacteriota > Terriglobia > Terriglobales > Acidobacteriaceae > Edaphobacter > Edaphobacter psychrotolerans_A. The sequence goes on along the minus strand of NZ_CP132941.1, from coordinate 1,001,338 downwards.
ACGATGTTGTCGAAGACCAGCGGCGCGGCGGGTGAAAACAGTCTGCGGATTACGGAGCTGGGACTCGAGATGAAGGCGGAGATCGAGAAGGCGCGTGAGCAGGTGCAGAATCTGGAGTAGTTTGTGTCGTTCGATTGTTAGACTGGCAGAAATAAGTCGAATAGGTGATTGAGGCGCATGGCAGGAATACTTTTTATCATTTCGGCGCCGTCGGGTTCGGGAAAGTCAACGCTGGTGAGTCAGCTGCGGACGCTGGTGGAGGGGTTGGATTTTTCGATTTCGTATACGACGCGGGCTCCACGGGGGTCGGAGACGGATGGGCGGGAGTATCACTTTACGACTCGGCAGGAGTTCGAGCGGATGATTGCGGAGGGAGACTTTCTGGAGTGGGCGGAGGTCTTCGGGAACTACTACGGGACGGCAGTATCTGCGCTGGCGCATGCGAAGGATGCGGGGAAGGACCTGTTGCTGGACATCGATGTGCAGGGCGCGATGCAGGTGATGAAGAAGATGCCGGATGCGGTGTCGATCTTCGTTCTTCCGCCGAGTCCGGTGGTGCTGGAGATGCGGCTGCGAAATCGGAGCGAGGCGGAACATGTGACCTCTGAGAAGGTGATTCAGAGCAGGTTGGCCGAGGCTCGGACAGAGTTGAAGCGAATGTGGGACTACAAGTATGCGTTGGTGAATGATGTTCTCGACCAGGCTGTCTCTGAGATGCGGGCGATCGTTTTGTGCGAGCGCGGCGAGCGGGACGGAGTGCGGGCGCTTGCATCGAGTTGCAGGACCGACGCTGCTTCTCCTCGCCTGAAGGCTGCATTGAGTACCTTTCACGAATAAGTGCTATTTATCCACTACGAATTGTGTATGGCTTTTCAGTGCGGTGAGTTATAACTTCTGCATCGGGGTGAAACGCATGACGATTGAAAATGCTTTCCACAATAAGTACAGCCTGGTTAAAGGTGCGGCGCGTCGGGCGCGGCAGCTACAGTCCGGCGCCTCTCCTCTGATCGTGGCCAAGTCGATGAAGGCTTGCCGCGTAGCACAGGATGAGATCAAGCAGGGACATGTGAAGTTTGTTCTGCCGGAGCGTGTTGTAGAGCCAGTGCTCGATCTTCCTCCGCAATAACCGCGATACCATAGAGCCATGGCAGGTGAAGCAGAGCAGCAGCTGCGGGCTTACGTGGAATATCTTCGCGACATGGGCGTCCATGACTTCTATCGTCAGGGCGAGCCGGTGTATGGTGATGCCACGGCTATTCATTCGGTTGCGACGGTCGATCTGGCTGCTGTTGCCGAAACTATGGTGGAGACGCAATCGCTGCCCACGAAGGCGGCGGTCGTCGAACATCAAGTCGTTGAACGTCAAGTTTCTTCTGTTCCAATTGCTGCTGCCCAAAGTTCTCCTGTCCCAAGTCGACCTCAATTTCTGGAGCCTCCGATTGCGAAGCTTGTGAGTTTCGACGATCTAATTCCCCTGCCTGCGACCCGCGTGGATGCGGCGCATAAGGCAGAGGCGTTGGCTGCGATTCGTGCTGAGATTGGCGACTGTACGCGGTGCCCGCTGGCATATGCGGGCAGGCGAACGATTGTATTCGGCGATGGCGATGCCAACGCGCGGTTGATGTTTGTCGGCGAGGGGCCGGGCGCGGATGAAGATACCTCGGGAATCCCGTTCGTCGGCAAGGCTGGGCAACTGCTCAACAACATGATTCAGGCGATGGGCCTGAAGCGTGAGCAGGTTTACATCGCGAACATCGTAAAGTGCAGGCCGCCGGCAAACCGGGTTCCGGAGCCGGTCGAGGCGAATACGTGCGATCAGTTTCTGTTGCAGCAGATCGACGTGGTGCAGCCCCAGGTGATCGTGGCGCTGGGGTCTACGCCTGCGACGTACCTGCTGGGTGTGAAGCAGTCCCTGAGCGCCCTGCGGGGCAAATGGCATAGCTGCAGGGGAGCGAAGCTTGCGGTGACGTACCATCCGGCGTTTTTGCTGCGTGATCCCGGGATGAAGGGTGAGGCGTGGAAGGATCTGCAGAGGGTGATGGCGGAGATGGGGTTGAAGGGCGCTAGTCGAGGTTGACGGTCCGGGGGTACCCCCCGGTTGCCTGCGTGTAAGTTACTTATTTTGAATGATATAAGCGCTACCTGCCTCCCTAAATTCGTCTAAATAAAAGGGTTGCGGCTAAATTCGTCCAATCAAAGGGTTTAGGTGCTGAATGACGAAAAGCCCGAGCAAAAGCTCGGGCTTTCCTATCTCTATCCAGTTTACAGAATGCAAGATAACTAATACGCCAAGCCTATGTTTATGATTCGGCTTAGTTTATGGGCTCAAGGGGCTTGACAGATGTTTTCGTCTTGATTGGAAGGGCCGACCGCGCCATTTGCTGTGAATACCGACTGAGACAGGTGCCCATTCTTCAAAAGAAAGCCCGCTCTTACGAGCGGGCTTTCAAGCACCGCGCCGACTATGGCTTCAGCGCAGACTCGATCGCCGAGATCACCTGTGGCGAATCCGGCGTCACGTCCGGCTCAAAGCGGGCGATCGGCTGGCCGTTGCGGGCGATGAGGAACTTGGTGAAGTTCCACTTAATCTCGCCGCTAACGTTGGGCGCCGCAGTGAGGTACTGGTAGAGCGGCGTCTTATCGTCGCCCTTTACCGAGACCTTCGCCATCATCGGAAACTTCACGTGGAACTTGGCGTTGCAGAACTCTCGGATCTGAGCGTTGGTGCCGGACTCCTGGTTGCCGAAGTTGTTCGCCGGCACGCCGACGATTACCAGGCCTTTGTCCTTGTACTTCTCGTAGACGGCCTCGAGCGCGGTGTACTGGGGCGTGAAGCCGCAGGCGCTGGCGACGTTCACCACCAGCAGCACCTTGCCCTTGTAGGCACCTAGAGTGGTGGGGTCACCATCGATGGTGCTCAGTTTGAAATCGTAAACGGGCGCGCCGGCACCGGCCACGGCCACGCCGCTGAACACTAAGAACATCAGCATCAGGTAGATCTTTTGCACGGGCGACTCCAGAAAATCGTTATGTGCCCAGTGTAACCGTGCGGCTGATTTTAATTGTCAGCGCCGTCGCCGATGTTCGTGCCAAGTGTCATGGGCGTCGATAATGCCAGACGGCCAGCAGGACGAAAAACGGAGATTTGGGATTTCGTGACGAACTTGCCGATAACCAGACTTCCGGGGAACGGCCACAAGGCTTACCTAACACCCCAAAGCACTACGCCCAGGTTGTAGAACAAATGCAGAGCAAAGCAACAGCAAGTCGAACGACTCACAACACGAACGACTCCAAGCGCCAGGGCCACTGTTAAGACAATCAGTTGATGCTGAGGGTGCAGGACAACAAAGGCGATAGTGACGACTCCAGCGCTGAGAGATGGGTTTAGCTTGCTGTTGAGGCCACAAAACAGAATGCCGCGGAAGTAAATCTCCTCCATCAGAGGCTGGAGAATGACGGTTCCGAGAAGCACTAGAAGGAGGAGCCGGTTTACCGCAGTCACGTGCAGCGAGAGATCGATTCGCTGTGTCAGAATAAATCTCGTGAGAAAGCAACAGCAGATACCAATCAGGCCCGCTGCTGCGATGCCGCGGTTGAAAGGGCGCCATTCAATGCTTTCCCAAAACCCTACATGCGCTCCCCGTCGAACAAAAGCTATACAAGCCCATCCGACACTAGCTGCCACGGCGCATGAGGCTATGACGTTCAGGGATGACAACTCGGCTGGCGTAAGGCCGCGATTATCACAAACGCTCCACGTTCGACTTAGAAAGGCTGCCAGCGTCGCTACCAAACCAATAAGACCGGCTACGCCGACCAACAGTGAAGAAGTCAGTGTCCACGGTTTCGGTGAATCATCGAGCACTCGGTGATCATACTGTCTCGCCTCGTTCCCGAGAAATGGAGTTTTCAGCAAGTTGGCCTGTAGCGAAGTAGTGCGTTGTCGGCGCGAGTCAGATTTAGGGTGGGGTGATGCGGATGGAGTTGGCGCGGCAGGAGCGGATGGGGCCGCAGGGGGTGGGTTGGGCGCGCTTGTCGAGGCAGACCTCGACGGCGGTGAGGTAGTTGTTGCCGCAGCTGATGGCGAGGCTCGCGGCGGGGATGGAGGGGTTCGCTGTCTGGAAGAGGTCGATGAGCTGGTTGGGGGTGAGTGAGATCGGGTGGTCGAGCTGGGCGAGCGTCGGCGGGATGGTGACAGATTTGTAGGCGGTGCGGGCGAGAGTGAAGAATGCGTCGGGGGAGAGGCCGGAGCAGGTGCCGTGGGTGCGCCACTCGTGACGGAGGAGACCGGGGTCGGGGTAGATGTCGGTGAAGGCTGAGGGATCGCGTGGGCCGGGATCGGTGGAGCAGTTCTGCGGATAGCCACCGTTGGTGTTCTGGGGCCAGAGGCCGTGGAGGACGAAGGCGGGGCGCTGGACGCACTCGGTTGCGTTGGGGTGCGAGTGGCAGAACTCGGGAGACCAGGAGAGGTTGAGGAGGTAGTAGTCGAAGGGCTGGGTGGTTGCGGGTTCGATCGTCTGCGCAGCTGCCGCAGTGGGGCGAGGGGTTGGCTCCGGCGTGGGCCGCGGAGGCGGGTTGCAGGCGGCGAGGAGAAGAAGGATCAGAAGCGAGGGTGCGGCTTTCTTCTTCATAGTGGGAGAAGGATAGCGTTTGTGGAGGGATGACGCCAGAGAAGGATGGTCGTACTTGTTTCGTCACTGGAAGGGCATTACAAGAAGCCTGTGATGGTGCATCTTTCCGAATCATTGACCCATTTCGACCATGGTTAACTGAATATTTTTGAATCTAAAAATGGTGGCGTATTCTGCATATAGAATGGCGTGTTTCGCAATGTCATCGGCCAATTGTGACGGTCTACATTTGAACCATGTACAACGCAAAAGCATTCTCTGCTGCCAGTGCGTCATCGCCGCTTGCATCCACTACGATCGCGCGGCGCGATCCAACCGAAACAGACGTGCAGATTGAGATTCTCTTCTGTGGAATCTGTCACTCTGACCTGCACCAGGCCCGCAATGAGTGGAGCGGCGTGATGCCCACGGTCTATCCGTGTGTTCCCGGCCATGAGATTGTAGGGCGCGTGACCAAGACCGGCTCCGCGGTAAAGAAGTTCAAGACCGGCGACGTTGTCGCGGTTGGCTGCATGGTCGACTCCGATGGCACGTGCGAGGAGTGCAAGGCGGGGCTGGAGCAGTTCTGCCACAACCTGACGCTCACTTACAACTTTCCTGACAAGCATACCGGCGGCGTCACGTATGGCGGCTACTCGGATAGCGTTGTCGTGGACGAGCGATTTGTTCTGAGAGTGCCGGATAATCTTGACCCTGCGGGCGCCGCTCCTCTACTTTGCGCCGGTATCACCACGTTCTCGCCGTTGCACCACTGGGGCGTGACGAAAGGTAAGAAGGTTGGCGTTGTGGGCCTTGGCGGGCTTGGCCACATGGGTGTGAAGTTCGCTCATGCGCTGGGTGCGCACGTTGTGCTGTTTACGACATCGCCCAACAAGAAGGACGATGCTCTGCGCCTGGGAGCGGATGAGGTTGTGATCTCTCGCAATGCAAATGAGATGGCCAAGCATGCGGGTAGCTTCGACTTTATCCTTGATGCGGTCTCGGCTGACCACGATATCAACGCTTATCTGAATCTGCTGCGACGCGATGGGAATCTCTGCCTGGTGGGTGCGCCGGAGAAGCCGTTGTCGGTGGCTGCGTTCGGGCTGTTGTTCGGTCGCCGGAGTCTGTCGGGTTCGCCGATCGGAGGCATCGCGGAGACGCAGGAGATGCTTGATTTCTGCGGCAAGAACAACATCACTTCTGACGTGGAGATCATTCCGATTCAGAAGGTCAACGACGCTTACGAGAGGTTGCTGAAGTCTGACGTGAAGTACCGGTTCGTCATCGACATGGCCTCTCTGAAAGGTGCAGCGTAGTTTTCGATGAGTAAACACTTTCGGATCCCCGGCCGTCTGTCTGCGAAGTTGAACGAGTCGGGAGTTCGTGTGTCATCTGTTCTGGAGCGTGCGGGGTTGCCTTCGGGGCTGCTCGATCAACCTCGCATCCTCTTATCGACAGAAGAGTTTTTTGCGCTGTGGCGGGGGATTGGGCAGGTAAGCTCTGATCCCGCCATTGGGCTTGTGTTGGGTACGGAGACGAAGCCGGAGCACTTCGATCCTGTCGTGCTTGCGGCTCTTTCGACGGGCAGCTTTGGGGAGGCGATGCGGCAGATCGCTCGCTATAAACAACTCTCCTGTCCGGAGGAGCTTGTGCTTGAACCGAGTGATGAGGAGTGGGCGATTCAGTTTCGCTGGCTGCTGGCGAACGAGGAAGAGCCCGCCGTACTGACTGATCTGTGCTTTGCCTGGGTGCTTGGAATTGCGCGGCATGGGACGGGTATGCGGATATCGCCGGTGCGTCTTGAGCTGCAGCGACCGCGTGCGAATGCAAGATCTCTGGAACGCCATTTTGGCTGCCCGGTTGTGTTTGGTGCCGCGCGGAATGCGATGGTGTTTCGTGCGTCGGATGCTTCGTTACGCTTTGTGACTCGCAACGCGGAGCTGTTGGCGATGCTTGCGCCGCAACTGGATGAGGAGCTGAAGCGACATAAGGGCGAGGAGAGTTTTCCTGAGCGCGTTCGCGCGACGATTCAGAGAAAACTTACGGGGAATCGTCCGAAGATGGAGGAGATTGCGCGTGAGCTTCATATCAGCTCGCGTACGCTGCAGCGGCGGTTGCAGGATGCGGGCTCGAGCTTTCAGAAGGCTCTGGAAGAGGCACGGCATCAGTTGGCGCGGCACTATCTTACGAACTCGCTGCTGGAGTTGAGCGAGACGGCGTATCTGCTGGGGTATGAGGACTCGAACTCTTTTGTGCGGGCGTTTCGGGTGTGGGAGGGTGTTCCGCCGGCGCACTGGCGGGGAGCGCAACGGGAGAAGGCTGCTTCGTAGGGTTTGCAGTGGAGATCGGCGGTGGGCTGGTCGGCTAAGCTGGTGGAATGGGTTTGTTTTGTGATGTTGCTTTGCCGGTGCCTCTGGACCAGACGTTTACCTATGCGGTGAACGGTGTGGTGCCGGTCGTGGGGGCGCGGGTGCTGGTGCCGTTCAGCGGGCAGAGGCTGATGGGTGTGGTGGTGAGGGTGCATGAGGATGCGCCGGTGGAGGAGTTTGAGATCAAGCCGGTGCAGCAGGTGCTGGATGATGCGGCGCTGCTGTCCGAAGAGTTGATGAAACTCGCGGGATGGATCGCGCAATACTATGTTGCGCCGCTGGGTGAGGTGTTGCGGGGGATGCTGCCGCTGGCGGCGGAGGTGAAGCGGCACTTTTCTTATCGGATTGCGGAGCAGGGCCGGAAGGTGCTGTATGAGGGGGCGATGAAGGGGTCTTCGCGGCGGTCGAAGCTGACGGTGGAGGAGCAGAATCGCGAGTACTCGGTGCTGAATTATTTGGAGGGCGGTGAGGCGGCGAAGATGTCGGCGCTGCGGTCAGCTACTGGGGCGAATAAAGGGCTGTTGGAGGGGATGGTTCGGAAGAAGTGGCTGGTGCGTGAGGTGGTGGCGGAGGAGCGCGATGCACGGCGGCTGGAGAAGGTGGCGGTGCTGGTCGCGGAGGCGAGGCTGCCGAAGTTGAACGAGAATCAGACGGCGATTCTGGCGGAGCTTGCGGCTGTGGGTGGGCGGATGCGCGTGCGGGATCTGCGGCTGAGTCTGACGCGCGCGGGAGTGCCGGAGTCTACGCTGGGGACGCTGGTGAAGCGCGGGCTGGTGGTGGTGGAGGAGGTTGCGGAGAAGTTTCACCTGGGCGGCGTGGGGGCGCACGGGAAGAAACATGCGCATGAACACGCTTTGAACGAAGCGCAGATGGAGGCGCTGGGGACGATTGCGGCGGCGATGGAAAAGGGTGGGTTTCGGCCGCATCTGCTGTATGGCATTACAGGGAGCGGGAAGACTTCGGTTTATTTTGCTGCGATGCAACGGGCGTTGGACGCGGGGAAATCGGCGCTGCTGTTGGTGCCGGAGATAGGATTGACGCCGGCGATGGCTGGGCAGATGGTCGCAGCGTTTGGGGGAGAGGTGGCGTTGCTGCACTCACAACTGACACCGGATGAGCGGGCTGAACAGTGGCACAGGATTCGGCGGGGCGAGGCGCGGATTGTGGTGGGGACGCGGTCGGCGGTGTTTGCGCCGATGGTGGATCTGGGGTTGATCATCGTCGATGAGGAGCATGACTCGAGTTACAAGCAGGAGGAGACGCCGCGGTATCACGGGCGTGATGTGGCGGTGATGCGGGCGAAGTTCAACGAGGCGGTGGTGGTATTGGGGTCGGCGACGCCGTCGCTTGAGAGCTGGGCGAATGCGGAGAAGGGAAGATATGCGCGGATAGAGATGCGCGCACGTGTGGCGGATAGGCCGATGCCGCTGGTCGAGTTGGTGGATATGCGGGAGGAGTTTCGCGAGACGGGGCAGGAGCAGATCTTTTCGCGGAGACTGATCGAAGAGACGCAGGCCACGCTTGATCGCGGGGAGCAGGTGATTTTGTTGTTGAATCGGCGGGGGTATTCGTCGACGGTGCTGTGCCGAAGTTGCGGGGAGAAGATTGAGTGCGAGAACTGCGCGGTGTCGATGACTTATCACAAGCCTGTGAGCGGCAATGATGCGATTGCGCAGCCGGGGCAGCGATTGGAGTGTCACTACTGTGGGTCGCGAAGGTCGGTGCCGAAGGCCTGTCCGAAGTGCGAGAGCGAACATCTTTATTTTCTTGGGGCAGGATCGCAGCAAGGGGAAGAGAGGCTGCAGGAGTTGTTTCCGACGGCGCGGATTGGGCGGATGGATCGCGATACCGTGCGCGGGAGGAGTGATATGGAGCGGCTGCTGGCGAGGCTTCATGGAGGCGAGATCAACCTGCTGGTGGGCACGCAGATGATAGCCAAAGGGCATGACATTCATGGAGTAACGCTGGTGGGGGTGATTGGGGCGGACTTCGCGTTGGGGTTGCCGGACTTTCGCGCGGCGGAGCGCGTATTTCAACTGCTGACGCAGGTTTCAGGACGGGCGGGGCGGGGGGATCTGATCGGGAAGGTGCTGGTGCAAACGTATCATCCGGAACACTATGCGATTCAGTTTGCTGCGAAGCATGACTATCCGGGGTTTGTTGCGAAGGAGATGCAGTATCGGCGGTGGATGCACTATCCGCCGTTTGCAGTGCTGGCGAATGTGGTGATCCAGAGCGAGAAGCTGGAGGAAGCTACGGCGTGGGCGGGAACGCTGGGGCGGTGGTTTCAGATGGCACGGCTCGACAAGGTGAGAGTACTGGGTCCGGCGGCGGCGCCGATTGTGAAGCTAAAGCGGATCTATCGTTTTCACTTTGTGTTGAAGGCGGAGCGGCGGCAGACGCTGGGCGAGACGCTGCGGGCGATGCTTGGGTACGCCGAGACGCAAGGGATCGCGCGCCGTAACCTTGTGGTCGACGTGGATGCGGTTCACCTGATGTGACGCGGCATCAACTGCGTTGAAATGTTGGGGAGGTTTGTTGCAAACAACCCGGTCGCTGAAGGGGCGGGTGGTTGTTAAGGTGCTTAGTCGAGCAGATGCAGCTCTTTGCCCGGCTTGAAGCGGACTGCTTTGCCTGGGGCAATGGTGACTTCGGCTCCGGTCCGTGGGTTGCGACCGATTCCGGTTTTGCGCGGCTTGACGGTAAATACACCAAATCCGCGGAGTTCAATGCGGTCGCCCGCGATGAGAGTCGCCTTCATGCTTTCAAAGATCGCATCGACAGCCGACTCTGCTTTTGTCCTTGGAAGGCCGGTTCGTTCTACCACCCTCTGTATGAGATCCTGCTTAATCATTTGGGCCGCCCTTGGGCTGTAATTTGTTTGAAACTGGGTAGTGACCTGGTAGTACGGTGATGTTAGAAACTCAAACTCAGATTGTCAACGAAAGAACGCTACCGTAAGATGAAGAATCTAATGACGCAATGGGACCTGGGAGACCAACGCACCCAATTTACACCCTTCTGCGGCAATTAGGGATACCACCTTCTGCGACAATTGAAGAAATTTCAAAAAAGCAGGACCGAAGGGAACACCAGAGTGGCAATTAAAAGTGACCGTTGGATTCGCCAGCAGGCGAACGAACACGGAATGATCTCTCCATTTAGCGAAAAACAGGTTCGAGAGGGTGTTATCTCGTATGGACTCTCTTCTTACGGGTACGATCTGAGGGTCTCGGACGAGTTCAAGATCTTTACCAACGTCAACAGCGCGATCATCGACCCGAAGGCCTTTGACGAGCGCTCGTTTGTGACGGTGCAGGCTGATAGCGTGATCGTTCCTCCAAACTCGTTTGCGCTGGCGCGGTCGATTGAGTACTTCAAGATTCCTCGCGATGTGCTGACGATCTGCGTAGGCAAGTCGACGTATGCGCGGTGCGGGATTATTGTGAACGTGACTCCGTTCGAGCCGGAGTGGGAGGGATTTGTCACTCTCGAGATCTCGAACACAACTCCGCTGCCGGCTCGGGTCTATGCGAACGAGGGGCTGTGTCAGATTTTGTTCTTTCAGTCCGATGAGGTGTGTGAGGTCAGCTACGCGGACCGTAAAGGAAAGTATCAAAATCAGCAGGGAATCGTTTTGCCGAAGTTGTAGACGGGTTACGATCTTCTGAAGCGCTGATGACGGCCTACTAAATGCAGGATGCTGAGTAAAGGGGCTGCGCAGTCGATGAAGGACAAGAAGGATAAGAAGGTAAAGGGCGCTCTGCGCGTCGGTCTTGTGGCGGCGGACCCTTTACGGGTTTTGGGGTTGCAGACGATCTTCCCCGACGGGGGCTCGGTTGAGATCGTTCCTCTGTCAGTCCCGGGGGCGCTGGATGCTTCGGGCGTGTCGCTGATCCTGATCGATTCGGCTTGTACCGATCACATCTTCGAGTTGCTGGAGACGTTTCGTCGAAGCCGTCCGCGGTTCAGGGTCATGGTGCTGGGGCTTGATGAGAGCCACGATCACATTCAAGGCATCATTGGCGCCGGTGCGAAGGGCTATCTTGCTCATTCTGCCAAGGAGAGCGAGATCCGGATGGCGATCGATATTGTTCAGGATGGGTCGGTGTGGGCTCCGCGCAAGGTGATGGCGCGGTTGCTGGAGTCAACTCCGGCAGAATCAAAGGCGGCTGCCAAGCCCGCGAAGGCACCTAAGTTCACCAAGCGGGAGTTGGAAGTGCTGCGGTTACTGGCTGCGGGACAGCCTAATCCGGCGATCGGCCGTGCGCTTGGGATCGACGTGAACACGGTGAAGAAGCACGTAGGGAACCTGATGCGGAAGGTGGGGGTAGATAACCGGATCGCCTTGTCGGTTCAGGTGGTGAATGAGAAGTTGTTGCTGAAGCAGTTGACCTAGATTTTTTACTGAAGAATTTGATGGTCGAGAACAGCTAAGTTTGTCAAACAGATCGCAAATGTTGATGTACGTCTGTTTAGGCGTGATCAAGGCAACGTTTTTCTGTTAATCACTAAGTTAACAAAACCTGCTCAAAGGTGTACCCACCTTCGTACCGTTGTGATCGAAGGTAATGTGGAGCAAAGTACTAACAAGCAACACAGACCTGGGAGAGGGGTTGTAGAGATAGCGTCGGAGTTACACCCGACATTATCTCTACAACCCCCATTTTTTGTGGGTGTGTGGCGCGTGTCGGCGTATGCTAATCCCGTTCTCAGGGTACAACCCCGACTGCATTTCGCTCGTCCTATATATTGTTGGAAATAGGCAGCTTGTTGGGCCCCCTCCAAAATACAGAACGATAGACGTGAAAGGGATAACGATAATGCTCAAGAAAATTTCGGTGGCTCTGTGTGGTTTGGCGATGATTGCTGGTTCTCTGTCAGCGCAGGCTGAGGGCGACAAGGCGAAGGTTGCAGAGCGTCTTACGGCTGCGGGCCAGGTGATTGACCAGATTATGGCGACACCGGATAAATCAATCCCGGGCGGCATTCTAGCTGGAGCTTCCTGCGTAGTGGTGATTCCGAGCTACAAGAAGGGTGCGTTCGTTGTGGGCGCACAGTATGGACAGGGCGTCGCAACCTGCCGCACGCCAAGTGGAAAGTGGAGCGCTCCCGTATGTGTTCAGTTGGCGGGCGGAAGCTTCGGATTTCAGATCGGTGGACAGGCGACGGACCTGGTGTTGATCGCGATGAATCAGCAGGGTCTGCAGGACATGCTGAAGAATAAGTTCAAGCTTGGCGCGGATGCTGCGGCTTCGGCTGGACCTGTGGGACGCAACGCACAGGCGGGCACGGACTGGAAGCTGAATGCCGAGTTTCTGACCTACTCGCGCAGCAAGGGTTTGTTTGCTGGCATCGACCTCGATGGCACGGTGTTGTCGCAGAACCAGGATGATACGCGCGCTCTGTATGGAACGGACGTTCAGTTCGACCAGATTCTCGGCGGCAAGCAGGTGACGCCGGTTGAGGCTCGTCCTTTTGTACGGACGGTGGCGAAGTATTTCGTTGCTGCTCGAAATAAGTAACGAAGTTCTTGTTTGATCGCGGAGGGGCGGCTTATTTGGCCGCCCTTTCTGTTTCTGCTGCGGCAGGGGTTGGAATCGGTAGACTAGAGGCTTGAGCAAAGTCACGCAAAAAGAGGAGATTGACGCGGAGGTAAGCTTCCGCGAACGCATTGAGTTTGCCGTTGTATGGGTGGCGGTTCACTTCATGCGGTTGCTTCCGCGGGGATTTGCCAGGCTGGTGGGCACAGGGATCGCGGGGATTGCGTTTCACCTGCTGGGGCGGTTGCGTGGAGTGGGGACGAGGAATCTGAAGCTTGCGTTTGCGGAGATGCCGGAGGGGGAGCGAGAGAAGATCTTGCGGTCGGAGTATCGGAATCTGGGGACGCTGCTGGCGGAGTTCTGCCTGATGCCCGGATATACGCGGGAGGAGGCGAGCCGGTTTATTCGCTACGAGGGGCTCGAGAACTATGTGGCGGCCCGCGAGCGCGGCAAAGGCGTGCTGGTACTGACCGGACACCTGGGGGCGTGGGAGCTGTCGAGTTTTTATCACTCGCTGATGGGCATGCCGATGGGGATGGTGATTCGTCGGCTGGACAACCCGCTGGTGGATGAGTTTGTGAATCGCATTCGGTGTCTGCATGGAAATCGAGTGATTCATAAAGATGACTTTGCGCGGGGATTGATTGCGTCGATGCGGGCGGGCGAGACCGTGGGGATCTTGATGGATACGAATATGACTCCGCCGCAGGGTGTGTTTGTACCGTTCTTTGGAGTGGAGGCGTGTACGGCATCAGGGATGGCGCGCATTGCGGCCAAGACAGGCTCGGCGGTGGTGCCGGGATTTCTGTTGTGGGAGGAGAGCGAGCGGAAGTATGTGCTGCGCTTTGGCAAAGAGCTTGAGGTGGTGTGCACGGGGGATTCTGAAACGGATGTAGTTACAAATACAGCGGCGTTTACTGCAGCGATAGAGCGAACGATTCGGCAGTATCCTGATCAGTGGCTGTGGATGCATCGGCGATGGAAGACGCGGCCGCCGGGAGAAGAGGGGATCTACTGATGGCGACGATGAGCAAAGTAGCGGATTGGGTTGGGGTGAGCGCGCCGCTGCTGGAGGTAGAGGTGGCGGAGGTTTCAAGCATCGAGGGCGCGCAGGAGAACTCGGTGGTGTTCGCCGTTGAGGGCGAGACGCTTGGGCGCGCGTTGGCGTCGAAGGCGGGTGTGATTCTCGCGAGCAGGAAGCTGGAGTCAGCGGAGTTGCCACTCGATCCGCGGGTCTTGTGGGTGAAGGATGCGAGGTATGCCTTTGCGGTGGTGGCGCGCAGGCTTGCCGGTGGTGGCGTGCGCGAGGGAGTGCATGCTTCTGCGGTGGTGGGGCAGAAGGTTGCGATTGGCGTAGGGACTTCGATTGGGCCCGGCGCTGTGCTCGGAGATGGCGTGGTGATTGGAAGTGGTTGCGAGATCGGTCCGCGGGTGACGATCTACGCGGGGACGGTGTTGGGGGATCGTGTCGTGGTGCAGGCAGGTGCGGTGCTTGGGTCTACGGGGTTTGGATATGTGCGGAGCGATGAGACGGGGGAGTATCTGATCTTTCCACAGCAGGGAAGGCTGATCGTCGAGGACGATGTGGAGATTGGTGCGAATACGACGATCGATCGTGGCGCGCTGGGGGAGACGCGGATCGGGCGCGGGACGAAGATCGATAACCTCGTGCACATCGGGCACAACTGCGTGATCGGAAAGAACGTGATCATCGCAGCGCAGACGGGGATCTCGGGGTCGAGCGTGGTCGAGGATGGTGCGATTCTGGGCGGGCAGGTGGGGATTGGAGAGCATGCAACGGTTGGTGCGGGCGTGATTCTCGGCGGTGGTGCCGGCGTGCTGAGTGGGAAGAAGATGCGAGGGCCTGGAGAGGTGTTCTGGGGCCGGCCGGCGCGGCCCTTGAAGGAGTATCTGCGGGATCTGGCGAGATTGAAGCACAGATAATTGCGGCTTGTACTGCGAATTGTGGTGAGTGATGGCGATTGTGGTGGTCGGCGGGCATACGCGAAATATCGGCAAGACGAGCGTGGTGGCGGGGCTGATCGCCGCGATACCGGAGATGCATTGGACTGCGTTTAAGATTACGCAGTTTGGACATGGGATGTGCTCGGCCAACGGGGAACCGTGTGACTGCGAGACTGCGGAGCATACGGTCGCAGTGAGTGAGGAGCGCGTCGGTGGGGACGTTACAACGGACTCCGGACGTTATCTGGCGGCGGGAGCGGTGCGGTCGTTTTGGGTGAGGACTCGGGCCGGAGATTTGTCGGAGGCGATGCCTCGCATTCGGAAAGAGATTCAGCGAGCGGAGAACGTAGTGATCGAGTCGAACAGCATCATGCGGTTCCTAAGACCTGATCTTTACCTGAGCGTGCTCGACCCCGAGACGGCAGACTTCAAAGAGTCGGCGAAGTATTTTCTGGACAGGGCAGACGCGGTGCTGGTTGTGGAAGGTATCCTGGGAAGGCCCGAGTGGAAGGGAGTTTCGTTGAAACTTGTGGAGGGAACACCGGTGCTGGCGATGCGCCCGCCAGTATATGTGACTGAGGAAGTTGTGCGATTTGTGAGAGAGCGACTGCGGACCACGGCAGCCGTCTAATCCGCGTCCAAAACAAAAGAGCCGCAGGCTGGGATCGCCTGCGGCTCTTCTTTGGTGCGGATGGTTGAGGTTACGAGATGGTGCCGTTGAGGCCACTGGGGAAGAATCCTCCCGTAAACGCGGTGGCGGTTGCGGGGTTGCCGGTGACGATTGCCAGGATCTGAGTCGTGTTGCGCGACCAGCCCAAAGCGTTGAGGTCAGTGTCACCGATGGTGGAGGCCGTGAAGGTAGGCGACGTACTGCTGCCGTTGAGACTGACTGGAGTTGTTTGAACTCCCTGATCGTCTGCCGTCAAGCCGGCAAACGTGGTGAAGGGAGTTGTGATTGGGTTCTTGGGATCCGGATTCGCCAGCGTGGAGCGTGCCGCAGAGATTGCCTGCGTTATCGTGCTGAGAGGTCCTGTGCTGACGCCGCCGTCATAAGCGCTGATCACGGTGCGGATCAGACCAGCGTGATAGGCCTCGACTGCGTGAATCCCTACAGCGGCGGGAAGGATGCCTGTCTTGTCTGAGATGAGAGGAGCAGCGCCGTGGTAGGCAGAGACTCCAACATCTTCGAAGATGTAAGCGCCGATGAGGAAGTTCTGGTCGCTGGCGAAGGGATCGAAGGAGGTGCCGATGCCTGCCAGGTTAGCGAGCGCGTTGAAGGAGTCGAGCAGGTTGATGTCGGGCATCGAGACTGCAACACTGCCGAGCGCCTTCTGCAGGAAGAGGACATGCTTGCCTTCTTCCGTGGCCGTCTCGGCAGCATAGGCCGCGACGATCGACGATACAAACGGTACCTTGGGGCTGGGCTTGACGGTGACGGTACCAGCGGTTCCTCCATTGACAGCGACAGGAATCGGTGTCGGGAGTTGGTCGATGGTGACGCCTGAGACGGCAAGGTTGTAGAACTGCGCTTCGAGGTACTCGAGGTTGAGAGCGAAGTTGAGGATGTCCTGGTCGGGTGTGGTGGTTGGCGCCTGGGCCTCAGCTTTGGTTGTACCGCCGAAGGCGAGGGCAGCAAGAGCGGCACCTCCCATAGTGAGCATCTTGCGGCGGGTTTTTACGATAATTTCGTCGAGTTGCTGTGTCTCTAAAGTTGCCATGATCTCTCCGTCCTTAGGATGCCGTTGTTGTGATCTTGCCGTTTAGGCCATTGGGGAAGAAGCCGCCTTTGGAGACGCCTGCTCCGCCGCCGGTGCCGTACACAATGTGCAGGACCTGGTCGGTTGTACGAGAGAAGCCGATGGCATTGGTGGGATCCGCAGCAACGATACTCGAGAGGCTTAGTTGGGTCTCGTTTCCTCCGCCAAGAGTAGCGCGCAGTGCGGAGATCTTGTTCGCATAGTTAAGGAAGGTTGCGTCGCCGGAGTTGGCCGCGCCACCCGCGATTTGGGTACGGACGGAACCTGCGTGATAGGCTTCAGTCGCCTGGATGCCAGCTGCGCCCGAGAGGAGGATGTTGCTGATGAGCAAGGGAGCTGCACCACTGTAGGCGGTGACGCCTACATCCTCAAACGTAAATGCGCCGACAAGGAAGCTGTTGGGATCTGCAAACGGGTTGAACGTCGGCGAAGCGACGATCGTAGCGGCGGCAGCGAGAGGACCGAAGAAGGTGAAGTCGATGGCGGGGCGTGCAACCGGGGTGCCGCTGTTCGCCGTAATCGCGCCCTGGAGATAGCGAACATGATCGAGTTCGGTCTGGGCGAGCTCTGCGGCGAATTGCGCCTGAGCCGGAGTTGCCCAGGGAACGGCCACGGTATTGGGCGGGACAATGGTAGTGCCTGCGCCGGCGAGTGCATCGGCTGTGGAGAGGCCAGATCCGGTGGCGGCATACAGGTAGAACTCGGCCTCAAGATATTCCAGGTTGAGGGCGAAGTTCAGAATGTCGTTGTCTGGAAGATTGAGCGGCGTCGGCGTCGGGGTTGGTGTTGGCGACGGCGTGGTTGTACTGCTGTTGCACCCAACTACGAGCGCTGCCGCCGCGGTCGTTCCTGCACCTGCCAGAAACTGACGACGGGACAGAGCCTTATCAATAAGGTCGTTTAGCTTTTTCTCCACAATTAACCTCTCCTTAGAACGTATTGCACTTGCATCTGTAGTTTTGATGACGTACCGAGGAGTGTAATGGATTTGTTGCGGATTGGAAACAGTACTTTAAATGGATTGAACCGGAAGAAGTATCAGGTCATCAATCAGGCCGACTTCTTTTTGAACGAAGGGCTCTGCATAGCGGACGCCAGCGAGCAGGCCGTAGTGACGGGCAGTCGCGAAGGTTCGTTCGCGAATCTCTTCTTCGGGGACGAAGAGGCCTGTGCCTTCAGGTTGGGTGCCGTATTGCGAGCGATAGGCCAGCAGGGATTGCAGGCGCTGCTCGGCAAAGGGTGTGATGTCGACCACAAAGCTGGGGCGCACATCGGCATAGAGGCTGGCGTAGAGAATCTTGAAGGGTCGATGCGGCGGGTTAGATTGGCCTGGGGTTACCACTTTGGCAAGGCCGCTGACGAAGCAGGCTTCGTAGCCCAACGTGGCGGTGGTGTAGTGGTCCGGGTGCCGGCCTTTCCAGTAGGGAAGAATGACGACGCGGGGACGCAGACGGCGCAGGACGGCTGCCAGCTTCAGACGGTTGACCAGCGTATTTTCGACGTTGCCGTCAGGCAGGTCGAGCGCTTCGCGATGGGAAACATTGAGGATGCGGGCGGCGGCGTTGGCCTCGGCCTCGCGGTCGGCGGCGGTGCCGCGCGTGCCGGACTCTCCCTGGGTGAGATCGAGGATGCCGGTCGTCCAGCCCCGGGCGTGCATGGCCAGCAGAGTGCCGCCGCAGGTTTGCTCGACGTCGTCGCGATGGGCTGCGATGGCAAGAATATCGAGTTGCTGGGGTGAGGACATAGGGTGAAGGACTTAGGGTTTAGGGCTTTCGGGGCAGGCTCAGTTCGAGACGACCTAAGCTCTAAACCCTGAGCCCTCCATTCGCATTAGTCTGCTGCGTCGGTGACGGCATCCATGTAGGCGACGTCGAGGGCTGTGCCCTGAACGGTGATATTCGCGTTGTTGATCTCAGAGCCGGCGGGGGGTGTCGTGCCAATGGCGGGATCGTTCGCAGCGGTGATCGTTCCGCCGGTGTAGAAGGCGTGGACCTGACCACCGTAGGCGGTGTAGATCTTGTGCTGGCCCTGGACCCAGCAGAGGCCCGTGAGGTCGCCGTAGTAGAACTGGTTCTGGTTGGTGTTGGGGTAAGGGACGACGACCGGCGAGGTGCCGCTTTGCGTAACGGCCGGAACAATGGCAGCGCTGATGCCGGTAGAGCCCGAGGGCAGGGTGACGACGGTGAGGCAGTTGTAGTTCGCTGTCTGGTCGGTGGCCTGTCCTGCTGCGAGCTGTTGCGCGGCGCGGGCTGCCCGCTCACCGCTGGCGCATAGCTGGGAGCCGATCCAGAGCGTGTTGTCGTCGGCCAACAGAATCTTCGTGTGACTGCCGTCGGAGATCGAGGTGGTGCTGGTGACCGTGTTGGTGGCAAGGTTGATGGTGGAGAGGTTTCCCGCGAACAGACCATCAGGCTGGAGCTGTTGGCCAGCCACATAGAGGGTCTTCCCATCAGAGACCGCCGCTGTAACTCCGCCTTTGACCGGGACATTGTTGAGGAAGGAGTTTGGATTCTGCTGAGCTGGATTGGTGCTGTCGGTGTAGCTATTGACCTGAAGCGCGCCGGGGGAGAGATAGGTGACGCTGGAGGTGGTTCCGCCGCACTCGGCGCCGCAGTTGAGAACGTAGACCACACTGCCGTCCAGCGAGACGTAGGCTCCGACAGGCCGGTCGAAGGTGCCGGCGGTGGGAGCGGCGGGATTCACGCTGTTGACCGGGATGACGCAGTAGATCGGCAGGTTGAAGGGCTGGCAGTCGACCGCGCCGATGGCTGCAATGGCTGCAGTCGAGGTGAGGTATTGGTTCGCGTTCAGCTTGATGACGCGATACAGGGAGTTCGAGTTGCGAACCATGGCGAGCACAACCGTGTCGCCCGTGTTGACGACGACTTGAAAGACATTGGGCAGGTTGAGCGCGAAGGTTTTTCCGGCGGTATTGTCGACGATGCCGAGCAGGCCGGCACCCTCCTCGGCAGAGTAGACGTGGGCGAAGGTCGGCGGAACGGCGATGCTGGTGGACTTCGCAGGGAAGGGTCCGACAGGGCCGGTGACCGCTTCTGTTCCGTAGTTGACGGCCTGTACGTCACCCAGCGTGTTGGAGTAGACGTAGCCGGTGATCTCTGAGGGAAAGTTGAGAATCAGATTCGGAAAGCCGGAGGAGTACCCGCTGATGGAGAACGAAGTCTTGGTGTTCTGTACGTTATTGCGGAGGTCGCGGTTGGCATCGAGGATCTGCAGGCTGCCGGAGGTGCCTCCGTTGGCCGTAACGCTGACCATGACGCGGGTGGCGAGCTTGCTGGGAGGAATGGGCCGGTTGGCGAAGGTGAATTGAGGAAACTTGTAGAGCTGCTGACCGCAGGCTGTAAGTCCCAGCGTGACGGCGGCGATCAGGAGGCCGCAGAAGATCTGGGCACGGAGAGACTGGGTAGAGAAACTTCGATTCGTCAACGGTAACTAACTCCAAACCTGAGCGCTGCGGCAATATTTTTTTGGGGCCACCGGCTATGTGCCGAGTATAACAAAGGACGCGCCAGGCCACGCTTTGGACGCAATCGGCAAAGGCTTGAATTTTATTGGTTTGGAGCAGGTCCGTCCATTGGCTTAAGATGGTGAGAACAACTGGAGACGTTTATGGCGGATGCGGTAAGTGGTGCGAACTCGGTCTCTGGTGCAGGATACGCGGCAGCCGATTGTCTCTTTGAGGGCGGCAGGACTGTGCTGTGCGATGGAGCCATGGGCACGATGCTCTATGCGCGAGGTGTCTTCATCAACCGGTGCTACGACGAGCTGAACCTGTCGCAGCCGGAGATGGTGCGGGAGATTCACGCCGAGTATCTGCAGGCAGGCGCAGAGGTTGTCGAGACCAATACGTTTGGCGGCAACCGGTTTCGCCTGGGGCAGCACGGACTGCAGGATCAGGTGCGCGCGATCAACGTGGCCGGCGTGAAGCTGGCGCGGGAGTCGGTGAACCAGATCCGCGACAAGCAGGCGTGCGAGGCGTTTGTAGCCGGATCGATCGGGCCGCTGGGTGTGCGCTTGGAGCCGCTCGGCAAGCTGAGCCTCGACGAAGCGCGGGAGGCTTTCGCAGAGCAGATTCGGGCGCTGGTAGAGGGTGGACCGGGCGTGGGTGTGGATCTGCTGATCGTAGAGACCATGACCTCGCTGGCCGAGGCGGAGCAGGCGATTCTGGCAGCGCGGAGCGTGGCTCCGGGGATTCGTGTGGTCGTCATGATGACCGTCGATGAAGATGGAAACTGTCTGGATGGCGCCTCGGCTGAGGTTGCCGCAATCAAGCTGACCGAGTGGGGCGCGGATGCAGTGGGATGTAACTGCAGTGCGGGGCCCGCAACCGTGTTAAGCGTGATCGAGCGGATGCGTCCGGTGACCACGCTGCCGCTGTCTGCGATGCCGAACGCAGGGATTCCGCGTGCCGTCGAAGGCCGCACGATCTATCTGACCTCGCCCGAGTACATGGCCAGCTTTACGCGCAAGCTGGTGAAGGCAGGAGCAAGCATCGTCGGCGGATGTTGCGGGACGACGCCAAGCTATACGCGAGCGATGAAGAGTTCGTTGCGCGCCCTGGGTGCGATGGAGGGCGGCATCGAGGTGATGGACAACGCTCGTCCGGGCAAGGCGACGACCATCAAGGAGAGCAAGGTTTCGCCCCCTCCGCTGGCGGATCGGTCCAAGATCGGCTCGATGGTAGCAGCGGGCGATTTCGTGACGATGGTGGAGATCGTGCCGCCGAAAGGAATCGATTGCAGCAAGGAATTGGATGGCGCGGCGCAACTGCATCGGCTCGGTGTTGATGCAATCAATGTGCCGGATTCACCTCGTGCCAGCGCAAGGATGAGCGCGCAGAGCCTGTGCGTCCAGATTCAGCAGAATGTTGGAATCGAGACGATTCTGCATTACACCTGCCGCGACCGGAACGTGTTGAGCATCCAGAGCGATCTGCTGGGAGCCTCGTCGATCGGGCTCAAAAATATTCTCTGCCTGACCGGCGATCCGCCGAAGCTCGGCAACTATCCCAACGCAACGGCGGTCTTCGATGTCGACGCAATCGGGCTGGTGAACATCGTGCAGAACTTGAACTACGGATTGGATATCGGGAAGAACCCTATCGGCGACTCGACCGGCTTTACGATCTCGGTCGCGGCGAACCCCGGCGTTCAGGATATGGACCAGGAGGTGCGCCGGTTTGCGTACAAGGTGGAGGCGGGCGCAGAATTCGCTATTACGCAGCCGGTGTTTGATCTGCGCGTGCTCGAAGAGTTCCTGCGCAGAATCGAAGGCTTCCGCATTCCGGTGATCGCAGGGATCTGGCCGTTGACCAGCCTGCGCAACGCGGAGTTCATGAAGAACGATCTGCGAGTCAGCATGCCGGAAGAGATCATGGCGCGGATGGCTGCAGCGGCCACGCCTGAAGCGGGCCGGATGGAAGGCGTAAAGATCGCGCAGGAGATGTTGGCCGAGGCGCGGCCGATGGTGCAGGGCGTTCAGGTCAGCGCACCCTTTGGCCGGTACGGCGTCGCGGCCGATGTGCTGGGGCTGGCCGAAGTCGAGGTAGTGTGATGCCAAACTTTGAAGAGCAGTTGATGGCCTTGGAGTCGGTGGTCGAGAAGCTCGAGCGAGGGGAGCTTTCGCTCGATGAGTCGGTGCATCTATTTGAGGAGGGCGTGAAGCTCTCGAACGCGTGCAAGAAGGAGTTGGAGGCAGCTGAGGGCAGAATCCAGGTCCTCGTGGAGCAGGGCAGAAATGCCATGCGGGTGGTAGACCTGGACGTAGAAACGGGTGGCGATTCGTAGGAGCCGGGTGGGGCTGTCTGCTTTCGCGATCTAGAATGTAAGTCCATAAAAATAAAGAGGCTAAGGAACTTTGCGTCTACAACTTCCGGGTCAGAGACTCGGGGCGGGGGGCGTGATTTTCTACAGTCGCGGATTTGAATCGAGTGCCGTGACCATTGGCGAGATCCGCCTGTTGTGCGTGCTGTGCCATCAGGGCAAACGGCCGATGAAGCCTTAAGTCGGGAGGCGATCTCGCCGCGGATCGTTTTCGTTGTAAACAGGAAATCTTCAAGAGGAGGAGCTTTGAAGGCTCTGCGTGTATCTGCACGGAATGATCGCGCGCTGATGCTGCTTGCACTGGGTGCTTGTCTCGCCGTTTCGGGTTGCGGCAGCGGCGCAGGCTCGACGCTTGCATCTACAAGTGGCACAAACTCTGGCTCTTCATCGACACCGACCACTCCTGCGCCAACACCTACTCCGACGCCAACCCCGACGCCGACACCAACACCAACCCCGACACCAACCCCGACGCCGACACCAACACCAACACCAACGCCCACACCGACACCAACTCCTACACCAACACCGACACCAACTCCTACACCAACACCAACGCCCACACCGACGCCGACACCTACTCCTACCCCCACACCTACTCCTACGCCGGCGGCCAAAAGCGCAAAGCGTGGGATTGCCTATGATCTGGCGTCGCCGACCGACCTGTCTGCGCTCTCACCCGGTGTGAGCTGGTGGTACAACTGGAGCCCAAGTCCGAACGCGGCCGTTCCGACCGACTATGCGACGCGCTACGAGATGGTTTTCTATCCCATGCTGTGGAACGGAAGCTTCAACGCGGCCGATATTGTGACTTATTTGAAGGCAAATCCGACGATCAAGTACATGCTGGTTTTGAATGAGCCGAACCTGGTGAGCCAGTCGAATATGACACCGCAACAGGCCGCTCTGCTGTGGCCGCAGTACGAGGCCATTGCCGCGCAGACGGGCGTAAAGATCGTCGGGCCCGCGATCACCTGGGGAACGATGACGAACTACGAAGATCCAGTCGCGTGGCTCGATGCGTTCTACGCGGCCTATGAAGCGGCGAACAGCAACCGCGCGCCGCAGATCGACTACATTGCCTTCCACTGGTACGACTACGGACTCGATGCGCAACTGGACCGCCTGACCAAGTACGGAAAGCCATTCTGGGTGACGGAGTTTGCAAACTGGCATAGCCAGAACGACGGCGCACAGATCGACACGCTGGCAAAGCAGGAGGCCCAGATGACCGACATGGTCGCAACCTGCGAGAGCCGCGCCGATGTCTTCCGCTACGCGTGGTTCACCGGGCGAGTCAGTCCCGATCCACACTTCTCGAGCCTGCTGGGTGCGACCGGCGTGCTGACCGATCTGGGGACGCTGTACCTGTCGTTACCGGCACAATGACAGATATTTTTAAGTGATGTGCGACTTCGCTTTTTTGATGGGCCTAACGGTCGCGTGAGGTGACAAAGCCCGGTACCCAGAGAAGGGCGCGCTTGGCTTCGGAGTCAGGAAGATCAGCGACGGTGAGGCGGGCTGCCTCGGCGTAGGCGCAGGCTGTGTCCATCGCGTAGTCGATCGAGCCATGGCGCTGCAGAATCTCAAGGATCTGCGGATGAGAGACGCGGGTAAAGCTGCGGTCGGCGAGAACGGTGCGGATGGCCTCCCGGTCGGCTCCCGTACCACGCTCGAGCGCATGGATGACAGCAAGCGTAGCCTTGCCCTCGCGTAAATCTGAAGCTACTGGCTTGCCGAGCACGTCTTCAGCGGCTGTCAGGTCAAGAACATCGTCGACGATCTGGAAGGCGAGGCCGAGGTTGCGCCCATATTCGCCAAGCTGTGCTTCAATCTCTTCGGGATCGCCAAAGTCACGCGACGGCGTGATCGCCGCGCCGAGCTGCATCGAAACCTTGAAGAGACAGGCGGTCTTGCGGAAGATGAGATCGAAGTACTCTTCCTCGTTGATGAGGTGACCAAGCTTCTCGATCTGGAGAAGCTCGCCTTCGACCATCTGCTGAGTGAGCGAGATGAGCAGCTCCAGGACACGGAAGTTGCGCTCCTCAAGCGCGGTCGAGAACGACTGCATGTAGAGCCAGTCGCCCGCGAGGACGCACTTGGCATTGCCCCATGTCGTATTTGAAGAAGGCCGCCCACGCCGCGTGTCAGCCTCGTCGATGATGTCGTCGTGCACGAGCGTTGCCGTATGAAGCATCTCCACGACAGCGCCCAAACGGATACGGCTCTCGCTCGTGCAGCCCAGCGCCTTCGCCGAAAGCAGCAGCAGAAGCGGACGAATGCGCTTGCCGCCACCTGCGATCAGATAGCGTGCGATGTCGGTGATGACCTCGACGTTCGACGCCGATTGGCGGGAGAACTCCTGCTCAATGGCGGCTAAATCGTCACGAAGGAGGTCGAACACCTCGGCTGCCGTCGCGATGGAGAGCGTACTCACTTACTAGTCAGAGTATCAGGATGTGGATTTGGCTTCAGAATAGGCTCGAAAAAGTAACTCAGAATTTTGATCGCAGCAACGGTTTGGCGAGGCGGCACCAAAAATTGGCTCTGCCGCGTTCGCGATGAGGTCGGGCTCAGTTAGAGCGGAAGTTCGTAAACTGAAGTTCGACGCCGATATCTTTGCCCTTGAGCAGCGCCATGACCTCCTGCAACACGTCGCGATCCTTGCTGACGACGCGCACCGTGTCGCCCTGAATGCTGGCCTGCGCCTTCTTCTTCGAGTCCTTGATCGCCGCAACGATAATCTTCGCCTTCTCAGACGGAATCCCCTGCACGAGCTTAATCTTCTGCCGCACGCTCGAGTTCGCCGCCGGCTCAATCTTCTCAAACTCCAGGTTCTTGAGCGACACGCCGCGCTTCACCAGCTTCTGCGACAGAATCTCAGTCACCGCCTGCAGCTTGTACTCATCCTGCGACGCAAGCTGGATCGTGTCTGTGCCTTCGAGCTCGATCTTCGACTTCGAATCCTTGAGATCGAACCGCGCATGAACCTCTTTCGAGGCCTGGTCGATCGCGTTTTTTACTTCCTGAATCTCTACTTTGCTCACTACGTCGAAGCTGTTATCGGATGCCATGGGTGTGTTCCTTCATGTGTAACTTGGTCGCTCTCTATTATGTCAGCGCTCGAGTGTTTAGCGCGTTGAGGGGAAGAGATTTTTAAAGTTTGCGGTTGTCAGCTCCGCGAGTTCATCTGGTGTGATGCCGCGAAGCTCCGCCAGGGCTGCCGCCGTATGCGTGACAAAAGCAGGTTCGTTGCGCTGGCCCCGCAGCGGAATCGGCGCAAGAAATGGCGCGTCCGTTTCGACCAGAATCCGGGCAGCCGGCGCGACCGCGGCGGCATCGCGAATACCCTGCGCCTTCGGATACGTCAGGTTCCCCGCGAAAGAAAGATAAAAGCCCGCCGCGAGAGACCGTTCCGCCTCAACCGGAGTGCCGGAGAAGCAGTGCATGATCCCCGGCAGCGCGTGCGGCGTCCAGTGCTCATCGATCAGCGCAAGTAAATCCTCCCACGCATCCGCCTCGCCATACTTCTCCTTCGCCTGTGGAGTCGCCAGTTCGCTGGTACGGCAGTGGATCAGAATCGGCTTGCGCAACTTCGCCGCGATCCGCATCTGCGCAATAAAAGCCTCCTGCTGCGTCGCAATATCGGGATT
Organism: Tunturiibacter psychrotolerans; assembly: GCF_051013365.1. Classification (GTDB taxonomy): domain Bacteria; phylum Acidobacteriota; class Terriglobia; order Terriglobales; family Acidobacteriaceae; genus Edaphobacter; species Edaphobacter psychrotolerans_A. The sequence goes on along the minus strand of NZ_CP132941.1, from coordinate 975,595 downwards.
CTCAACATGGTAGTAGTCAAGGCCGATCTCTCCGACCGCAACGCATCGTTCCCGAGCGGAAAGCGCGGTCAGTTTTTCCAGCGCGTCCGGCCCAGCGTGAGCCGCCTCCTGCGGGTGAATCCCAGCGCTCGCAAAGACCTGCGGAAGCCCCTCACCCGAGGTCGTTTCCGCAATCTCGAGCGCCTGGTGCATCGTCGCCGGCCCATCGCCAATGCCGATCGCGAGAACCGTGTGAACCCCTGCAGCGTAGGCGCGGCGCAGCACCTCCACGCGGTCGGTGGGAGTCTCGTTGTAAAAGTCGAGGTGGGCGTGAGAGTCGATCAGGGCCATCTCTTTCAGGGTATCGCATGAGAGCGTAACCGCAATGCTGCTGCAGTCCGACAAAGTAATTGATGACTGATTTAGTTCGAACCGCGTAGTATGTCCGCATGAAAAATCTAAACCGTCGTGAACTTTGTGTTGCTCTATCGGCTCTTGCGGCGATGGGCGGTGCCGTGGCAGAGGGACAAAACAATGCGGCCGGTGCAGAGCCGGTGCTCGCCCACTCCGAGATATTCCCCTTCGACAAGCTGCCGGTACACGCCTCGGCGAACGGTATGGCCAGCCGCGCAGTCATTCATGGACGTCTGGCCACAGGCGAGTTTGTCGAGGTCCATGAGACCGCGCTGCCGCCGGGCCAGATGCCGCATCCGCCGCACCGGCACACGCACTCGGAGTTCCTCTTGATTCGCGAAGGCAAGCTAGAAGCCACCAGCGACGGCAAGACGGGCATCGTCGAGCCCGGGGGAGTCATCTTCACCGCGTCCGGCGTGCTGCACAGCTTGAAGAACGTCGGCGACGTGATGGCCAACTACTTCGTCGTCGCAATCGGAGTGCAGAAGGTCATCGTCTAGCGACCAACGGGAGCAATCACAAGTCACGAAGTGACCGCTGCCCGCGCAGGGCGCCCGTCCGGCAGGACAGGTCCTGAGACTATTTCAACCGGGAGCCGACAGCGATCTCTTCGCCAAAGGTAGCGAGGACAGGTTTGCCGTCGTCTCCGTGCGAAGCCGCCAGCAGCATGCCGTGAGACTCGAGGCCGCGCATCTTGCGAGGAGCGAGGTTCGCAATGACGACGATCTTTTTGCCCAGCAGCTCCTCAGGCGTGTACCACTCGGCGATGCCGGAGAGGATCTGGCGCTTTTCGTAGCCAAGATCGACCTCGAGGCGAAGCAGCTTGTCGGCCTTCGGAATGCGCTCGGCCACGACGATCTGTGCGACGCGAAGATCGATCTTGACGAAGTCGTCGATGACGATCTGTGGAGTATCCGGAATATCCGACTGAGCGGCCGCGTTGGCGAAGACGCCGGAGGCACGTGCTTCCGTATGAGACGGAGTCTCGGGTCGCGCGGTGGAGCTGGCGTAGCTGCCCCCGACCGTCATTCCGGGCGCTGTTTCGACCAGCGACGAAGTCCGAGGCGCAGCTCCGGGATCGGTAGGATCGCTTGGTGCGGCGGAGGTGTGCGTCGTCGTCTCGTCCACGAACTTCGAGGGCTTCGGGTGCTCGGGCTTCTGAGGAGTAGAGGAGGGATTTTCCATATCGACCATAATCTGCGCGAGTCCTTTGTCCGCTCTGGGAAAGATGGGTGCCAATGGGCCAAGCTTTGTGCCGGGCTTCAGACCGCCCCATTCGAGATTTTGTAGTTCGCCGTTCTGTGCGGCGACTTCGATGTCGCCGAGACCTAGTTGCGCCCAGACTTTGGCGGTGGCGGACGGAAGGATCGGGTAGAGCAGGACTGTAAGGATTCGAATAGATTCAAATGCTGTATGCAAAGTGTCCCGCAAGTCAGCGTTCGATTTCTCATCGCCAACGGCGGCCAGCTTCCATGGAGCATGAAAAGTTATATAGACATCAATGGCCTTAATGCTTGCCATAAGGATTTCCAACAAATTCGAGAAGCCATAGGCGTGAAAATTTTGCGATCCAAGAACCACGCTCGCTTCCAGTCGCTGGCCAAGTTCCGGGTCCACGATACCTTCCGGGATTAAGCCTTCGAAATACTTTTCAATCATGCTCAGAGTGCGGCTGACGAGGTTGCCGTATCCGTTCGCGAGGTCAGCGTTGTAGCGCGTGATCATGGCGTCGAAGCTGAAGCTGCCGTCTTGTCCGAACGGGATCTCGCGGAGGAGAAAGTAGCGAAGTACGTCGGCGGCGAAGAGATCTTGTTCTTTCTTCGTGCTGTCGGGAAACTGCTTTTTGTAGACCTCAGTACCGAAGGCATCGAGGATCGTCTCGGTGCGGACGACGTTTCCCTTCGACTTCGACATCTTGCTGTCGTCGAAGAGCAGCCAGCCGTTGGCGACGACTGACCTTGGCGTGGGGATGCCTGCGGCAAGCAGGAACGCAGGCCAGTAGACGCAGTGGAAGCGCGTGATCTCCTTGCCAACAAGATGCAGATCTGCGGGCCAGTAGCGTTGGAACTTCTCCTGCTGGACGGGATCGTTGCTTCCATAGCCGATGGCGGTCATGTAGTTGGCGAGAGCATCGAGCCAGACGTAGATGACGTGCTTCTCGTTGCCGGGTACGGGGATGCCCCACTTGAAGCTGGTGCGCGAGATGGAGAGATCTTTAAGCGCGCCCGGAACATACGCCTTACCGAGAGCGGACAGTTCGAGAACATCGCCACGGTCGGTGGCTTCGGCGACGTTGCCGCGAAGAAAGCTCAGGACTTCGTTGCGGCTCGACTCGGGCTGAATGAGTAGACGGTTCTCGGGGTCTTCACTCTCGATCAAATCGATGAGAGGGAGCTGATATGCAGAGAGTCGGAAGAAGTAGTTCTCTTCGGTGACAGTTTCGGTCGGCTTGCCGTCGGGTCCGATGGTGCCTGGAGGGCCATCGACGAACATCTCCTCGCCGATCGAGTACTGGCCGGTGTAGCTGCTGAGGTAGATCTTGTCGCGGTCGAGGAGGAGTTGGAAGAGCTTCTGGACGGCCTCGGTATGACGTGGTTCGGTGGTGCGGATGTAGTCGTCGTAGGTGATGCCCATCCGGTCCCACAGGGCGCGGAAGGTGGCCGAGACCTGGTCGGCGAACTGGAGAGGCGGAATGCCCGCGGCGGCGGCGGAGCGCTCGACCTTCTGGCCGTGCTCATCGGTGCCGGTCAGAAAGAAAGTGTCATCGCCAAGCAGACGATGGCGGCGTGCGATCACGTCGGCCGCAATGGTCGAGTACGCATGGCCGATGTGTGGACGTGCGTTGACGTAGTAGATAGGGGTAGTGAGATAGAACTTTTTCTCGGGCATGGGCCAGAGCCCAGTTTAGCAGGATGGCCAGGGCGCCTTAGGGCAAGCTCGCCGTCAGGACCGGCATCCCAAAAAATAAATCTCAAAAAGCTGGCGTATTTTTCAAAGCCAAAAAAGCGACTGCTAAAACACCAGGTTTACCACGCAAATCACCACACCCACACCAGCAAAAAACCACACCCAAAACGCCCTTTTTGCTGAAACCCCCTGCAAAAACATCGATCCACCACGAATAAAAAAAATCCTGAAAAGGATTATCGCTCCGGATGGATGACTTCGTCCGGAGGAGCCGGAACTTCCTCGACGGGAGGCTCGACATGTTCGGTTTCGGAGGCCTGGGCGAGCCGGGCGAGGTTCAGGTGCTGCTCCATGGCGCGACGGGCCAGCGCGGGGTTGTGAGAGCGAATGGCGCGGTAGATCTCGCGATGCATCTCGGAGGATTCTTTCAGATCGACGGCGTTTTGTATGGTCTTGCTGCGAATCTGATAGAGGCTGGCGGTGAGGGTCTCCATCAGCGCGCCCAGGATGGGGTTGCCGGATGCTTTAGCAATCGTGCGATGGAAGCGAACATCGTGGATCAGGTACTGCTGCGGATCCTCGAGCGAGGCGTACATCTCTGCCACTTCTTCGGCCAACTCGGCGATGTGCTCGTCGGTGGCGCGCTCAGCGGCGAGTGCTGCAACGTTGGACTCAATGACGATGCGGGCTTCAAACATCTGCCATGGATGAAACCCGTGCAGAGCTCCGAGGACGGAGAATGAGCTGGAGTCGAACGACGGCGGTCCGGAGGCGACGAAGGTGCCAGCACCATGGCGGCTCTTGAGGACTCCCATGGCGGCAAGAAATCCAATGCCGGAGCGGAGACTGGAGCGGCTGATCTTAAGCTGACGAGCGAGATCGCGTTCGGGAGGCAGGCGGTCGCCGGGCCGAACCTCACCCGAGCTGATGAGAGAGCGAATGTGCTCGACGACGTGCATGGTGAGCTGGCTATGTCCAGAGACCTCGTCGAACTGCTCTTTTGCCTCTTTTTTCACGCTGCGCGCTGCTCCTTGAGCGGGATTTGATGAAGGGTAACACGGCGATAATGGTGCGTGTTGTGGTAGAGGCGACGGAGCCGAACGAGCGGGTTCTTCGATTTGAAGAACACTTCATCAGGTCGTGGGCAAGGCGAGACTTAGATGGTCTGCCGGACGCCGAGACGAGGCACAAGTGTCTGGAAGATGAGGAGAGCGGTCACGTACGCGAGGCCTGCCATCGTGAAGATGAGCAAAGGATGCAGGGAGAAGAAATGAGAGACCAACCATGTGAAACACGCGCCTCCGAGGGCTCCTGCCGCACCGCCGATGCCGACAACGGTGCTGACGCTGGTGGATGGAAACATGTCGGTTGGCGTGGAGAAGAGGTTGGCTGACCAGCCCTGGTGAGCAGCCGTGGCTAGGCAGAAGAGGCTAATGGCCGGCCACGCATTGTTGGGGAAGAGGGTATGCATGTGCGGAACGAGCATGATGGGAAGCACGCAGAGGGAGCAGATAAGAAGAGCGAACTTGCGCCCGGAGTTGACGCTGTGGCCGTGTTTCATGCGGAAGCCGGAGAGCCAGCCGCCGGCGATGGAGCCGACGCTCGCGGCGGTGTAGATGACGATGAGCGGATACTTTACGTGGCTCAGATTTAGGCCGTAGTTATCGTTCAGAAACTTCGGGAGATAGAAGAGATAGAACCACCAGATGGGGTCGGTGATGCCTTTGGCGATGCAGAAGGCCCAGAACCCGCGGTGGCGGAGAAGAATGGGATAGATAGAGCCGCCCTGGGTGACTGGAGCGAGGTTGGCTTGGGTTTGGGTCGCGCTGCGGCGGAGTTTGTTGTACGGAAAGATGACCCATATGATCGCCCAAACGAGGCCCATGGAACCAGTGCAGATGAAGGCCGCGTGCCATCCCCAGCGGGCGGCAACGGCTGCTATGAGGACCGGCGCGATGAATGCGGAGGCGTTTGAGCCTGAGTTAAAGAGCCCGGTGGCTAGGGCGCGCTCTTCGGAAGGGAACCATTCGGTGGTGGCTTTGATGGCGGCGGGGAAGTTGCCTGACTCGCCGAGGCCGAGGAAGATGCGGGCGATGCAGAAGCCGGCGACGCTGGTGACGACGGAGTGGCTGATCGAGGCGCAACCCCAGATCAGGATGGCGAGGGCGTAGCCGGTTTTGGTGCCGAGCTTGTCGATGATACGGCCTGCGAAGAGGAAGCCGACGCCGTAGGCGATCTGGAAGCAGATGAGGACGCGACCGAAGTTGATGTTGTAAGCGGTTTGGTGAGCGGCGTCGAGGCCCGGAATCCAGCCCATGAAGTCGAGGTGGAGGAGCGGCTCGATGAGGGAGAAGACCGAGCGGTCCATGTAGTTGATGGTGGTGGCGAGGAACAGGAGTCCGCAGACGACCCAGCGGATGTTTGATTTTTCCGGGGCTGAGGCTGAGAAGCCCGAGTCAGGCAGGCTGGCAGTGTTGATCGACATTAGTTGCAACTCCAGCGTAAATATTGGTCTGACGCGTGCTCCGGATTGCTCCTGCTGCGGCAAATTCGGTCAAGGGGTGTTGATGAAGAGGATAGTCTGTGCCGGGCAGTAGGTGTCAAGCGACATTCTGGCGATTTTTTCGATCATTCTCGGTTACAAAATCTCTAGTCGAACGCTGGGCTATGGCCGCGTGTCAACTCAGAAAATTTGCGCTTGATGCGGCCAGTGTTAGATGAACCTGAGGCACGGTATCATCGCTGACGTGGATGAGGTTTTCAACACGGAAGGGACTAGGGTCGCGAATATGGTGTCGCGGCTGCGGTCGGGCGATGTGCGCACCCTGGCTCGGGCGTTGTCGTTCATGGAGGATGGCGGCGAGGCGGCAGCAGCGTTGCTGGAGGGTTGCCGGGAGTTCGCCGGGCACTCACTGCGAGTTGGAGTGACGGGGCCACCGGGGGCAGGGAAGAGCACGCTGGTGGACCAGATGGTGAGATGGCTGAGGCAGCAGGGCCAGAGTGTTGGGGTGGTGGCGGTTGATCCCTCGAGCCCGTTTACGGGAGGGGCGCTGCTGGGGGACAGGATTCGGATGCAGGGCTTTGCCGGGGATGATGGAGTATTTATCCGCAGTATGGCTTCGCGGGGTGCGATGGGCGGGGTGACTCGTTCTACTGCGGACGTCTGCGCGGTGATGGAGACGGCGGGGCGGGAGACGATTCTGATTGAGACGGTGGGGGTGGGCCAGGATGAAGTAGATGTGATCGGGCTTGCGGATGTGACTGTGCTGGTGTTGGTTCCGGGGATGGGGGATGAGGTGCAGAGTCTGAAGGCCGGGGTGATGGAGGTGGCGGATGTGTTCGTCGTCAATAAGAGCGACCGTGGGGGGGCGGAGTTGGTAGAGCAGGAGATTGTTGCGATGCAGGGTTTGGCTGCGGACCGAGATGGTTGGCTGCCCCCGGTTGTGCGGACTGTCGCGACGACAGGGGAAGGTGTGCAGGAGTTGATGGAGACGGTAAGGCGATGCGCAGTAGAGAAGGGAGCGCGAATGATGAGGATCGACCGCGCTGCCGGGCTGAGCGCTATACGGCACGATGGATTGCGGCTCGATCATCTGGGCGTCGCGGTGAAGAGTATTGCAGGGGCGCGAGGATTTTATGAAGCGTTGGGGCTCGTGGTGAGTCACGAGGAGACTGTGGAGCATGAACAGGTAAAGACGGCGATGCTGCCGCTTGGCGAAAGCCGGATTGAGCTGCTGGAGGCGACCGAGGAAGATTCTACGATTGGAAGATTTCTAGCCAAGCGCGGGGAGGGTCTGCATCACATTGCTGTTCATGTGGATGCGATCGATGCGATGTTTGCGCGGCTGACCAAACAGGGAGTGAGGTTGGCGAGCGATGCTGTGCGCGTGGGAGCAGGTGGGCACCGGTACTTTTTTGTGCATCCGTCGAGTACGGGAGGCGTGCTGCTCGAGATTGTGGGAGATGCTGGGCCGAGTCAGGGTGGGGAGTGATGCGGCTTTTGATGATTCAGACTGCTGGTGCGGAGGGAAGCGTCGCGCTGGGAGATGCGGACGCGGCGGAGACGATTGTCGCGACTGAGATGTTGCCGGGAAGAACTTCGTCGGAGCGGCTGGTGCCGGCGGTGCGCCGTTTGATGGCGGCAAGTGGGTGGAAGCTGAGTGAACTGGCGGCCGTGGTGGTGGTGCATGGACCTGGATCTTTTACCGGGGTAAGGGTAGGAGTGAGTGCGGCCAAGGGGTTAAGCGAGGCAGGCAGTGTGCCGCTGATTGCGGTGTCGCGTCTGGCGTTGCTTGCCGGTTCTGTCGGTGATGTCGGTCAGACGGTGCATGCTGTGCTCGACGCTGGGCGCGGTGAGTTTTATTACGGTGAGTACGTCGGGCGAAGCTGCGTACGGGAGGTTTTGTTGAGCGCTCAGGATGTGATTGTTGCGGCTTCGGATGCGTTGGTAGTGGTGTGTGAGACGAGGGTGGCGGAGAGTTTGGCGGAGTTGCGTCCTAGGCTGGTAGAGGAGCCGTCGGCGGGGGATGCTTTGCCGTTTGCGGTGGCGCGTGTTGCGTCGGGGGAGTTTGACGATGCGGCTACGTTGGATGCGAATTATCTGCGGCGGACCGATGCTGAGATTTTTGCGAAGCCTGCTGTGCCGAGACCGGCTCGATGAGTGTTGTTGATTATCGCGTCCGCGAGGGTGTCGCTGCGGATCTTGTGGCGGTGATACGGCTCGAACAAGAAACTGCGGAGGCTCCACATTGGACTGCGGCGGAGTATGGGGCAATCGTGGATACGACGGGATTTGCTGATGGTGCAGTGAGGCGACGCTTGTTCGTTGCGGAGGGAGAGACCGGGTTGCTGGGGTTTGCAGTGGGGAAGGTTCTGTTGTCGGAGGCTGTGAGTCTGGGCGAGCTTGAAAGCGTTGCGGTGGATGTGTCGGCGAGGCGAAGCGGGGTTGGCAGGATGCTTTGCGAGGCAGTCATTCGCTGGTGTGAGGAGCGGGGCGCGACGGAGGTGGAACTGGAGGTTAGGGCCGGGAGTGCGGGGGCGATTTCGCTTTACAGCGGGCTGGGATTCGTTGCCGTCGGTGAACGTGCTGAATACTATCGAGATCCGGTCGAGGACGCGTTGCTGATGCAGTTGAAGTTAGCGGAAGTTGCGTAATCCACATTGCCCGTGTTGATTGCGCTGTGATAGTTTGTCGGCCATCAGTGCGTTGTTGTCTGTGCTGGAGGTATTCTCACGTGCAAACTGGCAAGTTCACCGAGCTGCCCCACCCTGCGTCGTTTCCTTCCATTCAACAATTGATGCAAGAACATAGCCTGTATGACCGCAGGCTGGATACACTGCGATCCAAGTTGTTTCTGACGGATTCGGAACAACTGGAAGAGGTGCGTTTGAAGAAGTTGAAGCTCAGACTGAAGGATGAGATCGAACGGCTTCGCCGGCTGGGAGTCGCATCCTAAGGTCTAAGAGACAGAGCTTCGAGGGCACGGCGGCGATCGGCTGGAGCGAAATCGCGCTCAAGTCCGAGGCGTACGTGGCCTTATAATCGAGTCACTTATGGTGCGAGACGGTTTCTTCTATGCCTTAGGGCTTGGGTTTGTTGCGGCGGTGCTCTGGTATTTGAATATGCCGATTGCGCTGGTGGCGTTGCCGGTGGTGCTGGCGGCTTTCTTTTTGTGGTTTTTTCGTGATCCGAACAGGACGATTCCTCAGGCGCCGGGGCAGATTGTGTCTCCCGGGGATGGCGTGGTTACGGAAGCTGAGTGGATCGAGACGATTAGCGGAAGCCGGTTACGGCTTAGCATCTTTCTGAATGTCTTTGACGTACATGTGAACCGCTCGCCTGTGGGCGGTGTGGTGAAGGTGTGCGAGTTTCGCAAAGGCGAATTTATGAATGCGATGAAGCCGGAGTCGGTGCTCAACAACGAACAGACTTTGATCACGATCGATGCCGGCGGATACGAGGTCAGCTTTAAGCAGATTGCTGGGCTGCTGGCGCGCCGCATCGTTTGTAATCTGAAGGTGGGTGATCGTGTGGAGCGCGGACAGAGAATTGGGCTCATCAAGTTTGGGTCGCGGGTAGATGTCCTTATTCCTGCTGCGGCTAACCTGAAGGTGAAGACTGGGGCTCGCGTGAAGGGTGGATCGACCGTACTGGCGGTGCTTCCGGAGCAGGCGCTGAATGAAGCATCGGCAGTGGTGGCTTGATGGAGGATGCACAGATAGGCACTGACGGGAAGATGAGGCGTCAGCCCAGCCGCGGGATGTATGTGCTGCCGTCACTGTTTACGGCGGGCAACATGGCTGCGGGATACTACGCGATTACGCAGAGTATTCAAGGGTCGGTGGCGGACCAGAGTTACTTTGACCGAGCTGCACTCGCACTTGGAATTGCGGTGCTGTTTGATGGGCTGGACGGCATCATCGCAAGGATGACGAATACGACGAGTGACTTTGGCAGGGAACTCGATTCACTTGCGGATGTGATCACGTTTGGCGTGGCGCCGAGTTTGCTGGCTTACATTTGGGGCTTCCGCATGTTGCCATCGATGGCGCATCCGGAGGCGCGACAACAGATTGTGCATATTGGTGTGTTCGTCTGCTTTATTTTTTTGATCTGCGGTGCCAGCCGGTTGGCGAGATTCAACATCAGCATCAATCCGCAGCCGCGCAATCCAGGGCGTCCGGGCAAGAAGTATTTTGTAGGGATGCCGATTCCGGCAGGTGCGGGCGTGATCAGTTCGGTGGTTCACTTTCAGCGTGGATCGCCAATCGACAACCCGTGGGTTTCAGTGGTGTGGCTTTGCCTGTTGTTGTTTACCAGCTTTTTAATGGTCAGCAACTGGCGCTTCTGGAGCGCGAAGGAGATTACGGTTGGAGCGCGACATCCCTACAGGCTGTTTGCGGTCATAGCGGTGATTGGTGCGTCGATTGCGCTGTATCACCAATACATGCTGATTATTATCGCGATGGCGTATCTGGTATCTGGCGTGGTGGCTCGGCTAGCGTATTCGTGGGGCAGAGCGCGACGGCACTCGAGTGGTGTCCTTCAATGAGGCACCCTGAGCGGATAAGATAAATACCTGGCGTTTCAGACGCCACCAAGACGCATCTCAGGAAAACATGACGGACACAACGTATCGAATTGGAATTGTTGGCGCGTCCTCGCTTGCCGGTAAAGAGCTGAGCGAAGAATTGGGTGAGTCGTTGCTGGGAGCTTCGGACTTTGTGCTCCTCGACGAAGAGGAGGCGGCGGGACAAGTGACTGCGGCTGGAGATGAGGTCGCGTTTATACAGAGGCTGGACGCGTCTTCTTTCGATCGGATGGACTTTGTCTTCTTTGCCGGTGGCGCGGAGGTGACGAAGAAGTATTGGCAGGCCGCGCGGCGTGCCGGCGCAAGTATTGTCGACCTGACGTATGCCTTAGAGGACGAGAAGGATGTACTGGTGCGAGCGCCGTGGGTGACGGAGGTTTTAGGGGACAAGAACCGACAAGGTAGGCCGGAACCGGATCTGAAGACTCCAGCCATTGTGACGGCACATCCAGCTGCGGTGATACTTGCCTTGGTTGCGGGAAGGCTGCAGGCGAAGTTGCCTTTGACGAGTGTTGCTGCAACCGTCATGGAGCCAGCGTCGGAGTATGGCCGTGCCGCGATGGATGAACTTCATCAGCAGACAGTCACGTTGCTTTCGTTTCAGGCCTTACCGCGGGAACAGTATGATGCGCAAGTGGCGTTCAACCTATTGCCTTCACTGGGCGATGCGGCAAAGGTGAAGTTGCGTGCCACCGAAGAGCGTATTCGCAAACACTATGCGGGGCTGGCTGATTCCCTGGTCCCGGCACTTGCGCTGCAGATTGTGCAAGCTCCGGTGTTTCATGGATATGTTATTTCAATGCTGGTCGAACTCTCGGCAAACGGTACGCAAGAAGAGGTGGAAGAAGCGCTTGGCGGGGAACATATCGACGTAGTGAATGAGGCGTCTGACCCACCGAGCAACCTGAGTGCGGCGGGACAGGAGGACATCATGGTACGAGTAAGTAAAGACCACGATGGGGGAGAGCAGGGAACGCGCTTCTGGCTCTGGCTAGCCACAGATAATCTGAAGCTGGCAGCGTTAAACGCGATTGCATGTGGCACGGAGCTGCGACGGCTGCGTCCATTTGGCAAGGTTCAGTAGGGTTCGTTATGCGCTCCTTTTAGGAAGGGCAAGCGAAAAGATTGGAAGGGTGAATGACAGAGACAGGGATGCGCATCGGGATCGACCTTGGTGGGACGAAGATTGAAGCATTGGCTATCGATGATCGCGGTGCTGAGTTGGCTCGGCATCGCGTCGATACACCGCGAGACGATTATGAGGCCACGATCAAAGCGATGGTTGCGCTTGTTCATCGCATGGAGGCGGAGACCGGCAAGACAGGCACGGTGGGAGCCGGGATTCCGGGTACTATCTCGAGGGTTACAGGGCGCGTTAAAAACGCCAACTCAACATGGCTGAACGGCCAACCGTTTCACAAGGACCTGACCGCAGCGCTTGGTCGTGAGGTGCGAGTCGCTAACGATGCAAATTGCCTTGCGGTGTCAGAGGCGACGGATGGCGCTGCCGCTGGAGTACGTTTTGTGTATGGCGTGATTCTGGGGACTGGATGCGGAGGCGGGGTGGCTTTGGAGGGATGCGTCCACGATGGACCGAACGGAGTTGCAGGAGAGTGGGGACACAATCCGCTGCCTTGGCCGAAACCTGAGGAGTCTCCTGGACCCGCATGCTACTGCGGAAAGCGAGGATGTATGGAGATGTGGGTCTCGGGCACCGGAATTGCGCGGGACTATAAAAATGTGACGGGCACGGCGAAGACCACGCGGGAGATCGTTGCAGATTTCGCAGCGGGCGATCGGGTGGCCTCAGAGACTATCGAGCGGTTCGAAGATCGTCTGGCGCGGGGGCTGTCTAATGTGATCAACATCCTCGACCCAGATGTGATTGTGATCGGCGGGGGAGTATCCAGGGTGGAGCATATTTATGGAGCACTTCCTAAGTTGTTGCCGCAATATGTGTTTGGAGGGGAGGCCTCGACACCGATCGTTCAGGCAAAGTACGGAGATTCTAGCGGTGTCCGTGGGGCTGCGTGGCTTTGGCCTAACCGACGCGGTTGAGAGTATGTCGACAGGCGAATGCTATGCGATACTAGAATCATAAGGCCAGCAAGTGAGCAGGCCGATCTCCAGCACGCGCTAGTGATTTCGCGTTGATTGCTGGTGATGGGATAAAGCCTCTTAGAGGTTACAAATAGAGCCGGGATGGCGGAACTGGCAGACGCAGCGGACTCAAAATCCGCCGAGGGCAACCTCGTGGGGGTTCGACCCCCCCTCCCGGCACCAAGATACGCTTCTACAAATCGATTCCCAAGAGACCAATCGGACAGCTCTTGACCTTGCAGAGGTGATCCTGGTTGATCGCGATGCCGCACCTTTTCTAGCGCTGTGCGGGCAAAATGGCATTGAACTCCCGAACCGTCCACCCTTTCTGCGTAAATGGATTATCGAGGAAAGACGCGGATGATCAAGACCATGGCGCAGGCTTCTGAATCTCACTCGCAAGATCTCGCTGAGCGTGCCAATGCCGGTTGCCACATGAGTTAAATGAAAAGGCGACGTGACCGCGCTCCGAGCAGCGGTCGCGATGACCGACAGAGCACACCCCTGCTGCAGCACAACAGGATGCCCAGCGGCACATTCAGCTCTTCGTGCAGGTCGCCTCAACAGGCTCCCTGTTTGGAGGCATTTGTGCTATGCTGCGCAAACCTAAGGTCGCTCAGGAGGTGCTATGTTCCGCTTCCCACTAACTAAGAAACCACAAACTTCTCGGGAACCGTTCAGCGTAGAGACGCTGGCGAAGAATTCGCGGCTGCGCGGCGCCGATGTGACCCAGGGCATTTGTCCTTACTGCGCCGTCGGCTGCGGGCAACTCATCTACAGCAAGGGCGGCGAACTCATCGATATTGAGGGCGATCCTGATAGCCCCATCAGCACGGGCCACCTATGTCCCAAAGGGGCCAACGCCTACCAGCTCTCCGTCAATTCACATCGCGTTCGCAATGTCCTCTACCGCGCTCCCTACTCCGATCGATGGGAGACGAAGACGATGGAGTGGGCGCTGGATCAGATTGCCCAACGCGTCAAGACGACGCGCAACGCCGATTTCGCGACTCGCGACGAACAAGGCCGGTTGCTCAACTCGGTGCGCAGCATCGGCTCGCTAGGCGGGGCAACAATTGACAACGAGGAGAACTACCTCATCAAGAAGTTGCTCGGCGGCGGGTTGGGAGTGGTGTCGATCGAAAATCAGGCGCGAATATGACACAGCGCCTCGGTGCCCGGTCTGGGCGCCTCGTTCGGCCGCGGCGCGGCCACAAATTATCAGCAGGACATGGCCAATAGCGATTGCATCCTGTTTATGGGATCGAACATGGCGGAGGCTCAACCTGTCGGTTTCCGGTGGCCGATGGAGGCCAAGCTGAAAGGCGCGACGCTGATTCATGTCGATCCGCGCTTCACCCGCATGTCGGCGGTGTGCGATCTTTACGTGGGCATCCGCTCCGGGAGCGACATTGCTTTCCTCGGCGGCCTGGTGAACTACGTCTTAACAAACGACCGTTGGTTTCACGAATACGTCCTGGCCTACACTAACGCTTCGACCATCATTGATGAAGGTTTCCGGGATACCGAAGATCTGGCAGGGATGTTTAGCGGCTTCGACCAGCAGCACGATTCCTATGATTCCAAGCAAGGCCATTGGGGCTACGAGCAATCCAGCGCCGGCCACGCGGAGCAGGACAGTTCGAAGCATTCGCCTGAGGCGAACTCGGCGAAAGACCCATATGGCCATCACGGCCACTCCAAGGATGGCAGCGGCGACCCATACACTTCGCCCTACGCGGACGTATTAAACGCACCGCGCGACCCGACCTTGCAGCATCCGCGCTGCGTTATGCAGATTCTGCGCAGGCACTTCGCACGATACACCCCTGAAGTCGTTTCGCAAGTGTGCGGCTGCAAGCCGGAAGAGTTTATACGCGTCGCGGAGTTACTCTGCACCAACTCCGGACGCGAGCGGACCACTTGCATTGCCTATGCGCTGGGTTGGACGCAACATACCACCGGCGTGCAGATCATACGCACCGCCGGCATCCTCCAACTGTTGCTCGGCAACATGGGCCGGCCCGGCGGCGGCATTATGGCCTTGCGCGGCCACTCTACCATCCAGGGCGCAACCGACATCTCGACTTTGTACGACTCACTGCCCGGCTACTTGCCGCAACCCGCTGCACATGACCCCGCACACGAAGATTTGAGGTGGTATATCGAGTATGGAAGGATGCCCACCGGTTACTGGGCGAACTTTAGCAAATTCATTGTCAGCCTGCTCAAGGCCTGGTACGGCGACGCAGCAACGCCGGACAATGACTTCGGGTTTTCCTGGGTGCCGCGCGTGGACGGTGACTACTCGCAACTGGCCTACTTTGATCGGATGTCAAAGGGTGGGGTGAAGGGCTATTTCCTGGCTGGTCAGAACCCCGCCGGCGGCGGACCCAACGCCGGTCTGCACCGTGCTGGCCTGCGCAACCTCGAGTGGCTGGTGGTTCTCGACTGGTTCGAGACCGAGAGCGCCACCTTCTGGAAGAACGACCGGAACGCACCGCCGCCGTCAGAGATCGGGACCGAGGTCTTCTTCATCCCCGCTGCAGCCGCTCAGGAAAAAGAGGGCAGCCTAACCCAGACGCAGCGGCTCATTCAATGGCACAAGAAAGCCATCGATCCATCCGGCGATTGCCGTTCTGACGCCTGGTTTTTTTACAACCTAGGTAAGCGCCTCAAGCAGCTCTACGCCGACTCCACCGATCCCAGGGATCAAGGGCTACTGAACCTCACCTGGGACTACGACTTCGACGAGCAGCCGCGTCTCCCCGATGGAACACTTAGCCGCATTGAAGGGGAGCCGGACCTCGAGAAGGTCCTGATGGAGATAAACGGTCACCGGCTGGATGAATTCGACCCGCGCACCGGGGGGCCTCGTCTTGTCAGTGGCTACTCGGAGTTGAAGGATGACGGCACGACGGCATGCGGTTGTTGGGTCTACAGCGGCGTGTTTCCCGAGCCAGGTCGCAACCGTGCGGACGAACGCAAGATCACGGATAACCCCATCCAACCGGAATGGGGCTTCGCCTGGCCAAACAACGTTCGCGTCCTGTACAACCGGGCCTCGGCCGACCCAGAAGGACGGCCCTGGTCGGAGCGTAAGAAATTGGTCTGGTGGGACTCGGAGAAGCGGAGCTGGGTCGGACTCGACAGACCGGACTTCGAATTGAACAAGCCGCCCGATTATCAACCGCCCCCTGGCGCAACGGGCATGGACGCCATCGCCGGCACCCATCCGTTCATTACCAAGGCCGACGGACTGGGCTGGCTGTACTCCCCCGGCATTAAGGACGGGCCTCTTCCGACGCACTACGAGCCGGTCGAGTCGCCGTTTGGCAACCTGCTCTATCCCAAACACGATATCAACCCAACGGTACGCTTTTTCCCAGGGCCGCTGAACCACATCGCCCACATGCCGACAGCCGAGTATCCCGTGGTGGCCACGACGTTCCGTCTCACCGAGCATTACCTCAGTGGGCCGATGAGCCGCTTCAACAGCTGGCTTAACGAATTGCAACCGGAGATGTTCGCCGAGCTGAGCTATGAGCTGGCTGCCGAGCGCGGTATTGTTCACGGCGGCTGGATGACGATTCAAACCGCGCGCGGTCGAATCGAGGCTCGTGCGATGGTGACGCGGAGGCTGCGGCCTTTTGTCGTCGAGGGACGCGTGGTCCACCAGATCGGCCTCCCATTCCATTGGGCTTTCGCCGGGGAGACTGTCGGCGGCAACGCCAACGATCTGACCGCACTCTTAGCCGACCCGAACGTGAGCATGCACGAAAGCAAGGCGTTCACCTGCCAGGTCCAAGCCGGGCGGCTCGAAGGCCAGGATCTGCAACCGACGGTATCCACAGCTCACTGGCCGACCCTCGATCCGATCCCGGATACGCCGGCCAGCGCCCAACCAGAAGGAAGGATCGGACATGGCAAGTAGAGAACATGAACTGTCTTCTTTGCCCCAGACCAGCGATCCGCCGCGCGGCCGGCTGTCCCAGCTGCTGGGGCGCTTGATCTCTCCGTATCTGCATGGTGAACCGCGCGGCCCGGTGCCGGAGGTGCTGGGACGTCTCATCTATCCGTTTGTCCGTGGCGAAGCGCCCAAGCCCCAACAGGCTACTGGTTTTTACACCGACACCACCGTATGCATTGGTTGCAAGGCTTGCGAGGTGGCGTGCAAGCAGTGGAACCAACTACCTTCGGATGGTTTTAACTGGTCCGGCAATAGCTATGACAATACGAACGAGTTGTCGGCGACCACCTGGCGCCATGTGAAATTCATTGAGCAATTCTCCGAGCAAACGTCAAACGTTCTTGCTCCCATGGGCACGATGTCCGACGAGTCGCCTCTCAACCGCTGGCTCATGATGAGCGATCATTGCAAGCACTGCCTGGCGGCCCCTTGCCATCAGGCTTGTCCAACCGGCGCCATTATTCAAAATGAGTTCGAGAACGTTTATATTCAGGCTGACATCTGCAACGGTTGCTCGTCGTGCATAGCAGCCTGCCCGTTCGGCGTCATCACTCGTAGCGAAATGGGCGGTCATTCGCACAAATGCACGCTCTGCTATGACCGACAGCGCGATGGTCTGGAGCCAGCCTGCGCCAAGGCATGTCCAACTCAGTCTATCCACTTCGGCCCAGTCGACGAGCTTCGTGAGCACGCCCGCAACCGTGTGGAACAACTTCATCAGCGCGGCGTCCCGCAGGCGTACCTTTATGGCGATGTACCCAGTGAGACCTATTCCGAGATGCATTCGTTCTATCTGCTTGTCGATCGCCCTTCCGTTTACGGCCTACCCGATGCTCCATTCAATCCGTGGCTGCACATGATGGGAGATTATGTTCGTTCCGTCGCTGGCGGCTTGGCCGCTATCGCCGTACTGCTCGTGGTTGTGTTCTTTTTGAAGCCCTAAATGCACGCAAACTCCAGCTCGCAGCACGCTTCCACCAAGCCTCCCTTGCCGGAACAAGGGGGGCAGATCGGCTACGAAAATACGACAGTGACCAAGGTGCCGGGGTGGCACGGCATCATCGCCTGGGACGCTTTGCTTAACGGTATGGCGATGGGACTGTTCCTGGCTGCCGCGGTCAGCGAATTGGCGGCGCCTGCGGTCTTCCTCGGCGTAGCGAAGGTGGCCTATCCGGTCGCTCTCGTGCTTTTGCTCGTTGACCTCGTATTGCTTGTGTTGGATCTGGGCGATCCGTTGCGTTTCCATCACATGCTCAGGGTTTTCAAACCCAGCTCGCCCATGTCGTTGGGGACGTGGTGTCTGACGATCTTTTCGCTTCCACTGACCGCGGCGGCGGGGCTCAGCGTGCTGGCCATACTGGGGTGGGACTTCGAGTGGGCTCGCTTACTCGCGGTAGTCCTGGGACTGTTGCCTGGCTTCGGCGCTGCAGCCTACAAGGGCGTCCTGCTTAGTACGAACGCGCAACCGGGTTGGAAAGACGCGCGCTGGCTGGGAGGGTATCTCACCAATTCGGCCCTCTTGATGGGCTGCGCCGAGCTGCTTGTCCTGTCGGCCCTGATGCGGCAAACGCAGGCAATCACCATCCTCCGCACCGCCTTTATCGTGCTGCTCGTACTCAATGTGATTCCCTTAGGATTGTTGTTTGCGAATCTTAGGACGATCCACGCGCAACTCTATACCCGCGGGCAACAATGGCGTGCTGGCGCGCTCATCGCTGCCGGGATGCTGATCCCTTTGTGCCTGATGCTCCTTAACGGCGGTCTGCTGTCCATATCGGTTGCCGTGATCTTTCTTTTGGCGCAGAGTTGGCTTGTCCGTTCTGTGTACGTCAAGATACCTCACACTTCGCCACTGGGCGTCCGAAGCGGCGAATAGTTGAGATACGTAAGAACCCATCGGAGCTTGAGAGCCTTCCATTTACCGCAAAATAGATTTGGCGGAAGCGCGTGTGAGTCGAACACACCGTTGCCCGAAACGGACGACCGCCGGTTTTGAAGACCGGGGGGATCACCGGATCCCAGGCGCTTCCGTGCTGCGCCGATCAGGCCGGCCTGGCATCTATTATGAGGCATGGGTTTTGCTTCCGATATCACCGGAGAAGTTCCCGCCGTTCGGCTTACCCAGCAGGTGAAAGCAGGCGGCTGCGCCAGCAAGCTGGCTCCGGGTACGCTCAGTCATGTGCTGTCCCGTCTCCCCAGGCAGCACGATCCGAACCTGCTTGTAGGCTTCGAGAGCGCCGACGACGCCGGAATCTACCGCATCAGCCCCGAGCAAGCACTGGTGCAGACCGTCGACTTCTTTACTCCCATGGTCGACGACCCTTTTACCTACGGCCGCATCGCTGCGACCAATGCCCTCAGCGACATCTACGCCATGGGCGGCCGCGCCCTCACCGCCCTTACTCTGGTCTGCTTTCCCCAGGAAGGCGACATGGAGGTGCTCGAGCAGATCCTTTGCGGCGGCCTCTCCGTCATGGAGCAAGCAGGCTGCACCGTACTCGGCGGCCACAGCGTCCGGGATGCGGAGATTAAATTCGGGTATGCCGTTACAGGGCTCATCCACCCCGACCGCATCCTCAGAAACACCACCGCCAGACCCCGCGACGCGCTCATCTTCACCAAAGCCATCGGCACTGGCGTCATCACCACGGCCCTCAAGCATGGCAAAGCGCAACCGGCGTGGGTCGAAGCCGCCATCGCGTCGATGACCACCCTCAACAAAGTCGCCGGCGAAATCATTAGCCGCCCCGAGTTCCAGGTGCACGCTGCTACTGACGTCACTGGCTTCGGCCTCATGGGCCACGCTCGCGAGCTGGCCTTCGGCAGCAACGTGTGTCTCCGCATTGACCCCGCGTCCATTGCCCTGCTTGACGGCGCGATGGAAGCCGTCCGCCTCGGCTGTATCCCGGGCGGCCTCCTCGCCAACCGCGACTTCGCCGATTGCGTCGTCGAAGAAACCGTCGCAATCGAACCCAACCTGCGAACCCTCCTCTTCGATCCCCAGACCGCCGGTGGCCTGCTGCTCTCTGTCCCAACGGAGCAAGCGCAGCCGCTGATCGCCGAGCTGCAGGCCGCGGGCTATCCGCACACGGGCCAGATTGGCGCAGTGCTGGAAGGCCCGCCCAAAATCCTCTTAGCACTCTGAATCAACGCCCGAAGCGCAATGGAGGAATCCAGTATCCTCAAATCTGAAACAAACTCGCTCGCAGTTCGCGAAGCATGGGTTGCCACTACACTAGCCTTATCCTGAGCATAGACGGTCAACCCATGCAGACCCACCCTTCCGATCTCTATCGCAAGCT
Organism: Tunturiibacter psychrotolerans; assembly: GCF_051013365.1. GTDB lineage: Bacteria > Acidobacteriota > Terriglobia > Terriglobales > Acidobacteriaceae > Edaphobacter > Edaphobacter psychrotolerans_A. Next base: position 955,832 of record NZ_CP132941.1, on the reverse strand, counting down.
CCCCCAGGTAGGCGAGCTCCTCCATCGTTCGGATTTTCTCCGACTCCAACAAACCTACTCCCGCGAGCTCGTCGCTGAGGCCCTCCGTTCGACACTGCAAGAACTCCGCGGCGAAATAAACGCAGGCCGCCACACCGAAGATTCCCTCAACCTGCAGCTGCATGGCCTCAGCACCGCGGTCGCCCACAGCCTCCGCCATGCGACCCGCCCCTCGCTGCGTCCGGTACTAAACGCCACCGGAGTTATCCTGCAAACCAACCTGGGTCGCGCTCCGCTCTCAGAAGCGGCAATTCAGCATATTGTCGAGGTTGCCCGTGGCTACTCAAACCTCGAATTCGATTTGGAGACCGGTGAGCGCAGCCGCCGCGATCTTCACGTCGAGCGGCTCATTCTCAACGTGATCGCCCTCAAAAGCGGCCAAAGCCCATCAGACCTGGCCCACAGATCTACAGTTGTGGTGAACAACTGTGCGGCCGCCAACTTCCTCGCCCTCAACACTCTGGCGGAAGGCGGCGATGTCCTCGTCTCTCGCGGAGAACTGGTCGAGATTGGCGGCGGCTTCCGCGTCCCTGACATTTTGCGCAAGTCCGGAGCCATCCTCCGTGAGGTGGGCACCACCAACCGCACCCGTCTCTCCGACTACGCCGCCGCCATCACTCCACAAACACGCCTCATCCTCCGCGTGCATCGCTCGAACTTCCGCATGGAAGGCTTCACCGAAAGCCCTGCCCTCGAGGAACTCCTCGATCTCGGCAACCGCGCCTCGCTTCCTGTCTTTGAGGACCAAGGCACTGGCTGCATCGTTGACCTCGCGGAGTCCGGCATCCAGGACGAGTCTTCCTGGATCCAAAGCGCCTCGAGCGACCTCGCCCTAGTCGCCTGCAGCGGAGACAAACTGCTCGCCGGCCCACAGTGCGGCATCCTCGTTGGCGCCAAGCCCATCCTCGATCGCATTCGCGCTAATCCGCTGCTTCGAGCCTTGCGTGTGGACAAGCTCACCTACGCGGCGCTCGAAGCTACTCTGATCGCCTATCTCACCGCAGCCGAAGAAACCCTGCCGGCCATCGCCATGCTGCGCATGCCCGCCGAGGCCATCCGCGCCCGCTGCGTCGCCATGGCCGAAAGGCTCCGCTCCACCAGCGCCGCGGTAGACGTCGTCGAGACCCGCAGCATAGTCGGCGGCGGCACGACTCCCGGAGCATCTCTCGCCAGCTTCGCCCTGGCCCTGCGGCCTTCTCAAATGTCGGAAACATTGTTTGCGGCAAATATGCGCCACCTCGATCCTCCGGTCGTCGTGCGCATTTACGAGGGCCGCGTCCTGCTCGACCTGCGGACCATCCCGCCCGCAGAAGACGCCCTTCTCGCTCAGCTGCTGAGACAAGCGCTCGAGCCAGAGCAGCCATGAAGTCCGCAGCCACGCGCTCTGTGGTCCTCGGCACCGCCGGCCACATCGATCACGGCAAAACCGCACTTGTCCATGCCCTCACCGGTACCGACACAGACCGACTGCCGGAAGAAAAATCCCGCGGCATCACCATCGACCTCGGCTTCGCGTCTCTCGATCTTCGTGATCCCGCCGGATACTCGATCCAGCTCAGCCTGATCGATGTCCCCGGTCACCACGCCTTCATCCGCAACATGCTCGCCGGCGCCGGTGGCATCGATTGCGTCATGCTGGTCATCGCCGCCGATGAGGGCATCAAGCCGCAGACCACCGAACACCTCGCCATCTGCACTCTGCTTGGCATCCGCCACGGCATTGTCGTCATCACCAAGCAGGACGCCGTCGCCCCCGAGCGGCTCGAAGCCGCGCGTCAGGAGGTCCAACGATTCACGGAGCACACCTTCCTCGAAGATGCTCCTGTCATCGCCGTCTCCGCACGCACCGGCGCGGGAATCCCCACCCTCACGCGGGCTCTCGCGCAGCTCGCGTTGAACGTGCCCAGTCGAAATGCAGACGCCATCCTGCGTCTTCCCCTGGATCGTGCCTTCTCGGTGCGCGGATTTGGCACAGTCGTCACCGGCACGCTCCAGGCCGGCAGCCTGCATGTCGGGGACGCCGTTCGTCTGCAGCCCGAGGACCGGAGCGTCCGCATCCGCGGCATCCAGGTCCACGGCTCACAGGTAAGCGAGACCAACGCACCTAGCCGCGTGGCGCTGAACCTCGTCGGCGTCGAGGTAGCAGAAGTGCATCGCGGCCATACCATCGTGCCGCCCGAGACAGTTTCGCCGGTAGACATCGTCGATGTAGAGCTAACCGTCCTGCCCGGCATGCCCGCGCTTCGACACCGCACCACCCTGCGCCTGCATGCCTTCACATCCGAAACCACAGCGCGCGTCCTTCTCTACTCCCCCGACGAAAACTCAGCCGCTCCTCTCGCTCGCCTGCGTCTCAGCAAACCCCTGCTCCTCACACCCGGCGATCGCTTCGTGCTCAGGCTACCTTCGCCCGCAATCACAGTAGGCGGTGGCCGAGTACTTGATGCGCACCCCCTGCCCCGCCTCAGAAAAGCGGCCGCAAACGCATGGCTGGAACAGCTTCGCGAAGCCGCGCCCGAACAGCAGATTCTCCTGCGCGTGCGCCGCCGCGGCCTTCACGGAATCTCTCTCAAAACCCTCAGCCGCGAAACCGGTCTCCACCCCGACGCCATCCGTCCGATCATCGCGCCACTGATCGCAAGCAAGCAACTGATCGGTGACACTGTGGAGCACGCCGCCGTTGACCACGCGCTTTGGCCAGGGGCGCTGGCCGAGGCTGTCGAGCTTCTTTACAAAGAGTTGGAGCGGACCGAAGCCCGCTCCCTCTCCCGCGCCGAATTGCGCTCCCGAACCAAATTAGAAGATTGGGTCTTCGCTCTGGCCGCCGTGCGCTTGCCCCAAGTCAAACCCGTTCAGGCAGTCGGCAGTCAATTCACTCTGCGCGGAGCTGGCGCAAAAGAGCCCACAGAAGCCCTGGCCAAAGTCGAGGTTCTCTACCGCACCGCCGGCCTCGCCTCGCCGATCGTCAGTGAAGTAGCCGCGACCCTGCAGCTTCCCTATGAAGAAGTGCCCCCGCTGATCACCATTCTCATCCGTGCCGGCAAGTTAGTCCGTATGGGCGCCGACAACCTCCTGATCCACGCCGAAGCGCTCGTCCGGCTAAGAACCGAGCTCCAAAAGCAGCGCGGCCAGACCTTCGACGTAGGCCGCTTCAAAGCCTTAACTGGCCTGACCCGTAAACATGCCATCCCGTTGCTTGAGTATCTCGACGGCGCCCGCATCACCCGCAACCAAAACGGCATCCGCACCGTGCTCTAACCCGAGATCTACCGTCGCGAGCTTGCAGCAGCTGCGATACATAGCCAAATCAAGATCGAGTTCTAATGGTGAAAGCCAGGTCAGTTGCAATGTCGGAGATCGTTGCTTGCAACGCGCGAAACCCTGAGGACTTTGGCGCAGCCTGCAAGACCACTTAGATCGCTGATTATCCCATCGCGACGAGTAAAGATAGGCTGTCGCAGTGGGAGGACTCTAGTAAGAGTTGGCTTGTATGCGGTCTGCTCTCCAGAGGCTCTCGTGCTCAACGCAACGTTTGGAGGGCCACAATCCCGATCGGACACGCATGTTCTCCGCACCAAAGACCGGCATCGCGGCGATTTCAAACAGTCTCGTAGGTGTCCATAACAAATGCCGACTGGACCCATTCGCACCGGATTACACTGTTCTTATGCAAAACAAAGGCGCCAACGCGTCGAGAATAGTATGAATGACCCTATGAAACCTGGGTTGTCAGAGATTGGACAGGAAGCGGAACTCATCGCCTGGCGGAAGCGAAAAAGGTCAGAGCTTCTCGAGTTGCGCACTTCATTTTCTAAAGAGCAACAACATCGCGCAGGCGAGGTTGTTCTCAACGAAGTGCATTCTCTATTCCAAGCCCAAGGGACCAAAATTGCAGGCTTCTATTGGCCCTTTCGGGGCGAGATCGAAGTGCTTCCTTTAATTCATCGTTTTCTAGCTGAAGGAGGAACTGTCGCACTGCCGGTGGTTGTTGGGCGATCGCAACCGCTTACTTTCCGCCTCTGGACGCCAGAATGCAGTATGGTTGCCGGTGCGTTCGGTATACCTTATCCCGCAGACTCTCGCGTTTTGGTTCCCGACACTTTAGTGGTCCCGTTGGTTGGTTATGACGGTCGCTGTTATCGGCTGGGTTACGGCGGGGGCTATTACGATAGAACGTTGGCAGCAGCTGAACCGAAGCCTCTCAGTATCGGCATAGGCTTTGCGTCACTGCGACTCGAAACGATTTGGCCTCAGCAGTACGATGTGCCAATGGACTACGTTGTTACCGAGGCCGAAACGATACAACGACATGTCTAATATCCCACCTTCGTATGATTGGTCAGTCTCGAGTATCGTTTTATAAAGCAATTGGCAAGTGAGTTATACTCCTTGACGGTTTAGCTGGTCCTGGCTAACCATGGGGTTTCTTTGCCCCTCTTGTATAGTCTCTCACTGGTAACGCGGAGCACGAGCAGAATGTGGCTGGGAAAGATCACGAAGCTGGCTGTTGTCCCTCTTCTCACTTTAGCGGTCGTTTCCGTGCATGCGCTTTCAGCCGACAATCCCTCCTTGCCAGCGTCTGCCACAGCAGATAGGGTGCTAGTTCTTAAGAGGCAGAGAAAGCTTTTGCTAATGAAGGGCAGCGAAGTTCTGAAAACCTACACCGTGTCACTAGGAGGCAATCCAGTCGGCTTTAAAATCAGGGAAGGCGATCGCAAAACGCCTGAAGGCAACTACGTGCTCGATCGGCATAACGCGCATAGCCTGTATCACAGGTCCATTCACATCTCTTATCCGAACGCGGAAGATCTAGCACGCGCGAGAAAACTGGGTGTTCCAACCGGCGGCGATCTGTTCATCCATGGGCTGCCAAACGATTTCAAAGGGCCGAGCCAGCAGCAGGGCGATTGGACCGACGGTTGCATCGCCTTGACCAATGAAGAGATCGATGAAATATGGCGAGTCGTGCCAGACGGCACGCCGATCGAGATCAAACCCTAATCGCGATCATCTACGACTACAGGGCAGTTCATTTGGGATACGGATAACCCAATGCCAACTCCTGCTTGAGCGTTCTGTCGTGATCATAGATATCGTGAAAGAAGTGAACGTCGCCGTTCTCTTCGACCACAACAGTCATATAGAAGATCAAAACCGGAACAGGCGGAGCAAGATTCACCTGCAGGTTATCCCGGCCGTCGTGCATTGCCTTCTCAACTCGATCCGAGTCCCAGCCCGGAGTGTCGCGGAGAAGCCACGCTGCGAACTTGTCGGGATATTGCAGGTGGATGCACCCATGGCTTGCCACCCGTTTTAACTCTCCCTCTTCCCCTTCCGTTGCCTCAGAGAACATATCCAGGCTCGCAGGAGTGTCGTGAATATAGACATCGTGCTGGTTGGGGAACATAAATTTGACCAGTCCCATCCCATTTTCCGGACCAGGTGGCTGCCTCACTGATAGCTTTCCCGCTCGCACCTGTTGCAACATAGCGGGAGTGACATCTCCGGAGCTGATAACCTTCCCGCTCGCGCTGACCAGCTCTAAGTTCTGGTCCTGCAGAGAAGGATTTTTTTCCATATCGGGGATGATCTCGTTGCGCAGAATATTCGGCGTGGGAGTCCAATAAGGGCGAAAGACAAGGTACTGGATATTGCCTTCAAACATAGGTGTTTGGTGGCTATAGTCCTCGCCCACATTCACCCTCATCGCGAGACCCACTTCATTTTTGTCGTTGAACGCATAGAGGCGGAACTCTGGCACATTGATCACAATGGGTGGCTGTTTGAACTGGTAAGGCAACCATCGGAATCTCTCCAATCCCAACTGCATTTGCTCAATCCGATCGCTCAGCGGCACATTCATCTCAACAACGGTCTTGTAATCAAGTTCCCCGGTTGGGCGTAGACCAAATCGCTCTTGAAAGTGTTTGACTGCATCGACCAGGGGTCCTTCATAGATCTTCGCGTCAGGCGGTATCGTGACACTGTCCGGTAGATCGCCCAACAGCCGCAATCTGCTTGTCAATCCTGCTATCCCCGCGTACTGCCCGCCTGGAGACACACCCCCGACGTCAAGTACCTTCTCCCCGTCACCGCCCTTCTCCAGTTCCATATAGTGCAACAAAGCTGTACGGAGTCGTTGGTAGCTCGGAAAAGGTGGTTCAATCCCAGCCAGTTCCGAAGGTAGATCAGAGCCATTAACTAGTCGTTCGCGGACAAAGTGCGGCAAGTCTAATTTCTTGTGAGAAACATCAAACTCGAACCCCAGATTTTCAGGGTTGATCCTTCCAATATGCACGTCGGAGACGTAGCGCATGATGCAGACGGTGAGAGCGGCATCGAAGCGCGCTTCATCGGCGCTGCCATGTGAACCCTGCAGCAACTTCAGGCGATCAGCCCAACGCGAGGCGTCGTAATCTTCGGCGTGAAGGCCCTCCCGATCGGCGTCCTGCAATATCTGGATCACCTCAGTAGCCTGGGGGGTCGGCGTGCCATCGCTAACCCATGCCAGTTTGTATCCGGAAGGGCGGTAAAAGTTGACGAGGTGACTCCGGTAGTCTGAGAAGTTCGGCCAACGAAGATCGTCAAGCTGCCCGGCGGCGACGATCGCGCTCAACCGGGCAGCTGCACCGTCTGGCTTCTGTGTGGAACTAGCTTTGGTCCGGGCCGCGTCAGGTGAATTCTTTACGTTCTGCACGGAGGTCTGCCCGCTGAACGGCAGTGATGCGAAAAGAAGCAGAATGGCAATCTCAAGCGGTTGTGTAGAACGCACAGGTCATTCCTCCCGGAGTACTTCGCAAATGATAAACAGGGATCACCACAGAGGTGTGAAACTGGCCGGGAATGGAAAAGGCGCAATGAAAGGTAGATTCGCTACCAAAGGTAGTGAATTTTTGGGGACGCGGTCCGCGTTTGCATCTTGTCGGGTTAGAGAGAAATATCACCCGGCATCTCTCGACAGCAAGCACTTCTTACTATCAGGTCATCTGCAAAAACTGAGTTTCAAAGGGATGAAGGTCAAGTAATTGGTCGGGGCGAGAGGATTCGAACCTCCGACCCCCTGGTCCCGAACCAGGTGCGCTACCAGACTGCGCTACGCCCCGAATGTGCTGCGGTGAGATGTCGATGGGTGGTGCTTTCCGTAAAGCTCAAGCGCGCGGGAAGGCTTGCTGGATCGCTGTACCGACTCAGGTAGTTTAGCAGATATCGTTACGGGTGGCGAAGGAGCGGGGAGTAGAGACGATTTCGTCTGGGCATGGTAATCCTAAGTTCCGCGTGCGAAAGAAAAGATGGGCAACGACGAGACGGGAGTTGGCGCGCTTGGCTGAGCGGTTACAAGATGTCGTTTAGATTGCCTTCGGGAAAGATAACGATATTTTCCAGGTGTACTCCGTTAAACAGTGCAACGCCAGTCGCGAAATTGGGAGGGCCTTGGAGGCCCTCCCTCGATGAGTTGAGCGAATCTGGCTGATTAGTGATTTGTCGTGGTTTTTGGTTTGGCGTAAGGCTGGCCCACCCGCTTCACCGAATCTGCGTCGAAAGTGGAAGTGTCGCCAGGGATAAAGGTGGCTCCGTCCGGAACCAGAGTGCTATCGAGGACACGGCCGGGTTGACCGCTGGTTCGCATAGAAATACGTGCCGGGTCGATGCCTTTTTCGTCGACGAGATACTGCTCGACATTGAGGTCGCGTTGGGCTGCGACGTCGGCGGTTTCGTCGTCAGAGTGTCGTCCAACGATCACGAGTTTGGAGGTCGTGTCGCGGTTAAGCGTGAGGGCGATGTCGTCAAGGCAGGCCTTCCCTTCGTTGTCGACGCGGACGGGACGCTTCATGTCGCGTTCAAACGAGACGCTGCAGAGGGGACGGACTTTGGGGACCGGAGGTGGAGGAGGAGTGACGATCGTGACAGTGGTGTCGGCGGAGGCGTGTTTGCCGAGATCGTCGACTACGTTACAAGTGACAGTGACCGTGCCCGATGGAGCGCCGCTGGTCACGAGGGTCGCGGTGGGTGTGGTCCCGGAGATTTGGCCGGCAGTGGAAGAGTAGGAGTAACTCAGTGTTAAGCCTTCCAAGCTATTGGCGTCGGCTGTGATTGTTGAAGGGTCGCTGGGCATGACAGTGCTTGGGTTCGCGGAGCAGGTGATGGTGGGCGGTGCCGGATTATGGATGCGGAAGCCGGTTGTGCAGGTGGCACTCTCACCGGGGAGTTTGCCTTCGCTGAGATGGCCAGTGACCGTATAGTCGCCTGGAGTTAGGCCAGCGGTGTTGACGGTCGCGATTTCATTATTGCCAGTAACTGCGCCGCTGCTGGCCGTCCAAGTGTAAGAGAGCTTCTTCTTTGGTTCGAGGTTTGTTGCGGTGCTTGTGACGGTGATGGGGTCGCCAGGATACACATTGGTCGGCTGAACGGTGCAACCGAGTTGGACGGGTGGAGGCGCCTTTTGCTGTCCGAAGCGCAGGACGACTCCGGCGGAGAGGCGGTAGGCGGTAATCTCGCCAACGCCTCCGGTCACCTGAGCGGCATCGAGAGGACCGTAATCGACGTGCGAGTAGTTGAAGTCCGCTTGGATCAGGCGAAGTGCAACGTGGTTGTTGAAGTAGGGGAGAACCAGGTCTAGACCCGCTCCGGTGGTAACGCCCCAGCCCCATGTGCACGGTTGGAAAGCTGGGCCTCCTGCCCTGGCTCCTCCGCCGAGAATGTGGGCGAAGGGGATGAGGCGGCCCTTCTGATAACGCAGGACGGGGCCTGCCTGTGCGGTGAAGTAACAATCATTGGGGCCGTCAGGAAAGAAGCTGCCTTCGGCCTGAATACCTAGATACCGATTGAAGTAGCCCGTGACACTGGCGACTGCGCCTGGGTTGATGGGCTGATAGACGAAGGGACCGATTCCACTGTTGAAGGGATGGAAGTAGGCGTAGCCGCCGTAGAGGTCGAGGCGTGAAAATTCGGGAAGGGGCGTCGAGGCGGTTTTGAGAGCCTGCGCTAAAGCGGGCAGTGGAAAAGTTGCAACGCAGAGGGCGACGAAGAGCGTAGTTCCGAAATTGAGAAGGCCACCGGCGAGACGCACGGTGTGGGAGCTCGATCTTTCGGCGCTCACGGGGCGGAGATGCATAAGGATGAAACCTCCAACTGCGGTGCTTCCTGATTTTTTTAACTCCTGTTCCATGTGAGATCGACAGGACAGACGAGTGACAATGCTGCTACTGACCGACGGACAGAAAGACCGAGGTGGATTGAGCCGGCGTTGTGGAGCTGACGCTGGTGCCCGTAATGTTCACGGTGTAAGTCTTAAATGTGGTGTTGAAGCAGCAACCAGCCAGGCCAAGAATACCGAAAGAAAGAAGGATCGCGGTGAGAAGACGAATCTGCGGAGTACCTGGCTTTTTTCGGCGACGGAATCCGGCAAAGAAGACTCCGAGGCCGGTTAGTTCAAATGGAAAGACTGCGGCAACGGTGATGGGCGCGAGTTCTGTTGTATTGAAAGAGGGGATCGCCGGATTGCGAAGTCTGGCGTCGGCTGCGGTGGTGTTGATGGTCAGGGCGACGGTGGCGGTACTTCCGGAGGTGAGTGTCGGGTTGCTGGCGAAGGTGCAGGTGGCGTCAGCAGGGAGGCCTGAGCAGGAGAGATTGATTTGGCCTGCGAAAGCTCCGACTGAGGTGAGAACAACCTGGTAGGTCGTTGTACCGGGACCGCGGATGAGCTGAGTCGGGGGCGTGGCGGAGATTGTGAAACTGCCGACTGGAGTGTTGATGACCTGGGTGAGTGTGGCGGAGCTGCTAGAGAAGTTGGTGTTGGCCTGGAAGGTCGCGGTAATTGTGTGACTGCCGGCTGTGAGAGTAGTGGTGGAAAATGTTGCAATACCGCTGCTGTTTAGGGTGCCGGTTCCGAGGAGGTTGCCGCCGTCGGTGAAGTTCACCGTGCCGGTAGGTACTCCATTTGCGGTGGTGACGGTAGCAGTGAACGTGACCGAGGCCGCCGCGGTTGCGGGCGAACCAGAACTAGTGATGGTGGTGGTAGTGGCGACGGGGCTGACATCGAGTGTGCCTGGGTGAATAGTCGCGACGTAGTTGCCGGCGGAGGTTCCGGAGACGCTGGCGCCGATGGCGTATTGGCCTGCGGGTGAGGAAGGCGTGGCTGTAGTGGTGTAGCTGACGACCACGTCGTCACCGGGGGCGATGCCAGTGACCGTGCCGGTGAAAGTGGGATTCGGTGCTCCGTAGAGGCGGCTGGCACTATTGACGTTGATGACCAGAGCAGCTTGGTTTTGCGTGATGGTCAGGGAACCGTTGACGAGATTGACAGAGTAGTTGGAGAGCGCCGCCCCGGAGACGGCGGGGATAATCGGATAAGTGCCCACAGCGGAGCTGAGGACGGCTGGGCTGGAGAAGCTGGTGACGACAGTGTCACCCTTGAACAGGCCGGCGGTTGTGCCCGTGAAGGTTGGATTCGCGGTGTTGTATGCGCGGGTAGCGTTGTTCGCAGTGATGGTAAGCACAGCCGGCGTGACGGTGAGGGTTCCGTTGGTTGTTGTGATGTTGGTGTAGTTGGCGGCTGTTGGGCCGGAGACGGTGGGGATGATGGTGTAGGTGCCGATGGGTGAGGCCGGAGTGTCGGTGGTTATGTAGGTAATGATGAAGGTGTCGCCGTTGAGAGCGCCGGTGACAGTGCTGGTGAAGGTGGGATCGGCTGCGCCGTAGGGGCGATTTGCATTATTCGCAGCTACGTTTACAGCGACGGAGGTCGGAGTGATGGTCAGGGTTCCAAGGGTGACGTTAACGGTGTAATTGTTAGCTGCGGGGCCTCCGATGGTGTCGTTGATTGGGTAGGACCCGACCGGTGATGCAATAGTGGCGGGAGTGGAGTAGGTGTTGGTGAAGGTATCGCCGTTGAGGGCGCCGCTAAAGGTACTGGTGAAGGGAGGGTTAGGTGTTCCGTAGGTGCGGGTTGCGTTGCCGACTGTGATGGTGAGTGTCGCCTGTGTGACGGTGAGGGTGCCTGGAATGATGGTGATGTTGTAGTTGCCCGCGTTCGTTCCGGAGATGGTCGCGTTAATGGGATAGGAGCCGGCCGGCGACGTGATGGTGGCGGGAGAGGAATAGGCGATAGTGAGTACATCGCCGTTGACGGTGCCGCCGCTAATGGTGTTCCCGTTGGTGACGCCGAGGGTGGTGCTGTTAAAAGGAGGATTGGCCTGGCCGTACTGACGTGTGGCGTTGAGAACTGTAACAGTGATAGAGATCCGAGTGATGGTTAGGGTCCCGGGCGTGTTAATGACCGTGTAGTTGGAAAGCTTCGTCGTTCCAACTGGCGTAAGAGTTGCGACGATGGGGTAGTTCCCGACAGGAGATGTGATCGTCGCGGTGCTGGAGTAGGCGACGAGTATGGTTTCTCCCGAGACGATTCCGCTAATGGTGCCGGTAAAGGTGGGGTTTGCGGCTCCGTACGGTCGGGTGAAGTTGTTGACGGTGATCGTGAGTGGGGCCGGAATGACCGTGAGTGTTACGTTGCCAGTCGCGGGCGCGTAGTTGGTGTCGCCGGAGTAGGTGAAGGTGACACCGTAGGAGCCGACGGCCAGGCCGCTATTTGGAGCGTTACAGGTTGATCCGGTTCCGAAAGTCGCGGTGACAGTGCACAGAATCTGTGCGCCGAAGCTGAAGGTGATTGTGCCGGTTGGAGAGGGACTGCCGTTGGTCACGCTGACATTCTCGGAAAAGGGCTGGCCGTAGACCTCGGTTTCGGGCGACAGCGTGAACTGAAGCGGGATAAAGACCTTTCCTGTTCCGGTGAGCGTGAGGGTCTCAGGGCTGTTGTAAGCGTTCGAAGGGATGTTGACAGTCGCAGTCAGCGGACCCTTGGCCGTTGGAGTGAAGACGAAGCCCAGGTTGCAAGTTGAGCCCGCAATGATGGTCGTGCCACAGGTCGTGGTTCCCGGGTCGATGGTGAAGTGTGGATCTGTGGTGGTGATGGCGCCGTTGAGCGTGAAGGGAGCAGAGCCAAAGTTGCTTAGGCTTTGCTGGATGATGACTGAGCTTTGGCCGACAAGAACGGTGCCGAAGGCCAGGGTGGGATTCGGATAGGTGATTTCGCGGATAGAGCTGTTGCCGTTGTCGACCTCGAAGAGATTGCCGTTGCCTTCAACGGCAATACCAAGAGGATTGTTGATTTGGGCAAGGTTCGCGAGGCCCCCGTCGCCCGAGTTTCCGGCGGTGCCGGTACCGAGAATGGTTGAGATGTTACTACCGTTGCTTGTGGTTGAGACGAAGACGGTGTAAACGAGGTTGGCGGTGGCATCGGCGATGTAAAGGTCGCCGGCGGCGTCGAAAGCCAGGGAAGAAGGAGCGATGAGAGCGGTGCCGGTGGCTTGGCCGGGGACGGTTGTAGTCGTGGTTCCGTTGCCGGCGATCTCGTGAATGATTCCGAATTTATCCACTGCATATACAAAGTGGCCGCCGGTATCGGCAATGTAGAGGATGCCCGTCGCGTCGAGAATGAGGCCGCCGGGTGAGACGAAGCTAGCGGTGGTGGCAAGGACGCCATCGGCGGAAGAGTTGCTGCCGCCACCCGCGATGACACGGCTTCCGCCGCCCGCGTAAACCTCGATCACGTTATGCGTCGCACCGGCCTGCGCAATGAAGAGGTTATCGAAGCCGTCGACGTAGATTGACGTGGGGGTGTCAAGTCCGTTGACGTAGCTGGTGTTGAGGCGTCCGTCAACGCCGAACCGGGCGACGGTGCCGTGAACGGCGTCGGTCATGAAGTAGTTGCCAGTAGAGTCGATGGTGATGGCCGACGAGGTAAGCAGACCAGATCCCCCCGGGATGATGGGGACCGGTGCACCGCCACCAGCCTGAAGGTCGAGGAGATTACCAGAGCCTAGGGTCGCGCCCGTATCAAGTATGTATGCGTTGCCTGCCGGATCTACCGTCACGGCAGAAGGCGCGTCTAGCGCTTTGACAACGGTGTTGACTGTCCCAGGGGTGAAAACGCCCAGTGCTCCAGTCGCTCGGGCCTCAAGCCCCTGGGAAACCGTGTTTCCGGAGATTGAGTCCGAAAGCTTGATGGGGGCGCTACGAAGACCGAGAAGAGTCGGCGTGAAACGGACGAAGACCTGGCAGGTGGCAGGCGGGGCGCCCGGTGTGGAAGGGCTAAGAATGCCCGTGCAGGTGTTTGTGATGATGTTGAAGTCAGGTCCTGAGATGACGGAAAGATTTACCTTTTGATTGACGACAAAGGTCACTGGAAGCCCAGCGCTGACGCTACCGACTGGAGTGGTGGGAAAGATGATATTGCTGCTGAGCTTGCGCAGGATGCTATTACCGGAATCTGCGAGGGAGAAGTTGCCAAGGCCGTCGACCGTTATACCGCGTGGACCATTGAGCGGAAAGTTGAGGGTGGAGGTTCCGTCCTGAGTTGAACTGTATGGGCCGGAAGCGCCATTGGGCAGCCCCGCGGCGATGGTCACGTTGCTTGAGCCAAGGACATAACTGACGACGACGTCCGGACTGGTCTCAGTAATGTAGAGCAACTGCGTGGGGGAAAAAGTCAGACCATAAGGCTTGTTCAGCGAAGTGGCGATCGTGCCCGAATTGTCATTAGAACATTGGCCGACTGCCGTCTGATAGGTTGAGAGACCGACCACCTGGCGGACGCAGTTGTTGCCGGTATCTGCGATGAAGAGGTCGCCTGCGCCATTGATCGCGAGACCCGACGGAGCATTCAGCGTGACGCTGCCGGTGATGCCGGGACAGGTTGTGGGGACCAGTGTAGAAGGCGCGCCTGCCACGACGCACAGGCTCGAACTCGGGGTCTGAAGCAGGACCTGATAAGTGCTGAGCGAGGCAGGGACCTCGGTATCTTGAATTGCGATGTAGAGGTTGTTGCTAGCGTCGAGGACGAGACCGTTCGGGTTAGGGGTGGCGGATGCTCCGGAGCCGCAGGTGCCGGCGACCGTAATGAGAGAGGCGACTCCAGAGGTTCCGAAGGGGAGTTTGCGGATGCAGTTATGACTGCTGTCGGCGATGTAGAGGTTGTTAGAGTTGTCCACGGCAAGACCGGTGGGTTGGTTTAGGCCTTGGGTGGGGGTTGGGGTGCTGTTGGTCGCAGTGGAGCAGGTATCGCCCTTGCCAGAGACCGCTAGTCCGACCAGGGTGCTCATGGAGCCCGTGGTATCGATCTTGCGGACGCAGTTGTTCAGTGTGTCCGATAGATATTGATTTCCATTTGAGTCGAAGACGATGTAGGACGGGGTGTTGAGACTAACCGTCGTCGCTGGTCCGAAGTCCCCGTTAAAGCCTGGCGTAATGGTCCCCGCATAGCGGGTGCCACTCTGCACCAGAGTCAGCACCTGGGCAGATGCGAGAGACGGCAGAATGGCGAATGCAATTAGAACGACCAGAGCAGAGAGGGCCTGGACACCAGAGATGCGGTTGAAATGCATGGGTGAAGCTCCTAGGTTCGTGCCGCAAAGTGAAGCAGGTGAGACGTAAGTTGCAGGTAAAGCGGTTCTTGCGGAGTTTTGACCCTTCCGCTGAAAGTAGGTATCCGGTCTCCTGCGCCAAAAGTATTGCATGTGGAGGATTTGAAGGAACTACCTATAAAGTGGCAGTCGAATACGCTTCAAAACAGTTGAACTTAGAGGCCGGAACTGGTTTTTTTCGAAAAAGAAAGTTAGCAACTCGGGAGAAAGGGTTGATGAGAGCAGCCGGAGCAAGAAACCTTCGCCAGCAGGCACAAATTTCTCCGCGAAAGGCACATTTTGACGTCGGTCGAAGATTCCGCCAGTTGTCTGGATGGACAGATGAGGCTCTCGGCGGGGACAATGTGACTTAGTGCCTTTCAAGGCGGGACTTGGCGTGAGAGAAATTCGACAAATCGTTCGACTTTGGCATCAGGATATGGCTACCGTATTCGTGACACTGGTGCGGACTGAGGGATCCAGTTATCGCCGACCCGGGGCTCGCCTGCTTCTCGGGCAGCAAGGTCAGTACGCCGGGACGATCAGCGGAGGGTGCCTGGAGGCCGAAGTCGTGCGTAAGGCAGCATGGCTGGTCCGGGGAGGGGCCGTGGTGGAACGGTACTCGACGATGTTTGACGATACGGCAGAGATCCCTTTCGGATTGGGATGCGGTGGCGTGGTCGATCTGCTTCTCGAGCCGGCTGATACTCCCGAATGTCGTGCGATGCTCAATGCTCTGGAAGGCGCACTCGCCGGGGATGAGGTGACGGTGCTGACCTGGCTGCCAAGTGAGGGGAGGGCACTGAAACGCGCAGTGCTCTCGGCGAATGGGGATTTTGCATATGTCAGCGTGGGGCTGACTGAATCCGAACTGGCCGAGGCAAGGGCGGCCATACTACCTGGAGGTGAGTTTGAGAGTGCGTGCTCCGAGGTTTTTGTGGAGCGGATTGCAACTCCGCAGCGGTTGTTCGTTTTGGGGGCGGGTGATGATGCGAAGCCGGTGGTAAGTATGGCGGCGTTGCTGGGTTGGAGCGTTTCAGTGATGGATGGACGGGCGCACATGGCTCGCGCGGAGCGATTTCCGGAGGCGGAACAGGTCATCGTGGCATCGGCCACCTCGCGTGAAGTGCTGTCCATTCGATCTGATGATGCAGTGGTTTTGATGTCGCATAGTTACGAACAGGACAGGGATTTGCTCGCTGCGGTGCTGCCGTTGAGCCCAAAGTATCTGGGGCTTCTGGGTGCGCGCCGCCGAAGTTCGTTGCTGGTGAGCGAGGCGGCAGCGATCCTAGGGTGGACGATCAGTGAATGCTGCGACCGAATCTTTGCACCGGTTGGACTGGACCTCGGTGGTGACGGACCGGAGGCCATTGCTCTTGCGGTGATTGCCGAGGTTCAGGCGTGTTGCATGGGTAAGCCCGGTGCTTCGCGCAGGTTGTCTCCGGAAGATATCAAGAGGCATCTGGCAGAGAGTGATGCGGGGCGCTATCTGCAAGCGCAGTGCGCGCTGGACCTCGCTTGAGGCGGGTTGCCGTCCTGTTCGGTGCGTACTAGAGAGTCTGCAGGAATTCTTCGATAAGGTTGGCGGCCACGGTGGAGCGGTATTTTGCGGTGCTGCGAATATCGTCGATGGGAATCGTTTCGCTCAGAATTGCGGTGCGTGCCTTTGCGATCGTGGCGGCTGCGATGGGCTGGCTCAGGAGAGACTGTTCGGTGGCGATCAGACGCGTGGGAGTTTCGCGCAGGCTTGCAGCTCCGATACGGATACTTTCAATGATGCCGTGGGTGGTACGGGCGACTATGGCGATGGCAACCTTTGAAATGGCCTGGGCATTGCGTGTACCCACTTTGCGAATATAAGTTGTGTAACCGTCGATGTTACGTGAGAGCGTAATGCTGTGGAGGAGTTCGTCTTGGGCGAGATCGGTTTTTTTGTAACTGAGGTGGAAGTTGCGGTAGGGGATCGTTCGGATCCCGCGCGTGGAGACCAGAGTGACGGCTGCGTCGTAAGCGAGGAGCACTGGAGGAGAGTCTGCTGCGGGACTTGCGTTGACGATGTTGCCGCCGAGGGTGCCACGGTTCTGGTTTGCGATGCTTCCGGTCCAGCTTGCAGCCTGAGCAAGGATGGAGAATTCGGCGGTGACGATTGGGTGCTTGCGGATGTCGGCGAAGGTTGTTGCGGCACCAATGACGACCGCATCGGGTGCGACGTCAATGAATCGAAGTTCCTTGAGATTCCACAGAGATATGAGTCTTTTTGGCTGAAGACGTCCCGCGCCTAGCGCTACCATCAGCTCGGTGCCACCGGCGATTGGGGTGTAGCGGTCGGGTGAGTCGGCGAGGATCTGAAGTACGGCGTCGAGGGAGCCTGGGGCCGTTAGTTCGTATTCGGTGACGTTGGAGCGCATTGTTTTCCCTATTGTCGAGGTGGGTTTGTGCTACACGCACGAAAACTATTGTGTCTCCGATCGTAGAGTCGCTTTTGCAGCTGCGGCATGGACGGCGTTGAAGATTCGCATGTAGCCGGTGCAGCGGCAGAGATTTCCGTTGAGGCCTTCCTGAATCTGTAACAGTGTCGGTTGCGGAATGTTTTCGAGAAGGTGATACGTGGCGAGGATCATACCGGGAGTGCAGATGCCGCACTGGGCTCCGCCTTGTTCCAGGAAGCATTGCTGAATCGGGTGGAGATTTTTGTCGATTGCGATGCCTTCGATTGTGGTGATCTCGGCGCCCTGAGTTTGCAGGATCGGGATCAGGCAGGAGTTGACGAGGTCACCATTCATGATGACGGCGCAGGCTCCGCATTCGCCTTCGCCACAACCTTCCTTGACTCCGGTAAGGTGCAGGTCTTCGCGGAGGACGTCGAGGAGGCGCTTCATTGGCGGGGCTTCGACGGTGCTTTTTTCGTCGTTGACGGTGAGGGTGACTAGGGTCATATCGAATTTACCGCGGTCTGCTGGCACCACTTTGTCTGAAAAATACTTCTGATGATGGCGAATGTTGTATCGTTCACGCCGACACCTCTGACGTTTCGACTTGCGTGTCGCGGTCGATGCTGTTGAGGTCTTCCGCTCCAGAGCCGGGAGTGCAGGTCATGCGCTCGAAGATGTCTTCGGGGAGGAGAGGTATCTCGTTGAAGGCGAGACCGGTAGCGTGCTCGATGGCGTTGAGGATGGCGGGGGCGGGGCCATCCATGGGGAGCTCGCCTATGCCCTTGGCTCCGTAAGCGCCGTGTGGTGAGGGGACCTCCTCGAAGCTGACATGGATAGGTGGTAGGTCGGCACTGGTGGGCATAATGTAGTTAGTCATCTGGTTATTGGCGAGATGTCCGTTGCGCCAAAGGCACTTTTCATAGAGGGCGTAGCCGATGCCTTGGGCGACGCCGCCTTCAATCTGTCCGGCGGCGAGGATGGGATGGAGGACTTTGCCTACTTCTTGTAAGGCGTAGAAGTTGTTGACCTGCGTGGAGTAAGTAGTCGTGTCGACGGTGACTTCGGCGACGTAGACGGCCCAGGCGTAGGCCGGATAAGCTTCGCCGCTATACGTCTCGTCGTCCCAGAAGATGTCGCCGGGGGATTGGTAACGGGCTTCGGTTTTGAGGGAGCCGTGTTGGGCGAGGTACTTGAGAGCGGCGCGGCAGAATTGAGCTGGCGTATATCTGGAGGCGGGCAAAAAGGGAGCGAGAGCGGCAAGTAGGGATTGAGCGGCACGCTCGACGAGTTTACCGACGACCATGGCGGTGCGGCTCGCGACGGTGGGGCCCGAGTTGGGAACCAGAGTTGTGTCGGGTTGTGCGATCAGGATTTCTTCGTACGGAAGATTGAGGGTGTCGGCGGCGATCTGGCAGAGGATGGTGTTGGTGCCCTGGCCAAACTCGGTTGAGGAGACCAGGATGCGAGGTTGGCCTTCAGCTGTCAGCTCGATCTCAACGAGGGAGTTGAGGCGCCGCTCGCCGGAGCCGGTGAAGCCTGCTCCGTGGAAGAAGGTCGCGAAGCCTATGCCACGTTTGATGGTGCTGGTTGGGTTTTCAGCGTCGAATCGTTTGCGTTTGGCGTGGTAGTCCGATTCTTCAAGGGCTCGCGTGAGTAAATGCTGCATGTCGACCGGGTCTTTGAGAAGCTGGCCGGTGGCGGTGCGGTCGCCAGTTCCCAAAAAGTTGCGGCGGCGGAGCTCTTCGGGGGTAAGGCCGACGACTTTTGCGATCTTGTCCATGTGGCGTTCGAGGGCGAAGATGCTTTGCGGGGCTCCGAAGCCGCGGAAGGCGCCGTGGGGCGGAATATTTGTTGCCATTGCTTTGGCGCGGACGGTGAGGTGGGGCCAGTGGTAGGGGCCGGGGGCATGGATGGTGCCGCGGGAGAGGACTACCGGTGAGAGGGTGGCATAGGCTCCTCCGTCGATGGCGAAGTCTATCTCACCGGCGAGGAGCTTGCCGTCCTTGCTGACGGCGGTGCGGTGGCGGGTGCGAGATGGGTGGCGCTTGGTGGTGGCAGCCATGTCTTCGGCGCGGTCGTAGCAGAGCTTGACCGGATGGCCTGACTTCATGGCGAGGAGTGCGGCGTGGCTGCCTATGACGGAGGGGAAGTCCTCCTTGCCGCCGAAGGCTCCGCCGGTCTCGGTCTGGATGACGCGGCACTTTTCGGCGGGGAGGTTGAAGACCAGCTCGAGGGCGTGGACGAGGTAGAAGGGGCACTGCATGGAGCCGCGGACTGTTACTCCCTTTTCTGGGTGGTACTCGGCGATGACTCCGTTGTTCTCAATATAGAGCTGCTCCTGGGCTCCGGTGCGGTACTCGCCTTCGACGATGTAGTCGGCGGTCTGCCAGATCTCGTTGGGGGTCGGCTTCCGGTCCTTCTGCATGAGGTAGGTCTTAAAGGTATTGGCGTGCTCGCCTTCGCCCCAGATGATCTGTTCTTTTTTTTCGGAGTCCTCGATGGTGAAGACGGCGGGGAGTTCTTCGTAGGTGATGTGGACTGCGGCTACGGCGGCGGGGAGTACGGAGCGGTTGGGGTGGGCGAGGAGGAGGATGGGTTCTTCGCAGTGGTTGACGTGGGTGACGGCGAGGCAGGGGTGGTCTTTGGTGAGGTGGACGATGGTGTTTTCGCCGGGGATGTCGGCGGCGGAGACGATGGTGTACTCGTGCCAGGGGATGGCGGGGTCGAAGGAGATGGAGGTGATGCGTCCGCGCGGGATGGAGCTGCGGACGGTGGCGCCGAACCACATGTTGGGGAGGGTGATGTCGTCGACGTACTGGGCGCGACCGAGGACCTTGTCTCTTCCCTCTTTGCGGATGGGGGAGCTGCCAACGATCTGGGGGCGGCTGGTCATGGACGGTGTTGCATAAGGATAGACCAACTTTTTGCGAGTGGGGAGAGGATCGTTGGTCGGGGGTACCCCCCTCCCCCCCTTGGGGGTATTTTTGGAGCAAGTCTTTTTATTTGAGTGGTTTGCAGGTGGGTGGTGTCTGCAAAGGCAATAAATACCTTGACTAACCCAAACGATTATACATTTGGACTAAAACGCACAATATCGGTGTTGGCGGCTAATAGTTCAGTAGTTAGCCGTTGTACTGGTGCTGGGGGCGAAGAATTCAATTTGAGTATAAAGACACACCTCATGAAGTTTAGCTTTGCGGTCGTCAGAGGCGGAATAGTGCTTGAGTAGGCAATCGGTTTAAAAGTAATCGGGCCGCCGTTATAGAGAATGACGCAATTATCGAAGTTTACGTCTGCTATGGATAAACCTCTGCTGATGAGGCTTTGAGCTTCGGGGGAGTCTAGAATCAATGCGCAATTATGTAGCGTGATTGGTCCATGCGTAAACTCACGGAGGTTATCGCTGTCGGGCATAGGCCGATCACCCGTGACCGTAAACTTCAAATCTTTTTCTGAACAAGCTGGCAAATTTATTCGGTCCCAGCCGACTTCGGATTGGGACCGGTAGTTCACAACTTGGGCGGCGGCTGGCCAATAATCGGGACTGCTGTGATTAGTAGCAATCAGCTTCGTTTTAATATCACCAATCACGGACTGAGACACCAAAACTTTTTGCTCTCTTGCGGTTGCAATGGAAGAACTAAGAGAGGATAGAGATTGGCCGAACTGGTCTAAAGGAAGAACTGCATGATTTGTTAGGTCTTGGGCAATCTGCTTATGATTTATGCCTTCGAGCGTCTTTTCTATCGCAGATAGGCGTGTCTCGGTAGCAGATTGGAATGCAGCATTTTTGCTTATTCCGTTGGCTGCGAAGATCCCTAGAGTGATCACCATCGCAAATAATGCGAGCGGAACTGCCCAAAGAGCGGAAATTGCTCCCCATTCCTTGAGCCAGCGTATAACACGACGGCCTCCACGGGGATTCAGTGATTGGACTAGAGTAGCGTTTTCAAATTTTACCACGCGGCAAATTTCAGCTGCGAGCCATTCCTGATCCTCTTTGCGTAGCTTCATATCGTTATCGTCGATACTTTCTCTGATAGGGAAGACTAGTAACGGCATGAGACGCGCTCCTGTGGTACGCTATGGGGGAGTGCCCAGCGTATGGAGTGCAACCCCCGACGCCAATCGGGGGTTTGTTATTTGCGGTAATCTTACATCATGAAAAAGAGTTCGGCACAAGCTACGCCTCAGCATAAGAAGTTTACGGCTGCTTTGGCTTCCGTCCTCTCCGCATCTCCAAAACAAATCCAGGATAGCCGCGCTCAAGCCAAGGCCGAAAAGCCTTCGCTCCATAAGCGATACACTTACGACCCCTCAAAGGGCCAGTCTTAGACGGCTTTGGGATACTCCTTCCCAGTCAGCTCCACCCAAGTAAGCCGCTTGCCGCCCACTTGTCCCAAAGCCTTCTGGAAACGTGTTCCGTCTGTGTGACCGATACGATTGTTGAAGCGAAACATTTGCTCATCCAGATAGCGGTCAAGGTGGAAGGGCTCTACCGCAACATAGGTGCCTCCGAGTGTCCGCTTGAGGCAAGACCAGAAGTTCTCAATCGCTTGGGTTGAGACTGAGCCGCGAACGTATTCGTCCATATGGTTCACAGTCTCATGCACGAACTTAGCGGCCTTGAGTCCATCGTACCCAGCCCAGCCGTCAGAGTAGACCGTAGCGCCAAAGCCGACATTGTCCAGAATCTTCTTTTGCAGTGTCTCGCGCTTTACGTTCGGGATCACGGAAGCCCTCACCTGACGGGTTCCGCGCTCCAACATCCCGAAGACGGGAGTCTTCTCAGCGTAGCCATAGGCAGCGACCTGACGCTCCAGACGACGGTTGCGGTGCATGTTCTTTGGCTTGCCTCCGATAAAGCACTCATCAACCTCTACGGGGCTATCCACTCTATCCCCAAGCATCACGGGCATTGTGTCCTTCAAAACGAACCGGAGACGCTGTAAGACGAACCATGCTGACTTCTGAGCGATACCCGTAGCGCGTGCAATCTCGTAGCTGGATACCCCATTGCGGCAGTTGCAGAGCATCCACAGAGCAACAAGCCAAATGTCCAGACTAAGCGGCGAGTCTTCAAAGATCGTTCCAACCTTCACCGAGAATTGCTTGCGGCAGGAGTGGCACTTCCATCGCTTCTGCGTGGCAAGCCAGTAGTGATTGCGCTGGTCTTGAGTCGCCCCGCACTTCGGACAAACCGGACTTCCATCCTGCCAGCGCAACATTGCCACTGCGTTGATGCAGGTCTCCGTATTCGAGTAGTACCGAATGGCTTCGGTCAGCGTCGTCGGTTGATAAAGTTGGCCTTCCATGACCCAATACTATGCTTGAGCGGTCATGTAGTCAAGGGAAAAAGTCATAAAAAAGGAAGAAGTATGATTTTGTCCTTGATGTGCTCCTTTTTAGCAGGTAGATTATGGGAATCAAGGGAGGACTCTTATGGCAACCACTAATGTAGTGCCGAACCCAGAAGAGACGGAGATCGAGGAGGAAGGCCAAGGCCGTTCTACTATCCGGTTTCCTTATCTCGATCAGGATGACGCCGTAAAGTTTGCGAAGGCTATACAAGCCACAGCGGGCAACAGTTGTACGCGAGACGCTCTGGCTGGATATCTCAAGGTTTCCCCTAAGGCTGGCGGATTTAACCTTCGGGCCGGGACGGCGAAGATGTTTGGCTTCGTGGATTCCGATAAGGGAGTCTTTAGTCTGACCGATCTGGGTAAGCGAGTAATCGACCACAACAGGGAAAAGGCTGCTCGGGCCGAATCTTTTTTGCTGATTCCGCTCTATAAGCGTGTGTTCGACGAATATCGAAACCAAATGCTTCCGGGCAATCAACCGCTTGAAAAGGCGATGGAGCAGATGGGTGTGGCTCCGAAGCAATCGGACAAGGCTAGGCAAGCGTTCCAACGTTCAGCAACACAAGCGGGCTACTTCGCATTCGGGAACGACAGGCTTATAGCTCCTCAAGGGAACTTGGCAAGCGACGCGCCCCCGCCGCCGAAGTTGGAGGATAAGGTCATAACCGGTAATCGCGACGGAAACGGTGGAGAACCGCCTAAGTACCATCCATTTATTGCAGGGTTGTTAGATACTCTGCCACCCACAGGTGTTCCAAAGACGGAGTGGACGCTTCAAGGGCGTCAGGATTGGTTGCAGACCGCCGCAGGCATCTTCAATTTGATTTATAAGACGAGTGCCGAGGATAGGGGCACCGTAACGGTCTCAGTCGAGACCCCTAAGACTTCTGCAAATTAGAGAACCCCCGGCATGCAGACCGAGGGTTCGGAAGGGAGTAAATATGTGCGGACCGTAATCAGAATCCAGACTTCGAGAGTCGTGATCATCATGTCGAGTGGCGACACGACCATCGTTGTCATCATTCCCAAACTAGCCTAGCTTAGTTGGCTTCTTGGTGTCTATGGCCAGATCAGCCGAGGGCACTATTCCAATACTCTTTCGATTCGCCCAACGCTGCTTAGCGGCTCGTTGGGCAATCTCCTTTAACCGCTCAGGCGACAACTTTTCGGCTCTCGCCTTGCCCCCCTTCAGTCCCCCCATACGGCCAAGAGCTACAGCCGCAGGATTCTTCTCTGGCATGGCTTGTTTCGTACTAATTTCCACGACCTTTGCCGCCCTTGCCATAACTATATTATGCTTGAGCGGTCTAGCTTATGCAAGCTGAGAGTGCGGTAGCATGGCTGGCATGAACGAAGGGAGGCAATATCGGAACAGAATGGCCGTCATGTTTATCGCGGCACTCATGGGAATTGTCGCTATTTTGGCGATTTTCTTCCTCGTGGCCTATATGTCCGTACCCCTATGATGTTTGGGTTAGCCAACGTATTTATTGCCTCTGCAAAATATTCAATCGAAAGGGGTTGCGTGCAAAATACTTGTTTTCAGGGAGTTGCGGGCCGTTTGAGAAGCGAAGGCGCTTGGGCTGGGTTATGCTGCTGTTTCGTTTCTTGTGCTGTATCCATTATAGAAGGTTGGAGGTAACTCATACGCCATGCGATTTCGCTGGATTGGCGCGGGGTTTTGCGATTATGGGGCTTGACAACGTTTTCGCTGGTGGAAGGGGCCAACCGCAAACAGCAGATCCCCTTCGGGGATGACAACAAGAAAGGCAACTGCAATTGCAACGGCAACTGCAACGGCAACGGCAACTGCAACGGCAACGGCAACTGCAACTGCAACGGCAACGGCAACTGCAACGACAACGGCAACTGCAAAAATACAGGGATCCTTCGCTACGCTCAGGATGACGACGGGAGAGGGTGGATGGCGGCGAGAATGACGGGTGGCGGCGGTCAGCGGTGATTTGTGGGCTAGTGGTAGGTGACGGTGTCCTGGGCCTGGTGGGAGAAGTTGTCGTAGAAGAGTTTGTAGCCGGCTTCGTTGCCTCCCTGGACCTGGAAAAGTAGCTCGGAGTGGCCTTCGTGGGCGAAGTCGGCGGCGCCGGCGAGGTGCATGAGCCGGCCAAGATGGTGGACTTCGCCGGTGGGGGAGATGGCGAACCAGTGATCGACGTAGGCGTCATCGGGTGGGCCGTCGCAGAGGTAGCCGCCGAGGGTGATCTGGAGCATGCGCCAGTTGGTTTTGTTCGAGAGGTAGGAGGAGTCCAGCGTGATCTGGGAGTCTGAGATGGTGGAATCGTGGTAGTTCGATGGTGAGTTGGTGGTGTTTTGCGTGCAGTTTTTTGGATGGGGATAGAGCTTGTGAAAAGCCTGGATGACGTGGGTGAGGTCGAGGGGGAAGACGGCGGCGGGTTGCCAGTTGTCCGGGTCGGTGAGGGAGGTGAGGTTGGTGGCGAGGATAGCGTGGGGTGGGTCGGGGTTATTGGGTGTGCGGCGGGTTTCGAGGTGAAGTACGGCGGCGGGGTTGGTGATGGCCTGGACGCCGATCTCGGAGTAGGAGTGATAGGCCGTGGGTGTGGTTGCGGCTACTTTCGCGACAGGTTTGCCTTGTTTGATGAGGGTCCAGGTGGTGACGGGCGGATAGAGGTGAACGATGGTTTTGAGGCAGGCCTCGTCCTGGCAGGTTGCGTTGTAAGAGCGCCATTGCCGGCCGGATTGATAGAAGAGGACGCGGACGCCGGGCTTGCCCAGGTTATCGCCTGCTCCGGAGGAGGTGGACTCGAAGATGCCGATGATTGGCCTCTGCCCAGAGGCTGTGAGTGTGGAGAGAAGCAGCAGGAGGGTGAGGGCTCGTGGCTTCATGTGGGTTCAGTGTACTTAGCCAGAGCGATAATTTTCGATTTTTCTTATTCGCCGGAGTGCTGTTCCACCTGCAGCGTTCAGCTTGCCTTGAACTCTGTCGACGCGCCCAGCGCCTTTGTTACCTCACCCGCGATGTCGTCCTGCACCATGAGGAGATCGTGGAACGGCCGGTCGTAGGTCTCCGACCAGATAACGTACCCGTTGTTTGCTTGAACGAGCCGCGCTGCCACTCGCACCCGCGCACCCGACTTGCGTACGCTTCCATCCAACACATACACCACACCCAGCGCCTTCGCGATGTCCGCTACTGGCATCTCTTTATCCCTGTAATAGAACGTGGTCGTGGGAGCCGGCACGCGTAACCCGGGCAGTTTGCTCAGCTTGTCGATCAGCTCCTCTGTCATGCCATCGGCAAACTCCCCCTCCTTCATCCCCTGAGTCAGATCGGAGAATGGCAGTACCGCAATGGATTTCTGCGTCTGCGCAGGGGCGATCACAGGCGACTCCAGGTGACGACGATTCGCAGTATGGGCGCGTGGCAAAAAGACAATAGCAGTCGCAAGACAGATCACAGCACCGGTGGCCCAAAGGGCTTTCCTGTGAACACCCAACCACGGCGCATTCGTAGTTGCGGCAGCTATAGCTTCGCTCTCCGGAACTGCCGGAGATACCATTGGCGCAATCATCTGTGCAATCGGCTGAGCCTGTGCAATCGGCGGAACGACTGGTTCTTTTACCCAAGGAGATACCGTCGCTATCATCCGATAGCCCAACCGCGGGACCGTTGCTATATAAGTAGGCTGCTTCGGGTCGTCGCCGAGCAAACGCCGGAGCGACGCCACAGCCTGATAGACCGAGTCCGACGATACTGCGACCCCAGCCCAGACCTGATTGAGCAGATCGTCGATACTCACTACTTCACCGGCGTGCTCGGCCAGACACAGAAGAAGCCGCATCGTCCGCGCCTCAAGTCGAGCGGTCTCACCATCTCGCGAGATCTGGCCGGATGTCGGATTGACACACCAGGTGCCGATACGAAGCAGTTTTGTAGGGGGGCGTTCCATGCAGGTTTGGTGCTACTTTCTGTCTTTATTTAAATAGAAACGCCGAAATCAAATCGGCGTTGGCCGATTATACCGATATCCTCCATCTCCTGGCAGTTCAAGTCTTAACAGAGGTGAATCCAAGAGCTTACCCGAACTTACGGTGTTATTTCAGAACTATTCAGAGTATTTCAGACTGGATTCAGGACTTCCGCGAACTTGCCTGCGTAGCGTTAGAACCGAAATACGAGTTGCATCAATCGGAGGCAAGCGAGATGGTCAATAGGAAACCAGGAAGATTGGTCTTTAGGAGACGGCACGATTTTTTCAGAGTCGGTACTTTGATTGTGGCAAGTTGGACGATGCTCTGGACCTCTGCGGTGGCTGAACCTCCTGCGCTCGTCCAAAAGAGCGTCAAAGCTGAGGCGCTTCCGGCTCCGGGAACCTATAAGATCGATCCCGCTCACAGCTTCGCCTACTTTCAGTGCGTGGCACCATCTGGTCGGGCGTGTGCGTGGCCGGTTCGATAAAGTTACGGGAACTATCACCGTATCTCCGGACCCAGCTGCTTGCAGCGTGGACGTCACGATCGACGTTTCCACGATCAGCACGCAGATCAGCAAGCGTGATGAGGATCTCCGCGGCGACGCGTACTTTGATGTGAAGAAATTTCTGACGATGACCTATCAAGGTCGCGGCATTCACCGTGTTTCACCAGATCTGTGGAGAATGGACGGCTCGCTGACGATGCATGGGGTTACCAAGGTCGTGCCGCTCACGTTCAAGTTCAATGGGACCTTCTCCGATACCGAGCCGAACGAGCCGGCGAGAGTGGCGTTCCATGGGACGGCAGGGTTGAAGCGTGCGGCGTTCGACATGGGGGCGCGAGACAACTCGTCAGAAGTCGGCGATTCTACGGGGCCGGATGTTGATATCGAGATTGACGTTGAAGCGGACGCGGCTTCCTCGACTCGGTAACGGGACTCTATGAGCTTTCTGCTTGTCTACGCCTCGACCACAAAACTCGCGCCAATCAGGGCATCCGGTGAGTTGAGAGAAATGTTGCAAACCCAACCAGAAGTGAAAGAGGAGACTGAATGATTCAAGTTTCTGCACCCGCACAGACGAAGACAAGAAACGCTTTATTGGCGATCGGTGTGGCCGGCCTCGTTGGCGCAACACTGGATCTGTTACAAGCCTGCATTCTCGTGGGCCATGACATCATCCTTGTCATTACGTATGGGTTGGTGGGGGAGAAGGCGCTTAAAGGGGGATTCAGTAACTATGCTTTGGGTGTCCTGCTGCATGTCGTGATCTCTCTCATCTTCGCGACCTTCTACTACGCAGTAAGCCGCAAACTGAAATTTATGACGGAGTACCCGTTCGTCTGCGGCCTCTGCTTTGGTGCCGCCGTTCATCTGGTCATGATGCTTATCGTTCTGCCGCTCTCAGCCCTCCACCAATACGACCCAATTACCATTCGTGGGATGCGCCTTGGCTTGCTGATCCACATGGTCGTATTTGGACTACCTGTGGCCTACGGCATCAGTTACTTCGCGAAAGATTGATCGTCGCTGTCGGATCGTTGGCAATTCTGTGGCGCAAATCAATCACGGGCGAGAAGGATCTCTCGGTTGGATTTTATCGAGACTTTAATTGGTTCTGCGGCATCCAAGCCCTGCAAGTAGGTAACTCAGCGTTTTATCAACTGTGTCTACCTGTCCCCTTAGACGCGCGGATGTGTTCCGGGGTAACGAACTAGATATCTACGAAGGGGCTGGAGTCGATCCATGAATACGGCCATCGAAGTACCCACTGTGTGGAATCGGCTTGCCGAAGTGATGAATCTCAGGGATTCGCCTACAGAGGAGGTGTGGCTTTCCGAACGCGCCTCGTTCCGGTTTGGAAGGCTTCGGAGCAGCAAGGGGCTTCCAGAAGTTGCGAGTCCGGTCGTTGGTGAGCGTGGCCATATCGTTGTGTTGCAACTGGAAGCAATTTCTTTTATCGAGCAGTTTCTTGGCAAGAAGATGGTATCGAGCGGCTACTACCCAGCCGGAGCAGTTAATGCCATCAACTTACAAGAGGAACCATCTGTGTGGGTCCCACATCCGTTCGATGCGTTGATCCTGTATGTCACGCAAGAGGCCCTGGATGAAGTTGCCTATGCCCATGGGGCGTCACGAGTGGAGCAATTAGTTTGGCCGCTTGGGAAATTTGATCCTGTGGTCCACCACCTGGGGAAGAGCTTCCTCGCTTCGTTGGAGCAACCCCTTCACGCTTCGAAGATTTTCCTCGACCATCTCTTGCACGCGTTGAACTGTCATCTTGTCTGCTCGTATGGCGGCGTGAGAATGGCGGCTGCGCGTTTTCGGGGTGGACTCTCTTCGCTGCAGATGCGGAGAGCAACGGAGTTATTGGAGGCTCATCTGGACGGCAAGATTGCTCTCCAGCAGGTTGCTGAAGCATGCGAATTATCAGTGAGTCACTTTGCGCGGGCCTTCAAACAAACCTTTCGCAGACCGCCTTATCGGTGGCTGACGGAACGCCGTGTGGATAGGGCCAGAGATCTTATGATGAACTCTCAATTGCCCATCGCCGACATCGCCATTCAGTGTGGATTTGCGGATCAGTCTGCCCTCAATCGCTCCTTCAAAAGAATCCACGGAGTAAGTCCCGGGATGTGGCGACGGGGGACGCACGCCTTCTCAGGTGGCGCGTGAAAATCCAATCGATCATGCGATCTGGCCCGCTGTTATGGCGGGTCTTTTCTTTGCCATCGTTCTCGAAATATCCAGCAGGAATGTCCCGCTTTTGATGGTTTTCGCCTAGATGCTTCCGACGTCCAAAACTACTCTCAGCTAGAACAGGGTAGCGGATGTGAGAATGGCCACAGAAATATGTGTTGTTCGCGTTCGCTCGTCCCGTACGGATTCTCAGAGAAACTTCGAGTCTTGCGTGGATCCCTCCGTTCATCAAGGAGAAAGACAAATGCACGTATTCAAGTTTGCTCGGAATGTGATGGCGACATGCGCCGCACTTCTCGCGATCATCGTTCCTGCCGCAAAGGCGACGGCACAGCCCACAACAGCGGTAAAAACCGTGCTCCTGATCCACGGTGCATGGGCGGACGGTTCGAGCTGGTCAAAGGTCATTCCATTGCTCGAGGCGAAGGGTCTGAGGGTCGTTGCTGTTCAGATTCCGCTGACATCATTCGCGGACGATGTTGCGGCAACGCTGCGAGCCATTGCTCTTGAGGATGGGCCGGTTCTGCTTGTTGGCCACTCGTACGGTGGGGCTGTGATCACTGAGGCGGGGAACGATCATAAGGTGGCCGGACTGGTGTATGTATCGGCTGTGGCTCCGGATGCTAAAGGTTCGCTTTTGGTCTCATCACCAGCGTTCCGACGCCTATCGGCTCAGAGCTGCGTCCTGACAAGAGTGGTTTTCTTAAACTGACTCCCAAGGGGATTGCTGAGGATTTCGCGCAAGACCTTTCGGCAAAGGAGATTGAGGTGCTGACCGCAACGCAGGTTCCGACCAGCGTCGCTGCGATGAAGGGAGAGATCACGACACCGGCGTGGAAGTCGAAGCCGTCGTGGTACATCGTTGCCGCAAATGACCGGGCAATTTCACCCGATCTTGAAGCCGCTCAAGCGAAGAAGATCGGCGCGACAACGACCACTGTCAGCTCCAGCCACGTCATTATGCTGGCTCAACCGTCGAAGGTCGCGGGTGTGATTTTTGACGCGGCATCCAAAGCAGGTTCGAAGTAAAGCCGCTGTAAATCTCTTCCTCTTCGAGGAAGGAATGGGACGCGATCTGTCATACCTCCTTGCGTGAGGGTGTGGCAGATCGCTTGTTTTTGCTTATTTCTAGCGAGACTTTGAGCGCTTGCCTCTGCTGACGGGTGATTTTTTTGCAGCGCGTTTTCTGATTGGCTTCTTTTTGCTGCCTTTGGATTTGGCGGAGGTGGCCGACGAAGGGTTTACGACAGTGATGAGCTTTGTGCCGATGGGAGAGCCGAGGCCGGTGCAAGCGTCCCAACCGGGGCCGGCGGTAAAGCCTGTGGGAGAGCCGGAGTAGTTGGTGCCGGAGGTGATGTCGTTGAAGGCGGCCTTGCCTTTGGCGGCGTAGATGGCGGGTTGGAGGAAGCCGGCGGAGGTTCCGTTCTGCGCGTTGGCGACGGCGATGAGGCCGGCCCAGAGAGGAGCGACGGCGCTGGTGCCGCCGATCACCATGTTTTTGCCGTCGACGCGGATGATGTAGCCGGTGGAGGGGTCGGCGTCGCCGGAGACGTCGGGGACACCGCGGCCACCTGCGGAGTTGGTGGGGGCGGGGACGTTGGAGTTTGCCTGCCAGGTGGGGAGCGGGAAGAAGTTGCTGACGCCGCCGCCGGTTGCGCCTTCATTGTTGGTGAGCTCGTTCCAGACAACCTCGGAGCTGATGGAGGAGCCGCTGGCTAAGAGTTTAGTTCCACCGCAGGCGAGGACGTGGGGGCTGGAGGCGGGGAAGTCGACGTGGTTTTGGCCGTCGGTGACGCCGTCGGTGGAGCCGTTGTCTCCGGCGGCGACGGTGATGGTGATGCCGAGTGCGGCGGCGGATTGGCAGGCGGCGTCGAGTGCGTTGAGCGATTGCGTGGTCCAGCTGGATTCGGGGCCGCCCCAGCTGATGGAGATGACGCTGGGTTTGTTGGTGGTGTCGTGGACGGCGGTGGCGATGGCGTCGATGAAACCTTGATCGGTGTTGGGGGTGAAGTAGACGACGATGTTGGCGCCAGGGGCGACGGCGGCGGCGACTTCGATGTCGAGCATGACTTCGCCGTCGGCGCTGTTGGCGTTGCTGGGGCTGTTTTTGCCGCCGTCGACGGAGACGGTGGTGACCTTGGGGGCTTTCTGGCCGAGGGATTTGAAGTAGGTGGTGAGGTCGGTGGTTTTGTAGCCGCCGCCTAGCTCGATGATGCCGATGGTTTGGCCTGCGGCCGAGGCGTTTGCGGGGAACTGGTAGAGCTGCGCGATCTGGATGGGCGAGAAGGAGGTGTTGGCGCCGCTGGCGTGGGGATGGGCGAAGCCTCCGGCCTGGGCGATGTTGGCGGTGATGTCACCGGCTTCGCCTGCGATGCGAAAGTGGGGCTGGGCTTGCGGGCGGTTGTCGAGACCGAGGACGGCTTCGACGGGGCCCACGAGCTCGCTGGGGAGAGTGATGCTTCCTTCGCGGACACGGTAGGTGGTGCCATCGTGAGTTTTGTGGACGAGGGTGACGCCGAAGGCCTTCTGCATGGCGGCGATGGTGCCGGAGAGCTTGACGGTGCGGCGCTCCGGGCCGGGGGTGTCGGGGGCGACGGTGAGGCCAAACTCCTTGGCGAAGGTGCGGACTAGCTTTACTGCGGCGGCGTCGGCGCCATGATTTTTTCTGTATTCGGCATGCGTGAGGCGCTGTTTGCCGAGGCGGTTGGCGGCCTTGAGTGGGGTCTTGCGGCGGACGACGACCGAGACGGTGATCTTCGTGCCGGAGGGCGCGGGCTTTTCCCCGGCGGTTTGAACGAAGGCAGATTTTTCGCTGCCGGGAAGGACGGTGCGAGGGGAGGCTGAGATGTGAGGAGCGGACTTCTTTTTCGTAGCCATGAATGTGGTCCTCTAAATTTGGGGATGAATTCGTATGAGGGGCCGGTGAGTTGAGCGAGATTCGCGAAGACCCATACTATGCCAGAGTCGTTTGAAGAAGGAAGCGGAGTAAGACAAATATTCGCGACTCTTGCAGGGATAGTGCGTGAGCGCGGGAGAGCGTATCGTGTGGCTTGTGCCGAGTGAAAAGCGAACTATGGATCCCCTTCGGGTTACAACCAAAAGGGCAAACAACAGCAACCGCAGATCCCTTCGGGATGACAACCAAAAGGACAAACAACAGCACGGTTCCAGCAGATCCCCTTCGGGATGACAACCAAAAGGACAAACAACAGCAACGGTTCCAGCAGATCCCCTTCGGGGTGACAACTAAAAGGACAAACAACGGCAACGGTATGCTCGCTCCGAATGACCTAGAAGTGGCGCAGGGGTTCGGAGGTTGTGGCGGTTTTGTAGTCGGGGTCGCCGGGGATGGGGTCGAGGTTGGAGCGGAGATCGGCGCTGCGTTCGAGAGAGCGGCTGACGATGTCGCGGGAGCCTAGACCGACGGCGAGAGCGAGGGTGAGGACGATGCCGCCGAAGAGGATTCCGAAGGCGAGCTCGACGACGGCGCCGCCGATCTGGAGGTGGTCGAGGACCATGGCGGCGGTGAGGACCAGGACGAGCCACTTGATGCCGAGTGAGAGGAAGCGGGCGTACTGGAGCTTTGCGTTGACGGCGCCGATGAGGACGGAGCGCTCGAGGAAGCGCGCGATGAGAGTGCCGGCGATGAGGAGAAGGACGGCTCCGATGGAGTGGGTGAGGTAGGGAAGGACGAAGAGGGAGATTTGAGACTCGCCGGGGAAGGCGGCGTCGAATGCGGAGATGCCGATGAAACAGCCGATGGCGACGCAGCCCCAGAAGACGACACGGGCGAGCAGCGCGGTCGGGCTGTGGGCGGGGGACCAGTCGGAGATGGTGGCTGAAGAGTTGCGGGCGAGGCGCTCGTCGAACTTGGCGGCGGTAAGGCTGCGGCGGAGAAGCGCGGCGAGGCCCATGCCGATGGCGGTCATGACGACGAGCGCGAGCAGAAGGGCGATAAGGGCCGGGAGAAAGCTCGCCAGTTTATAGAGGACCTGTTGAGCGGATTGGCGGAGTGCCTGTTCGACTTGTTGCCACATGAGAGGGTCTCCTTACGGGTTGCTGGCCTGTTAGTTTGCCGCTTGATTTCCATCTGATTTTTATGGATTGAAGCGGTCTGGCCAGCGCCAGCGTGATACGAGATACGGTTTGTCGGCTTCAAAGGCGAGGGCAAGATCCTGGATGTGTTTTTCCGGCGCCGTGCCAGTGCTGATGAGGGTGAGATGGGAGGCGACCCAGGCGAGATAGAGGGGCGTGAGCGCTCCGAGAAGGTGACCGCGGTTGATGGTGCGCAGGCGGTAGGCGAGGACGAAGTCGTAGACGATGCGAGCCCAGAGGTTGTCGGGCATGCGGAAGTTCTCGGGCTGCATGACGGAGAGCTTTTTGAGGCCGAGGAGCGAGTTGGGCGGCAGGACGAGGGACCAGATCTCGTGGAGGTTGGAGTAGGCGAGGCGGAAGGCTTCGAGCATGGGTGCGGTGTCGGGCGGCTCGGAGACTGTGACGGTTTGGGGAAGGCTGGGTGCTGGCTGGGTGCCGCGGGCGCGCTGCCAGAAGGAGGCTTTGGCGTCGATGTCGGAGAAGAAGGAGCCGGTGATGAGGGCGAGCAGGCTGTTGAGATCTCGGGTGCTGGGTTGCGGGATGGTGCGTGGGGTGATCTCCACCTCGGCGATGGTGAAGTTGGCGGATCCGGCTTCGGCGAGAGGCCAGAGGAAGGAGTCATCCTGCGAGGTGGCGGTGAAACGCTGTGCCGTGGCGGCGAGACGTCCGGCCATGCGGAGGGAGAGGCCGAGGTCGATGGCAAGAGGAAAGCGGGGGCGCGTGCCGAAGAGGGCGCGGGTGACGGGGTAGAGGATTGCGGAGTTGACGAGGCCTTCGCGGGGGCCAAGATCGTAGTGGGCGACGGAGAGGTCGGAGGTGAGGGCGGATTTCGCGAGGGCACGGATGGCTTCGGGGTGAAGGGACTGACACTCGGCGCCGAGGAGGAGGCAGGTGGCGGCCTTGTTTTCCTGCGCGAGTTTGTAGGTGTTGAGGTAGTCGGCGGCGGTGAGGACCCAGGGGGTGGCGGAGACTGCAGTCGGTGTGTAGGGGATGAGGCGGAGAGGACTGCCGGAGGAGAGCTGAGGGGCGGCGTCCGGTGTGGCGACCAGGACGGTGTCGTTGGGAAACGCGAGGGCGAGGTTGGCGAGCGTGGCATCGAAGGCTTCCTGCGGGAGGGAGCCCAGGCTGATGAGCAGGCTGCTGGTCGCGTTTGGCGCGTTCACTGCGTTCGAACTAGGGTCGATATTTGTCTGGGCGGAGGCCATCGTGCGATCTGGACTTTCTCGGTTCGGTTAGCGGCGGCTCAGATTCAGGCTTCTCTGGTTTCGGGATGCTCAGTGCAGATGCGTGCTGCCGTGAGTGTACTGCCGATTTTCAGGGGATGCGAGCGGACGGGACCTGACTTCAGGAAAATCGGGTGGCTTCGTTGTCAAACGGCGATATTTTTGTGGCATGTTTTCTGCGTGTCCCTAAGTTCGTGGTTTTGCGCATCCTATATCTCAACTGCTCCATAGACAGATGCGTTATGTGGCGTATGTGGTTGCTGGCGTTGTAAATACCTGTGGAAGCCGGAGGCGTTTGTGGCAGAGCCGAAGAAGAAAGAGACTGGGCCGTTGCAGGGTTCTTTACATGGATCCAAGATTGAAGACTACTGCATGATTGGGGACTGCGAGACGGCTGCACTGGTGTCGAAAGAGGGATCGATCGACTGGCTGTGCTGGCCCACGTTTTCCTCGGCTGCGTGTTTCGCAGCGCTGCTGGGCACGCGGGATCATGGTTTTTGGAAGATTGCGCCGAAGGGCAAGGTGAAGGCGATCCGCCGGAAGTATGTGGGGCATACGTTGATTGTGGAGACGACGTTTGAGACACGAGAGGGAGAGGTCTGCCTGATTGACTTTATGCCGCCGCGTGAGAAGCACTCGCACGTCGTGAGGATGGTGCGTGGCATTCGCGGGCGGGTGGCGATGCAGATGGATCTTGCGATTCGGTTTGATTATGGACGGACGACTCCGTGGGTTACGGGCACCGACGATGGGATCCGCGCGATCGCGGGTATGGACATGATTACGTTGAGGACGAAGGCGAAGTTGCGTGGAGAAGGGATGACCACGCGAAGTGACTTTACGGTGCGTAAAGGCCAGACGATGACCTTTACGCTGACGGGTTCGTCGTCTCTTGAGAAGGCTCCGCCTGAGCTCTCGGTAGAAAAGGCGTATGCGGAGACGGAGAGGTTCTGGACTAAGTGGAGCAAGAGGAACGCGTATACGGGACCCTATGTGGAGGCGGTGGAACGTTCTCTGATCACGCTGAAGGCGATGACGTATAAGCCGTCGGGAGGAATTGTGGCGGCGGTGACGACGTCGCTGCCGGAGAAGATTGGCGGGCCGCGGAACTGGGACTATCGCTATTGCTGGCTGCGGGATACTGCTTTTACTTTGCTGATTCTGATGCAGGCCAACTATATGGAAGAGGCGGTGGAGTGGCGCAAGTGGTTGCTGCGCGCGATTGCAGGGGCTCCCGATCAGGTGCAGACGATCTATGGAATTTGCGGTGAGCGGCAGTTGGTGGAGTGGGAAGCAGATTGGCTGCCAGGTTATGAAGGTTCGAGACCGGTTCGGATCGGGAACGCTGCGGTGGATCAGTTTCAACTGGATGTGTTTGGCGAGGTGTCGTCGGCGCTGTCGCGAATTCCGCAGGCCGAGGACGAGATTCGTGTTTCGGCGAGTTCGATGCAGGCTTCGTTGACCGATCATCTGTGCAAGATGTGGGAGTATCCGGATGAAGGGATATGGGAGACGCGCGGTGGGGCGCAGCATTTTACCCACTCGAAGGTGATGGCGTGGGTGGCGCTCGACCGGGCGATTCGGCACCATGAGCAGTTTGACGGGAAGGGAGATGTGAAGCGATGGAGAAAGAATCGCGAGATGTTGCACAGGGAGATTTGCAGGAAGGGATTCGATAAAAAGCTGAATAGTTTTGTTCAGTCGTATGGGTCGAAGCAACTGGATGCTTCGTGCCTGCGGATTGGACTGGTGGGATTTTTGCCGATGGACGATCCGCGGATTATTGGTACGGTGGAGGCGATCGAGAAGCGGCTGATGAAGAATGGCTTCGTCGAACGCTACGATACGAAGAAGAGTAAGGACGGGCTGCCTGGGACTGAGGGAGCGTTTCTGGCGTGCAGCTTCTGGCTGGTTACGAATCTGTGGTTGATTGGCCGGAAGGAAGATGCGAAGGCGATGTTTGAGCGGCTGCTTGCGCTGCGCAATGATGTTGGTTTGTTGTCGGAGGAGTACGATCCAATTGGACGGCGAATGGTGGGGAATTTTCCTCAGGCGTTATCGCATATTGCATTGATTCACTCGGCGTTTGCGATGTCGGGTTTGTGGACGCCGATGGGGAACGCGAAGGCTGAGGCTGGGCGGCGGCGTAAGACTTAGGCGAACCAACCGTGAGGTACGTACGCGCTCGCGCTTCTATCGTGACTCAGGTCAACATTTGCGAGCGTTTTGCTGACGCCCCGAATGCAACCTACGAGAGTCTTCGCGTCTCTAAGAATAGACCTGGACTTTTTATGTTGGTATCGATGTAAGACCTCCTGCCTTGTTTCCTGAACGCTATTTCTGAACGGTTGATGAATGCTACGAATTCCAGGTTCTACTTATAGACTGCAACTTCATAAAGACTTTACCTTCGACGATGCGGTGCGGATCGCCGACTATTTGCATGAGCTCGGCATCTCGCATGTTTATTGCTCTCCGTATCTGCAGGCAGCGCCGGGAAGCATGCATGGTTATGACGTGGTCAACCATCAGAAGGTGAACGAGGAGTTGGGTGGTGCGGAGGCGCACAACCGGTTTTGCAAAAAGCTGGGGGAAGCCGGCCTGGGGCAGGTGCTGGACATCGTGCCGAACCATATGTCGCTGGGCAAGGAGAACCAGTTCTGGTGGGATGTGCTCGAGAATGGGACGTCGAGCCGGTATGCTTCGTTCTTCGATATCGATTGGCAGCCGCAGGAGGAGCGCCTACGGGATAAGGTGCTGGTGCCGATCCTTGGGGATCAGTATGGGCGGGTGTTGCAGGCGGGCGGGATCAAGGTGGTGCGGCGCGGCGTCAAGTTTCAGGTGGAGTGTTCGGAGCAGTCGCTGCCGGTGTCGCCTCCGTCGCTGCCGGTGATTTTGGGTAAGGCGGCGGAGTATGCGAAGTCGGATACGATGAGTTTTCTGGCGGCTTCGTTTGGTCGCTTGCCGGCGCCAGAGTATGTGGATCGGCGGACGATTCTGGCACGTAATCGCGATAAAGTTGTGCTCTTCGATCTGCTGCAGCGGCTGTGCGCGGAGGAGCCGGAGATTTTAGGGGCGATGGACCGGTCAATGGCGGAGTTGAATGAGAATCTGGATGCGCTGGATGATTTCTTGAATCAGCAGAATTATCGCTTGGCGTATTGGAAGACTGCGGATCAACAGTTGAGCTATCGCCGGTTCTTTGATGTGAATACGTTGATTGGGCTGCGCGTGGAGCGGGAGTATGTGTTTGAAGAGACGCATGCGCTGCTGCTGGATTGGTTGAAGCGCGGGGTTCTGGATGGGTTGCGGGTGGATCATCCGGATGGGTTGCGTGATCCGATGGAGTACTTCAAACGACTGCGGGAGCGCGCTCCGGATGCGTGGGTGATTGGGGAAAAAATTCTTGAGCCGGGCGAGTTTCTGCGTGAGAGCTGGCCGATTCAGGGGACCAGCGGGTACGACTTTCTGAATGTTGCAGCAGGCGTGCTGGTGGCGCCTGAGGGCTTGATGGAGTTGACCTCGATCTACAGCGGTTTTACGGAGCAGCCTACGGACTTTCACGAGATTGCCCATGAGAAGAAGATCAGTGTGTCGCAGGAGGCGCTGGGCAGCGATGTGAATCGGTTGACGTCGATCTTTGTGGAGATATGCGAGGCGAATCGCGACCGACGCGACTACACGAGAGCGGAGGTGAGGCGCGCGATTCGTGAGTTGGCAGCGTGCTTTTCGATCTATCGGACGTATGTGGTGCCGGAGCGCGAGGAGATTACCGGGGAAGATCGCGAGTACATTTCGCAGGCGACAGAGTGCGCGAAGGAGAATCGCCAGGATATCGATGCAGGGCTCTTTGATTTTTTGCGCGATGTGCTGACGATGGCGTTTAAGGGGAAGCTGGAGAGTGAGTTTCTGATGCGCTTTCAGCAGTTCACCGGGCCGGTGATGGCGAAGGGTGTGGAGGATACGGCGTTTTACTGCTTCAACCGGCTGACGGGGATGAATGAGGTGGGCAGCGATCCGGGGCGCAATGGGTTGAGCATTGAGGAGTTTCATTCGTACTGCAGGAAGATGCAGGAGACGCATCCTCTGACGATGACGACGCTGTCGACGCACGATACCAAGCGCAGCGATGATGTGAGGGCGCGGTTGGCGGTGCTGTCGGAGATTCCGGGAAAGTTTGGTGAGGCGATACGGCGCTGGTCGCGAATGAATAATGCATTTCGGGCAAGAAAGCCCTCGGTGGAACCGCTACCGGATCGCAATACGGAGTACTTCTATTACCAGACTTTGATTGGCGCATGGCCGCTGCCGATGGATCGTGCGAAGGCCTACATGACGAAGGCGATGCGTGAGGCGAAGCAGCAGACGACGTGGGTGGCGAACAATAAGGAGTTTGAAGACGCGCTGAATCTGTTTATTGAATTTACGTATAGCTATGCGCCGTTTCAGCGGGAGCTGCAGCAGTTTGTTGAGAAGATTCTGGAGGCGGGGCGTGTGAATTCGCTGGCGCAGACACTGCTGAAATACACTGCGCCGGGTGTACCGGATCTTTACCAGGGGACGGAGTTGTGGGATCTGAGCCTGGTCGATCCCGACAACAGGCGGCCTGTGGACTATGCGCTTCGGCAGCGGTTGCTGGAGGAGTTGAAGCTGATGACTGGGGACGATGCGCCGGCGAAGGTGTTGGCCAAGGCCGATGAAGGGTTGCCGAAGATGTGGACGATTCATAAGGCGCTTCAACTGAGACGAGAGAGGCCGGCATCGTTTGGTGCGGAGGCAGACTACGTTCCGTTGATGGTGGATGGAGCGAAGCACGATCACGTGATTGCGTATCTGAGAGGTGAGGATGTTGTGACGGTGGTGCCGCGGCTGACGCTGAAGTTGGGTGGAGCGTGGAAGGATACATCGGTAACGCTTCCGGAAGGGCGATGGAGAAATCGTATGACGGGAGCGAACATTGAAGGTGGTGAGGTCGCGGTGAAGGATTTGCTCAAGGATTTTCCGGTGGCGCTTCTGGCGCGCGAGGACGTGGGGGAGAAGGCTGATGCAAGAGTTTAAAGTTTGGGCGCCGAGTGCTCAGAAGATTGGTGTGAAGATTGGCGATGCGACGTATCCGATGAGCGGGCCGGATGAGCATGGATGGTGGACGGCTTCAGTGGAGCAGGCGGGACCGGGAACGGACTATGGATTCGTGTTGGGGGATGATCCGAAGGCGTGGCCCGATCCGAGGTCGGAGTGGCAGCCTGATGGAGTGCACGGACTGTCGCGTTTGTATGACCAGACGACGTTTGCGTGGAGCGATCGCGGCTGGGATGCGATGGCGCTTGCGCGCGCTGTGATTTATGAACTGCACGTTGGAACGTTTACACCGCAGGGGACGTTCGATTCGGCGATTGAGCGGCTGGAGTATCTGGTCGAGCTTGGCATCACGCATGTGGAACTGATGCCGGTGGCTGCGTTTCCAGGTGGCTACGGATGGGGATATGACGGGGCCTCGTTGTTTGCGGTGACAGAACAGTATGGCGGGTCGGATGGATTGAAGCGGCTGGTGGATGCTTGCCATGTGCGTGGGCTCGCTGTGCTGCTGGACGTGGTTTATAACCACTTTGGACCTGTGGGGAACTACTCCGGCAAATACGGGCCGTACATCACGGAGAGGCATCACACTCCGTGGGGCGGCGCCATCAACTTTGAAGGCGAAGGAAGCGATGAGGTGCGGCGGTTCTTCTGCGACAACGCGTTGATGTGGATGAGGGACTATCACATCGATGGTCTGCGGCTGGATGCGGTGCATGAGTATATCGACCGGTCGGCGGTGCATTTTATGGAGCAGCTGTCTTCCGAGGTGAAGACGTTGTCGAAGGAGTTGGGAAGGCGGCTGGTGCTGATCGCCGAAAGCGATCTGAATGATCCCAGAGTTGTTATGCCTGCGAAAGACGGCGGCTATGGCATGGATGCGCAGTGGAGCGACGATTTTCATCATGCGCTGTTTACGGTGCTTTCGTCGGAGGGAGAAGGGAAGGGGTACTACTCGGATTTCGGCACGTTCGAGAAGCTCGCGAAGGCGTTGACGAAGAACTTTGCGCAGGATGGCAGCTATTCGAAGTATCGAAGACGCTCGCATGGGCGGCCGGCCGATGATCTGTCGCCGCATCATTTTCTTGGGTACATTCAGAATCACGACCAGGTAGGAAATCGAGCGGTTGGCGACAGGGTGGATCAGACTGTGGGGATAGACCTTGCGAAGGTGGCGGCCGCGCTTGTGTTTACGGCGCCGTTTATCCCGATGATCTTTCAGGGGGAGGAGTTCGCGGCTTCGACACCGTTTCTATACTTCGCGGACCATGAAGATCCGGAGATGGCGAAGGCGGTAAAAAATGGCAGGCGGAGCGAGTTTGCTGCGTTTGGGTGGGACCCGGAGGAGATTCCTGATCCGGAAGATGTTGAGACGTTTCGGCGTTCGAAGCTGAAATGGGATGAGATTTACGAGGGACGCCATGAAGAGATGCTGGACTGGTATCGCAGGCTGATTGAATTGCGGCGTGGGTCTGTGTCGTTGAACGATGGATCGCCGGGGCACGTGAAGGTCAGGTTCGATGAGCGGGGGCGGTTGCTTGTGATGGAGCGCGGGGCGATGGCGGTGATGTGCAACTTTGGGTCGCAGTTGGCGGAGCTTGCTCATCCACGTGATCTTCCTTTGCTGTTTGCTTCGCGGCCAGGAGTCGAGATCATAGAGGGCTCGGTCATTTTGCCTGCGGAGAGTGTGGCGATTTTATCGGGGGAGCAAAGCCGTCTGGGCTCTTAGCTTTTTTGATGAGTTCGGCGGCGCGAGGGTAACCCGTCGGGCCCATTTTGATTCTCTCGGAACTTAAGCAGTGGGCGCAGGAGTGTAAAGCGTTTAGCATGGGGCGGTGGGGTTGAATCGGTTTGCTCGAGATTCATCCTTCTTCAAGGCAAAGCTTCTCGTTCCCAGGGAAACTTTTGCGTTGCTGGCTCGTCTTCCTTAGTGAATGGCGACTTGGATGAGTAAATTCCAAGCGACCGACGAGAACGTGACGTATTCCGCTAGAGGAAGTGAGCATGTTTAAGATCACTCAGTTTTTTGGGGCGGCGGTATTGGGTGCCGTGATTTCCCCGATGGTGGCATTGTTTGCCTGTTGCGGTGTCTCGGTGGCGCAGACTTCAACGGCTTCCGCACCTGCCGCTGCACGTCAGATCGGCACCGTGAAGGCGGTGGCGGGAGGTAGTCTGACTCTGACGACCGATGCGGGGCAGGAGGTTGTTGTCAGCGTGGCGGATGGCGCGCGGGTTCTGCAACTGGCTCCGGGGGGTACCGATTTAAAGACGGCACGGGCGATTGGTCTGGCGGATATCGCGGTAGGGGATCGTGTGCTGGTGAGTGGTAAGGCGGGTGATGGCGCGGGGTTTACGGCGTCGCGCGTGA
Organism: Tunturiibacter psychrotolerans; assembly: GCF_051013365.1. Classification (GTDB taxonomy): domain Bacteria; phylum Acidobacteriota; class Terriglobia; order Terriglobales; family Acidobacteriaceae; genus Edaphobacter; species Edaphobacter psychrotolerans_A. The sequence continues at coordinate 914,131 of NZ_CP132941.1, read as the reverse complement.
TTCTGATGAAGTCTTCGGATATTGCGCAGAAGCACGAAGCGGAGCAGGGAGACTGGCAGAAGCGCGGGACTGGCGGCATCGTGAACTCAGTGGATGCTGGCAGCGGCGCGATTACGGTGTCGGTCGGCGCGAAGAAGCTGGTTGTGAATACGTCGAGTACGACGAAATTTCGGCGATATGCGGGCGACTCGGTGAAGTTTGAAGATGCGAAGCCGGGAACGCTGGCGCAGATACAGGTGGGAGATCAACTGCGGGTGAGGGGCGCGAAGTCTGACGATGGATCGTCGATTCAGGCCGAGGAGATTGTCAGTGGGTCGTTTAAAAATGTGGCGGGGCTGATCTCGTCGATTGACGCGGCCAAGGGGACGGTGACGCTGAAGGATCTGGCTACGAAGAAGACGGTGACGGTTGTGATTACTGATAACTCGAATCTGAAGGCGCTGCCGCCGCAGGCTGCGGCGAGATTTGCGGCGCGGGCGAAGGGCGGGGCCTCGGGCGCGGGTGGCGAGTCACACGCTGCGGGCCAGCCCGGTGGTTCGTCTGCGGAAGGAACAGGTGGTTCAGGTCAGTCTGCTCGTGCGGATCTGTCTCAACTGGTGAGCCGGCTGCCGAACCAGACGGTTGCCGATCTGAAGACGGGAGATGCGGTGATGATCGTCGCGTCGCAGCCGGATTCGACCAGCAGCATGATTACCTGTGTGACGCTGCTGTCTGGAGTGGAGCCAATTCTTGCAGCGACGCCCAGTGGGGGGCCAGCGTTGACGCTGTCTCCGTGGAGCCTTGGTGGAGGTGACTCCGGCGCGCAGTAGCCGGAGTCCGTGGTGGAACAATAAAAGTTTGAGGAGCAGTAATGTCATTTCGTGCGGTTCTGAAGGTCGTTGTGTTTTTTCTCATCGCGTTGTTCCCGGTGATTGCGCGGGCGCAGCAGGTGGGCGCTACGGTGCATGGAACGGTGGCGGATCCCGAAAGTGCTGTGATTCCTGGGGCGACGGTGACACTTACTCCTGCCTCCGGGAAGGCGTTGATTACACAGTCGCAAAGCGATGGAACTTATACGCTGCATGGGGTTGCTGCGGGGACCTACTCGGTGACTGTGACGATGAAGGGGTTTGCGTCGTTCGTGAAGCTGGGGGTCAAGGTCGCGGCGGGACAGAATCTGGCACTGGATGCGAAGATGGCGATCGAGGAGGAGAAGCAGGAGGTCAACGTCAACTCGCAGGGTGCGCAGGTGAGCGTAGATTCTGACAGCAATGCGAGCAGTACGGTGATTAAGGGGAAGGATCTGGATGCGCTGTCGGACGATCCAGATGAGCTGTCTTCGGAGCTGACTGCGCTGGCGGGGCCTGCTGCGGGGCCGAATGGAGGTCAGATTTATGTGGATGGTTTTACCGGCGGACAGTTGCCGCCGAAGTCTTCCATTCGCGAGATTCGCATCAATCAAAATCCATTTTCGGCGCAGTATGACAAGCTGGGCTATGGGCGAGTTGAGGTTTTTACGAAGCCGGGTACGGATAAGTATCACGGCAACCTGAGTGTGCAGGGCGGGGATAATGTGTTCAATACGTCGAACCCGTTTTTGGGGGCCTCGAATACACAGCCGCCGTATTACACGACCTTCATTCTGGGGAGCGTGAGCGGGCCGATCAATCGGTTCGCGTCGTTTACGGTGGGTGGATCGCATCGGACGATTCAGGACAACAATATCGTCAATCCGAGCGGCTTTTATGCGGCTTCGGCAGATTCGACGACGCCTTGCGCGCCTGGAGTTTCGACGATCTCGTCCTGCTCGTATTTTTCTTCTTATCCGGAGGCGGCGCGTGCGGTGTCGCATCCGCAGACGCGGAGTGATGTGGCTCCGCGTGTTGATCTTGCGCTGGGAGATAAGAACACGTTGACGGTGCGCTACCAGTATTACGTCAATGGACAAAACAATAACGGCATCGGGAACACGAATCTGCCGACGTCCGGTTACAACACGGAGGCGACAGAGAATACGGTTCAGATCAGCGATACGCAGATCCTGAGCCCGCGCGTGATCAATGAGACGCGATTCGAATATCAACGGGACTACTCGACGCAGGATCCATTGAGCACCGATCCGACGCTATCTGTGCAGGGAATCTTTACGTCTGGTGGATCGAGCCTGGGGACGCAGCAGAGTACCAGCACCCATCTTGAGTTTCAGAACTACAGTTCGATTGCGACAACGAAAAACTTCATTCGGTTTGGCGGACGGGTGAGGACGACGGATGAATCTCTGTCGTCGAATGCTGGATCGAACGGGACGTTTACTTACTCGTACCTTCTTGATCCCTGTACGGATCCGAATCCGAGCATCAAGAGGCCGAGCAATTGCGCTGCCGGTGTGACGACGCCGTGCGCTGCGGTGAACGCGAGCATCTCGTCATACCAGTGCGGGTTGCCAGGGCAGTATGCGGTGACGGCGATCAACAAGTTAGAGGTGGATGGTCGCGTGACCGATGTTGGGTTGTATGCGGAGGATGACTGGAAGCCGAAGGGAAACCTCACGATTACTTATGGTCTTCGTCTGGAGGCGCAGAATGTTATAAGTAGCGCGCGTGACTTTGCGCCGCGTCTGTCGTTTGCCTATGGGATTCCACGGGGCGGCGGCAAGTCGCCCACGACGGTGCTGCGAGGTGGATTCGGAATCTTTTACGATCGGTTTACGCTGGCGAACTATCTGACGACGTTGCAGGAGAATGGCTTCAATCAGATCACCTCGACGGTTCTTAATCCGGGGAGTGTTTGCACGCCGGATAGTCCGAGCAGCTGCGGGAGTCCGACGTCGAACAAGATTACGACTTACGGACTCGGCGATGGGATACGCAGCTCGTACACGATGCAGGAGGCGGTTGGGTTCGATCAGCAGCTTGGGCGTGCGGCCACGATGTCGGTGAACTACCTTTATGCGCGGGGCGATCATCAGTATCTGAGCAGGAACTTCATTGTTGCCAATGGCTTTGATCAACAGTTTCAATCTGGTGGGGTCTATAAGGAAAATCAACTGCTGATTAATGGGAGTGCGCGGTTGAAGAAGCTCACGTTGTTTGGGTTTTATTCGTTGAACCTCGCGGATGCCAATACGTCGGGAGCGTCTTTCTTTCCGACCAGCAACACGGACACGAAGGTGGACTACGGGAGAGCGTCGTTTGCGCATGCAAGCTTCGCGGTTGTCGGCGGCAGCTGGCAGCTTCCTTATGGGTTCTCCGCGAGCCCGTTCGTGATTGCGCAGTCGGGGACGCCTTATAACCTCACGACCGGGCAAGACCCTTTCAATACGTCGATCTATAACCAACGGCCTTTCTTTGAGAATGGGGATAGCGGGAACTGCAGACTTGCGTCTGATTTCAGCTCTACGCAGACTGGCAGTCTGACGCCGGTGCCGATCAACTACTGCGATGGACCTACCAACTTCACGTTCAATCTTCGTGCTTCGCGTGTATTTGGATTTGGAGAGCGGTCTGGAGGGGCTGCGAGCTCTACGCAGGGGAGCGGCTCGGGGCGTAACAACGGCCCGGGCGGCGGGGGCCCCGGCGCTGGAGGTCTTCGGGCTGGAGGGCCGGGCGGTGTTCGGGGGGGATTTGGTCCTCAGGGAGCCAGCTCAGGACATAAGTATACTTTCACGCTCGGAGCGCAGGCATTCAACCTGTTCAACGTCGTTCCTTTTGGAACGCCTACGAGCGTTTTGAGTTCGCCACGATTTGGACAGTTCACCACGCTGGCGGCGGGACCGTTCAGCTCTGCAACTGCTGTGCGCCGGATTACACTGCAGGCTTCGTTCAACTTCTAACGTCCTGCAGAGACGTCCTGCCGGACGGGCCCACTGCGCGTTGGGGCGGTCACTTCGTGACTTATATACCTTGGTAATGAGGGAAGGGCGCTGGTCCTCGCGTTGGTCGGTGGGAGGACCAGTGCTTTTGGCTTGCTACGGTTTGAAGTTCTTCTTCAGCGTCTGCCAGCAGGTGTAGTACTCGTGTTGGCGAGCGGCGGTGTCCATCGCGAACTTTGTGGGGCGGCAGACGAAGCGGGTTTCGAACATGAAGGCGAGTGTTCCTTCGAGTTTGACTGGCTTGAGTTCGGCTTTGCTGGCGCGGTCGAAGGTTTCTGCGTCGGGGCCGTGGCCGCTCATGCAGTTGTGCAGGCTGGCTCCGCCGGGAACGAAGCCCTCGGCCTTGGCGTCGTACTCACCTTTGACGAGCCCCATGAACTCGTTCATGAAGTTGCGATGGAACCAGGGTGGACGGAAGGTGTGCTCGGCGACGAGCCAGCGTGGGGGGAAGATGGCGAAGTCGACGTTGGCGGTGCCGGGGATCTCGCTCGGTGAGGTGAGAACGGTGTAAATGGAAGGGTCGGGGTGGTCGAAGCTGACGGAGTTGATGCAGTTGAAGCGCGCGAGGTCGTACTTGCAGGGTGCGTAGTTGCCGTGCCAGGCGACGACGTCGAGCGGGGAGTGATCGAAGTCGGTGGCCCAGAGATTGCCCTGGAACTTTGCGACGACCTGGAAGGTTCCGTTGTCGCGATCGTCGTAGGCGGCGTGGGGTGTGTGGAAGTCGCGACTGTTGGCGAGGCCGTTGGCGCCGATTGCACCGAGTTCGGGAAGGCGAAATTGTGCGCCGTAGTTTTCGAGGAGATAGCCACGGGCCTGTTGGTCGAGGAGCTCGACGCGGAACTTGATGCCGCGGGGGACGATGGCGATTTCGCCGGGATTGATGTCAAGGATACCGAGTTCGGTGTGGAGCGTGAGGCGGCCGAGTTGAGGGACGAAGAGGAGCTCGCCGTCGGCGGAGTAGAAGAAGCGGTCGGTCATGCTTTTGGTCGCGGCGTAGATGTGGATGGCGACGCCGGAGTGCATGGTGAGGTCGCCGTTGCCGGCAAGGGTGGTGAGGCCGTCGATGAAGTCGATTGGGGTGGTGGGGAGGGGGAGGGGATCCCAGCGTAGTTGGCTTGGGGTCGTCTCGACTTCGTTGAAGGGGGTGGAGCGGACCATGGCGTTTGCGATGCGCTCGTAGGGTTTGTGCATGACGGAGGGGCGGATGCGGTAGGTCCAGGTGCGGCGATTGAGCAGGCGAGGCGCGGTGAAGGGGCTGCCGCTGAGTTGCTCCGTGTAAAGGCCGAGTGGGGCTTTTTGTGGGCTGTTCTGACCGACTGGGAGGGCACCGGGATGTGCCTCGGTGGCGAACTCATTGCCGAAGCCGCTGAAGTACTTGAGTTGGGGCATGATGATCCTCTTGGTAGAAAATATCTCGGGTCGATGTTTAGTTCGCGACGAGCGAAGAAGGCTTCTTGACGACACAGAAGCTTAGCCGAAAACAGGCGTCTCGTGTTGAGAGAGCTACCGGGTGAGGGAGGGGTCGGCGGTGTCGACCAGGTAGGGTTTGCTGACGGGTTCGTTGGTGGCGGTCGCTGCGGAGATGACGACAGTTTTTGCGTTGAGGAACTCGCGCATGCCTGCGGCGGAGAGCTCGCGGCCATAGCCGGAGCGTTTGATGCCGCCGAAGGGGAGGCGTGGGTCGCTGGCGACGATTGCGTTAAGGAAGACGCCGCCGCACTGCAGCTCGGAGATGAAGCGCTGTTGTTCGGCGGGCTCGCGTGTCCAGACAGAGGCGCTGAGGCCGAAGGGTGTGTCGTTGGCGATCTCGATGGCTTCGTTGACGTCCTTCGCGCGGAAGAGCATGGCGACGGGGCCGAAGAGCTCCTCTCGATAGACGGCAGAGGTGCGTGGAACGTCGGTGAGGACGGTGGGTTCGAAGTAATTTCCGGTGCCGAGCATGCGTTGGCCTCCGGTGAGGATGCGTGCGCCGGCCTGTGTGGCAGCGTTCACCTGGGCTTCGAGAAGTTCGAGGGCGTGGACGGTCGCGAGAGGACCGATGTCGGTGTCGTCCTTCATGGGATCGCCGACGCGCATGGCTTCCATGCCTGCGACGAAGCGGGACTCGAAGACGTCGTAGATCTCGTCGGCGACGATGAAGCGTTTGGCTGCGATGCAGGATTGTCCGCTGTTGACGCACCGGGCGCGGACGGCGATTTCGACGGCTATGTCGAGATCGGCAGAGGGCATGACGATGAAGGGATCGCTGCCGCCGAGTTCGAGGACAGATTTTTTGATGAGCCAGCCGGCCTGAGCGCCGATGGCTCGACCGGCGGTCTCGCTGCCTGTGACGGTGACGGCGGCGATGCGCTCGTCACCGAGGACTATTTCGACCTGATGAATTTCGAGAAGGAGGCTCTGGAAGGCTCCGCGTGGGAAGCCCGCTCGACGCACGAGGGATTCGATGGCTAGAGCACACTGAGGGACATTTCCGGCATGTTTGAGGAGAGCGACGTTGCCGGCCATCAATGCGGGAGCGAGGAAGCGGAAGACCTGCCAGAAGGGGAAGTTCCACGGCATGACGGCCAGGACGACGCCAATTGGATCCCAACGCACGTAGCTGTAGTTGTCGTCGGTGGGGATGGACTCGGGCGCGAGGATGCGGGCGGCGTGCTCGGCGTAGTAGCGGCAGACGCCGGCGCATTTGAGGATTTCGAAGTGCGCGGCCTCGATGGGCTTGCCCATCTCCTGGGTGATAAGTGTGGAGAGTTCGTCGACCTCGTGTTCGAGAAGGAACGCGAGTTTGCGCATCCACAGCGAGCGATGCTCGAGCGGCACCTGGGAGTAGGTGGGAAACGATTCGGCGGCGAGAGCGATCTTCTGGCGCGCGGTTTCGTCGGTGAGGGGGTCGAAGCTGCGTAACAGCTTTCCTGTGGCGGGATTGATCGATTCGATGGCCATGCCGATTGCAGAGTTACTCCGACGCTAGTTTAGCAAGGGCGGAGGCAAGTACCTGTACCCCGAGAGTGGTATCCGATGGGGAGGCGTATTCGTCCGGTTTGTGGCTTACGCCGTTGCGGCACGGGATGAAGATCATGCCGATGGGTGCGATGCGGGACATGAAGAGGGAGTCGTGATAGGCGCGGCTTACCATTTTTTTGTAAGGGATTTTTTGGTCGGCGCAGGTCTCTTCGAGGACTTTGACGATGTGGTGCGAGGATTGTGCTGGGGCGTCGGCGTTGACTAGCTCTTCGGTGATTGTGACTTTGCGGCGCTGGCGCAGCTCTTCGCAGTCTCGGCGAACAGCTTGCATGACGGATTCGCGGCGGGTGGGATCGGTGTCGCGGATGTCGAGTTGCAGGACGACGTGGCTGGGGACGCTGTTGACCGCGCCGGGATGGACATCGCAAGTGCCGATGGTGGCGACGGTGTCGATCGCGCCGGTGGCGAGCGCATTTTTTTCGACAGAGAGGATGAGTTCGGCGGCGGCACAGAGAGCGTCTTTGCGGTCGGGCATCAGGAGCGCTCCGGCGTGACCGCCGAAGCCAGTGATGGTGAAGCGATAGCCAGCGGGTGCTGCGATGCTGGTGACGATGCCGATAGGGATGCCTTCGCGTTCGAGGAGAGGGCCCTGTTCGATGTGGAGTTCGAGCCAGGCGTGGTAGTGGTTCGATGGGAGTTGCACTGAGGCGAGTGAGCCGGAGAATCCTGCGGCGGTTCGGACAGCGGCTAGTGTCGCTTCATCTTTGTCCTGCATGGCGTCGGCTCGGCTGGGGTCGAGGGTTCCGGAGATGAGTCGGCTGCCGAGACAGCCAATGCCGAAGCGGGTGGGCTCCTCGGAGGTGAACATGACGAGCTCGATGGAGCGACGGGGACGTAGGCCGCTGCGTTTGAGCGCTCGCATGGCTTCGAGGCCGCCGAGAACTCCGACGGTGCCGTCGTACATGCCGGCGTGAGGGATGGCATCGGTGTGTGATCCGGTGGCGACGGCGGGTAAGCTGGGTTCAGTGCCTGTCCAGCGGATGAAGACGTTGCCTACTGCGTCGTCGCGGACGTCGAAGCCTTCGGCGGTGGCTAATTTTTTTAGCCAGGCGCGGGCGCGGAGGTCGTCGGCGGAGAAGACGATGCGGGTGACGGCGGTGCCGTTGCTGACGGGCTCGGCGTCGGTGAAGGTGGCGAGGGTTTGGAGTTCGCTTAGGAGCCGCGTCTGATCTATTTGGATCTGGTGTGTCAAAACTTTTCGCCTCGGGTTGCGTGGAGTTCGTTGCGAATCTGCCGCGGAGTTCAGGCCAGTGGGTGACGGTTCCAATCTTTATAAATGAGATATTTCGCGGGACGCTTTCCGATGGCGCCGAACCACTGCGGACAGTAGGGTCCCATCCAGATGAAGTCGCCTGCGGTGACCGGGTACCAGCTGTCGCCGAGGCGGTAGATGCCGCCGCCTTCGAGCATCAGCAGGCCGTGCTCCATGATGTGGACCTCGACCATGCTGAGCGCTGCGCCGGGTCGGTAGGTCATCGTGTTGACGGCGAAGTCGAAGGATGGCGAGCCGGGAAGCAGGCTGCGAACCTGAAGGTCGGGGTCGTCGTTGAGCGGGACCGAGAGTGTTTTGTCTTCGTGGCCTATGAAGGTTTCTGGTGCGGGCGCAGAGGAGGTTGTTTCGTAGGGCTTTTCGATGACGACGAGTCGGGTGGGCTGCCGTGCGGTGAGGGTGTGTGCGGCGTCTTCTGGGATGTAAGCAAATCCGCCGGGAATCAGCGTTTGGAAGCTGGTGTCGGTTGCCAGATCGGCTGCGCCTTCGAGCGCATAGATGAAACGCTGGTTGGAGGTTGGTCCGAGCTTGCCGCCGGGCTCGAGCTCTGCGGTGTACTGGGTGAAGGCTGCGCCGCCTGCGGGTGAGATGTGAACGACGGCGGTGGCGCGCTCCATGCCTGGCAGCACGGTGCGGACGAAGGTGTCCGGCGTGTGGAGAAGATGATCGCGCTGATTGGTGCTGCGAGTGTGTCCCAGTTTATGCATGGTCGTCCTTGGTTTTATCATCACTCAACTGTGCGAGGAACTCCATGGCGGTTGCGAGGGCGGCGTCTACGTCCTGTGGAAGGACGGCTTCGTCGGGATGGTGGCTGAGGCCTCCGGGGCTGCGGAGAAAGAGCATGGCGGAGGGAATGGAGGGTGCGAGAATCATCGCGTCGTGGCCGGCGCCACTGGTCATTCTGCGGTTGGAAAAGCCAAGTTTTGAGGCAGCGTTGTGCAGTCGGGTTGTCAGATGCGGATCGAGCGGGACAGCGGGCTGATCCATCTCGATATGAGTTGTGACTTTCACCCCGCGTACGCCGGCGAATGAGCTTGCACTCTCGACCAGGGCAGACGCGGCAGTGTGGCGCGCCTCGTCCTGAGCGTGGCGCACGTCGAGCGACGTCTTCACTCTTCCGGCGATTACATTTCCAGCGCCAGGTGAAGCTTCCAGCTTGCCGACGGTTGCGACGAGGCCCTCGTGGGAGACCGCGTATTCTTCGACGGCGACGATCCATCTGGCGGCTGCGGCCATCGCGTCGTGTCGCAGATGCATGGGCGTAGTTCCAGCGTGGTTGGCTTGGCCGTCAAAGATGAACTGCACTCGGGTCTGTCCGACAAGGGCTTCGACTACTCCTAGTGGGGCATCTTCGCTCTCGAGTACGGGGCCTTGTTCGATATGAAACTCGAGGTATGCGAAGGCGTCTTCGCATAAAACTGCGGCGGGAAGACGCTCAGGATCGAGGCCGTAGTGCGTGATTGCGTTGGTGAGGCTGACACCATCTTGATCTTTACGTCGCAGTGTTTCTTCGTCCAGTTTTCCTACAACTGCGAGGCTGCCGAGGAATGGCTTGCTGAAGCGGACGCCTTCTTCTTCTGAAAAGCCGATGACTTCGATCGAGAACGGAAGTCGGTGTCCTTGCAACTCCTCGACAACGGCGATACCAAGGACGACGCCGAGGATACCGTCGAAGGCTCCTGCGTTAGGGACTGTGTCCAGATGCGATCCGATGATGATGCGTGGTGCATCGGAATGGGGCGATTGCAATAGTCCACGGATGTTGCCGATTGCATCAACTCGAACCGTCATGCCGGCTGCCTCCATCCACTGGCGAAGCAACGTATGGACAGAGTGCATTGGAGGGGTTAGGAAACGGCGTGTGATCTCGCCTGGGACTTCGGTGCAAGTTGCGATCTCCCGGCAGCGGGAGATGATCCGGGTTGCGCGATCTATATTTGTTACTGACATAGATACTTATTTTTATAGTTCAGGATCTGCGGCGGACGCGCGCTTCGATGTATCCGTGAGGTTCGTCGGTAGGGACGAAGATCTCGTTGGGATTGTCCTGGCCGAAGCGTGAGAGGTCGACGAGGAGGCAGTGTTTGTTGGGCATGGTGATTTCGATCTCGTCGATTTCGGGTACGTCTTCTAGCGCGCTTGCGGCCATCGCGTAGAGGGTTTGCTGCACGGACTTGCTGTCGTGATTGGCGAAGGTGCGGAGCATTGTCTCTCGAATTTTTGTGCGGACGGTTTCGAAGTCGAGGTCAGTGGAGGTGTATTGCCACTCGGCGCGGACTGCGGTTCCGAAGAGGCGATCTTTGGTCTCGGGCAGAGTGGTGAGCGAATCCTTGATGTAGCCTTCGAAGCTGGAGTGAGCGGTCTTGAGCAGGACGAGATTGTCGAGGCCAGAGAGGATGTGAAAGCTTTCGCCCTGGGCGCGGTCTACGCTGGTTGTTTGAAGTTCATTACTGCCGCGCATGAAGGCGCTGGGATGGGGTTTGGCGTCGACCGTCAGGTGTTTCCACATGGTGGTTTCGATGCGGACCGAAGCGGATGAGGCCTGCGGATTGCGCCCTAACAGGAAGTCAGTGAGCTCTTTGGCGTAGTCCTCCATCGAGGTTGCTTTGGAGGCACGGGCAAGGGAGTAGACGGTGTTCTTCATCGTGTCAGTCGGCAGGATTTTGCTGTTGTCGCCGTCGAGATGGGCAGAGTCGAAGTCGCCCTTGAGCAGCACCTGAACGGTCCACTCGCGCAAGTCGTGGCCATTAGGATGACGGGTCACCTTCATCAGGCGGACGCGGGATTTTCCGTAACGATTTTCGGCCAGCTCGATCATCGGGTCAGCTTCCTCGGTAGGTGGTGTAGCCGTTCGCAGTCAGGAGTAGAGGGATGTGATAGTGCTGCTCGCCTTCGGATACGGTGAAGACAATTTCTACGTACGGATAAAGCCCCTCCAGCTGATGTTGTTTGTAGTAGGCAAGGGTTTCAAAGCGGACTCGATAGATACCTGGTCGCAGGACGTCGGTTTCGGGTAGAAGATGTTTGCAGCGACCGTCTGCGTCGGTGGTCGCTTCGTTGAGTGTGGACCACTCTTCGTTCGTTATGCGAGCGAGCGTGATTGGAACGCCCGCGGCTGGCCTGCCCAGCGATGTGTCGAGAATGTGCGTGGAGATGCCCATGATTACTCTGACTCCAGCCAGCGGTGAAGGCGAAGCTGTGTGATCTCGCGTTGTTGTTCGGCTGCTTCACGAAGTTCGGTTGCATTGTCGTTTTGCATGCGCGCCTCCAGGATGGTGAGGATCTCTGCTGAAGTTTTTCCTGAAGCGCACACAATGAAGATTCGGCCGAATCGTTCTTCGTAGTGGCGGTTTGCGTCTTCGAGAGCTAGTTTAGCGGCTTCATCTTGCGTGAGCGCTGCGCGCTGCTCCTGTGCCGACCAAAGCAAAGACTGTCCGGTTGCGTGAGCCTGAGCTTGATTTTGGCCGATGCGAGGATGGCTGTCGAAAGCTTCTCGCCAGGCCTCTTCAGGGAGATTAAGCCAGATGGACGAGGATTTTGCGATCAGCGACTCTTCGTCTTCGATCGGACGCGCGGAGGCGAGCGCAGTCGCCCATGCCTGCGAGCCGCAGCAGGGAAGAGCTTCGCGGGCAGCGGTGGCGAGATCGAGTGAGTTCCATCGGGCCAGGACTTTGTTCATGCGTGTCTGCCTACTATAACTTGACTTCTCGGCCTGAGGGTGTCGGAGCAAAGATGCCGTCACGGTATACCGGTTCTCCGCGCAGGTAGGTGGCTTTAACAGCGCCGCGCAGAGTTGCGTCCATGTACGGTGAGACGGGGTGACGGTAGTGAAGTTTGCCGGGAGTGACGGTGAACTCTGTTTCTGTGTCGAAGATGATGAAGTTTGCGTCGCGGCCTGATTGGAGAGAGCCTGCTCGGTGGGCGAGACCGGCGAGTGCGGCTGGTGCGCTGCTCATCCAGCGGGTGATGTCTTCAAGCGTGTCGCCGCGATGAGAGGAGTCAGTGTGGATGATGGAGAGTGCGAGAGAGAGGCTGGGGATGCCGCCCCAGGCTTGATCGAAGCGGCCAGTCTCGATGCGCTTCATCTCGGGCGGGCAGGGGGAGTGGTCGGTGACGATCATATCGATGATGCCCTCGTGCAGGCCGCGCCAGAGGCCTCGCTGATTTTCTTTGCTGCGGATTGGTGGGGCGCACTTCAATAGAGTTGCGCCGTCGGGGATCTCTTCGGCGGCGAAGTGCAGGTAGTGAGGGCAGGTCTCGACGGTGACGGGAAGGCCTTCGTGGCGTGCAGCTTTTAGTTCGGAGAGAGCGAGCGCGGTGGAGAGGTGAACGATGTGCAGGCGAAAGCTGTACTGGCGGCAGAGACGAATCATGAGGCGGATGGCCTGGAGTTCGGCTTCGTCAGGGCGAGACGCGAGGTAGGTCTCGTATCGTCGCCAGTCTGCGTTGGCTAGTGACTGGGTCGCCGCGTCGATAGGGTCGGCGAGTTCGGCATGGACAAGTAGGGGAAGGCCAGACTGTGCGATGGATGGTAGGGCGGCTTCCAACTGCTGTTGGTCGATCATGGTGAAGCCATCACAGCCTGGGTAGATGAGAAAACATTTGAAGCCGAGAACACCGGCGTCGGCCAGTGGAAGGATGTGTTGCTGATTATCTGCGACAGCTCCTCCCCATGCGGCCCAATCGATGAAACACTCGCCCTTTGCGGCTTCGCGTTTCTGCTCGAGCGCGGCGACCGTTGTGGTTTCAGGAAGACAGTTGAGCGGCATGTCGATCAGGGTGGTGTAGCCGCCGGCCGCGGCAGCGCGAGTTGCGGTGTTGAACCCCTCCCATTCGGTGCGGCCGGGCTGATTGATGTGGACGTGTGTGTCGACGAGTCCTGGAAGCAGGGCGTCGTTGCCGCAGTCGTGAACAATGGCGTCCGAGGGGACCTCTGAGTTGCGACAGATGGCGCGTATCGCTCCACCTTCTACGAGGAGCGCGCCCGGTTGCGTGCCCTGAGGAGTGACGATGCGTTTTGAGAGAAAGGCATGTGCCATAATTTGATATTCCGTCACTTCCGCCGCATAAATTGTGACCTAAGGATACCGAGCCGAATGCAGGGCAACCCAATCTTCATGCAGAAAGCGATTGCGCTGGCGACGGAGAATGTCCGGTCCGGTCGCGGAGGGCCGTTCGGCGCGGTGATTGTGCGGGGCGGTGAGATTATTGCGACTGGCGCAAATCTCGTTACCGCGACCAATGATCCGACGGCGCATGGCGAGATTGTAGCAATCCGAAACGCGTGTGCGGCGCTTGAGAGCTTTCAGCTCATAGGTTGCCATATCTACACCAGCTGCGAGCCTTGTCCAATGTGCCTTGCCGCAATCTACTGGGCGCGATGTGAGGCGATCTTTTATGGCAGTTGCGCAGCCGATGCTGCAGCGGCCGGATTTGACGACGCTTTTCTTTATGAAGAGATGAAGCTGCCGCTCGACCAGCGCAAGATTCCGGCGGTGAGACTGCTGCCTGAGGAGGCGATTTCGAGCTTTGAGGCCTGGCGTGAGCACGCCGGCAGAATCGATTACTAAGACATGGCGATAAAGCAAACGAAGAGAACTGCGGTCAAAAAAAATAAAGCGGATTCTGTTGTGAGGGTTGCGCTGCTGGGATTCGGCACGGTCGGAGGGGCGGTGGCGCGGGTGCTTGCCGCGTCGAGGATTCAGGGCGTCGAGCTGACGCATATCTTCAACCGCAATGTGGATCGGAAGCGTAGCTCGGCAGCCGCGAAGGCCGTACCGGCTTCGGTGGTGTGGACCGATAGCATCGATGTGATTCTGCGGTCGAATGTTGATGTTGTTGTTGAATTGATGGGCGGCCTGAATCCGGTGGAAGGGTGGTTGCGCAAAGCTCTCGCTGCGGGTAAGTCGGTGGTTACGGCGAATAAGCAGCTTATCGCTTACCGAGGGACCGGCCTGGCGAAGCTCGCAGAGAAGCACAACGTTCATCTGCTGCATGGAGCGGCGGTTGCGGGTGGTGTGCCGGTAATTCCTGGGATGTTGCAGGGGTTGTGTGGCGATCAGGTGACGCGGCTTAGCGGCATCGTCAATGGCACGTGCAACTACATTCTTAGCCGCATGGAAGCTGGAGCGGATTACGCGACCGTTTTGGCCGATGCACAGCAGCTTGGCTACGCGGAGGTTGATCCGGCGGCCGATGTGGATGGGTATGATGCGCGGGCGAAGCTTTGCATCTTGTCGCGCATTGCGATGCACGCTGAACTGGACCCTGATGCGGTGGCGATGCAGACGATTTCGGCGATTGAGGCGATCGATTTTTCCTATGCGAAGGAGTTGAACTGCACGATTCGCCAGGTCTCGCGCGCGGAGCTGGATGGGAAGCTCGTGCATGCGCGGGTAGCGCCGATGCTGGTGCCGCTGGCTTCGCCTATGGCGTGGTCGCATGGGACGCAGAATATGGTTGTCGTGAGTGGGAGATTCGGCGGAGATGTTGTTTTCTCGGGGCATGGTGCTGGCGGGGAGCCAACGGCGGTCGCGGTGGTGTCCGATCTGTTGGCCGTGGCTCAGGGATGTAAGAGCGTGGAGCTGCCATTGCGAAGGCGCGAGGTGACAGGTGATTTTTTTGCACCGCACTATCTGCGATTTGTCGTTGATGACAAGCCGGGAATTGTCTCTGCGATCTCCGGTGCGCTTTCGAAAGTTGGCGCGAATATTGATTCGCTGCTGCAACGGCGCGGGTATCCGAAGCATCGTTTGCCGTTCGTGGTGACGACTGAGCCGTGCCTGAGCTCGACCATTGAGCGTGCATTGGCTTCAGTAGCTCGTATGGATTGCATGTTGGAGAAGCCGTTGTGCCTGCAGATGCTTGAGGTGGAAGACAAGGCGGAATAAAAAAGCGGCGCAGGGTGAGTGCGCCGCTTCTTCGCGTTGCTGGTTTGAGTTAGTACTTCGGCAGGGAAGGATCGATCTTGTCGGCCCAGGCGAGGATGCCGCCGGTGAGATTCGATACGTTTGTGAAGCCGGCTTGTTTGAGAGCCAGCGCGGCTTTTTGGCTGCGAGCGCCGGACTTGCAATGGACGACGATCTCACGGTCCTTTTTGTCGGCCAGCTCAGCGGTGCGAAGAGCAATCTCTCCGACTGGGATGAGTGGCGCGCCGAGATTTACGATCTTGTACTCGTGCGGCTCGCGAACGTCGAGGACGAAGACGTCTTCCTTGGCGTCGAGTTTGCGTTTGAGTTCCTGGACCGAGATCTGTGGGATGCCGTCGACGACAGGAAGATCGCTGACAGCTTTGTCGCGGGCGACTTCGAGTGGGCCGACTTCGCTTGGCGGGGTGATGCCGCAGAACTGGTCGTAGTCGATGAGTTCGGTCACGGTCGGGTTGGGGCCGCAGACGGGGCACTCGGGATTTTTACGGAGCTTCAGGGTACGAAAGCTCATGCCGAGAGCGTCGACCAGGAGCAACCGGCCGATGAGGGGTTCGCCGATTCCGAGGATCAGCTTGATGGTCTCGGTCGCCTGAATAACTCCGACGAGGCCGGGGAGGATGCCGAGCACGCCGCCTTCGGCGCAGGAGGGAACCAGGCCCGGCGGTGGCGGTTCGGGGTAGAGGCAGCGGTAGCAGGGGCCTTCTTTTGTTCCGAAGACGCTGGCCTGGCCTTCGAAGCGGAAGATCGAGCCATAGGCGTTGGGTTTGTTCAGCAGTACGCAGGCGTCGTTGACGAGGTAGCGGGTCTGAAAGTTGTCGGTACCGTCCGCGATGACGTCGTAGTCTTTCAGAATCTCGAGCGCGTTGGCGCTGGTGAGCATGGTGTTGTGTTTGATGACTTTGACCGTGGGATTCAGGCCTTTGAGCATGATCTCGGCGGAGTCGACCTTGAGCTTGCCGACGGTCGCGGTGGAGTGGATGATCTGGCGTTGCAGGTTGCTTGCGTCGACGGTGTCGAAGTCGACGAGGCCGATGGTGCCGACGCCTGCGGCTGCGAGATAAAGCGCCAGGGGCGCGCCCAGGCCGCCGGTACCGACACAGAGCACCTTCGCGGCTTTTAGCTTCTGCTGGCCTTCCATTCCTACTTCGGGGAGGATCAGGTGCCGGGAGTAGCGGGCGATCTCGTCATTGGAGAGCTTGGGGAGTTCTACGGTCTCTTCGATTGCTGTTGGCATTTTCTTTTCCTCTGCCTCACTTGGAAGGCGTCAAAATCTTCACTTTATAAAACCGCCTTTGACGGTTACAAATAGGAAAATTTTAGAGTCGACAGTTCGTTCCGCCGGCGATGGAGGGAATGATAGTGAGCTCGTCAGAATCATTTGCAGCGGTCTCTTCCTTATTGGGAAGATAGCGGATGTCGTCGTCGTTCAGATAGACGTTCACGAATGAACGGAGCTTGCCTTCGGGGGTAAACAGGTGCGGCTTGAGTTCGGGGTATTGGACGGTGAGCTGCTGAAACACGCCGCTGACGGTGGTTCCCGTGACGCTGACGGTCTCAAGTCCGCCGGTGTAGGCGCGCAGCGGGGTGGGGATGTGAATGTTCATGCCTGACCTTTCTGGGTTTGCGTCGCCGCTTCGGCGACGTTAGGGGCGATATCGATTTGGATTGGTTCGTCCTCGAATGTTTTATCTTCTTCCGTTGTGCCTCTTAGCAGGAAGGAGTTCGTCAGCGCAGCCTTGCCCTGTTCGACGCTGGTGATGATGTAGGAGCAGCCCAGCCAGTGGGCTTCGGCGAAGTCGGTCTTCGACCACTGGGCCGGATGGTCCGGATGAGAGTGGTAGAAGCCGACGATGTCCAGGCCGAGACCGCGTGCCTGCCGCTGGATCTTGACGAGCTCCTGCGGGGCGATGTTGTAGCGGTTGTGGGCGGAGTCGGTGCGGGTGTTGCCGGCGCGAACGATCTGCTGGACGTGATTGACCGCAGCGGTGTCGTTTCCCTCGCCGGCGATGTTCTTGCCGAGCAGGACGCCGCAGCACTCGTTCGGGTAGGTCTCTTCGCCGTGCGTGCGCAGGGCCTCGTAGTCAGCGTAATGGATGCGAAGCATCTGAGTTACTCCTCCTGCCAGAAGCGTTCGCTCATGTATTTTTCTGCCGAATCGCAAAGGATGGTGACGATGACTGCCTCGCGGCCGGCGCGGACCTCTTCTTCGCCGATCTGGAGAGAGGCTGCGACGGCTGCTGCGGCGGAGATTCCAACGAGCAGGCCCTGGTTGCGGGCTAGATTTTTTACCATGCTGTACGCGGTCTCGGTCGGCATGTCGATGTTGGCGTCGGCGAGGGATGGATCGTAGATGCGTGGAACGATAGCTGTTGCCATGTGCTTGAGGCCTTCGAGGCCGTTGAAGGGCGAGTCCGGCTGCATGGAGATGCATCGGATCGATGGTTTCAATTCCTTCAGGCGGCGCGTTGTGCCCATGAAAGTACCGCTGGTGCCGAGGCCTGCGACGAAATGCGTGATCTGGCCTTCGGTCTGCTCCCAGATTTCGTTTGCGGTGGTGCGGTAGTGTGCCTTCCAGTTCTCGTCATTGGAGTACTGGTCGGCGTAAAAATATTTATCTGGCTCTGCCGCGGCGAGTTCGCGAGCTTTACGGATAGCTCCGTCGGAGCCATTGGCAGGGTCGGTCCACAGGACTTCTGCTCCGTATGCGGCGAGATAGCGCTTGCGCTCGGGGGAGACATTCGATGGCATGCAGAGAGTGACCTTGAAGCCCAGAGCTGCGCCCAGCATGGCGTAGGCGATGCCGGTGTTGCCGCTGGTTGCATCCAGCAGGCCACGGCTGCCGGTAAGGAGACCTCTGCGCTGCGCATCGGCGACGATGGCCGAGGCTGCCCGGTCTTTGACTGAGCCACCGGGGTTGGCCCATTCGGCTTTGCCGAGTATCTGGATTCCGGGCAGATGGGTGCTGAGGCGTTCAAGCCGCACCAACGGCGTGTTGCCGACGCGCTCGAGGATGCTTGTTCCAAACGGTTTGAGGGTGGTAATCATGCGGCTTCCATCTTCAGATCTTCATGTCGTCATTTGATTCATTTGAATCGTTCGCGCCGTGCCGATTGAAGGACTTCGGCGAATGTGCGACAGTTAATCGAGTCTAACGTATTGCACTATGGCGAAAAAGATCCCAGTACGAAGCTTCAATGATGTTCTCAGCCTTCTCGGGGGCCAGAGATTCGATGTTGCCCCTGCTCAGGAGGGTGCAAAGCGAACGCCAAATGCTATGCAGGTAAGGAAATACGGGTGTGCGGCGGAGATTGCTGCAGCACCGGATGGCACTGTCGAGATATTGGCCCGACCGGGCTGGCTGCTGAATGGCGAGATCGCGCGTGTGCTTGACCGGGGCTACCAGAAGTTTCTCCGGACGAGCAAGCTCGAGATTCCGGCTTCGGCTGATCACCTGCGCGCTATTCATGAGTTCACCGAAGAGTTGAACGAAGCGGCCGGAAAGACGATCCTGTACAACCAGGCGTTAGGAACGACCAGCAACGTTTATCACTACGATCGGGTCGAAGGGCGGGACTGATTCCGGCCGGGAATAGGCCGCGGCAGGAAAACGGCTTAGCGCCGCCGATTCTGCTCGCGCTGTAACTCGCGATAGGCTTCGCTCTTGCCGATGCCGCGTTCGCGAGCGACACGTTTCAGGGCGTCCATCTCGCTGATGCCTTCTGACTTCATCATGGTGGCTACCTCGCCGGCGAGAGTAATTTGCTTGCCTTCGGTTTCGACCGGGGTGGCCGTGAGCATCAACACAATCTCTCCGCGGACGCTGGCGCGAGCTGCCAACTGCGACCGAACGCCGGCGACCGATCCTCTCAAGAATTCTTCGTGGATTTTTGTCAGCTCTCGCGCAATGACGATGTGCTGCTCTGGACCGAAGACGGCCCCGACGTCTGCAAGTGTGTCGAGAATGCGGTGCGGGGCTTCGTAGAAGATGTGCGTCCCGTTGTCTCGTGCAAGTTCTTCGAGCGCTGTCTTACGCTGGCCCGCTTTGGCGGGAAGGAAGCCGTGAAAGGTGAATCGCTCGGTCGTGAGGCCGCTTGCGATTAATCCGCTGATTGCGGCGTTTGCACCAGGAATGGGGAAGACATCTACTGCGGCAGCGAGTGCGGCAGCGACGATCTGGCCGCCGGGATCGGCTATGCCGGGGGTTCCCGCGTCGCTGACTACGGCGATGCGTGCGCCATTTTTTAACTCTGCTATCAGTTCTTCGGTGCGCGAGCCTTCGTTGTGCATGTGATAGCTCACGGTGGGTGTGCGGATCTCAAAGTGGTTGAGCAGTTTCTGTGTCTGGCGAGTGTCTTCGCAGGCGATGCGGTCTGCCTGACGCAGCACTCGCAGCGCACGCAGGGTGATGTCTTCGAGGTTGCCGATGGGCGTGGCTACGAGGTAGAGTCCGGGTGCCAGGGGCCGGTCGTCTTTGTCTTGGTTCGCGGACATTACTCTGTCTGCCGCAGTTTGCGGCGCTGGTTCAGCATCCCCATCGAAAGCGCAAGATTTTGAGGGGTGATGATGCCGACGATGCGGTCGCCTTCGAGGACTGGAACCATCTGTGCGCCCTGACCGGCCATGATGCGACGCAGCGTCTTCACCAGCGAATCGTCTGGCTGAGCGGTCTGGAATGAGCGAGTCATTACGCCTTGCACGTAGCCGTTACCATCGGTTTGCAGCGCATCGACGATGCTCTGCCGCGAGACCGCGCCGACGAGGTTCGATCCGCGCACCACGGGGAAGACGTCCTGCAGGGTGTGGACCGAGCGCTGAAGCGCGTCTTCAAGGGTGTCCGAGGCGGAGAGCATGCTGAACTGTGTCAGCATCACGTCACGCATCCGAACGGCGTCCACATCAGTTTGCAGCAGGAGGCCCTGGTCTTCCATATGCGCGCCAATCATCAGGAAGGCGCCGATCATGACGAGCCACATATTGGGTACCAGCAGGCCCGCGACGATCAGTGCGATGGCGATGAACTGACCGAGTCCTGCTGCGGCTCGGGTGCTCTTCATGACGCCTTTGGTCTTGGCAAATTCGCCGCGAAAGACACGTCCTCCATCGAGCGGGGAGGCGGGCAAAAGGTTGACGACGCCGAGCAGGATGTTCATCCACACCGCAGCTCGTAGTAGATGGAGGGGGGACGTCCAGGGGCGTTCGAAGAGGCTGACCTCGGGCGCAATCGTCAGGGTTATTGCAGCGAGGAGCAGGCCGAATCCGATATTTACTGTGGGCCCGATCACGGCCATGCGCTTCTGCATCTCGGGCGTCGAGGCTTTCTCTGTGGCTTCGGTGCTTGCGTAACTCATCAGGCCACCGACGGGCAGTAGAAGAACGCTGCGGAGTTCGAGCCCGAACCACGCTGCACCGATGGCGCGAGCTACTTCGCGAACGACCACTGCGAGCAGCAGCAGCAGCCAGAGCGCAAATCCTCGGCCTCCTGTTGAGCCGGTCATCGAGGCATAGCTGATCGACAACCCAAGGATGAGGAGGAAGAAGGTGTGGATGCGGACATCCACGCCGAGAAATCTGCCGATCGGAAAAGACCACCCACGCATGTCTTCCATTGTATGCGCAGCGGTTTAGCATTCTGAGTTTCGACGGCTTACCATGGTAAAGATGCGCGTCATTGCAGGTACTTACCGGTCTCGCCAACTCGCCGCCCCGCGTGGTCTACAAACTCGTCCTACCAGTGATCGCCTGCGCGAGACTCTTTTTAATATTCTTGCGCCGCGCACCGTGGGTTGCCACTTTGTTGATCTATATGCCGGGACAGGAGCCGTTGGAATTGAAGCGATCAGTCGTGGAGCGGAGCATGTTTGGTTTGCGGAAAATGCTGAGCCCGCGCTGGCTTCGTTGCGGCAAAACCTCGCAACGTTGAAGATCAGCCGCGGTTTCACACTGGAGGACCGGGGTGTCGGTGCGATGTTGCAGCGTCTTAGCAAACTGACGCAGCCGATTGATGTCGTTTATCTTGATCCGCCGTACGAGGCCGAGGACGAATACTCGGGGACGCTCAATTTTTTTGGAAGTGTGCGGGGCCGTACCATCTTGAGCGCAGATTCCCTGGTCATCGCCGAACACAGCAGCAAGGCTAAGCTGGCGGAGCGATACGGCGTGCTCGAACATACTCGGCTTTTGAAACAGGGCGATGCTGCGCTTAGCTTTTTTGTCCCTGCGGCGGCTGAGAAAACCCGCCCCCCTGATGATGGCCGGTAAGCAGATCGACTTCGAAGGCGACCTCGCGATCGGTCAATAGATTCCAGCCCATGCCGTGCAACGTGTTGCCGTCGATGCCGGTGATGCGCACGCCCTCCCAACTGAGGCGCGCTGTCTCCCACGCTGGGCCGCTTGGACCCCAGGCGACGATTGAGTGAAAGCCGACGAAGAGCAGGAGTCTTTGCGGCACGAGCGGGCGCACTTCGACTACCGGCTTCATAGCGACATGAGTGCAATGGTCGGGCTGTGTCGTATCGATCACATAGGCGTAGCCGCCGGCCACTGCGCAGATCTCTCGCGGATCGGGGCAGGCAAAGACCCCGGTTGGCATGGTGGGGTTTGTGAATCCGAGGGCGCATGTCGCGAGAAATGTCCCTCCGCTGGCGGGATGAACCATCAACTGCAATGCGCCTCGAGCGAGGGCATCTTCTTCGCCTGCGATCTGCTGCGGGTAGATAAATTGCTGTGCAGGAGCTATCAGCGGAGGCGTTTTCAGTATTTCGACGCTCCAGCTGTGAGGAAATTGTTCGGTGTCGTCTATCGGGCGATCGAGCATCATCGAACTGCGTCCAGCGCCTGCGCTATATCTTCGATCAGGTCCTCGATGTCTTCGCAGCCGGCGCTCATGCGTATGAAGCCGTCGGGTACTGAATCTCCACCCCACTTCGCTCGACGTTCTGCTGTTGTCGTCACACCGCCGAAGCTGGTCGCATCGGTTAGCAACAGTGACGTGGAGAGAAAGGTTTCCGCGGCGGCTTTATCTCGCAGGACAAAGCTCAACACTGGTCCGAAGTAGCGCATCTGTTGCTTTGCGACCTCGTGGCCTGGGTGCGATCGCAGGCCGGGGTACAACACGCTGGATACTTCTTTCCTTGTCGCGAGAAATTCGGCGATGCGTTGGGCGTTCTCGCAGGAGCGCTCGAGGCGCAGCGGGAGTGTCGCGATCGAACGCAGCGCGAGCCATGCTTCCATCGGGCCCAGGGCAGCGCCGGTGAGGGTGCGCCACTGGTCGATCTTTGCCCGTAGCTCCGGGTCGCGCACTGCGACGTGACCCAACAGAAGATCGCTGTGGCCGGTCATCGATTTCGAATCTGAGGCGACGGAAAAATCTGCACCGAGCGCTAAAGGAAGCTGCCCCAACGGCGTTGGCGTGGTGTTGTCTACTGCAACCAGAGCGCCTGCACGGTGCGCTGCTTCGCTCAACAGGGCGATGTCGCAGATCTCCATGCCGGGATTGCTCGGCGACTCGATCCACAGCAGTCGCGCGCCCTCCAGCAACTCGGCCTGTGCGTTTCCAGCGGTGGGCGACATACGCAGCGTAACGCCTATGGGAGCGAAGTGCTCCTGCAGCAGATTGCGAGCCGTGTAGTAGGCGTTCGAGGGGAGAACGACCACATCGCCCGGTCGCAGCACGGTCCCAAACACCGCAGCACACGCGGCCATGCCGGAGGCGAAGACAAGCGCGCTTGCCGCGTAGCTTTCGCCTGAAGCGAACTGCCCGGACTCCATCTGGCTAATGGCGTTCTCAAGGGCGGTCCATGTTGGATTGTGCGAGCGCGCGTAGGTGTAGGGAGTGTCCGATGAATCGCCCGGCGTATGGTACGGCGCGGCGAAGACCGGTCCCGTAGTAAGCGGCTCGCCGGGGACGGTACGGCTCAGCGTGGAACGAATGATTTTGGTGGCGTCGCGCATAGCTTCGAGGTCGAGAGTGGGTCGGACCGATTGATGGTAGCAGGCTCAGCGTGCTTTCTTTTTCGCGTGCCGGGAAGGTTTAGCGAAGTGCTCCCACCCGCTTGGTTTCAACTCTGCAGGGCCGTTGCCCGGTGCGAGCAGCGTCATGAGAGGTTGACCGGGGCGACGAGGTTTGAGGGTTCCAATTCGCGTAAGTGGCACGCCTGCAAGCGAGGTTGGCATTCGGGCCGAGGAGGGTGCGGTGAAGAGTAACTCGTAGTCCTCGCCACCGTGCAAGGCCGCATGCAGGGCGGATTTTGCACCGAGCCTGGCGGCGAGCGGATGGATGGGCAGCGCCTCCTGCTCGATCTCCGCGTTCACTCCTGAGGCGCGGCAGAGGTGAGCCAGGTCGGTCGAAAGGCCGTCGCTGATATCGATGCATGCGGTGGCGACGCCTCGCCGCAGAAGCGCCTCGCCGACGTCCAGACGTGGTTCGGGAAACAGGTGCGGATGGTCTTCGGTGGTTTTCACGCTGGCGATACGTTTTCTTCGGCCAAGCATCCCGGCTAACTCTGCCGCGGCACCGCCTAGTTGGCCGGTTACGTAGAGAGCATCTCCGGCAAAGGCACCTGAGCGTCGCAGCGCCTTACCCTTTGGCGCATATCCGATGAGAACGATGTCAGCCAGGATGAGGGCATTCTTGCCGCCGGGCGACTCCGAGGTGTCTCCGCCGGCGAGAGGCACGCTGTGCAACTCAGCCAGCGCGCGGAGGCCGCTGAAGAATTTCGCTATCCACATCTGTCCTGGGGCTTTAGCGAGCATCGAGGAGGGAAGCGCAAGGGAGAGGAAGGCAGCAAGTGGGGTCGCGCCCATTGCGGCAAGGTCGCTCAGGCCACGCGCGAGGCAGCGATGGCCTACCGACTCGGGCGGGTGGGAGTCGCGGCGAAAGTGTCGACCCTCGAGCGTAAAGTCCGTGGTGACAAGTACTTCACATCCGGCGGGAGGGCGAAGGATAGCGCAATCGTCACCGATGCCGAGCTTCACCGCGCTGCTGTTCATACTGAAGTCGCGCTGGATGTGCTCAATGAGGCCTAGTTCGCTGGAGGGTAGGGAGGGTTTTTTCATGCTGATGGCAGCATAACCGGAAAGCGCAAATGTGACTCTTTTGTGGGAGTTACAGGCTGGAGATCTCGACTATGCTCGTTTGCACAGCGGGTAACGGGTTTGGTACCCTCTAAGAGGACGCTCAAGAGAGACGAGCAATCAGGAATGGCGATTCGAGAAGTCGATTCGCTCAGCTTGATTCCTTCGATTGCAAACTCTCCGAGCCGCGGTTTCGCTTCGCGGTCAAATCTGGGCCAGGGATTTTGATTGAAGCTGAAAAAACGTTACTACATCATGCTCGTCAGCCGTGACGAAGAAGGCAACCTCAATAAGGTTCCGGTCCCCCTACACTACGCGTATATGTTTGTGGCAGCCGCGGTTATCGGCATGTTTACGATTACCGGCCTGGCTGGTTCTTATTCACGGATGCTGATCAAAACCGCGCGGTTCAATCAGCTGCGGCAAGACCACAACTTGCTCCAGAAGGACTATGCGCACCTTGAGAAGGCTGCGCATGAGAAGGACATTCAGGCAGCTTCGCTGGGCTCTCTGGCGAGCGAGGTCTCCGTTCTTTACGGTCTGACGGCGAGCAAACTGGCATCTCCCATGGGCAGGCTCACCGACAACCATCACGCCAAATCTTCGGGAGTAGCCGAAGCGATCGCTACAACCCCGCTAGCTGGGACCTCCGACTCGCCGGATAACTCGGAGGAGGCTTACTACAAGTCCATCGACGCCTTCTACTCGCTTCGCCGGTCCGCGATGAGCGGTATGGCCACTCGGGCGATCTCCAGTCTCAATGGCCCGGGGTATCTCTCCACCGACCTGCTGGGAGCTGACACCTTGGAAGTTGCGTCGTATGTTCCGACGCTCTGGCCGATCATGGGGCCCATCACCAGCAGCTTTGGCCAGCGTGAAGATCCAATTCTGGGTAACGGCGAGGGCGAGTTCCATACCGGCATCGACATCAGCGCACCGAATGGAGTGCCCATCCGTGCAACAGGCGACGGCATCGTTCAGCTCGCAGAGATGTCCAACGGCTACGGCCGAGAGGTCGTGATCGACCATGGGCATGGAGTCGAGACGGTCTACGGACACATGTCCGGCTTTGCGTGCATTGCAGGGCAGACGGTGGTCCGCGGTCAGGTTATCGGTTATGTAGGCCACAGTGGACGCACGACCGGCTCACATCTGCACTACGAGGTCCGTATCAGGAATACGCCGGTCAATCCCCATAAATATCTGCGGACGACTCTGGCGGACCTGGGCACCGAGATAGCCAAAGGCCAGTAGTTTCAAGCGAATCCAGACGGCAGACCTGATGCAAGCTATCGGGTCTGCCGTTTTTTGTGTCTGCTGTCTTTGTGTCCAGCAGCGCGGCAGATTTGGAGGGCAGTCCAGAGTCCAATCCCTTATTGGGAAAGTCGTTTCTTCTACTCGGCTATGCACCATTTGGGTAATACCCACTCCCCCCTCGCCGCCGATATAGTCACTGAATTGAAGATTGAAGTGCTGCAATGAATCGCGCCAGTCAGCCTTGGGATCAAAGAAGCGAATCCAATCTGGCTCCACGAAAGAGCGAGACCTACATGATTCAAACCTCGGCTGCTTTTCGACGTAACACGCAGGGCCTCGATGGTTCCATCTCACTGTCGGAGATTATTTCGGCACTCTCCTATGCGCTGGACCTTACTGAAGGCGCGGTGCATGGGCACGCTCTGCGCAGCTGCCTGTTGGGCATGCGTATCGCCGAAGAGGCGAAGCTGCCGTCGGAACAGACTAGTAGCCTCTACTTTGCGCTCCTCCTGAAAGACATCGGTTGCAGCCGCAGTTCTAGCCGCATAAGCCAAGCGATCGGGGCAGAAGACCGGGCTGCAGAGGCGGCTTTGGATTCGAGAGATTGGCCGAGGCACTATACGACGAGTCTTTCCGCCCTGAAGCAGCTTTGGAACAATGTTCTTCCCGAATCTGGACGCGTGGCGAGAGTCGCGAGGTTCGTCAGGGACGGAGTGACGCGTCACCAGAACATCTCTGTCATGAGCAGTCTTCCTGACGACCGGGGAGCTGGCATTCTCGGTAAACTCGGCCTCGATCAAATTGCGGCCGACGCCGTGCGCAGTGTCGAAGAACGCTGGGATGGAAGCGGTTATCCGGACAGTCTGAAAGGTGAGCAGATTCCGCTGCTGGCCCGCATCTGCGCCGTGGCACAACACCTTGACTTTACCTCTGCAACCAGTGGGATGCAGAGTGCGATTGATACGCTCGATCAGCGCAGCGGTACCTGGTTTGATCCGGAGTTCGTCCGCATCGCGCGTTCGTTGCACCGTCGCGGAACTCTCTGGAACAACTGCTCCCCTGCTGACGCCGAACAGGATACGAGACAGGCTGTTCTCGATCTGGACTCCGGGAGACGGCACCAACTGGATTCGAGCCAGATCGATCGGATCTGCGAAGCCTTCGCCGATGTGGTTGATGCCAAGTCTCACTTTACTTTTAGTCACTCGCAGGGTGTGGCGGACGCCGCCTTCGGCATTGCACAGGCAATGGGACTCTCCAGAGATCGCGCGAAACTGGTTCGCAGAGCCGCCCTGCTGCACGACATCGGCAAGCTGGGTGTAGCGAATACGATCCTCGACAAGAAGAGCCAGTTGAGTCCGGAGGAGTGGAAGACAGTCTACGAGCATCCACGCATAACGCGACGCATCCTGGAGAGGATTGCACCTTTTCGCGAGATGGCTGTCATTGCGGGAGAACACCATGAGAAGCTGGACGGCTCGGGATATCCTGACCATCTGAAGGCGTCTGATCTATCGGTTGAGTCGCGCATCGTTGCCGTTGCGGATGTATTCGCGGCGCTCTCGGAGGATCGTCCGTATCGCGCCGGCATCGAGCTTGATGAGACGCTGGCGATCATGTCGAAACTGATCCCAACGCAGCTCGATGAAAGCTGCTTCGAGGCGCTGGTCTCTGTGGTCGCGGGTCAGCGAGAGGCCATCTCTGCGCCAACGGTGCTAATTGCGGGCTCGCCGATGGGCTACCCGTTCAAAAATGCCGCCTTCAAAAATGCAGCTTTTGAGAGTGCTCTCTGACACAACAGCTCAGAGGAGCCCTACAAACAAAAGAACGGCCGAGGATCTCGGCCGTTCTCGTTTTAAGTTTCTCGTTAAGACGAGCTACTTGCCCGTGTAGCTGACGTGCCAGATCGTCTTTGAACCGTCGTCGGTGACAAAGAGCGAACCATCTTTCGCGACGGTCACGCCAACGGGCCGGCCCCAGACCTTGCCATCAGAAGTGACGAAGCCAGTGAGGAAGTCTTCGTACTCGCCGGTTGCATGGCCGTCGTGCATCGGGATGCGGATGACCTCATAGCCGGAGCGGTGGGCGCGGTTCCAGGAGCCGTGTTCGGCTGCGAAACCATCGCCATCGTAGGTGGACGGGAACTGCTTGCCGGTGTAGAAGGCAAGCTCAAGTGAGGCAAAGTGCGACTGAAGGAGGACGTCCGGTGTGATGACTTTGTCCTTCAGCTCCGGGTGTGTACCCACCAGGCGCGGGTCCTGGTGGCCGCCCATGTAGTACCAGGGCCAGCCGTAGAATCCGTCTTCCTTCACGCTGGTGATGTAGTCGGGGACGAGGTTGTCGCCGAGGCGGTCACGCTCGTTAGTGGAGCACCAGAGCTGGCCGGTGGTCGGGTTGATCGCTTCGCCGACACAGTTACGAATGCCGCTCGCATAGATCTTCACGAACTTCCCTTCAGGGGAAAACTCAAGAACATCGGCACGGTGAAACTCGCCGGGATGGGTATCGGGATCGTCGGCGTTTGAGGCTGAACCGACGGAGATGAACATTCGTTTGCCGTCCTGCGAGAAGGCGACGTCGCGCGTCCAGTGGCCCCCGCCGCGAAGCTGGGCGTAGCCCGGCAGCACCGGCACGATCGTCTCAGGTGCGGCACTGGCCCTCATGTCGCCTTCCTTGTAGGCGAAGCGGACGACGCTGGTCGTGTTCGCGACATAGACCCACTTGGGATGCTCGCCGAGCGGATAAAAGGCGATGCCGAAGGGGTGATCGAGCCCAGTTGCGAAGACCTCAGTCGTTGTCGCCTTGCCGTCAGATCCGACGCCTCGCAGCACCTTCACCTGGCCAGCCTTGCTGTCTGCGAGAAAGAGATCGCCGTTGGGTGCGGTGCGGATCAGGCGCGGCTCCGTGAAGCCCTGCGCGTACATCTCGACTTTGAAGCCTGCGGGCGCGACGGGCCATGCGCCCTCGGGCCGTGGGACGACGCTGGGTCCATTGTCGACCGACTCGTCCTGCTTCGGCTCGGGTAGGTCGGCAAGGGTGATCTTGCGGCGGACGCCGGGGTGCTCCTGCGTGTAGTCGGCGAAGGCTGCCTGCCCGGTGATGACTGCACCAGATTGCGCGAACGCAGAGGATGGCAGTATCGACAACATGGAGGCAAGAGCCAGGACTCGAAGAACGGGAGGAGTAGAGCTATGCATGAGACGATTCTCCTTGGAGCGTAAAAGTGGTTAGATGCTGCTGCCCGACCATTCGAAGTTGACCGTTGATGACCTCGAGCTCAACCGCTTCGAGGTTTTCTATGAAGTTGACGAAATGAAAGCGCCGAAAGTTTGAGATCAGCTGCTGATCGGTTGAGGTGGGGAACAGCAGGAGGATGCGAACGGCTTGCATAAAGAAACCGTGTGTGAAGACGACGATACATCCGTCTGATTTCAATTGAGTGAGCCGCTTGATCACTTCGCGGACGCGGGCCAGGAAGACGCTGAACGATTCAGCGCCGGGCCCATCGAGGTGAGCGGGATCGTTTCGCTCCCAATACTTTTCAATGTGCGGCAACTGCTGTTCTTCGCTGGTGCCTTTGAGCCGCTCAGGTTCCAGATAGTTGAACTCGTAGACGGGCCACTCCTCGATCGGCACTTCAGGATAGCGCTGACGGAGTGGGACTGAGGTCTGCTGTGCGCGGGTGTAGGGCGAGATGATGAACAAGGTAGGTTCGCAGGAGAAGCCGTCGGCGAAAGCCTTTGCCTGCGCGTGGCCAAGTTCAGTTAACGGGTTTGTAATGTGGTCTGGCGGTATGCCACCTGCGTTCGCAACGCTCTGGCCGTGGCGAACGAGCAGGATCCTGGTTGGTTGTTGCAAGGTATCGTCGCTCATTATGGCTGAGAATCTGGGGTGTTTGCTGCTAGTTGCTTGACGAGTTCAAGCGGGATGTTGGCGGTTAGAACAGCACGATCTTTGTGCTGTTCGATCTTCGTCGAGTCGGTCAGTTCGCGAAACGCCGCATCGGTGACGGGATGCGGCTGCATCTGTGCCTGAGCCTGCTGCACGGTCTTTAAAAGAGTGAGCAACGTGGTGAGAGTTTCTGTTGCGTGGGCTGCATCGGCATCGTTGGGAGTGATCTGTTCGATACGCAGATGAATCGTGCCGAGGTAGCGCAAGCTGGCGACGAAGGTCGTGTCCTCGGGCATAGGCAATTGCAAGCCGAAGACGCTGACGAAGCCACGATCAGAGAACGGAAGACCAATGTGGCCGAGAGCCCAGACACTCGAGAAAGCGGGCACATCACGGTAACGTGCCGATAGCAGAGACGAGCCTGAAAACGGCGAAGCTGCAGCACGATGCCGGTCGAGGATGGAGTGAATCTGCTCGGCTGTCGGCATGTTCGAGGCGGCGATGGTGTCATAACCGAGCTGCGCGATTCGCAGGGGGCGCACCGCTTTTTCGTCGCCGACGCGGATAGTGAAGATATCGTGGCCCGCGTAGTTCTCCTTCGCCGTGGCTATCGTTGCGAGATAGCGAGCAAGGCGCTCTCCGTCGAAGCGGCCCTCGAAAACTTCTGAGTAGCCAACGGGGCCGTTCGGTCCGTTGGGATCGTCCATGCGATGCAGAGCAAAGGCAGCGGAGTCCAGGTCGCGTTCGGGCACGATGCCGGTCGCGTCGATGAACTGCTGGTATTCGGGACTGCGATTTATTGGCGAGCGATCGAAGTGGGTCGCGGCGCGCAGCGGTTTTAGGTTGGCGTAGACGATCGCGTCGGACTCCGGCAGAAGCCTCGCAACTTCAGGCGGGGCGGCTTTGCGCAGCACCAGCGCGACCACCAGCGCAGCCATCAACGCCAGCATCAGCAGCAGAGAGTAACGGGTGCGCTTATGCATTCGTAGGTACATCAGGGACATGGCCCGTTGGGCAAAGTGTCAGCATAGTCAATACGATTCACGAACGGCAGCGGCTCAAGTAATAAGCATAGCCCATCTTCCTGCTTGGTTTGGGATGCACGAAAGGCGCTCCGCAAACGCTCGATGTTGAGCAAGCGGGTGACGATGCTATTCGACGATGGCGAAGGTGTAGATCTTTCCGCCGTTGGTGACGTTGCCGGTGCCTGGTGGGAGAATGCCGAATTCGCCGCCTGCAATCTTGTCTTCGACCGTGAATTCGTAGGTGCGTGGGGCGGTTCGCTTGGGTGTGAAGGGGACCTCATCCCGGTCCGCACCGCCGCTCGAGTGAAAGACTCCGCCGGTTAGGATGCGAAACTCACGGTTGCTGGAGTTGAGGCGGAAGCGTACGAAGGTGTACTCGGTCGCCGCGACGCCCTCCGGTGTGTAGAGCAAGATTTCGATTGGGCGTTTCAGCGCGAGCGCCGATTCGCGGCCGTTCACGCGGCCATTGCGATCCTGCTTGATGATTCCGTGAGTGGCGGTCGACTTAATGAATCCGCCGGATTTGATGTGGACGATCTCCGGATCGATTGCGATCCACTTTCCGGTGTGATCCTTGTAGTAGACGCCGATCTCGTTGACGTCGGACAGAACGACAGGCTTCTCCGTCTCGGGTAGGTTGGTGATCTGGCGGCGACTTCTGTTCATCATCGCGGCGATGACGCGGTCGGAGAGCCCTGCCGCCTTCAATGCGACGAGGGCGTCGGCGTCGGTTAGGTACTTGCCGGGTTGGGTGTCGATGGTCTGAATGATCAGGTCGTCGCCGAGCCCCGCTTTGACCATTTTGACCACCGAATCGTTGTTCATGACGGCGGTCTTTGGCGGTGAAGCAGACTGCGGGCCTTCAATCAACTGCGGGACATCGCCGGTACTCTGCGCCACGACCGGAAAACTGCTGAAGAGGAGAAAAAGTAGAAGCAGTAAGCGCATGAAGTTAGTCCGACCGGGTCCCAGGATTCAAACGAATAGAAACAGAAATGCTCGCATAGCCTAGCATGGCATCGCACTTTGGACGGACTCTCGGACGGCCTCGTGAGCGGAAGAAATCCGCAGCTCCAGCACCATTGCTCCGAGGTTCCTGCTATGCTAAAGTTACGTCTGCGGCGCACTCTGCGCGGGCACTGCTGCGCGTCGAGCGGCTGAGCTTACAGAGGGCAAATTGCTGTTTTGGGCTGGCGTAGCTCAGCTGGTAGAGCATCTGATTTGTAATCAGAGGGTCGGGGGTTCAAGTCCCTTCGCCAGCTCCAGTTTCCAGGCAGCAGGAAAAGAAAGATGGTTTTGGTTGTACTGCTTGCCGTTCTGGCTCTGCAGGCCTCCTGGTCCTTCCTTCAAGGGTAACTCCCCGCCCGATTCGCGGTTTAGAATCGTAGTGTGGGCTTGAACGATTGAGTTGTGGGCTGCGCGCTGGAGTTCAAGCAGGATGTGCACAGGTGGCCGAGTGGTTAATGGCAGCAGACTGTAAATCTGCCACTCTTCGAGTTACGGAGGTTCGAATCCTCCCCTGTGCACCATAATTTTGTACTGTTGTTGTGAAGGTTGCTGTAACTGGTGAGTGTTGTGGATCTGAGTCCGGCAAGCAGCGGAAGAATGTGGATCGCGCTGTCTGTGCTGGGGCTGTTGGCGATAGCTGTCTGGCAGACGATGGAGCCAGGCAAGTATCAGCAGCTAACTTGGATCCTGTTAGGTTTTTTTGCCTTTCGTGTCATACTCGGACGGATGCGTTCGCGGTAAGATTGAAAGGTTGGTTTTTACATGCTGGCGTAGCTCAGTGGTAGAGCACTCCCTTGGTAAGGGAGAGGTCGAGAGTTCAAGCCTCTCCGTCAGCTCCAGATTTTGAAGCAAAGGGCTCGGTCCCTGCAGGTAAGCGGGAGTAACTCAGTGGTAGAGTCACAGCCTTCCAAGCTGTTGGTCGCGGGTCCGATTCCCGTCTCCCGCTCCAAAGATTTGTAGACGCGGTCCGGTAGTAGCGATCGCAGGAGAGTGTGTTGAGCAGTCTGTATCAGCAACCTGTACTAACAGTTTCCGATCCCGAAACCTTCAACGCGGTGAAGGCAGCAGTCGAGGCCTCCTTTTCTTCCGGCCGCGTTGCGGAGTTCCTGAAGTCGCTGGAGCGCTCGAAGCTGCGGATTCGCGACTTCGAGACGGTTCTTGGCAAGGGAAATCTCGGAGCCGCAACAGAGGCGGAGTACCGCAAACTGGACAACTCCGATCAGGGCCAGATTCGCGAACTGTATCTCGCAAGCCTGGAACGTGTTGCCCCTGAGCTGCGAGAGAAGTTCTTCAAGTTGTACGCGTACTACTGAGATCCAACCTCTCCAATCAAGTTTAGTTTTGCGCTTTTAGTTTTCGTTTGAAGTATTCACCTGAACCCCGGTGCACGCGCCGGCCAACACGAGGAGACGAGCAGTCATGGGCAAGGAAAAGTTTGACCGGTCAAAGCCGCACGTAAACATCGGGACGATCGGGCACATCGATCATGGCAAGACGACGCTGACGGCGGCGATTACGAAGGTGTTGAGCAAGCACAACCCGAACAACAAGTTCCGTTCGTTTGACACGATTGACAACGCACCGGAAGAGCGCGAGCGCGGTATCACGATTGCGACCTCGCACGTCGAGTACGAGACCCCGAACCGTCACTATGCGCACGTTGACTGCCCGGGTCACGCGGACTACATCAAGAACATGATCACCGGAGCGGCGCAGATGGACGGCGCGATCCTGGTGGTTGCAGCGACCGACGGCCCGATGCCTCAGACCAAGGAGCACGTTCTGCTCGCGCGTCAGGTTGGCGTTCCCTACATCGTCGTGTTCCTGAACAAGTGCGATGCGGTTGAGGACGAAGAGCTGATCGAGCTGGTTGAGCTTGAGGTTCGCGAGCTGCTGTCGAAGTACGACTACCCTGGCGACGACACCCCGATCATTCGCGGCTCGGCACTGGGCGCGCTCAACGGCGAAGCCAAGTGGGAAGCCAAGATCGACGAGCTGATGGAAGCAGTCGACAAGTATGTTCCGCAGCCTGAGCGTGCGGTGGACCTGCCGTTCCTGATGCCCATTGAAGATATCTTCTCGATCTCTGGTCGTGGAACCGTGGTCACGGGTCGTATCGAGCGTGGCAAGATCAAGGTTGGCGAGGACTGCGAGATTGTAGGCTTCCGCGAGACCCGCAAGACGGTCTGCACCGGCGTTGAGATGTTCAAGAAGCAGCTGGACGAGGGTCTGGCGGGCGATAACGCGGGGCTTCTGCTGCGCGGTATTGCGAAGGAAGATGTGGAGCGCGGGATGGTTTTGGCCAAGCCCGGTTCGATCAAGCCCCACACCGACTTCAAGGGCGAGGTTTACGTGTTGTCGAAGGAAGAGGGCGGACGTCATACTCCGTTCTTCAACGGCTACCGTCCCCAGTTCTACTTCCGTACGACGGACGTGACGGGTTCGGCGAAGCTTCCTGCGGGCACCGAGATGTGCATGCCCGGCGACAACATCCAGCTGGAGATCACGCTGCATACGCCAGTCGCGATGGAGAAGGGTCTGCGCTTCGCTATCCGCGAAGGCGGACGCACCGTCGGCGCCGGCACCATCAGCGAGATCATCAAGTAAAAGGATTTCAAACGACTGGCGGCAGGGAGGATTCTGCCGCCAATCTTTTTTGATTTATTGTCACATTGTCCTACTCGGCGGTCGTTGTTCTGACAGTTCGGAGCTACGGCTTTCCTGAAACACTGTTTTAAGAGATAATTTATGAGGACGAGCGTGGCCTGACCGCTTTTCTTTCCGTCTTACAATCAGGATTTGGTTGCAGGGGCCATTGCCCTGTGTCGCGGCGTGTCACTACGCTGCTTGCCAGCCGAAGTGGCTGGCCACGTTAGAAGGAGATTTACTATGCGCGAGATCATTACTCTGCAGTGCCCGGAGTGCAAGAACAGGAACTACTCAACCACGAAGAACAAGAAGACGACCACTGGCCGTCTGGAGTTCTCGAAGTTCTGCAATACCTGCCGCAAGCACACGGACCACAAAGAAACCAAGTAAGCTCCAGCCGGATTTGGGGTGAGACGAACGGTCTCACTCCGCACCACGGGGGAGTAAGCTCAACGGTTAAACTGTCGGTCTCCAAAACCGAACTTCTCGGTTCGAATCCGAGCTCCCCCGCCAGTTTGCCCGGTCCCTCAAGTCCGGGAATAGACAACGGAACGCACTACGAAGATTGAGGCAGTACTATGGCCAAGACAATAGCGGTAACCGAACAGCCCAGCACCGGATTGCAGCAGTTGAAGTCGCAGCCAGCACGTCTCGGCGAGTTCCTCAAGGACGTTCGCAGCGAGATGCGCAAGGTGATCTCTCCTTCGCGCGCCGAGGTGCAGTCGACCACAATCGTTGTCCTCGTCACCGTCTTCATCTTCGCCGCGTACTTCTGGCTGGTGGACAACATCATCGGACGGGCGATCGAAGCATTGCTGCATCGCCTGACCCAGCACTAAAACATTTCGCATTCCGAATAAGAGCGGTAGAGAGAAGTACACGATGCGTGAAGAAGGCATAACGATGGCGGCAGAAGAGCAAAATCCGGTAGAGCAGCCTCAGGGGGATTCCACTGAGCAGCTCGCGCCCCCGGTCAATGAGAACTTCAAGTGGTACATCATTCACGCTTACTCGGGCTTCGAGCGCAAAGTGCGCGAGTCCCTCGAGAGCCGTATCACTGCCTTCGGCCTGCAGAACCGCATCGGTCGCATCATGATCCCGACCGAACCGGTGACCGAGCTGCGAAACGGCAAGAAGTACACCATCGAGCGCGTCTTTTTGCCTGGCTACGTTCTCGTCGAGATGGATCTCGATAACGATCTGTGGCACGTCATCAAGAACACGCCGCGCGTCACAGGATTTTTGGGAACCGGCGACAACCCGGTCGCGCTCTCAGAGCAGGAAGTCAGCTCCATCCTCTTCCGCACCGAGACCGCAGGCAACAAGCCGACCATGAAGGTCAAGTTCGACAAGGGCGAGCAGGTTCGCATCAACGAGGGTCCTTTCGCCAACTTCACCGGCGCAGTCGACGACATCAACGAGGACAAGCAGACCCTCAAGGTCATGGTCAGTATCTTCGGTCGTTCCACCCCGGTCGAGATCGAGTTTTCCAAGGTCGACAAGATCGTCGACGAGTAGTTCGAGAGTTTTGAAATAACATTAAGCAGCAGGCGTTCCGATACATCGACGCCCGCCGCTGGAAGAGTAAAGAGGATTTACCCGAATGGCACCGAAGAAGATCACTGGATACGTCAAGCTTCAGATCATGGCCGGCAAGGCCACCCCTGCACCTCCGGTCGGCCCCGCGCTCGGCCAGGCTCAGGTCAACATCATGGAGTTCTGCAAGCAGTTCAACGAACGCACCAAGGCTCCTGACATGGCCGGACTCACCATCCCCGTTGTCATCAGCGTCTATGCAGACCGCACCTTCAGCTTCATCACCAAGACGCCTCCGGCTCCGGTGCTCCTGCTCAAGGCCGCCGGCATCGAGAAGGGCTCTGGCACTCCGAACAAGGAGAAGAAGGGCAAAGTAACCGAGAAGCAGATTCTCGCAATCGCCACGCAGAAGATGCCGGACATGAACGCGACCACGGTTGAGGCTGCAGCGAAGACCATCCGCGGCACTGCCCGGTCGATGGGCATCGACGTCGTAGCCTAAGCTCTCGTTATCAACTGTTCTCCGCTTCTTACGAGCGAGGACGCTTAGGAACCATCACCGACTTTGTCTGTCGGCCATGGCATCCAGGCGTCCTCTTTCGTCGTTAATCCCGCTTCTGTTTTCAAAACGAGGGCCAGAGGCGACATGGTCTCGGTGGTCTTCGAGTCATAGGTTGTGGATATAAAGCGACATCAAACTTGGGCTTCAGATTTGAAAGCTTTGTCCTACGCCGCCTGCGACTTTGTCTTATCGGCCTTGCGGGCCGGATCCTCCACCAGGTTCGCATCCCTCACCCCTTCTATGCTCTAGGCAAACAATCTTTGCTGTCTGACAACGGTTCCCACATTCTGCGCCGGTCTTTTGCCTCCGCCATCTTCGTTCCGAGTCAGCAGAGCATCGCTCGAGCGCTTACCCAGACCGTACCGCCGACACGCACCATCGACCATCTTTATCAGTCGCTCGCGATACTCTTTTCCGGCAAAGTCTGCGGTCGCAAAACGTTTCGCGTAGTCGGTTTGAAGGGCGGGGAAGTGCTCACGAACGAAGCTCAGGTAAGTAGGACGTGAGCACGGCTTGAGGAAGAGCGGGTGCGCTGCGAAGAAACTTGCACCCACCGCGGCGGCTCGGCGAGCCAGGCCGTCCAATGCCTCCTCGGTATCCGTAATCCCCGGCAGAAGGGGAGAGCCGAATACCCCTGCCACAATCCCCGCCTCTCGCAGACGCTTCACCGCCTGAAAGCGTAGATCTGGTCGAGGAGCCCTGGGCTCCAGCAAGCGCGCGAGCTTTGCATCGGGCGTCGTAATCGTCACATGCACCACCAAGGTGTTGCGGCGTGCGATCTCGACCAGCAGATCTGTATCGCGTTCAATCAGGCGCGACTTGGTCACGATCCCGAGCCGGTATCCATCCTTCCGCGCGAACACTTCCAGGAGGCTGCGCGTGATCCTCGCCCGCCGTTCGATCGGCTGATAGGGATCTGTCGCGGTGCCGAGAGCGACTTCATCTCTCCGATCGATCTTCTTCAACTCCTGCTCGAGCAGCCAGGCGGCGTTTTGCTTCAGGAAGATCATTCGCTCGAAGGTGAGCGGATCGCGGAAGTCTGCGGCGGGGGCTGTCCCGCCCGTCATCGATTCCCCGAGAGTCGGCGCCATGAACTCATGGGTATACCGCGCGTAGCAGTACTTACACCCGAACTCGCATCCCCGATAAGGGTTGATGCTGTAGGCAAGTGACAACTGTCTTTTCGAGATCGATCGGTTCAGTATGCTACGTACCTCAAGCGTTTTGAATTCAATTAGATGGCCATCATCGGCGTGCTCTGCTGCGGCGGCCATGCGAGCGATTCCTACTGGCGTTTGAGGAAGAATCGGGAAGAGTGGAGTGTCAGTTGATTTCGCCATTTGTTCGCCTTATGATGTCGAGAGTAGGCGCGCATTTCTAATCCGTCAAGGGCCAATTTAGTAGACTTCCCCGTTACCCCGATGAGCGATGAAGACCTGATGCGCTTCTGTGCTGCGAACGACATCACGCGTGTAAGAACGCGAGGTGGATGGGGAGATTCTTGTCATGTCGCCCGCAGGGAACGGCACCGGCAGAAGGAACGCGGCCATTATCAGCGCACTCGACACCTGGGCTCAGAGAGACGGACGCGGCTATGTTTTTGACTCCAGTACCGGTTTCAGCCGGCCGGATGGTTCAATGCGTAGCCCAGACGCCGCATGGATCGAGTCTTCGTGATGGGATGCGCTCAGCAGCGTGGATCTGAATCGGTTTTCGCCCACCTGCCGGGATTTCCTGATCGAGCTGCGCTCGCAGTCTGACGACCTTGCGAGGCTTGAGGAAAAGATGAAGATGTGGCTGCTAAATCGCGCGAAGTTGGCCTCGCTAGTCGACCCGGACAACGAGATCGTTACCGTCCCGATGGGGCGCCTGAGATTCATCATCACCCAGCTGTAGTTCAGGGGAGCGAGCTCATCGCTGGATTCTCGCTGTCTATGGCGAGAATCTGGGCTGAACAGGCAGAATCTTCCCCATATCGTTGACGTATTGCCGAATTCACGGCATACTTATAAGAGTGTCTCAACATCCAGTTGAGGCCAGTCGAGAACCACGCCCGGAGAGAACAGCTCCAGAGGGGTGGGAGACGAGGGAAAATGGCAAGGAAGCTCTCTAAGAATCTAGTAAAGGCGCGTGCGCTCGTTGAGCCCCGTCCTTATCTGTTGGCGGACGCAGTTCCGCTCCTGCAAAAAGCAAAGTATGCGAAGTTCGACGAGACCGTCGACCTGACCATGCGTCTTGGCGTTGATCCCCGCCACGCGGACCAGATGGTTCGCGGCACTGTGGTCCTCCCGCACGGCCTTGGCAAGTCCAAGATCGTTGCCGTGATCACCTCGGGCGATCGCATCAAGGAGGCAGAGGCCGCTGGCGCTGAGTTCTTCGGTGGCGAGGAGCTGGTTGAGAAGATTCAGAAAGAAGGCTGGACCGCCTTCGATGCTCTGATCGCGACTCCCGACATGATGCGTTCGGTCGGACGTCTCGGTAAGGTGCTCGGCCCCAAAGGTCTGATGCCGAATCCGAAGACGGGTACGGTCACCACGGACGTTGCCGCAGCCGTCAAAGAGATCAAGGCCGGTAAGATCGAGTTCCGCACCGACAAGACGGCACTGGTGCACGTTCCGGTCGGCAAGCTCTCGTTCGATCCGCAAAAGCTGGTCGACAACGCGATGACGGTCATCACGAGCGTTGTGAAAGCCAAGCCGTCAGCAGCCAAGGGCAAATACATTAAGGGTGTCACGCTGAGCTCGTCGATGGGCCCCGGTATTCAGCTCGACTACGCCGCTGCTGAGGCAGCCGGCAAGGCCTAATTTTAGTCAGCACTAAACCCCCTCTGGCCGCGGAAGCGAGGAGCGGGGAAGCGAAAGCGAAGAGGATTCAGTCATGGCATTGTCCAGAGCATCAAAGACGGAGAAGGTGAAGCAGCTCGCGACCGAGCTCGAGCACTCGACCTCCGCTATCATTGGCACCTTCAAAGGCCTCACCGCTGCGAAGGACTTCGAGCTGCGCAAGACGGTTCGCGCTGCTGGTGGAAACTATCACGTTGTGAAGAACAAGCTGGCTGCACGCGCCAGTGAAGGCACCAAGATCGAGTCGGCGCTCCAGGGGCTCAAGGGTGTGTCGGCTGTTGCTTACACCTCGGGCGACCCCGTTGCTCTCGCGAAGGCCCTTTCGACCTGGGTCAAGGACAACGCGGAGTTCACCTTCAAGCTGGGCATCGTTGACGGCAAGGTGATCGACGTCCGCGAAATCGGCGATCTCGCCACCATGCCAGGCAAGGAAGAGCTCTTCTCGAAGCTCCTCTTTCTCGTTCAGTCGCCTGCGCAGCGTTTGGCTACTGTGATCAACGCCACTGGCCGCGATCTCGCTGTTGTCATCAACCAGGGCGTCGAAAAAGGCAAGTTCGCCGGCGCAGCCGCTCCGGCAGCTGCAGTCGAAGCACCGAAGGCAGAAGCCGCGGTTGCCGAGGCGCCAGCCGCTGAAGCTCCAGTTGCAGAAGCACCCGCCGCTGAAGGTCAGCTCATTGCCGAGACTCACGTTGTTGAAGCTGCGGCCACCGAGCAGCCTGAGAACTCCACCGCATCGCAGGGTGGGGAAGCCGCGACCACGGACCCGGTCGAAGGCTAAACCAAGTTTCGCCTGGTCTTCCCGGGGGCGCTGGTCTGGGCGCAACGGAAACCCTCGAAGGCATAGGCAGCCAAAGCGCAGTTGGGCTTTGGTAGAGCAATAAGCACCACAAAGTTCAGTTCTAATTGGAGAAATAACATGGCAGACATCCAGCAGTTGGAAGATTCAATCGTTAGCCTCAGCCTCCTCGAGGCTTCGGCTCTGGTCAAGAAGCTCGAAGAGCGTCTCGGCGTTTCGGCAGCAGCAGCAGTTGCAGCCCCGGCAGCAGGCGGCGGCGCAGTGGCAGCGGCTCCGGCTGAAGAGAAGACCGAGTTCACCGTCATTCTGAAGGATGCCGGCGCGAATAAGATCAACACCATCAAGGCTGTACGCGAAGTCACCGCTCTTGGGCTGAAGGAAGCCAAGGATCTGGTTGACGCCGCTCCCAAGCCCTTGAAGGAGAACATTTCGAAGGATGATGCAGCTGCCATCGCGAAGAAGTTCGAAGGCGTTGCAACCGTAGAAATCAAGTAATTGAACAGTTAGCTTGCACGTTAGGGCGGAACGCGATATTCTTGAGGTTAGAGAAAATTCGTTCCGCCTCGGCGTGCTCCTTGGCGGACTGCGGTATCCAGTACAAAACTTCGGTTGTCTCCGGATCATCCTGTCTTCACACAGGCTAAGGAACCGGCCACTATACGCTTCGAGCGGCGGATGCGCATAGTGCAATAAGAAACATGCGAGCGGCACAACTTTGGGGTAGGCGAACCTCAATGGCGGCAGGCATTAATACCACCTATAGAGAAACAGTGCACAAGTCGACCTTTGCGCTCATGGGGCATGCTGTCCCTGCGAGCGCTTTGCCGTGTTTACGAGCGTCCCCGTCCCACAAGGGGCAAGTAGCATTCTGCACGCGTTCTTTATAGCAGCTTCGAACGCCCGCAGGTAGTAAAAGTTTTAAGTTTTATCCGAGCCGCGGACCATTACGGCAAGACATTTTGCGCACGGGGCTCGCTGCCATCGAGGACAGCAAGAACCGAAGAAGTTAAAAACTGCGCGATCAGAAGCAAACCCGGAGGGCCTGACCGAAGCCCTCCCCTAACGAGTGAAGCCAGCAATACGATGCCGGCAGACGCACTCGGGAGGCCTCGACGGTCAGTTTTCAGGAGAGAGCATGTCTGGCGAGTCCAACAACAGCGAAATGCGCGCGATCCGAAGCCGTCTTGATTTTTCCAAGATCCCCACATCCATCCAGATTCCCAACCTCATTGAAGTTCAGCGCCGCAGCTACGAGCGCTTCCTGCAGATGGACAAGCTCCCGCAGGAACGCGAAGACAACGGCCTGCAGTCCGTCTTCACCTCCGTCTTCCCCATCACCGACTTCCGCAACGTCTCCGAGCTCGAGTTCGTTGACTTCTCGATCGGCAACTGGGAGTGCAAGTGCGGCTACCTCAAGGGTCTCAACCACCTGCGCACGGCCTGCACCAACTGCGGCCACATGGTCATCACCGACCCCTTTCATCCGGGCGACGTTCTCTGTAACTTCTGCGGAACCTACAACAAGAACACCCCTGACTTCTGCA
Organism: Tunturiibacter psychrotolerans; assembly: GCF_051013365.1. Classification (GTDB taxonomy): domain Bacteria; phylum Acidobacteriota; class Terriglobia; order Terriglobales; family Acidobacteriaceae; genus Edaphobacter; species Edaphobacter psychrotolerans_A. The sequence continues at coordinate 872,878 of NZ_CP132941.1, read as the reverse complement.
CCAAGTGCGGCGACCCCGTCGGCCTGCAGCTGAAGTACGACCAGGCAGAGTGCGAAGAGCGTGGCATGACCTACTCGGCTCCTCTCAAGGTCACCATCCGTCTGAAGATCTACGACAAGGACCCCGAGACCGGCGTCAAGAGCCTGCGTGACATGAAGGAGCAGGAAGTGTTCTTCGGCGACATTCCGCTCATGTCGCAGAACGGCACCTTCATCGTCAACGGAACTGAGCGCGTCATCGTCTCGCAGCTTCACCGCTCGCCCGGCGTCTTCTTCGAGACCGCGAACAACCGCACCTACTTCCTCGGCAAGATCATTCCGTACCGCGGCAGCTGGGTCGAGTTCGAATACGACCAGAAGAACACTCTCTACGTCCGCATCGACCGCAAGCGCAAGTTCCTCGGCACCATCTTCCTGCGCGCGCTCGGCCTGCGTACCGACGAGGAGATCCTCAAGACGTTCTACACCGTCGACACCATCAACGTCGCCGACGGCAAGCTGCACTGGAAGGTCGTTCCTGAAGGCCAGCTCAGCAACCTCCAGGGCACGCGTCCGGCCCATGCCATCACCGTCAAGGGTGAAGAGATCGCTCCTGCCACACGCAAGATCTCCGCTCACACCGTGAAGGGTCTACGCACTCACAAGATCGAATCGGTCGAAGTTGAGACCAGCGAGTTCGATGGCGCGATGACTGCCTCCGATGTCGTCGATCTCACCACCGGCGAGCTTCTCTACGAAGCCAACCAGGAGCTGACCGCCGACAAGCTGCACAAGATCATCCAGTCGGGCGTCACCAGCATCGAGGTCTTCTTCCCCGAGCGCGACGACGTGGGCAACATCATCACCAACACCCTTCGCCGCGACTCCGTGCGCAAGCCTGAGGAAGCTCTCATCGAGATCTACCGCAAGCTGCGTCCCGGCGACCCACCGACGCTCGACACCGCAACTGCGCTCTTCGAAGGCATGTTCTTCGATCCGCGTAAGTACGATTTCTCTCGCGTCGGCCGCTTGAAGTTCAACATCAAGCTGTACGAGAACCAGGATCCCTCTGGCCTCGACAACCGCACGCTCACGCCTGAGGACTTCTACGGCACGATCCGCTACCTCCTCAAGCTGCGCAAGAACATTGGCGTAGTCGACGACATCGATCACCTTGGCAACCGCCGCGTTCGCGCCGTCGGTGAGCTGATGGAGAACCAGTTCCGCATCGGCCTCGTCCGTATGGAGCGCGCCATCAAGGAAAAGATGTCGGTCTACCAGGAGATGTCGACCGCGATGCCGCACGACCTTATCAACGCCAAGCCAGTGATGGCCGCGATTCGTGAGTTCTTCGGCTCCTCGCAGCTCTCGCAGTTCATGGACCAGACCAACCCCCTGTCGGAGATCACGCACAAGCGTCGCCTCTCCGCCCTTGGGCCCGGTGGTCTGTCGCGTGAGCGCGCTGGCTTCGAAGTCCGCGACGTGCACCCCACTCACTACGGCCGCATCTGCCCGATTGAGACGCCGGAAGGCCCGAACATCGGTCTTATCTCGTCGCTCTCCTGCTTTGCGCGCATCAACGAGTACGGCTTCATCGAGTCGCCGTATCGCCGCGTGAAGGATGGCCGTGCGCTCGACTACGTCTCCGTCTCGAATGCCGGCGAGTCTGGTCTGCGTCAGGGTGACTACCTCGAGATCGAAGAGGCCCGTGCCAAGAATGCAGAGTTGAAGAAGGCTGGCAAGCGCACCATGGACCTTGCTCCCTTTAGCTTTTACCTTTCGGCCTGGGAAGAAGATCGTCACACGATCGCGCAGGCGAACATCGAGCTCGATGAGAAGTTGAACATCGTGCAGGATGTCGTCGACGCCCGTCGTCAGGGCAACTTCGTCCTAGTAAACAAGTCCGAAGTGGACTATGTCGACGTCTCGCCGAAGCAGCTGGTGTCTGTAGCGGCATCTCTAGTCCCGTTCCTTGAGCACGACGACGCCAACCGCGCGCTGATGGGCGCCAACATGCAACGGCAGTCGGTTCCTCTGCTTGTTGCTGAGGCTCCGTTCGTCGGTACCGGTATGGAAGGCGTCACCGCCCGTGACTCCGGCGCCGTCATTCTGGCCAAGCGTAACGGCATCATCGACTCGGTCGACTCCGAACGCATCATCGTGCGCGTAGAAGGCGAGCATCACCCCACGCAGCTCTCGCGTGAGGTTGGTTCGGACATCTATCAGCTCACGAAGTTCAAGCGCTCCAACCAGAACACCTGCATCAACCAGAAGCCGATCGTTCGCAAGGGTGATCGTGTGGTCAAGGGTCAGGTTATCGCCGACGGTCCTTGCACCGAGCAGGGCGAACTCGGCCTCGGCCGTAACGTTCTGGTCGCCTTCATGCCGTGGCGTGGTTACAACTTCGAGGACGCGATCCTCATCTCGGAGAAGCTGGTCCGCGAGGACTACTACACCTCGATCCACATCGAGGAGTTCGAGATCGAAGCCCGCGACACGAAGCTTGGGCCGGAAGAGATCACGCGCGATATCCCCAACGTCAGCGAGCACGCACTCCGCGATCTCGACGACTCGGGCATCATCCGCATCGGCGCAAAGATCGGTCACAACGACATCCTCGTCGGCAAGGTAACGCCGAAGGGTGAAACGCAACTGACGCCGGAAGAGAAGCTCCTCCGCGCCATCTTCGGCGAAAAGGCCGGTGATGTTCGCGACGCTTCGCTTACGTGCCCTCCGGGTATCGAAGGCACCGTCGTCGACGTCCGCATCTTCTCCCGCAAGGGTCAGGAGAAGGACGAACGCGCCAAGCAGATCGAGCAGGAGATGATCGAGAAGCTCGAGCGCAACCTCGCCGACGAGATTCGTATTCTCACCGACGAGCGCCTCAAGCGTCTCGAAGCCATCCTCGGTGCGAAGGAAGTTCTCGCCGACCTGCACGACGAGCGCACCAACAAGAAGCTGCTCAACAAGGGCGATATCCTCGACCGCGACACCATCGAGCTCATCAGCACTCGTAACCTCAAGCGCATCCGCTACGCCGACAAGGACCCCCGCGTCAACGAGCAGATCGATGAGATCGAGGAGATGACCTCACGCCAGATCGACGTTCTCCGCAAGATCACCAACGAGAAGATCGGCAAGATGCAGAAGGGCGACGAACTCTCGCCCGGTGTCATCAAGATGGTCAAGGTCTACATCGCCATGAAGCGCAAGCTCTCTGTCGGTGACAAGATGGCCGGCCGCCACGGTAACAAAGGTGTTATCGCACGAATCCTCCCTGAGGAAGACATGCCGTACCTGCCCGATGGAACCCCGGTGGAGATTGTCCTCAACCCGCTCGGTGTGCCTTCGCGTATGAACGTCGGTCAGATCCTCGAGACGCACCTTGGCTGGGCTGCGCACGAGCTTGGCAAGCAGGTCGCCGAACTCGCTGCAACCATGCAGTCGGCCAACGAAGTCCGCGAGCTCTTCAAGGCGCGCTTCGCCGGTACCGCCGCACTCAACCAGCTTCTTGACCTCGACGACGAGCAGACCCTGCGCGTTGCCGCCGGCATGAAGCGTGGTATCTGGTTCGGCACGGCAGTCTTCGACGGCGCACGCGAGACCGAGATCAAGGCGCTCCTCAAGGCCGCTGGTCTTCCCAGCTCGGGCAAGTCGCAGCTCTACGATGGCATGCTCGGCGAACCATTCGAGCAGCCTGCCACCGTCGGCTACATCTACATGCTCAAGCTGTCGCACCTTGTCGATGACAAGATCCACGCTCGTTCCATCGGACCGTACTCGCTCATCACCCAGCAGCCGCTGGGCGGTAAGGCGCAGTTCGGCGGACAGCGCTTCGGTGAGATGGAGGTCTGGGCCCTTGAAGCTTACGGCGCTGCCTACATCCTGCAGGAGCTCCTCACCGCCAAGTCCGACGACGTCTTCGGCCGTACCAAGATCTACGAAGCCATCGTCAAGGGCGAAGCTGCCATCGAGCCGGGTGTACCTGAGTCGTTCAACGTTCTTATCCGCGAACTGCAGTCTCTCTGCCTCGACGTCGAACTGATCAAACAGGCCGACCAGAAGAAGCAGCCGCTGCCAGCCATCGCCGCAGCAGATTAGTCGATACCGCTCCACCCCAGGCACGGTCCTTCTGAATGAGGCTCACGCTCAACATTCACGAAGGGCCGGCCAAAGGGGAGAGCAACAAATTGAAGCAGGCGACGGACCTAACCACCCACCGCCCAGCAGAAGTAAAGCAGCAGTAACCAGCAGCAAGGCGCAAAAAACGCCAGACACTGCATACGGAGACGTCAAATATGTTTCGCTCCAGCCCATTTGAACTGACCGGACCCATCGCCGACTTCGACGCCATCAAGATCCAGCTCGCCAGCCCCGAGAAGATCCGCAGCTGGTCGCACGGCGAGGTCACCAAGCCAGAAACCATCAACTACCGCACCTTCAAGCCCGAGCGCGACGGCCTCTTCTGCGCACGCATCTTCGGACCCATCACTGACTGGGAGTGCCTCTGCGGCAAGTACAAGCGCATGAAGCATCGCGGCGTCATCTGCGACAAGTGCGGCGTGGAAGTCACTCTCTCGAAGGTTCGCCGCGAACGCCTCGGTCACATCGAGCTTGCCAGCCCCTGCTCGCACGTCTGGTTCTTCAAGGGCTTGCCCTCGCGTATCGGTCACCTGCTCGACATCAGCCTGCGTGAGCTCGAGGCCGTTCTCTACTTCGAGTCCTACGTCGTCGTCGATCCAGGCGACGCCCCGGTGAAGGAGCGCGAAGTCATCAAGGACGAGACTCGCTTCCGCGAACTCGATCAGCAGTACCGCCCCTCCGGCTTCAAGGCCATGATGGGCGCCGAGGCCATCAAGGAACTCCTCAAGCGCGTCGAGATCGCCGAGCTCTCCATCGAGCTGCGCGAGCGTATGAAGACCGAAACCTCGCTGCAGAAGAAGCTGAAGTACTCCAAGCGTCTCAAGATCGTCGAGGCTTTTCGCAAGTCCGACAACCTGCCCCAGTGGATGATTCTCGACGTGATCCCCGTGATCCCGCCAGAGCTTCGTCCCCTCGTTCCGCTCGACGGCGGCCGCTTCGCCACATCCGACCTGAACGACCTGTATCGCCGCGTGATCAACCGTAACAACCGCCTCAAGAAGCTGATGGACCTGCACGCTCCTGAGGTCATCGTCCGCAACGAGAAGCGCATGCTGCAGGAGGCTGTCGATGCTCTGTTCGACAACGGCCGCCGTGGCCGCGTCCTTCGCGGCGCGAACAACCGTCCGCTGAAGTCGCTCTCCGACACCCTCAAGGGCAAGCAGGGCCGCTTCCGTCAGAACCTCCTCGGCAAGCGCGTCGACTACTCCGGCCGTTCGGTCATCGTCGTTGGTCCCGAGTTGAAGCTGCACCAGTGCGGTCTTCCCAAGAAGATGGCGCTCGAGCTCTTCAAGCCCTTCATCTATCACCGCCTCGAGCAGACCGGCCACTGCACCACCATCAAGCAGGCCAAAGAGATGGTCGAAATGCAGGAGCCCATCGTCTGGGACATCCTCGAAGAGGTCATCAAGGATCACCCGGTTCTTCTGAACCGCGCTCCGACGCTTCACCGTCTCGGCATCCAGGCCTTCGAGCCCGTGCTCGTTGAAGGTAAGGCGATCAAGATCCATCCGCTCGTCTGCACCGCCTTCAACGCGGACTTCGACGGCGACCAGATGGCCGTTCACATCCCGCTCTCGCCTGAGGCCCAGATCGAAGCCAGCGTACTCATGCTCGCTTCGCACAACATCCTCTCGCCCGCCAGCGGCCAGCCCATCACCGTCCCGACGCAGGACCTCGTCCTCGGCCTCTACTACCTCACCAAGGCGAAGGTTAATGCCAAAGGTGAAGGCCGCGTCTTCGCCAACATCGAAGAGGTCTTCATGGCCCTCGAAGCGAAGCAGGTCGAGACTCTCACCCCGATCCGTCTGCGCTACACCGGCCCTGTCCTCGACATGACCACCGCGTACGACGATCAGGACCTCACTCACACCGAGCCGGTCGAGTTCAACAAGCAGTACATCAACACGACCGTCGGCCGCGCCATCCTCAACGATGCGCTCCCCGAGGGCATGCCGTACGTCAACGGCCTGCTCAAGAAGAAGGGTATCGGCCAGCTCATCAACTACTGCTACCTGAACCTCGGCCTCGAAGTCACCGTCAAGACGCTCGACCGCGTCAAGGATCTCGGCTTCACCTATGCCACGCGCTCCGGCCTCTCGGTCGGGCTCGACGACATGGTCATCCCCGACTCCAAGTACACCGTCGTGGGCGATGCCGAAAAGCAGGTTCTCGCCATGCAGCAACAGTACCTCGACGGAGCCATCACCAACGGTGAGCGCTCCAACAAGGTCATCCAGATGTGGTCGGGAGTCACCGAGCGCGTCGCCGACGAGATGTTCAACAACATGAAGCGTGCCGACAAGGAAGGAGCCATGAATCCGATCTACATCATGGCCGACTCCGGTGCTCGTGGATCCAAACAGCAGATCCGCCAGCTCTCAGGCATGCGTGGTTTGATGGCCAAGCCCTCCGGCGAAATCATCGAAACCCCCATCACGGCGAACTTCCGCGAAGGTCTCACCGTGCTGCAATACTTCATCTCGACGCACGGCGCACGTAAGGGCCTCGCCGATACCGCACTCAAGACCGCCGACTCGGGTTATCTCACCCGCCGTCTGGTCGACGTTGCGCAGGATGTCATCATCTCGCACAACGACTGCGGCACCGTCGAAGGAATCTACGTCACCCCCATCATCGAAGCCGGCGAGACCATCGAGCCCCTTCGCGACCGCATCATCGGCCGCGTCTCGCTCGAGAAGCTCAAGGACTTCGAGGGCAAGACCATCGTCGACATCAACCAGGAGATCGACGAAGATCTCGCCAACGCCATTCAGGCCGCAGGTATCGAGCGCGTCAAGATTCGCTCGGTGCTCACCTGCGAATCCAAGCGTGGCGTCTGCATCCTCTGCTACGGCCGTAACCTCGGCTCCGGCAAGATGGTGGAGATGGGCGAAGCCGTCGGCGTCATCGCGGCGCAGTCCATCGGCGAGCCCGGTACTCAGCTCACCATGCGTACCTTCCACATCGGCGGTACGGCGAGCCGTGTATCCGACGCTTCTCACCTTGAAGCGAAGAATGCAGGTACGGTCCGCTTCATCAACCTCGTCACCGTTCGCAGCAAGGACGGCGGCCTGGTCGCCTTCAACCGCAACGGCTCTCTTGCCATCGTCGATGACAAGGGCCGCGAGAAGGAGCGTTACGCCGTCGTCTACGGCGCCAAGCTCAAGGTCGAAGAAGGCACACAGGTACAGCAGGGCACGCGTCTCGGCGAGTGGGATCCCTACACCTTCTCCCTCCTCACCGAGATCGCTGGAACCGTCCAGTTCAAGGACCTCCAGGAAGGCGTCACCCTCAACGAAGAAGTCGACGAAGTCACCGGCCTCAGCCGTCTCGTCGTTGCCGACTCCTCCGATGAGAAGCGTCAGCCCGCCATCATCATCAAGTCCGCTCAGGGCAACAAGCGTTACCTCATGCCTTCACGCGCTCACCTCATGGTGGCCGACGGCGACGAGATCTTCCCCGGCGATATCCTTGCCAAGATCCCACGCGAAACAACGCGTACCAAGGACATCACCGGTGGTCTCCCACGCGTCGTCGAACTCTTCGAGGCCCGCAAGCCACGCGACCCGGCAATCATCAGCAAGATCGATGGTGTCGTTCGCTTCGGTGAAGTCTCCAAGGGTCAGCGTAAGGTCTACGTCACAGCGGACAACGGTCAGGAAGAGGAGTACAGCGTTCCCCGCGGTACGTACGTCAACGTGCAGGAAGGCGAACGCCTCCGTGCCGGTGATGCACTCATCGACGGTCCTCGCAACCCGCACGACATTCTGGAAGTTCTCGGCGAGCGCGCACTGCAGCAGTACCTCGTCAACGAAATCCAGGAAGTCTACCGGCTCCAGGGCGTTACCATCTCCGACAAGCACATCGAAACCATCGTTCGTCAGATGCTTCGCTGGGTCAAGATCGAAGAAGTCGGTGACACCAGCTTCCTCGTCGATCAGCAGACCGACCGCTTCCGCTTCAACGCCGAGAACCAGCGCGTGTTGATGTCCGGCGGCAAGCCTGCCATCGGCCGTTCGCTCCTGCTCGGCATCACCAAGGCGTCGCTCTCGACCGACAGCTTCATCTCGGCCGCCAGCTTCCAGGAGACCACTCGCGTACTCACTGAAGCCAGCATCAACGGCTCCATCGACACGCTCCGTGGCCTCAAGGAAAACGTCATCGTAGGCCGCCTCATCCCCGCCGGAACCGGCATGGAGTACTACCGCAACGTCCAGCTCTCCCCAGAGCTCGAAGAAGCGGCAGCCCAGGTCCAGCAGGAAGTGGCATCCGCCATCGAAGCCGAAGAGCGCGAACTAGAGCAGATGCGCATGGAAGGCGAACAAGAAGAACTAGCCGCCGAGTAAGTACTTCGTACCGTCCTCGACGCTTCGCGTGAAACCTTAAACTACGGCAACAAAGACGGGCGGACTCGAAAGAGTCCGCCCGTCTTTCATGCTCTAGCAGAGTTCCAATGCTGACTGATTAAACATGATGGGGACGGAATGGGCGCTGCTATTCTGTTGTCACCTTAAACCTATGGCCACACTCACATACGAAAAGTCGCTCTACTTCGAAAAGTCGGTCGAAATCAGTGCAGAGAGCATGGCAGTTTTCTTAGAAGCATTAGCAAAGCTAAATCTAAATCTTGAGTTGGTGAATGGGACGTTCGAGTTGGGGGACGGAGTGTCCCACAATTTCCATGGGATGGACGACCTTAACTCTTTGCCTCACGAAATGTATAGCAAATGTACGCAGCTAACACTTTGGGTCGATTCAGATGTGATCGAGTCATGTACGACTTTTTAAAAGAGCAGAAGCAGTTGGAGAGAAATATCTTCTACCTTCTTCGTTTTCGTACGTTCGAGTGAGATCCAAGGAAGAGATCCATCAAATTTTGTTTAGGGGGGTCATCGATCTATTTGCCAAACGTTTTGCGGTAAGCGGATCGCCCCGAGAGGGCATGTTCATCGCTCGAGGTAACGACAATATCACTGGACACGAAAGCCAATCGACACCCCGACAGCTCTCAGCATCTGCATCACCGATACATCTTTCATTGTTGCAATGGTTGAGGAAACATTGGAAGATTAGCAGCGCTGTCACAGTGGCAACGCTCTTAATGACGTACCTTAGTGTCCGGAATGGCACTCGACAAGCGAACGTAGGGGAATCACAACTCGAGTTAGAACGACAGGCTCAATTTACAGTTCAGAAACTGACGAATCGAGAAAATCAGAACGATCTGAGGTTAAAAGACTGGCGTCTTACGAACCTAGGCAGAGGTACCGCAACTAACGTTTCGGTCTTCTGTGGTTCACTGACTGAGCATGGCCCAAAGGGCGATTTGGGGACCATCGGCCCAAACGTTCCACGAGATATTCACTTTTCGATTGATATTGATGAACACAATTTGAACCACCAAGAAGATACTCTTTGCAATTACTCGTTTTACATAACCTATAACGACGGTATTGGACCGCACATCGTTACATTTGACAGTGCTGGAAATGCGAAAGCCGCGAACTAGCCGCGTCATCCTTGGGCCCAATTTGAACTGCTGGGTGGCGCACCTTTAGTTTCATCATTTCAACCAATCACAAATGATCGGGTGCTCTATCCTTCGCGCACTTTGCCGGGTGCCCCATTCATGCGGTCTCATCGCATGAGTGGGCATTCGCGCTACGCGCGAACCGTCTTAAACATTCGTTTGGACAGGTACAGCGATCGACTACCGATACAACTTCAGAGCTTGTGGGAGCGTTTGTGGAGATGATATACGAGGCCTGCATCCAAGAACGCGGAACCAACACCTTGATTTGAAGCACCCGCGACCGCTCCTAATTCGACGGCCCGAAGATCGAAGGAGTCACTCAGGCGAATATCAAGACCGCCTGCGAACTCCACGCCACCGCTGGTAAATCGAGTGAGGTGTTGGGACAAGCCTTGAGTTGCAGGCCCGGTAATCTCGTTAATATTGAAGGTCGACGTAACGACTCCGCCCCCAAGCTGGAAATAAGGCCGAAGCACGACGCGTTCCGGCACGAACCCGATTCGAAGAGCAGCAGCCGCCAAGGCTCCTCCACGAGAGCCAACACCGAAGGAGCCGCGGACATCCACTCCCGCGGTCAGGCGACTCTGTATTGGGAAGTTGTAGAATACTCCGCCGACGAACCCAGCCGTGTCACTCTTCGCTGCGGAGGTGTTGTTATTTTCGAAGTCGTAATTGACGAGCGCGACCGATCCGTAGATTGATGTTTGCGCAATGGCATTCTGTTTCGGAACCAGGAGAAGCAGCAAAGAGAGCAATGTAGTGAAGCGAAAGAGGGTCACCAGGTTCCTTATTTCGGGGTATTGGGTTCAACATGACTCGCTAGTTGCAAGTGGAGTCTATCCATCAATCTCAATAGTCGAAATGACCTGATCGTGGGAGGGCGAGTAGCCCACACTTAGTCTTACTGTTTCGCCTCCATCCTTCGTGCCCTTTGCGAAGGGTGGGATGTAAATCGTCCGAACCAGAGCGTCTAGAATGGTCCCGCGCTTTCCCAAAACGGGAAAGCCCAAAAATAAATCTAAAAAAGTGGCGTATTTTTCGTAGCCGATTTGACGTCGTTTTCTGACCATCTTTCACCAGCATTCCACCACGATTCCACCATCAAAAAACCACGTTCTGCACCACGTTTTTCGCGAAACCCCCCGCAAAACACGAACTCCACCACGCCAGAAAAAAAAGGAAAAACTTACTCGCCCAACAGCGGAGAGTCGGGTGGCCCATACATAGGTTTTCGCATGAGGGGACACTCGCGCGAAGCGAGAATCGGTTATGAAGCTCTACGCGCACCTCGCATGCGACTGCGGCCGATTTGAAAAAGACCGACGAGGCCGGTACCAAGCAGAATAAAGCTTGAGGGCTCAGGTGTGGTCGCATCTCCCGTCACCACGTAGTCGAGCGAGTTGACTCCATTGACCACCGCAAAGGGATCTCCGCCGCCGAGATTATCGCGAACGCCGCTACCCCCGTCGCAGCTCATTGTCGTAAAGGTAGGCACCGCCCCGGTTCCGGCGACTAGGGGAATATTCTGGCAGGTCCCGTCGATTTCGAAAACGTACTGGAAATTTGGTTCAAAGTTGGTGAACGCTAGCGAGCCGCCAAAGAAATCTACTGTGTCGAAGCTGGGCCCCCCATCTGGAAAGTCGGGCGCCTGTATGAGTGGGTACAGAAAATCACCGTAGTAATACGGTTGGAGATAGAAGAACACCTGGTTGGGATCGAACGAGAAAGTGGTCGAGCCCGTGTCGTCGCCGTTGTGGTAGTTGTAGTTGATCGTGACCGTCACAAGAGGATCGGCCTGGGCCGCCACGCAACCGCCAAAGAGCACTAGACACAGAAGACAAAGGTATCGACGCATGAACGCCTCCTCAATCCCTCGAGAGGACAAATGTTAGACCAACCCCGCTCCCTGTGCAAGTGGAAAGAATTTGCATGTTTCTGATAAATAGCTGGTTACAGCCTCGCAATGCCATGTAGCAGAGACATCTACGAACGGGATAGCTCCCATGCGTTGGCACGGGTCTTGCGCGTATCCGGTGAGGGGGGCTTCTGCCCTGGCGCGGACCATCTTTCACTTCTATACTGGCGGCTCACTCCCAGGAGCCATCATGTTCAAAACCATTGGCCTCATCATTGTTCTGGCTGTCGCTGCAGTTCTTCTTCTCGCGTCCACCAAGCCGAGCACCTTCCGAGTCGAGCGCTCCACCACCATCGCCGCTCCGCCCGAGAAGATCGCCGCCCTCATCAACGACTTTCACCAATGGAACACCTGGTCGCCCTGGGCGCACCTCGATCCCATTATGAAGACCACTTACTCAGGCCCACCCAGTGGCGTCGGCTCCGTCTACGAATGGGAAGGGAACAGCAAAGTAGGCAAGGGCCGCATGGAGATTCTCGCCACCGAACCCACAAAGACCACCATCGAACTCGACTTCCTCAAACCCTTTGAGAGCCAAAATACCGCCGATTTCGTGCTTGAACCGCAAGGCTCCGGCACGCGCGTCAATTGGATCATGAACGGCCCGATTAGATTCTTTCCAGGCAAAGTGATGAGCGTCTTCACCTCCATGGACAAGGTGATCGGCCCCGACTTCGACAAAGGCTTAGCTAACCTGAAATCCGCTGCCGAACACTAGGGTGAATGCCCCGAAGCTTAATGCCGCGCTTCACCTGTCAGCTGAAGCTCCAACTTCCCGCTCTTGGACATAGGTTCTCGCACCGCTTACGTCTCGCACTTCGTTCTTCTGTCCCGTTGAGCGCAACTGATTTGGCACAGCAAGCGAGATGCGGAGGCCAGGCGATGCATTCATGGCACTGATGACCCCATGATGCGATTCAATCGCTCGTCTCGCAATGCACAGCCCCAGACCCAGGTTGGTTTGTGACGCCGAGCGGGCAGGCTCCACCTGAAAGAACGGATCAAAGATTCGATCGAGTAGATCCTTCGGCACGCCTGGTCCGAAGTCGCGCACCGAGATAGTGGACCACTCTGCGCTTTGCTTGAGAACAACTTCGATCGTCGCGCCGTGTGGCGAATAGCGGACGGCGTTCCGTAGAACATTGTCGATGGCTCGTTTCAGATCCTCTGGGCGACCGAGAATAAGCTCTGGCGCCGAGCCGGTGCACGCAATCGAGCACTGCTTTGCCGTCGACTCCAACCTGCAATCGTGAACCGATTCGGCAACCATCGTCTCCAGATCCATCAGCGTGTTCTGCCTGTCGTCCTCGCCTCCGCCCAGCGGACTGATGCTAAGCGCAGTCAACTCCGAGACGAGGAAGCCGAGACGATCCAGATCCCGCTTCACCTCGTCCAGGGCCTCTTGTTGATCTTCCGCAGTCCGGGCCAACTTCGTGGAAAAGCTCAGTCTGGCTAGTGGAGCGCGTAGTTCGTGAGAGAGGTCCTGCAACAGCTGCCGCTCCCTTTTGAACGCACCCTCAATGCGATCCGCCATCGAGTCATACGAGCGAGCCAAGATACCGATCTCGTCCTTGCGTGTTGCTCGTATCCGCACTCCCATATTGCCGACGCCGAAACTCCCGACAATCGCCGCCGTCCGACGTAAGGGAAGTACGATATAGCCGGTGCAAAGCGCACCCAGGCTAAGCACGATGCCTATGATGAGCAGATAGAACGAAACGAAGGATACAGGTCTCGATTGGATTGGCTTGGTGGCAATGAACCAGTAGGCTCCGTCGTCGGATTGCTGTTCGATATCAAAGACGCCATGATGTTCGCCACGCGCATGTGTCAGCGGCGCGGGCGGAAGTAAGTCGAAGTGGCTGACGCCATTTTCAACATCTCTTCCAGAGCGATCGAGCAGAAGGTGTGTGCCCCCGAAGTCGGCATCAAGCCGGGCAAGATACGTCCGCAAAGCGGGAAGCCCGCCGTTTTCGAGCGCCGAACGCGCGTCCTGCAACTCGATGCGGTCCATGGTATGAAAGACAGGCTCGATGCTGACCCGGTCCATCTTGTCGAAGAAGCCGTGTGCAAGCAGTAAACAAATAACCAGAACGAAGAGGCAGCCAATGCTAACCGCAGTGGAGAGCGAGCGCATCATCGTACGTACTCTTCGGTGGTAGCGGGTCGCATGGCTGCGGGATCTCCGGTGGCCAGCAGGTATCCAACTCCGCGCACCGTCTGAATTCCTGCTCCGGCCCGTCCAAGCTTGGCGCGTAAGTGGCTGATGTGTACGTCCAGGCTTCGATCGAAGAAACTGGGTTTGCGCTCCTGTATCGCTATCGTCAGGGCATCGCGCTTCACCACGCGGCCGCCAGCCCGGCTCAACATAAGGAGCAGGTCGAACTCAACGGTTGTGAGGTCGACCTCTACATTGGCGCTCAGCACCTGGCGGCTTGATTCAGAGATGCGGATGGCTCCAAAGCTCTGCCAGCCAGCCTCTTGTTTAGGAGTCTGGGAACGTCGAAGGACAGCGCGAATTCTGGCAACGAGCTCTTCGGGCTCGAAGGGCTTGCAGAGGTAATCATCCGCTCCTTTGTCGAAGCCATTGAGCCGATCGGCTGACAGGCTTCTGGAGGTCAGCATGATCGTGGGAATGCTGCTGGTGCGGCGCGTTTGACGCAGGACCTCGAACCCATCGAGAAGCGGGAGGGTGACATCAAGCAACATCAGGTCGTAGGCACCCGATAGCGCCTGTGCCACGCCATCCCGCCCATCGACGCTACAGGTCAGTTGGTATCCGGCGCGGTTGAGATAGAGCCGCATCAAACGGCAGAGCTCAACGTCATCGTCAACAAGAAGTAAAGACGGCCGCGACTCAGAGGATGAGGACGAGCCTACGGCTGAGCTCATCATGCGCGAATCCCCCGCGCCGCCGCGGCTTCGTCCTCTCTGAATCGACTTGTCATAACGTCACTACTGAGCAGAGTTCGTGTTGGAGCTCTGCTTAGAATCTGAATCTACAATTGTGATGCTTGTCGACTGTACTTTCAAGCCTCGAAGCACAGACTTATCTCCCTCGTGATCGACGGAGAGAGCAAGCGGACCAGCCGGGGCCGCTGCGGTGGTCATCGGCACCGAGAAGTTAGTTTTATTTCCAGTGATGAGCAACTCATTCGAGCCGTCCGCCCACTTGACCGAGTAGTCGCCCGGAACCAGCAGGTGGCTACCCACATAGACCTTGTCATACAGCGTGATGCTGGTGGAGTGCTTTCCAGCGGCATACGAGACGCTCGCGAATGAACCCATGGCCAGGATTGTGATCAATAGCTTTTTCATGTTTCCCCCTCTTTGCTCCAGCTAGCTGGCAGCTAAGTTGATTGAAGCATCGGTGGTCGCCCGCGAATCATAAGAAGTCTTAATTTGGGTCCAGGGCGATCGGCCCCGACTTCGACAAAGGCTTGACAACGAACATCAAACCAACAATCCTTCTATCGCAGTCAAGGAGCCAATATGAGCGACAGCCCCAAAAATCCAGGCCTTGATGGACGTGCCCGCGACAAAGACGGGCAGACCGATCACAAGCATCCCACCACGAAGATCAAACACCTGCGTGAACACTACGGAAAACACTTCGCCCCTGATTGGGACGGCGAGCGCACCCTCGGCGAACTCCTCAAGGAGTCCAAGTTCGAATCCCTCTCGCAGTACGTCAAGCATCACGGACACCATCCCGTGAGCTGAAGCTTTCTAAAGCGAGACCGAAACCGGAGCCGCAGTCGATGTTCGAATCCGCATCGGCTGCCGCTTCCAATACGTCAGCGAACGCCACACCCACTCCATCGGCCCAAACTCAAAGTACCGCAGCCAGATCGAACTGAACGCCATGTTGAAGATCCACATTCCCAGTACGGCATAGTAGATCTTGTAGTACTCCACATAGCCATACCAGTGCCACGATCCCCACACGAAGATCGTCTTCATCGTGAGACTTGTCAGCAAATAATTCGACAGCGCCATCTGTCCCACTGCGGCAACCCGCGCCAGCAGCCACCGAAATACTCCTGCCTTGATCAGAATCAAGAGCAGCGCAGCATTCCCCAGCGCGCCCGCAATTCTTCCAATGTCATAGGGAGCCTGCATCCAGATATACGTGTTGAACATATCGAAGTGGCCCGCCCACGCCTTCCAGGCCCCAATGCCAGGAACCAGCCAGCCGATCGGGAGCCCAATTACCGCGACCCACGCATATGTCTTCATACTCAGCCGGCCCGGCAGAAATCCATTTTTGAACAGTGCCATGCCCAGCAGCATCAACCCCACCCAGTCGCCAAACCCGAAGTAAGCCCCTTTCAGTTCGCCCAGCAAAACGTTCTGAGCTACATGCCCTTGCGCCGACCAGTAGCCCTTCTGCATGGGTGCGATGTCTTCAAACTTTTTCTTGTCCGGTGCACGCCAACGTTCTTGGGTATTCTTCCACTTCTTCAGATCGCTGATCTCATCCTCTGTCAGTGTCTGGTGTTGCGCCAGCTTTGCATTTGCCTTTTCTGCGGCCTTCTTCGCGCTATAAGCGCTGCCGTACTGACCGCCCATCATCAGGATCGAGTTGAGAAACAGAATGACTCCCGCAGTCCACATCAGTCGCTTCACGCGAACATTGCGGAACGGAAACAGAAACAGCAGCGCCGCCACGCCATAGTAGAAGAGTATGTCGCCGTCCCAGATCAGGTATCCGTGCAACATCCCGATCAGCACCAGCCACATATTGCGCCGCGTGAAGATGTCCGCCGCTTTGATACCCGCCCCGCGCGACAGCGCTCGCTCCGTCAGCAGAATTACGCCCGCCCCGAACAGCATGGAAAACAGCGCTCGCATCTTGCCCTCGGCAAAGATCCAGCGCAGAAACCACATTGTCGTATTGATCTTCCAGTGCGGCCCACTGAACACCGGCTTCACCGTGCTCAGCGGATACATGTAGTTCGCATATCCATACGCAAAATCGGTGATGTTCATCACCAGGATGCCCATCAGGGAGAATCCCCGCAACACATCCATGCTGCTGATTCGCTCACCACGAGCGACGGGCCTCGTTGCGCTTAGCTCCTCATGCGGCGGTCCAGCTAGTTCTTCTGGAGCCCCCGGCGTCACCATCCCCTCATCGACACCACCCAACCCAGCAACACTCGCCATCACTCCTCCAGGAGCACTCTCAAGTCTCTAGGCCTAGTCTCGCGCGCGACAACTCATTCACCTTATATTCCCCCGCAGTATCCCATCCGGTCTGCCGCCAATCAAGCGAAATCGCCTGATACTGCGCATCATTCATGGGTTTTAAGCAAGGTCGTTCTCGAGAAACCTCTTGCCAAGCCTCGGCCGCTGAATCAATCTCTAGCCTGCACATACGTTTGTCGCGCATCTTGGGTTCCCACAATTTCACTCCATCGATTTATGCGTTTCAACTAGAGCACATCATCAAAAAGTGGCTTTCTGTCGCCATCCGCTTGCAGAACCCACCAGAAATCGCGCTAGACGCATCAGAAACAAATCGCACTCTCGTGCATTCTGCATCCAACCAGCCATGGCATCCTCCCCAGTCCCGCCACCCGACAAAAGACCAGCCTTCTGCAGTCCAGTCCTGCTCATCGTCATCACCTGCATCATCATCGCTTCGATTGCGCTCTTCATCGTCCTCCGCCCGAATCCCAGCGGAAAAGGCCAACAGAGCCCCACTGCGACTCCCGCAGCCTCGCGATGACAACCAGTTCGAACCGAAAAAAAAAGACAGACTCGAGTGAGCCTGTCTTTTCTATTTCAACCCAACATTTAAATACTCTTGAGGGAAGGGCTGTCGCTAAAACGACAAACTACCGAGAGGCCTTCAAAATCACTGCCAGATTCACCGGAACTGCAGTGGGCTGGTCATCCAGAGTGCCCGGAGTGAAGCGATACTGGCTGACTGCGTTCAGAACATTGCGGTCCATCACGGGGTTTACCGATTGAACGATCTTCAGATCGGTCGGCTTGCCGCTCGGGTCGACCGTCATCGAAACAACTGCGGTTCTTTCAAACGAGGTCGCTGGAGCAAAGTCAGAGTCTGATTCAACTCCGACGGTATAGATCAACTTAGGAGCATTGACTCCGGTGGAGACGCGGATAGAAGACGTTGTGCCAGCGGTATCTGAACCGGTCAACGCTGGGGCAACCAGCTCAGAGCGCAGGGTGTTGGCGGCAGTGGTCTGGGTTTTTGCAGGCGAATTTGCCTGAGCGTGAAGCAACATGGGGGACAGGGCGAGGGTGGCCACAATGATTCGACGCATATTATCAATTCCTAGGGCAAGTGTTCCCATCACCACAATAAACCTAGACGAATACGAATGTCAATGAAAATGTAATAACAATAATTTACCTTTTAGAATGAATAAATTACTCCGAGATCATTCGCTTCAACTTCGAAAAATCAAGACACCGCCATCATTACTAATTCGCTTTTTGTTCTCTTTCAGTTCAGGCAAAGCGAACCATTCAAACCCTTTCAGCAGCATCATTGGAATCGTCGCCGCGACCGAGATAGAGGAATGCAAACTTTGCCTGAAAAAAAGGCTGTCAACCCCCAACGACGTCAAAATCCGCGCCCTGCAAGACTTTTCGCGTGGCGTATGAGTTATGCCCAAACCTGTAAAATTGAATTAGTTCTGAGGACAAAGTCCTAAATCGGGGCGTCTCTGTGACCCCAAGTCGTAACTCCAATGGAATGAATATTTTGCGTTTAAACCTTTTGCTATGAATACTTTAGAGAGGGGCTAAACTGTAAGTAGCTGATAAGGAAATACTTGACAGCACAACCCCGGGGGGGCACCCCCATCCGGTTGTCCGGCATCCTCACCGGCCAGCCTCTGTCAATGTGGCCCAAAAGTGATCCAACGCTGCTAACATCCAATTCAATGAAAGTTCTGGTCATAGACATAGGGGGCACCAACATCAAGGTTGCCTCGACCGACATGCGTGTCCCCGTCAAGATTCCCTCCGGTCCCACCATGACCGCGGAAGAGATGACCAAGGACGTGCTCGCCGCCACCGCGGGCTGGACCTACGACTGTATCTCCATCGGGTACCCAGGTCCGGTCGTCCACCATCGTCCCATCGCCGAGCCCCATAACCTGGGAGCAGGCTGGATCGATTTTCCTTACGAAAAGGCCTTCGGTAAGCCGCTCCGCTTCATCAACGATGCCGCCATGCAAGCTCTGGGCGGATACAAGGGCGGCCGCATGCTCTTCCTCGGTACCGGCACCGGCCTGGGCTCGGCGATGATCTTCGACGGCATCGTCATCCCCCTCGAACTCGCTCATCTGCCCTACAAAAAAGGCCTAACCTACGAACAGTACATCGGTGTCGCTGGCCTCGAACGTCGGGGTGTTAAGCGTTGGAGAAAGTCCGTCCTGGACATCATCACCCGCCTTCAGGCCGGCATGGTCTGCGAGACCGTGCTCCTGGGCGGCGGCAACGCCAAGCTGATGAAGGACCTGCCGAACCACGTGATCCTCGGCGCAAACAGTAACGCAATCGACGGCGGCATCAAGCTCTGGCAGGACGTCGATCCCGAACTGGCAAATCACGTCCCCGCCAAGCAAAGTTCGGCCAAGCGAACACAAAAGACCTGACCAGACGGGAGCATCCACGACGGTTCGGCAAGCGATGAATTCGGTCTCAGCGAGACTGAGTCATCGCCTCGCCAAACGATCTCGCGTTAACGTCAATCGCGGCTTCCGTTACATTCTGAAACAATCCTCACAGGAGAGACACCATGGCGAACAGATACGGTGAAGCCGCTCTCATTGCGGCCCGCATGGAGACATACGGCAAGGCCATCACTCCTGCAGCTCGCTGGGAGCAGGCGACCGCCAAACTCTATCCCTCCAGCCCCTCAGCCCAGCGAAAGGGGGGACCCCGCTTCGCCTTCCTTAGCCTCTGCGAAGCCGGCCTGATCAAAGGCATCCCAGCCGGCCAGTACGCCCCCTCCAACAAAGGCAAGGCCTACACTCTTCGCGCCGTGTCGCTTCTCAACGCCGGAACCCACAAGACGGTCAACGCCCTCTGGGCCGAGGTCACCGACGGCGAAGACATTGCGCACAACAGCCAAATGGATGTCGTACTAGCCCTATGGAAGAATGACCTGATCGTCCGCAGCGCCTGAACCCTCCACCCCGATTCCACCAAACGAAATCTCGGAGTCTTGCAGGATCAACCTCTTGCATCGGCCGAAAGTAGTAGTATTCTTCTCCCATCAATCGAGATGTCTCCGGTCGCCCCGGAAAACAACGTGGAGGAACCGCTTATGATGCATCTGATTTGGACGGCTCTCATCGGTCTGATCGTCGGCGCGCTCGCCAAGCTCATCATGCCAGGCAAAGAGCCCGGCGGCATCTTCATCACCATGCTGATTGGTATAGCCGGCTCCTTCCTTGGAACCTTCCTCGGACGCGCGATTGGACACTACGAGCCTGATCAATCGGCTGGTTTTCTAATGTCTCTGGTGGGAGCCCTTATCCTGCTAGGCATCTATCATCTGATCAGGCGCAGCCGGGTGACTACCTAGCGATGACAGCCAAGATTTCGAACATCTAGCACAGCGATTACCGAACCAACCCAGACACCGGCTCCGACTCTGGAGTGGAAGGATTGTTTGCGTACCGACGGACTACCTCACAGAACTCTGCCTGCGGTACCGGCTTCGCAATAAAATTCCCTTGAGCTTCGTCGCACTTCCTGCGTAACAGAAACCGCATCTGTTCGTCGGTCTCGACGCCTTCTGCCACAACCTTGATGTTGAGTCCGTGAGACATTGCAATAATGGTTCGAACTACCGCTGCAGCGTTTGCATCGGTCCCTGCCTTCTTCACGAAGCTCTGATCGATCTTCAATCGATCGACCTGATATTCCAGCAGATACGAGAAACTGCAGAATCCAGTGCCGAAGTCGTCAATCGAGATGCGGACTCCCAACTCCCGTATTCTCTGCAGCTTGTCCAGAACATGCTCGGAGTTCACCATCAACATATTTTCTGTGATCTCGATCTGCAGTTTGTCAGGGGACAAGCCGCTCTTGGAGAGCGAATGTTCAACCACATGAACTAGATTCTTCTGTTGAAACTGTCGTGGCGATAGGTTGATTGAAACCGTGAGGTCCATATCAAGCTCGTCTCGCAAGGCTTTACCCTCGCAACATGCTGTCATGAAGGCCCATTCCCCGATGGGAACGATCAGCCCCGTTTCTTCTGCCAACGGAATAAATTGCGACGGCGATATGCTCCCCAGTCTCGGGTGAGTCCAGCGCAGTAAAGCTTCCATGCCGGTCACTCTTCCAGTCGTCAACGAGATTTGGGGCTGGTAGTGCATGCTGAGCTCTTTGTTTCCGAGAGCGTGGCGCAACGCATGCTCCATCGTGAGACGTTCCGCCGTCTCTTTCAGCATGCTCTCGCTGAAGATCTGGAACTGGTTTCTCCCATTGTCTTTCGCAGCGTACATCGCTGAATCTGCTCGTTTGAGCAGGTGCTTGGCATCGCTTGCGAAGTCCGGGTAAATGCAGACACCGACACTTGCCGTTACGTGCACCAAGTGCCCTTCGATTGAGATCTCCGGCGCCAACCGGGCTACCAGATTGGCCGCACACTGCTCAACGTCGTCCACGTTGGTGATGTCCGGCATCACCACCACAAACTCGTCTCCACCTACCCGTGCGACAACATCCGTGCTGCGTACGGAGCGGCTCAATCTCTGCGCAGCCTCGATCAAGATCTGGTCTCCCGCATTATGTCCCAAGGAGTCATTGATACGTTTGAAGTTATCCAAATCGATCACAAAGACCGCGACCTTCGTTCCGTAGCGTCGTGCCAGTTCCACTGTCTGTACCGTCTTGTCCTGCAGCAGCGCTCGCCCGGTCAGTCCTGTCAGTTGGTCATGCGTGGCCAGATGAGTGACATACTCCATCATCTGACGGCGATCAGTAATATCGAACGCGATGCTGACAAAGCCGCTCACCTGACCAGCCGGGGTGGTCACTGCTCTTACGGCAAGATTGATTGGAGTTCTCGCTCCATCGCGTCTAATCAGCGTCCACTCTTGCTCGCCCATCTCTCCCGCGGCTGCCCCCGCAGTCAGAACTCCGAACCCATATTCTTCTAGTGACGCTGCGGAGTCGATAGCGACGGACCTGCCCAAAAGTTCTCGCTCATCGTGGAGGATTGTTAGCGAGGCCTTCCCGACTAGTTCCTCGCAGCGATAGCCTGTCAGCTTTTCCGCCTCGCTGTTCATCGCGGTAATCATTCCCTGGGTGTCGGTTGTGACGATGCTGAAGGGGGCGTTCTGAAAAACGGAGTCAGTGAACTCCGCAAGGTGCTCGTATCGCTCCTGGGTCTCCTTGGCTTCGCTAATATCACTAACAGTGACGGCAAGCCCATCACCGAGCTTGACGACCTGGATTTGCAACCAGGACGCCTTGATATTCGCATTGCTTACCGGGAACTCGTCATTCAAAGATTCGCCCGTTTCGACAACCCTGCAAAACCGGCCAAACATCGAACCGGAAGCCTCCATTGGGGTCACCGTGCAGAGCGTCTTCCCGAGGAGTTCGGATCGGGATTGTCCCATTAGTCGTTCGACGTTGGCATTGACGTACAACACGCGGAAGTCCGAAATCCTGCCGGCTTCATCTCGCACAGATTCAAAGAGCCCAAAGGCATCAAGGCTGGACTCAGCCGCTGCCAAAAACTGCGAATGCGCCTGCTCAACCCCTCTCATCTTCCCTACGCGGCTATATTCGCGCCATAGCGCCCACACTGCAATCGCGGTGCCCGATATCATGACGATAATGGTGCTCAACTTCCCAACCGCAGCTCCATGATCGACCCGCCAGAGTTGCGTCACCGTCAGCGTAAGCGCCGCCGCTGAGAGAATTGTCTTCCAAACCCAGGATCGCTGTGAGTCGAGCGCAGAAGCCTTCAAGAAATACCTCGAAATACAAGCCAGAATAGTGCCAGCATGGTGTTTTCCTACCGTCTGCCAGCGTAAACAAACGAAGCAAATCTTTCGCAATAAAATATGCAGCGTCCGTATATCTCCTAAAACGCTAGTTCGACTCCTTTATTCCGTCGATATTCTGCAGCGACGCCAAGTGCAGTCTATTTGTTCCTTGTAGCCCGAGATCAATTATTTCGAGTTCATCTTGCTTGGAAGATCTCCACGGCATATTACTCCTGCGACATCCAGCCATGCATTTCCATCCAGTTTGCGACCAGGGTGGGATAGATGGCTATCTCGGGCATTCCCTTGATCCCTTGCGCCATTCCGGTCCCATGTTGCCCACGCTCGAAGATGTGCAGCTCCACGGGCACGTCTGCCTGTTTGAGTGCGTCGTAGAACGCCGTTGCATTCATCGGATTTACCGTCTGGTCGGCAGTAGTCGAGAAGATGAAGCAGGGAGAGGTATTTTTCGTCACTCGCTTCACCACCGAGATGGAGTCAAGCATCGCCTTCGTTGGATGGTCACCCAGCAACCCTTCCATATTCGTCTTCCTGGGTATCGAGTCGTCCATCGTGTAGCGCCCGTAGGACACAATAGCGAAGTCCGGCCGGTCGCTAACTCTGTCGATTGGATCCTCAGCGCCCGAAGTGCCGTTGTCATTCACTGTCGCCAGATAGCTCGCCAAATGACCACCTGCCGAGAAACCCCAAAGCCCAATCTTGTCTCTCGCTATTCCCAATTCCGACGCGTGGCTGCGAACATAGCGCATTGCCCGTGCACCATCCAACATTGGAGAAGGGAAATGGTATCTTGGGCCGAGTCGATACTCCAACACAAAAGCAGTCACGCCGTGCGCATTCAGCCAGCGCGCCTCCTCGCCCCCCTCCTTTTCGATGGCCAGGTGGACGTAACCGCCTCCTGGGATCACGATGACTGCGGAATGTATGCCGGACCCTGGCGCCGGATACACGTAAATCTTGGGGATATCTCCCTCACCGTCACCCAACGCACCGGGTGCTCCGTTTGGCCATAGCGCCACAGCCTTTGCGAAGCCCTTCGGAGGCTTCGTTACGGTTGCCGTTTCTACGGCGACGGAGTGCGCTGACGTAGCCGCCGTAGCCGAGGTCGAGGCGCACCCTACTCCAAGGCACCCACAGAAACAACCTAGTGATAGCCAAAGAAGTTGTTTCATCGTCCCGTTAAGATACATGCTTCTCATGCGTGGTGGCAGTCCTAAACTTCAAGCCGTTGAATCCGCAGTGGACATCTCGGGTCGATTTATTACGGCAGCTGCAGATTCCACCCTGTTACGTCCCAAATACTTCGCACGATACAACGCGTGATCGGAGGCTGTGAGCAAAGATATCGCCGTGGCGTTCCGGGGTGGTACTCCGGCGGCCACTCCTACGCTGATTGTTTGGATCCCAAGTTGATTTCCCGAATGCGGTACCTTCATGCCAGCAACCGCATGCCGGACGTCTTCGGCAACTTGCACCGCGGTCTCGATAGTTGTGTTCGGAAGGATGATGGCGAACTCTTCGCCTCCAAACCTCGCGGCAATTTCAGCTCTACCCTGTAGCGCGCTCGCAATCACTTTCGCGATGCAGCGCAGACACTCATCTCCACCGACGTGTCCGTAGAGGTCGTTATAGGCTTTGAAAAGATCCACATCGATCAACAGCAGCGCTAACGATTGCTCGTTGCGTGTCGCCCGGTTCCACGCCTCCTCCAATATTTCATCGAAAGCTCGGCGGTTTGCCAATCCCGTCAATGCATCCGCGTTAGCCAACTCGCGATATCGCAGTTCGCTCTTCTGTAGTGATATCTCGAGCGCTTTTCGTTCCTCAAGCAGGGCAGCCACCGGGAAGAACGTGAAAAGGGCTACCGCGAGGAAGATCTGCTCAATCACAATCTTATGGAGCAGATTTGTCCCGGTGATTAGCATTAATGGACCGTGTCCGGTAACTGTGAACCAGATCGAGATCAGAGCAATCACAAATACGGCGAGCACAGTGCCCGGAAAGCCCAATCGGAACGTTACGAGCAACAGCGCGGGAAAGATAAAGAAGATTAGCGGGTCCTTGCTGTGGCTGAACACTAGCGCTGTCGCGGCGGCCGGCACCAAGAGTAGCAACAGTGTCCTCGGCAGTTGCTTACTTTGCAGCATCGTAAAGAACCCCGGTCGCTGCAGAATGAAGACCAATGGCGCAATGATGGCCATACCCAGTACATCCCCGAGATACCAGGTGCGAAACAGCATCCACCAGGGGCCCGTGTCCACGAAGAGCAGAGTCCACGAAGCTCCCAGGGCACTGGTCAGCGCTGTCGCCCCCACCACCGCGATTCCAAGAAAGCCCAGTAACGGAAGGCGTTTGGTTAGCTGCAGAGGACTCCCGAACCACCGCGTCAACAGCACAGACGAAATGATCACTTCCACGGAGTTGGCGACCGCCACGCCGATTGACAGCCGTAGCGGGTCCCCATAAATCACATCGGCCAGCGTATCAGCCAGGAAGCCCGCAATAAAATAAGGAATCCAGGTGTTTTTCGGCCGCGCTACCACTAGGGCAAACAAAAGTCCGTTGGTGAACCAGATCGTCGCGACACCGTCCGATTGTCGCGAAAGCACGATCCCCAGCCAGGAAAACAACAGCAGAACAAAGAATGTCGCAGTCAGGTGTCCCCAGTGAAGAGGCTTGGACTCTGTTTGAGCATTAGGGATCTCAGCGGCAGCACAATCATTCAACCCCACATCGAGCGACGCTTCGCCAACGCTTTTGACTATGTCCATCGCACTCTCGTTCCGCATCTCCCAACAATCTCAGCATACTGCAAGGGGGTTGTCTGACAGCTTCATGCACAGAGCACCCCATACTATCCTTCGCCCTGCTTGTTCAGGAATTGCGGCTGTTGATCCCGAAGATTCGCCGGCGATATGTAGTAGCAGCAGACGTCGATGACACATAATGACCTGCACGTGCAGAACCTGCCTTCTGTTAGCACCTCACTAGAATCCGAAAACCGGGAACCAGAAGACCAGATTGAAACGATGACTCGATAGTAGCAAGCCGGAGATTTCTCGTCAGCAGAACGTCTGGTCAAACCACCGCCGGATTGAAACCCCAACAATCCGGAACCGTCTAAACTCACATGATCACCCGCCAATTGCTCCGGCCCGTTCTAGTGGTCGTTGTCCTGTTCATGGCTAACCTCTGCGTTCCAGGCCACAGCGAACAGCAAAAAACCGCTTCACCTGATGGGTCGACCTCCACTGCGGTACCGACGATCGCCGTCGATGCCCGGCTGGTCAATCTCCCGGTCGTCGTCCGCGACAAGAAAGGAGCACTCATCCAAAATCTTACTAAGGACGACTTTACCCTTCAGGTGGACGGCAAACCTCAGGCCATCCGCTACTTCGATAAAGATACGAACCTCCCGCTTACCTTGGGTCTGATGGTTGACACGAGCCAATCGCAGCGAAGCGTCCTCGACGAAGAGCGTACGGCCAGCAGCACCTTCCTCGATCAGATGCTGACCAATCCGAAGGATCAGGCCTTCGTTATCCAATTTGCGCGCCAAACGGAGTTGCTGCAGGATTTGACCACGTCCCGTCCGCTCCTTCAGAAGGCGCTCAAAGAAATCGACAGCCCCGGTGCGTCCTCGACCGACGATGACACCGACAACCGGAGTCATGCTCGCGGAGGGACGGTTCTCTATGACGCTCTGTTTCTTGCGTCAGACGAACTGATGAGCAAGCAGACCGGACGCAAAGCCCTTGTCATCCTTTCCGATGGCGTCGACCGAAACAGTAAGGAGAATCTTGTCCGCTCTATCGAAGCGGCCCAGCGAGCCGATACCATTATTTACGCCATTTATTTCAAGGGCGAGGAGTCTCATCCACAGAACAATAACCCTCAGCACGGCCGTGGCGGTTATCCTGGGGGTGGTTTTCCTGGAGGTGGATATCCTGGCGGTGGCTACCCAGGTGGCCGTGGGGGATATCCAGGGGGAGGAAATGGTGGCGGTAATGGAGGCAATTATCCGAGCCAGAGTCACGTTGACGGTAAGAAGATCCTTGAACGTATGGCCCAGGAGACTGGCGGACGCCTCTTTGAAGTCAAGAAAAATCAGGATGTTGCGCAGATCTACAATCAGATAGCCGAAGAGCTTCGAGCCCAATACCGCCTCGGCTATACCCCCACCCAGGATGCAGCGTCCAACGGCTACCATCAAGTCGCAGTAGATGTACATCAAAAGGGTCTCGTTATTCAGACCCGTGACGGTTACTACGGCGGAAAGTGACTTCCGTCTCATCTTTCTAAACCTTAGTTTTGCGTCACGCTCCAATATTCGTGCATCATCAGTGAATAGTGCTGCGACGCTTCATCGCACAGCGATATACCACTTCCCACGAAACTCGAACCAGGTTGTCTCATGAATACAAAACTCAACAATATCTTTCGTACGGTCGCGATAATGCTGTTACCGCTCACGGTAATTTCTTTTGCTCCGGCCTCTGCACAGTCCGTCTTCATGGTCAATAGGAACCTCTATTCGGAGACCGCGAACGCCAGCGCTGATATTGCGGCCGCAATGGTTACCGCGCGCCGCGAGCATAAGCGCATTATTCTCGACTTCGGCGCAAACTGGTGCGGCGACTGCCAGGTTCTCGACTACTACTATCGGCAGAGTCCCAATGCAGAGCTTCTCGCGAAACACTTCCTTGTTGTGCATATCGATACCGGGCATGTCGACCACAACGTGGACGTGGCAAAGAAGTATCATGTTCCCATCGCCCATGGCATTCCTTCTCTCGCTGTCATCGACGCCCACGGCAACCTCCTTTACGCCGAACACGAGAAGGAGTTCGAACACACCAGTGTTGAGGCTGTTACTGCCTTCCTCAATCGTTGGAAGGCGTAGACCGCGTCCTTCATCCTCCGGGCTGCTTCCATGAGAAGACTCCTAGGTTTTCCCCGGATCCTACATGGAACAATGCTCCGTGCGATAAGACACGATAGTCTCAACCTCGCCCAGTCCACCGCCTACTCCGCGATCGTCACGCTCTTCCCGGCGCTCATTGTCGCCGCCGCGATGATCAGTATGGTTCCTGATACCGCGCCACTGCGTTACCAGTTTTCCATCTTTTTCGATCGCATCCTCCCCCCAGACGTCAGCCCGCTGCTTCAGAGCTACTTCGTCTCTTCGCCAGAAACTGCCCGTTCGACGCATGCTCTCAGCGTCGCGTTCCTGGTCAGTCTCACAGGAGCCTCAAGTGTTCTCGCCACAATTATGGAGGGGCTCCGCCGCGCCAATGACCTTCCTATCAATTGTTGGACTTTCTGGCAGCGCCGTATCCGCGCTCTGGTGCTGGTTCC
Organism: Tunturiibacter psychrotolerans; assembly: GCF_051013365.1. Lineage (GTDB taxonomy): Bacteria > Acidobacteriota > Terriglobia > Terriglobales > Acidobacteriaceae > Edaphobacter > Edaphobacter psychrotolerans_A. The sequence goes on along the minus strand of NZ_CP132941.1, from coordinate 844,936 downwards.
ACTCTCGCTCATACCTTTTGCTCTGGCCAGCGTTCTCGTGGTCTTCGGTCACTTCATCACGACCTGGCTCGCTGTACACGTTGCTCCTTCTGCTCGCGCTCCGGTCTACATCTTCGCCCTTCTCATCCGTTGGAGCGTCGCCCTCACAGGCAGCATTGGCATCACCGCACTGATCTATCACATGGGAACGCCTATGCAGCAGTCTTGGAAGCGCACCCTCCCCGGCGCTTTCTTCTCGACAGCCATGTGGTTCCTCGCGACTGTCATCTTTGGCTGGTATGTCACGCGCTTCGCCAACTACTCCCAGGTCTATGGATCACTCGGCGCCGGCATAGCGCTGCTGTTTTGGCTTTACATCATCTCGCTCTGCGTTCTTTGCGGAGCCGAGTTCAATGCAGAGTTCCACTCTCGCTTTTTCCACCCTCATTCCCAGCCTCCCACTCCAAATACCCTTGCACCCGGTTAGAATTGCGAGGGAAGTCAAACCTACTGGTCATACCATTCGAACTTTGGGATGGTGAGAAAGTTTCCGCAAGCAGCCCATGAAGAAATCTTTGAACTCCATGCCCGACGTTGCCCCCTTTGTAGCTATGGAACGAGGTCGCCGCGCCAAGATTGTGGCCACGCTCGGTCCAGCTTCAAACACCCCTGAGGTTTTCCGCGCGCTCGTTCGCGCGGGTCTCGACGTCGCTCGCCTCAATTTTTCCCATGGCAGCCACGAGCAAAAGGCCGAACTCATCCGCATGGTCCGCACTATCTCTAAAGAGGAGCGCAAGCCCATCTGCATCCTAGCCGACCTGCAGGGTCCCAAGATCCGCACGGGGAAGCTCAAGGGACACAAGCCCGTCCAACTGGTCGCGGGCAAGCGCCTGACCATCACCCCACGCGAAATTGAAGGCAACGCTGCACTCGTCGGTACGACTTTTAAGACTCTCGCTGAAAACCTCGAGCGAGGTTCGCGCATCCTGCTATCCGACGGCCTTATTGAACTCCACGTGGACTCCGTCAAGGGCGTTGATGTTATTTGCGAGATCGTCAACGGGGGCATGCTGGGCGAAAATAAGGGAATTAACCTTCCTGGCATCGCGGTCAACGTTCCGTCCCTCACGGAAAAGGACGAAGAGGACCTCATCTTTGCCATCGCTCAGGGAGTAGATACGGTCGCTGTCTCTTTCGTTCGGACTGCGGATGACGTCCGTCATGTAAAGAATCGCCTGGCCGCTCTCAAGTCCGACGCGTGGGTCGTCGCCAAGCTTGAAAAGCCACAGGCCATCGAGCACCTGGACAGCATCCTCGAAGTTACAGATGCCATTATGGTCGCTCGCGGCGACTTGGGTGTGGAGGTTCCGCCAGAGAAGGTTCCAGCTCTCCAGAAGCACATCATTCGCCGCGCCGCGGAGTTCCGCAAGCCTGTTATCACTGCGACGCAGATGCTAGAGTCGATGATCGACAACCCGCGCCCCACCCGCGCTGAGGCGTCGGACGTCGCTAACGCCATCTACGACGGCACCGACTCCGTTATGCTTTCCGCCGAGAGCGCAGCTGGTAAATACCCCGTAGAAGCCGTCGCCATGATGGCAAAAATTATCACCGAAACCGAGCATCAGATCCGCCTCGATCCTCGTCCTGCCCTTGGCCATCACCCCAGTGTCCGCCTCTCTATCGCGGAGACCATTTGCGAGTGTATGTCCCACGCGGCGGACGACCTCGACGTGGCCGCTATCGCTATCTTTACCGAAAGCGGTATGACCGCTCGGCTTCTCTCCAAGTATCACCCCGAACCGCCCATCTTCGCGCTCTCGCCCTTTGAGAAGGTCATCAATCGCTGCATGCTGCTGTGGGGCACTTATCCCATCCTGTGCGCTCGCTTTCGCGATACAGACAAGCTCGTCAACATGGCTGAACAGATCCTCGAAACGCAAGGCCATGTTCACCAGCGCCAGATCGTCGGCATTGTCGCCGGGACCCGAACCAAATCTGGTGCGACGAACTTCATGCGCCTCCATATGGTCGGCGACCGCGATACTGAAACCCGCAAAGCCAGCTCGATAGTGAAGAAGAAAATCAAATGATGGAATAGAACGCCACAAGACTCGACTCTATTGGAGAAATAAAAAGCCGCTTCGATATTCCGAAGCGGCTTTTTTATCTAACCAGAGATCCAGCAAATCATGCAAAACGCAACTTAAGGCGAATGGCGCCAGCGATACCAAAGATGCCCGTACCAAACAGGGCAAGGGTGCTCGGCTCAGGAACTGGAGAATTTTTCGCGATGCCAATGGTGGAGGCCTCGGGAAGGACGAGTCCTTTCGGGGCACCTATCACCGCGAATTCAGATCCCCAGGAATCGTTCAGGTCAATATCGTCTCCGTCGGCGAGGGCAAAAGACACGCCGTTGCCGTCAAAAAACTTAGTGGGCAAGAATGGCGGAGCGATGCCAGGAAAGATCAACTTATTGTCGTTACCGTTGAACTTGTTCAGTCCAATAAGCGATGAAATGTTCGAGGATCCTGCCCAATCTCTGACAGTCCCTGTGACGCCTGTTACGTCGTAAACGTCTGTAGCGCCTTCCTCTGTTGCGGTAAATGTACCGGAGCCGGAGAAGAGGATACCCGAAAAACTGAAATCGAAGGTGTCGGCGTGACCGACGGAAGAAATGGCGAGAGTAACCAAGGCAAGAATGCAAAGTCCCAGTGTTCTTTGTTTCATGAGGCTCCTAAGAGTTGCAGGACGAGTACTTGCAGTGAGTCAGTGCATTCTGATGGCCAATTCGCAGATTAGGGAAACGCCACTCATCACGGCTTTTCTAATGCAATGGCGAACTTGTGGCATTGAGATGCGCAAATAAATGCATGTCAAAGTGGTATTAATTTGCCCAATCAAGCCTCGAGCGAGAATCTATTTCCCACAAAACAAACAAAGGGTCGCTCTGGACTTCCCGACAGCTTCTGCCTCTCGGCAATCCAGCAGTTTCTTGGATCCTCGTACAATCGATCTCATGGGCCGCATCCGTATTCTCTCTGACCTAGTGGCGAATCAGATCGCCGCCGGTGAAGTCGTCGAACGCCCGGCATCCGTCGTAAAGGAACTCCTCGAAAACTCGCTGGACGCTCAAGCAACCCGCATCCGCATTGAGGTCGAGGGTGGCGGCCGAAAACTCATTCGAATAGCCGACAACGGTCACGGTATGGTGCGGGATGATGCCCTCCTTGCTTTTGAGCGCCACGCCACTTCTAAGCTTCGCAATGCGGACGATCTCCTCTCCATCGCAACTCTTGGTTTTCGTGGTGAAGCTCTGCCTTCGATTGCCAGTGTGTCCCGCTTACAGCTGGAAACTCGCGTCGCGGATGAGGCCTCGGGTACGCTCGTTGAAATTGCCGGCGGCAATATCCTTCGCGTCGAAGATGCTGGCCTTCCAGTCGGCACCACCATTACTCTTCGCGACCTCTTCTTCAATACTCCCGCTCGGCGTAAGTTCCTCAAGTCCGAACAGACTGAGCTATCGCACATCGCTGCGCTCGTCACGCATTATGCCCTCGTCCATCCCACAAAACACTTTGAGCTTCACTCCTCCACGCAGGCTCTCCTTGTCGCCCCCGCTGTTGGCAACAGCGCAGACCGACTCTTCCAGATCTTCGGCAAAGAGACCAGCAACTACATGCTGCCCACCACAGCCGAACTTGATTTCACTCGCGTTGGTCTGCCTGAGCCCCCTCCCTGGAAGCGCGAAGAGGACTACGTTGCACCCGACCCTGGTTTTCTTCGCCTCACTGGCTTCATCTCCAAACCCGAGTTGCAGAAGCTCAACCGCAACTCCATCTACGTCTTCGTCAATCAGCGCCTGATCCGCGACAGGCTCATCCTCCATGCACTCTCGGAGGCCTACCGCAACATCCTCCCTCCTACTTCATATCCCGTGGTTCTCCTCTATCTCGAGATGCCGCCACAAGAGGTTGACGTCAACGTTCATCCGGCCAAGACGGAAGTGCGCTTCCGCCAGCCAAGCTTCGTCCATGATTTTGTCCGCGACAGCATTCGTACCACGCTCACTCAGGCGCGTCCGGCTGCCAGCTTCATTACCGCACTTCAGAATGGCCCGCATGGTGTGTCAAGCTCGCTCCTCCTGGACGTTAGCCCGCTTCCGGGCCCTCCGGACGGCGGGGACGCCATCCCCCAGCCGGTCTTCGGTGCAACCTTCCGGCCAACGACATTTGGAGACGGTCGCGTGGAGTCTTTGGGTGGTGAAGGGGAAGGAACTGACTATTTCTCAAATGGTTCTGAAACCGCCCAATGGGATATTCCAAAGTCCCCTGAGCCCGTAAAGTCCCCCATCTTCGAACTTGCCGCTCCGATCGCCCCCCCCTCCCCGGGTCGCTTTGCCTTTTCCGGACACTGTATCCCTGTCGGTCACGATTTCGCGGACGCTGAATCCAGTTACGAATCAGCGGCACCACAGCAAGCCGATACACTCACTGCTCTCTCGACTCTCAAGCCCCTGGGCCAGTTTCGAGACTCCTTTATCCTTGCCACCAACGAAGAGGGCCTGTGGATCATCGACCAGCATGTGGCTCATGAGCGCGTTTTGTTCGAAAAAGTCCTGCACGATCGCGATACCGAACAGATCCAACGTCAGCGGCTCCTCATGCCGCTCCTCGTCGACTTGCTGCCAGCGCAGATGATTACCTTTGCGGAAATTGCCGATGAGTTGGAACGTAATGGTTTTGAAGCAGAACCCTTTGGTCCCCGCACTCTCGCGGTCAAAGCCGCGCCAGTAGGTCTCCAAGGTCGCGAACTCGAACACCTGCTCGAAGAGATTCTGGCGATCCCTGACCGGAATCGGCAGACTGAAAACTCAGAAGCCCGCCGTCGCCGCATTGCCGCTTCGATTGCCTGCCACGCCGCCATCAAGATCAATCAGCCGCTTGAACTCTCAAAGATCGAATGGCTGCTCGATGCCCTGGGAAAAACCGAACACCCCACAGCTTGTCCCCACGGCAGACCCATTGCGTTGCGCTATTCCCACAAGGACATACAAAAGGCATTTCAACGCATTTGAGCAATTGCAACTTTGTGAATTTTCAAGGAATATCCCGCTCGTCGGCAACCTGCTCTCTGTGTTTTTGCAACCAAACTAAGACCAAATACCGCGTTCTTATGGAGGATCCCTTGCGTAACTCAGCCGATAACTCCTGTGTACGACTCCGAGCGGGATATGCTCTCTGTCTGGTATCCACACTTTTTGTTGTCTTCACGGGTTGCAAATCAAGCTCCAGCGGTAGTGAAGGTCAGAGCGTAGAACTGAATGGGGCAGGAAGCACGTTCGTCTACCCTGTAATGTCCCGATGGACATCCTCGTTCTCCAACGCGCATTCCAATGTTCGCATCAACTATCAGTCAATAGGCTCTGGTGGCGGCGTTCAACAGGTTAAGAACGGCACAGTCGATTTCGGAGCTTCAGATGCCGCGCTCAACGACGATCAACTCAATGGCATGAAGCCTATGATTCAGATTCCCGAGTCGGCTGGTCCCGTCTGCATCACCTACTCGCTCCCCGGTCTCGACAAGCCTATGCAACTCTCGTCGGAAGCCATTGCCGGCATCTTTCTCGGTAAGATCACTTCCTGGCACGATCCACTTCTGGTCAAAGATAATCCTGGCGTGAATCTCCCTAACACGAAGATCCTTGTGTCTCACCGTACAGACGGCAGTGGCACGACTAACGCCTTTACTACCTATCTCGCTGCCGTCAGCCCGGAGTGGCAGCAGAAGGTTGGTGTCGGTAACTCAGTCGATTGGCCCGTCGGTATCGGCGGCAAGGGTAGCGAGGGCGTCACAGCGCAGGTCCGTCAGACTCCTGGTGCCATTGGGTACGTTGAGCTCACTTTTGCCCAGCAAAATAAGCTCCCCGTAGCTGCCGTGAAGAATCTTTCCGGCAAATATGTTCTGCCTGACACCGCTAGTACTACGGCTGCTATTGCCGCGTTCACCGATCAACTCTCAAAAGACCCACGGACGCCGATCGTCAACGCCCCGGCTTCAGCTCCTGACGCTTATCCCATCTCCACTCTCACGTTTCTCATCATCCCGAAGGATGGCCCCGACGTGGCCAAGCGTACCGCCCTTAGAAACTTCGTCCAGTACGTCATCACGGATGGTCAGGCCGCTGCAGCGACACTCAACTATGCGCCGCTTCCCGAGGGGGTAAAGAGCTACGATCGGCAACAGCTCCAGCAGATGACTGCGGCCGGCCAGCCTCTTCCTTAGCTGATCGCACTCTGGCCGTCTTCTCCGCGTGAAAAATGAAGTCGCGGAGGGGCGGCTTTGTCTTTTGGAGCGTAGAAACCGCAGATCCTGTTACCTGTTCGAGGGCAGACCTCTCGCTTTGCGGTATCCTTATAAAGACATACAAAGCATTTCAGCGCATCTCGCCGCTCGTCGCTTGAATCCGAACATTAGTGTCATCCTTAGCCCAGGCTAAGGATATGTTGTCGCTCGAGCATCGCTCCGCGCAGCAGGAAGGCAACACCTTGAGTAATCTAAGCACCCCCACGGCTGACCAGCTCGCCGCCGCTCGTCTCGCGCATTGGCACCACAACGCCGATCCCATTCTGACAATCAATATGCTCCGCGATTGGCTCAACACTTCAGGTCTGGTCTTCTTTACACCTCGCGCAGCGCAGCTTCCCGCCCCGGCGCCATCCTTCGTGGAAGCCATCCTAGGAACTCCGAACGCTGCTCCGACCCTGGCGGATACTGACCAGTCTCGAAGCCTCCTGTCGCGGCTCATTCTCGATGGCGGAGCGATTCCTCTCAATCTTCTCGGTTCGCCCACCGGCACCGGCAGTGAGATCCCGGACTTTATCGTGTCCCCGCTCGCTTTTCCCTATATCTTCACTCTCCGCGGCGACAAGGCCTGGAAACAGCCTCCCGCAACAAGCGGAGCCAGCAAGGTCTCCCCGCTCGCCCTGAACACATACAATCTCCTTGCCGAGCGCGCCAAAGACCACGCCACCGGTATGAGTTCCTATGACCTCACGACGCAGCTCGGTAAGGAGGTCACAGAGACAGCGGTACTCCGCTCACTGACCGAGCTATGGCAGCACCTCCGAGTTATTCCGGTTCCGCAACCTGACGGTGCCCCCACCCTGTGGGAGCTCGTTACGACCCGTTTCACCAAGCAGATCAAAGCGGGAGCTAATGCCGGACAACCTACTGCGCTTTCAGCCCTCATCTCGCTGTACCTCGGACAGGCTATCGTAGCGTCTGAAGAAGACATAGAAACCTTCCTTTCCCCGGTCGCAGCTCGCTCGCGTATTCGCGATGTCATCCATCCGCTCATCTCTGCCCGCCAGCTCGAAACCATTGCCGTCGAAGGCCGCACAGTCCTTCATGTTACTGGCGAGCTTCCTGCATTCCTCGCTGTTGCCGTACCTCCCAGCACTGATACCGACTCTCTCGTCGCTAGTGAAGGCGAGAGTAGCGAAACAGGCGAGACGTCTGGTCGTATCACTAAATTCATCCCCAAACCTCGCAAAGTCGGCACGGGGTTTATAAGCAAACCGAGTCGCGACTCTGGAGCCGCAACGCCACGCGAGCGTCGTCCTTTTACCCGCGAATCGAATCGACCTGACCGACCGAGCTTCACCAAGCCCTGGGAAGAAGAGAAGGCCGATCGATTGGCCGCGAAACCGTCCTCGCAGTCAGAAGATGGTGACGATAGCGCGACGGCGAGAACACCGCGCACCGCCGAGCGCAAACCCAGTTTTGAAAGAGCAGCGAAACGACCTTCTTTTGGCTCCAAGCCGGCGTTCGGATCGAAGCCGACATTTGGCGACAAATCCCGCTACGCAGGTAACCGGCCATCTTTCGGCAAGGACACATCCTCCATCGGTAATGATCGCCCGGCGTTCCGCCGCACCGAAGGCTCCAGTGAGAGTCGTCCTCCGCGACGCGAATTCACCCCCCGACCGTACAGCGATGCCCCGGCGGCTGGCAGCGACCGCCCCCGCAAAACGTTCTCCAAGCCAAGCACCACCGGCCGCGATCGTGAAGGCTTCGCCGGCAAACCGAGCTTCGGCCGCGACAACAGCGACAGACGTCCTTCTCGCCGAGAGTTCGCTCCCAGGCCGGAGGGCGACTCTGCGGACAGCCGTCCTGCACGCCGCACCTTCGGAGAAAGGTCAGGCAAACCCGGCTTCAGTAGCCCGCGTAAGGCGGGAAGCTTCTCCGCCCGCCCACAGCGGAGTCTCGACGGCGGGGACCGCACCAACGGTTTCGCGCCACGCAAATCCTTTGTCCGTCGCGACGAAGCGGCGGGACCATCTCGCTTTGTCAGTAAGCCCAGCCCCTCCCGCGACCGTAAGGGTAGTGGGGACCGAAGCGAAAGTGCAGCAAGTCGCCCCAGTGGACCACCTTACCGAAAGTTCGACGCCCCGCGCAGCCCTCGCCCCTCCCCGTCCGACCGCCCGGCGCGTCGCGAAGCTTCCGGCGACTACTCCCCGAGGACCAGTGGCGGTTATGCAGGCAAATCCGCTGGGGGACTGGGTGCCAAAAAGCCCTACGGTAAATCCAGCGGAGGCTATGCTGGAAAATCCACAAGTGGCAGTTTCGCTGGCAAAAAAGCCTACGGAAAGTCTGCTGCTGGAACGGATAAACCCGCGAGCACTTTCGACAAATTCAAGGGTAATAAGAAGCCCTTCGGCAATCGACCTCCCGCACGCAAGTTCAAACGTGAGGAAGGGGAATAGGCCGGATGACTCAGCCGCACGAAGAATCTGGCTCTACATCACAGCCTGAAACAAAAAAACGCGGACGTCCCATAATTGCCATTGACGGGCCTGCAGGTGCCGGAAAGAGCACCCTTGCTGCTCACCTGGCCCGTCGCTTCGGCTTCCTTAATCTCGAGACCGGAGCCATGTACCGCGCTCTTGCCCTAAAAGCGATCGAAAACGACTACGACTTTGATGACGAAGCTCCTCTGATGGCTCTCGCCGCCCAAACCCGCATCACCCTCGAACCTCAAGTAGACGGTAATCGGGTCCTCCTGGACGGGATGGACGTCTCCCGTCGCATCCGCGAGACCGACGTCACCTCCGCCGCTTCCAAGGTATCTGTCCATCCGCACCTTCGCGCTTGGATGGTCCAGCAGCAGCGCACTCTGGGCGAGGCCGGCGGAGTCGTTATGGAGGGTCGCGACATCGGCACCGCCGTCTTCCCAGATGCAGAAGTCAAGATCTTTCTCGACGCTGCTCCCGAGGTTCGCGGCAGCCGCCGCTACCGCCAAGCTGCTCCGCGCTCGCATGTCGAACCGACGCGGGAGCAGAATTCGGCGCGCCAATCACCAGATCCAATGACCGCAGAACAGCAGAGACTGGCCGAAGAAATCATTCTCCGCGAACTGAAAGATCGCGACTATCGCGATCGCAACCGGGCCGAGTCGCCCCTCAGACCGGCCGCCGATGCCGTTGTCCTCGACTCAACTGCGATGACTCTCGACGAGGTCCTTGGACGGGCCGAAGAGATCGTCCGCTCACACCTCAAAGCGTGAACCTGCGTGATATCTAACATCCTCGGAGTACGTTTGTCGAATCCAGCAAGGCTTGAAATCCTCGTTTCTGCCAAATTTTTCACACTTACTGCACCATAAATAGTGCAACTATAACTATTTAGGAGAATAATTAAAAAAAACTTGCCAGTTGTGCTAACCTTCACACATCGTTTGAAACAGATTGGATTTCTGCAAAGCTCGTACTGTACGAACCCCGATTTGGATCTGGCGGCAAATTCAATAGCAATAAGGAAATAGCGAACATGGAACAGGGAACAGTTAAGTGGTTTAACGATGCCAAGGGGTTTGGCTTTATCAGCCGTCAGAACGGCGAGGATGTATTCGTACACTACTCGGCGATCAATTCGAACGGTTTCAAGAGCCTTCAAGAGGGCCAGGCTGTACAGTTCAACGTGGTAAAGGGACCCAAGGGTTGGCAGGCGTCTGACGTTCAGCCTCTCTAATCTTTAGCACTACGACTACAGCAATAACCAAGTTTTGCGGAAGGGATGGCGGTTGCTATCCCTTTGCGCGTTTCTAAAGCCGCTGCTCAGCCAGCATTGATGACAGTGTCATTTTGTTGGCGGAGTCTGTGGGACCGTGCTTTCTACCGGAAGAATGGTCGAAGTCGCCTTGAACTTTCGATAGTCCGACTCTACCCCCTGCACGCTCCCATGCAAGTTGAAGAACAGAAGTGTTCTGGCTTCCCCTTGCCCCTCAACCATCGCTGGCAGCCAGACTTCGTTGTTAACCTTGCGCTGCTCCATGGAAAAACTCGTACCTTTTTGAATGTTCGCTACAAGACCGCCGCCGATCTTGAAGCTATTTAGAAAGTGTCCTTGGGCCTTTACCAGTGTCCGGTCCTGTTCATCGACCCACGCAGTGCCCACCATGTCTCGAATAACCTCCTCGAAGCGGGTTTTAGTTTTTGCATTCGGATTGCCCGCAAAGTCAACGGCGATCGTGTCTCTCCCGTTCCATTGCAGGCGTCGCGCATTTGTGAAACGACCTAACTCCAATAGTCGCGAGACGGTAACTTCCTCCTCGCCGTGCGGTCCAGTCTCTTTTCCCTTCTCGTCCGCTTTCCTGCGTTTCTCCTTGACCTTGACTATCTCTTTATCTATCCGCTCGTTTTCCTTCCTTTGTTCCTCGGCGCTTAACTCTTTTCCGTTCTTCTTCATCAAACGATGCACGGGAACTCCTTCCACCCAGAAGACGTCATATTCCTCCGTCTCAGTCTTCTTGACCCCTCCGTGCCCATCGAGCTCTTTCAGCGTCCACGACGATCGGTATAAATAGTCCTTCTCAATTGTCTCCGCTGCCCTCTGGTTCGTCTCCACTGCATGCATCAGCTCCTCGATATCAGGTAGTGGACGGTTGTCGATCTTCCCTGGATCGGCCATCGTCACGTCGGTGGGAGTTACACTCTTTGCAGGCGTCTGAATCGATTCGTGCGCAGCGGAGGGAGCTTGATCGGCGCAAGCAAGACCGAACCCCATCGACAAACTCATCCGACTCAAAGCGAAGGCCAAAACCAAAGTTTTGTGAGATACAAACTTCATGCCTAAAACTATAGTTGTGAATCGTAACTTGGTGCAGCGCAACCTCAGTTAAGTGTCTGATCATGATAAACTTCGCGTAAGTCAAGCCCAGAGGTGTTCGTGGTTAACCAGCATTCGTGGCGAAGCCGCCTGTACTCCTCGTATGTCACGAGCGGCCAGGCAAAAGTCGATCCCTCCCAAAAACAAACTATGTTTGCGGACCGAAGGCGATACATAGAGCCAGTCATTCATCGCCATTTTGCGCTTGATAAAGATACGCCCATTCTTGATCTGGGCTGCGGACACGGGGCTTTCGTACATGTTCTGCGTCTGAATGGGTTTACTTCGGTCACCGGCGTCGATGTTTCGGAAGAGCAGGTCGCTCTAGCGCATCAACTTGGGATCGACGGTATAACTCAGGGTGAACTTCTCGGCTATCTACAGCGCACAGAAAGCGAGTCGGTGGGGGTCACACTCCTTTGGGATATCGTTGAACACCTCACGCGCGACGAAGCATTTGTGGTTCTCGATGAGGTCTTTCGAGTGCTCCGCCCCGGGGGGAAATGTCTCATCCATGTCCCGAATGCCGAAGGCATCTTCGGAATGCGGGTTCGTTATGGAGATCTTACCCACGAGCAAAGCTTCACTCCCACTTCTGCAAAACAGTTATTGAACACAATCGGTTTCTCGAAAATTACGGCTCATGAGGATAAGCCTGTTCCGCATGGATTCATGAGTATAGGAAGACGGCTGGTCTGGGAGGCCGGAACCTTTCCCTATAGGCTTTTACTCGCCGCAGAAACGAGCGATACCCATTTCGTTCTTTCTCAGAACATGCTTGTTGTTGCGCATAAACGTTAATATTCCCGGGTCAAACGCAGAACCGGAGCGAGGTATCTGGGGGATGGCTCTGGATTGAAAAACGTCGAATGGATCGGCGGGACTTCTTAGTAACTGATCAAGATGGAGGAGTTTACAAAAACTGCGCCGACACGACGCAGGCACAAAGAGACTCGATCTGCCTTGAGTCAATTGCGATTTTAGAAAATAAGTTTTACTTCTCTAATGATTTTGAGGGGTGCAACTTTATGGTCATCCGTGCCCGACTAGCGGGCGAGTAACGTGCGCCCTTTCGCCGAAAGGTCTAGCATAGAAGTGTACGCGAAATGGCTCGCGACTAGACCTGAAGTGAGGAAGAAATGGCTACAAAGGCAGGGACTCTGATAGCAACAACACCCGCAATTGAGCAACACGAACGCGAAACTGTCTTTGACATCTTTCGGCGTTGGGGATACTTGCAGGCTTCGCTCGACCCTCTAGGTCAATATTTTCCCCCGGAGCCGTTTCCTACACCCGCACCTGAGGGCGAAGTCGCCAAAGAGGCGCGTGGGTACTACTGCGGAACAATCGCCGCAGAGTTTATGCATATACCGAGCCCTGAACAACGGCAGTGGCTGCAAGAGCGCATCGAGCAGGTTCCACAGACTCCCGATCAGGCACTCATTCTCACGCAGCTCATTCGTGCCGACATGTTCGAACAGGTCATTCAATCGCGATACCTTGGTACAAAGCGATTCTCCCTGGAAGGGATCACTGCACTGATTCCATTCCTCGACCGGATTCTAGCGGTGAGCGCTGGATCCGGCATTACGAAGGTCATGATTGCGATGAGCCATCGCGGTCGGCTAAACGTGATGACCAACACCATCGGTCGTTCTCCGTCGGAGATTTTCACCAAGTTTGAAGATGTCGATCCACGCAGCACTATGGGCGGTGGCGATGTGAAGTATCACGTGGGTGCGACAGGTGAATACCATTCGCCCGAGGGGAAGGTTATCTCGCTGCACCTCGCCTCGAACCCGAGCCATCTCGAAGCAGTCGATCCCGTGGTGCTCGGACGCACTCGCGCCAAGCAGGAGCGCATTGGGAAAGACGGAAACAATCAGGTGCTGCCATTGCTCATTCATGGCGACGCGGCCTTCGCCGGACAGGGTATTCTCGCCGAGACACTGAACATGGCAACGCTGCACGGTTACAATGTCGGCGGGACGATCCACGTCATCGTCAACAACCTCCTTGGATTCACTGCAATCCCTGAAGAGTCAAACTCCTCGCGATTCGCTACCGACATTGCAAAACGTCTTCCCATTCCCATCTTCCACGTCAACTCGGAAGATCCGGACGCAGTCGTGAGAGTTGCCGCAATCGCTGCCGAATATCGCGCCCGCTTCCGTTCCGACATCGTTGTCGATCTCGTTGGCTACCGCAAACACGGACACAGCGAAGTCGACGATCCAACCGTTACCCAGCCCCGTCGCTACGCAATTATCAAGGACCGTCCAGCGCTCTACCAGCTATATGCAAAGCAAATAGGTGTCGATCCCGCCGCCGAGGTGCAGAAGATTCAGCAAGAACTCCTCGATGATCAGAAAACAGCATCGGAGGCTGATCACAAACCGCAGCTAGCCCAGCTTCCCGATTATTGGGCCCCCTACAAAGGGGGTGAACTCGACCCCCAGGATGATGTGCCGACTGGTCTCTCCGCGGATCGAATCAAAGCACTCGTGACTTCGCTGACGGTATACCCAAAAGACTTTCATATTCATCCCAAGGTGCAGAAGCTCTTCGAACAGCGTCAGGAGATGGGTGCGGGCTCGCGACTCTTCGACTACGGTATGGCCGAACTCGTAGCCTTCGCTTCGCTATTGGAAGCGGGTGTTCCGGTACGCCTCAGCGGACAGGATTCGCAGCGAGGAACGTTTAATCAACGCCACGCAGTGATGGTCGATACAGAGACCGAGGTTCGCTACACCCCGCTCGCCCATCTCAGCGAGAAGCAGGGTAAGTTCGAGATCTACAACTCACTTCTCTCCGAGGCCGCCGTCCTGGGCTTCGAATATGGATTCTCTCGCGATTTCCCCGAGGCTCTCGTCCTTTGGGAGGCACAGTTCGGCGACTTCGCCAACGGTGCGCAGATCATTATGGATCAGTTCATCGCGGCCAGCGAAGCGAAGTGGGGTCTGCTCTCCGGCCTCGTCTTATTGCTACCGCATGGATATGAAGGCCAAGGCCCCGAACACTCCAGCGCGCGTATTGAACGTTACCTGCAACTCGCCGCGAATGACAACATCCAGATCTGTCAGCCATCGAACGCAGCGCAGTACTTCCATCTCCTTCGCAGGCAGGCGCTGCGGCCATGGCGAAAGCCGCTCGTTGTCTTTACTCCTAAGAGCATGCTTCGTCATCCAGACGCATCTTCCACGCTCGCGGACTTTGCCATCGAAAGATTCCAGAACGTCCTTCCGGACAACGATGTGAAAGCTCCGCGTCGACTGCTGGTCTGCAGCGGAAAGATTGGTCACAATCTCAGAGTCGAGCGCGAGAAGCGCAAGGACTTCAGCGTTGGCATCATCTTCCTGGAGCAGATGTACCCTTGGCCTGAAGAGGAGCTTCAGGCTGCTCTCGACCAACATCCCGACGCGCAAGAGATCATTTGGGTACAGGAAGAGCCCGCCAATATGGGAGCTTTTTCTTATGTGATGCCGTTGTTACGTCGGATTTCTGGTGACCGTGCCGTACTCAGTGTCAAGCGAAGCGCCAGCGCAACGCCGGCGACCGGTTCCGCAAAGGCTCATGCAATCGAAGAGAAGACCTTGATTGATCTTGCGCTTGGCTCTGCCGTCTAGCTCGATCGTTTAGGAGCCCGGGCATGGTCTCCGTTTCCGGCCGTGCCCGTCGTGGCTTGTACGAACGGCTATCTCACCTGTTTGGGTATGCAGCGAGAGACCTGTTATATCGAGTACTAGGGCGTCGTTTAGGTGGACCCTTGGGAGTCCGCGGAAGCGCCGGGTACTTGATCCGCGACTTCCCTGGCGTAGATCTGGTAGGTCGTCTTCGGTGGCTCGTCGTGCTCGTGCAGCGCACGCACGCGGGCACGGATTGTCTCGTCAGCAGCTGTAATACGTTCGCGGGAACGCAGGTAATCAAGCCACGACTCCATCAAGAAGGTCTCGTTGAGGTGCTTAGGATCGATGGCGTCACGGTAGATGCCCCAACGGATCGCACCGTCGCGGAGTCGAACACCTCGAAGCTGATGGATTGCAGAGGTGAACTCCGCGTAATTTTCGAGCGGCACGCGATATTCGATCGAGATGCGGACGGGGCCGTCAGTAGGCTCGGTGTCGATTGCAAGCTGGGGCGCCGGGTGCTTCCATTGATACGGCGTGTGGTCAGGAAGCGGGCCTTGCAGGATGTGGAATCTGCGCGCGAATGGAAAGGTGATCAGCAATCCGCATGCCGCCGTAGTCAACGCGATAGGCGTTGATGTGTGTTCTGCAATGTAACCCCAGAGAATAGCTCCGAGTGCCATGCCTCCCTGAAAGGTTGTCATGTAGGTGCCCAGGGCGCGAGCCTGAACCCATGCGGGAACGGAAAGCTGTACCGACACGTTGATTGTGGACATGGTGCTGGTCCATGCGGCGCCCGAGAGGATCAGAGTGGGGATGATGATCAGAGGGCTGCGGACGAATGCGAGTACCAACAGCACAACTACGTTGTAGAGCGTCGATGTGGCTAGAATCTGGTCTGCCGAGAATTGCTGGCGAATGCGATGAAGCGTTGTAGCAGCGACCACGGCTCCGAGGCCGAGCGAGCCGTTCAGAATGCCGTAACCGAGCGGGCCTTGTTTCAAATCACGCTTTGCGACGACTGCAAGGAGCGACCAGATCGCAGAGATGAAGAAGGTGTAGGTGAATGCGCGCACCAGCGAGGACTGAAGATCCGGCGCGTAGCGTACGTAACGCAGCCCTGAGCGAATCGAGCCAGCGATGCGTTCGGATGGCAATGCCGATTTGAACAACGGGATACGTTTCCAGTTCACCAGCACCCAAATGACTCCGGCGAACGAGAGTGCGTTGAGGGCGAAGACCGAGCCCGCGCCTGTGTGCACCCGCTGGAAGCCTGCTACCATCAGTCCGCCGAGTGCGGGACCGACGGCGCGGGCGAGGTTGTTGCTGGCGGCGTTGAGCGACACAGTGTCCGGGATCAGCTCGCGAGGCACGAGTTCCGGGACGATTGCCTGCCACGCGGGATTGTTCATCGCCGAGCCGATGTTAAGCAGGAAGGTGAAGGCCAACAGACCCCAAGGCGAGATGTAGCCGATGAAGGTGAGGATCGCGAGGATTCCCACCGACACGAGCATCCAGGTCTGCCAGAAGATGAGCAGCTTGCGGCGGTCGAAGATGTCTGCGGTTGCACCGGCGAGCAGTCCGAGCAGCAGCACCGGCAGGCTTGCTGCGGTCTGCATCAAGGCGACCAGTAGCGGCGAGGCGGTCAGCGAGGTCATCAACCATGTGCCTGCGGTGTCCTGCATCCAGGTTCCGACCGAGGAGATCGTGCTGGCGATCCAGCGATCGCGGAACAGAGGGATCGTCAGGGGAGTGAAACCGCTGCTCGACTTTTCCCCAGTGTGATCTACCGGGCCGATGTTTGGGGATTCGAGGGGCATCGTTGCGTTTTAGTTTACGGTGCTCTCGGGCAGCGTGAGCGTTTCGAAGAACGTGGTGCCAAAGATGACAAGTGGGTTAAAAAGGAAACCCACGCAGCGCGGTGGGGGCTGTTGCGTGGGTATTCCAGTAAAGCAACGAAGTGGGTGGACTTCGTTATGACTGACTCAACCCGAAGGGAGTCTTGCCACTCATTAAACATAAAGGCAAAGGAGATAGTAGTCAATAGGCATTTGAGGGGAGTGCGTGGTTGTGGCGCGCGTGTTTGACCATTTCGACCAGAACGGAACGAGTCTCTCCGGGGTTGGTGGCTTCGCGTGGGAAGGCGATGCGGGCACCCTTGATTCCAGCGGGTGTTACGGCTCGGACGTGGAAGCCTAAGCGGTCGACCGAGGTCATGGTGGCGGACTCGGCTTCGAGCTTTGCGTGAGTCCTGGTGAGAAGGATGAGCGCGTCGCTATGGTCGGCGTTCATGTGGTCCAGAATGCCCTGTGCGGCCTCGGCAAGGGGGTCAGGAGAGGCTGAGGCGTAGTCGGGGGCAGTGACCCAGCCCATGACTCCGAAGCCGCCGACGTAGTAGACGTCTACGGGATCGAGGCGGAAGAAGGCAAAGTCGTTGAAGTCGACCCAGTAGTGGCTGTTGGGATGGGCCTTGAGGTAGAGCTCACGTGCTTCTGGTTTCTCTTCGTCTGCGATCTGGTGGACGTTTCCGACCAAGGTAACGCGGGCCGCGCCGAGGACGTCGCCGTCTGCGGCCGGCTGGGTGACGAAGAGGCTGGCGCGTGGGTCTGCCTTGAGGTTCTGGGTGTGCATGGCCATGGTGCTGATGAGGAAGAGGGTGCGGCCGGCGGGGTCGAGTGCGTAGGGCATTAGGGAGCCGAAGGGGAAGCCTGGCTGCTTGCGGGAGAGGGTGGAGAGGGTTGCGACGCTGGCCAGGTGCAGCAGAGTGCGGGCGCGCTCCGCGTGGGTGGGCTCGGGGATGGGCGGCTGCGGATTGGGGTTGAACGGTGCTGCGTGCTGGTTCGACATTCGTGTGCTCGATTCCGGTTTCTGGGTGCCATGCCCTTGGGGTCCCCCCCCTATTGCCCGCGTCTAAGTTGTTTGTAATGAACTATTTACGGGTGATCGATTGTTGCAAAATCGTCATAACAAATGGGTTACGGCTAAATTCGTCCAGTCAAAGGGGTTAGGGGTACGGTTAAGCCATAGAAGCTCCGGTTTCGCCCGGAGCTTCTTCTCTGGTTCTAGTTTACAGGATCGAGGGAAACTCATGCGCAACGCGTTTGTGCAGGATTGGCGCGGGTTTTGGGCGGTTGGGGGCTTGACAGGGTTTTTGGTGGGCGCTCTACGGCGATTCTGCTCAGAATTTACATCTAGGACGCTGATGAACGAAAAGCAGAAAAGCAAATACAGGGATCCTTCCCCATTCGACTGCGCTCTGGGTCAGGATGACGACGTTACCGCTTCGCTCAAGATGACGACTTACGGTGGTTGTGACGGGCTTTTAGCGGGGGTGGGTGAAGCCGCAGTCTTTCCATAGCTTTTCCCAGCCCCAGATTTGCTCGGCTGCTTTGGGTGGGAGAGGGTAGCCGAGCTGGTGGGCTAGCATGCTGACCTGGCCTCGGTGATGTGCGTCGTGGGTGAGCATGTAGGCGAGCATGGCGGGGCCTGCGGGCCAGGGTTTGGCCCAGCCGTCTCGGTGGAAGGTTTCGATCCGGCTGGGTGATTGCAACAGTGCGCCCGCGAGCATCTCGGAGCAGCGGGCGGCGCTTTCTAGGAGAGCGGTTTGGGTTTGTTTTTGCGTGGCTGTGGTGCGGTTGAGAGTGGCGGGGAGCTTGAGGTGCGGGGCGGAGAGTCGTAGCCACTTGCGGCGAATGTTGTGGACGTGGGTGTAGATGGCGGCGATGGTGCGGCCTTTGCTGCCGGGGAGTTGGGCGCGCCATGCTGCTGGGTCGAGGTGTTCGAGGATGAGTTGATTCATCCGCTCGTTTACGGCGTAGCTTTCCACCAATACTTTGCAGAGGTCGGTGTTGGGGTCGGCCTTTGGTTGGGGCATGAGATCACTTGCGGGTGCGTCGCCTGGTATGTGTAGTTTGATGATGCGCATATGCGGGTTGAACAAAATAAAAGAGGTTCGCAGACCGTTGTTTCGGCTCGGACTACTTCCGAATTGGCGACGATACATTCACAATTCCTCACTGCGCGCCGCTTCTGGGTCGCTCTGGGCGAAACAGGTCTAGAATGTGATACATGAATGTCGGAGTCTGGCGAATGATCGCAATGGCAGCGGTACTGGCGCTGCCGACCCACTCTCAGCGGCGGCCGTTAGGCCACCTAGCCATCTTTAAAAGCGCTGCCGGTGGTTTCAGTTTTTCGTATCCCCGCGATTTTCAAATCTGCACAGCGGGGAATATGCGGCCATGCAACCGGTCCTATGCCCCCGCATGTGAGGAAGACGCGATCGCTTGCGCTGTCTATCCTGTCGGACGGTTTGAAGGCACGAATTTCGAGGCGGCCTCCTTTCAGGTGCGACAAGTTGAGGCCGAGCGGGAAGCGAACTATCACGAACCGGCAGACGAAGCGATGAGGGCCGACGTGTGCGTGACTCCGTTTCCGAGGGAGGGGGAACCAGACTTCATGATCTCAGCCCAAAATCCGCAGGAGAACATTGACGGAGTTTTGTTTGTGCATGGAATCACCGCCGGTACCGGAATGAGCCATTGGCAATCAATTAATCTATACCGCGCCTTTCACAGCAAGGAGTGTTATGAGCTAAGGCTCACTCAGTCCGGGGTAGACGCAGGTGTCTTTGATCCGCCAATGAAGACGCTCACCCGCGCACAGCAGAATGATGTGGATGAGAGCCTTACTCAGATCCTACAAAGCTTAAGGTTTCTAAGGTAGCCAGTTTTTTTGACTAGGCTAACGAGAAATTATGGAATCGATCGGCGATATTTCCTTTGGGCTAATCACCGGCTAAGCGGAAGTAGTACCGAAATGCCTGAAAAGTCACGTTGTCGGTAGTTCGCGCTGTTGTGCTGAAGGATTTGCCGCCCCTGTGTCGTTGACTGTTAGAGGCGGCAGATTAGGAGTTCGCGCTCGTAGATCATCTCGGGGGGGAGATGATCGTGGAGGGCTAGGAATAGCTCTTCGTGGCCCATGACCTCTTGTTTCCATTGGGCGCGGTCTACTGTCTGGAGGATGTCGAAGGTGGCTTTCATCTGTTCGCGGGGAATGTCGAGGCCCTTCCAGTTCATGTCGTCGAAGTGAGGGGTCCAGCCGATGGGAGTTTCTTTGCCCTGTGCACGGCCGCGGACTCGGTCGATGATCCACTTGAGGACACGCATGTTTTCGCTGTAGCCGGGCCAGAGGAAGCTGCCGTCTGGGGCTTTGCGGAACCAGTTGACGTGGAAGACGCGGGGCGTGGCGGAGAGGTTGCGCTGCATCTTGAGCCAGTGACGGAAGTAGTCGCCCATGTGGTAGCCGCAGAAGGGAAGCATGGCCATGGGGTCGCGGCGGACTTTGCCGATGGCGCCGCCGGCTGCTGCGGTGGTTTCCGAGCCCATGGTGGCGCCGATGTAGACGCCGGCAGACCAGTTGAAGGCCTGATAGACGAGGGGCATGGTGGTGGGACGGCGGCCTCCGAAGATGAAGGCGGAGATGGGGACGCCGTTGGGGTTCTCCCAGTCGGGGTCGATGGTGGGGCACTGGGCGGCGGGGGCGGTGAAGCGTCCGTTGGGATGGGCGGCGGGTTGGCCGGTTTCTTTGGAGATTGCGGGAGTCCAGCGGTTGCCGCGCCAGTCGATGAGTTCGGCGGGTGGGGTGTCGGTCATGCCCTCCCACCAGACGCCGCCCTCGGGGGTGAGGGCTACGTTGGTGAAGATGGTGTTTTTGGCGAGGGTGGCCATGGCGTTGGGGTTGGTTTTGGCGCTGGTGCCGGGGGCTACACCGAAGAAACCGTACTCGGGATTGATGGCGCGGAGCTGGCCGGTGGCGTCGGGCTTGATCCAGGCGATGTCGTCGCCGACGGTCCAGACCTTCCAGCCTTCGAAGCCGGCAGGGGGGATCATCATGGCGAAGTTGGTTTTGCCGCAGGCCGAGGGGAAGGCGGCGGCGACGTAGGTTTTTTCGGTGGTGCCGTCGGGGCGTTGGGGGGATTCGACGCCGACGATGAGCATGTGCTCGGCCATCCAGCCTTCGTCGCGGGCGATGTTGGAGGCGATGCGGAGGGCGAAGCACTTTTTGCCGAGGAGCGCGTTGCCGCCGTAGCCGCTGCCGTAGGACCAGATCTCACGGGTTTCGGGGAAGTGGACGATGTATTTTTCGTCGTTGCAGGGCCAGGGTACGTCCTGCTGGCCGGGCGCGAGGGGCGCGCCGACGGTGTGCATGCATGGGACGACGCGCTTTTCGTCCTTGTCGATTTCGGCGAAGACTGGGGCACCGATGCGGGCCATGATGCGCATGTTGACGACGGCGTAGGCGGAGTCGGTGAGCTGGACACCGATCTGCGACATGGGCGAGCCGATGGGACCCATGGAATAGGGAAGGACGTACATGGTGCGGCCGCGCATGGCTCCCTTGAAGAGGGCTTTGAGTTTTTTGCGCATGACGAAGGGATCTTCCCAGTTGTTGGTGGGGCCGGCGGTGTCCTTGGAGAGGGAGCAGATGAAGGTGCGGTCTTCGACGCGGGCGACGTCGTTGGGGGCGGAGCGGGCGAGGAAGCAGCCGGGCCAGAGTTTCTCGTTGAGTTTGGTGAAGGTGCCGGCGTGGACGAGCTGGCTGCAGAGGAAGTCGTACTCGGCCTGCGAGCCGTCGATCCAGTGGATGCGGTCGGGCTGGCAGAGGTCGGCCATCTTTTCGACCCAGCGGATGAGGTGTTTGTTGGTGGTGGGTGGGGTTGCGATTGCTGTTTCGACGGCTACGGTCTTCATAGGTTGGGGCAAATTCCTTCGGGTATAAGTCTTCGCCTTGGCGGAGGGGCTGTCAACCCTGAGGGTTGATGCGAGCCGCGTAGATGGGATTTCGAAGCGACTCACGCCTGGGAGTTTTCTGCCAATCTATTCATTTTTATGAGGATTGTTGCTTGCTGGCGAAGGTGGGATGAGTTTGATGCACACTCTGATTGCGAGCGCTGATAGACTTAAAGTTCTGCGCCGTGACTTCGCGCAACCAGTTCTCTTGAAGCGGCAGACCGCGACGAGCAAAAAAGGAAGAACAAGACAAAGTGGACCAGCAGACCAAGCAAGCTCTTAAGCATGACCAGTTCGTCGATACCACACAGCATGGCCTGGAGTGGGCCAGCGAAAACCGCCGTTCGTTGATCGTGACCAGCGCCGTTGTGCTTGCGGCGATTCTGGTGGTGGTGGCCGGGGCGCTGATTTATAACAGCCGCGCGAATCAGGCTTCCGTGGCCTTTGGCGCAGCGATGCAGGCTTACCAGACGCCGTTGGCCTCACCGGGGCAGCAGGTGCCTCCGGGTGTGAAGACGTATGCTTCGGCGACGGAGCGCGCCAAGGCCGCGAATGATCTGTTCAACGGTGTGGCGGACAAGTACGGGATGACTCCGGATGGGCGCGTTGCTCGTTACTTCGCTGGGCTGACGTATATGGAAGAGGGACAGAACGGTCCGGCCGAGAGCACGCTGAAGCAGGTGGCGAGCGGGTGGAATGGTGACCTTGCGGCACTCGCGAAGATTTCGCTGGCTCAGCTTTATAGGCAGACGGGACGGGATTCGCAGGCTGTGGATCTTTATAACGAACTGACTGCAAAGCCAACGACGACCGTGCCTGCGGGGCTGGCGCAACTGCAGCTTGCGGAGTTGTATGAGGCCCAAGGTAAGCCTGAGTTGGCGAAGAAGATTTACGCGCAGCTGAAAGATAAGGATGCCAAGGGTCCGGCGGGGACGCTGGCTGCACAGAAGCTGAATCCGGCGCCGACTGGCCCTGGTGGTCCTGGGGGCCAGTAGTCGTTTTTCGTTGGAGTGGGTGTGAATGATTTCGGGATGCGGGGTTTTCAGCCCTTGCATCCCGAATCTGTTTGGTGGGAAGTCAGCCGTGGTCTTCGTCGTGAAAGAAGGGAGTGGGGTCGCCTCCGGCTTTCACCACTATTGCGGCGTCGGTTCGCATTCTCGTCAGAATGCTCCATTGGTCGTTTACTTTTGGGGGCGCAACCCAGACGGGGAGTGATACACGGAGGTACTCGGAGAGAGCGAAGGCCTGGGGTTCATAGAGAGCGCGGAGGGTGTTGAGGCGCTTCGCTGCAGCGGGGTCGCCACAGAGCCGAACCTGATTTTCTCCCAAGGCTTCGCACAGATGGTAAAAGTCGTTGGATGGGAGGCGGTCGATGGTGGCTTGATGCTGTTTTGGTTTTAGTTTCATGAGGCCGAAGACCTCGCTGATGTCGGTAAGCGCATGGCGAGACATGACGAAGGTGAGCTGGGCCTGACGCGAGTGGGCGCCCTCGATGACCGAGATCAGCAGCGCGCAGGTGTCGAGGATTGAGACGAGTGCAGTGAGCCAACCTTGGGTGTCATGCTGCGAGCGGTAGAAGCAAAGAATGGGATAGGAGATATGCGATTCGAGAATCTCCGCCGACCAGCGTTCCCACTCTTCGAGCAGCGCGATGATTGCCTCCTCGCTGCCCGTGAAGGAGTGGCGTCGGATGAGTTCGGCGGCATTGGGTGGAGAGCCGGCTCGTGAATCGAGTAAAGCGACGCTGATCTCGCGGTGCGAAAATGCCTGATACAAAACGGGAAGATAGCCGATGACGAGAGCCACGAATCCCAGGCCCACGCCTGATTCGACGATGATGAAGGCTCGAGCGAGGGAGCTGTGGGGAACGACGTCGCCGAGGCCGAGTGTGAAGAGCGTGGTTCCGCTGACGTAGAGGTCGGTGCCGAGCTGTGCCAAGGCACTGTTGGTATGGCTGGTCATAACGTCCCCAAAAGGGGAACGCATGGAAAAGTAGAACATTCCAAAGCCGGAGATGAGAAGAACTGCCCAACAGAGAAGGAGCAAGAGGAGGGAGAGCGGGCCGTAGATGCTGTAGATCTGGTCGCGTATTTTTTTGTTGGAGGCGCGCTCGGCCATGAAGACCCAAGGCGCCCAGGTGGCGATGAAGAAGATGCGGGTGATTCGAAATCGACCTGTCGGACGCCTGGGAAGGATGATGGTCTGGAAGGCGTCGAGTGCGACGCCCCAGCAGAAGAACAAACCGGCGATGAATGCGACGATGCGCAAAGGGGATCCTTAGTTAAATTCAGGGTTCTGAGGTAAACCTTACCAGAGCTGAAGTTGCGACTTCCCTATGGGTGGAGTTGCAGTGGACCTTGTGCAAAATTTGCTCGGTGCAAGCTCGTTTATGACTTTGCATGACGTGTCGAGTCTAAAACGTCAGACAAGAATCATTAAATTTTGATTCGACAAATATGTATTTTGAGGCCTAGTCTGGTCTCACCAGATCAGTGTTGACGCGCACAACCCGAACGACCCGCACGGGAGGGCAACCATGAACATGAAGCGAGTTCTGGTGGTTGATGATGATCGTCTTGTGGCTGACACGCTCACTCTCATCTTTGAGAAGAGTGGTTTCAAAGCGAAGGCAGCTTATTCGGCGGATCAGGGCTTAGAGTGTTCGCGTGAATTTGTGCCGAACCTGCTGCTGTGCGATGTGACGATGCCGGGACGCGATGGACTTTCGCTGGTGAGTGATGTGACGCGTGAGTTGCCGGCCTGCCAGATTCTTGTTTTGACGGGGTTTTATTCCAACCTTAAAAACGTGCGGGAGCAGACGCGTAAGTTGTCGCGGCCTGTAGGCATTCTTACCAAACCGTGCCAGCCGTCGGAGCTTTTGCGTGAGGCTGCGGCGCTGTTGGCCACTGCTTAGAGAAGTGGTGCCGCATGCCTGACCTGGGCCGTACTCTCATCTTTATCGGTTTGCTGCTGGTTGTGGTCGGTGGAATCGTTCTCGGGCTGAATCGACTGAATCTGCCGGTTGGCCGGCTTCCTGGCGACCTCAATTGGCGTGGACGTGGATGGTCGGTGTCGTTTCCAATTGCCACTTCGATTGTGATTAGCGTGGTGCTTAGCTTGATTCTATGGGCTGTGGGAAGACTGCGCCGTTGATCGTCTAGTGTGCCGTGCTGCGGTGCTAGACTCAGGCAAGAATGTCCGAAAGAGAAGACAATCCGCCGACACTGGCCAGCCTGCGGGCACGGCGAGGGAAGATCCGGACGGGAAGGCGGCCAACAATCCTGAAAACGTCGCCTGGGGCGCTCTTTCAAGCGGGGCTTTTTTCTGTTTCTGAAAAGGACGTCGCGATGCCGGTCGCTACTGCGGCGGAAGATGTTATTCGCGACGAAGTGGGCGAGACCGCGGCGGGACCTGCGCCAAGAAAAGATGTGGGCAGGAACGACCCGATGACGGAGCGCCGGATCTGGAGTGTTCGTGCACTGGTCATCAATGTTCGTCAGCAGATTGAGACGACCTACTCGGATCTATGGGTCGAAGGTGAGATTTCGAACTGCCGGCCAGGGCCTTCCGGTCATATCTACTTCACGTTGAAAGATGGCGAGGCGCAGCTGCCGGTTGTGCTGTTTCGGCGACAGGCTGTCTTGCTGCGCTTCAGGCCCGCGGACGGCCTTGCGGTCCTGGTGCGGGGGCGCATCTCGGTGTATGAGAGCAGAGGGCAGCTCCAGCTGATCGCGGAGACGATGGAGCCTCGTGGGGCTGGCGCGTTGCAGATCGCGTTCGAACAACTGAAGGCGCGGCTGCTCTCGGAAGGGCTGTTCGATGCGGCTCGTAAACGCCAGTTGCCGTCGTTCCCGAAGTGCATTGGGATTGTTACTTCACCGACCGGAGCTGTGATCCGCGACATCGTCAATGTTGTTCGTCGTCGTCATGCGCGGCTTAATCTGCTGGTGTATCCGGCGACGATGCAGGGGGTGTCGAGCCCGGGATTTGTGGCTGCAGGAGTGCGGTGGTTCAATGCGAATCCTTCGCTGGCGGATGTGATTGTGATTGCGAGAGGCGGCGGGTCGATGGAAGATCTTGCCGGTTTCAATGATGAGGCGCTGGCGCGCACGATTGCGGATTCTGCAATTCCTGTGGTCTCGGCGATTGGGCACGAGACTGATTTCACGATTGCCGATTTCGTCGCGGACCTTCGCGCGCCGACGCCGTCGGCTGCCGCTGAGTTGGTGACTGCGGCACAGCATCGCATTGAAGAGCGAGTGAATGCGCTGGATGCGAGAGTGCAGCGGGCTGGAAGATTTCATCTGATGCATGCGAGACAGCGCTACGCGCGGCTTTCTGCAGAAGCGGTACTGAACCGGTTGCGAGACGCTGTTAATCGCAGGGACCAGAGGCTTGATGAGCTACGGCTTCGTCTTGATGCGGCGGTGCAGCGCAGCGTTCGTGTGCCGGGGCAGCGGTTGAATCTGGCGAGGGAGCGTCTTCGCCGGCAAGACCCTACCGTTCGTATTGCGGCTACGCATCATCGGTTGCAGGCTTCGACGCAGCGGCTGGAGCGTGCCGCAGATGAGAGTGTTGCGAGCCGGCGTACGCGTCTCGAGAAGACGTTGGCGCGGCTGAACGCGCTGTCGCCGCTGGCGGTTTTGTCTCGGGGTTATGCGCTGGTTTATCTGCAGGAAGGTGGCGCGGGCAGCACGTTGCTGCGTTCTTCCGCAGATGCGGTTGCCGGACAGACAATATTGGCGCGGCTTGCGCAGGGAACGATTGAAGCAGAGATAACGCACGCTCATTTGGACGACGTAAAAACAATGGAGACCAGTAAGTGATGAAGAAGCTCTTTGGAACCGATGGCATTCGCGCTGTCGCCGGGCAGGCGCCGTTGGATTCGACCACCGTGTACGCCATTGGACTTGCACTCGCACAGATCCTCGGAGCGAAGACGCCGAGGCCGCGTGTTTTGCTTGGCATGGATACTCGCGAATCGAGCGAATGGATTGCTGCGACGCTGACGGCTGGGCTTGATGCGGGCGGAGCTTCTGTCGAAAACGCTGGTGTGATTACGACTCCGGCGGTTGCGTTCCTGACGCACACTCATGGTTTTGCTACGGGTATTGTTATCTCTGCCTCGCATAATCCGTGGCAGGACAATGGGATTAAGTTGTTTGGGCCTGATGGCTATAAGCTTCCGGATGCTGTTGAACTCGCGATCGAAGAGGAGATCTTTCGCAAACTCGCGAGCGCGACGACGGTGTCTCGACAAACGGTCGCGCCTACCGTGAACGATGCCGATCGTGCGGAGTATGTCCGCTTTCTGCTTGCGGCTGTTCCGGGTCTTTCGCTTGATGGGAAGCGCATCGTGATTGACTGTGCCAATGGAGCTGCTTCTTCGGTGGCGCCCCAGCTGTTTTCCGACCTGGGCGGCGAGGTTTTGATTACTCATGCCAGTCCCGATGGACGCAATATCAACGAGGCTTGCGGGGCATTGCATCCGGAGATGGTTGCAGCGGAGGTGAAGACGCGTGGGGCTTCAATGGGGATCACGTTTGATGGCGATGCCGATCGCGCGTTGTTTGCCGATGAGCTTGGCCGCGTGGTCAATGGAGATGCGGTGTTGCTGCTTGCGGCGCGAGATCTGCAGAGCCGGGGGCTTTTGACGAACTCGACCGTGGTTGCGACGACGATGTCGAACATGGGGCTGGAGGCGGCGCTGAAGCGGAGCGGGATTGGGATGCTTCGTGCGGCGGTGGGGGACAAGTATGTTCTCGAGCAGATGATTGCGACGGGTGCGGCGCTGGGTGGGGAACAATCTGGCCATATTATCTTCAGTGGCCGCAGCACGACGGGGGATGGTCTGTTGACCGCGTTGCTGTTGCTGGATGTCGTGCACAGGAGCGGGAAGTCTTTGGCTGAACTGATTGCGGATCTTAAGGTTTTTCCGCAGGTGATTCTGAATGTGAAGGTGCGAGAGAAAAAGCCGTTGGAGGGGATTCCGACTGTGGCTGCTGCGATTCGTGCTGCCGAGGTAGAGCTTGCGGATTCGGGGCGAGTGGTAATTCGTTACAGCGGCACGGAGGCGCTGGCTCGGGTGATGATCGAAGCGGAATCAGAGCCGCTGATGCGGCACCACGCGGATACGATCGCAGCCGCTATTCGGACTGAAATCGGGATTTGAAGAAGCTGCATCTAACCGGCGTTGAGAGCAGCGTGAAGAAGGACTGGACGCTGATCTACTTCGTGAAATTGTAACTTTTTTCTGTTGGGTCCTCTCCTAAGGACGAGGAGATCGGCGTAGAGTAATTTTCCGGAATATCTATTTGCGCTACCGTCATCTACTGCTCAGAGGTACGCGACGAGGCGAGCCTGACCTGTAGGTTTTCAAAGGCAGTTTCTGGCGGATTTCATTAAAATTGCGGGAATGTTTGAGGTTTTTTGGGCTTCAACCTTCGATACGAGACTTGTAACAGAGATGGATAGTAGTCTTGTCTGGCGGGTACAAAGAGAGATGCGAGGAGTAAGCAGATGACGACGAAATTGACGCCGCTCAGCGAGCGGTCGGCATGGAAGGCGCTGGGAGCACACCACGAGCAGATTCAAGGTACGACGCTTAAGCAGTTATTTGCGGATGATCCGGCGCGTGGGGAGCGGTTCACGCTTGAGGCTGCGGGGATCTTTCTCGACTACTCGAAGAATCGGATTACAAACGAGACGCTGAAGCTGCTGGTTCAGCTGGCGGAGGAGTCGGGGTTGAAGGCGCGGATCGACGCGATGTTCAGCGGAGAGAAGATCAATATCACCGAGAACCGGGCCGTGCTGCATGTGGCTCTGCGTGCGCCGAAGGGTGAGAAGATCGTCGTCGATGGCGAGGACGTTGTGCCGGCGGTGCATGCTGTGCTGGACAAGATGGCGGCCTTTGCGGATCGCGTTCGGAGCGGGGCGTGGAAGGGACATACCGGCAAGCGGATCAAGAACGTGATCAACATTGGTATTGGCGGGTCCGATCTTGGGCCGGTGATGGCGTACGAGGCTTTGAAGCACTATAGCCAGCGAGATATCACGTTCCGCTTTGTCTCGAATGTCGATGGTACGGACTTTGCGGAGGCGGTTCAGGATCTGAAGGCAGATGAGACGCTGTTTCTTGTCGCTTCGAAGACGTTCACGACGCTGGAGACGATGACAAATGCTCACACGGCTCGCGACTGGTCGCTGGCGGGGTTGGGCGGCGACGAGAAGGCCGTTGCGAAGCACTTTGTCGCAATTTCTACCAATGAGAAGGAAGTTACGAAGTTCGGTATCGATACGGCGAATATGTTCGAGTTCTGGGACTGGGTCGGTGGGCGGTATTCCATGGATTCGGCGATCGGGCTGTCGACGATGCTGGCGATTGGTCCGGATAATTTTCGTGCCATGCTGGCTGGCTTTCATGAGATGGACGAACACTTCAGGACGGCTCCGTTTGCTAGCAACCTGCCGGTTCTGCTGGGTCTGCTGACGGTCTGGTATACCGATTTCTTCGATGCGCAGACGGTTGCGGTTCTGCCGTATGAGCAGTACCTGAAGCGGTTTCCAGCGTATCTGCAACAGTTGACGATGGAGAGCAACGGCAAGCATGTAACTCTTGATGGAACACATGTTGCAACGGAGACGGGACCCATCTACTGGGGCGAGCCGGGAACGAATGGGCAGCACTCGTTTTATCAGCTGATCCACCAGGGGACGCGGCTGATTCCCTGCGATTTCATTGGGTTTTACAAGACACTCAATCCGCTGGGGAAACATCATGACACGCTGATGGCGAATGTGTTTGCGCAGGCTGAGGCGCTGGCGTTCGGCAAGACGGCAGAGCAGGTAAAGGCAGAAGGGACGCCGGACTGGCTGGTTCCACATCGAGTGTTTGAGGGAAATCGTCCGTCGAATACGATTCTTGCGGATCATCTGACTCCGGAGATATTGGGCAAGTTGATTGCTCTGTACGAGCACGCGGTGTTTACGCAGGGTACGATCTGGAGTATCGACTCGTTTGATCAATGGGGCGTTGAACTCGGTAAGGTGCTGGCGCAAAAGATTATTGGGGAGCTCGAAGCCAAGACAGAACCTGCGCTTTCGCACGATACTTCTACGACGAACCTGATTCGGCGATACAGGAAGAACAAATAGGCCCAGCGGCTGCGGATGTGAAAAGACTCTGCGCCGACTTGGATGTCCAGTGAACTATTAACTATTGAAAGGGAGCGATCGATGCAACTTGGAATGATAGGTCTGGGTAGGATGGGTGCCAACATGGTGAAGCGGTTGGCTAAGAATGGGCATGAATGCGTCGTATTCGACAGATCGCAGCAGGTGGTCAACGACCTTGCGAAGGAGAAGGGGGTTACCGGAGGATCCTCGATTGGGGACTTCGTGAATAAGCTCTCGAAGCCGCGTGCGATCTGGTTAATGATTCCTGCTGGAGTGGTGGATCAGACGATCGCCGAACTGGTTCCTCATCTTGAGAAGGACGACATTCTGATCGATGGCGGGAACTCGTACTATATCGACGATATTCGGCGGTCGAAGGAGCTTGAGCCTAAGGGGATTCGCTATGTGGATGTGGGCACGAGCGGCGGAGTATGGGGTCTGGAGCGGGGATACTGCATGATGATCGGCGGACCGAAGTCGGTTGTCGAGCATCTGGATCCGATCTTCAAGACGATTGCTCCTGGGATTGGGGATATTGCTAAGACTCCGGGGCGCGAGAAGGCTGGCGGGACCGCGGAGGAGGGCTATCTGCACTGCGGGGAGACCGGCGGCGGTCACTTCGTGAAGATGGTGCATAACGGAATTGAGTATGGAATGATGGCGGCTTATGCCGAGGGCCTGGGCGTGCTGAAGGCAGCCAATATTGGCAAGCATACGGCTGAGATCGATGCGGAGACGACGCCGCTGCGTGATCCGGAGCATTATCTTTACGACTTCAATCTGCCGGATGTTGCCGAGGTCTGGCGGCGCGGGAGCGTGATTGCGTCGTGGCTGCTGGATCTGACTGCGTCTGCGTTGATTGGCGATCCGGAGCTGACGAAGTTTGGCGGCCGGGTTTCGGATTCGGGCGAAGGACGCTGGACGATCAAGGCTGCGATCGACGAAGGTGTTCCGACTCCTGTGCTGACCACGGCACTCTATACGCGGTTCAGTTCGCGAGGCGAGGCTGACTTCTCGAACAAGCTTTTATCCGCGATGCGTTTTGCCTTTGGCGGACATCTTGAGAAGCCACACGATAAATAACTTTGGAATCGAAGGAGAGTACACGTGAGCCAATCTCATTCCGATGCGCTGGTTTTCTTTGGCGCGACCGGCGATCTTGCTTATAAGAAGATTTTTCCTGCGCTACAGTCGATGGTTAAACGCGGCACGCTGAATGTTCCGATCATTGGTGTGGCGAAGGCTGGTTGGAATCTTGATCAGTTCAAGGCGCGTGCTCAGGATAGTCTCGAAAAGCACGGCGGGCTCGATCCTGCAGCGTGGGAGAAGCTGAAGTCGCTGTTGCAGTATGTCGATGGCGATTATGTGGACCCTGCTACGTTCGTCGCGGTGCGGAAGGCGCTCGGTTCTTCGGAGCGGCCGGCACATTACCTGGCGATTCCTCCTTCGCTGTTTGAGGAGGTTGTCGAGCAGTTGGTGAAGTCGGGTTCGGCCAAAGGCGCGCGGATGATTGTGGAGAAGCCGTTCGGGCATGATCTGGCTTCGGCGCAGGAGTTGAACCGGATTCTGTTGTCCGCGTTTCCAGAGTCGTCAATCTTTCGCATCGATCATTACCTTGCGAAGGGGCCGGTTCATAACATGGTGTCTTTTCGCTTTTCGAATACGTTCCTGGAGCCGATCTGGAATCGTGACTATGTTGAGACAGTTCAGATCACGATGGCGGAGGACTTTGGGGTTCAGGGTCGTGGGGCTTTTTACGACCAAACGGGCGCGATTCGCGATGTGATTCAGAACCATATCTTCCAGGTGATGTGTAATCTCGCGATGGAGTGTCCGGCGCGAGGCGATGCTGAGTCGATGCGTGATGAGAAGGTGAAAGTGCTCAAGGCCATTCCACCGATTGAGGCGAAGAATCTGGTTCGTGGCCAGTTCCGTGGCTATCTGGATGAGAAGGGCGTTGCACCTAACTCTAAGGTGGAGACGTTTGCTTGTCTGAAGCTTGAGATTAACTCGTGGCGGTGGGATGGCGTTCCTTTTTACATTCGTGCGGGGAAGAATCTTCCGGTGACGTGCATGGAGGTGATGGCGCGGTTTCGCAAACCACCGCACACGAACATCACTGAGCCGCATACGGCGCAGAACTACATGCGCTTCCGGATCAGTCCCGAGATGACGGTGGCGATGTCGGTCTCGATTGCGAATGAGCTTGAGGGTTCGGGTCGCGAGTCAGTGGAACTGATTGCCAGCCGCCACCCGAGTCCAGAGGAGATGGAGGCGTATGAGCGGGTGTTGACGGATGCGATTGCCGGTGACGCTACTTTGTTTGCGCGACAGGATTACGTTGAAGAGGCCTGGCGGATTGTGGATCCTGTTCTGAAGGAAGACACGCCGGTGTATGTGTACGAGCCTCAGACGTGGGGTCCGGAGGAGGCAGGTGATCATCTTGTTCCGTGCTGCGGATGGGATAAGCCGCTTGCTCAGGAGCCGGACGACTTCAGGGTTGTCGCAAGATAGAGTCAGAGTCTCTGCATAGAGAGAGCCTCGGCGTGGCCGGGGCTTTTTCAGGCTCGGGTGACGGTGATTCCGAGTTTTTCGTAGGGGCGCAGCAGGGCCTTTTCCGCAGAGCGTTCTGTGATGATGCCGCTGATCTCTGAAAGAGGGACGACGACGTAGGGGGAGGCTGCGTTGAGCTTTTCGGAGGAGGCAAGGACGATGGTTTCGGCTGCGGCGCGGCTGAGGGCTCGCTTGATCGCGGCTTCTTCGTAGTCTCCTGTGGTGAGGCCGGTCTTTGGATGGATGCCGGTTACTCCCATGAAGAAGGTGTCTGCGTGGATTTGCGCGATTGTGTCGATTGCGGTCGCGCCCATGGCGACGACTGAGTGCCGGAAGAGGCGTCCTCCAATGAGGATGACTTCAATGTTCTGGTGGTCGATTAGCTCGATGGCGATGGTTGGGCTGTGGGTGACGATGGTGGCTTTGAGGTCGAGTGGGATGTGCCGGGCGACTTGTCTGGCGGTGGTGCCGCCGTCGAGGATTACGACCTGGCCTGGTTGAATCATCTTTGCTGCTGCGCAGCCGATGGCTACTTTGCCTTCGGGAGTGATTCGTTCGCGGCGGGCGAAGTCTGCGACGGCAGGTGAGGCGGGGAGGGCTCCGCCGTGAACGCGTTGCAGGAGGCCTTCGTGGGCCATCTCGCGGAGATCTCGGCGGATGGTGTCTTCGGAGACGCCCATGGATTGGCTTACTTCTTTTGCGATGACCTGGCCCTGGCGCTTGAGGATGGAGAGGATCTGCTGTTTTCGGTGGGTGGTTAGCATTTTTCCTATTCACGAGAATACTTGACTTTGCACGAAACTGCACGATATGGTTCGGGCATGATGAATTTCGTGCAGACTCCCTCTATGAAAGATCGCGTGCGGATCAAGAAGGTTGAGACGCTGTCGGATGATTGGTACGTGTTGAAGAAGACGACGTTTGATCTGCAGAGGAGCGATGGAACCTGGCAGCAGCAGAGCAGGGAGACTTATGACCGTGGCAACGGCGCTACGATTCTGCTGTATAACCTCGAGCGGCGCACGGTTGTGCTGACGCGGCAGTTTCGCTTTCCGGCTTTTATGAATGGGCATTCGGGCTTGTTGATCGAGACGGCGGCGGGGCTTCTGGATAAGGCCAGTCCGGAGGAGCGGATCAAGGCGGAGGTCGAGGAAGAGACTGGGTATCGCGTTGAGCATGTTCGGAAGATCTTTGAGGCTTTTATGAGTCCGGGCTCGGTGACGGAGAAGCTCTATTTTTTTCTGGCGGAGTACGACAGTGGGAGCAGGGTAGCGGCTGGGGGCGGCAACTTCGTTGAGGGTGAAGATATTGAGGTTTTGGAGCTTTCGATCGAGGACGCTATGGCGGCGATTGAGCGGGGGGATATTGCAGATGGCAAGACGATCATGTTGCTGCAGGATGCCTTTATCCATGTGTTTAGCGAGGCAGGGAGGGCGATTCCGACGGTTTGCTGAGGGCTGTGACAGATTTCGGTGCGGAGGACTACAATTTCGAGCGCGGTGTAGGTAACGATCTCGAGGGAGTGGATTCTATGGCTACGATGACTGCGGTTCAGCCGGGGACTTTTGGGTTTCCTGTGTCGATCAAGAAACGGTATGAGAACTACATTGGCGGGGAGTGGGTGGCGCCTCTGTCGGGACAGTACTTTGAGAATGTGACGCCAGTGACGGGGCAGGTGCTGTGCGAGATTGCGCGCTCTAATGCTGCGGATGTGGATCGTGCGCTCGATGCGGCGCATGCGGCGAAGAAGGCTTGGGGCAAGACCTCGACGACGGAACGTGGCCGGATGCTGGAGAAGATTGCGCAGCGGATTGAAGACAATCTCGAGATGCTGGCGACGGTGGAGACGTGGGATAACGGCAAGCCGATTCGCGAGACGATGGCGGCAGATATGCCTCTCGCGGTCGATCACTTCCGTTATTTTGCGGGCGTGATCAGGGCGCAGGAGGGATCGATCTCTGAGATCGACAAAGACACGATTGCGTACCACTACCATGAGCCGCTGGGTGTGATTGGGCTGATTATTCCGTGGAACTTTCCAATCTTGATGGCGACGTGGAAGTTGGCGCCGGCGCTGGCGGCAGGGAACTGCGTGGTGTTGAAACCGGCAGAGCAGACGCCGATGTCGATTTTGGTTTTGATGGAGTTGATTCAGGATATTCTGCCGCCGGGCGTGGTGAATATAGTCAATGGTTTTGGGCTGGAGGCGGGCAAGCCGCTAGCTTCGAGCAAACGCATCAACAAGATTGCGTTTACGGGGGAGACGACGACGGGGCGACTGATTATGCAGTATGCCTCGCAGAATATTATTCCGGTGACGCTGGAGTTGGGCGGAAAGAGCCCGAATATCTTCTTCAAAGATGTCGCGAGCGCAGATGATGCGTTCTTTGATAAGGCGCTTGAGGGCTTTACGATGTTTGCGCTGAATCAGGGCGAGGTTTGTACTTGTCCGTCACGCGCACTGATCCAGGACACGCTCTACGACCAGTTCATGGAGCGGGCGCTGAAGCGGGTGGGAGCGATCAAGCAGGGCAATCCGCTGGACAAGACGACGATGATTGGAGCGCAGGCTTCGAGCGAGCAGATGGAGAAGATTTTGTCTTACTTCGACATCGGCAAGCAGGAGGGCGCGGAGGTGCTGGCGGGCGGGAAGCGCGCTGCGCAGACGGGCGATCTGGCGGAGGGTTTCTATATTGAACCGACCGTTTTTAAAGGCAACAACAAGATGCGCATCTTCCAGGAGGAGATCTTCGGGCCCGTGGTTTCGGTGACGACCTTTCATGATGAAGACGAGGCGTTGGCGTTGGCGAACGATACGTTGTACGGGCTGGGCGCGGGTGTCTGGACAAGGGATATGAACCGGGCGTATCACTTCGGCAGGGCCATTGAGGCTGGACGGGTGTGGACGAACTGCTATCACCTGTATCCGGCCCATGCTGCGTTTGGAGGGTATAAGCAGTCGGGTGTGGGACGAGAGAATCATAAGATGATGCTCGAACACTACCAGCAGACGAAGAATCAACTGGTGAGTTATAGCCCGAATGCTATGGGATTTTTCTAGACGACAGCAGCAGGTCCCCTTCGGGGATGACAACTAGAAAGCAAGGACCACAACCAGAAACCAGCATGACAACTTCAAGACGGGCACGACAACTCGAAAGGCAAGAGCGGGTCTGGCGATGACAGTAGAAGTACCGGAACAGGTTGTGACGACGCCTGCTGCTGTGGAGTTGATGGGCAGGTTGTCGAGCAAACATGGGGAGCTGATGTTTCATCAGTCGGGAGGTTGCTGTGACGGCAGCTCCCCCATGTGCTATCCGCGGGGGGAGTTTTTGGTGGGGGATGGCGATGTGTTGCTGGCGACTCTAGGGGAGACTCCGTTCTATATGAGCGGGAGTCAGTTTGAATATTGGAAGCATACGCAGTTGATCCTGGATGTGGTGCCTGGGCGCGGGGGAATGTTTTCGCTGGAGAATGGGGAAGGGGTGCGATTCCTGATCCGGTCGAGGGTATTCACGGATGCGGAGATCGTGGCTCTGCGAACGGCGGGAAGGATCTGATAAAAGGAAGCCTGTCCGATGTTCTAAGCTGGTTTTTTTGCTGCGAGACACTTTGCCATGATGGCGGAGTGAAGGCGCTCGCGTAGCCCGGGCGAGACTTCGTAGATCTCGTTGCCCTTGTAGACCTCGATGGTCTGGTGAGTGGTGTTGAGGACGACGCGGCAGTGCTGGCAACCAGCGGTGTGCTCGCTGATCTCTTCACGAAGCTCAAGGGTGAGTTGGTCGTCGAAGTAGTCGGAAAGATGGCTCAATAGGTCCGTGCAGTTCATGCTGGCTGGCCCTCCTGCTTCTGCCGGAAGTATCTGCTGAGGCGCTCGCGCAGTTGAAGGCGCGCACGCAACAATCTTGATTTGACCGCGGGTACGCTCAAGCCGAGTGCCTCCGCAGTCTCTTCCGTGGAGAGATTTTCAACGTCGCGAAGAGTGAAGACGGTGCGAAAGCCTGGAGGAAGACCCTGGATGGTCTTACGTAGGATCTCGGCGAGCTCGGCCTGGTTGTATTGTTGCTCGGGGTTTGGCCTCCACTCGGCGAAGTCACGAGGGATGGAGCCTTCGTCGGTCTGGACGTCTTCGTCCATGGAGACGGTCTTGCTGGTTTTGCGCTTGCGCAACCGCATGAGGCTCTCATTGACCGCGATGCGGACGAGCCAGGTTGAGAACTTAGAGTTTCCCTGGAACTGGTCCAGCTTCTCGTAGGCCTTGAGGAATGCATCCTGCGTAATGTCTTCAGCGTCTTCACGGTTTTGAGTAATATGCTGCGCGACCCGGAAGATCTGGCGCTCGTACTGACGGACCAGTTGCTCAAATGCTGCGGTATCCCCTTCTTTTGCGCGCGCTACGAGCGCTACGTCGGGGTGTACCTCTTCCGTGGCTGGGGATTGGATGGCGGGCATGAGTGAAAAGGTGCGGAAACAACGCTGAAATCGCCTCGTTACCGGAGCGCGAAGATCAGTATCTACAACATAGTAAATGTCGGTGGGTCAGAGAGCAAAGGTTGTCGCTGAAGGTAAGCCTTTGCGGGGGCTGGCTTCGTAGCGGTTTAAAGCGGTTACCGGAGAACACGACCTGGGAGGTTTGTGTTCTCCGGCGTTGACGGACGTTGATGGAGCAGGGGTTAGCTGCGGGCAAACTTGCGGCGGAGTGCTCCGGCGGCTCCGACGAGACCTGTGCCGAAGAGGATGAAGGAGCTTGGCTCAGGGGTCGCGGCTGCGGTGACGTTGGTGAAGACGAAGTTGTCGTCGTTGTAGTCGAGGTCGGATCCCGAGAGCGGTTTGAGGCCGGTGACCCCAAGATCTTCCATGCCGATGTAGGTGCCTGCGGGGATTCCGTTGACGCCACCGGAGTAAGGCGTGGAGTAGGCGTGGTTGTAGCCATCGTCGTTATAGTTGGCGGGTGAGGCAACGCCGAAGTAGTCAACGGAGCTGAAGTATTGTCCAGTGGTGACGTCGTCCAGGATGAAGATGAGCGTGTCGCCGGCTGTGACCGAGAGTGAGACGGACGAGCCAACGGCGGAGCTGTGGTTGTCGAGGGAGGGCGCGGTCATTGCGCCGGAGGTCTTGTCCCAGAGGATGATCTTGTCGTCGTTGCTCGCGTCTGAGGAGTAGAAGTAGGCGGTGACGTCTCCGGTTGCTGTAGCGGTAAATGAGTGGTCGGGGGCGAACTGACCGACGTTTGCATAAGGAATTGAGTCGGCCAGGAGCGGGGATGAACCGAGGGCAAGAAGGGAAGCAAGGGTGAGCAGGGTTAGGCGCATAGTGTTCCTCAGGCGGATCTAATGATGCTTCTGAAGGAAGAGGAAGCAATCCCGAGACCAAAAGCAAATCATGCATTTTCTTGCATATTTGCACGCTTCTTTCTTTTTTCGGCCGGGAGTGGAAAATGTTTACCCTTGCTGTGGAAAACGATTTTCAATTCGTCATACCAAGATGACCCTGCGCCGATAAGACTATAAGGAGGCCGAATGGGCGCATCGTATGAAGTATCTGTGGTGGTTCGTGCTCGATTGGCGCTGCGAAGGTGCAGCGGGGCAGCTTAGAGTGGAAGATGTGGGTTGGAGAGAACAAGGGAACAATGGTAACCATCGTGGGTAATGTTAGGCGGGCGATGGTTGTCGCCATTTTGATTGGGATCATGTCGCCTGCGGGGGACGGGCTGTTCGCACAGACTCCGAGTCAGACGCAGACACCGCCTGCCGCGCATGCCAAAAAGCCGGCGTCCAAAACTGGGACCCAGTCTTCGGCTGCGGGGGCTAAGGCGAAGGGCCCGACTGCGAAGAGCGGGGCTTCGGGTAAGGGGGCAAAAAAGAAGAGCGCTCCGACTGGGAAGAAACATATCGTTTCCCGGAAGCCGACGGCGCAGACAATTCATTTGACCAGCGCGTTCAAGGCTTCGGAGCAGCTTCGTCCGATGGCTCAGCAGTTGGCGTCGACGCGATCGCCGGCGGCCTACAGTGGCGTGCAGGCTTATGCGCGGCAGCATCCGGGGGAGGGGGCCGCTGCGGCGTACCTGGCACTGGGACATGCTGCGACGCTCGATCATCGGTACGACGATGCGGTGCACAGCTTCCTGCTGGCGAATACGAGCGGTACAGCGTTGGATGACTACGCGGATTATCTTGGAGCGCAGGCGGCGGTGCAGGCGGGACATGGAGCGGATGCGTATGGGTTGCTGGACAACTTCGCAGCGCGACATCCGGAGAGCATCTTCGATGCGAATGCTCCGGTTCTGTTGGCGAACGCTCATCTGCAACAGAACGATCCTCAGGGGGCGTTGAAGGTTCTTGTGCCGTTGGCTGACTCGGCGCAGGCGTCCCATGTAGATTTTCGCTATGCGCTGGGACGGGCTTATCAGACGTCGGGGGATACGACGCATGCGGCTTCTATCTATCGGAATATATATGTCGGCTTTCCTCTGAGTGTGGAGGCGGGGCAGGCATCGTCGCAGTTGCAGGCAATGAATATGCCGCTAACGGCTGCGGAGCGTAAGGTTCATGCCGATCAGCTGTTCAATGCCAAGCGATATGCCGAGGCAGGGGAGGAGTATCACTCGATTGAACGGGATGGTTCGTTGAGCGCGGCGGATCACGATGCTCTGCTGATCTATGCGGCGGCCTGCGATATGAGGATGAAGCATATCAGCCGGCGAGAGGTGGAGAAGCTGCCGGACACGAAAGATGACAGCGCGGCGTTGAAGCTGTATCTGCTTGCGGAGTTGTCACGGACTGAGAATGATCAGACTGCGCATGATGCGTTGATTGCGCAGATGGTGAGGGATTTTCCAAATAGCAGATGGTTGGAAGAGGCGTTGTACTCGGGCGGCAACATGTATCTGTTGAAGCACGATCCGCAACAGGCAACTTATCACTATGCTCTGCTGGTGAAGTTGTTTCCGAAGAGTACGTATGCGGCTTCGGCGCACTGGCGTGCGGCGTGGATGAACTATCGGCTCCACAACTATTCGGAAGCGGCGCGGTTGATGGATGAGCAGATTGAGATGTTCCCGGCGGGGATTGAGGCTCCGGGAGCTCTCTACTGGCGAGGGCGAATCTTCGAGGACGAAGAGAAGAACTTTGGGCAGGCGGTGAACTACTATCAGGCGCTGACGGCCTCTTATGTCAACTCGTACTATGCGGGACTGGCGAGGCAACGGCTCAGTGTGCTGAAGACGCAGGCGACGGATGTTGCTCCTGCGGCGGCTTTGAGCTCGGTGCGGGTGCCGGTGATTCCGGAGTTGACTGGAGAGTTGCCCGAGAATGAGCCTCACCTGATCAAGGCGAGGTTGCTGGCGAATGCAGCGCTTAATGAGTACATCGGGCCAGAGATTCAGGCGAGCTCCACTTCGAGTGAGTGGGGGGCACTGGCCCAGGCTGAGATCTACTCATCCTATGGTGAGACGACTCGGGCGATTCAGTCGATGAAGCATAGCGGTATCTCCTTCTTTTCGATTCCGCTCGATCAGGTTCCGACGGTGTATTGGAAGCTCTTGTTTCCACAGCCGTATTGGACGGATTTGACAGCGAACGCACAGAAGAACGGGCTCGATCCTTATCTGGTGGCATCGCTGATTCGGCAGGAGTCGGAGTTCAATGCCGGAGTTGTGAGTCATGCGAATGCGTGGGGATTGATGCAGCTGTTGCCTTCGGTGGGGAAGGCTGAAGCAAAGAAGCAGAAGATGAAGGGGTTCAATGCGAATGAGCTGTTAAATCCTTCGGTGAATCTCGAGCTGGGAACGGCGAATCTGCGACAGGTGCTGGATAGATTTGGCGGCCAGGCTGAGTATGCGCTGGCGGCTTATAACGCAGGCGATGTGCCGGTACGGCAGTGGATGGCGATCGGTGATTACAAAGATATTCCGGAGTTTGTGGAGTCGATTCCATACACCGAGACGCGGGAGTATGTGCAGGCGATTCTACGGAACCGTGAGATCTACCATGCTCTCTATGCGACGCACTAGAAGCGAACCTTGCTTGCTCCTTGTGTGCAAAATGTGGGATTGACAGGGACGGGAAATCCGTTATTCTTTGCACCAGAAGTAGTGCATGGGCGACCAGGCACCAAGTCATCCAGGAGGTCTCTTCCGCAACCTAAGTGATCAGCATTGGCGCTAGAACGTGAGTCATGAATGCAGACAACCGTTGGAAGAAGAGGCAAGCATGGTAGCGGAATTAAATCTTCTTGAAGTGTGGATCCCGGAGCAGATGCAGCCGGGTACGTTGTTTCTGCTAGAGCAGGCGGGTGACCTGGGGAAGGCGGATAACCCTTACTGGGCGGTGCTTGCGTGCCCATCTTGCGGCTCGCTGGGATTGATTACGAGACAGCAGTGTGCTGGGCTAGAGGCTATGATCTGTGGCGCTTCGGATTGCTCGGCAGAGTATTTTCTTGAAGATCAGACGATTCGGTATCGATTAGCGAACTGACGTTTTGGCCTCGATCGTGATTGTGTAGTGATCGTTGATGTCATTCGTGTCTTAGGGCGACGACGGGGTCCATGCGCGAGGCGCGCACTGCGGGGAGAAGCCCGGAGATGATGCCGACTGCAGCGAGGATGGCGAACGAGACGAGCATGATGGCCGGTGAGGCGCGAAGAACGATATCGCCTTCGTGGTTGGCGGTCTTGTAGATGTCGGAGTAAAGCGGCATCGGTGGGATCAGATACGCGACGATAACGGCGACGACCATCCCGATGACGCCTGCGAGAAAGGTCAGGGTCAGGCTCTCGAGGAGAAACTGCGTGAGGATGTCTTTGCGGCGGGCTCCGAGTGCTTTGAGAAGGCCGATCTCGCGTGTGCGCTCGGTGACTGAGACAAGCATGATGTTCATGACGCCGACGCCGCCGACGCCGAGCGTCATGGCACCGATGATGCCGAGAAGAAGATCTAGCGCAGTGCTGAACTGCATGATCTCGGCTGAGTCGGCGACTGTGTCCCAGGTGGGAACGGCTTTGTCGTCTTTGGGATCGAAGTGGTGTCGCTGGGCGAGGACGGCGCGTACGGCTTGTAGTGCTTTGAGGTGGAGTTCGGGCGCGCTGGGTTGGAAGACAATACTGCCGGGGTCACGTTCGTTGCGAAGAAGGCGCATCATGTCGAAGGGGACGAAGGCGTTTTCGTTGTCGGGGCCGTTGTTGGACGAGTCCTGGATTTTATTTTTGAGGACGCCGATGACTTGAAAGACGTGGCCTTCAATCTCGACGGACTCGCCGACGGGTGGGTAGCCGTTGAAGAGTTTTTGGGCGGCGTGTGGGCCGAAGATGACGACCTGGCGATGATCGGTGAAATCGGCAGCTTCGAAGTAGCGGCCCTGTTCGATGTTGAGTCTACGCATACCGCCGTACGGGAAGTCGATGGCTTTGCTCTGAATGTTGACGACCTTTGAGCCGTACTTGAAGCTGAAGCCATCGTCGGTCTCGGAGCTGACCGCTTTGAGGAAGGGAACTGCATCGCGCACTGCTTCTGTATCGCCATCGAGGAACTTAACTTTTTTGCCTGACCGCTCGCCGCCGGCCTGCATGCTGGTCTGGCCGCCCCATATCATGATGACGTTGTCACCAAGGCCCATGAAGCCGTTGAGCACGCCTTCGCCAAGGCTTTTGCCATAGCTGAGCAGAAGGACTACGGTCACGAGTCCCCAGACGATGCCGAGCATGGTGAGACCCGAGCGGAGGCGGTTGCGGAGGAGTGAGTCGAGGCTTTGGCGAATGATTTCACGCAGGTTCATCTCTACTCTGTCCTCAGGCATTCCATGGGGCTAAGGTTGGCGGCTCGCAATGCCGGATACATTCCTGCGAAGACGGTGATGGCTGCAAGAGTGGTGAGCGATGCGGCGATGGCCAACGGAGAGATTACCGGGTGCGGAACGAAGTCCGGGAGTGGGACGTAACGCATCACGATGCAGACGCCCACCCCTAGAGCCAAGCCAGCGAACCCGCTCACCAGGGTAATGATTGCGGACTCGACAAGGAATTGGCGTTTGATGTCGATAGCGGTGGCTCCGAGAGCCTTCCGGACACCTATTTCGCGGGTGCGTTCGGTAACTGCGACCAACATGATGTTCATGACGCCGATGCCTCCGAGAGCGAGGGTGAGGAGCGCTACTGCTCCAAAGAATAGTGTCATGACACTGAAGATGCGCTCGGTGAACTTCGAGCCTTCCAGTGTGTCCCAAACCCAGAGGGCTTCCTTGTCATCAGGGTTATAGTGGTGGCGCTCGGCGATGATTTTCGAGACCTGAGCTAGTGCTTTTTCGTGCAGATCGGGTGATATCGGTTGGACGACGATGTTGTTGACGTATCCGCGGATGACTCCGGGGCCTTCGGTCGGCGGAAAGTCGCGCGCCATGGCGGAGTAGGTGGTAAAGAGTTGCGTATTGTCGGGCCCGCTACCGTAGCTGCCATTTTGTTTCTTTTTCGCGAGGACTCCGATGACGGTGTATTGGTAGCCGCTTACCATCAGTGGTTGTCCGATGACGGCTTTACCGGGGAAGAGCTGGCGGTTTGCTTCGGCGCCGAGAAGGATGACGCGGGCTCCCTCGGCTTCATCCTGATCGGTCATGAGGCGTCCCTGCTCGACGGTGAGCGAGCGGAATTGCTGATACTGCGGCCATACTCCGCGAACTGCGCGATTGGCTGCGTTCCACTGACTGACCTCCGAGACGCTGCGGCGTAGTTCGGGGCTTACCGTCTTGACCAGGTTGGCCTGTTGTTGGATGGCGATGGCGTCATCGATGGTGAGGTAGATGTCGCGGCCAGCCGCGTATCCTCCGGCCTGGGCACCAGTCTTTCCGCCGAAGATGATGGCGATGTCGGTTCCGATGGTCCGGAGATGTTCCTTTTGGTCGATGTTGAACCCGATGCCGAGGCCGACGAGAAGGATCACCGAAGTGATCCCCCAGACGATGCCGAACATCGTCAGGAAGCTGCGCAGTTTCGTGTCCCAGAGTGCAGACAGCGTTTGCATCAGAATTTCGTGAAGAGGCATAGCTGCGGATCGACCCCGGGATAAGATGCGAGCTTCGTTGGGGAGATACGCAGGAATGGTCGTAGATGTTCCTTTGCCGGGGATGCTGGAAGAATGCGTTAAGATGGTGCAGGTGGGATAATTTCTCGCAAGCCCGGATGGTGAAATCGGCAGACACAGCGGACTTAAAATCCGCAGACCTTAACCGGTCGTGGGGGTTCAAGTCCCCCTCCGGGCACCATAGAGACTAATTAATATGAATACTTTGAGTCGACTTGTATCCGTCCTGATCACGCCCTCAGCGAGCTCATGAGACTGCTGGGGGATATAGTGGCAGGTTTCATGTTAGTGTTGACTGCTCGATATCCTGTTCACAAATGACTGTGTGTGCTTCGGGTTGCTATGCGTATATCGCGCCGAAACAGTTGTTGAGACGCTGAAGTCTTCGTGCCGGATCGTCGCGATGTGCCGAAATTCCATAGGAATGAACTGAACTATCACCGAAACGGACAAGTCCACTTTGCGATTGACACTCCGGGAGAGGCGATAGGCTCGCTGGCGAATGGGAGGATCGAAACGACTATGCCAACAATATATAGGATCATCGGAATGTTGACGGTTCGTGGGAACAGCTCACATCCTGGTGTTGGACAGACGATTTTCTTTAACTTTGAGCTTGAGTACTCGCAGGCGATTGATCCGACCGTTGTTGGAACACCGATAGTTGCTTCATTCGGTCCTCTCGGAGAATTTTCCTTAAAGACGCACTCTGCGTTGGGGTATTTCGGATTTTTCAGCCCTGTTGCGGAGATAGACTTGTTATTTAGCTCTGTGTCCCGTCGTCCGGTCATAAGTGGACAATCGTGGCTCTACAGCTGCACTAACGCGCCGACCGGTCCCTGCGCCCCTTTTTATATTGCTCCAGGCACGAATATTTACGGAACGGCCTGTGCCGAGATATTTGAGGTTCCGACACCTGAGCCCAGACCACGCTGTCTGAGTGTGAGCAGCATTTCATCTCGGTAGTTGCATCTTCAATTTTCAACCGCAATTCGGCCAGGAGCCATTCGAACCCAGCATGAAGCACGTTAGTTTTAGACTGTTTTTTGGAGCCTGCCCGGCTAATTGACTGTCCACTTTTCGAGTGGGTGGGCCGATCTACCCGCCGCTGGAATTTGAACTTGGACTATCTGCCAAAGCCTCGGTGTGACCCAAAGTCGTTTGCCAAATTCAAACTTCGAGAGATCGCTTCCAGGACTTCCTTGGGCGCCGACTGAACAAAAAAATGATCTCCGAGAAACAGTTTGGTCTCGAAGCGGGAGTTGGTGTGTGCACGCCAGCCCTCCAGGTCTTCTATCCGCAGGCCGCTATCCTCCACTCCTCCAAAGGCAGTTATCGGGCAATCGAGAGGAAGTCCGGGCTCATAAGCGTAGGTTTCAATCATTTGCACATCAGCGCGAAGCATCGGCAGCAACAGTTCCATTAACTCCGTATTGGCCAAC
This sequence comes from Tunturiibacter psychrotolerans, assembly GCF_051013365.1. Classification (GTDB taxonomy): domain Bacteria; phylum Acidobacteriota; class Terriglobia; order Terriglobales; family Acidobacteriaceae; genus Edaphobacter; species Edaphobacter psychrotolerans_A. The sequence continues at coordinate 800,135 of NZ_CP132941.1, read as the reverse complement.
ACTTCGCGCGGGAGTCCGTTGTATCGGCGGTTAATTTCCGCGATAAACCGGGCGTCCCGGAGGAGGTGAAGCGGAGGCTGCGGATCAGCAAACTGGGGCGCCCGCCTGGCCGAAACGAAGAGATGAATTGGCCCTACCCCGTAACGACTGCGCAACAGCCGCGCCAGCTCAAAACAAAGTATCGCTCCCATGCTGTGGCCGAAAAGCACATACGGCAGGTCCAGCTGGGGTTCAAGAGCTTCGGCGGCGCGCTCAACGGCATCTGACATTCGGATGAATGGTGCCTCTCGGAGCCGACTCTCGCGACCGGGCAGTTGGATCGCGCACAATTCCATTTCGGAACCGCTGAACTCCGGCCAGCCACGATACAGCGCAGCACCCCGCCCGGCGCATGGCACACAAAAAAGGCGTAGGCGCGGCTCCGAGGCCGACCGCGAGCGAACAAGCCATGGATCGGGAGTGGGCACTCTCCTCAGCCTAACTCAAGTTAGCCATCTGCTTGAGAAGCGAATCGACCTCTTGGTCGGAGAGCTCGGGCAGCCGGTGCAGGAGCTGGTGTGCCGACTCGCTGTCAATTGCGTTCCGGGTGAGTCCGTCTCGCGAGCCATTGGCCGGTACGCCGTCAGAAGGGTCTTCCGCGGCTTCGACCAGTGTCTCGAGTATTGACACCAGGTTCGTTACGGAAGGCCCGTTCAAAATACTAACCAGCGGTACGGCTATGCCCCATTGGGTTTGCATACGATTCTTCAGTTCGAGTGCCATCAGGGAGTCCAAGCCAAACTGGTTCAGCGGACGCGTCACATCGAACTCAGCGGAGGGAAGCCGTAACACTCGCGCCGCCTCCGCCTGAAGTTTGTTAGTGAGCGTCTGACGCCGCTGCGCGGGATCCATGGCCCGGAGCAGTTCGGGGCTCAACGAGTTTTTTCCGGCGGGGGCTCGCTCGCCTTTTTCTGGCGCCCTCGCGACTAGCTCTTTGAGAAACGGGGAACGCCCCAGCGACGGAACTGCAGACTCGAGCTGAACCCAGCTCATGGGCAATACGGAAATCTGCACGGTCCCCTGCCTTATTACCTCCTCCAACGCCCTAATAGCTACGTCCGGTGGAATCGTGCTCATGCCGTGTTCACTCCAGCGGCTTGCATCGAGGTCGGTCACGCTGCGCACCATTCCCAAGTCGGCCCACGGCCCCCAGTTGATGCTCGCAGCTTTCAAGCCGATGGCTTGCCTACAGTGCGCGAGTGCATCCAGGAAAGCATTCGCCGCCGCATAGTCGCCGAGGCCGGCAGCTCCGAGTACGGACGCTCCGGACGAGAAACATACGAAGAAGTCGAGCGCCATTGAACGTGTGAGGTCATGGAGGTTCCACGTTCCCTGAACCTTCGGAGCCAGAACGCCGACAAACCGATCCCAGTCCTGCTGGAGGATGACGCCGCCTTCCCAGATACCCGCTGCATGAATGATTCCCCGCAACGGCGGCATTGAACCATCAATCTGAGCGAGAAGCGCGGTAACATCCTCTCTCCGGGCAACGTCGCCCTGGAACTGTGTTATCTCAACGCCGGCTTCCTGCATCTTTTTGATCTGTTCGTCCGCGCTGGCGGAAGCACCACGACGGCCCATCAGGATGAGGTGTCGAGCACCCGCATGCGCCATCGACTGCGCAACGTATATACCGAGGTCCCCGAATCCTCCGGTTATCAGATATGTTCCGTCGGGATTGTACACAGTTGCGTGCGGGGCAGGCGCTGTGCCAAGACTGGCACGCCTCAGCCTCGCGACATGGCGAACTCCTTTTCTAAAGGCGACCTGGTCTTCATTGTCCGTAACGAACAATTCGCGATGTAGCGAGACAACGTTCTGCTCGCAGTCGAGTGGATCCAGATCGATGCCGATACACCGCAGTTCGGGATACTCCATAGCGACGACTCGACACAGTCCGCGGAGGGGCGCCTGCGCCACTGCGACTGGCTCTGGATGTGATCCAACTGGCTGGACACCCCGCGTGACCACCCACATCCGAGGCACTTTGACGCTTGTGGCGTTTTTCAGCGACTGGATCAGGTGCAGAATGCTGCCGCAATTGCTGGTCTGTGCCTCCCGGAGCGTATCAATTGTCAGGTGATCGTTGGGCGGAGAGTCGAGGCTCCAGAGATGGACGATCCCATCCCAGGAAGAACCGTGGGCCTCGCAGATCCGGCGATACAGGAGCTGTACCTCTTCGGGTCGCGAGGGATCTGCGGTGAATATCGAAGCGTCGGAATCCGCCCCTGGACTGCACGCCATCGCCAGAACACAATCGTGACCGCTCGATTTGAGTAATGAGGCCAATGAAGCACCAAATCCTTGAGAATCGGCAAAGATCAGCCACTTCTTTGTGGGAGTGTGTGCAGAAGCCCTGGTCTCTTCAGGCGGCTGCGGCTCCCACTGAACTTCATAGAGCCAATCCTTGAATCCCGTTTCCTTTTCTTCTTTGCTCTCCCGCGATCGAGTGAGGCTTTGTTGGCCGCTGGCGATTTCCGCAACAATATTATTGTGCTCGTCGAGAAGGCGCACTACACCAAATCCACCCTCGTCGGGCGAAGCGGACCATTCGGCTCGCAACGACACTCCTTTCTGCGCCGCAGCTTGCAGCCTCTCCTTGCCTACGGGAACGCTGATGATCAACGCACGGTTGCTTGCAGATGGATGCGCTGAAGAGTCGAGAGAGAATCGGTCTCGCTGGAATGGATAAGCTGGCAAAACTACCCGCCGGCGCGAATGGTTCTTATCGACTTCAATCCAGTTGATGTTGACCCCGTTGACGTAAAGGCTTCCGAGGGTTTCCATGATTTGTTCCCAGTCGTGGTCTGGGCGGAGGGAGGGAAGCCAGAGGGTATCGCCTTGTGGGAGACACTGTGCGCCCATGGTGACCAGGATGGGCGAGGGGCCGATCTCCAGAAATACCCGGTAGCCCTGCTCGTACACGGCTGCGATGGCATCGTGGAAGCGCACTGTGTTCCTCAGGTTGTGGCGCCAATAGGCGGCGTCCAATAGCTCGTCCCCAGTCACCCATTTCAACCGCATGCTGGAGAACTGCGGGATCTCCGGCTCGCGATAGGTGGCTCGCGCCGCCGCTCGCTCGAATTCCTCCAGCACCGGCTCCACCAGCGGCGAGTGAAACGAGTTCGATACCTTCAACGGCTTGGTCTTGACTCCCTGCGCCTCGAGATGATGCAACACTTCGTGGACCGCCGTCCGCTCTCCGGAGATTACCGTGCTCTGCGGACCGTTCAAGGCCGCGATGCTGACCCGGTCGCGATATGGCTCCAGCGCCTTGGCCACCTCTGGTTCCCCCGTCATCAGTGACGCCATCAGACCGATTCGAGGAAGGCTGCTCATCAAGCGCCCGCGCTCCCGCATGATCATCAACCCGTCTTCCATGCTGATCATCCCGGCCACCGTCGCTGCCACAATCTCCCCCACGCTGTGGCCCATCACCATGCCGGGTTCCACTCCCCAGGACCGCCACAACTGCGCCAGGCCGTATTGGATCGCGAACATCGCCACATGCGTGTATTCGGTCTCGTCCAAAGGGGTCGTCTCGCTTGGCGGCGGATAGAGCACCGAACGCAGCGATCGTGCCAGATGCGGCTTCAGCAACTCGTCGCAACGATCCACCACCTCGCGAAAGACAGGCTCGCTCTCATAGAAAGACCGTCCCATGTTCAGGTACTGGCCGCCCTGCCCGGTGAAAAGAAAAACCACCTCCGGGCGGCGAGTCAGATCCGCATGTGCCTGGAAGACGCCCACCGGATCCTGGCCTTCGGCACACGCGGCCAGCCTTTCCCGCAATTGCTCAGAGGAGGCAGCCACCACCGAAAACCGATGCTCGAAATGCGATCTCCCCGAATTCGCCGTGTGGCACACATCCGCAAACGAAAGTTCAGGATGTTCTCCCAAGTGTGCCGCGTAACGCACGATGCTCTCCTGCAACGCTCCACTCGTCTTCGCAGAAAGAGTCAATACATCATGCGTCCGCTGCGCTTTTGTATTGGCCTCGCTCGGCTCGGGGTATTCGGCGACTAGGATGTGAGCGTTCGTTCCGCTGAAGCCGAACGAGCTGACCGCAGCGACACGCGGCGTGGTTCTCGCCGGCCACGGTCGTAACTGCGTTGGGACTTCGAGTGGGATCTCATCCCACTGAATGTAGGGGTTGAGGGTTTTGAGGTTGAGATGCGGCGGTATCTGCCGGGATTGCAGGGACAAAACCAGCTTCATCAGACCGGCAATCCCGGCCGCACCCTCCGTGTGGCCGATATTGGTTTTGACCGAGCCGATATACAACGGATCGCTCTTCGTACGGCCATCGCCGTAAACCGCACTGAGTGCGCCGACTTCGATTGGATCTCCCAGAGACGTGCCTGTGCCGTGCGTTTCGACGTAGTCTACTTCGTGCGGCTCTATGTGTGCCGCAGCCAGTGCTTCACGGATCACGGCCTGCTGCGCCAGCCCGTTCGGTGCCGTGATTCCGCCGCTTCGGCCATCCTGGTTCACTGCCGAACCTCGAATCACCGCCATAACCCGATCGCCATCGGCGAGCGCGTCGGAAAGTCGCTTCAGCAGCACCATACCGCAGCCTTCGCCCCGTGCGTAGCCGTCGGCTGCGGCATCGAAGGTTTTGCAGCGACCGTCCTTTGCCAGCAACCCTGATCGCGAGAACATGATGGTCGAATCAGGCGCGAGCATGAGGCTTACACCACCGGCCAGCGCCGCCTTGCACTCCCTCGTGCGCAGGCTGAGACAGGCGAGATGAACAGCGACCAGCGAAGAAGAACACGCCGTATCCAAACAGATGCTGGGACCGTGCAGACCCAGGAAATACGAGATCCGCCCAGGGATGATCGAATGCGAGGCTCCCGTAGCAAGGTACATATCCAGTTGCTCAGGGTCCAACTCGGACATCAGCCGCAAATGGTCGCTGTTGCAGGCTCCGACAAAAACGCCGACCTTCGAGCCTGCCAATTTCTCTGGCGATTGGCCTGCATTCTCCAACGTTTCCCAGGCAACCTCCAGTAACAATCTCTGTTGCGGATCCATGCTGGCCGTTTCCCGCGGCGAAATGCTGAAGAAGAGGGGATCGAACCGGTCGACAGAGCCGAGAAATCCACCGTAACGGGTGCATATCTTTCCAGGCTTCCCGGGTTCCGGATCGTAAATCGAATCGAGATCCCAGCGGTCCGGAGGAACCTCGGAAATGGTATCTACCCCGTCGCGGAGAAGTCGCCAGAACTGTTCCGAGCTATCGGCACCGCCGGGAAATCGGCAGCCCATACCGACGATGGCGATAGGCTCCCGCTTGTCTTTTTCGAGTGACTCTAACCTGTCTTGAAGCTCTTTGACCAATAGAGCCAGTTTTCTAGGTGGTAGTTTGGAGATCCTGTCGAGGAAATCGCTCATCGTATTTAGTCCGCTTTCTGCTCTTGTGAAATCATTTATTCCTCGCTGTAGACGCGATCGACTTCTTCATTCGAAAGACCTTCGATCCGATCCAAAATCCCGGCCAGAGTTTCTTCTGGCGAAGTCTCTACCTTGGGCGCCGATGCGCTGCCCCACATGAAGACCTCTTCGGCAAGATAGGTCGTAAGTGCAGCTATAGTCGGGTAGTCAAATACCAGAGTGGCGGGCAAGGTTCGCGCAACCCCTAGCTCGGTACTCAATAGGCTTTTCAACTCCACCGCCATCAAGGAATCGAGGCCAAGATCATTCAGCGGTTGGTCGGAATCGATCGGGGATGCGGGATCGAGACCAAGTACCTTCATCGCCTGCGCCCGCACATAATCGGTCAATAGTGTTTGCCGTTTGGTGGGCGGGGCTCCATTCAAACGCTGTATCACCGCCTGAGACGATTCTTTTTTCTCTTGAGACTTTGAGGCAGCGGCGAATCTCGGACGGCTGAGCTCGGAAAGGAGTGTCGAATTCGATCCGCGGGAAAAGGAATCGGAGTATTGACGCCAATCCACCGACATGACCCCGATTCGCGGCGGAGCCTGCTCCAGCAGGCGCGCGAGGATGCGGAATCCCTGCTCCGGCTGGATGGATTGAAAGCCCTTCAACCGCGCACGCTGAGTAGCGTTGCCCCGTGTTGCGGCGCCTGCTTCGGCCCATGGTCCCCAGTCAATGGTCAAAGCCGGCAATCCCAGCGCACGGCGGTAGTGGGCAAGACCATCTTGAAAGGCGCAGGCAGCCGAATGGTTGGCTTGACCCGCCGAACCTAACAACGATACCGCCGAGGAAAACATAACAAAAAAGTCCAACGGTAGGTGCTGTGTCAATTCGTGAAGGTGCCACGATCCCGCGACCTTTGGGGAAAGTACTCTGCGGAAGCGTTCGCCGTTCTGATGCAGAAGAACGCCATCATCGAGAACGCCCGCGGAATGGATTATGCCTACGAGCGGCGGTAGCGCGCTACCGAACTTTGCAAAGACCTGTTCGAGATGATTGCGATCAGAGACATCGCCCGGGGCGATCAACACCTGGGCACCCTCGCGCTCCATTGCGCGGATTATTTCAAGTGCTTGCGTGGAAGGTTCGCTTCGGCCTGTGAGGACCAAGTGACGGGCGCCCTCCCGTACCAGCCATTCCGCCGTCAGCAGACCCAGCCCTGCCAATCCGCCGGTGATCATGTAGCTGGCATCCGGGTCGAACGTGTTAGTCTTCCGTGCTCCCGTGTCCACCTTCCGTCGTACGTACGGCGCAGCATGATGTGTGAGGACAATTTTTCCGATGTGCTTCGCCTGGGCCATGTATCGAAAGGTATCCGTGACCTGCTCCATGGGAAATACAGTTACGGGCAAAGGTTTCAAAAGGCCGTTTTCGAAGTCCTTCATCAGCTCTGCCATGAGACCTTGGATGAGTTGCGGATCCTCGCGGAAAGTCGCCGCGAGGTTGATCGGGTAATAGGAAATGTTCCGGCTCAGTTGCGAGACTCGATCCTGGTCCCAGATTCCGGTCATCCCGATTTCGAGGAAGCGGCCGTTTACCGCCAGCACGGAGAAGCTCTTCTCGATGAACTCTCCGGCGAGGGAATTAAGCACGAGGTCAACACCTTCCCCAGCAGTTGCCCGTTCGATTTCGGAGGCGAAATCGAGAGATCGTGAGTCCATCACGTGAGCGACACCTAACGATCTGAGGTACTCCCGCTTTTGCGGGCTGCCGGCGGTTGCGAATATCTCCGCTCCCGCCCTTTGTGCCAGTTGCACTGCCGCCAACCCCACGCCTCCAGCCGCAGCGTGAATGAGTATTCGGTCGCCGGCGCCTATGTGCCCCAAATAGCAGAGTGCATAGTGCGCCGTAAGGAATGCGCTGGTAATGCCCGCCGCCTGGTTATCACTGAGAGACTTCGGCGCCGGCACGGCATGATCGGCCGGGACCGTTATATGAGAAGCAAAACTTCCCGGACCCAGCACCACTACCCGCTGCCCTAGATGAAGATGATGAACGTCTTCGCCCAGAGCGACGATGTTGCCGAAGCATTCGTAGCCGAACACCTGCGAGTCGCCTGGATATCGTCCCATCGCGATCAGGACATCGCGGAAGTTCAAGCCCGTCGCCCTGACCGAGACCTCTACTTCCCCAGGTGCAGGATTCCGACGTTCCAACGGTTGGAGTGCGAGATTGTCCAGAAGCCCCGGCGATAATGTCTGCAGCTGGTACGGCCGGGAAATGGCTCCGCCGCCCTGATCTATCGGAGCAGCATTCAAAAGTGCACGGTTCAGCCGCGCTATATGCCGGAGTCCGTGACGAAAGGCAACTAAGTCCTCACTTCCAGCTCGAAGTTCTGCGACGAGGTCGCTCGCTTCACCTGGCGAGTGGTCGAGATCCAAGTCGATTCTGCGACAGGGCAGTTCGGGGTATTCCAGCGCGATGGTGCTTCCCACGGCGGACACAGGAGCCTGTGAGAGCGAGACCAAGCCGGCGAATGGATCAATCGAGTGCGCGCCCCGGGTGACAATCGATAGGCCGCCCGTCTTGATCCCTTCCTGCTCCAGCGCTTTTACCAGGTGGAGCAAGGTCACGCATCCGTTTTGGATACGCGCGTTCAAATCGTCGCAGCTGTCGATCCGGCCTTCTGGAATATCGAGCGGCCATAGATAGACGATTTTTTCGATCGAGGGCCCATGCGCCAGAGCGGCCTCGCGCATCACCCGCTGAAAGTGATCTGGGTTACTGACGTTGATCTTATAGCTCGCATCAACCAGTTTTTCAAACTCCTCTCCCGGCGTTACAGTCAAGCAGTTTTCGCCGCCTTTTCTTAGAAAGGCACGAACGCTCTCTCCGAGTCCGCCGCGGTCCGCAAAGATGATCCACGGACGACTCTCTTGTCCGGCGAGCCCACGCGACTGAGTCTGCGTGGCCGCGGCACGAGGTCCACGTGAAAGGATTAACGCCTGATTCGCAAGGACGCCGTCGCTTTCGGGACTAATAATTACATCGCTGAATCCAGAGTCTGCCAGAAGCTCCTGCCATTTTCGTCCAGATATCAGCGGGTGCGAAGGGCGCAGCTCTGTGTCGGTAAACCTCCACCACCCGTCGGTGAGTCCGACGATCAAGTCGCCGAAACGAAGCGGCTGCGTGCCTTCGAGGAGCAGAAGTAAACCTTCGGAGGCGAGGAGCGTCTGCACATTCGCGAGTGTCTGACGGAGATCCTGCGTCGCATGCAGTACATTCGCGGCAACTATGATGTCATACGAATGAGCGTCGAAGCCCTGCGTGGACGGATTTTTCTCGATGTCGAGAAGCTCGTACTTGAGAAACGGATACTCGCCAAATTTCTCCCGAGCTTTTGATAAGAACAGAGGACTGGCGTCCGTGAACGCATATGCGGTATGTCCGGAAGGAAGTTCAGGCAGTACAGAGGCCGTGGTGCTCCCCGTTCCCCCGCCGATCTCGAGTATCCTCAGGGGCCGTTCGGGCGAAAATTTTGCGAGAAGAGCCTGAACCGCGGTCTTGACGAGCCCGTTGTAGAAACGCGCGAACGGTGAATCGCTGTAGAGCTTTTCGATATCCTGCGTGGAACCGTCGGGAAAGAGCAGACCCAGCGGCTCACACTCTCCCCGGATGACCTCGGCCAGATGCTCTCCGCACCGGATCGCCATCTTCAGCTCAGCGGAGCAATCCGGGTATCGTCGCAGGAGGTCATCGCCGGAGACTTCGTCTTCCTTAGCGTAAGGGAGTTGGCAGACCACCCAACCCCCATGGCCTCTCTTAAGAAGGCCGTCGGTTGCCAACATTTCCAACATTCTCGCGAAGAGCCGCAGGTACTTTTCAGGAATTCTCAGGTCGGCAGCTTTCGCTTCTGTCGTGAAACGTTCACGCAACTGAATGCTCCAGCCTAATTGCCCAAGAGCTCGACAGACATATTGCGTACTCAGTTTTTCCAGCTGCGGAAATAGAGACGCAAACTCGGCCAGCGCAGCATCACCGCGATGCTGTGCGGCATAAACGCGAAGCTCCCCGGCGATTTCGAGAGGGTTAGCGACAGTGGTAGGCCCGGCGCGCCCCGCTTCCTGCTGCAACGGCACGACTTTCCAATTCATTTCGTACAGCCAGTCTCGAAGAGGTTCCTCCTGGAGCTTTGTGAGTGCGTGTCGATCCACTCGCCGTAGCGATAGTCCCCTCAGCTCCGCGACGAGCGCGCCAGCGGAATCGAAAACTAAGGTGTCGACCTCTAGAGAGTTTGTCGAGTGTGTCATTCCGTTACCCCGCGAAACAACCACGTGACTCCACAACTTCTCGCCGGGGTCCCGATAGACCGTATAACTGGCCACTCCCACCGGCATATAGATGGCATTGCCTGACGCGAGTTCCTCGATACTCAACGCCGCGGCAGCAAACGGCTGGAGGCACGGATCCAATAGTCCGGGGTGGATTCGGTAAAACTGCGCTTCTGCCGCGATCTCCGGTACGAGTTGTACCTCGCCCAGGACTTCATTCGTGCCGATCCACAACCTATGCAAACCCTTGAAGCTAGGCCCCAGATACATTCCCAAAGCCTGAAACTGACCGTGGTAAGTCTCGATGGGAATCTCTTTCGAGCATCGGGATCTTACGTCGTTCAGTGATTCGGTACTCCCGCGTTCCTGCTTCGCGTGTGCTTCTATGTGAAGCCTGCCTGCCGCATGAACCTTCCACTTCGAACCCGCACCCGGCTCGCCGATGGCGACGCTGGCGAGTTGGAAGGACGCTTTTTCTCCGTCTTCGGACTTGATGGAGATCTGAACCTTCCGGATCATTTCATCCTCGATGACCATTGCCTCGCGAATATCCATATCGCGGATGGTGAACGCGTAGGATCCGAGGGCCTCTGTTGCTGCCGCCAGAATCATCTCCAGAAACGCGGTGGCGGGGAAGACAGTCGCGCCGAAAACCTGATGATCTTTTAGCCACGGCAACCCCGCTGTCGAAATCAGTGATTCAATCAGGATGTCTTTCAGGAACGGCGAATCGATGCGGTGGTTCAGCAGTGGATGTCCGAGGGTCTTGAGTTGCGAATCTGCGGTGTCGTTCTTTGCAGCCGCTCCTTCCGGAAGATCGATCCAGTACCGTGTCCTCTGGAATGGATACGTGGGGAATACAACAGGATGCCGTTGATAATCGCGGTCGAAACCTTTCCAGTCCACGTCGGCTCCGTGGACGTACAACGTTGCCAGGCTCTCCAATAGCTGCTGCCAGTCGTCGCGTCCTTTGCGGAGCGATGGGAGCCACGTGCCCAAGCCCTCGGGCAAGCACTTTGCGCCCATCCCCAACAATGTTGGAGCTGGCCCTAGTTCCAGGAACACCTGGCACCCTTTGTGCTGCAACGTCTTCATCGAGGTAGAGAAGTTTACTGGATGGCGGACGTGACGCATCCAGTAGCCGGCGTCTGGAATTTCATGAGGGGCGACCATCTGCCCTGAGATATTCGAGATCAGAGGAATGCGGGGCGCAACGTACTTCACGGTTTCCGCGATTTTTCTGAAGTCCTCGAGCATGGGCTCCATTAGGGGAGAATGGAACGCGTGGGAGACGGTGAGCCGTTTAGTTTTGATGCCGTCCCGGGCGAACTTCGCGAGGAGTTCTTCTACTGCTTCAGTTCGCCCCGAAATGACAGTGTTCCCCGGGCCGTTGAACGCTGCGATCGAGACATCCCTGCGATAGCCTTCCATTTCGGCGGCCACGAGTCCTTCTTCCGCAGCCACTGCAGCCATCGCGCCCTTTTCGCATTTTTGCTGCATCAGCCGGCCACGGGCCGCAATCAGCTTCAGGCCATCTTCGAGACTGAAGACTCCGGCGACGCAGGCGGCGACATATTCTCCAACGCTGTGACCCATGACCGCAGCGGGGCGGATTCCCCACGAGAGCCACAATTGCGCAAGCGCGTACTCCAGGCTAAACAACGAAGGCTGCGTGAAGGCAGTCTCATCCAGTAGCGAGATCTCACCCGGCGCCGGGTACAACACGTCGAGCAACGATGGTTGAAGCTCATCCCGCAAGATCTCGTTGCACCGGTCAATCGCTTCTCGAAATCCTGGCTGGGTGTCATACAGCCCTCGCCCCATTCCGACAAACTGTGAACCCTGGCCGGTGAACAGAAACGCCAGCTTCAGCGGCTCCGAAGTTTTCTTTTGCCCTCTGATTACTCCAGCCGGCAGGGCGTCGCCGAAAGCGACTTTGTGGAGCTTTGCGCACATCTCGGCTGTCGATTCTCCCGAAACAGCCATCCGGTGTGGCCAATGCGCCCGGCCCGAATTCGCGGTGTAGCATATGTTGCTGATGGCATCATCCGAGTGTGACTCCAAATACTCATGGCACTTTTTGACAAGCGAATGCAGCGCCTCCTCGGTCATCGCGGAAAGCGTCAGCAGGTGTTTCGGGCGCTCTACTCCGGCTCGCACGGCCTGCGGCACGGGAGCTTCCTGGACGACAACGTGAGCATTCGTCCCGCTGAATCCAAACGAGCTCAATCCTGCCATGCGCGTGCCACCGGCAGCGTCCCATAGAGTCGGTTGAGTCGTTACCTTCACGGCCAGTCCCTCCCACGGGATGAATGGATTGGGATTCTTGACGTGCAGGCTCGGCGGAATCTCTCGGTTTTGAATTGCCAAGACCAGCTTGATCAGGCCTGCGACTCCTGCCGCTCCCTCCAGGTGACCGATATTGCTCTTTAGCGCGCCGATGAGTAGAGGATTGCTGTGCGTTCGGCCCTGGCAATAAGCCACTCCAAGCGCCTGCACCTCGATGGGATCTCCGAGGGCGGTGCCCGTCCCGTGCGTCTCCACGTAGCTCACCTGTCCCGGCTCCACGCCTCCGTTGGACAAGGCGTCGCGAATCACTGACGTTTGAGCGGGGCCATTGGGTGCCGTGAGTCCGCTGCTCGGGCCGTCCTGGTTGATTGCGCTACCACGAATAAGGGCCAGGATGTGATCGCCGTCTGCACGAGCGTCCGACAGGCGTTTCAGCACGACGATCGCGCAACCCTCTCCGCGCGCGTAACCGTCGGCCGAAGCATCGAAGGTCTTGCATTGGCCGTCACGAGCCAGCATCGAAGCCCTCGACAACGCAATGAACATGTCGGGGGAGAGCATGACGTTTACCCCGCCTGCAAGGGCGAGCCTGCACTCGCCTCGTTTCAAGCTCTGACAGGCCAGGTGCACTGCTACCAGTGAGGACGAGCAGGCGGTATCGATCGTGATCGACGGTCCCTGCAACCCCAGAACGTAGGAGAGCCTGCCCGACGCCATGCTGTGTGCAATGCCGGAAGCGTGGTAGGCATCCAGTTTCGTAACATCCAATTTGCGAACTTGTAAATCTGAATAGTCGCTCGTGCAGACACCGGTAAAAACACCGGTTCGACTGCCCGATAAACTGTCTGGCGCGATTCCCGAGCGCTCCAGGGCCTCCCAGGCGACTTCCAAGAGCAAGCGCTGCTGCGGATCCATCCGACTGGCTTCGCGCGGCGCGATGCCGAAGAACTTTGGGTCGAACAGGTCTACCCGATTCAGAAAGGCTCCGTTTCGCGTATACATCTTCCCAGGCGTTCCGGGGTTGGGATCATAGAACGCGTCGATGTCCCATCGGTCTTTGGGGACCTCACGGATCGCGTTTCCTCCCGAACGCAGGAACTGCCAGAACGACTCCGGATCGTTGTTGCCGCCTGGAAAGCGGCAGGCCATCCCGACGATGGCGATGGGCTCGCACCGCGCTGCCTCGGCCGCGTCGAGTCGCGCCTGCATTTCGCTCAGCTTGAGATAAGCCTGCTTGATCGGCGAGAGTGGACTCCCTGTGGGATCCCCGTTCACAATGCGTCTCCTGTTCCCCTTAAATCGTTAGATCGTTCCCAACTTTTCAACCAAGAGCCTTTCCACTTCTTCATCCGACAAATCTTCGATATTGAGCGGTACTTGCCGAATGGCCGAGCTCTGGCCGAACGTTCTCTGCTGGGCGTCCGCGGTCTCCTTTTCCAACGAGACGTTATCCAGCGTCAGAACTTGGGAGGCAAGATACTCGGCGATCGCCTCCACGTTCGGGTAATCGAAGATAAGTGTCGCGGGAAGCGTCTGAGGCAATTCCAACTCCCAGCTCAAGGCATTTCTCAGTTCCACAGCCATCAGGGAGTCGAAGCCAAGATCCATGAGGCGTTGGCGCCTTTCGATCGGGTCCGAACGGTCGCGCCGCAGAACCTTCATGACGTGGCTCCGGACGAATTCCATCAACAGTTCGCGGTGTTCGCCAGGACCGGACAGGCGAAGCGCGTGCCGGAACTCCGCTGCGCGACCCTTCGAGTTCCGGTTCGAGTTCTCGTCAGCAGCTGCCAAATGCGCGTCCGGCGGATCGTCTGTCATCCACGGGGCGTGTCCGTCGTACCCCCGTGCGTACGCGGATGGCGCCCGCCCCACTATGCAGTGCTGTCCCAGGATTTCGGCCGGCGACCCAGCCTCCGGAAACGACGCAATATCCTCGAACCCATGCGAGCCAAGTAGTTTCTCCCACTTCTCTCGCGGCAGTAGTGGGCCGTCCTGGCGCAATTCGTCGTTGCACCGGTGCCAATCCTCCATTAGGCCGTAGGAGAATCCGATCCACGATTTCGGGCTGGTTACTTCGCATAGCACCAATACGCCACTGGGGGCGAGGAGCTTCGCAACGTTGTTAATCGTCTCGTCCAGATTTCGGGTGGCATGCAGTACGTTGCAGGCCACCACAACATCGAAGGTGTGTTCCCCGAAGCCCTGTTCGTCCGGGTTCTTCCCGATGTCCAGCAACCCGAAGCGAAGGAAAGGATACTTCTTATATTTTTCGCGCGCGTGATCAAAAAAGAACTTCGAGACATCGGTGAAGGAGTAAAGTGTCCGGTTTGCCGGCAGCACCGGCAGCACCGCCGAAGTCGCGCTCCCGATACCTGCACCGATCTCAGCAATCCGCAACTGGCTACCTTGCGGCAACGTCCTAACGAGCGATTCGACGACCGAGCGGACGATTCCATTGAAGTAACGCGAGAGGGCCCAGTGTTCGTAAATGCTTTCCGCCAGCTCGAGCGAACCTCCCCGGAAAAGGATATCGAGGGCTGACGCATCACCCCTTAGAATGGCGGGCGCCATCTCGCCGCACCGGCGCATGTACTTGAGTAGGAAGGGAACGTCCTGTAATTGTGCGGCCGCCAGATGGCAAGACGATTCAAGATCGCTGGCAAGCCCCATTGGAGCGCACCAGGCATTGCCGAACTCGAACAATATTCCTTCGGCGGCCAGGGTCTTCAGCCATTGCGCAATGAGAGGCCGATATGTGGAGAGAATCCTGAAGTCAACGAGCAATGAGTCGAGCGTGTATGATTCGTCGGGCGTTCGAAACGCGCCCAACGTGGAGAGCGTGTGAACTATACAGGCCCTGGTCAGCCCGTCGAGCGCGCTCCACTTCGCATCGTAACTCTCCAGCCGCAGGTCCATCGGGACTTGCCGGGCTTGCGTCGCGGTGGCAGTGAGAGAATCCTGCCACCGCGATTTCTCCGCCTCTCTGAACCCTCGTTGCCGTGTTCTGGCTGCTGGCAGCAGAAACTGTTTGTGGATCCACGGATTGGTCGGCAGCATGACTTTCCTGGCTGTGTGAGAGCGATTGACTTCATTCCAGTCGATGTTTGTGCCGTTGACGTACAAGGAGCCGAGAGTTTCCATGATTTGTTCCCAATCGCGGTCTGGGCGGAGGGAGGGAAGCCAGAGGGTATCGCCTTGTGGGAGACACTGTGCGCCCATGGTGACCAGGATGGGCGAGGGGCCGATCTCCAGAAATACCCGGTAGCCCTGCTCGTACACGGCTGCGATGGCATCGTGGAAGCGCACTGTGTTCCTCAGGTTGTGGCGCCAATAGGCGGCGTCCAATAGCTCGTCCCCAGTCACCCATTTCAACCGCATGCTGGAGAACTGCGGGATCTCCGGCTCGCGATAGGTGGCTCGCGCCGCCGCTCGCTCGAATTCCTCCAGCACCGGCTCCACCAGCGGCGAGTGAAACGAGTTCGATACCTTCAACGGCTTGGTCTTGACTCCCTGCGCCTCGAGATGATGCAACACTTCGTGGACCGCCGTCCGCTCTCCGGAGATTACCGTGCTCTGCGGACCGTTCAAGGCCGCGATGCTGACCCGGTCGCGATATGGCTCCAGCGCCTTGGCCACCTCTGGTTCCCCCGTCATCAGTGACGCCATCAGACCGATTCGAGGAAGGCTGCTCATCAAGCGCCCGCGCTCCCGCATGATCATCAACCCGTCTTCCATGCTGATCATCCCGGCCACCGTCGCTGCCACAATCTCCCCCACGCTGTGGCCCATCACCATGCCGGGTTCCACTCCCCAGGACCGCCACAACTGCGCCAGGCCGTATTGGATCGCGAACATCGCCACATGCGTGTATTCGGTCTCGTCCAAAGGGGTCGTCTCGCTTGGCGGCGGATAGAGCACCGAACGCAGCGATCGTGCCAGATGCGGCTTCAGCAACTCGTCGCAACGATCCACCACCTCGCGAAAGACAGGCTCGCTCTCATAGAAAGACCGTCCCATGTTCAGGTACTGGCCGCCCTGCCCGGTGAAAAGAAAAACCACCTCCGGGCGGCGAGTCAGATCCGCATGTGCCTGGAAGACGCCCACCGGATCCTGGCCTTCGGCACACGCGGCCAGCCTTTCCCGCAATTGCTCAGAGGAGGCAGCCACCACCGAAAACCGATGCTCGAAATGCGATCTCCCCGAATTCGCCGTGTGGCACACATCCGCAAACGAAAGTTCAGGATGTTCTCCCAAGTGTGCCGCGTAACGCACGATGCTCTCCTGCAACGCTCCACTCGTCTTCGCAGAAAGAGTCAATACATCATGCGTCCGCTTCTTCAACGGAAGGGCATTGTCCTTGGCGCGGGGATCGTCCGCGTCATCGGCTTGAAGTAGCGTCGGTACTCCCTCGACGCTCTCTACTACGAGGTGACTGTTGGTGCCGCTGAAGCCGAAAGAGCTCACGGCCGCGATGCGCCGGCCGGAATTCGCCGGCCATGGCATACGAACCGTAGGAATGGAGACCGCCATATCGTTCCAGGCGATGTGCGGATTCGGATTTTTGAAGTGCAAATTCGGCGGAATTTCGCCATGCAGCAGGATTAGCACGGTTTTAAGAAGCCCGGCGATGCCCGCCGCGGTCTCCAAGTGGCCGAAGTTCGTTTTGATCGATCCCAGAGCAAGGGGATACTCTGTCGATCGCCCTTCGCCGTACACTGCATTCAGCGCGTGCACCTCGATCGGATCGCCTAACGAAGTTCCGGTGCCGTGCGTCTCCACATATCCCACTTCGCTCGGGACCACGCTTGCGTTCCGCAAAGCGTCACGGATGACTTCTTGCTGTGCAGAACCATTGGGAACAGTGAGACCACTGCTCCGGCCGTCCTGATTCACAGCGGTGCCGCGAATCACCGCCAGGATGTTGTCGCCATCCGCCGCTGCGTCCACCAGGCGCTTCAACACCACTACTCCACAACCTTCAGCGCGCACGAACCCGTCCGCTGACGCGTCGAATGTCTTGCAGCGGCCGTCCGCTGCCATCATGTGCGATTTGGAGAAGTTGATCAGAAGCTCTGGCGCGAGGATAACGTTCACTCCACCCGTCAGTGCCATCCGGCATTCCCCGAGGCGGAGACTCTGGCATGCCAAGTGGACGGCCACAAGCGAGGACGAGCACGCCGTGTCGATCGCGAGCGCCGGTCCCTGAAGGCCAAGCGTGTACGCCACCCGTCCGGCAGCCACGCTGTGACACGTTCCGGTCGCGAAATAAGCGTCGATCTGGGCTGGGTCTCCGAACTGCATCTGGAGCTGGGCATAGTCGTTGCTGGCGATGCCGAGGAATACCCCGGTCGAACTGCCTTGCAGCTTTTCGGGCGACTGGCCGCCATGTTCCAGAGCTTCCCAGCACACCTCCAAGAACAGCCTCTGCTGCGGATCGAGGCTCGCTGCTTCGCGTGGAGAGATTCCGAAGAAATCCGCATCGAACTGAGCAACATCGTCCAGAAAGCCCGCCCACCGCGTGGACATTTTCCCTGGGGCGTCGGGGTTCGAATCGAAGAATTCGTTGATGTCCCAGCGGTCTCGAGGGACTTCACGGATGCAATCAGTCGCGTTGCACAACATCCGCCAGAGCGACTCCGGATTGTTGGCTCCACCCGGAAAGCGGCATCCCATTCCGATTATCGCGATGGGTTCGTCGCGAACGCGCTCCGCCTCTTTGAGCTTGGCTCGAAGTTGCCGCAGCTCTACGAGAGCTCTTTTCACCGTCGAAAGCTGGTCTGGGGTTTGCGGGTATGAGTCCATGGTTTCTCAAGGTCTATCTGGACAGTTCTTTCGCCAGAATGACCTCGGCCTCCTCTTCCGATAGTTCCGTAACTTCGATCAGGCCGGCGTTTTGCTCGTGCAGTTTCGTTGCGTGCGATGCCTCCTTCGAATCCTCCATCTCCTGCAGGACATGCTGCTCGAGATACTCCACCAGTGCGACAACGGTGGGGTGGTCGAAGACGATTGTGGACGATAGCGTTTTTCCGACACTCACCTGGAGCCGGTTCTTTAACTCGATAGTCATCAGGGAGTCCATCCCGTATGTTGCTAGTCCCTGGTTCAGGTCGAGCTTGAACGAGGGACTCAGTCCAAGCACCTTGATGGCTTGGTCGCGAATATGCGCCTCGAGGGTTTGGCGGCGTTTCTTCGCCGGCGCATGCCGGAGCCGTTCGAGCAAAGGAGGTTGCGCAACTTTCTGCGGTTCGCTCTCCAGACGCACCTCCGCGGTGCAGACCTTCGACAGCAACATGGAACGGTGTTCTGGTGTAATCAAATCGCTGTACTGTCGCCAGTTCACCGACATCACTCCCACCTGTACACGGTCCCGCAACATCAACTGATCAAGAATGCGGAGGCCCTGCCGCGATTCGATGGGGCGGAATCCCTTCGTTCGGAGTCGTTCATTCACCGTGCCCTGGGTCGCAGCGCCGATCTCAGCCCAGGGTCCCCAGTTGATGCTCAGTGCTGGCAGTCCGATATTGCGCCGGTGATGCGCGAGCGCGTCCTCGAACGCGCATGCGGCAACGTGGCTCCCCTGGCCAGCCGATCCGAGCATTGAGACCGCCGAGGAAAAGAGCACGAAGAAATCCAATGGCTGATCCTGCGACAGAGTGTGAAGATGCCATGCGCCATCCACTTTCGGCGCCATCACCTTCTCAAAGCGCTCCCAAGTCTGCTGGGGGAGCACTCCATCGTCGAGTGTTCCGGCGGAGTGCACGATCCCTCGCAAAGGAGGTAGCGAATTGCCGAAGCTCGCGAAGAGTCCGGCCAAATAGGCGCGGTCGGCAACGTCACCCCTTGCGATCGTGATCTGGACGCCTTTCTTCTCCATGCCTCGTATCGCAGCAACGGCTGCTTCCGAAGGCACACGTCGTCCCATGAGGACCAAGTGTCTCGCACCACGTTCGAACATCCACTGCGCAGCCAGCAAACCAAGCCCGCTCATGCCTCCGGTGATCAGGTACGTCCCATCCGGCGTTAGAACGATCTTTCCGTCGGCGTCGGATGGAACCTCCCTCGTCCTCAACTCTCCACCACTCGGGTGAGATAACACGATCTTTCCCGTGTGCCTGGCCTGGGCCATAAAACGGAACGCGCCAGCTGCTTCGCTAATGGGGAATGTCTTCCAGGGCAGCGGCTTCAGCAGATCGTTTGAAAAATCCGGCAGTAGCTCATCGAAGAGGCTTCGCACCAGTCCCGGACTCTTCTCGAATTCCAACGCGAGGTCAATCGGAAAATAGGACAGGTTCCCGGTTAACTGTGCTACCTGGGTCTCATCCCAAATGCCCGTCTTCCCGATCTCCAGGAACCGGCCATTGACGTCGGTAACCACCGAGAAGCTCTGCCGGATGAAATCCCCGGTCAGGCAGTTGAGTACCACGTCCACTCCGTGGCCTCCTGCGATGCCCATGATTTCGCTTGCAAAATCGAGTGATCGCGAATCCATCACGTGCGCCACTCCCAGTGACTTCAAGTAGGCCCGTTTTTCCGGAGTGCCTGCGGTTGCAAAAACCTCCGCGCCAGCGCGTTGTGCCAGCTGTACGGCGGCCAGACCGACACCGCCTGCGGCCGCATGTATCAAAACCTTATCGCTGGCCGAAATCTTAGCTAGCCGGTGGAGGGCGTAGTGTGCTGTCAGGAACGCGCTCGGAATGGTGGCTGCCTCTTCGTAGCAAAATCGCTCCGGAATAAGGGCGATCCGATCAGTTGAAATCGTCAGCAGGGAACTGAAGCTTCCGGATCCCACCGCCATTACCCTTTGTCCGACATGGAACGGCGCGGCACCGGGCCCCACTCTCGCGATCTTTCCCGCGCATTCGTACCCGAGGGTCTGCGACGTCCCGGGATATTGACCCAGGGCTATCAACACGTCCCTGAAACCCAGGCCTGTAGCGTGGACTTCGATCTCTACTTCTCCCATCCCCGGTGCTCGCCGTTCCAAAACGCTCAGACAGAGATTGTCCAGGACCCCCGGAGAAGGGATTGTCAGTTGATGCGGCTGTTTGAAGTCCCCACCCGGAGTTCTGGCAGCCTCGCGGGAAGCGGCTTCGCTTTGAACGAGCCTCATCACGAACCTTCGTCGCCCGCGAAACGCTACCAGGTGCTCCTTGTTGCCGTCACGGCCGCTAAACTCTTCGAGCAGTTCCTCGATTTCGTCGGCGGCACCGGCCGGGTCCAAATCGACGTGGGTGCAGTTAAGTTCGGGATACTCGAGCGCGATCGTTTTCCCTAGCGCCGCGACCGGATACTGGTGCAGCGGCGCTAAGCCAGTATCGGAATCCATGGGGTGGGCTCCGCGCGTTACGATCCGAAGATTCTTTGTCTGGGGCCTTCCTCCAGACACGAGGACATTCACGAGGTGAAGCAGCGTCTCGCACCCCGTTCGAATACGGTGTTTCACGGCTCGCCACTCATCGGAGGGAATCGAGGTGTCGCTGACCGACAACAAGCAGATGACTTCGTCCGGGTGCGATTCATCCCTGCTCCCGGACGACGCTAGAAGCCTCTCGAGATCTTCGAGATCGGTTCCGGAGGGAACAAGAGTGCATTCCTCTCCTCGTGACTTCAGCACCTTGTCCACGCGGCTTGCCACGCCGTTCCCATCGCCCACTACCAACCACTTCCTCCGCTTGGCCGTAACGGCCTCGCTCGGCTTACGTTCTTCACTACTCCGCACGACGTGAGACCCGCGTGCCATGATCACCTTCTGATTCGAGAGCACATCTTCTCCATCCCGCTTCGGAGAAACCGCCACTTGGCTGAAGCCGCGTGCGCTAAGAAGATCGCGCCACTTTTCTTCGGAGAGCAGTGCGTGAGAGGACCTGATCTCCTTATCCGTGAACCGCCACCAACCCTCGGTAAGACCGACGATAATGTCCACGAATCGCAGTGGCCGCGTGGCTTCGAGCAGCAACAGTAATCCCTCAGGACGCAAGAGCGTTTGGACATTTTCGAGCGCTTGGCGCAAATCGGCCGTCGCGTGCAGCACGTTAGCCGCAATCACGATGTCGAAGCTATGCGGGCTGAAGCCCTGCTCCGACGGATTCTTTTCGATGTCCAGAACCCGGTAGTTCACGAACGGATAGGCCGCAAACGTTTCCCGCGCTTTGAAAATGAACAAAGTCGAGATGTCCGTGAAGACGTACTCTGTCCGTTCCGGCGACAGTTTCGAAAGTACAAAGGAAGTTGCGCTTCCGGTGCCCGCGCCGATCTCCAGAATTCGTAGGCGCTGCCCAGCCGGGAGTCTGTTCGCAGCCTCCGACACCGCCTGCTGAATAAGTTGGTTGTAGAAGGAAAAATATGGTGAGTCCCTGTAGAGTTTTTCGATGTCGCTCAATGATCCGTCAGGGAACAACAGTTCCAGCGCTTCAATTTCGCCCCTCATGGCCTTGGCGAATTGCCGGCCGCACCGTCCGGTCAATGTCAACTCTGTAGAACAAGCGGGATATTGCTTCAACAGAACTGAGAGTTCTCCCTCTGGCTCTGTGCGGGCCGGGGTTCGCAATACCTTCCACTCGCTGCCTTCCTGCGCAACATAGCCGTCCTCGGCTAAGATTTCGAACATTCGGGCTAGGAGGCGGTGATGCCGTAGCGGAATGCGCAGGTCGCGGGCTATCGACTCCGTCGTGAAGCAATGCTTTTGCTGAGCGTTCCAGCCCAAGTCCGCCAGCGCCTGCCGGAAGTATTGCGTGCTCAACGCCTCCAGCTGCGGGAGCAGGGAAGCAAACTGTTCCAGGCCCTGGTCCTGGCGATATTGGTGGGAATGTGCCTGCAGTTCTCGCGCAATGCACGCGGGACCAGGAAGGAAGCCGGCAGATTGCGCAACCGCTGCAATGCTGGGAGGTGTCTCTTCCCAGGCTAGCTCGTAAAGCCACTCCTGCAGGTCTTCCTGTTCCGAGGAGATGATGTCGCCCCTTCGTGCCTGCCGTAGAACCAGACCGCGAACTTCGCAAACTTTCTGCCCTTCACTGTTGAGCACGTCGATGTCTGCGGTAACCGCGTCGTTATCGTCTCCCCCACTGTGGCGAAGAGTGACATGAGACCACACCCGGTACGGGGGGGGGAGAAATAGCCTGAAGGTTTCCAGCCGGTGAGGCAGATACATCTGAGCGCCGCGATCCAAAGCAGCGGCATTCGGCAGCAGCGCCCCAACCGGCTGGAGGCATGTATCCAGGAACGCTGGATGAATGTGATAAGGCTCTGTTCCAGCCAATAACGAATCGGCGGCCTGAATCAAACAGATCGCCTCCGCGTCTCGTTTCCACAGCCCTACGAGTCCTTTGAAATCTGACCCAAACTCAAGTCCTCGCAAGCGCAGCGACTCATAGAAGGTCTCTGCCTCTACCTTCTGATTGCACCGACGTTGAATTTCAGCTATGTTGCCCGGCTCCTGCATGCTGTCGCCAGATGCCACCCTAGAGATTTCTGCGGTGGCGTGAAGCACCCATTCGCCATCGTTTTTTTTGTCTTTCCTTTGGAGGCAGAATATCTGGAAGGTAGAGGCACCAGGCTCAACTTCGTTCATGACCATCTGGATCGTTCTTCGCTCGCCTTCCGGCAATATCAGAGGCCGAATCAGAACCAGGTTTTTGACCACACACTGGCGGCTATCGAACGTCTCCGCTGCTGCGGCCATCGCAAGCTCCAGGTACGCTGTAGCGGGGAGTACCGACTTGCCGAAGACGCGATGCTGCTCGAGAAACGGAATACTCGCTGCGCTCAGTTCCAGTTCGAAGACGGGAACTGCGGAACGCAACCGGAAGCCCAGCAGAGGGTGTCCTGTCGCTGTGGTCTGCGCCGCTGCACCGCCCACACGCGATGGAGAGCATGGGGGAGAATCAACCCAATACCGCTCGCGTTGGAAAGGATATGTCGGAAGCGTTACTTTCCGGGCTCGGCGATTTTGGTAGAAACCAAGCCAGTTTACGGAGACGCCGTTGACATAGAGCTGCCCCAGGGTTTCCAGCAACTGTTGCCCGTCGTCGCGATCCTCTCGAAGAGAAGGGAGCCAGGTGCCTTCTCCGACCGGCACGCACTGGCTTCCCATTCTGACCAGGATCGGTGAGGGGCCCATCTCCACAAACATGCGATGGCCTAGTTCGTAAAGCTTTCCGATCGCGCTGGAGAAGCGCACCGTGTTCCGGAGATTGTGCCGCCAGTATGAAGCATCCAGCAGGTTGTTCCGGCCCACCATCTCCAGCCGCATGCTGGAGAACAGCGGAAGTTGCGGGGCTGAGTACTGGACTTCTTTTGCCGATGCTTCGAACTCCGCCAGCACGGGCTCAACCAGCGGCGAATGAAAGGCATTGGACACCTTCAAGACTTTGACCACTGTGCCCGCGTCCTCCTGTTGCCTTAGGATCGCCTCCACCGCCAGACGCTCGCCCGAAATCACGGTGCTCTCCGGGCCGTTGATTGCGGCGATCGATACGCGATCGCGGAACGGCAAGATGGCGTTCGCTACACGTTTTTCATCTGCCATGAGCGACGCCATCATCCCTGTCGCGGGAAGGCTCTGCATCAGGCGGCCACGCTCACGCATCAGCTTGAGTCCGTCCTCGAAGCTCATCTGTCCGGCCACCGTGGCGGCCACGATCTCTCCCACGCTGTGACCCATGACCAGCGAAGGCTCGACGCCCCACGAACGCCACAACGCTGCCAGCCCGTATTGCACAGCAAACATTGCCACGTGCGTGTATTGGGTCTCGTCCAGCGGCGTGGACTCGCCCTTCTCCGGGTATAGCACCGACCGTAACGATCTCGGCAGGTACGGCCGTAGCAATTCATCGCACCGGTCGAGGATTTCCCTGAAGATCGGCTCGCCGTCGTATAGCTTGCGAGCCATGTTGACGTATTGACCGCCCTGCCCGGTGAAGAGGAACGCTACTTTGGGCTTCTGATCTCCAGAACACTTATTGTGCGACAGCCCTGCACAATCCTCGCCGGCGCGGTACGCGGTCAGGCGCTCCCGCAACTCCTCAGGTCTCGAGCTTACGATTGCGAGCCGGTGATTGAAGTGCGCCCGCCCGGCATCTGCGGTGTAACAAATGTCCGCGAGCGAATCCGTCGGGTGATCCGCGAGCCGGCGCTCATACCGGTCGGCAAGCGTATGTAACGCTCCCGGATCTTTCGCCGACAGACAGAAGATCTGCGAAGTTCGAAAGTCCCGCTCCACTGCGGGTGACGCTTCCGGGGCTGCCGCCACAATCGTATGGACAATCGTTCCGCTCCCACCAAAAGAACTGACCGCGGCCATGCGGGCCTTGTTGGTCCCTGGCCAGGGCATCGGCTGAACGGGTATCACGGCAGGTATGTCATCAAGCGAGATCGCGGGATTCAACTTTTTGAAATGCAGATGGGGAGGAATGATGCCGTGTTCGAGCGAAAGCACAGTTTTGATTAACCCCGCGACGCCGGCGGCGGATTCGAGATGGCCCACGTTGGTCTTCGCGGTACCGATGATCAACGGCCGGTCCACAGACCGGCTCTTGCCGTAGACCGCAGCCAAGGCCCGCACTTCAATGGGATCTCCCAAAGTCGTCCCGGTTCCATGGGCCTCGACATAGTCCACCTGGTTCGGTTCGATGCCGGCCCGCTCCAGCGCCTGGCGTAGTACCTCCGCCTGCGCCGCTTTATTAGGGACCGTAATCCCGCTGGTTGCACCGTCCTGATTCACCGCCGAACCGCGAATCACGGCACGAATGCGATCTCCGTCCGCTAACGCGTCGCAGAGACGCTTCAGGACGACAATTCCGCAGCCCTCTCCGCGAACATAACCGTTGGCGCTGGCGTCAAAGGTCTTGCAGCGTCCATCGGGGGAAAGGGTCCTCGCTTTGGTGGACGTGATGCTGATCTCGGGCGACAGGATCAGGTTTACGCCGCCTGCCAGTGCCGTATTGCATTCGCGGTTGCGAAGGCTTTGACAGGCAAGATGCACGCTGACCCCGGAACTCGAGCAGGCTGTGTCCACAGCAAGCGCCGGTCCGTGGAATCCGAACAGATAAGCAATCCGGCCAGCAGCGAAGTTGAGGCAGTTACCGGTAAGGTGGTACGCATCGATGGATTCGAGACCTGCACGCTCCACAACCCGGGCATAGTCGCTATTCGTGATACCGAGAAACACACCGATCTGGGCTCCAGATAAGTCCTTGGGATTGATGCCGGCATCTTCCACCGCCTCCCAACTCACTTCCGTTGCCAACCGCTGTTGGGGATCCGTCTTCAGCGTTTCGCGTGCAGACATCCCGAAGAAATACGCGTCGAACTTATCCACCTCCTCCAGAAAGCCGCCCATGCGGGTGTACATCTTCCCTGGGCAATCGGGGTCGGGATCGTAGAAAGCGTCGATGTCCCATCGATCAGGCGGCACTTCGCGAATGGCGTCCCCCCCGTCCCGCAGGAGATTCCAATAAGCCTCCAGACTCGTAGCTTGGCCCGGAAACCGGCAGCTCATTCCGATGATTGCGATGGGCTCCCGCTTCTCCCGTTCCAGTGCATCCAGTTTCGCCTGCATCTCTCCTATCGTCCGGACCGCTCGTTCCAGCACGGCTCTCCGGTCCTTGGAATCCAATGCGTGGTTCATCAATGGATTCTCTTCGCCGCTGGTCATCGGATCTGTTCCAATCTTCGCTCGAGTAATGCAACGAGTTCTTCTTCGGAAAGTTGTTCGCACTCGGTGTCCACGTTACTGAATTCCTGTTCTTCTGGTGCGTCGACCTGACGAATGGCAAGTGCCTCGGGTTCCAAAATCATCCCGGCGATGAAATCTACCAGCGAATCGACCGTTGGATACTCGAAGGCGACCGTCGGTGGCAGAGAATGGCCCAGGGCGGTTTCGAGACGGTTCCGCAACTGCATCGTCATGATGGAGTCCATCCCCATCCTGAAAAAGCCTTGTCGCGGGTCAATGCCGTCCAACGAGCGAAACCCGAGGATCTCCGCAACTTGAGTGCGGATGTAATCGTGCAAGAGCGGCTTCCGTTCGATCGGTGATGCCTGCTCAATCTCCTGAAGTGGCCCATGCCGCTTCTCCAGGGCCTTCACTGGTTCGGTCTCTTTTGGCGGCGCTGACAGGTTCTCTAACAGTGGCCGTTTTCTCCTGGCCTCAAAGATGGGTCGGAATACACTCCAATCAATGTCGGCGACGGTCCTCTGCGCCACACCAGTCTCCAGCAGGTGCGCGAGCGCCGCGAGGGCTCCATCCGCCGGGAGACCCTTGATCCCGATGTTTCGGAAACTAGCGGCCAACTCCTCCGACACCATCCCCTCACCTTCCCACCATCCCCAATTCACGCTCAGCGCCGGAAGTCCAAGTGCTACGCGATGTTGGGCCAACGCATCGAGGAAGTGATTGGCTGCGGCGTAGTGCGCCAGACTTTGCGAACCCCATACGGACGCGCCGGAGGAAAACAGGACGAAGAAGTCGAGCGCGTTAGCCCGAAATGTGGTTGCCTGGACTAGCTCGTGGAGCAAGGAGGCACCGCTCATCTTGGATCGGAGGACATCATGAAATTCGTCCGGTTCCAGATGAACGAGCGCCCGCGGCCGTAGTATGCCGGCGGCATGAATAATTCCTCGAACTGGTGGGTGGTGGTGCGCATCCAGTTTGGTCCAAAGCTCCGACATCTCTCGCCGATCGGCGGTGTCGGCCTTGGCGATATGAATCGTCGTTCCGCTCTTCTCCAGCGCCCGAACTGCCGTGACTCGCTTTCCGATTTCGGTCTCGGCAGGAATCGACGTCCACGTGGATCTCTCTGGCAGCCCGGTCCGACTCGTTAGTACCAGATGCCGTGCTCCTTGCGCAACAAGCCAGCGGGCGAGATGGAGTCCCAGGTTGCCCAGGCCCCCTGTGATCAGGTAGGTCGCTTCAGGCGACACGGTGAATGGCTTCTTCACGGCGGCGGGACGAGTCCTCTCCAGACGTAAGATATAGCGCCGGTTCCCGCGTAGCGCCACTTGATCCTCACCGTCGGAAGCAAGTAGCTCTTCGCAGAGCCCCGCTATCTCCGCGTTCGCCAGTGTGGGATCTCCGATTCGAGGCAGATCGATCATCCCACCCCACAAGTTCGGTTGCTCAAGAGCAACAACCCTTCCCAGGCCCCACAATGGAGCTTGGTCGAGTGAAAGGGATTCGCCGTCCGTCGGCTCGACGGATTGCGCTCCCGCAGTTGCCACCCAGAGGCGCGGCCCATTCTTCCATTCCGTTTGTGCGAGCGACTGGATCAAACGCAATACGCCATCGCAACCGGCAGCCAGTGAATCCAACCCCCAAAAATATACGAAGCCCCTGCAAGGTGGTTGCCCATCTTCCGCCAGCAGCTTGAGCAGTTGCCGAATGTGATCCGGCTTCTGGGCCGCGATACAAAAGCGAGCCGGCGCTTGAACTTCAAACGAGTCACCGGCGAAGACGAGCACGCAGTCCTGTCCGCGTGACGTCATCGTGCTCGCTGCGGCGGCACCGACTCCGCCGCGATCGGCAAAGATCAGCCAACGTCCTGCCGGAGCCTCAAGCTTACCGTGGTTGAGGGCTTTCTCCTTCCAGACGAGTTCGTATATCCAGTTCGCCTGCGCCTCACGCGACTCAATCTTTCCGGAGGCGTACTTCGTCCATTCGCTGCTTGGTTCGGCGCCTTGGCAAAATAGTTGAAAGGACGTCGGCTTGGGCCCGCCGGTATCCAGAATGAACTGCGTCCGCGGTGCTGAATTCGCAGCCACGCCGAACGTCAGATCTGTCTTGAGATCCGATATACGATGCAGCTTCGGACCAAATACCTCGGTCGCTGCTGCGTCAGCCATGTCGATACATGCCGTCACTGAAGGGAGCGAGGAGCCTTCGCCGGTACTATTCTGCCAAACGATGCTGCCCGCCAGCGGCGCCACCTCTGGCAAGCGGATGCCCAGCAGAGGATGATTCTTACCGGGTGTCGAGAGGAAAGATTCGCTGCTGCTTTTCGGTTGTTGAGGTTTCGACTGCAGCCAGAAGCGCTGGCGCTGCCACGGATATAGCGGAAGCGGAACGACCTTGCCGGGAAACGAGAACAGCCGCGGCCAGTCTGCCGAATATCCCATCGTGTAGAGCCGGCCGACCGAGTTCCGTAGAGTCAACTGCTCATCCGTTTCCCTCTCGAGGGAAGGAATGGCACGGAGTTTTCTGTTCGCGCCGGTAACGGTCTCTTCGATAGCCGCCGTCAGCACAGGATGCGGGCTCAGTTCGATGAATACGGTATGTCCGTCGTCGGCTAGCTTTTGGACAGCGCTCGAAAACAGCACCGGGCAACGCAGGTTGCGTACCCAGTAGCCCGCGTCGAGCTGGGCTTCGTCGATCTGCTCCGCAGTCACCGTTGAATACATCGGAACTTTTGTCTTACGTGACTGAATGATGCCCAGCTCGCGGAGAAGGTCGTCGGTCAGAACATCGACTTGAGGGCTGTGGGATGCCACATCTACCTTCACAGGGCGACAGAAGACGTTGCAGGTCTGGAGTTTCTCGACAATCTCCTGCATCGCGGAGGGATCGCCCGATAAGACTGTGGAGTGCGGGCTGTTGCTGACCGCGACAGACACGTGGCCCTCGAAGCCTGCCAGGCAATCCTGGGCTTGATCCACGGTGAGTGCCACCATGGCCATCGTTCCTTTGCCGCTGATTCGCCGCAATAGCCTAGCGCGTGTGCAGATTACGCGTGCCGCATCCTCCAGGCTGAGCGCTTCAGCGACGAAAGCCGCGGCCACCTCGCCCATGCTGTGTCCCACGACCGCGTCTGGCTCGACGCCCCACGAACGCCACAAAGCGGCCAACGCGACCTGAATCGAAAACAGTGTCGGCTGGATGACATCGATTTCGTTTAGCCGGAATTCGTGTGCGCTGGGATTGAGATGCAATTGTTCCTGGAGGGACCAATCGACATAAGGCTGCAGCGCAAGCTCACAACGCTGTAGCCATTCGCGGAAAACCGCCTCTTCGCGTAGGAGTTGGCGTCCCATCCCGATCCACTGCGAGCCTTGTCCTGGACAGACGAATACGACTTTTGGTTTAGATTCCGGGTCCGCCTTTTCCGTCCACACCCACGAAACGCTCTCCCCACGCAAAAAGGCAGCCAAATGCTCGATTAGGTCCGCGCGGTTGCCGGCAGTGACTGCGAGACGGTGTTCGTGATGAGTGCGCCGCAGTGCGCTGGTATAGCAAACGTTGTAGAGCGAAGGACTGACCTCTTCCTCGAACGCGGAGACATATGCGCGAGCGAGTGAGGCCAACGCCTCAGGTGAACGCGCCGAAAGAGTCAGGATGCATGCCCGATCAGCATGCGGTTGCACGGCGTCATCAGCGCTCTCCCTGTTTGGTGCCTCGGTGAGGACGGCGTGAGCATTGGTTCCGGCAATGCCAAAAGCGCTCACGCCTGCAACTGCCGGCCCGGAATCCTGCGGAAGGTGGGTCAACTTGCGGGGGATTACAAACGGATAATCATTCCAGGCAATGGCCGGGTTAAGTTCCTCCAGGTGGAGATTTGCGGGAACCCTGCGATGCTTGAGGACAAGCGCTGCCTTGATCAGTCCCGCGATTCCCGAAGCTCCTTCGGTGTGTCCGAAGTTAGTTTTTACTGAGCCGATGTAACAGGTTTCTCCTGGTAGGCGGTCGGGCGAGAGCACGTTGCCTAGTGCGGCAAGTTCAACGGGGTCACCCGCAGTCGTCCCGGTGCCATGAGCTTCGACGTATCGCACTTTCGAGGGGGACAATCCAGCGTCGCGGTAGGCCAGACGAAGCAGTCTCTCCTGTCCCGTCCGAGACGGGGTCGTCATGTAGCCGCTGGTGCAGCCGTCGTTGTTAACCGCACTGCCCCGAATTACTGCGTAGATAGGGTCGCCGTCTGTCAATGCTTTGGAGAGCGGCTTGAGAACGACTATTCCGGCTCCCTCGCTGCGAACATATCCATTTGCCCGAGAGTCTCCGAACTTGCACCGTCCATCCGGCGCCATCATTCTTGATTGGGAGTAGGCAATTGAAATGTGGGGTTGCAGTATTATGTTTGCTCCCCCCGCCAGTGCTAAAGAACATTCATTTCGACGCAGACTTTGGCAAGCTAAATGGACAGCCACCAGCGATGAAGAACAGGCAGTGTCGATGGTTAAGCTTGGGCCTTCCAACCCCAGAACATAGGACAGGCGACCGGAGGCTGAATAACGACCCGTTCCTGTCGTCATATAAAAGTCCATGGCTGCAGGGTCGGCGAAAAGGCGGGCCTCATAATCGTTCAGCCACAAGCCTATGAAGACACCCGTTAAGCTACCCTCTAGCCGCTCTGCGGGCTGGCCGGCATCCTCAAGCGCTTCCCACGCAACCTCCATCAGCAGCCGCTGCTGCGGATCCAGTCGGTCGGCCTCCCGCGGGCTGATACCGAAGAAGGCGGCATCGAACATCTCGATCCGATCTAATAAGCCACCCCATCTGGTGCTCATTTTTCCCGGTTGGGCCGGGCGCGGATCATAGTAGGTGCTGATATCGATGCGATCTGAAGGTATTTCCGCGATCGCGTCGATCCCGTCACGCAGAAGGCGCCAATAGGACTTCGGATCAGCTACTGCCCCCGGAAAGCGGCAACCGATCCCCACAAGCGCGATCGGAGGGTTGGACCCCCCATTCGCATCGCCACTGAAGTCCTCTTCGTGAGATGACATATTCTCCGCAAGATCGCTGCGCATCCCCGCGATTCCCCATTTACTCCGACTCGAGTCGATCGTGCGCAAACTTCACCACCGACGCAGCACATGGTGGTCTCAGCGGCCGACCCCCTGTATCCCGCTGTTGATTGTGGAGTGGTCCCTGCATTTCAATAACCACTTTAGCTATCGGCAGGCAATCATGGGCAGGGAGGGGAGAAATGCTAATTGATCGGTTGGCACCGTCACGAGCGAAACTCCTAAAGAGAAGTCGCGAACTAGCATAGGATCTCTTAAATCTGGGAGATTCCCGAGCACCTTGGCGATATACAAGATAGCCCGATCTTTCATAGAGGAGATTCGCATGGCAGCTCGGTTGACCAGCATTGTTGGTCTGACCTACTCGTCTGGGGTTTACTTGGTGAGGCAACGCTACTATTAGATCGCAAAATTTTGTTACTTTTTGGAACACATTTTCCGCACCAGCAACTTATCCGTTACAAATCCGTCGTTTCGTCACTAGAAGTCCGGCAAGGATTTCCCTAAATAACCTGCCGATTTCTTTGCTGCGAACCAGAATTGGCCGCGGTATCAATAAAAGTTCAATACTCACGGGAAGTTGGAAACAGAATTGCTATGGTTCCCGTTTGGTATCTCTCAAATCTATTGACAGTTAGAAGTTCAAACAGGACCTTATGCCTCCCGGATTTCCCCTCATACTCAAGCTGACGATCCTTGCTGACGAAGGTTTCAGAAGTTTCTAGTTTTAATCGCCTACACGGACCGAGAATATGAGTGAACATGTCGATCTGAGTAAGCTCGCCGGAATGGATGCCAGAGCGAAACGGGAACTGCTTTCACAGTTGCTTCGAGAGGCGGCAGGGGCTGCAAACGACCCGTTCAAGCTCTCGCTCGGGCAGGAGGCACTCTGGTTCTTACATGAGCTTGCGCCCGAAAACGCGGCGTATAACGTTGCCTTCTGCGTCCGCTTGCGCGCTGATGTCAATTACGAGCGCCTGGAGCGATCTATTCGAACGCTGATCGAGCGCCACCCGATGTTGCGATCGACACTCGGGCTCGATACAAATGGGCTGGAGCAACATGTCGGCCCGGTTTCGGAACGCCCGCTCGAAGTGGTAGGAAGTTTCAACTGGAACGAAGAAGAGCTAGCACTCAGGGTAGACACGTTCTATCGGCGTCCTTTCGATCTCATCAGGGGGCCGCTGTTCCGCTGTACGTTGTTCCTCCGTTCCGATACGCACCATATCCTGCTCATCTCCGCGCATCACATTGTCTTTGACGCGTGGTCGCTTGGAATTGTCCTTTCGGATTTGACATTGATCTACGAGGGTGCTGATCCCGGCTCTCTGCAACCGCCGGGATCGTATGCCGACTATGTCAGGTGGCAGCGAACTATGATTGAATCGGAAGAAGGATTGGAAGCTTGGCGTTACTGGAGTTCCCGGCTAAGCAACCTACCATCCATTGATCTGCACACTGATCACCGGCGTCCCACCGTCCAAAACTTTCGGGGTGCCACGTTCGATTTCGCGCTGCCGGCCAGCGTAGCCATGCAGATTAGGGCCTTGGCCCAGGCAGAGAATGCCACCACATACACGGTGCTAGTGACAGCGTTTCATGCCTTCCTGCACAGGTACACAGGCGCGCCAGAGGTGCCCATTGGAACGCCCCTGATCGGACGGAGTCGTCCAGAGTTTGAAAACATCGTCGGCTACTTCGTCAACCCCGTTGTGGTGTGCGCACCGATTGAAACGGGCACCACATTCCGCCAGCATTTGGCGGCCATGCGTGAGGTGACTATTGAGGCTCAACGTTACGGAGACTTCCCGTTTCCGGAACTCGTCAAGCGTTTGCAACCGGAGCGCGAACCCAGTCGCATGCCCTTGTTCCAAGTAATGTTGAATCTGATCAAAACTGCGCATGTAGGCTCCGGGGGAGAGGTGCTACAGCCACACACCAGTACTCCTCTCCAATTAGGCTCCCTCGCCGTCGAAGCTTACCCGCTGAGCCAGCAGGAAGGACAATTCGACCTCGACTTGACCCTTCTGGATACAGGTTCAGCGATGCCTGCATCGCTTAAGTACAGCACCGATCTGTATGAGGCCGCGACCATTGAGCGCATGACCGGGCATTTCATCAACATATTATCCGCTGGAATCCTGACTCCCGACAGGCCGATTGCCGAACTGCCCATGCTCAGCGGGCCGGAATGTGAACGCCTTCTTGCGAACGCCCAAGGTCCGCAAGTTGCCTATAGCTCCGACCTTTGCGTCCATAACCTGTTCGAGCAGCAAGCTGCCGCAACGCCCCGTGTTGTCGCAGTGATCTGTCGCCGCGATCAAGCCACTTATGAGGATCTCGATCGCCGAGCGAACCGGCTCGCAAATTATCTTAGATCGCTAGGTGTTGGGCCGGAAGTTCTGGTCGGAGTTTGCCTTGAACGGTCGATTGATTTAGTCGTCGTCTTATTGGGGATCATGAAGGCGGGAGGGGCATATGTACCTCTCGACCCGCGATACCCCCCAGACCGCGTCGCCTTTATGCTAGACGACTCCGGTGCAAGGGTGTTGGTAACGGAGCAGCAGTTTCTCCTTAATCTGTCGACGACGATGACCAAAGTGGTCTGCTTTGATCGGGATCGCAATCTAATTGAACGCCAGAGTTCCGCTGTGCCGTCAAGCGGCTTGAAGCAAAATAATCTGATGTACGTGATCTATACCTCGGGATCAACCGGTAAACCCAAGGGTGTTCAGATCACGCATAAGTCCGTCGTGAATTTCCTTGCCTCCATGCGGAGTGAGCCTGGGATATGCGAGAGTGACCGCTTGCTCGCCGTCACCACAATATCCTTCGACATCGCCGGCCTGGAGGTCTACCTGCCGCTTACATCTGGGGCCAATGTCATCCTTGCAACCACCGACATCGTCGGGGACGGGATAGCATTGGCCGGGTTGATCAAGAAATCCCGCCCAACTCTCATGCAGGCAACACCTGCGACGTGGCGCATGCTGTTGGAATCGGGATGGACGGGGTTTGACGGGTTGAAGATATTGTGTGGTGGTGAAGCGCTTTCGCGCGAGCTGGCCAATCGACTGCTGACCGTCGGCGGTGAGGTTTGGAACCTGTACGGGCCAACCGAGACTACTATATGGTCGGCCGTACACAAAGTCGACAACCGGGAAAGCGCCGTTCCTATCGGCAGGCCTATCGCGAACACTGCTTGTTATCTGCTCGACGCGGTTGGGCAGCCGGTCCCAGTAGGAACGCCTGGCGAACTCTTTATTGGTGGAGACGGCGTTGCTCGGGGGTACTTGAATCGACCGGAACTGACCGCCGAAAAATTTGTCCCCAGCCCGTTTGATTCCGACCTCCGCCTGTACCGCACGGGTGATTTGGCGGTCTATCTGCCGGACGGCAATATCGAATTTCTCAGACGTATCGACAATCAGATAAAGCTTCGCGGGTTTCGCATCGAACTAGGTGAAATCGAAGCCGCTCTGGAGGAGCAGCCTGGAGTTTGTCAGGCCGTCGTAGTAATTCGCGAGGACGTTGCCGGCGATCCACGCCTAGCTGCATACGTTACAGCACGGGAAGGTGAGGAAGTGAATACTGAGGAGTTACGGTATGCACTCGCCACCAAGATCCCCGCCTATATGGTGCCGTCCGCCTTCATGGTACTGAATGCTTTCCCTCTGACTAATAACCGCAAAGTTGACCGCCACGCGTTGCCGGTTCCCGACGATCACTTATATCCACATGAAGACTACGTGCCGCCTGGAACTGCGATGGAATGCAGGGTTGCCGAAATTTTTGAGGATCTACTTGGCATCGAGCGGGTCGATATCATGGAGAACTTCTTCGAGCTGGGTGGGCATTCACTGCTAGCCGCGCGGCTGCAGCGACGTTTGCGCGAGAGATTCGGCAAGGAACTCGCACTGATGGAATTGCTGGAGCGCCCAACTGTGGCGGCAATAGCCGATCTCCTCGGCGCGGCGGATAGCGTAG
Source organism: Tunturiibacter psychrotolerans (assembly GCF_051013365.1). Lineage (GTDB taxonomy): Bacteria > Acidobacteriota > Terriglobia > Terriglobales > Acidobacteriaceae > Edaphobacter > Edaphobacter psychrotolerans_A. Next base: position 765,375 of record NZ_CP132941.1, on the reverse strand, counting down.
CACCGGAACATGCTCCATGGCAATGTCTAGTCCCTGTTCAAAGGCGGGGCACGCGCGCACCCCTTTTTCTTGCGTGTGGCTATGGCAACGACGTGAACGAGACCCCACTGATCCTAGCGAGACTGGCAGCGCACTTCGACGGGGATCAACCCGTTTATGGTCTGCGGCCCAGATGGGTTCGCGGCGGTGCCAGCGGTTACCTGAGCATCGCTGAAATGGCGCGTGAGTGTCTTTCAGAAATGCGGACAGTTCAACCTGCTGGTCCATACCTCGTCGGAGGATATTGCTTTGCTGGTTCAGTGGCAATTGAAATCGCCCAGCAACTGCTCCGTGAAGGTGAAGATGTGCGGTTGCTCGCTCTCATCGATAGCTTGCGGCCCAACGCTCTCCACACGTTCCTAGTCAATCTCATCAACTACGGCGGCTATCTCAGGCGAAGAGGGCAACACATAGGCGAAGTTCTCCGGGGGCTGCTGATTGCCAGAGGCGGCTCCAGGAAAGCTCGCCTTTCTGAGCTAATGGCACGTAAGCTTGAAAACCTTCGGTCGCAGTCCGGTTCGAACGGGCTCCTGAGTTCCAGAGATCTTTTCGAACATCATCGGCAACTCCTGCTGCGTTACCGACCCGAGCCATTCATGGGACCGATAGGTCTTTACGTGTGCGAGAAGTGGTACGACTCAATCGTTGCCAGTAAGTGGCGTCGCCTCTTCGAGCGGTATCTGGGTTGGCAAGGCATCGCGAGGGGCGGCCTGAGTGTTTACAAGGTGTCAGGAGATCACCATGCGCTGCTAACGGTGCATTCCGACGAGCTTGCACGATTCTTGGCGGACGGCATCAACGCCGCATTGTCCGGGGCGTCGGAGAAGAAGGTGGGTCTCGTATCATGAAACAGTTGTCTAGCTCCAGCCCTCCCGCTGTTGTTCAGCTGCTACCTGTACCAGAAGCGCCGATTATCTCGGTAGTCGACGTCACGATGAGTTTTCCCATTGTGAAGCGATATCGAGAAATGCTGTTGCACCCCCTCCGACCGCGGCGCGTGCACACAGCACTGTCCAGCGTTACCATCGAAATCCAGAGGGGCGACCGTGTCGCGGTAATGGGACCAAACGGCGCGGGCAAAACGACGTTGTTAAAGCTCATAGGCGGCCTGATACTTCCAACCAAGGGAGACGTTGTCGTTGATGGGTTCAATACGAACTACGACAGTGGCGCCGCTCGAAAATCTGTAGGCTTCGTCCTGAACGAGGAGCGAAGCTTTTTCTGGCGCCTGACCGGTGCCCAGAATCTTGAATTTTTCGGCACCTTGGATAATCTCGGTGGGGTGGATCTCCGTAATCGTATTCAGGAACTAACCAGTTTGGTTGGGCTGGAGGAAGCGGCGGCGCGAGTTGTGGAGGGCTACAGTTCTGGAATGAAACAGCGGCTTGCGCTGGCGCGCGGGCTAATTACTGCGCCTAGCGTGCTGATTCTCGACGAACCGACCCGTGCCCTCGATCCAATAGCTTCCGACGAGATGATCGATCTAATTCTTAGCCGTATATATGTTGACTCTCGCAAAACGCTTTTGATCGCCACGCACCGGATGGACGAAGCGCTCAAACTCTGCAACAAGGTGCTCGTCATCGATAAGGGGCGTGTCCAGGCCTTCGACACGATATCGGATCTGAAGCGGGACAGAATTACGCTCCCGCAGTATTACCGTAGAGCGCTTGCGGTGGGGGAAATATGATTCCATTGCTGCGCAAAGCCTGTGCATTCGTCGTACGGGACTTCCGCATAGAGTCCGGCTATAAAACCGCATTCCTGATCCGCATTGTTGACTCAATGATGCTCCTGGTTCTGTTCTACTTCCTGAGCCAACTCATCACGCCGCGCACCTCGCCCGGGTTAGGCGAGCATGGGTACGGCTATTTCTCCTTTGCGCTTATCGGGCTGGGATTCGCGCGCTACTTTGATTTGACGCTGCGCATGTTTTCGGAATCCATCCGCCTAGCCCAAGTGACCGGATGCTTTGAGGCAATGATGAGCAGCCAGACCGGATGCATCGCGGTCGCCCTCATGTCCTCACTTTATGGCCTCATTTCGGGGGGAGTGCAACTGGTCCTGATTCTCGCGGCGGGAGTCGTGGGGTTCGGGCTGGACTTGACCCACTTGAATCTTCTAGCAACCGCATTGGTTCTCGTCCTGTCTCTCACGATATTTGTCGCTTTCGGCGTTCTGTCGGCTGCTGCTGTGGTCTGGCTCAGGAAGGGAGATCCGATTACGTGGATCCTCGGCGGTTTCGGTACGATCGTAGGGGGAGCCTACTTTCCGGTCAATATGATGCCGCCCTGGATGCAGAAGATCGCTCTGGTAAATCCGATCACCTATTGTCTCGAGGCTCTCCGCATGACGATGCTTCAGGGATATTCTGTTGTCATGATCGCAAAGCCTCTCGCCATATTGCTGGGGATTGTGGCGATTTTCCTGCCGGTCAGTCTTGGATTGTTTGCCGCGGCAGTCCGAAAAGGCAGAAGAGAAGGAACGCTGACGCAGTATTAGCGACTCGCTATTTCCGGAGTGGATATCTGTAGGCCTTGCTGAGGGCCTTTTAAATTAAGAAGCAGAGACTTTCATGTGTGGTCGGTCCGCACAGATTCCGGTGAGGCCGAGCCACCCGCTTTCGGCTCGTTCTATCGCCACCGGAACGAAACCGCGCCGGGAAATTTCGCTTCGAGGGTCTCCTGAATGCGGTCATCCTAGGCCGCGACACTTCGCATTGCGCTTCCATGCTAATCGGTTGAAACGGCCTTAAAATCCACAGACCTTACCGGTCTTGGGTGTTCCAGCCCCCCTCCGGGCACCAAGATCCAACAGCTTAACGGAGTAGAGGCCATCTCGCACGAAAGGCTTTTTTTAGTGTTACCAAGAGCGATTTATGCGCTCAGTCTGTGCTGCTGAATCTTGTACAGCAGGGTGCGATAACTAATATTCAGGTTCACTGCAGCTTTTCTGCGATTCCATCCTGAGGCCGACAAGGCATCTTGAAGGATGCGGATCTCTGTCTCATTCTTGACTTCATTTACTGCGTTTTTCATGCTGGCGGCAATCGGCGATTTGTTTATCGCCGCCTCTGTATTGGTGTCTTCCCTGGAAGACAAGACTTTGGTTCGCGTCTTGGCTCGCAAGTCGTTGTAGGCAGATTCCTCGTCCCTCAAAATGAGTGTGCGAGTAACGAAGTTGCGTAACTCGCGAAGATTCCCCGGCCAGTGATATTCCTGTGCCGCTTCAACGAGCCGCCTGGAAAGAATAATTGGCTTTCCGAATTCCAGCGCTCCCCGGAGAAACATTTGTTCCATCAGCAGTGGTATTTCTTCGCGACGTTCGCGAAGCGGTGGAACAGTGATCGTCAAGATGTTGAGGCGATAGTAGAGGTCTTCACGAAAACGCTTTTCAGCGATCGCATCCTGCATATTAATATTCGTTGCGGCCAAAACGCGGACATCTGCTCGAGATGGCGAACGCGCCCCCAGGCGGCAAAACGATCCATCTTGCAGCACATGGAGCAGCTTGGCTTGCATATGCGGGCTCATCTCACCGATTTCGTCCAAGAGGAGAGTTCCTTTATTTGCCAGTTCGAACAAGCCAGGCTTGGATCTTAATGCGCCGGTAAAAGCTCCTGCTTCGTAGCCGAATAATTCACTTTCGAGGAGTTCTGTGGGCAGGGCAGCGCAGTTAATATTGAGAAATTTACCCTCCGGGTTTGGGTAGTACTTGTGAAGCAGCATCGCCACAATTTCCTTCCCAACTCCACTTTCGCCCAGAATGAGCACGGGAACGTTAACCGGAGCGAGAAGCCGGACGTCCCTGTAAAGCTGCATCATGATTGGGGACGCCGCCAGAAAGAAACGGTCGTTGTCCAACTCTTCCATGTGGTAGTGAGGAACATTTATCGACGTGTTGGCGGCGGGACTTGCGGGCCCTGCTGTCTCGAGGCTCTGCGCGATTGTGTCGAAACTAGGTTGGGTTCTGAGCTTTTCGATGTCCTGCCTCAAAAGCGGCATGGTCAACACCGTATCAATCTTCCACTTGGCTGCATGGTGTCTCCATGATGTGTCTCCGGCCTCTGCGAGGATGCACAGCTTTTCTCTCGAGAAGTTTTGCAAAAGCGCAACGGCAAACAGATTTTCATTTGAACGATTTCTTGTCGCGTGAATCAGGAGAAAATTCGCCACCAATCCACGATGCAAAAGCTGGAGCGCCTCCAGAGGGCAGGAAACGCAGACTGCGCTATTACCTTCAAACTCAAACGCACTGTGAATCAAGTTGCAGACCTCAGCGTCGTCACTAATCACCAAAATTTTCACAGCGCCTATCATCAAAACACCTCGTTACCCGGGTAGGAAGCTGAGTGGACAAAGTCGAGCCGCGTCAAAAGCGGACTGCAGGAGCAGCCGCCTCCTCAAGGTATGTGTTGCTAGGACGGTTTGTAGAAACCCAAGAGAACCTCTTGCAAAACTATCTGCCGTGACCGATTGGGATCTGGCATGTAGCGAACGAAGTAGCGAAAATCTTGCAGAATCCGTAGAAAATAAGTGCCAAAGCATCACAAATTTTCAGGTAACGCCGAGCTAGGTTACTTGCTCTGTTTGAGGGCCAAGGCTAAAATCGGTCTCAGTCGCTGCTGAAGTGGACAAAATTTATCGCCGGCCCTTAGAAGTGTCAAACAAAAAAATAGGAAACTCCATTCATACTTCTTTGCATAATTTTGCTATGCAATCTAAGTCATTGAAGATGAACGATAGCGATGGCTATTCAAGCGTGAGAAGTATTTAAGTGGTCCGAGAATTGATAGTTTCGTCAATGGATCAACTGCATATGAACGAGTTACGAACTCGCGTACCGGTAACTTCCAGGTACCCATTGGTGGGTTGGGAGAGCGATGTTAGTTGTGAAGGACCGAAATCGAGAATCACCCGTTCCGAATCAGTCTCCTGCGAAATGGGAAGAAAAGTCCCAGTCTTTGAGCACCACTTGCGTGTCACAGATTTACAGGTTAGAACAATCGCTCCGGACAACTCACCCGGTGACATGGCGTCACCGGGTGAATTGCTTGCGCGCCACTGCGCAACATTGTCAATTCCGTTATTCGATATTCAGCAACCATCCGCTGTCGGTAGTATCGGAACGCTTGGAGTCGACGACGTTCGGTACGAGTGTGCGGTTTACGGCACTTTTGCGGTTATCTGATTGGAATAGGTACTTTGCGCTCCGCTTGGTGACGTTGCGGTGACGACATAGTAGTAAGTGGTCCCCGAGGTTACAGTACTGTCGGTATATTTCGTTGGGACTACCGCCGCGCTGTTGACCTTGGAGTAAGAGCCTCCGGAAACGGTGGAACGGTATACGTTATAGCCAGCGATTCCGGTCCCCGTGTCACTCCATGAAAGTGCCACAGAGTGTTGTGCGGCAGTTCCTGACAGGGGCACCGACAATGTTTTGTTCGAAGCGTTGCTTGTGATGGTCAAGGTTCCCGAAGCAGAACTACTTGCTTTTGGGGCGAAGGTGACTGTCAATTGCACAGATTGTTTGACTGCAAGGGTGAGAGGGGTCTTCACGCTAGTAAGTGAAAAGCCTGTTCCTGCCACGCTGACGGCAGAGACGGTGACAGATGCTGATCCTGAGTTGGTGATCGTCGCGGTCAGTGAACTTGTGCCGTTGAGGGTTACATTTCCGAAACTCAACGTGGTGGGACTGGAGGCCAAAGTTCCCTGCGTGGCGGAAACGCCAGTGCCGGTGAGCGAGACCGTTAATGGCTGAACAGACGAGACGGTGCTGGCAAAGTGGATGCTACCGGTCGCAGTACCGGTCGCAGTGGGTGAGAAGACAGCCGTGTAGCTCTGTGTTTTGCCGGGAGCCAGCGTAAACGGTGTTTGAAATCCCGAAATGCTGAATGGCGCTGCAGGATCCTGGACAGAATCTATGGTGACGATCGTCTTGCAGTTGCTTGTGAGAGCAACAGAAGAGGAGATCTGGAATCCATCGGTAGTGTTTGGGAAAGTGATCGTGGCTGGAGTCTGCGACAGTTGGCATGCGTATGAGGTTGATTGCGCCGGGACTGTAACGGACTGCCCATTGACGGTGATGTTCTGGGCCGTCGCCTGCTCCTCCACCTGCACGGTCTTATGCACACCGGGATCTGGGTCCACATTGCCGAATGCAGCTTTGCCGATGACTATGCTGACGGTGGTCGCAGATGTGGCGGGAGTGAAGGTCTTGGGAGAGGTCCACTCTGCGGGTGCTGGCGCGCCAGCGCCTGCGCTGCATGCGCCGGGCGTGGCATGTGCGGCGCAGGTGGAAGCTACCTGGCCGAAGCGAAGAGTAATCGATCCTGTTGCGGTGACTGTCTGTCCCTCTTGGGCGTTCAGAGTGAACCAGACTGGAGTGGTCTGAGAGTGGCTGAGTGCGGGAAAAATGAAAGAGAATGCGGTGAGCGTTACCGCCAACAGTCTGTGCATCAAGCGTTTGTTCCTACCTTATCTGGGGGATCTCTAAAAACCAGAAGAGGCAGGTGAGGTAAAACACTTGATAGATCGGGAGCCGTTGCACCAGGACTTGGGGAGGTCAGGTGTTTTGGTAAAGAATTACTTTTTCCACGATAAAGGAGCGCGGTAGACCCAGTATACTCGATCAATTGCCGATCGCCGGTCCGAAGTTGTTTGACGATTTGATGAATTGTGGGCGAAGTTTGCTCTCACGAGTTCTCCGATAGTCTCTCTTCTCTGAATCCAAAGGATCTGCAAATCAGGCTAACAAATTGATCGCACCAGGATTATGACTCCAGAACCGTTACAAATCCTTTGTAGCGAGGGCGATGAATTGATCTCCGATGTCGTATGCAGAATCCGCATTTTTTTTTGCTGTGGATTGTATTGGCAACTCAACGGCCCAAGCGACGGGACCGTCATACCCAATTCGTGTTATTGTCCTATTTTGTGAATGGATAATACCCTTCAACCTAAGACATGAGGTCATTCCCCACTCCCCTGGCCTTATAGGTTTGATTCTAAACGAACGTTTTCGTTTCAGCGAAAACTGGGAATGAGTTAAGCCTCCGAGCAGCTGCGATCTGCCGGACTAGGCAACCGAGCCCCGTTGTGCAAAACCCTTTTCCTTTTTTTATCTGCCTCTGATTCGTGCATGTTTGCAACTTTCAAGAGGTGATGTTGGTGTCAGATATCTACGCGATTTTTTTGCTTTCGGGCCTGGGTGTATCGGTACCCGCTGTCCTCTTGAAGGACGCGTCTTCGAGACGGAATGGATATCGAGTCCGATCTGGAGCAAAGACTCTCTGGCTCGGCGGATTGGGAAAAGCTCTACTGTTTGCCCTGGCATGCTGCCTGACGATGGTGGTGTCGGGTTGTGGGTCGGGTGCGATCGATCCAAATGCTGGAGGTGGTGTTTTTGTATCGCCCGGCAGCGTCAACTTTGGAAACGTGCCTGTTGGTCAAGAGGTTGATAGCAGCGTACAGGTGACGAACGGCGGTTCTTCGTCAATAGCTGTCTCTCAAGTAAACGTTTCAGGCCAGACGTTTGCCCTCGTTGGCGGGGCTAATATGCCGATGAGCATTCCTGCTGGTGGTAGCTACACTCTAAAATTTGGCTTTACGCCTTCCGCCGCCGCCAATTATTCCGGGCAGGCCACGCTTATGGGTACGGCGGGGCAGATGGTGGCGCAAGTCCCCTTGCAGGGGCAGGGGACATCTCAGACTACTCCCCAACTGACGGTGAGTGCTGCGAGTCTGGGCTTTGGCAGCATAACAGTGAACACGGCGACGACGCAGACGTTGACTTTGACATCGACTGGGACCTCTCCAGTTACGGTGAATTCTGCAGCAATTACTGGGGCTGGCTTCACCATCGTAGGAGGTAGTTTTCCAATTACGCTGAATCCGGAACAGGCTGCGACGTTGCAGGTGCAGTTCGATCCAACATCTTCTGGGGCGGCTAGTGGCCAGATCACAATTAGTAGTAATTCTGCGAGTAACAACACGACGGTAGTGGCGCTGACCGGTACAGGGGCCGCCGTATCGAATCCTCAGACAAGCCCTCACCTGGCGGTGAGCGCTACCAGTCTGAGTTTCGACAATGTGACGGTGAACACAGCTACGACGCAATCGTTGACGTTGATGTCGACGGGGACTTCACCGGTTACCGTGAACTCGGCTGCGATCACCGGCGCTGGATTCGCCATCGTAGGGGGCAGCCTACCAGTGACCTTGAACCCAACCCAGTCGATGACGTTGCAGGTGCAGTTCCTGCCGACAGCAACTGGGACAGCGAGCGGTGAGATCACAATTGGCAGTAACTCGACCACGAGCAGTACGATCTTAGTTGCTCTCAACGGTATGGGAACAGCCGCGCCGAGTCCGCAGTTGACTGTGAGCGCTGCAAGTTTGAGCTTCGGCAGTGTGACGGTGAACACGGCGACGACACAGTCGCTGACGTTGACTTCAACTGGGACTTCACCGGTCACGGTTAGCTCTGCGACGATTACTGGAGTTGGTTTTGCGATCGTCGGGGGTAGTTTGCCGGCGACATTGAACCCGCCGCAGTCGATGACGTTGCAGGTGCAGTTCCTGCCGACAGCAACAGGGAGAGCAAGTGGTCAGATCACAATTGGCAGTAACTCGTCGAGCGGGAGCACGAATCTAGTCACTCTGGGTGGTACGAGCACTGCGACACCGAGCCCACAGCTGACGGTGAGTGCTGCAAGTTTGAGCTTCGGCAGCGTCACGGTAAATACGGCGACGACACAGTCGTTGACGTTGACTTCGACTGGGACTTCGCCGGTCACAGTGAGTTCTGCGACGATCAGTGGAGCTGGTTTTGCGATTGTCGGGGGCAGTTTGCCGGCGACGTTGAATCCAACGCAATCTGTGACGTTGCCGGTGCAGTTCCTGCCGACGGCAACAGGATCAGCCAGCGGTCAGATTACGATCAACAGCAATTCATCGACCGGGTCCGCTGCGCAGGTGACTTTGGGCGGTACGAGCATAGCGGCGCCGAGCCCGCAGTTGACCGTAAGTGCTGCGAGCTTGAGCTTCGGCAGCGTGACGGTGAACACGGCGACGACACAATCGTTGACGCTGACCTCGACGGGAACAGCGCCGGTGACAGTAAACTCGGCGGCAATCACTGGTGCTGGCTTTACGATCGTTGGTGGAAATTTGCCGGTGACGTTGAATCCGACAAAGTCGATGACATTGCACGTGCAGTTCTTGCCGACAGCAGCAGGGACAGCGAGCGGTCAGATTACGATCAACAGCGACTCGTCGACCGGCTCTACTGCACAGGTGACTCTGAGCGGTACGAGCACTGCGGCGCCTAGCCCGCAGTTGACGGTGAGTTCTGCGAGCTTGAGCTTTGGTAGCGTGACGGTGAACACGGCGACGACACAGTCGCTGACGCTGACCTCGACGGGGACTTCGCCGGTGACGGTAAGCTCTGCGACGATCACTGGTGCTGGCTTTACGATTGTTGGCGGTGGTTTGCCGGCGACGTTGAATCCAACGCAGTCGATGACTTTGCAAGTGCAGTTTCTGCCGACGGCGACAGGATCAGCCAGCGGTCAGATCACCATCAACAGTGACTCGTCGACCGGCTCCACGGCGCAGGTGACTCTGAGTGGTACGAGCGCAGCGGCGCCTAGCCCGCAGTTGACGGTGAGCGCTGCTTCCTTGAGCTTCGGTAGCGTGACGGTGAACACGGCGACCACACAGTCGCTGACGTTGACTTCGACCGGGACTTCGCCGGTCACGGTTAGCTCTGCGACCATTACCGGTGCTGGCTTTACGATCGTCGGTGGAAATTTGCCGGTGACGTTGAATTCGACGCAGTCGATGACGTTGCAGGTGCAGTTCCTGCCGACGGCGATAGGATCAGTGAGCGGTCAGATCACAGTTGCCAGTAACTCGTCGAGCGGGAGCACGAATATAGTGACTCTGAGTGGTACGAGCGCAGCGGCGCCTAGCCCGCAGTTGACGGTGAGTGCTGCGAGCTTGAGCTTCGGTAGTGTGACGGTAAACACGGCGACCACACAGTCGCTGACGCTGACCTCGACGGGAACTTCACCGGTTACGGTAAGCTCTGCGACGATCACTGGAGCTGGCTTTACAATCGTCGGCGGTAGTCTGCCGGAGACGTTGAATCCTACGCAGTCGATGACGTTGCAGGTGCAGTTTCTGCCCACAGCGACGGGATCAGCGAGCGGTCAGATTACGATCAACAGCGACTCGTCGACGGGTTCCACTGCGCAGGTGACTCTGAGTGGTACGAGCACAGCGGCGCCTAGTCCGCAGTTGACGGTGAGTGCTGCGAGCTTGAGCTTTGGCAGCGTGACGGTGAACACGGCGACGACACAGTCGTTGACGCTGACCTCGACGGGGACAGCGCCGGTGACAGTGAACTCGGCTGCAATCACTGGCGCTGGCTTTACGATTGTTGGCGGTAGTCTGCCGGCTACGTTGAATCCAACGCAATCTGTGACGTTGCCGGTGCAGTTCCTGCCGACAGCGACAGGATCAGCGAGCGGTCAGATTACGATTGACAGCGACTCGTCGACGGGTTCCACTGCACAGGTGACTCTGAGTGGTACGAGCACAGCAGCGCCTAGCCCGCAGTTGGCGGTGAGTTCTGCGAGCTTGAGTTTTGGCAGTGTGACGGTAAACACGGCGACGACACAGTCGCTGACGCTGACGTCGACGGGGACAGCGCCGGTGACAGTGAACTCGGCTGCAATCACTGGTGCTGGTTTTACGATCGTTGGGGCTAGTTTGCCGGCGACGTTGAATCCAACGCAATCTGTGACGGTGCAGGTGCAGTTCCTGCCGACAGCGACGGGATCAGCGAGCGGCCAGATTACGATCAACAGCGACTCGTCGACGGGTTCCACTGCGCAGGTGACTCTGAGTGGTACGAGCACAGCAGCGCCTAGTCCGCAGTTGACAGTGAGCGCTGCTTCCTTGAGCTTTGGCAGCGTGACGGTGAACACGGCGACGACACAGTCGTTGACGCTGACGTCGACAGGGACTTCACCGGTTACGGTTAGCTCTGCGACGATCACTGGAGCAGGCTTTACGATTGTTGGCGGTAGTCTGCCGGCTACGTTGAATCCGACGCAGTCAATGACGTTGCAGGTGCAGTTCCTGCCGACAGCGACAGGATCAGCCAGCGGTCAGATCACCATCAGCAGCAATTCGTCGTCTGGTAGCACGATGGCGGTGACTCTGGGCGGCACTGGCACGACGGCGCCAAATCCGCAGTTGACGGTGAGTGCCACGAGCTTGAGCTTCGGTAGTGTGACGGTGAACACAGGGACGACGAAATCGTTGACGTTGTCTTCGACGGGGACATCGCCGGTGACAGTGAACTCTGCGACCATCACTGGAGCGGGTTTTACAATCGTCAGCGGTAGCCTGCCGGTGACGCTGAATCCAACGCAGGCTATGACCCTGCAAGTGCAGTTTCTGCCCGCGGCGACAGGATCAGCGAGCGGTCAGATTTCGATTAGCAGCAATTCGTCGTCTGGTAGCACGATGGCGGTGACTCTGGGCGGCACGGGCACGGCAGCGCCAAATCCACAGTTGACGGTGAGTGCTACGAGCTTGAGCTTCGGTAGCGTGACGGTGAACACAGCAACGACGCAGTCCATAACGCTGACGTCGTCTGGGACGTCGCCCGTGACGGCGAACTCTGCGGCCATCAGCGGTGCTGGCTACTCAATCGTGGCTCAAAGTCTCCCAATAACATTGAATCCGACCCAGTCGGTGACGCTTCAGGTTCAATTCGATCCGACAGCAACTGGGAAAGTCAGCGGTCAAATTGTTGTCAGCAGCAACTCGACCAGCGGCAGCACGACCTCAGTTACGCTGAGCGGTACCGGCACGGCGGCAAATCCGCAACTGACGGTGAGCGCTGGTAGTTTGAGCTTCGGTAGTGTGGCTGTAAACACAGCGACGACGCAGTCCTTAACCCTGACTTCGACGGGCACGACGCCTGTGACGGTGAACTCTGCAACGGTCAGTGGAGCTGGGTTTACCATCATTGGCGGAAGCTTTCCGGCAACACTGAATCCTAATCAGACTCTGACGCTGAAGTTACAGTTCGAGCCAACCACAGCCGGAGCCCTTACTGGACAGCTTACGATCAGTAGCAACTCGACCAGCGGAAGCACGGCAACAGTCTCTCTATCAGGTACAGGTACCGCGGTTGCACATCAGGTCACTCTGACTTGGAATGCACCGCCCAGTTCTCCCGATCCTGTAGCGGGGTACAACATCTATCGGGCGACCAGCAGCGGATCCTTTGCGCGCATAAACTCCTCGCCTGACACGGCTGTCACCTACGTGGATACCACAGTGACAAGTGGCACTACGTATAGCTATCAGGTAACGTCCGCTGATGTCAGTGGTCGGGAGAGCGTTCCAACAAGCCCGGTAACAGTAACAATCCCGTAGTTTTTTCATAAAGCTGGTTGCTCCATTGGTAAGCCGATTGGGGGAGTGCGTTGAGGTCAGCGGATCGACATGGCGCTTTGGAGGAATGAAATGGCATCGGCATCAGATTTCGATTCGGCTGCTGAGAAGATTTTTTGCTGTATGCGAAGTTCCGTCACTTCCAGGCGGAGACTTAGAGGGAGTTGGGGAATTCTTTCATGCGGCAGAGTGCTGCGATGATTGAGAGGCTCTCGGGGGGGCGAAGGTGCTTCATGTGACTTTGAAGATATTGGGCGTGACTGGTGCCTAGGTTGGCATCGTGAGTTGTTGAAGTTTGTACCATTTTTACTTACAATTAAATAGATAGAAAAAAGATGTTATACTAAGTCTAATCGCCATTCGAAATACGAAAGTAGCTCGTGGCAAATTCTTGCGTTTTGGATGGCCTTTGTTTTTAGCGAACGAAGTTAGAACCGAAGCTGTATAGCATCGCCTCTTTGTTCTTTTTGTTATTTTTTTCTCTTTTTGTCCCATTTTTTCTTTGTTCTGCCTTGAATTTAGGATGGTTGTACCTATTCAAGAGGTGATGTTGGTGACCCGTAGTAGATTTGTTTTTAGGCCCCTAGGCTCCATAGTTTCCTTCGTATTTGGCAATCAGGCCCTCAAATCCTCCTCTCAAAAAAGATTACATTTCCGGACTATTCCGACCCTGCCTGGCACTTGGTTTGGCGTGCTTCTGCTCGCAGTTTGCTGCCTGGCGTCATGGACCGGTGCCGACGCACAGTCGAGTGCGATCAGCTTTGTACAAGTAAACTCAGCCACGCCGCAGTCGCCAACTGCAACAGTGCGCGTGGGCTACCAGGCAGCGCAGACGCCGGGCGATCTTAACGTGGTCGTGGTGGGATGGAACGACACCACGGCGGCGCTACAGTCGGTGAAGGACAGTGCAGGGAACATTTACAGCCTGGCGATCGGACCGACAAGCGGGACGGCGTTGCGACAGTCGATCTACTACGCAGCAAACATTGCGGGTGTCAGCAGCAACACGGTGACGGTAACGTTCAGCCAGGCGGCAGCGTCTCCGGATGTGCGCATTCTGGAATATCGTGGAGTGACGGCGCTGGATGTGACGGCTGGGGCGAGTGGGAATAGTACGAGCGCGAGCAGTGGTGCTGCGACGACGAGGAGCGCCAACGAGTTGATCTTTGGCGCGAGTACAGTAGCGACAACCACCAAGGCGGCGGGGAGCGGCTTTACGTCAAGGGTGGTCACAACGCCGGATGGAGATATTGCTGAAGACAAGATCGTGACGACGACCGGGAGCAACAGCGCCAAAACGTCGCTGACCTCCTCCGGTCCCTGGGTCATGCAGATGGTCACGTTCGGAACAGGTGCGGTGGCCGCGACTCCACAGTTGAGTGCGAACACCGGCTCGTTGAGTTTTGGCAGTGTTACCGTGAAATCCTCCGGGACGCAGTCGTTGACACTTACGTCGACGGGCACGGCGCCAGTGACGGTGAGTTCGGCGTCGGTCTCGGGCGCGGGCTTCTCTCTCGTTGGAGGCACCCTACCGGCGACATTGAGCCCCAATCAGACTCTAACGCTGCAAGTAAAGTTCGCGCCTACCGCAACCGGATCGGCGTCGGGAAGTCTGACGATCAGCAGCAACTCTGCCAGTGGCAGCACGACGGCGGTGTCTCTCAGCGGCACGGGCACGGCAGCGCCAAATCCACAGTTGACGGTGAGTGCTACGAGCTTGAGCTTCGGTAGCGTGACGGTGAACACAGCAACGACGCAGTCCATAACGCTGACGTCGTCTGGGACGTCGCCCGTGACGGTGAACTCTGCGGCCATCAGCGGTGCTGGCTACTCAATCGTGGCTCAAAGTCTCCCAATAACATTGAATCCGACCCAGTCGGTGACGCTTCAGGTTCAATTCGATCCGACAGCAACTGGGAAAGTCAGCGGTCAAATTGTTGTCAGCAGCAACTCGACCAGCGGCAGCACGACCTCAGTTACGCTGAGCGGTACCGGCACGGCGGCAAATCCGCAACTGACGGTGAGCGCTGGTAGTTTGAGCTTCGGTAGTGTGGCTGTAAACACAGCGACGACGCAGTCCTTAACCCTGACTTCGACGGGCACGACGCCTGTGACGGTGAACTCTGCAACGGTCAGTGGAGCTGGGTTTACCATCATTGGCGGAAGCTTTCCGGCAACACTGAATCCTAATCAGACTCTGACGCTGAAGTTACAGTTCGAGCCAACCACAGCCGGAGCCCTTACTGGACAGCTTACGATCAGTAGCAACTCGACCAGCGGAAGCACGGCAACAGTCTCTCTATCAGGTACAGGTACCGCGGTTGCACATCAGGTCACTCTGACTTGGAATGCACCGCCCAGTTCTCCCGATCCTGTAGCGGGGTACAACATCTATCGGGCGACCAGCAGCGGATCCTTTGCGCGCATAAACTCCTCGCCTGACACGGCTGTCACCTACGTGGATACCACAGTGACAAGTGGCACTACGTATAGCTATCAGGTAACGTCCGCTGATCCCAGCGGTCAGGAGAGCGTTCCGACAAGCCCGGTAACAGTGACAGTTCCCTAGTTTTCTTACAAAGCTGGGTGCCCTCCATTGGTAAGCCGATCGGTGGGAGTGTCGCGGTTTGAAATTCTCAAATCTGCACCACCGTCCTATAGGTGCAGAGCGTTACTCCACGGCCTTTCGCAAATGATCCATACGATCGATCCCACAAAAAAAGCTGCCTCGTGAGAGGCAGCTTTGGGTCGAATGGCATTGAGTTGTGGATAATCGTCTAAAACCGGGCAGGGATACTAGGTCGAGAAGTCCAGGCAACGATGCATTACTTACATTTATTGGTTAACTGGCCACGTCTAATGCTTAGAGTATTAGTTCGCTTTTGGAGCAAAGACTCCCAGGTCTTGCGGCGTGCTGCGCAGAGGCATTTGCTAATATTCAAGCAGAATGCCCTCTCAAATCAATGTAGCAATCATCGGCGGCGGAATTGTCGGCTTGGCTACAGGCCTCGAAATCCTTAGCCGTTTTCCAGGGATGTCTCTCGCCGTAATTGAGAAGGAATCCGAAGTGGCTGCTCACCAGACGGGCCACAACAGCGGCGTCATTCACTCGGGAATTTACTACAAACCTGGGAGCCTGAAGGCAAGGCTCTGTACTGAGGGCGTAAACGCCTTACTGCGCTTTTGTGAAGAACACGCCATACCTTACGAGATTTGCGGTAAGGTCATCGTCGCGACTTCACAGGATGAAAGCGCGCAGCTCGATGAACTCTATCTTCGCGGAATAGCCAACGGCCTAAAGGGGCTAAGAATGCTTACCGGAGACGAAATCCGTGAGCTTGAGCCACATGCTTCAGGCATTCGGGGTATACACGTGCCTAGTACGGGCATTGTCGACTATAAGACCGTCGCGAGGAAGTATGCCGAACTTATAGAGCGAGGCGGCGGTGTGATTCATGTTTCGCGCGAAGTAAAAGCATTGAAGCCTTCGGGGAATAATACGGTAATAGAAACAACTCAGGGGCCGATTGAGGCGCGGTTAGTCATCAATTGTGCAGGGCTGCAGAGTGACCGCGTTAGTCACATGGCAAATGCCAAACTCGATTTGACGATCGTTCCTTTTCGCGGGGAGTACTATGACCTGGTTCCGGATAAACACCACTATGTTCGTAGTCTGCTGTACCCGGTTCCCGACCCACGATTTCCTTTCCTCGGAGTGCATTTCACCAAGCGCGTTTCTGGCGGAGTCGAAGCTGGCCCGAACGCTGTGCTGGCATTGAAACGTGAGGGCTATACGAAGACTTCTTTTAATGCAGGCGACGTTTGGGAGTACGCTACCTTTCCGGGTTTCTGGGTTATGGCCGCGAAGTACTGGACCGTGTCCATAGACGAGTACTACCGCTCCTTGAACAAAGCCTCGTTCGTTCGATCTTTACAGCGGCTTGTGCCTGAGGTAACTGCTGATGACTTGGTGCCTGGTGGATCAGGTGTGCGCGCTCAGGCTCTGGGAATCAATGGGAAGTTAATTGATGACTTTCACTTTGCTTACACAAAAGGCGTCGTCCATGTGTGCAATGTCCCATCTCCTGCTGCCACAGCCTCGCTTGCGATTGGGAGACACATCGTAGAAACGGTCTTGCAACGCGACGATGATCTGCTGACGGTACATAGATAACTATCCAGCTTAACAGCGAGAGTGTCGGCTGTGACCGTGATCGGTGCCGTGACCACAGTGGCTACCTCTCTTTATTAGCGAAGGCATCGAACTGACGCAGCTAACTCATTTAAAGGCGACCATTTGCATAACCCATTGGCCGGAGGCCACTGTCGCTGTGGCACTGGTGCTTCCCGAAGTCGTTACAATCTTGTCTTCAGCTATATCTGCGTCCGGGGTTGTGATCAGCCGCTTGGTAAAGCCGCTTCCTGCCGCCTTCGTCGTTGTCGCTACGGTGTTTGCTCCAAAGATCAATTCGTTGGCACTCGTTGTCGTCGCGGCGCCACTGTTCGCGCTCGCACTACTTCCGCTCGCCCCCGCAACCACATCCAGCTTCGTCACTCCCTTGTACTCCAGGATGCGCACATCCGGATACACCGCCGCCTGGCTGAAGATTGCCGTTACCGTGTTGCCGCTGCCACCTGCAATGTTTGCCGCATAGTAGATCGATTGCCGCAATGCTGTACCGCTCGTCGGTCCGATGGCGAGGCTGTAGACATTCCCTGCGCTATCCTTGACCGATTGCACCGTCGCCGTAGTGTCGTTCCATCCCACCACTACCACGTTCAAGTTTCCTGGAGTCTGCGCTGCCGGGTAGCTCACGGTTACCGTTGCTGTTGGTGATTGCGGCGTCGATGAGTTTACCTGCGCGAAGCTAATCGCCGCTGTCGCGGTATAGGTGAACCCGTTGGCCAAGCTTCCGCTCTGACCGCCGGAGTTGGTCACCTTCACCGTCACCGCACCGGTGCTGCCCGGTGGCGTTGTTGCCGTGATCGTTGTGCTGTTCGCTACCGTCACATTCGTTGCAGCGGCACTGCCAAACGTCACCGTCGCCCCGGGTGCGAAGTTCGTCCCCGTGATCGTCACCGCGGTTCCGCCAGCAACTGGACCGTTGTTAGGCGACACGCCGGTTACCGCCGGCTGTCCTATATAAGTAAATGCACTGGCCAGACTCCCACTCTGGCCGTTCACCACTACCGCGACCGTCACCGCACCGGTACTGCCCGGTGGCGTTGTTGCCGTGATCGTTGTGCTGTTCGCTACCGTCACATTCGTTGCAGCGGCACTGCCAAACGTCACTGTCGCCCCGGGTGCGAAGTTCGTCCCCGTGATCGTCACCGCGGTTCCGCCAGCAACCGGACCATTGTTCGGTGACACCCCGGTCACCATCGGCTGTCCTATATAAGTAAATGCACTGGCCAGACTCCCACTCTGGCCGTTCACCACTACCGCGACCGTCACCGCACCGGTACTGCCCGGTGGCGTTGTTGCCGTGATCGTTGTGCTGTTCGCTACCGTCACATTCGTTGCAGCGGCACTGCCAAACGTCACTGTCGCCCCGGGTGCGAAGTTCGTCCCCGTGATCGTCACCGCGGTTCCGCCAGCCACCGGACCATTGTTCGGTGACACCCCGGTCACCATCGGCTGTCCTATATAAGTAAATGCACTGGCCAGACTCCCACTCTGGCCGTTCACCACTACCGCGACCGTCACCGCACCGGTACTGCCCGGTGGCGTTGTTGCCGTGATCGTTGTGCTGTTCGCTACCGTCACATTCGTTGCAGCGGCACTGCCAAACGTCACTGTCGCCCCGGGTGCGAAGTTCGTCCCCGTGATCGTCACCGCGGTTCCGCCAGCAACCGGACCATTGTTCGGTGACACCCCGGTCACCATCGGCTGCACCACTACCGTGAGGCTCACGGTGGCGATGTTGCTGTCGCCTGTTCCGTCGTTGGCCTTGAAGGTGAAGGCGTCGGAGCCGGTATAGCTTGTGTTCGGCGTGTAGGTCAGGTTCGGGGTAGAGCCGGTCAGCGAGCCATGCGTGGGCTCGCTCACCACGCTATAGACCAGGGGTAAGCCACCCGGCGACTGCGCTGTCAGTGTGATTGCTGCCGACGTTCCGGAGCTGACCGTAACCGCCTGGTTGAAAGCCACCGGTCCGACGGGCGCGGGTTTGAGCCCGACGACTGCGGTCTGCCAGCCGATGGAGGAGTTGTACTGGAAGTCGCCGCTGTAGGAGCCGGCGCTGAGAGCTGTCTGGGTCTCGTCCCAGAGATATGTGGTTGATCCGGTCTGGTCGAGGGTGTAGCCGTCGAGCGCGGTGGCGGTGGCATCGGTCTCGTTCTTCACCCAGCTGATTAGCAGAGTGTCGGCGGGGACCGTGATCGGCGCCGTGATTACGCTCGCCGAAGTTACACCCGTTCCCGGATCTGTGATGGCCGAGTAGATCGGCGGGCCGGTGATGTCTGATCCGGATGCAGCGAAGATGTGCATTACCAGCGGCGCCGGGTTGGTCAGCTGCACCGTCACCATGTGCGTCGCGCTAGTTGCTGGAACGTTCACATAATAAATCGCTCCCAGCATAGGCTCCGACTCGCCGATCCACGAGGTTGGGCCGGTCAGAACTTTCCAGCTGTTGCCCAGGTTGTCGCTTACCCCGCTGATACTTACTGGTTGACTGTTCCATGGGGAATGGCTACCCACGAACATCACCAGGGTGGATGCTCCTACTGTGTTGAACGCCGCAGTGGTGTGCGTGGTCAGCGCTGTCGTGTTGATGTAGCCCTGGCTGCTCACTCGCGATGGGGCCGGTGCCACGGTGGTCACGGTGAGACTGACTGTAGCTACGTTGCTGTCGGCCTGGCCGTCGTTGGCCTTGAAGGTGAAGGTGTCGGAGCCGGTATAGCCTGTGTTGGGGGTGTAGGTCCGGTTGGGCCCTGTCCCGGAGGAGACCTGCCCGTGCGCAGGCGGGCTTACCACGGTGTAGGTTAACGCATCCCCGTCGGCGTCGGTGGCGGTGAGCATCACTGCCGTTGGGCCTGCAACCGTCACGCTTGAGTTGCTGGCCACAGGTGCGTGGTTCGGCCCCTTGACCGTGAGGCTCACGGTGGCGATGTTGCTGTCGCCTGTTCCGTCGTTGGCCTTGAAGGTGAAGGCGTCGGAGCCGGTATAGCTTGTGTTCGGCGTGTAGGTCAGGTTCGGGGTAGAGCCGGTCAGCGAGCCATGCGTGGGCTCGCTCACCACGCTATAGACCAGGGGTAAGCCACCCGGCGACTGCGCTGTCAGTGTGATTGCTGCCGACGTTCCGGAGCTGACCGTAACCGCTTGGTTGAAAGCCACCGGTCCGACGGGCGCGGGTTTGAGCCCGACGACTGCGGTCTGCCAGCCGATGGAGGAGTTGTACTGGAAGTCGCCGCTGTAGGAGCCGGCGCTGAGAGCTGTCTGGGTCTCGTCCCAGAGATATGTGGTTGATCCGGTCTGGTCGAGGGTGTAGCCGTCGAGCGCAGTGGCGGTGGCGCTGCTCTCGTTCTTGACCCAGCTCAGTAGCAGGGTATCGACGGGCACCGTGATCGGCGCCGTGGTCACAGTGGCCGAAGTCGCACCTGTTCCCGGATCCGTGATGGCCGAGTAGATCGGCGGGCTGGTGATGTCTGATCCGGATGCAGCGAAGATGTGCATCACCAGCGGGGCCGGGTTGGTCAGCTGCACCGTCACCGCGTGCGTCGCGCTCGTCGCCGGAACGTTCACATAATAAATCGCCGACTGCTGGCCGTATTGGCTGCCCGTCCATGAGGTGGGGCCGGTCAGAACCTTCCAGCTGTTGCCCAGGTTGTCGCTCACCCCGCTGATACTTACTGGTTGACTGTTCCATGGGGAGTCCGTCGATACGAACATCACCAGGGTGGATGCTCCTACTGTGTTGAACGCCGCAGTGGTGTGCGTGGTCAGTGCCGTCCCGTTGATGTAGCCCTGGCTGCTCACTCGCGATGGGGCCGGTGCCACGGTGGTCACGGTGAGACTGACTGTAGCTACGTTGCTGTCGGCCTGGCCGTCGTTGGCCTTGAAGGTGAAGGTGTCGGAGCCGGTATAGCCTGTGTTGGGGGTGTAGGTCCGGTTGGGCCCTGTCCCGGAGGAGACCTGCCCGTGCGCAGGCGGGCTTACCACGGTGTAGGTTAACGCATCCCCGTCGGCGTCGGTGGCGGTGAGCATCACTGCCGTTGGGCCTGCAACCGTCACGCTTGAGTTGCTGGCCATAGGTGCGTGGTTCGGCCCCTTGACCGTGAGGCTCACGGTGGCGATGTTGCTGTCGCCTGTTCCGTCGTTGGCCTTGAAGGTGAAGGCGTCGGAGCCGGTATAGCTTGTGTTCGGCGTGTAGGTCAGGTTCGGGGTAGAGCCGGTCAGCGAGCCATGCGTGGGCTCGCTCACCACGCTATAGACCAGGGGTAAGCCACCCGGCGACTGCGCTGTCAGTGTGATTGCTGCCGACGTTCCGGAACTGACCGTAACCGCCTGGTTGAAAGCCACCGGTCCGACGGGCGCGGGTTTGAGCCCGACGACTGCGGTCTGCCAGCCGATGGAGGAGTTGTACTGGAAGTCGCCGCTGTAGGAGCCGGCGCTGAGAGCTGTCTGGGTCTCGTCCCAGAGATATGTGGTTGATCCGGTCTGGTCGAGGGTGTAGCCGTCGAGCGCAGTGGCGGTGGCGCTGCTCTCGTTCTTGACCCAGCTCAGTAGCAGGGTATCGACGGGCACCGTGATCGGCGCCGTGGTCACAGTGGCCGAAGTCGCACCTGTTCCCGGATCCGTGATGGCCGAGTAGATCGGCGGGCTGGTGATGTCTGATCCGGATGCAGCGAAGATGTGCATCACCAGCGGGGCCGGGTTGGTCAGCTGCACCGTCACCGCGTGCGTCGCGCTCGTCGCCGGAACGTTCACATAATAAATCGCCGACTGCTGGCCGTATTGGCTGCCCGTCCATGAGGTGGGGCCGGTCAGAACCTTCCAGCTGTTGCCCAGGTTGTCGCTCACCCCGCTGATACTTACTGGTTGACTGTTCCATGGGGAGTCCGTCGATACGAACATCACCAGGGTGGATGCTCCTACTGTGTTGAACGCCGCAGTGGTGTGCGTGGTCAGTGCCGTCCCGTTGATGTAGCCCTGGCTGCTCACTCGCGATGGGGCCGGTGCCTGCCCAACGGAAGGAATCGTTGCGAATGTTGCAAGCAAAATAAGAGCAAGAAGATCGCGCATAGATTTCGCGAGGGAATCCACGGATAACCTCCTAAGACGATCTTTCAGTTGATAGATTGCTTTCATAGGGGCACAAATACTAGTGCTGCTCAGATCGCCTTTTGAGGGTAGAAGAGCAGGGAAGGAATGGCAGCAGCGAGGAGTCTTGATAGCTGCAATTTCAACTGGGGCAAACTGAGGTCGGTGTAGGAGAGGCGGTTTACTACGGTCGGCGACGTAGTAATTGATTCAACCGTGTCAAACGCAGCTTAGCGAGCGAAATAGCTTTCGTCGAGAGAGGGCGTCGCTGAATCTTCAACATCGCGCATTTTGTCCTTCAGGCGCTGCGAACGCAAAATTTCCTTGATTTCTTCCCGAACCTGATCCAAGGAAAGCACGTATTTAGCCTTAATCCTATAGATGACATAACCATTGGGATCTGCCAATACGGATGAGATGTCACCAGACTTCAAGTTCATGATTGAAACTTGACTGGGCGGTAATGATACGCGCCTGATCAGCATGCTCGTGGCGGGCGTAGCAGTCTTGATTCCAGCAACCCGATAGGCATCGGCCTGTAGCTCGGTGAAGCCTTCGCCGGCAACCGCACGGCTATACAGAGTGGTTGCCTCGTTCTTCATCGCTTGTTGAGACTCCCCTGAGTACCTTTGTTGATCCGCATCACTTAGTTTTACGTCGGAAGATATAGGTGTAGATCGGATCTTAGGAACAAATACTCTATCTACCTCTGCTTTCTCGAATCTCGCAATGTTGTTGCGGTAATAGTCTTCGATATCACTGTCAGAGATTTGTGCAGCCCACTCCTGAATAAGCTTTTTTAGGTCCTGAGACAATATCTGAACACGAGCGAGTTTCATCTGCTCTTCATAGATCGCCCGTTTGTCGAGGCCCATTTGTTCTGCCTTGTTTGCCATTACCAGTGCATCCGCGTAACGCTCGGCAAACTCACGGCGTCCGCGTGCCGGCAGGTTAGGCTCGACGGCGTCTATGATCCTTTGGAACTGAGACTGGGTGATCACGGTTTTGCAGTTAGACGCCGCTGCTTTGCTGTTCAACGAATTGCTGCAGAGGCCGGTAATTGTGATTGCCGCCTTATCCGACGCGGTGTTTCCGGTTCTCGATTTCGAGTTCAAATCGTGAGCAGCGTCTTCAGCTTTAGGAGCGACCTGCCCTGCTAAAGCTGATGTCGAGTTCACTATCGGATATACAAATAGAAGCCCAAGCAATAGGCAAACCAACCCATATCGTGTCATGTTCGTTGACTCCCCATCCCCAGTTGATAGTTAGATTGGCAGTAAGCCACTGAACCCAGTTCATAGCCGCTGCCGCGTAGTCGAAGGTTGCCTAACTCTTTCTTAGCAGCTACGCATCCTAGTGACGCAACTTAACTCATTTAAACGCGACTATTTGCATGACCCAGGGACCGGAGGTCAACGTTGCCGTGGCACTGTTGCTTCCGGCCGTCGTCACGATCTTGTCTTCAGCAATGTCTCCGTCCGGCGTCGTGATAACCCGCGACGTAAATCCGGTCCCCACCTTCGTCGTCGTCGTCGCTACCATGTCCGCCCCGAAGATCAACTCGTTGGCGGCGGTCGTCGTCGCGGCGCCGCTATTGGCACTCGCGCTGCTCCCGCTCGCCCCAGCCGTCACATCCAGTGCCGTCACTCCCGTGTACTCCAGAATGCGCACATCCGGATAGGCCGCTGCCTGGCTGAACGTCACCGTCACTGTATTGCCGCTGCCACCCGCAATGTTTGACGCATAGTAGATCGACTGCCGCAACGCTGTCCCGCTGGTCGGCCCGATCGCCAGACTGTAGGTGTTCCCTGAGCTATCCTTCACCGACTGCACCGTCGCCGTAGTGTCGTTCCATCCCACTACCACCACGTTCATATCACCCAGCGTCTGCTCTCCCGGGTAGCTCACGCTCACCGTTGCTGTTGGTGACTGCGGCGTCGCCGAAGCCACCTGCGAGAAGCTGATCGTCGCCGCCGCGTAGGTGAACCCGTTGGCCAGACTTCCGCTCTGCGACCCAACGTTGGTCACCGTCACCGTCGCCGCACCGGCACTGCCCGCCGGCGTCGTCGCTGTGATCGTCGTGCTGTTCACCACCACCACGCTGGTTGCCGCAGTACTGCCAAACGTCACCGTCGCCCCGGCTGCGAAGTTGGTTCCCGTGATCGTCACTGCGGTCCCGCCCGCTACCGGACCGTTGTTCGGACTCACACTGCTTACCGTCGGCTTCACCACATACGTGAAGCCGTTGGTCAGGCTCCCGCTCTGCGACCCAACGTTGGTCACGGTCACCGTCACTGCACCGGCACTGCCCGCCGGCGTTGTCGCTGTGATCGTGGTGCTGTTCACTACCACCACGTTTGTCGCTGCCGAACTGCCAAATGTCACCGTCGCCCCGGCTGCGAAGTTCGTCCCCGTGATCGTCACCGCCGTTCCACCCGATGTCGACCCGCTGTTCGGGCTCACACTGCTCACCGTCGGCTGTGCAATATAGGTAAAGGCACTGGCCAGACTTCCACTCTGCCCGTTCGCCGTCACCGTCACCGTCACCGCGCCGGCACTCCCCGCCGGCGTCGTCGCTGTGATCGTGGTGCTGTTCACTACCACGACGCTGGTTGCCGCAGTACTGCCAAACGTTACCGTCGCCCCAGCTGTGAAGTTCGTGCCTGTGATCGTCACGGCCGTTCCACCCGCCACCAGACCACTGCTTGGCGACACCCTGCTCACCGTCGGCGTTGCGATATAGGTAAATGCATTGGACAGGCTTCCGCTCTGCCCGTTCGCTGTCACTGTCACGGTCACCGCACCGGCACTACCTGCCGGCGTCGCGGCCGTGATCGTCGTGCTGTTGACTACCACCACGCTGGTTGCCGCCGTACTTCCAAATGTCACCGAGGCCCCGGCTGCAAAGTTCGTCCCCGTGATCGTCACTGCCGTTCCACCCGAAGTCGACCCACTGGTCGGGCTCACACTACTCACCGTCGGCGCCGGGCCAGAAACAGCCGAGAACGTCACCATCTGCATGACCCAGGGACCGGCCGAGGTCAGTGTCGCTGTGGCGCTGTTGCTGCCCGCCGCCGTCGCCACCTTGTCCTCTGCTATATCTCCGTCCTGCGACGTGATGATCCGCGACGTAAATCCGCTCCCCGCCGCCCCCGTCGTCGTCGCTACCATGTCCGCCCCGAAGATCAACTCGTTGGCGGCGGTCGTCGTCGCGGCGCCGCTATTGGCACTCGCGCTGCTCCCGCTCGCCCCAGCCGTCACATCCAGTGCCGTCACTCCCGTGTACTCCAGAATGCGCACATCCGGATAGGCCGCTGCCTGGCTGAACGTCACCGTCACCGTGTTGCCGCCTGTCACACTGACCGGTGCATAGTAGATCGATTGCCGCAACGCCGTTCCGCTGGTCGGCCCGATCGCCAGACTGTAGGTGTTCCCTGCGCTATCCTTCACCGACTGCACCGTCGCCGTAGTGTCGTTCCATCCCACTACCACCACGTTCATATCACCCAGCGTCTGCTCTCCCGGGTAGCTCACGCTCACCGTTGCTGTTGGTGACTGCGGCGTCGCCGAAGCCACCTGCGAGAAACTGATCGCCACCGGCGCGTTGTAGGTGAAGCCGTTGGCCAGACTTCCGCTCTGCGACCCAACGTTGGTCACCGTCACCGTCGCCGCACCGGCACTGCCCGCTGGCGTTGTCGCTGTGATCGTCGTGCTGTTCACGACTACCACGTTTGTTGCTGCCGCACTACCAAATGTCACCGTCGCCCCGGCTGCGAAGTTCGTCCCCGTGATGGTCACCGCCGTTCCACCCAAAGTCGACCCGCTGTTCGGGCTCACGCTGCTCACTGTCGGCTGTGCAATATAGGTAAAGGCACCGGTCAGACCTCCACTCTGCCCGTTCGCCGTCACCGTCACCGTCACCGCACCGGCACTGCCCGCCGGCGTCGTCGCTGTGATCGTCGTGCTGTTCACCACCACCACGCTGGTTGCCGCAGTACTGCCAAACGTCACCGTCGCCCCGGCTGCGAAGTTGGTTCCCGTGATCGTCACTGCGGTCCCGCCCGCTACCGGACCGTTGTTCGGACTCACACTGCTTACCGTCGGCTTCACCACATACGTGAAGCCGTTGGTCAGGCTCCCGCTCTGCGACCCAACGTTGGTCACGGTCACCGTCACTGCACCGGCACTGCCCGCCGGCGTTGTCGCTGTGATCGTGGTGCTGTTCACTACCACCACGTTTGTCGCTGCCGAACTGCCAAATGTCACCGTCGCCCCGGCTGCGAAGTTCGTCCCCGTGATCGTCACCGCCGTTCCACCCGATGTCGACCCGCTGTTCGGGCTCACACTGCTCACCGTCGGCTGTGCAATATAGGTAAAGGCACTGGCCAGACTTCCACTCTGCCCGTTCGCCGTCACCGTCACCGTCACCGCGCCGGCACTCCCCGCCGGCGTCGTCGCTGTGATCGTGGTGCTGTTCACTACCACGACGCTGGTTGCCGCAGTACTGCCAAACGTTACCGTCGCCCCAGCTGTGAAGTTCGTGCCTGTGATCGTCACGGCCGTTCCACCCGCCACCAGACCACTGCTTGGCGACACCCTGCTCACCGTCGGCGTTGCGATATAGGTAAATGCATTGGACAGGCTTCCGCTCTGCCCGTTCGCTGTCACTGTCACGGTCACCGCACCGGCACTACCTGCCGGCGTCGCGGCCGTGATCGTCGTGCTGTTGACTACCACCACGCTGGTTGCCGCCGTACTTCCAAATGTCACCGAGGCCCCGGCTGCAAAGTTCGTCCCCGTGATCGTCACTGCCGTTCCACCCGAAGTCGACCCACTGGTCGGGCTCACACTACTCACCGTCGGCGCCGGGCCAGAAACAGCCGAGAACGTCACCATCTGCATGACCCAGGGACCGGCCGAGGTCAGTGTCGCTGTGGCGCTGTTGCTGCCCGCCGCCGTCGCCACCTTGTCCTCTGCTATATCTCCGTCCTGCGACGTGATGATCCGCGACGTAAATCCGCTCCCCGCCGCCCCCGTCGTCGTCGCTACCATGTCCGCCCCGAAGATCAACTCGTTGGCGGCGGTCGTCGTCGCGGCGCCGCTATTGGCACTCGCGCTGCTCCCGCTCGCCCCAGCCGTCACATCCAGTGCCGTCACTCCCGTGTACTCCAGAATGCGCACATCCGGATAGGCCGCTGCCTGGCTGAACGTCACCGTCACCGTGTTGCCGCCTGTCACACTGACCGGTGCATAGTAGATCGATTGCCGCAACGCCGTTCCGCTGGTCGGCCCGATCGCCAGACTGTAGGTGTTCCCTGCGCTATCCTTCACCGACTGCACCGTCGCCGTAGTGTCGTTCCATCCCACTACCACCACGTTCATATCACCCAGCGTCTGCTCTCCCGGGTAGCTCACGCTCACCGTTGCTGTTGGTGACTGCGGCGTCGCCGAAGCCACCTGCGAGAAACTGATCGCCACCGGCGCGTTGTAGGTGAAGCCGTTGGCCAGACTTCCGCTCTGCCCGTTCGCCGTCATCGTCACTGTCACCGCACCGGCACTCCCTGCTGGCGTTGTCGCTGTGATCTCCGTGCTGTTCACGACTACCACGTTTGTTGCTGCCGCACTGCCAAACGTCACCGTCGCCCCGGCTGCGAAGTTCGTCCCCGTGATCGTCACCGCCGTTCCACCCGCCACCGGACCGTTGTTCGGACTCACACTGCTCACCGCGGGCTCCCCCACCACATAGGTGAACGCGTTGGCCAGGCTCCCGCTCTGCGACCCAACGTTGGTCACCGTCACCGTCACTGCACCGGCACTGCCCGCTGGCGTTGTCGCTGTGATCGTCGTGCTGTTCAATACCACCACGTTCGTCGCGGCCGTCCCGCCAAACGTCACCGCTGCTCCCGCCGCGAAGTTCGTTCCCGTGATCGTTGCCACAGTTCCGCCTGAGGTCGATCCGTTGGTCGGACTCACACTGCTTATCGTCGGTTGTCCGATATAAGTAAATGCATTGGCCAGGTTTCCGCTCTGCCCACCGGAGTTAGTTACCGTCACCGTCGCGGCGCCGACACTGCCCGCTGGCGTCGTCGCTGTGATCGTCGTGCTGTTTACTACAGCCACGTTCGTTGCTGCAGTACCGCCAAACGTCACCGTTGCGCCTGCTGCGAAATCAATACCCGTGATCGTCACCGACGTTCCGCCCTTTACCGGGCCACTATTCGGTGTAATTCCGCTCACAAATGGTACGGTACTCGCAGCTGCCGCTCGGAACGTGACAGCCTGCATCACCCACGCCCCAGAAGCATTCAGAGGCGCCCAAGAGTGATAGCTGCCAGGCACGTTGACCAGGTAATCTGCTGCAAGGTCTGAGTTCGGAGACGTAATGGTTCTGATTGTGTAAGGCGCACCTGCCATGATGGTGGTGTTGCTGCTCACCATATCTGCCCCGACAATCAGTTCGTTCGCGGCAGTCGTCCCGAAAAACCCACTGTCGGCGACGTTGCTATTTCCGCTGGCTCCGGCAGATACATCAAGTGGATTCGACGTAGCCACTCCGCTATATTCCAAGATTCGCACATCAGGCTTGGTAGCGCCTTGATTGAAGATAACGGTCACTGTATTGGTGTTGCTGCCGACGATATTCGTCGCGTAGTAGATAGATTCGCGTAAAGCAGTGCCCGTGGTTGGGCCGACCGCAAGCGCGTAGTTGTTCCCAGCGGAATCGGTAATCGACTGCACGGTGGCAGCGCTGTCATTCCAACCCACGATTACGACGTTCAGGTCACCAGCCGTCTGCGGTCCCGTATAGGCCACAGGAACCAGTGCCGTAGTAGATTGAGGCGTGGCCGAAGCTACCTGAACGAACTGAACTCCCTGAAAGGGGGGGGGATTAAGGCCATAGACTTGTAACTGTCCAGAAAACGAAGCCGCGTACACTTTCCCGTTTGCGATTGTGGGCGGGACAAACTTGGCATAATTGCCTACGGCGTCACGTGTCGGGTTCTGTGTGCTGTCCCACAGTTCCGTCGCGAGGTCTGTGGCGTCGAAAGCCCGCACGACGCCAGGGACTGGAACGCCAGTCGCTACTCCAGAAAGGGGCGCCGAAGACCATACAATGCCTGAACCTGCAAGGCTCCCGCTGGCTGAGACAGAGAGGGCAGCCGCATTAGAGAATCCGGTAGAATTCTCTATTTTGCCTTCCGAAATGGCAGTTGTGTTAAAACTCGATCCTTTGAACTGGAAGGCTTTCAGAAAATCCGTCCGCCCCCAGACATAGACGACGGGGCCGTTGTTCGGACTGTTCCAGTAGACGGGCGAACTGAAGAAGGGTCCGGTTGTTGCCGTAAACTCCTGTGCATCATTGTCGACACTAGAGTTAAAGTGGCCCATATTGGTGGAATTCACCACGCGAAAGATCGTATCCTTGCCCTGCCCCACCAAAAGTGAAGTGCCGGGCATGAGCATGGGGCCGCCAGCGCCCAGATCAGTGTTATCTGCGTTCAACGTCGCCTGATTGGAAGGGGTGAAATAGTCCGCCACAGTCAGACTCGATCCACTAAACTTCACGAAAGAGTCGCCGTAATCTATGCCGCCTACGACATTTGCGGTGAAGTCTCCATTTCCGGTCATCGTATAGACGTTGCCTGAGGTGTCGCCAACAAGACCCTGCCCCACGGACCAAATGCCACCATCGTCTCCATCTGGCGTGACGTTGAAGATTCCCTCTGGTTGTAAATTGGTAGCGTTATAGCTCATCACCCATCCGTGCCACGTACCAATGTCTCCTTGCGAGCCAAAGGCGACGTAGATCACCCCGTTCTGAAGGAGCAAAGAGGGTCGCTGAAGATGATAAGTCGGATCGAAGGTTACTATACCTCCCTGGCTACCCGTGCCGGTTCCGCTCACCTGTCCAGTGATCTCCATCGGCCCACCGAGCTGCTCGATCCCGGACGTCACATCTAATGCGTGCAGAAAATAGTGATAGGTGTTGTTGCTGGTATTCTTGGTTCTGTTCACCACGTAGATGATTCCCGCAACCGGATCGATTACGGGCGTGCTGGTAATACCGATCTCTGGGCTGATGTCATAGTAAGGGCAATCGTTGGGATTAGTGTCGCCCGTAATGATGCAAATATCTTGACTGGGGACAGACGTCCCCAGGCTCACTTGCCATAAAGGCGCCGGGGAGTTGGGATTGTCGGCATCAAACGCGTAGACGCTGTTATGCTGCGTGGCAACGTAGACTACGTTGTGGGTCGCGCCTTGAATATTGAGCGATGGAACATACAACGGCTGTGCATAGATAAACCCGTCAACCGTGCGCCAAAAGATTTTGCCGAAACTGTTTTGGTTGACGTTTGAAGTGTTCAGGGTAGTCTCACTGAGGTTCTGTCCGGTCCGTGCGTTATCATTATGTTGAGTTAGAACTGGGACTTGTCCAAGTGCGATAATCCCCTGGAACAGGGTCAGGATTAGCAGGCTGATTTTAGCAACTCGCTTGATAGGGTCTTTCATTTTTCTTTGCTCAGAGGCGAAACCTACACTTTGCATCTCGTTGACCCCGCCTTTTTCTCTGCGTATCCCTGCTAAGAGTGAATCCGATTCCTGATCCACAGGGCGAGCGGTACTAGGGAGTCAAGACATTTCCCCTAGTCCGCCGATCCCCTTATGTTCGGGGCCGAGCCATCACTGCAAAAAGCATTTCGTGAAGCTGCATCGCGCAAATCAAGTAAATGTCTTGCGCATCGGACGGATAGTAATTTCCGTTACCTCGGCCGTTGGAGGGAGCAGCAGGGTATGAACAACGACAGAGGCGATGTCCTCTGGCTGCAACAACGCGTCTGGATGATATTCATGTCCTTCTTGTCGAAAAAGCCGCTCCTGCATCGGCGTTGCAGTGCGCCCGAGATAGACCGAAAGCACCCGAATCCCTTTTGGGTTGACCTCTTCGCGTAGACTTTCTGCAATCGCTTTCAAAGCGTGTTTCGTTGCGGCGTATTGCCCAATGTCCGGTCGTTTCGCCGCTAATCCGACGGTGGAGTTGATGAAAACAATTTGCCCGCGCTCGGCAATCAAGAGAGGCAGCAGACGTTGAGTCAATAAGTAGGGCGCGCGAACGTTGGTGGAATATTGCAAATCCAAATTCTCAATACGTGCGCGCTCCATCACATCCTGATGAATGACTCCGGCGCAGTGAATCAGAATATCAAGGCGGCCGGCGCTTTCCAGATGCACTAGAAGTGCTTGGAGGTCCTCTTCCAAAGTTAAATCACCTTGAAACTCAGTAGCTTGTGAATACTCCTGTGCTGCGGCGACCGTCTTCGCCAGGCCAATGGAATTTCTTCCCAAAGCACATACGTGAACGCCCTCTCGGGACAAAGCAACAGCAATAGCCCGCCCAATGCCGCCGCTCGCGCCGGTGACTACAGCTATACGCCCTGCCAGAGAACCGAGCTCTTGCGTTGATTCGCTACCCACGTCAGCCTCTATCTGAATGTTCTAAGCCGGAATGGCATTTATGCTCGCGATTACGGGTGACGATATTTCCTCGCATCCTGGTCCCGGATGGATATAAATCAGCCCGGATTCGGATGCTACTTCGTTTGCTGCTAAGCCGAGGCTGGGGCTTTTTCTTTCGTTGACAAAGATCCGATCAATTCGCGAAATAAACCTAAGTACAATGATCTCTGCGTGGCAACAGACATGAGGGCCCCGAGAAACGTAGTGAGAAGAATAGTGCTCTCGATAACGAGGCGGACTAGAGGAGACAACGATTGACAAAGAGCTAACCCCACTCCGAGAGCCACCCCCCCAGCCACCACGCTCGAAACGAGCGGTGAGCTTGCGGTTCGCACAACATCCAAGAAGGAAATCTCCGTGCCGTGTACGGCCCAGGTAATGAGCGGAATGAGCCAGAGGGTCATCACCACCGAGTAGGCACAAGCGACGCCCCTCGGGCCATACGGCAATCCGATGATGTAGCCGAGAATCATAATCGGTGCAATCACGAGAGACATTCTCATAAGCCGGCCGATCCGGCCGCTCGCAATAAGCAGCCACGATAACGGATTGGCTATCGCGAAGACTAAGATCGTCGGCGCGAGCCAGCGAAAAATAGGTGCGGCATCTTTCCACTTCGCCCCCAAGAGAACGAGCACCACATCATTCGCAAAAAAGGCGCACGCAATTGTGATAGGCAGGGTCAGACCTAGCACCAAAGAAAAGCCCTTCAGGAAATAATTTCTGCGGCGAGCGGGGTCGTCCTGGAGTCGGGACAACGCCGAAAACGCAACTTCGCCTGCCGCTGAATTCAGGTTGCTTGTAGGAATGTTAATGAGTTGGTAGGCCCGTCCATAGAGTCCGACAGCATCAACTCCCCAAAAACGGCCCAACAGAACTTTTTCCAGGTTACTGGCGACATAAACGATGAGGCCTGTCAAGGTAATGGTGCCGCCGAAACGCATCATAGAGCGGATTCCGACCCGTCTGCGTGGCAGCCCCGGAACCCAGGCCGTAGCCAGCCAGAACCCCACAGTACTTACTAGTGGAACTGTCACCGTCATCGCTACGATCGACCAATACCCAAAACCGGCCTTGGCCCCGGCTATAGCCAGAGCCGAACCAGCGATCAGCCCAACGGTATTTATGATCGCTAACGCGGTAAAACGCATTTGGCGTTGCAGAAGCACCGAGTGTTGTATTCCTGCCCCATTGAAAAGAAATCCAAGCGCCACGACAGCTGCGATCCCAGACAATCTAGGCTCGTGATAAAAAGCAGCGATAACCGGTGCGCCCGCTACCGCCAGAAGTCCAAGAAGTATTCCCACGGATAAATTGATCCAGAACAACGTCGAAATCTGCTCATTCGTAACTGTCGGACGCTGAATTGCAGCGGACGAGAGCCCAAAGTCCCGGAATAGTGTCAAGACGTCAGTGAAGGCTGTGACCATGCCCACCAAGCCGAAGTCTTTGGGCCCCAAGAGCCGAGCCAATATCATGAGGGAGATCAAACGAAGGAAAAAGTTGGCGCCTTGGGCGCAAAGTCTCGCCATTCCGCCACGTATTGTTTTCTCTTTCAAATCCTTCATGGGGCTTTTACGACGTAAACCGAGCATCCCATTGTCAATACTCTCTTTTAGTGGAACTCAGATTATTAGCTTGCGACAGTAAAACGCTTCGGCGTAACCGCTGGACGCGGCACACTCCATTCCTCGCAGTCGCATTAGAGAAAGAAAAGTTTCCGGGTGGAACCAATGTTTCGTCCGTTGCGAGTGGAAGGCCTCCATGAGGTAGCCTATTTTTTTTTCGCAGACTTCTTTCTCGAGCGGCACGAAAACGCTGGGCCGCCCCAAGTCGCCGTCGTATTTCGGAATTTCGTACTCTAAAATGAAATGACCACGGAAGGTATTCCAAGTGAGTTGCGAGATCAGGCGGTGGTCTTGATGAGCGTCATTACCATTGTGAGTGAAGATAAGGTCGGGGGAAAGCTGCTTCAGATCATTTTCAAAAACAGCTTTCACTTCGCCACCCACATATGGCATAAATCCGTCTTGGAATGATTTTAGCTGTGGGCCGTTCAGGCGAGAGCCGGCAAACAGCTGCGCCCCACGCCTGGCTTCGGCCTCTCGGATTCCAATCGCATTGAAAACAACCCAGTGAAACTCACATCCAGGGTATTGATCGGCCAACCGTAGGATCGTGCCCCCGCACCCAATTTCGATATCGTCGGAGTGCGCTCCCATACACAGAATCTTTAGGCCGCCCCCAGGTTTCACGTTCAAATTCAGATGCATCATACGTGCGCCGATACCACTATTTGCTGTTCCTTGCGCTGTTCGAGAGGCGGGCAGTTGCAGTCTACTGAGGAATTCGCGGCGCAATTCCAGACCTTCCACGGCGCCGAACCTTGGTTGAGTTCCTCCAGATGCTGCTTGTCTTTGAAAGTATCCATGCATTGCCAGAAACCGTTGTACTTGTGGGCAAGCAACGCCTGCTTATCGATTAATCGCTGGAAAGGCTCTCGAACCAGTTCCTCGCCGGGCAGAATATGACGGAAAATATCATTGCGCATAGCGAAGAATCCGCCGTTGATCCAAATATCAGTACGGGTTATCGGGCGGATTTCCCTCACCATCCCTTCAGGCCCCGCATCAACGATGTCGAAACTCGAGGTCGGCTGCACCAGCAGCAAAGAGGCGATGGCATTACTCTTCCGAAACGTGTCGAGCATCGTTGGAAGAGGTACATCGCTCAATCCGTCTCCATAATTAGCGAGAAACATCTCTTCTCCCTGCACGTAGGGTTCTATGGCCTTGAGACGTTGCCCAATGTTGGCATTCGCCCCCGTCTCGACAAAGGTAATTGTCCAGTCGTCCATGTCACGATTTAGAAGTTCGACGTTCTTCCCACCTTTCGACCAGACAAAATTATTGGAAACAGATTCATCGTAGTGGAGAAAGTAGTCTTTGATGCAGTTGCCCTTGTACCCGAGGCACAGGATGAAGTCTTTGTGGCCGAAGTGGGCATAGTACTTCATTAGATGCCACATGATCGGTCGCGTTCCAATTTGCACCATAGGTTTAGGTACATCATCAGAATATCCACGGAGCCTCATGCCCGATCCGCCGCAAAATAAGACTACTTTCATGACTAGTCACTCCTTACTTTTAGAGAATCGTCGCCTTGGGGATCGGCACTACAAACTTCCCGTCCCACTCACGGATGTACTGCAGTTGCTGCATGATTTCGTTTTGCAAGTTCCAGGGTAAGATCACCACATAGTCTGGCTTCGTCTCGCGGATTCGGTCGGGATGATAAATCGGAATGTGCGTGCCCGGCAAAAATCGTCCTTGTTTGTAGGGGCTTCGATCTACCGTGTATCCGATTAGGTCCTTTCCGATACCACAATAATGCAGCAACGTTGCGCTTTTGCCGGGTGCGCCATAGCCCGCTACACTCTTACCCGCACGAGCGGCGTCAAGCAAGAAGTCTAGAAGTGCCAATTTGGTCTCCTTTACCTGCTTGGCAAAACTCATATAGCCTTCTATCGTGCCAAGCCCAGCTTGCTCCTCGTCTTCAATCAAACGCGCAACGCTTGGCTCTACGAGGTGCGTTTTTGCCTCTACACGGCATGCGAACACGCGCAACGAGCCACCATGCGATGCCAACTCCTCAACGTCGAACACTCTAAGGCCATGTGCCTCCATGAGGCGCACCGTCGTCAACAAGGAGAAATAGGAGAAATGCTCGTGATAAATGGTGTCAAACTCATTGTGCTCAATTAGTTTTAGCAAATGCGGAAACTCGAGTGTGAGCACTCCTTCAGGCTTCAGCAGAACCTTCAATCCTTCGACAAAGTCATTCAGGTCCGGCACCTGCGCGAGCACATTATTGCCGAGAACGAGATCTGCGCTGCGGCCAGCACTCACTAGTTCCTCGGCCAGTTGCGTTCCAAAGAACTTCACTAGTGTCGGCACTCCCTTTTCCACCGCGACCTTAGCTACATTAGCTGCGGGCTCAATGCCGAGCACTGGCACATTGCGCTGAACAAAATACTGCAAGAGATAGCCGTCATTGCTGGCTACCTCGACGACAAAGCTTTCTCCGCGGAGACCAAATCGCGATTTCATGAGGGCACAGTAATTGTCTGCGTGCTTAAGCCATGAGTCCGAATATGACGAGA
Source organism: Tunturiibacter psychrotolerans (assembly GCF_051013365.1). Classification (GTDB taxonomy): domain Bacteria; phylum Acidobacteriota; class Terriglobia; order Terriglobales; family Acidobacteriaceae; genus Edaphobacter; species Edaphobacter psychrotolerans_A. Next base: position 729,920 of record NZ_CP132941.1, on the reverse strand, counting down.
AATACGCGTACTCGCCGAAAATATTTTGTGGGCTTTCGTATTCTTCCAACTGCACCAAAAAGCACTTCCCGCAAACATACACATGAAGAGGGAAGTAGACTTCGCCGCGGTTTAGGTCAGCTGGAGCAGGGTAGCTTTCGCAGAGAGGGGACATTCCCAAGTCGACAAAAGTGTCCTCTAAACCGGCTCCGCAAAAACGGCATAGTCTAGCGGTAATTGTCTCTTGCTCTGTTGCAGCAGTCATAATCATCGTAGCCATAGGTGTTATCCGAGGTCATAAAATGAATTTCAGTGTATCTTTCAGGCGACAACTGATGCCTGGGCATACCGACTGGTCCATTGCAATGAACTGTCAAGTTGACCTGCGTTCACCAGCTTCTGTATTTGCGCAATTCGAACGTAGTGTCCCTGCTCTATATCCGTTGTAGTAAGCCGTACCGCACTGTATGCCTCATAGAGTTCTCGCGCACCTTCGAGAGCGGTCCACTGGGGCTGAAAACCCGGTAGCATTCGACCGATCTTGTCGAAGTTGACGCGATAGCAGCGGAGATCAGGACCACCACCAGGAGCGAACTCAATTTGGCAACCAGGAACGACTGAAGCAACAATATCGGCGAGTTCGCGTACGCGGAAGTTCTCCTGGTTGCGCCCGACGTTGAAGATCTGGTTGTGCACGGCTTCGCGCGGTGCATCAAGTACTGCAATCACTGCTGCGATAATGTCACGGATGTGGACGATGGGACGCCAAGGCGTACCGTCGCTCTTTATGTAAATCCGACCCGTGGTGAACGCCGACGCTACTAGGTCATTCAGCACGATATCGAGACGAAGGCGAGGCGAAACACCATACGCCGTGGCGTTGCGCATATATGTCGGGGTAAAGTTATCGTCAGCCAGGACCGCAATATCGCGCTCCGACAAAACCTTCGATTCTCCATATGGCGTGACCGGGTTCAATTCCGAATTTTCGTCGAGAAAAGCGTCTCCTGCTGCGCCGTACGTACTACAGGAAGATGCAAAAACAAAACGCTTAGTACCTGCATCTTTCGCAAGCTTTGCTAAATGCACGGAGGCCAAATGATTGATGTCGTAGGTGAGTTGAGGATTAAGGTTCCCCACTGGATCATTGGACAACGCGGCCAAATGCACAACTGCATTGAAGCCTTCGATGTCCGCGTGCTTCAGGTCTCGAAGGTCCTTGCGAATCTCAGGGACCTTTTTTTGATCCGCTCCAAAGATACAGCCTTCATATAATCCTGTATCGAGGCCAACCACATCGTGCCCCGCGGCGAGCAACATAGATACTGCTACTGAACCTATATAGCCTTTATGGCCAGTCAACAACACTTTCATAAGAGTCCTTTAAAAAAACTTCAACTTGATACGATCGATTGGATTTGTTGCTAATATGCTTGCGATGGGGAAAAGCACTCTTGATGGAGCGATTGAGATAAGGACGCGATAAGCGGAAGTTACAGCTAAGTCGCTTATTGTTCCGGTACCTGGGTGATTGCGAGATCCTGAAGTTCAAAAGTCTAGGTCAACGGAGACAACAGGCTAGCATCGCAAAGCAACCGAGCCGCTTCACTTATGGTGAAAAACGGTATTTTGGATCGCTCAGCAATATCTAATAGAGAATGGTCTCCATCAGAAAGACTAAGTACCCAAAGCCTGGCATTGATCTCAGTCCCGATGGAATCCCCGCCCGTAGCCCTGTAGAGATTTCGCTTCCCAAGCTGTGGTTCGCAGTAGGGGTTTTGATTGACGTATCGGCGATTGTTCTCGAGAACGTCCACAATTCCCAAACATGCATGAAGGGATCCAGCCAACGAAGCGGGTTGGATGAAATCGAGGTTGTCGGCGGAGGTGTGATACTCGGGGAAAGTCCCCCAAACGCTTCTCATTAAACAACCGACGGGAAGATTGAAACCTGGCGAACAGTACTGCCGTTCGTCATAGCCATACGGCGAGAAGTCTAGAATCTCCGATGATTCCCCGCAATCTCTGAGAACGCAGGCCACGGCCCTGTCGATCTCCGCATTTCCCCGGCGACTCTTCTTGTAATGAAATCCACCAACGTCCCCAATGCCCGAAAGCACTAAGCCATGGCGGATGTTTCCTACTGCCTTGCGGTTTTGCGCCAGCCAAGTAATAGCGCCGATGGTTCCGGGAATGAAGAGGAACCTGTAGGAGTAGCGGAGATCGCGTCCGGACAGATGACGTGCCAGAAATGTTGATACGGCTAATCCGGAGAGATTGTCATTCGCCAAGGATGGATGGCACGCATGACACGAGATCAAAACCTCGTCGGAGGAACGGCCGGCGAAGTAACATTCCCCATACGTCAAATGTCCCTCTTCGAGCGTAGAGTCGATGCATACCTCGTAGTCGCCGTCGTCGAGCTGCAACATCTGGTTATGGGACAGACAGAATCCCCAATCTTCCTTGTAGTATGACGTTCGATAAGGAATCCAATCTGGCTGCTCAGGAATTGTGGAGAGGTGCGGCCTGATCTCGTTCAATGGCAGGGTGGCGTGCACCGGCGTGCTGTAATTCATCACGTGCAGGTTGCATTGTTGGAAATCGACAACTCGCTTCCCGTCAGGCGCCTTGATATAGGCGTCCCGAATGTTCCACTCCTTGGGCACTCTCCAATCGAAGACGGGCGTTCCCGTTGGCACTTCAAAGATCTGCAGCGGAATCCGATTCTGAATCATCTTCAGGGTCTGGCGAATTCCGTTGCCGGTGATACTGCGGCAGATTGGGTAGAGGTCTGCCGCGAAGCGGTGCAATTCTCCGCCGAGCTCTGATACATTCCTACCGTCGAGTTCCTTCAGGAGATCCACGCTTTATCAAAATTCGGGTAAGTCCGGTCCCGGTCGGAAATCACTTCCACTTTTTCCGGCCAAAGTATCTGAAATGCCGGATCATTCCACCGTACTCCACGGGCGGATTCTACATCATAGAATTCGGACATTTGATACAGAACCTCTGTCTCGTCTTCAATGGTCAGAAATCCGTGCGCGCATCCCTCTGGGACGTAGACCATATGACGGTTTGCAGCCGTCAACGTGACCGCGACCCAGTCCCTGTAGGTTGGCGAGGACGAACGTAGATCGAGCACTACATCCCAGATCGCTCCTCTCGTGCAACGAACGACCTTGGCCTCCGAATGAGGCAGCGCCTGGAAGTGCATGCCACGGAGCGTTCCCTTCCACGTGTTGAATGAAATGTTGCACTGTACCAGTTTTGGGTTAAGTCCATGAGCCTCGAACTCCCTCTGGCACCAAGACCGTGCGAAGAACCCGCGGTTGTCGACATGCGGCTCAACGTGAATCTCGAACACTCCTGATAGCTTCGTTTCGTAAAAGAGCATGTGAGAGCGATATAGCCAACAACTCCGTAAGCGGCTACGAATTCCTCGGTGAACGGATAAAGAAGTATTCCACGCGAACATCCAACTGATCATGTAGATAAGATCGTACTCTTCTCCCCGGGCGATTCCGTTGAGCAGTAGTGCACCCTTGCCTCGGGTTTACCCAATTGGAAAACCGAGGCGTAACGGACACCCCAATGGGGTTTCCTGCGGTCGAATGGCTCCAAACCCCAGTATCTCCACGGCCAGTCTCGCCTCACGGAGGGATCGCCATCGTGTATCTCCTCGATCAACTCCTTAACGGGAACCCAGCCCAATTGGAGCGCAACGCTGGTTCTTAAGTCCAGATCGACTCCTGAAACAAAGAGATGCCCGCCCGGTCTTACCAGCTGCGCCACTCTGTGCAAACATCGCTCTGCCTGTGGTGGATTCATATGGCACAGGAATTTGTTTGCCACCACAATATCCAGTGCTCCCAGACGGAGAGCCAGTTCCCGATCTCCTGCATCTCCGACATGCCACTCGATATTGTCCTTGAGCCACGGCTGGACCTTCATCCAGCCCTCCTCCCGGTCGAAGATCTGCCCAATTTCCTCGCCCGTTAGCCGCTCGAAGATATTAGAACCGATGAGTTGCTGCATTTCCAGCGGGTAGAACCCCTGCTTGGCGATCTCCACAACCTCCCTAGAGATATCAATTGCATGCACTACAAGTTTCAAGTCCGGCCGCGCCGAGCGGATTGCCCAGACGATCGAATAAACCTCAGCTCCATTGCTGCAGGCCACAACGCCGATCTTCAGAGTGGCGCCCCTCTCGCAGTTGCTTGCGATCGCGCGCATCAACTCCAACTCCGGGCGATTGCGGAGGAAAAAAGTTCCGTGGTATTGCCGTCGCTCGGAACGTTGTTTGACAAGCCGATGCAGGAACATGCCATAACGACGGACTGGACGGGTGTCCCGGAAGGAAGACGGCAGACGATTCCAAGCCCATTCGTTTGCGCGCAACAAAGGCCTGCCTACATATGTTCGAAAGAGTCGAACGCTTAATATTCTCGCCAACACCGCTCCAGTTATCGGTTTCGCCACAGAACCGAATGTTCGACACAACCAGTCAATGGTATTTTGACGATTGGCCATTTCTCTAGCAATACCGTTCTCAAGTTTTCTTTTAGGAGCCACGAGAAGGGCATAGCGGCCGCTCGTTCTATACTCCGCTCTGAAATTTTGCGACTACAGTGGCAGAATTCGTCTTAGAAATCTGCGTACTCCAATGGATTTAGATGTCACCCCTCAAACATTTGAGCGTGACCTATAAATAAGGTTAAGCTTCAAGCGTATCCGTGCGGGGCTCTCCTCTTACCAGTTTGCGCGTCGCATCATCCAAGCTATAAACGAGCGAAGATTAGGCTATATTGTTTGTCCAACGCATTACCATAGTCCGCCACTTTCTGGCTAATCCTGCTCTTTAGGTTTTCGGCGTTCTTTTCGAGTTGGCAGAACTGGTCCATCAATATCTCTGCATTTAAGTGGTTGATGTCCTGGCAATATTCCGATAGTCCCATTTCGCTCATCAGGGAGGAGCATTTCTGATGAAAGGAAATGGCGATCGACGGCTTGTTGAGGAGCAACGCAAGGAGGACATTGTGGAAGCGAGTGCCTACCACGAAATCCGTTTCCGCCAATTGCGAGAGTAACTGCTCAGTGGAAGCCACCGAGTCCGTAAGAACCCGATCTTCTGCCTGCGCTATAGACCGCTCCCTCAGCCGAGCCTTAAACTCGCGCGTCACCGGTACGTCCATGAGGTCCCCGATCAATATTCGTACATCGTATTCACGGTCTATTAGCCAATTCACGAATTGCACGAGGGTCTCCAGGTACGCGGAATAATGCGCCTTCGTCGTCTTCTCGTCACCATACATCCCAACGTACTCCATTAGCCCTAGGCCAACAACTAACCTGCGCGCTTTCCTACACTGCCCGGTGGGCAACAGAGCAGGGGGCAGGCTGAATGCGAGGTCCGGATAGACAGGATCAGCGTGGGTCCGAAAGCCGATTGCTTTGAGATACTGTAGTGTCGATTCGTCACGGTAAGATCGGAAGTCTGCCAAAGAAAGTGCTGATTTTACAAGAAGCCTGCCGGCAGCTGACTGCAGGGGGCCCGCTCCGATGCTTACGAAGAAAAGCTGACAGCGGCACACTTTTGCAATCACCGACCATTTAAATGTGCTGTAAGGCCCCCAACCCGCAATGCTGAAGGCATCTGTTAGCAATCCAGTTCCCGGAATGATGACCACGTCCGTTCTCCGTAGCGTTAGAATGCCTTTGAGCCAACGATAGAACTCGCTTGGTACTCCAATGACGAGGTTCCGAATCAGTCGAACCAAGGGATTGCGTAGTTTCCACGGCTTAACCACAACTCCCCGCATTGGGACGACGGCGATGCCATAATCTGCTGCAACGGATTCTGGAGCAGTGCAAATGCAGGTAAGTTCGGCATGAGGCACACAACGATGCAAATGCCATAACATTGCTTGCAACGTACTCTCGTTGCCGAAATTCGCAGCACCAAAGTGGCCGAATAATGCGATCTTCGTCCGGTTATGTTTGTCTTGTCTGCTCAAGTCGTGGGATGGAATATTGTAAGACATCAGAACCAGAGGCCTCTTCGCCCAAAATATTGGGAGTGCCCGATCCTATCGGATCTCGTTGGTATGCATAGCCAATTGACTACCATCAGAGCTTTCCGTAACAGATTCCCCGTTGGAGGCGTTCCTGCGAATGCCCAGCTTTTCAATAGTCTCGTAGGGATTCAGCAAGGCTTTACATATCCTAGCCACTATTGCTATGGCCAGACGGGACCTGCTAAAGCCAAGAATCTCTGCTAGTTTCTTCTGATGATAGTCCCAGAACCTCTTGTCGCGGCGGCCCTTCAAAAGACTTACAGCAAGAAAATTATAATATTCGGTCAAAAGCCGATCCAAGCAGGCGTCGAACTCTTGCTTATTGAGAAAATCCGGGCCATGGGTCACTAGAACATATAACGTGCAATTGTAGTGGGTCATTAAATCCAAGGCCACAGTTGCAGTCAGCGATTGCTCCCCCAATCTCTTAAAGGTTAGTATCTGGTGGACAAAGCCAAAGTCGCATGTCTTTAAGAGTGTTACCGACGCCTCCCTATCAGCTAGAAAATTCGCCTCATTGTAGAAGGCATGTCGGCCTCTGATAAGGTCGGAGCGATATAGGACGGACGTCGACGTCCCAAATACGTAAATACCCTCCAGGAACGTGCGGCGGCAGATGTCGCGGCCTGACACAACCCTACTAGAATAGGGGAGCCCACTCCACGCGACTCTCTCCCCTTCCAAACCGTAAGCTCCAACGATCCCAACTGACGGATGTTCCTCAGCGAGATTTACCATTTCTTCTATACATTGCGGGAAGATCCAGTCATCGGCAAACACCATTTTACAGTACTTGCTCTTTGGGGAAATCTGACGTAACGCATGGTTATGATTAGGAATTGCCTTTAAGAACTGTTCGTTATCGTGAACTCTAATACGCGGGTCTCTCGCGGCATAACGTCGTGCGATCTCTCCCGATCTGTCCTTGCTACAGTTATTGACTATCGTATAATCCCAGTGCGGATAAGTCTGTTTGAGAACGCTTTCAATGCACTCCGCAAGATGCTCCTCGTTGTTATACACGGGAGAGACTATACTCACCAGCGGTAGCGACTCAAGATCCATTTCCTCTCCGGGATTCATATAGTTGATACAGAGTGGAACTATCCGCTTGCTCTCGCTATACGGGTGTATTCTCCGCTGAACGAACTCGTCCCGTGACCCATTCCTGTTTAACCGGGTCGAACTGTCGAACGATCATCGCCGGGTTGCCTGAAAGAACCGAATAGGGCGGAGCACTCCTCGTAACAACTGAGTGAGCAGCCACAACGCAATTGCGGCCCAAAACCAGATCTCCCCTCGAAGCTATGATGGCGGCTCCGTGCCCGATATATGACCCCTGCCCGATTCGAATGGTGCCACCTTCCGTAAATCCCTGGTCCACAATAGGGATTGTGATGTTCTCATACGCGTGGTTCTGGTCGACGATCAAAACGTCCTGTGCAACGAGGACGTCCCGCTCTAAATGGATCCGATTCTTGCCCCCAATTTGCGTACGCCAATGAATGACACAATTGTCGTCGATTACGATTACTGGCTCGCCATCCTCCTCGGGTGGAACACTCAAACCCAAACAGGTATCTTTTTCTATACGAATATGGTTGCCTAGCTTGATCCGGTGTGCATTTTTCCTGTCGATGAAACATGTCGGATGGATAGACACCTTGGAACCAATGGATTCGAATGGGTAGGTCATTCGTAGCCACTCAGTGTAAAGCCTCCTTAATATCCGAGGAATAAGTTTCAATGGGTCCTGGAGTCGAGCGCGAGATGCACTGCTACCGCTCATCGCGTCTACGCCGTCCTCGTTACCACTGTGAGCAAGCCTTATTTTGGGCGAGGATGTATACGATATTTTGTCCATATGGTTAAACGCTAACTATGTAAGATGCCCCTTTCCATTAAGTGCTGCTGTGCGATCCATCGAATCGGCGTCCACTCCATTCTCACAATCTGCCGAACTCCCCCTTTTCACCTGACCCATCCGCCAAGCTCGCTTTTCCGGATCGTATTGTCGAATGATTGTCGCGGGCATTCCAAAAACTACAGAGTAATCTGGGATGCTTCGTGTTACCACTGAATTGGCTGAGACTACACAATGACGCCCTATTCTCAGTTCACCTCTTGAGCAGAGGATGGCTGCTCCACGGCCGATCCAAGATCCTTCACCGATCAGGATTCGACCTCCTTCGGTAATACCTTGATTAATAATTGCCACGTCGATATCCTCATACGCATGGCTATGATCTTGGATGACGACATGCTGACCAACGAGTATGTCACGCTCTAGGTGGACGCTATTTTTGCCCGATATGATAGAGCCATAGCCTATGCTGCAGTTGTCGTCGATGACGACCGTGGGTTCACCGTTCGCGTCGTCAGTGGCTACATTGAGCCAAGCGTACTCCAACAGTCTTACGGAGTTGCCAAGGCTTATCCTGCCCGCCCGTTGCCGACTCACCTTGCTCGTGGGATGAAATGAGACGTTACATCCTATGGAGGCAAATGAATACATTCGTCTGATCCAGATGCCGTTCAATTTTGTAAGTCCCTTGGACAAAAAATTCAAGGGGTCCTCAAACGGTCGACGATTATCTGAATGATGCACGATCTCATCCTTAGGAGTTAATTCGTTTCTTTTTCTTGCGGAATACCGCGTGGATGTATTCAACCCGTACCCACTAGAGGAGTGATCGCGAGCAGGACCCGAAGAAATGCAACTGCACTGTACAAGGCATACCACAGGTTAATGTCAGGTGCCGGCGCCCAGCCAAGCGATTGAAGATGCGAAAGATAGAGTTGGCGCGACACAAGCAATCCGACGCTCTGCTCGACTTAGGATTGCAGCTCTGGATCTTTCCCGGAATCCATACGTAACGAGTCCTGGATACTGGATGGCATCGAAATGCTCCCGGATTGTGCAAGAACTGCTAAAGGTGGGTGCGGTGCACAGGTCTATCGGGCACCTCTGGTGGTTGAGACGGATGAAGTCGAAAATCAGAGTACGTCAACATCTCGACGAGAGAAAATGACATCGGACTGCCCCCCCTCCTGGATTTGCTCGATTCGTTTAGGCCGCGAGGGTGGTTTTAAGGAAATGCGAGATAGGTCACCGTATATATTTTCGATTTGGTAGGGATGAAAACCGAATCTCTTAAAATGCATCTGTACACTTCGGCAGGATTGGCCTTCTTGATGGAGGCTATTCGGGTTGAGCTCTAAGACGATCTCAAGATCCTCTCTACCATTTTCCATCAGCTCATTCATTCCGGAGACTACCCGCCATTCTGCTCCCTCTACATCAATTTTAACTATGCGAGCAGCGTTAATTTCCGCCGCTGTGAGAATCGAAGACAATGGTGCGCAGGGAACTATAACTTTACTCTTGAGGTCAAATTCATCGGCCCGACTCTTGAGGGCACTCGCGGTCCCAAAGATTCCTGTACTAGGCCCGAACATCTCAATGTCACCAAAAGAGTCCCAGACAGCCATGGGTACAATTCTGCCGTTGCGAATCCCGTTTAACTGGAAATTTGCTTTGAGTACATCGCATGTTCTTGGCATGCCCTCGATGGATACTACGCTTCCTTGATCTTTTACAATTCCTGCTGCCAAGGCAGAGAAATATCCAACATTGGCCCCCACATCAACGAACGTGTCTCCCGGACAAAGAGAACGAGTAATCCACGCGGTTAAGTTAGGCTCCCAAACGCCGAAGTAATAGATGCATCTTCCGACGTCGTCCTTAGGATCGACGCGGAGCTTACTCCCGAACAGAGTCGTCGCTGTTGTCCAAGACTCTAGCCATCGAACGTGGCAGGCTACGCTTTTCCAAAGGAAGCGCTTTCCGCCGCTCACCGGAAAGTATCGAAAATAGGATCGGACAGGAGAGAGAATTAAATTACGGCTCGCACTCCAGACAGCGGGCATTGCTTGAATTTTTTCTTTTAGGGCAACCTGGTTCATGCTTATGCTCAACAGTCTTAATCAAGAAGGGACGATGGCTTCGGGGGCTCCATACGGAGTGAGGGGTTGCGTGAGATGTTTACGGAACCTCGTCGTTTTAGAAGCCGGTGCATCTTGGATGCAGATGTCGACGGCTCATGTTCAAGCGGTTCTCCCTTTCGGAAGATCGCATGGATTGCTTCTCCTCCGCCCAGGATAGGCGCCACCGCCAGAAGAAACCGCAAAACAGTCAGGCGTACCAGCTTACGACCTGCTCTCCATGGGAGACTCGCCTGGCCGCGGTAAGCAACAGGCGTTCGTCGTATACCCACGGCGCGGAAGGCATCATCCCAGACATAGCGCAGGCTGGTTCCCACTGCAGGATTACGCCGGGATTCGAGGGCGACTTGCTGGAGTCCTGTTGATTCGGCCAGGAATCTGAGCGACTCAGGCGAATAGTGGAATAGGTGCCGCGGCAATTCCAATCCATGCCAATAGGTTCCGAAGGCACGCGCCTCGGCCGAATCAATGTTGGGGACCTGGACAAAAAAAATGCCCCCAGGCTTCAGCCATGTCGCCACTTTCTCCATCACTTGTCGAGGTTCAAAAAGATGTTCGAGCACATCGAAGCACGTAATCACGTCGAACGACTCAGGTGGGAATGGAGCATCAAGGATATTTCCGACAAATACTTGCGCGCCGCACCTAGCTTCCGCTGCCTTTGCACACTCCGGGGACATCTCGATGCCATACAGTTTCCAGGATTCGCTACGCATCGATTCCAGGAAAGACCCAGAACTGCAGCCCAAGTCGAGCAGAGCGCCAGACCGCTTTTGCTGTACCAGATCTGCCTTTCGCCCCTTCCAGCGCTTAACGGAGTTATCCCCTGCACCCGAAATTAATTTGTGATAAGCCTCTGTATAGTGCAAGTGCATTTCCTCGGGTCTCGGGGGAGAACTAAGCCAGACGAGCGAACATGCCGAACACCGTAACAGTGTGTACTCTTCTGTCCTGCCGTGAAGTCTGTCTGGTCCTTGTGCCCACAGATCCGCGTCGGCTACTCCGCAAATTGGACACTGCTCCTGGTCGCGCTCCCTAACTGCGCTCTCGCTGTTGGCGATAGGTTCCCGCCGTGCGACCGGGGCCAATAATGTACTTTTGTCCATAGTTTTCTCCCGAGCACTTTGTTATACGGTAAATGCCGAAGCTCTGTCATTTTCGCGGCGACGTGCAATTCGGAGGGCGAGCGGTGGACTAATCCAGGTCAGCAGCCACTTCAGTGCGACATTGAACGTTATTCTCATTTGCACTGCCTTGGAAGCGGCGGCGCGTGCTTCCCCGTACTGTCCATTTTTCAAATAGCAGTTGACCCATCCGCTATGAATGGAGCCGAGCTGCTGCCGGATCAAATTGCGAATCTTAGGCGGCTGGCTTTCAGTCAAACGCAAGAGCCCTTCGAGGCGGAGCTGACTATCCCGCAGCCAGAATTCGAAGTTGTTCCATTCTGATTGCACTCCTGTATGGCGAGTCTCCGCAGGCGATCGATCAAATCGTACGAGCGGAAGGTTGACGTAGCAGAAACCAGTCTGTAGCGCCAGCCGAAACAGGAATTCACTATCCTGGCTGTACAGCAGGGTAGGGTCGAATTCCCCCGCCTTTTTCAGCACATTTCTGTGCGCCAAGAAGGAGGATAGACAGACAACCATACCAGCTCCCCCGGGTCTCACCAGTAGTCGAAGTACATCAGGGTTCGTGCCGATCGCATCTTCGTGCCGGTAGCTCTCTTGTGTCAGGTGAAACATGGTGCGCGTTTCGGAGTTGTTATAGAACCGTACGTCGGTGTAACACGCAGTACACTGTGGGGCAAATCGCTCAAGGGCTTTGAATTGCCAATCGAGCTTCTCCTTTTCCCATAGATCGTCTGAATCGAGAAAGGCAATCCATTCGCCTTTCGCTTCCTCGATCCCCTTATTCCGCGCCACGCTGACGCCCTGATTTGGTTGGAAGTAGTAACGAATACGATCGCCGAAGGTATTTTTTAGTGTTTGGCCTGTGTCATCGGATGATCCGTCATCAACCACGATGACTTCCAGATCAGTAAAGCTCTGCTCCAAAACACTTTCGACGCTTTTCTGAACTTGCTCAGCCCGATTATAGGTCGGGATCACCACCGATACCTTTGGGTTCATATAGGCAACTCCTCTATCTGGTGTCGCACAAATCCATTGCGGCGTGGAAATCCTTCAAGCAAATTGGCTCGAGACGGATAGTAGCCAAATCAAAGGAAATTTAGGTCGATATGCCTACCGCAAAATCTTTATAGGCTGATTTTTGAGATGTAGCTATCGCTCGCGGATGCAATCAAGTCAAGTGTTTGCCGTCTGGAGAAGTAAGACGGGCTTAGTCTTTGCCGTCTTCGCGTGCGCAACTCTGACAGTCGCTGCACAGATGCAAGCCAGCAAAGGAAACAAGAGCAACTGCAGCTGAATCATGTAGTTGATTCCAAACTGTGCCACGACATTGGCAAAAAGGCAAGATCCCAGGCACCAGAGGAACCACTCTTGTTTGCCGTCCCCGCTCGCTCGCTTTCTGGCGTTGCCAATGGCTGCGAAGCTTCGTTTGAGAATCAGGATGTAGAGTACCAGCGTCAATAGACCGCCCCTCACTGCTACGTCAACAAACTGGTTGCATGTGTCCCACATTTCCCATCCCCACGTGCCATTGGTCCTTGTGCCCAAGATCCACCAATCTCCGAAGTGGTGTATCAGGGTGTCGATCAGCATATAGCGATGAAAGCTGGAGGAACCGCTGGTCAAGTCAATGTGCTCAATCAGGGACCAAACCGGCCCTTTCATCACAAGGTGCAGTCCCACCAGAGTCGCGACCAATCCCCACCGCAAGAATCGCATTTGTTTGCGCAGAGGCCAGAAGCCCAGCCCAAGGAAACTTGCGCCACAGGCCATGACCGCCGTACTTCCGCCCGACGTTATGACCATCGCCGTCGCTCCGGCGAGTCCCGCACCTGCGATCCAACGGGACTTTCTTTCCGCTCCAAGCCAGAGAAACAAAGGAACCAGGACACCTCCGAACGTCCCGCTCTGGATTGTGCCTAACACTCCACTTGCGCGCACTCTCCCCTCTCTCACCTCTGCATCGAGAGCACACCCTCCGAGATAGCCGAATACGTCCCTACGCGTGAAATGCTCGTAGACCATGCAGGCGCCGAGTATCAAACAAATCAGGCCAAATACTTTGATTGTGGTCCGGACTGCTTCGCCGTCGGGAATCAAAAACCTCACCACCAGGTAGCCACCCAGCGCGTCGATGAAATCCCCCACGAACTTAATCAATGCTGGTAACTCCATCCACTGAAGCGAGACTATGGCCAGGGCTGAAACTGTCCACATCACAACCGCCTGATCGACGGCATTGAAGCCCCCCCCGAACTTGTTCCGTGATGCCTCCTCCCGGTAAGTCATTCTTCGAAGCAATCCTGCCAAAATCAAGATGCGCAACGCCGGGAAGTGCAGGCCTCCGATTATCAAGACTTGGCCGAGAGGGATCGTGAAAAACGCCAAGAGAAATGGAGCGATCGCCTTCCGGCGTGGAAGGACAAAGATCAACACCATGGCGATGATCATCCACGCTGCCACCAGCGGATGCAGCAGCGTAGTATCCGCACCAGCTCCGAATCGAATGTTCGTTGGTTCCATGGATCGAGCCGTACCCGCGGCTTAGGGCTGGGTCTAAAGGCTTTCGTCTAGGTGTGATTTTGTCTAATGCTTCCTAAGAGGATCGGATGTATGCCCGTTCATTTTTCGAATCGGGCATACATGTAAACCGACCTAACGGCGCCTGGCTGACGCCTGCGCGTCCGTACAACAAGTAAAGAAGTTTATTGTGCCGTGAAAGAAAGATTGATGGGTGGTTGCAACTGCGAACTCGCGGCACCGAATTGAAACGCTCCCCTGTCCGTGGTGAACGTATTCCCCTCTGCGTCTACGTTATAGGGAGCACCCAGCGAAGCTCGGTTATTCCAATTGGAACCATCACTCGCCGGAGTGAAATTCCCTGTTGTCCAACTTGTAAACGGGTTTGCAGATCCACTGTTGCAAACGTTGGCGGTTCCGGAAGGACAGGATGTTCCCGACGCGAGATAGGAATTATGATCCTCTGTAAAAGTCCCCCCTGTTGCCAAGTCTCCAATCACCGCATCGCTGTACCAGATATTGTTCTGTACTGTAAAATTGCCACCTGTTTCGCTGTCTATCCCGGTTTGTGCCCCGCTTGGCATGCCCACAATCGTGTTGGCGCTCATTGTGACCCCATTGCAAGTAAATCCGTTGATACAAGCGAGCAAACCGTTGGCACTGGGAAACGCAGGGGTGAATCCGGGCGTGTTCCAGATCAGATTGTCGTAGTAAAGATATGGACCGTTTTCGACCTGGCCACTGCCAACCCAGGCCATCATGATTGCCGTGCCGCCCAGGTCGCGGAAAACATTACGAGCTACCGTGAAATGTCCGCTGTCGCCACCGCTTTCCAGGCATTGGCCATGCGCAGGATCTGATCCTACCGTTACCTGGTTGCGGAACATGTAGTTGTCGGTAAAAACAAAGTTGCTGGCCCCTCCAACGACGACACATACAGAGCCAAAGCGATGAAGATACATGTGCTGGAGTGTAGCCCCTGGACTGTTATCGGCGCGAATCAGATAATTCTCTGTGGTCGCATTTCCGGAGCCGTAGTACTCAACGTATTTCAACGTAAATGGGACGGCGTTTGCCCCATCGCTGATGCCATCCGTATTGCCTGACGCAGAGTTATCTACTTTGATCCCGCAATCGGCGGGAGTGGTTAGCTTGGCGGTAGGATCATTGCCTACCGCGCCACCACACCCTTGCGTGGTTTGCTGGCCATTTCCATTGATGATTAAGCCAGCACTCAGGATAGAGAATTGCCGATTCGTAGCGAAAACAGCCTGCGCCGAACCCATCGTGGAAGCGTTCCATCCTGTCGAAGTGCAGTTATCGTAGGTCTGGGCTTTGCGAATCTCGACCGCTGCCGTTCCTGATTGGCTAAATGTGTAACTGCCGTAACTTCCATCGGCAAGATAATAGATATCTCCCCTCGTCAGAGTTGCGGGTAGATTGGCAAGAGCGTTATTCCAATCAGCACCGGTCCCGGAACCGGAACCGGACGGGGTTACGGTATGGCATGCCGCGTGGAGATTGCCTGAAAGCAGGACGATCAACGCCGCACAACACAGGATCTTATTTTTAGAAAACGAATGTGTGGACCGTATTAAGAGGTTCTTGGCCGAACAGAATGCGATGTGAAAAAACATAAAACTCCCTGGATTGAATTGTTTGCCACTGCTCAAGTTACTTGAGCCTCAGCTTTCTACTAACCAGAGGGCAGATCTAGAACAGGGAAGTTAACCCGAAACCACACCGTCGATTCGAAACGAATCTCTTAGCATTCAACGAATTCCACCACCAGCTTCTTTTGGTCACCGTCGTAGTAGGAAACGAGAGGACAAATGATCGTCGTAGCGACCGATTACAGAACGCGAGGTGCAACTCCAAGTTCTTTAAATGGTAGCACAGGTGGTCCAGACCGCCATGACACCAAAGTGTGATCGAAAATGCTAAAGGATCTAACGAAACCCAAGCAGCGAAATGGAGTTTTTCGAAGAGACGATAACTGGGCGTCATTCCATTCCGCCACCTCAATAAATGCTCGCCCCCCAAAATTCGTCGCGAAAACGTCGAGGATACGATCAATTAGGTACGGATTCATTCCACGTCCGCGATAATGAGAAAACACGTGGAAATCGAAGAGGTGCACGTCATTCTGTGCCAATGGAAAGTAATACGGTTCGATCGTGCGTCCCTGCAGCGTCCAACCGAAACCAGCTAGGTGGGATTCGAATTCAACCAGCCAAAGCGAAGCTCCCTTGTCGAACCGCTCCCGAATATTTCGGCTTGCCAGCCTTGGGTTCCAAAAGCTGGTCATTTCTCGCAAATGCTCGGCGCTGAGTTCAGCTAGAGTGTTGACCCGTTTCACGGCAAGTATGTTTGGGACGCCAATTGGGCGCAGTCTTTGCTCATCGAGATTGCAGTAAAACACCACCATGCGACCTGCAAAAAACGCTTGTCTTCCGGCAACTCCGACGCGGCGTATCGTCGTTCCTAAACCGTGGCGCCTATAGTAATCGGCCAAGCGTGAAACGGAATTTGAAACACGCATGATGATGGCTGCCTTAGCCCTTGTTCGGAACGCTGTTGTACAACAGTTCCCGCAGACAAGCACTGCTCACTTGCTTCCGCACTTCGTATTGCGACTTCTTGTGGGAGCGCGCCGGTAGAGCCGCGATCCCGTAACGCAGCAAATGATGGAAAATCATGATGCTCCGGGCTCCAAGCACACCCAAGAACGTGTGGTGCTTAGTCCAATAGTGCAGTACGGAGCGCTGTTGCGCGACTGCAAAGCGAACGGGAAACGGAGCCGTGGTTTTGCCGCGGTCGTGAATAGCTCGCGCATCCGGACAAAAAGCTACCTGCCATCCGGCATTCCACGCACGCCGGCACCAATCGACGTCATCGCCATACATAAACAACCCTTCGTCGAGCAGTCCCACGTCATCAAAAGCCTCTCGACGAATCATTGAGAAACAACCCACGATGACATCTACGGTGACCGTCCGGTCATACGGGAAATAGAACATGTGCTCACCGGCGAAAAAAGGGGAACCCCTAAATATGCTTTCCAATCGGGTCGCGGAACAAAAATTGTTCCAGAGAGTGGGGAATCGTCGGCAGGTGCTTTGCTGAGTCATATCCGGATTGAAAACGCGAGGGCCCACATTCCCGACTTTCGGATTTTGATCAAGAAAGTCGGCGAGCGTGTCCAAGCAACCCGGGAACACTATCACATCCGGATTTACGAGCGCGATGTAGCGTCCCTGACACTGCCGGATAACCACGTTGTTTCCCTTAGCGAAGCCCAGGTTCTCCTTGCTCTTGATTAACTTCACCCAAGGAAACCTGGCTTCAGTCATTTCAACCGAATCATCCTCGGACGCGTTATCGATGACCAACACTTCCATGCTGCGTCGGGGAGGAGCTTCGGCCAAGCTTTCCAAGCATAACTCCAGATAGCGCTTAGCGTTCCATGCGACGATGACGACGGAGATATCCACGGACATGATGGAGGAGGACACTTGCTTAGCTTTTTGCCGACGTCTGTCCACCCGAACGGGCAAGGTTGAAACGGGCAACGCTTAGAGGTCTGAAGGAGGCGCGAAACGTGCGGCGGATCACCAAGCCCGCCTTAACCATCCCGGAAGAGACAGCGCTGTCTGATGCGGCGAATTGGCTAATCTGACAAACGTCTGCACCCGATAGCCCCTTTTTGAAATGATAGACACCCGGGTTTTCTTCGGGATCAATGCCTCCGAGGTCGTACGACCGAATGCCGCGTTCCTTGAGCCAACAAATCGCGGTCCACTGCAAGAGATAGGCTCCCTTGGAATTCAATCCGGCATCGCTGGTGGCGCCGAGCAAGTAAATAGCGGAATCGCCTATCGCCGAAACAACAAGGCCAGCCACGGGAACGCCCTTATCTAGACAGATTAGAGTATGCATGCGTTGGGATTCCGTTAAAGCTTCCTGTATGCGTCCGAATTCGTCAGCATCCACTGTAGTTTCAAACCTCTTGCGGTTGCGCATCTGGGAGTAGATCGCGCAGAAGGCCCTGTACTCTTCGCAATTCTGCCCGGAGACGACTGTAAGGTTATTTTTTTCAGATCGCGTAAGCTGATTTCGCCATTTCTTATCGAGCCTGCTCCGCAACTCTTCAAGAGAAGGAGCGAGATCCAGAACAAAAGTTCTATACGTCTTATCGCCTTCCCGTCGTTCTTGTGTGAATTTTGAAAAAGCACATTGGAACGCCTCGCCGCGTCGCGAACCGATAACCGCGTTAGGCAGGATACTCAAGAACAATCTCCTTACCTTAATGTATTCATCCTCGATGGCGTGTGCTAGGCGAGCGAGAATCTCGGGATCGAGCAGTTTACCGCGTCGCTCCCAGAGGGGCCCCCAGCGCAAATAGGCCATACCAAACCTCAGCGGAGTGGGGCGAACAATCCTGAGCTGTGCCATTCCCATAACATCGCCGTCTCGCTTCAACACAAGCCGACTGAGACTTTTCTCTCCCCAGCGAACTCCGCCGTACGCGGATGTCTGGTAAATGTTCGCGTCTTTAAAGAGATCAAGCATCTGCGACCATTCGGCAGCTGTCGCGCGATCGACTTCGATTTGCCACGTAGAATCGGTCATCGGAATTTAAATTGTCCGCGGGCCATATTTAAACTTGCGGTAGTGGCAGGTCTTCGCCGAAAGGATCAAGTTCAAGGATTTCGGAGTTGTCGGAGACATTGTCGGCTGCCAATTCGCGATCGTGACTCGCACCTGCTGGGTTAGTGATTCTACGAATGCACCGTGCTTCTTGCGTGTAGAACTGCGGGACGTCGTAATGCCACAGTTGCCGGGTTTCAGAGGCTCCTTCAACTTTAGTAAATCCGAGATTCATGTAATGCCCCGCAACCATAATGTTCTTTCTTGATGGTATATAGATGCCCACGATCCTGCGTATTTTGCGCGCCTGACACTGTTCGACCAGTGCATCAAACATCGTGAGTTCCATCTCGCGGCCTAAAACGCGACAACTCATAAGCCAAAGGTCGAGTTCAAGCGTTTCCTTCACTGCACGTCCAATCAGCACTGAAACCAAACCATTGTCGCCAAACCTGTCAGCCAGACGGCCATAGAGAGTTACAAAAGTCCGGTCTTGAGCAATGGCCATGACTTCAGCGCACGTGTACCGCCTCGTAGTCAGATTGAACTGATTCGTCTTGTTAATTAGCTGTGTGATTCGCTCGAAATACATAGTAGAAAAAGGTGCGATTTCAGCGGTCATTCCGAGCGACTCGAGAAACTCTCCATGGTCGCGGAAGTCGGCCTGATATGCGCTCCGTTGTGCGTTCGAATTGTAGTAGGCCGAACGGTTAAGGTCGTCCCGAACCACCTTGTGCACTTCGAAATAGCGCTCGGATTCTAGTATCTCCGCGAAACGGGCAACGCTGGAGCCCACGTCAGGCGACGCAACTTCAGGCAGTTGATCGGCGACCTGAGCCCGCTCAGCGGGGTTGTCATCGATAAACACTATGCTATCAAGACCAATGTTGAGTTCTGCAGCGATCTCGCGGATGTTTTCCGATTTCGAACTCCAGTTTGCTTTGAATGCGCTGAAATCGTCCAGCTTCAAGATGCTGTCGGGGTGTGAAAAACCCTCTTTTGCGTTTTCTATGTCGTTCTTCGAACATACTGCCAAGATTACGCCGCGCCGCTGTAAGTCTTTCACATATCGCTGGAAATCCAAGAAAGCTTCGCCAACCGGGTGATCATGGCCCAAAATGAGGTTTTGCACGCCATCGTCACCAACGACTCCGCCCCAAAGTGTATTGTCCAAGTCGAGGACTAGGCATTTCTTGGACCTTCCGTAGACAGATTTAACGATGGCGGCTACGTTTTGAGCCAGAGCAACTGTTGCCGTTGGACTCACAGCCATATGAAAGTTGTACCAATAAGTGTGACTGTGCCATGCGTCCAGACCCACTTGCGCAGAAAGGTAGAGAATATCGTTAATGAGGAAACGCGAGTGTCTGCGTGCGTAAGTTGCAAACTCGGCGTTCAACCTCATCAGGAAATTCAGGCGGCCAGACGACTCAAACGTCTCTAAATTTCCCAAAGGTCTGAGGCGCGGTAAGTCAAAGTTATTTTGGATGATCAACGCGCCGAGCTCCGAGTGAATTTTCTCCCAAAGAGATTCAAACCGGGCCATCTCCCGGCGGATACGCAGTTCAACCTCCTCTTCAGTCTCCATCAATTCAGGGAATTGTGAAACATTATGCCAAGTTGTGTAGATAAAGATGACGTCGGGTTTGAAATTCCACAGCTCTGGATTCTCGAACAGGATGTCCTCGGCGTAGCGATTGTAGCCGGCTTCGTAAAACGTTGGCTGAATTCCCTCGGCCAAGAGGAACAACTCCAACATGCTTGTAACTTCGCTTGTTGTTGAGCCACCCAGAATTGCGATTCGTGTCGGTACTAAATTAGGTTGCGTGAGCAGTTCTTTCTTTAGGGCGCGACGCCTTCGCAAAACATTCGCAGCTGTGATAGGAAACCGCATGTCCCTTAAAATTTCTGATTGCACGACTTTGCTCTCCTATGCCAATTGCAAGCGTTCGCAAAAAGGGTATCCGCTCATTGGGACGTCATCTGTTCGGCAAAGCCCTGAGAATGTCGTTACCTTCTTACCGCTCTTAGAGTTTTACGATTTCTTTGAGCTAGCTGACAGTCAAGAAGAGCTAACGTCCACGCGAGCCAGCCGCAGAAGATCGGCGACTGTCGAGCAACCAACGACGTCATCCGGGGAGATGTGCGCATCGTTCGTTGTTTCCGCCAAGACAATCAGTCCAATGAGTGAGGTCGAGTCCCAGTTCTCGAGTTCGTCCAGTTCCTCGTCGCCTCGAAGGGTCCCAGGATGCAGCCCAAGAATATCATCCATCTCCAAAAGGAATTCTTTACGGGTCATTGTTTTGCGATCCTCAAGCATGCGGTTGTCTCCTGTCGGCAGATTAGATGTAATTGTTCAGATCCACTACTCGTTGGTCCGCGGACGACGAATCCGGGCCGCCCGAATCGGCACTAAGTTGTAAGAAGTCGATTCCGTGTAGCACGAAGGCGAGGCAGAATTTCGATCTCGGAAAACAGAGCGGCATCGGTTTCGGCACAGGTACTGATCCTGTCAAGATGAAGTAGGTCAGGTCTTCGAGGATTTGCGACACTCTCGCTCAAAAACACAGCCTTGTGCCCGGAGCGCTCAAGATGCTCCTTCAACTCGGGCGTGAGATCCTTCGAAGAACCATAGGGTTGGCTGAACGACCGTATCTTTGTTCCAGACACAGCCTCCAATTCCGTCTTATTCCTGTCCACTTCTGAAACGAAATCTTGTTGCGATAAAGATCTGCAGTGTGTGTGGGTGTACGTATGGTTCCCTATCTCGAAATCGAAGGAGCTTAGGTCGCGTAGCTGTCTGCTGGTTAGGTATAGTTGTGCTTCATTCGCCACGCGAGTCTCGTTGATGCCTGAAAATTGTCGCAATGCATCAAGAAAGAGTTCCCTTTCGTCGAGCGAGATAGCTGGGAAAAAAGCACCAAAGACTTCAGCAAGCGAACACAATTCAAGGGTTTCATAGCCGGGTACCGCGCGAACAGCTGCATTGATAGTCTCCATTCCCAAGAGGGTTGCAACATAGCAGACAAGATTGTCCGGCGCCAGGCGCTGGTTATCGAGAAAAGCAGCGTTTACAAAAAAGAGGGCTGGCACACCAAATTGCTGGCAGAGAGGCGCGGCCCACTGAGCGACGGACGCATAGGCGTCATCGAATGTTATTAGCATGGCTCGCGGCGGTAAGCCACGGCCATCGCAATTAGTCAGAACATCTTGCAGATGCACAGGAGCATAGTACGCGGTTAGAAATCTCAGTGCGGCTTCGAACTTCTTCGGCGTGATGCTCACACTGATCCCGTTCATAAACGGCGACCGGGTTGCCGAAATATCATGGAAGACCAAGCACCTCAGTGAGTATGAATCACCGAGGATGCGCGCAATCCGGAAGGAGGCAGGCATGCGCCAGACCGCGTCCGCGGCCATAGTCATCGTGAGATGCAGAAATCTACTGTAGGACGACTTGTTCATTGTCCAAAAAAGTTCGTTGCCACAGCTCAAGGCTGAGGAGGGAAAAAATCTCTTTGGAGTAGTCGGCGCCGTTCGAGTTCGCCCGAAGTAAGCTCTCGACCGCGTCCTTGCGGAAATAGCCTCTGCTGATTGTCTTACCGTCCGTCAACACGTCCCAGATAAGATCTCTTAGATCGGTGCGAAGCCATGACTCGTAAGGCACCGGGAATCCAGCCTTCTTCCGATTGCGGATCTCACTGGGGATTTTCTTCGATAGTGCTTTCTTCAAGATGTATTTCGTATTGCGGCCGTTCAGCTTGAGTCCGGGTCGCAGAGACGCTGCGAACTCCAATACTCGGTGATCCAACAAAGGCACACGGAGTTCAATGGAATTGGCCATTGTCATTTTGTCCGCTTTGATCAGTAGATCATCCGGTAACCACGACTTGGTATCAATATAGAGCATCGCATCTAGGGTACTCTGACCTCGCACATGGTTTTGCAACCGACGCACCGGTTCCAGGCTCCGTTCACGGTCAATCGTTCGCGTAAAATCAGCAGAGTAGACTTTGCCCAGGGTGTTTCCGGTGAAGCTATGAGGGTTTGAAGTACGACTGTAGTAATAGTCGGGAAAGCGTTCATTCATCAAGGGTCCGTACTTTGAGAATCGATGGGAGCCAAACGCTGCGTCAGTGAGGGAAATACTCTTGGCGAAAGCATCGTTCAATGAACGACCGCCGACTTTGAGGTGTTCGAGCCAAACTAGGTTGCGATAACTGCTGTAGCCCGCAAATGCTTCGTCTCCGCCTTCTCCTGAGAGAAGCACTGTGACGTATCTTCTCGCTAACTTGGAAACGTAATAGAGTGCTATCGCTGGCGGTTCACACACAGGCTCTTCCATATGCCATATATATCGGGGCAGGAACGCCGCAAAATCGTCGGCAGAGATCGTCATGTCATAGTGCTGGGTTCCAAATTTCTCGGCGGCCAGCCTTGCATAGGGTCTCTCGTCCGGAACTTTGTCCCCCGAAAAGCCTACGGTAAAAGTACTAATTTTCTTGTCAGTGGCATTCACGGCGAGGCTTAGGATGCCCGTCGAATCGACACCTCCGCTCAAAAGGACACCCACAGGAACATCCGCCATCATGTGCAGATTGACGGTCTCGGCCAAAAGGCTCAATAACTCAGCTTCTGCGTCTTGAAGACTCGCTCCTTCAGACGGCACTCCAAAATGCAAATCCCAGTACTGGCGGATCACCGTTTTGCCATTGTTGGCGAGTAGGTAGTGTCCCGGGGCCAGCTTGGTGATTCCGTTGAGTAGCGTGTCTTCACCAGGCATATACTGGAACGTCAAGAACCTATCGATGAGTTGAGGGGTCATCTTTCTCTTGATCGAAGGATCGGCTAGTATCGCCTTGATCTCAGATGCAAAAACCAAAGACGAATCACCCAAACAATAGTAGAGAGGCTTGATTCCAACCCGGTCTCTTGCGAGGAGCAAAGTCCTCGCATTTTCATCCCAGATAGCGAAGGCAAACATTCCGCGTAATTTTTGGAGGCAATCAAGCCCAAACTCTTCAAACAGATGAACGATAACTTCCGTGTCGGTCTGAGTCTTGAAGACGTGCCCTTTGGCTAAGAGAAGCGTGCGGAGCTCTTTGTAGTTGTAGATTTCTCCGTTAAAGATGACCCAAATCGAGCCATCTTCGTTTGAAAGAGGTTGATGACCGCTCTGAAGGTCGATGATGGAAAGACGGCGGAAACCGAGCCCAACCGGGCCCGAGACATAGAACCCTTCGTCGTCGGGGCCACGATGGTGAATCGTGTCTGCCATCGCTTTGAGTAGCGCAGGCGACACCATTTCGTTAGCTCCGAAAGCAAATTTTCCACAGATTCCACACATAAGATCGAGATCGACGCTGATTCGAGGTGGTTATTTCCAGATTGTTTGCATCCCGCAGAGGCGCCTCAATTGCTGACCGCGTATGTATTCCAAATACGAGCGATCCTCTGGTCTCGGTTGGTGAGCAAATTGAGCCTTTAGAAAGCCGCATATAATCCCGACCGAACCCACGAGGTATGGTCTTTTGCCGAGCCGATGCAAGCAGCTTGCTGCTAGGTAGAGCGGGTGATACCCAGAAACATAACAGGCCACCCCGTGCTTCACCCTGTCGTGGAACAGACCTTCCTCGGAGCCCGTGAAACGATGATGAAGAAGTCGCAGGTCATGGAAAGCGTAAGTTTTCCAGCCCAACATGTTAGCTTTGACTTCATCGATGGTGTCCCATCCCGGTGCAGGCCAAAGCCCTCCGATTGCCTCCCAGCAAGCCCTCTTATAGATCTTGGTCGCTCCTCGAACATGGAATCTCGGATTTTCCTCGAGCTTCAGCTCTCCGGAAACGTTATGGTGGATCTCCCCTCCGCCGATGCCGAGTTCGGAATCTCGGCTGAAATATGCGAAACATTTTTCGAAATAGTCTGGATCGAAGCTCAAGTCCCCGTCGAGTTTTACAATAAAGTCCCAGCTATTGGCTTGTAGATTGTTATATCCCTCGAAAAATGCCTCCATTACCCCGCCACCGGATTTCCGGAATCCTCTGTTCTTGCGGTGTACGACCCGGATCCAAGAATACATCGCGGCATATCGGTCAGCAATTTCACCCGTTCGGTCGGACGAGCCATCGTTGACAATCACCCACTCGGCCGGACAAATTGTCTGGCACAGAACGGATCCGATGGTAGATTCGATGTACTTCTCCTCGTCACGAACAGGAGTGATGATAATGTACTTAGGATTCATCGAATAACCTCGTTTGACGTGGCGTTTCCAGAAAAAATCACTCGTTGAGCTCTCTCGCGATCGAGTGTTTGCTGTTCTGCGGCGAGTGTTCCTTGTCCCACGATTTCAGTTCTTTAGGCAGTGTGGAATAGTCGGATTCGATGAAAGCCGTCTTTTTGCAAACAGCCACAGTAGCCGGCACGTAGATGTTAGGGCGACTAGGAAGAGAAATAAACACCCAACTACTTCTACAGGCTTGAGCCGGTGCACATTGTAAAAACGGATGAATGCAAGACCAAAGCCTGATTTAGCCAAATAAATATCCCGGAAATCGGAACCCATTCGGAGCATGTAAACGACGATAGAGCCGTGCGACGCGTTGATGGGGCTTGATTTCAAATTGTTCGCATATCGGATCGCGATGCAGCGACTGCCACGCAACGGAATCGTCAAGATCAGACTAATTCGATCTTGTTGAATGGAGTACGGCTGGGCCAATCCGTCCACAGTGACGGCGTCTATTGTCTGGTCACCAATCTCCCGCTTTTGCACATAAAAAGTTGAGCTCTGGCTGGTTGTGTTTTCCAGGCAGATATCGTTCGAGAATGCCTGGACGTCGTAGTTGGAATCGTCCCTAAGTTTTACGACATAGAGATGCCTCGCGATGTCTCCTAAGCTGCGCCACTCAGTTGCCGGCTCAAGTTTGTTCACCTCGTCTGCCACCTGATCAAAGGCGCTAATGCCCTTCGAGAAAAAATCTGAGTGGGCGTAAAAAAAGAGAGGGTTATCAAGAAATTGATTTATTGCGATGTATGCTTCCGAAATCTTCATTTCCGTCGAGTAACGGCTAATGCTCGGAAATCCCTCGAAAGACAAGGTTACGGGCCGCAGTATTTCTGATAGATCCGCAGGCCTGGTGGCATTCTGAGGGACGTTTGACGAATTAACAGTGGCCAAGAAGTTATATGTCTTGAGGGCCCCCAACGTTTGCTCTGGGGCGATACTGTGCGGAAATATCATTACTTTGTCGTACGGGATCCCGGTTAGTCTCTGAAATCGTTCCATTCTAGCCAGCGCTTGTCGGAGGCCACCAACTTGATCAGCCAACGATTTCTCTCCATAGTCGGTGAACTCTTTGTGATCGTGGTCATTTCCGTGAATAGCGATCGAAAATAGATCGGAATGATTGCGAAAGAGTGAAACGACTTCGGGTTGGCTGCGTTTGTAATTCCACGGGATAAAGGCAATCGTGGTGTGAAAGTGATGCTTGTCCATTTCTCCCAAAAGACCTTCGTAGTTGACGTGCCCGTATGGTTCACGCAACCACGGATCGTCAATGGTGAAGTTCGCGTAGTGATGGAGCGCATGCCAGCTCCGTTCACCGGCCGAATATCTTACGAACATCATCGCAGGCGCGATTCGGAGAAAGGCACTCACTAGATCTTGATTGTCAGAAACGTTCCCTCCTTCGGGAACCGCGCACGCGAGGAAAACCGCCTGCTGTCCAATCGTGCTCTCGATGAATACAGGAAAAGTCTCACCCCCTCCGCGTATACTCTCAATCCGCTGAGCCATTCTGTTGTCTTCGAACGCAAGGTACAAAGTTTTTTTGTTGGAAAGCGGAATTTCAAGATTCGCTAACTGCCACGTCACACCTTGAACGCGATCGAACACATATCGCGATTTGGACGAACTTTCAATCGGGGCGCACCTAGTCGCTTCGCCGCCAGACCAACCCTTCAGAAGCGCAAGGCTTAGATCTCGCTGGACCCCAAGAATAAACAGCGGAATATTGCTGATAGCTCTACGGTTCAAAGCTCGAAACAACGACCTTTTGCTAACGGTAGCCAAGGCATTTGCCTCAATGGCTACCCCCACGGTCTCTTTATCCTCGACCGTCCTTCGAATCGCGAGGTCATCACCGCGGGAAGTTACTTTGACGACTTTGAGATTAAGTCCGTAAAAGGCAGCTGCTGCTTCGATCTCTTTTTGGTCATCAGATACGCTATGATCTGAGCGGATGAAAACTAAATCGGATGCGTAGCAGCATGAGGACGACACCAGAGCAAAGATGAGTGACGCCGAGGCAAACATGTAATGCAAACCGACTTTGCTCAGACGTAGCTCCATACTCTTCAAACTCTCGTTCGGTCTTACGCAGTCTAGCGCGTTTCCAATGCAGTACTATAGGCCTTGAGAAGAGCTGTCTTCTCAATTTTCCAATTCAAGCCTTCTTCGATCCTTTGTCGACCGCAGGCGCCGAGTTTTTTGCGAAGTTCCATGCAGTTGAGCAACTTGATTATTTGATTCGCAAAATCGATTGGATCGTTAGGCTGGGCATACAGAGCTGCTGATCCTGCCGATCGGCGACCCTCCTTCAAATCGAATAGGACTACCGGCAGTCCAAATGCCATATACTCAAAAATTTTGATCATGGTCGAGTTGTCGTTCATCGACGTCTTTGGATCAGGGGCCACACCTATGTCCGCATTGGACAGATAGTTGGTAACCTCGTCGTGCGAAACCTGACCTGTAAATGTAACGAAAGAATGCAATTCCTTTTTGGCCACAATCGACCGAAGCTCAGGAAGCATCGTACCGCCCCCAACCAGCAAGAAATTAGTGTCGCGTCGTTTCTCGTGTTTGACAATATGCTCGATCGATTCAAGCAACAGATGCAACCCATCCTGGCGCGCCATGAAGCCTACATAGAGGACCTGCAACGACTTCCCATACCTGACATCTCTTCGAATCGGCGTAGTGCGGAGTTTCGTCAAGTCGGGGCAGTTTCGGACGACGAACACATGTTCTGGACGCATTCCACCGCGCGTGATAGCAACCTCCTTAAAAGATTCATTGGTAGCGATGGAGACACTAGCGGCTTTAAACGAGAGCTTTTCCGCGAGGCGTGTTAGCGCAGCTAATGCTTGGCGCCGTTCTCCGAATTTAGCCTCGAAAAGTTCGGGGGCGAGATCGTGATGATCAAATATGAAGCGAACACCGAATGGCCGCAAAAGTAAAGCTAGCAAGAATATGGTGTCTGGAGGATTACATCCATGCAGAATCCTAAATCTCGTGCGGCGGAAGACCTTCAAAGTTAGATAGAGCTCGGCAATCAAAGCAACGCCGTATTCAAGTAAGTATCCGACTGAGTTCGAAGCTTCCCACGTGCGATGGCGATAGATATGTATTCCTTCGAGAATCTCGTACCTTGACGCAAGAAGATTCTTCCCCTTCGGGCAGATTACTGAAACTAAATAACCCGCGTCGCGCAATGCGAGCGCCTCGCTCCAGACGCGCCGATCAAGCGGCACTGGAAGATTTTCGACGATAATACAAACAGACGTTGCATGACCACCTTTAGAGTGTGCCGTGGTCTGTTGGCCCGAGAAATTCCTATTTTGCATTTGGCAAGTTTGGGCATTTGCCCGTTAGCTGATTGAAAAGGTTGAGTTTTGCATGCCCGGAAAGTGCAAACGGCCAGTCGAAAGTGGAAGGTCCCTATTTGATCGATGCTCTCGTTGTTGATCGAAATCACTGGGGAGTGATCGATCTGTTTGCGGTGCGCCGACCCTAGGCCGTTGTGGCTGACTGAACCGAAAGCGTATCGCCGATGCCTTCAAATGACGCAACTTCCTCTACTACCCTCTTTTGCTGTGACACAGTCAATCCCGGGAACATCGGCAAAGAGAGTATCTCTGCAGCCACGCTTTCCGCGATAGGAAAATCGCCTCGCCTAAAACCCATGGACCGATAAGCGTCCTGAAGATGCAGGGGGACGGGGTAGTGAATGCCTGTGCCGATGCCGGCCTCAGTCAGATGTTTCTGCAGTTTGTCCCGCTCGCCAGTACGAACTACATATAAATGATAGACAGAACGAGACCAGGACGGCTCGCGGAGCAGGGTAAGGCAAGAGCACGTTCTTTCCAAAAGCGCGTGGTAACCTGTGGCAGCTTCACGCCGCTGTCGGTTCCACTCAGTAAGATACCGAAGCTTGACCTGCAAAATCCCGGCTTGAATCGCGTCAATCCGGCCATTATAGCCTTCGACCTCGTGATAATATTTGCGCGATTGACCGTGATCTCGAAGTAATCGAATTTGACGAGCAATTTCGGGGTTGTTCGTAGTCACGGCTCCCGCTTCACCGCACGCGCCTAAGTTCTTTCCGGGGTAGAAACTGAAAGCAGCGGCATGCCCCATCGACCCTGCCTTCTTCCATCGACTATCCATTTTCGAGTAATACTCGGCACCATGGGCCTGGCATGCGTCTTCTACGACAATCAAACGGTAGCGTCTAGCCAATTCAAGAATCGGATCCATATCTACGGACTGACCGTAGATATGCACCGGCACTACAGCTGTGACTGGAGCATTCCATCTCCGGTGGATTGGCTTGCCGCTTATAGAATCGATTTTGCATTCTCGTTCAAGGAAATGCCGTAACTTCCGCGGATCCATACCGTGGGTGCGATCATCGATGTCTACGAAATCCGGTCTTGCACCGGTTTGGCTAATGGCTTCAGTGGTCGCGATAAAGGTGTGAGGAACGGTGACAACCACATCGCCAGGGCCGACTCCGGCCGCCATCAGTGCGAACCTTACCGCATCAGTTCCGTTTGCGACGCCAATACAGTGTGTGACGTCACAAAAATGTGCAAATTCGCGCTCAAACTGGTCGACCATCGGACCGCCAACAAACCCGGCTGTTTTTAACGCCGTCTGGAAAACCGATATCAATTCTTTCTCGAGTCCGTCGTGAAGGCCTACCAAGTCCAGAAACGGAATACTTACATTATCTGACATCTACGCGATCCCCTTGACTGTCATGTTGTCGAGATGCCTAGGTGCGATTTGGTGTTGTGGGTGCAGTTAGGTACTTATCTGAACCGATTCGGACGTGGGTCCGTCCCTCCAAGTACGAGCGCAGTCCATCCCGCCAATGCTTGCAGATATTCAAACCTCGGGCCTTCAAGGCTTGGTTCTCTAGCACCGAATACTTTGGTCGAGGAACCTTAGTAGGGAATTCTCCAGATTCAGCCGCCTTCAATCGAACCGGAGCATCAGTAAGTGCAAAAATCTCCTGTGCGAATTCATACCAGGAGCAACTTCCTTCCGCTGTCGCGTGATAGATCCCATAGGAGTCCGAACGACTCAACTGCACCAATTGCCGAGCCAACTCCACGGTGGACGTCGGCGAAACAACCTCACTGTCGACAACGCGCACCTCCGGCCGCTCCTTCCCAAGCTTCAACATCAGTTCTACGAAATTGAGGCCGTTCTTAGCTCGGCAGGGGTTCCTTCCGTACAGACCCGAGGTGCGAACCACAAAGTGCCTCTCCGAATTCGAACGGACGAAATGTTCGCCGGCTAGCTTGGTAATGCCGTAGGTGTTCAGTGGGTGTGGATTATCGGCTTCTGTGTACGGGCTTCCCTTGCTGCCGTCGAAGACGTAGTCGGTACTGACGTGCATTAGGACCGCGTTCAAACTCTGAGCGACAACGGCCAGATTCTTCGGCCCGAGACCATTCACTGCGAAGGCCTTCTCTGGCTCACGCTCGCAATTCTCGACATGATGCATCGCGGCGGTGTTAATGATCACATCCGGTTGAATCTCTTCAAGTAGGCACGACACCGAAGCGGGGTTGGCGATCTCGATATGAGAATGAGTTAACGCACGCACAGCATCACCGTTTGCTGTGAAGGCAGATACTAAATCACTGCCAAGCTGACCATCGCCGCCAATCACCACAATCTTCATCGTTAGAATGCGCTCGCCATGGCCTGCATCTCGATTCCGCTTTCGATCGATCTGAACGTTCCGATGTTGGAATATAGTGGGTTGTCCCAGTCCTGAAACTTGCTCATGTTCTCTATCAGGTCCGTGACAATGGACTTCAGATCATGGGTAGGATGGAAGCTCAGCACAGTTTTTGCCTTTTCAATGCTGACTTTGTAGTTCCGAAAGTCCTGAACATGCTTAATGACGAGGTGAATTGACACTGCTAATCGCTCCTCAATTGCCGCCTTGACCAAGTCGCCTACCTCTCCGACGGTGTAATTGCCCGAGGCGACATTAAACACGCCAGAGATACTATGATTTGCCTCAATGGCTCGGACATATGCTGTCGCAGCGTCCTGGATGCTTAGGATCGGCCGCCAGATCGAGGGATTGTTGATAGTGATCGTACGATCCTTCATGGCGTTCTTGAACATCGTGTTGATGATGAGGTCGAAGCGCATCCGTGGGCTATAGCCAGAGATGGTCCCCTTGCGCAGCGCAATGACGGAGAACTTCTCATCCGCGAGTTGCAGTGCGGCCTGCTCGCCTTGCAGTTTGGAAATCCCGTACGGATAGCTGGAACTCACTGGCTGAGTCTCATCATACAGTTCATTTTCTGTGTACCCATAAACGGAACAAGAACTGGCGTATACGTATCGTTTCACTCTGGCTTTCTTCGCCATGTAGGCGAGATATGACGGAGCTGCAGCATTGAACACAAAGTTCTTACTAGGTGAGTATTCCGCCATTGGATCGTTCGATAGACCTGCGAGAAAAACGACTTGGTCATAAGGCTCCAAATCCTCCTCGCAAAGTTGAAAGATATCTTTGTTTAAGATACCTACCTGCCGTGGCAAGTGATTGCCAAACCAAAATAAGTCCACGACGTCGACCTTGTAACCTCGGTCTAGCAGTTTAGGGATCAAAGTAGAGCCGACATATCCTGCGCCGCCTGCAATTAGCAGCTTCATGGTTTTTCCTTGATTGGGGATAGTTTGATCTAATAGGTAAAATTCTTGGACTCTGGTCGTGACAACCACTCGTCCAAAGTCTGTGCGGCTCGATCTTTTTCGGAAAGCAACACGTCAGGGATCGGCCACTTGATGCCAATTTTGGGGTCATCCCACCGAATACCGGCCTCTCCATCTTTGTTGTAGTTTCCCGTGCATTTGTACTGTATTTCCGCTTCATCTGACAAGGCGCAGAAGCCACGCGCAAAACCAGCGGGAGCCCAAACCTGCCGACGATTTTCGGAGGATGCTTCTACGCCAACCCACTGGCCCAGTGTTGGTGATCCCGTGCGGATATCGACAGCAACAAGGAAAGCAGTTCCCAAAGAAACACGCATCAATTTACCCATGGGCGGATCCCATTGGAAGTGTAGACCGCGTACAACACCGCGGATAGACCTCGAGTGGTTGTCCTGGGCAAAGTCGCACGGTAAACCATTCTCTGTGAAGACATCTTTGCGGAACGTCTCCATAAAAAATCCGCGGGCGTCCTTAAAGACGTCAGGAACGAGCACCACGACATCGCTTAGAAGCCTTGATTCGATCTTGATTTTCATCGTTTCCGAATAGTCTTCAAATCGTGAGCAGGAAGAGCGTCATTTCCATAGACGAGAATGATTCTGACGAGGTCATATCTCACGTTGGAAAAGTTCGCCTAATTGATTCAACATTTGGTGAAGGTGAAATTGAACGCAAGATTCTCGCCGGGTTACCGGCTACGATCACATTAGGAGGTATATTTCGCGTTACGATACTACCCGCCCCAACGATAGAGTTTTCGCCTATCACCAGGTTGGAAAGAATTGTTGAGCCTGAACCGATAGAAGCACCCTGCTTTACTATCGTTCGCTCGACGACCCAGTCTTTTTCGGTCTGAATCTTTCCGGTAATCGAGGTCGCGCGAGGATAGGAATCGTTGGTGAAGATCACACCATGGCCGACAAAAACGTTGTCCTCAATGGTTACACCCTCACACACAAAAGTGTGGCTCGAGATTTTGCAGCAGCGCCCGACTCGAGCATTCTTTTGAATTTCTACAAAAGCGCCTATCTTAGTTTCGTCGCCGACCTCGCATCCGTATAAATTGACGAATTTCGATAGCTGTACGTTTGCCCCGAGCTTTACGTCGTCCGTGATGCAGTGGTAAGAGTTCATAAATAAACAAGTGTTCCTCTTTTACTAAGTGATTCGCTCGCCGCTTCCAGCATTTTTACAACTCGTAATCCAGCGCATCCATCGTTAGAGGGATCTTGGCTGCTCGAAATGCAATCCACGAAGTAGGAAAGCTCCTGACGAAGTGCCTCGACCTGTTCCAGTTGCGGAGCCCACATGTCTCCTGAGCGATAATTCACTAACAGTTCGTAAACGCCTTCTCGGTTGGTGATGTCGACGCCCTTGTCGTACACCTTCACCTTTTCGTCAGCCTCAAGGTCGTTCCATACCAACATTCGCTTCTCTCCGCCCATGAGAGTGGTTCTAACCTTGACCGGTGAGAGCCAGTTGACATTAATGTGCGCTATGACCTTCTCGGGAAAATAGAGGGTCATGTATGCAACGTCCTCGTGACCGTTCAGATGTTTCTGCCCGGTCGCGACGACTGCTTCAGGGCTTGTTCTGATGAGGTGATCCATGATCGAAAGATCGTGCGGCGCAAGATCCCAAAGCACGTTGATATCGTGCTGGAAGAGGCCAAGGTTGACGCGGGTAGCGTCGTAGTAATAAAGCTTTCCTAGCGTTCCTTCGTCGAGTAATTGCGAGATTTTTTTCACTGCGCCGGTGAACAGGAAGGTATGGTCCACCATGATCTTGAGATTTTTTCTCTTCGCGAGGTTGATCAATTCCTCCGCTTGCGCTGTGTTGCTCGTGAACGGTTTTTCAACGAACACGTGTTTCCCATTCTCCAACGCAGCTTTCGCCAGTTCGTAGTGTGTCCAAACCGGAGTGACGACCGCAACGGCGTCAATCTTAGTCGACGAGATTACCTCAGACGCGTCCGAGGTGACGTGGATACCGGGATAAGACTTTTGCGCCCGCTTTCGCGCATTTGGGCTCATTTCCGCGATCGCAAGCACCTGGGAATCCTCAAGGCTCATGAGATTTCTCACGATGTTTGGTCCCCAGTAGCCGTATCCAATGACACCGAAATTCAAGGCGTTTTCACAAAGTTCATATCTTCAGATGATTTGAAGCGTGCTTTGAAAGAAGTCCAAAAATCGTATTTGAGCTGAGCAAACTTAGGCTGCATGGATTGGCACCAGGCGGCCATCTTTGTTCTATGCTATCTGGACACAGCAGCCAGGCACGGCTCCGCCCCGTGGGCTACAATTCTCGTCTTCTACTTTGCTGATTTGACACCCAAACAGTTTTGTAGTTAGACGGAATGTCGAATAGCACGTCGACGGCCATACCACATGACAGCAACAAGCCACTTAAGGCTATTTGAATTCACGAAAAGGAACCCTGCGGCCACAAGTGGGATTGTCTGTTCGCTATGTCGGACGAGAGCCTTGCATACATAGGAAACAATAGATTGCACACATTCCAGGTCGAAGTCAGCGGGCACCCGCGCCTCCAATTACTGCGCGAGGTGTGCGCATCAGGATTTTAATGTCGAGCCAGGGAGACCACGATGTCG
The DNA here is from genome assembly GCF_051013365.1 of Tunturiibacter psychrotolerans. GTDB lineage: Bacteria > Acidobacteriota > Terriglobia > Terriglobales > Acidobacteriaceae > Edaphobacter > Edaphobacter psychrotolerans_A. The sequence goes on along the minus strand of NZ_CP132941.1, from coordinate 695,912 downwards.
CATATCGCAGATCTAGCCGAACCATTTCATCGAATTTGACACTGCTTCGGCCTGTGACTTGCCACAATCCAGTGATTCCAGGTTTAACTTCTAACACTCGTCGTCGATGCCAAGTCTGATAAGCGGCTAACTCGTATGGGATTGCCGGCCGGGGTCCGACGAGCGACATATCGCCTTTCAGGACATTCACCAATTGCGGCAGCTCATCCAGGCTGGTTCTGCGCAAAAATTTCCCGAGTCGCGTGATCCGAGGATCGTTCGCTAACTTATATACGCTCTTATCGTTACCGTTGGACGGCTTATGCTCCACGTCGCCGGCGATTAATTTGATCGCATACTCTTTATGAACGCGGTGATCATTGTCCGCGTGCATCGATCGGAATTTCAGGAATGTAAAACATCGACCGTACTGCCCGACTCGCTGTTGCCGAAATAGTACAGGACCTTTGGATGACGTTTTGATTGCGAGGGCAATTACCAAAAACAGAGGCGTGCAGAGCAGCAACAGTAGTCCGCTGCCTACAAAATCCATTACGTGTTTGACGCGTAACAGGGAACATCTGTCTTTATTCGGGATCAGGAGATCAGGATACAAGGAGGGATTGCTTGGGCGTCCGGGTTTGTCTTGGTCCCAGTCATCGGGGAAGAAGTGGAAAGAAATGCTGACTTGATTGAATTGGTCGCTTGTTAACTGATCTCGCAGGGTGGTGCTCACCTTGTTTAGGATTACGCTCAGAATTGAGTCTTTGTCGTTGCACGAGAGCCCGGTAAACATCACTCCAACGGCGGACCGATCTGTATACCATCCGATGACGTCGGTTTCCCGGATGGACATCGGCAGGACCGACAATATACTATCGAGAGCTTTTCCGCTCCTTTCCAAACTCTGGTGGTTGCCGGCCTCCAACAACATAAGCAGGAAAGGTTCCCTAGATCGCTCCGTTCTTTTACGCTCAACAGCGATCATCCGCTTGAAGGTCTCTTCTTTCAAGACCTCATGCGTTCCAGCAAAGGACCATTCGAGTAGGGGGTTGGCGAGATCAGTAGTTTTATCTGGGCGACGCAGAGTCACGACTAACTCCTTTCTCGGCGATTATGTGATTTTTTCATTGTCCGTTAGAGTAGAGGTCGACGTCTGCTTTTGTGTCTATGCTCTATTATGTGAAGAGAAAAACAGCGGATTGCGGTTATTCGTGTAAATGGGGAGTTTGTCTCGAAATAGGGGCCGCACTCGGAGTCAATCGTTGCGCCGAATAGCGCCCGGACTGTAATAGTAATCATCGGCGGCTGCGTTGTCGGAGCTATTCACCAACGCGCCAATCAGCTTTTTGGGATCGACCGCTTCCAGACCTCTAAGTAATTGCCGTTTCTCCGTACTTCCTTGACGCGTCGCCAGGAGAATTCCATCCGCTAGCCGCATCCAGACGCTCGTGTCAGCCAATGGCAACAATGGAGGAGAATCGATGATGATCCAATCAAACCATGCAGTCAATCGATCCGCCAGCGTCGACAGCCTTCCCGATTGCAAAAGTTCCAGTGCATTGCTAGGAGCGCTGCCTGCTGGCAATATCCAGATATCCGGCTCTTCAAGATGGTAGATACTCGACGCCAAACTGCATTCACTCTCCAGCCATTCACATAGGCCTGGATTTTTTCCGAGACCGAACATCTTCGACAACGAAGGCCGACGTAGATCTCCTTCTAACAACAATACCTTTTGTCGTGTTTTTAGAGCGAGTGTGCAAGCGAGGTTACCGGCAACCATGCTCTTACCTTCCTGAGGAATTGTGCTAGTGATCAGAACTTTCTTTAGCACTCGCTCGCGACGAAGATGTCGCAATCGTACCGTTAGTAAACGGAAAGCCTCCGCTGCTGGGCTGGTGTTCTCTGTGAGACTTACCAGTCGGCATTGAGGAGCGAGCGAAATCTGTAGCGCCTGAAATTGGCCGAACGGATTTAGGTGTTCTTCAGACTGCGTAAGCTCAACTACTGCGGAAGTTGCGGATAGCGTTGCAGTTGGCGGTGTACCCGGCAATTCGAACGATGCATCGCGACCTGCGCTTTTCGTCTCATCAGGCTGTTCGGATAAAACGGCGGTTTTCCATCTCGGCGGCGCGGCACGTTCCGCTCGCTGCGGCATTCCGGTTATTTCCGGTCGCGCCGATAAATCGACTTCAGAGCGTTCGGCTTCCGACCTCTTCAACGCGTCAAATATACGGCTCATGTTTGCTCGCTTCACGGGCCGAATGCACCCAGCTCCCAGTATCTTCCGTGCCAGATCTACGCAGGGCAGCGCACAAATTATTGATCAGCTTGTGATTCACCGATTTCCGGTTCCTTGAAACTCTCGGTTGTGAATTCCTAAATTGAATTTAGCCGTGCACATAGCTGAGAGCAGAACCAGCCAGGATCGTGGTAACGATTAGTGCGGCCACGGCCCATCCCAATATCATTCTCTTTCTTCTGGTGCTTTCATCCGATGGGCAGACGATTTCAGGGATCTCAGATAGGATCGGGATCGGAAGCAGAACTTTGAGCTCCTTTTCACTGTGCAGGCGATCGTCCATAAATTCTAGTCCAGCTACCACGGCGAGACCAAAGGCAAGACCGACGCCGATCCCGATTCCGCAAAATTTGAGGCGATTGGGGAAATCAGGTTTCACCGGCAAACTTGGAGGATCGATCATACTGAATCGCTCGCCCTGCTGCATATGTTCCATGCTGGTGGCCATAGCAGAATCATTTTGCTTTTTTAGGAGTTCATCATAGTTAGCCTTAGTTTGGTCATATCCGCGGGTCAGATCTGTCAACTGCTGCTCACGTGCAGGTGCCGAGTTCAAGCGATCCTGATAGCCGTTGACTCTCGCTTTTAGAGTGGCAATGGCCTGCTCACGATTTGCGATTTCTCCTTGGTTGGCTTGCAACTGGCCGTGGAGTTGCAGCAGAGGCGCGCTTTGTAAAGGATCCGTTCCGTCGTGCACAGCAGCGGTAGCGTCGTCGACCTGGCTACCAGCATTAGCTTTCGTCTTCAACTCAACAACTAGCACACTTCTCTTCTTTTCGAGCTTGGCTATTTTGTCCTTCAGGTCGTCGACCTCTGGGTAGCGATCGGTGTAGCGAGAGCTAAGGTCTGCGAGCTTCGACTTCAGTCTATCGAGTTCTTGATCGATCCCTGCCAAACCCGTCGGAGTACCGTCGGAGGATCGTAACGCCGAATGCAGTGCCCGGTATTGGTCAACCAGCGCCTGGAGATAGACTCGTTGCTGCTTGGCGGTACTAAGAGTATCTTGTTCGTTCTGTAGCTGCGCCTGAAGCCCACTCAAGATTTGGAGGTTGCTAGCTTCTTGAGACGGCAATTCGCCCACGTGCTCTCCTTTAAACTCCCGCACTCTGGCTTCCTGCTCGGCGAGACTGGCACGCGCATTCTCCAACTGGCTCCCGATAAACTTTGTGGTGTCTTCCGACTGTTGTTGGCGTACTTTCAGATTTTCGTTGATGAACAGGTCGGTCAGCTCGCTTGTCACTTGCTGAGCTACATGGGGATCATGCGCGGAATAGTAAATTTTGAAAGCAGTGATCTGGTCGCCATGAGAGTCACGCACAAGCTCGATGTCAGTATCTTTACGCATGAGCTCGACTTTTTCATCAGGTGTAATCTGGTGGTGACCGTCGTCATAGAGGTGCAACTTGTCAATGATCAGAAGAAGGCGAGTGCGGCTAAGAATTTGTTGTGTAATACTTTGCAGTCGGTTTTGCAAATCGTCGGTGACATTTGGCTCAACATAATTTTTCGGCATTGTGGGCTGCTCAACCAGAATTAGCGTACTCGACTTATAGCGCGCAGGCAGAATCCAGCTAGCACCCCAGACTACGAGCCATCCAAGGAATAGAGGGATTAAGAAATGAAGATGGCGTCGTCGGATTACCCCAAAGTAATGGCGGATGTCGAGCCCTTCTGAGCTCTGTTCCTCGTAAGTCGCTTCCATGATTACCTTCCTAGTGGCCGTGCCAACCGATAGGAGATGGTTATGGTCTCTTGATTGTTATCTGGAGTATCGGATATTACCCCGACGCCGCTATAGTTTTGATGTATTCGTGCATATCCAACTTCCGCGCTGAAGTGGTCGCTCAATGAGTGCTGCACCGAGGCGGCACCCGAAACAGTGTGGCCACCTGGACTTGATGAATCGAGGAGCGGAGTAAGATTCTTGTTGCTAAAAAAGCTTGCTGAAACACCCAAGTTCCAAGTGCGCGTTATTCGCCACCGCGCAGATGTATTCACGCCGTACGAATTGTAGACACCAGATAACCCTATGTCCCCGCCAATGCCTCGTGAGTAGCTGGCCACAAAATTGGTGTTATTTCTTTGCCAGCCAATGCTTGCAGTTGCAGAAGGAGTCCATGAGCGAGCCGGCGCAAGGGAAGACTGAGTGGCGTCGTAATATTGTGGGCCACACGACAAAGAGAAGGAGAACTTTGGGTTCAAATAAACGGTATAAGATGCCAAAAAAGTGTGAGTCTGAATCTTCGTTTGAGTATTTTCCGGACTCTGTGCACTCACTGGATCTTCTCGGTTTCTCGAATACTGATATGTCGCGCCAATGTATTGTGAGCTCGAGAAGCGATAATTGTAGAAAACGGAACCTCCGCCCAAATTCGAGTTATACAGGCCAACGGCTTGTGCCGGGTTAGGGTAACTACTCTGCGTAAAGTTTCCGCCGGCCCCGATCATGGCATTCTTAGCGAATTGATAGCTTAAACCTACATTCACTGTGTTGCTAAGCCGATTTGCATAAGGAGCGACAACTTCTGCTGATGGAATCTGCGTTGAACCAGATATACCATTTCCAGAAGAAGAAGAGAGCTGGTCGAAGGCACTCGAGCTCTTTTGAAACGAGTCACTTACGGTGATGTCCGCATGTTGGCTCAGGCGGTAACCGGCAATTAGAGCTACAGACTGAGTCGCTGCGTCAAGCCCGCTGGTGCGCTGATAAAGCGTGAACCCCGGACTATATGTCAACGACAACAGTTGTTGCGGAGTGTTTTTGTCGAGCGCAATCGTGGGTAAAATCGAATAAATAAAGTCACTAATTGGACCGGCACTCCCGTCAACGACGACGTTGTCAGCGTAGGCGGTATTGAGAACCAAACCTACAGCCAGATAATTTGAATGCATCTCGGATCCAACCATAGTCGGATAAGCTGTACCACTCATCGGGGGAGGGATCTGCATCCGCGTCTCGTCGGCCGGTGTGGTAGGTGTTTCGTAAGGGATCGCTGTTAACTGAGACCAAACAGGAGTTGCTGTGATCAATACTAGGCCGAGACAAACAGGTGTGAACATAACGACCTTCAGGGTACGACGATGGTGTCGTGCGGCTCGAGCCTGATATTTTGACCTAGGTTTTCGCCTTTGATAAATTCTTTGTAGTTAAAGTGGATGCGAGACTCGCCGCTGCCGGGATTCTGCCGAAGGATGTAGATGGATTTCTGTTTGGCGAAATCCCGGAGTCCACCGGCGAGGGCAATTGCGTCCATAACTGTCGGCGCAAGTGCGAGGGAATATGACCCGGGCTTCGCCACCTGTCCAAGAATGTTGAACTTCTTGCTATTAATCTGCTCGACCATGACCGTTACTTCCGGTTTGGTGATGTAGTTACGGAGTTTGGCTGAGAGGTCCTGTTCAAGTTGCAAAGGTGTCAATCCCGTTGCTTGGATCTCGCCCAAGAGTGGCAATGAAATCTTTCCGTCCGATCGCACCTGAATTTTTTGTGAGAAGTCGGGTTCTTTCCAGACGTTGATCGCAAGGACGTCGTCATTACCAATGACGAAGCTATCCTCGTTCGCCTTGCCACTCGATGGAGCCGAAGGTCGCGTGGGCGAAATCGAAGCGGCACCTACCGAAGCTTCGCGATTAGCTTGACTTGGGGCCGGCCTTTGTCCCAATAAAAAACCGGAGACGGCAACAATAAGAAATCCTGATCCTAGCCGAAGATATGAGCTACTTTTCACTAGAACTCCTGTCGAGGATCAAGGAGGGGTTGCGCTCCGTGGCCTGATGCAAAAATCCGATCGCTCGGTACGGACCCCGGCGCTCCTCTCAAATACTAAATATTTGCCGGTCACCATGAAGTAGTGGCTCACCAGATCTTCCAATTCCACCATATTGTTGAAGCGGAGATGCGTCCGAGTCGCTTCGCGCCGGCGCGGGCTCCACATCAGTGGAGTCAATTTCCACTGCCACAGACTTCGCCATCATCTCCACAGAAATAACCAGACGACACAAATTCTTCTTGCGAATCAGAACCCCTTCGACGCCGAGCAAGGAACCGCGTTTGACGCGAACCCGCTCGCCACACTTTAGGAACGGATGCGGCTCGAGGCGAAAGGGCCCTTCAACTGCCTTTCGAATCGCGTCAATCTCAACCCCAGGGATCATTGCTACCTGTTCGCCGTGGAACAGAATCATGTGGACTCCAGGAGTCGTCACGACCTGCAATCGGCGGTCAATTCCCCCCCGCACGAATACATAGCCGGGAAATAGCGGCAAGGTAAGCTTCTTGTTTCTATCTTTCCAGCGCCGTATTGATTCATAGAGCGGCAGAAACACCTCAAAGCCCTTGGCAGACAGCATCTCGGCGACCGTCTTCTCATGCTGGTGACGGGTGTAAAGGGCCCACCAGTCTATTTCCCGTGTTCCGGCGTCAATGATTTGCGGGGTCAGCAAGGTCACTTCTCCTCTAATGAGCCGTAATCCTGGAGCGACTTAGACATAGCTCCGCCCTGTGAGCTACAGTGCTCGTTCTATTGCGTAGCTCAGAGTTTGAATACCTTCTGGAGCATTATGAGTAGAAGCACGACGATGGCCAAAATAAAGTCGATCGGAAAATTTTCCTTGCAGCACGTTAATGTGGGTATAAAAGGCAATCGCGGGACTTGGTAACGACTCGATTTGTCCGTCCCTTGACTCGGGCTGCAGGATCTTGCATACCCATATAAACAATAATTTGCACTCTACTTCACATTCGGATCCACTTGTAGATAAGGCGGCCTAGTCTCATCTCGCTGATCGGTCGCAAAGTATGCGCAAGGGTCGTATCAAATAGTAGAGGGCATGGAGCGACTTCGGCAGGGGGAACGCCGCCAGATCCCTCTCACTCAATTCCAGGAGATCCGTGGACAACAGCAACCCCACCCGATCGCGGAAGTCAAGCAACTGGATGCTGTACGGTATGGGGCCTGGGGGAGTGCTGCCTGGAGCATCAAACAAATTCTCCTGAATATGTTTCGCCAGGAGGCGCACGGTAGTGTCCGCTTCAAAGCGCCGCAGGATAGTTTGAGGGACCGTGGCGCCCGCCACTCGATGCGCAAGCAGAATGCCTAGGGCGAGCGCTCGACCCAACCCTGCCTTTTTAACTTCAGAGGTAACCTCTTTCCAATCAAGGTCAGGTGACGAAGCCAGTAGTTGCGCGACATCACAGATCCAGATTAGTCGTGACCACGCATGCTTGCTCCCGTGCGTGCAAAGCACTATTAAATTGATCTCGGGACTCATGTCCGGTACTTTGGCCCCACCCAGCACGGTAGTCCGCCTCCGTGGCCATACCCAATCCATGCCGAGATTGAATCTGAACCGAGGCTGCGTCAGTCGCCATCGAAGCTCGACCACCATTCCGTCAGTTGCTCGCTCGAAATGGTATTCGTAATAGTCGTAAACGGCTGGGGTTATATCCGTAGGAGATGCGGTTGTCGGCTCGTAGCCTCGTTCCAAGAGAATCGTTGTGGCCCGTGCGCGATCTTCGTAACGTATGAGCAAATCCAAATCACCGGCAGGACGCGTCGTAAGATCATGGTAGATAGACGCACCAAGCACAACCCCCTTGAACGGCATGGCCGGAATCAACTTGTCTTCAAATGCTTTCAGCACGGTAATCAATTCCACTGCATTCGCCAGACTGTTGAACATGTTCCTTTCGTATTCGATTCGCACATGCTCCCGCACCAACAGAGGAACTGCCGCGCCGATGTCCGCAAGCCGCAAAAATAGCATTGGCAAAATACGATGCTCGTCCGCTATTTGTACGAGCGAGTCCCAGTCGCCTACCTTGGCAGCGAGGCGATGGATTTGTTCTCCATCGGTCGACCGCGCAATGGCAAGCAATAGTTCGCACGACTCGCGATCTGCTCGCATCAATTCCTCCACATAGGGAAAACACGTCGCAATATGTTGCACTTTACATTTTGAACGGTATAAGCGGTATCGTGATCAAGTTCTGGAAGGAGAAGTACTGGACTTCCTCTTTCCGATGCAATTTCCTGCGTGTTCGTTTTCAGTTTGGTCAGAATGGCTGATTTCGAGAGATTGTGTTTTGGCTGTCGACATGCACCTCGCTTACTGCGGCTGCTCCTCAACTTAGAGGCCTAAGAAAAAACGTTGTTACTAAAGATATGTGTTGCAGAACGAACAAACTCTCGTATTCTTCTGAGAATTGAAGGGCCAGACGACTCGACCTACTTGCTGACCCAAAAGAGAGGTCAATATGCAGATTGAACGTACCAATTCAGATGCCTTGGTGGTAAATAAGCTGCCCGACGGTTCAACGGTAATTCTCGACGCCGAGAACGAGGCGGTTTTCGCGTTGAACTCGACGGCCGGAGCCGCGTGGGATGCTTGCAGCGACCCGACAACACTCGCGAGAGTGACGGAAAAAATGCAGCGATCGTTCGACCCCGGGATAAACGAAGACCTTGCAGAAGAGGCAATTCGGCAACTGCATGAAAAGAAACTGGTCAAAACGTCGGGAACGCCTTCAGCGTCATCCAGACGCCAATTCATCACAACGATGAGTTCCATCGCTCTACCTCTCGTCGTGTCACTATCTATCGGGGAACAGCGAGCATACGCCAAAAAAGCATCGTCTGGTGGCCAAAAGGGTGACCCAAAGCCAAAGCCAAAACCCTGTGCGAGCATAAAACGCGATTGCAAACCGTAGAAGGCTTGCGAGACGTTAAACATATTCTCAGCGCTTCCCGATGCGAACTAAGCTGAGTTGTGCCCCGGATCTCAGGGCTCAGGGCCCAGTGCCCGGCGGTTACGCGGGACGGATAGTTACTTGGGATTGGACAATGTGGGCGGCATAACTGATTAATTGATATGCCCATCTACGGTTTCGAAATGCGCGCCTTCGACTGCGACATTCGTGTAGCAGCGGATAGCCTTGAGACTTACACGGTCCTGGAACGCTATGTCTTCCCATCGTTTCCGAGAAGAGCTAGTGCCACTTATAAGGCTGACATCTTCATCCGCATAGACAGAGTTGCGGATCAATTTCAGTTGTCCGTTGACGGCGTTATAGTGTCATCTGCTACCGAGGCGAACATCTTGGTGCCCGATCTCATAAGGGCGCTGGATGATGTCGTCATTCGACGCCTGACGGAGCTCCACGCTGTGCATGCAGGTGCCGTCCTGTTGGGGGAACGGGCATTGCTACTGCCCGGCATCACTCATGCGGGAAAATCGTCGCTCGTGGCCGAACTGTTGCGGCGAGGTGCTACTTACTTCTCTGATGAGTACGCGCTGATCGATTCAGCGGGACGCGTACACCCCTATCCACGGCCTTTGCTCCTTCGTAATGGCTCCCCTGAGCAATCTCCGTGGCTTCCAGCGGAGTGCAATGCCTACACAGGGGACAGCCCAGTGCCAGTCGGCTGGATTCTGTCTCTTGAGTACTCGCCTGAATACACCTGGAATGTCGCGGCGGTCTGTCAAAGCGAAGCGCTTCTGATTCTCTTACGTAACACTCCTCACATTTTGTCGGAATCTCCAAATATGGTTGCAGCCTTCCAACATGCAGTCGGGGGCGCCCAATGTTACGTAGGGCGCCGCTCCGAAGCTGACGAGGCTGTCAGCCGAATTCTCCAATTGCTTGGAAGCCCACTTTGACGCATCGTGCGTCTGCCAAATGACCGGATGGGCGGCCTAGATACCAAGTAGAATGGATATCTAGGCCATGTCCATCACGGTTGGGGATCAAATCGGCGACTATGAAGTGACAGGCACCCTGGGTGTCGGGGGTATGGGGCAGGTATATCGGGTGCGTCATACGATTTCGCACCGGGTCGAGGCCCTAAAAGTTCTTGCGTCGGGAAGGCCTGTGACCGAGGAGATAGTTGGACGCTTTCTTCGCGAGATTCAGTTATTGGCCAGTCTTCATCACCCGAATATCACAGCGCTCCACACCGCCTTCCGTCACGAGGGCGAACTGATCATGATCATGGAGTTCGTCGAGGGCCTGACGCTTGGCGCAAAACTCAATGCAGGCCCCCTAATGTTGGGGACGAGCCTCAACTACATCCAACAGGTTCTTGCCGGCTTAGCCTACGCACATGAACGTAAAATCGTTCATCGTGACGTGAAGCCATCGAACATCATGATAGGTAGCAACGATCAGGTTAAGCTGTTGGATTTTGGGCTAGCCATCCCAGCGCTTGGTCCTGAGTTTACGCGGACAGGCACGATTTTAGGCTCGCTGCATTACATGTCACCCGAGCAGGTGCTGGGAGAGCAAATAGATGCACGGTCCGATGTGTATTCGGTTGGCGTAACCCTTTATCAGCTTGTCACAGGACGCCTTCCGTTCGACGGTCCTAGTGAATACTCCATAGCCAACGGGCATTTGAAGTCCGAGCCTATTAATCCGACCACAATCAACTCCGACCTTCCTGTTCGTCTTTCGGAGATTGTGTTGAAGTCGCTGGCGAAATCCCCGGCAGATCGCTTCCAGACCGCAAGAGAGTTTCTAGGAGCCCTAGGTACACTTCGTTCTGGCGAGACGACGACGTTGGTGATCTCGTCCCATTCCGATCGGGTGCGTAACGGCCACCCGGATGCTGACGGTGGCTTCGGTTCAAGCAGGCCTGAGAAGGCGGTTTTCGAGCCGAATGTGCTTGAAGTGGTGGTCCGTGATTTGGCATATCACCTCGGGCCGATCGCCAAGATTGTGGTCAGTCGCGCTGCCAAAAAGGCGTTGACCCTGGACGATCTCTATGAGATGGTTGCGGCGGAGATTGGCACGGATGAAAGGCGTAAGACCTTTCTCGCTACTCGACGAAAATCGCCCCCCTCCAAGTAACAATTCTTACCGGTCTAGCATCTGTATTGCCTTCTTGAGGCTTACGTACATTCTGTTGAACGAGGCGGTGACCTCAGCGATCTCGTCTCTCCCCTTATAGGTGAATTCAGGTTGGTCTAGATCCCCGTTGCTTATCAGATCCGCAGTTGCCGCAAGTCGTCGCACGGGTCGAATGACGATGAAGTAAAGTCCCAAATCGATGACTGCTAAGGTGGCAAGGAAGGTTGCAGATATATAGATCAGCAGCGTGTGATAAAGGCGAGCGGCAATTCCTTCGGCTACAGCCGTAGGCACTGAAACAATCTGAGCCCCGATGATTTCGTTTAGCGTCCATCCAAATCCATTTGCGCTGCCGTAGGTGAGAATTTCGGTCGGAGGCGCTGCCGCAGCGGACCCGTGGCACACCAGACAGCTCTGATTTGTGGTGATCGGTTGTGATAGTGAGATTGATGTGCCCGTGGCCGTTTGCCGTTCGCCGATCAACTGCTTCTGGTCTGGATGATTTCGGAAATAGTCGATGATGTCGACCTCCCACTGGTCTGCTCTGTCCCTCGGATTGGTAGGGTTCAGAGCTGCCTCTTTGTAAGTGTAATCGGGATAGTCTTTTCGCAGATGATTGAACGTCACGGTTGCCGCGTAGAACGGAATACTCTGGGGGAGGAAACGCTTAGCACTTTCAGGTGTTGTTTCAAGTAGAGGATCCAACTCCTGCTCTGTGTAGTCCCTGGTTGATCGTGCACTGGCGAGCATCAGCTTCGCCTGTTGCAAGGTCTGCTCGCGTGCGTTCTCTTCGAGAAACCCTCGTGAGAGACGCAATACGAAAAGCAGGCCGATACCGAATAGCAAGATCAGCAAAATGTTGAACTTCGCTAGTAGCTTCAAAGAAGGTGACCTCTCTTTCTAAATAACTTGTCACCTATGAAGAATAGGCTATTTCACTCTGCTCGATTCGATGGTCAGGGGGGCTCATGCGGTCCGGTCAACTAAGCCCACTGTGGCAAATGCTTGTGATTGATTTCTGGTCTCTGCGAAAGAGCAGCGGCTGGACGACGAGAGCTTCTCGAGGCCGCTTGAAGCGGAGCGGTGTTATTTCTTTCAAAAGGGGTCGCTGCCGCGGCATTATCATGGTGGTTTGGGGTGAGGTTTGACGACCGAAGGGCAACGCGTTTTGTTTCAGCGATGTATCATAGCCGGTGATTCGGTATTCTGAATCAATCAGGTTAGTGCAGGAGAGACTAACTCGACAGGTTGAGCGAAGCGTGGGGACGCCCCTCTCGAGGGCAAACTCTCAGCATTTCATTGAAGAAGCGTGTCCGTTCAAAATCAAGTCTACCTTCGCTAACAGGAATCGTTTGATTATGCGCAATGTCGTGCTTAGCTACTCCGATGCCAAGGGACATCACAGTTTTTCTCTCAATCGCAATTCAACGTCCATTGGCCGTTCGCCGGCCGAAGACATTGTGCTCGACGATCCTTGGGTTTCACGTCGGCATGCGTTAATAGTGCGAGACGGCGATAGCTATACCGTCGTTGATCGGAACAGCACGCACGGAACGTTTGTGAATTCGGTGCGCGTTGAGAAGTCATTGCTGCGGTTTGGGGACGTACTTCAAATGGGTTCTCTCAAAGGGCCACACTTGAGATTTCACCTTCGAGAAGATGTTAAAACCACCTCTACTTCACGGTCCTCAGCCGTTCATCTGCTTTCTTCGCTAAGCGAACTACAAGCCTTCCCCGACGAACTGCGCCCAGCTGTCCGTGAAATGGACAAGTTGAACTGGCTCTTACGGGCGGCTAGGCAGCTCAACGAGGGAGGCGCGATTGGAGACATCCTCGGCGCCTTTCTCCATTTGGCATTGCAGCTTACGGGACTTGAACGAGGGTTCGTTTTTCTTCAGGAGGTGGGAGGGCTGCACTTGGCGCAGGGGCTTGATGCCCTCGGAAACTTGGTGGAGGAAGATTCAACTGTCTCACGTAGGGCTATGGAAATAGCAATCGAGAGTGAGTCGAAGTTCTCGATCAGCGATACATTGGCCGATAAAAAAGCATCGGAATGGTCGAGCATCATGACTAATAAAATACGTAGCATTTACAGCATTCCATTGCGAACGCGAGCCTCAGAGGAAGAACCTGCCCAATTGCTTGGTTTGCTGTATCTCGACAGCCGAATCAGGCTCGGTGAACTGAGCGAGATTGACCATCACTTGCTCGATACCTTGGCCACAGAGGCGTCAGCACTCTTGCATAATGCTCTACTCGTAGAGGCGAATTCCAACGCGCGGCAGGCGAGGGAAGAGCTTGCGGTGGCCGCCAAGATCCATAGTGAGCTCATGTCTATTTCGTTGCCGACCATTCCGTATGCAACGCTGCAGGCAACGAGCGTTCCTTGTCTCGCCATAGGTGGAGACTTCTATGACGCGGTCGCTCTTAGCGACAGCGTTTGCGCGGTTGTTGCGGATGTGTCTGGCAAAGGAGTTTCTGCCGCCATCGTTGCGGCTACGATGCAAGGAATTATTCACTCTCAACTACTCGCGGGCTTCACTCTTGTTGAAATCGCGTCTCTGGTGAACCAGTTCCTATGCAGTCGCAAGACCGGAAAATATGCGACGATGATTTTGGTTAGGTTGTTTCCGGACGGGTCGGTCGAATACGTGAACTGCGGCACCATCAAGCCTATTGCAATTCTTGGTGAGGAAGTGCGGCGTCTCGAAATAAGCAGCCTTGTGGTCGGGCTCATTCCCGACGCGAGTTACCTCTCTGGTCACTTCGATTTGCGTCCAGGGGAACGTCTTCTTCTGGTTACCGACGGAATTACTGAGGCAGAGAATAGTTCTGGCGACCAATTTGGCGATTCCGGACTGATCGCTGTTGCTCACTTTGAGGATCTGAATACGATTCTCGAACATGTTGAAAACTTTCGATCACCGAACCCAGCTGAAGACGACAGCACTTTACTGGAGATACGCTATGAAGGCGGTATTGTGCCCGAGTGACTGGAAGCTCTTCAATAAGGCCAGAACCTAGGTTCGGAGGCTACTTGCGGCAGAAGAGCTTCGCGGAATCATCTATAAATCGCTTTTAAATTTTTAATACTTCAAAGAGTGGCTATGCAAAAATTTTCAGAGGTGGCCATAGCAGTCTCTTCCTGTTTCTCCTAAAGTCAGTCGTACGAAGTTAGCGATTAAATTATTTCGAATAAGTTGTGGCTAACAGGGTGTTGCGAATTTGGCTTTCCCAACTTTCGATGCGAGCCTGCCTCGTCAGATCTTCCGAGACCGAAGGGAAGATCCTGAATGGTCCGCTGTTCTTCGGAAGATTCCAGCATATCGTCAGCTCGTTAGAACAAATTCCACCCTCACAGCGTTGAACGTCGGATAAATACAACCCAGGCGTGACTCCTATCTGTTCCATCTCGGATCGGAAACTCCTCAGTGCGTGAAGCGAAGGGTGAGGTGCGAGCAACTCTGGCCGCTCACCATATTCATTCACGAATGAATCTGATGGAACCCATGCCTATATAAAACGACCGCGCCAATTGCAATTCAGTTGGCGAGAGGGTCGACCTGAAATATAGCTGTCGACCCGCGATCATGCATCGCGGTGTCGCATTGATGATTTTGCGAGGCACAGGAGACCAACCATGAAGACTCTATTAAGGGTAATAGCACTCTTTTTCGTGACTGCGGTGATCGGACAAGGGCAGGCAATCTCGGTCAACGGGGGATCAATCCAAGGCACGATCACAGACAATACGGGAGCAATCGTGCCCGATGCCGTGGTCATAATCGTTGGAAATGACACAAACTCTACAAAGACTTTGAAGACGGACGCTAGCGGTTTCTATAGCATTGGGCCTTTGACTCCCGGGCCGTATACGGTGACTGTGGATGCTGCAGGGTTTCAAAAGCTTACGGTAAAAACCGTTGTTCGTACTGGTACGGCGACCAGCGGTAATTTCAAACTCGCAGTCGGTTCCTCGAGCGAGACTGTCGAGGTAAACGCAGGCGCACTCCAGATCAATACTGATCAGGCTGGAGTCAGCGACGTTATTACAAAGGATCAGATTGATTCTTTGCCGGTCAACGGTCGCAATTTTCTTGATCTTGCCCAGATCGAACCAGGGGTAATCCTTCAGAGTGGGGAATCGTTCGATCCAACGAAGGCTGGCTACTCTGCGATTTCGACAAGCGGTGTTTCCGGCCGCACTACACGCATTCTTCTTGATGGCCAGGACATCACTGACGAGAACGTAGGGACAACCATCTTCAATGTGTCGCAAGGCGCGATCGGTGACTTCCAATTGAACCGCTCGACACAGGACGTTTCGGGCGAGGTAACTTCTACCGGTCAGGTTCTGGTGTCCACGAACTCCGGAACCAACAGATTTCACGGTCAGGCTTTCTATAACTTTCAAGATCACAGCGCGCTCTTTGCAAGAACGGCAGGTGGTATCGACACACCGTTCCAACGGAACCAGTTCGGTGGAAGTATCGGCGGACCCATCATCAAGAACAAGCTATTCTTCTTCGCAAACGCTGAACGGATCAAACAGGAGTCTCCGGTTTCTATCACGATGGCTCCTCTGTTCTCCGCAATTCAAACAGCCTTCCCAACTATTCCTTCTCCGTACAGGGAGACGTACTCGACGGTTCGTCTGGATTACGACGCACCGAAGGGTGTGCACTTCTTTGCTCGTGCTAACTACGACGTAAACAGTTCCAGCTCAAACTTCGGTGCCGGCTACGAGATCTACAACAACCGTGATAACACGCCTGGTCTTGCTGGCGGAGCTGACTTTACGACTGGCCACTTCACTCATTCCTTCCGAGGCAGCTATGAGAAGTTTCATAACCTACTGATCGATGGAACGACAGGAAACAACAGCGTATACAACGGTTTTCCTGGTTTGAATTTTCGCCTAAGCTCGGCCGGGCTTTTCTCGGGACCAAATATTGATTCTCCTCAACAGACTTTTCAGTCGGATAAGCAGTTTCGCTATGACGGAAGCTGGACGAAGAGTTCACATCTGATTCGTTATGGGTACAGTCTCAATCGTATTCTTGGCGGTGGATTTGCGAGTTTCCTTGGCTTGGCTCCTCGAGCAACACTCACGGCGTCTACCGAACTTGCTAATTGCGGAAGCGGAACTCCGGGTCCGTGCCCTTCGGATCCTTTGAATGGATACTATGCATCCACTGTGTTGTTCGGTAACGGTCAAGGCTTCTTCACGGAGAATCCCGGCTTTGATCTACCAGGCGGCGGTGTCGAAGATTGGCGCGAAGGCGCTTACGTTTCCGACAATTGGAAGATTACGCCTAGCTTCACTCTTACGGCAGGCGTCCGGTGGAGCGTCGATACCGATCGTGCCAACCAGGATCTGCCGACTCCGCTTTGCTCCGATGTGACAATCACGCCGTCTCCTTGCTCTGGCAGCGCGCCTCTCTTCGACCAATTTCAGCCGGGGCTCGGGAAGAAGATTCACCAACCCTGGGCAAACTTCGGTCCCCAACTTGGGTTCGCTTTTAGTCCTGGCGATCATAAGACCGTTGTACGCGCGGCCTTCGGCATCTTTTATGAAGGTGATGTCTTTAACAACACTCTCAACTCGCGACAGGCTCTGATCAAGACAGGTCTGTTCAACGACACAAACCACAGTATATGCGGTGGAACGAACTCGTTGACGCTGCCGGACGGATCTGTAGTCACAAGTGACGGCGGAGTTTCTATTGCCACTATCTGCACAGAGCCATTGAGTCAGGCGGGCCAGCACTTCATCAATCTTCAGAACTTATTTCAGCAGGTGACTAAATCGGTCGGACCTGCCAGCAACGGCCAGTATGTTGGAAATACCCTGACGATCGTTGGTGCGTATGCAGCTCCGTATCGGACGCCGTACTCGGAGCAGTACAACGGTGGCATACAGCGTGAAATCTTCAAAGGCGGCATACTTTCGGTTGATTACGTGCACAATTCGACACTGAAAATTGCTCAGCAGATTGATGTAAACCGCGTCGGCGCGGCACGCACGTTGAACACCGCTGCAGCGCAGAACGCGATTGCTACGACCACCAGCTCTTTCCACTGCGCCGGCGGATACAGTTCCGCAGCGATCACTTGTGCAATTGCCGCAGGAGCTCAGATCGCTGACTTTGCAACGAACGGTCTTGACTCGGGAAATACCGTTCTCAATAGCAATCCTGCGTCGTACCTTGGTCTGACGCCGGCTACTGGAGCGGCCTTCCCAGGGTTCAATGCGAATTTGGGTGAAGGACTCTTTCTGTTTCCGACAGGAAGATCCGGCTACGATGCGCTGCAGGTGGTCTTCCGGGAGCAGAAGGCGCATCCCGTTCCAGGCGTGATGAGTTCCAATCTGCAGATCTCGTATTCCTTTTCGCGTGCGATTTCTACGGCAAACCCGGCGACCAACAACGGGAATACCGGTGTAGGGGACCAGTTCTTTTCATCGCCGTCTTACGACTATGACAATCCGACTGCATTTATCGGTCGAAGTGGGCTGGATCATACCCACGAGATCTCGTTCGGCGGCTCGGCGACCCTGAAGTATGGCCTGCAGCTCGGTATCATTGGTCACTTCTTCTCCCCTGCGGCGACTAATTTGTACCTCGACAATGGTGGAACCAGCGGTAGTGCTGTTGGTGGCATCTTCCAATCCGATGTGACTGGCGATGGAACTATCGGCGACATCGTGCCAGGGACGCAGCCTGGAGCGTTCATGCATCAGTACAAAGGAAATAACCTTAACAAGTTGATCTCTCAGTACAACGCAACCCAGGCCGGTCAGTTTACTCCCGCGGGTCAGGCGCTGATTACGGCCGGGCTCTTTACTCCAGGACAACTGTCTGCTATATCGGGGACCCAGCAGCCGATTTCTCCAGTGCCGGAAACGACCGGTCCAGAAAACGTCTACTATCGCAACCTTGATCTGAGTGTCTCGTATCCGATTCGTCTAAGTCGTGTGCGGGAGGGAATGTCGTTGGTACCTGGGATCGCGTTCTATAACGTTGGCAACTTCTCGAACTTCAGAGACTACATCAATGGAACGCTGGCGAATACGACGACTGCACAGGGCGGCGCTCTGAGTGGCTTGTTGAATGGTCCGAACAGCTTCGCTGACCACGATCTGAACCGTGTTCAGCGCGGTTCCGGCACATCGGATATTGGTGGACCGCGTACGACTGAGTTCCAGTTACGATTGAACTTCTAAACCGTAGGGGATCGCTCAGCGCTTGATTATGGAACGACGACGTCAAAGACTCCGGTCTCGATCGTCGTTCCATGTTTCATCTGGACGAAGATTCGATAGGGGCCTGAGGACGGAAATCCGTACGGGAACTCGACCGTGCTTGAGAGCGGTTCGTTATGAGCCGTCATATCCATACTCATCGCTCCATTCATGGCTGCGTGGTCACTGGCATGGCTATCGGTGTTATCGTTTGCGAGCATGAGTGCAGCCATCGCCGCTGAACCCTCGGGATGAGTGTGAGCAAAGACGGTACCATCTGTTTTTACGAATGCAGCATGACCTGCCATGCCCATGTACGGCTGTACGTCCGTTGCAGGCTTTCCGTTTGCATCGAGTAGATGAAAGCGGAACGCGTATGCAGTGTTTGAGCTGACGGTTGAAGGACGATCCCAAACCATTACATATCCATCTGGCAGTTTGTACGAGTTGCCGAGTTGGCCCTGACTGAGCGGCTGCGGAGATCCACTTGCGTCGTCAGCGCCAAGCGGGCCACCCGGCATATCGACAGGAACGGTGATGGTGGAGACGAGCGTCTCGGGGAAACCGTTTGCGTGGACGATATCGCCGTAGAGTTTGTAGTTGCCTGCTGGCATTGAAGGCAGCGACATACGGAAGTCTCCCGCCGATGTGAGCACAGGATGCAGATGGAAGACCGCGTCCATCTCCGGCTCTCGAATGGCGTAGAGATGCATGAGATGTCCATGGTCGGGAAGGAAGTCTTTGTTGGAACGAGAGCTACGCTGTTTGCCACCGTCGTAAGGCTGCACGTTGAGATCGAGAGTATTGCCTGAGAGTGACGGGGTCACCGCCATAGGGTGATAGACATCGAGGGCATAGCTGGCGGCCTCTACGTTCCACCAGGTTGCGCCACCCCAGATCAAGAGAGCCATGACCACGAGGCTGCCTGCAGTTGCAAGAATGGCTCGACGTCTGCGGTTTGGAGATGGAATGGCGCCAGGTTCCAGGCGAGCGTCACGGACTGCTGCTGCGACGATACCGGCCATGCTGACAACCAGGAAGACGCCAAGGATTCCGAGTGTAATGCCGAGGCCATGTTGCATCTTCAGTGTCGAGAGCGCGACTGCGGGTACGGGAACCGAGGCGATTTGAGGTCCGGCGTCTCCAGCGATCTCGAAGCGAACCTGCCAGGAGCCGGAGGCCATCATCCAGATGCTGCCGGTGAAGAATGCCGGGTCGGCGGTGGAGCTGGTCATCGGATCGGACGTGGGAGGATGCTTCGACGCTTCGCCGGTGATGGGAAGGGGCGTAATGTGAATGTTCTTGACGGTCGCGCCGCTTGAACGTACTTCAACGGTTGCAACACCTGGAATGACGGTCGGCGTGCGAATGGTGACGAAGAGCTTGTAAGGGCCTGCATCGACCTGCTCGAAGACATCCTTGCTTCCTACATGCGCACGGGCTAGCGGAGGAGCGATGAAAGCACCTAGTAAGAGAAGCAGAAGTACGCGAATTGACCTGGCCAAAGACTTCACCGTTGTACGCTCCGCATCCAGCGCCCGAAGCTGAGTCCGATCCAGGTTCCGATAGAACCGTAGATTGCTGCACGCAATAGGCCGCTGAACAGAACCGAACCGTGATCGGGGTTGAAGAAGAGACGCAGGCGATCGTAGCCGTTGGGACGTGAGTTGTAGTCGAAGTAGATGGTGCCGAAGAAGCGGTTCTCAGATGCTTTGGAGAGCAGGAAGCTCGCGAATGGCCACTCGACGATGAATAGCACTGCGATAAATAAAAAGCCCGACGCCAGGGCTACCATCCATGGCTTCCAGCCACGGGTTCGCTGCCAGAGGAGATCGAGCGCGAGCGCGGGAGCGAAGATGAGAATGGGAAACTTCGCCGGAACCATGTGGGTGACGGGGTAGAAGACGGGGCCGAGTTTTGGCTGCGCGGGAAAGAGAGGAAGAATGAGAATCTCTGCGATGGCGAAGAACATGTAGACCATCGCGGCTGAGGTGGCGGCCCACTTGTAGCGCGAGGCCTGGGAGAGCATGGCGAAGGCGACAGGAAGGCCGATTGCCATTGCGATATAGGCAGATGCTGAGTGTAGCTGGACGTCCCAGGTGTATTCGATCAGGAAGAACATCTGGCCGGTGACGAAGAGACCGCCGATGTAGAGCAAGAGGCGCTGTAGCGTCTTGAAGGTTTGTTCGTTGGGCTGCGATCCTTCTACGGCGCAGCGGTTCATCGCGGCGAGGATGAGAAAAA
Organism: Tunturiibacter psychrotolerans; assembly: GCF_051013365.1. Classification (GTDB taxonomy): domain Bacteria; phylum Acidobacteriota; class Terriglobia; order Terriglobales; family Acidobacteriaceae; genus Edaphobacter; species Edaphobacter psychrotolerans_A. The sequence goes on along the minus strand of NZ_CP132941.1, from coordinate 675,293 downwards.
GTACGCCGACTCCGACGCCGCGAATACCGAGGATCAACAGAGTGTGGGGTGGGCTGACGATCTTTACGTCGAGGCCGTAAGCGGCGTGCCACCAGTTGTCGAATGGGGCTGAGGTAATCATTGCTATGCCACCCCAGGCGGCGATGAAGGCTCCGAGCGGGGCGCGGAAGCCGAGGACGGTTACCGAGGCGGCGCGGAGGCTCGAGGAGGAGCGTCCGAAGGTGTTGACCAGCATGAGGTAGCCGCAGATGATCGCGGCGAGAACACCGCAGGCGTAGATGGCCATGTGGGCCGCCGTCCAGAAGGTGTCGCGGCCTATGGAGCGATGCCAGGAGACGTCCCAGGCTCCGCCGATGGAGGCGGAGGTGACGGCGAGAGCACCCCACCAGATGTACCAGGGGACGCTCGAAGTCTTCGAGGCTACCAGCGTGCTGGTTTGTTTATCTGCGTATGGGGTCTGAAAGGTGGAAGAAGCCATGTGACCTCGCTCTCAAGTGCTCCTATCTTATTACGTGTCTCCCGCTGATTTGTCAGGGGGTTGAGGGTTACCCCCCCCTAGTTGCCCGCGTATAAGTTTCTTATTTTCAGGTACTTGCATAGGGTAACCACTTGCAAAATCGTCATTCTAAAGCGCTTACGGCTAAATTCGTCCAATCAAAGGAGTTATCGTGGTTAACGAGATAACCCGGCTGGCGGCCGGGTCTCAGGTGTTCTTCAATTCCAGTATAGCGGTTGGTGTGTAACTAATAGGTCACGCGGATCTCCCTTGTTTATAGGAAGATGCGGGAAATTGGGGCTTGACAAGATTTCGGTTAATTCGAGAACGCCAAACGCTGAGCGGAGGTTATGCTTTTGCGATGCGGGGAACCTGTGAGGCGGTTCGCTTGCTGCCCTTTGGGACTCGTCGCGGAGACTCGCGTACTGCGGTCTTGCTTCGGACGTTGTTGGCCACAGCGTGAAGAGCCTCGTTGGACAGTGCGGGGTCGTCAACCGCGCGAGCGATGACGATGGCGCCGACGAGGCTCGCGTAAAGTGCGATGGCTCGTTCGCGGCGAAGACCGGCGGAGTTGCCCTGCACGATCCCGGACAGGTAGTTGATGAAGGGCTTGATCTCTTCGGTGACGACGTGGCGCACGGCGGAGCTCTGGCGGGCGAGTTCGGAGCCTAGAGCGGCTACGGTACAGCCTCGGCCTGCGTTGTCACGATGTTTCGTCGCGAGGTAGGTGTCGGCGAGAGCGTCGAGTGGGTCGCTGGCCTGGTCAAGTTGCCTGATCCAGCTGTCGCACATTTTTTTGGCGGCGCGGCCACAGGCCTGGGCGACGAGATCGTCTTTTGATTTGAAGTGGCCGTAGAAGCCGCCATGGGTGAGGCCTGCGTTCTTCATGAGATCGGCGACTCCGATGCCGTCGATGCCGCGCTCTCGAAAGAGTCTGGAGGCAACGTCGAGGATTCGCTCGCGATTCTCTGCGGCCTGGGCGCGGCTTACTCTCATCTGGTTCTTACCTTGGGCATTTGAGTTCGTCTTTATTTTATGACGATCGTCATGATTGTCCGTCGAATGATTTTAGCGACGTTGAAATTTGCTGACTGGCGAGGAAGTTTTGCGGTAGAGTAAACACATCTTTCAAAAAACCAGATTTTTCAGTTCCGTGCTTCAGGATATGCGGCTTCCGCGATGTCTTTGGCGGAGCTTCCATTCTTTTCCGTTCCATCGGAATGACGTTCTTTTGTAGGCGTATTTGGACTTTAATTCGTCGGAAGAGAGAGGTGGCAGGATGGGAATTTCGCGGCGTGATTTTTTGATGCGCGTTGGGCAGGTGGGTGGCTATGGGGCCGCGTTTGCAACGATGCAGTCGCTGGGGCTGATGCCGATGAAGGGCGTGCAGGCCGAGGAGATTCAAGCGGCCGCGGGTGTGGGCAAGGGCGTAAAGGTGGTGGTGCTGGGCGGGGGGATCGGTGGTCTGGTTTCAGCCTATGAGATGCGAAAGCTTGGGTATGACGTGACGGTTCTGGAGGCGCGCGAACGGCCAGGGGGACGTAACTGGACAGGAAGGGCCGGGACCGAGGTTTGTTTCTGCGATGGATCGAAGCAGGCGGTGAAGTGGGAAGAGGGGAACTATCAAAACCTTGGACCGGCGCGGCTGCCGAGCGTTCACTTGACGATGTTGGGGTATTGTAGGGAGCTCGGCGTTCCGCTGGAGGTGGAGATTAATACGTCGCGCTCCACGCTGCTGCAGAACGATCGAGCGAATGGCGGTAAGCCGGTACCGCAGAGGAAGGCTATCAACGACACGCGCGGGCATGTGTCGGAACTGCTGTCGAAGTGTGTTGCGCAGGGGGCGCTTGACTCGGAGTTGAGCAAAGAAGACCGCGAGCGGATGACGGCATTTCTGAAGTACTACGGACCGCTCGACGACAAGGGCGCTTATGTTGGATCCGACCGGGCGGGCTATAAGACGATGCCGGGCGCAGGCGCACAGGTGGGAGTGCCGGAGGTGCCTCTGGATATGCGCGTGCTTTTGGATGAAGACTTCTGGAACGACCTGTTTGTCGAGGAGGATTTTGACTGGCAGGCGACGATGATGCAGCCGGTGGGTGGGATGGACCGGATACCGTATGCGTTTGCGAAGTCGCTGGGGCCGATAGTTCAGTACAACTCGCCGGTGACGGAGATCCGGAAGACGTCGAACGGTGTTCGCGTGTCGTATACGCAGGGTGGAGCGACGAAAAAGATAGAGGCTGCGTACTGCATTACGGCGCTGCCGTTTTCAATGCTGAAGAAGATCCCGAACGACCTGTCGAAGCCTTACCGAAAGGCTGTGGATGAGAGCACGATGGGCGGCGGGTACAAGATTGCGTGGGAGAGCAGACGGTTCTGGGAGCAGGACTACAACATCTACGGCGGCCTGTCATATTTGATGGAGGGGCCGAGTCCGATCTGGTATCCGTCGTCGCGGCTGATGCACCCGACGGGAGTAGTGGTGTCGGGTTATTCGGATGAGCTGAATACGCCGTTTTACAGCATGACGCTGGAGGAGAAGTTTGCGGCGTCGCGGGCATCGATCGAGAAGATTCATCCGGGGCATGGGAAGGATTTGATGAATCCTGTGTTTTGCGGATGGAGTCGCGTGCCGTGGAATGAAGGCTCGTGGATTAGCAGTTATGGCGGCGGGAAGAGTGGGTATGACGTGATCATCCAGCCGGATGGGCCGATCTACTTTGCCGGAGATACGGCGAGCCACATTGTGGGATGGCAGGAGGGTGCGGCGTTGAGTGCGCGGCGTGCTGTGGGGATGATCTCGGATAAGGTGAAGTCGGCGAAGCTTGCCGGGGTTGCTGATGGTGCGGTGCTTAGCTAAGTTTTTTCTGCATAGGAGTGATGGATGAAGATTCGATGCGGTGTGATGGCGGCAGCGTTGTTGGCTGTTGCGTGTGGAGTGCAGGCGCAGGTTGTGGTGAAGCATCTTCAGCCGAATGAGAAGTCTCCGATTGCGAATGGGGTTTGGGCTGGAGATACGCTTTATCTGAGTGGGCAGCTTGCTTCGCCGGTGACGCCTGCGGATGAGGCGAAGGGGACGGCCGCAGTTTATGGAGATACGAAGACACAGGCGACGAGCGCGTTGAATAAGATCCAGGCTTTGCTGAAGGAGCAGGGGTTGAAAATGAAGGACGTCGTGAAGATGTCGGTATTTCTGGCGGGCGATCCAGAGAAAGGGAACAAGCTGGATTTCGCCGGGCTGCAGGCCGCTTATACGCAGTTCTTCGGGACGAAGGATCAGCCGAATAAGCCTGCGCGAAGTGCGTTTCAGGTTGCGGCACTGGCGGCTCCCTGGGCGTTGGTTGAGATAGAAGTGATTGCGGTAAAGGGGAAGTAAGGCTGCCTTTGGGAGAGGTTCCGGCGATCACTGCACGATTCGCAAAAGAGCCAGAGGCGTGTGCCCCTGGCTCTTTGATTTGTGCGAATGAGTTTTACTTTTCGCTGCGGAGTCGTTCCGACCGCTTGGGTGGTTGCCAAGGCATCTAGTCCGGCGGCGTGCCGGAGGCGGTTCGGATTACCTCAGATGTTGCCAGGCGTCCCAGGTAAATATGCCGATGATTCCTGCGGTCATGATGGCAGCGGCAACACCAAAGACGCGAACGAACGGCGCAATTTTGGTCACTTTGCGGACGATCTCGGTCTGCATTTGTTGGGAGTGGGCCGGGACGCCGTCACTGAGGAACAGTTGGTCTTCTTCGTAGCGGGTCAGTTGTCCCTTGTAGGCGAGTAGCGCGAGGAAACAGGCTGAAAACACCGCCCAGACGATTAGGAGAACAGGTAAAGCGCTCATAGCGGTTCCTCCGCCCTTATCACAGGGCCGACGTACTTAGTTAGACGGTCCAAGGCCGATTCGTGCGACTTTTTAGATCTTTCTAGCAGGGCCGTCCGCCGCAATTCTACGCTCTGAGGGTATCGATTCGACAGGGTTTTTCGAGGGGGAGACTAAGTTGTAACGGGGCTGGAATGTTAGCGATGAGAGGCCCAGCGAAGGGCCAGAACCGCTATCGTCACGACCGTGGCGAGGACCGCGGACAACATGATGAAGATGAACCAGGCAGCGCGGTTAGCGGCCTTGGGTGAGGGCTGGGTGATGCCCATGGTATTGATGAAGGCGTTCGAGATGAAGAGGAGAAGCTTCACGGTGATTTGATGGGATACAAGTGCAATGGTAGCAGGATATTGTCGGAACCTGGCTGAATCGGAAGGGGGTGTTTCTGCATCGTATTGGAATGAGGGCTTGCCGGAGCGGTGGTAGGCGCATACACTTAAAGATGTCTGAACGAGACAAGGAGATTTGCCGATGGCTACTGCAACCGTAACCCCTGAAGTCGTCGTTGGAGCACCTGCTTCGACTACGCCTGTAACGCTGACCCCGGCCGCGATTAATAAGGTTCGGGAGATTATGGCGACCCAGACTCCGGTTCCTGCTGGACTCCGGATTGGTGTGGTTGGTGGTGGATGTTCGGGTTTCCAGTACTCCATGTCGTTCGAAAATCAGAGCGGAATGATGGACAAGGTCTATAAGTTTGAGGATCTCAAGGTGTTTGTGGACGCGACTTCGGCGATGTACCTGAGCAACTGCACGGTGGATTACGTGGAGACGCTTGAGGCCGCTGGATTCAAGTTCGAGAATGCGGCAGTGAAGAGCACCTGCGGTTGCGGATCGAGCTTCAGCGTTTAGTTTTCTGGGGTGAAGAAAAGAGCTTCGGCGGTTGCCGGAGCTTTTTTTGCGCCTTTTTTTGGTTTTGAAGATTGCGGGTCATTTACGGGTGCCCGGGTCTAAGGCTGTTTGGGGGAGCCCTGTATCGGTTTGTAAGTGGCGATGAGGCGAGAGACCAAAACTCCTAAGTAAAGAATGCCCAAAAGGGATTGAACGATGGAGAGAGACCGCGCTTGATCGCTGACGGGGGAGATTCCGGCCGCTCCGAGAGATGTCATGGTCAGGAAGCTGTAGTAGGTGAGATCGGGTTGCAGGGGCAGCGTGTGGTGGTTGAGCGCTGGATCGAGGTAGAACGCGTCATGCTGAAACGCGACCAGAATGGAATAGATCCTGGAGAACCCGAAGCCTGCTAAAAGGTAGATCGATACGGCGCCGTAGATGGCATCTGAGGTGGCTTCGTCCCTCTGGAAGACTCTTTTGAAGATGACGACGATGATGAAGATATCGAAGGCGACGCTCATGCCGGAGCGCGCAAGTTGTAATTTGCTCATCGTGACTTCGTGCAGAATGAAGGGGTCAAGCAGAAGAGGCGCTGCAAAGACCAGAGCAATAATCCATGTCACGCGGCGAAAACTTACGGCGTAGACACTGGAAAACGCGATCAGTACGTTTAATAGCCGAAACCATAGGGAGATCGTGGCTCCTGAGCCTGCGTAGGGGTATACCAAGAGCTGGACGAGCAGGAAGGCGAAGAGAAAGAAAAATTTCCCACTTGCTCTGGGAGACTCTATCCGGTTCTCTTGAGCTATCTGTTCGGCCATGAATCCGTCCTCAGGAGGTAGCTATCTCTGGCCGCAACTCGCTTGGCGATGATCAGGGTGATGTCATCGAACTGTTCGGGTGCGCTGAAGTGCAGAACCTTTTGGACGATTGTATTGGCTAACTCCGCGGAGGGCAGACCGCTGTGGGTTCGCAGCTCTTCTATGAGTCGAGCTTCGCCGAACTCTTCGTCTGAACTGTCGGAGGACTCTGTGACGCCGTCGGTGTAGAGCGCGAGGAGATCGCCTTCGTCGAGCCGGCTCTCTGAGACGCAGCACTTCCAGTCTTCGAAGAGTCCGACGACGGTGCAGGTGGGTTCGAGCCGCTCAAGCGTGCCGTTGCGGCGAAGTATCAGGCCGGAGAGGTGTCCGCAGTTTGCGTAGCGCACGCGTTCGAGGCGGTGGTCGTACTCGGCGAAGAAGAGGGTTGCGTAGGAGCTTGTGGCTGTATTTTGAAACAGCAGGCGATTGACGGAACCGAGGAACTCTTCGAGATGATCCATCGCGCTGACACATTGGCTGCGCAGATTTGCCTGCAGGTTTGCCATGAGCAGGGCGGCTGCCATGCCCTTGCCGGCGATGTCGCCGATGACCAGGGCAACGCGGTCGGGGCCGAGGTCGAGAAAGTCGTAGTAGTCGCCGCCCACGGAGCGGGCCTGAACGCAGACTCCCGCATAGTCGAGTGCAGAGATGGAGGGCAGACGCTGGGGGAATAGCCGTGCCTGCACCTGCTTGGCGATCTCCAGCTCTTGTGCGGCGCGTTGTTCGATCTCCATCTGCTCGACGAGTGCCTGGCGTCGCGCGTCGATCTGGCGTGTGACGTCGTCGAAGCCTGCGAGCGCGAAGGCGTTGCCGTCTATATCCTCGAAGCGGCAGAAGGTTCCACCCCACGCGGGGCTTTGTGGCGGGATGGGGAAGTGTACTCCGCGTTCGGACCACTGGCGGTATTTTGCTTCGACGTCTTCGGTGAGAAAGGTGACGAGTCCTGAGTTGCCGATGAATCGTTCTTCGTTCCAATCGGTTCTGGGAATTACCAGCGCGAGAACTGCCGTGCCGTCGGGAGGAGCGACCTCGACCCAGCGATTGCCGGATGCAAACATGACGTCGGCGATGAGGGTGAAGCCGAGCTGATCGACAAAGAAGCGTATGCTGCGCTCCTGGTCGCGAACGTAGACGCTGGCAAAGTGAAGGCGAAGGTAGGGACCTGTGCCATCTAACCTGACACCGGAGCGATTGCTGATGGCAGCGAAGTCGGCTGCTTGCGCGGCGGACACGATCTTGTCTGACATCCAGCCGTTTTCGGGCAGTGGGTTCTTCTCGTCCGGCACGGCGTTCTCCCGTTCCCCAACATGCTACAGCGACATTGGGTCGAGGAACGAGCCTGTCTTAGCGATGGCCGCGACGTGATGTCCGCGACAGGTTCGTTCGATTGGCCGAGGCGTGTCGTGCGGTTGCGTTAGTGGGCGCCTTCGGATTTGCCGCTGGGTTTGAAGGCCTTTGTGAGCAGGACTAACGGGGCGGCGATGAGGGTGACGACGCCGATGATGTGGAAGCAGTCCATGAAGGCGAGGAGTTGGGTTTGGGCGTGGAGTTGATCGTAGACACGTCCGTAGGCTGCGGTGACGGCGTCGGCGGGAGAGAAGCCGTGAGCTTGCAGGTAGGCCGCTGTCTGGTGGATGTTTTCCTGCAGGCTGCTATTGGAGGCCGCGATGTTTGAGCCGACGCGCTCCTGGTGGAAGTTTTGGCGGCGCTCGGACATTGTTGTGATGAAGGCGATGCCGAAGCTGCCGCCCCAGTTGCGGAAGAAGTTGGTGAGGGATGAGGCTTTGTTATTCTGTGCCGGGCTGAGCTGCGAGTAGGCGATGACCGAGAGCGGCACGAAGAAGAAGCCGTAACCGAGACCTTGCAGGGCGCGGGCGAGGGCGTAGTGCTTGTAGTCGGTGTCGAGGTTGAAGTGGCTGTAGTGAAGGAACGACATGCCGACGATCATCACCGCGCCGAAGAGCAGGATGCGGGGCTTGACGATGCCTCGTTGGACTAACTGCGCACCTACTGGGGCGAGGAAGGTGATGACCAGAGCGCCAGGCCCAAGGACCAGGCCCGCGTCGATGGCGCGATAGCCGTAGAGGGACTGGAGGAGCTGCGGGATCATCGTGGTGGAGGCGAAGAGGCCGAAGCCGAAGATGAAGTAGAAGAAGTTGGCGAATGCGAAGTTGCGGATCTTGAGCAGGCGGAAGTCGATGATGGGGTCGGGTACGTGAAGCTCCCAGAAGACGGCGGCGGTGAGGCAGCCGACGCCGATGACGAACATCCAGATGATGAAGGGAGAGCCGAACCAGTCGTCGATCTGACCGCGGTCGAGGAGGACTTCGAGAGCTGCGGAGCCAAGGCCTACGAGGGCAATGCCGATGCCGTCGATGCGAAGCTTGCCGTCGACGCGAACGGTTTTGCGTTCTTCGGCGAAGGAGTCGGGGTCGTGGACGAAGCGGTTGGTGAGGAAGAGGGAGAGGATGCCGACGGGGATGTTGATGAAGAACACCCAGCGCCAGTTGTAGTTGTCTGTGATCCAGCCGCCGAGGACAGGGCCGATGGCGGGGGCGGTGACGATGGCTACCGTGTAGAGGGCGAAGGCAGAAGCGCGTTTGGCGGGCGGGAAGGCGTCTACGAGGATGGCTTGCTCGACGGGGGCGAGGCCGCCGCCGCCGATGCCCTGCAGGACGCGTGAGAGAAGCATGATGCCCAGGGTGGGGGCGATTCCGCAGAAGAAGGATGTGATGGTGAAGAGCGTTACGCAGGCCATGTAATAGGTCTTGCGGCCGAAGACGCGGGAGAGCCACGCGGACATGGGCAGAACGACGGCGTTGGCGACGAGGTAGGTGGTAAGGATCCAGGTGACTTCATCGTAGGAGCGGCCGAGACCGCCGGCGATGTAGGGGAGGGAGACGTTGGCGATGGAGGTGTCGAGCAGCTCCATGAAGGTGGCCAGGGTGACCGTAAGGGCGACGACCCACGGGTTGATAACGGGGCGGCTTCGGGGGGCGGAACTGGTTACCTTGGGCTTTGGCGGGGCGGCTAGCTCTGGTTCGCTGAGGGTGGCGGTGGCCATGATGTCTCGTTCTCCTCGTGAATCGCCGGCACGGTCTCGAAAAAGAGACTGAACGGTTTCTTTAAGCATCTGATTCAGTAGAAGAGCCGCAGGATGCGTTTTCTTGCTGCTGTAGGATTTCGGAGCAGGGATTGCGGCGAGGTAAAAGTATGGGAAAAGGTGACTTAACGCGGCAGAGAATCATTGAGGAGGCGGCGCCGATCTTCAATCAGCAGGGGTTTGCCGGCTGCTCGATGCAGGATGTGCTGGATGCGACGGGGCTGGAGAAGGGTGGCGTGTATCGGCACTTTGCCAGTAAGGAGGAGCTTGCTGCCGAAGCGTTTCAGTACGCGTGGACGCGGGTGGCGAAGGCTCGGCGCGAGGGGCAGGACGCGATTCCCGGTGCGGTGGAGAAGCTGAAGTACTCGGTGAGACGGTTTGCGGAGACACCGGGGGTCTTTCCTGGGGGGTGCCCGCTTATGAATACGGCGATCGATGCGGATGATGGGAATCCGGTGCTGCGAAGTCTGGTGTGTGCCGCGATGAAGGAGTGGAAGGCGCGGCTCGCGAGCATCGTCGAGGACGGGATCGCCAATGGGGAGATTCGGGGGGAGGTTCAGCCGCGACGCGTTGCAAACATGATCATTGCCACGCTGGAGGGAGCGTTGATGATCAGCCGTCTGGAAGGGAACCGGATCGCGGTACAAGATGCTAGTGAGGGCCTGGAGATCATGCTGGACAGGATTATGGCTTTCCCTTTGGCCTGACACGCGAGATCTGTGGATCGTAAAGCAAAGAAAATCCCCGGTTGTTCTCGGGGATTTTTTTTGTTGGGTGATCTACCTAAGTGGCGACAAATTTTGCGCCGAGGATCATTGCACGGTCACTTGGAAGTTGATGGCGTGCGAGAGGCTTCCGGAGGAGTCTGCCGCGGTTAGGGTTATGGTTTGGGCTCCGGCCGGAGTGCCTGGATTCGTCGGAGCGTTGTTTGAGGGGGAAGAAGAGCTGCACCCCGAGAACGAGAGCAAGCCTGCAGCTAGCAGCAGCGTGAGGATGGTTGCGCGCGCGAGGCGGCGGTTGAGTCCGCGGAGTTTGCGGGGGGACAGGGTTAGCAGAATGAGGCTGGCCCATGCGATTCCTTGGAGTGGGAGCGATCGATCGCGCAGGCGGGCCGTCGAGGGGGCGGTGGTTGTGATGGTCAGAACGCTGGTGGCAGCGCCGCTGGTTGGGGTTACCGAGGCTGGGGCGAAGGTGCAGGTTGCTCCGCTGGGGAGTGTGCCGCAGGAGAACTTCACTGTGCCGCTGTAGCCGCCGACTGGGGTGACCGTGAGCGTGGTGGTGGCTGACTGTCCGGGCGAGATGGTCGCCGAGGTTGGGGATGCGGTGATGGAGTAGTCAGGTGTTGCGATTGCAACCGTGACGGCGGTAGAGGTGCTGCTCGAGTTGTCTAGGTCGCCTGCGTAGCTCGCCGTAACTGCGTAGCTGCCTGCGGTGGTGAAGGTGAAGGGCAGGGTCGCCACTCCATTGACTAGAGACGCGGTGCCGAGAGTTGCGGTCGGTGAGGCAAATGTGACTTTGCCGGTTGGGTTGAGGCCGGTGACTGTCGCCGTGAAGGTGAGTTGCTGATTGGTTCCGGCGCTGCCCGCTGAGACGGAGAGAGCGGTGGTTGAGGTTACGGGAGCGACGATGATAGAGACTGGGCTGGAGGAGCTTGGCGTGTTGTTGGCGTCTCCGGGATAGTTGGCGACGACGGGATAGGTACTTGCCGTCGCGAAGGAGGTTGCGAGAGTGGCGGTGCCGTTGGTGACGGGTGCTGTTCCAAGTGTTGTGCTGCCCGACACGAACGAAACGGTACCGGTGGGAGTGGCGCCTGTGATTGTGGCGGTGAGGGTGAGCTGTTGGCCGGGCGCTGCGCTGCTGGCGGAGGCCGCGAGCGTAGTCTTCGAAGGGAGAGGCGCGGGAGACGTGGGCGCGGGGTTGAGTTGATTGATGAACGAGGTTACTCCTCCACCACTGTTGAACACGTAGTCCAGGGTATGGTCATTCGGAAGGCTTGGAGCCTGATTGTTGACGCGTGCAAGAGCACCTATAGCGCCCGCGTTGGGATAGGTGTTGGGATCAAGCGTGAAGTTGCCGGTGCCATCACCAAAGAGCACGGAAAGTTGAGTGCTTGCCAGAAGTAGATCGGCATGACCGTCTCCATTGACGTCGCCGATGTAGGCGGAGCCTGTAAGAGGAGTAGTGAAGTAAGGTGCGGTCTGGAATGTGCCGTCGCCATTGCCAGCGTATATTGCGGTCACGGTGTTGTTATTGATCACAAGATCGGCTTTTCCGTCGCCGTTTAGGTCGGTCGCGGCTAAGACTATTCCGGCGATACCAAGGGGAAGTTGCTGGAATGTACCGTCGCCGTTTCCTAAGCTGATCGTGTTCGTTCCAATGATGTCCAGCTTGCCATCATTATTCACGTCGGCTGCGAAGCTTACGTCGTTGAATGGTATGGGGAGAGCAACTGGAGCAGCAAAGGTACCGTCTCCTTTGCCTGCGAGGAAGAGAACACCTGAGGGTGGTGCTGGCGCGGGGCAGTTGCAACCGAAAGGAATCACCAAGTCCAAAATTTTGTCGCCGTTGAAGTCCCCAACAATCGCCGAGTCGACTCCGCCATACCCCAGATCTAAGGCTGTCCCCGACGGCTGGAATGTCCCATCTCCGTTGCCGCTGTAGAAGGACAACTTGCCATTGACAACTGGAGGCGGCTGAAGGTCATGTGGCTGGAAATATGTTCCATAAGAGATGGTGACTGCATCCACCTTCCCGTCGCCATTGAAGTCTCCTGTGACAATGATCTGTCCAGTCGTGCTGTTCTGGCTGTACTTCGAGAACCGCCCATTGCCGCGACCGAGAGCTGTTACAAGGTTGGAGGCAGAGTCTATACATAGCGTGTCGGTAAGACCATCGCTGTTGACATCGGTAAATACACACCCCCCGGCGTCCAGGATCGTAGATGGTGGCGCTTGAAACGTGCCGTCGCCATTGCCAGGAACAACCTGCGTTGCCGATTCTGAGAGTGAGAACAGGAGATTCGTGTTCCCACTGGCACCCAGCTGGGTTGTCACGAAATTTGAACTAACGCCGTAAGCTAGCCCCTGAGAGAAGTTACCCTTGCCGTCATTGAGATCGATCATCGTGCTGCTGGATCCAACCAGTGCGAGGTTTATTACAGTACTCGTTGAAGTGTTCTGGAATGGGACGATTGCCGGAAGACCAAACGATGTTGGGATCGGCTGCATCTCGCCTGTCGTAAATTGGCCACTGGAATTACCCAGTAAGATTTGGAGCGAATAGGTAGTTGGTGTAGTCGCGGTCGCATTACTGACATTGACATACGCGATGTCAGTTTTGCCGTCGCCGTTCAAGTCTCCTGTCGCAAAGCCAGAGGTCGCGGTGGTTAGGACTGGTGCTTGCAGTGTGCCGTCACCATTGCCGTAGAATACCTGGGCTGGGTTACCTGCGATAATGTCCGCTTTTCCGTCACCATTGAAATCACCAGAACTAATCGCGAATCCAGAGTTTTGCTGCGTCTGCGGGTAGCTGGAAGAGGGCGAGAAAGTCCCGGGTGAGCTGCTGCCCTTATTGAGCAAGACCCCAACAGACACGAGAACCAAGGTTGGGGGATTTGTCGATACAGTTACAGCGATATCAGGGTACCCGTCTCCATTGAGGTCGACCGGCGGCGCAACTGTTCTAACGTTCGGAACCGCATAGTACGAAGGCGTCTGAAAGCTGCCGTCTCCGTTCCCGAAGAGCACGGCAACGTAGCCCTCGACGCAGGTGAGAACGACGTCGAGCTTGGAGTCCTTGTTAATGTCGGCGGCGACGATATTCTGCGGCGTGCAGCTTAGTCCGCTGGTGGGTACAGAGACCGTCGGATTGTTGGGACCTTCGTTGAGAACGACGGTGATCCCGTTCGTAATCTGATAATTCGGAGCTCCAGACGTAGAGATGTAAGCAACGTCAGTCAGTCCATCGCCGTTGAAGTCTCCTGTTGTGACGGTGGCCGCGGTGTTTGTGGGTGACGGGGCGGGATTCACGAGCGAAATGATGGGCACAGGATAGACGGGGGGGTGAGTCTGCGCGACGGCGGGGAGGGTAAGGAATGGTGCGATCAGGAAGGCGAGGAGTGATCGAGCTCCGGAGGGGGTTTTGAACCAAGAGGTCGCAGTCATTGTGGCATGTCCTTCAAAAGATGCTCAGCGGGAAGACGTTTGCGAATCTCGTACCGTGCTTGTATGTGCGAGTCATGCCGCCTGGAAGTTTTATGGGAGGCGGCTGAAATGTCACCCAGATAATACAGGAGCGCGGTTTCCGGTCATTGAGAAACTTGTGACCCGTTTGGGGAATGGTGCCGGTGTGTCATTCTGGGACGCGTTTCGGCGGCGGGAACGTCTAAGATGGACGAGTGACTTTGAGCGGAAACGGGTGCAGTAGCGTTTATGACTGAGTTTGTTATTAAGCTGGCGGATGAGCGTGGGCGGGTGATGGAGCAGAGCCATGCGGCGGCTACGGCTGAGGAGCTGAAGGCGCGGTTTACGCAGGCTGGGTACTACGTCTATTCGGTGAAGGCGAAGAGCGCCCTGGGGGCAAGCAAGAAGAAGGTGAAGCTGGAGACTTTTCTGGTCTTCAATCAACAGTTTTTGACGTTGATCAAAGCTGGTTTGCCGATTTTGGGGTCGCTCGAGTTGTTGAGCAAGAGGCAGAAGATTCCGCACTTTCGTGCGCAACTGGAGGATGTGGCGTCGCGGGTGAAGACGGGCGAGTCGATCTCGCAGGCGTTTGAGGCGCAGGGAGGGTTTCCGATTGTGTATACGACGACGCTGCTGGCGGGAGAGCGGTCGGGAAATCTTGAAGAGGTACTGCAGCGGTTTCTGGACTTTCAGCGCGTGTCGCTGACGTTTCGCAAGAAGTTGAAGGCGAGCTTGATCTATCCGGCGCTGCTGGTGGTGATGGTGATTGGGTTGTTTATCTTTTTGATCACGTTTGTGGTGCCGCGGTTTGCGCAGTTGTATGACCAGCTGGGGACGAAGCTGCCTGCGTTGACTACGTTTCTGCTTGATTTGGGCAAAGAGGCGCAGTCTTACGGAATCTATGTGGCCGTTGTGGCGGGCGTGGTTGGGTTCCTGCTCTATCGCTGGTCGAAGACGGATGCGGGTGCGAGCCTGATCGACAAGATTCGGATTAAGCTGCCGGTGTTTGGCAGTGTGTGGCTGAAGTACCAGGTGGGGTTGTTCTCGAGAACGCTGTCGACGCTGTTGACCGGCGGTTTGCCGCTTGTGCCTTCGCTTGAGACGGCGGCGAAGTCGATCGATTCGCGAGAGATTGCGAGTGCGGTCTATAGATCGGTCGAGACGGTGCGCGAGGGGAAGGGTCTATCGGTTAGTTTGCAGGCGACGAAGGTGTTTCCGGAGCTGGCGATCGAGATGATCGAGGTTGGCGAGTCGACTGGTGCCCTGCCGCAGATGTTGAACTCGGTGGCGGAGTTCTTTGAAGAGGATGTGCAGACGAATCTTACTGCGGCGATGAGTTTGATTGAGCCGCTGATCCTGATCATGATGGGGTTGGTGGTAACGACGATTTTGATTGCGCTGTATCTGCCGATCTTCAGCTTGAGCGCTGGTGGTTCGGGAGGGCAGTAGGGAACGGGGAGATTCTTTGCTGCGTATGCTTGCTTGTTGTTGCTGGTCCTCGCGTGTCTGAGCGTGGTGCGGCTTAGTCTCGCGGCGAGGAGGGCGTATGGCTGCGAAAGCTCCAGTGCATGGAATCGAGAAGCGAGAGGGTTCTGGGGGCGTCTACCCTGGGTGGCTGAAGGTTGGCTTCTGGATCTGCGTCATGATTGCGGTTGCGGTGGTGTTGCGCAGAGTTGCGGTGCTTCTGCATCCGGGAGGGGGTGGATCTTCACCGACGGCTGCGCTTGACGCGGTGTTTGCTTCGCACGAGGCTTTGACGATTGCTCATATTCTTCCAGCGATGGCGTTTGTTCTGCTGACTCCGTTTGTTTTGTTGCGACGAACTGGCGGCGTGTGGGCGGAACGGATTTTCTTTCCCCTTGGGGCCTGGGTGGGACTCACTGCTTATGCCATGAGCACTCATCCGGTTGGAGGGTGGGTGGAGCGATCTGCGGTTCTCTTTTTCAATAGCCTCTTTCTGTTTTCGCTTGGGCGCGCGTTTGTGGATGCACGCCGGGGTGAAGCGATCGAGAAGATGCGGTGGATGCTGCGAGCAGTTGCGATTCTGCTTGGTATCGCAACCACGCGGCCGGTGATGGGGGTGTTCTTTGCTACTAGCCGATTGACACATCTGGAGCCGGGGCAATTCTTTGGCATTGCTTTCTGGATTGGTTTTTCGATCAACACGATTGCCATCGAACTCTGGCTGCGCTCGCGGGGAGATAGGCTTCCCGTCGTGGGTTAGCGACGCGTCTGGGCCGCGATCTTCGGCAGAGAGGTTACAATTCGTCAAGCTCTGACAGGGGGGAATGAGTTGACTGTGATCTCTCGGCGTTGGGTGTTGCGATGCGTGGCGGCGGTGGCTCCGCTGATTGTGCTGGTTGGGTGTACCAGCTCCTACTACAAGGCGATGAAGACGTTTGGGAAAGAGAAGCGGGACATCCTTGTGTCGCGGGTGAAGGATTCGAAGAAGGACCAGCAACAGGCGAAGGAGCAGATCAAGACTACGATGGAGTCGTTTCAGGCGCTGACGGGGTTTCAAGGGGGAGCGCTTGAAAAGAACTATAAGAAGCTGAATAGCGAGTATGAAAAGGCCGCGGATAGTGCCCAGAAGCTGCATAACCGGATCGACTCGATCGATCAGGTGTCCAACGATCTCTTCAAAGAGTGGCAGAAAGAGATTGATGGGATGGAGAACAAGAAGCTAAAGGCGCAGTCGGCGGTGATGCTGCGGCAGTCGCGGTTGAGTGAGGCCAATTACATCAAGTCGATGCGGCAGACTGAGGCTCGGATGACGCCGGTGATTACGGCGTTTCACGATCAGGTGACTTTTTTGAAGCACAATCTGAATGCGCGGGCGATTGGATCGTTGAAGGGCACTTCGGCGAAGATGTCGACTGACGTCGATGTGTTGATGGTGAGTCTGGATGGGTCGATGGCGCAGGCGGACGCTCTGATCAATTCGCTGAACGCGGATCAGCCTTAGAAGAATAAAGGCGCACTGCGCGTGCGGCGGTCACTTCGTGACTTGTATACCGCTTCGCATGGGCCTCCCGTTGGTCGGCGGTGATATTTGATCCCGACCAACGGGAGGGCTCTTGTCGCATGGATTGCCTTGACCGGTATACGCGTCACGAAGTGACCGCCCTCCGCGCAGGAGGTTTTTCAGAGTGACTGATTGAGAGCACGTTTGGCGGCGAGCGAGAGCATGAGGCGCGAAAAGCCGCTGAAGATCATGCTGATGCCGACCAGCGTCCCGATGACCCAGACGGTGCTCGCGGGCCACGACCGCCAGATCATAATCGCGAGGATCAGGGTGATGACGCCGTCGAATAGAAGCCAGCTGGCGCCGTGGCGGGGGCGAAGTTGAAAAGACTGGATGATTTCGACGATCCCTTCGAAGACGAGATAGACAGCGAGGATCAGAGTGAGGACGATGAGGGCGTCGAGCGGGTGCAGAAGGAGATAGACGCCAGTAAAGAGATAGATCGCGCCGACCAGCAGTTCCCAGAGCACACCGCCGGTGGTGTGAGTCTTGAAGGCGAAGACGAAGTGAGTGATTCCACTGACGATCATGGCCCAGGCAAAGATAAGTGTGACGGCGAGGCCCGAGAACGGCGGAATCAGGACGGCGAAGAGGCCAGCAAGAATGAGCAAAATGCTAAGGGCGATGGACCAGTTGATCGCCTTAGGGGCGAGAGCGGAGAGGGTCGGCGGGTACGTGCTCATTGCTGTGTCCTCCAAAAGACGTACGTATGTGAGGCCAAAGGCGGTTGCGCGGAGGATACCATAAGAGTTGATTTTGCTGAATAATAGAAGATTGGACGGAAGTTTCGTCTTCGGCGGATTCCGGCCGCGGGTTGTGGCGGGATTAGCACTAAAAAGATCGTTTGAACGCACCGTGAATGACGCGAAGGTGTGAGTGACGGTTGGATGTAAAGGGAGTCTTACGAATATGGCAATGGCACCGTTGGCAATACCGATCAATGAAGCGGGAATGGGTGAGACGGAGCGGGCGCAGCTTCTGGCGCGTCGCTATCGCGCTGATTTTGTGGACCTGAAGAACTTCAAGATCTCGCATGAGCTGTTCAAGAGCGTGCCCGTGGACATGATGTTCCGGTACAACTTCGTGCCGCTGGAGCAGATGGAGGGCAAGCTCGCGATCGCGGTGTCCGATCCCTCGAAGTTGATGGTGCTGGACGAGATCTCGGGGCTGCTGGGGCAGAGGCTGGTGACGCGGGTGGCGACACTGAGCCAGATCACGGAGCTGCTGAAGAAGACCGAGCAGAGTCAGCGCGTCCTCGATGAGGCAAGTGAAGGACTTGCGTTCGATGTGTTGTCGGGTGACGACAATCAGGACTCGAATATCTCGATTGAGCGGCTGACGAGCGAAGATGATATTTCGCCAATCATAAGGCTTGTTGATACCACCATCTTTACGGCATTGGAGCGGCGCGCCTCGGATATTCACCTTGAGACCTTCGATGATTCGCTGCTGGTGAAGTACCGCATCGACGGTGTGCTGCAGCAGGCAATGGCTCCGATTGCTCGCGAGCATCATCAGACGATTCTGTCGCGTATCAAAGTTATGAGCGAGCTGGATATTGCCGAGCGCCGTGTACCGCAGGACGGACGTTTTCGGGTTCGATACAAGGGCAGATTGATCGACTTTCGTGTGTCGATTATGCCGACGGTACATGGCGAAAATGCTGTGCTGCGTGTGCTCGATAAAGAATCGATGTCGGAGAAGTTCACGAAACTTTCATTGGATGTCGTGGGCTTCGCAGCGAAGGACCTTGAGAGATTCAGGCGGTACATCAAAGAGCCGTACGGCATGGTGCTGGTGACAGGACCGACCGGGTCGGGCAAGACGACGACTCTTTATGCGGCGTTGAACGAGATTAAATCGGAAGAAGATAAGATCATCACGATCGAAGACCCGGTGGAGTATCAGATTCGCGGCATCACGCAGATTCCGGTCAACGAGAAGAAGGGGCTGACGTTTGCACGAGGTTTGCGTTCGATTCTGCGTCATGACCCGGACAAGATCCTGGTCGGTGAGATCCGCGATGCGGAGACGGCGCAGATTGCGATCAACTCGGCGTTGACGGGACACCTTGTGTTTACGACGGTCCACGCAAATAACGTGGTCGATGTGCTGGGTCGTTTTTTGAACATGGGAGTTGAGCCTTACAACTTTGTTTCGGCGTTGAACTGTATTCTGGCGCAGCGGTTGGTGCGGCAGGTGTGTGAATTTTGCGTGAGAGATGTTCACTATAGCGACGCAGAGTTGGTGGCAAGCGGTCTGGACCTGCATGAGTGGCGTGGGTTCAACTTCCGCGAGGGACCAGGATGCATTGAATGCGGCGGAACGGGATATCGCGGTCGGTCGGCGATCCACGAACTGCTGGAGCTCGACGACGAAATCCGCGAGATGTTGCTGGCGAAGAAGCCGGGAAGCGAGATTCGTAAGAAGGCGAAGGAGAAGGGCATGGCGTTTCTGCGCGATTCGGCGTTGGAGCGTGTGCGGGACGGCATTACTACGTTGCGCGAGATCAATAAGGTGACGTTTATTGAGGCGGGACGGTAAAGCCGGCCGCGAGAACACGGTTTGCCGCTGCGTGCACCATGATGGTGACGTAGTGTCAATCGATAGAGCAAGGTAGTCTAGGACGGAATGGAAATTTTACCGAAGACATTGGGCACGCGGCCGCGGCTGGCGGTTGAGGTTCGCGCAGAGGGCGTAGTGGCGGCGCGGGCCGAGGATGCGGCTGCTCTGTTGACGTCGGTGGCGCGGGTGGATTTAGCGAGTGGTGCGCTGGCGCCTGGATTGAAGCCCGGCAACGTCGTCGATAAGACGTGCGTGTCGTTGGCGGTGCGCAAGGCACTCGATGCAGTTTCGGGGCGTGGCTCGTCGGATCGGGCCGAGCGTGGTGCGGGGCGTCTGAGAGATGTAACGCTGGTGGTGCCGGACTCTGCGGTGCGGGTACTTTTTCTGGACTTCGATCAACTGCCGACGAAGGCTGTCGAGGCGTTGCCTCTTGTGCGTTTTCGCTTGAAGAAGCTGCTGCCGTTCGACGCGGATGACGCGATGGTGAGCTACCAGGTGATGTCGAACGAGAAGGGAACGATCAAGCTGCTGGCAGTTGCGATACCGAAGGCGGTGCTCGAGGAGTATGAGGCCATGGTGCTTGCGGCTGGCTACCTGCCGGGCGCGGTGCTTCCGAGTACGCTGGCGGCGCTGGCGGGGCTTGATGAGACCACATCGCCGGTGCTGGTGGTCAATGCCGGGTTGGGTTCGGTGACGACGGCGATTGTGCAGGCGGGAGTTCTGTTGCTGCATCGCTCGGTCGATATGGGCACGGGGCCGAACGCCGGAGCGCCGATTGAACTTGTCGAGACCTCTATCCCTCTGGTAGATCGGGAAAGTTCGGCGCAGGAGTGGGCACAGCAGGAGCCGCTGGGGCCGGGCGGATGGGATCGCTTCGATGCGCACAGTGAGATGCCGCCCTCGATGCTGGGGACCGCATTGGTGCGGCACATTGAGACTCAGGCAGCAGCGCGCGAGGTGGCGCAGGCGGTGAGTGTGGCGGCGGCATACTTTGAAGACTCGCTGCAGACTGCTCCTGAGCAGTTGCTGGTGGCGGGAACGCTCGGTGCAGACACGCTGGCGGAGGCGGGAGAGTACGGGCTGGAGGGTCTGCGGGTGCGCGAGTTGGTGGATGCAGGAATGATGGAGGCGGGAGCAGTGACCTCTAGTGTGCCGCGAGGCTGGCTGGCCGGCGTCCGGGGAGCGCTGAGGAACTGATGCGGATCTCTGTCAATCTTGCGAATCGACCGTTTATTGAGCTGAGGCCGCTGTTTGCGAAGCTGCGGCTGGCGATGGTGGTGCTGGCGCTGCTCGCGGTGGGACTGGGATTTGCGCTGCACTCGCTGAATGAGAAGGCCAAGGTGGCGCAGGCGCAGATGGATGCGTTGAAGGCGAAGACGCAGCGTTATCAACAGGAGCGCATGGCGAATGAGGCGAGGATGCGTCAGCCACAGAATATGGCGGTGCTTGAGCGATCGCGTTTTCTGAATGCTGCGTTTGCGGAGAAGAGCTTCAGCTGGACGGCCGTGATGATGGACCTTGAGAAGGTGCTGCCGGCAGGTGTTCAGGTGACGAGCATCGATCCGGTGATTACGAAGGAAGGCGATGTGAATATTCGGCTGCGCGTGAGCGGTGATCGCGAGAAGGCGGTGCAGCTGGTGAGGAATCTCGAGACATCGCAGCGATTCCTTTCGCCACGGCTGGCATCGGAGCAAGCGCAGACGCAGGAAGGGAACCGAAATGCTGCGCAGATGCTGGCTCCGGGGGCGGTGCAGTTCGATGTATTGAGTGGGTATAACCCGTTGCCCGAGAAGCCTGTGAAGGACGTCGCCGCGAAGGACAAGAAGGACAAAAAAGACAAGGGCGATGCGACGGAGAGTGATGCGGGTGCGGTGAAGAAGAAGAAGACGGCACCGAAGAGTGCGCTCCCTGGAGCCAGCGCGGTGAAGGCTCCGGCGCAGAAGGGAGCGGCGCGATGACGACAGTAGCCGAGAAGAAACGGACTGCGGTAGCGGCGAAGCAGTGGGCCGAGAAGGCGAGCCGATTGGGCACGCTGAAGAACTTCCATATCGCGGGTGTAGTGGTGCTGGGCCTCGTGAATCTCTACCTGCTGGCGCATATGGCGTTTGCGTGGCGTGCGGCGAACAACCAGAACGCCGCTGCGTTGGCGGACCAGACGGTACAGATGAAGACGGCCGAGATTGCGAGACAGCCGCTCGAAGGCCTGGATGAGAAGCTGGCGCAGGCTACCAAAGATGCCGACAAGTTTTATAAGGAACGTTTGCCGTTTGCGAACTCTGAGGTAGCCGGAGAGTTAGGCGCTTTGGCGAAGAAGCAGGGTGTGAAGCTGACACGCGTGCAGTACGCGTACTCGCCTGTGATGGACGGGACCGCAGGCGCGCTGACCGAAGCGCGGATGGATGCGAGCCTTAGCGGAGACTACCGGCCGCTGGTGGTCTTTATCAACTCGCTCGAGCGAGACAAGATGTTTTTCCTGATTAGCGGGCTTACGTTGACCGGTCAGCAGAGCGGGACCGTGGGACTGCGGCTGCGGCTGACGACATACCTGCGATCGCCGGTGGGGACGGAAAGCTCGGACAAGACTGTGGCTGGTGCGGAAGAGAAGAAGGCTGATGACAGCTCCTCTGAAAATACTGATGCGGGAGGCCAGCGATGATACGGCTGACTGCGGATCAACAGAAGAAAGGCGGCGCGATTGCTGCGTTCGTGCTGGTTGCGGCGGGAGTTTTGTACTACGAGCTGCGCGATGACAGCCCCGCGCCGGTAGCGCCGCCCGTTGTGGTGACAGCTCCTGCGAGGTCTGCTCCTGCTGCGGGAGCCGTAGTTGCGATTCCATCGGGAAACATTGCGGGGGCTGCGGCCAAAAAACTTGGAACGACTTCGGCGCAGCTTGATCCTACGCTGCGGATGGACGCGATGCTGGTGACGGAGTCGCTGGTCTACTCGGGAGGCGGACGGAATATCTTTTCCGCAAGCTCAGCGCCGGTAGATATTCCAAAGCCGATTGTGCCGGTGAGGACGGCGAAGGCTCCTCCGCCGGGCCCCCCACCGCCTCCGCCGGGTCCACCACCGCCGCCGCCGATCGACCTGAAGTTTTTTGGAACGGCGACGACACCTGACGGAAAACGTAAAGCGTTTCTGCTGCATGGCGAGGATGTCTTCCTCGCGTCCGATGGCGATATCGTCCAACGGAAGTACAGAGTTGTGACGGTGTCGGCCAACTCGGTGCTGGTAGAGGATATGGCGAATAATAATAAGCAGACCCTGCCGTTGCTGGCGCACTGAGACGACCGTGCTTGAGGTAGACGCGATGAAGAGACTTCACTTCCGATACCGGCTCGATGACCATCGCTCGTCTATGGGCGTGGCTGATCTGCGCACGGAGAAGCGGCATGGAGAGCAGGGCTTCATGCTGGTGGGATTGATCGTTGCGATCTTCATCGTCCTGCTGGTGCTGGGTATCGCCGCGCCGAGGATGGCTCAGGAGCTGAAGCGCGACCGCGAGGTGGAGGCGGTGCATCGCGGCAATCAGTATGTCCGGGCGATCCAGCTCTACTACCGGAAGTCGGGCAGCTATCCCGGCTCGATGGATGCCCTGGCCAAGGGCACACCTGTGAAATTTCTGCGCCAGCAATATCTCGACCCATTTACCGGGAAGTCGGATTGGCGCTTGATCCACGTAGGCGAGGCGAAGACGACGGTGAAGGGGCTCTTCGGCAAGCCGCTGACGGGCCTGGCGCCGGGGTTGGGCTCGGCTGCCGGGTCGGCGTCCTCGGGAGCGATCGGAGCGGGAGCTGCGGGTTCGGGGTCGGCGTTTGGCGGATCCAGTGGGAGTGCATTCGGTTCGTCCTCGTCGGGGTCGTCGAGCGCCTTTGGCTCTTCGGGGCAGGGCACTGGCGGATTAGGTGGCGGAAGCTCCTCCTCAGGTCCGGGTTACAGCAATACGAGCGGTGCGGGAGCTTCAAGCGCAGGAACACCCAGCACGGGTGGGGCGACTACCGGAACAGACAGCTCGGGGACTGGCTCAACGACGGGCTCAACGACGGGCTCAAACAGCACACTCGGATCGCTCTCTGGAAACTCGAGTCAATCCGGTTCGGGCTTTGGGGTCGGCGGTGCGCCGTTTGTCGGTGTGGGAATTCCGAAGGAGGGAACGTCGATCGTCGTGCTGAACGAGCAGACGTCGTACAACACCTGGGAGTTTATCTACGATCCCCGGATTGAGCAGCTGAAGCAGGCGGCGGGTCTGCTTGGCGGAGGAAACCAGGGGTTGGGTTCGGCAGGCGGAAATAGCTCTGGCATAGGAGGCACTGGACCCGGCCCCTCGGGGTTCGGATCATCAAGCCCTTCAGGGTTTGGATCTTCGTCGGGATCGAGCTTCGGCTCGTCTTCAGGATCAAGTTACGGTTCTTCGTCGGGGTCAAGTTTTGGATCGTCGCCAAGCTCAGGAAATGGGTCGTCTCCGAGCTCCGGCACACAGGGGACCGGCACGACACCAACAACTCCCCAGCAGCAATAAACGTAAAAAATACGTGCGGTTTACCAAGAACTCGCCTGATTCAAAGCGTCATGCGTGATTATGGCTTCTTTGTCGCCAGTGACTTTTGGTCGATGGTACGAAGCCGCCCGATACGTCCGTGCGGACCCACAACAAAGGGAAGCGACAGCGCGTTCCAGTTTTTGTCTGCGTCGGCAGGATCAGTAGGTAAAGGGGTAAGCGGACGCCAGTTTTTTCCGTCGTCTGTGGAGATGTCTGTGCCGTTCGGGCCTACTGTGATCCAGAGTTTCTGATCCGCATCCCAGGCTACAGCGGAGCGGTACCCGTGTGGTGGGGTTTCGGTCTTTTTACTTGTCTGGAATAAGTTTCCTACTCGGCTCACTAAGACAGCATTGTCATTTGTTGCGCCTGGGAGCTTGTAGTCTCCACCGACGACTACGATTTTGTCCGGAAAGTTACTACGAGCTTCGTAACCCGGTTGAACTGCGAAAGCAAAAGCGCCGGAAGATGGATTGCCATGAGTTATCGGGAGAGACTTGAAATGAGCAGATTCGTGGCAGAGCGCGCCGTCAAGAGAGAAAAGATCGGTATAACCGATTCGTGCATCAGAACCGCCAGTGACAAAGAGCAGAAACGAGCTATTCAGGGTAAGCAATGATTGATTGCTTGCTGCGAAGGCCGCTTCTCCGCTTTTCGCCGCGAATGTATCGACTTTACAGCCTGCCCCATTGGACCCTCTTTGGGTTGCAATTCTTCGGGACCAACTGTTTCCCCCATCGCGAGTTGAGAAAAGAGCAAAGGCTCCCTCTACCGGATCTCCGATTACGTAGCCCGTAACATGCGAGTGATCGAGCGGGTGTCCTAGTGCGTCCTGCGATGGCGCGAAAAGGCTGATCCCATCAAAAAAGCCGTCCTTGTCTGGGTTGGTGAAGACCAGCTTCCACGTCTGGCAGCCGTCGGTGGTTTTATAAAGACGCGATTGATCGCCGGGACCGCTGGACATGACGATGGCGGTGTTTTCGTCAAAGGCCTGGACGCCGCGAAAGTCGAGCTTCTCTGCGCCGGGTGGGATCGCGCAGGTCTGCCACAGATATCCGCCGTCTTCAGTGCGGAGCACTGTGCCGTCGGTGCCGCTGGCCCACGCGACTCCTCCGCCTACGTTGTGAATGCCGCGCAGGCTGGCGGTGGTGTGGGACTCTTCGAGATCCCATTGAGCATAGGCGCGGCTTGTGGCTTGCGTTGCCGCCAAAACGAGGGACAGGAGGAGAAGAACGGATCGCATCTGCTGACTAGTGTATGACGGCCATCTGCGCGACGTGGGTTCGAGATTGGACGCGATGGAGATTCGTCGAAGACCGCTGCCCACGAAACGAAAAAGCTGGCCGGGCTCAGTTGGCGGTGAGAGTGCAACGAGATGCCCGGCCATTCGTGTTTAAGTATCGGCTTTAGGTTAGGCCTTATTTGCCTCTTGCCAGAGGCCGAGGGCCGCGCCGGTGGGGTCGAGAATGATGCTGAACCAGCCCGTGTGCGGAACCTCCTGCACGTCTTTCATCACCTTTGCGCCGAGGCTTGCGGCTTGCTTTGTGGCTGCGTGGATGTCATCGACCGCGACATAGGGGAGCCAGGAGGAAGGTGCTCCGGGGACGGGATGTTTCATCATGCCGCCGCCGGGACCACTGCCTTCGGGTTTGAACATCGAGTACGTCATGCCGCCGCCCATGTCCATGTCCGTGATGTTCCAGCCGAACATGGTTGTGTAGAAGGTTTTGGACTTCGCGACGTCGGTGCTGTTTAGTTCCATGTGACAAAACGGGTGTGCCATGGTGTTTGTCCTTTGGATTTTGAATTGATACTTCGCGGCCCGGGAGAGTTTTTCGTCAACCCGCCAGCGATCAGTGGTCAACGCCGAATTTCTACCCTGCTCGTGGCGTGGCTATCAGCCGGTCTTTCGGCGAGCTACACCAACGGCTGATTTCACGTTAGACTCTGGTAACCGTAGAATTGAGAACCCAGCGATCGATGACTTTTACAGACCCCAGGCGAGCGGACTCTGGCTCGCGTCGTTACCTCCGTCTTGCCTTCGTCCTCTTTCTCGTCAACGCGGCCTGCATGCTGATTCGCTACGGGCAGCTTCCTCTGGCGCCTGTGCAGGGCGACGAGGTGATCATCAACGATGCCGCGGTCTCGCTCGGCCAGGGGCACGCATACGCGGCGACCACCTTTGCCGGAAGCCCCTACGGCATCGACCATCTATTCGCGCACTTTCCTCCGTTGTATCCGCTGACCGAGTCGCTGGCGATTCGCGTGTTCGGTGTCTCCGTCTACTCTCTGCGTCTTACAACTACGGTGATGAGTCTGTCTGCATGCGCAGTGCTGTTGCTGCTCCTGTACTTTCTTGGCAAAGAAAAGGTGCTCAGCTGGACGGCGGCGTCCATGGTTGCGGCGCTTTACTGTACGTGCGCGCCGCTGATCATCGTCGATCGTATGGCGCGGATGGAGTCGATGGTTGCGTTGATGGTGCACCTGGCGTTTGCGTCCGTGATGATTGCCGCTGTGAGCGCAGGGGAGCGCGAAGGGACGAGCGGCCTTGTTCGCCGCGGTGTGATCGCGTGCGGACTGTTCGCGGGATTCGCGCTCTCCGTTCACCCGGAGGCCATCTCGGCGGTTATTCTTTTGGCTCCCCTGGTGATGCTGGCGGTGCCAGGTTACTGGGGCAGCAAAGCTTTGTCCGCTCTTCTCGTGCCGATAACGCCGGTGCTTGTCTGGGTGCTTACGTTTAGAAGCAACTCGCTGGTTGCGCTCAGGCAGCTTCGTGCAATTCTTCATTCGGCTACCCCTAAAGATGACGACATAGGCACATGGCTGCAAAACCGGCTACATGATCGCAATGTGGCTTCTCTCAATCGACATCTTGTGCTTGCGCTGATCTTAGGGCTGGTCGTTCTGTTGCTCCTCTGGTTTGTGTTGAAGGTGCGCCGCGCCTCCGTCTCTGCGCTGGAGTATCGGCTGGCGACAGCTTTTGCGTTGGGCTCCGCGCTGGAGTTGGTGGCGATGGAGTGGATCTTTCACATGAACGTCAATCGCTACCAGTTTCTTTATGGGCCTCTGCTGGTCGGCGTCGCGATGATGCCGTTCGGTGAGCGACGCGTTAGTCCCGTGTGGCGCTACGCGGTTTCTTTGATCGTCGTACTTCAGTTGATCGTCATCACAATCTATCTCGCGCCGCGGCAAGGTCGTGCGGGCGAAACCAGCCCGGATCGCTTTATGCCGATCATCCATAGTCTCCCGGCCGGCGCCTCTGTCGCGGCTACGGGGGACTTCTGGCTCGACTTCAAGGAACTAGGAAGGCCGATGACGATCATCTATGTGGGTCACGATGGCCGAGACGCGTGGAGCCAGGAGCCAGGCAATCCGCTCGACCGCTTCGACGTGGTGCTGCTGGTGGAGGGCGCCGATAGTCTGAATGCCTGGATGCGGACTCAGCTTGCGCACGGGAGAAGGCGCGTTGGCTATCAGGTTGGAAATGACACGGTTGGGGTGTATCTGCGCGAGCCGACGGCAACGCCCCAGATGACTGGTCGCTGAACCAGATAGTCAAAAAGTTGGAGGATTCGCCGAGGACCAGGTTCGGGACTTCGCGCCCCCGCGTGCACGAAGGATTTACCTGGAAACGATGACGGGAGTTAAATCACCATTCTTCCAAGGTGGAAACCTGCGGTTGCCTGGAGGATTTCCATGATGAAGCGCCTTGGATGGATCGGAGTTCTCAGTCTGGTATGCGCTGGGGTGAGCGCTGGGCCGGTGATTGAGGCGCAGAACAGGCCAAACCGTGGAGCAGTTTCGAATGCCAGGGCGGCGCAGCCACAATCGATGGGACGCAGTCCGGCGCCCGCGGCGATTGCGCCGAAGGGACCGGCGAACAGCTGGGAGCAGCGTCCGGATACAAAAACGCAACCACAGCCTTTTGCTGCAAGGTTGCCTTTAGCAGGTGCAGCACAGCCCCATCCTGGTGCCTCGCCAGCGCAGACTTCCGGGGCTTTGCAACCCCAGTCGCTCTCAACAAACCAGCTATTTGAGGGGAATCTTCACGGCATGAATTCGCTGGTCGTGTCGCACGGATCGGGCACTCAGACGCAACCGTCAATATCTGAAACGTTCAAGACGAACTCACAGAATCAGACACCTCCACTGAATCAGACCCCGACGCAGAATGAGACATCTACTCAGAGCCAGACACCTGCGACATTCTCAACAGTCGAAGGGAAACCCCCTCCGCCGACGAATTCGCAGAATCGAAAGCCGAGGAACGGCGCACCGCTGCAAGCGGCCACGACGACTACGCAGAATCAGAATCCTTGGAAACAGACTCCTCGCGGGCGACCGCCAGTGAATGGGTACATAAAGCCGCCAGACTGGCCGCGACCCCCGACATCGCCGCCGTTCCCGGGGCAGCAGGTACTTCCGGCGAATCGTAACCTACCGCCGGAGCCTGTTATGTCGGATTCGCCGGGCGTAACGAACCAGCCGCCTCCGCCAAGCATCGCGCCGCCTAGTGCATCGCAAGCGCAGGCGTCCTCTGAAGACGGGACAAAACCGTCGCCGCCGCAGGAGACACCGAAACTGGACTCGCCAGGGGTGCAACAGAATCAGGATGAAAGAAAGATTGCTAATCTTCCGAAGCCAGCACCACCGGCACCATATGTCGGTCCGGCGCCCCCAGCGAAGCAGACGCTCTCCGTAGAGAAGAAGGCCCTGGTTACCGCGTCGCTGGCATCGTTGGCTGGAGCGGGATTTTGGATCCTACATATGCTGCTGAACGTGACGACAGGCTGCAGGTGGGATGTGCCAAAGGTGACCGTCGTTGGCCCGCAGCCGCATGTGTCGCTGAGCTTTGTCCCCGACGTGGGAGCTGCAGAAGAGCGCATCACGTTCTTAAAAACGAAACGCAGGTCCGGATAAGAGGATCAATGGCTAAACCTGAAGGGGAGAACGCAAAGAAGGACACAGCGGTTCTGACTGAGGATCTCAGCCTGGGCGATCTGTTTGCGCTTGCCAGGGGCGGGGTGGCGGAGACCGACATCAAGGCAGGACTGGGCGCGGAGGAGTTAACCGAACTGCGTAAGAAGGTGCCGAAGATGATCTCGTGGACCAGCATTCAAGAGGGTGTCACCGATTCGCTCGAGGAGACAATGCACGTGAGTGTGTTGTCATTGCTTGCGAATGGTTGGAAGCACTACTCAAAGTTTATGGAAGACGTGAAGCGGAGCCGAGGCAGCCCGGAGATGGAGATCGTGTCTGTGCTCGCAGACCACTCGATTCACTCCACCCTGCACCCGCATGTGGATGTGCGGCTGGGAGGCAAGACTGTTCATGAGATTGCATTCGACGTTGGGCTGGTGACGACGATCCGAGGGCTGGTGCTCGGGTTGAAGAAGGGAGAGATCGTCTCCATTGAGCTTGGAGAGTGTGAGTGGACCGGGAAGATTGCGGTGGCGGAGGTGGATGTCCTCGAACGAAAGCTGAAGAAGTTGACTCTGCCGGGACATCTCCGGCTGCAGCACGGTATTCCGATCCCTTGCGGCCGCGAGGAAGCGCTAACTGGGAGTGGGTTAGGGAGTGAGAGTTAGGGTGTGAGTAGTCGCAGCATCGACAGCAGAGCGGCTGAAGGGCAATGGAAAGGTGGTGCCGTGGTACCAGGCGGGCCACTGGTCCATGAACCAGGCGCTCAAAGGGTTCGACGATTCGCCGAGGACGAGGTTCAGGGTGCTATGGTCGAGATCGGAGAGGTCGGCGGTGAAGCGTTCGGAGGGGCCGAAGTTGCGGCCTACCTGCTTGACCGTGACATCATCGCCACTTTGAGGCTGCAGCCCGGGGCTGGTGGGCACGCCGAGAACGCGCTGAAGAAGGGGAGACTGGCTGTAGATGGGGTGCTCGATGTCGCTGGGTCGGAACTGGCCGTAGCGCCACTTGGCGAGGTCAATTGGAGCATGGTCGTCGGTGAGAGCCTTTGAGACGGCGGCTGTGAGGAGATCGTCCCAGGTAGGGTAGGCGGGGGGGAGCCAACGGCTGGGCGTGTGCATGATGAGCCACTCTTCCGCGTAGGCTTTATTGCCCCAGGTGTAAAGAGCCGCTCCGGTGCGATGGGCTCCGGGCTGAAGATCCGATTTCATTTCGGGCTGGGACTTCAGTTGGGGATCGAGCAGAAGCGGCCACAGTGTGGCGCGAGTCGCGACGACGATGGCGGGAGCTGCGGCGTCTGCGTCGACGTTGCCGTTCCAGTCGCGGAGCAGATCGGCGGCCTGACGGAGTCGCTTCGCCGCAACCTTGTCGGTGGTGAACTCAGGTTTGGTGGTGTGATCGATAGCGTAGGCAAGGCGCTGCGCGATAACGTGATCGACGTCGGAGTAGACATCGGTTTGGAGAGCGAGCATGTCGTCTGCGGTGAGCTTATCTTTGGTCTCGATGGCGCGTGCGGTCAGAACCTTCCAGATACGCTCGTTGCGATAGGGCGCGGCCCAGTTGAGCGTGATGGGGTAGGGGTAGTCGTCCGCGGTCACGCGCGAGTTGGCGGTGGCGAGGATGCCGTTGGGCGGGTCGCTCGCACGCGGAAGCTGATCGTAGGGGATGGTTCCCACCCACTCCTGCGTGGCGTCAAGCGCATCGCTGGGAACCGGACTGATCGGGCTTGGCGTAGCGATGTTGCCGCGGATCGGGATCTTTCCGACGGCGTGGTATCCGATGTGACCCTGATCGTCGGCGTAGACGACGTTCTGCGCAGGGCCTCCAAAGGTGGAGAATGCCGAGACGAGGCTCGCGCCATCAGTCGCGGTGTTGATGGCGTAGAAGGACGGCGTGATGTTTTGCGGGTCGTAGATCGTCCAGCGAAGAGAGAGGCTGCGCTTCTCGCTCGGAAACATCCCCGAAACGATAGGGGTCGTTACGCCGCCGTGCTGGGTTGCAGGCACGTCGAGCAGAACGTCCTTCGCGCCTTTGACGCGGATCACCTCCCGCTGATGGATCACGGGGTGCCATGTGTTGTCGGACGATTGATACTCCATCGTGTCGCCGCTGCCACGCGTGTGTTCGATGTAAACGTCCTGCACCTCCGCGCCAAGGTTGGTAAAGCCCCACGCAACATGAGCGTTGTGGCCGACGATAATAAACGGCACACCCGGAAGAGAGACGCCCGCGACGTGAAGCTCCCCACTCGCTGTCGGTGCTTCAAGATCCGCCTGATACCAGATACCCGGTACATTATGCGCGAGGTGCATGTCGTTCGAGAGCAGCGGCTTGCCCGTAACCGTGTGTGCGCCCGAGATAACCCAGTCGTTCGAGCCCGCAAAGCAGCCTTCGCAGACCGGATTTTTGAGGGTCTCTTGCAGCGCAAGTAGATCGTCAAGATTCGCTGTCGGAAGTGACGGCTTGCGAAGCTTCGTCTGCGATTCATCCAGCGGAACATCGGGAATATCCTGCTGCGGCGCGGTCAGGTCGACGGTAGGTTGAGCAGGCGGATGATCGCGCCACGAGTCCACAGGGTAGAGGTCACCAACAAGATGAGAAGGCAGAAGCGCAGTCAGGGCCTCGCGATTCAACTGCGTCGGAAAGCTATTGGTCAGGTCCTGAAACATCACCAGCCCAATGAGAAGCGAGTCCCGAGGAGTCCACGGCGCAGGCTCGTATCGCAGCAGCCGAAACTCGAGTGGAAGGTGAGCGCTCTGCGTGGCAATGGACGCGTTCACGCCTGCGGCGTAGCGCTCAAGCAGATGCAGCTGGTCAGGAGGAAGAGTCGCGAGAGCGCGGTCGGCAGCGGCCCTGATCTGCAAAGTGCGTTGGGCACGATCGTGCGGAATCAACGATGCACCGAGAATCTCCGCAAGATTTCCAGCAGCATGGCGGCGCAACGCATCCATCTGCCACAACCGATCCTGCGCGGTAACGTAGCCCTGGGCCATCACGAGGTCGTCGAGCGAACTCGCCCGAAGATGTGGAACCCCATGTGCATCGCGCTGCACCGTAACCGGAGCGGAGAGACCGGACACCGAGATCGAGCCGTCCAACTGAGGCAGGGCATCGTGCAGCGCCTGCCTGGTCCAGTGACGCCCATAAAAGAACCCAACTGTAACGCAAAGAACAAGAAGCACGGTGAAAATACCAACCAGACGATAAAAGATCCGTCTGCGTCGAACCTGCAGAGCGGCTCGGGCTTCTTCCGGGGAGGCAGCGGCGATCGATTCGTACGGATTCATGGCCTGATCGAAGTGTAAATGGTCAGCGGCGATTGGCGCGCAACTGGAACCACCGCCGCGCGGTCAATTAATCTGGTTTACTTAGCATCATTGTTAGAGACACTGGATGTAGTTTAGGTCGAACGCAACGCCGGACCGAAACGGAGGTGCTATGGAAGTTGGATCGAGTCTGCATGCCGTTGAGACGGTCATTCTTCTGCTGCTGGTGCTGGTCGCGGGGTTTGCCGCGATGGCGCGGCGGATCAAGGTGCCGTATCCCATCGTGCTCGTGCTGGCGGGGCTCATCATCAGCTTTCTGCCTCGTATGCCGCGCGTGCCTCTTGATCCCGACGTCGTCTTCGTCGTCTTTCTTCCGCCATTGTTGTATGCATCTGCGTGGGCGATGTCCTGGCGCGAGTTTCGCCGCAACGCCATCGTGATTGGTCTGCTCGCCTTCGGGCTGGTGGGCTTTACCGTGTGGGGAGTCGCGTTCTTCTCCGATCACTTCATCACTGCGCTCGACTGGAAGGCAGGCTTTCTGCTCGGCGCCGTGGTGGCAACAACCGATGCGATCGCCGCAACCTCGATTGCAAAGTCGATTGGCCTTCCGAGGCGCATCGTCGACATCCTCGAAGGAGAGAGCCTGCTCAACGATGCGACCGGTCTGCTCGCGCTTGAGATAGGAATTGGAATCATTCAGGGCTCGCACACCCCAACGCTCGGTGGCGGCTTTCTGAGGCTGCTGTATCTGGTCTTTGGCGGAATTCTGATCGGCCTGCTGATCGGCATAGTCATCGGCTGGCTGGAAAAGTTCATCGACGACGGCCCCGTCGAACTCGTAGTGAGTCTTGTCGTTCCGTATGCAGCCTACCTCGCAGGAGAACACGCGAAAGCCTCTGGAGTTCTGGCAGTAGTGGCGAGTGGAATCTACATGAGCCGAAAGAGCACAGAGTTCTTCTCGCCCGCAGTGCGCCTGCAAGTGAATGCGGCGTGGGATGCCTTGACCTTCATGCTTAACGGCCTGGTCTTTGTGCTGATCGGCTTGCAACTGCCCTACGTGCTCAACGGCATTCACGGCAAGTTTGGCCGGGGCACGCTGATCTGCTACGGAATCGTCTTCAGCGTTGTGTTGATCGCGTTGCGAATCGTCTGGGTCATTCCCGTCTTCAAGTTTTCGGCGTATGTCGAGCGGCGCTGGATGAAACATAACGTAGAGGAGATGCAGCCACGCGAGGTCTTTGTCGTAGGCTGGACGGGGATGCGCGGCGTGCTTGCGCTCGCAGCCGCAATCTCAGTTCCGGAGATAGTTGGGGCTGGACGATCTGAAACAAGAAACCTGATCGTGTTTCTAGCCTTCTGCGTCATCCTCGTCACTCTGGTGCTGCAGGGCCTCACGCTGCCCGTGCTGATTCGTATGCTGGGCCTGGCAGGCAACACAGGAATGGATCCCGAGGAAAAAGAGGCGAGGCGAATCGTACTCCGCGCCGCCGTTCACCACCTCGAAGAAGCGCGCAAACGGGACAAAAATGGCGACGAGCATCTGTACGACGATCTGATTCATCGCTACAGGCATAAGCTCGCAGCCGTTGGCGGAGGTGCCGATGGAGATCTCGAAGCCATCGATACTGCGACCATGACGCGCTCGCGAAGCATTCTCGAAGATGCGCTACAGACCGAGCGACGCACCCTCATCTCCCTGCGCGACAGCGGGCGCATCGGAGACGATGTGCTCCGAACGATGGAGCGGGAGCTTGACCTCGCGGAGACGCGGTATCAGGGAACCCCGATCGTCTAGTTCGAGCGTGCAATCCCTGACGTCTCAGGACTCGATGGGACGCTCCAGCAGACGCGTATAACCTGCGTGCGTGCGGGGCAGGGTAAAGACAATGACCATCACGATCAGGACAATGATCGGCAGGATGAGGATGCTGCCTTCCGGACCGGTCGTGCCTCCACTCAGCAGCGGCTTGCCGACGGGATGCGTGGCAAGGAGATGGTGCTGGACCATGATGCCGCTGTCAGCTACTCCATAGAGATACGATTGGCCCCAGTCCCACGTGGTGTGGAAGCCGATAGCCCACCACAGAGAGCCTGTACGCCACAGAACCAGACAGAACATCATGGAGGCGATCCCCGCAGTCAGAAGCCCAATGGGCGACTCGCCGGGGTTGCTGCCGTGGGCGAATCCGAAGAGCAGAGAAAATATGACGGCCGAAGTCCAGAAAGCGAAAGCCTTGCTGTGAGGTGTCTTGAATGCCCATTGAAAGAGACCGGCGAGGCCACGAGTGAGCGTGTATTGGAGGTAGCCGCGAGTAAAGTACTCCTCTAACAAACCAACAACGAAGAACATCAGGAGCCACTGGGCGCCGTAGCGAAAAATATCCGTGCCGAAGAGCAGGCGTTGGTCAAAGACGAGAAAGCCGGCCTTCCAGAGTATGAAGATAAACGGCGACAGGCAGATAATTCCCCAGGCCAGACCCGCGATAAAGTGAGGGAGCTTGCTCGAGCCTCCAAGTCCGTAGACCCCGATCGGGCGACGCTCAACCTTCGACATGATCCAGGTAACGAGGCAAACTCCGACCAATGGGATGGCCTCGTTCAGAAGCATGAAATAAAACGGCATGGTGTTGTCGGACGAGGCGTGGTGCGTCGGAGGATGAATCTTCACCGCGATAAAGTGCGCAACGAACATGAATGCAGCGAAGATGGCGGCAAATAGCAGGATGCTCCAACCGGCGCGTAGACCTTCGACGCCGAAGAAGATGTTGCGCAGCGTTGAGGGATGGTCCATGGGCGATTGATCGGTCGGAGGGAGCGGCGGGTCTGGGAGTAGATCTGTCGTTTGGGTCTGCAAAGGAATCCTCTTGGTAAGGACGGTATACGACGCCGGCCAGGAGTAAGTTCCATGAAGTCACAGGAATCGCCAGAGACACGGGGTGCGCTATGCTGGACTCTTCACACCTTCGAGAAAGGTGTTGAGCGCGGGAGATGGCCGATTTGGACTGTAAGATCTTTTATCACGACAAATGCTTCGATGGAGCTTGTTCAGCTTCGTTATTTACGAGGTTCCACAGGGAGCGGGTGAAGAGTGCGGACTCATACTCCTACCATGGGCTGGTGCATCGGGCTGGAGCGCTCTTTGACGAGGCGGAGTTCACCAGCGGTGAAAACGCTATCGTGGACTTCAAATACTCGGCCTCACCCAAGGTAACGTGGTGGTTCGATCACCATCAAAGCGCATTTTTGACGCCCGAGGACCAGAAGCACTTCGAAGCAGGACAGGCCGATGGGTCTGAACGCATGCGAAAGTTCTTCAACCCGAACTACATCTCGTGCACGAGCCTGATCGCAGATATAGCCCAGGTCAACTTCGGCTTTGACACCGCACCAGTGCTCGAGTTGATCAAGTGGGCTGACATTGTTGACGGTGCGCGGTATGAGAGCGCCAAGGCCGCAGTCGAGATGGCCGAGCCGGCGATGAAGCTGACCATGGTGATCGAAAGCTCCCCGGACCCGACGTTGGTCCGGAGGCTGATTCCGATCTTGACCGAGATGAGTTTGCAACGGGTGTTGGACCAACCATTCGTCCAGGAGCTGCTGGGTCCCTTGATGGATCGGCATTGGGCGGCACTCGAGCTGATCAAGCAGCGATCGACAGTGGATCAGGGCGTGATCACCTTTGACATCACGGATCAGCCGACCGAAGGCTACAACAAGTTCATCCCGTACTACCTGCACCCCGACGCGACCTACAACGTGGGCCTGAGCAAATCAAGCTTTCGGACCAAGGTGTCGGTAGGAACGAACCCCTGGACGAAGCTGATGCCGTCAGAGCTTGTGAACCTCGCGGCGATCTGCGAGCGCTACGGCGGTGGTGGCCACGCCCGCGTAGGCGCGATCAGCTTTCCCCCCGACAGAGAAGACGAAGCGCGAAAGGCAGTGGGGGAGATCGTAGCGGAACTGCGAGCAGCTTCGAGTGGAGAAAAAAAATAGTTGAGAATGGTGGCGCATTTTTTGCGGACGGAAAAGTGACGGCTTTCCCACCACGTTTACCACGCATTTCACCACGTTCTCACCATCAAAACACCACGCCGAAAACGCATTTTTTCTAGAACACCCCTCAAAAACACCAGCAAAAACAAGAAAACCCCGGAGCAAGTCAGCTCGCTCCGGGGTCTTATTTTTTTTCTGAAGTTTTTACGGTTTGAGCTTCGTGAAGAGATTGAGTTTCGTCAGGTCGTTGAAGATGACGAACGCAAAGAACGCCAACAAACAGACGAACGCAACCTGATAAACCCGCTCTTTGATCTGCTGATTCACATCCCGTCGCATAATGGTCTCAATCAGTAGAAACAAGATCATGCCGCCATCGAGAATGGGAATCGGCAGAAGATTGAAGATCCCCAGATTCAACGAGATATAACTCATCAATCCAATCAGCGGCATCCAACCCGGCATCTGCGCGGCCTGATGAATCTGCTGCCCAATCCCAATCGGACTCTGCAGACTCTTCACCGAAACCTGCCGCGTAAAGAGCCGCTTCAGCACTTCAACAATCAGCAAAGAGCC
The DNA here is from genome assembly GCF_051013365.1 of Tunturiibacter psychrotolerans. Taxonomy (GTDB): domain Bacteria; phylum Acidobacteriota; class Terriglobia; order Terriglobales; family Acidobacteriaceae; genus Edaphobacter; species Edaphobacter psychrotolerans_A. The sequence continues at coordinate 639,069 of NZ_CP132941.1, read as the reverse complement.
TTTTTTATTGAACTGCCACGACGCAACTACTGCCTTATCAAAGGGCAAACGCTCTACTTTGACTGGCGGCTGCACCGCAACGAAACCTAGCCGGTAGTCCTTTTCCTTAGGGCCGCCGGGTGTTTCCGCAAGCTCCGGAGTGACCTGAATCGGAAGAGTCTGCACGGTGCCATCAGCTGCTGTGCGCTGAATGACGAGGGACGCGGGCTTGCCTGCCTGATCCTGAAGGTAGGACAACAGTGCCGGAACCGAGTGCAGCTGAAGGCCGTCAATGCTGAGGATCTTGTCCTTGGGTTTGAGGCCAGCGCGGGCTGCAGGCATGCTGGGCTCAAGCGAGTCGACCTGGACGGGTGTGGTCTGCATCTTCGGAATGATGCCCAGGTTATCGAGAGAGAAGTCGTCGGGAGCACCCTTGTTTTCGACCAAGAGCTTGGTATCGGTACGTTGGCCGTCGTGAATGAAAGAGAAGGGGACTGTTTGGTTGAGATTCAGCAGGGAGCGGATGCCGACCTGATCCCAGGTGGGATTCTCGATGGTGTCATAGTGGACGATGGTGTCGCCGCTATGAATTCCTGCCCGGCTCGCGGGTGTGTTCAAAGTGATGTAGTCGGTGTGTGCGGGTCCGTCGATGAACTCCTGCACTTCATTGTGAAGCATGGACACGCCGGTCATGAGAGCGAGCGCGAGGATGAAGTTGGCGAAGGGGCCAGCCAGAGCGACGAGGATGCGCTGCCAGCGGGGGTGGGCGTTGAAGTCGCCCGGATCGGTGGGCGCGACGCTGCCTGGGCTGAGTTCGTTTCCGGAAAAGCCCATCTCGCCCGCCATTTTGACGTAACCGCCGAGGGGAACGGCGGCGATCTGATACTCAGTGTCGCCGCGTCGGAAGCCGAAGAGACGTTTGCCGAAGCCGATGGAGAACACTTCAACGCGGATGCCGCAGAGTTTGGCGACGGCGAAGTGGCCGAATTCGTGGACCAGAACCATAATGCCAAGGACGATGGCAAGCTGGATGATTGTCGACATGGAAAGAATCAGGACCTCATTGCTGTTTCGGTTTTGCTACCGTCGGGCGCCGGTGAACTGGCGGGCAATCACTTCGCGCGCACAAGCACGCGCGGCAAGATCTGCATCAAGCACATCGAGGATAGACGCCGGAGATTTGCCGGAAGTTAGCTGCAGCACAGCTTCTATTGTACGCGGGATGCCTAGGAAGGGGATACGTCCTTCGAGGAAGGCGGCGACGGCGATCTCGTCTGCGGCATTGAGGGCGATGCAGGCGTTGCCTCCGGCTTCTGCTGCCTCGTAGGCTAGGCGGAGGCAGGGGAAACGGGTGAGGTCGGGTTGGGAGAAGTCCAATTGGGAAAGCGTGGTGAGGTCGAAGGTGAGGGATTCTTTTTCGGTGACGGCGACGCGCTCTGGGTAGGCGAGGGCGTAGAGAATGGGGAGGCGCATGTCGGTGACGGAGATCTGGGCGAGGATGCTGCCGTCGACGAACTCGACCAGAGAGTGGACGGTGGATTGGGGGTGGATGGTGGTGCGGACCTGTTTGGCAGGCAGATTGAAGAGTCGACAGGCTTCGATGACCTCGAAGCCCTTGTTCATCATGGTGGCGGAGTCGATGGTGATGCGCTGGCCCATGACCCAGGTGGGGTGCTTGAGAGCTTGTTGCGGAGTGATGTGCTCGAATTCGGCGATGGGGGTGTTGCGGAAGGGACCACCCGAGGCGGTAAGCCAGATCTGTCTGACCTCTGCGGCGGTGCCACCGCGCATGCACTGGTGGACAGCGTTGTGCTCTGAGTCGATGGGGAGGAGAGCGACATTGTGTTGCTTCGCGGCGGCGATGATGAGCTCGCCCGCGGCTACGAGGCACTCCTTGTTGGCGAGTCCGATCGTCTTGCCGGAGCAGACTGCGGCGTAGGTGGCTTCGAGACCGGCTACACCGACGATTGCCGAGACGACGAAGTTGACCTCAGGCAGGGTTGCAACGTGGATGCTTCCGGCGGTGCCGTGAACCACTTCGATGCCGGTGATGCCTTCGGCTTTGAGGCGGGATTTCAGGCTTTCGGCTAACGACTCTGTCGCGAGGGAGATGACCTTTGGGCGCCAGCGGAGGCACTGAGTGAATGCGTCGTCGATGTTTTTGCCGGCAGCGAGGGAGATGACCTGGTAGCGGTCGGAGAAGGATTCGCAGATAGAGAGAGTGCTGTGGCCGATCGAGCCGGTCGAGCCTAGGATCGCTAACTTTTTCACAAGCTTTATTTTCGCAGAGTTTGTGGGGGAGATGTTGCAGGTCATTGTGCGGCGGGTTGAGCGGCGATCTTCGAAAGATGGTGTGAAGCAAAAGGCCTCTCCATCAGAGAGACCTTCGCTTCGACTGTGATCATTTTGTTTGTTGAAGATAAAACTGGGTCATCTTGGTGGATTGACCACTACGTAGGTGGTTGTGGTGCCGGCCATTTGGGGTTGATACCAGGTACTGCCGCACTGTTGGTAAGCGAGTCCGTTGACGATGGTCGTGACGCACCCTGATGGTGGACTGTTAACTATCGAACCAACGACGGCAGCCGTGACGACGGCTGTGGCTGTAACGGCCGCAGCTACAGCAACGGGGTGGTAACAGCAGCCTCCGCCATAGTAGCCGCCTCCATAATAGCCACCGCCGTGGTAGCTGTTGTTGACGTTAACGTTGACGTTGCGATTGACGTTGACGTTGTTGTTGTAGTTCCGATTCACGTTGGTGTTGTTGTTGTAGTTGCGATTGACGCTGCTGTTGGCTGTGCTGCGGGTCGCATGACCGCCACCACCGCCGCGGTACCCTCCACCACCGCCACCGCGCCTTTGCGCCGAGAGATGGGTGCTGAAGACCAGAGCGGCCACGAAGAAAAGAGTGAGGAAAAGACTGGATCGCTTCATAGGTCTCCTTTACTGGGCTTTCTTTGTGGTGTCGGCGTTAAGGTCTTTGAGTGGGATGCGCTCGGCACCTTGCGGCGGATCGAAGGTGAAGGTCGCGTCGTTATAAGAGGGGGTTAGGTTCCAGACGAGGGTAGAGGTGTGTTCTGGCCTGGCATCGTCGGTAAGGGTTCTGATGACGAACTTTCGTGGAAGCGGGAAGTCTCCCAACTGGATCCAGATCTGCCAATCGATACCCTCTTGACGAAAGGCATAGTGTTCGCAGGTGGTGCCCTTGACCGTGCTGGGGCCGACGTCTATGGCCGAGGTGATTTTTTTGATGGCAGCTTCGTCATTTCCCCACTTGAAGAGATCGACCAAAGGAATTTCGATGCCGTACTCGTTATAGATCTGATCTACCAATTTGGCGGTTGTGGGCGGGGCTGGAACGGTGGCGTAGTAGTTGAGGAGCTTGCCATAGACGGTAAAATTTTTGCCGTCGTAGAAAAGGAAGGTGTTTCTGTCGTCGCCTTTCAGCTCTGCGCGGAGAAGATTTGGACTCACAGCCAATAAAGTGCTCGTTCTTGTATCTGTGATGATTTCTCCATCGTCGAGAACATCATCGTTCGATGACTCTGAATCGACCTGTAACGCTTTGAGCGAACGGAGGTAAGTCCCCATCTTGTTGAGGGCGTCCATGGCATCTGGATCGATGGCAGTGGACGGTTTCGAGTCCGCTGCCTGGCCGGTTTTTGCCAGCACTCGGGTATTGACGGGACTGCAGAATATCGTTGTCATGCCCAAGAGGATCGCTGCAAACCTACCCAGATGTTTTAAATGTGCTTGAGACCTCTCAGAACCGATGTGATCGGATTTAGAGGAGGAGTGATTCCAAAAAGCGGGGGGCTTTTCCAGAGGGATCATTTTTGCCACGCTAACAGTTCAGGATCAAAGAAGTTTGAGATGCCGGTTCTGGACTATGAAAAGCGAATAGCTGGAGAGGCGAGAATCATAAGGCAAAACAGGCGCAAAAGATATCAAGAGCTGGGCAATATTTGAATGCAGCGTAAGGCAGCCGTAGGAGCTCTGGGTCACAGTCGCTCCTCAAGAAATCTTTTTTAGGCACAGGCAATTAGACCTTGATCCTACGTTACTCGCGAGTTCATGCTGGCGGATTGAGCGGCGTGGGACTAGAAGCGGCCGAGGCCGAAGTAGTCTTTGAGGAGCAGGATGTACCAGAGCACCGGCGCGGCGAGGAGGAGGGCGTCGATACGGTCGAGGATGCCGCCGTGGCCGGGAAGCATGGTTCCGGAGTCCTTGACGCCTGCGCCGCGTTTGATGGCGGACTCGAGGAGGTCACCAAGTTGGGCGGCTATATTGAGGATCGCGGCAAGGAGCAGCGATTGCCAGAGAGGCTCTGAGATATGGAGGATGGTGTTGCCGTGGGCAGTGAGGGTGTCGGCGATGGCGATGACGATGCCAGCGGCGACTATGCTTCCGGCGATGGAGGCGATCGAGCCCGCCCAGGTCTTGCCGGGACTCAGACGAGGAGCGAGTTTGCGTTTGCCAAAGGCGCGACCGATGTAGAGTGCCGCGGTGTCGCCGACCCAGACGCAGACCATCAGGAAGAGGACAAGGGCAGGACCATCTTCCTGTTTCCAAAGGAGAGGAACCAACGTTAGAGGGTAGGCGATGTAGATGAGGCCGAAGAGTCCCTGCGCGGTGTCGGGAAGGACCTGACTGAGGGGGGCGCGGAAGCCGTTCCAAGCGAAGAGTGCAAGGGTGAGGGCGCTTAGAACCGGGAGCTGGTCTTCGACGGGGAAGTTGGGCAGGGTGACGATGAAGGCGAGGGCGGTGCCGAGGGCCATCCACCAGATGGGGATGCGGAGTTTTGCCCCGTGAGCCTCGGCGCCGACTGCGGCCAGCTTGAGGTACTCATAGGCGGCCAGTTCGGCGACGATGGCGGCAAATAGCGTGATCATCCAGAGCTGGCCGAAGAAGATCAAGGCAAAGACAGCGAGGATGAGGACTACGGCGGTCAGAATGCGTTTCATGAAGTCTTGAACAGAATATATCGAGGCTTGAATAGACTGCTTTATTTAATATCTTGACTTATCAAGATATATCTTTGTACTATTTCGTTATGAGAAAACTATTTGAACACTACAACAGAGGTTGCTGCGGCAGAGAAGATGGCCGTGGTGAGAGGCACAGGGACGATCAACGAGGTGGATTTGGTGATTTTGGTGGAGGGCGACATGGCTTTCGCGGTGGACGCGGAGGGCCGATGCGATTCTTCGGTGCGGGCGATCTTCGCTACGTGATCTTGCAGCAGATTGCGGAGAAGCCAAGCCATGGGTACGAGATCATCAAGTCGATCCAGGAACGACTGGGTGGTATGTATGCTCCGAGCCCGGGCGTGGTGTATCCGATGCTGACAATGCTTGAGGAGATGGGCCATGCGACCGTGGTGTCCGACGGGGCACGGAAGCTTTATACGATCACCGAAGAGGGATCGAAGTCGCTGGCAGAAAACAAGACAGCCGTGGAAGCAATCTTCGCACGGATGGACCGGGCTCGCAGCGAGCAGGGGAGTGATCGTTCGCCTCAGATCGAACGCGCGGTGGAGAACTTTCGTATGGCGCTGCGGATGAAGAAAGGTCCACTAACGACAGGTCAGATTCACGCGATCACCGACATCATCGACGCGGCGGCGAAACAGATTGAGAGGGCTTGATATGAACTCTTATCGTTTCAAGATCACGGTTGAGGCGCTGACTGGAGCGAAGGGCGAGCCGGTGGAAGGACGGACGCTCTCGTTCGAGGCGGCGAATCATGACGATATTCTGGGGATTGTCGAGCGGATGCAGACTCGGTTGCCATTTGATAATGACACGGTTGCTTCGTTGGGAGTTGGGCTGAAGCTGTTCTCCGAGGTGGCTCTGATGCAGCGGAACGACCCGATGTTTGCGGCGATTCGTCCGGCGCTCGGGGAGTTTGTGCGTGGATTGAAACAGCGGCCCGAGACCGTTGATTCTGACGGTCCGGGCGGGCTGCTTTAGGCTAGCGGCGGGTGAGGACGACGTCGGGCTTTGCTTCTGATTTGCTCTCGGCTTTGGCGTCCGATTTGGGGATGAGGTGGTCCTTGATCTCTGCGGCTACTTCTTCGGCGGGCTCGAGGTTATTGAGGTCTTCGTCGGTGAAGCTTTCGCCCAGACCACCAAAGCGGCGCTCGCGATGCTGGTAGGCGTTGATGGCTTCGAGCAGATGCAGCCCGTTGAAGTCGGGCCAGAGGCGGTCGGTGACGAAGATCTCGGAGTAGGCTATTTGCCAGAGAAGGAAGTTGGAGATGCGCTGCTCGCCGGAGGTGCGAATGACGAGGTCGGGGTCGGGCATGTGCGCGGTGTAGAGAGCGCGGGCGATGCTGGACTCGTCGAGGGACTCGAGGGCGCCGGCGCCGAGGAGGTCATCGACGGAGCAGCCACGGGTGTGGGCTTCGGTGGTGAGGTCGGTGAGGAGCGAGCGGACGGCGTCGACGATCTCGGAACGGGCTCCGTAGTTGAGGGCCAGGGTGAGAGTGGTGCCAGTGTTTTTTGCGGTGGCTTCTGAGGCCCACTGCATGGTGTCCTGCACTTCCTGAGGCAAGTCGTGAGTTCTACCGATGTAAGCCATGCGGACGTTGTTGTCGTTCATCCGCTTGACGTTGCCGACGAGGTAGCTCTTGAGGAGCTTCATGAGGAAGCTGACTTCGGACTTGGGGCGGCGCAAGTTGTTTTCAAGCGAGAAGGCGTAGAGAGTCAGCCACGGCAGGTTGATACGGGAGGCGGTTTCTACGACGAACTGGACTGACTCGGCACCTTTTTGGTGGCCGAGAAAGCGTTTGAGGGCTCGTTTGCCGGCCCAGCGCCCATTGCCGTCCATAATGATGGCCACGTGCTGAGGAATTTTCGCCGGATCTAGCTGTCGGTAGATGCTCAGCTCGTCGGCAGAGAGTTCATGGCTGCGGTTTGGGACGCGGCTGGAGTCCGATGGGGGAGTTGATGCGCGCAAAGCGACCTCGCAGATATTGACGCTAGCACACCGTTGATGGGCGCGCAATCAACCGCCCCGGTTTTGGGGAAGCCGGAAAAACAAAGCCGGTTATGGTAATCCCTAGTCGAAGTCTTCCGCGAGTTTGCGAACCAGTGCATCTACCGATTGCAGAGGGTTTAGCGGCCTTCTGAATTGGGAACGGAATTGAACGGCTGCAAGGCGAGGGCAGGATTCGTTCTGACGCCTGGATAAAAGCGATGCCGACGCAGACCAGTCACAGACTGATTGAAAAAGAGGATAGAGCGGAGAGGAGAGCATCACCATGGCAGTGGTGCTCTCCCAGGAGGTTATTACGAGCTAACCGGAATTAGGCCGTACGACGACGTCCGGCGGCTAGTTCGCGAACGTGGTTGAGGAAGATGGAACGTTGTAGATCGTCAAGCTGCGAGGTGTACATCGCGATCTCGGCGAGGAAGGGATCAGTCATGAGGACTGCCGTCTCGTCGCGATGGCGAGTGTTGGAGTCGCGCAGCAGGGCGGAGATGTCGACCTGGAGGGCACGTGCGAGACGATCCAGAGACGACAGAGTCGGCATGGCCTTGCCATTTTCAATTTTGGAGATATAGGTGCGTGGCACTCCCATGCGAGCTGCGAGTTGGCGCTGCGAGAGATTGCGCACGTGGCGCAGGTCGCGAACAGCGTGGGCTACTTGCAGGCCGCCTTCTTGGGTTGTGGGTGGGGGAACCAGCGCCAATGGTGCCGGAGCCGGTTCGGGCTCTTCGACCTCTAAGCATTTGTGGCAGCGGCGGCACAGCGCATTTGCTGTCCGAAACTGCACCAAACTACAGTGGTCGCAACGCAGTACCTCACGCTGTTCGACAGGTGCCATCATGGTTGCCATAAGTTTTGTTGTTGCGAAGGGACCCAGAGCAAGGACCCAGCACATGTCCGATAACGGAACATATGATGTGCCTAGATTGACACTGGGACTCGGGTGAGTCAACAAAAAAACCGCAGACAAATCCACAAAAACCTAAAAAAACCGGAAAGGAACCAAATTGGTAACTTGCCTCGTTGTCCGGAAGCGGATAGGCGTCGGCGTTAGATTGGAACGAGGAGTTTCCGAATGAGCGATGGCTTTGGAAGGATGAACGCGCTGGCGCTGCTAGAAGAATGGACCAAGGGCGAGAGCCTGCGGAAGCATGGGCAGGCGGTGTCGATATGTACCGAGGCGTACGGCATGATGGAGGCCTCACGGCTAGGCCTAACGGGTGAGGACGCGTCTGCGTTTGTAGAAAGATATGCGAGTGTGGGACTGCTGCACGACATGGACTATGAACGGCATCCGACTTTGGAGGAGCATCCGTTTGTTGGTGTGAACCATTTGCGTGAGTTGGGATGGTCTGAGGATGTGCTGCATGCGATTCTGGCGCATGCGGATTACTCAGGGACGCCGCGGGAGTCGCATCTCGATAAGGCTTTATTTGCCTGCGATGAGCTTGCGGGTTTTCTGACGGCCTGTGCACTGGTGAAGCCTTCGAAGTCGATTCACGACGTTGAAGTTGCTGGAGTGAAGAAGAAGATGAAAGATAAGGCGTTTGCGCGGGCAGTGCTGCGAGAGGACATCATAGGTGGGGCAGAGCTGCTGGGGCTAAGCGTGGACGAACATGTGGGAAATTGTCTGAAGGCGATGCAGGCGCGGGCCGAGGAGTTGGGACTTCAAGGGATTTCAAGGGATCAAGCCAGCTAATTAGCGGAGCCGTAGCTCTGTGGATTGGATGCGAAGGATATTCGCGTCTGCAAAGGCCGCGTTTGTTGCGCTTACCGAGCCAGGTAAATCGACGGAGCGAGTGGCGTCTTCGATCACGATCGTTTCGAAGCCTAGTGATTTGCCATCAAGGGCGGAGTATCGGACACAAAAGTCGTAAGCAAGGCCGCAAAGGAACAGGCGGGAGAGTTCTCGTTCGCGAAGATATCCGGCGAGGCCTGTTGGCGTAGTGTGGTCGTTTTCGAGGAATGCTGAGTAGCTGTCGATGTGGGGGCGGAAGCCTTTGCGGAGGATGAGTTCGGCGTGGGGAATGTGGAGGGCTGGGTGGAAGGCTGCTCCTTCGGTGTGTTGCAGGACGTGTTCTGGCCAGAGAGTCTGATAGCCGTAGGCGACGTTGATGGTCTCGTAGGGCTGCTTGTCGTGGGTTGTAGCGAAGGAGATGTGTTGGTGTGGGTGCCAGTCCTGGGTGAGGATGACGTGGTCAAACTTCTTTGCGAGGGCGTTGATGGTGGGGACTACGGCGTCGCCGTCTGTGACGGGTAATGTGCCGCCCGGCATGAAATCGTTCTGGACGTCGATGACCAGGAGTGCATCTTGAGGGCCTGGAGTGATGGGCATGTTCTTTTTTAGCAGGTGCCGCTATGGTTTGAGGTTTTTCGTGTCCTGGATGGTGCCGATTTTTATGTCGGAGTTTTTGCAGTTTTTGTCGAGGCAGAAGCTCGTGATCCAAACCTCGCCGTCACCGAGCATGACTCCCTGAGAGTTCACGAAGAGAGCTTCGTATTTCTGCTTGAGGATTACGTCGGAGATGTCGTGTGTGATGATGCTGTCGTAGTCCTTGATGAAAGCCTTTGGGGTCTTAATGGTGATCGGGTGTTTGCCGGGGTTGACCTTGATGGGGTAGTGGACGAGGGCAGCGACGGCGGCGGTGTTGTGTTTCGCAACGGATGCCTGAAGGTCGGTGAGGAGACGTTCGACCTTGACGTGACTTCCGACGGAGAGATCGATGGATTTGTCCAAGTCGGTCAGGGTGTTTTGCGCGGCGCCGTGGACAGTTGAGACGAGTGAGCTGGAGATCAGGATCAGAGATGCGAGTCGAGTGAGGATGGTCATTCCGTCTCTCCATGGAAAAGGTCAGGATTCAGTTCGAAGATAGCCTACATGGGTTTGGGCGAGACGGTGAACGTAATGTGTGACTAAGATGCTATGCAGACAAGTTTGTGAATGGCGGAGGATTTGAAGTTGGAGAGTGCGTTGGTGTCGAAGTTGGATGTGAAGGCGCCTCGGTTTGGTGCGAATCGGGCGGCACTAAAGGTGCTGATGGCAGCGTTGCGGACGGAAGAGGATGAGATTCGGCTGGGCGGCGGAGCGAAGGCTGCTGAGGCTCAGAAGGCCAAGGGGCGGCTGACGGTGCGGGAGCGATTGGCGTTGCTGTTGGATGAGGGCAGTGCGTTTCTCGAGTTGGGGCTGTGGGCGGCGCATGGGATGTATGGCGAGTATGGAGGTGCGCCGGCAGCGGGGGTGGTGACGGGCCTAGGGCGGGTGAGTGGGCGGCTGTGCATGATCGTAGCGAACGACGCGACAGTGAAGGCAGGCGCGTTCTTTCCCATGACGGCGAAGAAAGTGCTGCGAGCACAGACGATTGCGCTGGAGAACCGAATCCCGACGCTGTATCTGGTGGATTCGGCAGGTGTGTTTTTGCCGCTGCAGGAGGATGTGTTTCCGGATACGGACGATTTTGGCAGAGTGTTTCGTAACAACGCGGTGATGAGCTCGCTGGGAGTGCCGCAGATTACGGCGATCATGGGGATGTGCGTCGCGGGGGGCGCGTATCTGCCGGTGATGACCGATACGGTGTTGATGACTGAGGGTAGCGGGTTGTTTCTGGCTGGGCCTTCGCTGGTGCAGGCAGCGATTGGTCAGAAGACAGAGGCCGAGGAGCTGGGTGGGGCTTCGATGCATGCGGAGATCTCGGGAACTGTGGACTTTAAGGAGCCGAACGATCATCTGTGTCTTGCGAGGTTACGCTCTTTGGTGGGGAAGATCGGTTTGCCCGCAAAGGCCCCTTTCAGCGTGGTCGATTACGATTCTGCGAAGGATGCTCCGAAGTATGCCGTGGAGGATCTGTATGGATTGATCGATCCCGATCCTGCGAAGGCTGCCAGCAATGTTTACGATATGCGGGAGGTGATCGCGCGGATTGTGGACCGCAGCGAGTTCGATGAATACAAGGCGGAGTTTGGGCGAACGGTGTTGTGTGGGTATGCCCGGATTGGGGGCCGGGCGGTGGGAATCGTGGCGAACCAGAAGATGCATCAGTCGCAGACGGTGGCTGTGGGACCTCAGGCAGGGGAGAAGCGGACGGAGTTTGGCGGGGTGATTTATACAGAAAGTGCACAGAAAGCGGCGCGGTTCATTATGGATTGCAACCAGAGTTTGATTCCGCTGATTTTTTTGCATGATGTGAACGGATTCATGGTGGGGAAGGACGCGGAGTGGAGTGGAATTATTCGTGCGGGAGCAAAGATGGTCTCGGCCGTGTCGACATCCGTGGTGCCTAAGATTACGGTGATTGTTGGGGGGAGTTTTGGGGCAGGGCACTACGCGATGTGCGGAAAGGCTTACGATCCGCGGTTTCTGTTTGCATGGCCAACGGCGCGATACGCGGTGATGAGTGGGGCTTCGGCCGCGAATACGCTGGCGGAGGTTAGGGCGAAGCAGATGGAGCGTGGAGGGAAAGTGCTCTCGGAGGCGGACAAGAAGGCGTTGTATGACGAGATTAAATCTTCGTATGATGCGCAGGCCGATCCGAGGTATGGGGCGGCAAGACTTTGGATCGATGCGATTATTGATCCGGAGAAGACAAGGGAAGTGCTTATAACGGCGCTGGAAGCGGCAAGTCTGAATGCTGAGGTGCCACGGTTTAATCCTGGTGTCTTGCAAACGTAACAAGGCCTCTTCGCTTCCCTTAGAATAGCGACGCAAAACTAATGGCAGTGGCTTTGTCGGTTCAGGAGTTGAGAGTGGCGACGAATGTGGTGAAGATTGTCGAGTGTCCGCGGGATGCTTGGCAGGGTCTGCCGAAAAACATGCCGGCGGAGGCGAAGGCGGACTATCTGCGGGTGTTGATCGCGGCGGGGTTCAAGCATATCGATGCGGTGAGCTTTGTTTCACGGTCTGCGGTGCCGCAGATGGCGGATTCGGAGTTGGTCCTGGAGTATCTGGATCCACCAGACGATGTGGAGATTATCGGCATCGTCGTGAATGCGAAAGGTGCCGAACGAGCGGTGAAGACTGGAAGTGTGCAGACCCTGGGGTTTCCTTATTCGGTATCGCCGACGTTCTTGCAGCGCAATCAGAACCAGACGCCGGAGGAGTCGCTCGAGGAGTTGGAGAAGGTCGGTACGTTGGGGTACAAGGCGGGGTTGGATGTTGTGGCTTATATCTCGATGGCCTTTGGAAATCCTTATGGCGAAGCCTGGGACGTTGAGGAAGTTGTCGCGGCGTGCGACCTACTGGCGGACAACGGGGTGACGCAGATCTCGCTATCCGATACGGTGGGGCTGGCGACGCCGAAACAGGTGAGCGATGTCATTGCCGATGTTCTGGCTGTGCATGATGGGATCGAGATTGGGGCGCATCTGCATGCGAGACCAGACCAGGCGGCTGCGAAGATTCGTGCGGCCTATGAAGCGGGTTGCCGGCGATTCGATGCGGCGATTGGGGGTTTGGGTGGATGTCCATTCGCACAGGATGCGCTAGTGGGTAATGTTGCGACGGAGCTATTACTGGCGGAGTTGAAGGGTTTCGGGGCGGAGTTGGGGCCATTGAGGCCGCTCGATGGGCTGCTTGCCGCCAGCGGGGAGATTTCTCGGAAGTACGGGGAGAGGGTGCAGTAAACTAGCGATTCTTAAAGTCTGGGTTTGGAGGATCTGTGGATTATGTAACTATTTTAGTTACGGATGTAGACAAAGTTCGTATGATCACGTTGAATCGTCCGGAACGGCGAAATGCGATGACGCCTGAGATGCAGCAGGAGTTGATTGTCGCGATGGAAGAGGCTGCTGCGAGCGATTGTAGTGTGGTTGTATTTGCAGGCGCGGGCGAGGCGTTTTGTGCTGGGTTGGATTTGAGCTCGCTCCAGGGGATGAATGACAAGTCTGCTGCGGAATTTACCGCGGATGCTGAACGAATTGCAAAGCTGTTTCGAACACTCTACGAACTCCCGAAGCCCACGATTGCGGCAGTGCATGGGGCCGCGGTAGCGGGGGGGACAGGGCTGGCGACCATGTGCGACTTTACGTTGGCGGTGCCGGGGGCAAAGTTCGGGTATACAGAGGTGAAGATCGGGTTCGTGCCTGCAGTCGTCTCGGCGTTTCTCGTGTTGCAGATCGGGGAAAAGGCGGCACGCGATCTGTTGCTGACTGGGCGACTCTTTACAAGCGAAGAGGCTGAGCGCCTGGGGCTTGTGAACGAAGTTGTGCCGCCGGAGCAGCTGGCGGCGCGGACGCTGGAGTTGGTGGCGTTGTTGAAGGCGAACAGTCCTGAAGCATTGGCGGCCACAAAACGACTGCTTAGGAAGCAGAACAAGGTGTGGCTGGATACCGCGATTGCGGAAGCGCTGTCGGCCAACGCAGAAGCACGGGAGACTCATGACTTTCGCGAAGGGGTGGCCGCATTTCTTGAGAAGAGGAAACCGGTTTGGGGAACGGGACGACGATAATTTGTCGGTGTGGATATCGATCTGAATCAACGTCTGATTCGATAGACTGGTGTGATGATTGAAGTTGTCGAGGAAAAGCGTGTAGGGGTGGCGGGGGTGCGGGTGCGGTACGCCGAGACCGACCAGATGGGCGTGGTGTATCACTCGAACTACCTGATCTGGTTTGAGGTGGGGCGGGTGGAGTTGATCCGCAGCATGGGGTTGGACTACAAGCGGATGGAAGCGGATGAGGGATGTGGGATCGCGGTGGTGGATGTGCATGTGCGGTACCGTGCGCCGGCTCGCTATGACGATGAGTTGGTCGTCGAGACGAGGCTGTTGGCTGCACGTGGTGCGGTGATCAAGTTTGGCTATAAGGTGCTGCGGGTGGAAGACGGGATGTTGCTGTGCGAGGGTGAGACTGTTCATGTCGTGGTGGGCAAGGATATGAAGAAGCAGTCGCTGCCACCGAAATATGCGGCACGTTTTGCGGCGTATTTGAGTCCTCGGTCATCTGATGGTGTAGATAGCTTGCAGTCAGATCGGTGATGAGGTGAGGTTGGATGAGTACTGATAAGAAGGTTGCGCTGATTACGGGCGGTAATAAAGGGATAGGCCTCGAGACAGCCCGACAGCTCGGAAAGCTTGGAATCACGGTGTTGATTGGCGTTCGCGATGAGGCTAAGGGCGAAACTGCTGTTGCCGAGCTGAAGAAGGATGGCGTCGAGGCGCGAGCCGTGAAGTTGGATGTGGATAATCCGGCGGACTATGCGGCTGTGGCAAAGCTGATTGAGAAGGATTACGGCGTGCTCGATATTCTGGTCAATAATGCTGGAATCTTTCTGGATGGGCGGAAGGCAAATGAGACGTCGACGACCTCAAAGGATGTTTTGCAGAAGACGTTCAATACGAACTTTTTTGCGGTGGTGGGGCTGACGCAGGCTCTGCTTCCTCTGTTGAAGAAGAGCCTGGGGGGGCGGATTGTGAACCTGTCGAGCATTCTGGGTTCGAATACTCTTCACGCTACGCCGGGGTCTTTCATCTACGATGCGAAGACGTTTGCGTATGACGCTTCGAAGGCGGCTCTCAACTCCTTCACAATTCATCTTGCGCATGAGTTGAAGGATACGAAGATCAAGGTGAACTCGGCCCATCCGGGGTGGGTGAAGACGGATATGGGCGGAGAGGGCGCGCAGTTGGATATCGTGACCGGTGCGAAGACCTCGGTGGAGCTGGCGACGTTGCAGGATAGCGGGCCGAATGGTGCCTTTCTTCACCTTGGTAAGCCGCTGCCCTGGTAAGGATGCGTTAGCTGATGAGAAGGCCGCGAGGTTTGACGTTCTCGCGGATGAAGGTGATGGTGGTTTCAAGCGGCGTTCCCGGTCCGAAGATGGCCGAGACGCCGTTTTCTTTTAATTTTGGCTGATCTTCGTCGGGGATGGTGCCCCCCAGGACGAGGAGGATGTCTTCGGCCCTCTGTTCGCGGAGGAGGGCGGCGATGCGGGGGACGATGACGTTGTGGGCTCCGGAGAGGATGGAGAGGCCGATGCAGTCGACGTCCTCCTGGATGGCGGCGGAGACGATCATCTCGGGGGTTTGACGGAGGCCGGTGTAGATGACCTCCATTCCTGCGTCGCGGAGGGCTCGGGCGATGATTTTGGCGCCGCGGTCGTGGCCGTCGAGGCCGGGCTTTGCGACCAGGACGCGGATTGGAGGCTTGTTAGTCATCGAGGAGCGAGTATATCTGGCGCGTGCGTTGATCGGGTACCCCCCTCCCCCTTTGGGGTATCTTGCAGAAAAGTACTTTGGTTTGTGCTAGTTGCGGCGGGTTTGTGTCTGTAAAATATTCATTCCAAATAGGTTACGCCTAAAATACTTGGAATCAACGATTTACCTGCACTCAGCTTATAAGGAAGGAAGAATACACTCGGCTCCTACCTTCAATTATAGAGAGTTGGGCAGGGTAAATACGCCACGCGAATCTCCTGTGTTGACGCGGGTTTTCGCGAGGATGGGGCTTGACAAGACATTTGGAGCTTTACCCTTGGGGTAGCTGGCGCTCAGGTGGAACAAGCGTTGTTGTCTACGCGTAGCTTCGGACTACAGAGATCAGTTGTGAGATGAGGTGGATCTATGGGCTTTCCGGCGGTTCTGGGTACCGGTCAGGGAGGCATTCGAGAGGCGGCGCCTCAGCGTGATCTTTCCATCGATTATCTGCGGACTACGTTGACGCTGATGGTGCTGGCGCATCATAGCTGCCTTGCTTATACGAGCTGGGCACACTTCGATCCGCAACAGGCTTTTTGGGCTTCGACAGCTCCTGTAGTCGATGTAACGCGGTGGGCGTTTTTCGACTATGCGGAGAACTTCAACGATGTGTTTTTTATGTCGTTGATGTTTTTTGTCTCGGGTCTGTTTGTCTATCCCGCTCTTCGCAGGCATGGCACGGTGGGCTTTATTCGCGACCGGTTGCGGCGGCTGGGTCTGCCGTTTCTTTTCGCGCTGGTGGTCCTGATGCCGATTGCCTGCTATGCGTCGTGGCAGCTGTCGGCTAACAATCATGGGTTTCTGGATTTCTACAGGATGCTGGCGAAGAGGGGATTTTATGCGGGGCCACCGTGGTTTATCTGGGTTCTGCTTTGGTTCGATGTTGTAGCAGCGTTGGCGGTGATTCCATTGCAGCGGTGGATGCCGCGAGCCGAACGCTTCGTGTTGCGGTTGAAGGGCAAACCCTACGCGAGCTTTGTGGGTTGCTTTTTCTTGTCGGCGATTGTGTTTCTGCCTTTGCTGGCACGTTTCGGACCCTCGGCCTGGTGGGGATTTCCTTTGGAGGTCCAACTTTCGCGGGTTGGGCTGTATGCGCTGTGGTTTGGATTGGGGTTTCTGATTGGCGCGCCTGGTTTTTCTGAAGGGCTTTTAGCGCGTGACGGCGGATTGGCGCGGAGTTGGCCACTGTGGATCGCAAGATGTGCGTTGGCGTATAACGCGCTCGTGCTAGTTCCGCAGCTGACGGTGGTGCACCGGCTTTCAGCCTTAGGACAGGGAGGTGTGTGGGCGTTGTTGTGGGTGCTGAGCTGCGTGGCGAGTTGCTTTGGTTTTCTGGCTTTGTTTCGCGGGGTTGAGATGAAGCCGCGGTGGTGGATGAACTCGATGAGCCGGTGCGCCTACGGGATGTACCTGGTGCACTATGTGTTTGTGTTGTGGTTGCAGCGGCTGGTTTTGAATCGGCCTGTCGCGGCTGGCTTCAAGTTTCTGTTTGTGTTTTTGGGTACGGTTTTGTTGAGTTGGGTGACGGTGCAGGCGGCGCTGCGGATGCCGAAGGTGAATACGATCCTTTGACTCGATTTATGTATTCTGGTCTGGCTCTCTGGGAGGGAGTCCAATGGTGCGTTTGATTGTGGCGGCGGGGATGGTGGTGGGTTGTGGTTTTTTGCTGGCGCAGGGTGGTGATTTGGTGGTGAAGAAGAACCGAATGGACGTGGTGGCAAAGTCTTATACGCCCGAGAATGCGTTTATGGGGACGGTGTTGGTGGTGGATGGCGATACGGTCCTGCTGGATAAGGGGTATGGGATGGCGAGCCTGGAGTGGAGCATTCCGAATGCGCCTGATGTGAAGTTTCGGCTGGGTTCGCTGACGAAGCAGTTTACTGCGACGCTGGTGCTGCTGCTGCAGCAGGACGGCAAGTTGAAGATTGAAGATCCGGTGAGCAAGTACCTGCCTGACTCGCCGAAGACGTGGGAGAAGATTACGCTGGCGAATCTGCTGGGGCACACGTCGGGTATTCCGAACTTTACAGACCTGAAGGAGTTTGGGGTGTGGCGGATGAGTCCGCATACGTTGACGGAGGAGCTGGCGTTCTTTCGCGATAAGCCATTGGACTTCGAGCCGGGTAGCAAGTTTGCCTACAGCAACTCGAACTACGAGGTGCTTGGAGCGGTGATCGAGAAGGTGAGCGGCAAGAGCTATGGCGAGTTGCTGCAGGAGAGGATCTTTGAGCCGTTAGGGATGCGGGATTCGGGGCTGGATGCGGATGAGCTGGTTTTGGCGAAGCGGGCCGAGGGGTATCGGCCGGGGAAGAAGGGGTTGGAGGTAGCGCGGTCGGAGTCGATGACGGTGCCCTGGGCGGCTGGGTCGATTTATTCGACGACGGGAGATCTGTTGAAGTGGGAGCGTGGACTGTTCGGTGGGAAGGTGCTGTCGGAGGCCTCGTTGAAGGCGATGACGACGGCGGGGAAGGGTGGCTATGGGTTAGGGGTGTTTGTGTCGGAGCACGGTGGGCGGAAGGTGGTGCAACATGGGGGCGGGATCGAGGGATTCAATACGCACCTTGCTTATGTGCCGGAGAAGCGTATTGCGGTGGTGGTGTTGAGTAATGTGAACGGCGCGGCTCCTGGGGCAATGGGGGCGCAGTTGCTGGATGTCGCTTTGGGCATTCCGGTGGAGCTGGCGAGTGAGCGAAAGGAGGTGGCGATCTCGAAGGAGGAGCTGGCAAAGTTTGTGGGGCTCTACGAGTTGACGCCGAGCTTTTCGCTGACGATGGCGATGGCGGGAGATAGGCTGACGGTTCAGGGGACGGGACAGGATGCGCTGCCGGTGATCTATCTAGGGGTGAAGGATGGGCATCCCAGATTTTTTCAGACGCAGGTGAATGCCGAGCTTGAGTTTGTGCCTGATGCGAGTGGGGCGATGACGGGCGTGGTGCTGCATCAGGGCGGGCATGATTCGCCTGGGAAGCGGCGGTGAGAGGACGCTTCTCTACTTGTGTCCATTGGGTGCTTCGAACAGGACCAGGTTGTCGCGATAGTCGAGGTGCATGACGAGTTGTTGGAGGGTGGGATAGCCGAGGATGCCGTGAACTCCGTCGAATCGAGCGAGGTCAACCGGGTCCATCGCTGTGGCAGGGAGTCGAAGGCCCGCAAAGTCAATGACGGATGTGCTTCCCTTGGTGTGTTTCATCTGGCCGGCGAAGCTGGTGTCGATGACGGTGGCGGACGCGCCGGTGTCGACGGTGAAGAGTGTGGGCTTCTTGCCGTCGATGACGGTGGGCATGATGATCTCAGGCCCTTCGCGATAGATGCTGGTCCAGGTCTGCATGGTTGGCGCTTTGAAGCGGTCGAAGCTGCTGAGGTCGTTTGCAGGATCGCCACCGAGAGCGTCGAGCGGCGCGGGTGGAGGTGATGGATGTTGCGGCAGGGGTTCAAGCCGGACTTCGTGCTTGCCGTAATCGAGGGTGACGAGATAGCGAGAGAAGATGTCGGGGCCGATGAGTCCGTCACCTTGATCGACACGCTGCCCGGCGTCGGCTTCGCCGCTCGTGATGCTGGTGTTGTCTACGGCAGTGACGTTGCAGTTTTTGAACTCGACGTTTCCGATACGAACTGACGCGGCGGTGAACAGGTCGACGACGGCGGATTCCTGAGTGCCCGGGTCATACATGTGGGAGGAACTTACTTTTTGCAGACCCATGCCGGTGTATGAGTTGTGGGTGAGGAGGAGGCCGCTGGCTCGAGTGTCGATCTGGAGGATGCGCTTGTGTCCGTTGAAGGCGACTTCAAGACCGTAGTGGTCGATACCGACGGTACCGTAGACGGGCGCCATAGGGATTCGGACGGGGCTGGTGGCGGAGGAGAGCTCGCAAGGATTTTTGAGGGCGGAGGTTTCCTGGTTGAGTCTGGTAGTGAGATTGGTGCGGCGCTTGTCATCGAGGGTTTTGGAGTCTTGAATGAATTTGCCGAGTTCGGCCACAGACTGTGCTTGGCTGAGGGAGTTGATCCATGCGAGGCGGATGTCGTCGTTGTTGGGGCTTAGCTGATGAGCAATGTTGAGATGCTTCTGCGCGGTGGCGTGATAGCCGCTGAGTGATTCGTATTCGGCGAGCCCCTCGAAGGCACTGGGGAGACAGGGGTCGGCCTTGAGCGCCTTGAGCATGAGTGCGTAGGACTCGATCCAGTCTCCTTCCGCGTGGCGTAGCTCGCCGGCGGTGACGATGGCGACAGCGTTGGTTGGCTCGGCGAGAGTCCAGGCGTCGGTCTTTTTTCGGGCTCCGTCAAGGTTGCCGAGGCCGATGAGACTGGCGATTTCGAGCTGGCGGCTGCGGCTGCTTTTGGGGTCGGCTTTGTATGCGGCTGCGGCTAGGTCGGCTGCTTTTTTATAGTCCTGGCGGTAGAACGCTAGCTCGGCGTCGGTAGGGGGCGTCTTGTCGATCTTGCAGGTGGCGTTGCTGGCTGGGGGAGATGTTTGTGCGGGACTCTTCGAAGTGAGGAGCGAGGAGAAGAGGAGAGCACACAGGAGGGCGGGAGCTGAGACTTTCATGCTCAGATGAATATATTCAAGAAAAAAGATTTGATCCATCTCTGTGGGTTCAGGATGGGTCGCGTCGCACGGGTGCTAGAAGTCGTCGGCGTTGCCGATGGGCATGCCGGGTGGAGCTTCGATGGGCTTGGCGGGGACGAATTTTTCGGGGTCGCGGTTGAAGGCGTTGATGCGGTCGATGAGGGCGGCGCGGTGGATGGCTTCGGCGGTGTCGGTGAGGGGGGCGGCGGTGGTCCACTGCTTGAGGAGATCGTTGATGTGAGAGCGGGCGATGGCGCGGGCCTGGGTGGAGGCCTGCGGGTTGACGGCGAGGGAGAGCATGGCTTCGAGGGCGCGGAACTCGACGGCGCGTTCTACTTCGGAGGACAGGGTGTGACCGGCTTCGGGGCGCTCGGCGGTGGTGTTGGAGATGGCTTCGAGTACGTCGCGGAGGGCGGGGGCGTCGGCGAGGCGCATGTGGTACTGCACGAGGCGGGAGGCGCGGGCGGGGTCGAGGAGGACGTTGAGGGTGAGGTCGGCGGCGGACTCTGCGGTGGCGATGGGGTCGAAGGTGAGGCCGGTTTCGGAGGGGAAGGATTCGCGGGTGTGGGGGAGGTCTGGTGGGCGGGGTGGGAGGATTTTCAAGAGAGGCTCGGGGAGGGTGAGGGTTTCTGGGGCGAGGGTTTTGAGGACGGCGGTGAGGGCTTTTTTCTGTTCGGCGGCGGGGACGATCTCGGGGTTGGGCTGGGTGTCGCCGCGGAGGTTGTAGCGGTAGTCGAGGCCGCCGATCTCTTTGATGGTGGCTTCGGTTTGATAGCGGTGGAGGAGATAGAGCGGGACAAGGGTGTCTTCAAGCTGTGCCATGGGCGTGCCGGAAGGGATCGCGTTTGCGCCGAAGCGCGCGAGGGCTGCGGTGCGGATTGTGAGGATGCGGTCGAGTTCGGTGGCGGGGTCGGTGCCGTTGTCCCAGAGATGGGCGTGGGGGTGGGCGCCGCCGAGGGGGCGGGCGTCTTCGTCGGTGATGTAGAGGAGGCCGGTTTTTTCGCTGGCTTCGAGGATTGCGTTGAGGGCGGCGGGGTCTTCTATTGGTTTGCCTGCGGCGTCGAATTCGCGGTAGCCGTAGTTGATGGCGACTTTGTCCCAGATGCCGATGTTGACGCCGTAGCTTTCGGCGAGGGTGGGGATGCCTTCTTTGTTGAGGGTGATGTAGGGGTGGGGGTAGTCCATGACGGAGACGGACTCTTCGGGGGTGTGGGGGAAGGAGCTGGCGGCGAAGTTGTGCGCGAGGCCGAGGGTGTGGCCGGTTTCATGCGCGGCCAGCTGGCGGGTGCGGGCGAGGGCCATGGCTAGCATGGGGTCGTTTGCTGGTGGGAGGGACTTGCCGTTTTCGTAGGGGCTTAGGAGGGATTCGGCGATGAGGTAGTCCTGACGGCTGCGGAGGGAGCCGAGGGTGACGTTGCCTTTGATGATTTCTCCGGTGCGCGGGTCTTCGATCGCGGAGCCGTAGCTCCAGCCTCGGGTGTAGCGGTGGACCCACTGGATGATGTTGTAGCGGATGTCCATGGGGTCGGCGTCGGCGGGGAGGATGTCGACGCGGAAGGTGCCTTTGGCCCAGCCTGCGGCCTGGAAGGCCTGATCCCACCAGCGCGCGCCTTCGAGGAGGGCGGTGCGGATGGGCTCGGCGGCACCGCGGTCAACGTAGTACTGGATGGGGGTGACGGCTTCGCAGCTTTGTTTGCAGGAGGGATCTTTTTTGATGAGGCGGTGACGGGTGATGAACTGCTGATCTAAGTTCGCGCCTAACGGCGCTGCGTAGTCGCGGTAGCTGGTGGGGAAGTAGCCGGCGCGTGGGTCGAAGCGGCGCGGGGTGAAGCCGGGGCCGGGGAGTTCGATGAAGGACTGGTGCTCGCGAAGGGTGAGGGCGTGAGGCTCTGGAGTTACGTTGGTGACGAACTCGGCTTTTGAGGGGTCGTCGGTGGTGAAGGTGAGGATGGATTCTACTTCGGTGTTTTTAGGAAAGGCTTTGGTGGCGTCGAGGGCGATGGTGGAGCGCGAGGGCTCGAGTTTGTAGGCACCTTGCTTGGTGGTGGTGAGGGTTTCGGCTACGCCGTGGGCGTCGCGGAGGTAGAACTCGGTTGCGTCGATGAGGACGGCGCCGTTGGGGTCTTCGGCTTCGACCGTGAAGCCGTAGAGGATGGACTCGGGGAAGGACTGGCGGACGGCTAGCTGCTCGAGTGGGTCGGTGGATGTGGAGCGGAAGGATTGGTTGGGTTCGACGAGGAGGACTTTGGGGCCGGTGCGTTCGAAGTGGAGGATTTCGCCTGAGGAGATTTGGCCGCGGTCGAGGCCGAGATCGTTGGAGCCAGTGCCGTAGGGGAGGGAGTGGGTGTAGAGGAGGTCGGGGCTGTGGCCGTTGGAGTCTAGGTGGGGGATCTCGAGGTAGAGCTTGCCGGTCTTGGCGTCCCAGTCGAGTGGGAGGTAACCGTCGAGGTGCTTCATGCCTGCGGTTTTGGTCGCGATGGTTTGTGCGGAGAGTGTGGCGGTGAGGATCGCGGAGAGTGCGTAGAGGGCCAGGGTCGGGCGGGTGGGCATGATTTTGTTTTACACCAGGGAGGAGAAGGCGATGGCAATGTCAGGACAAGGACAACCGCAGATCCCCCTTCGGGGATGACAACAAGAAAGGCAATGCAACTGCAAATGCGAAATGCGGGGGTTTCTCCACTGCGCTGCTCACTGTGAGGCTGTGAGCAGCTTCGGTCGAAATGACGAATATTTTGGTTGGACGAATGGTTGGACGAAGAAGAGAAAAACTGCAAGATGATGGCTAGCGGTTGCGGACCGTTTGCCAGGCTTTGGCGTATTGCCAACTGGTGTAGGTGGAGTGGTAGAGGTGGAGCAGGAGGCCTTCGCGGCCGTCGAGGAAGCCGAAGCGGAGGAGATAGTTTTGGAAGAAGGTGAGGGTGGGGCGGACTAAGACGTTGTGAAGGAGAGCGAGGCGGGAGCTGCTGGTGTGGCCTTTGTCGATGATGGTTTGCGCGCCGAGGGTGCTGTAGCGGTTGAGGCTTTCGATGTAACTCTCGATGGTGGGGTAGGCGTGGTGGACGATGTCGTGCTTGAGGGTTTCGGTGACGCCGTCGAGGGCGATGGTCTCGTGGACGGGGCGGTCGGTGAAGCGGGCGGGAGGAGCGAAGTTGGCGGAGTGGCGGCGAAAGAGGCGGAGATGCGGATCGGGGTAGAAGCCGCCGTGGCGAATCCAGCGGCCGAGGAAGAGGTTGCGGCGGCGGAGGAGGTAGGCATCGGCGGTTGGGCTGCTCGAGAGCACCGCGCTGATTTCGGTTTGGAGTTCGGGGGTGAGAGCTTCGTCGGCATCGAGGGAGAGGATCCAGGTGCCGGTGCATCGTTCGATGGCGAAGTTTTTTTGACGAGCGAAGCCTTGCCAGGGCTCGAGGAAGAGTTTGGCTTTGAAGGAGGCAGCGATTTCGAGGGTTCGGTCGGTGGAGCCGGAGTCGACGACGATGATCTCGTCGGCGAATTGGACGCTGGCGAGGGTGCGGGCCAGATTGGCCTCTTCGTTGAGCGTGATGATGGCTACGGACAGCTTCGGCGTCATGATGGCTATCTCATCCTCCCAGCTATGGGAGCGGAGTCGTAGGAGATTGTGTGTTGTCTACCCCGGAGCAGAAGGGCTGGAGTGGTTGCGCTATTCTAACTTGCTTTGCTCGAAACCACGCTGGATTTGTTTGGGCAGGTGTTAGGGCTTATCGAAATATTATGGCTGCGGCTGCGTGCTGGAAACCTTATAACAGGTCTGCGGTGCGAGCCAAATGCAGGTCCTTCGACTGCGTCTCTCGCGATGAGACTGCCAGAGACTTCGCTCAGGATGACACGCTTTTTGAAATCAATTCGTTCAGAACAGCGATCAAGCTGTCAGTGGCTCGGCTTAGGGGAGGGTGATGGTGGGGTCGTTGAGGTGCTCGCGGAGGAGGCGCTGGGTGAGGGTTTTGAGGTCTTCGCCGGTCTTGGTGAGTGTGAAGGCGTTGGTGGCTTCGGCCCACTCGAGTTTGTAGCTGGTGGATTGCGCGGAGATCCAGACCTGACGGATGGGAGTGTTGGGGGTGATGACGAACTTGCTGGAGCCGTTCTCGAAGATGATGTTCATGACGCCGTTGTTGTCTTCGAATTCGAAGCCTGCGTCGTCGTCCTCGGCGGAGATGAGGGATTGCTTGAGGGACTCGAGGGCTTTGTCGGATACGCGGCGGAAGGTGGCTTCGTCGATCATGTGCTTAGTTTACCCGGTGTATTCCTCTTGAGCTGTTTCGGCGATGGCCTGCGCTGGGGTGGAACGATGGGCGAGGATGTGGCCGGCGGCGACTGCGGCAACACATAAGACGACAGAGAAAACAACGTTTGCCAACGCTCTGGCCCAGGCGCCGGAGCGCATGAGGTCGAAGGTCTGCAGGCTGAAGGAGGAAAAGGTGGTGAAGCCTCCGCAGATGCCGACCATGACGAAGAGACGGAGGTTGTCGGAGGCAGGGAAGCGGCCGTTTTGTAGAGTGAGGGTGCCGAAGTATCCGATGACGAAGGAGCCGAGCACGTTGATAAAGATTGTGCCGAAGGGAAAGCCGATGCTGTAGGTGAGTGTGAGGCGCGTGATGGTGTAACGCAGAAGTCCGCCTAACGCGCTGCCGATTGTGACCCAGAGATATGACATCGTCTGCCTCGTTGTTCCTCAGATTAAGAAGATCGAATTGGCAGAGGTCATCAGCCGGATCATTACGGCGGTTTTGGGAGACCTCATTCCCATCCACTTATCGTACCAGTATTGCTGCGGTGGTTTTATATGCTTCGATACGAAAAAGCGGCCGCCCCATGTTGCGGGCGGCCGTGAGGAAGGACGTCTATTGACTACTGCACGGTGAGTGCAATGGTCGTGTTCTGGGTGAGGCTCCCAGAGGTGGCCGTGATGGTCACCATCTGTAAGCCAGCCGGGGTGCCGGGGGTTGCCGGTGTGGTTGGCGTGGTGGGAGCTGGGGTAGAGGCGACTGGTGCCGGGTTTGAAGAGCCGGAGCAGCCTACTACTACGCCGGTGGAGATGACGAGAAGAGCGAAGAGACTCAGCAACTGCAAGGGGGTTGACTTGCCGATGGCGCGTCTGCGGGTGAAGACAAGGAGAGAACCGAAGGGCAAAAGGAATGCAACAGTGATGACGGCTGGACCTTTTGTCCAGGGAGTGTGCTTTTGGAGGTGTGCCATGCCGGCCGCAGTCTGGATGGTTACGGTGCTGGTGGCTGCGGCTGTGGGTGTGATCGAGAGTGTGCTGGGAGAGAAGGTGCAGGTGACACCGACCGGGCCGCTGCAGGACAAGGCTACGTTGCCGCTGAAGCTGTTGGTGGGTGCGACGCTGATGGTTGCTGTGGTGGAGTTGCCTGCAGTGACTGTGGCAGCGGAGGTTGATGCGCTGAAGCCGAAGGCTGCGGGGGAGGTTGAGGCTGTGGTGTTGGCGATGCCGGCGAAGAGGCCGTGGGCTTCGTTGGTGAGGCCAGCGGCGATGTAGAGGGTGTTGGGATCGCCTGCGCCTGCGGGGGTTGCGTTGCTTTGGCCGAAGACAATCTCCCAGAGAGATGCGAAGGCGAGAGGCTTGCCGGTGGCGTCGGTGAGCTGGCCGAGGAAGGTGAAGGTGGTGGGGTTGTAGACGTTGATGAGGCCGTCGCCGAAGTTGCCGACGAGGAGGTCGCCGCCGAAGATGCCGAAGCCGGTGGGGGCGATGGCTACTCCCCAGGGCGCGTTGAGGTTGCCGCCGGTGATGGCGCGTGAGACGAAGTTGCCGTTGAGATCGAATACGTCGACGATGCCGTTACCGGCGCCTACGGTTTGGACGTAGCTGGTGGCTGCGGCGCGAGGTCCGGAGGCAGAGATGGCGTAGGGTCCGACGATGGGCGACGGGGTGGGCGTAGGTGTTGGTGAGGGGGTTGGTGTTGGGGTTGGAGTAGGAGTAGGTGAGGCGGATGAGGTGGTGTTGGTGGCGCGAAGGGCGTAGGTGACGAAGACCTGGTTGCCGATGACGTGGACCGCGAAGGGTGCGTAGTTGGCGGGAAGGTTGGTGTCGGTGAAGGAGCCAGCTAGTTTTGCGGGCTTGAAGTTGGTGTCGTAGACCTCGATGTCGGTGCCGGCGCCGAAGTTTGCGGCAAGGAGGAAGGTGCCGGTGGAGTTGGTGAGCTGCGCGATGTCGGTGTAGTCAGCGTTGGCGGAGCTGTTGTTGAGGGCGATTTGAGCGATGCTGTTGGTGGTGCCGAGAGCTGCGTTCCAACCGCTGACGGTGCCGTCGAGCGTGGAGAAGAGGAAGGTTGCCGCGGAACCATTGGGCAGCTTGAAGTTCGTTGTGGAGGAGTTGAAGATGGTGCCGGTGGGAGTGCCTGTGCCAGTTCCTGCGGCGGTAGGAATAGTTACCTTGAAGGGGATGGTTCCTGTGGCTGTGGCGACGTAGTCGAGGCCGGTCGCCTGGGTATTGATCCAGAAGGCAGGACCGACGGAGACGCCCCAGGGATTGATGAACTGAGGATCTGTAACGGCGGCGGTTACCGATCCGTCGGAGAGGATGTTGGTTGCCTGGTAGGAGCCGGCAGTCTGAGCAAGGGCCGCAACCGTGAGAGAAGAGGCTGCGAGAAGAAGAGCGAGAAGATTTTTTGCGCTGGATTGAACGCGAAGACCGCGACGCGAGGTGAGTCTATTTGCTGCAGGGGCCGAAGAACAAGAATTGTTTGGCATGATCTCTCTTTTTTTCCTCTGCGAGTGACGCAGATTGGCTTGCCGGATGAAAGGCACAGGTCCGGTCATGTTGAAGAGTAGAGAGAGCAGAGAAGGGATTTGTCAGGAGGGAGTCAGACGCGAGTCATTTGATTGCACTATCTGAAGTCGTTGCACGAGCGTTGTCCTGCTCGAGGTCTCGCTCTAGCAAGAGCCCCTCAGAGTGGGCAAGCACCGAGATACTGCAGTTAGTAAGACTGGGAAGTATGTGACGTTAGTGAGTCATACTTCTGCAAGCGTGCTCTCAAGACCTGATTTTTAATCAGTAGCTCATTGATGAGTTGGCAAAGGCTGTACCACTTCGCATGGGAGAGCATGTCCCCTGTCGACGTATCGTCCTGAAGAATCGAGTATCCGCTGTCCATAGTCCCCTCCTTGCACTGAAAAGTACAGGGAGGCACCGGACTCGTCTACGCCCGATCGAGGCGGATTAAAGACCCCTTTTGAGGGGTGTCTGAGCAAAGGAAGTTGCGAGAGTTCGTTGGGGGTAGAAAGGATAATCCGAGTTTTCGAATTTATCGTGTGGAGGAGGGAACGCTGATTCACCTCCTCCACATTTTGTTTCCTCTCTCGGGGACTTAAGCGACACGGCGGATGAGAGATTTCTAGAAGGGGATGTCGTCGTCAGTGATGCCTACGTCCGCGTAGTCGGGCTGACTGGATGGGGTGCGCTGGTCGTAGCTGGCGGTGTTGGATTTGGAGTAGCCGCCGCTGGATGCGCCTTCGCCAGCCGGCTTTCCGCCGAGGAGGGTGAGTTCGTTGACGAGGATTTCGGTCTTGTACTTCTTTTCGCCGCTGGTCTTGTCGTCCCAGGAGCGGGTCTGGATCTTGCCTTCGACGAGGATCTGCGAGCCCTTTTTGACGTAGTCGCGGACGACCTCGGCGGTGCGCTGGAAGCAGACGATATTGTGCCACTCGGTCTTGTCTGTCCAGTTGCCCTGGGCATCTTTCTGCCGGTCGGCGGTGGCTAGAGAGAAGCTGGCGACGGTCATGCCGCCGGTGGTGGAACGGATCTCGGGGTCTTTGCCGACGTTGCCGAGGAGGAAGACTTTGTTGACGCCCTTTGCCATGTGAAGAACTCCGGTGGTGTTGCTTTACGAAAGTGATGTCGCTGCCCAAGTGGGCTGGTTGGACTGCCTCAGGTTCGAGCCCCTGGAACGTTTGTCCGCGGGGACTTCGGTGCTTAAACTACGCTGCTACAGATCTATGTTGCAAGGATTAGGTTGCAAAGATCCAGCCGCATCTTTGTTGGCGGAAGACCATATCTTACACCATGAAGAGCATGGCTTTTCGATGGCTCGGATTCGTTGCTGCAGGTGGAGTTCGCGCACTGGGAGAGACAGAAGTCTGGAGTTTTTCTTTTGCAGGAAGTGGACTTAACGACGGTCGCACTTGTTGAAGGGAGGTGGGCTGGATGGGCTATGATGACTATCTCAACGTAGAGGACTGCGATAGTTCCCGGGGGTTTCTGTGGTGCGAGATCACGCGACTGCTGCAACGAACGGCTTCCGGCTTCGGCATCGACTGGGGCGTGGATTGCGGTTGATATGGAAAGCTGCCTGGTTGGGTTCGATCGGATTTGCGGTTTGTTTTACCTTATCTCTATTTTTGCTTGTCGGCTGTCACTCGAGGCAGGCGGTGACCGTTCCGGTCGTTGAATTTACGAAGATTCCTCCGGCCGCGCAGGGCGGTCGTGAGCGAGTGGATACGATTTCGGGGCGTGTCACGGGCGCCAAGCCGGGCCAGCGAGTTGTGATCTATGCGATGAGTGGGCCGTGGTGGGTTCAGCCGTGGCCTGACCAGCCGTTCCTTTCCATACAGCCGGACTCGAGTTGGAGTACGACCAGCCACCTCGGATTTAAATACGCCGCTTTGCTGGTTGATCCGGGGTATCAACCGCCGGCGACCATGGATGTGGCACCGGTACCAGGCGGTGCCGTTGCCGCGGTGAAGATTGTCGATGGTGTTGGCAAGCCTCAGATCGCACCTACGGTGCCGATTAAATTCAGTGGATATGATTGGGGTGTTCGTACGATTTCAGGGGATCGCGGGGGACTGAACTCTCCTTATGACGGCGATAATGGATGGACCGATGCGAAGGGGGCGCTCCATCTTCGCATCAAGAAAAAAGGAACTAAATGGTCCTGCACAGAGGTGGAGATGGATCGTAGCCTGGGTTATGGGACCTACATTTTTACGGTGGCTGACACGTCGCATCTGGAGCCGGCGGCGGTTCTGAGTCTGAACACCTTTGACGATTTTGGAGGGGAGCAAAACTACCGCGAGGTGGATGTTGAGCTGAGCAAATGGGGCGATGCAGACAGTAAATACAATGCTCAGTTCGGGATTCAGCCTTTTTATGTTCCTGGAAACGTGGCTCGGTTTACGACGCCGGCGGGCACGATGACTTATTCGTTTCACTGGGAGCCTGGGCGCGCGGAGTTTGTGGCGGTTCGAGGGAACTCCCAGCACGCGGGCGCGCCTGTTGTGTCGCAACACGTCTTCACGTCGGGAGTACCTTCCTCCGGTCACGAGAAGATGCAGTTTCTGTTTTACGTGGTCGCCAGCGATAAGTCTCCTCTACAGAAAGATAGCGAAATCGTCTTAGATAAGTTTGAGTATCTTCCGTGATGGGGCTATGAGGGTAGATCGGCTCGTTCGAAATTTGCTCGCCGTGTTTGTCGCGATCTGCTTTGCTCAAGAGCTGCATGCGGTCGACCCGAATCGGACTATTTCCCAGTACAGGCGGGAGAGTTGGGGTCTTGAAAGAGGTTTTGTGGGCGGGGCTGTGAGCTCGATTGCCCAGACCGCTGATGGGTATCTATGGATCGGGACGGCGAAAGGCTTGATTCGTTTCGATGGAATGGGCTTTCGTATCTATCAGCAGAGTCCAATGTCAATTCCGATTGGTCCGGTGCAGAGTCTGGTTGCGGACTCTCAATCGAATTTGTGGATTCTTCTAGAGAACACGAAGATTCTGCGATATCACGACGGAAAGTTTGATCCGGGTCGCAATGAAGCAGAGGTCGGAATTACCTCACTCGGACGAGCCAGAGATGGCTCTGCGCTTTTCTCCTCGCTGACACTCGGTCCGCTGAGCTATGGTGCGGGAAGCTTTAAGGTTCTCACGACTCCGGAGGCGAGTTCGGACCCTGCCTCGCCATCGGTGACCAATGATGAACTTTCCAGCCGCCTGAGCTGGGCCACCGGTGTGGCTACACATCGCTTAGCCAAACCGAGTACAGCGGTGGTCGCTGTGGCAGAGACGACTGATGGGCTCGTCTGGCTGGGCACAAGTGATAGAGGTCTCTTCTACCTGAAGGGGGGACGGGTTTACCACGTTCCAGAGGGAGTGGACGACGGGAGGATTAACTGTCTTCTTCCGATGGAGAATGGCGAACTGTGGGTTGGCACGGACAAAGGTGTTTTTCGTTGGGCGGGATCGAAGCTCACTCGGGAAGGACTGCCCTCTGAGATCCGGAACACACAGGTACTTTCGGCGATTCGTGACCGGGACGGAAACGTCTGGCTGGGGACCGGTCATGGCCTGCTCCGGTTCAATTCGCATGGTGTTTCTTACGACGGTGTGGCGACGGTTCAGTCGGGACTCGCAGTGAACTCTCTTTTTGAAGATCGAGAGGGAGATATCTGGATTGGAACGACGCAAGGCATTGAACGACTGCGAGACAGCCCCTTTGTGAGCTATGCGATCGCGAAGAGTTCGCCGCAGGGCAGTGGTGGACCTTTGTATGTCGATGGGGAGGGACGCACCTGGTTCGCTCCTCTCGATGGCGGGTTGCACTGGCTGAAGGATGGACGTATCGAAAGCGTGAGTGCTGCTGGACTGGATAAGGATGTGGTCTACTCCATCACGGGAAGCGGCGATGAGGTGTGGGTCGGGCGACAAAGAGGCGGGCTCACGCAGTTGCGCATTCGCAGTGGTGGCCTGGAGGCCAAAACCTACACTCAAGCGGAGGGACTGCCCCAGGACAGTGTGTACGCAGTTCATCGGAATCGGGACGGATCGGTCTGGGCTGGAACACTGAGCGGCGGCGTAAGTGAGTTGAGGGGTGGTAAATTCACTTCATATACGACAGCGAATGGGCTGCCGTCGAATAATGTGACCTCGATGGCGGAAGGTTCTGACGAGACCATGTGGTTTGCAACGCCGGTCGGTCTGACTTCCTTGTCCGGTGGGCGATGGCGAAACTATACCGAGACCGAAGGGTTGCCGTCACGCGATATAAATTGTCTGTTTGAAGACTCAAGCCACGTGCTGTGGATCGGAACGACGGCTGGGCTTGCGTATCTCGCCTCAAATGCCGTGCATGTTCCACGTGACGCGCCGCAATCGCTACAGGAGCAGGTCTTCGGCATTGCTGAGGATAGAATTGGCTGGCTTTGGGTTGCAACGTCCAATCATGTCCTGCGAGTGAAGCGCGACAGCGTGCTGAGCGGCAAGATCCAGGAGGAGGATGTACGAGAGTATGGGCTAGCCGATGGGTTGGATGGTGTCGAGGGCATCAAGAGGCAGCCTTCCGTTATTGCGGATTCATCTGGGCGCATCTGGTTTTCCATGAATCACGGAATATCGGTTGTAGATCCGACTCGAGCTGCTAAGGGCGGAGCGCTGGTTCTTGCGAAGATCGATGCCGTCTCTGTAGATGGTGTTCCGATCGACGTAGCCGAGTCTATTCGTATTCCGTCTGTTCGTCAGCGAGTTACATTCAACTTTTCCGGTGTGAGTCTTTCCATGCCTGAGCGGGTGCTTTATCGATATCACCTTGATGGTTTCGATCGAGGCTGGAGTGCACCGGTTGCGGCGCGGGAAGCAGTTTATACAAATCTCGATCCTGGGTCTTATACGTTCCGCGTGATTGCAAGTAATAGCGAAGGAGTTTGGAATCGGGACGGACCCAGCTTGAACCTGACAATCGTTCCCGCGTTCTACCAGACGAACTGGTTTCTTTTGCTATGCGCGGCGGTGGTGGCGACTGTTGCGTGGGCTGTTTATCAGTGGCACGTCGGACAGGTTACGGCGCGCATGGATATTCAGTTTATCGAGCGTCTCTCGGAACGAACGCGGATCGCTCGGGAGCTACACGACACGCTGTTGCAGAGCTTCCAAGGATTGATTCTTCATTTTCAGACGGCCCGGGATATGCTTCCCAAAGATCCTTCGGGGGCTGGGAAGAGTCTTGACATCGCTTTGGAGAGCGCGGATCAGGCGATGGTTGAAGGACGCAACGCGATCTATGACATACGAGGGTCTACGCTGGTCGATGACGATCTTGCTCATACGATCACCTCTCTTGGGGATGAACTTGGGGCAGCCCGGGTAGGAGGGGTTGCGCCGAAGTTTTCGGTTGTTGAGGAAGGCACAGCGAAGCCGCTTGATCCGATCTTTCGAGATGATGTTTATCACATTGTTCGAGAGGCGCTGCGAAATTCCTTCAAGCATAGTGAAGCGCAGAATATCGAAGCGGAGATTACGTATGGGAAGAGGCTGCTTCGTGTGCGAATTCGGGATGATGGTAAGGGCATTGATCGAAAGGTTCTTGAGGAAGGAGAGCGTGCCGGGCATTGGGGACTGCCTGGGATGCGGGAGCGCGCCAAACGGATTAGCGGACAACTGGCGGTGTGGAGCGAGCCCGGAGTGGGAACCGAGGTGGAGTTGAATCTTCCTGGGTCGCTTGTTTACGAATCGGCCTCTTCTCAACTTCTGCTTCGATTCTTCCGCAGGAACGGAACCAGAGATAAGGGCTAATGATGGATTGGCGCGGCTGCGAGGCTATTTGCGAATAAGAAAGATGAAGCGAAGAAGGAAGAGGGCAGCGAGGAGATAGAGCATCCAATCGCGGCGGCGAGCGCGGCCTGTGAGGAGTTGAAGGAGAGCATAACTGGTGAGGCCGAAGCTGAGGCCGTCAGCGATGGACCAGGTGAGGGGGATCGTTGCGACGGTGAGGAAGGCGGGGATGCCAATCTGCGGGTCGTCCCAATCGATTTCGCCGAGGCCGGTGAGCATGAGGCCACCGACGAGGATGAGAGCGGGTGCGGTGGCGAAGGTGGGGATTGCTCCGATGAAGGGCGCGATGAAGAGAGAGAGGAAGAAGAGGATTCCGGTGACGATGGCGGTGACGCCTGTGCGGCCTCCTGCAGCGACTCCGGCGGAGGATTCGACGTAGCTTGTGACGGTGCTGGTGCCTGCGAGAGATCCGAGGATGGTGGAGGAGGCGTCGGCGAAAAAGATGCGGTTGAGACGTGGGATCGTGTGGTCGGGCGCGATGAGGCCGGCGCGCTGGGTGACTGCGACGAGCGTGCCGATGTTGTCGAAGAGGTCGACGAAGAGAAAGACGAAGATGATCTCGAAGGCACCGACGTGGAGCGCGCCGAGGATGTCGAGGTGGAAGGCTGTTGCGCGGATTGCAGTGAGATCGTAAGTGGCGGGTTGCCAATGGACCTGGTGGCAGAGTACGCCTACGAACATGGTGGTGAGGACGCCGATGAGCATGGAGGCTCTGACGCGAAGGACCTGCAGGAGAGCGATGAGTAAGAGGCCGAAGATGGCGAGTGCAGTTTGCGGCGCGCGGACGTTGCCGAGAGTGAGGGTGGTGGCGGCGCTGGGAACGATGATGCCTGCGTTACGGAAGCCGATGAAGGCGATGAAGAGGCCGATGCCTCCGCCGACTGCGGCGTGGAGTTGATGAGGGATGGCCGCGACGAGGCGCTGACGAATGCCGGTGAAGGTGAGGGCGAGAAAGATGACTCCAGAGAGAAAGACGGCGCCGAGTGCCGTTTGCCAAGGAACGCCCATTCCGAGGACGACGGTGTAGGTGAAGTAGGCGTTGAGGCCCATGCCCGGCGCGAGGGCGAGGGGGTAGTTGGCGAGCGCTCCCATGAGAATGCTGCCGAAGGCCGCGCAGAGACAGGTGGCGGTGGTGATGGCGGCGAGGGGCATCCCGGTTTTGCTGAGGAGTGAAGGGTTCACGAAGATGATGTAGGCCATCGTGATGAAGGTCGTGAGGCCTGCGAGGATTTCTGTGCGCCAATTCGTAGCGTGGGCGGAGAAGCCGAAGTAGTGCTCCAGGCGGGTGCGGATGGGCATCAGGTCAGGCTCCTGTGAGGCGAGAAACTAGAATGGGTGGAGTAATTCAGAATAGCTTGAGAGGGCGTCGATGACGGCAGAGGATGTCAAAAAAATACTCGGGTTGCAGCCGCATCCGCGAGAGGGCGGTTGGTATGTAAGGACGTATGAGGCCGCCGAGAAGTTGGGGAGTGAGGCTTTTGAGGATAAGAGATATGAAGGGGAACGGCGGACTGGAACTGCGATTTATTACCTGTTGGAGCCAGATACGTTCAGTGAAATGCACCGTCTGAAGTCGGATGAGGTGTTTCATTTTTATGCGGGGGACGCGGTGGAGATGCTGCAATTGACCGAGACGGGGATGGGCGCGATGGTGGTGATTGGGAATGATCTCTTGCGTGGGGAACGGCCGCAGGTGATCGTTGAGAGAGGTGTGTGGCAGGGGTCGCGTCTGGTGGAGGGAGGACGCTGGGCACTGTTGGGATGTACGGTTAGTCCGGGGTTTGAGTTTGAGGACTATGAGGCTGGTGTGCGAGAGGACCTATGTGAGGCATGGCCTGAGTTTGTGACGGAGATTACGGTTTTGACGAAGGAGAATTCGTAAAACGTTGGAAGCTGAGTATTGAAGGATACTGTGACCGCCGAACTATCAACGTCGCTCGCTAGAATGTTGTACTGTGATTCAGAACTGGATACGTACAGGTTACGTTAAAGACTAGATGAAACATCTGTTTAGCAGTGCGCTTGACCATGTCGCGGCCAATACGAGGCGCAGGGTTGTGGCTATTTATGTGGTTTTGCTGATGATGAATGTGTCCGCCTGGGTGTGGGCACTTATTGCATTTCGACATTATCCGGTTTTACTTGGTACCGCATTTCTGGCTTATAGTTTTGGTCTTCGGCATGCGGTAGATGCCGATCACATCGCAGCTATCGATAATGTGACGCGAAAATTGATGCAGGAAGGGAAGCGTCCGGTTGCAGTGGGATTCATGTTCTCGCTTGGGCACTCGACGATCGTGGTGTTAGGGTCTATTGCTCTTTCTGCTACAGCACTGTCGCTGCAACATCGGCTGAATGCGGCGAAACATATCGGCGGGATGGTGGGAACCTTAGTCTCGACGCTGTTTCTTTTCGGAATTGCCATTGTCAACATGACGGTTTTGCGATCGGTGTATCTTGCGTTCCGGCGAGTTCGGCGCGGGGAGCGTTACGTTGAGGAAGACTTCGACCTGTTGTTGGGAAGTCGAGGATTTCTCTCTCGTCTGTTTCGTCCGATGTTCGCGTTGATCCGTCAAAGTTGGCATATGTATCCGCTTGGGATTCTGTTTGGGCTGGGATTTGATACAGCAACGGAGATTGGGGTGCTGGGTCTTTCGGCGTCAGAGGCTGCGCGGGGATTGTCGCTTTGGTCGGTACTGGTTTTTCCAGCGCTGTTCGCGGCGGGAATGTCTTTGGTCGATACCACGGACAATGTTTTGATGCTCGGTGCGTATGGGTGGGCCTTTGTGAAACCGATTCGCAAGATTTACTACAACATGACAATTACTCTGATATCGGTGGTTGTCGCGGTGATGGTCGGTGGGATTGAAGCGCTTGGACTCATCGCAGATCAGTTCCATTTTCATGGAACGTTTTGGGATTTGATTGGGACTCTCAACGAGAACTTTGGGACATTGGGCTACGCCATCATTGGACTCTTTGCCTTGAGCTGGATCGCCTCGATCTGGTTTTATAAGTGGCGCCGCTTTGACGAATTGGAAGTGAGAATGTGATCGAAGAATGGTTGGTGGCCGGAGTTGTGATTCGTCTTCCGATTCTCGAGAATGGGGTAAGGCAAAACTAAGAGGGCAGCTTGAAGTTCGCTGCCCTCTTAGTTTTTTGTTGGTTGAAGATGCAGGTTTATGGGTAGAGCACAACGGGATTCAATGAACCGTCGTTAGCGATGCTTGCTGTTGTACCTTGCCCGTTGATGACGTGGGTGATCTGACCGCTGCCATTGAGGAAGACCGTGCCAACGTCGTTGATTTGGATTCCCTTGGTGGTGGGAACGGTCATCGCGTTGTCTTCGATGATGTTGATCCCCTGGTTGAAGAAGGAGTAGATACCCAAGCCATAGGCCTGATGGCCGGACGCGGAGTTAGACACTACGTAGGATGGATAGCCGTTCGCTTTTCCGTCGGTCCAGGCGCCCTGACTGGGGGGATCGTAGGGCAGCTCGCTCTGATAGAAGATGGTCTCGCCGCCGTTGCCGTTCCACAGCACCTGCTCCTTCTGGTAGTGCTCGACGAAGAGACCGAGCGCGGTGACATTGTCGCCGTTGACGACGAGGCCGTGGTCCGCGGTATTTACGATCCATCCGACTCCGGCGCCATGGTCGGCGCGCCACGCCCAGATGTCGTCGAGCAGGACGTCGTTGCTGTTGATTTCAATGCTGGTGGTGGCGCTTCCTGCAGTGGCACCGCCGATGCGGAAGAAGACGTCGCTAAGGGAGGACGGATTTGAGGAGTGATCGCAGAAGAGGTTAATCCCGAAGCGATCAGCTAAGCTTCTTAGCCTCGAGTTGCCGAGCTGAACCAGCGTCGAGGAATTGACCGGGCCTGCATCGACGATGAGGCCGGTGATCTGCACTCCATCTACATCCGTGACTGTGAGCGCGGGCTTGCCGGTTTGCGGGACGAGCGTCGCGAAGCCGAGGCCCATCACGATGGTGTTGGGGTAGAGAACGCGTATAGAGTCTTTGAGTTGGTAGACGCCTGGGGTGAGGATGAGGCTCTTGCCCAGGAGCAATGCGAGGTTGATCGCTTCCACATTGGTTGTGGGTTTCGCGATGAAGAAGTCGCTGATTGATTTGGAACGACCGGGAGTATTGCCACTGGACCAGCTGACGCCCGAGGAGTTTTTCTGCAGTGCGGGGACAAATACGCTGTAGTTGCCGTTGGCGTCGCTATAGAGGAATGGCCTCTCGCGACTGACCGGCGTGGTGGGGAGGGTGGTGTAGGTTGGATTCGGATAGCTC
Organism: Tunturiibacter psychrotolerans; assembly: GCF_051013365.1. GTDB lineage: Bacteria > Acidobacteriota > Terriglobia > Terriglobales > Acidobacteriaceae > Edaphobacter > Edaphobacter psychrotolerans_A. The sequence continues at coordinate 602,479 of NZ_CP132941.1, read as the reverse complement.
TGTGCAGGCGCTCCGGTGACGCCGCTGAAGACCTGATTCCAGACTCCGTTAGACCATCCGCCGACGCTGCTGTTGCGCACGTAAAACTGCTGCTGCGACCCGTTGATGACGAAACCGGTTTGGGAATCGGCGATGAAACCTCCGCTTGCGTACTGCGGACCGGCGCTGCAATAGTCCTGGAGCGAGAGGTTGGCGCCAGTGATGTTTACTCGCCGCATAGGTGCTGCTTGCGAGACAGCCCAGAAGTCGGCTGAAGACTGACAACCGGATAGGCCCATGACGTTGATCGTCAGATTCGACAGCGAGCGCCAGAAGTTATCGAGCGCGATGCAGTTGTCGGCGGCGAAGCACTGGTTGTAGACATCGACGTGCCCATTGATGGTGACATCGGCTGGCGACGCGCCCAGGCCGGCCACTTCCGTGTAATAGCCTACCTGGAAGTCGAGTGGGGTGGCCGCACTGCCGTAGGTACCAGGTTTGAAGAGCAGAGCGTAACGCTGTGTTCCGAACTGGTTGCTTAGTTGCTGGTTGGCGATGGAATCGACGGTTGCCTGGATTTGGCTAGTCGACATGCTGGGATCGAAGATGTAAACGTTAGGGCCAAGTTGCGAGGCAAGATCGGCAGGGCTCTGAGCGATGGCTGAAGCGCTCAGAGCGGCTATAGCTAAGAGAAGTGTTCCGACGAGGCGCGCGAAGGCTGGTCTCGCAGAGAGAGATTTGCTGGTTTTATTTTTCACGTTTTGCAACTCCGGTACGCGTGGGGTGGATTGCGCCGGAAACGATAAGCTGCGTTCTATTGGCTTGTCAAACAGGGAATGCTTTTAACTTTCGGTTCACGAACGAACGTTGTTCTCGTCTGTTTTTTATAAATATTTCGTTGTGTCCGGATTGACTTTACCTTGAACGTGGTTGACGAAATGTGCATCGACACTGGTGTTAAACGGATGTGGTTCTCCATGTTTGCGACTGCAGAGAACATCTTGCTTCACACTAGTTTCATTGAATCCGGATCCCACTTCACTACTTCGCCGCGTTCCATGCTTAGGTTGCTCAACAGGGCAGCTCCGGCCGCGCGGAAACCGAACACTGCATCTTCTACGACGGGCTTCCGCGTGCGAACAGAGGAAAAGAAGTTAGTGAAGTGGTCGTAGCTGTCGCTATAGCCGGCGGGGGCCACATATTTTTCGTACCCAGGCGATGGGGTTCCTGAGGGATGTGAGACTGGATACTTCTCTCGGTAGGTTTCAATAATGCGTTTTTGCATTGCTTCAGGAAATGTCCCGACGGTGTAGCCGGGCTCTTTCTGGAGCGGTGTGCGGCTTACGCTGACTGCGTTGCCGCCAATCTCCATGGTGCCTTCCGATCCGGTAAAGATGAGGCCTTCGCTTTCTTCACCACCGTCGACGAAGTTCACGCGCAGGCTGAGATTGAATCCTTCCCGGTAGTCGAAGAGGCCCAGCATGACGTCGGGAACGTCGCGCCCATCCTTCCAGAAGCGGAGGCCTCCAGTTGCCATCGCGCGGGTCGGGCCATTTGTTCCGGTAATGAAGTGAGTGCCGCTGAAGAGGTGCACGAAGAGATCTCCGGCTACGCCGCTGCCATAAGCCTTCCACTTGCGCCATTGAAAGAAGTGGTCTGCGTCGAAGGGAATTTTAGGGGCGGATCCCTGGAATCGCGGCCAGTCGCAGGTTTCCGTGGACGCGTCCAGTGGGACGGTGTAGTTCCATGCGCCTAGCGACGAGTTGCGATCCCAACGCGCTGTCACCATGTTGAGTTTGCCGATGGCGCCGGATGCGAGGAGTTCCTTTGCCTTCGCGTAGATCATCGAGCTTACGCGCTGGCTTCCGACCTGGATGATACGATTTGTCGCGTGGGCTGTTTCGATGATTTCAGGGCCATCGGAGTAGAGATGGATCATCGGCTTTTCGCAATAAACGTCCTTGCCGGCGTTCATTGCGTCGACGGCGGCCTGCTTGTGCCAATGGTCCGGTGTGGCAATGAGGACAGCGTCGATATCCTTGCGAGCGAGGATCTCTTTATAGTCGCGCGTGGTGAAGATGTCGTTACCCCACAGCTCTTTGCTGCGCTCAAGCCGGCCATCGTAGCAGTCTGCTACCGCCACCAGCTTCACGCCTGGAACCTGGACGGCAACCTTTGTGTCGGCTTGGCCCTGAATGCCGGCTCCAATGAGTGCGAACTGTATATGATCGTTTGTCGCAATGGGCTGGGCAGGAGCCGTCTGCAACGCTGTGAGCGCATAGATCTTTGGCGCTAGCAATGTCTCCGCCGTTGCTGTTCCAGCTACTTTTAAGAAATTTCTACGATTTAACACGTGCGCAGATCCTCGTCTCGTGGATTAATTCGCTGTTTCAACTATATTCTCTGCTGGCGGTGTTGTCTTGTTTCGAGTTGCTAAGACGTTGGTTTGCTGGCGACGGTGCAGCCAACGATTTCTTCCAAGACACGAATGGAGCCGCAGATATCTTCTTCGCCGTAGCCTTTTGCGATGGCTGCGCGAAAGAGCTGTCGCGAAAGTGCTGTGAGCGGTGCGGGGACGTTCAGCTCTGCTGCGGATTCCAGCATCAGCTCCATGTCTTTTTCAAGCCACTTTACTGAGAAGTTCGTAGTAAAGTCTCGGGCGAAAACCAGAGGCGCTTTGATGGAGATCAAACCTGATTTGGCGGCGCTGTTATTGAGGATGTCGAGCATCATCTCGGGATCCACTCCGGCTTTGGTGCTGAGGATCAAGCTCTCGTTGAAGGCCTGGAGGAGATTGCCGAGGATCAGATTCTGAGAGAGTTTGGCGTGAAGTCCCATGCCAGAACCTCCGCAATAATAGAGTTGCTTGCCCATAGCCTCGAAGTACGGGCGCATCTTTTCGAAGATGTCTTTTGGTCCTCCGACCATGAAGGTGAGGGTGCCTGCTTCTGCTCCGCCTTTTGATCCGGTGCAGGGAGCGTCGAGGAATGCGATGCCTTTCTCGGCGAGTTCAGCGGCGATGGCGCGGCTGGCGGACGGCAGAACGGTGCTGCAGTCCACGATGATGGACCCTTTGGCGGCGGTTTCCGCGAGACCATCTTTGCCAAGGATTACCTTGCGCGACATCTCCGTGTTGCCGACACAGAGGAAGATGAAGTCACTTTGCCGCGCTACTTCTGCGGGTGTGGCGCACGCGATACCGCCTTTGGCTGCGAGGGTCTCGACTTTCGCTTTGGTGAACGACCATAGAGCGACCTGATGTCCCGCTTCCATAAGATGAAGGGCCATTGGGCCACCCATAATTCCTAAACCAAGAAATCCAAGTTTTGCCATCGGTTTTGATCCTCTTGAACATGGAGAAGTTTTGACGATAGTGTGACCTCTGACTAGTATCGTCTACATCGCGAGCCTTGCTCCACCATGCCGACAATTTTGTGAGACGCAGCTCGTGTTTTCGCGGGGAATCAGTTCGAATGCTGTTCTGCTACGGTCGAGGTGCTGGAGTGTCGCTGCATGACAACGACTGAGTCGGGGTTACGAGAGGTTGCTTGTCGTCTCTTTCTGCAGTCTCTCGGGGATTGCAGCGTCGAGCAGGCATTTCCTCATTGGGTGAAACGTGAGACAAGAGCGGGGAAGACATTTCTAACTGTTGGCGACGATGCGATCGACCTTGACTGTGTTCGCCGTATTGGAGTGGTGGTCGTGGGTAAAGCCGCGTCTGCGATGCTCAAAGCATTGCTGCCATTACTACAGGGGCTGACTCAGTGCGACCTGTCTGGAGTTGTGATTTCCATTGATGAGCCGCCGGATCTGCCTCCGGGCTTTCAGTTTTTTGCTGGAGGACATCCGACACCGAATCAAGCATCGTTCGATGGAGCGGAGGCGGCGGTGGCGCTGGTACGGTCGCTGCGATCAAAAGCTGCGAGGACAGACGACTCGCTGTGTCTATTTCTTATAAGCGGCGGCGCCTCTGCGATGATGGAGTTGCCTTTGGATGCCGGGATCTCGCTTGAAGATACGGTGAAGTTCCATCGAGAGCTGGTGCATTGCGGTGGTTCGATTGCTGAGATAAATTGCGTGCGCAAACATTTTTCTGCAGTAAAAGGAGGCCGGCTGGCCCTCGAGGCCAAGGGGATTTTGAGTTACTCCCTGCTTATCTCAGATGTGCCGTTGGGTCATCTGGACGCCTTAGGATCTGGGCCTACGCTGCCTGATACTTCTACCGTTGATCAATGCAAAGAGATTCTGGCGCACTATCAGTTGATGGAGAGATTTCCGGCCTCGGTGAAGCGATTTTTTTCATCGGCCCAACTCGTAGAAACTCCTAAACCTGGATATCTCACCTCAAAGGCGGTGACGCTCCTATCGCCCGATGCACTGGCAGCGATCGTGAGACAACGTGCCGAAGATCTTGGATTTTATGCGGTCGTGGACAATGCTTGTGACGATTGGAACTACAAGGATGCTGCCGAATATCTACTTGGGCGCCTTCAGGAACTAAGGCGGCAGCACAGTCGCGTCTGCCTTATCTCGTCGGGAGAGGTGACGGTTGAACTGCCCAGGACATCTGATTTTCCTTGCGCAGAAGGGGCCGAGAAGTTAGGAATCGGCGGCCGCAATCAGCAGTTCGCACTTTATGCGGCGACTTTGTTGAGGCCGTCGGATGCGTCCGTTGCCGTCCTCTCCGCAGGCACAGACGGCATCGATGGGAACAGCTTCGCTGCAGGTGCAGTTGTCGACGAGAGGACTCTTTTTGGTGAGGAAAGACGGTTGTCACAGGCTCGGGATGCTTTGCAACGATTCGACTCTGGTACTTTTCTCGAGAAAGCTGGGTTGTGCATCGTCACAGGCGTAACTGGAAACAATCTGCGTGATCTGCGCATTTTGTTGTCGGTCGACTGTTGACTATTGAAGAAATGACGGAAGTCTTTGTCAGGGGCTCACTTGATGCTTGCTATAGACAGACTGTAGCGGTGCCTGAACCACGGAGTGACGAAGCGCCGTGTTGACCGAGTCAAATTCGGATAACTAGACTCGTCTATCTGAATCGGGAGGTGCGGCGTGAAGATCTCGGTATTCTGCGGAGTGAGCGTAGATGGCTTTCTGGCTCGGCCTGACCACTCGCTCGATTTTTTGGATACTGGGGGGCAGGAGCCGCACGGTTTTGAAGAGTTCTACGACTCCGTCGATATCATTGTTATCGGCCGCAAAACCTTCGAAGTGGTGCTGACATTTGGCGGATGGCCTTACGGGAAAAAGCCGGTAGTCGTGCTGAGTAGCGGTGTGCTCAATTTCTCATCCGTCAAGGGCGGAGTAGTCGAACAGATGTCCGGTGAACCCTCCGAAATCGTGGCGAAGCTGAAAGATCGCGGCTTCAAACACGCTTATGTAGATGGCGGCATCACTATTCAGAGGTTTCTAGCGGCTGGTCTGGTCGACCGAATGGTGATTACACGGGTGCCACTATTGATTGGGGCAGGTATTCCGTTGTTCGGTCCGGTACCGCGCGACATCAGTCTCCGCCACGTGGCTACGCGCTGCTATAAGGGTGACCTGGTGCAGAGTGAATACGAGATGGATCGCGATCTGCGCAACACGGATGGGGCGGTTTAGAGGCAGGACAGTTCACGTTACAAAGGGCGTGAAACATCCGATTGCGCGCATGCTGGTGCACGTATTGCATTTACAATTTGGCAACAACGAGGAAACACCCTTTTTATGAACTCAAAGCGCGTCGGCCAGTTTCGTTCTTCTCTACTCCTGAGGCTTACTCTGAGTGCGACTCTTCTGGTCGCCTACCGTCCGGGATTCGCGCAGGCTCCCCATACGCTCGATGCGGCCGAAGAACAGAAGGTGGACTCTTTGGTGAAGCAGATGACGCTTCAGCAAAAGCTCGACTACATCGGTGGGACGGGTTTTGGAGTGCGAGGTGTTCCGTCGCTTGGAATTCCGCCGCTGGAGATGTCAGATGGCCCATACGGAACGCGTTCAAACTCGGGGTTTCCATCGACTACGTACGCGGCTGGAATCAACATGGCGGCTTCATGGGACCCAGCGCTGGCGGCACGGATAGGAGCGGGAATTGGACGGGATGCGCGTGCCCGTGGTGTTCATTTCATGCTTGGGCCCGGGATTAACATCTATCGTTCTCCGCACAACGGACGCAACTTCGAATACTTCGGCGAAGACCCGTTTCTTGCAGGGAAGATTGCTGTGGGCTACATCACCGGAATGCAGGAGCAGGGTGTTAGCGCGACTGTGAAGCACTATCTGGGAAATAACAGCGAGTTTTTACGGCATGACTCAGACTCGGAGATCGACGAACGGACGCTGCGTGAGATCTATCTGCCCGGATTTGAGGCGGCGGTAAAAGAAGGGCACGTGAGTGCTGTGATGGATTCTTACAACCTTATCAATGGGCTGCATGCTACACAGAACGGATACTTCAATACCGAGATCATGCGCAAGGAGTGGGGATTTAAGGGTGTGATGATGTCGGACTGGGACGCCACCTACGACGCGATTGGAGCAGCAAATGGTGGGCTCGATATCGAGGAGCCGACTGGGAAGTTCATGAACAACGCAAACCTTGGTCCGGCGATTCAAGCAGGGAAGGTGCCCGAGGCAACGATCGACGAGAAGGTGCGACATATTCTCGAGACGGCGGCCTCCTATGGATGGCTGACTCGCGATCAGCGCGATACGTCCATCTCGTTTGTTGACGCGAAGAATAATACGGTTGCGCTTGATGCGGCTCGCGAGGGAGCAGTGCTGCTGAAGAACTCGGGCAACCTGCTGCCACTGGACAAGTCAGCGGTGAAGACGATTTTGATTGTTGGGCCAAATGGTTATCCGGGCGTTCCTGTAGGCGGAGGAAGCGCGGGTGTGGTGCCATTTCACCAAGTGAGCGCGCTTGAGGGTATCTCCAATGAGCTTGGCGCGTCGGCGACTGTGCTGTACGACAGCGGTGTTCCTATGTTGTCCTCTTTGGCGAGCGCCACAGAGTTTACGACGGAGGCAAAGGGTAGTAAGGCTGGGCTCACGCTTGAAAGTTTCAATAATCTTGACCTGTCCGGAACCCCTGCTTCGACGACAGTTACGCGACATGCGGTGTTAGTCGGGCTCACCATCAAACAGGCCATTGCGGATATTGATGCTGTGATGGAGATGCTGTTCAACTCGCCACCATCACAGATCTCGCATCGCCTCACTGGTTTTTATAACGCTGCTACTGCGACTAAATACATCTTTGCTCTGGAGGATTCTGGCGAGGGGTCCGGCAATCGTGTGTATGTGGATGACAAACTGGTGATCGACAACTGGAAGATCGTGCGGGCATTTCAGCCGCATGTGACGTTGGACCTTCCGGCTGGTCCTCATAAGGTAGTTGTAGAGGAGTGGCAGAAAACTCCTATAGGCGGGCATGTGGCTCTTGCGATCGTACCGGAGAACAAGGTGGTGAATCCGGAAGCTGTGAAACTGGCTGCGAAAGCTGACGTCGTGCTCGTGACAGCTGGGTTTCAGGAGGAGAGTGAGAGCGAAGGCGGCGACAGGACATTTTCGCTTCCGTACGGACAGAGTGAACTGATTCGTGAAGTGGCCGCAGCGAACCCAAAGGTGGTGGTCGCGATTACGTCGGGCGGGAATGTGGATTTTACGAAGTGGATTGATCACGTGCCCGCAGTGTTGGAGACCTGGTATGCAGGGCAGGCGGGTGGACAGGCATTGGCAGAGATTTTGTTCGGTGATGTTAACCCCTCCGGACATCTGCCAGCGACGTTTGAGCGAAAAGAAGCGGATAATCCGGCGTTTGCCAATTACTACCCTGAAGGCGACTCCAAGCGCGTTGATTATAAGGAAGGCATCTTCGTCGGATATCGCGGTTATGAGAAGAACAAGATCAAGCCGTTGTTTCCTTTTGGATTTGGTCTCTCTTATACGACGTTCAAATTTGCAAACCTGACGTTCGATCGGAAAGATGAAGGCGGCGAGATTCACGCGGTTGCGAGCTTCGACGTGACCAATACGGGCGCACGTAAAGGGGCCGAGGTCGCTCAACTGTATCTAACCGAGGAGCATCCTAAGGTGCCGCGGCCAGAGCATGAACTGAAGGGCTTTGAGCGGATAGAGCTGTCGCCAGGCGAGACGAAGCGTGTGGAGATTCCGCTGGATGCGCGATCGTTTTCTTATTACGATGTCGCGGCCAAAAGGTGGGCGATAGGATCGAATCGGTTCACGGTTTCCGTGGGAGATTCGGTGGAGTCGTTGCCGTTGAGGACAGATGTGAATCTAAAAGTCAACGGCAACAGATAGGTTAGTTGAGACAAAATACTATCTTGCAGCTATGAAATAGCAGATAGATGCAACTTCCAACAGTAACTGATGAATTTACAAGCTCCTAATACTCCGGGCATAGAGTCGTGTGGTACTTCGAACGACGTATTTCAACTCACCGGAGACATAATGCGATTTTCCTTTTCAAAGACATGCAACTCACAGTACCTCTTCCTAAAACTATTCGCCACGCTCTCTCTCGGCGCAACCGCGGTTAGCATTCCTGCCGCTGCTCAACAGCCGGAGTTCGAAGCCGGTATTCATTTTTTTCCCGGCAATCTGGTCGTCAGCCGCAGCGTCTACGACGACAACGCTAACAACGTGAAAGTCGGGGCTTTGCTTCCGCCAAACTGCGCCAACACCGTTGGACCCTGCGCCGCCGCAACCAACAACGGAAAGTACCCCTTCGTCTTTAATAACGTCATTCCTGACCCCTCTTTTGGAGTCACCGCGAAGATCTTCCTCGACCAGCTCACCCCGTCCGGATTCGTTCTCGACAGTCTTGAAGTCCCCAACAGCTCCTTGAGAAAGATCCGGACCGAGAGCGACCAGCTCGTCACCAGCTTCAGCTCCAAGTCCGAGATCGCGCTCAACCTGTCTACCGACGGCAAGTTCCTTACCTTCATGGGCTACGTCGCCCCGATCGACACCATCGACGCCTCGAACTCCAACACCCCCGGCGCGATTGATCCCACCAATCCAGTCGGCATCAACTTCTACCGCGCCGTTGCCACCGTCAGCCGCAATGGCAAGTTCGCCTTCACCGAGACCAACGCCTATAGTGGCAACAACGGCCGCGCCGCAATCCTCAACAACAGTAATGGCGAGAATTTCTTTTACACCGCAGGCAACGCAGGCAATGGTTCGAACCCGCAGCCTAACGGCGTCGTTTTGGGCGCGGGGGCGCAGTTCATCGAGCCTTCGGCCGCACCTGAGAGCTTCCAGACGCCCGTAGCTCCTACTCCGCTCGCCAGCTTTTCCGTCACCCAACTCGGCGATAAGGCCGACAAGATCGGCAAGGACGACAACTTCCGTGGCCTGACAATCTTCAACAACGTCGTCTACTTCACCAAGGGAAGCGGCAGCAACGGCGTTGACACCGTCTACTTTGTCGACACCACCGGCACCGCGTGCCCCAAGGGTGTGGGCGTCCCGGCCGTTGGAGCACCCCTTCCAATTTCTCCTCTCGCCGTCAATCTGAGCACGCTGCAAACTGCAGGGTTGCCGAACAACATGTGCATACTCGCAGGTTTCCCAACTGTACTGGCGAAGTCCGCTAACCCGGTTGCAGCTCCCTTCGGCCTCTTTTTCGCCAACGCCGACACCTTGTATGTCGCGGATGAAGGCGATGGTTTCAGTGGCGATACCACCCTCTATACCCACGCCGCCGCACAAACCGCCGCCGGCATTCAGAAGTGGATCTTCAACGCGTCCACGCAGACCTGGAACTTGGCCTACACGCTACAGGCCGGCCTGGAGCTCGGAGTTCCGTACACGGTGAATCGTTACCCCACCGGTAACAACGCAGCTACGAATCTTCCGTGGGCGCCCGCTACCGACGGAATCCGCAACATTACCGGAACCACAGATAGGAACGGAAGGGTGACGATCTATGGAATCACCTCAACCGTCAGCGGTGCTGGAGATCAAGGTGCTGATCCAAACCGCCTTGTCTCGGTCACCGACACACTCAGCAACACCGATCCGACAAAGGCGGCCAAGGAGAAGTTCACCGTCGTGCACAAGGCTGAGTTTGCGGAGGTGCTCCGCGGCGTCTCCTTCGCACCCGGAACCAAGTAGCGAATCGGCCGAGTCGACGTACGAAACGATCGGCTCAATGCTTGCTATCAACTTGCGGCGAGAAGACTCCTTCTCGCCGCGTTTTTTTTCACTAACAACCTTTGGCAGTTCGATATCCTCTTCAATTCCGTTCCAGGATTTGTCCATCAGAGAACATTTCAACCAGATGATAGTTTTGACCCAAGTATTTGAGGAATGGCTCCAGGTTATTTTTCGTGCGGATCGGAGCAGTTAGCGAAGGGTAGAGGTAGATGTAGCGCGTTCGATGATCTGTCATCGAGAGGATCAGTGCGTCAATCTGCTGTGGACGGGTAAATTCGGTTGTTGTAACAAAATCTAAAGGGCCGGGGCTCTGCAGCGATAACGCAAAAGCAATGTTAGTGTCGTTTAGAAAAGTCTCACCTGGATGTGTGTGTTGGGCTAGCCACAGCATTTTGTCGTACTGCTGATCGCTGATAAACGCGACTCGCCCAGTCGGAAGATCGACTATGGCATGTTGATGCAATTGCCGACTCATGGGCAAGTACAAGATGGAAGTAATCGCTGCAGTCCATAGTGCAATGCGTGACCAATAGTGCAGTCTGGAGGGCCCATTGAGATACCAGACGCAGAGAATGACAGCGGGAGGTCCCACTGCACATACACGAAGGAATGTGGGCGCGCTCATAATTGAGACAAAGAGCGCCGAACCTACGAGGGTGATGAGAAGAATTTTTCTCCACTGGAGTGAGTCCATTCCTCGTTTTTCTCGAGCTAGGCGAATTGCACACAGTATGTAGATGAGTGGCACAACGGTATGCATGAAGATGAAGGAAATAAGAAGATGAAGGCCACTCATTCCGTGGAGCCCCGGCGTTCTGAAGAACGCCAGAGGATTGTTTTCTTGTGCGTGAAAAAAAACTAACGGATAGTAGATTGTCCAGTATGTAAGTGTCCGGAATCCGATGATATGAGCATAATATCCAACAACGGGAATCACGACAGAGGCGAACGGTAGACACAGCAGGAGTAGTTCGCGCAACGAATTTGGTTTATGTCGCCCATCGCTGTCGGTTGTCAAGAAAAGATAGAGGGCGATTGCAAGCAGGCTGAGGCAGCCGTACGTCTGCGTAAAAAGCGTGGCAAAGCCACACAGAGATCCTGCTAGAACGATTCTTGCCGACGATCTTCCGCTAAGCAACACGCCTACCGCCACCATCACGAGAAGAACGCTCCACCAGTGGTGTGTCGCATCGAGGGCACTATTGACGTCAAATACGAGAAATAGGAGGCTCGCCAGAATTACGGAAGAGGCACGCAGCACCTTTTGGGCGTCCCACATTACGACGAAAATAAGAAGGAGGCCTAAAAAAAATAATAGGCCTTGCACTACCCATTGATGAACTCCAAAAAGCCGGAAGATCCCAACATAAAGTAGATCGGTCCCTGGAGGAACAAATGTGAAGTAGTCTTTGTAGGGCAACTGTCCATGCATCATGCGGAGAGCATGAAGAAAGTAGTGTGACTCATCGCCCACAGTGAGCAAGGGAATAGCAGGGAGCAGAAAGGTTCGTAGGTAAAGAAATACCGCCGAGATAAAAAACAATAGTAAGGCCCATCGTGGTGTGAGAGAGCCTAACGAGAAGGATGGTTTTGGGGTAGTCATGCTGGCATACTCATTGCATGACCTTGTCGCCTTCTCCTGGAGCCAAAAAGAGATTGGCTTCGAGGCCGTGTTGACGAGTGTAGAGATCGAAGTAGCGTCCCTGGCGTCGGTAAAGAGTTTCGTGGTTGCCGCGCTCGACTATGTGTCCTTTCTCCAACACGAGAATCTGGTCGGCACGCCGGATGGTTGAGAGGCGATGAGCGATGACAAAAGTCGTGCGACCTTGCATGAGATAGTTCAGGCCGCTCTGGATAAGAGCTTCAGATTCCGAGTCGAGAGAACTGGTGGCCTCATCCAGAATCAGGATACGAGGGTCGGCGAGGATCGCACGAGCAATGGAGATTCGCTGACGCTGGCCGCCGGATAATCTGATACCTCGCTCACCAACGATAGTTTCGTATCGCTCGGGAAAGCACTCAGCGAATTGGTCGACCCGGGCTATTCGGCAGGCTTGGTACAGTTGCTCGTCGGTCGCGTGCGGGCGGCTAAAGAGAATATTTTCTCGGATGGTGCCATCGAACAAGAAAGTCTCCTGGAGCACAACGCCAAGCTGTTGACGAAGATTGCTAAGTCGGATTGTGCTGAGGTCCACATTGTCGATTGAAACCTGGCCCGAGCCAGCAGAGTGGAAACCGCAGATGAGCGAAATTACAGTTGATTTTCCTGATCCGGATGAGCCCACTAGAGCCGTGACCGTGCCAGGCTCAGAGTCGAACGTGAGGCCGTGCAGCACAGGCTCACCCGGAATATAAGCAAAGATTACGTTTTTGAATGTAATGTGCCCTATGATCGGTTCGAGTACCGCTGTGCGTCCCGACTCTTCGTCTTCTTCAGGCTCGTTGAGGACTTCCAAGGTACGGTCGAATCCGGCGAAAGCCTCCGTCAGTTGAGTTCCGATGCTGACGGACATCGCGATAGGCGCGACCATAAAGGCCAAAAGCATGGTGAATTCTACGTAACCGCCGACGTCGAGGCGATGCGCATTGACCTCCCTTGCTCCGAGAAACATAATGAACGCACCAACAGCCCCTAGAACCATGGTCTTACAAAGGGACAAGAAGGCTTGAGAGGTGATCGAAAGTGTGATGTTTTTGAGGATGCGATTTGCACCTTCGACAAAAATACGAGCCTCGCTGGCTTCGGCGTGATAGCCCTTAACAACTCTTATCCCGTTGAGAGATTCGGTGAGTCGGCCCGTGACCTCTGCACTGATGCGACAGCGTTCACGAAAGAGGGGGCGCGTTACCCCAAGGGCTCTCTTCAAGAACCAACCAAAAGAGATCAAGAGACCGGTTGTGAGTACGGTCATGGGAATGCTGATGTGGATCAGTATGGCTAGAGCGATGACCGCTGTGAGGATTCCCCCGACAAAGTCCAGGAGGCCGGCGCCAACCAAGTTGCGGACGCTCTCAACGTCTGTCATGATGCGAGCGACCAGGGTGCCGGTACGGTTTTTGTCGTAGAAGGAGATAGGCAGGCGACCGACGTGAGCCTGAACCTGTGCCCGCAGCTCTGCGACAAGGCGCTGGCCGGTGACTCCAAGATATCGATCTAAGAAGTAGGTGATGATAGCGCTGATAAATGTGGAGACGACAACGGCCCCGAGGATCAGGGGTAGTCGACTTGTCTGATGCCGATACATGACATCGTTGATCAAGAAACGCGACGAGACAGGTACAAAAAAACTGCAGCATCTTTCCACAATCATTAAGAGCAATGCACCCGCGAGCGGCCACTGGCGCGGTTGGACCAGTGACCATATCTCGGAGATCACTTTGCGTCGGCTCGGCTCGGGGTGCGGAATACTGTGCTCTTGCGTCTTCATTTTTTTGATATCAGGTGGAGAACCGTCAACACCTGGCATCGCTCCAAGGTCAGAAAGTCGGTGAGAAAGTCATCGATTCTGCATCTGTCTTCGAAGGCTAAGCTGCGATGTGAGTTCCCTCAGGTGAATAGGTGATGGAAAGGTGCTGGCTGACAGTTAGGAGAATCAGATCTTAGTTGCACTCTGTTTTGTGGTTTTCAATTTCTTGAATTGACTGTCTATTTTTCGACCAACAGTGACCGCGGAAGCCTTCATGTGATCTATTATTTTCGAAGTTCCCGGCGGCTTCGGCTTTAGGCCTGCTTGTCGTAGATAGTAATTAGCCAAGTAGATGTTTTTGCGTCGATCGTCTTTATATTGATAGTTAATACTTAGCGAGACGGAGATTTCATCTCCGTTCTTGACCCAATGTGGGTTATTCAAGGGGATATGGACACCTGTGCCGGGGCGTAAGGTGAACACCTTTGCACGATCCTCCAACTCCTGCCGATAAGTTACTGCGTAGTCGTTCAACGACCAGTATCGTTCCAACTCTTCTTCGGGCAACACGTCTCGGTCCTTGCGATCGAAGATGTGGATCTGTTTTTCTCCGCTGATTTGCATTAGGAAATTGCAGATAGGGTCGATGTGATACATGGTCACGCGTCTGGGCGAAGTTATGTAGATATCTGCTTCCTGTGTTTTTTTGTCATCGTCGATAGGCCGCCCGCTCAGCTGCTTCAGTTCCCTTAAGCAATCTTCCAGCAGCAAGTTATATTCAGGATCCTCATTCACGCGTAACAGTGCGATCCATGCGCCCGAGTTTTCCACTGCATCAAAGACCTCTTCCACCGGCTTTGTTCGTGCGGGCACAGAATCCCAGCGCTGGTCGACGCGAATGTCGCCAGCGTTGTAATAAACATTGTTCTTTGTTGCGGGATTGGTCAGCAGATGGCGCATACGCTCCCGAGTAAACAGGGGGTGGTCAACATTAAAGACGTGTCTAAAGTCGAATGACTCTTCGTCAAAGTCTTCTCGGAATCGAGGCGTGTCAAAGCCGAACAGTGCGCGTTCCGATTGTAGGTCCGAGGTGATAACACTCTGGGCTGACATAAACTCCTTCTGAAAACGAGACGATGTTATCCCTACCGATAAGGAGACCTCGTCTGCAGTCCACAGTTGTCATTGGCTTGTCATCCGATTGTCAAATGATGTCGAACGGGATCGGAAGCAATGACAGGCAGTGACGCGGAGGTAGATGATTGGTTGTGTACTACCTGTTTGTCTTACGACTAGGTCGCCGTTCGTGCGAGTTAGCTCACGAGAGGATGTCCAATGCCGGTTCAGCAAGAATCTATTGTTAGTTGTGATCGTGACGTTTTTTCGCAGAATTTCAATCGACTTCCCCATGAAGTTCAGCACACGCTGTCCGGGAATCCGCTGTTTGAACTTCGTGCGCTGGCCGAGTTATCCCAGCGAATAGCCACGCGCGAAAATCCGCATCATCCGAAGGGCGACATCCACGTCGAGCGTGGAGCGTCAGCGGGGAATTCCAGACTTGATCTGCACGATTGGGCAAAGACTGATCTCGACAGTCTGGTAGATGAGATTGAGACGGGGCAAACCTGGATCATCCTCAAGCACATTGAGCGCGAACCTGGATATCGTGAAGTCTTCGAAAACTGCATCTGCGAGATCCTGGATCTTGCCGGCAAAGAAATCCTTGAACAGATCAAGTGGTTTGAAGCAATTCTCTTTATTACTTCCCCTAACCGAGTCACCGAATACCATATCGACCGTGAATGCTCATGGTTGTTTCAAATCAAGGGTGACAAGGATATTCACTTTTTCGATCGCGCCGATAAGGACGTGCTCCCGGATGCGGAATTGGAAAAGTATTGGATGGTGAATAATCTTTCGGCGGTATACAAACCAGAGTATGAGCCGCGCGCCATGGTCTACCATCTGCGCCCAGGCATCGGAGTACACAGCCCGGTCAATACGCCGCACTGGCTCCAAAACGGAGACAATGTCTCTATAAGCCTAAATATCAATTTTCAGTTTCATGAACATGTCTGGGAGAATCTTTTCAAAGCTAACTACTACCTGCGTCGGGCCGGAATCACACCCTCTTCTCCCGGCAGGCACCCGGTCGCGGATCGCTTCAAAAGATATGCCTATACGGCTGTGCAAGACATCCGGCGCAAGGTCAAAGATAACCCGGTGATTCCTTCGCACAACGAGGCACGGCGGCAGTATTACCGCATTGCAGAAATTGTGGGCTCGCGCTAAGACGGGCTGGGCAGTTACCTGTCTTCCCTGCAATCTCCGAAGACGGCCCGTAGAGAGACTTCTCATTGAGAGACCGGGACGGTTCTGCGATACGCACAATCGACGCAGGGTCGAACCCCGGTGCATCTGCTGCCGCATCTCCACACTTCCACCCTGGGGGAGTAGTGTTTTTGTCCTAAGTTGCTGAAATTTTGGAGGCGCGGGTCGGGATCGAACCGACGCATAAAGGTTTTGCAGACCTCTCCCTTACCACTTGGGTACCGCGCCTCGGGTGGGCTATGTGATTCTGCCCTGCTGGATTGTAGGAGAAGTGTACCGCAGGCAGGATTCTATTTGGAGCGGGAGACCGGGGTCGAACCGGCGACATCTTCCTTGGCAAGGAAGCACTCTACCACTGAGCTACTCCCGCTCTACAGGTTCAAGTATAGCGGCCAAGTTCAGTATGGTCAACGCGGTGTGGCGTGTTGTCATAACTGCGATTCTCTTCTCTGAGTGACATCCGTGGCGAAAACCTGCATCTCATTTGTTGACTGGCACGGAGTTAGCGAAGGTGCTGGATCGGAATGAGATCAAATGGGGCAGTCATTATTACAAAACGCCGGGCAACTGCAGCATTGGCAAGCGCTGCTTGACTCCGCCGGAGAGGGCATATGGGGGCTTGATCTGGAAGGGAACTGTACGTTCGTTAATCGGATGGCAGTGAGTTGTTTCGGCTATGCCAGCGAGGAGTTGCTGGGCAACAATATGCACGAACTCGTGCACCATCACTATCCGGATGGGCGTCATTTTCCGGGTTCCGAATGCCCCATTTATGACGTGGTGCGGAAAAGTAAAGTTTTGAGGCAGCTAACGGATACGATGTTCCGGAAGGACGGAAGCAGTTTCGTTGCAGAGCTTTCTGCGCAGCCAGTGATTGTAGAAGGATGCGTTGTTGGAGTTGTGGTGACCTTTCGCGAGGTGACCGAGCTGCGACAACAGCAGGAGAAACTCCAGAAAGCCTATGAATTAGCGGAGCAGAAGACGGCCGAGCTGGATGCCGTGATCGAGAGCATGCCGCAGGGGGTCTATATCGCAACGGCTGATGCAAAACTTCGCTGCAATCACGTGGCGAAGATGATGAGCGGTGGGAAGTTTCCGGAGGGGTTGAAGACGCTCGAGACGGCGCTTGCCGGACAATGGTCGACCGAGACGGTTCGGACGTCGGATCGCTGGATTCGCAGTGTTGCTGCGCCAATTTTTCTGAATGGAAAGATACTTGGTGGCGTAGCCGTAAACACGGATGTGACGCAGGCGCGGCTGCAGGACGAGGCGTTGAGGAAGTCGGAGAAGCTGGCAGCGGTGGGACAACTGGCTTCCTCGATAGCCCATGAGATCAACAATCCATTGGAGTCAATCACGAACCTGCTGTATCTGATTCGACAGTCGGAGTCGATGGAAGACATGCAGCGCTACGCGGCGCTGGCTCAGGGGGAGTTGTCCAGAGTCACGGAAATTACCTTGCAGACGCTACGGTTCAACCGGTACCAGAGCAAGCCAACCGAGGTGAACATGGCTGAGCTGTTGCGTACGGTAATGGCTCTCTATACGGGACGGACTTTGGTTCGGAACATTGAGATCGATTTGAAGCTTGCGGAGACCCCACATGTGAAGGTGCTGGAGGGAGAGATTCGCCAGGTCATCAATAACCTGGTGAGGAATGCTCTGGATGCCATGAGTAGCGGAGGGCGGTTGAGGATACGGTTGCATCCGCAGAGGGATTGGCATAGCTCTGTTGAAGGGGTACGCCTGACGGTGGCCGATACGGGCGAAGGAATCAAGCCGGAGATGCAGGAACATCTTTTTGAAGCATTTCAGACGACCAAGGAGCTTACGGGAACAGGACTTGGGTTGTGGGTGAGCAAGGGAATTGTGGAGAAGCACGGCGGCCGAATCCGGGCCAGGACTCGGATTGGTAACGGGCATGGAACCGTGTTTACTGTCTGGCTACCTGTATGCGGTGATATTAGCCCGGCGGCTCAGGTAAGTTAATTGCGATTCTGGGGCCGACAGTGATGTTGGACCGGCGACGGGTGATGTGGGGAGTGACAAGCAGGATGAGGTCGCTCGAGTCAGTTTCTGTCATACGAGTTCCGGTGGCCGTTTGAAAACCTGGCAGCTCACTCAGTACGGGATATCCGCTCAGGCTGGCGGACTCGCTCTTGGTGAGGCTGCTGACCATGAGCGCAGTCTCTCCGTCGTCGACGGTGACATCGGACGCGAACTGCTCGCTATTTAGGACCGGTATGTTGTTTAAAGATGCGCCATTCAACGCCTCAATTTTGAGGTCGAGGTGCATCTTGACCGCGCCTGACTTCTGTACTGTCGGCGTAGCTTTCAGAGTCAGGCCGAGATCTTCATACTGAATCTGCGGGATCGTCGCTGTGCTGCCGACTGCGGAGTTGAGCAGGCTGGCGACCGAGACCCCGTTGATGGTCGTATTGGGGGGGACGGAGGAGGAGCTGACTCCTGAGGAGTAGGTTGCGGTGGTGATGGGGTAGCGTTCACCGATTCGGAAGGTGGCGGTCTGGCGATCGCCGACTCGAATCTGAATGTCGTTGAGGGCGCGGGTATCGCTGGAAGAGAGCGAGAGGTTGAAAGCGGCGAATTGGTTGACGGTAACGCCGGTCGCGGTAAGGCCGCCCCCAAAAAATCCGACGGTATTGGAGAGAAGAGTGCTTTGGACAAGGCCGGAGGCGATGAGCGCAAGAGCGATGGTGATATTGCTTGAGCCCGCGGGGACGAGGCCCTGAGCGATGGCCTGGTTGACGAGATCTTGATTGGAGCTGACGATATTTTGCGCGGCGGAGTTGACGTTGTAGATACCTGCCTGCTGCGGAAGCTGCGCGCCGATGTTGCGCTGTTTTGTGGTGTCGACGGAGTAGAGCTGAAGGTCGATCAGGACCTCGCTGCCGCCGTCGATGAGATCGGCAAGGGTGAGATTGATGTAGGTCAGGGTCTCCTGGGGAGCGCGGATAACGAGGGTGCCGGAGCTCTTTCCGACGGTGACTTCTTTGATATCGAAGATATTTTTGATGAGGGTACCGAAGCTATCCATCTCCTCGTTGGTCATGCCGGGGATGTAGATCGTCTCTTGCAACTGACGCTCGAGACGCTGGCGGTTCTCTGGGGTATCTTTGGCGATGAAAACGCTCTTGGCATCCATCGGCACCGCGAAGAGGTGAGTGACGTTGAGGAGAACGGGGACGGCCTGCTGATAAGACGATTCGTCAAGATTAAAGCGCAAATCGTCTTTCTGGACGGACTCATCGAATGTCGGACGGATGCCGTAGCTGGAGAGTACCTGGCGGATGACATCCTGCTCATCAGAATGCAGGTGGAAGCTCTTCTGGCCGGGATTGGGCTGAAGGGTGACAGGGCCAGTAATGGCTGGATCTTCCCGAATCCACGGCTCGATCTCCGGGTGGAATGCCTTGGGCAGCTCTCCGTTATCGACTCGAGGGCCCACGATGCCATTGTCAGGGTCGAGGAGGCGTGCTTCGGCTAGGAGGGTCTCGGCCTTTTCATGTTGCCCGAGGAGGCGCGCTTTACCGGCTTGCTGGATGAGTTCGGTGACGTGCCGCTCGTGGGTGAGGCTTAGTGCCAGGGCGTAGTCGCGGTTGGAAGAGTTGAGGGCGACGGCTCTGCGAAACTTCAGCTCGGCGCCTGTGAGATCGTTGTGATCCAGGAGACGTGCGCCGGACAGATAGGCGTCTTCGGCGGCCCGGGGATTCTGTTTTGGGGAAGCCTCGGAGGTGGCGCTGGCGTTTGGCCCTGGACTTGTCTGGGCGACAGCGGCAATGGAGACAGCGCCGATGACGAGCGCGACCGTGAATTTTGCAATGGTGAAGGCGCGGGGTTGAAAGACGAGTTTCATCGACTGCTGATTAGACGGAACCAGGAAGCTAACGGGCGCTGGCAATATTCTGAATGTGGGGGCGCTCGCTTCTGGGGGGGCGGCGCATTCCGTTGCGGATCTGCGCGGTGTCCATGTCAAGCTCAGCGAGAGTGCGGCTGAGGGTATTGCGGTGCATGCCGAGCTCGTCGGCTGCCTTGCATTGGTTGCCTTTGTGGTGCGCCAGTACTTCGAGGATGTAGCGCTTCTTGAATTGGCGAACGGCCTCCGAGTAAGGGATGCCGGCGCTGTGCATCTGCATGATCAAGCCGTCCATTTCGCGCTTCAAGGTTATTCCTCGCTGGCGGCTCCTTTGTGGAGCCACTCTCTCATTGTGCCTCTACCGCAGCGGTTTGATCCAATAGGGCGCGTTGTGCTTGAGCTGCTCGGCGCCGTCCAGAATCCTATGCTGAAGGTCGTAAGGTACAACGAAGGATACCGCATGTGCCCCCGCAAGGAAATAGGAAGATAGCTGAGAATTTTCAATCCATGTGGAATGAGGGATGAAGGCGGCGATGGCCATGAGGATGGCTACTCCGAGGAGGCAACCACGGCCGAAGCCGAAGATGGCGCCAAGGATTCGGTCGAAGAAGCCTAGCCCGATAGCGTGAGCGGTGCGGTTGAGGGCTTTGCCGAGTAGCGCGCTGAGCACCATGACTCCGATGACGAGAAGGAGAAAGGAGACGATCTCCGCTACTGCGGGTGTGGCGATGAAATGCTCAAGGTATATGGCGAGGCGGCCATAGTTCCAACTGGCGATCAAGATTCCGGCGATCAGGCCGCCCAGAGAGAAGAGCTCCAAGATGATGCCGCGCATGAAGGCAACGATGGTGGAGTAAGCCAAAATCGCGATCAGGAGGCAGTCGAAGAGGTTCATTCAGCCTAAAGGTTTGTACGGCCAGTGAGCGAGCGATAGGCCTCGAGGTATTTCTCGCTGGTCCGGATTACTACCTCATGCGGTAACGCTGGCGCAGGCGCCTGCTTGTTCCAGTGGATTGATTCAAGATAGTCGCGGACAAATTGTTTGTCGAAAGAAGGTTGCGGGCCGCCAGGGTTGTAGGAATCTGCAGGCCAATAGCGCGATGAGTCCGGAGTCAGTACCTCGTCGGCAAGAACGATCTGATCGTTTCCCGATTCATCGGCGACGAGACCGAATTCGAATTTCGTGTCGGCGAGGATCAATCCTTTGCTGGCTGCATGCTCTGATGCTTTTTCGTAAATTTTGAGTGTGAGGGTGCGTAGAGCATCGGCGTAGCCTTCGCCGATGGTCTTCTCGACTGTTTCGTAGGAGATATTTTCATCGTGTCCGCCGGTATTGATCTTTGCGGCGGGAGTGAAGATGGGCTCAGGCAGGCGGTCTGACTCGCGCAGGCCGGCAGGGAGTTTGATTCCGCAGACCGAACCGGTTTGCTGGTAGTCCTTCCACCCGGATCCGGAGAGGCAGCCACGAACGACGCACTCGACGGGAAACATCCTGGCTCGCTTGACGAGCATGCTGCGGCCTTCGAGTTGGTCGAGGAACGGTTCGAGTTCTGCAGGGAAGTGTGCTGTGTCGGCGGTGATCAGGTGGTTTGGGACGATCGGTTTAAGGAGATCAAACCAGAACAGCGACAGCCGAGTGAGGATCTTTCCTTTGAAAGGAATGCCACTGCCAAGGACATGATCGAACGCAGAGATGCGGTCGCTAGCGACGAAGAGGAGTTGGTCGGCGGAGAGGGCGTAGATGTCGCGGACCTTACCGCGTGCGGTGAGAGGGAGCGATCCAAGATGGGTCTCTAAGACGATTGCTGGCATTTGGTTCGACGGTACCACCTTTTGAGATTTGCGATCAGGCCCGAATCGCCAGTAACAGCCTAGGACAACGGGAAAAGCTTGTCGACAGTTCGTGCGGACTCTGATGACCAACCCGGACAGCGGCCAAGGACTGTTTTGGTTGAAGGAAAGGGGATGGCAATGGCTGCGCTTGAGTTGCACTCGCCGTCGTTGAACGGAATGACTCGGACTTTGTGCCGGAGAAATGGGGCGACGGGTGGCCGATAAGAGACGATAAGATCGGCTCCCGTTCTGCCGCCGCCCGTGTTACCCCAGGGTTTGACTTCATAAAAAAGATTGTCGCCGACGGGCACTGTCTTGTAAGACGAAGGATCGAAGAGCTCGGTAAGCGGAAGAAGGATACTCGATGCAAAGACGGGGACTAGCAGGATTGCAGCGCTGAGAGAGGTAAGCCATTTTGGAGAAAGCCGCGAGAAGAAAAGGACCAGGAACTCATAGGCGGCTACAGCTAACCAGAAAATGAAGACATTCACCCGATCGGAGATGGTTCCCCACTTGGTTGCTGCGAAGAACGCCTGCAGCAGAACCAGTGAAACGGATACCGCAACGAGGACGAATCTGAGCCGACGGGAGCCGCCGTTCCAGAAGATTCGCGACAGAAACATTGCCACTGTAAGCAGAGCAAGGACTGCAGTTGTGAGCGCTATGTGCATGCCATTTTAGATTATCTGCTTTTGCGGACGGGCGGAGAGAGCTTATGGACTACTGTCACTGTGCCGGAACGGATTTGGTTCGACAGGGCAGAAGATTTCACGATGCTCAAAAAAAAATGCTGGAGCGAGTGGTGAACCGCTCCAGCTGCGCAAAGGGTTGGATGACTTCGGTGCTAGGCCACGGCGCGGCGGTTGTCAGTGGAGTCGCGGCGGTTGAGGTTGACGCTGACAATCTTCGAGACCCCAGGCTCCTGCATGGTGACGCCGTAGATGACATCGGCCTGGGACATGGTGCGTTTGCTGTGGGTGATGACGACGAACTGAGTAGTCGCGCTCATGTCGTGGATGAGTTTTGCGAAGCGGCCTACGTTGGTTTCGTCGAGCGGTGCATCGACTTCGTCCAGGATGCAGAAGGGGGCGGGCTGGAACTGGAAGATTCCAACGAGAAGAGAGAGGGCGGTGAGCGCTTTCTCTCCTCCGGAGAGCAGGAGGATATTTTGAAGCTTTTTTCCCGGGGGGGAGGCCACGATGTCGATCCCGCTCTCATTGGAGTTTTCGGCATCGGTGAGCTTCATGAAGGCCTGACCGCCACCGAAGAGCTTGGTGAAGGTGACGGAGAAGTTGTCGTTGATGACCTTGAAGGCCTCGTCGAACTTGAGGCGGGAGACGTCGTCAATTTCCTTGATGGAGGCTTGTGTGTTCTCGATGGAGTCGAGTAGGTCTTTGCGCTGGGTTTCGAGGAAGCTGTGGCGGGTGACTGTTTCGTTGTACTCATCGAGGGCCATCATGTTGACCGGACCCATGGCTTCAAGTTTTTGCTTGAGCGCACGTGATTCCTCCTCCTGGGTGTGGAGGTCGTCGCCTTCGATGCGGGTGATTGTCTGATCTTCGCGTAGCGTGACGGCTTCAGCGCCGAGATCGTTGAGGCAGGTGGCATCGATGTGCTCGATGTCTGAGGCGAGCTTCGCGGCGCGGGCAGTGAGGGCTGCACGCTGCTCGCGAAGGGCTTCGGTCTCATGACGAAGGGTACGGAGCCGAGCGTCAAGGTCGGCCATAGAAGCGCGCAGAGCGTGGGCCTCTTCCGTGAGGCGCGCACCTTGAGCTACGGCGTTGGCGCGAACCTCTGAGAGCTCGGCGTGCTGGACGGTGAGAGCGGCGGTCTCCTCTTCGCGGCGGAGTTTTTCTGTGCCGGCGGATGAGATTTGCTGATCGAGTTGCTGGATACGCTGGTTTTGACCGTTGTAGAGGCGCGTTGTCTGCTCGAAGTTTGCGGCAGCGTTGCGGCGACGCTCTTCTAACCCGGCGAGTGCGGCGGAGGCTGCTGCTGCGCCCTGTTGAAGCTCCTCGCGTCGAGCGCGGAGCTCTTCGAGTTGCTCTTGAAGGGCGACCAGACTGGCTTCCAAGGTGCTGCGCTCGTTTTCGAAGGCGGCTGCCTCTTGCTGGCGACGCGCGATCAGGTCCGCTTTTTGATTTCGGGCTTCTCGGTTGCGTTCGTTGGTGAGAGCCCAGTCCTGCAGGCGACGCTCGATGCGAGCGACCTCCGACTCCATTTGCCGGAGAGCTGCTCCAGAGTTTGCGGACTCGCGCTCAGCGTCGCGGCGTTCGTGGGTTTTGCCTTCAATCGTTGCGTTGAGAGCTGCTATCTGGTGCTGCAATTCGACGGTGCTTCGGTCGGTCTGGGCCAGATCATGTTCGGCCTTTTCCAGCTTCTGCTGCACCTCTGCGAGCTCGCGTTTGAGTGCCAGGGGGCCCTGCGTGCGAGGACGTCCGCTGGTGACTGTGACGTTATGGAAGGTCTCGCCGGTGGGAGACAGGAAGAATGCCTGTGGGTTCGAGAGGGCAAGCGAGCGGGCGGTGTAGGAGTCCGGGGCTACGAAACCCTCGCGGAGCTTGGGCAGAATGACCTCGAGGGATTTGCCGAAGCCGTCGAGAACGCGGACGCACTCTTTGAGAGGGACGACTCCTTCGATCCCCTCGATGTTGGTCTGGGCTACGCTTTGCATGCCTTCGGCAAAGGCGAAGTTGGCCTGGGAGTCGTTGGGATGGACGAGGAAGGTGGCGCGGCCTGTGACGTCGGTCTGCAGGAGATGCATGCCTGCGTTCGCGGCGTCCCAGGATTTGACCACGACGTAGTTGAGCTCGTCGCGGAGGAATTCGTCGACAACGTTTTCGTACTTGCCGTCTACTTCGAGGAAGTCGGCAAGGGTGCCGACGGCTGCCATGCCATCGGCGTTCTGCTTGTAGGCGTCGGTCTTGAAGAGGTTACGAACGGTGTCGGTCGAATAGCTATGTTCGCGGATCAGGGCTTCAAGAGAGGTGCGGCGACCGGTCAAGGTTGCGACTTCGCCTCGGAGCTGGTCACCTCGGCGTTTGGACTGAGACTCCTCGTTGCGATTTGCCTCTACCTGAAGGCGGAGTTCGGCTATCTCAGCTTCAAGACGCTTGAGCCGTTCGGTGACGGACTCGAAGGACATTTTGACCTGGCCGCGCTGGAGTCCGAGAGTCTCGAGTTCCTGTTTGGCAATCTCGGACTCGGAGAGGAGACGCTCGGCTTCGCGGTCGAGACCAGCGAGAGCTGCTGCTGCCTGTGCCTCTTCGTTGCGAGTCTGCGCGATGCGTTGAACGAGCTGCATGGTGGAGCGGCGATTTTGTTCAGCCTGCTGCTCGGCTGCCGCGACGCTGCGGACCGCCTCCTGCGCCTGTGCCTGATGGCTCTGGGCGGCCTCTCGTGATTCGGCCGACTCGGCCGTGGCGCTGTTGAGGAAGCTGCGATGCTCTTCGAGCTCGGCGGAGAGGCTGGCGAGCTGTTCGCGGGCCTGAGCGAGATCGTCGGCGCCGGTTGCGAGGCGGTTAGTGAGTTCGGCGATGCGGTCGGCGTTTGCAGCGGAGCGGGCCGTGATGCGTTCTAGTTCGACAGCGGACTGATTGGCCTGCGCTCCGGCCTCGCGGATCTGCTGGTCGAGGCTGTAGCCGGAGTTGACGCCTTCAGTGTGCTCGGCGTCCATCGCTTCGACGGTCGTGGATTGAGCGTCGATCTGGGTGGCGAGGGCGGTGATCTTCTCGGTGGTGGCGGCTTGCTCGATGTCCAGCTGCGACATACGGCTGGCTAGAACAACACGGAGCCGGGTCCGGAGATCGTCACGAAGGGCACCGTAACGCTCAGCCTTGGCTGCCTGGCGCTTGAGGGTGGTCATCTGACGGGTGACCTCGTCGAAGATGTCGTTCACGCGGGCGAGGTTCTGGCGGGCGGATTCGAGACGCAATTCGGCGAGGCGTTTTTTTGTCTTGAAGCGGGTGATGCCTGCGGCCTCTTCGATGATGGACCGGCGATCGTGCGGCTTGGCGGAGAGGAGCTGGCCGATGCGCTCCTGGCCGATGATGGCGTAGGACTCGCCGCCGAGGCCCGTGCCCATGAAGATGTCCTGAATGTCGCGTAGGCGACAGATCTTGCCGTTGAGGAGGTATTCGCTGTCGCCTGAGCGGAAGAGGCGGCGGGTTATGGTGAGTTCGCCGGCGCGGACGGGAGCGCGGCCAAATTTGCGGCGACGAATCTTGAGGACAACATTGTTAGGGTTGGCGAGTTCTGCCGCATCTGCTTCGGCTGGACTTTGAACGATTTGGGGGCCTTTGGCCTCGCCCTCGACGACGGTGCCGGGTTGGGCTTCGGCGACAGCTTCCTCGGTCTCCTCCGCGCGCTGCTGGCGGAGGGTCGTCTCATCCCAGTCGGTGGGGAAGCTTTCGTCAATGACGATTTCAGGGTCGTCCTGGAGGTTGGCGCTGTCGTACACCTCGGGGTCGACGAGGGTCAGAGACACCTCGGCCATGCCGGTGGGCTTGCGGTCTCGGGTGCCGGCAAAGATGACGTCCTCCATCTTGATACCGCGGAGGCTTTTGGCGGACTGTTCGCCCAGAACCCAGGTGATGGCGTCGGAGATGTTTGATTTGCCGCATCCGTTGGGGCCGACAATGGCGGCGATGCCTTCGCCGGAGAGCTGAACTTCGGTGCGATCACAGAAGGATTTGAAGCCGAGGATCTGGACTTTTTTGAGCTTGAGCAAGTGCACCTCTGCGGGGCGGACCGATATGAGTGTTCGGGAACTCGCCGCTGTCGAATAGGACTGGTTCAACTTTAGCTGCGGTTGGGTACGGAATCAACGGGTACAACACCACCTGTTGTGGATAAGACGGCCAAAACACCATAAATGGGCAGGTTGAGCAGGAGACTTACAACAATGGGGGTAACGAGCCCTCGAATTTCTCCAATTGTAGTGTTGACGGGATGGTAATCGCGAGATTTGCGCGAGATCTTAACGCGGCGTAGATGCAGGCAATAGTTGCAGCGCGTAGGTTCGCGGGTGTAACAAAGCCGACGCTTCAAACAAGAAGATTTATGGCACTCGACGCGCACAAGAAGGCAGCGGAACATCACGAGCACGCGGCAAAGGCTCACTACGCAGCAGCTGAGGACCATGCGAAGGGCGATCATGCGACCGCTCAGGAGCATGCCGGAAAGGCGCATGAGCACTCGACCGAGGCGCATGCTCATTCGACCGCAGCTCATCAGAAGTCAGTCGCACATCAGTAGCTCGTCCTGGTAAAGCAGACACTCTGGCTGACGCGAGTTGATCAGGGTGTCTCTGTTTCCGTTGATGGATAGTTTGTGTGAGGTCCCACGTTGCGGTTGTTCGTGTATAACACTTTTATTGCTCCTAAAGGTTGAAGTCGGCTTGCGTTTCGAACAACGTCGTTTCTATAATCCGCATCATCATCTCGAGATGCCACGAACACGTCAACCGCTTGGCCGAAGGGTTAGGCGCAGCGAGGGTAACGCCGAAGCACAAGAGATCGGTCTGTGCTTCGTTTTATATCCGAGTGACCCCGGAAGCATCGGTGACACATTTGAAAGAAAGTTTTAACGAGGAGTGTGGAATGAAGAAGGTAGTCGTTGCGTCTCTCCTGGCGGTCGCCAGCATGGCAAGTGTCTCTGGACTTCTTGTGGCACAAACCCAGGTCAATCTTGGTTCCAACGCGCAAGCCACGAGCGGCGGCGTCCAGATGTCTCCCGCCGAATACAAAGCTTATAACGATGCAATCAGCCAGACGACTCCGCAGACGAAAGCTCCTGCGCTTGAGCAATATCTGACTGCGTATCCCCAGTCTTCGGTGAAGGCGTCGGTACTAGAGCAGTTGATGCTGGCCTACGCCGGATTCGATCCAGCAAAGACCCTCGATGCGGCGGACCGGCTGTTGCAGGTCGATCCAAATAACCTACGGGCGCTGACCTTCGAGGTTTACTTCAGGAAGCAGCAGGCAGAGCAGACAACTGATGCGACCGCTAAGCAGGCGGCGTTGGATAAGGCTGCTGAGTACGCGCAGAAGGGACTAGCGGTCACCAAGCCGGCGGATATGGCCGATGCAGACTTCGCTAAGGTGAAGGACGCTGCTACCCCGGTATTCGATAGCGCCCTCGGGGAGGCTGCCTTGAACAAGAAGGATACAGGGACCGCGATCAAGGACTATACGGCAGAATTGACCAGTGTTCCGGTTGCGCAGACGCAAACTCCCGGTCCGTTGCTACAGGACACTTTTATTCTGGGCCAGGCTTACTATCAATCAACTCCGCCGGACTATGTGAACTGCACCTGGTACGCCACTCGAGCTGCAGCTTTTGCTCCTGAGCCTTACAAGAGCCAGATGCTGCCATTGGCGAAGTTCTGCTACAAGAAGTATCACGGCGGCGACGACGGCTACGATGCAGTCACTGCTGCGGTACAGACGAATCTTGTTCCACCTGCCGACTTCAAGATCAAACCTGCTCCATCACCGGCAGACATCGTTGCCCAGGTTATCTCGAGCACTCCTGACCTCTCCACTCTGGCGATCAGCGACAAGGAGTTCATCCTTGCTAATGGTAAGCCAGAAGACGCTGCGAAGGTCTGGGACACGATGAAAGGCAAGTCGGTCCAATTTCCGGATTCGACCGTGATTGCTGTCTCCGATACCGCGCTTCAAGTGGCAGTTTCCGATGATGCGGTGCAGTCGAAGACGGCAGACTTTACCTTCCAGTTGGCTGCGCCTTTGAAGACGCCGCCCGCTGTTGGAGCGAAGGTCACCGTGAGTGGTACGTACGCTTCGTTCACGCCTAACCCCATTCAGATCACGATGAGCGATGGAGCCATCGTGGAGCCGAAGAAGACTCCAACGAAAGCGCCTGTGCATCATCCTGCTACCCATCACTAGACTGCTGTAGATTCACAAAAAAAGGCAGCCCACGTGGGCTGCCTTTTTTTGTGTTTGACGAAGATTCAGATTGTCCGGTTCGCGATTCGCGATGCGCTGGGGACCTCTCACCGAAGATACTTCTGTAGTCTTCTCCGCTGTAGCGCCGGGCGGGTTATCGCTTTTCGATGGGTGTGTAAGTCGCAGGGTAGGAGGGCCCGGTATAGTCGGCGCGCGGACGTATGAGCCGGTTGTCGTCGTGTTGCTCGATGACGTGGGCTGCCCATCCGGAGATGCGGCTGATGGCGAAGATAGGGGTGAAGAGATCGATGTCGATACCGAGGGTGGTATAGGTTGAGGCGGAGTAGAAGTCGACGTTGGCGTTGAGTTTCTTTTCCTGTTTCACAAAGAGCTCGATCTTACGGGACAAGTCAAACCATTTCGTGTTTCCTGCGGCCTTGCCCAGTTCTTCGGACATGCGGCGGAGGTGAGTGGCCCGTGGATCTTCGGTGTGGTAGACGCGGTGGCCGAAGCCGGAGATCTTTTTCTTGTCTGCGAACATCTGTTTGACGTACTCGACGGGGTCGGCACCGGCTTTGTCGATGGCATAGAGCAGGCGCATGGTGGCCTCATTGGCTCCCCCGTGAAGGGGACCTTTAAGAGCGCCGATGGCACCGGTGATGGCGGAGTGGATGTCGGCCAGCGTGGCGGCGATGACGCGCGCAGCGAAGGTGCTGGCGTTCAGCTCGTGGTCGGCATGGAGGATGAGCGCAATGTCGAAGGCGCGTGTAGCGGTCTCGGAAGGCTTTTCGCCGTTGAGCATCCAGAGGAAGTTGGCGGCGTGGGAGAGAGACTTGTCGGCGTCGACCATGGATTTGCCCTTGCGGATGCGGTCAAAGACGGCGACGATCATCGGGATCTGGGCGGTGAGGCGATAGGATTTGCGGACGTTTGCGTCGTGGCTGCAGTCGGCCTCGTCGGCGTCGTAGATGCTGAGGAGAGAGACCGCGGTGCGGAGGACCTGCATGGGCGTGGCGTCGGTTGGGACGCTGCGGAGGAGGTCGATGATCTTTGGATTGAGTTCGCGGGCGGCGGAAAGATGCTTGGTGAAGTCAGCAAGCTCGGCGGCAGTGGGGAGCTTGCCGAACCAGAGGAGGTAGGTGCACTCCTCGAAGGTGGATAGCTGTGCGAGTTCATGGATATCGATGCCGCGATAGGAGAGAACGCCGGCGTCGCCGTCGATCCAGCAGATGGAGGACGTGGTGGCGACGATGCCTTCCAGGCCCTTTGGTGCGACAGCGGTAGACATAAGGTGCTTCTCCAGTGGCGAATTCAATGCAGTACCAAACTAAGTACATCTGGTTATAGCGCAGCGGAGAAACGGTTGTCACGGACGATTGGCCGAATATCGGTGCTGTTGTGCGACTACGGTGATGTGAGCTCTGACGAGAAGCGGGTTGGAGAGAAGGAAGACAGCTCGATGGCTGATGCTTCTCCGACGATAAGTTGCGCCATAACTTTAGCTGTGGCAGGCGCCAGAAGGATTCCATTTCGATAGTGGCCGGTGGCAATGAAATGATTCGGCTGAGCCGGGAGAGCACCGAGGACGGGAAGGCCGTCAGGAGTTGCGGGACGAAGGCCGGACCAGGCTTCAAGTTGGCGAGCGCCGGCGAGGATGGGAAGGAGAGTGGTTGCGAGAGAGCGGAGGTGGTCGATGTCGGCTGGGTGGATGATCTTGTCAAAGCCGATGTCTTCGACGGTTGCGCCGATGATGGCGCGGCCGGCGGAGGGTCCGGTGGTGCGAGGGACGATATAGATGTCCGGTGTGCGGACGACGAAGTGCATCGGGAGAATAGGAGGAAGGACAACTGACAACATCTGTCCTTTCTTGGGTGTGATCGAGATTGTGAGCTGGTGCGAGGAGACAGCTGCCCATGCCCCTGCGCAGTTGATGAACTTTGCCGCTTGCATCGAACCGCTGGAGGTTGAGATCTCGACTGCGTCGCCGATGGAGCGAGTCGAGAGGACGGGAGTGTTGGGTTGGAGGTCGATAGTGGTGGCACGGACGGCGGCAAGAAGCGCTGAAGCGAGTTGACGGGGATCGATGCTGTGCTCGTCGAGGAGGATAAATTGGTGTTCTCCCGGTACGAGTGCGGGAAGGAGATGGGAGAGATCTTTGACGGTGAGTTCGGAACCAGTACCAGCGATGTGGGAAGGAACGGACTGCAGGGTGGTGTGGGTCTGGAAGGGGACGCGGATTTCGGAGAGAGCGTGGATGCGGTCGAGGAAGTGGGGGTAGAGCGACAGGCTGAGGCTCGCCAGAGGAAGAAGTTGGGGTGGGTTGTCGGGATCGTGGGCCGCCAGCATGCCGGCGGCCGCAGAGGAAGATTCGGCAAGTGCCTCGCCTTTGTCTAAGACGGTGACTCGGTAGCCGCGGTGATGGAGTTCAAGGGCGAGGGAGAGGCCGATGATGCCGGCTCCAGCGATGCAAAGGTCAGGGTGCTGCATGGAATTAGTTTAGTTGGCTTAAGGGAGAGGTTATAGTTTGGATGTGTCTGTTTTACGCGGCTGATCGGTTTGTGACGTTCGGGCTCGCGATGGGTCAAATGAAGAGAAGCATTAGGAGAGAGTGATGAGCGAAGAGTACGTGGAACAGAGGTCGATCTCGGGAGCACTGCTTGGAGTGGTGGCGGCCGCGTTGCTGGCTGCGCTGGGTGGTCTGGTGTGGTGTTACGGTCTGCAGAATCATCTTGCCGCCGCGGAACAGAAGATCGTGGCAGCTGATCAGAAGAATGCCGAACTGTCGGAGAAGCTGGAAGCAACTAACGCAAGGCTGCGAGCGACCAGCGAGACTCTGGGGCAGAGCGTTGGCGTGGCCCAGAAGCAAATTGAGTTGCGAACACAAAGCATCATTGCCCAGCAAAAGATTGCGACTGCGAAGCTTGAGGAGGAGGCGGCGAAGAACTCCAAGCAGATTGGTGCGGTGTCGACCGATGTTGCCAGCGTGAAGACGGATGTAGGTGGCGTGAAGACCGACGTTGCCACGACGAAGTCTGACCTCGAGGCTACGAAGACCCAGTTGAATCGGGTGGTCGGGGATGCGGGTGTGATGAGCGGGCTGATCGCGACGAACCATGACGAACTGGAGATACTGAAGCACAAGGGGGACCGGAACTATCTGGAGTTCACGCTGCAGAAGGGTGCCAAGCCAACGCTTTTGTCGACGATCAAGCTGCAGTTGAAGAAGGCGGACGAGAAGCATTCGCGCTACACCCTGGAAGTGAGTTCAGACGATCGAACGATTGAGAAGAAGGATAAGGGGCTGGATGAGCCGGTGCAGTTTTATAACGGGAAGGATCCCGTGTTGTATGAGCTGGTGGTCAATGTGATCGAGAAAAACAAGGTGTCGGGATATCTGTCGACGCCGAAGAATGCGACGACGCGGGCGACAGCGACCCAATAACGACGGGCTATTCCTGACGCAGAAAGGGGGACGCTTATCGCGTCCCCCTTTCTGTTGCCTTGGTTGGATTACTTTTTGGTTGCCTTTTTTGCTGCCTTCTTCGCTGGTGCCTTTTTTGCGGCTTTCTTCGTTGCCATGTGCCTATTCTCCCTAGTGATTAGACATTGACTCTACTGCTAGCTGCATTGCAGCTAACGAAGGTATAGATTTACGAAATTTCACTGTCAAGCAAAAAATGCAAGGAAGGCAATTCTTTTTTGCGCGGAGGAAGGTTAGACGATGGCACTCATGCTCGAGGACGTTCGTTTTGGGGTTCAATGCAGTGATGAGTTATCGCAAAAAAAAGAGTTGAGTTTGAAATCGAGTACGACCTTTGTGTGATCAGTCTCGGGGTTGTCGCCAAGGGGATCAAAAAAATGAGAGCGAAACTGATGGGCGTGAGAAGTGAAACAGAGTAGGTGAGTCATCTCATGAATGTCTGGATAGACCAGACGCTTACGGTAAGAGATCAGAACCTCTTGCATTGGATGGTCGATTCGCTTGCACTGCCAAATGACTGTGGTGGCCGCGTTTGTGGCAGTCGAGGGTGAATGTGACGCGTGTCGGATAAGAGATGTCGTTGTGTTGTTGTTGATTCGAGACTTCGATAAGACCTCGGCTAGTGTGAAGCGGAATGAATGGAGTAGAGTTTTGATCGAGGTATTTCGATCGATGAAGGATGTTGTGATTGTTGCGGCGGTGCGAACCCCAGTGGGTAAGTTTCAAGGGGCGTTTGCGGAGATTTCAGCGGTAGAGCTTGGTGCGATCGCGGTCCGCGAGGCCGTGAAGCGGGCTGGCATCGATGCTTCGAGCGTTGATGAGTGTCTGATGGGTTGCGTTCTGCCTGCGGGGTTGGGACAGAATCCGGCGCGGCAAGCGGCGTTGAGAGGTGGACTGCCTGATACGGTTTCGGCGATGACCATCAATATGGTGTGCGGGTCGGGACTGAAGGCGGTGGCGCTCGCAGCACAGGCGATCATGGCAGGTGATGCGGAGATCGTCGTAGCCGGCGGTATGGAATCGATGTCGAACGCACCTTATCTTCTGCCACAAGGCCGGAGAGGGTTTCGGATGGGTGACTCAGTAGTCGTGGACTCAATGGTGAAGGATGGGTTGTGGTGCGCGTGTGAGGACTATCACATGGGGATTACAGGGGAGAACGTCGCAGAAAAGCATTCGATTACTCGCGAAGAGCAGGATGCTTATGCGTTGGCCTCGCACCGTAAGGCAAATGCCGCGTGGAAGGAAGGAAGGTTCGATGCAGAGGTGGTGCCGGTGAATGTTCCGGGGAAGAAGGGCGCGGGCACAGTGGTGTTGCGGGATGAGAGTGTGCGAGACGATGCGTCGATGGAGGCACTCGCCGCTTTGAAGCCCGCGTTCAAGAAGGATGGGACCGTGACTGCGGGAAATGCTCCAGGAGTGAACGATGCGGCGGCGGCGGTGGTGGTGATGTCGGCCGAGCGGGCGAAGGAACTGGGGTTGAAACCGATGGTGAGGATCAAGGCGCAGGCTACGAGTGGCGTGGCGCCGAAGTGGGTAATGCTCGCTCCGGTGACCGGGGTGCAGCTAGTGTTGGAGCGTGCAGGATGGGAAAAAGACGACGTGGACCTGTATGAACTGAATGAGGCGTTCAGCGTGCAGGCGTTAGGGGTGATGAAAGAACTGGGACTCGATGCTTCAAGGGTGAATGTGAATGGTGGTGCGGTGGCGATTGGGCACCCGATCGGGGCTAGTGGGGCTCGCGTGCTGGTGACGCTCATCCACGAAATGATGCGGCAGGATTCGAACAAGGGCGTTGCGGCGCTTTGTTTGGGTGGGGGGAACTCGGTGGCGTTGGCGGTGGAACGGTAGGCACTAGTGTGCGTTTCGGGCTTGCTAGCGTCCAACACTGTATGAGCGAAAATACGGAACGATTTACCGGAAGAGTTGAGGACTACGAACGATATAGGCTGCGCTATCCAAAAGATGTCATCGAAATTCTGGTGGCGCGGTGCGGGCTACGGCTTGATCACTTGGTGGCCGATGTCGGCGCCGGTACTGGGATGCTGGCAGAGTTGTTCCTTGAGTATGGGAATGCGGTGATCGCCATTGAGCCGAATGACGATATGCGTGAAGGTTGTGAAAAGCTGGCGTCAGCGTGGCCGGGCCTGACGGTGAAGAAGGCTACGGCGGAGGCTACCGGGCTCGAAGACGGTTCGGTGGACTTTGTTTCAGTGGGAAGGGCGTTTCATTGGTTCAATGTCGCCCAGACCGCGAAAGAGTTTCGACGGATTCTGCGGCCGGGGGGATGGGCGGTGATCGCGAGCAACAGTAGAGTTCGAGATGATTCTCCGATGTCGATGGCCTATGAGGGTCTGCTGCGGGAGCATGGGACGGACTACGAGGCAAATCACGAAAGATATGAAAGTATCGGTCGAGTGAACGAGTTCTTTGCCGGCGGTGAGTTATTTCGGCAAGAGATATATGGGGAGCAAAGGTTGACCCTTGAGGATTTATTGGGGCAGACGCAGTCGCTGTCGGTTACCCCGGAGCCCGGGCATGCGAAGTATGAGGGGATGCAGGCGGCGCTCAGGGCGTTTTTCGCGAAGTGGCAGATGGATGGAATTGTAGAGATGAAAACCGTTTGCCGGGTGGGCTGCGGACGGTTTGGCGGTTGAGAGTTGTTCTATTTTCATCTACCGATATTGGGGCTGTTCTTAGTCGACCTGGAGGAGGATTGATGCGCGGGTTTCTATTTGCATTGACGTCTGTAAGTGTATGCGTCCTTTGCGTGCCGATAGTTGCGCAGCAGGATAGGCCAAGGGCATTCGATGCGATCCGAAGCAGTGATTCGTATCGGCAGGCGGTGTTAGGTGTGTATCAGGATTATGAGAGGGGTCTTTCAACACACTGCGCGAAGATTGAAATCAATATGAATACGAGTCAGCCGAAGGTGTATGGATCGATTGAAACCGACGCGAACGGCAATATCTTGAATGCGCATTGGAAGGAGATCACCGAAGGAGTCGCTTGTGGCGAGAGGCGATCGTATGTGGCATCGGTGACGATTCAGAACGGGAAGTCGTCGGTATACGGATTGTTTCCCGGTCAGTCGGCGGCTGCTGCCGCGCTGCAGCACGACGCTGTTCAGTATGCGGGCGCTGGCGCGGGAGCCGAAGGAACATGCCAGGTGGATGTTCTTGAGACATCTTTACCGAATGGGGAGCCGAGTAGTCCGAAGACACCGTGGGACGAGAAGTGGACGGTGCGAGCGTGCGGCAAACGATCGGTAGTGACGATGCACTTTGTTCCCGACGCAACTGGGACGACAATCAATGTAACTCCGAAGGAGACGGTGGCGCTGCCCTGAAGTAAGCTGTGTTCTTTGATTGAGATATTGTCAGCATTCGATGATGTTGAGGGCCAGGCCAGCGAGCGAGGTTTCTTTGTAGCGCGATTGCATGTCGAGGCCGGTCTGGTACATGGTGGCGATGACCTGGTCGAGAGAGAGCTTGTGATCGCCGGTTTCGTGCATGGCCATGCGGCAGGCGTTGATGGCTTTGACCGCGCCCATCCCATTGCGTTCGATGCACGGGATCTGGACGAGCCCGCCGATGGGGTCGCAGGTCATGCCGAGGTTGTGCTCCATGGCGATCTCGGCGGCGTGTTCAACCTGCGCGTTGGTGCCGTTGAGGGCAGCGACGAGGCCTCCGGCGGCCATGCTGCAGGCTACGCCGACTTCGCCCTGGCAGCCCACCTCGGCTCCGGAGATGCTGGCGTTTTCCTTGTACAAGATGCCGATGGCAGCAGCAGTAAGGAAGTAGCGAAGGATCCCTTCTTCTTTTTCCGCATCGGTGCCTTCAATGAAGCGTAAGTAATAATTGCCGATGGCGGGGATCACTCCTGCGGCTCCATTGGTTGGGGCAGTCACTACTCTGCCTCCAGCCGCATTTTCTTCGTTGACGGCCATCGCGTAGACGGTGACCCAATCAATCGGCGCGAGAGGGTCTTTAGAGCCGATGGTGTTAAGACGCTCGGCAAGGCGATGGGCGCGACGCCGGACGTTGAGACCTCCGGGCAGGATGCCTTCCGTCGCGATGCCGCGCTCAGTGCATTGCTGCATGGTTCGCCAGAGGGTAAGGATGCTGGCACGGATCGTATGTTCTGCCGAGTGATCCAGCTGCGGCAAAACCGGAGTTGGCTGAGGACGGTTGATGGAGTTCGTCGGGTCGTTTAGCAGAGCGATCTCGTTGGCGAGAAGGAGATCGGCGATCGTGAGGTTGTGCTGTTTCGCGGTGGCGAGAAGGTCTGCTGCACTGCGGAAAGGATACGGAACGATGCGATTGCTCGTGACCGATTCTGCGGTTCGCTCGGCCTCAGAGACGATGAAGCCTCCCCCGACGGAGTAGAAGACCTCGTCAGCCAATGATGCACGGGCGTCGTCGAAGGCTGTGAAGCGCATGCCGTTGGGATGCGAGATCACGTTCGGATCGGGATACATCTGGTTGCGATGGAAGAGGAGGTTTGCCGCTTCGGTGAAGGGAATGGCCTTGGTGCCATTGAGGGGGAGAGAACCAGTGGAGCGGATGGTGGCGATCTTCTTTTCGATGCTTGCGGGATCGACAGTGTCAGGCGCTTCTCCAAGTAGCCCAAGGAGAATAGCTCGATCAGTTCCGTGGCCGACGCCGGTGAGGGCGAGAGAGCCGTAGAGTTCGACGATGACCGATACGGTGTGTGGAAGGAGGCCAGCTGATTCAAGTTGGCGCGAGAATCGAAGAGCTGCTCGCATAGGACCGACGGTGTGAGAGCTGGACGGTCCAATGCCGATTTTGAAGAGTTCGAAGAGGCTGGTGTTCACGAATTAATCACGATTGAATTCCATTGTAAGGGTGAACGAGGCTTGGGTAGGTGTGAGAGATGACGGGACTCGGTGAGGGAGTCTCATTTCTAATTCGAATGCCTGATCTTCTGCCGAATGTCACGGTTGCATTTGTGGTGGCTGCATCCTTCTGTGTAGAAGCCGCTTACCGCCGGAGTGCTATACTCGGCGAAAATACTCTGCGACAAGGATTTACAGGCTCAAAGAATGCTTTTCACGGCTCGCAGTGCTGCAGTGTATGGAATCGACGCGCACATCATCGATGTCGAAGTTGACTTTTCCCAAATCAAATTAGATCAGGAGCAATTCCACACGGTGGGACTTCCCGATGCGGCGGTGCGGGAGAGTCGTGATCGAGTGCGGTCAGCGATCAAGAACTCCGGATTCGAACTTCCTCCGACGCGGATCACAATTAACCTTGCTCCCGCAGACCTGAAGAAAGAAGGGTCGGGATTTGATCTGCCGATCGCGATCGGGATATTAGGTGCTTATGGTTCGCTGCACATCAAGGATCTGAGCGACTATCTGCTTGTGGGGGAATTGGGACTGGATGGCGGCCTGCGCGCGGTGCAAGGGATGCTTCCGATCGCGGTGGCTGCGCGGGAGAAGGGTATTTCTAATCTGATTATTCCGGCGAGTAATGCACGCGAGGCAGCCGTAGTCGAAGGTGTCAATGTTTACCCTGTGAAGTCTCTGCTCGAGGTTAGGGAACTTCTCAATTCAGCCGCGATGGGTGGGATTACGGCGACTCCTCTGAAGGTTGAGACCACCGATTTGCTGAACGAGATGCAGCACTTTCCATTCGACTTCAAAGATGTGCGCGGACAGCAAGTGGCGAAGCGCGCACTCGAGGTTGCCGCCGCAGGTGGACACAATATTCTGATGATTGGACCGCCGGGCTCAGGTAAAACGATGCTCGCTAAGCGGCTGCCGTCGATTCTGGCGCCGCTCAGATTCGAAGAGGCGCTCGAAACGACGAAGATTCATTCGGTCGCGGGCGTTTTGGACTCTGAGCAGGGACTGGTGGCCCATCGACCATTTCGGTCTCCACATCACACGATCTCCGATGCTGGGTTGATTGGCGGCGGGATGATGCCGCGGCCAGGCGAGGTATCACTGGCCCACAATGGGCTGCTGTTTTTGGATGAGTTGCCGGAATTTCCTCGCAATGTGCTGGAAGTGATGCGTCAGCCGCTGGAGGATGGTCATGTCACGATCGCCAGGGCGGCCATGAGCCTGAGCTTCCCGGCCAGATTTATGCTGGCGGCCGCGATGAACCCGTGTCCCTGTGGATATTTCAATGACAAGTCTCGGGAGTGCATGTGTACGCCACCGATGATCCAGCGTTATGTCTCGAAGGTTTCGGGGCCTTTGCTTGATCGAATCGATATCCATATAGAGGTTCCCGCGGTGCAATATAAGGAGTTGCGGGGGGGGGCAGCGGCAGAAGGTTCGGAGCAGATTCGAGCACGGGTTCTGGCCGCCAGGGAGCGACAGCACACGCGATTCGGGCAAGCGGCTGAGCGGACGAAGGGGTCGGCAAAGGCAGCTTCCCGCCAGATTTTTGCAAACTCCCAAATGAACACTCAGCAGATACGCACCAATTGTGAACTGTCGTCTGATGCCGAACGGCTACTGGAGCGGGCGATGCAGCAGCAAGGTCTGAGTGCCCGGGCGCATGATCGTATCTTGAAGGTAGCAAGGACGATAGCTGATCTTGGAGGCGAACAGGACATTGCGGTCAAGCACATTGCAGAGGCGATTCAGTACCGTACTTTAGACCGGAGCTATTGGTCCTAGCACGTAGATATAATGATTGGCGTCGACTATCTTTGAGTCAGAGTAGAGGTATTCCGTTTCTGGAAGATATTTATTCACGGGTTCCCGAAAAAAGTATTGACCTTATACGTCGAACAGTTTACTTTCCTTGAAGTCGCAGTTTGCTGTGGTTCGTCAGAGATTCTGAAGTACGAATCGAGTGATCAGCGGTGAACTCACGGTTTGCCAGGTTCTGGCAGGCTTCTTGTTTCACACCATGGGCGCGGCGAGCGCTGAATCCTACGGAAGAGACAGGTTCGGCTAGGAAGGTTAACTTAGCTAGTTCAGCAGTTTGGGCTAGGAGATGCGATATGTCAGATATCAAGAAACTTGAGATTTCTGACCAATTGCGGAGTCCCCGAAGATACTCTTTGCGTCTAATGTATGAGGCTTAATCACGGCAGCAGTCTTGAAGACTAGTTGCCACATTTGAATGATTTCGGGCGAGTTAGCGCTAATAAGACGCTTCCGCTTCGGAAATTGAAAGGGAGAAACTATGCGCTCAGATCTTATTTTTGGAGCTCTCACGCACGTGAACAACCGCTACGAGCTTTGTCAGCTGGCGTCGAAGGCGACGCGCAAGCTGCACAAGCCGAACACTCGTTTGCAGGACACCACCAACGAAGTTCTCGATCGCTTCAAAGACACCATCCCTATGGATGAATCTGGCGAGGCCGTCGTAGAAAAGGTACAATTGCAAGAGCGCCGCGCAGCTTAACGCGCGGCTGTTTCACTTCGCCATCTTCCGATGCAAAACCTCTAATCCCCTCTTTCACCCATCTGCAGTTCAATCTCATCAAAATTACGTCTGGCCTTCCGCACGACCCCCCGTCAAGCAGATCCCGCCTCAGTTCCAAACAATCCCTCCTAAATTCAAATTTCCAGGTAAAACATGACCATTTCTGAGTTAAAAGAACACAATATCGCGGAGCTGGGTAAACTAGCGCGCGGTCTCGACATTGCCGGAACCAGCGGCCTTCGCAAGCAGGACCTCATCTTCAAGATTTTGCAGGCACAGAGCGAAAAAGAAGGACATATCTTTGCTGAAGGTGTGCTCGAAATTCTGCCTGATGGGTACGGCTTCCTTCGCTCTCCTGACTACAACTACCTGCCTGGTCCCGATGACATTTATGTATCACCTTCGCAGATTCGTAAGTTTGACCTGAAGACCGGCGACACGATCAGTGGCAATGTCCGTCCTCCGCATGAGGGTGAGAAGTATTTTGCGCTGGTGAAGATCGAGGCGATCAACTTCGAATCACCCGAAGAGACGCGGAACAAGATTTTGTTCGACAACCTGACCCCCTTGTATGCGCAGGAGCGGGTGAAGATGGAGACCGTTCGCGAGCATATCTCGGGCCGGGTTATGGACCTGTTGACTCCTGTTGGTAAGGGGCAGCGCGGGTTGATTGTGGCTCCGCCGCGTACCGGGAAGACGATGTTGCTGCAGTCGATTGCGAATAGCATCACCGCGAATCATCCTGAAGTTGTGCTGATCGTTCTGCTGATCGACGAGCGGCCGGAAGAAGTCACCGACATGCAGCGGTCTGTGAAAGGTGAGGTGATTTCGTCGACCTTCGATGAGCCCGCGGCGCGGCACGTGCAGGTTGCTGAAATGGTGATTGAGAAGGCCAAGCGGTTGGTGGAGCACAAGCGCGATGTGGTGATTCTGCTGGACTCGATCACTCGTCTGGCGCGTGCTTACAACACGATCGTTCCGCCTTCGGGCAAGGTGCTCTCAGGCGGTGTAGATTCGAATGCGCTGCAGAGGCCGAAGCGCTTCTTTGGTGCGGCTCGCAATATCGAAGAGGGCGGTTCGCTGACGATTATTGCGACTGCGCTGGTTGATACCGGCTCGCGTATGGATGAAGTCATCTTCGAAGAGTTCAAGGGAACCGGCAACATGGAAGTGATTCTGGATCGCAAGCTGGTGGATAAGCGTGTGTTCCCGGCGATCGACATTCAGCGGTCCGGTACACGTAAGGAAGAGTTGCTGATTCCGAAGGAAGATCTGCAGCGAACCTGGATTCTGCGGAAGGTTCTCAATCCTCTGTCGCCGGTTGAGGCGATGGAGTTGTTGACCGACAAGCTGGCGAAGACGCGGAACAATCAGGAGTTTCTGCACAACATGAGTTCGATTTAGTTTTTTCGAACTTTGAAGACAAAAGCGCAGCTCTAGGGAGCTGCGCTTTTCTTTTTTTGGCTTGCTGCAGGGGTCAGTAGCCGTTGGCTATGAGGTACTCCTCGGTGAGGTGGAATTTTTCTGGTGAGTGCAGGCGTTCGGCGTATTTGCTGAGGACGTCGACCTCGATGTTGAGGGGGGAGCCGGGGGTGAGGGTGTGGAGGCTGGTGGCGGCGTAGGTGTGGGGGATGATGGCGACCTCTATTTCGTTGCCCTCGATCGAAGCTACGGTGAGGCTGATGCCTTCGATGGTGATGGAGCCCTGAGGAACGACGTATCGGGTGAGGGAGTCGGGTAGCTGGATGCGGAGGCGCCAGTCGGTTTCGGGCTGGTCGGGGGTGATGGGGGTGAGCGAGAGCAGTGTTGCGGTACCGTCGACGTGGCCCTGGACGACGTGGCCACCGAGTGGCGAACCTGCTGGGGTGGGGAGCTCGAGGTTCACGGTGGCGTCGGGGCGTAGATGGGTCAGGGTAGTGCGAGCGATGGTCTCAGCAGCGAGGTCGGCGGAGAAGCGTGGCGGAAAGGCGTTGGGCTCGATACTGAGAGCCGTGAGGCAGACGCCGTTAACTGCGACGCTGTCGCCTGTGTTGAGGCGGGCGGTGAGCGTGGGCGAAGCGATGGTGATGCGCGTGGCGCCTGCGGTTGGCGTGATGGCCAGAAGCGTACCGGTGGTCTCGATCAGTCCAGTGAACATGGTTTTAGCTTATCGCTTTCGGCGGTAGTGTGACCTGGGTGCGCCAAGGGTCGTGGAGGTAGCCGGTGACGCAGGCGTCGGGGCCGTAGTTCGCACGGGTGACGCGATGGAGTGACTCCTCGAAGAGGTAAGGAGAGGCGATGCCCTGGGCGAAGGGGATGGCGTGGTCGCCTAGTTCGGTTTCGGCGTAGATGAGGACGGCCTTGTCGACGAGGTTTTGCTGGATGAAGGCACCGTTGAGGTGGGAGCCGCACTCGAGGAGCAGGCTGAGGATGTTGCGCTCGGCGAGGGCCGCGAGAACTGCAGGAAGGCTCAGGTGGCCGGCATTATCAGGGATGATCTCTACCAGCGCGCCGAGGTCATTGAGAGCGTGGATTTTGGCGGTTGGCGCGGTTTTGCTGCACAGGATCAGCAGGTTGGGGTGGCCGGAGTCTCTGTCGTCACCGGCTGAGCGTACCAGTTGCGAGGAGAGAGGGATTCTTAGCTGAGAGTCGAGGATGACGCGGAGGAGTGGACGGCGGCGGGGCAGATTGTT
Organism: Tunturiibacter psychrotolerans; assembly: GCF_051013365.1. Lineage (GTDB taxonomy): Bacteria > Acidobacteriota > Terriglobia > Terriglobales > Acidobacteriaceae > Edaphobacter > Edaphobacter psychrotolerans_A. Next base: position 560,400 of record NZ_CP132941.1, on the reverse strand, counting down.
GGGGCCGAGGAGGCCACTGCGGTCGGTCAGTTGAGGGTCGTCAGCGAGGACGGTGCCGATTCCTGTGAGCACAGCGTCGGAATCGTGGCGGAGGAGTTGGACCTCGTAGCGGGCGGCGGGGCCAGTGAGCCAGTGAGGCTGGTTGGGGAAGCGCGAGGCTGGTGGAGGGGCGAGTTTGCCGTCGACCGAGAGCGCGGCTTTGAGGGTGACGAAGGGCGTTCGGTGCTGGATGAAGTGGGCGAAGGCATCGTTCAGATCGCGGGCTCGTTGCTGAAGGACGCCGACGTTGACCTCGATGCCTGCAGCGCGGAGCTTGGCTAAACCCTGACCGCTGACTTGAGGGTTCGGGTCCTGGGTTGCGACGACGCAGCGGCGGATTCCGGCAGCTATGAGGGCGTCGGCGCAAGGGCCGGTGCGACCGTGGTGGCTGCAGGGTTCGAGGGTGACGTAGGCCGTGGCTCCGATGGTGGAGAAGCCGCGTTGCGCGGTCTGTTTGAGGGCGACGATCTCCGCGTGATCTCGGTTGGCGTAGAGGTGCGCGCCCTCGCCGATGATCTTCGGGGTGCCTCCGCTGGGCGGCGTCTGGGTGAGGACGCAGCCTACCTGTGGGTTCGGCGAGGCGAGAGCTGTGGTCTCGGCTGCGAGCTTGAGCGCTCGCGTCATGAACGCCTGATCCTGCTCGGCACGGGTTAGTTGAGATTGTTCCATTGAGTCTTCGACTTTGTTTTGGGCTGAGGCTTTTGCTGACTTGGTGAGGGGTACCCCCCCCCCCTTATTGCCTTCGTGTAAGTGGTTTATTTTGTTGCATTTACAGGAGTCATCCTCGGGTAAAATCATCTATCCAAAGGACTTACGGCTAAATTCTTCTTTCCAAAAGAGTTAGCTCCCTTAATCGAGAAAGGGCTCCGAAAATCGGAACCCTCTGTCATCTATAGAACAAGTATAGCGGATTGGGCATAACTGATACGCCACGCGAATCTCCTTGTCTGGCGCGGGTTTTGATGTGCATGGGGCTTGACACGATTTCGAGCGTCCACGGAATGCTGAAATCTTGAAGCTGCGATGCGCGGGTACTCTCGCGGGCGGCTAAATAGTTGAATGAGTCAGTTTTACGTCGTCTGGGCTACAATCCTCGAACTTGAAAAAAGCGTTTTGCTATGTAGTTGAACATCCTGTTGAGCGAGGACTGTCGGCCTGCGTCGCAGCCGAATGAGAGTTTCGTGAGGGCTCTGATGGAGGGCTCTCTTCTAATCAACGAAGAAAGATCAAAAGACCAGCATTTCTATGCGGAAGAAAAGGGATCGTCGGCTATGTCGTTGAGGAAGAGTAAGTATCTCGCAGTCGTTTTTTGTCTGGGTGCATTGAGCGTTTTCAGTGTGGCGTCGTGGGGACAGGCGGTTCCAGCAGAAAAGGCTGATGAGGCCCGGGTGGACCGGTTGCTGAAGCAGATGACGCTGGAAGAGAAGATGGACTTGATTCGCGGTGGGCTTGAGGATCCTTCTGTTTATCAGGGGCAGGCTGGATATCTGCCGGGAGTTCCGAGGCTGCATGTGCCTTCGCTGCGTATGGCTGATGGGCCGCCGGGATTGTTGACGCGGATTGCGGGGCAGGCCGAGACGGCGACGATGGGTGTTGCCGCGACGTTTAGTACGAAGGATGCGGAGGCGAATGGTGTGGTGATTGGCCGCGAGGCGCGGGCGCTTGGCATTGATGTGGTGTTGCAGCCGTTTGTAAATATCGATCGGGATATTACATTTGCCCGCGCTTACAACACGTTTGGCGAAGACCCGTTTTTGACGGGAGTGATGGGCGCTGCCGAGATTCGTGGGGCGCAGGGTCAAGGTGTGATGGCGCAGACGAAGCACTATGTGGGGTATGACTCGAACTCGTACAACATCTTCATCGATCAGCAGACGCTGCACGAGGTTTATGCTGCACCGTTTGCAGAGGCGATCAAGGCTGGCACCTCCTCGGTGATGTGCTCGTATAACCGCATCAATGGGCCGTTTGCGTGCGGCAACAGCGATACGTTGAAGACGATCCTGAAGGATGAAATGGGGTTCAGAGGGTTTGTGACCTCGGATTGGGGTGGGGTGCACAGCGTCCTGTTCCTCAACGAAGGGCTGGATATGGAGATGCCCGGTGCTGCAGAGGCGGACAGTCCCTTTAAGGCATTCATCAACAACTATTTTGTGACTGCGCCGCCGGAGCCACCTTCGAATAAGGCGCTCGATCCGGAGGAGCTGGCGGGGATTCTGGGTGGTCCGATTCCAGAGGAGCCGAAGGGAAACGGGCTGGACCTCGGTGGTTTCCCGCGCGATAACGATAAGACGACGATGCGGGAGGCGTTGAAGAACGGTACCATCACCGAGGCTACGATTACCGCTGCGGCGCGGCGAGTGTTGTACGAGATCGATCGCTTTGGGTATCTGGATGGCAAGCAGAAGCATGATGTGACGCCGCAGGCTATCGAAGAGAACGCAGCTGTGATTCGGAAGACGGCGGAGGATGCGGCGGTGCTGCTGAAGAATGAGCATGCGCTTCCGTTGAAGAATGATGATCTGCAGTCGCTGGCGTTGATTGGGCCGGGAGCGTTGCAGATTGCGGCGATTGGGACGTTTGGCGAGCGGAGTCCTGGGTTGACCGATAGGCAGATTGGACCGTTAGAGGCGCTGAAGAAGGGCGCTCCTTCGGCCAACATCTCGTTTGCGGTGGATGACGATATGACGGGAGTGCCTGTACCTGCATCGGCGTTTTCGCACGATGGAACGCCGGGACTGCTGCGGACGGAGAGTTCGGGCCGGGAGAAGGTGGATGCGCAGCTGGACTTTACGCATAGCAATGGCAAGTCGCTTCCTGCGAGTGGCACGGTGACGTGGAAGGGAACGCTGACGGTGCCGAGCGAAGGGGAGTACTGGCTCTATCTCCAGGCATTGGGTGCTCGCGCCAGGCTGATGATCGATGGCAAGCGCATCGGGCAGACAGGTGCGGCGAAGGGGACGGTGCATGGCGATATTCAATACGCTACGCAGGACAATGGATTCCCGACGGTCGATGGGCTGGATAATGTGAGACGCGCGGTGCAGTTGACTGCGGGGCCGCACTCGATCACGGTGATGGCAAGCGACGATACGTCGAAGGCTCCGGAGCAGATTCGGTTGAACTGGATGACGCCGGAGCAGCGGGAGAGCAACCACAAGGCGGCCATCGATGCGGCGAAGAAGGCACATACGGCGGTGGTGTTTGTTTGGACGCGAGGCAAGCCGGATTTTGCGTTGCCGGGCGAGCAGGACAAGCTCGTGGAAGAGGTTGCTGCGGTGAACCCGAACACGATTGTGGTGATGAACGTGAGCCAGCCAGTCGCGATGCCGTGGTTGGGTAAGGTGAAGGGCGTGGTGCAGATGTGGTGGACGGGCGATGAAGGCGGATGGGCGACGGCGGATGTTCTGCTGGGCAAGGTCAATCCGGCGGGAAGGCTGCCGTTTACCTGGGCGAAGCAGTTGACCGACTATGCGGCGAATGACCCGGCGCATCCGGAGCGGTCGGCCAAGGGTGTGGATGGGAAGACGACTTACTCGGAAGGCGTGGATGTTGGGTATCGGTGGTTCGATAAAGAGAAGATTGAACCGCTGTTTCCGTTTGGATTTGGGCTCTCGTATACGACGTTTGCGTACTCGGATCTGAAGGTTGCGAAGGCTTCTGATCACGGACTGGATGTTTCGGTGCGGGTGAAGAATACCGGTAGCGTTGCCGGGGATGAGGTGCCACAGGTTTATTTGGACGCTCCGGAGAAGCAGCCGACGGGGGTGCAGTTTGCGCCGAAGACGCTGGCTGCGTTCGATCGCGTGACTCTGGCGCCGGGCGAGAGCAAGGATGTCGTGATGCATGTGGCTCCGCGGGCGCTGGAGTATTGGTCGGTGGCGGAGAAGAAGTGGGTTCGGTCGGATGCGAGGCGGGTGCGGGTGGGCTCGTCGTCGCGTGATCTGAAGCTGACTGCGGAGAAGTAGTCTTCGCGTAACTAGGGGCGTGTTTGTCGGGATGATGCTCTATCCTGCCGGACGGGCCCACTTCGCGTGGGGCGGTCACTTCGTGACTTGTTTACTCTTATCGCTTCAGTCGAGGAGGGAGTCGACGAAGCTGCCGCTGTCGAAGGGGATGATGTCTTCGAGTTTTTCGCCGATGCCGGCGTAGATGACGGGGAGCTTGAGCTCCGTTGCGATGGCCAGGACGATGCCGCCCTTTGCGGTGCCGTCGAGCTTGGTGAGGACGATGCCGGTAACGTGAGCGGCTTCAGTGAAGAGGCGAGCCTGGGTGAGGCCGTTCTGTCCGGTGGTGGCGTCCATGACGAGGAGGGTCTGATGCGGTGCGCCGGGGACTAATTTTTCTGCGGTGCGGCGCATCTTGTCGAGCTCCTTCATGAGGTCTGTTTTCGTGTGGAGGCGGCCGGCGGTGTCGACGATGAGGACCTGGGTGCCGCGGGCCTTGGCGGCGGCGCAGGCGTCGTAGAGCGCGGCTGAGGGGTCGCCGCCTTGCTTGGTCTTGATGATCTGGACGTCGGAGCGTTGTGCCCAGACTTCGAGCTGCTCGATGGCGGCGGCACGGAAGGTGTCGGCGGCGCAGAGGAGAACGGTGCGGCCCTGCGCCGTGAAATGGGCGGCGAGCTTGCCGGTGGTTGTGGTCTTGCCGGTGCCGTTGACCCCGACCATCATGATGACCTCGGGCGGCGTGGAGGGATGGGTGATGGGGCGGGCTACGTTGTCGAGGACCTGCTTGAGCTCGGCTTTGAGTAGCCGCTTGAGGTCGTCGCCGCCCTGAATGCCTACGCGAAGGGCGCGCTGGCGTAGGTTTTCCATGACGAGGGCGGTGGTGGGGGCGCCGAGGTCGGCGGCGAGGAGGATGGGCTCCAGGCCGACGAGGGTCGTCTCGTCGACTTCGCGGGTGAGCGCGATGACGGAGCTGATGGACTCGGAGAAGCTCTCGCGGGTGCGTGTGACCGCCTGCTTCATGCGGTCGAAGAAGCCGCGTTTTGGCTCCTGCGGCTCTACATCGGCCACGATGGTTGGCTGGTCGGGTTGCTGCTCGGGTTTATCGCGTTTGCCGAAGAGGGAGAAAGCCATGCTGTTCTTAGTTTAGCAATCTCGGGCCGATGAGGCGGGGAGGCCAACGTGCAGGCTGTTTTGATGCTTCACGGTGTTGACTTTATGGGGGCGGCTTATCTAGAACGATTATGACGAAGTTGGAGTTTGCAAAGTACGGGCTCTTGATGTTTGTGTCTGTCAGGATTTGTTGGACTTGATTGAGTTTTGATAGACGCGGAGGCGGACGCAGCAGGCTTGCAGCAGAGGAGCTTCGATCTGGTGGGCGTGTCCGTGGTCGAGCAGGTCGCCGAGTATGGTGTCGACTTCGACGGGTGCACCTTTTTGGAGATCACGGTACATCGACGAGGTGAACTTTGAGTCTTTCTCGGAGGCTAGTTTGCGGACAATTTCGAGATGAGGCAGCGGGGTAGGGAAGCCGCACGCCTTCGCGATCGCGGCGCATTCGTCTATGGCCTGGAGGGCGGTTTGTTTGCCGTCGGAGACCGCGTTAATTTCGCCAATGGGACCGCCCAGCAGACAGGTCATGAGACCGAAGGAGGCGATCGTCACCCACTTGTCCCACATGGCCTGGGTGATGTTGGTGGAGAGTTCGGTCTCGAAGCCGGCGTTGCTCAGGGTTTGGTCGAGAGAGCGAATGCGAGGGGTAATCTCTCCGCTGCGTTCGCCGTAGATGACCTTGTCCATGGGTGTGAGTTGAACGATGCGGCCTTGTTCGTCGAGATCGGTGGAGACAAAGGTGACTCCACCGAGGACGGCTTGCTCGCCGAAGCTGTGCACGAGTGTGCCTATGTGACGGATGCCGTTCAGTGCGGTATAGATCATCGTCTCGGGGCCGACGGCGGGGGCCATGTCTTTGATGGCCTGGTCGAGGGCCTGCGCTTTGACGCTGAGGAAGATGATGTCGTAGGGGCCGGTGATCTCGGTGCTCGTGATGGTCTTGGGTTTGAGCGTGAGGTCGCCGTGGGGGCTGATGATGCGGAGACCGTCATGGTTGAGCTGCTGGGCGCGAGCTGGTCTGACGAGAAAGGTGACATCGCGGCCTGCCTGCGCGAGACGCGCTCCGAAGTAACCGCCTACTGCGCCGGCACCAACCACAAGAATCTTCATCTTGCTCCTTCGTGCTGTTTCATTTGGGAAATTGTGACGGGAGAGAAAGAGCAGTTATCGGGTTCGTTCGTCAGGCGTCGATCGCTGTTTGAACAGGCCGGACCGGTCATGTTTCTTTGGATGCAGAGCAGGACGATTGGATTGCGCACCGATTGCAAATCCTGCTGTCGTGCGGGTCAGTTTGCCGGTGCAGGGGCGGGGGTGGATGACGGAGTGGGTTGGGCGGATGATGGCCAGACGGAAGGGCGCACGAGGAGGAGGAGATACAGGAAGAGGATCGCGATGAGGACGAGGCCTCCGATGAAGATATGAGGACGAAATCCCATATACGTCTTGTGTTGCGGGAGGTCCGGCGGAGGAATGTGCCCGTGTTCGTGCTCGTGATTATGCATGCGTACCAGCTTAGGCGTAAAGCGGCCTGATTGCTTGCGCGCGGTGAAAAAACTGCGGACTTATTCGTCGCGTCCGGGGCGGGCCATTAGTTCGCGGATGGCCTCTTTCGGATTTTTGTTGTGGTGGAGGATGGCATCCATCTGCTCGGTGATGGGCATCTCGACGGCGTAGCGTGCGGCGAGGCCGAGTGCAGCGGCGGTGCTGCCGACACCTTCAGCAACCTTGCCATTCAGGCTGGCGATGATCTCGGGGAGCTGACGGCCGCGGCCCAGTTCGATGCCGACGGTGCGGTTGCGCGAGAGAGAGCCGGTGCAGGTGAGGATGAGGTCGCCGGCGCCGGAGAGGCCGCCGAGGGTTTGGCGGCGGCCACCGCAGGCTACGGCGAGGCGGGTCATCTCGGCGATGCCGCGCGTGATGAGAGCGGCGGAGGAGTTGTGGCCGAGGTTGAGGCCATTCGCGACACCGGCGGCGAGAGCGATGACGTTTTTAAGCGAACCGCCGAGTTCGACGCCGGGGACGTCCTCGTTGGTGTAGACGCGAAGGCTGGAGGAGGTGAAGTCACGCTGGATGGTTTGGGCCACTCCCGGAACGGTTGAGGCGACGACGACGGCGGTGGGCATACCCGCGGCAACTTCCTGCGCGAAGGAGGGGCCGCTGAGAACCGCGAAGGGATTGCCGGCGATGGAGGCGACGACCTGCGACATGCGGAGAAAGCTGGTCTCTTCGATGCCTTTACTGGCGCTGAGAATGATCTGGTTTCGCGTGAGCAGCGGGGCGATATGTGTGAGGACGCCGCGCAGATGTTGCGATGGCGTGACGCAGAGGAGGATGTCGGCTTCGAAGATGGCGCGCGGTAGGTCTGAGGTGACGTGGATATCTACGGGCAGGGTGAAGCCGGGTAGGTAGCGGGTATTTTCGCCCGCTTCGTTGAGCCGCTCGGCGAGCGCTTGAGAGTGAGACCAGAGGAGGAGCTCGTGTCCGCCGCGACGGGCGAGGGAGAGAGCGAGGGCAGTGCCCCAGGCGCCGGCGCCCAGGATGGCGATGCGGCTCATGCTTCCGCCTTTTTCTTGCCGAAGCGGCTCTCGGTGCCGGCGACAAGGCGGCGGATGTTTTCGCGGTGCTTGATGATGACCAGAAGGGGAATGAAGAGCAGGCCGTCGATGACGATCGGGGATCGGTGGGGGATGAAGTAGAGCCCGAAGAGGGGGAAGGTTGCTGAGCCGATCATCGACGCGAGGGAGACGTAGCGGGTGAGTAGGACCACGACGAGGAAGATGCCGAAGGTGCAGGCTGCCGCTGCAGGACTGAGCGCGAGGATGACGCCGAGGGCGCTGGCGACGCCTTTGCCGCCACGGAAGCGGAGCCAGACGGGGAAGACGTGTCCGAGGATGGCTGCGACTGCGACGACGACGGCGAGGTCCCAGTCGCCGGGGGCAAGATGCTGGGCGATCTTGACGGCGAGGAAGGACTTGCCGACGTCGAGAAGCAGAGTGGCGATGCCGAGGCCTTTGGCTCCGCTACGGGCTACGTTGGTGGCGCCGATGTTGCCGCTGCCAGTGGCGCGGATGTCTTCGTTGCGAAAGATTTTTACCAGGAGATAGCCGAAAGGGATGGAGCCAAGAAGATAGGCAAGCGGAATGGAGAGGAGCCAGGGGTTCATTGTCGTCCGAATGAGTTTAGCAAGTGCGGCGGGGCGATGGCTTGGGTTGGTTTCTGCTAGAGGATGTGGTGACGTATCAGTTCGAGGGCGTGCTGGCTTGCCCACAGGCGGATCATCTCGCGGTCGCCGCGGAGGGTGAGCTCTTTGACCTGGGTGGTTTGACCGTCAGCGAGCGCGACGTAGACGAGGCCGATGGGTTTCTCAGCATCGGGGCCGGAAGCGCCGGGGCCGGGGCCGGCGATGCATGTGATCGAGATTCCGAGCGAGGCTCCGGTGCGTGTGCGGATGCCTTCGGCAAGAGCGCGTGCTACTTCGGGGGAGACGGGACCCTTGGTTGCGACGAGTTCGGGGGGGACGTCGGCGAAGATGGTTTTGAGGGCGTCGCTATAGACGACGGCACCGCCTAGAAAATAACGCGAGCTGCCGGGGATCGCGGTGAGGCGCTGCGCGAGGAGGCCGCCGGTGCAGCTTTCGGCGGTGGCGAGTGTGAGGTCACGGAGGCCGAGGTTGAGCAGGACGACCTCTTCGAGAGATTCGCCGTGGGAGGAGAAGATGGAGTCCTCCATCTCGGCTTCGATCTTTTCGGTGAGCTCGTCGACGCGTTGTTGGGCTTCGGCGAGGGTGGACTTTGCGCAGAGGAAGTGAAGCTGGATCTCTCCTCCGCCGGCGAGGATGGTGGTCTCGACGTCGGAGTATTGCGAGTAGATGGGGGCGGTTCTCGCGTCGACGTGCGACTCGGGAATAAGGGCCATGCGAAGGAGCCGTTTGGCGAGGTGGCGCGGAGGCAAAGCAGCGGCGAGGCGCGGCTTGACCTCGGCGTCGAAGAGAGGCTTCAGCTCCCTGGGCGGCCCGGGAAGGAGGATGACGATCTTGCGGATGTGCTTGCCGGCGGCGTCGATGATGGTCGTGTCGAGAAGCTGGCCGGGAGCGCTGCCGTTAGTGTTGTTGAGGATGGTGGCGCCGTCGATCACGTCGGCTTGCTTGGCGTTGTTGGGGGGCATGACCATCTGGCGCGCGGCGAAGCGCTTGTAGAGGTCGGCGAGAACGGCAGGGTTGGAGGTGAGCTTGAGGTTGAGCGCAGCGGCGGCGGCTTCGCGGGTGAGATCGTCTTCTGTGGGTCCCAGGCCGCCGGAGAAGATGACGATGTCGGCTCGGGCGATGGCGATGGAGGCGGCACTGGTGAGATGCGCGAAGTTGTCGCCGACGATGGACTTGAAGGCAACTTGTACGCCGAGGTCGTTGAGGCCGTCGGTGAGGTAGAGGGAGTTGGTGTCTTGGCGGAAGGGCGTGAGCATCTCGGAGCCGACAGCGATGATTTCAGCGATCATGGGGGATGGTGAGCTTTCTACGCCGTGTGAATGGCTTTTGTGATGATGATATGCGTTGCGGGACTGTTCGTAGAAGCTCGGTCGCTTAGAAACTGAACAAGGCTCAATAAAGGCGTTTGCTTTGGATGAAGGTATCGGGGGTTCCGTCGGCGGGATTGACGAAGTGAATGTCGGCGGGATCGCGGCGTGGAGTGTCTACGGCGAGGACGACGAAGGGCTCTTCGAGAATCCCGGGAGTGCCGTGGATGGTGCCCTGCTTGAAGAAGATGAGTTGTCCGGGACCAGCTTCGAAGGGCGGAGCTTCGCCGAGGAAAAATGTTGCGCGGCCAGAGAGTACGACGAGATATTCGTCGCAGGTGGCGTGATAGTGCGCCGGAACTGGATGGTAGATACGAAAGACTCGGGAGCTGGCGTGACGTTCGTCGGTCAGGCGCGTGTCGATCAGCATGGTGCTGGCGGTGTCTGGAAAAGACTCGGCGATCTTGTGAAGATTGAAGACGCCGGTGTTGGCGGAGGAAGCATCGTCCTTGAGCATAAGTACCTCTGCCAATTAGATGATGCAGGACCGCCTGAAGCAGCGAGGATTTAACTTGCGGTGAGATTGTTCTGCGTCTGGTGTCCGTTGAGTTTTGCCAGCGTGCCCGCGCCTCCCTGGATGGGCAGGAAGATGGAGAAGACGGTACCGCACTTTGGCAGATTGCGGGAGCGGACGCGGAGCCTGCCGCCGTGCTTTTCGACGAGTTCGCGGGAGACCCATAGGCCTAGGCCGGTGCCAGTATCTTTCTTCGTCGTGAAGAAGGGCTCGAAGATGCTGCCGATATGCTCGGGAGCGATGCCAAAGCCAGTGTCGGCAACGGAGATGCGCACGCCGAGCCGCGTGGGATCGCGTGGATCGGTGGCGGAGTTTGCCTCGAGGCGGATCGTGTCCCCCTTTGAGCAGGCGTCGAGACCGTTGGCGAGGAGATTGGAGAGGACCTGACGAAGCTCTCCTGCGGCACCCAGGACCTCGCGCTCGGTGTTGGTATTGACGAGAAGGGTGACGCCAAGACTTGCGGCACGGCCGGCGTAGAAGTCGCTGACTTCACGGACGACTGCGGCAGGACTGAAGTGCGTGGCGATCGAGGTTTCGCGGTAGAAGCCAAGTGACTGCCGGGTGATATGAGCAATGCGGCTGAGCTCATTTTCAGCCTGGAAAAGAAGATGGCGAATCTCGTCGAGCTCCTCAGATCGGCGGGCGATGTAGACGAGGTTGGTGAGCCCCTCGAGAGGATTGTTGACCTCGTGGGCGACTGAGGCGGCGAGACGACCGGCGGCGGCAAGCTTTTCAGCACGCATGAGCGCACCCTCGGACATGCGGCGTTCGGTGATGTCGCGGAAGACAAGAACGACGCCGATCATTGTGCCTGAGCTGTCGCGGATGGGCGCGCCGCTGTCGTCGATGCAGATTTCAGTGCCGTTCTTGGAGACGAGGAAGGTGTGGTTGGCCAGGCCGACGATGGTGCCGAGGCGTCGCACCTTATCGACGGGATTTTCAACGGGCGCACGCGTGTCTTCGTTGAAGATAGGGAAGACCTCGTGCAGGGAACGAGCGTGTGCCTCGCTTTCCTGCCAGCCGGTGAGCTTCTCGGCGATGAGGTTCATGAAGACGATGTTGCCGTCGGCGTCGCAGGCGATGACGGCGTCTCCGATGCTTCGAATCGTGGTGTTCAACCACTGCTCTCTCGCGTAGGATTCGTCGATGCGTTGCTTGATCTCTCTGATCTGCTGGTTGAATGCGGAGGTGAGGATGCGGAAGATTCTCCGTGTCTCCCATGCGAGTAGACCTGCAATGAGTGCGACGGCGAGGACGAGGATAATTCGTGCGTTCCGGTTGACGAGAATATTTTCGGCAGATCGTTGGGCGCGTCGGCCGGTCACAATATTCTCGAACTCATCCATCTGAGCGCGGAGAAGGTCCATATCCTGCTTGCGCTGGAGAAGATGCTGCTCGAGCGTCGCTGTCTCCTGAGGAAAGGCGTCGATCTCGTGGTAAGCCTCCAGCTCCCATTGCTTGTGGCTTTGCTGAAGGTGACGCAACCGTTCGACCTGATCGGAACGGTGAACAAGTTTGAAGAGGGTATCGAACTCGGGTTCGATTTGTAGATCTGCGGAGTGGAGAGGCTCCAGAAAGACCGGGTTGCGGGTGAGGAGAAATCCTCGCAGGCCGGTCTCTTCATCGAGGATCAATTTGCTGAGCCGGTTTGCGTGAAGAAGAACGACGTCCGCACGGTCGACAGCGCTTGCGCTTTCTTCGACACGTTGCAGACCGTATCCAAGGATCAGAGCGAGGAAGGCAAGTGCTGCAACGGGTAGAGCGAGGAGCCTAAATAAGAGCCTGTTGTAAAGCCGCGATTCCAAAATAATTTCCTCACACGTGAGGCATGCACATCCAGATCAGTTTAAGCGCAATGCGTTCCGGCTGCTTTAGATATTACGTAATGCACTGGCAATCTGGCGACGGAGATCGGGTCCAGATTGCATAGGACTCAACTTGCATAGGACTTGACAATCGAAACAAAATTTTCAGCTTTGGTCGGTTGCACGACATATCTATATGAGGAGTCGGCCTTCGATGTCCAGGGCGACGTGGTAGAGGGCATCGCGGGTGGCGAGTGCTGCGTTGCCGTCTTCAAGGAAGGCGAGGCCTACCAGGTTGCTGCCGGAGACGACGAGCGTCGCCTGATGATGGCGGTCGATGCGGATGATGCCGCGCTGGCCGTGGAGGCTGGCGGCGACGTAGAGGTTGTCGTCGACATCGAAGGCGATGCCCTGCGCACGGCCAAGTCCCTGATAGAAGACCGTCGCATTGCCGTCGCGGTCGATCGCATGAATGACCTGATTGGAAGAGGTGGTGGGGCCGGTGACGAAGAGGGTTCCGGCGTCGTTGAAGGCAAGGTGGTAGGCGGCGATGCTGGGTTCAAGCGTCGCGTAGACGAAGATTTCGCCGCTGGTGCCGTCGACGTTTGCGCGGCTGATCTTGAAGATGGTGCCGGAGCGGTCCCCGACGTAGAGGTTGCCGTCGCGGTCGAAGGCGATGCCGGTGGCGATGCCCATGCCCTCGGCGTAGGTGGAGGCGGCGCCGTCGGGGGAGATGCGGTAGACGGTGCCCTCGGCGCGGGAGCTGGCGTAGAGGTAGCCGTCGGGTCCGAAGGCGAGGCCGGTGACGTTCATCACATCGCGGACAAAAGGACGCATCTGGAAGTCGCGCTGGATTTGGAATACGGAGACCGCCACGGACTGGCCGCGGGCGCCGGAGACGGTGGCATAGACGTTGCCGTCGGCATCGACCGCCGGGTTGGCGACGGGATGAAGATTCTCTGCCATCGGCACCGCGATCCGCACGTTGAGCGGGTTGCTGGACTGCCCGTTGCGATGCAGGATCAGGTCGCCGGAGATGGTGCCTTCAGGAACGCGGACGGTCGCACGGGTTGGGCGGCTGAGGAGCAACGGAGCGGAGATGTCGCCGATGGTTGCTCGGGGAATGAAGGTGCCGCGAGGTTCGAGGTGCGCGCCGTGGACGTCGAACTCCCCGCCGGGCATGGCCGCGAGAGGCGTGACGCGGTCGAGATGCGGCGCTGGTGCGTCGGGTTTGTCGGGCGTGAGAAGCGAGCGGAGTGTGGTCATGGTCCTGAAGCTAGCGTAGACGGCTGCGGTGGGGAGCGCAACTGTCGCCTGCGGGGAAGGCGCTAGAAGCGCAGATGAATCAGTTGCGCGATGGCGAGTGCGTAGATGCCAGCTCCTACGTCATCGAGCATAATGCCGGTGCCGCCGTGGAGGCGTTCGAGTTGGCGGACTGGAGGCGGCTTGAGGATGTCGAAGAACCGGAAGAGCAGGAGTGAAATTGCGGCGTGCTGCCAATCGGCGGGGATGGCGATGAGCGCGATGAGTTGGCCGGCGACCTCATCGATGACGACGTGGCCGGGATCTTCGCGGCCTGACTCGTTGGCGACGATGGTGGCGGCGGGGATGCCGATGAGTGTGGCGAAGATTGCTGCGATCGTGGTGCCGACGGCGAGTGCAAAGGGAGCTGGGTGCAGGATGTGAGCGGTGGCGTACCAGAGGAGGACTGCAGCGATGCTGCCGTAGGTGCCGGGGCCGGGCTTCAGCAGACCCGCTCCGAAGAAGGTACCGATGAGCCACGCCCAAAGCGTCTTTTTTTCTGCAGGGGGATGAATCTGGACGTTGGAGTTCGCCACTAGTTCACGTCGTCGTCGTTCTGGCGATTGTGTTTGTTCGAGCGAGCGAGTTCTTCAAGGAGATCGGGATCCTGGATGGGCGAGGATATCTTGTAATCGCCGCTGGCCCATTTGCCGAGGTCGATACGGCGGCAGCGATCGGAGCAGAAGGGGAAGTCTTCGCCCGTGGCGAGGACGATGTTGCGGCAGGTGGGGCAGCGGAGGGTCTTGATTTTGGAAGGTGCGGATTTGTTCGACATGACAGACTTATTTTAACTCTTTCGTCGCAAGAACGGCGTATCTCATAGAGTAAGGGGCAGGAGAAACCTGATGTCCAGAACGGTCGATCAGCGTGCAGGCTCGTCCTCGAGGTGGACAGGCGTTCTTCTCATTGCCAGTCTGCTCTCTTGTGGAGGGGCTTCGAGTGTCGCTCAGAACGCTCCAGTCACTTCAAACACTGCGAAAGAGGAACAACGAAGCGTTTCTGTGGCGAAACTCGAACCGTTGCCGGCTGGGGTGACTCTGCCGGTGCGTTTGGGACGGACGTTACGTGCTGGGAAAACGCGCTTGGGCCTGACGTTTGTTGTGAAGACGACGCAACGAGTTCCAGTGACAACCACAACTTATCTTAATCGTGGTGCCGAGTTAGAGGGCAAGGTCGTCGCATCGGTTGCGGGAGATGGCACGGCCGCGTCGCCAGCGGTCTTGTCGATCGAGTTCACCACGCTGCGCTATCGCAAGCAGACGGTTGCGGTGGGTACTCGAGCGATTGCCATAGCTAACTTCGTGCAGGTGGGTGAGACGTTTCTACCGGTTCAGGGCGGCGCGGATCGGGGCAATGCGAGCGAGGCGAGTTGGACAACGACGCAGGTGGGCGGCGATCAGGTAGCCCGGTCGGGCTGGGTAGGCGATGTCGTCGGGCGTGGGACGCGCACGGTTGGGCGGGCGGACTACTATGGCGTTTATACCTTGCCAGTAGGAGCTTCGCCGCCGCGTGCCATGGGAGTTTTTTCAACGACGGCAACGGGGCTGTATGGCTTTGAGCGCGATACCTCTTTGAACTCGTCTGGAGGAGTGATCACATTGACCCGAAGCGGCGGCAAGAAGCTTGAGATGCGCGATGGGGACAATCTGCTCCTTGAGGTCGTCGCTCCCCAGTAGGCTTACGATCTCTATTCGAGGATGCGGGCCACTACGTCGTAGTCGTGACCTCGTGATAGATGCTTTGAGGTCATAGGCGATTCATCGCAGGGCTTTTTCCGCGCTTCGTGGTATGCGAGAAGAAGTCTTCTCTAGTTGGATCTCGACGGTCTGGATATCGATTTGGTGATAAAGCTTCGCCTGGATTCGATGTGCCAGCGCTGACTCTGTCTCGACAGTCAAGCGGATGTTTACGCAGTTATCGAGAAGAGCGAGTTCGAGGCAACTGATGACGAGCGATTGTTGCTCGAAGAGTTGAACGATGCGCATAAGAACTCGAGGTTGTGAAGATGCGGTGATCTGATAGGTGACTTCCATCACTAGTTCCTTTGGCTACTGGAGTTGTTGGGAAAAGAGAAAAGCCGCCAGAGCTTTCGCTGTGGCGGCTTCGAGTTTCAGAGAAGAGCTGAAGTTTACGGTGCGCCACTCGCGACGATGAGCGAAGTAATGGTAATGAGCGGCATGATGCAGCACACGAGGCGATGCAGAGGCAGGATGCCTTGCTTTGTCGAGAACCCGAGCTGCAGAGAAGATGTCACTGTTAGGATCTTATGCTTGAACGACGGTCGAGGTCTACTCGATGATGCGGGCGACGACATCGTAGTCGTGGGACTCGGTGATCTCGGCGCGGTAGAAGGTGCCGGGAACGAGAGTTTCGTGCGGACCGAAGTCGTTGATGAAGACCTTGCCGTCGATCTCGGGAGCGTGGAGCGAGGTACGGCCCTCCCAGAGGAGTTCGGTCTCTTCGGATTCGCCTTCGACGAGGAGGTCGATTTCACGGCCTACCCACTCGGCTTTGGCTTTGGTGCTGATCTTCTGCTGAAGCTTCATCAGCTTGCGGCGGCGCGCCTGGATGGTGCGGTTGGGGACCTTGGTGTCGTCGGCGAGGTCGAAGGCTGCGGCACCCTCTTCGTCGGAGTAGGTGAAGACCCCGAGCCAGTCGATCTTTGCGGCAGTGATGAAGGCCTCGAGCTCTTTGTAGTCGGCTTCGGTCTCGCCGGGGAAGCCGACGATGAAGCTGGTGCGTACGACGATGCCGGGGACAATACGGCGCGCCTTGGCGATGAGGTCGAGGAAGATCTGCGCGTTGCCACCGCGCTTCATCGTCTTGAGGACGCTCGCGCTGGCGTGTTGCAGCGGTACGTCGAGATACTTTGCGATGGTGTCATGTTTCGCCATCGTCTCGAGCAGGCGCGTGGTGACCTTGTTTGGGTAGGTGTAGAGGAAGCGCAGCCAGCGCAGGCCGGGAAGCACCGCGAGCGCGTCGAGCAGCGTGGCGAGGCCGTCGGTGAAACCGAGGTCTTCGCCGTAGCAGGTCGTGTCCTGACCTATAAGGGTGATCTCGCGGACGCCTTGCTTGATGAGGTTTTCGGCCTCGGCGATGATCGACGACATGCGGCGTGAGCGGAACTTGCCGCGAAGCTGCGGGATGATGCAGAAGCTGCAGGGGTGGTCGCAGCCTTCGGCGATCTTGATGTAGGCCGACGCGCGCGGCGTGGTGAGGATGCGCGGGGTGGCGTCGTTGTAGAGGTACTCGGGAAGTGCGGCGGTGGCACCGTCCCATGACTCGCGTGAGAAGCGTCCCTGTTGTTGGCGGAGATCGCCTTCGGGGCGGCTGGTGTTCCCGGCATCGATGCCGATGGGGAGGTGTGCGATGTGATCGCCGGTGTGGTTTAGCGGCTCGTCACCGTGGGTTGTGCCGGTTTCGGCGAGCGACTGCACAATGCGAAGCTGCGGGGCGATCTCGCGATCGTGCTCGGGATCGGCGAGTGGGCGCGAGTGCTGGGAGACGGCGCTGGGTGCGCGGTCGATCAGCTGGGAGGCCGATTCGAGGTACGCGACTTCGCCGTCGGTCTGAGCCATTCCGATGGCGTGGGTGTGGATGGTCGCTTCAGGCGTGCCCTGCGGAAGAATGTTGAAGGGCGAGTTGCTCTGCGCGTGACCGCTGGGAGTCAGGCCTGCTGCCGCGAGGATTGCTTCGAGTTCGCCTGTGCCGACGACTGCATCGACTTCCGGGATGTTCTTCTGGATCTCGTCGCGGTAACGCTCGACGAGGCAGCCGGCGACGACGATGCGCTGGGCTTTTCCGCCGTTTTGCTTCTTGTGCTGAACCATCTCGAGGATGGTGTTGACCGACTCCTGTTTGGCCGAGTCGATGAAACTGCAGGTGTTGATGACGATGATCTCTGCGTCTTCTGCCCGCGGCGTCAGCTCGGCTCCGTTGTGGTGGAGCATGCCCATCATGACCTCGGAGTCGACTAGGTTTTTAGGGCAACCGAGCGAAACGAAGCCTACTTTTGGACGAGTCCTGGCAGGTATTTCTACGTTCACATCATCGAGAATGGCGGGTGGAGTCACAGACTTCTATTCTATCAATTTTCTGAGCAAAACTCGGCCCAGCCACGCACAAACCCTTGCAATTCAGGCTTTCTAAGAGATCGGCGTAGTGAATTACGCTTCATCTTTGGGCAGGTGCCGCTTCGGTTGGCTGTTGGGTGTCAGGCAGGTCAGGGGGATTTTCGTCCACGATCTTGTAGTTGGCGGGTATCGCGAAGACAGAGGCAGCGGGCTCGTGGCGTTCGACATTGCTGACGGCGACGAGTTGTTCGCCGGTGCGTGGATCGTTGTGTTTGATGATCATGTAGATGGAGAGATCGGGCGAGTACCAGTACTCATCGACGATGGCGATCTCTTTACCGGTGCTGCTCATGTTCGCGGGGATGATGTGGGTCTTGCGGATGCCTTTGAGGGTAAGGCCGTCAAGAGGTTGGGTGCCGATGTCCTCTTGTTTGAAGTAGGGATTGTTTGGTGGCGTAGGCGCCGGTACTGAGTTAGCGGGAGCCACTGGTGGCTGCGGCACGTTTCTTTCACGAGCAAGACGCTCGAAGGGGTTGTAGAAGATACTGAGGCGGCTCGATGGATCGTAGATGTGTGCGGAGAGAAGCTGAGGCTCGCCTTTGAAGCTGGTAGGAACGAGCTGGCGGCGCTCGTTATAGATGCGTCCCGAGGACGATCGTGCGATATGCGCCGTGGTAGTGCGTGTGTTTACAGAGCCGTCGGGCAGAGTTTCGTGAGAGAGGATATCGATCGTGGCGCTGAATGGCGCGTTCGGAACAGGAGTGACGAAGATGCCGGGAACGATGATCTGGACGCCACGATAGTCGCGGGGCATCTCCTGCTGATTCTGCGAGAGGGCTGGGATCGCGAGAAGAAGACCGATGACAGCGTGGCCGGAACGGAAGCAGCGCATGAGTGACCTCCCGATGACAAAGAGGATAGCGCAAAAGATGAGAATGGGCAGGAGAATTCTGAGTTAACAGAGAGCATGGGGTTTCGAGTGGCCGACTGGCTTCGCATGTCCGAAAATGCCGAAGACTGTGGCGTCAACTTTCCTGCATCACGGGTAAACGTTGTGCACGTCGCGCTCCGCGCCAGTAGAGGTAGGCGCCAAGCCCGTTGGCGACGCAAAGTGTGACTGTAACTTTGGTCGCGAACCAGAGAGGGCTCGCGACTTCTCCGACGGGAACAACCTCAAAGCCCAAACATACGAGGACGACAAAAAACGCTGCCAGCGCTGCCAGGCGAATGGCAATCCCCGGACGCCAGGATGCAGAGCGAAATCCAAACACAACGGCGCCAAACATGAGCAGATACATAAGACAATACGATCCGTAGCCAACCGCATAAAGAACTTGCACAGCCTCTTGGTTGTGAGCGCCGAGCAGGCTGAGAGCGCCCATGAGAATGAGACTGGCGGCGACTGCGGCAATAGCCTTCGAAGGGTTTCTGAAGCGAGGATGCAGTTCGCTCCACCATGCGGGGAGGATTCCATCCCAGCCAGCCACCATCGGCAGGCGTGCGATCATGCCGACGACGACAATAAGAGTGGCTATCAACATGAAACTGAAACTGCCGATGGCGACCATTGTGAGTACGCGCCCAATGCCTGTTGAGCCAAGTCCGATCTGCGCCACCTGCGACACGGGAGCAGCCAGGTCGATGTTGACCGGGGCGATGTAGGTAAGCATGGTGCTTGTGACCAGGATGTACATCAAGGCAATCAATGGTGCAGCAATCAGAACGGAACGCGCGACGTCATTGCCGGGCTTGCGGCACTCCTCTGTGAAGATGGCGCATTGATCGAACCCGCTTAGGGCAAACAGCGCCATCTTCGTAAATACGTTCAGAGTAAGAACGGAGAAACCCGGCAACGCAAGCGAAAACGCTGCGGCAGTCGCCGGTTTTGAAGTAATGAATGCTTTGATCAGGAGGAAAAGCAGTATGAGAAAGACGAGGATGGTAAGCAGGGAACCGGCGGTGCTGAGCCATTTGGTGATGTGGAGGCCTCGCACGTTGAGAAGGAACGCAAGTCCACAGAGGAGAACCATCAGAAGAAGCGCAAACCACCGGCTGGTCCCCATCCATGAGTAAGCTGGTCCGCCGGCGTAGGCAAAGCCGTCTGCGAGTTGTGATCCGTAGGAGCCGAAGAAACAGATGCCGTAGATGGTGAGGCTCCAGCCCGCCATGTAGCCCGCAAAGGGAGAGGCCCCCTGTTTGACCCACTGATAGACGCCTCCCTCCAAGGGGATGGCGCGGCTTAGCTTGATGACGACCGCGGCCAGAGGCAGATAGAAGAGGACCATTGCGAGCAGCCACAGCACGACCTGCGACGGGCCTTGCTTCGCGGCATAGCCGGAAACGTTCAGGCCGACGACGAGAAGCAGTTGCATGAAGACAAGGTCCCGAAGCCTAAGCTCAGGCCTCAGCCCATGACTGGAGGATGGCATAGGACGCCATACTATCGCACACTGTGTGCCGTGGATCGATCAAATTGCAAACGAAAACGCCCGCATCTCAAGGCGAGAGGCGGGCATTTTCGTCTTGTTGCAAACTTCAGGCTAGACCGTTGCGGGTGATGACCTCGTGATAAAAGTGCGCGCTCATCTTCGGCGTGCGCTTCTGCGTTGCGAAGTCAACGTAGTGGATGCCGAAGCGATAGGCGTAACCGTCGGCCCACTCGAAGTTATCCATCAGGCTCCAGAGGAAGTAGCCGCGAACGGGAACGCCCTCGGAGACTGCGCGATGGAGCTGCGTGAGGTAGTTGCGAAGGTACATAACCCGGTCGGAGTCGTAGACGTGGCCGTCCGGTGTGAGTACGTCAGTCGAAGAAGCTCCGTTTTCTGTGATGTAGATCTCCTTGATGTTCCAGATCTGCGCGGCGAGCTTCGGTCCCCAGTAGAGCGCCTCGGGACCAACGTGCAGCCAGGGGCTCATCATGTGCGGATAGGACTCGGGAGCCGGAATGCGAGCGAAGCCGGCGGGTGAGTCGTCGGCGCGGATGTAGGTGGGGGTGTAGATGTTGAGGCCGACGAAGTCGACGGGCGTGCCGATGGCCTTCATGTCGGCGTCGGTGAACTTCGGTGCGTCGGCTCCGGCGTGCTCGAGGTAGGCGTCGGTGTAGCGACCCTCCATGATGACGGTGAGATAGCCTGCGTTGACTTCGCGCATCGCCTTGGCAGTCGCCGCGATGTGCTCCGGCGTTTCGATGATGGGGACGCAGGCGCTCGCGTTTTCGGCAAGGCCTACCTTGGTGCCGGGTTTGGCATGCGCGCGAATGGCCTGCACTCCAAGGCCGTGCGCGAGCACAGCGTGATGCCGAACCTGATTGACGCCGGCAGGTGGAAGCTTCAGGCCAGGAGCGTGGCGGCCGGTGGCATATCCGCTGACGAAAGAGCTCATCTCGTTGAGCGTCATGAAGTGCTTCACACGGTCGGAGAGATGTTCAGCGACGTAGCCTGCGTAGTTGGCAAAGGCAACCGAGGTGTCGCGCGACTGCCAGCCGCCCTTGTCTTCGAGCGCCTGCGGGAGATCCCAGTGGTAGAGCGTGCAGTAGGGCTGAATGCCGTTGGCAAGCAGTTCGTCGACGAGGCGATTGTAGAAGTCGAGGCCCTTTGGATTGGGCGTGCCGGTGCCCACCGGGAAGACGCGCGGCCACGCAACGGAGAAGCGATAGGTCTTGAGGCCGAGTGCCTTCATCATCTGCACGTCTTCTTTGTACCGGTGATAGTGGTCATTGGCGACGTCGCCGGTGTCTCCGTTCTTGACCTTCCCCGGAATGTGCGAGAAGGTGTCCCAGATCGACGGGCCGCGGCCATCTTCGTTCACTGCGCCTTCGACCTGATAGGACGCGGTCGCGGATCCCCAGAGGAAGCCTTGCGGAAAGGTTCGCGCAGTGGGTGTGGAGGGAGTTACTTCGCCGGAGGCTGGTGTTGCGATGGTTGTTAGTGCTGTGGGGGCGAGTGCGGCGGATCCAAGCAGACGAGCGAAAGTGCGGCGACTAAATCGATTGAACAAAGATTACCCCTCGTAAGACAAAAGGAAGTGTAGACGTTTGAACCATCAACTGACAACGACCGGCCATTGAAGGGCGACCTTGCATCTAGGCCTCGCCAAGTTTTGCACGCGCATGAGATAGCGACGCGAGCGCAGGTCCGCTTGAGGTGGTAAACTAGCTCATGTGCCGGGTCCTACGCGACGTAATCCCGCCAACCCCGCCAGGTCCGGAAGGAAGCAACGGTAACGGGTCATTACGGGCGCAGTAGGTCGCCCGGTGCACAAATCCCTCCTCCTTGGATTTCCACTTATTACACTTCGAAAATCTTCCTGTTGTGGGCAAAGTGTGTCTTTTTCGGCACCATGCTCGTCAATGGAAAGGTGACACGCGTACGCTTGTCAGAGAGAATGGTCTCCGACGGATGAACAGCGATTCATTTCGAATCGGTTCTCTTATTAACTGTGACACTAGATGAGGTGAGAGTTTGAGTTTGACGTTGAAACCGCAGACGCGGGTGCGCGCGAAGATCAGTTCGGTAGGGACTTACGTTCCGCCGCGGTTGTTGACCAACGCGGATCTGGAGAAGATGGTCGCAACCAACGACCAGTGGATTACCGAGCGGACCGGAATTCGTGAGCGGCACATTGTGGAGCCGGGCGTTGCAACCAGCGATCTGGCGATCGAGGCGGCGAAGAAGTGTCTCGCAGTGCGCGGCATTGAGGCGAGCGAGATTGAGGTGATCATCGTAGCGACGGTGACGCCCGATATGTTTTTTCCCGCGACGGCTTGCATCGTGCAGGACAAGCTTGGCGCAAAGGGCGCATGGGGGTTCGATCTGTCGGCTGCGTGCTCGGGATTTCCCTATGCTCTGCAGGTGGGAGCGAAGCTGGTCGAGAGTGGAATGCACAAGAAGGTGATGGTGATCGGAGCGGATGTGATGAGCTCGATCATCGACTACACCGACAGGGCGACTTGCGTGATCTTCGGTGATGGCGCTGGTGCGGTGCTGCTCGAACCATGCGAAGAGGGAGAGATTGGGCTCGTCGACTACTGGCACGAGATCGACGGTTCGGGTGCTGCGGCGCTCAACATGCCCGGTGGTGGCAGCCTGCATCCGCCGACCGCTGAGACGGTCGCAGCGAAGATGCACTACGTCCATCAGGACGGGCAGGCCGTGTACAAGTTTGCGGTGCGCAAGATGGCGGAAGCTGCGGAGATCATTCTGTCTCGTAATGGCCTGGTAGGGAAGGATCTTGGCTGCTTTATCCCGCACCAGGCGAACAAACGAATCATTCTGTCGACTGCGGAGCGGTTGGGGATGCCGGAGGAGTCGGTGATCATCAACATCGACCGCTTCGGCAATACCACGGCGGCTACGATTCCGATGGCTATGCAGACGGCGCTCGAAGAGAAGCGATTGAAGAAGGGCGATCTCGTTTTGCTGGCGAGTGTTGGAGCAGGCTTTACGGTGGGAGCTACGCTGTTGCGGTGGGAGTTCTAACTCTGATTCTAAGAAGTTTTCGGAACGGGTGAAGAGGAGGTGCTTCACCCGTTTTGTTTTATGGAGGATATCTCTTCGGGTTTTCGAGAGATTTTTCTTGCGATACGTATCTAAAAGATATATAGCTACTAGCTATGAAGACGAAGGGCGGCACGACACCGAATGCTCTGCTTGGGCTTCTGAGCCTTAGGCCAATGTCCGGCTATGACATTCGACAACTCATCTCGAAATCTATAGGTCACTTCTGGAGTGAGAGTTATGGGCAGATCTATCCGGGGTTGAAGCAGCTTGCGGCAGAGGGTTTGGTCGAGAAGAAGACCGAGCGGAGCAAGGGAAAGCCCGATAGACATCTGTATTCGATCACGCCGGATGGACGCGAGCGGCTGCGGGAGTGGTTGAAGATTCCGGTGTCGGAAGAGGTGGCGAGAAACGAGCTCCTGTTGAAGCTTTTCTTCGGCGCGCATGTTTCTACGAGTGTGAATCGAGAGCATGTGACGGCGAATATGGAGTTTCATCAACGCGCTTTGAAGGTATATGCAGCAATGGCAAAGCAGTTGCGGCTGGATGAGGCGAACGATCCGCAGCTCCCCTACTGGTTGATGACGCTGAACTACGGACGCCACTACAGCGGAGCGGTTTTGAAGTGGTGCAAAGAGACGCTAGCAGAGTTGGACGCGATAGAAAGCAAGGGAAAAAGGAGGCAGTGATGCATGCACTCGATCCGTTGTTGGTAAAGATATTTCTTGTGATTCATATCGCGGCGGGCGCCTCATCATTTTTGCTCGCTCCAGTCGCGCTCGCTACTGCGAAGGGGGGCAAGCAGCATAAACGTTGGGGGATGGTCTATCTGTGGTCGATGGGCGTGGTCGCGGCTACTGCGATACCTCTGGCTTTTTTCTTTCCAGTGCGTTTTCTGGCGCTGGTGGCGGTGTTCAGCTTCTACTTTGCCTTTTCGGCTTATCGCGTGTTGAGGCTGAAGGAGCTGGCGCGTGGCGGAAGCGCACAGCCTATCGACTGGATTGCCGGAATCGTGACCTTTGCGACGAGCGCGCTGCTGGCCTGGCTTTCATGGTTTCGTCCAGCATCGATCGAAGTGCTTCCGGCGGTGGGCGTGGTGTTCGGCCTCATAGGCATGCGCGGGGCTGCGACTCAGATGCTGTCCTTCATTCGCAAACCGAAGGAGAAGATGTTCTGGTGGTACACCCACCTCGGGAACTTTATCGGGAGTTATATCGCGGCGTGGTCAGCCTTCAGTGTTGTGACGTTGACGCGTGTGATCGGCAATCATTGGTACGTATGGCTGTGGCCGACGATGATCGGAGTGCCTGCCATCATCGTGACCACGGCGTACTACCAGCGTAAGTTTGCCCCGAGAGCAAAGGCCGCGATTTAGCTCAGGCGACGGTGTTCGAGGTCTTGGCAAGACCTTGCTTACCGGGATGGACGGTTCGCGAGGTCTTATAGAGCTTCCAGAAGGCGAAGGCGCAGCTTGCGAGGATCGCTGTCCAGATCACGATGAGAACCGGGGTCGCGTACTTCGCCGAAAGACTGTTCCAGAGATGGAGGATGTGCCGGCCGTAGTGAATACCAAGCCAGGCCGCAACAGCGTGACGCAGGCATCGACTGATGATGAAGGTTGTCAGGAACTTTTTGCGCGACATCTTCAATGCGCCGGCTGCGAGAACGAAGGGGCTGAGGGGCATAGGCGGCGGCATAACGGCGGGAAGCGCCACAGAGAGGATCGCGTGATTCTCCATCCACTCGCAGACACGTTTGAAGATACGAGGCGGAACATGCTTTTCGAGAAAGGCCATTCCGCCGGATTGTCCCACCTGGTAGCTGAACCATCCGCCAAGCCCCGAACCTATCGTCGCGAGTAGAACCAGGAGGAACCAGCTCTGATGCTGAGCTGACATCACTATGATCATGATGTCCGTGATCCCTGGCAGAGGTAGCGGAACGAAGGAACTATCGACGATCGAGACCAGGAAGACGCCCAGGAGTCCGAAGCCAAATAGAAAGTGAAGAAACGGGTTACGCGCAGAGTGTGACGAGGCGGCCTTTTGCGCCGCTTGTGCGAGGTTCGCGATAATCGTGGCAGCTGCACGCATGCTCATAGAGATTAAGACGCGACTCGGGGAGGAGAAGTCGCCGAGATTCTTAAGATTGGTGGAGGCGGCGAGTATAGCAGAGGGCTACAGAAACCGAAGCTCCGGGAGCGGCGGAAGAACATCGACCTCAGCGGCGTATTGTCGAAATAGTTTGATCGCACGAACGCAGTCCGTGTTTAGAACATAGTGGATGTTGTGAGAGAGATAGTGGCGGATGACTTTTGGGCCCAGGTCGATGCGGGGAGTCCATTGTTCGACCAGATCTTCAATGTGCAGCAGGCCGTGATTGCGCGAGGCTTCAAGGTCTTCGACGAGTTTGGCGGCAGTAAGGCGAGGCGGCCCAAGTGCCTCAGGCCGCACGGCCCACACCGCGGCCACCCAGGGTAGATTGGTGCGGGTATGCCATTCGTGCGCGAGATCAAACCACTCGCACGCGCCCACTTCTGCTTCGATCTGCTCGCGGCGTTCGAGGGCGAGCAGAGCCGGATCGCCAATCAGAACAGCGGCGTCTGTCTGCTGCAGCATGGCGATGGGGTCGGCTGGTGCGGGCAGGAAGACTGGACGATTGTTGGCGAACTTGCGAAAGAGGATCTCAGCATAGGCCAACGAGCTTCGTGATGCAGTGTCGGCAGAGACCGTCTTCACCGTGCTGAGCGTGTGAGGAGACTTGACGATGAGCTGAATCGAACGCACTTCGTCCAATGACGCAATCGTGCAGCCAGGGACGACCGCAAGCTCCGGAGTGAGCGATGCGATTGGGATAAGCCCCAGGTCTGCGCGGTTGGCGAGGAGTTCCGCCGCGCACTGCGAAGGCTGCGTGTAGTGAAGCGAGTAGTTGGCGGCCAGTTCAGCTGCGAGCGGTGCGTGTTCGAAGTCCCACATCAGCGGTGCAGGGTTCAGAAAGTTGATGGCAGCGACACGAAGCATGGAGTGTGAAGACAAAGTGTTCAAAGGACTAGTTTATTAGATGTGTGGGAGGAGCGCTCGATGCAGAGGCGAGTAGAGGCTTTTTATCAGGATGAGGAGCAGCATTGGGCCGCCCGGCTGGACTGTGGGCATGGACAGCATGTGCGGCACAATCCGCCTTGGATGGTGCGCGAATGGGTGACGACCGAAGAGGGGAGGACGGCGCGAATCGGGAGTCTGATGGAGTGCAAGCTCTGCGATGAGGAGCCGAAAAAGCCGACGTAGTAGGATTCTCACGATACAGCGCAGGCCATTCGGAAGGGACCAAAAGAATGAGCGCATTGTTGAAGGCTGGCCGGTTTTTCTTCGCCATATCAATGTTGTTCTATGGCGTGCAATATTTCATCTACGCGAGTGGGTTGAAAGGCCCCATCCCCGGTCCTCCCTGGCTTCCTGGATCGCAATTGGGAGCGGTGCTGACTGGCGGTGCGTTGATTGCGGTTGCGGTCTGCATCACGACGGAAAAACTCGCGCGGCTGTCGGCGACGCTTTTGGGTTGTGCTCTGTTTTTGTACGTCCTGTTTCTGCAACTCCCCAGGCTCATCGCGCAGCCGCACAGTCCCGATCCCTGGACCAGCGGCTTCGAACTTTTCGCCCTGATGGGTGGCGCCTTCGCGCTCGCTCGGATCGAGACCCCCGACGGACTCAGGCTCGAGCCGGCAAACAATATCCTGTCGCATTTGGCAACCATCGGACGCGTTGTATTCGCCATCGCGCTGGTGGTCTTCGCCGTGCAACATTTCCAGTATGCGAAGTTCGTTGCGACGATTGTTCCCGCATGGATTCCCGCGCGCCTGTTCTGGGCGTACTTCGTCGGAGTCGCATTTATCGCAGCTGCTCTGGCAATCGTCACCACGAAGATGGCACGAACTGCGTCAGTTCTGTTGGGCATCATGTTTTCTATCTGGGTCGTTATTCTTCACGTGCCCCGCGTCGCAGCCAACCCGCGCGACGGAAATGAAGTCACTAGCCTGCTAGTTGCATTGGCTATGAGTGGCGTGTCATTTATCCTCGCGGAGAGTTTTGCATCCGATCTCGCCGCATGAGATGCGGTACAGTGACGATGAGCCTTCTGTCCGACGACGATGTTTCGTGTCATCGACTCAAGGACAGCAAAGCATACCGATGAAGAGGACGATGAATGGCTTTGGCGCAGCAGGATGCAGCAGTTGTACGCGAACAGGCACGGCTGGCATGGGTGGCATTAACACTGACTCCCGGGATGGGTCCCACGCGAATCTGGAAGGCGATGAATCGGCTGGGTGCAGCGGAACAATTACTTGAAGCCTCGCTGACCGAGTTGGAAGGCACCGGCATGCCCGCGCAGTCGGCGCAGTTTGTCTTTGAGGGCAAGGCGAAGGCCGCCGCCGAAGATGAGCTAAAGCGCGTAGCCGAAGCCGGCGGCAGTATCCTGACTCCCGAAGACGAGGCTTACCCCGAACGATTACGCGAGATCTACGATCCTCCGTCGACGCTCTGGATCCGCGGTGATGTCTCGCTGCTGGCTCGTCCGGGAATCGCAGTCGTTGGAACGCGTCAACCGTCGCCGTACGGAGCAGGGATGGCAGAGCTGCTCTCACGCGATCTGGCAAACCGCCGCATGGTGATCCTCAGCGGCATGGCTCGCGGAGTCGACACCGCCGCGCACAAGGGAGCGATCGAAGCAGGCGGCAAGACGGTCGCTGTCTGGGGAACCGGAATCGACGTCATCTATCCCAAGGAGAACAAAAAACTCGCCGAGCAGATCGTCGCGACGGGTGGGGCAATTGTCAGCGAATATCCCCTCGGAACTTTTCCTGCCCCGCAGAACTTTCCCATCCGCAACCGCATTCTCAGCGGCATGAGCGTGGGAGTCCTCGTCATCGAGGCGGCCGAATACAGCGGAACAAGAATTACGGCGCGGTGCGCGATGGAGCAGAATCGCGACGTCTACGCGGTCCCCGGCAACGTGACGAACAAGAACGCCTGGGGCCCCAACACACTGATAAAACAGGGCGCTAAGCTCACCGCCACCTGGGAGGACATATGGGAGGACCTGCCCTCTGAGATCAGGCTCGCTCTCGAAGACGAGCAGGCCGCAGCTGGAGGGGGCGCTGAATCGAAATCAGGAGGGGCTGCATCTCTATTTAACGATACGCCGCTTCCAGAGCACGAACGAATCGTCTTTGAGCAGTTGCGGCACGATGAGTCGATGCAACTGGATCAGCTGATCGAGCAGTTAGAGGCGAAGTTAGGCTCCGCCGAGATATTCACCGCGCTGTTCGAACTGGAGCTCGCGGGGCGTGTACGGCAGCTGCCCGGAAAAAATTATGTGCGGGCTTTCTAGGCCGGAGTGGCAAGGTTGATTCCTGCAACCCGACGGCTCCCGCAAAGATCAACCTAAGCTTAGGGTTTCGTTTGACTTGGCGAGTTATCCACAACGTGGACTCACTCGTTGAATCAAGCCGCTGTGCTATGACCTTCTCAGCCGGGTTTCGTCAGTTGAGGAATCATGATGAGATGACGGGTTTGCGGAAGTCGTGTTAGGTTCGCAAGGGAATAAGGAAGTCTGTGGAACGTTTTGCTTAGGCAGTGCGTTCTGGTGGATGAAGGGAACAAATGGGTAAATCATTAGTTATCGTCGAATCGCCGGCGAAGGCGAAGACGATTGGGAAGTATCTCGGCAGCGACTACGTGGTGGAGGCCTCGATAGGCCACATCATGGACCTGCCGAAGAACGAGATTGGAGTGGAGCTGAAGAAGCGGACCTTTGAGCCGACGCTGATCGTCTCTCCGGGCAAAGAGAAGGTTGTGGAGCGTCTGAAGAAGCTCGCCGCGAAGGCAGATATGGTCTACCTTGCGCCAGACCCTGATCGCGAGGGCGAGGCTATTGCCGCGCACCTTTCCATCCAGTTGCTGCCGATGATGAAGGACAAATCGAAGGTGCGTCGCGTCACCTTTAATGAGATCACGAAGAAGGCCGTGCAGGCTGCGTTTCTGCATGCGCGAGATATAGATGAGGATCTGGTCGATGCGCAGCAGACGCGGCGCGTGCTGGACCGGCTGGTGGGCTATCAGGTCTCGCCGCTGCTGTGGGATAAGGTGCGGCGCGGGTTGTCGGCGGGGCGTGTGCAGACTGTCGCCCTGCGCCTGATCGTCGAACGCGAGCAGGAGATTAACGACTTCAATCCGGTGGAGTACTGGACCATCGATGCGCAGCTTGAACCGACTGCAAACAAGCAGAGCTTCACGGCGCGGTTTATCGGCGTCAATGGCGTTCCTGCGCGTGTCGCCAACGGAAAAGATGAAGAGGGCAAAGATCTCTTCCTCTCGAACGCGCTGCCTGATCAAGAGGCGGTTGATGAAGTTGTCAGCGAGCTGAAGGTTGCGAAGTGGAGTGTCCGCTCGGTCGAAAAGAAAGAGCGGAGAAGCAATCCCAGGGCTCCGTATACGACCAGCAAACTGCAGCAGGATGCGGCTGGCCGGCTTGGCTTCAATGTACGCCGCACCATGGGCGTGGCGCAGCGGCTCTATGAAGGCGTGGAGATTGGCGCAGAGGGAACCGTTGGCCTTATCACCTACATGCGTACCGACTCTACGCGTGTCAGCGCGGATGCGATTGCGGAGGCTCGCGAGTACATCGGCAAGCTTGGACCGAAGTATCTTCCGGCGACTCCAAACGAGTATCTCGGCAAAAAGCAGGTAGAAGCGCAGGATGCGCACGAAGCGATCCGTCCGACCAACGTAAAGTTCACTCCAGACTCGATCCGAAAGTATCTCAGTGACGAGCAGTACCGACTCTACAAACTGATCTGGCAGCGCTTTGTTTCGAGCCAGATGACACCGGCAGTCTTCGATCAGACGACGGTCGATATCGTTGCACAGGCGAAGCTCGCTTATGACTTCCGCGTGACCGGCAGCGTACTGAAGTTCGAAGGCCATCTGAAGTTCGAAGAGGAAGACAAGCGCGCGCGGCAGGCAGCCAAAGACAAAGCCGCGAAAGAAGAGGCGAACGCAAAGCCAGCCCGGGACGCAGATGCAGCCGCACAGGCGGGCACCGAAGAAGAGGACGAAAGCGAAGCCAGATTGCCGGAGCTAAGCAACGGCGAGGCGCTCCGTCTTCAGAAGCTCGATCCTCTACAGAAGTTTACGCAGCCTCCTCCGCGCTTCAACGAAGCAAGCCTCGTGAAAACGCTGGAAGAGAAGGGAATCGGAAGGCCCTCCACGTACGCGTCCATCATTAATACGATCCAGGATCGCGATTACGTGAAGAAGATCCAGTCGAAGTTTGTGCCGACCGAGATTGGTATCGTCGTCACGAAGCTGCTGGTGAAAAACTTCCCCTACATCTTCGATACGGCGTATACGGCGACGCTTGAAGGCGAACTCGATGCCGTCGAAGACGGCAAAGAGCGATGGACTGATCTACTCAACGGCTTCTATGACCACTTCGAGAAAGAGCTGATCGTCGCCAGCGACAACATGGAAGACATCAAGCGGATGGAGGAGAAGACCACCCAGGTCTGCGACAACTGCGGCAGTCCGTTGATTCTGAAGTGGGGTAAGTTTGGCAGCTTCTACTCGTGCAGCAACTTCACCAAGGTCAAGCCGATGACCGTCGCGGCAGGCCCATGGAAGAAGGATTCGAAGACGGTTCTGAAGAAGATCACCAAGGCGCTCAACTACCCGATCATCGTCAAGGCGACGACGGACGACGTCATCGAATACTCCAAGGAGACCGACGACGCGAAGGAACTGACCGCAGCGATCCAAGAGGCCATGGAGCACGGCAAGAAGGTGACTGCGGAGCCGTTTAGCTGCGACTTCACTAAAGAGAACTTTGCAGCCAAGCCTGACCTGAGTGCCCCCGGTGCCGACGAGGTTGCAGAAGAAGAGTTTTGCGACAACTGCGGCCGCGTCATGGTCCTTCGCAATGGACCCTGGGGCCCGTTCATGGCCTGTCCCGGCTACAACGAAGATCCGCCGTGCAAGACCATCCGCAAGCTAAATCAGAAGGTGCAGCAGAAGCCGCCGGTTCAGCTTGAAGAGGCCTGCCCGAAGTGTGGCAAACCGCTTCTGCTTCGCAACGGCCAGTACGGCGAGTTCATCAGCTGCAGCGGCTATCCAAAGTGCAAGTACATCAAGCAGGAGCTGCTCGACGTAAAGTGCCCGAAGGATGGCGGCGACATCGCCGTACGCAAGACCAAGCGCGGCGACCTCTTCTACGGCTGCGTGAACTACCCGAAGTGCGACTTCGCTTCGAACCTGAAGCTGGTAAACCAGACCTGCCCGAAGTGCGACAGCGCCTATGTCATCGAGGTCGTCAACGACAAGGGAACGTACCTTGTCTGCCCGAACAACCGCGAAGCGCTCCCGAAGCGCCGCAAGAAAAAAGGTGCCCCAGAGGAGGAGCCGACAACTCCCCCCTGCACCTATGAGAAGAAGATTGCTGGTCCGGCTCCGGCGCCGGTTCTCGAGCGGCCCGACCCGGACAAGACTCGACCGGTCGTCGAGAGCGTAGCCTAACAGAAGAAAAGGGAGAAGATGGCAACTGCTGCTGATGCGGAACTGATTCTAAAACTCTACGAGATGCGGCGCGAAGAGTCCCTCCGGAAGGGCCGGCGGTTTCTCGTCTTCGAGTTTCAGCCGACGACATTAGAGGAGCTACGTGCGATCTCAAGGGACGCCAAATCGGAGCACAATCCCGCTTGGAGACAGGTTCTAAGCTACTGGGAGATGGCGGCTTCGCTCGTTCTGCGCGGCGCGCTCGATCCGGACCTGTTCCTCGATTCGAACAAAGAGGGGATCCTCCTCTACGCCAAGTTCCACCACTTCCATGCCGAAACCGAGAAGCAGAGCGGCAACCGCTTCATGGCGCACACCGCCGCGATGATCGACGCCTATCCCGCCGCCAAGGCCAGCTACGAGAGTTTTCTGAAGAGTTTTGGAGTGACTAAGGCATCTGCCTAGGCTCGGCCGGACCTGCAGAACTTTCCTTTTTTGCATCATTTCTGTTACAAAGGCATGACGGCTCTGCGGCACCCGACTCTTCTCAACCTGAGAAAGCCGGTGTCGTTCGCGTCCGTAACTCGTTCAAAAGAATGCAGGTAGTGGATTATGGCGAAGGCAGTTTGGAACGGCCAGACACTGGCCGAAAGCGAAACCTATGAGACAGTCGAGGGAAACATCTATTTCCCCGAAGAGTCGGTAAAGCGAGAGTTTTTGAAGCCCAGTTCGACGACCTCCAGCTGCCCTTGGAAGGGCCAGGCGCGCTATTACAACATCGTAGTCGACGGTCAGGATAATCCCGACGCCGCCTGGTACTATCCCGATCCCAAGCCCGCCGCTCGCAATGTAAAGCACCACATTGCCTTCTGGCGCGGTGTCGAAATTACGAAATAGTTCAAGTAAAAACAGTAAGCGGGAGACGTAAGTACCTCTCCCGCTTAATTTTAGTAAGCCTGTAGACGATCGAGCGGCAAGCGAACCTGGAAGCAGGTAGCGCCAGGCTTCGACTCAACCGTGACGAATCCCGAGTGCTTGTTGACGATCCGCTGGACCGTATCCAGTCCAAGCCCAAGCCCACGGCCGGGCGCCTTAGTAGTGAAGAATGGTTCGAAGATCCGCGACCGAATCTCCGGTTCGATCCCCGGACCAGAGTCCCAGATCTCAACCAAAGCCATCTGGCCGCCGCCGCGGGTCAACAATCGCAGCGTACCCATATCGTTCATGGCGTCCAGAGCATTCTCGATCAACGCCGTCCAAACCTGGTTCAGCTCGCTGCCATAAGCGCTCACCGGCTCGAGATCAGGGTCGAACTCCAGCTCAACCTTGACGTTTCGCAGCCGGGAGTTGAACATCACCAGCGTATTTTCAAGCGACTGCGCCAGATCGACATCCTGAATCGGCGCCTGATCCATGTACGAATAGTCCTTGATCGCGCTGATCAGGTCGAAGATCCGCACCGTCGAATCCACCACCGTCTCCGCCATCCGTTCAACACGCAGCGAGCTGGCGACCGTGGCAACCGCGATGGGAAGCACCTCAGGACCCACAATCTCCGCAAGATCATCGAGCAGGTCGAACGCCAGCGTCGTCTCCGAAAGCGAAGGCGCAATCGTCCACGGATTGGGAACGTTGTGCGCGTTCAGCCACTGCACCAGCATCTCCTCACGGTCCGCGTTCGCCAGCGGATTCTGCGAGCCTTTGGGCATGTTCGAGTACGCCGACATCCGCGCCCGCGCATTCTTTATCCACTCGCGGTACCTCTCGGTCGTCTCATCCGGCAAACAAAGCCGACCCATACGATACTTCTGGTCGCCATATTCGCGCAGCTCTCCGAACAGGCTCGCAGCAGAGCGTTGTGCAGCCGATGCAGGATTGTTCAGCTCGTGCGAGAGATTTGCAGCCAGCTTGCCAAGCGCATTCAGCTTCTCCGACTGCTGCTCCATGCGGGTCACTTCGCGCACACGGTCCAGCAGCGCAGACACGCTCCGCTGCCCCATCGACGGAATCGCAACCAACATCTCCGGAAACAACGACTCGTGAATATCGATAGCCCACACCGGACCCACCGAATATCCTTCGCCGCCATAGGTCTTCATCCGCGAGTAGGGAAGTTTGCCCGTCATCGAACCTGCACGGCCAATAAACAGAGCCGCACTCGAATGCCGCCGGCGCACCTGCACCTCTCCGCTCAGGATGAAGTTCATATTGCAGGCAGGCTCGCCCTCACGGAACACAATCGAACGATCGCCACCCATGCGCTCCGTTCCCTTGGTCGCAAGCCAGGTGTACTCCTCCTCGGTAAGACCGTCGAGGGGAGTGATGGTGCGCAGCCCGGCAACGATATCCGCAATGGGAGACGGCTTAGCCGGCGGACCGGCTTCCTGGTCTACTGCAGGATTAGGAAGTGTCGGTAGAAGGCTTTCGTAGTTGTCAACAGTGGCCATTCCTGAAGCTCCTTCTGTCGTCGAGCGTCTGAATCGGTTCGTTAAATCTAAGTATCTCCATTGTTACAGGAGTTCCGCTTAGCAGTCGTCCTTCGCCTGCGAATTTCAAGCAAAGTCCAGTCGGACGACCGTGAAAATTCGATCTTAAGGATGGGTTGAAGTCTAAACAGAGGAGGCGACACCAAATTGGATGCCGCCCCCGTCGTTTCGACTTGCAAAAAAGACATTTCTTAGACGTATGGAACTACGCTTTGTGTACCTGGCCATCTTTTACGACGACCGGATCGAGGAAAGGCATCGATTTACGAAGTTCTGCTCCCACCTTTTCGATCTGGAGCGCAGCCTCCTGCTTGCGGATGCGGGTAAACTCGTGGCGCCCAGTCTCGTTCTCCGCGATAAACTTTTTGGCGAAGCTGCCGTCCTGAATATCGTTCAGCAGGCCCTTCATCGCCTTCTTCACCTCAGGCGTGACGATGCGTGGTCCGGCCACATAGTCGCCCCACTCTGCAGTGTCGGAGATGGAATGGCGCATGTACTCCAGACCGCCGCGGTACATCAGGTCGACGATCAGCTTCAGTTCATGCAGCACCTCGAAGTAAGCAAGCTCGGGCTGATAACCGGCCTCGACCAGCGTCTCGAACCCAGCCTTCACGAGCGCACTGGTGCCGCCGCACAGAACCGCCTGTTCGCCGAAGAGGTCGGTCTCGGTCTCCTCCGTAAACGTGGTCTGCAGCACGCCGGCACGCGTGCAGCCGATACCCTTGGCATAGCTCAAGGCCAGCGCAAGCGCATGTCCGCTCGCGTCCTGCTCCACTGCAACCAGGCCGGGAATTCCGCCGCCTTCGGTAAACACTTCACGAACGCGATGTCCAGGGCCCTTCGGCGCCACCAGCGAAACGTCGGCCCTTGCAGGCGGCGTGATCGTCCGAAAGCGAATGTTGAATCCGTGCGCGAACATCAGCGTGACGTTAGGCTTCATGTTCGGCTCAATCTCAGCGTGGTAAACCTTCGCTGCTGTCTGGTCCGGCGTCAGGTTCATGATCACGTCAGCCCACTTCGAAACCTCGGCGACGGTATCGACCTGTAGCCCCGCCTTGCGCGCACGGTCCGCATTGGGCGAGTCCTTACGCAGACCCACGCGAACGTCAACGCCCGAGTCCTTGAGGTTCAGCGCATGGGCATGACCCTGCGAACCATAGCCGATGATGGCAACTTTCTTTGCCTGGATAAGAGAGAGGTCTGCGTCTGCGTCGTGGTATGCCTTAGCCATTTTCTTTTTCTTCTTCCTTTGAGTGATGTTTTAAAAGTTTACGCGTGCTCGCAGCGATGTTTAATCACCTCGAGAATGCTGTTTTGGAGATTTTGCATGACGGCATCGGTCCAAAGGCCAGCGTAGCCATTGAAGTTGGTGGAGAGCCGCTGATGGCTGACGAGGTGCAGCACTGTGTTGCCGTCTGCGAGGGGTTCCAGAGTGTACTCGCCGTCGAGAACATCGAAGTACCGGCCGCCGATGGTGACGTGCTCATCGAGCGTTGTAGTGGGGATGTGAGCTGAGTCGGCTTTGATGCTGAAAGCAATGCGCCGCTGCGGCTCCCAGGCAGTAATGGTTTCGATGAAGAGCAAGCCGCGCTCGAAGCTGGCATGGCGCACACCGCCAACACCTTCGTAGGAAAGTGTGGCTTCGATGGGGCGGGGGAAGCCGATCCGGCGTGTCCACGTCGTGCTCAGTTCGGATGGTGCGATGGCAGGGACACGCTCGATGTTCCGCCAAATGGTTTGGGGTGTAGCGTGGATGCGGATTTCACTTGCGACGGTGCGAGTGGAGGATGGGGCTGTGAGGCGTGCTTCGACAGGAGCAAGGAGGAAGGGGAGAATGGCGACACAGGTCAGAGTGAGGCCGGAGGGTTTACGGAGACGGCTCCAGGTGCCGGCAATAAGGCCGCCGATGCTGGCGCAAACCAGCGCAATGGGGGAAGCCATAAGGATGCAGATGCCACCTTCGATCAAGAAGAGCCACAGAGTGAGCAGCATGACGAAGACGGAGATCCATGGCAAAAAAATCCACTTCCAGACGCTGACATGCTCGATCGCTTCAGCGCGTCGAACCGTGAGAATGCCAATCACTACCGGGCCCCCGAAGAGAAAGGCGATGGTCATCACGGAAAAGGTTTGAGAGAAGGTTTGAGCCTTCGGGCCGACAAAGTTAGTGTGGTTTAGAAGGCGTAAAAGGATACCGTAGATGGCTCCCAAGGCGACGCCTTCGAGCATCGCACGCCATCTGTCGCGCGCGGAGTGGCTGGCTGGCTGGATGTTTATTGAACTGGGCATCCCTCAGGCTTCATCTTCGGCAAATTCGCTGGGCAGAATCTCGTCCGCGTTAGGCTTCTCAGGAAACGACGTCTCGTCGCTGTGGTCAGGATGAGGCGAGCCAAGCGCCTTCAGCACGCGGCTGGTGTGATGGCCGCGACGCATCGCCATACGTCCGGTACGCGAGACCTCAAGAATCGTATAGCCGCTCTCGGTAAGCACCTGAATCAGCCCTTCAATCTTGCTGGCAGCGCCCGTCATCTCGAGCATCACCGACTCCGGTGCAAGATCGACCACACGCGCCTTGAACACTGTCGCCAGCTCAAAGATCTGCGAGCGCGTCTTCGGCCCAGCCGCAACCTTGATCAGGCACAGCTCGCGAATCACGGCTTCGCTGCGCCCCACTTCATCGACGTCTATTGTGATCTCAAGCTTGTACAGCGAAGCGCGAATACGATGCGCCGCATGGTCGGGAGCCTCGCAGACGATCGTCATGCGCGACACCTCTGGCCGCTCGCTCTCACCCACGGTCAGCGAGACGATGTTGATGTTGAGTCGGCGAAACAGCGAAGCAACTCGTGTAAGTACGCCCGGTTTGTCTGAAACATGAGCTACAAAAGTGTGAAGCATGTGTGCCTTTCAGCGGGTTCGTCGTTCAGTTCGGATGATGTGGCATGGAATCAACAGGCGGTGCAGGATACTGCCGGAGATACGTCTTAGGGATCTCGTACAAAACGATCTCGCCCGGCCTCGGGTTCGGACTCGCACTGCTGCAGAGATTTCCCGTCGTAATTCCACTATCGAGAATCGTCTCAACAGAGTAGTTCGTATAGAGTTCGTCTCGCGGTCTACAGTCTGCATACATATTTGCGAGGATGCGCAGAATGCTGTGCTTCTTCGTATCGACGAGAATGATCCCGTTCTTATCGGTTCCCATCGCAACCGACCCGACCTGATCGTCCCGAAGCGCAACATTCAACCTCTCATTCGTCACGGGCTGATTCGTCTGCGCATTGATCACTCTGATTCGAATCTGACCCGGCTTAAGCGGCGGAGGATCTTGTGCACTCTGTGCCCCACCCATAGCAGGCGCCACCGCGACGAGGAGGGACAACGCTACTGTCGTGACAGCTCCGGATTTGTTCGTTCCCAGATTCAGCATTCTTACTCTCCTGCACAGTGCACGCCCGCACCGAAAAATATTTCCAAAAAAGTGGCGTATTTTTCGAACGCCAAAA
Organism: Tunturiibacter psychrotolerans; assembly: GCF_051013365.1. Taxonomy (GTDB): domain Bacteria; phylum Acidobacteriota; class Terriglobia; order Terriglobales; family Acidobacteriaceae; genus Edaphobacter; species Edaphobacter psychrotolerans_A. The sequence goes on along the minus strand of NZ_CP132941.1, from coordinate 523,011 downwards.
ACACGCTGCTAACGCGCCACGTTTACCACGCAATCCACCACGTTCTCACCATCAAAAAACCACGTCCAGAACACGGTATTTTCCAAAACACCCCTCAAAAACAAGAGAAAAACGAAGATCTCCGCTCCTCAACCAGCCGCCAATTTTTTCTCAAAATAACTAAAAAATTACTCGTCCTCCGCCGTCTCCAGCAGCGGATCAGCCGCAGGCCGCCGAACCATCTCATGCAGAGCTGCCCCAGGAGCAATCATCGGATAAACCCCATCCTCTTTTTCAACCTGGAAGTTGATAAGAAACGGCTTACCGCTCGTACGCGCTTTCGTAACCGTAGGAATTACATTCTTCCGTTCACTAACGTGCGCCCCATCAATACCATGCGCACCCGCCAGCTTCACAAAATCCGGCGACAGAATCGGCGAAGCAGCATAATTCTTCTCATAAAACGCCTCCTGCCACTGCCGAACCATCCCCAAAAACCCGTTATTAATCACGGCAATATTGAGCGCCAAACCCTCTTGAACAATGGTCGAAAGCTCTGACGCCGTCATCTGAAAACCACCATCTCCTGCGATCACCCAAACATCCTTCTCAGGGCAAGCGACCTTCGCGCCAATCGCAGCAGGCAACGCAAAACCCATGGTTCCAAGGCCTCCGCTGGTGATCAGCGATCGAGGCACATCATGCTTGTAGTACTGCGCCTCCCACATCTGGTGCTGCCCTACATCCGTAACGATGACAGTCTGATCGGCGCGGCCAGCAGCATGAGCCTCGTGCCAGATGTCGTTGATCACATGAGCGGCATAAAGATGGCCGTTATCAGGCAGATTGATGATGTCGCGGACAGCCGCATCGCCCTTCATTGCATTGACTTCGCCGATCCAACTCGTATCAGTTTTCTTCGGCAGCAGTGGCAGGAGAAGGTCCAGAGTTTCACGCAGATCGCCAATCAACGCAACATCCGCCCTAACGTTTTTGTTGATCTCAGATGGATCAATCTCGATATGTATCTTCTTCGCGTTAGGTGCATAGTGCGCGAGGTTGCCGGTCACACGGTCATCGAAACGCATACCAAAGGCGAGCAGAAGATCCGCCTGCTGGATGGCGTTGTTGACCCACGACTCACCATGCATTCCCATCATGCCAAGCGAGAGCGCGTGGTAGGTAGGGAATGCTCCGAGGCCGAGCAGCGTGCTGGCTACCGGAATCTGCTGTCGTTCGGCAAAGGCAAGTACCTGGGCCTCCGCACCGGAGTGAGTAATGCCATGACCGGCAAGGATGATGGGTCGCTTTGCTTGCTGGATCAGCTCGATAGCGTGCTGAATGGCGGAACTTTCTGCTTGCAACATGGGGTGAGGTCGGTAGTGTGCCGGGGCAGCTGCTTCGAAGCTGAACGCTGCGCTATTCTGCTGCGCGTCTTTGGTGATGTCTATCAACACTGGCCCGGGGCGTCCGCTGGTCGCAATCTGAAAGGCTTCGCGCAAAGCTGGCGCAATATCTTCGGCGCGCGTCACGAGGTAGTTGTGCTTGGTGATCGGCAGAGTGATGCCGGTGATGTCGACCTCTTGAAATGCATCGGAGCCGAGAACCTTCGAGCCAACCTGCCCTGTGATGCAGATAATAGGGACAGAGTCGAGCATCGCTGTTGCTATCCCTGTGACGAGATTCGTTGCGCCCGGCCCACTGGTGGCGATGCAGACGCCGACCTTACCTGAGGCTCGGGCGTAGCCGTCAGCCATGTGCGACGCGCCCTGTTCATGGCGAACCAGGACGTGATGGATGGGGAATTTACGTAGAGCATCGTAGGCGGGGAGTATCGCACCGCCAGGATAGCCGAAGACCTTGTCCACGCCTTCACCGACGAGAGTAGCCCAGATGATTTCGGCTCCGGTGAGTTGTGGGTGTTGATTTTTCACGTTCATGTTTTCACCTCGAGTCGTATCCAAAAAGTTGCTGTAAGCATCCAGATGCACGCTAAGTTGTGACGGCTCCCAAGCTGGCGCTGCTTACAGTGTTGGCGTATTTGGCGAAGACTCCGCGTTTGAAGCGAGGTTCGGGGGCCTTCCATGCTGCTAAGCGTTTGGCGATCTCGGCTTCGGAGACGTTGAGGGTTAGTTTGCGGTTGGGGATGTCGAAGGTGATGGTGTCACCTTCACGGACGGCGGCGATGGGGCCTCCCATATAGGCTTCGGGGGCTACGTGGCCGGCCATCAGGCCGCGCGTGGCTCCAGAGAAGCGGCCGTCGGTGAGGAGAGCCACTGTATCCGAGAGTGCCGGGATGCCTTTGATTGCGGCGGTGACGGCGAGCATCTCGCGCATGCCGGGGCCGCCGCGTGGGCCTTCGTAGCGGATGACGAGCACGTCGTTGGGGTTGATCTTTCCGGCTTCGACGGCGGCGTGGCAGTCGTCCTCGGATTCGAAGACTCGCGCTGTGCCTGTGTGGTGGATGCGCTCGTGGCCGGCGACTTTAATTACGGCGCCGTCTGGAGCGAGATTGCCGCGCATGATGACGAGGCCGCCGGTGGGCTTGAGAGCGTTGTCCCAGGTGCGGATGACGGGCTGGCCGGGAGTTTCTACAGCAAGACTGGCCTCTTCGGCGATCGTCTTGCCTGAGACGGTAATGCTGTCACCTTTGAGCAGACCCTTCTCGATGAGGCGCTGTGCGAGAAGGCGGGAGCCGCCTGCCTCCTGATAGTCCTTTGCGGCGTACTTGCCGCCGGGAGAGAGGTCACAGATGAAGGGCGTGTGTTCGGAGATGCGATCGAAGTCTTCCATCGTGAGCGGGATGTCGAACTCGTGTGCGATGGCGATGAGATGGAGGACGGCGTTCGTGCTTCCTCCTGAGGCAGCGACAGCTGCGATCGCATTGTCGATGGACTGGCGGGTGACGATTTTACGCGGAGTGAGGCCAGCGCGGGCGAGGTCCATGACGAGGCGACCAGCCTGTCGGGAGGACTCATGCTTTTCGGGCGACATAGCAGGAACGCCGGTGAGATGCATGGGCGAGATCCCTAGGAACTCGCCGGCCATCGCCATAGTGTTTGCGGTGAATTGTCCGCCGCATGCGCCGGGGCCAGGGCAGGCAGCGGCTTCGAGGTCTTCGAGTTGCTGGTCGGTGATTTTGCCAGCGGCGTGGGAGCCCATGCCCTCGAAGACGCTGAGGATGGTGATCTCCTTGGTGGTGCCGTCGGGTTGCTTGAGCGAGCCGGGGGCGATGCTGCCGCCGTAGAGCATGAGGCCAGGAATGTCGAGACGGGCAAGGGCCATGATGGCGGCAGGCATGTTCTTATCGCAGCCGGCGATGCAGACGATGCCGTCGAACGAGTTGCCGCGGGCGACAAGTTCGATAGAGTCGGCGATTACTTCGCGCGAGATCAGCGAGGCTTTCATGCCCTGCGTGCCCATGGTGATGCCGTCATGGATCGTGACGGTGTTGAACTCCATCGGCGTGCCGCCGGCCTCTCGGACACCTTGCTTGACTGCCTCGGCTACCTGGCGCAGATGGAAGTTGCAAGGGCCGATCTCGGTCCAGGTATTGGCGATTCCGATGATGGGCTTGTGCAGATCTTCTTTGGTGAAGCCGACGCTGCGGAAGTAAGAGCGCGCAGCGGCGCGGGAAGGGCCTTCGGTGAGGACAATAGAATTTTTCTTTGGATTGATTTCGTTGCTCAAAGGGCAGCCTTTCAGAGGAGCTGGTTAGCGAGTCAGCGTCAGTGCGAATTATGCAGCGGTGGGTCGGGGCTTCAGCCAAAACTCAGCGTCATGTTTGTTTTCGAAGTCATCGAGTTCAGATTCGTGACGGAGAGTGAGTCCGATGTCGTCGAGACCGTTCAACAGGCAGTATTTGCGGAATGGGTCGATGTCGAAGTGCGCGCTGAAACCCTTATCGTCGATAACTGTCTGGGCTTCGAGGTTGATGGTGATCTTGTGCGCCGGATTTTTTTCTGAGCGCTCCATTAGTGTTTGCACGTCCGCGTCAGAGAGGCGAACGAGGATCATGCCGTTCTTGCCGGCGTTGGAAAAGAAGATGTCGGCGAAGCTTGGGGCGATGACGGCGAGGAAGCCGAAGTCAGTGAGAGCCCAGGCGGCGTGTTCGCGGGAGCTGCCACAGCCGAAGTTCTTTCCTGCGATGAGGATCTTCGCGCCTTTGTGATGGTGCTTGTTCAGGACGAAGTCCGGGTGAGGTTGGCCTGCGTTGGGGCCTTCCTGGATGCGGCGCCAGTCGTAGAAAAGGAAGTCGCCGTATCCGGTACGCTCGATGCGCTTTAAGAACTGCTTGGGGATGATCTGATCGGTGTCGACGTTGGGGCGGTCCAGAGGCACGGCGTGGCTGGTGAGTATGTTGATGGGATGCATTACTTCGCCTCCTTCTGTGTTGTCTGATCTTTGAACTGCCACGCGCGAATGTCTGTGAAGTGGCCAGTGATTGCGGCAGCGGCAGCCATCTGCGGACTGACCAGGTGGGTGCGGCCTCCGCGGCCCTGGCGGCCTTCGAAGTTTCGATTCGATGTAGAGGCACAGCGTTCGCCTGGAGCGAGGATGTCTGGGTTCATGCCGAGGCACATGCTGCAGCCAGGCTCGCGCCAATCGAAGCCTGCCTCGGTAAAGATTTTGTCGAGGCCCTCTTTTTCGGCTTGCGCTTTGACGGACTGGGAGCCGGGTACGACCATGGCGCGGACCGTAGTGGCGACGTGATAGCCGCGGACAACAGAGGCTGCGGCGCGAAGGTCTTCGATGCGCGCGTTGGTACAGGAACCAAGGAAGACGCGATCGATCTTGATCTCTTCGATGGGTTCGCCGGCGTGAAGGCCCATGTATTCGAGGGCACGCTCGAAGGCTTTTTGATCGGCTTCGCTAGCTGCAGGGTCGGCCAGCGGGACGGTGCTTTTTACGCCGGTGACCATGCCGGGCGAGGTGCCCCAACTGACAGTGGGAGTGATGTCGGCTGCGTTGAGAGTGAGCTCACGGTCGAAGACTGCTCCTTCGTCGGTTACAAGTTGGGACCAGTGGGCTACGGATTCGTCCCATGCAGTCCCGGTTGGAGAGAAGCGGCGGCCTTTCAGGTAGGCGAAGGTTGTGGCATCAGGCGCGATCATGCCGGCGCGAGCTCCAGCTTCAATGCTCATGTTGCAGACGGTCATGCGGCCCTCCATCGAGAGGGCGCGAATTGCCGAGCCGGCGTATTCGACGACGTAGCCGGTAGCTCCTGCGGTACCGATCTCGCCGATGATGTGGAGGACGATGTCTTTGGCAGTGACACCGGGCGACAATGTGCCTTCGACGTTGATGCGGAATGTCTTTGGCTTGTCCTGCGGGAGTGTCTGCGTAGCCATGACGTGTTCGACTTCGCTAGTGCCGATACCGAAGGCTAACGCGCCAAATGCGCCGTGGGTGCTTGTATGCGAGTCTCCGCAGACGATGGTCATACCGGGTTTGGTGAGGCCAAGCTCGGGGCCGATGATGTGGACGATGCCTTGCTCGGGCGCTTGGACGTCAAAGAGTTCGACGCCGAAGTCGGCACAGTTCTTGCGTAGGGCCTCGATCTGTTTCGAGGCGATCTGGTCGACGATGTGAAGACGATCCTCGATGCTGCTGGTGGGAACGTTGTGGTCCACCGTCGCGACGGTGCGATCCGGGCGGCGCAGTTTGCGGCCTGCCATGCGGAGGCCGTCAAAGGCCTGAGGGCTTGTCACCTCATGGACTAGATGCAGATCGATGTAGAGGATGCTGGGTTCGCCTGCCGGTTCAGCGACGATGTGTTGTTGCCAAACTTTTTCAAAGAGTGTCTTGGGTGAATTTTGGGGTGTGCTCATTGTTGTGCTTTCTGGTCATCCTGAGGCTTGACGGTGAATGTGTTGGCACCGATGGTTGCTGGTTGAATTTGATGCGGGGTGCCGTCGGGGTCGACAAGAATTGCGTGTGTGATCTGTTGAATCGCGGTGCTACCGGTGGGTGGCTGTGCGGTCCAGCGGGCGACGCTGTGGATTAGCGCAGGGGGGACGTGATCGGGATCGATGGGGTGATTGGCGAAGACCCAGAGGGTGTATTCGGCTCCGGGTTCGCTGGGAGTTTTGCTGTCCTTGATCCAGTCGATGGCGGCAAAGGCAACGAGGGGGTGGGGCAGTCCTAGGTCGACCCAGAGGAGACCGCGCGCCGGGCAGAAGCGGAAGACGCATCCGGTGATCGAGAGATAGCGGTTGTCGTCGGCGAGAACTTTGTCGGGAACGGAGAGGAAGTCGAGTGCAGTCTCGTTGAGTGTCTTGTAGCCGGTCTTGGGATTGCCCCAGAAGGTTTGTGGAGCAGTGAGATATTGCGCCAGGAATGGTCGAAAGCGGGCATCGAGGACGAGTTGGTTTTCGCGCCCGTCAGCTGGTGGAGGGCCGTATTGCCATAGCCACTCTAAGTTCTCCTTGGGCTGTTTTTTGTCTCTTTTGATTTGAGGCGAAGAGATCTGTGCCGACGTCCACATGGGGGTGAGTGCCAGGGCAAAAACTACGAGTTGGAGAGCGGAGCGCATTAGCGATTTGTTTGTGCGGACTTCTTTTGCGTGAAAATTATGAGGACATTAACGAGGGAGAACATGATGAGCGCCGTGATTGCCAGAACGATCAGAGGCGCGCCTTTCCACCAGCGATAGATGAGAGCGACGGCGACCGCGCAGTTCATCAGGATGAGCTTCGTCCGTACGTTCATCGGCTCACTCATACGGCATGCATGGCCTGACGGCGGTCGATGGACTCGGCCAAGGCCTGATGTACGAGCTTGCCCATCTCCTGCGTGCTGACCGGAGTCTGTCCGGGTTGCTGACCGCGTGCAATGTCTGCAGTGCGGTAGCCGGCGTCAAGCACCTTGTTGACCGCTACTTCGACTGCTTTAGCGTCCTGTTCCAGGTTTGCGGAGTGACGGAGGATCATCGCGGCCGTGAGGATTGCGCCGAGGGGATTGGCTTTACCTGTGCCGGCGATGTCGGGCGCACTGCCGTGAACAGGCTCGTAGAGATTGACCGCACCACCGATGGTCGCGGAGGGCAGCATGCCGAGCGACCCGGTGATGACTCCAGCTTCATCGGACAAGATGTCTCCGAAGAGATTTTCGGTTAGCACGACGTCGAAGTTGCGAGGGATGTTCATGATGTGCATCGCCATCGAGTCGACGAGCTGGTGCTCGAGCGTAACGGAAGGGTAATCCTTTGCGACCTCGGTGACCGTGGCGCGCCAAAGCTGCGATACCTCGAGAACGTTTGCCTTGTCGACAGAGGTGACCTTCTGGCGACGATGGCTGGCGAGTTCGAAGGCGACGCGAGCTACGCGAACGACCTCATCACGGGTGTATCGCATAGTGTTGATGGCCTCGTTGCTGTCGCGATCCCACCAGCGCGGGGCACCGAAGTAGAGCCCGCCAAGGAGTTCGCGTACGAAGAGAATGTCGACGTCTTTTGTGACTTCGGGGCGCAGCGGGGAACTGGCGCTTAGCGCGGTGTAGGCGATGGATGGCCGCAGATTTGCAAATCCTCCAAGAGCCTGTCGGATCTGCAGAAGACCGGCCTCGGGCCGCTTATCGGGGGGGAGCGCGTTGAACTTGTTGTCACCGACGGCTCCGAGGAGGACAGCATCGCACTCGAGTGCGGCGTCGAGCGTGGCCGTTGGTAAGGGCGACCCCGTTTCTGTGATCGCGGTGCCACCTATCAGACCTTCGACGAAGGTGAACTCGTGGCCGCCCATCTCAGCTACAGCGCGAAGGATATTTGTAGCCTGCTTGGTGACTTCGGGGCCGATGCCGTCGCCGGCGAGAACTGCAATTTTGAGGCGCATGACGCTTTTCCTTTTGACGTAGGTTTAATGCGTGATAACTGTGGACTTGTCTGGCTGCAGAAGGCCGAGCAAATCCTGGTCATAGATGGATTTTTTGCGGTCGGCCAACTCCGTGAAGCGATGGTAGACATCGTCGAGCTGAGTGCGGGTCAGCTTGTGTCCTAGCTCTGTGAGGCGTTGCTCAAGGAGGCGACGGCCGCTGTGTTTGCCGAGGACCATGTTCGTTGCGGGAACACCGACTGATTCTGGCGTCATGATCTCGTAGGTGAGGGGGTTGGCCATCATGCCGTGCTGGTGAATGCCGGACTCGTGGGCAAAGGCGTTGGCGCCAACGACGGCTTTATTGGGTGAACAGCCGAAGCTGATGAACTCGGCGAGCATCTGGCTGGTTGGGTAAAGCTGATTGAGTTTGATGTTGTTGGTGTAGGGAAGCTTGTCGCGGCGGACCATTAAGGCAGCGGCGATCTCTTCGAGCGCTGCGTTTCCTGCGCGCTCGCCGATGCCGTTGATGGTGCACTCCGCCTGGCGGGCACCAGCATGAATGCCTGCGAGCGTGTTCGCGACGGCCATGCCGAGGTCGTTGTGGCAATGAGTTGAGAGGATGACGTCGTCGATGCCGGGGACCTTGGCGATGAGCATTCGAAAGGTGGCTGCGTACTCGTCGGGCGTGGTGTAGCCGACCGTGTCGGGAATGTTGATGGTCGTGGCTCCGGCCTGAACGGCGGCCGTCACGATCTCGATGAGAAAGTCAGGATCGGTGCGCGTGGCGTCCTCGGCGGAGAACTCGACGTCGTCGGCGAAGGTGCGGGCGAGACGGACGGACTCTGCTGCCTGATTGAGCGCTTCGGCTCGAGAGATCTTCAACTTGGCTTCAAGGTGGAGGTCTGAGGAGGCGAGGAAGGTGTGGATGCGAGCCTTGTCGGCGGGCTCGATAGAACGGGCTGCGGCTTCGATATCTTCGCGTTTACAGCGGGCGAGGGAGGCGATGCGCGGGCCGCGAACTTCGCGGGCGATCATGCGAATCGAGTCGGAGTCGCCCTGGCTTGCGATTGCAAAACCGGCTTCCAAAACATCGACGCCGAGGTCTGCAAGCTGGTGCGCCATGCGCAACTTTTCGTCATGATGCATGGTGCAGCCCGGAGACTGTTCGCCGTCGCGAAGGGTGGTATCGAAGAAGACGATTTGATTATGCAGAGACATAGAATTTGGCTCTTTCGGTCTAGACGTTATCATAATGCATGCTTATGATGGCTTGCAGCTATATCAGAATTTCTAATTGCAGCATTCGATCTGCAAATTGCGGATCGCGCGGAGGTAAGGATTGGACTTAGTCCAGATGGAGACGTTTCTGGCAGTGGCAGAGGAGCGTAGTTTCTCGCGAGCAGCAGCACGGCTCCATCGTACTCAGCCAGCAGTGAGTCAGGCAATCGCCAAGCTTGAAGGGGAACTGGGTGAGGTGCTGTTTGAGCGTTCCTCAAGGGACGGAACGCTCACGGACGCGGGTGAGGTTTTGCGGGAGTATGCCTCTAAGTTGTTGAATTTGCGCAACGAAGCGGCGGTGGCCCTGACGGAGTTACGGGAGCTTCATAGCGGCAGACTGAACCTGGCGGCGAACGAGTACACCTGTCTTTATCTGTTGCCGCTGCTCGATGAGTTTCGACGGCAAAATCCCAGGATCAAACTCGCGGTGCAGCGAACGTTGGCCAGCAGAATCTCGGACGAGGTGTTGATGCACTCCGTGGAGTTGGGTGTGCTCTCCTTCCGCCCTGACGATACGCAGGTGAAATCGATGGTTGTGTACCGGGATGAGCTGGCTTTTGTGGTGAATCCGCGACATCCATTGGCGGGGGCTGGGAAGGTATCGATTCGGCAACTGGGAGGGCAAAACTTCATCGCGCACAACATTCCTTCGCCGCAGCGGCAGAAGGTCATTCAGGCTTTCAAGCGCCACAAAACACCACTTCAGATGGGCGTGGAACTGCCGTCGCTGGAGGCGATCAAACGATTTGTAGAGATGGGTAATGGGGTGGCTTTGGTCCCCGGGCTGACAGTGCGCACTGAACTCGAGAGCGGGGCGCTGGTGCGGGTCCAGATACCCGAGTTGCAGATAGAGCGCAAGCTCAGGCTTGTTTATCGGAGGCAAGCTAGTCTGTCACACGCGGCGCTGGCTTTTCTCAAGGTGGTGGAGGCTTACGCGGCGGCACATGGAGACCCCTATTGCTTCCAAGCAGATCGGGCTATGTGACCGAGACCGTGAATTTCGCGAAACATCGGAACCTTTGCGAAAAAAGAGCGTCTGTACCAGTAGACCGACCACCGGAGAACTCGTCCGGCGAACGCATTATGAGAGTGAGAATCCGATGACGACGCTATTTCGCAAACCAGTATTGCAGGCAGCACTTTTGGCGCTATGTACAACGGCGCTGAGCGCACTTCCCGTGATGGCACAAGACCCGGCTCCGCAGGCCACGCAAGATCAGGCCGGCCCGCCGAATGGCGGACATCGTGGGCCAGGTCAACGGGAGGAGCATCAGATCGACTTCCTGACAAAAAAACTTAATCTGACTCCAGATCAGGTTACCCAGGTGAAGGCGATTGACGACGATTCGCGAACTCAGATGATGGCTTTGCGTCAGGACACTACGACACCTCAAGCCGATAAGCGGGCGAAGGTGATGGACATCCACAAGGCGTCGCAGGCTAAGATCCGCGCCGTGCTCACCGACGATCAGAAGACCAAGTATGACGCCTTGCAGGCGGAAATGAAGGAGCGTCGGGAGAGTCATGAGGGCGGGCAGGGAGCACCGCCACCACCACCACCGCAATAACGCGTTATCCACAGGAGTGATCATTAAGGCCGGACGGATGCTGATCCTCCGGCCTTCTTGCGTTGGTAGCGCTTCTTCGGGCAGCGGTGCGGTTACAATGAAACTCAGTGATTACGGCGTCCCATAACTCTGCAAACGCGTTGCCTGCGGGACAGCGTAGGAAGTTATGGACGAATTCGAAGGGATCCAGCGAAGAATGAAGAAAACGATGTTGTTGTTGGGTGCGCTGATGTTGTCTGCGGCGGCCGGTTATGCGCAGGAGAGCCGGCAGGACGTAAGCGTAAGCGCCACTGCTGCGTTTGCGCCAGAGATAACGGGGAACAGCGTGCAGAAGAACACAAGCACGACGATGGGTCTCCTTGCCAGCTACCGCTATCTGCTGACGCCGCGAAGCGGGCTCGAAGCGAACTATGGATATCAGCAGAATACCCAGTATTATCAGGTATTCGGGAAGGCTAACGGCGGCATCCATACTCTGCAGCAGGAGGTTAGCCTCGCATATGTGTTCAATCTGAACTTCAAAAACTTCAACCCGTTTCTTGAAGCTGGTCCGGGCGTGATGTTTTTCTCGCCGTTCAAGGACGCCGGGTCGACCAACCTGGACGCAAAGCGAAATACGAACATTGGCGCTCTGTTTGGCGGTGGTGTGGCCTATGAGCTAAGCCCAAGCTTTGACATTCGTGCTGAGTATCGGGCCTTCCTGGTAAAGACACCGACCTTCAGCCTTCCGGGCAACATCTTCAATACTAATCGTTACGAGGTCATCTCGACTCCGTCGATCGGTATTGCGTATCACTTCTAAAGATTGACGGATTCAATATGAAAAGCCCCGGCGTTGACCGGGGCTTTCTGTTTTGGACCACGAACGTCTGGGTAAGAGGGTCTACCGGAAGTGATACGCCGCACCCACCGTGATGATGTTAGGGGTAAGACTGGAGCCTGCGAAGTCGAACCATTGCTGGTACTCCCAATCCGCGCGGAGGTAGAGGTAGGGCTTCAGTTTGTAATCTGTGCCTACGCCGACAGCGACGAGATTGTAGGCTAGATTCGCTCGAAATCCGTCAGGATTGACAGGGAAGTTGAAGACCCCGCGCCCGTAGAGGACTTTGCCGTAAGGAACGAAGCGGCGATACTCACGAAAGTAACGGCCGCCAATCTCGTAAGTCTTCTCGTAAAGATCATTTTGGTCTTTGACGAAATGAAACTCGCCAGTTACACCAATGTGGGGAAGAAAATCGAAGTCAAAGTAAGCTGCGCCGCCATTGAATCGATTCCCATAGTCGGAGTCGGCCGTGGAAAAGCCGCCACCGATCTTGAGAGATCCGGTGCGTGTTGCTGTGGGAGTGGCTTGCGCGCTCAGCATGGATGTAGCCCCCAACAGGCCCAGAAAAAGACCAACCTTTGTCAGCACGCGAACTCCTGTCGAATTGTGTTTTCCCTAGCGCAGACCGGGTAGCGCAGTGACGATCCATTAAGGTAAAGCAACGTCTTAATCATGAACAGATTCTCTAACTAGCGCAGGGTATAAGCAACACCAATTGTGTAAGCAATGGGGGAAAGCCCGTTAGGTTCGAATCCGGGCCACTTCTGAAACTCAACGTCGAAGGCTCTTACGTTGATGTGTCGAGTTGCGCGAACATCCAGACCGCCACCGGGCGCAAATTGGAAGTAGGTGAAGGTTGCTGGTTCTGCAAAGGAGCCGGATTGGAAGCCGAAGCGACCGAGGCCTAACAGCACCTTGGCGTAGGGCTCAAAACGTTTGTAGTGCCATTTATATCGTGGACCGAGGAGATAAGAGTTTTCGCTGATATCGCCGGGAGTGCTGACAGATATGTGAATGTCGCCTTCGACTCCCAAGTGTTGGCCGATATCGTAGTTACCGTAGATAGAAATACCCTTGATGTACTGCTGAGTATAGTCGGGACTGATGAAGGTTACTCCGGCGCCAATCTGCGCCGAGCCACTGCGAGTGGCGGTAGGGACGGCTTGACCGTGTGACCACAGAGTCAGACTGAGGACGCAGGCAAAAAAGCCGATTAGAAAATGCCGCTTCAACAGAGTGCCTCCTTCTTAAACAAGGTTTGATGCGCGGATTGTGTCGAGTGAGCTGACCCGAAACAAAGAGAGCGTGGACGGTCTCTTGACCAGAGTCCATCCACGCTCTTGGGTTTAGTTTTGTTGTGCGTTGGTGGGTGGGGGAGTGGCAGCCGGTGCAGCGGCGGCTGGTGCTGCCGTGTTGTCGGCTGGCGCAGCGGTAGCTGGCGTTGCTGCAGGAGAAGGAACAGGTTCTGCGGGCGCCTTATAGTAGCTCAGTTTCAGGTAGACCGGCTCGACCTCGAAAGGCATCTTGTCGGCCGCGGTGAGTAGAGGCTCAAATGCCGAGTGCAGGACGAATACCTGATCGGTCCACGGGTCGAAGCGCAGGAAGCTGGCCAACGGCATAGCAGCTTGCTGCTTCAGGTCCTTCATATCCAGCTTGGGGCCCTTTGTAGTGATGGCCTGCATCCAGAAGGTCGGATCAGTGTCGCTCTTGATCAAACCATCGCCGATCATGGGTTCGTTAAGAGCCTTGAGACTCTTGACTCGCTGCTGCAGCTGTTGGAGGTAGAGGCTAAAGTACTGCTGGCCGCCTTCCAACTCCTTTGCACTTAGAAGCTCCATGGCTTTCTTCGCTGCTGCCGTGTTGTCTGCGTCAGTGTGATGCATGGGAATGCGGTTGAAGACCGTCGTAGAAGGGAAGAGCAGACGATCGTTGAAGGCGTACTTTGTGTCGAGACGGTGGGCAAGGATGATGTGAGCAATCTGGAAAGCCAGAATCGCATTCAGGTTGCCCATCTGCTGTGCGCCATCCTGGGTAACAACGCCGGTGGTATCAAGCAGGCTCTTCGAGATAACGATGGTGTTGCCGATGGCGAGAGACTCCAGCGGTTCGGTCAGCAAAGTGCGGCAGCGGATCGGCCGTGAAAGTGTGATGTTGTTGTAAGCGAGAATGTTGCCAGCAAGCGCTTCTAGAGTCTTATCGAATTCACTCGGTGCATCCAGCAAGCCTGCCTGGAAGAGACGCTCCACGATGTTGTCTTCTGCCTGCTGGACCCAAGCGCGCTGGGCTCCAAGAGGGCTGACGTCTTGTGCATCGTTGCTGACGTCTGTTGCGCCCACGACATCCATCGAGGTATTTTCGCTCTCCGGTGGAGGAACCTTGAGCACGTAGCCCCAGATGTGGTTAATTGCTTTGAATTTGAGGGTGCGGGAGACGCTCTTGGGATCGCTCTCTTCAACATAAAAAGACGTCGGGAGCCAGAGATCCGGCTGAACATTGGTGCGCCAGCTGTCGAAGTGATAGAACTCCTTCTGGTCCTCCTGGGTTCCGGCGAAGTCACCATTGAAGCGAACCACGTTTCCGCTCCGAGTCTCGATCCAGATTCGACCAAAGAAGCGGCCGTAGGCCTTCTTCCCTTCAATTGGGGTCACATCAAAGACAGCCGTTGGAGTATTGCCGAGGAAGTCGTTGCGTACGTAGCCGAAAGTGTAGTGCTGACGATCGAAGCTGTTGGAGTCCATCAGGAGCATCTGCACGAAACCAGACTCATGGAAGTTCAGATGAAGGCTGTTGCCGAGACCACCGACGAAAGAGACAGAGTGCTTGAAGAATCCAAGCTTGCCGTCGTTGCTGGTGCCCTTGGATGTCTCCTTGTTTACCGCATAAGAGTTATCGCCGATGACGCTCTTGAAGTCGACGCGGCTGAGGAAGTGCTCGTCAGATTCGGGAACCTGGCCTAGAAGCGGATCAGGCTTCATGGTCTGGATGTAGGTCTCGACGAGAGGGGCCCGCTCCTTGACGGTCTTGACGATCACCTTTTCGCGGGCGATCGACTTGTCAATAAGTGCGTTTTGCGCGGCCGTCGGCTTGCGCGTCGTAGAGAGGTCCTCATCCATCTTTTTCTTTTTGCCAGGATGTAGGATGCCTGCTCCCGCGGGGAGAGTGGTTGCGACTAGAAATGCCAGCAGCAGACCGGCGGTAGACTGTTTCCCGAGAATCATGATTTGCGGCTCCTACGGTGACCCCTGGGGTCATCCTGAGTATGGACTAGATGCTATTTCATGCTGCAACTGCGGAACAAAAATTGTTTCTTATCCAGCGAGCTGGAAAGCTACATTGACAACACCTTCCCAATCGATCGGATGACCCGAAGCGTCGGTTGCGGGTTGAAATCGTGTGGCCTGCACGGCGTGGATGGCAGAGTCGCCAAGGCCGTGGCCGAGATCGCTGGTGACGCCGAGAACCTGAACAACACCAGAGGAAGAGACGCGGAGACGAACCGAGACAACGCCTTCGATGTGAAGGTTGCGAGCTTCTGCGGTGTACTCAGGCTTGGGTTTGAAGAGAACCTTGGGTGCAGACTTGGCCACTGCCGCAGATGGGCCGGCTGGTTTCGGCATCGGTGGCGGAGTGTTCTGGCCGAGGTTAACAACACCGGGCGAACGCCCCGGAGCATTCATTGGTCCTGTACCGCCAGTAACTCCAAGCTTGACTCCGACGACGCCGCCAGCCGCGTTGTCTCTGCCTTTCATGTTTTGGCTGCCGGCTGAACCGGAACCAAGATTGACAACAGTGGACTGCGCTCCCATGCCGTTGTTCGAGGCCGGCATACCGGACATTCCTTTGTTGCCGAGATTGATAGCCGTAGTGGACGGGCGATTCGAGGGCGCGATCGGGTTTGTCTGCGAACCCAGTGCGACCGCAGTTGGGTGCGGAGAGTTGTTGACCACTGAAGCGGGCTGAGCCTGGGCGAGACTGACCACCTTAGGAGCGGGCGGAGGCTGAACGAGCTTTGGAGGTGCCGGAAGAACGACCGGCATCGGCTGGGCCATTTTGATCTCAGGTGGCTTGGGGACGTCGGGCAACTTCACGTCTGGCAGCTTGATTTTGGGCGGCTCGACCTTGACCACCGGAGTCGGGGGAAGTTTTGGTGGCTTGATCTTGATCGGCGGCGGCTCATCCGGCTTCTTCATCGGAATTGGCTCGGTCAACTCGGTCAGCTTGTGCCTGGTGTCGATGGTCTTCTTCGCGGCCGCTCCGATGATGATGGCGCAGAGGGCGAGTACGACGTTGAGGGCAATCGAAGTGAAGAGCGAGGACTTGCTCTGGTTGCCGTCGTTCAGGACGCCGAAGTGTGCGAACTGCATATTCTGCGGTGCTGGATCATCACTGCGAAGCGGCTTTGCCATAAAAAAGTCCTTGAAGTGCCTCGTGTCGAGGGCGGGAGAGTTACACCAGTGCTATGGAAACAGAACCGGTGCAAAGGAGGAATAACTCCGAGGTGCTATGCCGGAGAGCCCTAGTGTGATTCGAACCTGTCGTCTTTGACTCACTGCAACTTTTGACATCACCAAGGGGAGGTTGGATCGTTGCGTCGGCCCAACTTAAGAGACGCGAACGATAAAGGAAAAGGTTGTAGCAGGCGCCGTGCTTCAGGGAGGTGTCTCTTTTTACAGGGCCGGGCTCTGCTCTTCTCTTACAGCAAGTATAGTGCCGTAAGCGTAAGTGATTGACACTGGCACTTTTGTGGTATCCAAGAAGGGTACTAGGAGACAATTAATGAAGATTCTGATAGCAGGTGGAGCAGGGTACATCGGAGGGACAGTCGCGCGGATTTTGCTGGCTCAAGGTCATGCAATCACCGTGTTCGATAACCTTTGCCATAGCAAGCGTTCGGCAGTTGCTGAAAACGCCACGTTTATCGAGGGTGATATCGCGAATCGCCCTTTGATCGAAGAGACTCTGCGTGAGGGCCGTTTCGATGGAGTGATGAACTTTGCCGCTTTGATCGAAGCTGGCGAAAGCATGAAGCACCCGGAGATTTATTTCAGAAATAACACGGCGGCAACCTTGACCCTCCTGGAGGCGATGCTGGCAACTGGACACGACCGACTGGTCTTCAGCTCCACGGCCGCATGCTACGGGGAACCCGAAAAGACACCCATTCTCGAAGACGCAAAGTTGCAGCCGACGAATCCGTACGGGGAGAGCAAATTGCTTGTAGAACATATGCTTCGGTGGATGAACTTAATCCATGGGTTTAAGTATGCCAGCTTGCGATACTTCAATGTCGCAGGAGCCATTGAAGGCTATGGGGAGGCTCATGAACCGGAGTCACACCTAATTCCCCTGATCCTGGATGTGGCGCTCGGCAAGCGATCGAACATCAAGATCTTTGGACGGGATTATCCCACCAAAGACGGAACCTGCATCCGCGATTACATCCACGTGCGTGATCTGGCTGAGGCGCACCTTCTGGCTCTCGCAGCGCTCAGCGACACGAGGAGCCGGCTGATCTACAACATTGGCAATGGACAGGGATTTAGCGTCCTCGAAGTCATCGAATCGGTACGTCGCGTGACGGGCAAGCCGATTCCTATTGAGGAATGTGAACGAAGGCCTGGCGACCCGGCGGTCCTCGTGGCGGGTTCGGCAAAGATCAAGGAGGAGCTGGGGTGGACGCCCAGGTTCGCTGAGCTGGACCAGATCGTGGCGAGCGCGTGGGACTGGCACCAGAAACGATACGCATAACACGGTCTTGAGCAGGACGTCGAGTGTCGCGTGCCGACGTCCTGCTTCCGATGTCACACCGAGTAGAAGGAGAATCTCTTGATCGAAAGCATGTTTCACATGCACCTGCCGTTGTTGGAAAAGATTCTCCGACCGATGATTGTCTATCTATGCCTGATCGCCTTTTTGCGGTTATTCGGCAAGCGGGAGTTAGCACAGCTAAACCCGTTCGACCTTGTAGTGCTGCTCAGCCTCTCAAACACCGTGCAGAATGCCATGATCGGTGACGACAACACAGTATCGGGAGGCGTAATCGGTGCGCTGTCACTCTTGACCATTAACTGGCTGCTTTCGCGGCTCCTCTTCAACATGCCAAAGCTGAATACTGCCTTCGAGGGCTCTCCGTCGGTGTTGATTCGTCATGGAGTAGTCGATTGGGCAGAGGCTAAACGTGAAGCGCTAACGGAGCTTGAACTGCGATCCGTGCTTCATAAACAGGGATTCAACGACTTCAGCGAAGTGGAGAAGTGCGTCCTCGAACCGAATGGAAACTTCTATCTCGAAGGGATCAAGTCCATGAGCGACGATGCGCAAAGGGCCGAATTGAGAAGGTCAATCGAAGAACTGCATGTTGAGATCAAGCAGATGCGCATCGACTTGGCGGCGCGAGGAGCATTGCCAAACTGATCAAAAGTACTGCTGAGGCGAGGATTTGCGGGCGCTATGACTTTGCTGAGATCTTATCAAGGGCATTTGTGTAGCGTTCCGGTTGCTTGGGCAGTTGGGAGTCGCGTACGGCGGCGCGATATCCTCCCATGTAAATCGAGTACATCACCGCTAATGCACAACCCACGCCAAAAGCGAAACCGAGAAAGAAGCCGATCAAGGATGGCCAGTAAAAATTCACGATAATGGGAGTCTACAGCGCTGCGCCATGGTCTCGCAGCAGCTTTGGGTCAGCTTGATGACCACAAGAACATTCAGGTTGCGCCCGAAATGCACTCTAAGAGAACTCCGGAGCTACTTCGCAGTAGTTATAGGGGCAGGCGCGGACGTAGCAAAGATCTTTAGTGCGTTCTTGACGGTGTAATCGAGCCCCCATGCTGTGGGAATGATCACAATGATCCACGCTGCAGCGATGAGCAGAGGGGACGACTTCTTGATATTGGAATCTGCCATAAAATAACTCCCGAAATGTAGGAAAGGGCGGAGGCAAGCACACCGCGCTGCGGTTAATGGGCCGGTCCGTCGGCGTAGACCAAGTTCTTGTCCTTCAGCCAGTATTTCTCTGCAACCGGGCGCACCATCAAATCAGCCAGGAAGCCGATGACCAGCAGGCACGACATGATGTGCAGAATAAGCGGGTAGGCGTCCTCTTTGTTCATGTGGTTTTCGACGTAGTGGTCGAGTATGCCGTTAACGATGAGGGGTCCAATAATGCCGGCTGCCGACCACGCGGTGAGCAGGCGGCCGTGGATAGCAGAGACATTGAAACCGCCGAAGAGATCCTTGAGATAGGCAGGAATGGTCGCAAAGCCTCCGCCATACATCGAGATGACCAACGCAGCGATCGCGACGAAGAGGGGAATCGAGTTGATTTTGTCCTGCCGTGAAAAGGGAAGGAAGAAGTAGAGGACGGCACCGAGTACGAAGAAGGTAAAGTAAGTGCCTTTGCGTCCTATGAAGTCAGAGAATGATGCCCAAAGAAACCGCCCGGCCATGTTGAAGATGCTCAGAATGCCTACGAAGCCTACAGCGGCCGCAGGAGAGATCTGGCCCTTAAAGAGATCCTGAATCATGGGTGCTGCTTGTTCCAGAATGCCGATACCGGCCGTGACGTTGACGAATAGCATCACCCAGAGCAGCCAGAACTGAGGTGTCTTCCAGGCCTCTGTCACCGCGACGTTGTGGCTTGAGATGAGCGCGGAATGCTTGACCGACGGCACCCATCCTTCAGGTTTCCAGCCGGTCGGCGGGACGCGTATGGTGAAGACTCCAAACATCATGAAGATGAAATAGAGAATGCCCATCGTGATCATGGTGTAGGGAATTGACGGCTGTCCCGCCGCTTTGAAGTGGGCCATGAGGTTGCTGGCCAGAGGTCCGCCTATCATCGCCCCACCGCCAAACCCCATGATGGCGAGACCCGTGGCCAGACCAGGTCTATCGGGGAACCACTTGATGAGCGTGGATACAGGCGAGATGTACCCCAGTCCAAGGCCAATTCCGCCGATGACGCCGTAGCCAAGGTAGATCAGAGCTAGTTGATGTGTGCTGGCCCCAAACGAGGCGATGATGAAGCCCGCGCCGAAGCAGATTGCGGCGTAAAACATCGCGCGGCGGGGACCCGCCTTCTCAAGCCACGCCCCGAAGAGCGCAGCGGAGATGCCCAGAAAGGCGATCGCAATCGAGAATATGTAGCCGACTTCCTTCAAGTTCCAGGAAGAGCCGTCTGCCGCATGCAAGGCCAGGAGTGGATTCTTGAAGACCGAAAAGGAATAGACCTGGCCGATAGAAAGGTGGATTGCGAGGGCGGCTGGTGGTACCAGCCAGCGGCTATATCCTGCGGGAGCTATAGAGCGGTCACGATCGAGAAAAGCCAGGGCCATTGAGAACCTCGGGAGTTGTTACGTCGTACATTGTCGAACCAGAGACAGTAAAAAGCTCATTCATCCATTCAAGAACTAGATGCGGAAACCACAATACATGATCCAAGTGGCCAGCGTGTCACCTAAATGTAACGGCGGGTTGCTCGGGCAGAGTTGTATAGGGTACCTTCACCTTGCTGGATGAAATTACGGAGGGCTGTGCGGGAGATGTCTGAAGAGAGTACAGATCTGGATTCAAGTCTGCGGGAAAATAGGGTGTTTCCTCCGCCCGCGGAGTTCGCCGCGAAAGCTCACATTAAGAGCCTAGAGCAATACGAGACCTTATACACACAAAGCGTGGAGAATCCGGAGAAGTTCTGGGGTGAGGCCGCTCAGGAACTCGAGTGGTTCTCACCCTGGACAAAGGTGATGGACGGCGAAGCAGCGCACACAAGATGGTTTGTCGGGGGTAAGCTGAACCTCTCACACAACTGTGTCGATCGTCACGCATCGGGAGCACGTAAGGACAAAATCGCCTTGCTGTGGGAAGGTGAACCGGGCGAGGTCCGCAAGCTGACCTTCGGAGAACTGCACGAGCAAGTACAGCGTTTGGCCAACGTACTGAAGTCGCTGGGGATCAGACGCGGCGATCGAGTTGCGATTTACATGGGTATGGCGCCCGAGCTTGCCATTGCACTGCTGGCGTGCGCGAGAATCGGCGCGGTGCACTCTGTCATATTTGGTGGCTTTGCAGCCCAGGCAATCTCCGACCGAGTCAACGACTCCAGTTGTGTCGCGGTCATCACTCAGGACACAAGCTATCGCCGTGGTTCCGAGGTTCAACTGAAAGCGATCGTGGACGAGGCACTCAAGAAGTGCCCAACGGTTAGGAATGTCGTGGTTTTTCGTCGTTCTGGCTCGCCGATTAAGATGGAGCCAGGTCGAGATTTGTGGTGGCACGAGGAGATGGAAAAGGCTGCGCCGGCGTGTGTTGCGGAATGGATGGACGCAGAGGACCCACTGTATCTTCTCTACACTTCCGGGACTACCGGCAAACCCAAAGGTTTATTGCACACGACCGGGGGCTATGCTGTGCAGACCTATCTCACAAGCAAATACATCTTCGATCTTCGCGATGATGATGTGTACTGGTGTACTGCTGACATTGGCTGGGTCACGGGCCATAGCTATGTGGTCTACGGTCCACTCTTGAACGGCGCCACTGTGATGATGTACGAAGGGGCTCCAAACTGGCCGGAGAACGATCGATTTTGGAAGATCGTCGACGACCATAAGGTCACCGTGTTCTACACAGCGCCAACAGCAATCCGCGCCTTCACAAAGTGGGGAAGCGAGTGGGTTGAGAAACACTCTCTTGCTTCATTACGTTTGCTGGGTACTGTCGGTGAGCCGATCAATCCTGAGTCCTGGATGTGGTACCACCGCATGATCGGCAAGGAGCGTTGCCCCATCGTTGACACCTACTGGCAGACCGAGACGGGCGCCATCATGATTGCACCGATCCCGGGTGCTGTGGCGACAAAACCTGGTTCCGCCACGCGTCCCTTCTTTGGAATTGTTCCCGAGGTAGTTACAAAAGAGGGGAATCCTGTCCCTGATGGCCATGGCGGACTCCTTGTCATGCGCAAGCCCTGGCCGTCGATGGCCCGTACTATCTACGGCGACCAGGCCCGTTATGAAGCGACTTATTGGAGTGAGGTTCCGGGCAGCTACTTCACTGGGGATGGCGCGCGTCGCGATGCTGACGGCTACTTCTGGCTGATGGGCCGCGTCGATGACGTGATCAACGTGAGCGGTCATCGACTCGGAACGATGGAGGTAGAGTCGGCGCTGGTTGCCCATCCTAAAGTTGCCGAGGCGGCGGCAGTCGGCAGGCCTCACGAGATGAAGGGACAGGCGATTGCCGTGTTTGTGACGCTCGAAGGAGGTCACGAGCCCAGCGAAGAGCTGCGGCAGGAGCTGCGGCACTGGGTGGCGAAGGAGATCGGTGCGCTGGCGCGCCCCGACGACCTTACCTTCACCCAGGCTTTGCCGAAGACGCGCAGCGGCAAGATCATGCGACGTCTGCTGAGAGAACTCGCGACAACGGGTGAGGTAAAGGGCGATACCACGACGCTTGAAGATTTTACGGTGATTGCCAAACTGCGTGAGGGCGATGAGTGAGGGTTCTTAGAGAAGGTTGGTTCTGGGCTGGGTAGGAAGTGTGAAGTAGAAGATAGTGCCTTGGTCAGGGGCGCTGGTGGCCCAGATGCGGCCGCCATGTTGGTTGACGATGCTGCGACATATTGCGAGTCCCAGACCCGTGCCGCCCATCGCGCGTGAGTCCGAGGCATCGCCTTGCTGGAAGCGGTCAAAGATGTGTTCGAGCTTATCGGCAGGAATGCCTCGGCCCTGATCGCGAACCTCGATCAGCGCTTCGTTCTCGTCGATGTTTCGAGCCGTGAGATGGATCTCGCTGCCCTCTGGAGAAAACTTGATTGCGTTCGAAATGAGATTGTTCAGTGTTTGCAGAATGCGATCGGGATCGGCCCAGACGTTGACGCCGTGGGCAGCAAAAAAGATGCGAATATTCGGTCGGGGGGAGCGTGTCTGTTGAACGCCCGCCGCTCGTCGCAGCAGATCTTCAGCGCTGCACATCGTCGAATGCAATTCCGTCTTGCCGCTGCTGATCCGCTCAAGATCGAGAATATCGTTGACCAGCCGCACAAGCCTGTCTGAGTTGCTAATGGCGATCTCGAGCATCTGCTGCGTCTTCTCGGGGCGATTGGTGAGTGCGCCTCCGGCAAGGAGGCCGAGTGCTCCGCGCAGCGAGGTGAGCGGTGTGCGAAGCTCGTGAGAGACAGTGGAGATGAACTCGTCTTTCATGCGGTCAAGGGCGCGACGCTCGGTTGTATCGGTGAACGCAACGACGACACCGAGCGCCTTCAGGCCGTTCATGTCAGGAGATTGCGCATCGATTTGCGGGCGCGCGACATACTCCACGGGGAAGGACGTGCCGTCTTTGCGCCAGAAGATCTCGTTTGAGATGCGGACGGTGGCAAAGTTGGTGAGACTCTTCCGGATGGGTGAGTCGGCAGCGGCATAGGGCGTTCCGTCCGCGCGAGTGTGGTGAATGAGTTGATGCATATTGCGGCCCAGCATCTCCTCTTGTTTGTACCCGAGCATCTGAGCAGCAGCGGAGTTGACGACCGTGACTTTGCCGTCAAGGTCGATACCGTAGATACCATCGCCGACCGACTCGAGGATGGAGTCCGACTGCCGCGTAAGCGTACGAAGCCGGCCCTCCGCGCGAACCTGCTCGCTGATGTCAACACCGAAGCCAAGAACATAGGGCGCGCGTCCAGGTACGACGATGAGCTTGTTCCGATAGGCAACGACGCGCATCTCTCCATCGCTGTGGGAGAGATGAAGAAGGCCCTGGGCTTCGCCAGTCTCGCCTATTTTTTTGAGGTAGGCAGGCATTGCAGCTTTCTTTTCCGGCACGATGAACTCTTCGAGATTGTGTCCGGTCATCTCCTCTACGCTGCGGCCCAATGTCTCTGCGCCGTGAGTGTTGATCGACAGTAGCGTGCCACGAAGGTCGTGGGTGCAAACCATACCCAGCGAGCCTTCGACCAGCTGACGGTAGCGGGCTTCACTCTCGCGCAAGGTCGCTTCAGCGGCTCGTTGCGTCGTCACATCGATGCCTGTGGCAATGATGAATGCAACCTGGCCCTGTGTATCGGTTAGCGCGGTTGCCGACCAGGCGATGCGGCGTATGCTTCCGTCCCGGTTGAGCCATTGATTCTCGTAGGCGGCGGGGAAGTGACCCGAGCGTAGACGTTCGAAGGTCTCAATCGCTTCGGGAATCTCCTGCCGCGGAATAAGTTTGTCCCACGCATAGCGGCCGACCAGGGTGGGGAAATCGTACCCGGAGGCATTTTCGCACGCGCGGTTGAAACGCACGATGCGACCGGCTGGATCGAACACAGCGACCAGCGCGCCCACGGTGTCCAAAACGGCCGAGACAAAATTGCGCTCCACTGTAAGTGCGGACTCGACGCGTTGTCGTGAACGAGCCGCGCGATCCATCTGTCGAATGCGACCATTGAGTTCCAATCGCGTGATTACCTGACGACTGAGAACACTGAGCGCAGACGACTGCGCCGGAGTCAGCGTGCGAGCATGACGGTCCAAGACGAGCAGTGCGCCGATGCTCACTCCTCCCGGAGTTGTCAGCGGTGCGCCGGCGTAGAAGCGATAAGGAAGGCCTTCGAGAAGTATGCCGTCTGGTGCATAGTCGGGGTCGTTGCGCGCGTCGGAGATCTCGTAGACCGTGTCGCCCAGGATGGTGGTCTCGCAGGGCAGGCTGCCGAGGGAGACGTCGAGTGAGTCAATGCCAAATCGAGAACGCAGCCAAATGCGGTCTGAGCCTATCAGCGAGACCGCAGCGACTGGTGTGTCGCATATCTGTGCAGCCAGACTTGTCAGGTCGTCCAGGATGGGATCGGGCGCAGAGTTGAGGACCTCGTACTGATTGAGGGCCTCGATTCGCAACGCTTCGTCTTTGACCAGGAGAGCATTCATTTCGACAGTTCAATCGTAGGTTATGTGCAAATCGTTGCGCACTCCTACTTTCGTGGCAGCAACGATTTACGGCTTTGGAAGCACGCAACACTCCCCTGTCGCGGCCGGTTCATCCGCACTCGCATCCAGGGCGACCTTCCAACTGCCGTTAGGTAGTTTTTTCCAAACGGTAAAGTAGCGACCCGAGATCACCACGGGCTCTCCATTTTTGTCTTTACTGCGGCCTTCATAGTGGCCCCAGGTGAATCCCATGTCGTTCGATGGACCCATTTGAGCGCCTTGCGGCACCCAGCTTAGCTGATAGGTTTTCGGGTCCCACTGGGCCTGTGCGGCGATAGCGGTTCTACCAAGAATCGCGGGCTTCCCGTTATTGAGTGTAACTCCGTCCTCCGCGAACCAACTGCCGAAGGCTTTGCCTCCACCTTCGGTGACTGCCTGTGAAAAACGTCCCTCAAGCTCCAACAAGACCAGGGCGCCGGGTGTAAGTGTTGGCTGGGATAGGGGATTAGAGATGACTCCGGGGCTCTGTGTGAAGGTGCCGTAACCGACTGCGGCAGTGGGTGCTACTCCAGCATCGCTTTGTGCGATCAGTGGAGAAGAGGCGATGGCGCAGAACATGATGCTGCTGAGGATTACGCGATGCATAGCGGATATGCTATCAGCGCTCGAAAGTGGTCTGTCGGGCATTTGCTTTCTGTTGAAGACTGATATTCTTCGCACCTGATGTTAAAGACGAACTTTCAACACATTCTGTTGCTTTCGGCTGCGATTTTACTGTCTGTCGGAATCTCATTGGGGTTGATCCACGGAACGGGAATGCACCATGCCGGGGTCACTCTGCGGTGTGTCGCGATCGTGCTCCTGGCGCTTTTTGCGCTCCAGCGGCGCTCCCTGACGCCATGGATCCTTGTCGCGATGGTTGCTGGTGCTGAGTTGGGATTCGATGCTCCGATGCTGGCAACCAGCCTCCGCGTCTTCAGCGACATCTTCCTGCGGCTCATCAAGACCATCGTGGCGCCGCTGATTCTCGCGACCCTGGTGACTGGCATTGCCGGCCATGGAGACCTGAAGAGCGTGGGCCGCATGGGCATCAAGAGCCTGATTTACTTCGAAGTCGTCACCACGCTGGCTCTCGTCATTGGCCTTGCGGCAATCAATCTAAGCCGCGCCGGAGTGGGCTTGACCCTTCCGCCAACCACTTCAGGTGAGACGGTCCCCACACCTCCGCCGACTCACTGGCAGGAGTTCCTCCTGCACGTCTTTCCGGAAAATATCGCCAAGTCCGTGGCGGAGGGCCAGATTCTCCAAGTGGCCGTCTTCGCAGTCTTCTTTGGGATCGCTCTTGCGAGTCTGGACGAAAAAAAGCGCACGCCGGTGTTGCACCTGTTCGAGAGTTTCAGCGAGGTAATGTTCAAATTTACCAACGTTGTCATGTACTTCGCCCCCATCGGCGTAGGGGCGGCCATGGCCTTTACCGTCGGCCAGATGGGGCTTGGAGTACTCGTCAATTTAGGCAAGCTGCTCCTCACCTTGTACGGAGCGTTAGTCGGTTTCGGCCTCCTTGTTCTACTACCCGCGGCCCTCCTGTTTCGTGTTCCCGTCCGTCGATTTCTCGCCGCTGTGGCGGAGCCTGCAACGATCGCCTTTGCGACCTCAACCAGTGAGGCAGCTCTCCCGCGTGCTATGGAGTCGATGGAAGCTCTCGGGGTTCCGCGCCGAATCGTGGCGTTCGTCATCCCTGCCGGCTACAGCTTCAACCTCGACGGCTCCACGCTCTATCTCGCCGTCGCCAGCATCTTCGTCGCGCAGGCAGCGGGAGTCCATCTCTCGCTTGGCCAGCAACTTCTGATGATGGTGACTCTCATGCTGACCAGCAAAGGAGTCGCCGGCGTTCCCCGCGCAACCCTGGTCGTTCTGCTTGCGACCGCGGCAACTTTCCACCTGCCGACTGAGCCGATCTTTGTCATCCTCGGTATCGATGCGCTCGCCGATATGGCCCGGACCACCGTCAACGTGGTTGGAAACTGCCTTGCCAGCGTTGTAGTCGCGAAATGGGAAGGAGAGTTTGGTACTGAGCCGATCTCGCCGGTAGTTCTCGAAGGTATGACCGAATGACAAGATCCTGACGCTCAAAGCAAAATAGCAGGCGCCGAAGCACCTGCTACTCACCTAGGCCTTTGAGGTAATTACATTGCAGGTGGATGGTGTGGATCGATGTGTTCTTTATCGACCTTTTTCGCTATAGGCTTGGATTTCACCGCGCCATTCGGGTTTACCGAATCGCGCAGCTCTTTCGACGGCTTGAAGAAGGGAACCCGCTTGGCCGGAACGTCGACCTTGGCACCAGTCTTCGGGTTGCGGCCCGTTCGGGCGTTGCGTTGGCGCGTCCGGAAGCTGCCGAAGCCGCGAATCTCGATCTTGTCTCCGGTCTTCAGCGCCCCGATGACAGCGTCGAAGAGCGTATCGACAATAACCTCCCCATCACGGCGGGTCAGGTCTCCAAGAGCGGTCACTTTATCAACAAGGTCGGCTTTAGTCATGGTGGGTTCCTTTCGTACTGGGGGGAGGGCGATAAGGGCCGTGGTGAAACAATCCGTTGTTGTTGATTGTAGACGGGATGGAGGTTAAAAGGTTGCCAAAGAAATCAAAAGTGTGACGGCTTTCATCGTTGCCCAATAAGATGCAAAATCCGTCCGTTTCGTCAGACGGTCGATAAAAAAGAGCCAGTTTTTCCCGAGAGCTCTTTCGAACTGGCATGTTTCAATCTGGTAAAGCCTGAAGGAGCGTACCTTACTTCCACATGAAGTAAAAACCGGGAGCTTTGTTCAACATCTGTCCAGGGTTTGGAAATAGGTCTTCGCCGTCGTCGGCGAGCAATGCGAACAGCCCTCGCTTATTTTTTGCGGGACGCACCACGTTTGGTTCCCCGGAGATTCCCGCTTCCTTTGCCGTTTCCGTGAGCGCGACCCGATAGCCGCCGACCTTGTCGATCAAACCTAGTGGAAGCGATTGCTGCCCGGTCCACACCTGGCCCGTCGCCAGCGGTCTGATCTTATCGTCAGTGGTGTGACGCCCCGTCGCGACATCATGCACAAATTGCGTATACATGTTGTCGACCAGCGACTGAAAGTAGATCTCCTCTTTGGGCGTCAGATCTCGGCTCGGGTCGCCAGCGTCCTTCAACTCCCCCGCGTGGATCACCACGTTCTTTAACTTGGCCCAGCGCAGCAGGTCGCCGTAGTTGGTCCATTCCATAATCACGCCAATCGATCCGACAACCGAGGCATCGTTCGCGTAAATTCTGTCGCAGGCGCTCGCAATGTAGTACGCCCCTGAGGCGCCGACCGACTCGATCGACGCGACGACCTTTTTGTGACTCTCCTGCCGCACCCTTAGCACCTCGTGATAGATCTCCTGCGAGGCAGCCGCTCCACCGCCGGGTGAATTGATGTGCAGAAGGATGGCCTTCACCGACGAGTCGTCGCCAAACTTGCGTAACTGACTGTCGATGGTCTCAGGAGACAGGATCGCACCGGATATATCGATTACGGCGATGCTGTCAGAACCGAGCCCGAGGCCGGCCGAACTTCCGGTCATCGAACGCATAGTGAACCAGACCATGCCGGTGACAAGAAGAAAGACCGCTGCCAGTGAGCCGGCGATAATGCCGATGTAAAACCAGGCGGATCGACGGCGCGGTGGCATGGAACCGTACGTTTGGGGATAAGGGTATTGCGGGATCCGGGAATAAGGAGGCGCTGGAGGCGGCGGCGGGGGTGTTGAAAAGTCTTCCTGCATGCTGTGGAGTTTAGCAGGGACCTTTGTGTCGGTGCACAGTTTGCGACTGTTGTGGGCCGCAACCGCAACCAACGCGCAGCCCATGAGCGAATACATTTATATATCGGAAAATAGAGCCAAACAGAGGCCTTGGTGCGTCAAATGTTGCAGTATGATAAATCGGAACGTCCACCGCGCAACTCTTTGCAGCTGAAAGAAAGACTGACGATCGCTAATGGCACATCCACAGTTAAGTATCGTAATTCCGGCGTACAACGAGAGCGCTCGCATCGAGCATGCGTTGGATCGAGTCTTGTCGTGTGTCGCGGAGCAGGGCTGGGATGCTGAGTTGCTGGTCGTCGACGACGGCTCAACCGACGACACCGCCGCAATTGTGCAGCGTTGGATGACCAAATATCCGCGTCTTCACCTTGTGGAGAATCCAGGGAATCGCGGCAAAGGTTACTCGGTCCGCAACGGCCTTTTACAGGCCGCGGGCGACATTGTCATGTTCACAGATGCCGACCTCTCGGCTCCGATGGAAGAAGCTGAGCGTCTCATCGCCGCACTCAACGATGGGGCAGATGTGGCAATCGGCTCCCGCTGGATGGACCGGACTCGCCAGACGATCCACCAGCCGCTCTACCGGCAGTTCTTCGGTCGCTGCTTCAATTGGGTCACCCGAACTGTTATGGGCTTGCCATTCAAAGACACTCAGTGCGGATTCAAAGCCTTCAAACGATCTGCGGCTCAAGTGATTTTTCGCCTGCAAACTATCGAGCGCTGGGGCTTCGATCCTGAGATCCTCTTTATCGCCCGAAAGCTAAAGTACGTCATTCGCGAGGTGCCCGTCACCTGGGGCCACGACGAACGCAGCCGTATGAGCTACCTGAGGGACGGCATCAAGATGCTCGAAGACATGGCACGCATTCGTGGCAACTTCATGGCCGGCCGCTACGACAAGGCCATTGCCGCGATGAAGGACACCAGCAGTATGGTCACACCTCAGGTCGAGAAAGTCGTCAAAGTCAGCAGCGTCGAAGCCCGCTAACAGACGCAGTGAGCCCATCGTTTTCTCTTCATCGTTGAAGCGAGTGCCAGGCCGATTCTATGAGTCGCCATCTGGCTTGGAGCGAGTGGGCATATCCGATAGCCAATGACAAAAAAATCGAAACGCAGCGCCGGACTGCTCATGTATCGGAAGCGCAAAGACGAGTTGGAAGTGCTTCTTGTTCATCCTGGCGGCCCTTTCTGGGAGAAGAAGGATCAGGGCGCTTGGACGGTTCCAAAGGGTGAATATGAAGAAGACGAAGATCCGCTAGCAGCCGCGCAGCGAGAGTTTTTCGAGGAAACTGGCTTCCTTGCAAGCGGCGACTTTATCGAGCTAGGGGCAGTGCGACAAAAGAGCGGAAAAGTCGTCATTGCGTGGGCGTTCGAGGGAGACTGCGACCCAGCCCAACTTGTGAGCAACACCTGCGAGATTGAGTGGCCTCCGAAGTCCAAGAAGCGTCTCGAAATCCCTGAGATCGATCGGGGAGGTTGGTTTCCTCTTTCCACTGCCCGACAGTTCATCCGGCTCGAACAAGTGCCGCTCTTAGAAACGTTAGAAAATAGACTTGCGCCTAACAGGCTTTAGCGAACTACTTCCGATTGCTCGCCATCAGGCACCGGAACCCTGCTCACCGGGCGCAGTGACCTAGAACTTATGCCGTGAATCGGGAGCGAATTCTAAGCTTGTACACAGGTCTTCTGAATATCCAGTTCATGGCTTTCCTACCTCCATCGTAAAGGGCCTGCCTCCGCATCGGGCCTTTGAAACGCCTCTTATATACTGTCTCTTGCGATGCGAGGCTTTAAACCAGATGTTCTTGTCGTAGGTGCAGGCCCTGTGGGCCTTACGATGGCCGCCGAACTCGCCCGCCACGGGGTTCTCTGCCGCATCATCGATCAGCTCGCCGCTCCGCTGCCATACTGCCGCGCCATAGGAGTCACCCCACGCACGCTGGAAGTCTGGGACGACATGGGCATCATCACCCTCATGATTGACGCAGGCCTCTGGATCGACCGTACACGCCGCTACCTCAATCACTCACCGGCGCAGGATGAAGTGCGCGACTTCTCCGATCTTCCCTACAGTTCGCTCGGCATCCCTCAGCCTGAGACCGAACGCATCCTCACTGCCCATCTTGCCACCTTCGGCATCGCCGTCGAGCGCCCCGTTACCCTCACCTCCTTCACACAAGACAGCGATGGCGTAAACGTCGAACTCACACGCCCCGACGGCACCATCCAGAAAGCCTCTTTCCAATACATCATCGGCTGCGATGGAGCCCGCAGCGCAGTCCGCCGCATTCTCGACATTCCCTTCGAGGGCGACCACTATCCCGTCGGCTTCATGCTCGGCGACGTAGTCCTCGACCTCGATCTCCCCCGTGGCATGAGCTTATGGGCAATCAACGCCGCCCAGCAGGGCCCGCCGGACTTTTTCATCGCCATTCCGCTTC
This sequence comes from Tunturiibacter psychrotolerans, assembly GCF_051013365.1. Classification (GTDB taxonomy): domain Bacteria; phylum Acidobacteriota; class Terriglobia; order Terriglobales; family Acidobacteriaceae; genus Edaphobacter; species Edaphobacter psychrotolerans_A. The sequence goes on along the minus strand of NZ_CP132941.1, from coordinate 492,369 downwards.
CCGCGCGAAACCGCTACCGCGTCTCCATGCTCGCCCCACCAGATAGCTCGGATATTTCCGCCCCTGCCCACGGCCTGCAGACCGACCGCCCCGCCCCCACCCTACAAGAACTGCAAGTTGTTGCCGATCGCATCCTCCCCATCAAGGCCACCATTTCTGACCTGCAGTGGTCTTCGAACTTTCGCATCGGAACGCGCCTCGCTGCGAACTATCGCAAAGACAGAAGTTTCCTCGCTGGCGATGCCGCCCACATCCATCCCCCCACTGGCGGCCAAGGCATGAACACCGGCATTCAGGACGCCTACAACCTCGCCTGGAAGATCGCGCTCGTTCTTCGCCACAAAGCCACGCTACAACTCCTCGACACCTACGAAGCCGAGCGCCGTCCCGTAGGCGCCGACGCAGTCGCCCGCACCCGCGCCGCATCCGATCAACTTGGTCGCAAGAACGCGCCACAACAGGACCGCCTCGCCGACACGCAACTCCTCATCCACTACCGCCACAGCACTCTCTCAAAAAACGATTCCACCAAATCACTTGAAGATCTCCCTATCCAAGCCGGTGACCGAGCGCCCGACTGCGACGGCTTCCGCCGTGACCATGTCCGCGCCCCTTTTAGACTCCTCGACATCACTCGAGGCACCGACCACGTCTTGCTCGTCTACGTTGGCCAATCCATAACACCCGATCAGGCTGCACAACTCGAGCATCTCGCGCAAACCCTCAAAACCGTCCCCGGACCAAACTGCCGTCTCACTGCCATTGCCGCGCCTGACTCAGCTCTCCCCACCCTCATCGGCGTCCCCGTAGCCACCGACACCGGCCGCCAATTCGCCGCCACATACAGACCCACCCCTGCTACTGCCTACCTGATCCGCCCCGACGGATACATCGGCTACCACGCTCGTCCCGTCACTCAACAGGGGATCATCGACTACCTCACGTCACTTTAGCGTTCACTTCTTATGAAAAATTCGTGGACCGAAATCAGCTCCTTCGCGATGCGAAGATATATGGCCTCAACGACTGCTTCTCTTCGATTTGGGATTCTGATCTAAATCGGAAAGAGCATTTCTGGGCAGGTCAGTGGTCTGTCGTACTATCAGTCGAGTACTGATCTTGTTTAGAGCTTCCGACTTTATGATGTTTGCTGGGTCTAAACTTGACAAAAGGGCAGCTACTGCATTTTTGCAAGATCTTTGCAGGACATGCGAACGGTTGTGAGCGGTGGAATAGTGTATTCAGCCAAGTGAATGTCGTCGAAACCTATCAGTGAAAAGTCTTCTGGGACTTTGAATCCAGCATCAAAAAGAGCATGCTGCACTCCGATGGCGGTCATATCGTTGGAACACATGATGGCAGTGGGTAAATGCTTCAGCGCGAGAATTCGCTGCATCGCATCCCGCCCTCCGTCTAAAGTTTGATCTCCTTCGACCATCCAAGAAACGTCAGCTTTGATTCCCGCAGACTTCAAACATTTTAGAAATGCAGCTTTTCGACTTCCCGCAGAACGCAGGCGAAGAGGGCCGCTGATGAATCCAATTTTGCGATGGCCAAGAACTGCTAATTTTCCACGCCTTCATTGATCCCTGCAAGGTAATCAACCGCCAGCACACTGCTTAGTGGGCGCGAGGGCGCAGGATCGATAAAAACGACGGGTATGTTGTCGACGGCGAAGCGATCAAGAAGCAATTCCTCAAAGCCAAAGGTCATGATCGCAACACCATCTACCTTCCGCTCAAGCATGCGCCGCGCGCACAGTTCCATCTTCGCGGTCTCATAGTTGGTCGAGCCGATAAGGATCTCATATCCACGTTCCACGGCTACCCGCTCGAACTCCTGGATGAGTTCCGGAAAAACGGGTTGGTGATTTCTGAAACAATCAGGCCAAGGAGTTTGCTTTTACCGGAGACGAGAGCTCGCGCCTGCGTGTTAGGAAAATAACCCAGATCGGCTACAGCTTTCCAGACTCGCTGGGCCAGCCTTGAATCGACAGTGGCTACGTGGTTGATCGTTCGCGATACTGTTGCAATGGAGACGCGCGCTCTAGCAGCGACCCCGTGAATGTCGATCTTCGATGTGGCTTGGTTCTCTACGGAACGTCTCATCGCGGTTTGATCCGAATTAAGCTACTAGCAAAAGGGCGTGATTCAATTGCAAGCGAGAAGGAGGATTCATGCTTGACATCCAAACCCCTACAAAGTTACTGTCCATGCCAGGAAACATTTACTCGATATCAGGCTATCATCACAATTCTAGAATTAGGCGTGAGCCGCATTTGTTGTTACTTGTCGTCCGAGGAACTCAACGCGCCCTCGGTCCACATCTTAAGGCTGAACTTGAGGCTAGTGGACGACTGTGATCCGCTAAGGACCCCGGCCTTGCGCAGTACAGCCAGACCGTGGAGGGTTGCCCACAATGCGAGCGAAGCGTCCCAGGCACGTTTCTCCCCGTAGACACGAGTCACCTGCTCAAGGAAGAATTCCGTATTCCGCGCGCATAGTGGGGTACACTGCGGAATGTTCGAATCGGGACCTGAGGTCTTTAGGTAGATTGCAAACACTCGCGGCTGTTCATGCGCAAAGCGGAGGTATGCTTGGGAGATTGCCCGAATCGACTCCGCAGGGCCGTTGCGGCCAGCAGCCTTCTGCATGACCTCGAGCATCTGCAGCCGTGCCTCTTCGGCCACGGCCTCCTTCAACGCGGCGAGACTTTCGAAGTAGCGGTAGAGCGCGTTCGGTGCCAGACGAAGTGTAGAAGCAACAGATCGGATGGCTAGGCTGTCAATGCCCTCGCTTTCGACTTGCTTCATGGCAGCATGCAGGATGCTGTTTCGGTCGGTCTTCGCCGGATATGCCATGACATACACTGTACATCTTGACGAGTCTAGAAGTATTGTGTACGTTGTACATGATGGTGATGGACGCCGTACACCTAAAGCTGAGATCGTCTGTATGTCGACGCCGTCCCGAGGAGAAATTTATGGAAAAGGTTGTTTTGGTAACGGGAGCAAACAAGGGCATCGGGTTCGAGGTGTCTCGCGCGTTGGGCCGCGGCGGCTTTAGGGTTCTGCTGGGAGCACGCGATAAGGCACGGGGTAAAGAGGAGCCAATAAGCTGCGTGGCGAGGGTTTAACGTTTGTTTCGTTAAAGCGGACTTGAATCAAGCGGTCGAGAGCGGCAGGGCACTGGCCAAGCAGATTGGCGAGCAATTCGGGCATCTGGACGTCCTGGTAAACAACGCGGGCATGGCCGACCGGGAGGATGGGCCCGCCAGCAGCGTCTCAATTGAGACACTAAGGCGCACCTGACCCGCGTGATGCCTAGATCTGCAGTCTTAGCTTCCATCTCGTGAGCAGTGCAGAGAGCGCCAGAATCAGACCTGTGAAGATCAGGCACCTCAGTACGCCGGGGAGACCGTAGTTGGCGTGTTCTGCAAAGTATGTGAAGCCACAAGCGGAGACGATGAAGAAGTAGAAGTCTGGGAGCAGATAGGTGAGGAGTGTGTTCTCGCCCGCGGGGCGTGCGAATACGGCCCAGCGTACCGCTCGCCTGACGTCGCAGATCCAATAAAGAAGAGTGAACAGTAGCACGCTGCAGCCGATGCTGTAGAGACACCAGGTCGGAGTGGCGCGGATCTTCGAGATGCCTAGTGGAGTCAGAAGCCATCCGCAGAAGAACGTGACGACACTGAAGAGGATGGCGACGGTAGACTTCTGCCGAAATGTGTTCCATCGGAGACCGTGGCTGTTCACAAAGATGCTCGAAGTGACGACGCCGGCCAGGGCGATCGAAGCCATAGCACCGTTGCCCCATGGCCAGATGTAGAGGGGAAGATGGCGCGGAAATGGAATCCACTTCGCTGTTGACGCGATACACAGGATCGTCATGGTGGCAAACCACGCCAGCGGCGCCCAGCTCCATCGTCGAGTCGCGATGTACAGGATGGAGACTGCGAGGTAGGTCCACCCGAGCAGGCCTAGAATCTCGGGGTAAGACGAAGAAATCCATGCTGCATGTCCGTCGGGAGTCGTTCGGCGAAAGATGGCAAACATTGCCACCATCAGTGCCAGGCCGGAGAATCGCAGAATTCGGAAGTGTGACGAATAGCGGTCCATGCGTGGGTAGACGTTCCAGAATAAGACGGCACCGCTGAGCGCGAGGATGGTCCACAGCATCGGACCTATCCCCATGAGCGCTCGACTTCCCAGCTCCGCGTTCGCAAGAATAAGTCCGAGGACGACCAAAGCGATGGTGCGGAGGATGATATGTAGCCAGAGAGCTGGAACGGATGAATTTTTGCGGAGTCGATGTTCCAGGGCGATGGGGATCGTCATCCCAAGGATGAATAGAAAGGCTGGGAACACCATATCTACGTAAGTCATCGCATCGACCTTTGCGGGAGCGTGATAGTTCCACCACGGGAGACCCTTGACCTCGGCCAGTTCGTTGACAAAGATCATCAAGGTCATCGTTAGCCCGCGGAATATATCGATGGACGCGACGCGTTGAGCGCGAATCGTGTTGGTTGCATTCGCCTGGAGGAGTTCCATCGTTGGATTCATCGCGTCTCCGTAGTTGTTGTGGTGTCGCGTCGCAGGGACACATCGATCGCACCAAGAAGAGTGTTGGCAGAATCACCCGTGTACTCCCAGAACATGACGCCGGCTAACTTGTGATCAATCACGTACTCGCATTTCTTCTTTAATGATTCAGGGTCGTCATACGATATGAAGGTTTGGGTGTCGTGATTGTAAAGATATGGGGCAGAGGCGTTCGAATCCCAGTAGCGCGTGTAGCCGCTATTCTGCAGGCTGGTCAAAGCACTATATGGCAGATAGGTGTTAGGTGCTTCCTTTCCAGGTTGAAACAGCCCGTGGTTCTGATCCGGAACCTGCGTCCAACTCTTGCCGTAGAAAGGCAGACCAAGCACAAGTTTCTCGGGAGATACGCCGGCGTTTTCATATTCATGCACAGTGCGGTCGGCAGAAATCTTTTTCGGATCGGCTGGGTTGGTGAACAGCGGTGCATGGTGTCCGGTGGTTTTGTCCCAGCTCGGAACGTAGTAGTCGTATGACATCAGGTTGACCGTGTCCACATATCTTTGTACTTTGTCCATCTCGGTATGCTCGAGGAAATCGGTCGAGGCACCGGTCGCGATGGACGTAACCAGATGTCGATGGAGTTTCTTTTGTTCTTTATCGAACCGTGCTCTCAGTTCTTTGAGTAGAAGTGTGTAGTTCTGCTTGTCTTCAGCACGAAATCGATGATTATCGCCGACCATTCCAGGGTATTCCCAATCGATATCAACACCATCGAGCTCGTATTTTTCGACGAATTTAACTGCGCTTTCGATGAAGAGCTTTCTACTCTGCTTCGTTAGAGCCATATCGGAAAAGTCGCCGGACCATGTCCATCCACCAACCGAGACCAGTACGGTTAGAGAAGGGTTGTCTCGTTTTAAAGAGTTGAGCACAGCGAAGTTTTCTGCGTCGTGCGCGAAGCCTTCAACGATCTCACCCTTCTGTAGATTGGCGAAGGCGTAGTTGATTCGCGTCAATTTTGTGGCGGATATTTCCTGCGGAGCGATGATTCTGCCCTTTGGAAAGATGTATGCAATGATCTCCTTCTTCTGTGCGGGAGATGTCGCTGCTCGCAGATGAAGGGGGAAGCACATAGACAGAATAAGGACAGCCAGGCACGAAGAGAGTACGCGAAGTAATAAGGAGTTTGAAATACGCTTCATGGATTCCTGTTCTTGCTGGGGAGTCAATCAACTGATTTTTACCGGCAACGAAAGATCTCGCAGCATCTATTTTCGTTTACTCGTCCGAAAAAAGAAGGACGGCGAAAGACCTTTCGCCGTCCCAAGTTCTCACTGATCGGGGATTAGAAGACAAACTTGAGTGCCAGTTGGATATTGCGAGGTTCGTTGACGGTGTTGCTGATCTGACCGAAGTTGTTTCCAGGACTGGCGTTGTTGCTCGGCGGGGCCAGGCTGACCATGTTGAAGGCGTTCAGAAAGTCGCTGCGGAATTCAATGTGACTTCCTTCGGTGATCGCGAAGTCCTTGGACAGGGCGAGGTCGATCTGCTGGTATCCAGGATCACGTTCCGAACCCACGGACGCGTTGCCGAAGCTTGAAGCGCTTTGCTCTTGGTAGGCACAGGTTCCGTTGTCCGTGTCGCTTGCGCAGGTTCCAGCTGAAGGATCAGTGCCAAAATAGTTGGTTTCTGTACGACCCCTTACATGAAGAGCACGGAGGTGGTTAGCACGAGCTGCTCTTGCGTTCACCGCTGCCGAATAGAACGCATTTGAATTTACGGTAATGGGGAAGCCCGTGTGGAAGCTCATGATGGAACCTACTTTCCAGCCTCCAACCACCTCATCCGCAATGCGATTCATGCCACCTCCGAACTGGCGTCCTCGACCGAAAGGCAACTCGTAGTAGCCAGAGATGGAGACATTGTGCGTAGCATCGAAGTACGTCGGACCATAATCCGCGCCACCGTTATATGCATCCTGCCAGTACGCACTTTGCGAGTCGCCAGCACCGCCGCCTGCTCCGTAGTAGCCAAGGTTGTTGCTGAGTCCTTTGCTGTAAGTCCAGTTAGCCAGGAACTCGAGACCGTGGTCGAGGCGACGCCGTCCGGTTACCTGCAACGAGCTGTAGTTCATGACAGCTTCCGACTCGGTATAGCTGATATTCGCAATCTGACTCAGAGCCGGATTAAGTTTAGAGAGAGTTGTAATAGGAAGATCGCACGTGAGGCAGGCGCGCTGGTTTCCTTCACGCGGATCCACCAGGTGAGTTCCGTTCTGTCCTAGATAGGCGACCGTCACGGAGGTGAAGTTGTCTACTTGATATTCGGTAGTAAGGTTGTACTGCTGAATCAAGGCAGGCTTCAGATTCGGCTGCCATGCACGCACGTTGCCAGCATAAACAGACGGGTCGGACGGACGATAGAAGCCATTTGTGATGCTGAGGAAGGGAGCTCCGTTGGCGCACGGCAAGCTGTTGTTGCAGGAAGCATCGACGAAGAATGGTGGGTTAAGTGTGAGCCGCAGATTGGCCCCCGTTCCCTCCAGGAAGTTGGTAATGCCGTAGCCGCCTCGAAGTACAAACTTATCGTGGAAGGATTCCGGTGACCAGGCGAAACCTAACCTCGGCATGAAACCCGCGTGGTAGGCATTGTAGAGGGCACGCGGTGCACCGTTCACACCTGCGTTGGTAATTACGCCGGTGGTGATGTTTATATTCGCCTGCTTGTTATTGACTTCGATGTAGGGCTGATCGTACTCCCACCGCAGGCCTAGATTGATTGTCAGGTTAGAGCTCAGTTTGATGTCATCCTGCGCGAAGAAAGCGGGACGATACTGGCGTTGTCCCCAGCGACCGGTTAGAGCGCCCTGACCTTCGGAGGTTACGTTGTCGCTCAAGAAATCAGTAACTTTGCCATTGAAGCCGAACCAGCCTAGTGATCCATCGTTGCCCGAGTAGTAGCGGTTCTCCTGGTAGCGAAGCACCTGAGCGCCGAACTTCAGTGTCTGTTTGCCGTGTTGCCAGGTGAGATTATCGCCATAGGTATAGGCATTGACGATGCTGTCGCTATTGATACCGCCGTAGGAGCCATTCCCATCTTGACCAAACGGAGCGCCAATGTCATCGACTGTGCCTGAGTTATCGCCATTGCCTATGACGAGGGTGCTGAAGCCGGGAACAAGTTGGGTGCCAGGTATACCAAGTTTGGCGTTGCCAGTGAGACCCCAATTGCCAGAGACGTCGGTTGGAGTTTGAATGTAACGAGTGCGGCCATATCCGGCGCGCGCTTCGTTGACAATGCTGGGCGAGATTTCGTGGGTCCAGTTGACGATGAAGCCGGTGTAGGGATCGTTGTTATTAGTTGGGATATCGGTAGGGAGAGCAACCTTTGAGTAGCCGTCGTTCTCGCGGCCGATGGAGAAGCGACCAGAGATCGTGTCGCGGTTAGTCGCTCGCCAATCGATCTTGAAATCGCCTTGATTGTTGACGGTGGCCTGGCCCGAAGAGCCGACGTAATTTACGGAGGTGTCCGTCACGGTATTGGGTTCTGGATAAAGCTCTGGGTGGGCGAAGAGATAGATTGCTGCGGGATTCGTGATGCCGGGCAATGTGCGATCTGCTGCAGAGACGACGGTTCGGAGTTCGACGGTGGAGAAGTGCTGGCGAGCTCCCTGGTAATCCACGAAGAAGAAGAGCTTATCTTTGAAGATGGGACCGCCGAGAGTGCCGCCGAAGATGGCGCGGTTGAATGGCGCACGTGGCGCGCCGGTGAGCTTTGCAGCCCATGTATTTGCGTTCAGGTTCTGGTTTTCACCGAAGAAGAAAGCGTTGCCATGGAATTTATTGGTTCCGCTCTTCGTGACCATCACGACCTGACCGCCGTTTGCGTTGCCGTACTCAGCAGTAGAGTTGCCGGTGATGATGCGGACTTCGCCGAGTGCGTCAACGTTGGGGCTGTAGCCGATGTAGTTATCGATCGCCTCATTAATATCCGCTCCATCGAGAGTGTAGTTGTTGCTCTGCTCGCGGTTTCCGTTGACGTTGAAGCCGCCGTTATACTGACCGCGGCCTACGTTATCGAGCGCCTGAGGGTTTGGAGTGATGGCTCCAGCGACTAACAAAGTAAGCGTGGAGAAGTTACGACTCTGCAACGGCAGTTCCGTGGCGGCGGCTGCAGTAATCGTGTCGCCGGTCGTTGCATTTTCAGTGTTAAGAATGGGGGCAGTGTCGGTAACGACGACGTTGCTATTTGTTCCGCCAACCTTCAACGCTACGTTTACTTTCGCTTCTTGATCAACTTCAAGCGAAAAGGGGCTTGTGCTTTGAGGAGCGAAACTACTGGATTCTACGGTGATCTTGTATTGTCCGATCTGCAAAAAATGGAGAGAGTAAATGCCACTGGGATTGGTGACAGTCGGAGTGGCCACACCTGTTTGGACATTGGTAGCGGTTACTTTAGCGCCTGCTACGACTGCCCCGGTGGGGTCGGTCACGGTACCGGTGATGGAGCCGGTGATGGTCTGCGTGAATGCCGGTATACAGGTCACGATAACCAGCATCAGCGCTGAAAGATAACGGAAGCCGAGCTTGAGTCCTTTGTGCATTGCGTTCCTCCAAAGTAAAAAGTGCAGAGCGATTTGCTTTGTCTGTGCGAGTTTCGCGGTTGGCTTCCCTTGGCCCATCCTGCTTACTGCGTAGATCTTGCGTTTGCAATCAAGTTAGAACTTCGACAAGCCTAGCTTCGCGTGTAGTCCGTACCTATGGGACGGACAGGTCCGATCGTTCTTAGTCGTGTAATTTCCTTTAGGAATACGGCAACGGCCACTCCTTGGAAATGCAGAATCCCGTTCTGATTCACGGTCGAAAGAAGGCAGAATTTATTCGTAAATTGAAATGTGCGGATGCCAGATCGTATAGACAACTGTACTGAAGTGCAAGAGAAATTTTCTAAGTCACGCCGGAAAGCGTCCGAGACGCGCTGATCCTCGCCATTCGTCTCTTCTGGAAGGCTGATCGTTTTTGCGGGAGCGCTCCGGTAAAGCTCGGCGGTTCAACCAGATCCAATGACGTGATGGTTTCGATTTCGGTTTACTCGATCGTGGTTGTTGGGACGCGGATCGACGCGCGATATCGGTTGCCATAGTAACGAGAACACGCAACTTCAATTGGTATCTCATCCGTCGTCATGATGATCCGTGAGATGGATAGCATGATTGCGCTCTTAGGGATGGAAAGCAGTTCGGACTCTTCGTTAGTCGCAGGAGAGGCCTCGAGTACTTCATCAGCCCAAGCGGCGCGAACACCGTATTTATCGCGAAGCACTTTGTACAGTGACTCTGACGTGAAGTCGGTTCGTTCAAGTCCGGGATAATGCTTTAAAGGAATATTGGACTCTTCAAGCGCCATCGGAGTGCCATCCGCAATACGCAGCCGACGGAGTTGTAGAACCGGGGAACCTTCTTCAACTCGAAGCTGTTCTGAAAGAACGCCCTTCGCCGACAGTACAGTTTGTGCGAGTAGACGTGAACTTGGCATCATTCCGCGCTGCTTCATGTCCTCCGTGAAACCTCGGAGGTGCATGATGTTCTTCTCTAGCTTAGGTCGCGTGACATAGGTGCCTCGCCCTTTTTGGCTGAGTGCATAACCTCGACTCTTCAGATTATGCAGGGCCTGCCGAGCGGTCATTCGGCTTACCTGATAGGACCGCGCCAATTCATATTCCGAAGGAAGGCAATCGCCTACCAGCAACTTGCCCGTTTGGATCTGTTCTATCAAGGCCTGCTGAATCTGATAGTAAAGCGGGATAAATCCGTCCTTGTCGAGCGACAGCGCGGACAAAGGGGATTGGACGTCGTTGTTTTCCACTCTATCTCCCCGGGGTAGTTCGTTTGCCGTTTCGTTAAACAAGAAATTGGCCGATTCGCAGGCGAAACTTATTAGTTCGTCAAGAGCATTTCAGTGTCACCGGGGAATTCGCGCGGTGAACAGCCGGCTGTCTTTGACTTGTTTGAATATTAGCGAATGAGTATAGTCGTCCAGACAGGTGCAAGCAATGAGATTTCTGAAACGCGGGATGGAGATTTCCTCGAGCGTATTTGTCCGTATCTCATACTGTCTTCGAGGTGCAGAATTAGACATCTAGGAATGAAGGTTTTGGCCAGCTGCTTCATATGGGCATTGACTTCGGTAGCTTTGGGACAGTTGACCGTCGTCGTCGACCAAGTCGGCTACGAGACTCGCTCGCTCAAGCACGCAATCGTAGTTGGGACCGAGCAGGATCGCCCGGATAAATTTTCACTGGTCGATTCCGCAACCGGCAAGATTGTGTTGACAGGAAGCTTGGTTCCGAATGGTCAGGTCGATTCATGGGGTGGCCGCGTCTTCTGGACCGCAGACTTTTCCTCATGGCATACCACTGGCCACTACGCAGTTCAGGTCGAGTCGAACTCAGGAAAGATACGTTCCTGCCCTTTCGATATTGATGACGATCTTCTCGAACGAAGTACGCTTTCGAATGTTGTTTACTACTTCAAGGGACAACGTGCCAGCGGTCTGATGGATCAAGCGGATCGGCATCTGCCCCTTCCGGCCGGTCAGACAGGTTTCGTGGATGTTCATGGCGGATGGTACGACGCGACTGGCGATTACGGCATCCATCTCTCCCATCAAAATCCTACCTCTTACTTCAACCCTCAACAGGTGCCGTTGGTCGCGTGGAGCTTGTTGAAAAGCTATCGAGTTCTCGAAGCACGACATGACGACAACTTCAGCGAATACCTGCGGCGACTGCTGGATGAGGGACTCTTTGGCGCCGACTTTCTCGTTCGGATCAAACGACCGGATGGCTCCTTCTTCGAAAGCATTACTGCACCCGGAAAAGACAAGCTCCCGCAGGATCGTGCCATCGGCAATCCCAACTGGCGAACACAGATCAAGAAGAATGCCTCAGATTCAACGGAACATATACAAAGCGCTGAGGGACCCCATGCTTACGAGGCGAGCTTTCGTGCAGGAGGAGGTATGGCCATCGCGGCTCTTGCCCTCGCTAGCACCATGCCGATTGACGGAGAGCTGCCTCGCACCACCTATCTTCGCGCTGCCGAGGAAGCGTTTCAGTTTCTCGATGGGCACAATCGCGAGTTACTCAATGACGGAAAGGAAAATATTCTCGATGATTACTGCGCGCTGATGGCGGCTACGGAGTTGTACCGAGCAACGAAGCGGGAGTCCTATCGTGTAGCGGCCGATCGAAGAGCTGTGCATCTAATGGAGCGATTATCGACTGCCGAGGGACATCGCAACTTTTGGCGGGCGGATGATGGATCGAGGCCCTACTTCCATCCGTCCGATGCAGGCTTGCCGGTCGTCAGCTTGATTGAGTACGCACAGATCGCAGCTCCCACCTCACAAAAGCAAGTTCGCGACGCAGTGGAACGGTCGCTGCGGTTCGAACTTTCCGTAACCGCCGAAGTTAACAATCCGTTTGGGTATGCGAGACAACTGGTGCGGATGGGCGACGGTAAAGTTCGCAGTGCATTTTTCTTCCCGCACGATACGGAGGCTGCACCATGGTGGCAAGGAGAGGACGCTCGATTAGCCTCGCTGGCGGCCGCTGCGCGCATGGCGGCCCCGCTCTTTGACGACGATCCAGCTTTCCAATCGCAACTCCAGGAGTACGCGTGGAATCAGTTGCACTGGATTCTCGGTCGAAACCCCTTTGACGCAAGCATGCTCATGGGGAGCGGTCATGGGAACGCACCGTATATGTTTTTTCGCTCTTATAAATACACGAGCGCGCCGGGCTCTATCCTCAATGGAATAACCGCGGCAATCGACAATGAAGATGGGATCGCTTTCAACGAGGGATATGCCGTGACGGGCAAAGATGAAGACTGGCGTTGGACAGAGCAGTGGCTGCCACATGCGGCCTGGTATCTCTACGCTGTCAGCCTGCCACACTCTTGAGTCTAAGAACCTTGGATTCAGAAGTACTACGCTTCATGGCTAAGCATTAACGCGAACGATTGAAGCTCTTCGAACCGCGCGATCGTATTGCGAGAATATTCCCCATACCGCGGGTCATCAAGCATCGCGGGAGGCAGGAAAGCAGTCGCGGGAATCGTTGGGGGAACCGTCTTTTTCACGACTCCTTCGGCCATTCCATCAACATACTCCGCAAGTTTTCGGCGCATTTCGATGAGGTCAGGTTCGGTAAGAAAGTCTTTGTCTGCTTCACTGTAAAGAATCGCAAACTGATTCCAAAAGAGCGCTCCTGCAGTGAGAGCCGTTCGAAGAATCATCTCGCTGGTGCGGACATGCTGTTCCCGGTCCACTCCAAATTCGTAGTCCACAGCGTCGTTCATTGATCGAAGCGATACAACAGTCTTGCCGATCTGATCTCGCAGGGCATCGGCTTGCAGAAGCAGATCTTTTGGATCGGGACGAGGTTCGATGAGGCGGAGGAAACTCGCAACCGTCTTGAGAACTCCTGCCAGGCCCTGACGCATGACGGTAACAGTGCGCACTGGCCAGATCTGATCGAAGACAAACCACATGACGAGAAGGGCGACGAGTATGCCGATCAGACGGTCACGAGCGGGGGCGAGTTCCGTGGGAGCACTGAAATCTTCAAAGGCAACAAGGTAAAACGAAAATGCCATCTGTAAACCGACATAGTTGAACCTTGGGCCCGCAGCCGTCCAAGCGGAGATGAAGGCAACAAATCCGACGAGAACGACCAGCGATGTAATCGAATCCATGTGCGGAAAGAGAAGCGAGATCGCTCCAAGACCCAGGATGAGACCGCCGACGATTGAACCTATTAACCGGAAGAAGAGTCTTTGTTTTATTGCGCCGCTACTACTTAACCCGGTGACGATAACGGTAATCACCGCCGTCGAGATCCCAGGCCAGTCAACGGCGTTATAGATGACATAACAGAGGGTTGCGCACAGGCTGATCTTCAGTCCGAATGCAAGTGTGTCGTTTCTGCCCACCGCCCCCGGAATGAAAAATGGCGCCTTTCTTACAGGCATCGCGACTAGCTCTTTGTTGCCCATTTGGGAGGCGTCGGTGGGCATGGTCAGAAGCGAATGAAGAGCTGCTTCGACTCGATCCAACAACGTCACGCAGTTCTCCGGCATAAATCGCAAACTGCTTTCAATTTTTGGAATGGTAACTGGAATCAGTTCGCGACATTGTTCCGCGATAATTGCGCACCGTCGTCTTAGCTCCGGACTGTCTTCCTCTGTATTCTGTAAGCCGAACGCCGCGGCGACATCCATGAGCTGGGCCTGCATCGTGACACGCAAGCGTGTTCCCGGAGGGAGGGTCCCGGCGTCGAGACCTCGCTCCGCAATTTTGTTGTATAGCTCCAGCATTCCGCTTGAACCGGCTATCGCGAGGCGAGAGACGGGGATTGCTGCTGCGGCTCGCTCCTCTGAGGTCCCACCTTGAGCGTATACCGTGAACATCTTCTCCAGAGCCTGATAACGTATTGCGCGGGCCGCTTCCAACTTCTTAGCGGGATCGCGATCGCCGAACAAATACTCCACCAGAACAGCACAGCCAACCGAAACTGAAAGTGTTGCGATAAGCCATAGCGAGCCCTTAACCAACTTGTCCGCAGGTGCATGATTTTCCCAAGACCCGATCACAGTACAGAAAATCAGCCCCCAGGTTGATCCGAGAGTGGGAAAGTTGGTAGAGGCCACGAGCACACCCGCAATGAAGGTAACGATGGCGACGCTAAGTACGCGGGCCATCGGATCGTTGTCGCTGACAATAACAACTCCCAGTTCAACCGCAATCGAAAGTGCTACGGTCAGCAACGAAATCACACCGGTCCGAAAAGAAATGGTGGGGCTGTCGCGTCCGACGAGAAAAATAAAGTACATGCCGATGTAAATAGACGGCATCCGCCAGGTCAACATGAGGATGAGAGCGAGGACGGTCGCAAGTAGGATACGCAGAGAGCTGTTGAGTCGCCCAGGCGTGGGTTGCAGATCGTCCCACAACTTTCGCCTCATCGACGTGATCGTCCCCGATAGAGATGTGTCCTCCATCTGCTATCTCACGATCGTCAGTGCGGTTGCACCGATACGAAACAGATCGGGGTCGGGATCCTGAACTCGAACGCGAACAGGAAATCTTGTGGAGAGATGGACCCAGTTCAAAGTGCGTTCGATATTGGGTAGTCCTCCAGTGACCGCTCCATCTTCCGGAAAGACGCCGTATCCGATGCTCTCAACGATCCCATTGAACCTTCGATCGGGATGCCCCATTAGATACACGTCAACATGGGATCCGATGGCAATGTTCTTCACCTTTGACTCCCGATAGTTGGCGACAACCCACCAGGTCCGGGTGTCAATCAAGGTGAACAGCGGTGTGCCGGGATGCGCATACTCACCGATTGAGATATTCATGTTGTTCACATAGGCATTGAAGGGAGCGACAACGCGGCAGCGTTCAAGATCGAGCCTCGCGCTATCTACCTTGGCGGCTTTTCCTGGCCGTTCGGACATCAGCGTGTCAACTGTATCGATCGTATGGATCGCCTGACCCAGCTTCGCCTGTGACTCAGCAGCCGCCGAATCCGCTTCTTGTTGACGCAGAATCGATTGAGCGAGCTGAGCTTGTGACTGAGCAAGAGCAGCTTGGGCTTCATCGTAGTTTCCTTGAGCCACCCGCACTGCAGTGTTGGCCTGATCGATCTGTTCCACCGTGACATATTGTTTTTGCAGCAGCGGTTCTATGCGGTGCAGATTGTTTGTTGCAAACTTCAGCTGAGCCTCTGCTGCCGCTACCGTCGCTTGGGCTCGAGAGACGGTAGCCTTTGCCACGTCGATGGTGCTCCCTGCGGTTTTGACGCCAGTTCGCGAACTGTGCACGCCCGCGAGAGCAGCTTCGGCTGCGCTGTTTTGAGCCGCGATTCTTCGTTTCGCATCGATGATCTGCTGCTCCAATGCCTCTTGATCAGATAACGCCTGCTGCAGGGCGTACTCATACGGACGAGGATCGATCTCAAACAGGAGATCGCCTTTCTTCACGAAGGCGTTGTCTTTGACCGGTAATTCAACCAGTCTGCCACTTACTTCGGGAGCGATTTCGATGTAATTCGCTCTTACACTAGCATCGTCAGTTCGTGGATGAACGTCAGTTTGAAGGATGACAACTCCTAGTGCGACAATTGCCGCCGCAACAACACCGATAGCGATCCAGCGGCCAATCTGCTTACGGTTGAGAGTTTCGGGAGCCTGTTCCATATTCCTCCTTACCGGAAAAAAATCAGCCAGAGCAGGCTTGTGAAAAGTATGACGACACTGGGGTAAAAGAGCGCGACCGGACCAACCTCAGAATCCAACTTGAATCGAACCAGAAAGTGACGCACAACAAACGCGAGGACTACCGCAATGGCTAAACAGAGCATCCAGACAGGAAAAAAGGAACCAATAATGTCGATGGATGGCGCATGGCTGCACCCAGAGCACAGCAAGCATACTGCGAACAGAGAAGCGGAACAATTTCTTCTAATGATCATCACTTCTGGCCATCCTGTGTATGTAATTTCGTCGCGGCCGATTTAGTTCTCAGCAGATTTCCGGTCACAAACTCTAGATCCACTGCTTCCAGAAGTAGTTGAGAGCGCGCGGAGACGCCAGAGAGCCTGGCCTGTGCTAACTGCCTTTCGGCAGTCACCACATCGACCAGATTTTTCACACCATATTTGTAAGCTTCCAGAGAAGCGGAGTAAGAACTGTTAGCAGAGTCGAGCAAAGATACGGCAGCTTGTTCCTGTCTCAACGCGGTACGAAAAGCAATAAATGCTGTCCAGACTTCACGTGTCGCCCGGTCGTGTTTCTCAGTCATTGCGTCCTGTGCCTCACGTCTTTTCGATTCGGCAATAG
Source organism: Tunturiibacter psychrotolerans (assembly GCF_051013365.1). GTDB lineage: Bacteria > Acidobacteriota > Terriglobia > Terriglobales > Acidobacteriaceae > Edaphobacter > Edaphobacter psychrotolerans_A. Next base: position 475,918 of record NZ_CP132941.1, on the reverse strand, counting down.
CCACACCGTTTTTTCGTGCTCCTCCATCGAAGATTCGCCATTCCACACCCAGCTCGGCGGTCCAGGTGGGTACGCTTGCGTAGCCAAGCCCACCATTGTCCGCCGTTGGCCACACCGTAGTCTGTGCGGCCGAACCCGATAGAACAATCTTCGGGCGATACTCCGCCTTCGCTGCCCGCACCGCATCGTCGGCTGCACGAATGTCCTCAGCCTGTGCCGCCAAGTCGGGGCGGTCAGATAAGGCTCGCTCGATTAACTCATCGATGGAAAGAGTAAGCGATTCGGGCAACGGAGTATCCTTCTCCGAATCAATAGTGATATCCGGAGAAGGTTCCACACCGATTGCTTCTGTAAGCGTGACTCGTGAGATTTTTTCATCGCCGTCCGCAGACTCGAGGTCGAATACAGCCTGCGAGGTCTCTGCACGGGCTTGGAGTACGTCAGGTAAGGTGGAGCGTCCGTTCGCCAGCTGCTGTTCGGCTGCATCCTGGGTAGTCTGCGCAGTCTTCAGCGTCTCCTGCGCGGCCTGCAGTCGTTCCTCCGCGGTGAGCAGCTTGTAGTAGTCACTGGCGACAAGAAAAGCGACCTCTTGGTTCGCTTGGATGAAGTTGGCTCCTGCGGCTAGTTTTTCTGCCTTCGCAGCGTCTACGTTAGCCCCCCGCTTGCCAAAGTCGGTGAGCAAATATTGCATCGTGACTTCAGGCTGGATGATCGGGATTTCGACCGTCGAATATCCGCGCGGTAAGAGTGACTCAGGAAACGGTGTAATTGTTCGCTGATCTCCGAATATCGCGAGCCCAACAAGCACCGGGTAATAGGCGCTTTTCTCGATTCCAAGCTGTTCGGCCCGCTGCCTGGCTTGTTCCCACACAATTCGAGTGCGCGGGTTATTCCGTTCCGCTATATCGATTAGTTCGGCAAGCGCATAGACTCGCTTGGGATCGAGGACTGCAACCTTTCCCGAGGGAATGGAATGAGCCGCGCACTCTGACACCGCGCGGGGCGTTGATGCCGCTCCTGCACACTGCGTCAGCCCTCTTTGCGGCGCCCAAAGACACACAAAGAAAAACAAAAATGTCAGCCGGAGACCGAATCTATAAAGAAGGTGTATCGTGTCCGTCATCTGAGAATGGTCAAGTTTACCAGTTCGTTCCGGACAGAGAAATATCAGGACAAAGATGAATAGACCGCTCTCGTTACTTAGCTAGAGAAAGATTTCTCAACCTCATCCGAGGGAGCGGCGAAGCACCGTTCTGGCACGCAACAAGCGCGATTTCGTGGCGGCTACGGAGATTCCCGCGATTTCGGCGATCTCTTTGATCGAGCTGTCGTGTACTTGTTGAATTTCGACGATGGTGCGGAGCGCTGGCCGCAGCCGATGAATGGCACGCTTCAGATGGTGTTCTCTTTCAGATCTCGCATAGTGCTCTTCCGTGTTGACCCGACGATCGGCCACCTCCCAATGCTGCCACGTCTCGCCCTCGACCCCTCCATCCATCGAGATCTCGGGATGAGCGCGCTTCCGGCGCAAAATCATCAACGCAGAGTTGATGGCAATTCGCGTAAGCCAGGTGGAAAAGGTCGATCGGCCATCAAAGTTCTTCAGGTGAACATAGGCTTTCAAAAAAGCATCTTGAAGCGCATCTTCCGCGTCTTGCCGGTTTCTCGTGATCCGATACATTGTGCTGAAGATTTTCTTTGAGTGGCGATTCCAAAGCTCGGAGAAGGCTAGATGCTCTCCAGTCTTCGCTGCGGCGACCAACATCTCATCATTCGAGGTCTCGAGGATAGCTTGCATGCTGAGGGTACCTGGTGAAAAGTATGAGTCCATTAGAAGACCTTTCCGTGAGAGTTCTAGAGCCAGAGTCGTTGAGGCTGAGAGTGAGAAACAAAAGCCATTTCAATGCAAGACTCGTTGGATAATCTAGGTATTGAGACTGTTCATCGGTGCACTTCGGGATCCAGTTATGAGTTCTGCGTGCATTGAAATCACCTGTTAGCCTGAGGATCGCCAAGCGATGAAAGATCTACCTCAAGCTAAGACGTAAATCAATCGCTCGATAGCCTAAATCGTGCCCCTATGGCGTTACTCTTTCGAGGGGGACTAAAGTTACCCAAAAAATAATGTGGCGTGCTCGCAAGACTGCATGCACTACGGATAGATCTGTTTAGTTACCGCTCATGGTCTTGTCGGAGGATGAAACTACCAGCCGTCTGCCAAACATGCGCGCATCAAGGGAGTATGCTCCAGGGCCTAACAGCCCCAGAGAAGCTGCAACGAGAATCGATGAGATGACAGGGATGAGGTCGAGGTCCTTCGCGTCGAGCATCATCGCAGTCTCAATCAGACAGCATGCGATGGAAGACACGGGAGTAAATAGTCCAAGACAGATTGCGATACCCAGCAGACCCAGGCCGGCAGACTCCCACATGGGAACTGCTGGACCTCCCTGCGGCAATATAATCAGAAGAAGGGTTGCAGCCACAGAGATTCGCAGAAGAATCAACGCAACCCCCGCCGCTCCCGTCGGGAACATCGAAAAGAGTCTCTGCACAGTCGCCGAGGCTAGTCGTGCTGTTGGAACCTGGCAAACCCGAAGAGGGGGTGTGAAAAGCAACACTTTCGGGGGGGACTTGTCTTTTACTACAGGCATCTCGCAGGAGAGCCAAACTGTGCGAATCTCGAAGCTTGATGTCACTCCAGCGCAGGCGCAGAGATAGAATTAGGGACGTCTCCGCCGAATCATATCGGCCAATGGTCAAGCGTTTGCGGATGCGCTGTTCTAGGGACGTTCGGTTGGAGCAGAAGGATCTCAATGAGTGAGATACGTACAATTAGGGTCCTTACCGTCGACGATCATCCCCTCCTCAGGGCTGGAATCTCGGGCGCCATCAACGCGCAGCCCGACATGTCCGTCGTGGCCGAAGCAGCAGATGGTGAGGAAGCGATTGCGTCATTTCGAATTCATCGCCCTGACGTAACCCTGATGGATATCAGGATGCCGAAGACGAATGGCATCGACGCGATCTCGGCCATCCGCAAGGAATTCCCCAATGCTCGCGTTGTCGTCCTGACGACATACGGGGGGGATATTCAGGCTCTGCGGGCTTTCAAGGCGGGCGCCGTCGGTTACCTGTTGAAAAGCATGTTGCGGACAGAGTTAATTGACACCATTCGCCTCGCTCATGCGGGCATGAGGCGGATCCCACCCGAGATAGCTCTGGAACTGGCTGAGCATGCTGGCGACGATACCCTCACTACTCGGGAGATTGAAGTGTTGCGGGACGTAGCGAAGGGTAGCTCTAACAAAGTGATTGCAGCGCGGCTTGCGATCTCCGAGCACACCGTCAAGGGCCATCTTAAGAATATTCTTTCCAAGCTCGACGCGAGTGATCGGACTCACGCGGTTATGATCGCGCTAAAGCGCGGCTTTCTCGACATCTGAGCACAGCCGGGGAGGCCGGATAGGCTCTGAATAAATATATCTCTGTCAACATTTCATTCATGCGATGGCTGCTTGTCTTTGGAGGATCGCAAAGATTGACAGTGCAATCTCACAGAAGGTCTTTCTCTCACATTCGAGGCATCTTATTCCAGAGACGGAGATCAAACCAATTCAGTTTTCGGTCAAAAAATTGACGTGGCAATAGCAACCGAACGATAGACTTTGGGTTAGATAACGCAAAGGCATGTCATGTGATCCCGGAAAAATGCAGCTTTAGCTGATTCAAGCGCGCCCAGATTGCGTGCTTCCGATAATCTCTAAAGATGGAAGATCTGTCGCTTGATTTCACAGGGGATAAAGAATTTACACGATGAGTTCAATCAGTTTCAGGCACCTCGCCACTCTCTTGTTCTGCTTCGGCGCCTGCCTGCTGTCAGGCTGCAACGCCAAGCCGTCCGATCCCAAAAGCGAAGCTCCTCCCACTGCTGTCGTTCAAGCCGACGCCGACCCGAATCTGGTTCACGTCGATCATCCGGATCAATTCACGCTCGTTGCTGCGACGGACTATGCTGCCGCATCCTCCATTCAGGTCACTGGCACAGTCAATCCCGATATCTCCCGCACCATCCCCGTAATCTCCATTGCCTCTGGCCGTGTCGTTGAGGTACACGCGCGCATCGGCGACTATGTAAAAAAAGGCCAGCTTCTCATGGATGTTCAGAGCACCGACGTCTCGGGCGCCTTTAGCTCCTACCTGAAGGCGGTCAACGACGAGCGCCTCGCCAAGGTTCAGTTCGAACGGGCAAAGCTCCTCAACGATAAAGGCGCTATTCCCAACAGTCAGGTTGAGATCGCCCAGAACGCCGAGGATGACGCGAAGGCGGCGCTTACAGCCTCAGAAGAGCAGCTCCGCGTCCTAGGGGTCGACAAAGATCACCCCGCCGCCACGGTCAAAGTGTACGCTCCGGCCTCCGGCTTCATCATCGCTCAAAACGTCACCAACGCAGCCGCTGCCGGAGTAACCTTCGCTGGCTCCTCCAACGCCTTCACCATCGCCGATCTCTCGCACGTATGGATTATCTGCGACGTCTACGAGAACGACCTCCCAACAGTGCATCTTGGACAGAAGGCGGATATCCGCCTCAACGCTTATCCGGACCGTGTCCTCACCGGCGTGATCAGCGACATTGGCGCCGTCCTCGATCCGCAGATCCGCACCGCAAAAGTTCGCATCCAGGTTGAAAATCCCAATACCTTAATGCGCATCGGCATGTTTGCCACGGTCACCATTCACGGGAAGAACTCAGAGACCCACGTGCAAGTACCTGCGACCGCAGTTCTCCATCTGCATGACCGCGACTGGGTCTACACTCCGGTCGGCGATGGTAAGTTCCGCCGGGTACTGGTGCGTGGAGGCTCATCCTTGCCGGACAATATGCAGGAGATTATCTCCGGCCTTAACGCGGGCCAGCAGGTCGTCACCAACGCCCTCGCTCTCCAGAACACGGCGGATCAGTAATGATTCGAGGTCTCGTCGACTTTGCACTGAACAATCGATGGATGGTTCTCGGTCTCACCATCCTGCTCTTCGGTTGGGGAATCGTCTCCTTCCATAACCTGCCCGTCGAGGCCTATCCCGACGTTGCCAACAACTACGTCCAAATCATCACGCAATGGCCCGGGCGCGCCGCGGAAGAAATTGAACAGCAGGTCACGATCCCGCTTGAAATTGGGATGGCCGGCATTCCCCACATGACCCATCTGCGGTCGACCTCTCTTGCCGGCATCTCGAGCCTCACTCTCATCTTCGACGACGAATCCGTCAATGACTGGAATCGTGAAAAGGTTCTCGAAAGGCTCACTCAGGTCACCCTGCCCGCTGGCCTTCAACCTCAGATCGGTACCGACTGGAGTCCCGTCGGCCAGATCTACTGGTACACCCTGCGAAGCACCAACCCCCTCTACGACAACATGGACCTGAAGTCGCTTCAGGACTGGACAATTGAGAAGCAACTCAAAGCTGTCCCCGGTGTCGTCGACGTCTCCAGCTTCGGAGGTATGACACGCGAGTACCAGGTCCGCGTTGATCCCGACAAACTCGTCGCGTACGGACTCAGCATCGGACAGGTTGAGCAACAACTCGCCGCCAACAACACCAACGCAGGCGGCAGCTTCATCGAACAGGGCCAACAGCAAATCAACGTCCGTGAGGTTGGTCTCTACAGAAGCACCCACGATATCGAGGAGACCGTCTTAAAGACGCAATCCGGCACCCCGCTCCGCGTCAAAGATATCGCCACCGTCACCCAGGGGCCCAAGATCCGCCTCGGTCAAATCGGCAAATCATGCAGATTCGGAGGCACGCCATTTCCAGAACCTCCCAACTCCTCTACCGCCAGCGACCCGTGTATCGACCACACTAAAAAGGAGAAGGACGAACACGCGATCAATCGCGAGGATGGCAAGATCATCGATGATCCCGATGTCGTCGAAGGAATCGTAGCTCTCCAGAAGGGCGACGACTCCGAGTTTGCTCTGGCAGGGATTCACAAAAAGGTCGACGAACTCAACACGCGCATCCTCCCTCCGGGCGTAAAGCTTATACCCTTCCTCGACCGCAGCGACCTTCTCCACTACACCACCCACACGGTGCTGCATAACCTCACCGAAGGCATCATCCTCGTCATCATCATCCTCTTCCTCTTTTTAGGAAATGTTCGCGGCGCTCTCATTGTCTCGCTGACCATCCCGTTCTCTCTGCTGTTTGCCTCCATCTGCCTCGACCTCCGTCACATCCCCGCCAACCTGCTCTCTCTCGGTGCACTCGACTTCGGCATGGTCGTCGACGGTGCCGTCGTTATGGTGGAGAACATCGTCCGGCACCTCAGCCACCAGCGCAAAGACACTCTCTCTCCAGCCGAACAGATTCGTGAGGCTGCTCACGAAGTGCAGCGGCCGGTCTTCTATGCGATTGGCATTATCATCACGGCCTACCTGCCTATCTTTACGTTGCAGGCTGTCGAAGGCAGACTCTTCCGTCCCATGGCCTGGACGGTAGCCTTCGCACTCTTAGGTGCGTTGATCTTCTCCATCGTCATCGCGCCCGTCCTGTCGAGTCTTCTGTTCCCGAATGGCGCATCTGAGTGGCAAAATCCGGTCATGGCATGGCTCACCGACCGGTACCGCCATGCCGCGCGTTGGGCCATCGAACATCGCTGGGTCACTCTCAGCGGAGCAGGCTTCGCGCTCGCACTAGCCCTCTTCCTCGGTCTAAGCGGTGTCATCGGTTCAGAGTTCTTACCCCACCTCGACGAAGGTGCCATCTGGGTTCGTGGCACTCTCGCTCCCAGCACTGGCCCCACCGAGAGCCTGCGCATCATGAATCAGGCTCGTATCGTTCTGTCGTCCTTTCCCGAGGTGACAAAAGTTGTCAGCCAGACCGGACGCCCCGATGACGGCACCGACGTCACCGGCTTCTTCAACACCGAATATTTCGTCGACCTGAAACCCAAAGCCGAATGGCGCCATCCCTTCAAACAGAACAAGGATGAGTTGATCGGCGCGATGGACCGCGAACTCGAAAAGATCCCCGGCGTCATCTGGAACTTCTCCCAGCCCATCTCCGACAACGTCGAAGAGGCCGTCAGCGGTGTCAAGGGTGAGCTGGCCGTCAAAATCTATGGAGACGACCTCAAAACCCTCGAACAGCTGGGAGATCAGATCGTCTCCATCATGAGCAAGATCAAGGGCGTCCAGGATCTCGGTCTCTTCCGCGTCATCGGCCAGCCTAACCTGAACTACTCCGTCGATCGCCTCGCCGCCGCTCGATTTGGAATCAACGTTGCGGATATCCAGGACGCTATCCAGACCGCAGTAGGTGGTAACGCGGTGACCCAGGTATTGCAAGGCGAAGCGCGTTACGACCTTGTCGTCCGTTATCCCCAGCAATACCGCGACACTCAGGACGCGATCGACAAGATCCGTCTGCTCTCCCCATCTGGCGAGCGCGTTTCGCTGGCCCAGTTGACCAAAGTAAAGATGGAGGACGGCGCTGAGACCATCAGCCGAGAGGCAGGGCAGCGTTTCGTTGCGATCAAATACAGCGTTCGCGACCGCGACCTTGGCAGCACGGTCGAAGAGGCCATCAGCAAGGTCAACGAGCAGGTCAAACTCCCTCCCGGCTACAAGACCGACTGGGCCGGCGAATACGAGAGCCAGAAGCGCTCATCACGCCGTCTTATGCTGGTGCTCCCCATTACTATCCTGCTCATCTTCATCATTCTTTACTCCATGTTCCACTCCGGCAAATGGGCAGGCCTCATTCTCATCAACGTCTCCATGGCTCCGGTCGGCGGACTACTTGCACTTCTTATCACTCACACCAACTTCAGCGTCTCATCCGGCGTCGGCTTCCTCGCGCTCTTCGGTGTCTCCGTGCAGACCGGCGTCATCATGTTGGAATACATCAACCAGATGCGCGTTCGCGGCCACTCCATCGAAGAGTCCGCCATCGAAGGCGCCGTACTCCGCCTTCGTCCCATCATGATGACCATGCTCGTCGCCACCCTGGGTCTTCTCCCCGCTGCAACCTCGCACGGCATCGGGTCAGATTCGCAGCGACCCTTCGCCATGGTTATCGTTGGCGGACTTATTGGCGCGCTGATGATTAGCGTCTTTCTTCTTCCCACTTTGTACGTCTGGATCGCAAGACCGGACGACGTTCTGCCCACACCCGAGACGGAGTTCGAGAACTAATGCTGTCTAACCGCGCAGGCCGATCTTCAATGACTCTCACCCAAGCCACGGAAGGAGGTTCCATGTTCGCAAAATCGATGTTCGCAAAATCCATGATCGCAAAATCGGATACAAGACACCGGAGCCTCCTCGCCGCTGCCTGCATTCTGTTTCTGCCTTGCGCCGTCTTCGCTCAAACTCCGCAGCCTCCCGCCTCGCCCAACGCGATCACTATGCAGCAGGCTGTCGATCTGGCACGTGCCAAGAATCCGACTCTACTCGCCGCCCAGCAGAACCTGCTCTCTGTCAAAGCTCAGGAGATCCAGGCCGGTGTTCGCGCCAATCCGTACTTCACCGCTTCCGGTGGAAACCTCACCGAGACTGACAGCAACACTAATCCCTATAACTTTACCCTCGGCGTTGGCCGCCTCTTCGAGCGCGGACAAAAACGCCGCTGGCGCCTCGATGTCGCCCGCTCCACCACTGTGCAGACAGACGCCCAACTCCAGCTCACCATCCAGCAGACCATTCTCGCCGTCCACCAGGCGTTCACTAACTTCGTCATCGCCAAAGCCGCTAAAAAACTCGCAGACGACAACCTCGCCGACTATAGGCGGGAACTGCAGATCAGCCACGACCGCTATATGGCCGGCGACATTGCCAAGCTCGACTTCGAGCGCCTCGACCTGCAGCTCGCCCAGTTTGAAACCGATGAATCCAACGCTGTCACAGCCGCCCAGCAGGCCTCCGACCAGCTTCAGGTCCTCCTAGGCTACGACAAGCCGCGTACCGACTTCGACGTGATCGGCGACGTCGTTCCCCCTCCTGTCTCCTTAACCATGGAAGACCTCGAACTGAAAGGCCTGGCTGCACGGCCCGACCTCAAGGCAGCCGTTGCCGCGGTTGCCGTTGCGGACGCCAGTGTCAAGCTTGCTTACGCCAACGGTACCGCTGACCCAACCTTAGAGGCCGACTACAACCACAACGGAGAAAACGGCCTCCCCGACAACACCGCCGCCGACAACTCCGTCGGCTTCGTCTTCAACATTCCGATCCGCATCTTTGACCGCAATCAGGGCAATAAGGAAACCGCCAAGTTCACCTCGCAGGCAAGCCGCTTTTCCGTAACCGCCGCCCACAACCAGGTCATCTCCGACGTCGACCAGGCGTACTCCGGATACTTCAACGCCAGAGTGCTCTCTGATCGCTACAACGGCCACTACCTCGACGAAGCGAAGGACGTTCTCGACATCGCGCAGTTCAGTTACCAACACGGTGGTCTCGCCCTGATCGACTATCTCGACGCCCTGCGCGAATCACGTTCGGTCACGGCGGACGCCCTCAACGCCTACTCCCAGACGTGGATGGCGATCCACCAGCTAAGCTTCGCCACCGCCACCGAACTGATCCCGTAGCCATCCGAGGTCGAACGGGTGGCATCAATTGCGACGCGAATGCCACGCGAAGGGCCAAAAATAAAGTTGAAAAACATGGCGCATTTTTTGCGCCCCAAAAATTGGATGTCAGAAAACCACGTTTACCACGCAATTCACCACACTCACACCACGTTTTCACCACGATTTGTAGCAGGAAATCGTGAAAAACCCCTGCAAAACACCATAAAAGCCACAGCAAAATAAAATCTTCGCCACCAGGGAACTCATTCCATCAAAGTTCAATACTCCGCCTGCTCGCCCTTTGCTGGAACTGAGGTTGGAACTCCTGGAGTACCGGCATAGGTGATGAGCAGCACCGTGGGTTCGTCGCCTGTTTCTCCGCGATGAACATCGTCGATTGACTCCCCAGCAGCTTGTCCCTGATGAACGACCAGTGTCTTGCCGCTTGCCTTGTCGTGCAACGTCAGGGTTCCCGACAGCACATAAACTACATTCGGAAATGGATGAGTGTGCCATGGCAACGCCGTATGCGGCGCAATCGTCAACTTGATCGTTGTGAGTTGCGGTTGGCCTGTGGGATAGTGCGTGTACGGTTTACCATTCCACGATTGGTCAGCCTGTAAAAGGATCTCGCGTTGGCCACTCGCAACGCGCACAGCAGCATCCTGAGCAAGTACCGTCGCGATAGTTGCTCCAACGAGCACAGCTGCCAAGCCCAGCTTACGATATTTGCAAATCATTTTTCTTCCTCCTGACTTGGTTTTATTTGGGATAACCGAATGTTCGCTATTTGCCGGTGTAAGAGACGCGCCATACGCTACGCGAACCGTCGCCCGTCACGTAAAGAACACCCGGCAACTCGCATACCATATTTTCATCGGTCTTTTGCGCGATGCAAATACCATGCTGACGCTTGGTGATCCCTACGGTTGTGCGCCGGGGGGCAAGTTCGACCTGCCCGATATCGAGCCGAACAATCCGGCCAGCGTCGTTCAATTCGAAGCTGAAATATGTTCTGAAGTCACCCCGCCAGGCGCTTTACCGGCCATAACGGGATTTCTGGAATGACTGGTCCCTGGAAAAAGAGAACAGCCATTGGCTCACCACCCCCTTCTATCGGCCCGACTCTGTCAGAGCTGCGAGTTCTGAAAAGGCGAGTTCTGTATCTGCTCGTAGAAGTTGCTCCGCTTGTAATTGCGAATGAAATGCGAGCAGATATCTTCGTTGCAGGTGCCTTCAGCTGTCTGCGTCTTATGTTCAAAGCCACCAAGGAATGCGTTGGCAATATCCTGCTTGAAGTTCACGCGAGGATACTGGGCGACGATTGTCTTCCGCAGATCCTCGGGGAAAGTTTCATAGCCGATGCCAAGGACGTCGAGGCCAACCCCGTTGTAGAGCAGTTCGACTTCGATCGGCTTGTACTGCACTATCCCCGGTGTTGTGTGCAAAGAGATCGCATCCCATGCCACCTGAATGCGCGCTGCCGGCACGTTATGATGCTCAAGGAACTGCCGGACGGCATTCGCACCGTCGACCTCAAACCGATCCTCGGCGCTTGAGAACTTCTTGAGAAGTCCCATGTCGTGAAATGCAGCACAGACGAAGAGCAACTCCTGGTCGTAGTGCTGGCCCGTCTGACGGCCAAGCTCATTCGCCCAGAAGAACACGCGATGAGAATGGTTGAAAAGCAGCTGCGTACTGAATTCATGAAGGAGTCCGGTCGCTTCGCGAGTCAGCTGCGTATCGGGAACTCCCGGCTGAGCATGCTGGAATTTTTCCTGAGGCGTAGGGACGGGCAGAATTACTCTCGGATGTCGAAATGTGGGTCTCGCATCAGCGGTTTCTGACTTTACGATTTTGGCTGGTGAATTGCCGGTCGCAATTGCTTCAGGCACAGCCGAACTATTGGAAACGGATTGCTTGGTCATCGGTTTATCTCCTAAGCGGATGCTCTTACTACAAAAACCAGCTTAAACTTGATACCCGAAGGTCGCCACGACATCCTTCCGACACTTTCGGACATGTCAGACGCTGCTTACTCCTTTGCGCGCTTGAATCGCTCCGTGTATTCGCCCGCGGTAACCCCGATGACGCGTTGGAAAGTTCGGCGCATGGAATCTGCGGAGCCGAATCCACAGGCCTCCGCAATTTCCTTGAGCCCCATCGACGAACTATCAATCATTTGCTGGGCCGCCTCGACCCGTAGACGATCGACGAACTGACCCGGGTTCATCTTCATCTCTCGCAGACATACGCGAGAGAAATGTCTCGGGCTCATTCCAATTCTTTCCGCAAGTGCATCAACCGAGAGATTCGTTTTCAGATTTTCGAGCATATACACCTGCAGTTCACGTAGCGGCTCAGAGGTGGTGACCTGTCGGGAGAGCATGTGGCTGTATTGGGCCTGGCCTCCGGGCCGAACCAGGAACATGACAAGCTGTCTGGCGACGCTCAGAGCGGTTTGGTGGCCGTGATCCTCCTCAACGAGAGCGAGTGATAGATCGATGCCCGCGGTGATTCCCGCTGATGTGTAGATGGATCCATCGCGCAAGAAGATGGGGTTGGGCAAGACGTTCACTTTAGGAAACTCACGAGCCAAACGATCACAGAATTTCCAATGGGTGACAACTCGCTTGCCGTCGAGAAGTCCAGCAGCAGCGAGCAGGAAGGCACCGGTGCAAATGGAAGCGATACGTCGTGATCGCCCAGCGGCGTCGGCGATCCAGCGTACATAATCTAGGTCGTACTCACCGGATTCGGCGCCAGGTCCCCCAGCAATAACAAGAGTGTCAATCGAACTGGACACATTTGTGGGTGAGACTGCACCGGATAGGGTGATTCCTCGATTCGTCCTGAGTTGCCCCGTTCCATCCAAAGAGACGATTTCCACTTGATAGTCAAGAACATTCGAGAACACTTCGAGTGGACCCGTCACGTCGAGGACCTGGACCGGCGGCGGGCCACTGATGACGACCTTGCGCATGAATTCATAGTATTCCCGTGCGGCAATCTCAGATTTATTCGTTTCCGCCAAAGTAACTGCAGGAAAAGGGCGGAATAGTTGACGATAGGTGCCAGTCAACATAACCAGCTTTACGCAAAATGCAACGGTCGTTTGCACTCTTTCGGGCTTCTCCAAGTATCCAGCGAAAGATAATCTCGACTCAGTCGTTGAGAGCAGATCAGTAGGGGGAACAAATATGAAGCTATTGTTCGGATTTCTCGTGGCCTTCGGGATCGGCGCCTTTTGCCGGCTCACACGGATACCGTTGCCGGCCCCACAAGCGATTGTAGGCTCGATCCTTGTCGTCACGATGAGCATCGGCTATGTGGTTACGGGACGGGTGATTGATCGCCTGAAAGCACAAGCCATTGACCCATCGACATCGTCCTCACACTCTCAGGAGAGCAAACATGCGAGCTATCCAGTTCAACCAGTTCGGTGAACCTTCTCAGCTTCATCTAGTGGAGCGGCCAGATCTAACCGCGGACCAATCGACTGCCATCGTGCAGGTTGCGGCCGCGTCCGTGAACCCAAGCGATGTTAAAAACGTTGCCGGAAGGATGGAGCAAACGACTCTTCCACGAATTCCAGGGCGCGACTATTCGGGATTTGTCGTTGACGGTCCGGCGGATTGGGTCGGCAAGGAGGTTTGGGGAACCGGAGGCGATGTCGGCTTCAGACGGGATGGCACGCATGCCGAGTACATCTCGGTTCCGCGAGCCAGTCTGGTGCGCAAGCCACAGAGTTCAGCCATGAACAGGCAGGGAGTGCCGGGCACTCCACCAACAGCCGACGGATGGACTCAACGGAATGATCGTTTTTGCTGATTTGAACGGGATTGTCCTTCCACTCGCGAACATTGACGCGACATATATAGCAGAAGAGAGATATAACCTGACCGCCCGTGTCGGCCAACAAGCAGCGATCGGTGACTGTCACCTCACCGATATACGGGTAGCATCTCAGTTTGCCTACACAAAAGCATTCCATGCTGATTACAAAAGTCGAAACATTATTGCGTTGCCATTGAACAAGGAATTCAGATACCTTCGTCACCAAGCCCCGGAGGCGAAATAATCCATATAGGACCGCCGCAGTAGAAGCGGGGGCTACTGAATACCACATTCGCCTTTAGCTCAGGGTGCGCACGGCGAAACGAATTGTGCCGCAGATCCTTGATCGTTTCAGTGAGTAACCCAAGCCACAAATCATAAACTCCACGTTCATAATACTCGAGAGATTGGCTCGCGACTCCCTAAATTCAACATCACCTTAGTGCAGCCAGCGTGTTGGTTAGAGTGCCGCTCGACTGACGATTAGCTCTAATCTTGAGGGTTAGCAGCTGCGAGGACTCAACAAGCAATAAGGTTTGTTTTTCCCGCAATACTTACATTGCTTCGTCATCTATCTGGATTGATCGGAAGGTGCAACCAGCGTTAAAGAACCATGCCACGATATGGCGAAACAAATGAGTGCGAGCTACTCACCTATTGCTTCTTCTTCGAGACTATGTTGAACAAAGTTTCTGCTGCAAGCATTAGGAGACCGATCTGTTGATCCAGTTGAAAAGTACACGCGGCCTAGCTGAGTGTAAAGAGCCCTAGACAGCTCAGGGCTCTTTGGTACGCGGGCATTCCTCATCTTCCTACTTTGAGAAGATCCCGCCGCTGTTGGAACGAACGCCGCCTACAGTATCTGAATTCTCGAACTTCTTCTCAACTTTCCCTGCCTTGCGCGCCATATCGCCAGCAACATGGTCGATCTTTTCCTGCTTACTGTCGAAATCACCTTCGCTAGAATCTTTGTCGATTTGCGGATTCGTACTTTTCTCGTTCGGATTCATTGTGTAACCTCACTTCTTTTGATGCGTAAGTGGGCGCTTGGTTTGCTTGGAAGATCCGGTCACACTACACAAGAATCAACTCTTCAAAAATGCAGTTCCGCCTAATACATGGCCGGAGGTTGCAAGTCCCAAAGTTCTCGCGGAACGCATCGGGCGACCGAGTTGAAGTTCTTCTGTACCTTCGCGAACTGAGCGACCGCATGTCTATTCTAGAGGTCACCCGCCGACCTTGAATCCGCGGATGATCTCTTTCTCTCCGACGCCGCCGCGATATACCGATACCTCCGCGACCACTTTACTGGAGCACGAATAAGAAAAAGATGTGCCGTCGGTAAACTCAAGCGAAAGTTCTTGGTCTTCATCAGAAGTGCGCATGATCTTTGCGGCAACGAATACTTTCTTCGCCAGCTCGGGAATTTCCGTCGCAATCGTCACCTTGGTTGAGGAAATGAATTTCACGCGAGCAGCTAAGCGCCTTGGCGTCACTCAACCGGGTCTCAGTCGTCGGGTGGCATCGTTGGAGAAAAGATACCGAATTACGCCCTTCGAGCGTGACCTCGCGAAACTGGTCCTAACTGAAGCAGGGCATTCGTGGAACAAGCAAAGCTTTCGCTCATGAATCGAAGGATGGACTCCCCAAATCTAAACTGAACCACTAAGCTAAGCTCTTCACCGCCACGAGGAGCATCGGTGCGAGTAGAAGGAAACACATCGTGGATGAGTGTTCTAATCCGTGTTCATCACCGTCGCCAGACCGCCTGACTAAGCCTTCATCAACATTAGCTTTGTTTTCCCGTGTTTCGGAGTCTTTGGGGGAAGGGAGTCCAGAGAACTCCACGCGTTTTCGAACACTCGCCGCGAGTTGATCTTGGCCTGCTTTGACCCAGGGAAAAGTAATGCTTTTCTGTGATCTTCACGCTTGCATGTCCTATAAGCATTGATACCTGATCGATCCCCTCTCCAGCTACAAGCATTTCGACAGCGAAGGTATCCCTCAGCATGAGGGGGAAACAGCGTCTTGCTGAACCGTCCGGTCTCTCGAGTCCTGTGAGTTTGGAGACTCTTCTAAAGCTACGTTGCCAATCTGCAACAGCACTCGTTGGGAGCCCGTTTCCACTCCAAAAAAGTATCTTGGGTTAGGCTTCGCTCCATCGGGAAGGGTCCGAAGCTCCTCCGCCACCTGAGGTGGTAGGGGGCGTAGACCGCGGTTCCGGTCTTTGCTTGATATAGCACAAGGTTGTCATTGATGAGCCGAGTTCGTTCGAGGGTGACGGCGTCGCGAATCCGCAATCCGCTCCAACGCATAAGCATGATCAGGGTTCTAACTCTTGTGCCGTGATTTCCGGTGATGTTCTCGCTGCGGTTCTCGCGATAGAGGTAGGTTGCATCCAGCAGCTTTTCATATTCATCGCGCGTGAAGTAGTCGGTGGGTGCGATTGTGCTGCCCTAAGATCGAATTCTGTTAGCAGCTCATATCCCTCGGCTTTGCACCAGCTGAGCGTTCCGGGCTTCCTGGACCGACGGTGGACTTGCAGAAAAGAAAGAGGCTTTGCGAAGTTGGATCTCAAGCTTATAAAGAGTGACGTCGGCAAGCTCACACGCTTTCGCATCGTCGAAGGTATTCGTTACAGCCTTTGTAATCGTAATCGGTTCATCATGTGAGGCGGGGTTTGCGGCGGCCGCGTCTTCGATCTGACGACTGAGAACGACAGCGCGTTCCCAACTCTTGGTCTTCAGGCTCTTCCTGGTATATGTGCCCCAACCGCGCCCTCAGCCCACATAGGGCAGTTGCATCGTTTCCAGTACCTGTCAGCAGCCTTCGAACAAGTGGGGTTGTAAAGACGGTGGATAGTCAGCATTCCGCTATCGTACATTTATCGTATAGTCTCAGATAAATTGCTGATAAATCGTTGCAAATAAGGCACTTATTAATGGTGGAGGCGGTGGGAGTCGAACCCACGTCCGAAAAAACTTCCAACAGAGAGCTTTCATGCTTTTTCCAGTTCATCTTTGTCTCGTCATCGGCGCTTAGAACGGACGAAGATGCGACGACGACCAGTCTGATTGATCTCGTCCGACCCGCTCAGACGGAGCAGGGAAGACCAGCCTACTGTGCGACGATCGGTACAGGCCCGTAGGCGAAGCTTGAGCGATCGGCTACTTAATTAATTAAGCAGCAAGAGCGAACTGAGGTTCGGCACTTATAGTTTTGTGAGCGATTACGGGTGTCCACACCCCGGCATGCCTCTCTGCCACAAGCAATCCCGTCGAAGCCGTGACGCCCCCATCTGGAGCTGGCACCAACATTGCATTGGGCGCTACAAAGAACTACGTCGATTATAACTCTTACCTTGTCAGACACCGCGTCACGCGAAGGCCAGGATCACGGCACCGAGGGTGATGAGCGAGGCGCCACCTATCTTCAGCGGCGTGAGGTGTTCGCCGAGGAACAACCACGCGCCCAGGATGACCAGTACCACGCTGAGCTTGTCGACCGGCGCTACGCTTGAAGCGGGTCCTATTTGCAGGGCGCGGAAGTAGCAGAGCCACGACAGGCCGGTGCAGATGCCCGAGAGCACGAGAAAGACCCAGCTGCGGCGGCCGATCTGCGTGAGCCCGTGATGCTTCTCGAAGGCGATGGCGATCGCCCAGGTGAAGATCAGGATTACCGTTGTTCGGATCGCGGTCGCGAGGTTCGAGTCGATTCCGGCGACACCGACCTTGGCCAGCAATGCAGTTGCCGCAGCGAAGACAGCCGATAGAACGGCCCAGAAGACCCAAGTCATGATGCAAGCATACTCGGCTGAAAAAATCGGCGTCAGATGCGTGCGGAGAGGCTACATGGTTGCGTTTACGAGGTCGACTTCCTGCCACTCGCCACGTTCGATGCCGGCGCGAATCTGTGCCGGGGTCTGTCCCTTTTTCGTCTGCTGGTAAGCGTAAACCGCCTCTCTCATGCAGGTGGAGCAGGCAGCGCCGTGGGTGCCTTCGAAGCAGCTATGCAGGCTGTTGTGGCGCATCTCGCGATCACAGTGGCAGTAGCAAGGTTGCTGGTGCAACACCGCAGGGATGGCGGCGGCCATCTTGTAGGCGGTCACTTGGTAAGGATGCGTGAAGTAGACGCCTGTCAGCTGATTCCCGCTAAGCACCGGAGGAAGAGGCTTTGTCGGAGCAGATGCGTTATAGGCCGGGATATCTTCCGCGGGATTCGACCATTGTGCGGAGGCCACCATAGTGACCAGACCTAGCGCGATGCATCCGATGATTCGCTTCATTTCCGTATTCTAGATCAATCCCTTTCGATGGCGAATATAGCGGCGTATCTACTGCTTTTTCTTAACTCAATCTCTCTTTCTTCTGACAACTGAGTGAGTTGAACTAAGTGGGTGGACCGTTTGTCCGACCCCCCTCCCCCCGGGGGGGTATTTTGGGCGTAACTCATTTATTGTCTATATTTTGCGGGCGGGGTGTGTCTGCAAAATATTCTTTCTAAAGGGTTTACGGATAAAATATTCCATCTAAATGATTTACGTAGTGCTTGGCGAAGGTCCGTCCCCGTTCGTGCAAGGAGGTACGGCGTATCAGTGTTAATTATAAAGACTTGGTGGTAACTCATGCGCCAGAGCTATCTCTTTGTCATGATGCGGGTTGCGATGGTTTGGGACTTGACAGAAAAATAGCCACCCCCTCTCTCGAGTTCGATCACAGCCTTGCGCAGCAGGGGAATTGAGAGCCGAAGCTGTCGTTTGGGCGATGGGAGCGGTAGGTCACTGAAGGCAACGCAGTCGCTTGTATTTGAGTTTTTGGTGTGTGGGAGGCGAAGGCAAAAAAAATGCGGCACGAACGGTGTTTTGATCGTGCCGGGAGGCCAGTGACGCAACTTGTGTCAGCCGGACTGCGGACTGAAATATCTCACGAGCGGCAGGTTCACGCTTCGTTGAATTGAAGATACCACAATATGGAGGAAAAGAAATAGAAATATGTCCAACCATAGAAATTTGGTGATTTTCGGCATGTTTTCCAGAGGTCAGGGCTTTCACA
The DNA here is from genome assembly GCF_051013365.1 of Tunturiibacter psychrotolerans. Lineage (GTDB taxonomy): Bacteria > Acidobacteriota > Terriglobia > Terriglobales > Acidobacteriaceae > Edaphobacter > Edaphobacter psychrotolerans_A. The sequence continues at coordinate 457,453 of NZ_CP132941.1, read as the reverse complement.
AATCGAAATAAATTCAATCTAATGAATGATTTGAAAAAATAGCTCGTCTTCTCACTTATTTTCTATGCAAAAAAGAGGACGTTGGAGAGTTCCTATGAAATTACAGTTTTTCATGGTTTGGAGGATCTTTTTGGGCAATTCGGGGGTCTTCTGCGGCTGGTTCGCCGAATAAAAAGCTATGCCGAGGGGAACTCTTTGCTGAGTTTGCTGGCCATGGAGGCGTCGCGCTGGGTGATTCCACCGGCGTCGTGTGAGACCAGGCCGAGAACTACGTGGTTGTAGCGGATGTCGATATCGGGGTGGTGGCCGGCCGCCTCGGCAAGTGTTGCCACGCGGTTCACAAACGCCATGGCCTGGATGAAGTCCTTGAAAGTCCATTCGCGAATGAGCTTGCCATCCTTGAGATTCCACTCGGGGTTTGCCTTCAGGACGTCATTGATTTCGTTCGCATCCATAGCTTTCTTCATTGAGAGACACCTCGCCCTGCGATGCTAGCTGCGTTTGTTTGTTCTACGCAACTGGGTGGTCAGTTGGATAGTGGGTTAGTTTAAATTCTCCGCATATTTCCGATAAGCTCGTTTATCGGCCAAATGAACAGAGGGCACAGGTAAAGACAAGCCGACTAATGAGATGGTCCGCCGCTGTCACCCCCCGCTGAGGCGGAGGATATTAGCAGCGGTTTCAGAGGAGGATCATCGACATGCAGATTCGTTCGGTAGGCATCGACCTGGGCAAGACGACATTTCACCTTGTTGCGCTGGGAACATCGGGCAAGGTACTGGTGAAGAAGAAGTTCTCACAGAAGCAGCTGCTGGCGTTCACGGCGAACATGCAGACCTCGCTGATCGGATTGGAAGCCTGCTCCGGAGCGCATTTTCTCGGGCGAGCGTTGCGGCAGCAAGGCCATGACGTGCGGCTGATCGCAGCTCAGTTCGTGAAGCCGTTTGTGAAGTCCAACAAGAACGACTACGTCGACGCAGAGGCTATCGCCGAAGCGGTCGAGCGCAAGAACATGCGCTTCGTCCCGATCAAGACGGACGACCAGCTGGACCTGCAAGCGATCCACCGGGTTCGAGACCGGCTCGTCTCGCGGCGCACGGCGGTCATCAACCAGATACGGGCATTCCTGCTGGAACGTGGCATGGTGTTTGCGCAGAAGCCGGCGAAGCTAAAGGCAGCCATGGCAGATGTTCTCGAGAACGCAGAGAACGCGTTGACGCCGATGATGCGCAACCTGATAGGTATGCTGTGGGACGAGTGGAAGACCGTCGAACAGCAGATCGACGAGCTGACCGACAGACTCGAACAGATCGCCGCCAGCGATGCGGGTTGCTGCCGCATCCGCCAGATCCCAGGCATCGGACCTATCGTCGCGACGGCCATCGTTGCCGCCATCGGCAACGGCGCAGCGTTCCGCAAGGGACGAGACTTCGCAGCGTGGCTCGGCCTCGTTCCGCGACAGTACTCTACGGGCGGTAAGGCCAAGCTGCTGGGCATCAGCAAGCGCGGCAACATCTACCTGCGTAAGGTACTGATCCACGGCGCACGAGCCGCGGCCATGCGCATAAAACGAGATCGCTTCACGATTGGAGCCTGGATGAACGCACTGGAAGCCAGAGCGCCGCGCAACGTGCTGGTGGTCGCTATGGCGAATAAGCTCACCCGCATCGCCTGGGCTGTGCTCTCCACCGGCGAAGACTACAGGCCCGCGGCGAGCGCAACAGCGGCATGAGATAGAGCGGAAAAGACGCCTGCGGCTTGGAAGCGCTTCACGCTCCCACTTTCCCGCTCTACGACGACGACTTTCCCACCAAGGTCTGCACAGGAACAGCAAAGACGAAAGAACAGTCACAACGGCGCATCTGCAACCTGATCCCGATAAGGGTCCTCAACGACCGACCGACTTGTAAGGACAGATGCGCAGCGGAACTCATCCTGGCCAGGAGCACGCGGCTCCATCAAAGGCCGAATACATTGCCGCAGACTTGTCTTCTCGACCAAACTAATCCTTGCAGTCACGCGGCGGACCATACATTGTCGTTACCAATCACGGGAGATTGAAAGGCACATGGTCATCCTGTAACTTCACATCCTCGGTCCGATCGGTGTACTAAGACACCTCAGCCATAATTAAAGCTTAGGTGTGTCGAAATGCCATTCCGGAAGAGCGAAGCGTCGACCGAGCTGCTCAATGCAGTCCAGGCCGTCGAAGATAGGGCCGATGAATGTTACAAGCTTTTGCGGTTGCTCCATCGCCCGGCCAATGAAGCACGATGGGCGCTCCTGACCGCAATGGCTCTGAATTTGGAGATCACCCTTCAGAAAGATGGCCCTAATGGCTCTCTCCATCGGATCAGGGTGATCAACTTTGACCACTGTACCTCTGGTTTCAGGTTCATTAACGAACACGGGAGGCCCGCATCTCGATTGGTCCAGAAGTACACCTGGAACGGCTCTCTGATAGCCGACGCTAATCACGCACTGATGGTGACCGATCAGTATATGCATTTCCTCAATACCTTCCCGATGTGGCACAAAGACCATGAGGAGGTCGAGATGCTGCCAGATGGGAAGGTGCGCTTCTACATACCGAGAGACGCACCCCGGCAGCGGCAGGTCATTGCATTTCAGCAAGGCTTCCGTACCAGGGGGAGCGCGCTCTTCATCAATTGGGGTGCTCCCTCTAAGCACGAGTCAAAAGAGGGTAAGCGCATGCTGGATGAACTCTTCCATGCGTCCCGGCAAAGGGGTTTGGCGAGGAAATTCTCCTACGAGCCATCACGGGAGCTGATCGAGGCGTTGCGGCCACAGTATCAAGCCCGATTGGATGACAACTTCCGGCATCGTGACGACTTCCAATTGAACGGTTATTCACTCCGTGAATTTAAGGAGCTCTACGTCGCTCTGCTAATCCTGTGTGCTATCCATGAGTACATTTGCTACCCGTTCGATAGGTTCGGGCATCCGATACCCGTTTCTTCGCTAGTGATGGTCAAGTCTCGGCGTATGTGGGTTAACGAATTGAGCAAAATCTCAAAGATCGACAAAGCGCTTTGTGAAAAGATCCTGGGCGATCTGACGCTGAATCCTTCGACACAGAAAGGAGCCAGCATGTGCATCCATCCCTTTGTCCCACTGGACGATTTCACCCTCGCGGTTGCACCGCAATTTCCGCTTGCCAGTGCAGTCGATGACAACATCCTTCGCATGTTCTCTTACACCTTCGATGCGCTGTTCTCGGCGCAGAACACTGAGAAAGAACGGACGATGATCGAGCGGCTGCGCCCAGCTGTGTCCCGCTTTGAATTCGAACCCTCGATAGAGCTTCCGGACGGCACGACGGAGATCGATGTTGTTTTAGCAGACGAAGTCTCCTCAACCTTGGTTTTGGCGGAGTTGAAGTGGAGCCGCAAGCCGAACAGACCGCTTGAGCGCATCGACAGGGAAAAAGAGATCGAGAAAGGTGTCCAACAGCTTAAGCTGATTCGGTCCTTCTCGCGTAAGGATCCTAACTTTCTTGAGCAACGCAAAAAGCTGCCAAAGAGCATTTCGGATTACACGAACGTGCACTATCTTCTTGTGTCGTGGGACTATTGGCATTGGATCGAGCCGGAGGACGGGATCGCGATCGTGGACTTCACCGCTCTGCTGGCAGCCCTGAACAAGGGCGCCGATCTTGATGCCACAATCAAGAAGCTGTTGACATACGATTGGCTACCTGTCGAGGGTCGAGACTTCAAAGTGAGGCCCGCGATGTCATCAACCAATGGCGCCAGCATCGAAACGATGCTTTTTACTCCTACATAGACGAGATTCGCTCAAGAAATCAGTACCGATAAACGCCGTTCTCGTCACTTTGCCGTGTAGTCGGTCTGTCGGGCATGTGATCTTTTGATTCTGATCAATGTACTTGAGAAGCTGTCCCGGTTCCATGCGGACTCAAACTGAGCCACTACTGTCAGTTGCTGCGAAAAGGAGATGGGGCGGGGGTTTGCAGCTCGGTTGCGGCGCGCAGGTCGGACCAGGTTTCGGGGGGATAGAGAGAAAGACCTCGACGATCTGGGGGTCGAACTGTGTGCCGGCGCAACGGGTGATCTCGTCGCGAGCTTTGGCGAAGCTGGTTCCTTTGCGGTAGGGCCGGTCGGAGGTCATGGCATCGAGTGTGTCTGCGATGGCGAAGATGCGTGCGCCGAGGGGAATCTCTTCGCCACGCAGGCCGCGTGGATAGCCCTTTCCATCGAACTGCTCCTGATGGGCGTAGACGATCTCGGCGGCATCGCGGAGGAAGGAGATCTTGCGGACCATCTCGTAGCCGCGCGCGCAGTGCTCCTTCATGATGGCCATCTCTTCGGCGGTGAGTCTGCCGGGCTTGAGAAGAATGGCGTCGGGTATGGCGATCTTTCCGATGTCGTGGAGGAAGGCTCCACGCGCGATGACTCGCAGCTCTTCGGAGTTGAGCCCCATGGCGTGGGCGAGGGCGTTGGTGTAGGCGGTGACGCGACGGGAGTGGCCCTCGGTCTCCTGGTCGCGGAGGTCGAGCGCATCGCCCATGGCTTCGAGGGTGACGTCGTAGCTGCGCTCGAGGTCCAGCATGGTGGAGCGGAGGCGGCCGGTTCTGGTGTTGACGATGGCTTCGAGGTTATGCCGGTAGGTGGAGTTCTGTTTGCGGAGGCGGCCGTGCTCGATGGCTCTGAGGACGACGCTTTCGAGTTCGGTGCGCTCGAAGGGTTTGAGGAGATAGTCGATGGCGCCGCGGCGGAAGGCGCTGGTGACGACGTAGATGTCGTTGATGGCGGAGAACATGACGACGGGGATGCCGGGGTGGTCGGTGCAGAGATGGTCGAGGAAGGTGAGTCCGTCGGTGCCGGGCATCATGATGTCGGAGAGGACGAGGTCGTAGTCGGGGTCCTGCTGGAGGCGAGTGATGGCGTCTTCGGCGCTTTCAGCGGTGTTGACGGTGTATCCGCTGCTGGCGAGAAGGGCTGCTGCGACTGCTCTCACGGGTTCTTCGTCGTCGACTACCAGGATTCGTTCCTGCGGCATGGATGGATACTTTCGCGGAGTGACGGTGTGATGTAGCTGGCTAAATGCCACTGGCTTATACGTCTTTATCGGCGGTCCAGGCGTAGGAATCAGGTGCTTGTTTGAGAAAAATTTCGTCTATGGATTCAGAGTGTTCTGTTTGCGGTTTTGCTGCACTTTTTAAGAGGGGTCGTGGGAAAATGCGTGGTTTTCTTGTGGTGAGTTGATGGTGAGAACGTGGTGGTTTGTGTGGTGAACATGGTTTTTCGGACGCGCCTTTAAGAACGCAGAAAAATGCGTCATGGATTTCAACTTTATTTTTCTGTTTTTCAAAATGGGATTTTGACAGATGGAGTCGGTGAATGTAGTTTGGCGCCATTGGTCTGAAGTGCTTCAGACGATTCGGAGGGATTGATGAAGACGCTGCTGCTTCTCTTTGTGATGTGTACGACCTCTCTTCACGCACAGATGGAGGGACTGTGGGAGGGGTACGACGGAGAGTGGGCGCATGTATCCAAGCAACTGGTGGAGCTGGCAGAGGCTACGCCGGCGGACAAGTTTGCGTGGCGGCCTGCGCCGGGGGTGAGGTCAGTCAGCGAGGTGTATATGCATATCGCTCAGGCGAATTTTTATCTGCTGAGTGTGACTGGACCTACGATGCCGCCGGAGATGATGTCCGATGATGTCGAGAAGATTGTGACCAAAAAGGCGGATGTGATCGCGTGGTTAAAGCGGTCGCTGGATGCGGTGAGGACGGCGCGTGCTCAGTTGAAGCCGGGGGAGCTTCAGCGGAAGGTGAAGATTGAGGGCAAAGAGGTCACGGTGGATGGGATGTATTTGAGGATTATTGTTCACGATAATGAACACATGGGGCAGGAGATTGCTTATGCGCGGATGATGGGGGTTGTGCCGCCTTGGTCAGAGCCTGCTCATAAGTGAGGTTCGTCGTTGCGTATTTCAGCGGCGATATTGTTCTGGCTTGAGGCGGTAGAACGGATGCATAAGTTCCTGCGCGCCCCAAGGCTCCTCGTGGGAAAAGGTATAGCCGAGCCGCTCCAGGAGATCCTTTGAGTTTATGTTCCTGGGACCGTGGCCTGCGGTTAGCTCCAGGGCGCCCAGCGCTGTAAAGGCGTACTCAATGACAGCGCGTGCCGCCTCTTCTCCATAGCGTCCGCCCCAGAATTTTGGCGCGATGTGTACGCCCAATTCATAGACGTGGTGTTCGTCGTGAAATGGTCTCAGGCCAGCACACCCAGCGTGTTCTCCGCTGACGAGATGGAAGATGGGCCAGTAACTGATGCCGAGAGCAGTCTGCCTTGTGCGTTCCAGATCCAGTCGCGCGTTTGCCTGCTCGGCTGTCATGGGGCCGCCCATGTGAGTCATGACGCCAGGATTCATCCAAAGTGATTTGGCGATCGGCAAGTCAGCGGCGGTCCAATGGCGGAACCCGAGACGTGACGAGGAGAGGAAGTAATCCATGACGAAGGATATCAATCGTCGGAAGGCGGCCACGCGCGTAGTTTGCGCTCGCTGATGCGGCTTGTTGGGTGGTCAGGCTTTTTGTTTGGCGGCTTTGCGTGCGGCGACCCAGCCGGGTTTGTTGGTTTGGCGGCTGCGGCCTAACGCTAATGCGCCGTCGGGAACGTCTTCGGTGATGCTGCTGCCGGCGGCGATGTAGGAGCCGGCTCCGATGTTGATGGGGGCGACGAGGTTGGAGTCGGAGCCGATGAAGGCGCCGTCGCCGATAGTGGTGCGGTGCTTGTGGACGCCGTCGTAGTTGCAGGTGATGGTGCCGGCGCCGATGTTGACGCCGGCGCCGATGATGGCGTCGCCGAGATAGCTGAGGTGGCTGGCCTTCGAACCTTTGCCGATGGTGGTCTTCTTGGTTTCGACGAAGTTGCCGATGTGGGCTCCTTCGCCGATGTGGCTCTCAGGACGGAGGCGGGAGTAGGGGCCGAGGATGGCGTTGTCGGCGATGTCGGAGTCGTCGAAGACGCAGCCGTTGAGGACGGTGACGTTGTTGCCGATGGTGCAGTTTTGGATGACGGAGTAGGAGCGGATGCGGGAGTCGCTGCCGATTTGGGTGGCGCCGAGGAGTTGGACGTAAGGCTCGATAACGGTGTCGGGGCCGATGGTGACGGCGGAGTCGATGACACAGGTTTCGGGGCGGAAGATGGTGACGCCGCTGTCCATGAGGCGGCGTGCGGTGGCGAGGCGCATGGCGGCGTCGAGGTGCATCATCTCGGCGATGGTGTTGGCGCCGAGGACCTCGTCGACGCTGTGTGCTTTGACGGCGACGACGCGCTTGCCTTCGGCGACGAGCATGGCGGCGATATCGGTGAGGTAGAACTCGCCGTGTGCGTTATTAGTGTTGAGGGCGTCGAGTTTGCTGAAGAGGGCCTGGGTTTCGAAGCAGTAGATGCCGGAGTTGATCTCGGGTGCGCTGAGTTGGTCGGGGGTGAGGGATTTTTGTTCGACGATGGCGGTGACTTCGGGTTTTTTGGGGTTGGCGCGGAGGACGCGGCCGTAGCCGGTAGGGTCGGTGGGGACGGCGGTTAGGATGGTCATGGCGGCGCGCTCGCGGAGATGCGTGTCGCGGACGGTGGCGATGGTTTCGGGACGGATGAGGGGGACGTCGCCGGAGAGGACGAGGAGATGCTTGGGGAGGGGAGTACCGGAGCGCTCGAAGTCGGCCTTGAGCATCTGGATGGCGTGGCCGGTGCCGCGCTGCTCGGGCTGGAGGACGAACTGGACTCCGGTTGCGGCTACGGCGACTTTTACGCGTTCGGATTCGTGGCCGATGATGCAGTAGATGTGGTCGGGGGTGACTGCGGTTTCGGCGGCGGCGATGACGTAGAGGAGGAGGGCGCGGCCGCCGATCTCGTGAAGAACTTTGGGGTGCTTGCTTTTGAGGCGGGTGCCTTTTCCTGCGGCCATGATGGCGATGGCGAATTCGTTGGAGACCATAGAAGTCTATGGTCTCATAGCTTCTTGATGGAGGTGGTTCGTGGTGATGGAGTGGGTTTGGGTTCGTTTTTTTTGTTGATTTGCCTGGGCTGTATTCGTTTGGTGTAAGAGGAGCAACCGCAGATCCCTACGGGATGACAACAAAAGGACGGACAACAACAAAAGGACATAACAACAAAAGGACACAACAACAAAAGGACACAACAACAAAAGGACAGACAACAACAAAAGGACATAACAACGGAGCTGGGTCGTTGGATTATTTCGAGGTGGTGGATTTGGCGCGCCACTTTGTGGTGAGTTCTTTGTCGGAGAGGGCTTTGATGAAGACGCCGCCTACTACGCTACGGGCCTGGAAGCCTACTTGTTTACCGGTTTTGGTGTCGTACCAGTCGGTGAGGGGGACGCGGGTGGGGGTTTCGTTGGTCCAGCGATAGATGGGGTCGATGATGGCGTTGAACTGCGTGGGGTTCGAGGCTAGGGTTGCGGTCCAGATGGACCAGTCGAGCTTGGTGTAGTCGGCGCGGCTGTCGAGGGGGAGGCCGTAGAGGTTGAGCTTAGTGAGGTAGAAGGCTACTTCGCTGTCGCGGACGCTGTTGGGGAAGAGGTTGTAGTCGAGGATCTTGTCCCAGACGAGGTTGTACTTCTGGCTCCAGGTGTTGGGGCTGTTGAAGGCGATCTTGTAGTGGTCGCCTTCCTTCGCCATGGTGATCCACTTTGCGGCCATCTCTTTTGCGGTGGCTTGATATTGCTTTGCGACAGTCTCTTGTTTCAGGAGATGGGCGAGGTCGGCGTATGCGGCGAGGGCGTCGATGGCTTTGATGGAGAGGTTGGCGTTGTGGGCTACGTGTCCGGCGAAGTCGTCGGTGGTGAGCTGGGTTTCAGGATCGAGGCCGTGGATGTTGAGGTACTCGGCCCACTTGGTGAGTAGAGGCCAATAGCGCTGGGCTAGTTGTGGCGTGCCTTCGGCGCGGGCTACGGCGTCGACGAGGATGATCATGTTGCCGCTCTCTTCGACGGGCATCTGGTCTTCTTCGGTTTTTTCGCCGCCTCCGTAGACCTGTCCGTTGGCGAGTGGGTATTGGCCGAGGTCGTGGGGGGAGAAGGGGAACTTCCAGCGGGCTAGCGAGGAGTATTCGAGGACGGGGAGGAGCTGGGCTTCGAGGAGTTTTGGGTTGAAGAAGAGGAAGAACGGGGCTGAAGGGTAGAGGACGTCGACGGTGGCGATGCAGCCGTTGGAGAAGTTCTCTTTGGCGAAGAGCATAGGGTCGCCGTTGGCGTCGGCTACTAGCTTGTGCGCGGCGATGGCCTGACGGTAGGAGAGGGTCGCGATGTAGGCGTAGTGTTCGCCGCCGACTTTGATGAGGTCGGCGGTGAGTTCTTTGTCGAATGCATCGCCGCGTGCTTCGAGAGCGGAGTATTGCTGTTCGGCTTGATCGAGCATCTGGTCTACGGGCTGGTTGTTGCGCTGCCAGTAGGAGCGGAGGTTTCGCTGGAGGTACTGGATTGCGTAATTGTCGGTGTAGGAGACGAGGATGTGACGGGTGACGGGCTGTGCGGAGACGGAGCCGAAGTCGATGACGGTAGAGAGTGCGGAGGCGTCGCGGTCGGCGCGCTCGGGCATGTCCATTGTGTCGGTGGTTGAGAGCTGGCCGGTTGATGCGAAGGCTGTGGCTGCGTGGGGTGCCAGGTAGGTTATGTAGTGCGAATCTTTCGGTACGGCTAGATGGAAGTAGCCCCAGTCGATGCGCAGATCGTCGCCGGAGCGGTTGAGGATCTTTTGATCCTGCGAGCCGGTGGAGAGGACGTTGAGCGATGAGGTCTGGTTGCGGAAGGAGTTGATTTGCTGGCTGCGTTCGTTGACGGCGATGATGGGATCGACGTCGAGTAGGACTGAGACTTGATGGGGTGTTGCGTCGGTTGATTCGGCGGTCCACGTTAGGTAGGTGACGGGGCGGGAGAGGAGGTCGAGGTCGCTTAGGAGTGCCGGGGTGAAGAAGACGAAGCGGAGGTTGATGCCGCTCTGACGGAACTCGTAGGTGGTGTGGGTGGGTGTGATGGAGTGCGCTGTCTGCTGCATCGCGGGGATGTCGTCGGGATGGTGGCCCATGAAGCGGAAGGGCTTGCCATCGATGCGGACAATGCCGGTGATGGGTTGTGGGGCGCCGGTCCAGTGGGTGGTGTCGGAGTCGGTGAGGTTGTCGGTGGTGGACCAGACGCTGAAGTAGGGGTCGTGCGTGATGAGTGGCGTGGCGGGAGGACGCTGCTGGGCTGTGAGGGGGAGGACGTTGAGCAGGAGAGAGACGGCTAGCAGAGACGGGAGCGAGTTCTTTATGACGAACCTCCGGGGACGGTGACGCTATCCAAGGATAGCTCCATCGTTCCCCTTAGGTAAGAACTCTTTGAGAACTGCTGCTAGTGTCCTGCCGGACGGGCGCCCTGCGCGGGCCGCGGTCACTTCGTGACTTTTGATTGCTTCGCGGGGTTATTCGGCTGGCTTGCCGCCGGGTGGGGGTGGGATTGTGATGTCCAGATTTTTTACGGCGCCGAGGCCTAGGGTGGCTAGCGATGGCGTGATCTGAGATTCGTTACCTACGACTACGATTGCTAGTTTGTTGATGTCGATGTACTTGTTGGCTACGCGCGAGACGTCGGCTGCGGTGACCTTTTCGATGCCTGCTTTGTACTTCTCGAGAGTGTCGGCGGGATAGCCGTAGAAGGCGAGTGTGACTTGTTCGCCGAGAGTCTTGTCAGGCGAGTCGTAGTGGAAGATGAAGGAGTTGAGGACCTGGTCTTTGGCTTTGCTTAGCTCGGCGGGGGTGGGTGGTTCGGTTTTTAGGCGGTCGATTTCGGCGAGGAGCGCTTTGGTTGCGGCTACGGTGGTTGCGCTCTTTGTTGCGGCCTCGACGACAAAGATGCCTGGGTGATCGTAGGAGGCGCCGTAGTTTCCTTCGACGGTGTAGGCGAGGCCTAGTTTGGTGCGGACGTCTTGTACGACGCGTGAGCCGAAGCCGCCGGAGAAGACCTGATTCATGACGGAGAGGGCGTAGTAGTCGGGGTTGCTGCGCTCGGTGCCGAGGCCGACGATGAGGACGTTGGATTGGTTGACGTCATCTTTGGAGACGAAGTTGACGGAGGGTTTGGGGTCGATGAAGGTGGCTTTGACGGATTGGAAGCGGTCGCCGCGAGGGATTGGCGCGAAGGCTGCCCGGAGTTTGGCTTCCATGGCGGCGGAGTCGAAGTCGCCTGAGAGAGCGATGATGATGTTGCTGCCGACTACTGTTTTTTTGTGCCAGGCGCTGAGATCGTCGAGGGTGACGGCGCCGACGGTGGCGTATTCGAGCTCGCGGGCGTAGGGGTTGTGGGGGCCGTAGGCGATCTGGATGGCTTCGCGGTTGGCAATGCCGCCGGCGTCGTCGTTGCGGCGGGCGATGCCGGTCTCGAGTTGCTGTTTGGCAAGTTGGAGCTTGTCGGCTTTGAAGGTGGGATGAAGAAGGAGGTCGATGGTCTGGGCGAAGACGGTGTCGAAGTCGCCTTTGAGGCTGGACCAGCTCATGGAGGTGGAGGCGGTGCCGCCCGCGGTTTCGATGGAGGCGGCTTTATCTTCGAGGACGTCGTCGAGCTTGTCGCCGCTGATGGTGGCGGTGCCGCTGGTGCGCCAGGTTTCGCCGTAGAGAGAGGTGAGGCCTACCTTGGCGTTGGGTTCGTCGCGGCTGCCTCCGCGGATGAGGATGGTGCCGTTGATGAAGGGGAGTTCGTGGTCTTCCTGAAGGAAGAGGACTACGCCGTTTTCAAGCTCGACGCGGTGTGGCTGCGCGGGTTTGAAGGCTGGGAGTGGGGGGATGGGGATTTGTTTCCATGGCTGGGCTCGTGTGGTGGCTGGTGTTTGGGCGTAGGAGGGCGAGATGAGAAAGGCTGCGGCGGCTGTGGTCGCAAGGAGTTTTAGGATTGGCACTGATCTATGTGATTTCTTTTGCGCGGTGGGATCGGGAGCTGCGTGTGAGAGGGTTGGCGCAGGGACGAAGGCAACAGCAGGTTTCTCCACTTCGCTGCGCTTCGGTCGAAATGACGAAGAAAAGAGGGTTGGTGGAGGGACGAAGGCAACAGCGGGTTTCTCCACTTCGCTGCGCTTCGGTCGAAATGACAAAGAAAAAAAGAGAGAGGGCGATTGAGAGATGAGCGAGGATTCTTTTTGAGCGGTGGGATCGGGAGCTGCGTGTGAGAGGGTTGGTGCAGGGACGAAGGCAACAGCAGGTTTCTCCACTTCGCTGCGCTTCGGTCGAAATGACGAAGAAAAGAGGGTTGGTGGAGGGATGAAGGCAACAGCAGGTTTCTCCACTTCGCTTCGCTTCGGTCGAAATGACGAAGAAAAAAAGAGAGAGGGCGATTGAGAGATGCGCGAGGATTCTTTTTGAGCGATGGGATCGGGAGTTGCGTGTGGGAGGGTTGGTGGAGGGATGAAGGCAACAGCAGGTTTCTCCACTTCGCTGCGCTTCGGTCGAAATGACGAAGAAAAAAAGAGAGAGGGTGATTGAGAGATGCGCGAGGATACCTGAGAGAAGCTTAGATTTTGGTTCATTGTGCACCTCCGGCGGTTTGGGCGGTCGGCGCTGGGGGTGCGGTGAGCATGGCTGTTCCTGGAGTTCCTGTTCCTGCGCCTTCGGAGGCTTGCGGGGCTTTGCGTTGTGGTGGGACGAATTCGATTCGCGCGCTGGTTCGGTTGTTGTCGGTGAAGATTTTGTTGGCTACGCGACGGATGTCGGCTTTGCTGACGGCATCGATTTTTTGTAGCTGGTTGAAGAGTTCGCGCCAATCACCGAAGCGGGTTTGATATTCGGCGAGTTGGTGGGCGAGGCCTTCGTTGTCTGCGAGGCCGCGGAGGAGATCGGCGCGGGAGCGGGTTTTGAAGCGCTCGAGTTCGGCGTCGGTGACGTCTTCGTTTTTGAGGCGATCGAGTTCTTTGTGGATTGCGGCGCGCATCTCGTCGGGGGAGTGGCCGGGGAGAGGCACGGCGTAGACGGCGAAGAGGCCCGGGTACTTGTCGCCGGGGAAGCCGCTGAAACCCTGGGCTTCGGCAGCGATGGACTGGTCGCGAACGAGAGAGCGATAGAGGCGGGCGGTGCGGCCGTTGGAGAATATGTCGCTGATGGCGTCGTAGGCGGAGTCGTCGGGATCAAGGTAGTCGGGGCGGTGGTAGCCCTCGATGTAGAAGGGCTGAGTGGCCTCGCGAATGATGACGGATTTTTCGGCGACCTGCGGTGGCTCGACGGTGGTCATGGGTTCGGGGCGCGGGGCGGCGGGGATGGGAGCGAAGTAGCGCTCGAGGACAGGCATGGTCTCGGAGGCTTTGAGGTCGCCTACGACGGCGATGACGATGTTTGCGGGGACGTAGTATTTTTCGTGGAAGGTGGTGGCTTCGGTGGCGGAGACCTGGCTGATCTCGCTCTCCCAACCTACGCCGGGGCGGCGGTATGGATGGGCGACGTAGGCGGTGGCGAGGAACTGCTCGACCATGCGGCCTACGGGGGAGGAGTCAACGCGCATGCGGCGCTCTTCCTGAACGACGTTGCGCTCTTTGTAGAACTCGCGCTCGACGGGATGGGCGATGCGCTGGCTTTCGAGGTAGGCCCAGAGTTCGAGGCGATTGGAAGGCATGCTCCAAAAATATTGAGTGGAGTCTTCGGTGGTGTTGGCGTTGATGCCGACGGCTCCGTTCTCTTCGGCGATCTCGGAGAACTGGTTGGGGATGACGTATTTCTGCGCTTCGGCTTGCGCGTCCTGGAAGGCTTTGAGGAGTTGAGCCAACTTTTCGGGGCTTTGGCCGACGCGCTTGCGGTACTCGGCGTCGTAGGCTGCGTAGGCGGTTTCGACTTTTGCGAGGGCGATTTTTTCGGCGGCGTAGTCGGTGGTGCCGATCTCGGTGGTGCCTTTGAAGGCCATGTGCTCGAACATATGGGCGATGCCGCTGGCGCCGTCGGGATCGTCGGCGGAGCCTGCATCGACGAGGGTGTAGAAGCTGAAGACGGGGGCTTCGGGTCGCTCGCAGACGATGAGGGTGAGGCCGTTGGGAAGGACTTTTACGGTCGTGCGTTTTTCGAAGCTTGCGAGATCCTGCGCTCTGACGCTGCAGCTGAGCGCGATGGCACACGTGAAGATTGCGGCGATACTACGTTTTACCTTTACCAAAAGCCCTCCGCAGACTTTTTCAAGTCAAGAGTTCACTATATCGAAGCCCGAAGCCGGGCTCTATTGCCGGGGGCCGAATAAGGCGTTCCAGGTTTGACGTATGGCGAGCCAGATTCGCTTCAACAGAGTGTCGGCTTCGGCTTTGATGGTGGTGACGACGGCGGAGAGGAACTGCTCGCGAGTCCACGCGTTACGGGCGGGGCTGGGGCCTCGGCGCATGCAGTGGGCGGCGGCTTCGGCCCATGAGCCGGACTCGACGGCTGCGATGAGGCTGGGGAAGTCTTTGAAGAGGCCTGCGGGGCCGAGGTTGTAGGTCATGTCGAGGAGAGCGAGCTTTACGCCATCGGGGAAGGTGTCGTAGTGCGGGAGGTGGGTGCGGAGGGTGGCCTCGAAGCCTTGAAGGACAGCGGCTAGTTTGGCGTCGATGGTTTGCTGGGGGAGGATGAGGTGGGTGGTGGCGGATTTGTAGAAGGCGGAGGCTCGGCCCTGGGGGAGGGAGTCGACGCGGGCGTATTCGGCGGCTATCTCCTGCGGTGTGGCGGGGCGAGTGTCGAGGAGGAAGGGGAGGGATTCGGCGGCTTTCGCGTCGGGGAGCATGAGGCCCACGCCGACGGTGACTTTGCCGACCGTGTCGCGATACATCCAAGGGATGCAGCCCTCGAACTCTTTCAACTTGGTGAGCGATTGCTCTAGATAAGTCGCCACTGTGAAGTTAAGGCTAGCATGGCGATTTGACACACACCTCTTGAACGAACGACGACGAGATCGAGATGTGAGCAGCTTCGGTCGACGTGACTCAGTTCGCGTTGCAGAAATATAAGCTGTAGACAGTTGCGGTCGAGTTAGACGACGGTGCAGAACGTGAAGTTTCACTTGATGAGAGTGGTGGCTACTCTTATGTTCAAATCGGTGATTTTGCGCGTAGATTATCGTTTTTCGAGACAATAATTCAAAGTATCTACAAAATGCTGGACTCGCAGTGGTATAAAGACTCGTCGCCAAAGACGTCAAGCAAAAGGCGGCTCGAGTTTGGTTCGAACGATGGCCGGACGTGCGAGTTTGCTCAGTACACACGTTTGATATGGTTTGGCTCACTGATTTTATGGACACGAAAGCTAAGCGATGACCAACACCCGGTTCACTTTCACTCGCAGGCAGAGTGCGTCGAACAAAACTCCGCGTCAGATTAACCGGAACCTTGTATTCAATCTGGTGAGAACGCGTCAACCGCTTTCGCGCGCCGACCTTGCCCGCGTCTCCGGCCTGCAGCGGAGCACGGTCTCGTTGATCGTCGAAGATCTGATCAAGGATAAGTGGATTCTGGAGGGGTCGACGGGGAGGCCACCACGCGGACGTAGACCGACCTTTCTTGAACTGAATCATCAGCGGGCGGTGATTGCGCTGGATATTCATCCATCACAGACGACGGTCGCTGTGACCGACCTTGGCGGGAAGATTGTTGCGCAGAATGTGGTCGAGCTGCCGGAGGATCCGAAGAAGGCGATACAGCCGATTATTGCGGCGATTCGCAAGCTGATGGCTTCGCATAGCGATAAGTCGTTTGACGGGATCGGGATCAGTCTGCCGGGCCGCGCCGATCCGCTTCGTGACGAACCGATCTTCGCACCGAATCTGAAGTGGTCGATCTCGAGTATCAAGTCGCGCATTCAGAAGGCTACGGGGTTGCGGGTGGAGATGGACAACGTCGCGAATGCCTGCGCTTTGTCGGAGGTTTGGTTTGGCGATAGCGACGGGTTGCACGACCTCGTGGTGGTGAATGTTTCAGAGGGAATTGGAACGGGGATCTTTGCCAATGGACAACTGCTGCGCGGAGCGAACGGCATGGCGGGAGAGTTTGGCCATGTGCAGATGGAGATGAATGGACCGCGTTGCGGCTGCGGTGGGCGAGGGTGCTGGGAGACTGTGAGCTCGAATCGTGCGGGGTTGCGTTACTACGAGGAGATGAGTGGAGCGGCTGCTCCGCCGAGCTTTGCTGCGCTGGTGAAGATGGCTCAGTCTCATGACGCGAATGCGGTGAAGGCGCTTGAGAAGATGTCTTCTTTTCTTGGGCGGGGGCTGAGGATGGTTGCAAGTGCGCTGGCGCCGAGTGAGATCGTGGTGGTTGGGGACATCACGGCAGCGTGGTATTTGTTTGGGCCGATTGTTGAGGGAGAACTGAACCAAAACGCGCTTTCGAAGCCGCCCAGACTGCGGCCTGCTTTTGAAGGAAATACGGCGCGCTTGCGTAGCGCGGTGGCGCTGGTGATGAATGGGAGCCTGGTTTAAGGTCGATGATGGCGCTTTCCACGATGCGTCGGAATTGGGTTTTGCATCGGGCTTTGTCGGCAAACGGGCTCGCGAGTTTTTTTCTCGGGCTCGCGCTGGGTGCGGCGGCGGTGAGTTCCTCAGTAAGTGTGTTTGCGCAGTCCGCGGGGTTGAGGGTGGTTTCGGCGGAGGGCGATGCTGTTGGCGATGCTCCGGATAATCCCGGGCCGCTTGCGACTGAACTCTCGAGTGAGTTGAAGCCGAAGGCGATTGATGCAGCGATGAAGAAGGTTGCGGACTGGCAGGTGGCTTATGCGGAGACGCACTTCAATCAACAGTGGACATTTGCTGCACTCTATGACGGTTTGATCGCAGCGTCGAAGACTACAGGCGATGCGAAGTACCGCGATGCTGTGCAGCGGTTTGCGGTGCGATCGGACTGGATGCTGCTCGATGCGCGGTTTCCTCATGCGGATGACCAGGCTTTGGGGCAGGCGTATTTGGATCTTTACCGGGAAGATCCGAAGCCTGTGCGGATGGCGGATACGAAAGCGGTTATGGATCGGTTGATCGTGCGGGAGGATGATCCGAACAAGTTGTTGTGGTGGTGGTGCGATGCGTTGTTCATGTCGCCGCCGGTGTTGTTGCGGATGTATGCGATTACCAATGACCGGAAATACCTGGACTACATGGACCACGAATGGTGGCTTACTTCGGGGAGGCTATACAACCAGCAGGAACACCTTTATTTTCGCGACAGCCGCTACTTTCCGCAGAAACAGGCGAACGGTAAACCGATCTTCTGGTCGCGCGGCAATGGCTGGGTGATGGGTGCGCTGGTGAACGTGTTGCGGATAATGCCGTCGGATTATCCTTCGCGACCAAAGTATGTGGCGCAGTTTCGCGAGATGGCGGAGAAGGTCGCTGCGATTCAGAGTGCGGATGGATTGTGGCGGTCTGGGCTGCTCGATCCGGCAGTTTACGATCTGCCGGAGGTGTCGGGGTCGGCGTTTTTTACGTTTGCGATTGCTTATGGGATCAACGAGAAGATTCTTGATCGCAAGACGTATCTTCCTGTGGTGCAGAGGTCATGGAAGGGAATGCTGGGGCACGTCTATGCGGATGGTCGGCTGGGTTCGATTCAGCCGATCGATGGGCAGCCGGGTAAGTTCAAACCTTCGGCGAGCTACGTGTATGGTGTGGGCGGCTTCCTGATGGCGGGGTCGGAGATGCATCGGTTGGCTGCTTCGAAGCATTAGCGATTCAGATCGAGCCTGCCGGGTAGTCTTTTAGAATGAGCGTTTTGAAAAATGAATGGTTATTCACTTGACGGACTGAATGGTCATTCAGTATGCTTCGCATCGTTCGGGTCATACTGCCCGCCGGAGCTTTTGACATGTCTTCCAGCACTCTCGAAGTTGCCACGCCGCAGAGTTCGGCAAAGCCCAGCCAGATCAAGGATCACAGGCAGATCAGCAAGGTAGCGGTTCTTGGGGCCGGAACGATGGGGTCGCGCATTGCGGCTCATATTGCTAATGCCGGGTTGCCGGTGGTTCTGCTGGATATTGTTCCGCCGGGGACCGATGCGAGCGCGCCGAAGCAGGAGCGGAACAAGTTTGTTCTGGCGGCGATGGATGGATTGAAGAAGTCGAAGCCTGCGGCGTTCTATGCGGTGGAGAACGCGCGGCTGATTACGATTGGCAACTTCGATGACGATCTCGCTTTGATTGCGGACTGCGACTGGATTATTGAGGTGGTTGCGGAGAATCTTGAGATCAAGCGGGCGTTGCTCGAGAAGGTTCAGAAGCATCGGCGCAAGGACGCGATCATTACGAGCAATACCAGCGGTCTTCCGATCCATAAGATTGTCGAAGGCATGCCGATGGAGTTGCGGAGACACTGGTTCGGCACGCACTTCTTTAATCCACCACGGTACATGCGGCTGCTCGAGGTGATTCGGACACCGGACACGGACCCGGCGGATATCGCGGCGGTGGAGCACTTCTGCGATCTGCGGTTGGGGAAGGCGATTGTTCATTCGCACGATACTCCGAACTTTATTGCGAATCGCATTGGCACGTTTTCGATGGGAAATGCGATTCGTCTGATGCAGGAGCAGGGGCTGTCGATTGAAGAGGTCGATACGTTGACGGGTTCTGCGCTGGGCTGGCCGAAGACGGGGACGTTTCGACTGGGCGACATGGTCGGTGTGGATGTGCTGGCGCATGTGGCTACGAACTTTTCCGCGCAGGCCGAAAAGATTGGGGATGAGCGTGCCGAGGTGAAGCTGGCGCCTTTCATTGGCACGATGCTTGAGAGGAAGTGGCTCGGCGATAAGACGAAGCAGGGGTTCTATAAGAAGGAAGGCAAGGATGCGGAGGGGCGCGACCTGCGGCATGTTCTGGATTGGCAGACGCTGGACTATAAGCCGAGCATGCGGCCGAAGTTTCCGGCGATCGAGATGGCGAAGAATGTGGAGTCGACCCATGCTCGCATTGCGCAACTGCTGCATGCAGACGTGACAAAGGATAAGGCGGCTGCGTTTTACTGGCCGCTGCTGACGGAGCTGTTTACTTACAGCGCGAATCGTGTGCCGGAGATTGCGGACAATATCGTAGAGATCGATCAGGCGATGAAGACGGGCTTCAATTGGGAGCTTGGTCCGTTTGAGATGTTCGACGCTGCGGGTGTGAAGGCTACCACGGAGAAGATGCGGGCTGCTGGTGTGCCGATCTCTGCGAATGTAGAGAAACTGCTGGCCTATGCGGAAAAGCATGGAGAGGCGAACCCGAGTTGGTATAAGGATGATGCTTCGGTGCCCTCGGGGCGGCTATTCTTTGATCCGGTGAGCAGTGGGTATGAGCCTGTGGTGACCGCAGAGGGCGTGACTTCGCTAGGGGTGATCAAGAAGGCGAATGGAGTTGTGAAGAAGAATCCCGGCGCGTCGGTAATCGATTTGGGGGATGGCGTTGCCGGGATTGAGTTGCATTCGAAGATGAATGCGCTGGGCGATGACATCGTTAATTTGATTACGCAGACGTTGAAGCCAACGAGTGAGATCGTGGGTAACTTTGAGGCGTTTGTCATTACGGGGGATTCGACGAACTTTTCGGTTGGCGCGAATCTGATGCAGCTGCTGCTCGGGGTGCAGGAGGAGGAGTGGGACGAGGTCGAGATGGCGGTGCGTGCATTCCAGAACATGACGCAGGCGATCAAGTTCTGTCCGCGTCCGGTAGTGGTTGCGCCGTATGGGATGTGTTTGGGCGGCGGCGTTGAGATTGCGTTGCATGCGGCGGCGCGGCAGCCTCACTCGGAGCTCTATATGGGTCTGGTAGAGGCTGGGGTTGGGTTGATTCCGGGTGGCGGTGGTTGCAAGGAGATGACGATTCGGTCGGTGGAGGCAGGGTCTAGCATTCGGCCGGATGCTCGTGGCGAGGGTGTGGAGATCTTTGAAGCGCTGAAGAAGAACTTTGAGACGATTGCGATGGCGAAGGTTTCGACCAGTGCGGCGGAGGCTCGGTCGATGGGGTTCTTCAAGGCTTCCGACGGGCTCACGATGAATCGTGAACGGTTGCTGACGGATGCGAAGACGAAGGCTCGCGCGATTGCCGATGCTGGGTATAGTGCGCCTATTGTGCGCACCGATATTCCCGCGCCGGGGGAGAGTGTGCTGGCTACGTTGAAGCTGGCGGTGTGGACGATGCGGGAGGGGCAGTACATCTCCGATCATGACGCGAAGATTGCGAACTGGGTGGCATACGCTTTGTGCGGAGGGAAGGTTACGCCCGGTACTCCGGTGACGGAGCAGTATCTGCTTGATTTGGAGCGTGAGGCTTTCCTTTCGTTGTGCGGGGAGAAGAAGACACAGGAACGGATTGCGTTTACGTTGAAGACGGGGAAACCGCTTAGGAACTAGAGAGTTATTTGCTCGCGAATTTGCGCGAGTAGAGATAGGGTTCATTCACAGCCCTCTGGAAAGCATCTTGAGGGCAGAAGTCAGGAGTTAGTGGGTTATGAAAGAAGTGATCATTGCATCCGCTGTTCGTACTGCTGTTGGCAAGGCACCTCGGGGCACGCTACGTACGACTCGGCCGGATGATCTGGCTGCCTTTGCGATTAGCGGTGCGCTCGAGCGTATTCCTCAACTCGACAAGTCGGAGATAGAGGATGTGATTCTGGGCTGCGCTATGCCGGAGGCGGAGCAGGGAATGAACGTGGCGCGCGTTGCGAGCTTCCGTGCTGGTTTGCCGATTACGGCTGCGGGAATGACGATCAACCGGTACTGCGCGTCGGGGCTGCAGTCGATTGCGCTGGCGGCGGATCGGATTCGTGGCGGGTCTGCGGACTGCATTGTGGCCGGCGGTACGGAGAGCATGTCGTTTGTTCCGTTTGGCGGGAACAAGATCTCGGTGAATCCGTGGCTGGTGGAGAACTATCCGGGGTCTTATATGTCGATGGGGCTGACTGCGGAGCGGGTTGCGAATCACTACGGGATCAGTCGTGAGCAGATGGATCAGTTTTCGTATGAGAGCCACCAGAAGGCGCTGGCCGCGATTGCCGACGGGAAATTCGAAGACGAGATTGTCCCGATCACGGTTACAAGTACTGTACCGAATGGAAAGAAGGCGAAGACGACGGAGGCAACTTTCAAACAAGATGAGGGGCCTCGCGCGGATACTTCTCTTGATGCGCTGGCGAAGCTGAAGCCGGTGTTTCATGCGAAAGGGACGGTGACGGCGGGGAACTCAAGCCAGACATCCGATGGAGCGGCGGCGGCGGTTGTTATGTCGGCGGAGCGTGCGGCTCAGTTAGGGATCAAGCCGATGGGTAAGTTTATTGCGTTCGCTTATGCTGGCTGCGACCCGGAGGAGATGGGGATTGGGCCGATTCATGCCATCCCGAAGGTTTTGAAGATGGCTGGGTTATCGCTTGAAGATATTGATCTGTTTGAGTTGAACGAGGCCTTTGCGGCGCAGTCGCTTGCCGTGTTGAAGGTGCTGGGGATTGATGGCGCGAAGGTGAATGTCAATGGCGGTGCGATTGCGCTGGGACATCCGTTGGGGTGCACTGGAGCTAAGTTGACGGCGACGCTTTTGCGCGAGATGCCACGTCGTAAGGCGAAGTATGGGGTTGTGACGATGTGTGTTGGTGGTGGAATGGGCGCTGCGGGGATCTATGAGGCTATGAATTAGAGAATGCGTCCATACTCCAAGTCGGATCGAAGAGCCTGGAACAGGTTGCGTCCAGCGGGCCGGAGCGACTGGCGTCAGATTCGAGTGGTGATTGGGTGTGTCGCGGTGGTTGCGGTTGTGATTGGGTTCACATTTTTTATCAAACACCTGCATCGAGAGGAAATCAAACAGAACTGGAAGTGTGCGACGGCGACTATTGAAGACGTTCAGCCGAAGATGATTCAGTTCCTGAACAACGCGAAAGGCGGCGGAGTTGCGCTCTATGAGGTTTCGATCCTTACAAAGTACGTCTCCGATGGGGTAGCGCACGAGAGATGGATCACGGTGGAACAACCGCCGGTAACGCTGGCCGAAGCTCAGCTGGAGACGTTTCGCTGGAAGGGCCAGCAGTGTGTTGTTCGATGGAACTCTCTTGAGCCGGGCGAGATGATCGCTGAAGTGAGTTAGGTTTGCATTTTTGAAAGTTCAGAATTCGTAGAAGGAGTAACACCATGGCCACGATGACACCACCTGCCCCGACTACTGCTACCCGCATTGCAGGTGGCAGCTTCCTGATCAGCGATCCGACACCTGCTGACTGTTTTTTTCCGGAAGACTTCACCGACGAGCATAAACAGATCGCGGAGACTACGGCGAACTTCGCCGTCAACGAGATTATGCCGGCATCGGATTCGATTGAGGCGAAGGATTTCTCGGTGACGAAGCGGCTGCTGAAGGAGGCTGCGGAGCTGGGGCTTACGGCAATCGATATTCCAGAAGACTACGGTGGGCTGGAGATGGACAAGGCCACCTCGGCGATTGTTGCGGAGAATATCTCGAAGCAGGCGAGTTTTTCGGTCGCGTTTTCGGCGCATACGGGCATTGGCACGCTGCCGCTGGTCTGGTATGGGAATGCGGAGCAGAAGAAGAAGTATCTGCCGAAGATTGCATCGGGCGAGATCGTGTCGGCGTATGCGCTGTCGGAGTCGACGAGCGGCTCGGATGCGGTGAATGCGAAGACGAAGGCGGTGCTGTCAGCGGATGGAAAGACGTATACGTTGAACGGCGAGAAGATGTGGATCTCGAATGCTGGTTTTGCGGATCTGTTTACCGTGTTTGCGAAGTGTGCGATTCCGGATGGTCCGGATGCAGGGAAGGAGAAGCTGACGGCGTTTTTGATTGAGCGCGGGACGCCTGGTTTCACGCAAGGCAAGGAGGAGCACAAGCTCGGGATTCGGGGCAGCTCGACCTGCCCACTGATTTTGACGGACTGTGTGATCCCGGCAGGGAATCTGCTGGGCGAGGTGGGCAAGGGGCATCATATTGCGTTCAATATTCTGAATGTGGGGCGGTACAAGCTGGGCAATGCTGCGATTGGCGGCGCTCGGATGGCGTTGAATAATGGGATTCGATATGCGATCGATCGTAAGGCGTTCGGGAAGTCGATCTCCGAGTTTGGGTTGATTCAAGAGAAGATTGCAAACTGCGCTGCAGGGATTTTTGTGGGAGGTGCGGTGTGCTATCGCACGGTGGGGCTGATTGATAAGGCTCTGGCCGGCGTAGACAAGAACGACACGAAGGAGATTCAGAAGCGGATTGAGGATTATGCGGTCGAGTGCTCGATTGTGAAGGTGTGGGCGAGCGAGATGCTGGATATGGTGGTGGATGAGACGCTGCAGATCTTCGCCGGTTACGGTTATGTCGAAGAGTTTCCGGCAGAGCGTGCTTACCGCGATGCGCGAATCAATCGGATCTTCGAGGGGACGAATGAGATCAATCGGCTTATTATTACTGGCTGGTTGATGAAGTCGGCGATGAGCGGAAAGCTGGCGCTGATGCCGGCGATCAAGAAGTTGATGGACGAGGTGATGTCGGGGCCTGGCGAGAAGGTGGAACGAGAAGGCCCGCTGGCTGACGAACGCAATCTGCTGGCGAATGCGAAGAAGCTGACGCTGTTTGTTGCCGGTGCTGCGACGCAGAAGTACATGACGCAGATCGCAGATGAGCAGGAGGTGATGGGGGCTATCTCGGATATGATCATCGAGGTCTTCGCGATGGAGAGTGCGATTCTGCGAGCGGAGAAGATTGCGGCGGGGCAGTCCGGGGAGGCGACGGATGTCTATGTTGCAATGGCGCGGATCTATGCAGATAAGGCCATGTCTGTGATTGAGCTGGCGGCGCGGAAGGTCATTGCGGCGGTGGCGGAGGGAGATATGCTGCGGACGCAGCTTACGATTCTTCGGAGGCTTTCGAAACACGATTCGGCGGACACGATCAAGCTTCGTCGGCAGGTGGCTCAGTATGTTCTGAAGGCTGGGAAGTACAGCATTTAGGCGTCGATTGATTCGAGGATCAGGGCCAGTCGGGGAATTTCCCGGCTGGCCTTTTTGCGTCTGCGGTCGAGAACGATCGTCGTAGGGGAAGGCAACCGGTGGGCAGGATGGGTGGGCGCGGTCTCGGCCTATCTTCCTGAAATGGCACAATCAGACAGGCGAAATAATCTCTTTACACTTGTAGGCGCAACATTTCGATTTATCGTCTGTCTAAGCATGTACCTCGGTCTCTGTCTCAGGGCCGCAGGGCCAGTCGAATTTTAGTGTGTGTATCAGCAGGCCACTCCGTAACCCGGTAATAAGGTAGAAGAATATCCATGCGCAGCCGCCGCCTCTCTCATCTGATCGCTCCTATTGCCTTTCTTGCCGCCACGTTTGTTCCCTCTGCTCGTGCCGTTGTTCAGAACCGGATTGCGGGTTCGGCCAACAGCGGGGCTCGGACTCCTTTGACCGGTACGATTGCCGGGCGGGCGAAACGCGCTACCGATCTTGGCGTCGCTCCGGCGGGCAAGAGGCTGGGGATGTCGTTGCGGTTCAGCATGACGGCGGCCCAGGAGGCGGATCTGACTCAGCTGCTGGCCGATCAGCAGAATCCCGCCTCTACGAGCTATCACCAATGGCTGACGCCGGAGCAGTTTGGTGCACGGTTCGGACTCAGCAGCGCCGATCTGGCGAAGGTTTCGGCGTGGCTCACCAGCCAGGGCTTTACGATCACAGGAACTGCGCGCAGCTCCGACTACGTTACCTTTAGCGGAACTGTGGCACAGGTGCAACAGGCCTTCGGCACCTCCATCCATAGTCTTACTGTGGACGGCGAGCAGCATGTTTCGAATATGACGGATCCAACCCTTCCGGCTGCCGTGGCAAATGTTGTGACCGCGATTACTGGTTTGAACGATTTCAGACCGAAGCCGAAGTTGCGCGCACGGAACTCTTCTCCTATCGATCCCTCTCAGCCGTTGTACACGCAGACGATCGGTGGTGTTACCAGCCACTACATCTCTCCGGCTGATCTTTACACGATCTACGACTTCAATCCGCTGTTCACGGCTTCGACGCCGATCAATGGCTCAGGCATAACGATTGCGGTGATGGGGCAGACGTTTATTAACACAAGCGATACACTTCCCGATCCCGATATCGCGCAGTTTCGCTCGGCTGCCGGGTTGCCTGCCATCAAGCTGACGAAGGTGAATGCGAATGTCCCCGAAGCGGCATTTTCAGCGGGTGATGTTGATGAAGCACATCTCGATCTGGAGTGGTCCGGAGCCGCGGCTCCCGATGCGAATCTCGTCTTTGTTTATGGATTCGATGTCTTCAACGATTCTCTGACCTACGCGATCACGAACAAGGTCGCTCCTATTATTACGATCTCCTACGGTGGGTGCGAGAGCGGATTGGGTTCGGCGCTGGTGAATAGCCTGAACATGCTCCTTGCCAAAGCAAACGCTCAGGGCCAGACGGTCATTAGTTCGTCTGGTGATGCTGGAGCGACGGACTGCGACGTGACCGGGCTCGCCACGGAGGGGTTGAACGTCGACTTTCCGAGCAGCTCGCCCTATGCGACGTCCGCTGGTGGAACGATGTTCAGCGGCGACGTGAACACGCCGGCTACTTATTGGAGCAGTTCGAATGGGACGACTGGCGGGTCGGCCCTCTCCTATATTCCTGAGGTGCCATGGAACGAGACCACTGCTTCTGCAGGCCTCACTCCAGGTGGTACCGGAGGCGGTGCGGGGGGCGGCGGCGCCAGTGCCGTCTTCTCTAAGCCCGCCTGGCAGACAGGCACAGGCGTCCCCAACGACTCCTCGCGGGATGTTCCTGATATCTCGATGAATGCTGCGGCTATGCATGATGGCTATCTGGTCTGTAGCGAGGGCGACGGCGCGGGAGAGACGCCCTGCACGAACGGTTTTCTTTCCTCCAACGGTCAGCCGAACGTGTTCGGGGGCACCTCCTTTGTGGCGCCGACGTTTGCGGGGATCCTGGCGCTGGTGGAACAAAAGCTGGGGACAGGTGGGCTCGGCAATATCGGACCTACGCTTTATGGCTTCCTGAACGGTCCGACTTACGGCAGCGTCTTTCACGACATCACCTCTGGCAATAACTCTGTTCCATGCACGCAGGGAACGTCGAACTGCCCAAATGGCGGGTCGATCGGTTATACGGCGGGGACTGGCTACGACCAGGCTTCGGGTCTTGGCAGTTTCGACGTCAATCAACTGGTCACGGGCTGGGCCGGGGTTGTACCGGTTGGAACAGGTGGCGGGGGCGTTGGGGCAAACATAAGCAACACGGCGCTTACTGTAACGTCTGCCACTGGCAGTTCGGTTTGTTCGGTCTCCTCCGGTAGCCTCGCGCTGAGTGTGGCCGTGACAGGCACTTCCTCGGGCCCGACGCCGACCGGATCTGTTCAGTTCTTTGTCGATAATGTGGCGGTGGCAGGCAGTTCGACAACGCTGGCGAATGGCGCTGCGACTTACAATCTTGTTACGTCGTCCCTTTCATCGGGCGGACACGTCATCAGTGCGACCTATTCCGGCGATGGCAATTATGCGGGTTCGAAGGGTACGCTTCTTGCCCCGGTCAGTCTCAGCGCAGTCGTCTACGACGGTACAACTCCGGTCACCGTATATCCGAATGGCGCGATTGCATCGGTTGATGTCGTCTCCAGCAAGACGCCTGACTTCTCCATTTCGGCTCCGACTTGTGGGGCGAATGCGACGGTTGCGGGTGGGGCTACGGCTGCTGGTCAGACGTTTACGATTACGCCGTTCAATGGATTCACAGGGCAGGTTAACCTGACCGTCACCAACGGCGATGGAATGGCCGCTACGACGAGCTTCTCGGTGTCGCCGGTCAATATCACTACCTCGGCCGGTGTTACCACTTCGTTTGTTGTCACGGCTTCTCAGCCAACAGCAGCTGCGAAGTCGATCGCGCCTGGATTCGGGCCAGCTCACCGGGGTGGTTCAGGCAAGATGCCGTGGTATGCCGCCGGCTCAGGTGCTACGCTTGCCGGCTTGTGTCTCCTGATGCTGCCGCGTCGACGTCGTTGGAGCGCGCTACTTGTTGCTCTTCTTTCTATCTCTGCTCTCACTGCGGTTGGGTGTGGAGGAAGCAGTTCGAACTCTGGCGGGAGCGGTGGTGGCGGTGGTGGAGGAACTACTCCGACAACAAACGCTGCTCCGGGCACCTACACATTCACCGTTACAGCCATCAGTGGCACTTTGGTGCATAGCGCGCAGATCTCTTACACCGTACCGCAATAGGAAGACGGGATCTTCGAGGCCGCGCTCTGTGGAGCGCGGCCTTTTTCCTTTAATGGAACTGCTCTCCAAGATATGCAGATCTTCTTGACGATGTTTCTTGACGCTCGATAGGGGTCAGGAAAGAATCGTGCCTGGAAGTCATTGTTTCAATTTATCTGCTAAGAATTTCTGCCTTTTCTAGCAGCAGGAAACGAACGAATGATTCGTATGATCGGAAAGCTGCTGCTTTTCCTTCCGGCGATTGCGTTGCCGTTTGGACCTTCTGGATGGAGTTTCGCGCAGTCCTCGTTTTCTCCAAGGTCGAGGATTGTGCAGGCGGTTGATGACGCCCGTCGCATTACGCTTGTTGGAAATACCCATCCACTGGCGCGTGCCGAGTTTGATCAGGGTGCGATGGCCGATGCTGCGCCTCTTCGCCGCATGGTTCTGGTTCTCGGCCGCGGTCCTGAGGAGGAGGCAGAGTTGCGGCGGTTAATCGACCAGCAGCAGGATAAGAGCTCCTCTACATATCATCAGTGGCTCACCCCTGAGAGCTTCGGCGCTGCGTTTGGCCCGTCGGACCGCGATCTGTCCTGCGTGATCGCGTGGCTCTCGTCACATGGCTTCGACGACGTTCGGGTGAACTCCGGTCGCACGTTGATTGAGTTCACCGGAACTGCGGGAGATGTGCGCTCAGCGTTTCGGACGAATATGCATCGGTACATTGTTCAGGGCGAAGAGCACTTCGCCAATGATTCCGATCCGCAGATTCCGGTCGCACTCGCGCCGGTAGTGGCAGGCGTTGCCTCGCTGAACAACTTTGCCCGGAGACCTGCCAGCCACAGAGCTGGCAGTTTTCGGCACGATGCCGCTACGAATTTGACGACTCGACTTTCGCAAACGACCGCTAGCAAGGTGCAGCCGACCTTCACCATCGATAGCGGAGGCAATACGATCTATGGCGTGACCCCGTATGACTTCGCAACGATCTACAACGTGCTGCCGCTGTGGAACGCGAGCACTCCGATTGACGGCACCGGCCAGACGATTGCCGTTGTCGGCCAGACCGATATCAATCCCGCAGACTTCGTTAACTTTCGTAAGCTCTTCAACCTGCCGGTCGGCAATACTGCTACGCCGACCGGAACCGAATACCTGAACATCATCTATAACGGCCCCAACCCCGGCGTTACAGCGGACGAAGGAGAAGCAGATATCGACACACAATGGTCGGCTGCCGTCGCCAAGGGGGCGACCATCGACTACGTGGTTTCGGAAGGGACTGAGACGACCCAAGGCACCGATCTCTCGGCTATGTATATCGTCGACAACAATCTTGCTCCTGTGATGAGTTATAGCTACGGACAGTGCGAGCTCTTTCTTGGCACGTCTGGTAACGCCTTCTATAAGGCGCTTTGGCAGCAGGCTGCGGCACAAGGTATTTCGGTTCTGGTGGCCAGCGGAGACACTGGGGCAGCAGGTTGCGATATTGCGGATGATACCGGCGCTAGCTATGGACTGGGTGTCAACGGACTTGGCAGCACGCCGTATAACATCTCCGTCGGCGGGACTGACTTTTATACGCCCCAGGGCGGAGCTGCGTTCTGGAACATCGCAAACAGTTCGACGACTCAAGCTTCAGCGAAGGGCTATATCCCGGAGGCTCCGTGGAACGAGAGCTGCACCAATACGGTCTTTGCGACCTCTCGTGTCTACTCCGGACAGACAACGGAACAGATTTGTAACAGCGGCGTCGCTTTTGCGGACGGTCTCCTTTCTGTTGTTGGGGGCGGGGGAGGGGCTAGCTCGTGTATTCAGTCCGACGGGATCTCAACTGCGAGTTGTAAGGGAAGCTACGGCAAGCCTTCCTGGCAGACTGGCGCTGGAGTGCCTTCCGATGGAGTTCGCGATATGCCCGATGTCTCTCTCTTTGCTGGAGCGGGTTTCTTTGGCGTGTTCTACGTCGTCTGTCAGCAGAGCACGAATACGGACGGCAAGCCCTGCAACGATGCTGCTCCGACCTATGACTTTGCGGGCTATGGAGGCACTTCGGTAGCAGCGCCTGCATTTGCCGGCATACTCTCGCTGATTAATCAGAAGATGGGTAGCCGTCAGGGGAACGCTAACTATGTTCTCTACAACCTTGCGAACCAGCAGCAAAAAGCTGGCACGGCTTGTAGCGCAATCTCAGGAGCTCCGGCTGCCGGTTGTGTCTTCAACGACATCACTACTGACACGATTGCTATGCCGTGCCTGACGGGCACTCCCAACTGCGCTGTGAATGGAGCTGCCGACAAATATGGCGTGCTCTCCGGCTACAACAGTGGTGCAGGCTACGATCTCACGACAGGCCTGGGCAGCGTGAATGCCGCGAACCTAGTCAACAACTGGACGAATGCGAATTTTGCGGCGAGTTCGACGACGCTCCGACTGTCGTCCTCGACGATTTCTCATGGCAGCCCTATCACTGCAAGCGTAACGGTAACCTCTGCTGCAGGGAACCCGACCGGCAACGTTTCGATCAACGCTCTCGCGTCGAACGGTTCCGTCCAAACCGGAACTCTTCAGAACGGGAGCTACAACGCACAGCTCAGTAGCTTTCCCGGTGGCTCCTACTCGGTTCAGGCGCATTACAGCGGTGACGGAGTCTATGCGTCGAGCGATTCCAATGCCGTTGCGCTTACCGTAAGTCCTGAGGCGAGCACGACGAGTTTGACGCCTCTCCTCTACAATCCCGCCGACGGCACCGTCGTGCCAGTTGCGTCGGGTTCTACATACCCTTATGGAGGCTTTTTCCTTTTTCGCGCCGATGTCGCGGGGGCTTCTGGACAAGGACTAGCCACCGGCAACATAAGACTTACGGATTCAGGGGTTGCCCTGGATGGAGGCACGTTTCGACTCAACTCCGCCTCGAATACTGAGGATCAGACACGCTCATTGGCCCCGGGTGTGCACTTGCTCACCGCGGCTTACTCTGGCGACGCAAGCTTTAACTCGAGCCAATCGGCCCCGTTCACTTTCACGATCGTAAAAGCGCCGACTAGCAGCGTGCTTCAATCGAGCACAGGCCTGGTGTCGGCAGCAGCAACGGTTACACTCACGGCTCAGATCAACGCACTTGGCTTTGGTGCGAATGGACTTGGAGGTTTCGGCGTTGCAGCTCCTGGGGGCACAGTTACCTTCACGTCAGGCGGGGCTACGCTTGGCAGCGCAGCAGTAACACAGAATGCTTATCCTGCATTCACCACGGACTATGGGCTGGTGAGTTTTACTTTTCCTGCCAGTGAACTCTCGATCGGTAACGACATAATTACTGGCAGTTATTCAGGCGATGCGAACTATCAATCATCCAGCGTCCCGCCGGTTAGTGTATACGTCACCAGTTCAACTCTTGGCGTGAGCGCTACGACTCTGAGCGTATCGAAGGCTAGCGTGGCGGTGGGGGATTCGTATAGCTTCACCGCCGCAGTCTCTCCCAACAACCCGCCAGCTACTGGCACGGTTGTGTTTCTCAGCGACGGTCAAGCTATCAGCAGGCCGATACCGCTCTCTTCGGGGCTGGCAAACGTTACCAGTCAAGTCGTCGTCATCACTCCGGGTTCTCACCTGATCTCGGCGCTTTACTCTGGCGACGCCACGTACCAAGCCTCCGTTTCGGCGCCCGCTCCCTTCACCCTTGGGGCCGCGACCGTGCCGAGCATCGCCACAATCGCGGTCTCGCCCGTTGCTGTCGAAAAGGGAAGTGGCGTGACTGTCACTACTACCATCTCGCCAGCGTCTCCGGTTCCCGGCGGAACGGCGCAGCTGCTGCTTGACGGCAATCTCTACGGCCAGCCCGTTCCCTTGACCGGCGCTTCCACTACGCTTCCTCTGCTGACAAATACGCTTCAGTCTGGGTCACACGCCGTTCAAGTGAATTACTCAGGCGACAGGAATCATTTGGCCGGCGTTTCACAAGTCGCCACGCTTACCATTCTCGATCCAGTCGGCGGCTTTACTCTATCGTCGTCGACGTCGTCGATCACTATGGCGCAGGGGAGCAGCTCGAGCGCCGTCACGCTGACTGTCGCTCCGGCTGGAGGCTTTCACTCGACCATAACGTTTGCCTGCACCGGCGGACTTCCTTCGGGAGCAATGTGTGTCTTCGCTCCGGCTTCGATTACGCCCATCGATTCCACCCTCGGGACCACGGTCCTCACGATCTCGTCCATTGCTTTGGCCGACCGCGCCACGGAGCCGCCAACAACTTCTCACGGCCTCGTGCCGGTTTTAAGGGCGCTCTGCGCGGGGATGATCGCATTCATGCTGCCAGGATGGCAGACACGTCGCTGGCGTGCATTTACTTTGATTGGCGCGCTTTCCGTCCTTGGTGTTTTGAGTGGTTGCGGGAGCGGCGGAGTTGACCCCAACGCTGCGAACCCTCTCTCGGCTGGAAGTTATGCAGTGATCGTGAGAGCGTCCGGGGGGGCGACCATCCAGACTGCGACCATAAACATCACGATTCAATAGCGAATGCGTGCCGGATTTGTTGAAGGATTTAGTGAACGGCAGACTTCTCTTGTTTCACAGCCTCATGGACTTTTTCGTTTGGAACTTTTTCGTCCGCTCCCTCGGCGATTCGCATCAGGTAGTCTTGAGCGCTGAAGTGAGTTCCATTCTTTGATGCCCGCTCATATTCGCCATCCGGCTGTAGTACCCGGGCCTTCGTGTTATCTGCGAGGTAGGCTGCAAGAATCTCTTCGCGCAGCCGCTTGTGGTGATCCGGCTGAGTTACTGGAAACACCACCTCGCATCGCTCAATCAGATTTCGTGGCATCCAGTCGGCGCTTCCGCAGTACACCTCTTCTTTTCCTCCGTTTGCGAAGGAGAAGATACGGCTGTGTTCGAGGAAACGTCCTACGATGCTTCGTACTCGGATTCGTTCGCTGACACCCTTGAGCCCAGGACGCAGGGAACACATCCCGCGGACAATCAGATCGATCTCGACGCCGGCTTTCGAAGCTGCGTATAAGGCTTCTATAGTTCGCCGATCCAGCAATCCGTTCATCTTGGCGATGATCGCTGCCGGACGACCTGCCTTGGCGTGATCTGCCTCTCTTTCGATCAGCGCAACGAGGCTATCAGCGAGCGTCAGCGGGGCGACCAGCAGCGGATTGTAGGATTCTGCTTCGGTTTCGGCAGTCAGGTAGTTGAAGACCTTCTGCACCTCTTCGGTTACTTCCGGCTTCGAGGTCAGGAGGCTGATGTCAGTGTAAAAGCGCGCTGTGACAGGGTTGTAGTTTCCTGTCCCCAGGTGAGCGTACCGTCGCACGACGCCATCCGGATCGCGCCGTACCAACAGCGAAAGTTTGCAATGCGTCTTCAGCCCAAAGATGCCATGAAAGACGCCGACGCCTGCGTCCTCAAGCTCTCGCGCCCAGCGGATGTTTGAGTCTTCATCGAAGCGCGCCATCAGCTCCACTACAACGGTCACCTCTTTACTCTGTCCGGCCTCAGTCAGCGCTGTGAAGATTGGAGAATCTTTGCTCGTGCGATAAAGCGTCTGCTTCATCGAGATTACGTTAGGATCCTTGGCGCCGGCCTCGATAAACTCCTCGACTGCCTTGTACGAGTCGAAGGGATGATGCAACATCACATCTCGTTTCCGTAGCTCGTCGAAGATGTCGGTGGATTTTGCACTTAGCTTGAACTCTTTCGCGACAAAGGCTGGATACTTCAGCTGCGGCCGTTTTACCTCAGAGTAGAGATTCATGAGACGCGATAGATTGACAGGCCCGTCGGTCCTGAAAACCTGTTCGGGCTCGAGTTCGAAGTTGATCCGGAGCCTCTCAACCATCTCTTCGGTTGCAGAGCTTTCAATCTCCATCCGGACGGCGTCGCCCTTGCGCCGATTGTGTAACTCAGCGCGAACACTTTCGAGAACCGAGCGCGACTCTTCTTCCTGCATGTAGAGATTGCTGTTGCGGGTGACGCGGAATGCGGATCGAGACAACACCTCATACCCACGGAACATCCGCTCGACCTGAGATTCGACCAGTTCGTGCAACAGGATGAAGTCGCAGTCGCCGTCTGAGCATTTGAGCGGAACCAGACGCGGCAGCGCGCGAGGTACGGTCACCACGCCCAGGGCAGTGGGCGCCTTTGTGCCCCGCCGTTTATGTCGCAGCATGAGACCGATGCAGAGCGCCTTGTTCAGCACCCGTGGAAACGGGTGGGAGGGGTCGATGGTCACAGGCGTCAGGAGGGGATCGACCTCATTCTCATAAAAATTCAGAGCGTGCTTTCGTGCCACATCGCTAAGCTGACTCCACCGAAGGATACGGATCTTGGCCACCTGCAACGCGGGGAGCAATTGCTCATTCAAGCACTTGTATTGGGCCTCTACAAACTTATGAATCATGACCATCAATCCGTCGAGCCGCTCCTGCGGGGTGAAACCACCTTCGTCGGGCGGTTGCGCGAGATTGTAACCGTCTTCGATTCGCTGCAAGAAACCGGCGACCCGGATCTCTACAAACTCGTCCAGGTTGCTGGCCGTGATTGCCAAAAACTTGACCCGTTCGAGCAGAGGGTTGCTCTCGTCCTGCGCTTCCTCGAGTACCCTCTGGTTGAACCGCATCCAGGACTCGTCGCGGCTGAAAAAAAGAGTCTCGACCGCAGTTTCGGCAGTCTTTTTGGGGCTGGTAGAGTTTCCGGCAGTTCGCTTCGTGGCAGTCATAGAGGTCTAAAAGATTACCTTACCTGCATGAATCTAATGTATGAAGAATCGAGGAATTCAGGAGATTGCCTCGATAACCCTGCCCGGAAGCCTCTAAACAATTTAGACAAATCCCACCTCTTCATAAAATATTTGTCCAGGTCGTCCGTCTACACCTGTAGATGAGCGAAATTCCGAGCAATTGGACTATTACAGAGCAGGATCGACTCATCTCGCAGGCGGTGGAGAGAGACCAGCCCCGGCTGCGCAATTTTATCCGGAAGCACGTTGCTGACACCGGAGAAGCGGAAGACATTCTGCAGGACGTCTTCTACGAACTTCTTGAGGCCTACCGGCTGATGAAGCCCGTCGAGCACGTGACGTCGTGGCTTTTTCGCGTGGCACGCAATCGGATGATCGATCTTTTCCGTAGAAAGAAGCCGACTTCGCTCAACAATCCGGTGTCGGTCGAAGGAGAGGGTGACACGCTCGAAGATCTGCTTCCTTCCGCAGATGCCGGGCCGGAGGCAACCTACGCACGGAGTCTGCTGCTCGACGCGTTGGAGGAAGCTCTGGAGGAGCTGCCTCAGGCCCAGCGTGAAGTCTTTGTTGCCCACGAGTTGATGGGGCAGAGCTTCAAAGAGATGTCTGCCGAGACTGGGCTCAGTGTTAATACGCTGCTTTCACGAAAGCATTATGCCGTCACGCATCTGCGCGAGAGATTGCAGTTGATCTACGAAGATTTTGAGAAGAAATGAGGAGCAATACATGGGTCACCATCCAGTGTTCAAAGCAGTAAAGTTCGCACTCTTCGCTGTAGTCGCCAGCGTTGTGCTGGGCTTCCTCGTCAAGGGTCTCTGGAATGCTCTGATGCCGCCGATCTTTGGGTGGCACATGATCACCTTTTGGCAGGGACTTGGTTTATTTGTGCTCAGCAAAATTCTCTTCGGCGGCTTTCATCGTCATGGCGGAAGAGGCGGCAATCGCTGGCGGCAACGCATGAAAGAACGTTGGGAGCAGATGACACCAGAAGAGCGCGAGAAGTTTCGCAAGGGCATGCGTTGCGGGCGTAGACCGTTCGCGCAGTCCGCGGAGACTCAGATATGAATGACATCAATCCACGGCGTATCGATGGGGGAGAAGAGAGAGAGGCTGGCGCAGCTGGGAGCTCCTCCTCGATTCACGGCAGACAATCTGCTGCAAGTTTCACGGAGCGCCTTAGCGAGCTTGAGATGGAGAACGCTCGTCTTCACCGATTGGTCGCGGAGCTGCTGATCAAGAATCAGCAACTCCGCAAACCACACTGAGTGATCTATCGGTGCCAGTGCATCTTCCATCCAAGGTATTTGTTCGCGGCTTCGTGAACCGACGCTGCAGTCGTTGAGAAGTTGGCGGCGACGTGGTGTTCGAAGCCGTTTTCACAGATGAAGCGCAGCAGCTCCTGCATCTTTGGAATCTCGACGACGCCTGCGCCGCCAAAGGTTTGAAGAGGATCGTTGGTGAAGGCCCCCTCGCCCACGTAGCCGGTGATATGGCCGGCGAAGTCATCGGTAGAGAAGCGGGCGAAGCTCATAGCTCCAGCTTTTACGGTGCCGTCGAGCGTGCCGTGAGTGTTCTCCTTGCCGACGGTTCCGGCGATGATTTGCTGGAAGTCCATCTTCACTCCTTCGTTGAAGAAGTGTTTGGGCAGATTCGAACAATGGAAGCAGACTGCCTTGTCGGGGTTGTCTCCGTAGTTGTTGTTCCAATCGAGTAGGGCGCTGGGAGTTTCACTCGCGAGCGTGAGCGCGTACATGCTCAGGGTCCCGAGAATGTCGACCTCACAGGCCGACGGGATCAGATTTTCGCTCATCATGCTCATCACAGTGCAGGGAACGATGCCGAGGAACTCTTCGAGGGAGGTCCAACACTGCACTGCGCTCACCGTCAGTTCGCTTGCGGACATCCATTGATCGATCACTGCGCCGAGCTTGGCCATCTTCATCAGTGCGGCGTCGGGCGTGTCGCCGACGGGGATGTACTTCTTGATGGCCGCGAGTTTTTGCTGCGCAGCATCATCGGTGTCATTCATGCGGCCGATGCGGCCCATCACTTCGCTCAGATCGAGGGTCTCGACCGTAATGCCTGACCGTTCAAGCAGCTTCTCGGAGTATCGAACGGTATTGAACGCCGTGGGGCGAGCGCCGATTGCGCCGAAGCGAACATTCTTCAGGCCACGAACGATGCGGCATACTGCTGAGAACCATTCGAGGTCTGCGCTGAACTCAGCCGAGTCTGGAGCTTCCGTATGGAGCCGGGTCAACGAGTAGGGAATTCCATACTGTTTAAGGTTGTTGCAGATCGACATCTTGCCGCAGAAGCTGTCGCGACGGAATGCAATCGACATCTTGCCGGCATGGTCGGGTGTTGCTTGAATGAGCACTGGGACCTGCAGGTTTGCCAGGCGCAAGGCATCGGCGAGGCCGCGCTCTTCGCCGAAGTTCGGTAGCGTGATGATGATGCCGTCGATCTCGGGCGCATGTTTTTTGAAGAGGTCCGCACATTTTTTTGCGTCTTCATAGGTCTCTACGGCGCCATGAGCAGTCTCCTCCGGGGTGAGCACGATCGGCTTGATCCCCTTAGCCTCGAGCGCCGCAACCATCTCGAGCCGTCCACTGGTAGCCAGGTGGCTAGGAAAAAATCCACGATTGCCCACAATTACGCCCATCGTCATCTGTTTTGCCATAACGAACCACCTACTTTCTCCTTCAAATTTATCGAAAGTTTCGAGACGAGCCCATCTGTCTTTTGTGAATCGCTTTTCCGGAACCGGTACTCTATCCTGTAGGAGGCTTCATTCAAGCCTTAAAAGGAGACCAATGCACGTGAAGAAACTAGGATTTTTCGTTTTGGCGTCTGCGCTTACTCTATCGACCTCGGCAAACTTTGCTCACGCCCAGAGTACTGTCGGTCAAGACGCGAAGGCCGCCGGAACCGACACGAAAGATGCAACGAAAGATGTGGGCCATGGCGTCGCTACTGGGTCCAAAAAGACCGCCGCCGGCACGAAGAAGGTCTATCACAAGACCGTCAGCGGGACCAAGACCGCTGCTGATAAGACCGCTGATGGCACAAAGACAGTTGCCGACAAGACAGCCGACGGCACTAAGACCGTAGGCAAGGATATCGGTCATGGCACCAAGGTCGCGGCCAAGGACACAGCGCACGGCACCGAAAAGGTCGGCGATAAGATCGCCGGCAAGCCTACTCCGCAGTAGTCCCGTCTGACCACAGCGCTATCCCTTGAGCCTGCGTTGTCGGGCTCAGGGGGAAAGCCTTACCTTGTGGTATGTAATTTCTTCGATATTTGCTGCGGCCACATTACTGCCGTCGCGAGCGATACCAGGGCCACCCAATAGAGATCCGCTCCGAGCAGATGCAGGATTTGCATCCACACTGGTGCGAGTAGAAGAACATCCGCTAGCCCAAGCGCAAATTGGAAGGCTAGCAGAGCGACGACAATCGCCGCTAACTTGCCCTCTCCAGATCGTCTGGCTTGCCCTACCAGCCACAGCACGAACGCTGCTGCGATTAAAGCGCTGAACGGGTGTACGCCGCGTAGCCGCAGCAGCCACGGCGAATTCGCTGCAAAGTCTTGAGCGAACGCCGCTCGCAGCGAGGAAGCAGGGAATAGGGTATCTCCCAATGCCGCAAGGGACCCGCTGACTCCCACCACCAGGGTCGCTCCCAGCCCGAGGAGAGCCCAGACCTTCTTCGTTTTTCTTGCCCTCAGGGCCGCCCATCGCTGTCCCGTGGTCAGCAGCCGGGCGGTCAGGGTCAATGCGGCCAGGAGCAACAACGTATTGCTCAGATGAATGGAGAGCACTACGACTCGTCCTACAGACTGATTGCCCGTCACATACCCCAGCTTCACTAATAACGCGCCGAGAAAAGCCTCATTGAGCAGCAACAGCATGGACGCAACAGCGAACGCTCGCGCTGCGTGGCCCTTCACGGTGCCGCGGAAGGTCCAGATCAGGAGTCCTATGACTAGAAAAGTCGAACCGCCTGTCATGCAGCGATGGGTAAATTCAATGATGGTGTCGATTCGAGGCGAGAGCGGAATCACCTGTCCGTTGCAGAGGGGCCAATGGTTTCCGCATCCGGCGCCAGAGCCTGTGGCCCGCACTAGTGCACCCCAAAGGATGACCAGCACGTTGTAGCCTACGACGGCCCAACCAAAACGCACAAGCGCGCGAGACACTTCAAGTGTCGTCGTCGAACCACCCGGCTCCTTCACTGCTCCAGCCGTAGCCATAGCCTTATTCTACGCAGCTTTGACGAGGCTGTTTCAAGGCCCTACCCGTTCGCTAACTCCTTTGCCCGCTGGGTCGCTCGCTTCACTGCTTTGATCAGAGTTACGCGCAGACCACCCTCTTCGAGTTCGAGTATGCCATCGACGGTGCACCCTGCGGGTGTCGTTACGGCGTCTTTGAGCAGGGCGGGGTGGTAGCCGGTCTCGAGCACCATCCTCGCCGAACCTAACGTCGTCTGCGCGGCGAGCAGTGTTGCTACATCGCGTGGCAGCCCTACATTCACGCCAGCTTCGGCGAGCGCTTCGATGATGATGTAGAGGAACGCCGGCCCCGAACCGGAAAGCCCGGTCACCGCATCCATGTGCTTCTCATCGACAACGACAGTGCGGCCGACCGTCTGGAAGATCTTCTGCGCTACTGCCATCTGTTCCGCAGAGACGAACCGGCCACTGCAAAGGGCCGTGATACCCGCAGCCAGCATTGCCGGAGTGTTGGGCATCGCGCGGATCACCGCGAGTTCGCACCCCGCGCCTTCCTCGATACTGAGTGTCTTCACCGACGCCGCAAACGACAGTACGGTCTTCCTGGGGTTCAGTGCGGGTTTGATCTGCTCGATCAGCGCAGGTACTTGGGTAGGCTTCACTCCCAACAGGATTACATCCGCCTGTTGAGCCGCGGCGAGATTGTCCGTCGTTATCTCCACGCCGAACTGTGCCGACAATGCTTGCGCTCGTTCCGCATGTTGAACAGTGGCAAAGATCTGTTCCGGCGCCAGCAGGTTGTTCTTCAAGAAGGCTTGCAGCAGGATGCCGCCCATCTTTCCTGCGCCCAATACCGCTACTCGCAGCCCCGGCATCACCGGAGTTGGAACCATCACTTCATAGCTTTCGCTCATCCCCAAAGGCTATCAGACAGAGCTTTTTTCACGCAGGCTACTTTTTCTGTGCGGCGATCCAGGCATCGATGCGCTGCTCAAGTACGTCCATCGGAAGCGCGCCGGAGTCGAGCACTTGATCGTGAAACGCCTTGATGTCGAACTTCGGACCAAGCGCCGTTTTGGCGCGTTCACGCAGTTCGAGGATCTTCAGCTGCCCCATCTTGTATCCCAGCGCCTGTGCCGGCCACGCGATGTAGCGGTCCACCTCGGACTGGATGTTGGTCTCGTCGATCGCTGAGTGATCGTGAAAGTAATCGACCATCTGCTGCCGCGTCCAGTGCTGCGAGTGAACGCCAGTATCGACGACTAAACGTATCGCTCGCCAGATATCTCCCTCCAGACGCCCGTAATCGCTGTAAGGGTCTTTGTAGAAGCCGACGTCTTTACCAAGGCGCTCGCTGTAGAGCCCCCAGCCCTCGGTATACGCTGTGTAGTAGGTGTACTTCCGGAACTCCGGAATGCCCGTCAATTCCTGCGCGATTGAGATCTGCAGGTGGTGGCCTGGAATGCCCTCGTGATAGGACACCGCTTCAACCGGGGCCAACGACCGCTCGGCGAAGTTGTACTCGTTGACATACACGCGGCCGGGGCGGCTACGATCGGGCGTACCGTTGTCGTAGTACGCAACCGACTGGTCCTTCTCCATGTATGCCGGCACCGGAACGATCTCCAGCGGAGCCTTCGGCAGACGGCCAAATAACTCGGGCAGCTTCGGCTTCATCCCGGCGATGTACCCCTTGTAGTCGTCGATGAGAGCTTCAGCGGAAACTGGGTGCTCTTTCGGGTTGGACTTCAGCGCAGCGCTGAAGGTTTTGATGTCGGCGAAGCCAAGGCTCTTCACGATTGCCAGCATCTCGGCCTCATCGCGCTTGACCTCATCGAGGCCTATCTGGTGAATCTCTGCTGCCGTCTTGTTCAGCGTCGTGCTCTGCCGGATGCGAAATGCATAG
Organism: Tunturiibacter psychrotolerans; assembly: GCF_051013365.1. Taxonomy (GTDB): domain Bacteria; phylum Acidobacteriota; class Terriglobia; order Terriglobales; family Acidobacteriaceae; genus Edaphobacter; species Edaphobacter psychrotolerans_A. The sequence goes on along the minus strand of NZ_CP132941.1, from coordinate 417,379 downwards.
TAGGCCTCGCCGTCGGGCAGAGCTGAAGCGCTGATCTCCTTGCGACACTTCGGGATGTATTCTGCCTTTAAAAATCCGGCAAACCGCTTGTAGGACGGCAGTACGTTGGTCGAGATTGCATCGAGCATCTCGGACGAAATTCGTTTCTGCTCCGCAGCACTCACGGTCTTAGGAAACTTCTTGAGCGGCAGCGCGAAGGGACTTTCCTCCGGCTTCTGATTCGCCAGCGCCTGGGTCTGCACCAACGCTTTCTCCATCAGGTACTGCACCTGTACTCTCCCTTCGTCCGCTCCCAAATCCATGTTCGTCATGATCTGCGAGAAGGCATTGGGGATTTTTTTTAGCCGCGTGATGTAGTCGTCGTAGTCTTTTACGGAGTCGAACTGCAGCCGCTCCGGCAGCTGAGCTAAGTCGGTGTGGAAGCCGTAGAACTGATTGACCGGCATCTCCCACTCTTTGAACTTCGCTCCCTCCTGCTCTTCGATGAGCTGTCGCAGCATCAGATCCGCGGACAGTTTTTCCTGATCGGTAAGGCCAGCGGTGTCGATCTCCGAAAGCTTCTCAATGTAATCGCGACCACGCGCCAACGCAGCGTTCAGCGCCTGAGTCGAGTAGTCCGTAAGCTGATCGTCGTAGCGTTTGTCGCCGATTGATGAAGCAAACTCAGGCGAGCGCTTGAGGCGATCCTCCCATATCTGCGTGAAGAGAGTGGATAGGGCCTTGCTCTGTGCGGCGATCGACGGGGTGGCCGACGCCGTGGTCGGCGACTGTGCCCACGTAACCTTTGGCGCTCCACTCAAACAGCAAGCAACTACCAGCCCACTCGCACAGCCCAACCGCAATCTCGTCATGATTCTCCTCAATCCTGACGTTTAGTCTAACGTGACGAGCCGCGTATCTGCTGTCTCACGGTCATTGCATCTGGGTCGTCGTTTCGCGGGAGGGGAGAGATTTTTACTGCAGAACCGCCGAAGCCGAGGTGTCCAGCATCCGGTAAAGGGTCGAGCGGCTGATTCCCAATACCTCAGCGGCGCGCACCTTGTTGCCTCCGCAGTCCTTCAACACGCGCAGCACATGTTGTTCCACCACATCCTGCAATCGCGCACTCTCCGCGATCCCGTCCTCTGTCGATGACGGAACATCTTCAACGAGCGCAGGCAGATGATGCGATTCAATCACCTCTCCCTCAACTCGCGACAGGCTGCTCCGTACTGCTGCTTTCAGCTCTCGTACATTTCCCGGCCAGCTGTAGTTAAGCATGCGTTCCATCGCTTCGTTGGAGATCGCGGGCACCTTCCTGCAGTAGAGCGGCGCAAGCTGAGACAAAAAATATTTCGTCAGCTCCGGAATGTCGTCTCTTCGCGCGCGCAAAGGCGGCAGCGTGATCTCCACCATTGCGAATCGTTGATAGAGTTCCTGCTGGAATCGTCCGGCTGAGGCTAAGATCTTGAGGTTTTCACTGGTTGCCGCAATCATCCGCAGATCAAGCTTGCAGGGTTCCATTTGATTCTGCATGTGATTCTGCGTCGAATCGTGCCGCCGCAGCAGGCGCAACAGGCGAAGCTGCGTCTGCAAAGGCATCTCGTGGATTCCATGGAGAAAGAGCGTTCCGCGATGAGCCATCTTCGTCAGACAGCCAAGTGCATCCGCATTTTCTTTCAGATGTTCAGCTACGGCCTCTTCAAGCGCCGCTCCGTGGCACATGACAAACGGGCCGTCGGACATTTGGCTCATACCATGCAGCGCACGAGCTACCTGTTCCTTTCCGGTTCCGGCCTCGCCGCTTATTAACACAGTTCTAAAGTGCGGGCCGATCCGCCGGACCTGCAGTCGCAGCCTTTTGATCTCCGCACTGTAGCCTACGATCTCGAAGCCGCTGCCCTCGGGCCAGGTCTCTTTGACAAGTCCGCGAGAAGGTTCAGTGAAGGTCGGAGAATCGGATCGCGTGATCGACATGGCTGTTTCTTACATCGGCAAGATCCAGCTTCCGTTCAGCCATAAAATGCGAAAAACCGGAGACCGCCCAGTGCAGCAGCGGGTCTCCGGCGTTAGATTTCAACAGCTTCCGGGCTTAGGCGGTCGTTGGCGCGCAGTAGGTATCGAATGCGCGCTGAAGCTCCTGGGCAATCGCCGGAGCGGTCGAGGTCTCGATCGCCGAACGCTGCATCAGGTAGACCAGCTGGCCGTCGCGCAGAATGGCAATCGCCGGCGAGGTTGGAGGATGTCCGCCAAAGTAGCTGCGGGCCTTCTCGGTCGCGTCGCGGTCCTGTCCTGCGAACACGGTCACGGCGTGATCGGGCTTTGCGCTATGCTGCATCGCCAGACGAACTCCCGGACGCATCTTGCCGGCGGCACAACCGCAGATGGAGTTGACCACCACCATCGTCGTTCCCGGCTTTGCAATCGCTGCATCGACCTCGGCTGCACTGCGTGCCTCCGTCAAGCCGGCGCGAGTCAGCTCCTCGCGCATCGGAATCACCATAATCTCTGGATACATAACACTCTCCCTTTAACCCTTTTTGCTCGCGGGTAAAAGCCGCGTCTGTCTCGATTGTACGGTCTCGCGCCCTCGCCGCGCCACCTCTGTCTCTGGAACGGGCCGCCGGTGTTGTACTCTCTAACCCGTGCCCTCTCGCGACCTCCAAATTCAGGAGAACATTCCGCTCGCCCCCTACACGACCTTCCGCATCGGCGGCCCTGCTCGCTTTTTCTGCGAAGTCACCACGGGGGAGAAGCTTCTTGAGGCCGTCACCTTCGCGCGGGAACGCAGTCTCCCCATCTTTGTGCTGGGCGGGGGCAGCAACCTGCTGGTGACCGATCGGGGTTTCGATGGCCTGGTCCTCCGCGTCAAAATCGAGGGATGTGTCACTATCGGCGGCGGCTACCGAGAGGATAGGCCCAAGCAAACGAGTCTGACCTACGACGTCCCCGGTGGAATGGATTGGGACGCCTTCGTTCTAAAAGTCGCCGAGGCTGATATCACGGGTATTGAGTGTCTTGCAGGCATCCCAGGTCTCGTTGGGGGTGCTCCCATTCAGAATATTGGAGCCTATGGACAGGAGGTCTCCACCAGCATTCTTTGGGTTCAAGTACTCGATCTTGAAACCCTCAAGTTCGTCACGCTGCCCGCCGAGTTCTGCGGCTTCGGCTATCGCCGCAGCATCTTCAACACCACCCATCGCAATCGGTACATCGTCATCTCGGTAACCTTCCGGTTTGACCTCGATGCAACACCAAATCTCCGCTATGCGGATCTGAAAGAGTACTTTTCGAGTCGAACTTCAGAGCCAAAGCCGATTGAGATCTATCACGCGGTTCGCACTATCCGTCAGGGAAAGGGCATGTTGATCGTTGAAGGCGAGGCGGACTGCCGCAGCGCGGGTTCGTTCTTCAAAAACCCGGTGGTTCCTACGGCCGTTTTGCAAAACATCGCCGCCACTCTGGCCCTTCCAGTCGACAAGATTCCCCACTGGACGGCTGGTGAAGACCTGGTCAAGCTACCCGCCGCCTGGCTCCTCGAACGGGCCGGTTTCGTCAAAGGCTTCCAACTGGGCGAGGCGGGCATCTCCTCCCGCCACACCCTTGCTCTCATTAACCGGGGTCATGCCACATTCGCCGACATCGCTCTTCTCCGCGATACCATTCAGCGCGAGGTCGCTTCTCGTTTCGGCGTTAAGCTTGAACAGGAGCCGGTCCAGGTGGGTCTCTAAGACCGCTCTCAAGACCCACTCTTTAGCTGGCTCATCAATCGCAAACGCTCGTCCTTCAACGCATCGCTTACAGGGCCCTGATGCACGATCCGGCCGTCAGCGATCCTGATCATCTCAGCATCAAGTTGAAAGGCCTCGCCCACGTCGTGTGTCACCGAGAGCACGGGAATCTTCCAATGCGCGAGATAGTTCCGCAGGCCGTCGGCTAGTTCGTCTCGCATCGCGTAATCCAGACCTGAAAACGGTTCGTCAAGTAGCAACAGCGCTGTCCCCGGCCCGTCGTAGGTGACGGCGGAGATAACCGTACGCGCTACGGAGACTCTCTGCTTCTCGCCTCCGCTCAACTCGTGAGGCTTTCGGTCGAAGAGATCCTGCAAGCGGAATAAGTGCATGACCTCGTCGACTACCTTTGCGGCATCGTCAGGCTTTCCACTCCAACCGAGACCGTAAACAGCATTTGACCGCACGGTCATATTCGGAAAGAGCCGAGCAGTTTGGCCCGCGCTCCTCACCGGCCGAAGGTGAGCGGGAACAAATATACCCAACGCACGATCCACCAATACGTGGCTGCCTCGTGCGACCGTACCGTCGTCCGGACGCACAAATCCGGCAATCGCCCGAAGCACAGTTGTCTTGCCACTGCCGGAGGGTCCGAACAGCACGGTCCAAGATTGGGTGAGCGCGAAGCTGACGTCGAGCGAAACTGCCCCCACACGATGCTTCATCCTTACCGTCAGCAGGTCTTCCGACAGACTATCGGACAATGTCAGCCTGCCTTCCATCCACCTTGCGCATCGAGGGCAGAAGATAGATCGCCAGCAGGGCCACCGTTGCAAAACCAACCAGCACCAGCGCCGTTCGGTTCGCCGCCGCGTAGTTTCCGTCCTGTACGAGATCGTAGAGGGAGATCGAAAGGGTTCGCGTTGCTCCCGGAATATTGCCGCCCAGCATGAGCACTACGCCAAACTCTCCTACCGTGTGCGTAAACGTCAGCACCGCGCTTGTAAGCAGGGAAGCGCGGGCCATCGGCAGCACTACCGACACGAACACCTTCGCCGGCGTCGCACCCAACCCGGCAGCGGCTTCGATAAATCCTCGATCCACGGCCTGAAACCCAGCCACCAACGGCTGTACGGCAAACGGTAGGCTGTACAGCACCGATCCGATCAGCAGTCCCTCGAAGCTGAACGCCAACGGATGTCCAAAAATGCGGATCAACAGCCTGCCCGGTGAAGTCAGCGGGCCCATCGCGATCAGCAGATAGAAGCCAAGGACCGTCGGCGGCAGGACCAGCGGCAGCGCCACTACGGCCTGCACCAAAGCGCGCCCTGCTCCGTGTCCTGAGGCGATCCACCATGCCAGCGGCAGCGCCACCACCAGCAGAATTGCCGTCGTCCCCACGGCCAGCCGCAACGTCAACCAAAGCGCCTCGAAATCCATACTGCGCCAGTCTATGACATTCGCTGACGCTCACAGCGCAATACGAAGAGCGGCTACTTCACTGCCGCAAGACCCATCTCACTTAGTTTTGCCTGAACCGCGGGCGACAGCATCCAGTCGAGGAATGAATGCGCGTCCGCTTTACGATCTGACTTCGCCATGATCACGGCACACTGCCGTATCTCTGTGTACTGCGACGTGGGCACGAGCACGTAGGTGCCAATTTCTTTGAAGTGGGGCGTGCTCGCCGCCGTCATCGATATCAAGCCAAGCTGCGCATTTCCCGACTCCACAAACTGCGCCGTCTGCGTGATGTTTTCTCCCACGACAAAGTGCGGAGCCACCTGATCGTAGATCTTCATTCTTCGCAGAGCTTCTGCAGCCGCTCGTCCATACGGAGCATGCAGCTCGTTGGCGATCGCTACCCGCGTCACCTTTGGATCGGTCAGCCGCTCAAGACTCAGCGGCAGCAGGCCTGAGTCCTTCCTTGTCCACAACACCAGCGTGCCCTTGGCATAGGGTACCGGCTCAGTCTCGTCCGCGAGTCCCGCTGCCACGACCTTCTCCGGAAAGAAGAAGTCCGCTCCCAGAAAGATATCCATCGGAGCGCCGTTGAGAATCTGCGTGGCCAGTGTCGACGACGATCCGAAGCTGACAACCAGCTTCACTCCGGTCGCTTTTTCGTATTCCTGTGCCAGTTGGGACATCACTGGCTGCAAATCTGCCGCGGCAGCAACCCTCAACTCTTTTTGTGCCCAAGCACTTCGGCCGCCCAGGATTGCATACAGACAGACAAGGCACACAAGGGCCGCAGACGCACCGCGGCCTTTACGATAGGCTAGTAACAACCATGAAAGTAGCAACACATCACCTCAGATGCACAGAATGCGGGACCGTCATCGGCAAGGATGAGGTTAGCAGCAACTTTCGCTGCCCACTGTGCAATGGCCTCTATGAGGTTGTGTACCCATGGACCAACGCCACAGCCGGCCCCGAAAGCCGCCTGCCCAATCCCAGCGCCCTCCGCTGGCTCTGGCAGGAGCGCCGGTCATCCTCGATGGCCATCGACCAGTCCGGAGTTTGGCGGTTCCGTGATTTGCTTCCGATCGTCGACGACCTTGAAAAAGTCGTGACACTCCGCGAGGGTAATACCCCTTTCTACGACCTTCCCCGCTGCGCCAAAGCTGCCGGCATCGACTGGCTTCTCGCCAAACACCAGGGCATGAACCCTACCGGCTCCTTCAAGGACACGGGTATGACCGCCGCGCTCTCGGTTGCCGCTCAGCGTGGCTTCGAATGGGTAGCCTGCGCCTCGACGGGCAACACCTCTGCCGCCATGGCCGCCTACGCGGCGCGCGCGGGCCTGCGCAGCATCGTCTTTATCCCCGAGGGCAAGATTGCCTGGGGCAAGCTCTCGCAGTCGATGGACTATGGCGCGCTGACCATTCAGCTCAAAACCGACTTCGATGGCTGCGTCAAAATCCTCAATGAACTCGTAAAACAGTTCCCCATCTACCTGCTCAACTCCGTCAACCCCTACCGCCTCGAAGGCCAGAAGACCCCTGCCTTCGAACTTGTCGAGCAGATGGAGTGGCAGGTTCCCGAGCATGTCATCGTTCCCGGTGGCAATCTGGCCAACTCCTCCGCCCTCGCCAAAGGCTTTGCCGAGATGCACGAACTTGGCCTTATACCGCGGGTTCCGAAGATCAGCATCATCCAGGCGGAAGGCGCCAACCCGCTGTACCGAAGCTTGCAGGAGAATGGCGGCGAAAGCCTGACCCCGGTGGTCGCAAACACCCGGGCAACCGCAATCCGCATCGGCAACCCTGCCTCCTGGCGTAAGGCTGTCAACGCGCTCCAGACAACAGGCGGTTGGTGCGAGCAGGTCACCGAGCAGGAGATCGCACTCGCTAAAGCCGAGATCGGCGCCGAAGGCGTAGGGTGCGAGCCTGCCTCTGCTGTCACCCTTGCTGGCCTCAAAAAACTGGTCGCCCAGGGCAAGATCACCGCTGAGGAGCGCGTCGTCCTCATTCTCACCGGCCACACCCTTAAAGACTCAGCTTACACCATCGAGTATCACCGCAACGAATTGTTCTCAGGCGCTGAAAAAGCTGAGCTTAGCGCTTCTGAGCAATCCCGGCATGCTGCGCTGCGCAAGCCGCCCATCGTCCTCGAAGCGGATCCTAGCCTGGTCCTCCGCACACTCGAATCTCACATGAATCAGCCCCAGCCAGCATGAGCGCGACCGTCACAAAGGATTCGAGTAAACCCTACCGCCTGCGCCTGCCCGCTACGTCAGCCAACCTGGGGCCCGGGTTTGATGCTCTCGGTCTTGCGATGGCCCTCTATCTGACCATCGATGCCACCGTCGCGGACAGCTTCCACATAGACGCAACCGGCCGCAACGCTGATCTCTGCGCCAGGGTGGAAGACAATCTCATACTCACGACTTACGTCGATGTTCTTGCGACTGCCGGAGTTCTCGCTCGCCGGCTCCATCTCCAGCTCCACAACGAAATACCCTTAGGAATGGGCTGCGGTTCCAGCGCGTCAGCGCTTCTGGCCGGCGTACTGCTGGCAAATCACTTCGGCAATCTTGGGTGGACGGGTCAGCAGATCCTCAGAGAAGCCTGCTGCCGCGAAGGCCACCCCGACAATGCAGCGGCTTGTTATCTTGGTGGAATGACCGCGTCCTGTATCAGGGGGGATTCAATTTTCACAGCAACTTGTGGGGAAAAGTTAACCTGGGGCTTGACCCTGGCTTTGCCTGCGGAGAGCCTCGCCACACAGAAGGCTCGAGCTCTCCTTCCGGCTCACTATTCCAGGGAAGATGCAGTCGCCAATATTCAGTCCACTGCTCTCCTCGTGGCGGCGTTTGCTCAGGGGCGTGGCGACCTCCTCCGCACTGCCATGCAGGACCGAATCCACCAGCCCTACCGCATGAAGGCTTGCCCGCTACTTCCGCTGCTTCTACCCCTTACCGAAAGTCCCGGGGTTCTCGGCGTCGCTCTAAGTGGTGCGGGCCCCTCGGTACTGATCATCTCCGAAGAGGCGGACTCTGCCTCTCTTCCGGCGATCGTCCGTCAAGCCGCCGGGGATCAACTACTTGAGGTAATTCAGACGAAAATCTCTACGGGAATACTTGAGGCCGCGGGCTGATTTCGCTCAACCTAAAGGGCTTAGGTACTCAGGTAACATCACAGTAATGATCATTTTGTTACCTAAGAGTTCTTTACGAAAGGTAAAAAGCCTCGTACTTTAGCCGAGTGGGCAGTTCTGGGGAGGGCTGCTACGCCGCCCGTTGACCTCTTCATTAGAGGTCCGGGCGTTTCCTCTTTAAGTGGTAGTTCGCTAGCTGAAACTATCAGTTCAAAATTGCATCTATTATTGAGAAGACTGCATTGCACCGGATGGGTGTGAAAAGTGCAGAGCAATCTGGAGGAAGATAAATGGCAGGACAGTTCGTCACCGAAGTAAATGACGCAAACTTTGAAAAAGATGTTCTTCAGTCGGCCGAGCCGGTTATGGTCGATTTCTGGGCGGCATGGTGTGGACCCTGTCGCGCACTTGCCCCGGTCGTCGATGAGGTTGCCACCCACTATCAGGGCAAACTCAAAGTCATGAAGATGGACGTCGACTCCAACACTGCAACCCCGATGCGCTACGGCATCCGCGGTATACCCGCCCTGCTCATCTTCAAGGATGGCAAGGTTGCTGAGCAGATCGTTGGCTTCGTCCCTAAAGACACCATCGACAAGTCCGTGAATAAGGTTTTGGCGTAAGTCTGAAGTTACGCAAAAGTACGGCCCGCTGAGTTCAACTCGCGGGCCGTCTTTGTTTGCGTGCTGGCTGGTGCTCCAAAGGCCCGCTACGCCCGAAGCGATCACTTGGTGACCTGTAACCCCTTCGGTCGGCGATTCCGTTGGTCGCCATCAAATTACTCCACCGACCATCCGGAGGCCCGGGCGAAGCGGTTACGCCCCACGAAGTGGGATAAACTCAAGCCTTAATGCTCGAGTGGATGCTCTTCCGCATAATCATGGTGGCCTTTTTCATCCTGGCCAGCAGCTTCTTCGTCGCTGCCGAGTTCGCCCTGGTCAGCGTCCGCGAGACTCGCATCCAGCAACTGATCGCCCTCGGTCGCCCGGGCGCCCGCACTGCCCTTAAGCTCAAACACTCCATCGACGAGTTCCTTCCAGCCGTCCAGCTTGGAGTCACCGTCGCCGGTCTTGCTCTCGGCTGGATCGGCGAACCGGCGGTCGCTGAGATCATCCTCAATTTTCTCGGTGGGACACTACATCGTCTGCCCCCCCACGCCCTCATTTACGCGCATACTGCAGCGGTCATCTTCGCTTTTTCGCTGATCACCTACTTCGAAGTTCTCCTCGGCGAACTCGTCCCGAAGTCGCTCGCCCTCCAGCGTACCGAACGCATCGCGCTCGCCGTCGCCGGTCCGATGGACGTCTTCATCCGCCTCACTCGTCCTGTCGTGAAGCTGATGAACGCCTCCGCGGCGGTCGTCCTGAGGCTCTTTCGTGCCCCTCTGCGTGGTGAAGGCGCCGTCCACTCGCCCGAAGAGCTGAAGCTGATCGCAACCGCAACCCGCCGCATGGGCCTGCTTCCTGTCTTTCAGGAAGAGATCATCCACCGCGCCATCGAACTCAACCACGTCACGGTGCGCGAGATCATGACCCCGCGCGGCAGTATCTTCTCTCTCTCCGCCGACCTGCCGCTCCAGCAGGCCTCCGCACGCATCGTCGACGAGCAGCACTCCCGCGTCCCTGTCTACGACCCCGCCAGCGGCCCCGAGCACATCATCGGCATCGTCTACTCCAAGGACATCTCCCGCCTCATGCACTTCCGCACCGTCGCTCTCTCGCTTGGCGGCAAAGGCGAGTCCAGCCTCACCCTTCGTCAAGTCATGCGCGAGCTTACGGTCGTCCCCGAGACCAAGCTCGCCATCGAGCTTCTTCAAGAGTTTCAGGAGCGTCGCCGCCACATCGCCATCGTCGTCGACGAGTTCGGCAGCACCGTCGGCCTGGTCACCGCCGAAGACGTCCTCGAGCAGATTGTCGGCGAGCTGGAAGACGAGTTCGACATCAGCAAATCTCCACTCCTCAGCACCACGGGAGCCATGTCTCTCGACGGCAGCACTACGCTGCGCGATCTCGGCAACCAACTCCACTGGACCTTCCCCCGGGAGGCTGGCGTCGAAACCCTCGCTGGCTTTCTCCTCGCGAACCTCGGCCATATCCCCACCGTTGGCGAAAGCGTCGAGTACGAGGGCCGTCGCTTCGAGGTCGCCGAGATGGCTGGCCGTCGCATCAGCCGCGTCATCGTAGAGGACATTGCCCCGCCGCCGAATCAGATCGAAGACGAAATCGACAGCAGGGAAGCCATCCAGTGACCGAGAACCGCACCGCAGCTCTCTGGAGACCCCTCCGGCGCATCCTCGTCACCCTTCCAGTCCTCTGGGTCGTCGTCTCGGTCGTCTTCCTTCTCATCCACCTAGTTCCCGGCGACCCCATCGTCCAGATGCTTGGCGAAGGAGCTACCGCCTCCGACATCGACGCTCTCCGCCACTCCTACGGCCTCGACGCCCCGCTCAGCCAGCAGTACGCCCACTACTGGCACGGCATTCTCCACGCCGACCTCGGCCAGTCCCTCCGTCTCCACGACTCGGTTGTCCACCTCGTCCTCCAGCGCTACCCCTACACGCTCGCCCTCACCGTGGTAGCCCTGCTCATTGGCATCGCGCTCTCCATCCCGGCGGGAATCGCTTCAGCCCTCCATCGCAGCCGCTGGCAGGACCGCACCTTGGGCGTCGTCTCCCTCGTGGGCCTCTCCTTCCCAAACTTCGCGCTCGGCCCGATCCTGATCCTCATCTTCTCCATCCACTTCGGGTGGCTTCCCGTCTCCGGAGCGGGCAACGGCGACGCGACCAGCTTGCTCGTACACCTCGTCCTCCCGGCAATCACGTTAGGTCTCAGCCTCGCCGCAATCCTCACCCGCATGGTCCGCACAGCCATGCTCGAAGAGCTGAATCAGGACTACATTCGCACCGCCCGCGCCAAGGGTCTCACGCAAAACGCCGTCGTCTACCGGCACGCCCTGCGAAACGCTCTCATCCCCGTCCTTACCGTGATCGGGCTCCAGTTTGGCAGCCTTCTTGCGGGGGCAATCGTAACCGAAACAATCTTCAGCTGGCCCGGTATCGGACGGCTGACCCTGTCGGCCATCTCCAACCGCGACTATGCGCTGGTCCAGGGATGCATCCTGGCGGTGGGCCTAACTTATGTTGTAGTGAATCTCCTCACCGACATCGCCTACACTGTAGCCAATCCGCGTATGCGGACCGAATGACCGCGCCCAAAGAAGGAAGCATGAAATCCAGGCTCATTATCAGTTACACCACTGCGGCTCTGCTGACAGTCCTCGCTGCTGGCGCCTCTGCGGCGCAGACCAAATCCTCCGGGCCTGAACCGGTCCCGCCACTGCTGCGTCCCAAGCCTCCGGCCATCGAACCCACCCTGCCGCCCGCACATCCCTTCCACGACTCCCGCTATGGAGTCACCTTCACGGTTCCCGCCGCCTGGGATCTCACGCGCAAAGATGCCGAGGTAAGCACCTTCAACCTCGACGCTCGATCAATCGCCCGCACCACCCAGTTGCGTGCTGTCGCCAGCATCGACTTTAACCCGCATCCCAACTCCACCTTCAGCGGGGCACTCTTTTACTTTAGTGTCACGCCCCACCTCACTCCAGCCGAGTGCAGCGCGCAGGCGACCGTCCGGGAGCCGCGCACCGCGTCCACCGCCCAGATCGGCGGCCTCTCTTTCACTCACGGCTACGACGAGCACGGCGGCATCTGCACCGAATCGCGCGACGAGATCTATACGACCCCCCACAACAACTCCTGCTACCGTTTCGATGCCGTCATCAACACCTTCTGCGGCGGCGACGTCAGCGGCGTGCAGGACATTACTCCGCACGAACTGGATGCCGTCCGTATGCGCATGCAGAAGATCCTCGACTCGGTACACTTCGACACCAACTAAAGGGCATCTCGCAGTAGTAGCGCGATCAAGGCTTGCTTGCGATGACCTTCCCGCCGCGAATCGTGTAGCGAACCTGCGTGAACGCGAGCGAGTCTGTAGCGGGATCATTGGACAACACCGTCAAATCACCAGCCATGCCAATGGCGACCCGACCTTTCTCTTTGCTAACGTGAAATCTTTCCGCCGGCGCTGTCGTCAGCATAGCGAGGACATCGCGAAAAGTAAGACCAGCCAACGCAAGCTGCCGATATTCCTCCGTCACGCTGTAGTCGGTCAGAAAGCCGGTATCTGTCCCGAACATAAGCTGGCCACCAAACTGATGAAACTTGAAGACGACGGACCGTATGCCAGCGATCCCAGAATCCTGGGAAAACAGTTTGAGAGTTGGGATCATTGCCATGTGGCGATCAACCATCTGATGAAGAAGAGTGTCGTCAATCCCTTCAAGCGCCTCCGGGGAATGAGCTAGAACATCGACCCCGCTTTCCATAGCCACGCGAGTTCCCGCAAGATTCGAAGGGTGAGCGAAGACAAGCTGGCCGTGCTCGTGACCAGCCGCCGCAGCCGCCTTAGCAATATCAAGTGGCATCGGGACGATACGATCAGGCGCAACGATAGAACCTGTGAAAAGCTTCACAATATCCGATCCTGCCGCAATGTTCTTCTGAACATCCGCTGCGGCTTCGGCCGGAGTATCGGGCTGCATCAGCTGAGCGAGCACCTCTGGCCGCATATCCTTCACATAGTAGGGAAGCGAGTGGGGCGGAAAAATCCCCACGCCCGCCGTATAGATACGAGGGCCCATCACCTCTCCGGACTCGATACGACGCCGAAGAGCCATGGTTTCGATCGGAATCGAAGCCGTATCGACCACCGTTGTAAATCCGGAAAGCGTGAGCATCTCTCGCAGCTGTCGCGTCAGCTTTTCGGCCGGCTGATGCGCCGCGTCGATCCACTTGTCCTCTGTAAAGTGAACATGGGTGTTCCAGAAACCAGCCAGTACGACACATCCGGTGCAGGGCAACGTAGCGACACCATGCGGAATAGCAACATGCTCCCCAACTGCAGTAATCTTCCCGCCGCGAATCAGGATCGTTGCATGGTTGATGGCCTGCGCCTCTGGCGACGGATAGACCTTCACATCCACGATTGCGAGATCCTGTGCAGTCGCCTTGCAGAGTCCAGGAAGACATAACAGCAAAAGGAGGACAATTCGCATGCGGCATTCTACGAGATCTGCTGAAACAAAGTTCAAAGCTGCATTCCGCATCCGACACAAATCCCGGGACAAAATCTTCGATAGGATTACACTCTTTCTAGAAGCGTCTGACCGTCTCCGAGGACTCGAATGAAGCCAAAGAATCTGCCCACAACGCCCTCCACCTCCGACCGCCGTACCTTCCTGAAGACCGGAGGCGTCGCCGCCGCAGCCCTCTTGACCAAAGGCGCAATCGCCGCAGAAACCTCGCGCACTCTGCCGCCGCTTCCCGACAACACCAAGACGGTCGCCGCCATGCCCACGCGCAATCTCGGCAAGACCGGCTACAAGGTAGGCATCTTCTCGCTTGGCGGCCAGGCCTCTCTCGAGAAACCCGCAAACTTCGACGTCGCCGTCCCCATCATCGAGCGCGCACTCGACCTCGGCGTCAACTACATCGACACCTCCTCTATCTACGGCGGCCCCGAGCGGTGGAGCGAGCAGTACGTTGGCCGCGTCATGAAGACTCGCCGCAACGAAGCCTTCCTCGCCACCAAGACCAAGGAGCGCACCCGCGACGGCTCCCTCCGCATGATCGAGAAGTCCCTCCAGCTCCTCAACACTGACCACGTAGATCTCTGGCAGCTCCACGACGTAGGCCTTCCGGAAGACGTCGATGCTATCTTCGCCAAGGGCGGTGCTATGGAAGCTCTCATCGAGATGCACGACCAAAAGGTCGTTCGCTACCTCGGCGTCACCGGCCACTACCGCCCTGAAGCCCTCATCGACGCCGTCAACCGCCACAACTTCGACACCATCCTGATGGCGATGAACGCCGCCGACACCCACATCCATAGCTTCACCGACAAACTCCTTCCGCTCGTCGTCGAAAAGCAGATGGGCATCATCGGAATGAAGGTCCCCTCACGCGGCCGTCTCCTCGCATCCTGGACGCCGCCGTCGCTCGACGCGCAGCGCCACTCGTGGGAGGGCTCCGCCATCGCCCATCGCCCCGGCGTCATGACCATGAAGGACGCGATGAACTTCACGCTGACGCAGCCGGTCAGCACAGTCATCATCGGCTGCGACAACATCGCCCAGCTTGAAGAAAACGTGCAGATCGCAAGAGACTTCACGCCCCTCTCAAACTCCCAGATGGCCGCCCTCAACGAACTAGCTGCCCCCGTAGCCGAGCAATCCCTCTTCTTCCGCTTCACCGACCGCAGCAAGGGCTAACGATGAACTGCTGAGTGGGCGACGCTGGTGGAGATTGATCATGAAGATATCGTTCGAAAACCAAGTCGCCCTCGTGACAGGCGCAGCATTTGGCCTGGGTCTGGCGGCAGCCAGGGCCTTTGCCGAGGCGGGCGCTTCGGTTGTCTTGGCCGACTGGAATGAGAAGGAAGTACAAGCCGCAGCGAAAGACCTGGCTGATAAAGGCCACAACACACTTGCCTTTCGCTGTGACGTATCGGACTACGCTCAGGTAGAAGCGATGGTGAAGCAGACTGTTGCTACCTTCGGACGGCTCGATGCAGCCTACAACAACGCCGGTGTACAAGGTATCCTCGCTGAAACCGCCGATTCCCCACCTGATGACTACGATCGGGTGATGAATATCAATTTGCGCGGTGTGTGGAGCTGCATGAAGTTCGAGCTGCAGCAGATGCGTGAGCAAGGAAGTGGTGCCATCGTCAATTGCTCGTCGCTTGGAGGCCTCATTGGTGGCAACCAGCGCGGTACCTACCACGCAGCGAAGCACGGAGTGATTGGATTCACCAAGAGTGCTGCTCTCGAATACGCAACCCGTGGCATTCGCGTTAATGACGTGTGTCCGGGAATGATCCAGACACCCATGTTCGATAAGATGATTGCTGAAGGTCAAGGAGAAGAATTGAACGCGATGTTGAAGGCCTACGTTCCGATGGGCCGAATGGGACGTCCCGAAGAGATCGCTGATGCTGTCCTTTGGCTCTGCAGTTCAGCCGCCAGCTACATTACCGGTCAGTCGATCTCGGTAGACGGTGGCTACGTCATGCGCTGATAATCCCTCTTCTTCCGCTTCACCGACCGAAACGAGGCTAAGCGCAGCTCACTTGAGAACGGCAGAAAATGGGGTCGCTCTAAAGGCAGCCTGCGTCGTCTCCCATCTCCAGATCCGCCTCTCTGCTCGAAGGGGGACACCATTTTGTGAAGTGATGCGAGTCTCTTCGATGACGCGGCCTGAGATTTGGAGGAAGGAACTGGTCTCCTCAGTTATGGGAGATCCGTAAGTGGTGGAATCTTGCGAGCGTGAGTCGTAATCTACGGTCGAGAGGACTTCATGCATTCGGCCCTCACGGATGGTATAGACGGTCGCCTTGTCTGTCATTTGTCCGGAACCGTGGCCTACGTGTGCATGCTCGACAAAGACGGCATTCTCGCCCGGAGCTAATGTCAGCAGTCGGTACGTTGGCGTTTCGTGGAAGCAGTCGAGTGCGACGTGGTCGACAGTATGCCAGGCATTCGTGCCAGCCTCTTCGAGAAGGTATAGAAAAGCCTGATTCTGTATGCCGCATGGCAGCGAGACGATGCCGTACAGCTTCGCTTGATTCGCATGAAGCGGTTGGATCTGGATGTCGTGCGAAAAGCGGGGCGAGGTGGCCGCCTCCGCAATGTTCGCATCAATGCCAAGTCGCTTCAAAAGATCCAGCCTCTGGGCAGGATCGGCAATCAACAGTGCATAATCCATCGTCTCCAGCTTGTCGATTGGGATTGTGCCGCTGATTCCTACGCGGTATTGGCCGAATACAGGAAGACCCAACAGGGAAAAAGAGGCTAGGAAGAGAGCACGCTGCAGGAGACGCAAGAACTTCATCGCGCTACTCTGCCAGAGTCTGCGGTCCGCTGCAAATGAATTTTTCTGCAGCGTATTGCATGACGCGAGCCACGTCTTCTACCCAACCACCAACTCCTTCACACTAGCCTCCACCCCATCCTCTACCGTCACGAACCCCACGGTCACCGGCAGCGAAAACCGCCTCGGCCCCGCACTCCCCGGATTGAAGTAAACCACCCCATCCTTCACCTCAACCTTAGCCTTATGCGAGTGCCCGCTCACCACCATCGCCACACCCGCCGCCCTGGGATTGATATCCAGATCGTGCACCGAGTGCACAAGATAAAACAGCTCCCCACCTAACTCCACCACATCGGTAGCAGGCAGCTCCGCACAAGCTCCCGACGTATCCACATTCCCACGAATCGCGGTTACTGGAGCGATCTCGCGCAGCGCATCGAGAATCGCAACTTCCCCCACATCGCCTGCATGCAGAATATGCTCCACCCCACGCAGCGCAGCCAGAGCCTCCGGCCGCAACAACCCATGCGTATCCGAGATCACCCCAATCAACAACGGATAACTCCGGTCAGCATCGAATCACCGTGATCAACATAGCTCGTTAGGCCAGCTTCAAACTCTGCAGCGAAGCATACGCCTGGCTCAGCGTCGGATCGTGGCTTCTATCCGGATCGATTCGCAGCTCAAACGTCGTCACGCCCTTCAGGTCAACCGGGTAGTCTTCGATCTCTTCGGTCGAACCCTGCGGCGAAAACGACCATTGTTGGCGCACGATCTCCTTCAACTCAGTACCCGGCCCCGCGAATACCGCAAACTCCTGCGACCGCTCCGAGGTCCTATCCACAAACTGTAGATGAATCCGCTTGATCGTCTGCGGCTCATCGAAGTGCAACCGGATCAACTGCGGCCCCGTCGTTGCAGCCCGCCATCCCTCCGTCACCTTCTTGCCCAGAGCATTCTCAATCGGAAAGCCCTCATCCTCGGAGCTGATCTCCACTCGCGCAATCCTCTCCAGATCCCGCCATAGATCGCCGATAGGGCTTGCCGTAGTAGGCGAGGGTGAAACGATACTCTTGCGCATTGGTATTACCTTTCAGTTACAGGCCCAAGCATATCTGATAACCCATTCCCCCGTTTACAGGCCCGCCCCAAGCCTCGTCCGCGGATCGAGATAATCCCGCAGCGCGTCGCCGATAAAGTTGAACGAGAGCACGCAAAGCATCACCGCCATCGCAGGAAAGAAGACCAGATGCGGAGAGTCGAACAGATGCGACCTCGCATCATTCAGCATCGAACCCCAGCTAGCCGCCGGCGGCGGAACGCCCAGCCCAAGAAAACTCAGCGTAGCCTCAGCCAACACCGCTCCCGCCATCCCAATCGCCGCCTGCACGATCAGCGGCTGCAGAATATTCGGCAGAATATGCCGCGTCATGATGCGGAGATCGGTTGCTCCTAACGCACGCGCAGCTTCCACAAACTCGCGCTCCTTCACCGCCATCACCTGCGCCCGCACCAGCCGCGCGTACCCCACCCATCCCGAGATCGCCAGTGCAAGAATCACATTCCCCAGCCCCGGCCCCATGAACGCCACGAACGCAATCGCCAACAGAATCCCCGGCAACGCGAGAAATGCATTCGTTACGTAGATGTTCACCACGGTGTCTGTCCACCCGCCATAAAACCCAGCCAGTCCACCCGCGACCAGCCCGACGGCCAGCGAAAGTCCCACGACGCTCACCGCCACTACGAGCGAGATCCTCGCCCCAAACAAAGTTCGCGAAAGGATGTCGCGCCCCAACTCATCCGTGCCGAACCAATGCGCCCACGAAGGCCCCATCAGCCGGCCCGTCAGATCCAACTGCGCAGGATCCTGCGGCGCCAGCCACGGGGCAAACACAGCGCAAATCACAAACAAGACGAGCAGCGCAACGCCCACGGCCGCCAGCGGCTGTCTCTTCGCAATCCCCACCATCGATCGTCCCGGAGCAACACCGGCATTTGCAACAGAATTACCCACGCCCTAAATCCTACATGCTCATTGGCGGGGAAGAGGGAAGCGGATTTTTGTGGCGAACCCTTGACCTAAGTTGAGAACAGCTTCGTGAGGTTCGTGAGCCTCAAAAGCTCCTGCAGGCGCGGCGTCAGGTTCTCCAGTCTCAGCTGGCAGTATCCTTCGTTGATCGCCGAGACCTTCAGCCCCACCAACGTCCCCAGCCCCAGACTGTCCAGAAAAGTCACATCGGCCAGGTCGATCACGATGATTCCGCCCTGCGGTATTAACGGCTTCACGATGTCTTTTACCTGACCAGCAGTCTGGTTGATCAAGCGGCCGTGGCACCTAACGGTCGTTACCTTCACTCCGTTCTCGGTCGAGTTCTCTACACTGCAATTAAAGGCAACTTCCGGTGTCTCGGTCACACGATCTCCTCAATTTTGAGCTACCGAGAAATGTACTCCTGCGCGAATCGAGCCTTTATTAATTTCCGGTTACGCGAAGCGCTACGCCTAACCTCCTGAAAACACTCATCCGAGGTAACCCACGCAGCGACAACAGATGTGCCTCGTACTGAATCAAACCTGAAGAGTGACCCGAATGGGGTTTTGTAGCGAATTCACGAAGCATATAGGGTTGAAGAATGAAGGAACTCCGCCGTCTCGCCATCGCAATTCCCGCAGCTCTCCTCGTCCTCTGCCTCGCGGCAGCCTGGTGGACGCGCGGTGCAATGGCCCACATGCCATTCCTCAAAGCCAACGGTGGCCATGGCAGTTCCAATAGCCTTGTCGATCAGCGCCCCTGGCAGACAATAGAGGCGCTCGCACCCCTTGCGGTCTCCGCCGAGGAGCAATCCTACGCCCACGAGGCCGCCCGGCTCGCTGACCATGAAGTCGACCAGGCCTTCGCCCTCGCCCTGCGCGAGGCGGCTCTCCAAACCCGCACCCTCACCGGCGATGCCCTCGCTGTTCAGCAAAGAGTCACTCAGCTCCAGGCACTCGTCAAAGAAGACCAGTCGAAGGTTGAAGCGGTCACCGCCTCCCTCAAGCAGCCGACCGCCAGCTCCGATGATCTCGACGCCGCCAAGGCCCAACTCCAGCTCGACAGCGACGAACTCGCCGACGCTACCGAGCAGCTCTCCCGCGCCAGCGGCGACAAACGCGGCCAGATCCAGCAAGAGCTCACCGCCCGCCAGGCTGCGATGAAGAAGTACGACGCCTCCCAGGCCAACACAGGCGGCCAGATTGGTGTCCTCTCCGCTCGCCGCTACGGCACCCTTTACGGACGCATCTCTGCCTGGTTCGACCAGCGCAGCCGCATGACTCTCATCCAACAGGCCAAAGCGGAAACCGATTCTGACATTGCCACTCTCTCCGCAAAGCACGCCGACTTCGAAAAGAGAGTTGCCGCGGCTGCTGCCAACATCGACTCGTCCTCCAACGGCCCCAACGCATCAACCGACGCAATAAAAAATCGCGTCGCCCGTCTGAACCAGGCCCACGCCCTCTCGCAGATGCACAGCATCGTCGAGGATCAGCTCCAGACTCAGCAGCAGCTCTCTATCACCTACGGCAAATGGCTCGCACAGGTCCAGGTCCAGCACGCGATCGTCACCCATCTCGCGCTGCAATCCTTCGCACTCATTGCGTTTCTTGTCCTCTGCGGCGTCCTACTCACCACGCTGTGCGGCAAGTTCCTCGACGGCTTGCGCATGGAGCAGCGCCGACTCCACACTCTCCGCACCATCATCATTCTCGGTGTCCAGTTCGTCACGCTCCTGCTGGTCCTCTTAGTCGTCTTCGGCGCGCCCAGCCAGGTTCCTACCATCCTCGGACTCGGCGCCGCCGGCCTCACAGTCGTCTTCCAGGACTTCATCCTCGCCTTCTTCGGCTGGTTCATTCTCATGGGTAAAAACGGCATCCGCGTCGGCGACTGGGTTGAGATCAACGGCGTCGGCGGCGAGGTCGTCGAGATCGGCCTCTTCCGCACCGCTCTGCTCGAAACCGGCAACTGGACCGACAAGGGCCACCCCACCGGTCGCCGCGTCACCTTCATCAACAACTTCGCCATCTCCGGCCAGTACTTCAACTTCTCCACCACCGGCCAGTGGATGTGGGACGAGATCACAGTCAACATTCCACCCAGCATCGACTCCTACAAGACCATCGAAGCGATTCACCATACGGTCCTGGAGCAAACCGAACGCGACGCCAAGCTCGCCGAGCAGGAATGGCAGAGCACCACGCGCCACAACGGCCTCAGTCAGTTCAAAGCCACACCCTCAGTCGATATGCGCCCCGCAGCCTCCGGTGTCGACATCGTCGTCCGCTACGTCATCCGCGCCGGCGACCGCTTCGAGATGCGCAACCGCCTCTATCAGTCTGTCATCAACCTGCTGCACACCCCAGCAGACACAGCACCCAAAGCGAACACCATCGATCAACGCGAGTTGACGAAGGTCTGATCACAGATTGGCGGCCCAATCTGTCGTCTTGAACCAGTACTTCCGACGTGTGCTGATCCATTTGTCAGCTTTGCGGGCTGCGATCCACGAGTTCAAATAATTGACAAAATCCATGTCGCCTCGTCGCACTGCAAACGCCGCTGGAAACGTTCCCAGCGGAGCCACATCCGGCACCGCAATTGCATCGGGATAGAGCTTCCCAAGAATCTCCAGCCGCGGACTGTCTGCAACGGCCGCCGCGAGTTTTCCAGCAACCAGATCGGTGAACAGCGCACTGTCCTCCGTGTAGGTCTGGATCGAAGCCTTCGGAAACTCGAGCGCCGCCAGATCCTCCGACGTCATTCCTTCCACTACCCCAATCGTCACGCCCTTTTTGTTGAAGTCTTCCATAGCCTTCAACTCGCCGCCCATCTTTTTGCTTGTCGCAATCGTCACATCGGTCACGTTGTACGGCTCGCTGAAGTTCACCACCAGCGCCCGCCGTGCCTCAATCGAAAAGCCCGCAATAATAATGTCAAAACGATTCGCCTCAAGATCCGGAATCAAATAGCGGAACTCATCAGGGTGAAACTCCACTTCGACGCCCATGTCACGAGCTAGTTTCCTCGCTACATCCACCTCAAAGCCCACCAGCTTTCCGTCTTTATCGTGCATCGCCCACGGAACAATCTCCGCCACACCCACGCGCAGCTTGCCGCTTTTCTTGATCTCGGCCAGCGTGTCGATAGTGCTCCGATCCGGCACCACAATCTCTTTCGAAGTAGTCGGTAGAACCGGCGGAGGCGGTGCCGCGGGTGTCTCCTGCGCCCCGGCCGCCATCGCACACACCAGCAGCACAACCAAAGCAGCAACCCGTTGCATCGACGCGGAAACTGCAGAATTTTTCATCTCGCGAACTCCTCCTCAGGTTGTTCAAAAATGCACTGCGGCGTGTCTATCGCGGCGGCCTGCGTCCATAGTTGTGGTAGCCGTCGGCGTACCCCGCGGCAAAGTCCCTCTCATACTTCGCCGGATAGCGTTCGCTCCACCACTGGTAAAAGTCACGTCGGCCTTCGTCGGCATCCTGCCGTCCCATCCGGTATCCATCGTTGTAGTAGTTCACTCGCTCGTGGTCGCCGCCGTCATTGTTATCGGATTTCGACGCGGCCACCGCTGCCCCCAGAATCAACGCACCCAGAATGCCACCAGCAATCGCGGCCCCCGTGTTACTGCCGCTGTCGCTCCGTCCGCGTCCATAGGTAAACTGCGCCCTGCACCCGCGATCCACCCAGATGCCGCGCGGATCGTATCCCCAGCTATAGCCCAGCTGGCATCGCGAACCCGAGATCTGACGCGTCAACTGAACCTGATTCTGCGTATCCGCTCGACAGTAGCGATATCCCCCATCGTCGCTCGAGCAGGTAAGCCCCCCGGTCTGGGCCATCGTGAATGTGGAAGTAGAAACAATCAGGAGTGCGGCGACTGCACGAGAAACCCCCATCAGCGTTCCTCCGAGGAGTGCGTAGACGTGACGTCAAATGCCAGACGATGCTACATCAAATTTGTGCCATTTCTGTATCTCTTTTGCGATCAGAAAGATTAATCGCCAGATGAAACGCCGAAAAGTCAATCCCTCCCGTTAGGATTTATTTCTCATAGCACCTCATCACCCCTCCCAGCTATACTTGGCACTTGGAAGCAAAGCGAGAAATGTCATGCTCGAGCACCCGTTGGATAACCTGAACCACTTCAACAGCTTCTAACCTAAGACCCCAAGGAGTCTCTCCCCTATGAAGCTTAAAGGACAAAAAGCAGTCGTCTGCGGTGCCGGTGGATTCATCGGCGGCCACCTCGTTCAGAGCCTGCTGGCAAATGGCGTCGATGTCATCCGCGCCGTCGACATCAAACCCCTCGATGAGTGGTATCAAGTATCCAAAGACGTCGAAAGCCTTTCCCTCGACCTCAAAGACAAGGACAGCTGCCTCACTGCAGCCACAGGCGCAGAAGTCATCTTCCAGCTCGCCGCCGACATGGGCGGCATGGGCTTCATCGAAAACAACAAAGCCCTCTGCATGCTCTCCGTTCTCACCAACACCCACATGCTCATGGCCGCTCGCGAAAAGGGTGTCGAGCGCTTCTTCTACTCCTCCTCCGCCTGCGTCTACAACGGCGAAAAGCAGACCAGCCCCGACGTCGTCGCCCTCAAAGAGGAGGACGCCTACCCTGCACTTCCCGAAGACGGCTACGGTTGGGAGAAGCTCTTCTCCGAGCGCATGTGCCGCCACTTCGAAGAGGACTACGGCCTCCAGGCCCGCGTCGCCCGCTACCACAACGTCTACGGTCCGTTAGGCACCTGGACCGGTGGCCGCGAAAAGGCTCCCGCCGCTGTCTGTCGCAAGGTCATCGAGGCCAAGCACTCCGGCAAGCACGAGATCGAGATCTGGGGCGACGGCAAACAAACCCGCTCCTTCATGTACATCGACGACTGCACCAAGGGCACGCAGATGATCGCCGAGAGCGAGATTCACGAGCCCCTCAACCTCGGCTCCGACGAACTCGTCACCATCAACCAACTCGTCGACATCGCCGAGGATATCGCCGGCATCAAGCTCAAGCGCAACTACAACCTCAGTGCCCCCAAGGGCGTCAACGGCCGCAACAGCGACAACACCCTCATCCAGGAAAAACTCAACTGGGCGCCGTCCATCAAGCTTCGCGACGGCCTCGCCAAAACCTACGCCTGGATCGAAGACGAGATCCTCTCCAGCAAACCCCTCGCAGCCGCTACACGCTAATCAGCCAACGTAGCAAACAAAACCGGACCCTCGAGCCCAGCAACTCCTCTCGAGGGTCTGATTGTTTTCAAGAAGACTCGCAGCAACATCGTAGCGAAAGACCCTCGACATAGACGAAGCGCCGGCCCTATTTCTTCTTCTTGGCTGCCCGTTCAGCGAGCACCGCGGAGTTCTCCGCGACCGCGGAGCGGATGAGTTTCTTGAAGGCAGCTTCGTTGATCCTCTCTCCTTCGCGCACGTCGATCGCACGCCGCACGTTTCCGTCCAGGCTGGAATTGAAGAGCTTCTTCGGATCTTCGATGGAGGCTCCACGAGCGAAGGTGAGCTTCACGACCTGCTTGTATGACTCCCCTGTGCAGACGATGCCGTCGTGAGACCAGACAGGTGTCCCCATCCATTTCCACTCCTCCACTATGTCGGGGTCGGCATCGTGAATGAGCTGACGGAGATGCGCGAGGGTCTCTCCACGCCAGTCGCCAAGCTCTTCAATCCGCTTAGTGATGTTCGCCGAAGCGTCCCCGTCATTCGAACTACTTGTTGGCTTCATATTTCCTCCGCTCCTAGTGTCCCGGTCGCTGCACCCTTGTCATGCCGATCTGTTCGAAATGATTCGCCGAAGGAGATGGCCCTTCCACATCAACAACCCCGTAAGCACCATAAGAGGAAAGAAGACAAACCGAGTAGGGTGGGCGTACTGCGGCAGCTTTTCAAACGGACTGTAGATATATCCGTAGATCGGAACGCTGACGATGATGTGAATCCAGCGAAAGATCAAACGTTGGTTCATGATGTCCACGCCTCCTTTTCGCGTGCGACGTTACTGGAGCGCGGCGACAACTCGCTCCATGTTGCCGATGAACTTATTCCAGCCGTAGGTCGCGCCTTTATATGCGGCATCTTGATCGGAGCCGAAGCCGGACTGCTCCATGCGCAGCAGCGTTCCGCCACTTGTCGGGACCAAGGTCCAAACCACGACGCTCTCCATCCCCATAGTGCCCCACGTATAGGAGAGCTTCTTGTGAGGCTCGACGACCAGGACTTCCGAATTGATGATGCCATCCCAATTGGGCACGGGCGTAGAGCGAAAACTAAACCCGTGGCCCACGACAGGTTGGAAGTCGTTGTCCATCAGCCACTCCTTAATCAGTGGGCCTTCGGTAAGAGCGCGCCAGATCTTTTCCGCCGGGTATGGCATCTCCCTTTCGATCACAAGTGTGCGAGTAGTGGTAGTCATGGGTCCATCCTTTTGAGTAAATCTTCGAGCCGGTCAAACCGGTCGTGCCAGAAGCGCCCATAGGCATTCATCCAATCCACCAGCGGTGCGAGAGCCTCCGGCCTTGCGTGGTAATGGGTCTCTCGCCCTTTGCGCCGATTGCGAACCAGCCTCGCACGCTTCAAAGCGGACAGATGCTTCGAAACCATCGGCTGCGACACACCCGCCCGCTCGGTCAAAGCATGAACGGTCTGGTCGCCCTCCCGGGTCAGCCGCTCGAAGATGGCTCGGCGAGTTGGATCAGCGAGAACCCGGAAGAGATTGTCTGCGTCGCTCGGCATGGCACAAACCATAACCGAATGGTTATGGATTTGTCAACGAAAAATCCTGCATTATCTGGCAAAAACTACCACACTGCCATGCTCATCTGTAAAACTCATTACCTCTTCACTTATCCGCGGTGCCCTCTGATTTACCCTTGCAGAGAGGAGTGGAATTGTGGGGAGCAAGTCGTCTGCAAAAACTCGCCGCCCGAAATCTTCCTCGGCGAACTGGCTTCAAGATCATCCTCAAAGAGCCTTCCTGCTGTTGTCAGGGTTCCTCATCCTGGTCCTCTACTGGCGAAGCTTCACCTCACCATTCGTCTATGACGATCTCGAGCAGATCGTCAACAATCCCAACCTCTCCACTTGGGCCTCCTTCGTACAACGTTTTCTCCTGCACCCGGTCGAGCTCACAACCTCCTTGCTCGGCTATGCCGGGTCCACCTATCGGCCGCTCTTCTGGTTCTCCCTCTTCATCGACCGTGCCCTCTGGGGTCTCGACGCAGGCGGCTATCACGCAACCAACATCGCTCTCCACCTCGCAAATAGTAATCTTGTCTTCGCTCTACTCAGAAGGCTCAAGATGCCTGTCCTTCCCGCTGCAGCCGTGTGTCTGCTGTGGCTCTCGCTGCCCATCAACACCGAGGTAGTGGCATGGATCAGCGGCCGCTCGTACGCTCTGTGCACGCTCTTCGTGTTGGTTTGCTTTCTCTCTGCGCTCAACAGTATTCGCGACGGCGGATGGACGTGGAGGCTGGCATGCTTTTTCGCCGCCGTCTGCGCCGGCCTCTCACACGAACTCGGCATCTTGATAATTCCTCTGCTCCTCCTCCTACTGCTTCTTGTCGAAGAGCAGCGGTCGAAGAATCTCTTCATAACCCTGGCTACCGTGGCTCTCGCCGCCTTCGCAGTCGAAGCCGTGCGCTTCAGCGTCAAGGTAAAGTCCTTCTCCGGACTCGCATCGTTCAAGTGGGCCGGCCTTGCGTTTTCGAAGTATCTTGCTCTCACACTCTTTCCTCTGCGCATGAGTGTTGAACGCTCCACCTTCTTCTCGCCGGGCCAGTCCCATCCATGGTCGCTTGCCGCAGTCGTCTGCTTCGTTATTGCATTTGGCTACGCGGTGTTGCGGCGTCGGAACCATCCCACTCTTCTCGGCGGTCTCACGTGGTTCCTTATCTGCATCGCGCCTTTCGTCGTGCTCACGAACTACCAGGGACTGGCGGAGCGTTTCGCCTACCTCGCCTCCATCGGGATCGTCGTAGCTATCATTGCCGTCTGCTCCATTCCGAACCAACCGCTCCTGCGCAACTTCCTCGCTGGCATCATCGTGCTATGGGCCGTGTGGAATCTCTATAGAACCATCACGAGGGTTGCCGATTGGGCCGACCCAGTGCAGCTCTTCGCCCATTCCCTGCAGGCGACGCCGCAAAGCCCATCCCTCCACTACAACCTTGCCTACTCGCAGAAGGTGAAAGGCGATCTTCATGCAGCGCTCGACGAATACCAGCGCACCATTCAACTCGACAGCAACTATCCCCATGCGTACGCGAGCCTGGGCGATGTATACCTCCAGCTCGGATCGTTCAATGACGCTCAGACAGCCTACAAGCAGGCGCTAGCGCAGGCTCCCGACGACATCCCAACACTCCTGAACAGCGGCACGGTAGACCAGAGTGTCGGCTCGACGAGTGAGGCCGAGGCCAACTACCAGCGGGCCTTGCAACTCGACCCCTCCAGCAGCGCAGCTCATGTAAATCTCGGCGTCCTCTACATGAGGGAGAATCGATCGAACGATGCCGCGCATCAATTTACGATAGCGATCGATCAAAAGACCAAAGACCCAATTCCTTATTTCAACCTTGCGGTGCTTTATCAGCAGTCAGGCCGCCCAGATCAGGCCCTCGCCCTCTACAAGCGAGTTCTCGAGCTGAAGCCGAACGATGAAGACACACTCGCAAACATTAAGCTCCTCGAACAATCGCACTAACGCTCCCGCAACATTACGCGCTGAAAAAAATGCGATACTCAGATAAAGCCAAAGCAGATCGGGAATAAAGAAAACGATGGACGCCCCTGGCGAACTCAACGAAATTGTTCTTCCGCAGACCGTGGTCGGTCCGCTTACGCGGTCGGCGATCTTTCTGGTGCTATGCGCCCAACAGGACGAAGATGCTTACACGCGCCTGCGCGACTTTTGCGCCGGTCTCTCCGGGCTGATTCGCGCAGTGGAGTTTCGCGACGTAGAGGCGGGCCTTACCTGCGTCGCCGGATTCGGGTCGGATGCATGGGACAAGCTCTTCGGAGCGCCTCGTCCCGCCGAGCTTCATTCCTTTCGTAGGATTTGCTCCGGGGGACGCGACGCTGTCTCCACGCCGGGGGACATCTTCTTCCACATTCGCGCCAAACGCATGGATCTTTGCTTCGAGCTGGCGACGCAGATCATGGACAGCATCGGAGACATAGTCTCCGTGGCCGACGAGGTGCACGGCTTCCGCTACTTCGACGACCGCGATGTGATCGGCTTCGTCGATGGAACGGAGAATCCACGGGGTGATGCGGCGCGCGACGCGGCGGTCGTCGGCAGCGAAGATCCGGCCTTTACAGGCGGCAGCTATGTCATCGTGCAGAAGTACCTCCACGACTTGAAGGCGTGGAATTCGCTCCCGGTCGAGATGCAGGAACGCATCATCGGTCGCCGCAAGCTCTCGGACATAGAACTGAGCGACGCCGAAAAGCCCGTATACGCACACAACGCGCTCACCAACATCGAGGAGAACGGACGTCAGCTTCAGATTTTGAGAGACAACATGCCCTTTGGGCGTCCGGGCCACGGCGAATTCGGAACGTATTTTATCGGCTACAGCCGCACGCCGCGCATCACCGAGCTCATGCTGGAAAACATGTTCGTGGGCCGGCCGCCTGGAAACTACGACCGGCTGCTCGACTTCAGCCGCCCCGTGACCGGCAGCCTGTTCTTCGTGCCATCTGCAACATTTCTCGACAACGTCACGCCCGACGCGCCGGTCGCACCGGAAGATGCAAAAGCACCATCCACCGAACCGCCTTCGTCGCCACCTTCACCGGCACCTGCCGACGTGAACGACACATCACTCAAAATAGGATCACTAAAGGGAGAGAAAGATGAATAACCTCCATCGGGAGCTGGCACCAATCTCTGACGCGGCATGGGCGGAGATTGAGGAAGAGACGACAAGAACACTGAAGCGGTATCTGGCCGGGCGACGCGTTGTCGATGTTCCTTCACCGGGAGGAGTCGCTTTTCCTGGAGTCGGGACCGGGCATCTGAAGAACATCTCCGCTCCTGCAGAAGGCATCCTCGCAAGACAGCGTGAGGTGAAGCCGCTAGTGGAGCTGCGGGTTCCGTTCGAACTGTCGCGTCAGACGATCGACGATGTGGACCGCGGCTCCGATGACTCTGACTGGCAGCCTGCAAAGGATGCCGCGAAAAAACTAGCCTTCGCGGAAGATCGCGCTATCTTCAACGGATACCATGATGCGGATATCCAGGGCATCCGCGAAGGCACCAGCAACCCCATCGAGACGCTACCCGCGGATGTGCGGGATTATCCGGATGCAGTGGCGCATGCGCTGAGCCAACTGCGGCTGATGGGCGTCAATGGGCCCTACTCGGTTGTGCTTGGGGCCGAAGAATACACAGCGCTCGCCGAAACCCGCGATCACGGATACCCTGTGCTCGAGCATGTGAAGCGCATCGTGGACGGCAACCTGATCTGGGCGCCTGCGATTGAAGGCGCATATGTCCTCACAACACGCGGCGGCGACTTTGAGCTGAACCTCGGACAGGATGTTTCGATCGGCTACCTCAGCCACACCGATTCCGCCGTGCAACTGTATCTTCAGGAGACCTTCGTCTTCCGAGTGCTCACCAGTGAAGCTTCCGTCGCGCTGTCGCCATCGCAGAAATCTTCTTAGCCACAGAAACGGACCCGCGCAGGAGCAACTCTATCGGCGCGAGCTGATTGAGAGACGCTGCCCATACATAAGGTCGCAAGTAAGCAGTAAGAGATCCACTAAACACGAGCGCACATAGTCTCGACAACTACCGTGAAGCCTTGTATTGCGAAGGCTAGCACGCGTTACCGAGACGCCTGCAACTGGCTGTCAATTGACACCTTCCTCACGTGGTTACCGTTTTGGGAATAAGAGGCGCCCGTGTCATATTCTCAGCAGTACCTAAACGCGCACGGCAAGTATCCTCGAGGTGATTCTGATTTTCGAGGTGATCGGTGCCGAATTCTTCAGAGCTTCTCTCAACAGCCTTGAGTCGCCATAAGGCTGGCGAGTTTTCAGAGGCGGCGTCTCTTTATCGAGAGATTCTGTCCAAGGAGCCCCAACATGCCGATGCGTTGCATCTCCTCGGTGTTTTGTGTAACCAGCTCGGTAGCCCAGATCTTGCCGTCGAGCTAATCACAAAGAGCATCGAGATTAATCCTCGGGTGACCGAATATCACAATAACCTTGGGAATGCACTCAAAGCACGCGGTGACAGGAGCAACGCTGAGAAAAGTTATCGTTGCGCACTAGCAGTCAATCCGCACAATGCTGATGCCCATGCGAACCTCGGCATTCTTTTGGAAGAGCAAGGCAGGCTGGAGGAAGCGAAGAATTGTTATCAGCGGGCTCTCCGTGCTGCTCCGACCATGTTGCTGGTTCAGCTGTCCCTGGGTAACGTTGCGGTGGCACTGGGGATTGCAAGCTTGGCATCAAATACTTGAAATCAGCCATTCGATCCGCACCTAACCACGCTCCTGCCCACAATGCTTTGGGGAACGCTCTTTTTAAGACAGGCAAGAATGATCTTGCGAAGGTCAGCTACTCGCATGCCATCCGATTGGATCCCGCCTCCCCAGATGCTTTCTTCAACCTCGGCAATGTTTACCTTGCCGAAAAAGATTACGCTGCTGCAATCGACAGCTACAAGAGATCAGTGGCTCTGTCGGCACAGGCGGATGTCTATAACAATTTGGGATTGGCATACTCGGAGTGGGAGCAGCATGAAGCAGCTACCGAATCCTTCCTTCGTGCGATTCAGCTTGACGCCTCCCATGCAGACGCACACTTTAATTTTGGTCGCGCCTTGGCCAAACAGAAAGAGCATCGAGCAGCGATCGAAAGCTTTGGCAACGCCACAATGCTTCGACCGGATTATGCCAAAGCGTTTCATAGTCTAGGGGCCTCGCAACAGGCTTTGGGTGACTTGGCGGCAGCGGCAGAGGCTTATCGTAAGGCTCTTGACTTTGAGCCTGAATATACCGACGTGCTGAGTAACTTAGGTTCTTTGCTCGTCCTACAAGGTAGTTACGAAGGAATTGATTATCTGGAGCGACTCGTCGAACAACAACCCGATTCGGCAGAAGCGCACTGGAACCTGGCTATACCGCTTCTGATGCTCGGTGACTACGATCGCGGCTGGCGTGAATATGAGTGGCGATGGCAATGGGAGAAATTTACCTCGCCACGCAGAGGCTTCAAACAGCCACAATGGCAGGGCGAGTCACTTGATGGTGCAACCATCCTCATTCACGCGGAACAAGGGTTTGGAGACACACTTCAATTTGTGCGGTATGCCCCGCTGGTCGCACGACGCGGCGGACGAGTGATCCTGGAGGTCCAACCGAGTATAAAACGCCTTTTGCAACGCGTCCCTGGAGTTGATCAATGCATCGGACAGGGCGAAGCATTGCCGGAGTTTAGCTGTCATTGCCCTCTGATGAGTCTTCCCTATGTCTTTGGGACAACAATCGACACCATTCCTTCTTCTCCTCTTGAATTACTGGACGTGGTATTTAGTGAGCCATCATCTCGCTATGAAACGAAAGATTGCCTGAAGGTCGGGCTGGTTTGGGGAGGAAACCCGATGCACCAAAATGACGCACTGCGTTCCATATCGCTTGCCCACTTCCTACCCCTTTCCAAAATAGATGGTGTATCTTTCGTATCTCTGCAGAAGGGACCCGCATCTGAGCAAATAGTCGATTGGCCTTTCTACTTGCCAGATCCATGCTCAGCGGTTAGAGACTTTAGCGATACGGCCGCAATCATATCCAGTTTGGACTTGGTGATTACTGTTGATACGGCAATGGCCCATCTCGCGGGAGCCATGGAAAAACCAGTGTGGATCTTGAATTCTCATATCCCTGACTGGAGATGGGGACTCCAATCCGAAACTACGCCCTGGTACCCAACGGCCCGCCTTTTTCGCCGGTCTTTTTCGGGCGGATGGGAAGAGTTGATGGAGCGTGTAGCTTTGGAGCTGGCCATGTTCCAAGACGCGCGCTCAAGTAACGCTGCTGTTCAGTGCGCTGTCTAGATTGAAAGAGCCCAACCTGAACTATGCGCCGAGCAATCTTTGCATTTCGCTATTTCCGAATTTCAAACCTTTGGGTTAAGGTCCCCTCAGGGGACTGCCGTCACGATTGGCAAGGATCTTGCATATGGAGCCTTGTATGCATATTCTGCCTTCCAACGCCGAAGAGCATTTCAATATCGGACGCGACCTGATCTTGGCAGGTAACAATGTGTCCGCGGTCCAATCTCTAGCGAAAGCGATCAAACTTCAACCAGATTACTTCGCAGCTTACTACCAGCTCGGAGCCCTCCAGAAGAGTCTTGGTGACCTGAATGCGGCGAAGGCATGGTATCTACTGGCCTTACGGTGCTCGATGGTTAGGAGCACTATCTATGTCGACCTAGGTGTCTTGTGCGCGGAGATGGGACAAGAGGAAGAGGCTGGTCGTTATTTTCTACGTGCGTTGGAGGGAGAACCGCTTGATGGGGCGGGATATCTGAAGGTTGGGGTTGGATTAGCGAGGATGGGGCTGTTGACTCAAGCTATGGAGACACTGGGCCGATCGATTGAATTAGCGCCGAGCGCCAATGCGTGGTGCGAGCTTGGGGTGTGTCATTTTCAACTATGTAACCCGATCGCTGCGGTGGCATCTTACCGAAAGGCTCTGCGATGCGATCCAGAGTATGTCCCCGCGCACGCAAATCTTGGACTGACATTGCTCTTGCAGGGCAACTACGAAGACGGATTTGAGGAGTTCGATTGGAGGTTGAAGGCGAAGAACTTCTACCACATGGAAGGGTTCCAGGCCCCTATGTGGAGAGGAGAACCGCTAGAAGAAAAGACGATTCTAATTCACGCAGAGCAAGGTTTTGGGGATACCTTACAGTTCCTCCGCTATGTGCCGATGGTCGCGGCACGCGGTGCGCGAGTGCTTCTGGCGGTGCAGCCAACGCTTCATCGGCTAGTTAGAGGCTATCCTGGTGTCTCAGAGTGCATAAGCATCGCGGAAAAGCTCCCTGATATTGATTTCCATTGCCCGCTAATGAGTTTGCCACGCGTTTTTGGGACTACGCTCGCAAGCATTCCGGCGGTGGTACCGATTGGACCGAGGCAGGGGCGCAATGATCGTGCAGTGCGGTGCGATCCAGGGGCGGGTGACCGCACGTTGCAGGTTGGATTGGTCTGGGCAGGAAATCCAAAACATCTGACCGACAGCAAACGATCGCTGCAGCTCAAGCATTTTGTCGAACTGGGAGGGTTGGGCGACGCGGTGTCGTTTGTTTCGTTGCAGCATGGTGCTGCAGTAAAACAGTTGACACAAGGAGATGTTCCATTCGCAATACGGGATGCGTGTTCGACTGTCAGGGATTTTGCGGACACGGCGGAGATCGTCGCCGGCCTAGATCTGGTCATTACGGTGGATACAGCTTCGCCCATCTTGCGGGATGTATGGGCAAGCCTGTTTGGGTGCTGCTGGGAGCCGTACCCGAATGGCGCTGGGCACTCGAGGGTGAAACCACCCCCTGGTATCCGACTATGCGGCTGTTCCGGGTGGAAGAACTGGGTGGTTGGGCGGAACTGATGAAAATTGTTGCGGCGGATCTGAGAGAGTTTGGGGTCAGTCGCTGGGACATTTAGTGTTCAGGCCGCAGAATACTCAGCAGGGGGCACGGAAGGAATTGAGTCCCAGACCGCGATCACTCTGGCGTTGGCTTCGATCCACCCTCTTTGCAGCACCGAGTTGGCGAGTTCAGTAGTTCCGAGATGAAGCTCCGTTCCGCAATTGCAGCATGAAGGCGTCTCGATTTTCTGACGTCCAAGACCATTGAGGCGGTAGAAAGGAATTGAGTTGTGCGTCCATGGCAGCACGTTATTGAGCTTAGCAATCCAAGGAGCTTGTCGCGCGCTGCCTGCTATTTTCGTAAATCAGTCAAGGTTTGCGCAAACGGATGGAAGAATGGATCTGCGACTCTCGTCAAGCCTTCAACCAACAGGTTGCTTAGCTTAGGGATACATAGCATGTTGCTCGAATGTATGTTTGGATAGATATTTTCCTCTACCTGTAAGAAGTTGTCGGGGTTATAGAGCGACGGAACGTGCCACCAGAGTTGATAATCGCGATCGAACAACCACTGGATCAGTTGAGGGGACTGACTGACTCTGTCATTTTCTACGTACAACACTGGACGGGAACGCGCGATGATATTGCTGGATCCTTCAAGTACTTGAAGTTCGTAACCTTCCACATCAATTTTTATGAGTCCCACCGTACCGGTCGGGACTAAGTCATCGAGCCGGATGCACGGCACCGCTTCATGGCGTGTTGGCGATGTCGGATGAGCGGACATGCAAGTTCCGCCGAAGTTACCGCGGCTGCGATAGTCGGGAACTTCAAAAGACACTACTCCGCTCTCTTTACCGCAAGCGTACGACAAGGCGTTGACATTCAGCAGACCGTTAATAGCGAGGTTTGCGCAGAGTTGCTGAAAGATGATGGGTTGAGGTTCGAGAGCTAGCATCGAGCGACCTTGTCGCGCCAATTCGATAGCCATTGGGACAGTGTGAACCCCCATGTTGGCACCCACTTCTATCACCATGCCCGGTATCTTGAGTAAGGACAGCAAGAGACGTATTTCGATTTCACAACACTCTCCGTATCGAAGGAAGGCTTGTCCCATATATACGTCGTTGGAGTTGGCCAGCATCGCGCCATGGCGAGTGGGGCAGAGTTGATAGGGTGGTGCGATAGGTACGTTGGTCATTGCGTTTACTTTCTTGTTCATCGATGGTCTATACGTGGTTGGAGCGTTGGGTCACGCAGATAAGAGATGTGTTGCGAATGCCGGCACTTCACGATAGGCAAGATGCAGCCCTTCAGAGAAAGATGACACTCGCATACCGTGCACAGCGAACAATCGTGTCAGAGCCTCTGCTGAGTACAGCGATACGTGCCCATTACGCGGACCGGCGTACCACCAGTTGAGACCGAGCGCTTCAAAGTTGTCCGGTTGCAGCAAAGTCGAGAACAGGATTGCGCCATCGTCATGAAGCAGGGAAGTCATAGACGCAATCGTCTGCGCCGGGAATGGAGCATGCTCTGCAACTTCGAGACAGGTGACCAGGTCGAAACGGCATGACGGCAGCTCGTTGTGGACAGAGAACGGATCATAGGTGGCGGCTGAAAATCCCTGCTCACGCAATAATTCCGCCATGCGACCGTTGCCGCCGCCGTAATCGAGGATGCGTATCTCTGATCGTGAAGCCGCGAATGCGAGCCCGATAGCTTGTGCATTGAGCGAAGGCCGCACTTCGACAAAGTCCGGATCCACCAAGACGTAGTTCTCGTTGTAGATATGCTTGAGAAACGCCTGCTCCGACCATGTATCGAAAGCATCTGTAAAAACAAACCGGCAAGTCGGGCAGCGCCTGTAGTAAATGGGGATGCCGGAGAGCGACAGACGCCTGCCTTGGGCCTCGATGCAACTCTTATGGAAGTCAACGACGCCGAACAAGGGACTCGGGCAACCGCACACCTTACACGCTTTTGCCATCGAACTTTGCAACGTCTCCATGGCATCGATACCAGCAATTGGATTACCGCATCGATTTGAGATTCTATGAATAAAATCTAATAAATGGGTGCAAGATGAAGATGGCCGTCACCTACTCCCTTGGCCAAGTGGGCAACTACTCGCATGGGACTATGAGAATGCGTCGATCAATTCATTTTCTTTATGTCTCGGTTACGTTACATATCGTAGTATGGCCGCATACGTCCCATGACAACGCGACTGGTAGGTTTCTTCATGTATCCTCGAATCCGGATATCTAGCCTCTACTCCCTGTCTCTTTTTTTATTATTTGCCATCCTCGGCGGCTGTTCCGGCGGCTCTGGTAGCTCTGGTGGAGGTGAGTCGCAACCAAAAGCCTCAGCTCCCACAGTTACAGCCATCGCTCCATCAAGTGTTCCAGTCGGTTCGCCGGCTTTCACGCTCTCTGTGACCGGCAGTAATTTTCAGCCCCAGGCCGTGGTGAACTGGAATACAACTGCTCTCGCAACGACGTACACGAGCGCATCCGCGCTGAGCGCCGTTGTTCCGGCTGATCTTGCCGCAACGGGATCCACAGCAAACATTAGTGTCACCAATCCCGACGGGCAGTCGACCACCGGGGGCGCCTCTTCACAGCAGGTCTCGGTTATGAATCCCGCGCCGACACTCTCTGCCGTGGCCCCTCAATTACTTTACGCCGGCTCACCGGACACGGTGTTGACTCTCACAGGCACAAACTTTAACTCATCTTCTGTAGTCATGGCCGGAACAACACGGCTGGCGACGACCTTCGTCAGTGCCACAGAACTCACGGCGTCCGCCCCTGCTGCGCTTCTGGCATCTGCAGGCACTTTGAGCGTGGCTGTCTTGAACCCAGCGCCAGGTGGCGGCAGCTCACAAACAATTCCTGTCACCCTAAGCCAGCCGCCCGCGGTACTCGCATCACTCTCGCCTGCAACTGTAACGGTGGGTTCGTCGATGGTGACCGCTACCCTGACTGGCACCTATTTCACACCTACCTCTGTCGTCTACCTCAGCAACTCCCCTGCCGCAACCACGACTTACATTTCATCAACCTCGATTCAGTTCACAATTCCCGCGCAAAGCCTTGTGAGCACAGGCATTCTCATTGTCACAGTCCACGACTCCGCATGGCCGAACAATATCTCCAATCAGCTTAAGTTACAGGTCGTCAATCCTGTACCTGTCCTCAGCAGTATCGCTCCCGTCTCAATCACGGCCGGTGCGCCAGATTTCTATCTCACACTCTCCGGCACTAACTTCGTCTCATCCTCGACGGTTCTCATCAACGGGACGCCAACGCAGCCGGAATCCTCGTCGGGTACGACCGCCTCGGTTCTCATTCCCGCGAGTGCCGTTTCTACTGTTGGTGCTGTCACAATCGCTGTCTCCAGTCCGGCTCCCGGTGGGGGCACCTCGGCCCCTCAGACGCTTAATGTCATCAGCGCCAACAACCGCATTCGGACCGTGGACATCGAGGCGGCTGATCTTGGCTGGGATCCAGCGCACAGTTTGCTTATCGCGTCGACTCTCTCAGGCTCTTCCAACAACCCGAACAGCATAGTCACTATCGATCCGCTGCAGGGCACAGTCATCACCGCCGCATCTCTTCCCAGCCAACCCTCCGGCATCTCTGTCACTTCGGACGGCACTTACGTCTATGTAACACTCCCCTCCACTGGGCAGATCGAACGCTTCACTCTCCCATCGCTTGCGCCGGACATCACCTTCGGTCTCGGCAGCACGAACGGCAACCCCAACATCACCGATTCCGTAGCCGCCGCTCCCGGAGCGCCTCATACCGTTGCCGTCTCGCTTTCGAACGTGTCCGTTAGCAACAATAGTATGGCTGTCTTCGATGACGGTGTCGCCCGTTCTAACATCGCCACTACCACAGCCTTTGGCGAAAATTACGACACTCCCGTGTGGGGCAAGGACGCTACCACTCTTTATGGCTCAAACGCTGAAATCTCCACTGCGGATGAAGACATTTTCTCCGTCAACAACAGCGGCGTGACACTTGTCAGCGACCAGCACTCAGCGCTCGGCGAATTCGTCAAGCATCTCGCCTTCGACACGAAGACCGGTCATCTGGTCGACGGCTATGGCGATGTCGTCACCGCCGCCAGCGGTCAGAGTGCCGGTCAGTTTGCAGTGCAGAACACCGTCAGCTACGCAGAAAATCCCTTCGCGCTCGACATCACCCAGCGCACCGTCTTCTACTTGAACACCAACGGCTTCTATCCCAACAACCCCCCGAACGGCACCTACATTGAGGCCTTCAGCCTCGATCAGTTCAACTACATCAACTCGATGTTGGTCAACGGTCTCACCGGAGGCTCGGCGATCGTCCGTTGGGGTACCAGCGGTCTCGCCATCAACGGTTCGTCGCAGATCTACCTGATCGATGGCTCATTCGTCGCGCCCACCGGCGTCTCTTCACCTGCCGGCGGCTACATCGCTCCTTCGCCAACGCTGACCTCAGTCACTCCTGTTTCAGTCACTGCCGGGAGCGGTGATGTGAAGGTAACGCTTACGGGTCGCGATTTCACGCAGTCTTCGCAAGTGACATGGAACAACCAGACTTTTCCAATCGACTCAGTCTCCGATACGCAGATCGTTGCCACCATTCCTGCTTCCTCGCTCACCACTCCCATCGCGAGTGGTATTGCAGCCACAAATGGTGTCGGCACGGCCAGCTCCAGCGCGCTTGGCTTCACCGTTCTCCCTGACCTCGGGTCAAGCACGCAGATCAACACCCTGGACATCTCCGGTCAGGATCTCGCGTGGGACAGTACACACAACTTGCTTTATGTCGCTGTTCCCGGAAGCGATCCCGTCTTTCCCAACACGATTGCGGTCGTCGATCCAACCAAGTCCGCGCTCACACAAGCTATTCCAGTAGCCGACAACCCAGGCGTCATCTCACTCTCTGACGACAATCAATACCTCTACTCCGGGTTCTACGGACAGGCCATCATTCAACGCTATGCGCTACCGTCGTTCTCGCTCGATCTCACCATACCGACCGGCGTGGGATACCCAGCCAACACGGTGGGAACGGTCGGCAGCTGTACCTTTGCCGAAGAGATTAAGGTTGCACCGGGCAATCCACAGTCGATCGCTGTAACGACTGGAAACTACAACATAGAGCCCAGGGGATGTGGCAATTTGGCGATCTACGATAAAGCCACCCCGCGGCCCGGCTTCGTGGTGTATGGCTCTGGCGCATTCGATTTCTCAACCCTCGCTTGGGGTGCGGACGCCAACACGCTCTATGGGCAGTCCGATATTGAAGGCGAGCCACAGGGCCTTGCCGGATTTTCGGTGTCATCCACCGGCGTCACGGTAGGGGGCACACTCAACAGCGGAAATCTGGGGCTCCGGGTCCATTACGACACCGGGACAAAGCTGCTCTACAGTGATTCGGGCGTCATTACAAACCCGGTGGGTCCAGCACAAGTCGGCGCGTTTCCTTCTGGAGTGGCCGTCGTGACCGATTCCACACTTAAGCGAGCGTTCGTTCTCACTTCTTCTACCTCGAATATCTCGAACAACCCCGGTCAGGGTGCAACGTCGTACACGCTCAATATCTACGACCTCAACACTCTGGGTCTACTGAATTCAATTGTGATTCCCGATGTCCTTGGATATCCGACACGAATGACTCGCTGGGGCTCGAATGGCCTTGCATTCGTCACGAACAGCCAAGTCTACACGGCGGGTTCAGCCGGAGTCCTTTATATTCTCCAGGGAAGTGGCATCTCGGGTTCGCCATAGGAATTGAGGGGAAGGGCCTAAGACAGTTGCGCCTCGAAGGCGCCATCCCCATTTCCTGAGGTGTAAACCCACATGAACCATCGGGAGTGAAGGCTAGGCTGTCGGGCCCTCCAGGATATGAGCTAACTCATGCAACCGCTGCGCATCCTTCGCATCCTTTGCATCGGACGCGCTCGTTTCAACAGACGCCGCCATGCCACGAAGTTTTGCCAGATCCTTCTTGGCAAGGTGCGACTTCTGCGCCCGCGCGATTGCTTTATTCAAATCAGCAATCCGGTCTGCCGACAGCGCCTGCGAACGCTCTAACTGATCCACATAAGCTCGCGCGACCGTTAGCTGAGAAGGCCACGTAATCCTCTGCTGATTTTGTACGTTCAGCTCATTGACCTGAACAAGTCTCGCCGCATCAATTTCATTCTGAGTCAGAAATTTGCTCGGAACCAGCTTGAACACATCCAGTCCGCGCGCGATCTCCGACCCATAGATGTAGCCGTTATACCAATACGCCGACCAATCGCCGCCCAAAATCAGTGTCTTAGCATCGACAGGCCCACGATCAAAGTAAGCGATCTCGTACGCATGTGCAGGGTCCGTAAAGTCCATCACCGAAATACCGCCCTGGTACCACGCCTGCACCTCGATATCACGCCCAGGCACCGGTATCAATGAGCCATTATGAGCCACACAGTTTTCCGTCTCCGTCTGAGCAGCCGGCATCTTGTAGTAGCTCGCGAACGAAAGCTTGTCGTCCTTCAGATTGAAGATCGCATCCGCTCCCCACTTGTTGGAGTCCGTCGGACGGCAGCGTGGCTGCAACCCTCCTCCCCACTCATCGGTGAACACCACCTTCGTTCCATCGTTCGAGAAAGAAGCCGAGTGCCAATACGAGTAGTTCGGATCGTTCACCGCATCCACGCGCTTCGGATGCACAGGGTCCTTGATATCGAGCAGAATCCCATTACCCGAGCACGCCCCAGCTGCCAGCCCCAAAGCCGAATACACCGTAATGTCGTGGCACTGGTTTGTGTCCTTAGGCGTCTCTGCCTTCTTGTCGTGGCTTCCACCATTGTTCAGGCCATTCAAAGCGCCCGTACGCGGATCGATAAACACTCGCGGGCTCGAAACCACTTTGGCCTGCTGCGGCGCGGCAACCGGCACCTTGATCACATCGATCCGAAACAGCGACGTATTCGGATCCTTCTCCGGCTTCTCCTCGCCCGAGCAGCCTGCCAGCTCTTCTGACTGCCGCACAAACGATGTCCCCGAAACATAGATGTAGACGTTGTCCTTATCGTTCGGGTCCAACACCAGCGTATGTGTGTGCGATCCACGGCAGGTCTGCACGGCCGCCACCTGCTTCGGATTCTTGATATCCGAAATATCGAAGATCCTCACACCGCGAAAGCGATCCGGACTCGCTGTCGGAATCCTATGGTCCTTCTCATGTCCCGGCTCCGGTGGAGGCAGCGGCGGAAAACCCTGCACTCCGCAATCCAACCGTCCGTTCGGCATCTCCACCGACATAAACAGCAGGTTGCCATACACCGACACATCGCCCTGCCCACCCGGGCACACCAGCGAAGTAATCAGTGACACCTTCGCCGGGTTCGAGATGTCATAGAAGTTCACGCCATAGAAGTTGCCTTGTAACAGATGCGTTCCCTGAAACGCAAAGTCCGAATTTGAAAATGCGAGCTGCGCAATCACCAGCTGCATGGGCTTTGGTATCTTGCCCTTGTTGCCAACGCCAAGCAGGTCCAGACTCTTCTGGACCGCAGGATCGTCCGGATTCGTAGACGACAATTGAAACGCCTCGGGCTTCTTCACAAACGCAATGTGCTCCATCCCCATCGCAGCCTCACCGGCATCGTAAAGTCCCGCCTTCAGGCCCACCCGCGGATCGTTCGTCGTAGATCCTGTCATACCCGGCGGCAGCGGCACAGCCGGTTGCGGCACAAACGGATCTTCGTCTTCCTCCGCAGCTGCCTTCGCCGCAGGAGCCGCCGGAGCAGACGGAGCCTGCGCCAGCAAAGTTCCCCAACCGGAAAACACCAAAGCCGTGCCAAAGGCTACACCGGCCAAACGGAAAGCGAGCGACTGCGTACGATTCATCGTTTCTCCTTCAACATTCCCTGCATAATTGCAATCTCTGCCCTTTGGGTATTGTCAGCATCGGTAGCGAAGTCAAACAGCTCCGCATCCTGCCCCGCACCGGGTGTATCGAACAACTGCTTCACCATCACCAACGCGCCATTGTGATGCTGAATCATTCCCGTCAAAAACAGCCTGTCGAACTCCGCGCCCTTAGCCTGCCGCAGCTCATTCATCTGCTTTTGCGTCAGCATGCCCGGCATGGCCGCCATCGGGCTACCGTTTTTATCCATATCCGGCATCCCCGCCATCGCCATAGACACGGACTCCCCACGCGCCCTCAGCCAGCGCTTCATAAACTTCATCTCATCCGCCTGCGAGAGGCCGATCCGCGCCCCCAAAGCGCGAATCTCTGCGTTTTCCGTATGCGACGGAATCAGATCCGTCATCACGACCGCCTGCCCATGATGCATGATCATGCCCTGCATGAACTCAACATCAGCCTGCGACCGTTGCGGCACCGTCCCCGTTGTAGAAGCCGGCAGCCGTTTGCTCGGTGTTCCCGGTGCGCCTGGCTGCACCACCACCGGAGCCGCGTTCGACTGCGTCTGCTGACCATGAGCCGCGCAGGCCGGCAAGCTGCAAAGCACCACAGCCGAGAGCCATCCGCGGAACCCTGCCGCCGTCGTCATCTTGGTTCGTGACTTGCCGCCACGACCGACCGAACCGCACCCAGGTTTTCCCATTGCATCGAGCATTTTTCGTTCTCCCAACGGTATCATGTGGCTCGTGCGCACCGGACAAGGGAAGAAGCGCTCCTCCCTACACATCTCTCGATGAACCCTTCAGATATTGTCAGAAATGCCGACTATATAGGCAAGTGACCACAGGCGATTCTCCCGGGATTAATCGATGTGACTTCAATCTATCCTCGGTGCGCTGCGCCAATACCTCTAAGGATGAGATCGATCCCGCCGAGAAAATCCTTTCGGTCGTTGTGAGTGCGCAACTGTCCCGCCAGGCTGCGTGTGAACGGATACTCCTCCGCATCGAGCTGAGACCAGGCCGTTGACACCGCTTCCAGAAATTCGGATCTGTCGAGGCCTTGCGTTCGAGCCAGCTGCCCGTTGGCCGCATTCCGCCCAGCGACGCCAAGGATATAGTTCAGCAACGCGGACGCGGTAACCCAGTGTTCCTTTTTCGGCACGCCGAGGACCCGGAGCTGCTGGCCGATCTGTTCAACAATGCGCAGCATGGGAGACTGTCCCGGAGAACGTGTGAGCGCCGATCCGACCCACGGATGAGCGTCGATAGCGTCGAACATGGCCAGCGCGAGCAGGCGAATCGTTGCTTGCGGCGTCGCGCCCGTCGTGACTGAAGCGAGGGACGCGGTCATGGTACGAGCGATGATGGTGTCGCATGCGGCGGTCAGCAGATCGCTCTTATTGGTAATATGCCAATAAATAGCACCAGGGCCGGTGGCCAGCCGCTCGGACAGGGTGCGGAATGTGAGACCGCCTTCTCCGCTCTTGTCCAGAAGCTCGATCGACGCTTCTACGATCTGTTCCCGAGAGAGAGATTCTTCCCGCCGTTGGCTGGCACTCGTTTTTTTGGGGCGCGCTTTTTGAACCATGATCAATCTTGAC
Organism: Tunturiibacter psychrotolerans; assembly: GCF_051013365.1. Taxonomy (GTDB): domain Bacteria; phylum Acidobacteriota; class Terriglobia; order Terriglobales; family Acidobacteriaceae; genus Edaphobacter; species Edaphobacter psychrotolerans_A. The sequence goes on along the minus strand of NZ_CP132941.1, from coordinate 374,947 downwards.
ACATATGGAACATCATTCCATAATGATGGAATGATGTTCCATGGTCGCCAGCAAAGTACGGCAACCCTCGAACCACAAAGGATCATTATCAAGACTCCAATCACGATCATCGGTGCTGGGCTCGGCGGACTAACGCTTGCGCGTGTGCTCCACGTTCATGGAATTGCCGCGACGGTCTACGAAGCGGAAGCTTCGGCAGACGCACGTGGACAAGGCGGCCTGCTCGATATCCATGAAGACAACGGGCAGCTCGCACTCAAGGCTGCGGGACTCTTCGACGAATTCCTCGGGCTCATCCAGGCTGAGGCTGAGGCGCAGTGCGTCCTCGATAAGCACGCCAATGTCCTGCTGTATCAGCCCGACAAAGGCAACGGCGGTCGGCCTGAGGTACCCCGGGGAGACCTCCGTCGCATTCTGCTTGACTCCCTTCCTGCTGGTACAGTCCGCTGGGGGCATAAGACCACAAAAGTGTCTCCCCTCGGCGATGGCAGGCACGGAGTGACCTTCGCAAATGGCGCGACAGTGACGACCGACCTCCTCGTGGGCGCGGACGGAGCCTGGTCCAGAGTCCGTCCGCTCCTCTCCGACGCAAAGCCGGCGTATCTCGGCACCTCGTTCATCGAGACCTTCCTCTTCGACAGCGAGGTCCGACACAAGGCAACCGCGGAAGCGGTTGGCAGCGGCACGATGATGGCGCTTGCACCAGGCAAAGGCATCATGGCACACCGCGAGGCCGATGCGACCCTGCACGCATACGTGGCGCTCAACAAACCCGAGGACTGGATCGCCAGCATCGACTTCTCCGACCCCGTATCCACCTTGGCCCGCGTCGCAGCCGAATTCGACGGATGGGCGCCAGAACTGATGACGCTCCTCACCGCCACCGAGACCGACCCCATACTTCGCCCTATCTATGCGCTTCCGATCGAGCAGAGATGGGAACGTGTGGCGGGAGTGACACTGATCGGCGATGCAGCGCACCTGATGTCGCCGTTCGCAGGGGAAGGAGCCAACCTCGCGATGTACGACGGCGCGGAACTCGGGAAGGCCATCGCTACCCATCCCGGTGACGTTGAAGCCGCGCTCATCGCGTATGAACAGGACCTCTTTCCTCGCAGCACGTCCGCCGCCGCGGAGGCCGACCGGAATCTCAAGCTATTCTTCAACGACAACGCGCCTCAGAGCGTGGTTGATTTGTTTACCAATTACCAGCCCGTTAAATAAGCGCCTCGCACGCCGGCAAATCGTACCCCGCGCAAAGCAATGTGGGGGCCTTTCCGGCCACTTGACCGCTTCTCTATTGGGATTGGTCACGCTAAGCCGGCTTGTGGATGGTAATAAGGTGACGCCACGAGAATTGGCGGCTACTCCTCTTTCTCATGTCGAATAAGATAGAGACGAACAGATCTCTTCATGTCGACACCTCCGGCCACTCACCGCATCCTTGGCATCGACTTCTTCGACGGCTCTGCAAAAGAAGCCATCGACATCATGCGCGCCAAAGGCGGTCTCCTCGTAGTCCCCGCAGCTCCAGCCCTCAAGGACCTCGACCGCAGCCCTGACTACCGAGACGCTCTGCTCAACGCGGACCTCGCGATCACCGACTCTGCCTTCATGGTCCTCATCTGGAATCGTCTGCAGCCGATCCCCATCAAGCGCCTCTCCGGCCTCGAGTACCTCCGCGATCTTCTCCTAGAGCCAGACGTTCGCCAACCCGGCAACACGCTCTGGATCATGGCCAGCCCAGTCAGTGCAAAGCGTAATCTCGACTGGCTCGCAGGGCAGGGAATCGTTATCCCCGAAGACAGCATCTACATGGCTCCCATGTACGGCAACGCGCCCATCGACGACCCCACTCTGCTCGAGCGACTCAACCGGCTTCGCCCCCAGCACGTCATCGTCACCATCGGCGGTGGAACCCAGGAGCGTCTGGGCCTCTATCTCAAACGCAATCTTGCCTATCGCCCCGCCATCCACTGCATCGGCGCCGCCATCGCCTTCCTCTCTGGCGACCAGGTCCACATCCCCGTCTGGGCCGACAAGTTCTATCTCGGCTGGCTCTTTCGATCCCTCGCCGAACCGAAGCGTTACGTCCCCCGCTACTGGGACGCCCGCAAACTCCTCGCGATCATGCTCCGGAACCGCAGCCGTCTCCCCGAACTGAGATCTTAGCCAAACCACCCGCTAACTTCTGACTAATCAGATACCTGTCCCAAAAACGGACACATCTGGATCGCGAATCGAAAATAAACTTGAAAAACATGGCGTGTTTTTCGGCGCTCAAAAAACGACATCCAAAACACCACGTTTACCACGCAATCCACCACAAATTCACCACGATTTCACCACCACAAAACAGTCAAAATATCTAAAACCCCCTGAAAAAGTGAGGTTTTCGCCTCTCGATTTTTTTAGTACCAAAGTGCAGAAGTCCAAGCATCGTTTTCTCATCGACGCGGCGTCAGAACCGATAAGCACAGACAGGGACAACCCTCATGCTGACCAGAAAGTTGTATTACCTTCCACGGCACCCCAAACCTAGAATCACCTTCATGTCGGCCCCCTTCGAACCACACGCCAAGTCAATGATTTCATTGTCTAAATCGTATGTTTGGTTCCTCGCGCTCGCCGCGCTGCTGCTCTCTTCCGCGCGCGTTTCATCGGCTCGAGACCTCGAATCCTCAGGTAATCTCACAGTCGCCGAGCAATACCTTCTCGCCGCCGCGAACGAAGACCGCGTCAATCAAGGACTTCAGCCACTTCGCTTCGACCCCGTCCTCGCAGAAGCCTCCGCCGTTCACGCTCGCGAGATGGCCGCCCACGCCGAAATCTCCCATCAATTCAATGGAGAACCTGCGCTCGCGGAACGCGGAGCCAATGTTGGCGCACACTTCAGCCTCATCACGGAAAACGTAGCCGAAGCCCCCACCTCCGTCATCATCCACAATCTCTGGATGCACTCGCCCGGCCACCGTGCCAACCTGCTCGATCCCAACGTAGATTCGATCGGAATCGCTATCGTGACCCGCGATCACCAACTCTACGCAGTCGAAGACTTCGCCAGCACAGTTCAAACGCTCTCGCTCAACCAGCAGGAGCGCACAGTTGCTAGCGTTATCGCGCAATCGGGCATGCTCGTTGCCGCCACCACCGAAGAAGCCCGTCGGACCTGCACAATGTCCTCTGGCTACGCGGGTTCTCGCCAACCCTGGTACATCATGCGGTATACCGCCGGAAGCTTGAACCAAATTCCCGATCAACTCAAAAGCAAACTGGCGTCAGGCAAATATCACCAGGCCGTAGTCGGAGCCTGCTCGACAACGCGGAACAGCCCCTTCACCGCCTACAATATCGCCGTACTCCTCTACCCCTAAGTATCCAAACTGCCGTCCTCTAGACCATTTACGGTAGCCTTTGACCCCTCTATCCCGATTTGTTATAACTGAATAAGCGCGTGAGTTTCCCGCGGGTCCAAAAAGACGTTCCTGAGTAGCTCAATGGCAGAGCATTCGGCTGTTAACCGAAGGGTTGTAGGTTCGAGTCCTACCTCAGGAGCCATATTTGTCAAGCACTTCTAACACCCCCTCCCAAAAACTTCACCGAACTTAACCGAATTGCTTCTGAGGCCTGCGCCCTGAGTGTCCTTAAGGGTTCCGTGTTCCTGCATGTGGGTTCCCAGCGACCGCCGCATCACTTGGAAGGTCACCAGCTGGTCCGGAATCCCCAGCTTCCGCGAGATCGGGCGGATTCGCCACCTAAGAAAGTTCTTAGCGTGACGTGGTACAGCTTCGCCCTTACGCTCCCCGCGTCCGAAGGTCGGAAACATCAGGGCCTCGGGAGAGGCGTCCGGGCACATAGAGCGACGATTTGGGATCACCTGATCACAACACTTCCACATCTGACTCCCACGCTCTTATACAGACAAGAATATCGGTATCCGTATCTGGATAGGGACCTCGTTGATTTTCTTTTGCGCCTCCTCATGAGCAGCTTGTGCAACCTGGACGTCGCCGTTCGCTCATGCGCCGGGCACTAGCCGGGATCGTTCCCTCTGAAATCTCGGAACGCTGGCGCTTGGACGAGCTCGACCCGCTATCGAGAAGCTATTTAGAGATTCGCTCTCCGCCGAACATGGCTTCATCGACCCCACGACGTTTCTGAAGGCTCTTGGCGATGTAATCGACGGCAGAGACTCACGTCCGTCCTTCGCTCTAATGAAAACAATCAGTTTTGAGATTTGGCTGAGATAAATGGAAGGATACTCGATATTCGGTCCATCGGTCGGAAGTTGATGCCGACATCCCAATGAATGCCGGCCGAGAAGACTTCATGCAGGACGTGCGCGCGCGGCTCTTCCAGCATGGAAATTGCAAAAAGAAACGAGGGCAAGACAATGGAATATAGCAAACCCGCAATCACGGCTACCTTACCGGCGGCCGCAACCATCCAAGCAACCACATCCCAAAGGGTGATACCTCGCTGCAGGATCACACCTCAATGGTGTATGCAAGCGATCCGGCTTACGAGGCAGACGAGTAAGCCAGAACTTGTTGGATAAGCAACCCCATCGTTCTACAGTCGAATGTCAATTCGATGCTCGCCCATAGGACGGTGGGGGTCGTCACAACAATCACCGCAGACGAGTTGGGTCTGCGGTGATTGGTTGACGAATTGTTGGTGTTGCCGGCGAGTGGCAGCGTCTGCTTTATTGAATCTCGATGCCGCTCATCTCGGGTTGGTTGACCGCGCCGTTGCTGAGGCTGATGACGATCTGGCCTGAGCTGTTTGCGGTGGTGATGAACTGCTGGACGTTGGCCTTGTATTGACTACCCGCAGTCGCCACGATGTCAAAGTTCGTAAGAACGGGTGTCCCGTTGATGGCGACGTCGAACTCACGTTGACCTGCGGCTGAAAAGTACAGCTCGGCGAAGTGCAGCCGTACCGTGTGCGTGCTGCCTGCGACGAAGCCCGGAACCGTATAGGTGAAGGTTCCTTCGCGAGCATCCTGATACACCGCTACAGGCGCAGGGTTGGTCACTCCTGCCGTCGAGATGGTATGCGATACGGCATACGTCGAGCCGCCAGAGTAGTCGGTATCCGCGACGAATGGCGATACCGCCACGCCGCCCGCGTTGATGTCCACGTTCGACGTGCCAGTCGAGCAGGTGCCATTTCCTGCGTAGGAGGTGAAGTCGTGTGGAGTTCCTGCTGCGGTTGTGGCACCGCCGGTGTTGTTGATGACGTTGCTGATGCCGCCTGAACCGCTCAGCATCACGGTCACCATGTCAGTGAAATTAATGCCGGAGACATTGGGAGCAAGGATTGCATTGCTTTGATAGATCGTTACGCCTGAGACATCAAAGAAAGAGTAAATGCCTAAACCATAGGCGGTATTCGAGCAGGCCTTGGACGTGACCTCGTAGGAGGGGTAGCCGTTGGCGCCATTATAGGTCCATGAGCTTTGGCTTGGGACGTCGTAGGGATCCTCACTTTGATAGAAGATAGTTTCGCCGTTGTTGCCGTTCCACTGCACCTGGCTTTGCTGGTAGTGTTCAACCGCCAATCCAAGCGCGGTCACATTGTCCCCGTCGACGATCAGGCCATGCGAGGCGGCGTTGGTTGTCCAGCCTACGCCGGTGCCGTGATCCGCTCGCCAGGCCCAGATGTTATCCAAGATGACGTTGTCACTATCCAATTCAAGGCTGGTGGTAGCCGAACCGGTCTCCGCACCGCCGATACGGAAGTACACGTCGCTGATCGAGGTTGGGTTGCTGGCATGGCTTACGCGCGTCGCGCCGGCTACTCCAACCTGCATGAGTACGGGTGAGTTGGTCGGCCCGGCGTCGATGAGCAGATCTGCAATCTGCACGCCATCGACATCGGCGACAGTGATTGCAGAGGTGCCGCTTTGCGGAATCAGCGTCGGGTAGCCGAGACCTAAAACGATGGTCTTCGCGTTGGCGATGCTGATAGGCGCTGTGAGTTTGTAGATGCCTGGGGTAAGGATAAGATTCTTGCCGGACGAGAGTGCTGAGTTGATCTGCGCGGCGGTGTTTGAGGGTGTGGCGATATAGAAGGTGCTGATGGCGTCGCTATAGCCAGTTCCTAAACCGCCGTTTGCCGTCCAGTCCACACCGCTCGACGAAGTTTTGACTGTGGGCACGAAGACGTTGTAGTTTCCGCTGCTGTCGATGTAGAGAAAAGGCTTTTCGCGGACTACTGGGGTGGTCGAGAGAATGGTGTTCTTTGGAAAGGTGTTGGATGGTGCGGTACCGGTAAAGGTATCGCCAGAGAAGACGAAATTCCAAACGTTGTCTGTGAATGAGGCCATGGTGCTGTTGCGTGTATACCACTGTTGTTGAGAGCAGGCGTTGACGCCGTTGTCTACGGTCGTATCAGCGATAAATCCGCCGCTCGCCTCGCCACAGCTCTGGTTAGTGAGCTCAAGACCACCGGCGATGTGAACGCGACGGAGCGAAGCTCCCTGGGAGACGCCCCAGGTTTCAGTGTCGCCTGAGGGAACGTTGATACGGAGGTTTTCCATCGAACGCCAGAAGTTCGTCGTCAGGTTACCGTTGCTGTCGGTTACATCGAGATAGAGACCGCCGCCGTTTAGAACCGTTGAGTCAGGAGTCAATCCTAAGCCCGCAATTGAAGTATAGAAGCCCACCTCTTGGCTTACACCCGAGTAGGTACCGGGCTTGAAGAGAACTGCAGCACGACTGCTGCTGAATTGGCCACTGCTTACGTTGGGGTTCGATATCGAGGCGATGTCTGAGTTGATGACAGAGCCGGGTACGGTTGGATCGAAGACGTAAACGTTAGGTCCAAAGACTGTGGAGTTATATTGTGCGAAGGCTGGAAGGGCGAAGCTGCAGATGGCAGCGCATAGGACGAGGAGGAGCTTACTAAGTACAGCGGCGGAAGTTCTAGAGGAATGCATGAATAACCTCGTATTTCAGGATTGAAGTGGTGGGTTTGGCACAGCAGCCGGAAGAGCCGCACCGTTTCTGCAGAACGAGGAAGAAGGAGAGCAGGTCCAAGGGGGAGACCAGGACGTGGCAAACGTTGACGAGATATCCTGTCGATTCTCAGAGATCAAGCAGGGCCAGAATCTTGCGGCGTGAATCGCCCAGACTCTTGAGCGTGCGAATTATCGCATATGCGGTAGCATCTGTCTTTGCCTCATGCGCAAAAAAAGCACAGACTGCTGCGCTCTCTGATTTTGGCTATGTTCTGGATTACATTCAGATGGGCGTGAAGACCCAGACATGCCGTAACGGCATCGAGTCACAGCTCATCATGATCGAAAGGGTCCGCTCTTACAATAGGGAAGTTGATCTGGGTTAGGTCGGCGAACACTTCGAACGAACGATGATGATGACGCTCCGATCTGTTTCGTAGCCAATGGCGAAGCTCACAACTGTCCGGAGCCGTGGCGCGCCTCTCACGGTTTCGAAATGCCGTGGATTTCGATGAGTGCTAACAGTCAGTATGGAGTGACCGGCGCCGATGCGCCGACCGTGGGTTAGGCTGTGAGCGTCCTTACGGACGCACAGTCAGAGCCACAAGCGGAAGGGAGCCGGTCATGAAGGAGAAGGTACGATTTCTAGGTTTGGATGTCCATGCTGAGACGATCGCCGTGGCGGTCTCGGAGCCGGAAGGCGAAGTGCGAAGCCTGGGAACGATTCCGAACCGCGCTGAGTCTATCCGCAAGTTGATCAAGAAGCTTGGTCCTGCAGCCAAGTTGAGAGCATGTTACGAAGCAGGACCGACGGGCTACGTCGTGTACTGGCAGCTCGCGGAGCTGGGCGTCGAGTGCGAGGTTGTGGCACCCACGTTGGTACCAGTCAAGGCTGGCGATCGAGTCAAGACCGATCGGCGGGATGCTGAGAAGCTGGCACGTTGCTATCGATCCGGTGATCTTACTGCGGTGTGGGTTCCGGATGAGGGTTCCGAAGCGTTGCGCGATCTGGTGCGTGCCCGCGAAGCAGCCAAGCAGGATCAGACGCGGGCGCGTCATCGCTTGAGCAAGTTCCTTCTGCGCTCCGGTCAGCGTCCACCATCCGGGGTGAGACCCTGGACACGCCCCTATCTCATCTGGGTCGCGCAGGTACGCTTCCCACAGATCGCCCAGGAGGCTACACGGCAGGATTATCTGCACGAGGTCGAACACATGCGCGAACGGGTGGCGCGTCTGGAGCAAGCCATCACAGAAGCGGTCAAGCTGGCTTCCCCCGCGTTACAACAAGTCATCAACGATCTGCAGGCACTGCGCGGCATCGCAGATATTTCGGCGGTGACCATCGCGGCCGAGCTGGGCCAGCTATCTCGCTTCGAAAGCGCCCGGCAACTGATGGGTTATTGCGGTGCTGTGCCCAGCGAGGACTCCAGTGGCAAGCGGATCAGGCGGGGAGGCATCACGAAAACCGGCAACGCGCACTTGCGGCGAATCGTTGTCGAGGCGGCCTGGAGCTATCGTCGTCCACCAGGAGTCTGGTATGGATTACGCAGAAGACAGGAGAGCATTTCGGAAGAGGTCAAAGAGATTGCGTGGAAAGCGCAACACCGCCTGCACAAGCGCTATATGAAACTGGGTGCAGCCGGCAAGGACCAGAGAAAGATCGTTACAGCAGTCGCTCGTGAGCTGCTGGGCTTCATCTGGGCCATCGGCACTAGGGCAGAAACGCTCGCCAATCAGCAAGCCGCAGCCTAGAAAGAACAAAGCAAAAGCAACAACTTCCCCAATAAGGAAAAAGCAAGAAACTCACGGATGAAATACGCCACCAATCTCGAGCACAGAGCCAGCAGCAGCCGGAGCAAGCACGAAGGAGAATCCTCGCTTGGCCTATGCGACAGGCTCGACCGGACTCGCGATAACAGTCAGAGGCAGCTCCCGACGGATCATGATTATGCGGTCCCGACCCGCGAATATCAGACTGATCAATCGTCGCTCAAATCTGCCCAGGCTGCTGCTCGCTCTGTCTTCGGGAAACAACAAAAGCAACGACAAAAACAACCCCACTGTTGCGCAGAGTTGACAGGGTCACTCCATATCAGGCCAATGCACTCATCGAGAATAACTTGTGCACCCAAAGGGTGATCAGTGATGAAAAAAGAAGACGGAGCTTCTGATTAAAGCAGTCGAGCCCTCAACCCTCATGAACACTGATGTCATCCGTAACGGGTGACGTGAGCTTCGAGATGGATTTTGGAGAGCCCAGCTTTGAATGGTGGACCTATCGTGGCCCGACTGCTCAGGTGCCGCAGAAAGTCTGTCGGACATATTCTTCGGGGCTGGCTGGTGTGACATACCGTCCTAAGCCCGGCCTTTCGTCATAGGGATGTGACAAGATCTTTAGCAAGTCTTCGAATGGCTGGAAGTCCCGGCGCTCGACGGCGGCGTCTAGTGCGGCCTGTACCACGTGGTTCCGCGGGATGTACGCTGGATTTGCCAACCGCATGGCAGAAGCGCGCGCCTCCGCGGATACGGGCTCTTCTTCCAGGCGCCGGCGCCATTCAGAAGCCCATAAGTCGTAAACGCCTGCATCTGCGAACTGATTGCGCACTTCCTCGTCTCCTTGTGATCCGGCCACAGCATCGCACAGCCGGCGGAAGGTGAGGGTGAAGTCGGCGCCGTTTTTGGCCATGCGCTGCATCAGGTCCTCGGCCAGCGCTGCATCACCCTCGCGTTCCCTGAAGAGGCCAAGCTTGCGACGCAAGCCGGCGGCGCGAGCGCTTGCGAACATCGGATCGAAGGCAGCGAGCGCCTCATTGGCCGAGGCTATTGCGACCGATTCGCTACCCCCTTCGGGCTCCAAGATGGGCAGCAGCGTCTCGGCAAGACGTGTCAGGTTCCAGAGTGCGGCGCGTGGTTGGTTGCTATAGGCGTACCGTCCCTGATGATCGATAGAGCTGAACACCTTGTCTGGCTCGTATGCTTCCATGAAGGCACATGGGCCGTAATCGATTGTTTCGCCCGAAATGGAGGTGTTGTCGGTGTTCATCACGCCGTGGATGAACCCGAAGAGCATCCATTGTGCCACCAGGTACGCCTGCCGAGCGATTACGCCATCCAACAATGCCCGATATTGCCGCTTTTTACCTGCAGCCTCAGGATAGTGCCGGGCGATTGCATAGTCGGCTAGGCTCCGTATCCCTTCCGTGTCACCCTGAGCGGCGAAGTATTGGAAAGTGCCCACACGGAGGTGACTCGCCGCGACGCGGGTCAGAACGGCTCCGGGCAAAACCGTTTCGCGAAACACCTGTTCGCCAGTAGTGACCGCGGCCAGGGCACGGGTGGTCGGCACTCCCAGCGCCGCCATTGCTTCACTCACGATGTATTCGCGCAGGACCGGACCGAGTGCGGCTCTACCGTCGCCTCGGCGGGAGAAGGGAGTCGGACCGGAGCCCTTGAGCTGGATGTCGTAACGCACGCCGTCACACGCCATCACCTCCCCTAGTAAGTTGGCACGGCCGTCGCCGAGCTGCGGTACAAAGTATCCGAACTGGTGCCCGGCGTAGGCGAGCGCCAAGGGTTCGGACCCCTCGGCGACTCGGTTGCCTGCCAGGATTTGCACACCTTGTTCACTCGCTAGCGCGTGCGGGTCGAGCTCAAGGCTACGGGCCAGTTCCAGATTCAGCTTCACAAGGCGCGGGGTCGCCACTGGTGTCGGACTTACCCGGGCGTAGAAGCGCTCCGGTAATCTTGCATAGGTGTTATCGAAGCGGAGACGGACGGTCTGGCGGTCGGAGTTGGACGCGCCAGGTAACGCCATTGTGGGAAGATCTGGTGAACTCATGATTGATTGGATGTCGGCATGTTGAATTCGCTCCGGCTCCGGTCCATGACTGCTATTTTCATACAGTGCAGTAGCGGTGGCGCAAGTCGACTCTGAGCGTTGAGAAGTTGATTTTAGAGATGGCGGATCAGACCCCCGCTCCTTTCCCGCCCTCAGGTCGCTGATCCCCTCGACGTGAGGGGGGAACTGCTTTCCCTCTTATTTTACCAATGCCTAGTGGCGGTTTCGATGCCGGTCTGTGTTCGATCACAAAACGTTTGCCAATTCCGCTCCTTTATGCCGGAACTGTCACTTCGGGAAGACCGTGCCCTGAGACGAATCCGCCTCGCACCGAGGAATTCAGCGATTCTCAATGAGTGATTCGGCGAGTGACTCCGCGATAATGTGCTCATTGAGTGTCGAAGACGGTAATGCGCCCCATATCGGGCGGTGCGCTCGCCTTCAGCCATGTCTCGCTCGAAATTGTGAGGGTGCAGGGCCCGAGTGAACAAATTTTGAGTGGTCTGCAGGTACTTTCCATTCGCAGCGCTCAGCACGTCGGTCAATATCGAGCCGTCGAAAGGCGAATACAGATAGAACACGGTGCCGCTGGATAGATCTGCCTCTCGCGCGTCCTGCGGGATAAACTGCAGGCGGCTGAGGCGAAGGCTTTGAGCGCATTCCCGCGCACTGGCGACATAGGCGGCCTGCACCTCAATCCCAACGCTCTGGGCTCCAGTCATCATGGACACCAGAAGCGGCACATGCCCCAATCCCGATCCGAGATCGACAAAGACGTCATCTTCCACAAGCGCGGTGGCTGCTATCAGGTGGAGGATATGACGCACTGGCGTTGGCTGGTAAGGCACCATCTCTGGTGATCGCCGAAGGTTCGGTTCGCTCGGTTCGCGGAGCTGAAGAACTCCGCTCACCAAATCGTCTCGGAAGTCGAATCCGAAGCCTGGCAATGGGCTTCCTGATCCGTTTTGGGTTACTGAGCCCTGGATCCACTTAAGAAATGTATGCAGCTGAGCGCCTCGAGCAATGTCGGCGCGGACGGATTGGTAGAGTTCCGCATTGGCGGCTTCGAGCTGTGTCCGGAGCGCCTTCGCACGCTTATGAATTCGAGAATCGGTTGATCTCGTTGAATCCTCGGAATCTAAGTCTCCAAATCCGGCATCAAGATCGTCCAGCGCGATCAGGCGCTCCCGCAGTTGCTCAGGATGAAGGAGAGAAGGATCGGCCTCCAGGCCGCATAGGAAGGCGTGCAGATCGCGATCGCGTTCGATTCCACTCTCGTGCGAGGCATCGCTGACAATGGTGGACATGTCAACCACCGTAAATGGCAGAAGTTGTCATGTCAACCTTGAATTGATAGGCTTGCGACTGACATGACTATAAAACCGCTATGCCCACAAGAGCTTCGTGTCTGGCATGCCTTCATGGTCATGGGCGAAGACGTGCTGGGTCGCGTTGGGCGGGACATCGCGCAGGCAACCGGACTTTCAGGTCCTGAGTTTGGGGTATTGTCTCGCCTCGCCGCAATTGGCAAAGGTGAGATGCGGCAACAAGCGCTGGCAAGTGTGATGTCTTGGGATAAGAGTCGCCTCTCTCATCAGCTGACGCGCATGGAGGAACGAGCGCTTATTGAGCGCCGTCGTACTGACGGGAAGACTGTGCTCGTTGCGCTTACGAAACTCGGCAGAGAAAAACTGGATTCTGCTCGTCCGATACATGCGGTTTCAGTTCGGCGGAATCTATTGTCGCGACTCACTCAGGAACAGATCGACACCATCGTGCGGGTGAGCAATCTTCTCGGTGAAGAAGACTAGCGCCCTTCCGTTTCGTAATCGACTGGGTCCCCAACTCTTTTTGCACCGGTACTGACAAACTGGCGTCGCACAGCTCAGTTGTTGCTATCAGGCCTTATCGCGAATCCAGACCTCAAGGAATAAGCAGCCAAAGCGGTCGTTGACGGGCTCCTCCAAGTTCTGTTGCAACCGGGGTAACGCTCCGTTGTTAGGACGGAGGCGTGCCCGAGAAGAAATTGTATTTGCTGCAGTTCTCCGCCATTCACATGGCAAAGCCTTGCGCATGTTCGCCTGAGATCATGCGGTGCGAGGTGTCCGAGCTCCAGACGCCACGCGCAGCTCCGGACTACATACTAGACGGCGTTTCGGATATGCCGGATCCTCAGGCGGTTCCGTGCCGACTGACCGCCCTGAAAACTCGTCCCGTCGTGACCGATGCCGCTGTCAGCCACCTGTCCACGGCACTCTTCACCCAGATCGGCATGGGTACGGTCCGGACGTGGTTGCCCTTGCCGACAAGGTCAACAATAGCCCAATCGCCCTGTCGAATTTGTATGTCTTCTTGCGGCAGGGCCGACAGCTCGGCTCGGCGCAAGCCGCAGCCGAGCAGGATCGATATCATAGCGACGTCTCGGATATGGCGTAAGCTTTGCCCATCTGCTTTCTCAAGCAACAACCGAGCTTGATCCTGATTAAGCCAGTTACCCGCTCGACAGCCGAGTTGCTTCACGCCTTTGACTCGCCTAATGCCAGCAGCAAGTTCCGGACTCAGCAGACCCGAGTCCGCCGCTTCGTAGGCTAACCTCCTGACCGCTGCGAGCCTCTGATTGATCGTACCTACAGCCAACCCGAGCGATTCGAGGTGTAGACGAAAGCGGAGAACGACGGTCCGATTCAGGGCCAATCTCGGTTCCGAACAGGACCAATCGATGAATTGCTCCATCGCAAACTTGTAGTTGCGCCGCGAACGCGGGGAACTCAAGCTGTTTAAGATTGAGGTCTTCGCATGATCGAGGTCTGGCAAGCGAAGGACGATCTTCCGGACGACATGCTTTCTGGTCCTGTTGGGCATATGGGCGGCCTCCTCTGCCGCAGACATGCCCAACATTTATGTGCCTGCCCCGGGCTTCCAAGCGACGGGCTAGACGACCGCACAGGCGATTTGGCGTCAGCTGAGGACCATTTACCGCTATCATGCCTTCTCGTTATGGACCGGGATCATCAAAGCTAGTTAGCACCAGATTTTAAGCTGGAACCGTCATTTGTACCGCAGGACTTGGACTAGGTCGGCTCGCGTCGTCGACCGGGCGGGCATCAGGGAGGCCAGCAGCGTCACCATGATTTCCATACACGGCGCAGGATAGAGCAACGGCCCTAGCGATATTCTTTTTCGACATAGAAAATCCTGCCATTCGAAAAGGAACAGCAGGATCTGGGCTGCAATTGCTGGAGCAGGAAACTCCCGTCTGTTTCAGTTAGTCCGCGCGCAGAGCAGTTACCGGTTCTACGCTCGCTGCGCGCTGTGCCGGAATGAAGCTCGCAATCAATGCACTTAGGAGCAGAATGGCTGTTGCCATACCCAGCCCCGCAAGGTCGACTTCTCCCACTTGATAAAGGCTCGAATGCAGCATGCGACCGGCAATAAAGGACAGCGTTAGCCCCAATGCCAGCCCGATTGTCACCTGCGCGAAGGCCGAGGGCAGCACCAGCTGGACCACGTTAACCCGCGTTGCTCCTACGGCCATACGCACACCGATCTCGACTGTGCGCCGTGCGACCGCGTAAGTCATCACGCCATAGAGGCCAATCGACGCCAGCAGGATTGCAAGGCTGCCAAAGAGCGTGCTCAGCTCGGCCACCGTTCGCTGCTGGTCGTAGTGAACATCGATCTGCTGCTGCAGCGGATGCCTATCGGTGATGGCGAAGTTGGGATCGACCTCTGCGAAGACCTGCCGGATTTGCGGTTCCAGCCGGCTCATGTCGCCATCGATCCACAGCTGCGCGCCGTTGATGAAGTGCGCCCACTTCTCGTTTTCCCTGAGCGCGCTATCGGTGTAGTCAATGCTCTGCGAGAGCGCGCCGAAGACCATGGGTTCGGCCGACAGTGCGGGGTCGGCGTATTTTGCATCGCGCACCACACCCACAATCGCAAAACTGTCACTGTAGGCCGGCAGGTTGAAACCGAAGTGGCGACCGATGACATCCAGTGACCGCTCATAGGGCTGTCGAGAGCCACGCTCGCGCTGCGGACTCCGGGTAGAACCTCCAGCCGTACCCTCCGCGCGAAAGCCGAAGTCCTGATTGCGTAGAATCGCGAGATCGTGACCATTTAGCCACCTCTCGCGAAGTACACGGTTGCCGACCTCGACAGGCTTTATCGAGAATTGAAGGTTGCAAAGTAATCGGGTCCAACGCGGTCGTATTGCACACGGTGCGCACTATCGCTCGGTGGCACGCCCTCTCCTGGTTTCACTATGTATCTCCGTTCGGAAAAAAACTGTGCGCGAAGGCCTGGTTCACCACGGCAACATGGCGCGTGTCTTCCATCGGGTCAGTGCGCGAAGCCAGCCACGCCGGCACCATCCCTGCAATCAGGCCAGTGACAATCGATAACGCCAAGCAGAAGCCCAGCACAGGAAGCGACGGCGAAAGATGCACCGGAACGACCAGGGCATGACGAAATTCCAACCGCACAATAAGCCCCGCTCCTACCCATGCGATCGCCACACCGAGGACGCCCCCCATGACTGCGAGCGGTAGGCTTTCAGTAAACGCTTGCTGAAGAATCCGCCCCTTAGACGCTCCCAGCGTTAGGGGCAGCGCCTTACGCATCGGGTCAAAACCGAGATTGCCAGAGGCCCAAAATTTTCGGAGCGTGAGCCCAATCTCCCCAAAAATCGGATTTGCGGCAAGTTCGCTCTAGCAGAAGCTTTGAATCACTTCTTACCCCAAATCCACGTCGATAAGAGCACAGCCCTTACGAAGTAATTGCCTGGTCGACATGCACGCCTTCCTCTGAAACGTCTTCGACAGACGCAAGAAGCACTCTGATACAGTTTCGTCCGGCCCGCTTCGCGTTGTAGAGAGCCATGTCAGCCCGCGCAAGCGTAGACACCGCGGTCTCAGACGGCCTGGCAAAGGTGAGCCCGATGCTCAGCGTAATCGGAAGCGCGAGTCTCGAAACCGCAAGCCCGCTAACCGCATGTCCTATCCGTTCCGCAATTCGCAGCGCGTCTTCGAAGGAAGTCTGCGAAAATACCAACAGGAACTCATCGCCTCCGTAGCGCCCGAAAAAATCATACGAGCGAAGCCGCGAGGAGATAACCTCGACAACCTGCTTCAGCGCAGCATCTCCTGCAGCATGGCCTGCCGTGTCGTTAATCTGTTTGAAGTGGTCGATGTCAATCAGCGCCACAGCAAGCTCATAGCCGTTTCGCTCTGCACGGACCAGCTCGAGTGCAAGCCGCTGATCAATTCCTCGCCTGTTCAGCGCACCCAAGACGTGGTCGTACAAGGACTGCGTCTCAACAATCGCTACCAGTTCACTGCTCAGCATCAGCAGAAAGAACAACCCGATAATGCAGATGAACAGAAGGTTCACCACCAGTGCCGGTGTCTGGAATCGACTGGTCTGCATGAAATCGTACGGAGGGCCATGCAGAAAAGTAGCGACCGCCCGGACCGCACCAAATAAAGCGTAGGCTGCCATAAGCGCGCCGAAGACATTCAGGATCGACCGCTGTTCGGCTTGGCGGAACAACTCCACCGCAATCAGCCCGCGCAAAACCAACAGCACCAACGACACGATGACAATCCGTGCGGCAATCCGGTCCTCCACCGCGCTAAAGTACACGAGCAGAAAAGGGCGACAACGCACATGATCGAAACGAAGCGAGTAGTCCGCGGGCTGCGAAAGAAAAGCAGTAGCCCGCGGTAGAACAGTAAAAATGCCGAGAAGATCAGGAAATGTTCACCAACAACAGCGACGGAATTCGGCACGCCGCCTCGTAAAACAATCAGAATACAGCCCAGAAAGCCCGAAAAAAATCCCAAGGCGAACGACCCGGTGCCAGACAGATGACGATACATTCGCCTCATTCCCAGAAAGGCGACCGAGTAAACCATCGTTAGCAGAATCTGACACGCGAAGAGCGTTCTGTTATCCATCCACGAGAGCCACATAATCTTGTGCAGAATGCAATAACGCGCTGCAGTAGGTTAAACGGACACGATTGAGGTTTGGGTCCAGAAATCCCGCGCTCACATCACTACGAATGAGGCTGGTCCAGCTGGTTGTAACTGCTTATATTGATCCGCAATCCGCAAGAAACCGAGAGAAGGAATTGAGCGGGACACCAGGTCGTCGAGATTGCAGGGCTTGCAGATGTAATTTGTCTGCTCCGCCACCATGATGAATCTTAAGAATTCTTAAAGAAATTGTCTGGCTTGTATCGCGGAGGGTACTATGGCTTTCTGTGAAACTCCACCCCGCTGTCGCAAAATCTTTTTCCGACGCCACATGGATAACATCGACGGGTGTTCCACTTCGCGTAACATCCAGCTTTCGTCTCAGAGCTCCGCAGCAAACGACTAGCGCTTTAAACAGGTGAGAGGCCCTATGAAACAGTTCCCCGTCTCAATCGTCCGCTTTCTCGGCAAAAGCGGCACAACCCTGATGTTCCTGGGACTACTGCTTGCCAGATTCGTTGCGCATGGACAGCAACTCATATCCCCAGACCACAACCTGGCACTCACCTTCAGTCTCACGAGTGAGGGCGCGCCTATGTACGCCCTCACTTACAAGGGCAAAACTGTTCTGAAACCAAGCCTCATGGGCTTCGAGTTGGTGCAGGAAAAACCACTCAACTCAGGGTTCTCGCTTGTGAAAGAAGACGCCCGGAGCTTCGACGAAACCTGGACGCCTGTTTGGGGCGACGTCAGTCACATCCGCAACAACTATAACGAGTTCACCGCCACGTTGCATCAGGCGGACACGGACCGCACGATTCTCATTCGGTTTAAGCTCTTCAACGATGGTCTCGGATTTCGGTACGAGTTTCCGGAGCAGGCGAACCTGAAATACTTCGTCCTCAAGGACGAGGACACACAGTTTGCACTTGCAGGAGATCACAAAGCTTTCTGGTTGCCTGGTGATCTCGACACGGAAGAATACAGCACCGTCACTTCGAATTTATCGGAGGTCCGGGGCAAGATGAAGGAGGCGATCACGCCAAATGCCTCCCAGCATCCGATCGGACCAACAGCTCTTCAGACTCCGCTGATGATGAAGTCCAAAGACGGACTCTACATCAACATCCACGAAGCAGCGCTGATCAACTACGCGGCGATGAGTGTCGTTTTGGACGACTCTAATTTCGTTTTGACCACCTATCTTACTCCGGACGCCCAAGGCAACAAAGGTCATCTGCAGGCGCCGACGCAGACACCGTGGCGCACCGTCATTGTTAGTGACAAGGCTGGAGACATTCTCCTCTCACATACCATTCTCAATCTGAACGATCCCACGAAGTTTCAGGACACAAGCTGGATCAAGCCGACTAAGTTTGTTGGGGTCTGGTGGGAAATGATCACTGGCAAGAGCACCTGGGCCTACTCCGACACCGACAACGTCCAACTCGGCGTGACCGACTACACCAAGCTGAAGCCCAATGGCCGGCATGGTGCAAATACTCAGAATGTTAAAAGATATATCGACTTCGCGGCTGCGAACGGGATTGGTGCCGTCCTGGTCGAAGGCTGGAACGTGGGCTGGGAGGACTGGTTCGGACATGAAAAGGATTATGTCTTTGACTTCCTCACGCCCTATCCGGATTTCGATGTGAAAGGCTTGCATGAGTATGCGGCCTCAAAGGGCGTGAAGCTCATCATGCATCACGAGACCTCCGGCTCCACACGGAACTACGAACGTTTTATGAATCCGGCATATCAGTTCATGGTCGATAACGGCTACGACACGGTGAAGAGCGGCTACGTGGGGAACGTTCTGCCGCGAGGCGAGTTTCACTACGGACAGTGGACGGTGAATCATTTCCTTTATGCCGTGTCTACCGCCGCTAAGTATCACATCATGGTCGATGCGCACGAGTCAGTCCACATGACTGGTCTGTCTCGAACGTTTCCAAACCTGATGGCAGAGGAAGCGGCGCGAGGCACAGAGTACGAGGCCTTCGGAGGAAATAACCCCGACCACACGACAATACTTCCTTTTACGCGCTTGATGGGTGGCCCGATGGACTACACACCCGGCATCTTCGAGATGAAGGTCGAGAAGATAAATCCCAAGAACCACTCTTATGTTCACAGCACACTGGCGAGGCAACTCGCTCTCTACGTGACCATGTACAGCCCGTTGCAGATGGTCGCCGATCTTCCGGAGAACTATGAGAAGCACATGGATGCTTTCCAGTTCATCAAGGATGTTCCGGTGCAGTGGGATGACACGAAGGTCCTTGAAGCAGAGCCCGGTGATTACATCACCTATGCCCGCAAGGCAAAAGGGAGCGACAACTGGTTCGTCGGGAGGACCAACGATGAACTTGCTCGCGAATCGAAGATTTCTTTCGACTTCCTGGACCCAGGGAGGAAGT
The DNA here is from genome assembly GCF_051013365.1 of Tunturiibacter psychrotolerans. Taxonomy (GTDB): domain Bacteria; phylum Acidobacteriota; class Terriglobia; order Terriglobales; family Acidobacteriaceae; genus Edaphobacter; species Edaphobacter psychrotolerans_A. Next base: position 355,747 of record NZ_CP132941.1, on the reverse strand, counting down.
ACATCGCAACCATATATGCAGATGCGCCGGACGCAAACTACGAAACTAACCCTCAAGGGTACGTGATTCGCAAGTGGAGCGTTACAAACACATCAACGTTAACTCAAAAATGCGCACCGGGTGGAGGTTACGCAATCAGCGTTGTCGCACAATAGCCGGTCACCACGCAGCGAATCAGCTGAAGCGAGACTTCGTAGGATTGCGGCTTTCGAATGCTCCAGATCAGACATGTGTGTCCGGTCGCATTATTCTCCGTTTGGAGAGGACTGAAGCTACGGCGTAGTAATGAAGTGGGCAGCATTGGTGGCGGTGGAGCTGCCGCCTATGTAAACCGTATAGTCGGCTGGTTCGACGACCTGCTGAACCTTGGCGTTATAGAAGGACAACTCGTTGAAGCCGAGTGGGAACTTCACAGTCTGAGTCTGGCCTGGATCGAGAGTAATGCGAGCAAAGCCCTTGAGATTGCGTACTGGCTGCTCGGTGCTGGCGCCTCGGATATTGACATAGCACTGGACGATTTCGGTGGCACGGCGTTTGCCTGTATTCGTGACCGTCACGGTTGCGACCATGGGCTGGCTCTTCCGATTGTGCATGAGAGAGGCCGAGCTTATGGATTGCGTCGAAAGCGAAACGCTCGAATAGACAAACGTCGAATATGAAAGACCATGTCCGAAGGGGAAGAGCGCGTCGTTAGGCACGTCGAGATAACGCGAGACGAACTTTTGTTCAATGTAGCCGGGGTGAGCCGGATCGGCACGCTGGATTGGGCGGCCAGTGGGAAGCTGATTGTAGTAGAGCGGCTCCTGCCCTACGGCGCGGGGGAAACTCATCGTGAGCTTACCGCTAGGAACGACATCGCCGAATAGAGTGTCGGCAATTGCGGGGCCGGCTTCGACGCCAGCGTACCAGACTTCCATGATGGCGGAGACATGCTGGGCGGCCCAGTCGAGCACGAGCGGGCGGCCGGAGAAGATCAGCAGGACGACAGGCTTGCCTGTTGAGACGACGGCCTCAAGTAATTGTTGCTGGTTCCCGGGTAGGTCCAGGAAAGCACGTGACGCGGCTTCGCCGCTCATGTCGCTCGACTCGCCGAGAGCGAGAATGGCGACGTCGGAGCTCAGTGCGGCGGCAACAGCCGCGGCGAACCCGGAGTCCGAAGTGCCGGAGATCTCGGTTCCCTTTGCGTGAATGTCGCGCCGCTTTGCTGGGCTCGTTCCGCCATGGTCGCGCGCAAGGTACGCACATCGCCGAAGTTGTTGGCACCGGACCAGGCACCGACCATGTCGTTGGCATCGTCGGCAAGCGGGCCGATAAGGGCGATCTTCTTCGTGGTCTTCGCGAGGGGCAGGAGGGCACCTTCGGGAGCGGGATTGTTCTGCAGCAGGACGAAGGACTCCTCCGCGGCTTGGCGGGCGAGCGGGCGATGCTCGGCGACGGCTCCGGTTACTTCCTTTCCTTCGGTGAAGGGGTGATCGAAGAGGCCGAGAGCGAACTTGACCCGCAGAACCCGGCGCACGGCTTCGTCGACGACAGACATGGGTACTCGACCGGACTTGACCAGCGCCGGGAGCTCCGCGTCGAAGTAGTGCGACATCATGTCGATGTCTACACCGGCAATAAGAGCTTTCTCGCTGGCCGCGGCAGCATCGAGCGCAATGCCGTGATGATTGAGCTCCAGGACGGATGTGTAGTCGGAGACGACGAGACCGTCGAAGCCCCACTCGTCGCGCAGGACTGTTTGCAGCAGGAATGGGTTAGCGCTCGCGGGCACGCCGTTGAGTGAGTTGAAGGCGGACATGACAGTGGCCGCGCCGGCCTCAACAGCCGCGTGGTAGGGCGGCAGGTAGACCTGACGCAACTGCAGCTCGCTCATGTCGGTGGTGTTATATTCACGGCCGGCCTCGGCAGCACCGTAGGCGGCGAAGTGTTTGACGGAGGCGGCGACGGCTCCAGGCGCGGACAGGCTGTCGCCCTGGTAGCCACGAATATACGCACGAGCGATGGCGGAGCCCAGGAAGGGATCCTCACCTGCTCCCTCGGTGCAGCGACCCCATCGAGCGTCACGCGCGATATCAACCATAGGCGAGTAGAACCAACTAACGCCAGCGGTGCGGGCCTCAATGGCGGCCATGTGCGCGAGTTCGGTGACGAGAGCGGGGTCCCAGCTGGATGCGGTGGCGAGTGGCACCGGAAAGATGGTGCGGAAGCCGTGGATGACGTCGGCGCCGAAAAGCAGCGGAATATGCAGTCGTGTGTTGTCAACAGCGGCATGCTGGAAGTGATTGGTAAGACTTTGCCCGACCGTGTTGAGCATGGAGCCGAGCTCACCTTTTTGCGCGAGGGCGTAGCTGTCGATCCCTCCAGGGCTGGGAGGGTTGACATTGAGCGCGGCGGTTGAGTCGCCGGCAGGTTTTTCGGGGTGCGCTTCAGTAGCGCTGTACTGCACCAGTTGGCCTATCTTCTCGCCGAGTGTCATTTGCTTGAGCAGCGCATCGACCTTCCGCTCAATTTCCGGGTTGGAGAGCTGCGCGTTAGACGGTGCGTCGTGTGATGCCTGCCCGCGAGCCAAGGAGAATGCAAACCCGAGAGAGAGACCAACGAGCAAAGTGGATCGACAGTAAGTCATTCAGAATCCTCAAAGGCTACTGTACTGCCGTTCGGACAATTGAGCCAGGTTGCCGCATAGTCGCATTCTTGGGAATCGTACGTTGGCCATCTGATCCACTTGGCCGATTGGTCGGCATGTCTGACATACGGGGCGGATGGAACAACTTTTCCGGATAGCCGTTTTACGTCCACGTGAACTAGAGCACATCAGTAAACAGAAGCTGACTTGTCGGAACCGAACAATCCTAGTGACAGAGAGATTGAAGCAGTGCGAAATGTTTGGCTTCGTGATGAGGACGGGGAATGCCGCGCTTAAAGGCCATCTGCTCAGTGAGGGTGTCGCCATTCTTATAACCAATGTCTGAATCCTCGGCATAGACGGGATCAGCAGTGGCTTGGGAGAGAGGAATAAAGGTGAACCAACCCTAACCTGCCCGCTGTCGAGATCCTGTTGGCTCAGTAAGTCAGTGCTTCTTCGGAGTGACATGAGTCGCAACAACATCAACGGTCGGGGAGCTTCGGACTGATGCTCCTGCTGCCACTTTTGCATAAAGTCGACAACATTGTGCCCAAAAAACGTAAAGATTGTGGGATTGGTAACACGAATAAGGCCACGCAGTCCCTTTCAATTCTCACTTGGCGATAATGGGCCGAGTCGAGTCACTCGCTAAAAGCGGAGTTTTTCGGAACCTCACTCGAAGTTGCCGACAACCTGACTTCACGGGAGTGACAGCCGTTCGTCAACAGAAGCGCGTCTCTCAGGACTGGTCCTTTCCAAAAAGTGCACCGCCTCGATCAATAATCTTCCTAAATGCCGTTATCAGTGTCCGCAACGCTGGTGCGAGAGAGGTCCCCGTCGAGATATGGGGTACCATTGTCCTCCGAACTGGAGGCAGCTGAAATTGACAAGACTAACTACTTATCCGGCTGTTATCTGGCTTCTTGGAGCGGCACTTACGGGTGCCTTTCTTTGGCAAATGCTCGCGGTCACCAACCGGGAAGTCATTACCAACGATGAAGGTTTTCACACCTATGCAGGCTATCGGTACTGGCAATGCGCCGACTTCGGAGTGAATCCAGAGCATCCTCCGCTCGGGAAGATGATTGCCGGTTTGGTGCTTCAGGTCGCGAAGATCCCAGCTCCGAGTGGGCCTTGTCCGGTGGTTTCGACGGCTAAGGGGTCAGGATATGCGGATTCAGCGGAGTGGCTTTACGGCTCCGCTGGTCCGGGTGTGGAAGCGAAAATCGATAGAGTAATTCCACTCGCACGTCGCGGGATGGCGACCTTTGCATTGCTTCTAGCACTAACAGCCTTCTTCTTCACCCGAAGAATGTTCGGTGATCTCAGCGCTCTGGTGAGCCTCGCTCTTATCGCTTTCGAGCCGACCCTCGTAGCACACGGCTCACTCGTCACCACGGACATGGCGCTTTCCGCTACGAGCCTTCTCGCGGTGGCGTCATTTTTCCTGTTTCACCGGCGACGCAACTTTCGCGGACTCCTTCTTGCAGGTCTCTCCTGTGGCTTGGCGCTCTCCGTAAAGCACTCTGGCGTGCTGATCGTGCCGACTGTTCTGCTCTTGGCGCTTGCGGAGCTCGCATTTGATTGGAACCGCGGCGAGCAGTTGCGAACCAACAAAATATTGAAAGAAGCAGCGGCTGTCCTTTTCATTCTTTTTTTAGGGTTCGGGGTTCTTTGGGCAACGTATCACTTTCGCTATGTGGCCAGACCAGATGGGGCTCAGATGACTACGTCACTGAACGACTTCATCGCGGACACACGAGCTAAGGAGAATCACAGCGTCATCCTCAAGACCATCCCGTTTCTTGCGCATTACCATCTATTCCCAGAGGCGTATCTCTACGGCTTCGTTGATGTCCTCAGTATCTCCGATCCTGGCCAGTCTGCATTTCTTTTCGGGCATTTGTATCCCCACGGTGTTCCGCAGTACTTTCCCTCTGTCATCCTGATAAAAACCACGCTTGGAATGATCGGCCTCGCTCTCCTTTCTCTTCTGGCGTTCAGGAAATACAGCTTCGACCTACGGCCCTCCTACTTTTTGGCTCCCAGCTTAGTGTGGCTACTTGCAGGCATGGTCAGCACACTGAACATCGGATATCGCCACATCCTCCCTGCGATCGCACCTGCCTGCTGCCTCATAGGATCGGCAATCGTTCATGTTTGGCGAACAAGCGGGCGGTTCGTTCGCTTCGCTATTGCGGTGTTGTTAGTGGCGCATGTCGCTTCATCGCTTGTCGCATTTCCAAACGAGCTCGCTTACGGCAACGAAGTCTTTGGAGGAGTTTCAAACAGCCACAATCTCCTCACGGACTCAAACAACGATTGGGGGCAGGCTCTCCCGCAGATCGCGACGTGGTTGAAAGATAATCGAGTCTCTGATTGTTCGTTCGCCTACGACGGCTTCGCAAAACCAGACCATTCAGGTATCGGCTGTAATCGTATCGTCGCCAATCTCTTCGAGCTGAACGGGGATAAGGGCGAAGCCCAGTTGTCCAGAATTCAGTCGGGAACCTTCATCATCAGCGGGCTCAGCTGGTCAGGTATCGAGTGGGAACGTCCTGATCTGAATCCATATGAGGTGTTTCAGAAAGCCAAGCCGCGCGCCGTCATCGGTGGGGCGGACATGGTTTACACCGGGACATTTGATATGAGCAGAGTGATCGCCGTCAACCAACTCGCTGAAGCGATGAGTTTGAATGGCGAGAAAAAGTTTTCTCAAGCACTCGGACCAGCCAGAGCCACTGTGCATGAGATGCCCACAAGTGCATTTGCACACCTAGCGCTCGCAAATGCATTGGCTGGAATCGGTCTTAATGATCAGGCCCATCAGGAATACCAGGAGGCCGACACCATCGCGGCTTCCCAACCAGAATGGTATTTCCTTCAGAGAGCAGAAATTCATGCCGGCCTCGCGGCTAGTGCCCGTGCCTCCCGATAAAGAGCGATAAATGGGATGAGCAGGTCTTTCGAAACGGAGAGAGACTATTCCCATGAAGAAGCCAGGGCAGCACCTCATCGCTGAAGTTCCACGCAGGCAAGCCAAGGTTGAGATGACGATCGGCATTGATCTTGGCGATGTCTGGAGCCATTACTGCACCCTCAACCAGGACGGAGGAGTGGTCGACCGTGGCCGCTTCAGGACCACTCCGAAGGCGATCGAGAAGTGGTTCACCGACGTGGCTCCAGCGCGGGTCGCGATGGAGGCTGGGACACACTCGATCTGGATCAGCGCACAGCTGCAGGAACTAGGACACGAAGTCATCGTGGCGAACGTCCGCGAGTTGCGGGCGATCTCGCACAGCGACCGGAAGAGCGATCAGGTCGATGCTGAGAAGCTGGCGCGTTATGCTCGGCTTGATCCGAACATCCTCCGGCCTATCGCCCACCGCACCGTCCAGCAGCAAGAGGCTCTCACTCTGGTTCGTGCGCGAGCTCTGCTGGTGCGACTGCGTACTGCTGCGGTGAACGCCGTTCGTGGTCTGACTAAGTCCTGCGGCTATCGTATGCCGGCCTCCGCCACAACCTGCTTTGCTCAGCGCAGCCTCGCCGTTATGCCGCCTGGACTGGCACAGGCGCTCGGCCCGGTGCTCCAGCAGATCGCGGACATGACGCTGAAGATCAAGCAGTACGATCGGCAGATCCAGCAACTCGGCCAGACCGAGTATCCGGAGACGCAAGCTCTGCTGAAGGTTCACGGCGTCGGCCACCTCACCGCCCTGACCTTCGTGCTGACGCTCGGCAGCAAGGAACGGTTTGGGCGAAGTCGCGATGTCGGTTGCTATCTTGGCCTACGACCTCGTCGAAGTCAGTCCGGAGACCATGATCCTCAACTTGGCATCACCCATGCCTGTAACGCATACCTCCGAAGTCTGCTGATCGAGTGCTCCAACCACATCCTCCGACCGCACGGACGAGATTCTGCGCTTCGACAGTGGGGTCTGCACTTAGCTGCTCGAGGTGGCAAGCAGGCCAAGAGCAAGGCCATCGTTGCCGTCGCGCGCAAGTTGGCCGTGTTGCTTCATCACCTCTGGAGCACCCAAGAGCCGTACATGCCGTTCTACGAACAAGCAGCCTGAGAGATCAACATGTTTACCCGTTGCGACGACACCGTGTTCCGATGACTGCGAGCCGACTTCGGCCTTCGAGGCCGACCGATAAATGGCAGCATCGACTCTCCTCTCGAACCCCAACCTGCACCGAGCTTGCATCAAGACAGCTCATCCAGAGTGCGAATAGAAACACGGTGGAGAGCAACGAAACCAAGAACAATAACAAAAGCAAAAGACCTATGAAGGAAAGAGCAAAGAACGAACCTTGACACCAGTGACCTGCTCATAGAAAGTCGGATTCTCGGAAGTGATGAAAAGTAGAGTCTCTGCGTGATTCCCTGGAAACGGAGTTATCGGAAATAACGAAATCGAACTTGCCGATAACGATGACTTATCAGGACCGATCAGATACTAACGGCAGATAGATTGCAGAAGAGCCATGGGTTTGCTTGGAAAATCCAGGACGGTTCATGCCACGCTTGAAGGATAATTGCTCGGTGAGAGTGTCGCCATTCGTGTATGCAATGTCTGAGTCTTCGGGGTAGACAGGATCGGCAACGGATCGTGGAAGGGTGACAAAGGTAAACCCTCTGACGCGGTGTAGGTTCAGAAGCTCTGGAAGCATGTGAGCGTCAAAAGCACCGACATGCATGAGAAGGACGAGGGGAATATCACGACCGTAGACAGCCTTCGAAATGGCGCGATAATAGGTGATGAATCGGTCGGCGGTAGAGAGGTACGTGTCGTGGAGCTGCTTGAGGGCGGCGGAATCGTTCTTGGCGGTGCATCGGGTGTAAGGATCGTTCCACGCCCGATCCTTGAAATCCATAGTGACTTCAGCGACTTGGTAATGGTTCGCTTTAAGTCAAGTGCGGACTGCCCGGTGTTTCTCCAGCGTGTCGCCTTCGTTCAGATAGGGATAGCGGAGCCAGTGCCAGTCGTCTGAAGGAGCAGGCATGAGAGTGCGGAGGAGTGGCTGGTTCGCTTCGATATTGGCTATGAACTGCGAGGCTGTGGTGTCGTTGAAATCAGGATGCGACCATGTGTGATTGGCGAGAGGCTGACCAGCAGTCCGCCACGCGCGTAGAACATCGAGAGTCTCGGGAGATTCTTCTGTGCGAACGCCATTGATAAAGCCGTAGGCGGGAGGGAGCTTTTTGCGTTGCAAGGTGGCGAGGATGGACTGAATGATCTGCAAGCTTGATATTGTGGGTGGGTGGGGACCGTGAGCGGGCAGATCGTCGAACGTGATTGCGAGCGGCTGTGGGGTAAGAGGACTCTGAGCTTTGGCAGCGAAAGCGCAGAAAGAATGCCATGGTGATTAGGAACTTAGCCTTTGCCATGCGTTAACTTAGCCTTTGCGATGCGTTAAGGATACGCAGCAACAAAGTGTTTCGTGGAGCAACTTTACCAACCGACGCAGAGTTCGTTAGCTTCGCAGCTGCTCTTGAAACGTAGCGCAGCAATCGGGCAGAGCTAGATTATTCTCGCCCTTTCCCGAACGCCGTTCGGTGCCGCGGATGCCGACCGTGAGTTCCAAATTCAGAGCTCGATGAGCGCATTGGCGATTTGTCGTAAATCCTGAATCGTACATGGCGAGATGGGCGTTCTCCACTAGCTCAACTCGGGGATCCAGATGCAATTAACTGCTATCGGTATGTGACGGGCCGAGCCAAGCAGGCTCGACCCCAAGATGTCACCCTTAGTTCTGCTTTTCAGAGCGCTCTTTGATCACTTTTAGCCAAAGATCGTGGCCGTCGTGCATTGCGTTCGGCTGTTCCTGCCGGAATTTGATAGCGCCTTCACCTCTCACGATCTCTTCGGTGATGATGTGGCCGCCCTGGTCAGTTTTAACCAGCAGGAACGTGTGATAAGCCTTCATTCCCGTGCCCAACCCCCACCAGCCAATTCGGCTATTGGGCACGAGCTCGTGAACGGTGCTCTCGATGTGTACACCAAACGTGTCCCAGGAGAACGTGGTCCCTTCGTGCAATTTGTTGTTTGGGCTGTCATGAACGACAACATTGTGGGAGTTGGGATACCAGCTCGGCCACGATTGGGCATCGACGACATTCGCAAATACGGTTTCGCAACTCGCATTCACCATAATCTCGTTGTGGGCATAGAGGTCGGCGTCTTCTGGGTGCTGTCCTTTGGGCCAATGGATATCTGGATTGCGCTGAGCGCCGTCTCCGTTGATGGTCAGTGCCTCATTCATCTTCTTCTCCTTCGCTTGTGCGTTCGACGAAGCGCAGAAGAAGGTGAGACCCACAGCGATCACGCCTCCAAGAATGTACTTCGTAATTTGTTGTGTCTTCACTGTTCTTCTCCTTGTAAAAAGAAAACTCCTGCTGAGAGCGAGCCGGGTCTGTACGTGGATTTCGAGGCTAAGCTGCGATTCGTATGCCAGTAAGCTGTTCACAAGCAGCGACGAAGCGATCTTGGAGACTTCCGTCCAATGCTGCTGCCAGAGGATCTTCGGCTTTCAGGTGATAGAGGTATTTCCCAGAGACCTGGCTGGCAGGGTCGTCGCTTCCCGCGAGCCATGCCTGCGTACGATGTGCCTGGTCAAGATCATCATTGGCGTCGGCGCCGCCCATCTTCGTTTGCACCCAGCCGGGCGTCATCGCATTACAGAGTACGCCGGGCAGCCGGCGGGCCATGGCAAACGCAAGCAGAACGTTGTGGAGCTTCGAGTCTGAGTACGCCTGTTGACCTTGCCAGGGCCGTTCGGTCCAGTTCAGGTCGCTGAGACTCGGATCACCCTGCTTGTGCAGTTCGGAGCTGATGTAGATGAGTCGACGAGGCGGATGGATCAGTGCGGTGAGCACGTAGGGGGCGAGGCCGTTGACGGCGAACACATGGGCAAACCCATCCTCCGTCTCGACCCGCCGCGGTTCGCGGTAGCCGACAGCTGCGTTGTGAATGATGGCGTCAAAGGTTCCAAGTGCGTTGACATTCTCTGCGACCGAACGCATCTGTTGCAGACTGGCGAGGTCGCCCGTAACGATGGCTTCGGCCCCGGGAAGTCTGCGACGCGTTGCTTCAGCGCGTTGGACGTTGCGTGCATGTAAGACGACGGAGTGGCCCTGTTCAACCAACAGTTGTGCAGCCATCAGGCCAAGTCCGTCTGAAGATCCAGTGATGAAGATGTGGCTCATATCGTTATGTTCCTTTCATGCGGTGACGTGAGTGCAGACTTAGCTTTGTTTTTCCGAGACCAACGCCTGAAGAGCAGCCTGCAGCGTGGTGCTGGCTTTTCGTGAAACACGCTGTCCTGATTCAAAATCGATCCATCCTTCATTGAAGCCGTCCACCATGCGTATGCGAGGAAGCGGATTCTTCATTCCTTGCGAACGGAACAGCTCTTCCCACGTGGAGCGAGGAATCATTTCGTTCCGCACAGGGGTGTGGAGCGCGCTCGCAAGCGCAGCAGCCACTTCATTGGCGGAGTAACGCTCTGGCCCTTCCAACTCGACGATGCGAACGCCATTCCATGATTGACCCAACAGTTCGACTGCGGTTTGGGCAATGTCTTCCGTTGCCACCATCGGAATCCGGTGATCGAGTGGTTGCAGGAAGCTGTGCACCACGCCACTCTTTGCGGATTCGATATCCCAGGCGGCATTCTCCATGAACCATGCCGCCCGCAGGAAGGCCACTGGAACCGGCACGGTACGAAGCATTGCCTCGGTCATCCCGGAGTTGTTGAGCAGGTTTAGCTCTGTGACCTGAGCTCCCACTGTCGATAAGAAGACAACCTTTCCCGGGCGGCTTTCTTCGATTGCCGTGCGGATCGCCACAGAGTTCTTTTGGGTATCCGGGAAGCCGGGTTCGGGATCGTAGTTGGGAGGGGTCATCAGGAAGACACCGTCCACGCCCCGGAAGGCCTCTGTCATTGCCGCCGCGTCGTCAACACTTGCGACAAATACCTCGCAGCCAAGGGCTGCCCACTCGTCTCCTTTTGGCTGACTCCTGACGATTGCCCGCACGGTTTGTCCCTGCGCGAGAAGACCGCGCGCAACCCGGCTTCCGACCTTGCCTGTGATTCCAGTGACTGCAACCATATCCCCTCCTCAGTAGCCGAAAACTCGGCACAGGTATAGGACGCGCGGATAGATTGTGGAGGTTCGCGCATAGAATGCATAGTAGTATTGCGCTGAAAGCGATAATCATGAGATTCGATGAACAGACCCTGAGCGATTCAAATGTCTTTGTGGCGGTGGTCCGATGCGGAAGTTTTGCCAACGCGGCCAGGTCTCTGAATCTATCTCAGTCGGTTGCCAGCCGGTCCGTCGCACGGCTCGAGAAGCGCCTCGGTGTCCGCGTTCTTGACCGCACCACGCGGTCAGTTTCGCTCACCGGCGACGGGCGCGGACTGTTTGAACGGCTGGAACCCTTGCTGCAGGCTTTTGAAGATGCCTTCACCTCCACAGCGGAAGAACAGTCCAAGGTGCGCGGAAGGCTGCGGATCAAGATGCACCACACCCTGGCGCATGTGATCGACGGGAAGCAGCTCAAGGCTTTCCTCGAAGACTACCCTGAACTTTCCGTAGAGTTCATCAGCAGTGACAAGCTCGGAGACCTCGTTGGCGAGGGCCTTGATATCGCCCTCTACGTGGGCGAATTGCCTTCATCCAGACTGATTGCAAAGAAGCTTCTGGACACGCGCGTCATTACGGTCGCAGCGCCTGATTACCTCGCAAAGCATAGGAAGGTGGATCATCCCAGCGATCTTCTCAAGGACGGACACACTCTCATCGACTATCGCAACCCGGAGACCGGCAGAACGTTTCCATGGGAATACCATCGTGGCCGGAAGATTGTGAAGATCGCAACGACGGGAAGACTGATCGTGAGCGACATCGTCAATTTCCACGGCATCTGTGTGGCTGGCTGGGGAATCGCGCAAGTCCTTGAAGTCGCCGTCAAACCAATGCTCGAGACGGGAGCACTCGTCGAACTGCTTCCGGAGTGGGGCGATGAGCGCTTTCCGATCTACGCTGTCTATCCATCTCGCAACTACGTCCCGCCCAAAGTGAGAGTCTTCATCGATTTCGTCTCTTCCGCGGTGAGCAAGAGCACACCGTTGTGATCATTGTCGCAACGAAGCATTCAGCAATTCCAACCATTGATAGGTAACGACAAGCGCGCTTCTCGTCTGTCAGGCCCCCGGTGCGCTCACTTGGTGCAAAATCGCCGAGTCACTCAGTGAGTGTGGCTGTAGCCTCAATGAGTGCTTCGGCCTGATGTCGCCAACTGAGATTCGAGGGTGCCTAATAAAGATGGTGCATAAGTAAACGCGTCCTGGATCCGGGGCTTACATCCGCAGGAGTGCGTTCATCGACTCGAATCCGCTCTCCTGAGATGCGACGCTGAATCGCGTTCTCCGCGAGACTCTTATCACCGCTGGACCATCATCCACTGATGCCATTTTGAAAGGGACAGTGCGCCTCCGCTAATCCCAACGCGGTAGCGTGTTCTACTAGAACTTGCTACCTATACCGCCGGTTATCCGGCGTTTCAACAAATCCCGGACGGCCCTATGGAAACTGCTTTCGCTGCAACTTCTACCACCGCAATCGCGCCCACCAAGAACCACTACGTCATACTTGATGGTCTCCGTGGCGTCGCTTCGCTGATGGTCTTGGCGTTCCACCTCTTCGAGCCGTTCTCGAATGAGAATCCGGTCAAGCAGATCATCAACCATGGATACCTCGCGGTTGATTTCTTCTTCATGCTCTCCGGCTTTGTTATCGCCTATGCGTACGACGATCGTTGGACGCGCATGACGCAGTGGGAGTTCTACAAGCGTCGGCTCATCCGCCTGCAACCGATGGTCATCATGGGAAGCCTTATTGGTGCGGCGCTCTTTTATTTCCAGAAGGGTCCAGTTTTTCCCCTGATCGCTGTCACCCCCGTGTGGAAGATGATGCTGGTTATGGTCGTGGGTTGCACCCTGCTTCCTCTCCCCATCTCCATGGACATCCGGGGCTGGCAGGAGATGCATCCGCTCGATGGGCCGGCCTGGTCGCTCTTTTTCGAGTACATCGCCAACATCCTCTACGCGCTTGGCCTGCGCAAGCTCTCAAAGAGGGCCCTTAGCGTATTCGTCTTTTTGGCAGCAATTCTTCTCGTTCAGCTCGCAGTCTTTGGGCATCGCGGAGACCTCATTGGTGGCTGGGCTCTTAATACAAAGGAGCTGCACGTCGGCTTCGCACGGCTTCTGTTCCCGTTTTTCGCAGGGATTCTGCTCTGCCGGCTCGGAGCGCGCATCCAGCTTAAGGGTGCATTTGGCATCTCCAGTCTGCTCCTGGTTGTTGCACTGTCGCTTCCGCGGTTCGGAGGCACGCAGCACCACTGGATGAATGGCCTTTACGAAGCGTTCTGCATCATCGTTATCTTCCCGATCATTGTGGCCATCGGTGCCGGTGAGAAGCGTGTTGACGGTCCATCGATCCGAGTGGCGCGGTTTTTTGGAGACTTGTCCTATCCGCTCTACATCACGCACTATCCTTTGATCTACATCTACACTGCGTGGGTAGTAATCGATAAGCCGACGTTAGCTCAGGGCTTTCTTCCAGAGCTTCTGGTCGCGATCGCGGCCATCGCGATTGCGTATGCAAGCCTGAAACTTTACGACGAGCCTGTACGGAGATGGTTGAGCAAGAGGTTCCTTGCAAAGCAAGGCCGGGTCTAACCGCTGCCGCTCGATTCCCGCAGCAGGATCGAGCTTGGAAAGTCGTATGACGTCCGATTAGCCGTGAAAAACGCGCTTGTGGAAGCAATCGCTGCTCGGCGAATCTCAGTTGTTGCTAAATCGCCAATGCACTCATTGAGCCTGAACAGGGAACCTTGTGGTGTTCCGGATGGTTTTGTCGGCAAACAGGAAGTGAAGCGACCGCTTTCGGGAAACCGCCATCCGGCAGCGATAATAAGAAGGTGAACCTTATCGGAGTAGACAATTCAATTGGAGCCATAGAATTGCGCCTCACGCCGTTGCGCAGGCAGTTGGCTGCGCATCCCCTGTATTCACAGATTCGCACGCTCGGTCACGTCCGCCTTTTCATGGAGTCGCATGTCTTCGCGGTGTGGGACTTTATGAGTCTGCTTAAGGTACTACAGCGGAAGCTGACGTGTGTGGATCTTCCTTGGGTGCCGACACTCTTCCCTGTGAGCCGACGCTTCGTCAACGCGATTGTCTTGGGCGAGGAGAGCGACGAATATCAGGGACGTACGATCAGTCATTTCGAGATTTATCTCGAAGCGATGGAGCAGGTGAAGGCAGATACTCGTGCGATTCGCCGCGTAGTAAGTTGCGCTGCGCTGGGCGTTGACAGGCTGAGTTTCGAAGGAGTCCCGGTAGCGGCCAAAGAGTTTGTCGAGACGACCTTCGGAGTCATTAACAGGGGCTCGTCTGCTGCCCAGGCCGCGGCCTTCGCGTTTGGCCGCGAGGATGCGATTCCGGACATGTTTCGATCGTTAGTATGTCAGTTCAACCAGGAGATGAGTGGCGAACTCGATCAGTTTGTCTGGTATCTGGAAAGGCATATCGAGGTTGACGGTGACGACCATGGACCGCTGTCGCTGAAGATGGTTGCCGACCTATGTGATGACGACCCAGCACTTTGGGAGGAGGCATCCCAGGCTGCCGAGGAGGCGCTTCGTGCGCGGCTGAGGCTGTGGGATGGTGTGCTGACGCAGATAGAAGCGTGCTAGTCGACATCAAGGTAGGAAACTGCAGGCTTTGAACCAGAATAGCCACAGCGAATAGGATTCCCTTCCGGGTTCCGTGGTGACGGCAATCCGGAAGGCCCTCACCGAGCGTTCGAGGATACCATCTGGGGCCTTCAACGCATTGGCGATTTATCACTCACCGACGCAATGCCTGACTTTGTGGCGCCTCTTACCCGAAATGGACGATGCCACCAGAACATCAACTTCGAAGGTGGCTGCCTGGTGCGAAATTCGACATCCTCAATATTTTCGGTCAGCGTGAATGAGACGAGGCCGCCTATACTCAAGGTCTGTACTAAATATTAGAGGCACTCACAAAAGGGAACTTTTTTTAGGGCGAAGATTTGCGGTGGAGACGAAAGATTGACCTTGCAAGTGTCGGCTTGGTGCTCTCATTAGCCTTGAACGCGCAAGACGTGAAGACAACAGATTCAGAACCTCTCTTGCGCAACGAGGTTCTCTCTACCTGGACCACCGAACAGGGTCTGCCGCAGAACTTTGTGACAGCACTTGCGCAGACACCCGATGGCTTTCTGTGGGTTGGAACGCTGAACGGTGTAGCGCGGTTTGATGGTGCACATTTCAGAGGCTTCGAGAAGGACGCGCCGCCGGAGCTGCAGGAAAGAATACTTAAGCTAGTGCGGGACAAAGACGACGGGATCTGGATCGCCAGTACCACGGGGCTGTTTCACTACACCCACAATCGATTTGTCACGATCAGTATTCCTGGCAACTCTCATGCTCTAATCCAGGCGCTTGCGCGTGCCCGTGATGGAGGCGTCTGGATCGTCTCCAACGATAGACTGATGCGAACGCGGGGCGATGCGCTGGAGGCTGTACCTCTGCCGTCCAATACCCATCCAGTGCGTGACCTCTTCGAAAACACAGACGGAACACTCTGGATTACCGATAGCGAACACGTTGTGGCTGTACAGGCTGATCACTCGGTAATTCGATACAACTATCCCGGTATCCAACTTCTCTTCGGAGACGCCTCGGGCAAGATGTATGCAGGCGACGGACATAAGCTGTTTCGGTTTGATGGTGGGGACTTCAAACTGGTGCCGCACCCCGGACTCGACAATTTCGTCGACCTGATGGTCGATCATCGCGGAGCACTGTGGATGGCGAGTGGTGGATTAAATGGACTGAGCCGCAGATACGGCGACCAGACCGAGCTGATGACCGCTGCTGGCGGGCTTGCCAGCGATGACGTACGAGTCCTTCTGGAAGATAGCAATCATGATGTTTGGATCGGGACGATTGCCGGACTCCAGAGGTTTCATCATGGGATCTTTACAAGTTACCGCGTTAGCGATGACCCAGCGGGTGGGCGGAGTCAGACAGACGCAATTTTTGAGCAGCGGGACGGCGGGATCTGGGCTGGAACACTGGAGGGTGGCGTCGCCGAGTTCAAGGACGGGAGGAGAACACTCTATGGACGTGGGCAAGGACTTCCTGCTGGTCAGATTCGCGGGTTTGCCGAACATGGAGCCGCTCCTGCGATCGCAATCTCCGACTATGGCATCTTCGAGCGCAGGGGATCCAAGTTCACCAAAATGCCATCCATGCCGCATGGGTACGTCAATACTCCTGTAGAAACGTCCGATGGAAGTCTCTGGTTCAGCGTTTTGCATCACGGACTTTTCCGTCTGAAGGATCGTAGGCTATCAAGCGTCGACGTAGGGCAGCCGAAAACGGATAGTTCCATCCGGTACCTCGCGACCGATCCACAGGGAGAGCTCTGGGCGGGGACAGACACGCAGCTCGAACGATGGACCGGCGAACGATTTGAGCCAGTGGTCAACACTCCGCATCCTATTCTCAGCGCAGCATGGCCCGGACATGGTTTGGCAGTAGCGACAATGCGTGGTTTGATGCTATGGCCGGATGAGGGTTCTGTACGGAAGAACCTGGGTTCAGGAAAAATTCTCACGCAGGCCGAGGGATTGCCTGGAAGTTTCGTGCTGGACGTTGTGTCAGATGCGGAGGAAAATCTCTGGGTCGTCACGCCACGAAGCATTGCATGCCTGAGCCGCACCCAGTGGATGGCTTTCGCTGAAGGGAAGATTGACCATGTCATCCCTGAGGTATTTGATCGTGCCGACGGTCTCAAAAGCAACGATGTACTTCCTCTCAATCAGGTGACAGCCATCCGATCACGAGACGGGCGTATCTGGTTTGCTACAGTGCACGGAATCGCCGTTGTGAATCCACACCTGCCAGATCCAGTCGTGCAAGCTGTGCTCGACTATATCCAAGTCGATGATCAACATCTTGGCGCGGACATGACTACGATCTCTCCAGGACTCCATCGCATCACTTTTGCCTACACCGCACCTTCCGATACTGCTCCCGAACAAATTCGATTTCGCTATCGACTTGAGGGATGGGATAGGCAGTGGATCGACGCTGGAACAGAACGTGTCGTTTCCTACACTGGCCTGCCGCCCGGCCGTTATACATTTCAGGTCGTTGCCACGAATCGTGAAGGTGTCTCGAACGGAGTGGCTGCTACTGCTGCACTCAAGCTGGAACCGTTCTTCTGGCAGACAGGATGGTTTCGGGCATTGCTGGCTTTTGTGCTCGTGGGCATCGCAGTTGAGGTGACGCGTAGGAGAACGCGCCTCCGGGCAGAGCGCCTCAGCCTTCGCTTTCAAGAACGAGCTGCGGAGCGCGAACGCATTGCTTACCAGATCCATGACACTGTCATTCAGGACATGATCGGGGTGGCGTTTCAGCTCGAGTTGTTAGGTTTTCAACTGAACGATCAACCAGAGACGGCTTCCACGTCTCTCAGCACGCTGGCTGACCGAGTGCGTGGAAGCATAGCGCGTAATCGCAATATGGTTTCGAATCTTCATTCTACTGCGGTGGTGGAGTACAGCCTAGTCGATGTTTTACGACATGCAGAAGCTGAGTTCAGACTCAGCGCGCTTCCTGACTTTGAGTTGACGACCGCGGGGGAGCCTCGGCCAATCGATCCCCTTGTTCGTGACGAGGTGTACCGCATCTGTCGAGAGGCTTTATCCAACGCCTTTCGACACGGCTACGCAAAACACGTCGAGGTGAAGATCATTTTTTCTCCAGACTCTTTCGAGGTTATTGTTGTAGACGATGGCGAAGGCATCGACGAAGCCACACAACGTCAAGGAAGAGAAGGGCACTTTGGTCTTCGGGGCATGCAAGCTCACGCAAAGCGTATTGGCGCAACTCTCACCATTGACAGTACCCTGGGCCAGGGAACAAAGGTCTCGCTACAGGTAAAAACAACGAAGGCACCATGGAGACCTTGGCACCGAAGTCGAAGGTCACAAGAGGAGATCAGTTCTGGAGACAAATCCGCTCGCTGAAGCTGTAAGACCTATCGAGGTGCTGATCGTTGACGACCATCCCATGGTGCGCGAGGGGCTGGCAGGTGTACTTGCACGCCATCAGATGAAGATTGTCGGTCTTGCCGCCAATGGCCGGCAAGCGGTTGAGATGTACTTGGCGCTCCTACCCGACGTAATGCTGCTTGATCTTCGGCTCCCTGACCAGAGCGGTTTTGACGTTGTGCGTACTATTCTGAAGAGCCATCCGGACGGTCGCATTATCATTCTCAGCTCCGCTCAGGGCGATGCTTCAATTTATACGGCGATCAATCTGGGTGTGAGGGGGTATCTGCTCAAGGGCATTGATGGAGCAACACTGGCCGAACAGGTCCGCCATGTAGTCGCCGGCGGACGGTCTCTTTCGCCCGAGACAGCAGAGAAGCTGACCCAGTACATCACATCAGGAAAGTTGAGCGATCGAGAGGTCGAAGTGTTAGGGCTGATCTCGCAGGGAAAGAGCAATAAAGAGATCGCGGAGTTGCTCTTTGTGACCGACAACACGGTAAAGATGCACGTCAAGAAGATTCTGCTCAAGTTGCATGCAAACGATCGAACACAGGCGGTGGTGATCGCGATCCAGCGAGGGCTGCTCGACACGTAGGCCATAATGGCGAACCACCCTTTTGGGTACTTCCAAAATTATCCTTTGCATTTTCCCACTCATTTGAAACTGGCGCTAACCTTTCATCAGATTTTCTCCAACAACCAAACTGTTTTGTGCTGAACCAGGCACAGACCGATTCGTATGTGGCGTTCTTTCCGAACGGGTTCGCCGCTGCAACCTCGTCGCAGGTAAACCTGGATTTGTTCCACCGAGGCCGATCAGATGAAGTGTTGTTTCTTGAAGGGAAAGTTAGCCCGCACTTTTTACTTTCTAGCGGTAGCGGCACTGCCGATACCTTCCGCTCTTGCACAGAGCGCAACCGCGGCGAAGCTGTTGGTAACTTCGCCCGTAGTGGCGACGCAGACGGTAACCCTGGCAGGCAATCTCCGGCCGGAGGCAAACGCACAGAATGATCGTGGTGCGGTGGCGGATGGGTTGAAGCTGAACCACATGCTGCTGCAGCTGAAGCGCCCGGAAGATCGGCAGACGGCGTTGAACGAGCGAATTCAGGCGATGCATGAGCCGAGCAATCCTGCATTTCATCATTGGCTGACGGCTAAGGAGTACGGCGAGGAGTATGGACCGAATCCGGCAGATATCGCGGCTGTGACGAAGTGGCTGAAGGAGAACGGCCTCCAGGTAAACCGTGTGTCGGACAGCGGGATGGTGATCGACTTCTCCGGAACGGCGGCGCAGGTAAACTCTGCGTTTAAGGCACAGATGCACACGCTCGATGTCGCGGGTGTCAAGCACCTGTCCAACATGCAAAACCCGCAGATACCTGCGGCGCTCGCGAATGTGGTGATTGGTATATCTTCGCTGAACGACTTCCGTCCGAAACCGGCGAATAAGGGGATCAGCTCGGCGCGGATTGATGGTGCGTCCAAGGCGGTTGTAGCAAGAACCGTTGCGGCCAATGGTGTGAAGTCTGACTACACTGCGGATAGCGCGACGCAGCTCGTGGTGCCAGATGATCTGCACACTATCTACAACTTCGAACCGGTCTACAAGAACGGGATTACGGGCAAGGGACAGACGGTGGTGGTGATTGAGGACACCGATGTCTATTCGACGGGCGACTGGTACACCTTTCGCGGTGTGTTCGGCCTGGCCAAGTACGCCAAGGGTACGTTCACACAGGTTCATCCGGGCGGCTGCACGGATCCGGGCGATGTGATTGGCAACGATGGCGAGGCGATTCTGGATGCGGAATATGCGAGTGCAGCCGCTCCGAATGCAGCGATTGTGTTGGCTTCGTGTGCGGATAGCGAGACTACGTTTGGAGGATTGATTGCGCTTCAAACATTAATCGATCAGGATCTGCCGCCATCTATCGTCAGCATCAGCTATGGCGAGTGTGAGGCAGGGCTAGGTCAGGCAGGCAACGCGAGTTTCAACGAGGCGTATGAACAGGCAGCGGCAGAGGGCGTGTCGGTGTTTGTCTCCTCTGGAGACGAGGGTGCGGCTAGTTGCGATGCGGGTGGGGACTTTGCCATGACCGGCATTACGACGAGCGGATTTGCAACGACACCCTACAACGTTGCAGTCGGAGGCACGGACTTTAGCGACACATACTCCGGAACTGTGTCTCAGTACTGGAAGAAGAACAACAACGCGACGTTCGGATCTGCGAAGTCTTACATCCCTGAGATTCCATGGAACGACTCATGTGCGAGCACCCTGATCACAAATGTCGAGGGATACAACGTGCCGTATGGGGCGAACGGATTCTGCAATTCGCCGCTGGCAGAAGAGTATTTCGAGACGGTTGTGAGCGGCAGCGGTGGGCCAAGCAACTGTGCCTATGGACATCCTGTGATCTTCCGTCCTCATCCTGAGAACGGCGGGACATGCGAGGGATATGCAAAACCAAACTATCAGGCCGGTGCGTTCGGTAATCCGAAGGACGGCGTGAGAGATATTCCGGATGTATCGCTGTTTGCCGCGAATGGCGTGTGGGGTCATTATTATGCGTTCTGCTACAGCCAGCCTGCGGCCGGAACGGGCGGTACACCATGTACCGGTGACCCGGTGAACTGGTCGGGTGCAGGTGGCACATCGTTTGCGGCGCCTATCGTAGCGGGGATTCAAGCGTTGGTGAACCAGTCGACGGGCACTCCGCAAGGAAATCCGAACTATGTGTACTATGCGCTGGCGAAGCAGGAGTATGGAGGGACGGGCAACAACTCGTGCAACTCGTCGCTGGGGGCAGGAGCGGACAGCTCCTGCACCTTCTACGACGTGACGCAGGGCGACAATGATGTGAACTGCATTTGGTACAACTACGAGTCGTATAACTGCTATAGGCCGTCGGGTAACTTCGGCGCGTTGTCGGTCTCGGGCACGGAGTACGAGAAGGCTTACAACTCGAAGCCGGGATGGGATTTTGCAACAGGCATCGGTACTCTCAATGTGAATAACCTGGTGACGAACTGGAACAAAGCATTCCAGTAAATTTCGAGGTGTTTCGAACTGCACGGGGGCAGGTATTCTTACGCGTGCCTGCCCTCTAACCGCAGAGCCGAGTCAGCAAGATTTTTAGATCTTCTCAAGTTGAGATCACCCTCCAAACGGCAGAAGATCATGAAGATCTGCTCTTCAGGACCATGATAGGGCCGTAGGGCAGCATCGATCATCGCCTTCTTAGCTTGCCTCACGCATCGGCTTCGACACCGTTTTTCGGTCACAAGCGATTGCCTTGCAACCAACAAAGTTTCGAACCGCGAGCTTGCTTCTTCTCGTGCTATTCGGAAGTCGACGAACGCACTGAGACATGATAGTTCCTAGTCAATGCGCAATCGCGAGCGGTCACTACTTCAGCGCCGAAGGCAGTAGCTTCCCCCACGACTTTCGATGAACTCCGCATTGGATAAGTGTCCCATTCCACATGCTTGCTTCTGTCGTTTCAAATTGTCAGGAATGAGCATCTTCAGTTGGGACCTGACGCACTCTCAATATTCACCATGCTGCGGCATATATATCATTCAATGCCTCAAACGCGGGGATGAGCAGCTTGAGGACTTTGTCGCGCAGGCGAAGCTAAGTCACCTGAGAGCGAAAGGTAGAACTCAAACGTAAGCAGTTTCATAAACATTGGGGGACATTGAACACGAAGTCCGTAACGGTCGGGCAAATTGGGGGCCGGTTTAGGTGCCGGTATGACAGCATCTCATGTCGTGTTTCTGATTCACTTAAGGTCCTGGGTGAGGTCGTAGCGAAGGCACGTAGGAAAGTCCGACGAGGTGATTTTCAAAAACCCGCCTATTTCAAGGGTTTCTTGGTGCCGGTTCTCGTGCCGATTGTACCATAATTTGATGCGATTGCGTGCGATTCGATGCGAAGCTTTGAAATCTTCAAGTCAAACAAAAAGAACTGGTTATGCTATGACTAGCTTGTTCCTTGCGCGCCTGTGCAAAACGCGGAAAAATGGACTCAAAATCCGTCGTAAGCAATTCCATGGGGGTTCGATTTCCCCCTCCCGGCACCACTCACGTTGCCAAAGAGTTGCAGCGGTCACATCCATATGATTACTACCGTTGGCCGAAATATCTCTGGGAATGGGTTTCAGCGATCAGGCGCACTTTTCAAGAGGGTTCAACGGTATACCGGCTCGACACCGCTGGAGTACCGTCGCAACTTTCAACTCATACGACGTTAGGACCACCTGGCCCCAAGTTTACTCTAGAGACGGAGCATCACCGTCGCTCATGAAGAATCGATAGCTAACGACAAGTCGAATGTCTCTCATTTGTGTTTCCGGGCATGCGGCTCAGGTTGGATTAGTTCCAAGTCGGGTTATCACCTACTGAGAAGGAATGGCGAAATCAGTGAAGCCAGCCGAAATCTGACCGACAGAGATAAGGCGGCATGTCAGATCAGTTCGGTCGACTCGTCGGCCGCGAATCGCTGGGTTATGTCCACAAGCGTGCGCCTTGGTCGCGCTTAAAGCATTGACCCGATTCTCCCGGCCATGCTAGGGTCACTGTATGTCGTCTCTCCTGCTTCATTGTTGTCGCTGCGACCAGCTCTTCGTTGGGTGAGCAGCGACATCTCAGATATCTCTGAAACGCCTTCTCCAAAGCTCATCCGAATTACTCCCATAATTTTGCCGTGTAACCGTCAACAAGCCGTGCGAGGACTTGTTTGGGATGGTTCAGCTTTGGAGAGATTCCATGCAGGTTGCAACAGAGAAGCGACCTTTGGGGGAGGTGAGCACCAGCACATTGGTAGCAGCGCCGAGCGTGGCCGGCGCAGTCTCGAGAACACCTGCGGAACTCGCCGACATCGTTTCGCAGTTCGCATCGTCTGACGGATGGATGGATCGGGTGCGTCTGCGCGCCGAAGGACGCTGGTATGAGCGGCTGTATCACGGTCCGGACTATGACATGTGGGCGATCAGCTGGATGCCTGGGCAATCCACCGGCTTCCACGACCACGGTGAGTCCTCGGGAGCCTTCGTCGTGGCGACGGGGATTCTTGAGGAGCATCGTCCTGGTAAGCAACCCCTAGTGATACTTCCCGGCCAGTTGCGCGCATTCGGCCACGACTACGCGCACGACGTTCGTAATGTCTCCCTCGCACCGGCGGTGAGCATTCACGCATATTCGCCTCCGCTCAACGAGATGAACGAGTACGAGTTGGATGGGAGTCGACTGGTATCGCGCGAACGCGCGACTGAGCGGACTGAAACGCTTGATCAGGAGTGGCAAGCACAGAGACGAAAGCCCGAAAACGGGGTAGGGGCTCTGAGCATTGAGCAGAAGCTTTCGACGGCACGCTCCCGATTGCAACGGCTATCTCCGGATGAGGCCTATGAGAGGGTGGCAATAACAGAGGCAATACTCGTCGATATTCGTCCCGAAGGCCAGCGCGAGATTGAGGGCAGTGTTCCGGGGGCGCTGATTGTCGAGCGTAACGTGCTCGAGTGGCGGTTCGACCCGGCATCCAGTGCGCGGCTGCCGGTTGCAATTGATCATGACCTCCAGGTGATCGTGTTGTGTTCCGAAGGCTATACCTCAAGTCTCGCGGCCGCATCTCTGCAGGATCTCGGACTCTGGCGTGCGACGGACGTAGTTGGCGGATTTCATGCGTGGAGCGCAGCGGGTCTGCCGATTGTGCTGCCGGGCAAGGTTTCCTTGGACCGGGCCTGTTGAGGAACGGCATGCTCAATTGGGCGACTTTGTTGGCATGGTCGGGTGCACGAATGGCTTGACCAGCGGTAGGACGGGAGTTGACCGAGTCTTCATCGGACGAAGCAGCTCTCCGATTGAATCAAGAGGCGAATGTGTGATGTGCAATATGCGGTTGGCTGTTGCACTCGCCGAGTGCCTAAAGGTAACTGACGTCATAGCGCAAACAAGAGCCACGGAAATCAGCGAGAAAAAGGGAATTGCCTGAGACAATTCCATAGGAGTTTTCGAAGTAGCGCATGTTGGTGGAGTGCCCGACTTGAAATGTGCCAGTGGAGAAGAGAGACACTGGACAAGGAGAGCATATGGGACGAGGCAAGAAGTACCAGCCTGAGCAGGTGGTAAATCTGTTGAGGTAGATTGAGGTAGTGATCGCGAACGGGAAGACGACTGCTCTGGCTTGTAAGGAAGCCGGTATCGTTGAGCAGACGTACTTCCGTTGGCGCAAGGAGTACGGTGGGCTGCAGGTGGACCAGGCGAAGCGGCTGAAGGAGTTGGAGCAGGAGAACTCGAAGCTGAAGCGTCTGGTGGCGAACCTGAGCCTGGATAACCTTGTGTTGAAGGACTTCGCCTCGGGAAACTTCTAAGCCCTGAGCGACGACGCATCGCAGCAGCTCATGCACAAAAGAAGCATGGGGTGACGGAGCGCAGGGCGTGTCGGCTGGCCAACCAGCCTCGCGGCACGCAGCGCTATCGCGCGATACGGCGTGAAGACGAAGATGTCACTCACGCAGGCGATCATCCAGCTTGCCAGCCAGTACGGCCGTTACGGGTATCGCCGGATCACGGCACTGCTGAAGCGAGTCGGCTGGCGGGTTGGGAAGGACCGCGTGGAGCGTATCTGGCGTCGCGAGGGACTGAAGGTACCGCAGAAGCAGAAGCCACGAGGACGACTGTGGCTCAACGACGGCTCGTGTGTACGGCTCAGACCGACACATCGTAACCACGTGTGGAGCTACGACTTCGTCAGCGCGCGGACGCATGATGGTCGCAGCGTACGGCTTCTCAACCTGATCGATGAACATACGCGCGAGAGCCTGCTCGTGCGTGCAGAACGCCGCGGGTCCACCGCAGGGTCATCTCTGCACTGGCTGATGTCATGGTGCTGAAAGGAGTGCCGGAACATCTTCGATCTGACAATGGGCCGGAGTTCGTAGCTAAGGACCTACGAAAATGGCTGGCCAAGACAGAAGCAAAGACGTTGTACATCGAGCCTGGCTCTCCCTGGGAGAACGGCTACTGCGAGAGCTTCAACTCCACGCTGCGGGACGAGTTCCTCAACGGTGAGATCTTCTACTCGATGAAAGAACTGCGCGTGCTGGCCGAACGCTGGCGCGTCCACTACAACACGATCAGGCCACACTCCTCGCTCGGCTACAGGTCGCCGGCACCGGAAGCATGGCTGACTTCCAACACGGGGCATGGAGAAGTGGAAACCGCTACGCGCTTCCCACTTCTCCACACCCCCGACGGCGGCTATCTGAACTCAGAAATAGCTGCGTTACACTAACTCATCCAACGGCACAAAAGATCGGGCACTCCAGGTTTGCTCAGACCGTAGAGAAGAAGCCTCAGGTGGGGGCGCCCGTCTGACCAGCAGTTATCATAGACAGTCTGCAAACCTGAAAAAGGTTGCGCGTTAAAGCAAGCCTGTGGGAACGCTGCCGCGATCGGAAGATACTTAGTGCTCTTCGAACGGCCCTGGCGACTAAATAGGTTAGGAAGCTACTGTATCGAGATAGGAGTTGAGGTGCCTCCCGGCTCCTTTGAGAAAGCCTGATCTCCCATCTATACGGTCTAGGGCCATCGCTCCCTCAAGCAGAGCGATCATAAGGGTAGCCGCTTCTTGAGGGTCAAGTCCCGCCCTTATCTCCCCTCTGTCCTGACCATCTTTGAAGATTTGTTGTAGATACAGGCGCCATTCCTTGAGAGCTTTTCGGGCCATTTTCCTAAGCGCCGGATTGCCGTTATCATTATCGGTAATCGCGTTGAGCAGAGGGCACCCACCGTCAAATGACGGGAGTGACACAACGTTTGCGACATGGACTTTCAGCTTCCCGATCGTATTCGGGATATTATCCATCTTCGCCATTCGCGCGCTGCCGGTTTCGTTCCACGCATATTCGAAGGATGCAACAGCAAGAGCCTCTTTATTGGGAAAATGGCCGTAAAGGCTTCCCTTTTCCAACCCGACCGCCTCCACAATATCCTGCATGGTGCAGCCTTCGTATCCCTTGCGATTGAAAAGCGGGGCAGCCTTGGCAATGATCCTGCTCCGAGTCTCCGTTCCCTTGCTCATATCGATCCCAATCTCTCCTTTTAGTGTGACATGACAACTAGCTTGAGATTTTGATGTCAATGACCTCAGGCGGATGTTACAGACCATCGACAGCTTCCCCAACTTTTGTACCGCGACTGACACTATCATCCAACCGTGCGGAATGGGTGGTGGTATCGGCGCAGAGTAGCGGAGCTATCTTCACATTAATACAGGAATAAATCCTCACCAGAAAATTATCTTTGGTCATGATGTAATCCTCAGCCCCGCTGCGTAATCCCTCCAAGGTACTTGTCAGGTCCGCCGTTGGGAACGTTGTTTGCCTTGCTCACGCAACAAGGCCGGCTTGCAACGCTCACAGGTGCCGCAACCGTCGCGGGCGAAACCTCCTTCGACTTGGTAGTTAACCTTGAAGCCGGTGAGCGCACCTCCCGCCGTTAAGACTAAGACACGGCATGTAGTCTCATGCAACACGCGGTGTCGATATCGGACCATTCAACAAGTACCAGATGAATGTCAGAATGGCGGACGCCTCAGGACAGAACCTCGTTCTTAGTGTCGTCATCCAGAGTGCGCCGCTCGTACTCCAACGGCCGTGCTAAATACCGCCCGTCGACTTACCAGCATAGTGTTACCAAGGCTTCTAGCTCCTGGATCATTCTGCGCCAAGGAATTCAGGGTACTTCCACTGTGCTGAGCCAGCGACGGCTGCGGTTGTCCTCACAAAATACAGTCCCATGGAGTCGTCTTGACGACCCCATCGTGATGACGTCTACGGGACCGAAACTCACCATCGCAATTCCTTACCCGTGGATAAACACTCCCGTTGGAACCATCGGGCCGAGAAATGCCCGGATGAGCTCAATTGACGTTAATATTCGTGGCTTTCAATACATCGGCTACGTGAACCGTCAACTGATCCAGTGCGGCTTTCGACGCATTGTAAGCAAAGGCCTCGTTGGAATGATTCAACTTCCGGACATGGCCTGAAACGTAACGAGCTGAGGATGGTCGAAAAAGATTCATGATGCGGCCTGCTGCGCTTCTTGAGCAGCGGCAAACTCGCGTGTGGTTCAACCACACAAAGCTCCCTTTGCTGCTTGCTATGTCATTGTTTCAATCACAATGGTGATGCTTTTTTGCCCAAGCTGACGAGCTGTCACAAACCCGATTCTGCGGCGTGCTCCCGAGATGAAGGCTATTTTCTTTCGAT
Source organism: Tunturiibacter psychrotolerans (assembly GCF_051013365.1). GTDB lineage: Bacteria > Acidobacteriota > Terriglobia > Terriglobales > Acidobacteriaceae > Edaphobacter > Edaphobacter psychrotolerans_A. Next base: position 328,677 of record NZ_CP132941.1, on the reverse strand, counting down.
AGGCACGTTTCTGCCTTCTGAACTATTTGATGGAACTCTTACTTCGCCCGACTCAAAAACGCGACTGGTCGGAATCTTTGTGTGAAACGGAAGGACGCAGAAGACGTTACCGTTCATCGACCAGCCTTGGCCAGGAAACCACGAGATTAGTTATGCGCGTTTGCCGAGCTCGCGGCCATGAGAGAGTATGGGGCTCAGGCCGTACGAATTCCTGGTGGCTCGTGATCGGCATCCAGCCGCCGCTACTTATCAAGGAAATTCTTCTGCTTCAAAACAATGAGACATATCCGTCCTATTCATGGATGAAGCACCGGTTCTTATGCCATATACCGGTTTTGTCTCCATAAGTGTTACTTATGAGACCTGCTTTTGACTCAGATGTGTCGTGTGGACTGAGATCTCTACGTCCGGCGGGATTTCTGGCTCCAAAATTCAGATCGGGATTGCGGATATCGCTTTTCCGCTCCCTTACGATTCGGAGATATGATTTCCGTTGCTAACAAGACTCTAGACGTCTTCAAGTCGGACGACCACCTCAAGAACCACAGCGTTGAACCTGTCTTTTTTGATAGTGCGTTACCCCCTCAGGAGGGGTAGGTTAATGGTCAAGCCGTAGTTTCGGGGAGCCTTACGGGTCCGAGGCCGCGCTTCTCCGGAGCATCAGAAGACTAACGTCACATATGATTCGAAAGAAGGATGGTCCAGCCGAACGGGCAAGAGCTGCCGATTGTCCCTCTAGAGTAACTGTCGCATCCTGCTGCCTGTAGGATCTCGCGATCTCAGCACCTAACTAAGGACGTGCCCTCAGAGCATTGAATACAAAATACCGACCGTTCGATAATTTAATACGAGAAGACAAAAACGTGACAACTAAACGCGGGCCTTCGGCTAATACTATATTCAGTCGGATTTTCCTGAGCACGTGACTTGCTGCTACGCAAATGCGTTCCATCAATCCTGCCTGCGGCATCTGAGGATTCGTTTCCTATAGTTTTGGGCGGGTCACTCTGCTGTACTTCTTGCCCGTTTCCGCGAGCAATTCTTATTCGACTGCATGTGGCTGGCTCTCTTAACAAATCAGGGGATACGTGGATCACGACGGTGATCGGATCTGGTACGGAACGGTCGGTGAGGGCGAGCCAACTGTTCTTTGTTCGTTGAAACTTATCTGAGTTCTGGCCTTTACAAAAGCTCGACTGGTCGGAAACTGGCTGACTCTTGCGCGGCCGCTCGTATTTATTTTTCAGGTGGCCAAAAGTTTCATACGGAGAAGCCAATGTACAGAAAAGCATATTGTTCCAAGCATCAGAATCCGCATTTCGAAAGTTGCCGTGACACATCACATCTGATATATCAGATCTTTACTGTTATTTGAGAATGGCTTCGCAATTGCACACGTGAAATTCAGCACCTTCTCTACCCGGTCATTGAATGCATGAATTCGTATTAACAGTTCGGAGAATAAATAAATGAAAAAAATAATAGTGTACGCAGTCCTCCTCTTCGTTACGGTTGGTATCAGTTGGGGGCAGGCTACGTCGGTAAATGGCGGATCGATCCAAGGAACGATCACGGACTCCTCAGGCGCAGTTGTAGCCGGTGCGATTCTTACCATTGTCGATCCGGATACCGGTCTGAATAAGACGGTAAAGACGGACTCAGCTGGTTTCTACAGCGTCGGTCCACTCAATCCAGGCAACTACACGGTCAATGTGACTGCAGAGGGTTTTAATCGCTTGTCTACTAAGACAGTGATACGTACTGGAACGGCCACGAGCGGCAGCTTTCGGCTGCAGCTTGGCTCGACCACTGAGACGATAGAGGTGAACGCCACGGCTCTTCAGGTGAACACCGACCAAGCTGGGGTTAGTGACGTCATCACCAAAGAACAGATCGATTCGCTACCAGTGAACGGGCGCAACTTTCTAGATCTCGCTCAGATTGAGCCAGGTGTCATTCTTCAGAGCGGCGAGTCGTTTGATCCGACGAAAGCTGGTTATTCTGCTATTTCGACCAGTGGCATTTCGGGTCGTACGACACGCATCCTTCTGGATGGGCAAGATATTACAGACGAAACTGTTGGAACGACGATCTTCAACGTGTCGCAAGGCGCTATTGGAGATTTTCAGCTTAACCGCTCAACGCAAGACGTCTCAGGCGATGTCACTTCCACCGGTCAAGTGCTGGTCTCGACCAATTCCGGAACAAATGCCTTCCATGGCCAAGCTTTCTATCAATTCCAGGACCACGATGCGCTATTTGCGAGAACTCTGGGTGGCCTCGATACCCCATTCCAACGCAATCAATTCGGTGGAAGTGTTGGTGGGCCCATCATCAAGGACAAGCTCTTCTTCTTCGGAAATGCGGAGCGTATTAAGCAGGAGTCTCCACTCGCCGTTCCGCTAGCTTCGACCTTTGCGGCAATCAAGGCTGCTTTCCCTTCGGTTCCGTCTCCTTATAGAGAGACATATTCGACGGTTCGTCTCGACTATAACGGACCTAAAGGGGTGCATTTTTTCGCTCGCGCCAACTACGACGTGAATAGTTCCAGTTCGAACTTCGGCCAGGGCTACGAGATCTACAACAATCGGGATAACACGCCAGGTCTTGCCGGAGGAGCCGACTTCTCCACTGGACATTTCACCCACTCTTTCAGAGGCAGCTATGAGAAGTTTCATAACCTCCTGCTCGACGGAACCCTAGGAAACAATGCCGTCTATAACGGTTTCCCTGGTTTGAACTTCCGGCTGGCAACGGCCAATCTCTTCTCGGGCCCGAACGTCGATGCTCCTCAAAATACTTTCCAGTCGGACAAGCAGGTTCGCTACGACGGTAGCTGGACTAAAGGCTCCCACCTTATTCGCTATGGTTATAGTTTCAATCGCATTCTTGGCGGTGGCTTTGCGAATTTCTTTGCGCTCGCTCCCCGTATTACGCTCCTCACCAGCACACAACTTGCGAATTGTGGGGGGGATCCTAGTCAAGGACCCTGTCCTTCAGATCCTTTGAATGGGTATTCTGCGTCGACAGCACGTTTAGGAAATGGTCAAGGCTTCTCTACAGAGAAACCGGGCTTCAATCTGCCGGGCGGTGGAACTGAAGACTGGCGTCAGGGCGCCTATATATCCGATAACTGGAAGATCCGACCAAGCTTCACGCTGACCGCGGGTCTCCGCTGGAGCGTGGACACAGATCGAGCGAACCAGGATCTGCCGACTCCGCTTTGCTCCGATGTAGCCCCCTCGCTTACCGCTCCTTGTTCCGGAAATGCACCTCTTCTTGACCAGTTCTTCCCCGGCTTTGGCAAGAAAGTGCACCAACCCTACGCGAACTTCGGACCTCAGCTTGGCTTCGCGTTTAGCCCTGGTGACCATAAGACTGTCGTCCGCGGAGCTTTTGGTATCTTCTACGAAAGCGACGTCTTCAACAATACTACTAACGCGCGCGCAAATATGATCAAGACGGGCCTGTTTGAAAACGATCTATCCATCTGTGGCGGCGCCAATACACTGAGTTTGCCTGATGGCACGGTAGTGTCTGAGGATGGTGGAGTTTCTATCGCGACAATTTGCTCAGAGCCTCTTAGCCAATCCGGTCAGCACTTTATTAATTTACAGAACAGATTCCAAGCTGTGACGAAATCGGTGGGGCCTGCCAGTAACGGCAGCTTCGTTGGAAACACCCTCACTGTTAGTAGTTCAGCCTACGCTGCTCCCTATCGAACCCCATATTCTGAACAGTGGAATGGCGGTATTCAACGCGAGCTCTTTAAGGGGGGAATACTGTCGGTCGATTACGTCCACAATTCAACGCTTAAGATCCCACAGCAGATCGATGTGAACCGTGACGGCGCCGCCCGTACACTTAATCCTACGGCGGCTCGAAACGCCATAACCGCCACAACCATCGCCCGGGGCTGCGCCGGAGGAGCAAGTGGCGCGGCGATCAACTGTTCTATTGCCGCCGGAGCTTCGATTATTGACTTTGCCGGAAATGGTCTTGATTCGGGTAACAACTTTCTCAGCGCCAACCCTGCTTCCTTCAAAGGCGAGACTGTTGCAACAGGGGCAGCGTTTCCGGGGATCAATCCGCTTCTGGGCGAAGGCCTGTTTCTCCTTCCTGTCGGTCGTTCAGGGTACGATGCGTTGCAAGTCGTTCTTCGTCAACAGAAGGCACACCCGGCTCCCGGAATCATGTCTTCCAATGTGCAGATCTCATACTCGTTGTCGCGTATCGTTTCCACGGCAAATCCTGCGATCAACAACGGTAATACCGGCATCGGCGATCAGTTCTTCTCGTCTTCATCGTATGACTACGACCATCCCACAGCATTCCAGGGGCGGAATGGATTGGATCATACTCACCAGGTTTCTTTCGGCGGTTCGGCAACTTTGAAGTACGGCCCGCAGATCGGGATCATTGGCCATTTTTATACAGCAGCAGCGTCTGATCTGAACCTCGACAACGGTGGAATTACTGGCGATTCTACGGCTGGCATCTTCATGTCCGATGTGACTGGCGACGGTACCATCGGCGACCTGGTTCCTGGAACGAATCCTGGGGCGTTTATGCATCAGTTCAATGGGAGAAACCTAAATAAGTTGATCTCTCAATACAACGCAACGCAGGCTGGGCAGCTAACGCCGGCGGGTCAGGCTCTGGTCGCCGCAGGGTTGTTCACACAGGGGCAACTCAGCGCTCTTCGGGCCACACAGCAGCCGATCGCACCGTTACAGGAAGCGATCGGACCTCAGAATTCGTTTTATCGGAGTCTTGACTTGAACGCTGCCTACCCAATTCGACTAAGTAGGTTTCGGGAAGGCATGTCTCTGGTACCAGCAATCGCATTCTACAACGTTGGTAACTTCTCAAATTTCACCGACTATAGCAATGGCACCTTGGCAAACACCACAACCGGCAATTCCATTGGCCTGCTAAATGGTCCAAATGGCTTCGATGTTCACGATCAGAATCGCGTCCAGCGCGGTTCAGGTACGTCAGACATCGGAGGTCCCCGTACGACGGAATTCCAACTAAAGTTAAACTTCTGATTGATTATTTATCTATTCCAAAGTGGAGGCTTCGGTCTCCCTTTTTTTTATTACACTGTGCAACGGCGAAGGACGGATAAGACTCCTAAACCAAGGGTGTGAATTGCGGGCAAGATACCTTGAGCAGGCGTTGTTATTTCAGGGGCATTGCAGCGGGATGCCGTGAGTCGAGCGGTGCTGGCCACCTTACTCCTCTTTGTTATTTCGAGACGAAGCCGTGCGTGGCGGGCAATATTCAGCGTGATATTGTCCTTCGTGGCTTTGGCTTTGGCTTTGGCTGGTGGCTTGTTCGTATTGGCAGTGGGGACGGGGCGACGAAACCACGTCGCGAATTTACTCTGACGCGCCTTCCACCGCGATACCAGAGTTGAGCATAAATACCAAATCGCAGGTCGAGCTCTTCTTACCGCAGTACACAACCGCATCGCGCAGAACACGCGCAGAGGATCCGGCTGGCTCCGCGCCGGGCAGACGCAGCGACTTTGCCTCGTCCAGCAGGAGCTTCAGTTTTGCATCACCAGAGACAAGCATGGCTGCCGCGATGCCATCGGCGTTCAACTGGAGACGTAGTGTGCCGCCACCCTCCGCGCCTGCGCCATTCTTCACATGGTAGCTGCGAAAGTCCTGCATCGACGTTGCAAAGTGCTCGCCGCTGGCTGCATTGACCCCGGCCTTCTCAAGGCGCGCAATGGCCGCAGCCACTTCGGCAAAGTCCTGCTTCGCATCAGCCGCATGCTCCGTCTGCCTCGCGAGCCGGTACATCCATAGCGCATCTGCATTGCGGCCCAGAGCCTCGAATGCCTGCGCCAGGTGATTGCCGACGATTACGTTTTGCTGTGAGAACCATGCTGCGCGCAGGTAAGGCTCGGCCTCCTTCGGCTTGCTCTCCAGCAGCAGAATGTAGCCCAGCGTGTCCCACGAGGCTGTGAGGTTCGCTGAGTCGGCAAAGGCCTTCGTATTTGCCTCTTCCAAAACGTGTGACGCGGTCGCCTTTTCCAGCAGATCGACCGAACGGCGCGACTGCGTCTCCGCGAACGGGAGATCGATCTTCGTCTCCGACAGCACGTAGACGTTATTGTTGATGACATCCGGATCATCGCTACCATCCATCGCCTTCTTCGCGGCCATGGCGGCTTCTTCATTGCGATGCAGTTCGTATAGCGTGCTTGCCACTTGTGAGGCCACCGCGCGGTCTTCGGGCTGACGCGCCTGCAGATCGCGCAGAACTCCGAGCGCATGCGTGTAGTCGCCCTGTTTGTCAAGCACAGAGACTCGCATCTGCTGAACCCGATCGCTGCTACCGCCGCACCTGTTCAGCAATCCTTCAGCATCGCTGTAACGCTGCTTGCTGGCGTATTCCTGGGCCAGTCCGAGAACCATCCAGGGGTCGTCATCGGGATGTGCTTCATCTCTGCTTCGACATCGCGGGCACCGGAGTCCAGATCCCCGTCAGTCGCCTTGACGATCCCAAGCATACCCAGGACATAAGGCGCATCCGGCGAACTCTTGCGTAAAGCTTCGAGGCGGCTGCGTGCCCCAACAGTATCTCTTCGCTGCAGCATAGCGGTAATCTCTACCAGCTGCTGTCGCGTATCAGAGGGGTTCGAGGGTTCGGCGGCAGGCGTCGTATCCTTGGCCGGCGTGGTGGATGTGCTCTTCGTACCCCCTTTGATGATCGTGAGATGATCTGGTGGAATGAGCCGCAGGTAGGGCTCCCCATCGTTCAACAGAGTTGCTTTCTGAAAGGCGATGTAGTCCTTCCACCGGTCACGCGGCAGCTTATGCACTTTCACGACCAGCTTGCGATCCGCGATGACCTTCCCGTCGACAAGGCGATATGTCTTGTCGTAGCTAGCGAATTCCCGGGAGACATGAACGGCGTCGGGCAGCTCTGCACGATAGCCCGCGGGAAGGGCCATGGTGCTGTGAGCCTCGACGGTACGCGGTGCGCCAAGGTCGATATCGTGTTCGGGCGCCTTCTCTTCGCTCACAAGAGTGAGTTCAACGGTGGGGAAGAGAGGCAACGATTGATTGTTCTCCCACCCAGCGTACTTCTCGCGGCTGTAATCGTAGGTGATCTTCACCGGCGCAGATGCATCGGTCTGGTGCATGTCCGTGCCGCTCACCTTACCACCAAACCCCATTGCCCCCGATAGGTACTGCATCGCGTCGTCCCATTGCGCAGGTGATAGCCGCTGCATCATGGAGCGCAAATCAAGCTCATTGTCAGATCTCGCGGTCAATACCATGTGGCTCTTCAACAGGCCGTCGCTGTTCAGCGTGCCCTCGGCGACAAAGTCTTCGTAGTAGGCATAGGGCGGGTTCGCCGGGGTCTTCTCAAGTGCGGCCGGAGCCTTATCCGGGATGACAAGGGCCTGCTGATCGCGGATGACAGGCATGAGCACGCGGAAAGGTGCGACCTCAGCGGTGGAATCGAGCCAGACTCGTTCCGGCTTGCCGGCTGCGTCAGGCAGCTCGACTGTCGTGATGGCGTGGTTGAAGACCGAGGGTGATGGCACATCCATCACCGGCGCAATTCCCGCCCCGATCAGTACGGGTGCCGTGGTCATCCCTTTCGCGCGCAGCAGGCTCTCCAACAGAGTGTCTTTATCCTTGCAATCGCCGTAGCCGTGGTCAAGCACCTCGTCGGGTGTATGCGGCTGGAAGCGGCCAACACCGAACGAGAGCGAGATGTAGCGGATCTGCGTCGCAACGAAGCGATAGAGCGCCTCTGCCTGTTCCTGAGGCGTCTCTGCATTTTTGGTCAGCTCTTCGGCTTTAGCTCGCACGCTGGCGGTGGGCTGGAGGCGCTGCTCTGCCAGGCTGCGGTACCAGTCGCCAACCTCGGCCCAGCTATGGAAGGTGGTCCATGCCACGCTGGGCAGCTTGCGTCCGTCGGCGTCCTCGTCCGGATCTTTCACTTCGGCCGCGGTCATCTTGCCGTTTTCGTCGCGCGCGCTGGCCTTGGTCTGCGAGGAGGCCCACGTCCACACCTGCATTCCGTCGCGCGTCACCGGCATCGTCTTGTGGTTTGGGCTCCAAACCTGCACATAGGTCTTTTCCGGCACGGCAAGCGTTAGACTCTGTTCCAGAACCACGCCACCCTGTACCAGGAAATGCTCCGCCCCCCAAAAATGTCCCGGCGCTTGCGCTTTGGTAAGAACGGTGTGGAACTGATATTCGAGCCGGTCGCCCGACGCAAGGCTACGCACGGGGAGGTGTTTCTCTTTCAGGTCCGAGTACATCGGCGCTTCACGGGTTACTTCCGCGGGCATCTCCATGGCGTCGTCGACGGGCGTATTTACCGTGCTGCCGTCCGGCTTATGCACGCGTACGAATTCCATCGCCGCGGTTGAATTTGCTGAAGCGTAAGACAGATTCAACACGCTGAACTGCCGCGCCACACCGTCGGACTGAATGCGAACGATCACATGCTGCACTATGTCTCCGGTGCCGTCGGACTTCATTGTTGTAGTGGTGTCGTACCGCTCAAAGACAAACGGCTCATCGCGGTACGGATCCACGGAGGTCGCCAGAGTTTGTGTATGGGACGGCAGCGGTAGAGTCGCAATTACGGCAGCGGACAAGACAATCAGACGGAGTTTCATGGGTCTATCTGCGTGTATAGCAGATTTCGGGAACCGGGTACATACCCCACATTGCCCCCGACAGGCACTATAGTTAGAACGACTTAGCCCGTTCCTCGTCCAGATGACGATTACTCGACCTAAGCGGACTTGTCGGTGCTAATCGACGCCCGCGATAAGTGAATTCGCGAGCCCTTCGAAATGATCTGCGGAAACTCATTAGGAAGGATATTCAGCCCTAGTAGACGATTCGAACGTTCAGGACCGCGAGATCTGAATTTGACTCGACAATAAAGAATTACTGGGTTAACTTGAACTGATTCTTATCACTTCTCCGCTCGTGGAGTTCCATGCGCCTTCACTTTTGCCTTTTCCTGTCGTTCTTTTTGCTTTCCTCCAACAAGTCGGCATCAGCGCAGGTCATAACTTCCAACACCATGCGCTCCGCAGCCCTCAGCCAAAGCCCGGGCGCTTCGAGTAATAGCCGCGCAGCCGTCTCAGCATCCCGAATTCCTCTGGTCTTTGAACCAAACGAGGGACAAGGTATGGAAGGGACAGATTACCTCGCTCACGCAGGTGCCTTGCAGATCGGTTTCTCCGCAAGTCGTATGAAACTTCATTTGTCTTCGGAGGGTAGGGAGTTCGCGATCGCGCTCGCGGGCAGCAACGTCAAGGCGCATCCTGCCTCTTCAGAAAGGGGCTCCGGGGAGTCGAATTACCTTATAGGCTCTCAGCCGGCTGCTTGGATAACTCACATTCCGCAGTACAAACGAATTGACTACCACGAAGTCTACCCAGGAATAGATCTGACGTTCTATGGAAGCGGCGGGAAGATCGAGCATGACTTCATTGTGCAGCCGGGAGCGGATTACCGTGAAATCAGGATGCGTTACACCGGGGCAGACCGTATCTCACTATCATCAGGCGGTGACCTAGGTGTCACGGTCGGCGACACTGAAGTCTTATTACGAGCCCCGCACATCTATCAGATAAAAAATGGCCGCCGTATCGAAGAGAACGGTCACTTTGTTCTCCTAAGCGAGAATGAGGTGGGCTTTAGCGTGGAAACATTCGATCCGACCTCAGCTCTGGTCATCGATCCGGTTCTGGACTATGCGACTTATTTGGCCAATACGACGGCTACGGTAGCAGCAGTAACGGTTGATGCGGCGGGTAACACGTACGTTGTCGGTCAGACGTTTTCTTCGGGTTATCCTGTCACCTCGGGGGCGGTACAAGGCGCTTGTTCGTCGTGCGCGGCGAATCAACCCGATATCTTTATTACGAAACTGAATGCTGAGGGTACGACGCAGATATTCTCCACTTTCCTCGGCGGCAGCTATTACGAGCAAGCCACGAGCATTGCAGTGGACAGCAACGGGAATGTAGTCGTAGCGGGAACCACACAATCTTCCGACTTTCCTCTTAAGAATCCCATCAGCGCGGGAACAGTTGGTTCTTACAATTCTGATGGATTTGTCACTTCGTTGACTTCTGATGGATCGTCGCTCAATTTCTCGAGTCGCCTTGGTGGAACCGACTCAGCGAACCATAGTGCACCCACTCTCACCGGAGGGCTGGCAATCGATGCATCCGGGAACGTATACGTCAGTGGCACGACAAACTCCGCATATCTTCCCGTCACTTCCGGTGTGCTGAACGCGGGTACGCCCGACTACACCGACTCATACGTGTTCCTGACTAAGCTTCAACCAACCGGCAACCTCGCCTACAGCGCTCTTCTGGGCGCGACCGGCGAAGCATCGGAATGTTGTGCTGTCGCTGGCATGGCGCTCGACTCCGATAACAACATCTATGTTGGTGGTACGGCGGGAACGACAAACTTCAGCTCGGTCACTCCATGGCCAACTACGGACGGAGTATTTCTTCCGGCTTCGGCGACACAGGGTGGGGGCTATATCGCCAAGATCGCTCCTGACGCCAGCAAATTTCTTTACTCAACCTTCGTTCCGTTGGGTGTCATGAGCAGTATGTCTCTTACGAGCGACCAGCAGGTGATCGCGGTCGGCAGCCAAGTGAACGGCGGGTGTACTCCTACTACCGGTGCCTATAGTGCCACTCCTTCGTTGAACTGCATCGTCAAGATAAATACCGATGCTACTCAACTCGTCTACAGCACCTACCTAAATACGCCAGCAGGCGACCCGGAGGGGACCGTCAACGGGGTCGCTGTCGACTCCGCGGGAAATGTCTGGATCGCAGCTAATGACAGCGGGGGCGCAGTCGTTCCCTTGGCAAATCCCCTTGTGTCTCTTCCTCAATGGGTAGGGTCTTATTCGACGGTTGGATATGTGACCGAATTTGACCCATTGCTCCGCACGGTGCTTTTTTCTACGTACTTCAACGGCGCGCTCGGCAACTCGCGGGTGAGCGCCATTGCGATGGACACGCAGGGACGAGCGCATATCGCCGGGACGGGAATGAATGACCTACCCACAACTTCGTCGTCGTATCTAACGGCAGTCCCAGTGCTGCAAGCAACGAACACGAACACCGGTTACGGCTTTGCTGCTCTGATCGATCCAAATACACCAGGCCCCGGCATCTGCTTCTCCAACGCCTACGCAGTAGCCCAGGTCGGAACGTCTAGCGAGGCAGACCTCATCGTTACCAACTGCGGAAACGCCCCGTTAAACATAACGGGCGTTCAGCTTTCAGGTCCGTCTACTTATACCTTGGCTCCTGCAGGAAACTGCGTCGGTGCCATAGCCCCGTCCGCCTCATGTCCGATCGCAGTCAACTTCACTCCTATTGTGGGAGGGAACTCCTCCACCTCTGTCTTGATTGCTTCGAACTCGCCAGTACCTGTTTACGACCTTCCTATCTCGGGTTATGCGACGGCACCTTCCATTTCCGTATATCAGAATCAGTTGGCCTTCCCGCCGCAGGTGCTCGGAGTAAGCGCCAGTGGCTCCAATCTCGCCGTCCTCATCAACAATGTCGGAACCGCCCCCCTCCTGATTAGTTCGTCAGGTACGACGATAACCGGCGACTTCAATATAACCAGTAATGATTGCAGTACCCCAGTCGCCCAACAAAATGCATGCGCCATCTCGATAGCTTTTCAGCCGACTGCACTTGGCAAAAGAACCGGCGCGTTAACGATATCCACCAACGACCCACTTAATCCAATCGTCACTATAACGCTCGCCGGTACGGCAATCGCGGCCTACACGACACCCTCCATCACGCGTCTTGGCGACCCTTCAGTCGCACTGGGAGGTACAGCGGTGACCCTCTCTGTGTATGGAACAAACTTCTTCCCGACATCTTTCGTGATGATCGACGGAGAGCCGCACCCTACGACCTATCAAAGCTCGACGTATTTGTCTGTGACGATCGATGCTTCTCTTCTCACGGTCGTAGGTGAACTACCGGTGATCGTCGTGAACCCATCGCCTGGCGGCCAGAGCCCCAGCTTTCCTCTACCGGTGTATCGCCCTCTACCGGTCTCCGCGGCAGGTCTCGTCTATAACTCGGTGACTCAGATGCTCTATGCGTCGAGTCCAGCGACCGCAGCAGCAAACCCAAACAGAGTCCAGCCTATCAATCCGTTTACCGGAAAGATGGGAACAACGATCGCAGTAGGTAGTGATCCGGCAAAGCTTGCTCTCTCAGATGATGGGACCTATCTCTACGTCGCGCTTAACGGGGATCACACGCTGCAACGAATCAACCTGACGACATCGCAGATCGAGCGCACGTTTCCATTGCCAATTGATGACTTAACCGCGAAGCCCGCGACCATTTCCGACATGAAGGTCGTGCCGGGCTCACCGCAATCGGTTGTCGTCTCCTTGTCACGCAACGCCTCACCTCCTGAGGCAGGCATTGCGCTTTACACTGACTCGGGACTCGCCACCTTTCAAAGCACTTCTCAAAATTTGAGCGATACCATCGACACCATCACCTTTACCTCAGACCCGACAAAGTTTTATTCCTATCCGTTTGGCAGCAGCTTTTTCGGAATTACAGGAGTTACTTCCACGACGTTGACCACGTTGAGCCCGGGAGGAATCCAATGCTGCAATCAGACGACCGGCTCGATGGCCGCCTCCGATGGAAAGCTGCTTTATACCAACTCTGGGCAGGTATGGGACCCCGTCGCCATGAAGCTGCTCGGCACGTTTCCGGGATCACTATTTTACGAGCCTTCAGTTATTGCGGACGCGGCTCTAGGACGTGCTTTCATCTTAGACAACCTCGAATCAGGATCTACGATCATCAGCTACAACTCGTCTACCTTTAACGAGGCTGGACAACTCTCCGTCCCAACTAATAATTGTCCGTTCATTGAGGATCTGGTTCGCTGGGGTACCGATGGCCTAGCCTTTCGATGCTTTGATAGCACAGGTGATACTACAACTAACAACTCGGTTTACATTCTGCGCAGCAGCCTCGCGCAAACGGGGAGTGGAGGCACGCCAACCCTTTCCTCTATCCAACCCGCCAGCACAGCGACCGGCTCTCCAACGTTTGAGCTGACGGTCAACGGAGGGGGCTTCATCCCAGGCTCTCTTGTACTCTGGAATGGCTCTACTCGGCAGACCACCTATGTGAGCGCCACGCAGTTGGTCGCGCTAATTCCATTTTCAGATGTCAGTAAGGCCTCAGACCCGCAGATCGTCGTGATGAATCCGGCTCCAGGCACCAGTTCGCCTGCATTAACATTCAATGTGATCGGGTCGGCATCGAGCACGCCCCAGATGATCAACTTCCCCACACTCACCTCTCCGGTCGCGTTTGGATCGGCTTCGATAGGGCTTAGGGCAACAGCATCCTCTAATCTTCCAGTAACGTTTACCGTCACCGGTCCAGCCAACGTTGCGGGAAATAACTTGAATCTGACAGGCGTCGGAACCGTCGTAGTCGTAGCGAGCCAAGCAGGCAACACAAACTTCGCCGCTGCTCCCAGTGTGTCGCAAACTATTGTCGTTAGCCCGGCGACACCGAATGTCTCACTGACGTCTTCCGCGAACCCCACACTTGCTCAGAGCGCCATTTCCTTATCAGCGACGGTTTCCTCCACAGTAGCAAGCCCAAGTGGAACCATCAGTTTCATGGACGGAACGAACACACTCGGATCCGGGACCCTCGTCAGCGGTCACGCGACCCTTACCACATCGACTCTTTCGGCAGGCGCACACAATTTGACCGCGATCTACTCGGGAGATCCAAACTTCACGCCCTTCTCAAGCCCCGTACTGGCCGAGACTGTGCAGGACTTCAGCTTAGCCGTTCAAAGCAGCTCAAGTTCTTCCACATCTCAAACAATTGCGCCCGGAGGCACTGCAACGTATGCATTAACTTTTACTCCAGCCGGAACGACGACCTTCCCGGCTGCGATCTCGCTGAGCGTCAGTGGACTTCCGGCGGGAGCATCCTACACCCTTACGCCCGCGACTATTTCTATGGGAGCCGGACCGACCAACGTAAGTCTTATGATCCATCTGCCGACAACTGCAGGATCGCTCGAGCCACAGCGTAGGTTGCCAGGCCGAGAGATCATGCCGCTCGTCTTGGGCGCTCTTCTTCTTCCACTTTCGATGCGAAGGAGAAGGTTCAGTGGAAAGTTCGGCCGCTTCCTCGCGACGACGCTTCTTTTTGTCGCGGCTGCCGCAACGGTCAGTTTAATCGGATGCAGTTCAGGCGGCAGCGGCAGCAGCTCCGGTTTACCGCCTACGCAGCCGTTGGACGCAACCTACACCATCACCATCACAGGAACCTCCGGGTCCCTAGTACATGCAACGAATGTGACACTTACGGTCCAGTAACGATCATCGCCACTCTTAACGGCATAGATGTCGGCTACGCTCGATGCTGATCCTATTCATTGGCGTGATAGTAAGATTGATTTGAATAGTTCAATGGTAGAGCGCGTCCCTGAAAAGGATAAAACCGCGACTGCGTTAGACCTGTCGTTGTTGAGCAACTCGTTAGATGAAGGGGAGATACTGAACTCTAATTCGTTGCGCCCCCGTCAGAAGGCGTGACGACCAAGAGTCAGAATTGAGTGAACAGCCCGCGATAGCAGGCTGAGACCGTTTCGGCTCCGTTTTGTACACGACCAGGTATTCAGGGACGGTTCGCCGATTACCTTATCCCAGCTCTATTCTTCGCCGAATTCTTCGCCGAATTGTGCGCCATAGGGGCTCCAAATCGTCCCATGTGCACCTCTCTACTCCATTGATAACATTGGCTCTCCTGGGTTCATGACTGCCTTTGTTAACCGAAGGGTTGTAGGTTCGAGTCCTACCTCAGGAGCCACATTCTAAATCATTTACGAATCACTCCTTCTCCAAACTTCATCAAAATTTGAGAACCAATTTGAATGAAAGGAAGCGCAGCCCGCTGGCGTTCTCGGGGATACATGCCGGCGGGATGGCTCTCGGGAATCCGCTTCATGTTCAAAGCGCAAGACTCGCCTCTGATTCGAACTTCTTACACCATCTCCCCCGCCGCCACCTGAACGCAAACCGCCACTACCTTCGCTGCCTGCTCCACATCCGCCAGCGAGGGAAACGAAGGCGCAATCCGGATTACGCGATCTTCTGGATCGACCCCTAGCGGATGCGTCGACCCCGCTGGTGTCAGCACGACGCCCGCCTCCTTCGCCAGCGCGACTACCGATTTCGCGCATCCTTTCGGCACCTCCAGACTGATGAAGTAACCGCCCTTCGGCTTGGTCCAGCCCACATCTTTCAGCTCCGTAAGCTCCGCCGCAAACACCTTCAGCACCGCCTCAAACTTTGGCGCTAGCAGCGCACGATGCTTCGCCATCAGCGCATGAATCCCCGCTGCATCCTTCAAAAACATCACATGCCGGAGCTGGTTCACCTTGTCCGAACCAATCGTCTGCGGAAACATTTGCTTCAACAACCACGACACGTTCTCCTTCGACGAACCCACCGCCGAAATCCCCGCGCCCGCCAACGTAATCTTCGAGCTCGACGCAAAAACAAACGCGCGATTCGCATTTCCTTTCGCCACAGATAGCTCGATCAGGTTAGCTAGGCCAATGCTCTCCACGGTCAAATGGTGCACACCATACGCGTTGTCCCAGAAGATCCGGAAGTCCTTCGCCGCAGTCTTCATTCCCGCCAGTCGCTCCACATTCTCATCTGAATACACCGCGCCTGTTGGGTTGCTGTACTTCGGCACGCACCACATGCCCTTGATGCTGGCATCGTTCGCAACCAGCTGCTCCACCGCATCCATATTAGGGCCGTCATCCAGCAGTGGCACCGGAATCATCTTGATCCCATGCGCCTCGCAGATAGCAAAATGCCGGTCATACCCAGGCACCGGGCACAGGAACGAAATCTCTTGGCGGCCCCATGGCTTCTCGCTGTCGCACATCCCCTTCAACAGAGCGAACATGATCGTGTCATGCATCAGCGCCAGGCTGGCATTATTGCCCAGCACAATTTGCCCTACGGGCACACCTACCAGCTCGGTAAACAATGCACGAGCTTCGGTCAAACCTTGCAACCCACCGTAGTTCCGCACATCGGTGCCGTCCCCTGCGTTGAAGTTTCCATCGCCTGGCAGCGCCAGCAGTGCATTGCTCAAATCCAGTTGCTCCGGCGAAGGCTTCCCGCGTGTCAAATCCAGCTTCAATCCCGCACTTTGAAGCTCCGTGTACTTCGCGCGCACCTGATCCAATCCCATTGCAACTCCTTTCAATCCAAATTCACCGATAAGCGTCTTTCTATTCTCCCCCAGATGGCAACCTAATCCAAAGCTTGCGACCTAACTTCTAAAATAATCCGACAAGGAGTGCCTAATTGATGCGGCATTTGCCAAACGCTCGTCATCTTGAGGCAGTCCCATGTGACGATTTCTCGGATCAGGTATCGACGGTTGCCTCCCGTCCTGAGGGCCGCAAATAAAGAAGGGCTACCCTGTGGTAGCCCCCCTTCTTTGCGGAGTTAAGGTACAAGCGACGAACTATTCTTTGCGCAGGTCGTAGCGGTCAAGGTTCATGACCTTGTTCCACGCGGCCACGAAGTCCTTCACGAAGATCTCCTTCGAGTCGGCCGATGCGTAGACTTCCGCGATGGCCCGCAGTTGAGAGTTGGAACCGAAGATCAGGTCGACACGAGTGGCTGTCCACTTAATCTCACCTGTCGCGCGATCCAACCCCTCAAACGAGCGTTCCGCAGTAGAAGATGCCTTCCAGTCGGTCGCCATGTCGAGCAGGTTGACGAAGAAATCGTTCGTCAGCGTCTCAGGCTGCGTGGTGAAGACACCATTCTTCGAGCCACGGAAGTTGGCACCAAGGACACGCAGGCCACCAACGAGGACGGCCATCTCAGGAGCGGTTAGAGTCAGCAGCTGTGCCCGGTCGACGAGCAGATCCTCGGCGCGCACGGAATGGCCGAGACGGAGGTAGTTGCGGAAGCCGTCGGCGGTCTGTTCGAGCGGCGCGAAGGAAGCAATATCGGTCTGCTCTTGCGAAGCGTCCGTGCGGCCAGGCGTGAAGGGAACAGTAACATCGTATCCAGCCTTCTTCGCAGCCGCTTCAACCGCAGCGCAACCGCCCAGAACAATCAGGTCGGCGAGTGAGACCTTCTTGCCTGTCGCGTTGAAGTCTTTCTGAACTCCCTCGAGCGTGCTGAGAACCTTCGCGAGCACCAGAGGCTGATTTACCTCCCAGTTCTTCTGCGGCTCTAGCCGAATGCGTGCACCGTTCGCTCCACCCCGCTTGTCAGAGCCGCGGAAGGACGCCGCCGCCGCCCAGGCAGTCGAGACGAGCTGCGAGATCGACAGACCGGATGCGAGGATCTTCTCCTTCAGTGCACGGATCTCCCCTTCGCCGATGAGCTCGTGATTGGCGGCCGGAACGGGGTCCTGCCAGATCAACTGCTCTTTTGGAACCAGAGGACCAAGGTAGCGAACGATGGGACCCATATCGCGATGTGTGAGCTTGAACCACGCACGAGCGAAAGCGTCGGCGAACGCGGCCGGGTCCTTCTGAAAGCGCTTGCCGATCTTTTCGTATTCGGGATCGAACTTGAGTGCGAGGTCCGAGGTGAACATCATGGGCAGGTGCTTCTTATCCTTGACGTGCGCGTCAGGAATGTTAGCTTCCTCGTTCACGGCGTACCACTGCCAGCCGCCGCCGGGGCCTTTCTTCAAAGCCCAATCGTAGTTGTAGAGGTTGTCGAGGTACTCGATGTCCCACTTGATGGGGTTGCTGGTCCAGGCGCCCTCAAGGCCGGAGGAGATGGTGTCTTCCGAGTGCCCCTTGCCCTTGCCATTCTTCCAGCCCAGGCCCTGCTGCTCGATGGGTGCGCCTTCGGGTTCGGGGCCGACGTTCGGACCGGGGTCGTAGGCGCCATGGCCTTTGCCGAAGGTGTGGCCACCGGCGATGAGGGCGAAGGTCTCTTCGTCGTTCATGGCCATGCGACCGAAGGTTTCGCGGATATCGCGTGCGGAGCCGACTGGGTCGGGCTTGCCATCGGGGCCTTCCGGGTTCACGTAGATAAGACCCATCTGCACGGCTGCAAGAGGATTGTCGAGATTTCGCTCACCCTGGTAACGATCACTGCCAAGCCATGTATGTTCCGAACCCCAGAAGATATCTTCCTGTGGAACCCAGACGTCAGCGCGACCGCCGCCGAAGCCGAAGGTTTTGAAACCCATCGAGTCAAGCGCAACGTTGCCGGTAAGGATCATGAGATCGGCCCAGGAGATCTTCTTGCCGTACTTTTGTTTGATGGGCCACAGCAGACGGCGAGCCTTGTCGAGACTGACGTTGTCCGGCCAGCTGTTGAGCGGCGCAAATCGCTGCGTGCCCATGCCTGCGCCGCCGCGGCCATCATGAATGCGGTACGTACCAGCGCTGTGCCATGCCATGCGGATGAAGAACGGACCATAGTGGCCGTAGTCGGCCGGCCACCAGCTCTGCGAGTCGGTCATCAACGCGTGAAGGTCTTTGATGACAGCTTCGAGGTCGAGGGTCTCGAACTCCGCCGCATAATCGAAGTCCTGGCCCATCGGGTCGGCCAGCTTGGTGTTTTGGTGCAGGACGGCGAGGTCGAGGCGGTCAGGCCACCAATGCTCGTTGCGCGTGATCTTGCGCGAGTTGTGCGTGACAGCGCCATGCATCGGCGAGGCAGTCTCTGTGGCGGTGACATTTGTGCTTGGGCCGTTGCCGTGTGGCACGGGGCATTTCGCTTCACTTGACATTTTCACTCCTTCGTTCTCGTTGCTGGGGAACCTATCCCCGATTGGGCCGCGCAGGCCGACGGTTAGCAAGTTCTAGTTGTCACACCTGCTGGAGGGCAGGTGTCGGTTGTCAAATATTGCTTTTGTAGTCTTCGCACATACTGCAACTTATTCCGTTTGGTCAGCGAGTGGATGGTGTTAGCTGCGTTCTGCTTTCTGACACGCGGCACAGATTCCAATGACGTCGATCGCGTAGCGTTCCACCTGAAAGCCTCCAGGCAACCGTTGTAGTGTTGGGAGGACGCCAAGATCCTTTTCCTTGATGTCGGTGATGGCCTTGCAATGTGAGCAGACCATGTGGTGGTGGGGGTCGCTATTCAGCTCTACTCGGAGGGAACCGTGATGCATGCTGACTTCTTTTAGCACGCCCCTTTCGACGAAGAGGTGAATGTTTTTGTAAACCGTCGCGAGGGAGATGGCGGGTATACGCTTTTTGACTCGCGCGTAGACCTCTTCCGGGCTGGGATGGCCAGGCATCGTCTGCATGACCTCGTAGAGAACTTGGCGCTGGTGGGTCGCGGTGAGTCCATAGTCCGCACAAAGTTCGCGGAAGGGACGAGTCTCGACGCTGGGAGAGTGCTGCATCAAGAACTAGTAAACGATAATTATTCTTGTTCGTCAAACGGCGAAGATTTGGGATGGAAAAGAGTTTGCACATCCGGTCATTGACCGCGCCACTATCCGCTTTACTGAGCGATCAAACTCTCGCACTATTCTTCACCACTTAGCAAAGATCAAACTTGCAAGCCGCTGCCATATCCGCAGCTGGAGACTCAGAGGGCGAAACTCGTAACACGATGGATGCGTTGCGCAGCAGACTTTCTAAGATCTACCAACAACAACTGCAACTAGGAGAGACCTTTGAAGCGCAGAAGGGTTAGCTAGTTTTATTAAGAGTTGTTAGTCGAGTAAGAACGAAATGAGAATGGCCATGCCAAAGTAATTCAACGTGGACCTGTGATTTCGCGGAGACTGCTTTTCAGGTTGATCCCGTGCTTATCGAGAAAAAGAAGCTCTCGCAAACGCACTGAGGATACTAACTATGAAACGCAACCTGATGAAATGCATTGGCCAGTGCGGACGCGTAATCACCGCGTTGACCGTCGCGCACTTTCAACTCCCGCTAGTTGCATGCTTCGCTGCTGCCTGTGGTCTCGGACGGTTGAGGACGTATTCGTTAGATGCGTCCGGGACCTCTCTTTGAGGCTACAACTTTCGTATCCTTGACCGTCCCCAAATGTAACCATAGTCTTCGTTTGGTTTAAAGATTTTGTGACCTAATTTTGCCGATGGTGAGGTTTGCTTCGGCTTGCATGGGCTACAAACTTGCGGTTGCGAAAAGCAGTAAAGAAAATCGTTTGAGCTCTCTTTAGAGTCATTCCACGAGTACGGCTTCATCTACCTGGTGAGATCCCACAGTACTTGAGTGCCGCATTCACGCAGTTGCGGCCGTCTCCACCAGTTGATCTCTTGTTAGCATCTCCAAGCCAGGACGATCTTGTCCTACTTGCATGCAGATGCGCGTCCACTGGTTTGTTTACACCCAACAATTAACTGTTGGTTAGAGGCAGAGTCCGGGCAATCGCATCCGGTGAAAGAGGAATTGAATGTTTAGCTTGTACGAAGTTTCGGAAAGCCCCTCCTGTTCCACTGTGATGATTGCAAGTTCAGACTTCAGTTTTCAAACTTGTAAGAACCGACATCTTCCCAGCCGCTTTGAAAGTGCTGCCAGGCCACTCCTCTCTCTGATGATGGTCTTTTTTTTTGTAGCTACGCTTTCCTCACGCAGGTCAGACGCACAGCAGGTGGAGACTACTTTGCCGTTGTCGCAACGGCTTACGATCAATTTGTCGGCTGGAGTTCCGGAGTACATTGGGAACGCTGCGTCGACGTCGAATGCACCACAGAGTCAGTGGTGGTTTGAGAATACGAAGAACTCAGCGACGTATGCGACAACAAGTTTTGTGGAGAGCACGGATTCTGCGTGGCAGCAGGTGGGGCTTCCCTATGACGCGAACATACCGCGAACATTTATTAATCAAGACTCGGGGGGCGGGGCAGGCTCTGATACGGGGCAGGAAAACTGGTACCGGCTGCACTTTAAGGTGGATCCTAAGTATTCGGGGCAGAAGTTTCTGCTGAATCTTGAAGGAGCGCACACAGGAGTTCAGGTCTTTATCAATGGTGTGTTGTTGCCTGGTATCAGCGCGGTGGCTGCTGATTCGCAGGCGACGCACGTGATTGGATTTGTTCCCGTGGTTGTTGATCTGACGCCGTATCTGAAGGCCGACGGCACTACCGACAACGTGATTGCGATTGATGTGTCGAGAGGGGCTTCGTGGTTTGAAACACCACAGTTCTCGAACTCCTTTCGTTTCGGTCAGGATATGGCGGGGTTGTTCCGTAATGTGTTTCTCTACGTGACCAATCCAGTGCACATTCCGTTGAACGTGTACTCCAACACCAAGACCTGGGGGACATATGTTGGCACGGTCTCCGAGGTTCCAGCCGGGGAGGGCACGGCGACTGCGGCGTCGGCGGTTGTCGAGGTGCAGACGAACGTTGTCAATGAGACGGCAACTGTCCAGCAGGTTACGTTGACGACTCAGATTGTGGATGCGATCGGAAACGTGGTGGTGACTGCGCCGCCGGTGACACAATCGGTGGCGCCAATGACTGCGGACACATTTCCGTCGACGCAGACGCCGATGTTCCAACAGTTGATTACGGTTCCGAATCCAACCCTGTGGTATCCGAATAACTCGATCTACGGCAAGCCGTATATGTACAAGGTCTACCACATCGTCAGCGTGAACGGCGTGGTCGTGGATTCGTTTCAGAGCCCGCTGGGGATTCGCACGATTACGTGGGATGCGAACTTTCCTTACTTCAACGGCCATGCGATGTATCTGTGGGGCGGCTCAAGCCGGTACGACTATCCAGCCCTTGGCTCCTCGGTTCCGGACGAGCAGTGGTGGCGTGACATGGCGCAGATTGCGGCACAGGGCGGCAACGTCTGGCGGCCTGGCCACTCGACCAGCAGCGAAGAGATGGTGGAGGCGGCAGATGCGTACGGCATCATGATAGACCAACCCAGCGGTGATGGCGAAGGACATTGGAATGCCTCCTCCAACCCTTCGGCGGATGATCTTCAGTTGAAACAGGAGGTGCATCGCGACATGATTATCTGCGATCGCAGCCATCCATCGATTCTGGACTGGGAGGAAGATAACGGTGGCATGAATCAGCCGCTGGCGAATGAGCTTGCGGCGATAGAGACGTCGTGGGACAACATCAATCCGCGAGTGCAAGCCGATCGCACCTACTCGCCTTCGTACGCGTTTATGGGCGAGTGCGACGGTGCCGGCTGCGAGACGGGAGTCAAGAATCAGAATCCGAATAACCCGTCCTTTGGCGCCGAGTACTGGGACAATATGGGCACAGGGCGCGGGACTCAGACGGGCACCGGAGCCAATACGGTCTACGCTTACGATTATGAGCTGGCGTTTGCGGCGCCGTACCTGGACGATTGGCGCCAGGGCAGAGCTGCGAATGCCTTTGGCATGGCACAGTGGTACTTTGCCGATACTCCAGGCGAAAATAGTCTTTGGGCGGAGTTTCAAAATCAACCCGCGATGCAGCACCTTGTGCGTTCGCTTGGCTACTCGTCAGTCGATCAGAACCGTTTCCCGCGGCTGCTGTACTACATCTACCAGGCAAACTGGGTTCCTTACGCGATCCAGCCAGTGGTTCACTTGGCACATCATTGGAATCGCGCCTACGAGTACACTCCCGGCACTCCGATTCAGGAGAACGCGTTCAGCAACTGTCCCTCGGTTCGCCTGTTGATTAACGGCGTGGCCAAGGATCCAGTGACGGGAGCGCCCCTCATGGATGTGGCTCCCAACGCCTGGAACATCAACTCGCACGGTGATCTGAGTCAGAGCAGTACAGTGATGCCTGGCCAGGTTCACTGGATGGTGAATTGGGCTCCGGGCACAGTGACGGCAGAGTGTCTAGACGCGAACGGCAATGTGGTTCCGGGTGTGACCCACACGGTGACGACGGCAGGAGCTGAGAACAAGATTGTACTGAGCGTTGTTCCAGAGGTAGTCAAGCCGGACGGGACAAGCTTTCAGTGGACCTCAAATGGCTCTGACGCGGCCTTTGTGAAGGCCGAAGTGCAGGACGCAAACGGCAACGTCGTACCGACCGCAGCGGACAATGTCACCTTCACGGTGACCGGGCCAGCCACGTACATGGGTGGCACGCAGCAGCTTGTTGCTGATCCCTCGTGGACCAATTATTACCAGGATGCGTTCTCGACGGCGCACAGTAACGATATCAACGGTGAACCCTATGCCTTCTTTCATTCGCCCGGAGACCCGGAGCTGAACTTTGAAGGAGGATTGCAGAAGATCGCGTTGCGCAGCACCTTCACTCCTGGAACCGTGACCGTGACGGCGACGGCGCCGGGGCTTGTGAGCGGCAGCGTTCAACTGACGTCAGTTACGCCAGCAGCTCCTCCTCAATCGCAACCGCCGGCGATCATTGTGCCTCCGGTCGACACGGCAGTGACGGCTGGTCAACCTGCAACCTTCACTGTTGCGGCCAGCGGGTCCGGAACGCTCAGCTACCAATGGGCAGTGGCGGGAAGTGAGGTCACGGGACAAACGAGCCCGACCTTGACCATACCGGCAACCACTCTTGCCCAAAACGGCGAGAGTGTAACAGTTGCGATTCACAGCAATTTTGGCGATGTTACCTCCACCCCGGTCACGTTGACTGTGGACGCGGCAGCCGGCGTCGCCATCACCACGCAACCAGCCGCGCAGACCGTGGTCGTCGGACAGTCTGCGACCTTCACCGTAGCTGCGACCGGTTCCCCGCAGCTCAACTACCAGTGGTTTCAGAACGGCGTACAGGTCCAAACCGGTCCTCAGTCCAGCTATACCACGCCCATCCTGACGGCCGTCGGCAGCGCCAGCATCTATGTCGTCGTCAGCAATCCCGTTAACCAGCTTCAATCAGCCACGGCGACGCTCACCGTCAATGCTCCGGTGCCGGTAACCATCACTACCTCGCCTGCCAATCAGATCGTTGCGACCAATCAGCCGGTGCAGTTTACCGCCGTGGTCACCGGTTCTGCTCCCTACACGTATCAGTGGCAGTTCACCCCCAAAGGCGGCTCTGCGACCATCCTTCTGAGCAACACACAGAGCTCCAATACCATCACCTACACGATCCCCACTATGAGTACCGCCAATGTCGGCGCATACGCGGTGACGGTCAATAACGCCGCTGCCGCTCCGGTCACGAGTGCAGCAGCGCAGTTAACACTTGCACCTCCAGGCGTCAATTTGGCGTTGAATAAGACAGCAACTTCCAGCTCCTCACAAAACGCATGCACGAATGCAACGACGGCGCCACCTCTCTCCGGAGCGGGCTGCCTCGGAGCAGAGAATGCCGTCGATGGCAGCCTCAACACCCGCTGGGGGTCTGCAACCGCAGGTGCACCTCCAACACCTCCTGTCCCAGGCGTCGATCCGTCCTGGCTACAGGTGGATCTTGGTTCTTTACAGTCCTTCAATACGGTGATCATCAACTGGGAGAATGCCTACGCGGCGCAGTACCAGATTCAGTACACCAACGATGATCCTTCGACCAACCCAACATGGAATGTGGCAACCACCAACAACGCCGGTGTAGGCGGTACCGAGACCCTTACCTTTAATACTGTTCAGGCCCGCTATATCCGGATGTTCGGCACTGTGCGAAGCGGTAACTTCGGCTACTCGATCTTCGAGTTCCAAGTCTACAACGTCGCAAATTGCGGAGGTCCGACCGAGCGCTACACCGTCAGCTCCGCCAATCCGCTACTGGTGATGGACAACGTGCTTGGTCTAACCTGGACCCGCACCATCCAGACAGATAGCACGATTGGCTCGCAGTTCACCGGTGTGAGTGCCGTTGCTTACTGCAAGAGCATAAATATGCGCATTCCCACCGAGACCGAAGCGCTCGGCATCAGCGGCAACAATAACGCGTCCTGCGCCTTCCCGGGTACTTGGAGCACCTGGACCTCCACCGTGGATCCGAACGATGCGACCGAGACCGCGATCGTCAACTTTGACGGCAGTAGCACCTTCAACGTAACCAACAACTTTCCCGGCGCTACCCTCTGCACTGAGGCCACGGGCTCGGGTACGTCAGGAGCTCAGGCCCCCGTCATCGAAACAGATCCGCAATCAACGACCGTAGCCGTAGGAGAAGCAGCCACGTTCACGGTAGTTGCTGCCGGTACGCCGACGCCAAGTTATCAATGGCTCAGGAACGGAAACGCAATTGCCGGCGCAACAGCCGCTACCTACACCACGCCGCCAACCATCGCTACTGATAACGGCACATCTTTCAGGGTGTCGGCTACTAATGGAAGCGGCACGGTAACCAGCAACTCCGCTGTCCTCACGGTGACCAACAACTCAACCGGAGGCGGAGGTACGGGCGGCGGTTGCAGTGCGATTCCAACTACACCAGGAATGCCGGCAGCGATCGCGACCTCTCCGAGCCAGATCTCTCTGACCTGGGGTGGAAGCATGGCTGGATCGGCCTGTCCGGTGGGTTACAACGTGTATCGCAGCACGACCGCCGGGTTCACGCCTGCAGTGAGCAATCAGGTGAACGCGTCCCAGACTGATACCGCGTTCACAGACAGGGGACTGACAGCAGCGACCACCTACTACTACATCGTGGAGGCGGTTGACGCTGCGGGCGCCTCGGCTCCTTCTCTACAGGTCAGCGCGCAAACCCTGGCCCCGACGTCGTGCCCCAGTGTTCCAACAGCACCGACGGGGTTGACGGCGGCTGCGACTTCATCCAGCTCCATTGGACTGAACTGGACGGCAGTTACCGCTCCGACTAACTGCTCGGTCGGCTCTTACAACGTCTACCGCAGCACAGCCGCTGGCTTCACTCCCTCTGCGGCTAATCTTCTTGCTGCCGGAGTTACTGCAACGAGCTACTCCGACAACGGTCTCGCTGCGTCGACGACGTACTACTACGTAGTGGAAGCGGTCGACGGGGACGGCGCATCAACGACCTCTAACCAGACCAGTGCTATGACATCCTCCGGACCTGTGTCTGCTATACCGGACTTCACGCTCGCTCTCTCTACGGCGTCGCTTACGGTGACTGCAGGCAGTAGCGGGACAGAGACGGTCACGTTGGCACCGGAAAACGGGTTTACTTCAACCGCGAAGATTAATTTCACCTGCTCTGGTCTGCCCAGCAACGCTGCGTGCAGTTTTTCTCCGGCCACCATTACGTCAACAGGCAATATGGTCTCAACGCTGACAGTAAACGCCACCACTGCGTCCGCTACTGCCAGCTATAAATCTCGTCCATCGTTCCCAGGGTTGGTGTTGGCGTTTGCGCTGTACTTGTTCGGCCGAAGGAAGCGGCGTGGCCTGCAACTATTTATGTTGGCGGTGAGCGTAGCCAGCCTGACACTGCTTACCGGGTGCGGTGTGCAGCCACCACCACCTCAAATGGCGACTTCAATGATTACTGTTACTGCATCGGCTGGCTCGTTGAATCACGCCACTACCTTTTCACTGATTGTGGAGACACCGAACCTTCCTCCAGCGTCGGCGGAACTACACAACAACCTGGGGCCGCTGTTCCCGGAATCAATGCTGGCGGCAGCGCTGTGCTTTTTTAGCAGGAAGAAGCGGTACTGTGTGCAACTCACGCTGGCGATGTGTGTGTCCGGCATCGCGCTGCTCAGCGGCTGCGGGGGCACCTCTCCCGTCGCACCTCCGACAGGCGGTTCTCAAACCACACCACCAACTCCCCCTACCATTACGATCCCACCTGCTTCGATCACGGTTACCACTGGACAGACGGCGACGTTCAGCGTTACGGCGACTGGCACCGCGCCGCTGGCATACCAGTGGCAGAGCAGTGGCGGTCCCATCGCCGGGGCGACAGCCGCAACTTATACAACTCTGCCTCTGACTACACAGAACAGCGGCAACAGTTTTGCTGTCGTAGTGACAAATGCAGCTGGCTCCACTACCAGTCCAACTGCAACGGTGACCGTGACCCCAGGCGGCAGTACCGGTTGCAGCGCAGTCCCGAGTATTCCCGGCTCCCTCGTGGCAACGGCGAACTCATCCAGCCAGATCAGTGTGAGTTGGAGTGTCGGTGTGGCTGGGTCTTCATGCGCCATAAGTTACAACGTCTACCGCAGCACGACGTCCGGCTTCACGCCCACGTCAAGCAACCAGATCGCATCCGGCCAGGCGGCCACGTCCTTCACTGATAGCGGTCTAACGGCATCCACAACTTATTACTATGTGGTGGAAGCAGTGGACGCTGTTGGCAATTCCTCGGCTTCGGCACACGCGAGTGCGACGACTCTGTCAGCCTCGTCGGCCCCCCCGACTTGCTCTATTGTTCCTGCGCAGCCTGATGGGTTGACGGCGAATGCAGCCTCTGTCAGCAGCATCAGCTTGGCCTGGACAGCGGGCACAGCTCCGGCTGGTTGCACCATCACCTATAACGTCTACGCCGCCACCACAAACGGCTTTGTGCCGTCGCAGACGAACCTGGTGGCCAGCGGAATTACCTCCAGTCTTTACACCAACACTGGCCTGGCTGCTTCCACCACGTACTTCTACGTTATTGAGGCAGTCGATGGGGCGGGGAACTCGGCGCCTTCTGCTCAGGTTCAGGACACGACTACCGCGGCAGCTTTAGCGGAAATTATTGCGATCCACTCAGGAGGTTCGGCTGTAAGTAACGCTAACGGTGGTGATGCGTCCTTTGTAGCCGACGAGTTCTATGACACCGGCGGGACATCGGCCTCAGGTGCAGCCGTTTCAGTCGCTGGAATAACCAACGCCGCTCCAGAAGCGGTGTACCAGACGGAGAGGAATGGCGCATTTAGCTATACAATTCCCGGCCTGCAGCCCGGTGCCTCTTATGCGGTTCTGTTGCACTTTGCAGAAACCTATTTTCCTGCCGCGGGTGACCGCGTCTTCAATGTCGCGATCAACGGAATCACGGTCCTTTCCAGTCTGGATATCTTTCAAGAGGCCGGTGGCCAGAATATCGCTCTGGTCGAACCATTCACGGCAACGGCGAATCCGCAGGGACAGATCGTAATCAAGTACATAAGAGGGTCGGCGGATCAACCTAAATCCAGCGGGGTTGAGATACGCGGAATACCCAGCAGTTGCACGCTTCTACCCGCGGCGGCGCCCACCGGGCTCACCGCGCAAGCAACCTCTCCCAGCATCATTAACCTGAACTGGCAGACGGTCACTCCTCCGCCGAATTGCCCTGTCACGTACAACCTGTACGGCAGCACCACGAGCAGTTTTACTCCTTCCGCATCGAATCTAATTGCGAGCGGCCTTACCGACTTGTCTTATTCGAACACCGGGCTCGCTGCTTCCTCGACCTATTACTACGTCGTAGAAGCGGTCGATACCTATGGCGCATCGCTGCCCTCGACACAGGTAAGTGCTATGACAAACCCGGCGAACTCATGCATCGCTGTACCCTCTGTAGCACCCGCTGGCATCGCGGCAACTGCTGCATCGTCGACAGCCATCGGACTGAGTTGGACCGCCATTACACCGCCGGCAAATTGCACCAACATCAGCTACAACGTTTACAGCAGCACGACGAGCGGGTTTGTTCCCTCTCTGAGCAACGAGATCGCTGTGAGGCTACCAAACCCTGTCTTCTTCAACAACAGCCTTCCGCCATCTTCAACCTATTACTACGTCGTTCAGGCCGTAGACGAGGATGGCGTTTCGTCGGTGTTCTCCACTCAAACGAGTGCCACCACACTCGCACCGCCAACTCAATTGACTGCGACCGCCACCTCCGCCAATGAGATAGACCTCACATTCCCTGCAAGCACAGCACCGGCGCCAGTGAACTACAACATCTACCGGAGCACCACACCGAATTTCATGCCATCCAATGCGAACCTGGTTGGCGGCACGAAGTCCAACTTTTACAACGACGTCGTAGTCGCAGCAGCGACGACCTACTACTACATCGTTCAGGCGAGCAGTCCGCATGGCACAACGACTGTAGGTGGCCCCGTGAGCGCAACCAGCCTGGCTCTCGGAAATGCCACGCCATTCTGGGATGCCAGCAACATGCCGCCAACCAATCCCGGAGAAGTGCTCGTATTGAAGTTCCTAAACCGGACCAACGGGCAGTACGCCGACGATCAAGTGTTCTGGAGCGCGACTGTTGGCGGCGTTACGACGACAAGTTCGATTGCGGCACAATCCACCTTTCAGCTGCCTGTCGCCGCATCCGGTCGAGTCTATTTCTATCTTGGCGCAGCGAATCAGAACACAGACAACTATTGGGATTTCCTGGAGTACACCGTCGGCGTAAACCAGGGAAGCAACCCTACTACCTATTTCATCAATATGAACTCGACCAGAGTCGACGCATTCGGCCTTAAATATGCATTCCGGCTGACCTGCGGCGACGGCACTGATATTGCGATTGGAGAGAATGCGGCAACCTTTGCGGAAGAGCGAGCAAGTACGTTCCAACGCTATCTCAATGCTGTCCCCGCAAACTTCCAAACACTCGCGCAGGTGCAAGGTCCTTACAGGATTGTTTCTCCGGGTGGCGGCGGATTCGATACCGGAGGTCAGTACGAAACGTATTACAACCAGTGGATCGAGCAGCTATGGGCAGTGAATCGAATCACCGCTATTCCACCGGCAATTCCCAATGGGGATGGCCTGGGTGCCTATCCTAATCTTTCAGCGGCAATCTACCGGCATGTGGGAGGGGTTGCCGGAACCTTTAATCCGGACGGTTCATTGGCGAATCAAGGTCTGTGGGGCAACCCGAATGAGTTTTATCAGACCGATCCCTCCAGCTACTATGGAAAATTCCTCCATGCCAATGCTATCAACGGCCAGCAGTACACCTTCCCTTATGATGACGCTGGCGGATACTCAGGCGATGTCGGCTGCACGAGGCCCAATACGCTTCTTATCGGGATTGGTTGGTAACCTGCAACTCCACTTTTTTTCAGGATCGATTTGGGAGCGACGGAGTAAACGTGAGCCTTTAGTCTCCTATTTGTCTAGGTTCAACTCCACGAGTGCCTGGTCTACCACCCTTGCCCACTTCGGATCGGGAGATGCAGCGTATTCGTCGTGCCAGTTCCACCACTTGTACGGCGGGGTCTGCGGGTAGCCCTCCGGGGAGTCCTCCCACTTCTCCTGGCGCCCTAGCGGCGTCGCGTCGAGGTAGCTCCATGTGCTCCCCATGGCCTCGTCGCCACGGTTATTGATGAAGTAGGTGCGGAATATGCGGTCGTCGTGGTGGAAGAACACGTTTGTGCCGTGCCACTCGTCCACGCCGAAGTCGGCGTCGAAGCTGTCGGTGATGGTGTACCACGGCATCGCCCAACCCATTCTCTTCTTCAGCCGCGCGATGTCGGCCTGCGGCGCACGCGAGGCGTAGACGAGCGTGGTGTCGCGGGCGTTGAGATGTGCGAGGTGGCCGACCTGGTCCGCTCCCAAAGAACAGCCGCGGCAGGCATGATCGGGCCAGCCGAAGACTCCCGGCTCGAAGAAAGCGCGATAGACAATTAATTGATGGCGGCCGTCAAACAAATCGAGCAGGCTCTTTTTGCCTTTAGGCCCGTCGAATTCATACTCTTTCTCAACCGCGAGCCACGGCATGCGCCGACGCTCGGCCGCCATCGCGTCACGTGCGTGGGTCAATTCTTTTTCCTTGATAAGCAGTTTCTGACGCGCTGCCTCCCACTCCTGCAGCGAGACGATCGGGGGTATCTTCATGTTCGAGCGAGTTTCCTTGTTCCTGTCCATGTCTCTGCTTCCTCTCGATTCTTGTAGTTGGGTGTTGGTTTTTGGCGCGAAGGTTGTTCACGACTAACGCGGACATGCCGCCAGTCGAGGAGGCCCCCGCTGCGATCCATGCCACTGTCGCGAGACACACAGGGCACATAGCTACCTGCCGTCCCGTTTTGTCTCTGAAGCCGTGCGAATTCGGACCATCAGATATGTCCAGCCGACGTCGACTCCGCTGTCCCCTTCACCAATCCACCCCATTGCTCGATGGACAAACCGGACGTGAGTCAATCCGTTCTCTTCTTTAAGGCGGTACTGGATGTTGGAGACTGCCGGGGTCGACATGAACAGCGGCCCGCATATCTCCAGCAGCGATGGCGGCTTGATCGCCTGTACAAAGCCCCAGAAGTGTCCCGTACTGTCTCCCAGATCGCGATACCAGCGGCCGCCTGGCCACGCCTCGAGCTTCATCGGCATCGGTTTCTCCGGGGTCGAGTTCATGGGCCCCATCTGCTCCAGAATTGCCTCGAACACGATATCGATTGGCGCCGCAATCTGTTCATCTTTCACAATCTCGAAGGCCTGAACTACCTGCTCCTGAATTGTTGCTGCCATTACTCCTCCTCCGATCCGATGGTGTTTGAAATGATCCGCTCCAGAGCCTTTCGCTCCGCACGCTCCTTGATCTGGCCCAATTGGTGCGTCCAGTACCGCTCAAACGTCTTTACCCAGTCGTGCACCGGCTTCAACTCCGCCGCATTTAATCGGTACATCCGATGTTGGCCGCGCTTTATTACCGACACCACGCCAACCTTTCGAAGCACTCCGAGGTGCTTCGAAACGGTCGGCTGCGACATCCGCAATCGAACCACGACCTCATTCACCGCGTACTCTTTGCCGTCTGCCAACACCGCAATGACCTCGCGCCGCCGGGGCTCGGCGATTGCGTTAAAGACGTCTGTTGTTGTCGCTGCGCGTG
The DNA here is from genome assembly GCF_051013365.1 of Tunturiibacter psychrotolerans. GTDB lineage: Bacteria > Acidobacteriota > Terriglobia > Terriglobales > Acidobacteriaceae > Edaphobacter > Edaphobacter psychrotolerans_A. The sequence continues at coordinate 296,939 of NZ_CP132941.1, read as the reverse complement.
CCATGTCGTTAACATATGCCTATATAAGAATATGTCAAGTAAATTTATTACAGCCACATTGCGAGTAACCTAGTTTTTTCGACAATCAGGGCTGATGCGAGGGACGGGTGTGTGTTTCGCAGCGGTTCCTCGTAGCCTGCGGGGAATCGACTTTGAGGGCCCCAAGATTTTCACGTCAACTTCAATCTTTGAGGTATCTAAGGATCTGAGTAGAAGTTGAAGAACAGACTCTTGTGTAAAGTTTGGCATGATACTTAACGGTTACAGCCGAATCCACTGAGAGGTAGGCAGAAACATGAGGAACTAACTGTGGGAAAAAACAAGACGGTCATCGTAACAGGTGCATCGCAAGGTATCGGAGCAGCAGTTGTACAGGCTTTTCTGGACCGCGGCTATGACGTAGTCGCAACTTCACGCAGCGTCTCCAAGGGCGGCGCTAAGCCGTCACCGAACCTCGCACTCATCGATGGAGACGTCGGTCAGGGCGCGACGGCAGAGAACGTTGCAAAGACTGCGATAGACAAATTCGGCTCGATCGACCATGTTGTCAACAATGCAGGAATCTTCTCAACAAAGCCCTTCACGGATTTCACGATCGAGGATTTTCGCGACCTTGTTTCCACTAACTTGGAAGGGTTCATCTTCATCACTCAAGCCGCAGTCAAGCAGATGCTGTCGCAGGGCACCGGTGGCAGCGTGACAACCATCACGTCCTCGTTAGTTAAGAACCCCATTTCGGGCGTTTCGGCCTCGATCCCGATGATTACGAAGGGGGGACTTGAGGCGGTCACCCTTAGTCTCGCGAGCGAGTACGCGAGGAACAATATCCGCTTCAACGCAGTCGCACCTGGTGTCGTCGACACCCCACTTCACAATAAGACTCCGAAGGATCTTATGAAATCTCTTTCTCCTATGGGAACGGTCTCTAACTCAAAGGATATAGCAGAAGCTGTTGTATACCTGACCGAAGCTCGTCACGTCACTGGGGAGGTGCTGCACGTGGACGGCGGTGCGCACGCAGGCAAGTGGTAGGGAATAAAGGTTCGCAGCCTGGCGGTGCAGAACGCCGGTTGCAGGACCTTGGTATCCATCTTCCAGCCACACCCACACCGTTAGGCAGTTACGTCCAAACGGTGCAGACCAGCAACCTGCTGTTCTTTAGCGGAATGCTCCCGATTGTCGATCACAAGCCGAAGTTCCTCGGTCGACTTGGGAAAGAACTCGACGTCGAGGCCGGACGGGAAGCCGTCTACACTGCAGCATTGAATGTTCTCGGCGCGGCCAAGGAGCATTTGGGCTCGCTCGATAGAGTGACTCGCGTCATACGGCTCAGTGTCTTCATAGCGACCTCTGGAGACTTCTTTGACCAGCCCAGAGTCGCAGACGCTGCGTCGGATCTGTTTAGAGATGTTTTTGGTATCGAGAAGACATCAGTCCGACAGGTAATCGGCGTTGCCAGCCTCCCGCTCGGTGTGCCAGTAGAGCTTGATGTCATCTTCGAAGTCGCAGACTAGCAAATTCCGTCAGAGGCCAAGGGTCTCCGCCTAAAGGTTGCTTTCAGAGGTAGTTATGAAAGAGCAGTCCACTAACTCGTTACCGCAGTGGAACGTAACTCGTATTTCTTCAAGCCTGGGGATCGAGTACCCAATCATTCAGGGCCCTCTTGGTGGTCTGTCGACGCAGCGATTGACAGCAACGGTCTCAAATTTTGGTGGCCTAGGATCCTTCGGGGCGCATGGGCTGAACCCTTCAGCAATTAAAGATGTGATCGCTGAAATTCGTATGCTCACCTCCAAACCGTTCGCGATCAACTTGTGGGTCTCGATGGAAGATGAGGGTGCACGCACTTCTGGCAGTGAGGAATTTGCGCGAAGCCTGGCGTCTCTCGCTGGACACATCCAAGCTTTGGGAGGGATGCTCCCGACTTTCACACCTTATGTCCCAGTCAAGTTTGAGGACCAGGTGCGGGTCCTGCTCGATGCAAAGGTTCCCGTCTTTAGCTTCATCTACGGAGTGCCCCCGAAGGAGATTCTCGACGAGTGCCGTGCGCAGGGGATCCTTACGATCGGAACTGCGACGACACCGGACGAAGCCGTCGTACTTGAGCAGGCAGGAGTCGATGTCGTCGCCGCTTCAGGTTTTGAATCGGGCGGTCACCGCGGTTCCTTCCTGCGCCCCTCCGAGGAATCACTCACCGGAACGTTCTCGCTCGTACCTCAGGTTGTAGACTCAGTTTCAATTCCTGTTGTTGCCGCCGGAGGTATCGCCGATGCTCGCGGAGTTGTCGCAGCGTTTGCTCTTGGGGCTGAGGGTGTACAGATAGGGACAGCTTTTCTGGCGTGTGAAGAGTCTGGTGCGAGCCCGCTTCATCGCAACGCGATCCTCAGTGGAAACGCTCGCAGAACAGGATTGACCAGGGGATTCACTGGAAGGCTGGCCCGGGGAGTACATAACCAGTTGCTCGAAGAGCTCAATCGTCCAGGAACTGAGATTCTCCCCTATCCCTTGCAGCGGATTCTCGTGAAAAACCTTACCGTCGTCGCCGAAAAAGCTGTGAAGCCGGAGTTCCTTCAGCTTTGGGCCGGGCAGAGTGCAAACCTTTCTCGGCAGAACGACGCTAAGACCTTGCTCCAGACATTGATATCTGGGGTTTCTACCGTTGCGGAATCGGTTCACAAGAACTTCGAGCAGAGCAGCAGATGATTAGCTTGTGGCCGAAGGAACTTACTTAGACAAATATTGGCATATTCAGCACTGGGCTCCGATTCCATTGGACAATCACGCAAGGCTGAACAGACGACGCGTCCGCTGTCCCTCCTCTGCAACTGGATCGCGGGCGTATTTGTCTGGATCTTCTACGCGACCTTAGTGCCTCTTGTGCAGATGTTCTGGCGCGCTGCTCCGCTTCCTCTGAAACCCGTAGCTGCACTTGAACCTTTCCGCATTGCGAACCAATATGGCCTATGAGGGGTAGCTTGAGCCAAAGACCTTGAGAAAGCTTTTGCATCGTTTATGGTTTTGAACCATCTAGTTCATTAACAAATGATCGTTCCGTTGCCCACTACGAGTGAACGCCATTCGGTGGTGGTGCGCGCGGGACGCACCATCCTATTGCTATCGAGGATTCTATGAGCACACCTTCAAAATCTAAGTTGTTTACTTCTGTTCAGGTTGGCCCCTTGACTCTGTCACATCGTGTTGTGATGGCACCTCTCACCCGCCTGCGCTCTGAACAACCCGGCGACATTCCGGGCGATCTGATGGCGAAGATGTATGGGCAACGTGCCTCGGGGCGAGGGCTTATCATCGCTGAAGCGACTACAGTGTCGGTCCTCGGTCGCGGCTATCTCGGTGCACCTGGCATCTATTCGGATGCTCAGGTAAATGGATGGAAGAAAGTTACCGAAGCAGTCCACGAAAAAGGCGGACGCATATTTCTTCAGCTCTGGCACGTTGGGCGTCAGTCGCATACTGACATGACCAACGGAGCTGCGCCTGTGGCGCCATCAGTTGTTCCTTTCGAGCAGGTTGTTGTGACACGCAACGGTTGGGTACCGGTCTCTCCCCACCGCGCTCTCAAAATTGAAGAGATCCCAGGTATCATCGATGAGTTTCGCAGAGGTGCCGAGCGGGCGAAGGCAGCGGGCTTTGACGGCGTCGAAATTCATGGAGCGAATGGTTATCTGCTTGACCAGTTTCTTCAGGATGGTAGCAACAAACGTACCGATGCCTATGGCGGGTCGGTAGAGAATCGAGCTCGTTTGCTACTTGAGGTTACAGAAGCAGTTGTGGCTGTTTGGGGGGCAGGTCGTGTCGGCGTTCGCATAGCGCCGAGCGGAACATGGGCTTCCATGTCGGATAGCAACCCAGAGGCCACCTTCGGTTATGTGGCTGAACAATTGAACCGCTTCGATCTGGCGTATCTGCATGTTGTTGAGCCTCGGATTGTAGGCGCGGAAGCCCCGGTGGAAGGTCAGCCTCCAGTCGCAGCCGCGCAGTTGCGCAAGATCTTCAAAGGAACAATTCTTGCTGCAGGAGGGTTTGAACCTGAGGGGGCTGCGGATATTGTCGAGAACGGTGACGCTGATCTGGTCGCATTCGGTCGTCACTTCGCCGCCAACCCGGATTTGCCCAAACGCATCGAACTGGGACTTCCGCTCAACCCTTATGATCGCAACACCTTCTGGGGCGGAGATCATCGCGGTTATAGTGACTATCCGTTCTATGAGGAGCTAGAAAACACGGCTGCTTGATGGATGCGCGAGCATCCAAACTCGATTTGGCAATTGATTACGTGGTTCATTGTTAGTTGATCGACATAATGACCGATCTTTGGGATGGCGAGTGGTCTGGAGGAGCCTGTGCGCACTACACTAGAAAGATGACCCAGACTACCGTGCCCGTCGGGGTGACGTTTGCCGAAATCTCCGCTAGAGTCGCCGAAGGGGCGCGCATTGGCCGAGACGACGCGCGTTGGCTTTGGCTCAATGCATCTGATAGCGAATTGTCCTCGCTTGCCGCGAGTGTACGCCGGAAGTTTCATGCCCCCGGTTCCTGCACATATATGGTGATGCGGATCATCAACTATACGAACGTTTGCGTTGCGCAGTGTGATTATTGTGCCTTTTACAAGCTACCCAGCCAGGACGGCGGGTATGTGCTAAGCCAGGAGGCTGTATTCGCGAAACTGGACGAGTTACTGACGCTAGGCGGCGATTTGGCAGCTTTCAACGGGGGATTCAATCCGCATCTGCCTCTAAGTTATTACTGCGATTTATTCGCCGCGATCCGTGCGCGATACGGGGACGCGTTGGAGTTTTACGCGCTCACGATTGCTGAGTTCATGTATCTCGCCGACCACGCTAAACTGAGCCATGCCCAGGCCGCGGAGCGGTTGAAGGACGCTGGAGTACGGTGGATTACCGGTGGTGGTTCGGAGATTCTGACAGAGGATTTTCGCGCGCGGCACTCAAAGTTCAAGTACACCGTGGCGCAATACTTCGAGGCACAGCGGGCGATCGTTGACGCTGGCCTGAAGACCACGGCAACGATGGTGATCGGGTTTGACGAGAGCATTGATGAGAGGCTTGAGCACCTCGAACGCACGCGGCAGTTTCAGGATCAAACAGGCGGCCTCGCCAGTTTTCTCTGTTGGACGTTCAAACCCTACTTCACGCAGATTGGCGGCATCGAAATCACAACTGCCGAATACCTGCGCCATCTTGCCCTTTGTCGGATCTATCTCGACAACATTCCGCGGATTCGGACCTCAGTGCTTACTCAAAATCAGCAGGCGCTTGAAGGATTGAACTACGGAGCAGATGACTTCGATCTACCGATCGAAGATGAGGTGACTCAGAAGGCTGGTGCGACCATCAGCCTGGATTTCGATCGGATATTGGGCTATGCGCGAGAACTCGGATACTCACCCGCGTACCGGCATGTGTCCTTGGGGACGCCACCATGGAACATGGGGTCTTAGTTGAGTAAGGCCTTTGGAGAGTGAGCCGTAACCTCGATCGCTGAGGTACGGCTCCTCAATTAGCGTCCCACAATGATGACTGAGAAAGTGCCGGGGATCGGAGTTGGACGGTACTGTAACTCCTCAGAGACCGCGCCGGTATTCTGACCAAATTTAGACGTTACCAGGTAAGCCTTCGCGACCTTATGGTCTACGACCATGGTCCGGGCGCCGGGCTGAGTCTTTACCTGTTGGACCCGAGAGTATTTGAGGAGTGAGTCGCGACGAAAGATGGAAAGTGTTCCAGTGGCGTCGGCAACGAAGAGTAGGTTATGTTGTGCGTCGAAGTCGATGTCGCCGGCATTTTGCGGGGCATCTCCGATGGCGACAACCTCACCTGTGTCTGTGCTGACGCTCACCAGTTTGTGGTCCTCGCAGGCGGTAAAGAGTTGATGGCGGATGCTATCGATGGCCAGTCCATTAGGTCCTGTGCAGGGCGTCAATTGCCAAGTCGCCGAAACCTTCCTGGCCGCAACGTCGATGCGTGCGATCTCGCCGCTGGCAGGGAGCGTCACGAAGATAGCGCCCGCCCCATCGCCAATCGCCGAGCCTGGACGCCCAGCAAGTGGAATAGTGGCTGTAACCTGATTGGTCGCGGCATCGATCATGGTCGCGGTATGACTGTGTGAGTTGAAGGCGAAGATCGACTTTGAAGATGGATCGAAGACGATGGCATTGGGAACCGCACCGGTTGGCACAGATGCGACCACGTTGAAGTTAGAGCGGTCAAAGACGCGCACAAAGCCGGACGATCCGTCCGTGGGGTCGGTAACATAGCCGAACTTGCCGGAGTCGTCGAGTGCGATCTCGCGAATGTTCTTCATCCCCCCGACTTCGCCGAGGAGTTTGCCGGTCCCTGTATCGACGACCATCACGCGATCTGTACGTGGAATGTAGAGACGATTTGCAGGTGTATCGAGCACGAGAAAACCCCATCCGCCTTTGCCGCCGAGGTTCCATTGATCTTGCACATGAAACTGCGGTAACACTTTAGGGCTCGCAGCATGGAGGAGAGAGGAGGAATAGAGGCTCAAGCCGAGCGCTAACACGAGGGAAGAAAGGATCTTTGAAGAGAGCATCGGAGTGTTCTGGAAAGAATTGTTCATTTTATTGATCGGGAGTCGCTCGCTGAAAAAATTAACTTCGACGGCCAGCATGGCTGACCGTCGAAGAGGTTGAAACCGGCTAAAAACGATTGCTAGTTGGAAGAGAAGTGGAAGTCGTCCACTAGATCGCCGATTGCCGGGCTGTTCGTCGGGACGTAGGGGTTGTTGGCTTTCTGCACAGGGTTCGGCAGGTTGTCACGGCTGCGGCCGCTGATCGTCGGCAGGCCCCAGTTCTTTTCGATGAACTTCATCAGCGACACGTGATCGCCATACTCGTGGGAGACGATGCCGCCCGTGGAGTACTTCGAAACGATGATGAGGGGAATGCGGGTACCGTCGCCGAAGAAGTCAACCGGCTGAATGTAGCCCGAGTCATAGTAACCGCCGCCCTCGTCGAAGGTGACGAAGATTGCAGTGTCGGCCCAGAGGGTCGGGTTGGCTTTGACTCCGTCGACAATCTTCTTGGTGAAGCCTTCGAAGAGATCGAGTTTGGAAGACGCCGGGTGACCATCGTTGAAGCCGCTGGGCTTGACGATGGAGACTGGAGGCAGGTTGCCGGTGTCGATATCCTCATAGAGCTCAGTCGTGTCCGCAATGTAGGTCTGGCGAGCAGCCTGAGTCCCCATGAACTGGGTCTGGTACTGGAAGGGATTGCAGATGTTGCAGTATTCATCGAACGAGTTCGACTCGGTGGGATCGGTTACATACAGATCCCAGTTCTCGCCGAAGTATTTGAAAGGAACATTGTGAGCGACGAGGTCGTCACCGATGCTCTTCTGGCTGGTTGGGGGAATGGTGAAAGGCGAGTACTGCGAGGCGAGGGTACCGTCGCCGTTGTAGCCGGGGTTGTAGTTGTTGACGAGGTAGTAGCTGCCTGCCGCGCAATTGGGCTTGACCGGCCGCGAGAGGGACTGCAGATAGTTGGTAACAGCCGGAACGCCTGGCTGGCTGATGTCAGCGCAGTTGACGTAGCTGCCGCCGCTGTAACCGTCCTGATCCCACCAGTTGTTGGTGTCGGGCTGCGGGTTAGGATTCTCAATCTCATTCTTGGGAGGAGCTGCGGCTGCGCCTTTAGCGTTGGTGTAGAAGATGGCGTCGCCGAAGCCGAACATGATGTGGTTTGCACCGGTTCCGCCCATGACGGATTGGTGGAAGTTGTCGCTGATGGTGTAGTCCTCTGCAAGCTGTTTGAAGTAGGGAGCATCACCCTGCGCCATGTTGTAGAAGGCCATGGAGGTGGAACCTTCGCCAGTGGTAGTGTCGGTGAAGTTCTTGGGCTGTGTGGCGCCGTTGCTGCCGGTTCCGATCGTTGTCTCAACCCATGGGAAGAGGTCATTCAAGCAGCCGCTGGGGTTGTCCTGGGTCGCGTAATCGACGTTGCAGTCCGTCTGCTGCCACATCTGGAAGAAGCGGTGCACAGGGCTGTTGGTGTAGGCATCGTAAGACATCTTGGGACCGGTGAGCTGATAGACGCCCTCGCGCAGGGAGGTTGCATTGGCGATGCGGGTGTCGACCTGGCCACCTGTAATGCCAGTGGCACCAGTTACCAGGTACTTGTTATAGGCCGGCGCAAGACCAGTGTCGGCAAGCTCCGCAACCTTAAGAGTGGTAAAGGGAGCGCTCGTTGCGCTGGTTTTTTCCGGACCGCCAGCCAAAGACGGGGGAAGGGTGCTGTAAATGCTCTTTTCCTGAGGGCTGTTAGAGAACTTACCGTTGTCGGCGGTGGTGCTGTCAACGGCGGAGAACTGCGCAGAAAGCGAGTAGTTAGGACCAGGCTTGCCGTTGGCATTGACGATGCCTTTGGAGAGGAGGTTCGAGACGGTCTGACCTGCCTTCGGCTTGTAGGTCGCATAGACGTGATCGAATGTGCGGTTCTCACCGATGATGATGATGACGTGCTTGATAGGGGTCTTTGTTTCGGGGACGGCAGTTTGGGCGTAGGCGGATTGTGGCAGTCCCGCAAACACTTGCAGCGCAATCAACATCATGGCGCCGCACTTCAATGTCCCGTTAGGGGCGTTGACAGTACGTTTCAAAGTGATACCTCCAGAAAACTGAGGGGAGCGGTTTTGAGTCGCTGGGGAGTACAACCTCAGTGGGATAACCGTAGAGGCGACGGTCGTGTCAATGTGTGACGCGCAAATGAAATGACCAATAATTACGCTCACATTACCAGCTGTATTTCGTCGCAACAAATTTCTTTTGGATGTAATGGCTTGTTAGCGTCTATTCATACTTCAACGTCGTTAGATAGCGGTCCGTAAGAGCTACACAACAACTTTGTACGGTCTCATCATCTCGTTGTCTTCGTGCTCGAGGATGTGACAGTGCCAGACGTAGAGAAGTTCGTCGCCGGGTGACACTTGTGCTCCGTGAGGAAGGTCGAAGCGCATAACTACACGAGTGACATAACCGGGATAAGACTTGATGGTGTCCTTATGCGCGGGACGCTCATTGCTCTCGGGCGCCATCGGTTTTCCGGTGAACACCAGCTTGCCCGTCTGCTGATAGGTTTGCACGTCAAAGGTCTGGCGATTCAAAACCTGGAACCTCACAAGGTGAACGTGTAAGGGATGAACATCGCCAGTGATGTTAACGAAGGACCAGATCTCGGTCGAACCTGCCTTCGGATCTTCAGTGATTGGTTCGTGCCAACGCGCATTTCCCAGAAGGCCGGTGATCACGTAGCCATCGGAAGGTCGCTCTTTTTCTGAGACCAGAAGAAGACGCTCACGAGTCGCGTACGTAGGGACGAGCGGCTCGAAGGGAACGAGAGCTTCAGGTACGACGCTGGTATCTTTGCCGGAGAGAGTCTTGATCACTTTGAAGAGCAAGACGTCTTCTGCAAGATATTGACCGCCCATCGTATAGGGCGCAGGGGCGTCGTTAACCAGCGAGAAGGATTTACCTTCGCAACCGGAGAAATCAATGATGACATCGAACCTTTCCCCCGGTCCAATGAGAAGGTATCTGATCTCCAGAGGGGCGGGAAGGAGACCGCCGTCGGTGCCGACCTGCTGGAAGGAGGGAACATCGAAAGAGTCGTTCTGAATCTTGCCGCTTGCGTCGGAGATGAAAAGTCGAAGGTGGTAGAAGCGCGCATTCGCAGCGTTGACGATCCGAAATCGATACTTACGCGGCTCAACCTCCAGAAAAGGGGAGACCTTGCCGTTAACGCAGTTGTAATCTCCATAGAACTCCTGAATCCAAACCGGGTGTTCTTTTGGTCCGTTGACGACCTTAGGGTAGTAGAGCGAGCCGTCACGGTGAAACAGGCGATCCTGCAGCATCAGTGGTATCTCGAACTCGCCTTGCGGTAGATTGAGCGCCTTTTCTGCTTCGTCCCGAATGAGATAGAAGCCTGCCAGACCCGCGTAGACGTTCAATCGGGTGATGCCAAGGCAATGGTCGTGATACCAGAGCGTTGTGGCAGGTTGGCAGTTAGGGTAAGACGACGGTCGCGGATTGAACTTCGGTCCATGAGGACCGTGTTCGCCCTGCGCCGTGAACCAGGCCTCCGGGTATCCATCGTCGTCGGGCATCGCGCAGGCTCCATGGAGGTGGGCAACGTTGCGGACCGCAGGGAGAGACGACTCGGCACCGTGGATCGAATGATCGATAGGAAGCAGATGCGTAGTGGGTAACTTGCTAACCCAGTTAATATTGATAGGCTGCCCGCTCTGAGCTTCGATGGTAGGACCGGGCCACGAATCGTTATATCCCCAGACCGTCGTCGTCGGCAGATCTCGGTGCACCTTCTGTTGAAACTGGCCCATTTCAATGTCAATGGTCTCGCCCGGTTTGCCCGTCGCGCGGATAACGGGTGGGACGGGCAGGGAATCGACGTACGGCGTAAGTCTGACTGCGCTGCGAACCTGCGCGGGCGACGCCATAGCCTGTTGCATCGCCGGTACCGTCTTGCTGAGAGTAAGGCCAGCGGCGGAAGTGAGGCCACGCTGAAGAAGGCGACGTCTGCTTAGCATCGTTTACAGCCGCAACTGGATGGGATCTCTGACAGGGGAGGTTTCATTAACTGTTCAATTTGGATGCTGAAATCTGCTTACTCATGAAAAACACTAGTCTGACCTTGTTACGACACGATGAAGAGGCCGGATTCGGCATCGAGGCAAATAGAATGAAGAGGCATGCCGAGATCGACACTTTCCGTAGCCATCATCACGCTGAATGAAGAAGCGAATCTCGCGCGGACCTTGGCCAGCGTGCAGTTTGCAGATGAACTGCTAGTGGTCGATTCGGGGTCCACCGACCGTACGACGGAGATTGCGAAGTCGTTCGGAGCAAAGGTCTTCACTGAGCCGTGGAAGGGATTTGCGAAGCAGAAGAACTCCGCTATCGAGAAATGCGTAGGGACTTGGATCCTTTCTCTCGACGCGGATGAAGAGCTAACGGTCGATCTCCAAAACGAGATTACCCGGATGCTCGAGGCCGATGCTACGACCTCGCCGCAAATAAATGGCTATTGGCTTCGGTTGAGGCATGTCTTTCTCGGACGCTGGATGCGCTACGGAGGCTACTACCCGGATCTGAAACTCAGACTGTTTCGTCGCCTCACACCCTCTGGCGCCTCCTGCTTTACCGATCGTCCGGTGCACGAGTCTGTTCAGATCGCGGGAAGAGTGGAGACATTGAAAAACGACTTCCTGCATCATGGCTATCCCAACCTGAACATCTATCTGGAGCACATGAACCGCTACAGCAGCCTCGGGGGGCAGATCGTTGCCGCCAAGGGGAAGGTTAGTCGTTCGTGGGTGGCTTTCTGCTGGAACATCGTTCTGGTTCCGATCCTGACATTCGTTTGGAACTTTATCTTTCGTCTGGGCTTTATGGATGGACGCGAAGGGTTGTTGCTTCACCTCTATCATTCGGCTTACATAAGCTGGAAATATGCCAAGGCATGGCAACGTGGAAGCCACGACGTCAGAGCCTAGCTTCAGTTGGCGATTTCACCGCAGATTTTAGATTTGCGATTCGAGCTCGTGGCGGATTGAAAGAGATAGACCGCGAGGATGGTCATCAGAGGTTCTAGCGGATGGCGAAAGCGGGCCTGAACAGTAACAAAGTAATAAGTTAGCGGGAGAAGCGCAAAGGCCCACGCAAAGAGTTTGGCACCTGGTATCCGCTGCTTCAGTGCGAGCGCTAGTCCGAGAAGTGCAGCGAGACTCACGAAGCTGTAGTTGAGAACACGGAAAGCTTCGTTCAGGACCCCTTTTTCAACCGGCTTCGGGACGCTGACCCAGTAGAAGTAGAAGCGTTTCAGGGCAAGCTCGAAGAAACGCAGTTTGTGTGTGCGAATGTGTTCGCGACCCAGCTTGCCTTCACGCAGGACATAGGCATATTCGCCCATACTTTTGTACTCGAGATAATCCGGGCAGACATCGCAGACAGGAACCCGAGTACCAACGGTGAATCCGTTGTAGGAGTCAAGCACGGAGTCGTGCAGCTCCGCGCCCAGGTTACCGCGAATCGGAATGAAAGCGTGAAAGACATTCTCATTGCGCGCCATCCACGGAATGAGACAGGCAAGAAAGACAATTGCCGCGATGAAAGCTTTTGCGATGGCAGGACCGAGACCCGCCTTTTCCTTCCCGGCTCCAAGCAGCATCCAGATACCACAGACCGGAAGAAAGAGAAGAATCGTCGAGTTCAGCAACGCGATCATGCCCCAGAGCAGTCCGAACAGCGACCACCGAAGTACGCTCTGAGGATTAGGCTCTGAATGATCTTCTCCGATGCTACGAACACGCAGTGCGAGAACGATGACCGCTGAGAAAAGAAAGGTGGTGAGGGCCATATCCCACACCCAGTGAACTGCATATTGCATCGCGGCGGGATAGAGAGCCCAAAGCCACGCAGACCAGAGCGCGATCTTCTCCGCTCGCCCAGTGGTCTGAAAGCACCGCGCAGCGATCTCATAAATGAGAAGTGCAGTCGCGGCAGAGAAAATACTGTTGATAGCGAGGATGACCCAAGCCGACTGTGCAGTGTAGACGCCGAAGATCTTGAAGACGCCGGCAAGCAGCAGCGGATAGAGCGGAGGCACCCACGCAGTCGGGCCGGAGTGCCCAGTGAACGGGTCGGCATAGCCGAAGCCGGTGACTAGAGCGCGCGCGATGCGGCCCATCTCCCAGCCAAACTGAAGATGATCTTCCGAAAGACGAATGCGGTAGGTGTGGGCCAGCGTAATGTAAGCGACGCGAAGCAGAAATCCAACCCAAAAGATAGACCATGGTGCGCGAAAAGAAGATTTTTTTTCTGATATCTGAAAACGTGCCATCCGTTGTTCCTGCACTCAACTGCGGCCGGCGCGAGGCTGGGCGACAACAAGTCCGCGGGGTGTAGGGAGAAAGACGACGGAGAGAAGGCCTTCAGATTCCATTGATCTCGCCGCGTCACGTACGACCTTATGGTGCGAACTGGCGTCGTGCATAAGGATGAGGCCGTTGGGATTGATCTGAGGAAGGAAGCGTTTGACCTCCTGTTCGCGAATCGGCATATCGGAGTCAGAGAAAAACAGATCAATCGTGCCATCGATCTTCATCTCTAGGCTGGACTGATTGCGTAACTCAATCCACGGCTTGAGCGAGGATGCTTCGAGACGTTCTTTTGCGCGAGAATAGACAACAGGGTCGAACTCGCAGCTGACGACCTTGCCGAAGCCGTTACGTTCCAGACCCTTTGCGATCCATTCGGTGGAGACGCCGAGAAAGGAGCCGGTTTCCACAACCAGCCGCGGCTTAACAGTCGTCACCAGCGTCGCAAGAAACTCGAGAACCTCGAGTTCGGCAGTCATCGAATCGATCATGCTCCAGTGCTCGGGGTGCGGGCATTCGGGGGTGGCGCGGTGCGACTCGGGTTGTAGGGTACCGGCTGCGCGATCATGCTGGAGCATGATTTTGTGTTCCTGTTTTAACTTCTTGCTGAATAGTCCCATGCAAACTCCCTGATCCTCCATTATGCGGGATATCGATGGGTCAGGGAGTTTGGAAGTCGGATCCCCGCCAGATATCGTGGCCGACACCACCCCGATATGCAAATATATTGCGCGCCGGAGGAAATGCTCCACGGAATAGAAAAAATGTAGATAATGGCGAGCGAGTGTACTGCCGTAATTCCGATCGCTTTGGCCTTCGAACGAGCGAGGGAACCGAAGAAGCAAACCAGGAGAAAGCGCTGCATGAGTAAGACGTTCGTGGGGCAACTGATATCAGAAGCAATGGCGATGTTTCTAGTTATCGCGTTCGGCGACTCGGTCGCGGCAATGTACACGCTCTACAGCCCTAGCCCCTACCAGCAGGCGTATTGGGGAGTCTGCATCGCGTGGGGATTGGCCGTAACGATATCGATCTACACAACGGCGTCGGTGAGTGGATGCCATGGCAATCCGGCAGTCACGCTGGCGCTCGCGGTATACCGTGGATTCTCCTGGCGGAAGGTGCTTCCATATTGCCTCGCACAAATTATCGGAGCCTTTCTGGGCGCAGGGATTGTGTATACGCTGTTCGCGCCTGTCATCGACAACTTCAACTTGACCAACCATCTCACACGAGCCGCCGGCGGCGCTGCGGGAGTCTTCTTCACGCATCCCGGCCTCGCGGTTACGCCGATGCATGCCTTCGGCGACGAGATCATTCTCACCGCATTCCTGATCTTCGGTATCTTCGCGATCACCGAACAGTACAACGAGATGGCCCCTGGCGCCAATGGGGGAGCGTTGATGATTGGTTTCCTGGTTGCACTCATTGGCGCGTCGATGGGTTATCTGGAGGCATGGGCTCTGAATCCTGCACGCGACTTCGGACCAAGACTGTTCTGCTTTTTGACAGGCTGGGGCCCCGCCGCGCTCCCTTCGCCACAGAGCTACTGGTGGATTCCAATCGTTGCGCCGCTGCTAGGCGCACTCGTCGGCGGCGGAGCATATCAGCTTCTTATCCGGCCTTTTTTGCCGGCTCGGGAAAAAGCTCTGCTTGATGCGGCGAAGGCATAGCATTCGACGAAATAAGTCATCCTCAAGTCCTGAGCATCCAAGGAGACAAGATGAAGTACGTACTCTCGCTTGACCAGGGAACGACGAGCTCCCGAGCTATCCTCTTCGACCACGATGGGCAGATCGCAGGGACAGCCTCGCACGAATTTCCGCAGTTCTACCCCAACAGTGGCTGGGTCGAACACGATCCCTTCGACATTCTCACCTCGCAGCTCAGCTCTGCAGTCGAAGTACTGGGCAAAGCAGGAGTCCGCCCAAGAGATGTCGTTGCGCTCGGTATCACCAATCAGCGGGAGACCACGATCGTGTGGGACCGACAGACAGGAAAGCCCGTTTACAACGCTATCGTCTGGCAGGACAGCCGTACTGGTGCCCTGATGAAGAAAATGGCCGACGATGGCGTTGAAGAGAGTGTTCGTCAGAAGACCGGACTTCTGTTGAGCCCGTACTTCTCCGCAAGTAAGGTCGCATGGATTCTCGAGAACGTTGCCGGAGCGCGCGCTCGAGCCGAGGCAGGAAAACTCGCCTTCGGCACGGTCGATAGCTGGCTTGTGTGGAATCTAACCAGCGGAAAGCGGCACATTACGGATCGCACAAACGCCTCGCGTACCCTCCTCTACAACATCGTTGAAGACAGATGGGACGACGACCTGCTGAAGCTCTTCAACATTCCAAAGAGCCTTTTGCCAGAAGTTGTCTGGTCGAACGAAAATGTCGGACAGGTGACGACCTCGCTTGGCCTTGGCGAAGTGGAGATCGCGGGCATCGCGGGAGATCAACAATCGGCGCTGTTCGGACAACTCTGCGTCTCACCCGGCGATGCGAAAAACACCTACGGGACAGGTTGTTTTTTGCTGCAGCATGCAGGCAGCAAGTTCACGCTTTCAAGCCACCGTTTGATCACAACGCTGGCATGCAGCACAGAAAGAAGGTTGACCTACGCCCTCGAAGGCAGCATCTTCATCGGCGGAGCTGTAGTGCAATGGCTTCGGGACAACATGAAGTTTTTCCGCAGGTCGTCCGAGGTCGAGGCAGTCGCTGCCTCCGTGCCTGATTCAGACGGTGTGGTCTTTGTGCCTGCGTTTACAGGTCTTGGCGCTCCCTACTGGGACGCGCAGGCAAGAGGTCTGATCATCGGTCTGCAACGAGGCACACAAATCGCCCACATTGCCAAGGCAGCAATCGAGAGTATTGCCTTTCAGGTTGCAGACGTCCTTCAGGTAATGGATTCCGATACAAAAGATCCGTTTACGGAACTTCGTGTCGACGGAGGAGCCGCCGCCAACGACGATCTAATGCAATTTCAGGCCGACCTGCTAGGTGTACCTGTCTGTCGTCCCGCTGTACTCGAAACCACAGCGCTCGGCGCCGCCTACTTAGCCGGTCTCTCCAGCGGGTTCTGGAGCAGCATCGACGAGTTGAAGCTACATCGCAAGGCCGACACTATCTTCGAACCGAAGGCCGACAAAAAACAGATGCAAAAGCTGCAGGAGAATTGGAGAGAAGCTGTCGAACGTTCTCGCCATTGGAATAAGGAGAGCAAATGAACCGCGATGAGATGGTAGCTCGTGTACGCAATCGAAAAAAGCCTTGGGACATTGTTGTGATCGGCGGAGGAGCGACGGGAGCTGGAGTTGCTGTAGACGCAGCATCACGAGGTTACGATGTACTGCTGTTGGAGCGTGAAGACTTCGGAAAAGGGACCTCCAGCCGAGCCACTAAGTTGGTTCACGGTGGCGTTCGCTATCTTGAACAGGGAAATGTCTCGCTCGTGATGGAGGCTCTGAAAGAGCGGGGTATCCTTCTGCGAAACGCACCGCACATCGTGAAAGATCTGAAATTCATAGTTCCGAATTATTCCTGGTGGGAGGCCCCGTTCTACGGAATCGGGATGAAAGTGTACGACTTTCTTGCAGGCAAATACAGCTTCGGTGCGTCCAAAGTGCTCTCTCTAGAAGAGACGTTGAAGCTTCTGCCAACGATCCGTCAGGACGGCCTGCGCGGCGGTGTGATGTATCACGACGGACAGTTCGATGACACACGCCTCCTGATCAATCTGATGACAACTGCTGCCGAACATGGCGCGACTCTGTTGAACTACGCGGGTGTCGTTGAATTGAAGAAAGATGACGCCGGGTTCATTCAAGGGGTAGCCGCGGTAGATAGCGAAAGTGGTGAGCGCTTTGAAATCGCGGCCCGCTCCGTGGTGAATGCGACGGGCATCTTCACCGACGAAATCCGTCGACTCGCAGAGCCGACAGTCCAACAGATGATGGTTCCCAGCCAGGGGATTCATCTCGTGTTCGACCGCTCTTTCTTAGTCGGCGACACAGCGCTCCTCGTGCCTCAGACCGATGATGGCCGTGTCCTCTTCGCCGTTCCCTGGCACAACCGAACACTAGTCGGCACTACCGACACGCCGATCGAATCGATCTCCTATGAACCGCTCCCCTTCGAAGAAGAAATCGAATTCGTCCTCGAGACCGCCGGTCGCTATCTTAGCCACAAACCCACCCGCGAAGATATTCTCAGCGTATATGTAGGAATCCGGCCGCTGGTCAAGGCCGCCGGAGCCGGCGATGGAAAGACCTCGTCTCTCTCGCGCGACTACACAATTCACATTGACCACTCAGGTCTTCTCACGATCGTCGGAGGCAAGTGGACAACCTATCGGCATATGGCAGAGGACTGCGTCGATCATGCCACCACCCTTGGTCGACTTGATGAGAAACTCTGTGTCACGGCTACCATGCACATTCACGGATACCATCAACACCCTGAACAACTCGGCAGTTTGTCCGTGTATGGCTCAGATGCTGCAGCGATTCGACAATTGGCCAAGGAAAATCCTGAACTCGCCAAACCCCTGCATTCCGACCTGCCTTACATTGCGGCAGAGGTCGTCTGGGCCGCACGCAACGAGATGTCTCGCACCCTGGATGATGCTTTGGCGCGGCGCACTCGAGCTCTCCTGTTGAACGCGCGCGCTGCACTCCAGGTAGCGCCTATGGTCGCGTCTCTGCTCGCCAAAGAACTTGGAAAGGATGCCACGTGGACCGCGGAGCAAGTAAAAACCTTTAGCGCGATGGCCGCTCAATATATACCGCAGGGTACAAAATATCCGGCCACTCCCCCTGTGATCTCAGCGTAGTAATTTTAGGAGCCAGAGCAGTATTTCAACCAGTTACATCATTTCGCCAAGCGGCAATGCACTGATGCTATTTGGCGGCATCACGCTCGTCGTGGGAGCGATCGTTCTTGATGCGATGTCTTAACGGTGCGCGAGACGGAACGGAGATCGCTGAGCACGCGCGGGTTCATCATCTGCCTTGTTGCGGGCCTCTCGATGGGAAGCTTTTATCTTTTGTCTCATGATCCATGTTGGGCGACGGAGCGCCTGCTTCTCGACAAGGTGGATTGGTTCACTCCGAACGAGACGGAGGCCATATTCTTCATCGGGAACGGAGCGGCCGCCGCTGCGGCGCTTTCGGTGACGCGGCCCAGAGCTCAAACCTCTATGCCGCGAATGGTCGAAGTGGAACAGATGCTGGCAGGCGTTAAACCGAACGCTACCTCGCGCATGTGAGAGTCCTTAATGACTGCCAACGTGGATTGCCACAATTGTCATATCGTCATCCAACTCGTCGCCCGGTCCTCGAGCAGACCAACGTGACAACTCCTCAAGCAGTTGATCGGCAAATTGAGCTGCCGAAGTTGCGGGCTCCTCGTTTTCCAAAAATTGCCTAAAGGCATCCGCGCCAAACTCTACTCCCGCCGGACTAGTTGTTTCAGGAATTCCGTCAGTGTAGAGCAAAATGCGATCTCCAGGCATAAGAGTAAGTTCCGTCGAAGTGTATGTTGCAAACGAGAACTTCCCGAGAAACAAACCGTTTTCCTCAATGCTGCGTACACCTCCGAGCCCCCATAAAAACAAAGGTGGATGACCAGCGCCAGCGTATTTCAGTGTTCCATTCTGAATGTCGATAAAAACGTACGCCGCTGTAACGAAATGATGTTCGAACTTTCCGCATAACGCTTCGTTCAGTCCCAACAGCACTCGCGCGGGATCGGCCGCGTGCGGCACCTGGGATGAAAACGCAATTTTTATCATTGACGCGATCAGTGCCGCAGGCATCCCGTGTCCCGAGACATCGGCCACAAGAACGCCGAGACGGTTTTCATCGACAATGATGAAATCGTAGAAATCTCCGGCAACCGAGGTCATGGGGACGTAACGTGTCGCAATGTCTAGACCGTCGATTTTAGGGACAGAGGATGGAAGAATTGATAATTGGATCTGCCGTGCCGTTTCCAATTCCTTCTGGATGGCCAGCAGCTGTTGTGCGAGCTGTTCGCGGATGCCACGAAGCGCAAGGTGGGTTTGAACACGAGCCTTTACAACCGCAGGAGAGAATGGTTTATGAACGTAATCCACTGCGCCGACGTCGAATCCCTTCGTCTCATCTTCGACTTCCGTTTGTCCGGTTAGAAAAATGACTGGTATGTCGCGCGTCTCCGGATCCATTTTCAACCTCTTACACACTTCATATCCGTCCATCTCTGGCATTACGACATCCAGAAGAACGAGGTCAGGTAGCGGTGCGACTTTAACGAGCTCTAATGCTTTTGAACCACTGGTTGCAATGCGAATTTTGTATATATCCTTCAAGATCGAATTCACGATTTGAATGTTGGCGGGAGCATCATCCACCACCAGCACTGTCTTCTGATTAACCTGAGTCATTTGCCGCCCTCATTTCGTGCACAATGTTCGGCGATGTCATCCAGTTTTACTAGCGCCGCCTCGAAATCAAAGTCGCTGATCGACGCGCTGAGACCATCCAGATAAGGCTTCTCGACAACACCTGCCACTGCGTCCTGCAATCTGCGAAAGGACTCTTCGGCGCCGCCGTCACTCGCCTTGAGCAAAATCCTAAGCCGGTCAATCGCAGCAGTCGCCGCCTTTCCATCGAAAGGCGAAATCTGCACCACTTTGGGAGGAGTGCTCGCCGAGTCGCCTAACGCTTTATTGATCGCCTGAATCTGAGTCCCCATCACACTCGCAAATTCAGCTAGAGGTGCCGAGAGACTTTCCTCGCCGTCGCGGAGTGCCTTCTCCAGTCTCTGGGCTACTGACTGGACTTCCACGATTCCTAGATTGCCAGCAACCCCCTTGACGGTGTGAGCAATTCGTTCAGCCAACTTCAGGTCGCCGCTTTCGATAGCAACCGAAACCTGCTCAGAGGCGTCTGCTTGCTTGTCGATAAACTGCCTTAGTAGGTTGCGATAGAGTTGCCGGTTGCCGGCGACACGGTTCAGTCCCTCCATGACTTTGATCCCTGAGATCTCTGGCAGAGCGACTTCATCGAATGCCTTTGTGTCGGGGAGAGCTGCTTGGGGCTTGGCTGCCTGGTTGGGCTTCGGCTTCGCCCATCGCAGCAGGGTCACAAAAAGATTATCGGGGTCAATCGGCTTGGACACATGGTCGTTCATGCCAGCATCGAGGCAACGCTGGCGTTCTTCCACGAGAGCATGCGCCGTCATCGCAATGATCGGAAAGTTTAGCAAGCGCGGATCATTTCTCAGCAGCCTGGTTGCCGTGAACCCATCCATCTCGGGCATCTGCAGGTCCATGAATACTACATCGAACTTCGGGGGCTGGTCTCCAGCAGTTAATATCTTTACTGCCTCACCGCCATGGTTGGCGATGGTTACAATTGCCCCGGCGCTTTCCAGAAGCTCTGTCGCAACTTGCTGATTCATCTCGTTGTCTTCGACAAGAAGGACGCGTATCCCTGTTGCGTCATGGACGGTCGCGCCGTCCTTTCTCTTACGGGAACGGTGGTCATCCGCACCCGCCTCACCAAACAGGTCCACCAGCGTGTCGTAGAGTAACGACTGATTCACTGGCTTCAACAGGTAGCTTTCGACTCCAATCTCTTCCGCTTGCGCCCTGATCTCTTCCCGCCCGAAAGCGGTGACCATCACAATTTTAGGAATATTCTGAAGACGTTTATTGCGCTTGATGATGCGGCTGGCCTCCAGTCCGTCCAGTCCCGGCATATGCCAATCCATCAGTACCAGGCGATAGGGGTCTGCAGAATCTGCGGCAGCTATCTCCCTTACTGCGTCTTCACCTGACGAAACCGATTCGGCGCGAAGTGCAAATGCACGAAGCGCCTCGGTAAGTATCTCGCGAGCCTGCGCGTTGTCGTCGACGACCAGGGCGCGTATCCCCACCAAATCAACTATCAATCGTCTTTGTTTGTCCTCCGATCCGACTCCGAACCACGAAGTGAAATGGAAAGTACTTCCCACGCCCGGCTCACCCTCTGCCCAGATTGAGCCCTCCATCATTTCGACCAGCCGTTTAGAGATTGAGAGCCCAAGCCCGGTACCGCCATATTTTCTCGTCGTTGAAGTATCCGCCTGCGCGAATGCTTGGAATAGCCTCGAGATCTGCTCGGTTGTCATCCCGATCCCGCTGTCGCGGACGGAGAATTTAACCTTGATCCGATCGGCTACTTGCTCCTCCATCGCAACCGTGACCAATACCTCGCCGCGCTCTGTAAACTTGACCGCATTGTTGACCAGGTTGATCAGGATTTGCCCGAGACGAAGAGGATCACCGATCAGATTCGGCGGGATGTCATGCTGCGTCGCGATTAGGAACTCGAGGTTCTTGTCCTGCGCTTTTTGACTGACGATCGTCGATAGATTGTCGAGCACGTCCTCCAGCCGAAAATCTATTTTTTCAATATCGAGTTTGCCTGCCTCGATTTTGGAGAAGTCCAGAATGTCGTTGATGATTCCAAGCAGCGAGTGCGCGGCGAACCTCACTTTGGTCAGATAGTCTGACTGTTTTGGAGAAAGATCTGTCTTCAAGGCCAGGTGAGTCATCCCGATGATCGCGTTCATCGGCGTCCTGATCTCGTGGCTCATATTGGCCAAAAAATCGGACTTGGCTCTTGTAGCGGCTTCCGCCGCCTCTTTTGCCACTTCAAGGTCTGCGGCCTGCACCTGAGTCTGCTCCAACAGCTTCATGGTGACAAGTTTGCTGGAAAGTATTTTTGTATTGAGGGCGACGGTCGGTAGCAGCGCGTCCAACAGTGCCTGCTGTTGCTCCGACACAGGTGCCGAGGGCGCCAGTTCAATAACCGCCAGTACGTCGTCCTGATTTAGCACCGGGATAAACAGGATGCATGCCGGGTTTACTGTACCCGTTCCTGTGTTTACGCCGATAAATTTGTTCGTTTCGGAGACAATCCGAAGAGTCCGGCGCTCGGCCGCGGCTTGGCCCACCAGGCCCTCGCCGATAGCGAACTCTCGCCGCTCTCTCGAGACATCTGTAGCGAACGCTCCGAGCCGAGTGAAAGTTGTGCGAGTGTTGTCAGCCAGGTAAAACGCACCATAAAGCAGATCGAGCGTCTCGGAGATTCGGGACAGAAGAACGCTGGCGAACGCCGGAAAATTCTCCGTCGACTGTAGTCGCTCAGTCGTAGTCGCGACCTCGGTTTTTATCCAGCGCAAAATCTCCCGCTCACGAGCAGCAATCTGCAATGTCTGCAGCGCTCGGCTCATCTCCCCAATCTCATTGGGTCGATTGAGATTTGCTATTGGCAGATCAAGTCGTCCCTCCGCAACGTCAAGAATGCGAGTCCGGAACGAAAAGATAACCCTCACCACTTCAATCTGCACTATCGAGAGGGCAATCGCGAAAGACGCAACTAGTCCGAAAACTATTACGACCCAGGTGATCAGAATTGTGCGGTGAGTTCTGAGCGTGAGTTGATCGGATTGTTGGTCGACATCCGCGTGTACTTCATCAGCTAGGGTAGCTAGCGATTGCCGTCCACTGCGAAACTCTGGATCAAATGTTTCGCGCGACAGCCGGATAGCCTTGTCGTTGTTGCCACTCAAGGCCGCAGCCCGAATCGGTCGGGAGTCGGAAACAGCTTTGTCAAAAAGAGCTGCCGTTGCACCGACCTTCTGAGTCATTCCTGGAGTTTCTGAGCTGATCAGTGCCACGGAAGAGTGAAATTCGGCCTCCGTTGTATCGAGCTCTGCATCGATAATTCGCATTTTATCGGGATCAGGCTCAGCAATCTCCTGATAAACGAGCTGAGCGAATCGATTGCTCAACACGCGCGCGACAGTCAAATTCTGGAGGGCTCTGACATTTTTCGCTATCAGATCGCTATAACCGTCGTCGATTTTTTTCATCTCGATCGACGCGTAGCACGCCGCCACAATGACCATGAAGGCCAGCGGTAGCAGAGCTATTAGTATCTTGGTCCGGATTTTTAAATTCGCTAAAAGACCCATCTGGTGAGTTTTGACCCCCAACGATGAAATCCGACTCCGGAAGATGGACAATTGTAGCTGTTCAGAATGCGCTCGTTGGCGCCGCCATTCGTTTCGGTGTAATCTTTCTGCTCACCGCGTGTAGGACCACTGACTCTCCCATAGTGAAATTCGTAAACAGGATGCTTGAGTGGACCATAGCGTTCTAAACGCGTGCTGCTTCAACGTCGCTCTGGAGCCAGCATACCGCCGGATTTGTCTGGAAGAAGAGGAAAACGATGAATTCGATCCCGCTTAGTGGCATCGTCTTTGCTTGTGTCTTCGCGGCTGCATTGGTTGGTATGGCTATCCGGCGAGTCCTCCCGGAGGAACACCTTTGCACGGACGTAAAGGAGACCGTAAGACTTTCGACGGCTCTGATCTCCACCATGGCTGCGTTAGTTCTCGGAATGCTGGTATCGTCGGCAAAGTCGACGTATGATGCCCGCAAGAACGAGGTCGCAGAAATGTCCTCTGAGATCGTCAGCATCGATCGATCCTTGGAGCGGTATGGCCCGGAGACTGGGAACATTCGCAATGAATTTCGCCTCGTTGTAGCGGAGGGCATCCAACGTATCTGGCCATCACAAACCTCCCTTGCGTCAGAGCTTAGACCGGGTGGCAAAGGCGAAACACTGGCTGATCAGTTGGATCATCTGGAGCCGAAGACTTCCACGCAGGCTGCCGCAAAGTCTCAGATCGCTCTGGAGATCACTACTTTGCGTCGCACTCAATGGCTCATGTACCTCAAGTCCCAACACAATTCGGTGCCCATTCCTCTGCTCGTGGTGCTCACCTCCTGGCTGGTGATCATCTTTGTGGGTTTCGGCCTCTTCTCTCCGCCAAATGCCACGATCTTCGTTACGTTAGGCCTCGCCGGCTTAGCCGTATCGGCGGCAATCTTCATCATCCTTGAGATGTATACCCCCTTCACCGGAGTGATGAGAATCTCCTCAGCGCCCGTCATCGAAGCGCTCTCTCAGATGGAACGATAGGCGTCTTATTCGTGGTGTCCCGCCTCAATCTTCAGTCAGAGTACTATCGACTTTGTCCTGGGCACAATCTGCGGCGATAGTGTGGTGCGCACTATGAAAGAGAGCATGCGTCCGAGGGAGATCCATGGCTACGGCTCTACGATGGTCCAGTCAGAATCGGGGTCAAACTCGGTCATGGAGCTTGCTATCTCCACAGTGCTTTGCCCCAGGTCTTTCTGAAGCAGCACACCATCCTGGTTGATGATGAAGGTCATTACTCCGGAGTTTCCATACTCTGCAGGGTAGGCGACGAATGCGTAACCACCGGTCATCTTTCCGTCGACTGCATATTCCTTCGCTCCGCCGGGCGCCTTATCGGTCTGGCCCTTCAACATATGGAAGTAGTAGCCGTGGAATGCGGTGTGACCAGTTGCGTGGGCGACATAGCCATCCGATGAAGCCGCAGCCGCCAATGGTCCGAGTGGACTCGCCGGCTTTCCATTCACAGGCTTCCAATACAAGCCGTTCTGCTTATCGGGATCGCTGATGAACTTCGACGCATACTGCTTCACCTTCTCACCGTCGTGAAGATGATTGAAGTAGTCCGCCTCGGCTGCAGCGGCCGCTTGACAGGCATTGATGATCGCCAACTCGTTCCTGCCGATACGGCGGTTGAGAACCTCTTCCCTACCTGCATCGGTATCAAAGAACCAGGCACCGTCACTGCCTTTCTTCAATGGAATCGGAAATTGAAAGTTATCAGCTCCGATCAGTAGCATCTGGTCGCCATCGGGCATCGCGCGCCAGCGATGCATAACGCCATACTCTTTGACGAACGAATCTGCTGTGTATTTGTCCTGTACGGGATCTCCAGAGAGAATCAGTTCCTTAGAGTTTGGGCCGAAGATTGTCATCAGCGCATCCACATCTCTGGACTTCGCCGCGGCGAGCAGAGCGCTCCCCGCCTCGTCGGGCGAAGCAAAGACGCGCGAAGGTTTCTGGTAGGCATGGCACGGGACAATCGGAAGGATCAGAAGCAGAATCAGAAGTTTCAACGTAAGTTGAGGTTTGCGATATGTAAGCGACATTTCATCCTCCGGGACTTGCTTTGTTGTCCGCATCGTTGGTGTCACCTTCTACCACCCCAACCGCCGCCACCGCCGCGGCTCGCTGAGCCGCGAGCGCTCTCCTGTCGGGATTGCCATCCACTTCCGCTGCCACTAAAGGCTGAAGATCCGCTGCTCTTTTCCTGTCCTCCATACCCTCGAGCAGCTGCGGAGTTTGCTCCCGAGTAACTAGAGGTGTTGTGACTGGTCCCTTGAGTTTGATTCCATCCGCTACCCGTGTTCTTGTACACATTCCCGTTCGCTGCCGCATACTTGTTGCCGTTTGCGGTTTGTCCCGCTGCTGCATTGTTGCCGTAAGCGCCCGATGCAGCTACGCCTTTTCCACCAGCTGAAGTTTGAACGGATCCTACAGATCCCGCCGACGTAGTTTGATGTTGGGTATACGCGGTATTACCATTCTTCGAAACGACCGAGCTTCCATAGCTCCCATAAGCGTTTGAGGCTTGGTGTGTAGCTGCGTACGCTCCCGTATTCGGGTTGTACGCCTGTCCTACCTTCTGAGTACCATATGCGGTTGTGGTCGATGCACCGCGAGCATACGTACCGGTCGAAGGATTGTACGCATTGCCGGCTTTCGCTACTCCGTTCGGTCCGTAAGCGGTCGCGCTTGAGCCATAGTAGCCGCCATGCCATGCACTGTTTCCGTAGTAACCACTGCTGTGATAAACCACCGTCCCACCGTGCCAGTTGCAGTTCCAGTAGCTGTATCCCCAGCCGTTATTACTCATCGCTGCCCCGATGGCAATGCCGACTCCAAATGCGACTACCGCGGTCGTTACAACTGCCGCTGTACTGTATCCCGGTGTCACGTACGGCGTGCCATAGACGACGGTCGGGTTGTACGCCGGCACGTAAACCACTTGCGGATTAGTTGGTTGAATCACGATCACCTGAGGTGCTTGCTGCACCACTGTAATTTGCGATCCGGATTTCAAATTGCCGGCTGCTTGCGCTTTGGCCCGCAGAAACTGAACGGCAGACATGATGTCGCTCGGCTGGTTATGGTAGGCCTCTCCTAACGCTGAGGTCCAACTGAGATTGCTTGCCAAATTGTTGAGGACGGATGGGAACTGAGTGAGCGCTTTTACACTGGGATCCCATTGTTGAGCATTAACCAGATTTGCAAGAGGCGCGCCGGTGAGATATTGATTTTTAAGCCAGCCGGCCGCAGCAACGATCTGATCCGGAAATGTCGCAGCGCCCAAAATCTGAGCAACTAAGGCGTCCGGATACAGTGCAATGGGGGCGACTAACTGTTGCAAGTCCGCAGCCGACAGAGGTGCACCCTGACCTGGATATGCTGCCGGCGCTACCTCCTGAGCTGCAGCTTCCACCGGCGCACCTTGCAGGACAAGCAGCGAAGAGAGCGCTACAGTCAAAAATTGCTTCGTGATAGCTCTGATCATCATGTTCTCCGTCTGAAAAAGGTTTAAAGCCTAAAGCATTATTAGGTTCACCTTCAGACCTTCACTTTTCAGTGAAGCCGGTGGACCGCTGACGCGTTTCGCGAAGACGTCAACATTGACCGGTCAGTCGAGATGAATGTTAGAGTGACATCCCATTTCTTGAAGTCGCCCGCGAGAGCGACTGAGGATTTTTACAGGGAATCTAACCGAGCTCTGTTGTGGGGTAACTTTGAAGATTGGAACTTGTGACTGAGCTGACAGCGAAGCACTTAGAAAACCGAATATGGATAGAATCTTCATCTTCATAGAAGAATTCCTTTCGGCGAAGTGTGACCTAACTGAATCCGAAACGAGAACGTTCGGTCGTGAAAGAACGCCGCACTAAAAATGTTTTCTTACGCTAAAAAACACGACCAATTCGGAAGTAGAACCGGGCATGACCATAGTCTCCGACTGAGCCAGCTACAAGGACAGGTCCAAAGATTGTGTTGACCAAGAGTCCCGCCGCGGCATCCATGGGAAGATTTGGCGGACTCGGACCATTGGGGAGTTTGTACGTCTTTCCTACCTCCAAGACACCAAGGAAGTCCACTGTGCTACCGAGCAAAGGTGGCAGGTGAGCCAGTTCTCGGATGTAGCCTATCTGTCCGAGGAAATATTGGTTTGTGAGCAGCTCATTAGTGCTCCAGGCCACCAGCCGTTGAGAGCCACCGAGAGAGAAGGCGGGTACGCCGGCCTTGTAGCCGTAGGTACTACCACCATACGCAGCTAAAAATATTGAAGATGGCTTGTTCAAGCGGAAGAAGTCCTGCGCTTGGACTTCGGTTACGGGAAAGGGCCCAGGTGCAGCAGGGTTGACCGTATACCCCTTCGTGTAAGCCAAGAGGCTGACCCCGGAGCGTGGGATGACGGGTTGATCCAACGTGGTGAGCTGATACTGAATCCTGACGTCTCCGGTTGCTCCTGAAGTTGTAGGCAGAGTCGGCACGTTGCCGATCTCCGGATAAATCTTTTGATAACCACCTTCGTATCCAAGTCGAAGTTCGCCAGTTCGCCCGAACGCATAGCCCGTATCGATGCCGCCAAGAAACTCTCGCAGGCGGTAGCTTGCCTGTAGTGTGTTACCCGAGTAGATATTCAATTGCTGACTGTTGAGCCCCGCTCTTGGTGCAATGAACCAATTGCTGGACGGGGTGTACGGGTGGTAGTACTCAGTATCCAGAAGGTACTGAGATCCGACAACAACATCAGTGCGTAACTCGGATCTGTAACTTCCAAAGTCCAGAAATGTTACCCGAGCACCAATACTGAATAAGACATTGTTGTAGTCCGACCCGTCGATCAGGGTGAGGGGCCGTACGATGGGCGGAGCATAGGCCTTCTGTTCGGTCTGAACCTGAAGACCCTGTTGGCCATCCTTCTCGACCATTGAATATGTAGAGGTTGTGAAGCGGCCTTGTCCGATGATGGACATCATGTCCTGATCCAACTTCTGTGTGTCGATTGGTTTCCCCGCCAGCCCGGACAGCTGCTTTTCCATGCCCTGCTTCATTACAGGAGAAGATGTGCCCGTGACTTCAACAAAGGTCGGTATCGGTACACTCTTGCGCCGCGAATTGCGTACTGCGAGATATTCCTCCCATTCGGCCGGGCTTACAGAGTATGCAGCTAAAACCGCTGCTTTCGCTGCTGCGGCGTCATAGCCTACTTTGATAATGGCATCGGCCTTATCGTAATCAAGAGTGGTGTACTTCTGGAGAGGCACTGTCACCAAGATGTCGGCTTGCTCCATCGATCGCAGTTCGTTGGCTGCAATCATGACGGAGATGGATTGTCCCAGCACGCCATAGCTGGGTAGAGTTGCTTTTGGATTTAAGGGCTCAGTCTCAAGGTGAATTCCGAGGACGACATCGGCGCCCATATCTCTGGCAACGTCGATCGGAATATTGTTGAGCAAGCCGCCATCTGCATAAAGATGGTCTCCCGACCGGACCGGCGAAAAGATCCCAGGTAGCGACATGGTCGATCTCATTGCCAGGGATAGAGAACCATCGTGAAAGACATGCGGCTTGCCAGAGACCAGGTCTGTCGCTACGCATGCGAAAGGAATAGGCAGATCGTTGAAGGTAGGGAGCTCTGAGTAAGGGAGCGCAACACGGTCGAGAATCAGGTCCACCTGCTCGCCGGTATTGAAGCCTGCCGGGAATTGCAGACCTTTCCGCAAGCCAAACTCAAGGGAACCGGGAACCTCGTGAGCGTCTTGTTTGCGCCGGAAAGAAAGATCGGTGAATGGAGTTTCGCCACTCAGCACCTGATCCCAATCGATCCCGTTGATAAGTTCTCTGACCTCAGCCGGAGAGCGCCCTGTCGCATAGATTCCGCCGACTAAGCCACCCATGCTGGTTCCAGCGACATAACTCACCGGAACGTGGTGTTCCTCCATCCAGGTGATAACTCCAATATGAGCGAGTCCCAGGGCCCCCCCGCCTTCGAGCACCAAACCTAGCTTGGGTCGCGTCACGCTGGACGGCTTGGGTGGTACTTGTGAATAGCCGTAGCTGCCGATCGCCAAAGCGCCAAGTAGAAACAGTGATCGCATGGCTCTGGAGTGCATGACTGCCTCTCTGAAACGGGTGTTGATCTTCAACGTCTGCGATCAACCGATGGGTTGATAGGAAGAGTTCTGAATCATTACACCCAGCTGTTTGCTGACCCCAGTCACCTGATTCGAAGCGACGTGGTTGGTACCGTCGGGCAGCTTATCGTACTGCACGGCAATTCTCACTGCGTCGCTCGGATCTGTAAGGTAACTGGCAACCTGTACGGACAGAAGTGCCTTCTGCTGCCGATTGAATACGAGAGTGAGGGAATCGCCGGGCTTCAGGTAGTTCTTGATGATCAGGCTGACCGTCCCGGCTGCCCCATTGGGTTGGAGTGAGATATCGCCACGCTGGTAAGCCTGGTCGAGCGCTTGGGGATCAAGCTGCGCGTATTGTTTGCCGAGCTCGGCGATTTGCTGACCATAATCTTTGAACTCTTCCGTCTTCTTAGCCACGATGTGTCGCTTCAATCGTCCTCCGCTCGGTTCGGCGGGTGCCTGGGGATTGAGCTCAACTTTTTGCTGCTGACCGTCAGGGCCGATTCGAACCTGAAACTGTTGTGTCTTTTTAACTTCACCTTTAATGCTGGTCGTCTGCTGTTCGAGCCATGTGTAGCGTGCGAGTGATTGTTTGTTAGCCGCTGCAGACTGTTTGATCTCCATCAACTTTTGCTGCATATCAGGATTTTGAGCCCAAATATGTGGGACAGAGCAAAGAAGAGAGGTCGCGACTAACGCTTTCAGCAATGAATGTCTAAACATAGGTTCTCCCGATTTGTTCCTTCGCAAACTCCGTCAATGAGTGACTAACTCTTTGGCCACTGCTTGAACATCTTCGTCACAGCCTTCTGAACCAACTGCTGGTTCTTGTTGCCATTGTTGTCCAAGGTGTTTTGTGCGATGCCACGCCAGACTAAGCTCTGGCCCTTCGCGTCATAGAGATCTACGATCAACGTTCCGATCACGTTTTGTTGCGGGGTGATACTACCCATACCGCCTCCAAACCCGCGCATTCCCATCGCGGTGTAGGAGGTTTGCTCCTTCATGCCTCCGTTGGCGGTGACGAGCAGGTCAGGCTTCTGAGACTCTTCTACCTTTTGAAGCCCCTTGCTTTGCAAGGCAGCGTCGATATCTTGTATCGCCACCTGCGCCAATATTGAATTCTGGACCTTGTTGGCGTTGTCCGAACCCCAGGCATACGTGTGAAATTGCGAGAAGCTCTGGCTCTGGTTGTAGTTGACCGAGACTGTTTGACCGACAGCAACCGCGACCGCCGAACACAGTATCATCGCGCACAATGCGAATTTGATTTTCATCATCAGGATCCTTCACTCTCTTTATGCATTTACAAGTCGTCGCCGGTAGCTTCGGCGGATAGAACCGTTCTCCACAACTCGTTCGGTGGATGGCTCTCGCGAGCCGTCCACCGCGAAGTCCGTTCCCGCTAATCGCTGGGCCCTTTGGCTGCCGCCTGGGCCTGGGCCATCCTGGTTGCCATCTCTGCCTTTACCGCTTCCAGGTTGAAGCTCGCACCTCGCTGCATCGGTGGGTAGTCGAGGAAGGTTTGGAGTTCTTTACCCATCACCTCCTGCACGAAAACAAAGCGCCAGAACTCATACTTGAACCAGTCAAAATATTGCTGGGCTCCATCCTTGGTCCCGTTGCCGGGCCAGCCGGTGCGCTCAAACGGATCGAGACGCAGATTAGTGATGTACGGCACATCGACATGGGTCTTTTCACCGAGCCATCCTTGTGGCTGGTCGATGAATCGATATTTGTAATCGTCTATGCGGATCGCGCCAACCGTACTTTCGCCGAGATAGAAGATCTCATGACGAACGGACGGGCCCTGTCCCGTAATAGCTGCGAGTTGGTTGTACCCATCCAGATGGTTTTTGTAGGTTCGATCGCCGAACTTCTTGCCAACCAGCAACTCCTGGATGACGTTCGGATCGCCGGCAGCGGCAGCAAAGGTCGGCAACCAGTCCATGCCGGAGAAGATACCGTTCTGCACCGAGTCCGCAGGCGTATGCCCTGGCCAGCGAATGATCGCTGGTACGCGGAAGCCACCCTCGAGAACCGTTCCTTTGGATTGAGCGAACGGAGTTTGTCCGCCATCGGGCCATGTAAAGACCTCGGTGCCGTTGTCGGTGGTGAACACCACAATCGTATTGTCATCCTCGCCGATATCTTTGATCTTCTGCATCACCAATCCGACATCGTCATCCAACTGCGCCATGCCGGCTTCCTCCTCCGACCATCCGTTCTCGGAGTTGCGCATCGCTTCGTACTTTGGTGAAAGATGCGTGACGATGTGCATCCGGGTGGGATTCAGCCAGACGAAGAAGGGCTTGTTGTCCTTCTTCGACTTGTCAATGAAGTTGATGGCCAGGTCGCGAATCTCGTCATCGACCGTCTCCATCCGCTTGGGATAGAGCGGTCCGGCGTCCTCGATCTTCTGCTTGCCTACCTTGCCCCAGCGCGGCATATCGGTAGGGTCGTCCGTCGCGGTTGCCCAGGAATGAACCATGTTGCGTGGACCGACGACGTTCAGCAGATTTTGTGGGTAGTTGGGATGAGCCGGGTCTTCCATCGCGTCCAGGTGGTAGAGGTAGCCGAAGAACTCGTCGAAGCCGTGAACCGTGGGCAGGAACTCATTCCTGTCACCAAGGTGGTTCTTGCCGAACTGACCGGTGGCATAGCCCATGGACTTAAGCACGGTCGCAATGGTGACTGCTTCTGCAGGAAGCCCAGTTGGCGCTCCCGCCTGGCCAACCGTAGTCATTCCTGTCCGGATCGGAAGTTCGCCTGTGATGAAGTTCGCGCGGCCCGCTGTGCAGCTTGCCTCCGCATAATAGTCCGTGAATATCATGCCTTGTTTGGCTAGCTTGTCCAAGTTCGGCGTCTTACCAGCCATCATGCCCCGGTGATAGGCACCGATATTCCACATGCCTATGTCGTCGCCCATGATGACGACGATATTAGGTTGCTTTGTATTTGCGGTCTGCGCCAAGGACACTACGTTCAGATAGATGGACAATATCGAAACCGCAAAAAAGATAGTCGCCAGCTTCTTGCATCGGGTCGTAAGAATCATTCGTCTCTCCGTTGGTTGCTCAAAGATTTTTTAAGAAGGGCCCATCGCGGTTCTGGTTGATTCAGCAATCGGAATAACGGACTGCCTCGACGTAATTGATTCCAAATACGTCCCTGACGGAATGAATCTCAAGTAGGGGTGCCTCGGGAGATGTCTCCATAAGCATCAGCAGATCAGTGAAGCAGGTTGATCGAATGTGCGATTTCAACTCTGGTTCGCTCGACCAGTCCTGCTCAAAGCAGAGTGAGTCTGGATTATCAACTTCCTGGTAGATCCGGCCTTCAATGAATCCTCGATCCATTTTTGAAGCAACTCTGATAGCTCGCAGTGCCTCGACAGCTTCAATGGAACGATTGGGTCGGGCCATCATTCTCAAGCAGATTTGAAACATGTCCGTCTAGGAGCAATCGAGTAACCAACTGTCTTCGTTTGTTCGCAGGGAAGCTTAAGTAACGAAAGGTAGGAGAGTTATAAGTTACGGCGCGGGGATCCTCTTTTGTCGCGCTTCCCTCAAGCCTCCGACCAATCGGAGGAGACTCCGAAGGGTCGGAGTCTAAGAATTCATCTCCAGCTTTAGGAAGAACTTTCTCAGCTCTCCGCATACGCCAGTCGAAAACGCGCTTGATGTACGTAACCCAAACGGCTTCTCATTTTAAGGAAAAGAACATATTCAGCTTGAGTCCAATGCCTTCGAGTTGGCTGTTGGGGCTCTTGCCTGTGTTGTTCTGGTGTTCGTAGTAAAGATCAAATTCGTATCGCTTCTTTATTGGAAACAAGCAACCTGCATAAAGTTCAGTTGTCCCCCACTTTTGATACTGTTCCTGGTAATAAAACTCGGCACTGATGTAGGGAATAGGGTGATAGGAGCGAATGCTCATTGGCCGCTCAACCTGGAGCCTGTTGCGATAACGCCACTTAAAACTTCCGTTCGTCCAGTCCAAGTCGGCACGGTTCCTGTCTGAGAGCAGAAATTCAAGCTTCAGCGGAAAGTGTGCTGTCGTCGCTAACTCCATTCGATTGGTCGGGGGAGATCCCGGCGTTGCGAGATACCGATATCCCATAGCAAAGACCAGGGGACGAGCCTTTGCGTCATCAAGGTCAAACGCTGTCACTTGCTTCAATCGGACGAGAGGCTTCAAATACAGCTCCAGATCCGGACCGATAGTTAACTGTGTGGGATCCCCACCTTCCCTGGTATTCGCAGCCTGCACTCTGAATCGCACGGTTCCATTGAGCTTGAGATATGGATCCAGTTCGGGCAGGGCTTCTGTCTCCTGCGCCATCGCGACAACCGTACACGTCGCCAAAAGCGCCAAGGACAACGTAAGCATCGGAAGGGACATATCAATATCGTCTTACGATCCATCCGCACGTAGTTTGAAGATTGCTTTGCAACGAATACCTCACGTAGTGCGGTGCTTCCCTGCGCGACTATTCAGACATGACGCAACTACTTTAGATTGAAAGTGGCTCCCAGCAATATGCCTTGCTGAGCGGCGTCATACACAAAGTTGGAGGCAGGACGATAGTTGATGTCGAGATAGCGCCAGCCTACTCCAAGCATGACCGTGGGTTTAATCCTGTAACCCAGATAAGCCGCGACCTGATAGTCCAAGTTCGCCTGGCCAGCGCCCGCATCGCCGAGGATCGTTACTGAAGCCTTCGGTGAAAGCGCCATACTGATCTTCGCTCCTGCAACCACGTCCACGAAGTTGGCTGCCTGGGAGTACTTGTCCAAGAGACCGGAAGGCTGGAAGCTCAGATTCTCGCCCAGATGCCAATATCTGAGCCCCACCAGAGCGTCAGCTTTTACCTTTGGATTGTCCAAAAGACGGTAACCGGCCTTAGGCGTGAAGATAGTCTGAGTCGCCTTCGCCTTGATAGAGGTCAAGCCAGGGAACGGACTCTCCGGAATGGCTGTGTCGTCAGAGAGCTTGATCCACATGAAGTCAATCGGCACAACAAAACGTCGCTTCCGAGCTTCTACCGCGCCCATGAGACCAATGTTCAGCTTCGAGAGAACGTCTCCGACGCTTGCGTGAAAGCTGGCGGAGCGGTCGCGTGCGCCAATCGTGCCATGTACCCCCGCAAACCACAGATAGGGGCTAATTGCTATATGCCACCTGTCGTCGGTTGCCGGGTTCATCGTCTGCGCGGCTGGAGCGCTGGCGGTCTGATCTTGAGAAGTCATACTTACAGCCTGCTGCCCAATCGCAGGGATGGTTGCGAATGAGCCAAGCACAGCCGCCAGTACAACAAAACAAGTCGGTTGTCGCCGTTCAAGCAGTGCCGATTGAGCCATAGGATCCTCTTGTAAGGTTGAAGCTGCTTGGATGTGGTCTGCGGATCTATTTACAAACTTAGTCAAGGGGGCGGAGTACGCTGCTTCGCAAGAATGCTATTTCGTCAGATTCGGAAGTCACGAGGTGCGACACCACTAATGCACCCTTAGGGCCAAAGGCTGCGAGCGATGGCTTTCGCTCAGACCGCTGTTATGAAAGGGCTTGATCTCCCTTTGTTACATAGACGAATTGCGCCTTTAGTGAAATTAACTCCGACCGTTCGGAGTTAGCTCCGACTCTTCGGAGTTTGGCTTTCGGATCCAAATTCCTGTACTCGCGAATCTTCAATGTCTGTTAGCCGACAAATAATGTGGGAAAGCTCTGAATCGTGTGATAACTTACGCTTGCCCGCAACAACTGACAATTATTGCTGTGAGCTGATACCGCCAGCATCGGGCCTGTACGTGTACTCACGAGAGAAGGTCGTCATGACCCATTCGGCTCTGCACGTTGCGGAAGAATTGTATGAAGAGAAGGTAGCGATTCCAGGGCCACCGGGTTCCTCAGCCGACCTGCGTTCGGATCTCGACGACAGACTTAGATTCGAAATGTTGATGACGGAGCTTTCAACGCAGTTCGCCGGCGTCACCTCCGCGTCCATCGATAAAGAGATCGTCGATGCTCAAAGGCGAATTGCTGAGACTCTAGGACTTGATCGCAGCACTCTTGTTCAACTGCAAGATAACGAACGTTTCGTGCTAACTCACAGTTGGCAACTCCCTGACCTAAAGCCATTTCCTGGATTCGCAATCAAGGATCTCCCGTGGATGGCAAACGAAATTCTCCGTGGTGAAACGGTATGTTTCGCCTCCATCAACGATCTTCCGGAGGAAGCGTACAGAGAGAAGGAAGTTGCACGTCGGTTCGGGCCACGCTCCAACGCCACCTTCCCACTTCGAGTGGGGGGCAAGGTCATCGGAGCGTTGGCGTTTGGGACTGTGCGCCATGAACGAAAGTGGCCAGAGACGCTCATAACCCGGTTGAAGTTTTTTGTTGAAATGATCGGGAGCGCGCTCGCGCGCACCTGCGCAGAGGATGACACAAGGAAAGCGCTCGAGGAAGTGCAACGCCTTCGCGATCAGCTGCAACGTGAAAATGTCTATTTGCAACAGGAAGTGAAGTCTGCTCGTGGGCACAGAGGCCTGATAGGCAATAGCACTGCGCTCCGGAAGGTCTTGGAACAGGTCGACCAGGTGGCAGGCACCAGTTCCAGCGTTCTCCTATGTGGCGAAACAGGAACAGGGAAGGAACTCATCGCGTCCGCCATCCATGAACTAAGCCTGCGCGGCAAACGGCCCATGGTCAGATTGAACTGCGCAGCGATCCCAGAAACTCTCATCGAGAGTGAACTCTTTGGCCGCGAAAAGGGTGCCTACACAGGGGCGCTTTCGCGGCAGGCCGGACGCTTTGAAGTGGCTCACGGCTCAACGCTCTTCCTGGACGAGATAGGAGAACTACCTCTCGACGTGCAATCCAAGCTGCTGCACGCACTCCAGGAGAAGCAGGTAGAACGCCTGGGTAGTTCCAAAAGCATATCTTTTGATGTCCGAATTGTTGCGGCCACTAATCGTCATCTGGAGACAGAGGTTCAGGAGAAACGATTCAGGAGCGATCTCTACTATCGATTGAACGTGTTCCCGATCCACATGCCAGCTCTGCGTGAACGCATCGAGGATATTCCTTTACTCGTCGAGGCCTTTGTTCACGAGTTTTCAAAATCCTTCGGCAAACCGATCGAATCGATAGACAAAGACTGCATACGGTCGCTGCAAATGTACCAGTGGCCGGGCAACATCCGTGAACTGCGTAATACCGTTGAACGGGCGATGATTCTTGCTAATGGCCCAAGGCTCCGTATCTACCCTCCATCCAGCGTCTCAGGAGACGTCCGGCACAGCATGCTTCTGAGTGACGCCGAGCGTGGACATCTACGCAATGTCCTTGAAATGGCAGGTGGAAGGATACGAGGCAAAGGTGGAGCGGCGGAATTACTCGGTTTGAAACCCACGACTCTAGATTCCATGTTGGTTCGGCACGGCATCACTTCCAAGCTCGAACATTGAGCGATATCGCCGAGCAATCTTTAGGCGTATTTGTGGCCGTCACTTCTAGCAAGCCACTCTTTCACGCATCGGGACAAGTTTAGGGCCGCGTTGTGCGCGCTCCAGATAGTCAGCCACTCCTGCATGAGTTTGATCCGCGGCTCGAGATAAGGGCTTGCATAGACGCCACTGGACGGCAAAAACACATAATTCCAGTCAATACTGGCTTTTCATCTGAAGTCTTTGGTACTTCCTGTAACAGGGAAATGGCGGAGAGTGAGGGATTCGAACCCCCGATAGACTTACGCCTATGTCTGATTTCGAGTCAGGTGCATTCAACCGGGCTCTGCCAACTCTCCGCATTGTTATCAATCACCTGGACCACTCTTCCGCTTGACCGAAGCAGCAGTGCCAGTTGTGGTGTTAATTGCAGTCTGAGGAACTGTAACTAACCTATCGACGGCAGCTGCATTACCAGCAGTCGCAAAATCCGAATGGCGCACATCCGTTCGATAGTGACTTGTGACCGGGCAGTCTTCCGATGATTCGAAAGCCTTCCCAGCTATGACAAGTCTACCGGCAAAGGCGTTCCGGTGCAATGCCATCTACCTCCGCCGACCAGGCCAGTACGAAGCACCTTGATCTCAAGCGAAGCGGTCTCTGCAACGCCCTCCCCGAATTATCCTAGACGCAAGCAGAGAAAAGCCATCCTCGAGGGAACAGGTTTGTTCGCAGAGTCAGCACAAAACGCCGCGGCATGGACCTCCGACCTCAAACTCTGGCTGAGCGAGTTGGCCTCGCGCTCCGGCTTCGACACCACAGGAATAGCAGCCGTTGCCTCACCCAACCCCGAAACCACGCAGCAGCCTCTCGACGGAAGTCGATTCGAAGCCTGGATCGCAGCCGGCAGAGCCGGTGAGATGGACTATCTCAAGCGCCGCAACGAGCAAGGGGTTCTTCTACGCAGCGACGTCCAGATCGCGATGCCCTGGGCAAGATCGGTCATTGTCTGCGCCCTGAACTATAACGTGGCCGCCCCGCTATCCATCGACCAATCCGAACCCACAACCGGATGGATCGCCCGCTATGCCTGGAGCGGACGCACCAGTTCCACAGACACAGACGACCTCCTCCCCACCGACTATCACGACGAACTCCTAAGCCGGCTCAAAAAAATCGAGTCCCACCTTCACGACCGTTTCCCCTGCCAGACACGTTGCTACGTCGATACCGGTCCTCTGGTCGAACGCGCCGCCGCCGCGAAAGCCGGCATAGGCTGGATCGGCAAGAACACCTGCGTCCTCGATCAAAAACTAGGTTCATGGCTTCTCCTCGGTGTCATCGTCACCTCGATCCCCGTGTCATCCGAGCTAGCCTTTGAACTCCCCGCGGACCGCTGCGGAAGCTGCACCCGCTGCATCGATGCCTGCCCCACCAACGCACTGGTGGCGCCGCGAGAGATGGACGCGTCACGCTGCATCGCCTATCTCACAATAGAAAAAAAAGGCGTCATCGCAGAAGAACTCCGCGAACCCATAGGCCGCCAGGTCTTCGGCTGCGATATCTGCCAGGACGTCTGTCCCTGGAACCGCCGCGCTCCAACCTCTCAAAACGAGGGAATGCTCCCACGAAAACAGCTGATCAATCCTCCCTTGGCCTGGCTCGCAGAGATGGACTCCGCAACGTTCAAGCAATGGTTCAAAGGCTCGCCCCTCGAACGAACCCGCCTTAAGCGACTACACCGCAACGTCGCCATCGCAATGGGAAACAGTGGCGAGACGCAGTTCATCCCCCAACTCCAGCAATGGAGCACCGCCGAAGATCCCGTCCTGGCGGAGTCATCCCAGTGGGCCCTGGCGCGTATCCACACCCTTACAACCGCTCCAAAACGACCGGCAACCACAAGCAAAGATTCGCTGCCACCAAAAGCAGACACCCTCTGCTAGCATCGGAGTGCGTCACCAGTAGCCCCTCGCCGGATATTGCATCGAACTCTCCTATGCCATCGATTTTCCCTGGTAAACACGAAGCATCCGCGTCTTCGAAGGACGATCAACACGATCTGCCCCCAACGCCGATGGAAGACGTTGCCCCCGTCGTTCGGGAGTACGGTTTGGCAGCGCAGATCTCCGCCCTGGTCCGCTACATGGCCCGGACGGAGGTCCACACCTACGCGTTTAGCGTCGCGGCGAACGTGATCCTTTCGCTCTTTCCCTTCATCGTGCTCCTCTTGACCATGTGCCGCAGCGTCTTTCACTCACGTTCCATGGAGGCGATCGTCGGTGACATGATGAAGAATCTCCTCCCAGTCGGTCAGGACTTCGTCATGCGAAACATGCAGCTGCTCGCCCACCCTCACAAAGGAACCCAGTTCTTTTCGCTCGTCATGCTGCTCATCACCTCAACCGGAGTCTTCCTGCCTCTGGAGGTAGCGTTAAACCGCGTCTGGGGAGTTCGCCAGAACCGAAACTACCTCCACAACCAGGCAGTATCTCTGGGACTCGCATTCGCAGTTGGCGTTCTGGCAATGGCATCGGTCGCCTCCACCGCAAGTCAGCAGACGATTCTCTCCTGGTTGTTCTTCGGCCACACCGAAAACGTCGTCTATCACTTCGTCTCCTACGGCTTTCTCAAGCTCTGCGCCGGGCTTGCGAGCATACTGCTCTTCTTTCTAATCTATTGGATATTGCCCTACAGAAAGATTCCAGCGCGTGCCGTCCTGCCAACCGCCATCGTCATCGGTCTGTTGTGGCAGGCGGCTAAGTACCTCTATATCAGGGCACTCCCCTGGCTGGACTTCCAGTCCGTCTACGGGCCGTTTTATATTTCGGTAGGGTTGATGATGTGGGCGTTTCTCTCCGGTCTGCTACTGCTGGCAGGGGCACATTTTTCAGCGACGCGTCATACCTTGAAGCTGGCAAGACAGGCGGAACTGGAGGCAGCAAACGATGCAAGACGCGAATAGCCCCACCGGGCCGCGCGTTCTCAACCTGCTCAGAGAACGGATTCCGACGGGACTTGCCGGCGCCGCGGTCTGGCTTGGATTGTGGTTCTGCGTATTGTTTGTTCGCCACCTGTTCTCAGGAGGATTCAGAACCTTTCTAGGGATTCTCCAGTTCTTTGTGGGAATCGCTCTCGTCTCCGTCGCCATTCCACTAGCCTGGCAGCTCATTCGAAAGCATCTCCTTTGGAGCCTTCGCAACAAGCTGATCCTCACCTACCTCCTCATCGGCCTCGCCCCGGTGATTCTGTTTCTCACCCTGGTGGGCGTCCTGGCCTACGTGGCTGCCGGGCAATTCGCCATTCACCTCACAGACTCCCGCCTACAGGCCGAGTTGATCCAGATGCGAAACGAGAGCGGCCGACGCGCCGATCTCACCACTGCGCTCGTCGCCGAACGCCCAAAGGATTCTGCACAACAAATTGGCGGTGCCATCCAGAACATCGAACAGGCCGGAGAGGTCGCGCGACTTGATATGCCCCGCTTGAGGCTGCATCGCGAAATCCGCGTCTTCCTCAATGGCGCTGCGGTCGATATCGGTCCAAAGTACCGTGGCAAAGCTCCCTTCGGACTTCCGCCTTGGGCCACTGAAGTACCGGGAGGAGAGTTCTCAGGCCTCGTCCTCGACGGACGCGACCTATACCTGGTGGCTCTCCATCAGAAAAAGTGGAACGATGGACGCATCTTCACTCTCATGTCGAGCCTGCCGGTTGACAGTGCCGTTCTCAAACTGATCTCGGAGGGCCTCGGACAAGCAAGTCTGCTGCCCCAGCGTGCCGGAAGAACCGCCAATGAAATCAGCACGGAGAACAAAGCTGAGGCCAACGCTGGCACACCCGCGCCATCCCAGAAATCGCGTCAGAAAGTTAGATTTGCGGTAGGAGCCGATGGGATCAACGGCGGATCGTCATGGATCGTTGGGGGGACCGAGCCTCCCGCCGTCAACGTCGCGGACGCCCGCGTAAGCTTTACTTCCACAGAGCCGATCACCGACTGGGACTCAGGAGAGCGGGACAACGTTCTCATCGCGGTCCAATCCCGGCCCTCGCTCCTCTACAACCAGCTATTCGGCTCCTCGCTAGGCGGAATCGTAACGAGCGTTCTGCGCATAGCTATCATCTTGCTCTGCGTCCTCTTTGCACTCATCGAGCTGCTGGCCCTGTGGATGGCCATCGGACTCAGCCGTTCCATCACCTCATCTGTAGCTGATCTCTACAGCGCAACCGAGCATATCGACCGCGGCGACTTTGATTACCGTATCGGCGTTAAAAGTGACGACCAGCTTGCAGAACTAAGCAGCTCTTTCAACACCATGTCTGGATCCCTGCAGCGGCTCCTCGAAGAACAGAAGGAGAAGGAGCGTCTGCAGAACGAGATATCCATCGCCCAGGAGGTTCAGGCTAATCTCTTCCCACTGCACGCGCAGGGACTCGCGACCCTCGATCTGCACGGAATCTGTCGCCCAGCCAGATCCGTAAGCGGCGACTACTACGACTTCCTTGTCTTTCACGAAGAAGCCCATGCCGGCATGGTGCATCGTCGTGAAACTGGCGTCGGTATCGCCATCGGCGACATCAGCGGCAAGGGCATCTCGGCGGCCCTGCTCATGGCAACCCTTCACTCGGCAGTCCGCGCCTACCGCTTCGCGAGTGAGGAGCTTGTCTACAGCGAGTCCAGCGTAGCCGGGCTCACAGCCAGCAGGGAGGGACGTGGCGGGGACTGCGACGAACTCTTCCAGTCCCCGGGACGCATTCTGTCCCTCCTCAACCGCCACCTCTACCGCAGCACGCAGCCTGAAAAGTACGCAACTTTGTTTCTCGCCCACTACGACGTCGCCTCCTCCATGCTGACCTACTCCAACGCAGGACAGCTTCCACCCCTGGTCTTGAGCAGAGACGGACAGGTCCGTCGACTCGACAAGGGAGGCACCGTCGTTGGTCTCATGGACGGCATGCAGTACGAGGAAGACCGCTTCAAGATGCAGACGGGAGATATTCTGGTCGCCTACTCAGACGGTGTCACGGAGCCGGAGAACGACTTCGGAGAGTTCGGCGAAGAACGCATGATGGAGGTGGTCGCCCGTTACCGCGACCAACCCCTGCACGTAATCTCCGGCCAGGTCATGCTTGCCCTCGACGCCTGGATCGGAGCCGACGAGCAACCCGACGACATTACCCTCGTACTAGCCCGCCAGGTCTGACATCAACCTTTCCGAATAGAAAGAGAGTAGTCACATTGAACGCAGTGGTCGTCATCCTGGCCCTGAGCGAAGTCGAATGGGGAAGGATCCCTGTATTTTGTCTTTGTCTGTCCTAGTGCTGGAACCCTGATTCGAAAAATAGTTCAAAAACGTGGCGTATTTTTCGACGACCAAAAACACGCTGTCAGAACACCATCTCAACCACGCATTCCACCACGATCACACCATCAAAACACCACGATCAAACACCCACTTTTCGCAAAACACCCTTCAAAAACCCAGCAAAACAGCAAAACTCCGACGCCCACCACGCCAGAAAAATTTTCCGCAATTTGCTATTTTTCCCGAAGAGCCTTAACCACGATGTCGTCGGGAGAAACTCCGGCTGGAAGAATCGTAAAAAGCGCTGGCCCCTGCTTTCCTTCCGTTCGAATAACCGCAACATCCCCGGAGTGTGTATCTGCAGCCAGCAAAAGATGCTCATCCGCCGAAAAAGCAAGCGCATCCGGCGAAGATCCCGTACGAACGCTGCCAGCCAGCTTCCCATCGTCAATGCTGTAAAGCCCAATCGAATCAGCGCCTGAGTTCGCGACCCACAGCGTGCTGTTGTCACGACTGACGATGCCCCGCACCGGCTTGTTGCCAATCGAGTAAGTTCCCCCAACTTCATTGGTCCAGGTAGCAATCTCAGAGAAGCTGTCGGAATCGAAGTTTGAAACGAAAATTTCACCGCCATCCGGTTTCATCGCAAGATGAACCGGCATCTTCCCAACGTCCAGCAACGCAAGCATGCGGTCCGTTGTAAGCGAAGCATTCTGTTTGGCCGCCCACGATCCAGGCTCTGCCGCCAGCCCCAGCGCCATCACCTGATGCCCCGTGGAGCAGGCCACGAAGGCCTTTGACGAGTCTGGCAAAATTACAGTATCCGCTGCTCCCGGACACCCGGAAAATGTCGAGCGAAGATGTGTAACTGCAGCAGACGCTGGGGAGCCGGCGCGATAGGGAATCACATCGAAGACGGACACGCTGTTGCTCCCATGATTAGTGACTACGAGTGTGCGGCCGTCAGGCGAGATATGCACCTGAATGGGTTGTTCGCCAGCCCCTGCGACGAATACTTCGCGCCGGAGGTCAAGGTCAACGATGCTGACGCTGTTCGAACCATAGTTGGCGACATAAGCACGGTGTCCGCTAGGTTCGACAGTGATGAAGGATGGCCTATGACGAACCGCGATCGTCGCAACAACACGATTTGCGTCGGCGTTGATGACCGAAATCGTGCCCGACTGAGCATTCGCAACGTAAACCTCATTTCGAGTCGGATTGACGGCCATCTTGGTTGGGTTGGTGCCCACCTGGAGCGTGCGGTCCTGACGAAGGTAGACAAGATCAAGTACGGTGACCGTATTCGATCCCGCATTGCTGACGTAGGCGTACTCCCGATAGCCCGCTGGAACGTCAGGAAAACGGTTCCTATGACAGCCGAAGAGGGCTAGGAGGATCGCGAATGCTGCGACGATTTGGAAACGAAATGAAGAGCGGCGGGGCGTTGGCACTGTTCGGAGTCTATCGAGGTGGTGCAAGAGCGGCAAGAGGAAGCGCGATCGCGAGAATTTTTAAATGACGTTTTTCCGAAACTTTTATGCGTCATCCAGTGTTTATGTGGTCGATGCTGATGGTCGATAGCATCACGTGCAATTCCTACTCGGACAACGAAGCTGCGGTCCCCCTGCGGCTTCGTTGATTTTTTAGCGGCCGACTCGCCGAACATGAGCCCAATTCCACGCAGTCCATGCGAAGTACCCACCCTGAATAACCCACACAGCGATGTAAGCGAAGAGCAGATGTCGATGAGGCATTGTGCTCAAGTCAAAAAAAGAACGCCAAGTCATTGCGGAATCTCCAAAGAAGCTTCGATGGCCTGCAGGGCAGCTTCCTGTTCG
This sequence comes from Tunturiibacter psychrotolerans, assembly GCF_051013365.1. Lineage (GTDB taxonomy): Bacteria > Acidobacteriota > Terriglobia > Terriglobales > Acidobacteriaceae > Edaphobacter > Edaphobacter psychrotolerans_A. The sequence goes on along the minus strand of NZ_CP132941.1, from coordinate 253,233 downwards.
GCAAACTGGCGGCGGCGTTCGAGGGCGAAACGGAATACGACAATACAAATGCCCCAAACAGTCCAGCCAGCCAAATTCCAATAAAAGGCGGGAAGCATCGAGGGGTCGACGCCGGAGTCCGGGCCGCCACCGAAGACCGGGGCGGGATGCTGGGTGCGCCACCAGCGGATGGACATGTAGACAATGGGGACGTCTACCGCGGCAAAGACGGAGAGTACGGCCGCCAGGGTGTGGGTCTGGCCGACAGAGGAGAACCGACGCAACATCAGATAGCTGACATAGAGGAGCCACAGCAAAAGCATGCTGGTAAGGCGAGGATCCCACGTCCACCAGATTCCCCAAGTTGCCCGCGCCCAGAGCATGCCGGTGAGCAGACAGATGCTCGAGTAGACAACCGTAACTTCCGCAGTAGCGAGAGCCAGGGCGTCCGCAGTAAGGGCCTTGAGTGGTTCTCGACGTCGCCAGTAAAGGTAGAAGAGTGAGGCTCCGAAGTTGATGTAGGGGAAGATCAGACTCAACATCGCGATCGGAACGTGGTAGTAGAAGATGCGTCCGACATTGCCTTGCGCGGCATCCGTGGGGACGAGGAAGATGGCTTGGCGGAAGCCGAAAGCGAGCACGGCGACGCTGATCCCGAACCAGAGCCAGGCGACATTGCGGAGAGTGGGGGTGCGCTGCTCCATAAATTTAGTTTATCTCGAATGTGGTCATTCGGCGTTGAGAACGGTCTCGAAGAGCAGGATGCAGACCGTTGTAAAGATGATGTCGTAGCCGAGGAGCTGCTTGATCCAGGTGCCGATCTGGATTGGGTCCAGGTCGGCGGTCAGGACCCCGGTGGTGGCCTGGACCATGGCCAATAGAGCCGGGAGGGAGATGGGCAAGAGCAGGAGTGGGAGGAGAAGTTCCCGGTTGCGGGCGCGAAGTCCAAGGGCGGCGAAGAAGGTGCCGTTGACCACAAGTGCCCAGGTGCCGAGTGGCAGGATCAGAGCGAGGAGCCATACGTTGCCTAGGGCGTGGAGATTGAAAAATACGATGAAGATGGGAGCCAGCACCGCCTCTACGACGAGGACGAAGAGCATGTTGGCGAGGGCTTTGCCGAGAAAGAGAGCGGAGGCGGGAGAGGGGGCCATCCGCTGGGCCTCGAGGACGTTGTTGCGCTGCTCGCGGGCCCAGGATTGGTTGAGGGCGGTGATGGAGGCGAAGAGGAGAGCCACCCAGAGGATGCCACCGGAGATCTGGCGGGTCATGGTGGGGTAGCTGGTGGGGTCGAAGGCGAGGCCGAAGACCACGACTACCAGCAGGGCGAAGAAGAGCATGCCATTGATGGAGTCGCGGGAGCGCCACTCGAGGCGAAGGTCTTTGCGGAGGTGATCCCATACGTGGTGGAGGTACTTCATGCCTTCGCGGGGTCCTTGGTGAGATCAGCGAGGGTGGCGTCGGCGGCGCGGAGGTAGTCGGAGGGAGCGAGGAGAAGCTGGAGACCACGCTGGCCGGCGGAGACGGAGATATGGTCGAAGAGTTCGATGGTCTCGTCGGCGAAGGCAGGGAATTGCTTCTTCGCTCCCATCACTGTGACTCCGCCTCGGATGTAGCCGGTGAGCGGCTCGACTTCTTTGAGGGAGGCTAGTTCGGTCTTTTTTGCCTTGGCGGCGTGAGCCAGTTTTTTGAGGTCCAGTTCGACGTCACCGGGGATGACGGCGAAGACGTGTTCTCCGGTGTTGGTGTGGGCCAGGAGGGTTTTGAAGACTTGTTCGGGGGGGAGGCCTATCTTGCGGGCAACCGAGATGGCGGTCAGGTCGTCGGGGTCGACTTCGTATGTGCGCAGCTCGTAGGGGATGCCGAGGGTGTCGAGGAGGCGGGCGGCGTTGGTTTTGGTGGCGGCGGGGGGCTTCACCCGGCGGCCTCGGTGCGTGAGTCCACGATCTCTCCGTTGCGCATGGTGAGGGTGCGGGTAGCGAGCGGTTCGGCGAGGGAGGACTGGTGGGTGGTGAGGATGATGGTGCGGGCGCCCATTACTCCGTTGACGGGAGCGACGGGCCAGGTGCGGAAGTCGGCGAGAAGCTCAACCATGTGCCGGGCGGAGCCGGCGTCTAGGTTGGAGAATGGCTCGTCGAGGAGGAGAACCTCGGGGTCGCTCTGGAGCACGCGGGCGAGGGAGGTGCGCTGGCGCATGCCCTGAGAGTATTGGCCTACGGGGCGGTCGAGCTTGGGGTCTAGGCCTACGGCGCGGAGGGCCATTTCGGGGTTGCCGACGCAGGCGCACCCACCATCACGATGGAGCGAGGAGAAGTAGTTGAGGTTCTCCATGGCGGTGAGCTCGTCGTAGAGCATGGGGGAGTGGCTCATGTAGGCTACGCGGCGGCGTTGCTGATGCGGGGCTTCGGAGAAGACGGTGACTCGGCCGCGTGTGGGAGTGATGAGGCCTGCGATCATGCGGAGGAGAGTGGATTTTCCAGCGCCGTTTTCGCCGAGGATGATGGTGCAGGAGCCGGTGCAGAAGCTGGTGGTGATGTTGCGGAGCGCGGCGAAGCGCCCGTAGATCTTTGAGACAGAGTCGAGCGAGATGCAGTCCGTGCTGGGGGCTGATGGAGGAGGAGCGCTACTGCGAGTTGTCTCTGCCGTCTGCGTCATATTTTTCGCTTCGCGTTATTTGGTTGCAGGCAGTGTGGCGGCAGCGGTGGTGGCTGGGGTCGCGGAGGCTGGGGCGGGAGCGTACTTCGAGGCGCATTTGGCCTGGAGTTGAGTGGCGTGGAAGACGCCGTCGCGGCTGTAGGTGCCAACGGCGAGGGCCTGGGCGTCGTCCTTGAAGGTGTCGGGTGGCGGCTCGGAGCCCTGGTAGACGACGGAGAGTTTGCGGCCTTGCTCGAGGAGATCGAAGGTGGCGTTGGTGCCTACGCGGTGGATGCTGCCTGGGGCTACGTTCCCGGCTACGCGAAGATGACGGGTGTAAGCCTTGTTTCCCATGCCCTGCAGCTCGCCGATGGTGACGTAGTAGCTCTTGTTGTCACGTCCCCCGGTAAAGGACAGGTAGGCGATGGTGGCCACGATGATGACCGTAGCTACGATGAATTTGATCGGGCTTTTTTGAGTTGCGTTTGCCATGTTGTTCGTCTTTCAGTCTACGGTTCGGGGTTGGATTTGGGTAGCGACCGTTTGTGGGATACCCCCCTCCCCCCCTTGTGGGTATCTTGCGTGTAAGTTGCTTAGAATGATTAGCTTACAGGTGGGGTGTGTCTGTAAAATATTCTATCCAAAGGACTTGCGTGCAAAATACTTGTTTTGTTGTAGTTACGAGATCAACGCACCGTGTGCGTTTCGCGCGGCGTTAATTTGGTTCCTTCTTCTATTTTAGACGTTTGACGAAGGGAATACGCCACGACAAAAGCCGCTCTGGGCGCGGGTTTTCGCATGGGAGGGGCTTGACAGTATTTTGACAATTAAATTTTCGAGAGGATGAATATCTGACCGTTCAAAGGGGTATTCGCGATATGGTTCGCCCATGAGCAAAAGTGCGATCCTATTTGGCTGCGGGTTGATGTTGTTTTCGGTCTCGTCTCTTTCGGTGGCGCAGGGCGGACCAGAAGCGCAGAACGGCACTCGCTCGGACAGTTCGGCATTCGATCGTTACACCGGCTGCAGGTTCAACGATGGGTTATCGGTCGTGGAGACATCGCCGCTTGCGCCGGGTATTCACGAGCGCACGGTTCCGACCTCGAAGGGGCCGAAGCAGGTGGGGATGGTGGAGGGGCGAAGGGTGATGTTCGCTTATCCAGGGAAGGACTTCTACGCGAACGTGAAGGTGGAAATTCTGCCGGAGAAGGACTATGCGGAGACGCGACAGACTCTGGTCGATAACTTCGACTACATGCTGGCGACGAGTAAAGACAGCACGAGGAACTATGAGTTGAAGCCGAAGCTCAATGGTCTCGATGTTCGTGGGTTGGATAAAGACAAGCTGGAAGGTGGTGTCTTAGGCATCTATGTGCTGTTGAACGATGCCTCGAGGATGGTGAGTACGATTTATTTTTTGAATCAGGAGCCGAGGGACCGGAGCTTTCAGACGATTGAAGAATATCGCGTGGCCAGAGATAGATTTCTTTCGACCTATGTAGCTTGTGTTGGGGCGAAACACTAAGCGTCGAACGAACTCACTTTTTGAAGGGCTGACTCGCGTGAATTGCGAGACAGCCCTGCGGTTGGTGGAGAGGGTTTATTTGGTGGATGCAGCAGCCTTCTCGATGAGGGCGGCGACGGGTGCGGGATGCGACAGCATGGCGACGTGGCTGGAAGGGAGCGTGATGGTCTCCGCATGAATCGCCTTGGCCATGCCGCGCTCGGCGTCGGGTGGGATCATGCGATCGTTTGCCGAGACGACGTACCAGGAGGGCTTTTTATGCCAGGCTGCGGTGGTGATGGTTCCACCCAGCACTTTGGCGTTGGTTGGTCCCTGGGTGGCAGTGATCTCCGCTTTTTCTGCAGGGGTGAGGTCCTGAGCGAAGTCCTCGGAGACACCCTTCGGGGTGAGCGTGAGAAAGCCCTGTGCGTCAGGACGAAGCTCTGCGATGCCGGGAGGTGGTGTTCCGCCCTGGCTTAGCGAATTGATGGATGCCTTGTCACCCGGGGCGAAGGCGGCGACGTAGACCAGACCCGAGACCTTTGGGTCATTGCCTGCTTCGGTGATGACGACGCCACCGTAGGAGTGGCCGACGAGAAGCACCGGTCCATCTTCAAGGGCGATGGCTCGTTGTACGGTGGCGACATCGTCGTCGAGTGAAGTGAGGGGAAGCTCTACGGCGACGACGTGGAGACCCTTGGCCTCGAGGAGAGGGATGACCTTGGACCAGCTCGAGCCGTTTGCCCAGGCACCGTGCACGAGGATCACGTTGTGCGTGGGGGTGGCTGATGGGGTTTGGGCTGGGGTGGGTGTGGCTGCCGCAGAAAAGAGGAGAGCGGCGGTGACAGTGGATAAGAGACGGAACTTCATTGTGGTCCTTTCGAGTTGAGTTGCATTAGAGGTAGGCTACCTTCTAGTTGGTAGATTACGCTAAATGCACAAGAAATTTGTCAGCGCGTGACAATCTTTGCCTGAGTTTAGAGTTGTGCGGCGAGCTTGCGCAGGGCGCCCTGCATGATCGAGGTATAGACTTTGCTCGTTCCGTAGGTGCGGGCGGATACCATGGCGCCGTTGATCAGAGCAATGAATGTGTCGGCCTCGGTCGAGGCTGATTGTTCGAGCCGAATGATGCCTTTGGAGTGGCCTTCTTCCATGGTTTCCTGGACCCATACTTTGAGTTCGCGGAAGTAACGCTTGACTTCAAGCTTCACCTCTTCTGGAAGGGAGGGAAGTTCTGCGCCTAACAGTGCGGCGATGCAGATGGGCTCGGTTTTATCGCGAATGCATTTCTCCCAATAGAGAACGAAGGCCTCGAGGCGCTTGAGCGGGCTGTCGACGCGCTGGGTGAGATCGGTGAGGGCTGCGCCGAGCTTAGTGCGATGTTTTTTGAGGACGGCGGTGACCAGAATCTCTTTGGTCGGAAAGTGGTGGTGAATACTTGGCTTACGAATTTTGACCATCTCTGCGATATCCGCATAACTGAACGCCGAGTAGCCGCGATCGGCGAGGAGGGCGTGAGCGGCTTCGAGGATTCGTTCTGCGGTATCACCTTGCACGGCGGGATACTACCAACTAGTAGGTGCCGATGCAACGAAAGAAAACGGAGGCTATGTCTCCGGCGAAGGACAGCTTGTATCGGGACAAACATTAGGTGGAATTTTTTTATCACGGTGGCGATGGCTGGAGTAAGGTCGGGTTATGAGCGAACTTCTGGATTTGGCTGTGAGAGCGCACGGTGGGATTGAGCGTTGGAACAAGGTGAGGGCGGTGAAGGTTGCGGCTTCGATTGGCGGCGGCCTTTGGTATGTGAAGGGGAAGCTCGACTATCTGAAGAATGTTGTCGTGACGTGCGATGCGAAGGTTGAACGGCTGGTGATGGATTTTCCGGGGCAGGATAAGCGGTCGGTGTTTGAGCCGGACCGGATTGTGATGGAGAAGGCGGACGGGACGTTGATCGAGGCGCGCGATGATCCGGAGAAGGCCTTTGAGGGAGATCAGCGAGAGAAGCCGTGGGACGATATCCATGTTGCTTACTTCAGCGGTGAGGCATTGTGGACTTACTTGACGACTCCTTTTCTTTATACCTATGCGGGTTTTGAGAGCGAAGAGATTGCGTCGATTGAGGTAGAGGGCGAGACGTGGAGGCGGCTGAAGGTTCGCTTTCCGGATTATGTGAAGAGTCATACGCGAGAGCAGATCTCGTGCTTCGGTCCGGATGGGCTGCTGCGGCGGCACGACTATACGGTGGATGTTCTGGGGGGCGCGACGGGACTAAATTATGCGTCGGATTATCGGAATGTTGACGGGATTGTTTTTCCGACAAAACGGCGGGTGTATGCGTATGAAGGGGATTACCAGGTGGTGAAGGAGCCCCTGTTGGTTGCAATTGACATGGGCGAGATCACACTCAGTTTCTCTTGACGTTACAATCGCAGCGATGAGCGGAGGAGACGAAAGCGTGCTGGGGCTGGTCGGATGGCGTGCGTACCGTTGGGCAGGTTCGATTGGTGGTTTGTGCGCTGCGGGTCTACTTGCTTTTTCGATGACGACGGCTGCGCAGGTGGCTCCGAAAGAGGTGCAGACGAAGCAGCCGGACATGGAGAGCGTAGAAGGGCTGGTGGGGGTTTCGTCGGAGGTTGCGCGACTGAAGGAACTTGCAACGAGTCGCGGTTCTGCAGGTGGCCATGTAGATCGGTGGGAGATTCTCTGGCTGCATCAGCACATCTCGGAACGGATTATGGCTGCGTCGCTGCAGGTGGATGCGACGATTGCACAGATTGACAATGAGATTGCTACTGCGGATGAGGTGCACGGTTATCTTTCGGACCGTCGTGATAAAACGGTGAACCGTGCGAATCTGTTTGGCATTCTGCTGGGCGGAGGGCTTAGCGCGACGAGCTCGGTGTTGCAGCTTTCGACGAATCTGGATACGGCTTCGTCTGCGCTCGATATTGCTGGTGGTTCGGCCTCGGTGGGCTTTGCGTTGATGGGGATTCATGCGCAGAAGGGAGGGAGCGCGCCGTTCGATTTCAACTCCAACATGCTTGCGGAGTTTTTTGACCGGCCTATGTTGCCGACGAGTCAGTATCCTGCGACGGTGTGGGCTTTTCTGAATGAGCCTTCACCGACCAGCCCGGAACACCTGACGCGCAAGGCGCAGCTGCTGAAGACGTGGGTGGTGGTGCAGCGGATCGGGTCGTTGTCGAATGCGGATAAGATTGCCCGGGTGACGAGTGAGCCGTCGGAGATGTTAAAGCTGAGCATCGACGATCTGGAGGACCGGGCAGCGATGCTGCAGGATGTGCGTGCGAGGATCTCGTTTTTAAAGAGGGATTTAGGGAATCTGCTGGCCTCGTTGCCTGAGGTGGATGAATCGGCTTTTGAACCTGCAAAAAATTAGGCTGAGATCTCAAAGAAATCTCAGCCGAGTGGAAAGATGATAGCGAGTGAAACACTCTGTTTAGGCATTCGTGGTGACAGCGGTCACCGTGTTCGCGGCGGCGGTGTTGACTCCGTCTGCGATGGAGGTGAGGAGTTCGTCGGCGTTTTTCTCTTCGTCGAGAATGCTGTCGAGAATGTCGGCGGCGTCGTCTTCGCCGAGGAGTTCGGCCCACGTGCGGAGCGTGCCATAGACGGCGATCTCGTGATGCTCAACCTGTTGGGCGCTGGCGATGAGGGTGATGTCGCGGATGGTGGTATCGGCGGCGTCCTTGATGTTGTCTTCAGCTTCGGAGACAAGGGCGGAGATGGCTTTGCAGGTGGAGGTGTCGGCTTGGCCGTTGTTGACGTCGCGGAGAAGGGTCTCGACCTTGGCGAGGTGACCCTGGGTTTCGGTGAGGTGGTTGTTGAAGGCGGAGGCGAGTTGGGGGTCAGTCGCTTTTTCAATCATGGTGGGCAGGGCTTTGGTGATCTTCTGCTCCATGTCGAGCGCCTTCTTGAGGTTGGCGATGTAGAGGGTGCGTAGGTCTTCGATGTTTTCAGAAAAAAACTTCATGGGGAGGTTCTCCTTGGGAAAAATTTGCGCGATGTCCTGCCGGCGTGGATGACGCCGTGTGGGGCTGCGTTGATTGTGGGTGAGAGCTGCGAACGTTCGAGACGAGGCGCTCACGGTCGTTCTGCTTGCTATCGGATTGGATGCGGTGTTGTGGGGATGGTTGGCTGGTCGGGGGATGTGTCGTGGGAGCGGCGCACTGTGGGTATGCCGTGATTCGAAGTTGAGTGGATTGTCGTGAGAGGAAGTGCAATCACAAATTTTCTTGCGGTTTGGTGGATGACTGGAGTCTGGATGGCAAGAATGGTGCACATCAAATCGGTTTCGCGTGCATCGTATACTTACTCGATAACACTGCAAGACGGGCAGGGAGAGCAGGGAGAGATATGAGCGAAAACGGGAACGGCGCAGCTTCAAACGGCAACGGCAATGGGGCGCATTCGCACGGTAATGACTACAAGGTGCCGACGGGACGTGCGGAGTGGATCGTGAAGCGGAAGGCTGAGGCGGCGCGCACTGGCGATACGAACATGAGCCAGATGCACTTTGCGCGGAAGGGCACGATCACCGAAGAGATGGCTTATGTTGCTCAGCGGGAGAAGATTTCTGCGGAGTTGGTGCGGAGCGAGGTGGCGAAGGGGACGATGATCATCCCTGCGAACATCAATCACGTGGAGCTGGAGCCGATGGCGATTGGGGTGGAGTCGCTCTGTAAGATCAATGCGAATATCGGGAACTCGGCTCTGGTGTCGAATGTGGATGAGGAGCTGCGGAAGCTGCATACGGCGGTGCACTTTGGCGCGGATACGGTGATGGACCTGTCCACTGGTGGGGATATCCCGATGATTAGGGAGAAGATTTTGCGGCATTCGCCGGTGCCGATCGGGACGGTGCCGCTATACGAGGCGCTGTCGCGGGTGAAGAGGGTGGAGGATCTGAATATCGATCTGTACCTTGAGGTGATTGAGGAGCAGGCGCAGCAGGGCGTTGATTACTTTACGATTCATGCGGGCGTGCTGATTGAGTATGTGCCGCTGGTGGCGAAGCGGATTACCGGGATTGTGAGCCGGGGCGGGGCGATTCTGGCGCAGTGGATGACCTCCAACCATAAGCAGAACTTTTTGTATGAGAATTTTGACCGGATTACCAAGATCATGGCGAAGTATGACGTGAGCTACTCGCTCGGCGATGGATTGCGGCCGGGTTGTCTGGCGGATGCAAGCGATGAGGCTCAGTTTGCGGAGTTGAAGACGCTGGGCGAGCTGACGCGGCAGGCGTGGAAGAGCGATGTGCAGGTGATGATCGAAGGTCCGGGTCATATTCCGATGGATCAGATCAAGCTGCAGGTGGATAAGGAGGTCGAGCTTTGCGATGGGGCTCCTTTCTACGTGCTGGGGCCGCTGGTGACCGACATTGCTCCGGGCTACGACCACATTACTTCGGCGATTGGTGCGGCAATGATTGGTTGGCATGGTGCTGCGATGCTCTGCTACGTGACTCCAAAGGAGCATCTGGGGCTGCCGAATGAGAAGGATGTGAAGGACGGGATTATCGCTTACAAGATCGCTGCTCATGCGGCGGATGTGGCGCGTCATCGTCCGGGAGCGAGGGATCGGGATGATGCGATCTCGCATGCTCGGTATACCTTCGATTGGGATAAGCAGTTTGCGCTGTCGCTTGATCCCGAGACCGCGCGGGGGATGCACGATGAGACTCTGCCGGATGACTACTACAAGGAAGCGGCGTTCTGCAGCATGTGCGGGCCGAAGTTCTGCAGCATGAACTGGTCGAGCAAGGTGGACGAGTTCAACGCGAAGGAGCATGGGCTGCACAAGCAGGACCTGACGCAGATTGTGACGGAGCAGATGGCGTTGCGAGGGTAGGTTAACTACGCTAAAGAAAGGGCCGCATCTCTGGTTTGGGATGCGGCCTTTATTTTTGCGGGGAGGGTTTCTTGTTGGGTTGGCTCTGAGCGCTGGCTGAGAGTTTGTTGCGGCGGGGGCGAACGAGACTGGGCTGTGGGGCGGCAAGGGGCGGCTCGGGGCTGGGTTCGAAGGACGGCTCGAATTGGTCAGCGCTGAAGTTGAAGGCCAGGCCCGCGATGCGGTGGAGGATGCGGGTTGGAGTGGGCTGGCAACAACGTACCCCGTGGGGCGGCAGCACAGGGGTGAGGCTAGAGAATATCGTTCCCTTCTTTGTTATCGGATCGCATGGCAAGAAGTGCAGGAGCAATAATCATTGCGAGAAATACCAAAGCTAAAACCAGATCATGGACCATTGGGGAGTCTCCTTTTGGCGGCTTTGACCGTCTTGAGAGTAATCATGCGGCAGGTAACTAACTGGGAATATCCCACTTCGGCACTGAAAGATACATCCTTTGGGGGATGTCCCTTTCAGGCTATTCTCGTGTCCTGCCGGACGGGCCTCCTGCGCGGAGGGCGGTCACTTCGTGACTTGTGTACCCCTTCGGGTGGTCCTCCCGTTGGTCGGATTGATGGCTGGTTGTGATTATTTGGCGGCTTCCAGGATGGCGGCGGAACGGTTTAGGGCTGCTGTGAGGGCTGCGAGTTGGGCCTGGGCGCGGGGGGAGTCGGGGGCGTCGATGCCTTCGTTGACGCCGGGGATGACGACAGCGGCGTAGCCGGTAAACTCGCCGGGGGCGTAGATGGTGTGTTTGTACCAGGGGCGCTTGGGGAGGCCTTCGGGGTTGAGGAGAGCTTCTTCGGCGTTGCGAAGGGCCTCGTTGAGCGCGGTGGGGTTGGCGGGAGGTGCGGACTGGACGGCGCGGATGGCGGTGCCGGCGGCGGCGAAGCGGTTCGCGGCGGCGAGGGCGGCGGTGAAGTCGAGGGCGAGGCTCTTGGTAGTGGCTAGTTTTTGCGCGGCCTCGAGGTAGCCCACGATCTCTTTGCCGTAGAGCTGGTAGTCGTAGGGGAGGACGTCGGCGTCGGCCATGTGGAGGATCTCGAGGCCGAAGACGCGGGCTTGCTGCTGCTCGTAGGCGAAGGTGGGGTCGGCGAATTTAGTGAACCAGTTGTAGTTGTCGAAGACAGAGTGATAGACGCCGTAGGGGCCTTCGGAGCCGATGTCGGTGGAGGGGACGCCTAGGTGCTGGATGAAGGGGGTGTAGTCGGAGCCGGAGCCGAGGGTGCCGATGCGGACGTCGCCGTCGGTGGATTCAGAGGAGCGGTTGCGTTTGCGGGTGGGGGAGGGGGCGTTCTGGTCGGCCTTCCACTGGTCATACACGGTGCCGCCCTTGGGGCTGGGGACTTCTTTGGTGACTTCGCGGACGAACTGTTTGAGCGAGGGGACGGCTGCGGCGTCGAAGTTGGGGCCGGCTACGCCGACGTCGGTGTTGAAGTAGGCGACGGCGTGGGCGAGGATTTTTTCGTGCTGCTCAGCCCACTCGGTCGAGCCGATGAGGCCTTCTTCTTCGGCGTCCCAGCTGCCGATGACGATGGTGCGCTTTGGTTTCCAACCTTGCTTGAGGAGTTGACCTAGTCCGTGGACGGTTTCGAGCATGGCGGCGGTGCCGGAGTTGGGATCGACGGCGCCGTAGACCCAGGCGTCGCGATGATTTCCGGCTACGACCCAGTTATCTTTCTGAGACTCGTCGGTGCCATGGATGGTGCCGATGACGTCCCAGATGGTGCGGAGGGCGATGTCCTCATCGAGATGCATGTGGACGGTGACTTTGTTGGCTTCGGTGTGATTGCCGCCAGCGCCGAGGTGGTAGGTGAAGGGGAGTGCGCCCTGCCAGTCGCGGGGAGACTCTTCGCCTCCGAGGGCTTTGAGGATGGGGGCGGCGTCGTGGTAAGAGAGCGGATTGGTGGGGATGCTGGGCTGATTGTTTTGCAGCTTGTCGACAGGGATGCGTTTGGAGTCGGGTAGGTCCGGGGTGGAGGCTATGCCGGGTGTGGTGGGGTCGCCGGGGTAGATGGGGAGGAACTGGACGGAGCCGCGCTGGACGCCGGTTTCGGGGCGGTAGGGGCCCTTGGGGTACATGTCGCCGCGGAAGTAACCGTCGTCGGCGGGGTCGGAGTAGATGAGGACGCCGATGGCTCCGTACTGCTGGGCGATGTAGGTCTTGATGCCGCGGAAGTTTTCGCCGTAGCGGACGAGGACGATCTTTCCTTTGACGCTGATGCCGAGTTTGGCGAGTTGCTGGAAGTCGGCAAGGGTGCCGTAGTTGGCGTAGACGACTTCGGCGGTGACGTCGCCGGAGGGGGAGGAGCCGTTGAAGGCGGGGAGGATCCGGGGATCGTCCTGGAAGGGGTCGCCGCCGAATTTGTTGGGGTCTACGTGTTCGGGGGTTGGTCCGGACATGAGCTTGTTGCCAGTCGCGTCGAAGGCTTCGATTTCGATTTTGACGGGCTTGGTGAGGAGGACTTTGTAGAGGACGATCTCGGTGTCGAGGCCGGCGGCTTTGAACTTGTCGGCGACGTAGACGGCGGTGGCGTAGTCCTCGGGTGAGCTGGCCCAGTGGGGGGCGGCGGTGAGGGTTTTGAGGTGTTGGCCGGCGAGGGCGGGGTCGGGGACGGCCATGAAGGCTTTGTCCAATTTGGCCTGCTGTGCGAAGTCGCGATAGCCGAAGACCTGCGGGGCGGGGGACTGGGCGAGAGTGAGGGCGGCGAGAGGAAGCAGGCAGGCTACGGTGCGGAGACGGGTCAAGTCGCGGGGCCTCGGAGGGTGAGTCGTTGAGATATCAGACAGGGTATCGCAAATTTAGGGAAGCGGTTTTGAGGGTTGCGAAGACGAGGAGCTGCTTGGGGTTTGCCTTGCGCGGGCCGCGGTCACTTCGTGACTTGTATACCGGCTTCGCCCTGGGCCTCTCGATGGTCGGCGGGAGATCTCCATTTGCCTTAGAAGCCCGGTGGGTTTTCGTGGGCTACATTGAAGTGGCGTTCGAGGGCGAGGCCGGCGCTGGCGATGGTGCCTTCGTCGAAGAGGCGGCCGATGAGGGTTACTCCGTGTGGGACTCGGCGGGGTGGGTTGAATTTTGGAAGGGGTTTGGCGGGGTCGGGAGCCCAGTCGCTGCGGGCCTCGGAGACTTCGACGAAGCCGGCGCGGAGGGTGAGGGAAGGATGGCCGGTGAAGTTGGTGATGGTGAGGATCTCGTCGCGGAGGGAGGGGACGAGGAGGAGGTCGACTTCGGACATGATGCGGGCCATCTCGATGGCGACCATGCGGCGGAGGCGGTCGGCCTGGACGTAATCGACTGCGGAGAGGAAGCGGGATTGACGGAAGGTGTTGGGCCAGGCGTCGGGGACCTGGGCTTTGAGCTGGTCGAGCTGGTGGTTGAGGGTGATCTCTTCGAAGGCGGCGGCGGCTTCGGCGAAGAGGATGAGGTCGAGATTGTCGTAGGGCCAGTCGGGGAGAGTGACCGCGACGGGTGTCATGCCGAGGGTAGAGATCGCGGCGAGGGCGGCGCGGTCCACGTCGGTGGCGGGGGCTTCTTTCATCCACTGAGGGAAGTAGCCGACTTTTAGACTTTTTATTGGGGCTTGCGCGTCGAAGTCTAGTTTGCTGGGGACGCAGGCTACGTCGTGGCCGTCGGGGCCGGTGATTGTGTTGAGGACGAGCATGGTGTCTTCGACGCTGCGGGCCATGGGGCCGAGTTTGTCGAGGGACCAGCAGAGGGTCATGGCTCCGGTGCGCGGGACGCGGCCGTAGGTGGGACGAAGGCCGGTGACTCCGCAACGCATGGAGGGGGAGACGATGCTGCCTCCGGTTTCAGAGCCGATGGCGAAGGCTACCAGGCCTGCGGCGGTGGCGGCTCCGGGGCCTGCGCTTGAGCCGGAGGAGCCTTCTTCGAGGAGCCAGGGGTTCATGGTCTGGCCGCCGAACCAGACGTCGTTGAGGGCTAGTGCGCCGAGGGACAGCTTCGCGATGAGGACTGCGCCTGCGGCGTTGAGGCGTTCGGTGACGGTGGCGTCGGCGGTGGGGATGCGGTGTTGGAAGGGCTCGGCGCCGTAGGTGGTGGCGATGTTGGCGGTGTCGAGGAGGTCTTTTGCACCCCAGGGGATGCCATGGAGAGGGCCGCGATAGTGGCCGGCGGCGATCTCGGAGTCGGCGGCTTTGGCTTGGGCGAGAGCGTGGTCGCGGGTGAGGGTGATGATGCAGTTGATCTTCGGGTTTAACTGCTCGATGCGTTTCAGGTAGATGTTTGTGAGGCGTGTGCTGGTGAGTTGGCGGGATTCGATCCAGCGGGAGAGCTGGTGGACGGGAGCGAAGGCGATGGCTTCGTCTGTTGTAGGGAGTGGGGCTTCGGATTTGGTGCGGAGGAATTGGTTTTTTGGCGGGAGGGTGGGCTGGCCGGGGAGGATTGAGTTGATGAGGGAGTACGGTGCGGTGGTGTTGGGGATGGCGACTTTGCGTGGGCCGGTGCGGCGTTCGTAGAGGGGAGCCATGGCGGCGCGCCAGTTGCCTGCGGCCTGGGCGCGGTCCTTTTCTGTGAGAGGAAACTGGACAAGCTTTTCGGCTTCGGCAAAGGTCGCGGGAGAGACCTCGGGGCCGACGGAGGGTGAGGTGCCGAAGGCTGGTGGTGCGCCGGGAGTAGGGGGTGTGACGGGGGTTTGGGCGAGTGCGGAGGCGGAGGCGAGCAGAGTGAGGGTGCTTTGAGTCAGGAATTCCCGGCGTGATTTCGACATTGGTTCCTCTGGTGAGGAATTGTAACGGCAGAGTTGCGTGGAGATGTCATTGGTATCGCATGAGGAAATACGGGTCTCTCCACTGCGCGGCTCACGGTGAGACTGTGAGCCGCTTCGGTCGAGATGACGAATGTTTTAGCCGTAGAGATAAGGGACAAAGGACACGCGCCGCGATGGCGGATGCGATGCGCTAGTCTGGGACCTGCCAGCCTACGGGGCTTTGGGCGAGGGTGATGGTGTCGGTGGCCTGGCTGGTGGTGGCGCGGGCCATCGCTGGGAAGGCGGCCTGGACGTCGTGGCTGTCGGCCCAGACGGGGACTTCCTTCATCGTGTAGCTGTAGGTGACTTTTGTTTCTTTGAAGCCGTTGGTGACTTCGACGGGAGTGAAGCTGTTGATGCCGGTGACTTCGCGGTGGCCGTAGCAGAAGCGTGGAGCGTAGCGGGTTCCGGCGGGTGCGACGGTGTAGCGGCTGACGTGGATGCTGGTCTCGACGGACTTTTCGAGGAGGAGATTTTTTACGAGGGTGTCCATCTGCTTGGTTTTTTCGGCGTCACCAGTTTCGAAGGGGAAGCGCGTGTCGGTGAAGAGGCACTCGGGGTGGTCGAGGTAGTGGTTGTTGATGCCGATGGTGAAGTTGGCGGGAGTGGCGGCAGCTTTGCCAGTATCGTTGCAGCCTGTAAAGACGAGGGAGGCGAAGGTTAGAGCAGCGGCTGCGACGTTAGTAAGGGCTGGCTTGCTTTGAACGATTTTCATCGCTTCTCCTGTCAATCTAAGTACTTGGATGCAGTTGCGCGGGATGAGTGTTTGTATCTGTGGATGTTGCAGTTGTTTTTTTCCCTCGATCGCGAGACAGGAGCGCTATTCGGAGAGGACTTCGTCGGGGACGGGGTCGAGTTCTCCGATGGTCTTCATGGTGGCGAGGGTCTGGAGATTGGTCTGGACCTGCGCCCATTTTTCCGGGTTCTTTTTTGTCTCGATCGGGGATTGTGGGTCGGCGTAGTAGGCGACGAGATCGTGCTTGAGTTGGAAGGGGACGACGTTGGCGGGGTTTTTGGTGATGGTGGCGAGGAGTTTGGCGTAGGTCTCGTCGGTGAGTCGGTATGCGCCCGGCTTGACGACGTCGCCTGTGTCGAGATCGCGGTTGGCGATGTAGTGGTCGATGGTGTCGTAGTTAGTGAGGACCAGGCGCATGGCGCTGATCGAGTGGTTCACGCTCTTGATGTAGAGGTCTTCGGTCTGTTGGGTGGGGCCTTTGATGGCGAGGAGTTTGAGGGTGCCGACCTTGGGCAGGATGTAGATGAAGCCAGCGTAGAGGTGGCTGCGGACGCCGGGCTTTTTGCGGTAGGCCTCCCAGTTGTTGTCTGCGGAGGCCTGGCGGAGATCGGCAGCGAGTGTGTCCAGATCGGGGCTGGGGAGATCGGTGGGGAAGTCCTTTTTGTGGAGGATGGTCTCGGCGCGTGCGATGTTGGGGAGGAAGCGGCGGACGGCGTATCGATAGATGTGGATGGAGGTCTCTTTGCTGCCGATGATGTCGGGGAGGCGGAGGCCATAGGTTTCAAAGAAGGCTTTGCGCAGAAGTGGGGTAGGGACTTCGAGACCGACGAACTTGGTGTAGTCGGAGGGCGCGAAACGGAGCTTGCTGAGCTGGTTGATGTCGAAGGCAAACTCGGTTTGGACGTGGGCGTGCGGGTTTTCGGCGTAGTTGACCGAGGGGCCGTACTTTTTTTCGAGCTTGGGGAACTCGACGGGGACAGATTGGTTGACGGCGTATTTGTGCCCGAAGCTGTCGCCGATGTAGTGAGAGAGGGAGCCGATGGCGAAGGCTAGTTCGTCTGGCGTCTGCGCGTTGTGGAGAAGAGAGAGAACGAAGTCGCCGGAGCGGACGTAGTGGGTGAGTTCGGAGAAGAAGGCGTTGCCGAAGGGATAGTAGCCGAAGTCCTGAATGGCGCTGCCGCCGTAGGCGTAGGCGTGGGCCTCTTGAAGTTGCGCTTCGGTGAGGTTGGGGAATTTCTTGAGCAGGAGGGGGCGGATGGTCCGCTTCCAGGCAAGGTCGATGAGCTCCTGATGAGTCTGGACGGAGTACGGGACGGCGGGGATTGCGGTTAGCAACAGAGTTAGAAGGGCTATGGTTTTAAATAAGACGCTACGGGCGTGGGTGCGAATGATGTCTTCCCTTCTGGCTGCTGTCTTATCTGCACCTTTCACACTGTACATAGCTTGGATGGTGGAGGAAAGAGTCGGTTCCGTTTGGGCGTTAGAGATGCACCTACCTATTTTGCACAAGCATCAAACGTAACGCTGATGAAAATAAAAGAGGAGCCATCATGCAACGCCTTATCGGTAACCTGTCATTGAATGTGGAAGAACGGGGAGCGGGGGATATCTCCCTCGTCTTTCTGCACTATTGGGGAGGCACTCACCGAACCTGGAATAAAGTCATCTCTGGGCTTGAGAAGTCTTTTCACACCGTCGCCTACGATATGCGCGGCTGGGGCCAGTCGGACGCAGCGGAGAGCGGCTACTCGATCTCAGAGTTGGCGGATGATGCTGCTGCACTGATTCGAAAGCTGGAACTCAAGAAGTACTTTTTGATCGGGCATTCGATGGGTGGGAAGGTGGCCCAGCTTCTCGCGTCGCGACATCCAAAGGGCCTCGCTGGACTCGTACTTGTAGCGCCAGCTGCACCGACCCCTACCCGGTTTCCTGAGGAGGCGCTTGAGCAGCAGATTCACGCCTACGACAGTCGCGAGACGGTGCTTCAAACCATTGCGTTCCTGAGCGCTCGTACACCTGAGCCGGAGGTTGTGCAGCAGATTGTTGAAGACAGTCTGAGCGGCGTCCCGGAGGCGAAGCTAGCGTGGCCGACCTCGGCGATTCTGGAGGACATCTCGTCTGAAGTACCGAAGATCGCCGTCCCAACCCTTGTACTTGCCGGAGAGCAGGATCGCCTTGACTCGATCGAACAACACCGACGAGAAATCCTTGGAAGAATTCCTAACAGTCGCCTTGAGATTATTGCCGACAGTGGGCACCTGATCCCAATCGATGAGCCGGTCCAACTCGCTCACGCTATCGGGCAATTTGTAACGGAGTTGCAAGCTTGAACTTCGATGCCTTTTTGCGGTCAATTTCGAGAGAAAGCAAGCCTGGAGACGGGGCGAATGAACAGGAAACTGGCTGTTCGAGAACGCTTCCAGAAAAGCGCTGGAAGCTTGTTTCCAGTCGGCCGTCGAGGTGGATCCGGTACGCGTTGGGAGTGATCGCTTTCGCGGGGGTGAGCTGGGCGTGGTACTCCGTGACGGGGAGGTCGGGTGGGATCACTCCGATGGGGGAGCGGCGGGTGATGCCTGAGTTGGTGATGAGGCAGCTTGATGGCGGCGCGTGGCGAATGGCGGAGCATCGGGGTCAGGTTGTGCTGGTGAACTATTGGGCGAGCTGGTGCGGGCCTTGCTGGGAGGAGACGCCCGGGTTGATTCGGCTGTCGAAGGAGCTGGGACCGCAAGGGCTGGCAGTGGTAGGCGTGGCTGTGGATGAAGGTGGGACGGCGAAGGTGAAGAAGTTTGTGGAGGAGTTTCGTATGCCGTATCCGGTGGCGTTTCCGGAGCCGGGATCGCAGATGGCTTACGGGATGGCGGGTGTGCCTACGACCATTTTGGTAGACCGGATGGGTCGGGTGGCGAAGACTTATGTTGGAGTGGTGCGGCAGAGCGACTTCGAGAAGGACGTGCAGGAGTTATTGGGGGAAGGCGAGAGGAAGGTTGTCTCGTCGATTGGGCGATAGACGGCGATAGTTTTAACTGTCATATGACGCAAGAAGGCGTACTGTGGCATGACTGCCAGAAAAAAGTAAGTCGACCAGGTTGTACTTGAGTAAAAAGAGATCATAGATTTCTTCTTAGGGCCCATGCACAGATTCCCATCCGGTGGACGCCATGACACGATTCGATTCGTGGCTGGCAGTTCGGCGGACATCTCTCATGCAAAGAGGCGAACCAAGAATTTTGACAAGAATGACACCGCGGTAGTTTTTATCGATCCACAGAATGACGTCTTGAGTGAAACGGGACTTAGTTGGCCGCTGCTCCACGAAAGTCTGAAAGAGATCAACACGATTGAGAATATGGAACGTATCTTCAAGGCCGCGAAGGCCTATGGATACGAGGTTTTCATCTCTCCTCACTACTTTTACCCGACCGACAAGGGATGGAAGTTCAATGGCCCTCTCGAAACCGATGAGGTGGTTCATAACGAGTTTGGTCGCAAAGGGGTCTTGACCCTCGAGGGCTTCAAGGGATCGGGTGCAGACTGGCTGGAGCGGTTCAAGCCTTATATCGAGGATGGCAAAACCATTGTCGTTTCCCCGCATCGGGTGTGGGGGCCGGAGAGCAATGACCTTGTTCTACAGCTTCGCAAACGGAGAATCAGCAAGATCATTCTGGGCGGGATGCTGGCTAATATGTGCGTTGAATCTCATCTTAGGGAGTTGGTTGAGCAAGGCTTCGAGGTTGCTGTTGTGAAAGACGCTACGGCTGGGCCGAAGCACCCGGAGTGGGGATATGGGTACACGGCGGCGCTCATCAACTATGCGTTTATTGCACACGCGGTTCCCACGACGGACGAAGCGGTGAAGGCCATGGAGCGCGGTCCGCAGTAGTTCGGAGTGTGCGGAGCGGAAGATCTCTGAGATAGCTAACTGCTGAAGTTCAGTAGGCGCCTTTGCGGAGGTTGATGCCGTACTCGAGAAAGCCTTTCAGGGCACAACTCATCTGGGTCCATCCGTGGCAGTTGCCATAGGAGCCGTCGAGACCTTGCTGGGTTTCGCGCCAGCCGGATTCGGCGATGCGAACGAGGGTGTTTGCCGGACCCAGGGATTCGAAGGTCATCTCGACTGTGGTCTTGTAGTCGTCTGGCAGAGGCAGCTTGTCTTCGGTGGGTGGCTCGTAGGCGGGCCACTCGAAGATGATCTGTTGGTTGGGAGTGACTTTCTTTACAGTGACGGGGCAGTCGCCGGGATAGTCCGCGAAGCGCCATATGACGGTGGTGCCTTCGTCGAGTGCTGCGCTGGCGCCGCCGGTGGTGAAGTAGGAGCGGAGTTTGGTGGGGTTGTAGACGGCGTCGAAGACCTCGCCGATGGGCTTCTGGATTTTGGTCTGGACTTGGAATTTGAGTTGCATGGGTTGGTTCACCTCGTGGTGGATTGGCGATATTTATATGTTATGTTTTTATAACATGTCAAGAAAAGACTCTCAGAGCGCGGTTTTCAAGGCGCTGGCTGATGACCGGAGACGGGAGATTCTGGATCTGCTGAAAGATGGGCCGAAGACGACGGGGGAACTTTGTGCGCACTTCAAGCGGGTCGACCGGTGCACGGTGATGCAGCACCTTGGGGTGCTGGAGGGTGCGGATCTGGTGATCGTGAAGAGGAGTGGGCGTAACCGGTGGAACTATTTGAACGTGGTTCCGGTACAGGAGATCTATGACCGCTGGATCAGCCAGTATGCGCGGCCTTCGGTGGAGTTACTGACGCGGCTGAAGCGGGATCTGGAGTAGAGATTACTCGCTGAGGATTTGGGGTTTCTTGTCGAGGTCGTGGCCGAAGGTGAAGCGTTCGACGAGCATGCAGAAGATGTGTTCGAGCGCCAGGTGCGACTCCTGAATGTTTTGGGTGACGGCAGAGGGGACGACGATGGTGTAGTCGCAGAGGGGGCACATGAGACCGCCGTCGCTGCCGATGAAGCCGATGGTGGCGATGCCCCCCATCTTGGCCTGGCGGAGGGCTTTGACGATGTTCTTCGAGTTGCCGGAGGTGGAGATGGCGAGGAAGACGTCGCCGGGTTGGCCGATGGCTTCGATCTGGCGGGAGAAGAGATGGTCGAAGCCGTAGTCGTTGCCGGCGGCGGTGAGGATGGAGGTGTCGGTGGTGAGGGCGATGGCGCGGAGGGCGGCGCGGTTAACGGTGAGGCGGACGACGAACTCGGCGACGAGGTGCTGGGCGTCGGCCGCGGAGCCACCGTTGCCAGCGACGAGGAGCTTGTGTCCTGATTGCATGGCTTCGGCAGTGAGTTTGGCGATGGAGACGAGCGTGTGGGAGATGGTTTCGTCGGCGAGGACAGCTTGCAGGGTTGCGATGGATTGGGCGAGTTGCTTTTGGACCAGGTCCTTCATGAATGCTCCGATGCGCGTTGAAAGCTGATCAAGCGTACGGGATTGGTGGGAAGATGTCGAAGATGGAGTTCCACGCTGCCGCTGTACTGAAACTTTAAGCTCCTGTGACGTGCAACGGCGATACCATTTTTGTCAGGGGTGTGGGATGACGATCGAAGAGTTTATGGCGGCGGGAGCAGAGAGGTTTGATGGAGCACTTCTGGCGCTGTGGTGGGACGGCAAAGGGAGTTGGGAGAAGGCGCATGAGATTGCTCAGGATGTGTCTGGATCGGATGGTGCGTGGGTGCATGCTTATCTTCACCGCAAAGAGGGAGATGAGGGGAACGCGAGCTATTGGTATCGGCGGGCTGGGCGTACCGTGGCTCACGGTGATTTGAAGGCGGAGTGGGAGGCGATTGTGCGAGAGATGCTGGATCGTTGATCGGTCTCTGTTTCGCGGCTCACGATGAGTCCGTGAGCCGCTTCGCTTGAGGTCGCGATTTCAAATAACAAGTTTGCGGAGCGTTATCGCCGGAGGTAGCTGTCGTCTTTGTCGATCCAGTCCTGGCGTGGCGGGGCGAAGATGTCGAAGTCGATGGTGTCTTCGAGAGCGGTCGCGGAGTGGGGGAGGTTGCCGGGGATGACGAGGATCTCACCTGCTTTGACGGTGTGCGAGGTGCCGTCGTCGTAGTCGAAGCGGAGTGCGCCTTCTGTGATAAAGGTGATCTGCTCGTTCGGATGAGAGTGACGGGGAACGACGCAGCCTTTGGCCAGCACGACGCGCGCGAACATGGCGAGGCTGCCGGTGACGAACTGACGGGTGAGGAGTGGATTGAGTTGCTCGGGTTCTATTTCGCTCCAGCGGTGGAGGGTTGCGGTCGACATGGTGAGTGCCTTTCGAAAGAAGTGACTGGTGCGGATGAATTTCTTGCTTTGTGTTGCGCGCTGCCTTGTGTAGAGTAAAGCGAACCGGAGCGGTGCAGAGGTGCTTCGCTCCTTTTGATGTGTGAAGACTGAGTCGTAGGCTGCCAGCTTGGCGAATTGACGGCGTATCTCTTCTCTCCTGCTTTATTTTTGAAATGACTAACTTTGAAACGGGTGATTGAACCATGCGTCTTCCAGTGGCGAGGGTGTTTCTGTCTTTTCTGTTTGTGCTGATAGTTGGCGGATCAGTATTGGGTGGCGTGCGGGTGATGGCGCAGCAGACGGCTCCTGCTGCGACGTTGAGCCAGGCGGACAGGATTGCGGCGCTCGAGAAGCAGAATGCAGATAATGCCGCGTTGATTGCGGCGGCGCAGACGGCGGGCGATAACGGGTGGATGCTGGTTTCTGCGGCGCTGGTGTTGATGATGAGCGGGCCTGGGCTGGCGCTGTTCTACGGCGGGTTGGTGCGGAAGAAAAATATTCTGGGCACGATGATGCAGACCTTTGCCATGATGGCGGTGATCACGGTGCTGTGGGCGCTGGTGACGTATTCGCTGGCGTTTGGCGAGGGGAATGCGTTTATCGGCGGGCTGCACAATGTGTTTTTGCGGGGAGTGGGGCTGGCGCCGGATGTGAAGTATGCGGCGACGATCCCGCTGCAGACGTTCATGGTGTATCAGCTGATGTTTGCGATTATCACGCCGGCGCTGATTACGGGTGCGTTTGCGGAGCGGATGAAGTTTTCGGCGATGCTATTGTTCATGGTGCTTTGGGCGTTGATTGTGTATAGCCCCATGGCGCATATGGTTTGGGGTAAGGGCGGGTTGCTGAATGCTTCGCTGGGTGGGCGGTTTCCTTGTTTGGACTTTGCGGGTGGGACTGTGGTGCATGTGACGTCAGGGGTTTCGGCACTGGTGACGGCGCTTTATCTGGGTAAGAGGCTGGGATATCCGAAGGTGCCGATGCCGCCGCACTCGGTGGTGCTGAGTTTTATCGGGGCGTGTTTGTTGTGGGTGGGCTGGTTTGGGTTCAACGCGGGTTCTGCGCTGAGCTCTGGGACGCTGGCGACGTCGGCGTTTGTGGCGACGCACTTTGGCGCGGCTGCTGCGGCGATCGGCTGGAGCGTGGCGGAGTGGATGCGGCAGGGCAAGCCTTCGGCGTTGGGTGCGATCTCAGGCGCAGTGGCGGGGCTGGTGGCGATTACTCCTGCTTCGGGATTTGTTACGCCGATGTCGGCGCTTTGGATTGGGCTGATTGCCGGGGTGTTTTGTTACTTCATGGTTGTGAAGGTGAAGGCTGCGTTTGGGTATGACGATTCGCTGGATGCGTTTGGTGTGCATGGTGCGGGCGGGACAATTGGAGCACTCTTGACTGGGGTGTTTGCGAACAGCGTCATTAATCCGATCTTTGGGGCAGGGAAGGCGACTGGGCTGCTTGAGGGGAATGGCCACCAGTTGCTGAACCAGTTGGTTGGCGTGGTGATTGCGTGGAGTCTCTCGATTGTGGGAACGCTGGTGATTCTGTTCATCGTCGATAAACTGATCGGGCTTAGAGTGAGCGAGGAAGATGAGCGCGAGGGACTGGATCTTTCGCAGCACGGCGAAGAAGGATACGATTGGGCGCACTAAATTTGGACGGTAGAACGACGGGTTGAGAGGAAGATACAGATATGCAGAAGATTGAAGCGGTGATTCAGCCGTCGAAGCTGGACGCGGTGAAAGATGCGTTGGTGGAGATTGGCGTTGAAGGGATGACGATCACCGAGGCTCGGGGACACGGGCGGCAGAAGGGTCATACGGAGTTTTACCGTGGGCGGGAGTACTCGGTTGATCTGCTGCCGAAGGTGAAGCTCGAGGTGGTGGTCGCGGACGAGATGTTGGATAAGGCGATTCTGGCGATTACGGGCGCGGCGAGGACTGGGACGATCGGGGATGGGAAGATCTTTATCTCGAAGATCGATGAGGCTATTCGGATTCGTAACGATGAGCGTGGCGAGATTGCGCTTTAGGGTGAAGATGTGTCCTGCCGGACGGGCCCGCTACGCGCGGTGCGGTCACTTCGTGACTTGTGTATCCCTTCGGTTGGCGCTCCCGTTGGTCGCGATGGAAGGTCTTGCCGCCGACCGTCGGGAGGCCCGGGGCGATGTCCTGAAGTGATCTGGCTGTATGCTTAAGGTTCTTTCGAGCAAAATGGCCATGCAGGAGACCGAATCCACAGGACGCGCGGCGTACCAGCGGAAGATGCTGGAGGTTCGTGGTGCGTTTGAAGCGGGGGGCGCTTCGGGGGGGGTGACTGTTGCGGCTCGGGCCGCGGCTTTGGATGAGTTGGTGCGCGGACTGTGGGCGCAGGCGGTCGAACGGGATTCGCGGCTTGGTAGTGGGATTGCGCTGGTCGCGATCGGTGGATACGGACGACGGGAGTCATTTCCTTATTCGGATGTCGATCTGCTCTTTCTGCTGAGCGAGAAGGTGGCGGAGAAAGATGTCAAGGACGCGCTGCGGCGCGTGAACCAGGAGATGTGGGATTGTGGGATTCGCGTCTCGCCGGCGACACGGAGAGTGTCGGAGTGCGAAAAGTTCGATCCCGAGAATGCTGAGTTTGCGTTGTCGTTGATGGATCATCGCTGGGTGACGGGGGATGCGGCGCTGTACGACAAGTTGTCGGAGCAATGTGTGCCGAAGCTGTTGCAGCGGGAGCATAAGGTGATGATGGTTCGGCTGTTGGAGCTGACGCGGTCGCGTTATGCGAAGTACGGAGATACGCTGTTTCACCTGGAGCCGAATATCAAGGATTGTCCAGGTGGGCTGCGGGATGTGCATGTTTGCGGATGGATGACGAAGCTGCGCGGGGTTGCGGCCTTGGCGCAGAAGAAGGGCTCTCCTGTGGCGGATGGAGCACCGCTTGTGGATGAGGGGGAGTTTCGCAAGGCGGTGGATTTTCTTTGGCTGGTGCGGTGTTTTCTGCACTATCGGCATGAGCGGGATGACAACACGCTGGACTGGCAGGCGCAGGACGCCGCAGCGGAGACGATGGTCGGGATGACGGGTCGCAAACCGAAGAAGGCGGACGCGGCTTATTGGATGCGGCTCTACTTTCGGCATGCGCGAAGCGTGGAGCGGCGGGTGGGGCAGATGCTGGAAGAGTTGCCGACTTCTTCTTCCTCCAGGCTGCTTGGATCGAAGCGCGACCGGAAGGTGGAGGTCGAGCAACGCGGGTTTCGCCTTGAACGCGGGCGAGTATTGCTAGAGACTGCGGGCGAGTTTGGTCATGATCCGGCCGAGGATCCGGATGTGGTGCTGCTGGTGTTTGCAGCGATGGCGCGGACGGGCGTGACGTTGGGGAGAGATGCTGAGGAGCGTCTGTCGCAGGGGCTGCCGTTGTTGTCGGCACATCTGGAGGAAGGGCCTGCACTGTGGCATCACCTGCAGGGGATTTTGAAGGGTGCTTATGCAGGGGATGCGCTGCGGTCGATGCATGCGCTGGGCGTACTGGAGCTGCTGATTCCGGAGTTTCATGGCATCGATGCTCTGGTGATTCGGGACGCTTATCACCGTTATACGGTCGATGAACATACGTTCGTGCTGATCGATACTTTGCATGGTCTGGAGAGCGCGCAAACGGGTGGGATGGCGGAGTGGGCGACGCGTTTTGGCGGCGTGCTGCGAGAACTGCCGCATCCGGAGTTGCTGTATCTGGCGGCGCTGTTGCATGACACCGGAAAGGGGCGGAGCTCGGGCGATCATACGCGGGAGAGTGCGCGGATGGCCGAGAGTGTTCTGGAGCGGCTGGAGTTGGATACGTATGAGAGCGGGCTGGTGGTGAATCTGATTGCGAATCACCTGGAGATGTCGGCTGCGCTGCGCAGAGATATCTTCGACGAAGAGACGGTGAGCGCATTCGCGGGAAAGATGCAGACGCCCGAGGCTCTGCGGATGCTGACGTTGTTTACGTATGCGGATATCAATGCGGTGCATCCCGATGCGTTGACGCCGTGGAAGGCGGAGAATCTTTGGCGGCTCTATATTGCGACGGCAAACTATCTGGACCGCAGCGTGGATGATGAGCGGTTGGGAGCGCAGGAGGAGCGCGAGCTGGTGCATCGCGTGGTGGCGCTGCTGCCGGGGCAGAAGGCGGCGGTGCTGGAGTATCTGGAGGGGTTTCCGGAGCGCTATGTGCTGACGCGAACTCCGGAGCAGGTGCGAACGCACTTCAAGATGGCGATGGGATTTGCGGGCGATCCGGTGCAGCTGGATTTTCGTTATGCGCCTGTTGTAAGTGAACTGACGCTGGTGACTCGGGACAGGCCGCAACTGTTTGCGACGATGGCTGGGGTGCTGGCGGCGTGGGGGATGAACATCGTTACTGCGGATGCGTTTTCGAATCGGCAGGGTGTGGTGGTGGACACGTTCCGGTTCACGGACAGCTTTCGGACGTTGGAGATGAACGCTTCAGAACATGAGACGTTTGTGAAGAGCGTGCATGATGTGATGACCGGTGCGGTGTCGGTGGAGAAGCTGCTGAGCGGAAGACGGCGAGGGAGGCGCAAAGCGCCGCTGGTGGTGGTGGAGACGCGGGTGGAGTTCGACGACGAGGCTTCGTCGCACAGTACGCTGATGGAGGTAGTGGCGCAGGATACGACGGGGTTGCTGCGTGCTTTGAGCCTGACGCTGGCGGCGCAGGGCTGCAATATCGAGGTGGCTCTGGTTGACACGGAAGGGGAGACGGCCATCGACGTCTTTTACCTGACGCGAAATGGCGCGAAATTGGAGAAAGGCGAGGAGAACCAGCTGCTCGAGGCCATGCTGCGGGCGATCGAGGAGAATGCGCGTTAGGCGGCCTGAGGTGAAATAAGCTGCGCGGACTGCAGTGAGAGTTTTATATTAGAGACATGAGCACACCAAGCAGCGAGAACACGAGCAACGGCCGTCCGACAGGAACTCCGCAGAGGAACGATCGCTACATCTTTGGGACCCTCGACAGTTCCGCAAAAAACCATGAAAAGGTGACCGAGGTGAGCTGGGGGGAGCAGCAACCGGAGGGCGTAGTGCTGGCTTCGGTGGACGCTGCGATCAACTGGGTGCGAAAGAACTCGATCTGGCCGATGACTTTTGGCCTGGCGTGCTGCGCAATCGAGATGATGTCGATGGGTGGGTCGCGGTACGACATTGCGAGGTTCGGGGCGGAGGTCTTTCGTCCGTCGCCTCGGCAGAGCGATCTGATGATCATTGCTGGGCGCGTCTCGCAGAAGATGGCGCCTGTGATTCGGCGGCTGTATGAGCAGATGCCGGAGCCGAAGTGGGTGATTTCGATGGGTGCGTGCGCGACCTCGGGCGGCGTTTTTAACAACTACGCCCTGCTTCAGGGTGTCAATCAGGTAATTCCGGTCGATGTGTACGTTCCCGGGTGCCCGCCTCGCCCGGAGCAGTTGCTGTACGCCATCACGCTTTTGCAGGAAAAGATCCAGCAAGAGCGCGGCACAATACGAAAAACCCTGAATTTGAGTTAATGCACCAAGAAAAGTGCGGTTTACTGGATGGGTTCCCCCCGCCCAGCGTAGGAACGTTTTGCCTTTCTCGCTGGTAACCTATTGAAAATAGTGTCATCGAGGAGTATTTTTTTTCCGGAAGCATTAGCAACTGAAGTATGCTGTAAGGAATCGAACCAACAAAACGATCCCTGTAGATGACGTGAAGGCTCGTAAACGTAAGACTTTGAGTGGAGGAACTCGTATGGTTTATCGCCCGTTTCGTAACACACGCCGGTTTGTACTGGCTGCATGTGCAGTCGGACTTGGAGCTGCCAGCCTCAGCGCGCAGACTGCCGGTCCAGCCGCCCCGGTGGGGCCGAACCCTTCACGCATTGATGTATTTCTTGGCTATTCGTACTTCGGCGCTCACGGCGCGGTAAAGCCGCAAGACATCAATTATTCGTCAATCGACTTAGGTGCGATTGGCAGCGGCGCGTACTACTTCAACAAGTGGGTTGGCGGCGAGATCATGTTTGCGGCCCATCCGGACGGCAATAACGACGGGTTGTACGCAGCATCCGCGGGTCCGATCTTCCGCGCTCCGATGCAGAACTTCACGCTGTTTGCGCATGCCCACGCGGGCGGCGCTCGGCTGGGCGGCCCCAACTCTGAGGTAGGTGGATATCACAATCCCTACCAGTGGGGACCAACCCTGACGGTCGGCGGCGGTATGGACTACGATCTGCCCTTCTTCGATAACAAGTTTTCTCTGCGGTTGTTCCAGGCAGACTATCGCTACGTGCATGCAGACTACGGTCCGCCGGTATTTCCTCCGACGGGTGGAGCGATTGGTGGACGCACGAACCTGGGTGGAGCTGAGTTGAGCACAGGAATTGTGGCTCACTTCGGTCATATCATTCCTCCTCCGCCGGTGACCTACTCCTGCGCGGTCTCGCCTGCTACCGTTTACCCTGGCGATCCGATCACGGTTACAGGAACGCCTTTGAACCTGAACCCGAAGAAGACGGCGACCTACTCCTGGACAGCTGATGGCGGCACGATCTCGGGAACCTCGACGACAGCCAACATCGACACGAAGTCTGCGACTCCCGGCACCTATACGGTGAAGGGCCACGTCTCGGAAGGTGCAAAGCCTGGCGAGATGGCGGACTGCTCGGCCAGCTACACCGTGAAGCAGTTCGATCCCCCGACGGTAAGCTGCTCGGCGAACCCCTCCACGGTTGCTCCTGGAGATTCTTCGACCATTACAGCAACCGGTATGAGCCCGCAGAATCGTCCTCTGACCTACAGCTACAGCTCGACGGCTGGATCGGTCACTGGAAACACTTCAACCGCCACGTTGACCACGACAGGTGCAGCACCTGGCACGATTACGGTGACTGCGAACGTGGTTGATGACAAGGGTCAGAGTGCCTCGTGCACGACGACGGTTACGGTGAATGCACCGCCGCCGCCGCCAGCGCCGACGACCAGCCAACTCTGCTCGATCAACTTCGATCGCGACAAGAAGCGGCCAGCTCGTGTTGATAACGAAGCCAAGGCCTGCCTGGACGATATCGCTCTCAACCTGCAGCGCACCTCTGATGCGAAGCTGGCTGTGGTTGGCGACAAAGACAGCGCAGAGAAGAAGGGCGATCACCTCGCTGCTGAGCGTGCCGTCAATGCCAAGGCATACCTGGTTACGGAGAAGGGCATCGATGCCAGCCGTATCTCGGTCTACACCGGTACTGACAACGGCAAGACTGTGACGACGACGTTGATCCCAGCCGGCGCAACCCTGAGCAACACTGGCCTCACCCCCGTGGATGAAAGTGCAGTAACCGCCAAGCCACGGACGGCGCCAGCCACTCACCACAAGAAGAAGTAATAACAATCACAGTAGTTCAGCACAAAGGCTGACTGGGAACCTTCCCAGTCAGCCTTTGTGTTATGGACAAGCTTGCGCGTAAGTTCGATAATCCGTACAGAATAGGAACCCTCCCTTGAACAGATCTCTTCGCTTTTCCGTCAGACTCGTCACTTTTGTGGTTTTTCTCTTTTGCCTTCAGTTACATGCGGCAAGCTGGCTGCCGTACGGTCCGGACGGAGGGGACGCGCGGGCTTTCGCGGTCGATCCTCACGATCGCACTCATCTCTATTTGGGCACGGCAACGGGCTGGATGTACGAGTCGAAGAACGGCGGTGCGGACTGGAAGCGGCTGGCATGGATCGGCAAGCGGGATGACCTGGTGCTGGATTCGATTGTGGTCAGCGGCGCTGATTCGAAACGAATCGTGGTGGGCGCCTGGGTGCTGGGCAGTCCTGATGGCGGAATCTTTCTGAGCAAAGACGGTGGAGTGACGTGGGAGGCCGTCGGCGATATGCAGGGTCAGTCCATTCGCGCGCTTACCCCTTCTCCTTCCGATCCGAAGCTTCTGGTGGCCGGTACCCTGAAGGGCGTTTACCAATCCAACGACGGCGGAGAGCGCTGGAAGCTGATTAGTCCTGCAGGAAGCCAGGAGCTGCACGAGGTCGAATCGATCGCGATCGATCCGGTCGATCCGCAGATTATCTATGCTGGCACATGGCATCTGCCCTGGAAGACCGTCGATGGCGGGCAGCACTGGGCCAATATCAAACAGGGCGTCATCGATGACTCGGATGTGTTTTCGATCATCGTGGACCCGAAAGATCCGAAGATCGTTTATGCCAGTGCGTGCTCAGGAATCTATAAGAGCCAGACCGCTGGGCAGGTTTTCCAGAAGATCCAGGGAATTCCCTCTACAGCTCGCCGAACCCGGGTGTTGATGCAGGATCCGACGAATCGGAACATCGTGTTTGCGGGAACCACTGAAGGTCTGTGGCGAACGGTAGACTCTGGAACCACATGGCAGCGAACCACGGGTCCGGAGGTGATTATCAATGATGTGTACGTTGACCCGACTAATTCGAACCGGGTGATGCTCGCAACGGACCGGGGCGGGGTATTGGCCAGCAATGACGGAGGAAATTCATTTGTTCAGTCGAACGCTGGATTTTCGGCGCGGCAGATCACCTCTTACCTTGCCGATGCTTCCAACCCTGCGACGATCTACGTGGGTGTGGTGAACGATAAGGCCCTCGGTGGAGTATTCGCCAGCACGAACGGCGGCTTGAATTGGTCGCAGATGAGTTCGGGACTGAATGGGCACGACGTTTTCAGCCTGGTCCAGGGGCCGGATAACAATTTGCTGGCTGGCACGCGGCACGGAATCTATCGGCTCCAAGGAGCTGTGTGGAGTCGCGTGGACAACGTAACCTTCAATCCGCCACCTGCGCCGCCGGCCAAAGCCGGAAGGAAAACGTCGGGGCGGACCACTGCTACGACGGCCGCGCACAAAGCACCAGAGAGCTCGACGCATAAGACTACTGCGCAACCGGCTCATGCCTTCGAAGCGGCGGTTAACGCATTTGCTCGAGGAGGAGATACGCTCTATGCCGCGACCTCCACGGGTCTCTTCGAGAGTGTTACTTCGGGTCAAAGCTGGAAGGAAGTTCCGGGCTTTGAGCCGAAGAGCTGGAATTTTGTGGCTGCCCGAAATTCGACTGTTCTGGCATCGAGCCTTAACTCTGCGGTGCTTTCTTTAGACGGCGGTCAGCAATGGACAGCCATCAAGCTTCCGGAGACGCTCGATCAGATTTCAGCCATGGCTGTGGACGATGCAGGCGGGCTGTGGGTTGGAGGGCGGCAGGGAATCTTTGTCTCCGATGACAAGGGAGCTTCGTGGCAAACGGTCAAGGACCTGTTTCTTCGCGATGTGAACAGCATCTTTTATGATGTTGCGTCGCAGCGTGTCCTGATTGCCGCGGGAAGCAAGAATACGATCGCATTCGCGGTTCACCTGCCTGATCGGAAGATTCAGTACTGGAATACTGGCTGGAATCTCAGAATGGTTCGTTCGATTGGTGACCACCTTGTTGGAACGACCTGGTTTGATGGTGTGGTGATACAGCCGCGCATGGTTGATTCAAAGGAAATGGCGAGTCACTAAGGTGTGCTGCAACAGCCGATAAAGAATAGAATCGAAGAATGAGTTCTTCCTTATCCGCTCTCGAGACGCGACACTCCTTTCAGACAGACGATGCTGCACTTTTGCCGATAGCGGCAAAGGTGCAGCAGGGTGAGCGCCTCAGCTTTGATGATGGGGTGACGTTGTATCGAAGTGGCGATATTCTCGCCGTGGGTTGGTTGGCGAACCTGGTGCGGGAGCGGATGCATGGGGACATTGCTTACTTCAATGTGAACCGGCATATCAATCCAACGAATGTTTGTATGGCCTCGTGCCGTCTGTGCGCGTTTGGACGTAAGAAGGGCGAGGCGGGCACTTATACCATGGCTCTGGAAGAGGCCTGGGAGACTGCTGCTACGGGGCTCACGGAGGCCGTGACGGAGTTTCACATCGTTGGGGGGCTGCATCCGGATCTTCCATTCGAATACTTCATGGATCTGGTCCGCGGGCTGAAGGTTCGGTTTCCGAAGGTGCACATCAAGGCGTTCACCATGGTCGAGGTGGCGTTTCTAGCCAAGCGCGGCAAGATGACCATCCCCGAGACGCTGGAGCGGATGAAGGCCGCGGGCGTGGATTCGATGCCGGGCGGTGGCGCTGAAATCTTCGCGGATCGGGTGCGGCATATCATTTGCGACCACAAGATCGATGGCAGCGAGTGGCTGGACACCGCTCGAATGGCGCACCAGATCGGCTTGCGATCGAATGCGACCATGTTGTACGGGCACGTGGAGAACGAAGAAGACCGCGTGGACCATCTGCTGAAGCTGCGGGCGGTGCAGGATGAGACGGGGGGATTTCAGACATTCATTCCGCTGTCATTCCATCCGGATAACACGGCCTTAGCTCATATCCCCAAGACGACGGGGATGCTGGATCTTCGTCAGATCGCTGTCGGTCGGCTGATGCTGGACAATTTCGCCCATATAAAGAGCTATTGGCAGATGGTTTCGCCGAAGATGGCGCAGATCTCGCTGCGATTTGGGGCGGACGATATCGATGGCACCGTGATTGAGGAGAAGATTTATCACGATGCTGGAGCGACTACTCCGCAAGGGATGCGGCGGGCAGATCTTGTTCGGTTGATCACTGAAGCGGGGCGCACGCCGTTTGAGCGAGACACCATGTACCGGGCTGTGACCCGCAGCGAAGACAGCTTTACCGTTGCCGTGTGAGATGAGTAGGTAAGCAGAACTCTAGCCTCTTCCCTGAGAAGAGGCTTTTCTTTGCGTGATTGCTTCTGACTTGTACTGGACTCTGCATTGAGCGAGAGAGTCGAGTTGCACAATGCTTGATGAGCCAAGCTTGCCTGATTTGTAACTTCTGGCACTCCAATTGCCCTCCGCTTTGTAGCCATCTCAGCGGGCATACCTTCTATCGCGAAAAACTTTAGACACCTCGCTAAAGATTGCAGACCCAAAGTGGAAAAGATTTTCATTTTGGGACAATCTTTTGGGCGTTGACCCAGGCGAGTTTTGTGCATTTCCGACCTCAGAACGTCGGAAAACCCAGAAAATAAGGAATTTTTCCTGCTTTTCGCAATTGGTTCGCGACTTGCAATAACCCAGAGTGAGGTAAGCAAATCGCAATGAGTTGCCGGTGTAAGCAGACCAAAACGGGAATGGATGCCGGCTCAACCAATCGTGGAAACAGAGTGCAGTCAGTCTCTGACAACAATTTTTTCGGGGAAGGCTTCTTAAAGATGAAATTTGCATCGCTTGTTTCAATCGTCTGTCTGGGTTTTGCTTCTATCGTGGTGAAGGCGGATACGCTCACACTGAACAACGGAACGAACGATCCGCTTGGCGGCAGTGTCCAGATCTATCCGTATTCCTTTCAGCTCAACACCACCTCTGGCACATCGACGGTGAATCTGATGTGCCTCAACTACAACCGTGAGATCACGCCCGGCGAGAGCTGGAGCGTCACCGAAGAGAGCATTCCCACGGGCAACTCCGTGATGGATCGCGAGTATCGCGCGGATGCGATTCTCTACTCCGAGATTCTTCACCCGCCAACAGGGGTGAGTGCCAGCGAAATTCAGTACGCCGAATGGAGCATCTTCGATCCGAGCGATCTGACAGGAAATTCGCTGTTTGACTTTACGGCGCGAATTCTCGCGACTGATGCGCTGTTTGAGGCAAGCAACCAGCAGTTGATCAACTCTGGCTACTTCAACCAATTCACGCTGTACATTCCTTCGAACGACACGACTTCGGGGCCGCAGGAGTTTATCGGAACAGCGACTACTCCAGAGCCTTCGAGCCTGATGTTGTTCGGCTCGGGGCTGATCGGAATGGCGGGGATGCTTCGTCGGAGATTAGTTCGTTCATAAGTTTGAGCTGAAGTCTTTGGTCGTGCAATTGCTTTCATAGAGTCGTCAGCTTCATCGGTAGACAGTAATTGTTCGATCGGTTGATGTGCAGCTTATTAGATCAGTCTTGGTTACATAAACACTCTGGGAAGGAGGCACTATGTATCTCTTGTTCGGACCAGCTATGGCAGCAGTCGTCGTCATCGGTGTTATTCAGCTTCGCGATCACTTTGCAGCTCCTGTCAAATAAGGGTTGCTGAAGGTCGTTCCCTTTTCTCAGAGGTCAGGCTAAGGCCTGGCCTCTTTTCCTGTGGGTTGTATGGGAAGATATGCGTTCAGTGCTAGCGGAGTCCGGAGGGGCCGCCTCTGGAACGCTTGAGAGAAAAATTAGCTTACGAGTCTGTCGAAAGAGGCAGGTGGATTTTTGGCGGTCGTGAAGCCGGAGAGTAGTAGAAGGAGAGCGGCCCCTGCGGCCGGAACAACCAGCCCGGCGCGAAGACCGTGAAGGTAAGTGGAGCACAGGCCGGTTAGCCAGGGCAGCACCGCTCCTCCTAAGGAGGCGCTCGCAAAGAGCGGGCCGAGTCTTTTATGGTTTCCGGTGCGGGCAAGCATGAAGGAAACCAGAAGCGGAAAGACGGGGGCAAGCGTGAATCCGCCGAGGATGGTTAGCGTGATGACACCGGTTGCTGACGGATGCGCTATGGAGCAGATCAGCCCTTCGGTGACAAGAAGCAACGCCAGACAGAGCCGGTACAGAATTTGCTCGCTCAGGACGGTCATTAGTGCAGCCACAAGCAGGCGTCCGACTAGTTCTGCTATCCAGAAGTAGAGAGCGATGGTAGATGCCTGGAGCGATGCACTGGAACGAAGAGCGTAGCTCGGTAGCCAGCCACCGAGCGAGTTCTCGACCCCGACGTAGAGAAACATTGCGGTACAGAAGACGAGCAGAGGCGCCAGCGGCAGAGGCCACGGTGATTTTGTGGGTGGTCTTCGTCCAGCCAAGTCTGATGGTTCTTGGGCTCCCTTTGTGGGGGTTGCACGCGGTATCGCGAAAGAAAGCAGGGACGCTGCGAGGAGGAGTGCTGTCATGACAAGGAAGAAACGACTCATCCCGCCGGCGACAGTCAGAGAGATTAACAGAGGGCAGGCGATGGCGCCGAGACCCCAGGCGACGTTGAGTATGACGAGAAGTTGCGCTCGAGCGGAGGGAAGCGTAGTTCCTGCGAGAATGTTCCCGGCGGTGAGGCCCGTACCGAGGCCGACTCCAATGCAGAAGAGGGCGATGTGCGCCGCCCCGAAGCCAAGCGAGAGCAGAGCGAGGCATCCGGCTGCCGCGAGGATAGATCCATAGACCAGGCTGGCGCGGAGATTGCGCGCGGCGATCCAGGCACCACAGAGTTGTCCCACGAAGTCGGCGGTGAAGAGGGTGCCTGCCTGGGCATCCTGGATGTGCCAATGCTCCATGAGCTGCGGCAGCAAAGGGCCGAGCATGACTGTAGCGGTGCCGGCCACAAGAAAATAGAAGTAGACGGGAGCGAGGGTGCGGATGATGGTTGCGCGATCCGGGCTCAGTTGGGGAGCCTTTGGCTGGATTGTTTGCAAAGCTCTCCTATCAACCTTTGGCTCGTCGTGAGCTGGGCTGCGACGTGTTCTGGATGCTTGCGGTTGATTCTCGCACGACGAGTTCCGGCTCGAACCAGACTTCATGCGGATAGGTGAGGTCCGGGCACTGTATCCGTTTGATGAGCATTTGCGCGGCCGTCCAACCCATCTTGTGGAGAGGCTGGCGTACGGTAGTGAGGCGTGGATTGAAGTACTCTCCCACCATGATGTCGTCGAAGCCGATGACCGAGATGTCGCGGGGACAATTGAGACCGGCGTCTTGAATAGCGCGAATGGCGCCGATGGCGGCCGTATCGTTGAAGCAAAACATCGCAGTGAAGTCGCGTGTATGCGCGAGCAGCTCTCGCACGGGCTGATAGCCGAGCTCGGGCGACCAGAGATTTTTCTCCAGGTAGATGCAAAGTTCAGGGCGAATTGTAATGTCGAGCTCTTTCGCTATGCTGAGAATGGACTCCCAGCGGGCCTCGGAGTCGAGAGAGTAGCGCTGGCCCTTCATGAAGGCTATCTTGCGATGGCCCAATTCGTGGAGGTGGTGAAGAGCCTTTCTTGCAGCAAAGTTGTGATCGAGCAGAATGTTGGAGATGCCGGCCTCATTGCTGTGGGAGGAGACGCCTACGACCGGCAGAGTGACGGGTACGGACAGCTCCGTGTTGACGAGCAGGAAGCCATCGACCCGGCGGTTCATGAGGAGTTCCTGATACTCTTCGCGGAGGTCGGCGCGGCCCAGATGGCTGACTGTGAAATAAAGGAAGCCTTCCTGAAGGAGATATTGCTCGACCCCAAGCATGACGCCGGTAAAGTAGCCCTCGCTGAGCTCTGGAACGATCACGCCGATGGTGTTGGTTAGTCTGGTGCGTAGCATCCGGGCGTGCAGATTCGGCCGGTACTCGAACTTCTTGGCGGCGTCCAAAACTCGTTCCCTGGTTGCAGGGGAGATGGACTTCGCAACGGGCGAGTTGTTAAGAACGATTGAGATCGTAGCCGGGGAGAGGTCGAGATATTCCGCCAGAGTCTTCAGTGTTACGGGTTTTCCGGTATCCGGCTTACTGTCTTTGTTTAGGTCTTTCATCGCTCTCCGGCAGACTTACCTTTTCAAGTATCGCAACAGTTGTACACCTTTGGTCTGAAGACGGGGAACAGGATCGTAGAAATTTGTCGGCTGTACATAGCGACCCGAATCGAGTAGTCTTCCCGGGTTCAAAATCGATCTGGCCGGCAATGTGCAGTTATCTTTAATGGGGTTGGAAAATGGGGTTGGAAGTTCTGGGGTGGCGTGGTGAGTGTGGAAGCTGAACTTCGGGGATATCTCAAAAGGGATTTGGACGCAATATACAGGCTGGATCAACTGTGTTTTTCGAACGAATTCCGGTTTGGCCGTGAGTCGATGCGCGCGTTTGCAGAGGCGGATGATGCTGTCACATTGATCGCGGAGACGGAGGGAGGCGAGATCGCCGGGTTTGTCATTGTCCAGGTAGAGCGACGTGGGGATATCGCTCGTGGGTACGTTGTGACATTGGATGTCGCGGAGAAGTGCAGACGAAGAGGTTTGGCTCAAACGCTGTTACATGAGGCAGAGAACCGCGCAGCCGCTGCTGGTGCGTTATGGATGGAGCTGCATGTGTTCACGGGAAACGAGGGAGCGATCCGCTTCTATGAGCGCTCTGGCTATGCACGAACTGAGCTGAAACGCCGGTTCTATGGCGGGGCCGGACTGGACGCCTTTGTGTATCGCAAGGAACTGGAAGTTTCGTAACGGCGAAAGTTACTTTTTCCCGAAGACGTCTCCCATGCGGCGGATCTGTGCGCCTACTCCGCGAAGCTTCTCCTCGAAGTGCTCGTAGCCACGGTCGAGGTGGTAGACGCGGTCGAGAATGGTTTCGCCGTCGGCTACCAGAGCAGCGAGAACAAGAGAGGCAGAGGCGCGGAGGTCCGAGCACATGACCGCGGCGGACTGCAGCGGTGTCTTGCCGCGGACGGTTGCGGTACGGCCGGAGATGGAGATGTTTGCGCCCATGCGGATCAACTCCTGCACGTGCATGAACCGGTTTTCGAAGATATTTTCGATGACGGTGCTGGTGCCTTCGGCCTGAGTGGCGAGAGCCATGTACTGAGCCTGCATGTCGGTCGGGAAGCCGGGATACTCTTCGGTGGTGACGTCTGCGGCCTTGAGTTCTCCGCCGGAGCGGACGCGAACGTGGTCGGCGCCGACGTCGATCTTGACGCCGCACTGCTCGAGTTTGGTGATGAGAGCACCGAGGTGCTTGGGTTCGCAACAATCGACGTTGAGGTCTCCGCCGGTAATGGCGCCCGCGATGAGAAAGGTTCCGGCTTCGATGCGGTCGGGGTTGATACGATGACGCGCACCGTGGAGTCTGGAGACGCCCTGAATGCGGATGGTTCCGGTGCCTGCGCCTTCGATCTTTGCTCCCATGGCGATGAGCAGGGCAGCGAGATCGGTGACTTCGGGCTCTCGGGCGCAGTTCTCGAAGACAGATTCTCCCTCGGCAAGCGTGGCGGCCATCAGGAGGTCTTCGGTTCCGGTGACGGTGATCTTGTCGAAGACGATGTGTGCGCCCTTTAGCCGGTCAGCGCGGGCTTCGAGATAGCCG
This sequence comes from Tunturiibacter psychrotolerans, assembly GCF_051013365.1. Taxonomy (GTDB): domain Bacteria; phylum Acidobacteriota; class Terriglobia; order Terriglobales; family Acidobacteriaceae; genus Edaphobacter; species Edaphobacter psychrotolerans_A. The sequence continues at coordinate 215,353 of NZ_CP132941.1, read as the reverse complement.
TGATCCTGGGTGATGGTGGCGCCCATGGCTTCGAGGCCGTTGATGTGAAGGTCGATGGGGCGGCCACCGATAGCGCAGCCTCCAGGCATGGCGACACGCGCGATGCCGGTGCGTGCAATGAGAGGACCGAGGACCAGAGAGCTTGCGCGCATCGTCTTCACGATCTCGTATTTGGCGACCGGATCAGAGAGGATGGCGCACTTGATGCGAGTGCGATGCTGGGCGCGACCATATCCGAGTTCTACCTCGGCGCCCATGCTGGTGAGCAGTTTGCGCTCGGTTTCAATGTCGTTGACCTGAGGGATGTTTTCGAGGATGACCTCATCTTCGGTAAGGATGGCGGCGGCCATGCACGGGAGAGCGGAGTTTTTTGCTCCGGAGACTTTGATGGTGCCGAGAAGGGGATTTCCGCCGCGTACTACGAACTTTTCCATCTTGCCAGTTTACGGAGATTTCTCGTGGAAATGAGTAACGGCGGTGGTTCTGCTGGTCCAAAGCGAAAGGCATCCCTCGAAATTGCTTCGGATTAGAGATTAAATTCCAGGTCTACTGCCCAATCACCTGATCTAACCTTATAAATCTAAAAGGCATAGCGGACGTTTGAATGACAAAGCTGTCACTCTCAAGAGGGTAGCGATTGACCAGTGGTCGGACGACTTTGCAAAATGCTGCACTTGTCTCCTCAAAATCCGCGACAAGTGAATAAGATTTCACGTTCCATCAACTTAGTAATGCTCATACGATTACTAATCGCATGGTCTATGAGCGTTCTGATTACTTTCCCTGAAAAAGTTGGGTTACCGCACCTTTCTCTCAACCCACTGGCTAACTTTTGGCGTACACCTTGCATATCACGGGACGTACGTTGATCCTGCAAGGAGAAACCATGCGACTCAAAGCTTTTATCCTATGTGCGTCTTTGTGCCTTTTCAACGCGGCCTTGTGGGCTGCTGGTCCGGCAAATCCAGCCGCGGACTTCACGATCTCCAACCCATCACACATCCCAGGGGCTACGCTGGAACCAGGCTCCTATACCATTCACGTCGTCAATCGTCTTTCGGACCGGGTCATCTTAAAAGTGGATTCGACGAAGGGCGATCTTCACTCAACTTTTATCGGCATTCCGAACAGCGAGATACAAAAACCCGCCAGCAGCGGTCCTGTGAAGTGGGCCAATCCCGCTGATGGTTCTCAGTACCTCAAGGGGTGGTACTTTCCGGGAAGCGCATCGGTCGTGGAGTTCGTCTATCCGAAGGCTGAGGCGGTTGCGATTGCGACGGCGAACCCAGCGAAGGTGCCCGCGGTTGATCCGGCCTCTGAAGGCAAGGTCACCGACAACACGCTGTCTCAGGACGACATGCAACTGCTGACGCTCTGGCTTCTTTCGCTTCAGCAGGTGGGACCAAGCGACACCGCTGAGGCCAAGCCAGGTATCAAAGCAGAGCGATATACGCAAGTGGCGAGCGTTCAGAAGCCGGTTATCAAAGCATTGCCCCATACCGCTAGCATGATTCCGGTCGTGTGGCTGGTCGGCTTCTGCTCTCTGATCGCTGCTGCTATGTTGCGTTGGATCGTGTCGCAGGGACGTTTCTCAGCTCTCAATCGAAGACCGTTGATGCGGGAGTAGTGAATGCGAATGCTCGCATACGCTGAACGTCTCCTTTGGACGTGTGGTTTCCTTTGCGTTGGATACTGCCTGGTGCTGGGTGTTCAGGCAAGGGGCACGCAGAGGCTCGCGGAGCGGATCGGCGAGCCTTTGCCAGCGGAAAACGGTGCGTCGGTCGAGCGAGCGACCGAGGATGTGATTGGCAGGATTGAGATTCCGGCTCTCGCATTGTCGGCTCCTATCACCGCCGATTATGATGGGAATAGTCTACGCAGGGGAGTGGGCCATATCCCCGGGACGGCAGTGCCCGGTGGTCTTGGTACTGTGGGGCTGGCAGGGCATCGCGATTCGTTCTTCCGGCCGCTGCGCAGGATTACCGCGAAGATGGAGGTTCTCCTGATCGACAAAACTGGCATCTATCACTATGTGGTGGACTCTACCGAGATTGTGAGTCCAGACAAAGTAGAGGTGCTCAATATTGTTGCAAGACCAGAGCTGACATTGATCACCTGTTTTCCGTTCGACTATGTGGGCGCAGCGCCGGAACGCTTTATTGTTCACGCTCACTTATTGTCCGCTTCCCCCGATGGGGTTTCTGCCATCCACTAGAAGAAGTCAGAAAGGGGTGCCATGAAATTTGAGATCCGCGAAACAGTAAAAAATCCGGATCCGGAAGTGGTCTTACGTGCGTTGGAGATGTGTTCGCGAGAGATTTCGGACGATGTGACGCGGTTTGACGATCGGATTACGGTGAGAGGATTGGGGCCGTCGCCGCGATCGAAGAACAAGAATGACAACACTGTGTTCCGAGTCAATGCGGAGAATGGCGAGACCGTCATTGTGGGAGAGGTGAACTTTCAGGCCTCGGCCCTGCTGGGAGACACGTCGCAAGAGGATGTTGTTCGATCGAAAATCGATGATCTGTTTGAACAGATGAAGGCTCAGATTGACCTGGATGCTCTGCGCGTAGCGACTTATGCGGCGGCAAGGAAGTCCGCGGCAGGAACGGCCGTTGTCGATCGGTCCGAAGAACCGGATCTAGACTCACCGCGAGTGTCGAAACGTTCAGAAGAAACGAGGCGTTCGGAAGAGAAGATGACTTCGTCTGAAGCCCCGGAGACGATGGTTGAGGCCGCAACGGCGGCGCCGGACCTGGTATGGCGCGCTGGCGCGCTGCTAGCTGAGCCGCAGGCCGAGAATATCCCGTCAAATTCGCAGAACGAGTCAGAAAGAGTCGTAGCTTCCAAGAAGACTTTTGGATCGGAGCAATCTAAAGAGGTTGAACAGACTGTTGCTCCGGAACAAAGAACTCAACCGAGGTTTTACGGTGAGCCGGATCTTCCGGAAGCGGATCTTTCGGAAGACGAACCGACATGGCAGGCTCGCGAGGCTCCATACAGACTTCGCATAGAAGATGATCTAACGCCCGGATGGAAGCGATTCGCGCTGTGGACGACGATGCTGCTTGCTCTCTTGGCGGCGGCTGGAGAGGGATATTTTTATTGGTCGCATGGTGAGTTCTATCGGCCACGCGAGATCAATTGGCCGCACCTCGAGCTCGCCAAGTCTCCAGCCCCGGTTGTTGCACCAACGGTCGGGGTCGCGCCGAATCCTGTACCTAAACTTGATAAGCGGCAGGCTGCTGAAGCTATCCCAACAAAGCCAGCTCCTTTGCCGGAGTCTACTCCCGTGTCCGCGACAAGTAGCGCAGAGTTGAAGCTGTGGCTGCAGAACTGGGCAGCCTCAATGCGGACGAGAGATGCGAATGCTCAAGCTGCCTTCTATGCGGATACGCTGGACCGGTATCTTGATCAACGCAACGTGAGCAAAGAGGCGGTCCTGCGGGATCGCGAGGCGACCAACCGGATGCGAAAGGGATTATGGACTGTAAAGATGGAGGACATCGTCATCGAGCGGCAGACCGGATCGGAGGCTGAGGTACGCCTGGTGAAACACTTTATGGATGAGCAGGAGACGTCGGAGATATTAGAGTCGTTTGTGCCGACGCGGCTGACGCTGAAGCGCCTGAACGGAGAGTGGAAGATCACATCGGAGCAGGATCAGCCGTCTCTTCAGGTCTCACCTTGGAAGAACAAAGGGTGATTTCGCTACTAACTAGATGAAAGGGTGAGGACGTGCAGCGCGGCCTAGGCAGGCCGCGCTTTTCTGGCGATCAGAGCTCGAGACGAGAGTCGTCGATGGCGAGGCGAACGTTGCCGTCCGATTTCGTGAGGCGGCGTACAGCCTCCATCTTGTCTACGTTGGCCTTGAGCATGACGACCGCGATGGGAATCGATTTACCTGCGGACTTGATGGTGCGGATGGCGGTGTCGCGGTCGATATCGCAGACCTTCATCAGGACGCGAATGCCGCGCTCAACCAGCTTCGCGTTCTTCATGTGCACGTTGACCATGAGGTTGTCGTAGACGTAGCCGAGACGGGTCATGGCACCGGTGGTGATCATGTTGAGCACCATCTTCTGGGCCGAGGCAGACTTCATGCGCGTGGAGCCCGAGATGACTTCGGGTCCGACCTCGGTGATGACGGTCGTGTCTGCAACATCGGCAAGCGGCGTGTTGAGGTTACAGGTGATGGCGGCGGTCTTTGCTCCGCGGGCGCGAGCGTACTCCACAGCACCGACCACGTAGGGTGTGCGACCGCTGGCGGAGACTCCAATGACGATGTCCTTGCGGGTTGGGCGCCGGCGGGCGATATCGCGCTGGCCAATCTCTGGTGAGTCTTCGTTAACGTCGGAGGCAGAGGCGAGAGCCTTCGGGCCACCAGCCATGATGTACTGGACTTGCGAGGGGGCGGTGGAGTAGGTTGGTGGGCACTCTGAGGCGTCGAGGGAGGCGATGCGACCGCTGGAACCAGCGCCGACGTAGATGAGTCGGCCACCATCGCGCAGGGAGCGGGCGACGGTATCGATGACGATGGCAATCTCGGGCAGCGCTTTTTTGACTGCAGCTGCGATCTTCGCGTCTTCGTGGTTAATAATACGGGCGATCTCGAGAGCGGACTTGGTGTCAAGTCCCTCCGAGGCGGTGTTGGCGGTCTCCGTGGTGAGATCGTTGAAGTCTGCTGCGCCACGGTTGACGGGTTTGGGTGTCGGGGCCTGCTCGAGCATGGTAAGGGTTGCCATAAATATCCTACTGTTCTGCTGGGGCAATTCTAGTCCTAACCTTCTTAAATACGTCAAGAAAGGTTTGCCCTATGCGAGTTATCATAAAGGGTCGGGGTTTAAGCCGAGTAACGATTGGAATGGCGAACTGATTCGACCTGTGATAAGCAGAGAGTTCTGCTTCCAGCGGAGAGTTCTCATATGCTTTACGAGGCGGATGTCTAGCCTCTGCTGAATATATGAGATGCATCTCCGCCTAATTGGTTACCCGCGCTGAGCTGTCACGTGCCAGCTCAGTCGGCGGTCAGACCACGGATTGCAACTCCGAGGGTGGTGCGTCTAAATGAAAGAGGATTCGGAAGATCACGTGGAGACAGACGGAAAGATTCGGCCTGAGTCGGAAGATCAGCAGGTGATTGAGCCGACGGTTCAGATAGATCAACGCAAAGGAGTGATGCACTCCTGGTTGCGCGATCTGGTGATCTCGGTTGTGGTGTCGGCATTCATCATCATTTTTTTGTACCAACCGGTTCGGGTGGAAGGAACCAGCATGCTGCCGATGCTGGAGGACCAGGACAGGCTATTCATCAATAAAGTGGCCTATCGCGTTGGTGATATACACCGTGGGGACGTGGTCGTATTTCTGTACCCGCACGACCATGAGAAGAGTTACATCAAGCGCGTGATCGCGTTGCCTGGCGATACGCTGCGTATCGATCATGGCCAGGTGATCGTGAACGGCGAACGCGTCAGCGAGAGCTATGTGCCGAAGCGATTTGCCGACGATAGATCGCAGCCCGAGATGACGGTACCGGGGCATGAATATTTCGTGATGGGGGATCATCGGTCGATCTCGAGCGACAGCCGCGACTTCGGGCCCGTGGACCGGGATCTGATCTACGGCAAGGCGGCCTTTGTGTACTGGCCGATGGACCAGGCTGGGGTGGTTCGCTAGTCACAGGTGGAACAACCTGCGGGTGACGTCGGCTTCGCAGCTTGAGTCACGCGCCTGTGGCGTTAGAGATAATCTCGTGGAAGGATTTTGCGTGCAGGCTGGCTCCTCCGACCAGCGCGCCGTCGATCTCTGATTGGCTCATCAGGCTGGCGACGTTGTCCGGTTTGACGGAACCACCATAGAGAATGCGCATGCCGCTGGCGCAGGGGGCGCCGAGATGCCGGGCTACTTCGCGGCGAATGATGGCGTGGGCTTCGTTGGCCTGCTCCGGGGTTGCGACGCTGCCGGTGCCGATGGCCCAGACAGGCTCGTAGGCGATGACCACCTGGCCGCAAGAGGTACCCTTGACGCCGTTGAGCGCGCAAGCAACCTGCCAACAGAGAACTGCTTCCGTCAGGCCGGACTGGCGCTTGTCGAGGGTCTCGCCGACGCAGACGATCGGGATAAGGTCATGATCGAGCGCTGCTTTGAGCTTGAGGTTGACCATGTCGTCGGTCTCGTGGGCATAGATGCGGCGCTCGGAGTGGCCAAGCAGCACGCGGGTGCAGCCGATGCTTTCGAGCATGGTCGGCGAGGTCTGGCCGGTATAGGGGCCTTCGTTGAGCCAGTGCATTGTCTGGGCGCCGGCGATCACGTTGGTGCCTTTGGTTGCCTCGATGACATAGCCAAGCGAAGACATGGTGGGAAAGATTGCAATCTCGCTGGAGGTGTGGTCCTTGACCAGAGGAAGGAACTCGCTGAGGAAAGCTAAAGACTCTTTGGGCGTCTTATACATCTTCCAGTTGGCTGCGATCAGTGGCTTTCTCATGTGCGAATCAGTATTCCATCTTCAAGTCGAAGAGGGAAGGGAAGAAAGAAAAACGATTTATGTCGATCGAAAAACAGAGAAAAAATGATCCTCGCTTGTGCAACTTGTTTTAACTTTCCCCAACTCTGCGAGTCAATTCCATGTCCGTATCTGTGTTAAACCAGAGGGTCGTTTCCTTACCGTCTTCTCCTACTACCGTCATCCTGTCCAATGAGTGCTTTCCGTTCTTGACTAGCGCCTGAGACTTCGGTTTCAGTCCCAGAATTCGGATGACGAAATATTCTTCCGAGGTGCTTACGGTAAACCAAGCCGTGTCGGCGGTCTTGCCATCCCCGGAACTCATTATGGACTGCACAATTTGATCGACGATGAGTTTTTCCTTTGCTGCCTCATCCTGTTTTTCAAGATGCTTCAGCGAAACCATCGCAAGAAAATGTCCGTCTCCGTTTGCGATGTTGTGCTGAATGATCTCCTGGCCTTTGCGGAGCGCACCCTCGTAATCACCCGCGTTGAACGCGGCGACGCCGGCTGTGTTCGCTTGATGCCAATCGAATTCGCCGTCGACATCTGCAACGACTGCATCCAGCCGTATCTCCCGCCAATCGATGTTGGTGTCGCCACCCTGCACTTTAGCCTTCAGGGCATCATATTTCGCTTGCGCGACCTTGGCGCTGTCGAGACCAAATGCGTTAGAGACGAATACGCAGCTAAGCAAACAGAAGGTAAGGCACGACAAATCATGGTGGCGAAGTCTCATCATTCCGGCCTTACTTAAATCTCTGGTTCTCCGTCAGTGCGGCGACGCCGGGAAGGGTTTTGCCTTCGAGGAATTCGAGGCTGGCACCGCCGCCGGTGGAGATGTGGGTGATGCGGTCAGCAAAGCCGGACTGCTGGATGGCGGCGACCGAGTCTCCTCCGCCGACGATGGTGGTGGCGTCGTGGTTACGCGCGACGGCTGCGGCGATCTCGTTGGTGCCGCGGGCGAAGGCAGGCATCTCGAAGACGCCCATAGGGCCATTCCAGATGATGGTGCGGGCCTCCGCGATCTCCTCTTCAAAGAGCGCAATCGATTTGGGGCCGATGTCGAGGGCCATGAGGTCTTCAGGGAAGGGGCCGTCGCCGGAAAAGACCTGCGTCTTGGCGTTGGGAGCGAACTTGTCGGCGAGGATGTGGTCGACCGGCAGGAGGAAGCGAACGCCCATGGCCTTGGCCTTTTGGAGCGCGGCTTTGGCGACGTCGATTTTGTCGATTTCGACGAGAGACTTGCCCGTACTCTGCCCCCGCGCGTTGAGGAAGGTGTAAGCCATGCCGCCGCCGATGATGATCGCGTCGGCTTTCTCCAACAGGTTATCGATCACGTCAATCTTGTCCGAGACCTTGGCCCCGCCGATAATCGCGACGAAGGGTTTGTCGGGCTCCGTGAGCGCCTTGCCGAGATAGGTCAGCTCTTTTTCCATGAGCAGGCCCGCGGCGGATTGTTTTACGAAGTGTGTGACTCCTTCGGTGGAGGCGTGAGCGCGGTGAGCGCTGCCAAACGCGTCGTTGACGTAGATGTCGCAGAGCGAGGCGAGTTTTTTTGCGAAGACGGGATCGTTAGCCTCTTCCTCGGGATGGAAGCGAAGGTTCTCAAGCAGAAGCGGCTGGCCGGATTCAAGATTGAGCGCCATCTCGCTGGCAACGACGCCAATACAGTCGGGGGAGAAGGCTACGTTCTCATCGTCGCCGAGGATGTGGTCGAGTCGCGTGCGGAGATGATCCACCAGTGGACGAAGACTCATCGACGCGACGGGCTTGCCCTTGGGACGGCCGAGATGTGAGCAGAGGATGACCTTGGCCTTGTGGCGCAGCGCGTACTCGATGGTGGGAAGAGTCTCGCGGATGCGGGTGTCGTCGGTGATGATGCCGTCTTTGAGAGGCACGTTGAAGTCCACGCGGATGAGGACGCGCTTGTCGGTAAGGTCGAGGTCGCGGATCGATAGCTTGGCCATGTCAGTTAGAGGATACCCGAGAAGACGGCGCGAAGCGGCGATTGGCCAAAGATATGGGCAGTCCGACTAGAAAAACCATGGCGGCGATGCTGTTGAGCTGCACCACGGCTGAGGGGTCGATCCTGGGGTAAAGGTTCGTATACGGAAGTACCAGGTTGTACATGAAGGCGTAGATGAACGCCCCGTAAACGAGGCCGGAGGCGACCGCGTGGCGCTCAAGAAACGGCACGGCACGGGCCGCGAGGACGAAGATCGTCGCCCAGACCAGCGCAATGAAGAGATGAGCTGCTAAGCCGAGTAGAACGCTTGGGACGCCGTCGGAGTAGGCCGCTCGGCCGAGAATGCCGCTCGCAATGGACTGTGGAATCTTGATGGGAGCGACACCCCGCAACCCGTAGAAGATGATCGGATCGAGCAGGTCGAGGAGTGCGGCGACGATCGCACCGACCAGGATCGCCTTCGGGACGGAGCGGTTTGGGTCGCTGGGCATGGGAAATTTTAGAGCATGCCAGACGAAGTCGATTCGTGTTTATTCAGGGATCCACGCATCGGCTTCGATCTCGATGCGCCATGCCGGGTTGAGCAGTGCGGCGACGACCACCATGGTGGCGGCTGGACGAATCTGTCCGAAAAACTCGCCGTGAACATGGCCGACAGCCTCCCAGTCTGCGGCGTGGGTGAGGTACATGCGGGTGCGGTACACGTGCTCCACGGAACTGCCTGCATTCTTGAGGGCCGTGGCTATGAGGTCCAGGCATCGATTGGTCTGCTCCGATACATCCGCCGCATCTGCGCCGACAGGGCCTGTCCCCGAGACGTGAACATGATTGCCGATGCGAACGGCGCGGGAGAAGCCGATGATCGGCTCGAAGGGAGAAGTGCCGGGAATGTTTTTGCGGGTCATATCTTCGCCTGGAATGTCCTTTCGAAGCTAGGCTGGACCTTTTCTGCCGGGGAGACTTCTACGAGCGCTCAGAGAGTCTCCGCTAAGTTGTGCGGGTCGGTTCGATTTGCGACAGACTGCGAAGCTTCTCGCGTAGTTTTGCGTTCTCTTCATCGAGCTTTGCGAGCTTTCGAGTGAGAGGCGCGACTACTTCCTGCAGCTCTTCCACAGTGTAGCGAGGTGTGATGTGCTGTGGACAGTTCCAGTCGGACCCTTCGACGTGAACGAGGATGACCCTTTCGACGACCGAAGATTTGTCCACTGAACGAAAGGATTCGATCAGAGCCGGGGCCTCGGAGTCGTGCTCGTGAACCTCGACGCGTCCGAGAATCTTCAGACGTGTCTGATTGGGATAGTCCATGAAGAAAAGAGCGACCCGGGAGTCGTGATCGAAGTTGCCCAGGCTGATGTACTGTTTGTTTCCGCGCAGATCCGCGAAGCCGATCAAGCTGGGGTTGATGATGCGGACGAAGCCCTTCGGGCCGCCGCGATGTTGCACGTAAGGCCAGCCGGTCTCGCTGACCGAAGCCATGTAAAAGCTGTCACGCAGGCTGATGAAGGCTTGTTCGTCGGGGCCAAGTGTGTTTCCCGGCCCGGAGCGTTCAGCAAGGCGCTCATATTGAGCCCTGCTGCCGTGCTCCTGCTGATGTTGTTTCACGAGTGGCGTGAAAGCCAATTCCTGGAAGCCACGTCCCATAGCGCGCGCTCATTCCGGGCAGGTTGACTCGCTGCCTAGAATAGTAGATTCACCGTTGCATAGACAGGATGCAGCAGAATTGTTGCCGAGGAGCGACCCGACAAGGTCACTCCTCAGGCACAGGTTGTTTACAGGCCTTTTTTGACGAGGAAGAGGATCAGATCCTTCACGCGGTTGGAGTACCCCCACTCGTTGTCGTACCAGCTGATGACCTTGCCGGTGTTCTGGCCTACGACCTTGGTCAGCTTGCTGTCGACAATGCTGCTGAGGGGGTTGCCCTTGAAGTCGGAGGAGACGAGCTCTTCGTCGGTGAAGCCAAGAATCCCCTTGAGTTCGCCATCGGCGGCCTTCTTCAGAGCCTCGTTGATGGACTTGTCGGTGATTGGTTTCTCAGAGACGAACGTGAGGTCAACCACAGAGACGTTCGGGGTCGGGACGCGCATCGAGAACCCGTCAAGTTTCCCGTCCATTGCTGGAACGACGAGCCTCAGGGCTTTGGCGGCGCCGGTGCTCGACGGAATCATCGAGAGAGCGGCAGCGCGGGCGCGGCGCAGGTCTTTGTGCGGGGTATCGAGAATGACCTGATCATTGGTGTAGCTGTGGATCGTGGTCATGATTCCCGACGCGATGCCGAAGGTGTCGTGAAGCACCTTGACCACGGGCGCGAGACAGTTGGTCGTGCAGCTCGCGTTCGAGATGATGTTGTGCTTTGCGGCCTCGTACTTACCGTCGTTGACGCCGAGCACGAGGGTGATGTCTTCGTTGGTGGCGGGGGCGGAGATGATGACCTTCTTGACGGTGCTGCCGAGGTGAGCCTTGGCCTTCTCCGCGTCGGTAAAGAAGCCGGTGGACTCAACGACGATCTGAGCGCCAACCGAGGCCCAGTCGAGCTTGGCGGGATCGCGCTCGGCGAAGACCTTGATCTGCTTGCCGTCGACTGCGATGTAGTCGGCTCCGTGGGTAATCTCCTGCTTCAGGTTGCCGAGAATGGAGTCGTACTTAAGGAGGTGGGCCAGCGTGGCGGGGGTGGTGAGGTCGTTTACGGCTACGAATTCAATGTCGGGGTTCCCTAGAGCGGAGCGGAAGACGTTGCGTCCAATGCGGCCGAAGCCGTTAATGCCTACCTTTACAGCTGCCATGATTTTTGGTTGCTCCTGTCGTATTTGCTGCGTTTGTTGATCCGTCCAACCATTGTAGAGCGCGGCGAACCGCTCCGCACGCCATCAGAGCGGATGCTATCACTGGCGCAACGACGGTGCAAAATCCACAGAACTCCTCCCGTCACGGAATCGCGACGGTTACGTGGCAACAAGCTTTCCGGGCGCGCGGTTAGAAGTTGAAGAACTTCTCGCGGAGGGCACCTTCGTAGTTCTTCTTCGCCTCTTTGGCCTTCTCGCGAAAGTCTTCTTCGCGAAAGTCTGCTGCCTTCCAGGCGTCGATCTCTGCCTCGGAGTGGTCGCCCGAAGCGAGCGCCTCTTCTTCGCGAATGGCCTTGATCCACTGTTCCACGGCTTCTTTATAAGCAGCCTGCATCTGATCCAGATCGGAAACTTCGACAGCCATCGCTCACCTCTTTTACCCGCGACAGTACTGCAGCTATGTGAAAGGACGATGTAAACCGCTGAGAAAAGACGAGATGAAGGCGCGCGAATTCGAGGAATCGGAGAAGTGGCCGGGGTGTCGCAAAAGGTGCGAGCGATTTGCGGGAGGCTTCCGCGCTGTGTTACAAGCGTCGTATGCGCGATTTGCGCGAATGGATAAGCGAAAAGATGAGACGACGCCCTAGACGTGGACCGAATGATTCGGAGTCCACGGGGAAAAGTGGGCAGGAGTTGCCCTCGAACCAACCAGCTCCCCTGAGACCAAACTACCCGGAGGCTGCGCCGGTACGCGCCGCCGCAGGGCAAACGCCAGTCAAGGTCGAGCATGGGACTGAAACCTCTGCCGAAGTTGCCGCGGCCACGCCATTGGCGGAAGGTGCATCGCCGGCAGAGCCGAAGATTGTGGTCGAAACGCAGCCGGAGTCGCTAGGTACACCACCCGCCGAGCTGACGGCGACCAAGTCGCCAAAAGGTTACGTGGTGCTCGCGATTGGTCTTCCTGGGTCTGGCAAGACGACCTGGTACAAACGTCGCGGCGTAACGCCGTTGTCGAGCGATCTGCTGCGAACATTGCTCTTTGACGACATCACCGAGCAGCGCTACCAGGGGCTGGTTTTCTCGACGCTGCGTAGCCTTCTGCGCGCCAGGCTGATCGCCAAGATGCCGTGGAACTACGTCGATGCGACGAACCTGTCTCCACACGAGCGCAGGCAATGGATCAAGATGGCTAAGAGCTTCGGCTACGAGGTACAGGCCGTGTTCTTCGACGTGCCGCTGGCTGTATGCATGGAGCGCAACTCCAAGCGCGACCGCCAGGTGACTGACGAGGTGATGCAGAAGATGGCCGAACGCCTAAAGCCTCCCACCTTCAAAGAGGGCTTCGAAAAGATCACAGTGGTGCGCGTGAAGGGCCAGCCCGGCACGACAGGCGAGCCGGCCCCTGTGGATGCGGTTCCGGACACCGCAGAGTAACGTCGCAAGTCCTCGAAGCAGTTTAGAGTAAGAGACATGCCCACGGTTGGCGTTGAGTTCGCGAAGGTGAACTACACGCTGGCGGATGGGCGTGTCTTGTTGCGTGACATCTCTTTGGAGCTTGAGGCGGGAACGACGACGGCTCTGCTGGGACGGAGCGGATCCGGCAAAACCACGCTGCTGCGCCTGGTGAATCATCTCCTGACGCCTAGTGCGGGCGAAGTGTTGGTCGCAGGAAATCAAACAAAAAGCGGCGATATCGTGGCGCTGCGACGAAGCATCGGGTACGTCATTCAGGAGACAGGGCTGTTTCCCCACATGACCGTGGAACGAAATGCGGGGATGGCGTTGGAACTGGCTGGACGACCTAAGCAGGAGATCGCCGAACGAGTTCGCGAGGTGATGTCGCTCGTCGGACTCGACTACGAAGAGTTTCATCGGCGATATCCATGGCAGCTCTCGGGCGGCCAGCGCCAGCGGGTCGGGCTTGCCCGCGCGCTCGCAACAGACCCTACCGTCCTACTGATGGACGAGCCATTCGGCGCCCTCGATCCTCTCACCCGGGCCGAGATGCAGACCATGTTGCGAGACCTGTTGGAGAGGGTCGGGAAGACCGTTTTGCTGGTCACTCATGATCTCGATGAGGCACTCTATCTGGCCAAGCGGGTGATCTTTCTTGCCGAGGGTGCGGTAGTAGCTAACCTTCCAGCCAGCGACGTCTTACGTTCGGAAAACCCTCATGTAAAAGATTATGTTCACTCTGTACATCGTTCGGAGTCTGCATGATAGGGTTCCTGCGGCAGAACGGGTACGATATTGGACGGCTGACCTTCGAGCACCTATGGCTGACGCTCTCCGCAATGCTGCTGGCCGCCGTCATCGGATTGCCACTGGGGATTTTGCTGACCCGAAGGCAGGCGCTCGCGAAGCCCGTCATCGGAGTTGCGAATGTGCTGCAAACCGTGCCCAGCCTCGCGCTCTTTGGTCTCTTGTTGCCGGTGCCGTGGCTGGGAGAAAACGCCGCGCGCCTCGCAATTCTGGCTCTAACGGGCTACGCTCTGCTGCCAATTTTGCGCAATACCTATGCTGGAATCGGCAGCGTCGACCCCGCACTGGTAGACGTCGCCAATGCGATGGGGATGACCTCCTGGCAGCGGCTGGTAAAGGTTGAGCTTCCAATGGCGGCGAGCGTGATTTTGGCTGGCCTGCGAACTGCGACCGTGACCTGCGTGGGCGTGGCGACTATTGCGGCCGCGATCGGCGCCGGCGGATTGGGTGAGCTGATCTTTCGCGGGGTAGCAAGCGTGGACAACGGACTTGTGCTGGCCGGTGCGATTCCAGCCGCGTTGCTGGCCCTGGTGGCGGATGCTGGCCTGGGGTTGCTCGAGAAGCGATTGGCCGTGAGGCGAATTTGATGCGGGTTACGCGCCGTCTGCATGGGTTGAACTGGATGCTCTCGTCGCTGCTGTTGGTGTGGCTGACGGCGTGCGCGCCCCCGAGGTCTTCGCGAATCACCATCGGTGCGAAGAACTTCACCGAGCAAGTGGTGCTGGGAGAGATGTTCGCGCAAGAGATCGAGGCCGTGACCGGGGAGCCGGTGGATCGGCGCTTCTATTTGGCTGGGAGCTATCTCTGCCAGCAGGCGATGGTCAGCGGGCGCATCGACGGCTACGTAGAGTACACCGGAACCGCTCTGACTGCGATCCTGAAACAACCGCTTCCCCCGATTGGTCAACGCAATGAGGCGATCGTATTTCAGGAGGTGAGCGCTCTATACGCTTCGAAGTACAAGATAAAAGTAGGCCGTGGGCTCGGGTTCGAGGACACCTTTGCCATGGTGGTGCGCGGCGATGATGCGAAGCGTTTGGGCGTGACGACCATCTCGGATGCTGTAAAGACCGCACCAACACCGGAAGGATGGAGATTAGGTGTGGGGTATGAATTTCAATCACGCCCCGACGGGCTGCGAGGACTTGAAGCAACTTACGGACTGAAGTTCGCAGGCGAACCTAGAACGATGGACCTCGGTCTGCTTTATCGTGCGCTGTCGAGCGATCAGGTCGATATGGTTGCGGGCAACTCGACCGACGGGCCAATTCGCGCGCTGGGATTTGTGGTTCTCGAGGATGACAAGCACTACTTCCCGCCGTACGAGGCCGTTCCGCTGGCCCGCGAAGATTCGTTACAGCGGCATCCTGGAATTCAGGTCGCGATGGATAGGCTGGCAGGCAAGGTGAGCGCGGACGAGGTGCGCGCAATGAACTACGCGGTCGACTCCGAGCACAAAGATGTAGCCGACGTGGTGAGGGAGTTTCGCCGATCGAAGGGGCTTTGAGTTTGGGATGCCGAGTTTGACAGACAAAACCGGAGTGTTTTTGCCTAGTCGGTCACAGAAGATGGCTCCAGTGATCAATACAAACCATTGGAGACATCAGATGAGCGAATTGAAGATGATTGCGATTGCAAGCGAGCTGGCGGAGAAGGTGAGAGCGTCGAGAGTGTCACCAGGATACGGGCATCCGGTTACCGCAAAGGTGGCCACAGGACATGGTCCCTGCCGTCACTGCCTGCGGCCGTTTGAGGTCGGACAGGATGTAAGGCTCTTGTTTACGTTGAACCCCTTCGATGGGGTCGCGCAGATCCCCCTGCCGGGACCGGTATTCATTCACGAGGAGCCGTGTGAGCGTTACGTCGAAGAGAAGGGGTATCCCTCCGAGTTGTTGCGGTTCGGCGCGGTGCTAGACGGATATGATCGAGACCAGCTCGTGCGACGACGTGAGACGGTGACCGATGGATCGCAGGAGACAACCATCCAAAAGATGATGCAGGATCCGCTGGTGCGATATGTGATGGTTCGCGATGGCAGTGCCGGCTGCTACGACTTTCGCGTCGAGCGACAGGAGGCGAGTTGATGGTTGAGCCATGGTTGCGAGGGACGCTGACCGAGGTCGACGCTCTGCGGCGACAGGTGTTGCACGCTTTCGAACTGGCGGCCGAGGACGTCGAGCGATGGTGCGCAGGCTTGAGTGATGCAGAGATGAATGCGCGGCCGTTCGGAATTGCTCCGGTAGCGTTTCATCTTCGACATATAGCACGAAGTCTCGATCGCCTGCTCACTTATGCGGAGGCCGGCACGTTGAACGGAGCCCAGATGGACGCGCTCGCCAGCGAGATGGAGAGCGGCGCATTTGCGGAGGTGGTGTTGTCCGAGGTCCGGGCTGGATTGGGCGAAGCGCGACGAAGAGTGTTGATGATTTCGAAGCAGAGCTACGATGAGCCGCGCGGTGTCGGCCGTGCGATGTTGCCGAGTACCGTTGGCGGCCTGCTCGTTCACTGTGCAGAGCATACGCAGCGGCACATCGGGCAGGCTGTCACCACGGCGAAGGTCGTGAGGGGTTCGCGGGCGGAATGAGCCGCACGCTCTCTAAAAGAAAGATCGAGATCATCCCATAGGTGGAAAAACAGCTCGTCCATTTGCATGGTTGACTCGTCCCACCTGGTCGCGTTGAATCGCTGCGAGGAAGAACATGCCAGAGACGCAGGAGATTCAAGCTGTAAGGAGCAAAACCGGATACTTTCTCGCATTGGCGTCAATATTTGCCGCCGTTTCAGCCGCGTGCGTGATGATTCCGATGTTTGTGATTCGCCCGTTCCGCCCGCAGGGTGCGACGGAACTCGAGATCGCTCTGACCGTTCGTCACGCTGGCCCATGGCTTGCGGGCTTGTGCGCCGGAGCAGTTCTGCTGGTGATGTTGAGAGTATGGAAGGCGGCGAAAATCGGAGCTCGAGTCGCGATGGTTGGCCTGTTGCTGCTGGCCTTCGCCGGTGCGATTCTCACGCATGTCAACATCTTCGAGAAGATGTTTCATCCCTATGATTCGCCCTCTTTCGAGAGCGCGGCTGAGGCGCCGGTCGATTCGGATGACAAAGTGCTGGCGGTCAAGGTGGGAGACCAGGCGCGAGCCTATCCGATACGGACCATGGGTTATCACCACATCGTGAACGACATGGTAGGCGGCGTCCCCATTGCCGTGACGTATTGCACGTTGTGTCACACGGGGCTCGTATGGAGTCGCATCGTAGAAGGGAAGATCCTGCACTTTCGCCTGGCCGGAATCAACAATGGGAATGCTCTATTGAGAGATGAGCAGACCAACAGCATCTGGCAGCAAAGTACGGGCGAGGCAATCTTCGGCCCGTTGAAGGGACAGCAACTGAAGTTGGTTCGGAGTGACGAGTTGAGTTTCAGTCTATGGAAGAGCGAGCAGCCAGACGGGCAGGTGTTGAAGTCGGACCCCGTCTATGCGGCTGAGTACGATCCGAAAGACTGGGAAAAACATGTCGCGAGGACGCCAACGGTGGTGGACACGACAAAGTCTGGAATAGGACCGCACGAGCTCATGCTGGGGATCAGTCTCGCGGGAGAGAGCAAAGCGTACCCGATTGAAGCGATCCTCCGAACAAAACTAATTCAGGACCAAGTCGGAGGTCTGCCACTGCTCGTAGTGGTCGGGCCTGACGGAACATCGATCAGGGTCTTCGAAGGAAGACTTGAGAACAATCCCCTGACCTTTGCCAGAGGCGCAGTCGATCAGGCAATGAGCGACGTCGAGACCGGCAGCATCTGGAACTTCCGGGGATGCGCGGTGCAAGGCAAGCTTGCAGGACGTTGCCTAGTGGAGATCGACTCGCATAAAGACTACTGGTTCGACTGGATGAATCACCACCCTGAATCAGCCGTATTCCGGGGTTGAGTTAGTTGACGAGGTGGCCCATCTTCTCGCGCTTGGTCTGCAGGTAGCGCTCGTTGGTCGGTTCGCTTGGCACCTCGGCGGAGATGCGCTCAACCACCTTGATGCCGGCAAGTTCCAGTGCTTCCACCTTCTCCGGATTGTTCGTGATGAGCCGGACCTCCGTAACGCCCATCTGCTTGAGGATCTCCGCAGGCAGTTCGAAGTGGCGGCAGTCGGCTTCGTAACCAAGTTCGAGATTCGCTTCGATGGTGTCCAAACCCTTGTCCTGCAGCTCATACGCACGCAATTTGGCCATCAGCCCAATGCCGCGGCCCTCCTGCTGTTCGTAGAGCATAATGCCTCTGCCTTCGTCGGTGATCAGGGCCATGGCAAGTTCGAACTGTTGTCGGCAGTCGCAGCGCAGCGAGTGGAAGACGTCGCCGGTGAGGCATTGTGAGTGAATTCGCACAATTGGAGGCGCCGAATGAATGTCCCCCATCACCAAAGCCACTGCTCCCTCTACCCGTACAGCTGGCGGCGGAATGTTGTCGTTGCATGCAGCGGGGTTTTCGATGACGCCTTCAAAGCCGAGGATACGGAACTGACCCCAGCGGGTAGGAAAATCGGCGTCGGCTACTTTGGTCACACTTGCGAACGGCATCTCTCGATTATACGTTTCCTGCTTCATGCCGATTAGATTGCCTAACCAGCCTGTTGGATGCGAAGTTGCTGGACCGGCGTAAAGTAATGATGTGACCCAGCCCGATCCCAAGCTGATTCTGATTACGTTGCTGATAGAACTCGGCGTCGCCGCGGCGGTTTCGAGTTCGCTGGCGCGGTCCAGAAGCTTCAAAAATCTTCTCCTGCTGGAGCGCCGAACTCCCCGGCAGACGATGTGGCTGGTCATCATCATCTGCGCTCCCCTCACCTTGGGGGTTTTGGTTCGGACCATGGTGCCGAACTTCCTCGCGGCCGACTTGTCCTTCGAAACCACAATTCTCCTGGGAATTCTGGTCGGACCCCTGGCCGCGATGGCTGGCGGGGCAACGCTGGCGATCCCGGCGGTGCTCCACCATGAGTATTGGGCGCTCCCGGTCAACCTCTCGATTGCCGCGATCTTCGGAACCTTCGGCCGCTTTGCCGACCCGGAAGACGTATGGTCGTTCTCGCCCATGATCGACCTGAGCATCTACCGATGGGTGACGCGAAACCTGCGCCGGCCGCAGCTCGATCGCCAGATTCTCCTCCTGCTTCTGGTGGCTGGCATGCAACTCGCAACCAGCGCTCTGTCGCACTACTTCCCCAGATACTTCTTCGAACTCAACTCGAGAGAGTGGTGGGTGCAGTTGCTGATCTGCGCCACGGCGCCGATTGTCGTCGGAATTCCGCTAAAAATCTGGAACGCAGTTCGAGTCGAGAGAAAACTGGAAGAGCAGGGAAGGCTGTTGCTCGAGGCACGACTGGACGCCCTCCAGCGTCAGATCAATCCACACTTCCTTTTCAACACGCTCAACTCGATCACCTCGCTGGTTCGTTCCCAGCCTGAGCTTGCGCGAGAGATGATCGTCAAACTCGCCAACATCCTGCGTGTGCTCCTAAAGGACCGGGAGGCCTTCCTTCCGCTTCGTGAGGAGCTCCGTTTCACCGACGATTATCTGGATATCGAAGTCGTGCGATTCGGTGACAAACTGAAAGTCGTCAAAGAGATTGCCGACAATACGCTCGACATTGTGGTGCCGGGCATGCTCCTCCAGCCACTGATTGAAAACAGCATCAAGCATGGTCTGGAGCCGCGAATCAGCGGCGGTACGGTCACCCTGCGTAGCCGCATCACCGATCAGGGGCGGCTGCTGGTGGAGGTAGAAGACGACGGTGTAGGCATGGCCCCCGAACGCATCGACGTCTCTTCGGTGAGCGGGCTGGTGCGTTCAGGGAATGGAATCGGGGTAAGGAATGTCCGCGAGCGTATGCAGGTGCTATACGGCAATCTCGCG
Source organism: Tunturiibacter psychrotolerans (assembly GCF_051013365.1). Lineage (GTDB taxonomy): Bacteria > Acidobacteriota > Terriglobia > Terriglobales > Acidobacteriaceae > Edaphobacter > Edaphobacter psychrotolerans_A. Next base: position 195,935 of record NZ_CP132941.1, on the reverse strand, counting down.
ACGGTGGAGATTAACAGTCGTCCAGGCAGAGGGACGAAAGTCACGCTGGTGATGCCGATTCTCGACGCCGGAGCAGAGACCTGGGGACCCCTCGGCGCCGCAGCCGGTCAGGCAATCAGTCACATGGTTGATGACGCAGTTCGCGCGATGACACGGTCATAATAATCCTCATAAAGTGGAATGACTCGCGAGGCGCAGAAGTGATCCTGCGCGGTTTTACGGCCAGCTCGCGCCATGGCTTCGAGACGTTGCTGATCTCCCAGCAGTGCAATCGCAGCGGTGGACATGGAATCAATGTCGCCTACATTGAAGAGAAGGCCGTTGTGACCATCTTCAATGAGTTCCGGCACGCCGCCAACGCGAGTGCCGATCGTTGGAACACTGCAAGCCATTGCTTCGAGCGCGGCAAGCCCGAACGACTCCATCTCGCTTGGCATCAGCATCAGATCGGCCAGCGGCAGCAGCTCGTTGACATTATCCTGCTTGCCGATGAAATGAATGCGATCCTGCACGTGATGCTCCCGCGCCAAATATTCGGCCACACTACGGTCAGGGCCATCGCCAATCAGCATCAGGCGCGCCGGCATCGCCTTGGCAACGCGTGCAAAGACCTTCACAACGTCCTGGATGCGTTTGACAGGCCGAAAATTAGACAGGTGAACCAGGAGCCGTTCGTCCGGCTCTGCAAAGCGTGGACGCATCTCAGCCACCAGCTCCGGATCGCGGAAGTAAACATCGCAGTTGACGAAGTTGCGAATCACTTCAATCTCTGAGGTAACAGCGAAAGCATCGCGAGTGCGATCGCGGAGGTAGCTCGAGATGCTCGTGACGCCGTCAGACTCTTCGATACCGAACTTCGTAATGGGCAGATACGACCGGTCAAGTCCTACCAGTGTAATGTCCGTGCCATGAAGTGTTGTGATGAAGGGAAGATGAATCCCACGCGTGGCAAGCATCTGGCGGGCCAGCAGAGCGCTGACAGAGTGAGGAATGGCATAGTGAACATGCAGTAGGTTCAGCGAATAAAACTCTGCTACCTCAGCCATGCGAGTCGCCAACGCAAGGTCATACGGCGGATGTTCAAACAGCGGATAGTTTGAAACCGCAACCTCGTGGAAGTGAATGTTCGATTCGCGTCCACTGAGACGGAAGGGCTGCGAATAGGTAATGAAGTGAATCTCGTGGCCGCGGTCAGCAAGCTCGATGCCAAGCTCGGTAGCGACGACGCCGCTGCCGCCGTAGGTGGGATAGCAGGTGATGCCGATCTTCATAGTTTTCCCATGCTTTGGAGTTGAGTGCGTTGCTTCGGGTGTTGGACGAAACAGAGTTCCTGTAAGACTCTTTCGTCTCGTCCTCGTTACCTACACAATTCGCTGCTAAGCGCCAAGGTCCCCATAGTTGATGAGCTGCGGCGCGTTTGGTCGCAAAGACCGTGCAGGAAGTTCGGTGAGCAGCGCGTTCCGTTCGACGTCGCGATGGCTCCGGAGTCGAGTGGTCACGCGGTCCAGATCGCCATCGTTGTAGCCAGGATGACAGCAAAGCTCGAAGGTACCCTCCGCCGGCAGCGCATGGAGAAGTTGGCGCAAAGTGTATGCGTCAAGATGGCCGGTCGCAGAGATCCCAATAGTCCCATCCGTAGTGAGCACCCGCGCATCCCGAATTTGAACCTGGCGTTCGAATCTGTTCTGAAGATTGCCAAGCAGCTTAACCTGAAGACGGCGAAGGCGATTGCCGTGGCCCAAAGCGAGGCTCCAGGATCGCTCGAACGGATTGCGAATCGCCCCTATGGAACAGCGCTCGGCTACACGCAGGAGCGGTCGCGTAACAGCAGGGAAGAGGTGCGTGTGTTTGTGCGTGTCCAGATGAGTAACGTGAATGCCGGCGCGCTGCAACTTCTCGACTTGCGCAAGCGCCTCCCGTTCAATCTCGTCTTCGCTGATCTTGCCACGGACGAGCATCTGCACAAAGGCGCCCAGCGACGGGCGAAAGGATTTGCCATCGGCACTCATCAGAGTCGGAATACTCTGCGGTGACGAAACAGGAGTGCCGTCCGTGAGCGTAACGTGGCACCCGACGCCAAGAGCAGGGTTAGCGTGAGCATGCGCGACAGCGTCGTCGAACGCTGCACCGGTCGCCATCAGCGTCGCGGAAGTAAGGGCTTTGGCCCTGTGAAGCTCCGCGATGGCGCGGTTGACTCCCCTGGTGAGGCCGAAGTCGTCCGCATTGATGATGAGTCGAGCAGGCATAGATCTCAGTAAAGTTTACTCGGATCAAGTTAGCCCCTGAGCTGCGATCAACAGACTCAGGGGCCGATGCCTACTGAACGTGCAGCGTCGCCTTGAGCGGGGTATCGCTGGAAGACGGCCCCGCTGTCACGTTGTACTCGCCGGGAAGCAGCTGCCACCCATTCTGATCTGTGTTGAAGACCGTAAGCGAAAGCGGATGCAGCGGGAGTGTGACTTCTTTCGATTCACCGGGGGCCAGCTTCACACGCTGCCATGCCGCCAGCCGCTTATAGTTTTCTTTTGCGGTTGCGGGCAAAGCGACGTAGACCTGAGCAATCTCGGTGCCTTCCTGCTTGCCGGTGTTGCGAACAGTAAAGTGAACCGTTCGTTTAGCGTCATCCACAGTAAGGCCAGAGTAGGCGTAGGTGGTGTACGACAAGCCAAAGCCAAAAGGAAACAGTGGCTGCTTGTTGGTCGACTCAAACCATTTGTAGCCGACCCTCGCGCCCTCGCTGTTGTAATTCACATCGAACGGACCGACTGTGTGTTCTTTGTTCGGACCAGGCGGTACGCCTTCGAGCCCGGGTACGACCGGGTGCGGTAGCTGTGATTCGTCCTTCGCGAACGTCACCGGCAACTTGCCCGAGGGGTTCACGTCGCCGAAGAGAATGTTTGCGAGTGCCTGCGCACCTCCGATACCCGGATACCACATCTCGACCACGCCCTTCACATGTTCGACCCACGGCATACTCACCGGGCCGCCGTTCTCGATCACGACAATGGTGTTCGGGTTCGCTTTGGCAACTGCTTCGACAAGCGCGTCCTGGTTATCCGGCAGCGACAGGGTCACAGCATCCATCCCCTCCTGCATCGGCTGGTTCACAAAGACGATAGCTACTGTAGAAGACTTGGCAAGCTGTGCGGCCGCGGCCACATCGACACCATCGGCATAGCGAACCGAGGCGTGTGGCGCGTGTGCCTGAATATTCTTAAGCGGTGAAGAAGGGAAGTAGATATGCTCGGTCCAACCGGAGCCACCGGCCTTCGGATCCGCAGCATTGCCTCCTGGTGCATCAACTTGTGCTGATCCGCCGCCGGAGAGTACACCGACATCCGCATGCGACCCGATGATCGCGATCGAGCTCGAAGCAGAGGTCTTCAGCGGAAGGATGTGGTCAGAGTTCTTCAGCAGAACAATGCTCTCTTCAGCAATATGCTGTGCGTCGTCGCGTCCACGGAACGGATCGACCACGGTTCGCACCGGAGGATCGTCGACTACTCCAGCTGCAAACATGCTCCGCAAAATACGATGAACCATATCGTCAAGCCGCGCCGTCGGAACCTGTCCACCTTCGACAGCCTTCTTCAGCGGTGCGTTGAAGTAGTTTTCATCGCCAGGCATCTCCTGATCAAGCCCGTTCAGCGCCGACTTCACCGTGCTGTGAGTCGCCCCCCAGTCCGACACCACCCACCCCTTGAACTTGAAGTCCTTCTTCAAAACTTCGTTAAGCAGGTAGTCGTTTTCACAGGCATGGTCGCCCTCGTAAAGATTGTAGGAGCACATCACAGCCGAAGGTTCCGCAATCGCAATGGACACCTCAAAGGCAAGCATGTCTGACTCCCGCAGCGCCTTTTTGTCGAGCAACGCATTGACGACAGTGCGTCCCGTCTCCTGGTCGTTCAGGGCATAGTGCTTGATGTCGTTCATCACATGCTGCGAGAAGACGCCTTTCTCGAGATTGCCGGTCATCGTACCAGCGAGGATCGGGTCTTCTCCTGCATACTCGAAGTTGCGACCGTTGCGAGGTTCTCGCGTGATATTTACGCCGCCACCGATCGTCATATTCGAGCCCCATGCGCGCAACTCGCGGCCAATCACAGAGCCATAAAGAAATGCTGAGTCCGGGTCCCAGCTCGAGGCCGCGCCAAGCGTCGAAGGCAGCAGCGTCGCATAGCGTGATTGATAGGCTGCCATGCGAGCACCCACAGCCGAATCAGCAAGATCGATCCCAGGAATGCCGAGCCGTTCGATACCTTCCATGTAACCCGCGGCGAAGTTCGATTTAGCAGGAACAGGATCGCCCGCGCGCAGAACCCCCCAGCCCGTTCCGTGAACCATCTGGATCTTTTCATCAAGTGTCATCTGGCCGAGCACCAGGTCGGCGCGCTCATCCGGCGAGAGAGCCTTATTCATCCACGGCATCTTCGAGGTATCCGGTTTGACCTGGGCGTGTGCTGGCAAAGAACTCAGGGACGCCACAGCAAATCCAACCACAATCGACAAGGCGCTGAAACTTCTGAACTGCTGCGAAAATGACATCCATGCTCCTTCAAGCTGACTTCGACTTGCTCCCGAAACAGTAAATCGCCTGCTTACGAGTCACTGGAAGTCTATACGAACTAAAACGATATAGGTAAGGGGTTTTGAGCATTTAAGCAGAAGGCGCAGCAAGTCCCGCTAGCTATATTTGCTGTGCGCTTGCGGGACGATCATTTCGCAAAGAGCTGCCCGATATCGGCGAACGCCTTGAACTCAAGCGCATTCCCCGCAGGGTCGAGGAAGAACATTGTCGCCTGCTCGCCGACCTCGCCCTTGAAGCGGATATAAGGCTCGATCACAAACTCAACGCCGGCACTTCGAAGCCGCTCCGCCAGCGCCTGCCATGCCTCCATTGGAAGCACCACGCCGAAGTGAGGAACAGGAACGTCGTGTCCGTCGACAGCATTATGGTGAGCCTTATCGTTCGAGGAACCGGGTTTCAGGTGCGCCACGATCTGGTGGCCGAAGAGATCAAAGTCGATCCACTCTGATGAGCTGCGGCCCTCCGGGCAACCAAGCGTGGTTCCATAAAAAGTGCGAGCGGCTTCAAGGTCGTCGACTGGAAAGGCAATGTGAAAGGGCGTCAGCGGCACGGTGATCTCCTGCATCGATCATACGACGCAGACGACCACCGCTAAGCGCATCTAGCCGCGACGGAATGCCTGATCGTAGCCGCGCAGATACGCTCTCCTGAACTCGTCACGGTACGGCCCGTACGGCCCTAGAGCCGCGTCGTAGCCGGGTGTGCCGTGAAACTTGCGATCATGCTGTGGATGGTAGCCGAAGCCGTTGTATAAGTCTCGCGCGCCGTCTTCGGTTCCAGCGCGAAATCCTTCATGATCGGCTCTTGCGATCAACGGAGGAACACTGTTGTAGCCAGGCGGTGGTGGGGGCGGCGGCGGAGCATAGTACGCGGTGTGTGACGCACATCCGGCCGTGAAGAGACAAGCCGCGGCAGCAACAGGCAATGCAAGATAAGAGAGCTTCATAGCGTCCTCACTATTCCATTCGCGCCCTCAACATCGGGTGCGATTGAAGGAGTAAACGCTACTCGACGGAAAATGTTGTCGTCGTCGAGAGCCTTGCACCTGGTCGGTTTTTTATTAGCTGTCGCTGGGCAGGCGCACGACAAATTCAGTATTTCCGGGTTCGGAAGTGAACCGGATCACGCCGTTGTACTGGTCAACGATGCGCTGCACGATGCCGAGACCTATCCCAGTACCGACTCCAACGGGCTTGGTCGTATAGAACGGATCGAAGATGTGTTCCTGACTCTCTAGTGGAATGCCCGAACCGTTATCGCTCACGCTAATGCAGAGATCCATATGCGGGTTCTTTGCGTCAGCCTTCGAATTCTCCGCCCAGGTATGCACGCTGATACGTCCGTGTTGCGGCACAGCATCAATCGCGTTATCCAGCAGATTCGTCCAGATCTGGTTCAGCCCAGTGCACTCGCTATGCAGCGGAGGAAGATCCGGCGCAAAGTTCTTTTCAAGCACAATCTCTTTCTCACGCAGTTTGTGCCCGAGAATGACCAGCGTCGCATGAATGCTGTTGTTGATGTCGATCGTCTGCTTCTGCCCTTTGCCCTCGTAGGCGTACGACTTCACCGCATACACCAGATCTGTCACGCGCCCGATGCTCTCCTCAATGGTGCCGACCAGCTGCATACTCGAGGCCATTGCCTCCAGCCAATTCAACGCCTCGCCCAGCGACGCACCTTCGAAATCATTCTTCACGCGTTCAAGCTCCGCTGCGGTCATGCCGATTGAAACCAGCGTCGGAGCCATCTTCCACGCATTTTCGATGTTCGCCGACTCCATCCACTCGGCCAGCGCCTCCTCGGCATCGCTCTGGTCGAGAGAGTTCATCATCAGAGGCTGCTTGGGCGCAAGGGCCTGTTTCTGCATGTCGAACATGCATTGCTTCTGATCTTTGGTGAAGTCACGCTCTTTGAACTTGAGAGAGATCTCATGCAACCGCATAAGATTTTCCCGCAGCTGTGAAGCCGCGCGACGGGCCGCCGCACCGGGATTATTGAGCTCATGCATCAGGCCCGCAGCGAGTGTACCCAGCGAAGCCATCTTCTCCTGCTGCACCGTCGTGCTCTGCAGCTTTTGGAAGCGATATGCCATGTTGCCAAGAATCGCTTTGCGGACCTGGGGGCAACTGGTCATCAAATTCCAGAACTGGTCTTCGTTGAGCTCCAGCAAATGACTCGGCTCCATCGCCTCAACGCTCCCGGAGTTTGGAACGTTGCTCAAGAGCGCCATCTCACCAAAAGCGCTGCCCTTTTCAATCTTGGCAAGAGTGAATTCGTTTTGTTCGGCAGTCCTTTGATGGACCCGAAGCTCGCCGTCAAGCAATATCCAAAAAGAGTGCGCCAGTTCGCCCTGTCGCGTAACAACCTCGCCCCTGTCGACGTGGAAATCCCGCACTCCATCCAGACAATGCAGTTCGTCATCTCGCAACGACGACAGAATGGGAACCTTGCGCAGCAGCGCAAGCAGTTCGTCATTTAAGTTTTCCACGACATGACTTTGGACGATTTGGGTTTGTTCGCTCATCGGGTTATTGGTTAGGTTGCCTTTCAAAGGGTTGCCAGATATTGATGCACAAACTGAATTGCGATCGAACCTTCGCCGACGGCGGAGGCGCATCGTTTGACCGAGTTGAATCGTACATCGCCTGCGACGAAGATGCCGGGAACACTCGTCTCGAGTAGATAGGGATCGCGCTCCAGCTTCCACGACTTGGGCGATTGCGTCTTCAGGTCCGGCCCGGCGAGGATAAATCCCTTGCTGTCGCGGCAAAGCTCCGCCGGCATCCAGTCGGTCTTCGGCGCCGCGCCAATAAAGATGAACAGGGAACTGGCCTGCCGCGCCTCTTCACCACGCGGCGTCTTCAGGGTCAGACACTCCAGGTGAGTATCTCCGCCCATCCCGATAACCTCGGTGCCGGTCTCGACGGTGATGTTCGGTGTCGCCTCAATCTGATCGATCAGATATTTGGACATACTGCTTTCGAGCGACTTCCCGCGCACCAGCATGTGAACATGATCGGCATAACGGGAGAAATGCATAGCCGCCTGGCCCGCCGAGTTCGCCCCGCCGACAATGTAGACAATCTCTTCCTTGCACGACATCGCCTCGGTCAGCGCCGCGCCGTAGTAGACGCCGGCCCCGCTCAGCTTATCGGCTCCCGGCACATCCAGTTTGCAGTAGTCGACCCCCGTAGCCAGCAGGCAAACATGGCACGTAACCTCCTGCCCGTCCGCCATCGTTACAACACGGTACTGATTCTCCGAGCGAATACAGGAGACCGTCTGGGTCAGAAACTCCGCTCCCAGCCGATTGGCCTGGAGGAAAGCCCGTTTTGCCAGCTCCGATCCGCTGAGCCCCTCAGGGAAACCAAGGTAGTTCTCAATCTTCGAGCTCGAGCCAGCCTGCCCACCAGGAGCCGCAGCCTCGATCACCAGCGTCCGCAGCCCCTCAGAGGCCCCGTACACGCCTGCCGCGAGCCCCGCAGGTCCCGCCCCTACCACAACCACGTCGTAGAACTCCTGCTGCGCCTGCGTCCGCAGCCCCACCTTTTTGGCCATCTCGGTCGAAGTGGGCTGCACCAGCGCAGTGCCGTCTCCAAACAGGATGACCGGCAGCTTCGTATCGTCGATACCTTTCTCTTTCAGCAACCCCAGCGCATCCGGGTTTGTCTCCGGGTTCAACCACTGGTAAGGAATACGATTACGCGAAAGAAAGTCTCGAACGGCGTGGTCCATCGCCGACCACCGCACGCCCACCACCCGGATCCCTTCAAATGGAGGCCTGTACCCCTCCTTCCAGCTCTCCAGCAGGTCGTCCAACACCGGATAGAGCTTCTCTTCCGGCGGATCCCACGGCTTATTCAGGTAGTAGTGAATCTTGGCCGAATTGATGGCGCGAATGGCCGCTTCGGTATCCGCATAGGCGGTCAGCAAAACACGCTTGGCATTGGGATAGATGCACAGAGCCTGTTGCAGAAAATCCACCCCGGTCATGCCCGGCATACGCTGGTCCGAGAGGAATAGCGCGACGATATCCTTCCGCTCCTGGAGCTGGCGGCAGATATCCAGGGCAGCACCGCCGGACGCAGCACGGACGATGCGATAGTCCTGGCCGTAGTGCCGGCGCAGGTCCTGGACTACCGCTTCCAGTACGCTTGTGTCGTCGTCGATAGCTAGCAAAATTGGCTTAGGCATATCCCTTTATACTTCGAAGACGAGATTCGAGACACCCCACGTAGAATTGGATTAGCTTAAATGCCCGAAGGTTCAGAAAGTTATGGCCGTCCAGGCTCGATTTCTGCCGCAAAAGTGGCATCGACAGCCAAAAGCTGTCCGAATTGTAGACATTGCCTCGTCTCCGTTGCAGTCCACCGATAAGGGAATAGCCAGGGCGATTCCGACGTTTGCTGCCGGCAGGAGACCACGACACTTATGAACCGAATTATTCTCGCTGATAACCAGGCGATCTTCCGCGCAGGCGCGGCCAGAACACTATCGCTCGAGGAAGACATGCGGATCGTTGCCCAGTGTGAGGACGTGCCGAAGCTCCTCGTCGCCGTCGACGGCCTGCGCGGCTCGGTCGTCCTGCTCTCCTCCAGTCTGCGTCTCGAACTGAAGGATCTCTTCGCCCGCACCCAGGCTGCAGGCAGCCGCACCGTTCTGGTCGCCGAAAACTCCGAACTTGTGCCCGAAGAGGTAGCCGCGCAATTCGACGGAATCCTCCATCGCAACGTCGGCGGAAGCGTATTGATCGATTGCATTCGCCGGGTCGCCCGTGGACAGCGCTTTGTGCAGCGCGCGAACGTCACTACCATGCAAACCTCCGACAGTGTCGGCACCCGCGTCCGCGACCGCTTGACCCCCAAGGAGATGCAGATCGTTGCCCTGATCGTTCAGGGCTGTAAAAACAAGGACATCGCCCAGCAGCTCGGCACCAAGGAGCAGGTCATCAAGAACTACCTCCGCAGCATCTACGACAAGTCGGGCGTGTCCGACCGGCTAGAGCTGGCTCTCTTCACCATCCACCACCGCGTCCTGGCCGAGGCAGCAGCCAAAGCGGGGCATCTCATCCAGATGAAATCAGCTTAAAAGACAGGTCCTGCCGGACGGGCCCGCTGCGCGGGGCGCGGTCACTTAGTGACATGTCTACCTTGAAAAGATTGTCCTCCCGATGGTCGGAAAGAAAATAACGCCGACCAACGGGAGGCTCAGCCGAAGGGGTAAACAAGTCACGAAGTGACCGCCCTCCGCGCAGGAGGCCCGTCCGGCAGGACACTCGCCTCTACATCCCCATCTGATCTGCCTGCTTTTCCTCCACCGGGCTAGCATGTCCAATCTTCTCCGCAATGCTCTTGCCCTGCGTGAACAGCAGCAGATAATCCGGCCCCCCAGCCTTCGAATCAGTTCCGCTCATGTTGAATCCGCCGAACGGGTGAGCCCCCACCATCGCGCCGGTGCACTTCCGATTGAAATACAAATTGCCGACATGGAACTCTTCACGCGCCCGATCCAGCTTCTCCCTCGAACTCGTGTAGATAGCCCCCGTAAGCCCATACTCCGTGTTGTTCGCAATCGCCAGCGCATCGTCGAAGCTCTTCGACTTGATCACTGCCAGCACAGGTCCAAAGATCTCCTCGAGCGCAATCCGCGCCGTCGGAGCCACGTCCGCAATCACGGTCGGGGCAATGTAGTATCCGCCCTCCGGCGTTTCAATCGCATGGCCGCCGTTCAGGACTGTGCCTTCCTTCTTGCCGATCTCGATGTAATCGAGCGTCTTCCGGTATGCCTTCTCGCTGATCACCGGCCCGGTATAAACATTCTCTGCCGGGTCGCCCGTCTTGATCTTCGCCACGCGCTCCTGCAGCCGGTCACAGAAGACATCGTAGATCTCCGCTGCAACAATCGCCCGCGAACAAGCCGAGCACTTCTGCCCATTGAAACCAAACGCACTCGCCACAACGCTATCCACGGCAGCATCCAGATCACAATCCGTCTCAACGATAATCGAGTCCTTCCCACCCATCTCAAGGATCGTCCGCTTGATAAACACCTGCCCCGGCATCGTCTTTGCGGCACGCTCATGTATCTCCAGCCCAACCGCCTTCGACCCCGTAAACGCAATAAACCGAGTCTGCGGATGCGCCACTACCTCACTCCCAAACTCAGGCCCCTCACCGGGACAAAGATTCACAACGCCATCCGGCAGCCCCACCTCTTCGAGCAGCTCAAAAAACTTCGCCGCAATCGTCGGTGCATCGACAGACGGCTTCAAAATCACCGTATTTCCCGTCACGATCGACGCCGCGGTCATCCCAGCCATAATCGCAAAAGGGAAGTTCCACGGCGGAATCACCGCACCCACGCCCAGCGGAATGTATCGCAACTGGTTCCGCTCACCGGGAAACTGGATCGGCGTCTTCGCCTCAGCCAGCCGTAGCGCCTCGCGCCCGTAAAACTCCAGGAAGTCGATGGTCTCGCCCACATCGGCATCCGCCTCGCCCCAGTTCTTGCCCACCTCGAGCGTCAGCCACGCGCAAAACTCAAAGCTGCGCTCACGAATCAACGCCGCTGCACGAAACAGCAGCGCAGCGCGCTCTTCCACCGGCACCTTGCTCCACGTCAGAAACGCGGTCTGCGCGGCCTTCATCGCGCTCGGAACATGTGCAGCAGCTGCTCGCTGATGAACCCCAATCACCTGTGTCGGGCGTGCCGGGTTCTTCGAGACGATCTTGCCCTCAGTCTTAAACCGCGTGCCACCGATGACAATTTCGTACTCGCGGCCGAGTTCGCTCTCAACCCGTGCCAGCGCCTCCTGCATCTTTCGCTTATTCTCAGCCGTCGAAAAATCAACAAACGGCTCATTGGAAAATGGTGTCTTCGGCAACGTTGCCGGGGCAGAGTGCGTGAGATTCATAGTAGCCATAGCGCGTCGATTCTAGCGCGAGTCATACTCCCTCGTCGCTCGTGAAGTAGAGAAATTACAGTGCGTCTTCTATTGGATGCACCGCACACAAAGTTTGATCGAGCCCGCCAAACCGCCTAGGCGCCCTCAGTAAGCTTCTCGGTCGCCTTCGACATCTGCGCGGTTCGTTCCAGCTTGTCCCAGTTGAACGGCTTGCCGTCAATGGCGCGTTTCACCGTCTTGAACAACACAACCGAAAACAGTTGCCGATAGGTAAACCGCTGAATCCAGATATGGAACAGCAGCCACCCGTCGCCCTTGCTCGCCGGATGCTTCCGTTCCAGCGCAAAAGCCAGCGCCGAGGCCGCAAAGTCAACGATCAAAAACGCAGCGAAAAATGCGAGTAACTTGTAAAGACTATCCGCCGAAGCAGTCTCCGGATGAAAGTGCTTATCGATGATGTAGTGAAAGATCCCAAGCACAAACATAAGATCGATCAACGGCGACACCAGCGGCAAAATGATCTGGAAGATCAAAATATTCGGCAGCGCAAACAACCCCATCGCGCGGTGTTTGCTGATCGCGCCCTTGTGCTTGTAGATCGCCTGCAGAATCCCGAACGACCACCGGAACCTCTGCCGAATCAACCCATCCGCATTCACCGGAGCCTCAGTAAAGGCCAGCGCCTGATCCTCGTAGATCACACTGTATCCTTGCTCCAGCAGGTTCATCGTCAGGTCGGCATCCTCGGCCACCGTGTTCGAGTGGTATCCTCCACCAGCCCTCACCGGTGCCGTCCGCCACGCGCCAATCGCGCCGGGAACCACCATGACGACATCAAATAAATCCAGCGCCCGTCGCTCGAAGTTCTGGCTCGTGATGTACTCAAGCGCCTGCCACCGCGTCCACAGATTCACCCGATTGCCGACCTTCGCGTTACCCGCAACCGCGCCGATCCTCGGATTCGCAAAGTGTGGCACCAGTCGCGCAATCGCATCATGCGCAATCACGCCATCCGCATCGATGCCGACGTATATCTCTTCATCGAGCCGCTCCAACGCATAGTTCAGCGCATCCGCCTTGCCACCGTTCGGCTTGCTCATCACCGTCAGCCGACCGGAAGCAATGTCCGCCGGATACGCCTCGCGCGCCACATCAAACGTATTGTCCTTCGACCCGTCATCGATCACGATGATGCGAATGTTTTTATACGTCGACATCATCACCGAGCGAATCGTCCGAACGATAACCTTCTCTTCGTTATAAGCAGGGATGAGCACTGCAACCCTCGGCTGATACTCCGGCGTCGCATAGTTCTTTCTCTTACGGAATCGATCGATGATCGCAAAGATTCCAATAATGATCAGCCGCGCAGTCATCAGAACATCGCCAACGAAGAACACACCCACCACAAAATAGTGGAAGAAGCTGTAGAAGAAGAATGTCAGCGAATCAGCCCGAGCCTGCCACCGTTGATGCGGCGTCAACTCCGGCATCACCTCAGCGCGCGTCTTACCCACCAGCTCCGACACCGGAACAATCTCATAACCCCGCGCCTTCAATGCTTCGATCAGCACCGGCAGCGCCGCAATGGTAGCCGAGCGATCCCCACCACCATCGTGCAGCAGAATCACCGAGCCGCGGTTCCACGGCTTCGTCTTCATATCCTCAATCTGCTGAAAGACGCTGTCGGTAATCTCCTGCGGAGATTTGCGTGGATGTTCATCCCAATCATTGGTATCGATCTTGTTGCCGACGATTACATAACCTAAGCCCTGAATCCTCTCCACCGGAGCAGCCTGGTCGTTTGTATCCGGCTCCTGGTCGATCGAGTAGGGCGGCCGAAAATAAAGCGGCTGGACCCCGAGCTTCGATCCGAACAGCCGTTCAGTGAGATTCAACTCCAGATCCACCTGCCGATTGGAGATTTCGCTGATGTCCGGATGCGACCACGTGTGGTTCCCGATCTCATGGCCTTCGCGAAAGACTCGCTGCATCACACCGACGTAGTCCTCGGCGACTTCGCCGATCATGAAGAACGTTCCCTTCACGTTGTACTGCTTCAGAATGTCCAGAATCTTCGGCGTCCACTCCGGGTCAGGACCGTCGTCGAAGCTCAGCGCCACCTTCTTGTCGTTGTAGCCGTACTGCTCGACCGTATAGGAGAGCGGATACGAGGACATCGACTCCTCTGTCACCATCCGGTACTCCATCGGCACCGAGTCATCATCGTCCAGCGTCACCACACGATCGCCAAACTGCGGCTTACGCGTGACACGCAATATGTCGCCCTGACCTTCCGTATCTACGTCGTATCCCGGCTCAACCTGAGCCAACTCTTTCACCGGATCCGACTGCAACGGATGATCCCAGATCTTCCACATCGAGTTGTCTTCCGACCCCAGACGCCACAACGCGTACGTCTGAATGCCCAGCGTGCGCGCCGCCCTCATCTGATTAAGGATCGTGACCGCGTCGAGAAACCACACCTGATGACGAACCTGCGCATCCTCATCGTCATACGCGAAGTGCACGTTCATCGAGTCATCGTCGAGATCGATCTGAGAATCCGAATCCTCCGCCGCCTGCCACGCATCCTGTGTCGAAAGGTCATGTGCCGCTAGGATCTTCTCTGGACCTGCCGGCTTCTTGGGCCGTACCTTCTTCATTCCAGGCTTGGCCGCTGGCTCTGGCGGAGGCAACGCCGTCGTCCAGTCGTAGCCATAGCTCCCAAGCGCGCAGATGATCTTCTCTTTGGGGACGGTCTTAAGGACATTCTTCAGGTTGTCGACAAACCAGTCCTGCGAGGCGATAGGCCCCGGCCCACTGTCAGTTTGGTGCTCGTCATAGTTCATCAGTAGCAAACCATCCGAGTGGTCTGCCATGAACTTCAGGTCCCAATCATCATCGCCGACGGGCGTATTCACATAGAGCCGCAGATTGCGCGGGCGAAAGTCTTCGTACAGCGCAGCAATCAAAGACCTGAAGCCAGGCTGCGCGTTCGTGGGAATCTCTTCAAAATCCAGCGACAGGCCGCGATAGCTGGGGTTTCCTGCCAGAAAGTTGTGAATCTGCTGAACAAAAGATGCGCGTGCCACGTCGTTGGTTAGAAATCCCCCAACCTCCGGTGCCCAAATCTGTCGCCTCGGGTCGTAGTTGTTTACCAGCGGAAAGATATCCAGGTTCACATGGTTGGCAGCTACTGTTCGCTCAACTTTGCCCTCGCGATCGACCTGGTGTACACCCGCCTTATCCACTACGTCATACGCGCGATTGTCCTGCGTATAAGAAACTACCTCGCCCTTCGTCGAAACGACGTGCAGCCACTCTGGAAACAGCAGGTCTACCTGGGCAATGTGTTGTTTCAGCGAGGAGTAACTCGCCGGGTCGTCTTCCACGTAATAAGCCGCGCGCAGACCTTCGCCCGAGTTCAGGGGAACATCTCCAGGCTTCACATCGGTCTTTCGGTGAGCAGATCGATGCAGCTTCTGCCCCGGCTTCAGCTGCGGAGTCGTCTGGTTCGCAAGTGCCCGGTAGTTTCGTTTCGGCGCCCGCAGAAACAGCTCCGGCAGCGGCTTCATCCGCATCAGGCCAATGACGAAGACAGTCCCTAGCACTAGTCCCAGAAGGGCGAGCACGTCAAAGATTCTGCGCAGCCGCTTCCAGCGCTTACGTTGTGGATCGTAGAAGACCTGTCTATTCATTGAGGAGTAATGGCGACTCTGCGCATGCGGTATGTCTCATCCTATGCAGGCGAAACCCCCGAGTCAACGCGAGCAGCCGATATCTGCGCGCTCCAGCAGTATGATGCAAAAGACATGACCAAGGGAAAGCTGAGGATAGCTCTGTGGGTTGCACTCCCCCTAGCGGCAGGGCTCGCACTGCGCCTCTGGTACGTGGCCCATGCGAGCCGCATCGAAGGCGACACGCTGATCTATGGAGGCATCGCCCGAAACTGGCTGAAATTCGATGTTTACGGCTTCAGCGTCGGACCAAACGGCCCTCGCCCAACCCTGATTCGCCTCCCCGGCTACCCGATGTTTCTCGCGGCCTGCTTTCGTATCTTCGGCTTCGATCGCTACCACCCCATCATTTATCTACAGTCGGCAATCGACCTCTTCACCTGTATATTGCTCTCTGCACTTTCAGGCAGGCTCTTCGGACGACGCGCCGCACTGGCCACGCTATGGCTCTCCGCCTTATGTCCCTTCACCGCGATCTACGCCGCAGCTCCGCTCACCGAGACCCTCACCCTCTTCACCATCGCCCTCACGTTCTATAGCCTCGAACGCTGGCGAAGCGCGGGCGCCGGATACAACCGCTGGCTTTGGATGATCACTGCCGCTATGGCTTACTCCGTTCTACTGCGGCCGGAGCAAGGCCTCCTTCCCGCCACCGTCGTCCCCGCCATGATCTGGATCGTTTGGCATCAATCTGAGCGCACTCTTTCCCTAAGCAAACTCCGCCCAGTCTTCGTCGCCGCAATCTGCATCCTCCTCCCCCTCGTACCCTGGACCATCAGGAACTATCGCACTTTCCACGTCTTCCAGCCGCTGGCTCCACGCAGCGCCACCGACCCCGGCGAAGCCATCCCCAAAGGATTTCAGCACTGGTATCGCACCTGGGCCATCGACTTCGCCGACACCGAGCAGGTCTACTGGAACTACGACAGCACCGACCTCCGCATCAGCGATCTCCCCACGCGAGCGTTCGACTCCGAGGATCAATACGCCGAAACTGCCGCGATACTCTCCGACTACAACCAGAAGGACAACGCCACCCCGGCCTTCGATCAACGCTTCGAAGCCCTCGCCCAGCAGCGCATTCAAGCCAGCTCCCTGCGCTACTATATTGTTCTCCCCGTCGCCCGCCTCGCCAACATGCTCTTCCGCCCGCGCCCCGAGATGATGCAGATCGGCCTCGACTGGTGGAACTGGAACGAATACCGCGCCAAGACTCTCCTCGCCTACGCCTCTGCCGCCCTCAATCTCGCTTATTTCATCCTCGGTGGCATCGGTCTCTGGCTCTGGCGAAGACACGGATGGACCCCAGACGCCGCGCTCGCCGCCGCCATGGTGGGCTTCGTCGTCCTACGCTGCGCGCTCCTGCTCACCCTCGACAACTCAGAACCCCGCTACACCCTCGAAATCTTCCCCCTACTCTTCGTCTGGGGAAGCTTCCTCTTCCATTCCGCCTCCGAAGAGCCAGCAGACGTAAGGCGGAAACCCGCCGCATAACCCACCACGCAATCAACCCGTCCTGCAACCGAAACAGCAGCTACACTAGCTCCCATGCTGCAGCCCTATCGCGATCGGTTCAACGCCAACTTCGCCCAAGCCAAATACGAAGACCTCCTCGCCCGTCTCAGCCGCCGCTGCCGCACCGACATCGAATTCCGCGTCGCCGAAACACCCTGCTTCTTCCCCAAATCCCTCATCGACGACCTCGCACAAACCGGCGCCGCACTCACCCACCAGCTCCTCGACAACCCCGCCTACATGCAGGCCTCCGAGCAATGCGTCCCCGCGCAATACCGCATGCCCAACGACAACCCGCAGCCCAACTTCATGACCGTAGACTTCGGCCTGGTCCGCAACCCCGACGGCACCCTCAGTCCAAAGCTCGTCGAACTCCAGGCCTTCCCCTCCATCTTTGGCTATCAAGACACCCTCGCCCCCCAGTACATCGAAACCTACGATCTCGACCCCAAGCTAACCTGGCACCTCGGCGGCCTCAACGAGCAAACCTACTGGCAGCTCCTCGCCAAGGTCATCCTCAACAACCACGCCCCCGAGAACGTAATCCTCCTTGAGATCGACCCCACCCACCAGAAAACCCTCCCCGACTTCAACATCTACGAAGACAAACTCGGCATCGCCACCGTAGACATCACCAGCCTCATCAAACACGGCAACCGCCTCTTCTACCTCAGCGATGGCCGCGAGGTCCCCATCCACCGCATCTACAACCGCGCCATCGTCGACGAGCTGGAGCGCAAAAAGATCCAGCTCCCCTTCGACTACCGCGACGAGCTCGACGTCGAGTGGGCCGGCCATCCCAACTGGTACTTCCGCATCAGCAAGTTCTCCCTCCCTTACCTCGACCACCCCTCCGTCCCCAAGGCCGTCTTTCTCGACGACTGGTACGCCAACCCCAGCCTCTCCGGCCTCCCCGAAGACCGCGAAAAGCTCCTCCTCAAGCCCCTCTACTCCTTCGCAGGGAAGGGAATTCACTTCGCCCCGACCGACGAGGACCTCAACGCAATCGCACCCGCCGACCGCCACCTCTACCTCCTCCAGCAGCGCGTCTCTTTCGAGCCCGTCATCGACACTCCCCACGGCCTCACCCAGGCCGAAATCCGTATCATGTACCTCTGGCCCGACGGCGAAGCTCTCCAGCCAGCCATCGCCCTGGTCCGCCTCGGACGCGGTTTGATGATGGGTGTCGACCACAACCGCAATCAGCTCTGGGTAGGGAGCTCCGCCGCGCTGTGCCCATTGGAGTAACCAGGCATTCATAAAAAAACTGTCGCAGAGGGAAAGCTGGGGTAAACTCCACTGTGTCAGTCATTGGCAGTTTTTCAGGTGTTTTTATGTCATATCCGCAGTTCACGCACGGAGGAGGACGAGTGGCTCAGTGGCAAATGCCAAATGGGGAGAATCCAGTTCGCACGGCGGTACGTTTTCCAATGAGGCTCCCTATTCGGATTCAAACCGAGCAGGGTGAACTGGAAGCGATGACCGAGAACATCTCCGCCAATGGGCTCCTCTTTGTGAGTGACCAGTTGCCGCGGGTAGACAGCAGAATTGAGTTCACGATAGCGATGCCCGCAGCAGTCATGGGAACCACGAACGATGTCACCATACACTGCATTGGCCGCGTCGTACGCCACTATTTGCAGAATGGAACGAAAAAAGCCGCTGCAGTGATCGACGAATATTCCCTAAAGGCTTGATCTATGACCGTAGTCAATTTTGACCCAATCCGTAGCAACGAAGAAATGCCGGAAGAGGACACCACTCATTCTGCCGGCGTTCGTGTCATCCTCGCGGATTCGCAAGCGATCTATCGCGTCGGCATGAAGAAGGTCTTTGCCCTCGAAGATGACATCCGGGTCGTCGCTCAGGTGGAGACGCTCCAGAATCTCTACGCCGCCCTGCAGCGCTACCCCACCGACGTCGTTCTCCTCGAGGGCCAGCTCATCTCCGGCACCATCGACGCCATCCCCGAGCTCGTTCGCCAGGCCCCCGAAGCCAAGCTCATCGTCCAGGTCACCGAGACCGACGAGGCCAACACCGTCGAGCTCTACCGCCGCGGCGTTCGCGGAGTCGTGCCCCGCTCCATCTCCCCCGACCTGCTCGTCAAATGCGTCCGCAAGATCGCCGAGGGAGAGACCTGGATCGACAACCAGTCCATCAGCTGGGTCATCGAAGCCTACCGCTCCCAGGCCACCAGCCTCACCGACCCCAAGGTCCAGCCCAAGCTCTCTAAAAAAGAACTCGCCATCATCAGCTGCATCACCCGCGGCATGCGAAACAAAGAGATCGCCTACCAGATCGGCACCACCGAACAGGTCATCAAGAACTACCTGCGCAAGGTCTACGACAAGCTCGGCGTCTCCGACCGTCTCGAGCTGGCTCTCTACTGTCTCCACCATGAGCTGCTCAAAAAGTACCTGGTCGACGGCGACCCCGCGATGGGTGCCCCCCACACGGAGCCCTCGCAACCTCTCCGCGCAAAAATGTAGTTGACTCTCGCGACCCGGCTCCTTTATCGCTTCACTAAGGAGACCAAAATGAGCGCGAAAGAAATCACGCCACAATCGCTATTCAAGGAGCTGGACCGGATCTGTGCAGTGATGTGTGTCATCCTGGCAGGCTCCTGGTTCTTCGCGGCATTCTCCTACTATCTGTCGAGGAAGACAGGAAACGACTGGTTCAGTCGCTCGGGTTCAGTGATGTGCCTTGTGGGCACGGCCGCTTGTTTCAGACTTGGCGGGTTCTTGCAGCGAAAGCTCGCGACTGCGCTGAAGCAAGGCCTCGCAACAGTGCAACGAGAGATTGAGCTAGTCCTGGAACCACCCCATTTCTATCAACTTGTGTTGTACTTTGGCTATGCAACCGGCATTTCCGGCACAGCAATCTGGGGCTACGGCGACATGCTGCCTCGACTCCTGGCAAAGTAGCTTAACTATTGATGTGTTGCACCACGTTCGGCAGGCTCCCACAACTCAATCGGATTCTGCTCCGGGTCGTGAATCCTGGCAAACCGGCCATAGGGATATGTTTGCGGGTCAATTGCGACTTCGATGCCCGCCGAGCGAAGCTGGGCCGCCATTTTGTCGAGGTCGCGAACGCGAAAGTTGACCATCCACATCTGGTGTTCATCCCCGAAGTATTTACTCGTCATAGAAAACGGTTGAAAGGTTGTAGGACCCGCTTCCGTGTGCCATGCGGCGGTGGTAGAGTCGCCAGGAACCAATCCCACTCCCAGGTGCTTGCGATACCATTCCGCAAGAGCCTTCGGATCGTGAGCGCGAAAGAACAAACCGCCAATTCCGAGCACTCGCTCCGCAGGCAAGCTCTCGTCTGCAGCCTTTTCACTATGCGAAGGCGCCTGGAAGCCATCCACCATCGATAAGCAGTGCTGCCCTTTACAACAGGCCATCCGCTTGCGCACGCAAGAAAGTAGAGTACCTGCCGTCTCCTCATCTCCATCGATAGCTCCATTCACAAATCTCTTTTGACCACAGGCTAACGGCGTGGATTGTGGATAGCAACCACAAACGCTGCGATTGCGCTCTGCGTCGTCTCACCTTGGAAAGCTAAAGAGCTCGACAAGCGTCCTCACGCGCTCCTTCTGACGGATGGGCGGAAGTCGCTTGGTTCTTGTCAGCTCGGCGATACCATGGAGGCTCGCCCAAAACAATTCCGTTATAACCTCCGACTTCGAGCCCTGCCCCTCGAACAACCCCAGCAGCTGGGAAAACGCGAAACGCAGCTCCGGAGGAGTAGCCGCTTCACCGAATGGCACGCTCAGGCTAAGCGAAAACATCACCTCATACAGTGCAGGGGAAGTGGCGGCGAACTCCAGATATGCCGCCGCTACCGATTCGACCGGATTCCCGCGCTTAGCCCGCTTCCATGCCCTCTCCAAACCCACCCCCATCTCCTGGAAACCCTCGACAGCAACCGCGGCGAGAACTCCTTCGCGGCTTCCAAAATGCGCGTACAAGACAGGTTGGCTGTATGAAATCTCGTCCGATAGCCGCCGAACGGTTACGTTGGGCCACCCTTCAAGCTCCGCGATTCGTCGTGCGGCACTGATAATCTGCGCCCGGCGTGCCTGCTTGTCCCGCAGTTTTCGTTCCGCAATTCGGTTATCTCCCAGTTCTGTTTTCATTGATAGAAATTATAGCGTTGCTAGAAACTTTTTCCAAATGCCGTACATCAAATATAGCGTTGCTAGATTTTCTAAGGAGAAAACATTATATGCATAGCGCTATCCCACTCTCTGTCGCTGCTCTTATCGCCGTCGCGGTGATGACTATCGGCTGTTTCTACCTCGTAGCTCCTCAACGAATCTCAGGCTCGTTTGGTCTCAAGCCGCCTGCATCAGACGCCGACACTCGTGCCTGGCTGCGTCTTAAAGGCATTCGCGACCTCGGAGCCGGGTTGGTCGTGCTGACCATGATGCTGACCACGGACCTGCGGACGGTCGGCATCGCTCTCCTCGTTTTTGCGATCATCCCTCTTGGCGACATGGCGATCGTTCTGGGGTCGGGCGGGTCGAAGTCGAAAGCGTTCTCAATTCACGGCGTAACCTGCGCGGTCATGCTGATCGTCGGCCTCTTATTGATCCATGCAATTTGAGAGAAACGCCTCTGACCGTCTTGTAGACCGCGAGGCGATCTTACTTCTGCCCCTGGTTAGCCTGTTTTTCGCTGCTTGGCGGAACGATGCCTTTCAGCCGTAAATAGGTAACCATGTTTCCATAGTGTTCATCGGCGTGTGCCGTGTTAATGGAGAGGACAGAAAGCTCGGCCACATCGAAGTTCATCATCTTCACCATCTGGCTGCCCTTCGCGTCCGTCATACTGGCAAACGCCTTGTTGCAGTAAGCCACGCCTTCCTTCAGCGCTGCCACAAGGTCTGCCTTCGAGGTCTTGGTTTTCTCAATCGCTTTCACGGGATCCGCTTCGCCGAGCGCCGTCGAGCAAAAAAGGTACTGCGCATCCGCCACGTGTCCGACGAGTTGGCCGAAACTGCGAACATCCGGCGTCGGCTTGAACGAGTAGTTTTCTTCCGGCATCTTCTCGGCAGCAGCAATTACTTCGCCGCTGACCAATCCGTAAAATCCTTTTTCGCTCGCTGTGATCGGATTAGGCGTTGCGGTTGCCGGCGTCTGTGCGAATACACCAACGCAGGTGACCATCAATGCGACGAGCACACAACAGAGTCTCTTATTCATATGACCTCCCTGATTTTGCCAATCCCAACTTTGCAAATCCCGGGTTTTGCAAATCCCCGGTTTTGCAAATCTCAGACCGGCTGAAATGATAACCGCATCCAACCGGAACATCCACCAGGGCAGCCAGTGACTGATTCCGGCTAGCCTGCTGGCGCGCGCGGCTTGAAATTAAAAACCGGCTCTGCTGTCGATTTTCCCTGCGCCCGACGACTATAAGGTGAACAACCCAGCGTGCAAGGTCGCGCTGCTGACCAATAAAGGAGAGCTCCAATGAAATACATCTGTCTGGGATACTACGAGCCGGCAAAACACGCGAGCATGACCGAGGAAGAGCGAAACGCAATGTTCGACGAATGTTTTGAGTACGACGACTATCTGCGCGCCAATGGGCACTTTGTTGGTGGAGAAGCTCTTCAGCCTCAAGAAACTGCCTTGACCTTGCAGTGGAAGGATGGGAAAGCCGCGACGACTGACGGTCCCTATGCCGAAACCAAGGAACAGCTTGGCGGCATTCTCGTGCTTGAGGCACGGGACATGAATCATGCCATTCAACTCATGTCGCGGCATCCCAGTCTGAAGTATGGGTCGTTATTCGAGATACATCCAACCTTCGATATGAGTGACATGATGAAGAAGAGCGAGCAGAGACGGCGAAAGCTCGCCGCGCAATGAGGAAGAATTTGCACCGTGCAGGCCGGCTTCGCGGAGGTTTTGTCCCATGGCAAAGCTCGTTTATGCATTGAACCAGTCCTTGGATGGCTACGTCGACCATCTTGCTTTCAAGCCAGACGCGGCGCTCTCTCGCCACTTCATTGAGGCTATGCCCGACCTGACGGGCAGTGTGTACGGTCGCCGCATGTACGAGGTAATGCGTTATTGGGACGAAGACCTTGCGGACTGGGACGCAGAGGATCACGACTTTGCGGCGATGTGGCGGAGCAAGCCGAAGTGGGTTGTGTCGCGCTCGTTGAAGTCGGTCGGACCCAACGCCACCCTTGTCGAGGGCGACATCGAGGCGGTGATACGTGGGCTGAAGGAACAGCAAGTTGGGGAGATTGACGTTGCCGGACCAGACCTGGCAGGAAGCCTGACCAACCTTGGCCTTATCGATGAGTATCGACTCTACCTCCACCCGGTCGTACTCGGTCGCGGCAAGCCATTCTTCACCGGCCCCCGGCCGCCCCTCCGCCTTGTCGCCAGCGACCGAATTACCGAGGACGTGATCAGATTGACGTACGTTCCCGCGTAAATCGCGCGACTCGCCGACGTCTGCTCCGCAGCCCCAACAGCAGACGTCCCCCCAAGGTAATTCGGTCTGTCAAGCCCCAAAACCGCCTAACTCTATACCAAACAAGCACATACACGTGGCGCATTAGTTTCCCTCCTCCAGCTATACTCAAGAGAGAAAGAAAAACCCGGCCTCAGGTCGGGCTTTTTCATGAAAGTACGAAACAGAGATTTCGCTAACCCATTGAAAATAAGTATTTTAGTCGCAAGTCATTTGGAATGAATATTTTGCAGGGATATATACGTTGTAAACTGCTGAAAATAAGTAATTTGCGCGCGAAATACCCCACCCCCCCCGGGGGGGGGTACCCCCGGTATCCAAACTGACACAATCATCGTCGTAAAGATGTATCCTTCTGCTGGCACAAGGACAACAAGGAGCCGAGTACACAACCCATGGCAATCGCAACTTCACCGCTGAATCTGGCACAGGGCAAATTGAACGTAGCTGCGCCGTATCTGATCGAGCAAACCTGGGCGGACTATACCCCGGAACAGCACGCCATCTGGAGCGAACTCGTAACCCGCCGCATGCCCCAGCTTCGTGAGCACGCCTGCCGGGAGTATCTCGACGGCTTCCAGCAGATCGGCCTCCGCGAAGACCAGCTCCCCAACCTCTCCGAGGTCAGCGCCCTCCTCCAACCGCGCACCGGCTGGCGGTCCACCCCCGTCAGCGGCTTCCTCCCCGCCGCCGCCTTCTTCGAGATGCTCGCCGCACGCATGTTCCCCACCACCACCTGGCTCCGCTCACGCGACTCCATGGAGTACACCCCGGAACCTGACATCTTCCACGACGTCTTCGGCCACGTCCCCATGCACGCCCACCCCGTCTTCGCGGACTTCCTCGAAAGCTACGGAAAGATCTGCGCTCGTCTCACCGATCCAGTGGCGCTCGAGCGCATGGGCCGCCTCTTCTGGTTCACCGTCGAGTTCGGCCTCATCCGCCAGAACGGCGAGATCAAGGTCTACGGCAGCGGTCTCATCTCCTCCCATGGCGAATGCACCCGGGTCCTGGCAGGCGGCTGCGAAGTGAAAGACTTCAACCTCGACGCTGTCCTGAACCAGGAGTTCCAGACCAGCGAGATGCAACCCGTGCTCTACGCCGTCGAGTCCTTCGACCAGATCTACGAAGCCACCAAGCAGGCTGAAGGCCAGCTAGCCTAGAAAGGCTCGAGCTCTGACTCCCTGGCACACCGTACTAAAGAAAAATAGGTGCTGGTTAAAGAAAAATAGCTGCTGGCACAAAGCCAGCAGCTATTTTCATAGGTCAACCGACCAACAGTTACCGGTGTCCGCCACCACCGTGGCCGCCGCCGCCACCGTGGAATCCACCACCACCACCACCGCCATGGAATCCGCCACCGCCGCCGCCGTGGTATCCGCCGCCGACAGACGCTCCGCGGTATCCGCCGCCATAGCCACCGTGATACCCACCGGCATAGCCGCCACGGTATCCATAGCCACCCCGATACCCATAGCCTACGCCGCCACGGTAGCCATACCCGCCACGGTATCCATAGCCCCAGCCGCCGCGGTAACCGTAGTAGCCGCCACGGTACCAGGGGCCGGCACCAATAAAGAGACCGCCGCTAAACCACGATGGGCCGTAATAACCGTAAGGTGCACACGCATACGGGTAGTAGCCGTAGTAACCGTAAGAGCAGACGGGAGCAGCATAGCCGTAGCCACCGTAGACGGGGCCACCAATGCCGACGCCCACCGACACCTGGGCATGAGAATAAGCTGCCGCCGGAACGATCAGGATGGCGAGTAAAGCGAGATAGCGTAAGAAGCGCATTTTCAAATCTCCTGAGCAAAGCCCAGTACGCCGTCAGGCGTCAGTGGCTTTACAGGATCCGTTCCTTTGGAGGGGCCCGGACTCCTGATTATAAGAACGCAGAATAGAAGAAAATGTTGTGTTGAGTCCCAATTTGGTGCCCGGCGTGCAAAGAATTGCGGTGCAGATCATCGAGATTACGACTGAGATTCCCACATTGGTAAACAGAACAAGAGAAAAAGGGAAAACAATTCGCCAATGCAGGGTAATATATTCCCAATCGGGCAAAAGATTTCCTCGAATACTGCAATGTTTGGCAGGTTCAGTTGCAATCTGGTTTGGTCCACGGATTGCGATCAACGTTTATGTTCGTCCCAGTCATTATTAGAAGGACGAAGTCTCCTAAGGTGAACTATGCGTCGCTTTGTGTATCTTCTGCTGTTGGTGATCTTTGTAGGCGCATCGGCATCGTGCATTAGCGCGTCGACCGATTGCGAGCGATGGTTTGTTGCGTATCGCCGTGAGTTGGCGCACTCCCGCCAGGTCCAGCGGATCGCCGCCGCGAAGCGCCGCGCAAAGCTCTATGTTCAGCACAAGATCGCCCCGCCGAAACCGAAGCTGGTGCCCGCTGTCGCAAGGGGCCCGCGCATGACCCGCCCGCAAACGCTCCACCACATCAACTTGGCCTGTGGCGTCCTGCCCGATGGTGGCGGCGATGAGCCTCTCGTGGCAGAAGAGACCCCCGGTCCCTTTCACTCCGCGCTCCCTCTTGAGGATGGTCTGGATCTCCAGCCGGTCGATCTCGGCGAAATGGTCGCCTCAAACGACGTACCACCCCCTCCTTCCTATGCGGGCGTCTCACCAGAGACTCCAGGCGGCCCATCTGTCTACAACCCAGGCTTCGGTGGCGGCGGCGGTGCGGCCCCTGGTGGCCCAGGAAAAGGAGTGACCGCACCTCCCGGCACCCCCGGTTCTCCCAGTGGGCCAGGCTCTCCTAGCGGTCCGGGATCTCCCTCAGGCCCCGGCTCTCCTGGCGGTCCGGGATCTCCCTCAGGCCCCGGCTCTCCTGGCGGTCCGGGATCTCCCAGCGGACCAGGCTCTCCCAGCGGACCTGGTTCTCCCTCTGGACCCGGCTCTCCTGGTGGACCTCCACCACCATCGGTTGTTCCTGAACCTTCCAGCTATGTTCTGGTGCTGACTGGACTGGTGGGCGCAGCAGGCGCGATTCGACGCAGATTCAAAGTTTAGCCGGACTTCTAGCTACCTGAACCTTGGTCCGGCACTTGAATGGCATATCCGATCAGCAGGATCACGGGAGCAGGACCCACAGCTGCATCGTCGAGTTCGGATAGAGTCGAGATATAGACGTGCTCATCGGCCGCGGTCGCCTTGCTGATTGCGACACAGGGCGTCTCGCCCGAGATTCCGGAAGAAATAAGGTCCTGCGCGAGCCCACGAAATTTACGGCCTGGCATGTAGATCACCAGCGTGGCCTCCTCAGGGAGGGCTCCCGTCCACTTCGGCTTCAGATCCATCTTATCCGCCGCATGATGCGCTGTTGCCAGAATCAGCTTCGAAGCGGCGCTGCGATCTGTTAACGGAGTTCGCAGTCTCGCCGCCGCAGCAAACGCTGTCGTGATCCCTGGGACAATCTCGAACGGGATCTGCGCCTCCCGCAAGGCCCCAATCTCTTCGCCGGCCCGCCCAAAGATCAGCGGATCGCCGGACTTCAGCCGAAGCACGGACCTACCTGCCCGTGCAGCGTCCAGCATAAGAACGTGGATCTCGGCCTGCGTAATACGCGGCTGCCCACAACGCTTGCCGACCGGAATTATCTCTGCACCGACGTGGGCGAGCGAGAGAATTTCAGCGGAGACCAGATCATCCGGCAGGATCAAATCCGCGGTCTCAAGCAACCGCAGTACTCGGAGCGTAAGCAGGTTAGGATCGCCGGGACCTGCACCTGCTAAGTAGACAGTTCCAGGCTGGGCAGCAGCGTTCACGATTTCTTCTCAGGGAGTGGATTCTTCAAAGCATGTTCGCGGGCAAGCAGGCGTGAAGGACAGGATTCGTAGCCACACACTTCCCGTTGTGCCAGTTGATGAAGCAGCCACTTCCGCTCCTCATTGAGTGGTTCGATTTGCGTTACCTCACGCCGCAGGTTTCCCAGGTCCGTCAGCCAATCGCCAACGTCGAGCGGCAGTTGCGCATTGATCTCTTTGCGCAGCCTCTGGGCCAGCGCGGGACTTGCTCCCGCAGTCGAAATGGCGATTTGCAGATCTCCGCGCCGCACTACAGAAGGGAAGTAAAAATCGCAGAATGGGGGGTCGTCTACCGCATTGCAGAGGATGTTTTTCTCGGTCGCCTCTTTGAAAACGGCTCGGTTAACCACAGGACTATCGGTGGCTGCAACCACCAGGAACTGCGCCGTCAAGTCGCCCGCGGCATACTCTCTCTTTAGCCACTCGATCTCGCCTGCAGCTGCCATGTCAGCAACGCGAGGACGCGCTTCCGGAGCAATGACCGTCACCTTAGCGTGAGCTGCCAACAGCGAGTCGATCTTCGCTTCGGCCAAATTCCCGGCTCCAACAACAACACATGGCCGTGCTGCAATCTTAAGAAAAATAGGAAAAAGATCCATGAAGCTAGGTTACTCTCCCGGCGCGTGACGACCAGCGCCAACCGGCGGAGCATCGCGGTCGACTGGTTCAACAACTGTACCTGCAAGATGTGTGCGCAGACTATCGTCATCCATGCGGGCGAAGTAGGCACGCAGGTCTTCTTCGGGTTGACGCGCAGCGAGATAGCCGCGCAACAGCCGTTCAATCGCATCCGGAACATCATCGGCTGCGGCTCGATAGCCCAACGGACGGGCGGTTCGTGCAAACCTACCCACCGCGCCCCCGACGCAAAAATAGAAGGCGTCTACGGTTTTCCCGTCTTTTTTTAACTTCTTGCCCTCTAGTCCGATGTCGGCGATCCAATGCTGTCCGCAGCTATTGGTGCAACCCGTCACGTGTAATTTGATCTGCTGATCGAAGGCCGGAAGCCGCTCTTCCATTTCACTGACCAGCCACTTCGAGAAGCTCTTCGTCTCTGCAATCGCCAGCTTGCAAAACTCCGTGCCGGTGCAGGCGATCGCCCCGCGCCAGAAAGATGAAACATCTACCTGAAGCCCCATTCCATTGAGTGCAACAACCAGATCCGCGGTCTTCGCGTGCGGAACATTCGCGATGAGAATATTCTGCATAATCGTCGTTCGCAGCTCCCCGTTGCCATATTTTTCAGCAAGTTCGGCCAATCGGTGAAGTTGTTCGCCCGAGATACGTCCACGAAGAACGCTGGCGCCCACCGAAGACAATCCAATCTGCTTCTGCGGCGCGACGCCAATGTGATCCCGATAGATATCGTCGGGGACCACATCTTCGCTGACAGGACTTGGATCCAATCTGTAACCCAGCTTGGCTTCTATTGCTTCGAGAAAGGACTCCGCAGTCCAGCCATGCCGCATAAAGAGATACTTGATGCGAGCCCTGGTGCGATTTTCACGAAGCTCCTGCTGCTCGCGAAAGACCTCGGCGGCAGCATGCACAGCCGCATATGCCTGATCCTGCCTGATGAATGCGGGGATTCGCACCGCAAGGTGAGGCTCTGTCGAAAGACCTCCGCCCACACGCAGCGTATAGCCGATCTCTTCCTGGCCATCCACGACCCGCTTGATTGCGGTCAGTGCAAGATCGTTAATCTCTGGATAGGTGCACCACAAAGGACAACCGGTGACAGAGATCTTGAACTTTCTCGGCAGGTTGTAAAAATCAGGATTCGCCGTCAGCTTGTGTGCGATCTCTACTGCCAGCGGAGATGCGTCGATGAGCTCATGTCCATCAATTCCTGCCAGCGGGCAGCCCGTGACGTTGCGAACAACATCCCCGCATGCGCCCTTGGGGCTCAGTCCCACGGCGGTCAATGCATCGACCACCTTGGGCAACGCATCGATCGTCAGCCAATGCAGCTGTATATTTTGCCGTGTCGTGATGTCAGCAAGATTTCGAGCATACTGCTTTGTAAGATCGGCTATGACGCGAAGTTGAGGGCTGTTGAGGATGCCGTTTGGCAGGCCAATACGCATCATGAAGTATTCGGTGGCCTTCCCCTCGCCGCCGACACCTCCGGTGGCTCCGACCCCATCTCCTTGGGTATAAATCCCCCACCATTTGAAGTAGAGTCCAGCCCATTCCGGTAGTACGGAATCGCGACCCTCCCGGGCAAACTGCCGGACCTCTTCCCACGCGTCCCACGGATTCTTGGCTAGCTTCAGACGTTCGGACTTCTGCGCTTTGGTCTCTTTGACGGGTGGTACGACGGGGGCTTCCATGATGAGTATCCTTTTGTCTGCGATAGAAACAAGAAAGCCCACTGTCTCAGTGGGCGCTGTTGACTTTGCTAAGAGAATCGAGACTTATTGGGTAAGTCCACGACATGGGCAAAGGCAACGGCGCACGCAGTTGTGACAACACGCGCGACAAGCCAGTGACATTCGTGGAGACGTACTCACCATACGTCTAAGGTTAGTTGTAGCAGAAGCGCACGTCAAGGCCGAGAGGTCCTGCCAGTCTTTCTAAAAAGCGCTTTCCCGGCGCTCCGTTATAGCTCTAACCCACAAGCCCAAAACTCAGTCTGCCTCTGCGAGCGAGAGCTTGTGCCGCACATCCGAGCCGCGAACCCAGAAGATCACGTCCTCGGCAATATTGGTGGCGTGGTCCGCCGCGCGCTCCAGGTTACGCGAGATGATGATCGCATTCAGCGCCTGCCCGCTAACCACCGGGTGTTGCTGCATTACCTCAATCAGCTCGTTCTGAACGTCGCGATTCATGTCGTCGATCTCATCGTCCATCGCGAGTACAGACTCTGCCAGCTTGGCGTCGGCCTCCAGCAACGATTGAATCGCGCGTCGGATCATGACCCCAACCTTCTCGCCCATATCCGGAATATCAATCGGCAGAGAGATCTTCGGCGATTCATGCAGGTATTGAGTTCGCGAAGCGATATTAGTGGCCTGGTCCCCAATCCGTTCCAGATCGCCGTTGATCTTGATCACCGACAGTATGAAGCGGAGATCGATCGCCATCGGCTGTTCTTTGGCGAGCAGGTCGTAGGCCATCTCATCTACATCACGCTCAGCCGTATTAATTGCCGCTTCAATCTCCTTTACGTGGTCGCAAAGACTCATATCCCCAGTCAGATATGCCTCCAACGACAACGAAAGAGCCTGTTGCGAGAGCGCAGCCATGGCCAGAAGCTTGTCTTTGAGAGCTGCAAGTTGCAATTGAAAGTTAATGCGCGGCATCGGGGAATCCTTCTTTACAGTTCGTCCCACTATTGTGACGGAAATAAAGCGAAGAAACCATAAATATCGCATCCTCGAACTGCGGGGATGTACACAGTTTGGGCCACGCCCAGGCTACTTGTAGAGCAAGTAAGCTTCGCGCCGGTGCTCAAATGCGGTCAAGTCCTTCTCCCATCCAGCCGCGATCTTCCGTGGATCGTCCATGTTCTTCAGTGCCTGCATCGTGTCCACGTTGGTGACTAGATATGCGGCTTTGGCCAATTGAAACTCTGAATAAAGGTGGTGAAGCGCGCTCAACAATTCAATCCCCATCTCCGGGGAATTGAATGCATTTCGATCGGTCACGGTGAACGCAACTCCAGGGATAGTCTTCCCATGAGAAGGGTAGTGGTTCGAATCCTCCGCAACTGCAAAACTCGTCGGCGCAAAGCTTACGCCGGGAATTTGGCGCCCCGTCAGGTAAGCAGCTAGCTCCGGCGCATTAATGTAGGGTGCTCCAATACCCTCGTACGGCTTATCCGTTCCGCGACCGACAGAGATGTTAGTCATTTCAGTCAGGCCCACTGCGGGGTAGAGGGTGGCGGCCCCCGGACTCCGGAGATTTGGGCTAGGATTTGTCCACTTCAATCCCGTCTCATCAAAATATTGTCCCCGAGACCAGTTTTGCATCGGCACAACGGTGAGTTGGGCATGGATAGGCACCAGAATATTAGTCGAGGTCGCGCTGGGAATCCGTCGTTCGCTGTTGAAGTAGAGGGCAAGCTCTCCAAGGGTCATTCCATTTCGAACCGGCATCGGCATGTAGTTGTTATAAGACTCCGCTCCCGCATCAGACACGGGCCCCTGCACAGCTATACCACCGTTAGGATTTGGCCGATCGAGCAGGATAATCTCGATATGCGCCTGCGCCGCCGCCTCGAGAAAATATCCAACGAGTGCTTCATACGTATAGAACCGAACTCCGACATCTTGCAGGTCGATCACCACTGCATCGAGATCCTTCAGAGACTCCATGCTCGGATGGCGTTGTTCAGGTTTTGCGCCATACAGACTCAGGATAGGAAGATTCGTTGCCGGGTCCACATCGTTACCGATCTTCACGATATCTTTTGTCCCCAAAAGACCATGCTCCGGAGAGAACAGTGTCTTCAGTTCAACCTCCGGCAAGCTGTGTTGCAATATGTCGATCGTCCGCTTGCCCTCACGATCAAGTCCGGTCTGGTTCGTCAGCAAACCCATCCTCAGATGATTTCCATGACGCTTTGCAGCCTGCGCGAGCACGTCGAAGTGAGTCGCTTCAAGCACATCGATTCCGGTGAGGACGCGACGATCAGAGGCGGGGGCTTCCGTATTGCAGACGCTGTTCGCAGAACATTTTTGATAAAGATGAAGCGCGACGGCTGCAGCCGAAGCAACTTGTCCGCGAAGTACCGAGATAGGAGGCGCTCCACGCGGATGAATCACATTCGACAAAATAACCACGAAGCTGTCGCTCTTGGGATCCATCCACAGGGAAGTCCCAGTAAATCCCGTATGACCGAAGCTCCCAATCGGGAAGACCTCACCACGCGGCCGCGAAAACGCCGAGTTTATATCCCACCCGAATCCCCGTGCTGCCACTCCGGTCGTGGTCTTGCCATCTGAAGTAAAGATCGTCGCCCCTGAAACCGCGCTAGCAGGTTGCTCCGGCTCCGTCATCAACTTCAGCGTCGCCTGCTTTAACGGAAAACTACTTTGCCTTCCCCCCAGTCGATCGAGCAGCGCCTGAGCAAACAACGCAATATCTCCCGCCGTAGAAAACACACCCGCATGTCCGGCAACCCCACCCATTCGTCGCGTAGTCGGGTCGTGCACTGTTCCACGAAGCATTCTGTCGTAGTCGGGATTCGTGAGTGTCGATCCCTCATTGTCATACGCGGTTGGCGCGATGTTTGGAATCCAAACACCAGGAACCCACCCACCTCGACTCTCCGGAGAGCCATCAGACGTGCAAGAAACATTCGTCCCGACCGGCAACGGAGACGGAAGAGACACGGCTGATCCGTGAACATCCTTGACCCCGCAAGCGCTCAGGAACGGCAGATAACGAGTGTGTGTCATTCCCAACGGATTGAATATCTTCTCCTGCGCATACTCGTTCAACGCTTCTCCGCTGATTCTTTCCACCAGCACGCCAAGCGTAATGTAGTTAATATCCGAATATTTGAAATGCGTGCCCGGTTGCGTCTCCAACGCGGCATTCATCGCCCGTCGCACACCCTCCCCTTTATCAGGAGCAGCAAGTCCCCACGCATCCTTCAGGTCAATATCCTCCGGCAAACCCGAGTAGTGCGTCAGCAGCTCTCGAATCGTAACCGCCTGCTTGCCGTTGGCCGCGAACTCCGGCAGATACTTCGCCACCGGATCATCGAACTGAAGCTTATGCGCCTCATAAAGCTGCATCACTGCCGTAGCCGTAACCAGACACTTTGTCAGCGACGCCATATCGAAGACGGTATCTTCCGTCATCGGTTCAACGGTGGGCTCAAGCGCACGATTCCCGTACGCCTTTTCAAACACAGTCTTGCCGTCGTGATTGACAAGCACCACTGCACCCGGAAGCTTCTTAGCGCCTATTGCCTCATTCAACAGCGTAGAAACCGCACTGAAATCGTAGCTCTCATGAGAGTCCGTTTGAGTCTCCGCAGCAATGTCGCGGGATGAGAGAAAAAACGGAGCAGCGAACAACAACAAAATAGCGACCTTCGCAGCAGTCTTTTGCGGAAGCTTATCAGCTCTATTCCCAGGAAACACGAGACTGCCAATTGACCCAACCACAAACGTAACGATCGAGCCGATCAGCACATACCAAGTGAACGCGATATGCGGAATGGTGATCGGTCCAACTTTGATAACGCCAGGAGAGAGCCAAAGAAGAAGGTTCAGCCCAAACCCGCAGATCATTCCAAGAATCGCGCCCGTCTGCGTTGCATAACGGGTAAGCGTCCCCAGCAGAAATACTCCGAGCAAAGCACCATAGGCCACCGAAGCAATCGACAACCCCACCTCTACCACGTGGCCTTTCCCGCCAGCAAACACGCTATACATAGCCACTCCAAACAGCACCAGCGCCCACACTACCGTGCTCGAGCGCGAGATCATCATCCGCTCCCGATCGTCTGCCTCCGGCCTCCAGTGCATATAAAAATCCACCACAGTCGTGGAAGAAAGGGAATTCAACGCCGCACTTAGATTTGACATTGCCGCGGCGAGAATGGCGGCCACCAGCAGCCCGGCAATCCCGATCGGCATCTCGCCCACGATAAACGTTGGGAAGATTCGGTCCGCCGAAGCGAACACCGTCGGATGTAGTCCGTAGAAAACATAAAGCCCCACGCCGATCAGCAGAAAAAGCGTGAACTGCAAAAAGATCACAGCCCCGCTCGAAAGCAACGCCAGCCTCGACTCGCGAAGGTTCCGCGCAGCCAGCATTCGCTGCACCATCAGCTGGTCCGTGCCATGCGAGGCCATCGTCAGGAACGTTCCCCCCAGGACACCCGCCCAAAACGTGTAGCTCTGCGTCAGATTCAGCGCGAAATGGAACAGCCGAAACTTGCCCGCGGCTGCCGCAACTTCGTGAATATGCGACCATCCCCCGGGCACATGTGTCCCTAGAGTAAAAATCGCAACCATCGTACCGCCAATATAAATTGCCATCTGAACGACATCGGTCCAGATCACCGCCGCCATTCCGCCTTCAAACGTATAGAGCAACGTAAGAGCCGAGATGATCCCGATCGACAGCACATCGCGCGTCCCGATCGCGATCCCCACCACGATACTCACCGCGAACACGCGCACCCCTTCAGCCGCCGCCCGGGTCAACAGGAACAATCCTGCCGTCACCTTGTGCAACGTATGTCCGAAGCGCTGATCGATCAACTGATACGCCGTCAGCATTCGGCCTTCAAAATACTTCGGTAGAAATATCAGTGCCACCACCACGCGGCCCAGCATGTATCCGATCACGATCTGCAGGAACCCGAAGTCTCCAGCAAACGCCACACCGGGAATGCTGATGATCGTCAGAGTGCTGGTCTCCGCCGAGACGATAGACAGAGCAATCGCCCACCACGGAATTGTTTGATCCGCGAGAAAGTAGCTTCGGAGCGATCTCGAATTAGAATCTTTACCACCTCGAAAGCGCAGACCAAACAGCGTAATGCCAATGAGGTAGACGACGATCAGAGCGAGATCGAACGGATGAAGGCGCGTTGGAAGTGCGGCAGCATGCATTCGTGCAAGTGTATAGCGACAGCCCCCCTACCGGCAGCAGACGCGAGCTGTCATCCCATTCCGTAACATCCTTAGTATCCCCCTGCGCAAGCTTCCTCAGCTCGCAGAGCAAGCCCCCGCGCAACCGACGTAAATTCATTGCCGGTGCGGACTCGCGACGGGGTAAATCTGGACTCGAAGATGCGTCGAACTGCCGGCACGAAGCTAGTCCCTCCAGTCAAGAACACGCGGTCGACCTCTCGTGTCGAGATGTTGCTGGCGGCGAGCAGCGTGTCCACGCATCTCTCGATCGATTCGAGGTCTTCGACGATCCAGCCCTCAAACTCTGCGCGCTCAACTGTCGCGACGAGGTCCATGCTCCCGTCGCGGAAACGGAACTCGGCGGACTCATGATTTGACAGATCGACCTTCAAACGCTGGACCGCGTGATGAAGCTGGTATCCAAGATCCTCTTCGATCAAGTTGATCAACGCTTCGATCTTCTCCGGCTCTTGGGCCCGTGCTCGAGCGCTCTTCAGTATCTCGGCTACATTCCGTGTCTTCAGAAAAGAAAGATAGTGCCAGCGTTCGAGGTTGGCGTAGATCCAGGCAGGAGCCGCCGGGATAATGCTTGCC
Organism: Tunturiibacter psychrotolerans; assembly: GCF_051013365.1. Classification (GTDB taxonomy): domain Bacteria; phylum Acidobacteriota; class Terriglobia; order Terriglobales; family Acidobacteriaceae; genus Edaphobacter; species Edaphobacter psychrotolerans_A. The sequence continues at coordinate 160,675 of NZ_CP132941.1, read as the reverse complement.
GGACGATCTGAAGCATGAGCGTAGGAACGTTCGAAGCTGTCCGAGCCCAGCGCGGGAGAGACCAGCTTGCGGACAATCCTCGCATCGAAGCTATCGCCCGCAAGCCCCAATCCGCTGTTGCCCAGGAGATCCTTTGCCGTCCGTCCACGCGCACGAACTCCAGGGCCAACATGCAGCAGCGAGAAGTCGCTTGTACCCCCGCCAAAGTCCCCAATCAGGATCAGTTCGTCATGATCGAGAGTTGATTCGTACGCATAAGCTGCCGCAATCGGCTCCATCTCGAACTCGACCGACTCGAACCCTGCGTGAAGGAACGCCTGTCGCAACCGCTGCACCGCGAAGTCATCGTCCTCAACGCTGTCGGCTCCGACAAATCGGACTGGACGCCCCACCGTAGCCTGTCGAACAGGATGCCCAAACTGCCGTTCCGCAGACAATCGCAGATCGGTGAGGATTCGCGAGATTAGATCCTCAATGGTGTACCGCCGTCCGAACACCTCTGTGCCAGTCAGTGTTCTGCTGGTCAGGTAAGACTTCAGCGACTGAATCAGCCGGCCCTTGTGTTCGGCATGAAGATAATGCTCAATCGCCTGTGGCCCCGTGAATCCTTTAATCTGAGTGCGGCCGGAATGCTTATGCTGTTCCAGGTAAAGCACGGAACGAAACGACTCCGTTGCCGCTGCCGCAGTAGGGAAGGAAACCAGCTCCACTGTCCCGTCTCCGCGAGCAGATGCGATTGAGCTGTTCGTAGTGCCGAAATCAATTCCAAGTCTGGGGCCGATAGAGTGCGTCGAAAGCATGGTCTTCTAGATTGCCAGATCTCCCGACAAGTGCGCTACTTACTCTTACAAATTACCTACTTCGGCGCGGGAGCCGGAGCCGGCGGCGGGATGCCCAGATCGGCAGCCGGCGGGAGCGTATGAGTATCGGACCACTGACGTTGCGCGCTGCGAAGTCTGTCGCTGCGGGCCTCCCATATTCCCACCGTGTAATCGTAGTGTTCGAGCACCGGACGCAGCCCATACGCACGGTTGGAGCGGTACCACGCCTGCTCGTACAGATCACGCAGCAGGGAATAGGCGTCAATGTAATCCTGAATCCGCCCATTGGCCCCATTGATGTCTGAAAGTTCACGACTTACACTCATGCGCTGTTTCTTGTCCGTCGTGTTCTGCATCGCGTAGGCGCGTTGATAACCCTCCGCAATCTCCTCGGCCAACTGAAACTTCAGCCCGATCAGATCCATCCTCCGCGCTCCCAACTCCAGTGCGTCGATGGCTGCAGTCTCGCGCAGGGTCGTAGGCGCGCTCGGATAAGAGTCCGCCGGATCGTAAGCCTTAGGCTCCGTCGAAACTGGCGCTGGAGCCGGTGCAGCAGCCCTCGCCTGCGCAATCAAAGTCAGCGCTCGCTCCGCATGCAGCCGCAACTCATGCGCATATGGGAGCACCTGCGCCCCAATCCTCAACCCATCCTTCGACATCGGGTCCAGCCAGAAGATGCTGTTCGTTCCATCACCTTCCTTCGCTTGATCCTTCAGCACCGAATGAGCCAGCATCATCTCCTTCTGCGCCTCATTCAGATCGCCCGTCGCGTCGCCATGAAATACCTGCGCATAAGAATCCTGGAAGTCCGGAATCGACGACTCCCCCTTCTGCCAAGCCGCCGCGGCACCAAACAGAATCCCATACCAATCCTGGTTGAAGAGTCCTTCGCCGTCGTCGTTCCAGATCGTGTTCAGCTGTCCCGTCGACCCCAGCCGCTGCCCATCCGCAGTAAAGCGTTGAATATTGGCAAGCGCATAGTTATTGTTCGGATACACCCTGCGGAAGTTATTGACGCTCGGTGCCACCCACGTCTCCATCCCCGCGTTTGTAAACGGTGTCAAGAAGCGGTCATACCCACGAGGCTCCGGGTTATAAACCCACGCAATCGCGATCGTTGAATCCTTAAACGATTGCGGCAGACCCTTCAGCAGATCCGGTGAATCCTGCGCGATATCTCCCCAGAAAAGGAACCGGCGATTGAGCGGCTTCAACTCCGTGACTATCTTTTGCAGAAAATCCAGATAAACCACCCCGAGCCCGCGAGCATCCACATCTGCCTTGGTCTGCCCCAGACCAAGGTCGACCGTCTCATCCGCGCCGATATGCAAAAAGGGTCCCGGGTAGAGTGCTGCAAGTTCAGTAAACATCTGCTTGATCAGCGCAAGCGATCCCGGCTGCCCCGGCGCCAGCACCGCCCCATGCGGAGTCTCCGCCAGCGGCTGGTACTGCTCCCAATTCAAATTATGGTGGAGATGTCCAAACGCCTCCTGCTCCGGCACCACATCAATATGATAGAGCCGAGCATACGCCACCAGCTCTCTGGCCTCATCAGCCGAAACGCTCCCCCCGGGCGGGGCCATCAAAGGGTTCGACGCATACTGCTGGGTATGTTCGAAGTAGGGAGAATAAAGATTGACCTTATAGGCAGCCAGCGTCCGAATCAGATGCTTCTGAAACTCCAGCGTAGTCACCGGTCCCCGCGACAGGTCATCATCGAGCCCGCGGTACTTCATCGCCGGCCAGTCCCTGATATTCGCCCCATGAAGCACCGCGCGTCCACCGTCCCCCTCAATGAGTTGCTTGACGGTCTGCGCTCCATAGAACACCCCGGCAGCCGAATCCCCGATGACCGTCAGTCCGCCCGCGCCCGTGACGATCATGTAGCCTTCCGCCTTCATCTCCTCGGTAAACTTAGCGTCGGGATGAGCCGCAAGCCGCACCAGCTCAATCTGAACCCCGGTTGCCGAGGCAGCTTGAATACCCTGCGTCTGTAGCGTCATCGCCAGATCGTCAGCGGCAAACTTATCTTCCGCAGCGCAAGGCGCAGTACAGACGATGCGAACGCCGTGCGTCAATGCTTGATCGGCCGTCGCACGAATCTCACGCGGCATGGGGATCAACTTAATAGAGGGTTGTGCCGAAGCAAAGGAGCCAAGCACGCCAAAGCCGACCAGCAGGGTACCGAGACGAAAAAAATACATGAGGACAAAGGTAACTTAGTTCTGCGACCTGTGCAGGTACCTATTCAGTTCCCCCCAAAATCTGAAAAAATGTCAGCGATTCGTAAAATTTCCACAGAACAACGTATTTTCTCCGTGAATACCACACAAATTATTCCTCTGTTCATATGACTTTGTGAGCATGGTTCAAAGAGCAAAGGAAGAAAGTTGGAGAGGCTAGAAGGCCTACCCGCTCTCTTGTTGTCCTTGTGCCTTTCATATTTCTGCGAGGTTCCATGACGAAGCAACTACGAGCGACCATGGCAGCGATATTGGTTATCAGTTCAATATCTCTCCAGGCGCAAACGAGCACGGCAACACAGAAGACCGGTACGGCGACCGCTCACAAGAAGGCGCCGAAAGAGAGCCCGGTGGAGCGCCAGATCCGCGAGCTGCGCGAGCAGATGCAGAACCAGCAGGCTCAGATCGACGCTCTCAAACAGCAGAACGCCGACAAGGACGCGAAGCTCGCTGCCGCTCAGGCGGCTGCTCAGAGTGCTGAAGCTGCTGCCGCCAGTGCCACAGCAAAAGCGGATAGCCTCAGTTCGTCCGTCTCGACCAACGCTGATGCCGTCTCCAGCCTGAACAGCACCGTGACCGACCTCAAGACGACCAACGTCGGCCTCGCCCAGACCATCAGCGATACAAAGAAGCAGATTACCGACGAACTCGAATCGCCTCTCGCCATCCACTACAAAGGCGTGACCATTACTCCGGTTGCCTTCTTCGCGGCTGAAGGTGTTTACCGTCAACGTGCGCTCAACGCTGATGTCAACACCCCCTTCAACGCTACCCCTTACCCCGGTGCGGGGCAGGCCCATACCAGCGAGCTGAACTTCTCTGGCCGTCAGAGCAGACTTGGTGCGCTCTTCCAGTCCAACCCTGGACCGTTCCACTTCGCGGGTTACGTCGAAGCTGACTTCCTCGGCGCAGGCGCCAGCAGCAACGAGAACCAGAGCAACAGCTATGTTCTTCGTCAGCGTCAGATCTTCGCGCAGGCCGGAACCAACAGCGGATTCACTGTAACCGGCGGTCAGATGTGGTCACTCGTCACCGAGACCAAGAAGAGCACAGATAACCGCACCGAGAACCTGCCAGCAACCGTTGACGCCCAGTACAACGTCGGTTTCAGCTGGGAGCGTCAGCCCGGCGTAAGGTTCCAGCAGAAGATTGGCGGCTTCACGGGTGCGGTCTCCGTTGAAGAAGCTGAGATCATCTACTCGGCAACCAACGCGAACGCAAACTTCTTCATCGGCAACGCAGGCGCGGGTGGCGGTCTCTATAACCTCACTGCCAACTACTCCAACAACGTAGCCCCCGACCTGATCGTCAAGGGTACCTACGATATGGGAGCTGCCCACTTTGAGGCCGGCGGCCTGGTTCGTTGGTTCCGCGACCGTTACTACCCCAACCAGACTCTCACCGTCCCATCCGCCGTGGGTGGAACCAACAACACCAAGGTCGGTGGCGGCTTCTTCGCCAACGCCCGCACGCCCATTACGCACTATGCGGACTTTGGCCTCCACTTCCTCGGCGGCACCGGCGTAGGCCGCTACGGCACGTCGACCTTGCCTGACGTCACTGCGCATCCCGATGGAACGCTCGAGCCCATCAAGAACTACCAGTTCCTTGGTTCGCTCGAACTTCACCCGCAGAAGAAACTCGATCTCGACGTCTACTACGGTACGGAATACGCGCAGCGTACTACCTACCTGAGCACAGTAGGTGCGGATGCCGGCAAAGTGGTTGGTTATGCGCCCATCACCAGCGCCAACACAGGTTGCGGCATCGAGACCCTTCCCACAACCCCAACCTCCGGTCTTGGCAGCATCGGCGTTGCCGGAAACCCGCCTTACAGCCCGGGTACACCGGCAAACTGCTTGGGTGCAACCCGCGCAATCTCCGAACTCACCGGCGAGTTTGTCTATCGCTTCTACAACAACCCCAAATACGGCCGCCTGCAGTACGCTATGCAGTACAGCTATCTCCAGCGTAATGCCTGGGCCGGTGTCGGTGGCGCCCCGAAGGCCAACAACAACATGGTCTTCACCAGCCTCCGTTACTACCTCCCGTAGTAGCTTTCGCAACACATAAAAAAGGCACCCTTCGGGGTGCCTTTTTTATTCGGCATACTGAGACGCCGAGCCAAATCTAAACATCGACGACAGCACTAGTTCCCTGAATCCGCACGCCTGAGCGTGTTCCAAAAATGATCCACACTCATTTGTGCACTGGTGTTGGCTGAAATCCGGACACACCTGATTGCCAAAATAGAAAAGCCATTTCATCCGCCCGCTCTTCGTCGCGTTGCGTCTTGGTCGAACCCATTCCGTGTCCCGCGTCATAGTCGACGCGCAGTAAAACCGGCTTACCGCTACTGGTGGAAGCCTGCAAACGTGCGGTCATCTTTGCTGCCTGCCACGGCGCAACGCGTGGGTCGTTAGCTCCAGTAGTCAGCAGTATCGCTGGATACGCCGTGTCTGGTTTTACATGTTGATATGCATCCATCGCATACAGCGCCTTAAAGCCATCGGGTTCCTTGACCGTTCCAAACTCCGGAATATTTGCCGGCCCACTGGCCATCAGTTCGGAGCGAAGCGAGTCGGAATCCCCGACTCGAATCAAAGCCGCGCCAAATAAATCTGGACGCTGCGTAATGGCGCCACCAATTGTGATTCCGCCGGCGCTGGTGCCTTCGCCGGCCATGTGCGCCGGAGAGCTATACTTGTGCTCGATCAGGTATTCAGCCGCCGCCACCATGTCATCAATCGTGTGCTGCTTGGTCGACTTCTGCCCCGCCAGATGCCAATCCTCGCCATATTCGCCGCCGCCGCGGACGTGAGCCACCGCGGATATGCCTCCGCGTTCAAAAAATGCCAGCAGTATAGGACTGAACTGCGGATCGAGTGTGATCCCATAGGCCCCATAGCCGTCCAGCCAGGTCGGATGCGATCCATCAAGCACTAGTCCACGCTTGTGAATAATCGACAGCGGCACCATCGTTCCGTCCGCGCTCTTTACCTTCACCTCTTCCGACTCCACCTGCGAGTAGTCCACCGGCGACTGAGCCACGAGCCCCGTGTCTGTCAGCTTCTGTGACCGCGAATCCAGCGCATACCACAGTGGCGACTTCGTCCACGACGTCAGTTCCAGCCAGGCCCCGGCTTCGGTTGGATTCGTGACCAGCGTCTGAATCGCTCCATCAAACGGCAGCTTCACCGGCTCAATAGCCCCGTCGTGATAAGACAACCGCCGCAGTCGTCCGATCCCTCCGTCCAGGTCCTGCACATAAAGCGCATCGCTCGCAGCTGCAATACCGACAACAACCACATCGCTCGGCGCAACAATCACCGTCGCATGATCGAGGTCTGGCTTGTCGAGAGCGGTTCGTAAAACCTTAAAGCGAGACGCCTGATTATGAGACACCAGAAAGAGACTGTCCTCACGCACGTCAAACCCTGTAATCGCATCCGATTGATCAGCAACCTTCTTCCAGATCATCTTTGCATTCGCGTCCGCCTGGAATGGAGCAACATACAAATCCTTCTCGTGCTTCACCCCGTGAAATATCACTCCGACAAGATACTTGGGGGCGCCTGGAGAAAATGCGACGAGAGGGAAGTCGTCCTCAGTCACCTTTACGTCAGCAGACACCTGGTATCCGAAGACGGCATCTTCTTTGTCCGGGTTGGCGCCCAGAACATGATGATAGGTACGTAGTTTCTGGTACTTCGCTGTCGGTGCTGAATCCGCCGTCAATTTCTGGGTTCGAGTATAGAAAAATGAATGATCAGGCAGCCAATTGGGCTGCCCAAATTGAGCGCGGTCGATCGTGTCAGGAAGCACTTTCCCGCTGGCACTTTCGATCACATGCAGTATGCTCTCTTCCGATCCGCCAACCGAGACGCCATAGGCCACATACTTCCCGTCAAGCGACGGCTGAAAGTAGTCAATCGAAAAATGCTTTCCATCTGCCTGGGTCAACTTTTCAGGATCTACGAGCAGACGCTCCGGTGCATTCAATTTGTCCCGCACATAAAGCTTCCGGTTATCAGAGCCGGGCTGGGTCTTGAAGTAAAAATAGCGTCCACCCCACACCTGCAGTGCCGAGACAACATCGCCCGCGTTGTCCAGCGCCTTAATACGATCCAGCAACGGCCCTCGTCCCGGTATGCTTGCCAGAACACTGCGCGTGTAATCGTTCTGGGCTTTCATCCAGGCCACGACCTCGGGAGCAGTCGTATCCTCAAGCCATCGGTAAGGGTCGGCTACCTTGGTGCCGAAGTAGTCATCTGTCACGGCTCGCACCGGCGTGTCAGGCAGTTTGGGTTGGGCAATGGCCAAATTAGTGCTGACCAGGGAGAAAACCAGCAGAACCCTTATGAGATCGCGCATGGCAATTCCTGTCCTTTTTAGGATTTGGGTTGAAATCTAACGCTGGGCCGATGCTGGTAGGAAGTGTACTTCCATTTCGCACAATTAACCCCGTGAAATCGCGCCGTCCTTGACCTTGAACCTTCACCCGCTATCAATGAAATCCGTCAAGTCACCTTTTGTTCGAGGTACGGTCAAATCTTTGATACGCTTCATAGGCGACGTTTTTCCGAACGCCGGCAGCTTCTGAAGAGGTGATGAAGGATGATTCTCGACGAAAACAGGCTATTTCCCGCGGACAGCGAAACGCGGTCGGTTGCCGTAAAACTCTACGAGACGGTCCGGGATCTGCCGATCATATCGCCCCACGGCCACACTGACCCTCGCTGGTTTGCCGAGAACGAAGCCTTTGCCAATCCTGCGGCCCTTCTCATTCAGCCTGATCACTACATCTTTCGCATGCTTTATTCCCAGGGAATCTCGCTGGAGTCGCTCGGCATCCCATCGCTCGACGGCGTCGCTGCGTCGGTCGACCCGAAAGAGGTCTGGCGCATCTTCGCGAAGAACTACTATCTCTTCCGAGGAACCCCCACCCGTCTCTGGCTCGACTACTCCCTAGAAAATCAATTCGGCCTGACCAAACGGCTCAGCTCTGAGAATGCAGACGAATACTACGAAGTCATCGCAAAGAAACTACAGACACCCGAGTTCCGACCCCGTGCGCTCTACGAGCAGTTCAACATCGAGGTCCTCTCCACCACAGACTCTCCCATCGACACTCTCGAGTACCACAAAGCCATCAGGGAATCGGGCTGGCGAGGTCGCGTGCTGCCGACCTTCCGGCCAGACTCTCTCATTGACGCTGATCACACCGGCTTCCTCGACAATATCCAAAAACTAGGCCAGATTACCGGCGAAGACGTCGGCACCTGGCAGGGCTACCTCAACGCTCTGCGCAACCGCCGCGCCTTCTTCAAGTCCATGGGGGCTACCGCCACCGATCAGGGTCACCCAACGGCCATGACCGCAGATCTCGACCCACACGCTGCATCCGCTCTCTACGGGCGAATTCTGTCCGGCCGCTCCGTTCCCGAGGAACAGGAACTCTTCCGTGCTCAAATGCTCACCGAGATGGCCGGTATGAGCGTCGAGGACGGTCTCACCATGCAGCTTCACCCCGGTTCGGTCCGCAACCACAACCGGCAGTTATACGAGAAATTCGGACGCGATAAAGGAGCCGACATACCTTCGCCAACCGAATACGTCCGGGCCCTTCAACCTCTGCTGAATCGCTATGGAAATGATCAGCGCCTGACCTTCATCCTCTTCACCCTCGACGAAACCACCTTCTCCCGGGAACTGGCTCCTCTCGCCGGACATTACCCCGCACTCAAACTTGGACCCCCCTGGTGGTTCCATGACTCCCCAGAGGGCATGATGCGTTTTCGCGAGCAGGCCACCGAGACCGCCGGCTTCTACAACACGGTAGGCTTCAACGACGACACTCGCGCTCTCCTCTCCATTCCCTCCCGCCACGACGTGGCCCGCCGCATCGACTGCGCCTTCCTCGCCCGCCTGGTCGCCGAACATCGGCTCGATGAAGACGAAGCCTTCGAAGTAATCCAGGACCTCACCGTCAACCTGGTCCGAAAGGCCTACAAGCTCTGAAGCGGCCATGGACGGTCTAACAAAGAGGAGGACTACGACCTATCGGTGTACTGAATAAACCGCGGCGACCGTTAAAATAATTGAAAATCGTGGCGTATTTTTCTCGATCCAATTCAACGCGGTTCCTGGTCCACGTTAGCCACGCATTCCACCACGTTCTCACCACCAAAACACCATCACAAACTCACACATTTTCTTCCAACCCCCTTCAAAAACACAGCGAAATGGATGAAAAGCAGCACGACACACCACAAGGATTTTTTTTCTCGCAAAGCACAATTTTTCCAACTCAACTCAACGCACCCCACCACCAGTACCGGGAGTAAGATCAAAACCCATGAGCCTCTTTTTTGCCGCTGGAAGCGCAACAACAGAGATGTCGCCTGCAGAAGTGCGATCAAACCTGTTCCAGGCTCTGGACAAATTAGGCCAGCGCAATAAAGTCCTTGCCGTTCCTCCTGATTTCACGCGAATGCACTCTCAAAGCGGCGTCCTTACCGAACTAGCGTGGCAGTACTACGGAGACAAACTCGTCGACATTCTCCCCGCACTAGGGACTCACAAGCCCATGACCGACCAGGAAATCTCGACGATGTACGGCGCAACTCCGCGAACTCTCTTCCGCAACCATGACTGGCGCAATGACGTCGTCACGCTAGGAGAAGTTCCAGGCGAATTCATGTACGAAGTGAGCGAAGGAAAGCTCGATTACACCTGGCCAGCCCAAGTGAACAAATTGCTACGAGACGGGGGCCACGATCTCATCCTCTCTATAGGCCAGGTAGTTCCCCATGAAGTCGTCGGCATGGCGAACTACAACAAAAACATCTTCATAGGCACGGGCGGCGCCATCGGAATTCATCGCAGCCACTTCCTCGGCGCGGTATACGGCATGGAGCGCATGATGGGGCGCGCTGATACGCCCGTTCGCCGCGTCCTTAACTATGCGAGTGAGCACTTCGCTGGCGGGATGCCTATCGTCTATGTGCAGACGGTGGTAGCCAAAAACATCGACGGGAAGCTGGTCATTCGCGGCCTCTATGTTGGTGACGATTCGGAGTGCTTTGAACTCGCCGCAGATCTCAGTCTCCAAGTCAACTTCAAGATGATGGATCACGAGATCAAGAAGGCGGTTGTTTTCCTCGATCCCCACGAGTTCAAAAGTACGTGGCTGGGAAACAAGAGCATCTATCGGACTCGCATGGCGCTTGCGGATGAGGCTGAATTGATCGTGCTGGCCCCCGGGGTCCACGAGTTCGGGGAGGATGCTGCCATTGATGTGCTGATCAGGAAGTATGGGTACTGCGGAACGCCTCGCACCTTCGAAGCGGCCAGGGAAGATCCTCAGTTGGCGGGCAACCTCAGTGCGGCCGCTCACCTCATCCATGGTTCCAGCGAAGGGCGGTTCACGATCCGATATTGCCCAGGCCATCTGACCCGCGAGGAGATCGAGGGCGTTCACTTAGAGTATGGCGACTTGGCGGAGATGACATCGAAGTACAACCCGGCCACGCTTGCAGACGGTTGGAACACAGTCGATGGGGAAGAGATCTTCTATATCTCCAATCCAGGTCTTGGGCTCTGGGCTTATCAGGGTCGCTTCCAGAGCTAGATTCTGCATGGTTGCCGTTGTTGATGATGATCGAGAGGATGCTGTTGGATGATCGTTGTGTTGATGGGTGTAAGCGGATCTGGCAAGACTACGATTGGGACGCTGCTGGCTAAGCGTGCGGGCGCTGTGTTTGCCGATGGAGATGATTATCATCCGTTGGCGAACAAGGAGAAGATGGCAGCAGGTCATCCGCTCAACGATGAGGATCGTCAGCCGTGGCTTGAGGCGCTGAATCGGCTCTTGCGAGAATGGTTTGCAGAAGAGAAGAGCGGTGTTCTGGCATGCTCTGCGTTGAAGGCGAGTTATCGGGTTACGCTGCAAGCGGGAATGCCGAATGGTGCGGTAAGCTTTATCGTGCTCGAGGCGTCGAAGGAGCTGCTTGCGGCTCGGTTGGCTGAGCGGAAGCATGAGTTCATGAGTGCGAAGCTCTTGGAGAGTCAGCTTGCGACGCTCGAGATGCCCAGTGATGCGGTGCGGGTTATAAATGATCGGTCGCCAGATGAGGTTGTCAGTCAGATTCTTGCGCAGGTCTTGCCGGGAAAGAACTGAGTTTTTCGAGAATATTTGAGGTAAGAAGAGGCATTGTCTATGGGGCATCCGTTGTTTGATTTGAGTGGCAAGTCGGCGGTGGTGGTGGGGGGGACGTCAGGTATCGGCTTGGCGATGGCGGTAGGGCTCGCGGAGGCTGGTGCGGATGTAGTGGCGAGCTCGCGGCGGATGGAGCAGGTGGATGAGGCAGCGAAGGCGATTGAGGCGACGGGGCGGCGGTCATTGCGGTTGACCTCGGACGTTGCGGATCGGGGGAGTCTGCAGGTACTGCTGGATGGGACGGTGAAGGCGTTCGGCAAGGTGGATATCCTGGTGAACTGCGCGGGCAGGATCAAGCGGGAGCCGACGCTGACGGTCTCGGAGGAGACCTGGGACGGCATCATGGATACGAATGTGACCGGCACGCTTCGGGCTTGCCAGGTCTTCGGCAGGCATATGCTGGAGCGGGGCTATGGGCGCATCATCAACATCGCTTCGCTGAATACGTTCGTTAGCCTGAAAGAGGTGACGGCGTACGCGGCGAGCAAGGCTGCGGTTGGGGCGTTGACCAAGTCTCTGGCGGTGGAGTGGAGTGCGCAGGGCGTGACTGTGAACGCGATTGCTCCAGGCGTCTTTCGGACTGCGTTGAATCAAAAGCTGCTGGACGAGAGCGAACGGGGTAAAGAGTTGTTAATGCGTACCCCCATGGGACGCTTCGGGAAGACTGCTGAACTGGTGGGTTCGGCGATCTTTCTTGCTAGTGATGCCTCGTCGTTTGTCACGGGCGAAATTCTCGTGGTCGATGGCGGTTTTCTTGCAAGCGGAGTGAATCAGTAGAAGTTGCCTACCGCAGACGATGGTATGAATCTGTACGTCTTCCTGCCCGGTGGTACCCCCCTCCCCCCTTTGGGGCATTTTGGACGTAAAATACTTACTTTCAATTGGTTACAGGGTGGTCCTGTCTGTAAAATATTGATTCTAAATATGTTACGCCTAAAATACTTTAAATGTGCTACTTGCGGGAAATATCTTCGTGTTAAACGTTAGAGAGCCGTGGGGATCTCCGCGGCTCTTTGAGGTGGTATTTGTTAGCTTCATTCAGTATAGCTATTTGGCTATAACTCATGCGCAACGGTTATCTTGTTGTTTCAAATGGAGTTGGTGGAGATGAGGGCTTGACAGCTTCTAGTCAGATGCGGCGGATGACATTGAAGGCAAGTGTAGAGGCAAGGACAACCGCAGATCCCCTTCGGGGATGACAACAAGAAAAGCAGAGGACAACAACGAGAAGCAGAGGACAACAACGAGAGAAGATGAGGCTGTGAACTGCGCAGGATCAGTCTTCCGCAGCGCTGTTCACGATGGGTGCGGAAGGACACGGAAAAAGCGACAGCGGAGGCTTATCGAACGGTGGATTTCGTGACCTGGTTGCTGCCGTTTTTGTGTTGGGTGGGCAGGATCCAGGGATAGAGCACGGCCAGGTTTGGGGGAACAATGGTGAGGAAGAGCAGGAAGACGCCGACCATCTCTGGGATGTGAAACATGTTTCGACTCTCAAGAAAGAGGGACAGGCCGATCAGCGCAACGATCGTCACGCAGATCACGATGCGTGCAAGGGTCTTTGCCCAGGGTTTGTCGTCATGGGGAAGCATTTTGAAACCGCCTTTCGTCATGCTTTGATAGCGGATTCTGCTAACAATGCCCGTCCTTTCAGCTACGACGAGCAGACGCACGAGCGATTAATACGGCAGTGTAGGCCGCTCCGAAGCCGTTGTCTATATTTACTACGGTAACGTTGGGTGAACAGGAGTTAAGCATTCCCAAAAGAGCGGCGGCGCCGTCGAAGCTGGCTCCGTAGCCGACTGAGGTGGGGACGGCGATGACGGGGACGCCGACTAGTCCGCCTACGACCGAGGGGAGGGCGCCTTCCATTCCGGCACAGACGATGACGACATCGGCGCTGGTGAGTTGGTCACGGACGGAGAGAAGCCGGTGGAGTCCGGCTACGCCTACGTCGTAGAGCCGGGTGACTTTGGAGTTGAAGAGTTCGGCGGTGACGGCAGCCTCTTCGGCGATGGGTTGGTCGCTGGTTCCGGCGCTGAGGATGGCGATGTGGCCCTTTGGGTCCTCGGGGGGAGATTGTTTTAGGGTGATGGCACGGGCTGAAGCATGGTGGACGGCGGCGGGGAAGGACGCGAGGACCAGGGCGGCGGTGGCGGTGTCGGCGCGGGTAGCGAGGACGTCAGTGCCTGCGGCGGCCATGCGGGTGAAGATCTCTGTCGTTTGCTGGGGGGATTTTCCCTGAGCGTAGATGACTTCGGGGAGGCCGAGGCGGAGGGTGCGGTGGTGGTCGATGCGGGCGTGGCCGATGTCCTCGTAGGGCATGTCGGCGAGGCGCTGGGTAGCGTCGGTGGGGGTGATGGTTCCGGACTGGACGGCGGCGAGGAGTTCGAGGAGGGTGGTTTTGTTCATCTGTCTTTTACTTAGTCTAGTGGTTCTAAGACGCAGCTGATTAGTTGCTCTCCCGGCGAATAGTAGCCACCCGCTGCGTCTAGGTTGGGACGAGCAACAGTTGATTGCTCCACCTTTTCATAAATTAGGTGCTGGCTTTCGTCCAAGTCTGTGGTGATGCTGAAAAGCGTCGCAACGATTTCTTCGCCATCAGCAAAGGTCATGCGAACCCGTTGATCTTCGAATCTCTTCAAACCTCTAAATTCGTCTAGTGTCATCTTTGATGATTGCGTGCGCACCGTTTTGTTGAGCTTCTAACCTAGCCACTTTGGGTTGGCGGCGGTGCCGTCGAAGTGGTTGGTGGTTTTGAAGAGTTCGAATTTGCCTTCGCTGGCGGCGGTGGCGGTGCGGGCCAGCAGGGAACTGATCTGGGCCTGGTCGAGGGGTTTGAAGGTTCGTGCGGCTTCGAACGCCTGGTCGAGTGTCTGGGTGTTGTCGATGCCGGTAATGACGACTGAGACAGGTTGCATGAGGCCGTAGTGAAGTGCTTCGATGGGTTGGACGGTGTTGCTGTTGAGGATGAAGTGGTCGCCGAAGGTCTTCATGGCGAGTACGCCGATGCCCTGTTTGAGTGCGACGGGCATGACCTCTTTGGTGAAGGAGCGGAAGTGCGCGTCCATGACGTTGATCGGCATCTGCACGGTGTCGAAGTGGAAGCTGTGTTTTTGCGCGGTCTCGAGCATGCGCAGGTGGACGGCGGGATCTTTGTGGCCGGTGAAGCCGATGTAGCGGATCTTTCCCGCGCTGCGGGCGGCGACGGCGGCTTCGATGGCTCCGCCGGGGGCGAAGATGCGGTCGGGGTCTTCCATGCGAATGACCTCGTGGAACTGGACGAGGTCGATCATGTCGGTTTGGAGACGGCCGAGGGATTGTTCGAGTTGCTTGTTGTATTCGTCGGCGGTGCGGCCGTCTATTTTGGTCATGAGGAAGACCTTTTGGCGGTAGCCGTTGCGGAGGGCCTGGCCCATGCGGACTTCGGAGATGCCGTCGTTGTAGTCCCAGCAGTTGTCGAGGAAGGTGATGCCGCGGTCGACGCCGGCGTGGATGAGCTGGATACTTTCGGCGGAGTCCTTCTGTTTCCCGAGATGATAGCCGCCCATACCGATGGCGGAGACGCGCTCGCCGGTGGTGCCGAGTTCGCGGTAGATCATGTTGGGTGATTCTGCGCGCTTTGTGGGTTGGCTGGTGGCCTGAGAGGTCTGCGCGTTGAGGGGGATCGCTGCGCTTACGCTGGCGGCGGTTGCGGTCTTGAGAAAGTCTCTGCGCTCCATGCTTGGTGCTCCTGTCAGTTGCTCTCTTGTTTGATGCAGGTTGCGTGGGCAAGGCGGATTACTTGAGGTAGGCGGCGATGGCTGCTTGTTGAACGAGCTTCAAAGGAACGTTGTGTTTTGTGGCGGCGGTGCGGCAGTCTTCAAACTCGGGGGCGATGTTGCACTCTTGTCCGTTGAGCGTGCCGATCTTTACGCGGATGTCGCCGTAGGGTGTGGTGACGTGGGCGTGGTGTCGATCGACGCAGACGCGGCTGTCCTGACGGATGCGAAGGCCGAGGGTGCTGGTTTCGTGAAGGATTAATTGCTGTAGGGCGGGGCTGTCGGATGGATTGCAGAGGACGGTGAGGAGGGTTCCGGGGCGGCCCTTTTTCATGATGACCGGGGTGAGCATCACGTCGAGTGCGCCCTGGGCGAGAGCGGTCTCGGAGACGTAGGCGAGGATCTGGGGGGAGAGATCGTCGAGTGCGGTTTCGAGGACGGTGACGGTTTGGGCGTCGTGGGCGTGGTGTTTGGAGGGCTCGTGTTTCGGGTGTGCGGAGTCGTCGGCTTCGCCGATGCTGAGGCGCAGGACGTTGGGGAAATCCTTCGGGTTGCGGGTGCCGGCGCCGTAGCCGATGTGTTCGACGCGCATGGCAGGTTGCTGGCCGAAGGTGGGAGCGAGGGCGCGGATGAGTGCCGCGCCGGTGGGGGTGACGAGCTCTTTTTCGATGTGCGCGGAGTAGGTGGGGAGGCCGCGGAGGAGATCGGCGGTGGCGGGTGCGGGGACGGGGAAGCGGCCGTGGGCGCAGTCGACCATGCCGCCGCCGACGTTGAGGGAGGAGGAGAACCACTTGTCGATGGCGAGGGCGTGGATGCCGGCGGAGGCGGCGACGATGTCGACGATGGCGTCGACTGCGCCTACTTCGTGGAAGTGAATTTTCTCGATCGGGACGTTGTGGATCTTGGCTTCGGAGACGCCGAGAAGTTCGAAGGTCTGGATGGCTGTTTGTTTGACGGTGGGGGGTAGCGAGGCTGCGTTGATGAGGTCGCGGATGACTGTGAGGGAGCGGCCGTGGGTGTGGTCATGTTCGTGGGTGTGGCCGGCCTTGTGTTGGTGCTGGGTTTTGGGATGGTGTTGGTGTGTGTGGGTGTGCTGATGGTTGTGGTCTGCTGCTGGTGTTTTTTGGGTGGGGGCTTCGGCTAGTTTTGAGCCTTCGTAGACGTGGACCTTGGTGGAGGAGATTCCGCTGCGGTCGACTTTTTCGATTTTGAGGGTCGCGTTGAGATTGAGGGCGGCTACGGCTTCGTGGAGAATGTTTGGGTCGACTGAGGCGTCGAGGAGGGCTCCGAGGAACATGTCGCCACTGATGCCGGCGAAGCAGTCGAGATAGGCGATGCGCATGGAGATTATTGTTTCATGTTCGGAGTGTGGCGTTATCGAGCGGGCTGGATGGAGGAGGCGGCGAGGAGGGTGTCGTTCATGGAGCCGGAGCGGTAGCCTTCGGTGTCGAGTGTGACGTAGAGGAAGCCGAGGGGCTTGATGGCGGCGGTGATGGCCTGGAGTGTGGGGAGGGAGAGGGCGCGAGGGAGGTCGTCGCGGGCGATTTCGATGCGGGCGAGGTCGCCGTGGTGGCGGACGCGGACCTGGGGGAAGCCAAGGGCGTGGAGTGCGGCTTCGGCCTGCTCGACCTGGGAGAGATTCTCGCGGGTGACGGGGCGGCCGTATTCGATGCGTGAGGCGAGGCAGGCGCTGGCGGGCTTGTCCCAGAGTTTGAGACCGGCCTGGTGGGAGAGGGTGCGGATCTCTTGTTTGGTGAGGCCGGCGGTGACCAGTGGGGCGACGGCGTGGTGTTGCGCGGCGGCTTGCTGGCCGGGGCGGAACTCGGCGCGGTCGTCGAGGTTCATGCCGTAGGCGATGTGGGCGAAGTTGCGGGAGGCGCGGGCTTGCTCCATTTGCTGAAAGAGCTCGTCTTTGCAGTGGAAGCAGCGTTGGGAGTCGTTGCGCTGGTAGTCGGGGTTTTCGAGCTCGTCGGTGCGGAGGATCTGGATGGGGATGTTGTGGTCGGCAGCGAAGGCGAGGGCGGCGGCGAGTTCGGCGCGGGGGAGGGAGGGGGAGTCGGCGATGACAGCCTGCATGTTTTCGCCGAGAGCCTGGTGGGCGGCGTAGGCGAGGTAGGCGGAGTCTGTGCCGCCGGAGTAGGCGACGAGGACGCTGCCGAGTTGCTGCAGGGTCTCGTGGAGCTTTGCGGATTTGGCGGCGAGATCCATCTGGTTTGATTGTAGGCCAGAGCGGGCGGGGTGGGGAGACGGTGGGTTGGAATGACGGGGGAGCTGTCGGGTAGATTTTGAATGGTGACGAATTTTTGGATGGACATGTGTGAGGATGGTTTTTGATACTTCGCGGTAACTGAAGACGGCTCACTGCATCGGAGGTAGTAAGACAATATGAATCGCACACTTTTACCAGGCCGACCGTACCCTCTGGGCGCGACCGTGACGAGTATAGGCACGAACTTCGCCATTTTTTCAGAGGGCGCGACGAGGGTTGAGCTTTGTTTCTTCGACGCGGAAGGCAAACAGGTTGATTCCTTGTATTTGCGTGAGCGGACGGCCTATGTCTGGCATGGCCTTGTTCGCAATATCAAAGCGGGGCAGCTTTACGGCTATCGGATGGATGGACCCTGGGAGCCGGAGCGTGGGCGTCGCTTCAATGCACATAAGCTGCTGGTCGATCCATACGCCAAAGCGCTGTCGGGGCAGGTTGATTGGCAGAAGCCAATCTTCGGGCACGATGCTGCGTCCGGAGACGATCTGAAGATGTGTCCGCACGACAGTGCGGATGGCGTGCCGAAGAGTGTGGTGATCGACAGCAAGTTTGATTGGGGCGATGATTGCCCACCCGAGACTCCGCTGGCTGACTCTGTGATCTACGAGATGCATGTGAAGGGTTTCAGTATTCGGAATCCGGCGGTTCCGGAGGAACTTCGTGGCACCTATGCTGGCCTCGCGTGTCCAACCAGCATTGATTATCTGAAGAAGCTTGGAGTGACTGCGGTTGAACTGATGCCTATTCATCACTTTATCGATGAACGACATCTTGTTGGCGAGGGGTTGGTGAACTACTGGGGCTACAACACGCTGGGGTATTTTGCCCCGATGGCCCGTTACAGCTCCTGCGGAGATACCGGCGGGCAGGTGAATGAGTTCAAGCGAATGGTGAAGGCGCTGCACGCGGCTGGGATTGAGGTCATCCTCGACGTGGTCTACAACCACACGTGCGAAGGCAATGAGCTTGGCCCGACGCTGTGCTGGAGAGGAGTTTGTAACACTACTTATTACAGAGTCAAAGAGGACAATCCTCGCTATTACGTCGACTACACAGGCACAGGCAATACGTTGAACGTGCGGCTTCCACAGGTATTGAAGATGCTGATGGACTCGCTGCGCTACTGGGTTACCGAGATGCATGTGGATGGTTTTCGCTTTGATCTTGCGGCGACGCTTGCGCGGGAGCTTCATGATGTCAGCCGATTGTCGTCGTTTTTCGACACGATTCACCAGGACCCCACGCTTGCAGACGTGAAGCTGATCGCCGAGCCGTGGGATGTTGGCGAAGGAGGCTATCAGGTGGGGCAGTTTCCTGTTCTATGGGCGGAGTGGAATGGACAGTATCGCGACACTGTCCGGCGCTTTTGGAAGGGGGACGGGGGACAGTTGTCCGCTCTTGCAAATCGTCTGACGGGATCGAGCGATCTCTACCAGGACGACGGGCGCAAGCCTTATGCGAGCATCAACTTTGTAACGGCGCATGACGGCTTTACGCTGTGTGACCTGGTTAGCTACAACCAGAAGCATAACGAGGCCAATGGCGAAGACAACAGGGATGGTTCGGACAGCAACGATTCGTGGAACATGGGAGCGGAGGGTCTGACCGACGATGCAACGATCAACCTGTTGCGAGAGAGACAGACGCGAAACTTTCTGACTACGCTAATGCTGTCCCAGGGAGTGCCGATGTTGAATGGCGGGGACGAGATAGCGCGGTCTCAGCGGGGCAACAATAACTGCTACTGCCAGGATAACGAGCTTACGTGGCACGACTGGGATCTCGACGAACCTCGCAAGCGAGTGCTGGATTTTACGAGTCAGCTAATTCACTTCCGCCTCGCTCATCCGAATCTGCATCGGCGAAAGTTTTTTCAGGACCGCGAGATTCGCCGGAAAGGCGAGGATATCGTGATCAAGGATGTTGCCTGGTTCAGTACCGATGGCAAGCAGGTTTCGGACGAAGCCTGGACTACGGAGTGGAACCGTTCAGTGGCTGTTCTGCTGAACGGCCGGACACTGCAGGTGACCGACGAGGACGGCAGGCGTGTCGTCGACGACAGCTTTTTTCTGGTTGTGAATGCGGCCGAGGGCGGAGTTGAGTATGTGCTGCCCGCGTCACCTTCGGGAAAACCGTGGTGTCAGGTGATTGATACGGAGAACATCGAGAGTCCCTTTACTTGCGCGGAGGTCGACGGAAAGATCATTGTTGGCGGCCGGGCATTGAAGCTGTTCAGCGATGAGGCAGTTTCATCGATCAGCGGGTCGTCGGAGTCGGCTTCTTCGGTTTCTTCGGCGCCGGCTTTGCCTCCGAAGCAGGGGGCGTCGTTGGTTTAGGATCGCTGGCGACTTGCGTCACGGCCACTTTGAGTTGTTCGGGATGGAGATAGAGCTCCAGGTTGTACCCGGATGTCTGCGCTGATTTGCAGGATTCCAAGACGGCTGTTCCGAGCGCCTTGATTGAGTCGAGGTTGATCGGAGATTGCTGCGCGAGTTTGATGAGAGCAGGAAGCTGCAGCCAGCCGAGGAGCTCTTCGAACCCCTCTTTGTTGAAGTAAGTGGCGCCGGAAGACTCGTTGACTCCTGTGAGCCAGCGAACGTCTGGGTCGGACCAAAACTGTTCGGTTCTGGTGACTGCTGGAGGTGTGTCGCTGTGTGATAGCAGGATTCGCACGCGAGCAGCGGCACGCCATGTGTTTTCTCCCTCCATTCCGATGGCGGTGAATGTCTCTGAGAGTGCTGAGCGCAACTGGAGCTTGTCGAAGAGAGCTGCCTGGTCGTTCTGACGCGGGAGACTGCGGAGAGTGATCCAGGCCAGAACAGGCGCCCAGATTTGCTCTGTCGGAAAGGCAGTTTTGGCGGTGGGGAGGAAGCGGGTTGCGGCTGGCGGCAAGGCGATGGAAAGACCTTGAGTCATCGAGATGAGATGAAGAGCCGCCTTCGTCATGGACTCGCACAGGTCTTTGTAGGTTGGAGTTGGAATTGACTCGGTGGGTACGTTCGATTGCGTCGTGTCTTCTTCTGCAGGTAGATCCTGGAGCACCTTTTCGAAGAAGCGTTGACTGCATTTCACGAATGGCTGGAGTCGGGGGTTGAGACGGAGTTGTTCAGGTGGAGCGAGGGGGGCGTCTGCGGGCGCTTGAACGCTGGCGATTGGCTGTGGCGCCTTTGTTGCAGTGGCTTCAGGCTTGTCGTTGCTGTTCGCCGCGGCGAGTTTCGTTGTGGTGGACGCGGCTCCTTTGTTTGCAATCTCCGAGGCTACGCTAGTGAATGCGCGAATGTGATTCTCGCTGAGAGCCTGGCGGAAGGCTTCATGCAGGGGGCGCAGGCGAAGTTTGGATAACGCCTCTTCGACGCTGTAGACTCCGGCGCCGTTGAGTGCGTCGAAGAGCTGATCCCAGGGTTGGTCGGCGGTGGCTCGAAGTTCTCGCCAGTTGAGCAGGACCGCATATTGATAGCCGCGCAGATCGATGGTTAAGCCGGTGTGGTGGAGATCGGTGCTGCGGCAGAGATATTCGAGGCCGTGTGCGGTGTCGCGGTAGGCGAAGAAGGTGAAGTAGTTGTAGGGGAGATCGAGTCCTTCGGCTAGGCTTCGCTGACGGAGGTGGCCGGTGGCTTTGTCGACGGAGGCTGCGGAGAAGTGAATGGTGCCGCGGGTGCTGCCGTAGCTGTTGTTGTAGAGGATAATGGCGCGCTGGCCGTGGAAGCGATTCGAATAGGCGAAGACGTTTTCGTCGACATTGCCGAACTCGGTCCAGAAGTCATAGAGGACGAAGTTGGTGCTTTCGGCGAAGAGATGTCGGTTCTTGAGGAGAGGTGCGATCTCGTGCTGGTGGCGGGCTACGAGACTCTCGTTGGGCCACTCTTCCATCTTCGCTTGCTTGAACTCCATGCCGTAGCGCTCGGTGTAGCCTTCGATCTGGCCGTGGCCGAACATGGGCAGGCCGGGGAGCGTGGCGAGCAGAGTGCAGACGCCGAAGTATTTGTCGCCGCTGCCGAACTGGTCGATGGCGGTACGCTCGTCGGGGTTGCTCATGAAGCTGACGTAGCGTTTGAGGATGTCGGGGTCGAACTCGATGGTCTTTTTGAGGTAGGAGCGGTACTTGGCGTTCTCTTCGTCGCGCAGCATGTTCATGAAGGCGCTGTTGTAGACGCGATGCATGCCGAGGGTGCGGACGAAGTAGCCTTCGAGGAGCCAGAAGGCTTCGGCGAGGAGGAGGGTGCCGGGGACTTCGGCGGCGACGCGGTCGACGACTTCTCGCCAGAACTCGTGGGGCATGAGTGCGTCGAACTCATCCTGGGGCATTGCGTTTTCGGCGCGTGAGGGGATGGAGCCGCCTGTGCCGGGAAGAGGGAACCAGAGTCGCTGGACGTGGCGTTTGGCTAGGACCATGGCGGCGTCGAAGCGGATGATGGGGAAGAGGCGGGCGACGTGGAGGATGACCTGAATGACATGCTCGCGGACGGCTGCTTTGGAGTAGTCGAGCTGGGCGGTGTCGTTCCAGGCGAAGGTGGTGCCGTCGTTGCCGTGGTACATGTAGCGGGTGGCTCCGTCACGGTGGTGGCGAAGGCGGAAGACGACGGCGGCGTCGGATTGGTCGTAGTAATGGTCTTCAATTTTTATTTCGACGCGGCTGTCGTTGGAGAGGTCGGGGCCTTCGAAGCGGTAGACGGGGAAGGGGCTCTCCCATCGGTAGAGAAACCAGTCGGGGTTTTCGATGACCCAGTTGGAGTCGATGCCCATGTGGTTGGGGACCATGTCGCTGGCTAGGCGGATGCCTGCGCGGGCGGCGCGGTCGCGGAGGTTTTCGTAGGCGTAGTTGCCGCCGAGGTCTTCGGCGATCTGGTACTCCTTGAGCGAGTAGGCGGAGGCTACGGCATCGTGGTGGCCGCGGAGGCGCTTGATGGTTCGTGAGGCGACGCTTCGCTCCCATAGGCCGATGAGCCAGAGGCCGGTGATGCCACGGTCGGCGAGGAGGTGCAGCTCTTCGTCGGGGATCTGGTCGAGACGGTGGATGTGGCGGAGATGTTTTTTGGACAGCTGCTCGAGCCAGACGTAGGTGCTCTTGGCCATGAGGACGACGGTGGGCATCCAGGCCTGGTCGGCGCTGAAGGCTTCGTATTCGTTGAGGGGTGCCTGGTAGTCGTGGCCGTAGCGGCGTTGGCGGGTGCCGTCGGGGCCGGTGATGTACTCGTCTTCGAAGCCGATGTACTCGTCGCCGACGAAGCCTTCGCCTCCGCGGCCGGGTGCGCCGTGGCGGTACTGGTCTGGTCCGGGTGGATGGAAGCGCATCCAGATTGCGAGATCTTCTTCGCGGAGGACGTCGATGGCGAGGAGGACGCGGCGAAGGTCTTCGCCGAGATATTTGGGCCAGTGCTCGCGGATGTAGTCGAGCTGGCCGGTGAGGGAGTCGGGCGAGGCGAGCAGGGGAGCGCGGAGCGCGTCGAGGAGGGTTCCGGATTCGGAGAGCGGCGGGCGGGTGACGAAGTAGTCGGGGAAGGCGGCGGTGACGGTTTGATAGATCGTTTGCTGCTTGAGGGGGGTGTCTTCGAAGAGCTCGCGGAAGGGGGAGAAGGCGGGGTTGATGTTGGCGAGCCAGAGCAGAAGGAGTTCTTCGAGGGCGGCTTCGCGGTTTGGCTGGCCGTCGGTTGTGCCGTTGAGCCACTCGGCCGCGGTGAGCTCGCCGCGATGGACGGCTACGTTAGGAAACTGCTCGGTGAATTTGAGGAGGAGGCGCTGGATCTCTTCGGGTTTCGCGTGGCCGGTGAACCAGCGTACGGCGTCGGCGAAGACTGCTGGATCGATCTCCTTGCGATACCGGGCGATCATGGCATGATTCAGTTCGTCGATCAGGCCCATGGCGAAGAGTGCGCCGGCGTTGACGACTCCAGGTTGGCCAGTCTGCTGGGTGCGCAGATCTTCGAGCTGTTTGGCCAGATTTCGGCTTGCAGCGACGTTGCCGAAGACGATGTTGCCGGTGTAGCTGAAGAGCAGATCGTCGAGGTCTAGTTTTTTTCGCAGATCGCCGGAGATATGGAATTCCATGCAGGGTTCCTCGTGCAGATGGTGCCTGGTAGCGCTCCAATCCTAATGGATTGGTTTTGTGGTGTTTCGAGAAGACGGTGGCCACAGAGATCGGCCTGCATTGTCGGAGGCCGATTGCGACGAAATGGATGCTTCGTCAACAGCTTGGAATAAGGATGACAGTCTTCGGCGCGAGTCGCAACCGGCGCACCTTATCGGCGCGGAGGTGCCAGATCGGTATGATACGCGCTCGACGTGTCAGCTTGAAGAACGCTTGTCAGAGTTGGAGGGTTTTTACGGTTGGAGTCAGCTTTCCTGCTGCTTGCAGAACCAGCCCAGCTCTGCGGCGTGTGCGAAGTACTCCTGAATCTTCGCGGCCTGATCTTCGGGGGAGAGGGAGCTTCCGGTGAAGGCGACTTCGAGCGCTTCGCCGAGGAGAGTACCGCTCTGAAGGGCGGAGAGAAGGCGGAAGGCCTCCTGGTCGATTCGGCGGTAGTAGACGGAGTTGTCGTAGCGGTGGACTGCGAGGTGGATTTGAGATCGACGCATTGCGGGAAGGCTGGTTCGCTTTTGTTGCTTGCGCTCGGTGACGGCGTTGCTCATGATGTCGCTGGGCGCGGTCTGGCGATGTACGGCGAGCACGAGTTCGTCGACGGGGTAGCGGAGGTCGAGTAGTTGCAAGTGAGGTTGGAGATGGAGTTTCGACGCGCCACCGAGGTCGCCGAAGTCGGCGGCGGTGAGGGGCGGGAGGTCGGCTCCGTCGAAGGCTTCGACGTAAGCCCATTCGAGGCGGGCGACGTCGAGGAGGAGTTTGTGACGACGTGGCGAGAACTCTGGGTGTGCTTCGAGCCACGTTGGCAGCTTGGAGCCGAGATTGCGAAGGGTGAATGAGGTGGAGGGGTTCTCGCGAAGGTAGGCGAGAATCATGGCGTCAAACTTCTTCGCTCCGAGGACGGCGCCGACCGCGGGGAAATCTTCTGAGACCGCTCCGATGACGCGGAACCAGTATTGGCGGTTGTAGATTTCGAGGCGGTCGAAGGAGGAGAGGCGATCGTTGGGCTTGATGTAGCTGTTGGCAAGTTCATCGGTCGAGCGCCCATCGGAGGTTTGCGGCTGCATTTGGAAGTCCGATGTGAGGGGACGCATCACGTCTTCGGCCATACGACGTTGCAGTTCGAGGAGGTTCATTGGTGGACGACCTCTCGAAGATCTTCTGCTGTCTGGTTCAGGGGAAGAGGTTCGGTTGGCGTGAGATATTGGGTCGCCTTGAGGGCTTCGGAGTGAACTTCGTCGAAGGAGGGGATGTTGTCGTCCCATTCGAGGAGGGTTGCGGTGGGACCTATGCGTTCAATGGCTCGAGCGTAGAGGTGCCAGACGGGATCGAGGACGGGATGATCGTGGGTGTCGAGGATGTATTTTTCGAACTTGGAGTGGCCGGCGATGTGAATCTGCGCGACGCGCTCTGCGGGAACGCTGTTGACATAGTCGAAGGGATTGAATCCGTGATTCTGGGAGGAGACGTAGATATTGTTGACGTCGAGCAGAATGCCGCAGTCGGCGGCTTCGACGACTTCGTTGAGAAACTCCCACTCGGTCATCTGAGACTCGTGGAATTCAGCGTAGCTGCTGACGTTCTCGACGGCAATGGGGATCTCGAGGTAGTCCTGTACTTCGCGAATACGGGCCGCTGTAGCCTTCACGGCTTCGAAAGTGTAGGGCATGGGGAGAAGGTCGTGGGTGTAACGGCCGTCGACACTGCCCCAGCAGAGATGGTCGGAGAGCCAGGGGGTCTTGGTGCGGCGTGTGAGGGTCTTGAGGCGCTTGAGGTGTTCGCGGTCTGCGGGTTGGACGGAGCCAAAGTACATGGAGACGCCGTGCTGGACGACGCGATAACGTTCGAGGATCTGGTCGAGGACTTTGAGCGCTCGTCCGCCGTCGACCATGTAGTTTTCGGAGATGATTTCGAACCAGTCGACGACGGGTTTTTCGGCGAAGATGTGGTCGTAGTGCGGGACGCGAAGGCCGATCCCTACGCCGTAGTCGCTGAATCCGTTGAAGCGATTGGCTGGCATGACTCCCCTTTTGTTAAAAGATGAAGACAACCTGGAGGCTTGAACGATGAAGACCAAGCCTCCAGACAGGGGAGGTGTTTAGGCGAGCGAGGGCTTGGAGCCGTCGGTGGCGCATCCGCCCTTGCCTTTGCAGTCGTTCTTGCCGGGGTGCTTGCCGCCGCCCTGGCCTTTACAGTCGTTCTTGCCCTTGCAGGAGTGCTTCGGAAGATCCGGCTTGTCCTGGGCGATGAGAACGCCAGCATGCGCGGTGGTGGTGGGGGTGTTGTTGGCCGGCGCGGTCTGGGCGTTCATGCGGACAGCGGTACCGCCCAACAGACCTGCAAATGCAGCGGCCAGAGCGAGAGATTGTGCTGAATTCTTCATAGAGATAAGCCTTTCCTGGTTGAGCCGCACGCAGAAGAACGTGCCGGACGTTGATGGTGGCTACGCAGATCGTAGCAATTGTTTAACGGCGAGAGCCCTTGGTTCGGATTCAGTTCGCGGCGAAGATGATTCGCCGGACTTTTCCTTGCCGCTCATTCGACTACACCAAGACACAAAGGTTACAGGTGGTGGAACATCGGAAGCCTAACACTGTCTGTAACCTTTTGGCAGCGAGCTACTCAAACCGGGACACGTTGTTCAAATCTGAACACCACGCGCCGGATGATGGCGTGTTGACTGGGGTTGAAGAGTGATTGCCAGGAAATTCTTGGTGTTGGCTTTAGGGATTTTGATGTTTGGTTTTTCTCCGTCAGTGAAGGCGGAAGTGCCCGAAATTGGACAGAAGGCTCCGGAGTTTAGACTGTCCACGCCGGATGGTCACCCGCTGAGGCTGTCGGAATTTACTGCGAAGGGAACAGTGGTGTTGGTGGTGCTTCGTGGGTTTCCTGGCTACCAGTGCCCGTACTGCCAGAAGCAGGTCCATGACTTTTTAGGGAATGGCGATAAGTTTGCGGCGGCTGGTGCGGAGGTGCTTCTGGTCTATCCTGGTCCGCCTGCCGATCTCGATCAGCGTGCGAAGGAGTTTCTGGTGAAGGAGAATCCGCTGCCGGCCAATGTTCATCTTGTCATCGATCCTGACTATGCATTTACGAATCAGTATGGGCTGCGCTGGGACGCGCCGCATGAGACTGCCTATCCTTCAACCTTCCTGATCGACGGTCGGGGCACGGTTTTCTTTAGGAAGGTCAGCCACGAGCACGGCGATCGAACGACGGCGGCAGATGTTCTTGGTGAGCTTGAGCGCGACAAGGCGGCTCACTCGCATTAGTTGAATGTGGCGAGTGGTGTAACCAATTCGGTCGCTGCGATTCTAAGTATGTGCAGGTCCCACAGGCTCCTGGCCGAGTCTGCGTCAGTCCGGGGCCTGCGTAAGGACTGTATCGATTGATTGCGCCACTCACAGGATTGGGGTGAAAAGGATTTGTGATGAAAAAACTGCTTGAGGTATATGAAAGATTTGCGGTGCTGGTCTCTTATCTTCAGTCTCCGTTTCTTCTGGTGGTGCGTCTTTACTGGGGATGGCAGCTTATGCAGAGCGGTTGGGGGAAGCTGCATCATCTGGACAAGGTGACCGATTTCTTTACGAGCCTGAATCTTCCGGCTCCCGGTGTGACGGCTCACTTGGTCTCGGGGTTGGAGCTTGTTGGCGGGCTGTTGCTGATTCTTGGGCTTGGCTCACGGCTGATCGGGCTGGTTCTTTCGGTGAATATGCTGGTGGCATACTGGACTGCGGATCGAGACGCGCTCTTTGCCGTGTTCTCTGATCCAGGCAAGTTTTATAACGCAGATCCGTACACGTTCCTGTTTGCGTCGGCGATGGTTCTGGTGTTCGGTGCGGGGCTGTTCTCCGTAGATGCATTGTTGAAGAAGCGTTATCGAGGACGAATCGAGAAGCAATGACCGCAAGCATCGAGAACAGGAATGAAGCTCAGATGATCGCCTCCATACTTGCGGGCAATACGCATGAGTTTCATACCCTGATCCAGCCATACGAGCGGAGTGTTTATAGCATGGCGCTGTCGATGCTCCAAAACGAGGCGGATGCAGAGGATGCGGCGCAGGAGGCGTTTCTCAAGGCGTTCCGCAATCTCGATAAGTTCCGCGGCGAGGCGAAGTTTAGCACGTGGCTGATCAGCATTACGTTGAACGAGGCACGGAGCCGGCTGCGGCATAAGAAGACGGCGAAGACAGATTCGCTGGATGAGCTGACCGAAGATGGGCATGTGTCGCCGGCACTGCTGCGGGATTGGCGGGAGATTCCATCCGAGGCGCTGGAGCGACAGGAGGTGCGACTGTTATTGCAAGACGCAATTACCGATCTGCCGCTGATCTATCGCGAGGTTTTTGTGCTGCGCGATATGGAGTATCTGAGCGTCAACCAATCGGCAGAGGCGCTGGGCATTAGTGTTGCGGCGGCAAAGGTGCGGCTGCATCGTGCGCGGCTGATGTTGCAGAAGCGGCTGGCACCGCAGTTGAAGCAGGTGATGCCAAAGCGGAGGTGGTTGCCATGGTTTTAGAGTGCAAGCATGTGTGGGAGCACATCTCCGGCTATCTTGATGGGAATCTGGATGCGGCGGTATTGGAAGAAGTGCAGAAACATCTTGAACACTGCGAGATTTGCTCTGCGATTCTGGATTCGACGCGCAATATTTTGATTCTGACGGCTGATGCGCGTGTCTTCGAACTTCCGTTAGGTTTTAGTGAACGGCTACACGCGAGGCTGGAGGCGGAGATGCAGGATTTTACCCACCGGCCCTCAGGATCGGGTGGGGACGATAGCTAGGGCATGCGGTGAATCATGGAGTGAGTGATCCACTCGGCGGCCACAAGGATGAGGGTGAGGGTGGCGAGCGCGATCTGGAGGAACTCTGAGCGTCGTTGGGTGGGGGTGGCGGGCTGGCTGCGCCATTGCGAAGATGGCCGAGCGCGCAGTGAGCGAATCCGCCAGATGACGTAGAGATTGATGAGGGAGCCGAGGGTCGCGGCGATCATCATGGGGATTCTGATTGCGTCTTGATGAAACCCGACGGCGGGAGAGTGGACGCCGAAGGTCGCTACGGCCAGAGCGCTGAGGCCAATGGCCACGCGGACTCCGCTGAGGGCGATGACAGCCGTGCAGGCGCTCTGCAGAACGATGAAGACGAAGCTGGTGGCGGAGAGGAGCCAGGTTCGCCGGTTGTCTGTAACTGTGGTCGCGGGGCGCGTCGAAATCGGGGAGCTTGTTTGAAGGGGCATCTGTTCCTCAACTTATAGACGTAGCAGGATGAGTGTTGAAGGCAAGATGAGTCACCAGAAAAAATTTAAGGGGAAGATCAGCTGCTTGATGGGATAGTCGGGGGAGTCGAGTGCGATGGCTGCGGCTGCCTCGATGCCCAGGGTCAAGTCGCTGACGAAGAAGAGCTTTCCTTGACCGTCTTTCGATTCGCGCATGCGGATGGGTTGTTGGTGGAGCGACTCGAACGATACGTCGAAGGACGCGAGCGAAGCGATGAGGCCACGGCCGTCTGCTTTGAGAACCGCTTCCTTGCGAGTCCAGTAGCGGTAAAAAGTCCTGTGGCGGGTTTCTGGGTCGGCGATCGCTTTCAGAGAGCTGGTTTCGGTTTCTGTGAAGTTGTGTTTGGCGACGTCCATGATGTCAGTCGGCCGGTCGTAGTACTCGACGTCGACGCCGACGGGGCCGTTACGGGTCAGCGCGATGAGGATTGTGCTCTTCGAATGAGCTACGTTGAATGCGACGCGGTGTCCGTTGAGGTTTGGGGATTCAGGTTTTCCGTGAACGCCGGTTGTGATCGTGATGGAAAGGGGATCGAGCGCCGACACGTTTCCGAGAAGGGTTCTCAGGCAGGCCCGTCCGACGGAGAAATGAAGCTGCGCCTGCTCTAGTCTGTAACGGCTTGCGTGGAGTTGTTCGGAGGGGGAGAGGCGCGTGTTGACACGATTGTGTAGACCCGTGGCAGCGGGGAGATCGATCCGCCAGAGTTGAACCTCGCCGGCCTCGAGTGGCGGAAGGGTGTCGGTTTGTTTCCAATCACTCAAGATAAGAGACACGGTGGCTTCGTGAGCTGTATTGCAATCATAATCAGTTGCTCAGGTACTTTAGTTCTGCAGGAGGCTTAGAGCACGATGAAATACTGGGAAATCTACAACTTTCAGGTATCTACATGAACAATAGGCCTCATCGATCTTTCGAATTATGCGTACAATTAGGCAACAAAGGCGGGTTGACTTCGAGCGCATCCGACAGTACCTTTCGCTGCAGTTGCATCCTTTAATGTGTTGAGCTGCTTAAGCGAAATCTGCGATCTTGTGGCCAACACAGAGAGCACTCTGAGTCAATTTGTTCTGCGGCGTTTTTTGATCTGCGTGGGGCACGATGGAGAACGATGATTATGTTAAGAATTCGGCCATTGAGGGCGGGCGACTGACCGGTCGTTCCCAGTCCCCGGAGACTCCCCGGAAGAACGGCTTCAACGGGAGCACTCTGGACACGATCGTGAGTGTCTTTGAGCGAGTGGCTGCGGCAAAATCGGATCGGGTCGCGATCGTCTGTGGAGAGGTTCGCTGGACTTACGGGGAGTTGAACGCAAAGTCGAACCAACTTGCGGAACGGTTACGGGGGCTTGGCGTCCGAACGGACTCTTTTGTCGCAATTTATCTGGACCGCTCGCCCGAGATGCTGTTGGCGATACTTGGGATCCTGAAGGCCGGGGGCGCGTATCTTCCTATCGACTTTGGGTATCCGGCGACCAGAGTGTTGGAGATGCTGGAGGATGCGAAGCCGGTGGCTATATTGACCGGCGCAACTCTGGCACCTGAGTTATCAGAGAAGTTTTCCGCGTTGTCTGTCTCGGTCCTGGAGATGGACAGCCTCGACGTGCTCGCGGCCACTCCGAGACTGAAGGATCCACCGCGTGCATGCGCCAGTGAGGATTTGGCGTACCTGATGTACACCTCAGGTTCGACTGGGAAGCCGAAGGGTGTGATGGTTACGCACAGGAACGTGCTTCGTCTTTTGGAGCAGACGGAGGCGTGGTTTCACTTTGGGGTGGACGACGTCTGGACGATGTTTCACTCCATCGCATTTGATTTTTCGGTGTGGGAGATTTGGGGACCGCTGCTGACCGGGGGAAGGCTCGTGATCGTGCCTTTCGCGGTGAGTCGTTCGCCGCGAGAGTTTTATGAGCTTCTCTCGAGGGAGCGGGTGACGGTGCTCAATCAGACTCCGTCCGCGTTCTTCATGTTGATCCAGGTGGAGCAGGAGAGTACACCGCTACCGCTATCACTGCGTCTGGTGATCTTTGGGGGAGAGGCTTTGCAGTATCGCAAGCTCGCTCCATGGTTCGAGCGTCACGGGGACACGGCTCCGCAGTTGGTGAACATGTATGGGATCACTGAGACGACTGTGCATGTGACGTACCGCCCTATTGTTGCGGCGGAGGCGGAGTCGGTGCAGGAGAGCCTGATCGGAGTGCCTATTCCCGATATGCAGCTTTACCTGCTGGATGACGCGAAGAAACCGGTGCAAGATGGTGAGGTGGGTGAGCTTTACGTGGGCGGCGGCGGAGTGACGCGCGGTTATCTGAATCGGCCGCAGTTGAACGCAGAGCGTTTTATTGCCGATCACTTTGCGGGGACGGCGGGCGCCAGGCTCTATCGCACCGGTGATCTTGCGCGGGTTCGGCCCGATGGTGAGATTGTGTATCTGGGCCGCAACGATAGCCAGGTGAAGATAAATGGTTTTCGCATCGAACTAGGCGAGGTTGAGGCGGCATTGGCCGAGGTTCCGGGAGTGCAGCAGTCTTGCGTGGTGGCCCATACGGATAAAGCTGGAACGCAGCGGCTGGCCGCTTATTTTGTTGCGAGTCCGGGTGTTGCATTGTCTGCGCGGACTCTTGGGGAGTTTTTTATTACAAGGATGCCAGCGCACATGAGGCCTTCGTCCTACACGCCTCTGGAGAGACTTCCGCTCACGGTAAACGGCAAACTGGACGCTGCGGCTCTGCCTGCTCCTTCGATTGGTTCCGGCAACGTTGCCCCGACGGGTTCTGCACCACAATCGTTGTCTGAAACAGAGGAGCAAGTGTCGCGAGTATTTGTGGATGTTCTCGATCTGCGGGCGATTGGCCTGGATGACAACTTCTTCGATTGCGGTGGAACGTCTCTGTTGCTGATTAGCGCTCATCTGCGATTGCAGGCGCACTTCGAGAGGCTGTTTCCCGTGACGTTGATGTTTGAGTGTCCAACGGTCCGGTCGCTGGCGAGACGCCTTTCGGACAATGGATCTTCTGCATCAGAGAAAAGTGTAGTCCAGCAGCAGGCACAGAGGGCGAGAGGTGCGTTCGCGCGAGCTCGGGCAACGAAGGGTGTGGCGTCATGAATGAGCTGAACGATCAAACTCGGGCAACGGGCCAAAACGAAGGCGGAGAGCAGCTGTTGGATAGCGTTGCCATTATTGGCATGTCGGGTAGGTTTCCCGGAGCTGCGGATGTGGAGGCGTTCTGGCAGAACGTTGCCGCGGGAAAGGTCACGATCTCTCACTTCTCTGCGTCTGAACTGGAAGCAAGAAACAGTGCGGGTCTTGAGAGCGGCCCTGACTATGTCCCCGCGCGGGGAGTGCTTGAGAATCCGGGCATGTTCGATGCGGAGTTTTTTGGGATCTCGCCGCGTGATGCGGAGAACATGGATCCGCAGCATCGGATCTTTCTTGAGACGTGTTGGAATGCGCTGGAAGACGCGGGGTACGATCAGTCGACCTATGCGGGGCAGATCGGTCTCTTTGGTGGATGCAGTCTCAATACGTATCTGCTTGCGAATTTGTGCCACGATCGAGCGTTTATCGATGAAGTAACCGGAAACTATCAGGTTGGCGAGTTCCGGTCATTTATGGGCAATGACAAGGACTTCCTGACGACGCGCGTTGCCTACAAATTGAACCTGCGCGGGCCATGTATCAGTGTGGCTTCGGCGTGTGCGACGTCGCTGGTGGCGATCGCTCAGGCGAGTCAGAGCTTGTTGAACTACCAGTGCGACATGGCGTTGGCTGGCGGCGTTTCGGTGACGTTTCCGCAGAAGCGCGGACATATGTACTCGGAAGGAAGTATTGGATCGAAGGATGGTTTTTGTCGGCCCTTCGACGCAGCCGCGACTGGAACGGTATTCAGCCACGGCGCGGGAGTGGTATTGCTGAAGCGGTTGGAGGATGCCATCGCGGATCGTGACCATATTACGGCCGTGATTCGTGGGTTTGGAGTGAATAACGACGGGTCGATGAAGGCCGGGTACATGGCTCCAGGGGTGGATGGCCAGTCGGGCGTAATCGCTGCTGCACAGGCGATGGCCGGAGTCGATGCGGGTTCGATCACTTACATCGAAGCTCACGGGACCGCGACGCCGTTGGGCGATCCGATTGAAGTTGCCGCACTGACGAAGGCGTTTCGGCTGAGCACAGATGCATCGGGATTCTGCGCGATTGGGACGGCGAAGGCGAATGTTGGGCATCTGGATGCCGCTGCGGGTGTGGCGGGGGTGATCAAGACGGCACTCTCGCTGAGTAAAGCGACGTTGCCTCCTCTGGCGAAGTTTGAGAGTCCGAATCCAAATATCGATTTCGAAAACTCACCTTTCTATGTCAATCGTGAGTTGAGCCCTTGGCGGTCTGATGGGCCACGGCGCGCCGGCGTGAGCGCGTTCGGTGTTGGTGGTGTGAATGCTCATGTTGTGTTGGAGGAGGCGCCCGCCGCATCATCCTCGGCACCCTCCTTGCGTTCGGCACAGCTGCTTTGCGTTTCGGCAAGATCGCAGTCTGCACTGCAGGTTGCTGGTGAAAATCTTGCTCGGTCTATCAAGGAGCATCCAGAAGTTCCGCTCGAAGATGTGGCTTATACGCTCGCAGTCGGAAGAAAGGCGTTTGATCACCGGGCTGCATTTGTCTGCGTAGGTGGTGAAGATGCCGTTGCGAAACTTTCGTCGGCAAATCTGCAATCGAATCGAGTTGTGCCTGCAAAGCGGTTGGAGGTCGCGTTTCTTTTTCCGGGGCAGGGTTCGCAGTTTGCGGGCATGGGCAGTGCGTTGTACGAGAGCGAACCGTTGTACCGCCGCGAGGTAGACGAGTGCTCTGAGATTCTACGGCCTCTGCTTGGCCTTGACCAGCGGGAGATTCTTTTTCCGACGGATGTTTCTTCGCAGGAGGCTGCAGAACGGATTCAGCAGACCCAGTTTGCGCAGACAGGAATCTTCGTGACAGAGTTCGCGATGGCGAAACTCTGGCAGTCGTGGGGGATTGAACCGCGAACATCCGCGGGCCACAGTATTGGCGAATATGTGGCGGCTGTACTTGCGGGCGTCATGAGTCGCGAGGATGCTCTGAAACTGGTGAGTATTCGCGGACGGATGATGCAGGAGATACCGCGCGGAGGCATGGTAGGAGTGCGACTGAGCGAGCCGGAGCTTCAACCGTATCTCTCTGCAGACATTTCGATTGCTGCTCTGAACGCTCCGAAGTTGAGTGTTCTTGCTGGTCCGCTCGAGGCTGTCGAAGGGGTTGAGAAGAGGCTTACGTCGGATGGAGCGCTCTTTCGCAGGTTGCGTACCTCGCATGCATTTCATTCATCCATGATGGATCCGATGCTGGCGGGGTTTGAGGCGGAAGTTGCCAAGATCACGCTGCATCGGCCTGCCCGTCCATATGTTTCGAGCTTTACCGGTACGTGGATTGAGCCGAAGCAGGCGACGAGTCCTCGGTTTTGGGCGGATCAGGTTCGTCATCCGGTTCGATTTGCCGATGCATTGAAGACCCTGATGTCGACTCCGCAGATATTGCTGGAGGTTGGGCCAGGGAACACGCTTGGTACACTCGCGCGACAACAGCCCAATAGCAATGCGGCCGTTATCGTCTCTTCTTTATCGCAGAGGGACGAAAAATCGCCTGTTGAGACAGGCTCGATCCAGGAGGCGCTTGGGCAACTCTGGGTCGCGGGAGCGACGCCAGATTGGACGAAAGTCTACGGGCAGGAGCAGCGAAGACGAGTCTCTCTACCGACCTATCCGTTTGAGCGTAAGTTGTACTGGGTTGATCCGCCAGCTTATACGGCAAGCTCACGGATGAACGAACGGCCAGAACTTGTTGAAGCAGAGAAGCTTGACGCACAACGCGCAGGTGAAGGTGTCCCCGACGCGAGGGAACCGTTGAAAGAGGAACCGATGCAAGAACGGAAGCTGCGACTGCAGCCTATTGTTTCAGAGGTATTTACTCAACTGAGCGGGATTGAGGTCACGCCCGATCAGGTCGATCATCAGTTTCTGGAGCTTGGGCTCGATTCGCTATTTCTCACGCAGGCTACCCAGGGGATTCAAAAGAAGTTTGGCGTGAAGCTGACCTTCCGCCAGATTATGGAGCAGTACTCAACGATTGCAAGTCTTGCCGGCTATCTTGACAGCGTGCTTCCACCCGATGCGTTTCCGGCTGCGGCGCAGGTGCAAGCTGCTCCGGCGCCGGCATCTTCGGTGGGCGTTTCCGTT
This sequence comes from Tunturiibacter psychrotolerans, assembly GCF_051013365.1. Taxonomy (GTDB): domain Bacteria; phylum Acidobacteriota; class Terriglobia; order Terriglobales; family Acidobacteriaceae; genus Edaphobacter; species Edaphobacter psychrotolerans_A. The sequence goes on along the minus strand of NZ_CP132941.1, from coordinate 125,766 downwards.
CCGACTGCGAACTTCGCGAACTCCAGCTCGTCGATGCCGGCCGGGTCTGCAGCTGAGCGGCTCTTCAGTGAGCAGATGGCAATGATGTCGAAGGTCTTCGAACAGCAGATGGCGGCGTTGCGTGCTGCGACTGGATTGCCAGTGACGTCTGCGACTCCGACGCCCTCTGCGACACCGGCGACGGCGCCAGTGTCCTCTGCCGCGCCGACGTCAGTTGCGCCGTCATCGACAGGCGAAGCCGCGGAGGTCAAGCATGTCTCTTACAGACCATTGCAGCCGCGGGTTCAACAGGATCTGGATAGCGATCAACAAGAATATCTCGACGCACTCCTAGCGAAGTACCAGAAGAAGACGCCGGGTTCCAAGCGTTTGACGGACAAGGCGCGGGTTCATCTTGCGGATCCACGCGCGGTTGCTGGATTCCGTCCGCAGTGGAAGGAGATGGTCTACCCGCTTGTTACCGAGCGTGCTAAAGGATCGCGAATCTGGGACGTCGATGGCAACGAATATATCGACATCGTGAATGGATACGGTGCGATCATGTTCGGCCACTCTCCACAGTTTGTGTTGGACGCCGTGCATAAGCAGATTGAAGAGGGCGTTGCCATTGGGCCTCAGTCACCGTTGGCGGGCGAGGTTGCGGCGCAGATCTGTGAGCTCACGGGAAACGATCGTGTGACTTTTTGCAACACGGGATCCGAGGCTGTGATGGCTGCGATTCGCGTGGCTCGCACGGTTACGGGACGTGATCGTATCATTTACTTTGCCGGTGATTATCACGGAACCTTTGATGAGGTTCTCGTTCGCAACACACCACGTGGAACAGTGCCGCTGGCGCCGGGAATTCCGCTGGCAAACACAGGAAACGTGGTCGTGCTTGAGTACGGCGCAGACGCGTCTCTGGATTACATCCGCAAAAATGCTTCTGAGATCGCTGCGGTTTTGATTGAACCAGTGCAGACCCGCAACCCCGGCTTGCAGCCCATTGCGTTCGTCAAAACTGTGAGGGAGATTACTGAGCAGGCCGAGATTGCTCTCATCATTGACGAAGTTGTCACTGGCTTCCGACTGGCTCCTGGTGGCGTACAGGAGGTGTTTGGGGTTCGCGCTGACCTTGCTACGTATGGCAAGGTGATTGGCGGGGGCTATCCGATAGGCGTGCTCTCGGGCAAGGCGCAGTACATGGATGCGCTTGATGGCGGAGCCTGGCAGTATGGTGATGCGTCGATTCCAGAGGTTGGCGTAACCTTCTTTGCCGGGACCTTCGTAAGGCATCCGCAGGCGCTCGCGGCGGCTCGTGCAGTGCTCAATCATTTGAAGGCTGCTGGGCCGCAGCTTCAGCTTGATCTAAATCGAAAGACCGCCGAGTTAGCGACGAGGCTCGATAATTTCTTCGTTGAACGGGGTGTACCGAGCCGCATTCATCACTTCGCCTCGTGGTTTTATTTCACCTTCCATGGCGATGCCCGGTTGGGCAGTCTGCTGTACTACGCGATGCGTGAAAAGGGAGTTCATATTCAGGAGGGGTATCCCTGCTTCCTCACGACAGCGCACTCGGATGAAGATCTGGAGAGGGTCGAAGCCGTGTTTCGCGAGACGGTAGAGGAGATGCAGCGGAGCAATGCGCTGCCTAGTCATGGGGAGCAACATGTTCCAACAGCGAAGGCGCATGTGGTTGCTATGCACCCCGCTGCTCTGAAAGAGACTCCGGCGCAGGTTCCAATTACTGAGGCCCAGCGAGAGATTTATTTCGCAGCAGCGCTCGGCGATGAGATGAACTGCGCTTTCAACGAATCGGTGACACTTCGTTTGCGCGGCGACGTTGATGAAAAGCAGCTGCAGCGTGCGGTCGAATCGGGGTTTGCGCGGCACGATGCATTGCGGAGCAGAATCAGCGAGGACGGTGAGTCAATCCTGATTGCGCCGGCTTTTGCGGGCGATGTCAAACACGTCGATCTCCTTGCGTCATTCGCAACGGTTGAATCTCGGGAGCAGGCGTTGCAGGAGGCGATCGACCAGGAAGGGAAGACGTCGTTTTCACTTACAGAAGGACCGCTTGCGCGTGCCACGATCTTCAGGATCGCTGCGGATGAGGTGGTGTTGCTGTTTACCGGTCATCATATTGTTCTCGATGGATGGTCGGTAAACCAACTCTTCGAAGAGATCAGCAAGTTCTACAACGCCAAGAAAAGTGTGCCTGAATTGCTTCCTCTTCTTCCGTTCAGCAGCTATGCCATTGAGGAGCAGAGCCGTCACAAGGCGGGAGAGTTCGCGGATAACGAAGCGTACTGGGTCAATAAGTTTTCCGGCCTCGCGCCGGTGCTTGATCTGCCGACAGATAGACCTCGTCCGATGAATAAGACCTATGATGGGGCGACTCTGAAAGGAAGTCTCGGGACTGCACTCTATACGGATCTGAAGGGCGCAAGCGCGCGGCTGGGCTGTACGCTCTACGTCACGTTGCTCTCAGGTTTTCAGCTTCTGCTGCATCGATTAACTCGTCAGCAGGAGGTTGTGGTTGGGATTTCGACTGCGGGGCAGGCTCTGTTTCAGAACGCGAGTCTTGTTGGGCACTGCGTTCACTTTTTGCCGATGCTCAGCCAGTTGACCGAGGAAGAGACGGTCAAGGGTCATCTCGCTGCGACTCGCAATGTGCTCTTCGACGCGTTCGATCATCAGGAATTTACTTATGGCAGCCTTCTTCAGAAACTTTCGATTCCGAGAGATGCAGGACGGCTTCCGCTGATCGAGGTTCAATTCAATCTTGAGAAGATTGGGTCTCGCATTGGCTTTGACGGTCTGGTGGCGGAGATCAAGGCGAATCCGAAGCAGTTTGTAAACACGGATATGTTTCTGAACGTGATCGAGACAGAAGACGATCTCAAGTTCGATTGCGACTACAACACCGACCTTTTTGACGAAGAGACTGTTCGTCGCTGGATGCATCAATATGCCAATCTTCTGAGCAGCGTCGTACGAGATGCAACGGTACGGGTGGACGAGCTGGAGCTGTTGGATAAGGAACACCGGCTGGAGATAGTAGAGGACTGGAACCGGACTGAGGTGAAGTTCGATCGCGAGTTTACTCCGATCCACCGGCAGGCGGAGATGCGAGCCAGGGAGCAAGCTGATGAAGTTGTTGTCGAATGCGGCTCGAAGAGATGGACGGGGAGGGAACTGAATCAGTATGCGAATCGTGTTGCTCACAGATTGCAACGGGAGGGTCTGAAGGCAGGAGATCTGGTGGGGCTCTGCGTTGATCGATCGGTGGAGATGCTGGGGGCGTTGCTTGGGGTGCTGAAGGCCGGAGGCGCTTATGTGCCACTGGATCCGAGACATCCGAAAGAGCGGTTGGAGATGGTGCTGGACGATGCTGGCGCAGCGCTACTCGTCGTGGGTAGTTCGTTCGCATCGGCGCAGCCCGCATTTCGAACGACTGCAAAGATCGTTGCGTTAGACGCAAAAATAGCGGAGGAGAGCGACTCGTCGCCGCAGGTAGCGACTGCCGCGGATTCGCTGGCGTATGTGATTTACACCTCAGGTACGACTGGAAGGCCGAAGGGCGTAGCCATTGAGCACAGCGCATTGATGAACCTGTTGCGCTCGATGGAGCGTGAGCCTGGGTTGAGCCGAACCGACGTTTTGGTGGCGGTGACGACTCTTGCCTTCGACATTGCGGGATTGGAGCTGCTGCTGCCGTTGCTGACGGGGGCGCGGCTGGTGATTGCGAACGAAGAGCAGGTTGCGGATGGCTACCTCTTATTGCAACTGCTGCAGAGTAGTAAAGCGACCGTGTTGCAGGCTACTCCCGGCACATGGAGAATGCTGATCGATGCAGGCTGGAGCCGCGAGTTGCCGTTGAAGGTGTTGTGCGGCGGTGAAGCGCTGCCGCGAGATTTGGCGGATCAGCTGGTCGAGCGAAGCGATCAGGTGTGGAACGTCTATGGGCCGACTGAAACGACGATCTGGTCATCTGCCACGCGCGTTACAGCAGGTACGGGTCCGTTGCTGATTGGGCCGCCAATTGCGAATACGCAGTTTTATGTGCTTGATCATCGTCTGCAGCCTGTGCCTGTTGGAGTCGTGGGGGAGCTTTACATCGGAGGTGCGGGGCTGGCGCGTGGATATTGGAAGCGTCCTGACCTAACGGCCGAACGTTTCCTGCCTAACCCATTTGCGCAGGGTCGTGTGTATAAGACGGGGGATCTTGGCCGCTGGCATGTTGATGCCGAAGGACAAGGAAGGGTTGAGTTGCTTGGCCGCACAGACTTCCAAGTGAAGATCCGCGGCTATCGAATTGAGTTGGGGGAGATTGAGGCGGCTCTGAACAGGCACCCTGCGGTCCGCGAGGCTGTGGTCGTTGCTCACACGAGCAAGAGCGCGGGGACGTCAATTACTCGGCTGGTGGCATATGTCGATGCGGGCAATTCCGCAGAGCACGCCTCCGCTCTTACAGCAGATCTGCTCACGATGCTGGCTGGCTCGCTGCCGGAGTACATGATTCCTGCTACGATTCTGCCGCTGCCCCAACTTCCACGGTCTCCGAATGGAAAGATAGACCGCAAAAGCCTGCCCGATGCAGAGAGCTTTCTCAAGGCTGGCCTTCATTTCGCACAGCGGCCGTTTGCTGCTCCCACAACGCCGGAGCAGAAAAAGCTTGCTGAGATTTGGGCCGATGTGTTGATGCTGGACCGCGTTAGCATCACAGATAGTATCTTTGAGCTAGGTGCGGACTCTTTGCTGATCTTCCGAATTGCCGCACGCTCTCAGAAGGAAGGTTTGAACGTAACGGCAGCGCAGATATTCAAGCATCGGACGATTTTGGCGTTGTCCGATGGATTGGGACAACAACCAGTGACAAATTCCAGCACGATTAAGGTAGCGCCGCGTATTGCTGTCGCTCCACGAAAGAGCTATCGCGGTGAAGGCGGGACGCGCGGATGAAGCAACAATCTCAATCTGCGACGGGGGTCACTACGAACACTCCAGAGGAGATGCCCGTCGTAAGCTCGATGGTGCCGCCGGCGGACGAAGTGTACGTGATGCCCGCGACGCAGGGACAGATTCGCTTCTGGTCATTGGACCAGATGCATCCTGGGAACCCCGCGCTCAATATGCCGCTGATGTGGCAGTGCCGGGGCGAATTGAATGTAGATTTGCTGGCGATGGCCTTCACTCTGGCGGTGCGCCGGCATGAGATGCTGCGAACGACCTTCGCGATGGTGGACGGAAAACTTTCGCAGATCATCGGGGGGCCTTACAGCGTTGCGTTGCCTGTCAAAGACCTGCAGCATATACCTGATGCGGCTAACTCACCAGAGGCGGGGAAACTAATTCGCGAACATGCGGCGTATCGCATGGATCTGCATAGTGGACCGCTTCTCGTACTTAAGCTGCTGAAGTTCGCTCCACAGCACCATCTGTTGTTGGTCACGATGCACCACATCATCTGTGATGGCATCTCTCTTGGCATACTTCTGCGCGATATTGCAGTCTTCTATGAAGCTTTGACGGAAGAGAAGGAAGCTGTACTGCCGGAGTTGCCCATCCAGTTTGCTGACTTTGCCGTGTGGCAGGAGGAGTGGCGTAAGAGCGAGGCAGCAGAAACATCGCTCAACTTCTGGCGCAAGACTCTCGGGACAAACTTTGGGCGCATCGAGCTCCCGCATGATGCAACGCCTGAGGGAGCGCGAGAGTCTTTGACGGACTCCGAGTCAGGAGACATTGAGACGTCTCTTATCTCCCCTGAGCTCACCGCACGAGCTCATGAGTTTTGCAAAGACCAGAATGTGACGCTGAATATTCTGTTGTTCAGCATATTCTGCGCTCTTCTTCACCGGGTAACTGGCCAGCGAGACATTGTCGTTGGATCTCCGTGTGCGAACAGGAACGAGGACACGGAAGAGCTGATCGGTCTCTTCATGAATATCCAAGTGCTTCGTGTCGGGATCGAGCCTCAGGAGACCCTTCGATCTCTGCTGACGAAAGTGCAGGACTGGACGCTTGGCGCCTACGAAAATCAGGAGCTTCCATTCGAAGAGCTGATTTACGATTCGCATTTTTCTTACAACAATACTTCGTTCGAAATTCCGATCTTCTTTCTCTACCAGAAGTCTTTCATGGTGATTCAGCGCGTTGCCGGGCTTGAGATTACGCCTTTGCGATCGATGAGCCCGGGAGCTGTCTTCGAGTGGATGTTTGCCATCGTCGACCGGCCGGAGGAAGGGCCGCGGCTACAACTTGAATACAACCCGAACTACTTTCGTCCGACGACGATTCAACGTTATCTGACGAGTTTCATTGCGTTGCTGGAGTCCGCCGTGCGGGACTCGTCAATACAGCTCGAGAAGATGGCTCCGGCAGACGATTTTCTTCCCGCAAACCTTCCTGATATTGGGAGCCGAATTGTAACTCGCAGAAACGCGCAGCCATTCCAAGAAAAGCAATTCGATGGTGGCGCGGAAATCATGGAGAAGCTTGAAGACCAGGTTGCGACCATCAGCGACCCGATCGAGGTTCAGCTGCTCGAGCTTTGGCGCTCAATGCTGGGAGTCGAAGACATCTCTGCGGATACGAACGTATTTTCGCTTGGAGTGAGTTCGCTCTCCATCCTGCGGCTTGTTACCAGGATGAACAGCCTGTATTCCATGGGCTTTGGCCTTGCCAGCCTTATCTCTGCTCCTACGATCAAGATGGTCGCGGAGTTGGTTCGCAAACGCTATGCGCCGAACACGGTAACTTCGCTCGTACCGATCCAACCCGTCGGCACGAAACGCCCTCTTTACATTGTTCATGGTGCGGGAGGAAATGTAGTTAATTTCTACGGTCTCACGACGAAAATTGGCGCGGATCAACCAGTCTATGGAGTGCAGGCACAGGCGCTTGAGGTAGACCAGCCAGCGCTGCTGCGCATGGAGGATATGGCCGCACACTACCTGGCGGAGATCCGACGAGTTCAGCCAAAGGGGCCTTATCACTTGCTCGGCTATTCCTTTGGTGGAGTTGTGGTCCTTGAGATGGCCCACCAATTACTCGCCGCGGGCGAAACGGTTGGCCTGTTGGGCATGTTGGACACGAGAGCCAGGGACTACATTGAAAGCACGGCTCCCCAGGTATCCTCTGTCGATGGGCGTACTCAGGCTGGCGGTCTAGCCGGATTTTTTCGCAGCTTCGCTGGTCATGGGAGCGCGAAAGGATGGTGGAAGTTTTTTCTCAATGATCTGCAAGAACGCAGAGTGCGCTACACAATTACCATTGCTGCCCGAATGTTCTCTACGTTGCCAGCCTTCCTGAAGAATACGCACGAGATCAACTCTGTTGCTGCGCGAAACTATAAGGTAAAACCGCTTTCTGGCAAGCTGACTCTTTTCCGAGCCGCGAATCAGGCGGATAACAGCATCCCTTCCGATAATGGCTGGTCGCCGATCTTCAACGAGGGAGTCGAAGTTCACGAAATCCCCGGGGATCACTGGCAGGTTTTGTCGGGGCCGGGGATTGATGTGCTCGCGAAGTCGATCCACGGATGCCTCAGTCGATTTGATGAATCGACTGCTTAGCGCTTTTTATCGGCTCTATTGAAGCAGATGCTGGTTTGATTCAGGGTTCCAGTGTTCTATCTGGACCTCTTGAAATGGACTCGGTGTTCCTGACCGCAGCAGGGAAGGGTTTGCGCCTCGAATTGTCTGATCGAAGAATGCCAGGACGTATGCGCGAACGATCGTTTGTATCCGCGTCGGGGAGATGTGGTCAGGGTGTATCCAGCTGTGCCAGGGGCTGACCAGGGGATGATCTGTGAAGTCCATGTGGGAGGTTCTGCTGATGGACACCTTGTACCCACCAAATTGCCGGAGACTCGCATCGACCTCGTTGCGATCGGTTGTATCCAGTTCGGCCTCGGCTCCCACAGGGTTTGAATCCTGCTGCTCAGTGCTAGTTGTTATTCCATAGACAAACATCGCGGGCTGGCTTGCTGCTCGCTGCCGGATATCTCCGAATGTCCAGCCATCCATATTGAGCGCGGATCGAATTCGAGGGTCTACGGAGCACAACTGCACGGCGGCTGCACCACCGAAGGAATGGCCGAGAGCGCCGGCTCGTTGGGTATTGAGTCGACCATACCATGGACTCTTTTGATCGAGATCGTCGCTTTGCAGTGTGTTCAGCACAAAGATTTCGTCTGCTACCCATTTGCCAAGCTCTTTATTCCAAGTTGCTGTGATCTCGCTTGCCGAATGCAGGTCCGGGTCGATTACGTCGCCGCCGTTGATATCGTCGATGACGCGATCTCCGGGCAGCACGACACGACTTGCGTTGTAGGTGTGGTCAATCGAAGCGACGACGTAACCGTGGCTCGCGAGATCCTCGGTAAGAAACGTATCCTGGGTCCGCCTCCCTCCCCATGCGTGGTTGAAGAGGAGGACCGGAAATGGACCGCCTTGAGTCGCCACGGGAGCGTCCTCTCGGGAGTTTGTCCAGAGGACGCTGCGATAGGACGTAGCTGGAATTGTCTCTGACAATCTCTCGTAGGCGGCGAGATGGTTGTTCGAGGGATCGGCCGGATACCATATCTGAACTATGAGTTCTCTGGGTGTTCCGGGCTTCTCTGCTTTGTCTTCGATGCGACTGGAGTCCTTTAGATAAATGATGCGTGTTCCGACCGGATAGGTTCCCGTTGGTTTTGGGAGGGAGAACATGGGCACGATCAGGAGCATTCCAAACGTAGCGATTGAAAACACAGCCGCGGCGACGGCGACAGGTTTTTTCATCGCGGCATAGCGCGAAGTGCGACGGGACGCAGGTATCAGTTGCCAGGCAACCAGCAGGATGAGTCCAGCGAGGGCAGGGAACATCTGCCAGTGGGTTCCTTCATGAATTACGTGCCATAGGGCGACCAGAACTGCGAGAGCTGTAAGGGGTCTCGACCAACTGGGGAGCGATTTTGTTATCTGTGCCATTGCGGCTGCAAGCAGGATCGCAATCAAAATAACTTCGAATAATCTCATAGCATTTCGAGGCCGCTCATCTGGCGACACGATGGAGCGGCTCGGATGACCTCTGAATGAACGTGAGTGCCGACGGTCGCACAGTCTCCTAAGAAGGTTTCTTCAAGGAAGCAAGCTTATGCAAAGCAGCCTTTGCAGCAACTACGGCAACCATGGAGTGAGATTTGAGGTAGTCGATCGACGGAGACTGGCCGGGCGGACGTGGAGTCAGACCAAGTCTACGAAGTGCGTGGTTGGCGCGATAGGTATTCGCCCGAAGAGTGTCTCGGAACTGAACGTTGACGTTGAGCGAAACAGAGACGTTGTCGTCGTTCTCGACCCAGTGGGGACAATTTACTGGAATATGGACGCCGTTTCCGGGGCGCAACTTATAGGACGTAGCGCGGGCTTGAAATTGGGGCTTGTAGACAGGCGCATTGTTATCCACTGTCCAAAAACGTTCAATCTCATCTTCAGGAAGAACCTCGCGATCGGCGCGATCAAAGATGTGAATTGTCTTTGTTCCTTTGATCTGGAGCAGGAAGCTGCATTCCCGATCGATGTGATAGGTTGCTACGCGTTTCGGAGAGGTGACGAAGATGAGAGCATCTTCGCGCAGAATTCTAGACTGTAGATCACGGTCAATCTTCGATTTGATCTTTTCCCATCCACTGCCGAGCAATATCTTGTATTTAGGATCCTTCTGGACGTCCTTGAACAGGAGCCAAGCCCCACAGGTTTCGATACGTTCCATGGTTTCGAGGACCGAAAACTGCTTTGCAGGCATCTGATCCCAGCGCTGGTCGACCCGGATGTCCTTGCCGGCGTCGTAGTAGATGCCGCCTGGTCTGTTCTTTTTTGTTCGATCCGCCAACTCCATGAGTTCGGGGATCTGCAGGAGTGGATGTTCCACCAGGCTATGCGTGATCTCGAAGTGCTCGCGATCAAAGCCTCGGCTCATCCGATCACTATCGGTTGTAATCCAGCACTCTTCGAGAAGGTCGTTCGAGATGGTTTGAGTGGACATAACTAGCACATGCTCCCTAGCCAGAATTTCGCAGAGTCTATTTCTCCGGACTTGCGCACACAAATAAAAATGCAAGTAGGGCTTAGTAGCTTACGAAGGTACTTTGCGAGAGTTCAACCTTTCGATCGAGTCCGTTGAGAGCCCCGGTACAGGGTATAGCTTTTTCCCTAGAGAATCACTCAAAATCTTCAATTCTTGATCAGGTTTTGCTGCTGCGACAAGGGATGACGGGTAATACAGCCGATGAAGGACGATGAGCAATCAGTTCCGTATGAGCCGTCCGCATGCCGAGTGATGATCGATCCGGAGTGAAACGCTTTTGAGTTTGCAGTCACTATAAGAAGAGGGTCGATTTGTCTCTCTGACAGACGTGCGGTATGCAAAATTGAAAAGGTAGGGGTTGGAATAATGCGAATTGAACAAAATCAGCTATTGTCCCTTTGGACCCTTGAGATTCCTCCCGGATGCGACGAAGGCATGGTGCATGTGCGCACATTCCTGGAGGCAGCCGGCGAGTGTGTCAATAATCTTGGTCTCGGGCGGACTAGCGGAAATCTTGCTTCTCTTCTGATCGCTCACCGGACGATGGTGGCTCACAGTGACAGGTGTAGACAATGCACTGAAGCCCAGCTCTGAAAGGCTGCGCTCGCTGTCTATCGACGATATGTTTCAATGATTTAGATGAGTGCAACGGGCAATCCCCGGGCACTTCAGAGGCAGCGATGCGGATGCAGACTTCATCGGCTCCCGTCCCCGGGTATTGCATGTCCCAGGTGTGAAGTAGTTCACTGGCCGGCTCAAAGCGGGAGTTGTTCCGGCGGCGGATAGCCGTGCTGCTCTCGGCCAACTCTGCCGTCGTATTTTTTTGTTGTTTTGTACAGCTCGAGATGGCCATCCCCCGAAGAAGGTCTGCATCTCGCACGAAGCTCATGCATCTCTTGAGACGTCAGCGGTTTGAAGCCGCGCGCAATCTTCACGTTCTGACGGAGCACATCCAGCGAGTCAATACCGCAAATCGTGGTCGCGACCGGCAGGCTCATTGCGTAACGCAGCGCCTCTTCCGCCCTCACGACGCCATATACGATCGGCTGGCCGTCGCCCCCGAGACTCTTCATGCCAAGCGCTGCAATCCCTCGCCGCTGAAGTTCAGGAAGCACCTGCTGCTCGAAGCTACGGTAGTTCGCGTCAAAACAGTTGAGCGGCATTTGCACGGTATCGAATGGGTAATCGTGTGCCAGCATTTTGAGATGTATCGCCGGACTCTTATGTCCGGTGAAGCCAACAAAGCGAACCTTGCCCTGCTGTTTCGCTTCGTCCAGCGCCTCGACTACGCCACCCTTTGCGAAGTGCAAGTCAGGGTCGTTCTCGTAGACGACCTCGTGGATCTGCCATAAGTCCAGATGGTCGGTTCCCAACCGCTTCAGGGACTCCTCCAACTGTTGCATGGCGACCTTCTTATCTCGGCCGTGGGTGCAAACCTTGCTCATCAGGAAAGCTTTGTCGCGCCTTCCCTGTAAGCCAAGTCCCATCCATTCTTCGCTGCGGTGATCGTTGTACTCCCATGCGTTGTCGAGAAAATTGACTCCCGCGTCGATCGCCTCCTGAACCAAGCGGACGGCCAACTCGCGCGATTGCACAGCCCCGAGATGATATCCGCCGAGACCGATGATTGAGACTTGTTCGCCAGTTTTTCCGAGCGGCCTGCGGGGAATCGGTTGTGAGCTGCTGTTTGTCATCTGCCCTGTCATCGTTCATCTCCTCGAAGTCTCCGGAGTTGTCTCCGGCACTAACCAGGGGCCGTCGGCATTGGCGAGCATCTCCGTGACCTCTCTTTGCGTGTGGTCGAAGGGGAATCCATGAGGCATGCGGGTCATTGGGTTGTCATACCGTAGCGATACTTTGTATGGCTCGAAGCGGCCATCGGCGGCCGTCGGCGCGCAGCGAGCGCGCAACTCCGCCATCTCGCTCTCAGTCATCGGCTGAAAGCTGCGCACGACGCCGAGGTTCTGATGGAGCACGTCGAGCGAGTCCATGCCGCAAATTGTGGTGGCGACGGGCAGGCTCATCGCGTAGCGCAACATCTCCTCAGCCTTGACGACGCCCGCTTTGATCCCCCAGGCGGTGCCGCCCATGCTCTTCATGCCCAGCGCGGCCATACCTCGCCGATTCACCTCGGGCAAGACCTGCTTCTCGAAGCTATGGTAGTTGGCGTCGAAGGGATTGAGCGGCATCTGCACTGAGTCAAATGGATAACCGAGTTCGAGCATCTTGAGATGAAATGCGGGATCCTTGTGACCGGTGAAGCCGACGAATCTGACTTTTCCATCTTTTTTTGCCTGGTCGAATGCTTCCAGGACGCCGCCTTTTGCGTAGGCCAACTCGGGGTCGTTGTCGTAGACGATGCCGTGGATCTGCCACAGGTCGAGGTGATCGGTTTGATAGCGACGCAGCGAATCTTCGAGCATCTGCATAGCTAATTTCGCGCTTCGTCCGTGGGTGCAGACTTTTGTCATCAGGAAGACTTTTTCGCGGCGGCCGTCTCTGAGTGCTCTGCCCAGGATGGTCTCAGTCTTGCCGTTGTAGTATTCCCAGGCGTTGTCGAAGAAAGTAACGCCTGCGTCGATCGCCTCGTGGATGAGTTGCACTGCCTCGTCCAGGGTTGGCAAATCGCCGAGATGATGACCACCCACCCCGATAGCGGAGATGTGCGCGTCCGTGCTTCCAAATTTCCGATAAATCATGTCTGGCGCCTTTCCTGCTGGCGCTGCTGTTCGTTCCGCCATACCCGAAACGCCGGATATCGCAGCCACAGCACCAGCACCGACTTTGAGAAAGTCCCTTCGACTTGTGTTCATCTCTGCGCCTCTCATTGCGCTTATCGACTGGAAAACGCGGCCAGGCGACAGGGTCTTCTTTAGTAGAGTAATCCTTCAGCTGATAAAGAAAACGGGATCGAGATCGCAGCTGCAAGGCTGCACAATTTCCTTTGGCCTCAGGCAAATGATGCCGCAATTCACTTGACACGGCAAGCTCCATTGAACTACTGTCGCGGCGCTGCCATTGGACGCTTCAGGCAACCGCCGAACGACCGGGCCCTTAACTCAAAACGGAACAGCCAGTTTCTTCGGGGAGCCCCCATGAACATTCTCATTGGAATACACCGTCTTCTTGGCGTGGCCAAGTTCTACATCCTTCTGCTTCTTCTGTGCGTTTTGGCGGCGCCAGCGCTTGCGGCCGATCCGCCCATCCCTTCGGGGAAGATACGCATTCACTACCACCGACCGGATGGCAACTACAGCGGGTGGACGGTCTATGCCTTTGATAACACTACGGAAGACACTGGCAACTATGGTGGTGGACCAGTTGTGGTTACTAGCACGGACAGCTTTGGCGCGTACTTCGATGTTGGAGTGACAGCCGGTGCGCAAGAGGTTGGGATCATTATTCACAACCCGACGGCATCGGGTGGAGATCAGAAAGACACTCCAAATAACCTGTTTGTCGACCCGGCTACAGAGGGTTTCGAGTACTGGGGTTATAGCGGCATCGGCAAACTGTACAAGAGCCAGCCAAGTCTGACCAATCCTACCGCGCTGTTGCCCGGATATGCTCGCATCCACTACTTCCGGCCCGATGGGCAGTATGCAAATTGGACCGCCTATGCCTTCAACGACACGGCGGAATATACCGGCGACTACAACAGCGGACTGACTGGAGTAACCAGCCTTGACTCCTATGGTGCGTACTTCGACATCAGCCTGATTCCGAATCCGAAGGATCTCGGATTCATCGTCCACAACATCTCCACGGGGGTGAAGGATCCCGGGCCTGACATGCATCTGGATGTCGCCACCAATACCCAGGCGTGGGTAATTTCAGGCAACGCGACCGTCTTCCCCACGACGCCGACTCCGACCCAGATACTGAATAGTTTGCTGAACGTGGAGCAGGCCTACTGGCTTGATCGCCAGCGAGTGGCCATCCAGCCGCAGTTTGCTCAAAGCGGAGATACCTTTGCGATAAGCTCCAGCCTTACCGGCGGGTTATCTGTAACTCCCACGGGCGTCACTGGAGGCAACAGTATTCCACTGACGATTGGCGGAACTCTGACTGCAGATGAGTTGCTCCGCTACCCGCAGTTGAGTGGCTACACCATCCTCCAGCTACCGGAGAATACGCAGGTCTCGGCCATACAGACAGCTCTGGAGGGACAGCTCGCTTTTTCAGCAGTAGGTTCGAACGGAATGCTGCAGTATGCCACTGGGATTCAGTTCGCGGGCGTTCTAGATGATCTGTACTACTACCCTGGCAAGCTAGGCGTCGTCTTTCATCATTGGGACGACAAAGACTGGAACGACTGGCCTGATGACCAGGACTGCGCCGTGAAGCTGAAGGTGTGGGCGCCCACCGCGCAGAGTGTCTCGTTGCAGATCTTCGACCACGAATCCGATACGGCTCCTTCGTCCGTCGTCCCGATGCATAACCACAATGGTGTATGGGTAGCTCGCGGGGATTCCAGTTGGAAAGATAAGTACTATCTCTACAGCGTGAATGTCTGGGTGTCAGCCGACGGCGCGGTGGACACGAATGTAACGAGCGATCCTTATTCCATCGACATCGCATTGAATGGAACCAAGAGCAGAATTACCGATCTTGCCTCCAGCGAGACGAAGCCCGCAGGCTGGGATGAGGAGACTTCGCCTGCGCTGAGTAGCTTCAGCGACATGAGCGTGTATGAGCTGCACATTCGCGACTTCAGCGTGAATGATCTCACTGTTCCACCGGCTCATCGCGGCTTCTATGAGGCTTTCGAAGACCAGGACTCTGACGGCATGAAGCATCTTCGCTCTTTAGCTGCTAGTGGGCTCAAGGCAGTTCATATCCTGCCTTCCTTCCACTTCGCGAGTGTGAATGAAGACAAATCCACATGGATCATTCCCTCTGGTCTTGCGGCGTATCCGCCGGACGGGGAGCAGCAGCAGGCGGCCGTCACCGCCAGTCAGAGTAATCCTGCGTATAACTGGGGTTACGATCCGGTGCACTACATGACGCCGGAGGGCAGCTACGCGATAAATCCCGATGACCGGGTGCGTGAATATCGAGGAATGGTACATGGGCTTCACAAGGCAGGACTGCGTGTGGTCCAAGATGTGGTATTCAATCACACGAACGCCAGCGGTGAAGGTCCAAACTCCAATCTTGACGAGGTAGTGCCGAATTACTATCACCGCCTTGATGCGAATGGAAACCTTGAAACAGGTTCGTGCTGTCCGGACACGGCGAGCGAACACCGCATGATGGAAAAGCTAATCATCGACACTCTCGTGCTCAACGCGAGGGACTATAAGATCGATGGCTTTCGTTTCGACATCTTGAGCTTCATGTTTACCTACAACGTTAAAAACATTCAGAAAGCTCTGTATTCGCTTACTCCCGAAAAGGACGGTGTGGATGGATCCAAGATCTATTTGTATGGAGAAGGTTTCAACTTTGGAGACACTGCGAACAATCAAATAGGGCCAAACGCCTCGCAGATTAACCTCTACGGTTTTGGCGTTGGCACCTTCAACGACCGCATCCGCGATGGCATCCACGGTGGTAGTCCGTTCACCGATGAGCGGGTACAGGGATTTGCGACAGGACTCTTCACCGATCCAAGCGATTACACCAACGCGAACCCTCCATCGAACGGTCAACAAAACCAATTGCTCCAATATTCCGATTGGATCGACGTTGGACTAACGGGAAACCTGCGCGACTACAGCTTTATCGATAGTGCAGGAGCGACAGTAACCGGAGCGCATGTGAACTACAACGGACAACCCACGGGATACACCAAGAGCCCGTTTGAGGCGGTGAACTATGCCTCTGTCCACGATAATCAGGATCTCTTCGATCAGGTGCAGCTAAAGTCGAGCTTCAAAGACAGCATCGCGACTCGCGCCCGGAGGCAAGTGCTGGGCATGAGCCTGATCTCTCTGGGGGAGGGGGTTCCATTCTTCCAAGCGGGTGACGATCTGCTGCGCTCGAAGGACATGGACCAGAACAGCTATAACTCCGGAGACTGGTTCAATAAGATCGACTGGAGTGGCAAGACAGCAAACTGGGGCATCGGCTTGCCCATTGCGAGCCAGAACCAGCCCCAGTGGCCGATCATGACGCCGCTGCTCAGTGATTCTGCTTACACGCCGCTTCCAGCAAATATTGCATATACTGAGGCGGCCTTTGGTGAACTGTTGAATATCCGCTACAGCTCAGAGTTGTTCCGGATGGCAACGTTTGAGGAAGTGCAGCGGAATCTTACCTTTCTGAACACGGGGCCAAACCAAACGCCGGGACTGATTGTAATGAAGCTGGATGCGAATGGCGGCAACTACGGAATCTACAAACACATCGTGGTAGTCTTCAACGCAACCAATGAGTCGGCAACTTTCACCAATAGTCGGCTCGAAGGATTGCCTCTGCATCTGCACCCGGTGCAGCGAAAATCAAGCGATCCAGTCACGAGGCAATCCACCTTCAACTCGAAAGAAGGCACTGCTACAGTCCCCGGTCTCACAACAGCGGTGTTTGTGGCTGAAACCGATTAGGAACCGACTTGCTGAAAGTGGCGCATCTTTCGTTAGTAACCGCGAGAATGCCCGGACGGCGGGGCCAACCATGGGATTGCCTCTTCGAGTAGGCGATTCTGAATATTGCTGGCGAAGATCTTATCGCCGTGCCCCATATTTAGGTACAACATGCGGTATCGCGTGTTCGTCCAGACAACTGGTAGATCTCCCCCTACGATCGTGTCTTTCAATCCTATTGGGTAGTTGGAAGGGGAGAGAGTCAGGAGTACCTTAACGTCCTGGTTCAGGCGTGGAGACGGCTTCCAGATGTACCACTCGTTAGATGGCGAGAGGAACGATTTTGGAAGGTTCTTCGTGAGAGGATGAGTCGGATCGTCGACTATGACTTCTGCCGGCAGCGGCGGCCAATTGTTGCCGTAGAAAACTCCACCGCCAAGAAAGCGAACAAACCAGGGCCAATGCGTGTCACTGTCGTTATACGCAGCAATATGAAAACCCAGCCAGCCTCCACCGTGCTCCATATATTGCTCGAAGGCGGCACGCTGTTGGGGCGTGTGTGGCTGATCATCAAGCCAGATCACCAGTTGATAGTGCGCCAGAGTTGCAGCGTTAAGATCGTCCCAGCGGGTTGTGGGGGTGAAGTCGAAGTGGCGGCGTCTTGCCACACTGCTATAGAAGGCAATCGCCTGATGAGCGAAGTCGACATGATCATGTTCGACTGCTTCTGAATAAAACGCCAGCACATGAAAGGTCGGCTGCTGGGCGTGCGCCGTGGTCGCGAAAAGTAGAACAAGCGCCAAAAGAGATCTCATCGGCCGGCTGCCCAAAGGATGGAGTTGTGAAACAAGGTCGTGAAGTTGGAGTTCTCAAATAATTCAGCGTGGTGCCCCATGAAAATATAGATGTTGCGCGCTTTCACGTGCTCATTCGTCCATACGACAGGATGGTCTCCCATTTTGATCGTCGTCCCCGGCGTGTAGGTGTTCTCATCGACGCTCGCCAGAACGTGCACGTTTGTGCGCGGTGATTGACTCCACGTATACCACTCCTCATTTTCGATCTTGAACGAGCGTGGGAGACCTTTCATCGTTGGATGAGTGCGATCTTCAACCAGTACAGTCCCGGTGACAAAGGTTGGAATGTACTGTGTGAACCTTATATCGCCCATAAAACGCGAGAACCACGGCCACATGGGGAAGCCATCAAACTCGCCTAGGAGCGTAGCGTGATGGAAGCCTATCCAGCCGATCGTTCCATGCTCGATTGCCTTCTCGAACGCGCTGGTCGCGGTGGGTGTCCAATTATAGGGCGGATAGTTGAGCTGGATAAAAAGCCTGTACTTCGCAAGAAAAGAATCGTTGATGAGCTTGGTGTCTTCAATGTAATCCACAGTGAAGTTGTAAGTCTGTGCCTCGTTCTGCAACCATACCGTCGCGGCGTCGACGAAGGGTTCGTGAATGCCGCCCGCTTCAGCGATAGCAATAACTTTGAATGTAGGGGGAACAGTTTGTGCCGCCGCGTTGCGCGAAAAGAGCAGGGCTGTAGCTGCTATGAGAAGAATCCGAAGAGATGCACAATAGGGTTCACGAGTCACGAAGCGTTATCCTTACCATCGACGAAATACAGAAACTTCTGTGCTGGATATTACTCTAGGTAAAGTTTTGTCCTATATATACAAATCTCACAAAAACCGAGATCAGAGGTGAGCGATGAAGATGGCACCGTGCAGATGCTTCGGGCTCGCAGCAATGCTTGTGTTCATGAGTTGGTCGCTTCGGGCGCAGTTCGGTAGTTTATCTTCGGGCTTGATCAATCCTTCAGGGATTCGCTACAGCCATAAGAATGGCAAGCTGTATGTCGTCGATCCCGAGCATGAGGGGATCGCGATCGTAGCTACGAACGGCACTGTAAAGTCGCTCCGCACTGGGTTGGGGCCAGTATCAATCGCAGTGGATGAGCAAACCGGCCGGGTGTATGTAGCGAACTCGGGGGACAGATCGATCGCAGTGATAGATGGATCAACGGATTCGGTAATTGCTATGGGTAGCACGGCTGCAAAGCCCTATGCCATTGCCGTTGATGAAGTGAACGACAAGGTTTACGTCTCCAATACATTCAGCGACCAACTGACCATGATGGACGGGAAGACAAACGCCATAAGGAATGTAGAGGCTGGATCGGCAGATGCGATTTTCGTGGACGCGCGGCGCAGCAAAGTGTATTTGCTCGGGTACGAGAGCGATTCGGTGAGAGTGTTGGATGAGCAGACAGGCAGCCTCTCAAAGCTTCCCACCGGGGCGATGCATGTGTGGGCGATCGTCCAACTGGGATCAGTACTTTATGTCACGCACGTTCAGGACGCATCCATGGAAGCGATCAATGTGGAGACACACGTGACGCAAACGATCGCAACTGGAGCGATGCCGTGTGCGCTTGCAGTTGACGCCGATCACAATGAGCTCTATGTCGCGAATTATGCCGGATCCTCCATATCCATCGTCGATGCTCGTGCCGGTACGACGGTCGCAACGGTGATCGTGGGCGGCCATCCGCAGGCCATCGCAGTGGATACAGAGCGACGCCTGCTCTATGTTGCTGACGCCCAGGACAACTCCGTGAGCATTATCGATATACGACGCCGTCGTATCTTGAGGAAATTAGGAATCAATGGCCGGCCGTACGCTCTTTCAGTCGATAGCCGGACGCATCGGGTCTTCGCGGCAATATCGGGATCGACTCCGTACAAAGAATTGGAATAGGGAGGCTCTATTCCCCGATCAGGTGAAGCACAATCTCTCGTCGATGAGGACGTACTCGGTGCTCAAAAAGATAAATGCCTTGCCAAGTTCCCAATGCAGGCCTTCCATCTACAACCGGTATCGATAGCTGTACCTGAGTCAGTGACGTCTTCAGATGTGCTGGCATATCGTCGGCCCCTTCGGAGTCGTGATCATAGGGCCCATCCTCAGGCGCGAGACGATCGAAATACGCTTCGATGTCGCTGCGCACTGTCGGATCCGCATTCTCCTGGATCAAAAGTGAGGCTGATGTGTGTCGGCAAAATATAGTTAGAAGACCAGTGTGCATTTTCTGCTGGCCGACCCATTCGTTGATAGTCGACGTGACCTCATAGAGTCTTCGGCCACGTGTCGAGATTTCGAGGTTATGCACTGACTGCTTCAATTGTTTCTGCCTCTATGTTCTCCATTTATGTCATCACATCGTAGCGACGAAGCCAAGGGTGCTCGCGCAGAAACACCAAGGCCGCTACTCGATTACGTAGCGGCCTTGCGCTGAACGGACTAAGAGGCTAGTGGAGTGGAGGATTCGCGCGTTGGGCAAGGTCTAACGCCTGCTGCGGGAACCATGCACCTGCTGCGGGATCGTAGAGTCCCCATAGAGGATCGAAGATAGCCTGCTGAGCGGCGGTGGTCGGCCATCCAGCGGGCTCGTAGACACTGTAGTCCCAGGCGCGAACGCCCCCTGCTGAATCGCAGGTCCCATCTGACTGGCCGGGAGTCTTGACCCATAGGTAAGCATCAAGCAGTGCGACGCCGGTGCTCACCGTGGGGGGAACTCCGAGGCCGCGTGCTGGTGGGTTACACCAGCCTCCGTTGTTGAGGGTCGTGATGACGGAAGCGGATTGGTTATAGGGTGGGGTGGCGTAGCTGGCTGCGTTGAAGGGGCCCTGTCCGTTGCGACTGGTGTCGATGACGAAGTGGGTGCTCGGGACTGCGGTGCCCATGTTCTGCTGAAACCATTCGTCGGTGTAGATCCAGGTGGTGATGTCATCTGGGTTCACGGTACCGAGTGGAGAGTAGTACTGGCTGGCGCAGTAGGAGTAGTTGCCGAGGCGCCAGCCACCGTCGGCAGCGTTCATGCCGAACGCCATGCAGGCGGAGACCCAGGTGTCGAACTTCGACTCGTAGGTAGAAAGGTTGTAGTTCGAGACGTTGGAGAAGAAACCCTGGGCCTGTTGAACGCCAGCGGTGATCAAGCGCTGAGTAATGACAGGAACGGCCTGCCAATGGCTGTTGCCGGCGTCGATGTAGACGATGGTTTTTGGTTGTTGTTCGAGCCGAGTGATAGCGTAGTTGATCTGAGCGTAGCGGTTACCGACGGCCTCAGGAATATTGACCTGGGTTGGATCGTATCCGCAGTCGCTGGGAAGGTCGGCGATGGCGTCAGGCTCGAGCAGGATGACGACCTTCTGATTGCCGATTGCGCCGGCAATGGCGTCGATCCAGGCGTCGTAGTCGGCAGTGTTTTCTGCGCCGCCGGCGGAGTAGCTGCCGCAGTCACGACCGGGAATGTTGTAAAGAACGAAGATTGGAATGGCGCGCTGAAAGGTGGCCTCGCGTAGCGTAGTCGTGACGGTTGAGGCAGTTTGTGCAGGGGTATTGCCGGTGAGCCAGACAGCCTGCGGGGTGGCTTCCATCGCTGCGATCAAGAGAGCGTTCTTGAGTTGAAACTTCTCCAGTAGACCGACCGCCTGTTGGATGGAGCCGCTGGCGGGTTGCGGGACGAAGAAGCGCGTATTGGTGGGAAGGGTTTTGTCCTCTGGGATTTGGGCGGTTGCCTTGGTTGCTAGGGAGGTAGTTGCTAGTAGAGCGGCTGCTGCGAACACCCTAATGACGATGCTATGGATGAAGCGATGATGCATGGGGAGCCTCCTGAGTCATCTTCACGAACGCATGTGCAAGCCGACACCGACCGTCGATCATGCATAATCCAATGCGCCGTTCGGTGTACCAACTTAGTTAGCCGAACAGTCATTGTCAATTAGCGAATATTGAAATGGTGAACGACCAGCCGGGTATCTACCATGACCGGCAAGTAGTTGCGCAGGTTTTCCTGAACTTGCGAGACTACTACGAACGCATTGCTCGCGGGAGACAGTCCGCCTGGGTAGAGAAGCAAGGCAAGAGCGTCTTGATATATTGGATATCTCAAAGCGAAACGCTAAACGGATGGCTTTGATCGCACCTCCTTTTTGTCTGCGAACATTTCGACCAGGAGAACACATTGCGCCGTCGCTCATTCATCGCCGCACTCCCCCTTGCCGTTACGGGTTCCATTGCATCGGCTCACCGGTCCATCGCCATCGCCCAGAGCGACGAACGGAAGACGGGCCCATCGAACACATCCCTGCCGAAGTTTCAGGCCGCAGGCGACGAGCGCTTCGTGCGGCCAGACGTTCACGCAGGCGATCGCGTTTCAGGTGCCAGCTTTGCTAGCCGTTCTGCGGCCATGGGATGCTCTGGAGCCGCCGGCACGGCCCATCCCATCGCAACATTGACTGCAATCGAAATCCTGAAGCGGGGCGGCTCCGCAATCGACGCCGCTATCGCAGCCAACGCGTGCCTCGGCTTCCTCGAGCCTACGAGCTCCGGCATCGGCGGCGACTGTTACGCGATGATCTGGGATCCAAAGCTCGCTAAGGTCGTCAGCTTAGCCGGCTCCGGTCGTTCTCCGAAATCTCTCACACTCGAGACCGCTCGCTCCCGCGCCAAAGACGGAGTTCTTCCACCCCTTGGGGCAGTTAGCGTCTCCACACCTGGAGCACTCGACGCCTGGTGGACTCTTCATCGGCGCTACGGAAAACTCAAATGGGCTGAGCTCTTTGAGCCCGCAATTCACCTCGCCGAATCCGGCGTTCCTGTCCCACAGATCATCGGCTTCTACATCAAGCGAAACCTTACTGCCTTCACGCGCCCTGGCTCAGGAGTCGAAGAGACCGCGAACGCGATGCACACCTGGGCCCCCAACGGCAAAGCTCCGAATGAGGGCGATGTCTTCCGCAACCCCGATCTGGCCCGCACGTACAAAATGATCGCCCAGGGAGGTCGCGACGCCTACTATGACGGCCCCATCGCGAAGACCATCGACGCCTACTTCAAGCGCATCGGCGGCTGGCTCTCCGCCGAAGATCTTCGCGACCAGCACGCCGAATGGGGCGACCCACTCGTGACCAAATATCGAGGCGTCGACGTCTACGGCATGGCCGCCAACACGCAAGGTCTCGCCACCCTCCAACTTCTCAACATTGCCGAAAACTTCGACCTCCGCAACATGGGCTTCCAGTCTCCGCAGTCCATTCACGTTCAGATCGAAGCCAAGCGTCTCGCCTACGAAGACCGAGCCCGATACTACGCTGATCCCCACTTCGCCAAGATCCCCTACGAGTTCCTCAACTCAAAGTCCTACGCGGCCGAGCGCGCAAAACTCATCAAACTCGACAGTATCCTCACTCCGGTACATCCTGGCCAGGCTCCAAGCCACGGCGACACCACCTACTTCACCGTCTCAGACAAAGACGGCATCATGATCTCCATGATTCAGTCCAACTTCCGCGGTATGGGCTCCGGCCTCGTCGCCGATGGCCTGGGCTTCATGTTCCAGGATCGCGGCGAGCTGTTTTCCCTGCAGGACGGTCACCCGAATATCTACGCCCCCGGCAAACGTCCCTTCCAAACCATCATCCCCGGCTTCGCCACCAAAGACGGCAAACCGTGGATGTCCTTCGGTGTCATGGGCGGAGACATGCAGCCGCAGGGTCAGGGTCAGATCATCATCAATCGAGTCGACTACGGCTTGGATATTCAGGCCGCCGGAGACAGCCCCCGCTGGCACCACGAAGGCAGCTCGCAATCCATGGGCGAAGACCCCAAAGGCCTCGGCCCAACAGGGATTCTGCGACTTGAAGCCGGAGTTCCGGCAGCCACCCGTGAGGCCCTCATCGCTCTGGGTTGGCCGATGGGACCCTCCGACGGCGGATATGGACGCTATGAATGCATCGAGCATCGCATGGACGGCACCGACCGCGTCTACTCGGCAGCCTCAGAGATGCGCGCCGACGGCTGCGCCCTCGCCTACTAACATTGCGTGAGTTTCATCCTTGCCTAACGGCACGCGCAAATCACCTTCGATGATCGTTACTGTTTTGGGGAATCGTCGTCTAACTGGAGTGATGTCTTCGGCAGCTTCCCTAGTGCCCTTGCATTTTGTCTATGGGCGATCTTCTTGGCACGCTCCGCTACGGCTTCTTCTTTGCTTGCCGCTAGCGTTGAGTCGATGCTCGTCTCCTGAATGGCGAAATGAGCTCGAAAAAACTGACAGAACTGATTGATTCCACTGGCTGCATTTGGGCAAATTAATTTGTCGCAGATTGGTGAAAAATAAATCCGCCAGTAATGACTCGGTATATTGACACCGCTGGAAATAGGTGAAACTTTAGATATCACCACGAAAAAGTTTTTTTGTTGTGGAACTCGTCACAGTCGGACTCAGACAGTAAATCGAGGACGACAAGACCGGTCCACCGGCGTTACTTGGGCCCACCGGATGTGCTTGCCACACGTACGTTCGGAGTCCTTTTTCGGCCGCAGTTCTTCCATAGAGAAGTCGTAGTTCGTGCAACTTCATTTGCAGGAGGCCTGAAGTGAAGATTTCATGTAAGTTCTCAAACGGTTTGTTAGGTTTTGCTATGTTGTTGCAGATGACCGTTGGCGTGTGCCTTGCACAGTCGACGGCGAATCTGTCGGGCACCGTGATAGACCCAAGCGGTGCGGTGGTTCCCGGCGCGCACGTTAGAGTGCATTCGCTTGCCACGGGCCTTGATCGCGAGGTCGTTACCGACGGGGCGGGAGTCTATGGCGTTCCGTCGTTGCAACCCGGCGAGTACGATCTGCAGATTTCGGGTGCGGGCTTTAGCTTGTATACCGTAAAAAACCTGGTGCTGGAAGTGAACCAGACGGTTGCTGTGAATGCGCAGCTTGCTCTGATATCCGCTGGCGAAACGGTGCAGGTGGACAGCGGCGCACCACAGATCGAGACGCAGACCATGACGGTCGGGCAGGTCATCGACAGGGCGACCGTGCAGCAGATTCCATTGAACGGGCGGCACTTTCTGGATCTGACGGTGCTGACCCCCGGTGGCGTGGTTGCTCCAACGGCCGGAAATCTGACGTCGGCCAGCCGCGGCCTGGGTGCCAACTCGTTTGACTCTGCAGGTAATCGCGAAGACTCGGTAAACTTCCAGATCAACGGCGTGAACCTGAACGACATAAGCCAGAACCAGATCACCTTCCAACCCTCGATCAGCACCACCTCCGAGTTCAAGATCAACAACGCTACCTTCAGCGCAGAGTATGGCCGCAGCTCGGGCTCGATTGTGAACGTCGCCACGCGTTCCGGGACCAACCAGTTTCATGGCGAGGCGTTTGATTACTTCCGCAACGAGGCACTCGACGCGCGCAACTACTTCAACCGCAACTTCAACCCTGCCACTGGAGTGCCCATTCCCGGCCTGCCAGGCGAGAAGGCGCCGCTCAAGCGAAACAACTTCGGCGGATCAGTGGGCGGTCCCATCTGGAGAGAGCACACTTTCTTCTTCGGCAGCTATGAAGGCTTGCGGCAGCGTCAGGGCATTCTCCAGAACAGCACGGTGCTTACCCCGGTTCAGCAGGCGCAGATCGCTGCGAATGCGGCACAGTTTCCCGCTGCTGCAAAGCTGGCGGCACTGATTCCACTACCGAACAGCGGAAGTAACTATGTCGCGTTCACGCCTGGCCCGGTCAATATTGATCAGTTCACCGTCGACATCATGCACCAGTTCAACAGCTCGGACTCTGCACATGGTTTTTATGCTTTCCAGAAGGACGTTCGTACGGAGCCTGCGTTGCAGGGCGATACGATTCCCGGTTGGGGCGATCACCGCAGCGCGCATCGGCAGATACTCACCTTCAACGAAACTCATATCTTCAATCCGAACTTCGTGAATGAAGTACGTCTCGGCTTCAACCGCATCTCCATCGCCTTCAATCCGGCCAATCTTACCGACCCGAATAGCGTGGGTCTCGGCGATGGCCTTCAGGGCAATGTTGGCCTACCGCAGATCACTCTGTCTGATATTGGCCTCGTTTTTGGTGGACCTGCGGGGTTTCCTCAGGGCCGCAACGACACGCTTGGCATTGTTTCGGATACGGCGACATTGCTGCGCGGCAGGCACAGCATTAAATTCGGCGGGGAGTACCGCCGCTATCTGAGCGCCAGCTTTGCCGCAAACATCGGCACGCTTACCTATGTGAGCACACCCAACAACTTCGAGATGGACAACGCCACGGTCTTCAGCATTCAGCCGAATACTGTCACCAGCCGTGTCTACGACACCGCAGTCGGAGGGTTTGTGCAGGACAACTTCAAGCTCACACCGAAGGTGACCCTGGAGTATGGTCTTCGCTTCGAGTGGAATGGTACGCCTGTGGAAGGCGCGAATCGATTTGTGCTCTTCAATCCGAATGGAAATGGCGGCCCGACACTGACGCAGGTGGGCACGAACGGAATTCCAGCTAACGGCGCGTACTCGCAGAACTACAACATAGAGCCCCGGCTGGGATTTGCGGTCGATCTCTTCGGTACCGGCAAGACCGTGGTGCGTGGTGGCTATGCGTATCTCGTGGATCAACCGGTTTCGAACGTGGTGGGCGGACTGTACACCAATCCTCCCTTCAGTACCGCGGTCTCTTACAATGGAGCTCCTATTCCGGTATCCACTCTGTATGCATCGGCGAAAGCGTCGGCCATCGGAATCAGCTCCGTCAACCCCAACCTCAGGAACGCGTACATCGAAGGCTTCAATCTAAACGTGCAGCAGGCGCTTTCCGGCAGCATGGTTGCTTCGATTGGGTACTACGGATCGGTCGGACGCCATCTGCGCATTACAACCAACGAGAACCAGGCAACCGGGCCAGCTGGATCCCCACACTTGTATCAGAAGCTTTCACCCAATAGCCCCATCGATGCCAATACCTCCATCGCTTCCAACATTCCGGAGGTGAACAGCATCGGCATCTCGAATTACAACGGGATGTGGGCCACGCTCAGCAAAAACATGAAGCATGGACTCCAATTCAATGTGAATTACGAGTGGACGAAGTCGATGGATCTCAACTCACTCGGATCGCAAGGAGGTCTTACTGCTGCAGGCGGCGCCCCGCAGGATAGCAACAATCCCGCTGGCAACTACGGGTTGTCGGATTTCGACACGCGCAATCACTTCGCCGGAACCGCGATCTACAATCTGCCTT
Organism: Tunturiibacter psychrotolerans; assembly: GCF_051013365.1. Taxonomy (GTDB): domain Bacteria; phylum Acidobacteriota; class Terriglobia; order Terriglobales; family Acidobacteriaceae; genus Edaphobacter; species Edaphobacter psychrotolerans_A. The sequence continues at coordinate 99,098 of NZ_CP132941.1, read as the reverse complement.
TCAAGCGCAACCGATTGGTCTCGGGCTACCAGCTTTCGACGATCGTCCAGTACCAGACCGGGAACCCCGTCAACATACTCGCGAGCAGCTCAAACTATAACGGCCTTACCGGTGCCATCCGCCCCAATAAGGTTGGCCCAATCACCACGCATAAATCGCAGACTGCGATTGCCAATGTAACCTTCATTCCACACTCGAATGTTTGCGCCATCGGACCGACTCTGGCAGTTCCAAGCGGATGCAGCCTGCAGATTCAGGGAACGCAGGCGACTCCGACTGCAGCCATCGTCTATACCGGCATCGGCAATATTCAGCGGAACGCAGTGACTGGACCTGGATTTGCGGACTTCGATCTCTCCGGAGAGAAGGACACGAATCTGTTTGAAGGGCTTAACTTCAAACTTCGTGTCGATGCCTTTGACATTCTCAATCATCCCAACTTCGGGCAGCCGTCTGGCAATACACAGTCGTCGACCTTCGGCCAAATCTCCGCAACCCGCTTCGCCACCAGCGATGGCGGCTCTTCTCGCCAGCTTCAAATTAGCGGTAAGTTTGTCTTCTAAATCTGCTACTGAGACGCGCTTCGCTGAGTTGCTTTCAGCGGGGCGCGCCGCTTTGTTTAACGTGCCTCGATGCGTTCGACAGAATCCCCTTCGAAAATCTTACCTAGGTGGCGCTGTCGGATGTAGCTTCCAAATCATCTCTTCATCTTCGTTTATTCGTAGGCTGCGCGAATCAGCGTGTCTCTTCGTTTGGGAAGGCCGTGAATGGCGATTAGACGTGATGTCGTGAGTCCGTATGATTTTGTGGCGTCGACGATGATGGCTTGCAGAGGAGCCTACAATGTACCTGCGCTAGAGCTTCATAAGTCAAGTGGAAGGCCGAAAGATAAGGAGAACTCCTGAATGAACGATGTATCAACTCTGGGTCAGAGGGGCAGCGCAGTGCAAGCTGACCGGACGAGCACCGGGAAAGAACACTTTGAAGTGCTGGATGGATTGAGAGGGAGTGCGGCCATCCTGATTGTTATCTTTCATGTCTTCAATTACTCATTCGGGTGGGACACTCCTCTGAGCCTGATGCACCACGCCTACCTGGCAGTCGATTTCTTCTTCGGGCTCTCCGGTTTTGTCGTCGCCTATGCCTACGATGACCGATGGAATCGAATGTCTAACTTCCAATTCTTTCGGATCCGGCTCATTCGGCTTCATCCGCTGGTGCTGGTGGGTGCGACCTTTGGCTTTCTCGGCTATCTTCTCGATCCCTTTGGCAAGGGCATAAACCAGACCTCAACGCCGATGCTACTGCTGGCCTATGTGACTTCACTTCTCCTGTTGCCTTCTCCGCCAGTAGGGGGCCGACAGAACGAAAGCCAGGCACTCAATGGGCCAGCGTGGTCCCTCATGCAGGAGTATCTCGGAAATATCGCTTACGCTCTGATTCTTCGCCGCCTGCGTGCGCTCACGCTTGGAATTATCTTCGGAGTCTCCGGGCTGCTGCTCATATGGGTCGGGAATGTGAAAGGTTCACTGGATGGGGGCTGGGGATACCCGGATATCTGGATGGCACCCCTGCGGTTGACCGTCTCTTTTGTGATGGGGCTCTGGCTGTATCGTATTCAGGGTCGCATTCGCCGTCCCAAGATTGGACTCCTGATTCTTTCGATTCTTCTTGTGGCTTCTGCCATTCGTGATCGCTTTGGCATGGCTAATTCTCAAATATTTCGATGAGCCTGTTCGTGCGTGGCTGTCCCGCCGCTACGGCATAAAGCGGGCAGCAGCATAGCGCCCGACATCATCGCAGCAGGGAAGCCGACCTATTTCCAAAACGAAGGGTCGAAAATCATGATGCTGAAGAGGTCTTCTGCTATCGCTCCTTCAAGCGTATGTCCCGCGATGAGGAACCCACGTAGGCGACTGCGTCCGCAATATACCGCCAAGCGGCGGCGGACGTGTCCCAAACGCTTTGGGCCTTGGGCGAAACCGCGATCTCGACCTGTTGGCTTTCTCCAGCTTTCAAATGAATCTTGCTCCAGCCGCCCAACCGCAGAGGTGGCTCCCCGGCGTAATCAATTCCGAGGTAGACCTGCGGAACTTCTGCACCTTCAACAGTGCCGTCATTCTTGACCGTGAATGACACGTGGAGAGTGTGATCCGGGTCGCGCTTTAGGGAGAGATCCGAGTAGGTAAAGTGGGTATACGACAGCCCGTAGCCGAACTCAAAAAGCGGTGCAAGTTTCTTCGCGTCGTACCAGCGATAGCCTATATTGAGTTTTTCAGAATAGACAGGATCTTTAGAAATCGCGCCGGTAGCACCCCAGGTGGGAGTATCCTCGTCCCGCGCAGGAAACGTAAACGGCAGCTTGCCGGAAGGATCCACCTTGCCAAACAAGACATTGGCGATCGCTCTGCCTCCCGCTTCGCCTGGATACCAGGTTTCGATGATCGCCGCCACCTTATCTTTCCACGGCATCAGAATCGGATTACCACTCTCGATCACAACGATCGTTTGAGGGTTGGCGTTTGCAACAGCATCTACCAGTTCATTCTGGTTCGAAGGGTTCTGCAAACTGAGAGTCCTCAAATCTCCGAAATCTTCCCCAGCGGGCTGCGCGACTACGACAATTGCGATGTCCGACCGACGTGCCAGCGCGACTGCGTCGGCGATTTCGCCCGGACTATATGCGCGGAAAGGAGCTCGCTCGTCTAGGACCCCAGAAAACTCTACTTCGCTGGCTGGCGATAGTTCGTGAAGGGCTTTTGTCAGGGGAACAGGAACCTTCAGCCACGGATTGCGCCACCATCCGCAACCATTATGGTCGACAAATTCCAGACCTTCACACCCAATGAACGAGCCTGTCACTGGATGCATCGTATCTGCAGAACCGCCTCCAGACATCACAGCTACATCCGCATGGGAGCCGATGACCGCAATATGCTTCAGCTTTGAGGCTGATAGCGGAAGCTGCCGACGATCGTTCTTGAGCAATACGATGGATTGTTCCTCTACGGATTGGGCAAAGGTCCGCGCCGCATCGAAGTCAATCTTCTCGCCACCGTGGGGAGGATTATCCATAACGCCGGAAGCAATCATTGAATAGAGTTTGCGGCGCACCATATCGTCGATCCGCTCTTGGGTGATGTCACGGTTGGTTAACGCGAATAGGACTGGGACACGCCCAAAGTAAGAAGGGCCCGCATCGCTTCCTTCTTCTTCATCAAGGCCGGCGTTGATCGCCTTTCTCGTCGTGTGAGTCGCTCCCCAGTCCGACTGTACCTGGCCCGGAAAGTGCCATTGCGTTTTCAGAATGTCAGTAAGAAGCACTGAATTCTCGCAGGCGTAGTCACCATTCAGCCGGTTATAGCTGCACATAACGCTTGCCGGATGTCCCTGTTCAATGGCGATTTCAAAAGGTAATAAATAAAGCTCTCGCAGGGTGCGGTCATCGATGCGGCTGTCTCCACCCATGCGGTTCGTCTCCTGTTCATTTCCCGCAAAGTGTTTGATCGACGCCATCACCTTCTGGCTCTGAGTCCCTTTCGTGCGCTCGGCCAACAGTTCCCCCGCGAGGAGTGGATCTTCGCCTAAATACTCGAATGCTCTGCCTCCACGGGGTTCTCTTGTGAGATTTGCACCTCCGCCAAGACCCATAGCGAATCCTTGTGCACGCAACTGGATCGCTATTTCACTCCCGTAGTCATGAGACAACTGCCTGTCCCAACTGGCAGCAAGAGCAATCGTCGCAGGGAAAGTAGAGCTCGGCTGGGTTGTGCTCCCTGAACCTGTGCTCGAATCAGACATATTGATGTCGGGAATATGGAGCCTCGTTACACCGTCGATATATCCGCCTCCGCCACCTGGTGAGGCATTCGAGGGATACTTGGAGAGAATCAACTGAAGCTTCTCGTCGAGAGTCAGCTTCTTCACTAGTTCATTTGCGCGCCGCCAGACAGCGTCATTTGTGGTCACGCCCTCTTGGGCCTCCGCCGTTATCGGGCGGGAAACGGCCAAAAACATAGTAAGAAGCACTACGATCCATAAGCGATGAGGCTGCATAACATTCCGTCGCATTCTCAATGAACTTTTCCTCAAATCCAAAGTTGTCTCCATTCTGACGCGCGAAGTTGCCATTATGATCTGTTCATACTCTTGTTCAGGGCTGGGACGAGGCACATAAGAAGTGCGAGAGCGACAAACGCTCCTCGCAATCCAACGGAATGAGCGATAAAGCCCACCAACGCCGGCCCTGCTAGCAGACCTGCATATCCCGCACATGTAGCGGCAGCAAGAGCAAGCGGAGCAGGCATCTCCCGCTGGTTTCCCGCTCGCCGAAACAAAATTGGCACGATGTTTGCTGCTCCAAGGCCGATAAGAACAAACCCGGCCAAAGCGAGGGCAGTGTATTGCGAAGCAAGCAAGACCGCAAAGCCAGAAACCGCTGTCAGGCCACTTACCAGAAATACCTTGCGATCGCCTAGCTGCGTGATCGCGCGATCCCCAGTGAGACGTCCTATTGTCATGGCTATCGAAAATAGCATGTAGCCGACTCCGCCTCTGGCAGCCGCAACCATCTTCGTGGTTACCAGCAGTAGAGCACTCCAATCAAGCAGCGCTCCCTCGACCAGAAATGAGACAAACGCAAGTAGGGCAATCACCAGAACAACACCGCGGGGCATGACAAACAAGGGGCCTGGAGTTTCGTTGCCCGTTCGCAGCAGATGCGGAGCCGCCGCACTGACAGCGGATGCGACTGCGATGGAACCGATGACGCAGCTGTGGAACGGGGAGATATGGCTGGACAGCATGAGCGTCATAAATCCCGACCCGGCGAATCCTCCGATACTGAACAGAGCATGGAATCCCGACATGAGCGGGCGCGATAAAGCCCGTTCCACCTCCACTGCATGGAGATTCATGGCAACATCCAGGGAACCGAGCGACGCGCCGAACAGCATAAGTGCTGCCCCGAGAGACACTGGACGATCCGTAAGCATTAGAAGCGGCAGAAAAAGCGATACCCCATAACCACCAGCAAGGATGATTGGCTTGCTGCCAAATTTCGTCGCGAGGATTCCAGTAATTGGCATTGCGGCAACCGAGCCGGCACCAAGGCATAGAAGCAGAAATCCCAGGGCGCCATCTCCAATCCCGAGCCGGGTCTTGGCGAAAGGAACAAGAGGAGCCCAACAGGCCACCGCGAAACCAGCCGCGGCAAAACAGAGCCGCGTGGCTAGACGTGATTTTGAGTGATCGGTGACGGATGACATCTCATACTCCCGTCGCGACAGATTGAGGCGACTCGTCCGCAATCAGAACGCTGGTCCCGGCCTTTTCAAGTGTCTCTAAAAGATGGGAGGGGGTATCGTGTGGAACAACCAACTCATGGACGAACGCCAGCGGGCCGATGACGTGCGGTGCTCGGGTCTCAAGTTTGTCGAGCGTCACGAGCGCGGTCACTCTCTGGCTGCGAGAGAGCAGGACGCGTTTGAAGAGCGTATCCGCAGGGTTGAATCCTCCAAGGCCTAATTGCGAAGAAACTGCGCAGGCGCCAAGAAAGCAGTGATCGATATTCATTGTCTGCACGGCGAGGACAGCCTTGGCATCCACGCACGCGGCTAATTCAGTATCTACTTCGCCGCCGACCATAAGGAGTCTGAGCCCCTTCCGATTAAGGACAGCATTCGCTATCGGAACTGAGTTAGTCGCAACGGTCAGGGACTTGTTCTCAGGCAATTCTGCTACCAGTGCCAGATTCGTGCTACCCCCATCCAAAAAGATCAACCCTCGAGGTTGAATCAGGCGCGCACCGGTCCGCGCGAGCAGAGTCTTTTCACTTGATTGAACCAGAACGCGTTCTGTCAGCGATCCAGAGGCAGACGACACGGGAAGGGCGCCACCATACACCCGCTTGCAGCGACCTTCTGCGGCGAGTGCTCGCAGATCACGCCGTATCGCATCTTCAGAGATCCGAAACTCTTCCGCCAAATCGGAAGCGATAACCGGGAGTCCTGAATCGAGTCTTTCCGCGATCACCTTTCGTCTGGATGTGGGCAGCGGTGAATCATGCATAAACAAGAAATACCATGAATCAACATGCATTCTCAAGAGGTGCCAATCTGACGACGAATCTGAGAGCGGCTGGTGCGAACATGAAGACAGCCGGGGAACACCTCCGTCACGCGAACTCGCGAATCGTCCTGGGTTTCAGACGGAAATCACTCGATGATTTTGGCTATACTCGGTCGGTTACTTGAGTGCATAATCGCCGAGTCACTCATTGAGTGCATTGGCCTGAATGCGCTAACTGAGATCTTCGCTGGCGCTGGTGGACCCAGCAACGGTCCTGGTCAGCCCAATGAATGAAGTGGCCGGGTCGTGTGCGACCCGACCATATCTTACTCTAGAACAGATCGCCGGCCCTAGTCGTGGCGCTCTCAAAACTGTTTGTGCGCGACGCAATTGATCACGGTACCCGGGTCTGTAGTGCGATAGGAAGTTCGTTCCCGTCATCACTAATCACGAAGAAGCCGTCGACGGTTGTGCCTCCGCCCGTAACGGTATATAAGTACCGGTGCAATCAGTGTTAACCTTGTAACTTCCAGTTAGCACTCCATAGGAAACGCTGCCGTTGAGGCTGGACCATCCACTAATCAAGATTCTGCCTTTTCAATGATTACTTCCGCATTGCCATCCATCGGAGACGGCTAGTTGCCAATGCTGTCATTTGCTTGAACTCCATGCTCAAACGGATCCGGAAAACGCGGGAAGGAGAATCGACCCTCGACTAATCTCGTGCTGGCAGCGGGAAATTGATGAACTCAAAGATTGTCGCATTCCGTCCGGACCGCACACAAAATGACGGAGACGGTCCGACAATAGACTAATCATCCCTCTGACTTTTTGATCTCCCAAGTCGCTGATATCCAGGGTGAACACCCCGTGCGAGCCCCTGCTGATCGGCGATTCGGTGCAGCCATCCGGTTAGTTGGTCGCGCTCGTCCGTACTGAGCGCGGCGAGTAGAGCATCCTGGTGCTCGCGTGCGACCCTTCCGATCCTCTCAAGTATTTCGCCTCCATTTTTGGTCAGATGTAGCGAGTAGAGCCGCCTGTCGTTCGGGTTCTGTTTGCGCTCCACGAGCTTGCGATTCTCCAGGTTGTCCAGAATTGCGACCAGTCGGCTGGGATGAATTTGCAATCTTGTAGAAAGATCCTGCTGACTGATGCCTGCAGCAACACGCAATAACCGAAGGATTCCCGCATCCGGCGGAGTCAGCTCCAGTGCCGAAAGCCGTTCTCCAAAAAGCGAAGCGGCATGAGCGCCGATTTGAGCGAGCAGGAATGCAGGTTGTCCCTTTTCAGTGTTCTTGTCATTCATATCGATAAAACATTATTGCAAAACCAATTCGTTAATTATATAAATTATTTCGTTATGAAATCGACACGCTCATTTCGTGGTCCCTCTTTGATTCTGCTCGCGATTGTCCACATCGCTGTCTTCGTGTCCAATCTCGTAGTGGTAGCAGCGCTCCGTCACGGCGCCCCATACGTTAACCCCTTTGCCACGGGCGAAGCTCTGAGTGCATTCTTTCTCCAGAATCCAGCTGCTGTTCGCATCGGAAACCTGCTTTTGTTCGGCTCCGCCATTCCCTTCGGAATCTTTGCAGTGACGTTGGTCAGTCGACTGCGCTTTCTTGGCGTACGTGCCGCCGGCACTAATATCGCTCTTTTCGGAGGAATAACAGCAGCAAATGCGTTAATACTCTCTGGAATTTCCGGATGGATCCTGTCGCTGACAGAAGTTGCCGTTCAAGCGCCACTGGCGAAAGCCATCTTCTTTTTTAGTTTTCTATCTGGCGGAGTTGCCTATGCGGTCGGCTTCGGCTTATTGGCCGCAGGTGTGTCGGTCACCAGCTACTTCACGCGCATTCTCCCGCGCTGGGTGGTTGTGTTGGGCATCGTCGTGGCACTCGCGGGTGAGCTTTCGTCGCTCAGCCTGGTTACTTACCCAGCTAATTACTTGATCCCAATCTCCCGCTACGTAGGTTTCATTTGGATGCTATCCGTCGCCATCTCTCTGACGAGAAACAAGCAGAAAGTGCAAATCACAAAAGATGAAAACACTCGACCGTCTCATTCTTCGGCGCAACTAGCCGGCACAACGTAAATCGCCAAAGACGGTTCGGCTTTGGAAAGAGGGTGCTTGATAGAAAGTGCCAGAGGACAAGTGTCTCTGCGAACCCCGACGACTCTACAACGCATATCGCGTGCGAGATTGCTGCTAAGACTGGCTCCTTCAACCACGGCAAACGCCGCAGCTCCAACACGAGGGCATGATGCTGAATCGACTCCGAAACTTCCTCCCGGGTCTCCTTCTCCTGGGGAGTCCTTACGGACGAGCTGCACGTGTGGATTTTGCGATTCATCTGCAAGGCAGCGGGCAATGCGGTGCCTACACAGAGCTGCAGCCGTTTCTGACAAGCCTCCAATCGGCGGCGAACTCACGCGTGCATTTCGAAGTGGCCGAACGAAATTCGATCTTGGGATCGGTCGCAGTACGAGCAAAACAACTCGATGATTGGCTTGATGCCGCAGAGCACAGGTCACAGTTGATGAGTCGAATACGAAGGTGAACTCCGCGAGCGTGCATGCACACGGCCGTTCAATCCAGAAAACAGCGCGGCGATTGAGGAAGTCTTTATCCAGCTCTAGGGTTGGGCGGCGGGGTCGCTATAACCGTAATCGAGGCCACAGGGTCACATAAGGGTACTTAATAATTGCGGGAGCGCACCGGTTGTCAGATCCCGATTTGGACGAGGTCACGAAGTTCTCGGAGCACGCAGTCGATGCGGCTCAAATCAACACGTTCACCCCTCTATCGAGGCTTGACGCATAGGCTTTAGTCGTGGTCGAATCGAGCTCCAGAATCCCGACATTCAAATTCGGAAAGAGCGGAGGCTCTCATGAATCCGATCCAACAACTACAGTTTAGATTTATTACGGAGCCTGATTTCAGGAAACAGGTGCTCGACGACCCTGCGACGGCTTTAAGAGCTGTTGGCATTGAGCCTACCGAGGACATCTTGCGCATACTTCAGCATCTGAAAAAGGATCTTACTAAACTGGCCGAGCAGCTGGGCGTAGGGACCATCGATTGCATTTAGGGCCGATGTTCAGCCAGGAGGAAAGCGACGGCGACTCGGCAGCCGCGATCGCCGCCAAGATGAGCGTTTCTCGACTTGTTCGGTATAGCATCGACCGGCTTCGCGTGGAGTTAAGCACTATGGAAACTGCTAGCGCGGTTTTCTGGGCGCGGGCGGAACAGCTTGGCCAAGGATATCCAGAACACCTTTTTCTCAATCCGATTTCCACGCCTGTTTTTATGTTCCCCTTGTGGGTCGAACAATCATTATCGGCGACGCAGGATGTGGATTTTCAATATGAACTCGCGTATGCATCGATCGCCCTATACTTTTACGTTCGTATTTTGGACGATGCCATGGACGGGCATTTTGAATCCGGTTCGCTGCTGCCGCTCTTGACGTCGTTATTCGCTCATTGCACCCATGCGTTGCAGAATCTATTTCCTCATGGCGATCAATTTTGGGCTTACTTTCATAAATTGATCGATCTTGCGACCGAAGGAATGGTAGTCGATTTCACGGCGACGGATCTCGGATCAGAGGATTTTTGTCGGCTGGCCGCGCAGACATTTTATTGTGCGCTGATCCCCGTGGCCGCAGTCCTTTGCAGATATAAAAGGTGCGACCAATTTGAGCGCTGGTCAGAACTGTGGCATGCGTTCAGTGCATGGAACCAGATGCAGGACGACATCCGTGATTGGTACATGGACCAAAAAAATGGTTTGTGCACGTATCTTCTATCGCAAGCGCAACGTCTAAAGCGCAAAGACGAATCCGTGGAGCAATGGATGATTCGAGATGGCTACCGATGGAGTATGGGCGTCTTGAATCAGTTTGCGAAACGAGTGCGAGAGATTGCGGCTGAACTCAATATTCCGGAAATGGAAAAAGAGTTAAAGGCGAGAACTGACCAGGGGAGCCGGCAGCTTGAGCACTTGTGTGACACGCTCAGCCGGATCGATCGCGGCATGGGACGGGTTTTGAATGGCCATGTTGGATAAAGTCGGGCATTACGAGATCCTGGAGCTCCTCGGCCGCGGCGGCATGGGCGCGGTATATCGAGCCCGGGACCTGATACTTGGCCGGCAAGTCGCACTTAAATTTCTTTCATCCGACTTCCAAAAAGATAACGAAGCTGTCGATCGTTTTATACAAGAGGCTAAGTCAGTCGCGCAGCTGGATCACCCCAACATATGCACCGTATATGAGATCGGGACAGAAGCGAGCGGCATACCTTTTATTGCCATGGCTTGTTACGAGGGCGAAACTCTTCGTTCGAGGATGAACAGAGGCCTCCTGCCGGCCGGCCAAGCCGTCGAGATCACGGTTCAGATGCTTCGCGGGCTCAGCAAAGCGCATGAGCGTGGAATAGTTCACCGCGACATAAAACCCAGCAACGTCATGATTACGCCCGATGGTTTGGCGAAAGTTCTCGATTTCGGCGTTGCGCAGCTCATGGGCCGAGAAAATCGTGGCCCTGCGCAGGTTGCCGGAACAGTTCCATATATGTCGCCGGAACAGGCTTCCGGCAGAATCGATGAGCGCTCTGATCTATGGTCGGTTGGGGTGGTTCTATATGAGATGTTGACTGGGCAGTTGCCGTTCGAGGGGGCTACTTCCACTGAAATAATCGATAAGATCTTCCACCAGCATCCGCGCAATGTGTGCGAACTTCGGCCCGAAACCCCATTCAACATAGCGCGCGCAATAGTTCGCGCATTGTCGAAGGAAACCCGGCTGCGTTATCAGACTGCGCATGCAATGATTGACGGCTTGCGTGCATCATTTTCGGCGGAAACGGAAACGATGTCCCCAAAGAGAGGTTCCGAGTCCGGTCATGTAGGAAAGCGAACACCATCTGTTGCGGTTCTTCCTTTTACAAGCACGGGCGGCGGCAACGAGACCACCTGTTTCTGCGACGGACTTACCGAAGAAACCATACTTGCTCTCTCTCGGCTAAAGGGATTGCGCGTTGTTTCACGGACGTCGGCCTTCGAGTTCAAAGGAAAAGCACAAGATATCCGTCTCATTGCCGACCGTTTGGGTGTCGATAGCATTTTGGAAGGAAGCGTCCGGGTTCAGCAGAATAAAATCCGCGTTACGTTACTGCTCACCAACGCGCTTGACGGCTATAGCTCGTGGTCGAAACGTTTCGATCGCGAGCTTTCGGATTTCTTTCTAATTCAGGAAGAAATCGCGACGTCGGTCGCTGAGTCATTGTGCACAACCTTGACACAGGAAAACTTCTCACGGCTGCGCACTCGGTCCGACGGCAATATAGAATCTTGGAAATTATGTCTAAAGGCACGCTCTTACTGGCACCAGAAGAAGCCCGAATCGTTCGAAAAAGCGAGCGCACTCTACGAAGAGGCAATCAAGCTGGATCCCGATTGCAGCACTGCATTCACCGGCCTCGCTGACTGCTATCGCGCTCTCGCTTTCTTCGGCGTTGTCGATCCGCGCCAGGTTTGGCCTGTAGCGCTAAGATTCGCGGAGAGAGCCATCGAACTAGATTCTTCTCAGCCGCGGGCGCACATTGTCAAAGCTCGTTACATCCAGCACATGAACCGCGATAGAGCTTCTGCCGAGATTGAATTTAAGCATGCTATCAACTTGAATCCCGGCGATTCGGAAGTTCATCTCGCTTGGGCGATCTTCCTAGTACAAGGTAGCGAGTTTGGTCGCGCTCTTGAGGAGCTGCGGCTGGCGCAGGATCTCGATCCTTTGAATCAGGAGATCGCAGTGGCCGTCGCTTCGGTTCATTGTTATAGAGGTGAGTTTGAGCAAGCGCTTACGGAGTGCCTTCAGACCCGAGAGTTGAATCCGAACTACGCCGAGATGTTCGGGTGCATGGCGTGGATCGCCGAGGAGCAGGGTCGTTTGGAAGAAGCCGAGTCGTGGCTTGGCCGGCTAGTAACGGAAACGAGTCGTGCGCCGGTCTTACTCGCCATGCTGGCCCGCCACCATGCGTTATACGGCGACGCTGGGAAGGCGCGGGAGATACTTTCTTCACTTGAAGAGCTATCCGCCACCCGGTATGTGTCTCCCATTGCCTTTGTCTTTGTTTTTGCCGCCCTGGGCGAGCATGAGAGAGCGCTGGATTACCTGGAGCGCGCCTACGAAGTTCACGATACCTGGCTCTGGTATGTCAATGTGTACCCGGCTTTCCTGCCTCTTCGAGGATATGAGAGGTTTAAAAAAATCATCCAGCGGTTAGGGATGGCGGCTGAACCGAGAATGGCGCACAGCAACGCAACTGACGCTTTGCAACGCACCATATAGAGGAAACCTGCTCTGCTCGTCATTACTCTCCAAAATAGACAGAGATGTTCAGTTCGTTCAGACACGATCAAATCCAATGTGACGGCGGCCCCTCTTTTGCGAAGGGCCGGCAACGGGCCAATACTACGACAATGTCAGAACTCACTAGTAAACTTTTCGAACGGATGGCTCTTGTCTACGATGATCCCGGTCGCACGTCGGAACTCAGGTTTCGCGAAGATCCTGTCGGATTCTTGCAGGGCCACAAAGCGGAAATTGCACCGGAAAAAGAGAGGTCGACGTTGTGTTTCAAATTAGAGCTACTTATTCCGGATGGTCAGGGAGGAGAGTCCTCCCTGTAATGAGCTCTTCTACGGTCGTAGCATTTTGCGTTTCTTAGGACGTGCCCGGTTCGTTTCTATCTCCGACAACCCGAATCGGCCTGCCGTCAGACGCACGCCTGGTTTCGATGGAGACATCCGTCTTGAGACATACGGAAAGGACGGTCTCATCCGTAAACACGATATGAATCTCAGGGCCGTCTTTACCGTCTTTGTCTGTCTGGCATCAACGAATCACTTTGCCGGCAACTTCTCTGCATTCGATCATGGCTTCTCTGGAGTTTCGAGAGTGATAGCGCGAACGTAGCCCTGCGATGGCAACCCAAATCTGAGAACCGACGACTACGCGATGGCCATTCGAACAGCCGGAGAATATCACGCTCATCGTGTCTAGACTCATAGTGGTCAAGGGCAAACCATAAAGAGGTGTCCAAAGCCTCACCCAAGTCAGTCTTCGGAAGAGCCGTTCGCGCGCTGCGTGAGGTTGCGGTGCAGACCCGCTCGCTCTGCCAACTCTTCTTGGGAGTATCCCCGTTCCTTCACAATGTTTTCGAGGGCCACATTGCGCTCGCCCCGCTCCACGCCGCCGACATAGGTGGCTGGGGCGCTTTCCATTCGGACGAAAGAGTTGTTTGACTCCCTGCCTTAGCTGGCGGAGCGACCGAGAGGGGAGTCTGGTCGTTTCAAGTCTCTGGAAGAATGACGGGCACGGATCGGAGCAGACGGCGCGTATACCGATGATAACGTCCGTACTCACGGCTTCTGGCACACAGACTTCGGTGAACACACCGGGAGTGTAGATCTCATCAAGAACTTCGGTCTCCCAAAGACGAAGCTGGTTTCCGGTTATACGTGGATTCAGGGCGGCATCACTAGCTACACAGGCTTTGCCAATGTGCGAAACCGATTCACTAGCAGTGCCTCGCTTGAAGCTGTAGGTTGACGCATAACCTGGGATTATTGACCCATAAAGTGGGATTCTGTGACCTACAAAGTGAGATGAACCTACTTGAACTGTGCGGGCTCGAAGTTTCCTAGAACCCCGTTTCGCGGGAACTTGGTCAGGCGGGTACCTGCAAGCACTGACCGGGGTTCTACCTCTGAACCGGTGTTCCACGTCTCGAGTTCAACCACCAGTACGGCGGAAGACTGAATGCCATTCCTCCCAACAGCCACACACGTATGTTCTCCCAAAAAACAGTTCCCGCAAAGTCAGTTTAGGCAAGTTCGGTAATCCTGCATCCGAGAGGCATAGTGAACCATCTAGTTCATATAAGTTTTATTTGACTGCGAACTCGACCGATGAAGCGAAAGGCTCAGATTCGAACTCTGGAGTGATGAAAACAATGAAAAATACGGGTTCCGGGCAGAAAGTACGGGTTGGCATCGTGGGAGTTGGAAACTGGGCGAAATATGGTCACATTCCAGCTCTCCGCCTTCTTCCGGGATATGAGATCACAGCAGTTTCCAGCAGGCGCATCGAAACGGCTCAAGAAATTGCGAAAAGTTTCGGAATCTCCGCGGCCTTCTCGGACTATCACGACCTGGTTACCGATCCGGAAGTCGACATGGTGATCGTGCTTCCACCCGCTCCTCAGCACGCCGCGGTGGTCAAGGCAGCGATCGCAGCTGGCAAGGATGTGTATTCAGAATGGCCTCTCACCACAAGCACCGCTGATTCAGAGGAACTGCTGCACATTGCTCAGGCTGCAGGCGTCCGCCATGTGGTTGGTCTGCAGCGTCGAGTTGGCCCCAGTGCTCAATATCTGCGCGATCTGGTGGCATCAAAGTACGTCGGTGAGATGCGGTCGGTTCGGATACATGTCAGTATGCCCTATTTTCATCAGGAGCGTCCGCCAGCTCTCGCCTGGACTCTCGGAGCGAAGAATTTCTCGCATGTGCTCGCGATCTACGTAGGTCACTTCCTCGACATGCTCTTTCATGCCGTAGGACAGCCAAAGACTCTCAGCTCGATCATTGCTACTCAGTTTCCGACCCTTACGTTATCCGCAACAGGCGAGTCGTTTCCGAACGATACTCCCGACGGAATTGTCGGCATCGGCACTTTGGAGAATGGAGCTCTACTCTCGTTTCAAGTAGAGGGAGGCAAGCTCCACAATTCAGGATTGCAGATCGATATCACGGGCACCACCGGGGATTTGAAGATCTCCAACCCTTCATCCTTCGGCCATGCCAAGGAGAACCTCATCGAAGGCGGGCAGAGTGCGAAGACACCTTTCTCGGAATTGCCGATCCCGTCGGCCTACAGCCATATTCCCCCATCGTCACTCGATGTCAGTGTCGAAGATCTTGCGCACCTTTATGCCGCACATCTGGAAGACCGCAAGAACGGAACGCACATAGCGCCCAACTTCCGTGATGGCGTTCGCATGCACAAGTTGATTGACCTGATGTTCGCTAGTTCCAGCACGGGAGCTTTGCAGACGGTGGATTCGGACAAGTAACTCTACACCGCTCGTAAGAAGGAAACCATGAAGCTATTTACTCCGTTCCAACTCGGCCAGAACCTCTTGAAGCACCGGATTGTGCATGCTCCAACCACACGCTTGAGAGCGGAGCCTGATGGTTCTCCAAGCGACATGGTGATTGAGTACTATCGGCAGCGTGCGTCCGATGGCGGTCTTATCATCACAGAATCGGTCCATCCATCCCCCGATAGCTTTGGCTATTACGGCGCCCCCGCAATTTATACAGATCGCCATATCAAGCGCTGGCGTGAAGTTGTCGACGCTGTACATGCAAAGGGTGGCAAACTCATCATGCAGATTGCACACGATGGCAGGCAATCCCACGTCGACCTTTCGGGAGGAAAGGCACCAATTGCTCCGTCGGAAATTCCATTCGAAGGGCTTGCACTGACGCGGAACGGCTGGGTGCCGGTTTCGCCTCACAGAGCACTCACTGTCGACGAACTGCCTAGGCTAGTTGAGATATTTCGACAGGGTGCTATCCGGGCTCTAGCCGCTGGTTTCGACGGGATCGAAGCCCACAATGCAAACGGATATCTACTGGACACATTTCTACAAGATGGAACCAATCAACGAAACGACATCTACGGCGGAACGATTGAAAATAGAGCACGGTTTCCCCTGCAAGTGATCGAAGCGATCGCGTCCGTCTGGGGCGCGGGGCGAGTTGGTGTTCGGGTCTCACCAAGTGGTCAATGGGGATCGATCTCAGACAGCAATCCCAAAGCAACCTTCAGCCATTTTGCAGAACGTTTGAACCAACTTCCTCTGGCATATCTACACATCATTGAGCCGCGGGTCAAAGGCGTAGAGACCATCGAAGAAGGTCAGGCTCCCATTGCAACCGCTTTTCTTCGCAAGGTCTACCGGGGTGCCATTATTGCTGCAGGCGGCTTCGATCGTTCAGGTGCGGAGGCGATTCTCGAGGCGAACAACGCTGATCTCGTTGCATTCGGCCGCTTCTTCACCTCGAACCCGGATCTCCCGTTCCGTCTCCAGAACAATTTTCCACTTAATGACTATGTGCGCGAAGCATTCTGGGGAGGAAATGAACAAAACTACACTGACTTCCCATCATTCGAACAACAGCCACACTAGAGTCACCTCGTGCCGTTGCAATCAAATCAAGTGATCGAGAGTTATCGTGTAGCCGGTATTCTGCCAGCGAAATAATCTGAACGGGCCCATCTTCGATGCACTAACAAGAAGTTCATGTAGGAGTAACGACAAATGGGATGAGCAGGTCTTTTGAAGCGGAGAGAGACTATTCCCATGAAGAAGCCAGGGCAGCACCTCATCGCTGAAGTTCCACGCGGGCAAGCCAAGGTTGAGATGACGATCGGCATCGACCTTGGCGATGTCTGGAGCCATTACTGCACCCTCAACCAGGACGGAGAAGTAGTTGATCGGGGGCGCTTCCGGACGACCCCGAAGGCTATCGAGAAGTGGTTCACCGATGTGCCTCCAGCGCGGGTTGCGATGGAGGCTGGAACGCACTCGATCTGGATCAGTGAACAGCTGCAAGAACTAGGCCACGGAGTCATCGTGGCGAACGTCCGCTAGTTGCGGGCTATCTCGCACAGTGATCGGAAGAGCGACCAGGTCGATGCTGAGAAGCTGGCGCGATATGCCCGACTTGATCCGAACATACTCCGGCCAATCGCCCACCGCACCATCGCGCAGCAGGAGGCCCTCACCCTGATCCGTGCGCGAGCTCTGCTGGTGCGACTGCGCACGGCTGCGGTGAACGCCGTTCGTGGTCTGACCAAGTCCTGCGGCTACCGTATGCCCACCTCCGCTACAACGTGCTTCGCTCAGCGCAGCCTGGCCGTTATGCCGCCTGGACTGGCACAAGCGCTCGGTCCGGTGCTCCAGCAGATCGCGGAAATAACAGTCAAGATCAAGCAGTATGACCGGCAGATCCAGCAACTCGGCCAGACCGAGTATCCGGAGACGCAGGCGCTGCTGCAGGTACACGGCGTCGGCCACCTCACTGCCTTGACCTTCGTGCTGACGCTCGGCAGCAAGACACGGTTCGGACCAAGTCGTGATGTCGGTTGCTATCTTGGCTTGCGGCCTCGTCGAAGCCAGTCCGGAGATCATGATTCTCAGCTTGGCATCACCCATGCTAGCAACGCAAACCTCAGAAGTTGATGTTTGCACCCTTGTTTTCACTTTGTACTAGGCGTATGTTTGGACGCACCGAGATCACATTTAAGCCATACCGGAGAGTTCCAAATGCGCTTACTTCTTTCGATTCTCACCCTCGCTTCCTGCCTAGCAACTTCCTCAATAGCCCGAGCAGATACCATCACTTGGATCGTATCAATAGTCGCTTCAGGTTCTCTGGGAACGCAACCGTTCACTGACAAGCGTATTACGTTGATCGATAAGGCAACGACAGAAAGTTACTACGAGTTCACTGATTTTCTGGGATCGGGATTTACGTTTTGCTGCGCTGATTCATCTACCGTGACCATCCAAGGAATTGGCACTTTCGGAAGCGCTGCGACTACGGTTACCACAGAGTTCAGCGTCAGTGGAGTGGCAATAGACGACTCTGAAAATAGGCTTTCGATTGACTCCGGCTTGGATGCTCCTAAGACCGCTGAGTCTCTTGGCCCCATTTTCGGAAATGGAGGGATTATTGACGCATGTGATCCTGATTTTGGATTTCCTCCATGCCCCGGCTATATTGAGACGACCGGAGGTGATCTGACTATAGATTCCTTCAATTCCGATTCGGCTGTCGGTCAAGAAATAGTCAGCGCACCTGTTCCTGAGTCTGGAACGTTGGCCCTACTAGTGATTGGACTTTTATCTATGTGGGCAGCAAGTACAAAGAGCTATCGCTGTTCGATGCCATCGCACGAACCTACACACCTTTGATGTTAACCCAAGGCGGTGAAGTCTGTGATCCTATAGACTACGCGCGCCTCCAAATGCGACTAGGAGAACTCCATGCTCTTGAAGTCTTTGCTCTTATCTTCCGCCTTAATCATCCTGCCGCTTCCAGCTATTGGGGATACGGTATACACCTACACTGGGAATAACTTCACCTTATTAGATGGACCAAGCTACTCTACTTCAGACAAAATCTCTGGGTCAGTAGACCTCGCAACGCCACTGCAGACTAACTTATACGTCGATCCAGTCACCCCCGTCTCCTTCAGCTTTAGCGATGGTTCTCATTTGTTTTCCGACGTAAACTCAACTGCCTTCCTGGGATTCTCGACCGATGCTTCGGGCAAGATCATAGGATGGGATCTCGCCATCTATGATTCGTCACTCGTTATCTTTACGGAGAACGTGGGACAGTACGTCTTCGATAGCGCCTATAACTTAGCGACGGGTTCAGATGCGTTCAATTTCAACGAGCCTGGTTTGTGGACCGCCTCCAACACCTCACCCGTACCAGAACCCTCTGACTTTGCGCTACTCGCGACGGGAGCTCTCGGGGCGGCTGGCGTACTACGGCGAAGACTGACTGCGTAGTTCGGTGCAGGTTTTCACAGTAATAATTTTGCGCTCTACCCCTGAGCCTCAGCCCATCCGCGTATCCGAATTCCCATCTAACGCTGCCTTCCCACTGAGACCGGCTTCGCTGTAAGCTTCTTTGTTATTTTGAGTGTGGATTTCATCTGGGACCGGCTCGACGCGCTTCTGTTGATCGGTCCCCTCGAACGGAGGCAGCTGTGTAGGCGACATTCCTCGAAAGTCGGCTTTTCGGAAAGAGCGAACCGGTCGGTTCACCAGAGATCGAGTAGCAATATGGCGAAGCACTCGAATAGCCAAGCCGTAAACCTATGACGCTTCTCTAGCGATGCGGCGAGAAGAATAGCCGCGATCATTCCGAAAACCCAACCATGAGGTAAGAAACTCATACCCACCATCCTCGCCGATGTGCCATTCGCTTGGAAGACGCAATCAGACTGACTTCCCCGAAAGTCAGGTTTGCGGCAAGTTCAAGGTCGAAGTTTCTCATAACCCCGTTTTTCGTGCACTATAAATGACAAGCCGTCAGCGTTACGATTGTTTTCGGTTTGCCGACTACACGTCCAGAATGCCGTCATGGAATGTGTTGGCAAGTTTCGCCGGGCAGTCGAGCGCAACAGTCTCGCTAGGGAACAAGTTGTTTAGCAATCACTCGTCGACGACTTCAGGTGCGCCTGACGAACAGGAGTTGGCCAGCTTCGGCTCCTGTGGTTAAGGTGACGATACAATCGGGGAAATCACGACTCAGAGGATTGCAAGTTCGAATGAGAAAAGGCCTTTTGCTCTTGGGTTCCATCATCTGGTTTTTGCTTATGTTCCCCGGGCTTGCCGTATTTGCCTACGCGCAAACTACTGCCTTGAACGAATGGACTTGGGTAGGTGGGAGCCACTCAATTCCACAGTTGGGCAACTACGGAACCCTCGGTGTCGCAGCCGCGGGGAACCTGCCCGGTAGTAGAGAGTCCTCGTCCACATGGGTCGATACGAATGGAAATCTCTGGTTGTTCGGTGGATTGGGCTACTACTCCATTGCGGGGCCTCAGTTTCTGAACGATCTTTGGGAGTACACACCTTCGACGGGTTTTTGGACCTGGCAGGGTGGGCCACTATTTGGTAATCAAAGTGGGGCTTATGGAACGCAGGGAGTACCCTCGGCGAGCAGCATCCCGGGCGGCAGATCAGGTGCAGCGCATTGGACAGATGCTAATGGCAACTTCTGGCTCTTCGGCGGTTTGGGTTACGATGCAGCGGGAAACGCTGGCTATCTCAATGACCTCTGGGAGTACAACGTCACGGCGTCGCGATGGACTTGGCAGGGTGGCTCAAGCCTATTGACTCAATTCGGCAACTCCTACCTCGACTACGGTTCAACCGGAAGTTATGGAACGCAGAACGTCTCTGCAAGCACCAATCTGCCTCCGGGACGATCGGATGCCATGTACGCCGTGGACGTGGCGGGCAATCTATGGCTGTTTGGCGGAACTGGATACGCGGCAAGCTCTTCCCTGGGAAGCTTTGACGATCTATGGATCTATAACACCTCCTCGAAAATATGGACCTGGGTCTCTGGTTCTCAAGCGCTCGGCCAACCAGCTTCGTATGGTACGCAAGGCGTTCCATATGACCCCTCCGTTCACTTTCCGGGCTCCCGCTGGGGCGGTGCTCTTTGGGCAGACAATAACGGATTTCTCTGGCTGTTCGGTGGAATCATCGGCGATCTGTGGAAGATCGACACCGCGTCCAGGCAAGTTACCTGGGTGGGCGGCAGCCCCGCGGGTAACGCCCCTGGCTCGTATGGGACCATCTCGGTACCGGCAGCGACCAATATGCCCGGGGCGCGAGAGAGTTTTGCCCATTGGGCGGATAGCAAAGGCAACTTCTGGGTGTTTGGCGGGACCGGTTATGATTCGTCGGACAACTTTGGATTTCTGAACGACTTGTGGATGTTCAATCCCCAGTCCGGAGTGTGGACTTGGGAGAATGGTTCAAACTCAGCAGACTTATCTGGAATGTTGGCAAACTATGGAACAAGAGGCACTCCGGCAATCACGAGCGAACCAGGCGGTCTATGGCTTTCCATGAATTGGGTCGACCCCCAGGGCAACTTCTGGTTGTACAGCGGAGGGGCGACGACGAATGGCACAAACGGAGTCATTATCGACGATCTGTGGATCTACCAGCCGCTGGCTCTGACTCTGCAATTGCAAACAATCACCTTCAGTACTCTCAGTGATGTCCTCAATACGACGACGTCCGTCCCGCTCTCGGCCAGCGCCAGCTCGGGATTACCGCTAAGCTTCGTGTCTAATACGCCGTCCGTTTGTAGTCTGAGCGGCAGCACCGCGGAGATAGCAACATCGGGAACCTGCTCGATCACCGCCATCCAAGCGGGAAACTCGACTTACGCAGCCGCAACTCCGGTGACGGAGACATTTCAGGTAGTCACGGACTTCACGGTGAGCGTCTCTGGCGCGAACTCAATGATCGTAAATCAGGGTGGCCCCGCGACCTTTAACTTCGCCGTCGCACCTGAGGCGGTGACAAATTTCCAAAACACCGTAACGCTCTCGTACTCGTCCAGCCCCGCTCTGCCGAGCGGGTATCGGATGACAATGACACCGACGAGTATCGCATCTGGCTCTCCACCAACAAATGTCAGGCTCGTGCTTTCGACTCCAGCAATAGCGGTGCAAGAACAAGCACCCTACCATCCAACTTTCGGGACAACGGCTCCTCTTGCAATTTGTCTTCTGTTGCCAATCATGGGATACCTGCGCCAGAGGGCGAAGCAGTTCAGTGTTTTGACCGTGCTGATTTTTCTACTTAGCGGTGCAGCGCTGCTTAGCTTGGATGGCTGCGGCGGATCGTCGTCGGCATCTTCGGGGTCACCCACTTCCTATGAAATCTTAGTAACGGCAACCTCGGGTTCGCTGTCTCATTCATCTTCAGTGAGTTTGACGGTAAAATAACCGGTTCACTCATGTGGCAGAGTAACGGCGTCTGGCACATCGCTCGATCGTTCCGAGTGCGCTGGTGGTGTCAGATTCAAAGTTCCGGGCGGATGACCGGCAAATCGGAAGTGATCCCGTAGTTCCCGCAAAGTCGGGTTATCGGCAATGTGACTATTCAGTCGGCTGAGGCTGGATCAAGTGGAGAGGGTGTCTGTCGCTCAGGTTGATCAGTGGCGGCCGACGATGACCAGCTCACAAAAAGACTAGCCATAGCCCCGCTTGTTTCCGCAGTTCCCATCTGTGGCTTCCCGCTGCCTGCCTGGGGGCGGGGTCTCCCGCCAGAGAAAACGTGGTTCTATAGTTCGCAGTCAGGGACACACTTTCGTTTGATCCGCAAAGGCGGCGGTCAGATATCTCGATCGAGTGAATCTGAGCAGTTCCCTCCTCTAAGTACGCGAGAACCGCATCGCGGCCATACACCGACGGCCCGTCCGGAGGACGTAACTCGATATCCTTTTCGCTCGGCGGCCTCGATGGCCTTCGCGGTTGCCGCCTCCTGCTTGACTTTGTCCAGTTCGGCAGCGGGAACGAAGACGGGCAGTTCCACGAGCTTGTCCCTCGCCGCTTTGTCCCCAGGGACAATGAATACTTTGGAATCGAAGTGGGGATCTCCCTCGCTCGAAATCTCCCGCAACTGAAGCGTGTATTCATTCCCGTGGTCCGAGACGATGTGGACGTCCGTCGAGCTATTCGCGACGCTTCTTTACTCCTGAAGAGGCCGCAAACTACCTCGGTGGTATCAACAGTCGCACTTTGACCCGTTGGGCGAGGGAGAACTACATCCCTGCGATACCGATTGGGGAAGGGAAGAGGCGGTTGTGGCGGTTCTTGGAATCAGACCTTGAAGAGTGGATGATCAACCGCCGGCAGGGCGGTCACAATGCCGGTTGAGTTTCTGAGGATCGGGGTTAAACTTGTCCCAGCCACCGGTGCTCCAATCAGGAGAACAACATGATTGGAACTCGATTTCAGCAGGGTTGTTTAATGCTCGTAAAGAACAAAACCACGGACAATACTTGGTTCCTTAGATTTTATGAGGACAAGGGTGGGAAGCGTGTCTATCGAAAGCAACGAATCGGCACCATCAGGGAGTTCCACACCGAAGCGATGCTGAGAAGGCCGTGCACTTTTTACGCGCCAAAATTAACAGCGAGGTGCGTTCTCCGGAAACGGTCAACGCCCTCATAGCCCACTACTCAAAACACGAACTCACTGAAGACAGAAAGTCGTTTGCCACAGTGGATGCTCACGGTTCTTATATAAGGCTGCACATCCTTCCAAAGTGGGGACCGCTCAAACTGACTGAGGTGAAGACCGTCGCGGTCGAGTTGTGGCTTGATTCAATGTCATTCGCTCCAGGTACCAAGACGAAAATTCGCAACATCATGTCTGCGATCTTTAGTCATGGAATCAGGCACGAGTGGATCACCTTCAATCCAATCTCAAAAGTCAGATGTTCGGCCAAACGATTGAGGGAACCAGATGTGCTCACGCCGGATGAATTCCAAGCTCTTCTCAAGGAACTCGGATTGCGTGAGCGTGTGATGGTGATGCTTGCCGGTTCAACTGGGCTTCGGCGTTCTGAAATGTTCGCGCTCAGATGGAGCGATGTCGATTTCCGGAATATGGAGGTTGCCGTCAACCGTTCATGTGTGCGTAATAGGTTCGGCAAGGTGAAGACAGATGCGAGTGAGAGGCCTGTCCCTCTTCACTTTTCTGTTTACTCTTTGCTGATGGAGTGGAGAAAGGAGTCGCTTTACCGAAAGGATCAGGACTTTCTCTTTCCCTCTGTACGCTTGAATGGAACCAAGCCAGTAACCCCTGACATGGTGCTAAAGAAGATCATCCGGCCCGCGCTCCTGAAAGCTGAGGTGTCTGGAAAAGTGATCGGTTGGCATACATTTAGACACAGTCTCGCAACCAACCTCCGCAGTATGGGAGCTGATGTAAAAGTTAGCTCAGGAGCTTTTGAGGCACGCAAATTCACGCATCACTATGGACCTTTACACACGCGCTGTATCCGCCGACAGCGAAGCGCGAGTGGGAGGCATGTGGAAATGTTGTTGGGGAAAACTGGGGACTGGGGCAGGCAATCATCCCTTCTCACCCCTCGTCCGATTCCTAGTCTTGCCACTGAGCCACAAACCATTGATTCTTAGTGGTTTATGGCGGGGACGACGGGGCTCGAACCCGCGACCTCTGCCGTGACAGTTATGCTAAGTGATTGTAACTAAATGATTTCATGGGCGTTGATGGCTAACTACAGCACCCTTAAGCATTCAAAAACACTGGGGGAAACGCGAATTTCGATTTTCAGCACCCTCGCCAGCACCCTCGACTATCTGAGTCGAAAATACCTCGACCTCTGCCGCGCTTCGGCAGCGGTCTGGATCGAGGCAGAGGTCCAGTTCAAATCAAATCCTCTTCCGATCTTAAGGGTGCGGAAGGGTGCTCCAGCACCCTCGCAACACTCTAAGTTCCGCTGAATTTGATGCCTACGACGCTTATCCTTGCCTATCGGTCCTATCCGAAACCCAAAGCCAGATAGATCGCTGGCAAATTGTCTCAGCGTTGCCGAGACAATTTGCGGGCGTCTTAGACCAGACGCATCTCACGCGCAGATTCAAACAATCGAATCCGCATATCGTGATGCTGCACGGTTCAGGAGAGCGCGGGATAGCTCGTGTAGCCGGCAGCGTCTCCTCCGTAGAAAGTCGTTGGGTCTGGTTCATTCAGAGCGGCGCCGAGTTGCAGCCGCCTTGGCAGATCCGGGTTGGCTAGAAACGCACGGCCGTATGCGACTGCGTCCGCATGCCCACTCCGTATCGCTTCCTCGCCCTTGGGCCCGTCATATCCACCATTCACAACGTAGAGACCCTTCCAAAGCGTTCTCAGGTACCCGCGACTCGAACTCAATCACATCATCCAGATGCGATCCGCTTTCAACCACCCAATCCATACGACAGCAAATGCGACTTAGAGGGAAGCTGCCGGTGCCATTGCCGCTGGCCAATTGCTCGAACGCCGAAATCATGCGATCTGCATCGAAACGGCCTTCCGGAAGGTAGACTTCGGCATCCGTCCGAATCTCCAGCTGTCCGCTTTGCTCCGCAACCGCTGTATCAATACCCGCAGCCGTCAGGCGTTGCAGGTGGTCCTGACGCTGATCCCGATTAACAATGTGAATTGCCTTATGGCCACACTGGAATCCGTCCTTTATGAATGGGAGCAAGACCCGATACTCTTCGTCAGGGCTGTTGAAGAAAGCGCAGATATGACGCGTTTGATCGATCTGGGAACCAGCAAAAGGAATGGGCCTCGCGATTTTCTTCATATCATCTCCCTTGACAGCAAGGCGGCAATGCCTCGAACTGCGAGAAGTATTCGAGGCTGCTCTGATTGATCAATGTGCCCAATGGTAGGCCCAACTTGGCCGCATTAACCAGATTGAGGTGCGGGGCCCTTCGATAATGAAAGCTCGATCGTTATCGTTCACCGATAATTGCCTGGCTAGATAGTGCGTTCGTAGAGTTGCTGCTGGTAACTCTTGACCCATTCTTCTGACGAAGGAGGAAAAATGTTGAGAAACTTTCCCTCGCGAGAAGGGATTACTTCAATCATCTTTGCGATCATGTCCTTTGGATCGAGTCTGCCCTCTGGTTTACC
The DNA here is from genome assembly GCF_051013365.1 of Tunturiibacter psychrotolerans. Lineage (GTDB taxonomy): Bacteria > Acidobacteriota > Terriglobia > Terriglobales > Acidobacteriaceae > Edaphobacter > Edaphobacter psychrotolerans_A. Next base: position 73,695 of record NZ_CP132941.1, on the reverse strand, counting down.
GAGCAGCCCGTCGACCACTTTCTTGAAGGCATCGCGCTTGATAAAGTTCACGTCATCGCTGAGCCAGCGTAGCCCGGCTTCAACCACAGTCTCGTTGAAACCTGTAAGGTAGGGTCCGGGATTGATTGTTTGGACCTGAATCCCGAAGGGTTTCAACTCCTCGTACATCGCTTCAGCGATCGATTGCACGGCATGCTTGCTCGCGGCATATGCGGGAATCGGCGGCACCGTGAGAAGTCCAACAACTGAGGACGTGAATACTATCTTTCCCCTAATGCCCGTTGCCACCCAGTTCCTCACTACGCGCTGGGTAAAATCCAAAGCCGAGAAGACATTCGTTTCGAAATTCTCCCTCACCAGATCAACGGGAATCTCGGACATGGGTCCTCCCTCGCCGATGCCTGCGTTGTTTACCAAAATGTCGAACTTCAATTTGAGTGCATGTGCCACATCGTACTTGTCGCGCAGGTCCAACTTCTCGACGCTCAGGGTTTTGAGGCCGAGCGAGCTGGCTTTTTCCCGCATAGCTGTCACTTGTGGCCAGGTCTGAACAGCTGCTATTACGTTGTGTCCTTTTTGCGCCAATCCCAGAGCGGTTCCTTCACCAAATCCTGAGCCTGCCCCCGTGATCAATATCTCCGACATTTGAGTGATCTCCTTTCTTCTGGTTAGGCATTCAATGCCGATTCACCGCTTTGAGCGACCGCATAATCTTGAGCCACCTTTCCCCCGGAGACGCCGATGCTCCCGATAACTTGACTATCAACTGACCTAAGGGGAATTCCACCCGCAAACGTTATGAGGTTTTCATTGGAGAGCTCAATTCCGTGCGCATCTGCCCCTGCTTTGCTGAAGTTATCCATGATCTGTGTTTCCATTTCGAACAAGGCCGATGTCTTCGCTTTCTTAATAGAAACATCGATCACTCCAAGCCATGCTCCATCCATACGATGAAAGGCTTTCAGGTGGCCTCCCGAATCAAGGATTGCAATGCAAACTGAAATTCCAAGTTCTCGTGCTTTCAGGATGGAAGCCTTCATGACTCGATCCGCTTGCTCGGTTGTAATTTGCATTGCTCCTTGCTCCTTTGAGTCAACTCGATGACTCGGCGATTCATAGTATCAAGGGACCTTCTAATGTCCGTGAAACAGAATGCGGCGGTGGTCCTACGGCACTTCACGGATATCTGACTGAGATTAGCCGAAAAGGCGAATATTTAGCACAACTCTGTGCCGACACCTCTCCGTCCTTAAACCTCAGTTTCTGTAGGATCCCTCTAGGTTATCGCACCTAGGAAGTGACTCAAGAGTAAAGACTTGAGACGGACACGGCACGTCTTCTTCGAAAAGCATCGATACCGGAAGCCTTTTTGGCGATCGAATGCCTTCTCACAATCTCACTTGTTTTCAAATCGCAAATGTGCTCACCGAGATGGAACGCAAGCGCTGAGCCGAATAGTCGCTTTCCGGACAGGTGCCCTCGGCTCAACTATTGCTAACAGTCAGTATGGAGTGACCGGCGCCGATGCGCCGACCGTGGGTTAGGCTGTGAGCGTCCTTACGGACGCACAGTTCAGAGCCACAAGCGGAAGGGAGCCGGTCATGAAGGAGAAGGTACGATTTCTAGGTTTGGATGTCCATGCTGAGACGATCGCCGTGGCGGGCGCGGAACCGGAAGGTGAAGTGCGGAGCCTGGGAACCATTCCGAACCGCGCTGAGTCTATCCGTAAGTTGATCAAGAAGCTTGATCCAGCAGCCAAGCTGAGAGCATGTTACGAAGCCGGACCGACGGGCTACGTCGTGTACTGGCAACTGGCGGAGCTGGGCGTCGAGTGCGAAGTTGTGGCACCCACGCTGGTGCCGGTCAAGGCTGGCGACCGAGTCAAGACGGATCGGCGGGATGCAGAGAAGCTGGCGCGCTGCTATCGATCCGGGGATCTTACGGCGGTATGGGTTCCCGATGAGGGTTCCGAGGCCTTGCGCGATCTGGTGCGTGCCCGCGAAGCAGCCAAGCAGGATCAGACGCGGGCGCGTCATCGCTTGAGCAAGTTCCTTCTGCGCTCCGGTCAGCGTCCACCATCCGGGGTGAGACCCTGGACACGCCCCTATCTCATCTGGGTCGCGCAGGTACGCTTCCCACAGATCGCCCAGGAGGCTACACGGCAGGATTATCTGCACGAGGTCGAACACATGCGCGAACGGGTGGCGCGTCTGGAGCAAGCCATCACAGAAGCGGTCAAGCTGGCTTCCCCCGCGTTACAACAAGTCATCAACGATCTGCAGGCACTGCGCGGCATCGCAGATATTTCGGCGGTGACCATCGCGGCCGAGCTGGGCCAGCTATCTCGCTTCGAAAGCGCCCGGCAACTGATGGGTTATTGCGGTGCTGTGCCCAGCGAGGACTCCAGTGGCAAGCGGATCAGGCGGGGAGGCATCACGAAAACCGGCAACGCGCACTTGCGGCGAATCGTTGTCGAGGCGGCCTGGAGCTATCGTCGTCCACCAGGAGTCTGGTATGGATTACGCAGAAGACAGGAGAGCATTTCGGAAGAGGTCAAAGAGATTGCGTGGAAAGCGCAACACCGCCTGCACAAGCGCTATATGAAACTGGGTGCAGCCGGCAAGGACCAGAGAAAGATCGTTACAGCAGTCGCTCGTGAGCTGCTGGGCTTCATCTGGGCCATCGGCACTAGGGCAGAAACGCTCGCCAATCAGCAAGCCGCAGCCTAGAAAGAACAAAGCAAAAGCAACAACTTCCCCAATAAGGAAAAAGCAAGAAACTCACGGATGAAATACGCCACCAATCTCGAGCACAGAGCCAGCAGCAGCCGGAGCAAGCACGAAGGAGAATCCTCGCTTGGCCTATGCGACAGGCTCGACCGGACTCGCGATAACAGTCAGAGGCAGCTCCCGACGGATCATGATTATGCGGTCCCGACCCGCGAATATCAGACTGATCAATCGTCGCTCAAATCTGCCCAGGCTGCTGCTCGCTCTGTCTTCGGGAAACAACAAAAGCAACGACAAAAACAACCCCACTGTTGCGCAGAGTTGACAGGGTCACTCCATATCAGGCCAATGCACTCATCGAGCCTGTATCGGTCAGCTGTTAGATTACTTCCGAGAAACGCGTTTACCGGGACTGATCGTGGTCTGCGATTCCTGCTTTACCGTGGCCTTCAAAACCGCGTTTTATGTATTCACCGGTATTGGCCCCGACAACTCGCTTGAACGCTTTACTGAACGCAGCGTCGGACTCGTAACCGACCAACCGCGCTACATCTATGAGCTTTTTGTCGCGCTGTTCGAGTAACTGCATCGCCTTCTGCATCCGCCATCCAGTCACATACTCCAGCGGCGTCTGTCCGAGCAGCTCTTTGAAACGGGCTGCGAATCCGGAACGAGACATGCCCGCCGCCTCGGCCAAGGATTCGACCGTCCAAGGTGTATCTACTCTGTCGTGAATGGCACTCAGGGCAGTGCCAATTTGAGGATCGAAAACGGCACGAAGCCATCCTTTGTTGTGTTCCGGTTCCGACGCGATATGCGCCCGGAGTATCTGGATAAACAGAACCTCAGCCAACCGAGTCGCGACGACTCCAGATCCCGGCGCCTGTTCTGCCATTTCTGACGCCAGCGCCTGCACTGTGGTGTGAAGAGCAAGTGTGCGTGCCTGATCGGCCTTCATCAGAATGAAGCTCGGCAACAACTGGGTGATCGGCTTCAAACTGGCGTGATCGAAACTCAAGGACCCACAGACGATTGTTGTCGGTGCGCCACCGCCTCCACAAAGAGCGACATTGCCGTTGGCCCTGGCCCCAATCTCGCGGAAACTCCATCTAGGACGTGTTCGCGGGCTGTCGCACAGAACAATCGAAGGTCCCCTTAGCTACCAGAAAGCAATCACCACCTGTGAGCGGAATCGGCTCCGGAATTCTTTCCACACTTAGCCAGCAGTTGCCGCGCGAAAGCATGGCGAAGTGCGCCAAGTCTGCGGGTGGCAGCCTTTTGCCGACAGGCGGGACTGTTCGGAAGATGTCGCTTATCGGGTCCACGCTGGGCCACTCCTCTTGGACGAATAGACAAAATGTTTGGAGTTCGCGTCCACTAACAAAGAACTCTACTCCTCAGTAGGGGATGCTGGACATCCACCAAAGGGAGCAATCATGGGAAAGCTTGAAGGAAAAGTTGCAGTCATCACGGGTGGAACGAGCGGTATGGCGCTGGCAAGCGCCAAGCTCTTTGTGGAAGAGGGTGCTTACGTATTCATCACGGGACGGAAGCAGGAACAGATCGACGAGGCAATCAAGGTCATCGGCCGGAATGTAACTGGCGTTCAGGGTGATGCGGCCAATCTCGAAGACCTCGACCGGTTGTTCGATGTCGTGAAGCGGGAAAAGGGCAAGATCGATGTCCTGTTCGCGAGTGCCGGTATAGGCGAGCCCGTCCCGCTGGGGGAGATTACCGAGCAGCACTTCGATAAGACCTTCGATCTCAACGTGCGCGGCACACTCTTCACGGTGCAGAAAGCGTTGCCACTGTTCAACGATGGTGGATCAATTTTCATGACCGGGTCCAACGCTGCGGCGAAAGGTTTCCCTGGTTTCGGCGTGTATGCGGCGAGCAAGTTGGCGCTGCGCTCCTTCGCCCGTACTTGGCTCAATGAGCTGAAGGACAGAAAGATCCGCGTGAACCTGCTGGTTCCCGGTGCTATTGCCACACCGATGCAGGAAGCAGTTCTCACCAAGGAAGCGAAGCAGTATTTCGAATCCCTCATCCCGCGGGGAACGATGGGGCAATCTGAGGAAGTCGCGACGGTCGCGCTGTTTCTTGCTTCAGACGATTCAAGCTTCGTGAATGGGGTGGAGTTGTTCGTCGACGGCGGCATGACGGCGATCTGAAATCTCAATCGTTACTTCGAGGCGAGTCACTCATCGCCGCGCCACGCGCAAACAATCGAAGCCCCCCGGGCCAACAAAAGGCAATCAAAGGGATCTTCGGTACTGAATGTTCCAGATCTACCAAAGGGAGTCATCATGGGGAAGCTTGAAGGTAAGGTTGCAGTCATCACGGGTGGATCGAGCGGCTTGGCGCTTGAGAGCGCCAAGCGGTTCGTGGAAGAAGGCGCCTACGTTTTCATCGTGGGCCGAAGGCAGGAGCAGCTCGACGAGGCCGTCAAGCTGATCGGGCCGCAACGTGACGGGCGTGTGCGGCGACGTGTCCAATCTCGACGACCTCGACCGCCTGTTCGACACAGTCAAGCGGGAAAAGGGCAAGATCGACATCCTGTTCGCGAGCGCCGGCAAGGGCGAGGCCGCCAAGCTGGGCGAGATCACGGAGGAGCACTTCGATGCGGGCTTCGGCCTGATTGTGCGCGGCACCTTGTTTACGGTTCAGAAGGCGTTGCCGCTGATCAACGATGGCGGATCGATCATCATGACCGGCTCCGTTGCTTCCGTGAAAGGGTTTCCTGGTTTCGGCGTGTATGCGGCGAGCAAGGCGGCCTTGCGCTCCTTCGCACGTACCTGGCTCAACGAACTGAAGAGCAGGAATATTCGCGTGAACGTGCTGAGCCCCGGGCAGGTCGACACGCCGGATTCCCAGCGCCTCGACCAGGAGACGAGGCAGATGTTTGAGTCCCTGATCCCGCGCGGCAAGATGGGTCATCCTGAGGAAATTGCGGCGGTCGCGCTCTTTCTTGCTTCAGACGAATCGAGCTACGTGAATGGCGTGGAGTTGGCTGTCGACGGCGGCTTTTCCGCAATCTAAAAGCCGGGAAATCAAGAGCAACATTGACATGTATTGGGGATACACCATGAGCTATGCCATCGTAGGATTCGGCAAGATAGGGCAGGCCCTCGCCCACGCTTTCGCCCGTAAGAACATCGAAGTCACCGTCGCGAGTCGCCGACAGCCCGAAGAGTTAGCTCCGCTGGCTCGGGCGATTGGACCCACTGTGCGCACGCAGTTAGGCTGCAAGTTCCGCCGTAACGAATTCAACGATTTGCGTCGAAACGTGGTCGGATTTTTGCAATTCATCTTCGCGTTCAAACGCAAGGTTCGTCGCCTTGTGCTCACTTTAATTGCATGTTGACAACAATCGGTCTTGAAATCTCTGCATCTACCTAAAGAGCATGGAGTTGCTCGCCAGTGATTTGTTCCAAAATGTCGTCAATTGACATAGCGAAGGAATCAAATCACAGATACCGGATAGGGAGCACGCTAGCGTAAAGCCCTTGTTCAAGCGGCGGACATCTTAGTAAACTGACATTTCAGGCACTTCATAACTTCAGAATCCCAGTGCAGCGTTATACGGCACGGCCTCCAAGTGCAAAGTTATGCTGCCATCCAGTACAACGGAATGCTGCCATCTTCGGCTATCACCAAAGGATGTGCAAAATCTCATCCCCGCCGGAGGCCTGCGGTTGGATTAGGACGATGTCCGGGTCGAGCTCAGGGGAGTAAGGTGCGGTTTGCCACCCGGGAGTTAAGTCTTCATTAAACATCAAGGCATTCTCGATCAAAACAAAGACTCACACCGGGATCACCTGTGCATGTGCTCATTTCAAAAAAGCGAACACGTCAGCTCCAAATGGCATTGTCAACTTAAGACGTCGAGGGACGTTCTGAGCTGGGCACGCTGCGGGTCTTGAGCTCGCTCAGGCCGTGGTCACTTCCCGCCAGACCGCGAATGACCGCGATCGCAGGAGCCGGTGATGGCTAGACCTCAATAAGTGTCGGTCTACACGGAACGGATTTCAGACGGCATCAGGGAGGGAGAAAACGTTGTGCGTGCCTGGCAGATTTGAATCGGCGCATTTGCCGTTCCCGTTGGCGCGTCGGCTGATGCGAGGCTTCGACGCGATTGTTCGCGTACCGCTCCGCCCTGTGAATCACGTTGCTGAAGATGCTTCGCATGGCAGCGGAGTAGCTTCTCAATTTGTCGGTAGTGATCTGCAGTGGTTCGGAACCCTGGCCACGCAAGAGTTTTCGAAAGAATCGCTCTGCGGCGCGCTGATCACGTTGCGGCTGGACCAGAATGTCGATCACGTCGCCGTCCTGATCCACGGCGCGCCACAAATACCGCTGTTGGCCGTTGATTCGAATGAAGACTTCATCCAAATGCCAGTGGTCGCCCAGCCGTCCCTCTCGTCGCTTCAATCGCCGAGCATAGTCGAGACCGAACTTCTCACACCACTGACGGATCGTTTCATAGGATACCATGATGCCGCGCTCAGCGAGAAGCTCTTCGACATCCCGGAAACTCAGGCAGAAGCGATGATAAGCCCATACCGCATAGCTGATGATCTGGGAAGGAACCGATAGCCGGAGTAACGAGTGCGATCACTCTTCATGGCAACAGTGTTTCAGGTTTCGTGCGCAGGTTGACAATGCCGGCGTCCGGCAACTCAAAGTCAGGCATCGACCGACCGGGCTGAAGTGCAGCAACTGCTAATCCCGCAACCTTGAGCTTCGGTCACGGCTTCGATCGCAGGCATGACGTGGGGTGGAGTCTTCTCGCGCACCATTCGAGAAGTAGCATTTAACTCGCTTTGCAGATCCATTCGTGCGACTCTCCTCAGTGATTTGAAGCTCTCGACTAGTCGTTAGGTGTCTTGGACGCAAGAATCGAAGCCATCTCGATTTGAGGAGCCGTTGCGAAGAGCTCTTCAGCCCTGGCAAAGAGTGCTTTGGCCACAGCACCACTGGCGTGCGCAGTTCTTCCCTCTTCGTCGACAAAGGTATCGAAGATGCCGAAGGATGCGGGACCGATCTTGATCGCGTACCAGGACCTCGTTCCTGTCTCTTCTGCAACCAGGGGTTGAGCTGACTTCAAAAACTCTTCCACTTCGTCTTCTTTACCGGGCCGGGCATTCAACAACGCCAATATCGCAAACCGATCCATGTATCACTCCAAGTAATGTCGTATTCGTGCTGCGTGGTATGACACGGACAGCTTCTTCGGGTTACATGAATATTCCGTTACACGGCAAGAAATACAAGTCAATAAATTGCGGGCTACAGATAGGCCCGTAGCCCGCTGGTAACTGCTTAGAGGGCGGCGATACCGTTGAAGCCGACGCTATTGGGCAAATTGCCCGCCTGACCGAGGTTGGTGAGAGATCCATCTTCGTTAATCGCAAAAGTGGAGATTTTCCCAGATTGCGAGTTGATGGTGTAGAGGTACTTGCCGTTGGCGGAGACCGCGATGTCCACGTTGTGGCTGCCGGACGGGATGCTGCCTACGACTGTGCTGCCGATAGGAGTTAGCTTTCCATCTTTGCCAATGTTGAAGCCTGAGATGTCGTTGCTCCCGGAATTGGAGACATAGACCTTGGATCCATCAGGCGTGATCGCATTCCAGCAGTTGCCAGAGGCGAAGGTGGGGAGGCTTTGGGTGACAGCGGTCAGGGTGCCGTTCGCATTGACCTTGTAGGAGGAGATCCCGGATGCGTTGTTGCCGTCTGCGGGTCCGGTCTCGGAGACGATAGCGAAGTTATTCGGAGCGTAGTTGACGGTGAAGGTACCGGGAGCTGGGTTTGCGTTCACGATGATTGGCGAGAGCCTGCCGTCGGCCTCGACGTGGAAGGCATCGAGATTGTTGGTGACGCGCTCTGTAACGAGAAGGAACTGTCCATCGGGGCTAAAGGACAGCGATGCTCCGCCGCTGGTGGTGCCGGTGAGAAATTGCGTTGAGTTCTGGATCTCCGTGAGCTGTCCGCCGAAGTCAAGGTGAAATCCTACTACGCTGCCTGGTCCGCCGCTATTGAGGACATAGATCAGACCACCGCTCTCCGCGACCGCGGAAGGCTGTACTCCTTCAGAGGCTGTCTTATTGAGGAAGGTAAGGTTAGCTTTGTGAACGCTGAAGACAGAGACCGTACCGCTTCCCGCGTTGACCGCGAAGAGTAAGGAGTGATCCTGGCTAAGGGTGAGAGAACCTTGTGATTCGAGTGGGTCGGTAGTGCCGCCACTGCCGCGGCCGTTGGTGTCGTAGTAGACAGGTTCTGAGAGCGTGCCATCGGCAGCACGCTCATACGCAATGACCTGATTCTTCTTGGCATCGTTCGTCATGATGAAGACCGCGCCAGTGTTGTTGCCCTGCGCAGCGCAAAGAACTGGAGACGCAGCTCCAATTCCAACCATGATCATTAATAGGCTTCTAGTTACTCTGCTCATCACTTACCCCTTGTGCCGACCGAATTGCGCGCAGTCGATGAACTCTACCGAATGCTTCAAGTGAAAAATTTCGTTTAGTTCATTTGTGCGCGCAGTTGTTGGAGAGGTAATGTCTGAAAAGGTTACAACATTCCGAATGTCATGTGACCCTTGCTCTATTTAGGAAAGCGATGCATCCATCGCACCATTCATTCTTTGATGTTTCGCGAGTTGGAGATCACGTCATCACAACGTGAAGTAATCTCTTGCGAGACTATACTTTCTACGCAATCCGTCACAGCACTCGGATGGCCGCCCGACCTCTTTGCTTCACCCATACTCCAAAGGCTCTGCAAAGATATTTCGCCAGCAAAGTCCGTTGAGTGCAAGGTCCCCCGATTTTAGAACGATGATCCCGTCGGGAAATCCTTCCTTCATCACATATTGCACATCAGGTTTATCGCTGACAGGATGCCAATGACTTGCGGTCATCGAGATCACTGGGCTAGTTCTAGTGCCAGGCGCTTGCGCGCGGAGGCAGTTGGGTTGTGAGAGGCAAAATGTCAAACCAAGTAGTAAAGCCAGTTGGAACTTGTGCATTGTTTTCCCTCTGTTTTGCTGTGTTCATTCGCCGCTCAAACCTCGCAGCTTCAATTCCATCCCCCATCCGAAATGCTGCGTGTTGCCGGGCAGATTATCGTCCAGCGCAATTGCGATTTCATTCTTACCCCTCTTCAGCGGTAAGCGGAAAGTCCCGTTCTCTAAGGAGATCCGTTCGCCGGCAGCCTTCGCCGCCGGAAGTCCCTCGATGTTTCTGCCCGCGAACACAAGTGTGCCGTTCACGTAGACCCAGATTTCGCGTACCCAGCCGATCTGGGCCGCTTTCGACTGTGCCTTGTCGGAGACGAGCGTGGTCTTTGCCCACGCCAGAGAGATTACTGCTCCTTCCTTTGCAGACCCGACCTCTCGCGAGAAGTTGACTAGGCCTTTCGTCTCAGCCGTTATGGTTCTCCATGCTTTACCGTCAGTGGGCATTGACGCGTAAGGCGGCTGAACTCCCATGGGAGTATCCAGCTGTGAGTCGTGAATTGAGGGGAGTACGGACGCCGTTGAGATCTGCCAATGTCGTAGAAATCTGTCTCTCCGTTCGGGTGCAGTTTGCGCCACGTCCAAGGATGGCTTCGCGGGCGTGATCAAGAGATTTTTATATTTTGCCGGGCCCCCGAAGGTGAGTGCGCCAGACAGCGCCCCGCCCTCATGTGATCCACGCTCAGTGTTGGCTGGCTGGAACGGTTCACGTAGACCCGCATTCTTCTCCTAATGACCACGATTCGGAAGTGGTTCCAACTTAGGGTGTGGATGGGCGCCGAACTTTGATATTCCGGGAATAAGTCTCACTCGAACGCGCCATGCTCAAGGGGCATGTACTGTAAGCAATCCGAAGAAGTGTCGTAATTCTTTTGAGGGCGGAAGTAGAGAGCTTCGCCATTTTCTCGATTTTGTGCACGGAGCCTCATTCCGAGTATCCCGTGATCCGGCATGTACATATCGAATTCGATGGTGCCGTCAGCAAAGATCAAATCTTTCACGTCGACTGACCCCTTACTGATCTCAAGCACCCCATCGGGGACGTGATCGTCAGCCGTTAACGTGGTATTGTCGTTGGAAATCCAACGATCGGTTTTCATGGGAACCCGGATCGTTGTCTCAGCAAAGCAACTGCGTAAAGTAAAGAGCGCAAGCACGAGCAGGAATTGGCGCGAAGAAATGAACCGAAGGACGGTGAGGTAAGGGAAGACTTGAGGTCGTAGCAGTTGAGTACTCCGTTCGTACGGTTCAATCAGGTAAGCTCTGGCTCAAAGACATGCGACACATGCTTTACGACATGTGTGGATTTGAGGAGAAAGTGATTGCCGCGATCCTCCAGCCATCGCTTCCTCTGACGAGAATCCACGTCTCACTTCCGCGATTTTCTTCCTTTCCGTTTATCAGGAAGACGAAGTCAAAGTACACCGACGCAATCGTCCCGTCGCTGTTCTGTTAAAGATGCGTATGCGTTGGATTGAAGCTGGCCTTCGAGGTGGAAACCAGCTTCACGAAATCTGTGTAGCTTCCTACGTGGATCTTCACCGCTTCCGGCGATTTCGCTTTCGCACGAGCATACGCGTCATCGGAGAGGACGTTCAGCCATAGACTGTCCTGAGGGAGGAAGAGATGCGCGAGTCGGTCTCCGTCATGAGTAAGAACGGCCTCATGATAGGAGTCGATCACATGCTGAACATCGACCGTATCCGAAGTGGTGTTGGCCGTGACAGTCTTGTTGCCCTCCGGAGAGTTTGGGCTTTGAGCGAAGCTCGCCGTGCCAATCAGAATCGTTAGTGTAAAGAGGTGGTTACTGATGAAACGCTTCATGTGAGATCTCCTTGAAGACAAAAGCCGCAAGGTCACAGTTGGATGTGAGTGCAGGACTGTCTAACTAACCTGAATCTACGCACATTCACAGCGCAGCTGGACGATATGTTCTGAAGTGGTCATGGCTGTTGCAGACCGGTCTGTAGATCGAACGAAACAGACGTTTAGCAAAGCTCCGCACCCTCAATCGCCCGTCCACCGCCAGCAGCGGGCACGCAGCAGAACCTGATCTGTCAGAATGGCTACACGAGCCAAAGGTTTTGTAGAGCTCGCGCTTCACACTATTCGGGTCGATCGGAAGTCGAGCATCGCGATATTCAGACGAGGGTATGACTAGAAGCAATGATGAGAAGGACTCTCAGGTGGTCGATCATTTCAATCGTCTTTTGGACGGCAATTGCCGTGATCTTTGCTTTGCCTCAGCTAGGGCAGAACCTTGACATGGACCAGGTATTTATGTCGGCGGTGGCACAATGGTGGGCCTGGGGAATCCTGGTCCCCGGCATCCTGGCCGTGGATCGTGCTCTCCCATTTGCTGTACAACGAATCCTGCCCCGACTCATCACGCTTTTTGCTCTGGGCCCCTTCGTGTCCATCTTGTATGGCTATCTTCACGCGATTTTGAAGGCGGCGCTAGGAGCAGCTACATGGTCCCGGCTGTCTGGAACGATCATCCTCACAGAAGTTCTTCGAGAGATCTTCTGGAGCATGCTCGTGTACTGCCTCATCGTCGGCGTGAGGGAAGCCTATCTCTACCATCAGCGCTATGTCTCCGCTGAACTGCAGATGGAACGACTGCAAAGGAATTTCTCAGAAGCTCGCCTCAACGCGTTGCGTATGCAACTCGATCCACACTTCCTCTTCAATGCACTCAACACCGTATCCTCACAGGTTGAACGTGAACCGAAACTCGCGAGAAGAATGATCGAACACCTGGGCGATTTGCTACGCCTTTCCCTGAACTCACGAGGAGTTCATGAGATACTGCTTGCCGAAGAATTAGCTTTCCTTGACCACTATCTGGCCACACAGAAGATTCGCTTTGGCGATTCCTTGAAGATCGAGATAAGAATAGCTCCAGACCTGAAAGATGCTCTGGTTCCCAGTCTGTTCATCCAGCCGCTGGTAGAAAACGCAATCCGTCATGGCATTTCGAAGAGAGCTCGCGGAGGGTCAATTATTCTGAGCGCACAGCGTTCTCAGGAGAGACTCCTCATTCAAGTACTAGACGACGGCGTAGGCTTACCGCCCGGCTGGTCGTTCGAAGCTCATAAGGGAGTGGGCCTCTCGGTGACACGAGAGCGATTCGCGGGACTGTACCCAGACAATACAAGCCAGTTCAATGTCCGCAGGAGAACCGAGGGAGGAACCGAAGTGTCCATCTCGTTCCCGCTCCATAGACGAAGGGAGACAGATGACCGCCTTACACCCTGACGGTATCCGGGTACTTATCGTCGATGACGAGGCACCGGCGCGCCAGCGAATATCCGACTTGCTCAATCAAGACAAGGAAGTACGTTCCCTGCAGGAAGCAGGCGATGGCGAGACAGCCGTGCGCTTGATCCTGAGCGACAAGCCCAACTTGGTGCTCCTGGATGTGCAGATGCCGGAGCTAAACGGCCTGGAGGTGATTGAAGCCGTTGGGCCGGAAAATATGCCCCTCACCGTCTTCGTCACGGCCTACGACCAACACGCCATCCGAGCCTTCGAAGCAAATGCGTTGGACTACCTCCTCAAGCCTTTCAGCGATGAGCGGTTCGAGACGATGCTGGCGCGCGTGAAGAGGCGCAGGGATGATCTCCATCTTCAGGAGTTCGGACAAAACGTAGCGCGGGTCATTGCGGCCCAAGCGGCGGACACCCGCTATCTTGACCGGCTGGCCGTTAAGACAGGTGGAATCACAAGATTCGTGCGTGTGAAAGACATCGAATGGATCGAAGGGACGGGCGTCTATGTCACCCTCCACTCCTCCGGGAAAGCATTTCTTTACCGAACTTCCTTAACCGATCTCGCGCAGAGTCTCGACCCCAGCCGCTTTCTTCGCATCCATCGCTCCGCCATCGTAAATATCGAAAGCATTGTGCAGCTTGAACCCCTTTCGCATGGAGAGTTCGAGGTTCTCCTAAAGGACGGCTCCCATCCCCGCGCCAGCAGAACCTATCGCACCGCCATGGAGAAGCGACTTGGGCAAAAGCTATAAACCAGACTTTGCCGATTCTGCCTTCACGAAGCCGGTTCACCAAGATTGCCCTTCATCGCCGCTACAAGTCGCATCTGCGCGGAGTTCACTCCGATGGCCGTTGCAAAGTGATCACATACGGCAGCATGACGTTCTTCACATCGGGATTACCCGCTGTCGCGAGAATCCTGCCAACGAGCTTTCCTTCATGCGAAATAAGCTTGATCTTCAGAGTCTTCGCTCCCGTCCGCAGAGCGTCCGCGGAGTCGATACCACCTGTTGACACTCCTGTGAAGGCCACTCCTTCTGACTGCATCCCGGTAATTCTTTCGGCAGGTTTGTCGCCGAGTGCCAGCGTGGCCGAGTCGCTCGATTCTATATTCAGACGGACCGGCATCTTCGCGTCATCATTTACAAGTGTTCCCATCCAACGACCACTGAAGCTGGGTGTGACTACGAATGCGGCGCTCGAAGGTCCAGCTGTCTCTTCGGGCTGGCGCCATTCAGGGCTGTAGCTGGCGAGTACTTGATTGCACACCTCGGAGCACAGTTCTCTCCCGTCGGATCGGTTGGTCAAGACCATGCACGCTAGGTTTTCCGACGGGAGCATATATAGGCTGGTCGCGACACCCGGTTGCCCGCCGTTTTTGAACAGCACGGAAGCGCCGGATTCTAGGTGCCCGGTAAACCAGCCGAAGGTCGTCGCGACACCCGAAGGGCCAACAAAAACCGGCTTGTGGAGTTCGTCGATCCATCGGTCGTCCAGAATCGGGGCCCGTCTCGGCAAATGGTTTTTCATGTTGAACATCGCAAAGTGCGCGAGGTCATGTGCGCTGGCGTAAAGCTCTCCAGACGCCGGAGTGGATGTTGTGTAGTAGGGAATTGGATTGTCCGACGGATCGTATCGCGCGGCACCCGCCGAAAGCCGTGCAACACTGCTATCGAAGAAGCTGTCGCGCAGGCCAAGTGGTTTGAGAACCCTCTGTGTCATGAGAGTTCCAAAGTCCATTCCCGTCAGGTTTGACGCGATGACCGCCAACGCAGCAAAACCTATGTTGCTGTATTCATAACAGGACCCGGGCGAATACGCGAGTCTGCCATAATTCCGGATGAGCTCGCCTGGGCCTAAGGCCAGCTTGGCTTCGTCCCGATCGTATCCCTCGAACATCGTAGGCAGCCCGCTGACATGCGCGCCCAGGAGCCGGACTGTTGCCGCATCCGCATTTTCATTCGCACCTTGGATCCCACTCTTCATTAGATATTTGTTTGCGGCGTCGTCCAATAACAGTTTGCCCTCAGCAGCCATGGTCATGAGCGTAGTGGCAGTGAACGGCTTGGTGATGGACGCCAAGGTGAACGGCGTACGGGCCGTTGCTTTCAGACCAGCCTCACGGTTGGCCCATCCAAAACCCTCTTCCCATACGATGCTTCCGCCATGCGCCACGGCAACAGCTACTCCCGTGGCCTTTCCGTGCGCGATCGCTTGAAAGATCAGGCTCCGCACAGACTCAAAGTTGGGTCGCTCATGAGCCGAGACGGAAGTATTTGGGTCGTTGCTGCCACCCTCGAATGCAGGTAGGAAACTTCCGGCCGATACGGATAGCAGTGTTCGCAAGACTTCACGGCGGGTAGCAAGAGGTATCAACGTGTACTCTCTCAATCCTCGGAAGAAGATATCGGGATGAATCTTTAGCGTTCAACTCGTTATACGCGTGAACAACTTGCTTTGTTCGCATCTCCTTTGAACCGGCTCGACCACACGCTGCAATGTCCGATTGTCCGGCCCTTCTTTGATGAGATTTCGGGACACTCGCCGACCTCCCGATGCTTGATTAGTGCGGGCCGTTACGACTGCAAGGCCATCGCAACGGCCGTTCGGAGCAGCCCTCTTACCGACAGAGCGGGGCCTGAGACTTCTGTAGCGGTGACCGTCAGCTTCTAGGAGGGCAAGGTTACGCCTTTGATGAGCGCCGGCGGCTCGACAAACGTGGGCATCTTCAAGCTTTCGTCGTGGAGGTAAATGGCAAGATCAAGCGAACCGTCAGCGACGTCCCATCGTGTGACCAGCCCATTTTCGATCCGTAGAATGAAATTCTCTACCGACGTTCCGGTCTTTCCAGTCGGAGCGAGGCCGTTGAAGGGACGATCGTGCTTCCAGTGGAGGTTGATCGTGACGAGGCCGCGATCCCCCGCGACAAAATGGTCGACGAGATCGGTCCGCGGGCGGAAAGCATCAGTGAACGACTGGTTCCATCGCTTAAGCGCGGCTAGGCTGTCGATATTGCGTCCTGCAGGGCTGTTGGACTTGACGTCAGGATGGATTACTGCATCCCAAAGATCGAGCCGGTTTTGCGAGAAGCCTTTGTAGAAGTTGGCCGAAAGCATCCGCAGCCACGGTGTGCTGTCCCCGCTGTTGGTGCGGCCTCTTACCGAAAACGGAGCTCCATCCCTAAATATCTCCGGATTAGGCAATTTGAGAGATTTCCTGTTTGCGCGCAAACGGGCTGGGCTCGTCACCCGTCGGGCGGAGGAAATCGGGCAAAGGATATACGCATCCATCTGTATCGTTTCATTGCACGGCCAACGTCATTGGCTGCGTGTGGCTTAATTCTGTTGAGGTTGCCGCGGTCACCTGGACCGTATAGTTGCCGGGGGCAGGTCCAGCACTGGCACCGTTCCCAATCGTCTGTCGGACACCTGCCCCGCATCCTGCAACTAAAATCGTGAATGCTGCCACGGCAACAGCGAGCCTAAATCTCCTCATTCGCTGGTCGAAGAATAAAAGCACGCCCGAAAGCGGAAGAAATAACATGGCGGCTGACGTAGAGGAGGAGCTCATCGAAATCGTCATGCTCCCGGTAGCTCCCGCGGAGGGCGTGAGAGTGGCGGGCGAGAAGGTGCATGTGGCGCCGGAGGGCAAGCCGGAGCAACTTAGTTTCAGTTGCTGGTTAAATCCGTTTTGCGAGGCGATGCTGAAGCCAATCTGTCCAGAGGCTCCCGGCGTTAGTGTCATCGTAGTTTGACTGAGCTGCAGCAAAAAATCCTGGGGGGCAGCTGACGGAGGTGCGGGGGCACTCACAGTAATTGTCAGAGGAGACGAGATGGAAGCGGCATTGCTACTATCGCCACTGTAGGTGGCGATGATCGTTTGAATTCCCGCACTGAGCGTAGTAGTGATGCTGGCGACTCCATGAATGAGAGTCACAGCGCCGAGCGTATCAGTCGCATCATTGAACGTGACGGTTCCAGAAGAGAACGAGGCCAAGGTGCTTACAGTCGCCGTAAGTGTGAGGGACTGACTTGATGTAAGTTGGCTGGATGATGCGTTAAGGACAGTCGTTGTGCTGGTGAGTCCCGGTGGCGGAGGTATAACGGGAGGGGTAACTGGATGCTGAACGACAACTATGGTAGCGACCTGGGAGGTCGAATCTGCGTTGTTTGCGTTGCCACTATAGGAAGCCTGGACGCTATGAGTGCCTGCGGCAAGATTGGAATCAACGAAGGTGGCGGATCCGTTTGTGATTAACACAGATGCAAGGTTTGTTCCGCCGTCGTTAAAAATCACCGTTCCCGTCGGCGAACCTGAGCCGGATATGATGGCAGTAAGAACGACGTTCTGGCCTACGGTAATTTGTGAAGGTGTCGCAGAGAGCGCGGTTGAGGTGCCGAAAGGTGTGGGCTGAGTCACCGTGACTATGAGAGGACTCGAAGTGGAGGAGGCATCACCGGGATCTCCTGTGTAGACCGCCGTGATGGTGTGAGAACCAATGCCGAGAGCAGAAGTACTAAAGGAGGCTTTGCCTCCAGACAGAATTGAGCTCCCAAACGTACTGGTGCCATCTTTGAACAAAACAGCTCCCGTCGGCGAACCCGATCCTGAAACGATGGCGCTGAGAGCGACGTTCTGGCCTACGGTGATTCTTGAAGTCGATGCGGAAAGTGTGATTGAGGTGCCTATAGGGGCGGGCTGTGTCACAGTGACAACGATAGTACTGGAAGTGGAGGAGGGATCACCGGAATCGCCTGCGTAGACCGCGGTTATCGTGTGAGAGCCAGCGCCGAGAGCAGCAGTGCTGAAAGCCGCTTTGCCAGCGGAGAGCGTTGCGCTCCCGATAGTGCTGCCTCCATCTTTGAAGGAAACGATTCCAGTCGGCGAACCTGCCCCTGAAACCGCAGCCGTAAGAGTTACTGTTTGTCCCGTAGTGAGGGTTGTAGAGGATGCAGTAAGAGCGGTCGTTGTCGCTGCTGGAGGCGCTGCAACGGGAGTAAAAGTAAAGAGCGTGGCGGAGTAACCGGGGAAGCTATAGCTAATCGCCCCATTGTCGATAGCCGCCTTCGTTCCCGAGATAATCTGTTGCAGATTGGCGCTAGAGTAGCTGTAGACAGAGGCGTTAGTCGGCAGGGTAGTGCCGGAGAGTGCCAGAGTCGTGCTGATCGCGGCACTCGTCTTATTCAAAATAAGAATGGTCACGACACTATCCGAGGTTCGTTGCGCGGCATAGACCGAAAGCTGGCTCTGATCAGAGCTGGTCGCAGCGACCCAGGTGTCGCCATACTGCCCGCCGCTACCATCGTAGTTGCGATACATCCTGAAGGCGCAGGCAATCGGATCGGTCGGAGCTGGCGGGCTCCACATGTTCGCAAAATCAAGTTGTTCGCGGCCAAAGATTCCCAGAACATCCATCTCCGCCACAGCATCAACGACTGATTTACTTCCACTGTCAATCGAGTACTCCGACAAGGAGATCTTTGTGCCAGGGTAGTACTGGCTAACCCACCCCCTAAAACGCGGCAACAATTGCATAGGTCCATTAAACACATACTGTTCTACCCACGTGCCGCCGTTGAAGGTTGGATCCCACAAAGTCCGCGTAGAAGCAAGTTGTGCCGTAGGGGACGACACGTCGAAGTAATAATGCTCATCAAAATAGTCGAGGATGCGAGTGCCGTTCGTCGCCTGATACGCGGCCATTTGCTGAAGATAGTATTGGCCCGCCAGTAGGCCACCCTGTTTGGTGGTATCGCCGACCCAGCCGCCTAAAGTAAAGTCGGAAGGCCCGAGAACCATCGCTGATGGGTCGACTTGCTTGACTGCAGCTGCATACTGTTCGCCTAACTGCGTAATGGTGGGATAATCGGCGCCGTTGGGCAGCACATCTCGATGAGTGTTGCCCCATCCCGCCGGTTCGTTATCCAGTTGATAGAAGGTAACTCCACCCTGAGATGCTGGTCCGAACGTTCCCACCAGGTGTTGTAGCCAGCCTTTTGAAGACCCGTTGAGTTGTCGATGTGATTCGCGTAGATGTTGTTGTCAACCAACTGCGTTCCGTTCGATGTAATGCTGTTGCCACAGTTATCGCCATTGCGATGAACGTAGGGGTTGGTCGATTGCTGCGCGCCATATACGGAAACAGGGAAACTGCAGCTCCAGGCTGCTGATTTATTGACGAACGGAATTATGGGAATCGTAATCAGCGCATTCGCCGGCTGATAAGTGCGAATCATCTGATCGGCGGAGGCGCCTGGCATGGGGTTAGCGGTTCCACTGCCACCCATGAAGTACCAGTCGAAGCCTGCGTTGCTCGAGTCAACCTCCCAGTTATAACGCGTTGTTCCGTCCCCGCCCCAACGGATATTTGGTACCGAAATTTCTTTTGCGTACTTCGCATCGAGACCGTAGTTTGCAATGCCGTAGACTTGCGCGCTAATCGGATGTCTTCCGCTGGAGATGTTCACGGATAGTGCGGGAGCAGAGCCAGCTTGTCCCAGGGCTGCTGTGGAATAAATAAACCACGCAGCAAAAAGCTGGATGCATCGGATGCCGACGTCGGATCGCATGGGGAGGCGTCTCACAATCGAGCGAAGATGATGTGCTTTGCCAGCCTAGATGGCGCAAGACCATCTCTGCATACAACCGAAGTTGTAGGTGATTGGGTTTGGTGAGCTCAAACTACTGTTGATGTTATCGCCGTGAAAGGGCGAATTAGGGGTGTTTGGGATAGTTTGTATGGGTTATGCAAAGTTTGCAAAAAACCAGTAAAGACGCATGGTTAAAGGCGATTGCAACCCCTAAATGGTTGGGGTAGGTTGTACCAGTTTGCAGGGGCAATCGTTACCCATAAGTGACCCGACTCTCAGACAGTGTGCACAGGAGTATGTAGCAGCCTAGACCCAGAATTGGGCTTGGGCTGGGCCTCTGGGTGGCTCTCAGAAGGGCGAGAATGGTCAACTGGCCTAGTCTGAGAGCCACTGAGAGCCAGAAGGAGCACCTAGGGCCAGCCAGAGGCCAAGAAATTAGCCAAAGAGAGAGATAAACCCTCTGGCGTTTGCCTCTGAAATACTGAGAAGCGATTCGGCCCAAATCGAAGTTGCCGAAAACCCGACTTTCGGGGAACGTAGTCTCGGGAGCCAGCGCAAACTTCGGAGGCTCTTCCAAATGAGGCGGTCCACTTCAAGGACTTTATAAACGGCCTATGCTCGTCTTGCTAAGACGTGCTCTCGGGAAGGATTCGCCCATTGGGGCGACGGGAAATTCTTCCTTCCGTTTCACGATACGACCTTCCGCATAGATTTCTTGCTCGAAAATCAACTTTGTCTCGTCTTCGGTCAACTGCAAACGCTCGACAATATCCATTTCCCGGCCAGCATGAATCATCAGTCGATGGGTAACGTGTGTGATGCCCTCGAACCAGGAATAGCTATACCCTCCCTGGTTTCGCAGACCCGGTCCGCAGCCGAAGCCGCCTCCTCCGTTGAACCCGCGTATCGTCTCAGGTTTACATCCAGCCTGCAACTGCGGGAGGCGTTCCGAAAGTTCCCTCTGGAACTCTTCCGACCGCCGAATTATCCGTTCGATCTGTGGGTCAGGCACAGGAGGATGCAGGATGCTTTCGAGATTAATGTAAACCAGGTCGAGCTTCTCGGGCGGCATCTGGTCAATGAAAGCCTTGAGTTCGTCGCGAGTGGGCATAATGCGATCAGAATACTGCTCCCCCTTAGTCTCCTAAAACGGCGTTATCAGAAACGTCGACCTTGAAGTTGCCGAAAAGCGGACTTTTCGGGCAATTCGGTTAGGCCTTTCTGGATAGCCGGTTATGCATCCACACGAAAATAGAGCTGATCGGTAAACACACAGGCCGACTTCCCGGTACTAATTCTTAAGCCCTATGAGATCCGGATGGTCAACCGAAACGAGAGGTTGAGCTAGTGCGCAATCGAACGCGACATCATCCAAATATTGTTCGTCCCGTCCACGAGCACGACCGCGATTCGCCCACCCGCAGCCGACCAGCCCCCCTGCTCATACAACGCGCGCCCATGAAAATGCTGCACGGCGAACGCCTCGCCTACCGGCCGGTGAGAGCTCGCGTCGATCCGCTGCCCCCACAGACAGGTATGTCCGTCCCTGGCCGAGGTGTAATAGAGCGTTTTGCCATCCGGCGACCAGTTTGCCCAGTCTTCAGGCCCCTCTTCCGCAATCTTGATCCACGCACTCTCAGGAATCGGTTTCGTTCCATCGAGAGGTGCAATCGCGATGATCGATCGGTTCGGCTGAGTCCGCGCCGTAAAACTGACCCAACGATTGTCAGGGGAAAAGTGGCCGTAAAGCACATTGTAGAAAGCATGCTTTAATACGGGAGTTTGTTCACGCGAGGCGATATCGAGAGTATCGATCTGATAAGGACTACCGCCAAATATCAGAAGCTTCTTCTCATCACGCGACCAATCGGTAGCTCGTAAGCATCCTTCGCACATCTTCTGCGGGACACCGCCGGGAGCCGATATGTACACCGATCTATGTCCGTGATCGAAGGCTGAAAAGGCGATCTTGCTACCGGATGCGCTGATGATCGGAAACCGCTGCCCGAGTGATGAGTTGGCAAGGTGGGACTCTCTGCCCGTCTCCAGATCCCTCACCCAGATGTTCAGTGGTCCCGACTGAGTGGAAGCAACCGCAACATATCGCCCATCGCCCGAAAGGGAGGCGTGTTCTCGCTTCGCAGGACCCTCTGTGATCCGTTCCAAAGTGCCTCTTGGTATACCCCGGTCCAGATCGAACGGTAGCGACCATACGTCCGTTACGACTTCCATGTTCGTGAACGCTAAGATATCTCCCGATGCGCATGACGGGTCGACATCGTTCCCGGCGCCCGCCGTCAATCTCTTGAACACTCCACTGACTCTTCCGGTTCGGGGTGACAAGGATGTCTCCCACAGGTTCCCCGTATCCCCGTTCTGGATGGAAAAAATCACGCTGTTCGTCCCCGCCAACCAACAGCTTGGTACAGGAACGCTTAGGTAAGTGTCTGAAAAAGTGCTGATGAGGTCATACTGCACTCCGGTACGGACCAATGCATCGTATACGCCGGTTCTTATCGGGTTGCCTCCATCGGTTGGGACAAGCCACCAATCGAGGGCGGATTTGTCGTACACCTTATCAGAGGTGTATCCGATGAGAAGAAGATATTTCCCGTCTGGAGACCAGATGGGATAGCGAGCATTGGTGAACTTCGAGCCGATTCGTTGCGGCTCTCCCCCGGCCGCCGAAACCACCCAGACCGCACCGCTCCCCGGAACGCCGGCAGCTACGTTTGGGCCGCCTATCCAATAAGCCACCTGCGAACCGTCGGGCGAAAATCTGGGGTTCAATCCGTGCCGCGCCAGCAACCTCATCTCACCGCCAAACGCCGGAATCTCGTAGATCCCGCCGCCGTCCCGATTCGACCGAAACACAATATTGCTGCCATCGCGCGAAAAATCCGGCGTTGTGTTCCCTTTCCCATCAAAGGTCAGCCGGATAGGCGGGCCGCCACTAATCTGTTTGACATAGAGATCCCGTTCGCCAGGCATGCTGCTATCGGAGGAGTAGGCGAGTAGCTTGCCTTCGCGCGAAATTGCCGGAGCGTCTGAAAACCCGGCATCCGCGGTAAGCCGACTAAGCTTCCACGCAGGCGGTGTAACCAGAGCGCCACGGAACCGCCACCCGATTGCAAACACAAATAAGCACGCAGCAAAAAGGAGCAACCACCATGGTTTGAGAGCTGCTTTCGAAGGCGGGTCACTGCGAGCCGTCGCCCCCTCGACTAGTGAAACCTGCGCCGTATCGCCACTCTGGAGACTCCCAATGGGCTGATATCCCCTGCCCGGGACCAGGAACCGATATCCTCGTTTGGGAACCGTCTTGATGTATCGCGGATCATCAGCGTCATCGCTCAACACCTCCCTCAATTTACGGACGGCTACGCGAAGACTTCCGTCGAAGTCCACAAAGGTGTCGTCAGGCCAAAGGCGGCTACGAAGCTCCTCTCGTGTGACCACCTCTCCAGAATTCTCAAGCAGCGCAATGAGGATTCGGTAAGGCTGCTCCTGCAGCTTGATGCGTCTTCCATTCTTCAGCAGCTCGCCTGAGGCAGCGTTTACCTCAAACGGGCCGAATCGATAGATGGTTCCTGGATGTGTATGCACACCTTGTCACCCCAAGTCGAAGAGGATCGATGAGGAGTCGAGTCTATCACCGCGCTACAACAGTTCACAGGGCCTTCTACTTGCTTGAGAGACATGAAGTTAGCGGTTAACAAAATCTTCATGGGAAGTTCCGTTGACCCAGTTGGCCATGTGAGCTTTGATGGCCCTGCTAAACCGGCTGATTGCCGTTTGGTTTGCCAAGCATTTCACAAAGCGCACTTACAAATGCGAACAGGAGGCACAAATGAAATACATAGCAACGATGGCGCTGATGCTCAATCTCGGTGTCGCAAGCGTTTATGCACAGCACCTAACCGTAAAGATGGCCGTTTCGGGAACTGAAGCGCCCAGCACGGTCAATCTACAGCAGCCCAACACATCTACCAGCGAAGATACTTACACCGGAAACGGTACTCTAGGCTCATTCACCTATCGCGATGTCAGGGCTCTCACAAATTCTCCGCAACCATCCAGTACCTGCTCGGGCCCAAATTTGATTGCTCTTTCAGGTTCTGTTGGCGCGGCTGTATTTCGCTTTCAGGATGGAAGTCTATTGAAGGTCAATCTCACGCAAGAGACCGATTGCATTGATCTCACAATCGGGCAGGCACACTGTATTTTGTTCTTTCAAGTCACTGGTGGAACCGGACGTTTCCAGAATGCGACCGGTCTCCTTACCTTGACTGAGACGGTGGTGCCAGTCCTATCCGACGCCTTTAGCAACCCTGTCTTCTTTGCGGGTACAGGAGAGGTTACTGGAACGATCTCTGGAGTCGATAGAGTGCCGGAGCACCAATACGAGCAACCATAGGAAGACTATTTCTTTGCGCTCGGCGCTCGCTCTGGAAGTAGGGTCCATGGCGAACGCCGAGGGCAACAGGCCCACTAAACGGCCGCCAAGTCGCAATCACTCGCGTGTGTTTGGCAATGCGGAAGCTAGCCATGTCCGAATAGTAGGCTTATCGGATAAGTGGCGTCCCGTAGTTCCCTGAAAACGGGGTTATGAGAAACTTCGACCCTGAACTTGCCGCAAACCCGACTTTGCGAGAAATACGGAATAACTTCCGGTTTGCCCGTTAATCACCAACAAAGCCACAATCGGGTTCGCTGAGCGCATTGGCGATTTATCATCAACTGGTTTATCACTGGGGCACAACGCGGACTGTCAACTTCTCTCGCAGCTTCCCATTACACCGTTTTCGCCAACGAGGCTTTCACTACCATCCTCAAATGACTGGAACCCACGTATCTTGAAAATCTCAGCTTCTCCCGTCCACACGCGTCATCGCGGCTTCGATCTCTTGCGCGTTATTGCGATTTACATGGTCATGCAGATCCACACCGGCGAGTTCGAGTACATATCACAAGGCGGAACCGTACTGCACACGGCGGGGTCCTGGGCCGTGGGATGGACAAACTCGCTCCTGCGTGCCGCTGTTCATCATGATTACCGGATTCTTCCTTTTTCCCATCGAAGATGAGCGTAAATTCTTCCGGAAGCGCTTCACCCGCGTATTGATTCCCTTCGTGATCTGGTGTGCAGTCTACGCCTTCTATTACTACGCGCAAGGAGTGATCACTCTTCAGACCGCCTTGCTCAACATCGCCAAAATCCCCGTCAACTACGGAACCGAAGTCGGCCATCTGTGGTTCGTCTACATGCTGATGGCGATCTACCTTATCGCACCCGTGTTCTCGCCGTGGATCGTATCGGCAAGCCGCAAGAGCATGGAACTCTTCCTCGCGCTGTGGGGCGTGACATTGACGCTGCCCTTCATTCACCTCTTCTTCGCAGAGGTATGGGGCGAGTGTTATTGGAATGCAACGCCAACCCTCTACTACTTCTCAGGCTTCATTGGCTATGCCGTACTGGCCGCTTACATCAAGCGATTCTGGATGGCACTTTCGTGGCGTATCGACTGGCTTGCGATCGGCATGATTGTAGTGGGTTACTCCGCTACCGCTGGAGGGTTTCTCTACAGACTTCGTTACGAGCACGAAGTAAAGAGCCTCGAGCTGACGTGGAACTTCACCACGCTGAACGTTGCGATCATGACAGCAGGACTCTTCCTGCTCTTCCGAAACATTCATGCGAATCGCGGCAACAGCCTCCTATGGCGATTGATAGACGATCTTTCTCGCATGAGCTATGGCATGTACCTGGCGCACATCATCGTACTCAACGCCATTCATACCCGCATGGCGCCCATAATCGGCAATGCGTTTGTGCGCATTCCAGCGATCGCATTCACTACTTTCCTTATTACCTATCTCGGGCTCAAGCTGCTCTCGCTGTTGCCGGGGAGCAAATACCTCATCGGCTAAAGCCCCCAAACATCAGCTCGGCCTTTGGAGAGTTGGAGAAGCACCGCAAGGGATTCTGCTCCCAAGCCGGTCTTGACCATTTACAGCCTCAAAAGCGCTCCTCCACCAGAACAGTTGATCAATCTCAGGTCCCATGGCACTAAGGGGCCATGGGACTTTCTACGGACCGTCTGTACTTCGAGATTCTCGATTTACGCCAACAGTCAGTATGGAGTGACCGGCGCCGATGCGCCGACCGTGGGTTAGGCTGTGAGCGTCCTTACGGACGCACAGTTCAGAGCCACAAGCGGAAGGGAGCCGGTCATGAAGGAGAAGGTACGATTTCTAGGTTTGGATGTCCATGCTGAGACAGACGATCGCCGTGCCGGTCGCGGAACCGGAAGGTGAAGTGCGGAGCCTGGGAACCATTCCGAACCGCGCTGAGTCTATCCGTAAGTTGATCAAGAAGCTTGGTCCAGCAGCCAAGCTGAGAGCATGCTACGAAGCCGGACCGACGGGCTACGTCGTGTACTGGCAACTGGCGGAGCTGGGCGTCGAGTGCGAAGTTGTGGCACCCACGCTGGTGCCGGTCAAGGCTGGCGACCGAGTCAAGACGGATCGGCGGGATGCAGAGAAGCTGGCGCGCTGCTATCGATCCGGGGATCTTACGGCGGTATGGGTTCCCGATGAGGGTTCCGAGGCCTTGCGCGATCTGGTGCGTGCCCGCGAAGCAGCCAAGCAGGATCAGACGCGAGCGCGGCATCGGTTGAGCAAGTTCCTTCTGCGTTCTGGTCAGCGTCCACCGACCGGAGTCAGGCCGTGGACACGACCCTATCTAATCTGGGTCGCGCAGCTACGTTTCACGCAGATAGCTCAGGAGTTCACGCGCCAGGATTATCTCCACGAGGTCGAGCACATGCGGGAGCGAGTCGCGCGGCTTGAGCAAGCCATCATGGAAGCGGTGAGGCTGGCAACGCCGGCGCTGCAACAAGTCATTAACGATTTACAGGCACTGCGCGGTATTGCAGATATCTCGGCTGTGACCATTGCGAGCGAGTTGGGTCAGGTGTCTCGCTTTGAGAGTGCTCGCCAACTGATGGGTTACTGCGGGGTTGTCCCGAGCGAGGATTCCAGTGGGAAGCGAACCAGACGCGGAGGCATCACGAAGACCGGCAACGCGCACCTGCGACGCATCGTTGTCGAAGCCGCATGGAGTTATCGTCGTCCACCAGGTATCTGGTACGGACTGCGTAGACGACAGGAGACCATTTCAGAAGAGGCCAAGGAGATTGCGTGGAAGGCGCAACACCGGCTGCACAAGCGGTATATAAGACTAGGCGCAGCCGGCAAGGACCAGCGGAAGATTGTCACAGCAGTAGCTCGAGAGCTGCTGGGGTTTATCTGGGCTATAGGAACCAGAGCAGAGACTGGTGTCAGGCCGCAAGTTGCAGCCTGACACCAGCCAAAACAAAACTTCTTAAAAAGGAAAGCCAAGAACACCAAACCGATGAACGCTGA
Source organism: Tunturiibacter psychrotolerans (assembly GCF_051013365.1). GTDB lineage: Bacteria > Acidobacteriota > Terriglobia > Terriglobales > Acidobacteriaceae > Edaphobacter > Edaphobacter psychrotolerans_A. The sequence goes on along the minus strand of NZ_CP132941.1, from coordinate 46,659 downwards.
CATCCATCTCGAACACAGAGCCGGCAGCAGCCAGGGCAAGCACGAAGGAGAACCCTCGCTCGGCCTATGCGACAGGTTCAACCTGACTCGCGATAACAGTCAGAGGCAGCTCCCGACGGATCATGATTATGCGGTTCCGACCCGCGAATATCAGACTGATCAATCGTCGCTCAAAACTGCTCCGACTGCTGCTCGCTCTGTCTTCCGGAAAGGAAAGCAACGACAACGACAAAACAACCCCACTGTTGAGCAGAGTTGACACGGTCACTCCATATCAGGCCGATGCGCTCTTCGAGGAGTCATTGGTTCGTGTTCCGGGTGGATTGTCGCATACTCGCACCTACCGAACGGCCAACGACGGGAAAGGGAAGGTTGCGCCCGTTATTCGGGGGAAACGTGGAAGCCCTCATCCGCCACCGGCGGCTGGAACCAGCGAGTTATGGCAAAGAACTCTTCTTCTGATGTTGAAGCAAAATAGAGCCCTTCTGGCTTTGTTTCATTCCGCTTTTTTAGCCGTGCCAAACACTCATCTAGGAACGTCCAAGTAGTGCAATACATGTTTCACTTCCGTCTCTTCAATGAGAGAGCGGACCCACTTCCGTTCCGCCTGGGTATTTCCAGCGAAATCGAGAACCACGGAAGTTCCGGCCCTCAGTATTTGAACCACGAGTGGCCCGATCACAGAACGGCACCGACGCGACCACTTAAGATAGTCTTCAAAGCTGGAGATCCCATCACTTTATTTTGCGAGCCAGATATCTTCGCAAATAAATACGACACCTTCCTGATCTGCGATCCTGCGTGCTAACGTTGTTTTGCCAGAAGCCAGCCGGCCTGAAATGAAGTGTAGGATTGCCTCGCGCTCGCTCATCCTCGATCTCTCTAGGTAGAATAATCCTCCCACAATTCAACGACGCCTTGATGAACACTCAACAAGTCTCGAGTCGTCGGCAGCTCTTCCAGAACCCCGGCGACTCAGGATTTGGTTCCATTCCGATTTGGGGTTGGCATTCGCGGCGTCAAAGGTTGCAGAAAACGCAATCCTATTCACTCTGCCCTGAGGGCTTGCATAGGTTCGACCGAGGCGGCTCGACGGCCGGGGACAAGGCAGGCGATGACTGCGGCGCAAAGTAGAAGGAGCGCGACGGAAGCGAAGACAGAGAGGTCGAGCTTTCCGATTCCATAGAGGGTGCTCTGCATGCCGCGCCCGACGAAGTAAGCTCCGATGAGGCCAATGATGAGGCCGATGCCGGCGAGAGCCAGGCCTTCTCGAACGATGAGGGCGACGACACGGCTTCGGTTTGCGCCCAGCGCCATGCGAAGGGCAATCTCGTGCGAGCGCTGCGCCACCGAGAAAGACATGACGCCGTAGACACCGAGTGCGGCGAGAAGAAGCGCGACGGCGGCGAAGCTGACGAAGAGGGCGAGAGTGAAGCGGTCGTTGGAGAGAACCAGCTCACGGACCTCTTCCATGGAGCGGGGTTGGGCGAGAGCTATCTCGGGGTCAACGGAGTGGACGGCTGCGGCGATGCTTTTGACCATGGTTGCGGGGTCGTTGACGGTTCGGACTCCAATGCCTGCGGTGGACCAGGGGATCTGCCAGAAAGGAATCTCCATCTCGGGGCGCGGGTCGTCGAAGCCGCGGCTATGGACGTTGTGATAGACGCCGACGATCTGCCACTCGAGCGGTGGACCGAGCTTGGCGACGCCGGGGATGAGTTGCTCGACCGAGACGCGCTGCTGGAGCGGGTCGACGTCTTTGAAGTACTTCTTCACAAAGTCTTCGTTGACGACGGCTACTTTGACGCTGGATGCAGTGTCCTGGTCGGTGATGAACCGGCCACTGACCATGCGAACGCCGAAGGTTTTGAGGAAGTCGGGCGTAACCATGCCGAAGCCGGTGTTAGGTCGCATGGAGGGATCGTTGAAGGCGGGTTTTCCGACGATGGTAAACGGCATGCCAAAGCCTGCGCCGAAGAGAGGAAGACCGGTCATCGCCGAGGTTGAGGTTACGCCGGGGACGGCGTTGACGCTGGAGAGAATCTGCTTGTAATAGGCAATGACCTTCTCGGGGTCTTTGGGGCGCGACTCCGGGACGGGAAGGTAGAAGGTAAGGACATGGTCGGTGCGGACGCCGAGATCGACGCGAAGGAGATTGAGAAAGCTGTGTATTGCGAGGCCTGCGCCGGACAGTAGAGCGAGGGCGAGGGCGACCTCGCCGATGACAAGGATCTGTCGCAAGCGATGGCGGCCTGTTCCAACGCCGGTGCGATTGCCTTCCTTGAGCGCTTCGCCGGGATCGACGCGCGAGGCGTACCACGCGGGGGCGCTGCCGAAGAGAAGGCCGGCGAAAGTGGTGGCTGCAAGTGTGAAGAGCAGGATCGGGAGGTTGAGGTGGAGATCAGCCTCATCCGGCAGGGTTCCGCGAGGCATGATAGCCAATAGGCCCTGAAGCATCGCGTAGCCAACGCCGATGCCGAGGAGGCCGCCGGCGATTGCGAGCAATAAGCTTTCGGTGATGAGTTGTTCGAAGATGGTTCGGCGACTTGCTCCGAGTGCGCTGCGGACGGCGAGTTCTTTCTGACGAGCCAGGCCGCGGGCGAGGAGAAGATTGGCGACGTTGACGCATGCGATGAGCAAGATGAAGGCTACGGCGCCGAGAAGAAGCCAGAGTGTCTGTTTGCGTTCGCTGGGCAGGAAGTCATTTTTGAGCGGCTCGACGAAGACGCCCCAGCCCTTGTTGCTTTTGGGATTGGCCTCTGCGAGGTGGGCAGCGACTGAATCCATATCGGCCTGAGCCTGCTGAACGGTGACTCCGGGTTTGAGGCGAGCGATGGATAGGAGCCAATGGAAGTCGTGGTTGAGTTGCTCAGGTTTGAAGACGAGTGGCACGGTGAGCTGAGCTTCGCTGCGATCGTCGAGACCGGGGGATAACACGCCGACCACGGTATAGGGCTCGCCGTTGATGCGCATGGACTGGCCGACGAGTTTGGGATCGGAGCCGAGGTGCGCCCAGAGTTTGTGGGTGAGAATCACAACGTGATCCGTTCCCTCGACGCCCTCCTCGGGCAGGAAGTCGCGGCCAAGGAAGAATGGGCGGCCCGACATTTTGTAGAAGCCGACGGTGACCTGCCTGCCGTCGATGTTCTCGGGTTGGTCCTTGCTGGCGATGTTGAAGGAGCCAAAGGTGAAGGCGTTGAGGTCCTGGAAGCTTGAGTTTTCACGCTTCCAATCGGTGAAGTCGCCGGCGGAGATGACGTTGTGAAAGGTCTGAATCTTCGACCAGACGACAACGAGCCGGTCGGGCTCGGGGTATGGCAACGGGGCGAGCAGGGTCGCGTAGTCCACGGTAAAGATGGCGGTGTTCGCGCCGATGCCGAGGGCCAGGGTGAGTAGAACTGTGATGGTAAGGCCGGGGTCCTTCCATAACGTGCGGGCTGAGTAGCGGAGATTTCGGAGGATACTCGACATCAAACGACCTCACGGTTCCATCTGGGTTTCAAGTATGACCTTGAAATTTATTTGTGGTGAGCAGGATATTTGATCTCGAGGGTTGCTGGGTGATTAATATCTAGGCCTTCGGCGGCTCTTTATTTAGGATGCAACTTCACGGGTTGTCGGCAAAACAGGAAGTTAGGATAGCTTGCGGTTTGCCCGTCAACCAGGATTTAGGTTTCACTGGCCGCAGATGGGGCGTTAGGTGAGTGAATCGGCGATTCGTCATCAATCGAGAATCGCTCCTGATGGAATGAATCATCATCCATCCCAAGTGCGGAAGGGAGGTCGGTCCTCATCGGCTTGGCGAATGGTCGATGATTCTGAAGGCAAGGCAATTGGCAGCGACGATTGTTACCTGATGCCAGTTCGGGAGGGCTCGGTCAGCGGGCCAATCCATCGTCTCTAATCCTTCGATCCAGTCCTGCGTTGCCTTCCTGGCTTTGTTCAGGCCATATCGTCTGAATACTGTCCCGTAAAAGGCTGCTAACTCTCTCTCCGCTGCCACAATAAACTCGGCAACTCGTTCGACAGGCACCTGCCGAGCGTGAACAATCGAGTTGGTTTTCTTATCCCACATGTAACCTTTTCTCCTGATTGAAGTGACATCTGTTAGATTTACGGCCTTACAAAACCATTCGAAGCACTTTAGAAGTGCAATTTTGTTCGGAGATACTGGCGTGCTGGTGAGCTCTATTGCTAGTGCATTGCTTCTCCTGCTGGGGCGCCCTGTCCAGGCTTGTTCTTGCTGAGAATGAAGGCGCACACCACCATGCCAATTGCCATCCAACAGAGCAGACGGTAGATGTCCTGATAAGCCTGCGCCGCAGCCTGCTGATTGAGTTGCTGATAAATAGCAGCTTGTGCCATGTGGCCGGGTCCAGGCCCTTTGCCGCTACCGCCAAAGTAAGAAGTAAGCGCATTAACTTGGCTGACGAAGGCGGGATTGCCGGGCTGCATGGACTCCTGCAGACGCGCCTGGTGGAAGAGAGAACGGTTGGTGACGATCGCTCCAGTGATGGCAATAAAGATACTGCCGCCAACGTTCCGAACGAAATTGATGATCCCGGAGACCTGATTGCTCGCCTCCTTTGGAAGTCCGACATAAGCTGCGGTGGTGATGGCGATGAAGGCAAAAGGAATCGCGAACATTTGAAGAATTCGCAACCACGAGGCAAAGCCGAAGGTCATAGTGAGCGTGAAGTGCGTGGAGGTGTAATAGAACGCGCCGGCGAAGCAGACGAAACCGAATGCAGCCATGTTTCTAGCAGGAAATTTTCCGGTAGCTATTCCTGCAAGGGGCATAACGACGAGCAGGGCAACTCCGCCGCCTGCGAGCGCCTCCCCAGCACGGGTTGCGGTGTAGCCCATCAGCTGCTGCAAGAACTGGGGCTCAAGTACGGTTGCGGCATTCAGGACGCCGCCGACAAGAATCATGAGGAAACAACAGATAGCGAAATTTTTGTATTTGAATAGCCGCAAATTCATGATGGGATTCTTAGCCCGCCACTGCCACCAGATCAGGCCGGTCATACCTGCAACGAATAGAAGGCAGGAGATGCGGATAAAGTTGGAGGCAAACCAGTCGTTCTCTTCACCCTTATCGAGCATGATCTGCATGCCGCCCATGGCGACCGTGAGCAGGACGAGGCCGATGTAGTCCAGTTTCCTGAGATTGGCACGATCTGCTTTGATCCAGGGGGGATCCTGGACTAGGCGGCTGACCAGAAAGAACGCGAGGATGCCGACGGGCAGATTGATATAGAAGATCCATCGCCAGGAGTAGTTGTCGGTGATCCAACCACCGATCGTCGGCCCAAGGGATGGCGCAAGAACTGCGACAAGACCATAGAGCGCGAAGGCTTGGCCACGCTTCTTTTCCTCGAAGGAATCCGCCATGATGGCCTGCGCCATAGGCTGGAGGCCGCCACCTCCGACGCCCTGAAGTACGCGCGAGATCAGCAAGATCGGGAGCGTTGGGGCGATACCGCAAAGAAAACTTGCCGCAGTGAAGATGGTGATACAAAGCAGAAAGAAATTCTTGCGGCCGATGACGCTGGACGCCCATGCGCCCACTGGCAGAATGATCGCGTTCGAGACCAGATAGCTGGTGAGGACCCAGGTCCCTTGATCAGTGCTGGCACCGAGGTCGCCGGCAATGTGGGGAAGGGCGACATTGGCAATGGAAGTATCGAGAACCTCCATGAAGGCAGCGAGCGCAACAGTCGCTGCAATCAGCCAGGGATTAACACCAGGCTTCCATCGCCCGCTGCTCCCGACTTCATCTGACATCCGCTTTCCTTTCCGGTCGATTGAGCGGGGTCAGATTCAAGAACGTGAGCCCAAGCAACCGCGGTCCGATCCGATACTTTGTGAGCCGTTTGCACTCAATGCTCTTTCTCTAAAATTGAGCGCGGCGGATTTATTTAATATACATAATGTATCTGAAATCATATTGTATGTATAGTGCAAAGTTTATGGAGGAGGCTATGATGGCTGACACACGCATAACATTGACGACCAAAGTCATATCCCCGATTCAAAGCAATGATCGCGGCCCCTGCAGTCTTCGCATAGATGTAGGAGACCTCAACCGCGATCACACATCGAGTACCGGACGGAGCACGTGGAAGAAGGAAGGGACTGAGCGACAAGGCACTCCACCCGCTAGGATTGTTGTTGAGCAGTGGATCTGCTTCGTTTTGGGCTTCATCTGCATGGCTTTCGGGATTTGGGGCCTTTGTATAGAGTCTGGACAGTCTGCGCTTTCTTCTTACATGGCATGGCTGGGATCGCTATATGTGCCGACGTTGCGTGTAACAGCAATTGTGTGCGTCGGATTCGGCGTAACGCTGATACGCCGGGGATGGGCGCACCTCTGACCACTTTCAGTTTTTGGCAGGTCGCGGACAATCGCGATTCTCTCGTTTCCGCTCGCAGGGCAAGGGAGGACGCAATATGAAAACCAAAGATGAAAGCCGACCCGGAAGACATCCCAATGGCATACCTCAGCTCTCGCAATCATGGCGATTGCGGTCACAGCAGTGGTTTTGGTCGTTCGATTGTTTTAGGTGCTCGAAGCCTAGCATAAGGGCTTGTAATGTACGGCCGGTTCAAGCGAGGTTTGGCTGTCCAGGTAAGACCTCCAGAAGAATAAGCTATCTTGGTATCTGGATGCAGAGTGTTCATTGGCGTTCCGGATCGCATGGCGCAACTTCGATTCAGACGTTCGCGGTAGTAGAATGCGTCTCTTTGGAACAGTCGATGAATCGTCATTGCGCCCGAGAGGAGTAGGGATCCGATGCCTGTGGGCAGCACAAAACCGAGGAAACGGCTTACGCGCGAGGAGAGCAGAGCGCAGACTCGTGCCATATTGATCGCCGAAGGGCGCAAGCACTTTCTGCTTTACGGGCTTGGCGGCGCGGTGGCGGAGAAGATCGCCGAGGACGCCGGTTATTCCCGGGGCGCTTTATATTCCAACTTCGATGGCAAGGAAGAGCTGTTCCTCGCTGTAATCCAACAGGAGCAGGCGCTTCATCTGAATTTCCTTCGTTCTCTGCTCAACGAAGAGCCTTCTGGCAAGAAGCGGTTGAAAAAAATGAGGGACGCCATCGCCGACCTGATGACGGACCATGATTGGATCGTGCTTCGCGCTGAATTCGAGGTCGGAGCTCTTCGGAGCGAACGTATCCGGCAAAGCTTTGTTGAAGTGCATCGGCAGCAGCTTCGCGACGGAAGCGAGCTTATCAGGGACCTCCTCCGGTCTCCGGGAGTCACTTCGAGCCTGAAGCCGGAGGATTTCATCACGGTTATCATCAATCTTGCTCATGGTCTGGCAGTCACCCAGAGAATCCTTGGCGCAGAACTCTCTCAAAAGAGCACCCGCACCCTGATCCAATCGCTGTTTGATCATTTGATCTCGTCCGCATGAATAGGCAGCTGGCATAACAATGCGATCAACGCGACGATCGATTTGCAAAGATGCCTTTGGTAGAGGGTGCGGTTCGATTTACCACTATTCCACCGATCACCACTGACTACTCCCAAATGAAGGCCGAAGCCGAAGTAGAGTTTCAGTTGGGGATACCACGGAAATGCATCCAGCGGAGTCATGTCGCCGTTCGTTCTAAGGTTCCTGGTGTGTTGTCGGCGATCCGGAAGTTACCGGCCATTTTCTCGATTGATGCAAAAATCACCGAGGCGCGTTTCCAGGGTTGAAGGTGCCGACTCTGTGGAAACGCGCATTGGCCTGATATGGAGTGACCCTGTCAACTCTGCGCAACAGTGGGGTTGTTTTTGTCGTTGCTTTTGTTGTTTCCCGAAGACAGAGCGAGCAGCAGCCTGGGCAGATTTGAGCGACGATTGATCAGTCTGATATTCGCGGGTCGGGACCGCATAATCATGATCCGTCGGGAGCTGCCTCTGACTGTTATCGCGAGTCCGGTCGAGCCTGTCGCATAGGCCAAGCGAGGATTCTCCTTCGTGCTTGCTCCGGCTGCTGCTGGCTCTGTGCTCGAGATTGGTGGCGTATTTCATCCGTGAGTTTCTTGCTTTTTCCTTATTGGGGAAGTTGTTGCTTTTGCTTTGTTCTTTCTAGGCTGCGGCTTGCTGATTGGCGAGCGTTTCTGCCCTAGTGCCGATGGCCCAGATGAAGCCCAGCAGCTCACGAGCGACTGCTGTAACGATCTTTCTCTGGTCCTTGCCGGCTGCACCCAGTTTCATATAGCGCTTGTGCAGGCGGTGTTGCGCTTTCCACGCAATCTCTTTGACCTCTTCCGAAATGCTCTCCTGTCTTCTGCGTAATCCATACCAGACTCCTGGTGGACGACGATAGCTCCAGGCCGCCTCGACAACGATTCGCCGCAAGTGCGCGTTGCCGGTTTTCGTGATGCCTCCCCGCCTGATCCGCTTGCCACTGGAGTCCTCGCTGGGCACAGCACCGCAATAACCCATCAGTTGCCGGGCGCTTTCGAAGCGAGATAGCTGGCCCAGCTCGGCCGCGATGGTCACCGCCGAAATATCTGCGATGCCGCGCAGTGCCTGCAGATCGTTGATGACTTGTTGTAACGCGGGGGAAGCCAGCTTGACCGCTTCTGTGATGGCTTGCTCCAGACGCGCCACCCGTTCGCGCATGTGTTCGACCTCGTGCAGATAATCCTGCCGTGTAGCCTCCTGGGCGATCTGTGGGAAGCGTACCTGCGCGACCCAGATGAGATAGGGGCGTGTCCAGGGTCTCACCCCGGATGGTGGACGCTGACCGGAGCGCAGAAGGAACTTGCTCAAGCGATGACGCGCCCGCGTCTGATCCTGCTTGGCTGCTTCGCGGGCACGCACCAGATCGCGCAAGGCCTCGGAACCCTCATCGGGAACCCATACCGCCGTAAGATCCCCGGATCGATAGCAGCGCGCCAGCTTCTCTGCATCCCGCCGATCCGTCTTGACTCGGTCGCCAGCCTTGACCGGCACCAGCGTGGGTGCCACAACTTCGCACTCGACGCCCAGCTCCGCCAGTTGCCAGTACACGACGTAGCCCGTCGGTCCGGCTTCGTAACATGCTCTCAGCTTGGCTGCTGGATCAAGCTTCTTGATCAACTTACGGATAGACTCAGCGCGGTTCGGAATGGTTCCCAGGCTCCGCACTTCACCTTCCGGTTCCGCGCCCGCCACGGCGATCGTCTCAGCATGGACATCCAAACCTAGAAATCGTACCTTCTCCTTCATGACCGGCTCCCTTCCGCTTGTGGCTCTGAACTGTGCGTCCGTAAGGACGCTCACAGCCTAACCCACGGTCGGCGCATCGGCGCCGGTCACTCCATACTGACTGTTAGCAATAGTTGAGCCGAGGGCACCTGTCCGGAAAGCGACTATTCGTTCGGGTGGAACGTGCAGCGCCTGAGATTTTGCGCATGTTTAATCCAACTCGTCAGCTCGGATTGAACAGGCAAAAAACTGTTGCCCATCGCGCCACACGGCGAGGCTCGCGTTCCATGGACAGAATCCGTGCCAGGGCCTACTGCGCTAGATTCATTCGCCGCAAAAGCTCGTGATAGCGCGGATCGCTGCGGATTCCGTCGTGTTTCGGATCTGCGTTCAAGGCCATCATGAAGATGCAGCGCTCGTCGAATGCACGGTCGAACCAATAGAACGTCTCATCTACCCTGCCAAGTGCCCGATAGTCTTCTGCAATGTCATACGAAGTGCACTGATGGCCGGCCTGTGAGAGTGAATACTGGAGGTGTGCCTCGCGATAGCCCTTCCAGCCGCCCTTCTCGTACGCCGAGCGCAAAAGATCAACCTGCGGCGGAGTAGCATACCGCTCCATCCCCTTGAGTTCGGCAGCGACTGACTGATCGTACTTGCCCTCAACTTCATAGATGTTGGCTACCCAACCTTGAACCGCAGCCGCCTCATCCGGCGCAATTTCACTGGCGCTAACTAGCGCTGCCAACGCTTCGTCGTAGTGCCTCGCGAAATAGAGCGTGCTCCCTAGGTACCGATTCGCGAAAAATGACAGCGGATCCAACTCTACCGCCTTTCGCATGTGGGCAATGGCCTCCTCACTGCGAGCTCGCACAGTCAAATAAATTGCATAACGGATCTCGGCAAGAGCGCTGTTTGCGCTGAGCTCGATCCCGCGGCGAAGATTCCGTTCCGCCGCGTCCCAGTCCCACAGGAAGACTGTGTCGATCGTCCCTAGCGCCGTGTAGCCTTCTCCATCGTTCGGATCCAATTCGATGGCTCGTTTCGCGGCGGCGATTGCATCCGGCATCACCTCGTTCACTGGTGCTCCGCCTGCCTCGTGCATCGTGATAAACGCTTCCGCAAGTCCTGCATGCGCTGCGGCATATTCCGGATTCAGCGAAATGGCCGTGCGAAAATAAGTTGCCGCTGTCTCACCGTCCCGCCTTTCGACGAAAAACCGACCGCGCAAATAAGCATCATGAGCTTCGGGATTGATATGCTTCGCGCTCGCTAGCTGGCTCTGGACCGACGGAGTCAGGGCAGTCTTCGTCTGATATGCGATCTCGCGTGCGACATCATCCTGCAGTGACAGAACGTCGCTCAGGTGCCCCTCGAAGCTCTGCGCCCACAGGTGTTTATCATCCCGTGCGTCGATAAGTTGCGTCGTGATCCGAACGCGGTCGTCCGCGCGAACCACCGAGCCTTCAATGATCGCGTCGACACCAAGCTCTTGAGCGATCTGCCGCAACGATTTTCCGCTTCCCTTGTCGCGCATCACTGATGTACGCGAGACAACCCGCAAATTCGGGATCCGCGCCAGCTCCGTGATTAGTTCGTCGGTCATTCCATCGGCAAAATACTCCTGCTGCGGGTCACCCGACAGGTTTTGCAGCGGAAGGACGGCGATGGACCGGATCGGTTTGATCGCTCTGACTCGCTTTTGGAGAAACCAGGCGACAACAGCAACTACTAGCGCCAGCAAGCACACCAGAATCCCCGCCCGCATTCTGAGGTGACCATTTCTAGCTTCCGCGGTCGGGGCACCCGCGGCCTTTGCCTCAACTTCCGTTTCGGCTGCGCCTTTCGCCGCTGGGGGATCCGCTAGGCCCGGTTGGAGCTGTCGGTGTCGCCCTCTCTCTGTATCGCGCACCTTAAAGACGGCTGCATAGCTTCCCTTGGGGACCTCGATGTGGAGCGAATCGCCTTGGCCCTCCCCGGCATAGTATTCCCGAAGACGACTGCGCAAACGACCCGCCTCTACCCTGACCGTTGAATCAACCGTCGGGTCATACTCGGTCCCTCGCCCAAAGACATCGACTGCAATGGCATACTCTTTGGGCGGTGAATTCGCCAACGACTTCTCGACAACATACTGAAGAAAGGCCTGGCTGCGGGCTGCAGCCCCAAAGACCTTTGACTTAAGAATGCGTTCGACCTGTTCCGTAATCAGGCTTGGATCGATTTGCGTTATCTCTGGACGCATGAAAGGTAGCCGCAAGTCGTTCAAACAACGTGATGTAACGCGTGACTCACGTCACGTAACTTCCTGGGGCCCACCTCAGAACCTCAAGATCGTTGCGGATCGCCGAGATACGGCTCCCGCGAAGAGAGGATTCTGATATGCAAAAGCGTTCTGCAATCGTTGTAGCTGTAGCCTGCGCCACAGGCCTCGCCAGTATAGTACCGGCGACGTCCCACGCGCAGGTTTCCTCCAATGTCCAACTCTATGCGTCGGGATTTAACGGGCCGCGCGGCCTCAAGTTCGGACCTGACGGAGTACTCTACGTCGCCGAAGCCGGAACCGGCGGTTCAACCTCCACCAACGGTCAGTGCACACAGGTCATCCCACCGGTCGGACCCTACACCGGCGGTCTCACTGCCACAATTTCTAAAGTCTCCAGTGTGGGGAAACGAGTGATCGTAGCCTCCGGATTTCCTTCCGCAGTCAGCAATATGCCCCCCGACTTCCTCGGCGTCGCCGACCTCGCTTTTCTTAACGGCAAGTTGTATGCCGCACTCGAAGGCGGGGGATGCTCGCACGGGAATCCAACCATTCCCAACGCCATCGTTGAGGTCGATACCGCAACCGGCACATGGAAGATTGTCGCTGACCTTAGTGCATTCGTGAAAGCTCACCCTGCAACATACCCCAACGAAGCGGACTTTGAGCCAGATGGTGTCCCTTACAGCCTCATTGCTTATCGGGATCGCCTCTATACGGTCGAGTCGAACCATGGCCAGCTCTTCTCCATCACTGCTCAGGGCGAAGTTCGAGAGGAGATCGATATATCGGAAGCCGAGGGTCATATCGTTCCTACCTCAATCGCCGAGAGAAACGGTGACTTCTTCGTCGGCAATCTCGGCCTCTTCCCGGTCACCCCCAACTCTTCGAAGATATTGACCCTCTCACGCAATGGCTGCCCGGACCCGGCACCCGGCCTCGATCCCAGCCCCGAGTTGCAAAAGCTGAGAGTAGCGGGTTCGCGCGCGGGCTTCACCACGATTGTCGCGGTTAGCTTCGGCCCCGACGGTCTGATCTATGCGCTCGAACTCTCCCCCGCAGCTGGCTTTCCTACTCTCGGCGTTGGCAAAGTCGTTCGCCTGAAAGGAAACGGCGAGATCGAAGATGTGGCTACAGGCCTCTCCGTTCCGACAGGAATGACCTTCGGCCCGGATGGTCACCTCTACGTATCAAACTTCGGAGCAGCGTCTCCGGGAGCCGGTCAAATCGTCCGCATTACGATTCCCTAACACTAGTTCTACTCGGGCCGAGACTTTAGCCTGAGAATACTGATCTCGTTCAAGGGGCGCCTGAAGACCGAGTTGCGCGCAGAGATGCAGCACGACTCCGGATGTATCTCCCGGTGTGGCCAAAGCCTCGCCTGATACATGGTTCATCCGGCGCCCCTTATTTAATATCCTGCCTGGTTCTGGTCTAGCGAATGGTGGATTTCGTGCATCACGCCTTCGTAGAGGAGCGACTGAGGGCTGCCCAACCGTTGTCACCGCGGTCGGCCTGTCTTCTTTTTTGCAGGCTTCTTGACAGCTTTTTTTGCGATTTTCTTCGCCGGCGCTGCGGCTTTCTTAGCGACCTTTTTCGCAGCTGCCTTCTTCGCAGTCTTCGTTGTCACGATCTTTTTCGCGGTCTTTTTCGGAGATGTCTTTTTGGCTACCTTTTTCGGGGCAGTTTTCTTAGCTGGCTTCTTCATAGGTTTTGGCTTTAGAACCTCGGTCACAGTGGTCACGGCAGCGCTAATTGCTGTTTTGATGGCCCCCGCCACGTCCGACGCCATCGCTATTCCCACCCCAACCGTCTCTCCCGCTTTATCCACCACCGTTTTTTCGGCCATTCTCAAGCCCCTCAATCTTTGTGTTTCTATGCAGTCACGAATTCTAGCGGGATATCGAGACAAGCGTATAAGCAACTTCACTCACGTCACCAAATAGCCACTCCTGCCTAAATCGGCACACTCGTCGTGTTTCTTGTTCCGCTCCGATGGATGTGAGTAGATAAAACACGAGTAGGAAAACAGCCCTCGGACGAATGACACAACGCGACTCGTCTATCTTTCCGATGCAGGCACAGCCTTAGCATCAGGAACTGAAGTAGAGGCTGGCCCTTCATTTCTCATGGCTTCTGTTAACACGCGCCCTACAGCAGCACTGGGGCGGTTGATCCTGAGTATCGAGGCGAACGTCGAAGCTATGTCAACGGGTGCGACAACGCCGTGATAAGTTCCCGGTATAAATGCAGCTCCAAAGAAGTCCAGAGGCACATGTCGATCGTAACTGTTAGCGGAAAAGTGAGTCGTTCCAGAACCGTGCCATGGAAACTGATATGGGCCAAAGTTGATGTGCAGAGCCCAGCCTACATAGGGGGAGTAGCTATGAGCCACTAGCCGTCCATACTGCGTATCTGGCAGGGCACCCTCCCGCATCTGCTTACTTGTGTAGATATGAGTTACGATCGCGGGCTCCTTCTGACGCGATTCAGCGGTCCCATCACCGACATGGGTGAAGCCCGCAAAGATCTGCTCGACCATCACTTTCGCATTATTTTCTGCCTCTTCTTCCGAGACACCTGCAGCTTCGAACATTTGCTTGTTCAACAGCAGATAAGGGTTGTCCATCTGTAGAACGTAGAATCCGTTTGCCTTGGCCGGATACTTAGCTTCTAGCATCGCCTCAAGCGGTTTCGTAAATTGCTCTGGAGGGAAATCAAGTGCAGGCATCGCCATCGCGTCGGCTGCAGTCTGACTGATCGCAACTCCATGGTCACCGGTCATCGCTACCATCACGTTCTTTAGTCCAACAGTCTGATCGAGAAATGTGAAGAATGCATTCAACGAAACATCTGACTGCACAATCAGGTCTCTCTGGGATGGATCGTCGGGCCCATGTGCGTGTCCGTTGATATCGGTCGAAGATATGGATATCGTGATCATATCGGTCACATTATCCGGGTTTTGTCCAAGCTTCTCGCCAACGATCAGTGTTTTCGCAAAATCGAGCTGGTAACTTACGCTTGCCGCTGATCGGCCAACCAACTCATAAAAGCTGCCTTGTGCCAATCCACTCTCTTTACGTACTTCTTCGGCCCGTCCACTTGCGTTAAATTCGCGGGCCCACTTTGGAAGCTCTTTCATCCAGTACGTTGAGGTTTGCCACATTCCGGTGTCGTGGTCTATCCAGAACGCGCCTCTGGTGGCATGGCCGCTAGTCAAAATAGCGGCGCGATCCTTCATTGAAACGCCGTAAACCCGCGCTCGCCCATTCGTTGCGACGACTAGCTCATCTCCCAGAGTAGTTGCCATCTCTCTATGAGCTGATGCGCCAGTCAAATCTTTCGTACCCGGCGGTGCGCCGACAAGTCTGTATCGATCATCGGCGACGGAACTAACCTGTCGAATGCTTCCGTCCGGCCCTGGCTCGTACCATTCGTTCAACGGGATTCCGTGACCATCGGTGTAGGCACCGGTACCAATCGTCGAATGTCCAGCCGCTGTAACCAGGTTTGCGTAATCGTAATAGCAGTCAACAAAGTGCGAGCCTTGTTTCAGGAAGAGATTCCAGCCATTTTTTGTCTTGAAATCAGCCCGGTATCTGTCTAGATAATCGCCACGAAATTGATCGAACACCAGTACTACCACCAGCTTCGGCTTTGCATCGTACGCATCGGCAAAGACCGTAGAACTGTAGCCCAGGACTAGCGCAATCAACGCAAGCAGACGAACGGGAATTGGCATGACTAAGTTTACTAGTACAGATCGAGAGAGGTCATACAACTGGGACTAGAATTCACATTACATGTACGGTGAGATGCAGAACGGGTATAGCCACCGTTGGGCAAGAGCTGAACGTTCAGGAGAACAGCGCCGATGCCGATATTTTCAAACGACGGGCAGGGAATTAGGCAGCTTATAGAGCTCGGCTTCGCCTTTCTTTTATCGGCGGCTATCGGCCTAGAGCGAGAGGTTCGTCACAAGAGTGCAGGTCTGCGTACCTATACGATTGTGGGCACCAGCGCTGCTTTATTCTTATTGGTTTCGAAATATGGTTTCTCGGATGTTCTTGCGTCAGGCCGTGTGGTACTTGACCCCTCGCGTGTCGCTGCCCAGATCGTCACTGGAATAGGCTTCATTGGAGCCGGTATCATCTTTGTTAGGGGCGACGCAGTCCGTGGGCTGACGACAGCGGCGACCATCTGGTTGGTAACTGGGGTGGGCATGGCATGTGGCGCCGGTCTTCCGATACTTGCCGCCGCTGTAACGTTGGCGTACTTCGTAGTGGCGCTGATCTTTCCAATGTTCCTGCGCTTACTTCCAGAGCGAGTTGGTGGCGAGGAGCACCCCGACGATGCAGAACATGAATAAGCATCAGCCTGTTCTATGAATCGCTTGCTGACGCAAATGACGGGCAAGGAGCACCGCTCATGAGTTCACCATTCGATTTTTTCAGGAAAGAACTCTGCGAATAGCTCGGCGTAGTAGGGCATAAGCTGCTTTAGGTCCGGCTTGGTGTTCCCCTTCGAATAGAGATCGTACGGATTGAACTTTAAGACCCACGGCAACATCGCGCGGTCCTGCTCATTGCAGAGATAGTCATAAGCGCCGTGCCGATGCCACGCGTAGAACGAGTGGTATCGCAACATGTACAGGCTCTCCATCGGCAGGTAGTTCTTCATGACCTCGTAGATGTAGCTATCGTGTCCGAAGGACATCGTCACTCTATCCAATCCGCAGTTTTCTTCGTAGATACCGAATTTTGTCTGGTAGAGCGGGTTCTGATAATCGGGGTTGGAGCGAAAATACGTTGGGAAGACAACCGTGCCGGAATAAGCACAGGCTGTCGGGAATGTGTCTCCTACCACGCCCCACTGCGGTTCGCCGTAGAGGCAAAGGCATTTGCCGAGATCATGCACAAATCCAGTTGCTACCATCCAGCGCGGATGGCCGTCTCTTCGAATAGCCTCGGATGTCTGAAGAAGATGCTCAAGTTGGGTAAGGTCTGTATCAGGGTCGCTGTCGTCGACGAGAGTGTTCAGGAATTCGGCTGCTTCCCAAATACTCTTTTCGCCGCGCTTGAGTCCAAAGTATTCAGTTTGCTTACCGAGGACGTAAGCGTGCGTCTGGTAGGTGTGGTTCAGACGGTAAAATTCCGCAACTCCGGGATTGGCTTCGGCGTCGTACTGGCGGAACTCTTCCTGGGATTTTCCTTCCTTGTATCGACCTTCAAGGAACTCTTCCCACTCGTCCATGTCGGGCGAAAGTGGATTTTGGTCAACCTCTGAAACTTGCGTTGTTGAGCTCATATTGCTCTCCCCGATGGCCTGTCGGCCGCAGCTACGTTACCGGTAACTATAGACAATTTGAAGATTGTTTGGCAAGATAATTTCGCGCCGGCAAGGACTTTCTTTCCGGCCCTAATATTACCCTCGGCGAGTCAGAGTTTCTGTTGGCAGCGTTTGTGAAGTAGAAAGGTTGCGCGATGACAAGGCGGTTGATCACGGGAACGGCAAACGAACGCGGACGGAGGGTCTTTGTTCAACCCGATGACGGATCGATGAAACTGGTGAGCTATGGGCGTATTCGGCTGGACAAAATCGAGCCGAAGATCCGTTTCTCGAATGATGGGCAAGAAACAGGGCTGATCTGCCTTAGCGGCACCTGTATCGTCGACGTGGGCGATGAGTCCTTCTCAATGAAGCGCGACGATGCTTTGTATGTCCCTAAGGGCACCGAGATGACCGTCCGGGCAGAGCAGGGAGTCGACTTGCTGGAATGTTCTGCACCTGTCGATGGCCAGTATTCACTGCAGTTTGTTTCAAGTGAGAGTGTAGGAGCCGATGAGAAACTGCGATTCGTTGCCGGGACTGAGAGTGCTCGACGCGAAATCAATATTCTGCTGGGTAGTAATATTCAGGCTGGCAGACTGATCGTTGGAATTACACGGTCTCTGCCTGGCAACTGGACAAGTTGGCCGCCGCACGAACACGCCGCAATGCTCGAAGAGATTTACGTCTATATTGATATGCCGGCTCCGGCATTCGGACTGCAGCTCGTATACGTGGATGAAATCAGTCCAGCGGAGATCGAAGTGGTTCGCGAAGGCGATGCGGTCCTGCTGCCCGCGGGCTACCATCCCAATGTTTCAATTCCCGGCTGCACCCTGAACTTCGTTTGGATTATGGCGGCACACCGCGAAGTCGTCGATCGCAAGTGGGGAGTGGTTCAAGTAGATCCTCGTTACGCTTGATCAATTACGTGGGACTATCTCAATCAGAGTCACGCTGAGTGGATGACTCCCGATTGAGATGGCGGAACGCTCGCAACTCAGACGTTCGTACTATTTATGAAGGACTCAGAGCACTGGGTAGTGGTGCAGTTTGACCAGAGATTCCTTTTTAGGCGGAGCCAATCTCACTGAGAATGATTGACATTTGAGATGCGCAACGCGTACCGTCCTCAGGACGACGTTATCGGTAACTAGAGAAATGACCGCGTAGGAGACTGAACTTGCGAGCATTGCAGACAACGAAGGGAATCCTGACGGACGTGCATTTTTGGATTCCGGTGGGTGTGTTGGCGTTCGGAATAGGCTTGCTTATCTGGCTGCATTGAGCTTCATCGGGGATCGATAACACCATGGCGGCACAGATTGAAAAAGCATCGAGCCAACATGCAGGAATTGGCTCGTTGCACACCCTAGGAGTGCTTTGCGGCGTGACCGCAGGGGTTTGGCTCGGGGCTGCGGAAGCACCGACAAAACTAGTCAACGCTGGCTTTTCTCCATTTGCTATTTCCTTGTGCATGGTGGCTGGCGTGTTCACGGCGCGATGGAGTTTCCCCACCTTGCTGAAAGGGACAACCTACGTCTTCGCGGACCTGATGAGCCGCAAGCATCTGCTGGTGTGGGCGATTCTGGCGGGAGCACTATGGGCGGTTGCGAATACACTGACAGTTTTTGCGATACGTGATGTCGGCTTGGCAATCGCCTTTCCTATGTGGAATACGAATGCGCTTGTGGGGCTGTTTTGGGGTCGCGTTTTGTTTCGTGAACTGGATGGCGCTGACCGCAAGACGATCACAAAGGTAGTCGTCGGGTCGCTTTGCATTGTCGCAGCGGCAATCATGCTCGGATTCAGCACAGTGCACGGCAGCACAAGCCCGAACGGCCACAATCCGCTCGGAGGAGTGCTGGCCGCAATTGGGGCGAGCCTGATGTGGGGAACGATGTATGTTCCTTACCGCAAGGCTTACTTGAGCGGTATGAATCCGCTTTCGTTTGTGACGGTGTTCACCGTGGGTGAGTTGTTGACCATGTTCATCCTCACCTGGACGCTGGACGGCGGCCGTCACTCGTCAGTCTTTCAACTGGTACACGGCGGGCAGTTTCTGTTCTGGCTCTTCCTGGGTGGTTTTGTCTGGGTGATTGGTGATATGTTTCAACAATTCGCAGCGAAATACCTGGGGATCGGCCGTGGCATCCCGCTATCTAATACCAATCAGCTTTGGGGACTCGCATGGGGAGCGCTGGTGTTTGACGAACTGGCAACTGCGGATGCCAAACACAAACTGTTGGTCGTCGCAGGTTCAGCAGTGATGATTCTCGGAGCGGTCTTCATCAGTACAGCCAAGGCGTCCGATGCGGAGCACTCTTCCAGAAATGAAGCACTGGAACGGGAATGCGACCGCTACGGACTGGACTACAACGAGGTTTTGATGGCGCAGAGTGGAGAAGAGTTTGGCCATCGTTCCGAAGGCCGCCGTTGGTGGGACTATGCCATCATTCTGGCTGCTGTCGGAGTATTCATTCGGCTGGGAGCCAAGGCCACGGTGCCGCCGCTTGCGATGAATTTCAAGTGGGTTGCTGTCCTTGTGGTATTGCTTTTGGTGAGCTTGATCGGGTGCGGCTATCGCCTACATAAGCAGACGGGTTTCTCCTAGACCGAGCCGTCCTGTCTCAGGACCATCAGGATGCCTGATTGGCCACCGTGGAATGACGCACGATCAACCTTGGTTCCAACAGAATCGCCTTCGGAGGCAGGTCAGGATTCGTGGTCAACTCAAGTGCGAGTTCCCCAGCTTGAACTCCTAGCAATTCCGGCTGTTGGTCAACGCTTGTCAGCGGTGTGCGCAGGTATTTGGCGTAGCGCAGGTTGCCGGACCCGACGAATGCAATATCTTCCGGCACCCTCAAACCAGCTTCCCGCGTGGCTTGCATTGCACCAATCGCTGTGAGGTCGTTGTAGCAGAAGATTGCGTCTGGACGTTTCTGCAGCGTCAGAAGATCCTGCATGGCCTGATAGCCCGCCTCATCGCCCAACTCTTCGAACCGGTCGCAGGTTACAATGAGCTCTTCGCGCGACTCCATCCGCTGCTCTTGAAGAGTGTCGCGATATCCCCTGAGGCGCTCAAGCGACGGGCTCATCTCGCGGCCGCCTATGTGAGCGATGCGTTTCTTGCCGATTGAGATCAGGTGTTCCGTCGCGATGCGACCGATCTTGTAGTCATCAGAACCGACAAAGTGGGCTGAGAGATAAGGGAAATTTCGATCGACGAGGAGATATGGCGTCTTCTCGTCCCCAAGTTCATAAAAGTTCTTGAGACGTGCTTGACTTGAAGCAATCAGCAGTGCATCTACGCCCCGACTGAGAAGGGTGCGAATTTCCTGCTGCTCAAGCTCCGGATTTTCTTCTGAAGAAGCAAGGAGAAGTGCCATATGCGACGCGCGGAGAACACCGGCGAGCGACTTTGCGAACTCCGCAAAAAAAGGATGAACTAGATCGGGAACCACGAGGCCCATCGTGTAGGTTCGTCCGCTCGCCAAACCCCGAGCCAGCATATTTGGCTTGTAGTCGAGCTCCTGCATTCGTTTAAGAACGCGAGCGCGTGTCTTCGCGCTTATGTCTTTATTGCCGCGCAGCACTTTTGAGACTGTAACCGTCGAGATCCCTAGATCGCGTGCAATATCTTTGAGACGTATTGCCAAGTGCGGCCCTCCGGCAACAGGATGTTATGGCGTGGCGAGTCTTACAGGAAATATTGATGCTGCTATAGCCTACAGGGGCGCAATGCTGGCCACAAGAACCTTCAGCTGCGACTTGTTTGCTCCGTGGTCTTCAGCTTGAAGACCACGCTGATCTGGTCCCGAGAACTGCAAGATAGGCGGGTAATTCTCTGGTGAGAGGGCCCGGCTACTCTTCGCGTGCGGCTCAAGCAAGCTGTTCTTGCAGGTCGGCGGCGCATTAATGGTGTTGCAACGTGCCGGCAAACCGTCTTCGAAACCAACGCTGTATCCAGTCCACTTCGAAGGTTCGGACAGCGGATAATCTGTGCTGATCATCTGTGCCCCAGAGTGCAAGAGCGCATCTCGACGAGTGGTATCGTTTGCGCGAGCCGCGATTGTGCTCTCGTCGGCTCGAGCCCGGACGATGTAACCTTGGCGCACGAGTTGATCGATCTGTTGCGGGCTGCCTTCATTCTGTTCTACAAAAGCTGCGTCGGGCTTGCCAGGGTCGGAATTCGTAAAGAGCACGCGGCCTTGCAGTAGCGGGTGTCCGGCAGTGTAGACGGGGCCGGCATTTTTTTGATCCATCAAAAAAATTACCTTGCCTCGCGACTCGGCGAGAGTAGGCCAGTGACCCGCACGCACAGCAGCTTCGAGCGTCTGGTAGTTGCTACGCACCTTGTCCGGCAAGATCATTTTCGTCATCGGCAAAAACAGAACGGATCTCCTTATCGAGTCCATCGAATGTTTCACGTGAGTGAACTTCCAGGTATTCTCCGGCTTCCGAAACGAGAACGCGAGCAGACGGTGGCGCCCAGCAGGTCACGTGGTGATTTGGGAGGCTTGCACTTCGCCAGGTAGGCAGGGCTCGCGACAAGCTGGTGCCGGTAGGTCAGTATCCTGCGGGCGACGAGTGCCGAATCCTCGAGTTCTCCTAGCCTGAACGACAGGTCGACGCCCTCGGCGATCTGATCGACGATCCTTTCGGTGATGAAGATCTGGACGCGAACGTTGGGATAGGATGCCTGGAATGCGCCGACCAGTGGCGCAAGCAACGAGTCGGAGATGCTGGGTGGCGCGGAGAGCCGGAGTACGCCAGAGACGTTCGACAGATGGTTCGAGACAATGCCGTCGACGGCTTCGCTGAGTTCGGCGCTGTGCTGAGCATGCTCCAGAACTTCGGAACCAACATCGGTGAGCCGCAGGCTGCGTGTTGAGCGTTCAAGTAGGCGCACACCTAGCTGATCCTCCAGTTCCACGATGCGGCGACTGACGGTCGAGACAGGCATTTTGAGACGGCGCGCAGCCTCTGAAAAGCTGTTCACCTCGACGAACTTTGCGAAAATCATCAGTGAATTGAGGTCCATCTTCATTGTTCCAATTATGGAAATCTGATTCCCAGTTTACCCCCCTTATCGCGCATACGGGATAAGACTAGAGTCAGTTTTGAAGCAGTAGCACTCTCGGAGGTCCGAAATCATGAATGCAAACGAACTGGCCGTCGTCGCCGTACTGAGGGAATATCAAGACGCGTTAAACCAATC
The DNA here is from genome assembly GCF_051013365.1 of Tunturiibacter psychrotolerans. Taxonomy (GTDB): domain Bacteria; phylum Acidobacteriota; class Terriglobia; order Terriglobales; family Acidobacteriaceae; genus Edaphobacter; species Edaphobacter psychrotolerans_A. Next base: position 24,649 of record NZ_CP132941.1, on the reverse strand, counting down.
CAATATGGATGCGGTGATGAAGCTCCACGCTCCTGACGGCGTGTTCATGCCGCAGAATTTCCCATCGAGCGTTGGAGCCGATACAGTCCGGAAGGCATATCTCAGAGTGTTCGAGGCAATCACGCTCAAGGTAAATTTCAATGTAGCTGAAGTCTTCCAGATAGCCGCTGACTGGGCGATCGTACGTACCAATTCGACAGGAACATCCAAGGTCAACGGCACAAGGGACGGCAGCCCGGAGGCGAACCAGGAACTCTTCGTATTCCAGAAGATCGACAGCAGCTAGAAAATTTCACGATACTGCTTCTCTACCACCAATCCACCAAAACACTAACTGTCGCCAGCGTACGACTTTCTCTGATTGCGTTTCAGTATCTCAACAGAGATCGATATTCGAGACAGGGGCAATAAGAAGCCAAACAGCCGCATAACCGGCGTGTGCCTTAGTGCGGTCTTTAATAACCAGGAGAGCTAACCAATGAAAAAGTTCATGTACGGTCTGGCACTTGCTGCCGCCATTTTCGCTCACGCCACAGCTCAGTCCTCACATGACGATTCATTAGAGAACTTGCAAAAGTATGTCCCTCTTTTGCCTTCGGTGAAGACACAGAATGGCTGAGATCAGGTGGTGATGCTCGATAGGAATGCCATGCCCCCCACGTCATTGTGAGACCTGCCTGCCACAATTAGATGGCGGAGTAGTTGTAAGCGAGATGTCGCGGCTGGACTACAGGCTTTGTCACAGAGCCTGTCTGTGCACAGGCTCCGATCGAGGTGATAATGCCAAGCTCGAAGAGCGCCCCCCCGCTCTTCCTTTAGAGCGTTAGATCCCAGGTTTCGCTGATGACGTCGACACCGAAACTGTGGCGGGGTTCCTCCTCGACGAGTTTGTAGCCTGCTTGGTTATAGATGTGTCTTGCAGCGGCGAGTACGTCATGTGTCCAAAGTGTAATTTTCTTATAGCCTGCCGCTCGCGCGAAGTACGTGCACTCGTCTACCAAGGCCTTGCCGAGGCCGAGACCTCTGGCGCTCGCCTCCACGAGCAGCAGGCGCAGCTTGGCTGTGTCCTTTTCTTCAGTATGCTGTACCAGGAAGACGCTGCCTGCGATCTCTCCGTCGCGCTCGGCTATCCAGCAGCGTTCGCGTTTGGGATCGAAGTTGTCAATGAAGTCGGCCACGATGCGTGCCACTACTGCCTCAAAGTCCGGGGTCCATCCCAACTCCTGGGTGTAGATGATGCCGTGGCGGTGCACCACCCAGCCCATGTCTCCGGGACGATGTTGGCGGAGGATGTATGGGGCGCGTGACGGCTTAGCCTGCAATGCATTCTCAATGGAGCGCATACCGTGGAGAAATTCAATACGTTGCTTAGCGGAGAGCCTCCCAAGAAGTTGTTCGGCTTCGTCATTCGATCGCCGGTCGAGTTCGGAGAAGACTGCCTTGCCTTGTCTTGTGAGCTTGAGAATGGACTGACGGCCATCTTCAACGGATGCTTTGCGACTTAGCAGCCCCCCACTCTCAAACTTGCGCAGGATGCGGCTTAGATACCCAGCATCGAGTTCCAGATCCCCAGCGATTTCCCTGGCTGTGCTCTCGGGACTGTTGGCGAGTTCATAGAGAACGCGGGCTTCGCTTAGCGAGTATTCGCTGTTGAGGAGTCCCTCGCGGAGCGTTCCAATGATGCGGGTGTAAAAGCGATTGAAGGCGCGAACGGCTGCGATCTGAGATTCGACGATTGTGTAAGGATCGGCGGTGTTAGGCGATTGGAGCATATTGTCTCCTTATAATATACATGTCAGTGTCAACTAAAACAATTGACATTATCAACTAGTGTTGAGAGCCTCGGGAATTTAGTCTCTTGCCGCTTCCCAGATGGCTTGAGCGAGCCGAACTGGATTGGAAAAGATGGTCTCGTGACTTCCGGGGAGCTCCACAAGTCTGAATAGACCTAAACGCTCAGACAGTCGCGGATGCCATGGATAGCTGTGGGGCAACGAGATGTCCTGCTGGCAGTTGATGTAGGACCTGCCTATCGACATCTCTGAGAGGGGGCGTTGGAGTGAAATTTTGTCGGCCATGGTTCGGTATGGTTGCGGATTGAGGCGCTCATAGGTAGAGCGTGCGAGTGCGATATCGGCATCGTTGATGAATGTCTCTCGCCATATCTCGAATGGAAGCATCAATGCCTCATTGTTCGCCGCGGCGATCGCAGCGAAGGCCCCAGCATGGTGGGGCGGTAACATATCGGTCAGGCTCTCCCCGTTAAGCGGGACAAATGCATTGAGGTATACGATGCGCCGCAGGCGTGTTTCGAGGCGATCCGCGACTCCGGATATCACCATGCCTGCATAACTATGACCAACGAGGCGTATGTCAGTTAGATCATTTTCTTCAATGAACTCTACGACAGACGAGATGGCATCTTCCAACCCTATCTTGCTTCTGTCGTCTTCGTTTCGGTTTCCTCGCAACGTTGGGCAGTAGACGGTATGCCCGGCCTCGCGAAAAATGCTTGCTATCGTTTCGAAATCCGCTCCGGTGTGCCAAGCGGCGTGGACTAGAACCAGGGTTACGGGCATCCTTTAATCTCCATCATTATTAACTAAGCTGATCAATGAATTTGGCCTAGGGTGGCGTCTCATCCAACAAAGTCAAACTTTTTACTCCGATTGGTGGCGATGGTTCCGTTTTGGAATGCCTCTTCAATGCGGTCAGCGGCAACTTCCAATCCGCAGGTTCGTTTTATGACCTTTTGGAAGTAACGGGCTCTTGCTCGGTAACTCGGATTCCCAAGCACTTCCCGGATCGCCTTTAGCATCTGTTTTCCGGTGAGCGCCGCAACCTCCAGAGATTTCCCTACTCTGTGATATTCGATTCTGGCAGCCACGCCGGGCTGGTCATAACCGATTGGAAGAGCGACCATCGGCACTCCTTGGGCCAACGCTTCAAGGGTCGTATTCAGTCCTGCATGGGTTATGCAAAGTGCGGCACGCTTCAACAGTTGGAGCTGGGGGGCTGTGCGAACGATGATTGCGTCCGGTGGAATTGGCCGCAGATCATCGGGATTGATGGAATGTCCCACTGAAAGAACGAGCTGAACCTCCGGGAGTTCTTCCGTCGCCTCAAGTATTGCCTTGTAGGCGTGGTCCAAGCCGTTGACCAAGGTTCCCAATGAGGCGTAGATCAGTGGCTTGCCATTCAACTCTTGCCAGGGAAAAGCTACAGGCTCGCGACCTTCGCCATCGTGAAGCGGACCAGCATAGTGAAATTGGGCAGGCCACGGAATGCCGGGGAAATCGAATTCCTTTGGAGTCTGGGTAATGACAGCCAGCTTGGACAGAGTCGATCCGGGCTCCTGCCAAGTGCTTCCGAGACCGGTGCTGTCGGCGTAGTGCGTCGCCTCGGCCAGTACCGGCAACAGTGTCTGTATGGCCTCGTGCACTCCCTCGATGTTCCTGGTCAACGCCTCCGAGGTGGTCTCGTGTGGCCAGTTGAAGATAAATGGCGGCGTCGTTCCCGATAAGTCAAGGTGTAGAGCACAGCAGACCTGGACGTAAGGAATGCCCATATTGATGGGAACCAATTCAAAGAAAAAGTGAATGGTATCGATCACCAGCGCCTCAACGCCTGTTTCTTCCAATGTTTGTGGAAGATGCTTTAAGGCTGCCCGAGTGAAAGGCGCGAATAACTTCTCGGATGTATAGGTCACTACCTCAATACCGTGCATCTTTGCCACCGCCGCATAGGCTTGGGTCAGCGATCCCATGGGAAATTCTTCCTCGCAATACGGGACAAAGGTCAAGCCTGCAGCCCGAACGATAGATTCGGTATCCGGAACACCGATGCATATCACTTCGTGTCCACGCGATTGTACTTTGCGTGCAAGAGCCGTCATCGAATAGAGATGCCCTGAGGCGGGATAAGCTATAAAACCAATCTTCATGAGTATCTCTCCTGGTTAAGTGCCTGCTAATGATGAGCAGAGCAATTTAGAAGTCTGAATGCTCGGGAGCTCAGAATGTTCTCGTGGTGGCAATCGTGTTTCTTCCCTGCTTGAAGGTAGCCAAAAAAAACAGAATAATATTTTGCAAAACTGCGATCTTTACAGAATCTCGCCACAGGATCTCGCCCTTGAGTCGAAGAAGATGCGAACGCATCTAAACATGATGGACATGGCAGAGCGGAATACTTCGCAGCTTGCAGGGCTGCTGCCACCTGGCGCACAGATGCTTGGGACTAGCAAGTCGCTGCCGTGGGAAGGCTTCTTTATCGAGAAGCACCTCATGACGCCGGGAGAACGGGTGCTCACCGTCAGCAGCTGGCATCTTATCTCCGCGCTTGGGAAACGTCCCGCCGTCTTTGAAGGCAAAACCGCCCACGGCAGTATGCTGCGGTTTACCAAACCGCCAGGCGCGCTTAATCTAGTTCCGCCCGGCACGGTTCCGGCAGTGCGGCTGTGCTCCTCTTCCGAGCTCATCAGCTGCGCGGTCGAAGACGCTGTCGTCGCGACCATTGCGATGGAAGAGCGCTACAGGCAAACGTCAGAACTGCTCTTCCAATGCGTGGTTCGTGACCGCGCTGCCGAAAGCATCGTCAACCTGCTATCGGAGGAAATGGAAGCCGGCGGCCCTGCGGGGCAGATGTATGCCGAGTCCCTCGTACGGGCATTGGTCAGCCGTTATCTTGCCCTTGCATCCGGAAAACGCTCCCCGCAGTCGCCCGCGTCCCGAGTGCTTCATCCCCGACTCCTAAGGCGTCTTCACGATTGGATGGAAAGCAACCTGCATCGCGACATCTCGCTGACGGCCATGGCACACGAAGCAAAATACAGCTCGACACATCTCTTGCGCTCCTTCCGTGCGTCGACAGGTTTGACTCCGCATCAATACCTGCTCGAACTGCGGGTGGCGAAGGCGGAAGGTCTGCTGCGCGGCAGGCGCTCCAGTTTGATCGATGTCGCGGTCGAGTGCGGGTTTGCAAACCAGTCTCACTTCACCCAGATTTTCAAGAGTCGCCGCGGGCTTACGCCTGGTCAGTATCGTCGCGAATTTGCCGCATAGTTTTGAGGAAATCCGACAACGAGATCTGGCGCAGAGTAAGCGGCGTTGAGTATGCGAACCAGACCAATGGGATCGGGTGCACCGTCTGATTCCTCCGCTATTCCTAGGGCCAAGGCGCTGGAGTGGTTGGATTAGACGGAGCGATTTTCCGCCAACGCAGCGTTTAGGAGCGCACAAGTGGAGCAGTTCCTCCTATGGCCGTTTCCGCTCGCTTCAGCGGATCGATACAGTGGCAATTCCCCGCAATTAAAGTTCTTTTCGGCAAGCAGCGCGCTTTTGGCAGCTTTATGCTTCCCTTAGTCACTACTCTTTTTGGCGCGCCCATCGAGGTATCGATTCTGGAGATAACACATTGTCAGGAGAGTCTCTAAAACCCTACACGAACAGACAAGCGTGGCTTCTGAGTTGAAATCCCAGTACAGTTTGTTGGTTGTGGATCTGGTTCTTCCAGCTCCATTGTCACTGTCAACTCACTAGGAAGCAGGAATGACTGGCCGCATAGGAGCATGTCTTGCGGGTTATCTGACGGCGCAGGGTATAGCTATTCTGGGTGTGGTTCGCGACCCGAAGAAGGTAGAAAACTGGACGCGGCAGGGGGCAAAATCGCTGCCGCTCAGCCCTCGTGCGGAAAGTTTAACACTGTCGCTTGCATCGCATGGAAACAGGTAAAAATTCTTTGAAGCTAGGAACTTTTTGGACGACATTACGTTGGAAAATCCTGATCCTCTTTTCGCTCTCCAGCGTGGTGTCAGTAATCACGGTGACATGCTTTTCTATAGCAGTCGTGAATGTGCTGATACGACGAGAGAGCGCGTACCTGATTGAGGAACGAATTAAGGTTATCGTCGAAAGTCGCAAGGGGCTTGTGGATCCGGTTCTCGACAAGATGCAGGGATGCCAGTACGCCTCCGATTCCGTCGCCTCTACAGCCTTCACCGAACAGTTGAATGCCGCGTGGCCGGGGAGTCAAAGCATCGTTACCATCCTGTCCACGAATGCCCTCAACAACGCTCGTCCGGTGTGGTTTGACGCCCCGTCCTTCGCCGGTGTTGTTGAAGATCGGGACAGTCTCGAAATCCGCTTCATGCGTACTGCGAAACGCAAGGACTGTTTCGTAAGGATTCTTGTCAGAATTCCTCTCGGTGAATCGTTCTTAAGGCAATTGTCAAACGCCTCCGGTTTAGAGATCGTAAACAGCAAGCCCGTGCTGCTGCGTCCGTACCGGAGCGATGAGGGAATTGCTGGAGAAATCAAAGCCAACTTTATGCCTGGTTCGTCGCGGCCGGTTCCTGTCGTAGTTGTTGCGCGGAATTGGGAGACCGGAGCATCAGAAAGCTGGGTGATCTGCCAGATTCGGCCCAGCTATGCACGGACCATAGAGGACCTTAGCCGTATGGGTTTGCGTAGGGCATCCTGGGTTTCTCCTCTGATCACCATCGCCTTCGCCCTGGGTCTCGCGTATACGTGCGGCCTGTGGTTTTCTCTCCGCCTGAGCAAACGCATCGTCACTGTAATTGACGCATTGAGTCATGCTGCGCATCTCGTCGGAATGGGTGATTTTTCGATCAGGATTCCGCTTACCGAACACGACCAACTGGGGTCACTCGTAGCTTCGTTCAATGCAATGACCTCTCATCTTGACACTCAGTACGAGCAGGAGAATCAACGTATCGCTCTGGAGCGAGATATGTCATTGGCCCACGAGGTACAGCAATATCTTTATCCCCGCTCTGCGCCCGTCGTATCAGGCGCGACGGTGTGGGGCAGCACCACACCCGCCCGTATCGTGAGCGGTGACCTTTATGATTTCTTTTCCTGCAGCAGCAGCTCGGTTGGCCTGCTCTGCGCTGACGTTAGCGGCAAGGGAATGTCGGCTGCATTGATGATGGCGCATCTACAGGCAGTCGCACACGGCAGAATGCTTGCGCTAAATCAACCGTCCGCGCGGCCCTCCCCTTCCTCCTTCGCCGCACTGCTCAATCGCGATCTCTGTGGACGTTTTGGCGACAACCGATACGCCACCATGTTTTACGGAGAATATGACTCATGCAGTGGACTGTTACGGTATGTCAACGCCGGCCATTGTCGACCCATCTTCCTCTCAGAGGCCGGCGAAGTCACGGCGCTCCCGAATGGTGATTTGCCAATAGGTCTATTCGCGGACGCGCTCTATCAGGAGTTTCAACTCACGGTATCTAAGGGTTGTACCATCGTTGTGTACAGCGACGGATTGATAGACGCGCTGAATGCGAATGGGGAGGAATTCGGTGAAGAGAGGCTGGGAGACTGCTGCAGATCCCTGCCGAAGGGAGCGACGGCACAAGAGATCTGTGCACACCTATCCCAGTATCTTGCCGAATGGTCAGCGGGCGTGGAACAGTTCGACGACACAACCATTCTCGTTCTGACAGTGGACTGAAGCTTTAGACTTCAGTGGATTGATTCTTTCGAAACATGGCGATCGGAGAACTCAGTGCGCAAGCGCCTCGTTTTGGATCTGCGCGGAGAGTAGTCTGAGCCTGCCGTGCGAAACTCAGATCATCGATGCTATCTCTATTAGCGAAAGACCTGCGGAGGTTGAGGACCGTGCAGTTCCCGGTCATTGGGAGGGCGATCTGCTCGCAGGCAGCAAGAACAGTCATATCGCCACCCTGGTGGAACGTCATTCGCGTTTCGTCATGCTCATCAAAGTGCCGAGTAAAGATATAACCGCGGTCGTCGCCGCGCAGAGCAAGCATGTGCTTAAACTCCCGCCGATCCTGCGGCGCTCGTTGACCTGGGACCGGGGGCACGAGATGGCCAAACACAAGAGCTTCACGGTGGACACGAATGTAAAGGTCTACTTCTGTGACCCGCAGAGTCCATGGCAGCGCGGCACCAATGAAAATACAACGGCCTGCTAAGACAGTACTTCCCTAAGAAGACCGACTTGTCCGTCCACACTCAAGCCCATCTCAACAAGATCGCGCTGCGTCTCAACCAACGCCCGCGAGAGACCTTGGGCTTTCAAACGCCGGCGAGTAAACTGCAAGCCAGTGTTGCATCGACCAGTTGAGCCCGCCTCGTTTTTCCGGAACTGAACCTCACCTGTTGCCGCTTGCTTCCGCTAAGTCGACTTGTCGGCACTAATCTGGCGTCGGTGAGCGCATTGGCGATTTAGCATCAGTCAAACGGAAGCGCGACCTGGCGAAGGCTATCCGTGCCAGCTCATCGCTGGGTGAACCAGCCAGATGTGGACCCAATTCTGCAGTTCATGGCTTCGCTACGATCCCTTGCGCTTCTACAAGAGATGAAATAGGATTCCTGTAGAAGTAAACAGGGTGGAACATGATGAACGAACGCATCGATCTTCCGCAGGGCACATTGGACCTGCTCATTTTGAGGACCTTGGCGCTGGGACCGCAGCATGGATGGGCGATCTCGGAGCGGGTACAACAGGTGTCGAGTGATGTGCTGCAGATCCAGCAGGGATCGTTGTATCCGGCGCTGCACCGCCTGGAGCGACGCGGCTGGATCAAGTCCCACTGGGGCACCTCCGACAACAACCGCAAGGCTAAGTTCTACGGACTTACCCCTGCTGGCAAGAAACAACTGGCTGTTGAAACAGAGAGCTGGCGGAAGCTGACCGTCGCAGTCACCCAGATTTTAGAGAGTGCATGAGGTAGCGCTATGCTGAATGATCTATGTTTTAGCCTTCGTGCCCTGTTCCGCCGCAATGTAATGGAAGCGGAGTTGGAGCAGGAAGTCCGCTTCCACTTCGAACAAGCGGTGGAGAAAAATCTCCGTGCCGGGATGAGCCGTGAGGAAGCGATGCGCCGCGCACGGCTGACGTTTGGCGGCCACGAGCAGGTGAAAGAAGACTGTCGACAAGCGCGCGGGACAGGTGCTCTCGAAAGCTTCTGGCAAGATATCCAGTACGGATTTCGCGTTCACCGCAAAAGTCCTGGCTTTTTTATCATTGCGGCATTGACGTTGGCTCTTGGCATTGGAGCTAGTACCGCCGTCTTTAGTGTAGTGAACACAATCCTCTTGAGATCGTCGCCCTACCCCAATGCCAAGCGGGTTGTGGTGCCATGGCGCGTGGCACCGATCGGGTCAGCTTGGAATACCGGCAACTTTCCTTGGGGAGACAGGGAGTTTGTACAGCTGAGCAAGACCGGCACTGCATTTCAAAACCTGGGTACGTTCAGAAAAGATAACTTCAATTTAACCGGATCGGCCAACCCCGAGTATCTGGAAGGCGTTCGTGCCTCTTCCGGACTTTTTGCCACGCTGGGTACGGCCCCGATCCTGGGACGCACCTTCACCGCGGAGGAAGACCGGCCCGGCCAGGCGCTGGTCGTCGTCCTCAGCCATCGTCTGTGGAAGTCTCGCTTTGGTGGCGACCCCAGCGTTGTCGGCAGCACGATCCACCTCAGTGGCCTTCCATACACGGTGATCGGAGTCATGCCTGCCGACTTCACCTTCCCCAACATGGCAGGGATGCCGGCAAGCATCGATCTGCCCAGGGAGACTCAGCTTTGGGTGCCGCTGGCACTTCCCGCAGTACCCCCCAGGGGACCGAGCGATCTCAGCATTATTGGAGAGCTAAAGCAAAACGTGAGCCTGGCACAGGCGCAGCAGGATTTGCATGCCTACGATCGCCGCTGGTTAGAATTAAATCCCACACTGAAAGGCTGGTCCTCGGACGCCGTTCCTTTGGCGAAACAAGCCGTCACAGACACCCGGCGGCCCCTGTTGCTGTTGTTCGGTGCGGTGTGTGTGGTGTTGTTGATTGCTTGTGCAAACGTTGCTGGACTGACACTCAACCGTTCCCTCGGGCGGCAAAAAGAATTTACCCTGCGCGGAGCCCTGGGTGCGCGGCGTAGCCGGCTCGTCAGCCAACTGATGACGGAGAGTCTGCTGGTGGCGCTGACCGGAGGCATATTGGGAATTTTGCTCGCCGAAGGCAGCCTGTCTCTGGTGAGGCACCTGGGACCAGAGAGCATTCCCCATCTTCACGAGATAGGTCTTGACCTGAGTGTCTTCGCGTTTGCGCTCGGCATCACGCTCCTTACAGGGGTTCTCTTTGGTTTAGCGCCAGCCTTTGGAGCTACGCGAATCAATCTGGTTGAGGCGTTGAAAGAAGGAGGCCAACGATCAGGGGGAAGCGTATCGGCGCCAAAGATTCGCAATGCGTTGCTCATCTCACAGGTCGCCCTAGCGCTGGTGCTGGTGGTTGCAGCCGGTTTGCTGGCTCGTACCTTCTATCACATGATCAACGCGAATAGCGGCTTCGATGCTACGCACGTTGTCACCTTCGAAATACCGCTGCCGGCCACGAAATATAGCGACACGGATCGGATGGCGCAGCTATATCAACAAGTGCAGCAGCGGCTCCAAGCGACCCCAGGGGTACAGTCTGTCGGCTTCGCTTCGGTTGTTCCCATGGCGGGCCCATCGGATTCCACGGAAATCCGCATCCCGGAGCACCCAAGCACGGATCCTGCGCAGAATCCCGTAGCAAATTACTTATTCGTTTCACCTGGCTACTTCCATTCCATCGGTGCGCCGTTACAGCGCGGGCGCGACATCAGCGATGCAGACAACCTCACCTCTGCACCGGTGACCATCATCAACAGTGCCATGGCAAAGAAATACTGGCCTGGAGAAGATCCTATCGGCAAACAGGTGGGGGTTGGGTCGACCAGGTATCCGGTACGGACGATCGTCGGCGTGGTCGCGGACATCAAGCAAGTGTCCGTGCGCGAAGTGCCGGCCCCAGCTATGTTTGTGCCCTATACCCAGAACGAGATCAGGACATGGCCTTCGATGCCGACCTTGCAATATGCAGTTCACACGAAGGTCGATCCAGACTCCATAGCCGGCAATATACGGGAGGCGGTCCATTCCGTTGATCCGGATTTGCCTCTTGCAAACTTCGCGACGCTCACCACGCTGGTAGATACGTCGCTCAGTGCCGACCGTTTCGCAACGCTTCTCCTGAGCGCCTTCGGCGTGCTGGCGCTCATCCTGTCTGCGATTGGCATGTATGGTGTCGTGTCTCACTCGGTGATGCAGCGCACACCGGAGATCGGTATTCGCATTGCGTTGGGGGCTCGACGGCATCAGATCCTTGTCATGATGCTCGGACAGGGTTGCCGCCTTGCCGGCGCAGGAATCGCGATTGGACTGATTGCTGCGTTGACGACTACTCAGCTGATGACGCGCTTCCTGTATGGGGTCCAGCCGACAGATCTAACGACGATTAGCTCGGTGTCGCTCCTTCTGCTGGCCGTCGCTCTACTGGCCTGCTATATTCCCGCCAGAAAGGCAATGAAAGTAGATCCCATGATCGCGCTGCGCTACGAATAAGGACCATTAGCGACTGGCGCGCCTGTCAGGGCACGAAGAATATTGCCGCTTGAACTTCAAATTGGTGCTTGAGGCGCCCCCCAAAGTGGATGATCTGACCAGCGATCAGACCCGACAAGCTTGGTTATTGTCCGCGAATTGGCTGCCAGTCAACTGGTGCCAACAGGCCAAAGCGCGTTTCCACAGAGTCGGCACCTTCAACCCTGGAAACGCGCCTCGGTGATTTTGCATCAATCGAGAAAATGGCCGGTAACTTCCGGATCGCCGACGATCCAGGATGAAACCCAATTATCCTCTCTGCGGTACTGGAACTGCGTGGTCTGAGGCGAAATCAGTCCGGTGGTCCAACTGCACCTAATGCCTGGCCTGCACAAATGTTGCCAGATCATTCAAGTCCTTACCCGCTCCATCCGGAACCGCCCCGAGCTCTTCTGCCGCAACATGTGCGCGATTCACCCAGAAGGTAGGATAGCCGAACCACTTTGCGCCCACCGCATCCCAGCCCCCAAACGCAGCAAAAGCGATCTCTTCTTTCCTCAACGCAAAGGCGCCCATCGCCATTCCGTAGGCCCGAGGATCAGGCTTGAACACTCTCACCCGATCAGTACTCAAGTGATCTTCAAAAATCCCCTCAAGGCCGGAGTTCTTCACAGCCTGATCCAGCATCGCTGCAGTAAAGTTCGAGAGGAAGGCCATCCGCATTCCGCTGGCCTTCAAACCCTTCAGCGCCACCAGTGCATCCGGCCACGCCTTCAGCTCAAGGTAACTTTGCATCAGCCGGTCGCTGTCTGGCTTCGTCAGCTCCAGCTTCAAAGACCTGCAGGAAAAGACTAGCGCCTCCACTGTCACCTCGCAGAAGTCAACATATTGCCGCCCCACGGTCCGCAGCCATGTGTACTCAAATTGCCGCGTTCGCCATAGGGCACTCATCTCTTCCCCGCGTCCAGGAAAGACTCGCTCGGCCAGCGCCGCGACAGGCCGCACATCGAAAACTGCCAACCCATCGAATGCAATTGCCTTGATCTTGGCCCCGGGCACCGCTGCTATCACAGGTTCTGCGTAGAGCGCTGCCGTCGCCGCTCCTGCTCCAACTAAACTTACAAAATCTCGTCGGTTCAATGTCGTTCTGACTCCCGCAATCTTGGACGAACACCACCGCCGGAAGGCGAGCCTGCCGCCAACGGCGTCGATTCGCGAAGGACTCGGTGGCGGAGTTAAAGATCCGAAGGTTGCGCAGCAACTAGCCGATTGTTTCCGAGTCACGGATTAACCGGAAGTTGGGCCTCATTTGGTGACAACAGCCCAATGCACTCATTGGCAGGCTCAGACTACTCTACGCGCAGCTCTGAAACGAAGCTCTTCGGAATTATGTTCTCGTATCTCCATATTTCGAAAGAAGACTCTATAAAGCCCCGGTGTGATCAACTCGACTCCCAACTCTTCGAAGCGGAATACTTCGCTGATGAAGATTCTGTTCTTGTGCCAGCTAAAGTCCCCGCTATTGTTGACTCGTCGAAACTGGAGCCCCTTCGGGTACGTGAACTCCAGCAACTTGCGCGGCAGTCGTATCGCGCTGGGGATGTAAAGACTTGCGGGAACTTGGTTGTTTAGCCCCTCATGCGGGCGCTCGTTGTTGAATACGTAGCGGAAGTTATCAAAGCGGCTCTGCTGTGTTCGAAGGGATGCCGCAGGTGGTTTGGTCGTGTCCTCCTCCAAAGTGCGATGCATCCGCTCGTGGCGGCCGTTTTGTTGCGGCCGACCCGCTTGAATGCGCTCGTGCACGATCCCGAGCTTCATCCATCCGAGCGAGAGCCTCGACAGCCCCAAGAGCCCGGTGCCCGCAAACGGTGCGCCGTTGTCTGTTCTGATTCGCGCTGGCATCCCATACTCCCGCATCGCTGCTTCGCAGATCGCCCGGACCTGGCTTAGATCCATGCGCGAGACGATCTGGCAGCGAATCAAATAGCGGCTATGCGCGTCCGTGATGGTGAACGGATCCGGGAGTTGCTGTCGCCCGATCATCTGGCGACGATCCAATTGCATTTTTTCGAGGGATTTACTCTGGAAGAAGTTGCAGAGCGTCTTGAGCAGTCCATGGGGAAGGTTCGGCACCACTACTACCGCGGGCTTGAAAAGCTGCGGATGCCGGCTTTCGCGAGAAAATTGCGGTCAAAGTGAGCAGAATCGTGGAAAATGGTTGCAACCAAGAAGCAGAGGCAGCGCCGGTGAATCACTCCCATGAATACTTCATCGAGTTGTGCGCCCTCTCGACTTCAGGAATTCTGAGTGAGGACGAGTGGAAGCAACTCAAGGAGCATCTGTCTCATTGCGCCAGCTGTACGAAGCTCAAAGCAGAGTATGAGCACGTCCTCGTGTCCGCTATCCCAGCGTTGGCATCAGACCTGATAGGCGAAGACGACGAAGGTTTTCTATCGGCAAATTGGTCAATCGATAAAGCCGAGGCATCGCTGATGACCGCGCTCGATCGAGAGAACATCACAACGGACATAGGCGTGGCACCGGCATCACCCGTTCGAAAGGGATCTTCGCACTGGATCCATCCTATTGCAGCGCTTTTCCTCATAGCGTCGGCGTACGTCGGATATCGGATCGGTGTTCGTCAATCCCATACCGCGGCCTCCTCTGTTTCCACATCGCCGGTAGCAATTAACCTTGCGCAAGCCGATGGTCCATCCGCTAACAAGGCGTCTCCTTCCGGTAAGACGACTGAGGATCAGCTTTCAAGAACGGCTGAGTTGCAGCATCAGCTGGAAGCGAAACAGTTGGAACTGTCTAAGCTGCATGACCAGAAGAGTCAGTTGGTGACCGACTGGTCCGATCTGCTTTTCCAGTAGCTCTTCCTTCTCCAATACACCGCGCGTGAACCCCCGGAAAGCAGTCGGTACTCTCGGTTGCGTCGGGGAGTTCAAATGTCCATCGGAAAGCCGAACTGTCGATGTGCGTCCCCGTCTTACCCCGATGCATTTCAGTGATTGAGAAATAGGTCTTTTCATCCCAATGCGGCTCAGAATTGTCATAGTACGAGAGCGTGTCGAGTAACTCGTGCATGGTCATGCCATATCTCGCTTCGAACTTTCTTTCAATCACCCGCATCGTGGTACCTAGTTCTCGAGCCAGGACGTGAAGGCGAAGTTCAACATGTCCGTGATACGTGACAATCAAATTGTGAATCACCACAGTCAATTCGAGGCTCGCGGAGCTGTTTTGAGGGCGATGCGCTGCGTCGCGCAGAACTCGAATTGTCACCAGGGCCTCCCGTTCAACCGCAGAGAGCGTGTGGCTCCGCGGGACGGGTGGATTCATAGATCGCTTTCCATATGGCGATGGCGCGCAACTGAAGACATAAACCGGATCTCGACCAATTGGTGGAAATAAATGCAGGGAAGCATGCGTGCCTCAAATCGCGAACACTCTCAAGTTCTGGTGTCACGCTATGGGCGAGAAGAGAGTAAGTACAATCAGCTTTTGGAGCATTGCTATTCCAAACGGGAATGACGAAGATTAGCGCGACGCCAACGGGGAGTTGGCATGTCTGAGGGGGACGTAGGTAGGTCATACACTGGGAAGGGAAGTGATTGAGTCTTAATCTCTTGGCGACGAGGAAAAGTATTTGCCTGATTCGCCTTCGAAGTGGAAAGGAAAGCACGCCGCACTTACAAAATAGCTCTGCCTCATAAAGTCCGGATCATTGGGCGCTTCAATTGGCCATGACTCATGATCTTAGTAGCTGCGGCAAACTCTTTTTGGGATGTGGTCCTACTCCCCGACCGCCATTGAGTAGACGACACCCATCGCCGCCTGCGTTCACGATACCCTCCCGTTAGAAAGAGGAGGTTTCATGTGGAAACGACGGTACCGGTCAAGTAGGGATGCTGGCCCGCGAGCTCGGAGAAAGACGAGGTTTCCTTCGAAACGCTTCTCATCGATGATCGCTCCGGCTTCGAGCGAGGCAAGGATAGTGCCTTCAGATTGCGGGAGCCGAAAGCTGGTCTCGACGAGCGCGTCGACCACAAGCGCGGCATCGATGGCATTCAGGAGTTGTTCAAGGCCAGTGTGCAGAAGCGAGGAGACAAGAATCGCCTCGGGATCGTTCGAGAGGTGGACGAGTTCCTGGGCCGGGACGAGATCTGCCTTATTTAAAACGTGGACGACCGGCTTAGTTGAAACGGCTAGCTCGTTCAGGACTCTTTCAACCTGAGCTTTCTGCTCTTCCCGGATGGGGCTGGCGGCGTCCTGGACGTGGAGAAGAACCTCAGCCCTCTCGACTTCCTCAAGCGTGGCACGAAAGCTCGTAACGAGTGCATGGGGAAGGTTGCGGATGAATCCAACCGTATCGGAGAGAAGGATCTTGCGGCGGGAAGGGAGTCGCAGCTGACGGAGTTTAGGATCGAGGGTGGCGAACATTCGGGCCGACTCGAGTACGCCGGCCTCGGTAAGCGCATTGAAGAGAGTACTCTTGCCGGCGTTGGTGTAGCCCACGAGGGCGACCACAGGCACGGGGACGGCCTCACGTCGTTGCCGTTGCTGATGGCGGATGCGGCGGACGGCGTCGAGCTGGGTCTTGATGTGGTCGAGGCGCAGGTTGATTTTGCGGCGATCGGTTTCAAGCTGGGTTTCACCTGGGCCGCGGGTTCCGATACCGCCACCAAGTTGCGACATAGCCCGACCGCGGCCGGTAAGACGAGGTAGCTGGTACTCAAGCTGTGCGAGTTCTACCTGGAGCTGGCCTTCACTGGTTTTGGCATGGCGGGCGAAGATATCCAGTATGAGCTGCGAACGGTCGATGACATGGCAGGGAAGCCGGGCCTCGATATTGCGGAGCTGTGAGGGGGTGAGATCGTGATCGAAGAGGACAAGTGACGCATTGGTGCTTGCCACAGCGCTAACAATTTCATCGAGCTTGCCCCGGCCGACGAGGCTGGATGGATCGGGTTTTTGACGCCTCTGGACTAGGATCGCGGCGATGGTCGCACCGGCGGATCGCGCGAGTTCTTCAAACTCTGCACGGTTGGCATCGAAGTTTAGGGTCGAGGCCGTATAGTTCGGGAGATTTTCTTCTCCGACGACAACGGCGGCTGCGGAGCGGGCTAGTCGGGCGGCTGCGGTAAGCTGCTTGCGCTTGCGGAGTTCTCCGGTGAACTCGACCACGACAAGCACCGCAACTTCCTGTTGAGTCTGTGAGGTGCGAAGCTCGCGGGCAAGAAGCGCTTCGTCTTGAGCCTTACTTGCTTCGACGAGACTTTGACGGACTGTCTTTCCGCGATTCCGGCGTGATTGCGCTTGATCCGAAGCGGCTTCAAGCGACGACTTCTTACTGTTCAAATTTGTCTCAATTCAGGGCTGAGTTTCCGATCGATTATCCCTGATGATACTGAATGACCAGCATCATTGGGCTCACAGCTACCGCATCTTCCCTTCTCGAACGCTTATCATCATGAACTGCATAACGAGCGTCTCTGAGAGGGCATCAAATCTGAAAGTAACGGTTCCATTTTAGGTGCGACGAATTCCTCTGTTTAGTGGTGTGGATGCTGAACAGAGTCGCGAACGCTGCATCGAAATCCTCAATCACTGTTCAGGTATCTAGAAGGATCCACCACTCTACGTCGCAGTGGTTCTCGCGGCCATCATGGGACGATTGGATCGTTGGAATGATATTGCCGTTTTGCCGACTAGTTTGTGGCATAATGGCATAGGAGATCTTTTATGGCTGTTCAGGTGGCGGTGATCGCAGAGTGGCTCGGTGCAGAGCCCAAGAGTGACTTCGATCTTGCTCAAATCGTTCGTAGAGGATTGCCCCTGAATACCCAGGCGGTCTTGCTCTCTCATGGCCTCACAAAGGATGAGTTTCACTATATTGTGATTCCTCTTCGCACTTTCCGTCATCGTAAAGAACGCCTCAATAAAGGGCAGGATGAGATGCTCTCCGCCGATGAATCGGACAAGGCACTACGAGCGGCTAGGGTACTTGCGCTTGCCGAACGAGTTTTCGCCAACCGGGATAAGGCGCTCGCATGGATGCGAAAGCCGAAGAAACGGTTTGAGGGCGAAACTCCTATGAAGATGCTCCAGACCGAAGCGGGGGCACGGCTGGTTGAACAGATGCTGATCCAGGTGGATGAAGGCATGTTTGCCTGATGGTTCTGTGGAGAATCAGCAACTATGCCGACCTGTTGGGGATCGGCGCGATGGAAGCCTCAGCGCGATGGCACACCGCAGGGCGGCCGGTTGTCTACCTGGCGGAAAATCCATCGTCGGCGCTGCTCGAAGTTTTCGTCCATCTTGAGGCGGATGAAGAAGATCGTCCTGACACCTATCAACTGTTGAAAGTAGAAGCGGACGATGGCATCGCGTCCGAATCGGTTGATCCATCATCGCTGTCGCCCGGTTGGAGAAGCAATGAAACCGAGACTCGCAGGATAGGCGATGATTGGCTGGCACGGGGTGAAACCGCTTTACTGAAAGTTCCTTCCGCAATTACGCCAGAGACTTGGAACTGGGTCCTCAATCCCCGCCACGCTCAGGCAAAACAAGTTGTCATCGCTCGCGGCGAGAAGCATCCTTATGATTCGCGACTCTTCCGCTAACCTCGTTACTACAATCCACATTTTGCGCGCGACGCTTTGCCAGAAAGCTCTCCTGAAACCGACAGCTCAGCACACAATTTACGCCCTTTCCCCTTCGGAGGCGGTCTTCAGCCCACCCTCCGCTTCTCGACGAGGGCAAAATCGCCAATGCACTCACCGGAGACCGGGGCTAGTACCAATGTCGGCTTCGTCAGCTAACAGTAAAGTTCAAAGAGTGAAGATCAGCGAGGCAACAGCCCTCATCCGGACTCCGATGATTGAATGGACGCGACCCCAGTCTTGGTGCGATCTCGGTTGTGGCAGCGGAACGTTCACAATCGCGCTAGCGCAAGTCGTTAGCTTCCGGCAGCACAATCCATGCAGTCGATCTTGACCAGGAGGCGCTCAAAGCAATTCCGGATCAGTATCGCGGAGTCGCTATTCGTAAAGTGTTGGGAGATCTTCGGAGCTCTAGCCTCCGCCTTCCCTCCGTGAGCGGGATTTTATTGGCGAACTCCCTTCACTTCATTCAGAACCAACACCTGTTCCTGACAAGGCTCCTATCGATCACGGATCGTTTCCTGATTGTGGAATACGAGCGATCCAGGCCGAGCCCTTGGGTTCCATATCCTGTCAGCTTCGAGAGGCTCTTCGAACCCTTCGGCGAGACAGGCGTGACGCGTGTAGAGAAACTGGCAACGCGGCAATCGCGGTTCGGTGGAACAATGTACTCGGCCTTTGCCGAACGGTCAGAGTAAACGATGATGAGATCAATTGACCGATCCGACGCGTCCGATATGCGCGTTTCTCGTTACTTATCGCCTTCGATAGGTTCGAGGCCAAGAACCAAAAGAATCGCCGCAGTAAGGAACCCATTGCGCAGAGGTCCTTGCACACTCGTTCTTTGTAAAGAGAGACCCGTGGTCAAGGCCATAATGATGTCGGCAAGATCCTCTGGCTCGGATGGAGGATTCCGATCAAGCTTAGCGAACAGCTTGGCAATCAATCCAGCCATGGTGTCCACATGAGTGCGGTGCAGCTTGGCATAAGTCTTCGCGAACGTTTTATCTCGGCAGGCTTGCAACTGAAACTCAGCTGAAAGTAAACCGAAGTCAAAATCAGAGACACGACTACTTTCAGAGTTGCGGATCAGTGAGACAAGTTCGGACGTAGGGACGTCCTGCGCAAGAAGCTGCGCCAACGTATCAATCTCGCGCCGCTTATGGGTGTCGAGAAGCTCCAGGAAGATAGCTTCCTTGCTCTCAAAATTGGAGTAGAACGCTCCCTTGGAGTAGCCTGCGCTCTCCGCGATCAAATCGACGGATGCGCCCTCATAACCGCCTCTTGCAAACAGTTGTGCTGCTGAATCCAGAAGCTTTGTTCTGGTTTCGAGCCGGCTCTCCTGGCGGGTCAATCTCTGCTTGATCGCTTTAGGCACGATTTCAGAATAACGCACGAAAACTATTTGCAACCGAAATACCATACGGTATGTCTATACTACATAGAATACGATAGCCGGGTGCCCGCGCTGCGAATTCATGTACGAATCAAGCAACCAACGCGAGGAGTTTTATGGCAAAGACAATTTTGATCACGGGTACGTCCAGCGGTATTGGACGGGCAACCGCGCTTTACTTCGCCCAAAGAGGCTGGAATGTGGCGGCGACCATGCGCGACCCGAGCAAGGCCGATCCCGTGCTTCAACATCCGCGGATCAGTCTCTTCGCGCTGGATGTGACGGATGCAGATTCGATTGCACAAGCGATAGCCGACACGATGACCCGTTACCAGAAGATCGATGTGCTGCTCAACAACGCAGGCTACGGCTTGTTCGGGCCGATCGAAGCGCTGGCAGATCAGCAAATCCAGCAGCAATTCGCGACCAATCTATTCGGCTTGATTGGCGTTACGCAACAAATTCTTCCAGCCATGCGTCAAGCGGGTGAAGGCCTGATCATCAATGTCTCTTCGATTGTGGGCCGTTTTGCCCTTCCGTATGCCTCGACGTACGTCGCGACAAAGTTCGCAGTGGAAGGTCTTAGCGAATCGATGCGCTACGAGTTGGATCCGTTCCGTATCCGCGTCAAGATGGTCGAACCCGGCAGCATCGCTACCGAATTCGGCAAGGGCAGCAAGCAGATAGCCGTGAGTGACCCGTACCGGGCAAGCATGAATAAATTCCTGGCTGTATTCGCAAAAGGAAATTCCGCAGGGGCCAAGCCAGAAGAAGTGGCGAAGGTTATTTACCGTGCTGCGAATGATTCGAACAATCGGCTACGTTATCTCGCCAAGCCCGGGCCATTTTTCTGGATGAATCGATTCCTTCCGGATGCTGCATGGCGACGGTTGCTGGTAAAAGCAATGGTGAAATAGAAAGAAAGTTCGACGATGAAGATACTGTTATTAGGTGCCACGGGTCTAGTGGGGAAGAATGTATTGGCGCAAGCTCTTGCGCATTCTGCCATCACAGGCGTAGTCGCGCCCACGCGCCAACAATTGGCGCCGCATCCAAAACTCATCAATCCTGTCTCCGATCGCCTGGGGTCACTGCTTGGCGTAACCCAGGGAGTTGACGGCGTCGTCTGCGCGCTGGGAACGACGATCGGAAAGGCTGGTTCCAAAGAGGCATTTCGCGAAGTAGACTATGTGCTGCCCTTGGCATTCGCGCGATCTGCACATGAATATGAAGTGGAGACTTTTGTCCTCGTGTCGGCGAGCGTTGCCTCTGTCGGCTCTGCGGTGTTCTATCCAAGAATCAAAGGCGAGATAGAGCGAGACATCGAGCTCGTGGGATTCAGATCACTCACCATCGTTCGACCGAGCCTCATCGGCGGAGAGCGGGACGAACCGCGGTTCAGTGAAGGCGCTGCACTGCGATTGATGAGCGTCCTTGCCCCGATTCTCCCAAAGAAGTTTCACGTCAATCCCGCGCCCGCAATCGCGGCGGCAGTCTTGAGTGCTGTCACGACGGCCGAGCCAGGCCGCCATTTTCGTTATGCCGAGAGCCTCGTCTAACGCGTCGACGATGAAGACGCGATGTGGACGGCTTCTCTAATCTTTTGTTGAGGTTCTCACTTTTTATGACAAATGCAGGCGCCGCTATGACCCCAGACACTCTCTACAGACTTGCTCCACCGCTGATCGCGCTACAGTTTGCCGCATTCGGATGGCGGGTGAATCGAGAGATCAACCTCGGCGACAGCGGGAGGGCGACTTGGATACCAATACCGGACGTGCTCAATATCATGAGCCTGCTGGCGACAGTCATTTGTCTGATTGTGGTGCCGATCGCGACAGACTCATATTTCTGGCTCTCGCGAGTGGTCCTGGGAGCCGGTTATGTACTGATTGCCTTCCATCCGTTCACCATGGCAGCGCATTACCGCCTTTGGAGTAGAGACGGTAGAAACAAATACGTCACAGCTGGGAAAGACTATCCATATGCGACGGGCGAGGAGCTTGTCTCCTCGTCGCTTTCTATTATCCTCGCGGTCTTAGCTGCCACTTATATTGGGACGCACTAGACCAAATAGAACTCTGCAACGTTGCCGCGTCGATTGCCGCGCACATGATCGGTCCCCGATAAATGGGATGAGCAGGTCTTTCGAAACGGAGAGAGACTATTCCCATGAAGAAGCCAGGGCAGCACCTCATCGCTGAAGTTCCACGCAGGCAAGCCAAGGTTGAGATGACGATCGGCATTGATCTTGGCGATGTCTGGAGCCATTACTGCACCCTCAACCAGGACGGAGGAGTGGTCGACCGTGGCCGCTTCAGGACCACTCCGAAGGCGATCGAGAAGTGGTTCACCGACGTGGCTCCAGCGCGGGTCGCGATGGAGGCTGGGACACACTCGATCTGGATCAGCGCACAGCTGCAGGAACTAGGACACGAAGTCATCGTGGCGAACGTCCGCGAGTTGCGGGCGATCTCGCACAGCGACCGGAAGAGCGATCAGGTCGATGCTGAGAAGCTGGCGCGTTATGCTCGGCTTGATCCGAACATCCTCCGGCCTATCGCCCACCGCACCGTCCAGCAGCAAGAGGCTCTCACTCTGGTTCGTGCGCGAGCTCTGCTGGTGCGACTGCGTACGCTGCGGTGAACGCCGTTCGTGGTCTGACGAAGTCCTGCGGCTATCGTATGCCGGCCTCCGCCACAACCTGCTTTGCTCAGCGCAGCCTCGCCGTTATGCCGCCTGGACTGGCACAGGCGCTCGGCCCGGTGCTCCAGCAGATCGCGGACATGACGCTGAAGATCAAGCAGTACGATCGGCAGATCCAGCAACTCGGCCAGACCGAGTATCCGGAGACGCAAGCTCTGCTGAAGGTTCACGGCGTCGGCCACCTCACCGCCCTGACCTTCGTGCTGACGCTCGGCAGCAAGGAACGGTTTGGGCGAAGTCGCGATGTCGGTTGCTATCTTGGCCTACGACCTCGTCGAAGTCAGTCCGGAGACCATGATCCTCAACTTGGCATCACCCATGCCTGTAACGCATACCTCCGAAGTCTGCTGATCGAGTGCTCCAACCACATCCTCCGACCGCACGGACGAGATTCTGCGCTTCGACAGTGGGGTCTGCACTTAGCTGCTCGAGGTGGCAAGCAGGCCAAGAGCAAGGCCATCGTTGCCGTCGCGCAAGTTGGCCGTGTTGCTTCATCACCTCTGGAGCACCCAAGAGCCGTACATGCCGTTCTACGAACAAGCAGCCTGAGAGATCAACATGTTTACCCGTTGCGACGACACCGTGTTCCGATGACTGCGAGCCGACTTCGGCCTTCGAGGCCGACCGATAAATGGCAGCATCGACTCTCCTCTCGAACCCCAACCTGCACCGAGCTTGCATCAAGACAGCTCATCCAGAGTGCGAATAGAAACACGGTGGAGAGCAACGAAACCAAGAACAATAACAAAAGCAAAAGACCTATGAAGGAAAGAGCAAAGAACGAACCTTGACACCAGTGACCTGCTCATAGAAACTCGGCTTGTAGGAAGTGACCGAGAGAACATATGGTCTCAAGACCATTTTCGGAAGTGATCTCAGACGGTTCAATTTTCGCTGAACTTCTGTCTTCGGTTGCCGACATACACGGGAGAGCCTCTGCGGACGGTCCGCAGACCCAACCCCGAACGGACATCATGAGTTTGTCTGCGTTGCCCGCGCTTAACGTCGCTCAGAATTCACTCTTCAACGAACTTGCCCAGATCAATAACAGCGTGACAGCCAATGCGGCCAACTCCACTGTCCTGGCTTCATCACCTCAAGGTAGCGCTGCGGCATCGGACCCCAGCTCGAGTGGCGGCTAATCAACCGATCCGTTCGCAAACGATCTGGCAACGCTGCTCAAATCCTTGGGCTCGGGCGATGTGAACGCTGCCAAAGCCGCACTGACCAAAGTGGAGGCTGATCTCAAGGCCGACACATTTTCGGCATCGTCGCAGCCCTCAAATTCTTCAACGGAGAGTGCCTCAGGCTCTCAATCCTCCAATCCGCTATCGAAGTTGCTTCAGCAATTGGGTACCGCTCTCAACTCTGGAGACACCAGTAGTGCCCTGCAGGATTTGAGCAGCTTTCTTCTGAATACTGGTCAGGCATCTGGCTCTGCTGTCAACGTATCTGTGTGATGAAACGAGAGAGAAATTATCTGGTTCTCCGACGAAGAGGGTGCGACATTAAGTCGACCCTTGATCGGGGTCCCTAAAATCTGCATAATCAATTTCTGCGGTCCGAGCGTTCCGGGTTCATACACGGCTGGCGTCGTGCTTCGTACTCGATCTTGTCGCTTGTGGCTTCGTCCGAGGAGACGAAAACCAGAAGTTGGTGGAGCTTCCCGAATTGAACTTGGCAAAGAATGACTCGAACGAATTGATCTCCGCGAAAGGGCCCTACTAGTAGACTCACAAGCATGTTCTCTTTCCGTATCATTACGCGGGCAACCGCTTTGATAGTCTTTTTCCCGGTCGTTACACGCCTGGCGGCCAAAGGACAAGACGGCCCGCTTAGGTGTGGGGACAAAATCCAAGCCGTCGCGCTTTATTCACCAGAGTCTAACCTGGAAAGAAGCGAAATGGACACCCTCAATTCAGCGACGGCCTCGGTCGATATCGCGATGTATAGTTTCACGGACCGTCCGTTGGCTGAAGAATTGGTTCGGCTCTCACGACATGGTGTGCGGGTGCGAGTCTATCGTGACTGGAGAGAGTATGAGCAGGAAAGACAACGCGGATCTTCGACGACGGAGATTCTAATTGCCGGTGGCGTTGAAGTTAGAGTCAAATCCTCGCAAGACCTAATGCACTTCAAAAGCTACGTCATCGACGGATGTGCACTATGAATCAGATCCGAGACTGGCAAAACTGTTTGAGTCCCGATTTTCAGCAATGTGGGAGCGATCGACAAACTTCCTCCCATCGCGTTCGCAAAATTGACTTCAGTATCCAAGGCTCTGCTAGCTTCGCACTTTACTATTTCTTCTGAACGGCCTGATTGCAGGGGATTTAGGTCATACAGGGAGGGGCAGATTGTCAGCTTTTCGACTGTCGCCTGGTTAAGCTGCCCGGTGGATCTATGTGCAGAGGGATGCGAAGCTAGTTCAGGTCAAATCGAAATCTGGATTCCCATCATTCCCTCACGGAATGCATATCTTACGC